>NZ_JAAOZT010000009.1 GCF_011947285.1 Glaciimonas immobilis | reverse complement strand
CTGGAATACGCGCACAGTGTGCGACTGCTGGACATGGACAAACCTTCCGCTAACGAGCGTGGATGTTAAGCTTGACGCCTAGAGGTGAAAATTAAGCGAGGGCATTACACGAAAAAATTAAGCGTGGACACCACGCGTAAGAACGATGCGGTGGACATCGCGGCGGCAGAAAACAATGAGGGAATTCTAAACGCCTTGCGCCGAAAAAGCTCTAGGAAGATTCTTAGTTTGGGCAAAATAGGGCAAAGTTAAGGTTTTTCCGCTAGATTGCAAATAATTAACTAAACCTGATTGAGGCCGACATTATTCGAGCGTTGCGGTGTAATTGTGTCCCAATGCCGACCGGAAGTAGTCTCTTTATTTATTCAGAAGCAGGCACACCCCAAAACCCAATAAGCTAGTAGCCAGAAAAAATAAAAATGAAAATCCATACGGACAATCCACACTAAAACCGCTCCGTGGTGCTGATTAAGTCGTACTGAAAGTCTCGATCACACACATTTGTACGGGATTAAAAAATTTCGTTACACTCTGCGCATGAACAAGTCTGCCCCACCTTCGTCACTTGATACCCGCGATCCTGCCAAATCCGCCATCGCGCCTAACGCTTTGATCGGCCAATGGCAACAACAACGTTGCTTTACCCTACTGGATACAGCGTTTGAGGCGGGACAGAATTTTCTCGCTACATGGCAGCTCTGGCGCGACCATCCGGAACAGCCGCAGCAATTGCATTATCTGGCGCTACTGCCAACACCTTTATCGATCGCGGACCTTGCCCAAGCGCATGAAACGTGGCCCGCATGGGCGCAACTTGCTGACGCGTTGCGTGCCGTCTGGCCCATTCTGGTGCCGGGTTTTCATCGCCTGTATCTGGATAATAACGCCATCGTCTTAACGCTGATGATCGGCGACGGTGGCAAATGCTTGCGGCAGATTAGCGCTACCGTGGACGCTTTTTACGTTCATGGTGCGGTTGCCCGTGACTGGGCGCCGCCGATGCTGGCAAGGTTAGGCAGGCTGGCGAATACGCACGCAAAATTAACAATTTTTGACCTGACCGCCGTTAAACAAAAAGTACTGGAAGCAGCGGGGTTTATGTTCGATGCCGCTCTCCCTGCGGACGCGATGCCAGTCACAAGCACCACGAACACCACTAATTCAGCTAACCCAACTAACGCCACCACAAAGGATAGCGATCCTGCGCAAGCTTACTTTCTGCCACGCTGGAAACCAGCGCTAAGCAATTCAACAATCCCAAGTCAACGTCACGCCATTATTATCGGGGCTGGTCTGGCAGGGGCTGCAGCTTGTCAGCGACTGGCATTGCGCGGCTGGCGCGTTACGCTAATTGAACGTCATGCCGCCATTGCACAAGAAGCCTCCGGTAATGCGGCGGGGATTTTTATGCCGGTTCTATCGCGGGATGATAATCCGACCGCGCGTTTAAGCCGTAGTGCCTATCTTTTTGCGCGCCATGTCTGGGATAGTCTGGGCGGCATTGGTGATGCGATCAGCGGTGCGCATTGCGGGGTTTTGCAGATTGCGCGCGATGCGGTTCACGCAGATGCACAGGCGCGTTGGGCACTGCAGGCACATCTTCCAGTCGATTACGCGCGCTGGTTGTCGCAACCGGCAGCCAGCGCACTGCTCGGCACTACCACCTCCCATGGTGGCTGGCTATTTCCGGCAGGCGGGTGGGTACATCCGCTTAGCTTGTGCGCCGCCATGCTTCAGGCGTGCGGTGAGCATGTGCAAACGCATTTTAATATAGCGGTGACCCGCTTGAAAAAAACCGCAAACGGTTGGGACGCGTGCGATGGGAACGGTGCCACCATTGCCAGCGCACCGGTAGTAATTCTTGCAAACGGAATGGGTGCATTGCACTTAGCGCAAACGCATGATTTGCCGCTGGTCCCCGTCCGCGGGCAAGTGACCTATGTCAACGCGGGTAGCGCGCCGACTTTCACGCAAGTATTGTGCGGCGACGGTTATCTGACACCATTGATAAACGGCGTCAGTAGCGCTGGCGCCTCATACAATATGGACCTGGACGCTGGGTTGCGGCAAACCAGCCAGGACGAGAATATTGCGCGGCTTCAAAAAATTCTGCCTGCGTGGAATATTGATGGCGTACCACTGCCGCTTGCCGGACGGGTCGGGTTTCGTTGTGTATCTGCCGACCGTTTGCCGTTGGTCGGCGCGCTTCCGGACCTTCTGGTAAAAGCGGCGATGCGCGAACCGCAACTAAAGCAGGTTCCACGTTTGGGTGGACTATACGGATTGCTGGGATTTGCGTCGCGGGGATTAATCTGGGCGCCGCTCGCTGCGGAATTACTGGCGGCAGAACTAAATGGGGAGCCGTTGCCGATAGAAGCGGAACTCGCAGCAGCGCTGGACCCTGCACGCTTCATGTTAAAAGTGCAACGGCGCGGAAGCGCCCTCACTTGAGAGTCCAGTCAACTGCTAACACGGCGCCACGACGATTATCTTTCCCAGCCATGCTCGCGGAAGCGCCAGTCGCCCCGAGGGTCATGCTCCCACCGAGGCGCGTTGTAGCGATATCCCCGATGCGCACGTAAATAGTGACCGCCTACCCAGATATGGCGTCTGCCGTTCCATCGCCAATAACCGGGTGCCCAAACATAACCAGCGCGCGGTCCTGGTACGATTTCATAGCGCGGCTGTGGCGGCGCGACAACAACATCACCGATGACTTGCGCCTGCACGGAAGTCATCGGTGCCATAAACCCTGCACTGGCGGCGAGCAAACTAACGCAGAGGATTGATTTGAATTTCATGAAAACTCTCCTTTAATCTAGGCTTATCGTCATAAAGAATATAGGCCGAGGAGAACAGGTGAGCTGTAAATTATTGTTTCCAGATTGACCAAAATATCCGGTTTTTTACGGTTTTTGACACAGTTTGAAACACCTGCTGCTTTGCCCCCGCCGTCCCGGGACTAATCCGTTCGGTAAAGGTCGCATTGGAGGAACCCTAATGTAAAATGCCCCCTTGAGCCGTTTAAACGCACAGACAACTCCATTCGATGACGACGGCAACACCTACCAACAAAAAATACCGGAACACCCATGTTGCGATTGAACGAACTACAACTTCCGCTAGACCACCCGGAAGACGCGCTCCGCAGCGCGATTCTGGAACGATTAGGAATTAAAGGGGACTCCCTCCAAAGCTTCACCATCTTTCGCCGGAGTTATGACGCACGCAAAAAAAATGCCGTCACCCTGACCTACACCGTAGATGTTGCGCTGGAAGATGAGGCGAAAGTAGCACAGCGCCTGAAGGCGCATAAGCATGTCACGCCGACGCCGGATATGCAGTACACCTTTGTTGCGCACGCTAACGGCGCTGAGAAGTCACGCCCGGTGGTGATTGGCACCGGGCCTTGCGGTCTGTTTGCGGCCCTTATTCTGGCCCAGATGGGTTTTAAACCGATTGTGCTCGAACGCGGAAAGGCAGTACGTGAGCGCACCAAGGATACCTGGGGGCTATGGCGCAAACGGGAGCTGCAACCGGAGTCGAACGTACAATTCGGTGAAGGCGGCGCTGGTACTTTTTCTGACGGGAAACTCTGGACGCAGATCAAAGATCCTAAACATTATGGCCGCAAAGTACTTACCGAGTTCGTCATCGCTGACGCACCAGAAGAGATAATGTACGTCAGCAAGCCGCACATTGGGACCTTCCGTCTGGTTAAGATGGTCGAAAAAATGCGCGCGTCGATTGAGGCCCTGGGCGGTGAGTTCCGGTTTGAGCAAAAAGTGCAGGATCTCGACATCATCAATGGTCAGATCAAGGCAGTGATACTGAGCAGTGGCGAAACCATCGTCACCGATCACGTGGTACTGGCGATCGGTCACAGCGCCCGCGACACGTTTCGCATGCTGTTTGACCGCGGCGTGTATATGGAAGCGAAAGCGTTTTCCGTCGGGTTCCGGATTGAACATCCGCAGTCGCTGATCGACAAATGCCGATTCGGGCCGAGCGCCGGCCACCCTATTCTGGGCGCAGCCGACTACAAACTGGTCCACCACTGCGCAAACGGGCGCGCCGTTTATAGTTTCTGCATGTGCCCGGGCGGTACCGTGGTTGCCGCGACGTCCGAGCCAGGTCGCGTCGTCACCAATGGCATGAGTCAATACTCACGCAATGAACGCAACGCTAACAGCGGTATTGTGGTCGGGATCACGCCATCCGATTATCCTGATCATCCCCTGGCGGGTATTGCCTTGCAAGAATACTGGGAGTCGCGTGCCTACGAGCTGGGCGGCAGCAACTACAACGCACCGGGCCAACTAGTTGGCGATTTTCTCGCCGGACGCGCTTCTACCGAATTTGGAAGCGTTCTCCCATCCTACAAACCCGGTGTGCAACTCGGCGATCTGAGTCTGGCGTTGCCGGAATATGCGATTACCGCCATGCGCGAAGCATTACCGGCGTTTGACAAACAAATCCGTGGTTTTGCGATGGCCGACGCTGTGTTGACCGGGGTCGAAACCCGTACCTCGTCGCCGGTACGCATCAAGCGCCACGACGATACATTGCAAAGCCTGAACACGGTTGGGTTGTTCCCCGCTGGCGAAGGTGCCGGCTATGCAGGCGGTATTATGTCGGCTGCGATTGATGGCATCCGGGTGGCGGAAGCGGTGGCAATGAGCATGTTAAATTCAGCGCGATAGCATCTGCGAACCGCGTAACCATAGCCCGTTGTGGCGCGGGGACGAAAGATAACCTAGCCTTGCCGCTCGACTTTCTGTCGCCTCCACTACAACGGTCACAGGACTGATTTCAGGACGAGACACTACACAAAAAAGGGCCGCGTAGCGATAAGCTAGCGGCCCTCTTGTTTACACAACGAACCTGCTTGCGGTTCGCTGGTAGTTAAGTACTCAATGACTAAGTATTGAACGACTCAATACTAAAAAATTAATGATTACTTCTTAGTTGCACGTGCAGCTTTGTCGGCTGTTTGAGCGAACTGCGTTGCAGCGTTGTTCACGTTGGCTTCCAACGTTTCAACTGCTTGCTTAGCCGACTTAGTCAATTGCTCGTAACCAGCGTTAGCGTTACCGATGACTGATTTCAATATTGCGATGGCATTTTCTGAACCGGCGGGAGCATTCTTGCTCACTTCGTCGATCAGCGCAGAGACGCGGCGGCTGGTTTCAGCAATTTGTACTTCGGCAGCTTTAGTGATTTCAGCTTGTGTACCAGATGCAATACCTTGCAAATGACGACCATAAGCGGCTGCCTTTTCTGCATTTGGTTTAGCTTGTGATGCCGAAATCGACATAAATTCCTGTGCGTCTTTTGCGCCCATCAATTGCTTAGCAGAGACACTCGACTCTTCCATTGATGCTTTAGCTGCGCTCATATTGAGTTCGATTACTTTTTCTACGCCTTCAAATGCTTTAGAAGTCAGGGTATTCAGTAATGCAAGTTGTGCTTCGAAATGTGCTTTAGTGGCTGCGGAAAACTGCTCTTGAAATGAAAACATGTTTCTTCTCCTAAGTTATAAGTTATTTACCAGGGTCAGCCACCAAATGGTGCGCTGCAACAAATCTTATTTTACAGATAGAAATTATGACGTCAAGATTTATTGTGCGGTGCAGCAAAAATAAAATTTGAATCCGCATTTTTACCACAGAGTGTCTTTATCCCACCACAAACCTATTCAGTCAGGGCGCACACTTTGCCCACTTGAAACACCTTGGGACGGCGGTCCATGCAACGTCTATACCTCACGACGCTTTGTTCAAAATAGGCTCTTCCCTCTTTGATTCCCAATCCTGCCAAGTGTTCCGCCGTTTTCCGACTGACTTGAAAATGCTGATAATCAATAGGTTGATGCCAATTGCCGCCCCATATAATAAAGCCATGGGTGGCAAAAATGTTAACTATTTGATCATCGACCATCCCGCGACGTATCGGTAAACGCTTAGTGTATGGCTTTGCCGCGGGCGGACTCACCATGTCCTGACCGTTGGCAGCGCGATGTACATAGGGGTTTTGCACAGGATTGATATCAATCGCTAAACCGTAAGCATGCAGCGATGGCGCACCGCCGCCGGTGATCACCCTGTTATTGAAAGCGGAGGAATTATTGTCGGCCATGGCGGCATCGTCATCCCCCTGATAATTATCCATCAGGCGCGCACGCGCTAAAGGAAAGCGGCGCGCAAGCAACAAGTCGAATATCTTGCGGACTTCCGGTGCTGCGGCGCCCATCACCATAATTTTACCGTCGGCATGCACCTTGTCGTCGAAACCCAGATATGAAAATCGTACTATTTGCAGACGCGAGCAATCCACGGAAACATTCGGTCCCTTCCGTTCCGTAACCTTGGGTTCCGTTACCACATGCGCGCTTTTAAGGCTTGCGCAACGCGCATCGTCGATTGCTGTAATGCGATCATCGCCGGCTGCCTGGGCAATCACATTGTGTTCCGTGGCGACTGGGTTGACGGCGAACACTTCCAGATGGGATCCACTAATAAGCAGTAAAAAAAACACCCGCACTGCCAACGGTAACCATCTCCGCGCCCGCCCTATTTCAGACCTATAGCGAGCCTCGTGCAAACAGAGCGCAGAAACTCCCGCAACCCTTAAAACCTGTAAACCTTTAAGGTCGTCTGCAGTGCATAGTTCTGTTTTTGCGACAAGCTTCATGGCAAATTTCATGCCAAATTTCATGGCAAATTTCGGGTGACCGCCGCGCAGCAAGTGAAATAAAGTCTGCTGGCATTGGCGTCAAGCAGGTATTTCAATCAAATCGTGAATTACCAGACCTGCATCGCTTTGTCCAAATAATTCCAGATTAGCATTTTTTATTGCTTTTAGTGCATCCTGATAACCTTGGTCCCAGCGCCACGTTACCGAACCGCGTGAGAAATTGACGTCTTTTGACGCCATATTCCAGTCGTGACCGGAATAGCGCAAGCGTACCAGGTGGATGGTGCTGGTATCCGCCAGGCCAGCAAACTGTTTCATATCTGCCTTGCTGCGCTCCTCTACCGGCAATTTATCGTAGAGCGCGCGGGCGGTGCGTCGCAACTGGTGGTTGAGCAAATAGTTATCAATGTGACGCTGCGAGCGCGACGCAAATGTGACATCTTTCTGGCGCGTTTCCACTTCATCCAGCGTGCGTGGCTCGTCGCCTTCAGCGCTCCAGAGGTCTACCATCACGCAGATTGTGTCAACCCGCGGTTTATCGGGCCGGTCATCCTGATCGTCCAATACGATTTCCAGTGGCGTGTTTGAATACAGGCCACCATCCCAATACAGGTCGCCATCAACGCGCACCGGTGCAAAACCTGGTGGCAATGCGCCACTGGCCATGACGTGCTCTACGCCGATCTTGCGCTGTTCGGAGTCAAAACAAACCAACTCACCGCTGGTTACCTTCATAGCACTGACCGTCAGCCGAATACTATCGGGGCAGTTTAAAAAGTCCAGGTCAAGCAGTCGGGTCAAGGTATCTGAGAGCGGCGAAGTATCATAAAAACTTGCCCGTTCCGGTTCGACCGGCAAGCCCAGCGCGAATGGATTGAGTGGGCGCGGCTTAAAAAATCCGGGAACACCGCGCAATACCGTGTCTACAGTTGTCCACCAGGTGCTCGATTTACGCACGGCGTCCGGTACTTTGGCCATATCGACCAAATCGTTATGCGAAACAGAATCCCAGAATTCTTTTAACCGAGACAACCGCAAATCCCGCGAGTTGCCCGCGATGATCGCCGCATTGATGGCACCGATGGAGGTACCCACGACCCAATCCGGCGTCATATTGTGCTCGTGCATGGCTTGATAAACGCCCGCCTGATAAGCACCAAGCGCACCGCCACCTTGCAGGACGAGGACAATTCGCGGCTTGAAGACCGCCGGGTCTTCGGTAACCTTGGCTTCACTGGGGGTGGCGACTTTAATTGGCGGCGCGCTGGCCGCATTAGTAGCGCTGAAAGGGGCCTCAATGGTTGCAGCGCGCTTGCGAGTAACTTTACTGGTCATGTTGACGCCATTCTTTGCAATGATCGAATCCCAATCTTACCCGACCTTTGTGCATGCGCACATTAAATGCCATTTTTGAACATGGTCACATTAATCCCGCTTCCGCGGTTATGCAGAACTCATTTCTTTTTGATTAAATAGATGGCTAATCCAATAATCACCACCACACTAAATTCCAATCCGACCACCACATAGTTCGCTAACATTTCTATTCCACCGTTCTTTGATATCGCTACATTGCCGTTAATTGCTTTAGCGCAGCAGGTATAGCAGACCAAAAATGAAGCTGCATGCCGCTCTGCTCGTCAAACACAAGCATAGCACCAACGCACGTAAAGTCATGTTGAATTAGTACTTAAGCGAGTAGGCTCGGCAAGCCCGAAAAGAGCGTGGAGCGGACGTAAAGCGGGCGTGAAGCATGACCCCAGACAGCAGGGATCGCCGCAAAATATCGGATTATTTCCTTTGGAAAATAAAAATGCAGGCGTGAAGATGATCAAACTGCTATAAAGTCAGCCGCTAGTTTTAGCCGCTGTTAGCCGCCAGTTACAGCGCATCCACGCGCAAGCGGGCCAGGCTCGCCGCTAGCCTGAGCCGCGCGGTCTGTCCCCGCGTCAGCGCCAGAATACGCTGCTGAGCGGAGGCAGCCAGTTCACTTTGGGCCTTTAGTAATTCCAGCATAGTGCCGATACCCGCTTTATATCTTCCTTGCGCGACCACCATCGATTGCCGGGCACTTTGCATCAAAAGTCCGGTCGCCGTGGCGTTCTCTAATTCAGCGTGCAAACTTTGTGCGCTGTTCCATACCTCCAATGCCACCAGTCGTTGCGCCTCCGCCAGAGCAGCTTCTGCGCCTTCCACCTGAGCCAGCGCAGCGCGCACCTGATAGTGGCGACTCACGCCATCCAGCAATGGAATATTAAGCTGGATACCGATGCTACGACTGCTGATAACCTGCCTGGAAGCTGCCGTAGCAATCGGCGTATCGCTGCGATCTCCGCTCATGAATAACGACACCGTCGGCTTGCCTTGCGCCCGCGCCGCCGCTACCTGGGCCTGCGCTGAGCGCAATTGCGCAGCGGCCGCCAGAATTTTAGGATGCACACGCAAAGCCATCTCGATCAGCTCTCCCACCGCTTGCTCAAAAGCGGGCGCTTGCGCCGTGTTTTCCTCACCGGTGCTCAGCTCGGCCAAATGCAAAGGGGTGTCCGGGCGCAATCCGATCACGCTCGCCAGACCGCCAAGGGCCGTTTGCCAGTCACCGCCCGCACGCATGCGCTCTACCACCGACGCCGCGGCGGCGGTCTGGGCCTGCAAACGGTCGGCAAGTGTGCCAGCCCCGGCGGCATATTTTCCGGCCGCCGCGCGTAAACTCTGCGCCGCCGCCTGCTCCGCATCCTGCGTTGCTATCAGTCTGGCCTGCGCCGCCTGCGCCGCATCGAAAGCAGACACAGCACTTAGAAATACCGTTTGCAGTACATCGTCCTGCGTGGCAACCGCGGCATTCAATAGCTCGCGCGCGCTCGTCAGATTGGCGGCGCGCAATCCAAAGTCGTACAACACCCAGTTCAGGCTCAGGCTCACATCACTGTTGTGGGTATTGAGCGTGCTATCTGCAGCGGGGAAGTCAGGAATCGTAACCCGGTTGGCCGATTTAGCGATGTTCCCGCGCGCCTCGACTGTGGGCAAATAAGCGGCCTGACTGCTACCAATCCGCGCAGCCCGTAACTTGACCTCCGACCAGCTTTGCTTGGTTTGCGGGTTGCTGCACAAGGCGCGACTGACCGCGTCGACCAGCGTTAATAACGGCGGTAATTGCCCGCCGCAGAGGCCCGCTTGCGCCATGTTCTTGTCGACCGTGGTCGAAATCGCAGTGCCGCTATTAAATGGATCGTCCAAAAAATTCAGCGCCATCACTATCTGCGGCACTAGCGCAAGCAACCAGAAGACTGGCCAAAGCCGCTTCATACCGGCTGCACCGTCAGCTCCGGCGTCGTCGGACGCAGTGATTTTTGATGCGCAGCTGGCTGCATGAGTTCAATCAGTTTGCCATCCTCCAGCATCAGGACGCGGTCAGCGGAGGCAATGGTTTCGGGCCGATGGGCCACAATCACGCGCGTGATCTGCAGCGATTGTATGGATGCATTGACCGTCTTTTCCCGCGCGATATCGAGATGACTGGTCGCTTCATCAAGAAACAAAATCTGGGGCCGCTTATACAACGCGCGCGCCAGCAACACACGCTGTTTCTGGCCGCCTGACAGCACGGTTCCCATATCCCCGACCAAGGTGTTGTAAGCCATCGGCATGGCAGCAATATCATCATGAATCGCCGCCATTTGCGCGCATTGCGTGATCCAGGTGCGATCAGCCACAGGATCAAAAAAACAGATGTTGTCCGCAATCGATCCGGCAAACAACACGTCATCCTGCAACACCGTCGCCACCATGCCGCGCACAGTCGCCAGGCCGACTTGTTGCAGGTCACGGTGTCCAATCAACACCTGACCTTCAGTCGGCGTCAGCACGCCCAATAAAATATTGATCAGCGTGGTCTTGCCGCCGCCAGATGGCCCAGCGATGGCCACCGACTCACCGGCGGCAACCGTGAACGAAATATCGCTGAGGACATCCGGTTCGCGCTCGCCGTAACGGAAGCGACAATTTTTTACCTCCAGCGTTGCTGGCAGCGCTGCGTCATCTTGGGCGGCGGAAAAATCCATGGCAGAAGTCGGTTGTGGTTCCGGCGCTTGCAAGACAATATCGGCAAGGCGTTCGGCTTGCAATTTCAACATTTTGACTTCAACCCATTTGTCGATCAGCGCGCTCACCCGAGAATCGAACTGCCCTTTATACGCCACGAAAGCGATCAGTACACCGATACTAAAACTGCCATCCATAATTAGTTTGGCACCAAGACTAATAATCAAAATGTTCTCAATACCAAAGATCAGGCCATTCAGGGAGCGGTATAGCAAACTCAGTTTTTGTGTGCGCAAATCGGCGTTAATCTGGTCCACCAGCAACGCCAGCCAGCCCCCGCGACGCGCGTCGCTACGCTGAAACAGCTTGATGGTTTTGACGCCGCGTATGGTCTCCAGAAAATGGGTTTGCTGCACGGCTGCGTGAATAATCTGTTCCTCCGTCGCACGTCGCAGCGGCGCAAACCAGGCCCAGCGTACTAACCCGTATAACACCATGGCACCAACCGCTATCCATGCAAGCAAAGGACTATAAAGAAACATCAATACCAGCGTTAAAGCCGCCATTGCGCCATCCAGCAGCGCCTCCAGAAACGAGATAGTGAGCGTATGCTGAATCGCCCCCACAGCACCAAAGCGCGATACCACATCACCGAGATGGCGCTTCTGAAACCAGTCGACCGGCAAGCGCAGCAAATGGGTGAAGACGTTGCCCTGCCATTGCACATTGAGCGTCGTGCTCATATACATCGTCGCCCAGCTACGTGCCAGGCTGATCAATTGCTGCACCACCAGCAACAGGCCAAATCCCACCGCCAGCGTTAACAGCAAATCGCGATCAGCCGTCACCAGAACATTATCGATCACCCATTGCATAAAGAACGGGCTCACCAGCGCAAATGCCTCCAGCGCCAACGATAGCAAAATAATCTGGCCGAACGAGCGATACAAACCGCTGACACGTCCTACCAGATCGCGCAAATGCACGCGCCGGACTTCCTGCGCTGGCCGGAATCCCGCATCTGGCCAGCATTCCAGCGCGACGCCGGTGAATGCATCGGAGACTTCTTGCAGCGAACATTGACGGATGCCTGCCGCAGGATCGTAAATCGTTACCGTGCGCCGACCCACTTTTTGCAACACGACAAAATGATTAAAGTTCCAATGCAAGACACATGGCAAGCGCAACTGGTCCAATGCATCGACATCAAGTTTGACGGCGCGCGACGCCAGCGACATTTGGGCGGCGACGTGGATTAAATCGCGCAAGGTTGCGCCCTTCAAGGAGATCGGAAAGCGTTGCCGCAACGTCCCCAGATCGCTGCGATAGCCGTGAAAGCCGGCGACCATCGCCAGACAGGCCAGGCCGCATTCTGCGCTTTCGGTTTGCAATATCAACGGTAACGTGGCGCTAAAACCAAAGGACAATGCAGCGGCCATAATCAGATTGCATCCATCAGCGTTTTCCTGTCACTGTATATAACGGCTCAAGCACCCATTCGTACAGATGCCTTTTTTCTTGTGCAATATCGGCCTCCAGCGTCATACCAGCCCGTAGCGGCTGCGGACTTCCGTGGGCCAGTACAGACTGGTTTTGCAGACCTACGGTAATCCGGTACAAGGATGCGCCAGCCGCATTGTCTCCACCGTTAGCATTACTCGCGTCGCCTAATTCGCTGCGCGATAAGGCAGTCCGTGCCACGGTCTCGACGACGCCGTGCTGATGACCAAATTTTTGATAGGGGAAGGCTTGATAGCGCAACAAGACCTGATCGCCCGCATGGACAAAACCGATCGCGCTACTAGGTGCATACAGTTGCGCACGCAGGGTTGCGTCACTCGGCACGATGCTGAGCAAAGGCCGCGTGAGATCGACTGTTTGTCCCACTTCGGCCAGCACCGCCGTCGCTCTACCGGCCTGCGGCGCGGTGACCGCTAAGCGGCGTCGGGCCTCGCTCTCACTCAACTCCTGCACGGCGCTGCTGAGGGTACGTTCGATTTGCGCTGACTGATTTTGCTGTTGCAGGGACAAGGCAGCAAGCGCACTACGCTGGGCCGCCAACTCGCGCATAATCCCCATCCGGTCGCGCTCCAGACTTTGCTGCCGATTGCGTTGATCGAGTAATTCCTCCTGCTTTTGTTGCCACTGTTCCTGCGAGATAAAGTCTTGCTTTAGCAAGTCCTGATAGCGCACCTGTGTCATCTGCGCCAATGCAACCCGCGCTTTCTGACCCTCAATCTGCGCCACCAGATTCTCGCGCTCCGCATCCAGCCCGGCGATCTTATCGACCAGCGTGCCGCGCTCCTGCGGCTGCAAACTATGCAGGGCCTGCAACTCACGTCGCAGACTGACCTGCCGCTGCGCTATCGCGGCGCTGATCGCCGCCTGCGTAGCGCCGCCGGTGGTACTGTCGCGCTCGCTGGATAACACATAAAGGACTTCCCCGGCCGCCACCTCGCGATCCTCGGTGACGTGCTTCTCCACCACGATGCCGGGCTGCGATGCATACACCTTAATAAAACCGGAATCTGGTATTAGTTGCCCCGCCACAGTGCTGTGCCGGGTATAGCTACCCCATGTCAGGAAAGCCGCGAGCAACAACGCCAGCGCCACCGCAAAGCCGGTCAAAAACATCAGAGACGGCGGACGAATCAATAGGATCGAGCCCAGTTGCCTGGTCTGCTGCGCGGCGATTGCTTGTTCTCGGAAAAGGGCCATAGGCAACGTTCAGGAAGCTAATGCGGGTACGCGTATGACACGGCGCACGCTGCGCAAGATTTTTTGTTAGCGTACAAAAAAGTACATGGCTATGAGATTTTTTAGCGGTCTTCCGCCGCTCTGGCAAAGCAATTTTCATTCATTAATTCGGTGGCAATTCGACGATTAATCGGTGACACGTGTGCGCAGAGCATCGCACCCGATTGATCTCGACCCACCTGCGCAACCAAGAATATAAACAGTTGAGGGTCATGAAGATACGTATTTCTATGTCCCCTCGTATAAGTGACAGGAGCAGTCAACATCCTAAATTATTTCCTTGTGGAAATACAAAAAGATTCTATGATTAAATCGTCAGACGCACTACCGATCAACAAAACTTTCAAAGATTTTTGTCGTAAATAGTGTTTTAACTACCTAAAGGTAAATATGATGAATCATCCCAAATTGGTCCTTTTGCAACCGACAGAACTGGATGCTGTCGCTGGCGGTGTGCCCGAAAGTCCCGAGCAACTCGTCGCCAACGTAGTGAACACGGTCAGCAGCAACGTAAGCGATGCTGAGCTTAATATTTTTGGCTAAATAAGTACGTTGCCGCTACTTACTGTTACATCCAGCCCGTGCGTCCAACACCAAATTCGAAAAAAAACCCTGTAAACTATTTCCTTGTGGAAATAAATCAATGTCGTATGCTTCAAAACGTTAGCTGCACTGAAACTTCAGCATGGCCGACAAACCTGAATACCTTGCCGTCGCTGGCAAGGGGAAGAAGAGGCCTCAAACCTCTGACGGAAATCTATCTCAACCAACTGAAAGATAAAAATCATGACGCATAAAAATCTGGCCGTATTGAACGCCTCTGAAATTGATGCTGTGGCTGGCGGAGGCCTATCATTCGCCCAAATAGTACAAAATACTGCAATTCTAGTTAGCGCTGGGGGAGCCTCCAAAGCAGCCACCGTGGTTTCTCAAGTGGGTAATGCCACCACACAAATTGCGCCAACCCTCAACACACAGGGTACCCTCGGAGGCGAAGTGACGCCCTTACAGTTACTACAACTAAACTAGCATCCCGCCGTTGAACCTCAATACGCTGCGGAAAGATTCCTACCAATCCGTGCGTACTGATACCAACTTAAGCGAAAAATTAGCGCATTAAGCGAATATTCGCTAAAAAATTTCTCAATCTACTGAATGGTGAAAATCATGACGCATAAAAATCTGGCCGTATTGAACGCCTCTGAAACTGATGCTGTAGGCGGGGGATATACAAATTTCGCGAACGCTTTGTCAAATGTAACAAATACGCTCAACTCTGGGGGGCTTGAAGCGGAGGCTAGTTTAGTTACAAAGACCGTTGACACCATTGTGACCATAGCGCCGATCGTGAACACACCCATCTCACTGACTGGCAAGACCACCTGACCTTTCAGAGGTGAGGTTGATGACACCTCCTAAGAAAATCAACACTCTCTGGGCGGTCCCAATGACTTGGCTATGTTGATGCTTGCACTGGAAAAAAGTGCACGGCAGTATGGATTGTTGATTAAAAACTCTTAAACTTTAAAGGTTGAATATCATGACGTATAAAAATCTGATCGTATTGAACGCCACTGAACTTGATGCTGTAGGCGGGGGATCTACATATGCAGCTTATCTTGCATCAACTGCGAAAGAAGCATTAGGGGAAGCCGGGTTTTACAGCCCCGAAGTTAGCACAACACTTGACACCGTTGTGACGACAGTGCCGCTCCCTTAAGACCCGCATCTCTCTTTAACTGGCAAGACCAACTGATCTTTTAAAAGGAAGGCTGATATCACCCGCCTAGAAAATCAACACACTCTGGGCGGTCCCAATGACTTGGCTATGTTGATGCTTGCACTGGAAAAAAAATGCACGGCAGTATGGATTGTTGATTAAAAACTCTTAAACTTTAAAGGTTGAATATCATGACACATAATAATCTAATCAAATTGAGCGACACTGAATGCAATGCTGTAGCTGGGGGAAGTTGGCGCACGGTAGCCATTAGTAGCACAAGTAATGCCGCCGATAAAGCCGTCAGTGGCGTGGCTCAGACAGTCAATACTGGGAGTAACACCACTACTACTGCAGTTGGTAGTGCGGGGCATGTCGCCACCACTGCCACCACTGATGCCGCTACGCAAACGCATTTTTGATAGCCTCACGACACAGTGACGTTGCAATAAACATTACTGTGCAAAGATAACTGATCGAGGCCGGCATAACGCCAGTGCCGCCTGCTGCTCTCGATTAAACAGGCTTAAACGTAAAGCATCGATAATGGATTGTTGCATAAACCGTTTTAATGGCTTTGGGGGTTTAATGTTTTGCCTTGCGTGCGTCATGCATTCACCTGACAGGCAAAAGACGGAATGTAAAACCCGTCGTACCGCAATCTCCCCACTTTCCTGGAGTAAAACGTCAACCACGTCAACCGCTCCTATGACGCGTAAAATCGGGCATCAATCAGACTTATTGCCAGTACGGCGAGCCATCCCATGACCGTTCAAATGTGAATTTTGTTTGTCGGCGCTGGATAAAACTGCGTGGCCGTTTGTATTGGATATTTTTTGGCGGAACTGGCGTCACTGCACGCGTGCGGTGACAGACTGTTCAAGTTTGTTGATCGTACTTTCAATCTGAACGTTAAAACCAGTCTGAGGATTCTACAATTCTTTCTCGACAAACTGGAAGCGCAGCCGGAGGATACTGTGTTTGCGCATTTTGAGTTGGTCCCGAACCATTTTGAACTGGATGCTTTCGCTGGCGGTGTGCCCGAAAATACCGGGCAAGTCGTCGCCAACGAAGCGCAGGCGGTCACCCGCGACGTTAACCGGGCTAAGCATAGATTCTTGGCTAAATAATTACGTTGCCCCTGCTTACCGCTACATCCAGCCCGCGCCGCAACACCAAATTTCAAAAACAAACCTGTAAACTATTTCCTTGAAGAAATAAATAAATGTCGTATGCTTCAAAACGTTAGCCGCACTAAAGCTTCAGAACGGCCAACAAAGCTGAACACCTTGCTGTCGCTGGCAAGTGGGATAAGAGGCCTCAAGCCTCTGACAAAAATGTATTTCAACCACTTCAAGGATAAAAATCATGACGTATAAAAATCTGGTCGTATTGAACGCCTCTGAGCTTGATGCCATAGCCGGGGGAGCTACATCTGTCAAGAACATTTTATCAAATATAACAAATGCACTTAACGCATTGGGGCTTCATAGCGCGGCGGCCGAATTTACCACAACGCTTGACACCGCTGCGCTCATACTGCCGTTCCTTGACGCTCCCCTCTCTTTTACGGGCAACACCTAATCGATTAAAAAAGAGGCTAATGCCACCTCCCAGAAAATCAACACACTCTGGGCGGTCCGAATGACGTGGCGGTGGTGATACTTGCACTGGAAAAAAGTGCAGGGCAGTATGGATTGTTGATTAAAAAATCTTAAACTTTTAAAAGTTTTACTCGATAAATAGTGTTTTAACTACTTAAGAGGTGGATATCATGAATCATCACAATATAATCCTTTTGCAACCGGCAGAACTGGAGGCCGTCGCTGGCGGTGCGTCCTCTCCCGATTCGGCCTTGAAAAACCACAGTTGTTATAGCCACTAGCGACGTTAACGGGGCTACGACCAAGGTTTATGTATTTAATGGCGCAGTCACTTCCGATGCCCTAATTGTCGAAGGGATAGCCAACACGACTATCACGCCAAAACCCGCATAAAAAAGTTGGTGCCATCGCTAAAAAAAGCCGACCAGCATTAGCTAAGCCGCTTTTTAATGCTATTTACGATAACTGAACGTCATCAACGTGGTTGCTCAGATATGAGCAACTTTTTTCATGCCTTCACCATATAATCCTTTGATTCTAGCCGTTACCAAAGGCGATATGAGCTTTATGTTATGCGTGCATTTATACCCCCAAAGCAGAGACCCCGCCGTAAACCCCTCAATCCCCAATCTCCCCCCTTCTGACAATAAAACGTCGATCCCTCTCAAGACGCGTAAAATCGTGCATCAATCAGACTTATTGCTCGCACGGCAAGCCCTCACCATGACCATCCTTTTGTCCACGCTTAACGCCCGTTATTCCCATGCCTCGCTAGGTTTACGTTACCTGCAAGCCAATATGGGTGACCTGCGCGATCAAACCCAGTTGCACGAATTTGTCATTGGGGCAAAAACCACCGATATCGTCGAAAAGTTATTGGCCCACAAAGCGACCGACGGCAGCACCACAATTATCGGATTTGGGGTCTACATCTGGAATATCGAAGAATGCACCAAGGTCGTGGCAATGCTGAAATGCGTTGCGCCCGAGATCATCATTGTGCTGGGCGGTCCGGAAGTATCTTACGAGTCTGACCAGCAGCAGATCGTCAAACTCGCCGACTATCTGGTCACCGGTTGGGGTGACATCACCTTCCCCGATCTCTGTCAGCAAATCATCAAAGGCCCCAAGCCGTTGATGAAAACGCATATCGGCAAACAACCGCCGATGGAAGATATCGCGCTGCCGTATTCACTATATAGCGACCATGACATCGCCCATCGCACGTTATATGTCGAAGCATCGCGCGGGTGTCCGTTCAAATGTGAATTTTGTTTGTCTGCTTTAGACAAGACCGCGTGGCCGTTTGCGCTGGATAATTTTTTGGCGGAATTAGAGTCGTTGCACGCGCGCGGTGCCAGACTGTTCAAGTTTGTTGATCGTACTTTCAATCTGAACGTTAAAACCAGTCTCAAGATATTGCAGTTCTTTTTGGATAAACTGGAAGCGCATCCAGACGATCCTGTGTTTGCCCACTTTGAGCTAGTTCCCGATCATTTGCCGGACGCGTTAAAAGAAGCAATTACTAAATTTCCTGCTGGCGCTTTGCAATTTGAGATCGGTATTCAAAGTTTCAATCCTGACGTACAGGCACTGGTCAGTCGCAAACAAAACAATCAGAAAGCCGCCGACAATATACGCTGGCTGATCACTGAGTCGCACGCCCATTTGCACGTGGATTTGATCGCTGGCTTGCCGGGCGAGGACGTCGATAGTTTCGCCCGCGGATTCGATAAGCTGGTGGCACTGGAACCGCATGAAATTCAATTCGGTATCTTGAAGCGCTTGCGCGGGACGCCGATCATTCGGCATACGCAGACTTTCGGTCTGGTGTTCGACCCGCATCCGCCGTATACCATCCTTGCCACCAACCTGATCGACTTCGCCACGATGCAGCGGTTGGTGCGATTTTCCCGTTATTGGGACCTGGTAGCTAACTCCGGCCGCTTTGCCCATACGTTGCCGATCATTTTGGGCGATACACCGTTCTTCAGCTTTATGGCGTTCTCGGATTGGTTGTATAAAAAGACCGATGCAACGCACCGTATCGCGATGGATCGACTGGCTGGGTTAGTCGGACAATGGTTGCGGTTGCAGGGACTGAGTGACGCCAGCGTGAATGCGGTGTTGAGTACGGATTACGCCGGTCAACCGCCTAAATTGCCTAACGCGCCCAAGCCGGTTATCGCGGCAGAGCATGCGCCGACAGTCGCGCCGCAGCGGCAGGCGCGGCATTTGACGGCATGATGTCGGAAACTGAAATTAGCACTGAAATGATGGGGATTACCGGTGCAAATATCGTATTTAACGCATGCCCGGCGGGCTAATCTTCATCGTCAATGTCAACTGCGTTCACCGTTAAGCGGTTTGATGGCTGCGCCACACGGCGATCAACTTTTGGGAAATAGCGTCAATCGACTCCAATGCGATGCTCGATACCTGATTGAAAATCATCAACGCATACACGGTCGCCAAGGCGTTAACCTCGGGTGACAACGCGCACTCCTCACCAATGGCGGGACGTTGGGTGCGCCAATAATTAATGGCTTCTTCGAGCTCAGGCAATGAAATATTCATAGCGTTATTGTACCCGGGGAATATGCCTCTTTATTAAGTTTCCGGGCGTTGTATATTTATTGCTACGCAAATCGTACCTTCAAATTACGGCTCAAAACACCACACCGGCAACTAAAATGATATTCGCATACGGCGTGCATTCGCCGGTCCGGACGATAGCGCGTGCCGCGCGGGTTAATTGCTTGAACTCGGCATGCGATACCACGCGCTGGTCAGGCAAGCCAAAAGTGGTAATTTCCGCAGCCAACTCTGGACTTTGGTCCGATAGCGCGTCAGCAACAATGTGATGCTCCACCTGCATTTCACTCAATGTCGTCTTCAGCGTATCGATAAAGCTGGGCACGCCATGTGTCAGCGCCAGATCGATCAGCGCTACGCCGGGCGGGACCGGCAAACCGGCATCTCCGATCACAACCATGTCACCGTGACCCAGTGAGGCGATTAGCTGCGATAAGGCAATGTTGAGTAGTGGTGTTTTTTTCATGGTTTAATCGCTTTGGTCTATGTATTTAATTTGAATACTCACCATCTTCACATCGCGTGCCAAAGCTTAGTTTGCAGCCGGCAATAAGTCACGGCGGTACGGAATGGAAGTTTGTGCGCCAACGCGCGCCACGCTGCTGGCGGCTGCGCGTTGACCGAAATCAATCGCTGCCTCCTCGCTTTCACCGTCTGCCAGCGCAGCGACAAAGCCACCAATGAAGGTATCGCCTGCGGCAGTCGTATCAATTGGGTTGGCTGGCTGTGCGGTAAAGTGCTGGATACCGTTCGCTAGCGCGGCGCGTACCCCTTTGGCACCCAGCGTTACTAAAATCCTGGCACACCCTATCTCGCGAAGTCTGGCGATGACGGCATCAACCTCGCTATCATCCTCCAGCGTGGTAGCGGTCTGCCCTACAAGCATCGCTGCTTCAATTTCATTGGGAATAAGATACGTCAGCTGGCGCAACAGTGTAGTCGGCAAGGTTTGCGCCGGGGCCGGATTCAAGACCACGATCTTGCCCATTCCGTGCGCCAACCGTATCGCATGCGCTACGGTTGCCATCGGAGATTCTAGCTGCAGCACAACCACGTGCGCCTGTGCAATCAAATCCTGTGCGGCATCAATATGTGCGGGCAGCAGTGCAGCGTTGGCACCGGCGGCCAGCGCGATGCTGTTTTGGCCATTGTCATCCACCGAAATTGCCGCTACCCCCGATGACATGCCAGCAATCGTATGCACATGCGTATCGTCAATCGCTTCATGCCGTAGCGCGGCGCGTAGTTGTGCCCCAAAAGCATCGTCGCCAAGACAAGCGATCATCGCCACGTTGCCGCGTTGCCGACTGAGGCGTGCACACGCAACCGCCTGATTGGCGCCCTTACCCCCGGGAATGGTCTGAAACACGCCTCCCGACAAGGTTTCGCCCGGATGCGGCATGCGTGGCACGCGCATCACCAAATCCATATTAATACTGCCGATGACAACAATCATTTGCTGCTTTCTCATGCTTTAATTTTTAAGTAGCTCAGTGGAAGTCATTCACCTGAAACACCTACCTAATCGCTTACCGTCGAACCTCTGACATGCAACTCCGGCACGATCGTGTGCCTTTGCGATGTCATCTCCGGGTGTGCAATACGCGCAAGTAGACACTCTGCGGTCAGTTGCCCCAATTTACGCGTATTCTGTGCAACGCTAGTCAATGGCGGGTGCACAAATTGCGCAAGATTAATATCATCAAAACCAATCACCGCCAACGCTTGCGGCACCGCAATACCGCGTTCCGCCGCAGCCCGTAACGCGCCGATAGCCATCAAATCGTTACAGCAAAAAATGGCGTCAGGGCGTTGCGATGGCACCAGGTCCAGCAAACCACACGCCGCTGCGTAACCCCCAGCGCTGGTAAAGTCGCCAGAGACACATAGCGCCGCGGACAATAGCGTGCCAGCTTGCGCGAGCGTCTGCCGCAAACCGGCGATCCGCTCGCGTGAAATCGCGATGCTTTCGGGACCGCCAATGCAGGCGATGCGGGTGCGTCCCAGTGTCAACAGGTGCTGGGCAGCCAACGCCCCGCCGCCAGCGTTATCCACCTCCACCAGATCAATCGCCAGATCATCTGCGAGGTCTTTCCTCGCGCGATCCAGCAGCACCGCAGGTACTTTCATTTTGCGCAGCAATTCACTGTCGGCCACACCCAACATCGCAACGATCAGACCGTCGCAGCGCTTGGTCAATAGCATATTCAAATAGTCGCGCTGCTTGGCGGGATCATCGTCCGAGTTGCACAAGATGACGCTATAACCGGCAGCGTAACAACTGTCTTCAATTCCGCGCGCAACCTCTGAAAAATAGGGATTGGTATTATTCGGAATGATCAACCCAATCGTACCGGTCGTCTTACTTTTTAATGACCGTGCTAATGCGCTAGGTACGTAACCCAGCGCATCTGCGGCTGCAATTACACGCGCGCGCGCGTCGTCGCTGACGGGCCGGGTCCGATTGAGCACGTGCGACACGGTGGTGTAGGAAACCCCCGCCTCCCGCGCTACTTCTTTTATAGTAGCCATGTGATTTTATTAAGATGCATCTGTATTTAATCTGAGTTACGTCTACATCAAGTAAAAGCTGAGTTGAAATTGCATCCCTACTAAGTTCTCATTTGCTATGAATTTAAAAAAAATGACTAATCCAGCGACCATTCTGCGCCTGAAATTGAACCCTTATGCGGCACGCTCGTTGCGCCGGCGATACGCATCAAACACGACCGCGGCAACGATCACCACGCCGGTGATAATGCGCTTCATCGGTTCACTAACACCGACTTGCGCCAGCCCTGCTTCCAGTACGGAAATAATTAGTACGCCGATGAATGTGCTCACTACCGAGCCACGTCCACCCATCAGGCTAGTTCCGCCAATGACCACCGCTGCAATCACCTGTAACTCCAGGCCCACGCCACCGTTAGGATCGGCCGCTTCCAGTCGTGACACCTGAAACAGCGCCCCGACGCCTGCTAACAACCCCATCAATGCAAACACCATTATTTTACTAGGACGCGGATTGATACCGGCCAGCCGCATCGCTTCTTCATTGGTGCCGATGCCGATCCAGTGCCGACCCACGACAGTCTTGGTGAGGACCAGTTGCCCGGCGATAACAGTCAGCAGCGCAGCCAAAAATGCGGGAGACAAGCCGAATGCAATTGGCGAGCTGATCGAATCTACCGCGCTGCCGATGTACACGGTGCGAGAATTGGTGACTTGATAGGCCATTCCACGGGCAATCTCCAGCACGCCCAGCGAGACGATAAAAGAAGGTATGCGCCATCCGACCGAGATGGTACCGGTGACCGCGCCGCACAATGTCGCGGCCAGAACACCTAGTACGCAAGCGGGAAACAAACCCCAACCCCATTGCACCATCGCCGTCGATAATACGGATGCCGCCAGCGCCAGTACCGAGCCGACCGACAGATCGATACCGCCAATAATCAGGACGAACGTCATGCCAACTGCCATCACCACCAAAGTCGGAATATCGTTGGAAAGCGTTTTAAAGGTTTCCATCGTCAGAAAGTTTTCGCTCAACACAGAAAACAAAGCACACATCGCCAAAAGCGCACCAATCAGCCCGATGTAATTAATCATGCCGGACATCGCTGTTTTTAGAGAAGTATTTGTCATTATCAGTATTTAAAAAAAGTTATACGCTGGACACAAGAAATGCTCATTGAGCTAGCTATGGAGCAAGCGATAGAGCAAGCGATAGAGCAAGAGAACAGTTTAAGGAGCATAGTGAATCATCCCGCACGCATGGCATTGCCAGCAACCGTCTCTCCAGATGGATCGTCCTTTGCCTTCGCATACCCGCTAAACGCTGCTTGCAAAATCGCGTCCTGACTCCACGCTCCGCGCTCAAAAGTCATCACCATGTGGCCCGCACTCATAACGGCTATGCGGTCACTAATTAGCATCAATTCGCGCAAATCGCTGGAAACAATCACTAATCCTTTACCTTGGCAAGCCAGTTCTGCCAGCAACTGATAAATCTCAAACTTGGCGCCAATGTCGATTCCGCGCGTCGGCTCGTCGAACAACATGATCGGGCAATCGCGGTAGAGCCAACGGGCAATCACCACCTTTTGCTGATTGCCACCCGATAATTCGCCGACCGCTTGGGCGCTACTCCGACAGCGCACTTTTAAACGTCCGATATAGTCGTCGGCTACGGCACCTTCCGCCGCACTATCGATCCAGCCAACACTGCTAACGCTGTCTAATTTTGCCAGCGTCGTATTGGCGGCAATGGATTGCGATAGCAAAAGGCCTTGCCCTTTGCGGTCTTCCGTGATCATTGCGAGACCGGCGGCGATCGCCATTTTGGGCGAGTGTATGTTAGTAGCGGTGGTATTGTCGCCGAAGAATAATTCGCCCTGATCGGCGCGATCCGCACCAAAAATCAGGCGCAGCAATTCAGTGCGGCCCGATCCAATCAAGCCAGCAATACCTAAAATTTCTCCAGCGCGCAGATCAAACGAGGTCGGATGCACAACGCCATGGCGGCCCAGGTCACGAACGCGTAACAACGGCGCACCGAAGGTCCGAACGCTATGTTCGCGCTCAATATCCACGTTACGTCCCACCATTAATCGCACCAGATCGTCGCTGGAATAACCTTGAATGTCGGCGTCGCACACCAGCTCACCATCGCGCAACACGGCAATCCGGTCGGCTACGCGCTTAAGTTCTTCCAGCCGGTGTGAGATGTAGACAATCGCGACGCCCTCCGCCTTCAATCGGGCGATCTGCAAAAACAACAATTCAACCTCGCGATCGGTCAGCATCGCGGTCGGCTCATCCAATACCAGCAAGCGACAATCACCGATCAAGTTACGAGCGATTTCAACCATTTGCTGGTGACCTACGCCCAGATCACCGACCTGCGTCCATGGATCAATATCGGCCAAACCAACGGCAGTCATTTGCGTCCGCGCCATTGCTTCCAGACGCGAGCGGTCAATCCAGCCGAAACGACTTGGTAACTGCTGCAAATAGAGATTTTCGGCAATGCTCAGGGTAGGAATCAAATTCAGTTCCTGCATCACCATCCGAATGCCGAGTTTTTCTGCAGCCTGGCGCGAGGCAGGCTGATACGCCTGACCGTCCAGTAACATGCTGCCTTGAGTGGCTGAAATCAAGCCGCACACAATTTTCGATAGGGTACTTTTACCTGCACCATTTTCACCGGTCAATGCCAATACCTGACCGGCGCAAATCTGCATCGACACGCCGCCCAAAACCGGCACTACATAATTTTTGCCGATGTTGGTGAGCGCTAATAACGGTGCTGCTGCTCCAGTATGCGCATCGATGAACGAGGCTGGTATTTTATTCTGTAAAATGTGCGTTGCAGCGGGCATGCGGCCTCCACCGGCGGTATTGTAAATACATTAATTGGGGCATCAAGCCGACGAATACCGCACTGCGTTAAGATAAGAAAAACAACGCCTGGAAGCAATTCAGACAACGCCGGCCTTACGCAAAACCGTACCAGCGACGGGTTGCCCAACTCTGCCGATGCAGACAGTACGCTAATGCGGCAAGAAAGCAGAACGCCGTCGGTCAGATTTACGTAAACCTGAAAAGTGTTACTTGGTGTCTTTAGTTACTAGCTGTACTTTGGTTTCGACTACGCCCGAAAGACTAGACTGCGACTTCTTGTCAGCGATTGCCTTCAACACCGTCTCGATGCCAAATACCGCTTGTTGCGAGCCAAACTGATCAACGGTCCCAAGTACACGACCATCCTTTAGCATCGGTTTGATGGCATTGATATTATCGTACCCTACGACTAATACTTTGCCCGTTTTGCCCGCTGCGCGTACTGCCGCGACCGCACCGAGTGCCATGTTATCGTTGCCAGCTAACAGCGCCTTAATATCGGGATGCGCATTGAGCATCGCCGCAGCCACTTTGTTGCCCGGGTCGAGCTCCCATTGACCAGACTGGACGCTGACCACGTTTGCGCCGACAGCTTTCATCGCATCCTGAAATCCGGCAGTGCGTTGTTGGGCATTAAAGGTGGACGAAACACCTTCTATGATGCCGACTTTATCGCCGCGTTTGATTTGCTTGCCGAGATAGTCGCCGACCAGTTTGGCACCCATCCGATTATCCGGACCGACGAACGGCACGACGATACCTTTTTCCTTGAGCGCGCCATCGTCGAGCTTGTTATCAATATTCACCACGATAATGCCAGCATCGATCGCTTTCTTGATCACTGGTACCAGTGCTTTTGAATCAGCGGGTGCGATCACCATGCCGTTGACCTTGGCAATGATCATTTGCTCAACGATCTTAATCTGGTTGGAAGTGTCAGTTTCGTCCTTGATGCCGTTGACGATTAAATCATACTTGGAGGCATTAGCTTTCTGATTGTCTTTAGCGCCGGTTTCCATATTTAAAAAGAATTCATTGGCAAGTGACTTCATGACCAATGCAACTTTAGGCTTGGTCTGCGCCATGGCAGGCGGACTAATGGCGGGTAAAGCGCATACCAGAATGGTGGCAGCTATTAGTTTTAGACGGGTGCGGCGGCACATACGCGCATTAACGGTATTCATCAAAAGTCTCCTGTGGTCTTACTATTATCTTTCTATTTATTTATTGATTTACGTGATGCTTAAAATTCACGAAAAGTATAAAAAGTCGCGAAAATCAATAGCGCAAAGGTTTGCGCGGCTTAATAATAGTACTTGGATCAAAAGGCGCAAGGTTTTATTGAAATGGTGAAATCAGGATTAATCGAGTCGAAGAAAGGAAATGCCATGTTGACCAAAATGGCCGCATCGCTCACGGTCATAAAAAAATGGTGCACAGCATTGCGCTGTACACCAGTATGCCAATTCACTCAGGCATTAATCAAACCATTGTCTCGGCCTCAGGCAATTTATCTTTACACTTTTAATTTTGTGAACAATTTGTTACCGCTATCAATGTAAAAATTATCTAATAAATTAAACTGAATATCTACGAGAAAAATCTGAATTTCGCTCAGAAAAATCTCTTTTCGACAAAGAGAAATCTGTACTAATTAAAATATCACTTTTCAAAAAAATGATTTAACGTCCCCATCTACTATCGCGATTAAATTACCACGTCGAGGGCGGTCCGAAATGTAATAAAAACTATGCAGAATTTTTTAAGGGAGCGTGTTCCGCAACAACCAGTCCGTCGCGTCGACCGAAGTATTAAGAGCGGTGACATACTTTTTGAAACCAAAAAATATTCATCCTATGCCATAGGAATGGCAAAAATGACTGACGAATAAAATAGTTAAATGCAGTTATTCATACTTGCGGCACACGATGTGTTTGAATAAATTTTTCATATAAATAAACAGACCGTCATGCCGCTCACAAAAATAAACTACAACCCTTACTTACCCGCTTTGGCGTGCAAAGTTTGATGCGCTACACTAGATTTTCCGGTCACTGGATTGGTCACTTTTAGCGTGACAACTACGTCGAAGTCTTTGGTTGCAACTTCCTTCAGCCGGATCATGGTCGAGACCGAATCAGGGGATTCCAATTCCACCATGTCTGCTTGCGTCACGCTCCATGCATACGTCAGTTCCCACGGCTGAACCTTGCCGTCTGGATCGGTAGAGCCGCTAGCGCCAAGTAAAGTGGAGACCCTGCCAAAAAACGTTGCATCCGTAATGCCACTGATCTCAAGCGCAGCGACAGGTGCTGCACCAATCACGTCCGGCTGTTCAACCACTTGCGCCTGACCGGTGTTGCCAAGGTCACCGCGCCCTTTAGGCCATGAACCCTTAGCCAATGCACTACCGTCACCCTCAATGGCAACAATACATTTGCTCTTACAGCCGATGAAATACACCGTGCCATCCAGTCCAATGGTTAGGGTTTTGGCACCGGCATTGTTTAATTCGGTACGCTTCCATTTTTGCTTGCCGGTGACGGTATCAATGCCATACAGGGCAAGATTGGTCCCAACATAGAGCGTGCCATCCTCACTAACTGCCGGTGTGGTGGTCATGTACTCTTTGGTTTGCCAGGTTTCTGTGTCCAGGAAAGGGAAGGTCCAGCGCAACGTTGTCGCATCGCTCTTGCCATCGTTGAACGTGGCTGCAGAGAGCGCCCATTTGTCGCCTTCTGCGGTATCCATGAAGTAAATGGAATTGCCTGCGATAACTGGCTCGGGCAGAAAAGTGGGGACGTTCTTGCTTCCAAACGTCGCGCCCTGAATCCGTTGAGCAGACTCGTGGTAGGCATCAGCTTTTGGATTGACGGCGTATAGCCCATAATCTTTAAAGCCAAACACGTCCGGATAACCGATCACATACAGCATGCCATCGGGGCCTGGCACAGGATGTCCTGTTAATAACCCCTTCATTGTCGGCCCGCGCACGATGTTGTCTTCTTTTATATTTAAAAAGATAGCCTCTTTGCTCATATCGGGAGATGTAACCGTATGCACGGTACCCTCGGCATCCACCGCGGGCGCAGGCGCATTAAAAACATAGCCTTGTGTAGTCAATGGCACTGTGCAATAGGCATGTTTGTAGGGCCGTTTTTCCCATTTAACCAAGCCGTCGCCGAAACCAATCGCAGTTACTAAAGAGTAGGTCATACCTTCATTAATGCGGGTTTTGCAATTATTGAAGTACAGCGTGCCGTCCCGGCCTAAGGTCATCGGTTTGTCCACCTTTTCAATCTTGTGGTCACCAAGATTGACTTTCGTCTGGCTTGAGACTTTACCGCTGATCCGATCAATCAGCGTGAGGCTGTTCTCGTCCGACGATAGCGTCGCAAGCTTGTCGCCCTTGAGCAGCAGATGTCTAGATGGACCCTCGACTAAAATTGTTTCCGTCCATTTCTGCTCGAAGCGAGGACTGGCTCCTTTGAACGCAAGCACATTGCTCCATCCTTTGGGTTCCTCTGTCGTGTAGAGGTCGCCCTGGGCATCGACTGCAAGATCATAATAACTGGCTTGATCACTACTCACTTCTCTGGTCATCCCGCCATGCTGCCATGTGACATCACCGGGTTTAGCCCAGGCGGTGCCCGAACAAAGCGCAATTCCTATCGCCAAAGGTAACAATCGGAGGGCATTTTGTTTACTTCTTTTTGGTATATTCATATCTTATTCGTTAAATTAAAAAAATAAAAAATCCAATTTAATTCACCCATACCGTGAAAGAGATCCGAAGCGAGCGATAATCCGACACTTCAATAACATCGTGGATAAAATTTTTTGGTCTATTGATATGGAAATATCAGTGGCGCTATTTCTTAGCGCAGGACGGTTAAGGGCGATTCAAAACGGTATCGAATGGGATCAATTTAACCTTGGTACACTCCCACCAAAGTCAGTAACGAAAGTTTCGGATCGCTATTTTTTGAGCCAGTATCAAACGTATAACTGGCTGGCGATATTCGCCATTCAACTTTATTGTCACGAACGGCTTTAGCGCCATCGCAAACGCCATCAGGAACACAGGTGCAATGGTAGATATTTGCCTTAAAGAAAAATAGAGGACTTATCTATATTTGACTAAGAATTTTCTTTAAATGACACAGATAAATCTGTATCAGGCAGAAATATCTGTATTCGTATTAATCAATATTCATCGGAGTGAGGATAAGTTGAAGCGCACCCACATGCGATGCAGCAGCCGCGAGTTGCCATCAAAGTTGTATTGAAACGAAAGAAATTGGAAGAGACCAAAGCATCTATTTTTGGTATCAATCGATCGAAATCGGGAGTTCACTACTTATAAGTCATAGGGCAACACGGAGCATAGTTAAAAAATGGTGTACAGCTATGCTGTAGACCACTCCTGTTAGGTTTTACTTAAAAAACACTCATAATATTAACGACTAAATTACTTATTTTTATAACCTGATCCGTCCTCCAGTACCAGCATCCGTGCTTCCAAATTTTTCATCTTAGTTTCAAGCGCGACAAGACCAGCCAGACGCGCATTAAGATCCGTCAGCTTAGCGTCAATATTACTCAGGTCTTTATCCAGCGGCACGATGACTTCGACCAATTGGCGCACGGTAACCGCATCGCTGTTGTCCGATCCGTCGGCAACGCGTTTGATTTGCCGATGACCACCAACTTCCTCGTTGGACCTGCTGCCCAGATAATAAGAACCGACCGAGACCGCACCTTGACGGCTGTTTTTTGCTAAAAAGTTCAATTTAGCTATATTACCGTTATAGACCACGGTGTCTTCTTGTGGTGTCTGGTCACGGTATTTGTCCAGCTCTGAGTTCGCGCCCAGCGCCACACCACCGTCGACGCGGACTTCGGCATCAGCACCAATCGCGGTCGAATAACTGGCGTACGCATGGCTGCTGTAACCAACGGCCGTGGTGTTGGTAAGAAGATTATTGGCAGAGCCGTCCTTGTCGCCAGCGACCGCCTTGAAACCTAACGCCGTGCCCTTATATCCCCAGGCGTTGGATTGTGAACCCACGGCCGTAGCGTAGGTGTCATATTTGTACCATTTGCTACTTAGGGTGCCTAGCGCGGCCTCAGAATCGAGTGTAGCAAAGGCGAGTGCACCCACCGCCACACCACCTTTTGCTGATGAAACATATCGTCCGGTGGTATTCCAGTTACCTTCTAACGAACCGCCCGCCACCATTGCTATCTCGCCACGTACATTCGACAAATCACCGGGATTAACGCTGAACGCGCTACCAGAAACGGTTAAGGCAATCGCTGCCAATAATATTGAAGAAGTTTTTTTCAGTTTTAACATAATCATATTTCTATTTAAAAAAATGGGAGAAATTCACACTCCGGCGAGGGGCAAGCCGACCGCAGGCAAAATCCGCCGCGCTCGTTGAACTATGCGGTTTTTTCGGCACTATTTATCGCGACCCATGGCAGTAAATGACAGTCATGACAATCGATGGAAGTCAATCAACTACGAATACATGCCGCCAATGGCAGTGCGCTGCGACCAAGGCCTGCAGACCTCGGAAAATATAATCGGCGTTTTCGGACCAGCCCAATATGCCGTCGTTTGAATTATCTTGAGTTATGGATTTAATGCCCGCCTTATTGTGGGCATAACCTTTTAGGGTGTTAATCGGCCTATTCGTACTATCTAATCATCAAATTTTAATAACCAATCGGGCAATTAGATTTTTTTATGTCAAAGGAGCTTACCTTTCATATTGATATACACGCATGCTGTTTTAAGAAATTGCGAATGTGATGGAAATATTGCAGTGATATGCGCCCCGCAATGCATTTACCGTTGCAGAGCACATTTATTTGTGACGCATTGTGAACGTCACGGCACCGTTCGCCACCCCAGCGGTTGGCTTCTCGGATATCTGCAAATAAGCAGCTTGTAATGAGATTGTTTGCTGACTTTCTGCACCAGCATGTCTGCCCATCAGAACGGGCGTGCCAAGATTAATCGGCTTGCCAGCCTCATCGGACAATTGGATACCGATACCTTGTGCGACATCCGGTTCAGGGGTCAACCCGATCACGCCTACAAGATCCCCGATCGGAGTTGTGGTATCTATCTGGGTGTAAATATTGAAGGCGGTGTCCCCTGCTGAAGGACAATTAAGGACAATATAAAACGGGGTTGATTTAGTTTTAGTGCCACTCCCACTAAAATCTGCGCCCTTGCGTTTAACGATTCTGAGAATGTTTTCTTTGCCGGCATCTAACCAGGACAGCGGCGGCGTTACGACCAATGCCGATTTATCTCCCGCCACACGCTCCGGCCCGCGTCGATCCAGGCCTGCACAACGTAAGGCGCATTACCCAGATTACGAATAGAGACAGAGGCCTCCCGCTTAGCCGCGTCGTATATCACACGCGTTCCACCAACGCTAATGCTTGCTGCAGCGTGCGTTGCGCAGCCGAACGACAACAGTGCGACTGCGCATGTGCGTGTAAAGTAATGTGGAAACATAACGGCCCTTAGCAATGCATAGTCGACAGAAATTAACGCTCTGGCCATTTACCAGACGCATTGCATTGTCGCTATAGGAAAATGAATTAACTCTTAGCTGAGTTGAAGCTGGAAGATACGGTCTTCAGGACGAAAGGGACCGAAGAGCGGCGGCATTATCTGCCGAAATATTCTTACTGGTAAGTGATATCGAATTCTGCGATGGCCACTACCTTACCTGCCGTCATAGGAGTGGCGGTCTCGGCTGTACGAACAAAGCGCGCATCAAATAACAGTTTGTTAGACACGCCCAACAATGTAAATTGTTTGGAATCAACACCCAGAATTTGTTTGCCATTATCATCCGCAATCTCAACGCCAACGCGCGTCGCAAATTCAGCACCGGTAGCGTTAACCAGTAACTTAGGATCACCGTCCACCGCTGAGCCGGTAAACTTCACTGTGGCATTCTTACTTGCGAAATCTGTACAATTCTCAAGCTTCAGATAAAAGCGGTTAGCCAGACCTTTTGTCCCTTTGTCCGTCATTGTTGCGTCGCCAAGATTCAGGACACCAAGGTTTACATAGTTCTCACCTTTATTAGTACAAGTCGTTTGTGCGACTTTTCCTTCAAAGTTCACTTTTCCGTCAGAGGCCATAGCCGATTGTGATGCGAAGCCAGCAAGCGTCAACGCTGCGATAGTGGCGGCTAATTTTAATTGCATTACATTTCCTTAAACAATGCGATTCCATACAAAATCCTGAAGATAAAAAACCTCATCAGCAGTGAGCCACAATAGGAAATATTTCCCATCCCAGAAAATAGTAGATTTTTTCTTTATTTGACTAAGACTATTCTTTTTATTGCTCAGATAATTCTGCATTACATAGATTTATCTGAGCGCTAATTATCAAATTATTCAACGGCGTCGTAAATACATTGGTGCGCAAACAATAGCGACGAGGCAGACGTTAGCTGCATCAGGGTGAGATTAAAACCGAAGAGAAATGGAGAGGTTGATAGATGCCAAAAAATCTGTTTTTCTCGAACGAGAGCGAGCGGAAGTTAACTACTGAAAGTGATTGAAATGCAGCGCTTACGCAGAGAATTTTTGGGTACCTGCGGTTTGCAAATGGTGCGTTTTAGAATAGCAGTCCGTTGCGAGCTGCTAAAGTAACCCCCAATAAATGATTGAGGCTACTATCTTTTTTTATCCTATTGCCAGGCAAAAGTACACGCTGAAGCATCTTTATGCATACCCTGTTAATCTTGACGCACGGGCATAAACTAGCGGACCGACAAAAACCTCTCCAGACACTGAACACCCAGTTCGATCCGTTCCACTGAACTTGCAAAGCACCAGCGAATACAGCCTTCGCCTTCTGCGCCAAAAGCACTGCCCGGTGCGAGACCAAGGCCTGCGTCCCGCACCAACTGCTTGCACAAGGCCAGACTATCGGTCACACCCTCCATCCGAAAAAACAAATACATCGCCCCTTTTGGCAGCGGCGCGGTGATGCCGGGCAGCGCGTTCAGGCGCTGGTATAAATAGTCGCGTGCGGTTTGATAGCGCGTCATGGTGGCAGCAATAACAGTATCGCCACCGGCAATCGCGGCGATACCGGCGCGCTGCACAAATCCCGGCGCACAAGACGTGTTGTATTCAATTAACTTGCCCAGGTCCACCATTAAAGATGGTGGCGCAACCAACCAACCGAGACGCCAACCCGTCATCAACCAGGCCTTGGAAAAACTATTGGAGGAAATAAGCAGGTCGTCCGGCTCGGCAATATCCAGAAATGACGGCGCGCATGTTTTATCGTTGCCGTCTTCTGTCTGCCCGCCTGTAGTTGATGAGTTTGTATAGACGACGCGTTCATAAACATCATCCGCGACAATCCAGATACCGTGCTGACGACAATGCGCCAGAACCAGTTTTTGCTGGGTACGCGACATGACCCAGCCGGTTGGATTATTGGGAGAATTAATCATTACTGCGCGGGTGCCGGGTGTCAACGCATCCAGTAGTTGCTGGATATCGAGATCCCATACATCCCCCAACCGCAGTGGCACCCGCACCACCTCAGCACCAAGAATTTTAGGAATTTCAACCACGTTAGGCCACAACGGCGTTACTGCCACGACCCGATCCCCGGGACTGATAATCATTTGAGACAACAGCATCAGCGCCGACACGCCGGATGACGTGACCGCCACCCGACTGGCGTCTACCGGACGATGCAATGCCGATAAGTATGCCGCAATCGCTTCCCGCAACGGTGGGATACCATAGTTGCTGGTATAAAAAGTGTCGCCGTCATCCAGTGCTAATTTGGCGGCATCGCGAATAAACGCTGGCGTGACCTGATCCGGCTCACCGAACCAGAACGGCAACACATCGGCACGTCCGATACCGACGTTAGCGACTTCGCGAATCTGCGAGGCCACAAGATTTTGAACGATAAGGCGTGCTGCGGGAAAGCCGTGCTGAGGCATAGATCTGAGACCTTTCAAGTGAGGGTGCAATGGTTATTCCCCGTGGATTACCAGTAGCGTGCTGGTATTTCCTGCGAGCGTAGAATTAGTGTAACGCATCCGGGACGTTAGTTAGCCACCCAAAGCACGCCAGCGTTTATTAGCGCGGCAGCAACGTTTTTATGACTCACTCTTCAATGCACTCTATCCGTGAAGTAGGCCTATAACCTCCCTAACGCACAGACCCCATTTTTTGCATGAACCAATTTTTATGTACTGATACCGCTTCGATATTAGAAAGTCTAATGTCGTTATCAGCATTAATGCTTAAAAAAAGACCGGTATTAAGATTTTTTAAATGCGCAACGGCGGTAACAGCTTTCTTAAATTGGAAGGTAAAATCCATGCCGTAATATCCACTATCACAAGGTTGCAGATCAGCGGAGTTTGCTTCCGCTCCGTAAACGGATAGACATAAGCCATCTGCCGCCTGCGACGCCAGACGAAATACAAATGGACTTTGGGGAACGTATTTCCATAGCTGATTCATAGTATGGTATTTTTTCCATCCTCCTACCACCGCACCCGTTGCAATCTGTCCGTGCACATCTAGAACCAAGCCAGTCTCCACATTTTGTACAACAAATTCTTCGACCCCGTGTTCCCGAATTTCTTTCGCCCAATAAGCGGTAATATCTGCCCGATTTCTATTACTGTATGTATAGCAGTTACCACGCATACCTATCTCGGCTTCCCGCGTCATAATTGTTTCACACCACCAACCGTTGTATTGCACTTCCGCATAATCCGGATGCCCGCCAAGCATCCACCCAAGCATTGCTGCAGCGGTCTGATAATTGGCGCCACTGGCGATCACAAATCGACCTCCTACAGTAGTCAGACCGAGGCCGGAATAGCTGGAATTAAGACGATCGTTGGTGAACAGCATGAATTTACTTTGATAAACAGGAAAGCCGTCCGCCCATTCTGATACCTTTGTAAGCAGTGCATCGCGGGCAATCTGATATGAAATTCCAGAATCGGAAGCCTTATAGTCTACATCCGTTACTTCCGGAACCTGGGCCCAAAAGCTAAGAAGAATGCCCTGCATGCTAGACACATGTTGCAAAACTTCTTTACTCCACCAGGAGAAATAATCGTCATACACTTGTCCCGCCGTCAAAGTCACATCGTTGTGGATAGCGACATTGATCAGCAATGCGTGGTCGGGAAAAGCCGCGGTTTTCACGGGACGCAATTCGGGTTGAACCTCTCCAATTGTGGTGGCGTCGGGAAGATGCGGGTCATTACTTGACGGTGCTTCCAGACCTTCCGGCGGTTTCTGACTTTTCAGTGTGCGCGTAACGACAAGCGCCTGTCCGGGTTGCAATGTAGATACCTGCATTGATCCTTCTGAATTGGGGCTGACTATTACCAGCTTGCGGTCTCTTAAAATCACTACCGCAGTAAGCTCTCCCTGCTTTCCACTGTATGTCGTTATAGCCTGATCCACGCCTTGAATTTTGACGCGAACATTTAACTGGCGCTCAACACGGATAGTTTGCTCTTGTCCATCAATTTCAGTAGTAATAGAAATCGGTTCGAAAGCGGTTGTATTTAGCCGTGGCGTTTTAATTGAAGACACAGGCAGGTGCTTTAGTACATATGTATAAATTTGATCCGGCGCGACGAATATTGTGGTCGGAGTTTTAGCTTGGACCGCGGGTGAGAGGATCAGTAGCAGAGAGGCAAGCCCTCCCGTCAAGAAAATATTTTTATAAAACTGTTTCATAATTTTGTGCAGTAATGATGTTGTTCTTGAGCTGCAATATATTAGCCCACAATGCTTTTAGGCCGTCTCATTGTGGGTGCCGAAACGAAGAAAATAGAAATCTATCTATCAAAAACAGGAAGTACCTCTATTCTTTTCAGGCATTATCTTTACGCACCCACGTTATAATCTGAGTGGCTGATGGATGTTTTTGCTCCGCTTCAGAAACGTATTTTTGAAATGGATAAATATCGTATCTGCCAATAGTGATAACGGTTTTAATAAAGTTGTACTTCAACCTCGTTGCACCTCTATCAACGGAAAAAGTAAATATGACGACATTACCGGCTGAAAAATTGCGCTGCTTTTATCCCCCTATTGCGCCCCACGCGCATGATTTGCTGGACGTCGGTGAAGGTCACCACATTTATTGGGAGGAATGCGGCAATCCGGCAGGCAAGCCGGTAATATTTCTACACGGCGGCCCGGGCGCAGGTTGTAACGAGAATCATCGACGCCTGTTCGATCCGAGACGGTACCGGGTAGTGTTATTTGACCAGCGCGGTTGTGGCCGCAGTATCCCGCATGCGCACCTGGAAGCAAATACGACATGGCATCTGGTCGACGATATAGAGCGTCTGCGTATATTGTTAAACATTGAGCGCTGGCAGGTTTTTGGCGGATCGTGGGGAAGCACGCTGGCATTGGCATATGCGCAAGCGCACCCGCAGCGGGTGACTGAATTAATTGTGCGCGGCATTTTTACATCTCGCCAAAAGGAGCTTGACTGGTTTTATCAACACGGCGCTTCGATGATATTTCCGGAAGTCTGGCAAGGATTTATCGCCCCGGTTGCGGAGGCCGAGCGCGGCGACCTGATGTCGGCCTATCATCGTTTGTTACATGCCGACGATCAGGTAATCCGACTTGAAGCCGCCCAGGCCTGGAGTACGTGGGAAGGCCACGCGATTAGCTTGTTACCCAATCCTGATTTTGTCGCCGAATTTTCGGAAGCCCACCACGCGTTGGCGATTGCCCGCATTGAGAATCACTATTTTGTAAATAAGAGCTTTTTTGCGCCCGACCAACTGCTGTTAAATGCGGGCAAACTACATAATATTCCCGGCATTATTGTGCAAGGTCGTTACGACGTTATTTGCCCGCCGCAAACGGCGTGGGAACTACATCAGGCATGGCCGCAAAGCGAACTCATCATTGTTCCCGATGCAGGACATTCAGTGACGGAACCGGGAATCCTGGATCAACTCATCAGAGCCACTGATCGGTTTGCTGATTGCTGACGAGTTCTGTGCTCCGCCCATAGAAGGTCTCGGGGTGGATCACGGGTCGTTATATGTATGTCCGAAAACGGCTAGACGCCTTACTTCCCAAGGCGTATAAATAACGCATGGAAACCGATCTCAATCTAGTCCACTCAAAGCATTTAACCTCGCCTGAATTTATCCGGCAGGATGCGAATGCAACACCAGAATCTCTCAATGACGAGAGTTGTTATCGCGCGCTGTCTGCCAAAGACATTCGCTTTGATGGTGTCTTTTTTGTGGGAGTCAGCACCACCGGTATTTATTGCCGCCCTATCTGCACCGCCAAAACGCCCCGCCCTTCTTCTTGTACATTCTATAAAGGCGCCGCTGCCGCAGAGGCAGCAGGCTTTCGTCCTTGCCTGCGTTGCCGGCCAGAAATGGCACCCTACGCGTTACAGCAAAATCTTGCGTATGCGGTATGGCAGCGCATTACCGCAGGTGCGCTGAATCACCATTCTGACGATAACAAAGCGGCAGTCATTGATGACGAAAGTAAACACAGCGTTGATAACACGGAAAGTAGCGCGCTAGAAAAGCTGGCCCAGGAAGTCGGTCTTTCATCGCGCCAGTTACGCCGGGTGCTGGTCCAGCATTTCGGCGTCACGCCGGTTGAACTGGCGCAAACCCAACGCTTATTATTCGCAAAAAAGCTATTGCAGGAGACCGCGCTACCGATGACCCAGCTTGCCGACGCAGCGGGTTTTGGCAGCGTTCGCCGTTTCAATACGCTGTTTAATGCACGCTACGGCATGGCTCCCACGGCGTTACGCAGAAAAAGCGATCCTGCGATCGGCAAGCAATCGGCAGAAGACGCCGTGACCGTCCGCCTGGCTTATCGGCCTCCGTTCGACTGGCTGCAACTACTGGCCTATTTGCAGCCGCGCTTGATTCGCGGGGTAGAATCGGTGCTACTCACCGCGAGTAACCCTGCGTATCTGCGCAGCGTTTGTATCGACAAACTCAATGGGTGGTTACGGGTCACCCATCTGGCTAAAAAACAGCAACTGGAAATACAGATTTCTGCCAATTTGACTCCGATGCTTATGCCGCTGCTGGCGCGGGTGCGCAACCTGTTTGATCTGGATGCGAATCCTGCTTTAATTACCGCCCATTTAGGGCAGGACCCCACGCTGGCCCAGCGTATCGCCCATCTGCCCGGGATTCGCGTACCCGGCACTTTTACGCCATTTGAACTAGCGGTGCGGGCGATATTGGGGCAACAGGTCAGCGTGGTTGGTGCCAGTACATTAACCGCGCGCCTCGTAAGCCGCTTTGGCATGCTATTTGAAACGCCGTTTCCGACGGTTACCCATCATTTCCCGGATGCGGCGGTTTTGGCAGATCTCTCTATTACTGCGGTGGCGGAAATTGGTATTCCTGCGTCCCGTGCGCAGACCATACAAAATATGGCCCGCTATGCCGCCGAGGGCAAACTGCGCGTCAAACCCGGCGCTTCGCTGGAACACACCATCGCACAATTGACGGCGATTCCGGGCATCGGCAACTGGACCGCGCACTACATCGCACTACGCGCTTTACGTTTTCCCGATGCGTTTCCTGTGGGTGATCTGGGACTGCAAAAGGCAATGGCCGACGATGGTGGACGCCTGACCGAAAAACAACTCGCTGCTGCCGCTGGCGCATGGGCACCATGGCGTGGGTACGCAGCACTCCTTTTATGGCAAACAATATGAAAATCTCAGCAGATATCCTCCATCATGCGGACCTCAATCGTAAAGATGTAGACAATTTCACAAAGAAAAACGTCGTCAAAAGTATCACCTACTACATTGAGCACAAGAGTCCGATTGGAACGCTATTGCTTGCAGCAACCGACGCTGGCGTGAGTGGCATGTATTTTGAAGAGCACCGCCATTTCAAGGGTAAACATGGATGGCTAAATCAGCCCTATCATCTACACTTGCAGCTTGCGGCGCAACAACTCGACGAATACTTTGGCGGCACTCGCCAACAGTTTGATCTGCCGCTGGCATTGCAAGGGACGCCGTTTCAGCGCTCTGTATGGGAAGCATTAATCGCCATCCCGTTTGGGCAATCGACTACCTACGGCCATCATGCGGCAGTAATCGGCAAGGCCAATGCGGTGCGGGCGGTTGGCACGGCCATCGGACGAAATCCGGTCTCGATTATTGTGCCTTGCCATCGGGTGGTCGGCGCTTCGGGGGCATTGACGGGGTTCGCTGGCGGACTTGAACGGAAGGCTTTTTTGTTGCGACTTGAAGGGAGTGAGCGTGATGGATGAATCGCGGCTGTTCATTGCCAGGAACTTGCCGCCTGAAGTGCGATTTTTCAAGACTAAAAACTTTTCAATAACTTAACAAATGTTAAGCGCGAGGAGGCCCTCATACAGTGACCGCCCTCGACTTTTACTTCACCGATTAAGACGGCGTTACTTCGGCGAGAACTTTTTGTGAAATTTTTCCAGAAAATGTTCTTCCCGCGCCATCACTTTTAAATGTCAGTGAATTATTGCCGGACAATACCCAACGCAATTCACCATCCTGATATTTTCCCTCTGTATTGAAAGTAAATGTGATCGGCGTTGAATCGCCGGTAATATCAGCCGCGTTTTCTATATGAATAACTGTAGGTGTTAATACATTTTTAGCCACTGGCAATACAATCACTTGGTCCTCGGCAGCAATGTTACGAATTTTTAAGGATGACAAATCAAGAATGTTATTCCGATCCAAATCAACATTAGTAATTTTTTCTAGCGCTGCCAATGGCTCAACGTTAGTAATTTGATTGCCTGATAAATTTATATGGCCCTCCAGACCGGTTAATGATCTTACCGCTTCTATGCTAGTGATAGCATTATCGTGCAAATCCAGCTTCTTAAGATTAACCATATTCTTTAAAGAACTGATGTCGGCAATTTTATTAGTTCCCGCATACAGATAAGTCATTTTATCGAAATTTTTCAGCACATCAATATCGGTGATATTGTTATGAGACAATCTTAAATTCGTTAAATTGGTCAAATCTGCTAACGGACTGATATGGGTAATATTATTGTCCAACACACTTAATGTCTCTAAGTTAGTTAAGTTCTCCAATGCATTCAGGTTAGTCGTCTGGGTCGCCCCCATGTATAACGTAGTCAGGTTCTTCAAGCTTCGCAACGGTGAAAGCGAGGTGATCGGATTGATTGAAATATCCAAAGCGGTTAATGAAGCCAACTCTTCCAGTGCTTTTAGGTCTTGAATTTTGTTTCCCGATATATCGAGATGGGTCAGCCCGGTTAGCCAGGTTATCGGTGCGATATCGACTATTCCTGCGTGATCCGCTTTGAGCATTTCCAATTTTTTAAAATTTTCCAGGACAGAAATTTTATCAATATGATTATAGCTAATATCTAAAGAACGCAAATCAGTGAGCGTTTCAAATTCTTTCAAGCCACGGGAAGATAAAACCGTTTTTGTCACATTCAGGTATTGCAAATTAACCAAATATTTTAATGGTGAAAAGCTCAAAATATTGTTATTACCCATATTTAAATAGGTCAAATTCGTCATCCCTTCGAGTTGATCGATAGTTGAAAAATTATTACGACTCAAAGTTAGTTCTTTCGCAGCAGATAAACATTCCAATCCGGTCAGATTTGTTATTCCCTTGCCGTCAAAATTCAATGGAGAGCGGGAAAGATATTTCAAATTATCTGCGTTAACAGAATGTTCAACCGTAATGTCCATCATGTCCGCGACAGCTTGTGCCAAATTTTTATCTGGAAAAATTTCTCCGAAAGTTTTAGTTCCACTTCCAACAGGGCAGCTCGCGCCTAAATTGGAAGTCTGAATTTGCACTTCCTGGGCTTGCACGGTTCCAGCCAGGAAAGCTGTAATAATAATTAATTTTTTCATTTGTTTATTGGGATGTAAATTTTACATATGCAGTAATAAAGTCGCGTGGACAGCGTAGTTTTCACCGCATGAAAGACATGAATAATAAGATAATAATAATAAATATTATTGTTCAGGCGACTGACCAACTAATAAATACATAAGTGGTTTAATGAAATACTATCTGAAATAGCGAAAAATTATTAAGGCATAAAAAAAATAGAATATTCTAATTCAAAAAAAGAAATGTCTTATATGAAATTCAGAATCATCTCCTATTAATATAAGAAAATTCTTATATTTTTTAAGGTGAATTCTTATTTTCGCTACAGATTATTCTCGAAAAAGAGATTTAAAAATTTCCTATTCTAAAAATCAAGTAAAGGGACGATACTGTTGGACGACGCGAGCGTACTCTCGCGCGTTAATACAAAATGCGTGAAGGCAGGCGTAGGATGAGAGAATAATGCGTTATTGCGCTTGGCGCGCAAGCGGCAATATCTGAAAGAACGGGAAAATTTATGACCAGTCAAATGAAGTCTGCAGATACGCAATCACCATCGGCAGCGTGGACCAGAGAAAGCGAAGACGCACTCGTTAAACTCTGCGTCAATGCTGCGAACGAAAATAAGTCTCCCGCAAGCGCGGATGAAGCGGATATATTTCGTCTGGTGGCACAGCTGGTCAAGACCACCCATCCGGCCGTTGCAGCGGCATTAGAGAGCTTAACAAAAACTTACTTTGATTCGCATCGACCGTTACAACCGCGCTCCTTTCCGGATGTGGTCCAGGCGGGTCTGGTGCGAGACCTGCCGCGTGTTCGTAATCTTTTAGAACGTCAACTTTCCGGGAGACGTACATGGTAGAAGATATTCGTTTTTATATCGATACCGATCTCGCAACCGGTCTTGTAGAACTAGTTAAAAAATTAGGCCAGCATCTGGACCTGAAAGAGCCGCTCAAAATGATCATCGCAGGCGGGATGGCGACGCATCTTTATACTGCGGGTAGGGTGACGATGGACGTAGATGCGGAGTTCTCAAAGCGATTTTTAATCCCGCCAGATTTCCTCGTGGAAACAGCGGAAGGCAATGTATTATTCCTCGACGCTTCGTATAACAGCACGTTCGCCCTGATGCACGAAGACTATCAGCAGGATGCGATCAGAGTGCCTGTCGACACGGACCATATCGATGTATATGTGTTGGGTGCAGTGGACCTCATCGTAAGCAAAATTGCACGATTTTCAGGGCCTGACAGAGGAGATATTGAAAATTTAATTTCGCATAGGCGCGTTACTGCCGAGGAAATAGAGAGGCGTGCTACCGAGGCTTTAGGGGGCTACGTAGGCAATATGAGCGCTGTGAAATTAAATCTCGAAGAGGTACTGCAGATTGCACGAGATTACAATCAAGTACCCGATCAGAAAAGTGAATAGCCACGAACGACTATCCATAATTATTTACACTTTCTGGCTTGAATACAAAACGCCCGATGCAAGGCACCGGGCGCCAACTTCTATGATGTTTACATCGGCGCAATCATCCCCTTAGCGTAAAGCCTGAGACCGGGTACTGACTACAGAGCGCTATGCGGCTTTGGCTTTCGCTATAACGCGCTTCACGGCTGGCTTGGCTGCGGGCTTCACTGTGGGCTTCACCACTGACTTTGCTGCTGCCTTAACGGGAGCCTTTTTGGCGGCCGGTTTTTTGGCAGCGACCTTCTTGACGACGGCTTTTTTAGCCACCGCTTTTACCGCTACATCGACAGTAGTCTCGCTGTCCGCGTCACCTTCCACCGCTGCCGCTTTGGCTTTCCCTTTGGCCGGTGCTTTAGCTTTGCGCTCTTCAAACTCAAAACTAACCTTGCCGTCTTTGCCTTTTACCAGGAAAGCCTTAAACGGTCGACGCGTGCGTTGCGAGACAAAACCCGGTAACAAATCGGTCTTCCCTTCGTTAAGCAATTTGACCATTTGCTCTGGCAAAATTTCTTGCTGCAAAATGATACGACCGCTACGGAAATCACATTCTTTTGGCTTGGCGACGGTTTTTTCGCAAACGTATGCAAGGCCCATTTCAAATACGCCATTGCCGCATTTAGGACAGGGGCCGACGGGCGTCTGGCCAGTGAAGTCAACGCCTTCGCCGTTCTCGCCCTCCTGATCGTTCTGACCAAAGTCGAATTCTAGCTTGAAGTTTTTGATCTCTTCGTCGCGACTTATTTTAAGGATCGCTGCAAACGGTCGTCCCATCTTGGAGCGGAAACCTTGCAATGGTCCGATGGTCCGGTTGATCAGCAAATCTTCGACTTCGGAAATCTCAAACTGGCGACTTCCCGGCGTCTTGCTCATTGAGAATTCGCATTTGGTACAGGCGAAACGGCGATAATTTTCTTTCACTACCGCGCCACAATTTGGACAAGGTGCGACCAGCGTGGAGTAGTCGCCGGGGATTGTATCGTTATCGTATTCTTTGGCGCGCTTGACGATGGTTTGTGTCATCTGGGCTATTTCACGCATGAATTCTTCGCGCGTGATCTGGCCTTTTTCCATTAGCGACAGCTTATGTTCCCACTCGCCGGTCAACTCAGGCTCGGTCAGCTCATCCACCCCCAGACCGTGCAACAGCGTCATCAGCTGAAATGCTTTGGCTGTCGGAATCAGTTCGCGACCTTCGCGCAACATATAGCGCTCGAAGATCAATCCTTCGATGGTGGCGGCACGCGTGGCTGGCGTGCCCAGACCCTTCCCGGCCATCGCTTCGCGCAACTCGCCGTCATCGACCAACTTGCCAGCACCCTCCATCGCGGACAGCAACGTGGCCTCCGTGTAGCGCGCTGGTGGCTTGGTGACCAGGCCGTTGGCAGTGACTTTGTCGGTCTTAACTTTTTCGCCCTTGGCAACTGCGACCAATGTGCCATTGTTATCGGCGTCTTTTTCATCCGCGACTTCTTTGCCGTAAATAGCCAGCCAGCCGGGATTAATCATGACCTTGCCTTCAGTCTTGAACTGATGGCCAGACACTTCGGTAAAGCGCGTCGTTACCTGAAATTCTGCTGCCGGGAAAAACACCGCCATGAAGCGACGCGTGACCAGATCGTACAATTTTTGCTCAGGCTCGGACAAATTCTTTGGTGCCTGCGTAGTCGGGATGATCGCAAAGTGATCACTGATTTTGCTGTTGTCAAAAATCCGCTTGTTCGGCTTAACCCAGCCTTTATTCAAAATCTGCGCTGCAAACTGCTGGTAATTATTGTTCTCAGAGACGGTCTCCAGTGTTTCTTTAACCGTGCTCAGGTAATCTTCCGGCAGATGGCGCGAATCGGTACGCGGATAGGTCAGGACTTTGTGTCGCTCATACAAGGACTGCGCAAGGCCGAGGGTATTTTTAGCGGAGAAGCCAAAACGCGAGTTAGCCTCACGCTGCAAACTGGTGAGGTCGAACAAGCCCGGTGCCATTTGCGTGGTCGGCTTGGACTCTTCCGTAACGTTGCCCATCTTGTTGCGGCAAGCGGCAACAATCGACTCTGCGGCGGCCAGACTCCAGAGGCGTTCGGCGCGCTTCTCAGGATCGTTCTCCACTTTTTTGTGTTGCGTATCAAGCCAGCGACCTTCGTAGATACCGGCGGCGCAGATAAACTCGGCGCGCACTTCCCAGAAGTCACGCGGAACAAATTTTTTGATCTTCTCTTCACGCTCAACCACAATCGAGAGCGTCGGCGTTTGTACGCGACCAACGGTGGTCAGATAAAAACCGCCTTCTTTCGAATTAAACGCGGTCATTGCGCGCGTGCCGTTGATACCGATCAGCCAGTCGGCTTCACTGCGACAACGCGCTGCGTCGGCCAATGGCAGCATGTCTTCATCAGCGCGCAAATTGGCGAACCCATCGCGAATAGCGCCCGGCGTCATCGATTGCAGCCACAGACGCTTGACTGGCTGTTTGGCCTTGGCGTGTTGTGCTATCAAACGGAAAATCAGCTCACCTTCACGACCGGCATCGCAGGCGTTGATCAATGCGGTAACGTCTTTGCGCTTGATTAGCTTATTGAGTACTTTGAGACGCGCTTCTGTCTTGGCGATCGGATTCAACGCAAAATAAGGCGGAATCATCGGCAGATGGGTAAAGGTCCATTTACCGCGCTTGACGTCAAACTCTTCCGGCACTGCGATTTCTAGCAGGTGGCCGACGGCGGATGACAGCACGTATTCATCTGACTCAAAGTACTCATCGTGCTTGGTGAAGCCGCCGAGAGTCTTCGCGATGTCGTTCGCGACAGAAGGTTTCTCGGCGATGATGAGGGTCTTGCTCATAAATATATTCTCGAAAGTGGCGCGCTTTCCCGATTACTGGGTCAGTGCATTTTTCAGCTAAAGGCTTGTTAACTATGAGTGGAACGCAAGCTTCGGTTCGATACGCGTCCAAAAAAAATAGCGGTTTCGAAACAAAGCAGTGCATTGCCATATGACAACTGTTGCATACTATAACAGCCAGCATAGTACATGGCGGTGATTAGGCTTCTTTCAAACCTGCTGCGCATTCGAAAGGAGACTGATAAGCGGCCAATGATAAGCGGGTTACCGGGAATATCGCAAGTAGGGTAATCGTTGCCGGTGCTCGCAACTATAAAGCGAAGTAGCGCTTGGTGCCAATATTAATGCAAGAGACGTGGTTCCGGATCCTCGTCGTCGTCAATAAATAATTCGTCAAACATCAACCCGCCGGGTTCTTTACCTTGACTCCAGAGCACCATCAGGACGATCACTTTCAGCTTGTCCAGCGATACCGGCGACTCGCCAGCGGCCAGCGCACGCTCGACGACGATCTCACGCTGTACCGGATTAAGCATCTTGGCGGACTCAAGAAATTGCACAAAGCCAATCGCGGCAGTACCGAGCGCATCAAGCTCTTGCGGCGCGTAAATCCGCACACCGAACGAGAACGCCGTCTGCTGCGGATACAGACCGGCGTAGATGTGGTTAGTTTCCTTCAGATCTGTCAACCAGCCCAGCGCTTTGGAAATTTCATCCTCTTCAAAACCGATTGCCGACAGCTTCTTCACCAAGGCCTCAGTTTCCGGACAGGCATCGGGACGGTAATAGGTTTCATAAAGATAAACGAGGACTTCAAACATATTTCTACTGTATCGCTATGATTGGACTAAAACAAGATGCTTAGTGTACGTAAACAAAATAAGCATAGTGGCAAATTAAACATTATAACAATAGTGCATAAGATATAACACTTCAACACTCGAACGCCAGTTGTGAACCTTATGTATTATATGGTGGGACTGTCGGAGTATTGCAGGATTTAACAAAAGCTGTCGAACTCGCCATGCCGACTTCGGAACGGAGAGGGGCGCCGACCGCAATGGCCACGCCACCTTACACTATCCTATGCGTCGATAAATCCCACCAGGCAGCATCTCAACACGGCCTTCTAGTTCCAACGTCAATAGCCGGGCATTCAAAATGGCAACATCAAGCCCGCAACGGGCCGCCAGCAGGTCCAGACTGGCGGGATCGAATCCTAGTGCCGCCATGAGTGGATCGTCCTCCCCCTCACTTTCCGCGGTTGAAGAGGAAATCGATGGCGTACCGGCGACATTAAGTTGGGTGGCGGTCGCTCTGACGCTGGTGGCATCCGGCGCGCTGAGAAACGATACCTGCCGGGGTGCCCGTGACGCGCCCACTGAAACACTGTAAGCGGCGATTTCTTCCAGTATGTCTTGCGCCGACTCGACCAGTTTTGCTCCTTGCTTGAGTAGTTGATGACAACCTTTGGATAGGGGCGAATGAATCGAGCCGGGAATTGCAAACACGTCACGCCCCTGCTCCGCTGCCATCCGGGCCGTGATTAACGATCCTGACTGGGCTGCAGCCTCTACCACCAACACCCCGGAGGACAAGCCGGAAATGATGCGATTACGGCGTGGAAAATTGGCGGCAATGCCAGAAACACCAAGTGAGTACTCACTAACAATGCATCCGATCTCAGCGATCTGGTGCGCCAGACTGCGGTTTCGCGCGGGATAGACAATATCCGCGCCGGTCCCGATCACCGCAACCGTGCTGCCGCCATCCGGGTTGTTGGCCATATTGCGCAGCGCACCGTGATGGGCCGCGCTGTCAATCCCTAGCGCCAGACCAGAGACTATCGTCAGACCACACTGGCTCAGCGTTTCCGAAAAACGTTCCGCGTTAGCGATTCCTTGCGCCGTCGCATTGCGGCTGCCCACGACCGCTATAGAAGCCCGCGCCAGCAATTCCATGCGGCCTTTTACGTACAGGATGAGCGGCGGATCGGCAATATTCAGTAGCGTTGCGGGATAGCCGTTATCGGCAAGCGTCAGGATGCAATTACCTTTTTGCTGCGCCCAGATCAATGCAGACTCAATGCGCTGTTTGGCCACATCCGACAGCGGAGCGAGCAATGCCAACGCAATCTTGTGCGACACCACGCTTTGTAAAACCGTGAACGAACTGGCAAAAATGTTCGCAGGAAGGCCGAAGGCCGCTAACAAACGCCGCCCGGTGCTTGAGCCTACTCCGTCGGTTTGCTCCAACCTGAGCCAGTCTGCAAGATCGGAGGGCGACGCGGGCGCATTGCTCTGAGCCAGCCCTGACTGGCCGGAGGTTGCCATCGTCACCATAACTGCAGTGGATCCTGTGTCAGGTTTAAGCGCCGCTTTAACCGCTGGAAAGGAATTGATGTAAGAGTGGTGATTTGTTTCACTGAGCAGGGTTACTCCGGCGAACGGGCGATATCGCCGACTTGCACTGTATCGCGTACCTGCATGATCAGCCCGTAAGAAATATGTTTGAATATGCGGAAAATAAATAGCGTGCCGTAGTGTTCATCCGGTAGTTTGACTGCTTTTTTTTGATCCAGAGGATCAGGAATAGTTTTGCCAAACCGGTATAGTTCCAGCACGTTACCGACTTCCAGATTGTCGTCTGCCCCCTGATTAACCGTCACGATCTGGTTCTGCCCCGCAGTTGCAACGCCGCCGTACACGGAGACAATACGCGCATTAACATCGTGGTCTGGCGGATGCGGTACATAGTTCAAAATCTGTGTCAGCGGCAAGACGACCAAACGGTCGCCGACGCCCAGCTCTTCTTTAGCCTCGCCCACGCGGAACGTATCCGCTTCATTGGCCGTTTTACCAGCGCGTTCCAACTTCAGGGAACCGACATATATCGCCTCGTAAGCAATGACCTTGCCGGTGACCGGATCTTTCAATGGTTTGCCGGTTTGAAAGGCTTGAAACGACGTCCCGCCCTTAAGATCGCCGCGCACAAACGCAAGATCGTCGCGTCCCAGATTAATGTGACCTTCTTGAACTGCAACTATATGTGGCGCGTTCAGTAAGCCATCTTCTTCTATGATTAACGGCTGAGAAAGAAAGGGTGCGATTTGCTCAGCGGGGATTGCGGAGATCGCTTCCAGACCCAACCCTTCGACCCTGACGTGAGGTGACAATTTGATCGTGCCGGAAGGGCCGCTGCCGGTCGGCGTACCAAGGCGTAATCGTCCCGCAGCCCGATCAAAGTAGACAATTTGTCCCGGATAGATCCAATGCGGGTTGCGAATTTGTTCTTTGTTCATTCCCCACACTTGCGGCCAGCACCATGCATTTTTTAAAAAATGAGCAGAAATTCCCCACAGCGTATCGCCGCGTACCACGGCATGCTGATCTGGGGCATTGGGCAAAAATGCACAGCGGCCCGAAGCTGTAGTCTGCGCATAAGCGCCAGGCAAGACGCCCATGCCTGCTACAAAAGCGAGAAGGACTGCAGCTGTGCTAAAATTTTTCATATTGGTCCCAATGGGTGGTGCGATGAATTAAATATGCGCTGGCGCGAATCGCTTTTCCATCCCGAACGAACAAAGCGCCGATCTGCGTTGTTGGTACGGGCAGGCCGATTCCATAACGCGGTTACGAAGATCTCGCTGGCAACTAAAGTTATTACAACTTTAATTTCAATGTGACAGCCGTTGCTTTGGCGCATAATATAATGCTTCGGACGCGCATAATCGTCGAGAGCGAAGCAAACTACATTGCAAACATAGTGCGAAAGACCTGCAAAATAGTTGCCAAATCGCATCAAATTTTGCCTAAAAATGTTGAAATTAGCAAGTCAACAAGCAAGAGCGGAAAAACAGCGCAATAACAGCGAAGCAGTAGCAAAATAAGTGCCAGATAGCGGTGAGGTACGTCAAAATGATTTACTAAACCAACATCCACATTAAAAAGGCGTCAAACCTATTTCAGAATATTTTTGAAATATTATGAAATTGCCTTTTTACTACCTCTCTAATCATTTTTTAAAACTTTGCCGTCCAAAACAGTATGTCTTTACTAAATATTCTGCGTTACCCTGACTCCCGCCTGCATAAAATTGCCCGTCCGGTCACCGTTTTTGACGCCCGTCTGAAACGATTAATCGCCGACATGGCAGAAACCATGTATGAAGCACCCGGCGTCGGCCTGGCCGCGTCGCAAGTCGATGTCCATGAGCAACTGATCGTCATTGATACCTCAGACACCGGACGCGATTTACTCGTTTTTATAAACCCGGAAATCCTCTGGTCCAGCGAAGAGCGGCAGACTTATGACGAGGGCTGCCTATCGGTTCCCGGTGTCTATGACGGCGTTGAACGTCCAGCCCGCATCAGAGTACGCGCCCTGGATGCCGATGGCAAACCATTTGAACTTGATGCAGAGGGACTGCTCGCAGTTTGTATTCAGCACGAAATGGACCATCTTAAAGGCAAAATGTTTGTCGAATACCTGTCACCGCTGAAGAGGAACCGTATCAAAGCGAAGATGCTGAAGGAAGAGCGTGAGTTGAAAAAAGACAAGCAATACGCCAATCGGTAACAGAAAAGTTAGGGTAATTACTTAAGCATTGACTGTCGTTAATTTGCCACCATCTGCCACAAATGGTCACCCGTTGCCACCATTGGTCAACCTTAGTCGCTTGATTGGTCGCTTGCTAACCCAATGTGGTGGCATTTACCGCAGCCATTTGGATTTTTTGGTACTGCCTGAACCGTAGCCGCTTAAACATTTAATGGCCTGTGTTTCCGGGCAGGCAATTCAATCCAATTTGATGCTGTTTTTGATAACGTTGAATTGTTAAAAAATCATTTTCTGCCGATGGTGAGTTCCGCTCCTCTCTTAAAAGGTAAACGTAACGTGGCAGTCGGAAAACGTTTATCGCCAATGGCACAGAAACTAGCGCATCCGTAATAAAATCCCGCCATGAAAATAATCTTTGCCGGAACACCCGAATTTGCCGCCGTAGCGCTCACAGCGCTTCACGATGCGGGTCACGAGATAAAGCTGGTACTGACCCAGCCCGACCGCCCTGCGGGTCGCGGTATGCAGCTGCATGCGTCAGCCGTGAAGCAATTTGCCCTCGCCCACGACATCCCGGTGGCCCAGCCAGTCTCGTTAAGACTCGATGGAAAATACCCCAACATCGCGCATGAAGCGCATGCGCTGTTGCAATCGACTCCGCACGACGTCATGGTGGTGGCCGCTTATGGTTTAATATTGCCCCTTAGCGTTCTGACAATCCCAACCCGCGGCTGCATCAATATTCATGGCTCAATTTTGCCACGCTGGCGCGGTGCAGCGCCGATACATCGCGCCATTGAAGCGGGTGACACAGAAACCGGCGTCACCATTATGCAGATGGAACAAGGCTTGGATACAGGTCCAATGATGCTACTTGAACGTATAACGATTGACGATGAGGACACGACTGGCACCCTGCACGACAAGTTAGCAGCACTTGGCGCGCGCATGATCGTCGATGCGTTAGAGAAATTAGCACGCGATGCGTTGCCCGCGACCCCGCAACCGGAACTGGGCGTGACCTACGCGGCTAAAATTACCAAGGACGAAGCGGCGCTGGATTTTCACTTAAGCGCCACAGCACTAGGCAGAAAAATCCGCGCATTTAATCCGTTCCCGGGCGCATCTGCGACATTAGGTGGCGTAACGTTAAAAATCTGGGGCGCAGAGGTGGCCACGCATGATGCGGTGAACGGCAACTACAGCGCCGGTCGGATCATCAGCGCAGATGCGCAAAACGGCGTAGTGGTAGCGTGTGGCCTAGGCGCTTTACGACTGACTATATTACAAAAGCCAAACGGCAAGCGCCTACCGGCTTCAGAATTTTTACGTGCGTTTCCGATGGCTGAGGGGCAGTTTGATTAGCTGAAGCTTTTAACCGACGTCGCCATGGCGTTTCCAATTTACGTGATCTGGTTGCACAAACGGAAGAAGAACCAACCAAAAAGAAACGTTTAAAGACTATAACCAGGCTTTACACATAGACATCAAGTACTTACCGCAAATGACAGATAAAACGTCACGACGTTATTTATTTGTCGCCATTGACCGTGCAACGCGTTGGGTCTACATGGAAATCTATGCTGATCAAACTGAAAACAGCAACACCGACTTTCTCATCAAAGTAAAAAAGCCTGCCCCGTTAAAATCACTAAGCTTCTCACCGACAACGGCAGCCAATTTACGGATCGCTTCACCACTAAGAAAAAAGAAACTAGTAGCAAGCATTTATTTGATCGTCTTTGCACGCAATTTGAGATTGAACATCGCTTGATTAAACCCGTCATCCACAAACGAATGGCATGGTCGAGCGCTTCAATGGGCGCATTAGCGAGATTGACAATCAGACCCGTTTCAACTCTGCAGCCGAGCTCGAATCAACACTGCAAAACCATCTCAGAATTTATAATCACAACATTCCTCAGCGTGCTTTAAAACATTAAACACCAATTCAGGCACTTAAAGAATGGCACAACAAAAAGCCTGTTTTGTTCGTTAAACGCGCATATAACCAAACGCGTCTTGACACATAGTGACGGGTCAACAGGTCACACCCGGGTAGGAAAATTCTGCTAGTCGGCCAGGGCATCAAGCCCGCTATTCAAATAAGAACCCCGCCCGCGAATACCATCAGGGCCAGCAGGGAAAAGCCTGCGAAGACAGGCCGTATATAAAACTGCAACCTTCGCTGAAACTTCACGCTGTTATGTCTTGCTTTCCGGGAGACGTCCACATAAAGGCCGACTATTTACGACACTTTAAAGTAAGCTTTGGCGCTGTGTTCGGATGCGTGAAGTCATTAATCATCCAGGATGAACTATTCTCGCCTCTGTCAATTGACCTCCCATGAATTAGCATGGCCAATCTCAACCGGCACTTTTTCGAAAAATGGAAGGTAATGATCTAAAACTTCCCGCATTTTATTGTCATATGGGCAATTGACAATATGAACTGACAAACCTGAATATTGATACCTATCAAATAAATCATAATAGTCTGGCCGATATTTTTTTAGGACGTCATTACACATTCCAGGGCCAGTACGTTCAAAAACCTGCCTAGCATAAACGCGCATTTCTTCTTCCGAACCTACAATAACATTGCCCAATGCGTTTCTGATGAGAACCGGGCGCGCTTTATCATAAAATGATCTGTCGGCATTATAAATATTGGTCATTTTTTCTAATATTTTAATCACTACCGGATTATTTGCCAGACTAGCAAAAATACTAGAGTTATAGCCTTCAAATCCAACATTGTAGTTTACTACCACTGGTCCTAATAAAACATCACCATGTGCTGCAAAAATATCAATGTTTTCTATGGACTGTTTGAATGCGTCGTCTACATCCATATAAATTCCACCATATTCATTAATCAATCGCCAGCGCATATAGTCGGCTGAATTAACATACCTTTTAACTTTTTTAGCGTGAGTATAGAGTCCACTATTTTCGGTTGGCAGGAAATTCTTAAAAAATTTCTCATCATTAAGATCAGATATTGTTATACCAGACCCTTCAAATTGTTTCTGAATTTCTGTTAATACATTTTTTTGGATAGCATCGACATGTATGATCGATTGAAAACCATGACTATTGCTCCGATTTTTTTTTATGTTTTCTACCATCTTTTCTGGCAGTGCTTCATCTCCTACCCAAACATAATGGATTGTTTTAGGTATTGGTTGAATATTATCTGGGAGTTTTGGTATGCGTGGCATCTCAACTGCCTTAATTTCCACAGCAACTGGTAGCGTTGTTGCTATTTTCTTGTATTGATCTACCGATCCAGTTTCCCATTTTGCCGGAGATGTTGAAATCAACCATACAGGGTTTTTTAACTGATCATTCCAGCCATTATATTTTCTCCAGGCTCCAAGAGCAGCATCATACTTCACCAGAGAAGTTCTATCTCCTATAGTGACTGCGGTCTTAAAATTGTGTCTAAAAACAATGCCATCCATAGGAATATTTTTTGAATATGGCTCTAGCAAAGGCTGCAATATAATCCCGTCTCCCTGTATGCTTTTATAAATAGTTTGATCGTTAACATTGACGTAACTCGCTTTACCTGTATCACAACTCTCCGGAGTAAGAGTGGCTTCATCATATTTATCACGCGGAGTTAAGTCGTTCTCTACGGTAATTGTTAAGCTGTCAGGAATATCTTTGAATGCAACAAAAGTTTTTTCATGGTGTGCAGAGAGTTTTGCTCTGTTATTGTTAAACTTTAGTAAAGGGGTACTGGGGTGACCAAAATCGCTTGAAATTTTTTCTTCGGGAGCCTGCGTCGCAGACGTCATTGGTTCAACCGACAGAATTGCTGTTACCAGTGTGCCAGTTTCAGTATTCCTGGACTGTTGTACTGAGGGAGACCGAATCATGCTGGTTTTTGAAAAGAGCGTAGGGAAGCTATGTACTGCATGTATATTGTGTATAAATTTTTTGTCTCCACGCATTACATGTGTATCTCTATTATTACCTCTGAGTGGATAAGATTGAGTCAATTGATGGCACGGTAAAGGGAATCGCATATATTTTCAGAATTATTTCTTAAAAATAAAAACTATACCAATAATATCGATTTTTGCTATCAAAAAAGCGGCATCGCTGTATATTTTATCTGGATCGGACACCCAATAGAGAAAACGAAATTTTTCGAGCGCCTTTTACTTACGTTTTTTCGATTAGTCTCCCATTAATGCAAATGACCCATCTTAATCGGAGCTTTTCTGTAAAATGGGAATTCATCCATAACTGCATGCAGATCTTTGCTATATTGGATATTGATAATATACTCGGTATTATGTTTACTATAATTATGGCTAATTATCCGACATTAGTTAATCGTACGGTTCATCTAACGTATCACGGTATTCTGTCTCGAATTAATTAAAATAATCATGAGTCTGGATGATTACAGCCTCATTACTTGGTTCTCTTCCAAAAATGACTTTTCGCATTTTCCATACCGCTCATTTTTTTGTTTCCATCCAGAAGTTGGTTTATCCCTTCTGAGAGCCTGTTTAAAATTTTTTGCCAATGTAGAAGTAATTGTGTTTTTGGGCTGCATGCGAAAAAAATACCCAAGCGATATAGTCGAGAGATGTTCGAATAAATAGCCCCGCTGTTGTTGAGTGCGGGTAAGCGCCCGAAGCCCGGGAAAATTGATGTGGACGACGTATTTTGCACGATTCTGTATCTGCTGAAAAGTGGGTGTCAATGGGACATGATTCCGAGTGATTTTCCGAAGAAGAGCACGGTCTATTATTACTTTCAGCTATGGAAAGAGAGGCCGTCGGAGGATGGACTAAGTCTGCTTGAGCAGGCTTTTAAAAAATGTGGCTGGCGCGGTCCGCACCAGCAATGGACGGAGCGCGTTGACCACGTTCTTCATCGTTGATGCGCAGAGCGTAAAAAATACGGATACGGCAAAGTACAAAGGATATGACGCGGGTAAAAAAGTATCTGGTATCCAGCGCCATATTGCCGTGGATACACAGGGCTTACCGCATGCGATTTCGGTGACGACGGCCGATGTCACGGATAGAAAAGGCGCTGTGGAAGCGCTGACACGGCACAAAAAAACACTCTCCAAAGTCGTTAATATAATGGCCGATGGTGGGTATACCGGACAGCCTTTTGCCGATGCCGTATGCGAAATAGTGGGAGCCTCTGTCAGTGTTGCAAAACGCAGTGCGCTTCATACCTTTGCGGTGATGCCTCAGCGGTGGGTGGTAGAACGTTCTTTTGCCTGGCTTGAAAAATGCAGAAGGCTGGGGAAAAACTGTGAACGGCAGCTTAACACCAGCCTTCAATTCGTTAATTTGGCATTTCTCGTTTTGCTCTTGAGAAGATGTTGAAAAGATTTTAAACAAGTATTTAGGGGCCATGCATATATGACTCACGAGATACCTTCCCCCAAATCGCATCTCAATAGGCTTGGGAAACATATTTTATATTGCGCGCTGACCCGATTTCCATACTTGCAAAATCACGGGGATGTCATCGACCACGCGCACCCGTAGAAAATCGCCACGCAAACCGGGAGCGATTTCACCACGGTCCTCAAACCCGATCATGCGCGCTGGATTACGCGATACAGTATTGATAGCTTTCGGCAGGCTGTAACCTTCTTTTTGCAACAAAAAGGCAGCGTGCAACAAGCTGGCCGGAACGTAATCTGATGACAGTACATCCAGTAAATCTGCGCGTGCCAGCTCAGCCGCAGAGACGTTGCCTGAGTGGGATCCGCCGCGCACCACGTTTGGCGCGCCCATAATGGTGCCTAAACCGTGCTTGCGCGCAGTCTGTGCTGCAATCATGGTGGTCGGAAACTCGCAAATTTTGATACCCTCTGCAAACCCTGCGGTTACGTGCGCAATAGTGGTGTCGTCATGGGTCGCCATAGGCTTACCAATGGCATTGCAACTCTCGACGATGCGACGACGATTATCGTCTGCGTAGCGGACCTGGCGCTCGCGCATGTCCTCCAGCATCGCATCGACTTTTTCGTTGCTCCATCCACGCTTGCCAGTAGTATATATCCGGTAGTGGCTGAGGTCCGTCCATTGCCGCTGGCCGGGGGTGTGGTCCATCAATGACACCAACTTCAGGGTCGGGTCATTCACGAAAGGCGAGAACATGTCGAGCAGGTTTTCTTCTGCCAGTTCCAGTCGCAGATGCAAATAATGTTCAACGCGCAGCAAGCCGTTAGCACGCGCCTGTTGCAGGTTCGTCACACAAGCTGCCAGCATGGTACTGCGCACGCTTTCGGGGTCAATATCACCAACCCCCAGTGCGTCCAGAACCGTCGTGATCCCCGCTGCTGCAATCTGCGCGTCATGGGCTAGAATAGCTGGCAATATCGGCCAGTTAACTTTGGGACGCGGCATCAAGTGTTTTTCAAGATTATCAGTATGTAGCTCGACCAGGCCTGGAATCAAATAGTCGCCATCCCAATCCTCTCCCACTTGCGATGCACCAGCGGAGAGCTCGTTGATAATGCCATCGGCAACAGATAGGTTGCCGATAAAGTGCTCTTCCGAGCCGACGATACGCGCGTTTTTGATGGCGAAGATTGCGGTCATAATAGATATAGATGATTAAAAGTTAGCCATTCGTTCAGCCGTTTGTGCCAATAAAATTCAGCTGTTTGTGCTGCTGATTATGCAGCTTCCAACCGCTACTATAAACGCAAATAAAAGCGCAAATAAAAGCGCAGCTAAAAAGCAGTTACAAGCCCCACATTACGGACCGCGGTTTTTGAAGTGCCGCGAACAATCTGGTAATGATGCCACAAGCGTAAATTTACGCTTCCATTGCTACCGATTGTATTGCCTCTAGCGGAAACAACCGGGTAGCCAAAGCGCGCCGTACGTATTCGTCGTGAAAGATGCCCACCACTGCGGTGCCACGATCACAAGCCTCCTGAATCATCGCGATGACGGTATCGCGATTGCCTTCGTCTAGCGAGGCAGTCGGCTCGTCAAGCAACAATATCGGAAAATCGCTGATCAGTGTGCGGGCGATATTGACGCGTTGTTGCTCTCCGCCAGAAAACGTCGCCGGTGGCACTTGCCATAGCCGCGGCGCAATTTTCAATCTGGCGAGCCACGACTTAGCCTGATCCTGCGCCTCGTCGACGGCCATGCCTCGACTGATCAACGGCTCGGCCACCAGATCAAGCGTAGTGATGCGTGGTATCACGCGCAAAAACTGCGTGACAAAGCCGAGCGTCGTACGTCGTACGGCGTGAATCTGCTGTGGCGATGCTGTGGTTAAATCCACCCAGTCGCCATCTCCACCACCATTGCGATCTGGCACATGCCGGATATTGACGCTGCCGCTACTGGCGCGATAGTTCGCGTACAGGCAACGCAGCAAGGTACTCTTGCCCGCGCCAGAGGGTGCATGAATAACTACGCACTCACCGCCGTCAACATCCATGTCGACCAAAGAAAAAATCGGCATGTGCAAGCCATCTTGCAGATGCAATACGAATTCTTTTGAAAGGTTTCTTACTTCAATCTGTCTTAATGGCTTCATCCGATTACCATCCATGTTCTCATGCCTGTAAAACTGACGAGACTAGTAACTGTGTATAAGGGTGTTGCGGGTCATCAAGTACCTGATCCGTCAAACCCTGCTCAACCACCTGCCCCTGACGCATGACCATTAATCGGTGCGCCAACAATCTTGCCACTGCCAGATCATGCGTAACGATCACCGCAGCGACGTGCAATTGGGATACCAGCTGGCGCAGCAAATCCAGTAACCGCGCCTGCACCGACACATCAAGACTTGCGGTCGGCTCGTCCATAAAAATTAAGCGTGGCTTAGTCACCAGATTGCGCGCAATTTGCAAACGCTGCTGCATACCACCCGAAAAATGACGCGGCAGATCATCAATCCGATTAGCATCGATTTCCACCCGATCCAGCCAATGCAAGGCCTCTTCACGGATATTGCCGTAATGGCGCGCGCCAATCGCCATCAAGCGCTCGCCCACGTTCGCGCCTGCCGATACATTTGCCCGTAATCCATCGCGCGCACTTTGATGTACGAAGCCCCAGTCGGTGCGCGATAACAAGCGCCGCCGCGCTTCGCTGATTTTATATAAATCGACCACGCCTTCATGCCGCGTAGAAAACATTACCCGGCCCTCGCTCGGTGCCAGATGGCCCGCCAGACAGTTCAGCAAGGTACTTTTACCGGAGCCGGACTCACCAACAATACCCAGGACCTCGCCCGGATAAAGCTGCAAATTAATATTCTCGCAGGCTGATAACGCACCGAAGCGATGCGTCAAGTTTTCAACCGCTAGTAGAGGAGAAGACAAAGGCAAAGATAAAGGAGAAGAAATATCGGGGATCATGATTTTTGCGGCGTTTGTGCGACCACCCGCTGCTGACAATAATCGGTATCGCTGCACACATACATGCGTGCGCCATGGTCGTCGACAATGATCTCGTCAAGGAAACTTTCCTCCGCGCCGCATAAGCTGCAACAGTGATCCCACTTCTCGATCTCGAACGGATAGTCTTCAAAATCGAGACTTTTAACCGATGTGTAAGGCGGCACCGCATAGATCCGTTTTTCACGACCAGCGCCGAAAATTTGCAGCGCCGGACTATGATCAAGCTTGGGATTATCGAACTTAGGAATAGGCGACGGACGCATCATATACCGATCATTGACCACCACCGGATAATCGTAGGCCGTCGCAATTTTACCCATGCGCGCAATATCCTCATACAACTCAACGCTCATGAGACCGTAGTCGGCCATCGCGTGCAATTTACGGGTCTGCTGCTCGCTTGGTTCCAACCAGCGTAACGGCTCGGGAATCGGCACCTGATAGATCATTATTTGCCCTGGGGATAGCGGTGTTTCGGGGATACGATGACGGGTTTGAATCAATGTCGCCTCGGTCGTGCGCTCGGTTGTCGCCACGCCGGTGGTACGTCGGAAAAAGCGACGAATATTAACCGCGTTGGTGGTATCGTCCGAGCCTTGATCAATCACCTTCAACACGTCATTCCGGCCGATTACTGCGGCGGTGACCTGGATACCGCCAGTGCCCCAGCCGTAAGGCAATGGCATTTCACGGCCACCAAAAGGCACCTGATAGCCGGGAATCGCAACCGCCTTCAAGATGGCGCGACGGATCATGCGCTTGGTTTGTTCATCCAGATAGGCGAAGTTATAGCCGGGTTCTGGCTGCACCGCTGGCATGAAGTGTAAAGATTGCGGCGACTGCGGCAACGCAATAGTCGGGGCCTCCATCATGCGGCCTTATCGAATCGTGCGCCATTGGCATTGGCGTCATCTGCGTGGTTATTTTGGGTGACTGCCGGAGCGGCATCCATAACATCCGCGGTTTGGCGACGTAATGCACGGATCAAATTAAGCTCTGCCTGAAAGTCAACATAATGCGGCAACTTCAAATGCTGCAAAAATCCGGACGCCTCCACATTGTCCGAGTGGTACAACACAAATTCGGCCATTTGCGCTGGCGAGCTGGCCTCTTCACCCAATTCCTGACAACGCAAGGTGCGGTCCATCAATCCCATCGCGATGACCTTCCGCTCGTTGTAGCCAAAGGTTAATCCATAACCGCGCGTGAAGCGCGCCGGCTCCGTGTGCGAACCTGCAAATTTATTCACCATCTGACATTCAGTGATTTCGATGTCGCCAATCTCGATAGCAAAACCAAGCTCTTCCGGCACTACTTCTACACTCACTTTTCCGTGCCGGATTTCGCCAGCGAACGGATGACTATTAGCGTAACCGCGCTGAGTAGAATAGGCCATAGAAAGAACGAACCCTTCATCCGCTCGGGCCAGATTTTGCAAGCGGATATCGCGTTGTGCCGGGAACTCAAGCGGGTCGCGGGTTAAGTCGCCCGGTGCCGGATCACCTGCCGGAATTGACTCCTGCTCAATCAACCCTTCGGCATTGAGAAAGTCCAGTACGCGCGGCATAGCGGCGGTCGCTGTCATGCTGGCCGCGCCCTCTGGTACCGTATCAACGCAGGATGGTGGCGTTGTCGTGCTCTGCGGGCTGACCTGCAAGGTCGCTTCTGCAGCCAGTGAAAAGTCCAAAAGACGCTGCGTATAGTCGTAAGTCGCGCCCAATATCTGACCGCCCGGTACGTCTTTAAATGTCCCCGAGATTCGTCGCTCAATTGCCATCTTTGCGGTGTCGATTGGCACCGTAGATAACAATCGCGGCAGCGTGGTCCGGTAAGCGCGCAACAAAAATATCGCTTCAATCAAATCGCCGCTGGCCTGCTTGATCGCCAGCGCCGCCAGATCGCGGTCATACAACGACCCTTCAGTCATCACGCGCGCGACCGCCAGTGGCATTTGTTCACGTATCTGGTCTATCGATATTTCAGGCAGCGCCGGATCGCCGCGGCGGACCCGCGCTAAGGCCAGATACGATTCTTCGATGGCTTTCTCGCCACCTTTGACTGCAACATACATAAATTTACTCCATTAGCTGGCGTGGTTGCGGTGCCGGTCCCCGCTTTCAGTTAACAATTCTGGTGGTGCGTGGCAGGCCAAGAATGTGTGGTCCGTGACAAAATATCAAATCGATTCCGCGTGGAAATCCATCGACATTTTTTTGCCACATTGCATCGAAATTGACTGGCAAGCCCGCTACGCGTACCGCACGCTGACCATCAATCCCGGGGCCGCTGAAAACACGCTGTGGCCCACCGGTTAAATCGGGTACCTGCAAAAATAACATGGCCGAACGATCAGGATATTCCATCGTCCCGAGCGAAAATTGCGAGAAGAAGTGTTCGCTCTCCAATTGCTGCGGATCGGTCACCACTGCAAAGCTCGCCTGCGCCAGATCTTCCACCAATGGACAACCGCAATGAAAGCGCAAGTAGGCGTTAAGCGAGTTTGTGTCAGCGCCTGGGTCCAGCCATACCGGGGTTTCCACATCTGCCAGCGCAAGGCAAAGTGCGGTGGTCGATAAAAATAGCGGCGGCGGAAATTCGATATCGGCACCAATAGTCTGGACCAATCCTGGCTCCGACAACGCCTTCAAAATGGCACGGAAAGTAGCCTGGGACTCGCGGACCGGATCGTCCCACGCTGGTAGCAGCGCGACTTCTGGAAGGGCACTCATTCGTTTTCTCCTCGGACCATCGTCATGAATTCGACCTTGGTAACCGCCGCCTGCGCATCGACTGCCGCACGTTGCGCAGCCAGCGCGTCTTTGATTGGCAGCAAGATCATTTGCTCAACCTGCGCCGCGGTGTCGGTCTGCAATAACGCATCAAATAATGCGGCCCACTCGGCATGTTGCGCGTCCCGTCCCGCGACGTAGGACACGCCCATTTGACCGCAGGCAAGACGCAACGCACAACGCGTGAGCGACATTTCCCCCAGATTAAACTGCTGACCGGTGCCGCCAGTACGTGCGCGCACCATTGCCAGTCCAATCTCTGGACGCCGCAACCAGATATGCGTCGGAAGCACGCCATGTTGTCGCGTGTAACGAGCAACCGCATCGATCAAAACAGGACCCGGTGCTTTAGCCAGTAATGACATCCATGACGCGCGTGCAATGTGCGCCGAAGCAAGTGTGTTTGATTCCATGCGATCATTGAAACATCGGAATGTTAACGCTTGATGACATTGAAGCTGGCGCCATCCCTATGACACGAAATATATTGGTCACAATGTCAATCAGCGGTAACATTTAAGCAGTACTATTTAAGTCATTCCAATTATCGCCACACCTAGCCACTGACGCACAACAGGCGCACAACAGAGGTCAGCAGCAAAGCATTGTGGCGGTAATTTTTATTGGTTGTATTCGACTCTTTTCAGTGCGCTTTTTTTAACAGATTTGCCAACAATGCCTTCGACCCCAGCAGCGCCAATGATACCAATGACATCCCTCGCACCGATGCTAGCGCCCGATACTATCCCGGTTATTGGGACTGATAGTGGCAACGAGTGTCAGCCTCCCGGCCTAAAGCAGGAGCGATACGCGATTTATTTTGCGCCGCTGCATCACGCCGACTGGTGGCACGCAGCCAGCCAATGGTTGGGACGCGACGCTATCACCGACCTGCCGTCGATACAGCCGGAAATTGCAGAATTATCACCCGGTGCGCTCGGTCATCTGACCAGAGATGCGCAGCGCTATGGCTTTCACGCCACATTAAAAGCGCCGTTTCGGTTAGCAAAAGGATTTTCGGAAGAGGATCTGCTGAAGATGGCAGCTTTCTTTGCCACCCGGCAAAAGCCGGTTCCTGTCCTTGATATAGGCGTTCACGCACTTGGGCATTTTCTGGCACTGCAAACGACCAACGCCGCCAGCAAAAGACAAATCGGTGCCCTCGCTACGCGATGCGTACGCTATTTCGATTTATTGAGAGCGGCGCCGACAGATGCCGAACTATCCAAGCGGCACAAGGCTGGCTTAAGTGCGCGCCAGGAAGCACTTCTCTCACGTTGGGGCTACCCCTATACAGAAGAGGAATATCGCTTTCATTTGACCTTGACGGATAGCCTTGCAGCGTTGGAAAAATCTGATATTGCAGCATTGCAGACAGCCGCTGATGCATGCTTCGCCGATGCAATCGCTGCATCGGACGCGCCCTTAGTGATAGATGGCCTGACGATTTTTAAGGAGTCGTCACCGGGCGCGGCGATGATGGTGTGGCGACATTTTCCGTTCACGCAAAGTGCTGAGACGGTGTGTGCAGATGTGCCAGATTTACCCGCCGAAGGCCGCTTATTCTTTGTAGTCGGACCATCCGGCGTCGGCAAAGATACCTTGCTGCAATGGGTGCAAGCACAATTGCCGCACGATCACGGAACCGTCTTTGCCAGACGCTGCGTGACCCGTCCCGCCCACGTCAGCGAAGCGCACCACGCCATGACAGAAGATGAGTTTCAACTATGCCTGCATGACGGTCACTTCAGCCTGCACTGGCAGGCAAACGACACACGGTACGGCATAGCAAGAAAGATCGAAGCAGATTTAAAAGTGGGTCGAGATGTTGTCATCAACGGATCACGCGCGTACATACCGCAGTTACAGCAATTATTTCCTGAGGCGCAGATTATCTGGATTTATGCGGATAAAGAATTAATCCTCAAGCGCATAAAAAATCGACAACGCGAATCTGAGGCTGCGCTGCAAAGTCGCTTACTCCGCAGCGCAGGATTCAACCCCGAGAAAGTGGCTGGCATTACGTATATCGACAATAGCGGCGCGATTGAGATTGCGGGACGCCAGCTATCCGAAATTTTGCGCCGTCCGCAAATATGATTACTTATGGATAACGGATTACGCTAATTCAAAATCTCGTAAATCCATGCTGGTCAAACGCTGATCAATCAACATGCGCGATCGGCTTAACCAGAAATTCCTGATGACCACGCCATTGCACCCCCGGCGCGAGTGTCACCGGGTGTTCGATGGTAGCCGCTTCAACGCATACAAAATGTTGGTACGCGTCAGGCATCAGATCTCCAATTTTTTCCGTGCCTGCGACCCACGGATTCCACACCACGATATCCTCAAATCCGCCCTGCTGAATCTGCATGACCATATTACTGGTAGCTAATTCCACCGTAGCGGGAGCCTGAAAGAAAATGCTATCTACCTCAGAGGTAATGTGCAATGTGCCATTTCCATCAAAATTAAGCGGGTCTGCGGGGATACTATTTTCATAGCGACATGTAGACAAGCCGAGGATTGCTGGCTGTGAAGGTACTGCGGCAGGCGATCCTGCGGCAGGCGATCCTGCGACAGGCGTCCCTGCGGCAGGCACCTCGGCGGCTAAGTAAGTATGTAAGGCGCAGGTAAAATCGAATGATTGCTCACCGGTATTAGTCACCAGCAACGCGGTACTAAGCGAGGCACCGGCAAAGTTCGCCTGTAAGTCAAGTTTGAAAGCGAACGGAAACTGTGACCTGGTTTCGGCCGTATCGGACATCGTCATGTGTACAAAGCCCTCGCCATTAGCGCGGAGTTCAGAGGCGATCAGAGTCCACTGCGAAGTGCGCGCAAAACCATGCTTGGGCAACGGACCGCGACCGGCAAATTGGGGGAAGACCACAGGAATTCCACCGCGAATCGCAGACGGCGCATCCCACTTTGTCAACGGACTTAAGAACAGACGTTCTATACCATCGGCTGTGCGCCAGGAACAAATATGACCGCCATGTAGCGACACGGAAATTTGCGCACCGTCGCTAGACGACAAGGCTATTAAATCGGCATGCAAAGGATGCTCTGCGTGCGCTGGATATGATTGACTGGCATGCATTATTGGACCCTTCCGGTTGGCAGAAATAGAGATGATGCGGATTGTCTGGAGAGTTGTCTAGCGCATTGTCCGATATTTTCAATCTTTGATTATCAATCTTTAAAGATAGTCTTACGCGCCTCTCAAATTTATCTTCAATATCATCAGCGCAAATAATTTTTAACATGATGACTTGAAATCCTACAACGGCAATGCAAAGCTAATCCCGTGCTGTTGAAATCCATAGCTGTCATAAAATCGATGCGCGTCCATGCGTTGCAGACTGGAGGATAGCGCTATTTTGTAGCATCCGGCATCAGCAGCTATTTTGCATGCATGTCCCAGCATTACGCTACCGATGCCCTGTCCCCTACAATGCGGGCTGATCACGACCGCATCCAGCACCGCCTGTTGGCTGCCTCCGTGCGCCAGACTGCAAAATATCAATAGACTGAACGTGCCGACGGCAACGCCATCGGCACAAATCAACAATACGTTAAAGTTGGGATAAGTCGCCATCTGCGCAATAACCCGGCGCGCGCCGTCGCTATCGAGACGCTTCAGTGCACCCATACTGTCGTGAGGTTTAGCACTGTTCGCTTGCTGGTCCGAGGATGCCTCGGAATCCGCCTTTATATCGTGGTCCATCTGCGCCAGCAACGCCACCAAAGTATCGGTATCGTCAAGTGTTGCAAGTCGGACCGTAATGGTAGGAGAAGCAGGATTAACAGCGCTGGGAAGTGTCATGAGGAATAGGGGAATTTGATTTGCTCCCCCTAACAATAACAGTTTATTACCAAGGTTGGGCATAGCCCAGAAAACTTTTGGGCTGTCAAATCCAGCACTAAATAAACAGTTTGCGCAGGCGTGAAGAGCAAAGATCAATCAAGGTTACCGCGATAACAATCATCAGCAATACCGCACAGGTTTGCGCGTATTCAAAGCTGCGGATGACTTCCCACAGAATCACGCCTATCCCGCCCGCTCCCACCATGCCGACGACGGTTGCGGAGCGCACGTTGGCTTCAAAACGGTATAGCACATAAGAAATCCACAGCGGCATTACCTGCGGTAACACGCCAAAAACAATTTCTTCCAGCGCATGCGCGCCGGTGGCGCGAATACCCTCAACAGGTTGCGGATCAATGGCTTCAACAGCTTCGGAAAACAGCTTGGATAACGTCCCTGTAGTGGCGACAAATAAAGCCAGGACACCGGCAAATGGCCCCAGACCGACCGCCACCACAAACAACATTGCAAATACCATTTCATTGATCGCACGCGCAGCATCCATCAGGCGACGTACCGGCTGACTAACCCATGGCGGTGCGATATTCGACGATGCCAGCAAGCCGCACGGCACTGCGCACACTACTGCCAAAGCGGTGCCCCAGACTGCAATCTGCAACGTCACCAGCATTTCTTCCAGGTAGATGCGCCAGTCACGAAAATCTGGCGGAAAGAAGCTGGCGGCGTAGACGCCCATGTTACCGCCATCGCGCAGCAACTCCATGGGCCGCATGTCCGCCCCGCGCCATGAAGCAAGCAAGATCACCACCAGCACACCCCAAAATAACGTACGTGCAAGGGGTTGCTTAGGCGGTGTCGGCAGCGCTGGCTGGGCGCTGGCTTTTTGCATTTTTGATGGCGCTAACGTGGTCATTGTTTACGCTTTTGCCAGTTCAGTCAGTTTGCGATTGATGTCATCAAGTTTAGCTTTCTTGTCATCAAGGTTCAGCGTGGTATCGGCTTCAATCTTATTTTTATCTTTGAACAGTTCAAGCTGACGCACTGGGTTCAATTGCGCATCGGTGGAATCTTTGAATCCGCTAAACTGTAGTTTTTCAAGTTGCGCTTTTTCTTGCACTGCGTTCGGACCGGTCTTGCCATAACTCAAGAAAAAGTCCTTAATCTTGCTCTTGGTTGCCTGCGGCAGATCTTTGCGCCATACCAAGGGATCGGCGGCGATCAATGGCGACTTCCAGACTACGCGCACTTTACTCGCCATATCCGGCAAGCGCGCAGTAATGCGGTCCATCGTATCGGAGGCAAAAACCGCAGCATCGACTTGTTTATTGGCGATTGCCAAAATATTTGATTCGTGATTAGCGCTACGAATCGTTTTGAAGGCGGTCTTTGAGTCGAGATTATTTTTAGCAAAAATGTAATAGCCAGGCACCAAAAATCCAGAAGTTGAGTTAGGATCGCCGATGCCAAAGTTGAGGACTTTCGCATTCTTTACGATGTCGTCAATGCTTTTGATCGGGCTGTCTTTTGGTACACCGACCATGCTGTAATAACCTTCTGAACCATCCGGATTAACGACGTGCGCAAAGACTTCGCCACCGGCACGATCCACAGCCTCCATGGCGGATTTATTGCCAAACCAGGCCATCTGGACTTTGCCAAAGCGCATGCCTTCGATTATGCCTGCGTAATCGGAAGCAAAGAAGGCATTCACTTTCATGCCTAGTTTTTTGCTCATTTCGTCCAGAACTGGCTGCCAGTCCTGCTTAAGATTCTTCGACGACTCAGTGGAGATAATGCCGAAATTAAGCGACTTTTCGGCCTCTTGCGCGTGCACGGCACCAGCTGCTAACACAGCAAAAGCCAGGGCTGCGGTAGTCATAAGTTTTTTAAGCATAGTAAGTATCTCGATGGAAAGTTGGACCAAAAAATGGGAACAATAACTTGGGGATGATGCTTTTATTTGTATAGCGTTCTTGTATGTGGATGCGCCCACATTAGCGTGAACCAAATGACCCGGGCGTCAATACGATATCAGCATGATCGATTCAGGCTACGGCGGCCAACGCTCGCGTCGCATCGAAAATGGTCGGCACATCGCTCTTTGGACGGGTCAGTGTGTTTGAACCGCTAATAATATCGTCAGCTTCCGTGCCGTACAGGTCACGCAGCATCTGCTCGGTCAAGGCACTGGATGGACCGTCGTAAACTACACGGCCATTACTTAGCGCCACGGTACGGGCACAAAAACGCAGCGCGACATCGACCTGATGTAACGATACGATGACGGTGGTGCCATCTTCACGATTGATGTCGGCCAGCGTTTGCATTACGCGCCGCGCCGACTCGGGATCAAGTGATGCAATCGGCTCGTCGGCTAGTACGATGCGCGCCTTTTGCACGATGGTGCGGGCGATGGCGGCGCGTTGTTGCTGACCGCCGGACAACGCCGACGCACGTTTGTAGGCATGCGCGGAGATACCCACGCGGGCTAAAGCGGCCAGTCCGGCGGCTTTTTCTTCTGCGGTGAATAATTTGAAGCAACTGCGCCACAATGGAATGCGCGACAACCCGCCGGTCAGTACATTGGTCAAGACCGGCAATCGGCCCACCAAATTAAATTGCTGGAAGACAAATCCGATGTTGGCGCGGACGGCACGTATGTTGCGGTTGATCACGCCGTTTTGTTGCACTGGCTGGCCATCAAGATGTATCTCGCCGCCGTCTATGTCGGCCGACATCAATCCTGACAGGTGACGTAACAGGGTCGACTTACCGGAGCCAGACGCACCTATCAGGGCGACCATCTCGCCTGATTTGAAGGACAAGCTAACGTGGTTCAGCGCTTTAAAGCCTCCCCGGAATGTTTTAGAGAGGCCTTTGATTTCAAGCATCATTTTTATAACCAATCTGTGTAGAACAAAGTCGGAGTGCCCAACAAGAAGACGCGCAGCATGAATGATAGAAGTATCACTACCAAATATGTCGGGCGTGTGAAGGTTTTGTGACGGTTTAATGACGTGGACGGACAAGTTGGCAGGATTGGAGTACCGGACGGGGGGGTAGAAGGTGGTGGTGGCCAAATTACCCATTAAATAGTAGGTGCCGATCGTCTTCACGATTGGCTGAATCGGAGCCTAATGGGGCGTCATATAGAAGGCGTGGACAGCATTTATTTCTGGCTAATTTTCTTCCGAGGTGTGAGCGCGTCGGTTAGACGGTCGAAAACGGAAATGGTGGCCACTCCGTAAAGGCTGGTCGGCAGTATGTGCCCACCCGCTCTGATGCGACGTAGTGCGACGTGGTGCGACGACGAGATAGGGGCGCGCGATCGACAGATAAAATGCCGCCTCGGGCAATCGAGTAACCAATAACTTTTAACGCATGACTATAATAGGATTCACTATGCCACGTGATCGTACTAGCGATGCCGCATTTTCTGCATCTGAACGGTTAGCAAATGGCCCTGCGTACAGGCGATAAACGCCACCGATCTCAACGTCTTGCACCGCTGTGACTACCCCGGGAAACTGATCCAATAGCTTTTTTCGCGCCAGTCCCGCATTCAACTGCTGAGAAAATGCCCCGAGTTGTAGGTAAAATCCCGATGCCGCAGGCGTCGTTGCGGCAGGCAGGCTATTAACATCCGGCTTGATCGTATCGTCCGCGCGTTTTACATCCTGGCTCGTTGACGTTGATGTCGTTGGTAAAGATTGTGAAACTGGTGAAGCCGATTGAGGCGAGTCCAACGCCAGCAGAGTACTTTCGATCGTCGGACTGTCCACGCTCATCGCGGCGGGAGTGGAACTACCGGTTCGATCCGCAACGGTATTGCCCGGCTGGTTCATTGCGACAATGTCGGCCGGCAGCAGGCGCTCAACCTCCAACTCACCGCTCCCCTTGCCCAAATATCCCAACTTCAATGCGGCGGTGTAGGACAAATCAATAATTCGGCTGGAGTGAAAAGGACCGCGATCATTGATGCGGACAATAACTTGCTTGCCGGATTTTAGATTGGTTACGCGTGCGTAGGATGGAATCGGCAGGGTCGGATGCGCCGCGGTCATCTTGTACATATCGTACGGTTCGCCGGAGGAGGTACGTTGCTTGTGAAATTTCTTACCGTACCAGCTGCCAATCCCGCGCTGCATAAATGGTTTATTGTCGATTAACGGCGTGTAGGTTTTTCCAAATACAACGTAAGGCTTGTTTCCGGTGCGCGAGTAAGGCTCAACCGTAGGTATCGCGTTGGCGACGTTCTCCAAGCCGTCAGGGATATTGTCACCGGGGCCGTCATCCTTATAATAACCGCCGCGGCCTGAACCGGCAGCGGGCATTGCGGGCGTATTATTTGCGGAGGTGGCTGGTTTGGTGCGCGTTACAGCGGCAGCGCGGTGATCACCTTGCGTCGGCGCGGTACTACACCCAGCGACAATCAGCAGTGGCACCAGCGCGCCTGCCAAACGGACCAGACCGCTGCGAAGATCAACGTACCGGCTGCAATGAGGGGAATTGACGTTGCAAATTGTCATGACATTTTCCTTGGCGAGCGGATGGTGATGGAGGGCAGGACCTCCTTTGGAACCTGCGGCGGCGCGCGAAACTGCAGACTGCATTGTGCGGTGCTCACGATCCTCACGGACCAGGGACTAGTCCGATTGGTGTAATTAGTGCACCTTAGGCACATTTGAAACGATTAGGTCTGGATTAATTTGCGATGGCGTTGGATGCTCATCAAAATTCCCGCGCCGAGTCCCAGGGTTACCAATGCGGTTCCACCATAACTCATAAATGGCAACGGCACCCCGACTACAGGAAGAATACCACTGACCATTCCCATATTCACGAAAGCATAAGTGAAGAAAATCATCGTGATCGATCCTGCCAGCAAACGCGTGAACATGGTCGGCGCATTAGCTGCGATCATCAGGCCGCGTGCGATCAGTAGCACATAGAGGAATAACAAAATGCTATTTCCCATCAATCCGAACTCTTCCGAGAAGACCGCAAAAATAAAATCGGTGGTGCGTTCAGGTATAAATTCCAGATGCGACTGCGTGCCTTTTAACCAACCTTTGCCAAAAATTCCACCTGAACCAACCGCGATGGTCGACTGGATGATATGAAATCCTTTGCCCAGCGGATCGGAGGTCGGATCAATCAGCATCATCACACGCTGACGCTGGTAATCATGCAGCACGGTCCACACCACCGGCAAGCTTGCTCCCACCGCAATCACCAGACCGACCAGCACACGCCAGGACAAGCCAGCCAAAAAGATGACATAAAATCCAGCTGCCAGCACCAACGTGCCGGTACCTAAATCCGGCTGTCGAATAATCAGGCCTACCGGCACCACCAGCAATAGCCCTGCAACCACGTAATCGCGCCACGAAATCATGCCTTCGCGTTTTTGAAAATACCAGGCCAGCATCAATGGCATGGCTATTTTCATTATTTCAGAAGGTTGAATGACGACACCAAAATTGATCCAGCGACGGGCGCCTTTTTTTACCATACCGAACATCGCCACCGCGATTAACAGGGCCACGCCAACAGTGTAAATAGGGACGCAAAAACGCATTAAGGTTTGCGGCGGAATGCTGGCGGCGACCCACATGACTACAAACGCCACCATGATATTGCGCAACTGGTCTTCTACCCGCCCGGGAAAGTCGATCCCGGCCGAGTACAAAGTGACAATGCCGACCGATAAAATCAGAAAAATAATCAGCGACAATGGGCCATCAAAGATCGCGACATGCGACCTGATCTGACTCCACCACGAATTTTTAGGGGACAAATACATTATTTAGTTCTACTTAAAATACGGATTTCTAACTATCGGACGAACACGCAACAAACAGTATTTGACCAGGTTTTCTGGACCGCAGACGCAATAAGCGCCACGTATTGCCAGCGCAAGTATCCTGCCAGATCGTCACGCTCGCCTGCTTTGCAAGCCCGCTGCAATCACGTCTTATTCCGCTAGCACAGTTACTCGCGATTACCTGCCGTTTCTGCGCCCGGCTTATAAGTGCGATCTTCGCTCGGGTCGGGTTTAACATCCTCGGCATCTTGCTCATCCGCTCCGGGCAAGACGACGCTCGGCTTATCGGTATCACCAGGCCGCTTACCGAGCAAATAGTAATCTAGCGCCTTACGCGCAATCGGCGCTGCGGCGGCGGCACCGAATCCACCGTTTTCGACAATGACCGCAATCGCGATACGCGGTTTATCAACGGGCGCAAACGCCGTATATAACGCGTGGTCGCGAAAACGCTCGCCGACCGCGTGCTGATTGTATTTTTCGTTTTGTTTAATCGTGAATACCTGCGCGGTACCGGTTTTGCCACCCGACTCGTAACCAGCGCCGGCAAACACTCGCGCTGCCGTACCTTCATGCGTCACGGCCACCATGGCACGTTTAACAAAATCGATATTTTCCTGCTTTAATGGAATCCTGAAACTTTCTTTTGGTACCGTCACAGTATGCTTATGCGTAACGCCATCTTCAATGATTTTTACCAGATGGGGTTTCATAACGATCCCATTGTTCACGAGCGTGGCGGTTGCATGCGCAATTTGCAGCGGCGTAAAGGCATTAAACCCCTGACCGATTCCTAACGAAATTGTATCGCCGCCCTGCCACTTTTGCCGTGCCGCGGTTTTAAAGGCAGAACGTTTCCAGGCGGTCGACGGCAGTAAGCCGGTGCGTTCATGTTCAAGATCGATACCGGTGAGCTGACCGAAACCGAACGGCTTCATGAAGTCATGGATCGGATCAACGCCCAAATCATTGGCTAGCATATAGAAATACGTATCGCAGGATTCAACTATCGCCTTGAACATATCAACTATGCCATGACCGCCTACCTTATCGTCGCGGAAGCGATGGCCGCCGAGCATGAAAAATCCCTGATCTCTGATGGTTTGCTGTGGTGTGCGCTTACCCAGTTCCAGCCCTGCCAGTGCCATAAACGGTTTGTAAGTTGAACCAGGCGGATAGGCACCGTTCATTGGTCGGTTGATCAGCGGATGATCCGGCGATTCAAGCAACTCATTCCAGCTCTGCTGATCAATACCGTCAACAAAGAGATTCAAGTCATAGCTCGGTTGCGATACATACGCCAGAATGTCACCTGTCGCTGGATCAATCGCCACCAGCGCGCCACGATGATCGCCGAATGCTTTCTGAACTATCTTTTGCAGCTCGATATCAATCGACAAAATCAGATTATTGCCGGGAATCGCGGAGGTGCGCGACAAAGTCCGCACAGCACGTCCGCTTGCCGAAATTTCAATTTCTTCGTAACCGGTGGTTCCATGCAGCTGGCTCTCGTAGCTTTTTTCGAGACCTTCCTTGCCTATGTAATCGGTACCCTTATAGTTGGCGGCATCGTCGCCATCGTCGATGGCTGCGGCGTCCTTCTGACTGATCCGACCAATGTACCCGATCACGTGCGCGGCTACGTCACCGAGCGGATATTCGCGGAATAAACGCGCCTGTACGTCAACGCCGGGAAAACGATAACGCTGCACCGTAAACTTGGCGACCTCTTCATCAGTGAGGCGTGTACGAATCGGCAAGCTGGCAAAGCTTTTGGAGTCGTCCATCAATTTTTTGAAGCGGCGTCGATCCTTGGGTTCTATCGTGACTAATTTCGACAGATCGTCAATCACGTCTTCGAGTTTGCCATTAATCTTGGAGCGCGTGATCTCTAGCGTATAAGCAGAATAATTACGCGCCAGAACGACGCCATTACGGTCCAGAATCAACCCCCGATTTGGGACCACCGGCACTAACGAAATGCGGTTTTCTTCCGCTTGCGCCGCATAGACATCATGCCGGACTATTTGCAGCCAGACAAAGCGGGCGATCAAAAGTGAAAAGCAAAACAGGACAAACACCACTGCCGCGGTGATCCTCATGCGGAAATTATGTAGTTCGCGTTCGGTATTTTTAAATTCCGTCATGGATATATTATCGATGTATACCGTCAGTTGCTGGTGCAGAAGTACTGGCTCAAATGTACTGGCCCAGAAGTCGATGCCTTGCCTGTAGCCATAAATGCGGCAGAAAGCGACGCATAAAGCGCTGCACAAGGCAGCGCATAAAACGGCCCAGATAAGTTAAATCGGACGATTATCATCACGATTAATGGCGCGTCGTTGAGGCGCCAATAACATCCAGCTCAGCAGCGGCCATAAAAGCATACTCACCAGACTTTCGGCAAAGTAGAACCAACCGGGAAATTTGCCGCTGATGAGCAAACGCAATACCAACTGTACTGCCTGCGTTAATAACAGCAAGGGCAAAATGTGGAGCGCCTGGCCGAGCGGGGAGAACCACAATACGCGGCGGTGCATCATGATCGCAAAATAAGAAAGCAGCGTATACGCTAGAGCGGTTTGGCCCAACAACGTCGCATCATGAACGTCGATCACGAGTCCCATACAGAACCCGATCACGATCCCGATCTTGCGCGGCTGATGAATGCTCCAGAAAACCAGCACCAGCGCCACAAAGTCGGGGACGCCGTCCCATTGCCCCCACGGCAGTAAATTGATAAAAAAAGCTATCAAAAAGGTCATTGCGATAAACAGCGGGTTCGCGGGCAATAAAATATAGTGAGGGCGGTTCATCGCGAACGCTCTTGCAATTTTTTACGGGCCAGTTCCGCACGTGCTTCATCTGCGCTTTTCTTGGCTGCATCCTTATTGGCTTCTTTAGTCGCCTCCTGCGCTGCCTCCTGAGCCTTTTCTCGCGGACTGTCACTCAGACGACGTTTGCTCAAGGTATCTACTTTTCCACTACTCGGTTTTACCAGATCAGCCGGGCGCGGGGTTGGCTTCGGATCGACTAGTAATATTAACAATTGTTTATGGCGGTCAATACCGGCCGCTGGCTCGCAAACGATATGCGCAAAAGCGTCGGAGGACTTGTTTTCAACCAGTACTACTTTAGCAACTGCAAGGCCGGGCGGATAGATGCCGTCTATCCCGGAAGTAACCAGTATGTCGTCTTTTTTGATATCGGCGTTGGCGGCCATGAAGCGCAAATCCAGAAACCCTGACTGGCCTCGACCATAGGCGACGCTCCGCAATCCGTTGCGCAGCACCTGCACCGGGATGGCTTGATCTTTATCGGTTAATAATGTGATTTCGGCTGTAAAAGGGAACACGCGTGTGACCTGTCCGACTATGCCGGCGTCATCAATTACCGGCTGACCGGCCAGTACGCCTTGCTGCGAACCCCGATCAACGATGACTTTGCGGGTGAACGGGTCGCGTGCATCGTAAAGAATCTCACTCATCACGGATTTCACCGGCAATTGTTGCTGAGCGCCCAACAGTTTACGCAATTGGACGTTTTCTATTTCTAACAGTTGTGCTTGTTGTAATTGCTGTGCGCGCATCGCCTGAACGGAGCGAAGTTCCCGGTTTTCTTTTTCTACCGACGACAACGAAGAGAAATAATCGATCATGCGGTAGGCAGCATCGCGCGGCATCAGGGCAATGGCCTGAACCGGATACAGAACGGTGCCGACCGCCTGGCGGACCAATATGAGCGCATGCAAACGCGCATCAAGAATTAATAGCGTGAGTGCCAGCAACGTACAGACAATTGCCTTTACGCGTGCCGAAGCGCCTTGCTTAAATAGTGGCGGCGGACTGTATTCCATTGATGGCAAACAGGTTATCAGTATCTAAATAAATGAGAAAAGTCTGCATCACAAGATCGCGCATTCTGGCCCGCGGTCAGGTCACGATGACCGGGTCGCAAATGACCGCGTCGGCACCGGTCGGGTCACGAGCTGCCCGGCAGCAGCAGATGAACCCGGAAACCGGTCTCAGCCGTTGCCACCTTACCGATGCGAGACCTAATCCGGAAATCGGCAGAATACTTGATATCGTGCAATTATTCGTAAGAGAAGATCGAACCCAGTTTGTCCATCCGCTCAAGCGCCATACCCGAACCGCGCACGACGCAGGTTAGCGGATCTTCTGCAACGATCACCGGCAAGCCCGTCTCTTCCATCAGCAACCGGTCCAGATCGCGCAACAGCGCGCCGCCGCCGGTCAGCATCATGCCTTTTTCGGCGATGTCCGCACCCAGTTCAGGTGGCGTTTGCTCAAGAGCGTTTTTTACCGCAGAGACGATGTTATTGAGCGGATCAGTCAATGCTTCCAGGATTTCATTGCTGGAGATCGTGAACGAGCGCGGAATACCTTCCGACAGATTACGTCCCTTCACTTCCATTTCCCGGACTTCGGAGCCAGGGAACGCAGAGCCGATGGCTTTTTTGATCGCTTCTGCGGTCTGCTCACCGATCAACATTCCGTAGTTGCGACGGATATAGTTGACAATCGCTTCATCAAATTTGTCGCCGCCGACACGTACTGAACCTTTGTAGACCATGCCACCGAGGGAGATGATGCCGACTTCGGTCGTCCCGCCACCGATATCGACGACCATTGACCCAGTCGCGTCCGAGACCGGCAAACCGGCACCGATTGCTGCTGCCATTGGCTCTTCAATCAAAAATACCTGCGAGGCACCGGCACCAAGTGCTGATTCGCGGATAGCACGGCGCTCGACCTGAGTGGAGCCGCATGGTACGCAAATGATAATCCGCGGCGATGGCCGGAACATCTTGGTGTCGTGGACCATGCGAATAAACTGCTTGAGCATTTGCTCGGTGACAGTAAAGTCGGCAATAACGCCGTCCTTCATAGGGCGGATGGCCTCGATATTACCGGGAACTTTGCCTAGCATCTGCTTGGCTTCACGTCCCACTGCCTGAATTGTCTTTTTGCCATTAGGGCCGCCTTGCTGGCGGATCGCGACAACGGATGGCTCATCGAGAACAATACCTTTATCACGTACATATATAAGCGTGTTCGCCGTACCCAGATCAATCGCTAGATCGTTCGAAAAGTAACTGCGTAAAAATCCAAACATGAATTATCCTGATGCGCAACGATAATGCGCCTAAGCGATTTAAAAGGGGTGTCTATTAACTGCACGCGGCCGACTCCGGCACCCTTTAAAAACCCCGTGTTCGACCCAATTCTGATATTTCTGATAATTAGAGCGGTTACAATAAATGCTGGCAATTGAATGCATGGCGATTCGGTTGCAGGTACTGCCCCAATCTGCTGCAATATCGTTGTAAAAATTGCAAATTTGCAGCAAAAATATCTGACTTAGCTCTTTTACTCTGGTTTTTAAAGCTGCACTTAAGTGACATGCGGCATGGACCCGACATTCTACCTTATAATTTGAGGGACACTGTTCGACAAAGAGCCAGAAATGCGGGCCTTTATAAAGCTTTAAGAAGTTTTTACCGACATTAAAGCATTTTTCACAACACTTTTAGCTTCGCGCATTGTGCGCTCTCATAAAATGTCCTTAGCTCTCTCCGACGTTAAACGTATTGCCCATCTCGCACGCCTTGAGTTGACTGAAGGTCAAGCCGCGTCCACCCTTGACAAACTGAATGGTATTTTCTCTCTGGTAGAACAACTACGCGCCGTTGATACCGAAGGTGTGGAACCGCTGAGCCATCCGATTGCCGCCATCCAGGCCGAGTTGTCCTTGCGTTTGCGCGACGATGTTGTCACTGAAACCAATCGACGCGAGGATTATCAGCGCACGGCACCAGCAACCGAGGATGGACTCTATTTAGTTCCTAAAGTAATAGAATAATTTCCACAAATAAATATTCCGTGCCAGGTCGTGAGATATTAAACAATAAACATTCGTTGTACTTCGCGGCTAGTGAGTGGGGAAAAACTTGTTATTGACTCGTTATTGACCCGTTAATAATTAGCTAATGACCTGCTCATAAACTTAACGCATGCAACAGGCGCTGGTCTGTATCAACATTGCAATATCATCGGCAACAACACGCGGAAATTTTCGTTGCCAGTTACATCACCTGCGCCCCGCAACGAGTCTCCAATTACCCGGTAAGTTACGAATCTATGCATACAAAAACTCTTAAACAGCTGTCAATATTACTGCACGCCAAGAAAATTTCTTCCGTGGAACTTGCCACCCATTTTCTGGCCCGAATCCAGCAAAGCGATCTCAACGCTTTTTTACACGTTGACGCTGATCTGACATTACAGCAGGCAAAGGCTGCGGATCTGTCGCTGGGGCAAGGCAATAGCACGCCGTTGACCGGTTTGCCGATTGCGCACAAGGATATTTTTGTCACGTGTGACTGGCGCTCGACTGCTGGCTCCCGCATGCTGGAGAATTACGTCAGCCCTTTCGATGCAACCGTGGTGTCGCATTTCAAGGAAGCCGGCATGGTTCACCTTGGCAAGCTGAATTGCGACGAATTTGCGATGGGCTCTTCCAACGAAAACTCGTATTTTGGCGCGGTCAAAAACCCGTGGGATAAAACCGCGATCCCTGGCGGTTCTTCAGGCGGCTCAGCAGCAGCAGTTGCGGCCCGTCTGACCCCTGCCGCCACGGCAACGGACACCGGCGGCTCAATCCGCCAACCCGCGTCATTGTGCGGCGTCACCGGCATCAAACCGACTTACGGCAGCGTATCGCGCTTTGGCATGATTGCGTTTGCATCGTCGCTGGATCAGGCCGGACCAATAGCCCAAACTGCAGAAGATTGTGCGTTATTGCTCAACGCCATGGTGGGTTTCGATCCGCGCGATTCGACCAGCCTGGAGCGCCCAAAAGAAGACTTCACCCGTAATCTGAATAACGACATCAAAGGTTTGCGCATTGGCATACCTAAAGAGTATTTCAGTAGCGGACTGGCCCCCGACGTTGAGCAAGCGGTACGTGCCGCCTTGCGCGAATATGAAAAACTAGGCGCGGTACTGGTTGATATTTCTTTGCCTAAAACGGAGTTGTCCATCCCGGTGTACTACGTGATTGCGCCAGCGGAAGCGTCGTCCAACCTGAGTCGTTTTGACGGCGTGCGTTACGGTCATCGCGCTGCCGATTACAAAGACCTGGCCGACATGTATCAGAAGTCACGTGCAGAGGGATTTGGCGAGGAAGTCAAACGCCGCATTCTGGTGGGTGCGTACGTGTTGTCGCACGGCTATTACGACGCGTACTATTTGCAAGCGCAAAAGATACGTCGCCTGATCGCGCAGGATTTCCAGCGCGCCCTGACGGGACCAAACCGTTTATGCGACGTCATCATGGGTCCGGTGTCACCGACAGTGGCGTGGGATTTGGGTGCCAAAGCCGACGATCCGGTCGCCAACTATCTGGCCGATATTTATACGTTATCCAGTAGCCTGGCAGGCTTGCCAGGCATGTCTGTTCCGTGTGGCTTCGGCCAGGGAGAGAAGAATGCGCGTCGTCCGGTTGGCCTGCAGATTATTGGCAGCTATTACGATGAAGCACGGTTACTAAACGTAGCGCATCAATACCAGCAAGTCACCGATTGGCACGTGCAGGCCCCTACTTAACCGCAGTTTATTAAGACCCATCATGCGCCGTCACTTTTTTCTTCGTCATTTTGCCGCAACGATAACGTTATTCTTTAGCGCTGCACTATTGCACCCGGTGAATGCGCAGGAACTGCAGACCAAATTCGGATGCAATACGACCCGCACTGAAAACGGCGAGAAAGTGATTTATGCGGATGACGGCGAAATACATTTGAACGGCAATAAGATCGATACTTTTCGGTGGGAATCGGATCAATACCGCACCCTGCACGGTTTTGATTGCAGCGTGGATGAGAGCGACGAACCGGTAGCAGAAGTGACCGAAAGCGGCACCACCCCCGGCTGGCGAGTTACCCTCAAAAATGCGGCAGCAGCACGAGACCGGCGTGGCTTTGACTTCTACAACCATGGCAAAAACTGCAGCATCCGCCTGCAACGCGAGGGCGACACGTTAAGTATTAAACCGACCTGTCCGGCGCTATGCGGTTCACGCGTAAATTTTACGGAATTATCGGTTAATTTAAAAACCGGCGTTTGCCAACATGAGGAATAAATTTCTTTCAAAACCGTAGAGTGCGTCGTGAAGATTAAGCGCGACAGGTTCCGTAAGCAGACTCATAAATGCAGCACCAGTACAGGCGTCAGGCGGCCAAAATAACAGTGGCTATAGCCCTCGCCCGTACCTACAAATAAAGCGAGAAAATTATGCAATGGGAAGTCGTCATTGGTCTGGAGACGCATGCGCAACTCTCGACCAGATCTAAAATTTTTAGCGGTTCTTCTACCCAATTCGGTGCAGAACCGAACACCCAGGCCAGCCCGGTTGATCTTGCCTTGCCCGGGGTGTTGCCGGTACTTAACCGCGGCGCGGTCGAGCGGGCGATCCAGTTCGGTCTGGCGGTCGATGCAGTGATTGCGCCGCAATCTGTTTTTGCGCGCAAGAATTACTTCTATCCGGATTTGCCTAAGGGCTATCAAATCAGTCAGTTTGAAATTCCAGTGGTTCAGGGCGGCAAGGTTTCCTTCATACTGGAAAAAGATGGCAAGAGTGAGGTCCGCTCGGTCCAGCTGACCCGTGCGCATCTGGAAGAAGACGCCGGTAAATCGCTGCACGAAGATTATCAGGGCATGACCGGTATCGACCTCAATCGCGCCGGTACGCCGTTACTCGAAATCGTGACCGAGCCTGACATGCGTAGCGCGGCAGAAGCCGTAGCCTATGCCAAGTCTTTGCACGCCCTGGTGATGTGGCTGGGGATTTCCGATGGCAACATGCAAGAGGGCTCGTTCCGTTGCGACGCCAACGTTTCGGTGCGTCCGGTCGGACAAAAGGAATACGGCACGCGACGCGAAGTAAAAAATCTGAACTCGTTCCGATTCCTCGAAGAAGCCATCAACTACGAAGTTCAAAATCAAATCGAGACGATCGAAGACGGCGGGACGATACGCCAGGAAACGCGCCTTTACGATCCGGATAAAAAAGAAACACGATCAATGCGTAGTAAGGAAGACTCGCAGGATTACCGCTACTTTCCTGATCCTGATTTACCGCCGCTGGTGATCTCGCGCGAATGGGTGGAGCGCGTGCGCGCCACCATGCCGGAGTTACCAGGCGCGATGCGTGCGCGGTTTGTGCGCGATTTAGGTCTGTCTGACTATGACGCCGTGGTCCTGACGCAATCCAAAGCCATGGCGGCCTATTTTGAAGCAGTCGTGATGAAAGCGGGTAAAGATCAGGCCAAGCCTGCTGCAAACTGGCTCATGGGCGATATCGCGTCAACCTTGAATCGCGAAAACGTGGAGATCAACGCTGCGCCCGTAAGCGCTGTGCAATTGGCGCTGCTGTTGCAACGCATTGCCGACGGCACCATTTCCAACAAGATTGCGAAAGAAGTTTTTGCCGCAATGTGGGAGGCAAAAGCGCCGCAAGAATCGTTGGCCGACGAGATCATCGAGAGCAAAGGGTTGAAGCAAATTTCTGACAGCGGCGCGTTAGAAAAAATCATCGACGATGTCCTCAGCGCCAACACGAAATCAGTGGAAGAGTTCCGCGCCGGTAAGGAAAAAGCGTTTAATGCGTTAATCGGCCAAGCTATGAAAGCCAGCAAAGGAAAAGCAAATCCTGCGCAATTGACTGAGCTGTTGAAGCAAAAACTGGCGTTGTAATAACCGCCATCGCAAACGCCGTCAGGCAATGGGCAACGGATGACCAGCAATTGAATCGATAAGTTTCAATATAATTGCTGGCCCGTTTGCGATGAGGTTCGTTGTGCAAGAAAAAAGTTTTAGCATGGGTGCCACAATCAAAAATAGACTACAAATCTGATCTGCTTAAATTAATGCGACCAATGCGTATTACTTTTTCGGTTCGGGTATGATCGAACGAAACGCATCGCGCGCCAATAATCGCAGCATCTCGGCATACCAGTCTTTTGGCGGCGCATCGCGCTGCGGCCTCGACTCTGCTCCGGCTTCTGCTGCCCCCGCGCCTTTCAGTTTAGGTAGTCCTTGCGCCATATGCTGAAACAATCCAACATAAAAATCTGGCATCAGGAATGCCTTAATTTTTATATGCGCTGGTCCTTCATAAAGTGCAATTAAGAACTTCTTAAAGCGGCCCATATCGATATTAGTCTCCGAAATTCCTTCTGGAAAATGACGTTTCGTAAGCTCCGGAATAACATCCATACAGTGCTTCAGAAAGTTTCCCGTAACCGAGGAATGATACTCTGCGTACTTCAAAAATGCTGCATGCGACTCGAGTAACACGTCCGCCTGACGACGCAAGCCACCCGTAGAATAGTGTCCGTACTTCGATCTATCGGCAAAAAGATAAATTTCTTCTGCACTGTCCGGGACGGCCAAATGGGCTAATTCGTGCTGCAGGGTTTCTCCCAACTCGGCGGTGCCAGCGGTCGGGGATAAAAATGTTGTAGTCGTCACAAAAAGCTTACCCTGGCGCTTGCCTCCTAAATACGTGTACCCGGCCACAGAATTGCCAAATAGCGATGCTTCCTGAGGAATGCCTTGCGCGTGTTCTTCCACATTGTATTTATATTGGGTCCCTTCTGGATTGACTGACGGAGCGATAACGCGCAGGTTCTCCATGTTAACCGGATGCGTGGCATCCTCAAATTTTGACACCGCCTCTACTAAATCACTTTCGCCTATCGGCGACCGTTCATTAGAAACATGAAAAAAGCTGGCACTACGCTGCCAGAAAGCGTCGGGGTCAAGATCGTACCAATCCATCATCTGCCCCGCAAGTTCATGACTTTCGCTGTAAACAGCGCTTATTTCATGCGCCACCTCCATACCAAATTTGGTGCGTGTTTGTGATATGCCTTTCGCGATTAACTCGTATGTCCAACCTTCAGAATTGATAAAGCGTGATGTCATCACAGGGCCTATTACCCTCCTCCAAAGAAGCGGCCACAGTTTTTGCATGGGTTTTATAAATTGATTGTTATACGCGTTATCCAGGCGATTCAATTCGCCTATTTTTTCCGAGTACTGTCGTCCCAGGCTACTGTAAGACCGCAAATTTTTGCTAAATTGCAGCCCTAACCTGACAGACTCGTGTAGCGCCGGATCATAAACATTAGACCTGCCAGCGGAATTGACTAATAGTTGCGCCTGCGCTTTTTCCCAAAATTCTGGCAGCTTCGTCAAGGCGTCAACAGCGACAGCACCGCGGCCTTGCATCACGGATGCCATTTTCTGCATGGCCTCCGGCAGGTTCAATGTTGGTTTACTTTCCATACGACTTATTAAAGCGAAGAACTGGTGTCCAAGTCCGGGGTATTTCTCGAACAAAGTCCTAATTTTTTCTGCATCACGCACGACGTAAAGTCGCAAAAATTCGCGCTCATAATAAGGACGCGCTTCCACATCCAGCGTAACAATGCGATCTAATGCGGCAGTCCGCGCAGCCTCGGACGACAGCGCAGAGATGTGCGCGCCCAGCGTACTGCAACTGGCCTGAGGGAAGTTACTCGGTGAGCGCCGTACCTTATTGCATTGATTTTCATCAAAATCCTCTTTACTTAATTCTTCGAAAGCATTTCTTTGATTCGGTCCGCGGCGAAATACGGTGTTCTCTTCACTATCCTTAAAACTAATAATAACTTGTTCGCTGTTGTGGTTATCAATGTAGGCTCCGGTCGCCTCCCATCCGTGTGGCAAATTAAACCCCTCTTTTAGCGCCCCCTCAAACGAGGTGACACTCTCAGGGAGATTTAAAACAGGCGTGATCAAATAATCTTTCGTTATACGCCACGTGGTGCCGTCAAAGTACACGTCAAGTTGTAAATCTGCCGGCATCCTTTCTCCCACAATCCGCTCGGTTGCAGTCGACTCAAGGGTATTTGCCAGTAGGTAAAATTTGTTCCCGTGCTTCAGATAACGTTGCTGTCTGATGGTGTAGACACCGCGCTCAGCCTCCGGCAGCAGGTAAGGAATATGGCTATGGTATGACTGCTGATGTAGCCTGCTAAAACATTTATTCTCGTATAACCTGTCAGATATATACGTTGACGATAAACGATGCGGAGAGTCTTCGGTGAACAAGGCCAAAACCTTCGGATCGCGATCTATCAACTTTTCATAGAAGCTAAGCCATTCGTTACTCTGTCGCTCCATTTGTCCTACTGCCTCGTTCCACCTATAACCCACTCTTTCTCTGGACTTAACCTCGCTCAGGACCAAAAATACCGGGCCTCCTTCCGACTTTTGTATAACGCCCTCGGGGACCAGATTGGACGGTAGGTTTAGCGCGTTTTGGTGCATTAAAATGATGTCGGGATATTCGCTTGCCCTCAATGGAGAAGGATCAAAAAATTCGGTAATACCGGTCATAAAGAGCAGGTCTTTTGACGGGGTAGCAAAGTGTGCACTCGCCGTGGCCGCTGCTGATTCAACATTCTCATCGAACAAACCAGACTCCAGGTCTGCTTCGTGCGGCTGTTCGATTTTCTCCGTTAAGTCTTTATCCGCGGCGAATGTTTCTGAAGTCATGTAACGCATAAGAGGGCGGTAAGAACGTATGAGAGCACGTGTTGACCCGGCCTTAAGCATGCCGGTGGCACAAAACATGCCATCTGTTACCGTCCTAATTTCTTGCTCAAACCATTCGGCGTTTGTTTTTCCTGGCGCGAAGATCATTTCTGCGATGTCCCCTGCGACTATGAAACAAGGCCCCCATGGGAGAAAACCAATAAAGGTTTCGCCTAAAACATAAATTTTGGAATGAAAGAATTTTTCTGCACCCGTGGGACCCTCTGGTTGCGGAGGCGACAGGTTGCTAAATTTTTTATTTAATTCCAAGGGATAACTCTGCAGATCACTTACCTCTAGGGCAAGTTCGTCTAAGTCTCCAGCCTTAATATCCACGCTCTCGGTCTCAAATCTGGTTTGATTAGAAAAACTAATGCCACTGGTAAAAGCTGCATGGTTTTTGCTGAAATATTGATTGATCCCGCCCGCTTTACGTATTGGTTGTGTGACTTTGTATACCACCGGGGCGGCCCAGGCACGCGCTTCGGAGAATCCATAATACTCTGCGTCTTTTTCAACGTCTGTCGGACCGGTGCGCAAGATGAGTCCTGACATCGCATTGAAAGTAGCTTTATGCGCGACACCATCGGATAAGATCGCTCTGGGCAGGTAGACCCTTAGCTGATTTCTTTGGCACGCGTTGAGGATGTTTTGGCGGTCCCTTAACGGCATCCGCTCCAGACCAAGGCTATATAAACTATATTTACCTGCAGCAAGGAGCCGTGATGCGTCCGCCGATTCCTGCTGGTGAAGAGCGTCTTCATTGCTCTGATCGTTCACCTTGGCAAGCAACGCTTTTGCCAGCGCCTCAACCGTGTGCAGCCTCCGAATTTTTTCCATCTCCGGCGCAATCAGGAAGGCAAGTGCAGCCCGCTTCCGATCGGCAACACTTGCGGAAGGCTGGCCAGGGATCACTCCTGACAGTGCATTTCCCAGGTCCAACAAAACCGCGCCAACGGCTCGCGGCCAGTTTTTGGAATCCATATCCATCAAGCAGTGTAATGCTACCTCTCGCAATATCTCCGGCGTCAGCATGGCTTGGGATTTGGTAGGAAACTGGTTGATGAAACCGGCACCGACACGCATCAATACGGTCTCAGCGCTTTTATAACGTGTTTGACCAAAATCAGTGTGTCTAAGGTTTATGCGTGAGCTAAACAAGGGGTCAATAGCAATTAACCTGGCCTCGACAAACCATTTTGCCAGCTTATTCAGCGTGGCACGCTCGCGGGCGTCAAGCGAGGGGACCAGTTGGAACAATTCCTCAATAATCTCTGCCTTGATGCGATCAACGAGCGCTGGCAATGACCGCAGCGCAGGGTTGTTAGCCAACGCAATCTGTAGCCTTTCGCGGATCAATCCTCGGAGGGCTTCCGCTCCCACGGATACCGAAATTTGCCCGAGCGCACAGAAAAAGATCCGTGCAACCTCGGCTTGCAGCGTTGCCTGCGATGGCACAGGTTGTGGCCGCGCCGGGTCAAGCGGCTCCACATCACTAAAGCCGGAAGGAAACTGATTTTGTATCGCATATTTCAACACGGAAAACTGATACGGATTGACTAGAACGGGAGTACCCGTTAACCGCGGCAATATAGATTGGAAAACATCGACAAGTTGATTAAAATCCAGCGTTGAATCGTTGGGTCGTTCAGTTGCTATCCCTTTGAGTCGCACATCCGGCGCCAGATCCGGGGACCAGCGCTGAAAAGCAATGATGCCTTTCAGCGTCGCCTCCTGAAGTATAGGCGTCCAGGCAGGTCCTTTTACAAAGGCTGTCTCGATATTAAAATGATGTTCGGAGGGCGGCGGATTGGGCGCTGTTGTAGTAGTTGTTGCGATGCTTGCAGCCCCGTGCCGAGGTTTTACACCGACTTTCTGATGGCCCCAATCTCGCAATGGTTTAATATCTGACAGGACTTCAGCAGAAGCAGTCGGCAGTATTACTGGCCAGAACGGCAGCGCGTTAACTATTTTCTGCCCGCATTCTAAAATGCTGCTTCCAATATTACTAAAGGAGGGCAATTTTAATACCAAGGATGCGGGGTTATCGTTGCCTATAGACGCAATATTTTCCCTTCTGCAGGCCGCGCTTGGAGCCTGAGTCCGCGTCGGCGATGGACCAATGGGGTTGACCACTGGCGGAAATTCAAGGCCGTTGTGCGCCCGAATTGCTGCCCAGATCGTCGCTGGCCTGAGCATAGAAAAAACACCGATACACGCTGAAGATATGGTCGGCTTGCCAGCCGCTGGTACTACGCGCATGTCCTGGTCAAGGCCCGAATAGAATTGCCGGTCTATTTCTCTTAACCCGGCCTCTTCTGTCTTTATCGCGATCTCTCGCTCACGGTCTTTAATGACTTTTCGTTGTTTACGATTTAGGTGAGCCAACTTCGCATTGCCAGAATGTCCTCGGTCTGCCATCTGCCTGGGGGAGCTGCGACAAGCTTTGACATTCTGACTCAAAGGCGGATAGGCGCTTGGCCTGGTACCCGCTTTATTCGGCGCAGAACACGCTGCAAAGGAAGAAGGGGAAGTGGAATGAGACAAAAAAGTGGTGGCACAAGACGCCGAAACGGAACTGGAATTAGCCATGACCATCCTAGGAAAGGTTGACGAGGAGGCCCAACCGGCCTCAACGGATACCAGTTTCCTGGTATTTACTCCCAGGAATTAATTAAAAAAACGAATACTCACGACATCTTCAACAAAAATCGCAGTCAGCAAAACTGCGCTAGAAATCTTGAATTGGCATCTTTACCTTATGACGCGTCTCAAAATATCACCGCTCCCCGCGTATGTCGTTAGGACTAGAACGAATATAGTATTAGCGTAGTATTGTTAATTCCCGAGGATTCGCCCGGCGACTTCATTTAGTTGTTCGATCATTTCTGAATGGGCATCGTTTAAACCCTCTCCAACATCTAACGCATATCACCCCTTTCGCTCACATCGACCCTGACGGAACGCATCGCGTACCAGAAGTCTCTGCATCGGGTTATAAAGGTCATTAAGTGTCTCTTCTCGCTTGGGTCTTGCCTGTGCGCCGGCACCCGAGCCACCTGCTGTGTCGAGGAGCCCTTCTTTCATGTCCTCAAGCCATCCGACAAAGAAATCTGGCATCAGGAATGCCTTGATTTTTATATGAGCTGGTCCTTTATAAAGGGCAAAGAGAAACTGTTCAAAACGGCCAGTGTCGACGTTGCCGTTTGCAATGCCTTCAGGAAAATGGATTTTCATAAATTCGGGAATCACGTCCATGCAATGTGCCAGAAAACGTGGCTTTACTGCCACGTTATCCTCTGCGAACTTTAAAAATGCCATGGGTGATTCCAACAACACGTCAGCCTGACGCCGCAACGCGCCTTCGGGGAGGTAGCCATACTTGGATCGGGCGGCATCAAGATAAATTTCCTCTGCACTATTCGGGATGGCCAAATGTGATAATTCGTGCTGCAGGGTTTCCGGCAACTCGGAGGTACTGATGGTCGGCGTTGAAAATGTTGTGGTCGTCACAAAAAGCGCACCCCGTTGTTTTCCTTCCTCATACGTGAAAGCGGCAACCACATTCCCAAACAGCGATGACTCCTGAACAATACCTTGCGCATGTTCTTCCGCATTGAATCGGTACTCCGTCCCGTCTGGACCGATTAATGGCTTGATGACGCGTAGTTTGCGCATGTTGTCGGGATGCGCGGAAGTCCGGAATGTGGCAAGTGTCTCCATCAACTTATTTTCGGAAATCGGAGACCGTTCTTCAGGGACATGAAAATACTTGGCGCATCGCTTCCAGAATAAGTCGGGATGAATCCTCGACCAATCCCTTATCTTTCCCGCAAGTTCATGACTGTCGCTGTACACTTCGCTCATTTTATGCGCCACCTCTTCACCGAATTTACTGCGTATTTCTGGAAGTCCTTTAGCGACTAACTCGAAGGTCCACTCATCAATAGCCATGAAGCGTGATCTGTTCACGGACCCAAGCGCCGTGCGCCAAAGTCGTGTCGACAGTTTTTGCTTTTGCGTGATGAATTCTTTTCTGTAAGCCTTATCCAAGTAATTCAATTCTCTTACGTCTTTAGAATATATGCGTCCCAAGTCACTATGAGACAGCAAGTTATTGCAAAGCTGCTGACCTAGCCTGGACGCCTCGTGCACCACTTCATCACCGATATGGAAACCATCGGGAGAATTGACCGTTATCTGCGCCGCGATTTTCTCCCAAAACTCTGACACCTTCATCAAACTCTCAACGGGGTCCGCACTGTGTGCAGGTCCTTGCATCAAGGACCCCATATTCAGGATGACACCGGGCAAGTCCAATATTGGTTTGGTTCTCATATCGCTAACTAAACCCATGAGCCGTCGACCAAGTTCTGGATTTTTTTCGAGCAAATTATTAATTCTCTGAACATCACGGACAATTTCAAGCCGCAGAGGCACCCGCTCATAATAAGGACGCGTTTCAACATCCATCGCAATAATGCGATCTCTTGCCACTTTTCGTACTGCCCCGGACGAAAGCGGTACGATGTGAGATCCCAGCGTACTGCAAGCTGCCGAAGTTAGATGAACTGGTGAACGCCGCACCTTATTGCATCCCTTTTCGTCAAAATCTTCCGGCAATAATGTTTCAAGCGCATTTTTTCGATTCGGTCCGCGCCGATGGACGATGTTCCCCTCCCTATCTTCAAAGGAAAAGATAAATTGTTCGCTGTTGTGGTTGTCAATGTAGGCTCCGGTCGCCTCCCATCCGTCTGGTAAATTAAAACCCTCTTTTAGCGCCCCCTCAAAAGAGGTGACACTCGCAGGGAGGTTTAATACTGGCGTAATCAAATACGTTTTCGTTATGCGCCACGCGGTGCCGTCAAAGTACACATCAAGTTGTAAATCTTCCGGCATCCCTTCTCCCACAATGCGCTCGGTGGCAGTCGATTCAAGCGTAGTGGCCAATAAGTAATATTTGTTCTTGTGCTTCAAATAGCGTTGCTTTTCGACGGTATAGACACCGCGCTCCGGCTCCGGCAACCGGTAAGGAAGATGACTGTCGTATGGCCGCTGATGGAGCGTGTTAAAGCATTCATTGTCGTATAACCTGTCTGAAATATACGCTGACGATAAGCGATGCGGAGAGTCTTCCGTGAACAAGGCCAAAACCTTCGGATCGCGATCCATGAACTTTTCATAGAAGTTAAGCCATTCTTTGCTCTGTCGCTCCATTTGTCCTACGGACTCGTTCCACATATAACCCACTCTTTCTTTGGACTTAACCTCGCTCAGGACCAAAAATACCGGGCCTCCTTCCGGCTTTTGTATAACGCCTTCGGGAACCAGATTGGACGGTATGTTTAACGCATTTTCGTGAAGTAAAATAGTGTCGGGATATTCGCTTGCTTTTATTGGAGAAGGATCAAAAAATTCGCTAATACCGGTCATGAAAGGTAAGTCTTTTGACGCAGTAGCAAAGTGTGCGCTCTCCACAGGCCTTCCCCTGTCCGTGAACAAGCCAGCCTCCACGCCCGTTTCGGACGGATGTGCTAATTTCTGCTTCAAGACCTTATCAGCAGCGAATTTTTCTGGAGTCATGTAACGCATAAGAGGGCGGTAAGAACGTATGAGTGTCCGTGTTGACCCGGCCTTAAGCATGCCGCTGGCACAAAATAATCCATCTGTTCCGAATGCCATTACTTGCTCTGCTTTTTCTTCGTCTGTTTTTCCTGGCGCGAGGACCATTGCAGCGATGTCCGCGGCGACGATGAAACAAGGCCCCCCTGGGAGAAAGCCAAAAAAGGTCTCTCCTAATAAAAAAATCGTGGAATGAAAAAATTTTTCTGCCCCCGTGGGACCCTCTGATTGCGGAGGCGACAGGTTGTGAAATTTTTTATTTAATTCTGACGGATAGCCTTGCAGGCTGCTCACTACACGGGCAATTTCGTCCAGGTTTGCGGCCTTAATATCCACGGCCTCGGTCTCAAATCTGGTTTGATTAGAAAAACCGGTACCTCTTGTAAAAGCTGCATGGTTTTTTATCACATATTGGTTTATCCCGCCCGCTTTTCGTATTGGTTGCGTGACTGTGTGGACCACCGGGGAGGCCCAGGCACGTCCTTCAGAGAGCGCATAATACTCGGCGTCTTTTTCAGTGCCGAGTGCGCCAGTTCGCAAGATAAGACCGGACACAGCATTGAAAGTAGCTTTATGCGCGACGCCCTCGTGCGTGGCATCGTATAGGATCGCTCTGGGCAGATACACTGTTAGCTGATCTTTATGGCAGGCGTTGAGGATGTTTTGGCGGTCCCTTAATGGCATCTGCTCCAGACCAAGGCTATATAAATTAAATTTACTAGTAGCAAGGGCGTGCGCCGCCGCCTGCGCTTCCCGCTGGTGAAGACCTTCGTCACTACTCGGATTACTCACCGTGGCGAGATACTCTTTTTCTTTGACTTCGACCGCCTGCAGCCGCCGGATCTTTTCCATCTCAGGCGCAATCATGAAGGCAATGGCAGCCTTCATCCGCTCATCAACGGTGCCGGAAGGCTGGCCAGGATCGGTAGCGGCGAACGTCTTATACAGGCGCAATAAGGCCGCGTTAACGGCTGGCGGCCAATGGCTAGGGTCCGTATCTATTAAACCATGCAAAGCTACTTCTTTTAATATCTCAGGCGTCAGCATCGCCTTGGATTTAGCGGGGAACTGATTGATGAAACCCGCGCCGATACGCATCAATGCGGCGTCATCGCTTTCGTAACGCGTGTGATCAAAATCAAGGTGCCTAAGGTTGATTCTGGAGCTAAACAATGGGTCAATAGAAATTAACCTGGCCTCGACAAACCACCTTGCGAGCTTATGCAGCGTGGCATGCCCACCCGCATCAAGCGTGGGGATCAGGCGATCCAGTTCCTTGATAATTTCTGCCTGAATGCGATCAACAAGCGCGGGGAGCGACCTCATCGTCGGGTTATTCACCAACGCAATTTGCAACCTCTCGCTGATTAATTTTTGAAAGGCTTCAGCGCCCGCTAATATTGAAATTTGCCCGAGAACATTAAAAAATAGCTGTGCGGCCTCGGCTTGCAACGCTGCCTGTAATTGCGCGGGTTGCGGCCGCGCCGGGTCAATCGGCGCACCATCACCAAAGCCCGAGGGTAACTGATTTTGTATCGCATATTTCAACACTGAAAACTGATACGGATCGACCAGCGCCGAAGCACCTATTATCCGTGGCATGACAGAATCGAAAGCCTCTATCAGTTGATCCAAAGCTAGCGTTGAATCATTGGGGCGTTCGGATGCGATTCCTTTGAGTCTTATATCCTGCGCAAAATCGGCTGGCCAGCGCCGAAAAGCAATAATGCCGTTCATGCTCGCTTCCTGAACTATGGAAGACCAGAGCGGGCCTTTTACGGGCAATGGACCGAAATTAAGAGGATGCCCGGAGGGTACCGGAAGAGACGCTGTCATAGTAGCCGTTGCGATGCTTGCGGGCACAAGCAGAGGTTGTGCACCGACTTTCTGATGACGCCAATCTCCCAATGGGTTCATATATGCCCTAACCTCGGCAGAAGCTGTCGGCAATAATGCAGGCCAGTACGGCAGCGCATCACCTATTTTTTGCCCGCAGTTTACAAGGCTGGTTACGACATCGCCTAGTGTAGGGAACCTCGTGGGCAAACTTGGGGGCAACTCTGAGGCCCCGGGTGCTGCGTTATTGTTGCCAACAGACGCAACATATTCACTTCTATAGGCAGTGTCTGGGGTCGGAATGCGCGTCGACGATGGACCATTGGGCTTGGCCACTTGCGGAAATTCAAAGCCGTTGTGCGTCCGAATAGCTGTCCAGATGGCCAGTGGCGTGAAAGAAGAAAAAACACTGACACACGCCGACGATATTGTCGGCCACCCAGGTGCCGGTACTGCACGCATGTCCTGGTCAATGCCGGAATAAAAATGCCAGTCTATCGCGCATAAATCTGCATCTCGTGCTGCTATCTCACGATCTCTAATAGCGCTTAGTTGTCGTCGATTCAGATGACGCGGCTTCGAATGAACAGAATCTCCTCCGCCTGGCACATGCCTGGGAGAAGTGAAGCAGCCTTTGAAGTGTTGATGCAATGACGGATAGGCGCTCAGTTTGGTAGCCGCGTCGGGCAAGGGACAAGTTGCAAAAGTAGTTGTAGATTGAGGAGCAGAGCAAGAAGCAGAGTGAGGAGGAGCAGCAGCAGGAAAAGTAGCATAGGACGCCGAAGTGGAATTAATAATCGCCATTATTTCCTTTGGAAGTTTGATGCTGTAACGGTGTCACCGGTCGCTACGATTTGCTGATTTGCTTGTACCGTTGCAGGTAATTAAGCTAAATAATGGCGTGCTGATGACATCTTGGGCAGAAATCGTAATTACGCGGAATAATCCTAAAAAAAACACACCTTTACCTTACGACAAGTCTCAAAAATAGCACTGCGCCCATCGCCTGTCACTAGGACTAGAACGAAAGTTATTTGCGGAGTACTTTTTTGATTAGGGGAGACGAAGCCATTTGGTCAAGGCGTCTGACGGCGATGTATCATGCGCCGCGCGATGTGGCGCAAAAAAACAACCACTACATATTAACTATTTCGTTTACGTCTCCCCTCACGGAACGCATCGCGCACCAGAAGTCTCTGCATCGGGGTATAGAAGTCATTAAGTGTCTCTTCTCGCTTGGGTCTTGCCTGCGCTCCGACACCCGCGTCACCTGCTGTGTTGGGGAGCCCTTCTGCCATGTCCTCAAGCAATCCGACAAAGAAATCTGGCATCAGGAATGCCTTGATTTTTATATGGGCTGGTCCTTTATAAAGGGCAATGACAAACTGTGCAAAAGAGTCCGTATCGACATTGCCGTCTGCAATGCCTTCAGGAAAATGGGTTTTCATAAACTCGGGAATCACATTTATACAATGCTTTAGGAAGTTTTGTTTTACTGACGGGATATCCTCTGCGAACTTCAAAAAAGCCGCGGGTGATTCAAGTAACACATCAGCCTGATGACGTAATGCGCCTGCGGGGAGGTAGCCATACTTGGATCGGGCGGCATCAAGATAAATTTCCTCTGCGCAATTCGGAATGGCCAAATGCGATAATTCGTGCAGCAGGGTTTGCCGCAACTCAGAAATACTCACGGTCGGCGTTAAAAAAGTTGTGGTTGTCACAAAAAGCTCACCCCGTCGCTTACCGCCCTGAAATGTGAAAGCGGCAACCGCATTCCCAAACAATGATGCTTCCTGAACAACACCTTGCGCCTGTTCTTTAACGTTGAATCGGTACTGATTCCCGTCTGGACTCATGTTTGGTTTAACGATGCGTAATTTACCCATGTTGTCGGGATGCGCGGAAGTCCCGAATATGGAGACTGCCTCTACCAAATCACTGAGCGCAAGCGGTGACGGCTCTTCAGGAACATGAAAATACTTCGCGCATCGCTTCCAGAATGTGCCGGTTTTATCCTCCGACCACTGCACCATGTCTCTCGCCAATATATGGCTTTTGCTGTAAACAGCGCTAAAATCATGCGCCACCTCTTCGCCAAATTTACCGCGTATTTCTGTGATACCTTTGGCGGCTACCTCGAATGTCCAGTCCCCGGTAGTGATAAAGCGTGATCTCATCACCGAATTAAATACCATTCTCCATAGTCGGGTCGATACCTTTTGCTTTTGCGTGATGAATTCATTTTTGTAAGCGTTATCCAGCGCATTCAACTCAATCATTTTTTCAGAATAGGTGCGCCCTAACTTGCTATAAGTACGCATATTTTTACTAATCTGTTGCCCTAAGCGGGACGTCTCACGTACTGCCAAAGCATTGGCATGGAAACCGCCAAGAGACTCGATCATTATCTGCGCGTCGACTTTCCCCCAAAAGTCTGACACCTCCCTCAACATCTCAACAGGCACAGCTCGGCGTTCTGGTCTTTGTATCATGGACTGCATCTTCTGGATGACCTCTGGCAAGTCTAATGTTGGTTTAATTTTCATGCGGTCGATTAAGCCGTTGAGCTGTCTTTCAAGTCCTGGGGTGTTCTCAAGCAAATTGTTAATTTTTTCAATATCACGCGCGACTTCAAGTCGCAAAGGCCAGCGTTCATAGAAGGGACGCGTTTCAACGTCCATTACAACAATGCGATCCATTGCCGCTTTGCGCCTGGCCCGGGATGAAAGCGGTGCGATTGGAGATCCCAGCGTGCCGCAACCCGCCTGAATTACATTGACTGGAGAACGCCGCATCCTGTTGCATAAAGTTACGTCCAACTCTTCCGGTGCTATTGTGTCAAGCGCATTTTTTTGGTTCGGTCCGCGGCGGAATACGGTATTCCCCTCACTATCCTTAAAACTAAAAATAAATTGTTCGCTGTTGTTGTTGTCAATGTAGGCCCCGGTCGCCTCCCATCCTTCGGGTAAATTAAAACCCTCTTTTAGCGCACCCTCAAACGTGGTGACGCTCTCCGGAAGATATAATACAGGCGTAATCAAATGCGTTTCCGCTATACGCCACGCGGTGCCGTCAAAGTACACATCAAGTTGTAAATCTTCCGGCATCCTCTCTCCCACAATGCGCTCGGTCGCAGTCAGTTCAAGCGTATTTGCCAGTAAGTAAAATCGGTTCTCATGCTTCAGGTAGCGTTGTTTTCCGATGGTATAAACACCGCGCTCTGCCTCCGGCAGTGGGTAAGAAAGATGACTATGATATGGTTGCTGATGGAGCGCCCTAAAGCATTTATTGTCATATAGCCTGTCAGCAATATGCATTGACGACAAACGCTGAGGCAATGCTTCGGTGAACAAAGCCAAAACCTTCGGATCGCGATCCATGAATTTTCCATAAGACATAAGCCATTGGGGAGTCTGTCGCTCCATCTGTCGTTCTGCCTCGTTCCACATATAACTCACTCTTTTTGCCGCGTCACGTTCGCTCAGTACCAGATATACCGGGCCTCCCTCCGATTTTTGTATAGCGCCCTCAGGGACCAGATTGGGCGGTATGTTAAGCGCATTTTCGTGCAGTAAAATAATGTCAGGATATGCGCTTGCCTTCAATGGAGAAGGATCAAAAAATTCGCTTATCCCGGTCATGAAAGTTAAGTCGTTTGGCGCGGTAGCAACGTGTTCACTCGCCGCCGCTGGTTTTACACCCCCCTCAAACAAACCAAATGCCAGGCCTGCTTCGGACGGATTTTCGAGTTTTCCCTTTAAGACTTTGTCTGCGGCGAATTTTTTTGAGGAGGAGTAACGGAAAGCGGGGCGGAGAGACTGTACGAAGGTGCGTGTAGACCCTATGTTTGGCATTCCAGAGACACAAAACGCCCCATCTATTCCTAACGCGATTTCTTGCGCTGCCAGGTCGGCATCTGTTTTTCCTGGCGCAAAGATCATTGCGGCTATATCCACGGCAGCGATTAAGCAAGCTCCCCCGGGGAAAAAGCCAAAAAAAACTTCGCCCAGTAAAAGAATATCAGAATGGAAAATATCTTCTGGCTCTTTGCTTTCGGATAATTGCGGCGATGCCGAAGATGGCGGCCGGTTGAACAATTTTTTATTTAACTCTGAGGGATAGCCCTGCAGGTCACTTACGGCACGGGCAATGCCATCCAGGTTTTTGGCCTTAACTTCCATGACCTCGGTCTCAAACCTTGTTTGCTCTGAAAAACTAATCCCACTCGTAAAGGCGGCATGGTTTTTGCGCAAATATGGGAGAATTCCACCAGCCTTCTTTACCTTTCGCGTGTCTTTGTAAATCACCGATGAACCCCAGGCACGCCCTTGGGAGAACGCGTAATACTCGGCGTCGTCTTCGGATCCCAACGGTCCGGTTCTTAATATAAGACCAGAAACGGCTTTAAAGGAGGCTTTATGCCCGACACCATTATGCATGCCATCATATAAAATCGCTTTGGGTATATAGACTTTTAGCTGATTTTTGTGGCAAGCTTCTAGGATGATGGCGCGGTCCTTAGATGGCAGCCGCTCCAAACCAAAACTATACACTTCAAATTTACCTGCATTAAGTGCCCGTGACGCCGCCTGCGATTCCTGCTGATGCAGACCGTCGCTGCTACTCTGATCACTCACCTTTGCAAGATACTCTTTTTCCAGTATTTCCACCTTCTGCAATCGCCGGATACCTTCCATCTCAGGCTCGATCACGAATGCTAATGCGGCCCGCGTCCGATCAGCAACACTTCCGAAAGGCTGACTTGCATCCGCTCTAGCCAACGTATCACCGAGTCGCAACAAAGCGGCGCTAACGGCTGGCGGCCAATTCTCGGGATCAACATCCATCAAACCATATAGTGCTACCTCTCGCAATATCTGGGGCGTCAGCCTCACCTTGGATTTGGCGGGAAACTGATTAATAAAAGCGGCGCCGATACGCATTAATGCAGCATCATCGCTTTCATAACGCATTTGACCAAAATCACAGCGCCTGAGGTTTATTTGGGAGCTAAGCAAAGGATCAATAATACTTGCCTCGGCCTCCACAAGCCAGCCTGTGAGCGTGTTCAGCGTGGCACGCTCATCGTCATTAAGCGCGGGGAGCAGGTGGCCCAGTTCCATAATAATTTCTGCCTTGATGCGATCAATGAGCGCTGGGAATGCCTTTAACGTAGGGTTTTTTTCCAGCACAATCTGTATGCGTTCCCGAATCAATCCTCGGAAAGCTTCTGCTCTCACGGATTCGGAAATCTCTCCGAGTATATTGAAAAACAGCTGTGCGGCCTCGGCTTGCAACGCTGCCTGTAATTGCGCGGGTTGTGGCCGCGCCGGGTCAATCGGCGCACCATCACCAAAGCCCGAGGGTAACTGATTTTGTATCGCATATTTCAACACTGAAAACTGATACGGATTGACCAGACCGGGAGCGCCCAATTGCCGCGGCAATACCGAATTAAAAGCGTCTACCAGTTGATCAACATATAGGGTGGGATCACTGGGGCGTTCGGTTGCTATCCCCTTAAGCCTGTCGTCCTGAGGAGTATCCACGGACCAGCGTTGATAGGCAATGACGCCTTTTATGCTCGCTTCCTGAACTATGGAAGACCAGAGCGGGCCTTTTACGGGCAATTGACCGAAATTAAGAGGATGCCCGGAGGGTACCGGAAGAGACGCTGTCGTAGTAGCCGTTGCGATGCTTGCGGGCACAAGCAGAGGTTGTGCACCGACTTTCTGATGACGCCAATCTCCCAATGGGTTCATATATGCCCTAACCTCGGCAGAAGCCGTCGGCAATGATGCAGGCCAGTACGGCAGCGCATCACCTATTTTTTGCCCGCAGTTTACAAGGCTGGTTACGACATCGCCTAGTGTAGGGAACCTCGTGGGCAAACTTGGGGGCAACTCTGAGGCCCCGGGTGCTGCGTTATTGTTGCCAACAGACGCAACATATTCACCTCTATAGGCAGTGTCTGGGGTCGGAATGCGCGTCGACGATGGACCATTGGGCTTGGCCACTTGCGGAAATTCAAAGCCGTTGTGCGTCCGAATAGCTGTCCAGATGGCCAGTGGCGTGAAAGAAGAAAAAACACTGACACACGCCGACGATATTGTCGGCCACCCAGGTGCCGGTACTGCACGCATGTCCTGGTCAATGCCGGAATAAAAATGCCAGTCTATCGCGCGTAAATCTGCATCTCGTGCTGCTATCTCACGATCTCTAATAGCGCTTAGTTGTCGTCGATTCAGATGACGCGGCTTCGAATGAACAGAATTTCCTCCGCCTGGCACGGGCCTGGGAGAAGTGAAGCAGCCGTTGAAGTGTTGACGCAATGACGGATAGGCGCTCAGTTTGGTAGCCGCGTCGGGCAAGGCACAAGTTGCAAAAGTAGTTGTAGATTGAGGAGCAGAGCAAGAAGCAGAGTGAGGAGGAGCAGCAGCAGGAAAAGTAGCATAGGACGCCGAAGTGGAATTAATAATCGCCATTATTTCCTTTGGAAGTTTGATGCTGTAACGGTGTCTGACCTGTCGCTACGATTTGCTGATTTGCTTGTACCGTTGCAGGTAATTAAGCTAAATAATGGCGTGCTGATGACATCTTGGGCAGAAATCGTAATTACGCGGAATAATCCTAAAAAAACACACCTTTACCTTATGACTAGTCTTAAAAATATCACCGCTTCACCCGCCTGTCATTAGGACAAGAACGAAAGTGCTATGAGCGAAATAATTTTCTAATTTGATTTAATCAGGCTAATTCGTTGGGATGTATGAAGGCGATGCGTCGTGCGTCATGCTCATCTGAACGGTGATGCTGCGTCCGAGTGCGTCGATAATGCGAAAAAATTGAGATTAAAGATTGTGCAAACAATACATGACTCCCTCAAGGGAAATCACAGAAAAAGCCGACCGAAACGTCGGCATTGATACACGGTCACCGACTGGTAGCCGAAAGCGCATTGCCCCTCAAGACACGGTAACGCGCTAGCATAGCGTCAAATTTCGTATTGATCCCGCCGATTTCATTTTGATGTTCGATCATGTCCGGACGGGCATCGTTAATAGCCGTCTGTGCATCGTTCAACCGCTTTTTAAGCGCGGAAGGGAGCTTTTTATTTTTATAAAATTCGGTCTCGGCCTGGGCTTCTTTTAGCTGTCTTTCGGCGTCCAGTATCCATTCTTGATCACGTTTAATCGTATCTTTCGACAGGGTCAGATAATATTGGCGCGAGGTTGCAATATCATTTTCGCTCCGATAGCGCGCCAGCAAGGCCCGGCCCTGTTGCCGCTCCTCTTCCAGCAGAATGTTAGCGGTATGGCGTTTTTCTTCCTGCACTTGAAGCTGACGTTTTTGCTCCGCATTGAGTGGCGCAGAAATCTCACTTTTAAGAATGCCAGTGTTACTAAATTCACGCGTGGCGCGATCAGCGCATTTCGGCATCAGACGGTCGGAGGAGATCGTCCGTCCCGCAGCGTCCTTGCAAGAATAAATCTGACCCATCACCGCCCGGGGGAGCAAGGCAATCCACACAATAGTAAGAAACGGCAGCCACCGCAGTCCTGACGCACCGGGGACGCACGGCGTTCGCAACGTCGGTAATCTTTTTTTTGTGCCTGAGCTCATACGCTTATCCACAATTGAATGTCTTAAATTAATATCCCTATTTAATAATCTGCGTCCCACCTGAGCAGACTGATGCCGCGACACCTGATCAATTGCGAAGCGACGCGTCATCTGCTGTCAAAACCACGGCCCAACGCCACAGAAAAGGTATTGCTTAGGTCCCAATACACATTCAGTTCACGCCATACCGTGTGCGGTAGGCCGCCACAGCATCTTTATACTGCGCCAATTGCGGATCGGCACTGGCAGCAGAAATATAAGTCAGCAGGTCATTCAAATTGCCGATCGAAATCACGGGCAAGCCGAACTCGCGGCCGACTTCATCCACTGCCGATTTTGCGGAAAGTGCGTCATCCTTACCTGATCGCTCCATCCGGTCCAGCGCAATCAATACCGCGCAAGGAGTCGCTCCGGCCGCACGTATCATTGCCACCGATTCGCGCACCGAAGTACCGGCAGAAATCACATCATCGATAATCACTACGCGCCCTTGCAGCTTGGCGCCGACAATGGTGCCGCCTTCGCCGTGATCTTTGGCTTCCTTGCGATTGTACGAAAATGCGACATTGCGCCCTTCTGCCGCCATCGCGACGGCGGTTGCAGAGGCTAGCGTAATGCCTTTGTAAGCAGGTCCAAACAGCATGTCAAACTCAACCCCGGAGTCCAGCAGCGTTCGTGCGTAAAACTGCGCTAACTGCGCCAGCGTTCCGCCCTCATTAAACAAACCCGCATTGAAGAAGTACGGCGACGTGCGTCCCGCTTTGGTCACAAACTCACCAAACCGTAAGACACCGGAAGCGACCGAAAATGCAATAAATTCCTGGCGTAAATTATTCAAAATAGTTTCCATATAGCAAGCACGAACATTAAATTACGAACCCGGTGACCAATTTTGTCGGTTTTAACGCAAAATCGGCACTTTGGCGTTATTTTAAATGTTGTTCACACTAGCAGGGTAGCAATTGCAAACAACGTGCCTGGTGCGTTGCACCCTCAAAACTATAATCTTTAAGAGTGGCGTCTACCTGATTGCAAAAATTCGTCTGTCTCGTTCGTTACTGCCTGAAAACTTGCCCAACCTTTCCGCACCGCTGGATCTTCGGTACACTACCGAACATGCCCTTACCCCCTCCTCCAGAAATTCTTCAGCGTGGTCTCGAACCGTATCAAGTCAGCTTTGACGCCATGCGTGCATTTACCGCTGCGCGCACGCCCGATACACCCGATCAGCTGTGGATCGTCGAACATCCACCGGTTTTTACCCTCGGGCTGGCGGCGGATCCCAGCCACGTGCTGGCGGCGCATGATATTCCGGTGATCCAGACGGATCGGGGTGGTGAAGTCACTTTCCATGGTCCGGGTCAAGTTATCGTTTACCTATTAATCGACCTGCGCCGTAAACGTCCCGAAAGTCGGCTTTTTGCCAGAGAATTTGTGCAAGTCATTGAAGACGCAGTGATAGAGACGCTCGCAGCGTATAATCTGCTTGGTGAGCGCAAGGCAGGAGCACCAGGCATATACATCGCCTCTGGCCCATGTCAAGGGGCCAAGATCGCAGCGCTCGGCTTGAAAATACGCGCCAGCGGCTGCACCTATCACGGCGTGTCGCTCAATGTAGCGATGGATTTGAGGCCTTTTTCTTGGATCAATCCTTGCGGTTATAAAGGTTTGGCGACCGTTGATATGAAAACCCTCGGCGTTAATGCCTCTCTGCCTGCGGTACAGTTAGTACTCGCTCACAAATTGATTGCACGCCTCAGTTGATGCTTCATGACCCCAAATTGCTAATATTATGACAACCGAAACCACACCGCTGCCTGCTGCTGAACCCGCCCCTTCCGCAACCTACAATCCGTTAGAGAAGCAAAAAGGTGCCAGCAAGACCGCCCGGATTCCGATTAAGATCATTCCCATTGAACGCCTGAAAAAGCCGGACTGGATTCGCGTCAAAGCCGCATCACCGACGACCCGTTTTTATGAAATCAAAGACATCCTGCGCGCCAACAGTCTGGTGACCGTATGTGAAGAAGCCAGCTGCCCGAACATCGGTGAGTGTTTTGGTAAAGGTACGGCGACCTTTATGATCATGGGTGACAAATGCACCCGTCGCTGCCCGTTTTGCGACGTAGGCCATGGCCGCCCCGATCCTCTGGATGTCAACGAGCCCGAAAATCTGGCAAAAACCATCGCGGCGTTGCGTCTGAGCTATGTCGTCATTACCAGCGTTGACCGTGATGATTTGCGCGATGGCGGTGCCGGTCACTTTGCCGAATGTATCCGTCGCGTGCGTGAGTTGTCGCCCAATACCCGTATCGAAATCCTGACGCCCGACTTCCGTGGTCGCATGGATCGCGCCCTAGAGATTCTGAACGCCGCACCGCCGGACGTCATGAACCACAATCTGGAAACCGCACCGCGCCTCTATAAAGAAGCACGTCCGGGCTCAGATTATGACTACTCGCTGAATTTGCTCAAACGCTTTAAAGCACTCCATCCCAACGTGCCAACCAAATCCGGCATCATGGTTGGCTTGGGCGAAACCGACGAAGAAGTACTGCAAGTAATGCGCGATCTGCGCGCCAACGATGTGGACATGCTGACAATCGGCCAATATTTGATGCCTAGCGGCAATCACTTGCCAGTGCGCCGCTACGTCCATCCTGACACGTTCAAGATGTACGAAGTTGAAGCTTACAAAATGGGCTTTGTGCATGCCGCAGTCGGCGCGATGGTGCGCAGTTCATATCATGCGGATGAGCAGGCGGAAGGTGTTTTGGCTGCAGCTAAGGGTGCGTAATTGTTGCGCCAATTGAGCGATGAGTTAAAAAATTAGTTAAAAGATTTAATCCGTCGCATATCTATGCGACGGATAGACATGCTTTCCAGGTTACGCATCCATCATTAAGCAAATTTCCCCCATCTTCTTCCCTAAAACTGCAATCCGCGCGTGCTGACTCTGACAGGCTAAGTACTGGTTTGATCAAACTCTCACTGAAGCAGACATCATAATGGCATTGATCTGAGAGTGGCTATTCGCTACAATTATGACCATAATCATGTGACCATAGGCACAAATGAATACCAATCGAGTATCAAAATCTCAGTTCAAATCACGGGCTCTTGAATTCTTCCGTCAGATTGAAACTTCCGGGGAAAGTTTGATCGTTACCGACCACGGGAAGCCAACACTGGAAGTGCGTCCTTATCGGAATACTGCTAGAAAGCCGCTAGATATACTGCGTGGTTCAGTTGTCCGCTATGACAATCCGACTGACCCTGTTGCGGAAGATGCGTGGGAGGCAGCGCAGTGATTGTTCTGGACACTCATACGTTAGTCTGGTGGTTAACGGGAGACCCCACTTTAAGCAACAACGCAAAAGCCGCGATTGCACTTGAACAGGAAGGAGGAGAGATCATTGTCTCCACCATTTCGACATGGGAAATAGCAATGCTGGTCCAACGTGAAAAATTGCTTTTATCAATGGATGTTGATAGCTGGCTTGCCACCGCCGCACAAATAGAAGGCCTCCGCTTCATACCGGTCGACGTGGAGGTAGCGATAAAATCGGTCACGCTTCCCGGAGATTTCCATAAAGACCCCGCAGACCGTATGATCGTAGCAACCGCACGAATATTGGCGGCTCCCTTAGTGACGAAAGACGAAAAAATTCGCGCCTACGCTCATGTAAAAACCATTTGGTAACCGATAGAAATCCAAGCAATCCGCCCGACTCCCCCTACCAATTCATCAAAAAATACAACAAAAACACATTCACCACCAACAGCACCAGCGCGGTCGGCAACTGCGCTTTGATCACGGCATTGCGATCCGGTAGCTCTAGTAATGCTGCCGGGACAATATTGAAGTTGGCCGCCATCGGTGTCATGAGCGTGCCGCAATAACCAGAGAACATGCCGATGGACGCCATTACGGCGGGATTCGCACCATAGACACCTACCAGTACCGGCACACCGACGCCGCCCGCCATGACCGGAAACGCTGCGAACCCGTTGCCCATTACGACGGTAAACAGTGCCATGCCGAACACATATACCATCACCGCGACGAACTTATAATCCATATTGATATATGAGGTCGTGATGTGAGCGACTGCCTTGCCCACCCCGGCGTCAGAAAACACCAGACCGAGCATCCCCAGCATCTGCGGCAATACCACGGCCCAACCGAGTGCTTCGGTCAAACGGCGGGATTCGCGCATGGATTGCGCGGGGGTATCGTGCGTCAGCCAGCAAGCAAGTCCTAGCGCAACGATACAACCGATCCCGAGACTTACCAGCGTGATATTTTTGGGATCGAGCAAAAAGCTGCCCCCGATTTTGACGTTATGCAAAAGCACCGTTCCGATGACCGTTACCACAGGAATTGCCAGTGCGGGCACAAACAGCTTATTGCCGAGTCGCCCGGCGCTAGCTCGCGAGGCTGCCTGTGGGAGTTCAACGTGCTTGCCGGCGCGCACCCCGCCCAACCCGGCGATCAGCGCCATCAGTATCACGCCCAGACCAACCAGCGCTGGCGGTAAACGGTCGCCGATCAAAAATGCGAGGGCAAATAACCCCCAGAACAAACCGCTGGACCAACGGCGCGGATTACTGCTGTCGCGTAACGTCATGATGCACGTGATGGCCAGAATCACACCGACCAGATAATACAGATAGGTAACGGAAACGATCATGGCTGCATCCCGTCGTTGTTAGCTGGCACCGGGGACGCCACCAGACCTGGCCCCTGCTTGTATCCCATTTCCCGGTCCAGTGCAGCATCCAGTCTGGACAGCCGGTAACCATGAATAATGAAAGCGGAAATTGCCGTAGGAATTCCCCATAGCGCGATATGCAAAGGCTCGACATCGATACCGGCTTCATGCAGAAACGTGGACATCAGCACAATGGCGCCGAAGGCTACAAAAATATCTTCGCCGAAGAACAGCCCGACGTTATCCGTCGCTGCAGCATATGCCCGCAGCTTGAACCGTACGGCATCGGTGAGTTGGCCATAGCGGGTTTCTGCTGCGCCCTCGGTCATGGGTGCCAACAACGGTCGCACCATTTGTGGATGGCCACCAAGACTGGTCAAGCCCATGGCGGCGGTCAGTTCACGTGCCGCCAGATAGACGATCAGCAGGCGCCCCGCAGTGGCGGACCTGATACGTGCAATCCAGTTTTGCGCATGGATGCGCAGGCCGTGACGTTCCAGCAAACCAATGATGGCAAGTGGCAGCAGGATAATGAGCGGCAAATTGCGGGTCTTGATAAAACCTGTGCCGATTTCCGCGAGTACCTGTTCTGCGGGAAATTGTGCCGCAACCCCTGTCACGATAGCGGCGATGGCCACCACAAGCATCGGATTAAAACGCAATATGAATCCAGCAATGATGACAACAACGCCAATTAATGGCCAGAGACTGACGGCAGCGTGCATATTTTTTCCAAAGTGTGAGAATTAACGGACGGCTGCAAAATGTTGCGACGTGTATTTATTTGAGTAACGGAAATACTGAGAACTGATCCGGCATGACCGCACTCTGCGTTGCGCGCGGTCCCGTGGCTTCTGAACTTTCCGCGACTCCTGCCCCTCCTGCAGCCTGGGAATCTTCCGGCGCCGCAACAACAATGCCTTCCTGCGCCAGACGGGTCCGAATACGTTGAGCAAAAGCTAAGGGATGCGCACCGTCGCCGTGCAGGCAAATGGTGTGTGCAGTCAGCGGCACCCAGCTACCGTCTATCGCATGCACCTTGCCTTCACGTAGCATCTGCATGGTTTGTGCCAGCGCCTGCTCCTCGTCCTCGATCATGTCGCCGGGCGTACCGCGTTTGACCAGGCTACCGTCAGCGTTATAGCCGCGATCGGCAAAAACCTCCTCCACTGCTCTCAACCCTACCCGCGATGCAGCGTCAATTAATGCGCTGTTGGCAAGCCCGAACAGCGCTAGCGAAGAATCAAAATCGCGTACCGCAGCAACAATTACATCGGCCAGTTTTGGGTCACGTGCAGCCTGATTGTACAGCGCGCCATGTGGCTTCACATGCGACAGGTGCGCGCCCTGAACTTTGGCAATCGCGGCCAGCGCGCCGATCTGATACAACAAGCCGCTATAAATTTCTTCCGCTGATAAATGCATCTCCCTGCGCCCAAAATTTGCGGCATCAGGAAAGCTTGGATGCGCGCCGATGGCAACACCGTAGCTGATCGCCCAAGCCACCGTCCGCTGCATGAATACGGCCCCGCCAGCGTGCCAGCCACAGGCGATATTAGCGGAACTAACCAGCGCCAGCAACGCTTCATCGCTGCTGCCGCCTTCACCGATATCGGCGTTAAGGTCTACGCTGAATCGGTTAGCGGTTGTTATACTGGCTTCGGTCAATAAGGACGAAGACGCCGTGACGGGGGCCGAGGCCGGCCCCGCTGTGGTCGGTGATACCGCAATTACCGGCGGTATAGCCGCACCGCCCGCGAGTGGAGGCGGGGCCGCTTTACTGTCTTTTTTAACGATCTTTTTCACCTCATCCTCCGTTATTTTTTTGCAGGTCCGAGCCAGGTCATGGCCAGGTCGATTTGCTCCAGAAATAACCTTGCGTCAACGCGCTCCTGCTGCGCCTGTTTGATATCACACTTCACAAACCGCAATGCGCGGTTAAAGCGCAGCTGGGCAAGCCTTGGAATATCTGCATCGATCACCACGCCTATTTTTGGATAACCGCCCGTAGTCTGCGCATCAGCCATCAAAATGATTGGCTGCCCTGCGGGAGGTACCTGAATAACGCCCGGAAATACGCCATGCGATAACATATCGATGCTCTTCCTGATTTTTAATTCCGGGCCAGCTAAGCGAAACCCCATCCGGTTGCTTTGCGGTGTCAATATCCAGGGATCGGACCAGAAAGCGCTTTGTGCGGCGGCAGTAAACGCGTCATATTCCGGCCCGGGAATAACGCGGATCGGCATCGGTTGCGCGCCCGCCAACGCTCCTCCGCTAATTGCGCCAGGTAAAGTATCGGACTCGGGCGATCCCCATGCGAGATCATACCAATCAGGCGCACGCACGCCAAAACGCGGAGCGCTGCGGATACGGTCAGTGCGCGGCGATGGGTCCCGCATACCGATAGGCAATTGGTCGCCCTCTATAATTGGCCGTCCAAGGTGACCGCCAAATCCAGCCGAGATATCGGTCGCGCGCGATCCCAACTGAATTGCCGCATCTATCCCGCCAGCAATCGCGACATAGGCGCGCATGCCATGACGTGCACCTGCCAAGGTCAAGGTCTGACCGGCTGCGACCGGAATACTCCACCACGGCGCGACACTTCTGCCGTCAAGCGTGGCAGCAAAGTCGGCACCGCCGACAGCAATGCGCGTATCAGCAGTAAACCGTAAGACACAAGGGCCGAGCGTCATCTCCAGCGCGGCAGCGTCGGTAGCGTTACCAACTAACTTATTAGCGATCACGAGTGCCATGCGATCCAGCGCGCCAGCCTGGCAGATGCCCAGATGCCGATAACCGCTGCGCCCCAGATCCTGGACCGAATTGATGCGTCCCGCGCGAATAACATCAATCATGACGCTCCCTTGGTTGCTACAAAGCGCACATGATCGCCCGGCTGTAAAAGTGTCGGCTTTTCTGAAAATGGATCAAATAAACGTACCGTTGAGTGACCGATTAATTGCCAGCCGCCAGGCGATGAGGCGGGGTAAATAGCTGTTTGACTGCCGCCAATGGCGACCGAACCTGCTGGGACCACCAAGCGCGGCTCTCGTCGACGTGGTGTCGCCAACGCCGAATCCAGTCCGCCCATATAAGCAAAACCCGGTTGAAAACCAAGAAAGAAAACGACATAGTCAGCCGCTGTATGGCGTTTAATAACGTCAGCAATCGAGAGTCCGGTGTGATCGGCAACAACCCTCAGATCGGGACCGCCTTCACCACCGTACGCGACAGGAATTTCTATTTGACGTCCACTCTTGGCGACAGCAACACCTGTATTCCAGGCCGTTAATACCCTATCGGCTAACATATCCGCATCCAGAATTAACGGATCAAACAGGATCGTCAGATTGTTCATGCCCGGAACAACCTCAAGCACATGCGCCCACTTCGCAGCATTTGCTGCAATCACCCACAACCGTTGCTGGCAACTGAGGGTAGCTTGCGCTCCTGCATTCAGCACTAAAGCGTTCTCGCCAAGAAAGTGTATTTGAGCTGGATGCTCTGTCGACTTAGGAGAGGGATCAACCTCTGAAGCTTGCGCTAAAGTGGACCCGGTCATCGCCCATGCTCCTTGCGCGCTACTTGGCAGCGCATGATGGTGAGAGAGTTGAACGCCATTACGGGCGCAATGAGATTGCTCATGAATGCCTCGTCAAAAATTCTTCCTTCCGTCCATCAACTGTAACAAACCAGCGCCGAACGATTAGAACTGGAGTACGCCTGATTATTGCCCAGAAGGACGCTAACCACGGCTTTGCTTTATATTTTTTGCAGCTAGCGAATTGAGACAGCCGCTGAGGTATCTTTATTACATCACGTTTTTGACCGTAAATGGAATAAGAAAATTGTTCAGTCTGGACTACTAAGGACGCTCACCTGCCCAGCCATGCTGTAAAAATTGGCTAACAGCGACGTTATGCAAAACGGAAATTTGGAAAAAAGTTTGTTTTTCGGTCACAGAAAAAGTTTTGCCTAATCTCTTGGCTATTCCCGGTAAGAGACTAAAAAGCTCAGGAAGCCCAACCTTCAAGCAGCGACCGCCAGTTATTGGGCTTTAGCATCGACGCCTCTTTGACCCCACGATGCTAAAGCACAAAGGTTCAGATTCTACGTTCCACGATTGCACAGATGTGCCTAAGCAAATAAAAAGGCGCGAGGAAATTCCATCGCGCCTTTGGGTGTGCTGAATTTATCGGCCTGCGATCAGGCGGCCTGCGATCAGGCGGCCAGCGCCTTGTCGAGCAATTGATGTAGCTCATCAAACGAGGGCTCACCTACATAACGCTTGATAATGTTGCCCTGCTTGTCAATGACAAAGGTGGTAGGTGTTAATTTAACATCACCAAATGCATTGGCGATCTTTTCATTGGTATCCAGCGCAACCTGAAAGGGTAAAGCGCGCGTTTTAACAAAATTGACAACATAATTAGGGGGATCATAACTCATTGCCACCGCGACAAAATCCAACCCCTGTGCTTTATATTTGTCATAGGTTGCGATCATCTTTGGCATTTCACCAACGCATGTAGTACAACTGGTAGCCCAAAAATTGACCATGACTACTTTCCCGCGCAGGCTCTTAAGCGAAATCTTTTCGCCTTGCAGGTTGGTGAAGCTGACATCCGGGGCGGGATTTTTATGTGCGAAGGATAGGGCAAAAAACAATCCCGTTGCCACAACGACAACCGCGATCCCCAGCTTTATCCATAGGGACTTGCGGGGTGCTGCATCTACTTGAGATTGCATAATTATCCAATAACGATCGGGCCAGAAAAGCCCCATTATAGTCATCTGAAAAAAGTCTGCAGAACATGCCGCAATACTTAATAAAGTAACAAATTTTAGCCAAGTTTACCGCGTTAAATTGAATTTGGCTTGCGCCTGACTACAGCGAATCTGGGGCGCAAAGGGGCTTCATTCAATAAAAAAAGAGCTGTCGGCAAATCCCGGCAGCTCTTGTTCTCAGACAAAACTCTCACACCTTTTGTCTCAGTTAATACTTTGCAGCGGCGCGAACAACCAGAGCAGCGCGGAGCGATTAAAAAGACCCGCGAATCTCCGCGCTATTTTTAACGCAACCGTCCGCAACAAGCGTGTGCGCTAATGCCACATTACGACGGTGCATTTTTCACTGAGGTGAACCCATTACCGCGTTTGTATTAACCCGCTTACTGCTTTGGCGCTGACGATAACTGCGTCAATTCGTCTTCGGTCAGGTATTCAAATACTTTGACGACCTTGAGCACGCCTGCAACCCCGGCAGCGATTTCTGCTGCGCGTTTGGCTTCGCGTTCGGTGGCCTTGCCCATTAAATAGACAACGCCGCGCTCGGTAACTACTTTGACAGAGTTACCAAATACATCCTTGGCGTCAAGCAGCGAAGCCTTTACTTTGCTAGTGATATACGTGTCGTTAGAACGTTGCCCAAAGCTCGATGGCTCAGCTATCGTTAATTCATTCAATACCGAATGCACACCTTCGATCGCTTTGGTTTCTTTTTCCGCCGCCGCTTTGGCTGCCTCATCCCGGACTTCGCCGGTTAACAATACCCTGCGATTAAAGCTGGTGATATTAATATGACTTGGCTCACCGACAACGCCGGGAAGGCGCGCCTCGCCCTTGAGGGCAATCGTTTTGTCATCAGCCTGTGCACCTAGCGTCCGGCGATCTGTTGCTGCAAATCCGCCGACAACTGCACCGCCAAGTAACAAGCCAACGCAACCTTGGACGCTCATCGCGACCATGCCGCATAAGGCCATTGTTGCCAATGGACGTCGCAAACTATTCCAACGACTTTTTACACTAATCATTCACATCTCCTCCAAATAAAGCGACATCGATGCCGTCGCACAAGCAGTGTATTGTCAACAGGTGTACTTCCTGAATGCGCGCAGTACGATCATGCGGCACGCAGATATGTACATCTGCCTCGGTCAGTCTTTGGTTCATGGCACCGCCACCTTTGCCGGTCAACGCCACCACCCGCATATCGCGCTCTATCGCGACATCAATCGCGGCCAGAATATTGGCTGAATTACCTGACGTGGTAAAGGCCAGCAATACGTCCCCCGCTTGTCCAAATGCCTGGACTTGCTTGGAAAATATCTCGGTATAACTATAATCGTTAGCAATCGCAGTGATAATCGAGGTGTCGGTACTAAGCGCCATTGCTGGCAGCGGCAACCGTTCACGCTCGAATCGACCAACCAGTTCTGCCGCAAAATGCTGGCTATCGGCAGCAGAGCCGCCGTTACCGCAACAAAGAATCTTGTTTCCATTTGACAACGCTGAGAACATTAGTTCCACGGCGGCTGCAATTGGTTGCACTAATTCCGCCGCCGCGTTGGATTTAAGTTCGGCACTTTCTTGAAAATGGGCCAGGATACGTTGATTGATCATGATGGGCAGTCTAGTAAGCAGTATAAAAGAGTTAAATAGGGTAGCAGATTGGGCGGTAGAGTTTCAATAGACTTCTTTCGACAAGTGCTGCACGTATGGGACGCAGGCTCGGGACCTCCGAAAATCGGTATGGCTATGCGTGATTATGTACGCGCTGTGCCTGTGATTACTCAGGCATCGAACGCATTTTTAATCCACTCGATGGCGTCGCCATCCATCGCTATGACATCAAACCGGCATGCAGGTGGTTGCCGGTATCGTTGCAAAAAATGTTGTGCGGCAATGATCAAACGGCGTTGCTTGCTGACCGTGACGCTTGCGGCCGCGCCACCGTGGCGCTGGTCAGCGCGATGGCGGACTTCCACAAACACTAGCGAATCGGACGGGTCTTCGGTTGAGCGAGGGGATTTGCCGGATTCGAGCATAATCAAATCGATCTCGCCGCCTTTGCAACTAAAGTTGCGCTCAACCAATACAAGTTTGCGCTGCAACAGGTAATGCAAGGCGGCATCTTCGGCCATCTGACCCCTGATCTGGCGCGCACTGCGCCGATCCGGCGAGGTCGCTGAAGGTGGGTTATTCGCAGGCTTTCCCAAAGGAAATAATTTAAAAAAATTCATGGCGCCTGCTACCGCTCAGGGTCCATCAAGTGGCACAACCGTACCATCCCGATACACTGCCCTGGGTTCGGTCCGCGAAAAAGCAGGCGTTCCGAGGCCAAAGCCAATGTTTAATCTACCGGTAGCCCCATTGATCTGAAATGCCGCATTGCGTGCAGCAACTTGACGGGTCACGTTAAACGCATCGATACCCAGCGCGTACAGCCGCTCCAAATCAGCATTGCGTGCAGCGCCATCATTAACGATCGGACGAGGATAGGCGCTGATGGCCGGGTCGCCCGGCGTCAGGAGCCACGGAAGTTCCAGCAGTCGAACACCGTTGAGGTCGGTCAAGCTGTTATTACTATCGCTTTTTATTAATGAATTTAATTGGGAGATACCATACATCGGCGTATCTGGACCGACTCCGCTGCGTACCTGTACCGCCTGCTCAGCGGTCAGCGCGACAAAGAGTGCGGTCGGATTTTCCGTCTGAATCCGCTGATTGAGTTGCTCCATCGCACCCTGATTGGCGATACCGTTTGACATGCCCAGCGTAAGGACCTCAGTCTTTAGTCCGAGGCTCGCCGCCTGCTGCGCAAACGCGGTCGCGACCCGACGCTGCCAACTGACGGCGGTCGCAATCACAAAGACCTTGCCAAAACCTTTCTCGGTGCTGACCAAGTTGGCAACCTGACGGGCTTCGGCTTCCAGAGACAGGCCGATGGGCAGCAATAGCGTCGGCAGACGCGACTCGTCGGCATCACTAAAGTCCGGCTGGGTCAAAGCGATGGTCGGCTTGCTGATCTGGCCGTTTTTTAAGATGGCAGTAACGCCTGTCCGGGATAACGGGCCCACCAGAATATCAAATTTGGGGCTCGCCGCAAGATAGGCAGAGAGCATCTCGGCTGGCGTATCTGCGGCCTCAATGATGGTCACCGCCAGACCACCTTTATCGCGTTCGTAGGCGGCCAAAAACCCGCTCCGAAGAGCATCGGCGGCGCTACCCAGCGGCCCCGAACGCATAGGCAAAATTAAGGCAATGCTCGCCAGCGGGATATGATTGGTGCCAATATCATTAGCGACCTGCTCCACAGTGGTTGTATTTGCCAGCGCCGCGGGGCACAATCCGTGCATCAAGATACCCGCCAAGATTGACGATAACGGCTTTGCCCATTTGTATAACATTAATAACTCCCATGACTGAACAATCTGCCAGCAACCTTTTTTCCCTACCGATTATGTCGGAGGTAGGGCTGCAAACATATCCGCTGTCGACATTATATGTGCTTGCCACACCAATCGGAAATGTCTGCGATATTAGTCTGCGCGCGCTGCATGTCTTGTCGCTAGTGGATGCAGTCGCCTGTGAGGACACCCGCAATACTGCGCATTTGCTGAATCGCTATGGCATTTCCAAGCCACTTCTGGCAGCGCATCAACACAACGAGCATGAGGCGGCAGAAAAGATCGTGGCCAGACTGCAAGCCGGGGAACGTATCGCGCTGGTTTCTGACGCCGGGACCCCGGGGGTGTCCGATCCGGGTGCGCGGATCGTCGACGCCGTGCTTAAAGCAGGCTTGCGGGCGCTGCCGTTACCGGGACCATCAGCCGCTATCACGGCGTTGTCGGTCAGCGGTCTGGTCAATGATCAATTTCAATTCATCGGATTTTTGCCGAGTAAAGCGCGTCAGCGTGAAACGATGCTGGCCGGTCTGGCCAATGTCGCTGCGACGCTAGTACTATACGAAGCACCACACCGGATCATTGAGACCGTTGACGCGTTGCTGCATGCTTTCGGTCCGACCCGTCAAGTCGTCCTGGCGCGAGAACTCACCAAACTGTTCGAGACCGTACACCGCTGCCCGCTAAGCGAAGCACCCGCATGGATAGCTGCCGACCCGATGCGCCAAAAAGGAGAATTTGTTTTGCTCATAGAGGCGGCCCAGGCAGTGGTCGATGACGGCGCTGAAGCAGACCGTATCCTGAATATCTTATTGGCTGACTTATCGGTAAAGCAGGCGGCTTCGCTCGCAGCACAGATTACCGGACATAAAAAAAACGCATTGTATGACCGGGCCCTGGAAATAAAAGCTGCATCAGATTAAGGGTTGATGCGTAGGTGCAAAACTAAAATTATATGACCAGCTCACGCAATTATTACTCGCCGGTAAGTAGGACCATGCTATGGTTGATTTAGAAACAATTGTGAATATAAATGAATGTTTTATCGCGAAGGTGCAGTATGTTACGGGATGGCGTGATCTCCCGCTTTTGAGCAGCCTCATACATAGTTAATGACGTTACGATAGCGCAAGCAAACTCAGAAAGAGTTTCTTGTAATGTCAACTTCGTTGCAATCACGAGCAGGGACAGATGTATTTTAGCAACGACCCATAGGCACGACTGGTTGGGACTCGGGTTCAAGCGTAGAATCCGGCAGATTGTGCGGTGCGCCACAATCACAGAATAACAACATTAGCAATGCAAACAACGGGCCAAAGCGCAGCGAACGGGGCATCCACCTGATTGCGCCACCCCTTAGTGACATAGATAAGAAAGAAACCATGAGCAATGCGCAAATCCCACTTCAAGCACCTTTTAGTTCAGCGCGATTACACGTCATCACCCTTGGCGCATTGGGCGTCGTGTTCGGCGATATCGGCACTAGTCCGCTGTATGCGCTGAAAGAGAGCTTTAGTCCCGAGCACGGCATCCCTTTTTCATCCAATGCAGTCATGGGAATTATCTCCATGCTGTTTTGGGCGATCATGATCGTCGTGACCCTAAAGTATATCTATCTGGTGATGCGGGCCGACAATAATGGTGAGGGCGGCGTACTGGCGTTAATGGCGCTCGCTTTACGCACTGCAAAAAGCGGCTCGCCCTGGGCCAAATGGCTGATGATGCTGGGTGTCTTCGGGGCCTGCATGTTTTATGGCGATGTGGTCATTACACCCGCAATTTCGGTTCTCTCCGCGGTTGAGGGTTTGGGTATTGCCACCCCGAAACTCGCTAATTTCATCATCCCGCTGACGGTCGCAATCATCATCATGCTGTTTTTAATCCAGCGTCATGGCACCTCAATCGTCGGCAAACTGTTCGGTCCCGTGATGCTCGTGTGGTTTGTTTCTCTCGGCCTGCTCGGCGCGTATAACATCGCCAAGGCACCGGAAATTCTTGCGGCAGTCAATCCTTACTACGCCATTCAGTTTGTCATCGAGCATGCGCAACTGGCATTTGTGGTTCTTGGCTCCGTTGTGCTGGTGCTCACGGGCGTCGAAGCGTTATATGCGGACATGGGACATTTCGGTGTAAGGCCGATTCGTTTCGCCTGGCTATATACGGTCATGCCTTCGTTGATGCTGTGTTATTTTGGTCAGGGCGCCAATTTGATTATAAACCCCGCTGCAGTATCGAATCCGTTCTATCTGATGGTGCCCGACGCACTGCTCCTGCCGATGGTAATCCTGTCCACATTTGCAACCGTGATCGCATCGCAAGCTGTTATTTCTGGTGCTTTCTCACTGACCAGTCAGGCCATTTTGCTCGGTTTCGTGCCACGTATGAGAATTTTGCACACCTCAGAAGATGAACGCGGTCAGATCTATGTACCCGTCATCAACTGGATGTTGATGGTATTGGTCGTGGCCGTGGTGCTGGCTTTCAAAAAGTCCGACAATCTGGCGGCCGCTTACGGTGTCGCGGTCACCGCCACCATGCTGATTACAACGATGCTATTAGCTGTCGTCATGCGCACGTTATGGAAATGGCACCCGTTAGTAGTTGCGGTGATTATTGGCGCAATCTTTTTGATTGATTTTGGCTTCTTCGCCGCTAATCTGATGAAGATCCCTGACGGCGGCTGGTTCACGATATTGCTCGGCGTAATTACTTTCTTTCTACTCATCACCTGGTACTCGGGCCGCATGTTGTTGCGCGAGCGGAGTCAGGATGAAGGTATTCCACTTGAACCCTTCATTGACGGTTTGCTAGCCCACCCGCCGCATCGGGTTGATGGCACCGCAGTTTTTCTGACCGGCAACGTCGCGACGGTTCCGGTCGCTATGCTGCACAACCTGAAGCACAACCGGATTCTGCACAAACGCGTCTTTTTCCTCAAAATCAGTATCTGGGATATTCCGTTTGTGGACGATAACAAACGCCTGACGCTAAAGGAATTAGGCGGCGAGGTGTATTTGCTGCGCGCAGCCTTCGGCTTCAAGGAAGCGCCCGACGTCAATACCGTCATGAATTTGACCAACGCCCAGTTTGGACATGAGTTCGACTTGATGGATACGTCGTTCTTCCTCGCCCGCGATACGATAGTGCCAAGTAATTTACCCGGCATGTGGCTCTGGCGTGAGAAGCTTTTTGCGTGGATGTACGCCAACGGCGCCAAACCTTCAGACTTTTTCCATATCCCCATCAATCGGGTGGTGGAGCTAGGGACCAAAGTAGAAATCTAAGCGTTGGTACGCCTGTCAGCGGATCTGAATAAAACAGATCCGCACAGGTGGCGTGCAATACCGCACATAAAAAAGGGGAGCCCATTCGGCTCCCCTTTGTATTTATTTCGCAGATTAAAGCTTATTGCAACGTCACTGGCTGACTCATCAAAGCATCATAGTTACCGAGAAACGCATCGATATCTTCAATAGTGGGCTCCGAGGCAATGAGTTCTTCAACTCCCTGACGGAAAAATTCCGCTAAAGCGCCCGCAATAAAGATTTCACGTTTAAAAGATTTGTCGACAATTTCGTATCCGCCAAAGCGAAGTGCTTCTCTTTGGTCATCCGCCCCGAATTCGACGACGCTGTATTGGTCACTGTTGTAGATCAGGTTCATATGCGCTCCCTGTAAAGTTAGACAGAAGGTGATGATCAATAAGCAGTTTTCAAGCCAGCCCGTGTAAATAGTTGCTTTGCTCCTTTTTTCAAGACAGAGACTGTAATTAAAGTACTTCAATTCTATACTACCCCATGTCGCGTTTTTGTCACGTGTTTAATGCAAAACGTTAACGTCAATTGCAAGCAGATGTGACAGCGGGCCTTAATTATTCGAAAAAAAATTGTGGTTTTATGGCGAAAGATAATTAATATTTAATGGTTTTATAGCAATTCTTTTATGTGCCGTATATTCAATCGGTATCAGAAAGTGAAATTCCTCAGAAGATCTAAAGGTTAAGTAATCTGCAGTTTAGACTCCTTGGTCCACATTATTTCCAAACTAAGTAAAACACCTAACTTTAGGCATTTTCACATTCATTTCTTCCGAGAAATTAAAAAATCATACATGCTTTCAAAAATTCTATTTGAGAGGTGCAGCCTATGCGACCAGTTGACCAGAAAAAAGAGTCACATCCACCAATGTTTAACACGGGTACGAACTCACGCTATCAAAAGAACAGAAATTCTGATTTAACTGCACCAAGTTCGAGTAAAAGATTAGGAGCTATGACCTATTCTTCTCATTTTATCAAACGTGGATCCCAAGCTCTTACTTATAGCCTCCCGAAGCCAAATCTTAATCCTTTCGATAAACAAGCGGAAATTGCATAAGTATGGAAAACGCTGACACCCTCTACCCCGTACAGGAAGAATATCGCGTAAAACGTACAGCTGACGGTGCCCGCTACAATAAAGACGAAGTCAACGCTGTCATTGATGCCAGCTATTTGTGCCATATTTCGTTTATCCAGAATGACAAACCGACAGCGATTCCCTTGGCCTGCTGGCGCGATGGTCAATATTTATATTTTCATTCTGCGAATAAAGGACGTTTGAGCAACCAGCTGATAGGGAACGAGGTCTGTATCTCAATTGCGTTGTTCGATGGGTTGGTACTGGGACACAGCGCGTTTAATCATTCTTATAATTTTCGTTCCGTCGTCATCCGCGGACATGTTGAGGAGGTGGGGAAAAAGTTAAACAAGGAGGCGGCAATGCGCGCCTTTATGGACCAGGTATTGCCAGGACGCTGGCCGGATATCAGGCCACCAAAGGAAAAAGAACTGCGTGCGATTGCGGTGATGCGGGTCAAACTGGATCAGGCCGCAGGCAAAATCCGCGACGAATTTCCAGATGAGGAGGCCGATACGCCCGACTGGCCGACCTGGATTGGGGTGATTCCCGCCGCAATCACATTTGCTGCGCCGGATCCCGATCCAAGGCGCAACAAAACGGATCTCACCCCACAGTATATTGCCGACTATGCTGGTATCGACGACCACGTTGCGCAATACCGAAACAAATAAAACGCATAAAATGCTGATGCCGAACGACCGCCGGATCACTACATTAAATGAGGTTGTAAATCATTATTACGAGCAGACACGCCCATGCATATGTCGTCTAACAATTTATCAACTTCCCACACTTCCCGAACGCGATGCATCCAATGCACGCGCCCACTTGCACGCTGTCTGTGCCATCTGGTTCCGCACCTTGATAGTCGGACGCGGATAGTGGTGTTACAGCATCCGAGCGAAACCGATCATGCATTAAACACGGCACGACTGGCGGCGCTGGGATTGAACAATGCGGCGTTGCTTATTGGCGAGACATTTCCCGATTTGCCGACATTGCTGGCTGATCCAGTTTATCAGCCTTGCCTGTTATTTCCCGGTGATCAGGCGCAAACGCTGGTTGCGCCTATTGAAGAAACGGACGCCAAACCTTTACTGCTGGTGGTGCTGGACGGCACGTGGCGCAAAGCGCGCAAACTATTGCACGTTAATCCGGCATTATCGCTGTTGCCGCGAATTGCCTTGCCCGCAGGGCGCCAGTCGCGCTATCGCTTACGCAAGGCACCCGCGCCCGGCATGATCTCCACGCTGGAGGCGATTGTTTGTGCGCTCAACTTGTTGGAAGCGCCGCGTAATTTCGATGCGTTGTTAGTGCCTTTTGAAGCGCTCATCGATCAGCAAATTGCGGCGATGGGTGAGCAAACCTACCTGCGTAATCACGTTAATCACGTTCTTGCAGAGTAGAAATCAGAAAGCGCGCTCAGGCGCACTCGGGCACAAACGAGCACAATCGAGCACAATCGAGCACAACCGAGATTTGCACCCCGCTAGCCTATTTCTCCCGCAACGCCCGCCGGTATTGAATCGCTTCTGCCACGTGCGTTTTTACGATGTTCTCGGAGGACGCAAGATCGGCTATCGTTCTCGCGAGTTTAAGTACGCGGTGATAGCCGCGGGCTGACCAGTTGAGATGCGTCATGGCAGTCTGCAGTAACTTCTCTCCTTCCGCATCGGCCTGACAATACGCATCAATATCAGTCGTCGATAATGCGTTGTTGCCCTTGCCCTGCCGCGCTAACTGGATCGCATGCGCGCGTGCCACGCGCTCGGCAATCTGGCTGGACGGTTCGCCATCGGCCTGTTTTTTTAGCTCGTCATGGCGCAGCGATCCAACTTGAATCTGCATATCGATCCGATCCAGCAAGGGGCCGGAAATCTTGTCCTGATAGCGTGCGATATTATCTGGGGTGCAACGACATTTATTGGAAGCATGACCAAGATACCCGCACGGGCAAGGATTCATCGCGGCGATTAATTGAAAGCAGGCGGGGAAATCTGCCTGCCGTGCCGCGCGCGAGATGGTGATGCGACCAGACTCTAGCGGTTCCCTTAATACTTCTAAAACGCGTCGATCAAATTCCGGCAATTCGTCCAGAAACAGGACCCCGCGATGAGCGAGCGAAATTTCGCCCGGCCTTGGCACGCCACCGCCACCAACCAACGCCACGCCCGAGGCTGTGTGATGCGGTGCGCGGTAGGGTCGCACCTTCCAGCTGCTACTGGAAAACCCGCTGGTCAACGATTGCACGGCGGCAGATTCTAATGCTTCCTGATCGGTCATCGGCGGCAGTATTCCGGCAAAGCGGGTCGCCAACATCGATTTACCGGTACCGGGCGGTCCGATTAGCAATGCGCTATGACCGCCTGCAGCAGCGACTTCCAGTGCTCGCTTGGCTTGTAATTGTCCCTTAACGTCGCTGAAATCGAGGTAGTGCGGCGTGCGCACTTGCCGGGCAGCAACGTGGCGCGTTAACCGCCCTTCCGCACTTTTGGCGGAAAAATGTGCACATACATGCAGCAACGAGTCTGCGGGGAAAATTGCTGCATCGGTCACTAACGCGGCCTCGTCAGCGTTTTGCCGCGGCAGAATAAATGCGCGTTGCTTTCTGGCGGGTTGATCGCGACGCGCTTCAGCCGTCGCAGGATTGGCGCTGGAAGTGGTCATCGCAAAGGTCATCGCCAGCGCGCCACGGATAGGCCGCAATTCGCCAGAAAGAGAAAGCTCGCCGGCAAACTCATAACGATCCAGTTGGTCTGCGGGCATTTGACCGGAAGCTGCCAAAATCCCAAGCGCGATCGGCAAATCAAAGCGGCCTGACTCTTTTGGCAAATCTGCTGGTGCCAGATTGACGGTTATTCTGCGTGAAGGGAATTCAAAACAGGCATTTTGTAACGCCGCCCTGACCCGGTCCTTGGATTCCTTGACCTCGGTCTCCGGCAACCCAACGATAGTAAATGAGGGCAGGCCGTTGGCGAGGTGCACTTCGACGGTGACTTCCGGGGCTTGCATCCCTGCCAACGCCCGACTTTTTAATACCGCCAACGTCATTGGCAGAACCGGTGATCCATCCTCATGGGCGCTTGAGCTGTACTTCCAACTCGGTTACGCGCAACTCCAGCAGTTCCAGTTTTTCACGGGTGGCGGCCAGAACTTGCGCCTGAATGTCGAACTCTTCACGCGTCACAAGATCAAGTTTTGAGAAACCGCTACTTAACATGGCCTTGACGTTTTTTTCAATATCCTTGGCGGGGGAGTTCTCAATAGCCTTATTGATCTTGGATTGCATATCTTCAAAAAAATTGGACTTACTCATTGTGACTCTCCGGTAAATACTAAAAATTGTACGAACGAAAAAATCATACCTCATCCGCCGCCCGTTGGCGTGAAACTGCCGTGCATCTTAAGATAATCTCCCAAACTCGCGTGTAAAACCGTGGCCAGCCAACGCTAATGCGCGTAATACGCCCGCGCCCGGCGCTGGTTGGCTAGTTTGTCGTCCGGCGTCTTGTTCAGCGGCGGCGGCATTTTATTGTCGTTTTCTCTGGTCCCTGGTGATACCCACGGGCATGGCAAAGCGTGAAATCCCTGCGGACGCAGGCGCTCCGCGCGCCAGTATCAACGCCACCACATTCACTCCGACAGCGCCCACCTAAAGCACTAAGGGATTTCGCTGCACCACGGTGGGATGATTTACAAGCTCACCAGTGTGGAGCGGCGCACGAAATCGGCACCTGTATGGTGCGCAAAATTTTCTTTGCATCTCATTGGTGCATATTTTTAGTATTCTCACAACATGAAGGTGCATTTTAATGGAATGAGACGCAATATGTATAACATTGCATATAAATCGGGCGGAATTTGCCTTCGAGATTAAATGTATGTGGTTGGCATGAGTCCTGCTAGAGAAAGAATGAAAGTAAGTTGCAGGGAATATATAAACAGTGTCAATATTTTTAATGCCTATAACCACTCGGGACAAAAGATGAAAAAAATCACCTCCAAGCTCTTATTAACTACCGTTGTTGCAACGACCATGGTGACCGGTTTTGCCCATGCTGACGACGCAGTGCCTACAGCACCTACGGTCGCCGCCGCTCCTGCCGCAGAACCAGTGCCAGATAATGTCATCGCTTATAACATCGGTCTGGTCAATGATTACCGTTTCCGCGGTATCTCGCAAACCCGCCTGAATGCAGCAGTACAAGGCGGCGTGGATTACACCAACAATCCTACCGGTCTTTATGCAGGCACCTGGTTGTCTAATATTAACTGGATCAAAGACTCGGTAAATAGTGCGGGCTTTAAGGGCAAGGGAGACATCGAGTGGGATTTGTATGCAGGAAAACGTGGCGATTTGCCGCTTGGCTTTACGTATGACGTAGGTGGTTTGTACTATTACTATCCAGCTAATAACTACAGTTTAATTAGTAAAAACGCAAATACTTTTGAGCTTTACGGCCAACTGGGTTACGGCCCAGGTTATTTCAAGTATTCACAGTCACTGACTAACTTGTTCGGCACCGTCAACAGCAAAAATAGTGGGTATTACGACCTTGGCGCCAATTTTGATGTGGGTTCGGGCATTACTCTTGGTTTGCATTACGGTCACCAGACAGTTGCGCACTCTAACTTTACGAGTTACAACGACTGGAAAGTTGGCGTAACCAAAACCTTTGATGTCCTTTATGGCGTTACGCTAGGCGCCGCTTATGTCGGAACAGATGCCAAAAACGGTGCGTATGCCAGCCCAAGTGGCAAAAACCTCGGCAAAAACGGCCTGGTTTTCTCACTCGCAAAAACTTTCTAACCGAGGTCAACATGAAACTGATCACTGCGATTATTAAACCGTTCAAACTGGACGAGGTCCGCGAAGCGTTGTCTGCTATCGGCGTGCAAGGCATTACTGTGACTGAAGTTAAGGGCTTCGGTCGTCAGAAAGGCCATACAGAGTTGTATCGTGGTGCGGAATATGTCGTAGACTTTTTGCCTAAAACAAAAATCGAAGCAGCAGTAGACGACAGTATTCTGGATCGGGCAGTTGAGGCGATCGAAACTGCAGCGCGGACTGGCAAAATCGGGGACGGCAAAATATTCGTTCTCAATCTGGAAGAAGTAATTCGTATTCGTACCGGTGAGACCGGTAAAGACGCAATCTAAGGGACCGAGAAAAATGAACATAAAGAGAATTATTGCCACGTTTCTGGCATTTTGCGCACTGATGCTTGCAGTTGGCTTCATGCTGCCAGCATCCGCGGCTGATGAGGCATCGGCTTCCGCAGCGGCTAGTGCCACTAGCACAGCAGAACTTGCTGTAGCCGCGCCAGTGGCGGCGGTAGTTGTCCCTGTAGCGGTAGTTGCCCCTGCAGCAGCGGCGGCTTCAGCGGTTGCAGGTGCTCCGGCAGCAGTCCCGGCACCTGCAGTACCAAACAAGGGCGACACTGCGTGGCTCCTGGTTTGTACAGCATTTGTGATTTTAATGACATTACCGGGCCTTGGCCTGTTCTACGGCGGCCTAGTGCGTAGCAAGAACATGCTATCGGTGCTGATGCAATGTTTCACTATCTTCTCTCTCGTGATCGTATTGTGGATTGTGTATGGCTACAGTATGGCGTTCACAGAAGGAAACGACTTTATCGGTGGCTTTAGCCGCTTGTTCCTGCATGGTATGACACCTGATTCATTAGCAGCAACCTTTAGCAAAGGCGTCGTATTGCCAGAGTTCGCGTTTGTTGTGTTTCAGGGCGCATTCGCCGCGATTACCTGCGCATTGGTTATCGGTGCATTTGCTGAGCGCGCTAAGTTCTCCGCGATTCTCGCCTTCACAGTCATCTGGTTCACGTTCTCTTACCTGCCAATCGCGCATATGGTTTGGTACTGGCCTGGTCCTGATGGCTTCACAGATGCCGCCGCCGCCGCAAAACAGACAGCGACTTCCGGCTGGTTGTTCCAAAAAGGTGCGTTGGATTATGCAGGTGGTACCGTTGTACATATTAACGCTTCGGTTGCCGGTTTGGTCGGCGCCTATGTTATCGGCAAACGGGTAGGCTACGGCAAAGAAGCATTCAAGCCACATAGCCTGACATTGACGATGGTTGGCGCGTCGTTGCTGTGGTTTGGCTGGTTTGGTTTCAATGCCGGTTCCGGCCTGGAAGCAAATGGCGGCGCGGCTTTGGCCTTCATCAACACGCTGGTTGCAACGGCTGGTGCCGTATTGACCTGGAGCCTGGGTGAGTGGATTGGCAAGGGCAAGCCTTCAATGCTGGGCGGCGCGTCTGGCGCAGTTGCCGGTCTGGTCGCGATTACACCTGCCGCTGGTTTCGTCGGCGTCGGTGGCGCACTGGCACTGGGCTTGATCGCAGGCTTTGCTTGCTTATGGGGCGTAACCGGTCTGAAGAAATTGCTTGGCGCTGATGATTCACTGGATGTATTTGGTGTGCACGGCGTCGGCGGTATCCTTGGTGCGTTGCTAACGGGCGTGTTCGCTGCACCTAGCCTCGGCGGTGTTGGTATCTATGACTATGTCACTAATGCAGTTGCTCCGGACTACTCGATCAGTGGTCAAGTCTGGATTCAGTTGCAAGCCGTATTGACTACGGTGATTTGGTCCAGCGTGGTGGCGTTTATCGCTTTCAAACTGATCGATATCGTCATCGGCCTACGTGTAACTGAAGAAGAAGAACGCGAAGGTCTGGACATCTCCAGCCACGGCGAATCGGCTTACCACGGTTAATAGATTTGCGCCCCTGCACTGATCCACGGTGGAGAGGCGACCGGCATAATACTGGATTTTAAATAATTCTGTTACGCAATAAAAAGCGCCCTTTTTGGGCGCTTTTTCATATTTAAGGGCTTTAAAATTTCCCGATTGCCCTAATGTTAATCATCCAGCTTGATTAATCTCTTATTATAAATTCAGTTTTTTTAGTCGGCGGGTTAGCAAAATCCCCGTTAAAATCGAGATCAATCAAGCGCAGCCGAAGTTTATCAAAGATTTCACAGACTTCTTTCGGATTGTGGTGCGCATCGCTTATTTGCACCGCACGGTAGGTTCCCAAAGAAACCTTCATTTGATAAACATGCCGACTGGCACTCTATCGCTAACAGCGCATAATCAAGAAAGTGTAAGAGTCCTATGGTCCCGCATCTCGTTACCGCCCTCAACGGCCCACTACTCGATCTCGAAAAGAAAATTCTCGGCGCCACACCGGCCATTGAACGCTGGTTCCGGATGGAATGGCAGGAGCACACGCCGCCGTTTTATTGTTCGGTCGACCTGCGTAACTCTGGCTTCAAGTTGGCCCCGGTGGATACAAATCTGTTTCCCGGGGGCTTTAATAACCTCTCGCCGGAAATGTTGCCCCTCGCCGTGCAGGCTGCGATGGCCGCGATTGAGAAGTACTGCCCGGATGCAAAGAATCTGTTGCTGTTACCGGAGTTGCACACTCGCAACACTTTCTACCTCCAGAACGTGGCCCGGTTAATGCAAATTTTCCGCCAGACTGGGTTGCATGTGCGTCTGGGCTCTTTATCCGATAAGGTCACAGAACCTGTCACCGTGGAACTTCCGGACGGCACCACAGTTACGCTGGAACCATTGGAACGTTCACACAACGGGCGTCGTCTTGGGCTGAAAAATTTCGATCCCTGCACAATTTTGCTCAACAATAATCTGGCCTCGGGCACGCCATCGATTCTGGAAAACCTGAACGAGCAGACTTTATTGCCGCCGTTGCACGCCGGTTGGACCGCGCGCCGCAAGAGTAGTCATTTCTCTTCTTATGACGACGTAGTGAAAAAATTTGCGAAATTGGTGGATGTCGACCCCTGGATGTTGAATCCGTTCTTTGCCAGGTGTGATCAGATCAACTTTCAGGAACCTCCGGGTGAAGATACGCTGGCTTCGAGCGTCAGTTCGTTGCTCTCCAAAATTCGCAAGAAATATAAAGAATACGGCATAAAGGAAAAACCGTTCGTCATCGTGAAAGCTGATTCGGGCACCACTGGTATGGGTATTACCAGCGTGACCGACGCCAACCAGATCAAAGAACTTTATTTTAAACAACGCAATAAAATAGCGGAGGGCAAGAGCACTCAGTCTATTTATGATGTTGTGATTCAGGAAGGCGTGCACACCTTTGAGCACATTAATGACGCCGTCGCCGAACCGGTGGTGTACATGATTGATCGATACGTGGTCGGCGGCTTTTACCGCGTGCACGCCGAACGCGGCATTAATGAAAACCTGAACGCCCCGGGCGCGCATTACGTACCGCTGGCGTTTGCCCAACAACACGCGTTGCCTGATTTGCTGGCTAAGCCGGGCACCACGGCACCGAATCGCTTTTATATGTATGGCGTGGTTGCAAGGCTGGCGTTGCTGGCGGCTTCGCTGGAGATGGAAAAAACCGATCCGAATCCAGAAATTTATTGATTCAACGTTAAAATGTGAACGAGCTACTGATGACAGCGCGCAGGCGTGCTCGGCACCGTCATACTAACTGATGCCCGAGACCATTGCGGTGTAAAGTTGCACAATGCGTGCAGCAAGTGCTTTATAGAATTCTCGGCATCGCGTCATAACGCGTGTCGTTACACCGACCATCAGCATTAGGAGTTACGCAAAGTCGTCCCAGCAACGAGTTTTTCGACCCTGCCGACGCAGACAGTGCGCTAGCTCCGGGCCGCGTAAGGTGGCAAGGAAAGCACAACGCAGCTGGGGCGACTTTGCGTAACCCCTAATCATGAGTAAATACAACACGACACTAGTAAAGGCTTGAACATGAAAATCGCTTTCCTCGCCGATCCGCTCGACAGCTTTAAAATTTACAAAGATACGACATACGCGATGATGGTCGAGGCTGCCAAACGTGGCCACACGATTTACGCCTTTGAGCAGCAAGACATGGCGCTGGAAAGCGGCATCGTTACGGCCAACGTTGCACGGATCACGCTCACCGGCGACGGCAAGGACTGGTACCGGGCGGCGGCGCCGACCTCGATGTTTCTGTCTGAGTTTGATGCGATCCTACTGCGCAAAGACCCGCCGTTCGACATGGAATACATCTATACCACCTATTTGCTAGAGTTAGCAGAGAAACAAGGTGCGAAGGTATTTAACAAGCCGCAAGCCATACGTGATCACAACGAAAAACTCGCCATTGCGCAATTCCCGCAATTCATTTCGCCTACGCTGGTGACGCGTGATGCGGCCCGTTTGCGCGCTTTTCATGAAGAGCATCAGGACGTTATCCTCAAGCCACTGGATGGCATGGGTGGTGCGGGTATTTTTCGGGTCAAGGCTGACGGCATGAATCTTGGCTCGATTATTGAAACGTTGACTAACAACGGCAGCCAAACGATCATGATCCAGCGCTTTATTCCAGAAATCGTGGCGGGCGATAAACGGGTGTTAGTCATCGGTGGCGAAGTCGTGCCCTTTACACTAGCCCGTATTCCACAAGGCAGCGAGGTACGCGGCAATCTTGCCGCCGGAGGATTGGGCGTGGCCCAACCGCTAACTGCACGCGAACGCGAAATCGGCGAAACGCTAGGGCCGATTTTGGTTAAACGCGGCCTGTTGCTGGTTGGACTGGACGTCATCGGCAATTATCTCACTGAAGTCAACGTCACCAGCCCAACTTGCTTTCAAGAAATCATGCAACAAGTCGGCTTTAATGTGGCTGAAATGTTCATTAATGCTCTGGAGGCAGCCGTCAACAGAAAGGATTAGAATAAAGTTAAATAAAAATTAACTTTATGATTCTTTTTGGGCGGAATAGATAGAGGCGCTACTCACATTTACCCGCTTTGTGGCTAAATCGCAAAGTCGATAAACGGGATTAATACGGACACACACAAAAGCGCATAAAATTACGTCGCAATATGCCATCCGGCACATTCGGTTTTTATCCGCTCAGCGGGTCTGGTATTTACATTATGGTTGGTATTCTTTTATTAACCCACTCGCCTCTCGGTCAGGCTTTCGTTTCTGCTGTGTCACACGTGTTCCGGCAAATGCCGGAGCGGTTCGAGGCAATTGATGTCGTGGCGGACCAAAATCCGACCGAGGTGAAGTTGCTAGCCAAAGAAGCGGCCGCCAGACTTGACGATGGTTCGGGCGTGCTGGTGATCACGGACATAATGGGCGGGACGCCCTACAATTGCACGCTGCCGTTATGCAGCGGTACGCAAACGCAAGTGATCGCGGGTATCAGCCTGCCAATGCTATTGCGCGCCCTTACTTATCGTAACGACACACTAGATGTGGTCGCTGAGATGGCACTTGCCGGTGGACAGGGCGGTGCCGTGCGCGTCGACAATCGGGTGCGGGTCTCCCAATAGCCTGAAGACAACGCGTAACGCTTTATTTAGCTTTGATCGGGTCGGCTTAAAAATTCAGCTTTAACAATGCGCTACCTCGTTACATCGTTTCCTACCCGCACGCGCATTACGAGACGCTATCAGGCAAACAACAAATAACGATAAAGAACCTCATGATTCAAAAAGAAATCGAAATCATTAACAAATTGGGTCTCCATGCACGCGCATCGGCCAAATTTACCCAACTTGCCAGTAAATTCAAATGCGAAATCTGGATTTCCCGTAATAATCGTCGCGTCAACGCCAAGTCAATCATGGGCGTCATGATGCTGGCAGCGGGAAAAGGCAGCACCATCTTACTAGAGGCCGAGGGTCCAGACGAGCAAGAAGGCTTCGATGCGCTCAATCAGTTGATACAGGACAAATTTGGCGAAGGCGAATAAGCTGCTTTAAAAGGAAACCACCGCGACAAGTTGCGGTCATATTGGTGCGAAAAACGACGGGGTGCACAGCAGAAACGCAATTAAGGACTTTCGCAGAATAAGCGCCGCGCAGGCTATTTTGAGCAAGACCTCAAAATTTTGGTCGACGGGGGTTTTTCTCCTTCGTCATCCAGTAGCGCACCCGTTTGGATTGACGCATTGACTAGCAGGGAAACTGTTCAATCATTTTCAGATAGCAATTTACTTCGGGCTGAACAGATGGCATCTTTTTCACTACATGGCATTCCGGTATCGCGCGGCATAGCGATTGGTCGGGCGCACCTGCTTGCGCCGACAGCGATGGACGTCAAGCACTATTTGGTATCGGAGACTCAGGTCGAAGCCGAGGTCCAGCGACTGGAAAACGCAGTCGCCACCGTGCGCCAGGAACTACAAACAATACGTGGCGAGTTACCCAAAGAATCACCCGCCGAACTAGGCGCATTTATCGATGTGCATTTGCTGATTCTGGCCGATGCGATGCTGGCCGAAATCCCGCTTGAAATCATTCGCCAGCGTCAATACAACGCCGAATGGGCGCTAGTCACCCAAATCGACGAAGTATCAGCGCAATTCGATGAGATAGAAGACCTTTATCTGCGTGAACGCAAAACCGATATTCAACAGGTCGGCGAGCGGATTTTAAAAATATTGACCGGCACCGCTACCACCCTGCCCGAGCTGAACCTGGATGGCGACGAGCAATCCTCGCCTAATATCATCGTGGTGGCGCACGATATCTCACCGGCCGACATGCTGCAGTTTCGCAATCGCGCGTTTGCCGGATTTATCACCGATCAGGGCGGTCAGAATTCCCATACCGCCATTGTGGCGCGTAGCCTCGATATCCCAGCCGTGGTTGGCATGGACCGTGCCTCTTCGCTGATCAAGCAGGATGACTGGATTATCATTGATGGTCTGGCTGGTGTCGTCATCGTTGATCCTTCACCGCTCATATTGCAGCGGTTTCGTGAGCAACAAGCGCAACAAATCCGCGCCAGAAAAAAACTCGGCAAGCTAAAGAAAACCCGCGCTGTTACCTTGGACGGCGTTGAGATTACCTTGCTGGCAAATATTGAACTGCCCGACGATTGTGGCCCGGCCATGGAGTCTGGTGCCAACGGTGTCGGCCTGTTCCGTTCAGAATTTTTGTTTATGGGACGCATCGGCGAAAAACTGCATTTACCGACCGAAACCGAACAGTTTGCCTCCTACAAGCAAGCGGTCGTCGCCATGAAGGGACGTCCGGTAACGATCCGCACGCTTGACGTCGGCGCCGATAAACCGCTGGATGCGAACGAGCAAACCGCGTTGAATCCGGCATTGGGACGCCGTGCGATCCGCTATTGTCTGGCGGAACCGCATTTATTTATAACCCAACTACGGGCTATTTTGCGTGCCTCGGCCTTCGGTCCGGTAAAATTGCTGATTCCAATGCTGGCGCATGCGTTTGAAATCGATCAAACCTTAACGATTATTACCCAAGCCAAACAGCAACTGCGCGAAGAAAAAATCAAATTCGACGAAGCGATGCAAATCGGCGCAATGATAGAAATCCCAGCGGCGGCGTTAGCCCTGCCGATGTTCATCAAACGCATGGATTTTCTGTCTATCGGCACCAATGATCTGATTCAATACACGCTGGCGATTGATCGCGTAGACCATGAAGTGTCGCACCTCTACAACCCGCTGCATCCCGCTGTGTTGTTTTTGTTGTCAAGCGTCATCGCAATGGGCCGCAAAGCCGGCATCCCGGTATCGGTATGCGGGGAAATGGCGGGTGATGTGAAGTACACCCGACTGCTACTGGGCATGGGCTTGCTAGAGTTTTCGATGGATCCTATCCATTTGCTGGCAGTGAAACAGGAAATTTTAAATAGCGATCTGGAAGCTCTGACCACCCAAACAAAGAAAATTTTGCGCACTACGGAGCCAAGTGCAATCGCTGCCGCAATGATACAGATGCGGGCGGCTTAATTGGCAATACTGATAACAGTGTAGAGGCGGCAGCGTTGCAAGACTGGAGAAGCGATCGCTCCAACAGTGAGATGGCGCCAGCGCGTTAACGTGAGGTTAACGTGGGGCTATCTTGCAACATGATTGCAACATAATTGCAGTAAGATTGCCGCACTCTTGCTGCCATCCAATTGACGGCGAGCCCCGACTTGGTTATTCTAATACCGTTGCAGCGTCAGGTAAGATACTGAGCAGCAACAAACAGCGCCGATTTGAACGGTCTCACCACCTCAGCTTGCGGGCGCGTGGCAATCCTCCGGGAATGTCGAATAAATACGGCTAAAGCGAGCTTGCATTACAAGCCCCTGATTTAGCCCGATGAGCGCAAGCTTTCGGGCTTTTTTATTGCTTGAGTATTATTTAAAACGTCCGGGCAAGACTGGCGTTCCGGCAGGACACGGAAAGCACAGCTTCGCTGGGGCGATTTTTGTCAGTCCTGTGTTTGCAGCGATGAGGCCTTACACAAATTGTTAATAACGTTCAATCTCACACTATGTCTCAAGTAACCGTCACACCGCAGTCCATGCATTTTGCGACACCCCTTAAATTGCAGAGCGGTGCGTCGCTGTCCGATTACACCCTTGTGTATGAAACATATGGCACCCTAAATGCCGATAAATCGAACGCGGTGCTTGTTTGCCATGCCCTAAATGCCTCGCACCATGTGGCCGGCAACTATGCCGACGATCAGAAAAACGTCGGTTGGTGGGACAACATGGTCGGCCCCGGAAAATCAGTCGATACCGATAAATTTTTTGTCATGGGCGTGAATAATCTGGGCTCCTGCTTCGGCTCGACCGGTCCGATGCATATCGATGCCACAACAGGCAATCCATACGGCGCAAACTTCCCTGTGGTAACGGTGGAGGATTGGGTGCAGGCGCAAGCGCGCCTGGCCGACGCGCTCGGCATCACCCAGTTCGCCGCAGTGATGGGCGGATCGTTAGGCGGGATGCAGGCGCTGGCGTGGAGTCTGCTGTACCCGATGCGTTTGCGCCATTGCGTGGTGATTGCATCCACGCCCAAATTATCCGCACAAAATATCGCTTTTAATGATGTTGCGCGGCAAGCAATTCTGACCGATCCGGATTTTCATGGCGGCGATTTTTACGCGCACGGCGTCGTGCCCAAAAATGGCTTGCGCGTGGCACGGATGATCGGTCACATCACCTATTTATCCGATGATGACATGGCCGAAAAATTTGGCCGGGATTTGCGCTCGGGTAGCTATCAGTTCGGATTCGGCGTCGATTTTGAAATCGAATCCTATTTACGCTATCAGGGCGACAAATTTTCTCAGTACTTTGATGCCAACACCTATTTGCTGATAACCAAGGCGCTCGATTACTTTGATCCTGCGGCCGAATGCGGGGGCGATCTCACGGTTGCGCTCGCAAAAACCCGCGCCGAATTTCTGGTCATCTCATTTATGACCGACTGGCGTTTCTCGCCGGAACGCAGTCGCGATATTGTCAAGGCGTTAGTGAATAATCGCCGACGGGTAAGCTATGCGGAAATCGACGCGCCACACGGCCATGATGCGTTTTTGCTAGAAGATGCGCGCTACCAGAACGTCGTGCGCGAGTACTACAACCGCATCTGGAAAGCGATTAATGCCACTGGCAAACCAGACGCCCATGGCAATCTGCCGAACCATTCAACCCCACCCGGGTCGGCTGAGGCCATACCTGACAGCGCCGGAGAAAATGTATGAACTTTGAGCAACTGAGCGGACTTCGCCCTGACCTGGCGTTTATCGCCCATTGGGTCCCGCAACAGTCTCAGGTATTAGACCTGGGCTGCGGTGATGGTGTGATGCTTGACTACCTGCAAACGGACAAGCAATGCGCCGGATATGGGGTTGAAATCGATGACAGCAAGATTCCTCCTTGCGTAGCGCGTGGTGTATCGGTAATTCAACAAGATTTGGAGACAGGCCTCGCTTTGTTTGCCGATAATGCGTTCGACACGGTATTGTGTCTTTCGGCATTACAAATGATGAAAAATGTCGAAGGCGTCTTAAGGGATATCGCCCGGGTTGGTCGCGAAGCAATAGTGTCGTTTCCCAATTTTGCCTATTGGCCACACCGCATGGCGCTGTTGCGTGGTCGCATGCCGGTCTCAAAGTTACTGCCTTACGAATGGTATGACACCCCTAATTTGCGTTGCGCAACGATTAAGGATTTTGAAGAACTGGCGAACGAAGTGGGCCTGGAAGTGCTCGAATGCGTGGCCCTGCATGATGGAAGGCCGGTATCATTTCTACCCAATTGGCGTGGTAGCCTTGCTGTGTTTCGTTTTCGCAAAAAATAACCCAAGCGGTAAGGCTGACGTGCTGTCGAAAGTTTCTGTAGCGACTTCCTGTGGCGCACCCAAGGTTACAAAATCTGAAAAAATAACAGGCACCTGTCACCAAACCGCATTTTTGTCAGTCGTCGTCATTGTAGACATTGAACGCGGTGCAATGACAATATTGACAGGTCGCGTCCCGGGTCCCGACGCGTTTAACGTTGTTTTTGTGTACTATTTTTACCACTCATTATTTTCCGGCGCAGCTTGGGTATTCTCCACATTACGTCTATCTGCTTCCGTATTTTAAATACTTTTCCTGCACACATAACGTCCCGTTTTCGGGCGCATAGATGACTTCAACTTCGCCCCCGTGGCATCATTATCTGAACCGACGCATGCTGATCTGCGTTTTTCTCGGCTTTAGTTCCGGCTTACCTCTATTTATATTAATCAGCTTGTTACAAGCGTGGCTGGCAAAATCGGGATTGAACGTCAAAGCACTGGGCCTCTTCGCGCTCGTAATGTTTCCGTATACGTGGAAATTTTTGTGGTCGCCATTAATGGACCGCTTTCACTTTGGCCGCATGGGCCGCCGCCGCGGATGGATGGCATTGACACAAGTCGCCCTGTTTGGCGCCATCGGCGCCATGGGAATGCTTGACCCGATCCTGAATTTACCCGCCATTGCAGCCATGGCATCGCTGGTCGCCTTTTTATCCGCAAGCCAGGATATCGTGATTGATGCTTACCGGCGCGAAATTCTTCCCGATAGCGAGCAAGGCCTCGGTAGCGCGATCCACGTCAACGCTTACAAAGTCGCGGGTATGGTGCCGGGCGCGCTGTCGCTGGTGCTGGCCGATATGATGCCGTGGCACCAGGTGTTCTGGATTACCGCTGGCTTTATGCTGCCCGGCCTGGCCTGCACATTGATCATCAGTGAGCCAAAGGTATACGGTGATCCGCCAAAAAACCTCCGCGCTGCCGTACTGCTGCCGTTTCAGGAGTTTATTTCCCGGAATGGCTGGCAAAGTGCGTTGTGGGTGCTCGGATTTATTTTTCTTTACAAGCTTGGCGACAGCATGGCGACAGCGCTGGCAACCAAGTTTTATATCGATCTTGGTTTTACGATGACACAGATCGGCGCCATTTCAAAGACGACCAGTCTTTGGGCCAGCGTCGCCGGCGGCATTATCGGTGGTATCTGGATGGTCAAAATTGGTATCAACCGCGCACTCTGGATTTTTGGCGTTGTACAAGCTGTCACAATACTCGGATTTGCATGGCTGGCGCATGTCGGCGCTGAACCACTAATACTCGCTGCCGTCATTGGTGCCGAGGCATTTGGCGTCGGGCTTGGTACTGCGGCATTTGTGGCCTACATTGCACGCACGACAGACCCGCGTTACACCGCAACACAGTTTGCCTTATTCACAAGTCTGGCAGCGGTTCCGCGTACGTTTATCAACTCTTCGGTCGGTTACATTATTGCCCAGACAGGCTGGTTTACTTTTTTCATCGTGTGTTTTGCACTGGCGATACCCGGCATGCTGTTGCTGCCAAAAGTCGCTCCATGGAACGAAAAAAAAGTTGAAGAATAAAATTTTTTCTGTTTCTGTAATCTCTGATTACACAATTTCTCGGTTGCGTTCGAGAAAAAGATATAGAATCAAAAGCATGGAAACCTCTTCCGTTAATTACTGTGTAAATTCAGCGCAAAATTCAACGGTCTGTTAAGCTCTCAAAGGGGTCCTACATTGTAGGAATTGTTTGTTCAGTTTGTTTTCGCAACATCGTTGATGCGGGGGTGATATGGATATTTACAGCAGCTTTGCGAGTCGGTTCGACAAGACCAGAGAAGAAGAATTTTCACTTGAAGAGTATCTGACACTTTGTAAGAACAATCCTACCGTGTATGCAACGGCGGGTGAACGCATGCTGATGGCAATCGGCGAACCTGAAAAAATTGATACACGTCAGGATCAATTGTTGTCACGTATTTTTGCCAACAAAGTGATCAAAGTGTATCCGGCCTTTAAAGAATTTTATGGCGCCGAAGAAGTAATCGAACAAGTCGTGGCATATTTCCGTCATGCCGCTCAAGGTCTCGAAGAAAAAAAACAAATCCTCTATTTGCTTGGCCCGGTTGGTGGCGGTAAATCCTCCATCGCGGAACGGCTGAAGCAATTGATGGAGCACGTTCCTTTCTATTCGATCAAAGGTTCTCCCGTTAATGAATCGCCCCTCGGTCTGTTCGACTATGACGAAGACGGCGGCATTCTGGAAGAACAATACGGGATTCCACGCCGGTACATCAAATCCATACTGAGTCCATGGGCCGTTAAACGCTTGCATGAATTTAACGGTGACATCCGAAAATTCCGTGTAGTCAAACGTTATCCAAACATATTGCGACAAATCGCGATTTCCAAAACGGAACCCGGCGATGAAAATAATCAAGATATTTCTACGCTGGTCGGCAAAGTAGATATTCGCAAGCTTGAACAGTATTCACAGGATGATGCCGACGCTTACAGTTACTCTGGCGGTCTTTGTTTGTCCAATCAGGGCTTGCTAGAATTTGTCGAAATGTTTAAAGCGCCGATCAAGGTTTTGCATCCGCTTTTAACTGCGACGCAAGAAGGCAATTTTAAAGGTACCGAGGGATTTGGCGCGATTCCGTTTGACGGCATTATTCTGGCCCACTCCAACGAATCAGAGTGGAAAGCATTTCGCAATAACAAGAATAATGAAGCGCTGTTAGATCGTATATATATCGTCAAGGTGCCATATTGCTTGCGGGTGTCGGAAGAAATCAAGATCTACGAAAAACTTATCCGGACATCATCTCTGGGCAAGGCCGTCTGCGCGCCCGGAACGTTAAAAATGATGGCCCAATTTTCGATCCTGACCCGACTTGCCGAGCCTGAAAACTCGAATATTTTTTCCAAGATGCAGGTCTACGATGGCGACAATCTGAAAGACAGCGATCCGAAAGCGAAGTCGTTCCAGGAGTATCGCGATTATGCGGGCGTCGATGAAGGCATGACCGGGGTTTCTACCCGATTTGCGTTCAAGATTTTATCGCGGGTTTTCAACTTTGACTCGTCCGAAATCGCCGCCAATCCTGTGCATTTAATGTATGTACTGGAGCAGCAAATCGAGCGGGAGCAGTTTCCGCAAGAACTGGAACAAAAATATCTTTCTTACGTGAAGGACACGCTGGCCTCGCGTTACGCTGAGTTCATCGGCAAGGAAATCCAGACCGCTTATCTGGAGTCGTATTCTGAATATGGGCAAAACGTATTTGACCGATATGTCACCTATGCCGACTTCTGGATTCAAGATCAGGAGTTCCGCGATCACGACACCGGAGAAAGTTTTGACCGCGCCGCGTTGAACGCAGAACTGGAGAAAATAGAAAAGCCTGCCGGTATCAGTAATCCAAAAGATTTCCGTAACGAGATAGTTAACTTCGTGTTACGTGCCCGGGTCTCGAATGGTGGCAAAAATCCACTTTGGACCAGTTATGAAAAACTGCGGGTAGTGATTGAGAAGAAAATGTTCTCGAACACCGAGGATCTGCTTCCGGTTATTTCATTTAATGCCAAAGGTTCAGCCGATGAGATGCGCAAGCATGAAGATTTTGTAAACCGCATGGTGACCAAAGGTTATACGCCAAAGCAGGTCCGGCTACTTTGCGAGTGGTATCTACGCGTCCGTAAATCGTCATAAAGATCTGCGTATGCGCACGTGCGTAGCGAGCTGTAACATGTGAACGTGGCTTATGGATCAGCGGTGGAGAAACCGAAATGTTTAACACACCATTTGGATTTTAAAACCCGTTTAGCACCACCTTTTAAAGGCAATATGTAGGCATCAAAAGATCGCAGACAGGCTCTCACGGCGATACCTGCGATGTCTACTACCAGTGGTGGTGCAAACTGTAACTGCACAGGGCAGCCATGGGAGCTGTCGGAACTGGCTTAGGGCTATGTCCGGCGGTCTTCTGGCAAGTCCGGCATCGTCAGCCGATCAAGGCCATCAGGCGATACCGGCGGCAGCTCCCAGATACATCACGATCAGGAGACTGTACCGTGTTACATCAAATAATTGACCGTAGACTCGCTGGAAAAAACAAGGGAATCGCTAATCGCGAACGTTTCCTGCGCCGTTATCGTGATGATATCCGGCGCTCGGTAACGGAAGCGGTGCGAGACCGTGGCATTACCGAAATCGAAAAGTCCAAAAGCATTACTATTCCGCGCAAAGATATTTCAGAACCGGTCTTCCGCCACGGTTCTGGGGGTATGCGCGAGATGGTGCATCCCGGCAATGAAGAATACCTTCAGGGCGACCGGATCGCCCGACCGGACGGTGGCTCAGGACGCGGCGGTGGGAGCGACGCGAGTGATCAGGGCGAGGGCCAGGATGATTTCGTTTTTGAATTATCCCGCGAAGAATTCATGCAATATTTCTTTGAGGATCTTGAATTACCGCGCCTGATCAAGACCAATCTGATGACAGCGCCAACGTGGAAGAATATGCGCGCTGGTTACTCCACCGATGGCTCGCCCAATAATATTGATATTGTGCGCTCACTGCGCAGTTCGCTTGGTCGACGCATCGCGCTAGGTTCCCCGCTAGTGGCGCGCTTACGTGAACTTGAGCTATTGATGGAGGCCCTTAAAGATGATACCGAAGATCGCGGCGAAGAAATCCGGCGGTTAGAGGAAGATATTCATCATCTCAAGGGACGCATCTGGCGGATTCCTTTTATTGATCCTTTTGACTTGCGCTATGTCAATCGCGTCAGGCAACCACAACCGTCAAGTCAGGCCGTAATGTTCTGCGTCATGGACGTGTCCGGCTCAATGGATGAACAACGCAAGGATCTGGCCAAACGCTTTTTTATTCTGCTGTATCTGTTTCTGACGCGTAACTACGAACATATTGAAGTCGTTTTTATTCGTCACCACACGCGCGCTGATGAAGTGGATGAAAACACGTTTTTTCACTCCCAGGAAAGCGGCGGTACCGTGGTGTCGAGCGCGTTGGAGCTGATGTCAAAAATCATTGATGACCGCTATCCACCGGGCGACTGGAACATCTATGGCGCGCAGGCGTCTGACGGCGACAACTGGAACGATGATTCCCCTAAGTGCCGAAAAATTCTTGAACAAAAAATCTTGCCTCGCTCCCGCTATTTTGCTTACATTCAGGTCGTTGCTGAAGAGCAAAATCTGTGGAGGGAATATGCACAAATAGTGCCGGCTTATCGACAGTTCGTGCAGAAGAAAGTCCAGCACGCCAGCGATATTTATCCGGTATTTCGTGAGCTATTTGAAAAACAGGTGAACCTATGAATGCACGTGCAGATATCGATAAGCGTAAAACGCCGTTACCATGCCCCTCCGATTGGACCTTTGAATTAATCGAACGTTATAACGTTGAAATAGCGCGGGTAGCGGCCTCCTTTAAACTGGACATTTATCCCATCCAGTTAGAAATCATTACCGCCGAGCAAATGATGGACGCTTACGCGTCGTCCGGGATGCCAGTGAATTATAGACATTGGTCGTTCGGCAAACATTTCCTATCCACCGAGCGCGGTTATAAGCGCGGGCAAATGGGTCTTGCCTACGAAATCGTGATTAATTCTAATCCGTGTATCGCATATTTGATGGAAGAGAATACGCTGACGATGCAGGCGCTGGTGGTGGCACATGCGGCTTATGGCCATAACTCATTTTTTAAGGGCAACTATTTATTCCAGTTATGGACCGACGCCAACGCGATTATCGATTATCTGGTGTATGCGCGTAATTACATTTCCGAATGTGAAGAACGGCACGGATTTGAAAGAGTAGAAGAGTTATTGGACTCATGTCATGCATTGATGCATTACGGTGTTGATCGTTATAAGCGACCGCAGCATTTATCCTTGGTCAAGGAGAAAGAGCAAGCCCGCGAACGTGAGGAATATAACCAGTCGCAGGTGAATGCATTGTGGCGGACTTTGCCGACCAGAAAAGAAGAGGCGATGGCGCAGGATGAAACCCGCTTCCCGCCTGAGCCACAAGAAAACTTACTGTATTTTGCAGAGAAAAACGCGCCGCTGTTAGAGCCATGGGAGCGCGAGGTCATCCGCATTGTGCGGAAGGTTGCGCAGTATTTTTATCCGCAACGGCAGACGCAGGTAATGAACGAAGGCTGGGCAACGTTTTGGCATTACACGCTACTCAATACGCTGTATGACGAAGGACATCTGACCGATGGCTTCATGATGGAGTTTTTGCATTCACACACTAGTGTCGTGTATCAGCCGCCAGTGACCAAGTCGTATTACAACGGGATTAATCCGTATGCGCTGGGATTCTCAATGATGAGTGATATCCGGCGTATTTGTGAACATCCGACCGACGAGGACCGCGCCTGGTTTCCACAATTAGCTGGCACGCCATGGCTGGACGCGCTGCATTATGCGATGCGAAATTTTAAAGACGAGAGCTTTATAGCGCAATATTTGTCACCCAAATTGATCCGTGACATGCATCTTTTTTCGGTCCAGGATGATGAGAATCGTAGCGAACTGGAAGTCACGGCGATTCACAACGAAGCCGGTTATCAATACGTACGTGAAACCCTATCGCGCCAATACGACATCAATCATCGCGAGCCGAATATTCAGGTCTGGTCGGTCAATACCCGGGGTGACCGCAGCCTGACTTTACGCCATTTCCGCAGCGATGGCCGACCATTGGGCGAAAATACGGATGAAGTCCTACGCCACATGGCACGACTCTGGCAGTTTGATGTGCATCTTGAAAGCGTGGACGATAGCGGTAAGGTACTGCGCCGGTATCAGTGTGTGAGCAATAATCGGTATTCTTTGCGAAGTTGAGATGCGTAAACTATGCCTTGAGCTTATCTTGGCTTAACCTTACGCACCCACGCGCCGCTTCTGATGTCGTCGCGTGGCTTTCTTGATTGGCTGCTTATTGCGCGACCAGCCGCTGTATTATTAGCACTAATAAACCTGTTTCCCGGCAGCAAAGGTCGCCTGAATACTGCGATCATCACCCAGCAATGCCAGCGCAAATAACAACTCTTCCAGACTGTCGGTGTTAGCTGTGCGGCGTGCCAGCAATGGCGTCGCATCCGGGTCCAGAATGATGAAATCTGCCTCGGCGCCCGGTACAAAATTACCAATGGTATTTTCTAGCTGCATGCTGCGCGCACCGCCCAACGTCGCTAGATAAAACATCCGCAATCCCGGTAAAAAAGTACCGCTCATGCGCGCCACTTTGTAGGCACCGTTCATTGTTTGCAACATTGAAAAACTGGTCCCCCCGCCAACGTCGGTGGCGATGGATAGCGGGACGTGCTGTTTGTCGGCGTTGGCAAAATCGAATAGACCACTTCCCAGAAACAGATTAGAAGTCGGACAGATTGAAATAGCGGACTGTGTTTCGGCCATACGTCGCCGGTCGTCATCGTTAAGCCAGACGCAATGTCCATACATTGAGCGCGGACGCAGCATGCCATATTTGTCGTAGACATCCATATAGCTGCGTGATTCCGGGAACAACGATTTTACCCACGCTACTTCGTCCACATTTTCGGCGGCGTGGGTTTGTAGATAAACGTCAGGATGTGCAGCCGCCAATTCACCCGACAATTGCAATTGCGCGTTGCTGGAGGTCGGTGCAAAGCGTGGCGTGATGGCGTATAACTGGCGGCCCCGATTGTGCCATTTTTTGAGCAGGTCTTCAGTCTCGCGAATACCCCCTTCGGCAGTGTCCTGCAAAAAATCAGGACAGTTCCGATCCATCATAACCTTGCCCGCGATCATCCGCAGATTGCGCGCTTCACTCTCCGCAAAAAAGGCATCGACGGATTCTGGATGGACCGTGCAATACACCATTGCGGTGGTTGTGCCGCAACTGAGTAACTGGTCAAGGAAAAAATCGGCGACATCGCGTGCGTGCTCGGGATCGCTGAATTTTCTCTCCGTTGGAAATGTATACTTCTCCAGCCATGGCAGCAACCCTGGCGATGGCGATGCAATCATGTCGGTCTGTGGATAGTGAACATGACTATCGATAAAGCCGGGCATGATGATCTTGCCGCGATAGTCGTGGATCGATTGTCCGTCGGGCAGTGCATCCTTCAGATGCTGATAATCCCCCGCCGCGACCACGTGTCCGTCTCTGATTAACAGCAGGCCATCTTCATGCCATGCGGTCCCTTCAGGATGATGCAAAGGATCGGCGGTGAAGTGCAGCACACTGCCGCGATAAACATCGAGCGTTGTGTGGTCGGATTGCGGGGTGTTGTAGCCTGCTGACATGAGCTGTATATCCTTTTGTGAACATGTACTGATGTTTTATTTTGTATTTTTTTGGGGATAACTGTGCCGTATCTATTGCATGTCAGCCGCCGGTCGCTATGCTTGCTTCTTCATTTGCAGCAAGACTAGCGGCGGTTGCGCTGGAGCGCGAGGGCAGGACCGGCGACGTGCTCGCCATCCGCTCCCACACTTGCAACAACTGCGCCGTCACGGAGGCGGCGATCACAGCGGGTTCTTTGCCAACGATTCCCTGAATACCTATCGGGCAGATCATTGCGGCGAACCTTTCCGGGGCGATGCCGCGCTCTTGCAGTCGATGTTCGAACTGCATGCGTTTTGTTTTGGAGCCGATCAAACCGAACCAGCCAATATCGTCGCGCTGCAATATCAGCTCGGACAAGCGTTGATCGAGCGCGTGGTTATGCGTCATGACCAAAAAACTTACTCCCGGCGGTGCGCTGGCGACCAAGGCCTCTGGAATGTCGGTAGCTTCTATCGTGACGTTAGCCGGTTGCAGATCAGGGAACATCTCTTCCCGCTCATCAATCCAGGTGATGCGGCAAGGCAAATCGGACAACGCCCGGACAATCGCGGCACCGACATGGCCCGCACCAAACAAAAACAATTGCGGCCGTGGTGCCAAACAACCGTCTAATAACCAGCGTTGCCCGGCAGCATCGCGGATGACCATCGCGCTATCAATCAATGTCGGCAATGTGGGCAACATGCCGGGGCCGTGCAAACGTCGCCCATCCGCATCGCAAAGACTCGGCGCGATGGCGGTATCTGCGCAATCCAATGCGACCAAACGCCAGCTATCTTCAGCTTTGCGCAAGCGTAACTGCAGATAATTAAAATACTCGGCGGCATTGGCATCGACCCGCTCAAAAGCCAGATGCACCACGCCGCCGCAACATTGGCCGAGCGATGGCCCTAATGAAAATCGTTGCAAGCGGCGCTCGCCTGCCAGATTGGAACCACTCAAACCGACCGATTTTTCATTTAGCATCTGGCGCGCGATATCAATCGCGCACAATTCCAAATGGCCACCGCCGATGGTGTCGAACTGGGCCAGAGAAGTCACCACCATTTTTGCCCCCGGGGCGCGTGGCCCGGAACCCTCGACCTGCGCAACCGTAATCAAGATCGCCGGATTAGCGGCGGTCGGTTGCTTCATCAGCGTGGTCAAGGCATTTAACCAGATGGTCATAGTAATGGTCCTTTTTTAAAAATCAGCGACGGCGACTGGTAGTCATCGGCGGTCCTCGCTTTGACGCCGCCGGTCAAATTCAACCCGCGGCCATGGCCTCAACGGCAGTGATCGCCTGCAATATCGCTTCGCTGGTCGCAGGTGCATTCAACGGTGGGTTATAACGATGGTCGGCCACGCTGGCGATGGCGTCACGGATCGCGAAAAAGACCGAAAAGGGCAACAACAGCGGCGGCTCACCTACCGCTTTGGAGCGATGGATGCTGTCTTCTACGTTACGATTTTTAAACAGGCTGACGCGGAAGTCCTGAGGGCAATCCGATATCGCAGGTATCTTGTACGTTGACGGCGCGTGCGTCATCAACTTGCCGTCTTTGTTCCACCATAATTCTTCGGTGGTCAACCAGCCCATTCCCTGAATGAAGGCTCCCTCCACCTGACCAATATCGAGCGCCGGATTGAGCGACGCACCGGCGTCGTACAACGCGTCGGCGCGTAGCAATTTCCACTCCCCGGTCAAGGTATCGATGACTACCTCAGAGACCGAAGCGCCATACGCGAAATAGGAAAATGGATGGCCCGTCATGGTCTTGGAGTCCCAATACAAACCCGGCGTCGCATAGAAACCGTCGGACCAAAGCTGCACTCGCGCCATGTATGCTTTTTGCACCAGATCAGGGAAGGAGATACTGTACTCTCCCATCTGTATCATGCCCGCGGCAAAGGTGACTGCCGTAATATCAGCGCTATTGTCACCGCCAAATAAAGTAACAAAAAACTCCGCCAGACGCTGGCGAATTTTATTTGCTGCGTTTTGTGCGGCTTTACCGTTCAGGTCGGCACCGGTAGAGGCAGCCGTAGCAGAAGTATTAGCAATCTTACTGGTATCGGTAGCGGTAACGCGCACCAACGCCAGCGGAATCCCTAATTCGTGCGCGACCACCTGCGCGACCTTAGTATTCACGCCCTGCCCCATTTCGGTACCGCCGTGATTAACCAGGACCGAACCATCGGTGTAGACGTGCACCAGCGCACCAGCTTGATTCAGGTGCGTGACATTGAATGCAATCCCAAACTTGACAGGCGTCAGCGCAAGACCTTTTTTAAGCACCAGACTGCTGGCATTGTAGGCGTTGATTTCAGCGCGCCGTTGACGATAGGCGCTACTGACTTCCAATTCGTCGACCAGTTCGTGGATGATATTATCGACGACGATCTGACCATATTGGGTCACATTGCGGCCTTCGCTTTCGTTGCGGCCGTAAAAATTGATCCTCCGAATATCCAGCCCGTCGCGGCCCAGATTGCGGGCGATTTCGTCGAGGATGTATTCAATCGCAATCGCGCCCTGCGGACCGCCGAAGCCACGGAATGCGGTGTTTGACTGCGTGTTGGTCTTGCCGCACATGGCGCGAATATCCACGTCCGACAAATAGTAGGCATTATCGAAATGACAGACTGCACGGGTAGCGACCGGCGCGGATAAGTCTGCAGAATATCCCGCCCGACTCACCATCTGTACCCGGGCACCGACGATGCGTCCGTCGTTGTCATAGCCGACTTCATATTCATAATGGAAGCAATGGCGCTTGCCGGTGACCATCATGTCATCGTCGCGGTCGGCACGCAGTTTGACCGGACGCTTTAACTTCTGCGCGGAGATTGCGGCCACCGCTGCCCACAATGCCGATTGCGATTCTTTACCGCCAAATCCCCCGCCCATACGACGACACTCCACTACGACATTGTGTGCGTGCAAACCCAACGCGTGCGCGACTACATGTTGCATTTCAGAAGGATGCTGGGTTGAGCACTGCACCAGCATGCCATTGCCTTCCTTCGGAATAGCGTAGGAAATCTGGCCTTCCAGATAAAATTGTTCCTGTCCGCCCACTAGCAGCTCACCACTGAGCTTATGCGCCGCAATGGCAAACGCTGACTCCACATCACCGCGTGCCAAATGCATTGGTGGCAACACATAAGAGCGTGCAGCATGCGCCGCCTGCGGCGTTAAAATAGCCGGCAACTCTTCGTAATCAACGACTACTTTACGGACCGCACGACGGGCATTATCGTGGCTGTCGGCGACGACCACAAATATCGGCTGACCGACGTACTGGACCAGACCATCGGCCAGAATCGGATCGTCATGGATGATCGGACCACAATCGTTGGTGCCAGGAATATCGCTGGCAACATAGACTGCGACCACACCGGTTGCAGCGCGCACAGCGTCCAGATTGATGGCGCGCACCCGGGCGTGGGCTTTTTGCGATAAGCCCAGTGCTGCGTGCAACGTGCCTTGCGCTTCCGGGATATCGTCGGTGTAGGTGGCTTCGCCCAATACGTGCAACGCCGCGGATTCATGCGGATGCGACTGGCCGACTTCGGCCCACTGGGCGACATCGACAGGCGTTGCTGGCTGATCTTTCAGGAATGCGTCGGTCTGGGTATTCATTGTATTTCTTCCTTTTTCCGAATGGCGCTCAAGCGCATGCAAACGCATTAACCTGATCGGGCCGCAGCGGCGCGTCGATACGGGTTTCTAACCAGCAGCGGCGTAGCAGATTCTGCGCTGTCTTCATACGGTAAACACTGGATGCGCGCATGTCCGACAGCGGTGCAAAATCCTCTGCCAGTAACGCCATCGCGGCTTGCAGTCTGACTTCATCCCACGGCTGCCCTACCAGCGCGGCCTCTGCTTTGGCGGCACGTTTGGGCGTCGCTGCCATCCCGCCAAAAGCGATCCGGACCGACTCCACCAGATTGCCATCCAGTACCACCGAAAAGGCGGCACACACCGCAGAGATATCCTGATCGAAGCGCTTGGCTAATTTATACGTGCGGAACTGCATACCGGCGCGTGGCAATGGCACCCGCACCGACTCAACAAATTCATCGGGCTGCATGTCTTTTTTCATGTAGTCCAGATAGAGCGCTTCCAATGGCATGATGCGCTGCCCCGCTGGTCCCCGTAATACGACTTCCGCGCCTAATGCGATCAACCACGGGGGCGAATCGCCGATCGGCGAGCCGTTGGCAACGTTGCCGCCAAGAGTGCCCGCATTGCGGATCGGCAACGAGGCAAAGCGTTGCCACATTTCATTCAGTTCCGGGTAATGCGCGCTTAACGCTGCATAGGCATCGTTCAATGAAACACCGGCACCGATTTCAAGTTGTGCGTTTTCAGTTTTAACGGTGGCAAGCTCTTTAACCTGTCCCAGAAAAATGATATCGCCCAAGTCACGCATTTGCTTGGTGACCCACAGACCAACGTCGGTCGATCCTGCCAGCATGCGCGCTGCCGGATGGCTAGCGCGAATGTCCACCAGTTGCTGCAAAGTACGCGGTGCGTAAAAATGCTGCCCGGCGTGGCTATAGGTAAACATGTCGTCGCGTTGCAATGGTTCTAATGCTGTCTGCAACGCGTGACGGTCAAAACCTACGACTGGCAATTCACCCATTCGGTGCGCCGCGTCGATAATCGGGCGATAACCGGTGCAACGACAAAGGTTACCGGACAAGGCGACATCAATCTCTTTACGCTGCAAGGGTTTCCATGGGGGACATTGCGTGACTGAAGCAATCGCTGTAGACGGCAACGGCGCCTGCTGCACCCCTTCATTTTTGAGATATAAATCCCACAAAGACATGACAAACCCCGGTGTACAAAAGCCGCACTGTGAGCCGTGACATTCAACCATCGCTTGTTGCACGGGGTGCAGCGCACCGTCCTGCTGCTTCAGGTCTTCTACGGTATATAACGCTTTACCGTCCAGCGTAGGCAAAAATTGAATGCAGGCGTTGACCGATTTCATCTGAACCCCGTTAGCGCCCATTTCACCAATAACCACCGTACATGCACCGCAATCGCCTTCAGCGCATCCCTCTTTGGTGCCGGTGCAATGCAGATCTTCACGCAAATGTTGAAGAATAGTCCGGGTGGGCGCGGCATGATGTACCGAGTGGACTGCGCCGCGATAAAAAAACCGGATTGGACTGCTGGCTGCATCTGGCGTTGCGGTCGTTTGGATGGCAGTAGACACAAGAAACTCCAATATGATTTATTTATACTTTGTAGATTAGCAGTCGCACGCCCTGCAGAGTGCGATATGCCGATGATGTTGGGTATTTGCAAAATGAAATAGCGCTGTGGGTCTTGTAGCCTGGATTACCCCAGGCCCTCATCCGATGTCAGCTTAACTGCTCTGTCCAAACCTTTTCAGACGTTGAGCGTTAATAATAAGCGGCAATAAAAATTATCAATAATACAATTTCACGGAAGTATGTTCGATTAATACAAGCAAGCATCGGACCCGCCGTCATAAACTGGCGAAGACGCGCATAATCATCCCCACTTAATAAACAGTATTTCGAAAGCGGCAACATCGACAACGTAATCTGCATCACATTATCTTGCCCGAATCCATAAAGCGCGCAGGAGCAGCCAGACAGACACATCAAGATGTCAACAAATAACGACGGGCATAAGACATGCACCAGCCACGTGACAATAATAATGGAGACAACATGCAACTTCTCGATAACTTTTTCAAGCTAAAGGATAACGGTACGGATGTACGTACCGAATTGATCGCCGGACTCACGACCTTCCTGACGATGGCGTATATCATCTTCGTCAACCCGGCGATTCTCGGCGATGCCGGTATGCCGAAGGACGCCGTATTCGTCGCAACCTGCATTGCGGCAGCGGTCGGCACCCTGATCATGGCGTGCTACGCAAACTATCCTATTGCGCTCGCACCCGGCATGGGCCTCAACGCTTATTTTGCCTACACCGTAGTTAAAGGCATGGGCGTGCCTTGGGAGATCGCGCTTGGTGCGGTCTTTATTTCAGGTTGCCTGTTTGTAATTATTAGTCTGGTCGGCGTGCGCGAGATGATCGTGAACGGCATTCCTCCCAGCATCCGGATTGCCATCACCGCCGGTATAGGGTTATTTCTGGGTTTGATTTCACTTAAAACCGCCGGTATCGTCGTGGCTAATCCGGCCACTTTCATTACACTGGGGGATTTACATAAAATCCCCGCGATTTTGGCAATTGCCGGATTTTTGATCATCGTAGTACTGGACCGATTCAAGGTGAAAGGTGCGATTTTGATCGGCATTGTGACGGTCACGATCCTAAGTTTTCTGATCGGTGGCAACAAGTTCATGGGCGTTTTTTCGATGCCGCCTTCGGTCTTGCCTACCCTGTTCAAGCTCGACATCATGGGCGCACTATCAATGGGCGTTCTGAACATTGTTCTGGTGTTTTTTCTGGTCGAACTGTTTGACGCGACCGGCACCATGATCGGGGTCGCCACGCGTGCGGGTCTGGTCAAGAACGGCAAGATGGAGCGCCTTAATCGCGCGTTGCTAGCGGACAGCGCCGCGATTGTTGCGGGCACGTTTCTCGGCACTTCCAGCACCACAGCGTATATCGAAAGCGCCGCGGGGGTACAGGCTGGCGGCCGCACCGGGCTGACCGCGCTGGCGGTAGCGGTCCTATTTCTCGCATGCCTGTTTATTGCGCCGCTGGCCGGTGCCGTACCCGGTTACGCGACTGCGCCCGCTCTGTTTTATGTGGCGTGCCTGATGCTACGCGAAGTCACGCATCTGGATTGGGAAGACAGCACTGAAAGCGTACCTGCTGTCATTACCGTGTTGATGATGCCGTTCACCTATTCGATCGCCAACGGGATCGCGTTTGGCTTTATTTCTTACGCCGGGCTAAAGTTGTTTACCGGTCGATTTAAGGAAGTGAAGATGGTCTTATGGATTATCGCGGCGGTATTTTTGTTCCGGTATATCCATTTGGGTGCCGAGTGATTGGTCGCCATGTGAGCGCGGGCATGTGGCAGGCGAATCACCGACAAAATGACTCTACCGCGATAAGTTGGCACCGGAGATTTGAGAGATAGAACAGGGGCGCATTGGCCGTCCCTTTTTTGTACGATGGTTTCGTCTTCATAATTGCGCAAGACCGAAGCGCCGTAATCCGTCCAGATCGACCACCTGAATCGATTGATAGGAAGTCGTCACCAAGTTCAGGCTTGCGAGTTGCTTCAGGGCTTGATTTACCCGTTGCCGGGACAATCCGGTCAACAAACCGATCTCCTCCTGCGAGAACGCCAGCACCGCCATCGTGCGCGGATACAATACCGGATGAAATAGCTGGGCGATCGCTTGCGCCACCTGCGCATCGGTACTTAACAGGCGCGTATTTTGCAAACTGGCGATAAACTCGCCCATGCGCTCGTTCAGTTGCCGGATAACGAAGCCGGTGAATGGCAGACTTTCTGCCAGTAATGTATGAAATGTCTGTTCCGGAATCAGCAAAATAGCCGAATCGCGCACCGCAATCACATCATATTTGCGCAGTTCACGCTTGATCACGCTGCCTTCGCCTACCCAACCGCCCGCGGGCACCCCAGAAAAAGTACACCCACGACCGTCAAGACTGTACACGGCGAGCTTGATTAAACCGTTATGGACACCTATCCAAAAGTGAGAAGGTGCGCCGCGCTGCGCGACCAATGCCCCGCTGGCAAAGTGCTCCATCACAGCAGCTTTGGCGACGAGGGCCTGATGCTCTGGAGCAAGCGCAGTAAACCAAGCGTGCAGGTGTAGCATCTCGGTGATATTTAATCTTGTATTAGTCATGGCATTGCCAATTTATTGCTTAAGTTAGGCAGCGGTCCGCAGTTGTTAAAGTTGGCCTTAGCGCTACGGGATACGTTGACGATTCGCTTGTAAAAGAGTGCGAAGGGATTAACCTTCTTGTGATGTGCATGGATTCTACGTAACCCCAATAATATCCCGAGCCTAGAAAAAAAAAGAAGAAGAAAAATCCGTGAAATAAACATGAATTCTTAAGAAAAGCACAAGTTGCGAATTCTTAAAAAGTAAAAAGAAAATGGGGGTTTTATTTTTCGTTCTGGTCCTAATGCATCCGTGGACGATTTAATTTCCATCTTATTCCATTGGCCGGTAGTGGCAGCTACCCTTTGACTAATTGCGGTGAACAGCAGACTTTTAAGAACGTGTGTATTTCGCATGGAGCCCTGTGAATTTTTCATGAACTTCCAGTTCAGTACAGCGGAGCTGCTTCCAATCTCAGGGCAATGTGTTTGATTCATATCTCCTCACGAAAGCGTCCGAGTGCAAATTAACCCACCTAGCTCATCCATTTCAATTACTGGCAATACGTCCGAGATATCTTCTTCGCCCGGGATGATCGTAACAGGCAATTTTAGTGACAGCATCATAGGCGCCAGCAACTCTTCAATACAATTTTATCCCAGCACAAGCGCTGCGGCAGGGTCTTATCTGACGGCACCGTCTTCACTTTCGTCCGAAGTCTGGGGAGTGTCCGGCAGCAATCAGACAAGTCTGGCGTCATCGGCGCAAGCTGGCGTAGCAGAAGTTACCACGCGCACGGTGCCGATGGGCACGGATTATTATTTTTTTGGTTATGGTTCAGATCAATGCACCTTAATAGCAGCCCTGAAAAAAAAATATCCCCACATGTCTGGATATGAACCATTTAATAGGGCGATCACCGACTATGCCCAATGTCTGTGTGATTCAAGGCACAGCATCGGAGCTGCCTATAGCCTTGCCAAGCCTGCGATGGAAGCCGCTCTGGGGATAGTTAGCCCTGCCGACACCGCCCATCCACACGCACTATTAAGCGCGGAGAGGCGTCAGCGCAGCAGCGCTGCCAGTCATCAGGCATATGCGCGAATCGACGATTTGGCGCAAGAGATAAAAACGCAACAGGGAGTAGTTGATGCGCATAAAAAAACCAGCAACGCGATAGCAAGGTCGATTAAAGAAATACCAAAACGCGCTTCGTTGCCGAAAAATTTTATCAACAGACTTTTTATGATGAGGCGCGAGCAATTTAACGCCTGGAAGGACAAAGAGCACGCCCAAAAATTACAGTTAAAGAATGCCCTACAGCAGGAATTTGCACTCTCTTTTCAAATACATACATCCAAAAAAGCAGTGAAAAATTTACAACAATCCTTTCAGCGGGCATTAGAACAGGATTTCCCGGTGTATGCGATGCTGGAACGCGCCCATGTTGCCTGCGAGGAGGGCGACTTCAGTGGTTATCACACGTTAATGGATATCTGTAAACGTGATGATCCGGAACTTTACACTTCTGTCATCGAGTCGCATTTTGCACTCGAAAGCGGGGAGTTGATCAACGAAAAATGTAGAAGAAATTGTGCTTCGGCATTAAAAGAAATTAATCTGGCATTAAAAAAAAACTGGGACAGAGCGATGGATTCCGCATTGATGGCTATCAGCGGCGCCCACCTCTTTGAGGGTTACGAGCTCAGTCAGTATAGGAGAGCGTATTCGCAAGCAGAAAGCGAAAAACGCAATTATTTCTATCAGGTGGGTCAGTACGAGAAGGCCGTCAGCAATGCGAATAGGCAGCAAAATATAGAAAGTATGATGTATTTGATCAACACCGCTGCTGCGGTGCATCAACTCCGTAGCGAGCAAGAACTTTACTATGTTCATTTTACCTACAAGCATCAAAGAGAAGAGACAATAACCACCAATGAGGACCCGTTGCCAACGATCATGGCTGCAGGTGAAGACGGGGTAATGCCAGACAATGACGACGAGGTGACGATAGAACGTAGCGTGCGAAAAATACAAAAAGAAGATTTTGTGGTAAGTAAGGGCTTTGAAACCTACGCGGAGGCGCAGGAATATCTAGATAATCGTCACTACATATCCGAGGATACTGTGGCAGTGCCGTATCAAGATACGATAATGAAAATATCAGATACTGCCCTTATTACGAATGTCGGGATACATCGCTCCCGTCCCGACAGGATGGTGCAAGGAAGGGGCTGGGATAATGTGATTGCGGAAGGGCCGCAACACGAAGGAATGCGTAACATATTGGTCGGGATCAGAGATGATCGCATGGAACAGCAATCCATGCCCCGGCTATTGCAGCTAAGAGCCACGGGAGATACGATCTACACCGACGTTTCCGCATCGCGGGAGACGGTGGTTTGCAGTGGTTCGGCTATGACAGGGGTCAACACCTTTGCGCCAGTCGGTCGCACAAATAACGAAGGTATCAGTCCGCCAAATATAAGTCAGCAGATTATAAGCCCAACGAAAGACTTCGAGAGCCCCGGTCCCCACAGCGTAAGCCTCCCTCAAATGTCGAGCGTGCGGGCAAACGATGCACTGACACGCATCAATCCTGACGTTCAGCCCAACTCTGTTCCTCCTCGGCACGCTCCGTCTTTGCACGCTCCGACCAGCGGCAGCGCTCCAATTGTTTTGCAGTCCCCAGAGGCTGTAAGTACCTATCAACAGCGACTTGCTCAGGTTAGACAAAACCGGCAGGAGTTTTTGTCCACGGTTGAAAAAACGCGCGCTGGGACGGACTGCCCAGCCGTAGTTATCCCGGTAAAACTACCGGCAATATCTCCTGCGACAAATCAGAACATAAGCTCGCAGAATATAAATCCAATAAAGCGCTCTATTGAGGGACACGGACGGTACCGCGGCAGTCCCGCGCAACTGTCTCAGGTGCAGCCAGATCCCGTACTACAAAGCGTGCGTCCTAAGGTTCCGAGGCACCCTACTCCTGAACCTTTGCCTCTTCTCGCTCAAACCAGTACATCAAGCGCTCCTATTGTTGCGACACCGGAAGAGGCTGAGCTTGCTGCGTCTGAGCAGCGCGCTCAGGTCAGAGAGGCGTTTTGTGCCAAACTTAAGGCAATGGGTTCCAAGACGCCATTGTTACCAGCTGCACTCCGCGCACAGTGCTCCGCGACCCATCGCATGATACAGACCTTGCACCGGCCGGACGGATGGATGAGCCCTGACGCTGCCTACGTACCAGATCTTATTGCCCTGTTGCCCGGCTTTTTGGACGGGGGGCGACAATTGCTCATTGTTGCGCCTAGCAGACAGGTAGTTACGGTATTCGACCGGACCGGCCAGCTGAATATTGGCGACATTGTGGTTGACGCACCGCGTTACGTTTTCGTGCGGAATGAGGACCACTATCGCCCCCTCCTCAATCACGTTGGTCTTGTACAAATAGGGGCTATACGTTACGTCGCAGGCGGAACGGTGGAGGACTCACCGATGGACGGTTATTGTCTGACACATTCAGCAGTGGCCGTCGAGTTAGGGGCTGTGGCAGCACCCGGTATGCCGGACGAAGAGATTTTCAGGGCGCGACTGATCACTTATGCACAGAGCCGCGCGCAAGTCCTGGAGGGGCCGGTTGCCGATTCCATTGAAATTGGCAAAATAACCGACCGAGGCGACGCGCTGCTAAAGGCCAGGCGTCTGGCTGAGGCGTTTGCTGCCGCTAACCCACAGCTTCCTCCGGCAGGCCAGCATTCGGCCAATCCGTATCGACGGGCCGATGCACTCGCTAGTCACAGCCCCTCCGCCACCAGAACCATGAGAACTGCGACTTTGGTTCTGCGCCCACCAAGTATCAGCCCCGGCACAAGTTCCGCCCCAATAGCCAACAGCAAAATCAATTCCGCACTACCCGGGACGTCTGACGTTCATCGTTCCCCGGTTCCTGATCTGCACCCTGCGCTTCCACTCGCTCCGACAAGCAGCAGCGCAGCTATTGTCCAGCCATCCATCAGCCCATCTGCACAGGTTGGCATTATCCCCAACCAAAACAGAGCAGCATTTCTTGCCACGCTTGGAAAAAAAAACGCCAGGACGGTCCTGCCAGAAAAGGCATTCGAACAGGCACATCCTATGATACACAGGATGATACAGACCTTACGCAGTCCAACCGGATGGATGAGCGCCGACGCTACCTATGTACCTTTACTGATTGCTCGCTTGCCACATTTTTTGGACAATGGGATATTGATCATCGTTACACCTGGCGGACGAGTCATTAAGTCATACGACCAGACCGGGCCCATCAGTCTTAGCGCAATTGCGGAGGACGCACCGCGTTACATCATCCAGCAGGAGGGAAGCCACTATAGCGCTATACTCGGCGCCGTAAGCCTAAAACCAAGCGTATCCGCTGGATATCTTATCAAAGGCGGAACCGTGAAGAACATCTTGTCGCAAGGCTACACCCTGCCGGATGCCGCATTAACCGCCCGATTAGGAGGGAATTCAAGCTTGCTGGAGCGACAGACTTTCAGAGCGTCTCTGATCGCCAATGCTCAAGACAGCGCCCAAGAATTTGACGCGGCTGTCGCCCGTGATATTTTGGTCACCAAAACCGTAAAAGCAAACGAGTTGACTGCTAATCAGCGTGCTGCCAGGCAGTCTGTAGCCAAGAGGCTGGCTGATGCTAGGTTTGCTATCCCTCAGCCGCCTGTCTCTCTGGCAAACGCTGGTAATCTCAATGCCCATAGTCCGCCTGTTGCGGTCTCACCGTCAGACGCCGATCGCCCTGAAACTAATACCAGTGCATTGCAAACCTCTCCTGCGCCATTAGCAGCCGAGCTTTCGGAGGCTGGCATCCATCAGCGTAAGCGCAAGCACAATGCGCCGGTTGTACAGTCTCTCCAACCGAATATACCCCCAGAGTTCGCGGCGTGGTACGCGGATCGCCCCATACGTGCTTTCGGTGAAAAGTGGACACCTTTTATACGACGAGTCAAGTTAGCGCCTGAATTTCCTACGACCATGAGTGACGACATACTGGCAGCAGCATATAAAACCAGTCCGTTGATTGTGATTGATGCTGCGCTACATTTGACCGCCTCTCCTGAGCAAAGGAAGTGGTTTGCAAATCAACGCCGAAAGGGTCTGGAAGAAAGACCATACATGCATATTCAACGGCTATGGGATGACCGCGATATGAACGACCCGGACTTCAGCCCGGCAATATTGGCTGAGATGATGGGTCGTAGAAAGCAGAGAATAGTCTATGCAATAAAAAGGGAGAGACCGGCTTTTCCGCCTAAGGCGTGGCCTGAAGGGTTTGACCCTAAACCGAACGAAGAAAAAAGTACTGCGGAATACGTGGCTGAGTTGAGGCGTGATCCTGAACGTCCAGCGGACCTTAGTAATTATCAACTACTGCAAGTAATTCCGGAGGAATATTTAGCCAACAGCAGCCTCCCACCGGCGTCTGCCAGCGTCTATGCACGGGAACCGGCACAGGCACCGCAACAGCCACAGATACTACCTGCTCAAGCATCAGAATCCCCCCAACAGATGCATGTCTCAGACCAAGTCCCGGCAACCGACGTGTTGATAAATAGGGACACTTCGCTTGATCCTATCAAAGTGGAATCAGACGAATTGGATTGGGAAAAATTGGCTGAAGACATGTACATGCGTCAACCGAGATTTCACGAGGGCCTGCACCACCGCACATACAACGACGGGCCTATCTTACGCGACGCGCGCGATCCGGCAAAAAGCCTGACCCAGGAGATCGGCATTGGCCCCGATGAATCGATAGCGACGATAAACGTTAGCGATTGGGGGATTATGGAAGAGCTGATTTCACAGCAACCAGCGCCACAACGGGTCAAGGAAGAAATCACGCAGTCGCTGAGGCACTGGTTGGCTTCGGAAGGGCACCATAGCGCGCTGATTGATGCCTTGATGGTGCGAACGCTGGAGGAAGGTGTCGTGGGCGAAGGTGTTGCGGCCGCACGGACGCTTGAACCGTTTACCGCGCTCGGCTTTTATGCGGGTGTGCATATAGAGGACATTGGGGGCATGGCGTTAGACGATGCACGCAAAAAACAGGGGCCCTGGAATGATGTGGCATATACCTGGGTGACAGGGACACGAAACGGCGCAAGTCTGAATGCATTTTCCAGCGCCAATATACTGGCTTCGGTCAACACAGGTAAATATTTGAATTACGAGCCAAGGGGAGAAAACAATGTCGCCATGGTCAGGGTAGGCAGTAGAAAAAATTTGCTAGCTTATGTGGTGACCAAGAGGATAGAAAAGAATAAGGAACTGCTGATTGATTATGGGCCAAGATATAACCCTAACTATCTGGGCCTCGCCGGAAGTGGGAAACGCATGGAAAATGAGCTAAGGGCGCTGAAAACGTGGGCCAGAAATACTTCTTACAAACAACAAAAAGATGCCGACATTTTAGCTGATGCCAGGAAGGCGGCCATATTGGGCAGCCGCAGCCGCGGTCCGGATTCTCGGAGTAAAGTAGCTAAGCTCGAAAAAGAGGCAGAAGAGACCAAAGTCCTGGCAGCGGAAATTCTCAATCAGATCGACACTATGAACGCGCGGATTGCGCTGGCAAACAAAGAAGATGAAGAATCCTTAAAACGTAAACAGGAATTTTTGAAAATTAAACAGGAATTTTTAGCCGGCACGTCGGAAGAAGGTATCTAATTCTGCATTCGGAATGCGATGGTTTAGCCCTCCATTGTTAACCAGCCATCACAATCCGATCCAAGAAAATTCCAAAAATGCTAAAGGTTTTTTTACTTTTTCATTGCAGGCGGTCTACACCAAGATTCGAATAAATCTTGGATGTAGGGCGTTCAGAAAGCAGGTTTATCGGGCCTGTCTGGTCGTGACTAATCGCCTTTTGTAAAAACATTCTCGCAGGATGCAACTTGCCGAAAACTGTCTTTTTGGGCCATAGTCCAAAGACCTGTGCGTGGAATTGAAAAATTTGAATTGCGCAATCGGTTGCATTCTCCGACTGCGACTGATGTTGGATTTATTAATCGCTGTTGCCGGGATCGCTGCAGGGAGGCTGCGCGCGATTCCTCGCTATGACGGACGGATAGAGGCTTCTTCTTTGCTGTTGCGCGACAGACGGAGGGGGTTTTCTCAGATCATCAATCACTGCCTGATACTTGATACCGGTCAATCTCGCCAAAACACTTTTACTAAATGTTTTATCCGTAACGTCGCGCATATTCCACATACGGTGGAGATAGATGGCACGTAATTCCTTGCTGGGATCCCAATTGATTTGTTCTTCAAACCATTTCTTGTGTTTGGGCTGGATATAAGAGTCCGCTATTTTTCTTGCCTTGAGCACGGATCTTATACTCTCTGGTGGGCGCCCCATCAGGCCCGCCAGGGAAAAGCGACTGAAGTACGGCTGGTCCTTAGGACGGCGGTTCCACAAAGCCATAACGTCGTTCTTATGCTCCGGTAGTTGCGCATCGTACCAGGCTCGCTGCTCAGGAGTCAGGTCAGCAATGGCATCGCAGACCTCTCTCACGGGGACGCCCAGTAACCTTGCGAACCCAGACGGGAGCAGTGACTTCGGGTAGCTCGGCAACTTCGACAGTCGTAAAATTTCCGCAGGATCTCCCGGTGGAAGCGCTGGATTTCTATTTTCGGCAAGCCACGTGGCGATATCGCCGGATGGCTTGTTCAAGGCGCGAGCCACTACACCGCGGGCAACCCCAATCATACTAGCGAGTTCCATCCGCAACATGTTGGGAGGATTGCTCGCCGATAATCTTTGTATGTATTCAAGTAGCGATTCCTTACTTAAATCCAATGGATCCTGGTCCTTGAACCACGCCCACTGCATTGGCGTCACCAAGTCCAGTCCCAACGCCTTTCTTACAGCGGTTCTTGTCACGCCTATCAAATCGGCAAAATCGTCCAGATCGCACGCGAGATCGTTCAAAGCGATTTCGTCTGCATCCCGATTTAGAGAAAGCTCGTCCGGAGCGCCCGGGTCAAGATCAAAATCCACATCAAGATTGTTCGGATCGCTACGCTCCAGAGCGAGCGCATTCGCATTGAGATCCTTCAAAGCGTGATAAGTCAAAGCGATCTGGTCGAGCGCGATCTCCTCTGGATCGCGGGCAAGATGAAGATCGTCCAGAGCGCCAGGCTCAAGTTCAAGATCAAGCTCGTTCAGATCGATATGATCCAGAGCGAGAGGGGCTGCAACGAGATCGCTCAACGCGACATTCTCGAGATCAAAATTTTCCAGATTGAGATCTTCCAGGTCAAGGTATTCTGGTGCGAGTTCGTTCAAAGCGAGATAATTCATCGCGATCTCGTTGAGTTCGTTATCGTCTGGAGCAAAAGACTCCACATCAAAATACTCCGGCTCAAGCCCATTCAAATCGAGACCCTCTACATCAAGATACTCCGGCTCAAGCCCATCCAAATCGAGACCCTCTACATCCAGATACTCCGGCTCAAGCCCATCCAAATCGAGAAGGCCCGGTACGGAACGGACCGGAGAACGAATGCTCATATCGCTATAGTTGGCACTAGAATTTTTACGATTAAGATGCCACTGAGCAAAATTTTCAGGGCGATCTCTCCATGATCGGAGAATAAATGCTCTCTCGGAGTTTTCGCTCATCCCCAACTGCATGCTATACCACTGTTCTAAATATAACGGCCGGTCCGGTAGTGTCAGCGCATTGACGACCTGAAGCGTTGGGATACCTAATAATCCTGCCACTGTTGCCTCGGTAAAGCATACGTCGCCCACAGGGCGGTTGGTCCACAGCTGCCGGATGTACTGGGGTAGCGTTTCTTCGGGCTTGCGCACATCCTGCCTTGCAAACCAACTGTGCTGCGAGGGCAAAACATCAAAATACAACAGAGCTGTGCATATAACATGGGTCTCGGTTCCAATTAATCGTGCCAACAAATATGGGGTAGTCGCGGCAAGATAGTGAGGTGACAACCTCAAGCGCCTGATATACCGTCCCAACAATTTATCCGCGCCCGACATGTCCCGTTTATCCTCCTTATTGAACCAGGTCATGACAGGTTCGGGTACACCTTTGCGCACCAGTTTGCCCAATGCGTCCTGAGTTGACGGCAGATATCTGCCCCGCCTGTTGGGTATAACGAGAGTGTCCCCGGACTGTTGTTCTCCTGCCACCAAAGAAGTTGCCGTCGCCCTGGTAGACGCTAGGTGGCTAACTCCTGACGAAGTTGGCCGGCCAACGGCAAGCCGATTTCGGTTTGGTTGATCTGCCATCTCAGGATGCGCCTGCGTCTCGTATGCTGCCAGCGCTTTGGCCTGCTCTTCCATAGCCTCCCTGGTGGCAATGGCGTCGGCTATTATGTAGTTACGAGTAACGTCGTCAACTAAGGGCTCAAGATTTTCCGCATTTTGCTCTGCAAAATTAGCCAGCCTTGCCCTGAAATGATCCAGCTCATCACTGGTTGCGACCCTGTTTAAAGTGGCGGAGAGAGCTGCATGCGGCAGACAATATCCCAGATCAGAGATCACATGCGCCGTTCCGCCGGTGACGAAATAGCCATCATCTGTTCTCGCTAGTGTGTTGTTGTGATCGAGGATGACGCTGTAGTGGTTCTGCTCCGCATTCTGGCGGATGACATAATGCGGGACATGGTCCGGCACCTGTTCCAAATTGAGACCCCCGGCCGCGCCGATAGCCTCAATTACTCTATTGTCATTCATGATCATGATCAGTACTCCATCTCCCAGAAAATCCGGCAACTGGGAAATGAGTCTTGGTACATAGGCAGCCTCAGCACTGGCCCATCCCGTAGGATTAAGCAAAGTCTCTATCATGCGGCGTGTCGCAGGATTGACCATAGCCTGGGGCGGCGCAGAAGGCGCAAGTGGTTGAGCGTTTTCGAACAGCGTGTATGGTTGGGCGATCGTCGCCGATATAGCCATGGCCGGTCCGCTCACCAGCGGCCCTTCAGAAGAGGAAAAAGAAGAGGAAGAGGAGGATAAATCGACAATTTCAGGTGTGTATTTCGTTGCCCTTAACGCGGTTTTTATGCTCTCCGGTGGTCGCCGCATTAACCCCGCTAAAGTGGTGTATTTAAAATTTTTGTCATCCATTGGGCGGTGTTTCCACAACCATTTAACATCAGCTTGGTCAATCCGGGTTTGGGCAGCGTACCAAGCTTTCTGCTTAGCCGTGACATACCCCATAGCGAAGTAAATATCTCCTACCGGACGGTGGAGTAGCTCCGCAAGCTCCGATGGACGCATGTACCACGGACGGCTCCACAGAAACCACAATCGTTGAATCTCGGCATCATCAACGTCCTCCAGCGCACCCCTTAAATTTCGTTGTAACCAGACGTTGTAATCACCCTTCGACTTGTTCACCACGAGAGACACCAGGCTGGGGCTAACCTTTGCTAAGAATGCAAGTTTCGCCTGGGACATTGAGATCGGACTGTCAAGCCATAGCCTGAGAACAAAATCGGGCTGTGATTCAGCTTGTCGCTGCGGATCCTGATCGTCAAACCACACCTGTTCCGAAAGGGTGACATCGAATTCCGCGAAATGTCTGTACACATTCGACTTATCGGTCTTGAGTATCCTTGCTAACATGCTGCGATTAAGGCCCTTAGGATAGCTAAGTGATGCTCTCAACCGTACGATATATGGCCCCCAATTAATTTCATCTCCCGTAAGGTCGCGTGGAATTTGCTTGTCGAACCACTCTTGAAACTCTGCGGGTATTTCTTTAAGCGCTCTTTTTCCCGCCGGAACTTTCTGTGACGCAGCAGACTTGCGCTTGCGCTCCGCTGACGAAAGCAAAGAAAGGACGAAATTATCTGCTGAAGGCGCAGAAGAAGTTACCCTAGTATCCGTGGCAAGCGGCCGGGAGCCAGCATCAGACAATTGCGTAGCGCCAACGGTTGTGCGCATCATATTGACTTGCTCTGGCCTGGCCTGATAAACCTCTGCCCTATAGGCGGCAAGGGCATTAGCCCTGGCTTGCTCGCGTGCCCCGGCTATTACGGTGTTTTCCGCAATGATATCTTCAATGGCACGCGCATTATTAATGGCGTAAGCGATTAACCCGCCATTGCATGCGATTGCCTGGTCGATACTTAACATCTTTCCTGTTCGTGCTAAGTTCGCAGCCTGCATCAGACTATGTGCGCTCGGCGGGATGTCCCGCACCGTTCCGCCGCTGATGAAGTAGCCATGCTCTGTTCGCGCCATTTCTCTGTTGCTACCGACGATAACGCTATAGTGACCGTTAGTCATATTTTGCCGGATGACGAAATGTGGCACACCGGTTGGTACACCCCCAACAGGGATTTCTCCTTTCTCGGTGTACATCTCAAAAACACTATTGTCACTCCTGAGAAAAATTAATATTCCATTTCCCAAAAATTGTGGCAACCGAGAAATGAGAGCCCTTATATGATGGGTGTCAGCGCTTATCAATCCGGTAGAACCGCGCAAGGTTTCTATCATGTTATGCGTCCCGGGATAGGCCGCCTGAAATATGGCCTCTGCCACGGCCGCCTCCGAAAGAGATGTTGGCGCTATTGCCTGCGTGTTTTCCTGAGGTGCATTTGGGCTGCTATTGGAAAGCTGAACAATCATGGTCTGTCTTCTTCCCCCCAGAACGTCGTCACGGGGAGCGGGTAACGATGCAATTAGTCCTGATAGCGATAACGCTTCTCCGCTGCCGTCATGATCGACGAGTTCAAGCGCGGCTTTCAGGCCAGCACTGGAAATAGCCGGAGCCTGAACCGGCAAAGGCAACGCCTGATGATTGTGGATCATTGGGCTCTCTGGGGACGAAGCCACCCCTTTTCCAACATCTTCAAAAAATTTACTTTTAGCGTCGGCCAGCTTATGCCGCCTCTGGTGGTCAATACCCATGGTCGCTACGGGCGGCAACTTCTCAACGTGACTGTTGATGGCTGGAAAAAGGGCAGACGAAGGTTGTAGTCGACCAACGTCGCTGATTTGAGGCAGTACCGAATCTATCTGGACCCTGGGTGTTTCTGGAAAACTAATGCTTTGATGGGCGGCGCTCGGCGCGGGGGACATTCTCAGCCCAGTCGCCTGCGCAGTAACGCTCCGGGCACTTATACTTATAGCAGCAGGATTGTGGGGACCGACGAACGGCACAGAAGGTACGCGCTGAGCACCTGCTAAGGCGGTCGGTAAACTGCGGGGGTCCAGTGACGGCGCAGAAGAGACCCCGCTCGGGGTATCAACCCCAGCGGGCATGATTGAAAATGGCTCCACCAAAGGCCGTTGCTGCGCTCTGCGTGCTTCACCTCGTACTTTGATCATCTCGGAGTACCGCGCCTCCAGCCCTCCTGGCTGCGGCCCCAGCTCCCGCAGCGCCTCCCTGCTGATCCCTCCGGGAGGCATTTTTCCTTTAGCAATGCAATCTATTCGGGCAGTATCAGCATGGGCTGTTTGTTCTACTTTTATGATCGTATCCCCAAACGATCGGTTCAGTATCAGACTATCGCCAGGTGTAATGCTAGTGTTCTCCAACCACGTCTGCGCCTCAGTGACGGTGTCAAAAAGTGGACTCGTTACCCAGAATTTTTCTTCTGTCTGCTTGCTATTATTGACCAGGTACTCGTCCGCATTTGCCTTAACGTCTTTCTGATTTTTGCCCGCGATTCCCAACTGGTCGCTGTGAGTCGTTACTGTTACGTCTTTTTTTAACGTGTAAGCGAAATGTGCAACGTAGTGCCCCTGATAACGATGTATTTCATACACCGCGGCAGCGAAGTTGATCAACGACAAGCAAGTCGCGACAAGCTCACCCATCCGCTCGTTGCTAACGGCCTTATCGTACAGCCCCATCTGGTAGTTATAATCGCGCTTTTCATCTTCCCATTGCGACTGCGCCTTGTTCCATTGACTGAATTCTACACCCTCGGCCAGATGGGCCGCGGTGACAGCCATCGCATAGGAGTTGCTAGCGCTCTCCCATGTTTTTTTTAGCAAGGTATTGATTTCTTTTAACGCCGTAGCGCAATTGCTTCTAGAATACTCCGTGATCAAACCCCCACTTCTACGTTTAAAATGGGGGGCAATGGCCTCACGAAAATAGACAGGATAAGCGCTTTCACCGGCACTCATAAGCGCTGCATAAGCACTCAAGTCGCCCTGTTCGCATGCGGCATGGGCGCGTTCAAGCATCGTGTACAAAGGGAAATGGGTGGCCAAGGTCCGGTGCAAAAATTGTCGGGAATTTTCCAGGGCTTTTTGAGCGCCATTTAAGTTCAGCATCAGCGCATTGTTAGCATGCTGGGCATCCTTCAAACTTAATTTTCTGGCGTGTTCCTTGCCTTCCCATTTCAGGAATTTTTCCTGATCCACACTTAAGTTTCTCATAAAAAAGCTGCTGATCTTTGAGGGCCGGGGGGTTTCGAAAATAGCCGAGCGGGATCGCGCAAGATCAGTCTCAAGCCCCTCGATTACCTGCCGTTGCACTGCTATCTGATGCTGCAGACTGTCGATTACCTCATACACCCGCGGACCGATAGCGCCACTGCTATCCTGCGTCGCGGCAATGGTACGTGCGGCAGCGCGTGCCGAATTTTCCAGAGTGCCCAGTCCCATCGCGGCTTGCAACGCATCGTGACTGGCGAAATAGGCAGCATCGATGGCGATTTTTGAAGACGATAGCGCTTGGGAATAATTGCTGACGAGCCCGGTAAATTTTTCATTTCCATCCATCTCGGGGTGCGCTTTTTTCAGTGACGCTTTCAATGCGCATGGTTCTGAACCCCAATCGGAAAAATGACATTCCAATCTTAATGGTGCGGAGCGTGCCACGGCTTGACTAGGGCCAGCTGGCGCCGACAATCCCGAGCCGGCCGGGATTGTCCGCAATTCCCCTATTGCGGACGAAGGAAAATAAGGCGCTACCGATGGAATAGGACTTGGACCATCCTCAAATCGCAAGGCAGAATTGCTGGCAGATGTGAGACTGCTGCTGAAATTTCTCGGAGCGGACGCTCCCAACGCAAACGGATTTACTAACGATTCGCCAGAGGCGAGTGCGGGGGGCAGATTAATAGGCAATATCGAACCCTTGCAGTATGGGAGGAATTAGGCAGACCCGCGTGATTTTGAAGTAACTAAGCCTCATTCCGGCTGAACTAATATCCCCACAAGTAGCCCAATTACATAGCATAATATATTTTTTCTTGAAAATGCCCCTACGCACGCTAGCGTATGGCGGGGTGCAAGCGCAAAGCCTAATTATTTTATAAGATTTAACTCAAGTATATGCCTGACCGTTATGCGAAAAAATGGGACTGGAATTAAAGAAGTGCCCATTTACATTAGGACACAGACGAAAAATAACTTTTTTTGACTGTATTTAATATTCGTAAAAAAGATGATTTGTTGATCACCCTGCCTCTTCGCTCTTATTTGAGCCCAGACGATTTCTTACCAAAACAACCGATTTACGTTATTGTTCGTAACCAGCCAGGCGCTTGGCTATCTGTCGACAATACAACGTCTGGATTTATGAGAACGTGAGCAGAAATATACGCAGGAATCGGCCGCTGCCACTTTATCTATGTATCCAAATCGCTGTTCATCAAGAGATCGCGTCGCAATCACGGTGAGCATCAAAACGCTGTATATGGATTGCGCCACTTAAGCGTGTTCTTAACCAAGTGGGACTTTTAACTGGTTAAACCTGGGGACCCCGTCTCGCATATTCTGAGCTACTTCTTCGCATCCATAACCCTCCAGAATATGTGGATCGCTAAGAAGCGTTAGAGGAAGACCGTTTTGTTGTCTGAGCTTGTTCATGACGAGAGAGGCAATCATATAAGTATTGCCCTCATTGAAAAGGTGATGCCTTGCGAGACTGATGCAAAGTTTGGCGATAACTGTTTCTATTTTTCCTATATCGCCACTTGCCGTTTGAATATCCTGGTGATAGTCATCAATAAATTTTTGAGCCAACTCTGCACACTCCTGGCTCGTTCTGAGTTTCGGACTAATATATATACCTGCAGAAGTTGAAAAATCATTTTCAGGGCTATTTTTTATAGCTTTTGGTATATAGAATTTTTTCTCTGCGTTGAATTCCAACGCAATTCCCAACGCCTTCCACTCTGCCTGTCCCGCCTCCGTCGTCTTATAAATCTTATAGTCGACACTACCGTCGCGATATCCTTTGTTAAAAAAACAGGTGTATTTCTTGGGTGTGGGCTTAGTAAAAATTTCATAACGGGAAGCCCGTCTTTTATCGACAACGCCGTCGATACTGTGATCATGGAATTCTTCAAGTAAATGACTACTAAGTTTTTCATGCTGTGTTTCAAGCATGTAGGCTAACCCGCCTAACAATCCCCCCATACATCCTGATGCATTCTCCCCATCAACTTTACCGGAGTCATCAATTGTGATGTGATTGCTGTCAGTAATCAGACGCCAATAATTTTTTTGTGGAATGTCGCAATAAGCAGGAACGCCCCGGCAAGCTTGCGTTAAAGAGACTTCTTTTTCCTCCATAAGAATAATACCCCGCAGTATCTCAAAACATAAGGACTCGGATGAATTCTTTAGATGGCTTGGTTTTTTTACTATTGTGTGGAAAACTGCATCAGAAAGCCATGCTGCAATAGTGGCAATAGATTGGTTTGTCGCCGCTGCTTTGTGGCGCACAAAGTTCCAGACATTTCGTTGCAAGCTGACCCCGCGAGCAAAACTATCCCCCATCTCTTCGTAGAGTGCTGTTAAGCCCTCTGCTGTCATTTTCTGCACTGGTAAGAGAGTATCCATACCTGGAGATTCAGAGGAGCGGAAAATCTTTGCATCTTGCGAAGTTGTCGGCGAATCTCTGTTGATCACCGCAGCGACTGAAGCGGCAATCGCGCGGCTATTTTGTTGTGGATCGCCGTCATCAGACGCAATGTCAGATCGTATCTGTAGCAACGCTGATTCCCGCCCGCTCGGCTTTTGAATTTGGTTCGGGTCTCGATAGTCCAGAACTGGTTGAACCGGGATTGACTCGGCGGTGCTTTTAGCCATAACGACAGTCTTGGCTAATTCCGTTTTTTCTAGAGCTGTGACATTCGCGGGTCCTGCCGTAGCAGTTCCGGAATGGCTACCGGGAGGAGGAGAAATTGGCATGAATTCTGAAAAATTTTTAGTCTAAATAAGTATGAGAAATGAATATGAGAAACGGTCATTCGAATCTAAAACTTTACATTGTCCATATCTCAGGATGCAATCATAAAACGATCAAAACAATTTATTGTTCAGGTAATTTGCAGAACTGCTTTGCGCGTTTTAGTCAAGAATTTAAGCCATCAAATTTTGCATAATATTCGCCTGAAACGCTGTTGATCGCATACCCATCAGGGCTATTGATGACGGCATTCAAAAAAAGTGAATGGATTTTTAAAGAGCATGTCATTAAAGTTCGCTGGTCGCTGGTTAAAAGCGGTACCACTAACTTGGAGCAAAACAATGCAAACAAAAAAATACTTAACAGGAATACTGTGCTGCTTTGCAGCCACTCTTTCCTGGGGGGCTATGTTTCCCGTCATGACCGATGCCTTGAAGTACATGGATCCATTTACCTTCACGGCATTACGTTATTCCATTGCAGCCATCGCATTTATTGCATTGCTTATTTTTCGCGAAGGAACACGCGCATTATCGTTGAAAGGAGAACGATGGGGCCTGGCCTGGCTATTTGGCACCGCAGGATTTGCCGGATTTGGCTTTTTAGTCTTTCTCGGGCAAAAGCTAGCCGGATCAGGCGGTGCGCTAAGCGCATCAATCATGATGGCAACCATGCCGATGCTGGCGCTGTGCGTGATATGGGTTCTGAAAAAGGTACGTCCCCCTTTCTTCTCGTTCTGTTTTATCTTGATGTCGTTTATCGGTGTCTTGCTAGTCATCACAAAAGGAGATATTCATGCCGTTTTGACCACACCATCTACCTACCAAGCCAATATACCTCTCATTATTGGTGCCTTGTGCTGGGTGTTTTACACAATCGGGGCCTCGTATTTCCCAAAATGGAGTCCATACCGCTACACAGCCATCACGACAGTACTTGGCCTGACGAGTGTCTTTGCAGTCGTTGCAATATTAATGTTTGTAGGCGTTATCCCGGTCACAACAATGGCAGCAGTCTCGAAAGTGGCGCCGCATCTTGTCTACATGGCCCTTATTGCGGGATTTGTTGGCGTGCTGTGCTGGAATATCGGCAACAAGATACTCACGCCTTTAAATGGCGTGCTGTTTATGGATGTCGTACCAATCACAGCTTTTAGCATCTCCTCGCTGAGCGGCGTCGTACCAGAAAACATGCAAATCACCGGAGCATGCCTGGTCGCATTTAGCTTAATTCTAAATAACCTGTATCAACGTCAAATACAAAAAAACAAGGTGTTGTCTGCACCATCAGGCGAGGTCAAATTGAATATCCCTAAGTTTGCAGCCTGCGCGTCTAAATGATTCTGGGTAGCAGGCATACGATGCAAGAACACGAAAAAGATGCTGACTTTTATTGTGATCGGCATCCACCTTGCTCCGAAGTTTTATATTGATTACTGGTGTCGATTTATCTCATAGAGGTTTATATCATGCTCACTACGCATTACAAAACGCCGATCGCAGATGCGATACTTACCTTACGTGAAACGACCAAATATTCATTTCATGCTTTTCCGATTTATCAGGGCAACTCCCTCAGCGACGACGAGCTAGGTGGAAAGTACCATGCGCTTTTTGGAAAGAACTTCTTCGGTACAGAATTAACCATCACGGGGAAATTATTCGACAGTTTCTTTTTTTCGAAATCGGTCATTCGCGAATCGGAAGATTTGGCGGCGGCATTATTTAACGCCGATGGAACGCTCTACGTGACAACGGGCACAACGACCAGCAATCAGATCGCAATCTCGGCCTTATACCAGTGCTCTGAGAGATTTGTTCTAATCGATCAAAGCTGTCATCAATTGATTCATTTTTACTTGAATACATTAAAGGCTTCGGTTCATTACATCTGGCCGCAGTTTCGCTGCGATCAAAGTGAGCGCAGCATATGGCATATCGCCTCACTAATAGAGGTTGTTCAAAATGCAGAAAAAAAGAATCAAAGCTACGAACTGATCGTTCTTACCGCGCAATCGCACGAAGGCGTGATTTACAACATCCCAATGATCTTGCGTGAATTGCTCGATTCCGGCATACGCACCAGAAAATTTCTGATTGATGAAGCCTGGGGAGCAGCAAATTATTTTAATCCAGCATTAAAAGAAATTACCGCCATGCATATCGATGGCTTGATGCGCGACTATCCTGATCTGGAATTGGTATGCACACAATCTTCACATAAGTCCTTGAGCGCATTACGTCAGGCTTCTATGATTCATTTTCGTGGCTCGGAAACTTTGCGAGAGAAACTGAATATTGAAAAATTTCGTATTCACAGCACTTCGCCCAGCTATCCAATCTTAGCCTCGCTGGATATGGCGCGCGCGCAAATGGAGCAAGAGGGAGAACATCTTTTGAGTAATGCCTTATCACTTGCAAAAGAGTTCAGAAAAAAATTGGAAATCGGGACCGCGTGGTCATGCTACTACATCAACTCGCTGCCCGATCTCGGCGACATGAATCGTTTTGTTTGTGAAGATCCTTGCAAACTATCAATCAACATACAGGCACTGGATCTGACCGCCGTTGAAGTGCAGTCTTATTTATATAGTGAACATGGTGTGTATATTAATCGGATCACCAAAAATTCTATTTTACTGAATTTTCATATCGGCATCACCGCTGAGGCGGTTCAAGCGATATTAGATGGATTGGCTACTTTGCAAAAGCAACAAACTTCTCTCTCCAAAAAATAATCTGCGATCAATTCCACGACGGAATCTGGCATCAATACTATTGCGGGACCCGATGATTTATTGTCCCATCCAAAAGGCGTTGGGCGCCTACGATGAAAACCAAATAGCTATTTTTTCCGCTGGCGGTGCCGTCCTGGCGCCGGAGCAGATAGCGGAAAAGTGCGTGCTGACGAGCTACAAAAATTGGTAGAGAGTATTTGCTAACGAAATGCAATAAAGGCGATTGTCCACATACGGAATCGTCTTTGTTTTATTTCTGCCATATTCAATCGAGGATTGGCATTTTTTGGTTAGAAGGTAATTTCCACACTGCATTAATTCCTTGTCTCAGGGCGTGCACGATTGGAGAGTCCGCTTCAGAGTGTAGGTAGATAAAATTAAGCGTGCTTGTTTCAGCACTTTGCGGCCATATCACTAACTCTTTTTTAGATTCCGCGACGAGCGCGACGTCTTCGCGCATTAAGGCCAAGCCAATGCCGGATGCGTTTCTTCTTGATCAACCGCAACCACGCTAGACAATGTAAGCCCATTCCTTGCAAAAATTCTTTCCGTAATCTTACTGAAAGAACACTTTTGCGGCATAGAAATCCAAGGCAATCGGGCTATATCTTTCCAGTCAGCATGTGTGATTTTGTCTTTCCAGTCGTAAGGAGCAACAATGCGCAAAGCAATCGGACTAACGGGGATACAAGCGATCCTCGCATCATTGACATTGCCAATAACATATCCTCCATGCAATTTTCCTTCCAATAATTGATCGATCACGATACCCGAGATACTTTGCGTTAATGTCATGGACAAATTGGGATGCGTCTTCATTAGAGTAGAGAGCAGTTCTGCAAGATGTAACACGACCGGTTCGGAAATTGTGCCAATATTGCACTTGCCAATTAAGCTAGACCGGAAGGCTTGTGCGCGTGAAAGGACATTCTTCGCTGCACTGAGGGCACGCAAGGCATCTTGTTTCAACACATTGCCGGCAACTGTTAACGTCATTCCTCTTGCGTTACGGTTAAACAAAGTAAGGCCTAGTTCCGCTTCCAACGCCTTGATTTGAGCACTTACCGCAGGCTGACTGAGAAACAAAATTTCGGAGGCTCTGGTGAGGTTGGCCTCTTCGGCCACAGCAACAAATGTTTTTAACTGGTTGAGATCCATATAATTTACTCCGGGGGCGATTTTGATATAGATGCCAAATTTAACAATACTTGACTGTTAATTTTAGGGGCCTAACAATAAGTCGAATTGGTAAATCTCAAAACAAGGCGACTCATCAGGTAGCGTGAGCAAATTGACGTCTTCTGGAGATGCCGTGACGGCGGAGATGGCAACGCAACATTCGGTGCGTGTAATTTGCGCCGAAGCTCAGCGGCCTTAACCTAGCTGCTCTGACGCAGTTCTTCGCTGGCAGGAGTTTTGATGACCTCGTTATTTGGACTGAAAAAACACCTGCGAATAACAAGAATAAAGCGACTGTAAGTTTGATGACGATAACCATTGAGGACCATCAGTAAGGTAAATATTTTTAAGCAAGCGCTGTCTTGTTGTGTGGACTTTAGGTACGACCAGAATGCGTATGGCCGATGGGTCACACTTCTCAAAAATGCGCATGTGGTTTACCAAATCAGTTTTTAACACACGCCTCCTGAAAGACCTCCAAAATCGTGGCCCCTCAATACAAAGACTAGTGAAATACTTATGGATGGCATTTAAAACCGGTGCTATCGGTGCCATTCCAAGATAATTTTTCAGCATAGCGCTGAAGGCGGTGCCCCAAAACCTGCCTGCAAATTTTCTAAAAACATGTCTGGAAACCCGCGTTCAAGCGCGCTGAATAACTGCGCGTCAAAAATAAAGAGAGGGAATTTTCGCCCGCCTTATCAAAACGGTTCACACATGTGCGCTCCGATTGCGACTAATCTCTTGAAACCCTATCAAGATTTTTCCTAAATCATAAGTAATTTCCCTAACTCTCGGTGCAAAACGTCATCCCGAGCGCATTTCATATTATATTAAGCAAATTATTTCTCATGAGAAAGATATTCCCGTGCTTACGTTAATCGGACTGTTCACGCTGGTGACACTCGTTTTGTTACTGCTCTGGCGCAAAGTGTCACCAATCATCGGGTTAGTACTGATACCGTTGACCGGTGCAGTACTAGCCGGATTTTCGATACCTGAAATCGGTGCGTTCTATTCCGCCGGACTCACCAAAGTCATGCCGGTGGCGACGATGTTTATTTTTGCGATTACCTTTTTTGGCGTCATGCAAGATGCCGGATTATTTCGCCCCTTGATTCGCGGCATGGTGACGCTGACCAGAGGAAACGTTGTTACGGTGGCTATCGGCACCGCGATATTGGGCATGCTAGCGCATCTGGACGGCGCTGGCGCTACGACCTTTTTGATGACAATTCCAGCACTGCTGCCGCTCTACAAAAAACTTAAAATGAACCCATATCTGATGTTAATGCTACTGGCAACCGGTGCCGGTATCTTCAACATGTTGCCGTGGGCCGGACCTTTGGGACGAGCTGCTGCGGTCACCGGGATTGAAGTCACCTCATTGTGGCAGCCGTTGATACCGATACAGATCATCGGGGCGGTACTGCTGATTGCCATGGCCAGCATTTTTGGTCTCGCAGAAAAGCGCCGTATCGCAATGGCTCAAGGCGGCCAAATTAACCTCAACGATGGTGCGAATACCGCCATTGTTGTCGATGCGGCTGAAGATGCGGAAGCTGATATTGCGCATCAAATGTCGGCTCAGGAAGAGGCCTTACTACGACCGAAATTAATCTGGGTAAACACTGCTATTTTCGCCGCCGTACTCGCTAGCCTGATCGGTGGCATCTTACCTTCCGCCTATATTTTCATGATCGGCTTGTCCATCGCGCTCATCATCAATTATCCGACCGTGGACGAACAGGCAAAACGCATCTCGGCGCACGCTCAAAGCGCGATGATGATGGGTGGGATTATTTTGGCAGCGGGATCGTTTCTGGGGATTATGGATGGCAGCGGCATGCTACGGGCGATAGCTAACGATCTGGTAAATATTTTGCCGACGGCGACGGTCCCCCATCTGCACTTGATACTCGGATTTTTCGGTTTTCCGATGGAGTTGTTACTCAGTACCGATGCCTACTATTTCGGCCTGCTACCGGTAGTCGTGCAAATCGTATCCGAGCACGGTGTGCCTGCTGCAAATATCGTCCACGCATTAACGATAGGGAACGTCCTCGGCACTTTTATCAGCCCGTTCTCGCCAGCACTCTGGATGGCGCTTGGATTGGCCCAGCTTGAGATAGGGGCGTATATCCGCTATGCATTCTTCTGGATGTGGGGATTTTCGCTGTTGTTGTTTGGTGCGGCGCTGATGCTTGATTTGATGTAGGCCTCATAAACCGATGATTGCAATATAAATCACTTCGAATTTCCGAGTGAGCTTCCCTCGAAATTTTTTCTTGGAAAAAGTTTTGAGGCCAACGGTTTATCTAAAATTATAGGGAGACGAGCAACGATGACAGGGTATTTAATCAATAAAATTTCAGACAAAGACGTTATTACGCGCACCCAGCGGATTTTTAGTTCGGCTGTTCAAGTGGCAAAAGAACTTGGTTACGAATACTGCGCTTATGGGATAAAAGCAGCTATTCCGATCGTTAAAGATAGGGGTGTATTGTTTAGCAATTACCCTGTGTCTTGGCAGGATATTTATGATGAGCGCGGTTATATTGAAATTGATCCTGCGGTTCGATACGCGTTATTGAATTCGGCTCCATTGGCATGGACTCAAAAAACTTTCGAAACAACACCCCATCTTTGGGCTGACATGGAACGGGCGGGTCTACATTCTGGATGGATACAAAGTCATCGAGTGGGGATTGGAGTAAATGCCCTCTTCACCGTGGCCAGAGGAAGCCAGGCAGTGGCTAAACGATTTACTAAATTTAAGCGTGTTGACCTCATAGGCCTGTCACATTTGGTTCACAAAGGAATATCCAAGTATTTGGCACCCCAATTTACTACCGAATCCTGCTCCGAAATGACCAAACGCGAGAAGGAAGTTCTGAAGTGGACGGCTCTCGGAAAAACCGCGTCGGAAATTGGAAAAATCCTATCAATTGCAGATAGCACAGTTAATTTTCATGTTGCAAATGTAATAAAAAAAATGGCTGTAATAAATAAAACGCAAGCTGCGGTAAAAGCTACGGCCTTAGGTCTAATTTTTTAGTTTTTTAGTTCAAGTGAACTGGGCGCTGCCGGTACAGGCTCAGCGCGCGCAGAATCTCCGGCGTCAATACCATCCCTTCGTCCTGCAGCGCCATTAGTCCTATTAGTGTGTACGTCATGCTCTTCCAATTGTGGAAAATTAGCAAGTCGGCGATCAAGTTGTTGTATTTGATGACCTTCAACTGTTCGTCGCGCACGTGCTCCTGGACCAAGTCGGTAGCGAAGTAAATCGACTCCTTCGGCACTTTGGCCACCCGCAGTCGAAAAAATTCGCCGCATCAACTGCCAAAGCTCAAATTCCTGTCCAACGTTTGAAAAGCACACTAGCGTTGACGCCGCCGAACCCGAAGCCATTCGAAATCGCATAGTCGAATTCCCACGGCCGTGCGTTCGGTCCCACGAGATCAAGCCCTGCAGCGAGCGGATCGGGATCGACGAGATTTAACGTTGGCGGGAGCATCTGGTCTCGCAGTGCCATCAACGTAAAGATTGCCTCTATCCCGCCCGCTGCACCGAGCATGTGCCCTGTCGCCGATTTGGTTGCACTGATCGCCGGACCATTAACTTCGCCAAAGACCGTTTTGAGGGCAGCAATTTCGCCACGATCCCCAACTGGTGTTGACGTGGCATGCGCGTTGACATGGCGGACGACCGACGCCTGCAGTCCAGCCTGGTCCAGTGCGGCCTGCATGGATCTGGCCGCGCCCTCGCCCGTGTCTGGACCAGCGGTCAGATGATAGGCATCGGCGCTAGTGCCATACCCGATTAATTCGGCTAATGGCGAGGCACCTCGGGACAGTGCGTGTTGGAGCGACTCGATCACAACTATTCCTGCTCCTTCACCCATTACAAAACCGTCGCGAGATGAGTCGAAGGGGCGCGAGGCCGCTGTCGGATTGTCATTGAAGTTAGTTGAAAGCGCTCGCGCAGCGGCAAACCCGCCAAGACTGACCCGATCAATGGCGGCCTCCGCACCGCCACAAATCGCGATATCAGCCTCGCCAGCCCGGATGAGACGCGCCGCATCTCCAATGGCTTGAACACTCGCGGCGCAAGCGGTCGTGGGTGCGCCGAGCGGCCCCTTGTAGCCGTGCTGGATCGAGACCCAACCCGCAGCGAGATTTGACAGAAACGACGGAATAGTAAATGGCGATAAGCGGCGTGCGCCGCGCGCATCGGTAACACGAACGGCTTCCGCAATCAAAGGAAAGCCTCCGATGCCAGATGCAATCACGGTCGCTGTGCGCACACGCTGCGCTTCGGTTTCAGGGCGCCACCCCGCTTGGGATATAGCTTCATCCGCTGCGCCAAGCGCGAACTGGATGAAGCGGTCCATCTTCTTTTGGTCTTTACTGGAAACAACTGTGTCAACGTCGAAACCACCCAATTCGCCCGATAACGGAACGAGACCGGCGACCTGGCAAGGTACATCGGCTGCAAATTCGGGAGCCAGACGCCGGATGCCAGACCGACCAGCGATAAGGTCTGACCAGGCAAAGTCGACGCCGCAGCCCAGCGGCGAGACAACTCCCATACCGGTGACAACAATTCTCATCTTATGATTACTTTTCATTATCTTCTGGGTTACCGCTCCATGAGCAGGAGTGTCGACGTAGCGGCGTAGAGCCCGCCTCTGGCGTCCTTTAACGTTGCCTCCGCAAAGGCGACGCGCCGTCCGATGGAGACGACCCGCCCTTCAGCACGAAGGGCGTCCGCTTCATTACCTCATCCCTGAAAAATATCACGTATTGCAATAAGCCAATTATGATGAGATTAAGGTAGTAATGTAACTATCAATGTTTATAGTTTTGAAGGACTGGCCGCGCCGGGATGCATTCTTCTGGATGTGAGGATTTTCGCTGCTGTTGTTTGGTGCGGCGTTGATGCTGGACATACTATAGGCCACCGATCGAGATGGCTCTCTGGCAAGCCCAACATTCAAGCTAAACGCGCAATGCCTGTCAATAACTGCTTTTACTTTATTTCCTGCTGGAACTATATTGAAGGGAGTCCGGTACCATTTTGTGACCGGACCCGTGCAAGTCGTCTCACAGGCCGTTTTTAAGGGCGGTCATCCGAACGCGACAGTGCCCTCCCTCATGTACAGTTCCAGGAGAACTTTATGTCACAAAGTATTTTTCGACAATTGACCAATGATGATATTGAAATGGTATCGGGAGGCGAGATCGTCTCCTCAACCGTTTCTACCCTCACAAATGACCAAGCTCGTGCTCTTTCCGCCTTTTTCCAAACTTCTGGCACAGTTGATCCGCAAGGGTCACTTGATGCGGCAGCAAACTTTGTCAAAACTCTCATGTGAGGGTGGAGGCGCCGGTTAGGGTGGTCATTTAGCCTTGAGTAAAGCCTCTTTGGCGCAAAATTTTGTAAAAGGCCCATGTTCCGCTCTCAATCACGCACCGGCGCCTGCGCCGGTGTATTACCTAGATTTTTAACAAGTAACGTGCAACTAAAAAGGGTTTAAAGGACAATATCCGAAATGTAGACGACAGCGCTTGAAAGAGCGCAAGTAGCTACCAAGTTGCGGCGTGGTTACATTGCGCCAGCGCAGGCGTACAGCAAACCGTGGTCGAATTTCACGCTGGGCTACGGTCACTTTAAAACAACGGTATACCCCGACGACCCTTGCCATCAAATCCACTCTGGACATTGATTTTCTTGAGAGCGCTGGTGACGTGGCATCGGGTGACTTCTATCCTGATCGCTGTCAGGCTCTATCTGGCGGACCACATTTAGTTGAATAATTACAAATTCGGTGCCAACCAACGTTCAATTTCTTCTTTCGGCACATCCCGTCGCTTCGCCATATCGCTGACCTGATCGTCGCCGATCTTGCCTACCACGAAATACTTCGACTCCGGATGCGCCATGTAAAAGCCCGATACTGCCGCGCCGGGGAACATCGCGTAAGATTCGGTCAATAGCATGCCGATTTCTTCGCATTGTAATACTTTGAACATGTCGGCTTTAACCGTGTGCTCCGGACATGCCGGATAGCCGGGTGCGGGGCGGATGCCGCTGTAGGTTTCTTTGATCAGCGCTTCGCTGGATAAATCTTCGGTCGGCGCATAACCCCATAAATCTTTACGCACGCGCTCGTGTAAATATTCTGCAAATGCTTCCGCCAAACGGTCTGCCAAAGACTTTAGCATGATCGATGAATAGTCATCATGCGCGTCTTCAAAACGCTTCTCGTATTTCTCGATACCAAGTCCCGCAGTGACGGCAAACAGGCCGATGTAATCGGCGGTTCCAGATGACTTCGGCGCGATAAAATCTGCCAGACATTGGTTAGGTCTTGCAACGCCATCAATCACCGGTTTTACGGTTTGTTGACGGGTGCCGTAATAGGTGAAGGCGACCTTCGTGCGGGTCTCGTCGGTATAGACTTCAATGTCGTCATCATTGACCGTATTTGCCGGTAACAAGGCGATGACACCGTTGGCGGTCAGCCAGCGACCATCAATAACTTTTTTGAGTAGCGCCTTACCTTCTTCAAACACTTTGCTGGCGGCGTCACCGACAACTTCATCGGTCAAAATGGCCGGATACGGTCCTGCCAGGTCCCAGGTTTGGAAGAACGGACCCCAGTCGATGTATCGCGCCAAGGTACCGAGGTCGACATTCTTGAATAAACGGCGACCGATAAATTTTGGCTTTACCGGTGCAAAATCGAGCTTGGTGCGGTTTGCTCGTGCATCCGCCAGCTTCAGCATTGGCACTGCTTTTTTGTTGGCGTGCTGGACGCGAATACGTTCGTAGTCGACGGCGATTTCGGCAACGTATTGGTCGCGCTGTTCTGGCGTCAGCAGCGATTGTGCTACCGAGACTGAACGTGATGCATCGGGGACGTAGACTACCGGGCCTTCATAATTCGGCGCAATCTTCACGGCGGTATGGGCGCGACTGGTGGTCGCACCACCAATCAAGAGCGGCATTTTTACGCTGCGGAAATACGGATCGCGTTGCATTTCTTTGGCGACGTAGGCCATCTCTTCCAGCGACGGTGTGATCAATCCACTGAGACCGATGATGTCGGCGTTTTCCGCTTTGGCCATTGCCAAGATCTCGGAACACGGGACCATCACGCCCATGTTGACGACTTCAAAGTTATTACATTGCAGGACCACCGAAACGATGTTTTTGCCGATATCGTGGACGTCGCCTTTGACCGTGGCGATGACGATCTTGCCTTTCGGTTTGGCGGCGATGCCGGTGCGTTCTTCATCAAGGCGTTTTTCTTCCTCGATGAACGGAATCAAATGGGCCACCGCCTGTTTCATGACGCGCGCGGATTTGACAACTTGCGGCAAAAACATTTTGCCTTGACCGAACAGATCGCCAACCACGTTCATACCGTCCATCAACGGCCCCTCGATCACATGGATCGGACGACCGCCGTTATGCAGCAATTCCTGGCGTGCTTCTTCGGTATCTTCCACGATCCACTGCGTAATGCCCTGCACCAGCGCATGCGATAAACGTTGCTGCACGGTGCCGCTGCGCCATTCCAGCGTTTCTTCTTCTTTCTTCGCGCCAGCCTTTAAGGTGGAGGCGATCTCGATCATGCGTTCGGTCGCATCATCGCGCCGGTTCAGCACGACGTCTTCGACCCGCTCGCGTAATTCGGCTGGCAAACTGTCATACACGCCCATCATACCGGCGTTGACGATGCCCATCGTCATGCCCGCTTTGATCGCGTGATACAAGAACACGGTGTGGATCGCCTCGCGTGCGGGATCATTGCCGCGGAAGCTGAAGCTGACGTTGGACACGCCGCCGCTGATCTTTGCGTACGGCAGATTTTGATGAATCCAGCGCGTGGCGTTGATGAAGTCTACGGCGTAGTTGTTGTGCTCTTCGATGCCGGTAGCGATGGCAAAAATATTGGGATCGAAAATGATATCTTCGGGCGGTATGCCCACTTGCTCAACCAGAATGTCATAAGCGCGTTTGCAAATTTCGGTCTTGCGTTCGTAGGTATCGGCCTGACCTTTTTCATCGAAAGCCATGACGATGACCGCGGCACCGTAGCGACGACACAATGTGGCCTGACGGATGAATTCCGCCTCGCCTTCTTTCATCGAAATCGAGTTGACGATGGCTTTGCCCTGCACGCATTTTAGACCCGCCTCAATCACCGACCATTTGGATGAGTCGATCATGATCGGTACGCGGGCGATGTCCGGCTCGGAAGCAATCAGATGTAAAAAGCGCGTCATCGCTGCTAACGAATCCAGCATCGCCTCATCCATGTTGATGTCGATGATTTGGGCGCCGTTTTCTACCTGCTGCCGCGCTACCGTCAGCGCTTCGTCGTATTGCTCATTCAGAATCAGCCGCGCGAAAGCTTTCGATCCGGTGACGTTAGTCCGCTCGCCGACGTTGACGAACAACGAACTGTCGTCGATGGTAAATGGTTCGAGGCCGGACAGGCGCATCTCATGCGTGGTCTCGGGCACTTGACGCGGCGCAATGTTGGCGACGGTATCGGCAATCGCTCTGATGTGATCGGGCGTAGTGCCACAGCAACCGCCAGCGATGTTAACGAAGCCGCTTTCTGCGAAGTCTTTGAGCAATGATGAGGTCACATCCGGTGTCTCATCGAAACCGGTATCGCTCATCGGATTGGGCAAACCAGCGTTCGGATAGATACAGACAAAGGTATCGGCAATCTTGGATAACTCTTCGGCGTACGGGCGCATCAGCGCCGCACCCAATGCACAGTTAAGACCCACGGTGAGGGGATTGGCGTGGCGAATCGAGTTCCAGAAAGCCGGTACCGTTTGCCCGGATAAAATACGGCCGGAAGCATCGGTCACGGTGCCAGAAATCATGATCGGCAAGCGCAGACCGGACTCTTCAAAGAAGGTATCAATCGCGAACAACGCTGCCTTACAATTAAGCGTGTCGAAAATGGTTTCGACCAGCAACACGTCGGCACCGCCTTCGACCAGCGCACGGGTTTGCTCAAGATAAGCGGTGGCGAGCTGATCAAAGGTGACGTTACGTGCTGCCGGATCGTTGACATCGGGTGAGATCGATGCGGTTTTAGGTGTCGGTCCAAGTGCGCCAGCGACGAAACGCGGCTTGTCGGGAGTCGAGTATTTATCGCAGGCGGCACGCGCCAGACGGGCGGAGACGACGTTCATCTCATACGCCAGATGCGCCATGTGATAATCGTCCTGCGCTACAGTGGTGGCACCGAAAGTATTGGTCTCGATCAGGTCGGCACCGGCGGCCAGATACTGCTCATGGACTTCGCTGATGATGTCCGGCTGGGTTAGCGACAGCAGCTCATTATTGCCCTTGACGAACAACTCGCGCCCGGTACCTTGAAACCCGATAAAGCGCCCTTCCGGACCGCCCCGATAATCTTCTTCCGTCAGCTTGTATTGCTGAATCATGGTGCCCATTGCGCCATCCAGTATGAGGATGCGCTGCGACAATAACGTGCGCAGATGGGTTTCGGTTGGAGAGGTTGCGGTGACGACGGGCTTCATAGGCTTACTTTAGTCTTTGAAATGGTAATGATCCGATGTTAACAATGCAAAAAACCCGGCCGCCAAAAGCGCCGGGCTGAACATACGGTAGTTAGGGGAAATTATACGTTAAATCAAGGGGTTATGTCCTTTGAAACAATAGTTTGGGGACGGTGGCCCATTGACCGGAAATACTGTGTTTTGCGCGTCTGGATGGTGACACGAGGCAAAAACCAGGCACCAGTATGGCACCATCATCCGAATTCAACCAAAATCAACGGTATCCACCATCTTCGCAGAGCGCACTGAATCCGCGTTAGAAAACGGTTCATTTAGTTTCAAAGTCAGACATTTAGCCGCACCACCAGCCTTTAAAAACTCCGTAAGCGGCGTTTGATGCGCTTGATAACCATGTGCCATGAGCGTCGCCACCAATGCCGGGGTGGCTCGGTTAAGAAAAATGTGATTGCCACAATTGACGCTGTTACACGCAAAATACAACGCGTCCGTCGCGCTTACGATGATCCGTCGATGTGCCGGAACGCGTGCGGTGATAACGGCCTGAGATGCGGCATCGAAAGCATCGGGGAAATACATGACCTCGCCGCCCTCAAGTGGACAGAAACACGTATCAAGATGATAAAAACGCGGGTCCACCAAACGTAGCGGCTGCACTTCAATGTCCAGCAGTTGCGATAGCGCGCCAGCGCATGCCACATCGGATCGGTGTCCGTGACCAAACCATAACAACGCATCTTTTCGGTCGAGTAATGCGTCCCCCGCTCCTTCAAACGGCAGGTGCGGTGCCAGCCTCAACACTTCAAAACCGCGCGTCAAGAACCAACGGGCGAAGTAGATTTCTTCGGCCTCCCGCTCAACATGCCGAAATCTGGAAAGGACTACTTTGCTCCCGCGCACGACGCCGCCATTGGCGGTAAACACCATGTCGGGGACGCCGGGTCTGCCCTGTATCAGTTGGATATTTGCGACGGCAGAGATTGCAGACGTTAATGCGTTCCATTGCTGCGATGCAACAGTGCGATCTGCGTGTGCAATATTGCCTGCCATCCATGGATTAATGATGTAGGAAACCTCGAAATGATCGGGTGCACACATTAGGTAGGTCGATCTGCTGCTCGTCCTGATTTCCGAGAGGGTGCCCAGTGTCGGGTTCGAGGTTTCGCCCGATCCTCCGGTCGCCCTCATGCGGCACTCCGCTCGGCGGGTTCGGTAACGGTTGGTATTGCCTCAAAAGCCTTCCGAATAATGCTGAGTGCGGTATCAATTTCACCCGCACTAATCGTCAACGGCGGTGCAAACCGCACCACGGTTTCATGCGTGTCTTTGGTCAGCAAGCCGAACTCCAGCAACAATTCGCAAAACGCCCTTCCCGAGATAATGGCTGGATCCAGTTCTACGCCGATAAGCAGGCCTTTGCCGCGCACCGCACGTATCGCGGGATGCGAGATCGCGCGCAATCCACTTTGCAAACGGCGGCCCATGCGTTCCGCGGCAGCGGGCAAATGATCATCGCGCAAGAGCGACAGCGCGGCGTGACCGACCGCAGCGGCAAGCGGATTGCCGCCGAAGGTGCTGCCGTGATCGCCGGGCGTAAATACCGCCATGACGTCTTCACGCGCTAAAAATGCCGACACCGGCAATAAGCCGCCACCGAGTGCTTTCCCAAGAATCAAGCCGTCCGGCACGACGTTCTCATGATCGCAGGCCAGTAATCTGCCGGTACGGCCCAATCCGGTTTGCACTTCGTCGCAAATGAGCAGAACATTATGGCGTGAACAGATTTCACTGCATGCTGTCAGATAGCCTTCTGGCGGCACGATGATCCCGCCTTCTCCCTGAATTGGCTCGACCAGAAACGCGGCAGTATGCGGTGTAATCGCGGCTTCCAGTGCCGCGGCATCACCGAATGGGATCGATACAAAGCCCGCTGCGAAAGGACCGAAACCATCGCGATATTGCGGTTCGGACGAGAAGCCGATAATGGTCGTAGTGCGGCCGCCAAAGTTACCTTTGCAAACGATGATTTCAGCGCTGTTATCGGGTATCCCTTTAACCTTGTGCCCCCATTTGCGGGCGGCCTTAAGTGCGGTTTCGACTGCTTCTGCACCGCTATTCATTGGCAGCGCTTTAGGTTGCCCGGTCATTTCACAGAGTAGTTGCAGGAATGGCCCCAATTGATCGGTATAAAACGCACGCGAAGTCACCGCGAGCCGGTTGGCCTGACGGGTCAGTGCACTGACCAAGGTGGGATTGCTGTGTCCGAAGCTGACTGCCGAATACGCGGACATCATGTCGAGATAATGCTTGCCCATTTCATCGATCAGCCACACCCCGCGACCACTGCTGAGGACGACCGGTAATGGGGCGTAATTATGAGCGCAATAGCGTGTTTCCAACGCGATGGCAGGATTTTTCATGATGCGCTCCGGTCGTTAATTATGAATACATGATAGTCACAAAACATAAAAATAATTGTGCATAATGGAGCATATTTTTAAACTTCGGCGCACGAATCGTGCATAAAATTGGAAATAATGGAAAACCTTGATCGCTACGACAAAATTATTTTACGCATGCTGCAAGCCAATGGCAGGGCATCCAATGTGGAGTTATCGGAACAGGTAAATTTGTCGCCGCCGCAATGCTACCGGCGCGTACATCGGCTGGAAAAGGAGGGCATTATTCGCGGTTATGCGGCACAGGTAGAACCCGCCGCGATTGGACTGGGTGTGACGGCGTTTGTCAGTCTGAATATCGCTCGTGAACAATTCAAACAGGTGCGAAAGCTCGAAAAAATCATCCGCGCTTTCCCGGAAATCCTGGAGTGTTACGCCATTTCCGGCGATTTCGATTATTTGCTTAAAGTTGTCGCCAACGACTTGAAATCGCTATCCGGATTTCTGACAGATCGGCTGATGCAGGTCCCGGGCGTGGCGGGCGTTAAATCGATGGTGTGCCTGGAGGAAATAAAGTCGCCAAGTCCGTTGCCGTTGGCGGATTAAGGCGATAACAATCTTGATCACTAACGCGCTGGCATCCTTGAGTCCCCCAAAATTCAAGCGGATGAATACTTCTCTTTATTTCAGAAAGAAGTTTAACCGCCACCATGCATACGTCATATTCTGCTTGCTGATTGACCCGAAACCGCGCTCGCATAGTGAAGTACACACCAAACCGCCGAGTCATATCAACGGTGATCGGGCATGTTGATATCACCGGCCAAACGTGCATTGGTGATTCTCATAGGCCTGATGACCCGCAATATTTATTTTTCCGACGGCTATCACGTGTTACCGTTATCCGTGGGTTTCCGTTACATTATTTCGCTGTTAAGCGTACTTTAATTCCTTATTCTATTCTGAAATTATGTGCCAGTTACTTGGAATGAACTGCAATGTACCGACCGACATTGTGTTTAGTTTTACCGGTTTTTCTACCCGCGGCGGCCAAACCGACCATCATAGCGATGGCTGGGGCATTGCCTTTTTTGAAGGCAATGGTGTGCGCCATTTCGTTGATTACCAGGCGGCAGTCGCGTCGCCGGTGGCGGACTTAATCCGTCGCTGTCCGATTAAATCCAAAAACGTCATTGCCCATATTCGCAAGGCGACACAAGGGCAAGTGGCGCTGGAAAATTGCCACCCTTTCGTTCGCGAGTTATGGGGACGCTACTGGGTGTTTGCGCACAATGGTGATTTAAAAGAGTTTGCCCCGCAACTGAACGGCGCGTTTCGCCCGGTCGGTACTACCGACAGCGAGTTGGCGTTTTGCTATATTTTGCAAGAACTGCGACAGCGTTTCGGCGAGACGTTACCGTCTACGTCCGCGCTAACCACGGCGTTGCAAGAACTCACCACCGAGATCGCCGGGCACGGCACGTTTAACATGATGCTTTCTGACGGATCGGCTTTGTTCGCGCATTGCTCCACCAATTTGTATTACATCATTCGACAATTTCCGTTTGCTGAAGCCAAGCTTTCGGATGAAGACGTGACTGTGGATTTCTCTCAGGTAACGACGCCCAAGGATCGCGTTGCCGTGATCGTGACCTCGCCATTGACCACCAACGAGGTCTGGGTGCAGTTTGGCGCGGGGGAATTGAAGGTGTTTGTGGATGGAGAAGTGCGGGTCTGAGGACGGGTCTAAAGACGCGCCTAAATGCGGCGCTGGAATGCACTGAAAATGGTGAAAAAATAGAGGCGCACATCGCGCCACATTGCTTCACCATTGGTTATGTTATTGGTTATGTTATCGATTAAGCGTCCGCATAATCAATTGTCAACGGCGCGTGATCAGAAAATCGCTCGTCCTTGTAAATCGCGACCGCGTGCGCCTTGCCGGCGATGCCGGGCGTTGAGATGTGATAATCGATGCGCCAGCCAACGTTTTTAGCCCATGCCTGACCGCGATTACTCCACCAGGTATATTGCTCGGCACGCGGCTCAACTACGCGAAATACATCCACTAGCAAAACTTCATCAAACAGCTGCGTTAGCCACGCCCGCTCTTCCGGCAGAAACCCGGAATTCTTCTTATTGCCTTTAAAGTTTTTTAAATCGATCTCATTATGGGCGATATTCCAGTCGCCACAGATGACCACTTCACGGCCACTGGCTTTGAGTTCTTGCAGATGCGGCAAAAAGGCTTCCATGAAGCGAAATTTAGCCAGCTGCCGCTCTTCGCCAGACGATCCCGAAGGGCAATACAGCGAAATAACGGTCAGATCGCCAAAATCGCATTCCACATAACGCCCTTCGGCATCAAACTCGGGATTTCCAAAACCAATCCGGACTGCATTGGGCGCACGTTTGCTGTACAGTCCAACGCCGGAATAACCCTTTTTTTCTGCATAGTGAAAATTGCCGACATATCCTTCCGGTGCCAGCATTTCCGGCGACATGTCAGGGGCCTGCGCTTTTAACTCCTGCACGCAGATAAAATCGGCGGATTGCTTGTTTATCCACTCGAAGAAACCTTTTTTGGTGGCAGAACGGATGCCGTTAAGATTGGCTGAAATAATTCTTGGCATAGAGTGATGTACTAGGATATTTGCGTTGAAAGAAGAATGGGAAATCGGCAATACAAGTCGACCAATGCCCGAATGCGTTAGGATACCCGATCCAGAGGTAACCGCAAATTGAGATATCGGATATCAAAGTACACCATGGCATTTAGCTTAGCTCAACCCGCGTACAGCAAAATCGATATCAAGAAAAGTACCTTCATTGGATTCGTCACTGCCGTGGCGGGACGTCCGGAAGCCTTGACCGAAATTGCACGTCTGCGGGCTGAGCATCCCAACGCCGCGCACGTTTGCTGGGCACTGCTGGCCGGCGGCCACTCCGGCGCGTCAGACGATGGCGAACCTGGCGGCACTGCCGGCCTGCCCATGCTAAACGTATTACGTCATCAGGATCTGGAACAGATTTTGGCGGTGGTGGTCCGTTATTACGGTGGGATTCGCTTGGGGGCCGGAGGGTTGGTGCGCGCTTACACCGATGCGGTGGCGCAAGCGTTACTGGGCGCGGAGAAGATCGAACTTGTCGCGACCATCACGTTGTGCGCTACGGTGCCTTATGCACTGGAAGGGACTTTGCGCCGATTGCTACAAAACAACGGAGCCACGCTGGGGGAAGTCAGGCATAGCGAGGCGGTCAGCATGTGTTTTTCGCTACCACTCTCCGCCGCATCGGCGTTACAGCACGACGCCAATGAAGTCTGTCACGGTGCCTTGCAATGGCATTCTCCCGATGACGCTTAAAAGACGCTGGCGTAAATCACCATAACGTATCGCAGGCGGTCAATTGCCGCCCTGCGTGCGTATCATGGCAGGCTTTATGCGCGTTGATTCACGCATTGATGCGTTTGTATTTGTTTTCATTACACGCAACTCAGTGCACTTGGACAGCTACCGGCATCCGGCCTGACGTCACAACGCGACTCACCGCTGGTTTCTGTAATTGTACTTTAACTACGCTTTGACCCTGATCGGCCTCAAGCACTATGCGACTACCCGCCGCGACATTCAGATGGTCGCCAGCACTGAGCCAATAGTCGTCGCGCTCGCCCGAAATCGTCACCCAGACGCGACCACTGGTCACTTGCAATGTTTCGGCTCTTTTTGCCTGCATCGACAATACCTGGCCCGCATTCAGCGCTAATGACTGTTCTATTCCTTTTGTGAATAATGCTCTCATGATGCTTCTCCGTTGGACTACTGGTATATTGCTAAAATTACTCCGGATTCTTTTCCATTCCGTAATGCCTACCACGCATAATGTTGGAAAATGTTCCGGTAACAACATTCTAGTCAACAGTCCTGCTAGAACAAAACGAGTAATACAACCTTGTCTTGCTAATTTTATTCATATGAACGAGGAGTCGTGATGGCAGATTTGCGCAAGCTTCCGCCGCTTTCCGCGTTGCGTGCATTTGAAGCGGCAGCGCGCCATGATAGTTTTTCCCGCGCTGCTGAAGAAATACATCTGACGCCCGGCGCGATCAGCCATCAGGTGCGGGCGCTGGAGGAGGAACTGGGACTGGCGATGTTCACCCGCCATGGCAAGCGCATCACGATTACCGACCAAGGCCGACGCTTTGCCGCCACCATACGCAGCGCGCTGACCGACATCGCAAACGCCGCAGAAGCGCTAAAAGCCGATGCGCGGCAAAAGCGCCTGACTATTTCGGCACTGCCTTCGTTTGCCGCGCGCTGGCTGGCACCGCGTTTATGGAAATTCATTGATTTGCATCCGGATACCGAAGTGGTCCTTCAATCATCGAGCCAGCTTCAGGATTTGCGGCGTGAGCAGGTTGACGTGGGCATCCGCTTTGGGGTGGGCCATTACCCGGGAATGATGGTTGAAAAATTAATGGATGACTACTATTATCCGGTCGTCAGTCCGCACTATCGCCAAGGTCATTTACCCGAATCACCGCAAGCCCTGGCGCAATGTACATTGCTGAGGATGGATACGGACGAGTCCTGGCAACCGTGGTTTGATGCAGCTGGCATCTCAATTCCCGAACCGAAGCGCGGCCTGCAAATTGAAGACGCGTCATTGCTATTGCGCTCGGCCTCGGACGGCTTGGGCATTGCGCTCACGCGTCATGCCATTGCGCTGCAGGAAATCGCCTCAGGAGAACTGATTCGCCTGTTTGATATTGTCATACGCTGTCCTAATGCATACTATTTTGCATGCCCGCCTGAAGCGATGAACAAGCCACAGGTTCAGGCATTCCGTTGCTGGTTAATGGAAGAAATCAGGCAATTTAAAGCACAAAGCAGTTGGCCGGGATAACCGGACCAACTGCTTTTGAGTGATTTGAGGCGAACCTGAGCGAACCGCCAAGGTTTAATGTGGCGGAACCGCCATTTCTTTATAACACCATTTTTACCATTGGATGGGTCGATAAGGCACTGTACAAATTGTCCAGTTGCTCGCGACTGGTAGCTTTAACCGTCACCGTTAAACCAGTGTAATTACCCTTGGCAGAGGGTCGTACTTCCAACTTATCAATATGAAAGGTTGGATCGTGCTGCACCACCACACCTACGATCGTTTCGGCAAAGGCGTCGTGGGTCGGTCCCATAATTTTGATGGGAAAATCGCTCGGATAAACGATCAGGCTATCTTCTGGAGGAATGATCGGAGTGGTCGGGGTTGTCATAATAGTTACTCTCTAATAATCAGACGACATGCAAAAATAGCATGGTGCTGAGGAAAATACAGATCAGGATCAGGCACTCCACAGACACCAGCGATTATTGCTAAAGAGCGGCGTGAACGGCGTTAGCAAATTTTGCGCCTTGATATGCCTGATATAACTGCTGATAGATGGGGCCGGGTTGACCGTTTCCAATGGTTTTGCCATCAATTACAGTAACCGGCAAAATCTCCTTGGTCGCCGACGACAGCAGCACCTCGTCAGCCTCCATAACTTCTTTACGCTCTATACGGCGCGCTACGAACGCGATGTTGTTGGCAGCGCAAAGCTCTTCAATCAAGCTATAGCGTATGCCCTCCAAAATCAAATTATTCTTCGGCGGTGCCATCAACACGCCATTGTTAACAATCCATACGTTGGACGACGATGCTTCCGTCAGAAAACCATCCCTAAACTGAATTGCTTCGACCACGCTATGCTCTGCCGCATGTTGTGCTGCCAACACGTTGCCCAGCAACGAAATCGACTTGATTTCGCAATGCAGCCAGCGCTGATCCTCCATGGTTACACATGATACGCCTTTGTCGCGCACTGCATCACTTGGCAGTACCAACGGATTGGTCATGATAAAAACAGTCGGCGTCAGGGCCTCTTTAGGGAACGCATGACCACGCTTGGCGACGCCACGTGTCACATGTATGTAGACCATCTGATCGTCTTTGCCATAAGGCGCCACCACTTGATTAATTAACGCCATCCACTCTGGCTCGTTATGCGGATTTGGAATACCTATCGCGGCAAGACTACGAAATAATCGCGCCATATGATGCTGGGCGCGAAATGCGTTGCCAGCATAAATAGGGATAACCTCATACACGCCATCACCAAAAATAAAGCCTCTGTCCAGCACGGGGATGCGCGCTTCGGAGAGGGGCGTCATAACGCCATTAAGATAAACGATGGAATCTTGCATGATGGTTTTCTTAAAAATAGGTGAGGATTCAGTCTGCCACAGGTGCGATTGGGGCGGTATGCAAAAAAAGTATGTAAAAAAGGAGCGTGTGGGAAACCGACTTGACATGCATTATAAAATCACGTGGGTATTTGGAGGATTGCAATACCGCGCACCGGTCTGTGGCCAGCGCCCTAAAGCGCGCCCCTTTGGCTGTATTCGATAATCGCCCCACCGCGCACTGCAAGCACCCGCTGAAAAACAATTGCGCCCCGGTCATAAGCAATGACAGGGGCGCAAACGATGGATTAAGCAATTGCTCTATTTCAGATCGTGCAACGAGAAATAATTAAAGCCGCTTGAAGAACAAGCGGATCGAATCCCAGATCCGACCGAAAATACTCGCCTGACCGACCTCTTCCAACGCCAATACGTTCAACTGTGTCAACGCTTTATCGCCGACCATAATCTTCAGCGTGCCGACCTTGTTACCGAGGCCGATTGGCGCAATCAAAGGATCCGTGCGCTCCAGAACCGGCTTGATTTTGTCTGCTACACCTTTTGGAACAGTGACAAAAATATCGCGGTTAAATCCCACTTTGATTGCGCTTTGTGAACCTTTCCAGACTTGCGGCGTGGCGACGGCCTGACCTTTGGAATACAACTTAACGGTATCGAAGTTCTGAAAACCCCAGTTCAGCAACTTTTGCGCTTCCTGAGTACGGGTCTGGTCTGAGACAGTACCGACTACGACGGCTAGCAGACGACGCTCGCCAGTACCATTAGGCCGTTTGGCTGAAGCAATGATCGAATAACCGGCGCTACTGGTGTGTCCGGTCTTCATGCCGTCGACCGATGGATCGGACCATAGCAGGCGATTGCGGTTAGGCTGTTTAATCTTGTTATAAGTGAAAGATTTAGTTGAGTCGATTTTGTAAAATTCTGGAAAATCGTCGATGACATGCGCCGCCAATATCCCAAGATCGCGTGAGGTCGTATAGGTGTCGGCACTTGGCAAGCCATGCGGATTGCCGAAATGCGTCGATTTCATTCCCATGCGCTGCGCTTCGCGATTCATTTGCACGACGAATGCGTCTTCAGTCCCGGATACAGCTTCGGCCAACGCCACGGCGGCGTCATTACCCGAGACCACCATCAGACCGTACAACAGGTCGTTAATCGACACTGGCGTGGCCGGATCAATAAACATTTTAGAGCTACTAGGATCTACTTTCCAGGCACGTACGGAGACGTTAACCATCTGATCCAACGTCAATTTCTTGTCTTTTAGCGCACCAAATACGACATAAGCCGTCATGATCTTGGCTAACGATGCGGGCTCGACCCGTAAATCGGCATCTTGCGAGGCTACGATCTGATCGCTGGTTGTATCCAGCAATAGCCATGACTTGGCAGCGACCGACGGCGACGGCAACGTGGTCTGGGCGAAAGAAATCGTAGCGGACAACAACGTTGCAGCGAATGCTGCGATTATTTTTTTCATAAAGGTAATTAATAAAGTCGGTGTGAACGACGTTGGCACGACCGGCAGCATTCGCAGCTAATATGCCGCTAATTTGCCGCTATCGCGCGGTTGAACAAGGAGTAGAACCAAGGAAGCAGAATCGGGAAGCAACGTACCACAAGACTACGGCACAACGGCACTACAAAAAAATTAACTAACAATGAACCGGAATTATAGCCTCCTCGGTATGCAACAAAACCTCTGGCGCTACTTCTAGACCACATCACTATCATCCATGAGGTCGGTAACCTGCTATGTTGGTCGCCTCCGCTTTTGCCGGAAGCCTGTCAGCGATGCCACATTTCGACCATCAAAGTCTTGATATGTTGCAACTTGCGATGAAAAAAATGATCCGCGCCCGGAATGACGATCACCGGGATGTCTTGCGGACGCGCCCAGTCGAACACGGCGCTTAATGGAATTGTCTCATCGAGCTCACCGTGCACCACAATACTGTTGGCGGCCACCGTTGGCATCGGCCATTTTCCCGCTGCGGTTCCGACCAGTACCAGACGCTCGGCTGGCGCCCCGGCGGCAATTAAACGTTGTTGTAATTGGGATTGCACGAAGGTGCCAAACGAAAACCCGCCCAGCGCCAGTGGCAGCGTCGGATATTGCTGGCGCATATGCACCAGCAAGGCGGCCATATCGTCCGTCTCGCCGCGGCCCTCATCGTAGACGCCTGCGGACTCGCCAACCCCACGGAAATTCATCCTCACCGCCACATAGCCGAGTGCCAAAAAACCACGCGCCAGAGTGTGCGCCACCTTATTGTCCATGGTGCCGCCAAATAACGGATGTGGATGGGCCACCAGCGCCAAACCCCGCGGGGTCGGAAATAAATCAACGTCTGGCAGATCCAGTGCGCACTGCAGGGCACCAACCGGTCCGGCGATAGAGAAAGGCGAAGTTTGTGCGTTCATAACTTTTAGTTTAATGGTAACTAACGGATCGGCGGGCAGTAGCTGCCATCGTTGTCAGTCATCCCGTCCTCTCCGTAGCGTTGAGGTAAATTATTTGCGGGGATTAACAATTGGACTGGGTAGACGGCGCATGTCTTATCGCGTGTTGTCAATTGGGCTACTAGTTATAAAAAGCTCTATTTATGCCCATTGCCTGCGAGGGTTAAAGCGAAGACTAAACAGCGCCAACCGTCGCTCAGATTTTGAGACGCTCGACAATTTTCCCGCCCACAATATGCATATCGATAATTTCATCAATGTCTTCATTATCGACATAGGTATACCAGACGCCTTCTGGATAAATGACCAGTGCTGGCCCTTCTTCACAACGTTCCATACAACCCGCTTTGTTGATTCTGACCTTGCCTTCACCGGCGAGGCCAAGCGCCTTAATACGGCGCTTGGCGTGCTCCTGCGCTGCTTGCGCGCCGCTGCGGGCACAACAGGTGCGATCACCGGGAGGACGCTCGTTAAGGCAAAAAAAGACATGGTGCGCATAAAACGGCGCTGGTTTGGCGGTCTCGCCGGAGGGTTCGCCCGGCAGGTCGGATAGGATATCGCTCATAGCTGTAAGGATTTATAAGTTAATTGAAGTAAGCAAGTAGACTGGAATCATACACCGGAGTCGATTTTTTTCGCACGGTGCATAGGATGAAACAAAAACCAAAGCGTAAAAAATGGCCACAATAGCGCCAAAAACTGCGCTGCACCATTGAAGTTCAGAAATTTGCCCAATGACCAGGTTTGTACGGTTTCAATAAAATAAGGATTGTCCGGCACTACATTCACAACGGTCAGACTGACGATGACGGCCACCGCTGCGACCCACCGTTGCAACCGCCGTCGGGCAAACCCCAATGCGATCAGGACGACTGTGCCAATTAACAAGCCGGTTACCGCCCCCGGCGTCATCCAGATCAGCATGTTGTCAGGTGTAAACAGCAATGCCGAAGCGAAAGTCTTTACTGCTAGCGTGAGCATTATCATCAAAATAACGAGCGTAATTCTGGGCGCTTTTTTTCGCAACAGTATAAGCAACGTCAATCCCGCCGCGATCAGACCACAGGCACTGATCACCGTTTCTGTCATCCAGTACTGGACCGCCGATAGTTGGACATCATCGGTCATCATGGCGGCTAGATCCATGGGCTCTGCGAACCAGTCGGATAGCCAGGTCGACAGCATCGACGTTACCTGGCCGAAGCCAAACAGGTGATTCAATGGCGCAATCTGCGCCAGCGGCCATAACGCAACCATGACCATGCCGTGGCTGGCCTCACGATTAAACCAATGATCACGCAGCAACAAAAGCTTACTCTGCGGTCCGAACCGGTAGCGAATCACCGCACCGGTAATGCTTCCCAGCAGCGCGCCGATACTATTGGTCAACAGGTCCAGATTGGAGGAAACCCGGGTGGGGAGATAGGTCTGAACCGCTTCCATTAAACCCGAGAACAAGACGCCGCCCACCGTCACCAGCAAAATCGTGACCAATAGCGGAATTCTGCGGGGGAGCACCAGGACCGTTAATAAACCTAAGGGCATGTAGCCGACCACATTGGTCCATACGTCAAATACGGTCCAATAATGGGGCAACGGCGCGAGCAGGAATGCCCAAGGCGTCAAACCGACGTCGCGCCAGCCACTGAACGGATACCAGCTGGCGTAAATAATTAACAGCAGGTATATCAATAAACTGACACGCGCAAACGACGAGGAATGCGACGCTGAACGGCGTTCTGCAGCCGAGGTTGAACCCGTCATAAGAACTGTCTCATTGCGCAATTGTAAAATGCCACAACATAAATTAACTCTCCATGGATTACGTTTTTTGTTGCGCTTTCTGACGGTGGATGGTTCTACCTTCTGGAAACGCGATCACTTGTTCGGGGCATGCTCACCAACCATCCTATCAGGTCGTCGTTTATGCCATCACTTGCGATAGAAAAGACTCGCATGTTGGCGGCATCGGTCAGTGTCGGCGGCGGTCGACCGCGCAATCCTCGCACCGACGAGCGCGCCTCGCTAGCCAGCGCGTTAAACCGGGCCAATGTATTGTATGGGATGCTATCAGCCACCGAACCGGCGTTAGTCACCCTCACGGATAACTTGGTCGTCGGTCCAGCGAGTTTAAGTGAGAAATGCAACTAAATCTCCTAAATGCACTACTTTTCTAAATGAAAGTGGTTTAACGCTACTTTTTACAGACTATACGAAGTCGTTTTGATGTGGGGCTTACCCAAATCGGCCGACAACCACCTTGCCTACGCTGCCGATGCAGGCATTATGCGTACACCATGCTGCGCAGGTGGCAGGAAAGCACAACGACGCTGGGGCAATTTTGCGTAAGTCCTGCGCCATCCGCTACAATGCGCGGCATGACCTCCTCACCATCTTCACCGTCCTCACTTTGCGCAGAACGCATCTCGTCACATGTCCGATCGCGTACCGCGTCACGTTCCGATCAAATCAGCATTGAGGTCGTGGCCGAGACCGGTTCCACCAATGCCGACTTACTCGCGTATATTCAACATTCGCAAGGACCGCAGACTTCGTGCTTGCCTAAACTACTCATCGCAGAGCAACAAACTGCCGGGCGCGGGCGGGCGGGCCGCAGTTGGATTTCGGCGCCGTCAGCAGCACTGATGTTTTCGCTAGCGTGGCGCTTTGAGCAACCATTGCAAAAGCTGGTCGGTTTGCCATTGGCGGTGGGGGTGGCGATTGCTACCGGGCTGAATGCGTTTTTGCAGCGCGCGATTGACCCTGACGAGCATCCCAATGCATCAGGAACAGATTCCGGGATCAGACTAAAATGGCCTAACGATCTGTTATTAGGGGACAGCAAATTAGGCGGCATTTTGATCGAAACTGTCAACGCTGACACCACAGGCATGCACGCGGATCGCGCCACCTGGGCGGTTATCGGTGTCGGTATTAATATTGCCATGCCGACTGATCTGCAACACCAACTCGGTCGCAGCGTCGCCAATCTGCCGAAGGTCATCTCGCAAATCGGCGCGCCCGAAGAATGTGACCGCAACCTGCTGATGGCAAGTCTGTTAGTCAGTCTCATGCAAGCGCTGGAACAATTTGAGCAAGCAGGCCTTGGCGCCTTTGTAACGCGCTGGAATCTGCTCCACGCGCATGCAGGCCAGCAAGTGGTTATTTTGGACCAAGGCAAGATACTGAATGAAGGCACCGCGCTCGGGATTGACGATATCGGTCGATTTTTACTACAAACCACAAGCGCAGCGCGCCCCGTCGCTATCATGGCGGGCGACGTCTCGCTACGGGTGAAAGAAATGTAATGAGTAAGATAATGGAAAACAACACCCCCGGTGTGCGCTCAGGTCTACTTCTAATTGATGCGGGAAATACGCGCATCAAATGGGCCTTCACCGATCTTCCCAGTCCTGATGATTCCGCCGCAACGCCAATCTGGCGCGCGTCCGGTTCCGTCGCGCACGCAGACGTCTCCGACCTGTCGACCGCATGGAGCGGCCTTACGGTAACGCGCGTGCTGATTTCGAACGTCGCAGGCGAGGCCATCGCTGAGCGCCTTCAACATCAATTGCAATTAGTTTTTGGCAAGAACATCTCGCCCGAATGGTTTGCCTCGTCGCAACAACATGCAGGTGTGCGCAATGCTTACCGCAATCCGAGTCAGCTAGGCTGTGATCGCTTTGCGTCCGCTATCGGCGCGCATCGCTTATATCCGCAGCAAACGCTATTGCTGGCGACTTGCGGTACAGCAACTACCATCGACCTGATCGAGGCCGACGGTGTATTTATCGGCGGCATGATCCTGCCGGGGCTGGGCCTGATGGCTAGCGCATTGGCGCGCGGGACTGCGCATTTACCCATGATTCTCGATCAGGTCGTCATTTCAAGGCCGTTTGCAGACAACACGGAGGATGCGATCATTAGCGGTTGCATCGCCGCTCAGGTGGGCGCGATTTCAACCGCGTTAGCATTTCAGCGTCGCGATCATCCGGCAACAGAAATAACCTGTATTCTCACAGGCGGAAGCGCCCCTGTCATCGGCCCTCATCTGCCGATGCCATATAAAAGCGTCGATCATCTTGTCCTGATTGGGTTATGGACTAGCGTTATCTGAAACCAAATGCTAAACCACACAATGCTATGTTGAAAATATTTTTCTGGTTATTACTGTTATTTAATATTGGCCTGTTTGCGATGCAACAGGGCTATCTGGATAAAACGGGTCTCAAGCACAGCGGAAGGGAGCCAGCGCGACTGCTCAACCAGATACAGACGGACAAAATCAAATTAATCCCGGCAACAGAACTTGCGCAGCAAGCACTTGCCGCAAAAGCGAACGAAGACCGCGCTAGCAATACAAACAGCGCATCTTCCGCCGCCACGAGTACCAGCTCTGTCGCCGCGGCAAGCGTTTATTCGTGCACGGAAATAGGCAATTTCACGGCAGCCGAAGCCCGACGATTTGCCAGCCAGCTGGCGGAACTCGCACCCTCAATCAAACCCACACGCCGCGAAGTGCAAGAGATTGGAAGCTACAGAGTTTACCTGCCGTCGTTTGGGAGTCAGGATAACGCCAACAAAAAAGGCGAAGAACTACTCGGCATGGGTATTAACGACTTTTTTGTGATTCAGGATGCCCCACCGCTACGCTATGGTATTTCGCTGGGCACTTTTAAAACCGATGAGGCATCGCGGACACAGGTCGCCCACCTTGAAGAAAAAGGGCTCACCGGCATGCGGGTAGAAGCCCGTAAATCAACTTTCGGCAAGATCGCTTTTCAGTTAAGAACGTTGACCACCCAAAACCACACGCAGTTTGAGAAAGTCGCCGCCAGTTTTGCCAACAAAGAAATACGCGATTGCGAAGCGCCCGCGCCAGACTAAAGACAAATAGTCAGAGAGCGCTGCCATGGCGCCGTGGATACTGGCAACTGTCCCCAACCCCTATTGCCTCTAGTGCACATAAGGAACCGTTAGACTGATCAGGGTGTTGACGTTAACGTGATGCAATCCAATAAAAGTCTTAGACATACAGGGCAAAAACATGCACTTTTGTTCACAGGTTCAGCAATTTTGGATGCCGTTGGTACCGCCATCAATGCGGGCAGCCCCTGACACCAACAGTCCTCCAAACAGTCCACCGCGCAACCAGTGGCAACGCCGCAAGAAAATTGTTGCTTGCAGAGGGACATTACACCGTGAATTGCTCCAATAAACACCCTGTCGTTGCACGCATGAAAAATTTAACCTGATCATTGGCACTCGCTTATCATGGCCGAAGATAATAACCCCGCGCAACCGCATAGCCTGACACTCATGGCCAGCCCCATCGACACCCGCATTAATCCGACTGGCGTCAACGAACTCGCAACCAGCAAGCCCTTTGAATGGTTTGAAAAAAACCTCATTAGCACCGTCCCGCAACGCCATCCGGGTGCCGGCCGCCGCGTGTATCCAGAGTTTTGGCAACTCTCAGCGATCATGAGTATGAACCTGCAACGCCATGTTAATGCGTTCAAGGGACTATATTCAGACCTTGTCGAAGGCGATCTGGAAAAAGCCAATACGACCCGCGCTTTCTATCAGGAATATTTTGCAGTACTGGACCTGACCGAGGACTTTTATCTGGAGACGATCCGCGATGTCTTTCAGCGGTCGCATCAATAACGATCTGACAACAAACGGTCGTCGCAAGATGCCAACAAGGCACTGATTTACAACTCAAAATGGCCGTTTGTGTGTTTTATCCTAACATCGCCGTTTTGCAACCAACAAGCTCCGACTTTTCCATGTAAAATCGCGCCCATTACCGTGTCCCTAAATGCGGATTGCTGGCGGCCAGGTCTGGCCCGACTGACATCCGCACTTATTCCCGGTTCTTCGTTCACTTTTCAGACTCTCGCAGGATTGCCCATGCTCGACTTCACCGATGAACTTGCCAATATTCCTCCAAAAGTAAAAGCAGGAATTCTAGCGGAGGCGTTACCGTATATACGTAAATTTCATGGCAAAACCATTGTCGTCAAATACGGTGGCAATGCCATGACCGACGAACGCCTGAAACATGGCTTCGCACGTGACGTGATTTTGTTAAAACTGGTCGGAATGAATCCCGTTGTGGTGCACGGTGGTGGCCCGCAAATTGAAAACGCGCTCAAAAAAATCGGCAAACAAGGTATCTTCGTTCAGGGCCATCGCGTCACTGACGAAGAAACCATGGAAGTTGTCGAGTGGGTATTGGGCGGCGAAGTCCAGCAAGACATCGTGATGCTGATTAATCACTACGGCGGTCAGGCAGTTGGCTTGACCGGCAAAGACGGTGGCCTGATTAGGGCGCGCCGCATGAAAATGCCGGATAAGCAAAATCCTGGTCAATTTCTCGATATCGGATTCGTTGGTGAAATCGAGGCGATCAATCCAGCAGTCGTAAAAGCATTGCAGGACGATGCCTTTATCCCGATCATTTCACCTATCGGATTTGGCGCAGACGGTCAGGCTTACAACATCAATGCCGATGTTGTAGCGGGCAAGATTGCCGAAATTCTGCACGCAGAAAAACTGATCATGATGACCAACATCGCCGGTGTCCAGGATAAAGAAGGCAATCTGGTGACGGATTTGTCAGCCCGTGAAATCGATGAGATGTTTGAAGACGGCACGATCTCAGGCGGCATGCTGCCCAAGATTTCATCGGCACTTGATGCGGCCAAAGCCGGTGTGAACGCAGTCCATATCATTGATGGCCGGATCGAGCACTCCTTGCTGCTTGAAGTATTAAGCGAGCAAGCTTTCGGCACTATGATCCGCTCGCATTAAGCATTAAGCATTAAGCATTAAGCCTAAGCACAACACAGGTAGCAAACCAGTGCTACGCTGAAGGCATCAACGAATAAGGGAGCAACAGCGCGATGCTGTTGCTCCATTTTATTTTTGGTTGAATCGGTAGCGTGCTTATGCGGTTGTAGGGGCTAGCAATGCGCATTGTTCGGGTGTCAGATAGCACCAGTCGCCCTCTTCCAGCGCTAACGATGCCAATGTCATGGCGCCAATCGCGGTCCGCTGCAATGCGACGCAATGGTTGCCCGCTGCGACCAGCATGCGCTTGACCTGATGATATTTACCTTGCTCCAGAACGATTTCGATATGCTGTTCGTCAATCATTTTACAGCTTATGGCCCTCAACGGAGCTGGTTCGTCGTTGAGTTGCACGCCGCCAAGTAGTTGTGCGACTAGTTCCGGGGTAACCGGATCGTGGGTGGTCGCGACGTATATTTTAGGAACGTGCCGTTTTGGTGAAGATTGGGCGTGGATGAAGCTGCCGTCGTCGGACATTAGCAATAAACCCGTCGTGTCGTGGTCTAGCCTGCCAACTGGCTGCAGTTCGCGCCAGGTGAATTCTTCTGGCAAAATTGATAATACGCCGGGGTGATGGCTGGGCTTGCGGGAGCATTCGATGTTGGGGGGTTTGTGCAGGGCGATGTAGACGCGCTCGCGGTAAATCCATTCTTCGTCGAACAAGACGAAGACTAAGCCGTCGGTGTCGAGCTTGACGCGGTAGTCGTTGATGATTTCACCATTGATGGTGATTTCGTTGTCGTCGATTAGGGTGCGGCAGTATTTGCGGGTGCCTACACCTTGGGATTGGAGGATGCGGTCCAGGGATAATTTGGTCATGTTGTTGATATTTAACGATGATGATTAGGGCGTGTTGATATTCGCCGTTATTGATTTAAAGATTCTTATTTTGCGTTGGCGCTGTAGGTCGCGTGCTCAATAACTGAAACGGTTTGTGCTCCGTGGATACTAGTCGGGGTGGACCGACAGCCAGTGCCTTTTTCTTGCTTCGGCTAGGCGCCCCCGCAGAAAAAAGCACCAAAAAAAAAGGCGACCGCAGAGGCGTCGCCCGCCGTTGGCGGGTCCCCGGTTATTTCGACTATCAGTCGGGTCGAAATACCAACTCGCTGGCGCTCAGATATGTATTCCGACAATTCCCGACTGACAGCCAAAATAACCGGCAACGACAACTTCAATGGCACTTTTATGCTGACTTACTCATAGGCAGCACGGGCAACCGGTTTATCAACCACGCTAACGCATACCGTGGGTTCGTACCTGCCCGCGCATCCTGCAAGGAAAGCACAACGCTGGGGCGATTTTGCGGAAGTCCGATTATTTGGCCAGCTGGACTTTGGCGTATGCTGCTAACCAACGCTGATGCATGTCGCAACCTTCGAGATTCAGACCTGGCGATTTGATGCCGAAAAAGCGTTGTTCGCGGTTTAGCAGTGCATGTGCTTGCTGGACCGTGGCAGCGCCGTACAAGAGTTGCAGGGCGTCGGTGTAAGGTGCCGGATCGTCCAGACCGATCAGACTTTCGATGCAACGATAAACCAGTTGGCGATCTGCGCTGATTTGATTGAAATGGCGAATCCAGTCGCAACCTTCGCGGACGGCTTCATGGTCGCCGATGGCTAATGCCAGCAGCGTTTTCAGTTCGCCGACCCGTAGTTCTTTCCATAACGTATCGACATCAGCGACCAGACCGATCAAGGCCGCGACCGGGCGCTGATCCGCCAGGCCCAGTTCGTTTAGCTCTGCTAGCAAGTCGGTACATTCTTCGTCATCCAAATCTGCCAGGAATAAAATCGGTTCGCGGATTCCGTTACCGACGCTGACATTATCCCATTCCAAATCTTCGACAGGGTATATATCCGACATGCCGGGCACCAGAATGCGGCAGGCATATACATCCAGATGGGTGAAATCTGCGATATAGATTTCGTGACCTTTGGCGTGAATCGCGGCAATCGACCATGCGTAATCTTCGGCAGTGGTGTTGCTAAAGTTCCAGTCGCTGAATTCAAAATCTGGCGTATCGCGCAGGAAGTTCCAGCTAATGATGCCGCTTGAATCAACGAAATGGATCTCGAGATTTTGTGAGTGCGCAATTTCTTCCAAATCGAACCCCGGCTCTGGAAAGCCACCTAACGCGTCCAATGCGCGACCTTGCAACAACTCAGTCAGCGCACGTTCAAGGGCGATCTCAAAACGCGGGTGTGCGCCAAAGCTGGAGAAACAACCCTGATCGGTCGGGTTTAATAATGTCACATTCATGACCGGATATTGTCCGCCGAGTGATGCGTCTTTAACCAATATCCCAAAGCCAGCCGCACGCAAGGCGCGGATGCCCGACGCGATGCGTGGATAGCGGGCGATGACTTCTTCTGGTACGTCCGGCAAGCACAGGCCGTCTTTGATAATACGGAATTTGACATCGCGCTCGAAGATTTCCGAGAGCGCCTGGGTGCGGGCCTCGGCCTGAGTATTGCCGGCTGACATACCGTTGCTGGCGTACAGATTGCCAATAATATTGACCGGGAACCAGACCGTCTCACCATCGCGTTCACGCACATACGGGATGGCGCAGATGCCGCGATCCTGATTACCGGAGTTGTAATCGACCAGCATGGTAGCGTCAACGGTGCCTTCCGGATTGTAGAATTTTTGTAGTTCGGGGGTGAGCAAACCTGCTGGCCATGCTTCACTATCGTCGTTGAGTTCAAACCATTTTTCGCGCGGATAATGCACAAACGGGCCATTCGCTATTTTCTCGCCAAGGTAAAAATGGGTCCAAAAATAATTGCATGACAAGCGCTCAAAAAATTCGCCCAGCGCGCTGGCGCGTGATGCTTGCTCGGTTGCGCCTTTTCCATTCGTGAACAGCAACGGGCAATCGCGGTCCCGAATATGCACCGACCAGCAACCATCCACCGGATTGAGCCACGAACGTTCTTCAATATGGAAACCAAGCGCCTCCAGCTTTCCTTGCATCGTGCTAATTGACGATTCTAGCGAGGCATCTTTGCCCGGAATAAAGTGTTCTGTTGACATGTGAAATCCTGGAAAAGTAAAAAGAATTTGGGTGTGGCGCTGTCGACGCTATCCAATGTAACGCGCTGGAACGGTCGGACAGATGCATGGCGCAACGAAAATAGCAAAAAAGACAACTACCCTCAGCCTATTTTTGCGAATGTCGTGATGATACATCGTGTGCATGCGCACGGCAAAATTCGATGAAAAATTGCGCAAAATGAAGTCCAAACCAATCAAGGTGGGGCAACGACTGCAATCAAAAAGCCACTTTTAAGGAGTCGCTGCAATGCGCAAACGTAGCGACTACAAACCGCTGCTTAACTGGTTGGCCTAAAATACCCCTAGCGGTACGTGCGCTTGAAACCTCAGGCCTTTCGCTAGCCACTTCGCGAGATCGTACCATTCTGGACGTCAGGCGTCGGCACCCATCATAAACAGTCATCAGGAAAGCAAACAATGGCACAACCTAAAGCAGTATTCGATTGGTCCGACCCACTTTTAATCGATCAACAGTTAACTGCCGATGAACGCATGGTGCGCGATGCGGTGCGCGCATACGCGCAAGATAAACTTGCTCCACGGGTGCTGAAGGCTTTTCGTCATGAAGAGACCGATCCGGGTATCTTTCAGGAGATGGGCGAACTGGGTTTGCTCGGCGCCACGATCCCGACAGAATACGGTGGCGGCGGGCTCAGTTATGTCGCCTATGGTTTGATTGCGCGCGAAGTCGAACGGGTCGACTCGGGATATCGATCCATGATGAGCGTGCAATCCTCGCTGGTGATGGTACCAATTAATGCGTTTGGGTCGGAGGCGCAAAAACAGCAATATCTGCCAGCGCTGGCAAGCGGTAAAACTATCGGTTGCTTTGGCTTGACGGAACCAAATCATGGCTCTGATCCGGGCAGCATGATTACGCGCGCTAAAAAAGTTGATGGGGGCTATTCGTTATCTGGCTCCAAAATGTGGATCACCAACGCCCCGATTGCCGATGTGTTTGTGGTCTGGGGCAAGACAGAGGATGATGTCATCCGTGGTTTTATTTTGGAAAAGGGATGGAAAGGACTCTCAACGCCGACGATTCACGGCAAAGTCGGTCTACGTACCTCGATCACCGGCGAAATCGTCATGGATCAGGTATTTGTGCCAGAAGATAATCTTCTGCCGGGCGTAAAAGGACTCAAAGGTCCATTCACCTGTCTGGATTCAGCGCGTTTTGGCATCGCCTGGGGCGCACTTGGCGCCGCCGAAGATTGCTGGCACCGCGCCAGGCAATACGTTATAGATCGCCAACAATTTGGCCGCCCACTCGCCGCAAATCAGCTGATCCAACTTAAATTAGCCAATATGCAAACCGAGATCACATTAGGTCTGCAAGGTTGCCTACGGCTTGGGCGCATGAAGGATGAGGGAACGGCCTCGGTGGAAATTACCTCGATGATGAAGCGCAACTCTTGCGGCAAAGCGCTGGACGTCGCCAGACTGGCGCGCGACATGCTGGGTGGGAACGGGATTTCAGACGAATACGGCGTTATTCGGCACATGGTCAATCTGGAAGTGGTCAATACCTATGAGGGCACACACGATGTCCATGCATTAATTCTCGGGCGGGCACAAACGGGTATTCAGGCGTTTTCTGGTTAATTTGATTAAATTCAAGGGGAAAAATTGACGTTGCGCTAAAAACGTAAAGCTTACATTTTCAATCTTCCAAGTTTCAATTTTAGTGTTGACATGCATCGGTGCGAGCGCCGCACCGGTCGTCATTTGCCATTTTCTTAAACGGCATATTAACGTTGCAACGGTCAACACTTCACACTTCGCATTCGGTGTTTTAAGTTCGCCAGGCACCGCCCCGGAACGAATCCATGGATCCGCTATTTTCCGGCGGCATGATGGCGAAAGCATTCGGTCGTGTGATCGTCTATCAACCCTACCCCCTGAAGATAAGCGTAAATTATCGTTGAACCGACAAATTTGAATCCGCGCTTAAGCAAGTCTTTTGAAATTTGATCAGATAGTGGCGTTTTTGCGGGGCTGGGATTCCCGTTAAACCAATTCCCTTGCAAGGGCCTGCCCTCAACGTAAGCCCACAAAAACGCGTCAAGTCCACCCACCTCTTTACACAACTGCAAATAGGCTTTGGCGTTGTTAATGGTGGCGGCAATTTTGAGCCGATTACGGATGATTCCGGCATTCGCCATCAGTTCGGCCACCTTGTCGGCATCGTAGCGGGCTATTTTTTTCGCATCCCAGCAATCAAAAGCTACACGATAATTTTCTCTTTTATTGAGAACGGTCTCCCAACTAAGTCCGGCTTGCGCGCCTTCAAGATTAAGCATCTCAAATAACCTTGTCTCGTCATGACAGGGTACGCCCCACTCCTCGTCGTGATAACGCAGATAGAGCGGATTTTTTAAGTTTACCCACCCACAGCGGGGATTCGTGGGCGCAATGCTGCCACCATCGCTGATGCTCTTAATGTCATGGCTAGCAATCTCGTCGAGCGCTTCTTTTGCTTTTACGCTGTTAATCGTCATAGGTGCGTGGCGGTAGTTGTGCGGCGGTGGTTGCACAATAGTACGTAAAAGATATGCAATAATTAAGCAGAATTTTGGAAAGATAATTCTCTGGGTACTCTCAAAGTATGTGGCCGTATTGTTTCTTTTTTGCCTCTGCTCCGAAATAGTTGATGCCTTGTATTCGCCGCCGTCGCTAACGTCCTGTTTAATGATATCAATGTTGGCATTAATATAAATGTCAAATCTGGCATCAGCGTTAGCACCAATAATGACGGTAACGACCACATTCAGCAGAGCGCCGGTTCGCGCTCAGGCCATTACGATGGCAACCCGTCAGAATGCAATAGGCCATTACGATGGCAACCCGTCAGAATGCAATAGCCCATTCTCATGTATCGCAGGCCGCCTTTGCCGTAATGTAAGTCATCCGCCAGCAGTCAGGGCCAGCTTTTTCCATCCCCTTGCGATCTCTGCCCTAAGGCGTCGGTAAGCCTGGTAACGATAGATAAGATGCGGGCCCTGATCAATCTGAAGAAAGTTCTCAAATTTTTCGATAGCTACAACAATCATACTTATCCTGAGTACCATCGCAGCACCTTTTAAACGATGTACGCGCGCGGCAATGAGCGCGTGATCGTTGGATGCTAAAGCCTGTCCAATTCTATCTAAATCGTGTTTGACACTCGCACGAAATAACGCAATGATTTGCGGATCTATAGCATTGTTTTCTGTCACTGGATTCGCAGAAATTGGCGAGCTCATTACGTCTGTGCAATTATGTAAAACGCTACCAACTTCCGATTTGGCCATCTCAGAAAAATCACGTGTCGTATGCCCCATGATAATCTCCGCCCTTGCAGCTCTCCCACTTATCCTGAAGGTCTCCATCGTCGCACAGCGCAAATCGGGCTTCTTAAGCCGTCTTTTGTCGGTGCGTTTGATCTTTATAATCAGGGCGTTTAAATCTTCGCTCCGAAGTGGTTTTTTTAACACCGCGCTCATGCCCGCATCAACGCAACGTTGTAGATGGTGGGCGTCAGTCGCAGCAGAAATAGCGACAAGCGGCGTCCGATGGCGACCTTTGGATTCAGCTTTACGCACTTCTTGCGCAATTTGATAACCGTCCTTGCCCGGCATATAACAGTCCAAAAGGATGAGAGAAAATGATCGCTTCGCAATTAGCGCTAACGCTGCGTCACCATCACTAGCTTCCACAACGTCGCAATCCAAAGCTTCTAACTGGCGTTTAATGCTAAAAAGATTGATAGCGTGATCATCCACCACCAAAACGGAAAACCGCGACTTGCGTTCAGTGAATATCGCATCAGGCGGTACCTGCCCATAGGGGTTTGATTGCTGATGAATAACATTGCATACCGGTATCGCTGTTTGAATAAAGTAACTCATCTCTGCCACGTTCTAATAATTAAAAATAATGTTAAACAAACGCGGAGCGCGATCCCATCGGTTTGCGCCTGGCGGCGCGTCGTATCCGTGCGCGATACTGCCAGTAAGGCGACGGTTTTGCCTACTTGTTTGCAGCCCAACATGCCACACGCATATTTACTGGCACGGTGCGCGCTTTGAGGCCCTGCCGAGGGCGCCATCGCAAATCAGATAGCCCCCCGCTCCGGCCCTGCGTCCTGCCTCAACTTCTCGCCATCACGCAGGCCATGCGTGGCAACTACCCGCCAGCCAGCGTGCGATCCAACGTATGCGCTCACATACAAAGGCCAGCGTAATCGCGGTTGATTCTAATTTATAAATGCTATGGAAAATCCTTGAATATCACAGCAATTTTCGAAGGTCTACTGATAGTGACCCCTCTCATGCAAAACGAAATGCGCCAAAAGCAATAGATATCCACCAAACGCCTGAGAGATACTATATCATCTATTTAATATTTAAAAATCAAACAATAACTATATATGATCGAAAAAATCCCCTTACCATCGAGTGGCGACCACAACGCAGTTGCGCTCACCGCGAAAAATCTTACGTATCTGATCGGTAAAAAAGGCGTAGATGCCGCTGCTGTATGCCAGGCAACGGGGCTCGGAATTGCTACTTTTAACAGTCTACGCAGGGGAGTTGGCAACCCTACTCTCTCTACATTGATGGGTTTATCAAATTATTTTAATGTGAGTGTGGGTGAATTAACTGAAATAGATTTATCAGAGAAAAAATTAAAACGAAGTTCTGCTAAAACTATACCTCTCATAAAAATGAGCGATTTATGCATGTATCTTGAACAGAAACATGATAAATATGACACATATACTACCGAAATTGAGGAGACAAGCGCAAAAGGTTATTTTTCTATTCTTATTAATAACGACTCGCTCTATCCGGGATACTCTTCCGGAACGGTTTTCATTATTTCTAAAGACGACGAGCCATACGACGGGGATATAGTATTAATAAAAATTGGCACTCATCGCCCCTGTTTCAGAAAAATTTTTATTAATGGCGATAATTTTATATTCTCGTCTATCACATTGGAAAGCGATATCTCACCATCAATTTATAAAGACTATCAAATGATAGGTGTCGTACTTAAATCAATTAAAACGTTTTCCCAAAGATAACGTCGAACGACCGCCGCTAAAGTAATTTATAAACGCAAATTAAAATATAAGGATGACATTTTCCATTGCTAGATGCTATGGAAAATAAAACGATGAAAGAAAATCAACGACGAGACGGCAATTTTAAACTATATGGATTGATTGTTGGTCTCACTGTTACGATAATGATTACATGTGACACATTGGTGTATAAGACAATTAGTTTTTATGATTTCAAAATAACGGCAAGTGGCATAATATTTTCACTTTGTTATTTATTATCTACCATTTCAACAGAAGTTTACGGTTATAAATTGGGTGGCAGAACAGTATGGATACTCGTTATTACTCAGACGGTTTTTGTACTATTAATAAATGCGGCATCAATTATCCAAGTAAATAACAACGACATATCGAAGCTGTACTATGGTCTGTTTCATGAATTTTGGCTAGTAATGATTGGTACGTGGATATCCGTTCCTGCATCCTATTTTTGCAATGGCTTAATAGTTTCAAAGCTAAAAATATATTTTAATGGTAAGTTGTTTTTCATACGATTTATAATTTCATCAATGATTTCCCAAGCCGTATTATTATTAACAGCCTATCCAATTAGCTTGTCTTCAAAATATAGCACTACCGACCTTATTAATATAATAGCCACGACATGGTCTTATAAAGTGTTAATGTCACTCATATTGTTACCAATTGGAATATATTTAGTTAAGACTATTAAGAAAATTGAAAAAACTGATTATTATGATTGGAATATTTCCTATAACCCATTTTTAGTTTTTAAGGAAAATAAGGAAGAAGATGATAGGAATTACTTTGGAAGAGAAAATGAAAAATAAAAATGTTATAAATATCTTGCAGATTACAGATATGCATTTATTCTCAGACAAAGCAGCCACGCTGCACGGGAATTGCACCTACAAATCATTCTCTAACACCGTGGATCATATAATTTCTTGTTATAACGAAAAGTTTGACATCGCTATAGTAACTGGCGATGTTTCGCAGGATGAATCCCTGGAATCCTATGCATTAGCCTTACATCAACTTGAAAGACTAGGCGTTCCCATCTACTGGATTTTTGGTAATCATGATGACGAGTATAAAATAAAATCCATTTTCAATACTTCTCGTGTCCTAAAACAATTAACAAAAATTACGACAGGATTTTGGGATTTTATTTCTTTAAATACTAGCAGACCCGGTACAGCTAAAGGATATATCGATAGCGCTGATTTTTCTATATTTGCAGAAAATGTAAAAATATCACAGTTAGCCGGTAAAAATATTGCGATTATTATGCACCATCATCCGTATCCGGTTAACACGCCACTTGTTGATGAATGTATGTTACAAAACGACGAAAATTTCTTTAGATTAATCACTGAAACAGAGCAGATAAAGTTGATTATTTGTGGACATGTGCATGGCGATTATAAAATATTAAATAAAAATCATGTATTGGAAACTTGTCCTGCAACATGTTTTCAATGGAATAAGGGTACCGATAATGTTGAAATTGAAAACAGGAGTGGTTTTAAAATCCACAGATTTAATAAAAAATCCCATAGATCATCAACAATTTTTATCTAATATATTTATTGTCCAAATAGGTCACATTTTCTGAATTTATCTCTTTAATTTCTTCTTTTGATTCATTTACCAATTCATTTATTTCAATTGAAATTCGTCTACCCTTGTTGAATCCCGACGTATAGGCTATTTTAAAAATATCCGACACGGATATATTATCAAACATATCTATATTTTTGCATATATGCTCCCCTGAATATATTTCTTCAGTAGCGTTATTGGATATTTTATATAAATTATTCCGTAATACTTCTTTTATCCTGTATGAATCCAGTTCTTTTTTTAGAATATATTCGTTTAGATGAATGTCCATTAAATTTTTTGGATTGATTGCTTGCATAATACTTGAACTACCTACAATATCGTTATAAGTTATTTTTATATAATCATGGCTTCCATATTGTTTGAAAATGTAAATTGTTTCATTCGATAACTCACTCACCATTTTCTCGCTTAGGGTTAATTGATACGGCGGATTGAAAATAGAGCTCGCCCATTTTTTTAATGACATAAATAATTTCATAATTTCATAATTTCATAATTTCATAATTTCATAATTTCATAATTCTCTACAATTTCGCTTAATTGACAAATAACCTCGCGTATTTCGTGAGGCCCCAATAATTTCTTCTGATATCTGGCTTCCATGTAGGACACTCTACGCCCTACAGCAGGCCCCTTGCAGGTATCCGGCCCGCTTCCCTCTATTAACCATAAATTTAGTTCGGTTAGTTATAAGAACACCAATAAATATATCTCAGGATAACTGTATTTACATACAGTATTATGCCTAACAAATCCTGCACTGTTACCCGATTTTATATAGTTAGGTGTTTTACTTAGTTGAAGAACTTTTTTCGCCTCAAGTGTCGTCCACATTAACGCGTGCCGCTCACGATAAGTTCCGGTTCTATGTAGAGCACGCCCTACTTCCAATGCAAAATTGCACAAAACAATAAGCTTCCTGACCGATTTAAAAATATGTAATACGAATGATAATGAAAATCATTATCATATAGTATTATAATAGCCAATAAATAATGGTCTCGCACCTACAGGATTCAGCCACGTCGGGCCTTCGATATCCTTTGCAGAAGGAAGTTACCAAATATCGCAAGCACGTAGTCGATGCATCAACTTTGCTAGTTCTCACTGATTTCCGGCTCTTCCTGCTTACTTTTTATGTTTAAAAATATTTTATTTCAGATCCATTGGTTTATCGGTATCACCGTAGGTACGTTGCTGATGCTCATCGGCCTTTCTGGCGCGATATTGTCGTTCAGAGAAGAATTGCTGGATGTCGTTAATCCCGGCGTGATGACGTTGGCTTTAACACCCAATCCGCTCCTTACTCCCGATGAATTGCTCGGCTCAATACAAAGCTTGCAGCCGGTTCATAAGGTTGCACAAGTGACGGTATTTGCTGATCCGCATAGGCCAGCGCGGGTCAACTTTGCACCTGCACCGGGAGCAAAGCGCGGTGAGATGCGATATGTCAACCCGACCACCGGCGCGTTACTGCCGCCGTTGCAAGGTGATGAATTTTTTGAATTTGTCGAGCGCTTCCATCGCTACTTTTTGCTCCCTCGCGATATCGGGAGGGTGCTAGCAGGGTGCGCTGCGTTGGGCCTGATATTTTTGGCGCTCTCTGGACTCTACTTACGCTGGCCCCGGCGCCCGTTGGCATGGGGCAATTGGACCACTATAAATTTCGCGCTCACCGGCCGGTCGTTTTTGTGGAATCTGCATTCGGTCTTTGGTACATGGGTGTTAGTACTCTACCTGGTACTTAGTCTGACTGGTTTGTATTGGGCCTTTGACTGGTTTAAAGACGGTGCAAACAAGCTGGCCGATGAAACGTCTGGTGCCCGACAGATGCAGCCAAAACAAGGTGATGTTCCGCCTAAGTCCAGGATCGCCAGCGGCGATAAATCTGCACTGCGACCGAAACAAGAAACTAAAAATGCCTCAGATATACCACCGGCCGAGGCCGGACATTTGACCATTGCCTGGCAGGTATTTTTGCGCGAGTCAGCTAAAACTGCTGGCTATAGTACCGCACGTTTGCGTGTCCCCGACCAGGTCGGCAAGCCTGTTGAGATTACCTACCTTGACGCAAATCCTGCACATGAGCGCGCCCGTAATCAAATGAAGGTGAATGGGCTGACCGGCAGCGTTATGCAAGTTGAGCGGTATGCCGATAAATCTATGGGCGGACGCTTGATTAACAGCGTGTACCCGCTGCATATGGGGACTTACTTCGGATTGACCGGACGCATCCTTATGACCCTGACTAGCCTTGGACTGCCCCTTTTTGGCATCACTGGCTGGATGTTATATCTGGATCGTCGACGTAAAAAACACCTGGTGCGCCTCGGACGTGCCGCGCTAGCGGACGATGCTATTCCTGCCGTCCGAACGTCGGTCACAACAAACACACTATTGGTCGCCTTTGCCAGTCAGACCGGCTTCGCCGAAAGTGTTGCGTTACGCAGTGGCGCGGCATTGCAAGCTGGCGGCATGTCGGTAACGATACAATCATTGTCAACGCTAGACCCGGAACGCTTGCGCCACTTTCATCGGGTTCTGCTGATTGTCAGCTCCTTTGGCGAAGGCGAGCCACCCGATAGCGCACGCCGCTTTGCGCGCCAATTGACTAAACAGGTCGGGCAATTTCTGCCGCATCTGCAATATGCTATTTTGGCGCTGGGTGACAGTAGCTATCCTCAATACTGCGGTTTCGGTCATACCCTTCAGCACTGGTTCCAAAATCAAGGCGCACAGGCATTTTTCCCGATGATCGAAGTTGATAATGGCGACGCCGCCGCTTTGTCGCGCTGGCAGGATGCATTGGGCAAACTGACCGGCACAGCGGTCACACTTGCTGCGATCGCGAACGCCCCGGACGGACCACTGGCAATGGATTATCAACGGTGGCGCTTGAATGCGCGCAAGCAATGCAATCCCGGCAGTCAGGGCGACCCGATTTTTCATCTGGAATTTGCGCCACCGGATCAATCCCATAAGCACTGGGTGTCGGGAGCGTTGGTGGAAGTCTTACCGCGTCACTCCGTCGAACGGATCAACTATTTCTTGCGGCGTTCGGGACTGAACAACAGCGTTCCCGTGAATTACGAGGGAAAGCAATACGCAATCGGAGAATTACTAGCGTCCAGCAACTTGCCGAACATTAACAAAGACAGGCTACCAATAACTGCGCAAGAATTAGCCGATCAATTGCGGCCATTAGGAACGCGTCGCTATTCAGTCGGCTCAATTCCTGAAGATCGCAACGTCCATCTTTTAGTCCGGCAAGTTAGCCACGATGACGGCCTTGGACTGGCATCTGGATGGCTGACTGAGCACATTCCGCTCGACGACGAGGTCGAGATGCGCTTGTTACCCAATCCTTCTTTCGAGTTGATCAGTACCGACACACCATGTATTTTTATCGGTAACGGTTCCGGCATTGCTGGCTTGCGTAGCCACCTACGCGCAAGAGCGCTCAAAGATCAACGCAAAAACTGGTTACTCTTCGGAGAGCGCAATCAAGCGCATGACTTCTTTTACGAAGAGGAAATTCAACAATGGCTGGTCAGCGGCATCCTGTCCGATGCAGATTTCGCATTTTCACGCGATCAGCCAGAAAAAATCTATGTGCAGGATCGGTTACGTCAGGCAGCGGATAAGTTACGCGTATGGATCCATCGAGGCGCAATCGTCTACGTTTGCGGTAGCCTTGATGGGATGGCTGCAGGCATAGACAGCGCCCTCACCGACATCCTCGGCGAGGCAGGGTTGGACGATCTGATCGCGGCAGGACGTTATCGTCGGGATGTTTATTAAATTGTGCACGCGCATCCGTGGTTGGGGCACGGATGCACCATGGCATCATGATTGGTTGACTGGCGCAACGATTAACGCCGCTGATCCTGTCGCACTTTAGATAATTCAGAGGAGAGCGCACTAACGAATTGAATTTTCTTATCGGAAGTCAGCGAGACCGTACCCACAGAACCCGAGAAAAAATCCGAAATTTCAGGCACCGACAGAAGTCGCGCCTTCCCGGTCTGGTCATTCGTTGCATAACAATATAAATGCTCAAAATATTCAGGCTCTGCGAACGTTTTTGGCTGCGTTGTCCCGATTAAATTTTGTTGTTCAGATGGACTCAACATTTGCAAAAATGGATCTATCAAATGATGCTGGACCTTTTTATCTTGTGGGCTCCCGCAGATACGGACAAAAATGTGATTAAGGTAAAGACCTTCCATAGTGCCCTTAATTGAACAAAGCTGTACAGGGTGAGGATAGCCATTTTCAACTATTGCGCGCGCAGCGATCATACAAAGATCACCACAATTCCCCATTTTTTCACTGAGTACTGCGCTAGTCAGTCGCATAAAATCGTCTGTAGTAAACTCATTTACAGGTTTTTCATAAGTGTCTGCGGAGCGATAAAGGTCGAGTTGCTGTTTCTTCAACTCCTCCGGGCACTCGCCTCGCAGAAGAATTTCTAAATTTACACTTTTCGTTATATGTGCCTTAACATAATCCACGCCGAACCTTCCGGCCTCACTAGGTGTCGCACGCGAAAAATTGCGCTGCCCTACACGATTTGGAACGGCACCTGCGCCAATTTTAAATGCTCCTGAAACTTCCATGCGTGACTCCTTGTCAATGGCAAAAAAACCATCCCAGCAAAATCACCGCAATGTTGGACCTTATGATGTTATTCGATGGTCATTTAACTGCCGACCATGCAGGAGAGTCGAATTATCTGCCGGATACTATCGGTACGTAAATCCACCACATAAAAGACTGTATGCAGATGCGACACTATCGCGATGCCAAATCGGAATTATCCGCCCGACCGCAGTTGGTTAATCCGAGCGACCTATTGATCATCGGTCTATTGCGATGCGGTTCTCAATAGCCTTACCGAAAGTTAAACTGGGTAAGGAAAGTATTGAATTTTACTATCGGCGTCAAGAGAAACCGTAGCAACAGGACCCATTCCAAGTTTCGAAATATCGGGTAGCGATAAAAATCGTCCCTCACCTGTTTTTTCATCAAGTCCCATACAATATAAATGACTTACGCAATCATCCATTACGAACGTTTGAGGCTGAGTAGCTCCAATTAAACTCTTTTGCTCGTCCTCGCTTAACATTTGTATAAGTGGATCTATCATATGACTTTCAGCACTCGACGATTTCCGGTTCACATGGATGAATAAAAAAACGTGATGCAGCACGAATCCTTCTGCGTCACCGTTAATTTGGTATATGTGAACGGGACCAGGATACCCATTTTCAACTATGACGCGTGCAGCAAGCATGCAAATATCAACGCTGTGGCCGATTCCACGACTGCGCACGCCGTCAGTGTGATCGATAAAATTTTCTGTGGTAAACGTATGCCAAAATTTATTGTAAGTGCCCGCACACAAATAAACGTAACTTTGCTGCTGTATCAATACCGTCTGATCTTGTCGCCGCAAAGCTCGCAAATGAAAACTATCTCTTATGTGCGTCTTAAGATAATTCACCGCGTACTTTCCGACCTCAGCGGCTGTTGAGCGCGAAAAATCAGGTCGCGGTTCACGATCCGCAGCGGTAGCTACGTTGAAATTATGGGGCGAAACGAACATGCTGGTTTCCTTGTTTATGCCTAAGAAAGAGTCTCACCGCAGTATTTGGCGTTATCAATGCCATCACTCGCGATCCCAAAGGTGTCTAGAATATTGGTTAGTACCAGCAGGTTAAAAACGTACTGTTTTGGTTCCCACCTAAGATGAATCCATTGCTGAAATACTTTGCGTATACACAGGCCCATAAGTTTGCAGACAAACCCACAACGACATAAATATGCTATTGGATGCATCGCGCTGTCGATATCAGACCAGAACTAAATGTTTCTCTTATTAATAGGATTGGTACGAATTGGGACGACTAAAAGGTAACTTGCCGCAACGATAATCATTGAAAACGCAAGGCGTTCTACTACGCGAGGTTGATATGGGACGACTGCACGAGCGGTTAAATGATGGGGATACACCACCCGACCTCTGATAGCCGCAGCCGGAATGTCTTCTTCAGATGTCGTCCCCGCTGCTTGCAATAGTAGTTTGCCGCAGGAACTATTCACGGTCGCCGTCGGCAATATAGACGGCCTGCAGGGGCAGCCGATTACGCAAGTCTATGCAGGCGATTTACAAGGCAATCTTTGGGCGATCGATGTCTTCAATACTGACGCTACCAAATGGACGGTGCGACTGCTGTTTCAGGCCCGCGATGCGCTGGGAATATCCAACCAGTGACGGCAGCCCCGGTGGTGTCACTGCATCCAAATTACCCGCGCTTGTTGGGTGAGTTCGTGATGTTTGGGACCGGCCAACTATTGACGTCGGCAGATTTGACCAATCAGTTGAAACAAGCCATTTACGGCATTTGGGACAAACCCGTAAACACCCTTGTGCCAACCCGCACCAATTTGCAGGCGCAGACACTGACAGCGGCGACCGGAGGGATGCTGACGGATACCACTACAGCCGTCAATTGGAATACTAAATTCGGCTGGTACGATGACTTACCGGTGGCAGGACAGCGCGTCGTCACTGCACCCGGCCTGTTAAACGGCGCGTTTATGGCGACACTTAATACGCCCCGGCAGCAACCACTTGCACTTACTGCTAGCGCCGTCGGTACCCAAACGAAGGATTTGACCTGCGCTTCATTAACGGTTCATCAGGCCAATCAGCAGTCCGCATTGAGCACTACCGCGTCTCGCAAACAGCCGCATGCTGGCATCCTTAATGTTTTGGTAGTGCGCTGCACTCACGCGTGCTTTAGGAATATCGCGCAATATCCAAATCATAAAAAAGGTGCCAGGCCTATTTGCCAGCACCTTTTTGCTTTCTTTTTTCCGCGTCGCAGCCCCACCTGGCCGACCTCAGTCAAACAATTCCTGCCAGAAGCTTTCTTTCTTTTTAGGACGATGGCGATACCCGTCGGATGACGATTCTCGGTCGTGATGTGCCATCCGATGGTCGAGCTGGTGTCGCCCCGATCTTTCCGGCGGCGCATTCACGGGGGTCAATTCCTGCAGTGATTGATCAATGATTTTATCGAGCTCGCCGCGATCCAGCCAGACGCCGCGACAACTCGGGCAATAATCGATCTCGATATTTTGGCGCTCACTCATCACGAGTTCTTTTTCTTTACATACGGGGCAATACATGAAAACCTCCAATGATCAGCAGTGATCAAAAAAACGATGAACGCGATTTGCAGCAGATGTTGCAACAACTATTGCAATAACATTACGGTAACGAATACCTGAAAATTACGCAGCAGATATTTCCCGGTTACTCCTTATTCACAAAGCCGAGCAGGTGCAATAGACTGGTGAAAAGGTTAAAAATCGACACAAACAAACTGACCGTCGCCATCACGTAATTAGTCTCGCCGCCACGGACGATATTGTTTGTTTCATATAAAATCATTCCTGACATCAACAGCACAAAGACCGCAGATACTGTCAGCGATAAAGCGGGTATTTGAAGAAAAATGCCTGCCAGAGCGGCGACAAACGCCACCAGTACGCCGACCGTTAATATACCGCGCATGAATGACAGATCGCGCTTGGTGACCAGGGCGTAAGCCGACATTCCGAGAAAAATTGCTGCGGTGCCGCCCAGCGCCATCATCACCGTCAACGTGCCATTTGGCATCTTTAAATAAACGCTGATAACCGGTCCTAGCGTGTACCCCATAAAACCAGTTAAAGCGAAAACCAGCGCCACGCCCAGACCCTGGTCCTTGTATTTAGTCACCAAAAATAAAAGGCCGAAATATCCCGCAATCGTGATCAGAATCCCCGGTCCGGGCAAGTTCAGCGCGGCCGTGACGCCAGCGGTGATAGCGCTAAAGCCCAGACAGAGTGACAGCAACAGATAAGTATTGCGCAAGACCTGACGCGCAGCGCCGTCCATGACCGTCGTGGTCGAATACTTGGGAGTGCTGTTTCTGAGCGTGTTGTAACGGTTATTCATACAAGCCTTTCATTTTTAGTCGGTTAAGTAATCCGACCCGTGGGTGACGGATCGTTAAGCAATAATTCCTTTGCAAGCGGAGCCACCGCTTCGGTGCGTGGGCTAAATTTCACCCGCCGAATCGCTTTTGTCCGCGCTAGCAGACGATCCACGCTTTGCGCCGCGCGTTGTGCGGCCAAGTCCACCATGGCGGGTATATCACTGCCTTTTTCGGTCACCATGACCGTTGGAAACCCCGCCATCGTCAAATGTATCTGGCAATGCTTGTCGACCCCGCCTTTAGGACCATTTTGATCGGTGATGCGTACTTTTAATGTCTGAATGCCGTAATGTGCACGGTCAAGCGTCAGGCCGAGACGATGTGCTACATACTCACGCAAACGGCTACTTAGCTTTACCCCTTTTGCAACGATTGTCGGTTTCATTGATAACTCCAATTCGCTTTAGGAGTAATAATGATAGCGTCGTGCCGAATATTTAAAAAGCGAAGATAATAGAACTATTACTTCGTAAAAACAGAACAATGAAAACCACCGGACTGAACTTTCGCCACCTCCACTATTTCTGGGTAGTCGCCAAAGAGGGTAGCGTTACGCGCGCCGCCGAACGCCTCGGCGTTGCAGTGCAGACCATCAGCATGCAACTGGCCCTGCTGGAGCAAGCCATTGGCAAGGCACTGCTGGCACCGCAAGGCCGACGACTGGTATTGACAGAAGCGGGACGCCTGGCGCTGGTCTATGCGGACCAGATATTCCTATTGGGCGAGCAGATGCAAGAGGCGCTGGCCGCAGCCAACGATGATCGCACCTTGCGTTTATCGGTTGGCATATCGGACTCGCTGCCTAAACTGATCGCCTCGCGTTTGCTGGACGCCGCCCTACGTCTGCCGGAGCGGGTAAAATTGGTATGTTACGAGGATAAGTTTGAGTCATTACTAGGTGATTTGACGGTACACAAGCTCGATGTAGTACTGACTGACCGGCCCGCGCCCTCCGGCACCACGCTGCGGGTATTTAGCCATTTGCTGGGGGAAAGCGACATCGCATTGTTCGCCACGCCTGAACTGGCCCAACGTTATCGCGACGATTTCCCCACCAGCCTGAATGGCGCACCGTTATTGCTACCGACCCGCAACAATCTGATACGTGGACGGATTGATCACTGGTTTGAGGCACGTGGTTTGCGGCCCAATGTGGTGGGTGAATTTGATGATAATGCGCTGTTGAATACCTTTGGCCGGAGTGGGTTGGGCTTGTTTCCTGCGCCGTCCGCACTTGCCGCAGATGTTGAAGAGCAATTTGGCGCCGAACACATTGGCAAGCTTGATCAGGTGCACGAGCAATTTTATGCCGTCTCAAATGAACGCAAGATCAAACATCCCGCCGTCGAAGCGATTCTTTCAGCAATCCATGGGCGAGTATTTACGCACCTCAAACCTGCGGCCAAGCCGCAAACTAAGCCACAGATCGAATCTAAAACTAAACGCAAATAAAGCACCCGGCTAAATTTACTACATCAACCAGATCAACTAAATCGGCATGAAAAAAATAATTTGGTGCGTGCCGTACCCATCATCACAATAATCTACACCTATTCCAAAACTAAATTAATGTACCTAAAACACTTCCCTTTTTTCGACAAAACGTCTTACATAATCGTCAGCCGGATTTTTCAAGATCTCAGCGGGTGACCCTTCTTGCACCAATTTTCCATCGCGTAAAATGGCGATCCGGGTGCCAAGACGCAATGCTTCATCGAGGTCATGGGTAATAAATATGATCGTCTTCTGCAACGTTGCCTGCAGGTCCAGCAATTGCGCTTGCATCTCGCTGCGAATTAATGGATCAAGCGCACTAAAAGCTTCGTCCATCAATACAATATCGGTGTCCATCGCCAGCGCCCTGGCCAAGCCAACGCGTTGCCGCATGCCACCGGAGAGCGCGTCCGGATAATTGTTCTCATACCCAGAAAGTCCCACCCGCTCAATCCAGTCGCGTGCAGTCGCCAGACTTGCGGCACGATTATCGCCGCGCACCAGCAAGCCATAAGCCGTATTCTCCAGCACGGTCTGATGCGGCAACAGACCAAAGTTTTGAAACACCATGCTGATACGGCGGCGGCGCAGATCGCGCAATCCGGCGGCATTCAACGTCAGAATGTTTTGCCCATCGACAAATATTTCCCCGGCAGTTGGATCGATAAGGCGGTTGAAATGCCGTACCAAGGTGGATTTGCCGGAACCGGACAAACCCATGATGACAAAGATTTGTCCCGCAGCGATTTGTAAACTGACGTGATCCAGACCGACATTGCAATCATTTTGCTGCAAGATGTCTGCCTTGCTCTTGCCGTTGCGCAATTGCTTTAGCGCTTCCTGTTCGCGAGGGCCAAAGATTTTAACGATCTGACGCGCTTCGATTTTGATCATTTAAGGATTTGCTCTTTGGTTTGCGGATGCTTCAATGCAGTCCGCTGGCGCCGCGTTAAGCCATATCCCTGGCTGATGCGATCAATCACAATGGCGAGAATCACAATGGCAATACCGGCCTGCAAGCCGGTGCCGGTGTCCAAAGTCTGAATACCCTGCAATACATCCTCGCCCAGTCCGCGTGCGCCGATCATGGACGCAATCACGACCATGCCGAGCGCCATCATCGTTGACTGATTAATCCCCGCCATAATACTCGGGCGGGCCAGCGGCAATTGCACGCCAATCAACAGTTGCCATTTGCTTGTCCCGAAGGACCACGCAGCCTCGGTCAGATCGGCATCGACCTGACGAATCCCGAGATCGGTCAAGCGAATTAGCGGCGGCAACGCATACACCACGGTCGCAAAAATCGCCGGTACTTTGCCCAGACCAAAGAGCATAAGGACCGGAATCAAATACACAAACGTAGGCAAGGTCTGCATCACGTCCAGCACTGGCGAAAGAAATTTACGCAACCACGTACTGCGCGACATTAATATCCCCAGCGGAATCCCCATTGCCAGCGTGATCGCCGTCGATACCAGCATCAATGCCAGCGTCTGCATCAGCTTGTCCCACAGGCCAAAAGCACCAATCAGGTACAGCAGAGCAACCAGCAAACCACTGGTAACCAGACGTCGCGTTGCATGCCATGCCAGCAGCCCAATTGCGAGCAAAACGAGCCATGCCGGGGCCGCCCGCAGGGTGGTTTCAAGTGGCACCAGTACCCACGTTAGTACTGCATCACTAATCGCATGGAAACTATCGCCGTAATGCGTCACCAGCCATTCGACACCCCGATTAATTATCTGCTTTAACGAAAGCGAAAAAAACATTACTTGACGCTAGCCGTAAGTTTGATCGCTACATCGTTGGGCACCCATTGTTTCCATATCTCCGGGTACTGCTTTAGAAAATTATGCGCTACCTGGCGGGCCACTAGTTTTTGGTCGGCCATTTCTGCGAGTGACTTGTTCAAGACATCAAGCGGAATATTGACCCTGGACAAGAACGCGCTGAGAACCGGATCAGCATTCCTGAAAACGCTGGAAACTCCCGCCTGAATCAGCGCCTCGGGGGCTGCCGAACCGCAAGGATTGGCAGCCTCTTTATCTGCTAATGTCTTAAAACACACAGCATTAAAAGCTGGCTCCTGCAATTTGATAAATTTGAACTTCCCCATTAGCGCGTTCGGTGCCCAATAATAAAACAGCAGCGGTTTGCCGCGCTGATAGTCCGACGTGATGGCCGCATCCAGCGCCGGCCCGGTGCCGGGACGAAAATTAACATAACTATTGGTGAGCTTATAGGCCTTCAATTTCTGCGTATTGACACCTTCACAGGTCCATCCGGTCGGACAGTTTAGAAAACGCCCTTTCGATGGTTCTTCTACGTCCTTAAACAATGCTTTATAAGTTGGCAGATCCGCGACCGATTTAAGCGCGGGTGCCATGGGCTTGATACCACGGCTGGCATCGCCCTTGATGACATATTCCGGCACATACCAGCCTTCGGTTGCGCCTACGATGACTTTGCCGAGCGGCACTACGCTACCAGCCTTAGCCGCTGTATTCCAGGCATCGCTGCGCCCGACCCACTCTTCGGCCAGCACCTGAATATCGTTCTTTGACAGCGCCACTTCCATCGCTACCGTATTGCCGGGAATGCTCTCCGTTTTACAGCCGTATCCTTGTTCCATGACGGTGCGCATTACTTCGGTCAGGACGGAGCCGCTCTCCCAGTTAAGGCCGGCAAATTTGACGGTCTTGCCGCTAGCGCACCAAGGCGAGCTTGTAGTCGCTGAAACGGGTCCGGGCACAACTAATGTCGTCAAGGGGGAGGGGGATGCCGCATAGGCGGCATAGCTGCCTGGCAAGGAAATACTCGCCAGCGTTAGTACAGCACGTTTAATAATACTTTGAAGCAGTAGAATCCGCTGGATCTGCTTGATCGTCATCTTTACCTCTGCCTTTAGATTGTGCCAGCTACCTCGGCTAGCCATGAATGGAATATTTAACCAGATAACATTCCGTTCAGCAAGTCAACCCGCGACTGTCGTCCCCATCTGTCCGCTCGCGAATTTGCTATAAACCAGACCATCGTAACAAATATTTCGCTGTCCACTAGAAATGAAGTTGGGATTTCGAGCCATCCGGCCCACCGGCCTCCAATAGCAACTGCAGATACTGTCGCGAGTCATTAGAAAGCGGATTGTCAGCCAAGCAAAGTAGCCCGTTTGCAGACAGCTCCATTACCCATTCAGGAACATCTACGATCGAATTCCTGTTGGCCGTTAATGTCGTTAGGGACCCGGGCCGAAATTTTGGCAGACCGGTTAACCAGGTATCGTTGGCATGTATTGCCTCCACTGAGTGGGGCAAGTACTCCGATAAATATTTCAATGGGTTATCGTTGATATAAATCTTGATCAAACCCTCGACCAGTTGGTCTGGCAGCACTTGTATCCTGTTACGATCAAGATAAACATACTTCACAGAACTGGACAGGACCGGCACCTCTGTCAACAAATTTCCTCGGGCGCGGATCGTCTCCAGACGTGGCAACATCAACCCCTCCAGACTAGTGAGTCGGTTATTATCAAGGTTAATTTCCCAGAGATTAACTGATAACTTATCGGTGATAAGTACCAAATTATTATCGCTGACATCAAGAATTAGCAGGGGGAAAGGTAGCGCCTTCGACAAACTGCTCAACAGATTGTGAGAACCGTCAATTACTATCGCGCAAGGAGGTAAGTCGTCCCCAAGCTCCGTTAGCTCATTATAACTAACGTCAAGATGCTCGATGAATATCGGCAGGCCTGTCAAAGAGGTCAGTCTATTATGACTAATATCCAGCTCGGTTATGCAAAGTAACGCGATATCGGGCAAACTGCGCAGGTCAAGATGACTTAGGCTGAGCGTAGTACCGTCTCGTTCATAGCAGTCTTTGACATTGGCGACCGCTACATCACGCTTCTCACGGGCACCGGGAATCGCCTTTTTTTCCCACGCATCCAATTCGGCAAAATATTTTTCCTTCTTGAATTTTGCTCGTTCAACCGAAGTTAACGGAAGAGCCTGAACCGACCGGGAAAATGGAGTTTTAAAAGATGCGAGCAGGCTGATCATGGGAATACTCTCGTTTGAATAGACAGTTTCCTTTATAAAATATGCGCGCCAAACGCGCCTTCATATTTCGATCATTAGCCTTACTTTACAGATGCAAAGACTTTCGTCGGAACTTAACGAGCGTGGTAAACAATGCCCCTGCGCGCAGTAACGGGAATGATCCGTAGCCAATGAGGAGCGTAAGCATCGGCATCCCGTTCGAGGTTTTCCGTGGTTGCAACGTTCACAAAGATTCCCAGTGGGGTCTATTGCTCCATATCTAAAAAAATTGCGCTTAGCCTGATGTTGCGTTTACTTTGGACGTTTTTAAACGCCTATGAATTTCACCCGATAATAACTCGGATTAAAATCCAGGTCATGGATAGCTCGCTGTACGTTTTCAGGAAAAGGATTATGCCTTACATAAAATCGCGCAGCCCCCGCAAATGCTATTATTCCCGCAGGAATACGCGTAATTTGATTGTAGCTAACATCGCATGTTCTCAGCGAAGGGGAAAAGTATTCTGGCAAATCCTTTATCTGATTATTACTGACATTAATTTCGGTCAGATAAATAGGCGAGACCGACAGATGAGTGAGGTAATTGTTGTAGGCAATAATGACCTCGATAAAAAAAGGTAAAGAATCGGACAAGCTCTTCAAGCGATTATCTGAAACATCAAGGTACGTTAGATTCGTAGGCAATATCTTTGGTAATTGTTCCAATTGATTGAAATTCAGGTGAAGTTCTATCACACCGGCTGGCCACACTTCTGGCAGGTGAGTCAAAAGATTATGGTCGGCATAAAGAAATTCAAGAAGATCAGGCAAGGTAGGCAGGCAGGTCAAACAATTATTACTGAGATTCAAATACTTGACGGAAGGCGGCCAGCTTCCGGGCAAGCTGGAAAGACCGAGATCATTCAGTTCTAGCCAAACAGCATCCCTTTTTTTACAATCTTCCATTCTGTTGCACGCTATCTCTCGATTTTTACCTTCTCCAACCGGGGCATTCATTACCCACAATCTCCATTCTTCGAAGAGCTTTTTTTCTTTATCCGCGACTACCTGTGTACTTGATGTTGATCGATTAAAATCAACCGAAGCGGTGGGTGATGGTTGCGAAGATCGAATGGTCAGCATAGTAAAACCCTGGTGCGGATGGGGGTCTTCTTTTTACAATCTATGCGCAATACGCGCATTCATATTTCAATCATTCATTACCTTTGCTGAGGCACTACAAGAAAAATTAAGGCCTGTACAGAACGGGCCTAAAAAATGAGGGGCCCATTTTTAGCGAGAATATCTCTGGTGCACCGGATATTTATTTCGCACGACGCAAGGACGAAATAAGTTTGCAGCTTACCCCCGGACACATTGCTAATTACCAAGTGTTACGCCATTTGAGGGCGCACGTCATTGCCGAGGATCTGAGAGACCATTCAGTTCAAGCCGGGTTGCTCGCCTTTTATGGCAGTCCGGCATTCTATTAAATGCTATAACCCGGTCTTCACCGGCTCCATCAGGAGCGTTCTCTACCCACAAATTCCATACTTCGAAAAGCTTTTTTCTCTATTCGCTTCTGACTGAACGCCAGAAGTTGATTGTGTCGGGCCGACTGACGCCGTGGATGAGGATCGCGAAGGATTTACCGGCAACATGGTATACCTTGAGCAATATCGGAGTACTATTTCTACGCTCCAGATGCCGCACGCGCATTCATATTTCGCTCATTTCAATGGCTTTGCAAATGCACTAGCGTCCACGTACGACAACAGATTCTCGCCCTTCCAGTATGGGTCCAACAGATTCAGCAGGTCTTTTTTAACCAGAAAATCTTGCGTAAAGCGCATCCTGAGCTGCTGAGATAATTTTTCCTCGATTTCCTTACTTTTGATTCTGATGGCGTCAGTGTCCAAATTCAAATTCAGCTGCTTCAGTTCAGCAATCGCTATCGGCTCAATCGTTTCCAGCTGTTCGTACAGCGCTTTTTTCATTTGAACGTAAAGCCGTTCATCCACGCGTCGCATGACACCTTCCCATGGTACCCATTGAAGTAACCATGTCAGAAACCCACTATTTTCTTTGCTTTTTACCTGTTGTCCGGCGATCTTGAAGTCTTCTCGCTTGACGCCCGACATATCAAAAAACCGCATTGCTTGTACCGGCAGGGTCAATTTCAGTACGACCCGCAGCTCGATAAGATAAGCAAAACACACCTCAATTTCATCTTTAAACTTTGGCGTAGCCGCATTCGCCCGAGCGATTTGTTCCAGCTTATCCTGTCGAAACATATTTCTGCCGATGTCAATCAATGCAGGCAAGTCGCAGTCATATTTGTCGCTTTCCACCGCAGCGAGTACACGGGCGTTTTGCAGATCCACTGGCAACGTCGGGAGAGTGGTGAGTTTGTTGCCATAAAAAAACAATTCTTTAATCAAAGGTGGCAAACTACATAGTGCGAGACACACCAGATTGAGGCATGCAGCGCCTAATTCGAGGCAGGCTTTCATTCTGAGGACTGGCATATCGCGATCTTCACCGGCGCCAGGAAAGGCATTTAAGGCCCACAAGTCCCATTCTGCGAAATATTGCTTTCGTCCATTGCACCTGTTCGCCCGAGGTTAATTTGACGGGCCACGCGCTTGACTAGACTGAATCGGCAGGATCATGCCACCATTTTTACATTCCAGGGAAGACGCACTTTTATATTTCGATCATTTATCAGTGCCTGTAGACACATAATTTGCCAACGATTTATAGGTAAACCCAGCGTCGGCGTCTGTATTTCTCCCTCGAGCCTTTGCCCGAGAGAGGAACATACATCATCAATCAGGGTTTATTTACATCTGTCGCGGCTTTGCAGTAGGGTATATTTTAGTACTCGCTTTTAGTCCATACGTATTCGTCACAGTCAGTTCAAAGCCGAATTGCGTATTTTTGTCAAAGGGACGGAACATCAGGTTGGCAGCGCCATCTTTTTCATATCCTCTGAAGTCCAGCATTGGCCCAGAGATTTGCCGCCAGCTATAAGTCAATTTTCCTGCCATCGTGGTGTTTTTAGAGTTCGTACCGTCTAGTACGAGCGTGTCGAAACCACTATCCACATTGGATGAAAATTTTGCCGTGGCAACGGCTACCGGATTTTTGACAGCCACTGGCGTCCCAATTATTTCGATCTCATCGGTGGCTGTCAGACCGGCCTTATTTTTTACCGTCAACTTAAATTTAAGCTTCGTATCCGCTTTGATATCTCTCAAATCAAACTCCAGGTTACGTTTGCTTTTTCGGTTCGCGTAATCGAGATTTTGCTGCGGCCCTGAAAGCTGAGTCCACAGATAGGTTAAGGCGCTGCCATCTGCACTACTGGATTTTTGACCTTTCAAGGTGACGATATTTCCCACAGTAAAAACCTGGCGATAAGATTCGATAATCACATTTATCGCCGGAGGCGTTCCGGGCTGGGCAATTACCTTGATCGTCTTTTTATGCTTAAGGCCAGTTTTTTGGTGCGCCATTTCAACTTCAAATTCAAATGTCGTTTTCTTATTTACCGCCGGAATAAGCACATTTGCCATTTGCGAAGCATGGGAATTAATCGTCAGCTTAGGATCACCAGTGATTTGCGTCCATCCAAACTTAAAATCACTGGCCAGCGCGTTGGAAACATCCACCGATAATTTCACACTAGTCACTGCAGTCACCGTGCTATGCGAAGCATGAATCTCAAAGATTGGGTCTTTGCCTATGCTGGCACACTCTTGCGCAGTCAGATTGATACCACAGGTCGCATACAACGCTTCACGTTCCTGCACTGAGGTAAACTTGTCTTCCAGTTTGTTGCCCAAACCTTCGTTCATCGCATTGACACTGTATCCCAAATGATCTTGCTCAACTGACCAGCTAAACACACCGCCTAGTCCCATCTCCTTCGCATACTGCGCCTTGCGATAAGCTGTACGCGGGGTATCGATACTAAAATACACTTGGCTGGTTGGATTGTAGTAATAATCGGCGTCGTATTTTTTATCGGTGAACAACGAGAAATTATTTTTCCCTTTAAGATTTTCGCCGGCAATGTTGGCGAACAAATCAAAGCCTTCCAGGACTGTGGCCTCATGCGTACCGAATACCTGATCGGCACTTACATTAATCGCTGACGCTGGTTCACCCGGACGTTGAATTTCTCCTTTTTTCCCGCGCGAATAGTTTGCCACGCCCAAGATAATTTTTTTCTTTGGTACGCCGTATTCCTCTAGAAGTTTAATCGCTTTTTGCGCACTAAACTGTGCATCAGACGGCCCGGATAAATTAGTTTGGTGACCCAGGTCACCTGACCATGCACCCCAAAAGTCATAGTTCATCAGATAAATTTTATCCAATGACCGTGCGAGCCGCGCGTAGTTTGCGTGACCCACGTTGTTGATGTATTGCTCGGTCGCACCCACTGCGCTGGAGATGGTTACGGGCTGCGCGACGCCGGCTTCGAGTGCAACTTTCAGTTCCTCGACCAGAATAGCAAAGTTGCGGCCCTCTTCTTCTGATTTTGGAAACTCCCAGTCAAGATCGACTTCGTCTAATTGCCATTTGTAGACAAAGGAAACGACTGAGTCAATAAATACCTTGCGCTTCTCCGAATTAGCAGCCAGAACAGGGAACGGTGTAGAAAGTGTCCATCCACCGACGCTTACGGCGATTTTTAGATCTTTATTTTGTTCTTTCAGATGCAGCAATTGCCCCATCATTCCGCGCACATTGTAACGATTTAAACCGTCGTAATTCTTTTTTAGAATTCCTGAGTATGCATATTCGTCCCACGGATAATCGGCCTGCCTTTTACTTATCGCAGATTGAAATCCACCCCACACGTCAAGCGGGGTTATTTCAAAGTCCTTGCGTTCAAGCTCAGTACAAGCCTTGCTGACGGTCGCGTGTTTTTCACCCGTATCGCCGCAAATGCCGACAAACGCGTAAACAAGATTGGTGTAACTGCTGGCATCAAGTTTTTCTACATCGAACTTACGACCATATTGTGCCCACTCCGATACATAGCCACCGACGACGAAATTTTCGTCACGGGAGGAAACAGGCTCAGTGCCTAAAAATCCCTCTTTATTTGGAACAACGGCTTTGTGGGTAAGACCGGTAACTGAATTGGCATAATCGAATGAAACAACCGGCGTGCCAGCGTCGAAGGAAATTGTTTCAGTTTTGGTCGCACATTCTCCGCCTTTGCAAAGTTTGGCAGTGAGGGTGTTGTTACCCACATTTAAACTGGATTCGGGTATTGTCCAGTTCACATAGTAAGCAGCGCTGCCCCAGGCCTCAGCGGCCGTCATCTCAATGTCCATGTTACCTGCCGCTGTGCTTTGGCAACCGAGAATGGCACTATCAGTGGCCGCGGCGCCTTTGTACCAGCAGACGGAATCGGCGAGCGGTGCCCAGTTTGTCACGGTACGGATTTTGGCATTATTGACGGAGGAATTAACCGCTTCAAGCTGATCTATTTTTGGGGGCGCTGCCAGTGTTTGGCCAGACAGCATCAATAATATCGGAAAGGCGGTGAACCCAATCGCAGGCAAAAATTTTCTTTTTTTCATAGTCGTTTTTAGATACATTAATGTTGATTCTCTTTGGTGTTGATGTGGATGTGGATGTGAAATTATTTAAACAATGTTTCTCGCTATTTTTTCCCTCCAAAAAAATGATTGACGCAAAATTTTTTTCTGCATTACAAAATAATTTATGATCGAAATCTTGGTAGCGAAAATGCTCTCATTGGACCGGCGAGCGGGCGTATATCGCGTGCCTGGATTTTTGAAAAGTGTAAATAAAATATTTAAATCAGACACACCAACGTAAGCAGGCCGCAGGTGAATAACCATGCGCAAGACGTTTTTTTGAATAGAAACTGGGCGCACTAAAATACAAACGCTGTATATAGAGTTCGTTAAAACTACATTACATGCACCCTAAAGGCTGTTGCGGTTAGCAACCGCAAAATTGCTGTTTCGGCTAATGTAAATCGATCGTCGCACTATATCCAACCGACCCCGATGCACCAGCCGGCAACTGTCCCGAGAATCTCCAGATTGCTGCCGCTTCGCTTTTCTGGAGCGTGCAGGTTATTCCTGCCGGTATATTTTCTCCGCAGGTTACGTTTTTCAGCGTCATGCGTGAATCGATAGAATCATGAATTTCTTGCATCGCTATAAAGCTGCTGGAGGTATTGCTAAATTTGATTGTGTAGTCCAGCGTATCGCCCTCGTTTGCGGCAACCTTGTCAACACTTTTCACCAGCTTTAGCACACCTTGATCGGGAACCAGGCTCACCACATCATCGACACCAAGGTCCTCCATACCAGTTGCACCCAAGACAACCCGACTTGCGACGGAGATCTCAGCGTCGGCTTTTATGCGTACAGGAATGCGGATGTTAAACGTTTCTTTTGCGCTCAACTTTCCACCCTTAGTCAACAGTTGCGAATGCGATGGCGTGCCGTCCCAGTCCGGGTTCAACACGACACCGGGGTTCGCGCCTGCTCCCAGAATAAGCGGGCCGTGCGCTTCCAAACCAGCGGGCAGCTTATAGGTGAGATTTACATTTTCAGCGTTACCTTTTTTTCCAGTTACCGTAATGCTGTAAGTGAACGTGTCCCCGGCAAACATTTGACTACCTGAAGAGGTACTTATACGTTTTCTCCCGACGTCTGCGGGACCGCTCCGCACAACTTGGTGATCGACATTACTGGCCGACGATTCCCAATTGGTACGGGTTACGCCCAATTTGATTACAGGGGCTGTTACGTAGGGTTTCAATAATTTTGGCGTCTGGTTGCCAGCCCGGTCGGTAGCGATTATCTCGACCTCCACGGTCCAGTGCTGATGTAACTGTTCTGCGGTCAGGCCGAAGGCAAACGTACCGAACGAAGCCATGTCCGTTATCGACTCTGACCATTGCTCCTCTGGTCCGGTTCGCCAGCGGATGTTGATTGCACCTTTACCGTCGCCATTGGGACCGAGACCGGAATTGTTATCGACGGCGGTGCCGGTAAGCGTGTAATGACCATCATCCGACATTGCCTGCTGAAGGTTGTCTAAAACTGGCGCAAGCCTGTCAACATGGATAGTTCGAATGTCCGATACGCTTGATTCCAGGTAGCCATCTTTCTTTTTGACGTGGAACCAAACAGCATACGTCGCGCCATCCTTCCAGTGTTGGCTTGCCTCCAGCGGCACCCTAAAAAGGCCATCTTGCCCCGTGAAAGCCATATCCTTGTAACTGGTGTTACCGGCATCGGTGCCGTCTTCACTTTTCCAAAATATATTGATCTGATTAACACCCGGCACGGTCTTGCCAGCGATAAGTATCGGCTTGGCGGTCGATGGATTCTGCCAACTCTCTGGCACAGAGTCGGTCCAATTTCCTTTGAACGGCACGTGTATCATCCGGCCTGCCGACCAAGCGGACTGCCACCCTCCTCTTTTGACTTTGAATTTCACTTCGTAAGACTTGCCCGCTTCCCATTCGTCCGTGCGGCCAACCGGGATTGTGAATCGATTATTGCTGTCCAGCTTGATGGAGACTGCACCCGGATAGGTGTTGCCGCCGGCCACGACCTCCTGCCACCATACATGGACCTCATCAACGCCGGGGTCAGTCTCGCCGGTGATCTGCAGCAGATTGTCGTGCGACGGTGTGTACGTGCTGTCCTGATCCGGGCTAATCCAACCCAACGTAAATGGCACATTGATCATGCGGGAAGACGACCACTCGGACTGTACCCCGCCTCTCTTGACCTTGAACTGCACATCGTAACTCTTGCCGTTTTCCCACTCGTCACTGCGACCAACGGAAATCGTGAAATGGTTATTGCTATCGAGTCCGGTGGGGACTGCGCCCGGATAGGTGAACACGCCATCTGTACCGATTTCCCGCCAGCGTGCATGCACCTCATTGACGCCGGGATCCGTTTCACCGCTGATTTTTAGCAGGTTATCTTTGGACGGTATGTAATCGGTATTATTTTCCGGGCTAAGCCATATCAACGTTGTCGGTGTGGTGTACTGCGCGTTTATCAGGCGGGGAGCCGACCATTCGGACTGCAGACCCTTTCTTTTAACCTTGAATTGCACTTCGTAAGCGTTGCCAGCTAACCATTCGCCAGTGCGGCCAACGGGGATCGTGAAACGATTATTACTGTCCAGCGCCGTGGGTACTGCACCCGGGTAGATATACAAGTTTGAACCCGCCTCCCGCCAGCGTGCATGGACCTCATCAACGCCGGGCTCAGTCTCGCCGCTTATCTTCAGCAGGTTATCGTTCGAGGGAGTATAAAAGCTGTTGGCATCCGGGCCGACCCACACCAACATCGTCGGTTCGGTGTTGGGCACATTTATTTTGAGGTAGGGTGACCAGGCCGATACAAGCCCTCCCGGCCTGACAACCTGAAATAATAAGTCGTAAGCAGCTTCAGGTTGCCAGTTCACACTGCCGGGAATCGGAATATCCTTAAATTCACCGTTGGCATCCAGCGTGACCGCCACATCTGCCTCCGTCACGCCATCCGGACCGGAACCAGGACCTTTCCACCAGAGCCTGACCTGCTGATTCTCACCCAGATCGATTTTGCCGCCGAACCTCAGCGGATTATCCGTCGATGGCGTGTACGCACTGCCATCGGTCAAGCCCCTCCATGCCGGCGTGCCCGCAGGTGTGGTGTACGGCACTTTGAATGTTCTGGGTAGCGAAAAATCTGCCGATGAGATGTTATCTCTCCGGGAAAAGAATTTGACCTCATAAGTATTGCCCTCTACCCACTTATCGCTGTTGAGAACCTCAAGATCACTAAATCTGTTCTCGCTGTCGAGCTTGACGGCGATGGCGTTGTTCTGTGTGCCCGCACCGTCGCTACCCTGAATTTTTACAAGCGTCGTTATCGTGTTCACCCCGATATCAGTCTTGCCGCTTATCTTGAGATTACCGGTGGATGGTGTGTGCGAACTACCGTCGTCTGGACTGATCCACTCCAGATGCGATAAAGGACTTGTATAAGGCACATAGATGTTGAGAATCGGCGACCAGTCGTCGGCATCGATACCATCCCGCTGGACTTTGAATTTCACCTCATAGGTTTGACCTTCTTGCCAGTTCACGCTATCCGGGATACTGAGATTACTAAAAACGTTGTCCTTAAGCGTGACCCACGCCCCCTTTACGCTGGCCGTCGCATCACTTTTGCCTTGCATTTTTGAACGTGTTGTGACCTTGTTTACGCCAGCGTCGGTCTCTGCGCTTATTTGTAGCGGCTTATCGGTTTGGGGTATGTATTCACTATTATTTTCCGGACTTCTCCAGAGCTGTGTGGAAGGCGCCCGCTCTACCTTGAAGCTACGGGATATAGACCAGTTCTCACCTTTAACGCCATTGACTATGCCGCGAAACTGCACCTGTCGACTACCCTTGAGCCAAGCCATACTGCCGTCTATCGCAACAACAAACGTATTGTCACTTTTTAGACTGACGGGTACGATGAGCTCTTCCCATTGACCGCTCCCATTTAATCTGGACCAGACCTCGATACTTTTTACGGCAGCATCAGTTTGACCGCCGATGATGAACCGACCACCCGTCGCCGGCCAATACACAGTGCTCGCTGCCGGGCTGCGCCATTCGGCAAGCAATCTCGTATAAAAACGATACTCCGGCGATGGGTCTGATACTTGCCCCTGTCTTTTTACAACAAATTTCACCAAATAATCAGTGCCCAATACCCAATTTTTACTGGCAGGAATAACGAAGTCTTTGAAGATACCGTCCGCACCCACCTTCACATATTGAAAGTCCGTTTGCCCGCACGTACGACGATCTGCAGTACACCAACTTGCATTGATCTGCTCAACATCTGGTACGGTTTTTCCGCTGAGCTTAAACAGGTTGTCCGCAGATGGTCCATACCAGCTGTTACTAGTTGGGCTAATCCATGTCGGTGCTGGCGGCGTTTCGGGTAAGACTACATTGAAAGCACGATTTGATAAGGAGGACTGGAATCCATTGTTTCTTATCCGAACTCCCACATACATTTTTTTCCCTGGGACCCAATCCATGCTTGCAGGCACCGCAATTTTGAATTGATTCTTCTCATCAAGGTTCGCTTCTACTACAATATTTGGCGTGTCATCATTCATGCTTTCTTGCTCTGACCAAAACACCTGAACTCCTCCAATGCCGGAAACGGTTTCTAGAATAATTTCCAGTGGCTTGCCCTTTGATGGGGAGAAGGCACTATTGTTTGCCGGACCGATCCAAGTCGGAGGCGGCGCTGGAACAAATACGGCGACAGATTTAAGGAACGCGTAAGATTCGTCACCGCTGTTCGTTACGTAATAGCCATAGACATCAAATGTTTGCATGCCAACCAACTGCGGGAGCGTGGTCATTGAAAAGCGCTGGTTATTTCGGTCGCCGGTGATGGAGGGCCTGGATATTTCCGTTCCGCTTGCATCATAGATTCGGACTTGATTGGCACTAGGATTGATGGTGCCGGAAATGGTAACCGTGTTACTGCCTGTTGAAGTAAGGTGCGCTTTAGCAGTGCCCCCGATATCAATAATTTTAAAGGTCTTTTTGACAGAAAGACCCTCAACCCCGACGTATTTAGCAGAGGCGAGGAATTCTACTGTATCTCCGGGTTTACCCACCTTAGAATTAACGACGATTTTTTTTATACCGCCCCACGTGCCGATATTGTCACCGCACACTGCGTTAAAACTGTCACCATTATCTGTATTCCAGAATTCAAATTTCCCCGTAAATTCCCCTTTACATGACGTCAAAGTATACCCGCGCGCTTGTGCCATCATCTGCACTTCTACCATATCCCCCATATACGCTTCGGTCGGTTCAATTGTGCTGCGGATGTAGAAGTTCTGCGCTTGCGCCGCGTTACCAAAACATATCAGCGTCACTAACAACGTCGCTCGTAAAAGGGTTGAAGGCCGGCACAATCGTGCGACCGTTTTAATCATGGAAAATAGCGTTTTCATATTACAGACTGCTTTCATCAAATTTGTAACGCAGTCGGAAATACGTGCCACGCGAGGTGTTCGCCATACTGCTAAAATCCCGGTCTTCAAAACCGAATACGTTGTAACCAACCGAAATCCACAGATCGTCGCTGGCCTGATAACCAGCCTCTATACCCATGGCGCTCAAGCGTTCGCCGAGACTGCTGGCGAATAATGACCCCGCAACGCCCGCATCCCATTTGGTGGTAATGTCGCGAGTGACGCGACCAGACAGCAAGTGGCCTTGCATGGCGCTATGCTGACCATGACCGTTTTCTGTCACATGCTTAAAGGCGTAGCGTCCAGAGACCGTCAAGGCGTGATACGGTCTGTGGCTGGCGTGTGCGGAGAATAAATGCACATGGCGGTTAGTGTTCTGAATAGCGGCCAGACGACCGTTTTCTAATCGGTGTTCGTAATAGGCCAGCGCGTTGAGCGTATTGCGTTCGGTTTCCCGATAAGCGACGCCAAGCCGCTGACGGGCGCGTAGACCGTTGCCTGCGTTGCTGCCGTTTCCGTTTCTACCGGTAACGCGATACACCGCACTCTTGCCGAGAAAGGTCCAGTCAGGGTCAAGCTTGATCGCTACACCAAGGGTGTTAAGCATCGCATCTTCCTGTGGGCTGCGGCGTAACTCCAGACCGGCGCCGCCCTTCCAGCGCGTGTCGGCAAGATATTCCACTTGCCCGGTGACGGCGGTCGCTTCGTCGCTGTTGCTGCCGCTAAGTGCCTTGGTGCGCTCAAAGGTGGTATTAAGGCGCAATCCCGGTGCGACATTCCAGCCGTTACGCAGTCCGAATGCATTCTGTGCGGCACGTCCATCAATGGCGCTGCCTAAACGATATTCATTGAACAGACTTGCCTGCGGCATGTATTCAGTTTCAATACCCAGCACGGACCGGTAATTGCTGGTTTTTTGGGCATCACCCAATTCATAGATATTACCGAGGCTGGACAATGCTTCGTGTCGTCCATAGACCTTGGTGCCCGGCTGGATCTGATAGTCACCGCCGAAGGCAAGCAGACGCTTATCGGCGTCGCGCATATCGCGCTCGTATTCGGTGTAGATGCTGGCGCTGGGCAGACCGGGTACGCGCATTCCTACTTTGGTTCGCAATGTGTTGAGATTGAGGTCATCGGTGCCGCTGCCACCGTTGGCGGTAGATCCTTGCGCTGTGCCGCGCACTATCCGGCTGCCAACCTCGACTTGCACGCCCGCATCGAAGGCATGCTCTACCCCAATCAACACACCCTCTAACTTGGTATCGGGGGAAAGGTTACTGCCGTTACCGTTATTACCATTACCAAAGCCGCTATTAGAATCGTTACCACTTTTTGATAACGTTCTGGCGTGTACCAGTTCCCCCTTGAGGGTATTGCGCTCGTCGAGTTTGTATTCGGCCCCCGCACGTGCTTCGATCTGTCCACCTGAGGTTGGCGAGTTCAGGTTATCGAACTTCCCGTCGCTCTGGACGGCAGTTACGCCAGCCTTCAACGCGGCACTTTGGTGCGTAAGTTCTACCCGGCTACCACGTCCCAGACCCCGGACCGATTTGGTCTGCGCCAGTTCGCCTGCCAGCTTGGTACCACGGCCCAACTCTGCCTCTAGTGTCATGCCATGCAATGCACGCGGGTCTGCCGGATTGCGATCTTCTACCGCAACCGCACCCAACTTGATGGCATCCGTTACATTGACTTGTACCTCGCCGCCATACAGCCAGAAATTGGCGCCGTTACCATCCGACTCATAGGTAATGCGGATGGTATTCGGGTTGAGGTTAGCATCAGTGGACGGTTCGGGGCTTTTGAATAAAAGCGTCCCGCTCATCGTCTCTACTTCATAATCGGCGAAGCGTGCCAGCACACGCGTAGCAAGAATACGTGAAGGCATGCTGCGGTCATGGGTGATGATTTCGACCCGTTCGCTGTTCTCCAGATAGTCGGCACCAAATACTGAAAACGGTCCGGACGTGCCGTTTGGCCTGATCTCTACCACCCGTTGTGTCAGGTTGTTACGGCTAGCAAAAAGCGTTCCACTGACCCGTCCTCCAGCAGTCTGGAAGTGATGTTTGATACCGGTAACGCCACGGTTATATTGCGTCAGCTGGCGCACACCGGTTGCATCCTGCGTAGAGAAATCGCCGTAAAGCAGATAGCTCTGACCTTTATCGATCCGCAGATACAAGCGACTGGTAGATTGCGCATCAAAGCCACGCACCGAAGAGTCGCCGTAGACCGGATAGTAGCGCTCAGGCTGGATATCGCGGAACAAACGCTGCTTGACGTCCTTTTCACTGTCATAAGCGGCGGTCAGCAAATATTCGCCTTTTACCTTACCTTTAAGGAAGAAAGCGGCACGGCCTCCGGCAGTGATTTTGCCGTTATCCCATGAGGTGCTCAGTCGACTCAGTTCGTTCTCAAAACTGTCGCGCTCGCCCACTGGTCGGATCAACCCATTACGAAGGCTAACCACGCCCTCGACAATACCGTTCGCCAGCATGGGGCGCAGCGGTGCAACCAACTGGATTTGACGTCTGGTCTGAATCGGACCGCTGACTGCACGTAAAGTCAGCGCACCGGGTTGCTCTGGCGGCAGAAGATCAAACTCAGCCACGCCATCTTTGATAATTCCTCTATAGACGTCATCACCGACATGACCGGACGCATCCAGCCATTGCCCGGCGCTGGCGCTCAACGTGACCGTGGTCGGTGCAGTCACCGGAACATCATTGATGTCGGTGACGTGCAAGCGCACGCGTAATGGCTTCTTGCTATCTGCTTCTGCTGTCGCCGCGACTTCAATTGTTAGCGTCTGAAAGTCCCCCGGCGCAATGACCGTGATGCTTTGTTGCTGCGTTCCCTGACGTACGGTGAGAACATTCTTACCCGCTTTGAGCGCAACGCCAATGTATTCCCATGCCGCAATCTTGCGTGAAATCAGTTCTGTGCGGGTACCAACGCGATCTTGTCCGATCAATTGCCCGTTGACCTCGAGTACAAAGTCACCCGCTGCCAATGTGGCTGACGTCGCGACTGTGATGGCACCTTTGACCCGCACCCGGATCTGGCGCGTAGGGGCAATCTGTCCCTCGTTAAGGTCGACAAACCCGAGTGATGGGTCCAGCTTGGGTAGCAAGGTCGCCAGGGGTAACGGTGCTTCGACTAGTGCTGCACGGGCCGCATGCGTCACCAATGTTGGTACAAGCGCCTGATTTTTTTTCAGATCAATAGGGGCATTAGAAAACCCCGACGTTGCGGGGACATCGCGCTGCTGGACAATCGCTACATTTCTGTCGCTATTATCTGTCGGCTTTTTGGATAACGAGAGCGGGGCCGTCGTAGTACCTGACGCGCCGACGCCAATTCTGCCAGTAGCAGATAAGGTCTTCAGACTTTCCACCGAGGTGTTACCGTCCGTCGCGGATGGATTTACATCAAAACGACGCTTGATGACGGTCTCGATTTCGGACGCGTTGCTGGCCGCTTTTTCACGCCGCGATTCAACGTCTGTCAAACTACCGACGCCGCAACTGAGTGTAAAATCACCGCGCCCAAGTTCGCCATTGCGTAGATCGATGAATTGATTACCACCGTGACCGGAATTACGGTTAGTGGTCGCCAACGGTATCGCGCCAACCGGTAAGGTAGTGTTATCTATTTTCAATACATGGGTCAGTGGTTTTACACCGTAAATACTGTACTTTCCGTCCTGGTCGGTCTCGGCAAAAGTCCCATCTTCCAGATAAATACGCACGCCGGGGACGCCGATGGTGTGGGACTGGCCGCTGGCCTTACTGTCCGCGGCATCGCAGATCATCGACACCTTGCCGAGAGCGTATGCGTCATTGGTGAACACGCCACCGATAACATTGACGGAAACACTGGCTTGCTTAGAACGCAGGTTGCCGGAATATGCAGTGGCATGGCTTTCTGCACGTGCGCCTTCACGTGCATTGACGCCTACGCTGGCACGATACTGAATAAGTATCGGGGCATCGTTCAAGAGTATGGTATCCGCTGCATTAAAGCGTAAAGCGTTACCGCGGGTTTCTGGTTCAAGCGCTACGCCTGATCCGTTGTCGGACACGCCGCTGCCGCCACCAACGCTGCCAGCAACCATCCTTGCGGATCCTGGCACGTAAGTAAATCCTCGTGGCAACTGGTCTGCGATATTGAACCCTTTACGTGGGTCTTTTCCTGTGTATTTGAGTGTGAGCGTGTAGTTAACGTAATCAATCAATTCAACCTCACGACGATCCGCATCCTTGCGCAAAAACAGCACGTCGCCCGCACTAACGTTGACCGGATCAATTGCCAGCAGGTTATTTACCAGACGCGATGCATTGACCTCGCGCTGAATCTCTTTGTAATACACCACCTTGTCGTTAGCGGCCGGAATTTCCAACGAGTCCGCCGCCATCACAACATCCGGGGCATCGCCAGCGCCGGACAGGCGAATCGGTGTTTCCATGGGCGGCATGGCACTTGAAAAGTGTGGCTCGTAGCCAGCAGTTTCAACCGCCAGCGTATAGGTCCCAGCCGGTGCAGTGGGCGTAAAGGCATAATAAAAATAGCCCTCTGCATCGGTAATTACTTCTGCATTGGTCGGCTTTCCGACCAGATAAGCGGATAGGTCGGCCCCGCGGGCATTGACCCCGAGACGAACTTTTGCGGCGGCCACCGGCTTACGCGATTGCGCATCGTACACGCGTCCGCTGTAGGATACTGCAAGGTTTTGTTCGGCATAAACATGACCGTTTTCGATCCGCTCATAAACCAGTTCACCGGCCTCATAGTCACGCGTTACATTAGCTTGCGGCAAGCCTGTTTTACCGTCAAGTGGCGTACCGACGCGTACACCGCCGGGCGAAATAAAGCGTAGTCGATAAGGACCACCGGCAGGCAGACCAGCCAGTTGATATGCTCCTTGGGCATCGGTGATGGCCTCGGCTACTATCTGGTCGGTCTGGACCGGGGTATTACCGGTGTCGCTGTGGCGCGCAGTCTTTGCGCCACTATTTGCAGTGGGAGTCGGTGAGGCAGCGGGAGCGGCACTGGCGGCACTAGCGGTGCGTAATTGAACGCGCCATCCTGCCAATAAGGTATCGCCGCTATCGTACGCGCCGGTATGACCGCGATCCATCCAGACGCTGCCGGACAGTGAGGAGCCGCGGGTTACTCTGCTGTTGAAATTAAGCAGATTGTTGTCCGCGTGGATAGCCAACTCGCCGCCACCGCTGACTGAAACGTTGCCAAGTAAAGATATCAGGTTCTCGCCGGGCGGAAACGCCGCATCGACTGCACTTACTTTAACGATAATGTCCGAACTAAATTTATTGCCCGCAACCGCCTGCTCTGTCGAACAGGTCACAAGTTGAGCGTCGGTGATCGCACATTGCCACTGCTTATCGGCACTTGCGGTTAAAGCGCGTACGCCCTTCGGAATATTTGCAATTAAGATGATCGGTTTATCGGTAAGACCGCCACCGATATTGTTCACGCGTAGTAAGTACTCACCCGGAACACCCAGTCCCAGGTCGGGGGACTGGATATAGGGCACGATATCAGGCGTTGCGGCGCTGGCGCGCCGCAACATGACGGGATTACTTTGCACCCGCTCATTCGCATCCCAGCCGTCACTTTGCAACGCAAGTGTGTCTGGTGCGGAGGCGTCTATTACTAACGAAAATGTTGCTTGTAAACTTTCGTTCTGATCCAGTGTATTGATTGCCACTGCGATCTCGGCCACCCGTGTGCCGGGTGCCAGAGTAGATGAATGCGCCGCTGCAGCAAGGGTTGCCGCAGTTTTACTGTCCCGGACCGTGCGGTAGTGAAACAATGGATCGCTCTCGTAGCGATATAGTCTTTTTATTAGCGGATTTTGGGTAAGTAACGTGCCCTCTACATACGAAGCCCCGGCGGGTATGACATGGCGCAGCAATACGACGGTTTGCGCTTTGCCGTCGATGGTTATTGTGGTGTTATTGATGCTGCTAATTCCCGTGGCTGCTACTGCGCCCAGATTTTTAGCACTAAGCTTAACGTCAACCGCACCGTTTTGCGCATACCATAATGGCGACGCCTGCATCATCAATTGGAGTAATGCGTTGTCCGCGATAGTCGCCTTGAGGACAAATCGCGCCTGTACCTGTTGCAGCGCAGTGGTAGCGATCAATTCAAGTGTCGCTTTTCCGACCGCATTTTCCGGTACGTCGGCAACCATTAATAATGCGACCTTTTCATTCGGCTGCAAACTCAGGCCGAGGCCCGCAGCACCGGATGCTTTGAAATCTGTGATCAGGGGCGCATTGGGGTCAAACTCGCCGCTTTGCCGCACGTCCCGGTATAGCTTTGGCGCGCTCAGCAAAAATGCAGGCGGACCGCCCATGTTTGATGTAGCAGAAAATGAAAACTGACTGGCAATATTGCCAGCGTTATGCAATTGCAGCGGAACCACCAAGCGCGTGCCAGGCTGCGCGAGTGCCGCGCTATTACCTGCCAGCGTGACGAACTCCAGCGGCGCGATTTTTACGATCACCAGATTGGATGCCACGTTACGCAGGAGGCTATTCGCTCCCTCTTTATAGCTCGCCTTCGCTTGCACACTGAGCACCGTACCGGGTGCCGGGGCGCGAGCGTATGAAGCGCTGCCTGCCAGAATTAAAGCAAGAAATATGCTTCCTGACAGAAGCCACATCCACGATTGAAAATAACGTACGTTCATTTTTATTACATCCGATGCAATCCACTCAAACACGACATGGCGCGTTAAACGGGAAGATAAATTAAGAGTTGAAATGAGGACTTACGCAAAATCGCCTCAGCGGGGTTATACTTTCTAAACCCCTTGACCCGACTTGCGGGCTCGACCGGCTTTGAACGGCATGGTCCGACCTTCCTGGTCCGGCCTCCGTGGCCGGATTAATGTGCCCGATCAATGTGGCCCATTCAATGGACACCGCCAATGTGACGCGGCCAACATGGCCGAACTAATCAGCTGCCTTGGTCGACAGAGTTAGCAACCACGTTACTAAAACAGTTTTGCGTAAGTCCTAAAAATTAAAAATCGGCGATACCCTCCAGAACGGATGCTTCTCCGCCCGTTGAAATGCGCATTGCACCGGAAGGCTATCTTGGTATTACTCACCGACCTGCGGTGTAACGGCTGTTCACGCCTGAATAATAGTGACGCGAACAGCCATCATTGCGTTCAAAGCCCTCGTCAGAGACCGATCCCGTCGATTTTGACGCGATACTTAAGTACGGCTTTTTCCGTATTTTTTAATGCATTAAGTTTGCCCTCAACGGTATCGCCAGCGACAGCCGGGTCCGACTGAGGGCTGCTAACGCCGCCAGAAATTAAACTTAAGGCAGGCTTGTTTGCTGGCTCGTTGCTGATCGTCGATAGCGACGGTGCCTTGTCTGTTATGCCGAGTTCGGCATAATCCACACCGCTTTTATTTTCCAGCGTCAATCGATACCAAATGCAAGCACCGGGTTTGGCACTGATACCGTTACGTTTGAACATATCGTCAGCGGGCGCAGCGTTGCAAGCAGCATCAAGCGCTTGCTCCTTAATCAGAATGCCGTCGAAGATGCCCATTAACTTATAGGTAAATTTGTCCAGTTCACGGGGTTCAGTGGTGTACTGAAACGTTCCACTTACCGTCAGCAAGCTAGGCGTTTCTGTCGTCGGAACATCTGCAGGTGCTTTGATGGTGAGTTTAATGCGCGCTTTTTCTTTGCTGCCCAGTGTGACCTTCGCGAGCGGCTTACCATCTATGCTTACTAAGCTTGCATCAGCCAACCAGCCATCTGTCATATCGACCTCAAGATCGCTGGTATTGATCGTTAACTGAATATCACTGGTATTTAGAATGTCATGATAGAAACTGATAACACCGGTCGGCGCGATAACCTGCACCGGCGCTTTATCCGCAGATGCTTCAATCTGAGCAACGTATAGGTTCAATGGCAATTCAGCCGTTGCCTGACCAGTGGGCGCGATAACGGAGGCAACTTCGAGCATGACGCCAACTTTGGTCCTGTTACCAATACCACCGTTATTGCCCGATCCACTGACTTGAGCGCACATGTTTTTCACTTCGCCCTGACTGAGGAAGCCAGTATCTAAGAACTTAAAATTACCGGGATTCGGACCGCACGTGCCATCGACAGCCGCAAGGTATAGCGAGACATCCACGCCACCGGCATCTTTAACGCTAACGGTATAACGCTCTTGTGAAGGCGTTGTAGTAGTATTTTTAACGCGTAATTTGAAGTTGGTCACCGCAGCGTCAGTATCAACCACGCGATGCACGATTTTATCTTCTTTGTCGCCAGCTATACCTACAAAGTCGACGGTACGTTCGCCAACGGTTAGCGTGTAAGGCAACGTTTTAACCAGCGTTTCATCGGTATTATCTCGAGGAGTCGCTTTGATGTTAATGTTTGCCGCAGCGGCCAGTAACAGCGCGTTCTGCTGGTCTTCCGCAAAAGGTGCAAGCTGCACCTGCAATTCAATCGATTGCTTTTTACCCGGGGCCAGCGTAATTGCAGGGGTCTTTGACTCTTGATTACCGGTATTCCAGGCCAGTTTTGTGCCTGCTGGCAAACCTGTATCTTCAAAGGTCAAGTCAAAAGTATCTTCGCTTTCACCCTTGTTTTCAATCTCAGCGCGAAGCTTAGCGATCTGACCTGGAACAACGGCGATATTACTCTCGCCGAGCGGTAACAGCGCAAGGTCGCGTTGCACAATACCTGTGATATCGACAGGCAAGACTGGCGTTTTAACCGACGCACTAGTAATTATCGTAGCATTAAGGCCGTCAATCTTACCAACGGTAGCCTGGAAGTTCTTAACACCTAAAGTAGCGGCACTATCAGCATGCAATTTTATTCTTAACTGCGCGATGGTATTGCTTGCCCCCCCAGGGAACTCGAAAGCGAGGAAAAAATGCTTGTCATCGGTAGTAGTCAGTTTAGCCGTATATGAACCCCAAGCCACTGGCGCACCGGTAACCACTGGCGTCCACGCACCGCCGCCGTACCACACGTCGACCTTGTAATCACTAGGATCAAGGGATAACCCTTTCAACGCGTCGGTAGTAAGGTCAACATCCATCCCAATGAACATGGAACTATCGCCCGATGGCTTGATATCTAATACATAAACCAGACTGCCGGAGGCTCCATCACGCGCAAGCTCGACTGCTTTGTTATCAAGTGGACTGGCTTTGAAAGACGCTATATCAGGATGATATTCCTGTGCAAGCTCCGCCCCTGTGCCATCCGGCCCCTCCACCGACAACATGACGCTTGACACCGCGTCACTTTTGTCTTGGACCAGAGTACCATCCAATGAAAGTATTTCACCAGGCTTGATCCCGCCATTTGGCAGCCTAAATGTAACAACCGGTGAGGCGTTGGTCAGAGTAATTTCAGTATCATCGTGGGTGTTCAATCTATACCCTGACGCGTTCTTGAGGTCCGCGATTCTAATGGCCACATCCTTAATGACGACGTTACCCGTATTGCGAATAACGTTATGGAATTTGTTAGTGCCGCCGATGATTGTCTCGCCTTCGAGCGTCAGGCTATAAACGTTCTGAATAGTAGTAATAACCACGTTGGAATCAACAATCTTGGTCAGACCGGTGGGCAGCATATAGGTAGCAGTCGCTTTGGTACCAAGTTCAGTACCGCCCGGCAACTGACGCGATATTGTCTGTGCAAATACCGGCGCCATCGCGCCACCCAGCAAGACCGCAGCAAGTGTCCATGCGACAGCACGCGTCCAGCGGCTGAACTTTCTGGCTTCAATTGAGCCTGTTGTTAAAGACATTTTATTACCCCATTATTTAAAAAAACACGTCGACCACCCAGTCGATCAAAAAAATCGTTACGCTGATCCACTGACATGTGGCATCACGTTATTGTCGTTATGGCACTTCTAGTGCTACTTCCTTCCTACTTCTATTTTTACCTGCAGGCGTTGTGTCAGCTGGACCGAAAGCAACTACGCAAGTTTGCGCGGAACGGCGCATTTATGAGGCCGCACTTAATTACCCATATCTACTTATAATCACCGGCCATCACAAACGATTACTGACCACCGACCGGACGGATATTGGCGATGCAAAGTCAGCCAGCGTTTCCGTTAAAAGTATTAATAATTTTCTTGCAGCGTCTTCACAATCTGCTGCGCGACGTGTGATTTGAAGAGCGCGGCACCTAAAACTCGGATAGTCGCCAGACAACCCCGCTTTCTCCCCGCTATTTATCACCAGTTGACCTCGCTCGTTGCAATGGCTAAACCGATGCTGACAAGACGAAATAAGGCGATAAAATAATGAATATAAATAATCGGCAAATAACCTTTGTTTCAGGTACTCTGACGTCTCCATTTTGGGGCGACCTGAGATGCTGCTCCAACTGACTATGCTCTGGTTCCGTACTATCTTGCAGGCGCTGACGTACTCTTACATTCACTCTTTTTCATACTCCGATTACGGCGCTTATGCGAGCCTGCATGTCACCACCATGCGGTGCAAGTTTCAGAATGGAGAGCCTGATCGTTGACTGTTCGACCTTGCAAGCGCGACCCAACGATCAAAAATTGGAGCACGGTGCATCGCGATTAAATACTGGAGCAAGTAGATATAGTTACTGCAGGCGCCGCTTACAGTGACCCGCACTTTCACACCAAAACCGGAACAAGGCTATTTGGCGGACTCGTACGTACTGCTTTTCGTAACCATGGCAGGCTCGACTGCTTTAATGGCTTTAGCCACATCGGAAGTCTTAGGAGCGTTCACCGTTTTAGCTGCTTTAGTAGCGCCAGAAACACTATCCTGCGCATATCCTCTTGGGACAACAATGCGCGCCTTAACGGTCTTACTTTCGCCTTTTTTGAGTTCGGCGAGATTCCATCGCAGTTCGCGGTATTCTGATTCCGGTACGTCGACCGCTTGGGATTTTCCTGCGACCACAACCTGGCGTTTGATCGGGACAGGAACAAAATCCGACAAGACAGTTGTGGTTCCATTCATGGTCCGGGCCATAACCAGCGCTGGTCGTGCGCTACCTGCCAAATAGTTTGCCCCAATTGGTATCGGCAACGTTGCTTGCACGTCGCTGACGGTCTGCTCACTAAAATTAAGATAGGTCACACGGTATTCGATGACGTCGCCAGGTCGTACCTGGCGCGGGTCATCAATGAATACTTCCTTACCATCCTTGATTTGTAGTGTGTGCGAGCTGAGGGTCGCTTGCACCGGACCCTGAACTACGTTGACTTCCCCCGCTGATACGATCTGCTGCCCATGGGCGGTCATCATAGAGGCGATTAGGCACAGGGGCACGACCGCTATGCGTAACACTGCATTAATAGTTGTCATTGCTATTCCCCGTTTAAAGAAGTCCATTCTCCCGAAAATTGGGGCGATTAAATACGGGAATATTCTATTTTTCGTGCAGACTTTTCTATATTCGCTACAGACTTTTCTGTATCGACTACAGATAATTCTATGTTCGCCACAGACTTCTTAGTTTTGATATTCATTCATCAACTTTAAGTTCACTCCCGGAATGAAAGCGCCTTCTTTTTTTAAGATTTAACAGGGCGTGGTGTCAGTGCTCTTTTCGGTTTATTTTGTATAGACTCGCCACTTTGGATAACGATAATGGATAACGATAAGTCAGGAAGGGATTCAACGGTTCGACTGGCTCCGTCTCCGGTACGTCCAGCCTGGCACCGCCCCGGTGCACCGGAACTGAGATTGATGATGCGGCCGCCCTCCGGCGCAGCGGGGAAGCGCGGCCGAGATCGCTTTTGGCTGAATAAATCCCGACGGCATCGGATCCAGCATGAAGAAGACTGTGTAGAAGACCGCCTGCGAGACGGTGGCCAGCCGCGAGGTGGCGCCGAGTTACGCTGTCGCATCAGCCTCAAAGTGGCGCGGCAGGTCAGTCAGAAAGCCAGCTCAATGCTCTTCAAGTGAAGGCTGCCCGTCCTTAGCCGAGTTCTATGCGCCAGCGTCGCCGACGTCAACGAAAGCTTTGAAGCGGCAGCCCTGGCACAGCAGGCGGCAGAAGCAAGGACATCAATACGCACCGATGTCCTTCCCCAACCGCTGGGATCATTTTCCCTCAGGATTATCCAACTCCGGTATGCCGCTGTTGCGGTCGGCATAGGCGGCTTGGAAGCCAGGGCGCAGCTGCCAGCGTCTCCAGTATGCATCCAGATGCTCGAAACGCTCGTCCAGCGGGGTGGCGTTGACCGGAAACTTGGAAAAGGCGATCGCGGTTGCCAGCGTCATGTCCGAGAAGGTGGGCGCATCCCCGCCGAGGATCCATTCGCGTCCGTCCGACAAATGCTGGTTGACCAGGGCTGCATGCGCCAGCGCCTCCTTGCGACAATGTTCGCCCCAAGCCTCATTCTTGGTGAGTTCAAGCTTGAATCCGAGTCCGGTATGCAGGACGTGGAACGCCGTGACGATCCGGTAGAGGATATGCACCCAGATGCGGTGATCCCACATGTTGTCGAGACCCTGCTCCAACGCGTTCTCGCCCATGATCTTGCGGCCGGGATAGGCCTGGTCGAGATACCTGGCGATCGCGGCGGTCTCGGAAATAAAGTTGCCGTCGGCCAGCTGCAGGGTAGGAGTCTCGCCCCACGGATTCATCTTCAGGTGGGGCCATTGGCGCTGCTCACCGCCCGGTGTCATATCGTAGATGTGTTCCTGGAACTGATCGGCAATACCCTTTTCGTGCATGAACAGGCGCAGGCGCTGGGGGTTAGGAAAGGCCGACGGCGAGGTGAAGAGATGAAGTTTGATTGCCATGATTGTGGTTCCTTATGGTTGGAGCGGATAGTGTGGTGAGTCTCAGCGAAGGACCCCTGTTAGCTTGCAATCGGTCTTTTGCACAAGCATTAACGGTAGTATATTAGTTTGTTTGTCGCGGATAAATAGAGGGGTAGAGTCAATTCATTTATTGCATGGTGGAATGAACGATGGCGGTAGTTGATTCGCTTCAACTCGCAAGCATCAAGCAATTTTGCAAGGCGGCAGAATTGGGCAATTTCACCAGGATAGCCGAGTTCTTCGGCATGACACCCGCAGCCGTCAGCATAGATTGCTGGCCCTCATGCCCAAATTCATCAAGGCATACCGCAGATCGACATTGAGCTAAGCATTTCGGACAAGATCATCGATTTTATTGAGGAGGAACTCGATCTTGCAATACGCGTAGGCATTCTGCGCGATACGCGGCTAGTTGCACACAAGCTCAAGGACGCGTTTTTGGACGTCTTCGGTACGCCGGAATACCTGATGAAAAAGGCGACGCCACTTTCTCTCAATGACAATGAAGTTCACGATTGCATTCAGTACGTGTCACCGAATACCGGCCGTCCGATGCTATGGAAGTGAATTTCGCGGCAAGCGCTCATGGGATTTCGAACAAGGCTGCAGCGCTCATCCCACCGCCAACGCACATGGCGACAATCACGTAACGCGCTCCGCGGCGCTTGCCTTCAATGAAGGCATGACCTGTTAGCCGCGCCGGTCATGCCATAAGGATGGCCGACCGAGATGCTGCCACCGTTGACGTTATAAATTTCGGGGTCAATACCCAGCTTGTCACGGCAATACAATGCCTGGCAGGCAAAGGCTTCGTTTAGCTCCCACAAACCGATATCCTGCACCTTCAAACCATGCTGCTTTAACAGTTTTGGAATCGCATAAATTGGTCCTAGACCCATTTCTTCCGGCGCATTTCCTGCCACTGCCATGCCACGATATATGCCCATCGGCGTCAGGCCGCGCTGGGCAGCAAGCGCACTACTCATCAGTACACATGCACTGGCGCCGTCCGACAGCTGACTTGCATTGCCGGCGGTGACTACGCCACCCTCCAAAACCGGTGCCAATCCGGCGAGCGATTCCAGCGTGGTGGCAGGTCGGTTGCCTTCGTCCTGATTTAAGACAACGTCACTGTACGATACCGCACCGCTCCGTTTGTCCGTTATCTGCATAGTGACCCCGATTGGTACTATTTCGTCATCGAACAACCCTTCTGTCTGCGCCCTCGCAGTGCGTTGCTGAGATAGGAGTGCATAAGCGTCTTGCGAATCCCTGGATATTCCATATTTCTTTGAAATGAATTCAGCAGTTTCTAGCATTGCCACGTAACCATTCGGATAGTTCCTGATAAGATTCGCGTCTTTTTCCGCACTCACCCACTCAAAATACCGGTTCTGCACTGCGGATATATTCTCCGGTCCACCTGCCACTACCACTTCCATCCGGTCAACCAATATTTGCTTGGCCGCCGTCGCAATGGCCATCAATCCTGATGCACACTGACGGTCAATGGTCTGGCCACTTACCGTGTAAGGAAAGCCAGCCGCCAGCACTGCATTGCGAGCGATATTGGAACCGGCGGTACCGGCCGCAAGGACGGTCCCAATGACGGTATCGTCAATCCGGTCCGGCTCAATGCCGGATTTCACTACGGCATGACGCATCGCATGTGCCATTAACGTTGGTGATTTTGTATTATTGAATGTTCCTCGAAAAGCTTTACCGATCGGCGTACGAGCGGTAGAAACAATTACGGCTTCTATCATGGTGTTGTTCCAATGTATTGAATAGCGGCTTAACTTGATTTACAAATCGGAAAAATCTTTGTTGGCGTCCGCGAGTCGCCGCAGCAGCGGACTCACAGTCCAGTAGCCATGAGAATTGCCTCGGCTACTTGCGTACGCGTCCAATGCATCGACAATTTTCCGCGCCCCGAGTTGTTTGACCAGATACATCGGTCCGCCGAGATAGGCGGGAAAACCTTAGCCCTGTACCCATACGACATCGATGTCGCCCGCGCGATAGGCGATGCCGTCTTCGAGAATGCGCGCGCCCTCGTTTATCAAGGGATACAGGCATCGTTCGATAATTTCTTCATCGCTAATCTGGGCCCGACGTTGTATCCCATGTTGCTCGGCAATTTGAATACAGATGGTTTCCACCTCGATATCCGCGCGGGCTGTGCGGCCCTCGTAACGATAGTAGCCAGCCAACTTCTTTTGACCAAAGCGTTGGCGCTCGTATAGCTCGCGCACGAGCGCGCGATAAGCGGAATCGTCCGGCAACGCATTTATTTTTTTCTGTTCCAGGACGACTTTGGCAGCCACGTCCGCGCCCGCCATGTCAATCATTCGGCACAGGCCCATTGCCATTCCGGTCGACTCGATCGCGGCGTCAATCTGTGCCGGCGTGGCGCCTTCCATCAAAAGAAATTCCGCCTCTCGAAGATAGCCTTCCAACATGCGATTGCCGATAAATCCGTAACACACGCCCGATACGACTGCAGACTTTCCAATTTTTTTGGCAAATGCCATCGCGGTCGCAAGCACCTGCATTGATGTATCGCGGCCACGTACCACCTCTAGCAATTTCATGACATGCGCGGGGCTGAAAAACTGCATGCCTATCATATTGGCAGGACGCCCGGACGCAATAGCCAGCACATCGATATCCAGCGTTGACGTATTACTGGCGATGATTGCACCCCGCTTACACACTTCGCCGAGACGTTTGCTAATTGCTTTTTTAACCTCAAGGTCTTCGAACGCAGCCTCGCTGACCAGATCGCAATCCGCCAGTGCCAGGTAATCAGTAGAACCCAATATCAATGCCATGCGCTGTTCAAACTGCGTTGGGCTCAACTTTCCTTTTGATACCATCGACTCGTAATTCTTCCGGACCAGACTCAAACCGCGTTGCACGACTTCCGGTGTCATGTCGAGTAAAGTTACCGGAATGCCGGCGTTGGCAATGCTCATTGCGATTCCGCCGCCCACTGTGCCAGCGCCGACAATGCCGATCTTTCGGATTGATCGCAATGCCAGATTAGCGGGAACATCCGGAATGCGTGTCGCCGCCCGTTCAGCAAAAAAAATATGGCGCTAGGCCTGGGATTCTGAAGAATCCTTACATCGAAGAAATGCGGCGCGTTCAATTCTCAGGCCTTCGTCAAACGGTAAGACAAGTGATTCCTGGATACAGCGAACAATTTCTTGCACCGCCGTCCTGTTCCTGACCGCTGGCGTCAGTTTGCCACGAAAGTCCTCGAAGTAAGGGGGCGATGCCAGCGATACATCAAGCGTCAGATCTACCGCACGCTTGCGCGGCGCTTGCTGCCTGAGCAAATCCATTGCGAACGCGATCGACTCCTCCTTCAGATGATTTTCTGCGATCACATCAACAAGACCCAACGTAAATGCATTATCCGCATCGATTGGATTGCCACTCACTATCATATTGAGTGCATTCTCGATCCCTACGATTCTCGTCAGGCGCTGTGTACCACCGCCTCCGGGCAAAACACCGAGTTCCAAGCCACCACCGAGCACGGTGCCATGCAGTGCAGCAACGACCAGACCGCGGAATGACTCAAACGCAACGTGCACCTCGTTCGGGTCTGGAAGCGGAAGCTCGGCCTGATCAAACTCCTTGATGTCGGCGCCTGCCATGAACGTACGCCCTGCACAGATAACCACCAGGGCCTGAATGCTTGGGTCGTCTTCGGCAGCGCGCACGCAGTGCAGCAGCCCTTGCCTCACAGTACTTGATGACGCATTGACCGGAGGGTTATTGATTTCGATTACGCCAATCACACCGTGTTTGGTTAATGCTACTTGTGAATCCATGCCGCTTTGCTCCGTGTCGATACAGAAATGTAGAACCAGGCATCGGCCATGTCATTGCAAGTACTGTCGCAGTTCGTCACGACCTGCAGCCATGCACTAACTTTTGGCAATACATAATGGAAAAAATAACGTGTCGCCTGAAGTTTTCCTTGATGAAAATCACGTCGCTGCACATCGTTCGCAAGACCGAACTCAGCGGTGAGGCTGATATCCAGCCAGAGCCAGGCGATCACCACATGCCCAAAGGCCTGCAAATACGGCGTTGCGTTGAGAAGACCGTTGTTGGAGCCGTCCTCCACCAATGCCGCCCGCGTTGCCGTTTCGATTTCCTTGAGCGCAACCGCAAGGACACTGGCGTAAGCGCGCAAATTCGGCGAACTAGTAGCTTGGTCGATAGTGCGCTGAACACGCGCTAACACGTTGTCAATGCCTGACCGCCATTAATGCGTTAGGAGCAATGCAATGCAACCCCACTATCGTTCCAGCAATCCGGGCGCCATTTGGCGCTGAAATTCCCAGCGTTTTCAATTTTACTGACAACGCCCAGGATTTTTTATACCGTAGGTAAAGTGTAATTGATGAACTGTTCGCGCAACCTGTTTTTCAGGATTTTCCCGGTCGCGCCCATTGGCAACGCGTCAACAAATGCTACATCGTCAGGTGTCCACCATTTGGCAATTTTTCCTTCATAAAAAGCGAGCAATGCATCCCGATCCAGATCGGCACCGGGCTTTTTGACCACTACCAACAGCGGACGCTCGTCCCACTTTGGATGTTTGACTGCGATGCAGGCCGCCATGAAAACCGCCGGATGCGCCATCGCAATATTTTCGAGATCGATCGATCCGATCCATTCGCCACCCGACTTGATGACATCTTTGTTGCGGTCGGTAATGTGCAGATAGCCATCAGCGTCGATATGGGCGATGTCGCCGGTCGGAAACCAGCCATTACCCTCAATATCTATCTGGAGATCAGCATCGCCTTCATTTCTGAAGTAGCTGTTCACCACCCAGGGTCCGCGCACCAGCAGTTCCCCTGAGGTTTTTCCGTCCCACGGCAAAGCGTGCCCGTCCTCGCCGACAATTTTCATATCGATACCAAACACCGCACGCCCCTGTTTGGCCTGCACTGCGTAGCGTTCTTCTGGCGAAGCGGCTAACTGTTTGGGTTTAAGTGCACAGACGGTGCCGAGCGGACTTAGTTCGGTCATGCCCCAAGCGTGCAACACATGGACGCCGAAGTCGTCCTGAAACTTGCGCAACATGGCAGGTGGACAGGCAGCACCGCCAATCACGGTGCGATGCATCGTCGAAAACTTAAAGCCGTTGGTTTCTACGTAACTCAGCAAACCTTGCCAAATAGTGGGAACCCCTGCCGCCATCGTCACCTGCTCCGTTTCGAGTAGTTCGTAGAGGGATTTACCGTCCATTCCCGCTCCCGGCAACACGAGTTTGGCACCGACCATACAGGCGATATACGGCAGTCCCCACGCGTTAACATGGAACATCGGGACCACCGGCAAGATGACGTCCCGCGCGGAACAGTTCAACGCGTCAGGCAAGGCCGCCGAATAGGTGTGCAACAGCGTTGAACGGTGGCTGTAGAGCACGCCTTTCGGGTTGCCGGTCGTGCCCGAGGTATAGCACAACGCCGATGCGGTATCTTCGTCAAAGCTCGGCCACGCATAATCATCCGACGCGGCATCGATCAACTCTTCGTAACACAACAGATTAGCAATCCCGGTGTCCTGCGGCATGTGCGCGCGGTCGGTCATGGCAATGAACGCCTTCACCGTTGTGCAGTGGGCAGCAATCAATTTAACCGTAGGGAGGAACGTCAGGTCAAAGAAGAGATATTGATCTTCGGCATGATTACCGATATAGGCCACCTGATCGGGATGCAAGCGCGGATTGATGGTGTGCATAACCGCGCCCATACCGGATATCGCATAGTAAAGCTCCAGATGCCGATAGCCGTTCCAGGCCAGCGTCCCTACCCGGTCGCTGTGCTTCACGCCTAATCCGGTAAGTACGTTAGCCAGTTGGCGCGCACGACGGTGGCAGTCGCGATACGTGTACCGGTGAATATCTCCCTCGACCCGCCGCGACACAATTTCGGTATCGCCATGATGGCGATCCGCATGCACAATCAAGGAGGAAACCAGCAACTCTCCAGACATCATCAAACCATTCATGGCATTCCCATTCTTCAAATCTCCTACATTCGGATATCTATACGATATGATTTTTTCGCCATTTTCAATAGCGGGGAAACACATGACAATGCTAGCACGAGTGGCATCAAGCCAGAATCAGAATGCGTGCCGAATGCCCGTTGTCAGGGCCATTTACCTTTTTACCTACCGCGCCCGGCGCGATGGAGGTATCGTTGGACTTCAGCGTAGCCGATGCCGTCGCACCATTGTTTGGTTCGCCGTAGCTTGCATACAGCGTTGTTCTTTTAGATAAAGGATAGAGATAACTTAAACTGGACTAGGTACCTTTTTTCTCGGCACCTATCACTGCATCCTGCCGCATTCTATACACTTCCGTCAATAGCCTACCTGCACCCAGCGTCAGGGTACCGCCTAACGACACACCGCTGGCGTCACTCCAGGGCGTAGGCGGCGAGAAATGAGTTCGTGAAACGCTTGTACGGGCGGGGTGCCGCTAAAAGACAAATTTACCCACACGATCAAATAAGTAAATTTCTCCAGATGCGTAAGGGCCTTCCCATGAAAGTAGGGTGAAAATTTTGGACAAACTTGCTTTCGTTTACGAGTGCGGCCTGCGTTTTGGCGGATACGTGTAGCGCTGTACTGTCGTAGTGCTGCATCAACGCAACATAATGCAACGGTGTTTGAGGGATGTCACACTGGAAACTGCCATGGTGGTCGGCGATCAATAAGAATGGGCGAGGTGACTAGAGCCACCTGGTACAGCCTATTCAAGTACCACGTCGTCGCATTAAGTCGTCGCATTAAGTCATCAAATCATTTCGTCAGATCATCTCGCGGATCACTTCACAGGATCGAGGCTGATGCCACGCGTCTCCGGCATCATGATGTAAGTAAACAGGCTGATTAGCGCCCAAAAGATTACACAAGCGAGGAACCAGGCTACATGGTGCTGTGACGCGAAATACGTCATCAGATAAGGCGTGGTGCCGCCGATCAACGCAACGACCACGTTATAGATTGTGCCGATACTGGTAACCCGAACCTCGGCGCTAAAGACCTCGGCCATGACCGTCGGGGCGACTGCCGAATACAGTCCATAACTTAAAAGGCCGAAGCATTCCACCAGAAAAATCGACGTGAAATTTGCGCCGATCGACATAATGACAGGGTACAGAAACAACACATGCAACAGCGCGAACGCAATGAGCGGTGGGCGACGACCAACGCGGTCGGACAGCATCCCGAAGAACGGCTGTCAGATAAGGAACACCGCAATACCGGCAGTCGCGGCGCCGAATGCGACACTCGGAACGGCGCCCGCATGGCGGATTGCGTAGACAGGTACGTAGCTTACGAATAGGTAGAAAGTGGGTGCACCAAGCACTGCGATACCAAGCAGACGCAAAATCTCCCGACGATGATTTCGGCAGATCCAAAACAGCGAACGACGCTTGATCCCGCGCTCGCTGGGTGCGGCGTTGTTCGACCGCACCACGCGAGGTGTGGTGCTTACAGTAGCCGGTCAAGCCGCGCTCGAACATGCGCGCGATGCGGTGTTTCATGCGGATCAGGTTCGCGCAAGCATTGCGCTTGCCAACACGAATGCCACCGGCACGTTGCGTGTACATTTTGTTGCGTCGTCAATGCTGGCGTTTGTCCTGCGTACGATTGAGCGCTTTCGCCCGGCGTACCCGCGAGCGGAGCTGGATTTATATGAGGCGGATACACAAGCCATACTTAAGGCCATTGAGGTCGGGGACACCGATATCGGCGTAGTGCGCTTTCCAACGTCCAAGCTGCCATCTATCACTAAGGAGCCGGTGCTAAGCGATCGCTATATCGCGGCGCTGCCGGTCACCCACCGGCTCGCCGGTCGCAAGACACTGAAGCTGACAGAGTTACGCGACGAGCCCTTCATCCTTCCGTCGCAGCGCATGACACCGACCTCGCATCTGTGCGTGCTCGCGGCTTGCTATCAGACCGGGTTCATCCCACGCATCGTTCAACAGGGATCGCAGGCGCAAACCATCATCGCGCTGGTCGAGAGCGGGCTTGGCGTCGCTCTCGTACCCAAACTCTGGGGAGCGTATGGCGGGACGTTCAGTAGCCCTGCGCCCGCTTTCCGACCAGCGGGATGGCACTACCGGACTGGGCATCGCGTATCGTACTAATGCGGTGACGCCGCTGGCCCGGCATTTTCTGGAATTTGCGAAGGCAATCGTGGGTTGAGTGGGTTGAGCGGCCTCAGTCACACTGAAGCCGAATGGTCAACTCTCCCCTCCGGCGGATATTCCGGTTGTCCTCCTCAAGTTCGGGTGGTAGGAATTTGTTAATGGAAACGCTTACCGCTCCACACCTTTTTCTGGAGTAGCGGCGAGACGCGATAGCGGTCCTCACCATACACCTGTGCAAGATTGTCCAAGACGCGCACCACATAGTTCAGTCCGATGCTATCTGCCCAGGCGAGTGGCCCTCGCGGATAATTCACGCCCTTCTGCATAGCGATATCTACGTCGGCCGCGTCGCAAACACCCTGGTTCACCGCATCGGCCGCCTCATTGGCCAACATCGCCACCGTACGCATCACTGCCATGCCAGGCACATCGGCGAGCCGCGACACCGCATAGCCAGCTGACTGCAGGAAACCAACCACTGCGCGATAGGCCTGCGGGTCGGACTGCTCGGCCATCGTCACCGCCAGCCGCGTGGCGTTGCCATAATCAAGGGCGAGGTCGAGCAGCACGAGGTTAGGCGTGCCATGCTCGACGGCGCGCTGTGTTGCACTGCGGCCGTCGGTAACCAAGAGAACGGCGTTATCACATTGAATCATTGCATCATCGCCAGCGTTTTCTGCAAGCGTCACGGTCACCCCCGCTGCCCTCGCACGCGAGACGAGGGCATCGATCAAAAGGTTGTGGCCTGATACCGTCACGCGTTTCGGTTGTGCCACGATATCCTCACTAACCGGTTCAGGCTTGCTGCCGTCGTCGTAGCGATAGAAACCGCGTCCACTTTTGCGGCCAAGGAAACCGGCATTGACCAGCTCCTGTTGCACCAGTGAGGGCGTGAAGCGCGGGTCGTTAAAGTAGGCGCTGAAGACCGATTGGGTAACCGCAAAGTTCACATCGTGTCCGATCATATCCATCAGCTCAAATGGCCCCATGCGAAAACCACCGGCTTCGCGCATCACGGCGTCGATCGTAGCCACGCTGGCAGCCTGCTCGTTCAACAAGCGCAGCGCCTCGGCATAGTAGGGACGCGCTACGCGGTTAACGATGAACCCGGGTGTCGACTTCGCATGTACTGGCACCTTACCCCAGGCGATAGCTGTATCGAAGATCCGGGACGCAACCTGGGCGTCAGTCCCGAGGCCACTGATCACTTCTACCAGCGCCATTAACGGCACAGGATTAAAGAAATGCATGCCTACAAATCGGCTTGGCAACGCCAGTTTCGCGGCCAATGCAGTCACCGAAATCGACGAGGTATTAGTCGCGAGGATGCAGTCCGCGGCCACCACCTTCTCCAGATCCGCAAACAGTTGGCGCTTGACGTCGAGATTTTCAACGATGGCTTCGATCACCAGTTGCGCGTCGGCCAGGTCATTGAGATCGCCAGCAGCCATTAGCCGACCACCTGCGTCGGCGGCTTCATTTGGTGTCATCCGTCCCTTTTCGGCGAGCATGCCAAAGGTTTTGCGGATGCCTGCAATTGCCTTCTGCACCGCTTCAGGGCGGGTGTCGTACAGCTTTACCGTATGGCCAGCCGCCGCAGCGACCTGCGCGATGCCGGCCCCCATCGCGCCGCTGCCAACGACGGCGACCAGAGAAGTTTTACCTAATGCATTACGCATAATTTTTTCCTTAAGACTTGTGGTTGTTGGTCGCCAGGACGACCTTGCCCTGCGCCTTGCCGTTCTTGACCAAGGAAAGCGCTTCGGCGAACTGCTCCATCGGAAAGATCTGCATCACGTTGCGCTTGACCTTGTTGGCGCGGTAGAACGCAAAGATTTCATCCTGCACTCGGTATCTCCAGGCGGGATCGCGATAGTCACTCCGGCAGCATCCTTGTCGGGACTGAAGGGGCGCGGCGGCAAGGTCTGGTAGCGGCCGCTGATGACCAGCAGGTCTGGATAGTTGATCCCGATTGCATGAACGTCGATCAGCACCTCATCGTCACCGCCCGTGAATTCGGGGATGTCTTCGATCTTGAGGGATTCAGGTTCGCCGTATTCCCGGATTAGAATGGCACGCATAATACGTTCTCAGTATGCTTGGGCAGGCTGCAAGTAACGCCTGCGTTTTATGGAATGACCGGTAATGGCTCAGTCGAGGCCGAAGTCCTTGTTGGCTTCGCCGAGCTTGGGGTAAGTTTCGCTTATAGTGTTCGCCCGAAACTCTTCCGCCACCGGCACAGGAAGTGCATTGATCGTGTGGCCATTGCTCTCAAGCTTATTTGCAAATACGCCGCGCGCGCGGAAGTGTTCGTCCTGCATCGCTTCTTGTAGGGTAGAGACGATGACACTACAAACATCCTTGCCTTCGAAGCAGGTACGCCAGTAGGCAGCGGACCTGGCGGCGATGATGGCAGCAATTGTGGCGCGCACACCGACCGGGTCTTCGCTATCGTCCAGTAACGCACGCGGGGCCGCGATGGCGTCAAGAAAATTGGCCCAAAACTTGTCTTCCAGTGGCGCGGCGGCAACGAACTTGCCGTCACTGGTGCCATATATTTGGTAGCGCGGCGAACCGCCTGTGACAAGTTCGCCACCCGGGACCGGCCAACTCCCCCCCATTTCACCGTTGCCGATTGCCCAGTACAGAAAGGTAAACAGATTTTCGGCCATCGCGATATCGAGCTTGCAGCCCTTGCCGGTGTGATCACGCTGGCGCAGGGCAAGCAGAATATTGACCACGGCGGGATAGGTTCCGCCGGCGATATCGGCAATCAGCGCGGGGGGCAAGACCGGCGCGCCATCACTTCCTGCCGACAAGCCAAGCATTCCCGCCGCTGCGACGTAGTTCAGGTCATGTGCCGCAACGTCAGCCTTTGGTCCGGTCTGGCCATAGCCGGTGATCGCGCAGTAAATGATCTTCGGATTGATCTTCGACAGCGCCTCATAGCCGAGGCCGAGCCGATCCATCACGCCGGGCCGAAATTGCTCCACCACGATATCAGTGTTTTCGATCAGCTCGCGCAGCCGATCTATTACACCGGTTTGCTTGAGATCGATGGCGATACTGCGCTTGCCGCGGTTAAGCAGCGCGAAATTTACGCTGTCGTCACCGAACTTCGGCACGTAACTGCGCATCTCGTCGCCGCGTCCCGGGCGTTCGATCTTGATCACTTCGGCGCCTGCCTCGGCGAGAATCAGGGTTGCCATGGGGCCGGGCAGAAGCGTGCTGAAGTCAAGCACGCGGATACCTTCCAGTGGTCGCATCATTTCAGGCAACCTTCTTTTGCGCACGGGACTTGGCTACACGGGCACGACGCGCGGGAGCGTAAGGCGATTCTCCATAGGCCTCGAACAAGGCCTGCGTCACATCGAAATGATGCGCAAGGCCAGTACGTTCCAGCAAGGCGATCGGCCCTTCCGGATAGCCCAGGCCAAGCTTTAACGTCAGGTCCATATCGTCGGCAGTCGCCAAGCTTTCATCGAGGCGGCGCAGTACAGCGTTATAGTATGGGCGAACCAGACGGTCAATGATGCGGCCGCTAAAGTCGAAGCATACGGCAACCTTCAGGCCTGCGCCTTCCAGAACGGCCTTGGCGGCACTAATCGCTGCATCAGAGGTGTCAGGTTGCCTGACCAGCTCGACGAGATTGGAAGGATCGCTATCGCCGAGGCGAAAGCGCACAAATCCCAAGATGTTAAAACCTTCCGTAGCGCGGCTTTCGCCAGTATGCACTCCCAGGCATTCGTTGCCGAGTTCGATCATGATGGCGGCCTTGCTATCGGCATTGCTGAGCGTGGACAGCAATTCGCCAGCCTTTTCGCCGATAATAAGGACGACGTTGCCGTCGCTGGACTTGCCTTTCAGCAAGGGATGGTCAGTTGGAAAAGAACGGCTGTTGCCGGTATCGATAATAGAATAAGTCATGCGTCAGCTCCCGAACATCGCGTTGCCTTCATAGGTATAAAATCCGCGTCCCGACTTGCGTCCGAGGTGGCCAGCGGCAATCATGCGCTTGACCAGCGGCGGACAGGCGGCACGCGGTTCCTTGGTGATGCCGTACATTGCGTCACACAGCAGCAACTGCGTGTCGAGGCCGATCATATCGAGTAGTTCCAGCGGGCCCATCGGATAACCCAGGCCCTCCTTGATCGCGCGGTCGATGTCAGCCGGCGATGCGACGCCTGCCTCTACCAGGCGGATTGCATCGTTGTTGTAGGGAATAAGAAAGTAGTTCAGGATGAAGCCAGGGTTGTCCTTGGTTTTAACGGGACGCTGGCCCATAGCTTCGCACGCCGCCCACGCCGTGGCGAATGTCTCCTCGGAAGTGTTCAGCCCGGGCGACATCTCCACCAGTTTCATCAGCTGTGCCGGCAGGCAGAAGTGCATGCCGACGAAACGGTCGTCACGCCCGGAGCCAGCGGCAATCTCAGTAATTGACAGCGTAGACGTGTTGGAAGCAAAGATGGTGTGCGGCGGACAGACCTTGTCGAGTTTGGTGTACAGGTCGTGCTTTACCTTTAGGTCTTCGAACACTGCATCGATGACAAGATCGCATTCGCCCAAGCCATCCATCGACGTGGTCGTGACCAGGTTGCCAAGCGCCGCAGTCATTTCTTCCGCGGTCATCTTTCCCCGCTGGACCGACTTCGCAAAAAAGGCGCTGGTTTGCTTCAGCGATTTGTCGAGCGCCTCCTGGCGCGTGTCGTACACGATGGTGTGGAAACCGGCGCGAGCGGCGACGATGGCAATGCCCGCGCCCATGGTACCGCAACCGGCGATACCGACAGTCTTGATTTTACTCATTGGATTCCTCTCATTTGGTAAGGAAACTACGGCCGATCAGCTGGCGATGCACCTGGTTGGTGCCTTCCCAGATCTGTGTAATTTTTGCGTCGCGCATCAGGCGCTCGACGCGGAAATCCTGGCAATAACCATAGCCCCCGAATAGCTGCACCACGTCGGTAGTGATGCGCATGGCAATATCGGAAGCGCGCATCTTCAGCATCGATGCCTCGATACTGAAGCCGGTCTCTCCGCTGTCCACCAGCTTGGCGAGGCGCCATAGCCAGGCTTCGCACATTGCAAGATCGGTCGCCATATCAGCCAGCATGAACTGGATACCCTGAAACTCGACGATCTTGCGGCCCGACTGCTTGCGCTCGTTGATGTAGGCGACGCCATCCTCGAAGGCAGCGCGCGCAATGCCTAACGCGTGCGCGGCCACGCTGGGACGTGACTTGTTAAGCGAGGAGAACAGGACTTTCAACCCATCCCCCGGTGTGCATAGCAGATTGGTGCGCGGCACGCGGCAGCCATCAAAAGAAATTGTCGCGGTGCTAGAAGCACGGTGTCCCATCTTCTGCTCGGTACGCACCACTGACAAGCCGGGCGTGCCCTTCTCCATAATCACTACTGAAATGGCTTTCTTGGGATCGTCGATCTCGCTCCATTTGCCAAAGATTACATAGACATCGGCCACGTCACCGTTGGTAATGAAAGTCTTGCCACCGTCGATGATGATGTCGTCGCCATCCGGCGTGAAACGGGTACGCATGCCGGTCGCATCCGAACCGGCATCTGGTTCCGTTATAGCCAATGCGGCCAGACCACCTTCCGCGATACGCGGCAGCAGGCGCTGTTTTTGCTCTTCGGTACCGAAGTCGATTAACGGCTTGATGGCATGGAAGTTGGTCGCCCAGATGATGCCAGTCGAGGCGCACGCCTTGGTGATTTCGCGCACGCACTCCAGGTACGCGGTGTAGGACAGTTTCGCGCCGCCATACTCCTCGGGTATGAACATCGCATTCAAGCCAAGGTGGTTGATGGCCTTAACGTTATCCCAGGGGAAATCGCCGGTTTTATCATAATGTTCGGCACGCACCATCAGTTCGGTGCGCGCTAACGTGCGCACGCTTTCCAGCAACTGCTTCTCGTCGTCCGAAAGTTCGATGCTCGTATCGAGCCGTTCAAAAATGTTCACGTCAATCCTTTTTGAGGGTTAGTGGGCGATGCCCTGCGCGCCGTCGATATAGATGGTTTCGCCTGACAGGAACGGCGAATCTACAATGAAAAGTGCCTTGACCAGTTTCGCCACGTCTTCCGCAGTACCCGGCGTGCGACCAGGAATCCGTTTCTCCAAATATTCACGCAAGGGTCCTGCCAACATCACGTCCTTGTTCAAATCGGTGGTGATGTAACCCGGCGCAACGTCAATCACCCGGATGCCCTTGCCTGCCCACTCCACTGCCAGGCAGCGAGTGATAGCCCCAACCGCAGCCTTGGACGCGCAGTAAGCAAGGTTACGCTTGACACCCATCTTATCGAAGAAGGATCCGATGTTGATAATCAGTCCACCGGAATCTGCCATGTGTGGATAGATGTGCTGGCAGCTCATGAATACCGACGTGGTGTTGGTGGAAAATACTGTCTCATAGTCGTCGCGAGAGAAGTTGCTGCTTGGTCCTTCGAGGTGAATGCCGGCGTTGTTCACTAAACCGACGATCGGCCCACCCAATTTTGCGGCTCCGGCAAACGCGTCGCGCAGGCTGTCGCTGCTCGTGACATCGCAGGTAAAGCCGTGGCAGCGGGAAAACGCTTCCGCACTCGCACCTTGAACGGCTGGCAACTCCCCACGGCGTGACAGGCAGGCGACGGAATAGCCGAGCTCAGCCAGCGTTACGGCAATGGACGCACCGATACCGCGGCTTCCGCCGGTAACAATAATGGTTCCTTTTTCAGACATGGTCAGCAATCCTTGAATTGAGGCTTACGTTTCTCCAGAAAGGATGCCATGCCTTCTTTGGCATCCGTCGTCTGAAAGGCAAGCGTGGACAAATCGGCCTCAACTTTGAGTCCTTCGGCAAGGGAAGTTTGCAGTGCGCGTTGCACTGCCCCGCGTGCCAGGCGCAACGCCACCATGCCGTAGCCGCTGAATTCTCGTGCAAACGCGATGCCGGCTTCAATCGCGTCGCCTTCCACCAGGCGATTCACGAGGCCAATGCGCAGCGCCTCGTCGGCGGCGACGGTACGGCCAGTCATGATCATTTCCAGCGCGCGGGCTTCGCCGACGATCCGCGGCAGGCGCTGAGTGCCGCCGTAACCCGGGATGAGGCCCAGCTTAATTTCTGGCAGGCCAACCTTGGCATTGGCCATGGCAATGCGAAACGTGCAGGCCAGCGCCAGTTCCAGTCCACCGCCGAAGGCATAGCCGTTAAGGATGGCCACCGAAGGCATGGGCAGCGTGTCGAGCCGAGCGAATACCTGCTGACCAAACTCCGCGCCGCGCTTCTGCGCTTCCAGGTTCCGGTTGGTCAGCTCGGCAATATCTGCACCGGCACAAAAGGCCTTCGGTCCGGCACCAGTGATAAATAATGCTCGCACCTTCGATTTTTCTACTTCATCGAAGCAGCGGTTGATATCACCAATCAGCGAGAAGCTCAGCGCATTGAGCGCGTCCTGACGGTCGATGGTAAGGATCGCAAACTCGTCGCGATAAGATAAAGTAATTGGCATGATCAGTTCTCTTTCTATATGGTCTTGTCGCTACCGCCGGTCCAACGCACCGGGGCCGGGGTCAGGCGACCCAGCTTGACCGATTCCACCAGCTCGCGCTTCAGGATTTTTCCACTGGCGGTCTGAGGAAATGCATCGAGCGCAAGGTAGTACTCTGGCATGTCGAATTTCGACAGTCCGGCGTCATACAAGTGCTTCAGGATCTCCTCCCCCATTGGTGGCGTTGCGCCTTCTGTACACGTTACCGACAGGCAAACTTTTTCGCCAAGCCGGTCGTCAGCCACTGCAAAGGCAGCCGCCTTGAGTATCATCGGATGCGTGATGGCAAGATCTTCAATAATTGACGGGTGGATGTTGTGGCCGCCGCGAATGATCAGGTCCTTCTTGCGTCCCATGATGATCAGGCAACCGTTTTCATCGAAGACGCCAAGGTCGCCGCTCAAGAACCATCCGTCCCTATTAAAAGACTTCTCAGTCGCCGACTGGTTGTTGAAGTAACCCAGCATCAGGTTGCCGCCGCGGCCGCCGATCTCACCGATCTCGCCTGATTTGACCTCAATGTCTGGATTTTCCTGATTCCAAAGCTTGATTTCATAGCCATAACAGGAACGACCGCAGGTGCCAACGATGGTGTCGGTAATATCATTAGGAAGCGTGTACTGGTGCGATCCGTTCTCGGTCATGCCGTAGACGTTCTGCGGCAGAATGCCCCGATTGAGGAAGCCTTGGGCAATCTCGCGCGGAATCGCTGCGCCTGCCATGTAGAACACCTTGACCTTTCCGAGCTTCTCCAGACCGCGCCGCCTGGCATCGGCCAGGATGTCCATCGCATGCGTCGGAACGCCCATGACATAGGTCGCACCGGTTTCAATCATCCAGTCGATGGCACTTAATCCCTGCGGTAAGTCATTGACCACCAGTTCCAGTCCGGCAACCAGCATCTGTTCAATTGACACCGTCGCAATGTGGTGACTGACCGGGCTCAGACTGAAAAGAACCGTGGTGTCGTCATGCTCCCAGTCCTTCACCATGGCCCGGCCATTCGCCAAAAGGCTATTGTCGCTGTGCATGACCGCCTTGGGCACGCCGGTGGTGCCTGAAGTAAAGGCCAGGTAAACCACCTTGTCGGGATTGTTGTCAGGAGCCGAAACCGGGCGGGCGCCGTCGGCACGCGGAAATCCTTCGGCGCTGGCGCGTGAAGACTCTAGCCAATAAGTGCGGTGCAGGCTCTTGACTGCGCCGATCTCGTCGGCCACGCCCGCGCGCTTTGCATCTGCCCCATAGCCTTTCTGCCCAAAGAATGCTTCGCAATCGATGCGCTCAATCAGGCGCACGATCTCTGCCACGGTGTAGTTCTGGTGCAGCGACGGGTTGCAGATGTAGCCGTTACGTGAACAAGCAAGGAAAATGATGACCGACTCTATCCGGTTGGGCAGCCACACCGACACGCGCGAGCCCTTGCGCAAGCCCGCCGAGGCGAGATCAGCAGCAACCGCATCGGTCCACTCCAGAAGCTGTGCCCATTTCAGGCGACGGGTGCTGTCACGCACCGCCCAGGCATCAGGGCGCGCTTGCGCATGCGACTGCAGTTGCATGTATAGCGTCTGGTCCTGCCAGACCCCAGCTGCGTAGTAAGCGCGCGCTTGCTGCGGATCATGTAGGGTAAGGATCGTATTCATGAAGCAACTCCTGCTCAGCGACCGAACTTAGAGGCGTCTGGCGAGCGCTTCTCTTTGAAGGACTGCGACAGCTCCTTCGCCTCTTCGGTGTCAAGGTTCAGGCTCAGGAGCAGGTCATGCGTAACACGTGATAATCCGCCCACACCACCATGACGGGCGCCGAAGGCAGCCTTAATTGAAGCCAGCGCGAAGGCGCCGCGGTTGGAAATCTCTAGCGCCATCTCGCGCGTTGCGGCGGCAAGTTGATCGTCGGGGACGACCTTGTTGATGAGTCCCATCTCCTGTGCTTCCTTCGCACTGATCTTCGGATTGCAGAACCATATTTCCTTTGCCTTCTTCTTCCCGACCAGATCCTCGAGGTACCACGTGCCATACCCAGCATCGAAACTTCCCATCATCGGCCCGACCTGGCGGAAGACCGCACTTTCCTTGGCGATGGTAATGTCACACAACACCTGTAGCACGTTACCGCCGCCGACGGCAAATCCGTTCACCGCGGCGATCACCGGCTTTTGCAGATGGTCGATGGCCTCGTACATGTCCAGCACCGGCAGCACGCCCGGGTAGAGATGCGTCTCAGCCATGCCGGTCTTCTCACCACCGATACAGAAGAAACGGTCGCCGGCGCCGGTGATGACAATGACGCGCGTGCGGGTCTCCCGGCGGATGTCGTTGATGCAGTCGCGGATTTCGTGGCACATCGTCTCGTTGAACATGTTGCCGTTGTCGGGGCGATTCAGCGTGATGGTGCCGATGGGGCCATCCTCGGCGTAGATGATGGTCTCGAATTGACGTGTCATGGTGTAGGTCTCCTATGGATGTATGAGAGGGTTAGGATGTGTTGTGCAGCTCAAAGCAGTCCTGCATCGTCCAACTTTTGAATCGCGTCGTCGTCCCAGCCCAGCCATGAAGTAAAGGCTTGGCGGGTATCTTCACCCAGGCGAGGGGGATCCTTGCGGTGGGTGTTGGAATTGCCGTCGAATCGGATGCCGAGCCCGACCTGGGGCACCGCGACACCATTTCGGCGGGTCGCGTAGAACATACCCCGTTCGGTAAGCGTCGGGTCCTTCACCACTTGGTCGAGAGTATTGATCGGACCCGACGGGATGCGTGCCTTGGTAAAAAGATCGAGCCAGTGTGCGCGCGGCATCGTACTCAGTATGGACTGAATCGCTTGTACTATCTCAGGGCGGCAGGCGCGGCGACCGGCATTGTCGGCGAAGCGCACGTCGCTGGCCATATCGCTACGGCCGATTGCTGCGCAGAAGCGTTTCCAGATTGCATCGTTGCCGAGGCCGAGCGTCATTGGATGATCTGCTGTATGAAAGGTCTGGTAGATGGCAATCACGCTGTCAGTGCCGCCGCTACGACGCGGCAGTTCGCCCGAGCCAAGATAGGGAATGATCCTCGGCGTCATAAATCGTGTCATGCTCTCCACCATCGCGACATCTATTTCGTGCCCTTTTCCTGTGCGATTCCGGTCAATCAGGGCAGCCATTGCTGCCATTGCGGCGTCTGTCCCCGACAGCAGGTCCGCCGCAGGCGTTCCCACCTTTTGCGGATCGCGCTCGGAGGACTCGCCAGTCAGGTCCATCACCCCACTGTAGCCCTCGGCGATCAAATCATAGCAGGGCTGGTCGCTTTTAGCGCCGCCCAGTCCAAAGCCGGTAATCGACACGTGCACCAAACGCGGATTGATTTCTTTCAGGCGTGCATAATCGATCCCCAGCTTCTTTTGACTCCGACCTACCTGATTGATGATGATGACATCGGCAACCTTCACCAGCGCATGGAGGGCGTCGAGCCCGGCCGGTTGTGCGTAGTCGAGGGTGACACTATGCTTGTTGCGGTTCACACTCAGAAACCATAAGGATTCACCGTCCAGGAAGGGTGGCCCCCACGCACGGGCATCGTCCCCACACCCCGGCCGCTCGATCTTCAGCACTTCCGCACCGAGATCAGCCAGAAGCAATGATGCATAGGGCCCGGCGATGGAGGTAGTGAGGTCAAGGACACGGATGCCTTCGAGCAGGCTCAGCGGCGGGGTGTTCGGGGCGGGTGGTAGTTGTTCGGCGGGTAACATAGATGGTTTTCACTCGATGATGTTAACTTCTGCTTTGCAATGTCCGTGCCATCGGATGTCGGGATATTTGACGGTGGCATGAAAACTGCCTGTTTTTATAGTAAAAACACAGACTTACTCTTTTCAGTGGGCGCGTCACCAGATAGATTCCTCCCGGTTAAACCAATACGCATTCGCATAAAATGTATTTTTGGGAGACAATCATCACACCATATTCTGTATTCGAGGCAGGCATTCTGAGGAACATGAAAACCAATAGCAACGACCCGCTCGCCTTTGGCGTGCTTATGCTGGATACCAAAGGCGAGGTGATATGTGCAACCGGCCTTGCGCGCGACGATGCCATCCAGACACGCGTCCTTGAAAGCTATCAGAATGAGGAACGGCGGCGCGGTATGATGGCGCTAGAGGGTGCCCCGAAGCTGATTGCGACCTTCCGTGCTGGCGAGGACGCCACCATGTTCTTCATTCAGAACGCGGCCAGCAAGTCTACCTTGTTCGATTTCGTCGCCAGTGTCGACTTCGCGCACGCTGTATTCGACCATTTCCTGAACAATCCTTACGAGTCGGTGGTAGTGGTCGATGACCAGGCACGTATTCGATATATTCCGCCGGTACATGAACGGTTCTTCGGCATCCAGCATGGCGAAGCCATTGGCAAGAAGGTAACCGATGTCATCGAGAACACTAACCTGCATCAGGTAGTGCTTACTGGCAAGGCCGAGATCGGCAAGCTGCAGGAGATGGGCGGCGTCACGCGCGTAGTGGCGCGCACGCCGTTGATTGAAAACGGCAAAACGCTCGGAGCGCTGGGACGCGTGATGTTTAAGGGCCCGGAAACAGTGGTCGAACTCAGTAAGGAAGTAGTCAAGCTGCGCTCGGAGGTCGAGTTCTACCGGAAGGAACTCTCCGGTCTCAAGCGCAGCACCTTCGGCCTGGACAAAATGATAGGCAACAGTGACGCAATCCGTCAACTCAAGGCCGATATCGCCAAGGTCGCACCGCTGTCGGTGCAGGTGCTGATCATTGGTGAAAGCGGGACAGGCAAGGAGCTGGCAGCGCACGCCATTCATGCATTGAGCGAGCGCAGCGAAAACGCCATGGTCTTTGTCAATGCCGCGGCTCTGCCAGCCTCGTTGGTAGAGAGCGAACTGTTCGGCTATGAAGGCGGTGCCTTTACCGGCGCCGAGCGCAAAGGTCGCAAAGGCAAATTCGAGCTAGCCGACCGAAGCTCGCTGTTTTTCGATGAAATCGGAGACATGCCGGCCGAAGTACAAGTGAAGCTGCTACGCGTGCTGCAAGATGGCATCTTCGAGCGCGTAGGCGGTGACCGTCCGCGCCACTCCGACTTTCGTCTTATTAGCGCTACTAACCGCAACTTTCAGGAAATGATCGCCAACGGTGAGTTTCGCCTCGACCTGTACTACCGCATCAGCGGCGTCACGATCCGGATGCCCAGCCTGCGTGAGCGGCAGGAAGACATTCCCGAACTTGTGCAAAGCTTCCTCGTCGCGTTTGCTGATCGCCATCGCACACCGGTTAAGGGGGTCGATTCTCGCGTGTATAGTTATCTCAAGGAATTTCCGTGGCTAGGAAATGTGCGCCAGTTATTGCATGAGGTGGAGAAGGCGGCCATCTTCAGCGATGGTCCGGAGATTACGCTCAACAGCTTCCGCCTGATGCAACAGGATTCTGGCGAACGCTACGTCCCGGCGTCGCCCCATGAAGCCAGCGCACGGGCGTCTACATCCGGCAAGATTCAGGACGCGATCCACGAAATGGAAAAATCGATGATTCGAGACGCGATGATCAAGTACAACGGAAACAAGAAGAGGGTCGCGGAGGAACTCGGCATCTCGCGCGCCTACCTCTACAAAAAACTCCCGGAGAAAGGCCCGGGGCCTGCCTGAGCGCTTGCAAGCGCAAGCCGCCCACCTTGGCGAGGCGCAATGTCGGCGGCAAGTTTGCTGACATTGAGCGCATTTCTACTTCCGGAAAGCACCCGCCGCATGGCGCTCGTAAATCAGATCGTAACGCTTCCACGAGCCCAGCAACAGACCAGTACGCGCGCCCTCTCCCGTCAGCACATGCGTATGGAGTGCCAACGCGACTTGACCAAGGTCGGTGCATTCAATGAACAACACCCAGTCGGCGACCGTATCGTTTCCTGGTCGCAAGTCGCGCTCCATGCTTGCCACATTAGTCACAGCATTATTTGTTTCCCATAAGGCGATGCGGACGATGCAGGCGTTCTCCATCAAATACGGCCCAAGTTCTTCGCGGATGAAACGGCGAGCACCTTCTTCCCTTCCGTGGATGGGCTTGCAGTGGGCGACGATAGCTGCGCCGCCGGTGCCCTCGCCTATTGTCCAGGTTTCTCTGCAGGCGGATCGCTGCATATTGAGGAAACGCGGCATGATCTCCTGGGTCCAGGCCGTGGGGTGGGCAAGCTGCTGAAGGTAAGGCCTCGACGCCAATGTTTCGACCGTGTCGCAGTCGTAGACGGCCATGTAATTGGGCTGCCCGTCCACAGAACGGTAGCGCCGGGCTCGCATGAAGCCTGGCAGCGCGAGCCGTTCGGTCAGATGCTCCTGGTGATACCAGCGAGTGAATTCCTCGTCGGTCCCTTTCGGGACGTCATTCATGGCCAGCAGCACGCCGGGCTGGGGGAGCGAAGGTGCTTTGGCCTGTAATTTGTCAGCTTCTGCTTCGATTGTGCCCATGCATTCCCTCCGTTGACGTACGCTCCGCCAGCGCGCCTCATTCAAGCTCACACCGGATTTTTTCAATTTCGACAGCGGTTATGCCCGCTGCCTGCGCTAGCATAACCAATTTCTGCGCTTCTCATTGCCAGATGATGATGCCATTTCGTTTAAGCGCATGGGACTGTATGTTGAAAAGAATGCGACAGAGGCATCACGTGCCTCCGCCGTGCTGTTTACTTCTTGACCAACGGACAGGTACTTTCCGACAAGGGTTGAAAGGCCTCATCACGCGCAATGACCCGCTTGATCTTCATCAAGTCCCACTCTCCCTTAGACTCGCTGGGCTTCTTGACTTCAGCGAGGTACATGTCGTGGATCATGCGTCCGTCTTCCCTGATACGGCCACCCTTCGCGAAGAAGTCATTGATTTCAGTCTCTTTCATCTTCTTCATCACAGCCTCGCTGTTGTCGGTGCCGGTGGCCTGGACAGATTGCAGGTAATGCATGGTGGCGGAGTACATACCAGCCTGAATCATAGTAGGCATCGCCTTATGCACTGCATAGAAGCGGTTTGACCATTTACGAGTTTCGTCGTTGTAGTCCCAGTAAAAACCGGTGGTAAACAGCAGTCCCTGCGCCGCTTTCAGGCCGAGGCCCTTGATGTCGGTATCGAACATCAGCAGCGTCGCCAGCTTCTGTCCACTGCTAACAATGCCGAACTCGGCTGCCTGGCGCACTGCGTTCTGTGTGTCCTTGCCGGCATCAGCCAAGCCGATCACTTTGGCCTTGGAGGCCTGTGCCTGCAGCAAAAATGAGGAGAAGTCAGACGCGGACAGCGGATGCCTGATCGTGCCCAAGACCTTGCCGTTCATTTGCTGCACGACCCGGGTAGTATCCTTTTCCAGCGAAGTGCCAAAGGCGTAATCCGCGGTGATGAAATACCAGGAGTCGCCTCCCTCCTGCATGATGGCACGGGCGGTGCCAGTTGCCAGCGCATAGGTGTCATACACATAATGGATACCGTAAGGAGAGCACTCCTTGTTAGTCAGCGCGGTACTGGCCGATCCGGCGAAGATAATCATGCGCTTCTTTTCTGCGCCCAGCTTCTGCATCGCGAGAGAAGCCGCCGAGTCGGTGGATTCAATAATCATGTCGACCTTGTCGACATCGATCCACTCGCGGGCCTTGGACAGGGCGATGTCAACCTTATTCTGATAGTCGGCAGACACCACCTCGATCTTCTTACCATTGACCTTGCCACCAAAGTCCTTGACCGCCATTTCGACGGCCCTGACGCCGCCCGGACCGCCATTGGCGGAATAGATGCCGCTCTTGTCCACAATGACGCCGATTTTCACGACGTCATCGGAAATTTGTGCTGCAACCTGCCCCGATGCAAGGGTGGCGGCTCCCGTTACCAATGCGGTCAGTGCGGTCAGTGCGATATGTACGGCTTGCTTCATGATGTCGTCTCCGTGTTGTTATTAGTGTGCAGCCAGCGCGGATGGCGCAGCCTGCTGTGCTTCCTCGTGGGCGATGCTTTGTCCGCAACGTCTCCTGCAATCTTTGGATAGTGCAACACCGCCATGATGGAGGCAGGTGCTTGCAGCGGTAGTAGCAAATACCGTTCCATCTGCCGAAGCCTCGTTCACTAGGGTCTTTGTGGGGTGGTACAACTTTTCGTGTTTATGTCGCAGACACATATTCCCCTACCAAGTGTCTGCAAGGACGACACTTCTTGCCGCCTAATGTGCAGTTAAAACCGGCGGCAGCCGATAAGGCAGATTGCGTAATATATTTGTTGCCACACGCTCAATTGCGAAGGTTGTCATGGATCATCATTGAGGCGCCCATACGCCTACAGAAATATCTATTTTTACTACAGACTTATCTTGGACCACCTGTTTTTTTATGCGTTATTTCGCGCCCAGTGAGAATGAAAGTACGCTTTTTTTATTGAAATTGTCGCGACATGGTGGCATTTCCCTTTTGATTTTATTTTATATAGACTGCGCCCTTTCCATTTGTTGAATATTTAAAGGCGCGTCATGCAAAACCCCATTCAAAACAAAAAATTACTAAAAAAAATTCTTCCTCTGATGATTGCGTTGGCAACTTTCGGTGCCACGCAATCGGTGCTAGCTGTTGACGTTGCCCGCGATGCGCGAGGTCAGATCAAGGCAATTAAAGCTACCTCCAACGAACAAAATTATCTGGACGGTCTTACGGTTGAAGTAACGCAAAAGGCCATGGCGAATGGCGGAACAGAGGTTCTGGCCGAGGCAGTGAATACCATGTCTGCTTCACCAGTGCCGCTGAGGTTCCGCTGGTTCGTTCCGCAAAACGCGGTAGTCGAAAATCCCGATCTGAGTAAGACTGCAGGCATGGCGTTTAATATGCCTGCGGAAAAGGACCGCAACTATGACGCGACTTTGATAGCGACTGTCCTTAACGGCGACGCCAGTCCACTAATGCGGATAATTAACGTAACGATTACGCCGGTTGGATCGACGCAGGCGTATTTGAATGGTCTGACCGTGGATACGGTGCAAAAGAAGGGGTTTGATGGCTCGGTGGAGTTGACGATAAAAGCTGGAAATGAAGAAAAATCGGCATCGCCTGCTCCTGTGAAATATAGCTGGTGGGTTGCGACAGATAACAATGTCAGCACTAACCAAAAAACAGATATTCCGGAGGCGCACTTCACAATCCCAGCCTCGCAACAAAAAAACTATAAAGTTTATGTGCTCGCTAGTGATGCGCGGGACAACGGTTCCATTATCATTACCCGTTCGCTGACGGTAACACCACAAGGATCAACACAGGAATGGGTTAAGGGTCTGACGTTTGACTCAACACAAACATTGCAACCGGATGGATCCGTTGAAGTCAAAATAACGCACGGCAACAAATACCAGCCGCACTCGCCGACGCCAGTGCAGTACTATTGGCTCGCCGATCCTCTCGCAATCCCAGGAAGTATGAATCCACCGAAGGGCCAACTGCTTGATCTACCTGAGCTTAAGTTCACGATGCCAGCCGGACAGCGCGTTCCTTATTCCGCTTTCGTTAGCGCGTCCGACGTTGACGATGAGAACGTCAAAGCAGCGCATTTGGTTACAATTAATCCCCAGTTATCTCCCAAAGCCACTGCTAAGAAATAAGAGATCACGGTGCGGAGTCCTTGCCGCCGCACTATTTCTTTCTCATTCGGTTTCACTATGAATTGATCGTAGTATCACCGTTTGAGAAAGACTTTTTATGTCAAGAATCGGAAAATATTTTTATTGTACTGACCATATTCAGGATGGCTGTTTAGGTTCAAGGTTATCGAAACCGCGCCACCGATAGAACGCCATGGAGGCGATCCAGCTGCCAATGAAAAAAATAATAATCGCGTAGCCCAGATTACCAAAGTTACCCGTCAGCGTATTGATGACGCCCCAAAATTTTCCTCCAAATGCCATTTTTTCGCCTACCAGGCCGAGCACTTCCAGAGTCCCAATCGCTAACGCCACAATCACGGAAACCAGCGTGATGGTCATGTTGTAGTACAGCTTTCTGATTGGTTTCACGAATGCCCATCCATAGATGCCAAGCATCAGCGTGCCGTCCAGTGTATCGACCAATGACATGCCAGCGGCAAACAATACAGGGAAAACTAAAATGGACCAGATCGGGATACCGTTAGTTGCCTGCGTCGCCGCGATGCCCAGCAAACCCACTTCTGTGGCGGTATCAAACCCAAGGCCAAACAGGAAACCTAACGGATACATATGCCAGCTGCGCGAAATCATGGCGAACATTGGACGGAACAATCTTGCCAGCAATCCTCTGCTATTCAATAATAAATCGAAGTCTTCAGGGATGAATTCGCCGCCTTTACGGATGTGCTGGAATGCTTTGTAAATCGAGCGAAATACCATCAGGTTGATGATGCCGATAATGATCAGAAAAAAAGCGGATATCAACGTACCCACAATACTGCCGATGACTTTGAATTGCTCCAGCTGTCCGGTCAGCGCCGATGCGGTGGCGGCGATTACCACGGACGCCAGCAACACGACAGTGGAGTGCCCCAACGAAAAAAAGAAGCCTACAGCGACCGGTTGCTGGCCATCTTGCATCAGCTTGCGCGTAACGTTATCGATGGCTGCAATATGATCGGCATCTACGGCATGGCGTAGTCCCAGACTGTACGCGAGAAACGCTGTACCGAGCAAAATAGGATGACCGTCAAAAGCGACAATTGCCCATGCCCACGCAAGAATATTGAACGCCAGAAGAAAGCCGTAGATGCCGACTATTTTTCTGCGTAAATTATGGTCGAGCTTGCTATATACTGCCTTGAAAATATTCAACATATGGTTTTTCTTGGTGCTTGATTATTTATCGAAAACTATTGATGCTATAAGCCGGTATCGGCCGTCGATGCTAACGAAGGTTTTCTAATGCCTGTAGCAATGGCAAGGTTGCGTCAGCAATACGGTCGATACTTGCTTCGCGCAGCGCCATCAAATCCAGAGGTACCGCATTTGCCAGGCCCGACCATGCTAACAAGGCGCGTAAAGCCGCCGGGTTATCAAAGATGCCATGCAGATAGGTTCCCAGAATATGGTCGTCGGCAGAACGTGCGCCTTCTGCAATGGCGTTGCTTTCCAACGCTATGGTTTCAATCGCTTGTTGAATAAAAAATGCAGGCTTTGACAGTGCTGCGCCGTAGGAGATGCCCATATGAATCTCGTACCCATCCACGCTAGCATCGGCAAATGCGCAGCGACCGGTCACTTGCTTCAAGTGTTTGTCGGGTGCCATTTGTGTATCCAGGTCCAGCAATCCCAATCCTTCGGTCACGCCAGCAACGCCCTCAATCCCATGGGCATCGATCACGCTTTTGCCTAACATCTGAAAACCGCCACAAATCCCGATGATCTTGCCGCCATAACGCAGATGGCGATTCAGCGCATCCGGCCAACCTTGCTCCTTCAACCATGCCAGATCGCCCCGCGTATTTTTGCTGCCGGGCAGAATAATCAAATCTGCAGCAGGAATCGGCTGGCCAAAGGCAATAAATTGCAAATCTACCGCAGGGTGCGCCCGCAGCGCGTCAAAATCCGTGTGATTACTGATGCGCGGTAATAACGGCACGATCACCTTAAATTTACCTTTGGTCGCTTGCGCCGACTGAATCGCGTCCTCTGCATCCAGCGACAGGCCATGTAGATAGGGCAATACCGCCAGGACCGGTTTGCCGGTCCGCGCCTCCAGCCAGTCCAGTCCACCTTGCAACAAACTGATATCTCCCCGAAAGCGATTAATGACGAAACCGATCACGCGCGCGCGTTCGGTGTCCGACAGGCAATCGAGCGTACCGACGATGTGTGCGAAGACGCCGCCACGGTCAATGTCGGCAATTAATACTACCGGACAATCGACCGCCTCGGCAAAGCCCATATTGGCAATATCGCGGTCGCGCAGATTAATTTCTGCCGGACTACCCGCGCCTTCTACGATAATCGCATCGTATTGGGCTGACAAGCGCTGATACGATTCAAGCACCGCCGTCATCGCGGTGGTTTTATATTGGTGATAGTCGCGTGCGTTCATGTCGGCGCGTACATGGCCATGCACAATCACCTGGGCACCGATATCGCTGGAGGGCTTAAGCAAAATGGGATTCATGTCTGTGTGCGGGGGCAGACCCGCTGCCATCGCTTGTAACGCCTGACCGCGCCCAATTTCACCGCCATCTACTGTGACAGCGCTATTGAGCGCCATGTTCTGCGGCTTAAACGGCACCACTTTTACGCCTCGACGCGCTAATAAACGGCATAACGCGGCGACCAAAGTGGTCTTACCCGCATCGGAAGTAGTGCCTTGAATCATCAAGGTTTTATACGGAAAGGTCATTGTGCATCCAGTTGTTGGCAGCATTCATTCTGCATTTTGATCATGTCTTTTTGTAATGTGCCGTACTCGCCATTCGCTCAACGCTGTTTGCAGACGTTGCCAACCAGACTCCTCGGCGGGCAAACCCAACCGGATGCCGCCGGCACCACGCGTAAATAACCTGACCCAGAGTGCCCGTTCCGCCATGTGCTGCTGCAAGCATTCCGCATCCGCCTCTGCCCACCATTGATATAAAGCGCTGCCATTGCTATTGATACTCACACTTGATAACAGCGAGTGTAGGCGCTCACCATCACGCAGCAATCGAACCCGTGTATCGCGCTGCCACTGCGTATCCGATAATGCGGAAAATCCAATCGCCTGTGCCGGACCACTGACCGACCACGGTCCCAGATAGTCTGCCAATTGACGCAGTAATGTTTCTTCAGCTGCAACAAAGCCCAATCGCAAACCTGCCAGCCCAAAAAATTTACCGACCGAGCGCAGCACGATCAAGCCCGCTTGCGCGCTCCATGCCGCCACGCTGAGGGCTGGGGTGGTATCGGCGAAAGCTTCATCCACGACCAACCAGCCACCGCGTGCGGCTAGTTGACCAGCCCAATCCAGCAATAACGCCGGGGCGACCGTTGCGCCGGTCGGATTATTAGGATTGCAAATTACCATCACGTCGCAATCCTCCACTGCCGTTGCTAATTCTGCATAGGCAACCTCCCGCACTGCATGCCCGGATCTTGTCCAGCAATGCGCATGCTCGGCATAAGCGGGCGCTGCGACCACAACGCGCGAAGCCGGACGCAAACAAGGTAGCGCTTGAATCGCTGCCTGAGTACCGGCGACAGGCAGCATATTGGGCGCACCGTAATATTGCGCGGCGGCTTTTACCAGACCTGGGTGCTGTTCGGGCAGCCGATGCCAGACATCGGTTGCCAGCGCGGGGACCGGATAGGGGCAGGGATTGATGCCGGTAGAAAGATCTAACCACGCTTCGTGTGACTGCCCGAAACGTGTCGCCGCCGCCTGCAGATTACCGCCGTGCTCAAGCATAGGTTGCCTGCATAATCATCCTTTTTGCGTAAAAATAACTGCCCAGACCAACAGAATGGCGAGCCACAATAGCGTCGTCCGCAGGACTAGTTGCCATGCGCGGCGTATGTCGGTGAACGTGGCTACCGTGCCACTGCCGAGAGGCGGTCTGATCTCTGACACGCCGTCATACGTTGCGGCACCTCCCAGCGCTAAACCAAGTGTGCCGGCACCGGCTGACATCACAGGGCCAGCGTTAGGACTCGGCCATGCCGCTGCCTGAGTGCGCCAGCATCGGAACGCCAGTTGCGTGTGCCCCAGCGTGGCATAGGACACAGCGGTGAGACGTGCGGGTATCCAGTTAAGCAGGTCGTCAATGCGTGCGGCGACACGTCCGAATAAGTTATAGCGGGTGGACCGATAGCCCCACATCGCATCCAGCGTATTTGCCAGCCTGAACAGCACCGCGCCGGGGGCACCAGCGATAGCAAACCAGAATAAGGTACCGAACACAGCATCGTTGCCGTTCTCTAACAAAGACTCTACGGCGGCCTTGGATAAATCAGCCGGACTGGCATTGTCGGTATCGCGGCTGACGATGCGGGAGGTCAGATTTCGGGCCGCCGCCAGTTCGCCGTCCGCCAGTGCCTGTGCGATAGGCACCGTATGGTCGCGCAAACTACGTAATCCAAGGCACAAATAGAGCAGGATTGCGTGGACTGCCAGCGCAGCAATCGTCGGTAAAACTTGTAATATCAACACAACTGCCAGCACCGGCGGCAATACCGCCAGCATCCACGCTAGCGTGCCGCGCAAAATTGTCATGTGACGGGGCGTCTGCGTCTGCTTCACCGAATCAGAAGAATGCGGATTTAACCGGCGCTCCAACCTGCTGGCAACGCTTCCAAACCCTACCAGCGGATGCCAGCGACGCGTCTCGCCCAGCATCATGTCGAGCGCCGCACCGGCAATCGTCAGCAATGCAATAGCCAGAATGCCGAGACCACTTAGCATTGCGCGCCTTTCAACACCAGCGGCAAACCTGCGGCAATGAATACTGCACGTTCACACATAGCGGCAACGGCCTGATTGAGGCGACCGGCCTCATCGACAAACCAGCGTGAGACTGCGCCTTGCGGCACGATGCCCATACCGACTTCGTTGGAAACCAGAATGATGTCCCCCTTTGCGTTGGTCAGCGCTTTCAAAAAAGCCGCGCGCTCCTGTTCATAAAGCGCGGGCGGGATAATCTTGCCAATCTCAGGAAACGTGATGCTCTCGGAAAACAATAAGTTGGAACACCACACGGTTAAGCAATCGATCAGCAAGACCCGCTCCGGCGCACTCCATTCCGCAATGGCTGCGCCCAGCGTCAACGGTTGCTCCACGGTGTGCCATTGTGCCGGGCGCTGGGCCTTGTGCAGGGCTATTCGTGCCTGCATCTCGATATCGCTTTGGGTACCCTGCGCTGCCGCTGTGGCGATATAAATCACCTCGCGTTGGGTCGCTTCGGCCAGCTGCTCGGCATAATTGCTTTTGCCGGAACGGACACCGCCCAGGATGAAAGTCCGAACGATCCCGGTGTTCGGTGTTTCTGGTAAGTCAGGTGAATTGTTGTGATTAAGCATTGGTTTTATCCTCCCAAACGTTTTCAGATATCAGATTGTGCAAATTTTGCCGATTGGCCCAACCTTCCATTTCCAACATCGGACGCGGGTAAAACTCTGCAACATGACCAAGACAGAGAATGGCGATCGGCTTGGCGTCAGCCGGAATGCCCAGCAAATTGCTGAGCGCCAACGGATCGAACAACGATACCCAGCCCATACCGATGCCTTCAGCCCGCGCCGCCAGCCACATGTTTTGAATCGCACAGGCGACTGAACAAAGATCCATTTCCGGCAGTGTGCGACGGCCAAATATGTGTGGCGTACGCTGCCCCATTAAAGACACGACCAACACTTCGCCACAATCGCGGATACCTTCAACCTTCAGCCGCATGAACGCGTCCTCCCGCTCACCCAGCGCATGTGCGGTATTGATGCGCTCTTGTTCCACCAGCGCATGTAGTTGCACACGCAAGGCCGCGTCGGTGATACGGATAAAGCGCCACGGCTGCATGAAGCCAACGCTAGGTGCCATATGTGCGGCTTGCAATATCCGCGCTAAGAAGTCTGCATCAAGCGGGTCCGGCAGAAAGTGGCGCATATCGCGCCGCTCTGCAATGACTTTATATACCGCCGCGATCTCGGCATCATGGAATCGGTTCATAGAAAATTTAAGGCAAAAATAGCTGCGCGGCTGCAACCGGGTTGGATGGAAAATAACAATGTAAATAGCTGGCAATGATACGGTTCTGCTGAAATATCTTTTCTCCTGCGGAGGTGTTGTGCAGTCTTTCCCCGCTGGCTATTGGGATCATCCCGGTATCAATGATCGAATGATGGAAAGTATGCGCCCGAAGCGCACCGCCGGGCATCGGTGCGGTCTGATATCCCAATCCCTGCAGGCGCTTTTGCATGATGGCGTGCCCGGGCAAAAGACCGGCCATGCTGGCACGCTGCCCCGCCACGTCGGTCAATGATTCCATTAAATACAACATCCCGCCGCACTCTGCGTAGATCGGCTTGTTGTGACGATGATGCGCCGTTAACGCGGCCTTCATTGACGGATTATCTTGCAGTGTTTGCAGATGCAGTTCGGGATAACCGCCTGGCAAATACAAACTATCCACTTCTGGTAATGCATGATCGTTGAGTGGTGAAAAGAAAACCAGTTGGGCGCCCATCGCTCGCAGACAATCGAGATTGACAGGATAGAGAAATGAGAATGCTGCGTCTTGCGCGACGCCAACTCGGGTGCCCTGCAACAGCGTTGGTAACGTCATTAACCGGTCATCTTGCTGAGGCCGCCGAAACTGGACAGCTTTCGGTAGTTGGGCGAGTTTGGTTTGACCAATCGCGATCGCCGCACGATCAATACGCGCGTCAAGATCATGCACTTCTGCAGCTTGCACCAGCCCAAGGTGCCGCTCCGGCAGTGCATACTCTGGTGTCCGCAACATGGCACCGAAATACGGTATGTTTAACTCGGAACGCAGGCCTTGCTGCAACATCTCGGCGTGCCGCGGACTTGCCACCGCGTTGGCTAACACGCCTGCAAAAGTCACGTCGGGACGGAAACGTGCCAATCCGTAAGCAAGCGCACCAAAGGTCTGGGCCATACCGGTCGCATCAATCACGGCCAGCACCGGAACGCCGAGCAAGACCGCCAGATCGGCGCTACTCGGCTGTCCATCAAAGAGCCCCATCACACCTTCAATCAAGATCAGGTCAGCTTCCGCTGCGGCATCGCTCACCAACTGCTGGCAGGCGCTTTCGCCAGCGAGCCAGAGGTCAAGCTGATACGCGGGCTGGCTGGTGCTGCTATTGCCGCTGGTGCCGCCTGCTGCGCGCGCCAATAACATGGGGTCCAGAAAATCAGGGCCGGTCTTGAACACCCGCACACGCAATCCCCTTGCTGCATGGTAGCGCGCCAAAGCCGCCGTCACGGTTGTCTTACCATGATGGGACCCGGGGGCGCTAATAAAAAGCGCGGGGACCCTTGGCTGCAGAGGCGACGTATCAGAGTCAGACATCATTAAAATTCAACGCCCTTTTGCGCCTTGATTCCTTGCGTCTGGTACGGATGTTTGAGTGGACGGAACTCAGTCACTAAATCCGCGGCCTCAATCAAATCATCCGGTGCATGACGGCCCGTGACGACAACGTGCAACATCTCGCGCCGGACCGCAAAAACCTTTAGCACCTCTGCGAGGTCGAGATATTGATAGCGCAATACGATATTAAGTTCATCCAGTATCACCATATCGTAAGACGGGTCCTCTATCATTCGTACCGCTTCCGCCCAACCGGTTGCAGCGGTTTGCATGTCGGCGTTGCGATCCTGGGTATCCCACGTGTAGCCATGGCCAACGACGTGGAAATCGCAATGGTCATGTGCGCCCAGAATATTGCGCTCGGCGCTGTCGAGCGCGCCCTTGATAAACTGGACCACGCCTAGCTTCATTCCATGGCCAAGGATGCGCATGCCCATGCCGAAAGCGGCTGTCGATTTGCCCTTGCCGGTACCGGTATTGACAATCAACAAGCCTTTTTCTTTTTGGGCGGCGGCTTTCTTTTTTTCAAAACCTTCTTTATGGCGTTGCGTCATGCGCTTATGGGATGCGTCGTCAGTTTTCATTTGATTCCTCTGATTTTTTAAATGCCATTGCCGTGAAAATGCCATGCCGATTATTTCCAGATCGTACCGGTCAGATTGGACAACATCTCTGCCACTTCGGCGCGGCGCAGGTGATAGCCGATAAATACCAATTCCGATTGCACGGACGGTTGCACGGAGGCTTGGGTTGAGGGCGCGGCGCTGCCCTCTGCCATTTCACATATCGTGACGCGGGTGCGCACGCCCTGCAGTAACCACACTTTGGGCGAATCGCTAGTGCGTATAAAACCTTTGCTACGCAAGATGGGTGCTGAGCGCGATGCTGCCGTAACAGCCGCCTTTAGTTTTTCTACCGATTGCCGGCTAACGCTGCGTAACGTAAACGACATCCAGCCCGGATCCTGCTCGTGAAAATGTTTATGCGTGGCAAGACCGTGACTATGGGCAGCCATGCCCGAATGCGCATGACCATTCAGCACGCTTTGATGTGGCAAGAGCGCACTATCCGACGTCGGCATCTGAACCACGGGTGCGTAAGTATGGTTATGCGCCAGCTCTTTGGCCTGGTGCAACCGCAGACCTAAGGCAAGACGAATATCGAGTTGCGCGTTATAGGCTAGCTCTAGAAATCGCACATTCGAGGCCCGCGCCCGCACGCGTGACTCTGCCTCCAGCAAGGCGCTTTCATCCAACGCATCTATTTTATTCAGCACTACCACATCAGCGTATGCCAGTTGCTGATCAAACACCGTGGCAATCGAGTTACTGACCGATTCTGTGGTGTCACCTGTCGCGCTATGCTCAAACGCATCGGCTAGCAGCAATGGTGTGTCGACCACAGCCAGCGTCGCATCCAGCACAAATGTGGCGACCAGTTCCGGTCCTTGCAGCAATTCCATCACCCCGGTTGGCAATGCCAGACCGGACGTCTCGATCAGCACATGGTCAACGTTGGCGCGTCGTTCGGCGATCTTCAGCATGGCCGGGATGAATGAATCATCGTTACCATAGGCGATCAAGCCATGCGGAAAATCGTGAATACGGATGTGATCATCCCCATCGGCAACGTCGCGCATTAATACACCGTCGATGGCCATTTCACCGAATTCGTTGATCAGCAATGCCAGCCTGCGCCGTTGACGACGCTTGACCAAACCGCTTAGCAAAGTGGTTTTTCCGGACCCTAGAAAGCCGGTGACAATTGTGACGGGAATAGGTGATTGCATCAGAGTATCCTCATGGCGCTGACTTGCGGTTGCGACATATTCTGCCACTTACTGTGCCATTTACTGTGAACCACATGCTGACTCCCAATGCTGAATCTGCGCCAGCACCGACGCGAAGGTTGACGCCACGCATGGATAGGCTACCGGGGGCCGCTGCACGACCAGCAGTGGAATCCCCAACGCAGCAGCGGCATCTACCTTGGCCTGAAAACCTCCGGCGTCGCCAGAATCTTTGGTGACGATGCAATCAATACTCCAATCGCGCCACAGGGCCTGATTAAAGTCTTGTGAAAATGGTCCTTGCATCGCGCAAATATGACTGCGCGGCAAGCCCAGATCGAAGGCGCGCTGCAGGTTTTCGGCATCAGGCGTGATGCGGGCGAACCATTGCGTTTGCATCTGCGCTTGCGTTTGCACTGCGCCGGGCGCTTGCAAAAAACTGCCGAGATCCTTGGAGCCGGTCGCCAGAAATATCCGTTTACCAATCGCCATTGCGCGTTGCGCTGCCTCCGCCATGCTCGTGCAGAGTAGTGCATTCTCTGCCCCGGCGTGTGCACTCGCCAACCCGCTCGGACGCTCATAGCGAATGTAAGGAATACCCAATTCTTGCGATAAAGCTATCAACTGCTCGGAGATAATTGTGGCGTAAGGATGCGTGGCATCGACCAGTACCCGCGCGTGACTTTTTACCAGCGCTTGCCGCCGTGCTTCTACACCTTGCCGCCCGGCCCAGACGGTCACGCCGGGACAGTCTTGCAACGCGACCTCGCCACCGTATTCAGTGGCGGCGGAAACAACGACCGGATTGCCCTCTGTTGCCAGCGAGCGCGCCAAGGCGTTGCCGTCGCTGGTACCCGAAAATACCCACGTCGCAGCCGTTGGAAACGGCGCAGCATCGTCTGCCGAGGTCGGCGTTTCCGTCTCCGGTGCGCGCCATTCGTTATAGCCGCGAGGCGTAAATATCTGGTCGCGTTTGCGCTGCGTAAAGCGATTACCGATGACAATCGTGGTCAGCATGTCGAACTTGAGTGTCAACAAATCCTGCAGAGAATAAATGGCGACTTCCTGACCGGGTCGATAGGCATTTTTAACCACCCCGCACAATGTCCCCGGCGCCTTGGATTCGAGCATCAAGTTAAGGATGCGATAAACCCCTTCTTGCCGCCCTGCACTTTGGACGTTGTACAGCACGCAGGCAAGATCGGCCTGCGCAATGTGGCGAGCGCGCTGCTCTATCCAATCCCATGGACATAACAAATCCGACAAACTCAGCGTCGCAAAATCATGCGATAGCGGTGAGCCCAGCAGCGACGCGCAGGCATTGGCTGACGTAACCCCGGGAATGACGTTAACGGTAAACGTGTCGTCTTCGCGGATTTCATCATAAGCCAGTGCGGCCATCGCATAGATGCCAATATCGCCGCTGGAAATAAGCGCCACGGTGGCACCCGCCCGGGCTTTTTCGATTGCCAATAAGGCCCGCTCGCGCTCTTGCGTCAGCGGCGGCGTGTGGATTTCTTTGCCAACTATCCAGGGGCCAATCCAGCGCAGGTACAACTCGTAGGCGACGATTACGCTGCTTTCACGCAATGCGTTTTCTGCACGTGGAATGATCAAGTCCGCAAAACCCGGACCGACCGATACTAAATTTAAAACACCCGTCATAATTTTTGCTCCTGCACAATCGCAGATTTTAAAGTGAATAATTGGTCCTCTACGACCGCCACCGCAACGCCATTAAGAGCTGTTTTGGGCACGATCAATGCGCCGCGTGGCGAGGCGATCAGTGCGCATGGCTCGCACACGCCGTCCAGCGCGACGTTCTGCTGCACCCATGCGGATGGCTGCGACACCCAGGCGCGGGCCGCGACGGTCGCGTGAGAAAGCACGCGTAATGGCAACTCATGTTGCAGGCAAAAGGTTAGCAAGCCGGGTTCATTGGCCTTGAGATCAATGGTCGCGACCTCTCTTACCTCTGCCAGACTGCGCTCACCAAGTGCCGCCTGCACCGCAGCCGCGATCTGGTCTTTACTGACACCTTTGCGACAGCCGATGCCCACCACCAACGGTTTGATGGCCTCGGTCGCCGTAGTGATGACCGGTACGGCACCAATCGCGGCGGCAACGCGATATGCCAGCAGATTGGCACCGCCCTCATGTCCGGCTAATAACGATATCGCGAACCGGCCAGCCTCATCCACGACAACCACTGCAGGATCACTCAACTTGTCTTGCGGCAAACCCTCCAGAAAGCGGACAGCGATACCGGTCGCACCCAATAGCAGCCATTGGCGATGCTGATGAAATTGCGCGCCAAAAGCGATCCTTTGACTGCCATTCGCCGTCGACGCCATTTGCCATGGCCGATAACATGTCCCACCCAGATGCGTTTGCAATTGCGTGGCCAGTGGCTCGGCTTCTGCACGTACCAGCCAGATGCCCAGAGATGTGTCGTCGATATTATTCAATGGCAACCTTCTCTTCTGTTTTCTTTTTGGGAGTCTTTTTTTCCTTCTTTACTACACGGAATAAATGCGTAAATTCTTTCGAGTACAAACTCGATTCAACTTGCTGTCCATCACCTAAAGCCGCGCCGACCAACATCATCGTGGTCAGGTTCCAGCTACCGCGTTTGGTCTCAGCCAATACGGTTGCGAGCGTGCCCTCGTAGATTTTTTGCTCCGGCCAGGTGGCCCGATACACCAGCTTGACCGGCGTGTCGGCGGGATAGTGCAGGCGCAGATCAGTGACAATTTTTTTCAGATGCGGACCCGACAGAAAGATACACATCGTGGCGCGATGCTCCGCCAGTTTGGCGATTGCTTCGGCCTCTGGCACGGCGGAGGCGCGCCCCGATACCCGTGTCAAAATCACCGTCTGGGATACTTCCGGCTTGGTTAATTCAGACTGCACCATCGCGGCGGCGGCCGTGAAAGACGACACGCCAGGGACGATTTCATAGGCGATATCGAGCGCTTCCAGACGCCGCATCTGTTCGGCAGTCGCGCCATAAATTGCAGGATCGCCGGAATGCAGACGCGCTACGTCGCAATCGCTCTCCTTGGCGCGCTGATAGCAGGCTTGTTGCTGCTCCAGATCAAGCGTGGCGGTATCGAGCAGTTCGGCATCGGCACGACAATGCTGCAACATGGCAGTCGGCACTAATGATCCGGCGTAAAGGACCATGCCTGCTTTGCCTAACAAATTTGCCCCGCGCAAGGTAATCAAATCGGGTGCGCCGGGACCGGCACCGATGAAGTAAACTTTCATAACTATCTTTTCTCTCGTGGTGTTTTACGGACCAACAGGGTCGCCAGATAACCCATGGCTTCGGTCGCCGATAGCGTCGTTACCTCGGTTGCCAACAGCTCACCCGGAAGTCCGATACGGCGCGCAAAAGCGCAATGCGCGGCGATGCCCATGTCGCGCAACAAATCCAGTACCCAGGGCAAGCGGGCGCCGATTTTCATTAGCACGACAACATCGTGACTTTCTATCTCGTGGCGCAACGTCACCGCATCCTCCGGACAGGGCAAAATCAGCGTGCGTTCTTTGCCCTCACCAAGTGGCCAGCCCAACGCTGCCGCCGCCGCAGCGTAACTGGTAATACCGGGAAACGTGCGATGCGGCAATTGCGGTAAACGTGCCAGCAACGCGGCGAGTATATAACCGTAAGTTGAATAAGTCATGGTATCGCCGATGGTCAGATAGGCGACGTTCCGCCCGGCCTGAAGCTCAAGCGCGATCGCATCCGCCAACTGCGCATAATGGGTACTTAATACGCTGCGATCAGGGTCCATATTGAATTCAATTTCACGTAGCCGGGGTGAAACTTCACCACTGGAAAAATCAATTCCCACATCGATTCCGGCGAGGCATTGCAGCGCCACCGATGTCTCTGCACTGCGTGCCCGCGGTGCATAGACCAGGTCCGCTTTTTGCAAGACTTCGAGCGCCGCAACAGGCAAATATCCCGTCGGCCCCGGGCCTACGCCCACGCCCCAGAAGGTTCCGAGAGTATCTGTTTTAGGTTCTTGATTTTTCTTCGCATACGTTTCTTTATTTATCACCACGTTTACGTCCTTATTTGTTGCACTAATCTGACCAGCCGTCAGTGCCGGGGCTATCGTTTTGTTCATGCTCCCAACCTATTTCCATGCAGATCAAATAAACGCACTTCGACCCGGTCAACCGCGGGTACACGCCCATGCACGCAAGCGCCAATCCGTTGTTCGATATCCATCCAGAGTGCCTGTGCACGGGCGGGATCGCCTTCCATTTTTAATCTTTCCATCGCTGCCTCTACTGTGTTGGCGTTAGCCAGTTCTTCTACGAGCGCTGCGGGATAACCACGCTCCGCAGCAATCCGCGCTACTACTCCCATCGCCATATTGCTTTTGCTGGAATGGGTATCCCATACGCCATCCAGCACTTTAGCTAGTTTGCCGGGATGACCTGCCAGCCATAAAACCGGCAGGCGACGCCCTTCTTCTGCCAGCGCCGTCTGTGTAAAATCCAGTGAATCGCCTAAAAAATTGGCGATTTGTACCGCCCGTTTCTCCGGCAATCCCAGCACGTCTTTCGCAAAGTCACGTCCGATTTTGCCGGGCAAAAATGCCACACTGTCTGCACCGCCAGCAAGCGCCACGCGCACATACACTTCAACCGACGCGATCCAGGTTGCCAGCGACATTGGCTCTACAATGCCCGAGGTTCCTAAAATCGAAATGCCACCGACAATACCCAAACGCGGATTGAAGGTCTTGCGCGCAATCTGATGACCGTTCTCGCAGCCGATAGTGAGATCAAATCCACCCGCACCACTATTTAAATCAGCGCCATATAGTTGCAGCGCCACCGCCTGTCGCATCATGGCGCGCGGCACCGGGTTAATTGCCGGTTCGCCCACCGCGACCCGCAGACCGGGCAGTGTCGCCGTGCCTACGCCTGCGCCAGCAATAAACCGCACTTCACCGGTTGCATTCCGACGTACTTCGGCAAAGATGGTGGCACCGTGCGTACTATCGGGATCATCGCCGCCATCTTTTAATACCTCTGCGCGTACCAAACCCTGCGCCATCGCATCCATCTTAAAAACACGCATAATCGGCACCCGCAAAAAATGCAGACTATCGGGCAACAATACTTCTACTTCCGCTACTTCTTCGCCATGCAACAATAACCGTAAAGCAGCAGTGACTGCGGCTGTGGCGCAACTGCCAGTGGTGCGGCCACGGCGCAGCCCGTTAGGTGCCAACACGTCGAGATCAAACTCGGCGCGCTGATGTGCCGGTTGTGCGTCAGACGGACACATACCCGGCGAGTTGGTTTTGCGCGTCGATCATCAATCCATTGACGACACTGGCGGCCCAAGGTGATCCGCCACGCGTGCCACTATTGGTAATTCTTGGCACTTGCAGGCAGCGGCGCAGATCGTCTTTGCTTTCACGCGTACCAACAAAACCTACCGGCAAACCGATCACCAGTTGCGGCCGCCAGCCATGCTCCCGGATCAACCGGGTCACTTCCATGATGGCGGTTGGCGCATCACCGATGGCAAGCACGATGTCATTGCCAAACTTTTCAAATGCACGACGCATCCCCGCCGCTGAGCGGGTGATCCCATGCGCGGCGGACATCAGGTGGGTTTCGCGATCATGTACACCGCACCAGGTCTGGATGCCTAACTCCTCCAGCAACGCACGTTTCAATCCGGTTTGCACCATGGTGACGTCAGTGACGATTTGCTTGCAGCGCAATAACGCGCGAATACCGGTTTCAACAGCGCCCGGCGACAGAAAAATATCGTCCACCGCGTTAAAATCGCCGCTGGTGTGTACCAGACGTTGCAACACAGTCAAATGCGCTGCCGGGAATACAGACCAGTCCCGGCCCGCTGCGATGATACGAAAACTTTCGGCCTCAATCGGATGGGGGACGTAGGGCAATATTGCAGCCTGTTCAGGAATTGTTGTCGGCACGTTGGCGAGCAGGCCGCGCACTTGTAGATGATGTGCGCGCTGCGGTTCTCCGACTTGTTCCTCAAAACCAACAATCTGCACACGATATTTACATAACGCGCAGTTCATATCTGCGCGTCCTGCTACCGCTTCACGGGCACGTTCGATAAGGACATCGGCTACGTGCGCGTGTGCACCTAAATACCCGGCTTTCAACACTTCCAGACCATCTTCACGTTGTTGCAATTCATCGGCTGCCGCGTAAATCCGCTTGACCAGAATGCCATCAAATAAAAAGAAAGGCAGCACCACAAGACGAGAAAAACCTAACTGCGCTGCAGCGCGCAAACCGTCGGCGACCAGCGGCTTTGCAGTCCCCGAATAACACACGATGGCGCTGCCAAAACCCATGCCTTCCTCGAGCATGCGGGCCAGTTTGGAGACCTCGCTATTGGCGTCGGGATCGGTAGTGCCGCGCCCGACCAGCACCAGACAAGTGTCCGCGCGCCGGAGCGTCTGGGCCGAAGTCGCTTCTGCGGCAATGATGCGTTCTTGCGCTAATTGCAGTAATTGCGGGTGCAAATTGAGCGGCGCACCAAAATGGAAATCGATAGCTGGATAGTCTCGCGCCATTGCCAGCACCTCAGCGGGCATGTCGTTCTTGGCGTGACGTGCGGCTAATAATACTGCCGGAACAACGGCGATTTTTTGCACGCCTGCAGCGATGCTTTTGGTGACGGCCGCCGTCAGTGCGTCACCAATAGTCGGGCTGGAAAACTCCAGATAGCCGTGTGTCACCACGTGTTGTGGCGCACGCGCCCGGACCAGCGTTACCAGGGTCTCGAATTCTCGTACCGCATCGGGATCACGGCTGCCGTGGCCAGCGATGACGATGCTAAAATTGCTGGCATCGGTTGCACCATCAACGATCTTGATAGCCTGGCTTGCAGATTGTGGCGGATGGACAAAATTGTTCGTCATTATCAGGTTCCTGGCGCAGCTTCGATCTGGCTGTCCATTGGTGCCAGGGTGCGAATCAACATGATACTCATATCGCTAAATGTCTTGTCCACACACTCTGCCAGCGTGCCGTGCCATTCGGCCTCGGCGCGTGTCAGGTTCTCCCAGACTTCTGTCGGATGCGCGGGGTCGATGCCTTGCTGCAGCAGATAAGTGGCGATATGCGGCGGCATAAACGAGCGTGCGGCGTCCCACGGGCAAGGGATGACGATGGCATTACGCGCATCCTCAAGCACATGTACCAGATGACGTTTGAAAGGTGTCAGGTCGCCGCGACGATGAAAGGTGATAAAGGTGGTTTCATCAAAACAAACTTTGGCACGTGAGGCCAATATCTGCGCCGATGAAATACCCGGCAGTGTATCGACCGGATGACCGCAAGCGCGTTCGACCCGCTCCAGATACTGAAAACCGCTGAAATGAATATCGCCCATGAACACTACCACGCAGCGTTTTCCTTGATGGTGCGCTTTGGCGACGGCATCGAGTTGAGCGACCTGATCGCGGTAATTCATTAACACCACTTCGGCGGTCGCAGGGATGATGCTTTGAACCACGTTGACAACCGCGTCAAAGCCCGCTACCACGTCAGCCTCACGGATCAGTTCCGCGCCGCGCTGGGTAAGATAACCAATGTCGCCGGGACCGGCACCAATACAGATGATCATAATAAACTTTCGATGTCACAATATTAAAAAACGTTATGCGCTGGATTTGTAGATTTTCGGGGCAGCACGTCGGCCTCGTTATCCGATCCGCGCCCGGATTGTTAGCGCCAGATTGTCAGCTGTCAGTTGTTCCAGCGTCAGACAGTCTGCCCCCAATGCTTCGGCCAGTTGCGCAGCACGCCCTAGCCGCAGATAGCCATCCTCGGTGTCCAACACCAGCGCGGCCATGCCGCTTGCGGCTAATTGCGTCGCCATCTCAAGCGTCTCCCGCCACGGATCGTTGCCCGCCGTCATCGCCACATTGGCCTTGCCGTCACTTAGAATCACCAGTAACGGCGTTGGGCTAATGCCAACTCGTCCATGCCGCTGCAAAGTCTCGCTCGCTAAATGCAACGCATGTGGTAACGGTGTGCGACCACCGGTAGGTAAGGTACGCAAGCTCTGCTCCGCCAGATCGATACCGCGCGTTGGCGCTAGTAACAATTGCGCCGACTCGCCACGGAATGCGATCACTGCGACTTCATCACGACGTTGATAGGCGTCGGTTAACAGCGATAACACCGCACCTTTAACAGCCTCCATACGGCGTTGTGCCGCCATCGAACCGGATGCATCAACGACAAATAAAATCAGATTGGCGACTTTACCCACACGTACTTGCGTGTGTAAATCTGCGTTAGTCACACTAAAATTCTGCGGATCGCGGATTGCTGCACTACGCAAGGTTGCTGCTACAGCCAGACTACCCACCTCGCCTTGATCGTCGGCCTGTTGACGCGGAACGCTACGCACCATTCTTCCGCGTGCAGCATCTTGCACATCGCTGCGACGACCAGCGACTTGCGTTGCTCCGCGTTGATGCAGATCGGTAACTGAAAGCTGGCGCGCAGTGGCCGCCGCAGCGATAGAAAACACTTGATGGTGCTCGTCGTTTTGGTCAGGCGCTTCAGTGTGTTCCGGTGATTCTGAGGCGTCGTTATTTGGCGCGGTATCTGCCGCAGAATCTGCGCTACCTTCAGGCGACGGGGCGGCAGGTGGCGACGCTTGTTGCATCAGTTCATCAAGCTTATCCTGATCCAGGCCAGATTGCTCGAATGGTTTGCGGCGACGGCGGTGCGGCAAGACCAGTTGAGCGGCCTGCCGGATATCGACCGGGGTCACGTTGGCGCGCCCTTCCAACGCAGCCAGCGCCCGAGCGGCCTTGTGCATGACGATGTCGGCACGCAAACTGGCGACCTCAAATTCACAACAAAGATGACTGATCAAATCCAGTAAAGCGTCGTCCAATATTACCTTCGGCAGTAAAATTTGGGCGGCGTTTATCTGGACTTGCAGCGCCATTTGCCGGGGTGCCCAGAGCGCTGCATAGGCAACCGGATCGGCCTCATAGGTGATGCGGCGACGCACGACTTCTGCACGGACCGTTTTATCAGTTGGCGCAACCACCTCGACCATTAATCCAAAGCGATCCAGCAATTGCGGGCGGAGGTCGCCCTCCTCCAGATTCATCGTGCCGATGAGTGTCAGACGTGCGGGATGGGTGACCGATAGTCCCTCGCGCTGAACGGAATTGACGCCCATGGCGGCGACGTCTAACAGTACATCGACCAGATGATCGGCCAGCAAGTTGACCTCATCAATATACAAAATTCCACGATGGGCGGAGGCCAGCAAACCCGGTTGAAAGGTTTGCGCGTCGCCCTTTAATGCACGTTGCAAATCCAGCGTCCCCAGGACGCGATCTTCGGTTGCACCTAACGGTAACGTTACAAACGGGACGCTGGCCGACATCACCATCCGACCAGGATCGGCGCAGGTTTCGCAGATGCCGCATGGCGTATCGGGACGGCAATTAAACGCACAACCGGCGATCCGGTTGATGGGCGGCAGGATCGCTGTAAGCGCGCGCGCGGCGGTGCTTTTGGCGGTGCCTTTATCGCCGCGAATCAACACCCCACCGAGGCCGGGATCGATCGCGCACAGCAGTAATGCGGTCTTCAGTTGGGGCTGCCCGACGATGGCGGAAAAAGGAAAGTATGGTGCTGTCATGGCTGCTCTATTTGATTATTTGCATTCATTTTTTTACTAACGTTATTTAAGTCGGGCCGCGCGGCGTTTCACCCCGGGCTTCCAGCAAGGTCTCGCTGTCCAGAAATAATGCGCGCAACGCATCCAGCGTTTCTGGCTTGGGCGCTGCCCACATGCCGCGACTTGCCGCTTCTAGCAATCGCTCAGCAATAGCATTTTGCGCCCAAGGGTTGTTCTCTTGTAAAAATTGTTGCATCGTCGGATCGAAGCCGTAGGTGCTGGCGACCTCTTCATACATCCAGTCGTCCATGACTTGCGCGGTGGCATCGTAGCCAAATAAATAATCCACCGTCGCGGTCAGTTCCAGACCACCTTTGTAGCCATGCCGTTGAATACTGGACAGCCATTTTGGATTGACTACACGCGAGCGAAATACGCGTAAAGTTTCTTCCTTCAGATCACGTACCTGGGCCCGCGCCGGATCATGACTATCGCCAAAATAATGTTTGGGCTGGGTACCGGTAAGCGCACGGATAGTCGCGATCATACCGCCGTGAAATTGCAGATAATCGTCACTGTCGAAGATATCGTGTTCGCGATTGTCCTGATTGTGCAAGGCGACCTGCACGCCAGACAGCCGGACCCGAAACGCATCCCGCTCATCCAATCCTTGCGCATCGCGTCCATAGGCGTAACCGCCCCAGTTGACATACGCCTCAGCGAAGTCACTATCGGCCTGCCAGTTTTTCTCCTGAATCAGTGGCAGGATACCTGCGCCATAACTGCCGGGTTTTGCACCGAAAATCCGATAGCTGGCACGCCGGGTTGCCTCGCCTTTTGCCAACCCTTTGCTTAGCCAATCGTTTAACTCGCTCAGATAATGTTTGCGTACAAAATTTTGCGTCAGCGGTTCATCTAATATTAGCACCGCGTTGACTGCATCATCGATCAAGGTAATGAGCTGCGGAAAGGCATCGCGAAAAAACCCGCTGATGCGCGTGGTAACGTCGATACGCGGACGTTTAAGCTGATCTAGCGGCACCACCTCAACACCGGTTAGCTGGCGGTTCTCGGGACGCCATACCGGGCGCACGCCAAGCAAAGCCAAAATCTGCGCGACATCATCACCGTGGGTCCGCATCGCACTCGTGCCCCAGATGCTGATGGCGACGCTTTCCGGATACTCACCTGTTTCGCGCAGATGTCGGTTTAGTACTTCATTGGCGAGTTGCTGGCCCACGCGCCACGCAGATTGCGAAGGTACACTGCGGGGATCAACGGAATAAAAATTGCGTCCGGTCGGCAAAATATGCGCCATACCGCGGGTCGGTGAACCACTTGGACCGGCCGGGATATAACCGCCCTCAAGACCGTTTAGCAGGTTATCGATCTCGTCGGTTGCCCGCGATAGATTAGGTAACAGCGTAGTACAGGCGAAGTGAAGTACCCGACGCAACGACGCAAAGCGCTCGGTGGCTGGCACTGTTACGTTAGCTGCTACCGGAGCAGCGGCAACAGCCGCAACAGCGACGGCCGGTCGGCCAATACTAATTTTAGTTTGAAAATTTTTCGCTTGAGATAGCACGCTAAAAGGACGTGCTGTGGCGGTTTTGGTCGGCTGTAATAAAGGGCGGTTGACCGCAACGGTAGTATTGATGCCATCAAACATCTGCGCCAAAACAGGGTCTATGGCTGCGGCGGCGTAGTTGCTCGCTTGCAGCGCAGTAAACACTTGTCGACATAAAACATCAATGGCATCCAATGCATCTGCGCGCGTCACAATGGCACATTGCGCCAATCGCGCCAGCGCTGGGTCGGCATTCAGGCGACGGCCTTTATTGTCGAGCAGCATGGACATGCTAAGTCCAAATAATTGTGCGATTTCTTCCTGTAAGCCCGGTACATCCTGATTGGGTAAGCGTACCAGCGACACCAGCATATCAACCAGTTGGTTGTCAGCAGGGCGCTGGCCCAGAATGTGTAATCCGTCGCGAATCTGGGCCGCGCCAAGCTCACACAGATAGCCATCCAGGTCCTCAATCAGATGGGCGACGCCTGCGCCATCTAATGTGCTGAGGGCCGCGGGTAACGCTTGGTCGTGATTGTGCGCGTGATCGTGGTCGTGCGAATGATCATGGTCATGGTCAGTATGCCCATGGTCGTGACCCTCACTGTGATTGTGCTCGTGCTCGTGATCATGTCCATGATCGTGATCGTGATCGTGATCGTGATGCAGCAATCTTGCCTGCAGATCGGTATCCAGATTAGTTTGTTTTACCAACTCCCAGATTTGCTGTTGCAGCAGCGGTAGCTTGCTTGGATCTAGTACCTCAACCTGATAATACTCGTCAACCAGTTGCGTCAATTGTGCCAACGCGCCATACGTGTCTGCGGTGGTCATCGGCGGTGTCAGGTGGTCCACGACCACGGCGTGGGCGCGGCGCTTGGCCTGAGCGCCTTCACCCGGATCGTTGATGATGAATGGATAAAACAAAGGCATATCGCCCAGCAACGCATCGGGGAAACAATTCTCCGACAGACCCACGCCTTTACCCGGCAGCCATTCTAGCGTGCCATGCTTGCCTACATGCACGATCGCATCGGCGCGCCATGTGTCACGTAGCCAGCGATATAACGCGTAATAATGGTGCGTTGGCGGCAGGTCCGGTTGATGATAGATGGCGTCCGGGTCCATTCCATACCCACGCGGCGGTTGTAACGCGACGAAGGTATTCCCCATTTCAATCCCGGCTAATACGACATGATCATCGTTTACATACGCCGCGCCCGGCGCTGGACCCCATTGAGCAATCATGCGCGCCTGCATTTCTGTCGGCAGATCTTCTAACCACTGTGCATATTGCGCGCTTGGCACCCGTCCGGCGGCGTGTTGCAACTGCTCGGCAGTCAGATAGGTATTATCGTAGGCGCAGCGATCAATAAGGTCGTGAATCAGCGCGGTACCGTTGTCCGGTAATTGTCCTGTTTGATAACCTTTTTGCTGCATGGCGTGCAGGATCGCCATTAACGAAGCTGGCGCATCGAGACCGACCGCGTTGCCAATTTGCGCAGCCTTACTGTTAGCGTTGGTAAAAATAAATGCCACGCGCTTACTAGCGTTGGGCGTATGTTTGAGGCGGGCGTAGCGCTGCGCCAGCCCTGCCACTCTGGCGATACGATCCGGAACCGGGTCATATTCCATCATTTGACCCGCCATCGTTGATCCGCCTTCGTCAGCCGAGGTGGTCTTAGACAAGGTTTTGAAGGATACCGGGACAGTGATGATGCGCCCATCAAACTCTGGCAAAACCACATTCATTGCAGCGTCTAATGGGTTCATTCCTCGCGCAGATTGCCGCCATTGCTCCTGCGTCATGCCGCTGGTGATGGCTTGCAGAACCGGCACATTTAACTCCTCCAGCACGGATACGGACCAACCCGCGGGGGTCGGGCCGCCGGGCGTTATTTCACCCATTGCAAAGGCGGTGGTATTAATTAAGACATCAATCACGGTAACGTTGTCGTGACTAAAATAGCGCAACCCGGTCGGCAACTTATTGCCTGCATCGGCACCGGTACGCAACGAGGACGTAAACACCGGCAACACATTCATGCCGCGTTGCTCAAGGGCGTCAATCATTGCATCGATAAACCGTGTATTACCGCTCAACCAATGAGCGCGATAGAATACGATGCCGACACTTGGCCGCTCTCGCTTACTCTGTGTGACCAGTGCGGTCATCCAGTCGACGGTAGTTGCTCCTTGCCCGAGATCGGGGTGGTAGATACCGTGCTCCGGCAGCGCTTGTACTGGCAGATATCCAAAGCCGGTCAGCATCAGATGGTCGGAAAGATAGCGCAATAATTGCGCGAGGTTGATACTGCCGCCAGCCTGAAAGTAGAACAATGCCTGTTCGGCCACGGATGAAGATACTGTCGAGACCGCCGCGAGTTCGGGATCAGGCTCGCCGGTGCCGCTGATGGCGATCAAATAACAATCGTGTTCTCGAGCGTGGCGTAATATTTCACTGAAACCCGGTACGCCGCCGAGTCGGCCCAACACCCGCAGAATGATAATGCGCGTATGCGCCAACGTGCCAGTCAATAATTGGCTGATCTGGCTATCGCTTTCCAACGTCTGCAGATTAATTGCGCTAACAGTTGTAAAGTCCTGCGGCAACTGACGGACGGCGCTATGCAGCACCGTCAGATCGTTGGCCGTGTGGGTCAGCAAAACAATGGCTGGATGGGAGCGCGACGTTGGCTGATTAATCATCTATTGCATCCCCTAAAAGCACGTCGCCGCTACCCAACCGATGGAACACAAGGTCGGTGACTTCGCGCCCGTGTTGCAGATGTTCGCTAACGATGCGCTCTACCGCTGCGGCATCTTCACACCGATACCAGGTGCCCTCAGGATATACCAGCGCCAGCGGCCCCTGATTTTTGCAGGCGACCATGCAATGCGTGCGGGTTCGCTTAACGCGCAGTTCAGGCCGTGCATCGATCGCGGCACCAAGGATGCCGAACATGGCTTCGGCACGTACACCGTCCTCGGTGCAACGCGGACCGGTACACATGAAGATGTGTCTGGAATGAGTTCTCATAAGCTTCTTCTCGAGGACATCCGGCGCCCGGGGCAATAAATTCCCGGATCGCCTTAGGTAACAATTAATAAGGAGGCAACACCACAACGACGTCCCACTATCAGTTTCGATAAAGTCAGGCAGAAGATGATGCGCGACGCCTTTACGCGACGCTTTGCCGTCACAAAGCGTAATACGTATTAAAAATGTGCATTAACGGTGTATTACAAATCGATTACGATTAAATTACGTATTAATTACGTATTACACCTCTAAATTCGATGTTTTTGATGTGAAATATCGTGCTCTGTAAAAAATTTCTTGCTAAAAAAGCCAAAAACGCCGCCTAAGGCTAGCCAAAATACCCCATTAGCAATCGCCGTTGCATAAATAAACGCCCTCACCAGTTCAGGTGGTGCCGCTCCTCCGGGAACCTGTGCCTCGGGTGCGCCCACCAGATGCGGCGCCAATAACAACACCACAGCAAGCAATTTCAATGACCAGTGACGCCCGAAAATGAACAACGCCAAAGCCATCGCGGTTAATAAGGCGGTGGCAATCCACCATATCTGACGTTCCATTAATGGCGCAGCGTGGGTGCCTGGAACTTCCGGTGGCAGACCAAGCGATGGCGCAGCAAAGACCACGATGTATCCTGCGAAGCCCCATAACAAGCCCTCCCGCCAGCCATTAATACCCGCGTCACCGCGCAAAAGAACGGCAGCACCTAGCAAAAAAGCAAAACCAACTGCCATCGTGACATTTGCCATGATGGTATAAAGCGTACGTTCGGTGCCGTTCGCGGGCTCCCATTCCTGCGCATCATGAGGATGGGCGTCGGCGTGCTGGTGATCTTGCGCCTCTGCGGGCATATTTGCGGGCACATTTGCGTGCACACGGTCCAGCAGCGCCGAGGTGGCTAAGGCGGCCTGTGCGGCGGCCGCCTCGTAGACCTCAGCTTGGGCGATGATCGGCGTAACCTGGATTTTTTGCACACCGGTAAGTGCCAGCCCAGCAAAGAATCCTGACAATAGAACGGTCGCTATAAATTGCTTGAAACCTGGTGTACAGCCAATCAAGGTATTCGCTTTTGCGTCCATCAATGACATGGAAAACCAGCTGAATGACGACCGTCGTGGGCAGCATTATGCAGGGCCGAACTGTGTGAAAATCCCATCATATAAACCAACACCAAGCCGACTACAGCGCTGAGCAAGGCGGGCATGACACGGGCTTTCCAGGTCGCGGTTGGTGCTGTAATAGTGGTGTGATCAATCAGATCGGATGAAAGAGGGGAAGAAATTGGCATCTGCGGTTTCCTGGTGAGACCTGCGGACGAGGTGCTACGAACGGGTCGCGGCAAGACGTCTGGAGGCGCTTAAAACTGACAACGATATGACTGGCACGTTACCCACCAAAACAGCGGATAACGGCCAGAGAGGCATAGAGCTGTAGCAAGAAATACAGAAAACGCGACGGCATGGGGGATTACGAGACGGGGTGCTCAATGCAAGGTAAAGCAATCCATCTGAGTCGCCCGCCGCGACGCAAACTGCGTAAAACTCTAGGCCGGTATCCGGGCTTACAAGGCGAAATCGACAGATGAATCTGCATGTCAGACTTCCAAAGTTCACGCCTTCCCATGCATCGCACAGTGGCAAACTGCAAACTTTACTTGCTTACCGTTGCGGGGGCAGCGTCGGATTGATGACTGAACATGTACCGACTTCCCGTTTAATTTTGCGCACGACTGCACGCAAAACACCTAAAGCTATTGCTACTCGCGAAGTATAAGTTCTGATTTATCAAGTTGCAAGTTTAAGCTGACTGATTCGGTCCTAGTAAGTACTTACATTCATCCAAAGCAATAGCCATAAGGACGATTACCAAATGCACTTTCCTTCGTTAGACTTGTCGCGTTGTGCCGAAAAACGATTATCAAGAAAATCGATAAAGGCCCTGACCTTGGCCCACAGACTTAACCGCTCAGGATAAACGGCAAAGATTTCCGACGAAGGCAAGGTCCACTCCTTGAGCACTTGCGATAAACGTCCAGAGCGCAAATATTGGGTAACGTCCCACTCGGAGCATAGCAAAATGCCATGTCCTGCCAACCCCCATTCCAATGCAATTTCCCCATCATTGGTGCTCAACGCCCCGCGTACTTTGATGGTGTCGTGACGTTTTCCACGACTTAAATACCAGGTGCCGAACGCGGCCTCATGTTCTCTGATGACGATGCAAGGATGGTTTGCAAATCACGCGGAATGGTCGGCGCTTCGTAGGGTTTTAGATATTGTGGCGATGTGCACAAGATTCGACGATTAAATGCAATCTTACGGGCGATAATGCGCGCATCGGGCTGCTCGCCTATGCGGATGCCGATATCGAAGGCCTGATCGGCCAGATTTGCCGGTCTATCCGATAACTGCAATTGCACCTCGATTTCGGGATAACGCTGAATAAAGTCGGATACCGCCGGACCGATATATTTGCGACCGAGGCCGAAGCTGGCATTGACACGAAACAACCCTTTGGGCACCGCCCTGATACGGCTAACCAGTTGCTCCAACTCTTCAATTTCGGACATTGTCCGCGCCGCTTGTGCCAGGTAAATTTCGCCCTCATGGGTGACGCTCATGGTGCAGATCGCGCGCCAGAGCGGCAAGACTGCCATGTTTCAGGAGATAAAAAATGTGAGATCGGAGAGAATTCATTATTTACTAAAAAGAACTAATAGACTTAATGGCAGTGAGACAGAATTTAACCAAGCGCTCGCTGACTGGGGCACGTTGTATTCGGACCCGGATGCTTGTTTCGACATTGAGCATCGGTTTTCTGCTACTGAAGTGGCACCGTACGTTACAGGGGATATCAGCCCCGATCAGGCGATCGCTGTCTCAGCGTTGATACCCGCACCTGACAAAACCGCTACCAGCGAGGTTAGTACTAAGGGCGATGCGATTTCGCAAGCGTTGCGTTACATGGGCTTATCGAGTGGCAGGTCCCTTCTGGGGTTACTGATTGACCGGGTCTTCATTGGCTCCTGCACCAATGGCCGGATCGAAGATTTGCGCATTGCGGCGGCGATAGTCAAGGACAAACGCATCGCTGCTTCGGTGCGCGGTATGGTGGTTCCGGGTTCTGGCGCGGTACGCCGTCAAGCGGAAGAAGAGGGTTTAGCGCAAATTTTTATCGATGCAGGTTTTGAGTAGCGTCAACCCGGTTGCTCAATGTGCCTGGCAATGAACGACGATGTATTGGCACCGGGCGAGCGCTGCGCTTCCACCACCAACAGAAACTTTGAGGGCCGTCAAGGCAGAGACGGCAGGACCCATTTAATGAGTCCTGCAATGGCCGCAGCGGCTGCGCTCACCGGTTGCATCACCGATGTGCGCAATCTTGATAAAAATCTGGAAAAGACTCGTGCATAAAGACAATCGTATTGAAGGCGTTGCCGCACCGTTATTGATCGACAATCTCGATACCGATCAAATCATGCCCAAACAATTTCTTCGCATCATCACCAGAGAGGGCCTGAGCAAAGGCGTTCTCTACGATTTGCGGTTCAATCCCGACGGGAAGCCAAAACCTGATTTCGTCCTCAATCAAGACCGGTACCAACACTGCAAATTTTTAATTGGCGGACCAAATTTTGGATGCCAATCGAGCCGTAAACACGCGGTGTGGGGATTACAGCAATTTGGCATCGAGGCGATTATTGCACCTAGTTTTGGCGAGATTTTTTTGGCAATGCACCTAACAATCCCCTGCTGTTAATCGTCCTGCCGCAAGAGCATATCGCGTTGTTACTCGCTATGATCGCGGCGGGCGAGAATCATCTTTGCGTCGATGTCGCCAAGATGGAAGTAGGCAATAGCGCGCAAGCGTTCACGTTTTCTTTGAATGATCGCCACAAAAAGATGATCCTTGAGGGAGTGGATATGGTCGGTGCGACGATGTCGTTATTGCCAGATATTGAAGCCTTCGAACAATGGCATCGCGCTACTAGCCCGTGGGCGCTGGTGATACCGTCATCGCTGACCTGATCGATAGCTGACAGCGCAACGAAATACCGCTTGCTGCCGGTCTTCGGCTCGGTTAATTGTCATCATGCGCTTTTCTAAGCGAGAACAAGTTCAGTAATGTTATTGCTTAGATACAGAACTAAAGAAAATAAAGGAACGCATGACTTGGGATGTAATGTGGATGTTAGCTGGCGTGGCTTTTTGTGCCGGATTTTTTGATGCAATTGCTGGCGGGGGTGGGTTAATCACACTGCCGGCACTCCTTTTGGCCGGCATTGATCCCATTAGTGCGATAGCCACAAATAAATTTCAGGCGGCTTCGGCCACTATTTCCGCAACCGCTACCTTTGCGCGCAAAGGACTGATCGAATGGCGTGAAAGCCGATTTTTGATTCTTTGCGGTATGCTCGGTGGTGCTGGCGGGGCTTTGCTCGTGAGTGCGATTAACAAGCGCTGGTTGGAGATGTGCGTGCCGATCATGTTAATTTTGGTTGCGGTCTACTTCAGTTTTTCACCAAAACTTAATAATCTGGAACGACGTCAAAGGATCAGTATTTTGATTTTTTCGTTCACTGTCGCCCCGATTCTTGGTCTTTATGATGGCATATTTGGTCCCGGTGTCGGTTCCTTCTTCATGGTCGGTTTGGTGCTTCTCTGTGGCCTTGGAATGATGCGCGCCATGAGCTTTACCAAGCTTGCCAATGCCTCATGCAACTTGGGTTCGCTTTCGATTTTTATCACTAAAGGTGTCATCATATGGCCGCTCGCGGTCGCAATGGCGCTCGCCTCTTTTGCTGGGGCACATCTTGGCGCACACGCCGCTGTACGCGTCGGCCCTAAGCTGGTAAAACCTTTGCTCATCGTAGTGTGCTGCGCTTTGGCTACCAAGCTCCTAAGCGAGCAAAGCAACCCTTTACGGATGGCATTTCTCGATTTTTTTGTTGGCCAGCTATGATACGCCTACCCACCCTTTCCACCACCTCTCAACATCCGCTACGTTGGCAGTTTGATGAAGCTCCATCTACGCCCGCAGGTTACTTTTCCGAAGAATTTGACCACTATCAACTGGAAGGTCGCGTGCTACCAATAGCGGGAGGGGAGAAAGAGATTCCACAGACGCTTGTCATTCACGGCGCCCGGTCGGATTACATTCGGCTCAACGCACTGCTGTATCCTCTGCAAGCTTTGGGGATTGCCAGCCTCAGCTTCAACCTCTCGGGGCACAGCACCGCTGCAAATGTCGCGCTTGAAAACACCTCGCTCGAAAATAATTTGAAAGAATCGTTGCGCTTTGCTGATGGCCTTGGCACACATTTACACACGGTAATTGGGCACAGCATGGGTGGAGCACTTGCGCTCAAAGTCGCCGAGGCACATCGTTCCAGTGTCAAAAATATTGTTTTATGTTGCCCGGCACTGTACTCCGACGATGCTTATAATCCGCCATTTGGCACGCCTTTCAGAAAAGCGATTTCTGTTCCGTTTAACTTCCTTGAGTCGTCATCACTAAAGTTTTTACGAAAATTTGAGGGCAAATTAATGCTCATTATTGGCCAACATGACGGATTGAAGTCGAGCACGTTTGGCGGCGTCCCCGGCACTGCAGCAGGCAATGTGATCACTTCGGACGATCAATTGGCTGTTCGAAAGGTGAACAGCGCAATTCCTTATGAGGTCATCAAGGCCATTGAAAATAATTTAACGCCTCATCAGTTTAAAAAGATTGTCTTGCCAAGATGCGATCATGGGGTTTTGGCGTGGCTTCGTGACTATCCATTGGTTGCCAGCAACTTAGCAAGCACGATTGCAAAATTTGTAACGCAACGGTAAGCTATGAGAAGCTACCTCGGTACGATGTCTAGCAGGCATTGGAAAGCCGCTTTAAATCATTTTGCCATCCAGTTTGAAGAACGGATTTCTCAAGATTAACGAGAACCCGTTTACATAAAATTCTGGACACCCCTCCTGCCCGATCCGCCAAAAAAAGCGCAGTTCCGCTACCACGGCGGCACGTTGGTCTGGTTGAGCTTCCCATGCAACACTGAGAAGCATCATATTCCCGCCCCTCCTACGCCAATTCACACCTGCAATTGTCACTCAGAAACAAATACCTGAAACATAGCGTTTAATTACAAACCACTGTTACGGCGTCAACCGATTTGATGGGACAAGCGTTGCTGTAGCTGTGAATACCACATATTTAAAAGGAAACATCATGCGATCCAAACTTGTTATGGCGATGGTATGTGCTATCGCACTCGCTGGTACGACGGGAGTAGTTAGTGCCAAGGGCTGTTTGAAGGGCGCTGCGGTAGGTGGCGTGGCAGGACATGTTGCAGGTCACCACGGTTTAGTTGGTGCGGCCGGCGGATGTGTTGTAGGACGGCATATGGCGAATAAAAAGGCAGCGAAACAGAACATGCAGACAGCCCCTGCCGCGCAAACGACAACGGCTAAGTAAGCATCAGTCTGCAGATAAAAATTGGGCGGCTGGTCCGACTTAGCATGAGTAATGTCACGCTAAAATATCCATTACGCTATAGGAACTAAAAATGAAAACATTCCTGATCTCTACCAGTATTGCCTTGGCTTTGATGACGTCTGCGGGCGCTTATGCGCAAGCACCTTCAGGCGCACCCGCTGGCAGCACCGGTCTTTGTAACGATGGCACTTATTATTCTGGAGCAACAAAAAGTGGCGCCTGTTCCGGGCATAAGGGCATAAAAGACTGGTACGCTACCAAAACCACTACCCCAATGGCGGCACCTGTCCCGGTAACGCCAGCGTCTAAAGGAGCGGCGGCATCCTCGGCGGCGACCGCACCGGCAGCGGGTGGCGGCCCAGGTATGGTTTGGGCAAACACGAGTACCAAGGTCTATCATTGCCAGAACACAAAGTACTATGGCAAAACCAAGGTCGGTTCCTACCTGTCAGAAGCGGACGCTAAATCGAAGGGCTATCACGCCGATCACGGCAAGGCTTGCACCTGATCAGAACGGTAATCCGGATAGTTTAATTGCAGGATAAGATCGACGGATACCGAGTAACGAATTTATCCCTTCTGTGGATCCCTTCGGTGAAGGAAATTTTTTGGATGGGATGAATAGCGTAATACGGGAAGATTTTTCCCTTGAAGAACCGCATGTCCAATGTGCACTACCGGCCAACCAGCAAAAATGACGCCCTCGTTAACATTTTTCAGTAGCTATACGTATTGAAACCTGAGGGCGCCAGCTGGGGGGGCAATTATCCGACTACAGCGCTATTGCTCCACCATCAGCGCTTCGGATTACCGTCTTGAGTAAGAACTTCCCATCGAGCGCATCTATACAGTGTTGCACGGCACACATTGCCATTCCATGTCTCGTGTCATGCGTGGTCGAACCCATATGCGACAGCGCAACAACATTTCTCATATGCATTAACGGGGACTTCATCGGCAATGATGCGCGCTTAAAGCCTCCATTCCCGCACCACGCAAGGCCCCGGTTTGCAGCGTAGCAATCAAGGGTGCCTCATCGATAATGTTGCCCCGAAATAGTGGCCAGGGCGGCGCTTAGGTCAGGGGTTATATTCTAATGAATAAGATCTAGGTGATTTGTTTTATTTGCCTAGGCTATTAATGTATGGTGCAGGGCATCGCCCCTGCACACGATCAGCATGGGTGGACGCTGCTCTGGCAAATAAACTGGCACGCAGCGCCTGGGCAGTCCTGATCGAAGGTAAAGCTTTGAAACCGATTATAGGTGGGCCGAGAATGTACTTAAACAATTGTGGAAAGCTTAGACTCACCGGCACCATAGCATTTAGTAATAACGGCTTCCAGCTCTGCCGCCGATGCCATGACCGGGTCAATCCTGTGTTGGGTGTAAAACGCCAATATTTCCAATGCCTCTAAAGATAAGGGGTCCTTCATCGCCACCACCATTCGCGACATTACCAGGTATAGAGGTATCACAGTAAATTTACGTGCGAAAATTTCTGGCACCATCTCAATTACGACAGGGTCGAACTGAAATCCGGTCAACGCAATGAAAGGAATGCCTAGCTTTGACACCAATATTCTTTTCATTATTTCCTGATCGACGAATCCCATATCACAAAGAATTTCGCCCAGACGACTCCCTTTATCCTCGTTTTGCCTTTGGAGCGCCAATTCCAATTGATCTGCCGCTATTAAGCTCTCTTGCATCAAAGCTTCCCCAAGCCTTAGAAGAGGTAGCGTTTTTTGCCGTTGCAAGGCCAATTCCACCTGTAGTTTGGTAGTCGCATGCTTCGGCGCGATGGAAGGCATTAGTTTCCTATAAAACAAAATGGCGTATATCGGAAATATAAAAAAACTTACCTGTCGGTACAGTTATTTTTCTAATCAGTACTATTAATATCATGATAACAGATATAAGTTTCGGCCATTACCCAATTTGATGCCGTAAGGTAATAAATTATGTTTGTGAAAAAAAACATGATTTTTAAAGGAACACAACCTTTAACCCCTGCGGCTTACTGCTCAACAGAGACGGCCCTACCGGGGCATAATATCGTCGGTCTCCAAAGGGCAAATTGCATAAATATTGCGCTCTGTTATGTGCAAGGAGGCGCGACAAAGCGATCACGGTCAGGGGGAATTTTAATAGGGTAATCGACCAGTCTCGTTTAGACCACAGTCGTTCACGTCCCTCCCTCGCCACATTAAAGACCGTTTTTATTTTGTTTTTTTGATCGCGGAAAATTGCTCGTTTTACGCTAGAAATGTAAACGTCGTATTGTTTGACGATGGCAGTTTTGGTGTGTAATCGGGCAAAGTCATACCGCTTCGCGCTCGCCTGTTGCATTCATGCCACGCGGTCGCCCTACTATAATTCCCTGCTCATTGCGGCCCGAATTGTTGCTATTGTGCACTCGCGTATTATTGCGCGCACAAATTCTGAGAATGCACTAAGTATTTGCAACATCATCCGACCGCCTTATATCGCTTGCGTATTTTTTTCTCGTCCACGAAATTGGCACAAATCTCACAGAATTATCAAAAAGATTTTAAACAGGTTCTAAGCAGTTAGATCGCTCGCCTCAAGCGAACTATTCGGCAACCTGTTCGGCAACTAATGACTGCTATTTAAAAATAAATCGCTTACGATTTCAACACAAACGACGTGCCATCAAAGCGCAATCAATTCTTCCTGATCCAGTCTAGCTCGTGTCGGTAATCCTTCGCTATCGCCAATCACCTGGATCGCCATGCCGCCGATACGATTGCCGCGCCCGACTGCAAATGCCAAATCCCGTCCTTCCAATAACGCGCTGATGATACCGACAGCAAAGCCGTCGCCCGCGCCGACCGTGTCGATTACTTTCGGTACCTGTGTTGCAGGGACAGTAATTTCACATTCTGCGGTACGAACGTAAGCGCCTTTTTCGCCCAGCTTGATGACCACTTTTTTGGCACCACCTGACAAGTAGAAATCGGCAATTTCCCGGGGCGAATCCAATCCTGTCAAAATGCGCCCTTCTTCCAGCCCAGGCATAATCCAGTCGCCATAAGATGCCAGCTTGTTGAGACGCTCAACCATTACTTCACGCGAGGACCATAGCATTGGTCGCAAATTGGGATCGAAGCTGATGGTTTTGCCCGCGGCGCGCATTTCTTGCGCCAGATGTAACGCCAATTCAAACGATGTCTCAGAAATCGCGGGTGCGACGCCGGACAAATGCAAATGGCGCGCCGCGCCGAAGTATTCCGGTTTGTAGTCGGCCAGCGACAAATGACTGGCAGCAGAGCCTTTACGAAAATACTCAATCTGTGGGTCACTACCATCGTCGCAACGCGACTTTAATTGAAAGCCCGTGCGATAACGGTCATCAATGGCCACTGCACCGGTATCGATGTTTTCGTCCGCGAGCGTCTTCAATACAAAACGCCCGAAAGAATCCCGACCGACGCGACTAGCCCAGCCAACTTTGAAGCCCAGGCGGGCAAGACCAATGGCGACGTTTAGTTCTGCTCCCGCGGCGCGTTTAACGAACGTGGTTACGTCGCACAGATCACCGGTATCAGTCGCAACGAATAATGCCATCGCTTCGCCATAGGTGACTACATCAAGTGATTGCATATTGTTCTCTATATTTAATGACTTACGCATATTTTCTCAGCATAGTTATGCTAAGAGCGTCGTGGCGACCGCCCGGTTGTTAGTGGTGAGGGCGACCGGGGATACCTACAGAAGCGCTACCCAATACCTACTAATACCTGCCTCGCCTCTACGCTCTTAAGGTGAATGTGAGGGACATGTGCCGAAAGTAGTTCCGCGGCTTGCAGTAGTTCTCATCCCCCCAAACCATGTTACCGACACCCAAAATCATGCCGAAAGGCAATTGTGTATTTTTGACATGGTAAAAAATTAGTCCGTGCGGCGATCTTATCGCCCCCTATGGACCGCTCTATGCCCGCAGCACGATATTGCCATTTACCAACATGCGGTGGTGAGCACTCACGCTCAAATCGGTTGCATAGTGTCCGAGTTTAAATTTGAGACAGCGGCACTCACCGCTTCCGCCACATGGAATAAATCGGAGAGCGATACGGGATTAACTGTCCGCCAAAAAAACCTAAAGGAATTTTTACCATAAATATTCTAAAGTGTCTGCTACATATTTGACGCAAACGCTGTCTTAAAAAAAATATTAATGTTGTACGCGTGCAAGGATCGCGTTTAACCTTACCTCCACGAAAACTTCACATTTGGTGTGAGGTCCTTTAACCATTCAAGGAATTATCATCAAAAAAATCATCGTTTCGACCGCCGTAGCGGCTGCCCTCACAGGTTGGGCTTTTCCAATTTTGGCTCGCGAAGCCGTGGCGCTTCCGGGCGTGGTCGGAACGGAGGGGATATTAAATGGTGTGGATACCAGTGGCGCAGGGACCTTGAGCGTCGGCACCCAGAATATTAATACGAACAATGATCTGGGTGGCGCCATCACTAGCAGTGCTGCCGATACCGGTATTGTCAAGTTCAGTGGCAGTTCTACGGTCTCCGGATTTACCGGTACGGTAGGGTCTGAGTTCCTTCGTATAGACGCTGGCGCTACCGGCAATGTGGTTAACTTTAACGGTTCTGTTTTTTCCAGAACATTTAATGTCACCGGGACAGGTATCGTTAATTTTAATGGTGATGTCCGGGCAGCACCTTTGTTTGCCGCTGATGGCTTTATTAATTTAGGTGTGGGGCGAACGTTGACGGGGGCAATTACGACCTCCGCCGCAAATACCGGAACTCTGACGCTTAACAGCGGCAGCAACGTGGTGGGAGCCATTGGCGGTGCAAGCGGTATCAAGCAAATCAATGTGATCGGTGGCAATGCGTCCATTACTGGCGCAGTCCAAACGCTGGGTATAAATCTCGGTGCCAATACTTTGAGCATTACTGGTCAATTGACGACTAACGCCGGCGGTACCATTTCTACTACTCTCGCCAGTGATTCAGTCTACGGTAAAGTTATAACCGACAATTCGCAAGTGAATGCCGCCGGGATCACCGTAACGCCGACTGTGACCGGCGTCCTGACTAAAGGAACCAATTTTAAGATTATTAGTGCGCCTGCCGGAACCATCGCTGCTCCTGTATTCGTGGTAAACAACAATCCGCGGTATCAGTTTAGTGGCGTACCAACGACTACCGGAGACGTAAACCTGTTACTAACGGCAACGCCGTTGGCAGCATTTGCGGTTAATTCCGGCGCGGTGTCGGTCTCGCCAATATTGGATACCAATGCTGCGGGAGGAACCGACCTTTTAGCTGTTCAGAACGCGATTGCCATTCTGGCGGATGCGAAGTCGATTAACAATGCATTGGCACAACTTGCCCCTGGGACTGCAAATCTTGCAGCACCACTGGCAGCGGCACAAACCGCACAAATTTTTGAAGATTTGTGGATGGCTCGAATGGATCAAATTCAAAACGTATGCTCCACAGACTTTCGCCCCGTTGAGACAAGTCTCCAAAAATGTCGAAGACCAGATCAGCAAGGTAGCTGGTGGGGAAAGGGTTTTGCTAGTGCAGGCAGCCAAGATAATTTGGGTAATACAACTGGATACGGTGTCAGAGCCTATGGCGCGATGCTAGCTTATGACTTACCCTTGAACGATCAGACTCGCGTCGGTTTTGGAGGCGGATACGCCAACACCACCGTTGATGGAAACAATTCCACCGGCCGCACGAAAATCGACTCTTATCAGTTAACGGCGTACTTAGATCATGTCGTAGGACCGGTATTTGTTCAAGGTTCTCTGATGGTCGGCGTGAATAAGTATGACGGTTCACGACCCATTGGTTTTTCGGGAATCAATCGTACGGCGACTGCCGACTTTTATGGACAACAATATACGGCTCTGATTGCCACTGGAAAGCATTTTGTCTTTAATCAGACAGTCATTACGCCGATCGCATCTGTGGAATTGTCACACATTGCAGTCGCCAGCTATCAGGAAAGCGGTGCCGGGGACGTTAACTTGCATATTAACAGTCAAAACTACACCTTCGTCCAATCGGGTTTAGGCGTTAAGGCAGAACAGGTCATGCAGTCTGGTAGCCGGACTTTCTCACCGGAGGTTCACGTTAAATGGTTGCATGATTTTAATGCGACGACGATGCATCAGGATGCGGCGTTTACCGGCGGTGGCGGGGTATTTTCTGCGAATGGGGTAAAGCAGGATCGCGATCTATTCAACGTGGGCGCAGGCATCACATTGTTGACTTGTAATTGCGACCACGAAGCATGGACCGTCAAAGGTCTTTATGACTATAAATGGAACCACAGCAATTATTCAGCAAATCAAATATCGCTTATCGCTAATCTAAAGTTTTAATATTGCCGACAGCCGATAATCGGTGACCCGGCATTGAAACCGTCTGTAAAAGGAAAAATTGCAGAATGCAGGCGGCACTCGACACGCACATCGCATTGGCGACCATACGCATTGCGCCAATGCGCTGAAACAAACCTTCCGAGAACGTTAAGTAACGCCCGATGAAGATTGCGCGTCCGAGCACGAGGAAGCAACCTAAAATAACCTCAGGGCCACCAGTTTTGACGTCGTACGAGAAAACAAAAACTGTACCAAGATAAGAGGCTACTAACGCAGCACACTCTGTCCGGGAGACTTTTTTCTTTGAGAACCAGATCAGCAAAACGAATGACGGCGTGAGAAATAAAATCAGCCTCTCAAGCCCCGCCGAAATAGTTTGCAGGCCAAGAAAATCAAGGAAGCTCGATAGATAATATGCCAAGCGCAAAAATCTGCCAACGGTCACTCCACGCTAAAGGCTGAGCGACCTTAGCTTTCCAGTAAGCTATCGCAAAGAAAAATGGTAGCGCAAAAATCGTCCAAAATGCCGTCAACGTCACTGCATCAACTTGATAGCGGTAAATCATTTTTGCGACGATCGCTTTAGCCGAAAACAGGATGGCGGCAACCATGGCAATTCTTAGGCCGTTCAAAAATGCCTGCCTCGTTAGCCGATACAAAGAGGCCGCATTCATAGGCTCATCAAATCTGGTTTGTCTTCAACTTGCGCGTGCCACACACTTCTCATTTCGCTCCTTGGTAACCTTGCCAGATATTGGTCCGGACGGGCTGTCATCGCCCGTGGCGCGACCCCACGCTCGTGGCTCCGAAAGGCAGCGGCCGCAACTACAGCAAGCGGCTTCCGTTGGGGACGGTTAACGCGAAACCAGTCAGCACTACCTGGCCATTGTCGTCAACCACGCCAGTAACGAGTACCTCGGATTTCACGCCAGCAATGCGTTTTACTTCGAAATTACATACGCACAATACCTGTCGCCCAACCAGGTCGCCGGGCGTGTAATGATGGGTAATCTGTGCGCTGGAAGTGCGTACCCCGAACGGACCGAGATCTACGCTAAGGACGTAAGCGGGCTTGCGGGCTCGCGCATTCGACTCGGCACTGAGGATCGTGCCGACCCGCAGTTCTACCCGCTCGAAGTCGGGCCATTCAATAGTTGGCATTGTTAATCCTTCACATTGTTTTGGATTACCCCCGCAACCACGTGGGAAGCAGCGGCTGGACGCGTTAAGTACACGAGGCGTACGTAACAGGCCAGAATAAAAAAGAATTCCAGCAGAAAGAAAGTGATACTTGCGATGTTCAATCCGAGTTGGTCGCTAAGCCACCCGAGACCGATAATTGGCAAAGCGCTGGCGAGGTATCCAAAGATATAGTAGCGCACCGTTGCCGTCGCTGACCGATCAGAAGGGACGGCCGTGTTCAGTGCGGCGAGGCTACTGGATGTGGTCATTCCGTGACCGAGGCCAAGAACGCCCGTACAGATAATGAACGCCGGGCCATTGCCGACGTAGATAAGGATGGCGGCGCACATGCTACCAATCGCCAACAGCGCGAGGCCGATGTATTCCACCAGGCGCACGGAGACGTGGCGGACCAGAGCTTGCCCCATAGCCGCAGCGGCGAGCAGGATCGTAACAGCCAGAACGGCCAGCGGATGCGTGGTGGCCAGGTCTCGTTGCAGTAGACTCGGTACCAGCGACAAGTAGTACCCATTGAGAGCGAAGGCGCAACACAGGGTAGCCGTCGATAGGATGACGCGTCGTGAATTCGATACCGTCTCCGGGACCGGGAACTGGCGAAGATGCATCAGGCTTCTCGTCGGGCGTAACATACTCATTAGCAAAAGGCTAATCGTTGGGAACGGCAGGTATAACCAAAAAGCACTGTGTGCAGGGTCAGGCAGCCAAAGAATTGCCACCTCAGCTAGTAAGGGACCACATGCGAGACCAGTGGCCAAGCCTACGGAAGCACATATTGCGGCGGAGGTGGCTGGTAGCGAAGCGCGCATCATGGTCGTTAGCGTTGCCGTACAAAGTCCCACGCTGATACCCGACAATACCCGCGCGATGCCGACACTGATCGCGGTTTCCGCTAGAAGGAAGAAGAGAGCCGCCACAAGCGATACCAGCACCGCCACGATGGTCACGGCGCGGTGACCCCACCGGCGCGCTGCCACATCTGAAACCAGTAACGAGACTATCACCCCAGCGACATATGCGGCGAAAATGATCGCGATCGATTGATCGCTAAGATTAAACTGCTGACGGTATAGCTCGAAAATCGGCGTCGTCAGGGTACTACCCATAGTAAGGCTGACAAAGGTAATAATCAGGCTCGTTAACCTCACTCGCGACGATATTACGTCAGAATTAGCGATCCTCCACGAATACATACACTCCTTTGCATTGTCACGGACGGGCGTCACCCCGTAATGGCGAGGGTTGGAAGGTCGATTGACATCGGAAGCCCGGTATGCTCGGTAAGTGAGTCATACGGATGCGATACGTGCCCCGGCATCACGGGCTTTCTTGTGAAAAAAATGAGCATATCTCTTGTAGAGCGACGCGTTTTATCCTCGGCTATCACCGGGGACAGGCTATGCTTCCTCTCGTGATCGACCACCAGCAACGTGTCGAGAAAACTGCGGTGTTGCGATTGCCCCAAAATCAGGCCTGGATCAGTCCGATCCCAGCTGATCGCGTTCTTTTCTCGCATGTCATGGACGGACGTAATGGCGCTGTCATTTGCCATGTTGTCACTACCCAGAAAGGTGGTCATCGTATGGTCCACGCCATCGCTGTGCACACCCTCTAGGGCAGGCTCTCCTCTCAGATGGCGCGTCGTGATCGTCCGCAGATTGAACACGGTGCATATCCAATTGTTTGTGCTGTAGTCCAGCTTTGGCCGATGCGTAATCTCAACGTCTCGGACCATCAGGGACTTGAACGCCAGGAGCGCCTGAAAGGCGGAGTTTAACTGGAGGTCGTTCCCCACCTCTTCGAATCTCCGTGCCTTGCCGGAATCATGCCTGACGAAATCCTCCTCTACAGAAAGAACGAAAGGCTGGGAATCAAGGCGACAGGCGCGGAATCTATCGAAATCGATACAAAATCGTCCACTCCTGGACTCACGGAACGATAACGTCGGGTCTTTTGCCAACTGGTCACTTACTCGTTGCAACCCGAGCAGGCCTGTCTCGGTGGCCCCAAGAGTGACGAGTAGGTCGATCATGTTCTCGCTTTGGATGAACACCATACGATCATTGATGTATTGCCTTTTGATCTGCGCAATCTTATGAATTATATCGCTCGCTGTACAAATTTTATTTTTCAACGTTCACCCTTCAAATAAGTAAAGCGTCTCTACCCGATGCTGTATCACGGGCAGCATCTGACATAGCAACGGATAAATTGCTGATAAAAAAATGATCGATTTTAAAGCGCGTTGCGGCTGCCAAAAAATCCGCAAGCGATAAGGACTACATCGCATTAGTTACAGTAGGTACGAATGCACACATCTACACTGACCATGAGCCGGATGCATCTAGCGCTCGTTCGGCGCATCAAGGAGTCATTAAGCATCTATCGAACAGACCAACATGCTGCGCGCTGAAGACCGTCAATTCCGCAACAAAAATGTTTAAATACAACTGACAAATATTGCAAAATATTTTCAGCCGTGGCGCAACAGAATGTTAAACAAATTATAAACGCAGCATTACCATAAATACATGCGCGCCTTTAAAGTTAGGTGTTTTACTTAGGCGAAGAAGAATAAAAAAGACAGCCAACAATAAATTTTTCACCTCATTTTTCTATATAAACGTAATAGTCTAAATGTTGATCGAATCGCGAAAATTCATGTTGAATTTTGATGATTGATAAAGCCTCTGCTAATATCAAGAACAAATAATGAGGGGATTTTTTCCTCTGAGATCGGATTAGCAAGACTAAATAAGTATTAGCAGAAGTGTCGGGCGGAATTGAAAAGGCACCGCCTTATAAATCTTAAAAATTTGCACGCTATCGCACATTTAACCTGTAACAAAAATTAAGGGCTGCGATTTCGCGATGCTAATATCCCTGCGCCGACACACATACAAAGCCCCACCACATAGCTGATATAAAAAATTTCGTTCAAAAACAAAACTAGCCATAAACAGGCCAGTATTGGCGTTAAAAAAACTAGCGGTGCAATGCGTGATGTCTGCTCCAGTTGTAACGCACGTAGCCACCAAAAGTAAGACAGTCCGTTAACAATGGTACCGTTGAGCACCAGTCCTAACCATGCATTGCCGGATGCTGGAAATTTGATGCCGGAAGAGGCGAGTAATCCGATCAGGGAAAACAACGTTGCCCAGATAAAATATAAAAATGTGGCGACCAGCGTGTGGCAGCGTATTTTTTTAGATAGCAAAGAAAACAGCGCGAACGCCAGGGAACCGATGAATACAATACCCAGAATGGGAAGATTTTTAATCTCAAATGTCGAAAAATCGCCCTTGGTGGCAACCACGAGCGTTCCGATAAAGCCTAGTAAGGCAGAGGCTATGATTGTAGAAGTAATTTTTTCCCGAAGAATCAAGGGCGCAAGCAACACGATCAACACCGGCCACAAATACTGTATGACTAAAACAGTAACGCCATCGGCTTTGGAGTAGCCATAGTACAAGCATAAATAATATAGAAAGCAGCCTAGAAAAGCAGGCAAAATAGTGGCCAGCAAGCTGCTTTTTAACTGCAAAAAAATACCCTGTATTTTGATGCGCCACGCGATGAGTACGCAGCCTATCATCATGGCAGAAAGTGCATTTGATAAAAATAAAAATTGAAGTGGCGTGATATCTGCTGTCGTTACTTTTGAAATAACGGGGATAAAACTCCACGCTACAACACAGGACAATGCCAACAAAATGGCTTTATTAGGCATCATTGCTCATGCCTCTCGTTTGCGAAAATACAGGAGCAGATTAAGATTCGTTGCAAACATCTCGACTAATACATAGCCGTTTTGACTAGCCATCTGATGTAGATGTTGATGCCGATAGGCTGCCGAACGAAAATCCGACCGCGTAAAACAATGCGCTATATCGGTCTCGATAAAATCGAGGTTCGCGATACCACAATTTGCGTAATAGTTTGCGCGCACGATGGATGCCTGTGATGAACACTGCCAGCTAGAAATGACTACATCAATATTTGCTTCGGCGTAGACAGAAAATATGGTGTCGAGTGAAGTAAAATTACCAATAAGGTTGAACGGAAGTAAGCAGAGCGTTTGGCGAAGCTTAAGTTGAGTGCGAATGTGATTGATGTTTAAAACATCGTCATTGATAAACGTAGCGTGCTTATACATATTCGGGAGCGTAGCGCTTTCCAGCAATTCGTCAATGACCGTTTTTCTTGCATCCATACCGATGTAATCAATTTTGTGTAACCGTGCAATATCGTAGTTTCGCGCTAAATCACAACCCATTTCTAACAAAATGTTATATTTTCTTTGCTGCAATACCATGGACACAAAGGCCGACTCCGTGCGCAGTAGCGATATAACGCCATCGTTGAAATTTTTGGCGGACATGATTTCACCGCCATCGGTGCTATGATAAAAGTTAAGATTGTTGGACATATTTGCTCCTCGCGCCTATATACAAAACAAAACAAAAACTATTCGATGGATACATAAAAAGGAGTTTCGTACAAACTGGGCAAAAGACCTATGTTACTTATCGCCTTCGATTCTGCGTAACTGTCGCTCCGACTACCTTGTTCATCGGGTGTATGGTCCAGATAGATCTACCGCGGCATTGAAATCTTCAGGCTCATCAGTCTCAGTTGATGCAGCCACGGTTTCTCTAACGCCTCAGAACGTCAAGTAAATTATAAACGCAGCATTACCCAAAATGCGCGTGCGTATGCCAAGTTAGGTGTTTTACTTAAGCGACGGAAATAAACACGAACATCGAAAAAATAAATGCGTCATTCCCGCTTTTCTCGTGGGGTCGTCCGACTTCAATGCTGATCGTATCGGTAAATTTCCGAAAAATCTCTGTGACATACGACGTGCTCACTAGCTTGAAAAAGCTATCTGAAGCGATCTAGGTTAATCAACAAATCCATGTTCCTGTGGCGCTCAATCGTAGTAGATTCCTAATCCCCGCGCGATAAATGCTAACAATTCAGGTAAGATAGCTAGTCTGCCATTTCCAGATTTTCCAATCATGAGCGATTCCGATTTTGACAATCCTCTTTTGTGTGAATGGAATAATATTTATGGTATTCCACCGTTCAATCAAATTAAACCTGAGCATTTTCGCTCTGCGTTTAACACTGTTTTACCGTCTCATTTAGTGGAGATAAATACAATTGCGTCTGACCAGCTTCCCGCTAATTTTTGTAACACCATTGAGTTGTTTGAAGCCTCCGGACGATTAAGTCACCAACTTCTGGCACTATTTGACAACTTAACAGTGAGCAATGCCTCCTCTGAAATGCAGGTGATCGCGCTCGAATTTGCGCCTGTGATCGCTTCTTATAAGAATGCGATTTATACGCATTCGGGACTATTCGCGAAAATTGAGTTCATCTATCACCGAAGGGCGGACTTGGTCCTGACAGGCGAACAATTAAGACTTTTAGAGCGCGTTCATTTGGATTTTGTCCGTGCCGGATCTCGTTTGTCTGTATCTGAACGAGAGCGGATTGGCGAAATCAAAGAAGAATTATCAGAGCTGTACATCCAGTTTTCTCAAAATGTTTTGGCCGACGAATCGAGCTTTGCGCTCGCCCTCGATTCGAGCGAAGATCTGGCAGGACTGCCACACTTCTTGCAAATGTCTACCCAAGCAGCGGCAAAACAGCGCCACCTGACTTCCACGCGTCATATCGTCACACTCTCCGATTCTCTGGCGGTGCCGTTTTTATCGTCTTCGCCACGTCGCGATTTACGTGAAAAAATTTGGCGAGCTCGAACGTTACGCGGTGCGCATACAGGAGTATCTGACAATCGCCCCATTGTTTCACTGATAGTGGCGCTGCGACAAGAAGAAGCGCAGTTACAAGGGTTCCCAAATTATGCAGACTATCAAATGGTAGATCGCATGGCCGGTAGCGCGAATGCGGCAATGACTTTATTAAACCAAGTCTGGATATCTGCTTTAGCAAAAATGGAAACGGATCGATTCTCGCTTACAGAAATGGCACGTGCACTTGGAGAACCGCTTCCCATAGCTGCGTGGGATTGGCTTTATTTATCCGAAAAGCTACAACAAACAAGCTATCCAGATACGAAAACTGATCTGCGAGAATATCTTGCGTTGGAAAACATGATTGACGCCATGTTCTACTGCGCAGGCCTCTTATTTAATATTAAATTTGTTGAGCGCACCAATACGCCTCTTCACGATGACGATGCGCGTCTATGGGAAGTTCACGACCACGTGGGGCATTTATCAGGAATCTTGATAGGTGATAACTTTGCGCGTGCGAACAAACATAGCGGGGCGTGGATGAGTAGTCTCCGGCGTCAATCCGCCTACGCCGAGGACACACTTCCAATTGCAATTATTTATACAAATTTTGTTAAGGCGGACCCGACCCTTATAAGTTTTGATGAGGTGCGCACGCTATTCCACGAATTTGGTCACGCACTTCACGGCCTCTTATCAAACGTAAAATACGAACGATTGTCCGGTACTCAGGTTCCCATTGACTATGTCGAATTGCCGTCACAACTTTTTGAAAACTGGGCAAATGATCAATGTTTACTGAAACGTTTTGCGCGCCACTATCAAACTGGCGAGTCTATCCCAGACGAATTTCTGGCTAATTTGACCCGCTCAGGAGAATTTGGAAAATCATGGGCCGCAGTGACTTATCTCAGTTCGGCAATGGTGGATATTGCGCTGCACATGCTACCGAACGGCACGCCCGTTGACACCGCGGATTTTGAGATTAAGCAGACCCAATTTTTCGGAATACCTGAAGATATTGGACAGCGCCATTACCTGTCTCATTTCCAACATCTGTTCAGCAGCTCGCAATATGCCGCTGGTTATTATGCATACTTATGGGCCGAAGTACTCGACGCCGATGGATTTAGTGCATTTATCGAAGTCGGCGATCCATTTGATGCGTCGATTGCCAAACGTTTATTCCAATTTGTTTATTCTGTAGGTAACTCTATAGATCCCGCCGAAGGATATCGCAAATTTCGTGGTCGAGATGCCACCGTTGAAGCGATGTTGAGAAGAAGAGGGTTATTGAAATAATCGTAAGCGTCTTCCCAAAGCCCTCTTGACGAATTCCGGCAACGGAATTCAATTGGCAAGAATTAGCGGGTTATCGCCATCGTAGATGTGAAGTCCCACGGCAGGAAGTCATGTACCTGATTGACCGGATGGTTGGCGATATGGGTGAGAACGTGGCGTAGCCACGCTTCAGGATCAATACCGTTTAATTTCGCTGTGCCGATCAGTGAATAAACAGCGGCAGCGCGCTCCCCACCGCTGTCGGCACCCGCGAAGAGATAATTACGACGTCCGATAGCGACGCCACGCAAGGAGCGCTCCGCTGCGGAATTATCGATTTCAATGCAGCCATCGTCACAATAACGTTTCAGCGCTGGCCATAGATTGAGGCTATACATGATGGCCGCAGTCGTGTCTGACTTGCGCGATAGCCGCAGAAGCGTCGCCCGTAACCAGAATTCGAAGTCATCGATAAGCGCCAGCGATTGTGCTTGTCGGGCTGCGCGACGTTGGTCCGGTGGCTGGCCACGAATGGCAGCTTCAATCACATACAGTTCGCCGATCCGGCGCAACGCTTCAGTGGTGAGCGCAGATGGTCGGTGTTTGTCAAAGGAGTTGGTAAGATTTGAGAGTTAAATCGCTTCTATTTCCAGTTTGTTTTCCGGCAGTAAGTCACGGTCCGGATTGAGACTTACCTGACTAATCCAGGTCCAATCTCGCGTGGCACCTTGCCAGCGCTGCGGACGTTTCGCTTTGGCGATTTCATATACCGCTTTTCGTTGTGCCAGAATGGCCTGATCTTGTCCCTGATGGCGTTGAGCTGGTGTCACAAACTGAATGCCGCTATGACGATGTTCACGGCTGTACCAGTGAATAAATCGTTGCACCCAGCGTTGTGCCTGATCCAAACTGGCAAAGCCAGCCTGTGGCCACTGCGGCCAATATTTCAGGGTACGAAAGAGCGATTCGCTGAACGGGTTATCGTTTGAAACCCGCGGCCGGCTATGGGAAGGACTGACTTTCAGCTCTTCCATTTTCGCTTTCAAGGTGTAACTTTTCATCGGTGCACCGTTATCGGAATGCAGCACCAGCGGCGTCATGCTGCAGCGTTGTCCGGTCACGGACCGTTGCAGGAGTTCTGCTGCCAACTCTCCCGTTTCTTCTTCGTGCACTTCCCAGCCCACAGGGTAACGGCTGAAGATATCTTCAATTAAATACAGTTTGTAAAACTGGCCTTTGGTTTGTGCCGGTAAAAAAGTGATGTCCCATGACCAGACCTGATTCGGGGCCGTAGCATGATGCGTGGTCGGTTTATTGATCTTGCGCGGTGCGGCGGCACGACCGCGTGGAAATACCAACGCATTGGCTTTCAGGATCCGGTACATGGTCGATTTCGACGCCAGATAGCGGCGTTCGTCGGCCAAGATCGGTACAATCTGACTCGGTGGCAGGCTGCCAAAGCGCTCACTATTGCACACGGCGATGACTTCCTTGCGTTCGGTGTCGCTAAGTTTATTGGCGGGCTCAGGGCGTTTAGCAAGGGGACGCGCATCGTCAACGACCTGGCCTTCCTGTTGCCACCGGTACCAGTCATTGACCGAAATATGCGCCACGTCACAGGCCCTGTATAAACGTGCACCTGCTTCACAGGCAACCCGTATCGGTTCAATGATGTGTAGGCGTTGCGCCAACGACATCATTCGTCCTCGCCTTCGTCCCACAGGGCGCGCAGCTTTTTTTGCAGCACCAGTAACGCGGCAGCTTCTGCCAGGGCCCTATTTTTACGGTCTACTTCCCGTTGTAATTCTTTGATTTTTTTCTGATACGACAGGGTCGTCTTGTGTTGCGCGGCTTGTCCCGCGTCATGACCGTCTTGCACCGATACCGCAAGGTCCCGCCATGTTTTAACTTGTTCCGGGTAGAGACCTTTACCGCGGCAATATTCAGCCAGTTCGGCCTCATTCATGCTGGCCGTTTCTACGATGATGGCGAACCTGGTTTGGGCAGTCCAGTTCATGCTGGTGCGGTCGGGGGTGGGCACTGGGCGTCCTTGTTGACGTAATTTTATACGCCAGTTATACAGTGTGGCTTCTGAGACGCCTTCCTGTTTCGCCATGTTGGCAATGGAAGGGGCATCGGGAGACAACATTTTAAGCAAAATCGCTTGTTTACGCTCATCGGGGACATGGTGCATGTGCTTTTCCTGCCGCCAGTTGGGATGTGAAATGCCTAAATCGGCAACTTACCAACTATTGTGACACAGAGGGCAATCATCCTTCTCAAAATAGCTTCCTTGCGTTCTGCTGAATAACGTTTCACTTCACGACTTTGCTCCGCCCCCGATACGGTTAATGAAAATTAAATGACGCGACATCTATGCTGACACAGGGGGTTATAGCGCCAAACTATCCTCTGAGAACACGGTCATTGCCGACTGGCTGGTATGTTTGACGAGCAATCAGCGTAATTGGGGGTTCGGTTTGTGCTTTCTGTATCTACGCAACGTCAAAGGCTTCAAATGGAACCATAAGCGTGTCTACCGGATTTACCGGTCTCTGGAGCTGAATCTGCGCATCAAGCCGTGCCAGCGGATCGTGCGCGACGTGCCGCTGGCATTGGCAGTGCCCACCAAGATCAATGACATGTGGTCAATGGACTTCATGCATGACCAACTTGCTGATGGACGCAGTATTCGGTTATTTAACGTCATTGATGACTTCAACCGTGAAGGGTTATGTATTGAAGTCGATTTCTCGTTGCCTTCGAAACGGGTGATCCGGGCACTTGATCAAGTCATCGAGTGGCGCGGCAAGCCCAGGGCCATCCGCTGTGATAACGGGCCGGAATATATCAGTGCCGTCACATCGGCGTGGGCCGCCAAGCGGGGCATCAGCATCAAGTTCATCCAGCCTGGCAATCTGCAGCAAAACGCGTATGTCGAACGTTATAACAGGACCGTACGCTATGATTGGCTGGCCCATCATCTGTTTGATTCGATTGATGAGGTACAAAATTTTGCTACCAGCTGGCTATGGACTTACAATCATGATCGGCCTCATATGGGCCTGGGCGGCATCACACCAAAACAGAAACTGGCCTTGGCCGCTTAACCTCTACTTTTAGCGCATCTTAAAAATGGGGGGATTACCCCAGTTTACGCAGGTGTGGCGATGTTTACAAGCCTGATGAGGGCCGATTCGTGCGTTCCGGACGCCGCCAGTCGATCCCTTCCAATAGCATCGACAACTGCGCTTGCGAGAGCGACACCGATCCTTCAGTTGCCTGCGGCCAGATGAAGCGGCCGCGTTCGAGGCGCTTGGCCAGCAGGCACAGGCCATCGCCGGTCCACCACAACATTTTAAGGAGATCTCCACGCCGTCCACGGAAGACGAAGATATGACCACTGAACGGATCGTCAGTCAATGCCGTCTGCACCCTGGCTGTCAGGCCATTGAAACCACAGCGCATATCGGTCACGCCCGCCGCCAGCCAGATACGTGTGCCTGCCGGCAGGCCGATCATGCGAGCAACCGTTCCATAACAAGGGCAAGCATGGCCGAATCGACGAGGCCTTCGAGCCGCAGTCGGGCTTTGCCTACTTCCAGAATGACAACGCCGTTGGCAACAGCGGGGCTGGCAGAAAGCGGCTGCACACTGACAGGCATCGGATCGCTGAGTCTGACCGGAACTAACTTAACCTGCTGGTCCAAGGCAATATCATAGGCACCCGCGCGAAATAATTTGCGCCACGCAAAAACCTGATTGGCATTGACGTTATGGGCACGCGACACCCGCGATACCGAGGTCTCAGCGGCGAAGGATTGCGCGACGACCATGCGTTTGAAATCAATCGAGTGCTGGCGATAGGCACTGCGCTTTACCCGAATATCCGACTCAACAATATTTGTGTCCATAATTTAAAATTTGTGGGCACAATCAATTTATGCCTTCCAATCCAGTCATGCGGACATTCTGCATTGAGGTACAGAGGGTGGAGGGAGAACGCTTACAAATAATCAGACAAATATCATTTTTGAATCTGAGAATCGGTTTTACTTAGTATCGCCATTTACATTTTTGAAGTAGATAGATACTACCTTCGCGCCTAGGGAAAATTGAATTGAAACCTATCATTCCGGCTAATGAAATACTCGCCGCGCAAATCTTGGCTACATCTGGCATCGCCACCGGTCGCATCCATTTACAATCGTCAGTCATTTTAGAGACGAAGCTTTTTCCGAAAACAGAATGGCTGCAACCACAGCAATTCCTAACGCCGTCAGAAAATCCTAGCGCGTTAGCGGATATTAAGAGGTTGCGCCCATAGATTCGTCAAATTTTAGTTGTCTTCGATTGCAGGCAACATGAAGTTTTATTTTGCATTAATTACGTGCCTCGCCCGATGCTGCTCCAGGTGGGCTGTCATCGCCCGCCGTGCTATCCCACGCTCATCGCCTAACATGAACATGCGTACACCATTCTGATAAGAAGTATCATAATCATCCAGGGTACGAGGCAAAGCGCAAAAATGCTTTCCCGAGCGCTGCGCAGCTTGCCGTACGCTTGATAACGCAGCTTTAACACGCGGATGACGCGTCTGCCAGGGTAGTCCAAGCGACTGAGACAAGTCTGCTGCACCTTCTAATAAAATATCGATACCCTCAATTGCAGCAATTGCATTTGCCTGGGCCACACCCACTTGGTCTTCAATCATAGCAACTACTAACGTCCGCCGATTTGCCTCGTTCATCGCTTCTAGCATGCCATAACGACCGTAATGGCTATGCCATGTGCTGTTTAAACCGCGTTCACCTAACGGAAAAAAATGGCACAATTTTACTGCTGCTTTGGCATCCCGGACCGAGGCAATACGAGGAAATATAATACCCTCCGCACCGGCATCCAGTGCTTGAAAGACTTGGTGCATGGCAGCAATTTTAACTAACGCAGGAATTCCACTTGCCCGTGCGGCTAACAACATAAAACAGAGTTGTTCTGGACCTATCAATGTATGTTCCAAATCAATCGTGACGAAATCGTACCCAGCGGCGGAAATCAACTCTACGCTTAGCGCCGCAGGCGTGGCACATGACAAGCCATAAATTAGACGATCCTGATTTTTAAGTTTCAGCAATTTCTCTTTTAGACGCATATTCGCCCTATTGTGAACATCGATTTCATTGGGCCGACCATTTAGCAAATTTGATACTTAGGAAATAATATGGCTTAAAATTTTCCGTATTTGAAAAGAACTTTTTTACCAAATCACTTATAACGGTGCGGCAAATGCATTTATCCTAATTTGAGTTTGAGTTCCCGTAACCTTGTCGGATCGACTTCATTCGGAGCGTTCATCATTAAATCTTGACCCTGCTGATTTAACGGAAAGCAAATCACTTCTCGGATGTTTGGTTCATCTGCCAATTGCATAATAATTCGATCAACACCCGGAGCGCACCCGCCATGCGGTGGCGCGCCAAATTTTAACGCTGACAACATCCCACCGAATTTAGCCTCCAACTCTTCCTGCGCATACCCCGCTATCTCAAACGCTTTGTACATGATATCTGGCAAGTGATTTCTGATCGCCCCCGATGACAGTTCAATTCCGTTGCAAACCAAATCAAACTGAGAGGCTTTTATCTTTAACGGATCTTCGTCAAGTAAAGCTTTCATTCCACCTTTCGGCATCGAAAATGGATTGTGGCAAAAATCAATTTTTCCGTCGTCGTCCAGCTCGTACATTGGGAAATCAGTAATCCAACAAAACTCAAAAGAAGTGCCGGTAATTAAATTCAAATCTTCGGCTATTTTTGTGCGCAAGGAACCGCTAATTTTTGAAATATCTCCGATAGGGCCACAGAGAAAAAATATTCCGACCCCTTCCGCGGTACCAGTCTCGATCGCCAGATCAGCGAACGCTGTCTTGGAAATAAATTTACTTAGGGGACCTTTCAACGAGTCATTGGTCATCAGGACATAAGCCAATCCCCCACCGCCTGCAGTGACCACCCAATCGTTTAATACATCAAACCATCTGCGGCCCATGTCGCCCAAACCTGCGACCTTAATCGACCTTACAACTTCGCCTTGTGCGATTTTTTCTCTAAATAACGGAAAAGCGATATCATTGCGAAGAAAAAAAACAGTCTGATCTTCAATAATCAAAGGGTTTCTAAGATCGGGTTTATCGCTTCCATAACGAAGGACCGAATCATCATATGAGATTCTTCGAAAAGGGAATGGAGAAACCATTTTACCCTTACTGAATTCTTGGTATATACCCGAAATCACGGGTTCGACGACCGACAGGATGTCCTGTTCGGTGACAAAACTCATTTCCAAATCCAGTTGATAAAATTCGCCAGGCGATCGGTCAGCTCTTGATGCCTCATCCCTAAAACAAGGTGCAATTTGAAAATATTTATCAAATCCAGCAATCATCAACAATTGCTTGAACTGCTGCGGGGCTTGCGGCAATGCGTAAAATTTCCCCGGATGCAGTCTACTCGGAACCAAAAAATCTCTAGCTCCTTCTGGTGAACTCGCTGTCAAAATTGGGGTTTGAAATTCAATAAATCCAATTTCAGACATTCTGCGGCGGAGGGACGCAATGACCTCACCCCGCAATAAAATGTTTTTTCGAACATGTTCTCTACGCAAGTCTAAAAAGCGGTACTTAAGTCGAAGCTCTTCACTCGGTTCGGAAGCCGAGTTGACTGAAAACGGTAAGGAATCCGATTTACTCAAGATTTGGATTTCACTTATCTTTATTTCAATCGCTCCTGTCGGCAATGTCAAATTCATGGCTGAAGCATCCCGGTCCACGACGATTCCACTAATACAACAAACGCTCTCGAGAGAAAGCCCTTGTGCTAATTCGAAGGAGCAATCTCCTCTATTAAGTACACACTGGATAATCCCAAAGTTATCTCGGATATCCAAAAATACGACCTGTCCATGATCTCGTTTTCGATGAAGCCACCCGGAAATCCGAATGAACTTGTCTACGTCGAGCTTAGTTAGCTCTGCACAGTTATGCGTACGAAATTGATGCATTTATTAACTCCACAATCAAAATTTTAATCAAGTTTTTGATATTCAAATGCAGCTTCTCTGGCTGCGCTATACAAAAGTTCTTTGCACATCATCTGCCGCTATTAATATTTTCGCGTTCTTATCGTCCCGACTTTCAAATATTAAGTACTCCGCTAAGTAACCCTCAATAATTTCTTGTGATATCTGGCTGCGTTGCCCGCCGCTCGCACTGCGTCGCAACGGGCACTTTCCATTTTATCGGGCTAGGTTCGCCATTTATTCACAATAAATTCTCAAGGCTATTTAGTCCAACTGCATGTCGATGCCTTGGAGCCCAGATTTATTTTGATGAATATTAAGCTGATCAATCATCGGACGCGAAGGGGTATCCTGCAACCACAATCGAAGTAAATAGCGAAAATTTTCAGGGTCGGTTGATTCAGTAAAATCTAGACGTGAATGCATAACTTCAAAATTATTTATATAGATCATTTCCCCAGGTTCAAGTTGTATCGAGATACATAATTCTTCCGACCGAATGACTGATAAAAGGTAACGAACTGCCTCACGCTCTACATCGGTCATTACGTCCCCCCGGGCTTTCGCTAACAATTCGACGCTACTGACATTCATCCAACAGCTTCTCAACCCGTATTTTTCAGAAAAAATGGGCACCGGTTCGGAAGTAAAATCTTCTTGATCAGGACGTTGCTCTCCCGCCAAGTGAACGCGAAAACCTCGGTAGAAAATGGGTAAGTAATTTGGGCGAGTTTTCTCAATAATTTCCCAAACTTTTAATGAACTTACCAATGTATTTTCACCGCCGCTTACGGCCTTTCGTATACAGCACAGGCTCAATACCTCAATCGGATCATTATGAAGCGGTAATGGCCCTGCTCTATGCCCCCCTCTCCCGTCACCAGCCCTTACAAAGTTTTCTCCAACTAAATCACCGAACCGGCTTTGGGAGACCGGTTGCCCGAAATATGAACTTAATCCAACATACATACGTTTGATGTCATCAATTGAAAAGGTACTTACAGGCAATCCTCGAATAATAACAAAACCTATTTTTTCTTTTAGAGCGTATCTGGTAGACCTCATTAACTCCTCTAATAATGGCTCATGAAAATGGTGGGGCTTGATGTCTTCTAAGCGCAGCCCTTTTTGTTTTGTTTTTTCCATTAATTCGATAATTATGATTAGGTGTTCGTCAGAAAGTTGAATCGTTACTGGCTCTTTTGTCACGTCGGCCGCCGACCAGCCTTTTTTTTCGACCTTATTTAACCATTCATTTTCTAGGGTATCTACAGCCTCTGAACCCAACATAAGCAACCTCTGAGAATGCAAAAAATATCGTCATAGCGATGGCGAGTGATTACGATCTATTCACCCTACTTAACAGAACATACTTCACAGGAAGCGTTCTTTTCGAATACAAGGCTTTCCCACGTCATTGAATTAATGTCGAGGACTTGTAAGCGACCGGCAATAGTTGTCCCAAAATCGCCCAAGAGCTTAATAGCCTCCGCCGCTTGCATCGAACCAATGACACCCGTAAGTGGCGAGAATACTCCCATCACTGAGCACCGCATGTCAGCTACATTTAGATTTGTGTCATAAAGGCAGAAATAGCAAGGTGTAGCAGAATTTCTGAAGTCGAATGTACATAAATGGCCTTCCAAATAAATCGCAGCTCCCGTGATCAGCGGGATGCGATTTTTTACGCAAACTGCATTTACCTCATAACGAGTCTTAAAATTGTCACTGCAATCCAGTACCACATCGCTTCGTCTAACCATTTTTTCTAACTCATCCCCCGCAAGAATTCGAGGTATCGCGTTAACAATGACTTCAGGGTTTATTGCGTTTAGCCGAATTTTTATAGACTCTACTTTTTGCATACCCAATGTAAATGTGTCATGCGCAATTTGTCGCTGGAGATTAGTGATATCAACTATATCTGGATCGTAAATGGAAATAGTTCCGACTCCTGCGGAGGCTAAATAAATTGCCGCCGGACAGCCTAAACCTCCCGCTCCAATAACGAGCGCGTGGCTATCTAAAAGGCGCTGTTGCCCATGGATACCTATCTCGTCCAAAAAAATATGGCGGCTGTAACGCAATAATTGACTATCGTTCATAAACGTTCTCAAATTCTTCCCACAGAAATATATAATCTTGCCTTTGTCCACTAAGAACATGTCAGCATAAAAACGACCAATATTCGGTCCGTCGATTTACCAAAATATAAATGGCAAGATTTTATGAATACCTGTTATATTTTTAAATGGCGAGCATTAGGATGTGCGACAAGGATGCACTTACAGTCACGTTATCCTCCTGCAATTGGGAGAAAAATAGCCACTCTGTTAGAAGGATAAATGCTGGCAGACGGCTTAGAAATTTTCCCGTTAATTGCCGCGCGAAGGGATTTCGCGTTCTCAAATTGATCCGCCCAATTGCCCCCTCGATCACCCAGCAGGCGAAACAAATCGCCAAGCGTAAGCGAGGCGTCGCCCATTAAAAATTCTTCTTCCTCAGTTTTAAGAACATTTTTTAGAAGTCCCATATACCTCACAGTCACGTAATGCAATCTGCTCATACCACTCCCAAGAAATCATTTGCCTACGTATTTGTCATAAAGCGCAGTAGCACGAGGACCAAGACGCGACAACCCCCCCGTTGGATGAGTTGTCTCAGCTCCCGGAATCAGAACGCGCACAACACTTACTCCTTCGAAAATAGGAAAATCAACTACGATAATCTCGGGTAATTCAGTTGCCTTCACCGCTCTTATGTACACACTCAAATCAGACTCACCACCAGAACGTGCATTCTTCCATGCTATGTCATTGAAGTTTATCGGGACGTCGCTGGGAGAAAGAAGCCAATCTGACATCGGCGGCACCGCTAAGCGAGACTTTGTCTGTTTCTCATGATAGTCCTCACGCGCGCCTTGCAGACTTGTAGCCCTCGCTTGCGCAACCTCAAGGATCGCGCCAATAATTGCAAATTCCGGATTCAAATGCATTGCGTAACCTGCCCCACCTAACAAGTTCCCGGGAGCCATTTCTTCGATCGCACATGCGCCGAACACAGGGATGTGGAAGTCATTTGGCAAAGCCTTCACTGAAAACTGCATTCCAATATCTTCAAACTTTCGTATCAGATCTCTTGGTGTTTTAGGTAGCGTCGCGATATTTACGGAAACTGCTTTGTTGGGATCATTGAGAAAATTTTTGGCGATAGGGTCGGTATTTATTTCAAATAGACGCGCGATATCTTCAAGTATGCCCGCGCCAAAGCAGGCTGAGCTAAGCTCAATACATGAGACGACGTCCCTCTCCATTACTTCTCGAAGAGCATGCTCGATTGCGTTCTTTCGGCTAAAAGCAGCTGCTAAACCGTTGCTGGTCACACACGAAAAAGGTGATATCGGCGCCTGAATCGCACGAAAGCCAGAAAATGCCAAGTCTGCAGGAACAAAAACCCCTCTTTCACTTATTAAAGATGTTCCAAGAATCCAAGCCATTGGTATCGTTTGGTTATATAGATTATTTGGTGGCTCTGTAAAATGACTTGGCGAGACAAACTCTACCCCTTCGCTTACAAGTTCAGTTTCTGATTTTATGGCTACCCTTTCCATATTCCATAACGGTCCAGTGCGCTCCAAACATTCCATAATGGAGGAGATAATGGAATGGGAGTCAGATAAACCTTTCCCGCTATAAACCGAAATTGCATCGCCTCGGCCTGGCAAGACACAAGAGTGCGTCGGAATTCCTAGGCGATCCAACCCCGTAATATCTGCCAACCGAGTAATGCCAAAACTGGACAAGCGTGAGATTAAATACCCCGCTTTAAATTCATCGCTCGTGATTTCACGCAGCGAAATCATATCAGGCAAATTATTCATGCTTGTGCCTCACAGAATCGCTTCACTTTTTGTAGGCATTCAATTGCATCGATTTTTTTGATGTCATATTTTGATGAAAATATCTCGCCCACTAACCTTTCATCTAGACCTAATGATAAGCCCAACCTTTTAATTTCTTGCTCAGTACGGTCTTCAAAGAAAATCTCTCGACATCCACCCAAAAATTTCTGAGCAGAATTTACCGATAGAAAATATCTCGAAGTCATTAAAGAAAGAGCATATCGAATATTTATCAACGGCACGGTTAAAGGCAGAAATGTTTCGGGATGCAAAATAGAAAGTAATTCGTCATCATGCTTAACTCGCCCGCTAAGATATTCCTCATATACCCAGCCTGACGCTTTGAAGCCATAATCCCGCAGTTCGACTCCCCTCAATGCTCCCAAACTAGCAGCGCCGAACAAGTGAACTCCAGATGCCATAACGTCGAGTAATTCTTGGGGTGAGGGAGGCGCACCGAAGATCATTTCGCCGTCAATTAATACGACGACGGTATGTGAATCTAAACAAAATTTACGAAAATCTCCTCTTTTAGCAGGAGGTATGAAATTAGCCTTGAGATAGTTCTGAGCTTCGACAAAGTCAAATGAGGGCCCTAAAAATACTGTGATTTTTTGATCTGTACGCATTATTTTATCCAACACAAAATATTTGAAATATCTTATTTTAAATCGCTTTTAAAATAAAACCCCTCGGAAATGACGGATGACCTTTCGTCTCTTCAGTACTATTTACTGAGAACCCGTTCTTATTTTTTCAACTCTCTTAGCTCCTGACGATATGACGATCTTCTATAATTAAGGACTAGCAGCTTTCGAACTATGCAATCTATTGCCGGCCGATATATGGCTAAAGAACTGTGAATGACAGCACCTCCGAATGGAACCGTGGAAGTCGCCTGTGGTTCAATATATTTATCTTCCAGGCTCCAGGCGGTCTCAGTAAAATTACCGGTTTTATGTGGGAAATAGTTTTCAAAAGGCATTAAAGTATATTGGTTCACTGTAGTAGCCGTGTGACCTTCGACAATCGGGATGCATATAGATAAAGCGAGGTCGTCAAAGTGACTTTTATTGGTTGCATGGTCCTGACACCACCGGCCTTCGTTGATTAATGCATCGGTCCGATTCAGGTACTTAACGTGTATGGAAATCGATGCCGTGCCAAGCAACGTTTCAACTATCGCAATCAGTTCAGCGGCCCTCGCAAAATCATAAAGATCTTCTGATACCAAGTCCAAGCCCGAGACCGCTATAACCTCACCCTGCCTATCCAATCGGATATCGCATTCGACTTTGTTTATTGCACTTATGGTGTTAACTGCCTTCCTCGTCAATTCAGCGGCATGCCGTATTCCTTTTGTATTGAGAATGCATGGATGGCACCAATATCTCAAATTCTTAAATGATTCGTACCCGCTCGAAAGTAGCGGCTGAAAATTAATCGATGGATGGAACATACAAGGTAGGCCTATTTCCCAAGTCTAAATCTTGGTGATGACAAAGTTCTTTAAGCGACACATTTAATTTGGTACCGTTCTCAAGGATGTGAGCACCGGAATGCAATAATTTACACTGATGGTCTGGCGGATAGAACTGACATAACCACTTGCTTAAGGGTGCCAAACTCAATGATTTAGGAGGAACTTTTATAAGAAACGCATTCCTGAATTGAGCTAGCTGAAAAAGTAGCAAAGGCACTTTTGGATTTGGAGTCCAATCATTTGCGATCATGGATTCTGGATCGAATATCTGCACACCATATCCTAGGTCGATCTCTAAATCGCAGAGAATAGTGTCGAATGAACTAATTGCCGGCAAAACTTTTGCATTAAGCCCCTGTTCACGAGCAAACTCTATGGTGTATTCGCAGGCAGAAACCAAAAACATCGGATTGCCATGCACCATAAGCGCAACTGTTTTCCCCGTCTTGCACTCATTTACCACTCGGTCAGCAACTTCAATATAGATTTGCCGTCTTTCTTTTTGGGTATCTTGATATAGTTCAAGAAGATCCCTGACATCAGAACAAAATTCCTTTATTGCTTCAAACACCATTTTATCGTCGTGTAGTAGAAAAACGGTTTGACATGCACGAAGAGCCTGCACGGTTTCTATAGAAAGATGCAACCCGCTGTAAATACCACTACCCAAAACATATAAATTCGTTTTAGCCATTTTCGCTGCCATCCATTAACGTCGTGTAGCGATTACTACCTTCGCCGATTGCGCCCCCTTCACTAAGAGGGCGCAATGCATTTACATACGGATTTTGTATCCGTTATCCTTTACCATCATTAAGTGGCTTCGTGTATCTATACCCCACTCCTCGAGCTTTACTTTTTTGAGGCCGGCCATAACTTCAATTTCTTCCGGTTTCAATCCAGAATCTTTAAGGGCCTCTTGCGGATTGTGTAAAAGTTCTTCGCGAAACGTCATATCTTTAGCTGCACGGATAAGGATCGCTTCTACTACCGCTTTTGTGTGAGTTGTAAGTGCTGTTACCATAGTTACCTCCAAAAGAATACAAAATATCTTCGCTAGCAAAACTGAGCGAAGCACTACCGGAATCGGTAGATTTTTACATCCACGATTTCTCGTGAAAGTAAATTCTGATGTCACCCCAGGTCATAGAAAACTTAACAACGAACAGCTGAACTAAGGGGTATCAATATAATTTTTTAAACACCATTCCCCCATTAACGTAGCGGATTCGTTCAGTATTTTTGCTAGAGTTCCGAGTGCGCTTCGTTTTACAATCTCTCCTTCATTTAAAACCTCCGAATAATTTTGCAAGCGTATTATTTTTTCGCAAAGATGAAATATGCATGCAAACTCAGAAAATCTTAGGCAACTCTATATTGCGCTACGTAAACTAGCGATGACCTGAATGCTAAAATTTCTTCCCTAATGGCTCAATCAGATAGAGAGAAAGTGGAAGAAAGAAAAATATTTTCAACCCCGACCTGAAATAAATTTCACAATTTTTATTACGCAAATTTCGAGTTAAATATTTATCTATATAGACACCAAAATAGGCGATATGTCATTTATTTACAATAATTTCGCTCACTATCAATATCAAATTAGCGAACAAAAAAATACCCATACGCATTTTCAAATATTGCTAAAATTTTCTATCCATAATGCGTCAACGTGAATGAAATTATAAACCCAGCATTACCCAAAAAACGCACCGCACCTACAAAGTTAGGTGTTTTACTTATGTGAAATAAATGAGAAAGCTCACATCTAAATAATTTATCAAATCCCTCTCCTATAGAAATCCCACTATTTCGATGTTGATCGCATCACTAAAATACCCAACTATTTTCTGATACGCGATAGCACCTTTGCCAACCCCTCGAATCATAAGTAGCACCAACTTGGTTAGCACCGGCGCAGCTGCTAGAAATAGCCCATCATAAAACGTACAGCACCCACGAAAAATTTCTTAAAATAACTTTTAAGAAAACAGCCGGAATATTCTTCGTTTTTGGATTGAGTTTTTTAAGCTTTCGATGGGATTTATCGCCGCATCGCATTGGTCCGACATCGCTCACACTCGCGATTGGATACGCGGGAAGTTGCCCGCGAAATAATGGAGGTATTGCGCTCCCCGAGTTTGAGGCTTGTAATAGCAGGACGGAATCCCGCTGTAATCTCAATTCAAAATAGGATTATTGATGCGACATTATTCAGCTTTGGGCGAAGTATTATCTAAACGGGCAGACCTCTTCCTCACTGCAATTTGAATCCGTTCAGATCCATCGGCCGCAGCGAAGCATGGCGTGAGCGTATGAATGTCAGTGTCCTCCATACCCGCATCCTTAAACCCACCCGGTTATACACAATTTTTTCACCGTTCTCTGGTCTAACGAAAATCGTAACCAACAGCAAGGTGAGCCATCATGTCGAAGAATTGGGCTGAGGAAGAATTGTCGGGAATCAATCTGGGCGATGAACGCCTGAACAAGCGCTCGAAATCGTTGCTGGCAACATTGGGCGAGAAGCCACCGCCAGTATTCCGAATGCCTGTAACGGCTGGGTGAAACGATGGCGGCACGCCAGCAGCGGCAGTCGAGTTGATTGACTGGTATCGCGCGCGCTGGGAAATTGAAATGCTGTTCAACGTGCTCAAGAATGCCTGCCGGATCCCATGAGTTGGCTAATCATTTAATTTCCACCTTGAATTTTATCGGGATGCTGTACCGTCGTGTTCACAGCGTCGACCGATGACCTTCAAAATGGAAATCTGGATTTCTGGCCCTCACCTAGAAAAAAAATCCACAAATGGATGACGAGACGTAGAAATCATTCCCGGATCACTGCATTAATTGCGCGCCTTTGCTCAAACCCCGCTTGTAAGATGTGGAAACACTCGTTGTGAATCATCTCGCCATAACCCATTCTTGCAGAAAGGAAATGTTATGAAATCACTAAACCAACCTATTAATATTTCGGTGACATCCGGCTTGATCGCACTGTCCCTAGGCTCGGCACTTGCCGCAGGTAACCCGAACGTAGATCGTGAAGTGCAGGCGTTTCTTCAAAAACTGGAAGCCGGGGGCGGCAAACCGATGGAGCAATTATCTCCGGCAGATGCGCGCAAGGTACTCGCTACCGCTCAAGCGGATGTTAAGCTCACGCTGCCCAATGCAGACGTATCGGAAAAAACCATCAAAGCGGAAGGCGGGGACATCAAGCTCACCATCGTGCGCCCGCCCAGCGCTGCTGGCGCCCTGCCCGCCTTCATGTTCTTTCACGGCGGTGGCTGGGTATTAGGCGACTTCCCGACGCACGAGCGGTTTGTGCGAGATCTGGTGACGCAGTCAGGTGCGGTCGCCGTATTCGTCAATTACACCCCTTCGCCGGAAGCAAAATATGGCGTAGCGATTAATCAGGCCTACGCTGCGACAAAATGGGTCGCAGAGCACGGGAAAGACATCAACGTTGATGGTAGCCGGCTGGCGGTGGCAGGTAACAGCGTTGGCGGCAACATGGCTACCGTCGTGGCCCTGATGGCGAAAGCCAAAGGCGGTCCAAAGCTACGCGCAGAAATCTTGTTCTGGCCGGTAACCGACGCCAATTTCGATACAGCCTCTTATAAGCAATTTGCTGAAGGCCACTTCTTGACGCGCAATATGATGAAATGGTTCTGGGACAACTACACTACCGACGCTGCCAAACGCAAAGAAATTACCGCATCGCCGCTACAGGCGACTGTCGAACAATTGAAAGGTCTTCCGCCGACGCTGATCCAAACCGCAGGAAATGACGTGCTGCGCGATGAAGGCGAAGCCTACGGGCGCAAGCTAGATGCTGCCGGTGTCCAGGTTACCAGCGTGCGCTATAACGGCATGATCCACGACTTTGGTTTACTTAATGCGATCGCACAGGTGCCTGAAGTGCGCTCGTCGCTAGAGCAAGCAGGGGAGGAACTGAAAAAACGTCTGAAGTAAAAATGCGGCGCCGAATGCTGGTGTTGTATGCCGCCGTGAATACTGTCATCCACGGGCTAGGTTGAATAATAAGCATACAAGAATCAAGGCTGCTGCAACTCCGGGTATAGCGTCATCAACTGCATCGCGACGCCGTTGGTCCAACCAAAGCCGTCCTGCAAAGCATACTCGCCGCCGCCAGCTTCGGCATTGCTGTTAAGCACATTATATTTTTCTACCAACTTGCCGCTTGCAGCGTAGACATGCTGCACCCTGCTCATCCAGCGCATGGCGATATCGTGCGCCATGGCACGCTGGCCATAACGATTGAGGCCCTCCACTGCAATCCATTGCAGTGGTGCCCAACCATTGGGCGCATCCCATTGCTGACCGCTGTCGATCGCCGTAGTCACGATGCCGAAGGGCCGCAACAACGTCTTGCCGACCCATTGCGCCACGCGGTCAGCCTGCGCAGGTTCGGCGATGCCCACGAATAGCGGGTATAACGTGGCGGCGCTGGGGCGGTCGGTTGATCCCCGCTTAATCCATTGATAGTCAACATAATTGCCAGCGGCTTCATCCCAAAAGTATTTCTGCACCGCGACCCGGCGGCGGTTAGCACGCTGCGTGAAGTCGTTAGTACATACCGCGTCGTGCACGCGCTCGCAACCGAGACGAATGGCGTTTTCCAGTCCATACATCAAACTATTGAGATCCACCGGCAAGATCGCGGTGGTTTCGATGGTGGACAACGTCTTGCCGTCTGCGAACCAGCGGCTGCTGAAATCCCAGCCACTTTCGGCACCGGCACGCAAATCGCGGTAAACCTCGGCAGGCGGGCGCTTACTCTGCTGCGCCACTTTGACGTCTTCTGCATACGACTCGTCGCGCGGAACGGCACGATCGTCGTAATAACGGTTGAGTAAGCTGCCGTCGGCCAGCGCCACCACGCGCTGGTTCGCCATACCGCGTTTGAGATGGCTGGCGCCGTCCATCCAGAACGCATATTCGCGCCGTAACTGCGGCAAATAGCGGGCATAAGCGCCAGCCTCATCCTCGGGTGATAGCAAGGCCACCATCTTGAAATAGAACGGTGGCTGCGAACGACTCAAATAGTAACTGCGATTACCGTTAGGGATATGACCGTAGCGGTCGATCAGGCTGGCAAAATTCTCCACCATCGCACGGATTGCTGTCGGTGCGCCGTTTTGCTGCAAGCCCAACATCGTGAAATAAGAGTCCCAGTAGTACACCTCGCGAAAGCGGCCCCCGGGCACGACATAGGAATGCGGCAGCGGCAACAGCGAGGAACCAGGGAGGACTTTGGCAGGCTGCCGGGTCAGGCGTGTCCAGAGGCTAGCGATATGTTGCTGCAACGATTGGGAACGGTCGCTGACATAGACATCCGGGCTGTCTTGCGGCAAATCGAAATGCTGTTGCACAAAGTCGGCCAGCTTGAAACCCGCGCGATTCTTTTCATGCTTGTACAGCGCAGCGATGACGGTTGATGGGTCTTTCGGTATAGCATCAGCGAAGGTCTTGCCATCCTTGAACACCTGTTCCATCTGCACCGCTGCGAAGAGCTCCGGATATAGCGCAGAAGGTGGTGGGGCAGAGTGTGCTGACACCCTGACACCGGGTACTGGCTTGATGGCAATAGTATCGGCTAACACCACGCCGCTGGAAGCGCAAAATGCCAGGCAAGCTGCAACAGCGATGACGCTTATGCGGGATCGGCGAATAAACGACTGTCCAAGAAAAAAATGCATATCTGGTCCCAATGGTCGATGACAGGTAGAAAAATCTAAAACGAAAATTTCCCTCCCCCGTTTCCAGCTTGTTGTTGCCGGGATGTCGCGGCAAGATTATAGCCGCTGGCTTGCGAACAACAGAGCCGGATTGTTAGCGCTACCAGCGTTAACAATTTGCGGCATACTATTACTCTGACATGATGACTCGGGAACAAATAACTACACGGATTACCTCCAAGCTTACAGCATAATAATTCGGCCCTTAGTGTTGAATCAGATGAAAGCAAGGACCGAGATCGATAATTTTACCGAGGTGCAGCTTAGTACCAAGTCGAAGCAGCATGGTTAATTCGTCTACCGGCAATGGGCGACTGAAATAATATCCTTGTATCGCGTCGCACCCGTTCACGTGCAGAAAATCAAGTTGTTCCGCCGTCTCCACGCCTTCGGCAACAGTTTTAAGATCAAGCGCCCTTGCCAGTGCGATGATGGCCAGCGTAATGGATGCTGCCTCTGGCTTAGTGGCAAGCCCCGCGATGAAAGTCTGGTCAATTTTGATGATATCGATGGGAAATCGGCTCAGGTAACTCAAGCTGGAAAAGCCGGTTCCGAAGTCGTCAATCGATAGTTGTACACCCAGCGCTTTCAGGCTATCCAGAATTTTAATTGTCGCTTCGGAGTCCTTCATCAAGATGCTTTCCGTCAGTTCCAGTTCAAGATACCCGGCCTGTAGACCTGCGTCATCGAGCGCGCTCTGCACCAGGTCCAATATGTTTTTTTGGTTGAGCTGGCGCCCCGAGACATTGACAGCCACGGTCAGCGAATATCCCGCGTCGTTCCAGGCGCTCGCTTGCGCACACGCCGTTCTCAGTACCCATTCTCCTATTGAGACGATCAGCCCGGTTTCCTCCGCCACCTGAATGAAGCGTGCCGGCGCGACGAAACCAAGTTTGGGATGACGCCAGCGGAGCAGTGCTTCAATGCTTTTTATACGCCCGTTTTCCAAGTCGATCTGGGGCTGGTAATAAAGTTCGAATTCGTTGTTTTCAATTGCGTGATGCAACGCATCTTCTAATTTCGCTCTTTCCACTGCCTTGGCTCCCATCTCCAGCGTGTAACACTGAAAACAGTTGCGGCCCTGGTCTTTGGCTCGATACATCGCGAGATCAGCGTGCTTAAGCAATGCATCAGCGCCATCGGCATCTTCAGGGAAGACGCTCACGCCGATACTGGCACTCATATGCAATTCGCGACCTTCCGCTGATACTGGCTCCAAAAATGCGTTCAGTATCTTCAGCGAAACGCTGGCGGCGTCTTCCGGCTCCCGGATGTGTGCTAAAAGAATGACGAACTCGTCGCCGGCCAATCGCGCCAGTGTGTCTTCCTCTCGCAAGACCGATTTGATCCTCAACGCAAACTCCTTGAGCACGCTGTCGCCGAATGAGTGGCCAAAGCTGTCGTTGAAGTATTTGAAGCGATCTATATCGAGGAACAAAAGCCCGACTCTTGATTGCGCGCGACGAGCCTGCCGTAGCGATTGTTCCAGACGGTTGATGAAGAGGTTGCGATTGGGCAGTCCGGTCAAGGGATCAAAATTTGCGAGGTATTCGATCCGTTCATTACGTAGTCTGCGCTCTGAAATATCAGTCGCCACGCCATTCAACCTGAGCGGATTGCCGCCCGCATCGCGCACCGTCCGCGCACGATCTTCAAGCCAGCGTACCTCACCATCTGGCCGCACAATGCGATATTCCAGCGTCTGCGCGTCGCCAACTAATACTTGCGCCAGCCATTGTTTTACCTTTGGACGGTCCTCCGAATGAACGACGCTGATCCACAAAGTCCTGTCTTTGGTAAACTCCGCCACCGAACGGCCATAAATCACGTGCGCAGCCGGGTTCATGTACAGCAGCTCGTACGCAGCGGAGATGGACCAAACTACCATCGGAATAGAATCGAGGATGCCGGATAGTTTTTCTTCAACTTGCTGCTGCTGGAGTATGCGTTGCTCCAGCTTGAAGCGGGCACTGGTCACTTCCCGTCGCGCCTGGCGCAACCCTTCCCGGGCACCGTCCAGTCCGGTGACGACATTGGCGACGCCATATTGCATTAAATTAAAACTTGCGGCCATATCGCCAATTTCGTCCCGCGAGCGCGCCTGCACCGGCATGATAGAAACGCTGGCATGGGCGGCGTCGATATCGCCGCGTCCAAGCGCCTGCATCGCACGCGAAAGCTCGGTCAGAGTGCCGCTGGCAAGCTGTTTTGCGGCATCGGAAATCTCGACAGCTGAATGGGCGATCATGCCCGGCAACACCAGCCCAACGCCGATGGTCAGCATCGCTACGGCGACGAAAATATCCGCCAGTGCCGTCATCATACCCCCCTGATGGTAAGGAATGAGAGTGACCGCCATAAGATAGCCGGTGCCGTCCAATACCATGACCATTATCATCGCGCCAGTCAGCTTCAGGTGTAACGTTCGCGCGAGGCCGGGCAACCCCGCCAGGCGCCGATCACCATACCTTCGCCACATGTACAACAACGAGCCAGAATAGGCGAAGGCCAAACCGATCAATACGGTAGGTAAACCGAACTGCTCGAATCCGAGCAACGCCGACACTGCCCACATGCCAGCCGCAGCGAGTCCGAGCGCGATGGTGCCGCGCGGCGCACGGTAGGGGCGCGTCATACCGGGCGCATCCCGCCGCAGCAGCCACACCGCAACGCTGGGCAGTGCAATGCTGATCAAGTAGGTAAAGTTGGCCGCGGCAATTAACCAGATGGGGTCGCCAATCATCAGAAATAAGATCGCCATTCCCGCGGTCAGCGTCGTCGCCACCCAAGGCGTATCAGTGCGCGAACGTAACGCAAGAATACGTGGCAACAATCCGTCTTCCGACAACTGGGATAGCGTGCGCGAGGCACCGGCGAGCGGCTGCAAGGTGCCAGAAAACATACTTAACATCATGAACCAGACCGCGATTGACTTGCCGGCAATACCGAACAATGGTGCAAAAGTGGGCCCCAGTTCCAACGCCAGATCCTTTCCCAGTGAATCCGCACCAAGCGTGCCGAGCCAGACAATTGGCAGAAAAATGAAAAACACGCTAGCCATCAACGCACTGACGAGCATAGCGCGCGGCAAGGCTTTTTTGGGGTCGACCATCTCGCCGACATGGCACGCCGCCGCCTCGAATGCCGGGGCGGCGAACCCGATCAGATACAGTCCTGCCATCAAACTGGTCAATTCGCCGAACCAACCGGGAAAAGGCGTAGTCAGGTGGAAGGTGGTGGCCTGTTGCCAGTCAACTTGTCCAGCCAGAATTGGTGCCAGACCTGAAATAAAAGCCAGCAACGCGGATAAGCTGGCAATGGGAATCGCCAGTCGGCTCACCCATTTGATGCCGCACAGGCCGATGCAGGTAAAAAACACCACCAGCGATACCGCCATCACATTGACCGGGACGTTTGGCAAATACCATGCATGGATTGCCGATGCCGATAAAATAGCGGTTAGCCCGCACGTGGGGATCCATCCCCACCAATAGCAGACGCCTGTCAGGTTGGCGAGTACCGGACTGTAAGGCCGAAAAGCCTCGACGCAGCTTGCAGAAATGCCGCCCACCCGGTTCGGATACATCAAGACCAGTTCAATCCAGCCGGGCGCAGCCGCCCAGGCAAGCAACAGGCCACCGATCAAAAGAGGTATTGTCGCGCTACCTTGTCCGGAAATAGCCTCCTGCCCGATAAAAAGCGCCGACAGCAAGAACAAGCTCTGGTTGCTGCCACCCATTGCGAGGGCAGCTGCGCCAAACCAGCCAATTGTTCGAGGATGTGATGGCGGATGCGACGGACGAAGCGACTGAGAATCCGGTTTGTCAGGATTCTGCATGGCAAGTTTAGCGACACGGTCTGTACGCATCTCTCCCCCGATGTTGTTATTGCTACTAGCAATAGGTATGCACAAAGATTTAACAGATGCGAGCGCTCGCCAGTCAGTAAAAACGCACTATCTGCACTACGTTAAATGCAAGTGCCCATCGATGATATACGCGGTTGTCGGACTTGTACGGATATAACGTTGCCGAAAGAAAATTTTACTGAATTGAGGTAATAATTTACATATTGGCTAAATTTAGGTAAAAAATATTACTCCATTACAAATATTGATAATATTAGGAAGTAACGACAAATAGGACCAAAGTCTTTCACGGCGCGTGCGGCATGTTCTGGCAAGCATGTTTGCTGATCGATGGAAATACGAACAGAAAATAAACTCCGAATCCCTCAGGCCACAGTGTTAGCACTTCAAAGCCCGTCTCTTTGACTGCAACCATGTGTTCCCATTGCGCGGATAGGGAGTGGTCCCTGGTGACGACTGTCCATCCGTCTGGCATATCTTTTAAAAGCCGTTTACCTGCATTGACCATTGGTTTAATCGTGAGTACCACCCCGGTTGAAGTGTCAGACCTAAGTGTCAGACCTAAGCGTCAGGTATAAGCGTAACCCCGCCGCGCGGCTGACCGTATTTCGGCGCCTACAGTTCCTCATGGTACACCTTGCTAATACCGAGACCACAATACGCGCGGACCACGCGAAAACGTCCCTGTCTGCTACTAACTGAATGGCATAACCAATAGCTTGTCACATCATTGGACGTGATTTCGGCTAAATATGCTCGGTAATCATACGCAGCACGTCGGCCGCAAATGTAGCGGCCTTCCGTGGCAACGCCATATCGGAAGGCACCGTGATTTCAACTTGAACGAGCACCCTACTTTTTCAAGCGACAGAGTGATTTCTTGGGAAAATTCGCCAGCTTGCTGTTTCTGGCGTGTGTTTCGCCCCCGGGTAGCAATTCAGATTATTTCCGGTGCGATGTGAAACGCCTTACCTGATTGATCCCCAAAGGAATCGCGCTGAAAAAGCAACCTCGCGTCGATTTCGGCGGTGGACCGAACGCCGCAAAGCTGCATCGTCCGGATCAATTCATCCTTCAGAATAGTCAGCGCACGGACGGCACCATCTTCCCCTGCAGCCGCTGCTCCAAAGAGCGTGGCGCGTCCGAGCATGACCCCTTCAGCACCCATTGCCAGGGCTTTGACAACGTCGCTGCCGCGCCGCACACCGCCGTCCAGCAATACCGGAATTTGCCCGTTGACTGCCCTGACGACCGCTGGCAGCGCGTCCAATGTGGCCACCGCGCTATCGAGCTGACGGCCCCCATGATTTGAGACGACCACTGCATCGCATCCCATCGACGCGATGCGCCTCGCGTCGCCGGGCCCCAAAATGCCCTTGACGATCAACTTGCGAGGCCAGCTGTCGCGGATTTTTTGCAGGCTGTCCCAGTTAAAGGAGGGGTCATAGTTGCGACCCACCGACGAGGCAATCGCCGTGGAATTGATCGCTTTCGCCTCTAGGCCGATAAGATTTTCCATGACAGGCATGCCGTACCTGATGATGTCAGCCAGCCAACCGGGATGCCGCACAAAATCCAGCATGTTTTTAGGCGTAAAGCTGAACGGCACCGAAAAATCATTGCGAAAATCCCGCTCTCGCTTGCCGCCGACCGGCAGGTCTACAGTAATGACCAGCGCCTCGTAGTCTGCGGCACGGGCCCGCTCGATCAGGCCTTCCAAAAATGGTTTGTTACGCAAAATATAGGCCTGGAACCAGAGCCTGCCCGGTGCGGCGCTGGCGATCTGTTCAATCGAAGCGGTAGCGGTACTCGACAGTGTGTAGGGAATGCCTGCCGCAACCGCGGCCCGCGCGATCGCAATATCACCACCACGCCGGCCAAAGCCGACCGCGCCGGTAGGAGCGATCGCCATCGGCAGTGCCGAGCGCGCGCCCAGAAGGGTGGTACTAGTATCGATAGCCGATACATCGTTAAGAATTTCCGGTAGGAGGTGTATCCGCCTGAATGCCGCAGTGTTGTCTCGCAGCGTCACCTCGTCCTCGGCGCCGCCGTCGAAAAAATCAAAAACAGCCCGTGGCAATCGTCGTTTCGCCACGCGCCGCAAATCTTCGATTGAATAGGCTTTGGATACGTTATAAGGCATTCATTGACCTATGATAAATATAGAGTTCTGCACAGTCACCGAAAAATCGGCAGATTTTCACTCCATCTTGATCTGTGCCACTTTGATCAAGTGCGCCCAGCGACTGTAATCGCGCTTGAGGTAAGCGCTAAATTCGGCTGGGGAATCGCCCACAATCACCGCACCCAGTTTTTCCAGCTGGGCCTTGACTGCTGGCTTGGCCAGCGCTTTGACCATCGCGTCATGCAGACGATTAACCACAGCCGGCGGCGTTTTGGCTGGTGCAAGCATGCCCACCCAAGGCGCAGTTTCTTCAAATCCTGGAAAGCCAACTTCCGACATGGTTGGCGCGTCAGGGAAGAGCGCCATTTTTTTCGCGGTACCGACCGCCAGGATTTTGATGCGTTTGGCAGTGACATTGTCTGCAACGCCGATTACCGGGTAAAACATGAAATCCACACGCCCCGCCATTACCTCCATCAGCGCCGGTGCATTCCCTTTGAACGGCACATGGACCATTTTAGCTTTGGCCATTGCGGCGAGCAGCTCGCCTGCGAGGTGCCCTGAGCCGCCGTTTCCGGAAGAAGCAAAGGTTGCCGCATCCGGTTGCGATTTGGCTTTTTTGATCAGGTCCTGCATCGATTTGAGCGGGGAATCGTAGGCAGTCACGGCCACCAGAGGAAGCGTGGCTACATTGGAAATTGGCGCGAAGTCAGTGTTCGGGTTATAACCAGCCTTGTCGCCAAGCAGAATCGGATTTACGTTGAGTCCCAGTGATGCGAACAGCAGGTTATAGCCGTCGGGAGCCGAATTCTTGATTTCCCGGGTGGCAATCATGGAGCTCGCCCCGGGCTTGTTTTCGACATAAATCGATTGCCCGAGTATGGCTGACATTTCCTTGGCCAGTACACGTGCAATGATATCGGTCGGCCCAGCCGCAGCAAATCCGACGAGGAGGCGTATTGGTCTGTTTGGAAAATCGTCAGCCCCAAATGCCTGAGAAACGGCGGTGCTGCACAGTAGCGCAGCGGCGATGAAACGAAACAAAGTTTTTTTCATGGTACGTCTCGTGTTTATATTTATGTATTAAGATTTATTAGAATTTAAAACCACAGCCGGTTCAGACGATCTGATGCGCCATAGTTCCGACGCCCGTGACCTCAAATCGCAGTTGGTCGCCAGGTTGCAAATACTGCGGCGGCTGCCTGAAAGCGCCGATCCCGGCTGGCGTCCCGGTACTGATAATGTCGCCGGGTTCAAGCGTCATGAACTGGGAAATATAGGCAATCAGTGCGCTAACCGGAAACAGCATATCTGACGTATGGGCATGCTGCATCCGGGTGCCATTGAGCCAGGTGGATACCTCAAGCGTCTGCGGGTCAGGAATCTCCTCCCTGGTAATCATCCATGGTCCCATTGGGGCGAAGCTGTCCATGCTCTTGGCGAATGAGGTCTGGGCGGGCGACGTGTCAAGCTGGAATTCTCGCGCACTCAGGTCGTTCAATATGGTGTACCCGGCTACCAGCGACAGCGCCTCCGAAGCCGGCACATTTTTGCCATAACCGCCGATAACGACGGCCAGCTCAACCTCAAAATCCAATTTGTTCACGCGTGGCGGGCGGGGAACCGCCGCGCCCGGGGCCGCCACGGAAGAGGGTACCTTGAAAATGATGCGTGGATTTTCAAATGGCGCGACACCCGTTTCCTTCGCATGGTCCGCGTAATTGCGACCGATGCCAATGATTTTCCCGGGTCGTGGCACCGGCGCGTACAGTTGCACCTCCTTGAGAAGATCGAACTGCACGCTTTCGTTTCCAATTTGCGACCGCACGTGGCGGTGCAGTACATCAATCGCCTCGCTACCGGACTGCATCCAACGCAGGATCCCGGAAGATGCCGGGCAGATGCCCGTCGACGCGCTATGCCTTTGCGTTTCGGCTGAGACCGGCAAACTCTCGATCCAGGCGCTGATGTCCAGTACGCGCTCCCCGATGACCACGCCAGTCAGAATCCCGCTGTTCGCTTTGCGATAGGTAATAAGCTTCACGCTTTGGCATCCTCAAAATAACGGTTGGCGATTACCTGACAACGCTTGATGTAGCGGTGTTCGTCGCGACCGTAATCGGGCACGGCATTGTGCAAGGTTCCCATGTTGTCCCACATCAGCACATCGCCCACGCTCCAGCGATGCCGATATTGATACTTCGACTGCAACTGGTGCTCAAATAGAAACGCCAGAACGCGGTCACTTTCGTCCTGCGGCAGTTCATTGATGCGCATCGAATAGCCCGGATTGGCATAGAGCACGTTTTTTCCGGTAATGGGATGCTTCAGGAAGATGGGATGCGAGACCGGGGGCTTGGCCTTGCGCTGCGCGTCGGTCAGCGGCGGACGGCTGCTGCCTTTTTCACGGCGCATCTTGTCCCAGAATTTCGCGAAATCGTGGGTGACGGTCATGCCGCCGAGCCTTGCTTTCAATTCTTCCGGCAAGTCGTCATAGGCCGCATGCATGTTGCAGAACTCGGTGTTACCCAGAGGTTCTCCATTACGGTGCGGAATCTCGACGCCATACAGTACATTGGTAAAGGCAATCATGTTGCTGTACGACATGTCGGTATGCCAGTCCTGACCGGCATCACTCAACCCCAACGGTTTGCCCTGCGCATCGACCTTGTTGGATAGGATCATGACCTCAGGCAGACCGGGTTCCTGATACGCGTTAGCGACGTTGATTTCCAGGCGGCCAAAGCGTTCGGCGAAATTTTTCAGTTGCAAGGACGTCAGAGATTGATCTGGATAACTCAATACGCCATACTTGCCCAGCGCTTGCTCAAGCACCTTGAACTGTTCGTCGGAAAGCGCTTGAGAAAGATCTATACCGTCGACACGGGCACCAAGGGACTTTCCACTCTCTACGAATTTCATGTTATTTTCTCCGTTGAATTTCGGGGCTTAATGCTCAGCGCACAAATTTAAATTCAGGTGTGAGCGTCAGCTCGGCAATTTTCCAGTCGCCGTCCGTTTGGCGCATCGCAACGCGTACAAGCGACAAGTGAGACGGTTGTGTGATCTCAATCGGGCCGACATGCAGCGAACCGTCATCGAAACGATAGGCGACCATGTAAGCCACCAGATGCACCATGTCCTGCGATTGCGATTCGATAAAGCTGTTGGTGATAACATGCCTAATGCGCTGCGTTGTTGGCCTTTTAGACATCGCATGCATAATCTGGGCATGGCCAGCGAGGACCTCTCCCTGTCGATGCCATTTGCCCTCCCGCTCGAAGAGAGCAACCAGCGCGTCATATTTTGACTCGTCGAGAAAGTAGAACAGCTGATGCGTCAGCTGGATACATCCTGGCAAAGTCTGGATGGCGTCTGTGGTCATCAGGGCGTTCTTTCGTTTGAATTGGTATGCTAAATCTGACCACCCTTGCGCGGGCTGATCAGAATGTGAAAAACATTTTACGCGCTCGTTCCCGGCGGAGATAGAATTTGAAAGTGAACATATTGTTCTCGTTTTGGAAACAGTGAGATTCTGATGGATCGCTTGCGATGTATTGAGGTATTCAACGAAGTAGCACGTAGTCGAAGTTTTTCGGCGGCCGCCCTGCGGCTTGGCATAGCAAAAGGAAATGTCACCAAGCATGTAGCATGGCTTGAAGAATTGCTGGGTGCCCAGTTGCTTTCTCGTACGACAAAGAGTGTGAGCCTTACTGAGGCCGGGCTTTCACTGCTAGAGAGCGGTCAGGACCTGCTCGATCGCTTTGAAGAGGTGGAAGATGCCGTGCGCGGCGCGGTCCAGTCACCGAAAGGGACAATTCGGATCGGCACACCACCGTCATTCGGCGCGGCCCATCTTGTGCCGCTCATTACAACATTTTCGTCCCTGCATCGCGATATTCAGTTCGCGTTGCATCTGGACGACGGAAAACTCGATCTGGTAAGCGAGGGCCTCGATCTCTCGGTTCGCATCGCGCCATCTTTAAAGGACACTAGCCTGGTTGCCCAGAAGCTGGGAAGCGCGCCGCAAATGCTGGTCGCTTCGCAAGCCTATCTGGCTGCCAATGGTGAGCCGCAGACTCCCCTGGATCTGTCCCGGCACGACTGTCTGGTCAACGCTTTGAAGGCACCCACGAATTTCTGGACATTCACCGGGCCGGAGGGAGAAAGATCGGTGCGCGTTTCCGGCACAATGCGGTCCGATTTCGGCGAACCGCTGCGCCACGCCGCGATGCTGGGACATGGAATATCGATGCACCCCACTTACATGGTGGCGCAGGACATTCGAGAGAATCGGCTAAAAATCGTGCTGCCAGTGTATACACCGACCGGACTCGACATCTACGCAGTTTATCCAAGCAGGCGAAATATGCCCGGGCGAGTGCGTCTATTTCTCGAGTTTCTTCGGGAGCACTTTGACGCGGCATCGGCCCGGCAGGCTGAAACCCCTATGCAACGATAGGCCACCTTCTTAGGCTCGTGCCTGAATTTCCTGCAACGTCTGTGGAAAATACAGGCTAAAGCGGATCACCCCCGCCGCTGAACAAATCACCTCGGCGCTACCGCCGTGCACCTGCATGATGGCGCGCACAATCGCCAACCCCAGACCGTTCGATTCCGTGAATTCACTACGCGATTTGTCACCGCGATAAAAGCGGTCGAACAAGCGGTCGAGCTGTTCTTGCGGGATCGGATCTCCCTGATTTTCCACTTCAATACATACGCCCTGTGCGTTCGGTTTGCCGCTTAACCGCACGGTGCTTCCCGGCAGCGCATAGCGCACCGCGTTGACCACCAGGTTGCTGACCGCACGACGCCACATCACCGGATTGACTTGTAGCTCTCCACCGCCATCCACTACCAGTTTGATGTCGCGCTCTTCGGCCAATCCTTCAAAATACTCGGCGATCTTGTGCAGCTCATCGGCCAGTACCAATGACGTTTTATCCACAGCAAGACCAGCATGGTCGGCATGCGCCAGGAACAGGATGTTTTCCACGATACGGCTCAGGCGATGCAGCTCTTCCAGATTGGACTCTAGCACCTGCTGATATTCACTGGCGTTGCGTACCTTATTCAGGGTTACCTGAGTCTGCCCCATGATGGCACCGATTGGGGTACGGATCTCATGCGCGAGGTCGGCAGAAAACTGCGACAGGGTGTCATAGCCGTCGGAAAGCCGGTCCAGCATGGCGTTAAAGGATGCAGCTAGCCGCCGCAACTCTTGCGGTGCATCTTCTTCGCGCAGGCGTATCGCGATATTGGTTGGACTAACTTCAGCAGCGCGCCCGGCCATTGCTATTAACGGCGTGAAGCCGCGCTTCAGGACCAGAAAACTGAGCAGTGCTGCGAGCAATACCGATATGGCAGCGGCACCGATCACCTGCCAATAATATTGGGAAAGGATGTGCGATTCTTGCGTCATCACATGGGCACCGACGATGACTACTTTGGGGCCATCACTACCCACTTCTGCCTCGGCCGAGACCCAGCGCACGCGCACACCATCGGCGCGCTCCCCCGGTTGCAGTGCCGCTAACGTCAAGGTTTGATTCAAACCCACCGGCAACATCGGGGGTGGCGTCATGTTATCCGGATTGACGCGGACGAACGGCGGCTGGCCCGGATAAGCGAACATCAGTACATCTTGCTCGCTGCCGAGCATGGTTTCAAACAATGCTGGCCGATCTTCCATCTGCTTGACGTTGTAGAGATCGTGCAACAGCGTGCGGAAATGCTCAACCCTGCCAATCAGCGAATAATCGGCACGGGTTTCCAGCGCGTGTCGGGCCGACGAATACAGGTACATGCCGAGACTGGTAACGATCGCGCAGGCTATCAGCGCAAACAGAAAAGAGACACGTGTGGTCAGAGAGCGGGTACGCCAGAAATTCATGGGTTTTCAGAAAACATGTAACCGATACTACGCACCGTGTGGATCAGTTTGTGCTCAAATGGATTGTCGATCTTTGCGCGCAGGCGCTTGATGGCCACGTCGACCACATTGGTGTCGCTGTCGAAGTTCATGTCCCACACTTCGCAGGCGATGACGGTGCGCGATAAGGCTTCGTCCTGGCGTTTGACCAACAGATGCAGAAGCAAAAATTCTTTATTGGTGAGGACAATATCGATGCCCTGACGCGTGACCTTGCGCCGCAACAGATCAAGCTGCAGATCAGCCACCTGAAAAAAATCCAGCGCCTGCACCTCACGCACTACCCCGCGGCGCAGCAGAGTCCGAATCCGCAGCAACAGTTCGGTAAACGAAAACGGTTTGACCAGATAATCATCAGCGCCCAGTTCTAGCCCGCGTATGCGGTCGTTCACGTGGTCACGCGCGGTCAGAAAGATCACCGGAAGATCGCGGCGGGCACGGATCGCGGCCATGATCTTCCAGCCGTCGGTGCCGGGCAACATAACATCCAGCACCACCAGGTCATAGGAATTCTCCAGCGCCATATGCAAACCGTCGCTGCCGTTACAAATCAGATCGACCGCATAACCTGATTCGCGCAGACCTTTCTTGAGGTAGTCCCCGGTCTTTGGATCGTCTTCGATGACGAGGATAGACATGCTAATTCCTTGATAGTGATGGCATCATTTTATCAATTCCCGTGCCGGGAATAATGACAATATTGTCATCCAACTGTCACCGATAAGACACTCGGTCGAGCCTACTATTAATTTCCCATCAACTACCTAGACTATTGCCATGACAACTGCACAACTTTTACGCCGCTTTGTTCCCGCATTGGCCGCATCGGCTCTGCTCGCCTATGGTAGCGTCGCCATCGCCCAGACTGCCGCTACCGCAGCACCGACGCGGGTGCGCGCCACAATTGAAAAAGTGAACGCCGACAATCTAGAAGTTAGCACCAAAGCCGGCAAGAAACTGACCTTGAAACTGGCACCTGACCTGGCAGTGATGTCGGTCACCCATGCTGCCATCACCGACATCAAGTCAGACAGCTTTATCGGCAGCGCCGCCATACCGCTGCCCGATGGCAGTCTGAAGGCGCTGGAAGTCACCGTGTTTCCGGCTGGTATGAAGTCAGGCGAAGGTCATTACGCCTGGGACCTGGGTAAGAAAAGCACCATGACCAACGGTACTGTCGGCGATGTAGTCGTCACCAGCGGCCGCACCATCACAGTCAAGTATCCAGATGGTGAAAAGAAAATCGTGGTACCCGCTGATGTCCCTATCGTTAGCCTCAACAAGGCTGACCGCAGCTCGCTGGTGGCTGGTGCCCATGGCGTATTTATTGTTACCAAAGCCGCCGATGGTAGCGAAGTGGTAAATCGTGCTTTGGTTGGTATCAAAGGCGTCGTGCCGCCCATGTAATGTTGTAATACTGTAATGCTGTATTACGGGAGGCCCCGGCTGCCACGCGGCCCGGCTTCCCGCACTCCTTCCAAATAAGGTGTATCCATGGCGACTGCCGATAAACCCCGCCGCATCATTCATCCGCTGCTGGTGCGCGTAGCACACTGGCTCAACGCCTTCGCCATCGTCTGCATGGCAATGAGCGGCTGGGGAATTTACAATGCCTCGCCGCTGTTCGGCTTCAGTTTTCCGCATTGGTCTACGCTCGGCGGCTGGCTGGGCGGCGCTATCGCCTGGCATCTGGCGGCGATGTGGTTGCTGGTAGTCAACGGCTTGATCTATCTTGGCTACGGGCTGCTGGCTGGCCATTTTCGCCGCAATTTTCTGCCGCTACGATTCCGGCCTCTGCTACGCGATATCAAAGATGCGTTGACCTTCAAGCTGGCGCATCAGCCCGGCATCTATAACACTGTCCAGCGCCTGATGTACGTCGTCGTGTTGCTACTTGGCGTGCTGGTGGTAGCGTCCGGCTTGTCGATCTGGAAACCTGTCCAGCTAGACACTTTGGTTGACCTGTTCGGCGGCTACGACATTGCGCGCCGCGTGCACTTTGTCGCAATGGCCGGCATCGTCGCTTTCGTGGTGGTGCATCTGGCACTGGTGCTGATCGTACCGAGTACCCTGCTACCAATGCTGACCGGACGGCTGCCCCGTCACGCGGACGAGAAACTTACCAAGCAGGAGCAGCAAGCATGAGCGACAAGAAACCCCCACCACCGAAAAACAGTGCGCTACAACCTGAATTAGTGCAATTGCAGCGCCGTCTGTTCCTGCGTTCGGGATTATCACTGGGCGCGTTATCACTGCTGAGTGGCTGCAATCTGCAGGATGGGGATCAGGTCGACAAAGTTTTGTGGGCAATGTCGCGCTGGAATGATCGTGTGCAAAGCATGTTGTTTCGCCCCAATCATCTGGCGCAGACCTATCCGGCCAGCATGATCACTAAGCCGTTTCCATTTAATGCATTTTATGACGCAGATTCCGCACCGGAAATCGATGGGGCTACCTATAAGCTGGAAGTCTCCGGGCTGGTGCGTAACAAAAACAGCTGGAATCTGGCGCAATTAAGGGCATTGCCACAGGAATCGCAAATCACGCGCCATATTTGCATCGAAGGCTGGAGCGCCATTGGCCAATGGAGCGGCGTGCCGTTTCGCACTTTCTTAGCGCATATCGGCGCTGATACCACGGCAAAGTATGTCGGTTTCAAATGTGCCGACCGCTACTACTCCAGCATCGACATGGCAACCGCGTTGCATCCGCAAACGATCCTGGCGTTAGATTTCGGCAGTTCGCCGTTACCAACCGAGTATGGCTATCCGTTGAAACTGCGGGTGCCAACCAAGCTCGGCTTCAAAAATCCCAAGCACATTGCAGCGATCTTCGTCACCAATGAAAATCCTGGCGGCTATTGGGAAGATCAGGGGTATAACTGGTATAGCGGTTCTTAGCGTCTGCATCTGCAAGCCAAACAAGGCACATGACTTGCGCTAAGAGGAAGGGGCCAGCTTGTCTTGCGTCTTTAGGTCGAAATCATTGGCGTCGTGACGCTCGAGCAGTTGGCCAGATGGTTCGCCCCATGCACGGTTAACCTTGCGCCCGCGCACAACGGCGGGACGCAGGGCAATCTCGTCGGCCCAGCGCAACACATTTTTGTACTCGTGCACGCTGAGGAACTCGCCTGCTTCGTACAGCTCGCCTTTGACGAGCATCCCGTACCAGGGCCAAACCGCCATGTCAGCGATGGTATAGTCGTCGCCCGTCAGGAAGCGATGCGCTGACAGCTGGCGGTCCAGCACATCAAGCTGGCGCTTGACTTCCATCGCGTAGCGGTTGATCGGGTACTCGAACTTTTCAGGTGCGTAGGCATAGAAATGGCCAAACCCTCCTCCCAGAAAGGGCGCACTGCCCATTTGCCAGAATAACCACGACAGGCATTCGGCGCGCGCCGCACCAGTGCCGGGCAGGAAGGCACCAAACTTCTCGGCCAGATAAAGCAGAATGGCGCCGGACTCGAACACCCGCACCGGTGTTTCACCGCTGTGATCCACCAGCGCCGGGATCTTGGAGTTGGGGTTAGCGCCAACAAATCCACTGCCGAACTGATCACCATCATTGATGCGAATTAGCCACGCGTCGTACTCGGCACCGCCGTGGCCCATGGCGAGCAGCTCTTCAAGCATGACCGTCACCTTGACGCCGTTGGGTGTGGCGAGCGAATAAAGCTGCAATGGGTGACGTCCGATCGGCAGGTTCTTGTCGTGCGTGGCACCAGCGACAGGGCGATTGATGCTGGCAAACTTGCCGCCGCTTTCCTGATCCCAGGACCATACGTTGGGTGGGGTGTACAAATTTGCGCTGCTCATGAGGTAGTCTCCGTAACGTCGCGCAGTTTCCGGCGCAGAATATCGTTTAGTGTACCCCGTAAATGAAGATCCCCTCCCGATGTGATCGATTCGTTGAGCTATGCCTCATTTGAGCGAATACCACGGTAGCGCGTTGGACTGCGTATTCTTTCGCGGCGAAATCGGGGTATTCAAAATATTTAACGATACGCTAAAAATCTGCGTCGGGATGAGCGCCCTGGTGATCGTGGTCACAGCAGCAGAGATCGGCGGTGATCTTGTCATTCAAGTCTAGCCGCGCCGGTTTTTCGCCGCAATTGTCCTAGACCAACTTGACCGTGGCACCACCCTCTTCGCTGCGCTTGAAGCCGTAACGCGAAACATAGTCGCGAAAAATACGCTTGGTTAACGCATCGTGTTTGAACAACCGGTTGTGCGAACATCGAGTAAGGCCCTGCCGATTGATTAGCGGCATGATCAATCGGTAGCCCCGGTTTCTCGATCCATCACAGTAACTGCATATATGTATAATCTGTCAAATGGAACGAATAACGATTAATTCTGAGCGACTTGCATGGTGTTGTGCCGATCATGGCATCACGCCGGGGAAACTTGCGAGCGCACTCAATATCGCTCCTGCCAGCCTGGAACACGCAATGGAAGGCAAGCCCGGAATAACTTTCAATCAGTTGGCAAAAGTAGCTGAGCACTTCGGTCGTGGCGTATTGTTCTTTCTGGAAAGTGAACCGGTGCAGCCGGAGCGCATCCACACACCTGCGTTCAGAACCTTGGCCAATCAGAAACCCGAATTGTCGATCAAAGTAAAAAGTTTGATTGAGCGGGTAGAGAAACAACGGACCGTTTATTTAGCACTGCGCGATGAACTTGAAAATCCGGATTTAACTGAATTTTCACCACCGGATTTACCGCAAAATGCTCCTCAGGCCGCTGCCGACATCGCTCGAGTATGGCTGGGACTGAATGACGTCAACGACTTTGAAACGTATAGAAGCGCGGTTGAGGCGCAAGGTATTCTGGTTTTTCGCAGCAACGGCTATAACGGCAAATGGCAGATCGCAAAAGAGAGTCCGATTCTTGGATTTACTTTGTATGCCGAGGATTGCCCTGTTATTGTTATAAAAAAACAACAATCGGAGGCAAGGCAGTCCTTTACTCTCATGCATGAACTCGGTCATTTACTGCTGCATAGAATCAGTTCGATTGATGACGAAAATGACATGCATTCGCGGCTAGGTTATGAGCGCGAGGCAAATGAATTCGCCGGTCTGATGTTGGTACCGGATACATTTCTTCAAAAAATTGACGATACTGCGCGTCCGCGTCATGTTGACCAATATGACGATTGGCTTAAAGGGTGTCGAAGGGATTGGGGAGTGAGTACAGAAGTCATTTTGCGACGATTACTGGACAGCGGTCGATTATCTCAACAACAATACGCGGCCTATCGAAGGTGGCATGCCGGACTTCAGGTGCCGCAACTCGATGGGGGATCGCGAGCATACAGGAGTCGTGAGCCTATCCATATCTTCGGAGATACGTTTGTTCGTGCGGTACTTGGCGCACTTAGTCGACGCCGTATTACACTTTCTAAGGCCAGCAATTACCTTGACGGCTTGAAGATCAATGATCTTCATCAGCTAGAAAAGCACTATGCTGGTCTTTGATGCGTCGTCTATCATTTATGCGTGGGATAACTATCCTGTCGAGCAATTTCCCGGACTATGGGATTGGATCGGCGATCAAATTGATCGTAATCTTATCCAGATACCGTCGGTTGCGTACACTGAAATTGCACACCCGTCTCCGGACTGCGCTGCGTGGCTTGAAACCAGAAGTCTGATCCGTATTGCAATGACCAACAACATTCTTTTAGATGCGCTTCGCATCAAAATACTACTCCATATTGTTGATGATAAATATGGCGCTGGCGTGGGTGAAAACGACTTGTTCATCATTGCCACTGCACGGGCGCATAGGGCCATTCTGGTGTCGGACGAGCGAATGCAACCTGACTTGCCGAAGCTGATGCCGAACTATAAAATCCCGGCTGTTTGCAAGATGGAAGGCGTCAATGTTGAATGCATCAATTTTCTGGAATTTATTAAACGGTCAGGGGCTGTATTCTGAGGGCTGAGGACGTTCTCGTGGAGCTCAATAACGAAGAACAAAGTATGCCGTTTGACTTGAACGAACTGTGTTCGTTGTCCGGTAAAGACTGGGTGCGGTCATTGGGCTTTGATGAGAGATCAGCCAGTTCTATGCAAATGCGTTTTTTATCTGGATTGGAACGAATGGCAGCTTAGGTAAGTGGAACGGCCGTTGACGGAGATTTTTTACGAATGGCCTGTTTGAAAGCATGGCAGGCTGGTCTTGACCCAAAGCGGACGATCAACGCGCCCCAAAGCGGACGGTAGGCCAACATGCGCATGCTACGTGAGATTTAATCCACCATCCGTATTGCCGCGTTGAAACATGGGGTGACTTTGCAAGGCGGCTCGGAAATAGGTAGTGATCCGGCCTAAGATTCGCTTTATCGATTCAGGCTAAGACTGCCTGTCTGGTTGGTTCCGTTAATTCGAATTGCACCGGGCGTTTGGTCTTGCGCTGCACGACGATCGTTCTGTTTAGCATTTGGTTGCCGTGCATAACATCCCGAACATATAAATTAACGAGATCGCAGCCCCGCAACTTGCTGTCAATGGCAAGGTTGAACATCGCCAAATCTCGAATGTGCTGGTTATTTTGAAGGTGGATTCGAATTGCCCAAATGTCCTTTGGTTTAAGTGGTGGCTTTTGTCCAATCAGTTTGCCTTTATTCCATGGCTCCCGAGGGTGAGTTGATCGCATGTCAGACTCCTTCGTGGTTGATCGAAGTCTGATTGTGCTACTTGCAGCATAGTCTTCCGCCCCTAGGGCGCAAACCGTTGGAGCGCCGCTTTCTGGATTTATACCGAATGTGTACAATCGGCCAGAAGCCGTCGTTCGCATTGTTTAACCTTTTTACCCTACGCGCTTAACAGTGCCGCTCACTCAAATATGGAACTAATGCATTGAAGTCTTCTGAAACATGCTATTTGTGCGAGAAGCTGTTCAACTCGATTGACGTCGTGAAGCACGAGGAACACATAATCCAAAACGCAATCGGCGGCAAGCTGCGTTCTGACTCCATACTGTGCGAGAAATGCGGCGAAACGCTCGGTGGAACCGTCGATGCGCCGTTCGTGAATGCAGTATCTTCTTTATCAGGAATTATTGCCGAGCTCGCGCGTGATCGGGGCGACCCGCAACCCGCGCTTGCCGAGCTGCAAACGAGCCAACGCCTATTGAACTGCTCCGGCGTCACGTTCCGGCTTAACAACAGCTTTGAACTCGTACCATCCAAGCCGATATATATTCAGGATGAGGCGAAAAAGGAAGCTACAGTATTCGCGGCAACCGGCAAGCTCGCTAAGTAGTTCTGCGCGAGCCAAAAGATTCGCGAGTTGCGAGAGGACGGATACTCCGTCGTCTCCAAAACGAATATTGCGGAACACGCCGAGAGGATCTTGCTGCGGATAGAGACCGAGACACCGGATCTGCTAAGGGGCATCCTTAAGATCGCGATTGAATACGCGATCAGCAAAGGGATCGCTCCTTCCCTGCTGAAGCCGCTGATGCCGCAAGGTACGGTCGTCGCTGTGCCTGAAACACTTCGCGCCCACGTCAAGCAATACTACCCGACCAGCGACGAAGAAAAGCTGTACGAAGCGTACAAGTTCGAGCACGAGAACGGATATCCGAACCACCAGCTCTACCTTTTCAATATCGGGTATAGCCTGTACTGTTACGCGGAACTTTTCGGAACGATCCAAAAGTACGTACTGTTGAGCTCCGATTATCGTGGCGAGCCCATTCGCGAGAAATACCTTCAAAGGTGCACCAGATGGAATTTCGACGAGAAGCAATGGATTTGCAGGTCGACAAGCGACCTCGCTGTCGTTGCAAGTGAACTGAACGTGGATGTTCGAGGGAAGATGGGGAATGTTATACAGAAGGAAATCTTAGATGCCGCGCGATCCAGGGACTACTTAATTGATCCCGATGAGCAAATCGAAAAAGTGAAAATGCTTGTGCTCAACCTAGCGCAATACAAGCTTGTGAAAATCAAGGGGTATCCGGCAGTTGATCAGATGATGAAAAAAGCGGAGGCGGCCAAACTTAATTTCACGTTCGAGCTCGCCGACAGGCTGCACGACAATCCCCTTAAAGCGCTCTCTTTGCTCCGCCACGACTTCAATGATTTTCGCATTACCAATGAGGGGAAAAGCTGCCCCGATGCTGCCGATGAAATTGCCGCTACCTCCAAGCAGGCGTACGCGTCGTACAAGCTGTTCGAGTTCCTCGTGGCACTGGACAAGCAGCACATTCTGGAATTCAAGGCCATCGAGGATGCCGTCTGACCGAGGGCAAGAAGGTTCTTCGCGACAACATCGCTCCCATCGGTTGTCCAGGCCTACCTCTCAAAAAAAGACCTGCAATAAACAGACCAGCTGCTTCTACGTTGAGGGTCCGCTTACAGGAAATTTGACAGACCGCTGTGGGTCGGCTGCGGTCTTACAGGGGGCGGAGACCAGCCGTTCAAAAAGCATTTTTGGGTAGCATCTTCTTAATTGGCGAATGGCTGTAATGCGCAGTTGAGCGGGCTCCCAAAATCCTATCAAAGGAAGCCGAATACAGGAGGCGACAATGACAGCCTCATTGATAGCCAATGGCTGCATCCGCTGCAAAGCCGCCGCCCAGTGCGCTTCGGCGAATCCGTAAATTAGGCCAGTCGGAAGTAAAAAAGCTCGCGCACCGCTAAGCGGATGCACGAGCTTTAAAAATAGTAGACGAAATATCGATCAACGCTTTTAGCCTACCAGACAGAGCGACAAATACCACCGACCGGGGTCGGGCGGTTTTCTCATACTAACTTTGCCAGTTTACCCTTCCCAAACTGCCAATTTATGGGTACGGCTGCACACCATCAAACATCAATATTCCCAGCCTGCAGCGCATTCAACTCAATAAACGCCCGACGTGGTTCGACGTCATCGCCCATCAACGTCATAAAAATCTGATCCGCAGCAATCGCGTCGTCGATCTGTACCTTCAACAGGCGGCGCACGGTTGGGTCCATTGTGGTTTCCCATAGTTGGCTTGGGTTCATCTCGCCCAGTCCTTTGTAGCGCTGTTTGCTGACGCCGCGTTCGGCTTCGTCGCGTAGCCATGCCATCGCTTGATGGAAGTCGGCGATGGCGAACTCTTTTATTTTTTCACCGGTGCCGCGACGGACCATTGCACCGGGGGCGATGAGGCCTTTGAAGGTGGCGGCAGCGTTGCACAGGACTTTGTAGTCTGAGCTGGCGGCGAAGTCGCTGTCGATGATGCTGGCTTTGACGTTGCCGTGATACATCCGCTGGATACGTAGCTGATGTTTGTCGGTGAGTTCGTCAGATTTGACGATGACGGTAACCGCAGGGTCGCCAATTTCTTTGGTGAGTGCCTTAGCCGAAATCTCGGCGTTTTCTGCATTGTCGAGTTGGAGCGTGACACCGGTCATGATAGCGGTCAACGCTGCGCCGTCAATTGCTCGGGTAAGGCGCGTGATGATGGCGTTGGCGGTGTTGTATTGGCGGACCAGTTCTGTCAGCGCCGGGCCGCTGATTGGATCGGCACCTTGGCTTGGGATCAGCGAGGCGTCGTTCAAAGCGACTTGCATCATGTACTGGACTTCTTCGACGTCATCTTTAAGGTAGCGCTCGTCCTTGCCGTGCTTGACCTTGTACAGCGGCGGTTGGGCGATGTAGATGTGGCCGCGCTCGACCAGTTGCGGCATCTGGCGGTAGAACAATGTCAGCAATAAAGTACGGATATGGGCGCCATCGACGTCAGCATCGGTCATGATGATGATGCGGTGGTAGCGCAGTTTGTCGGCGTTGAATTCATCCGGGCCGATACTGGTGCCTAGCGTCGCGATCAAGGTGGTGATCTGTTCGGACGAGAGCATCTTTTCGAAGCGGGCTTTTTCGACGTTAAGCACTTTACCGCGCAGTGGCAGAATTGCCTGAAATTTACGGTCGCGGCCTTGCTTGGCCGAACCACCCGCAGAGTCACCCTCGACGATGTAGAGTTCGCATAGCGCTGGATCTTTTTCCTGGCAATCGGCAAGTTTGGAGGACAAGCCGAGGCCGTCCATCACGCCCTTGCGACGCGTCAGTTCACGGGCTTTGCGTGCTGCATCGCGGGCGCGGGCGGCTTCGACGATTTTGCCGCAGATGATTTTGGCGTCGTTTGGTTTTTCTTGCAGGTAGTCGTTGAGGGTTCTGGCGACGATTTCTTCCACCGGCAAACGGACTTCACTGGAGACCAGTTTGTCTTTGGTTTGCGAGCTGAATTTTGGCTCGGGTACTTTGACCGACAAGACGCAGGTAAGTCCTTCGCGCATGTCGTCGCCACTGGTTTCGACCTTGGCGCGTTTGGCGAAATCGTGTTCTTCAATGTACTTGTTGAGCACCCGGGTCATCGCTGCACGCAGGCCGGTCAGGTGAGTGCCGCCGTCACGTTGCGGAATGTTATTGGTGAAGCATAATACTTGCTCGTTATAGGCGTCGTTCCATTGCATGGATACGTCGACTGTGACGCCTTCTTTTTCACCGGTTGCCTGGAAAATAGTCGGGTGTAAAACGCTCTTGTTTTTGTTGATGTATTCAACAAAACCGCGGGTGCCGCCTTCGAACGCAAACAGCTCTTCTTTGCCGGTGCGCTGATCGGTCAGTTTGATGCGCACACCGTTGTTGAGGAAAGATAGCTCGCGAATACGCTTGGCGAGAATTTCGTAATGGAATTCAACGTGGGTGAAGATTTCTTCGTCGGCCCAGAAGTGGACTTCGGTGCCGCGCTTGTCGGTGTCGCCGATGACTTTGATTGGCGATACGATCATGCCGTTGATGGTTTCAATCTCACGATTTTGTGGCACACCGCGGACAAACTCCATGTAGTGGACTTTGCCGTCGCGACGAATCGTGAGCTTCAATAATTTGGACAAACCATTGACGCAAGAGACGCCGACGCCATGCAAGCCGCCGGATACTTTGTATGAGTTTTGATCGAACTTACCGCCCGCGTGCAACTCAGTCATGACGATTTCTGCCGCGCTGCGCTTAGGCTCGTGCTTGTCGTCGAACTTAATGCCAGTCGGCACGCCGCGGCCGTTGTCGGTCACGGAAATAGAATTATCGGAATGAATCGTGACGTTGATTTCGGTGCAATGACCAGCTAACGATTCATCGATGGAGTTGTCCAGTACTTCAAACACGAGATGGTGCAAACCGGTGCCGTCTGAAGTGTCGCCGATGTACATCCCCGGACGTTTTCGTACTGCTTCCAGACCTTCCAGAATCTGGATTGAGGACGCGCCGTACGTATCTGCTGGCGGCTGATTAGTGTTGTCTTGAGGGATTGATGACATGGCTACCTTCTGAATAGACTGCTACAAAAACATGAATCCAAGCGGAAATCCGCAACGTGCAGATTTCTTAAATGTGGCAAAGGGGCCGAAGCCCCTACGTCACGATGCATTACTGGCGACTCGATGTTGCTTGAATGTTGCGCGATTATTGCTCGGTATTACTTAATATTTGCTGATTGCTGCCTGATATTGATTCGTTCAATTTCGCGTCGTTTTGAGTGACATCATGTGATATCACGCTACATGATGTCATCAAAAATGACACAAAAATCTATATCCGCATCGGCATCACGACATATTTAAAGTCAACATTTTCTGGTACGGTAATCAGTGCCGAGGAATTGGCATCGCCGAGGGCGATATTGACGTTGTCGCCTTTCAGGTTGTTGAGTACATCAAGCAGATAAGTGACGTTGAAGCCGATATCAACGCTGTCGCCGCCGTAGTCGATTTCAAGCTCTTCGATCGCCTCTTCCTGATCGGCGTTGGTCGAGCTGATCTTGAGGCTGCCTGGCGTAACGACCCAACGGACGCCCTTAAATTTGTCACTGGTCATAATCGCAGCCCGTTGCAACGAGCGTAGCAAACGATCCCGACCAATGGTGAAATCGTTCTTGTAACCCTTAGGCACGACACGCGTGTAGTCCGGGAACTTGCCTTCGACTAACTTGGATATCAATTCGATATCGGCAAAGGTCAGTTTGACCTGACTATTGGCGATTTCTAACTGCACCGGATCGTCGGTTTCATCCAGCAAACGTTGTAATTCGATGATGGTTTTGCGCGGAATGATGACTTCCTGACGCGCAAACTCTTGCTCGGTAGCGACCTGGCAAAATGCCAGACGATGTCCATCGGTCGCAACCGCGATCACGTTGTTGCCGTCCAAAACTAGTAGCAGTCCGTTAAGGTAGTAACGGATGTCCTGTTGCGCCATCGAAAAGTGGACCATGTTAAACAAATGCTTCAGGGTCTTTTGCGGCAGTGTAACCGTGGCGTTGAAATGCTCCGCTTGTGCAACAGTTGGAAACTCTTCAGCAGCCAGGGTTTGCAGCGCGAAACGCGATTTACCGGATTGCACGGTCATGCGCTTATTGCTTAACGTTAGCGAAACTTCTCCAGATTCCGGCAATGCGCGCAGAATATCAAGGAGCTTACGTGCCGCGACGGTCGTAGCGATCACTTCGGACCCGGTGCCGACGTTGGCATTGGTCGTAATTTGCACTTCGATGTCGGTAGACAAAAAAGAGACTTTCTCGCCGTCCTTGCGAATGAGGATATTGGCCAGAATCGGCAATGTGTGCCGACGCTCGACAATACCGCTCACGATCTGCAGTGGCCGGAGAAGAGTATCTCGGTTAGTTTTGACCAATTGCATAGCTATATCCTTATTATCAAAATTTCAACACACATTGCTTCATTTTAACCATTCTGGCTGGTCTCAAACCCAACCTGTAAATGTAACTTAATTCGGCTACTTAAGAATGACATCAGTAACAAATGTATAGGCAAATATGCGTTCCTGATCGTTTATTTGCGCAGCTTTAAGTTTGAAGCGCGCAACTCCGTCAAGTTGGTCCCACTTTCGCACTTATAACCTGCGCCGCTGATGCGGTTCTTTGCTTGCACGCAACGCGCTCCGTATTTTACACTGCCAAAAAACCACACTGCGATGAGCGCTGCGGAGACATGGTTTCAACAGTTATCCACAGGCCGCAAGGCATTTTGCGCACATCGCGGAAGAAACGCGAGATTGCTCGGTCACCGCGTCCGTACCTCGCCCGTATCTTTAAAACGCTTAACCTTTTAAAGTCTGCTCGAGCACATGCAGTTCGTGGTTACATTCTGGGTTTTTGGTGCGGTCACCGGCAATTTTTCGCACGGCATGCAGCACCGTCGTGTGATCTCTACCTCCGAACAACTCGCCGATCTCTGGCAAGCTCTTCTGGGTCAGCTCCTTAGCCAGATACATCGCAATTTGCCGCGGTCTTGCGATATTCGCAGGACGCTTTTTGGAGTACATGTCTGCGACTTTGATATTGAAAAAATCGGCGACCGTCTTTTGGATATTCTCCACCGAAATCTGGCGGTTTTGTACTGACAACAGGTCTTTCAGTGCATCTTTGACAATGTCAATCGTGATATCTTTGCCATGAAAACGCGAATATGCCAAAATTTTACGCAACGCGCCTTCGAGTTCACGGACGTTAGAGCGTAAATGTTTTGCAACAAAAAACGCTACATCATCGGAGAAGGTGACGCCTTCAGAGGCAGCTTTTTTAAGCAAAATCGCAACCCGCATTTCTAGTTCCGGTGGTTCTATCGCAACCGTGAGCCCGGAGTCGAAGCGCGAAATCAGACGATCATCCATGCCAGTAATTTCTTTAGGATAAGTATCGCTGGTGATGATAATTTGTTTCTTGGCCGCAATCAATGCTTCGAACGCATAGAAGAACTCTTCTTGCGTGCGGCTCTTGCCGCCGAAGAATTGAATATCATCAATTAGCAATAAATCAAGCGAATGGTAATAGCGCTTGAAATCGTCAAACCCCTTACGTTGGTAAGCGGTCACTACGTCGCGAACGTACTGTTCAGCATGAATGTAGCGAATCTTGGAAGACGGATTGTCGGCCAATAACTGATTGCCAATGGCATGAATCAAATGGGTCTTCCCCAAGCCAACACCACCATACAAGAACAATGGATTGTAGGAAACCCCGGGGTTATTGGCCACTTGAATCGCTGCGGCGCGGGCCAGTTGATTGGCTTTTCCGGTAACAAAACTGTCAAAACTTAACTCGGTATTGATCCGTGACTGGTCGCGACGCGCGATGACGGCACTCGACTCTGCCTGCGCTTCGGGCATGCGATCAAAGTGATTGGTGCCACTATGCCCACCTTGGCCACTCTGCGGAAACGATGGGGAGGAGTTGGGGTGCGGGTGATCCAACGCCACCGGCATGGTCGAAACATTTGGCTTGCGTGCGACGTTGGTGCGCGGGTCGAGCATAAACTGAACGTCTACCGGCGCCTCCCAGAATTCTGCCGCCAGCGCTGTGATACGGCTGGCGAATTGCGTTTTAACCCAATCGAGCTTAAACCGATTAGGTGCCGCAATACGTAACCGCCCGTCCTCAAAATCGATGGGGGACAACGGTTTTATCCACGCGCTAAATTGTTGAGGCGTCAACTCCTGCTCCAACTGAGCGGAGCAACTTTGCCAGAAATTTTCCATGAATCGTCTAAGTGAAAGGATGTGGAAGGAAGATCAATGCGCTCCCCGCCGGGCGTTTTAGAATTTGTTCACCATCCTCTCGGATCGTGAACGCCTTTTAAGAACGGGGTCCAGGTGCCGGCTTAAAATAACTGAGCAACCAAGTTCGGGACTCCTGTGCTGTGCGAACCCAACTTTACGTGAATAAAACTGGACTCCTTAGGCGCTTTTTGCCTCGTCAGAGGCTAGCTAAGCTAACCGCATATAGAGACTAGCGCAGGCTGGCTTCAGGCCCTTACGGTCTTGAATGATCGTTTTAACGAGAGCGCATGCCACAACAAGACGCTATTCTACCCTTGGTGACGAAAGTTATCCACAGGTGCGGCGTTTACTTTCCGAGTTATCGGCTGAGACAGTTATCTATCGAATTTACGCTAAGTGATTGACAAACAAGCAGAAAATGCGTTCTAATCCAAGGTTCACCGCACGTTGAATTGCGAGATTGCAAACTTAACTGCTTGAATTGACTGCTCCGACACTGCGTTAACATAGTAATTCGACACAGTAATTCGGTTCGGACCGGCTCGAACAGCTTGCAACGCGCGAAGTGTGAACGATCCTATTTATTTCTGCTGATTAGCGAGACCATAATGAAACGTACTTACCAACCATCCGTCGTCCGTCGTAAACGTACACACGGCTTCCGCGCACGTATGGCAACCCGTGGCGGTCGCGCTGTGCTGAACGCACGTCGCGCCAAAGGCCGTAAGCGTCTGGCAGCTTAAGTCATTTGTTTAAGTCATTTGCTTAATACATACGCTCGGCGCAGCTTGCGTGACAGGTGACCGTTCAGAGAGCCCTTCACCGGGTTCTATAGTGGGCTTTCCCCGTGACCGACGCATCGTTAAAACGGATGAATTTTCATCCGTTTTTCGTTTGCGCCCAGTCTATCGGACTGCCCATTTCGTTTTGTACACGCGCCTCAACCCTTTGCCTGATGCCAAGGCGAGATTAGGCGTGGTTGCAGCAAAACGACTGGCACCGCGGGCTGTCACGCGTAACACCGTCAAACGGGTTACGCGTGAATTGTTTCGCCTGACATCTTTGCCGCCCGTCGACTGCATTGTGCGTTTATCAAAACCGGTAAACACCAAAGCAGGTCCTGCCACGACTGCCAGTCTGAAGCGAGAACTGCGCGGCGAACTAATCAAATTGTTCGCTTCACAAGTGGTCGTGTCGAAGGTGTAATGCAAAGTGTTATGCAAGCTGTAATACGATAAGCGATGACGATAGACCATGACGATGGACGATGGGCACGTGTTGCGCATCTTCAACGCCAAAGTAACAAAATTAAGATGCCGAAAGAGATGCGGAAGCGACCATGAAAGCGACTTTACTGTTCCTGTTGCGATGTTACAAATTAGGAATAAGCCCGTTTTTGGGTCAGAACTGTCGTTTTTATCCTAGCTGCTCCGATTATGCTGCCGAAGCGATCAGGTCACATGGTGCCTTAAAGGGCAGCATTCTGGCCGTCTGTCGCCTTGGAAAATGCCATCCGTGGCATGCCGGTGGAGTTGATCCGGTGCCACCATCCCCGTCTGCCTCCTCTGCAAAACCCCCTGCAATTTCCGCTGAACGACCATGCGGTTGCAGCCATTCCTGAATTCCTGAATCATAGAGAACTACTCTTATGGATATCAAACGTACCGTCCTGTGGGTTGTATTTTCCCTGTCGCTGCTATTCCTTTGGGATAACTGGCAACGACATAACGGCAACGCGTCAATGTTTTTCCCAAGCGCGAACCCGACTGCGCCTGCTGTTGGTACAGCCGGATCTTCTGGCGCTGCCTCAGCTACAGGTAATACAGGTGCTATCGGTGCAACTGGCAGCGATGTACCACAAGTTGCTGGCGTGGTTGGGGCCACTGGCACTGCAGCTCCGGCTAGTGCGGTACCTGTTGATACAGCGGTTGCTTCCAAAGGCGAAACGATCACCATCACTACCGATGTCGTCAAAGCCGACATCGATACAATTGGCGGTCAGTTAAAACGTCTGGAGTTATTAAACCAGCGCGACACAGTTGACCCAACGAAAAATCTGGTGTTGTTCGACTCTAGTCCTACCCGCACTTATCTAGCCGATACCGGCCTGATCGGCGGCAACTTCCCTAACCATAAGTCTACCTTTGTGGCTATGCCCGGGGCCCGGACACTGGATAACGGCAACCAGGTTCAACTGGTGCTGGAGTCAACTCAGGGCGGCGTCAAACTGACCAAGACTTTCACGTTCAAACGCGGCGACTATGCGATTGACGTCAAACACACGGTCACGAACGAAGGCACCGCGCCCGTCACACCGTCGCTCTATCTGCAACTGGTACGTGACGGCAACAAGCCAGAAGGCGAACAGCGCTTCGTCAACACCTTCACCGGTGCGGCAGTATTTACCGAAGCGAACAAGTTCCAGAAGTTTGCTTTCGAGAAAATCGAAGAGAACAAAGCAGACCACGCTACCAAATCCAACGACGGCTGGTTCGCGATCATGCAGCATTATTTCGTCTCGGCGTTTATTCCTCAGGACAATGCACCGCGTGAAATTTTCACCAAGAAAGTGGCGACCAATTTGTACGCCATCGGCAATGTTCTGCCTTTAGGTACGATCGCTCCCGGCGCCAGTGTGACGATGGACTCCCGGCTGTTTTCCGGTCCTGAAGAGTCGGCAGTGCTTGAAGCAACAGCCCCCGGTCTTGAGCTGGTAAAAGACTATGGCTGGTTAACTATCATTGCCAAACCGATCTTTTGGTTAATGACAAAAATCCATAAAGTCCTTGGTAACTGGGGCTGGACCATCATCGCGCTGACGATCATGATCAAGTTGTTGTTCTTCCCCTTGTCGGCAGCGAGCTATCGCAGCATGGCAAAAATGAAGAAGGTAACGCCTAAAATGACAGCGATTCGCGAGCGTCATAAAGGCGAGCCGCAGAAAATGAATCAAGAAATGATGCAGTTGTACAAAACCGAAAAAATTAATCCTCTCGGCGGTTGTCTTCCTATCGTGATTCAGATTCCGGTCTTCATTTCACTGTATTGGGTCTTGCTGGCCAGCGTCGAAATGCGTAACGCGCCGTGGCTAGGCTGGATCCATGATTTGGCAGCACCTGATCCGTTTTACATTTTGCCGGTTGTGATGGCCATTTCTATGTTCATCCAAACCAAACTGAATCCGAAACCGCCTGATCCAATGCAAGCCAAGGTCATGATGTTCATGCCATTGATTTTCTCGGTCATGTTCTTCTTTTTCCCGTCTGGTCTGGTCCTGTACTGGATCACCAACAACGTGCTATCTATCGCGCAGCAGTGGGTGATTACTAAAAACATGGAAAGCAAAAGCTAACTGTAAAAGTTAACAGTAACTATTTGCTGACTGTCGTAAAAAAGCCCGTGGATCTTGATTCACGGGCTTTTTTGTTTCCATAAATGTACTATTGCGTGCAATTGATCAACTATCAAACGTAAAATCCTTAAATGTCATTTGATTCCTCCCCCATCGCTGCAATTGCTACCGCGCCCGGCCGCGGTGGCATAGGCGTCGTCCGTATTTCGGGCAAAAATCTTGGCCCGGTTATTCAAGCGGTATGCGGTCTCAATGAAGCCGCATTGGTTCCGCGCCACGCCACTTACTTGCCCTTCAAAAATGCTGACGGCGGTCTGATTGACCAAGGCCTCGCGATCTATTTCAAGGGGCCGCACTCGTACACTGGTGAAGACGTACTGGAGTTGCAAGGTCACGGCGGTCCGGTTGTGTTGCAAATGCTGCTGACGCGTTGTCTGGAAGCCGGTCACGATATTTCGCTGCGCCTGGCAGAACCGGGCGAGTTCACCCAGCGTGCCTTCCTCAACGATAAGCTGGACCTGGCGCAGGCAGAAGCAGTCGCCGATCTGATCGAGGCATCCACCGAAGCTGCGGCTAAATCGGCGTCCGAGTCGCTCTCTGGCGCGTTCTCCAAGGTCATCCATAGTCTGGTCGAGCAAGTCATTAACTTGCGCATGCTGGTGGAGGCGACGCTCGACTTCCCGGAGGAAGAAATCGACTTTCTGGAAAAGTCCGACGCACGCGGTCAACTGGAAAGAATCCGCAGCACGCTGGATAACGTTTTTAGTCAGGCGGCGCAAGGTGCATTGCTGCGCGACGGCCTCAATATTGTCCTGGCCGGACAACCGAATGTTGGCAAGTCGTCGCTACTAAATGCATTGGCAGGATCGGATGTAGCAATCGTGACGCCCATCGCCGGCACCACGCGCGACAAGGTAACTGAAACCATCCAACTTGAAGGTATACCGCTCAATATTATCGATACCGCCGGCATCCGGGACGCCGAGGACGCCAACGACGAAGTCGAGCGCATCGGCATCGAGCGCACCTGGGCGGCAGTCGCAAAAGCGGATGTGATTTTACATATGCTGGACGCCAATCATGGTCCTGCGCTGGCAGACGAAAAGATCGCCGCCCGCTTCCCCCACAACGTCCCAGTTATTGCCATATGGAACAAAATCGACGAATCCGGACACCGACCCTCGGTAGACCTGATGGGCGACGCGACCCACATCTACATCTCGGCGACCGATAATCTCGGCATAGATTTGCTGCGCACTGAGCTACTGCGCATCGCTGGCTGGCAGCAAACCGGTGAATCCCGCTACCTGGCACGCGAACGCCACCTGATCGCCCTTAAAGCAGCCCGTGAGCACTTACAGTACGCTGCCGAGCACGCCACTTTGGACAATACAGTCAGTGATCAGTCGCTGGATTTATTTGCGGAAGAGTTACGGTTGGCGCAGGATAAGTTGAATAGCATCACAGGGGTGTTTACGCCGGATGACTTGCTAGGTGTGATATTTTCCCGGTTTTGTATCGGAAAATAATCAACTTTTTAAATGATGATGCCGCGTAGCGGGACAGGCGTCAGGCGTCAAATATATGGACCTCCATGACTTCTGCCTCGATCGCGTAAAGCGTCAGTTGCTGATCGAGGCACGCTATCATGACAGCGTCGCCGGGGACCAATCGTGCGAGCGTTAAATTCGGAAGCATGATGCAGGGTAAGCCTCGGACTACCATCACAACGCAGGTATGACCGGAATGCGGAATGCGCAACGCGCCGGTAATCGCAACACGATTGACTGTATGCGCGTACTGGCGTCGTCGAGTCATCACGTTAAAATCAGTGACAGGTCCGGCGATCAGGAACGAATCCACCGGTTCTTCACCGGCAAATGCGAACACTGGTATCGATGGTGTCAAGGTGAAGTGCCGATCCTTATGACGGATCAAAAGCCCTCCGCCTTCGATCAGGGCCAGCGACCGGTCCACGCCGGAGAAAGTCGAAAACCGGCCGGCATTTCTGACGGTGGCGACGCTGATACGCCATGCGAAGTCATCAAGATTGCTATCCGGCGGAAACCGAATAACCTCCCGCGTAACGCCGCCGCCATTCTTCCAGCGCATTATCGTCTGCGCTGACTTTCGGATCACGCGAGGGGATCTTGTCTTGTTGTCGCTATCGCCAACCAATCGCAATGACGGTGACGATGAAAATGACCAAGGTCGAGAATACACATCAGGCAACAATGTAAATTTCAACTGGTTTGCAGTATCGTGTGCACCAGACGCGCGGCCACCTTTGCGGTGAGGCCATCGCGATCATAGGTTGGATTACATTCTGCAATATCGGCGGCAATCAATTTTCCTGAATCTCTGATCACCTGAATCAGGCGTTCGACCTTTTCTAATTGCATGCCGCAAGCCGCCGGTGCGGAAACGCCAGGTGCCTTTTCGGCAGGTAATACGTCTAAATCAATCGTCAGATAAACGTTACTCACCGTTGCCAGATGCTCTACCAACTCGCGCTCAATCTCAACCATGTTGCCAAGCGCGATTTCACTATCCAGTTTAAAGTGCACGCCGAGTTCTTCTGCGCGCGCAAAGAGGGCAGGCGTATTGCCTAATTGACTAATGCCATAGCAGAGATAATTAAACTTGATACCGGCCTGATGACACCATTCAGCAATTTGTTTAAACGGCGTACCCGAACTGCCCTGATCGGCTTCTCTCAAATCAAAATGCGCATCAAAATTAATAATCAGCAGTTGCCCCGTTCGTATCGCCTCGCCCAAGTGGCCCGCGATGCCGAGAAAGGTGCCGTAAGCGACCTCATGGCCGCCGCCTAACACCATGGGGAACGCCTGTTGCGAGAGGACTTGCTTGACGCGTTCTGCCAGTCGCAGCTGCGCTTGCTCCAGTGCGCCATCGGTACAAGTGATATTTCCAGCGTCGTACAAGCGCCAGATAGAATGTGCGGGCAGATTCGCTAGCATGCGGCGGATCGCGTCCGGCCCTTCCGCTGCGCCGACGCGGCCATGATTACGGCGCACGCCTTCGTCGCTGGCAAACCCGATTAACGTCGGACATCCCGGCGACGCTGCATCGAACGGTAATACCACTTGGTGCAGACGGCGCGTATCGCCGGCACTGTCAACATCTTGCCGACCAGTCCACATAGAGAGATCCATCATGCCCCGTTACTTTGTTGATTGCGCGACAGCACCGCCTGTAAGAAGCTGCGCGTGCGGGCCTCACGCGGATTGACGAAGATTTGATCGGGAGGGCCGGATTCAACGATGCGACCGTGATCCATGACGACGACGACATCCGCAACTTCACGGGCAAACCCCATTTCATGCGTTACTACCAGCATGGTCATACCTTCGGTAGCAAGCGCTTTCATTACCTGCAGCACTTCGCCGACCAGTTCGGGGTCGAGCGCAGAAGTCGGCTCATCAAACAACATGACTTGCGGCTTCATCGCCAACGCACGCGCAATCGCCACCCGCTGCTTTTGTCCGCCCGAAAGCGTCGCGGGCATGGCGTCTGCTTTGTGCGCCAGCCCTACTTTCGCCAGCAACTCGCGGGCGAAAGATTCGGCGCTGTCTTTATCCACGCCTTGGATCTTGCGTGGCCCGACCGTTACGTTGCCCAATACCGATAAATGCGGGAACAGATTAAACGATTGAAACACCATGCCGACCTGTTCGCGGAGATGATTTAATTCGTGATCCGCAAGCATGGTCCCATTGGTCAGAAGCGGTTTGCCACAGATTTCGATATTGCCTTCTTCTGCCACTTCCAAACCGTTGCAGCAACGCAGCAAGGTGCTTTTACCAGAGCCGCTGGGACCGATGATGACAACCACCTCTGATGGATTTACCTCCAGATTAATGCCATGCAAAACGCGATTACCTGAGAACGATTTGCCCAAATCATTTAATTTAATGATGGATTTCATTAGACTGCTCCTCCGGCCCGCAAGTGACGTTCAATTTTTTGCAACGCCATGCTTGTAAGGCTGGTCAGCACCAGATACACCACAGCGATAGCCAGATAAACTTCCAGCGAGCGATACGAAATGCTGATAATTTTTTGGCCTTCGTGCATCAGGTCGGCGATGGTCAACAACGACACCAGCGCAGAGTTTTTAATCAATGCGATGAATTCATTACCTAAAGGTGGAATCATGCGCACGATGGCTTGCGGCAAAATAATCGTGCGCATGGCCGCCCCGTAGGACATGCCGAGCGAACGTGCGGCTTCCATCTGACCCTTTTCAATCGACTGAATCGCTCCGCGAACAATTTCGGAAATATACGCGCCGGAGTAAATCCCCAGACCCAAAATGCCGCAGACAAAGGCGGGTAACAAGATGTTGAGTTCGGGTAATCCAAAAAACAGCAAGAACAATTGCACGAGCAAAGGCGTCCCCCGAATAACGGTGACGTAGGTCGTACAGAGTCCGTAACGGACGCGCTTTTTTGGGTTAAGTCGGCCCATCCCAACCAATAACCCAAGCACGCATCCCATGAGCAGTGACACTGCCGTGATTTCGACAGTAATAAGCGCGCCACGCGCCAGATCAGGCCATCCCTGGAGGACAGGTACAAAGTCAAGACTCAACGTATTTCTCCTGATTCGGCATCATTTTTTTTGCATATTAAATACGATTGTTTACGTTATCTTGCAGAAGAATCGAGCCATTTTTTGACCAGTTTGTCATAGCTGCCATCAAGCTTCGACTTCTGCAATGCGGCATTCAACGCCAGCGTGAGTTCGGGCATGTCCTTGCGGACCGCGAAACCGTATAACTCGACGCTGACTGGCTTGGCGATTACTTTCAGGGTCGGCCGCACTTTGACATATTCAAGCGCGGCTGGCTTGCCCGTCACCGCCGCGTCGGCGCGACCGATTTCTACCAGGTTAAACATTTCCTGATTTTTTTCGACCTCTACACGCTGAATTTGCGGGTAATAATCTTTGAGATAATTCACCGATTTGGTACCGACCTGGACCGCCACTTTCTTGCCTTTCATATCGTCGGCTTTCTGGATGCTGGCATCACTGCTTTTCACCACCATGACCAGACCGCCCGGATAATACGGATCGGTCAGATCGACGACTTTGCGTCGTTCATCGGTGATATAAATCGCCGAGGCTGCCGCGTCGAACCGTTTCGATATCAGCCCCGGAATCAAGCCTTTAAAATCGATGTCGGTCCATTCGATTTTTTTGCCCATTATTTTACCTAGCGTCTCCATCAATTCGATGTCGAACCCGGTTCTTTTTCCGTCCTTAAAAAATTCGAAAGGAGGGAAAGTCGAATCGGTGACTACCCGAATGACATCGGCAGATTGAGCGTTAGCCAGCATCGGTAAGGCACAACTCACTGCAACCAATAGCCCGATAAAAAGACGGCGATGATGCATTTTCTCTCCTCTGAAAATATTGTTCAATATAATTTCAAGCGTTCACTAATGGCGATCGCAGCCTGCACCGTCGAGTCGACCAATTCCGGTTGGCGATCCTCTGCTCTAACGGCCGGTGACATCAATGTAATAGCGCCGACCATGTGGTCCGATTTGCTGAAAATGGGTGCGCTGATACCCCACACTCCCAGATCGACCTCACCTTCACTTACGGCATATCCTTGCATGCGTATCCTCGATAATTCATCGTGCAGGCGCTGCGCTTCCTTGGGCTGCGCGGATAGCTGAGCGGCAATCACACCATCAGCGATTGGCTGAGGCAAATGCGCCAGCAGCGCTTTTGCGGAAGCACCGCGCAATAACGGTTGGGAGCGTCCTTTAGAAAATGAACAGCGCAGGGGTTGCTGGCTTTCTACCATATCCAGACACATCACCCGATTGTTAACGGCGACCATTAATCCCACGCTTTCGCCACATCGCGTCACCAGTCTCTCCATTTCGGCACGTGCATTGGTGACGAGATAAGAGGTGTGATCAAAGCCCCACGCGAGTTGCACGCTGAGTGGACCGGGCGCATATCGGTTGTCCTGTTCCTGTACCAGTCCCCATTTTTTTAAGGGGAGCAAAAGTCGGTAAAGCGTACTTTGAGGTAAATTTGTCGCCTCTTTCAGCTCTTTTGCCGTTATCGGCTTTCCGTGCCGCGCGATGACTGAGAGCACCAACAATGGGCGCTCACTATTGGGCGTTGCTTTCAGGTCGACCGCGGGAAGGGAATTCTCAGGTGCTTCAGTTGATTTCTCGTTCATGCGCTAATCATTCACCATATTTCTCATACTGCAAAATATAATTCTCGAAATTCGGGAGTGATGTTGCTATTTTTTAGAATATTTGATGCAAAGCGCGCTTTAACCTGCTTTGTAAAAGTAATCAGCCAAAATCGGCGGCAGCAAGGCGGGGAACCGGAGCATGAGTCAGCAGGTGATTTTTAACCCGTTGCGCGGATGCGTTGTTGGTCCTTCTGTCCTTGTCCCCTCGCGTTAATTCCTTCCTTTTCAGTCGTTCTGCGCTGATTGTTCGACATTAATCGATCCCTCTTTTTGCGCCGCACGCAAAACCTTGAGATTAATTTCCGAGGATCGATCCTGCGAATTGGCATTGGCCTTTGGCGTGTTGTACTCCAGCTTCAAGTTGTTATCGGTAGAAATCCATTGCCGACCATTAGCGCCAAAACGTTGCAACAACCGGTCTATTTGCGCTGGCGACAACAACAGGTCAGCGGCGATCTCGGTAAAATTTCGCCCAGCTAACGCGTGCACCGCCTGCATGTCTACCGATGTGTCGAGTGCAGACATGAGCGCGGGCGAGGCGTGCGCCCGTGCCGCATCGTTGGTGGCGATCAAGATGCCCTGCCCGCCCACGACGTATAACGACACATAAGCAAATTCGGCACGGAGTGTGGCAATAATGGTTAACAAATCGGAGGTCGCCATGTGATGCATCTGAACCCATTGCTGCAATACGCCGTGGGCTGTAATCTTGATCGTGCCAGTTGGTAGAACTCCTGATTGTAGAGCGATGCCGCACCGGCGAACCAGATGGACGTAATCTCAATACTGATCAAGTCATACTTCCTCGGCGTCAGCAGTAACAGGTTGCGGCCATCGGTGATGTGGGTCTGCACACGCGGCAGATGGGACACACCGTCATTGATATCCGAGAAATAGGTATTGGCCATTGCCACGACATCGCGGCTGAGTTCGGCGATATCGATATGCGCAAATCCTGCATCATGTAAAACCCGACTGGTAGCACCCGTGCCGTAACCGATAACAAGGGCATTTTCTCGGATATTTTGGTGCAATAGCGGCAATGCGGCAAAGCCAATCTGCGCCTGCACTTCGCCATTTTTGGCATCGTTTCCCTGAAATTTTCCGTTGGTCAAGAGCGTGGTCACGACGCCATTCTGGTTTTCTCTACGCGTTACCATGGTGAGACCGCCATCAATGCTTTCAGCATGATCAATCACGGTGCCCCAGTTTTGGGCCTTGAAGTACACACTCGCGCCTTTGCTCAGGGTGTCGTAATCCGGCTGCTTAGGGCTGAAAATTACACATGCTGCGCTAACGACCAACCCTGCGCCCAGACGCCAGCGGGTCGCGCGGGAGGCAACGGACGCGATAACCGTCGCCGCGATGAATAATGCGCATCCGGCCACGATCTTGCTCGCCGCCAGACCGCCTATCCATGGCAATAAAACGAAGCCAAATAACTGGTTACTAAGGCACCTAACGCTGCGCCGCCCGTATTGCAGGCGTACAGCCATGCGATAGCCTTGCCTAAACGATCACTGAATGGATTTAGCGCCTGGGCTATCAACGGCAGCGTAATGCCCATTAATATAGTCGGGACTAGCAATACGCTGGCTCCTAGTGCCACGCGTAGCACCAGCAAACCCGGTGCAGCTGGTGACAGATTGGCTGCAAGCGTTACATACACCGATTGAATCAATGTAAAAAGCGTCGGCGTTGCGACGCAATATGCCCCGATTGCCAACTCCACCATCGCTTACACAAAAACCGGCCGCGTCACGCGTGCGGCAACGGTGCCGCCGATCAACGATCCAATCGCCATGCCGCCCAGAAAAGTTGCCAACACCGTAAATGCCGCCGCGGCAGTGCTGCCGAACACCAGGGTTAGTTCTTTGGCAAAAAGTACCTGATACACCAGTGCTGCAGCGCCGGAGGTAAAAAACATCAAACCCATCCAGCGCGAAAGACGCACCCTCAAGTTGCCGGTTATGGATAATTATGTTTCCTTATAAAATATAGTCGCAGTGGAAGTTAGCGCTCGCCGCAGTCAATGGAAGATGCAGCGGGACGCACAACGGATAGCGGATCGAAAAATCGAGTGTGCCACATAGCAACATATTTTCTCTAATTCAATTGCACTCGGGAGCAATAGAATGTAGTGCGCTAGCGTTATCAGCTCGCATTAGTCTGGATGTTCGCTAAATTTTACCCGTGTAAAATCGTGTACCGAACGCTATCCAAGCACAATGTTATCCTACGGAAACACCATAAATTTTGAGATCGATCCGAATTCCTATCAATGACATCAATGCGTCATTGCAGAATAACTGACTTATTAAGGCAGAAAATGAAAAAACTTCTTGCAACGTGTTTTGCAGTATTGCTCTTGGCTGGATGTGCTACCCGGGATGAGTGGCAGCCAGACACCGGTAACATGATTTTTAAAGTCCAGGCACGCTCTTACGATGACGTCTGGACTGCGGCAATCAGGACCATCTCGCGTAACCTGACGATCAGGGACACCAACAAGGCACAAGGCCGCATTCTTGCCGAAACCAGCGCCGGCATGGTGACGAGCTCAGAAGTTATCACCGTCGTCATATCGCCTGCCAACCGCAATGCATCGTCTTATACAATAGACATCCAAAATAGGAAGCGCTCCATGGGCCTGATCAGCGGCCCGGATCAAATCCGCAATATTGTGGCAGGGATCAAGGCCGAGCTAGGTTCCATGGCAAGCACCGGCCCGGTGTCCCTGAAAGATTCACTCAGCCCTTCGGAAGAAGTCATAACGGTGCCACTGGCCGACCCAGCGCCTCAAGCGCCTGCGGTCACCGGGGAGTTAACCGTTCAAGTAGAACAGTTAGCGCGACAAAGTGGCTGCCAGCCAACTTCAGCGGCACGCTTAATCGCCAAAACTACGGGAGTTGAGACGTACCAGACTTCGTGTCAAAATGGACAACAAGCGCTATTCAAATGCGAAATGCGTCAATGTCGGCGCTTAGACTAATTATCCAAACGTTAAAATTTCACCTGCCGGGGCGAACTGCTTATGAAGGCGATGTTGACTATGTTAATGGTGTGCTCGCTGTTGGCTGGTTGTTCTGCGGCTCATTTCCGATGCGATGATCCGGATGCACGGCCCGCGTCATGTGGCTAGGCTTTGCATAACCGGAGGGATAAAATATTTCGCTAGGTTTCGTGCGGCAGAATTCCCTTGATCCGCCACGGTGCGGCGGAATCTGGGTGATTTTTTTCGGGGACATCTGGTGGACGTCGGGGCCACATCTTTCAATGGCTGGAATTATCCGCAAGCATGGAGCCGCGAGGTTAATTGCCCTTTAATTGCGGCCAGATACGCGGACCACCGTCGCCATGACGATCGTCGAAACGTCTTAACACCGCTTCACGCACCGAATTTGACAGATTCGGATATTTGTCGCCCTGCTCAATCGCGGCGTACTCTTCACCGGCTTTAGAGGGGTCATCCGAAATGTGAAAACTGGCAACGAAGTCCTGCTCCCATTGTTGTGTCACTTTTTGTATCAACGCCACGCGTCCCGGGTGACTTAACTGTCCGAACTCGTTAGCGCCTGCGTTAATTTCTCGAACTGTCTTTGTTAATCCTTCTGCTGTTAATGGTGCCTTCGTAAACTCATTTACTGCGTGTGAACCACTTGATTTCGTCATTTCACTCTCCTTAAAGGGCTAGTGCGGGGTACAACGGTGAAAATATGTTTACTACTTAAAATTGATATTTTGACATGCGCTTTAATAGCGGTGTATTTTAAAATCGGCCCTGAGCGCGCCAGGCCTTCGCTACGATCACCAGAAGTGACAAATGCTGAATTCTGGACGCATGCCACAAGTCTATCGCTTAATTAAGCAATTACGATGCCGCATTTTGACGCGGCCTCCGGAGCCTTCGTACCCGATCAACTAACAGCATACTTACAGCTAATTGCGCAACGGACACCCAACTTAGGCTTCTGCTTGTCCGACAGACGGTGCAAAAAAACGTTCCTGCATTTCCTCCAACCCTAGAGTATGTAACAGCTCTTGCAACCGTTGCAAGGGGCGCTGACGTGGCAAATTTTTGTAAGTAGCGATGATTAATTCATTTTTCATAGAGTGTTCCCAACCTACTAACTCCGTCACGCTGACTTGATAACCATGTGCCTCCAATTGCAGGCAACGTAAGACGTTGGTGACCTGACTGCCGAACTCCCGGGTGTGTAAAGGATGGCGCCAGATTTCTGTCAGGGCTTCCTTCGTGGTCGACTTACCTTTATTTTTTTTCAGTACAGAGGCGATTTCAGCTTGGCAACAAGGTACCAGCACCATGAAGCGCGCCTTCTTTTTTAAGCCAAACTGGATCGCGTCGTCGGTGGCGGTATTACATGCATGTAATGCAGTAACGACATCTACGCGTGGTGGAAGCAATGCCGACCCGGTCGAATCTGCCACTGACAGATTAAGAAAAGACATGCCGGGGAATGCGAGTTTTTTCGCCAATTCTTGTGATTTTATGACAAGTTCTTCGCGTGTCTCAATCCCATAAATGTGCGAGCTATCGGTCAGTGTCTTAAAAAACAAATCATATAAAATAAATCCCAGGTAGGATTTGCCAGCGCCATGATCTACCAATTGAACGCTTGCATGCTCATTCTGGATTTCTTGCAACAGGGGTTCGATAAATTGATAAAGATGATATACCTGTTTGAGCTTGCGGCGACTATCCTGATTCAACTTGCCGTCTTGCGTCAGAATGTGGAGCTCCTTTAACAGCTCAATCGATTGACCGGGGCGGATTTCGTGTTTGGGGACTTGCTGGGTACTCTGGGTACTCACTACGGGGCCTTGTTGTCTGGTGCTATTCATCTAGTTCTGGTTCCTGGCTAACTGCTGCGACGATTGTAGGTTAATGGTTACAAGTATAGCCAATTCAGGCGCAGGGAGAACCAGTTTGCAGCGGTAAACGTCATCCTAAACAGACGAGCGCAACGCCGTGCCGCAATAATCGGCACGGTTACCAAACAGTGATGGAACCGGCCTTGATGAAACGCAAACACAAAAGCCAACCGAAACGCCAACCCTAACAGCGGGTTGCTTAGTTGGTTAATTGATTAGTCTGAGCCCGAGGAGCCTATCGAACTTGGCGCAACATCGCCGATACAACTGCCCCGAACATTCGGTTTGATCGTGAGGACCTGCCAACTACGAAAGGTTCCTAGTACTTTGATGTAGGAAAATTCTTCTCATCAGGCCGCACGTGTCCACGCGTATATCGACCAAGTTCTACGTCGTTACGCAGGCCCACCTTGCGCATCGCAGACATTTTCTGCAATGCGATTGTTTTAACGCTTTTATGCAGACGTGTGGCGATTTCCTGCATTGACTGGCCTTCCGCATACATTCTCAACACTTCCGTTTCGCGTTTGGTCGGCATGATGCCTACGGGGCCGCTACGTAAAATGTTGCGTACCGTTTTGCCGATGTAACGCGTGTTACTTTCCGCGCTGTCAATCGCCTCGCGGATGGTGACCAGCTCATCATTCATATGCAGCGCGGCATTCACTCCGCATTTTATGATCTGGTACATCACCGCGGGCATGTTGTTAAGGGTCAGAACAATGAGGCACAATTTTGGATAATGGCGCCTGACGTACGAGAGTAGTGTGAACCCGTCGTTCATGTTCTCGATAGCGATCGAAAATTCGGTGATCAAAATGTCACAAGGCGTATCTTTTAACCTCGCTAATATCTGATCGGACGTAGTGGCCGTCGCTGCCACAGAAAGATCTGGACAGCGGTCAATATAGCCACGTACGCCAGCAATAATGACGGGGCGATCGTCAGCCAGAATTATTTGTTGTTGTCGTGATCGCAGATTCTGCATACCGTCTCCTGTAAATCCCGCATTGAAAATCAAGGTGGTCCTGACTTTCCAAGTTAATATCAAAAAGGCATGCCTTTCATTTGGCATGGATTCTGAAAAAGCTCTAAAGGATGAAGGTAAGCTAAAGTTACCAACAGGAAATCTAAGATAATTCTATATTCGAGGGTAACTTTTCTGGTATTAGGGGCACATACCTTATATAGGAGACTTTTCTGTAGGCTTTAGGGACAAAAATTTCTACGCGCTTCTTAAAAAGGTTTTAATTATTGTATTTTGTACAACTAAAGACAAACCCTGGTCGGGCATGCGGATTAATTAAAATTTATTATAAGTGGTGAAATAATAAGCTTTTGTCTCTGTTATTGCAGCTTTGATAATCTCCGAATCGATAACCCTTCTTCATTGACCATTGACCAATAACACCTAGTATTAACAACTAAATATCAACAGGATCCACTTCCAACGACCATTTGGCACGTGTTTTAATCGTCCGCAATACCGCCATCCAGTCTGTGAGAAACGCCTGCAGTCCCGGACGCGATGGACACTCGATTAATAATTGTGCGCGATCAACGTTGGCGACCCGCGTCATGGTCATCGGAATAGGGTCGTTCATCGTGATGCCGCCGTGCTCCAGACAAGTCGCCGCCTGTTGCAAAAACGCGATGGCGGTCTCCAGCTCTTTAGCTTCAGCACGTAATAATGCCTGATATATATACGGCGGCAAGTGCGCTTGTTGTCGCTCGGCTAACAGGGCGCTGGCAAAATGATCGTAGTCATGGGCGATCACTGCTGAATACAAAGGATGCTGCGGATAACGGGTCTGAATCAACACCTCGCTGACGCTACCGCCCTCTTTTTGCGCCGCCCGTCCCGCGCGGCCGGCTACTTGCATCAATTGCGCAAACAAACGCTCGCTGGCGCGGTAATCGTGCGAAAACAGCGCCGTGTCCGGGTTAAGTATCCCAACTAACGTTAAATTTTTAAAATCATGTCCTTTGGCGACCATCTGCGTACCGATCAATATATCGACCTCACCGCGATGAACGCTATCAAAGGCAAGCTGAGCGCTGCCTTTGCGCCGCGTGGAATCTGCATCAATGCGTAGAACCCGCGCTTCCGGAAACATTGCCTGCAAGCCCTCCTCCAAGCGCTGCGTACCCCGCCCCAGCGGCTGCAAATCAACATTTCCGCAAGTCGGGCATGAGCCTGGAATGCGCAGTTCCAGACTGCAATGATGACAGCGCAAACGATGTTCCGGTTTATGCAACACCATAAACGCAGTGCAACGCGTACAGTTACTCACCCAACCGCAGGCATCACAGGCAATCACAGGCGCATAACCGCGCCGATTCAGGAATAGCAACGACTGCTCGCCGCGCGCAAGGCGCAACTTCAGCGCACTTATCAACGTCGAGGTCAGTCCTTCCCTCGGTTTGTCATGCTCCATATTCACCAGCCGCACCGTGGGCAATACCGCATTGGTGACCGCCCGTTGGCGTAGCTCCAGTTTGCGATAGCGACCGGATTGTGCGTGGTGCCAGGTTTCTAGCGATGGCGTGGCCGAACCAAGGACGATAGGGATATTCAGTTGACGCGCACGCCATACCGCCAGATCGCGCGCAGAGTAGCGCAGACCTTCTTGCTGCTTGTAAGACGGATCGTGCTCTTCATCGATAACGATAAGCTGCAAGTGGGGCAATGAGGCCAGCACTGCAAGGCGGGTTCCCAGTATGATCCGCGCCTGCCCCAGATGCGCTGCCAGCCAGTGGCGCATGCGCTCACCTTCGGCCAGTCCACTATGCAAAGTAGCCACCATGACGTTGGGAAAGCGTGCACGAATATTGCCCTCTAATTGCGGTGTCAGATTGATTTCCGGGACCAAAATTAAAATTTGCGCGGGATTATGTTCACCGTCGTTGTGGGCAAGTATTTTTTCTGCAGCCTGCAAATAGACTTCTGTTTTGCCGCTACCGGTAACACCATACAATAGCGTCGGTGCAAAGCCAGTCGCACTGGCGATGGCGTCCGCCGCATCTTGTTGCGCAGGATTCAACTGTGGAACATCGACGGGCGAGGCGTCATGCGGATCATTCATTTGCCGCAACTTTTTTAAGCCGCGATCGAGCGCAACGGTCGTTAAAGCCCGCAAATTTTTGGGCAAACCGGGCAATGCCACTTCGCCTAATGGTCTTTGATAATACTGCGCAGCGAAACCGCACAAATTCAGCCATTGCGTTGACAGAGGCGGCAACTGGTAGCGGACCCCCTGCACGTCTTTCAACTTTGCTTCGGAGATGTTGCTGTGGGAAGTCACTCCGACGATCAGTCCGACTACCTCGCGACGACCGAAGGAGAGTCGCACAAGTTGCCCGATGTGCGGAATAAGCTCGTCATCGTTAGTAGTCTGCCATCGATAGTCAAAGCTACTGTCAAGGGGGGTGTCGAGAACAACTTGTAGGATGCATTGTTTCACAAAGTTAAAGTGAATCCTGAGGAAAGAAGCTAACTGTCGGTTTCATAAGCGCTTTTATAACTAATCCACAGACTCTGTGGATAACTTTGTGGATAACATCCCCGCATCAGCCGCAAACCGCCTGTCTACGCCGAACTCGGTGAAATGCGCATTCCGAAAGCAAAAAAAATATTGTTTAAAATCAATGACTTAGAAAACCACAAAAGGACAAGAAATCATTTTTTATATTTTTATAGGGCGCGTCGGTTACAAAACAAATTTGTGAACAAGTCAAATAATGTCAACCAAAAAAATAGATTGAAAGAAAAAATCGAAAGCTAAATACCGAAGATTGATATCTCGTGCAAAACAAACAAATGTTGAAGCCTAAATCCGTAGCAAATAAGTAATTTTCTTAAATGCAACTTATCTTCACAAAGAACATGAAGAAATCACCTAAGTGCAGGTTTCATAAGCACTTTTTGAAATCCGTCCGGTCCTGTGGATAACTTTGTGGGTAACCTAGCCCAAAAACCCCGGAGCGCCATATGGGACGCCAGTTTGCTGATATTTTAAAAAGTAAAGATGAAAAAAATATCTATATAAATCAATGACTTACAGTTTCTACGCCGAAACAATATATTAATAGCTGCCTGTAAACATCTCGCATCGCAACAAATATTTATTGTGCATAACTATCGTAACGTCAAACAAAATATGTGTTAGATGGAATTATTTTTATGCCCAACGCTTGATCAATGCTAGCGCAAATCGGAAGTCGGGCAGTGTACCGCGACTTATTGTTGGCCGCTAGAAAATATCCTCAGGAGGGTGCCCTGTGCCTTTTGATTGAGGCATTGATGCGGTTCGATGTAGAAAAGTGCGTCAGCGCATCTTGCGACTAATATCGTGCACGGCCTCAACCATCGCAGCAACCGATTCTGGAGGCGTAAATTGAGAGATTCCGTGCCCAAGGTTAAAGACATGGCCATGACCTTCGGAAGGCGCGCCATAAACCGACAGCAGACGCCCAACTTCCGCACGAATCTGCTCCGGGTTGGAGAACAGCACAACAGGATCAAGATTGCCTTGCAACGCGACTTTATGGCCCACGCGGGCGCGCGCTTCGCCCAGATTGACAGTCCAGTCCAGTCCGACCGCATCAGCACCAATATCGGCGATCTGCTCCAGCCATAGACCGCCGCCTTTAGTGAACACGATGGCCGGAATCGGAACGCCGTCCTTCTCCCGCTTCAGCTGGCGCATGACCTGACGCATGTAATCGAGCGAAAAGGCCTGATACGCGCCATCTGCCAACGCACCACCCCAGGTATCGAAAATCATCACTGCCTGCGCGCCAGCATCGATTTGGGCGTTCAGATACGTGGCAACGGCCGCCGCGTTGATCGCCAGAATGTGGTGCATCAGGTCTGGACGGTTGTACAACATGGTCTTCACCGTGCGGAAATCGTCTGATCCACCGCCCTCAACCATGTAACAGGCCAACGTCCACGGACTGCCGGAAAAGCCAATAAGTGGCACTTTGCCGTCCAGTTCAGTGCGAATTTGCGTGACGGCGTTGAAGACGTAGTCGAGACTGCCCATGTCCGGCGCTGCCAAAGCCATAATGGCCCTCTCATCCCGCAAGGGACGCGCAAACTTCGGTCCCTCGCCATCGGCAAAGAATAACCCAAGGCCCATCGCGTCCGGCACGGTCAAAATATCTGAGAACAGAATCGCTGCATCGAGCGGAAACCGCTCCAGTGGTTGCATTGTGACTTCCGTTGCATAGTCCGGATTCTTGGCCAATCCGAGAAAAGACCCTGCGCGCGCCCGTGTTGCACGGTATTCTGGCAAGTAACGGCCAGCCTGACGCATTAACCACAAAGGCGTGTAGTCGGTCGGCTGACGCAGCAATGCGCGTAAAAAGGTGTCGTTCTTGAGAGGAGCAAATTGGGGCATCGAAATCAACCTGAGGCATTTGGGATGCGACATTATCTCATTCTAATCAGCGGCTGCGGCATTGATACACGTCGAACTGCGAAATGTACGGTAAAACGGCGTCTTAGTTCTGGCGTACACCCTCAGACGTTAGCAGCGGGGTAACAGCAGGTCATGCCGACGCGCAGCAAGCGAATGGTCGAATCTGCAGTTAACTTAACGGCGGCGGCTCATTGCATCAGATGAAACCGAATTGCGTCGAACAGAAAGGTCAACACGTTAACGCTGGCGGTTGGCGCAATTCGCAATCCAATGCTGCGCGCTTAGTCGCTAGCGGTCATGGCCAAACCACTAGCGCGCCCCACCGACGCCGACCATAGCGTCAGGCCCAACGCCAACAACACCATCAACACGCCGACATAGGGCAGTACGGTTAACTGAAAACCCGCACCAATCGCAAGACCGCCAAACCACGCACCTGTGGCGTTGCCGAGATTAAATGCACCCTGATTAAGCGTTGCTGCCAGATTGGGAGCTTCGCTGGCGCGATCGACAACCAATACCTGTAGCGGTGGTACGATGGCAAAGGCCAGCACGCCCCACACGAAAATCGTTACCACTGCCGCAACCGGCGTGTGCATGGTGACCGAAAACACCGTCAATACAATCGCCAGCGCAATCAAAAATGCGATCAGCGACGGTAGCAATCGCCAGTCTGCCAATTTGCCACCAAGCGCGCTACCGACGGTTAGCCCGACGCCAAAGATCAGCAACACCAACGTTACCGCATGCGGCGTTAATCCGGTGACGTCTTCCAAAATTGGCGTAATGTAAGTGAACACCGAAAATAAACTCGCAGATGCCAGCGCGCTGATTGCCAGCACCATTAACACCTGCCGATCCGCAAGCACCTTAAACTCTTGCAGCAAACTGCTTTTTTGCATAACGATCTGTTTAGGCAACCACGCTGCCAGCGCGATCACCGCCAACACGCCGATAACCGTAACCGCCCAGAACGTTGAGCGCCAACCCAGCAACTGGCCCAGTGCGGTGCCGAACGGCACGCCTAACACGTTTGCCAGTGTCAGCCCGGCGAACATCAACGCAATCGCCTGTGCGCGCCGGTTCGGGGCGACCAGACCGGCAGCCACGACCGACCCAATCCCGAAGAACGCACCATGACAAAATGCCGTCACCACGCGCGCGACCATTAACACCGTGTAGTTAGGCGACAGCGCACACAAGATATTGCCAACGATGAACAGTCCCATCAGGCTTAACAGCGCCGTGCGACGCGGCATGTTAGCGGTAACAATCGCGACAATGGGAGCGCCGATAGTGACCCCCAGAGCGTATCCGGTAACCAGCATCCCGGCGGCCGGAATCGACACCCCCAGATCCCGCGCCACATTGGGCAACAAACCCATAATGACGAACTCGGTAGTACCGATGCCAAAAGCGGCAACGGCCAGGGCAAATAAAGGCAAGGACATCATGTGGGGATCACTCTGGAAATGGGGTCACGACGGTGAGTAACTTAGTGGGCAACCCTACAAGAAACCGCGCTCGCAACCGCCGAAGGCACATCAGAAAAATGGTGTAAGACGCGATTATAACAACGCAAAAAAATTTATGCTGAGCTTGGAAATAACCGGCTGGAAGCATTAACAAATCAGAGCGAATTCCACCGACAAAAAAAGCGGTCCGATAAGTCGATTCCACTAAAGCGTATTTTTTGACCGTTTTATGAAAGCCAAAATTTCCGATCTTAAGCATTATGACAATTAGTCAGATTTACTAAAGACTCATTTTTTACCGATCTGGCCGATGTGTAGACAACAGAAGCTATGAGCGCATAAACTCAAAAAATGGGATGTTCATCCCTTCCATGTATCGTTATTCAAATTACATTGTGGGTCAAACATTAGTCGGTACCATCAGGTATATATTGGACTAACAACAAAAATTATTGGAGCAGGCAGTGAATTAAAAAAATATTTATCTCGGCGTCAACCTCTTACATGACACATCTGCTGCAATTTTATGTGATGGCGTATTAATAGCAGCCGTCGAGCAGGAACGATTCGACGGATGTCGGCATTCAACCAATTTTCCACATGAGGCAATTGCTTATTGCCTTCATGAAGTTGGCGCTAAAATTGAGGATATAAAAGGCGTCGGAATAACATTCGATTATTCCTCGTTCATCATGAATGGTCGCCCGTTTGAACAAAATACAGTGAGGCATGATGATATTACACATGCAGGACGTCAAATACAAAATGCACGAAACCTTGAAACGTACAGGAACGCCATGCAGAGCATGCGTGATAGTGGCCTTAGCCAGTTTATAAGTATTTGCCATCACCTCTGCCACGCTGCGGGTACGTTTTTCTCGAGCGGATTTAAGTCATCCAACATCTTAGTCGTAGATGGAAGAGGCGAGGATGAATCCACGTCACTGTATTTGGGCGACGATATGACAATTACAAAACTCTATAACTATGACGTTAAGAACTCACTTGGTCATCTCTATACATATGTGACGAGCTTATGTGGACTTTATTCACATATCGGTCAAGAAGGCAAGACCATGGGCTTGGCATCCTATGGGACTGGGAAAATTTCCATCATCGACAGCGTACTTAAATTTAATTCGAATTCGTATTTTGTTGATCGCGAAGCGATGCGCGCTCTGAAGGATATCGCGGATAAAGGAATTTTTTCTGAAAATTCCAAGGAACTGGCCTACGCGGTACAGAAGGCACTTGAGCGGGCATTTGTTTTTCTAGCTGACGATCTCCATAAAAGGACAGGCAATCCGAACTTCTGTTTTGCTGGCGGTGTAACGCTTAACTGTAATGCCAACGGAAAAGTTTCAGAACTCGATTTCGTGAAGAAATTATATATTCAACCTGGAGCTAACGATGCCGGCGCCGCAGTCGGCGCAGCTATGATTCTTCACATAGGAGATGTAGGTACTCGCCCGGTCGTTAAAGAGCAAGTATACCTTGGACCGTCTTTCAAACCTCAAGATGTTGAAACCTATCTGGTCCAAGAAAGTATCGCTTTTACAAAGGTGAACAATCCCGAATTGGAAGCAGCCAAGTTAATAAATAATGGAAAAATAATCGGTTGGTGTCAGGGTGCTATGGAGTTTGGTCCTCGGGCGTTGGGAAACCGTTCCATTTTAGCCGCGCCGACTAGCGCCTCTATCCGCGACAAAGTCAATGTCATTAAGCAACGTGAAAGCTGGCGACCACTTGCACCGTCTGTTTTAGCGGAACAATCCAGCACATGGTTTACCTCGGATACAGAATCCCCTTTCATGCTACTCACGATGACCGTCCGTCCGGAATTCCGCGCCAGAGTTCCGGCCATTACCCACGTCGATGGAACGGCCAGGGTTCAGACCGTGACGGAAAGTTTTAATAAGCCGTATTACTCATTGATTAAGGAATACTTTAAGCTTTCCGGCGTGCCGATGGTACTCAACACATCCTTGAATACCAAAGGCAAACCGATTGTGAGCAGCATCAAAGATTGCATTGAGTGCTTGTATGAAAGCGGCCTAGATGCCATCTTCATCGGGAATGTCCTAATCCGCAACGCCCTGTTGAGCAAGGAAACCGTCGACTTACGCGAAGAAATGGAAGCGTTAAGTTAATTAAAATGGGCAATCCGACTTAAAGCGGTTTGCCCTGTTTTTGCCCTATTATTAGGGCGCAATTAAGGTCCATATGGTACTTGATGCCTGGTTTCTCTTCTGCATATCTGCGTTCTTTTCTGCGATCTCCCCGGGGCCGAGTGTCGTTCATGCTATACGGCTTTCTGGTTCCCGTGGGTTTAAAGTGGCGACCGCCTCTATTCTTGGAAATATCTTCACGATAATCGTAGTTTGCGTGATCGCGTCTATCGGTCTTTCATTTTTGAAAAACAGCTTAGCGTTTAACGTATTACGGATCGGTGGCGCCTTGTATTTGATATATGTCGGCGTAAAGATATTTCTCGAGAAAAGCACGTATGAAGAGTCTGTTGCCCCTTCACAGAAAAGCTACTTCTCTTTTTTCACCGAAGCGGTTTTTATTTCCATTACCAATCCCAAGATATTTATTTTTATAGCGGCATTCTTCCCGCAATTTCTCACTCACGGGGGCAACAGAATGCTTCAACTTTCTATCATGACCATGACGTTTGTATTTTTTACATCAGCTATTCTCGTCATGTATTCTGCTCTTTCATCTGTTCTTTATAAGAGAAAAGTTGTCCGTGATTACATTAATAGGTGTTCCGGCATTACCTTGGTTCTGTTCGGACTGTACACCCTCATTTAAACAAATAGTGACGGGTAACCAAAAGCGTACGTACGTTAAGGTAAGGCGCTGAATGCGGTAGCGGGTGGCGCTGTATAGACACCGAAATAATTTCGAATCCCGATTACAACACTCATTACAACCCTAGAACTAGTACGGGATTCAAGAAGTCCTCCGAGGCGAGGAAGATGGGTACACCGCCGCAACGAAATAATCTTTGGAGCGGCGTCCGGAATTTTTTATGCTGAAAAGACTGCTCCACAGTCCTTTCAGTTTGCGGGCATTTAGCGGATTTATTTTAATCTTCCAAAAAATAATCATGGACGACCGTCAAATTTTTCGTACTCGCCTTTGATGAGAGGTTCCGGACACCGGCACTTAAATCCCGCCCATGCACAAATATTTGATTACCTGATAATCTTCGATCCCGTATTTAGAACCTTCGCGTCCCAGACCGGATTGCTTGACCCCGCCAAATGGCGCGACCTCGGTAGAAATCAAACCGGTGTTAATCCCAACTATACCGCTCTCCAGCGCTTCTGCCACGCGCCAGATACGACCGATATCACGTGAATAAAAATAGCTGGCTAGTCCGAATTCGGTATCGTTAGCCATGGCCACTACTTCATCGTCGGTCGTAAAGCGGAACAACGGTGCCATCGGGCCGAAAGTTTCTTCACGTGCCACCACCATATCGGACGTCACATCGGCCAAAATCGTCGGCTCAAAAAAACTATGCCCCAACGCATGGCGTTTGCCACCAGAAAGGATACGCGCGCCTTTGCTTAATGCATCGGCAATGTGCTGCTCAACCTTTTCGACCGCTTTTTGGTCAATCAATGGCCCTTGCGTAACGCCCTCTTGCTGGCCGTCGCCGACCTTTAGTTTAGCCACTGCAGCCACCAGTTTTGCGGCGAACGCGTCATACACACCGGCTTGCACATAGAGACGGTTTGCACAAACGCAGGTTTGACCGGCATTGCGATATTTGGAGGCCATTGCACCTTCAACGGCGGCATCCAGATCGGCATCATCAAAGACGATAAACGGTGCGTTCCCGCCCAATTCAAGTGACAGCTTCTTGATGGTCGGGGCGCATTGCTCCATCAGCAAACGGCCGACGCCGGTGGAACCAGTGAACGTCACTTTGCGCACAATCGGGTTGCTGGTCATTTCTGCACCGATGACGCGGGCTGCACCGGTGACGACGCTGAAGACGCCCACCGGAACGCCAGCACGCTCTGCCAGTACTGCCAGCGCCAAGGCAGAAAAGGGCGTCGATTCGGCCGGTTTTAGTACCATTGGGCATCCCGCGGCAAGGGCAGGACCGACTTTGCGGGTAATCATCGCCGCAGGAAAATTCCATGGCGTGATCGCAGCGCATACACCTATCGGCTCTTTGATCACGACAATGCGATTATTGGGCGAGGTCGATGGAATGGTATCGCCCCCAGCCCGCTTGCCTTCTTCGGCAAACCATTCAATAAACGACGCTGCGTAGGTGATTTCACCCCTGGATTCGGCTAGCGGTTTACCCTGCTCCAAGGTCATGATCAATGCCAGATCATCGGCATTGGCGAGCATCAAATCATTCCATTTGCGCAAAACTGCACCGCGCTCTTTGGCGGTTTTACTGCGCCAGGCTTTCCAGGCATCGTTAGCGGCGACAATCGCGCGTCGGGTTTCGGTCGTGCCCATCAGCGGCACAGTGCCGAGTATTTCGCCGGTGGCGGGGTTGGTTACCGGGAGAGTCTCGCCGGTATCCGCGTCGGACCAGATTCCGTTGATATACGCTTGCTGCCGAAATAAAGAGGGGTCTTTTAATTGCATCATAAGAAATCCTTAAGAGAAACCGAGAAATTGCAGGGATGGCTGTCAGTCAGAGCTACGCATCAAATCTTCAATTCAAATCAGAGATCCAAATCATCGATTCACGTCATTGGCTATCGCAGTGAGGCACGCCATTAAGTCCGTAAATAAACAGCGACGACAAGAGTAACCCGCTAGCGTTCAGGACGGCAGAAGATTTCACCCACTAACCACTACGCATATTATTTAACCATAATATGGTGCCATGCTGTCATGGATTACAGGCTACGCGTTCCGCATTGCAACGCTAGAATAATCCAACACTTCCTTCATCGCAGCGTAAGGCATCGTCAGTGCACAGTGAAAGCGAAAAACGTTTGCGGACTTTAACAATAATAGGCCTTTTTTAAGTAAATCGGCCAGGACGCGATTGCGCAACTGGATGGGGCACCGCAGATGCCCATCCAGTAAAGGTGAGCGCTAATGGCTGGTCGGGAGTACCGAGATCAGCAATCTCGGAAGCCTTACGTGGAGGCTTCAGAGCGATCCGGGCGCTTTTGCTGAGGAAATTGACGCCCTCCCACATCTGATCTTCGTCGGGTACTTTCCCCGCACCCGCAGCGATCCGAAGCGGGCAAAAAGGACAAAACGCAATAAATTGTCAGAGCAATATGACTTGTACTTTGCTAATTCGTGGATTTGTATATAGGAAAAATTTATGACTTCGCGTTGCAGGAAATGTTTGTCCAGTAATACAAGGCGCATTCCTCGAAAATTCTGGATGCGCGTTATGGGCTTTAGCTTATACATCTACTGCTTAGAATGTAAGAAGCGTAGCCTTAAGTTCTTTAAGTATTGATCTAAGAACCTGATTTGATGCGAGTGGTGCTCGAAATCTTCAGGTTCTCAATCACGTCGGTCACGCCGGTCACGCCGCGCCTTTATCACCAATTGCCGCCCGCTTAGTGCAGGTCTTCACGGGTTCTCAGTAAGCTGACGCCAATAATCAAGATTTTTGAATGACGCCTGACCCTGCCCTTCAGGACGCCGCGATAAACTGCCGGGTTTCTTCCCAAGTTGCAGGATTGCATCCCACCCGCAAGATATTAAGGCTGGCGGCAGCTATTGCATGTTGCAATGCATCGTGCATGAATGTCCGATCAAGTTGGTCTAATACATGTACCGATGCCAGTTTGCCGGAGCGCGCCAAAAACGCGATTAATCCCGCGTGGAAACAATCGCCTGCGCCGACTGTATCAACCACTGCGATCGTACCCGGAATCGGGAGTTCGAGCTGATGCGCACGCGTCAGCAATGCTGCACCTTTAGCACCACGCGTAAAAGCGATCAGTTGCAAAGATGACCCTTCGAATAAAATGGTGGCCAGTTCTGTCAGCGAGGGAGCGTCGATACCCAGAACATCGAGATCTTCGTCACTGACTTTAACGATATGCGCCTGTGCAATCGCGCGCTTTACGCCTTCGATATAGTCGCCGCGATTTGCCACCGCCATTGGTCGCAAATTGGCATCAATGGAGATAATCGCCCCGCGCTTTTTTGCCTCGGCTATGGTAACGAGGATTTTTTCCAAATCGTCCGGAACCAGCGCCAGACCGCCCGTGTGCAACAATTCGAGATTGTCAGGGAAGCGCGCAATCAGCAATTCCGCGCTGATATCCCGATCCGCCACCGCTTCACGGTGAAAAGCATACGTCGGCGAACCATGCGCATCCAGGCTGACTACGGCAAGCGAAGTTGGTCGCCCGCTTATGGCGTGAGCGCCCAGCGTGACGCCGTTGTCGGAAAGAAGAGAATAAAACTTTTGCCCAAACTTATCCTCCGAAAGTGAATTAAGGTAAGTTGTAGCGAGACCCTGCCGCGCCAATCCCAACGTTAAATTACATACCGACCCGCCGAGGCAGGCCGCAAAACGTCCATCCGGTTGTTCAATCAAATCCACCAATGCTTCACCAATTGTCGCTATCATGATATTTTCACTTTTTATAATTATGTTGGGTATGCTGAACAGGCTCGCCTGATATGCGCACCGAAGTGCGCACTAACCAAGGTATGGCCGGTGTGTTTTCCGTAACGGAAACACATAATTGGCCACTTACTAGCCCAAGCGGGTGATTATTTATTTGTTATTTTTAACTTTTTTAAGCGCGCATTAATGTTTAGTTGCGCAACTTGGGAACAGGATCGCGATTAGTTACGCAACTTCATTCGTTACGCAATTTCATTAGTTACTCAACTTCAAAAACAGATCGCGATCAGGTGCGAAGTTGGCGTAAAGGGGTAACAGCGCGCCGCCGATCGCCCGAGCGTCCGAGCCGATCGTGCCGGTGAGTATCTCTGGACGCGTAACGCCTTCCCAGTTGTAATAACCTAGCGCTTTCTCTACTTCTTCCAGTAGCTTTTCTAGCAACGTGCGGTCGCAAGAGCCGTCAATAATAATCTTGTCCAAATCCAGCAGGCAAGTTGCGCTATTGATTGCAAGTGCAATCGCCCGGGCGGCATCGTCCAGCCACGCACTTGTGTGCGTCGCCCAGGGCGCTTGCAACGCGCGCGCGTCGAAAGACGCCGCCTCGTCCAATCCTGCAGCACTAAACAACTGTTCCAGCTTGAACAACGAGGCGTCGCTTAACAATTGTTCTGGTGCTGTTTTGCTATCACTTTTTGCAAGCCCTAACGGAATCGATGCAAGCGCGCCCGCATTTCCATGTAGCCCGCTGCGTAAATGGCTGTCGATGACCAGCCCGCCGCCAATAAAGGTATCGACAAATACATAAAGATAACTTTTGATGCTTCTGCCTCTGCCAGCGACCAGTTCGGCTACGCAAGCCGCCGCGGTGTCTTTGGCAAATTCTACCGGCAGATTGGTCATGGCTTGCACACGCTCGCGGATATCAATGCGCTTCCACTTTTGGGCCTGATCGGCAGGCATGCCGAGTACGGTTTGCCACCCGCCCAAAGCCAGCGGAGCAGCAATACCGATACCGCTAAGCCGCTGTGCACGCCGGGGTCCGAGTAGCTTCACCATCTGCTTCAAATGCTGTTCGATTTCGCTAAATAACACCTCCGAATCCGGATAAGCGTACGCCAACGAAGACCGCTCGCGCGCGTGGCCCACAAAGTCCACCAGCAACACATCCAGACTGCGGCGACCAATTTTGATACCAATAGAAAACGCGCCATCCGGGTCAAGAGCGATCGGCACCGAGGGTTGACCAACCTTGCCGCGCAGTGGTGCCAGCTTGATTACCAGGCCCTCCTCAAGCAGACGGTTAATGATAAGTGATACCGTTTGCGTGCTGAGCTTAGTAAGTCGGGCCAGATCGGCCTTTGGCATGCTGCCGTGAAAGCGTATCGCCTGCAGAACTACGCGCTCGTTAAACTGGCTCATGCCAACCTGATTTGAGCCGCGTGGACTAAGCCATTTGCTGTCGTCTTCGATCGGTTCCGTCAACGATGGATCCGTGTGTTCATTTTTCATTTTCTTAGAAGCAGAGCTAACCGCTTCCTTTCTTAGGTAAGAGTATGAATTTCTCGCGAATTATCGTAAATATGTTCTTCTTATAATAAACATCAACGGCATAATTACACACTTTCCTGCTGCGTATCCGGACAACGGTATTCCACTCGGCGGAACCTCGCGGACCGGTAAAAAACCGGCGTCGGTTGACACGAAAGAGTGTAATTTTCAGCACGCAGCGGCCTTAGACGCGCATCTTACTGTTTCTTGACTGGCGAGAACCTGTCGTTAATCTGTATTTGATTTTCATAGTTAAATTTTGGTAATTGGATTAGTTACCAAACTTGGTGACTAAGTTTGGTAACTAATCCTAATTGCTAAGCCTGGTTGCTAAACTGGATTAGTAACCAAACTTTTAATACTTAATGTTGTAGTTAATTAATGACGCCTTTTTTGAAAATAAAATTTGCGTACGATTGCATTTCACCTGTTTGCACGATTGCGTAAGCTTGCTTGACCCGCTCATAAAACTTGAATCGCTCAATCGCTTCGCATTGTTCTGGCTGGGCCAAACCGGTAGTCTGCAGGAATACAACCACCGATAGCTGAACCGTTGACGTGTACCCGGCCGGGGCGTCGGACACCTGCATATAGCCGACCGGATACTCGACTGCCGCATCGAGCGGAAAAACCGATAGCACGGCCTCACAGGCCCGATATAAATCGCTTCCTGGCAATCGAACTATCGGCTTGCCTCGCCCCAGCGACTCGGACGTGAAGTTGGCGTCCACTACCGCCAATTCGTCGCCATGGCCCATTTCGCAGAGTATTTTCAACAATTCCGGCGACAACAGCGTATCGATACCTTTAAGCATGGGCTTCTTTCGGTAAATCTTCAGGGTTCTTAGCACCGGTCATGACCGCAACGGTGTCTGACATGCTGATGTGTTTGGGATCGACCACTGCCACGCGCTTGCCCAGTCGCTGAATGTGAATCCGGTCCGCTATCTCGAACACGTGCGGCATATTGTGGCTAATTAAGATGACCGACAGACCCCGGTCCCGTACCCGCCGGATCAGTTCGAGCACCATATTGCCCTCTTTAACGCCTAACGCTGCGGTCGGCTCATCCAGAATCACGACATGCTTTGCAAACGCTGTGCTGCGTGCAACCGCAACGCCTTGGCGCTGGCCGCCCGACAAGGTTTCTACTGCCTGATTCATCGAACGAATACCGATTTTTAGATCCTGCATATGCTTGATCGCTTCTGCCAGCATTTTCTTCTTGTCGATAACTTTCAGAAATTTGCCCAGAAAACCTGATCGTAATATCTCGCGCCCGAGAAATAAATTTTCGGCAATGGTCATCGCTGGCGCGACGGCCAAATCCTGATAGACCGTCTCAATACCGTAACGACGCGCATCAATCGGCGACTTGAAGTGAACCGCTTGACCGTCCAGCAGCATCTCGCCAGAATCGGGCACTAGCGCGCCGGAAAGGGCTTTAATCAAACTCGATTTGCCAGCACCGTTATCGCCAATTACCGCAAGGATTTCACCTGCTCGAAGATCAAAATCAACGCCGTCAAGTGCCGTCACATGGCCGTACCGTTTAGTGATGCCACGCGCCTGAAAAATGGTAGCCCTAGTAGTGGTCGTCATTTTCAACCTTTCTTGTGCGTAAACTGGTCGGTGGCGACTGCCAGAATAACGAGAATGCCTGTGACCATCACCTGAAACACGGATGGCACGCCCATCAGCGTCAATCCGTTCCGGAACACGCCCACAATCATGACCCCGATCAGCGTGCCGCCTATCATGCCGCGCCCACCGAACAGACTGGTACCGCCTAAGACCACCGCCGTGATGCTGTCCAGATTATCGGTCTGCCCGGCCTGCGGGTCACCTACACCCATGCGGGCGACAGATAGCAGAGCGGCAATACCGTACAACAATCCAGCCAGCATATACACGTTCATCAGCACGCGATCCGTGGCAATGCCGGTCAGACGTGCCGCTTCACGATTATTGCCGACGGCATAAATATGGCGTCCGGGCGCGGTGTCGCGCAGATAAAACCATGTCAACAGGTATAGCCCCAACATTAGTACCGTGCCATAGGTGATATTGGTCTGACCGACCTGAAAAGTATTACCGAAAAAGAGTAGTGCGTCCGGCAGGTTGGTGACGGTTTGCGCACCGGAATATACCTGAGTGATGGCAAACACGATATTCATGGTCCCGAGGGTCACGATAAATGCCGGTAACCGCACTTTGGTCACCAACGCGCCATTCAGGTAACCGACCAAAGTGCAGGCCAACAAACCGCACATCACCGCAAGATAAGGATGTACGCCATGATCTGTGGCAAATTTGGTCATCACAACCGAGCCTAAAGCCATTGCCATGCCGCAAGACAGGTCAATCCCGGCCGTTAAAATAATCAGCGTTTGACCGATGGCGATCACGCCCACCACCATTACTTGTTGCAGAATCAGAGAAAAATTTTGTCCGCTCAAAAACCGGTCGGATTGCGTTGAAAAAAACAGGCAGGCCACAAGTAATGCAATACACGGCCCCAGCGATGATAGCGGGGGCAGGTGATCTAAATAGCGCTTCATAAATTAAGGTCCTAGTTGGTTGAGGAAAGGAGCTGGCGATGATGGAATCCTCAATCGAATCTTTGAATCGACTCTTCAAATCGGAGCATTAGCCCCAAGTTCACATTATTTCTTTCCCCAACAGGCGCTCAAACCAAAGGCGCTATCCTTGCTGTCGATATTTTTCTGCTTTTTATCGGTGATCAGCGTGACGCCTGTATCGACGTAACCGCTGACCTTTTTACCGGTTTTAATATAATCGACACCCGCGTCCACACCGAGAGATGCCATCCGTAACGGATACTGCTGCGACGTCGCGGTAATCACACCAGCCTTCACATTGCGTACACCGTCGCATCCACCGTCAATAGAGACGATCATCACGTTTTTCTCTTTTCCTGCGGCCTTTAAGGCCTTGTAAGCACCCGCTGCGGCTGGTTCGTTAATGGTGTAGACCAGGTTGATCTCGGGGTTCTTTTGCAGGCAATTTTCCATAGCGGTCTGGCCTTTTGCCTGATCGCCGAAACTATCTTGCATGCAGACGATGCTCGGATCGCCTTTTTTGACGCCAAAACCTTGCAGAAAACCATCGTGGCGCTGGATGCCCACAGGGTGTCCAGGAAATAAATCCAGCGTCGCGATCTTGGCTGGTTTGTCACCAAAGGCTGCCTTGGCATATTGGCCGACCAGCACACCAGCCTTAAAATTATCGGTTGCGAACAACGCATCTGCCGCGGTCTGCGGATCAGTCGGACTATCCAGAGTGATCACCATCACGCCTTGGTCACGCGCCTTTTTCAGCGCAGGAACGATCGCCTTCGCGTCGCTCGGGGTGATCAAAATGACCTTTGCACCTGCCGCCATCATGTTCTCAATCGCAGCAATCTGACCGGCATTGTCGCCATCGGATTTGCCTGAGGCGGTCAGCAATTTGGCCCCTCTGGACCGGGCGGCTTCTTGTGCGCCTTCTTTCATTTTTACAAAATATGGATTGGTGTCGGTTTTGGTAATCAACCCAATGATGGGTTGATCGGCTGCAGCGGTCACGCCTGTGACGGTGGTCAGGGTCGTCAACATAGCTAGCGCGATGCAATTTTTTAATTTCATTTTTGTCTCCTCCGGTCTGCACAATGAGATGGAAAGCCATAATTAGTCACGTTATTTCAAAATAGTACGGGATACCTGCATAAGTACTTTTATGACTTTCCTTGCCGTAATATATGCCCATTTAATTAATAAATCTACTGTCTTTATTAATTATTTTTCGCTTTTTCGTCTATAGCAACGCGATTAGATCGCAGAAGTTTTTATTAACTTGCAAATTACGTAAGTCATCCTGCCCGTTGTTGAGTGGTATTTTTTGAGAAATCCGAGGTAAGGGAAACCTTGCCACGCTAGGGCGACATAGCGCATTAGGTCACTGGAGCGATTTCGCGCAGGTCTTAGGGAGGACCGACTGAGGGCCTGATAATAGAAGTCGCGCTTTATCTGGCTGACTAACGCATAATCGCCAGCACCCAACAACGCTTTCGGAGATTTTATGAAAAAGTCGCTTTTCGTCGCACGCGCCGCATTAGTTGCCATCGGTATGCTGGCGCTCAGTCCCGCTAGCGGGCTGGCCGGCACCGAAGCGCTGGCATCGCGTCTGGATCAGCTCATCCAATCCGGTAACCTGCGCGTTTGCATGACCGGCGACTACCGGCCATTTACGTTTTATAAAACCGATCAGTCGTTTGAAGGAATCGACGTAGATCTGGCCCGATCATTAGCCAAAACGATAGGGGTCCAGGCGCTGTTCGTCAAAACCAGTTGGCCCACCCTGACCAATGATTTTCTGGAAAAATGCGATATCGCGATGGGCGGTGTGTCGGTCACGTTTGATCGACTAAAAAAAGTCTCGTTCTCCACCTCGCATATGGTGGATGGCAAATCAGCCATCGCACGTTGCGCCGATGTCGCCAAATTTCAATCCCTCGCGGCGATTGACGTGCCAGGCACGCGCGCGATCGTCAATCCCGGCGGCACCAACGAGCGCTTCGCCAAGGCGCATTTCAAACAAGCCCAATTGATTGCGTATCCCGACAACGTGACGATCTTCGATCAAATCATTAAGGGCAAAGCCGACATTATGGTGACCGACGGCAGTGAGACTTTATGGCAATCGAAGTTACACCCTGAACTGTGTCCGATTAACCCCGGCAAGCCGCTCCAGTTTGCGGAAAAAGCCTTCATGTTGCCACGCGGCGACGTACCCTTTAAAGAGTTCGTCGATACTTGGATGCACCAGTTAAAAGCGACCGGCGAGTACGATCAGATAGTGGACCACTGGCTTAAATAAGCACAATAGAAGCAGAAGACGCCCGCTCGTTGCTGCGCCGTCTCCCTGAATAAACACATTAGACGATTTTGAGTCCGGCCAATGCAGGATTGGCGGGCGGCGGTTTGAGCTTCAACGCCTGTAGCGTCTCCAGTACCACACTCGCTATCGCCAGATTGCGGTGGGTCTTGGAGTCGGCCGGAATGACATACCATGGCGCGTGATCGGCATCGGTTGCCTGAATCGCGCTGGCAAATAGCTCCTGATACGCGTCCCAGCTTTGTCGCTCTTCAAGGTCCTGAGGATCGAATTTCCAGTTTTTTTCGGGATCATTGATGCGCTCTTGTAAGCGCCTCGCTTGCTCATCCTTAGAGATGTGCAACAAAAATTTGATGATGGTGGTTCCGGTTTCTGCCAGCATCCGTTCAAAATCGCAGATGTGCGCGTAACGTCGCTCGCACTCTCCGGAATCAATCCAGTTATGGACCCTCGTCACCAGAACGTCCTCGTAGTGACTGCGATTAAACACCGTAATTTCGCCTGCTATCGGCACTTGCTGATGGATGCGCCAGAGATAGTCATGGGCCTTTTCAATTGTGCTTGGCGCCTTGAAGCCAACAATACTGATACCTTGTGGATTGATGCTGTTGAATACGCCTTTAACGGTGCCATCTTTTCCGCTAGTATCAGTTCCTTGTAATACTACCAACAATTTGTGGTGCTGCCCCGCATACAGCATCTCTTGTTGCAGGCCAATTTCGCTCGCCAGTGCGAGCGTCTGCTGTTTGTCTTTTTCTTTGTCGCCACTGGACAACGGCTTTTTACCGGCATCAACGTCTTTAATTTTGGTTTTTTTGCTGGCGCGAAATTCAGTTTGAGCGGACATTGAAAACTCCCTGGACTTGATTGCGTGTTTTGATGGCCGGTCTTTCAGACCAGGAAAAAGTTGGGGAACGAGCGCTAATGTACCAAGGCACGGTTTGACAACTGCCACTGAACCTAATCAACAGGCCACAAGCCAAGGTGCAAAAATTGCGTTGTAAGGGGACGGAAAAACTTACAACACGCCGTAATAGTTACCTTTCGCATGTTCGATCTTGATGCATCGATCCATCACGACGGTTAATCCGGCTTTAATGGCTTTATCGGCAGCATCCTGATTAATGATCCCTAGCTGCATCCAGATAGTGCTGGCGCCGACCATGATCGCCTCCCCCACAATAGGTGGAATATCCCCTGCTTTACGAAAACAATTAACAATATCGATTTTCAAACCTTCTTGAGCGAGTCCACGGGCCGCATCGTAAAGATCCTTGTAGCAGTGCTCACCAAGAATGTGAGTGCTCACACGCATAGGATTTACCGGGATGATGCGGTAACCATGCTCTTGCATGTAACGAGCGACGCCAAAGCTGGGTCGGTCTGGTCGATTGGATAAGCCGACAATGGCAATGATCGGTTGAGAAGACTGCAATGATCCTTCTGTGTCAGACATGACGATTTCCTCTGCGGTAAAGGCGCTAGATTGGAGCTGGTCATGGCTTCTTCGAAACCCGGGACTTCGCTGGCATACCCAATTTCGGTACGCCCCCTAAAAACGTCCGGGCAGGAGGAGAGCCATACTCTTCTGGCGGATACGTGATGAAGCTATCTTACTTGAGTCTGTTGAGTTTTTGTATCAGTGTCAATATCGGTCGTATTTGGCCCTCAAGGGAATACTGTTTTCTGCGCTGCCTGCGGCTAACTTTTTACTGTGTTTATAACCATGCATAACGGAGATAACATAAAATTAATAGACAACAAAAAAGCAGCCGAAGCTGCTTGTTTGATGCCATCTTCACAACTCGGACAATCGCTGTCCGACCGCTAAATCAACGGCCTTTTGAACGCAATCTATGGATCGCTGCCAACTGTGCAATTGCTGTCGTCAACTCTGACTGCGCTTTTGCATAATCGATTTTTGATTCCTGATTGGTCAACGCTTCTTCTGCCAGACGCTTGGCTTCAGTTGCTTTTGCTTCATCCAGATCGGCACCGCGAATCGCAGTGTCGGCCAGAATAGTGACGGTATCTGGCTGCACTTCCAGCAAGCCCCCAGCAACGAAAACAAATTCATCTTCTGCCTGACCTGGTACTTTAATACGTACCGCACCTGGCCGGATGCGCGTGATCAGCGGCGTGTGACGAGGATAAATCCCCAACTCGCCCGCTTCACCCGGCAACGCGACAAATTCAGCCTCGCCGGAGAAGATAAGCTCTTCCGCAGAAACCACGTCAACGTGAATAGTGTTTGCCATGTTAGACCCTTAATTATAGGACTTACGCAAAATCGCCCCAGCGGCGTTGTGCTTGCCTTGCCGCCAACGTGGCCCGGCACTCACATGCTGTGTTCGTCGGCAGGGTTGGCAACCCGTTGCTGCGACGCTTTTGCGTAAGTCCTAATTTATCCAGTCAATCAAATCGCCATAAAAATGCCAGCTACGTGTTTAAAAAGCGTAGCCGACATCGTTATGGATTAGCCGATTTTCTTGGCTTTCTCGATTGCTTCTTCGATTGTACCAACCATGTAGAACGCTTGTTCCGGCAGGTGATCGAGTTCGCCGCTAGCGATCATTTTGAAGCCCTTGATCGTATCTTTTAGCGAAACGTATTTACCTGGTGCACCGGTAAATACTTCAGCAACGTGGAACGGCTGCGACAGGAAACGTTGCATTTTACGTGCACGCGCTACCAACAGCTTGTCTTCCGGTGCCAACTCATCCATACCCAGAATCGCGATAATGTCGCGCAATTCTTTGTAGCGTTGCAGAATACCTTGAACAGCGCGGGCTGTATCGTAGTGTTCCTGACCAACGACGAGCGGATCCAACTGGCGTGAAGTAGAATCCAACGGATCAACCGCAGGATAAATACCCAACGAAGCGATGTCACGGGACAACACAACAGTGGAATCCAAGTGAGCAAAGGTGGTAGCTGGTGATGGATCGGTCAAGTCATCGGCAGGAACATAAACCGCTTGAATTGATGTAATCGAACCAGTCTTGGTTGAAGTAATACGCTCTTGCAAACGGCCCATTTCTTCAGCCAATGTAGGTTGATAACCCACAGCAGAAGGCATACGACCTAGCAACGCAGATACTTCAGTACCGGCCAATGTGTAACGATAGATGTTATCGACGAAGAACAACACGTCTTTACCTTCATCACGGAAGCCTTCAGCGATCGTCAGACCGGTCAACGCAACGCGCAAACGGTTACCTGGCGGCTCATTCATCTGACCGTAAACCATCGCAACTTTGGAGTTCTCTGGATTTTCCAGATCAACCACTTTTGCGTCAGCCATTTCGTGATAAAAGTCATTACCTTCACGGGTACGCTCACCAACACCTGCAAACACGGACAAACCACTGTGCGCTTTAGCGATGTTGTTAATCAGTTCCATCATGTTGACGGTCTTACCAACACCAGCACCGCCGAACAGACCAACTTTACCACCCTTGGCAAACGGGCAAACCAGGTCAATAACCTTGATACCTGTTTCCAACAGCTCTTGCGATGGCGACAAATCGTCATACGCAGGTGCTTTACGGTGAATAGAAGCAGTAGTCGCGTGGCTTACCGGACCGCATTCATCAATAGGATTACCTAGTACGTCCATGATGCGACCAAGTGTTGCCTTACCGGTAGGAACCATGATTGGCTTACCGGTATTCTTGATCATCATGCCGCGGCGCAGACCGTCTGAAGTACCCAATGCAATAGTACGAACGATACCGTCGCCTAATTGCTGTTGTACTTCAAGCGTCAGTTCCGAGCCTTCCATCTTCAAGGCATCGTAAATCTTAGGCATCGCGTCACGTGGAAATTCAACGTCCACAACAGCGCCGATACACTGAACGATTTTGCCATCAGCCATTTTCGTTCCTTCAATATATAAAATTAAATTCAGTTGAACGCTTGCGCGTTATGGTCGTTGCGTGCGGCGACCCCAAAAAACCTGTTACACGAACCAATTTAAAACTTGCGACGCACACCGTACCCATTGCGGCTTCCGGAGTTGCGACATCGCCCGTTAAGCGCTGGCTCGTTCACTAAGGCTTTTTGAGGAGCCCTTAAAATCACACCCTGTGAGACTAAACAGCCGCCGCACCGGAAACGATTTCCGACAATTCCTTGGTAATCGCAGCCTGACGAGTTTTGTTGTAAACCAACTTCAACTCACCAATCACGTTACCGGCATTGTCGCTTGCCGACTTCATTGCGACCATCCGCGCTGATTGTTCAGATGCCATGTTTTCTGCAACCGCCTGGTAAATCAGCGTTTCAACGTAGCGCAGCAGCAAATCGTCAATCACACTTTGTACGTCCGGTTCATAGATGTAATCCCACGCGTGGGCACCATCGTTATCGGACGTAAGACGCTCGCTGGACAAGGGCAGCAATTGCTCCAGTCTCGGTTCCTGTCTCATCGTGTTAATGAATTTGGTGTACACCAGGTACACCGCATCCAGACGACCTTCTTCGTAAGCATCCAGCAATACCTTGACCGGGCCAATTAATTTGTCCAGATGTGGGGTATCACCCAGTTGCACCACGTGCGATACGACTTTTGCGCCGACCCGATTCAGAAAACCCAGGCCTTTATTACCAATGGCGACTGCTTGAATCTGATTACCCGCAGTTTCCAGTTCACGCATTTTGGCAGTGACCAGACGCAAGGAGTTGGTGTTCATACCACCGCACAAACCTTTATCGGTTGTGACAACGATAAAACCAACCGTCTTGGCAGTGTCCTGCTTAGACATGAACGGATGCGTGTATTCCGGATTCGCTTGCGACAAGTTAGAAGCAATATTACGAATCTTCTCACTGTAGGGACGCGCCGCCAGCATCCGTTCCTGCGCTTTACGCATTTTGGACGCCGCGACCATTTCCATCGCCTTGGTAATCTTCTTCGTATTTTCTACGCTCTTGATCTTGCCGCGTATCTCTTTGCCTGTAGCCATGAGTTATTACTCCTTATAGCCCCAGAGAATTAATACGCGTCGGATTTTTTGAAATCAGCAACTGCAGCAGACAACGCAGCTTCAGCATCTTTGTCGAGTTGCTTGGTTTCTTCGATCTTTTGCAACAATGGTGCGTGGCTGGTTTTCATGAAGTCATGCAAAGCCGATTCAAATGGCAGCAATTTCTTCACTTCAATATCATCCATGAAACCTTTGTTGACCGCGAACAACGTTACTGCCATCAGTGAAATCGGCAGTGGCGAGTATTGCGCTTGCTTCAACAGTTCAGTCACACGTGCACCGCGATCAAGTTGCTTGCGGGTTGCCGCATCCAGATCAGAAGCAAACTGCGCAAACGCAGCCAACTCACGATACTGTGCCAAGTCGGTACGAATACCACCGGACAAGTTCTTGATAACTTTAGTCTGTGCAGCACCACCAACGCGCGATACCGAAATACCAGCGTTAATTGCAGGACGAATACCAGCGTTGAACAACGACGTTTCCAGGAAAATCTGGCCGTCAGTGATCGAAATAACGTTGGTTGGAACGAATGCAGAAACGTCACCAGCTTGTGTTTCAATGATCGGCAAAGCAGTCAATGAACCAGTTTTGCCCTTGACTTCACCTTTGGTGAAAGCTTCGACATATGCTGGGTTCACGCGTGCTGCGCGCTCTAACAAACGGCTGTGGAGGTAAAACACATCGCCGGGATACGCTTCACGACCTGGTGGACGACGCAGCAGCAACGATACCTGACGGTACGCGACAGCTTGCTTGGACAAATCGTCATAAACGATCAGTGCATCTTCGCCACGGTCACGGAAGTATTCGCCCATCGCGCAACCGGAGTAAGGCGAGACGAATTGCATCGCGGCCGACTCAGAAGCTGATGCGGCGACAACGATCGTGTATTCCATCGCGCCGTGTGTTTCTAATGAACGTACGATGTTTTTGATCGAAGACGCTTTTTGACCAATCGCCACATAGATACATGTAACGTTTTGACCCTTTTGATTGATGATGGCATCAATCGCGACGGCAGTCTTACCAGTTTGACGATCACCAATGATCAGTTCACGTTGACCGCGACCAATCGGGACCATCGAGTCAATTGACTTGATACCGGTTTGCATCGGCTCGGAAACAGATTGACGGGCAATAACGCCTGGCGCAATTTTTTCGATCGGTGCTGTCAACTTGGCGTTGACCGGGCCTTTGCCGTCAATTGGCTGACCCAGCGCATTGACCACACGGCCACGTAGTTCAGGACCGATCGGGACTTCCAGAATACGACCCGTACATTTAACGATGTCGCCTTCGGAAATGTGCTCGAAGTCGCCCAGAATAACGGCGCCGACAGAGTCACGTTCCAGATTCAATGCCAGACCAAATGTATTGCCTGGGAATTCCAGCATCTCACCTTGCATCACGTCAGACAGACCATGAATGCGGCAGATACCGTCGGACACGGAGATAACCGTGCCTTGATTTCGAATCTCAGCGGTGTCGCCAAGGCCTTGAATCCGGCTCTTGATCAGTTCGCTGATTTCAGACGCGTTGAGTTGCATACTAACTCCTAAAATTTTTCTCTTTGGCTTACGCTAAGGACTCGGGCCACTCAGTTCGACGCAATGAATGCACTGACTATTTGTAGCCGTGCAGTTGCTATAGTTTAGCTGTCGCGGTTGTTACCGCAATGTCTTACGCCGCTATCGCGACATGCAACTGTTGCAGCTTGGCGCGTACCGATGTGTCCAGCACTTCGTCGCCAACTATCACGCGCACTCCACCAATTAGCGTACTGTCCACAGTGACAGCAGGGTTGAGCTTGCGACCGAATTTCTTTTCCAACGTGACCAGCAGTTCTTGCACTTGTGCTGCAGATAGTTCAAAAGCACTGGTGATTTCAACATCGGCGGCACCTTCCTCGGCATTTTTCAGCACGTGGAATTGCTCAGCGATTTCTGGCAATGCTATCAAACGACCGTTGGCAACCAATGTGGTGACAAAGTTTTTGGCTTCGGCAGTCAGTGGTGACTTCAACAACGCTAGAAAGATGTCAGTAACTTGCTGATGTGACACCGCAGGATTACGCGCCAGGGCCTGAACATCCGGATGCGCGGCAACTTGCGCCATCTCAATGATCAAACCAGACCATGCAGCCAAATCTTGTGATTTGGCTACTCGGAACAGCGCATCTGCGTAAGGGCGGGCAATCGTTGCGATTTCAGCCATGATTACAGCTCTGTTTTCAGTTGATTCAACAAATCGGCATGTGCCGCTGCGTTGACTTCGCGCTTCAGGATCTGTTCTGCGCCTTTAACAGCCAGCGTAGCAACTTCATTGCGCAAACCTTCACGCGCTTTAGTTACTTGCTGATCTGCATCTGCCTTAGCATTAATAACAATGCGCGCTGCTTCTTCCGAAGCCGTTTTTTTGGCTTCCTCAATAATCAACTGAGCACGTTTTTCAGCTTCGCCAATACGCTTCTGACCTTCGTCGCGCGCAGTGGCCAGTTCTGCCTGTACCCGCTTTTCAGAGGCTGCCAGATCTGCCTTGCCGCGATCAGCGGCTGCGAGGCCGTCCGCAATCTTCTTGGTACGCTCATCGAGCGCTTTCATCAACGGCGGCCACACGAATTTCATCGTGAAGCCGGCGAGGATAAAGAAGACCACGAACTGCGCAAACAATGTTGCATTTAAGTTCACGGTAATTTCCTTCTCAGAATAACGTGTGCTGAAATATTTTCAGCAAAATGAGAATCGGCTATGGTGCCCGAATTACTTAGGTACGAATGGATTTGCGAAAGCGAACAACATAGCGATACCAACACCGATCAGGAATGCAGCGTCGATCAAACCAGCCAGCAAGAACATTTTGGTTTGCAAAGTGTTCATCAGCTCTGGTTGGCGTGCGGATGCCTCAAGGTATTTACCGCCCATGATAGCGATACCGATACAAGCACCGATTGCGCCCAAACCAATTATCAAACCACAAGCCAAAGCAACAAAAGAGAGATCCGTCATGACAATTCCTTCAAAGTTAAAGTTAATACAAAAGGCAAATCAAAAAAACAAATACTACGAAACCTACCAGAACCGATGTGGGAGGTCGCCTGTTGCGCCCGAATCCGGAGGTTTCCGGTGGACGCAAACGACCCAAATCTTAATGTTTTTCGTGCGCCTGGCCGATGTAGACCAGCGTCAGCATCATAAAAATAAATGCTTGCAACAACACGATCAAGATATGGAAAATCGCCCAGATCGAACCGGCAATTACGTGTCCGACGAAACCGAAAGTGGTCGCGGCCGAACCCAGCAATGCAATCAACAGGAACAACAATTCGCCGGCGTACATATTGCCGAACAGTCGCATCCCCAGAGATACGGTTTTTGCAGCGAATTCAATCAGGTTTAACAGCAGGTTGAAAGGGGCGAGCCAGATACCGAACGGTGCCGCCAGCAATTCATGCACAAAGCCACCAATGCCCTTGATTTTGACACTGTAGTACAGCATCAGTACCAGTACGCCCAGGGCGATTCCCATGGTGCCGTTCAAATCGGCAGTTGGCACAGCACGATGGTGTGAAATGATGCCATCCAGGCCAACCAGCTGGAAGAAACTGGAAAACATATCGACTGGCAGGAAATCGAGGGAGTTCATCAACGCAACCCAGACGAAGACGGTCAACGCGAGCGGCGCGATAAAGCTGCGATCGCCGTGAACGATCTCTTTCGACTGGTTCTCAACCATCTCGACCATCATTTCGACGAAAGCCTGAAAACGTCCCGGCACACCAGCAGTTGCGCTACGTGCTGCGATAAACATTAACAGGCAACCAATTACACCGGCAAAAACCGACCAGAAAACGGTATCAATATTGATGATTGAAAAATCAACAATTTTACTTTGGTGGCCTGTTGAAAGATGTCCGAGGTGATGGACAATATATTCTGAGGGGGTGAGTGGTCCGTCGATTCCAGCTGCAGTCATAATTGGCGTCTAAATAGTAAGATAAAGTAACTTTTCAGCACCACGATGAAGCTGACGACAAATGCCAGCCAGTTAACACCGTGATACAACCAAACAACTGCGCCCAAGAGCGCAACCGTCGTAGCAATTTTGATAAACTCGCCGATAAAAAAAGATATCGGATTAGCGCCGCCAGGTTTTCTTGCGCTGAAAAAAAGGCGTAATGCAAATAAACCGTTTGGCACAGCGCAACATAACCCACCAAGCAGCGCAGAAATAAATCCCGGCATACCACCCAATAATGCTGCCACGCCAGCCACAACCACGGTGACGATAAATTGCAGAAGAACAATACGCAACATATCGATCCCCAGTTGTGCGATACCTAGTGCAATACCGTGCGTCACAAAGGTGCGCTTACGGCAATTTTAGAAACCCGCGGATTATACGATCAGGCTGTTGTTTTCGTCAAACTTTTGCAACAAAATCATAAGCTTATATATTGTTTTACAACACTCAAAAGCCTTCCGCAATGCAGCATAAATTCTTCGATGCACCATTTCTGGGAATTAATCGCCAACGCTGCCTCACCAAAGATTGCTGTACATCATCTACAGTGTATCAATCCCACCTTACAAATAGCTGATCTTTTTATGCGATTTGCCAGTTCACACAAAATTTTAGGTGCATTCTTTACATGACCATTATTCGCAGATCTTTTTTAGCCATTATTCCGGATCACGCAATCTGGCGATCAGGCCATCCAGCGTATCCAGGTCGGAAAAATCGATAATAAGCTGTCCCCGATTTTTTGCGCCAGTTTTGATCGTGACCAGTGTCGCCAACATATCCGACAACTCTTCCTCTAAGCGCGTAATGTCACGGGACTTTTCCTTTCCCTTGCCGTGAGGGCGCGTGATCGAATTTTGTTCCGTGGTGGTCCGCGTAACCAGCTTTTCTGCGTCGCGTACCGACATCCGTTTTGCTACCACCTGATTTGCCAGAGTGATTTGCGTGGCCGCATCCACTGCCAATAACGCGCGCGCATGACCCATATCGATATCACCTGCCATCAACATGGTTTGAACCGGCTTGGCAAGATTCAGCAGGCGCAACAGATTGGAAACGGCACTGCGGGAGCGCCCTACCGCCAAAGCCGCTTTTTCGTGCGTAAAATCGAAATCGGTGATCAGACGATGAATTCCTTGCGCCTCTTCCAGCGGATTCAAATCCTCGCGCTGGATATTCTCAATCAGCGCCATCGCAGCGGTAGTCTGGTCGTCGACATCCTTGACCAACACCGGTACTTCGCTCAGGCCCGCAATTTGCGCCGCTCTAAAACGGCGTTCACCAGCGATAATTTCGTAGTGTTGAGCACCATTGCGCAAGGCAATTGGCCGCACCAAAATCGGCTGGAGCAAGCCCTGCTCTCTTATTGATGCTGCAAGCTCGCTTAACGCACCTTCGTCCATGCGGGTGCGCGGCTGATACTTACCCGCTTGCATCACGATCACCGGCAACACCGATGGCGCTCCGGCGACAACAGGCACCGCTTCGGTAATGTCTGTTGAACCGCCTAACAACGCATCCAGCCCGCGCCCCAAACCTTTTGATTTTTTCGTAACCATAATGTATTTACCTTGCCAATTACACTGTCTTCAATCACATCGACTTGATGCGCTCAACCATCTCGGCACCAAACGCGATATAGGCTTGTGCACCTTTGGAGGCGGGATCAAAGCACACCCCCGGCATTCCGTACGATGGCGCTTCGGCCAGGCGCACGTTGCGAGGAATGACCGTCTTGAAAACCTTATCGCCAAAGTGTTGTTCGAGTTCTGCTGACACCTGTTGCGACAACGTCATACGCGGGTCGAACATGACGCGCAATAAACCGATTATTTTTAGGTCGGTATTCAAATTGGCGTGTACTTTTTTGATGGTGTTGACCAAGTCCGATAAACCTTCGAGCGCGTAATATTCGCACTGCATCGGGATGATCACGCCATTGGCTGCGCACAGCCCATTGAGTGTCAGTAACGACAGCGCTGGGGGACAATCAATCAGGATAAAATCGTATTCGTCCGCGATACTCGCCATTGCATTCTTAAGACGCTTTTCACGGTTCTCAAGATCGACCATTTCTACTTCGGCACCCGCTAGTTCGCGGTTGGCCGGGAGTACATCGAAGTTGCCGGTTTCGGACACCACGCGAACGCTTTTGATATCCGACATCCCGAGTAAAACCTCGTAGATAGTTTCCTTCAAGGTTGCCTTATTGATGCCAGCACCCATCGTCGCATTACCTTGTGGATCCAGATCAGCCAACAAGACGCGTTGGTTTAACTGGGCCAAACCAGCCGCCAGATTGACAGCGGTAGTGGTCTTGCCGACTCCGCCTTTTTGATTGGCGACGCAGAAAATTTTTGCCATATGGTGAGTTTTAGTTTATTTAATGTATTCGGGCTTAGGCAAAATAGTTCCCTTACAGCCCTTGTCGTGACCAACCGCTATACAGTCGAAAGTAATATCCGACTTTACAACGGATGGTTGCGCAGGAGCGATTTTGTATAAGTCCGGGATGTTCATTTAACTGGTCGTCAGCTTGATACCAAAACCGATCAGAAAAATCCCTGCGGCCTTGGAGGCAAGCTGGGCGAGAAGACGATGGCGTGCCATATGTTTAGCCACTGCATTTCCAGCCAGCACAAGAAGACTACCGTAAATCAAGGTGCAACTGGAAATGATTACACCCATCGTCAAAAAAGTAATACTGCCACGCTGCGTAACGGGATCAATAAACAACGGAAAAAAAGCCATATAAAAAATGATGGCCTTGGGATTAATCAATGTCACAAAAAATCCCCGACGCCAATCTACCAATGTAGATGATACTGCGCGCACACCGCCGCTATTGTTGACATTGATGCTGGCGCTGGCGCCTTCGCCCTTCCCTTTGGCGCGAAATAATTTGTATCCAAGCCAGGCCAGATAAACAGCGCCAATATATTGCAAGCCTTTGAACAAAACCAGATTCGCGTGCAATAGCGCGGCGACTCCTATCGCGGCCAAAAACATCAGTACCGCATCGCCCATCATTACGCCGATCACAGACGATAATCCACCTCTTAAGCCATGTCTGCTGGCGCTAGTCAATATGCAAAAAGTGCCGGGGCCGGGCAATATTAAAAAGATCGCCGTCGCGACAATTAGATTCCCCGCTGACGCGATACCGAGTGGATAAAAAAATGCATTCATCAGAGACTCACTCTTGTGGTGTTTTCACTAGTTTACTGACGTCGAAACCTTGCGCAGCGACCTTCGCCAACGCTGCCCGATAAGTAGAATCTGTTAGCTTAGGGGTCCGTGAAAGCACCCATAAATATTTGCGTCCGGGTTCGCCGACGACAGCGTATGAATAATCGGGAGCCAGATCGAGGACCCAATAATCACCCCAGACTAAGGGTAACCACGACAGCCACTCGGGCGCAAACCGGACTTTTAATCTGGAATTGGTAGCGCTACCCGAGTCATTGCTAACCCTGGCCAGGCCGACCGCTTCATCTACCGATCCGTCATTTTTTTTGCAGCGATTAATGACATCGATCTTGCCATCCGCCCGGCTGCGATATTGCGCAGTGACGTTTCCTGTGCATGCCTTCTGGAAGCTATTTGGAAAGCGCGCGATCTCGTACCACTTACCGACATAGCGCGACAGATCAACCGATGGGACAGCGGTAACTTCTTGCGCCATGGAGATGGATGGCACGATTATTGTCAATAGTGCCAAAAAGGCAACGTAAGTTTTTACGTTTCGATTTACGTTCGTTGTCACGCCTTTCCCTCCGCTTTATTTACATAAATGCTTACATAGGCGCTCACGCCAAAGCTCGCTTAATGTAGATTAAATGGCGCTCTGCATCCAGACCGGGAACCCTGATCGGACGCACCTCCGCCACAACCCATCCGTCCGGTAAGCGCTCCATCTCAGCATCTGGATGCACACCCTTCAGGGCGATAAACTGACCGTCTTCCGCCAGCAAATGTGCCGACCAGTTAATAAAGTCGGATAGCTCCGCAAAGGCGCGGGAGGTAATCACGTCAAATTTCTGCGGCACCTGCAACTCTTCTACCCGCGCTGTATAGACGCGCACATTCCGCAGTCCAATTTCCGCTTTAACCTGCGTCAGAAATGCTGTTTTTTTGTGCACCGTATCAATCATGGAAACCCGCATGTCGGGCTTCGATGAGAGCGCCCAAATCGCCAGCACCATCCCTGGCAATCCGCCACCCGCGCCGACATCCAGCACGTTTTGGCACGCCGAAAATGCAGGGACCACAGCCAGCGAATCCAGCAGATGATGCGTCATCATCTGTGCAGGGTCGCGGATTGAGGTCAGGTTATAGGTCTTGTTCCACTTCGCCATCATTGCCAGATAGCCCAGCATTTGTGCCTGCTGCACATCATTGAGTACGACGCCCAAGCTACTCGCCCCTGTGCGCAAAGTCGCGGCAAGCGCACCGGTTGGACTGATATCAACTTCACTCATGCTGCCGTTCCTTTGGTATCAAAGCAATGACTTACAAGTCATTTTAATAGGGGTAATTTTAATATCCAGGGCGAAGGATCAAGGTGCAACAGGACGCAAAACGAAGCCGAACGACGGCAAATTAAGCATGCACCAAGCGGGATCACGCAGCCTGATCATCGCTTGCCGCCAGGGTGTTCAATTTTTTCATCCCATTTTTTTTAAGATGCACCAGCAACAGTGACAGCGCGGCCGGGGTTACCCCCGAAATCCGCGAGGCTTGTCCAAAGGTTTCCGGCCGTTGCTGATGCAACTTCTGGCGTACTTCCATCGACAACGATTGCACCTGCATATAGTCGAAATCGACGGGTAATTTGAGGTTCTCACTGTTTTCGTGACGTTCGACTTCGCGCGCCTGACGGTCAATATAGCCTGCATATTTCAATTGAATTTCAACCTGCTCTTTGACGGTGTCATCTTTAACCCCGGGGCCGCTCAGATCCTGTCCATCTATTCCCTTGAGCGTCATCAAAGTGTCGTAGCTAACGTTGGGACGGCTTAATAAATCAGAGAGCGAATACTCCCGTTGAATTACCGTTCCGACAACTCTTTCCACCTCGGCGCCAGAGACAATGCGAGGATTTACCCACGTGGAACGCAAGCGTTCGAGTTCCAGCGCAACGGCCTCACGTTTTCTTTCGAACAATTCCCACTGCGCATCACCAACGCAACCAAGCTTGCGACCGATTTCCGTCAGACGTAAATCGGCGTTATCTTCACGCAAGCTGAGACGATACTCGGCTCGGCTGGTAAACATGCGATACGGTTCCAGCACGCCTTGCGTAATGAGATCGTCGACCAGTACACCGAGATAAGCTTCATCGCGACGTGGTGACCAGGCATCACGCTCTTGGGTCTGCAATGCCGCATTCAGCCCAGCCAGCATGCCTTGTGCAGCGGCCTCCTCGTAACCGGTGGTACCGTTAATCTGTCCAGCAAAATACAGGCCGCTGATTAACTTGGTTTCCAGCGATGCTTTGAGTCCACGCGGATCAAAATAGTCGTATTCAATGGCGTAACCCGGACGCAAAATGTGCGCGTTTTCCAGGCCCTTCATTGAGCGCACCAAGGCTAGTTGGACGTCAAACGGCAGGCTTGTCGAAATGCCGTTCGGATAATATTCGTTCGTCGTAAGACCTTCTGGCTCCAAAAATATTTGATGCGAATCCTTGCCCGCAAAGCGGTGAATTTTATCTTCGATTGAGGGGCAATAGCGCGGACCGACGCCTTCAATCACACCCGTGTACATCGGACTCCGATCCAGTCCGGCCCGAATAATGTCATGCGTTTGCAAGTTTGTATGCGTGATCCAGCATGGCATCTGGGCTGGATGCATGGCTACATTACCCATCACTGAAAACACCGGAATAGGATCGAGATCGCCCGGCTGCGCTTGCATGACTGAAAAGTCTATCGTGCGACCGTCAATCCGCGGCGGCGTGCCGGTTTTAAGACGCCCTTGCGGCAACTTCAATTCTTTCAACCGCGCCGACAGTGAAATCGCAGGGGGATCGCCCGCACGGCCCGCTGCATAGTTATTGAGGCCCACATGAATCTTGCCATCAAGAAAAGTTCCTGCGGTCAATACCACGGCGCGACTAAGAAACTTAATCCCAACTTGGGTAACGGCACCAATGACGCGATCACCTTCCACGATCAAATCATCGACCGCCTGCTGAAATAACCATAAATTCGGTTGGTTCTCAAGCCGCGAGCGTATCGCCTGCTTATACAATATGCGGTCAGCCTGCGCGCGGGTTGCCCGCACTGCGGGGCCTTTAGATGAGTTCAAGATGCGGAACTGAATACCAGCCTCATCCGTCGCAATGGCCATCGCGCCGCCCATTGCATCAACCTCTTTTACGAGGTGTCCTTTACCGATTCCGCCTATCGACGGATTGCACGACATCTGACCAAGAGTTTCGATGTTATGGGTAAGCAGCAGGGTTTTTTGCCCCATGCGCGCGGAAGCAAGAGCGGCCTCGGTGCCGGCATGACCGCCACCGACAACGATTACATCAAAATTTGTAGGAAATAACATAGTGCGCCTCGATAAGAGGGTGAACAGAGGTGCGATTATAAATCCATTTGACCCTGACCGCCCACTTGTTGACCTGAATGTGGTATTAGGATGCGTTTATATTCTGTTCAGGCTGTGACCAAAATTCCCTGCACAATTCGACCGCCTTCAATTAATAAACTTATAATCTGGTTATTTTAAGTAACCGTTCCACGTGAAACAATTCGTTCGGATCGCTTACATATACCGAAGCTAAACCCCGTTGTTTCACGTGAAACACCCCTTTATTTCAAGAAAGCGTCATAGACTGTTTTCAGGATCAGAACAGATACCACGACCAAAAACAATTTTCGAACGAACCCACTCCCATGTTTGATCGCCAAACGCGTACCGACCAGAGAGCCTGCTACATTGCATATCGCCATCAGTATCGCCAATTGCCAAAGAATATGCCCGCTGTATCCAAACCAAAGTAACGCAGCAAAATTGGTCGCGACATTGACGACCTTGGACACCGCAGATGCAGCAAGAAAATCAAACCCAAAAAACCGCACGAAAAGAAAAATCAGGAAACTACCGGTACCAGGGCCAAAAAGGCCGTCATAAAATCCGATCCCCGATCCGATCAGGATCGCAATAATTAATTCTGTCGATCCTTTATGACGCGGTGCATGAATAATGCCAAAATCTTTCCTGGCAAAGGTATACGCCGCCACGGCCAATAAAATGAACGGAAGGCTTTTGCGAATCGCATCGGTAGGTATATGGGTAACCGTGTACGCACCAAAAAACGCAAAAACAAACGCTGCACCTGCTGCGGGTAAAGCGGCCCGCCAAGCTAGCTTAACTCTGCGACCATAATTTACCGCTGCAGCGGTGGTACCAAATATACCCGCCAATTTGTTCGTCCCCAGCACTGTAGCCGGAACCGTTGTGGGTAACATGGAAAATAACGCAGGAATCTGAATTAACCCACCCCCGCCAACCACTGCATCAATCAGACCAGCGAGAAATCCAGCTGCGGCAAGAAGTCCATAACTAAAAAATACATCAGTCATCGTGCGGATCGCTTTGGTGTATTGAAAAGAAGTGAATAGGCAAACAAGTATTCATGGGGAGTGGAATTGAAATATGAATGTTTCACGTGGAACCAACGGGTGGATGAGGCGGAAATCACTCATCATTTTACTACCGGAAATCGACGAATAGGATTCTGCCAATAGCAGATGCAAATCCCAATTAAGCTAATCGTAAACTCAGGCCACCGATGCATACATCACTCCCACCTGCTACCGCCACCATAAATAACGAAACTACTTAAATTTTCCTTGCAGATAAGAATTATTCTCATCTATAATCATTCTATCGTGCAACACCTTCATTTACCCATTCTCATCTAACTAAGCATCGCTTTATTCTTTCGTAAATAGCCAGCCTCCTAACGACGCCAGCCAATAAATTTTTTATTGATTGGAGTACGTTATGTTTATTTCCCCAGCGCCTCGGTTACAGGCGCTTTCAGCGATCAAGCCCTTACTGGCCTTACTGGCGACCCTTTCCTCGTTGCCAGCCACCGCACAAACAATTCCCTCGTCAGAGACCGGCGCAATCGCCAAATCGTTGTTGGCCGTCAATACCGAGCAACCTCTTGAAGAAATATCCGTGACCGCAACCCGGTCCGAAACGCCGGTGTCGCGCACACCGAGTAGTATTTCTGTGATTAACGCTGCCACCATCGAAGAACAACAAGTGAAGGACGTAAAAAACCTGCTTCGGTATGAACCTGGGGTAACGGTAAGACGCGGACCCTATCGCCCCGCATCCGCCGCGACTGCCGGCGGGCGCGGTGGTAATGAAGGAATCAATATCCGAGGTCTGGAAGGCAATCGTATCCTGCTGATGGAGGACGGCATCAGGCTACCAAGTGCGTTTTCATTCGGTCCGTTAGAGGCGGGGCGCGGCGATTATGGCGAGATGAATCTGTATAAACGCGTGGAAATTCTACGCGGCCCGGCGTCCTCCATGTACGGTAGCGACGGACTGACTGGCGCGGTAAATTTCATCACAAAAGATCCTGGCGATTTTCTGGATATCTTTAAAAAGCCGACCTACTTTTCGATCAAACCTTCTTATGATTCTGCGGATAACAGCCTCACAACCACGGCGGTCGCGGCCTTTGGTGGCGAACGTTTTGATGCGATGCTGATTGCCAGTAAACGCGCAGGCCATGAAACACAAAATCAAGGAGGCCGTTATATCACGGGGCCAAATCGCGATGCACCCAATCCACAAAATACAAACAAGAGCTCCCTGCTAGGAAAAGTGATCTTCAAAGCAAGCCCTCGCGACAAGTTAACCCTCACGGTTGTACACCACGAGGGGCGAACCGCTTCAGATGTGTTGTCAGCAATCACGAAAACCACAGTAGGGTTGGAGGCCCATGACAGCCTTGTGCGCAATCGATATAGCCTTGATTACGATTTTAAGGACAGCCAAAAAAATGGCAGCCGGTTGCTTCAACAAGCCCATGCCCTGCTCTATTTCCAAGATGCCAGCAATCGCCAATACTCCTACGAGCAACGTCGTCCTGCCGCTGACCGAACCCGCGATTCCGTCTATAGCGAGCGTACTATCGGTGGTTCCGCTCAGGCAGAAAGTGCATTCAGCACCGGCGGCCTGCAACACAAATTAGTTTATGGTCTGGACGCCAGCATGGCGCGCATCAGCGGCCTGCGCAATGGCACCGTCCCAGGCTTCGGCGAGTCGCCGTTTCCTGACAAGGCTTTTCCGGATACCGATTACGCGTTATTCGGCGCTTTCGTCCAGGATGATATCAAGCTCACGCCCCACGGTGCATTCACCCTGGTCCCCGGCGTACGCTTTGATTTCTATCGCCTATCCCCAAAGATGCACGACCTAGCCTACACCGGCACCGCCACATCTTCCAGCGGTCACGCCGTGTCTCCGCGATTGGCCCTGATGCTAGAGATCAATCCTGCGCTTATTCCCTATATTCACTATGCACGCGGCTTCCGTACACCTACGCCGGATCAAATAAATAATAGCTTCGGCAACCCCATGTTCGGCTATTCTACGATCGGCAATCCCAATCTGCGCCCCGAAACCAGTAACACGATGGAGTTAGGATTGCGCGGCCACATCGGCGCGGGCAACAATATTCTGCGTTATAGCGCCGCCGGGTTCACCGGACGCTACCGGAATTTTATCTCACAGGAAATCGTCAGCGGCAGCGGCCGTCCGTACGTCGACCCTTACGTCTTCCAATATATTAACCGTGGCGAGGCACGCATTAGCGGCGTTGAGGGGCGTTTTGATTGGCAATTTGTTAATGGACTGGGCGTCAAAGCAGGTCTCGCCTACACCAAAGGCACCACCAGATCTGATGGTCAAAGTAAGCCGCTTGACACCGTGAATCCCTTCATGGCGGTAGTCGGGCTACGCTACCAACCGCATGCACGATGGTTCACCGAAGGCGATATCAGCTATCAGGCCGCAAAAAATCATCATGACATTTCGAGGTCGACCTATTACGCACCACCTTCTGCCACCGTCGCAGATCTGCGGGCCGGGTTCAACGTCAATAAACACGCCACGCTCTATGCGGGAATAAGTAATTTGTTCAACAACAAATACTGGAATTGGTCCGACGTTCGCGGTCTGGCCGACAGCTCGACCGTGAAAGACGCTTACACCGCCCCCGGTCGCAGCTTCAACGTCGGACTTAAATTGCAATTCTAAATGGGAGAAACACATGCGCGCCTTCACACCAATAAAACATGCGGTACCGATCAGCGAACTGCAGGCCAAACCATTAAATTCGCCTCTCGATGCCACAGTCAGCAAGCGCATGCCGGAAGCGCTGCGGACTACTTTTTTGCAAGTCAAAAAAGAACAAAAATTACGTAATCGCGATGCGGCAATCGCCATCGGTGTTTCGGAAGGCGAGGCGATGGCCGCATGCATCGGCATTGAAGCGATCCGGCTGAGACCGGACTTCATCGCACTGCTAGAAGAAATCCCGCAACTAGGTGCAGTAATGGCGTTGACCAGAAATGACAGCGCGGAACACGAGAAGGAAGGCACCTACGAGAACATGTCTCACACCGGACTAACCGGCCTCGCATTAGGCCGCGAAATCAACTTACGCATGTTTTATGCGCAGTGGTACTTTGGCTGTGCAGTGATCGAAGAAACGGCGCACGGCACACAAAAAAGCCTGCAGTTTTTTGATCATCATGGCACTGCCGTGCATAAGATATTTTTGCGTGAAGACAGCAACCATGCAGCATTCGATGCACTGGTAGCACGATGGCGCGACCACGATCAAGCGCCTGATCTGCACGTGACACCTGCGCCACCAGCTATCGTAGAAATTCCGGACGGTGATGTTGATGTAAAAGGTTTTCAGGCCGCGTGGCATGGCATGAACGACGCGCATCAATTCTTTGGAATCATGCGCAGTCACGGCGTCAATCGCACGCAAGCGCTGCGACTGGGTGCAGCGGAATATGCGCGACAGGTCGACAATAGCGCATTAAAAATACTGCTGAATATTGCGGTAAACGACGCAATACCGATGATGATTTTTGTTGGAAATGTTGGGCTGATTCAAATCCATTCCGGGCCCGTTACGCATATCAAATTGAACGGTGCGTGGATCAACGTTCTCGGCCCAGCCTTCAACCTGCATTTGCTTGAAACTAACATCGTGAATAGTTGGGTAGTGCGCAAACCGACCAGCGAGGGCGGCGTGACGTCGTTAGAACTATTCGACCAACACGGTCAGACTATCGCCATGTTGTTCGGCGAGCGCAGGCCAGGACAAGCCGAGTTGCCAGCATGGCGCGACGCTGTGACGCAACTGCCGGACCCTCTGTCACTATGAGCACCCTGCCCTCAGACAAACGCCGCCACGCCGTACTGGGAACGTTGGCCAGTCTTGCCGTCAATAGCACCGCTTTGCTCCCGGCCTTGATGGCAGTCTCGCCCGTACATGCCCAGCCGAAAAGATCGACCGCACCAACGCTACCGCGTCGCGTTGCTGTCGCTGGCGGTGCCGTCACCGAAATCGTGTATGCGCTCAATACACAGGCTCTGCTGGTCGGCGTTGACACCACCAGCACCTATCCGCCCGCAACCCGATCGCTACCCAAAATCGGCTATCAACGCGCCTTGTCCGCCGAAGGCGTGTTGTCGCTGCATCCCGATTTACTGCTAGTGACAGCAGAAGCCGGGCCACCCACTGCCTTGATGCAGATAATGCAAGCGGGCGTCAAGGTCATCACTCTAGGCACCCACCATGACGTCAAGGTGGTGCGTGACAGGATCAGAGGTACCGCCGCAGCCCTGGGCCTGCCATCCAGAGGCGAGCGCTTATTGCAGCGTTTTGACGCAGAATGGGAGATGGCACTAGCGTCCGTCCGTCGTCATCGGCAAGCCAGCAATAAACCGCCACGCGTGATGTTCATCCTCAGCCATAGTGGCACGCAGGCCATGGTGGCAGGACGCGATACGGCAGCCGATGCCATGATTCGCTATGCTGGCGCGATCAATGCCCTTGGTGGCGCAGATGATCAAGGCGGATACAGGGGCTACAAGCCACTTACGGCTGAAAGCACTATCCTGGCCTCGCCTGATGTCTTGCTAACCACCAGCGAGGGATTAGACGCCATTGGAGGGATTGCGAAGCTCATCGCAACGCCAGGTATCGCGCTAACGCCCGCAGCAAAGAAACGTCGCGTGGTGGGAGACATGGATGCGCTCCTGTTACTCGGTTTTGGACCGCGCTTGCCTGCGGCGCTAACCGCGCTGTCCGCAAAGCTGTTTAGCTGAGTTGCAGTGTTAAAAGAAGCGCCATTATTTTTTAATGAAATTGTGAGGTGCGCCGGTCGCTCCGGATTGCAGAATTCACCTTATATGTCCTCTTTATGCAACTTTCTTTTTTCAGCCTTCTTTTTAGCCTTCTTTTGTATGACCTTTTATGACATCCTCTGTTCCCTGCTCTGAGGTCACAGCCATACAGCTATTGGCCACACGCGCATCGCGGCAACAACTGGTTCTATACGGACTAATTGGCCTGCTGTGCGTCACCAGCATCATGTGTGCAACCGTTGGAGCGTATCGAATTGACCCGCTGCAGATTCCGGGATTACTCTGGCCCGGATCTACGCTTAACGCGACCGAGCTGCAAGCACGCGCAGTGCTACTGGACATTCGACTACCGCGCGTCGTGTTAGGTATGCTGGTTGGCTGCGGATTCGGTGCGGCGGGTAGTGCGATGCAAGCGTTGTTCCGTAATCCTCTGGCCGATCCCGGCCTGATTGGCGTATCCAGTGGCGCTGCACTTGGCGCGGCGCTAACGATTGTTTTGGGCACCACATTCTGGCCCGCAGCATTGCAATTTAGCGGCATGTACGCTCCCATGCTGGCCGCTTTCGCCGGCGCATTAATTGTCGCCACGATGGTCTACAAAATCGCGGTTAGTCGCGGCCGATTAGCGTTGCCGCTTTTACTGTTAGCCGGCATTGCAATCAATGCTGTCACCGGTGCAGGCATCGGTTTATTAACCTACATCGCAACCGATAACCAGTTACGCACGCTGACCTTCTGGAACCTCGGTAGTCTGGCCGGTGCTCAATGGACTTTACTGAGTGTTGCAGCGCCGGCAGTTATCCTCAGCATCGGCGTACTCGTGCGCCATTCTGCCGCACTCAATGTCATGTTATTAGGAGAAACAGAAGCCCAGCATTTAGGTGTTCCAGTACTTGCCATCAAGCGCACCGTGCTGATCGCCTGCGCGCTGTGTATCGGCGCACTGGTGGCCTGCACCGGCACCATCGGCTTTATCGGACTGGTCGCACCGCACTGCGTCCGCCTGGTGTGCGGGCCGGATCAACGAGTGGTTTTTCCAGGTGCCATTTTGTTCGGTGCGATCCTGACGTTACTCGCCGATCTGGTCGCCCGCACGCTTGTCGCTCCTGCCGAAATGCCACTGGGAATATTAACCGCCCTGTTAGGTGGACCATTCTTTCTGGCGCTATTGTGGCGCAGACGCGGCCAGCTTGGTTTATGACCGCTACTTCCGACCATTGATAGCAACAACGTGTAAATACTGTGCAACCACTGGATCAATTAAAGAAACGCCACCATGCTCACTGCTACTAATCTTTCCGTACGTCGCGGCGAACAAATAATATTGCGCGATCTGACCATCCAGATTGCACCCGGCAAAATCGTCGCACTATTAGGCCGCAACGGCGCAGGCAAAAGTACCTTACTTAAAGCACTGTCGGGAGAAATCAGTACGGCACGCCATCATGCTGCTGTGCGAATGGATGGCACCATCATGCTTAACGCTATGCCGGTCAATGCCATGTCCCCGAAAGAACTGGCCTTGGCACGCGCGGTCCTGCCGCAAAGCGTGCAGTTTGCGTTCCCATTTACCGGACGCGAAATAGTCATGTTCGGGCGCTATCCGCATGGGGGCGGCGACAGCATCACAAATCGCAAAATAGCCATGGAAGCGCTTGCGCTAGCAGACGCCACAGCTTTAACCGATCGCGATGTCACCACCTTATCGGGCGGAGAATTGGCTCGGGTACAGTTTGGACGGGTGCTCGCGCAATTACAACTGGAGCGTTTGTCCTCATCACAAATAGCGGCAAAATCTCTCACCGCACCGCAATCGCATGTTCCACCCTCTCCTGCACGTTATTTATTACTTGATGAACCGACCGCCGCATTAGATCTTGCCCATCAACACCTGATGCTTACAACCCTGCGGCGACTAGCCAGCGAATGGAACATCGGCGTACTCGCGATCATGCACGATCCCAATCTCGCAGCCCGCTATGCTGACCAACTTGCATGGCTAGCTAACGGCACGTTACTTGCGCAAGACGCCCCTTACATAACGATGACGCCATCTAACTTTAAAGCCTGTCTGGGAATCGAGGTTGAGGTAATAAAACACGCTGGAAAACCACCCTATGCGATGGCATGCGATGCGTGAGAACAGGATAGAGTAGATTAACCGGACGCGAAATATCGGAGATTGCAAAGAATTTATTAAAACGAAAAAGCCCGCACAATTATTCAGTGCGGGCTTCAAACTGGAGGATATTCTTTACTTCATTTGGGTGGAGCGTGCGATATAAAAATCTCTATGTGAAGTTCGTTTAACCATATTCACATCAATCATAAGGGCTGCTGCTATTGAAGTTGAAGTTGAAGTTGCGATTGACCTACCCGTCATAACCGGCATCACCTATGACGGGGTAGATCAAATTCAACAGCAACAGCCTTTATAATTGATGTGAGGTCGTTTTAAATGAACTGCACATGCAAGCTTTATTTGCTATGACAGTTACGCCAAATGAAATAAAAATACCCTTTCAAATGACGACATTCAAATATCAACAAGCCCTAACTACCCTGCACCCGCCGCTTAAACAACGCCCCAATCTCCCCAACAATCCCGCGCCGAAACGCCAGCACGCACACAATAAATATAAAGCCAGTGACGATCGTTACTGACTCGCCTAACCCGTTAAACCAATCGATATGTGTGACTGTCGCTAACCAGCTGCCTATGTCGCCCAATTTATTCTCAAGCACGATGATGATGACAGCACCGACGATGGGGCCTGTAAGCGTTCCCAGGCCGCCAACCAGCGTCATCAATATCACAAGGCCCGACATGGTCCAATGCACGTCTGTGAGCGTCTCAAAGCCCAGCACCAGGGTTTTGGTAGCGCCAGCCAGGCCGGTCAGTCCTGCAGATAATACAAACGCGAGTAGCTTATAACGATTCACGTCGTATCCAAGCGAAATCGCCCTTGGCTCGTTTTCTTTGATGGCCTTCAATACCTGACCAAACGGCGAGTTAATAGTACGAATAATCAACGCAAAACCAAGCACTGCAATGGCCAGCACCACGTAGTACAAAGTCAGGTCATTATCCAAACTGATCATCCCTAATAATTTTCCACGCGGTACACCTTGCAGGCCGTCTTCTCCGCCCGTAAATGGCGCTTGCAGACAGACAAAATAAGCCATCTGCGCGAGCGCCAGCGTGATCATCGTAAAATAAATTCCCTGCCGCCGAATCGCCAGACTTCCCATCACCAGGCCAATCAACGCTCCGGCCAATGTGCCCAGTATCAGTCCGAGCTCGGTGGGCAAGCCTAGTTTAGCCAACGCATAACCGGCCACGTAACCGGCACCCCCAAAAAACGCCGCGTGACCGAACGACAGCAAACCAGTAAAACCGATCAGTAAATTGAAAGCACATGCAAACAACGCAAAGCATAATACCTTCATCAAAAACACAGGATAGATACCGAATGGCGCAGCGAGTGCGGCGATCAGTATCACACCATAAACAATTTTTTTATTCATGTTGAGCGTCCCGGCTTTTGATTAGTCTCTAGTTTGTAATAGTGCACTTGATGGCTCACTTTTCTATTTTTCTTTACCGAACAAACCGGCGGGACGAATCATCAATACGATGGCCATGACGATGAAGACAACGGTAGCCGAAGCTTCAGGATAAAAAACCCGCGTCAATCCCTCGATCACGCCCAATGCCAGTCCCGTAACGATAGAACCCATAATTGATCCCATGCCGCCTATGACCACCACCGCGAACACGACAATAATTAAATTGGAGCCCATTAGTGGTGAGACCTGTATTACCGGCGCTGCCAGCACGCCCGCAAACGCTGCCAACGCACCGCCAAAGCCGTAGGTGAGGGTCACCATTAGCGGCACATTAATACCGAAGGCTTCCACCAGTTTTGGGTTTTCGGTACCGGCCCGTAAATAGGCGCCAAGCTTGGTTTTCTCGATCACAAACCAGGTTGCAAAGCACACGAGCAGCGATGCCAGCACGACCCATGCACGGTAATTGGGCAACATCATAAAGCCGACATTTGTCGCACCGCCTAACAACTCGGGCACAGAATAAGGCTGACCGGAAACACCGTAGAACGAGCGAAAAATACCTTCGACCATCAGCGTGATACCGAACGTCAATAACAGTCCGTACAGGTGATCAAGTTTATATAGCCAGCGCAGCATGGTTTTTTCAACAATGACGGCAAATATACCGACGATAAGCGGTGCCAGACCGAGCATCACCCAATAGTTCAGATTGAAATACGACAGTCCGATCCAGGCCAGAAACGCGCCCATCATGTACAACGCACCATGCGCAAAATTAATTACGTTGAGCAGACCAAAGATGACCGCCAGGCCTAGCGACAGCATGGCGTAAAACGAGCCATTCACAAGCCCTAGTAACAACTGGCTCATCAAGGCTTGCAGGGGAATGCCGAATAATTCCATAGCAATGTATTCTTAAATATCACGATCAACATAGTCCGAATTTTTACGCCGCGCGTTACATAGTTCATCGCTTATTGTTAGTGCGATCAACGATGCAGGTAATGCCACGCCCGACTGAAATAACCGGATCAGATGTATCAGGTGATGAATCATTAAAAAGCACCACGGCGCATAGCAAAATCTAGCAAGAGTGCGCCGTGAGTGAGGCTCGGTTGTGATTTATTTTCTGTGGGTTAGCGTAAAAATCTACTGCTCACCAATAACGCTATTTCCACGTTGGACATTTGGAATCGGCCTTCGACATAAATGCTTTTTCTGCAGGAATAGTCTGTATTTTATTCAGGTAATCCCACGGATACTTACTCTCAGCCGGTGTTTTTACCTGATATAACGTCATGTCATGCACGACGCGACCATCAGGGCGCAAGTAAGCGCCCTTCGTGTACATATCGTTGAATTTAGTCTTACGCAATTGCGCCATCACCTTTTCGCCATCGTCGGTGCCAATTGTCTTGACCGCATTCAGATATTGCGTAGCTGCAGAATAATCTGCGGCTTGCAAACTTGATGGCTCTTTTTTCATTTTTGAAAAATACCGTTTAGCCCAGGCGCGCGACTCATCGCTTTGATCCCAATACCAACTATCTGTCAAATACATGCCTTGCGTTTGCTTCAGCGTCAACGAGTGGATGTCGTTAATAAACACTAACAATCCAGCCAGCTTTGCGGTCTTGGTAATACCAAATTCGTTGGCTGCTTTTACCGCGTTAATAGTATCGCCACCTGCGTTTGCCAAGCCGATGATTTGCGCTTTTGAGGCTTGAGCCTGCAACAGGAAAGAAGAAAAATCAGATGCATTCAATGGGTGTTTAACGGCTCCCAGAACGGTGCCGCCTGAAGCTTTTACGACCGCGGTCGTATCTTTTTCCAGCGAGTTTCCGAACGCATAATCAGCAGTCAGAAAGTACCAGCTTTTACCGCCCTGCTTAACCACCGCTGAACCGGTTCCATTTGCCAGCGCGTAGGTGTCATACGCGTAATGCACCGTATATGGCGTGCATTCTTCGTTAGTCAAACGCGTACTGCCCGCACCGATTTCAAAGAAAGGTTTTTTCTTTTCTGCGGCGATTTTTGCCATTGCCAAAGCGGTGCCGGAATTGGTGCCTCCGATTAATACATCCAGCCCTTGCTGGTCAAACCATTCACGCGCTTTACTCGATGCGATGTCTGCCTTATTTTGATGGTCCGCCACTATCAATTCAATTTTTTTTCCCTTAATATTGCCACCCATATCGGCAATCGCCATTCTGATTGCTTCTGCGCCGCCAGGGCCGTCGATATCAGAATAAACGCTGGACATATCGGTGATAAAACCAATCTTGATCGTATCGCCGGAAATCTGCGCGGCAACTGAACCTGCTAAACCGAATGCTATTGTGCCGGACACGGCGAGTACCATTGCTTTGAACTTAATATTCAATCTGTTCTCCATTTTTACTTTTGATCCGTGATCCAAGTGTGCTGCCACGCTTTTTATATTTCTTATGTTTATCAGAATGACTTTTTCTTATATTTTTGTATGTGTTTGAGAAAGCAATTTGCAGCTTATTACGGGATTTATTTTATGAATTAACGTTGAGGTTATTAACGACTGCTGGCCGTTTTAAACACCCAATAACGTATGCAGTACGGGCATTTTTTCTTGCAATTGTGAGGCCTTGAAGGACTCCACAATCTGGCCGTGTTCCATGACATAAAATCGGTCCGCCAACGGTGCGGCAAAACGAAAGTTTTGCTCGACCATGATGATGGTATATCCCTTTTCCTTGAGTACCAAAATCATACGCGCCAAAGCCTGCACGATCACTGGTGCCAGTCCTTCCGAAATTTCGTCAAGTAGTAACAGCCTCGCGCCCGTACGCAAGATACGCGCTACTGCCAGCATTTGTTGTTCACCGCCCGACAAACGTGTCCCCTGACTATTTTTTCGCTCCGCAAGATTGGGAAACATATCGTAGATTTCTTCGATAGACATGCCTTTTTCTTTTTTCGACACCGAGGGCGGTAACAGCAAATTTTCTTCCGTTGAAAGCGATGAAAATATGCCGCGTTCTTCAGGACAATAACCTAAACCGAGGTGCGCAATTTTATGCGTGGGCATTGAAATGGTTTCGATACCACCGATTTTTATAGATCCCTTGCGCGTGCCGGTCAATCCCATGATTGCGCGCATGGTGGTAGTACGACCTGCGCCGTTGCGCCCTAATAAAGTCACCACTTCACCCGCGCTCACGGACAAATTAACGTTGTGTAAAATATGCGATTCGCCGTACCAGGCTTGCAGATTGCTAATTTCAAGTGCCGGGGTTAAAGCACCGGCGTTACGGACTATATTTTCGTTACTTGATTGAGAGATTACCGACGACATCAATGCGCTCCTTCAAGTGTGGCAGCTTCTGTCCCCATATAGGCTTCCATCACCAATGGGTTATTTGACACGTCCCTGTAATTTCCTTCGGCCAAAACCGCACCGCGTTGCAACACGCTGATCTTGTCGCAGATGCCAGAAACTACGCTCATATTATGCTCAACCATCAGGATGGTTCTACCGGCGGAAACTTTTTTGATCAACGCAGTGACACGATCAACGTCCTCATGTCCCATGCCCTGCGTTGGTTCGTCCAACAACATCAACTCTGGATTCATGCTCAACGTTGTCGCAATTTCCAGCGCCCGCTTGCGGCCATAAGGAAGATCGACCGTCAACGTATCCGCAAACTCGGTCAGATCAACCTCTGCCAACAAAGCCATTGCACGATCTCGTAACTGCGACAAGGTACTGCCGCTTTTCCAGAAATGGAAAGAAGTACCAAGCGAACGCTGCAAACCGATGCGTACATTTTCCATCACCGTCAGATGGGGAAATACCGCAGAAATCTGAAACGAACGAATGATCCCCTGGCGCGCAATCTGGGCGGGCGCAGAGGCAGTAATATCGCGCTCATTGAACAAAATCTGGCCGGATGTGGGGACCAGAAATTTAGTTAGCAAATTGAAACAGGTCGTTTTACCCGCGCCGTTTGGCCCAATTAACGCATGAATATGGCCACGTTGCACTTGCAAATTCACGTTGTTTACCGCAGTAAAACCTTTGAATTCTTTCGTCAGGCTTTTTGTTTCTAAGATGAAGTCGCTCATCCTGCCTCCTTATATTTTGCTTTGCCCCGGTTTTTATCGGTATAAATTTTATTATTTGAATGATATCAATAAAATCATTATTTTTACGAATACTACAGACCTCGACAGCGCTCAGCAATAAGTATAAATACTATACACAAACCCTTGCGTTTTTAAGCAATTAAATCCGCGACAATGTTGCAATAAAATATCTTATGCTGTTACGTTAATTTGTTTTGGCCGACGCACTGTCTAAAATGAATTGCGCCGCCATCTCCGCAATCATAATTGTGGGCGAATTAGTATTGCCCGAAGTAATTGTCGGCATGATTGAGGCGTCAACAACGCGCAGCCCTTTTACACCAATTACTCTTAACTTGCTATCTACTACTGCCAACGCATCGCTTAATTTCCCCATCTTGCAGGTTCCAACCGGATGAAATATGGTGGTGCCGACGTTTCCCGCGGCACAAATCAGCTCTTCTTCGGTCTGAAATGAGGGGCCCGGCATGAACTCCTGCGGCGCATATTTTTTCAAGGCTGTCGCCGCGGCAATTTTACGTGTCAGCACCACCGACGCTGCCGCGACCTTACGATCTGCTTCAGTTGCCAAGTAGTTTAAGGTGATCTTCGGGGCGATCATAGGATCGCCCGAAGCTAGCCGAATATACCCGCGCGAAGTTGGCCGCAAATTGCATACACTTGCTGTGAAAGCGGGAAAATTATGCAACGGATCGCCAAATTTTTCTAACGATAATGGTTGTACGTGGTACTCCAGATTGGCGGTCGGTTGCATTGGATCGGACTTTGCGAACGCACCTAATTGAGAAGGTGCCATTGACATCGGACCGCTACGCGAGAGCAAATACTCCAAACCGATTTTCATTTTCCCGACCCAATTATTTGCCATCATATTCAGCGTTTTGACGCCGGTTACCTTAAACCCCATGCGGATTTGCAAATGATCCTGCAAATTTTCGCCAACTCCGGGTAGATCAAGCAATACAGGAATCTGGTTTTGTTGCAACAATGACGCTGGACCGATGCCAGAAAACTGCAAAATATGCGGGGACCCGACCGCACCGGCAGATAACAAGACTTCTTTGGTCGATTCCGCGGACCATTCCTTGCCGCCACCCAAAAATTCCACTCCTGCACATTGCAAGCCTTCTTCGCCAGATTTGAGAATCAGGCGTTTGACATGACAGCCCGTCATGATCTCAAGGTTTGCTCTGGTTGCGGCCTGGCGTAAAAATGCTTTGGATGCGTTCCAGCGGATACCGCGCTTTTGGTTTACATCAAAATAGCTCACGCCTTCGTTATCGCCCTGATTAAAGTCATCAATTTTTGGGATACCGGTTTCCCCTGCAGCCTCACGGAAGGCGTCCAGGATTTCCCATGACAGACGTTGCTTTTCTACCCGCCATTCGCCACCGGAACCATGAAAAGCGTTCGCACCGTTATAGTGATCCTCACTTTTCTTGAAGGTTGGCAAAACATTTTCCCACTTCCAACAGTCATCTCCGGTCAACGTCGCCCATTGTTCATAATCGCGTGCCTGTCCGCGCATGTAAATCATGCCGTTGATCGATGACGATCCACCTAATACCTTGCCACGGGGATAGATCAGACTGCGATTATTTAATCCCGCATCCGCTTCGGTTCTATATAACCAGTCTGTTCGCGGATTGTTGATGCAATAAAGATATCCCACGGGAATATGGATCCATATGTAATCGTCCTTTGCACCGGCCTCGATCAATAACACCGATATGTTGGGATTACGCGTCAATCTATTAGCTAATACACAACCGGCACTGCCTGCGCCTACGATGATGTAATCATACTTACCTGCAACTTCCATTTGTCATCCTCCTTCATATCCCCATTTATCGGCTTTTTATGTGCTTGTACCACTAAGCATCTCATGCGCGGCAGATCACACACTGTAACGAATACTCTTGACAACGATCGCTAGAATTGGAGCAATGATCAAGGAAGGCAGTGGGTGTTCTACTCAGAAATGCCAATTATTTTACAAATTGTTCAGAGCGCCTATTTATTCACCTATTGCTTACTAGGAGCTTACCTTAGGAGGGAACTGCGTCATTAGGCCAAATTTTCTTGAGGAACGGTTTTGTTATTTGATTAGTCACGCTAAAAAATTGATTTTTTTCTTCTCCAATTTCCTGTACGTACAGTAATAAGCATTCACTTTCCTCGTTTTTATTGCTTAAAAAGTATGCTTCCAGGTAGCCCCTTCTTGCGTTGTTAACTTAAGGATTTATATATATAAATAGTAATAGTAGTTAACACCCCTATTTTCTGTGGATAACTGAAATAAAACTATATAAATCAATTACTTAGCCCTGGTACAAATCACTATTAAAACGGTGTATCAGTTAACTATAAATAGGGGATAAAAAAATAAAATTCGTTTTTAAGGGACTTATCCCCAAATTGCTCATCCTGATATCCATAGGCTTATCCACAGAGAGCAAATAAGCTTAAGTTCTTTAAGAAATTTTGTCGTTGTGGGTGAGGCACGGCTTGCAATCATAAAGCGGTATTTTTGAACGAGTCCGTTAGCATTTATTTGTACAACCCAAACAGACCTCAAAATTGGGTTAGTTGTTTACTTGTTTATATATACAAATAGTAATAGTAGTTAACGACTGTTATTTCTGTGGATAACTAGACTTTATCCTTTGTAAACAACTTCTTAGAAATAGGATAAACGTCGGTTAAGGGCTGTACTGCTAACGTATATCTATTGGATAAAAAATCTATCGGCAACCAATCGCGTACTTCCCCCCAATTTCCCCTCAACTTGTCAACACGGTTATCCACAAAGATCTTTTTTATGCATGATCTAGTGGGCTGATGACGGAAAAACCGATACTTTTTTATAACTAAGCAATAGTGAGGGAGCTATTCGGGCAAAAAATGACGAATATACGAACGAGTTGCCATCGTAAAGAGTGTGCTGTGGGCCGGTGTAGCCAATATTTTTAGCAAAATTTCACGCGCTAGCGGTGGTGATATCACCAGGAAAGACGGATGTATCCGATTCCAGTTGAACCATGCGCAAAAAAATAAACTTTGTGGTCTATTAACTCTAAAAATCAACGCTCCTAACGCATGTGACTACAAGAATTATTGTAATTAAACGTTCGAGTGGATCATCAACGCTGTAATTTGCTGAAATCTGCTTATATTTGGATCTCAAATTAAAAAAAGTTCTTGTTGTAGTTAACGATCTGAATATATAAATAGTAATAGTAGTAAACAACCCCGATTTCTGTGGATAAGTGCCAAAAAGTGCGTGTAAACAGAGGGTTATGACTTGGATAATGCCTGAGTAATTCTTGTATCCAGGAAGCCCATCTGGTGGATAAAAAAGTAGACTGTCCTATCGTGGCAAGTTATCCCCACTTTGACTTATTCTTATCCACAGGGATATCCACAATTTATCGACATTATGAAAGAAAAAATGGTCGTTTCCGTGTCGTTCAAGCGGCTCAAACGCGTAGAAAACAAAATAAGCGGGGTAGTAGCCGCCTAGATATGGGTCAATACGGTGAGCGGCTTTTAATAAATGCTCTCGATAATTAGCCGAAAAATGAAAGTTAAGAATGAACGTTCCAAAATATGGGGGTGCGTTTTACCTATGAGAATAGCGTCCAGTGGCTTGCTGGTAATATAAAAGTGCGCACGTAAGCGGAAGTCACACCGACGCTCCGTACGCAGCTAAAAGCCTTTGTGGTGGGGCCACAGTACCAATGCAACTATGTGCACCGATGGTGCCGATGACCATGGCTATATAAATTTAATACTGCTTTGATCTGCCGCTCGCAACACAAAGATACCGCTGCCAGCCGTCGCGACGGCTGCAGGAGCGCTCTACGCCGATTTTGGGCTTGGCGATTACGCGCCATCAGCCTGCATCCGGTCAATGGTTGGTAGACAGTCCAGAGGTCTCTGAGGAGACCGGTGCGGGTGCTGGGTGCGTGCTGGGCTTTAGGACAGGTTTTATTTTGGTCTCCGCTAGCAGACGGGCGCAATCGGTTGGTTGGGTCCCGCCGATGTTGACCAAAGGTAAAATACCAGCAACAGGGAATAAAATACCGAGCGCAATGGCGCTGCCTGCCTTTAGCGCCAGTACTCCCTTATCCACCCCAACATCCGGGTTTTTAAAAGTCCCAGCGACGTATAGAGGCGATCTGAAGGAAATTATGCGCAGGCCTTTGCTTTTCGGCTTTACCTTCAGGTCCATGGATTCCCTGGCCAGGTTAATTTGTCCACTGACCGTAATGATCGCATCGTCCGTATCCAGCAGAAATGTCCGTGTTTGCATCAGGCCGTTGGTAATACCAAAATTGCTCGCCAGGCAATTAAGATGTACCTGCTTGTCGCCAAATAGCTTGGTGAGCACCACGTTGCCGACGTTGAGCCCCGCTGCCTCAAGTATAAATTTACTCATAGTCCCTTGATTGATCAACGTTTTAAGCTCACCGTTAGCACTCGCCAACAACGCCGCTATGGAGTTGCCAGTGCCGGTTAAAGCAGCATCGCCATTAACTTCACCCAGACTGGCGCGCGCGGACTCCAAAGTAGGGAATAGCTTGTTAATTTTAAGATGGCGCGCTGAAAGCGATATGTTGGCTTTAATCGTTTTGCCGCTACCATCGAGTTTGATGGTTGATATCAGATTTCCACCCGCGATGCCAAAATTTAGGGGCGTCAGCGAAAGTTGACTGTTATTCAGATGAATATTTGTTTGCAAATTCTGGATCGGTAAAGATTTAGGCCGGATGATGTTTTTACCAGAAAATTGGACGTCAGCATCAATACTGCCCCATTTTGCAGTATTAAACTGTTGTGTAGGCAGGGCTTTGTTAGCTGGTTGCGTAAGCGCTACGCCCCGGTTGGTTTTGCTCGCGTTCGAGTCGGCGCCGACAAGTGGGCCCAGGTCGGCTAATCGCAATTGGTTGGACACCAGTGAGCCTTTTAACAATGGTCGGGGTTCTCTGGCGATATATTCGAGTGATCCAGCGAGGTCGCTTGAACCAACCCTACCCTTGAAATTTTCATAAATCCACTGGTTGCCGCCGGGTAGAATCTTACCGATCAGATGGCCCTCAGTAATAAATGGTGGCGTGGCAGGCAGCACGATGCCGGTCAGCGCGTACAGGTCCTCCATGCTGGTGGCGGCAAGTTTTAACCTCAGGTCCAGCGCAGCAAGATCGCGCGGCTTGGATATGGTACCCCGGATGTCTACCGCTGTCTTGCCGACATGGACGCTGGCCGCGAGTGGATAGGTTGTATTGACGTTTGCAAGAGATAGTATCGCCCCGGCCTGTCCATTGCCCGTCACCGGTGTTTTATTAAAACTCCCTTTGACGCTCCACCCAATGCCGTAACCCTCTTTAGTCGTCTCGGCTAACGTCGCTATGTTGGCGTTGATATCGATTTTTTTTATGGGGTCAAGTAGCCTTATGGCGCCTTGCGTCAGGACCAGTTGCTGGAGATCCAGTTTCCACTTACTCGGCGTCGACGCAGGAAATGTCCAGTTGTTCTTGCCATCCGCAGATCGCTCCAGCATGACGAGCGGGTAATCGAGCTGTAGTGTTGTAACGCTGATGCGTTTTTCTAATAATGGCAGAGGCCGCAAAGTAAACGTCACCTGCTTAACTTCGACCATATGCTGACCGGTTTTTGCCCAATCAGGATTATCGAGGACGATATCGCGTGCGCTCAACTGTGGCCATGGTATCCATTGGTGCCAGCCGGTTTCTTGACCTTTTGGATTGAACCAATGTAACGCCAAATCTCCGCGAATGGCGAACGGCCGACCGGCGGCCTCGGACACGCGCGCATTGATCCAGGGTCTTGCCCGATTCCAGTTAAAGGTCAGTAAAAAAGCCAGACACAGCGCTAGTATTACCAGCAGGCTGCCAATGCACCACGCAATAATTTTTAACGCGCGAGACGGGCCGGGGGCGGGGGCGGGTGGCGTAGAAGGGGCGGAAGAGACTGAAGTCATGGACGATATGGAGTTAAACGTATGGGGTTAGACATTCGCACATCCGAGGTGGAAAACCTTTAGATGCGTGTATTTGTTTTACTACGCTTACATTCAAACGCTTACATCAGTTATGCCACAAGATCGCATTTTATTGCAATTTTACAAGATTTTTTTTCGGAAGCAGTTACGTCAATAAGAAATTGCCCGCTGTTTGAAGTCACGTCAACAAGCCAAAGCATTTTGACCTACGATGTCCCTGATGCATTCTCGCTTTGTCTTTTTCGTCCAAGCCATATCGTCGTTAATGCCGTTAATGCCGTTAATGCTTATCGCAACGGTTATTTTGACGGCAAAGTTTTATTCTTATGTAGTATCTATTTAACCAGATTACGTAAGCGAGGAAAAGCGATGTTTGATGAGGAAGTGCTGAGTATTGAGGTGCTTAGATGCTGAGGTAAGTATAGCGCTGCGAAATGGCGACATATCTACGTAAATGCGCAAAACCGGTTCATCGCGCTAAACGATGAACCGGTTTTGAATTTAAAAGCTGAATATTTTTAATTACCCGAGCCTTAGTATAAAACGCATAGTTATAAAGCCGGAGTAGAAAGGCACCATTAAGCCTCTAATGTCATCAGGCTGGCATTGCCTCCTGCCGCAGTCGTGTTCACGCAAATGGCACGTTCAGCCACCAGCCGCCACAGAGGAATTGGAGCATATTCTGAGGTTTCCAGAACGGGTACCAGCGCCCCTTCTCTGGCCGCCAGCAACGGATGCAAGCGTGCCAGATCGGCGCTATCGACTAACGCCAGATGTAACGCAATCGCATTTGTATCTTTGGCATCGGCAACATTATTGACGCTGTCGATAGTACGAATTACATCACGCACGACCTTGGGCAGGCCACTTGGAATCAGGCTGGACGACGCTGATTCGATCACTGGCGTATTGCCCGTTGCTAACACCGCCGCTAGCTGATTCAACATGACGGCAACTGTCTGGGCGCTACACAAAACCGCCCCGCGTGGCGCGAACGAGAGTGTATTTCGTTCGCCGGTCGGGCCTGGCAATACCATTGAAGTACCCAGCCAGCTGTGATGAATATATTCTTGTCCCAAGGCCGCGATACGCTGGTGTCCGTGAGTTTTAGCCCAACCTAATAACGACTGCAGCGCCGAGGCGCCGTCGGTTACTAGCGGGCTGGCTTCATGAATTGTATGCGCACCGAGACTAACTTCTGGGGTACGTTGCAGACGTTTTAAATAAAGTGGTCCACCGGCTTTTGGCCCGGTTCCGGATTTACCCTCTCCGCCGAACGGCTGCACGCCGACAACCGCACCAACGATATTTCGGTTCACGTAAATATTACCGACGTGCGCGCGACGCGTAATGAAATCGATGGTCTCATCGATGCGTGAATGGATTCCTAGTGTCAATCCATACCCGCTAGCGTTTATCGCATTAATGAGATCGGGCAGCTGGTTGCGCGCATAACGCATCACATGAAGCACTGGCCCAAATACCTCGCGTTGCAATTCATCAAGCGAACCAATTTCTATAAGGGTCGGCGCAACGAATGTGCCACGGTTTTCTTCATCAGAAAGCGGCAACTGGAAAAAGTCTTTTGCCGTTGCCTTCATCTTTTCGATATGCGCGAGTAATTGTTGTCGTGCCTCCGCATCAATCACTGGTCCGATATCGGTGATCAAGCGATCCGGATTGCCAATCCGAAGTTCTTTCATAGCACCTTTTAACATGTGGATTGTGCGATCCGCAATATCGTTTTGCAGGCATAAAACGCGTAGTGCCGAGCAACGTTGCCCTGCGCTATCAAATGCTGAGCTGAGAACGTCTACCACCACCTGTTCGGGCAGTGCGCTGGAATCAACGATCAACGCATTTTGTCCACCAGTTTCTGCGATAAAAGGAAGCTCTATCGATTCTTTGATGGCGCGTGTGGCGAGCGTACGATTGATTAATTGCGCGACCTCAGTTGAGCCAGTGAAAATCACGCCTTTAACGCGCGCATCTGCGGTCAGACTGGCGCCAACAGTGTCACCGCGTCCTGGTAACAATTGCAAAGCACCACGCGGCACGCCCGCCTGATGCAGTAACTGCACTGCGCGCGTGGCGATCAATGGCGTTTGTTCCGCAGGTTTGGCTAGTACCACATTGCCAGCCGCTAATGACGCGCTAATCTCACCGACAAAAATCGCCAGCGGAAAATTCCATGGGCTAATGCAGACCACCGGACCAAGCGCCAAAGTATTGGTCGTATTGCGTATTTGCGCCGCGTAGTAGCGTAAAAAATCGACAGCCTCACGTACTTCTGCGATGCCATTCGGTAATGATTTGCCTGCTTCCCGAATGGCTAGCGCGATCAATTCATATTGGTGCTCTTCAAACAAATCGGCTGCGCGTAATAATAATTCCGCGCGATCCGGCGGCGTTCTTGTTTGCCAGTCCGTTACGTATGAAGTCGCAGCGCTGAGGGCGGATTCAACGTCTTCGGCGCTGGCTTCGATCACGGTCCCGACGATATCGCGATGGTCAGCCGGATTTAAAATATTTTGCGCAGTACCGATTGCGGCGCTAATAGGATGGTCTTGCGCAAGTAGTGGCATAGCGTGCCATTGCGTGCCGCGCAATTGCTGAAATGTTGCGTCGATGTCGCGCAGCACGTCTTCGTTGCTGAGGTCAACGCCCGCAGAATTTTTGCGTTCATTTCCATACAGTGCGCGTGGCAATGGAATGTTGGCGTGCGGTTCGCCGCCGAGTTTTAGGGCCTCGTTTAGTGGATCGGCGATTAACATCTCGATGGAGTAATTTTCGTCGACGATCTGATTTACAAATGATGAGTTAGCGCCATTTTCCAGTAACCGTCGGACCAGATACGCCAGCAGTGTCTGATGCGATCCGACCGGTGCGTAAATGCGGCACGGCTTACTTAAATTATCTTTTCCGACCACTTGATCGTAGAGGGTTTCGCCCATTCCGTGCAGGCACTGAAATTCATAATCAGTGATGCCCTTTTCTTCCGCCCAACAATAAATTGTCGCTAGCGTCCGGGCATTATGCGTGGCAAATTGCGGATACAGGACATCGGTCGCGGCCAGCAATTTTTGTGCACACGCCAGGTACGAAACGTCGGTATAAACCTTACGCGTATAGACCGGATAGCCGGGCATGCCATCTACCTGAGCACGCTTGACTTCCGCATCCCAATAGGCGCCTTTAACCAATCGAACCATAAATTTTTGACCGCTGCGGCGTGCCAGGTCAACCAGATAATCGATCACGAACGGACAGCGTTTTTGATAACCCTGTACCACATAACCAATTCCCTCAAATCCGGCAAGATCGGGATCAAATGCTAACGCTTCCATTAGATCCAGCGATAATTCAAGGCGATCGGCTTCTTCGGCATCGATATTCAAGCCGATGTCGTACTGTTTTGCCAGCAGCAATAGTTGCTTTAAGCGTGGCAGCAATTCAGTCATCGTGCGTTGCTTCTGAGACCGTGAATAGCGTGGATGTAGCGCTGACAATTTTACAGAAATGCCCGGGCCGTCTTTGATCCCGCGTCCGGCTGAGGCGCGACCGATGGCGTGGATTGCTGTTTCATAAGAGGCATAATAAGCCGCCGCATCTTCTTCAGTCAATGCGGCTTCGCCCAGCATGTCGTACGAGTAGCGATAGCCGCGTTTTTCATTATCGCGGCTGTTGTCGAGGGCTTCAGCGATATTTTGTCCGGTGACAAATTGATTGCCCAACATGCGCATGGCGACATCTACGCCTTTACGGATCAATGGCTCGCCGCCTTTAGTGATCAGTTTGGTCAGCGCCGAACCCAGCCCGCGTTCGCTATTGGTGCTGACCAGTTTACCGGTGATGACCAGTCCCCAGGTTGCGGCGTTGACGAACATCGATGGCGATTCGCCTACGTGGCGACGCCAGTCGCCTTTGCTAATTTTATCGGCGATTAATCGGTCAGCAGTCTGGTGGTCGGGAATTCGTAACAATGCCTCGGCGAGGCACATCAACGCGACCCCCTCCTCCGAGGATAAAGAAAACTCGTGCATTAACGCATCAACGCCGGAGGCACGTGTGCGCTTGTCGCGCACCGACTGCACCAGCTTGCGCGCTAGTTCTTCACTTGCCGCTCGTGCACCAGAACTATCTACGACGTTGCTCAATAGCCATTGCACAGCTATGGCTTCATCGCGTCGATAAGCTGCCGTGATTGCTGCACGTAATGTAGATTGAGCGGCAGATTGATCGGCAGATCCAGCGGGGGATTGCGCGGACGATTGATCGCCGAACACTTCGGCATGGAATGCTGCGAACGGCGTTACATTCGAAGAGGAAGTCAACGGGGATGGCGTCGGCATGGTGGCGGTCTCGAAATAGGTAAAAAAACAATAAAAGCAGGAGGGAACGGTTAGAATTATGTAATCTTTGCGAATCGATCGATTGTAGGCGGCATTACGGTGGATTTATTCTGGTAATAGCGATGACTATCAAAATTTTGTTATTAATGCGAAAATTTAACCGAATAAAATTCTTTCGGAAATGGGCAAAATGCTAGATAAAATAAGTAAAAAAATTCTTTCCGAGTTGCAGAACGACGGTCGGATCAGCAATGTAGACCTGTCGGGACGGGTCAACCTATCGCCAGCGGCTTGCCTTGAGCGGGTACGCAAGTTGCAGGATGCTGGCTATATCATGCATTACACCGCTCAGCTTAATCCGCAGTTGCTCGACGTGGCGCTGTTGGTGTTCATTGAGGTAGTGTTGGATCGGACTACGCCCGAAGTATTCGATGCGTTTAGTAAAAGCGTGCAAGTGATCCCCGAGGTGCTGGAATGCCACATGGTTGCGGGCGGTTTTGACTATCTGGTCAAGGCGCGGGTAAAGGACATGAACGCTTATCGCGAGTTTCTGGGAAAGTCGCTATTGCAATTGAAAGGTGTACGGGAAACGCACACTTACGCGGTAATGGAAGAGGTTAAACATACGACACGGTTACCGATACGTTGAGCGGCGGATTCTATTTTTGGAGTGGCGTATCCCCCGGGAAATATTCTTATAGGGTACGGATGGGAAGGCGCAACTAATCGCAAAATAGATTGAAATATACGCTTACGGTGCGGCGTGCTGAAAAGAAAAAGCCGCCTGAGCCGGCGGCGTTGTGTAGGGTAAGAAGATTTTTAAGTGCTGCCCCGAATCGCCAGCTCAAAACCCAGATCAATGCGGGATTTTTCTATGGCTCTGCCTTTAAGCGTTTTGAGCAGAAGTTCGGCTGCGATGTATCCAATATCGTAGCGCGGAGTGACGATGGTCGTAATCGCCGGATTCGCCTGCGCCGCCCATGGTAAATCGTTAAAGCCGATGATGGCCATTTGCGTCGGCACCGAAAGGCCGCGGCGCTGACATTCAAATAGCACGCCGAGCGCCAGATCGTCATTACAACAAAATACAGCGTCGCAATTTGGGGTCTGGTGCAGAATTTGATCCAACAAGTGCGCGCCTAGTTCGATCGTCGATGGTACCGCCAACAAAACTTCGAGATTAGGATTTAACCCGGCCTCGATCAGGCCCTTTCTAAAACCTTCTCTGCGCTTCATTGATCTTGGGTCAAGTTGCGCTGCAAGGAACGCCGGGCGTTTGTAGCCGCGCTCAATAAAGTGTCGGGCGACGCTGTAACCGGCCTTTTTTTGTGAGAACCCAACGGTCAGGTCATTGCTATTTTTACTGAGATCGTACATGCGCACGGCGGGCACGTTATTGGTCGCCAGTCGCACGCGCAAGGACTCTTGCTGTTCGATTCCTGTGAGTAAAAAACCGTCTGGTGCGTGCGCCATGTAGGTCGTTATCAGTTCGCTTTCTTTGTCTGGGCAATAACCGCTCTCGCCAATCAAAAATTGATAGCCAGCCTTCCCCAGACAATCGCGTATCCCCGTGAGGGTATCGATAAAGACCGCATTGGTTAAAGAGGGCACGACCACGCCAATCACCCGAGATTTAGACGACGCTAGCGTGCTTGCGGCCTGATTTGGGACATAACCCAGTTTTTTAATAACAGTCGCAATGCGGTCTCGCAGTTTTTGCTGCACAAGTTCGGGCGATTTTATCGCGCGTGAAACCGTCATGGGACTGACATTGGCCGCGGTTGCCACCTCCGTTATCGTTACCCGGCCGGTTGCGCGCCCACGCCGTGGAGCCATTACCCTGGCGATTCCTGCCTCGCCGCCTTGTTTGTTTACCTTTGCTGGGTTCACGTTGTAATTTGTTTCGGTAGCACGCGGCATCCGGGTCTCTGTTTTAGCCATTTTTTTGGTCTGGTTTTTGTGAAATTGCCGATTGTCGGTCAGTGAAATCGTTTCTCACTAAAAACCGATATTACGCGCTTTTGGGCTTTTTCCATGGCTTTTTTTAGTATAAATGTTAACAATTACACCATATTTTGTAGGGAATTCTACAGGAACAGGCAACGCGCGCAGGATAAAAGGCGATTGATGTTAGCGTTACCATCGGATACTATCTAATGCTGCGGTGCTAGCTGTGCATGTAGTGCTTAAAACCCTCATGGTCGCAAGATCACTCAGGTTCTGCGCGCTATTTATCATTAACTGGCGCCCGCTTGTCGCAGACGTAGATGGGTTCTTAGCCGCAAAAAATATAAATAAATCTTGCGAGGAAATATGTCATTTAAATCATCGTCGACCGGCGCTCCGGCCCCGGCGGCAGGACCGGTACTACAACCGATAACGCAAGACTATATGCTCGGTGTAGATATCGGCACTACCAGCACTAAAGCGGTCCTATTTACGTTAGCCGGTAAGGTTGTCAGCCAGTTTGCGGTGGAGTATCCGTTATTGTCCACGGTAGCAGACATGGCCGAGCAGGACCCGGAGCAAATTTACGCCGCCGTCTTGACCACTATCGCAAAGGCGATCAGCAGCGCAAAAGTGCATCCAGCGCAAGTAGCTTTGGTGTCCTTCAGCGCCGCCATGCACAGCGTGATCGCGATGGACAAAGATAATCAGCCGCTCACCAACAGTATCACCTGGGCCGACAATCGCGCTGGCGAATGGGCCAACAAAATCCGTGATGAGATGAACGGTCATGCGATATATCTTCGCACCGGCACGCCGATTCATCCCATGTCGCCTCTTTGCAAGCTGATGTGGTTGCGGCACGACCAGCCAGCTATATTTGCTGCCAGTGCGCGTTTTGTCGGTATCAAGGAGTACGTGTTTCACCGTATGTTCGGCGTCTGGCTGGTCGATCACTCGATTGCTTCTGCCACCGGACTGTTTAACCTGCTGGAGATGGACTGGGATCAAGAAGCCCTCGAATTACTCGGTATCGTGCCGGCCCAACTCTCGCAATTGGTACCGACCACGTATCAGATCGATGGACTCTCCCCTGCGTTAGCGCAGCAACTCGGGTTGTTGCTGAGTACGCCCTTTATCCTCGGTGCCAATGATGGCGTGCTATCCAATCTTGGAGTGAACGCGATTGCAGCGGGGCAAGTTGCCGTTACGATTGGCACATCCGGCGCAATGCGCACGGTGGTCAATCGCCCGCTCACCGATCCGGCAGGACGCACTTTTTGTTACGCACTGACCGCACACCATTGGGTGGTTGGTGGCCCGATTAACAATGGTGGCAGCGTTTTACGCTGGCTGCGCGACGAGCTGGCAACCAAAGAAGCGGCCGATGCCGTGCAGGCCGATCGCGATCCTTATGATGCGTTGATGGACATTGCAGCACAAGTCGGCGCGGGTGCTGATGGCCTGCTATTTCATCCCTATCTGGCGGGTGAGCGAGCACCGTTATGGAATGCCGACGCACGCGGATCGTTCTTCGGATTAGCGATGCATCACGGTAAGCCGCAGATGATACGGGCAGCCCTGGAGGGAGTTATTTTTAGCCTTTACAGTATCCTCCCGGCGGTCGAAGAGTTGATAGGACCAACGCAACGCATCATGGCAACGGGCGGGTTTGCGCGCTCGGCCTTATGGCGACAAATGATGGCAGATATTTTTGATCGTGAAGTAGTAGTGCCAGAAAGCGTCGAGTCATCTTGTCTGGGGGCGGCGGTATTGGGTTTGCTGGCGCTAGGGCGAATTTCTTCGCTCGAAGCAATTGCCGACATGGTCGGATCGACGCATCATCATCAGCCGAACCCCGTCAACGTAGCAATTTATAAAAAACTGTGGCCGATCTATGCGGCGATTCCGGTGCAGTTAGCACAACAATATCGCGCGTTAGCGGCGTTTCAACGGCAGTAACCGTTACCCTCAGGGCGAAGGTTTAACAAGGTCTGTCCTGAAATGGCTTAACGATGACTTAATGCTTCCCGATAATTTCCTGCGTAAACTTTGCATGCGCTGTCGCGGCAAGATGCGCGCGCAACCATTTGTGGGCCGGGTTACGCACGTCGCGCTCATGCCACAGCATATCTACATCAACCGCCGGCGTGGTAAACGGCAGCTCGCGTGCAACCAGCACATCGGTCATACCGGTTGCACCGATCAGATGGCGCGGCAATACGGTCACAAGATCCGAGCTGGCAACCACTTTTCCGGCAGTGAAAAATTGATTAACAGTCAGTAAAATGCGCCGCTTGCGATTCATCGTCAGAAGTATTTCTTCAATCAGTCCGTGAGCGCGCCCGGAAAAGCTGACCAATAAGTGATGCGCCTCGCAATAACTATCGAGAGTAAGCGGCATTTGCGCCAGCGGATGGTCCTTGCGCATGACACAAACGTACTCACCCGTGTACAAGCGCTCATGATGCACCGGTGAGGCCGACGTGGTCTGGCTACCGGCCAGCTGGGCCGTGACGCCGGGAAAAAAGCCAACCGCCAGATCGACGTCGCCGCGTAGCAGCATCTGTCGCGGATCGCGGGTGGTGAGCGGCACCATTCTGATATTCAGTTGAGGGGCTTCCTGCTCAATAGTACGCACCAGCGATGGTAGCCAGAGTGCAGCCGTCGCATCTGCCATTGCGAGCTGGAAGGTCGTATGCGCACGTGACACATCAAACGTTTCCGGTGTGATAGCGGTTTCCAGATCCGCCAGCGCCCTTCGCACCGACGGCCACAGTTCTTCAGCGTACTGGCTGGGTTTGACCCCGTGCGCGGTGCGGATCAGCAGCTCGTCGTTGAGCGAGTAGCGCAAACGCTTTAAAGCGTTGGAGACAGCAGGCTGTGTCATCGCCAGTCTGCTCGCGGCCCGCGTGAGATTTTGCTCGGTCATTATTGCGTCGAACACGCGCAGTAAGTTTAAGTCAAGCGTTAGAAAACTCATGTTCGGGCCATAGTAAATTGTTGGACAGGGTAATCATAAACGGGTTACAGCCAAATAAGAGATATATGCGGAGATAGGAGGGCAAGCTTCGTGCTTCCCGATTTTATCCCTCTCTCGTTGAAACCGATAAAGACATATTCAAATAATCTATATTGCAACGCAGCAAGTTTGATAGGGCAGCGCTAATGGTGCGCTATGCAAGCCTTTAAAAGTCCTCTTTCCTTGCGTATCTATAAAACAGCCACCTACACGCCAAAAGGTATACAAGAAAGGTATAACAGATATCCAGATTAAGGATTGGCTCGTATTAATGCGCAGTAATATACTGCATTGCACAAGTTCAATATTATACGTAAGCCGCATATCATGTCTTTCGATTTCTTTACCCTTTTCGCCAATTTGTTTGATGCCTCAACACTGCGTCACATCGCCGCTTCTGCACGCGGGGTCATTTGGCCGTCATTGGCTTTTTGCCTTGCCATCGTCTTGGGCATGTACTTCAAGCCCTTACTTCGCGGAATTTTTCGCGCTACATTACTGATAATAAAGCCCCGCAAATCACGGGAACGTCGTTTGGCGGAAAATAATGCCAAGGGCCGAAAGATGGCGCGACGTATGGCAAATGATGAGGTCGGTAGTCAACCAAGTTTGGCCGCAGAATTGCGTTTGCTGGCAAGTAGCAATTAGGTTGGAGGTGAAATGCGTCTTTATTTAAACACTGATCAAGATCAACGCACTGCCATGACGAATATGCGAACATCAACAGAGGTTGGTAATAAAATATGGCGGAAGTCCCGTAGTCTGGCTTCAATGCTGCCTTCTTTTGTTCTCTCAGGGGTAGTCACCAGTATGACAACAGCTTTGATGCCCATCATATGGCACCAGATCGACGCACATTTTTTTCGCACGTGGGTCGAAAGTTGGCTCACCTTGTGGCCGATTGTGTTTCCTATTATGTATTTACTACATTCGCCATTGCGTAGGCTAGCGGCACATATTTCTCCACAGTCGATTGTTTAGTTTTTGGCAAATTTGTTTTTCATAAATTCGTTTTTGATAGAGTTTTTGATAGATTTATTGATAACAGCACGATAAATCTGATCCCCTTCAGATCAGCGCAACTAGTTGTTGTAGAAACCAGTTATGCGTTCGCTTCACTAGCTGCCCGTATCAGAACCGCATCGAATGTCTCCTCTGCCCTCCCCGGGCGGATTCAACCCACCCGCTAACGCGCAGGTGGGTTTTTTTTGGCAGGTCGTCAACAAAAAAAGCGCAACTCCTGAGAGTTACGCTTTCACTGCTATCTGTCTAAATGTGATTCCGGACAATGATTAAGTCAGGCGCTTTTCCAGCGCAGCTTTGACTTCTTCCAGCTCCCGCGGCAAATGGTATTTTAGCTTCTCGAACAACTCAGTATGCAGCGCAGTTTCTTCCCGCCATGCAGCTTTATCTATCGACGTAATCTGATCGAACTGTTGTTCGCTCAACGCCAGCCCATCCCATTGCAGATCGCTGTAGCGGGGAGTGGTACCGAAGAGGTGTTCGAGGCCACCGGCTTTATTTTCCAGGCGGTCCAGCATCCATTTCAGCACGCGCATATTGTCGCCAAAGCCTGGCCAGACAAACTTGCCTTCGGCATCGGTACGGAACCAGTTGACGCAGAAAATTTTAGGCATTTCAGCGGGAGAAGCAGCGATCTTGCGACCCATATTCAGCCAATGCTGGAAATAATCGCTCATGTTGTAACCTATGAACGGCAACATCGCAAACGGATCGCGGCGCACGACACCTTGTTGCCCGACTGCGGCCGCCGTAGTCTCCGAGCCCATGGTAGCAGCCATATACACGCCTTCAACCCAATTGCGGGCTTCAGTGACGAGCGGCACGGTCGTTGAACGACGTCCGCCGAAGATGAAAGCAGAAATCGGCACACCGGCAGGATCGTCCCATGCAGCATCGATCACCGGATTTTGGGTTGCTGCGACCGTGAAGCGGGCATTGGGATGTGCTGCCTTGGCACCGGTTTCTTTAGCGCTAGCAGGCGTCCAGTCCTTGCCTTGCCAGTCGATCAGATGCGCGGGGGCTTCCTTGGTCATGCCTTCCCACCAGACATCGCCGTCATCAGTCAATGCAACATTGGTGAAGATAGTATTGTCGCGCATGGAGGCCATGCAATTGTAGTTGGTCTTTTCATTGGTGCCGGGGGCTACGCCAAAATAACCGGCTTCAGGATTGATGGCATATAAACGACCGTCCGCACCCGGTTTGATCCAGGCGATATCGTCGCCGATGGTAGTTACTTTCCAGCCTTCAAAACCGACCGGTGGAATCAGCATGGCGAAGTTGGTTTTACCGCAGGCCGAAGGGAACGCAGCGGCGACATAATGCTTTTTACCGACAGGCGATTCCACGCCCAGAATCAGCATGTGTTCGGCCAGCCATCCACCATCGCGACCCATAGTAGAGGCGATGCGCAGCGCAAAACATTTTTTGCCAAGCAATGCGTTGCCGCCATAACCCGATCCAAACGACCAGATTTCATGCGTTTCTGGATAATGGACGATATATTTGGTGGGATTACATGGCCACGCCACGTCTTTTTGACCGGCTTGCAACGGTGCGCCGACCGAATGCACGCATGGCACAAAATCGCCGTCCGTACCCAGCACTTCATAGACTGCCCTGCCCATGCGGGTCATGATGCGCATGTTGACCGCTACGTACGGCGAGTCCGAAAGCTCAACGCCAATGTGGGCAATATCAGAGCCCAGCGGTCCCATGGAGAACGGCACCACATACATGGTGCGCCCTTGCATGCAACCATCGAACAAATCATTTAGCGTAGCGCGCATTGCAGCAGGCTCGGTCCAGTTGTTGGTCGGACCGGCGTCTTCTTTTTGCGCGGAACAAATAAAAGTGCGATCTTCTACGCGCGCCACATCCGACGGATCGGAACATGCCAGATAGCTATTTGGACGCTTGGCCGGATTCAACTTTTTCATCGTGCCAGCTGCTACCATCTCAGCGCACAGTTGATCGTATTCTTCCGAAGAGCCATCGCACCAGTGAATATGGTCCGGTCTGGTCAGGGCCGCTATTTGGTTAACCCAATTAATTAACTTTTGTTGTTTAACGTAAGCTGGCGCATCGGCGCTGGGCCCGCGTAAAATCTGAGCGACATGAGAGCGGTCCGGATGATTCATAAAGCTACCTCCTAAATATATTTGTTATGTCTGGTTAATGCCTGGCGGATCGCGATAGATTCGCGGCATCCGGAAGGCAAGAATTTGTTTGTAGAGGGCTGTTACCATTTAACGATGAAAATACGCGATTGATATTGGACAAAAATGAACAACGTCTATCTTTTGCGATGCCCGACAGGCGCACTTTTAAAAAACAATGACGTATATTGATGTATTTTTTAGCGTACTAATCAGGCTTTTCTGGAGAGTCTGAATTAATTGTACACTCGTTTTGTAGTAAAAATGACCAACTATTGTAGTAAGGTATTTGCAGAATTGCGATTGCTGTTGCTTTGTTACGAGACTGTGACACTCCACCACCCAACATGACATTCCACACGGAAATTATTATGAAAATAGCCATACTCGACGACTATCAGGATGTGGTGCGACATCTTGATAGTATTGCCATACTGGCGGGCCACGAGGTCAAAATCTTTACCAGTTCCGCGCGGGGAAGCGGACAGTTAGCGATCCGCCTCGCCAGTTTTGATGCGCTGGTTTTGATCCGTGAACGTACCGCACTTTCTAAGGTGTTATTGCAAAAATTGCCACGCTTGCAATTGATATCCCAAACAGGAAAAGTAAGTACTCACGTTGACGTTGAGGCAGCAACAGCATTGAATATTGCGATCGCTGAAGGATCAGGGGATCCAACTGCACCCGCCGAATTAACCTGGGCGCTGATTATGGCAGCAGCACGTCGAATCCCCCAATACGTGCATAATTTACAACAAGGACTTTGGCAAACCGTTTCTTCGCAGGCCAACTTTAATGGTCTTGGTATCGCGCTCAAAGGGCGCACACTGGGCGTGTGGGGTTACGGCAAGATAGGCCGCATGGTCGCGGGTTACGGTAAAGCATTTGGTATGCGTGTAATGATTTGGGGGCGGGACGCCAGCCGTGCCCAGGCGCTTAAAGACGGTTATCTGGTCGCCGACACCAAAGAGCAGTTCTTTTCTGAAGCCGACGTTTTGTCGCTTCATCTGCGTTTAAATGAGGCTACCCGGGCAATAGTGACAGGTGAAGATTTGGCGCTGATGAAGCCGACCGCAATTTTTGTAAATACCAGTCGTGCTGAACTAGTGGCGACCGATGCGCTATTGCCAGCGCTGCAACGAGGTCGGCCAGGCTTCGCGGCATTGGATGTCTTTGAATCGGAGCCATTGAAGCCGGACAGCCCATTGTTAAAGATGGACAATGTGATTGCTTCTCCGCATTTGGGATATGTAGAAAAAGACGGCTATGAGCTATATTTCAGTACTGCGTTACAAAATGTTGCGGATTTTGCAAACGGGACGCCCAAGAACATATTGAATCCAAGCGTGCTGGCAAGCAAAGGAGCTAGATAACGGGACTAGACGTTCGACTGATCGTGTTTCACCGGGCGTATTTTTGGCGGCTATCTCATTAGTAGCCAGCTTCGTAGACAGCTTGCTACCGCTTCAGCCCTTCAATTGCTCAGTTTAAGCACTTCACTCGTTCGTGGGCGTTTTTGAGCGCCGAACTACGAACTAATCGGCGACTCTGGTGAGTGTAATGATATTGGACGGCGGCACTGCCCGATTCGCACCGGGCCACAGCCGCGCCCATCCTGGTGGCCACGGCAATGGCGGTCCACTATATTCTGGCACGCCGCTCCTCACGGCAATCACGGGCAAACTGGCGGGCATGGATGCCGCCTTAGCCGCATGATTGCCGGTTCCGTTGACGTTCCACGCCAAACTAAAAGCGTAATCCGGCAGGAGCGCATCGCAAACCTCCGCAAACCAGCGCGTATGGTCCTCATCGCGACCGAGCGCTTGCGCAAAACCGTGCGGATCGAATTGCGCCAGCGCACTAGCCAGCTCGTCCGCCGACGCACCAGGATTGTCGCCCCATCCAAGAATCGGATTAAAATTGTAATCCGCACCCGATCCATACCATCCTTCGCGGCGTGGTCGTTCCAGCCAATTATGGCGCCCGCAGAATAAATGCCAGCGCCAATGCATACCGGAAGGTTTAGGCCAGCTATATAAATATAAACGCTCGTAGCCCGCGCTATGCAACTTGCGAACCATCGCCATCAGGCGTCCATGCGGCATGCGATCTGGTGGCGCGTGGCGAAAGAGTATCGGATCGCCGTCGGCATGTTGTATGTCATCCGAGGATAGACTTAAGTCGAGGGTGCGGATCTCGCTGCCGAAGCGCGCAGAAATCCACCCAGTCAGTAAATTGACCGAAACGATGACGCCATATCCGCGATAGCGATGAAAAATGACGGTGCCGGGGGCAATCGGTTTCATGAACTATATGACTTTACTGCAAAACAAGTAAACATCGCAGGGTGAATTTTAGCAAAAGGTTGGTTGGCAAAAAGTATCCGTCAGTATAATCGGTTCACCCGAAAGGCATAAAGGACACACTATATGTCAAAGCGTCCTAACGGTTGCGCTCGCCTTCAGTCGCCCCGCAACCGTGCCAACCAGGTGCACAAGCCGACGACCGACATTGTCGGCTCGAGCAAATTATAGGCGATCAGCACCCCCTCCAGCGTAACCGGCATAGCGGCAATAGCGCAACCCTTCAACGTGATTTCCGCGCCACTGTTGTCCAGCCGCCCGCGTTGGCGCAACCTGTTTGCTAAAACAATATGGCAATACGAGCGTGCCGACGGTAACGCCGGAGCAAGTTAAAATGCAACCTCAAGGCGGCGCTGCGTCGCAGATATTGGCTTTGTTGCCACCGGGAATGGTTGTCGGCATATTGATACAACCGTTATCGATTTATCTGTTTTCACATTGCAGCGGCCGTAAAGCGGGGCGCCTTGAAACTGAAACCGCAATCCACAAGTAACAGTGACCAGCAAACTAACCAGGAAATTAATTCGTATGGCTCTCCGCATCATCGCCACTGGCGGCACATTTGATAAACATTATGACGAAATCGCAGGTAAGTTGACCTTTGCAGCTAGTCATTTGCCACAGGCAATTGCCCGCGCGCGCATCACTGCCGCCTATGCGCTAGAGGAGTTGCCGCTGCTTGATTCGCTCGATATGCAAGATATCGACCGGCGTCGTGTGCTGGCGTCGTGCACACATGCCGTGGAAGAAGCCATCGTGATTATTCATGGAACCGACACCATGCAGGAGACCGCCGCCGTGCTGGGCGCGGCAAATCTCGCAAAAGCGATCGTGGTGACGGGTGCCATGATTCCCTACGAGGTTGCCAACTCGGATGCGTTGTTCAATCTGGGCTACGCATGCGGTGTCGCGCAGCTTTTGCCACCCGGCGTGTATGTGGCAATGAACGGAAAAGTATTCGATTGGGACAAGGTGCAGAAAGATCGCGTGGCGGGCATTTTTGAGCCGATTCCACACTAATTTATTCGGTGACGGCATTGAGATTCCAGGACAAATAATTTTGTATTGTCTACCATCGACAGAACGCGCAACGCGTTCCCTAAAACAGCAGTCCTCCTCCGGGGGGCTGCTGTTTTAGCGTAAAAATGATTATTGATACGAAAACTCCGCCAAAAGTAACATTATTTTTAGGTCTTTTGCCTATTGGTGAATCAAGGTGAAATGACTATAATTTTCAGTCATTGATACTGAGAAACGAAACAATGGTCAGCCTTACAAATCCACCGCGGCGCATCAACAGATACGCGAGCAATAATTTTCTCGGAAAAATTACCTCGCCCTTTTTTTTACGGTTGGATCCACCCCTTTTAAATAGCAAACTTGATTAACCAGCGTGGTGCTGGCTTGATTGAAGTATTGATCGCCATTGTCATTACTGCCTTTACTTTACTGGGTCTGGCAGGTTTGCAGGTAGCCGCATTGCGGTATCAAAAAGTAGCACATTATCGCGCGATTGCTACTGCATATAGTGGCAACCTGGCCGAACGGGTACGTGCAAATCTAGCCGGAGCGCGGGGCGGCTTTTACAGCCCTGCTTCAGAGCTTTATCCGGGCGCGTCCAACGCGTTATCACAAGCGCCCATTTGTATAAACCCTCGTGCTTGTTCGCATGCCGAAATCGCCACGCTTGATCTGTATGAATGGCGCGCAGCGCTGGCGCATGCAATGGCCGGCGGATGGGGCGAGATATACGGCTCGGTGCGCAATGGGTTCGCGGTCACAGTCTATTTTAGAGAGCCAGGCCATGAGGCCAATATTCAATCTCCGCGGCAAGCTAATCGGGGTGATGCCCTGTCGGGCGATAGCTATCGCCATAACGCTAACGTCCGCGCGCAGAACAAAACACATTGTCGGACTGCGGCTTTAAATCTGCTTACTGATCAGAATGTGCGGTGTTTTATGACAGTATTTACGCCTTGATGATGCCTGTCATCCCGCTCCGGAAAATCTCTCATGAGGTGAAAATAAACATTCACCCTTCCCCTGCTCGGCGGGCCGGAATGGTACTGCCACTGACCTTAATTTTTGTCCTTGTAATGACAATGATCGGCGTTACCGCTATCCGCAATGTGACCTTGGAAGAAAAAATGGCAGCAAATTTTCGGAGTCAAAAACTAGCCTTTGAAGCCGCTGAACAAGTGCTTCGCTATTGCGAAAAATTGTCCCGAGAATTGGCGCTATCGAACGCAACCTTGCCACCTCAGCTAACGCCAGGACCAATCGAGGGTGGCAAACATCATGGCAAAAATAAATGGGAAATCGCCGCTAACTGGCGCAGTGATGCGATATCAATTGCCTTGCCTTCGCAGATCGTCCACAGCATCGGATTGGCAGAAGTACCGCGTTGCATGATCGAAAAAATGACGCTCGCTAACGACTACGAATTTCAACTTAATCCAACCGATTTTCACTACGCCTATCGCATTACTGCGAGGGGTATCGGCACCACGAGCAGCGTTGCAGTATTTCTGCAAAGTTATCTGCGGCTATAAGACGGTTGGATTAATGCGTCGATTTGCAAATGAGAACCACATGAAAACCTGGATTTATAACATCGCAATAAGTGGGATAAGCGTGATCGCGCTCGGCGTCATGATGCCGGCCTCGGGGCTAATTTCACAGCAACCGTTAGTCTCGCCCAACGGATTTTCTGCGCTGGTTTACAGTGACCGGGCATTGAATGATGCCTCAATAGCTTATCAAGCCAGTTTTACGACGGCGGGCTGGGCGGGTCAGTTAAAAGCCTATCGGACTAACTTCAGTGGCAGTGCCGGTGCGCTATTGTGGGATGCGGAACAGCATATGCCGGACTGGCAAGCGCGCAATATCGTGGCGTGGAATCCAGAGCGCAATCGTGCAGTCGATTTTTATTGGGATAATTTAACCGCAGCACAACAGCACGCGCTCGGATCGCCGGATATTTTGTCTTATTTGAGGGGCGACACGGCATTGCAGAACGCCCACGGCGTCGGCAAATTTCGCGACCGTCAAGGCAGATTGGGTGGCATCGTCAACTCCTTGCCGCTGTACGTAAAGAATACACATTTTGGCTATCAGATGTTGCCGGATGTCAGCGGTGGTGGCGCTAGTTATCTGCATTACCTTCACGCCAAAAATTTACGGTCACCGATGCTATTTGTCGGCGCTAACGATGGCATGCTGCACGGGTTCGATGCGACGACGGGGGTTGAAAAATTCGCCTATGTTCCGCGTGCGGTTTTTCCGCATTTAAAAGCACTCAGTCATGCCGACTTTCAGCATCGGCATCGATACTCTGTCGACGGTCAAATAACGGAAGGCGATGCTTATTTACCGCAAAAAGGCCCCGCTAATTCAGTCTGGAAGACACTCATTTTGAGTGCAGCTGGCGCTGGTGCCAGAAGCATCGCCGCGCTCGACATCAGCACGCCCGACAAGTTGGATGCAGGTAGTGTGCTGTGGGAAAATAGTGACCAGATGCCGGACGGCACCATCGATAAGGATATGGGATACGTGCTCGGTGACGCCGCAGTCGTCCGTTTGCGTAATGGGCAATGGGCCGCGCTTTATGGCAATGGCATTGAAAGCGACAATAAAAAAGCCACGTTGTATATTGTCAATATTGAAGACGGTTCGCTGATCGCTAAAATTCATACGCACTGCGGCGGCGACGGCGCGCCCAACGGCTTGTCAACGCCCGCACTGTTATTTAACGGGCACAGAGAAGTCATCGCAGCCTACGCTGGCGATCTGCAGGGCAACGTATGGAAATTTGATTTGGGTGATACCGATTCAGCCAAATGGCGAGTTGCTTACGGCAACCGGCCCCTATTTGCTGCCCAAGATCGTCACGGACGCGCGCAGCCAGTTGTCCAGCAACCCGTCATGGCAAGACATCCCCAAGGCGGGCGCATGATCATGTTTGGCACTGGCAAATTTTTTGAGGTCGATGACCCTAAAGATACACAAGTGCAGACCATTTACGGTATCTGGGAGCAGGCAGATGGCGTAACAGCGATCCACGGTGCTTATCAGTTACAACAGCAGACACTCTCCCCGATCACCGGCGGTCGGACCATCAGCAACAACCCGGTTCACTGGAGCAACCGGCGCGGCTGGTACGTCGATCTGCTTAATCTGGGCGAGCGCGTCGTAGGAAAATTGCAAATAATCAACGGCTTGCTGGTCATCCTGACTTATACCCCTGAGGGCCACGGAGGACAAATCAACGCACCATCGTCGGAATTAATGGCAGTCGATTTTACAACCGGGACCGCGGATAAAAAAGGCTTTTTCACTACCTTACCGCCTGACCAGATGGGGATCCGTGTACCACCCTCAATGGCGTCCCCGACGATAATCACGCAGCCGGATGGAAAGCGAAGTGTCGTGATTCACGGTCAGGATGGAAGCGCGTCGATCGTCCCGCTTGCGGTAACGCCAAGATTGCCGTTTAGAACCTGGCATCAGTTGCCTGTGGCGTTTTAAAAGAATTCGAATGCCCTATAGGGGCGACGCTCTAATAGATTTGCATGCCTTTAGGAGATACGCAAGAACCAATATAATCGTTACATTAATTGTTACATAAATCGTTATAGGTATTTTGCGTTATTTTCAATTTTGTGAATGATCGATATATCATAAATACGTAAAAAATCGTTACATGACTATTGTTCAGATTGCTATCGAGACTCTTCGCACCTGGGGTCGTCAGCAAAGCGGAGAGCTGCTGCAGCGCCTGGGGGTGAGTCGTCCGTCTTTGATGCGGGCGATTTCCGGGCTTGATGGCCAGGTTGTTTTAAGCGGTCGCGCGCGGCGGACCGCCTATGCAGCACGGCGGTTGATTCGCGGAAATCCTTACCCATTAATTCTATACCGTATTGATGAGACGGGACGGGCGCTTGAGGTGGGTTTACTCGAGCCCATTTATCCGAAGGGATGCGCGCTGAGTTTCACGGAAACCTGCCACTGGCCGCTCAATGAAGAGATGACGGATGGCTGGTTTCGTGGGGTGCCGTATCTGTTGGGTGACATGCGACCGCAAGGGTTTTTGGGACGTAACTTTGCCCACCATTTTGCGACTATCCTGCAAGTTGACCAAGACGTGAAGCGCTGGGGCGAGGATGATGTGCTGTATGCGTTGAGCGTGCTTGGCTGGGATCAGGCTGGCAATTACATACTCGGCGAGCATGCGCTGCGCGGTTTTCTGGACGCGCAACAAAAGGGCAGGTATTTGCTGAGTGATGAGATGGTCGATACAGAGTATCCAGCACGCGCGTTGCAAGCTTTGGACTTCGGGTTGGCGGATTCGTCGGCCGCAGGTGAATTTCCTAAATTTACCGCGTGTCGGTTGCTGAATGGGCGGCCAACGCACGTCATCGTCAAGTTTGCCGGTGCTGACGGTTCACCGCAGGAACAACGTTGGTCTGACTTACTGGTGTGCGAGCATCTGGCACTGACCACGATTGCCGATACTCTCCAGCTGAGTGCAGCACAAAGCCGCGTTTATCAGCTGGGTGGTCGTACTTATTTTGAAGTCGACCGTTTCGACCGGCATGGCGAGTTCGGTCGCTCTGGCGTATGTACCTGGTACGAATTGAATTCTGCCTTGTTTGGACTGACGGGCCCATGGTCGGAAGGTGCAGAAGCCTTGCTCAAGAAGGATTACATTTCGGCAGAGACTGCCAGCCAGATAAAGCTGTTGGAACATTTTGGTCGATTGATTGCAAATACGGATATGCACGACGGCAATCTCGCATTCCTGCCGGGACTTACCCTGACGCCGGCCTATGACATGCTGCCGATGTTGTATGCGCCACAAAGAGGTGTTGAGCTAGTCCAGCGTAAATTCACACCGGTCATTCCTCTGCCAAGAGAGCGCAGTACCTGGGTCCGGGCAGCGCAAGCGGCGTTGGTGTTCTGGCATCGCGCGCAGCAAGATGAACGCATTACTCATCCGTTTCGGGCTATCTGCAAAGCTAATGCTGACCATATCGAACGCCTGCTTGTCACACAACGCGATTGACCGAGTTTATCCGATTGCAGCATATTAATGCGCACATACTGCCTGAACAGCAACCCGAACCTGTTCTTGTGATCCGTCTTTTACGTACTCGCCAGCAGCCCCGGAAGGGCGAAAACACCGTCCGCACCCGTGCTGCCCGGCACCGTTTATAAGGCAGTCTCACTTTCGCGGCCATGACCAGGAATAGTGGCGTCCGGTCGCGCTACCGGGCCACTCAGGAATGCATTACTCCAGCCTGAATCCAACCTTGATAGTTACCTGATAATGGGAAATTTTTCCGTCCACAATATGACCCCGGGTTTCAATCACCTCAAACCAGTCCATATGCTTGACGGTCAAGGCTGCCTTGGAAATCGCATCGCGGATTGCTTCATCGCTGCCATTTATTGACGTCCCGACCAGCTCAACGAGTTTGTAGGTGTGTGCGGACATGGTATTTTTCCTTATCGGATAAGGTTGGACATCGCGTTTGTGTTATCGAATGCTGATGTTTTCATCATAGAAACCAAATGATAGATTTACCAAGAATATATTCACGATCTTCGGATTCTTCGGATTCTTCGGATTCTTCGCATAATGATGAGATCGTACGGCAACGGTCTGGTCGGGACTTTGCAACATCTTCTGGCTGCGCTACCTCCCTGCAAAGATTAGTCTTCAATGAGTGTACCGGCCGCTACCGGCGTCAATCTAAGGTGTAATGTGACGGACGCGACCAGCCTCTCGTTCAGTTAGGTGTTTTCTACCTTTCTTTAGTTAAAAGCATACGCGTCCATCGCTAGCACCCCGTGTTCGACACTAGAATGCAGCAGTTGCGCCTTCGCGTGAATGCCAGCCGCGCCCATCGCCACAAACAGCGGCAATAAATGCTCATCGCTCGGATGGTTTTTTATAGCCGATGGCGCGCGATTGCGATAGTCCAGCAAAGCCGTGGTGTCATTGTTTTCCAGCTGCTCGCGCATCCAGCTTATGAATTCGCTGACCCAAAGCGCTGCGGGTGCATCGATCGGCTGGCCACGGAACTCATGCAGGTTATGCGTCAGCGATCCTGAACCAATCACCAGAACGCCTTCATGTCGCAACTGCGTCAGAGCGAGGCCCATCTGCTCGTGTGTCGCCGGATCGGCACCATGCACCAACGAGATCTGCATCACCGGCAAATCGGCGTGCGGATACATCAAGCTCAGCGGTACCCACGCACCGTGATCAAGGCCGCGTTCGGCGCTGCGTCCAACTGGAATACCTGCGGCTTCGAACAGCGTGGCTGCGCGCTCGGCTAATGCCGGTGCGCCGGGAGCAGGATAACTAATATCGTACAAAGCCTGCGGAAAGCCGCCGAAATCATGGATTGTTGCCGGCTGCGCAGCCAGCGACACCGCTGGGCCGCCAGTTGTCTCCCAATGCGCGGAGACGACCGCAATAGCTTTAGGGCGTGGCAAGCTCGCTCCCAAATCCTGGAGGAAGCGGCGCGCAGGGCTATCCTGCAGCGCAAGCATCGGCGAACCGTGCGAAATGAAGATGGTTGGTAATGGAGACATGGGACACCTGGTAGGAATAAGCTTCCATGGTATATAGCTTTAACTGGTTGATAAAGATACGGCTAGTGACTAAACTATTTCTATTTGATTGACAATCGCCCGCTATGGATTTGTTTGCTTCTATGAGAATGTATGTCGCGGTCGTTGACGGCGGCAGCTTTGCTGCAGCAGCCGACAAGCTGGATATTTCGCGGGCGATGGCCTCCAAGCAGATACAGAAGCTTGAGGAACATCTTGGTACGCGCTTGCTGAACCGCACAACCCGGCGATTAAGTCTGACCGAAACCGGGCGCGAATTTTATGAGCGCAGCATCCAGATCATCGGCGACGTAGAAGAAGCCGAACAGATTGCTGGACAGATGACGCGCAGGCCCCAAGGGGTACTCAGAGTCACCATCCCATTGTCTTATGGCCAGCACCGGCTCGCGACCATCATCGCCAATTACACGCAGGCCTATCCGCACGTAAAGCTGGATATTTCGCTCAGTGACCGCAAGGTTGACCTGATTGAGGACGGATTCGACCTGGCGATCCGGATCGGTGCGATGCCGCAGTCCGACCTCATCGCCCGCAAAATCGGCGGGGTGCGTAGCATTGTCTGCGCTGCCCCTGCTTATCTGGCCCGGCACGGCGCACCGCAAACGCCAGCGGATCTCGCCCGGCACGCATGCCTCGGCTACACGCTGACCGGCAGCGGCGCTAATTGGGAGCTTGAGGGCGCCGACGGCCCATTGATCGTCCCGATTTCGGGTCCGATCAGGGCGGATAACGGGGACATCCTTCGGCTGGCAGCGCTCAGCGGCGCGGGCATCCTGTTTCAGCCCTATTTCATCGTCGGCGATGACATCGAGACAGGAAGGCTGGTGCGGATATTGCCGGACTGGCAATCGGCAGAATTCGGCCTCTACGCGGTCTACCCCAGCCGCAAACACTTGTCCGCCAAAGTGCGCACTTTTGTTGACTTTCTGGTGGCTGCGCTGGGAGTCTAGGCAACGCCACCGGCAAAGACAGAACCTCAAACATTGTCGGCGTGGGGTCGAATGGCTAGAGTCGTCTCAAAGTGCGAGATGAGCGCCTGCACTTTTGGTGCATGTTGCCGAGAGCGCTGCCAAACGATATGCAATGGCAGCCCTTGCGTTGCGAGCTGGGGTAAGATCTTTTGCAGGCGTCCGTCACGTATCTGTTGCTCCACAAGCCAGGTAGCGAGTTGGGCAATACCTAAGCCGGCTTCTACCGCGGCAACCTGAGCCTCGGCCTGCCCCAGCACAATCCTAGGATTGACGTGTTGTCGTGCCAGTGGCTGTTGTCCATCCTTGATCAGCCAGGGGGCGTTGCTGCCATCGGCTCTTCCATACAGAACAGTGTCGTGATGCAACAGCTCCTCGACCGACTGTGGTTCTCCATGCGCCAGCAGGTAGCCCGGTGACGCGCAGAACACCAATTCTTCGTGTCCCAGATATTTATACCCGACCGCCGCTGACCACGTGTCATCGCCGCCGATTCTTAATACCACGTCCATCCCATCCTCCACCACGTCCACAAACCGGTCCGTGAAGGATACCTGAGGCATCACTTGCTGGTATTTTTCAGCAAACTCTAACAGTGACGCAAACGCTTGTATTCGACCGAATGTCGCGGGTAAGTCCACTCTCAATCGGCCGGAAGGAATTATTTCATCTGCAGCAAGTACCCGTTCTGCTAGCTCCAGCTCCTCAAGTACCCTGACGCAAACCTTATAAAACGCGTCGCCAGCATCCGTCATTTGTAATCGGCGTGTGGTTCTTTCAAAGAGAGGCTTTTTTAAGCGTCCCTCAAGTCGGGCAACGGCCTTTCCCACAGCCGATTTAGTTAAATTCAGGCGCTCGGCAGCGGCGGTAAAGCTGCCAGCTTCCGCGACGGCAACAAATGTTTCCAGGCCTTTAAGGCGTTCTGCAGGCGTCATGAATGGTCCGAGGTAGAATTTAATTCCGCAATATATGAGAAGTAATGTCCGAAAAGAGAATTTAAATCTCTTATATCATGGGCGTTACCATTCTTGGAGTCAAGCCTCATGTCCAGTGTTAAAACCCTGAATCCCGATCATCTCTCGGCAATTGATCCGGCAGTTGATTTGGCCAAAGGAAATGCCATGTCCATTGCTATTCTGGCCGTGGCTGCCTTCGTTATCGTCACTACAGAGTTCCTCATCGTTGGGCTGTTACCGGCACTCGCACGTGACTTGGGCATTTCAGTGACCACCGCAGGCCAGTTTGTCACGTTCTTCGCCGTAGTGGTAATGCTGTGCGGACCATTCCTGACTGCCTGGCTCGCTAACTTTGAGCGCAAACGGCTGTTCGTGGCGATTTTAGTATTGTTTGCCGTGTCAAATGGCTTGGCAGCCGTCGCATCAAATGTATGGGTGTTAGGCATTGCGCGGCTGTTGCCAGCGCTGGCACTGCCGGTTTTTTGGGGAACGGCGAGTGACACGGCGGCGCAAATCGCAGGTCCCGAAAACGGTGGCCGTGCGGTGTCTCGCGTGTATCTGGGTATCTCCGCGGCGATGTTGTTCGGCATTCCACTTGGTACGCTAGCATCGGACGCCATTGGTTGGCGAGGTGCCTTCGCCCTGCTATCAGTTCTGTCGTTAGTGGTTGCCATCCTTATGTACTTGAGGATGCCGACCGTACGCGCGTCGCAGCCTGTGCGCATGGCGGATCAAACCCAAATTCTCAAAAGTCCGTTCTTCTTGGCCAATGTCGCCCTTTCGATTCTAGTCTTTACCGGCATGTTCACCGGCTACACCTATTTGGCTGAAATGCTGGAAAAATCCGCCGGAATTGCTTCAGCGCAAGTCGGTTGGTGGTTAATGGGCTTCGGTGCCGTCGGATTGATAGGAAACTGGCTTGGGGGCCTATGGGTAGACAAAAAGCCCCTCACGACCACTGCCATCTTCAGCCTCGTACTTGCCGCTGGCATGGCCGCGACCATGGCTTTGGCCGGTACCAGCCTCTGGTTTGCCATTGCGCTTGGCATGTGGGGCATCGCAAATACTGCTCTTTATCCCATCTGCCAGATACGGGTAATGAAGGCCGCTTCCCAGGCGCAGGCGTTGGCAGGAACGATCAATGTGTCGGCAGCCAACGGCGGTATCGCGCTTGGTGCCGTGATTGGTGGCCTCAGCATCTCGGCGTGGGGGTCGGGCAATATTGGCTATGTGTCGGGCGTCATCGCTGTAATGGCCGCGTTGGCTGTGCCTCTGGTGGCAAAACTAGCGCCCACTAATGTGGGATCGGTTTCCGGGAGTTAGCCTGGTTTTTGTATAACCACCTGTAACAAGTTTCTACCAACATTCGTCGGACCGTTACCAGCTGAGCTTGCCAGCTAATCGTAATATTAGCGGGTATTCACGGCCCGCTGGCCTCTACGGTTTCATCATGGCGCAGGCATGAAAATATTATGTTAACGCAATCAACTGTCCGGCCAGAAAAGGTTTAACAATTATTTTGTAGGCATCGATGTCAAAGCAGCGTTTTTTGGGACGCTCGATCTGGACATTGGCAGCATCAATCGAGCCCAGATACATCCAATGGTCAATCACATGGGTTTGACGCCAGCCGTCGCACTCTTCCGTAATTCCCATTGCACCTGCAAAAGGCCATTGGATCACGCGCATTGCCTCCATCGCTTGCAGCAGACGTTGCTGATGCTCTTCAATCGATTCGGCCCCGACACACGCACCGCGACAGCGTTTAATCTGTCTGGAAAAACAAGGTCGCCCGTGGGAGCCGGTCTCAGTACCCGTGATGATGCCGCATAGCTGATGATCGGCAACGATGGTGCGCAGGGTTTCCAGCGCGCTGCGGCGGTTACTGAATACCCCATAAATGCCTGCTTCAGAAGCGAAGTCATAATCCTTCGAAAAAACCACTTCTGGCGCACCGTGCGCCGTGATTCTTAACGCGCACATTTCACGTTTGCGCCTTAGTTTGATGTTGTGCAGTGGTTGCAGCTCTTTGATCAGCTGCGATTCTAATAACAGCGCGCCGATGTCGCCAGCAGTCCGGCGAAACTCGACCCGTCGGCTCTGGGTCAGCATGCGCGCCTCATCGGCGCAGCGCAGATGTGATAGCACGCGGTGACGGATATTGATACTTTTGCCAACGTATAACGGTGCGTCGTTGTCGCCCCGAAATATATAGATGCCGGGCTTATTGGGCAGAAGCCGCAGGCTTTCAGGGTCGATATGCGACGGATACTCAAACTCGGCACGGGGTGTTGTATTAGGTAAAAAATTTCCGCTGATCTTGCGCATCGCTTGCCTGTTTTTTATCGAGATGGCGAGCTTAATTTTTTATCTCGGACCTTGAGCTACTGGGTGTTCTTTAACAAACGATACAAAAGTTCGTAAGATGCCCGGCGTGCAGTGGCCGCTCTGGTTTGAGGGATTCGTCCGTACATGGGGGATGATTTTACTATTAATACCGGCCACTGTTTTAATTCCAAAAGAAATCAAGATCGCCGATTCGCTGCGTGGCCATATCTTGTACGTGATTATGACTGAAAAGTGTGTTGGAAGAATTAGGCGGGCGTCAATGGCGATTTAAAATTGATACATGGGGGGGACAGCGGAATTTCGCGCTGTTACATTGTCCCTGCGCAATAGCCAGGGAAACTGCAAAGTCCAGGTACGTGGCACCTGATACGCAGACAGGTACGCACCAGAATGACCGGTTTCCAGACATGATGTTTCCACACTGGTTTCTACGGAAACAGGGTGTGTCCAGTTTTGGGCATACCACGCGAAGCCCCCCGAGAACACCGAAATGGTGTTCTCGATGTTCCCTGGGATTATTTGGGCGGCCTGTTAGCTGAATGCAATCCTGAAACATAGTGAATCTGCGGAGCTGGCAACCATCATCTGTTTGGCAGTGGAAACCGCCATGAGACGTGGGGAGCTGGCCAGGCTGACCTGGTCCAATATCGACTTAAAAAAATGCATCGCGCATAAAAATACCATGTTTGTTAATTAGTAAGAATTCGCGACCAACATTCGGCCGCATCGAATGCGGTCAACCTCTCGACCCTCAGCACCTATTCACCTCGCTCAATCACGGACCAATGACCACTGGCGCGCAGTGTGAGCCAAGGTTGGCATCCACACGGCTTCGCCGCTGATTCCGTACATCAGGCGATAGCTTTCATCCGGCACCAGCTCACGGGTTCCTTGAATCTTTCCCGGCCGCCCCAGCTTTGTGTGATCAACAAGCCTGGCGGCCGCATCACTGAAAAGCTCCTCTATATGGGCGGCCGCTAGCGGGTTGTCAGCCGCAATGTAATCCGAAACGTCAGCGCGATCCTGATCACCTTGACCGCACCTCAAATTAATCACAAAATACTCAATGTGCAACTCAAGATCAATATGATATCATTTTGAATCACCACATTCAAAGAGCGATCATGTTTAATAAAATTGCGATTCGGAACATTCCTAGCCAGATTTTTCGGACATTGGAAGCACTGGCTGACCTCCATGACCGCTCCACTGAGGCTGAAGCCCGGCAAGCGTTACGGGCGTGGGTCGAACCATCGTTCGTTCAAGAATCTCGCAACACTCGCCGCAAGGGCGTTGCCGAGCGCCTCAACCGAATGCTTACGCAGGTCAACGCTGGTCGCCGGGGTGCGAAGCTCACCACGTCGCACATTGCAGAGGCCATCAAGGAGGAGCGAGTAGAGGATGTTGAGGATTGGTTCCTTGGAAATAAGGAGCCAAGCTTTTCCCAACTGTCAGCGATTGCGAAGTTCCTAGGCGTTGATCCAGACTGGCTCAAACACGGCGACAAAGCGCTCTATCCGCCGACATACGAGCGCTTTTCTGAAAACCCCTTCGAGGCCGTGGACTGGCTGCTGAGTTGGAGCCCCGCCGCCGCCGCGTCGGACAGCAAGGTCAAACTCTTGCACCTCATCCGTGCCGACAATCCCACAGGTGGGCTGTACATCGTGAAGGAATCTGACGAAGGCCATTTTCAGACGTTCTGCACGTCGATCCACGTGTCAGAAGAGATCGGCGCTGGCGGCGAAGCGTCTCTTGCTGCCCTCTTTGTGACGCTCGAACTTCTGTATAAGCGCTACACCAAGTCGGGTAACGGCATCATGGTTCTAGGTTATCAATTACGCCCCGATGACATAGCGCAGTTGACCAACGGAAACACTCACCCCGGCTCTTTGCTCAAGGACGGTTCTAGGTCGATGTGGTGGGAGGATATATGGGATAGCGCGATGGCACCCAAGCACAATTACTGGCCGGGTTGGAAATCGCTGTATGAACGCATTGAAAGAGTGATATCGGCCAGGACGCACCTGAACGAACTACGCTCACAGATTCGTCAAGGTGCGGTAACGATGGCTCGTAGCGACGGTTGAAATCTCTCAACCACACACAACCAAGGTGTCTTCCACGTCAATCAAGAGTTTACTTGCTTCGGAAGTATGCCAAGGCATGGTGGTCACTTTGTGTAACCCGCCTTCATGGCTGTCAATGAACTCCCCACAAGTGTCACGGCTGGCCAAGTTATGCACATTCTGTCCACGGCCAAACACTCCCATAGCCTTGTCTGTCGCAGATTCTGAGCGCTCGCACGTCGCCGGCCTGGCGCACCTGGTGCAACCGCATGGCGCGATGTTGAAGCTTGAGGGGCCAAGGGCACACCCGTAAAATGAAACTTTTACCTTTTCGAGGGGGTGGGCGCAAATAGCCTAGCTGCAATTTGTGCCACATAACGAATTTTTTCATAGTCATGATATACCACTTACCGGCAAACGGTATATAATACAGGCATGGCAATACAATCTTTTTCAGAAGCTGACACGCAGGAGCTGTTTTCGACCGGGAAGTGCAAGCGGTTCGCGACCATAGCTGCAGTAGCAACGCGCAAGCTAACACAACTCAACAGCGCGTCGACGATCAACTTCATGAAGCTGCCTCCCGGCAATGACTTGAAGTTTTATGATGACGCATGGCATGTGCGGATTAACCGGCGGTGGCGTCTGACCTTTAAATGGGGCGACGCTGGACCATACGACGTGCTGATTGAAGACCCACACTGACCAGCCAGCCTGCTGGATTTTTTACGCAATGGAGTGCGACATGATCAAAAACGGAATGCGGCCGGTTCACCCTGGCGAGGTGCTGCGCGAGGACTACTTGAAGCCACTCGGTATGAGTGCGAACGCACTGGCGAAGATGCTGCACGTGCCAGCGTCACGGGTGAACGATATCGTGCTTGAACGCCGTGGTGTGACGGCTGACACCGCCCTGCGCCTGACGCGCTACTTCGGCGGCGAGCCCGAGGATGCGCAAGGGTGGATCAACATGCAGGCGACCTACGACTTCAAAATCGCAGAAAAGAAGACCGCCGCGAAGATTGCCAAAGAGATCGCCCCACGCGAACTTGAGGCGGCCTGAGCCTTCACCCACAAACGCAAGTCACTACAGTTGAGGCTCGATACGCAGCACATAGCTGGTTTTCGCGGCCGCGAAAATTCGCCAGCCGTGCCCCTCATTTGTCAATGAAAACGGGGGCGAAGCCCCCGCTGCTGATCGCGTATCATCGCACGCCTACCGTTCACAGTAGATCAAGTCACCAGATACCCACGTCTTCTTGACCAGGCCGCTGCCGTTCAGCTCCGTCCACTTCTTGACTCGATCAGGGTCCGATCCGCACATCAACCGGAATGATTGTTGATGATTCTGGCCCTCTCCACGACTTCCCGTGCATGAGTGATAAATTCAGCATCGTCGGTTTCTTCTGCGTCGGCAAGAAATACCGCAATGGCCTTATCGGTGGTTAAGTGCTGAGCGGCATCGAATTCTGGCAGGTCAGCTACCATAATATGGTCAAAGCCATTGCTCATAGGCCGATAAACTCTGTTTGCATCTTCTCGGTATAAGGATCGCACAAGCCCAATTTCAGGCCACGCTCCTTGCCATCGAGAACTGCAAGATAGAGTTGCAGCGCCTTACGTAGTAGCTCGCTCTTGTTGGTCTCATTTGCCTCTACGGCTTTGTCGATGTCTTTGTTGAGGTCATCGGACAGGACTACATTGAATCGTGCAGACATAATGCGTCTCCATGATGGTATTAATGCGTCGGTTATACACAAAATCGACGTTATCTATCAACTTGCCGCTGAAATATTCCACCCTTTTGGCCTAGTTGCTCACGGGGTTAATGACTTTTCTTAAACCCAACGAACGCGCGGCAATGCACCGGGTCACTGCAGGCCAGTTCCTCGCCCTTCGGAACGATGCCCGGTTTTTTCGGGAGATCGAACTGTTTCAGTCATATCGACTGGACGAGCTCCTCGAAAGACTGAAGGTACTTTCGACGACGCGCAATGAGTTGAATCAGAAGAGTCAGAATATTCCGCGTCGGGCATTTGTCGCCGCTCGAAAAGGGATCGAAGACGGCGAGGCAACCCATAAAGTGGACAAGGAGGACTAAAGGATGTCTGTATCGAGCTTTCTAACGAACACTGCCAGCAATGCCGTGCTCTCTTCAGTCGAGCAATCGTCGATTACGACCTCGATCACCGCGCTGCAATCTCGAATGGCGTTGCACTTTGACAGCGGTATGATCAAACAGTATTTCCGCTTCGGATCGTCAACACGTGGCACGATTCTGCCTCGCTCGATGGATGAGCAATCCGACATCGACTACATGGTCGTTTTCAGCGATAGCAATTCTACGCCTCAGACGTATTTGAACCGTCTGAAAACCTTCGTTGAAAAGCGTTATGGCTCATCGGAAATATATCAGTCCAGTCCGACTATCGTTCTTGAGCTGAACCACATCAAGTTTGATTTGGTACCCGCAACGACCACTTGGATTAGCGGACTTCAAATTCCCAAAGGTTCGGGCGGGTGGACGACCACAAACCCGAACGACTTCAACGCTACGCTTGAAGCAAAAAATAAGGCGAGCAATTCGTTGATCAAGCCGACTATTCGGCTGATGAAGTATTGGAATGCGAAGAGCGGTTTCCCGTTCGAGTCCTTCGCGATGGAGAAATGGATCTGTGGTCTGAATTTCTGGTTTCAGAAGAACCAAAAGGACTATTTATTCGCGGTTATCGATAACTTGGGTACCAAGTTGTCGTACTCGCAACGGGCAAATAACGAGATCACGCGAGCAAAAAAAATCGTAGCCAAGGCCAGGCAATACGAGGAGGACGAAATGCCTGTGGCGGCAGAAAAAGAAATCAAGAAGCTATTCCGGCTCTGATGGAAATTTTTCACGGCATTCAATCTGGCGAAGATTGTATTCGGGTAAGCGTTATCGCTAGACAACACTTGTAATCGGCATCGCAATTTGTTGAGCGATTGCGTTATATAGATCGGTCTCGGTTTCCGGTGTACGAATCGAAATGAGCAGACTGTAGCGGGCTGGAAAATTGTATCGTTCCAGCTTGGGACGTGTTCGCCACCAGCCAGCAGCTGGGTATACAGCGAGTTGCGCACGGCTTGCGAGGTCGGCAGCGGTGCCAGTCCATATATCCTGATGCAGCGATCCTTTGCTTCTTTGGTTCTCGCCGAGTCTCCAGGAAGGGTCTTGGGGATCTGCGTGCGCACCATTTTCGTCCTGTGTCGCAGCGGCATTAATTCGAGCGACAAAGTCGTCAAGTGACTCCAGCGGGCGACGGACATCGAAGCGGAGGCGGTGTGAAGCGTAATGATATTTGGACGCGGAACCACGTGAAGATGGGTTTGGCTCAATAAAATAGGAGAGGGTGACACGCATTTCGACTTGCATATTGCCAAGGGCTTCGAGCTCATCTTTAGGCCATGGTAGGATGTGCAGATTCATATCACCCGATTTGATAGCGCCGCCATCTTTATGGTACGGGTGAATTGAATCCTCCACTATCAATGTCAATGAATTTCCTGCGCTCCATAGGGCTCTTTCCATGTCAGGAGCACCCCAGCCGCAATGCCGGACTAGATTGACGTAGGCCGCCTTCGTTGTACAACCCTGAACAGGGAGGTACATTTGTAGCATCGCCTCCGTCCATTCTGCAGAATGCACGATCAGCGCTCGAATCGTTTCAGGAAGGAGTGTCGGATATGCCACCATCAATTGTGCTGCCATGCGAGCACACAAGGCGGAGGCGGAGCTGGTGGCGTTGGTCGTGGTGAAGAACCGCTCCTGTGAATTGTTGTGAGTTGTCAACAAGCTCAAGCTTGGTAAAACGACCGCGCCGAGTTCATCTTGGGCTGCATTGCCGCCTTCAAATACTACATCGGGTTTTAGCGGCCAAGCTTTATCCCACGTTGCCGACGAGCTAGTCATCGGGCTTGGACCACCAGCTGGAGCAATAGTAGCGCAGTTGTGATGGTCGGTTTCAGAAATGCCAACCTTGGTGGTATATGCTCCGACGGTTAGCGAGTTCCATGCTTGCCCTGGGTCGTGGATCAAGTTTGTTGAAAGACCTGCAGGATAGGTTAGCCAAGCATTTTGATCGAACATATTTCCGGCAGACTGAACAAAAAGTCGTGGGAATGCACCATTGTTGTCAGCGTCTGAGGCTAGTCGATCAACCATGGCGGACCAGCTTGAGGGGCGACCGCGATCCCTATAGTCTGCCGACGTTACGGTGGAACTAAATACCCTTGGGTGATTCGGGGCCGTTACTTCAGGTTGACTAACCGCGTCGGCGAATAAACTGGCGTGAAGCTCACTACCCCCGGGATTGGCGCCGTGATTTTCGACCAGCTTAACCGATTCAATCAAATGGCTAATACGAATTGGGAGACTTGACGCGAGAGCGTTGGAAAGATCACCGTAGGTTGCGATGCCGACCATGCCTGTGCCATGGTTTGCTTGGTCATCGACACCCCAAGCGTGATTGACGGTATATAGGCCACTGCTTTGGATGACTGGAGCGATTAATGGATGAGCTCGGTTTACGCCGCTGTCGAGCAAGCAAATTCTAGGAGCATTTTCTATGTCGCCAGAAAAAACGGCTCGGGCAAGTAGATCGTCTTGCCAGCCCTGTTGATCTTCGACAGCCATGCTATCGAAGAATTCCGCAGTCTCTTTCGCACGACGAAGCTCTGCAACACAGTTCAGGGCAATAACTGAATGCGAAAATTGTCGTTCTGATCCGTACATCAGTACGACAACACGTTCTGGAAAATCTGCGCGCGATTCACTTATTTTGCAGCCAGTTGCTGCGGCTAGCTTCCGGAAGTCGCTGACAACTTCCTCTCTGATCTCAGCATGTTTGCCACGGACAGGGAGCCAAACTTCCCACCAAAATGCTTCAGATTGATCTGCTGGAAGTAACGTCGGGTCATCCGTCCATAATGCTCGTAACTCCGCGGCACGAATTGCGTAAATAGTATTTAGAAGTGCCTTATGATCAAGCGCGTCACCATTCTTGTTTTTCTTTTCTTGTAAATAATCGGTGACATATTTTTCGAAGTGTACAAGTTGGCCGTCGGGCACAAAAACATTGGCGACAGTATGCCCCCCGTCTTGGCGGACACTCAGTAGCTCGATTTGCTTTGTGTCGTTACCCAACTTGTGAATGCCAATTCAACATCCGGTTGGCCGATAAATTGAATCTGTACACCCAGGCCGGCTTCTAGTGCTTGTTGTTGCTGTAGCACTTTCGCCTGTTCCGCGATTGGCCTTAATTCGGCCAATTGGGCTTGCAGCGATGCCCCATGCTGGGCACGAGGCAAATCGGGGACAGCGGGTTTCGCACCCCCATTGGGCGTGTGGGCTGTGAATGGTTTTCGTTGGGATGTCTCGATAAGTACGAGGTGGGGGCGCTTATTGCTTGCCTGTTCCGTCATTGTTTGGCAGCTCTTTGTTGTAGTAGTTGTTGTTGCCATTCAGTTTAGCCGAGATGAGCTTGCGCTCATCCAGCATATCTATCAGACTCGTCTCCGAAACACTGTCGCCATCGCGAAGAATCACTTCTTTAATTGATTCATCGACTGCACGGCATAGCTCCGCGTAACTCAACATTTCAGCTTCATCCACTGCCTGCTTCATGTTGAATTCCTTAGATTTGAATCTACCTAAGCGGCGATTGAGCAGCGTGGCTACTTGATCTTGGCCTGGTAGTTTGTATTCGATTACGTCATCGAATCGGCGAAAGAGGGCGTGATCGAGGATTTCCGGATGGTTAGTCGCAGCGATGATGAGGCTGTTTGAATGATCGTGTTCGATCATTTGCAAAAAGCTATTCAGCACGCGTCGAATTTCACCGACATCATTAGCTAAACCACGCTGAGAGCCGATCGCATCAAATTCGTCGAAAAAATATACACCACGAACCTCAGCAATTGAGTCGAACACTTGCCGCAGCTTGGCCGCCGTTTCCCCCATGAATTTTGTGATGAGAGCATCGAGGCGGACGAGGAACAGAGGAATGCCCAGCTCCCCCGCCAATGCCGACGCAGTCATGGTTTTTCCAGACCCAGGGGGGCCAACGAGTAGGAGTTTACGGCGTGGCGATAGACCATGCTCACGAATCTTTGCGAACAGGCGTTGTTCTTTGATGATGCGATGAAGTTGGTTTTCTATACTTTGATCGAGAACCATGTCAACTACCCGCGTGGCCGGGTAGCTAACGCTCAGAAGGCTTGCGAGTTCTCCACGGGGTTGGCTGAGCTGCACGAGTTTTCCGGATTGGCCGTGCGGACGTCGTGCCTTGGCGGCATCGACCATGTCGCGTAACTCTTCAGCTAACTTCCCATGCCCCAGTTTGGCCTCGTGGGCTGCAACTTGCATTGCTACAGACAAAAAATGGCTATCATCGCCATTCATATGCGACTTGAGCAGTGCCTTGATTTGTTCTGCACTAGCCATAAGTTTCCCGTAATATTACAGTTGTATTTTACTCTACCCAGAGCGATGACGTTGGCGAGTTATTCAGTTTGATGCGGGCCAGCGGCAACACCACAATCTTCGGTCAATTTGTCGATTCGACGTCGTTATAGTTTCTACCGGCACAACTGCCACTATGAACGCGGATGATCATGTCGATGTATCAGTGGACATCGACGATCTAGCACGTGACACGGGAGAAACCTGTGGATGGTAAGGCGAAGCTTGAATTAACCTTAGGATGAGAAATAGACCTGACATGACTGCAAATCCCTAGAAACGAAAGAGGCAACCTTGGTTCCTAATAACAGTAGTCACTGTTCATTTGTTAATCAGAAAATCCTACACTGTCCCTACACAAACTTTGGAAGCGTAGCGTTTATCTGATTTAATTTTTCTAAGTCATTGATTTTACTGGTGCGGCTGGCTGGAATCGAACCAGCGACCCTTGGCTTCGGAGGCCAATACTCTATCCACTGAGCTACAGCCGCATATGAGAGGTACGAAGGATACCGTTTTTCTGTGCGCGCGTCCATGAATTGCGTTGCTTTATCGTTCCTAATAGTCATTATTACGACTATAATCAAGGGTTTGGCGAGGGACCGTGCGTTGTTGGGGCTTTTTTCTACGCGCGTCTGTATAGCCCACCGGTTTGAAAATTGTACTGAGGGAAACATGAGCGACGCACACAACGAAGAACAATCCGCAATTAAGACGCCAAAACAATTAGCAGTTGCTATTCTGGCCGGCTTTTTAGTCCCCATTATTTGTATCGTCTTGCTGGTGCAATTTGTCACTAATGCGCAAAAAACGGGCGCTGGTTCTGAGGGGCAAACGCCTGAAGCGATTGCGGCGCGATTGAAGCCTGTCGCCGATGAAGGCTTTACTTTCAAGGATGTAAATGCACCACGTGTGCTTTTGTCTGGTGAAGAAGTATATAAATCTACCTGTGTAGCCTGTCACGGCAGTGGCGCTGCCGGCGCACCGAAATTCGGTGACGTTAGCGCTTGGGGTCCCCGTCTTGCAGACGGCGAGGACAAAGTCATTGGCTATGCAATCCACGGCTTGCGCGCGATGCCAGCTAAAGGCGGCAATCCTGATCTGGACGACGTTGAAGTCGCCCGTGCAGTGGTCTTTATGGTAAATGCATCCGGCGGTAAATTTAAGGATCCAGTCGTTCCGGCTCCGGCTACTTCGGCACCGGCCGCAGCGACAGGTGCTTCAGCGCCCGCCAATGCTACCGCACCAGTTGCCAGCGCGGCCGCGCCAGCGACCTCTGCCGCCGGGGTTGCTTCCGCTACAGCCGCTGCTTCCACAGCTTCTGCCAAATAAGACGTAATAAGCGCTGAGCAGGCTTACGAGTTTGTTTAATAAGTTTGTAGGTGCGCTGGTAAGAGGTGCAATACCTGGTACAAGGGGCACCACCATATAAAAAGCCGACTCATTGAGTCGGTTTTTTTTGTGCTATCGCGACCTGATCGGATGGGCAGCTTATTGGCCCCTACCCCCACAGGCAGGTTATTGCTGTTGTTGCTGCGGTTCAGCCACGTAAATTTCAACCCGACGGTTTTGTGCACGATTAAAAGTGGTGTCGTTGGCAGCGACCGGTTCATGGGAACCACGGCCTTCGATACCAAAACGGCGTGGCGAGATGCCGCGCGCTGTCAGATAATCACGCGTGCTGGCGGCCCGTTGCAGCGACAGAGGTTCGTTAATGGCATCGCTGCCGGTGTTATCCGTGTGACCAATGATCGTCACTGTGGTCGCTGTGTTCTCGGCCAGCGTTGTTGCAAAGCGCTCCAGAATAGGACGGAAGTTAGGCTTGATATCGGCACGACCGGTGTCGAACGAAACATCGCTTGGAATCGCGAGTTTCAGGCGATTATCGGCGGTCTGGCTGACTTGGACCCCAGTCCCTTGCGTAGCCTGTTGCATAGCCTGCTTTTGTTTTTCCATTTTGTTGGACCAGATGTTACCTGCTACTGCGCCGAGGGCGCCGCCAATGGCTGCTCCGCCCAATGCTCGCCCGCCGCCGCCAGGTCCGGTTACCGCACCAAGTAGCGCGCCGATACCTGCTCCAATTCCTGCGCCGGATGCCGTGCCACGTTGCGTATCGGACATGTTAGCGCAGCCGGCCGTGGCCAAAGTAACGACCAGTGCCGCAGCACCAAGTTTAAATTTATTCATGTTTCCCTCAAAAGTTTAAGCGATGCAACTCAAATGATACATCACGATTTCATCGGCGGGGTTCGTGATTTTTCCTCGGCTCAAACTTTTTTGGTCGCTTGCTGAAATACGCTGCAGCGCTTGCGGCCGCAATTAAGGCACCACCTAGCAATAGGGGTTTGGGTATCCGGCGCTTCGATAACATTGATACACCGGTCATTAACAAAGGTGCCAGAGTTTGTAGTCTGGCCACAGTAAACAGGCTCGATTTCTTGGTCAGCATGGCAAATGCGGTACCCGCGACGCGTCCAAGCACACCCTTGGTGAAGGAGTCCCCGGACATGTTAGACCGCACGACTCCGCGACAGAGAACTATTTCGGCGCGGAATTTTGCGCCTTCTCGTAACAGATGCTGTTTGCGTTCAGCCAGCGATAAGGGCTGGTCGTCGTTAGTTTGAATTGTCATGTCAGGCCTTATAGTGATAAAACCGCATCAAAGTAATGCATCCCGGTCCTGACGAAGTTCTTTCATCGTATTCGGAAGGCCGATGCGGCCCTGACCCAGGAGGGCACGGACATATAAACCCATGGCAAGGGCGATAACAGTGAAGCCAGCCGCCAAAATGAGGACTATCTTCCAGCCGAGGGTGGGCCAGGCAAGGACGACGATGAGGCCGCACCAGAATGCCAATGCAAATAATAAAGCCAGAATGCCCAGAGAGAAAACGAGCAGCAACTTGACGATATGCGTGCCGAGCTCGGAGAACTCAAGCGCCGCCAGTTCTATCCGACTAATGACAAGCGCTAATAAATTTTTGGCAATGCCGATCAGTCCAGCGACCAGACCCGGTGAATGCGGCGCGGAATGCTTGCTATCGGAATGCCTGGATGTGTTGTTGTCCATGCTCACCTGACGGTTACGCTACAGTTTACTTACGGGAGATAATCATGCCCAATAAAAGCCCGAGGGTGGCCGATACTGCGACGGCGCCCCACGGATTTTCATGCACATAATTATCGGTCGAGGCTGCGATTTCCTTGCCGGTAGCAAAGGCAGCGGTTTGCACATCCTGCGCCTTTGTGACTGCCGCATCCAGCAACTCAAGTCCTTTTACGCGCAATGCGTCGGCTTTTTCGCCAGTGTTTATCGTTGCTTCATGGAATAGGTCCTGGGCATCTTTTACCAGTGTTCTGATATCGCCACGTGTGGTCTTAAAGCTCGATTTTTGCATCATGACCCCCTTGTTAATAAATTACTATTATAGCGAACAGTCTTTAAAAAAAGTGCCTGTCTCGGCACCGCTTTATATTATTGTGATTGTGCCAACTGATGAATTGGATTGATAGAAGAGCATTTAGTTGCATTATTTGATACAACAAATTCTGGGAGCCAAGGTAGAAGACGTTTTAAACCGTAACCTGCGCTTTACAGCATGCAATAGCACGCTGTGGAGCGTATTCAGCGTAAGGCACATTCATATGTTTCGGATTTTCGATGCAAACGACTAGAGTAGCGCTAGCGGTTACCGCAGGGTAAGTGTCTCTAACTGCTTTTGGGCCGCAACTCAGCGATGGCTTCGATGCTGCCGATTTTAATGATAATCGGACGTAGGGCCATCGTCGGTTGCGTTGGTCGCCACGCAAAGAGCCATTCCTTTTGGGAGGCACTTTGCGGATTTTTTGTAAACGCTGCGCCTAACGGGTTTTGTTTGCCATAGGTAATCGCCCCATCGATTCCGGTCCAACTTGGCAGCAAACGTTGCGCGGCACGGTGAATACGCTCTCCAAACTCTTCCGGATCATTGATTACAAGGCAACAGTCGCTATTGGAGAATTCATCGTACAGCGCATCGTCGCAAGCACAACTCAAGCTTAACGTGAGTAGTTGGGGCGAGGCGCGCGATGAATTGTGAAGGTGGCCGATTTGCAAACTTTCTACCGGAGGACGTAAACGAAATTCTCCGAGCGTAAGTGCACGCTCTAGCCACTGCCGATCGGAATAACGGTACAGCTTGGGGGGGCGCTGATAATTTGCGGGTGACATGATGACCTATTACATTTATTGAGATTATAAAAATACTCGGCGAACCGCTCTGCTATCGGCGATGTCCGTCTTGAATCCACACAATGCGCGAATTAATCTAGAGGTGGTACTCGCCGTTAGCTTCGGGCTGATAAGTCACTTCCAAAACGCGTAATTGTAGTTCACGTCCCACGGGACTCTGGCAGGCAACCGATTGGCCGACCGACAGACCAAGTAAAGCGGAGCCGACGGGGGCCATAACGGACACGACATCATGCGCTTTGGCCTGATGGGGATAAACCAGTTTGAGCACATGTTCGGTATCGGTGTCATCCACAAAACGCACTGCGGAGTTCATCGTTACCACGTCTGCCGGAATATTTTCCGGCAGAACAACCTGTGCGCGCCGTAGCGTTTCGTGCAGTGCGTCGACGGCTGGGGCGTTGCGGTAGGTGCTTGAATCAAGCAATTGTTCAATACGCTCCATATCGAAACTGGAAAGCATTATTGGGGGTTTCATATCCATAATAATTTTCTCTTAAAGTTAGCGACTTCACATCATGCCAAACGTTCGAGCAAGAAGCGACGCTGTAAAGCCCGATGTTAGGCGAGAAGCGCAGGAGACGCAAGGAGGCGGACAACGGACGCTTCGTGAAGATAGGTAAATTTTACGATCAGCGCCTAACCTTGCATAAGGTTATAAAACGTCGGGGTATATTTATTTAAATCAGTCGCTATTCGTTCATTTGTGCTTCAGCCAGCGTACGTAGCTGAAAACGTCCATCGGTGTTGAATAACCAGCTTTCCGAGACTTCAACCTCCCCTTTGCGTAATAACTGCTTGTCTGGCTTAGGAAACGGCGAAGCATTTTTAACCGATGACAGAGCGACCGCCTCAGCTACACGATCTTTATTAGAGCGCATTATTTCTGTGCGCAGCAATTGTCCGTCGGCATCGACATAAATCTTTAAAACGATCACTGCCCGCAACAATGCTTGCGGCCGGCCAATGTACACTTTCGTTGAGTTCACCGCTGCTATTCGCTGTGCGAGATATTGTTTGTAGCCTTCTGGGGTGGCAGTCATCGCAGGGGCGACGGGTTCGCCGAAAGTGGTAGGTGTCGGCACGTTTGCCCGGCTGCTACTAATTCGGTCAGCAGGCCCACCGATGCAGCCGGTTAATCCCAGCGATAGAAACGTTGCTGTCCACAAGCTAAAAGTTGATGCCTTGATATGCATGGCCATCCTCACGATCAGAATGTTTGAACAAGGACCTCAGCTAAATATTAGCACTTTGCCAGCCGTGGCGGGGTCGGCGCGCTATTTCGTCCGCATATTTAGTCGGTGTCGTGCGATGTCATAGACCCAGTTGAAGCAAAAGGCGTACAGCATGAAGAATAGCGAAAACACCAGATCAAGCATGAAAGCTTTACCAACACTGATGTCCATCCACCAGGCCGTAATCGGTAAAGCGACTGCCATAAAGCAGAGCTCGAAGCCAAGTGTATGACCTATTCTGACGACGATGGTTCGCATCCAGCAATAGCGCGTTTCAAACCATTCGAATACATGGTTGTAAAGCATATTGCAGGACATGGCGCAAGCCGCAAGGATTAATGCCAGCGCACCAAAATGAAATAACTCCATGCCAAGTCCATATGACATCAACGGCACCAAAATAACTAGCGCGCCTATTTCAAACAGGATGGCATGGAGGACACGACGAAATAAGGTAGAGATAGTATTTTCCTGATAATCAATGAAGGGTTGACACTAAGCATTCAAGTTCGATCGTGAATCAAGCCATGAATCGAAGTAAGTAGCTGTGTCATTTACTGGGCAAGTAGTATACCTAAAAACAGTTTAATGCTCTTACGGTGAGGGTATGATTTACGATCCATGATACCCACTATAAAATAGCCAGATTGCGCCCTTACAGCGATTATCGTCGTTATCCTTTTTGCGCTTAAACAAATTTTTTAAGAATTTTCTAAGAAACTGTAGACGAACAAAAAATCTAATGTATAATTCGGCCTCTCTGGTGTTGTGACAAACGTCATTGATGTTCGGCTGAATAAGCATATGGGTGCTTAGCTCAGTTGGTAGAGCGGCGCCCTTACAAGGCGTAGGTCGGGAGTTCGAGCCTCTCAGCACCCACCACTTAGCCGAATATGCATTAAATGTACTAAACAAGGAGTGGTAGTTCAGTTGGTTAGAATACCGGCCTGTCACGCCGGGGGTCGCGGGTTCGAGTCCCGTCCGCTCCGCCAAGAACAGCGTTTTAAGAAGTAAAAAAGTCCAGAAACCCGCAACTCTCACTATGAGACTGCGGGTTTTTTGTTACATAAGTGTTTTCGCGTTCATTGACAGCCAGTTTTATGACAGTATCTTTGACGGTAGTTTACATACTGTGAAAATACATATTATCAAATATGGCCACACTAGCCACCCCCTGACTGACATACAACTTCGCAATACATGGGGCAAGGATAATCCTACCCGTACCGGCATCTGATGGCGGCGGCTTGTATTTGCCGGTTTGCAGACGGGCAAACTTACTGGCGCATGGATTACCGCACCGACGACCGGTGCAATGCCCTGGCGATCGGCAAGTATCCGGATATAACCCCTTTGCAATGAAACGAGACCGGCGCAAGGCGGCACGCGACAAGATAGAAGCCGGTATCAAACCCGGGGCAAGCCAAGCGCGTAAAAAAATCACCAAGGCAACACTGAGCGCCAATACCTTCGAAGCTATAGCGCGCGGGTGGGCACGCCCATAAATTCGATACGTGGAAGGCTCAAACAACGGGAAGTATTCTGCTGCGGCTTGAGATCGACATATTTCCCTTGATAGGCAAACACCCTATCGCCACGCCAGTATCCGCCCTTAAATGGGTTGTCCATAGTCGTCCGTGGGCATTCAAGTGCGTCTAAAGGGGTTCATTAAGGGTAATCATATATAGCATATAAGAACCTGTCCAAGATGTGAAAGGCTATATGTTGAACGAGTAAAACAGCGTGTTTTTTTTCTGTCCATATACGGTTGTTTTTGAACACACGGCAAATAGCGATGAGAAGTCACCTGCCTGAACGCAATATCAGTACAAATAGGAATTGGTAGGTTTTATGACTACTATTTTAGGCATCATGTAAACATATTTACATTTATTGATTTAAATAACATGCGCAATAAATTAGTAACGGATAAAGCCGTACATGAAAGCGCTAAATTTACAGACATTTAAAAAATTTTAAAATACTTCAGGAGAGCACAATTGAAACCGATATGGAAAAATATCTTAGCTGTAGCCTCAGTGATGCCTTTATTACTGACTTCCTCCCTGGCGCTTGCACGTCCTGCTCCTGCCGATTCTACTTCAACCGCTCCAACAAATAGTCTGACATTTGCAACCTTTGCGGATAAAACGAATGGTGCTTATTTTAAGTTTATAAATGATGCAACTAGTAATACAGCATCATTCGGTGCAATCAACGATCCGGTAAACTTTTTGTTCAGCACCTCTGGTTTGACAGGGCTGAACGCGATTATATCGGGCAACCAGGCCGCTCATCTCACGATGACATCCTCTACTGCTACGCAGGAGCAATATATTTCATCGATAGGTTACGATGTACAACCACTAGATTCAGTGATGACCATCAAAATTACGCGCGATACTCCCATCATCGGTTTAGATAATTTGTTAACCGCAGTCATTACGACTAAAAAGCTTCCTACGACCTTGTTAGGTATTAACAATGGTCTAAGCGCGTCAATCAATGCTTCCGGAAACACGCAGAATATTACTTACACTTCTGACTTTTTAAACTTCGGAAAAACTAATCCGGCGTACTCAAGCATGAGCTTGTCGTTCAGTGCATTGAGCACCGCATTAACTTCCCCAGAGGACTATTTGGCAGACTTTGGTGCTAACGGTGTCGGTACTTTTAGTACGACACCGGCCCCTCTCGTGACGCCTCACAATTTTCCTATATCACCTGTACCAGAACCAGAAACCTACCCCATGCTGTTAGGTGGCCTGGCATTGATTGGTTGCATGGTCAGTCGTCGCAAGTCGTCATAACACCTTGTTAGCATGTGAGTAGCCTATTCGGCCCGATAAAATTTTTAAAAGGTTGATCACATGCCCACGAACCGCCGTTGCGAACCCGCATGCGGGGTTGCGTGGCAGAGGTCGGTGACAATTGCCTTTTGCACCAAGCGCCGGTAGCATGCTTTCACCAGACCCAAGTCATCAGGTCTGGCATCAAGCAACTGTAATTGATCAGGCCGCCGGTTCGCCGCCTAACGCAAACACCAGGTCATTTAATAGTTTGTTCAACTCACCCGTCATTAACGTCAAGTCCGTATCAAAACGCTCATCATCATTCTTACTGCTGACGTCGTTTTCTTCCTTGATTATGTCAAGTGGCGCGATGCGTTTAATCGCCAGCGCCTCCGTCAATACGAACGAAATCCGGTCAGCCCACGTCATTGCCAGGCGCGTGCATTGTTTGCCCGCTGCAATATGGCGGCGCACGTCATCCGCTTCTAACGTGTGGCGCACGTAGCGCACCGTTGCCTTACCTTCGCCATTGGCGCGCAATTCGGTGTCCTGATCGACGGTAAAGCCGCTAGGGGCCTCGTCTGCTACCAACCAGTCGGTCATCGAGGTCAACGGTGAATGCACTGTACGCAAGCTCGATACTTGCAGTTTGTCTACGGAACCCAATAATAGCTTCAAAACTTCTTCTGCCTTGGCTGGGCTGGATGCGTCCACTACCAGCCAGCCGTTCACCGGATCAATCCATACCCAAGTGGTGCGACGGATGCTGAACGCGCGCGGCAGCAATTCATCGGTCACCTGTTCCTTCAGATCCTTGAGTTGTTTGCGACCGGGCGCAAAGCCCTGCTGCTCTTCAATTTCTGCGGCGCGTGCTTTGGCGACCTGATTGATTACTGTTGCTGGCAGAAGCTTTTTCTCTGTACCCAGCGCGAGAATGTACTGGCGATTGACCGTATGCACCAGCATGCCGTTCTCGCGTGGTGAAATCCACCCCTGACTTTGCATTTCGAGGCTACTGCAATCGGCAAACACCTGCTTAGCTAAAAATGCTTCCAGCTGGTCGGACGAGATTGCCCAAGGTGCGGGGATGCGATAAATCTGTAAATTTTTAAACCACATGAGATTCCGTAAGAAAAAAGTGAGGCGCCATTTTACATGGCAGCGCGGGTAAGCCTATCGCTACTATTGAATGTTAACGCGAGGAAAGCTGGGGGTGTTTAAGCGTGGGGATTCAGTCGAATGCATTAAATAAATCTGGCATCGGCCAACGGCGCATGCGGTTATTCAAAACGGTAACTATCGCATTTTTAGGAGGCTGCTGAAGTTGGATCAACATCAGTTACCAACTTGCAAAGTTAACAGTGCGGTTGAAGTTTTGTAGCTTCTTCAAAACTTCCTTCTTATTGGCTGATAAGCAGATGAGGCGATAAGTAAGCATTAATTGCCTGACAATGCCTCCAACCAGCGCCAAACCGGACGCTGGTTAATTTTAAATGCCCATTTTGGTTAGCATGTCTGCGATATCGCGGAATACCGGTTCCAGATGAGGATGCCGGACGGCCAGCCGCGCAGAGATTTTCTGTGCCTGTTTGACCAGATCGCTGCTTGGTTCGTCGTTCGTTACCTCCACGGCTGTAGAAGCGAGGGCGACATCATTGTTACTCAGCACGCGTTGTATGTCCGCATCCAGCGTTTGCAACAGCGCTCTGGTTTCAGGATCGACAGGTGCGCCGTTTTCTAGCGTTACATGCAATTTTTGCAGTGATTCTTTGAGATTGTCGATGCTCATGATGAATTCTCTACCTCTGAAAATGTTGCTGAGTTATAAACGCGCTGCAGGATGTCATATGACTTCATCGCCGGATAGCATGGTCCGAATGCAACGTGCGTCTGGCCAATCTGGTCAACTCGCTCAACCCGTTCAACGGGTCTGCAGGCAAATCGTCCGCAAGGTTAAAGCCATCATCTCACGCTACACGCGGCTTTTGCAATAACGCTTTTAAATTTGCCAGTCGGTTTTGCGGCGTAATCTGCTCTGCTTCGGTTGGCACCGCATCGCCCTCGTCCAGCTTCATTTCTTTAATAAAGCGCGACATGTCGCAATGTACGCTGTCCCCAGCGCGCTTGCGTTTTTTGCACCAGCTGACATGCAGGCTACGCTGCGCCCGCGTGATGCCAACGTACATCAGACGCCGCTCCTCCTCAATGCGTGCAGCGATGACCTCAATCGGCGCGTCAGGATCGCCTTTATGCGGCAAGATGCCCTCTTCGACGCCGATCAGGAATACGTGTGGATATTCCAGCCCTTTGGACGCGTGCAGCGTGGACATGCGCACTGCGTCGGGTTCTTCGTCGCGACCATCCAGCATGGACATCAAGGCTACCATTTGCGTCAGTTCCAGCAAGTTTTTTTCTTCGCCGGTGCCATCTTTGCCGCCGGTGCCTTTTTCCTTCAGCCAGTTGGTGAAATCGAGCACATTTTGCCATTTGCTCTGCGCTTGGCGGTCATCAAAGCCATCGTACAGATACGCCTCGTAATTGATTTCTTTCATCATATCGTCGAGGACAGCAGCGGCGTTCTCACCGCTGCCTGCCGGGCCGATGCGGCTGGCGCGGGCTTCCAGCTGATTGATGAAATTGCCGAACTGACGCAACGGATAGAGTTGCCGGTCGGACAGCTTGGCGTCAATCCCGCCTTTAAATACGGCCTCAAACAATGAGCACTGCCATTGTCCCGCCACGGTGCCAAGTATTTCCAGCGTCGCCTGACCAACCCCGCGCTTAGGCGTAGTAATGGCGCGAATAAAGGCCGGATCGTCGTCTTCGTTCGCAATCAGGCGCAGATAGCTGATGATGTCTTTAATCTCGGCCTTGTCAAAAAAACTCTGGCCGCCCGACATGACATACGGAATGCGCTCGCGTCGCAGCGCCTTTTCAAAAATCCGGGCCTGGTGATTGCCGCGATACAGAATGGCGTAGTCTGCATATTTGGCGCGCCGCTCAAAGCGATGGGCCGATAGCATAATAGCAACCTGTTCGGCTTCCTTCTCGTCGTCCTCCATTCCCATTACTTTGATCGGATCACCTAGGCCATGGTCGGACCAGAGCGACTTCTCGAACATCTTGGGATTGTTGCCGATGACCGCGTTGGCGGCCTGCAAAATCCGGGTCGAGGAGCGGTAATTTTGTTCGAGCTTAATGACTTTGAGATCAGGGAAATCAACCTGTAGCGTTTTCAGATTCTCAATCGTGGCGCCGCGCCAGGCGTAAATCGCCTGATCGTCATCCCCAACGGCGGTAAACATCGGTTTTTTGCCGACGCCGGTCACCAGTAATTTAACCAATTCGTACTGACAAGTATTGGTATCCTGATATTCATCAACGAGTAGATAGCGCAAACGCCGCTGCCATTTATCGCGTACGACTTCGTTAGTGCGAAACAACTCCACGGGAAACCGGATCAGGTCGTCGAAATCCACGGCCTGATAAGCCTTCAGTGTTGCTACATAACTCAGGTAAATACGTGCGGCCTGCGCTTCGTCTTCGGTAACCGCTTGTTCGATTGCTTGTTGTGGCTCGATCAAGCCGTTCTTCCATAGCGACATCGCGGTCTGAATGCGGCGGATTAGTTGCTTGTCAGTAGTAATCGCCAGATCTTGCACAATTGAGAAGCAATCATCGCTGTCCATGATCGAAAAGCGGTCCTTCAATCCTATCTCGCGGGCTTCTTGTCGCAATATTTTTACGCCCAGCGAATGAAAAGTGCTAACGGTGATGTGCTTGGCCTGCTTTGGTTCTTTTAGCAACTTGGCGATGCGCTCCTGCATCTCGCTTGCGGCCTTATTGGTAAAAGTCAGCGCAGCGATGTGGCGCGGTTCATAACCGCAATCTTCGATCAGATGCGCGATTTTTTGCGTAATCACCCGCGTCTTGCCCGAGCCAGCACCCGCCAGCACAAGGCACGGGCCGTCCATGTATTTGACGGCTTCGCGTTGCGGGGCATTGAGACCAAAATTGGGAGTTGACGACATGGGTGAACCAGACAGAAGCAAAGCGGTCTATTTTAACAGTCTGGACAATCCATGCCGTTGCCAGCATACAACTGCGATAGATACGTAGCGTATCCACTTACGACCATATATTGTGGGAGAATTCGCCCATCGCCGTTGGCATCCTCTTTTTGACCGAGTCTTTATGAAATTTACCCATCTAATTGAAATCAACGATCCGCTCAATCCGCTGATCGATCCCCTGACTTCCGCCCAGCTGTGGCGCGGTCTGGTATTGCGTGCAGAAAACCCAATGTTATTTGTTGCGCATCTGGATGCCTGCCAGATTCTGGAAAAGAATGTGGAAACCGTCACGCGCGAACTGCGTTATGGCAAGATTGTGATTCGCGATATTGTGACTTACTTGCCGCAATTACAAGTGCGGTATCAAGTGCCAGCGCAGGAGAATCTAGGTGGATCAAGCTTGACCATGACCATAGAACAGCCGCAGCCGGACGCGTTATATGTACGGTTTTCGTATTCTGACGATGCTACTGATGCTGAAATGACGCCAGATGTCGAGATGGTCGACGAATTTCGTCGCTCGGCGTATGTCGCCTCCGATATCGACACAATACGCGTCATTCGTGAGTTAGCCGACGCTGATGGCCTGAATTGAGTTGTGCGGTTTTGGTTCGGTGATTAATATTAGTTTTAACAATGGCAGGCAACAGGGCCTGCCATTTTGCAGAATGTGAGAGGTTTCATGAGAAATAGCATAACGAATCCGCAATTATTAGCATTACGTGAACAAATTGATATTGTGGATGCTGAGCTGGTGCGACTGTTAGGCCAACGCTTTGGACTAACGGCGCAAGTCGGCGTATTAAAAAAAGAAGTCGGCCTGGACGCGCGCGACCCGGATCGCGAGCGTTTGCAAATTGAAAAAGTGCGCAAACTGGCGGCTGACTCCGGCGTGGATCCGGATATAGTTGAGAACTTTTTCCAGTCCTTGTTAAAGACCGTTGTTCAAAAGCATCGGGAAGTATAAGGCGGCCTGAACTGATCCAATCACTGTCTGCAATAAGTGGGCGCGGTGATGGTGCAACGAGAGCGCAAGGGATTAGCGCCCCTGCATCCGCGTCGGCTCACCGCGCTATCGCCAATTTTTGAGGGCTGCGGCAGGAAGTCGTTTTATATTTATCGACGTCGCACCTGACCCTGCGTCCGCTCGTCCACCGCCCTTGCGCTCCGCCAACCATAGCAGCGTTAGCGCCACCGCTGAAAACATCCAATAGTCCACGGGTACCGGCCCGAGCCAATGCTTGTGCCACGGCACATCAATCGGATTGAAGCGACCAAGGCCGTAGGCTGGATTAATCACAAACCAGAACCAGTCCTCGGCAATCCAGAACACCATAATCGAGGCCATAATCCGACCTTCTATGCGCCAGTCCCAGTGACCGGTGCACCAGATCGGATAATGAAACACCAGCGCGATGAAAGGAAAAACCCACGCGTGATAGCCGGTCATAGCACGGCCGCCCCAAAATATATCGAGTAGCCAGTGATGCTCAATGCGCCAGGTAGGGAGATTGGCAGCCCAACCGGCACCGCCTTCAATCTGGATTTCTACGTTAGCGAAAAAATACGCGAGCAGCGTGGTCCAGACCAGCATGCCTATCAAACGGCGGGATTGGTTTAATTGCATCGGTTCAGCTGCATGATTATTGCACCTCCGAATAGACAGGTTGGTCGATGGAGGCAGGCGTGGCGTAGTGCGCATCAAGATGCTTGAAAACGATTTCCAACACCGTGCGTCCAGCATGCGGACGACCGAGCGCAAGGCAACGGGTGCGTAATTGCGCCAGCAATGTTGGATGTTGCAGCAGCATTTGCAGGCGATAGCTGAGCGCGGTCAGGTCAATGGCTTTGAGTGCCGCGCCCTGCTCCAGCAAATAATCCGCATTGCGTTCTTCCTGGCCCGGTATTGGTGAATGGATAATCATCGGCACTCCCATTGCCAGGCATTCGGATGTCGTCAGCCCCCCCGGTTTGGTAATGACCAGATCAGCACAAGCCATTAACTGCGCGACTTGATTGCTAAAACCCAGTGCCTTCAGCCGTGTAGGATGCGCGGCGGCTAATTGCTGGAGATTACTCAGTAAATCCGAATTTTTACCAGCTAGCGCCACCACTTGAAAATCGCAGCTGGCACCCTCCACTCCACCCTCCACTCCACGCTGCATGGCCAGCAAACTTTGCACTGTTTTATCGAGATCGCCAATGCCCGCGCCGCCAGACATCAGCAAAATAATCGGTCGTGCAGGATTGAGCCCGAATGTCGCCGCGCAGCGCGCCCGCTCCAGCGTCTGCGAAAAAACGGGCATCACAGGAATCCCCGTCACAAAAGTCGACGCAGCGGGAATCCCTTTGGCCTGCATTCTAAAAGCCACCTCTGCGCTGGCCGCAAAATAGCCTTGAATTCGAGGTTGCAGCCACATGCTATGCAGATCAAAATCGGTTACCTGCACCCACACGGGACAACCCAGGCGGTCGTTAGTAATTTCTCGTGCTAGCATCTCCGCAGGCAAAAAATGGGTGCATATAATTGCATCGGGTGCGTATTGGTTAATGGCCGCGCGTAATTTGCGCGTGCTGACGCGTTCCATCGTGCGACGCAATTTTTGCATCGTTGCATCTGGATCGGCGTTGTCGCTTTTTTGGTAGACGTAGCCCCATACTGCCGGATGGCGATTTACCAAATGAAGATAGAAGTCAGTATAGATTGCCCGGAAACCAGCAGACACATGATCCATGGCATCCCAATGGGCCACGTCGGTGCAGGGATACTCGGCCGCATAAGCTTTAAGAGCCTCCGCTGCACGCATGTGGCCAGCACCTGCTGAAACGCTTAACAAGAGTATCTTTCGTCTTTTGGTCGCGTACGTAGTGCTATTTATAGTTAACTCCGGCTATCAGATATTATATTGGTCTTTGCCCTGGGCTAGGCTAGTCGTCGCCTTGTTGCAGCTTACCTGCCGTATGTGTCAGGAGGATGAAATGAAATATAAAACGGAATAAAACATGAATATGAACAGTCATAAAATCTGCAATCCGTACACGGTCACGCCCGGTACCATGCGCGACAATTCCTTTGATTGCAGGAATTAAATATGTCCACCTCCCATAAACCATTAGACGCTTTAGCCGTCGGTTTGATGCTTTTACTGTGTATTTGCTGGGGTTTGCAGCAGGTCGCAGTCAAAGTAGCATTGCCGATCATGCCATCCACCTTGCAGATTGCCCTGCGCTCGGGCGCTGCGGCGTTGCTGGTCTGTGTATTCATGCTTTGGCACAGAACCGAATTTTCGTTAAGCGATGGCACCTTGTGGCCGGGAATGGTGGCCGGGGTGTTATTTGCCGGTGAATTTTTATGCGTCTCTATCGGCTTGAATTACACCACCGCCTCGCATATGTCGGTGTTTCTGTATAGCGCGCCCATCTTCACCGTATTGGCATTGCATTGGCTTGTGCCGGGCGAACGGTTACGGCTCATCCAGTGGCTGGGCGTGCTGTTGGCGTTTGTCGGAATTGTCATCGCGCTGGCGGCGGGATTTTTTGATGGCGATGCTACACGCGCGAGTCTGTCAGGCGACGTTCTGGGTTTATTGGCGGCGCTATTTTGGGCTGTCACTATAATTGTTATCAAAACTACCTGCCTGTCGACCGCTGCGCCTAGCAAAACCTTGCTATACCAACTCGGCATGGCAACTGTATTGTTGCTAGGGTTTGCCCTCGCCACAGGACAGGCATCGATTGGACGAATGACAGATGTGACTTGGTTAAGCTTATTTTTTCAAACAGTAGTGATCGCGTTTGTCAGCTTTTTGACGTGGTTCTGGATGCTGCGGCGCTATCTTGCATCGCGTTTAACGGTGTTTTCATTTTTGACGCCGCTATTCGGGGTCGGATTTGGCGTGCTATTGCTGGACGATCCGGTAGGCTGGCCGTTTGCGATAGGGGCCGCATTGGTGCTGGCGGGTATTGTGATGGTAAACCTGCGGCAGAGCTAAAATTGTCTCTGCCGTGGGTTTGGGTTGCCTTTGCGTGGTTTAGGACGCCTTAAACGTCCCTTCGGACACTAACGACGTAAGCGGCAAGCGTGGGCTAGGTTTTTCTTTTTCTTGCAGTCCAGCTGGTAACATCGCTTTGTCGCCGATTTTACCGATCGCAATCACTGCTTCGATGGCGATATTGTCTGGAATCGCCAGTTCGGTGCGCGTTTTTTCTTTATCGAAACCGGCCATGCCATGTGCATGCCAGCCCGACAGACTCGCTTGCAATGCCAGGTAACCCCATGCCGAACCGGCGTCGAACGAGTGGGTCGGCGCTGGCTTTTCGTCAGCAGAACCGGGCGCTGCGAAGGTCGTTTTGGACAGCACAACCACCAGTGCCGAAGCGTTTTCGGCCCAGCTACGATTAAAGTCGTTCAGCAATCCGAGTAATTTTGTCCAATGCGGGGTGCCGCGACGGGCAAACACAAACCGCCAGGGTTGCGAATTGTAGGATGACGGTGCCCAGCGTGCAGCTTCCAGGATCGAGAACAGTTCCTGTTCTGTTATTTCATCGCTGGCGTAGGCCCGTGGGGACCAGCGATTGACGAATTGTGGATCAATGGGATGGTCGGTGACGCGCGGGTTTGAATCGGACATAGGTACTCCTGTTAATGGTGATGAAATATAAATTGCACAGCGGCCCAACCGTTTAACTGATTCAGCAACCGGTCGCTACGCAGATGCTGAAAACGCGGTTAATTTGGCAAATAAGGTGGCAAACAAGGTGTCAAGTAAGGTAGCAATCAAGAGCAACGGTGCTTGATAGCGAGGTATCTTAGCAGCAGTTTTTGATGCCTGCAAAACGCACCAGATTTCATCAACCCACAGATATTTGTCAGGTTTTTTCCGTGCACTTGAGGGGCTTACAGATTGCGACTACGGGGAAGTAGGCCGCTAAGCCGGTATAATCGGCAGACTTAGGCGCGGAGCTAATGCAAATTGATTCGTAGCCACAAATCATATTATTTTGGTCGGCTGGCCGACCCACTGGACGGAAATTCAATGCTTGCGCAACAAAAACACCACATTATTGACCTCTTTAGCGCCGCGTTGCAGCCCATTATCGCTGGCACCGACCTGCATCCGACCGTCACGCTGGAGCGTCCCCGGGACCCGGCGCATGGCGATATCGCCTGCAATATCGCCATGCAATTGGCTAAAGCGCTGAAAAAAAATCCGCGTGAACTGGCGCAAAGTCTGGTTACCGCTGTAATGGCTGACCCTGCGCACGTTAATTTGATTGCTGCGGCGGAAATCGCCGGCCCAGGGTTTATCAACTTGCGTCTGACTGCCGCCGCCAAGCAGGAGGTCGTCAAGGTTGTACTGCAGCAAGGGGCGGCGTTTGGCAAAAGTAATATCGGCGAAGGACAAAAAGTACTGGTCGAGTTTGTCTCCGCCAATCCAACCGGCCCATTGCACGTAGGTCACGGGCGCCAGGGTGCGCTAGGCGATGCGATGTCGTCCCTGTTCCAGACGCAGGGATATGAAGTCACGCGTGAGTTTTATTACAATGATGCCGGGGTACAGATCGCGACGCTGGCAACCTCGGTACAGGCCCGTGCCAAAGGCTTCAAGCCCGGCGATACCGCATGGCCAGAATCGGCCTACAACGGCGATTACATTGCCGATATTGCCCGCGATTTTCTGGACAAAAAGACCGTCGAGGCCAGCGATGGCGCACCAGCCACCGCTAGTGGTGACATGGAAGATTTTGAATCGATCCGGCAATTTGCGGTCACCTATCTACGGCGCGAGCAAGATCTCGACCTATTAGCGTTTGGCGTCAAGTTCGATAATTATTACCTCGAATCGTCGTTGTACAAGGACGGCAAGGTCAACAGCGCGGTTGAAGCGTTAATCGCCGCCGACAAGACCTATGAGCTGGACGGCGCGTTATGGTTACGCACCACCGATTATGGCGATGACAAAGACCGCGTGATGAAAAAAGGCGACGGTACCTACACTTATTTTGTGCCGGATGTTGCCTACCATATTGTTAAATGGCAACGTGGATTCGGTAAAGTCATCAACGTGCAGGGCAGCGATCACCACGGCACCATCGCACGCGTTAGAGCGGGTTTGCAAGCGGTCAACGTGGGGATTCCGCAAGGTTACCCGGATTACGTCTTGCACAAGATGGTGACCGTCATGAAAAACGGCGAGGAAGTGAAGATTTCCAAGCGCGCCGGTTCGTACGTCACCGTACGCGATCTGATCGAATGGTCGGCTGGTGACGCTGTAGCGGCGGACGGTTCGCGCGACCTGACGCGTGGTCGTGACGCTGTCCGTTTCTTCCTGATTTCACGCAAGGCCGATACCGAATTTGTGTTTGATGTCGATCTGGCGTTGTCGCAGTCGGATGAAAACCCGGTGTATTACGTTCAGATGGCGCATGCACGGATTTGTTCGGTGCTGGCGCAGTGGGATGGCGATAAAGCGACACTCGGCGAAGTCGATCTGAGTCTCCTGAGCGCCCCGCGCGAGGCCTCATTGATGGCCAAGCTGGCGGCTTATCCGGATATGCTGGAACATGCGCTGGAAGAGCTCGGCCCTCATCAGGTGGCGTTTTATTTGCGTGATCTGGCTGGCGAGCTACATAGCTACTACAATGCCGAACGCGTACTGGTGGATGATAATCAGCTTAAATTGGCGCGTCTGGCGTTAATGGTCGCCACGCGTCAGGTGTTGCGTAATGGCATGGCATTGATTGGTATTTCGGCCCCTAATCGTATGCAGCGCGATCCGATCGAAGTGGTAGCGCAGATCGCCGGGCAGGATTAAGGTGTTAAAGCTGATTCAGCTTTTAACGTTGGATTAAAATGTTGAACATGAATCAGGGGCACAGCTGCATCGCATAGTGCAACCAATCGTTGGTAAGAGGGAACAAGAAGTATGAGCAAATCAAGCAAACGCAAAAACAAGCAAAGTGGCGGAACGTTTCTAGGTCTGATTCTGGGCCTTATCGTGGGATTGGCGATTGCGGTGGTCGTGGCGATCATGATTACTAAGACGCCGACCCCTTTCACCAATAAAGGCACGAAAGTAGAAAAACCGTCTGACGTCATCACCACGCCGGAACAACTGTCGGATCCTAATAAGCCGTTGTACGGCAATCGCGGTCAGGCCTCCACGCCAGCTATCGCCGCAGCGCCCGTGGCGCCGCCAGCGGTAGTGCCGGAGCGGCCCGCACCGCCGGCTGTTGCGCCCGCCGCACCCGTCGCACCGGCTGCGCCCGACCTGATTGGGCAGAAGATATTAGAAAAGCAGCACGAAGCCAAAGCGCCGGTTATTGATAAATCCACCTCTGATAAAGCCAAAAAGGCCGCCTCTGACATTGCTGCCGCCAAGTCCGATAGTGCGGGCGACCATTGGATCTATTATCTTCAAATCGGTGCTTTCCGCGAGCAGGCAGAAGCAGAAAGTGCACGCGCCAAACTGGCCTTGCAGGGTTTCGAAGCGCGTGTCAGCGAACGACCATCCGACAATGGATCGTTGTATCGGGTGCGTATCGGTGCATTTAATAGTTTAGAGGCAATGAACCGTATGCGCAGTAAGTTGTCTGATAGTGGCATCAGCACTGCAGTGGTGCGATCGGCAAAATAAATAGTGTGGATGCGGCATGGTCCTCGTGCCGTTATCAATCCGGCCATGAGGGCGTGGCGATCAGCGCAAAAGTTGCAGTACCATCTGGTAGAACCTGTTTGCGATCTGCAACGAGCGGGCGTCAGTTGGTGATAAACGGCGCGGAGAAACCGGAATGGTCTGGAGACCATGAGGGTTTTGAGCGCCGTCTAACATCAAATCTCGTTCGCGCAGTCAGCTCGTGAGCAGGTTCTTAGCGTCATTCCTGATGCAGGAATGACGCATTGTCTTTTACTTGAATAAGGAAATCCCATGCGTTTTTTGCAACGTGCATTTGCCATCGCCGGCCTTAGTCTTGCTCTCGGTTTTGTTACCTCATCGGCCAGCGCCTCTCCCGCCAACCCGGTCGCCGGCTCCGATTACAAGTTATTAGACACCGCGCAATCTACCGATTCCGGCAAAAAAATCGAAGTGACCGAATTCTTCTGGTACAGCTGTCCGCATTGCTCAGCGCTAGAACCGACAATCGAACAATGGGCTGCCAGGCAAGGCGATAAGATCGTATTCAAACGCGTACCGGTTTCTTTTGATCAGCGCTTTTTGCCACAGCAAAAACTGTATTACACCCTTGAAGTAATGGGTTTGGTACCGGCAGTGCATAAGAAAGTATTCGACGCGATCCATATCCAGCGTCAGCGCCTGGATACGGATGCATCGATCCTTGATTTTGCGGTTAAACAAGGAATTGACAAGGCCAAGTTCACCGAGGTGTACAACTCTTTCGGCGTTCAATCCAAGGCGATGCGCGCAACACAACTACAAAATGCTTACAAGATTGACGGTGTACCAATGATCGCAATCGACGGTCGGTTCCTGACGGCCCCCTCAATCGTCGGCACCACGATGGGTAACGTTACAGAACCCGTATTGTTTTCTGCGACATTGCAAGTGGTTGACGCACTGATCGCTAAAGCCAATGCCGAAAAAAGCAAAGCAGAAGCGCCGCCAGTCCAGGCTAAGAAAAAATAACTTTGGTTGATACCGGTTGTAAGCAATCTTCATGGTTCTGAAACCATGAGGATTTTGAGCACCATTTGGCATCAAATCACGTCAGCGCAGTAAGATCGTGAACAGGTTCCGCAAAGTTGTGAGACAGTCCGTGCCTCCCTTTCGGTGAGGGCGGACTTTTTTATTGAGAAAATTATGCAACGTATTTTCATTACCGGTGCTTCGAGCGGTATCGGCGCAGCGCTGGCTCGCCAATACGCCGCACAGGGTGCCTCGTTAGGATTGGTTGGTCGCCGCCACGCGCCATTGCAGCAATTGCGCGATCAATTACCCCATCCTGAACGTCATTTTTTGTACGTACTGGACGTCAATGATCACGAGGCATTGCGCATCGCTGCCGCGGATTTTATCGCAGAGGGCAAAGGCATTGATGTGGTGATTGCCAGCGCAGGTATTTCACAAGGAACATTGACCGAATTTTCCGAAGACCAGAAAGCCTTTGAAGCAGTATTCGCCACCAACATGCTCGCCACCGTTGCGACTTTCAGTCCCTTCATCGCCAAGATGAAGCAACAAGCACAAGCCGGTCAGCGCGATTGCCGTCTGGTCGGTATCGGAAGTGTTGCCGGCATCCGCGGTCTGCCGGGAGCAGGCGCTTACAGCGGCTCAAAATCGGCAGTGATGAGTTATTGCGAGTCCCTACGGGTAGAATTGCGCGCCAGCGGCATCAACGTTGTCACGCTGGTGCCGGGATATATCGACACGCCGATGACCCAGATAAATCGCTACAAAATGCCATTTTTAATGCCAGCCGCAGATTTTGCAACCAAAGCCAGCGCCGCAATCAAACGTGGCAGCAGCTATCAGGTAATCCCCTGGCAAATGGGACTGGTAGCAAAATTGCTGCGAATATTACCCAACTGGCTTTACGACGCAGTATTCGCCAAAGCGCCGCATAAGGCCCGGAAGAAGCCTTGAGCCGAAGGTCTACAGCGCCAATCTGTATTCGTTGATTGAAATTGCAAAGCCGCGAATATTGACGCATTTCAATATCCCATAGCACGGTTCACGGTACTGCCTTATGGCAACACCGCCGACGACTGTGAGGCGCTGCTGCCTTGGAATTTACGGGTAGCTGAACAGGCACCTGCATACAGTTTTTTTGCCGCAAGTAACCTGGCTGACAGACCGCTTACGCTTCTGCGCAGCCGGGTCCCGCAGCGCGTCGGTTGATCCAGCCGGACCAGCGTGCCTGTTCAACCAGTGCCATATGCGGCACCGTCAGCGCGGCCAGCCCGACAAACAGCAATCGCATTAGGCCCGCCTCGATTGGCTGCGCGCGCATCCAGTATGCGGCAGTGCCGCCAAGGACGAGCGTGCCAAGCATGGGCAGCAGGGCGGCCCGGCCAAGCCGCGTCGCCGATTCCGCTCGCGCTCCCACATAGTGCCAGGTGCGCACGATGTGGCGGGCGCTGTGCATGATGCAAAAAAATACGGCGAATGCCAATAGCGGCGGCGCCAGCAGCGCCAGTGCCGCCGCTGCCGCCATTTCAACGCCGGTCAGCCAATGGGTGCGTTTTTGACATGCTGCTGCCACCGCAGTTGCCAGCAGCCACGGCCCGCTGAGTTCGTGTAAAACGCCAGCCAGCGCAGCAGCGCCCTGAGGTGACACTAGAAATGCAAAGAGGCGCGCCATCTCGCTGGCATGCAATAGCGCTGGCAGCAGGATGAATGCACCGCCATACAGCAGACGCGCCATGAACCGGGTGCCGGGTGCAAGGTCGCCCGAAAAGTGTAGCGCTGACAGCAGCAGGAAGCCGGCCAGCGATAGTTGTGGTGCATATTGCCACGCCAACAGCACCAGCAGCGCTGCACCCAGGTAGGCCAGCGCGAAGCGAAACCAGCCACGCAGCCCATGTACACCGTGCAGTTCCTCGGCGAACACCGTGTCGAGCGCGCCATGCGGCACCCCGAGCAGAAGAATCGGCGCGGCCAGTAGCAGGCCCGCCGCGCCGTCGGGCGCGAGCGCGACACCGGCGGTGGTGGTGGCGGCAACCCCGATGGCGATGGCGCAAAACAGCAGGCCCTGGATACGCAGCGCCGTCATGCGGGCAGCACCGCAGGGCGGCGCGTAGTCAGCTCTTTGAGCGCGACCGGAAGATGGCGCAGGAAAGGACGCGCAGGCAGCGCGGCAACGATGCGTGCGTAATCAAGCAGGGTACCCTGATCGTTCAGGAAGCGGGTCAGGCAGGCGCTGTCAACGGCCTCAAACAGGCGCAAAAAAAGCGTCGGTGCGATGCTCGGCCGGGCGTGCAGTAGCGACAGAAACAGGGCGTCGAACGTGCGCAGCAGTGGCGGGTCGGCTGCGTGTCCAAGCGGCAACATACCCTCGCCGAACTGGCTGGCGCAGCGCTCGGCCCAACGCTGGATGCGTTGGAATGCGTAGCCGGTCGCCGGGCGTGCTGCCCCTTGCAGTATGCCAGCGCGCACATAGGTTGGGTCGGGTTGGGCGACGGACGCTGGCAAGCCCATCGGCAGTATGCCGTGCTCGCAGCGTAGCACCTCGCATGCAGCACCGCCGGTGCGCGTGGCAATCGCCAGTGCGAGCTCTGAGGTGAGTTGCTGCGGTCCTAGTGGTACCGGCCCGAATTGTGTCACCTCGACCAGCGCGTGGTGCGTCGATAGCGGCAGCACATAGGTGAACAGGATGCGCGCCGGGTCGGTGCCGCGAAAATCCATCAGCGTCACGCAAGCCGGATCGAACAGCGCATCCGCGCAAGCAATTTCCTGGCCATAGAACGACTGCCAGAGTGTGGCGGTGCCTTTACGCGGTGCCAAACCGGCGCGGGTATCGATGACCAGCGCAGCCCGGTAGGCGCGATCCCTGCACGCGACATGCCAGACCCTGTCAGCCTTACGCGGCGCGCCGTCGAGAAACTCGCCGAGCAGCAGCGTGATGGCCCCAGTGCGTGCGATTACTTCCAGCGCCTCGGCGTAGAACGCGCTGGCGCTGATCCTTTGGTATGGCGTGGCGGCGCAGTCGACCTGGACTTGACCGGAATCGGTTTGCACCGTCAGTGCATTCCAGCGCTGCTGCACCAGGTGGCGCAGCGGCGCTGCTGGCTCGCCCCAGAAACACCAGGTACGGTCGTTGGCATAAGCGTGGCGCGCTTCGATGATTAGCGTACGCGGACAGTGCTCACCGAGCGCGGCCAGGTGCAGCGCCAGGCTCAGGCCAGCACAACCGCCGCCGAGAATAATGAGGTCGAAATCAGCGGCCATGCGGGCGTTCGTCGCGCGGTAGCGCATGAGGCAGGTCAGAAAAAGCGCTGTGCAATGCTGTGTCGTGCTCCCGCTTACTCCGCCAAAAGCCCGGCGTTAGCGAAGAGGTGAGCAGAGCATGCAGCGTCAGCGCTGCTTTGGTGCGCGCCGGGACTACCGCGCGCCCTCGCCAGAACGCATAGTCGATGCGCTGCAGATGCACGCCGATAGCCCGGTACAGGCGTGCCGCGACCAAAATGGCGGCGCGCGCGCGCAGTGGCAAGTAGGGTAAGCCCTGCTCGCCGCTGCGGTAATAGGCGTCGGCCTGCTCAAGCAACTCGGCTACGCAGCAGCGCAGGTGCGCTTGCAACGACGCGGCTGGATCAATCAGCTGCTGCGGCGCCAGTGCGCCGATCCGAGAGGCGGGCAGGTAGCGCCTTCCGGCGCGCGCATCTTCGCTGACATCGCGGCAAATATTGGTCAGTTGCATACCAATGCCGAGGTCGAGCGCGTGGCGCAGCGCCGCCTCGTCTCGCACGTCGAGTACTTGGCACATCATCAGTCCGACCGTACCGGCTACGCGGTAGCAGTAGCGCAGCAGGGCGTCGTCGTCGGCGATGCGCACCGGCTCCAGATCCGAGGCGACGCCCCGGATTAATTCAAGCATCAGCGCCACTTCGATCCGGCATTCGGCCATCAGGTCGAGCACGTCGCGCGTCGCCGGGTCGTCCGAGCGGCCGGCACCAATATCTGCGCTGAGCATGGCCAGAGCGTGCTGCGCATCTTCGACCGACGTTGCTTCGTCGGCCAGGTCGTCGACATGCCGGCAAAATCCGTACAGGCGCGTCGCGCGCGCGGCATGCAACTTGCTGAGCAGGTGGCCAGCCCAGTAGAAGCTGCGCCCCTTAGAGCGTAGCGCGTGGCTGGCGTTGGCCAGCGCGCACTGTTTGGCTGGGGTTGGCGTTAGCATCAGGGTGTCGCCGCCACGCCGGCGGGTGGAATCAGGGCATCAACGACCTTGGCTGAGCAGAGCACGCCCGGCAAACCAGCGCCGGGATGGGTACCGGCGCCGGTCAGGTAAAGGTTCTGAATACCTTCGGCGCGGTTATGGAAGCGGAACCAGGCCGATTGCCGAAACAGCGGCGCAACCGAAAACCCGGAACCATGCACGCTTAGGTAATCGTGCTTGAAGTCTTCCGGAGTCTTAAAAAAATCGGCGGTGATGCTATGCTGTAGTCCTGGTAGCAAAGTGGCATCGAGCGCGGCGACGATCCGGTCGCGCAGCAGCGGTCCTTGCTCACTCCAGTTGATGCCACCTTGCAGGTTAGGCACCGGGCACAGCACATAGAAACTGTCGCAGCCGGGCGGCGCGAAGCTCGGGTCGGTCGCGGTTGGCCGGTGCAGGTATAGCGAAAAATCGTCAGCCAGCACCTTACGCTCGAAAATGTCCTTTAGTAGCTCCCGGTACCGCTCGCCCATTGAAATGGTGTGGTGCGCGACGTCGGGATACGTGCGCGTGGTGCCGAAGTAGAGCACGAACAGTCCCATCGAATAATGCGCCGCGGCCAGCTTCAAACGCGCCGACAGCGCTTGCTGGCGCGGCTTTAGCATGGCCCCATACAAATGCGCCGCGTCCGCATTAGACACCACTAGGTCTGCGTCGAGCACTGCGCCGCCTTCAAGCTGCACGCCGGTGGCGTTGCCTTGTTCGACGCGGATCGATGCGACGGTACTGTTGAGCTGAACCAGGATACCCTGGCGCTGCATCAGTTGCCCCAGCGCCGCCGTGATCGCGCCGGTGCCGCCCATCGCAAAATGGACCCCGTAGGCGCGCTCCAGAAAATGGATCAGACCATAGATGCTAGTGGTATTGAAGGGATTGCCACCGACCAGCAGCGGCTGGATCGAAAACGCCTGGCGCAGTTTCGGGCTAGACAGATACCGCGACACCAGAGTCCACACGGTCTGATAACTGCCCAGCCCGATCAAGCGCGGGATTTGCCGCAGCATGGTCAACAGGCGGTCGAACGGCTGGGCCGACAGTTCGGTGAAGCCGACCGCAAAGATACGTTTCGAATGGGCGAGCAAGGCCAGGTAGCCGGCGCAGTCGCGCGGCTCGATGCGAGCGATCTCGGCCATGGTCTGCCCGAGCGTGCCGCCGTAGTCGAACGTGTCGCCGTCGGCAAAACGGAAGCGATACCATGGTGTGAGCGGCACCAGCGTCAGATGGTCGGACAGGCGCTCGCCGAAGAGAGCGAACAATTCTTCGAACAGGAACGGCGCTGTAATGACGGTCGGCCCGGCGTCATGCCGGAAGCCGTCGCGCTCGAACATCTGGGCCCGTCCGCCTAGCGCGCCGCCGCGTTCGAGCAACGTGACCCGATAGCCCTTGGCGCGCAGCCTGAGCGCTGCGGCAATGCCGCCAAAGCCAGCGCCGATGACGATGGCGTGTGTGCCATCATGCGTAATAGCGTCATTCATAGGCGCTGTGCCAGACGCCATATCAGCGTCGTGAGCAAAACACCGGTACCGTCCGGCAGCTCGCTGGCTGCGGCGGCGGCCCGCTCGAAATGCTGCTGCGCGAGTCGGACTGCGGCGGCGCGGGCGCCCACTTGCCCGCCTGCTTGCAGAAGCAACACGATGTTGAACGAGCGCGCGATCTTCAGCGGATTGGAATCGATACCGATGTCATCGATGTCGTCGATGATCTGGTATCCGACGGCGAAGCTTTCGGCAGCGCGCCGGGCGCTGGCAAGGCCATCGGCGCGGCCGCCAGCGAGCAATGCGAGTTCCGTCGGCAAGCTGAGCAATGCGCCCGACTTGGCCATCGCCATCGCTTCGTAGCTGGCAATGTCGTTGCGGACCGGACCGGCCAAATCCATGCATTGACCGTGGATTGCTTTGGCAATGCGCGCCATTGTCAGATTCAGCAACGCCGGCAGGAGGGCTACATGGGTGAACTCTCCAAGGGCGCCGTAAGCCGCGGCCAGCATCAAATCGCCAGCGCAGATCGCGGTGCTATCACCAAACGCCGACCAGACGGTGGCCACGCCATGTCGCAGCGTATCGCGGTCTTGCAAGTCGTCGTGAATGAGGGAGGCGTTGTGCAGTAGTTCTGCTGTCGTCGCCAGGGCCACGATGTCGCCAAATGCCAGATACAGGCGCAGCCCGGCGTGGATCGCCAGGCGGGCGCGTATGCGCTGGCCCCCGCTGCGCAAATGATAGGCAACGGCAGTGTCTGCGTTGGAGCGCGTGCTCTGTTCTTGAGAGGTGGCGCAGCGCAACAAATTGCGTTCGATGGCGTCCAGCAGGCGCTCGAAAGTAGCCGTCGAAGCGGCAATGGAAGGCGCTGGAATAAAAACCTGATGAGATGGTGAGGCTGCTTGCGCGTACATGGTTTTGCTCCGGCTACGAGGAAATTCCGCCGGGGCCAACGGCCCGGACGGATCAATATCGCAACTTTTAAGCATGCGCGTCAGCGGCGAGCTTGCGTCCCGGGGCGAGCACGGCGGTATCCACGTCGGCGCCAGACTTGCGTACCGCGATCATGTAGACCAGAACACCGAACACCGCTTTGGCCACGATGTCAGCGACCGTGTAGCCGATCTGAACGGCCGTGGTGGCAGCGCTGCCAGTGAAGCCGATCATCGGGAACACGAACACGACCGGATAGAAACACCATGATACGACCGTCAGCCAGCGTGCGGCGCTGACCAGGCCGCGCACCGATTGCGGCTGTGAGGCAATCGATTTTTTCAAACCGACAAACAGGTCAAAGACAATGAGTAGGAACGGGATCATGGCTAGCGACCACCAAAGCCAGCGCGTGCCGGACAGGCCGGAAATTTCACCCGGGTAGCCGAGCACGACCATCAGCACCGCCAGCAGGCCCAGCTTCGTTCCTTTTGCCACGGTTTCAGCCTGTGGCAAGCGCATCACGAGGATCAGTTCGATTAATAGCAGCGGCACCGTCAGCAGCCAATCGACGTAGCGGTAGGCATCGTTGAATTTGACGCCGGTGGCAGTGACTTGCCCTGCCAGAACGGTATAGGAAGCTTCCCACGATGAGAAAATACGCACGTAGTGATAGGCTGCAATCAATGTCACCAGACCAGTAACAGTGATTGCAGTCTTGTAGGGCGCTGCCACTTGTGAACGGCCCAGGAAAAAGAAAATTGTTGCCGCCCCCATGACGGCAATAGCAAATGAAAATGCGTTGTACACCAGTTCGAACTGTCCAACAGTAATTGCATCCACGTAAACTCCAATAATGGTGATTTAGCTAGTTGATTGCTGTGGTCTGAATGTAAGACGGATCCAGTGCAGATCCGCCAGCCTGTATCAAAGCCCTCATGCGCGCGCTCTTTTAGTACTACATTCGGCAGTACGCTCGGCGTCGACCACGGCGATGAAGCGCATGATCGCCGCGGTGTACGGTGTAATGCCGGTGAGGAAAACAATTGCTCCGGAGCGCATTTTTTACAATCTGCACTGCCATCGGGGACTCGAACTAGTTTGGTGATGCATTGAGTTACTCGATTGCAGCTTGGAGTGCGGTATCTTTGATGTCTTTGCGAGCGGCGGTGGCACACGTTTTGTGCTATCGCTGCTTGGTATCGATTTCAAAAGACTTAATGGGAATGGTTTTGCTCAGTAATGGACGTATGTCTGAGCCAATAGTTGCACGCGCCCGAAAAATAAGTGAACGGACCGTATTGAGCGGCATGATCAGTTGCTCTGCAATTTCCTGATAACTCAAGTCATCAAACTCGCGCAGCAGGAAGGCCCTGCGCATGCGCGGCGACAGATTCGCAACCGACTGCTCAATGCTGGCCACCAGTTGCACGCCGCACAGGTGCTCGTCCGGGCCGGGTACGCAGCCTTCCCAGCTTGCGTTTTCTTGCAGGGCCATCGTTTCGGTCAGCATATCCATCGGGATCGCGTTTTCGGCGCGCATCTGGCCGTCCCTGAAATAGGACACCGTCAGATTGCGCGCTATCGCGTACAGCCAAGTTGAGAATGCACTTTCGAAACGAAATCCGGGCAGGCTCCGATAAGCACGCAGGAACACTTCCTGCGTCAATTCCTCGGCCACTGCGGCATTGCGCACCGAGGCGTTAATCAGCGCGGCCACCCGGCGCTGGTATTTCGTCACCAGCACTTCAAAGGCGCGCAAGTCGCCGTCGCCAACGCACCGGATCAACAAGTCGTCTATTTTTCCGATCTCGGAAAGTTCGGGCCGCGGGTGCGCCTTCGGCTGCGTTAGCATCGTATTTACCTCCGGTAAATGCGTCGGGTGGAGCTGAGTACTTACATGTTTATGTTGGTGTTGTTGTTGAAAATATGTAATTGATAATAACCTCTTTTTCTTATTCATGTTGACGCAACAATTTATGGGCGTTGTTCAAAAACCGCCTTTTTTGGTGACGAAGGCGAGCGGACTACTTTCCCGCGAGTAATGGAATTTTGGTGTTCCAGGATTGACTCGTGGAGCCGACATACCTCCGGCTGCTCATGCTCGCTTTAGTGGAAGCGGGCGTGGTTGAAGTTTTAGCCTGTTCAGCTATCTGTTTTTATTAGACCGCTTTAACCAAGACAATTAACAAAAGGGCGTTCGATACCTGAGGCACCGACGCCCTTATCTACATCCCATCCAATCCGATAGACGTCACGCCATCAGGCGATGTGCGCAGTTATTTCGGATGCAGCAACGACCGCGACCGCGCATAACCAAAATACACGACCAACCCAATCAGCAACCAGCAGCCAAACGCAATCCACGTCAGCAATTGCAGATGCAGCATCAAAAATACACAAAATAAAATCGCCGCAAGAGGTACGAACGGGACACCCGGGCAACGGAACGGACGATGGATATCGGGACGCGTCCGGCGAAAAACCAACACCGCCGCCGAGATGAGCGTGAAGGCCATCAAGGTGCCAATATTCACTAGTTCCGCCAGCACTCCCAACGGCACCAACGCACTGATCAGCGCAACGAGTATCCCCACCAGCCAGGTATTAAAAAATGGCGTGGCAAAACGGGGATGGACCTTGGACAGGCGTTGCGGCAACAATCCGTCTCGTGACATCGCAAACACAATGCGGGTCTGGGCGTAAGTCATGACCAGAATCACCGTCGTCATGCCGATAATTGCGCCCAGATCGATAAACCCGGCGACCCAGTTTTCACCAGCGTATTGCAAGGCTAGCGAGATCGGATGATCGACGCCCAGAAATTTCTCGTAAGGGACGATCCCGGTCATGATGGCAGAGACGATGACATACAAAATCGTGCATATTGTCAGCGACGCGATAATGCCGATGGGCAAATCGCGGGAGGGGCGCTTGACCTCTTCCGCCGCTGCCGTTAAGGCATCAAATCCGATGAACGCAAAAAATACGATGGCTGCGGCATTGAAAACGCCTTGATAGCCGAAGGGTAAAAACGGTTCCCAGTTGGCCGGCTTAACATGGTTGGTACCCACCACTATAAACAAAACGACGACGCTGATTTTAATAAATACCATGATGTTATTGGCACGTGCGGACTCGCGCACGCCGATGGATAGCAGGGCTGTCACAACGATCATGATCATGAACGCGGGCAGATTGAACCAGGTCTCGACACCGGGTACCGCGCCCGGGGCCGCACTCAACAGCGCGGGGAGATGGAGGCCAAATCCGGACAACAGCGACTGGAAATAACCGGACCATCCGACCGATACTGTCGCCGAGGCCAGCCCGTATTCCAGCAGCAAGTCCCATCCAATCATCCACGCAATTAGCTCACCCATGGTGGCATAACTATAGGTATAGATCGAACCCGAAACCGGTACCGTTGAAGAAAATTCGGCGTAACACAATGCCGCAAGTCCGCTGGCAACGGCGGCCAGGATAAACGCCAGCGGTAAGCCGGGACCGGCAAGTAGCGCGCCAGTGCCGGTTAATACAAATATACCCGTGCCGACAATCGCACCGATACCCAGCAAGGTCAGGTCAAGGGGACCGAGCGTGCGCTTTAGTCCGCTAGTATTATTTTTACTATCGAGAATCATCTGGTCGAGATTCTTGGTACGAAATAAACTCATGAAACTTCTCCTGTGAAGATATTACGGTGTCTCAATTGCCCAATAATTTTGAGATCTGTTTGGTAGAGGGGCGAAAACCCGGGACAAAACATCGCCGAAGCAACCGTCAGACATGGAGGCGGTGTGCGGATAGTTTGCGACGCTGGGTTGAGTGAGATGCTGGATAGGAAAAGGCAGGTTGGAGATACGATGAGCAATAGACCGCGGCGAGAGGCTTCGCCTGCTTCATCGTTGGCAATGACAAAGCAGGAGCATCAAAAGAATAAGTATTTCCGCATAGAAATATTTATCTTATTCTCTCACGCCCTGATCATCTATTGCATGCTAGAAAAATTAAGTTAAAGCTTTTGCGCGTTTTATGACAGTTTGCCGACGCAAAACATAGAGGTCAGTTGGCATTGAAGCCATAGTCGCGCACGATATGTGCGATGCGGACTTTATATTGGGCTTACCAGTTAGTCCGGCCAAATTTTTGTGCGACCAGATGATCGGCGTTGCCCTTCCAGGCATGAATAGCGTCAAGCGAGGCCTAGTAAGAAACGGTGATGCCCACAGATTCGCGGGCAGACCCGATACCGAGAAAGCGCGGTTGTTGCGCTGCAAGGGATACCATCCGGTCCGCCATGGCGTCGTATTCCTGATCGTCTGGGGATATTAGGCTGGTGAATATAACGGCGTAATACGGCGCAACGGGCGTCGCTGCAATCATCTCACAACCTTTTTGGGCTTTAACCTTGCCTAAGCCTTAATAGGCCGAATGCGTCTGAAAACGATAAATTTTATCCGCATCCAGACGCCGCGTAAGCACGCCGTCAAACCACAGCTTATGTAAATGTGCCAATGCTTCACCCAGCGCAAACGTCATCTGGTGCGCGTCCAGCGCTCGCGGGAACATGATCGGCACGATATCGCTGGCAGATCGCGGCGTGGCGCAAGCCGTCACCACCTCCGCCAGTCGGTCCTGATGATGCGTATTAAGCTGCTCGATGCGCGTATGTAAGCCGCGGAACGGCTTGCCGTGGGAAGGCAATACCAAGGTGTTAATGGGAAGATTACGATATTTTTCGAGCGAATCGAGATATTGTTGCACCGGGTTCGACTCAGGTTCGATAGCGAACACGGACACATTGGTAGAAATCCGCGGTAACACCATATCGCCCGCAATCAACACTTCCAGATCGGCGCAATAGAGCGCGACATGTTCGGGGGCGTGACCAAAGCCGGTGATCACCCGCCATTCATGCGTACCGATACGCAACCTCTGCCCATCCGCCAGTCGGTGGTACGCATGTGGAACCGCCGGAACCATGTCGGGATAATACGATTTGCGCTGAGAGACTTTCGCAATTATTTCGGGATCACGCATGCCATGCATCTCAAAATGCGGCAGCATTGCGCTACCATCAGCGCCGGGCAATCCAGCCGACATCATCCGCGCCGAAAAATATTCGCCAGTACTCATCCATAACGGTGCCTGCCAGCGCTGACAGATCCAGTCCGCCGAACCGATATGGTCCGGATGACAATGCGTTACCAGCACGCGGAGTACCGGCAAGCCCTCCAGTTGCGTGGCAAAAATGTTTTCCCATGCAGAGCGCGTCGCCTCATTGGCAATCCCGCAATCAATGATCGTCCAGCCTTTTTGGACGCCGTCCGGGGTATCGATACTATCTTTCAGCAGCCATAAGTTGATGTGATTCAGCGCAAATGGCAGGCCCATGCGTAGCCAGCGTACGCCGGGGGCGACATCCAGCGTATGGCCGATGTCGGGTAACGTATCCGCAAATGCATAGTCCAGTTGGGCTTCGAGGGGATTCATTCAGTGCATCCTTATTATGCGATCAGTCCACATTGTCTTGATCGGTTCAACCTGCAAAGCCGCCCTCAGTCACCCAAATCTATCGTCGCCGCCAGCGGTGCGGAGCAGGGGGCGTCATAGTGCGATACCACCCAGGCGCGCGAACCGTGCCCGGCCATTTTATCTAAAAACTGCATCACAAAATTAATCGACGCCTTATCGAGTGCCGCAAACGGATCGTCCAGCAGTGTGACTACGGCACCGGAAGCGAACGCGGCAGCAAGCCAGACTTTGCGCTTTGATCCAGTCGATAGCATATACAGATTCTTCTCCAGATGCGGCGTCAGCGATAAACCCTCGATCAAGTCGGTCAAAAGGGTCTCGTCAAAATCCGGGTAGAGCAACTTCATGGAGGTGAAGTAGGCGATTGGTGTCATCTGATCAAAAGCTTCTGATCGCGCATCGGTCCAGAATAGTTGTCGTCGATAAGCTGCCGGATCGTCGGCTAAATCAATGTCATTAATCTGCAATCTCCCCGCATCAGCAGGCAACTCGCCGGCCAAAAGGCGCAACAAGGATGTTTTGCCAGTGCCGTCACCACCACGGATTAATGTGACTCCCGGCGGAATACGCATCGCCCAATCGGTGAACAGCAAATTGTGCGGATAGCGGAAGGTCAATCCATCGACTTGCAGGATCGTTGTGGCGGGAATAATGGAATGGTCGATAAGTCGGCCTCTTTCAGATTAAGGATGTGCGGCATTGTAAAAAAACGGCGCGCTGTTTGTCAAACGCCTGGATATTGCCGGGTGCATTGATGTAAGGGCGATTTTAAGTTTTGCCTTAAACCCGCGCCTCAACTTCTGTATATCAACTGCCACGGTTGGTGGTCAATTTTTTTGTTACCTATAAACAGACAATTTATAGGGTAAATTTTAACCGTGAATCTTTATGGTGTATCAAACCATATTAAATTTCGGCGAGATCACAGGGGTCACCTCGCACCAAATAGCCAAGGCAATTCTGCAGTCTCAGCCAAACTAATCAACACAAAATTCAGTTGACGTTAACGTTAACTGCGGATAAATTAACGCATTCGGATTAAAGCCGTCATGAGCGGTCTCCTTTCAACATTTTTTCGTAAGCCTTAACATCTTTTTCAAGCCCACTACCGCTCCAACTATGCCGACTTATACCATTACCGAACTTGCACGCGAATTTGATATCACGCCACGGGCTATCCGGTTTTATGAAGATCAAGGCTTATTGAGTCCGGCGCGGGAGGGTGCGGGCGGGCGTAACCGGGTGTATGCAGCGCGTGAGCGGATTCGCCTGAAGCTGACTTTGCGGGGAAAACGTCTTGGTTTGACGTTGCTGGAAATCAAAGGTCTGGTCGATATGTACGATTCGCCCAAGGATACTGCCGGGCAGTTGGAGCGCTTCCAGGCCGTCTTGGCGCGGCATCGCCAATTGCTGGAACAGCAACGCGAAGACATTGATGTCACCCTCGCGGAAATTCTGATCCATGAGAACGAGTGCGCAAGATTATTGAAAACTGATCAATTTAGCAAGCCAAAGGATAGCCCGGAAAAAGCAGCTTAATTTCCACAAAAGCAATTTGTTATCTCGGGCAAAAGTTGATATTTAATAAATTGGTAATGGGAACAGGGTATTCCCCATTCGCCATCACGGAGAAGACAAGATGGTGCATTTAAACGGTTTGAATTTTGATCATGGCGAAGATATTGCGGCACTACGCGAGACGATCCAGCAGTTTGCTGCGGCGGAAATCGCGCCGCGGGCAGCGGAAATAGATCGAACTGATCAGTTTCCGATGGATTTGTGGAAAAAAATGGGCGATTTAGGCTTGTTGGGCATCACCGCTGACGAGGCCTATGGCGGCATCGGCATGGGTTATCTGGCCCATATCATCGCGCTGGAAGAGATTTCACGGGCCTCGGCTTCGGTCGGATTGTCCTACGGCGCCCATTCCAATCTTTGCGTCAACCAGATCAGCCGCAACGGATCGCCTGAGCAAAAAGCCAAATACTTGCCAAAATTGATTTCAGGCGATCACGTCGGTGCACTCGCCATGTCCGAGCCTAACGCTGGTTCCGATGTCGTCAGCATGAAGCTGCGGGCAGATTTAAAGGGTGACCGTTGGATCTTGAATGGCACAAAAATGTGGATTACCAACGGTCCCGATGCAGACGTTCTCGTTGTCTACGCTAAGACCGATCTGGCGGCTGGCACGCGTGGCATGACTGCCTTCTTGGTCGAAAAGACATTTAAAGGATTTAGCGTCGCGCAAAAGCTGGATAAGCTCGGCATGCGTGGATCGCACACCGGCGAACTGGTGTTCCAGGATTGCGAAATCCCGCTAGAAAATGTCCTCGGCAGCGTCGGTAAAGGCGTCAATGTGCTGATGTCAGGCCTCGATTTTGAGCGCACCGTCTTGTCCGGCGGCCCGCTCGGCATCATGCAAGCGTGTATGGACGTCGTCGTGCCTTACGTGCATGACCGCAAGCAATTTGGACAAGCCATTGGTGAATTTCAGTTGATGCAGGGCAAACTGGCCGATATGTACTCGACCATGATGGCGTGCAAAGCCTACGTCTACGCCGTTGGTCAGGCTTGCGACCGCGCCAAAACCCCGGAAGCTGCCCGTGCTCTGCGCAAAGATGCCGCCGGTGCAATTTTGTATTCCGCCGAAAAAGCTACGTGGATGGCAGGTGAAGCGATCCAGACGCTGGGCGGTAACGGTTACATTAATGAGTACCCGGTTGGTCGTCTATGGCGCGATGCAAAATTATATGAAATCGGTGCCGGTACCAGTGAGATTCGTCGTATGCTGATTGGCCGCGAGCTATTCTCCGAAACGGCATAATTTGGTGGGTTCTGCCCCGTCCGCGGGGTGGGATCCAGTAGCGCTAACCCAATAAATTTTACTAAATTAGCGCTTACGTAAAGCCGTCTTAGCGATCGTTAACGCGCTTGCCATAGAAAGTATACTGGCATAAAGCGCGTAGATGGGACATGGGGTTGGCGGCTTGTAGACCACCGCTACCGCGGTTCTACGTAAGTCCTATGAATAAACGTAAAAAGTAATCGTACTGAAATTGCACTTATACTCATTTTAAACATGACCTCTCTGCATATCCAAACCGCACTCTTAGCGCACCCACAGCTTTCTGTCGCTCTCGGCAAGCACGTCTGGCTGAAAATGGAGAACACGCAGCCATCGGGGTCATTTAAGTTGCGCGGTATCGGCTTGCTGTGTCAGCGTGCCGTGGCTAACGGTGCCACGCGCTTGGTCTGTCCTTCCGGCGGTAATGCGGGCTTTGCAGCGGCTTTTGCCGGGGCAGCGTCCGCAGTCAGGACCACGGTTGTCGTGCCAGAGACTACTTCGGCAGCGGTGATCCAGCGCATTAGCGATATCGGCGCAGAAGTCATCGTCCATGGCAGCGTCTGGCATGATGCCAATCAGTATGCGCTGCAACTTTGTCAGCAAACCGGCGTGGTCTACATCCCCCCCTTTGACCACCCCGATATCTGGGACGGCAACGCGACCCTGATTGACGAAGCGGTAGCGCAGGCCAAGGCAATGAACACCGATTTTGATGTGGTGATCTGTGCGGTTGGCGGCGGCGGATTGATGGCCGGGATATTGGAAGGCATGCATCGTAACGGCATGGCAGACGTGCCGCTGATCGCGGTTGAAACCGAAGGCGCAGCCTCGTTATACGCAGCGATACAAGCGGACGAGTTGGTATCGCTGACGGCCATCCAGTCGATTGCCACCTCTCTGGGCGCAACGCGCGTTGCGCCTGCCGCGCTACACTGGACGCGCCAACATGTTGTGCACAGCGTCAAGGTCACCGACAGGCAAGCGATCGCCGCTTGCCTGTCGTTTGCAGGCGATATGCGCACACTGGTAGAACCGGCCTGCGGTGCGGCGCTGGCAGTGGCTTATCAACGCTTACCGGTATTAGAAAATTTCAAACGACCTTTGATAGTAGTCTGCGGCGGCATTGGCGTCAGTCTGCAAGCCCTTGCCGGTTGGAAGACCCAGTTCTCGCTATGAACCCCTATGAACCGCTATGAACATGAAGCCCGCCTTTCCAAAGTTGCTCTCCTCGCAGATCGCCTTTGACACGGCGCGGACGATCCTGGACGGATTTGATAAGCATTACCGGTTATTCCGCGAGGCAACTCACGCGGCTAAACGCCATTTTGAATGCGCCGACTGGAAGAGGGCGCAAGACGAAGCCCGCGCACGTATCGCCTTCTATGACACGCGTGTCGGCGAATGCGTGCAACTGCTGGAAGACGAATACATTGATGCCGATCTGACCGACGCGGTGTGGCGCGAAGTTAAATTGCATTACATTGGCTTGCTCATCGATCACAAGCAACCGGAACTGGCAGAGATTTTTTTTAATTCGGTATGCTGCAAAATTTTGCATCGGGGCTACTTTCATAACGATTTTATTTTTGTACGTCCGGCGGTATCGACCGAATATCTGGACACAGACGAGAGCGTACCCACCTTCCGGGTGTATTACCCGATACTGGATGGATTGCATATCACGCTCAAACGCATCATTACAAACTTCCGGTTGCAACGGCCCTTTGCCGATCTTGATCGCGACGTGAAGTTGGCGATGCAGCGTATCGAGCAAACATTGAATACCGATGTGCTGGAGCCGAATCATCAGATTCAGGTGCTGTCGACGCTCTTTTACCGCAATAAAGGCGCGTATATGGTCGGTAAAATCATCAACGGAAGCAACGAATATCCGTTTGTGATTCCGATCCTGCACAACCGCAAGGGCGAGCTGATACTGGACGCGGCATTATTTGAGCGCAAAGTGCTGGCGGTGTTGTTTTCATTCACCCGCGCCTATTTTATGGTCGACATGGAAGTGCCGTCGGCTTATGTGCAGTTCTTGCGGTCATTGATGCCGGAAAAACCGCGCAGTGAGATTTACACCATTCTGGGTTTACAAAAACTTGGTAAGGGTTTGTTTTACCGCGATTTTTTGCGGCACCTGCGGCACTCTTCGGATAATTTTGAAATTGCTCCCGGGATTCGTGGATTGGTCATGGTGGTGTTTGCGTTGCCATCTTTTCCGTATGTGTTTAAGGTAATCAAGGATCATTTTCCTGCACCAAAAGAAACTACGAACGCGCTGGTCAAAGAAAAATACTTACTTGTCAAAAATCATGACCGGGTAGGTCGAATGGCTGATACGCTTGAATACTCCAGCGTCGCGTTCCCCCGGGCCCGCTTTGCAGATGAACTGCTGGCAGAGTTAAAGTTGGTAGCGCCCTCAGTCGTCGAAGAAGAGGGTGACGAGATCATCATCAAGCATCTGTATATCGAACGTCGCATGGTGCCGTTAAATATATACTTGTCGAGCGCCCATGCCAACGCGGATGATGCGGCGCTGGAGCACGGTATTCTGGAATATGGCAATGCAATTAAAGAGCTGATCGGTGCGAATATTTTCCCCGGCGACATGCTGTACAAGAATTTTGGTGTCACGCGTCACAACCGCGTCGTCTTCTATGACTATGATGAAATTGAATACATTACAGATTGCAACTTTCGGGTAATTCCGCAGCCGCGTAATGAAGAAGAGGAAATGTCCGCCGAACCGTGGTATTCGGTTGCAAAACATGACGTATTTCCGGAGCAATTCGGCGTTTTTCTTTTGGGAAATCCCAGCGTCAGAAAATATTTTCTGAAGCATCACGCTGATTTATTGACCCAGCAGTATTGGCAACAACGCAAACAGAAGATACTGGATGGGCATTTCGAAGACATTCTTCCTTATCCGCAGGAATGCCGGTTTAGAAATGCCGCAAATTCAGTGATAACAACAGCAACACCAGCACCACCAGCAAAGTTGGCCTAGGCTTTTGCGCCAACCAGCTGAGTAGAAGAGAACAGGTTATGCGTAATATTGTCTCAACTTGCACCGTTATATTCTTGTCGCATCGCGCCGCTGAGGATAGAAACGCTCGGTCATGCTTAAAGTTGCAAGACAGTTTTACGCAAGCCTCATGCAAGATATAAATAATCTGACGGCATAAGCCGTCTCTTTTGGAGAAAAAACATGAGTGACTCAATTGTTATTGTCGGCGCAGCGCGCACCCCAATGGGCGCATTTCAAGGTGATTTTGCTTCATTGACCGCAAGCGATCTGGGTGCTGTCGCCATCAAAGCTGCCGTCGAGCGCGCCGGATTAAAACCCGAGCAAATCGATAGCGTGGTGTTCGGTAACGTTTTGCAAGCAGGTCAAGGCCAGGCGCCAGCACGTCAGGCCACCATCAAGGCTGGCCTGCCAATTGCGACCAATGCTTCGACCATCTCTAAAGTGTGCGGATCGGCGATGCAAGCGACCATGTTTGCGCACGATGCATTGTTGGCCGGTACGCATGAAGTCATCGTTTCCGGCGGTATGGAATCGATGACCAATGCGCCATATCTGGTCCCTAAAGCACGTGGCGGATACCGTATCGGTCACGGCGCGATTCTGGACCATATGATGCTGGACGGTCTGGAAGATGCGTATTCCCGGACCGAAAACGGCGGCGGTCGTTCGATGGGTACTTTCGGCGAAGAATGTGCGTCCAAATACAAGTTCACCCGCGAAGAGCAAGATAATTTTGCGATCAGCTCGGTTAAGCGCGCACAAGCCGCTACCGCCGATGGCTTGTTCAAATGGGAGATCGCGCCAGTGACGGTGACCAGCCGTGCAGGCGAAGTCATTATCGATAAAGACGAAGGCCCGGCCAAAGCCAAGGTAGAAAAAATTCCGACCTTGCGTGCAGCCTTCAAAAAAGACGGCACCATCACGGCAGCATCTTCGTCCTCTATCAACGACGGCGCCGCTGCACTGGTGCTGATGCTTGAATCAACCGCTAAAAAGCTCGGTTGCACGCCAATCGCCAGAATCGTCGGGCACGCCAGTCACTCTCAGGAGCCGGACTGGTTCACCACTGCGCCGGTGGGAGCGATCGAAAAACTCTACAAAAAAATCGGCTGGACCACCGCAGATGTCGATCTGTTTGAAATCAACGAAGCATTTGCAGTCGTCCCGATGGCCGCGATGAAAGAGCACAATATTCCGCATGACAAAATCAATGTGCACGGCGGTGCATGTGCTCTGGGTCATCCGATCGGCGCATCTGGCGCACGGATTATTGTCACGTTGCTCGGCGCGCTAAAGGCGACCGGCGGCAAACGCGGAGTGGCATCGCTATGTATTGGCGGTGGCGAAGGTACGGCGCTGGCGATAGAGCTGCTGTAATACGGTTGCTGTAATACGGTTGCTGTAACTACTTGCGGCTGCGCTGAAAATAGCCGGCAATATCCGGAGAAAATCAGCGTGGCCGTAAAGTTTGATAACGCAAAAAATACGATCCTGACGTAACTTGTGGGACCGACATTTAATTTTAAAGACCCGTAGATTCAATGTGGGGAAAGGCCTGAATGAGCGCAGCAATCGATTTTTATTTTGATTTTTCTTCTCCATATGGTTATTTCGGTGCCATGCGCATCGACGAACTGGCCGAGAAGTATGGGCGTGATGTTGAGTGGCATCCGATTTTGCTTGGTGCGGTTTTCAAGACTACGGGTTCGGCACCGCTGACCGATCTCCCGATGAAAGGCAAGTATTCACTGCACGATTTTGAACGGACTGCGCGCTTTCACGGTATTCCTTACAACCGACCGCCTGCGTTCCCATTGCCAACGCAAGTCGCCGCACGTGCGATGTTGTGGCTACAAAGTAAGTATGGTGCGGAGCAATCGATCAGGTTTGCCAAATTGATTTATCAGGCGATGTTTGTCGATGGTGTCAATATTGCCGAGCCGTTGAATGTGCTCGATATTGCGCGCAAAAATGGTTTCGGCACGGACGGTATGGCAGAGGGCATCAATAGCGCCGCGATAAAGAATCAGTTAAAGGCCGAAATTGATCTGGCGATGGCACGTGGCGTATTTGGCTCTCCGTTCGTGATCGTTGAGGGAGAAGCGTTTTGGGGCTTTGACCGTTTCGACCAGATCGAAGCAATTTTAAAAGCGGGCAAAGTCTGATCGTGCGCACAGCAACTGATGCTCATGCGGTATTCAGCCATGTCTACACCAGCTGACGCGTTGTGCCCCTGTGGCGGAGGTCAATTTGCGGCGTGCTGCGGGCGCTTTCTTATGCAGCTGGCAGTCCCGCAAACTGCCCAAGAATTGATGCGTTCACGGTACACCGCTTATACGTTGCGTGACGATGCGTATCTGTCCGTAACCTGGCATCGTAGCACCAGGCCCGCAGCGGCAAACATCACCCGCGATGACAAAGGCATGAAATGGCTGGGTTTGGAAATTCGCAAACATGCGACCGAAGGCGATCATGCCACGGTAGAATTTGTAGCCCGTTACAAGCTGGCAGGACGCGCCGAACGCATGCACGAAGTCAGTCAGTTTGTAAGAGAACCAACGGGCGGTGACGGGAGCGCGCAGGAAGTGGAAAAGACGCTGCGCTGGTTTTATGTTGATGGTGTTTTTCCAGAAAAAAAGAAATTATAAATAGTGATGGAAAGCGATTGATAGCAGGTGATATTTTCAAAGTCAGACAGCCTGCTAATAGCTAATAAGCAGTGGAAAGAGTGATTTAAAAACGAGACAAGGATAGGAGACATCTAAATCATGGAAAATAAAAACGATTTTTTAGTGCACTCGCACTTGCCAACGACGCTGCCCGATCCATTAAAGGATGCAGCTACACCCGTCCCACGGACCATGAGTTTCGCCGTTGGCAGTTGTGAAATCTCGTTAATCGAAGACACGCTAGCCGTCGCTTTTGATGCAATGGTAGAACGCGTTCCGGACAACGAAGCGTTGGTCTCGTGCCACCAGAACATCCGCATGACCTATCGCCAGTTGCAGGCAGAATCGCGACGTCTTGCAAGTGCGTTGGCGCGCAGTGGTTTAGCGCCCGGGGACCGTGTCGGTATCTGGTCGCATAACAATAGCGAGTGGTTATCCCTGCAATTGGCGACGGCGCGTGTGGGTATAATTCTGGTCAATATCAATCCCGCATATCGGGTGAGCGAGTTGGAGTACGCGCTCAACAAAGTCGGTTGCAAGGCAATCATCAGCATGACCCGTTTCAAGACCAGCGATTATCTTGGCATGTTGCAGACCTTATTACCTGAGCTGGCGAATAGTACTCCTGGCGAATTAAAATCGCCGCGCGTGCCTACCCTAAAAACAGTAGTGCAGCTGGGCAGCGATGCGGTACCCGGTATGTTGCGCTACGCCGATCTGATCGCGCGCGGCGATAGCGCCGATCCGCAACTTGCGCTAATCGGCGCAACGCTGAACGCCAACGATGCCATCAATATTCAGTTCACCAGCGGTACCACCGGATTCCCAAAAGGCGCGACGCTGACGCATCGCAATATCCTGAATAATGGTTTCTATATTGGCGAAGCGATGCGCTTGACGGCGCAGGATCGGCTATGCATTCCGGTGCCGTTGTATCACTGCTTCGGCATGGTGCTGGGTAATCTGGCGTGCCTGACGCATGGTGCTACGATAGTCTATCCAAATGACGGATTCGATGCGTTGTCCGTTTTGCAGGCGGTCCAAAATGAGCGTTGCACCGGCCTTCACGGGGTGCCGACGATGTTTATTGCCGAGCTTGATCATCCGCGTTTTGCCGAGTTTGATATGTCGACTTTACGCACCGGCATCATGGCGGGCTCACCCTGTCCGGCGGAGATCATGAAGCGCGTAGTGCGCGACATGCACATGGAGCAGGTCACGATTGCGTATGGCATGACCGAGACCAGTCCGGTCAGTTGCCAGAGTCTGACGGACACTCCGCTGGATAAGCGCGTCTCGACGGTCGGGCAGGTACATCCGCATCTGGAAGTAAAAATGGTCGACGCCGAATCAGGCGAGATCGTGCCAGTAGGCGTCACCGGCGAACTATGCACTCGGGGCTACGTCGTGATGCAAGGTTATTGGGATGATCTGCCAAAAACCCAGGAAGCGATTGATGCCGACGGCTGGATGCACACCGGCGATCTGGCGACCATGGATAGCGAAGGCTATGTCAATATCGTCGGACGTATCAAGGACATGGTGATCCGAGGGGGAGAGAACATCTATCCGCGTGAAATTGAAGAATTTTTGTATCGACATCCGGCGATTCAGGACGTGCAAGTGGTTGGTGTTCCCGATCCCAAATACGGCGAAGAATTATGCGCATGGGTGATTTTGCGACCAGGTCAAAGCGTTGATGAAGAGGGTATCCGCGCATTCTGTAACGGTCAGATAGCCTATTACAAGGTGCCCCGTTACATTCGTTTTGTCGATGCTTTTCCAATGACCGTCACGGGAAAAATTCAAAAATTCAAAATCCGTGAGGCGATGCAAGAGGCGCTCAGCTTGCGCCAACCCGATACCGCCTGACCGTCGATGTGACTATGAAGTAAAGCAGTGAATTTAAATTTGCCGTGCGTGTAAAAACCAAAGGACGTTGAAATGCCACAGTTAGAAAGCAAACTAAACACTCGTAGCGAAGACTTTCAGCAGAACGCCAGCGCGCTCAGCTTGTTGGTTGACGACCTGCGCCAAAAGGTGGCGCAAATTGCCCAAGGCGGTGGCGATGCCGCCCGTCAAAAACACCTCGCACGTGGCAAGTTATTACCGCGCGATCGCGTGCAAATGCTGCTTGATCCGGGCACGCCATTTTTGGAGTTTTCTCAACTCGCCGCCTATCACGTCTATGTCGAAAAAAACGGCAGCGATGCAGCACCCGCAGCCGGTGTCATTACCGGTATCGGTCGTGTTGCCGGGCAAGAATGCGTGATCGTTTGTAACGACGCCACCGTTAAAGGCGGCACTTACTACCCGCTCACCGTCAAAAAACATTTACGCGCACAAGAAATTGCCGAGCAGAATAATCTGCCCTGTATTTATCTGGTAGACAGCGGCGGTGCCAATCTGCCGAACCAGGACGACGTTTTTCCGGATCGCGATCATTTCGGGCGCATCTTTTTTAATCAGGCGCAATTATCCGCTAAAGGTGTTCCGCAAATTGCGGTAGTGATGGGATCGTGTACCGCAGGCGGTGCCTACGTGCCAGCCATGAGCGATGAATCTATCATTGTCAAGAATCAGGGGACCATCTTTTTGGCAGGTCCGCCGCTGGTCAAGGCAGCGACCGGCGAAGTGGTGACTGCCGAAGAGCTGGGCGGTGGTGATGTGCATACGCGGCTGTCTGGGGTCGCCGACCATCTGGCTCAAAATGATTTGCACGCGCTGGCGCTGGCACGCACCATTGTGTCGAATCTGAACCGCAAAAAACCAGAAGGTCCGGTGTTGCGCGCTGTGGTTGAGCCTAAATATCCCGCGCATGAATTATATGGCGTCATCCCACTGGATACACGCAAGCCATTTGACGTCCGCGAAGTCATAGCGCGGGTCGTCGATGGCAGCGAATTTGACGAATTCAAAGCCCGTTACGGCACCACGCTCATATGTGGATTTGCGCATATATATGGCATGCCCGTGGGTATTATTGCCAATAACGGCATTCTGTTTTCTGAGGCAGCATTAAAAGCGACGCACTTTATTGAGTTGTGCTCGCAGCGCAAAATACCGCTCGTATTCTTGCAAAATATTACCGGTTTCATGGTCGGTCGCAAGTATGAAAATGAAGGCATTGCGCGTAACGGCGCCAAGATGGTCACCGCTGTCGCGACCACTGCAGTGCCGAAGCTGACGGTCATTATTGGCGGCAGTTTTGGGGCAGGCAACTACGGTATGTGCGGTCGCGCGTTCTCGCCGCGCTTCTTGTGGATGTGGCCAAATGCCCGTATTTCTGTGATGGGCGGCGATCAGGCCGCGGGCGTATTAGCCACGGTTAAACGCGACGGTATCGAAGCCAAAGGCGGTAGCTGGAGTGAGGAAGAAGAGGCCGCTTTCAAAACCCCGATCCGCGATCAATACGAACATCAGGGACATCCGTATTACGCGTCGGCCCGATTATGGGATGACGGCGTAATTGACCCGGCGGACACGAGGATGGTGTTAGGTCTTGGTTTAAGTGCCGCCCTGAATGCGCCGATTGCGGACACAAAGTTTGGGGTTTTCCGCATGTAAACATGGCGCATAAGCGATGTTTGGCTTTTAAAAAAACCGAAAAAGATCACAGCAAGATTTTGGAATCTCATGATGACGTATCAAACTTTAATAGTCACGCATCCGACCAGCGATAACGGGATCTGCAACCATCAGGTCGCTACGATTACCCTGAACCGGCCCGAAGTCCGTAATGCCTTTAATCAGGACACAATCGCCGAGATCACTCGTGCCTTTACCGAGTTGGGCGCTATTCCAGAGATTCGTGCGATCGTATTGGCCGCCAATGGCGCCTCTTTTTGTGCGGGCGCTGATCTGAACTGGATGAAATCCATGGCAGACTACACGCCCGAAGAAAATCGAGCAGATGCCGGTCAGCTGGCAGCGATGCTGCACGCTATTTATCATTGCCCCAAACCGGTGATCGCACGCGTACAAGGCGATTGTTATGCCGGTGGTCTGGGGCTGGTTGCCGCGTGCGATATCGTTGTTGCAGCCGAGGCGGCGCATTTCTGTTTGTCGGAAGTTCGCATCGGTTTGATCCCGGCGACCATTTCGCCCTACGTCATCAAAGCCATGGGTGAATCTGCGGCCCGGCGCTATTTTATTACCGCTGAACGCTTCTCGGCAGCCTCCGCGCACCGGCTCGGACTGGTTCATGAAGTGGTGACGCCGGAGGCATTGGACGAGACGGTCAGCGCGCTGCTAAAAGCAGTGCTTTCTGCCAGCCCGTCCGCAGTTGCTGACGCCAAGCGCTTGGTGCGGGACGTGGCCGGACAACCGCTAAGCGTCGAACTGATTGCCGCCACGGTCGAGGGCATCGCTCAAAGCCGGGCCTCAGAGCAAGGCCGCGAAGGCGTCCGGGCATTTCTGGAGAAACGCAAACCGTCATGGCTACAATAACAAGGCCAAGCGTGCATGAAGCGGTAAAAAAGCGTGCAGAAGAGATGCCAAAACAGAAAGAGTGCGACATCTTGGCCGAGGCAATTCGAAGCTAGCAATGATGGGTCCGGGGGATACCTATACAATTCCGGTTTCCCCCGCATTCGTTGGCGGTATGGTGGATGCAAGCTTATCAGTTTTAAAAGTTAACAGATGATAAATAATGAATTTTTAAACAACCCTTATCCCACCTATCACGCATTGCGTGAAGCCGGGCCGCTGCACTGGAACGAGGAGTTCTGTGGCGGCGCATGGCTATTGACTGAATACGCTGATGTCGCAAGCGCACTGCGCGATCCGCGTCTGTCGGTCCGGCGCGCAGGCGGTTGGACCAATAGCAGCGGGCCGGACGCCATGGAGGAACTGCGCGAATTCAAACGCATTTTTTCGCGTTCGCTATTATTTGTTGACCCACCTCAGCATACCCGTCTGCGTCAAGTGATGAATGCCGGCTTTAAACCGGCAGCCTTGCAAGCGCTTGCGCCACGTATTCAAACCCTGGTGGATGGCTTGCTGGATACGTTGATTACTACTGCCGTTGCAGCAACAGATACCTCGGCATCCTTCGCGCGGCTTGATTTTATGCGTGATTTTGCCCGTCCGCTGCCAGCGCTGGTGATCGCTGCGATGCTCGGTATTGACGGCGATGATCGTTCCGAATTTGTAGCATGGTCGGATGATATCGCCGACTTCATCGGCAGCCCGACGCCGACTATCGAGATTGCCCGGCGCGCTCAGACCAGTCTGGTTGCAATGAACGAATATTTCCGTGCGATTTTGCCACGACGGCGCTCGCATCCCGGCGATGATTTAATCAGCCAATTGACGCTGGCCGAGGCAAGCGGCGGCATCATCACCACCAAAGAATTGCTGGCGCAATGTTGCACCTTGTTGTTCGCTGGTCATGAAACCACGCGCAATCTGCTCGGTAACGGCATCTTGGCATTACTGCAGCATCCGCAACAATGGCAGACGCTAAACCAAAATACAACGCTGTTGCCGACAGCACTGAAGGAATTACTCCGATTCGATAGTCCGGTGCAATACACGGGTCGCCGTCTGAAGGTGGACATTACCTTACATGGTCAACTGATGAAAAAAGGCGATCTGGTGATTCCGCTGATCGGCTCTGCCAACCGTGACCCAGCCAAATTTACCGCGCCTGATACATTGGATATTACCCGCAATCAGGGTGCGCACTTATCGTTTGGTTTTGGCCCGCACGTGTGTATCGGTGCCACGCTGACTTATATGGAGGCCGAGATTGCATTGCGCAGCATGATGCAACGTTTGCCGGAACTGCAATTGGTCGGCGGTATAGAGGCGCAGCAAGCGTGGGGCCACAATGCGGTTTATCGCAGTTTGAATACGTTGCCGCTGGAGTTCGCACAAGCGACGACGGTGCAGACTGAGGATGCACTCCATGCCTGAAACAACCTCTCTTGCGCCTTTGCCCTTAAAGTCATCACCTGATTTAATGGATCAAATAAGCGCCCAGTTAATCCAATTGCAAGATCAGAAGTTGTTACGCAAAAGACGCGTTGTAGACGGCCCGCAAGGCCCCGTGATGGCTATCGACGGCAAGCAAATACTGGCGTTTAGCAATAATGATTATTTGGGTCTGGCCAATCACCCGGCATTAATCGCCGCGGCACACGACGGTCTTACGCGTTTTGGGGTCGGCGCGGCATCGTCGGCCTTGATTAGCGGACATAGCAGCGTTTGCGAAGAACTGGAAGTCGCGCTGGCGGCGTTTGTCGGCATGCCGCGTGCATTGCATTTTTCAAACGGCTACATGGCGAACATGGGGATTATCCCCGCGCTGGTCGGGCCCGGCGATCTGGTGCTGTCGGACCGTCTGAATCACGCTTGCCTGATCGACGGTGCGCGCCTTTCCGGTGCCGAATTTCGCGTGTATGCGCATAGCGACGTTGCCCGCGTGGAGCAACAACTCGCTAAAAGCACCAGCCCACGCAAGCTGATTGTGACCGATGGCGTGTTCAGCATGGATGGCGATATCGCGCCGTTGCCGGCGTTGCTGGCGTTATGCGAAAAATACGACGCATGGTTACTGGTCGATGATGCACATGGTTTTGGCGTCCTCGGTCCGCAAGGACGCGGTAGTCTGGCGCATTTTGGACTGGCATCACCACGCGTGTTGTATATGGGAACGCTCGGCAAGGCCGCTGGCGTGGCGGGTGCATTTGTGGCCGGTGACGCGACCTTGATTGAATGGTTGTTGCAGCGCGCGCGCACTTACGTGTTTACCACTGCCAGTCCGCCGATGCTGGCGTGCGCATTGCTGGCGACGTTGGAATTGCTCGAAACCGAGGACTGGCGCCAGCAACATTTGCGCCAACTGGCAAAACAACTCCGTGAAGGACTGGCTGATTTGCCATGGCCGTTATTACCTTCCGAGAGCGCGATTCAGGCCCTGGTGGTCGGTGATAACCAATTGGCGCTCGATTTGATGGCGGCGTTGTTTGAGCAGGATATCTGGGTGCCAGCGATTCGACCGCCCACTGTGCCTAAAGGCACGGCGCGGTTACGGATTTCGCTGTCGGCGGCGCATACGACTGAACAGGTCGCGCAATTGATTAACGCGTTACATGTGGCGGCAGAAAAAATGTCGGCCAAAAAATATAGTGCGTCGGGGGAAAATACGCCTGCCGATCCCGACTATATATAAAGGAAGCATAGTTGAAACAAAATACACAATCAGAATGGGTCCAACGCAGCCTTAAAAGCGTCTGGCATCCCTGTACGCAAATGCAGCACCACGAGACAGTGCCGCTGATTCCGGTCAGCCATGGTCGAGGGGCGTGGCTATACGACACCGATGGAAACCGTTATCTGGACGCCATCAGTTCATGGTGGGTGAATCTTTTCGGTCATGCCAATCCGCATATCAACACGGCGTTGAAAGACCAACTGGATAAACTTGAGCATGCGATGCTGGCAGGCTTCACGCATGAGCCAGTAGTGCGTTTATCCGAGCAATTGGCTGCACGCACTGGTAACGTTTTGGGGCATTGTTTTTATGCTTCCGATGGCGCATCGGCAGTTGAAATCGCACTGAAGATGAGTTTTCATGCGTGGCGTAATGCCGGACACACCGCCAAGCAAGAATTTGTCTGCCTGAAAGGGAGTTACCACGGCGAGACCATCGGTGCGCTGGCGGTGACCGACGTGGCACTGTTCCGCGATGCTTACGGGCCGATGTTGCGACAAGCGCACGTGGTCATGTCACCCGATGCGCGTGCAGCGCGTGAAGGTGAAACTGCCGCCGATGTGGCGCGCCGTGCCGCACACTCGCTTGAGCTATTGTTACAGCAACGTGGCACCCACATCGCGGCCTTGATCATTGAGCCGCTGGTGCAATGCGCGACCGGTATGGCGATGCACGATCCGGTATATTTATCCGAAGTTCGTGCAATATGCGATCGTTATCAGGTGCATTTGATATTTGACGAGATCGCCGTCGGCTGTGGACGTACCGGGACATTTTTTGCATCTGAGCAAGCCACCGCTAAAGGAACGGAGGGGGCAGAAAAGCAATCCGTCTGGCCCGATTTTGTGTGCCTGTCCAAAGGCATCAGCGGTGGCTATTTGCCGCTGTCGCTGGTGATGACCACCGATGCGATTTATCAGGCGTTTTACGATAAAGACGTGACGCGCGGCTTTTTGCACTCGCACTCCTATACCGGCAACCCGCTGGCCTGTCGTGCGGCGCTGGCGACGCTGGAAATTTTTGAGCAAGATGATGTGCTCAACGCTAATAAATTAAAAGCGCAACGGATGACGGCAGCGTTGCAACCGCTGGCCGCCCATCCGAACGTGCGCCATTTCCGTCAGCGCGGCATGATCTGGGCGTTTGATGCCAAGATCGACGATCCAGCCGCGGCTGCAACCTTTTCGCGCCGGTTCTTTAGCAAAGCGCTGGAAAGCGAGTTATTGCTGCGTCCAATCGGTAACACCGTCTATCTGATGCCGCCGTATATCTTAAGCGATAAAGAATGCGACTTGCTGGTGGCCCGCACCGCCGCCGTATTTGAGAGCGTGATCGGTGGAGATAGCTGATGATAACCTCGATCAATACCCCGCGCTGTGCATACTTTGTCGCCGGCACCGATACCGAAATCGGCAAAACGCTGGTGGCTTCCAGCCTGTTGCATGCGCTGACCAAAACCGGTGTTCGCACCGCAGGCATGAAGCCGGTCGCCGCCGGTGCCGAGCTGCGCGACGGTGTCTGGCACAACGAGGACGCCGACGCGTTGGCGGAACAGGCCAGCATTGCGTTGCCGCCTGCTTTGGCTACACCATATTTATTCGCGCAGCCGACCGCGCCGCATATTGCCGCTGCGCTGGAAGACCGCGTGATTGCGTTGCCGCATATCTTAAGTTGTTATCAACAAATTGCGGCATTGGCCGATGCCGTGGTGGTTGAGGGTGTCGGCGGCTTTCGGGTCCCGCTTAACCAAACCATCGATACCGCCGATATGGCCCAACAATTGGGTCTGCCGGTTGTGCTGGTAGTCGGTTTGCGTCTTGGCTGCATCAGTCATGCACTGCTGACGGTCGAAGCGATTGCTGCGCGTGGCCTGCAACTCGCGGGTTGGGTCATCAATACCGTTGATCCCACTATGCTCAATAGCGAAGCCACGGTTGACGCGTTGCTGGCCCGCATTGATGCACCATTTCTAGGTCGCGTGCCGCGTATGTCCTTGCCCACCGCGGATTTAGCCGCCGCTGCAGCCGGTTATCTCCAATTTTCACATTTGCCGGGCTGGCCTGCCGGGACACCCCTTTTAACAAATTCGCTTCAATCAAAGGAAATCTGATCATGTCTTCGCAACCGAACCAATCTCAAACCGGCCAGTCCGTCTCTACGCAGCCGATTAATTTTCAATCCGGTACCGCCCAAAAAATAGTGGCGCAAGCAGCCGATGCCGCATGGCGTGTTGAAGACGTGCTGGCCATATTCAATTTGCCGTTTAACGATTTGATGTTCCGCGCTCAGCAGGTACATCGTGAGAATTTTGATCCGACCGAAGTCGAGCTCGCCACATTGTTATCGATCAAGACCGGTGGTTGTCCAGAAGACTGCGGCTATTGCCCGCAAGCTGCGCGCTACGATACTGGCGTCGTCGCGCAAAAAATCTTGCCACTGGAGACAGTGCTGGACGCAGCACGTCAGGCCAAGGCCAATGGCGCAACGCGTTTTTGTATGGGCGCTGCATGGCGTGAGCCAAAAGACCGTGATCTGGAACATGTAGAAGACATGGTGCGCGGCGTAAAAGCTTTGGGCCTCGAAACCTGCGCCACATTGGGTATGCTGGGCGAAGGCCAGGCCGAACGTCTGAAGCAGGCCGGTCTTGATTACTACAATCACAACCTCGACACCGCGCCTGAACTATACGGCGACATCATCACCACCCGCGATTATCAAAACCGTCTGGACACCATCGACAGCGTGCGCGGCGTTGGCATCAAAGTATGTTGCGGCGGTATCGTCGGCATGGGCGAATCGCGCCTGCAACGTGCGGGTCTGGTGGCACAACTTGCCAACATGACGCCATATCCGGAGTCGGTCCCGGTCAACAATCTGGTGCAAGTCGAAGGTACACCTTTGTACGGTATCGAAGCGCTGGATTTGTTGGAGTTTGTCCGCACCATCGCCGTGGCGCGTATCACCATGCCAACAGCACGGGTGCGTTTGTCCGCCGGTCGCCGCCAAATGGGCGAGGCGATCCAGTCATTATGTTTTCTGGCCGGTGCTAACTCCATCTTTTACGGCGATAAGTTGTTGACCACTGGCAATCCCGAAGTCGAAGAAGACCGTGCGTTGCTGGCTAAATTGGGCATGCATACGCGCTCGACGGCCATCGATGCGCGTTGTGAAGTGACCCAGAGCGAGGCTTAATCAGGGCAATAACACCGACCATGTGCGTCACTCGTTATGACGCGAGTGACGTATGCAGGGGTTTTTAAGCAGCACCAAAAATAACAATGGAGCAGACATGTTTACAAAAATTCTCATCGCTAACCGTGGTGAAATCGCTTGTCGGGTCGCCGCCACCGCACGTCGGATGGGGGTTAAAACGGTTGCTGTGTATTCGGACGCCGATGCCAGCGCCAAGCATGTAGCAGTCTGCGACGAGGCCGTCTGTATCGGTCCCGCTGCCGCCAAAGAAAGTTATTTGCGCGGTGATAAAATCATTGCGGTCGCTTTGGCGACAGGCGCGCAGGCGATTCATCCCGGATACGGCTTCTTGTCCGAAAATGCCCAATTTGCTCAAGCGTGCGCGGACGCCGGGTTAGTGTTTATCGGACCGCCAGCCAGTGCGATCAAGGCCATGGGATCCAAATCTGCCGCCAAGTCATTGATGGAAAAAGCCGATGTACCGCTGGTCCCCGGTTATCACGGCGACGATCAGGATGCCGATCTGTTACAGCAACAGGCAGATAAAATGGCCTATCCGGTATTGCTAAAAGCCAGCGCTGGCGGCGGCGGCAAGGGCATGCGTATTGTTGAAAACAGCGCGGATTTCAAGGCCGCACTGGCATCTTGCAAACGTGAAGCGATCAGCAGTTTTGGCGATGATAAAGTGTTGGTCGAGAAATATCTGACCCGACCACGGCATATCGAAATCCAGGTATTTGCCGATACCCAGGGCGATTGTGTGTATCTGTTTGAACGTGATTGCTCGGTGCAACGACGCCATCAAAAAGTACTGGAAGAAGCGCCCGCGCCGGGTTTGACAGAAGCCCGCCGCAAGGCGATGGGCGAGGCGGCTGTCGCCGCGGCCAAGGCGGTCGGCTATGTCGGTGCCGGTACGGTTGAATTTATTGCCGACTATGAAAATGTCGACAGCAAGGGCGACGGCGGGGCGTTTTATTTCATGGAAATGAATACACGTCTGCAAGTAGAACATCCGGTCACAGAAATGATCACCGGTCTCGATCTGGTCGAGTGGCAATTACGGGTCGCTTCGGGTGAACCGCTACCGCTAAAACAAGCACAACTGACGTTACGCGGTCATGCCATTGAAGCGCGGATTTATGCAGAAAATCCGGACAAAGGCTTTCTGCCGTCGATTGGCACATTGCGCCACCTGCGCACGCCCGTCGCACGTGAGTTTGAGGTGACGCAAACCGGCGCCGCATCACAGGACGCGATTGTACGGATTGATTCTGGCGTGCGTGCGGGTGATGCCATCTCGCCGTTTTACGATCCGATGATCGCCAAACTGATCGTCTGGGCACCGGACCGTCAGCAAGCGCTGGCAAGCATGGCAAACGCGTTGGCGCAGTATCAAATTGTTGGCCTGTCCAGCAATATCGCCTTCTTGCAGCGGCTGATTGCCAGTCAGCCATTTTCAACCGCAGATCTGGACACCGGCCTGATCGAGCGCCACCATGACACGTTATTCCCGGTAGCGAAGCCGGTCGATGTAGCCGTTCTGGCGCTAGCAACTGCTGCACTGTTGGCCTCCGAGCGGCGTGCGACTGATACCCAAATAAACCCATGGACCGACACCAACGGCTGGCGCCTCAACAGCAGCTTGCAGCGTCAACTGACATTTGTTGACGATGGCAAGACTACGCAGATTGCCGTTATGTACCAATCGGGAAGCTGGTTACTACAGCACGGCGAACATTTCACCAGAATGTCTCTGCTGCAACAAAATGGTAACGACTATGTCATCCGTTTCGGTGAGCGCGAAGTACGCGGCACGGTCGTCGCCGATGGTGCGTTATACCAAATCTTCACGGGCGGCCATCAACATACGCTCGGCTACATCGATCCTTTGGCGCATGCCGGGGAAGCAGAAACTGAAGGCGGTCGTTTAACCGCGCCGATGCCCGGCAAGATCGTTGCCGTATTAGTCGCACAGGGCGATCAGGTCAAAAAAGGTGCGCCCTTGCTGATCATGGAAGCCATGAAAATGGAGCACACCATCGCCGCGCCAGCAGATGGTCTGGTGGAAGAGTTGCTCTACGCGGTGGGCGATCAGGTTGCGGAGGCAGCACCGTTGCTGGCATTTAAAGTGGATGCCAGTTAGTCAGTATAAAAAGCACCGCAATGAGGATGCAATGAAAGTAATGTTCTACGCGTCGCCCGGGAGCGGCATGGACGATTGGCTAAATGAATTTGCGGCAGCGTTACCCGGGGCCGATTGTCGCCAGTGGCAAGACGGCGATAATGCGCCCGCAGATTATGCAATCGTGTGGCGGCCACCGGCAGCAATGTTGGAGGGACGGCACGCGTTGAAAGGCATTTTTAATCTCGGTGCCGGGGTCGATGCGATCCTGCAATTGGGCGATACACTGCCGCCAAGTGTGCCGTTAATCAGGGTTGACGATGGCGGTATGGCAATCCAAATGGCAGAATATGTAACGCACGCGATCCTCGGCTATTTTCGGTGCTTTGACGCTTATCAGCAGCAGGCTACCCAACGTGAGTGGCGACCGTTGCCGCGCAACCAAAAGCAGGATTTTAGCGTCGGTATTCTTGGCCTCGGCGTTCTGGGTGCCCGGATTGCAGCCGCGTTGGCGCATTTTGAATTTCCGTTAAACGGCTGGAGTCGGACCCAAAAAGATTTGCCCGGGATGCATTGCTATGCAGGCGACGACGGACTGGATGCTTTTTTGAGGGCGTCCCGTGTGTTGGTGTGCATCCTGCCGCTAACGCCGGATACCCACGGCATCCTGAACCGTGAAAATATGCAAAAATTGCAAAAAGGTCACAGCGGCGCGTATATTATTAATGTCGCCCGCGGAGGTCATCTGGTGGAGGATGATTTGCTGGCATTAATCAAAAGCGGCGACATTGCGGGCGCAACGCTGGATGTATTTTCGGAAGAACCGCTGCCGTTGGGACATCCGTTTTGGCAGGAACCGCGCATCAGCATGACACCGCATATTTCGGCGATGTCGGATCACACAGCAACGATCCGGCAAATCAGCAACAAAATCCGCGCGCTGCAACGCGGTGAAGCCGTCAGTGGAGTCGTTAATCATTCAGCAGGATATTAGATCTGACTGTGCGCTTTTGACAGCAAAGTCAGCCATACAGATTGAAGTAGGAACAAAAAAATAAAAGGATATTGCGATGACATTCCCCACCAAAGTTAAAATTGTTGAAGTCGGCCCACGCGATGGTTTGCAAAATGAAAAAGAAACCATTCCCGCAGCGATCAAGATTACATTGATCAATCAGCTGACAGCAGCCGGATTTGTGAACATTGAAGCCGCCTCATTTGTGTCGCCTAAATGGGTGCCGCAAATGGCGACCTCTACCGAAGTAATGGCCGGTATTACGCGCAAGCCGGGTGTGATTTACTCGGCGTTAGCGCCCAACATGAAAGGGCTGGAGGCAGCATTGGCCGCGGGTGCTGACGAGGTAGTGATTTTCGGTTCGGCGTCAGAGGCTTTTTCGCAAAAGAACATCAATTGCTCCATTGCAGAGTCGATCGAACGTTTCCGCGATGTTGCGCTGGCGACCAAGCAAGCCGGTAAGCGTTTGCGTGGCAGCATCAGTTGCGTTTTCGGTTGTCCTTATCAGGGCGAAGTCGGCATTGATGCGGTCGTGGATGTGTTGCATCGCATGCGCGATCTTGGCTGCGATGAGATCGATATTGCCGATACGATTGGGGTCGGCACGCCACATCAGGTAAAAGCCGTCATGCAACGTCTGGTGCAAGAATTTCCGGCTGATCGTTTGTCGGGGCACTTTCACGACACTTATGGGCAGGCGCTGGCCAATATTTACGCCAGTCTGGAGGCCGGGATTTCGATTTATCACGCGTCGGTTGCCGGTTTGGGCGGTTGCCCCTACGCTAAAGGTGCCACCGGTAACGTGGCGACCGAAGATGTGCTGTACATGATGCAAGGACTAGGGATCGAGACCGGCATTGATCTGAATGCAGTGGTACAAGCAGGGCAGTTTATTTCACAGCATCTCGGACGCAAAGCAGCCAGTCGCGCTGGCAATGCGATTGCCGCCAAGTTGGCGAGCGCTTAACAACCCGTTGTGGGCACCGTTACCTGACGATGATATTCGGAGATTTTAGGGGCTTTTAACGCCTGTTGTCGTCGGTTCGAGCCCGACCGTTCCAATAAAAACAGTTGAAATTAAAGCGCTACAAGCTTCGGCTTGTAGCGCTTTTTTTCGTTCTGGGCTTGCAAAGACCTCCGGTACCCCATCTGGGAAATTAGGCTTCGATGTTTCGCTTCCATGTCCATTACTCCCCATTTTTCCAAAAAGTTTGCGCTTGGAGAAAATGTCCGCTATCGTCTGATTGTCCCTGAGAAAAAGGGGAACGGGTTTGACAGCCTGCCAGCAAAAAAGCGCACGAACGGCGCAATGCCGTTTTTTTCGTGTGTCTGTCGTCGTGCGTCCTCAATGGGCGGCGGTGGCGGGGAAGCCTTCGGGCTTGCTGGTTTTCTTTTTTGCGCCAGTCTGTCAACCCTGTTATTTGCCGCTCACCCCATTTGACAGTGGGAAGCGGTTCAACCGCAAAAAAGGATTACACCATGACCCGCTACGCCAGTACTACGCCCACCCAAAACCGTCTACAAACTATTCAATGCCTGACCCGCCAGTCTACCGTGATGGCTGCCACGCTTTCCGCGTTCGACATGCTTGTCTCTGCTAGTCAACGCAACGCCTTGGCGCACTGCCATGAACTTGCAACGGATGTTTTCATGGACTGGTCTGCATTGATCGGCGGTGCAGCATGATCAAGCGGCGGTGCAGCTTGACCAAGCCCGCCCCTCCAAAGCAAGCGCCGGTTGTACCAAAAACTAATCCCCATTTTCGCAGCATTGACCGCGCACCGTATGAGATTGGTTTTTTGCTCAAAGGTATCGATAACGCCGTTTCATCCTATGCACCAATCACCGACCGTCAGGCACTGGAAGCAGAAGCCATCGTCAAGCACGCAGACAACGCGCAAGAAGTTATTTCTCGCGGACTGGAAGCAATTGGCGAGGTCCTCTCCATTGCCGGATGTAATGCCGAATGTACGGTGAATGGCGGGACTGTTTCAGCGATAGGAGAAATTATCCGACACCTGACCGTCGAAGCCCAAATGATGCGCGACATGGGCAACTTGATGAAAGACACGGTAGCGGCCCACCAAAAAAGGCGGGCGCAATAACGGGCGTCACCACCACAGCAGTCTAACCACAGTCGCGCTGCTCAAGGCCCCCACACAGCTAGGGATGCCGGACACAGCATATTCGACGGGCAAATTAGGGCGGGTTGACATTTAAATGTATGAATTAGATTTGTGCTCCGTGGATGCTGATTGGGGGTGGCGCGACAGCCAGTTTTTCTTGGTTCGGTTGATCGATAGCTAAAATGGTTAGTGCTCCGTGGATGCTTGCCGGGAGTGGCCCGGCGGCCAGTTACTTCTTTCTTGCTTCGGCTAGGCGCCCCCGCAGAAAAAGTAACCAAAAAGAAGGCGACCGCAACGACGCTGCCCTCCGGGTCCCCAAGCGTTTTAGCCATCAGTCGGGTCGAAATACCAACTCGCTGGCGCTCAAACATGTATTCCGACAATTCCCGCCTGATGACTAAAACACTTGGCAGCGCCAATGACGGGGTACGTCAAGGGCCACTTCAACAGCAACCGCAACAGCAACAGCAACAGCAACAGCAACAGCAACAGCAACAGCAACAGCAACAGCAACAGCAACAGCAACAGCAACAGCAACAGCAACGTCAAGGACCGC
>NZ_JAAOZT010000008.1 GCF_011947285.1 Glaciimonas immobilis | reverse complement strand
TCTGAGCCAGGATCAAACTCTTCAGTTTAATCTCTGTTTTGTGGCATTGCTGCCTGGCCGAACCTTTAACAGTTCTGCCATCGCTCACTCAAAAGTCTGACAGGCTATCTTTCTGATTTAACTCAGTCCAATATCCTATTTTCTTCTTTTGTGAACATTTAATGTTTTAAGTTATACGCCAACGACCGAAGTCGTTGCCGCTGCACTTTCATTAAACGCCCACACTTATCGGCTGTTAATTGTTAAAGAACCTGATTCTGTTTGGCGTCACACCGGAGTGTTCGCAGCACCGACAAAGCGTTTTGTTTGTCAGCAACAGAGAGATGAGATTATGTAGCACTTTACGTTTTTGGTCAACTTCTTTTTAAATCATTTCAACAACAATTTAAAACCAAATTAACGCTGACTACCTGCGTAAAACACCGCATTTACCACCTCGTTTCGGTCTCCAATTTCGCCCACAACACCGCTTGCACCGTGTCGTTTATTGCGCGTCCTTTTCAACAGAGGCCGAACTATAGCAAGGCAGTTCACCAATGGCAAGCGGTTTTTAATATAAATTAAATTATCTTTTTTTATCCAAATCCCAACGCACCACGGACTCTCCGTTAGCCGCTTTTTTTGGTGTCGGACGGAAGGCGTGACCATAGATAATTTCGAACGTCAGCGGTAATTTTCCATCCGCTTTGCGGGTGGCTTCGATACCATCTACTACGCGCTTCCACGCCGCACGCCCGACTAAGGAACGACACCGCGTCGCTAATGGATTGCCGCCAAAGGATTTCACGTCTGCCAGAAGCTTTTCTACCGTGTCGTAGGTCACGGTGATCGTTTCCATATCCATTACCGGCGTTGAGAAGCCTACGTTAACCAGCATGTCACCGAAATCATGCATATCTACGAACGGCAATACCGGAGAGACATCATTAGCAACCGCAAAGGCACCGCGCAACTCCTTGAATGTATCTGGGCCAAAGCATGAAAACATTAACAATCCATCAACACGCAATACACGCCGCCACTCTGCAAATACACGATCCGGTTGTGGGTGCCAATGTAGCGCCAGATTCGACCATACCAAATCGACTGCATCACGTGCCAAGGGCAGCGTTGCGAAGTCGGCACAGAGAAGGTCAGATTCGAGACTATTACTTTTAATAGGCAGCCATTTTTTTAATATACGGTTAACCGAAGACTGCGCGTCTTGCTGCTTCTGTTGCGCTGCCGACACCATGCCGAACGATGCGTCCAGTCCTACGATGCGTGCTTCTGCAAAGCGTTGCTGCAATGTGTATATATCCGGACCATCGCCACATCCGGCATCAAGTACCCGTTGCGGCGTAATCTTTACGAGCGCCAGGCGCTCATGCATCCTTGTCGAAATCTCCCGACGCAAAAACTCCGACTCACGCACGCGTGACGGTTCGGCAAATAAAGCGCGTACGCGAACCATATCTATAGGCGCACTTGAATCGGCGTCGTTGTTTGCATAAGACAATGCCTTAATAGATGCAGGGACCGAAGGAGAGGAGGACGAATTTGACATTTAAATCTGACTATTAAGATGGGATATGTAGGAGGTGCGCTTCAGTTGTGCCTAAGTTGCATGTGAGATGGGCTTTAGATGCGGGCTTGAGATGCGATAATGACTTTAGTTTACACCGATGCCGAAAATACACGGCGCGCAAGCGTCAAGGTCTTCCGCAGACCTCGTTTGAGCGCGATCATTTACTTTTTACTCTTTCATTGATGCTTAATGCTCTCCTCCGCTGGTCGCAACAAGTAACCGCCGTTCCCAAACTTTTAGGGTCCTTGATGCCGACTTGCTGCGCGCTATGCGGCCAAATAGGTCGGGAAGTCATATGTGATGGTTGCGTAATCAGCTATTTTTCGCACGGGGTAGCGCGTTGCAGACAATGTGCGATTCCGTTACCTGCAATTGAAAGTCAATCCGCGCCGTTATGTGGCGCTTGTTTGAAGCAGACACGCTCTTTTGACGCTTCGGTTGTGGCCATCGATTATGCCGCACCAGCCGATCAATTGGTATTGGCGCTGAAATTTGGCGCTCAATTGCCGCTCGCGCCAGTGTTTGCCAGGATGTTGCGAGACGCGATGGTGCGCCGCCATGCTATGGATAGTAAAAAATTGGTGTGTCTAGGGGAGGGAATAGATAAGAATTTGGCTGATGCATTGCCGGAAATATTAACGGCAGTGCCGCTTGGCCCTGAACGACTCGCCAAACGCGGCTTTAATCAAGCGCTGGAAATTGCGAAGCCACTATCCCGGTTACTGAATATACACCTGGCGCACACTATAGTAGAGCGTCGGCTTGATACATTACCGCAAGCCAAGTTACACCCGGATCAGCGCCGCAAAAATTTGCGCGACGCGTTTATCGTGCCCCTGCAAGCCATGGCGCTAATTAAAGGCCGCCATATTGGCGTGATTGACGACGTGATGACGACCGGTGAAACCTTGAATGAGCTTGCCCGAACCCTCAAACGCTGCGGCGCAGTGCGTGTCACAAATCTGGTTTTCGCACGAACATTACTTAAATAGAAGGAGAACAACGTTGTTTCACGTCGTACTTGTTGAACCCGAAATTCCGCCGAACACTGGCAATATTATCCGTCTGTGCGCCAATACGGGTGCGCAATTACATTTGATTGAGCCGCTCGGCTTTCCGCTGGATGATGCCAAAATGCGGCGCGCCGGACTGGACTACCACGACTACGCCACCATGAAGGTCCACCCAAACTGGACTGCTTTTATTGACTCCATGAAAAATGTGTCGGGCGAAAGCCCCTCTCGCATGTTCGCCATGACGACGCATGGTTCTACGCCGTTTGCCAGCATCGCATTTGAACCAGGCGATATATTTGTATTTGGATCGGAAACGCGCGGCCTCAATCCTGTCTTGCGCGAGTCTTTCCCCGCCACACGGCGCATTCGTTTACCAATGCGCCCGGACAATCGCAGCCTTAACCTCTCCAATACCGTCGCAGTGGTCGTGTATGAAGCATGGCGGCAAAATGGCTTTGCAGGCGGTGCCTGAGACGGATAGTGATGAACAGTGACAATTATCCTAAGCGGTGACACAGCAGATGGCACAGCATCCGGTACCCTGACGGAGCTTAAAACAAGCAGCGCTGTATTTGGCCCATGCTTCTGGTCAGTATACTGTGGGCTAAATTAGCTGCCATTGGCATAGCCGGTCGATTGCTATAATCAATACTAATTAGTGCTGAGCCAATGCGAACGGACTATTTACTACGCTGCAGTCGACAAGTCAGACCGTGCTTTCTTCACCGCATCCAATATCTCTAACGACATCTGGCCCGAAACGGCTGTTGCTTTGTCGCTGTACTTGCCACTTAAAAAGGATCGACATGATTTCCCGCCTTACCCTTTCTCTCGTTACCCTCCTATTTAGCATCTCCGCATCTGCGCACGATTACACCATCGGCGCGTTAAAAATCGACCATCCCACCGCGCGCGCAACGGTACCGGGCCAGCCAAGCGGGGGTGCCTATTTAAGCATCGAAAATACGGGTAAGGTTGCTGACAAACTGACTAAAGCGACTTCGCCTTGGGCAAAATCGGTAGAAATCCATTCTATGACGATGGATGGCAATGTCATGAAAATGCGGGAAGTCGGTGATGTCGAACTCCCACCGATGGCTACCGTTGCGATGGCCCCCGGTGGCGGCTTTCATATTATGCTAATGGGCCTGACCAAACCGCTCAAAGTGGGCGATAGGTTTCCCATGACGTTACAGTTTCAAAAGGCTGGCAAAATTGACGTGTTAGTCAGCGTTGAGGATATGAACACCGCATCACACGCGAAACATTAATTAATTCGTCTTGAAACGGGGGGAGCAGCGCTTGCCGCTATCTTTTGATTTTTTTGCATGTCCCGGCAAGCCTGCCAGAAAAGCAGGCTTATCACCTCGAAAGCTTAAGAGCGCCACACCAAATTCACTTGGCCTGACGGACCTTGGAAAGTAATTTGCTGGTCGAGCGATCATGCGCAAAAGGTATTGCAATCACCTTGCCGCCGTATGCCAGCACTGCCCGTCCTTCGGGAATCGCGTCCATTTGATAATCGCCCCCCTTAACGTAGATGCCCGGTTGACCCTCTTGTACTACTTCAAGGGCAGTATCTTCATCAAACGCGACCACCAGACTCACAGCTTCTAGCGCGGCCAATACGGCCATTCGATCTGCGCACGTATTAATCGGCCTGTCGTCGCCTTTGCCTAATCGCTTAACTGAAGCGTCGGTATTCACCGCTACTACTAACGAAGCGCCCTCCTGACGTGCTTGCGCCAGATAAGTGACATGACCCCGGTGCAAAATATCGAAAACGCCATTAGTTAGGACGACCGGTTGTGGCAATGCATCGATGCGGGCCCGTAAATCGCCGCGCTCAACAATTTTTTGTTCAAATGTAATCATGTCAATCACAAGTCAGTAATAAAAAAGCCGCAACGTTGTGCGGCTTGAAGCGAAAAATTGGACACTTTAGCAATGCCCTAAGAATGATGATAGCCCTTTAATGCCTGCAAGCTGCGTCAAAACGTAAAAATGGATAAGTCATTGCATAAATAAAGGCTTTGCAATCCAAATTGCACTTATATTTGTTTATCGATAAATTATTGATTGCCTTGGCTCAAAAATTGATGAGCGGACCATCCACAATTATTTCACGAGTGAACATTTATATTTTATTAAGCAACTATGAGTATAAATCCTTAAATAAAGCCCTCGTCGTTATCAGGTCTGAACGTTCGCGGTCAGCGGTACTGGCACCGCAGCAAGTCGGGCGACGATCTCTTTGCGATAGCGATTTAACTCCTGCACAGTTGAGAAGCTGCGCTCAAAGAGTAGTGACATGTTGTGCAATATCCGATCAACCACCTTCTTTTCCCATACCCCATCAAACTGAATCTGCTCATCCAGCCAACGCTCCAGCCATTGCGGATCGGGCAAACGGCTTTGAACGGTATCGTTCGGAAATAAGTTTTTATTCACATGAAGATTCGTCGGGTGCAAAGGCTTCTCAGTCCGTCGCGCGGACGCCATCAGCACGCCAATCTTGGCAAACGCAGCTGACGCGGTGTCACCCACCTCAACCAGCGCCTTCTTCATGTACTTTAGATAGGCGCCGCCATGACGTGCCTCATCCTGGCTAATAATTTTATAAATATGTTTAATAACCGGTTCACTGTGCCAGTCGGACGCACAGCGATACCAATGATTAAGGCGGATTTCGCCGCAAAAATGCATCGTTAGCGTTTCGAGTGCCGGTGCCGGATCAAATTCAAAGCGCACCTTATCGAGCTCCGCTTCGGTGGGCACCAGCTCTGGCCGGAAGCGCCGCAGATATTCCATTAATACCAGTGAATGCTTTTGCTCTTCAAAAAACCACACTGACATGAAGGCGCAGAAGTCGCTATCGCCGTGGTTATCGCGCAAAAACATTTCTGTCGCGGGCAAGGCCGACCACTCTGTAATCGCATTCATGCGAATCGTTTGGGCCTGCTCGTCGGAAAGTTGGGATGCGTCGAACTTGTCCCATGGAATGTCGGTCTCCATGTTCCAGCGGACTTGTTCCAGCGATTTAAACAGTTCGGGATACAGCATACATGCCTTACAAAATGGGTTAACCCCCTAATTTTACCAAGAATTACCTTGACTACCTATTTATAAGCTTCAGGTTAGCCAGTTTCAATAAAACCTAATGAAAGAATTGGTAGGACCGGATGCTGCTTTGCCTACCAATGCCTCACTTAAATCGGTTTTCATAGATTTATACGGCGGCGGAGACACCACAGATTCACCCTAAATAATATTCCCTAAATCTTAACTAAATGAATCCGTTCCCATGATCTGACCGTATCATTAACAGCTGGATTAAGTCCCGAACCTGGAGGGCGTCTATATAAATGTTAATTAAATTATGTGACCCTTGGAGCATTAAAATGAAAATTGCAATTGTCGGTTCGGGCATTTCCGGTCTCTCGACTGCTTATCGTTTAACACAGGCCGGTCACCATGTTTCGCTCTATGAAGCAAATAACTATTTCGGTGGACACACCAATACAGTGGACGTCACGCTTGAAGGTCACACATATGGTGTTGACACAGGCTTTCTGGTATTCAATCACCACACCTATCCTAATCTGGTTAATCTATTCAACGAACTGAAGGTTGAAACGGTTGCCACCGATATGTCGTTTTCGGTAAAAATCCCCATCAATGGCCTGTTCGGCAAGCGCACTCTGGAGTGGTCAGGCACTAATCTCAATAGTGTTTTTACCCAGCGCCGCAATTTGCTCAGTCCACGATATATCCAGATGATTCGCGACATTCTGCGATTCAATAAACAGGCAACTCGTCTAGTTATGGAAAAGAATGGGTCATTTGAATGTATGTCGCTAGGGGAGTTTTTAACGCACAACGGTTATAGCGAAGCCTTCAAAAGCTGGTATTTGCTGCCGATGGCGGGTTGCATATGGTCTTGCCCGACCTCGCAGATGCTGGCTTTTCCAGTGGCGAGCTTCATTCGTTTTTGTCATAACCACGGGCTTTTGCAAATCGAAGACCGCCCACAGTGGCATACCGTCAAGGGTGGTGCCCGACAATATGTTGAGAAACTCATATCGGCGCTTCCTCATAAATACCTGAACACACCCGTCACCGGCGTACGCCGTGTTTATGTAGAGGGACAATATCAGGTCTCGCTTCAAACTCGCCATAGCACCGTCACCTACGACCATATCGTCATGGCCGGTCACAGCGATCAATCATTGCAATTATTGCAAGACGCGACATCCCAAGAAAAAGAATTACTCTCCGCCGTAAAATATCAGCCTAATCAGGCCGTGCTGCACACCGATTACAGCCAGTTGCCGGCTAATCGCAAAGCCTGGGCAGCGTGGAATTATCAGAGTCAAAATGGCAACGATCCGCAAGTGTGCGTGCACTATTTGCTGAATCAACTACAGCCATTGCCCTTTAAGACGCCGCTAATTGTGTCTCTTAATCCTATCGAGCAACCGGCACCGCACACTGTCATACGTCGTTTCGACTACGCTCATCCTGTGTTTGATGCCGCAGCCACCGCGGCGCAACCCAAGTTTGCGAAGCTACAAGGTCAAAACAACACATGGTTTGCCGGGGCCTGGCTCGGCTATGGTTTTCACGAAGATGGCCTCAAGTCGGGTCTTGCAGTCGCAAAAGCGATTATGAGCCAACCCGAGCGCACCGCGAGAAATCAGCCTACGCCGGCTTTCGCTAAAGAAAGTATGGCCGCCTAGCAGAGGACAAGGACCATGCTCTCTTTTACCGACCACGTGCAACTCTGCTTTGGCAGTGTACGCCATACGCGTCTGCGACCCGCGCACCATGCGTTTACATATAGTGTGTACTATCTGCGGATCCCCTTGCGCTCACTTGGTCAGTTGGACTTTAATAGTCGCTTTTTTTCGCGCAATAAGTTCAACTTTCTTTCTTTCCACGATCGCGACTATGGCGACGGTCGGCGTACTCCGTTAGCCTGGATTGAAGCCACACTAAAAGAACAAAATATTAACGATGTCGACGGTGAAATATGGTTACAGACGTTTCCACGGGTACTTGGTTACGTTTTCAATCCAGTGTCGTTTTGGTTTTGCCACCGTCAGGACGGTAGCTTAAGGGCCGTGCTATGTGACGTCCGCAACACCTTTGGCGAGCAGCACAGCTACTTACTTGACGGCAAAAATGAGGACTGCGGCAGTATCCCATTTGGTACTGAGCTACGCGCCGACAAAGTGTTTCATGTCTCACCGTTCTGTGAAGTGTCAGGTACGTATCGCTTTCGATTCATGCGGACCCAAAATAAAAATGACGCCCAACCGACCGAGCGCACTACGGCGCGCATTGAATATGACGATGCCACCGGACCGCTCATCCTTACCAGCGTCTCTGGCATTACAACACTGTCGGTACCGCTTTCCAACCGGCTGGTAGCCAAGGCATTTTTTCGTTATCCCATTATGACCGTCGGCGTGATTCTGCGTATTCACTGGCAAGCACTAAAACTTTGGCGCAAGCGTGTGCCCTTTTATCGCAAACCCGCTCCCCCATCAAACAAGGTATCCAGATGAACACGAATTCTTCCCAGTCCCGCAGCTTCGATACTGCAAAAGAATACGGTCAGCTATCGACTCAACATTTTCCTCCTCAGGTGCAGTTTATTCTTCAGTTATTAAATAAGCTGGACTATGGCGTTTTGATCATGACCTTCCCCGACGGTCAAACGGCCAAGTATGGCAATCTGGATGACGAGCGACTCCGCCCAGTGACTATGCGGCTAAAAAACTGGGACGTTTTCAATGCGGCGCTAAAGTCCGGCGATATCGGGTTCGCGGAGACGTTCATTGATGGGCATTGGAGCACTGACAATCTGCCCGGCCTGATTGAGTTATTTATCCGCAACCGCGTGGTAATAGAGTCGGTGATCTATGGCACCTGGTGGGGCAGTTTTCTATATCGCGTAAAACATTTTTTTAATAGCAATAGTAAAAACGGAAGTCGTAAAAATATTCATGCCCACTACGATATCGGGAATGATTTTTACCAGTTGTGGCTAGACCCTTCCATGACCTATTCCAGCGCGCTATTTTCAGCCGGCCATGTCGAAAATCTGCAGCAGGGGCAGGACGCCAAGTATCGCCGCATATTGAGCGAGCTGCAACTTTCAGACAACTCCCGGGTATTGGAAATAGGCTGCGGCTGGGGCGGTTTTGCTGAAATTGCTGCGCGTGAAGCCAAAGCCCATGTCACGGGCCTGACCCTCTCCACGGAACAATTAAATTTCGCTAATCAGCGGCTACAGCAAGCGGGAGTAGTAGATCAGGTCGAGCTGCTATTACAGGACTATCGTGACACCGACGGACAGTTCGACGGCATCGCCTCAATTGAAATGTTTGAGGCCGTCGGCGAAAAATACTGGCCCGGTTATTTCTCCTGTATTGCTCGCAATCTCAAACCCGGTGGCCGCGCCTGCATCCAGACAATCGTGATTGAAGACGCCCTGTTTGAACGTTATCGCCGCGGCACGGATTTTATCCAGCAATATATATTCCCAGGGGGAATGCTGCCATCCCCATCAGCTTTCCGCGCGCAAGCCGAAAAGCAAGGCCTGCGGGTAGTCGATACCTTATCGTTCGGTCACGACTATGCACGTACACTGGTTGACTGGCGCCAGGCTTTTAAGGAGCATTTACCCCGCGTCCGTGCCCAAGGTTTCGATGACCGTTTTCTACGTACCTGGGATTTTTATCTGGCGTATTGTGAAGCGGGATTTCTTGCAGGAAGTATTAACGTGGCGCAGTTCACCCTACAAAAAATATAAGTCATATTTCTGTATAAAGGTGCGCATTCTATAAAGTTTAGCGCCAGAATAGTGTGAATTGCCTTAAGGAGTTGCTGATGCGCATACGCCAGACCAGTTATTTATACAGCGTCCTATCAGATGCTGCACTGACGTTACTCCGAATATCGGCATTATTGACGCTCATGAACATATGGCATAACGCCAGCGCCGCTGATCAGGCCGACGGCGTGAATGGGGCTCAGGCCGCAAGCGACAATCCTGCAAGTCGATCCGCCAGGGCGCCACTCCATATACAAAGTGTGATTCCGCATGCCAGGTTGGCAGGGGAAGGACGCTTCCGCTGGTTTGGCATCCCCATTTACGCCGCACAACTCTGGGTCGGAGATAACGGTTATCAGCCATCCGCGCCCGATGCCGCCAGTTTTGCCCTCGACTTGCGTTATGACCGGTCATTTGAGGGCAGCAAGGTCGCTGAAAGTAGTATTGACCAGATGCGTAAAATCGGTCGTGGCAGCGATGCGGAATACGGGCCATGGTTAAGTCAGATGAAGGCGATTTTTCCCAATGTGGTCGAGGGATCACGCCTGACGGGAATCTTTCTTCCAGGAATTGGTGCGCGATTTTATATGGACGGGAAACCTATTGGCGAGATTGCAGATCCACAATTTTCATCTGCATTTTTTGGTATTTGGCTTTCGCCCAAAACAACCAGCGCGCCACTTCGCAAACAACTGCTCATGCATGCGGCACCTTCCAAACCTGCCAATAACCTGGCACCGTAACAAAAAGTAATGATGATGTGTAATCATACTGTGTGAAGCCAACGAGTAACGACAATGAGTAACGCCATGAATATCGCCGATGACTAAGCTAGCGTTTCCCGCATTGCTGAAATATGGTCTGTTTGGATTGCCACTGGCATTGGTGGCATTACCAGTCTACGTCTATATTCCGCAATTTTATGCGGATCGGTTTAGCATTTCCTTGTCGCTGATCGGGCTGATCTTGTTGGCCACCCGTCTGTTTGACGCATTTATTGATCCTGCGATCGGTCGCTGGTTAGACGGCTCCCCCGCCAGGAACAGATTCAAGCGGGCGATCTGGGTTGGTGTGCCACCACTGATCATCGGCTTCAGCGCACTTTTTTTGCCGCCTGTGTTCGCGCAAAAATTTCCTTTGGTATGGTTAGTTTTAGCTTTGCTGGTTGTCTATGTCGGCTTCAGCATCGCCACCATTGCCTATCAAAGTTGGGGTGCCGCCTTGACCCAGGCGCTTGATCAGCGTTCGCGCCTGACCGCAACGCGTGAGGCCTTTGGTTTAATTGGTGTCGTGCTTGCAGCGGCACTCCCGGGATTGCTCGGTACAAGCTGGTTGCCCCCGGTATTCGTCCTGCTGTTGCTGGGCAGCGCGGCAGTATTACAGATCGCGCCGCAACCGGGCGCTACAGCGGCCCTGCGCGTCGCCGACACCAATGATCATGGTGTTCTGCTTCCCTTTCGTAATCGCCGCTTCCGCTGGTTGTTTGGAATTTTCATGATTAACGGAATCGCTGCGGCAATTCCTGCGACGTTATTTTTATTTTTTGTAGACGATCAGTTGCAATTGGGAAAATACGGCGGCCTGTTCCTCATGCTGTATTTTGTGGCTGGCGCGCTGTCCATGCCCGCCTGGTCCGCACTGGCGAGACGCTTTGGCGAAGCCCGCGTCTGGTTTGCCGCGATGCTTTTGGCGATCGCCGCTTTTATATGGGCTTATAGGCTAACGGCTGGCGACATGGTGCCATTTGGTTTGATATGCGTCATGTCCGGCTTTGCATTGGGTGCCGACCTTCTGCTACCGCCCGCGCTCCTCGCCGCTGTTATCGCAGACGGTGGACATAGCAGGCAAAAAGAAGGTGCCTATTTCGGGATATGGAATTGGGCAACTAAAATTAATTTAGCATTGGCAGCAGGCGTTTCGTTACCGCTTTTACAGTATCTCGGCTATCACCCGCATCTGATAAGTCCTGAAGGCGCGCAGGCACTGACGGTCGGCTACGCGGTTCTGCCATGTACGCTGAAACTGGTGGCCGCGGCAATTTTATGGAAAGCACCGTTGTATGACATTTAACGGCAATTTAACTGGCATTTGAATCACAACATCGACATCACACCTGAACATCGCACGTGAATCACAACTAACTCAGCAATCTTGCGCTACATTGGTGAGGTTGGATAACCATCTTGCAACGTTCGGGTGAGCCTCAATTCTGGAGAAAAATATGAAGATTTTTTTAAAAATACTAGTGGTTAGCCTCCTCGTCCTGCTCAACGGATGTAGTACCACTTCCGAAGGCACCCAGTACGCAGACCAGAAGCCGACGCTCACTTTGTCGGAGTATTTTAATGGCACGCTAGACGCATGGGGCATGTTTCAGGATCGCTCAGGCAAAGTCGTCAAGCGCTTTACTGTAGTCATCCAATGTAAATGGGAAGGCGATACAGGCACCCTCGATGAAGATTTTACCTACTCGGACGGGACCAAACAACGTCGTATCTGGACTTTGAAAAAAGTGGCGGCAAACAAGTTTATCGGTACGGCGTCTGACATCGTTGGCGAAGCGATAGGCATTACCGATGGCAACACGCTGCACTGGAAATATGTGCTGGCATTACCGGTTGACGGACATGTCATCAATGTCAGCATGGATGACTTAATGGTGCGGATGGACCAACGGGTAATGCTCAACCACACGGTCATGAGTAAGCTGGGATTTAAACTCGGCGATATCAGCCTCTCGTTCAGCAAGCGCCCTTAGCACTTATTCACGCTCATACATCGCTGATGAGGTGTAGCGTCGGGTAGCACTGACCATCCTCATGAAATGAAGCAGCGAAACCGGCGCGGTCTTGGGGTTTATTCGCACTTGATTATCGCTCTTTGCAGCACGTATACAGGTTTCTGGAAACCCGATAACCGCACGCCCTAGCAAAGAAATTATGACTTTTCTAAATCCAATGAATCCCATCCTCGCCGACTGGCATCAGCAACGCGTCTGGGTCCTCGGTGCGTCGAGCGGAATTGGTGCCGAAACAGCGCGACAACTGCTGGCAAAAGGGGCGCGCGTTGCCCTGTCATCGCGGAGTGCCGACGCGCTGGTTAAAATTGCCAACGGCCATGCCAATGCACTCACGGTTGCGCTCGACATCACGCAACATGAAACCGTCATCGCTGCCCGTGATCACATCGTGCATACATGGCAAGGCATTGATCTGATTTTAATTGTCGCTGGCGGTTATGGCGAAATGCGCGCCGATAGCTTCGATCTCGCCCTTGCCAATCGCCTGATCGATCTGAATTTACGCGGGGTCATGCATTGCCTTGACGCTACTTTACCGGTACTTCTACAGCAGCAAAAAGGCGCCATTGGGATTGTGGCCTCGGTCGCGGGTTACAGCGGATTGCCCAAAGCGATGGCGTATGGCGCGACTAAGGCTGCGCTGATTAATTTGTCCGAGTGCCTGTATCTCGATCTGCGACCACGTGGCATCGGCGTCTATCTGATTAATCCTGGATTTGTTGAGACGCCACTCACAGCCAATAATGACTTTCCGATGCCCTCCATCATGTCGGCATCGAGCGCCGCAGAAAGTTTGATTGAGGGCCTGGAACGCGGTCAGTTTCATATCCATTTCCCCAAAAAGTTTACCAACTGGCTGCGCTTCGCACGCCTGCTACCCTATCGGGCCTACTTCGCGTTGATCCATAAAGTGACCGGCTTATGAGCGCCACCATCGAGCAAACAACGGGAGGAAGAATGATCAACGATCAAAGTAAAGATGTGCTGCGCATCGTCGCTTTCTTTGAGACCTTGACACTCGACGATCTCGTCCTCATCCCGTTAATTTATGCACAGGATGCGTGGTTTAAGGATCCGTTCAACGAAGTCACCGGAATAAATGCCATCAAGCAGGTTTACGCGCATATGTTTGTGCAGGTGGATACGCCGCGCTTCATCGTCACGCATCACATGCTGCAGGCGGACGTGGCATTTTTGACGTGGGAATTCCGCTTTAAGATGAAGCGATTTTCGCGCGCGGAGCAATGCATTAAGGGAGCGTCCCATCTGCGCCTGAACAAGCACGGCTATATCGTTTATCACCGCGACTATTGGGATGCAGCAGAAGAACTCTACGAAAAGCTTCCGGTTGTGGGGAGTTTGATGCGCCTGCTAAAGCGTGGTGCGAAAGCGCGCGATTTATCTGAACCCCACGATGCGACGGGGCGATAGGACGGCCATTGACCAGTTACGGTAGGGATGTGGCGCGGGTAGTAGCCATATAGCGCACGACGAAGTTACGGTAGCGCTTACACATACAGTTACGCGGGGCCGGATTGACCGGACATCCGACCGCTGCATAACCGTTTCACACCCTCGTTCTATCTCCAACCGTTATTTTGATGGCACTTTCTTGCTGCGCGCTGATGCAGGCGTTTTAGTTGCAGCAGGTTTCCGGGTCGCTTTGATGGCAGCGACCGATTTTGCGCCGGTCATGGCGCTGGCCTTTGGCTTCGGCTTTGCTTTTGACTTGGTCGGAGTGCCGGTCCCGGTACTTCTTGACGGGGACCCTTTTGCTTTCGGAACAGATTTTTCTCCGCTTGCTGAGGCCCCCCCAGTAGCCTCGTTCGCCATTACGCCGCTCACTACCTGCTTAAATTGGTTTTGCAAGACATCCCACCACGCGCCGGTGTTCGCCATGGCATCGGTGACCGAGGTGTCTGGAGCTGGCGCTGCGGCGGCTACCGGCTCCGGCGCGGAGGTTGGCTGATAAATTGGCGCGACTGCAGGCTCGGGTACAGACTCATTCGCATTATTCGCCTTATCCGGCATGAAAGAAAATGGAAATTGTGATGCCATAGTTGCCCACGCGGCGGCCCCTTCGGTCATGCTTTCTGTTGCGGTCTCGCCGAATTTTGGTGTCTGTGGAGCATCTGCGGAGGGCATGGCCAGCGCACCGATCGACTTCAACGCGGACAACGTTGCACTCTGGACCTCGAGGGCCTGAATAGTGGTCCGCAGCATATTCAAATTCAGGCTCAACCAACCTTCAACCGCCTTCAAATCGGTAACTTTTTTATCGATTTCTTCGACCGAAAGGATCGGTACAACCATGCCCGGCACACCCATTCCGCCCCACATTTTTTTGATGAAATCGACACTGTTCGTCATTGCATCAGTGCCGAGAAAGTTTGGATTACTCATATGAATCTCCTTAAGTGTGTTGCGCACATAAATTGCTTACATCGCATACTATACCGACCAGAAATGCTATGTGGTGCTCAGATGCAGGTTTCTGATAATTATTTTTCTTGCGCAGTGAGCAGGCGATGCTCGTAACGCTATTGCGCCCTTTCTTAGGTTTCTTGCAAGAACGAAGCTGCTGTTTTAAACGGCGCTTTTCACTCCCAGCCAATCGCCAGCGGTCAGTAGAAAGCGACGCTATCCACCATCAGCCCTGCGCACGAAATGCAACACATCGGCAGCGTTCGTTTACACTGTGCGCATGACGAGGCTTTTCCTTAATGCGATCCAAACCGTGCGCAGTCCGCGACCACCCGGCAGTAAAGCGCCACGCCGCTGGCTGTTTATGCTCGCGATCTCGCTTCTGCTACACCTATCATTAATCAAATGGGGCAGCGAAATGCTGGGAATACAACAATCAGCGTCGCACCCCGCTCCCATTGTTATCGCAACGTTGATAGGATTGCCGCCGGTCGCAAAACCGATCCTGTCGCCAACCCCTGTCGCGCCAAAACCAGCACCCGTCAAGCCGAAAGCGCAAAAAAAAACCATTAGCCGACCGCAAAAAATATCGGCCGAACCAGAAGTACCAGATACGCCTATCAGAGAAACACGCACACCCATCCTGCCGACCGATGCTGTCAGCAATATCGCTTTGGGCAACGCTGCAGAGCCGGTGCCGATTACCGATAACGCTGCAAACGCAGCAACGCCTACGGCCCCAGTTCCCGCGGCCCCGCCGACTGCCTCCCCCACCGCAGCACCTTCGCCGACAGCGAACGCTCTCCACTTCCAGACTAAACCTCCTCCGTCCGCTGAACTAAAGTACGACGTTGAAGCACTAAGCAAGGGGCAGACTTATCATGGGGGCGGCAAAATCACCTGGCAAACCGACGGCAGCCACTACACGATCAACGGCGAAGCGGGCGTGCTGTTTATTAGCGCCCTGGATTTTAAGAGTACCGGCGAGATCAACGGCTTTGGCGTGGCACCGACGCTATACACAGAAAAAAAATTCCGCAAGCCGCCCACCAGTACCACCTTTCAGCGAGACCAAAACACGATTACTTTTTCGGCCTCGGCCAATAACTACCCACGCACTGGTGGCGAGCAGGATCGTGCCAGTATCGTCTGGCAACTAGCAAGCATAGGACGCGGCGACGCCTCACAAATTATCCCCGGTAGCGTCATTGATTTATTTGTCGCCGGTGATAAAGACGCCGAAACGTGGCGCTTTCAAGTACTCGGCCAGGAAGACATCAAGGTCAGTACAGGCACCGTGAAAACCTGGCATCTTGCACGTAAACCGCAGCTCGGCTCAACCGAAAAAACCCTCGATATCTGGCTTGCACCTGAGCAACAATGGTACCCCGTAAGGTTACGCTTTACCGAAAAAGATGGTGACTATTTGGATATGTCGCTGTCAAATCTTAAACAACTTGTCGCATCCGCAGCACCGGGATAAGCGCCTAGCACTTTTTTTACCACTATAGAAACTGCCATTTTGGTCGATTTAGTTGACCCTACTCAAACTATGAAAATTTTCCTGCAGTCAATCGTGCATCTCTCCATCGCGGCACTACTATCCAGCGCAAGTATCAACGCATTTTCTACAGATACTAGCCTGCCTGCGCATCCAGCCATCAAACGCGCATTCAATTTACCACCTTCGGCCGACCTGACTTACACCATCCGGGCGCGACAAAGCGGCCTGTCCATCAGCGGCGATGCGGCGGTCAAATGGCAAGCGGACGATAAAGTTTTTAGCGTCGAAGCGACTACTCGCGCCATGATTCTCGGCAAGATCCTGGAGGCTAAAAGCGAAGGGAAGATTGACGCTTACGGGCTGGCACCGCTCCAGTTCACCGATAAGCGCTTTCACAAAAATAGCACCACTACCACCTTCAATCGCGACGCTGCCAACGGCACGGTAACCTTTTCTCAATCCGATGCCTCTTATCCCATCAAAGGCGGCGAACAAGACCGCACCAGCATCGTATGGCAGTTAATAGGCGTGGCGCGAGCAACCCCGAAAACATTCAAGCCCGGATCAAGTTGGGTATTTTTTGTCGCTGGTCAACGCGATGCCGAGCTATGGACTTTCAAAATCGTCAGTCGGGAAAAAATTTCCACCGGCATGGGAGAAGTGGATGCGATCCATGTGTATAGAGAACCGCCCCCGGATGCGACAGACCAACGACTCGATATCTGGCTCGCGCCGTCACTGGAGTGGTATCCAGTGCGGATTCGCTTCACCGATTCGAACAATGACTTTGTCGAACAGACGCTCGATAGGATCAATAAATAAATTAAACCTGCACTATCGCCAACTGCTCAACCGGCTCGTACTTTCAATGCCGCAGGCAAGTATATCCGGTCCCTTTGCGGAACGATTTGCATAAGTTCTATAATATTTGCTCAACCCGGGCACCCGCAGGGGTGCTGTTTTCACCGCTCGTATTTTCTCCGTTCATTTTTTCTGAGTGTGGGAAGATACTGCATTCGGCCGAAGGGGTGCCTGCCACGACAGTTACCGCCGCCCTACTTTTAACCTGTACAAAGATATTTATATGACAATCCCAAGCGGTGCATTGGTCCTCTTTAGCGGTGGCCAGGACTCCACTACGTGTCTGGCCTGGGCTTTAACGCGCTATGATCGGGTGGAAACAATCGGCTTCGATTATGGTCAGCGCCATGCCGTAGAACTGCTGCAACGTCCGATTTTGCTGAAAAAAATGCGCGCCCAGGCTGCCGACTGGAACAGCAAGCTTGGCGAAGATCATCTGATAGACCTTTCGCTTATCTCAAAAATATCGTCCACTGCGATGACTGAGGATGTTGAAATCGTCATGCAAGAAAATGGCTTGCCAAACACCTTTGTACCGGGCCGCAATATATTGTTCATGACCGTTGCCGCCACCGTTGCGTATCGTCGCGGTCTTGACGTTCTGGTCGGCGGTATGTGTGAAACCGACTTCTCCGGGTATCCAGACTGTCGCGATGACACAATGAAGGCATTACAAGTCGCGCTCAATCTCGGCATGGCAACCCGCATCAAGCTGGAAACGCCTTTGATGTGGATTGACAAGGCCCAAACGTGGAAGCTGGCGCAGGATTTGGGCGGCGATGCGCTGGTCGATATCATTCGCGCCGATACGCATACTTGCTATCTGGGCGAACGCGGGGCGCTACATGAATGGGGGTTTGGCTGCGGCACTTGTCCAGCTTGCGCTTTGCGTGCACGCGGATACCGACAGTTTGCGGGTAAAAAATAATGTGATACTTTTTTATATGCAAAAAATTGTGATTTTTATAAGCATGAGAAGCAATTATGCGGCTCCAATTTTTCTATATCCAAGAAATTACTTAAAAATCATTGCAATGTTGCACTATGGCAATCATAATTAATCTCCTGTAGACACCGTCTACTTTGGGATAATTAAATGAAACCCGGTATTAACCATGTTCGCCCCCACGGAAACGACAGTGAATTCTTCGACCTGAAGGAGTTCGCTCAGATTGTCTGGCAAAGCAAGCGCCTTGTGTTAGCTGTCGCGGCACTCGTCACTTTAGCAGCGCTATTATTCGGGTGGGCAAAAAGTACTTACAAGAGCGAAGGCTATTTCCAGATGGAGATGTCTTTTTCTGACTTCCGGCGTTTGCAAGCGGCACTTGCTGCCCCGTTACGCTGGCAAAATTTCGCTAAATCACTCACTTCAGTCCAGCTATCTACCCTACAACAAGACAGCTTCATCAATCGCCGTACCCTTGAGGCATCGATAGTCCCGATTTATCCCGTTACGCGATCTGAGGTCAAGGACGTTCCTAACGCAGCAGCAAAGCCAGACGATCCCGACATCACTGCTCTAAAAATATCTTATAGCGCTGCCGCGCCGCTACAAGCGCAAGAAGGCGTATTGGTGCTTGGCAATTTCATCCGCGACACCATGATTTTGCTCGACTACCGGGACCTGGCGCGCAGGCGTTACACGGAGCGCCAGGAACTTGCCCGCAACTACGACAACGAAGCAATCGATGTCAGATATAAGCTTGAGCAACTAAAAATAAAAAAAGCATCAATGCAAGGTATTTTGCGGGAGTACCCCGACGCAATACGTATGGGTGACAGACAACCGGTGACGATCACAGAAGGAAATGAACGGTTTCTCTCTCCCATCACCCAATTGGTGGCCATTGAAACAGAGCTCGAAGAAAAGGGACGCGATTTGCCACGCATTTTGCGCGACCAACAAATAAATGCGATCTATTTGCGCTACTACGAACAACTTCAGAACGCGTTGAAACAAAGTACTTCCGGCAATGCATTTCTCGCCGTGCTGCCTGACCTGAAGAGCGCACTTAAACTAAATATGGATAATGAAGTTGAACGCAGCGTGTTTAACAACATATCAATAGATAACCTCAAAGCATATTCACAATATGTGGAAAAAATGTCTTTTATTGCCGCGCCCCTCATTCCGGCTCAATCAACGCCGGGTATATTGAAGCCGGGTCTGATGGGATTGGTAGTGGGATTGATACTCGGCTGTGTGCTTGCGCTCTTTAGATACTTTATAAACCGTACGCGAATACAGCAATTCGTTCCTCCACAAGCTGAGCAATTACCGAAAGCCCAGCGCCAGCTGGATCCCATTTAGGTACGCCTCCGAGGTGCAGAAACACAAAAAAATGGCCGGATATCACTTATCCCGGCCATTTTCACGTCTGCTTTAGTTGCGTATCTTAGTTGCGTATCTTCGTTATATATTGTGATTACGTTTTATCAGCACCGATCATTCGCATTAGTCCCCCCTTATGACACCCGGATTAGCCATATCACGCAGCAAAGGAACTTGTTGCATGTGCCTGATCGCCCGCCGACGGCGCATTGAAGCTATCGATAAGTTGTTGCTCCTTCATGCGCGCGGCGACTAAGTGCCGATCTTTAACGTGCCCATAACCTCTGATTTCTTCGGGAATACTCGCAATTGCGACGGCAACCGCCAGATTTTCCGGGGTCAACCTAGGCAGTAACGCTTCAATCGTTTCCCGATAATGCGCGATCAGACCGCGTTCTTCTTTGCGCTCTTTTGTATAGCCAAAAATGTCGAGCACGGTCCCGCGTAGAAACCTGCAACTCGCCAGCACACCAAATGCACGCATCATCCATGGACCGAATTCCTGCTTGATCAAATGACCCTCGGCATCATGTTTGGCTAAAAGCGGCGGCGCGAGGTGGAATTTGACTTTGTAATCACCCTCGAACATGCCCGCAATTTTGGCCCTGAAAGCACCATCGGTGTACAGGCGGGCAACTTCATACTCATCTTTGTAGGCCATCAATTTAAACAGATACGTCGCTACCGCCATACTCAGTCGGGATGACCGAACGCCCGCATTGTGCGGTACGCCATCATGACGCAATTGCTGCCCAGCTTGCTGACCAGCTTGTTGTTCAGCCTGCTGCACGCGTGCGACAAACATGCGATATTGCTCGGCGTAGGCGGGGTTCTGATAGGCGGTTAAAAATGCCACGCGGCGCGTAATAACATCGTCTAGTGTCGCCGTCCGCTTGAAAGCAATCACCTGTGCGGGGCTACCGTTAATACGGGTACGCTGATCCAGGCCGACCGGATCGCATGCCGCGGTGCGACCCCATGTAAATGCCTGTTTATTAAACTCCACTTGCAGCGCGTTCAGTTCAATCGCGCGCATTAATGACGCTTCAGTTAGCGGCACCCAGCCTCTTTGCCATGCATAACCAAGCATAAACATGTTCGTAGCAATGCCATCACCCATCAATACAGTCGCCATTCTGCCGGCATCGATAAACTCTACCCGATCATTACCACAAGCCGTACGAATATCCTTCTCGGCTGCAACATCCGGTGACTGCCAGTCGGGATTTTTCACAAATGCAGCCGTCGGGGTGCGGGTAGCGTTGATCGCGGCAAACGTGCGCCCTTCCCCCATTCGCGACAACGCGTCACGACTGGCCGTGACAATGGCATCGCAACCGATCACCAGATCGGCGTCGCCGGTACCAACGCGGGTCGAGTGCAAGTCCTGGGGATGATCTGCCAGACGCACATGAGACATCACCGGACCGCCTTTTTGGGCCAGACCACTCATGTCGAGCACTGAACAGCCTTTACCTTCCACATGCGCGGCCATCGCCAAAATTTGCCCGATGGTCACCACCCCGGTACCGCCAATACCGGTGACCAGAATGCCATAAGGCCTGGTCGTCGTCGGTAAAATCGGTGTCGGCAAATTGACCGCTGGCGCCGACAACTGCGCTGCCGTTTCCGCGTTGAGATTGCCCTCGCTTGATGTGGCAGCAAGCTTTTTGGGCTTCTTGAGATTACCACCTTCTACGGTGACAAAGCTGGGACAAAAACCAGTGACGCATGAGAAATCCTTATTGCATGACGACTGATTAATCTGGCGCTTACGGCCAAATTCGGTCTCCAATGGCTCGACCGAGAGACAGTTTGATTGCACGCTACAGTCGCCGCACCCCTCGCACACCGCTTCATTGATTACTGCACGTTTGGCTGGGTCCGGATATTCGTTACGTTTGCGGCGTCGACGCTTCTCCGACGCGCAGGTTTGGTCATATATCATCGCGGAAGCCCCGACAATTTCGCGCAACTCGCGTTGCACAGCGTCCAACTCGCTACGATGCCGGATCGTGACGCCAGGTGCCCAATCGGTCGATGATGGATATTTGTCAGGCTCGTCGGTTACCACGATAATCGGGCTCACACCTTCTGCCGCAATTTGTCGGGAAATCATTGCCGGATCCAATGGGCCGTCAAAGGCTTGACCGCCAGTCATGGCGACGGCATCATTAAATAATATCTTATAAGTAATATTGACCTTGGCCGCAACGGAAGCGCGAATCGCCAATAATCCCGAGTGAAAATACGTACCATCGCCAAGATTGGCAAAGACGTGTTTTTCGCTGGTGAACGGCGCCTGGCCAATCCAGTTGGCACCCTCGCCACCCATGTGAGTAAAGGTCGAGGTTTCACGGTCCATCCACAACACCATGTAATGGCAGCCGATACCAGCAAGGCCACGACTGCCTTCGGGCAATTTGGTCGAGGTATTATGCGGACAACCTGAACAAAAATGCGGTACGCGGTCTTTATTGGGGTCCGGTTTACTGCTGATGTTGAGGAGTGCTTCTTTTGTCTCTAGGTAAGCAACGCGTTCTTTCACGCGTTGTTCGACCGGATGACCGGCAAAATATTTTGAAATCCGTGCGGCTATCGCGCGCGCGATCTGGGCGGGATTCAACTCATACGTTGCAGGCAGTAGCCAGTCACCGTGACCTGCGCCATGATTACTCCACTCACCGGTGTCATCGAATTTACCGACCACCCGCGGGCGCACGTCATCGCGCCAGTTATACAACTCTTCTTTTAATTGGTATTCGAGAATCTGACGCTTTTCTTCGACCACCAAAATCTCTTCCAGACCTTGGGCAAATTCGCGCACGCCTTCCGCTTCCAGCGGCCAGGTCATGCCAACTTTAAATAAGCGGATGCCGATATCACGTGCAATCGCTTCATCAATCCCGAGATCGGCCAATGCCTGGCGGGTATCCAGATACGACTTACCAGCAGTAATAATCCCAAAACGGGCGCGTGGGCTATCCCAGATGATTTTATTGAGTTTGTTGGCACGCGCATAGGCGAGCGCCGCGTACCATTTGTAATTGTTCATCCGCGCTTCTTGACCGAGCACGGTATCGGGCAGACGGATATTTAAGCCATCCGCAGGCATTTCAAAATCGGCAGGCAAAACGATTTGCACGCGATCAGGGTCCAGCGCGACCGAGGCACCAGACTCCACGACATCGGTGACGCATTTCATCGATACCCACAAACCCGTATAGCGACTCATTGCCCAACCGTGGATCCCGTAGTCGAGATACTCCTGCACCGAAGATGGATATAGCACAGGTATGCCGCAAGCCTTCAGAATATGTTCGCTTTGGTGCGCGGTGGTCGAGGATTTAGCGGCGTGGTCGTCGCCTGCCAGAACCAGCACACCGCCATGTCTGGAGGTGCCAGCCATGTTAGCGTGTTTAAAAACGTCGCCACAACGGTCTACGCCCGGCCCTTTTCCGTACCACATGCCGAATACGCCATCGTATTGCGCGCCCGGGAACAAATTGACCTGCTGCGTGCCCCAGACGCTGGTCGCGGCAAGGTCCTCGTTCATTCCCGGATGAAATTTGACGTTATGGGCATCCAGATATTTCTTTGCCTTGGCCGCCATCAAATCGACACTGCCCAGTGGCGAACCGCGATAGCCGGTAATATAACCAGCGGTGTTCAAGCCTGCGATCGTATCGCGCTGATGCTGCAACATCGGCAAACGAATAATCGCCTGCGTCCCGGTCATAAAGGCGCGCCCACGTTCCAATGTAAATTTATCGTCGAGAGATATCGGTGCAGACTGGGACCCTGTGCCCGCGAGAGCATGTTGAGGGAGGCCTTGAGGACTCGGGCGAAGAGTCTCTTCCGACGAGTCAGTGGACAGCAATTGCGTCCCTAATGGTGCGTTCATTCAGTCTCCGTGCCAAAAATTATGTTTTTGATTGCACTACGCGAGGTTTTACAAGCGTTCCTAAAACGTATTTACCTTATGAGTAAAACGTCTCATTTGTGTGCATGCGTTGTACTGCCCTTCTATCATAAGCCAATCTGCGGCCAAATGCATAGCCCGGTGGCGACCGTCAGATCACACGAAATACGAAAAAGTGGCCCTACCGTCATGAAACTTTGCGCCAGGTAACAAACGTAACAAGGCGTAAGTCCAATGGAAAAATCGATGTGTAAGAGGTGTAATAGACACTTGTCTGGAGCGGCTGTTGATCCTCCCCCATGGTCTGGTCGCCCGACATACCTCCCTCTAGTGTTCCCATTAATCACTAGTTGCGGATTCTGCTCCCCCGGCAGAATCCGCTTTTTTTTGTCTGAAATTATGGCCTGCGCGTGACGCGCTTGCCGTTAGTCAGGCGTAAAAAATCAACTCGCAATCACACTCTCACCCTCTTGCAACGCGTTGGCCGGAAGGGGAGGCAAAGCGGACAATTTTTGGTACAACGGAATAAAATCTAGGGCCGTCTCTTCAAATAATTGCTCGAAATCATTAATCACAAAATAGGTTTCTTGATAAGAATCTATTTTGTACAACGTTCGCATTACCCGCTCCAGATTAAACGGAATCCGCCTTGCTGCGGGGCTAGTCAGACTGTGTTCAATCTCTCCACCGGATGACAAAATTCCTGCGCCATAGACGCGTAAGCCACCAGGACTTTGAATCAGGCCGAATTCAATGGTGTACCAATACAATCGTGCCAACATTGCCAGCCCGTCTACCTTCAGCGCTTTCAATCCGCCTTTGCCATACTCTTGCAAATGATCCGCAAAAACAGGATTAAACAGCAACGGCACGTGACCGAAAAAATCATGGAAAACGTCCGGCTCGACGATATAGTCAAACTCTTCCGGCTCGCGCAACCAAACGGTCACGGGAAAGCGGCGGTTTGCTAAATGTTCGAAAAAAACCTGATCGGGCACCAGACCCGGCACCGCTACCAATTGCCAGCCCGTGGCGTTTAATAACAATGCCGAAGTCTGCGCAAAATGGGGAATACCCTCCCCAATTTGCAGCCGCTCCAGACTGTCGATAAAGACATCGCACGCACGCCCTGGGATGAGTTTAGCCTGGCGTTGATACAATCGTCGCCATAACGCGTGCTGCTGCGGGGTATAAGCGTCCCATTCCTGCTCGACCACATATTGGGCGTCAATTTTGCGATAATCGCCACGTAGTCCTGTGCCGTCGGACTTCTCCGCGACCGTGGCGAAAAAGTCGGCGGTATCAAGTGGCGCTGGTGAGCCGTTTGGCGGGGTCAACAAACTTGGTGCACCTTGCGCATCTTTGGCAACGGTCGGATTCAAATTAGGTGACAAGTTCGGTGTCAACTTCAGTTTAGTGTCCATTATTTCTCCGCTCCAACATAAAGCGCTGTGTTGCGCCATTCGCGATTTAATCGCGCTTAAACCCAGGCAGATTGCTCAACCAATTCAATGCAGCACGGACGTTGGCTTTTACAGTGTAATCCAACGTTGCCGCCTGTTCCTGCATTGCTTCCTGCATTAAGGTAGCAGGACTGGCTGGCAATAGTTTTAGATACGCGTCGGCCTCGCCATAATCCCGATGGATCGTCATCCCGGCTTTTTTCGCAATATGCATCATGACCTTATTCGAAGATAAACAATGCATATAAAGCGTATCGATGTCGGCATTCCGGCAATGGATGGCGGCACGCTCAAACAAGCGCGTGCCGACGCCCATCCCACGTGCTATGGACGAGACCGAAACGCCGAATTCAGCCACTTGATCTTTGTCGGTGGCAGCACGCATGGATGGTAGCGCGTCTCGCGGGGCAAAGGCCAGATGACCAGCCCCGAGCAAGCGGAGTTTACGATCATAGACACCAAAAATTGTGTCTCTGCCAAAATCCAGATTTTCAACATATCGCGTCACCAGCGCGTCTGGAAGGACAGAACCAAAACGCAAGAGTCGATCACCACTATCCAACGCCAGAAAATGCCGCAACAAGCGCTTGCGCGCGTGCCGCGACAATTCTTTGACATAGACGGTGGGTCTTTGTATCTTGGGGATCAACGGGTTTCCGGCACTACTCATAAATTACCCTGCACGCTCGATAGCGTTGATAGCGTCGGCGCAAGAAGCTCAGGTAGCGCACGCAATGCAGGTAACGCAGCCTCAACCGCGCCGACCCGGGCGGCGTGTATCGCTTCCGGTATGCGTTGGGGCTGCCCTGCAAACCTCCCTGCGATTTCGCCGGCATTTACCGCTTGCGCCGCCGCCAATGCACCAAGAAAAAAGGCGCGCTGCGGAAATGGGCGCTTTTCATAACCGGTCCTGCCACGGTAATCGCATTGGGTCGCATCAAGCATAGCCAAAAAGCGCTGCGGCTTGCGAAATCCGTCGCAACGCTCAAGAAGAGTCACGATGGTGTTCGCACGCAACTCAAAAGCGCGCCCGACATTGCCATGCTCACGCGCGGTCATTAGCGCCAGATCTCGCACCTCGCCCTGGACCTTGAGTCGCTGACAAACCTGCTCAACCAATTTGACGCCCATTCCTTCATGACCATGATGACTCGGCCATTCTGCTGGCGGCGTCACACCTTTGCCAAGATCATGCATCAACGCGGCAAAGCGTACCGCTAAAGGATAGTTTTCTTTTGCTGCAGTATCGACGACCATCATCACGTGCACGCCGGTGTCGATCTCGGGGTGAAACTTTTCTGGTTGCGGTATGCCCCACAAAACGTCCAGCTCAGGTAAGATTTTTGCCAACGCACCGCAGTCGCGCAGTACTTCGAACATGCGTGACGGACGCGCCTCCATCAATCCCCGCGATAATTCTTGCCACACGCGTTCGGGTACCAATGCATCCACTTCGCCCGCTGCGACCATCTGCTGCATCAATGCACTGGTTTCCGGGGCGACTGAAAATTCTGTGAATCGCGCGGCAAATCTGGCCACTCGTAAGATGCGTACCGGGTCTTCAGAAAAGGCAAGCGATACATGACGAAAGACCCGCGCCTGCAAATCTTTCTGTCCGTCGAAAAGGTCCACCAGCGTACCGTTTTCGGCCCGCGCAATGGCATTGATGGTCAAATCCCGGCGGATTAAATCCTGCGCTAATGTAACGTCGGGACTGGTGTGAAATACAAAGCCTTTATAGCCGGGCGCAGTCTTGCGTTCGGTACGCGCCAATGCATATTCTTCTTGTGTATCGGGATGTAAAAATACGGGAAAATCTTTGCCGACAGGTCGAAATCGGCGCGCCAGCATTTGTTCCGGGGTGGCACCCACCACCACGAAATCACGGTCTTTAACGGCAAGACCCAACAACTCATCGCGCACCGCGCCGCCCACTACAAAGATTTTCATCGTAAATACGTGCCAATACAATCAATCATTCCAGCAAATACTGCTTCAAACCCATGCTAGTCATCAAAACCGTACATCAAAGATGATCGGGCAATACTTCCTGCTCTTCCAACGCCTCGCGCACCCATTGCGCGATAGCAGGATGCGCCTGAACGCGTTCAACATAAGCTTGTAATGCTGGCGCTAAAGAGACTCCGAAGATGCGGAACCGCATGACAACCGGCGCGAAGAATGCATCAGCGATGGAGAAGTCACCAAACAGAAAGCGGTGGTGACCGAATTCGGATAAACAATCTTCCCATATCTCGCTAATGCGTCCAATGTCGCCTTGTGCCTGAGGCGTGCGACCCTCGCCCGGACGACTGGCGCGAATATCCATCGACATCGCAGAGCGCACACCTGCAAAACCAGCGTGCATTTCAGCACACACCGAACGCGCAATCGCACGCGCGGCGACGTCTTTAGGCCACATTCCGGCGTCTGGAAATTGTTCCGCGAGATATTCACAAATCGCCAAAGAGTCCCAAATGTGCAAGTCACCCACCACCAGGACGGGCACTTTTCCAGCCGCAGAATATTTCGCAATATCGGTCGCTGTCTCGGCCTGATCCAGCAAAATCCGCACTTCGTTAAATGGGATGCCGAACGCCTTCAAAACTACCCAGGGTCGCATCGACCATGATGAATAGTTTTTATTCCCGATCACCAATGTCATGCCAGACTTTCCAGCGTTCTTTAACACTTCAGACAAAGTTGCGTCACGTTCCGTAGCTTGCATAAATGTCCCATTTAGAGTCGGTTACTAAAAGTCTGCGCTTACATTTCATTTCGTTGCGATTACGATCCGTTATGGCAATGCTGAAACCGTATAGCCCTTAGGCGCAACGCTGCCCAAACGCGCTTTTAGCGATTGCGGGCGACCCTCAAACAACGCGGCGTAATAAGTGGCGTTAGACAGCACGTTCTTGACATAACCACGGGTCTCGCTGAATGGAATTGATTCTGCAAAAACCGCCCCTTCCACTCTGCCCGGCAAAGAAGAACGCCACAAACGCGGTCGTCCCGGTCCTGCGTTATAAGCGGCCGTTGCCATCGGCAACGAACCATCCAGATCGTTGAGTACCATACTTAAATAATTGGTACCGAGCATGATGTTGGTATCGACATCATTTACCTGATCGGCAGTAAAACCATTGAAGCCCACTTTTTTGGCGACAAAACGGGCCGTCGCCGGCATCAGTTGCATCAGCCCGGACGCGCCGACCTGCGAACGCGCATTTCTAACAAACCGTGACTCTTGACGAATCAAGCCATACACCCAGGCTATATCGATTCCGAGTCCAGTCGTATTGGCCATCATAATGTCCCGATGCGGCGCAGGAAAGCGCTGATTGAAGTCGACTTCAATCTTGGTCCGGTCAGAGGTGTTCACCATCCGGTCCAGAACATCGCTCTGGCGAGCAAACTCAGCCGCCGCCAGCAACTGGCGATCCGACATTTTGCGCAATTCCCAGTTCCACTCGCGGGTACCTTCAAATCGCAATCCCATGTCAAAAAAGCGGAACGCGCGCCGAAAGCCTTCATTCCTTTGCATCGGCGCCAGTTCAAGCGCCGTAATCATGGAAGGGGTGCCAGCGACAACGATTTTTTTCCCTGATTCTTCCAGTGCCAGTTGACCGTAAAAATTAGTCTGGTCAGCAATCGACTGAAATAATTTTTGAGCCTGATCATTGCGTCCCTCGGCCATCAGTGAACGCCCGAGCCAGTAAGTCCATGCAGGATCATCACGCAACGCAGGTGGCATTGCTTCAACGCTAGTCTTGACCAATTTCCAGTCACCCGCGCGCAACGCAGAACGTACCCTCCACTGATACCCGTCCGGCGATAACGGTGCTCCCTGCGCGGCGCGCCAGTAATCGACTGCCTGAGGATCGAGCTTTAATGCCGCCTGTAATGCGATTTGCCCCCAGCCCAACGAACGTTCAGCAGCGGTCAATTGATCGGCAGCGGCCATTATGGCATTGGCCGCTTGCGCTGGATCGTTTTTGGCGATGCGGCCCAAGGCGATGATAAAAAGTTCGTGACCGACCCGATCCGCACCGGGACCGCGTGCGACTACCAACGACGCACGATCGATTGCCTGCGCGATCTGAGCGTCGGTAGCATCCATGAATGGCGCCATGCGTCGGGCAACAGGGGCGTAACCTGACTCGATTGCCTGCCTAACCTGAAACCAGACGTCGGTTTGGCTGAACTGGCCGTTTTGCGCTAACGTCCCAATCAAATCAGTGCACGCCTGACCATAATCCTTAGGCGTCGTAAGCAACGCCCGAGCGTCGTCGGCGACATTGACGCCTTTTAAAGCCTTGGAGGTGAGTGCATAACATTTAAGTTGGGTATCGTCATCCAGCGCAAACAGGGGATATTGCTCGTCAAACGTGGGCCAGATACCGGCCTTGCCAAGCTCAAGTAGCCAATCGTTGCGTAGCCGGTCCGCAATCGCGGTACCGTCATAACGGGCCAGATAATCGCGAATCTCGGACTCCGGCGCCATCAAATCTTTAAGGCGCGGCTTGAGTCGATAGTAATCAACATACGAAGGGATGTCATAATTGCTTAACACCGACGCTAAACCATCAAGTCTGTCGAGTTTGTTAGCGCGTGAAGCGTCGCGCAGGGCGAGAAATGTATCGTCCTGATTGCCAATGCTGCCTTGAGAGATGCCAGCTTTGGGCTGCGCGCTCGCTGCGGGCGATATTGCCAGCACAGAAGTAGCTGAAAACATGAGCCCTATGGCCCATTTTGTTACAAAATTTGCTTTATACATACTTAACAATCCCAATCTACGAGTACCGATGACTAACCAAAGCATAGCATGCGACGCCCCTGATTCCACCCCCCAGGATCGGTCGGATAAGGGATTGGTGCGCAGCCAGCTTCTGACGTTGCGACAGAGGATCCCAATCGAAGATCGCAAGCGCTTCGATGCGACTCTGGGCGACAATATCACTAAATGGGCAACAATATTGCTTGAAACCAATGTCGATCTCGTTCTAGGTGTGTACTGGCCTATCCGCGACGAACCGGATGTGCGTGCTGCTTATGCAGAGCTGGTTGCGCGAGGTGTACGGTTGGCATTGCCAGTCGTCGTAGCAAAGGATGCCGCGTTGCAGTTCGTGCTTTGGACGCCCGGCGATGTGATGATAAAAGACAGTTTCGGCGTCGGGATACCCGCTCATGGTGAGGCCGTCAGTCCACACGCTTTGCTCATCCCCTGCGTCGGCTTTAATCCTCAGCGGATACGGATGGGTTACGGCGGCGGCTTCTATGACCGCACTTTGGCTACAACGCCGCGCCCTGCCACCGTCGGCGTTGCTTATTCCTGTGGGCTAGCGCAATTTGAAGGCGCTGTACATGATATTGCACTGGACCGGATATTTACGGAAACCGGCACTCTGTAAGTACGGACAAATACGCAACCGGCAAGCAGGGTATCGAGAGTTTTCAAGTACTCCACACCAGGCTTGCCGTCTTCACTTCAATGCCAACCCACTACTATTTCAGGCGTTGCAGAATTGCTGTCGTAGCAGCTGCATTGTTGAGCGTATAAAAATGGATACCCGGCGCACCGCCTGCGAGTAAGCGCTCGCACAAGTGCGTCACTACATCCAGACCGAACGCACGGATTGAGTCGGCATCATCGCCATAAGCCGCTAGCTTGAGTCGCACCCAGCGCGGTATCTCGGTGCCGCACATATCCGAAAAACGCATTAACTGGGAGTAATTGGTGATCGGCATGATGCCGGCAACCACGGGTACCGTCGCACCAAGCTTATGCGCTTGCTCAACGAACTCAAAATAAGCATCCGCATTATAAAAATACTGAGTAATAGCACCATTCGCACCCGCTTTTACCTTGTCTGCAAAACGCTTTACATCGTCTTGCGGCGATTTTGCCTGCGGATGCATTTCTGGATAAGCCGCGACTTCAATATGAAACCAGTCACCGGTCTCGGCGCGAATAAATTCAACCAGCTCGTTCGCATAACGAAATTCACCGGACATCAAACCCACGCCGCCATAACCGCTTGGCGCATCGCCGCGCAAGGCGACCAGACGCTTGATGCCGTTTGCTTTATATTGCGCGAGAATAGCGCGCAATGACTCAGGCGAGCTTCCGAGGCAGGACAAATGTGGCGCGGCCTCATGGCCTTCACCACGAATTTCCAGTACGGTGTCCAGCGTACCCTTTTGGGTTGATCCGCCAGCGCCAAACGTGACTGAAAAATATTTTGGATGCAACTCGGCTAGTTTGGCACGCGTGACACGTAATTTTTCCGCGCCATCCGGCGTTTTAGGAGGGAAAAATTCAATGCTGAAGTTAGCAGAAGACATTTAATTTTTTCTCAATAACAACGTGGAGAGCGCCCACGAAACGATACTGTACAAGATGGCACCGCCGACCGCCGACCAAAAGCTGGCAACGTGAAAACCACCCACCAGTTGCGCGACGACCCAAAACATGAGGCCATTAATAATAAAAATGAACAAACCCAGCGTCAACACCGTTGCAGGCAACGTCAACACTAACAAAATTGGACGAATGAGCGTATTCACAAAACCGAGGATCAACGCGGCAATCAATGCTGCGCTGAAACTATCCACCGAAACCGAATGCAATAAATACGGAACCGCCAGTAATGCCAGCGCGTTAATTAACCAGGTAACCAATAAACGCATATGTTTCTCCTATTTGCGCGCGATACGTACTGAAGCTGAATATTTGCGCCTTAATAGGTGCGACTTTACTTTAATAAACCTCAGCGAGACCTAGACCGCTCTATCTTCGTCGAAAACAGGTTGAGGTGACTAGTGCAATTACCCGTACCTCAACCATTTTCGCTACGCTCAACTACGCAGGATCAACGACTTGCCAGAATTTTACGAGAGGTGATCTACGTAGCGACCGCTGTTGCAACAATAGTAGCTAAACAATCGCCTGTATTAATAACGATACTGTTCCGGCTTGTAAGGGCCGGTTTGTTTCACGCCGATATACGCCGCCTGCTCTTCTGTCAGCACGCTGAGTTGTGCGTTGAGTTTTTTTAGTTGCAAGCGAGCGACCTTCTCGTCCAGGTGCTTCGGCAGGGTATAAACACCGACTGGATAAGCTTTGGTGTTGGCGAACAATTCGATTTGCGCGATGGTTTGATTTGCAAACGATGAGCTCATCACATACGACGGATGACCGGTGCCGCAACCAAGATTGACCAAACGACCTTCGGCCAGCAAAATGATGCGCTTGCCGTCTGGAAAGATAATGTGATCGACTTGCGGCTTGATGTTTTCCCAAGTGTATTGCTTCAACGCAGCGACTTCGATTTCATTGTCGAAATGGCCGATGTTGCACACAATCGCCTGGTCTTTCATCTTCGCCATGTGGTCATGCGTGATGACGTGATAGTTGCCGGTACAGGTAACAAAAATATCGCCATGTTCCGCCGCATAATCCATGGTTACAACGCGATAACCTTCCATCGCCGCCTGCAACGCGCAAATCGGATCGACTTCCGTTACCCAAACCTGTGCCGACAACGCACGCATGGCTTGTGCAGAACCTTTACCTACATCACCATAACCGGCGATAACGGCGACTTTTCCGGCAATCATAACGTCTGTTGCCCGTTTGATCCCGTCAACCAGCGACTCACGGCAACCGTACAAATTATCAAATTTAGACTTGGTCACCGAATCGTTCACATTGATTGCAGGGAAAGCCAATTTGCCCTCTTTATGCATCTGATACAAACGATGCACGCCTGTTGTGGTTTCTTCGGTAACGCCCTTGATTTGTACCAAACGCGTGGAATACCAGTCTGGTGACGTTGCCAGCTTGTTTTTGATAGCGTTGTACAGGCAAATCTCTTCTTCAGAAGTCGGATTATTCAGGACTGAAGCGTCTTTTTCTGCCCGCGTGCCCAGATGCAGCAGCAACGTAGCATCGCCACCATCATCCAGAATCATGTTGGCTTGCTCTTCACCCGGCCATTCAAAGATGCGATGGGTGAATTCCCAGTACTCATCCAGCGATTCGCCCTTAAAGGCAAATACTGGCGTGCCGGCGGCAGCGATTGCAGCAGCAGCGTGATCTTGCGTGGAGTAAATATTGCAGGACGCCCAACGTACTTGAGCACCCAGCGCTTCCAGAGTCTGAATCAGCACCGCAGTTTGGATCGTCATGTGAATCGAACCGGTGATGCGTGCGCCTTTCAGCGGTTGCGCCGCCGCGAATTCTTGACGAATGGCGATCAGACCAGGCATTTCAGTCTCGGCTATACGGATTTCTTTATCACCCCAACCAGACAAACTGATATCGGCAACAACGTAATCTGAGGAAGCAAGAGTAGTAGGGATGGATTTCATTACAACGGCGTTCATCACGCCCTCCTTTCGTTAGAAAAAAAGTAACGTGAGCGCGGTTGCATGTAAAGACGATACCAAGCCTGGCAGAGAACAGTTTCAAATTCTACTGTGTCTGTCGCAACGCTCCTTGGCACGAAGATCGTATTCTAAATCAATTTGGCTTTGCTTTCATCGCTTTGCGAATTGAATTGCAAAAATCGATAAGAGTGGGCACACGTTTCTTGCAATGTGAATTACGCAGGATTGCCATTGCTAGCGGGCCTCTTGCTTTTGTATTGCCACTTATGTTGCCACTTAGTTACTAACGCAACCCCTTGGATTAACCTTCAAACCCAACCCATTTCATACAATTCACTCTTAATATAAGCATAGTAAATCGGGGCCGCCACCAGGCCCGGCAGTCCAAACGCCGCTTCCGCCAGTACCATCATCAGCAACAATTCCCAACTGCGTGCATTAATTTGCGAACCCACAATGCGGGCGTTCAAAAAATACTCAAGCTTATGAATGACGATCAGGAATATCAATGCTGCCAGCGCTACGTACAAGGATACCGACAGCGTGACGATCACGATTAAGGAATTTGAAATTAAGTTACCAATAACCGGCAGCAAACCCGCCAAAAAAGTAACCACTATTAACGTTTTGGTCAACGGCAAGTGCACGTCTGCAAGGCGCAAAATCACCAGCAAAAAAATTGCCGTCATCGTCGTATTTAGCAGCGATATTTTGATCTGGGCGAAGACCACACGTCGAAAAGCATCTGCCAGCAAACGCGCCCGCTCTAGCAACTCTGCGCCTAAAGGCTGTAAAACCGGCATTGGATGCTCAGCATTTAATGCGACCATCGCGCCAAGGACCATGCCGACCAAAATATGGATAAAGACCTGTATCGCCTCTTTGCCCGCAAGCTTAAGTTCTCCGCTGTGGGACTCGATCCAATCGGCCACCATTTCGCGCGTACTGGCAATATCATCCGGCAAGTATCCTTGCAGATACGCTGGCATCTGGGTCCGCGCCTGGTCAACCACTTGCATTAACTTGGTCTGAATTACCAGCATGCGATCCGGCCCCCCATGAAAAAAGGCGACCAGCCCAAGGATGATGCCGGTCAGTACGCCAATAATAACGGTAGACAGCAATACCACCGCGATCAAATGTGAACGCTCACTTGCCAGGCGGCGTTCAATAAATGGCGTCAATGACCGCACTAATTGATAGACCAGCAATCCTGCCAACAAAGCGGTCAACAAATGCAAGGTCAGAACCAGCACCAACACCACAATCGCGATGATCCAGCTGGCGATACGAAATTGAGAAACAGTATTAGTGACGGGACGATGTCTTGGAGCTGACTTCAGCGGAACGGGCGTTTGAGTGGCGGGTGGTTCTGTGGAAGCCATGATAGCGTAACGCCCAATAAATTCGACAAGCACGATAAAAATGATTTACGGTGGGATGATTTACGGCGGAAGTGCACTGAAAAAATACGGCCTAATCTGGACTTCAGAAAGCAACGCAAGGTAACTAATCGTTAGAAGTCAGCAAAGCACCATTTTAATAGCAATTGCACCTTTTCAGGGCGACCGTTGAGTAAAATAAAAGGCGCGCCCAAACTCCTGACTACCCGTTGCGGCTCTATGAGCACCAACTTACATCCTAATTAATCCCAGTTTTTTAATGATGAATTGCCAAACCCATGGATGAACGTCGCCGGACGGCAAGTCACGGGCGCGGCAAGGACCTTACCAATACCAAACATTATGGCGCGGGGCGATTCTGCTGATCTAAAATAATTGGAAGCTAAGCTCCCAACTTATTATTTACCTATACACAACATATCCATAACAATAGCCCCTACCAATAGCGACGGCAAAAAATCCCCATCGTCTTGCCCGGCGGTTATTGCCATCCCGCAACGGCGTGTCGGCGCAACTTACAACGCGGCTTTCAATACGGCAGCTCTATCGGTCCGCTCCCAACTGAAGTCCGGCTCTTCACGACCAAAATGGCCGTATGCCGCGGTTTTTTCATAGATTGGACGTAACAGATCAAGCATCTGTACGATGCCCTTCGGCCGCAAATCAAAATGCTCCAGCACGAGTTGCGCCAGCTTTTCATCGCTGATCTTGCCAGTGCCAAATGTCGTCACCATCACCGAAGTAGGCTTAGCGATGCCGATGGCATAGGAAACCTGAATCTGGCAACGCGTCGCCAAACCGGCAGCGACAATATTCTTAGCGACGTAACGACCGGCGTATGCAGCGGAACGATCTACTTTCGACGGATCTTTACCGGAGAAAGCACCACCGCCATGTGGGGCTGCGCCTCCATACGTATCGACAATAATTTTGCGACCGGTCAAACCGCAATCGCCTTGCGGTCCACCGATGACAAAACGTCCGGTAGGATTAATCAGGTAACGCGTGTTTTTTAGCCATTCCGTAGGCACCACTGGCTTGATGATCTCTTCGATAGCAGCTTCCTCGATTGCCTTATGCTGCATATCCGGCGCATGCTGCGTGGACAATACGATGGTATCGATGGCAACTGGCACACCGTCTACGTATTTCAGCGTGACTTGCGACTTGGCATCGGGACGCAACCACGGCAAACGCCCGTCTCTGCGCAATTGGGATTGGCGCTCAACGATGCGATGGGCATAGTAGATGGCTGCGGGCATCAGTTCCGGGGTCTCATCGCAAGCGTAGCCAAACATCAAGCCTTGATCGCCAGCACCTTGATCCAGATCCAGTCCCTTACCCTCATCCACCCCTTGGGCGATATCTGGCGACTGCTTGTCGTAGGCGACCAGGACCGCACAGCTTTTGTAATCTATTCCGTAATCTGCGTTATCGTAACCAATGCGTTTGATGGTCTCACGGGCGACATTGATGTAATCGACGTTTGCGAAGGTAGTTACTTCACCGGCCAATACCACCAAGCCTGTATTCACCAGCGTTTCAGCGGCGACGCGTGCAGCAGGATCTTGTGCCAGAATGGCGTCAAGAATAGCATCGGAAATTTGATCCGCGACTTTGTCGGGATGGCCCTCAGAAACGGATTCAGAGGTGAAGAGATATTCATGTGTCATACAGGCTCCGGCGAAAAAATAATTACAGTGGTGACCGTGCCGCAGTCCTACTGTAGAGCCTGCGACGCTTTAGCGAAATTTATATACCGCTTCGCAAGTTGTCTATTAACTCGGCGGATGTATTTTGTGAAACCTGACTCTGGTGCAGTTTAGCTGATTTCAGATCATCGCGTGACCGACGATCGACTTCCATAGTTGTATATGTGTATCAAGTGCCGGATATTCAAGCTAGACATTTAAGCTCGGTATTAAGCTCGGTATTAAGCTTGATAATTAAGCTTGATAATTAAGCTTGATATTTAAACTCCGTACTTAAACTCGTTAAACCAACGACAGGAGTCTTTCTTGCTATCATGGCATTACGCAAATTACCGCTTGCATTGTTGTTCATGCAGCGTTGCCGATTCAACATTGTGTTATTTTACGCCTTTTACCCCTTTTCGGCAAAACGCCCTTTTCCGCCTCCCAATGCTTGTTAAACTCTTCGCACTTTTATCGTTGCTGCCCTTATTTTTATTGCATGCAATTGGGGCTACGGTCGGCTGGATCGTCTATCTTTTATCGCCGTCCTATCGACGTAAGCTAAAAGCCAACTTAGACCGTGCCGGTTATCATCGCTACCTGTCGCAGGCGATCCGTGAGTCCGGCAAAAGTATGTTCGAGTTGCCCTTTGTCTGGTGCGCGGCACCTGAGAAAGTGCTGCGCACCGCCCGCATTGAGAACTGGGAATTAGCACAATGCGCGCTTGACGCCAAAACCGGCGTCATCTTCCTCACGCCGCATCTTGGATGTTTTGAGATCATTGCCCAAGCGATTGCGGCCAAAACCTCTCTCACGGCTCTCTACCGTCCGCCCCGCAAAGCAGCGTTAAAGCCGTTGATTGAAGGAGCGCGTGCACGCCCCAATTTACATCTGGCTCCCGCCAACCTGACTGGCGTGCGCGCATTGCTAAAAGCCCTCAAAAAAGGACAAGCCATTGGCTTGCTGCCCGATCAGGTGCCGCAAAACGGCGAAGGCGTGTGGGCAAAATTTTTTGGCAAACCGGCTTATACCATGACCTTGTCGGCCAAGTTGCATCAGATGAGCGGTGCGCCGATTATTCTTTCGTATGCGGAGCGCCTGCCTTGGGGGCGCGGCTTTGTGATTCGCTTTGTCCCGTTTGAGGAAGAATTGGGCGACACGCCCGAGCAACAAGCGTACGCCATTAACACCGCGATGGAAAAACTTATAGCACGTTGTCCGTCACAATATATCTGGAGCTACAACCGCTACAAAACACCGCCGGGCGTCAGTGCACCACGCGATGCCGCACCGACCAGTCAGGACCACGCATGAAAGTGCTGATTTTCTTGCTCTGGCTGACCCATTGGCTACCGCTATGGGTACTTGGCCCGCTGGGCGAAGCGCTGGGATCGCTGTTATTCATCATCATGAAACCGCGGCGTCACATTACGCTGATTAATCTTCAATTGTGCTTTCCCGACATGCCGGAACAGGAGCGCATTGCACTGGCGCGCCGCCATTTTCAGGCCTATTCTCGCAGCGCATTAGAACGCAGCGTCTTATGGTGGGCGTCTGAAGCGCGCCTCAGAAGACTAATCAAAATTGAGTCCGATTTGCCGCTAGAAACCTTAAAAGCCGGGCCTACGATCCTGCTATGTCCGCATTTCGTCTGTTTGGAAATACCGGGTATTGCGCTGGTACTCAATTCGTCCCTGTCGATTTGCACTATTTATTCGCGCCAGCAGGACGCGGTGGTAGACGCCGCACTGCTTAAAGGCCGGTCGCGCTTTCGCCCTGTAAAATTATTTACACGAGAACAAGGCGTTAAACCGATCATTCGTGCCATGCGTGAAGGTCTCCCGTTTATTATGTTGCCGGATATGGATTTCGGGACTAAAGACGCGGAATTTGTACCGTTTTTTGGGATTCCTGCGGCGACCTTAACGGCACCCGCCAGAATAGCTGCGGCTACCAAGGCCAGCGTGGTACCAATGATCGCCACGTATTTGCCCGGATATAAAGGCTGGAAGGTGACCTTTTATCCCGCTTGGGATAATTATCCCGGTGACGACCTAACAAAAGCCACGCGCCGCATGAATGCATTTATCGAAGCCCGAGTGCTCGAAGCACCTGCGGAGTACTTTTGGGCGCACAAACGCTTTAAAACCCGACCAGAAGGCGCACCCGGCCCCTATTAAGTGGTTAATTGACGATACCAGAACATCGCTACGCAAATTGGATGAAACGAACCAGACGTAAAATAAGGTATTACGGTTAGGGCGATTAAAGCCCGAAACTCGCGCCCCGCATTTTTATCTTACGGCTCTATAATTACCTTATGAAACTAAAATTTACAAAAATGCACGGCGCGGGTAACGATTTCATTGTCATTGATGCGATCAATCAAGACATTGATTTCACGCCCTCCCAGTGGCGGGCGCTGGGCGACCGACGCTTTGGCATCGGCGCCGATCAAATTCTGGTCGTCGAAAAACCACGCATCGCCGGAGTCGATTTTCGCTATCGTATTTATAACGCCGACGGCGGCGAAGTGGAGCAATGCGGTAACGGTGCCCGCGCATTCGTTAAATTCGTCACCGAAAAAGGCCTTACTCAAAAACGCACAATCAAAGTCGAGACCATGTGCGGCGTGATTGAACCAGCGCTGGAGGACGATGGATCTATTACCGTTGACATGGGCGCACCGGTTCTCGACCCTCCCAGAGTGCCATTCGATGCCAGCAACCTGCAGCCAAAACAGCAAGGAATGGATACGCTATGGCCGGTGGATATCCATGGCAAGACCGTTCTGTTTTCGGTGGTCTCCATGGGCAATCCGCACGCTGTCCAAGTGGTGGCCGATACCGATGCAGCGCCCGTCCTGGCCGACGGTCCGGTGATTGAGCATCACCCGCGCTTCCCCAAACGCGTCAACGCGGGCTTCATGCAGATCGTCGAGCGGCATCAAATCAAGCTGCGCGTTTACGAACGCGGCGCCGGCGAAACGCTAGCCTGTGGCACCGGTGCCTGCGCCGCTGCCGTCGCAGGTATACAACGCGGCTTGCTGGACTCTCCGGTTAAAGTCCTGACTCGCGGAGGCGAACTATCGATATCATGGGAAGGCATCGGCCAGTCAGTCAAAATGACCGGACCAGCGGTGACCGTGTTTGAGGGTGAAATTGAAATTTAGATTTAGATTTAGATTTAGATGAAGTTTAGATTAAAACGGAGATTGAGACTGCCACTGACTAGCCGCACTTTTTAAATGAGCGGAGGCGTGCATTGCTTCAGACGACAACTTTTAGCTTACGCTCTCCGCCAATCTTTCCCCGTCCTCCGTGCTGACATCGGTCAATTCCAGCCCGGGCAACGCGGTCTTGAAGCGGTACAGACGCTGTCGGTAATTACCTTCTGGCCCGTCCGAACCGCAGTCAACATCTTCAAACAATCGCGCGATCCTGTTCAGCGCCTGACGTTCGTCACCAGTTTCGATCAGTATCAGTCGCCGCTTGCTACGGGCATACGATGCGCGAATATCCACCACCAAACAGTGACCACTATCAGCCTGATTCAAGTCCAGCAGTAAAGCCTCGGGCCGACTCAATCCAAACAATAGGGCTAACTCAATGCGCGCCACCAAAAACGGATGACTGGCGACTAACTCCCGGGTTAACTGCTGTTTGGCGCTCAGTGCCCAAGCCATTGGGTGCGCCCGATCCGCGATTTTTGCTAGCAAAGTTTGCGCCTCGGCACAGCCTTGGGTGGCAGCTTTTTGTAGCCAGTAGACTGCCTGCACATCATTGGTTAATTTTTCGCGCCGATTGCGCCAGGCGCTAACGCCGCGTTCCAGTTGCGCCGCCCGGTGTCCCATTTCGGCGGCATGCTCCAGATGGCGCTGCATGTCAGCCAGATTACGCTGAGAGAATTCGGACTTCAGGTAAATGCGCGACAACGCATACCATGCCTCGGCCAAACCCCTTTCTCCCGCATGGGTGAGCCAACGAATCGCCTTCTTGTAATTGGCCGATCCCGCACCCACAACAATGCGCTCACCATCGCTATCCATTCGAGCGTACCAAAGCCCGAGATCCAGCTGCGCGCATTTATCGTCGGCAGAAGCTGCCAACTCTAAAAATTGCTGTACCTCGCTGGCATCAAAATTCCCCAACGTCATCAGCGCCCGGGCGCTCCGATGCAACAGCAATAAATTGGCCTCACCCAAACGCCGCGCTAAAGATTCGGATGGGGCATGCAATTGCGCTAACTCTCCGCCAAACTGTTGTGCCACTGCGCGCGCCAACGGCAAGCCGCGCTCTAAAAACGCCGTCCATTCTCCTTTTTCCCATGCCCTCTTTGCCAGCGAATGCTGGGCTTGCATAATGCCAGCGTCGGCCGCCCTCGCGGTCCAGGCCAGCGTGGCAACGTTGTTCGAAATCGCTGTGCTAACTATTTCACCAGGGTTTTCACTATGTCGAGCGGATCGGTCGACCCTGCCCGCCTGCGCGGCGTCAATCGCGGCAGCAATAGTGATATTTTCATTGTTTTGGCTGGCGACTTTTGCGGTAATTCGATCCGCGCGAGCCGCGTGCTGCGCCAATAGCCACTGCGCATCGGGAATCCCTGCATGAGCGGCTACTTCCAGCGCACGCAGCGCGCTGGCCGCAAACATATTGAGCGCAGCGCTGTCATTGAAAGAAAGGCTGCTGTCCAAAACCAGCTGCGCCAAAATCAAACCCGCCCGTATAACACCGGCATCAAATGCTCGCTCGTACCAGGCGCATATATCCCGAGGGTTGGTAGCACTGCGCGCGACTTCCAGCGGAATGTGCGTGCCAATTAAAATCCAGGCCGCGGCCTCCCCTTGCTGGGCTGCGCGATCCAGCCAATGTAAAGCGGTAGGAAAGCTCTGCGGCAATCCGTTGCCCCCGAACAGATAGCGCTGGCCCAACGCAAGCTGAGCAGAAGCCTGCCCAGCCCGCGCCGCGCGGATAATTGCCAAGTCTTCCCGTTTAGCCATAACACCCACATGCAAAAGCGTAAATTATCCCCGATAAAAGGGGAATCCTTTATTTGATACTAATTTTCAATAAAGTTCGCAGCTTTAATACAACAATTTGATTTTTTTTCAATTGTTAATCTGAAAACCTGTACAAATTCACTGAAATATTTCTTTACGGCATATAAATGATGACATTGTCTGCTAAAAGTAAGCTATCTTCCTTTAGAAACGATTTAGTATTTAGGACCTTAATTAGAATTTATTTTCTTACGGCCCAGCCTAAGCCCTTCATAATTCAACCGTCTTTAATCACTCGCCGTTAAGGCGTTGATTATTTAGCCTTCTATATAGTCATGCTTACTCCACAAGCTCCGGCGCACTCCTTCCTGTCTTTTACTTGCGCCAACTGACATGCTAAAGCGACCATAAGCGCTTCTTTTACAATCCCATCAAGCGAAGGCGTATAGCCTTTCCGTTCCTGCCCGCGCAAACAATATCAATACAACATCGGGACCACAAAAACAGTGAAAATTGCGCCTCCCCTCCCTAGAAGAGTTCGAATATCGATCCCACCGAAGGGCACCGGATTTGTGTCACAAAAATACAACATAAACACCTACCTCTGACAATTTCGACAAATTAATAGCATCACAAAACACCAAACCGCCAGACTGTACAGCCGGAGCCATTAATGTTCTCCCATCCGACAGATGTACGGATCCTTAAAGCAGGCTTTTCCAAATAAAGGACGTCAAATGAAGAAATCACTAATCGCACTGGCCGTACTCGGCGCAATCGCAGGTGCAGCACAAGCTCAAAGCTCAGTAACAATCTACGGTATCGTTGACACTGGCGTCACTTATACAAACCGCGTAGCAAATCCTACACTTGGCAAAACTGGCAACAAGTTTGCAGTTAACTCGGGCATTATCCAAGGCTCACGCCTAGGTTTCAAAGGCGTTGAAGATCTGGGCGGCGGTCTGAAAGCGGTTTTCCAATTGGAAACTGGCTTTAAAAATGATACTGGTGCATTAGAAGGCGATAAAGGCCAGACAAACCTTTTCCGTCGTAAGTCGGTTGTTGGTCTGAGCAGCGATGCATTTGGTACAGTTCTGGTAGGTCGTCAAACAGACATCCTGGATGATGTAAGCCAATGGACTTCGGTTCAAGATTTCGGTGGCGTAACTGGTAATGTTGGCCACAATCTGGACCGTTTGGAAGGTGTACGTACCCAAAATTCAATCCGTTACAACACAACAAATTTGTCTGGCTTTACAGCTAGCGCAATCTACGGTTTCGGCGAAACTGCAGGTTCGACAACTTCAGGTCAGTCGTTCGGTCTGGGCGGTCAATACGCTAACGGTCCTATCGGCCTGTATGCTGCTTACTACCAAGCGAAAAAAGGTGTTACAACTGCTGCGACACCTACAGCAGGGGCAACTCCAGGTTCCCCTTCAGACACAAGCTTGATCAACGGCACTATTTTCACAGCCGGCAATCCAGGCTCTACAGCACTGAAAGTATTCAGTCTGGGTGCTAGCTATCAAGCTGGTCCTGCCCGTTTGTACGGTAACTGGTCACGCGTAACCCAGAATCTGGCAACTGCTTCAGGCGCTACTGCTGCTAACCCAGTTCCTACTGGTACTTTCGGCATCGGCAGCATCAACAACAACCGTGCTAACATCTTTGAATTAGGTACTAACTATTCATTGACAGCACCGTTGCATTTATTAGCTAGTGTTCAATACACTAAGTTGAATTTTGTTGACGCTGGTTCAGCTAAAGGTAAATTGACCCAAGTTAATCTGGGTACTGATTACTTCCTGTCGAAGCGTACTGACTTGTATGCATTTGCTTCATACCTGCACGCTAGCAACGCTATCAACCCAGGTATCCTAGGCGATTCACTTGGTTCGACTGGTAACCAAGCTGCAGTTACAGTTGGTGTCCGTCACAAGTTCTAATATAAGTTAGACAGATCCTTGGCAACGGGGAAATGCCTGCTTAGTTAGACATCCGAAAGGCCCACATGATTTTTCATGTGGGCCTTTCGTCATTGGGCGCGTTGTAGATCTCCGGTCGCCCTATAAGGACTTACGCAAGACCGTCCCGGCATCGCGGCCGCCAACCCTATTGAAGCACGGTGAAGTACCGACCGGGTTAGCTGGCCCGTTAGTGTTCCCACAGAGGCGATCACGAAAGTACAGCGCCACAGGGGCGGTTTTGCATAAATCCAAGGTTGTTATCCATTGCGATTACGGCGATACTTTCCGTCATTCACTTTCACTTCTTTCAAAGCATAAACGCCTATCATGAGCAGCCATCTGGATCCCGACACCGTCGCGCAATATCTTGCCGAGACGCCCCACTTCTTTGAGGAACACGCTGAATTATTAGGCAAAATCAGATTAACCAGCCCATTACTTGGCCGCGCCATTTCGTTACAAGAGCGCCAAATGGAAATTTTGCGGGAAAAAATCAAAGTGCAAGACCTGCGTCTTGCCGAGATGGCGCGAAACGCGCAGGAAAACGATGCGATCGGTGACAAGTTGCAGATTTGGTCGCGTAGTCTGCTGCTGGCCCGTAACGATGTCGATATGCCGCATACGCTGATCGCTGGCATACAAGCGATATTCGAGGTGCCCCAAGCGACCATGCGACTTTGGAATGTTGCCGACGAATTCTCGCACACCTGGTTTGCAGCGCCCGCATCTGCGGATTCTAAGCTTTTTGCAAATGGCTTAAGCGTCCCGTTTTGCGGTACCAATAATGATTTTGAGGCGGCCTCGTGGCTTGAGCACCCAAGCGAAACGCAATCCATCGCTATGCTGCCACTACGCGCGGACCCACAGTCCGGCACGTTCGGCTTACTGGTGCTCTGCTCGCCCGATCCGCTGCGCTTCAGCCCCGATCTGGCGACCGATTTCCTCAGCAAGATAGGGAGTACCGCCAGCGCTGCCCTCGCCTGTTTGCTGGCCTAACCTACCTAACCGGTTATCTGCCATGCCGATTAACAACGATCAAGCTACCGACCACATCGCGCCATCAACCGATATTGACGCGTATCTCAACAGTCTGCGCTATCTGCGGAGGTTATCGGCGCTTACGGTGAGCAATTATGCGCGCGATCTGGCCGAATTAGCGGTGTTCTGCCGCGCACTTAGCAACCAAAACGATGCATCGCGTGGGTTCGCGAGCGTCACCCACGCCAATATCCGCAAATTTGCCGCGCAACTCCATTCGCGCGGTCTTGGACCGCGCTCAATTGCGCGCAAACTTTCTGCCTGGCGTGGTTTTTTTGACTGGTTGGGTGAGAAAGTCGTGGTATCGAGCAACCCGGTCGACGGCCTCAAAGCGCCCAAGCGCGGCAAACCTCTCCCTAAAGCGCTAGGAGCAGACGATGCGATACGACTGGTAGCAAGTCCGAATCCGCTGCAGGAAGATGGGACGACGATGGCTGCGTGTAATCACGCGATGTTTGAGTTGTTGTATTCCAGCGGATTGCGGGTATCGGAACTGGCCGGAATCGACGTTCGCTACACCAAAAAAGATGGTTATGTATCGGCTGGCTGGATTGATTTTGATGCGGGAGAGGTGACTGTAACCGGCAAAGGTGACAGAAGAAGGTCGGTACCGGTGGGCCAACCTGCTCTGAACGCGATCGTCGAGTGGCTGAGCTTGCGCAATACTTTGGTAAAAGCGGACGAACCCACCCAAGCCAGCCAAGGCAACGCCTTTGCGCTGTTTTTGACCGAGCGCGGCACCCGGGTCTCCCCCCGCGTGGTGCAACTGCGGCTGAAGGCGCATGCGCGCGCGCTGGATATCCCGACAGACGTTCATCCGCACGTACTGCGCCATTCGTTTGCCTCACATGTACTGCAGGGATCGGGGGATCTGCGTGCGGTACAGGAAATGCTCGGGCATACGTCGATCTCCTCCACGCAGGTGTACACCTCCCTCGACTTTCAGCGTCTGGCGCAAGTCTACGATGCGGCACACCCCAGAGCCAAAAAACTGCCGAACAAGTAAGGGTTCAATAAGTATCGGATAAAACTGGGCAAGATCGCCTTTGATGCCAGCCCTACCAGAAGAGCAACGACTTCCGCGTTCCGCGCAAAATATGCAACTGAATTGCAAATTGGGGCATAATCGCTCTTTATCGATGAACATTTCAATGTGTCCTTGAATGACCCCAGACATCAAAACTAAACTTGCCTCAAAAACCTCCCAAACGTCTGATCGCGCCGGACTGCGTTCTCAGTCGGCGCTATTGGCAGAGGGACAGTTGCGGCTTGCGTCAGTACGCATTACCGGTGCGCGGGTGAACGTGCTGACTGCCTTGCTGGAGGCACGCTGTGCGGTGTCGCATCAGGACATGCAGGATCTGTTCGTCGATATGGACCGCGTCACCCTGTACCGCGCGCTGGACTGTCTGACCGATGCAGGCCTGGCCCATAAGATCGCGGGTGACGATCGGGTGTTCCTGTACAGCGCTGGCGCCGAGCATACAGAGTCCGCTTCAAGTGACCCCTTGCAACCCAGTGCGCACGCGCAACATCAGCACGGGCACTTTAAGTGCACCCGCTGCGGTAAGGTATTTTGTCTGGATGGCAGTGGAGAAGCCGGATTTCTGGGTGATGTGTTGGCACCGGTCATTAAGGACCCCGCAGGTTCTGCGACCGCTACCGCGTCGCCAGCGTTGCTGCGTCAGCACTTGCAGCAAGCATTGCAGGAATCACTCGGCCAAGGCTTTGAAGGCCACGATATTGAATTAACGATCAAAGGCTGGTGCGCCGACTGCGCCCATTAGGGAGCAACCGCGCACTATCCGAATAGCGGCGCAAAAGCACGGTAAAGCGCTATCAAGCCTGAAAATTTGAGGACCGCTTGGGGCACGCACTAAGCGGCACCACGCAGCAGAGCGTAAACAAACGTCAAACCTGAGCAATGACCGAATATGTAAGCGAACCCGGTGCAACAAGGCCGCCTTTCTAATAACCTTCCGCGTATCAACGCTCTATCACTATGGCACTCATTCCTGCGACTATTCTGACCGGCTTCCTTGGCGCTGGCAAAACCACCCTGCTTAATCGTATTTTGCAGCAACCGCATGGCTACAAAATTGCCATTATTGAGAACGAATTCGGTGCCGAGAATATTGACAACGAAATTCTTGTTCAGGACAGCACCGAACAAATTATCGAAATGAACAACGGCTGTATCTGCTGCACGGTACGCGGTGATTTGATCATCGCCCTGAGCTCGCTGGCGCGCCGCCGCGACGCTGGCGAACTACATTTTGACCACGTCATCATTGAGACCACCGGCATGGCCAATCCCGGTCCGGTCGCACAGACTTTCTTCGTCGATGAAGAAGTCGCCATGCACTATATGCTGGACGCAATCGTTACGGTAGTTGACGCCAAGCATGCAATGCAGCAACTGGATCAGCAAGAAGAAGCACAGCGCCAGGTGGGCTTTGCGGACAAACTATTACTCTCTAAAACAGACTTGGTTAGCCCCGCCGAGGTCGCACTACTCAGCGCTAGGTTGACCCGCATTAATCCGCGGGCTGCAATCATTCCGCTCGACCCGGTCCATACGCCTATCGATGAAATCCTGGATATCAAGGGCTTTAATCTGAACGCCAAGCTGGAGATCGATCCTGATTTTCTGGCTGCCGAAGAAAGCCATGCGGCGGAACATGCAGACCACGCCCACAGCGGCAGCGATTGCGACCATCCATCACATCAAACGGAACATGCAGAAACCAATCACGAAAGACGCGTGGACGGTCACCATAATCACCACAATCATCATCACGCGCATCATGCAGATGATATTGCGGCTTTCGTTTTCAAAAGCGAGCGCCCGTTTGAGGCAAGCAAGCTGGAGGAATTTCTTGACGGCTTGATTGAAGTCTATGGACCGCGTCTGTTACGCTACAAAGGCATACTGTTCATGGATGGTGCCGACCGGAAAGTAGTGTTTCAAGGGGTGCATCAAATTATGGGTAGCGATGTCGGCGGCAAGTGGGAAGACGGGGAAAAACCCGCCAGCAAAATGGTTTTCATCGGCAAGAACCTGCCTAAAGACATTTTTATTCGCGGTTTAGAACAATGTCTGGTATAAACTATGGCAGTTTTGCGCGGGCGGAAACAAGCAACCGACGCAAAATGGCGAATAATGCATGCCAGTAGATTGCCGGGTGCGCTGACGAAGCATGGAAATATTTTCTCAGCAGAGGTCGCAATTGAAAGACCTGAGAGCTTTGCGCGCCATCCTGTTGTAGAATCCTGCAACAAGTAAAGAAATGATCGTGATGACAACGAAAAGCGATTTTTCATGTTGGTAGTTTTGTCCCGACATTTGATGCCGCCAGGTAATTGACGCAAAGAAAAGAATTCCCCACGGCCATAGCCAGTACAATTAACTAAAGGGTAATGCAAATATCGCTCCCTCCCGTACTGAGTTTACGGATAAAATTGAAAAATACGTCGTATCGAAAGTAAGCGAAGTGTCTACCCAAACAACCACCCCCACCCCCGATGCCCCCATGCTAACCGAAGCGCAACTCACTACGATGAGCGAAGCGGATTACATGAATGCGGCACAACTTGCCTTTTTCAGAGCGCGTCTTAAACAGCTGGAAGTTGATCTGCTGAAGAACGCTGGCGAAACGACTGAGCACCTGCGCGAAACCGTGCTGGTGCCAGACCCTGCTGATCGCGCAACTATCGAAGAGGAGCATGCGCTAGAATTGCGCACACGCGATCGTGAGCGAAAATTGCTTAAAAAAGTACAGCAGTCGATTGCTTCGATTGATGCAGGTGAGTACGGCTGGTGTGAAGAAACCGGAGAGCCTATCGGTATTCCGCGTTTACTAGCCCGACCAACGGCGACCCTATCGCTGGAAGCACAGCAGCGGCGTGAATTGAAACAGAAGCTATACGGCGACTAAATTGTCAGCCAACGGTGTATCGGATGTGGCGCAGAGGCTAAAGTAGCCTGCTGCAGCCCGATTAACATGCCGCGTTTATTATGCTGCACGGCCCAACACGCCGTGCGGTAGTCCGACACGCCATAAAGCTCAAGTGCGCCAACCGCAAAACAATGGCTACGTTTGGTTGTATTTCCTTGTCCTAGCTTGCACTGGCTTAACTTTCCTCAGGTTTTTCCAAACTCTGACATTAGCGCTTATGCCGCTGATTGCATCAAACACGTCTTCCTTATTCCCACCACCGGGCTGCGTCTTACCGTTGCATTCATCACAATGAAACGCGCAAACCGCGACGTTTATAACAACTCCGCCGGCCTTTCTCATTGTTAAATCAATAGAAGCATAAATTTAAACCTTAAATTGCTTATTTGCTCGCAGTAAATAGCGTGATATCCGACTACACTATAAACATCGGTCAGCAAACACGATCCGCTGATCTGTATCATCGCCTTTATTTCATCGTTTAGGACACACGTGGGGATTTTCTCAATTTTTGGCAAAACTGCCCGAAAAAGCACCGATACCATTTCTGGCACCAATACCGCTATTGCAAAACGCGCTGCCTTGACCGAGCCTGGTAATTCAGCACACAACGAAGAAGGCACTCAAACGCGCCAAGGTAACGTTGCGCCCAACTCAACTGCAATGAAGATTGACGCGATCGAATCCGAAATGTCTTCGGAATTTGTCTACCCGAGCACTATTGCCGCCACCGGGGCCATCGATGCTGCAGGCAGGAGCACCACATTCCAAGGTAATGATCCCCGCATCACGGCGCTTACTCCCACAAAAGATGTATCTGCGCCAGACCAGCGAGGCAGCACTATTCAAGTGTTAACCTCTGACACGCCGGCGGTCATTGAGGAGGCGGCACTATTATTTGCCAATGCCCAATCCGATATCGCAGAGCAATTACTGGAGCAAGCGATACAGGAAGACAATCTTGGGAGCGCCACTACAGAGGTATGGTGGATGCTCCTTGACCTGTATCGCATCAACGGCAAGCAACAACAATTCGATGACCTTTCGCTCAGTTTTGTACATAAATTTGAGAGTTCGCCCCCGACCTGGGATGAGCAACTGACGCTTAACCCGAATACCGACATGAGCGATTCTGCCGCGACGCCAGCCGTCTCATTTGCTGGCAAGCTGGACGCCAATATCACCCGACAGTTACAGCGCGCACTTAAATTCAGTCAGAGTCATTCGGCGTTAAGACTGGAATTCACCCGCATCAAATCCGTCGATCCGATCGGCTGCGGCCTGTTACTCCGCACCCTGAAGAAACTTCAGGAATCCAAGCTTGAGCTTATTCTGGCCGGCACCACCGAGTTGACCAACGGTATCCGTGCAATTCTCTGCGTGGGACGACGTGACGAAACCACCGCGCCCTGGTTACTGCTGTTAGAAATTCTCCACCTGTTAAATCAGGAGCAAGCTTTTGAGGACGTCAGCATCGATTACTGTATTACTTTCGAGGTATCCCCACCTTCTTTCTTTGCACCGGCAACCAAAGTGACCACGGCAGCACCCGACCGCATGGATGGCAGCCAATCGGGTAAAGAACGTGAGCACTTCATGATGCCAGCGTTGGTCGAAGGGCGTGTCGACGACCTGCTTTTGCAGATTCAGGGCTACACCAGTGAACATAATCCGACGCTCCTCAATTGCTCACGCTTAATACGCGTCGATTTCAATGCAGCCGGACAATTAATGAATACACTGCTACCGCTCGTGGGGCAGGGTCGGCAAATTGAGTTTCATGAACTAAATCATTTGGTAGTCGCGCTTTTCAGGGTGATGGGCATGCAGGACACCATCACTATCAACGCCCGCAAAAACTAGGCGCAGCGCGGGTGTTTATCACTCCCTGAGTGCGCATCTCCGTGCGTGGCCTTTCGGCATAACATTGCCATACTGTGATTTAACACTGTATTTTGGCTATACGAAGGCCGCTCGAAAGGCTGAATACCGGCAAGTCCAGCTGAGTCCCTGTTATACAATATATAAAAGCGTTATCAATCGGTAATCCGGGCAGCCAACGATCCGCAGGCAAACATGCAACCAGAATAGTCTACTCCCCTCCCTTACCGCTGCCGCAAGCAGCGATAAGGTGCGATTGGGCAGAACACGCGGCCCGTCGGTACAATGGAATAATTTGAGTGAGGGTAGTACATTCGCACGGGTCCCGGCGGTGGATGCACGGTATATGAGCGATGGGACGCGAGGTGGAGCGCCGCGGGTTAATACCGGGTTAGCAGCAGACTAACGCGTACCCTTTCTAAAGTCTTAATTTGCACGAACCGATGCTTGTAATCACGGAGGCCGCCCCCATTTTTTTAAGTACACATTGGTTGTTCAAGGTTACGATCCTGCGCTGGTAATATAGCTTGCAACACTTTGCGAGTACGCCCGACGTCCGGGCGCCGCATAACTGGTCCGATACGTGCAGCTGATCAAACTGCCGCACGCTCGGTCCGCTTTTTTAGGCAAACAAAATGGAACAATTTCACGGCACCACCATCCTGTCAGTACGACGCGGTAATAGCGTGGCTTTGGGTGGCGATGGTCAGGTAACGCTGGGCAATATTGTAATGAAAAGCACCGCACGTAAAGTGCGCACGCTTTATCAGGGCAAGGTTCTGGTTGGCTTTGCTGGCGGGACCGCAGACGCATTTACGCTTCTTGATTTATTTGAAGCCAAATTAGAGAAGCATCAGGGCAATTTGATGCGCGCTTCGGTAGACCTGGCCAAAGAATGGCGTACAGACCGCATGTTGCGTCGCCTTGAGGCAATGCTCCTGACCGCTGATCGCGACACCACACTTGTCATTACTGGCAATGGCGACGTACTTGAGCCGACGGATGGCATCGGCGCAATCGGCTCTGGCGGTGTTTTTGCACAATCCGCTGCCAAGGCGCTTTACGAAAACACCACATTATCGCCCGCCGAGGTCGTCAAAAAATCGCTGGTTATTGCGGGTGATCTTTGTATTTATACTAATCAATCGCACATCATCGAAACTCTCAATTAACGCCACCCGGACAAATGTTGAGTGTTTCGATTAACAGTTGCGCGCATCCTGATTACCCTGGCCGCACCTTTTTAACTATGGGCTTATCATTATGCTCACATGGTACGCTCAATCAATATAAATCAATATGATTTATACCCAGCTCTCAACCTGCAACGGCATGGCTTTACCCGGAACCGAAAAAAATGGATATGAACATGAACATCAACATGACTCCGCAAGAGATCGTCTCCGAGCTTGATAAACATGTGGTGGGACAGGACAAAGCCAAACGGGCCGTCGCAATTGCGCTGCGCAACCGGTGGCGGCGTCAGCAGGTTGCCGAGCCATTGCGGCATGAGATCACGCCTAAGAACATCCTGATGATTGGCCCCACAGGCGTTGGCAAGACAGAGATTGCACGCAGGCTGGCCAAATTAGCCAACGCGCCATTTATCAAGGTTGAGGCTACCAAGTTCACCGAAGTCGGATATGTCGGTCGCGATGTAGAAACCATCATTCGCGACCTGATTGATATAGGGATCAAGCAAACTCGCGAATCCGAAATGCGCAAGCTACGTTCGCGCGCAGAGGATGCCGCAGAAGACCGCATCATCGATATTCTGGTACCGCCAGCGCGTGATTTTGGTTTTCATCCCGAGCAGGATACGCCGCTCGTTAGCGACACCCGGGACAATGGCAATAATACGCGACAGACCTTCCGTAAGCGATTGCGTGAGGGATCTCTCGATGACCGTGAGATCGAAATCGAACTGGCCGAAAGCGCTCCGCAGATGGAAATTATGGCGCCGCCTGGCATGGAAGAGATGACTGAGCAGATTAAATCGATGTTTTCCGGGATGGGCAGCAAGGGCAAGAAAAGTCGCAAGGTTAAAGTCAAGGATGCGCTAAAGATTTTGGTCGAGGAAGAAGCCGCCAAGTTGCTTAACGAAGATGAGTTAAAACAAATGGCTATCTTTAACGTTGAGCAAAACGGTATCGTTTTTTTGGACGAAATTGACAAGATTGCAACACGCTCACAAACTGGCGGTGCCGATGTGTCGCGCGCTGGCGTGCAACGTGATCTGCTACCGCTGGTAGAAGGTACGACTGTCAACACCAAGTACGGCATGATCAAAACGGATCACATATTGTTCATCGCATCGGGTGCGTTTCATCTTGCCAAGCCCTCGGATCTGATTCCGGAACTGCAAGGCCGTTTTCCGATACGGGTTGAACTTGACTCGCTCTCCATCTCCGATTTCGAACGGATCCTCACAGGAACCGACGCCTGTCTTACCACGCAATATGAAGCACTGCTGGCGACAGAGGGCGTGACGCTGGAGTTTGTGCCTGAAGGGATTACCAGAATGGCTGAAATCGCGTTTTCGGTGAATGAAAAAACCGAAAATATCGGTGCGCGGCGCCTGCATACCGTGATGGAAAAAATGCTGGAAGAAATCTCGTACGCGGCCACCAATACCAGCGAAAGAACTTTGAAAATCGACGCTGCTTATGTCGATCAACGCCTGGGGGCGCTGGCTGTGAACGAGGACTTGTCGCGTTATGTGTTGTAGGGTATGTGTCGTAGTGTATATGTCATAGCGCGATAACTGGGCGTTACCGGTGGATGTCGTTTCCAGCACTTCGGGGCCTGCTCCCCGATTGCTGAAACCATCTAGTCGCTGGCAGTACCGTTAGCAGAGAAACTGGCCTCGTCAGTCCGTTCAAGCTGATTCTTCACGCGGTGTGCGCGCTAACATCAGGTCAACCATCGTGCCTGGGGCATCGCCGTCGAACAATACGCCAGCGACCGCGGTGGTAATCGGCATATCCACGCCAAGCCTTTGTGCAAGTGTCAGCACCGCAGCGGCACAACGCACACCCTCCGCAACATGACCCAACTCAGCGACCACATCATTGAGACTTTTGCCTTGCGCTAACGCCAGCCCGACTTTGCGATTACGTGACAAGTCACCGGTACAAGTCAGTATCAAATCGCCGACACCTGACAAACCCATGAAAGTCTCGCTGCGACCGCCCAATGCCAATCCCAACCGGGTTATTTCAGCTAGCCCGCGGGTGATCAGCGCTGCTCTGGCATTTAAGCCAAGATGTAGTCCATCTGCCAGACCGGTTGCAATTGCCATGATATTTTTTACCGCGCCGCCGACTTCTACGCCAATCATATCGTCAGTCGAATACACGCGAATATTACAACCATGTACCGCCGCCACTACACGCTCGGAAAGCGCCAGGTCGCTGGTCGCTATCGCCAGCGCGCAAGGCAAGCCACGTGCCACCTCCTGCGCAAAAGAGGGTCCGGAAAGCGCGCCCGCAGGAATAGCATCGCCCAGTACCTGACGCACGATCTGGTGCGGTAGCAATCGCGTATTTTCTTCAAAGCCCTTACAGAGCCATACAATATTGGGGATAGCCAGACCACGCAACTGTTCGCACAGAGAACGCATGCCAGCCACTGAGGATGCAACAATCAAAAGACTATTTTCGCCCGCAACATCGAAGCCGACATGCGCGATCGCCTGCGCAAAATCTGCGGTGACGATTAAATTGGCAGGTAATGGAAAACCAGGTAAGTAGGTAGTGTTATCACGCTGCGCTGCGGCGGCGGCGATGACAGTCGGGTTGCGTCCCCATAATAAAACGTTGTGGCGCTGCGCAAGCGCAATCGCAAGCGCAGTACCCCAGGCGCCCGCGCCGAGGATGGTGATATTCATTGGTGAGGAATCAACGGTCACAAGCGGCCGATCGTAGAATAAAACATTAGGAATTAACCGTCAGGCGGTAGCTATGGTGCGTCTGCCGCAGCAATGAATATCATCGCAAGTCACCAAAAAATCGGCTACCAGCAATTAGCCATAGTTACGAAAACATTGTCTAAAAGGTTGGATGGTAGCCACATTGGCCCGGCAGTCGACACTGCGATCAGGCGCTCAGGATTCAGGCGAAATGCAAAGCAATCTTTTAAGATTGCTGCGTTAACTTCCCCATACCTCGGTCGCTTTTACGTAGCCTGACTGACCGTCGCGGTGACGCACCTTAACCCAACCTGAGACAACAGGCTCGACCAATTCTAGAAGAACGCCCTTATCGGCGCTGAAGACTTGCGGCGCGGTGTCGCTCGGGGTGGCACGGATCTTGGCGTTCGCAACCTTGACCTGCAGCGTACGACTACCCGACAATCCGGCCGTCTGCACCCATGACAAATCACCGCTTGCATCACGTACTTTGGTCCAGTCGCCGTAAGTCAATACCACTTCTACAGGCATGCCACGCGGGGCAATAGCAACACGCCGTCCTTTTTCGGAGGGCGCATCGTAAAAAATGACAGGTGCCGCGCCCACGGCTTTGAAATCGAGCGCGTGCGCTACATTGATTGCACCAAATGCCAATACAGAGGCCACTATCGACGCCATTATCATATCGCTCGCGCGCATATATTTCATTCTATCGTCTCCGAAAACTTACGCAAAATTGCCCCAGCGCCGTTGTGCTTTCCTGGCCGTGTCTGCGTACCGTCTGCATCGGCAGGGTTGACCAGCCCGTTGCCGGGAAGACTTTCCGTAAGTATTCTTACTCATTATCAAAACCGTGTCACTGTACTTCGCAAATGCGCCCGCACAGCGCTACACCGAACAATGTCCGGCGCGGCGACCCAAGCTTTAATTTTACGCTTAGAAGTATTAGTTAATCGCGCTGCTACCGTCAACTGCAATACTATCTTTGCTTCCCTGCTGCTCAGCCAGCGCTAAAGTGCGCTGTTGATAGAACACCTCAAAATTGATTTCCGCAAGGTGGATTGGCGGAAAACCAGCGCGCGTGATCGCGTCGGCGATATTGGCACGCAAATAAGGATAAACGATATTTGGACAACCAATGCCCAGCAGTGGGTCGAGTTGTTCTGCCGGAACATTGCGCACTTCAAAAATACCGGCCTGCTTACCTTCAACCAAAAATGCAACCTTGTCCTTGACCTTGGCAGTCACCGTAATCGTCACGGTCGACTCATAGATGCCTTCGGCCAGCGCTTCTGCACCAACGTCAACGGCGACTTCGATTTGCGGTGCGTCTTGTTCCAAAAAAATACCCGGCGAGTTCGGTTGCTCTAGCGACAAATCTTTCAGGTACACACGCTGAATCTGAAACACTGGACTGTCGGATTCGGTATTTTCAGTTTGCTTAATTTCGTCGGCCATAAAACTCTTTCAATAAATTTAAAAATGGATGAATTAACATCCGTAACCAGGGTAATAACAAACAAAAACGTCTCTGCACTGATCTGACGATGCAAAGATCACTGTCAAAGACGCCTGCAATGTTTACAGAGACACATAACCAGCTTCAACCGCCTTGGCTGCCGCACACTATCACAATCCTGCGGATCCGCGCGCAAAACAGCCGTTCAGTTTATGACCTTGTGAGGCAATAAAATATCAAATTGGTTCCTAAGCGCCCTGCAGCAAAGGTAACAGCTTGCCAGCCTGATCAAGCGCATTCAAATCATCGAAACCACCCACGTGGGTGTCACCGATATAAATTTGGGGGACGGTACGGCGCCCGGTTCTTTTCATCATCTGGTCGCGTTGCTGCGGGTCGAGGTCGATCCGTACTTTCTCAATGTCCTCTACTCCGCGGGCCTTCAACAATTGTTCTGCGCGCATGCAATAAGGACAAACGGCGGTGCTATACATTAAAACTGGAGCAGTCATAAGGTTCTCTTCTATTCGTTATTTGATGGTCGGCAGACCTTGGGTGTGCCAACTTGCGATACCACCGTCAAGACTGTAAACCTGCTGGAAGCCTGCCATCGCGAGTTGGGCCGAAGCTTTGGACGACTGCGCTCCGGTCTGGCAGACTACAATAACGTTTTTCGCTTTGAATTTTTCTATTTCCACCAACCGGGTTGTAAGATCTTTCAGTGGAATATTCTTCGAATCGATCAAATGACCAGCAGAAAAGCCTTGAGCCTCACGCACATCCAGTATTAATGCCTTGCCTTGGTTAATGAGTTGCGTTGCTTGCAACGTTGTGACTTTGTTGCCGCGTCGTTGCAATAAAGGGAAAATCAGTGCGCCGCCCGATAAAATGACCAATCCGAGCACAAAAATATTATCAATCAAGAATTTCACAGTGATCCAATGGTATTAGTTAATCCTGCCATTATAAAATAGAAGCTGGAGCATCATATTAGAACTTACGCAAAACCGTCCCAGCCGCGTTATCCTTTCCTGGCCGCACTAGCAGAACTTACGCAAAACCGCCTCAGCTGCGTTGTGCTTTCCTGGCCGTAATCGCGTACTCTCTTCGTCGGCACGCCTTGCTGGGAAGATTTTGCGTAAGTTCTATTGCAATCGATTCATTCATTGGATTGATTTGAATTGTTTTTTAATTATTTAACAACTACTTACTACCACACACAATGTATAAAATTGTATTGATGCGCCATGGCGAGTCCACTTGGAATTTGGCAAACCGGTTCACCGGCTGGGTGGATGTTGACCTGACCGAAAAAGGCGTGGCAGAAGCTGTCGAAGCCGGAAAACTGCTAAAGGAAGCCGGGTTAACCTTTGATCTGGCGTTCACTTCGGTGCTTAAACGCGCTATTCGCACGCTATGGGGAACACTGGACGAAATGGATTTGATGTGGTTGCCCGTGCAACACGACTGGCGTCTGAATGAGCGTCATTATGGCGCATTGCAAGGACTGAACAAGGCCGAAACCGCCGCACAATACGGTGATGAACAAGTGATGGTATGGCGTCGCAGTTACGACACGCCGCCGCCTGAACTAGACGCCGCCGATCCGCGCGCATCCTATGACGACCCTCGTTACGCTGCGTTGGGCCGTAATCAGGTTCCACTGACAGAGTGCCTCAAAGATACTGTGGCGCGCGTCATTCCTGCGTGGGACGACACGATCGCCCCCGCAATCCGCAGCGGCAAACGCATCATTATCTCTGCTCACGGCAATAGCTTGCGCGCCTTGATCAAGATGTTGGATGGCATCAGCGACGCGGATATCGTGGGTCTCAATATCCCCAATGGTCAGCCACTGGTCTACGAACTTGACGCGGACCTGAAACCGATCAAGAGCTACTATCTGGGCGATCAGGCTGCCATCGCAGCGGCGATGCACGCCGTCGCCAATCAGGGGAAAGCGAAATAAATATCGCTCTGTTGAGATGGATTACCGCCCGGGTAACCCTGCGCGGCCTCCGCACTTGTGTGCTGTCTATCGCAATGCCTGATAAGGCGTTGCGATACGCCGCACTGCTTTCTGCCATGTTCTTCGTCAATGCCACACTGGTCGTGGCAACCGATGCGCGAGCCGCGACAGCGCCGAAGGTTACAGAACGCAGCAAACAAAAAGAAGTCGCCGAGACGGAGCGGGATGAACTCCAGGAAAAATTAAACGCCCTAAAACGGGACATTGACAAGACTGAAACCGCTAAAGGTGATGCCGCCGATGCGCTAGCAGAATCCGAAACCGCCATTTCAAAAGCCAATCGGGCGCTGTTTGATCTTGGTCAGGAGCAATCAGGCACGCAGGCTACCTTAGATAATTTATCAAAAAAACATCAAGAGTTGAGCAAAACCGTGACGCTGCAACAAACCCAGATGGCCACCTTGTTGCGGCGGCAATATGTTGCCGGCAATGAAGACCGACTGAAGTTGTTGTTATCAGGCGAAAATGCCAACAAAATCAATCGTCAGTTGCAATATCTGGGCTACGTTTCTAAAGCCCAGGCCAAGTTAATCGAAGCGCTGCGCGTCAACTTACTGGCTATTGAAGCGAATCAAGCCGACACGCAAAACGCAAAAAATGCACTCGATGAAATCGCGCTAGAACAGCGGACCCAAAAATCGGTGCTCGAAAAAGAGAAGAAAACCCGTGCAATACTGTTAACCCAACTGTCAGGAAAACTGATTGCGCAGCGTCAGGAAGTCGGCAAAACAGCCCGCGACGAACAGCGTCTGGCTGGATTGGTTGATAAGCTCGCCGTCTTGATTGAGGCACAAAAGAAGGCAGAGGCAATTCTGCGCGAACAACACCGTCAGGCACAACTAGCCAGAGCACAGGCGGCTGCGCAAGCGGCGGCACTGGCCAGAGCGCAGGCTATCGCGCAAGCCATAGCAAAAAAAGAGGCTCAAAAACAAGCACAGAAGCAAGCACAACTTGCGCGCGCCCAAGCGCATCTGCAGCGCCAGCACGATGCCACGGCACAACATAAAAATAGCGCCCAAGGAGGACTTGCTCTGGCACCCGTTCCTACGGCAACACAACCTGCATTTGTCCCCGATCCTATTGATGACGATCAACCGCCAGTGCAGGTGGCTATGGCACCAATGCCGGTCGCGCCAGCACCGATAGCGCCATTGGTGCACAATGACGCAACCCCGGACATTGATCCGCAAGCCGCATATGGCAAGTCGTTTGCGTCAATGCGCGGACTATTGCACTCGCCGGTACGGGGAGTGCTTACCAATCGATTCGGCAGCAAGCGCGGTGACGGACCTCCTTCCAGAGGTTTATTCATTCGGGCACCAGAAGGAACCGAAGTTAAAGCGGTCGCGGCTGGCAGAGTCGTCTTTGCAGACTGGTTGCGGGGATTCGGAAACCTGATCATTATTGATCATGGCAGTGAATACATGACTATTTACGGCAACAATCAGGCATTATTGAAGCATCCCGGCGATGTCATAAAAGCGGGTGATATTATTGCTAAAGCAGGTAACAGCGGCGGCAACGAACAATCAGGTTTATACTTTGAAATTCGGCATCAGGGCCGTGCGTTTGACCCCATCAGTTGGGTAACTATTAGGTGAAACATGGGAAGTAAGCTCAAGAATATCAGCCTAATCGGTTTAGGCGTGGTCGCCGGCATCGCTGCCTCGATCCAGTTTGATGCCATTGCGCAGAAGAGCGCAACAGCGCCACTGCCACTAGAAGAAGTGCGGCAATTAGCCGACGTATTTGGACTGATCAAGTCTGATTATGTGGAACCGGTAGACGACAAAAAACTGCTAACCGAAGCCATTTCCGGCATGGTCGCTTCGCTCGATCCGCACTCGTCTTATCTGGACAAAAAAGGCTACAAAGAACTGCGTGAAATGACGCAGGGGAAATTTGTCGGTATCGGCATTGAAGTCGGGATGGAAGAAGGTTACGTCAAAGTAATCTCACCGATTGAAGATTCTCCCGCTTATCGCGCTGGCATCAAGGCAGGTGATCTGATCACCCGTCTTGACGCAACCCCGGTCAAGGGTTTAACGCTGGATCAGGCTGTCAAGCGTATGCGTGGCGAGCCGAATACCAAAATCAAGCTGACCATTGCGCGCAAGGATGAAGACAAGCCAATTATCGTCACCATTACGCGCCAGGAAATTCGTGTGCAAAGCGTCAAGGCTAAAGTAGTTGAACCGGGTTACGGCTGGGTGCGCATCACGCAATTCCAGGAGCCGACCGTCAACGACATGGCTAAAAAAATTGAAGCCATGTACGCGGAAAATCCAAATATGAAGGGCTTGGTCCTCGATTTACGCAACGATCCGGGTGGCGTTTTACCGGGCGCAATCGGTGTGTCGGCAGCCTTCTTGCCGAAGGATGTCGTCGTCGTCACGACCAACGGGCAATTGCCTAGCTCAAAAGCAACGTTTTATGCCAAACCGGAATTTTACGCGTCCGGTCCAGGTCAGGATGGATTGGCAAAATTACCTGACGCGGTCAAAAAGATCCCGTTGGTTGTCCTCGTCAATACCGGTTCTGCTTCCGCGTCCGAGATCGTCGCCGGTGCGTTGCAAGACTACAAGCGCGCTACCATCATGGGATCGCAAACTTTTGGCAAGGGTTCGGTGCAATCAATCGTCGCCCTGCCCCCAGATCGTCAGACTGCGGTCAAGCTGACGACGGCGCGTTACTACACGCCTAATGGCCGCTCGATTCAGGCGCGGGGCATTATCCCGGATATGCTGGTGGATGAATACGCTGACGGCGATCTGCTCAAAGGCCTGCGGGTACGCGAAGCGGACCTGACTAAACATTTGACCAACGATAAAGATAAGGAAGCGGAAGCCGCTGGAGTGCCAAAAGCGGATGAACTGGAAGAAGACCAACGTCTGATCGCCCTGTCAAAGAAACGCAAGCCGTTAGAATTTGGCTCGAAAGAAGACTTCCAGCTAGCGCAAGCAGTGAATTTTCTCAAAGGTTTGCCGGTAAAATTGGCAAAAGCCACACCGCCAGCTGAATCGGAAAAAGATGCAGCTGCCGACAAAGACGACAAAAAAGACGTCAAGAAAGATAGCACCAAAAAAGTCGATAAGAAGTAAGCTTCTTTCGGCACCTGAACGACCAGAGCCGCATCACCATTGATGCGGCTTTTTTCCTTCTTTCCTCCATTCTTTATCGCGCCATTTCATCCGGAAACGATAGCCCGCTACCATGAACGATCAACAACTGCTGCGCTACTCCAGGCATATATTGCTGGATGACATCGACATCGAAGGTCAGGAGAAATTACTGGCAGCGCACATATTGATCATAGGCGCTGGCGGTTTAGGTTCACCCGCGGCGATGTATCTGGCTTCGGCGGGCGTCGGCACACTTACGCTGGTGGACGACGACACGGTCGATTTGACTAACTTACAGCGCCAGCTCCTGCATACGAGCGACCGTATCGGTCAACCGAAAGTCACCTCGGCAAAAATTGCGCTGCACGCAATAAACCCCGACATCAAAGTTATCTGCGTAGCTGAACGCGCCGACCAGACGCGGCTTGATGCACTGATCAGTGCCGCCAACGTGGTCCTTGACTGCAGCGACAACTTCACCACGCGCCATGCCGTCAATCGCGCCTGCGTCACACATCGCGTGCCGCTGGTCTCAGGTGCAGCGATCCAGTTTGATGGTCAGCTCAGCGTGTTTGATCCACGCTCTGCAAGCTCGCCGTGCTACGCCTGTTTGTTTCCGCCAGACCGGGAATTTGAAGAAGTGCAATGTTCTTCGATGGGCGTATTTGCGCCGCTGGTGGGGATTATCGGCAGCACGCAAGCAGCCGAGGCGTTAAAACTGATTGTGGGAATCGGCACTTCGCTGGCAGGACAATTGTTGATGCTGGACGCGCGTGCGATGGAGTGGACGCGGATTAATGTTGGGCGAGATGCTGATTGTCCGGTCTGCGGTAGTACCCATTCAACCTGAACCGGGTCCGGGCTCTGCCGCTCAGATTTCGACGAAGCGCTGGGGATAACTTGGCTAACATGAATGAATAACCTTACATTCAATATCTCCTCACAGTGATTTAGAGCAACCTTGTAGAATTACATTCAATCGGCTACGATGAATGCATCGCATGCGTTTTTTCAAGGTGATGTTATGGCGATGTTAACAGTACGCAATCTTCCTGACGATGTACATCGAGCTTTACGGGTGCGCGCTGCGCAACATGGGCATAGTACCGAGGCCGAAGTGCGCGAGATTCTGGCGTGTGCGGTTAAACCAGAGTCGCGTGTGCGGCTGGGTGATGCGCTCGCCGCATTAGGCCGCAAGATCGGTCTTACGAACGAGGATTTCGAGGTCTTCGAGCAAATAAAAGACAAAACGCCCGCCGAGCCATTGAGGTTTGAATGATAGTTCTCGATATCAACGTCATTTCCGAGGCGATGAAACCCGAACCGCACCCGGCTGTGCGGGCTTGGCTGAACGATCAAGCCGCCGAAACGCTATATCTGTCCAGCGTTACGTTGGCTGAGCTATTGTTTGGGATCGGAGCACTCCCGATCAGCAGGCGCAAAGATATGCTGGCACAGGTCCTTGACGATATGATGCGGCTGTTCAGGGATCGGGGCCTTCCATTTGACACCGATGCAGCACGGCACTATGCCAAGCTGGCAGTTACGGCCAAGGTTGCCGGACGAGGATTTCCAACACCGGATGGCTACATTGCCGCGATCGCAGCCTCGCGCGGATTCATCGTGGCGTCCCGTGATACGGCCCCCTATGAGGCCGCCAGTGTTACCGTTATTAATCCGTGGGCTATTGCGGTCATAAAATAGCCCTACAGACTTTAGCCTCCTTGCCGACTCGGTGATCCTAAAGCAAAGCACCCGTACAGGTAAATAATCTCTGATGCGCCTTTGCAGATATTAAGGGTTTAGCCAAATCGGCAATGCGTCATCAACCCTAAACCAACCCGACCGATGACGCACCGTATTTAAGCCGTCTGCAATACCCTGGCAGCATTTACCGCCGCGTCAGGCGCACTCAATTCACGCAAAGTTTGCACCGCGCGGATGGTTGCGGCGCAGGCTCTTGCGACTTCTGCACCCTTGACCAGAAAATGATCGAAGAAGAATTTCTGATGCTCTTCGCCGGAGTGGAAATGATGCGGCGTGAGGACGGCAGACAGAACCGGCACACAGGTTTCCAACTGCACCTGCATCAGGCCCGAAATCACCGCCTGGGCAACAAATTCATGCCGATAAATTCCGCCATCGACTACCAGACCGGCTGCGACAACGGCGGCGTATTTTCCGCTGTTAGCCAGCAATTTGGCATGCAACGGAATTTCAAAAGCACCGGCGACTTCAAAAAAATCGATGGTCGACGCGTCGTAGCCCTGACTGTTCATTTCTGAAATGAATGACAGACGGCACTGGTCGACGATGTCACGATGCCATCCGGCCTGCACGAAAGCAATCCGTTGGCCTGCTTTAGGCTTGGTAGTTGTAGTGGATACTTGTTGCAACATTTAATTACTCCTGTTTTTAGTAATGCTAAAAAACAGGGCATTTTGGATTGATAGGGATTTACAGGGTATGCGTGAGCACCACCCAGAACCCGTTCTTCGTCGGGGATCGTGCAGACATCAACGCTGATTGTTGCATATCAGCGCAAAATCAGCACCTCCACGATCATAGACTCAAAACCGGTCCTTAACATCATCCCGCTCTCTCTTTATCCGGACTATAACCGTCGGCCTCGGGATCACACCGAGTCTGCTGACCTTATCGCGGCACCAAAATCGGGTGCTCGACAAGCGCTCGCGGGCTAGACACATTGCGTGCCATTACCGCCGGAGGGGAATTTCGCCCCGCCCTGAGAACGTGCACGATTGCCCGGACATTGCTATCCGACCAACCGACAACAGAATTTAGCATATTTGCTGCGTTGTTGCAGCGGAGTGTATGTTTTTGGAGAAAGCCTGCGGTCGGCTCAAATAAAAAACCGGTCAAATTTGCCTGTTTTCATACCGTCTTTTTTGCTAATCCGAGGTATGCAGCAACCACCTTTGGGTCGCTCGCCAATTGATCTGCCCGGCCCTCCATCACCATATCGCCGGTTTCAAGTACGTAGGCATAATCCGCCACCTGTAACGCTGCACGCGCGTTTTGTTCGACCAGCAGAATGGCAACGCCCGTTTGCTTGAGGCGCACAATAATGTGAAAAATTTCCTTAACGATCAGCGGTGCTAGACCGAGGCTCGGTTCGTCCAGCATCAATAGCTGCGGCTTGGCCATCAAGGCCCGCCCTACCGCCAGCATCTGGCGCTCGCCACCCGATAAGGTGCCGGCTTGTTGATGGCGTCGCTCCTGCAACCGGGGGAATAAATCGTAGACTACCGACAACTGGTCGGCGTAGCCTTTTTCCCGCGCTTTATAACGTCGATACGATCCCAGCAACAGGTTATCCGCGACGCTCATGCTGGCAAATAATTCCCGCTTTTCCGGGACCAGACTCATGCCACGTGCCACTCGCGCCTCGATGGGCACGCCTTGCAAATCGTGCCCCAGCAAACGGACCTTGCCCCGAGCACCGCCATTATGTGGCATCGCGCCAGCAATCGCATTCAGCATCGTGGACTTGCCTGCGCCGTTCGGGCCGATGACAGTGACGATCTGGCCTGCGCCTACTTTTAAAGTCGCGCCATGTAACGCTTCCACTTTGCCGTAGGCTACGTGTAACGCGTCGACTTCCAGCACCGGCGTCGCCATGGATGCCACCAAAAGATCAACAATTGGTTTAGTCATCGATACCTCCCAGATAGGCTTCCAGTACCGCCGGATTTTGCTGCACGTCGGCGGGCAATCCTTCGGCAATCTTGGTACCGAACTCCATGACGACCAGACGGTCAGTCAGCGTCATGACAAAATCCATGTCGTGCTCTACCAGCAAGATACTCATGCCCTCTGTTTTGAGCTTGCGCAACAATGCGGCCAAGGCTTGTTTTTCGTGGTAACGCAAACCGGCGGCGGGTTCGTCCAGTAATAGCAACGACGGGTCACAGCACAGCGCGCGGGCAATCTCCAATATGCGCTGCTGTCCGAGCGCCAGACTACCGGCTTCTTCGTAAAGCAAAGCACCCAAGCCGACGCGTTCGAGCTGGATTTTAGCCTCAAACAACAAACCGTTTTCTTCTGCTTTATTACGCCGCAACAAGCCATTCCCAACGCCTGCGACATCGCCGTTTTTGCCCCGCAAATGAGCGCCGATTGCCGCATTTTCCAAGACCGTCATGGTCGGCAGCAAGCGCACATGCTGAAACGTTCGGGCAATGCCGCGACGGACAATCTGGCGCGACGGCAACCCGGCGATTTCACGTAATTCACCCGATGCTAAAAATTTCACAGATCCACTAGTCAGTGGCAAGACACCCGTGACCAGATTAAACATCGTTGATTTCCCCGCGCCATTGGGACCGATCAAGCCGACGATTTCAGCCGCTGCTACATTAAAGCTCATGTCATTGACAGCGACCAACCCACCGAATTGCTTGCGTGCGCGCTCAACTTTCAGCACGATTTGGCCGTGTGACGGCTTTAAGCGCCTCACCAATGCCGGTGCTGTCAGGGGCGCGATAACGCTACGCTTTTGCGGCAGCAACTTGCGCAAATAGGGCCATAATCCGTCCCGTGCCCGCTGCAATAACAACACCATAAAAAGACCAAAGACGATGGTTTCAAAGTTGCCGTTTGACCCTAGCAATTTAGGCAGCCACGACTGCAACTGGTCTTTGAGCAAGGTTAATAAAGTTGACCCGAGAATCGCGCCCCACACGTAACCTGCGCCACCCACCACGGCCATGAATAAATACTCGATACCTGCATTTAATCCGAAGGGTGTCGGATTTACAGCGCGTTGCAAATGCGCATATAACCAGCCGGACACGCTCGCCAGCAATGCCGCCAGCACAAAAATGATGATCTTGACCCACGCCGTATTGACGCCCATGGCCTCGGCCATTACGCCACCACCGTTTAACGCGCGAATTGCCCGCCCCATGCGTGAGTTCAGCAGGTTTTGCATGCCTAGTAACGCCAGCAACAATATCGCCCAAATCAGATAAAACATCTTGCGCCCATTGTCTAGCGTGACACCAAAAAGGTTTATCGAAGGTATGCCGTTGAGGCCATCGTACTTGCCAAGAAAATCCAGATTGCCGAACAAATAAAACAACGATAGCGCCCAGGCGATAGTCCCTAAAGGAAGATAGTGCCCCGAAAGTCGCATCGTGATCGCACCGAGACTCAAGGCGGCGACCATCGTCACGATCAGCCCGGCCATTAATCCTATCCACGGCGATATGCCAAAATGTGTGCTGAGATAAGCGGTGGTATAAGCGCCCAGACCAACAAAGGCTGCCTGACCAAACGAGGTCAAGCCTGCCACGCCGGTCAACAACACCAACCCGAGCGCGACAATTGCGTACAAGCCGATATAGTTGGCGAGCGTAATCCAGTATTCAGGCGTGGGTAAAACCGGAAATAGCACCACGATGAGCACAAACACCGGCACGAAGATCGCAGCCGCGACCGGTGTCGCGATGCCAAGCCAGGAAAAGGCGCGCATTATTGATCCCCCTCATCAATCTGCCGGCTCGTCAGCGAGCGCCAAAACAGCACCGGAATGATCAGCGTAAACACGATCACTTCTTTGAACGCGCTGGCCCAAAATGATGAGTACGACTCCAGCAAACCCACCAGCAACGCACCGGCTGCGGCAATTGGATAACTGCCCAGACCGCCAATAATTGCACCGACAAATCCTTTCAGACCAATCAGAAAACCACTGTCGTAATACACCGTCGTCAGCGGCGCGATCAGCACGCCGCAGAGGGCACCCAGTCCCGCCGCGAGCATGAACGCAAGACGCCCAGCCTGCGCCGTACCGATGCCAACCAGTCGGGCACCAAGCCGATTAACGGCTGTCGCACGTAACGCCTTGCCGGACAGGGTGCGCTCAAAGTAGAGATAAAGCGCCACAATCAAAACGATCGACACGCCGATAATGACCATGCTCTGCCCCGTTACTGCAAGGCCGCCTAAGTCAAACCGGGCGTCAGAAAACGGGATAGTGCGCGAGCCTTCCGCGCCAAACATCAACAGACCAATACCAATCAACGCGTAATGGACCGCAACTGCGACAATGAGCAACACCAACGTGCTGGCCTCGGCCAATGGCTGAAACGCGAGTCGATAAATCATGGGTCCCATCGGCATCACAATTAGCAACGTCAACAACAACTGAAGCGCCATCGGCAAACTGGCATGCCCGTAGACATACACCAGCGCGTAAATGGCTAAAGGCAGCAGCACGAATTTGAGAGCGGCAACAGGGATGCTGCGACTGGCCGTCAGCCGGGATTCTGGCGTGCTGACAATCGCCCAGACTTCCTGCGCAAAACTTAAACAACCCAACACCACCAGCAAAGTGGCAGACAGCGGAAATTTATCGGCCTGCAACGCTGCCATCGTCAATGCACCAAACGCAACAAACTCGCCTTGCGGTATAAAAATTACCCGCGTCACTGAAAATACCAACACGAGCGCGAGTGCCAGTAACGCATAGATCGCGCCACTGGTAAGCCCGTCCTGCGCCAGGATCACGGCAATTGAGAGGTCCATAAAGTGCCTAAAATGAGATTGCCGCTGACGAAGTGGAAAACACTCCAGTCAGCGGCAACAAAGGTGAGAACGAAGCTTGTCAGTAAGAACGGTTAGTCAAAGACAAATAGTCTTGGCCTGGACTAGCGGGCAGCACCCAGCAACTTCCATTTACCGCCGACGACTTCCACCATCACGCGTGAACGCTGGTCAAAACCGACATGGTCAGTCGGGCTCATGTTGACGATGCCATGCGACACCGCCAAATTCTTGATCGCTTCGATACCATCGCGCAATCCAGCGCGGAATTCTTTCGTGCCAGGCTTGCCTTTTTTGAGGGCAGCAGGCGTTGCGGCTGCCAAAAGCTGGCCGGCATCCCATGCATGCCCACCGAAGGTCGATATGCTGCCAGCGCCATAAACTTTTTCGTAGGCGGCGCGGTATGCCATCGCCGACTTTTTGACAGGATTACTATCAGGCAATTGTTCGGCTACCAGCAGCGGTCCAGCTGGCAAAAACGTGCCTTCACAGTCCTTGCCACAGACCCGCAAGAAATCGTTATTGGCCACGCCATGGGTTTGATATATCTTGCCTTTGTAGCCACGCTCTTTTAACGTTTTTTGCGGCAATGCGGCGGGCGTACCGGCGCCGGCAATCAGCACGGCATCAGGATTAGCGCTCAATATTTTTAACACTTGCCCAGTGACCGAGGTATCCGGTCGCGAGAACCGCTCGTTGGCGACGATCTTGATTTTGCGTAATTCTGCCAGCTTGGAAAACTCGCGATACCAACCTTCACCGTAGGCATCCGAAAAGCCGATAAAAGCCACAGTCTTGACACCCGCGTCGGTCATGTGAGCGACGATCGCCGTCGCCATATGCGAGTCATTTTGCGGCGACTTAAAAATCCAGTGTCGCTTGGCGTCGACCGGCTCAATTAACGATGCCGACGCAGCCATCGAAATCAACGGCGTACCGGATTCTGCCGCGACGTCGCTCATTGCCAGCGTATTCGGTGTCGTCGTCGAGCCAATCAACAAATCGACATTGTCTTCAGTGATCAGTTTGCGTGCGTTCTTGACCGCAGTGGTTGTATCGGTCGCGTCGTCCAGTACAATATAGTCGACTTTTTGACCGGCAATTTCCTTTGGCAGCAATGCGAAGGTATTCTTCTCCGGAATACCTAGCGACGCGGCAGGACCGGTCGCCGATACGCTGACGCCGACTTTAATTTGCGCGCATGCCGTGGTAACGTTCGCGCCCAAGGTCAGCGCAACCGCCGCAGTCAGGGATAATCTCAACAAGCTTTTTTTCATACGAAGACTCCTTTATGGTATTCGGCCTTTTTAAAGCCATTGTCGCGTTATTGTCGCGCTGTTTTTATTGCTACCTTGCAGCCAGGCTGCACACCATCGACTCTGCCACTCTGGAATGGATCAGCCTAAAATCAAAGCGATTTGTTGCGCCGCGCCGTCGCACGGCTTTTGCTGAAACCGCGTCTTGGCAAACCGTTGCCAGCGTCCCAGCACAAAACTGACCAATATATTGGCACGAATGATCACCTCCTGCTCGCTGGTCTCGCCCTGACTGGCGGCGATCCGTAACGACTGTTTTAACGACATCTCAATCCGGTCTACAAATTGATTCATCCGTACCTGTAACCGTTGATCTTCGTTGATTAGTGCCTCACCAATAATCACCCGCGTCATACCGGGATTGCGCTCAGCAAAATTCAGCAACATCAACGCCACTGCATTTGCCTGCATCAACCCCTTGTCCTGTTGCACGGTAATTTGATTGATCAGGCTGAATACACTGGTCTCGATAAACTCGATCAGCCCTTCAAACATCTGTGCCTTGCTGGCAAAATGACGGTACAACGCAGCCTCCGATACTGCCAGTTTAGCCGCCAATGCGGCGGTGGTGATCTTTTCACCCTTTGGTTGTTCGAGCATGGCTGCCAGCCCTTGAAGAATCTGCAGCTTACGTTCACCAGGTTTAATTGTTGCCATCTTATTGTCGTATCAGTTTGTATGCTGTGAATAATTAGCGTAGCCGATGCAGGTTATCCGCCAGTCGCCGCACGGATTTTACTTTGACATCGACATAACGGGTGCGCTTTGTCAGATTTGTCTGTAACAACTGACCTTTTAACCTCGCTATTTTGGCGGTTTTGGATAAATACCCGGTCACCCACGCCGTTTGCATGCCGAGACGCTTGGCCGATTTCAGATTCTCCAGCGTATCCTCAACCAAAATACAACGATGCGCAGGTATGCCCTCCCGCGCAATCAGTTTGCGCAATACATGCGGCGACGGTTTAGGTCGAAGCTGGCGATGTACATGCATCGATTCGATCGAAATATGCTTACCGAATTGACGATGCAATCCTAAATGACGCATCACTTCCCGAGAGTAGCGCTGTGGTGCGTTAGTCAACAAAATCTTCCGTCCGGGCAGGCGCTTGAGTAAACTGATCAGTCCGCGTTCTGCCTTGATCATGCTGTGCAGATCATCAAAACGATGCGCTTCGCGCAGAAAATCATCGGCCCGTACCGCATGATGCTTCATCATGCCCAGCAGCGTGGCACCATAACGCACCCAATAATCAGTTCGCACAGCATCGACCGTCGCCGCATCAGCCTCCACGCCATCAACACTAAGTGTGCGCGCAATAAACCGATTCATATTGACATTGATGGCCGGAAAAAAAGCATGCGATGCATTGTGCAGCGTGTTATCCAGATCAAACAACCAGAGCGGTGCCGTATTTGCCGCCATCATTTGCCGCCTATAATTGGTTTTTTATTGGCACTTTGATATGCCGCCGTGGTTAAAATTGCTGCAGTTTCACGCTTTTAAGCGCGTCGAGCGCAATGAAATACCGCGCACGTCCTTAAAAGCTGTCAATCAAAACGTCCTTCGACGACCTCCTCAATCAACACGCCGACAGCAAAGTGCCTGTTGTAAGTAAAATGGTCACACGCCAAAATCAGCAAGACGTCGTCTAACGCGATATAACAAGGAGAACATGTGCTGCGCCAGATTATAGTCAGTTTGAGTTGCCGGGTTAAAAGGCTTTGTAAGTTTACAGGTATTGATGGTCAGAAACAACGTGCGCGACAGTTTCGGCCACGTTATTTGATCCCTTTTTTTCTGGCTGGCATGTACGCGGTGACTGCGCTCGCCAAGGATGCCAGCACCAAATCATTGAACCCGGCGACGACCTCAACCCGCCAAGGTGGGGCGCTATTCAAAGTCCAGCGCGACGGCCACACTACTTATTTATTCGGAACCATCCATGTCGGCAGTGCCGACTTTTTCCCGCTCGCGCCAGCGGTCATGGATGCGCTAAATCAGTCGTCCCGGATTGCGATTGAAATTGACACCAGCGATACGCAAGCCCTCAACCTACTCCTGCAGCACTATGCGCTATACCCCAACGACAGCGCATCCGCACAGGATATGCCCGCAGCACTGACCCGGCAAGTACACGCCTTACTCGACAAATACCGCATGACGCCCACTGATGTCGTTCGGATGAAACCGTGGCTGTTGGCGACGATGCTGACTACCGAAGAATACGCCAGAAACGGCTTTCCCAAAGAGCAAGGCGTGGATAATTACCTCTCCAACTATGCACAAACCCAGCATAAACCGTTGATTGGTCTGGAGAGCGTGAAATATCAATTATCGCTACTGGGTGACTTGTCCATCGCCGAGCAGAATCAATTTCTGCAAGATACCGTCAACGATCTGGAAGACCCGGTCCGCGCGCGCAAAGCACTGGATTTAGTAACGCTCTGGCGCAGCGGCGACCTGTCCGGCCTGGAAAAGCTGATGAAAGAAATGACGAGCGATGAAACCTTCACCGGCAAATTTATCCAGCGCACATTGCTCGATGGTCGCAATCCCGCGCTGGCTGACGCCGTCGAAAAGCTACTAAAATCTGAAAAAACCACATTTGCCGGTATCGGCATGCTGCATCTCGTAGGCGATAAAAGCGTGCAGGCGTTACTACGACAGCGCGGATATCGTGTGCAACGAACTTATTAAGTTGCAAGCGCCCTCCGACTCGCCTCAGGAATTGAAAGCACTTTTGCGGATAAAATCGGTACGGTGCGGGCAACAACAAAGATTCGATTGTCCAGAACATAGCGGTTTCTGACACAGCTGTGTAAGCGCTAGCAAAAGGGGTGACAGCGATGCGCACCGCTGCCATCCAGATGATCGCAGCAGGCCAGACGCCTTCATCCCGCCTCAATCAAACGCCACATCACGTCATGGGCCGCAATATCTACCGCCCAATTGTGACGCGGATCGGGGAACGCTTGTCCTTGCACTACCCAGGTTTGTCGCCATCCGCCGTTAACCAGACTATGCAATGAATGGTCGTCCGATGCGATCGGCTCCCAGATACCGGTCCGGGGACAGGCTTCTGCGCCGTCACATTCCGTGAGGTTGGGATTGGCGCGCGCTTCACGCCACGCACCGCTGGTCAGTTGGGCCAGTTGAGCGGGTACCGGTAGCTGTTCCGGGATACCCTTAAAATGCCACAAGACGCGACCGGAATCATGGCTCACCAGATGCCGCACGTCGTCAAAACCCTGATTTTTTTCGTACCATTGCGGGGTCTGCACGTGGTTGAATAACCTGTCTTCA
>NZ_JAAOZT010000007.1 GCF_011947285.1 Glaciimonas immobilis | reverse complement strand
TGAAGACAGGTTATTCAACCACGTGCAGACCCCGCAATGGTACGAAAAAAATCAGGGTTTTGAGGACGTGCGGCATCTGGTGAGCCATGATTCCGGTCGCGTCTTGTGGCATTTTAAGGGTATCCCGGAACAACTACCGGTACCCGCCCACCTGGCCCAACTGACCAGCGGTGCGTGGCGCGAAGCGCGCGCCAATCCCAACCTCACGGAATGTGACGGCGCAGAAGCCTGTCCCCGGACCGGTATCTGGGAGCCGATCGCATCGGACGACCATTCATTGCATAGTCTGGTTAACGGCGGATGGCGACAAACCTGGGTAGTGCAAGGACAAGCGTTCCCCGATCCGCGTCACAATTGGGCGGTAGATATTGCGGCCCATGACGTGATGTGGCGTTTGATTGAGGCGGGATGAAGGCGTCTGGCAAATTGTTAAGCCTGACTGTAATGCTTGACTGTTATGCCTGGTTGTTATGCCTGATTGTTATGATTGGTAAGACAACCGCACTTATTGCTGACTCTATTGCCTTCACAAGCTGACCGCGCCTTGCCTTCGCGGCTGGCGGTCAACCATAATTGAACGCCGAAATTCAATCAAATTAACGGCAATTCTACATCGCGCACACGGGAGTAAAAATGAGGTAACTCGTAAATTACGCCGGTGTGCAATACCGAATTATTAATTCAATCCGTTCTTACCTTCAATTTCACTGGCTTTCAACCCACCTAGGCGCGCATGCAAGCGACCGCGCGTCGCTACAGCAAACGCGACCACAATTTCATCTGCGTTTGGTGCATCGCTGAATTGTGTGGTGACCGTGTCGTAATGCGAAGGCACATACAACGCGTCTTTATGCGCCAGCGGAATGTCGAGATTGGTGCCGGGTACGCCGCGTTTACCTGAGGAAGGAATCCACGCTTTACCCCCGCCAATCGCTTCTCGGATAGGCATGACAAACGCGGGTGTCAGGAAAGCGTTGCCGTGCTCATATTCGCCACCGATACCGACGATACAGGCTTTGCCGTAACTTTCTACTTTATCGATGCCCAGCACTGCGTTGATACGGCGACCGAATTCCTGACCCAAGTCTGGCGAATTGTTTAAAATTTGTTCGAGGCTTTGGTTATATTGCCCGGCATATGGATTATGGATCGCGGCCGCGATCACAATCTTGCGCAATGGTGCGCCATCGGCCAATACTCCGGTTTCGTTAGCCAGCGTGTCATCAATCTGGGTGTACCATTTACGGATGTGATAATTTTCAAAATTTGCTAGTTTGGTCATTCTTTAGCTTTCATAAATCGTTAAATGTGGCCCTGCAATCCGACCTTGTAATGACATTATTTGCGCTAGGTCAGAAAAATTATCTAGGCCAAATTTCTGCTAATCGCAACAGATTGGTGCTACCCGGTTGACCAAATGGCATACCGGCGGTGATCGCGATTTGATCGCCCGCCTGTGCGAAACCTTCCTTGAATGCGGTTTCACATGCCGCTTTTACCATCTCGCTTTCGTTGTGCACCTGATCGCTGATGGTCGAGTGTACGCCCCACACCATGGCAAGGCGACGCGCGGTCGAGAGCTTCGGGGTAATGCTGACGATAGGTGCAATCGGTCGTTCGCGTGCGGCGCGCAAACTGGTGTGGCCGGAACTGGTGTAAGTTAGCGTGGCTTTGGCACCAACGATGCGCGTGACGTCGCGCAAGGCCGAGCAAATTGCATCACTGCGATTTGGCAACGGCGTCGCCTGCTGCGCATCCAGCAAGTTACGGTAGAGCGGATCTTGCTCTACCTCTGTGATGATGCGGTTCATCATCTCTACTGCTTCTAACGGATATGCACCGCTAGCTGATTCTGCCGACAACATCACTGCATCGGAACCGTCATAAATGGCACTGGCGACGTCCGACGCTTCAGCGCGGGTGGGCACCGGCATGGTGATCATAGACTCCAGCATCTGGGTGGCGATCACTACCGGTTTGCCGTGCTGGCGACACACGCGCAAAATGCGCTTCTGCACGCCCGGCACGCGCTCTGGCGGAAGCTCTACACCAAGGTCACCACGTGCAACCATAATCGCGTCAGATACCTGAACGATGGCGTCGAGCTGATCCAATGCCGCAGGCTTTTCCAATTTTGATAGTACCCAGGCACGGTCGCCAATCAATGCTTTCGCCTCAAGTACGTCCTCGGGCCGCTGCACAAATGAAAGTGCGATCCAATCCACGCCCATCTCTAACGCGAACGCCAGATCACGCTTGTCTTTTTCGGTCAGGGCGGGAATCGGCAACACGGCGTCCGGAACGTTGACACCTTTGCGATCTGACAAAGCGCCGCCATTAACAACGCGTGTGCGTATCCGCTGACCATCGCTGTCCTGCACTTGCAGGCGTAGTTTTCCGTCGTCCAATAATAGCGATTGACCAGCAGCGATGACTTCAAATAGTTCAGGATGCGGCAGACAAACACGCTCACTATTTCCGAGAGTGGGGTCGCGATCTAACATGAATTCCTGACCGGCGATAAGCGTTACTTTCCCCTCGGCGAATTGGCCGATACGGAGTTTTGGACCTTGCAGGTCCGCAAGGATGGCGATCGGACGTCCGACTTTGCGTTCAACTTCTCTCACGATGCGGTAGCGTTCCTGATGGTCGGCGTGCGTGCCGTGACTAAAATTAAATCGAAAGACATCAGCGCCAGCTTCGAACAATGCCTGAATCATTTCCGGGGTGGAGCTGGCTGGGCCTAGCGTAGCGAGGATTTTTGCTTTTCGTTGACGGCGCATGTGGGCTTTCATGTGAGGGGTGGGATGAATTGATAGACTATGTTGAGATGACTTGGTTTCACGAGGTTGAACTAATCCACAGGTTTAGTGAGGGATGGTTGGTGATACCGGTATTTGCCTTGGTTGTAGTAAAACCGGTTTGCGCGCCGACGGGGTCAATCGACAACCCCAGCGGTGAACATTAAAGTGCACATGATCTATAATTAATGATAGCGATACCATACTAAATGTGTCAGCTGACCTGTCACTTTATAAAGACACGCTACAAAATTAACATAGCCCGAAAATCGTTAACATTGGTCCGCGTCGGACCACTCACCACCAAATCCCCCAAAGCCTCAAAAAACCCGTACCCATCATTATTATCTAACATCGCTTTTGGTCGCAACTTCAACTCCTCTGCTCGTTGGATTGAGTCCGGTTGATAAATGGCACCGGCGTTATCTTCCGAGCCGTCAATCCCATCGGTGTCGCAAGCGATGGCGTGAATATCTGGATAACCGTTGAGCGCCGTCGCCAGGCTCAGCAAAAATTCTGCATTACGCCCGCCACGTCCGCTGCCGCGCACAGTCACCGTCGTTTCACCACCCGATATCACTACGCATGGCTTGCTGAAGGGCTGACCGCGGCGGGCAATCTGGCGCGCCAGCGCTGCGTGTGCCAGCGCGATATCGCGTGCTTCACCTTCCATCTCGTCGGACAGAATATATGGCGTCAGACCGGCAGCGGTCGCTGTTGCCGCTGCGGCTTCCAGTGCATCTTGTGCGGTCGCGATAACGTAATGTTGATTGCGCGCCAGTCGTGGATCGCCGGGTTTTGCGCTCTCGCCATCACCGGATTCCAAATGTCGTAATATGGCTGCAGGAATCTCTATCTGATATTTTTTGAGGACGGCTAATGCCTCGGCACAGGTGGTGGGGTCGGCTAGCGTTGGGCCGCTAGCGATGACGCCGGGGTCGTCCCCGGGAATATCGGAAATCATCAGCGTGACGACCCGCGCCGGGGCGCAGGCTAATGCCAGGCGGCCGCCTTTGATCGCAGATAAATGTTTACGGACGCAATTCATTTCAAAAATATTTGCGCCGCTTTTAAGAAGTGCTTTGTTAATGGCTTGTTTTTGTTCTAGCGTGATGCCTTCTGCTGGTAGCGCTAATAAGGAGGACCCCCCCCCTGTAATCAGGCACAACACCAGATCGTCTTCGGTCAGGTCCTGCACCATTTCGAGTATGCGGCTGGCGGCCTTGCGACCGGCTTCGTCCGGTACCGGGTGGGATGCTTCCACGACCTCAATACGTTTGCAATCTGCGCCGTGGCTGTAGCGCGTCACTACTAAACCTGTTAATTCACCTGGCCAATTGTCCTCTACTACTTTGGCCATTGCGGCTGCGCCTTTGCCTGCGCCGATTACTAGCGTGCGGCCGTTACCGGTTGGAGCTTGGATTTTTGCTAGATAGGTTGGGAGACATTTTTTGGCGCTGACTGCGTCTACTGCGCTTTGGTACATATCTAACAGGAGTTGGCGGGGGTTTAGGGGGGAAATGCTGGTCATGGTTGTGGCCTTGTTTTTTTGGGTGCTTAGAGGTAAATTGGGGATTGGGCAGTGATCGTTCCGTCGTTTCGTCGTTACTTTGTGCGGGTATCACTCCGTGGGTACTAGTCGGGTGTGGCCCGACAGCCAGTGACTTTCTTTTGTCTCGCCAAAAGAAAGTCACCAAAGAAAACGCGACCGCGGAGACGCTGCCCTTCCGGGTCCCCAAGCATTTCAGCCGCCAGTCGGGTTGAGAAACCAACTCGCCTTCGGCTCAAACATGTTTCCCAACAATTCCCGACTGACGACCAAAATACTTGGCAGCGTCAATGACGGGGTACGTCAAGGGCCACTTCAACGACAAATTCAACAGCAAATTCAACAGCAAATTCAACTTCGTTGTCGGTCTCAAAATTGCTATCGAGGTCAAAGTTAACTATCACTTAAAACGAACCACAAAACAATTATGGTTGCTTTTAAATTTTAACTTTGTTTTTACGTTAGTCTACGACCATCACCACATTTTTGCACCCAATTCACCAACTATGCTGAAGCTATTTGATGGTTGGACATTATTTCTATTGCGCGGCATAGGGCGGAGTGGTCGAGGCCGCTCATGCCGTTGGCTGCGCAGGTGTTCATTAGTTCTTGTGCGATTGCGGTGTTTGGCAACGAGATGCCGAGGGCTTTGGCACCTTGTAATGCAAGGTTTAAGTCTTTTTGGTGAAGCTCTATGCGGAAACCTGGGTTAAAGGTACGCTTTACCATGCGTTCGCCGTGGACTTCCAGGATGCGGGAGGCTGCGAAACCGCCCATTAATGCCTGGCGTACGCGTGCTGGATCCGCACCGGCTTTTGAGGCGAATAATAGCGCTTCGGCTACTGCCTGAATGTTTAACGCTACGATGATCTGATTGGCTACTTTGGTGGTTTGACCGTCACCGTTGCCGCCGACCAATGTGATGTTTTTTCCCAAAAGTTCGAACAATGGTTTTACATCGTTAAACGTGGACTCGGATCCGCCCACCATAATTGTCAGCGATGCTGCTTTGGCGCCGACTTCGCCGCCAGATACCGGGGCGTCCAGATATTCGCACCCTAAGGCGTTAATTTTTTTGGCGAAACCTTTGGTTGCAATCGGCGAGATTGAGCTCATATCGACAACCACCTTACCAGCTGTTAAACCTTCAGCGACGCCTTTTTCTGCAAACAGGACTGCTTCAACGTGCGGGGTATCTGGCACCATGACGATGATAATATCAGCACGCTTGGCGACTTCTGCACCCGAGGTGCAGACGGTTGCGCCGCCTTCCAGCAACGCTGCCGGAGGATTTTTTTGGTCATGCAGATATAGTTTATGACCGCCGCGTTGCAGATTTTCTGCCATCGGTGCACCCATGATACCTAATCCAATAAAGCCTATTTTTGCCATGATGAAATCTCCGTAATGTCTTTGAAACTACAAGTATTTTTAAATTGACCGACTTGATCGGTCGATATCAACTAATTGTCGGTGCGTCGTTACAAGCCGTCCTTACAGGCCGTGATCTTTACGCCAGCCCAGACCTTCGGATGTGCCGGCTTTCGGTTTGTACTCGCAACCTATCCAGCCTTCGTAACCAAGCTCGTCCAGAAATTGGAATAGAAATCGATAATTGATTTCACCCGTGCCCGGCTCAAAACGGCCCGGGTTATCAGCAAGTTGGACGTGTTTGATCGATGCCAGATTGGCCTTGATCGTGGCGGCTAATTCACCTTCCATGCGCTGCATGTGATAGATGTCGTATTGAATAAAAATATTGTTTGAACCAGTCGCTTTAATCAGGTCAAGCGCCTGGTGTGTGCCGTTTAGATAGAAACCGGGAATGTCAAACGTATTGATCGGCTCGATTAATAAGCGAATGCCCGCTGTCTGCAACCTGTCGGCGGCGAATTTAAGATTACTGACGACCGTCGATTTCAACTCTTCTGCGCTCACACCGGCTGGGGCAATACCGACCAGACAGTTCACCTGTTTAAGACCGAATACCTTGGCGTAGCGCAATGCTTCCTCTACGCCTTCGTTAAACTCGCTGACTCTGTTCGGATGGCAGGCGATTCCTCGCTCGCCGCCCTCCCAATTGCCTGCTGGCAGATTGTGTAGGACTAGTTCCAAATTATTAGTCTGTAATTTATCGTTGATTTCTTCCGGGCGAAATCCGTACGGGAACAAAAATTCGACACCTTTGAATCCCGCTTTGGCGGCAGCGCCAAAGCGATCTAAAAATGGCAGTTCCGTGAACAGCATCGTCAGGTTAGCGGCCAGTTTGGTCATGTAAACTCCTCGTCTAATTCAATGATTGAGAAGATGAATCCAGCAAAAAGATCCATCAAATAGTAAGAATTTAGTCCAGCAAACCAATCGCTGTAGGCGCGTCACTGCGGCATGTCGCCAAATCCTCGAATTCGTTAATATTGTCAATCTCCGTACCCATGGCGATGTTGGTGACGCGTTCCAGAATAATTTCAACCACTACCGGCACGCGGAACTCTTTCATCCAGCGCTTTGCTTGCGCAAAAGCATCCTGTAACGCATTTGGATCTGTCACCCGGATCGCTTTGCAACCAAGGCCTTCAGCCACCGCCACGTGATCGACGCCATAGCCGTTTAGTTCGGGTGCGTTGATGTTCTCAAAAGCAAGCTGTACGCAGAAATCCATCTCAAAACCGCGCTGCGCCTGACGAATCAAACCGAGGTAAGAGTTGTTGACCACGACGTGGATGTAGGGCAAATTAAACTGCGCACCGACAGCCAGTTCTTCAATCATGAACTGGAAGTCATAATCGCCTGAAATCGCGACGACTTCACGTTTTGGATCGGCAACACACACCCCAAGCGCCGCGGAAATAGTCCAGCCCAGCGGACCAGCCTGACCGCAGTTAATCCAATGCCGTGCGTGGTATACATGCAGGAATTGGGCAGCTGCAATTTGCGACAAACCAATGGTGCTGATGTAACAGGTATCACGGCCAAACGCACGGTTCATTTCTTCGTACACGCGCTGCGGTTTAACCGGAACGTTATCAAAATGGGTACGACGATGCATCGTGCGCTTGCGCTCCTGACACGCGCTTAACCAGGCTGAACGATCCGGTAATTTACCTGCCGCTTTCAATTCTTTTGCGACTTCGATAAATAAGATTAACGCGGCTTTAGCGTCAGATACGATCCCGTAGTCTGGACCGAAGACGCGTCCAATCTGCGTCGGCTCAATATCGACGTGCACGAACTTCCGGCCCTTGGTAAATACTTCAACCGAGCCGGTGTGACGATTGGCCCAACGATTGCCGATCCCAAGCACAAAGTCGGAGGCGAGCATCGTGGCATTGCCGTAACGGTGGCTCGTTTGCAGGCCGACCATACCAGCCATTTGCGGATGGTCATCGGGGATCGCGCCCCATGCCATCAATGTCGGGATCACTGGCACGCCGGTCAATTCAGCAAACTCGACCGCAAGGTCTGCGGCATCGGCATTAATGACACCGCCACCGATTGTCAGCAATGGACGCTCGGATTCACCTAACATAGTTAAGGCTTTTTCGATCTGGGCACGAGATGCTTTAGGCTTATAGACCGACAATGACTCATAAGTATCTGGATCAAATTCAATTTCGGCGACCTGAACATCGAATGGCAAATCGATTAATACCGGACCGGGACGGCCTGAACGCATCAAATGGAAAGCTTGCTGAAATACGCGCGGCACTAATGCTGGCTCGCGCACCGTGACGGCCCATTTTGTTACCGGCTTGGCGATCGACTCGATATCGACCGCTTGAAAATCTTCTTTATACAGACGTGAACGCGGTGCCTGACCGGTAATGCAGAGGATCGGAATCGAATCAGCCTGCGCCGAATATAAACCGGTAATCATATCGGTGCCCGCAGGACCGGACGTGCCGATACAGACGCCAATATTGCCCGCCGCAGCGCGCGTGTAGCCTTCGGCCATATGTGATGCGCCTTCGACGTGGCGCGCCAGTACATGCTGGATACCGCCATGCTTTTTCATTGCTGAGTAGAGTGGGTTTATCGCCGCACCGGGTACGCCGAATGCTTGCACGCAACCTTCTTTTTCTAATACATACACTGCTGCGTCAATTGCTCTCATCTTTGCCATATTGCCTCCGGATTACTTGTTTAGATGCATCAATCATCGTTGTGCGGCGCTATGGCGATGATGAGTGCGTTTTTTGAATAGGGAATCGATGAAGACCATCGTATAAGCAAACTTTAAGTTTGATAAGAAGACAAAGCGTCAGGTTATTCCATACTTTTTGTATGTAATCGGCGTAAAGTAGCGATAAGGAGGAAATCATGGACAAGCTGAAACAAATTGAGGCGTTCGTCAGCGTGGTGGAAAAAGGAAGCCTGACAGGTGCAGCGCTAGAGCAAAATATCACGCCGGTGATGCTTGGACGACGCATCGACGCGCTGGAAAAGCGGTTGGGAACCAAGCTCATGCATCGCACCACCCGTCATTTGACGCTGACGGAACAAGGCGCGGTGTTTCTCGATCACTGCCGTAAGTTGCTAACCGATCTGGATTTTGCTGAAACGATTATTTCGGAAGGTCGTCACAAAGCGACCGGCCATCTGGTGGTATCGGCACCAGCCGCGTTTGGACGCAAGCACGTGGCACCGCATGCACCACATTTCATTGCATCTAATCCCGAGGTAAAAATTTCTTTTAATCTGACCGATCGCGTAGTCGATTTAGTGCGCGAAGGTTATGACATCAGTATCCGCATCGGTGGCAGCATCGATCCCAATTTCGTTGCGGTCAAACTGGCCGGTAATCGTCGCGTTGTATGTGCAACGCCCGCCTATCTCCGCCGTAATGGCACGCCGCACACACTGGACGATATCGCGCATCACAACTGTCTGTCGTTTAATTTACAGGGCGGTCAGCAACGCGGTTGGTACTTTCAGCAAAATGGCAAACCGGTTGTCATCAAAGCGGAGGGAAGTCTGGATTGTAATGATGGCGAACTACTGCACCGATGGGTTAGCGAAGGTCTGGGGCTGGCCTGGCGCTCCACGTGGGAAATACAGTCGCAACTGGCCTCCGGCGAACTGCTCACGGTCCTCGATGCGTTTGCATTGCCGCACTACGACATCATGGCGGTATATCCGCAACAACGTCATTTGCCCGCCAAGACCCGATTTTTTATCGATCGTCTTAAGGAAACTTTTGCACAACCGGGTTACTGGACGCAGGATGACTAGCATCGATTTGACGGGGTAGCAAATTTGTTGAACACGCCGACGATGCCCAATCAGACCAGCTTTTTCTCCTGTATTCCTACAGCACGAATAGCCGATGTCCGATAGAACGCCGATGACAATCTATCTACACTTAATTGCAACTTAGACGTTAGGCGATATGGTGTGATCTTCCGCTTTACCCCGCGGCCTACAACCGATGCGAGCGAAAGCGGGAGGGGCATATACATTCTGGCGAGACTGCTTGGCATCTCCAGTATTGTTTAATATTTTATTTTTCATGTACTGAAAAAAGATTGATTTAACGGGAAAGACCGACCGTCACAATTGAGGAGCTGTCATGAAAATTAAATATAAATTTGCAGATAAGTTTGCCCATAAGTTTGCCCATAAGCTTGGACATAAGATGGGATACGCGCTAGCTCGCACAGGAATCGTAGCCGTGGTGAGTGGGTCTCTTCTTGTTGCCGGGTGTGTCAGTCCTTATGATGCTCAACCAAATCGTTACCCATCAAATCAATCGTACCAATCGGCTCCGCAATACAATCAATATAGTCAAGCGGGACAGTACAACCAATCGCCCCAATATGCGCCTTCTGATCGCCAATCTTATAATGGTCGCGGTGTAATTGAGGCAATTGACGTGATCCAGGGAGAGAATAAAAGTCGCGGTATCGCGGGTGCGCTCGTCGGTGGCGTATTAGGTGGCATCCTCGGCCATCAAATTGGGCATGGAAGTGGCAATACTGCCGCGACCGTTGGCGGTGCTGTTGGCGGTGCGGTAGTTGGTAATCAGGTAGAACAGCGAAATAGCCAGGGCGGAGCGACATACGATGTACGTATTCGCATGAATGATAACGGTTACCAGACTATTAACCTTAGCAATCCCGGAGATTTAAGGGTTGGTGATCGGGTGAGAATCGATAACGGCCAAATATCACGCATTAATTAGGACCCTCCCAATAATTAGTTCCACGTTCGAGTTGGACCTCGTCTGCGCTTAGCACAAATGAACTGCTTAAAATGTGACGAACAGAAGTAACCACAAATGCTGGTGTCAACCCGTCTCGGCAACTAACCATCGAGGAGTAAGCATGGGAACGATTCTTTTAATTATTTTGATCGTGTTACTGGTTGGCGCCCTACCCGCATGGCCACATAGCCGAAGCTGGGGTTACGGCCCAAGTGGTATTGCAGGGGTGATCATCATTGTGCTGATAATTCTGCTACTTACCGGGCGCCTCTAACTACGGCTATATGCCGTATTAACCGACGTTTGAATATAAACCGCGACGTAGAAGTGCGTTGCAACGGCTGTCGGCACTTGGGTCCAGGTGCCACCGGAATGCCGACTATCAACCATTCCGGAAGGAGCAAACATGTACACAAAAATCAAAAGGGCAATGGTCTATGTTGTGGTCGCTGCCAGCAGTTACGGGATGCTTGCCAGCGCGGCTGAAGAAAACGTACAAATGAGAGACCCGCAACGTTGGTACCGTGAGGATATCGGCCCAAGGGCACGCTACAACAATATGGCTCAGGAAGCGAACGCGGCATATCAGCAATCGCTGAATGACTGCCGAAGCTTGCGCAACAGAGAGTTGATGGAATGTCGCCGAGAGGCTAAGGATAATTTCAATAAGGATATGCGGCGTGCACATCGTATGCTTGAGCGCCGCGGTGGTGACGACAATATGTAGTTAACGCATCAAGGTCGAATTTGCCTTCACAACGCTGGTTTAGTCAGTTTGCGCGCAATAAGGCTTTCATAGGGAAAGAGATGCGGCTTTTAGAAATGCAACTTTAAAAAATGCAACTTTGAAAAATCCAACTTTCCGGTTGCAATGCTGACCTGTAAAATATTAATCTTATGCAAGAAATGTACGCCAGTGTTACTGCTCGGTCTGTCGCGTTTATACAACAAACAACGGGAATCCCTCGAATTTTAAAGTCGGCACATGCGGTTACGCTCCAATTAGAATTATTCCAATAGCGTATTTGAGCGTTCCGTTTGTTGGCCGCTGAAGCGGAGACACAGACGCTTTATTGAGCCCTTACACTGAAATGCTTCAATCAATATGTTTTAGCAAGCCCTGATTTATACCGTCTTATTAATTTCGTCTGTTAATACCGCTTATCAATATTCTTTATTAATGCGTTTATAAATACCAGATAAAACGCAAAAAAGCCCGCATCAACCGATGCGGGCTTTTTATATGGCGTCCCCAAGGGGATTCGAACCCCTGTACTCACCGTGAAAGGGTGATGTCCTAGGCCTCTAGACGATGGGGACAATGATCTGTCCGTAGTGCTGCTATATTACACTGCTTGCGTGGCCTTGCTCGCTAGCAATTTGAAACATTTTTTGCAACGCCAGACCGCTTTGGCCTGGATAAAAAAGTCGCATTAAAAAAGTCGCATCACGCAGATGCGACTTTTATCTGGCGTCCCCAAGGGGATTCGAACCCCTGTACTCACCGTGAAAGGGTGATGTCCTAGGCCTCTAGACGATGGGGACAATGATCTTGTCCGTACTGCTAGTGGTAAAACTTTACAGCTGCACACCTGCATTAACGACTTTACTCTTCGCTAGTCCACCGGCTTTTACGCTGGTGGAGGTAAGCGGGATCGAACCGCTGACCTCTTGCATGCCATGCAAGCGCTCTCCCAGCTGAGCTATACCCCCTTGCGAAGAAGCGAAATTATAGCAAAGTAATGCTACCAATGACAATGCTGTTTTGAAAATTTATTAAAGATATTTCTGTAAGCGCTCTAACACGACTTCGCGACCGAATAATTCCAGCACCAAATCAATCGCGGGGGTCTGTAATTGACCGGTCAACATCAAACGCAAGGGCATCGCAATGTGCGGCATCTTCAAGGTATGCGCGACCAACACTTCCTTGATCATCGGTGCTAACGCGGCCTTGGTCCACTCCACCGTCTTGCAGCGCTCAGCGAAATCGATCAGCGCTGGCTTGATAGTGGCGGCAACCGCGGTGAAATGCTGATCAAGTAATGCGGCATCCGGTGAAGGTGAACGATAAAACAGCATCGCAGCGGTCGCAATCTCATGCGTGGTATGGGCACGCTCTTTTAGCAAACCGATTACTTTTGCCAGATCAGGCAATGGTGTCGATCCCTCGGTTACCTCAGCGAAATCGACACCGTCTTTTTCCATCAATGGCCGCACCAGTCCCGCCAGACGTTCGTTGTCGGCCAGCTTGATGTAATGGTTATTAACCGAGGCCAGTTTTTCAGGATTAAACTGTGCGGGCGACTTCGACAAATGATCCAGATCAAACCACTCGCAGAACTGTTCAATCGAAAATAGTTCTTCGTTACCGTGGCTCCATCCAAGGCGCGCCAGATAGTTCAGCATCGCTTCCGGCAAAAAACCTTGCGCCGGATAATCCATCACACTGACCGCGCCATGACGTTTAGATAGCTTCTCGCCATCTGCGCCAAGAATCATCGGCACGTGACCGTATAACGGTAAGGTCGCGCCGAGTGCTTTCAAAATATTGATCTGACGCGGCGTGTTATTGACATGATCGTCACCACGAATCACGTGTGTAATCTGCATATCCCAATCATCGACCACCACACAAAAATTGTAGGTTGGCGTACCGTCAGGACGGGCAATGACCAAATCATCCATTTCACGATTGGCAATGGTGATGGTGCCTTTAACCACATCATCCCAGCTGACTTCGCCATCCAGCGGATTTTTAAATCGGACCACCGGCGTACGACCCGCAGGAATCGGTGGCAAAACCTTGCCTGACTCCGGGCGCCAGGTGCCGTCGTAACGGGGCTTTTCACCCGCTGCACGCATTTTTTCACGCATCGCTTCAACTTCTTCAGGCGATGAGTAACAATAATAAACAGTACCGTCCGCAAGCATCTGTGCAATCACTTCACGGTATCGGTCCATCCGCTGCATCTGGAAAAATGGACCTTCGTCGTGCGCCAAACCAAGCCACTGCATCCCTTCGATAATAGCTTCTACCGCTTCGGGCGTCGAACGCTCCAGATCGGTATCTTCCACACGCAGCACAAAAGTGCCGCCAAAGTGACGCGCATAGGCCCACGAGAACAATGCGGTGCGGGCACCGCCCAAGTGCAGATAGCCAGTAGGGCTTGGTGCAAAACGGGTACGAACGGGGGATGAAGGTGAAGTCACTGCTGAAATAGATGCGGTCATGATAAATAAAAACGGCCTTGGATTGCCAAAGCCGCTATCAATGAAAACCGTATTTTACCGCGTTGCCCGGACAGAGGGAACTGCCACGCCGATTCGTCCCCGGATGCCATTTTTATAAGGATTTCGAAACGACCCTGTCAACGCCTTAGTTTGCTTACTTATTTGCTTATTTAACAGTTACGTTAATTGTCTTGCTCATTTCCGGTCCATAGGATTGATGCGCGCCATTGGCGAATTGCATTGTTAAACTGTATTTGCCCGGCGGCAGAGTGACTTGGGTCTCAAGCTGCCCTTTACCAAAATGCAGATGTTCCGCATCGACTGGAATGACTTCACCTGCTTTAGTTGGGCCTGTATTGATTAACAGATGATGGTGACCGGTATTGGGCGACATATCACCGGCTGGTTTGACCTCCATCCCGCTCACGTCAAACTTGACTGTAAATGGGCTGGACACCACAGCGCCGTCCACAGGCGCAGCAAAATTAACCGAGGCAGCATGGGCTAACTGTGGCGCAAAACCAGCGACTAACATTGATGCGCTAAAAAGTACGGCAAACAATCGTGATCTCATCTTATAAACCTTTTTGATTAGAGTAAAAATGCTCGATAACCGGGCCTGCCTTCTAATCATAGCATCCGCGCGTGCTGAGGCGCCCTGAGCGCCCCAGCACAGACTGAGATGATGACCTGCTTTAGTCGTTCTTGATCACAATCGTCGGGAATTTACTCGACATATCTTTAGCCTTCTCTGCCACCTTGATGGCGACCTTACGCGCAATTTCTTTATAAATATGCGCAATTGGTCCGTCCGGCTCAGCGATAACGGTCGGCTTGCCAGAATCAGTCTGGGCGCGTATTGACATCGTCAGCGGTAACGCGCCAAGAAATTCCACGCCGTATTCGCCGCACATCTTTTCACCGCCACCGAAACCAAAAATGGCTTCTGCATGACCGCAATTGGTGCAAATATGCGTACTCATATTCTCGACAATACCGAGAATAGGAATACCGACTTTTTCAAACATTTTCAGACCCTTGCGCGCATCAAGCAACGCGATGTCTTGCGGAGTCGTGACGATAATCGCGCCGGTGACCGGTACTTTTTGAGACAGCGTTAACTGAATATCACCCGTACCCGGCGGCATATCCACAATCAGATAATCAAGATCGCGCCAATTGGTCTGATCCAGCAGTTGTTGCAGCGCCTGCGTCACAATTGGGCCGCGCCAGACCATCGGCTCATCGGGATCTACCATAAAGCCGATGCTGGAGACTTGCAGCCCGTGGTTTTCCATTGGCTCCATGGTCTTGCCATCCTTGGTTTCAGGACGACCGCTGATACCCATCATCAGCGGCAGCGACGGACCATATATATCTGCATCCAGAATACCGACTTGTGCGCCTTCTGCTGCCAATGCCAAAGCCAGATTGACCGCCGTAGTTGATTTGCCGACGCCGCCTTTACCGGACGCGACAGCAATGATGTTCTTTACATTCGACATTAATTTAATGCCGCGTTGTACTGCATGCGTCTGAATTTTGGAATACACGTTGGCACTGACATTGCCGGCGATGCCATTCAGCGCACTAATCGCGGCAGCCCGGATCAAGCCAAACTGACTTTTAGCCGGATAGCCCAATTCAATGTCAAACGAGACATTGGCGCCATCGAGCTGAATATTTTTTACGCATTTGCTTGAAACCAAATCTTTCCCGGTATTAGGGTCTATAACACTGGATAATGCGGCCTTGACCGCTTCAATCGTGACGCTCATTACTTCTCCTCTATATGATAGTGCCAAGTCTAAACTAAATTGGGTCATCGGCACCGGCGAGAACCAAAATCGTCTTCCGATTTGATACACAAAATAGCTGAATGTTCGCTGGATACCCGTTAAAGACGCGTTTGTCAAATGACAACAAGAAAGCAATCAAAGTAATCAGTGCTACCTACTTTGCACGTGATCGGTGCTGTCACTGCTAAAATCACTGTTTTACTCTAACCAGCACCGCTAAATGAGCACCAATTTGAGCAACTCACCTCTGCACACACCGCGCAAGCTATTCGTTACCACTGCTCTGCCCTACGCCAATGGCGCGTTTCACATCGGTCACATCATGGAATACATCCAGGCCGATATCTGGGTAAGGTATCAACGAATGCTGGGCAACGAGGTCCATTTTGTGGGTGCCGATGACGCGCATGGCGCGCCGATCATGATCGCGGCCGAGAAAGCTGGTATCACGCCCCAGCAATTTGTTGCCAATATTGCAGCGGGACGCAAAGAATACCTGGACGGCTTTCATATCGCGTTTGATAACTGGCACTCCACCGATGGTCCGGAAAATCACGTGTTATCGCAAGAAATCTATCGCAGCTTGCGCGATAACGCAGAATTGATCACGACCAAGACGATCGAACAGTTTTTCGATCCGGTCAAAAACATGTTCTTGCCGGATCGCTATATCAAAGGCGAGTGCCCAAAATGCGGCACCAAGGACCAGTATGGCGATTCTTGCGAGCACTGTAGCGCCGTCTATGCCCCCACCGATCTGAAGAATCCGTATTCGACATTATCGGGCGCGACGCCGATCATGAAATCATCGGAACATTTCTTCTTTAAGTTGTCCGATCCGCGCTGCGTCGATTTTCTGCGTCAATGGGCGTTAGAAGACAATCGCTTGCAACCAGAAGTTGCCAATAAAGCCAAAGAATGGCTCGAAGGCGACGGCGGTCTGGGTGACTGGGATATCAGCCGGGATGCGCCTTATTTCGGCATTGAAATACCGGACGCCCCGGGCAAGTACTTCTATGTCTGGCTAGACGCGCCTATCGGTTATCTGGCATCGCTAAAAAATTATTTCGACAAAACCGGTCGTGATTTTGACGCCTTCATGGCCGATCCTAGTACCGAGCAATACCATTTTATTGGCAAAGACATCACGTATTTCCATACATTGTTCTGGCCTGCGATGCTGAAGTTCGCCGGACGCAAAGTACCTAATAATATCTTCGTCCACGGTTTTATCACCGTCAGTGGCGAAAAAATGTCCAAATCGCGCGGCACCGGTATTTCCCCATTGCGCTATCTTGACATCGGCATGAATCCAGAATGGCTGCGTTATTACATCGCCGCTAAATTGAGCGCCAAAGTAGAAGACGTCGACTTCAATCCCGATGACTTTGTCGCCAGAGTGAATTCCGATCTGATCGGCAAATACATCAACATCGCCAGCCGTGCCGCCGGATTTATTGCCAAGAAGTTCGATGGCAAAGTGAGCACGCTCTGGGCCACTGATACCGATCCGTTTTTGGCCAGCTTGCGCGCTGTTTCCAGCGATATCAACCATCTGTATGAAGGTCGTGAATATGGCAAAGCCCTGCGCGCCATCATGGATCAGGCCGATGTGGTCAATGCCTACGTTGATGCCAACAAACCATGGGAATTAGCCAAAGACCCCGCCAAATCAGCAGCGTTACAAGAGGTGTGCAGTCGCCTTCTGGAAGCGTTCCGCATTCTGACTATTTATTTAAAACCGGTTCTGCCGATACTTGCACAGCAAGTTGAAGCGTTCCTGAATATTGCCCCCTTGCAGTGGAGCGATATCAATAAGCCACTGGGTGATGGTCACGTCATCAATGCGTATACGCATCTGATGACACGCGTAGAGCCTAAAATGCTTGAGGCTTTGTTCGACGCGCCCGAAGTAAAAGCGGATGTCGCCGCAACGAGCGTTGCCGCTGTCGACAGCGCCGCCATCGAAGCACTAGCGCCAGAGATCAACATCGACGATTTCACCAAAATCGATTTGCGGATCGCAAAAATCGTCAATTGCGAGCACGTCGAAGGATCAGACAAACTTCTGCGTCTGACATTAGACGTCGGCGAAGGTCGCTTGCGCAATGTTTTCTCGGGCATTAAAGCGGCCTATCAACCAGAAGAACTAGTGGGAAAATTGACGGTGATGGTGGCTAATCTGGCACCACGCAAAATGAAGTTCGGCATCTCGGAAGGGATGGTGTTAGCCGCATCGGCTGCCGATGAGAAAGCAAATCCCGGTATTTACATTCTCAATCCATGGCCCGGTGCGGAGCCGGGAATGCGGATTCGTTAATCCGGACATACGCAGAGCTTAGCCATGCGTCGCGAGTCAATAATTACCCGGCTAACACCGGTTAATCAACAAACGACTCGCCACCAATAGAAATGACATAAAATAGTGCTTAACTTTACAGCGTTGTCAAATAGGTAAATATAATGAAATTTTCCAAGCAGTTTAACGGCTACCAATCCGAGATCACGCAGTTTATCAACGAACTGAAGGTAAAAAATCCCGCTTTGGAACAAGAACAATTGGCCGGACGTGCACTGCTATGGGACAAAACACCCATTGATCTGGACAGCCAACTACGCACGGATAACTCACGCGTAGCGCAACAGCCATACGTTTATCAAAACGAGCACTAATAGCGCTTCAATGGATTTTGCATTACACATCCCTCCGGTGTGCTTGTTCACATCTTCAATTCTTGACGTCTGGTGAGCTAGAATATGACGCAGAATTTGTCAGACGCCAGCCAGATCACCGTTGAGGGACAGCCGGACTCCACACCGAATGTCGTAGACGGGGTCGCGTTCGCGCGCCTGTATGGCGAGCCGTTGTTCCGCATGCCCTCCGATTTATATATTCCACCGGATGCGCTGGAGGTATTTCTTGAGGCATTCGAGGGGCCGCTTGATCTGCTGCTATATTTGATCCGCAAACAAAACTTCAATATTCTTGATATTCCGATGGCGCAGGTCACCTTGCAGTATCTCGAATACGTCGATCAGATTCGCATTACCAATCTAGAGTTGGCGGCCGAATACCTGCTAATGGCGGCAATGCTGATTGAAATCAAGTCGCGCATGCTGTTGCCATCCAGAAAAACTGACAGTGACGAAGCCGAAGATCCACGCGCAGAATTGGTGCGGCGTTTGCTGGAATACGAGCAAATGAAGCTGGCCTCGCGCGAAATCAACGAGCTGCCGCAATTGGGCCGTGATTTTGTCCGCACCCAAATTTATATAGAACAAAGCATCGTTACACGATGGCCGGAAGTAGACGTCGTTGATCTACAGTCGGCCTGGGCCGATGTCATCAAACGGGCCAAACTGACGCAACATCACATCATCAGCCGCGAAGAATTATCTGTGCGAGAGCACATGACCGGCATTTTGAGGCGTTTGCAATCGGCCAGATTTGTCGAGTTTGCAGAACTGTTCGATCCTGCGCGCGGCGTACCAGTATTGGTGGTTAACTTTATCGCGCTATTAGAATTAGCCAAAGAGACGTTGATCGAAATCACGCAAGCTGAACCGTTTGCCCCTATTTACGTGCGCCTGGCTTACTCGCCCTCTTAAAACATAATTTAATGGCGACCATTTGCGACAATACCCGTCAATAACGACTAATTAGCGACTAAACATTGAAGCGTTAAGCGACACCAAGATGTTAGCGCTCTTGCCTTGCGATTTTGCACTACCTTCGCGCCACCACCAATCTTTGCAATCGACAACTTACTTTCAGCTCCTCCATGAAAATTATTTCCTCCATCGAAGAATTACGCGATCACCTGCGCGGTCAACTGCGTACGGCTTTTGTACCGACTATGGGCAATTTGCATGACGGGCATTTGTCATTGATGCGTCTGGCAAAACGCCATGGTGACCCTATCGTGGCATCGATTTTTGTCAATCGCCTGCAATTTGGACCTAACGAAGATTTCGACAAATATCCGCGGACCTTTGCCGCCGATGTGGAAAAGCTGGAGAAAGAAGGTGTGTACGTACTCTTCGCCCCAACCGAAAAAGACCTCTATCCAGAGCCGCAAGAATTCCGTATCAGCCCGCCAGACGACCTTGGCAACACGCTGGAAGGTGAATTTCGTCCGGGATTTTTTGCTGGCGTCACCACCGTTGTGATGAAGCTTTTTTCTTGCGTGCAGCCGCGTGTAGCGGTGTTCGGCAAAAAAGACTATCAACAGCTGATGATCATCCGCAACATGGCAAAACAGTTCGCGCTGCCTACCGATATTATCGCCGCCGAAACGTTTCGGGCTGACGATGGTCTGGCGCTCTCTTCACGCAATATGTATCTATCGGTGGAAGATCGGGCTGAAGCCCCAAACCTGTACAAGGCGCTGACAGCGGTGGCCGAAGGGGTCCGCAATGGCCAGCGCAATATCGATGCACTCGAACAAGAAGCGATGGCGCAGTTGCGTCAAGGCGGCTGGCAACCCGATTATATTTCTGTACGCAAACGTCATAATCTGCAGCCTGCATCCGCCCATGAAGTCGCAGAAGGCGAGCCGCTGGTCGTACTGGCGGCTGCCAAAATCGGAATAACGCGGCTGATCGATAATCTGGAAATTTAATATTCAGAATTGGTAGACCGTTCGGGCAAGCGTCAGCAAAAGGACAGTGAACTGAAACTCGCCACGCCAGCGCAATGACATGATGGGAAAGCACAAACGCTATTGAAGCAACGTGAAAAGTCTGTGAAGCCGCGAGAAAACAGTCGCTGCAACGTTCGTCACGCACCACCAGAAACTGGGTGGTGCAGGACGAATGATGCGGCGCAGTCCCGAACGATAGCAGCCAGACCTAGTAAAGATTGCTACTTGAAATGACGCGACAGGTGGCTTGAGACGGTTACCGCTGCGCTGCCTTTACAATCCCAATAACTTAAACGCGCGAGCGACTTCGAGTGTAAGTTCTAGACTTATTTAAAAATATTTTCAGCGAAAACCCGATGTTGTTCCGTGCAAAATTCCACGCACTTTCTTTGAAAAACGGCCCAATGTACCGCTTAAGGAGCCAGTGGATGCAGGGTCGCTATTACTGGAAGTGTATGAGTCCGATCCTTCACTTGTTAAGCTTGTGAAGGTGCTGCCTGAATCCGACCTTCCAGTTGTTCGACTTGCCTCACGCAACATCGCATCCAGTTTGTTTAAAACACCTTGCTCTGGAGATATTTCTGGAAGCGAATATTCACTGCTATCGAAAGCAATAGAAACACTACCGCGGCTATCGGCAGCACGTGAAGTGATATTGCTGTGAGGACGATCAGCAGGTGTTGGGCGTGCATCATGATTGAAAGAGGCTTTACTCGCCGTTACACCCGGCCTGAGTTCAGGGGGAACACGATAATGCAAAACGTCATCTTTGCCAAAAATATTAGTTTTGCGATCATTGCCCTCATCTTTAACAATCACATATGCGTAGGGAAATTTATCCGTTGAACCTGGTGTAGATTTTTTGATACAGTCAATTAATTTATCCCAATACTCTTTCTCCTCATGCGTAGTAGCTGTACTTTTTGATTGTTGACGATTATTTACAGGAAAAAAATTGTCGCTCTGATCGGCATCAATCGTGACATTCCCATCACACTTCGGGAGATTCGGACGCGATTTGTCGCTTGTAGGCAAAGGGGACAGAAGCAAGGGGTTTTCCGGGTGCTGAGGACGCGTCGTTGCAGTGGAATAAACTATGGACGTCGAGTCTGAGGGATAACATTTACGAATGGTACGGTATGGTCCCACAGGTTTGAATGGGGACGACGACACTACCCAGTTAGATGTATCTGAAAATCCAAATATTTTATTATATTCCTGCCCATTTTTTTTACTTTCAGATTTCATCTTCGTAAAGGTTTCAATAAGCTCTTTTTTTAATTGAGAATGATTGGCGTCAAACTTTAAGGGCTTCAAGGGAACACTTTTTTTCACCCCTCGAATATTAAGGGCTGCAAGCGTATCAGACGCAGCAGGTGCTGATGACCACAGCCTACCAGCCAGGGCTAGCTTTTTTAGGTCAGGCTTCGGCGGCACAGTTGGTGGTGGACCTTTGATAATAGTTAAGCCTGGTAATTTCCCCGCAATATTTATTGGCTTCGGTATCGGGCAAGGTGTGTAGAGTGCACTTCCCCCGTTTGCTTTTATCAGGGGATTGGTTAGTACCGCTGGAGATGGCGTAGGTTTTTTTTCGTTCATCATCCGAGAGAACTGTTCTGTTACTTCTTTGCTAAATCCCGTCACACTCTGAATATTTTTACTTAACGTCGATGCACTATTCCTTCTTCCATACACGCTATTTTGTAGCTGTTCCGGCACCATCATTCCGCCCCCATTTCTGGTAAGCGCCATTTTTAATGCGAGTATGCTTTTTGGTATTACCCGCGTCTCATTATTTTGACGCGTGACAACGCGTGCACGGCTAAATGCTTGAGGAATTGTAGTTCTAAAAATCATTAATGGGCTAGGCATAGAATTTTCTTTAAAATTTCGATTATGTTGCTTAATCTTCACTTCGATTGCACGTAGATTGCAAAGTTGTGACGGCACACAGGGCTGGCCTGGAATTTACGACCCTATCCCATTTTTACTCAAGTCAATTTGCGCTTGGGAGTGCTAACAGACGTTGGCGCAGAAGTCTAAGTAAATCTGGTAAGTTCCAAGAGATCGGAGTAAGGCTGCCCAGTGCAATGCATATTGATTGGCACTGAAGCGCGCAGGAAGCTGATGCCCAAGGGAGCGTTACACGCCGACTAAGCTTGCGATTTCGAGACGCATCAATTGCAGACAGTTAGCGTGTCACAAATTTCCGGCCTCACGCCCTGATGATCTTGGTGCGCAAGGTGAACGCCATTTCTATCCTGGACTGTTTTAGCTCACCATTCTGGTTTTAATTTTCCAGCGTGTTCGCCCTGATTTGCGCCGCACCATTATGATAATAATGTTGCGGTATGAAGATGGTTATGGAATTTTTCCAAACCAGTTATGATCGAAAAAACGATTTTATTCCCTCGAAAATAGCCTGTAGTGGAACAGAAATAAATTTCCGGACTGCCGTGGCGGCTCCTCTGCCCCAGCTTGATCCATCGCCGACCTTCGAAGGTATTTCTTCTTTATGGGGACTGTGTGCAAGATCGGTTGGCGTCAGCTGGTTTTGCTCGTCGTAGGTATAGTACCAAGTTGTCAATTTGGAAGTACCAGCGGTACCGTCACTGTTAAAGAGTGGGCCGGGAGAGCTTTTTAAGTCATCAGCATGGTTTGATTGCACGACTCGTTCGCGTAGAGCATTTTTATCGCTGAAAACCTCAGGTTTGGATGAATTGTCCGGCGCATAGATATGCACTTTTCTGTTATTACTATCCGCCGCGACCGGCCCTGATCCGTCGGCTTCGGGCGAATGGCGCACACGGAGATGGACAGGCGTGTCATTGCCGCGCAGACCAACGGTGTGAAAAAGTGGATCTTGATAAGGGAACGAATAACCCTCAAACCGCTGCATTGGATTTGGAGATTCCACCGTTGCCGCCGCATTTGCCGGTTGGCCTCCATTTGATACTGACGCGTTGACTTTGGCTGATACGCTACTTGTAGGTGGCGACAATACGGGTGTGTCATCTTTCAGCGCTAATTGATTGATTAAAGAGACATGCTTTGCTAACCTTACATTACAGTTTTCTTGTACCATCGGTGTAGGCGGCAAAGGGTAAGTTTGAAGCTGTAGGGCGTTAAGTGGCACGCTTTTAGTTAGCATCGCATTGCTAAATATAGCAAGCGACCTGATAGTGTTTTCAGATTTTTCGTCTGCTAACAGGCTACGGGAATCTTCTGTTTTTGTTAACCTGATACTAGCCAGATATCCCTCATTGCGAAATGTTTTCTTTAGAACAAGCTCCACGCCATTAACGTTTTCTCTACTATTTTCGTTATTCAATGCGCTATTTTTATCCACTGGATTGGTCCCGCCTGATCCTTTCACGTTCCGAATTTTTGAGCCTATTATCAATGAATTATTGTTGTGGTTATTTTTATTATTTTTGAAAAATTCCGACACCGATAGCCCTGCTCCGATGAATGATGTGCATAAGTCGAGTACGTTTATTGATCCTGCACGCACCTTGTTATTTAGAGGAGTGCCAGCTTGTATACGATTTAAAATAGGAGCAGAACTAGAACTTGCCGCTGGGGTCACCATAGAATTTCTCCATAAAACTTCGATTAATTTTTGCAGCCGTCGCATGGTTTGCACATAACTTGCAAAGTCGTTACGGGCTGCGTGTGAGGTGGCTAAATAGCCAGGAAGAGCTAAATCGATCACGTCTTGCGGCTAGCAATAAAATATGAAGCGTGCGCTATCAACCGCTGGTCGTGAGGTTATTTCTCTATTGCATCGCGCGGTTCAATAGGTAAATATTCATCGGTAAACCTGCTATCGGTTCCCGATAAAGATTTTATTAATCCTGATGAAAATACGTTTTATTCATTAGCTTTAGGGTAACGTCCTCCTTTTGATTTGACACGTCGGCTTGCACGGAAACGTCGCCTCTCTTGTTTGCTAAAGCCGCTCGGCGATTGCTAAAGTCTCGTACTTCCGTGTGCCGGTCAGGTGCTCCCGCCCGTGATGAGTAGACCTTTCCATCGCTCTTGTCATAATCCACATAATTGGAACTTGCGGCCGATTTCAGGTCCAGGTAATAGGTTCCTTTGGTGGCGTCATCTCTTGCATAGTATTCCTCGTGCGCTGCTACAGCCTGTTTTCGTATTGTCCGTTTTCTGTATTGCTCAGTGCGGTCGACGTCAATTTTTGTGTATATGCACGTCGTTGTCGCATCTTTTGCTTGGTGTAGCGTGGGTTGTACGTCATTGCCGATTGGCGCTTCTGTTCGGGCAAACGACCTCATGACAGTGCCTCTTTTAGTGGCAATGATTTTCTGGACCTCTCTTGGGTCCCACATAAAATGATTCTGTACCTGCTTCACTGGCATAGGTCGTACGCCCGCTTCCTTTTCATCGCCAACAGAATTGGCAGAAAATGTGCCGGTCGCAACCTGACTAACAACGGTGACGTGAGCAGCCAGGCTATTTGGCCGGTGGTTTCCAGCAATGCTGTCTTGATTTCCCCCCCCGTTTAACGTCGCGTCCTGCGAACTCGCGGGGCGACAAAGTATGGACTTAACCTGTGGAAATTCCATAGTGTTTAGCCAGAGTTGACCAGGATAGAGAGCCACCTACGGCAAATTAATCCAGCCGCCGCGGGCGTCACCCGTATGGGAAAATATTCATCTTGGTTCGCAGATAGTGTATGCGGAGCATCCTTCGCTGGCTTTTAAAAAACGCGCATCGTGTCAAATACTTGGCAATGGAGGGGGATGATCAGGGCAGCACTTATCACGCAAAGCATTCTGGAATTTTTTCAAAAAAACGCCAGTGTTTGCTTATGCCAAATGCTGAGGTGCGGGTGAACCAACCTCAGGATAAATCCCGATTTGAAAAGCGCAACGTGATATGAATTGGAGCATGTTCCCTTTGATAGCAATAGCAGAACATGGCCGCACTGAGACAGCGAGAAAATAGCGCTTTTTTGATAGAAAAAATCGTTAATACTGGTACAGTTTTATTCCCGATAGATATCGTAAAAAATTAAGCGAATAAATGCCATTTCGTACATCGTCATACAAATCACATCACGCCTACGCACTTAAAACCCACAGCGAATTATTTATAGCGCGTAGAGAAAATAACTTTATAAATAGAATACGCAAAGTAAAAAATAGCGACGCCTTTCATTCATTCCGCTCGCTCCACCCAGAAAGCGGCGTGCATCGGCGTAGCTCAGCGCCACAGTTCAGTGTTCTCAAAGCTGGCATGCTAGTAGCAATGATGCTATGTGCCGGACCAGCGATGTCCGTCGCACGAACAGGGGCAGCCCGAAATTCAACACGTTTTAGTATATCTGGTAAATTCCAAGCTTAAATTTGAGGGCTACGTTACGAGCATTTTTGCCAGTCTGGCAAAAAATCCGGTGCTACGTAAAATATCGCAAAAAATAACAGACACTTATAATGCTGACAAATCTTTTTATGATAAAAAACGGCCTATTTTACGCAGAGATAAAGCAGGTAATATTATTTCCGGCTCGGAAACAGAAATCCTAAAATATGCTGAACAGATTTTTGAACGTACTGGTCCTAAAGTATTTAATGAGGTTTTGAAAACAGAGCGACCAGATTATTATGAAGTGTATAACAATATCGTATTGTCGGATTTCATGAAACTTATCGCCAATTCTCCCTATGAAATAAAAATACGAGATGTCCTGGAGCACTACGTTCCATTTTACGAAAAAGCGCCGATTACAATTGGCAATGCTAACTCCTGGGAAACCAATCGATAGAGGCGGGAGCAGTCCGTACTGAAATACCGCCAGGTGGGTGCAGCGCAGCCAAGACGGTTTGCGTAAGCCCTATGATTTACGTCCAATGACGCTATACAACACGGGCATTACCAACAACACCAGAGGTAATTGCACGATCAATCCTGAAATGATCGCTATGGCTAATGGTTGTTGCATTTCGGACCCTTTGCCTAATGCAAACGCCAGCGGTAATAATGTCAGAATCGCGGTGATGGTGGTCATCACAATGGGGCGCATGCGATTTTTACCCGCTTGAATCAATGCGTTGCGCCACTCCAATGGCGGATCCGCATTGATCAATTCCTGTTGCTCGGAAAAATAGAAAATCGCCACCTCCGTCACGATCCCGATAATCATCGTCATTCCCATCATTGCGGAAATATTTAAATCAATCCCCGTCAATGACAGACCAACAAATACGGCGGAAACCGATGCCAGCGACGTAAAAAGAATGATCCCGGCAAGCCGGAAACTTTCATACATAAAAAGTAGCAGCAAAAATACTAGCACTGATGCCGCAGCAAACACAGTCATCAACCCTTGAAATGCAATCCGCTGTTGTTCGTATAGACCACCTAATTCAAAATAAGCACCTGGTGGAAACAGGCCGGGTTTTGCCAATGCAATCTTCACATCGGCGATCACCGACCCAAGATCACGCCCGCTAATGCGTCCGGTAACGGCAATCATCGGCTTCAGGTTTTCGCGGCTAATTTCAGCTTGCCCGGTCAAGGACGTGATGGTGGCAATTTTTTGCAGAGGAACCAAATGACCATCCGGAGAACGCACGGTCAGTAAGCCCAAATCCTTATCGTTATTACGCATACTTTGCGGTAACCAGACGCGCACTCCCACCGCCTTCACGCCAGATAACATCTGGGTAGCGACATTGCCGTTGATGCTATCGGATAACATTTTGGACACGGCTGCGGGATCAAGCCCTTCTTGCATCGCCTTTACCGGATCCACGTGCACACGTAAGGCATCGCCGGACGGATTAATGCCATTCTTGACATCCACCAAACCGTTGATTTTACTGATACGTGCAGCTACTGTGCGGGCAATGCCACTTAAATTTTTTGGGTCAGCAGAAAATATTTTTATTTCTACCGGCTGCGGTACAGCGGTTAAATCGCCGATCAGATCTTCCATCAACTGCGCCATTTCCACGCGCAGCCCTGGTACTTCATGCTCTACGCGGTTGCGCACCTGATCCATCACCAGATCGACCGGCTGCCGCGTACCACTTTTTAATTTTACAAAAAAATCGCCATGATTCGGCTCGCCCAGGCCGCCACCTAACCCGGTTCCTGTGCGACGCGAATAAGTGAGTACATTAGGATTGGCCCGGATAATGGTTTCGACCTGGCGAACCAGTCGATCCGTTTCCGTCACGGCGGTACCCGGCTCACTGTAATAATCCAGCACAAAGCCGCCTTCATCCATGGCAGGCATAAAGCCCGAACCCACATGCTGGTAGCCCAGATAACCAATACCGATCAACGGCAATAGCAGAAGCAAGATCAACGCTGGGCGATTGAGGAACCGCATCATCAAGCGTTCGTATTTTTTATGCATCCACAAAGTAAGGCGACCATCATGATCCTGACTGACATCTTTATCAGTGAGAAAATGTGCTGCTAATATCGGTACCGCCAGCCAGGTAATGAGAAACGAAATGAATAATCCGGCAGCCATCGTCGTTGACAGCGCTTTAAAAAAAGCGCCTGTAACGCCGCTTAAAAAAGCCAGTGGGATAAAAATGACTAACGTTGATGCACTGGAACCCAACAGTGGCCGAAAAAATTCCAACGCGGCATCCGTCACCGTTTTTTCGACGCTGTGCGCTTGCGCGGCCTTGGCTTGCAGGCGACGCACAATGTGTTCGATCATGACAATCGCGTCATCGATGATCAGGCCAACCGCCGCTGCCATACCGCCCAACGTCATGATGTTAAAGCTCATGTCCAACAACCATAACAACACCACCGTGGTGGCTAATACTGCCGGTACGACTATGATGGCAATCAGCGTAATCTTAACGTTACGCAAAAAAATAAACAGCACCAGTGCTGCCAGCGCGATACCAATCAGGATCGCATCCCGTACGCTCGTAGCGGAAGCAGTGACCAACTCGCTTTGGTCATACCAGTTGGCGAGGTGGACACCCGCAGGCAATTTGTATTGCGCTAATTTGCTCTTGATATCGGTGGCTATTTGTACACTATTGCTGCCGGGTTGCTGATACACCGACAATAACACTGCATCCTTACCGTCGGCAGTGACACGTATCCATTGCGGCACGGTGGCATGCAGGACCTCCGCAACATCAGCGACGCGTACGACACCATTCCCACCACTTGAAACGATCGTCTGACGAATCTGTTCAATATTCTGTAGTCTGGAATCAGCCATAACTAAAAATAATTTATAGTGATCCTCAAGACGACCGACGACATTGATGACGTTATTTGATGTTAATGCACGTGATACGTCGTCTTGCGATAAACCCCGTGCAAGCAATTTTTGCGGGTCAACATTGACCTGATACTCCTCCAGCGCGCCACCAGTGGTTTGCACTTGCGCCACACCGTTCACTCCGGTTAGTAAAGGCCGTAATTGATATTCGGCCAAGTCACGCAATTGCGTTGGCGTCACCGTTTTGGAGGTCAGGCTGTAAGCAATAATAGGGAAAACGGTCGGATCCATGCGGCGCGCCTGCATGACCGTACCGGTGGGCAATTGCGACATAATTTGCGCGGTGGCTGCATTGACCTGCAAGGTGGCCGACGCCATGTCTAAACCCCAGTCGAAATTGATCGACACCTCAGCGGTACCACGTGCGGTGGTGGAGCGCACGGTGCGTACGCCGGGTACGCGGCGCACCGCCTCTTCTACCGGCCGTGTCACCAACATCTCCATTTGTTCCGGCGGCTGATCGCCTGCATCAAGTGAAATCACGACGCGGGGGAAATCAACAGTAGGAAACAATGAAATCGGCAGCTTAAACGCTGCCAGCATGCCGCCCACAGCGAGAATCGCCAATAAAAACAAGATCGAACGACGATGATTTTGCGTCCACTGGCCGATCATGGCTTGGACTCCCGCACCAACATCGCATCTTTCAATTCATAGTTACCTTGCACGACCAGTGGTGCAGCAGGGTCGAGCTTGCCGCTCACGCCCAGCGTTGCACCGTTATCAATCAAGCTACGCACATTAACGCGTACCGCCTTGTGCTGTTTGATCTGAAACACGTAGCTGCCCTGATCGTCGCTCAGCACTGCCTGACGCGGCACCTGATACGCCTCTTGTTCTCCGGTCGCTATTTCGGCCCGGACCCGCATCCCCGGAATAAATCGCCTGGCAGCGGCATCGTTTAACTTCACCACGACGTTAATCAATTGGGTTTTAGGGTCCAGCAGATTTTGCACTTCGCTGACACTAGCCTTCGTGGTTTGCGTGGGATTTGATAGTGGTGCCAGGGTAACGCGGCTCCCTTTGTTGATGGTTGCGCGGTTAGACGGATCGATACCCAGCAATACTTTCAGACTGTCGGTACCGCCAAACTGCATAATAGGTGCGCCTGCCGCAATACGGTCACCCTGCGCTGCGGTCAGCACCAACACCACGCCAGTGGCCGGTGCCAACAACGTGGTGCTAGCAGTGCCACCGCCAAGCTTCTGCTGCGCCGTCAGACTTGCTTGCGCGTCCTGCGCATTTTTTTGCGCCGTATCCAGTTGTGATTGGGTTGCCATTTGCAGGCCAAGTAACTCTTTGATACGCTTCAATTCGGCTTGCGCCAGATTGTTAGCGCTTTGGGCTTGCTGGTAGCTTAAAACCGCCGCGGGATCACTGCGCAGTAGCGCCAGCGGGCTACCTTTGTTGACGCTTTGCCCCTGCACCACTAGCAATTGCGTGATCTGCACCGGATTGGCACTACTGAGGGCGACCGTATGTTCCGGTGAAACGTCGCCGAAAGCGGTGAGCGTACTAGTCAACATCCCTTGTTTGAGTGGCTGCGTCACTACCTGCGCTGAGATAGGCACTTCGACGTCTGCCGGACTCGCCGACGAGTGGCCGTTATAGACAAAATAGGCAAGCGCCCCAAGCAAAACCATCGCACTAGCGACAGCAATAGAGATTATTTTTTTGTTCATGGTTGATGACTTTCTTTGGCTTTCTGGGACAACTGCGTAGGCAACTCGCCTCCAATCAGCGTTTGCAGCGCGACGCGCTGCTCTAACATGGCTTGCTCTAAAGTAACCTGTTCCGTTTGTTTTGCTAGCCACGCGGTATCGATATTCGATAGCACCAGCGCATCAACGTTACGTGCTGTTAGTGCCGCCTGCACCTTTTGTCGTTGCGTGGTCAGTTGCTGCAGACTGCTATTTATTTGTAGCATTTGCTGCTGATTGATAGCCTGTTCGGTCAAAATTCTGTCGATATCGCTGTGGGCAACATTGATGCGCTGCTGATACTCGTCATGCAGCTTTTGGCGAGTCGATTGTTCGATCGCGATGCTGCCCTGATTGTGATTGAAGACCGGGAGTGATAACGAAATATTAAACCCCTGTGTGGACACATTGCTGGTGTCGCGTGCGCGCGTCAGCCCGATCACCAGAGACGGAAACTGCGCGATAATCGCCGCGCGATAACGTTGGTCCTGCGCTGCATAGCCAAATTCCAGCGCCCTTAAATCGGGCCGTCTTTGCGCCAGATGCGGCAAGATAGCGTCTATCTGGTCCCGGGCCAGCGGTGGCAATTGCGCAGACCCCTTTAACGGCACAGGTACATCCGGCGCTAATCCTAATAACGCATTCAAATCATGTCTGGCCTGATTTTGCTGACGTTGCCCCTCATTGATTTGACGCTGCACATCCTGAAGTGAGGTTAATGCAACGGTCGCTGTCTCGGCGGTGATGAGGCCACGCTGCAAGGCCACCTGATTTCGTTGAGAGCGCTGCGCAAATTCATCCCGTTGTTGTTGCAATATTCGGGTCAGCTTTTCACCCTGCGTGAGCTTGATAAACACCATACGGGCTTGCGCAATGACTTGCCACTCCTGCCACAACAAACTCAAATCGGTCTTGTCAGCGTCGGCGCGGGCGGCTTTGCTTAATGTTGAATGTGTTAACAGCGCCCCAAAATCGTAACTCGGCCCGATACTGAAAGCGGGGGTAGAACCGCCCACCGGATCGCGCACGAAATCGGCCATCATAGCGAGTTGCGGATTCGGCAAAAGGGAGGCCGAGAAAGCCTGCGCATGCGCAATATGTGCATCATTGCGGGCTAACTTCAAATCCGGATTGTTAACTACCGCTAATATCGCGACGTCCGTCATATCCAACCCCTCGGGCCCAGCGGCAAAAGAATGCAGTGGCAGTTCCGGCAAGTTCAGCTGGTGGGCGTCTATCGTCAGCGCCGGGATATGCTTAAGAAAATTGGCTTGATCGTTCAGCGGCAAGGGCTGATAACTGGCACAGCCCCCTATAGCCAGCAGAATGAGTAGCGATAGCAGGTAGTTTGAGGGTATTTTTAGCGTTTGCCAGAGCATCATGGGTAAAGTTCCTACGTGCCAAATTCATCAGAGCCCCATTGTAACGTGGGTTAATTAGCCGCGAATTAGGAGTTTCTGACTTGCAATGCCGAATGATCACCAGTGCATGAATCGGCGGTTGCATAGCGCGTAAGCCGATGTTCGTTTTGTTCAGCAGAAACCCGCAGGCTATTATTGGATCTGAGGCACTGTTGACATTGCCATATTGCGTTATTAATAAAAGCCCGGCACACTATTTAGTACCAAATTGCTTTGGCAAAATCCCTCTCAACGCTTCATGGTTGCCGCAACGTAGTGCGCCGCGGTAACAGACACGGCTTCGTTTAGCCCCTCGGCGCAAGCCTTGCTAACGGTCGAGATTCATACCAATAGCAAAGGCGGCGGAGTACATGATGCAACGCATATTGTTTATAAATACGTATGTTTCGGTATCATAATAAATATCGATAAAAAGGCAATTGATTGCTCTTAATATGACTGCAGTATTGACTGAATTCTCTAAAACCTCACAAGCCAAAGGAGCGCTAAAGCTCAAGCAGACGCTCACCTTTTCATTCGCCGGCGCTGTGCTCATTCATGTGGTGGTCTGGACGCTGTTGCCAATGCTGCTGCAAACCAATGCTTCCCTTGATATGATCGAAGGACTGGCATGGGGCCGCGAATGGCAACTAGGTTACGAAAAAGATCCACCGCTCTTTCCCTGGCTGATTGAACTCATTACGACCTGGTCCGACAAAAAACTTTGGGTTAGCTATCTGGCCGGACAACTCTGCATCGCGACCGTGTTTTTTTCTGTGTGGCAGCTCGGGCGACGCATTGCAACGGAGGCTGAAGCATTGGTTGGCGCGCTTCTACTTGAAGGGGTTTATTACTTTAATTTACCCACCCCCGAATTCAACGATATCGTCCTGCAGATGCCTTTTGCGGCACTATTTGGCTGGGTACTGCACAAAGCGATTACGGAAAATCGACTTACCATCTGGATCGTGAGCGGACTAGTCGCTAGCCTGGGCCTATGGTCACGCTATTCGATGGGTGCTTATATTTTGCCACTCGCCTTATTAATGATCGCTCATCCGGTCGCGCGCCGTCGCCTGGCGTCGCCCGGACCGTGGCTTTTATTGCTGACTTCAACGCTGTTATTTATTCCGCATTTATATTGGATGGCGGAAAGCGGCTTTGTCTCAATCGAGTATGTGGGGCGGCGTGCGCCGGAGATCACAAAAATAACAGATTTTTTAAGCAGTTTGTTTTCATTTATTAGCGCCCAGCTGCTTGCTCTTCTACCGATGCTACTGATCGCAATCATGCTTTGGCGCTGGAGATCGTCGCGCAACTGGTTGCAACTTAGATGGGGAAATTTTGACCAGGCTTATATCACTGCCTTAGCATTCGGGCCAATCGCTATCTCGTTGTGCTTATCCATCGTCGCGCGACGGCCAATGAGGGTAATGTGGGGTGCTCCCCTTTGGTGCTTTATCGGTCTTTTTATTGTCATGGCAATACGCCCGTTTCTGACCATAGAGAAACTGCGCTATTTTGGTCGCGCCTGGAGCATTGCGATGTTGCTGCCAATAGCATTTTTTGTTCTTGACCAACTGTATGCGCCGCAAATTACCGGAAATGAAAAAAGAACGCACTTTCCCGGAACAATACTTGCGGAAACCGTCACAGATAGATGGCACGGTACCTTCGACAGCCCCCTGAAATATGTTGCAGGTGACACCTGGTATGCGGGCAACGTCTCTTTTTATTCCACAGAAAGGCCGTCAACCATGTTTTCGCATGGCGGTCGCCGCTTTAGTCCATGGATCGATCCAGAAGATATAAAACGCGCAGGTGCCATGCTGATTTGGGACGCAACACAGGAGGGAGATGCTATTCCAGCAGAGCTTGCGACGCAATTTACAAATGCCATTCCGCAGCCTCCAGTGATACTGGATGGTGAAGTTTCGGTGCACCACCTCGGCTTGGCGTTCGTTCCGCCGGAGACGATAGAGTCCCCTTAAACAGTAACGCAAAACGTCAAGTACAGATATACCCTAAGCTGCCATGGCCAGTGAAATGCTGTGTCAAATAGCGTAACAGGCCGCAGCGTAAGGGCTATCAATCATTTAGACGAAAAAAAGGCGCATCTGCATGCGCCTCTAACCTTAAAGCAATCTTTCTTTAGAAAGCTGCCGGACGCCATTTGAGCAAGCGTTTCTCGATTCTGAGCAATAGATAATCAGCCGCCAGTGCCACGACCGCCAACACAATCATCGCAGCAAATACCCCACTCGCATTGAACGCACCTTGGGCGGTCGAGATCAGCAAACCGATGCCTTGCTTGGAGCCGAGGAACTCACCCACTACTGCCCCTACCAACGCAAAACCAAAACTGACATGCAAACTAGCCAGAATCCAGCTCAGGGCGGAAGGGATCACGACCGACATTGTGACTTGACGCGAGGAAGCGCCTAAAATTTGAGCATTAGCGATCATGTAACGGTCGGCCTCACGGACGCCTTGAAAGGCGTTAGCGAATACCACAAAGAAGACCATTACCACGGCCAGGGCCACTTTAGACGCCATGCCCAGCCCTAACGAAATCACAAAAATCGATCCTAATACTACCCGTGGAATCGAATTAGCAATTTGAATATAAATGCTAAACACATCCGATAATAGCTTGTTGCGGCCTAACAAAATTCCACAAATGACACCTGCTACGCCGCCAATCAAAAAGCCTAACACGGTCTCTTCTAGTGTCACTAACACCTGCACCCACAAAGGGCCTTGCGAAGTACCTTCCATTATCCAGTCGTAAATCTGGATCACGATCAATGAAGGTTGAGAAAAGAAAAATGGATCTATCCAATGTAACGTCGCACCTAATTCCCAACCGCCAAGCACAATGACTAATATGGCGATTCGCAAAGAAATTACCAACCAATAGCGCATCCTGATTTTTCGCTGGGCGGCCTGTTCAACAATCGCCAGGCTGGCCGCACTTAGCTGGTCGATTGAATGTGCTTGAGTCATTTTTTGTTCCTTATCATTATTTGTTACTTGTATCAATCAACATCCATCAATCAACATCCGTCAATCAACATCCGTCAATCAATATCCTTCAAAAGGGCATTACATCAAGTGTCCCCTGTCGGTAGCTGATCAGGATCAGATCAAAGCCTGAAAGTGCATCAAGTCATCTGCACTTCTTCCCTTAAATCGGACCATATCTTGCGAGAAATATCGATGAATCGTTGTTCATAGCGCACCTCCGACATCACGCGAGGACGTGGTAAATCGATTTCATAGACGCTCTTCAACGTCGCTGGGCGGGCGGTTAATACGTACACCTTATCGGCCAGCGCGATTGCCTCTTCCAAATCATGCGTCACAAACACGACTGAACCGGACTGGGACGACCAAAGCTGTAATAGTTCGTCCTGCATTAAGGTTCTGGTCTGCATGTCCAGCGCACTGAACGGCTCATCCATTAACAGAATTTCGGGGCTATTGATAAACGTTTGCGCCAGCGCAACACGTTTGCGCATGCCACCAGAAAGTTGGTGGGGGTAATGATTGCTAAACTTATTGAGTCCGACGCGGCGTACCCATTCCTCGGCCAGGGCATAGGCAGCGTCTTTGGGCTTACCTCTAAACAGCGGTCCTGCGGCGACATTGTGTAAGACACTTCGCCATGGAAATACGGCATCACTCTGAAACACAAATCCGATGCGCGGGTCGATACCATTGACAGGTTCACCCATGATCCTGACTTCTCCCACCGTCGGTTTCAGAAGTCCTGTGATCAAGCTCAGCGTAGTGGACTTACCACAACCAGTCGGACCGACGATCGCACAAAATTCGCCTTGGGCAACGCTCATTGTAAAATCCCGCAGCGCTACCGTCGCCTTGCCATCGGGGGAAATAAAGCGGCAGGACACGTTACGAATATCAATTGCCGGGGTGTCCCGATTCATCGTATTTGCTGCGGGAACCCGCTCCGCAGCAAGTGCATTTGAGGATGCAATCATTTACATTCTTTCTTTAAAACTGGTTGTATGAGCGTAAAAAATGGACAGGCGTCTGCAAACGTCACCTGTCATTCCTGGCAAAAAGCGAGGCGAAGTTCCTTAGCTGGAATTCTCCGATTTCAAATCCCATGCACCGCCAAGTATTGATGTGAGCATGCGCACATGCTCACACCTCTTGCTCAGTTTTGCAGCGCTATCTATTTGTTTTGAGGGATAAATTCGTTGGTATAGGTCTTGGACAAATCGATGTGCTTACCTTTGACGTTTGGATTAAATCCTGCCAATACTTGCAGCACGGTTTCAGGGCCACCAACGGGCATCCGGCCATCGGCAGAAAACATCGGTAGTGAGTTCTGCATAGCTTGCACATAGAGGACTTTGTCCTTGCCTTGATAGTCCTTGGGCATCTTGCTGGCTATGTCGGTAGCGTCATGTGTCTTAATATATTTAAGCGTCTTGTTAAACGCGCGCGCCAGTTTGATCGCCTCTGCCTTGTGCGTATTGAGCCATGAGCGCTGGACGTATAAACTCGAAGCTGGGTAAAGACCGCCCAGTGCTTTCACGGTGCCCTCCACCGTACGCATATCAACTAAAACTGACGCTTCCCCGGTTTTCAATAACTGTGAAATAGTCGGTTCGGTTGTCATCCCGGCGTCAATCCGTCCCTGCTTGATAGCAGCAATAAAGGTATTGTCAGCGCCAACCGGCAGCACAGAATATTGCGTGGAACTGATGCCGTGTTTTGCCGCCAGATATTGAGTAAGGAAGTTGGTTGAGGAGCCTAATCCTGTGACACCAAGCGTTTTTCCTTTCACGTCGGCCATGCTCTTAATTGTTCCGGCTGATTTGGTGGCGACCATTTCAGCTTCTCCCGGGACCTGCCCAAACACAACGATGGCGGTGACTTCTTTGCCCTTGCTTTGCAAATCAATCGAGTGGTCATAAAACCCCACCACGGCCTGCACTGCGCCCGCCAATAGTTCGTTTTCGGCATCAACTCCAGCCGGTTGCGATTGCAACTCAACGTCCAATCCCTCGTCCTTAAAGTAGCCCAGCTGCTCGGTCAATTTTGCGGGCAAATAGATCATTTTGGTAATCCCGCCAACCATGATGATTATTTTCGAGGCATCCGCCGCTGAAACTTCCGTAGGTACCGCCAGCGTCGCGCACGCCGACATTGCCAATACCACGGTAGAAATTTTTGTTAATTTTCTTGCGCCGCTCACAAACTTACGCATTATTATGTCTCCATTATTTTGGGATTATGATCTACGGCAAAATAGTTAATTGCTGCGACCTTCCTTTATTAGACTTCTTTTGGAACATTAGCAAGCCTGGTGAAGACTAGCCGCACGGTGCGCAACAACCGGAATGTACTTTAGTACACGAAAATTGTGCGTACCGTGCAACGTATTCATCGCGAAACATACCTGGTTCCCACAGCAGTCTATTGCTTATCAAGGCAAACGTATTCTAGGTGTTTTTAACTTTCATCCAGCTTACCAATTCTGCGTTTTTTATTCCGCAGCGCACCATAAAAATTAAAATGGGACTCCGTTCAATGAAACTCCTGCTGATTGAAGACAACCCGCCCCTGGCGCTTTGGCTCACCAAAATACTCAAAGAAGAAAAGTTTACTGTCGACGTAGCTATCGATGGGGTCGAGGCAGACCGGGTGCTACAAAGTGAAAACTATGATGCGGTCTTACTCGACCTGATGCTACCCAGGATGACGGGGAAAAATGTTTTGCGTCGCCTGCGCGAGCGTCACAATAACGTACCAGTAATGATTTTGACCGCAAGTGGTTCTATCGATGAAAAGGTCGACTGTCTCGGTAGCGGCGCTGACGACTATCTCGTGAAGCCTTTTGAAATCCGTGAACTGGTAGCACGTATTAAGGCATTGATTCGACGTCAAAGTCCGGATAAGTCGACAGAAATGCATTGTGGTAATTTGGTCTATAACAGTGACACCCGTCAATTTTCGATTGATGAAAAAATTCTTTCGCTACCGCCGCGTGAACACGACGTATTAGAAATTTTCATGCTAAAACAAGGTAAAACAGTTTCCAAAAGTGCGCTGGTCAATGGTATTTTTTCTCTTGGCGATGAGCCAAGTCCAGACGCAATAGAAATTTATGTACATCGATTACGAAAAAAATTAGAAAATTCACAGGCAAGCATCATGACCTTGCGCGGACTTGGTTACTTGCTTAAAAAAAATGATGATAATTAGCCTGCGTTTTCGGCTGCTTTTATGGTTACTAATTCCGCTAGCGATTTTTATTTTGCTGAGCGCACTTTTTTCGTATCGCAGCGCGGAGCAGACCGCTGATCTGATTCAGGACCGGGCATTACTAACCTCAGCGCAGGTGATCGCCAGCGATATTGTGTGGGTCGATGGGATGCCGCAAGTGAGTGTAGATCCGGCAGCGCTTGAGTTATTTACTTCACCCCAGCAAGACCATGTCTACTACCAGGTCATTACCAGCAAGGGCTTGTTGATGGCGGGTCGCTCGGATTTACCGGGAACGATCGATTTTCATAACAACGGTCCCAAATTCAGCACGCAGCAATATGATCAGAAGACGATGCGCATTGCCAGTCAGGTGCGACCATTGTATGACGCCGGCACGCAGCTAAATGTTGCGGTACGGGTTGCGCAAACTATGCAGGGGCATGATCTGATGGTGGCCGATTTATGGCGACCATCTTTGCATCGACAGATCGCGATGCTAATTTTGGCTATCGCACTGGTGGTGGTCGGCCTCACCATAGAACTGCGCCCGATTATGCGCCTTAAAGACGACCTCGCGAGCCGCGACCCGATGTCCTTGTCACCGATTAAAATAACATCGTTACAAGGGGAATTACGACCGATTGCGGACGCTTTTAACCAGTACATCCAACGCCACAATACACAAGTCGCCGCCCAAAGACGATTTATTGCAGATGCCGCGCATCAGCTCCGCACGCCTCTGACGTTAATCGATTCACAAATCCAGTTTGCACGCAAGATCACTGATCCGGCGCGCCGTAGCGAAGTGCTGGAGGCCATGCAAGAAAGCAGCCGCAGTATGGCCGATCTCACAGATAAACTACTTTTATTGTCACAGGCAGAAAGTGCCACTAGCCATGCGGTACTGCGTCATCCTGTCGATCTGGTGAAGATCATCACTGCTGTGCTGGAAGAGATCGTTCCGCTGGCGCAGCGTAAGAATATTGATCTCGGCGTCGAGATTGACTGTACCGAGGCAGTGGTTATCGGTAACGAAGCGCTGTTCTCCGCCATGATCATGAATCTGGTTGACAACGCGATTCGTTACACGCCGCAAAATGGCAAGGTGACCGTCAGCATCAGCGCTAACAATGTGTCGGGTAAGGTCCCCATGGCGCGGTTGGTCGTGGCCGATAATGGTCCCGGTATTCCGGCAGAAATACGCGACCGGGTATTTGAACGCTTTTATCGCAATGCAGCGCCCGGACAACATGGCACCGGATTGGGACTCGCCATAGTGAAAGAGATTGTGCTGGCAGCGGAAGGGACTATCTCGCTTGAATCAGGACCAAGAAATAATGGCTTGGCAGTATTGGTGGAATTGCCGCTTGAAGCATCTACAAATTTCGGCTGAAATCTTTTTAAAGTTTGCTTAAGGGTATAAAGGCAAATAAAAATTATTACATAAATTATCGCGTTATAAGACCACGCTACATTTTTAATGTATACCTGTGCGGCCCGGGGGCATCTCTGCAGCAAAATGTGGTTCAGCAATTACTGTTGCAAACTTGCACTACTGCCTGATAAAACGAATGTTTCGAAAGCTAGAAGAAAGCTTAGCGCTTTTATACTTGGCGTCGCTGTCGATCACATTGATCTGTCCTATTGATCTGTGTGGTTGCGCTGCGTAGTTGCGCACGTAGTTGCGCACGTAGTTGCGCACGTAGTTGCTCAGCATAACAAACAAAAAACTTTAGCCCTCAGGAGACAATTTTGAAAAAAACAGTATTTGCATTGGCTGCCCTAGCCGCACTAGGATGCTCCGGCACTGCCCTCGCCCAGTCCAATGTCACCATTTATGGCTTAATCGATGCCACCATCAGCACTACCAATAACGCTAACAGCAAAGGCGATCGCCTGACACAAATCCCGGTCGCATGGTTCAGTGGTAACCGGCTTGGATTTAGAGGTCAGGAAGACTTGGGCAGCGGTCTGAAAGCAATTTTTAAATTAGAGGCAGAATTCGTTGTCGGTACCGGTGAAATGGATACACCTGGGGTCTTGTTTAACCGCGATGCCTGGGTCGGCATGCAAAGTGACGCGTTGGGCCGCGTAACACTTGGTCGTCAAAATACCCTTGCACGCGACTTTGCCCAGGTTTACGGCGATGCGTACGGCTCCGACAAACTCGGTCTGGAGGAAGGTGGTTTCACCAACAATAACAACTTCAAACAAATGATTTTTTATGCTGGCAGCGCAACCGGAACCCGCTACAACAATGGTGTGGTGTGGAAGAAGATATTTGATAACGGACTTGTAGCAGGCTTAGGCTATCAGTTTGGAGAAGTCGCCGGATCGTTCGCCAATAACAGCACCAAATCGGTAGCACTGGGTTACAACGCTAGCAATTTTGTGGTCTCCAGCTTTTACAATGAAGCCACCGTCGGTAACTCGCTTGACCGTTCAACGGAACAGCATAAATCCTATTCCTTGGGAGGCAGTTATTTCGTTAATAGTCTTATCCGATTAAATACCGGTTACTTCCATTACACCGCGGAACAAGGTGCGCTAGGCAAGCGTAAAGATGATGCGTATACCGTATCGGCCAAGTTCACCCCGCAAGGCCAGTTTGATTATGAGATTGGCTACCAGGCGATGAAAGCCAGGAACGCTGCCTATAACGTGTCGGGCACTGGTACCTTGAACGCGTATTCGAACGCCAGCTTTTCAACTACGGCAGGAAGCGGCAAGAAATCCACGATCTTCGGTTCCGCTTTCTACCATTTATCCAAGCGCACTGAACTGTACTTGGCCGCCGATTACATGAAGCTCACCGATGGCTATCGAGTGGCATCTACCAATGGCTTCAAAAATCAAACTGAACTGGCTGTCGGTATGCGTACACGTTTCTAACTTATACGACGATTTGCAGTCCTGATCGTTGACCCATCGTTGAACGATGTATAGTCGATGCGGCAAAGCTTTGCCGCATCGATTTTATACATTTACTCTCAAATTTCCCCAAATTATTATCTCGGTATTTGAGCGCTCTGATGGTACAGGGACTTACCAATCGGGCAACTCTCACTCGATCTGTTGCTAAGGCTGCGGTAAGATCACTGCTTTATGACTTTTAAATTGCCACTATGAGCACTCCCCGATCTGGTGCGCTTGCGCGATCTTTCATGCGATCATTGCTTATCGTCTGCTTGCTTGTTAATCTCGGCCCCGCCTGGTCTGCCTCAGACGCCAGCGCGGTGTCGGCAAACCCCGGCACCTCCTCAGGCCTCACGCCAGCGCCGGATCCAGCGAACGCAACTACGGCGGCCTCGACGCTGAATGCATTGGCTAAAACGGTCAAGGCAAACCCGGCCGCCAGCGCCCTCGTCGCTGCGCTCCAAAAAGTGGAACAAAATAAAGCGCCACCGGCACCAAAGGGATTGATCGGATTAATCTCCGATAGCCTCGACGTTATCCAGTCAAACATGCTTCAGGTGGCAAAACCGCAAAAATACTGGCAGGAACAATTTGCGCGGGCCGCCGATGAGCTTTCCACTATTTTGTCGCGACAAGAAGGTGAGACACCGCTAACGGTGCTCCTGCATTTTATTGAAATGATGGCGCTATTTGGCTTTGTTGCCATTACTTTTCGATATGTAGGCAAACGCGTCCGGCAACATTTTAAAATGGAACAAGCGCTCTCCATCGACCCAAGTGTCAAGGAAGTATTGATTTACATCTTGCGCCACATCGTCCCGCTGGTGCTGGCTTTATTAGTAGAAATCGCGGTAGTCATTACTTTGCCTCCTTCCTTGGGGCGCGCGTTGGCGACGCTGTTGCTTTACACAATGATCGGTGCCAGCGTATTTCGCGCATTTTGTGCCATCATTTTTTCGCTCTCCTCAAGCGGCCATCGTAATGTCGCAATTCACATAATGTACCGCCGCGCCTGGAAGTTACTTTACCTGATCGGCTTCGCTGGCTGGTTCGGGGATGCTATCAACAATCCAAAACTGTATTTTATTATTGGCGGTGCGCTATCGAGTCTCGGGGCGACTGCGGCCAACTTGCTTGCCGCTATTTTGTGCGGCGTCTTTGCACTACGCTTTCGCCGGCCGGTTGCGCACCTGATCCGTAACCGCTCGCTAGAGGTACGTGGCAGCCATCGTGCGCGCATGGAAACACTGGAAATTGTCGCCTCGCTATGGCATTACCCTATATTGTTGCTTGCGGGTGGCGTCAGTTTGTCCACGGTGTTCGGTCCGGCCAGCAGCGGCGAAGCACTCAACCATGCCTTGAGCAGTGTGGCGCTACTGGTAAGCATGTTCTTTATCGGCACCTTGCTGCACCGTATCGGGCGCGGCAAAAAACCGACTTCATTACGTCGGCAATCGCCCTATATTTTGCGTCTGAAAGCCGCGATCTTTAGCTTGCTGCAAATCGTAATGTGGATCGGATTTCTCGAGTTGCTGACTCGGGTCTGGGATCACTCATTGCTTAACTTTGCCAACACGACGCAAGTCGGTCATCTTATCCTCGCTGCAATCGGCAAAATAGCATTAACCTTAACGGTGGCCTGGCTAGCGTGGATTGTGCTCGACACGGCGATCCAGGAAGCCATCACCCCGAGCCGCAGCGGTCGCTACGGGCGCAATCCTACCACCCGTATGCGCACCATCTTACCGCTACTGCGCAATGCCGCCCTGCTGATTATCCTCACCGCAACGGTCATCACCACACTGGCAAATTTAGGACTGAATGTCACACCGCTTCTGGCATCGGCCGGCGTCGTCGGCCTGGCGATCGGTTTTGGTTCGCAGTCGTTGGTCAAGGACGTCATCACCGGAATTTTTATTCTCATAGAGGACTCCATGTCCGTCGGTGATTGGGTCGATGTCGGCAACGGTCACATCGGCACCGTAGAACACATGTCGATTCGCACCGTCCGGTTACGTGACGGCAACGGCTCGGTACACAGCGTCCCGTTCTCGCAAATTCTCGCGGTCAAAAACGACTCACGTGAATATGCGTACGCGGCGCTGAAATTGCACGTGACGCTGGAGTCCAGTATCGAGGATGCGTTAAAGCTGATGCGAGAGACTGGCGCAGAGATGATAGAGGACGCGCGTCTAAGCCGGTTATTGCTGGCACCAATTGATATCTACGGACTGAATGGTTTTGACCTGCACGGCGCGATTCTGACCGGCGCGTTCCGCACCCGACCACAAACACAAGCGGAGGTCGTGCGAGCGTTCAACCTCCGCATCAAAGCAAAAGTCGACGCCGCACCAAACATTACATTTGCTAATGAATGGGCGAATTTTCCGGCACCGGCGGTGCCGCATGAGGATATTGACAGCGCGGAGCAATCGACTGGTTGAACCTGGCCCGCTCGGAAGAGGAGGTGCTGTTCCATACTCTGGAACTAATCATCTGGCTATCTAAAGGTAAGTCCACAGGCTCCCAAAAACAAGGGTTTGCCATGGATGTGCCTGTCGGATAAGTTGACCTTATGGGGGTTGCTCTCGTAGAGAGTATGCCTTGAGATACAATGTATCTCTACGATGAAAGGAGGCCCTTATGGCTACCACAACAATGGTTCACGTTCGCGTGGACGAGCAAATCAAGGCGCAAGCGACGGAAACACTGGCGGCAATGGGATTGTCTATTTCCGATGCTGTGCGTGTATTTCTTGTGCGCGTAGTCGCGGACCAAGGACTTCCCTTTGCGCTCAAAGTGCCGAATATTGAAACACGTCGCGCGATGGAAGAAGCACGTGCAATTAGCCAAGCGCGTTTTGCTACTACCGACGACTGCCATTTACTTTAACCGACAATTCAACAACCAATAATGCTCCATCCTCAAGATACGCAGATCACGCGTGTCCGATGCCAGACGCTTACGCAAATTGCTATCGCTCGGGAAGTTTTTCAAAATCTCATATCTGTCGCCGTGCGGGTCGCCCGGCAAACGCCGATGCTGGAACGTATTGCCTAGCAAATCAGTGCGCGCAATCGTCGTGCTACTGCCTTCTACGTAACTGTTGTCCAGCATGACCATGAATGTGTTCGGCCCCACGCGCTCGCGCAAGTGCAGCAGAAAGCGGTTTTGATCTTCGCGCGCGATGTGTGACCACAAGAACCCGAAAAACACCGCAGTGTAAGGACGATCCAATTGCAGATTGAGCGCGTCAGCCACAGCAAAGCGGACCTTATCTGCGGGAAAGCCTTTGGCTTGCGCCAGCTTCATCACGTCCGGATTGATATCGGTGGCGGTGACCGATTTGGCAGAAGCCGCAAGTTCTTTAGTCCAGAAACCGGTACCGCAACCTAACTCAAGTACATCGTGTCCTTGCAATAACTCTTGCACGCGCACCTGCAGCGTTACCAACTCGTCTTCCCGTTCGGGACGCGTATAAATTTCTTCGTAAGTTGCGGCACGTTTGGCGTAATACTCCGCCATATCTTTTTTAAGCATTTTCTGACTTTCTTAAATCCGGTGAAACAATCTGCGACGCACAGGAGAGTCGATACCGCTCTGACAGTGCATCATAAAGTGGGGGTGCAAAAAACCGTGATACGCGACTGGCGATCAACGCCGTGGCCATCAACGAGATCACCAAAGCATGTCCGTTAATCATTTCCATCACAATCACGAAGGCGGTAATCGGCGATTGCGTCACCGCCGCCAGATAGCCGACCATCGCCAGCGCGATCAACATCTGCAATGACGTATTACCGAAGAACAGGTGCAACAAATTCCCAAAACCTGCGCCGATAGACAGTGATGGGGCAAAAATTCCGCCAGGAATGCCCGGCAAATAAGAGCCAACCATCGACGCCATTTTCAAAAAAGGATACAGAATGGGCAAGTGCCCACCAGCCAACAAACTCTGCGCCTCAACATAACCGCTTCCAAAAGTCGCCCCAGCGGCGATGATACCAATCAGCGCGACCACAAAACCGCATAATGCACCAAACGCGACCGGCCGTTCACGCCGCAGAACGCGGACCTTGGCGGGTATCCAACGCTCGGTATTAAGTAGCAACCAGCAAAAAATCCCACCAGCGACACCGGTAACGACGCCAGTCACGACTACTGCCACGGCGAGCATGTTGGTCAACGCGCCAGCAATCTGGATCGTCCCAAAATAAGTGTAATTACCATTTAAACCTAACGCGACCGCTCCGGCAAAAATAATCACGGTAATTACAACACCACTGGCGCGATGCTCAAAACTCCGTGTCAGTTCTTCAATTGCAAATACGATTCCTGCTAATGGTGTATTGAACGCTGCCGACAAACCAGCGGCTGCACCTGCGAGAATCAAACGTCGCTCTAGCGCCGCGCTGGCGCGGGGATACAGTCGTCGTAAATTGAACATTAACGCGGCACCAACCTGCACCGTAGGACCTTCACGTCCTATCGTAAAACCGCCGATTATCGCCAAAAATGAAACCGCGATCTTACCGAACAGCAGTTTTAGCGACAAAAACGATAGCCCTCGCTGGGTGGTGTCTTCTTCCAGCGTCGCGATTACTTGCGGAATACCACTTCCTTCTGCGCCCGGAAAATAGCGCCGTGTCAGCCATACACACAAGGCTCCCACCAATGGGGTAATAATGATTGGCAGCCAAAAATACGCTTGTTGCATCGCCCTGAAAATACCAAAACCTGCATCGATCAGGCGCGCATATAGCACTGCGACCAACCCCACCAGTACTGCCCCCAACCATAAAATGCCGAATTTACGCCAAACTCGTCGCAAATGGCGCTGCGTCTGTCCTGAGATGTTCGATGGGAGGATGTTCATTTAAATGGGAGCATTATAAATTAATGTGGCGGGTGTATCGGTAATTGACTATTAATCCGTGCATATCGATGCATTTACTAGCGGTTATTGCGTCTTACTTGACTTCAGGGCGAGACTTTATGCACTTAATTTCCGATAGAAAGCGAAACCTGAAGAACGCGGGTATTATCATGAGCATATAAATAACTCCACTGTTGCTATTGAATAACTGATTTTGCACCTACCGAAAGCCGCGTTCTTTAGTTCGTGCTATAAATAATATTCATCGGCCTCATCAATACATACCACAATGGCCCTTCATTCTGCCGCCGCTCACTCAAGCGACCAAGTACTTCCTTTTCGTGAATCACTGATGGCTATGCTGGGTGTTGCATTTGTCATCATGCTGGTGGCGCTGGACTCTACCATTGTCGGGACGGCATTGCCGACCATTGTGGCCGAACTTAAAGGCTTTGACTTATACGCCTGGGTCGCAACATCCTATTTGCTCACATCAGTCATCACCGTGCCTATCTTTGGTCGTTTGGGTGACTATTATGGGCGCAAGCCCTTTGTTATTGTCTCCATTATTTTATTTACTGTTGCGTCCATGTTGTGCGGGATGGCGGACAGCATGCTCTGGCTGGTCATTGGTCGTGGCGCGCAGGGCATCGGCGGCGGCATGTTGGTGGGTACCGCCTTTGCGTGCATCCCCGACTTGTTTCCCGGCGCTCACGTGCGACTTCGCTGGCAAGTGCTGATGAGTACCGCGTTCGGCATTGCTACGGCGGTCGGACCATCGCTGGGGGGCTTTCTTACGCAATATTGGGGCTGGCGTTGGGTATTTTTTGTCAATCTTCCCGTGGGTCTGTTGTCACTGGTCTTTGTTTGGAAGTATCTGCCGCATCTGCGACATACGAGTCCTGATGCCCAAATTCGGTTGGACTGGCCCGGCGCGCTACTAATTACTTCATCACTAGGATGCCTGCAACTATTTGTTGAATTGTTACCTAAACAGGGCTTGTCTGTTGGCATGATGGCACTATTAGTCGGCAGCGTTGCGTCCTTTTATGCGCTATGGAAATGGGAACATCACGCACCGCAACCGATACTACCTTTTGATCTATTATTTCACCCCAAGCTGGCGACGTTATTTCTGCTCTCTTTATTGAGCGGTTTTTCGATGTTTTCATTGATGTTTTTTGCGCCACTACTATATCAAGGCGGTTTCGGCCTGTCGCCGCAGGATGCCGGTCTGCTGATTACCCCGCTAGTGGCGTTTATTATGGTTGGCAGCATTTCCAACGGTCGCATCATCATCCGCATCAAAAACCCGATCATTATGTTGTACATCGGTTTTATACTGCTGGCCTTGTCGTGCCTCGGTGTCGTTATCTCCAATCGCTGGACTTCGCATGGCGTGATCGCTGGCTTTATGATTATGGGCGGTCTCGGCCTCGGCTTTATCTTGCCCAATTTGACCGTTTTTATCCAGCAAGAAGCGGGGCGGGAAAATCTGGGCATCGCGACCGCCCTGATGCAGTCACTGCGCATGATCGGCAGTATGATAGGGACGGCTCTCATCGGGACCCTAATTAATCACATGTATGCCAGCACTGTGCGGCAAGCACTGGAGAGCGATAAGGCCGATCAATGGTTGCCCAGCTTTGCCGACCCGCAGATTTTGATCAGCCATGAGACACAGGAGACAGTCCTAAAGCAATTGACGGACGCAGGACACAATGGTCAGCTGCTATTAGAAACAGCGCGCGATGGCTTGATCGGTTCCATCCATATGGGCGTGAGTCTGGCGGTAGTCGTCACCGTTATTGGCGTCGTACTGGTGCGCCGCGTGCCGAAGGTGACACTAGGGGTTCAGACTGAACCGGTTATCGTTGGCGAGTAATATTTGTATCAGCGTATTTTGCACTAGCGGGCGTTTCAGTGCGCGGACGTTTAGTAGCGTTGCATTTGCTGGCGCTTATAGGCCACACTCTGCGCTTGAACCCTGGATTAACAGGCCCCATAAAGTTGCCATTAATACAAAATATTCCGCGTTTTGCATATCGTTGTTCGCATAACATGCGCTTACAAGTCACACAACTTGGTTGCACATAGACAGATAGACGAGTGGCATCCTGATTATCTGGAAACGCAATCAGGAAGGATGCAAATGAAAAAACTAATTCAAGTGGTGATTATCGGTACGCTTCTCGGGTCGATGTTGTCTGGTTGCATCATCGTGCCATCGCATCGCGGCTACTATGAACGCCCATACGGTTACGGTTACCGTTAAATTCCCTCTTATCTAAAGCAGCGCCTCCATATAAGGCGCTGCTTTTTTATCTTCTCCAGGTAAATTGTTATGAAACCAAGTCACAAACTCGTAATATCCTCAATCGCTATGTCGGGCGTAATGATGTCGGCGGCTTACGCCGCTGAACCGGGTCGGCATCCATCTTACATCCACGCTTTGCAAGACCTGGACATTGCGAACTGGCTCATCGCCCATCGTGCAGGCGATAAGTCAGTCATGGACCACGACGAAGTTCCACTTGGAGAAATCTGATGTCGCGCTGACACCGCGGCGGCGTCAAATGTGAATCAAAATCCTGTTGTAAATTTATAACTTTGCTACAACTCGTACATGTCTTTTTCACCACTCATTACCTGTTCAATGAGCTTTCGGTTCATGGTAGGCGCGAGTAATTCGATGAACGTGTACACATAACTGCGCAGATAAGCACCCTGCTTCACCGCCGCACGCGACACGTTGGTCCCAAACAGGTGGCCTACTTTAATCGCCCGTAGTCCGGTGTCTCGTTCCGCATCAAATGCCATCCCGGCGATAATGCCGACCCCCATGCCCAGCTCGACATAAGTCTTGATGACATCGGCATCAATCGCCTCTAGTAGCACATCCGGCTTCAGATTACGCAACGAAAACGCATGATCGATCTTGCTACGGCCCGCAAACGCGCTGTCATAAGTAATCAGAGGATAGGCGGCGATTTCTTCCAGCGTAATTGCTTTGGATTGCAACAATGGATGATCGGGTGGTACCACGACCATATGCTCCCATTGATAGCATGGCAACGTAATCAATCCATCGGCGTTAGCAATTGCCTCTGTGGCCAGCGCCAGATCAGCCTGATCGTTACGCACCATATCTGCTACCTGGCGCGGATTACCCTGCAATAGCGACAACCGCACTTTGGGGAATTTAAGCGTAAAAGCCTGTACTACTTTTGGCAACGAATAGCGGGCCTGCGTATGCGTGGTCGCGATGGTAAAGCTACCGCTATCGTGCGCAGCGTATTCTTGCCCAATGCGTTTGAGGCCTTCAATCTCCTGCATGATGGCCTCAACCGACTTCAACACCTGACGCCCAGGTTCAGTCAGGCCGCGTATTCGCTTGCCGTGACGCGTAAATATATCTACGCCGAGTTCCTCTTCCAGCTCAATAATTGCCTTGGACACGCCGGGCTGCGACGTGTACAACGCTTTAGCCGCTTCGGTCAGATTAAAATTTTGCCGGACGGCCTCACGCACAAAGCGAAACTGATGAAGATTCATAACGTGCCCTTCTTTTTTCCAGACCGGAAACTGGCGGGTTGTCCGGGCGATCTTCTGCAAAATGTGTTGTTCGTTTCTTGATTTGCACGACTCTTAATCATTAGATAACTATTAATACCCTTTTAATGATTAGAATCCAACAAAACAATCTGCAACCAATCCATTTTTGCTTTGATTTACCTTATTTGCCAGCCTTTTGGCCTTGTGATTAAAATGTCTTCCGTATTTATTGCGTATCGATATACCAAATCCGCATATAAGCAAATAAATACTCTGTAGTTGGTAATAAAGAAGAAGTTTATTACGATTCAGACTGTTTTGTATGGGGCTATATGACTCTTTCTTATGTAGTAAGCGGCTTTGCCGTCGGAATCTTGGTAGGATTAACCGGAGTAGGCGGCGGATCGCTGATGACGCCCCTTCTCACGCTCCTGTTCGGCATCCACCCAAGCGTAGCGGTCGGCACCGACCTCGCGTTTGCCTCTGCCACCAAAGTCGCGGGAACCTTTGCCCATCGTTACAGCGGCAACATCCGTTGGGATATCGTCCGCCACTTATGTGCTGGCGCGTTGCCAGCCGCGGTGATCACTACCCTCGCGCTCAAATATTTTGGCACTATCAGCCCTGAAATGGGCCAAATTATTCGCTATTCAATCGCTGTATCTGTATTTCTAACCGTCATTGCGTTGCTATTTAAAGGTAAACTACAGCATTGGTTAAATGCCCATCCTGAAAAACAGCTTCAGGGCGCAAAGCTCACTGCGGCAACGATTGTAGCGGGATTAGTGCTGGGTACGTTGGTGACTATTTCGTCCATCGGCGCTGGCGCCGTGGGTGCAACGTTACTCGTACTGTTGTATCCACGCCTCACTCCGGCAGAAGTTGCCGGTACCGACATCGCTTATGCGGTGCCGCTGACGGCGATTGCGGCGGCGGGTCACTGGTGGTTGGGCTCAATCGATTGGGCATTATTGAGCGCGCTGCTACTCGGTTCTGTTCCTGGTATTACACTAGGTTCATTAGCGGCGCGAAAAGTGCCCGAGAAAATTTTACGCGCTTTATTAGCAGTGACGCTGACCAGCGTAGCAATCAAATTGGTTTTTTAAAATATTTAGAGACATAGTTACGACCACAGATTATAGGAATAAAAGATGTATCGCTACGATGAATACGACCACCAGATTGTCAAAGAACGCATCGCCCAATATCGCGGTCAGGTAGAGCGCCGATTGTCGGATGAACTTGCTGAAGACGAGTTCCGCATCCTGCGCCTGCAAAATGGTCTGTACATGCAACGTCACGCGTATATGTTGCGCGTGGCCGTGCCTTACGGCCTGCTGGCTTCCGCGCAGGTCCGCAAGTTTGCTTATATCGCCCGCAAGTATGATCGTGGTTACGGTCATTTCACGACGCGTCAAAATATTCAGTATAACTGGATCAAGCTGGAAGAATCACCGGATATCCTTGCCGATCTGGCAACGGTTGAAATGCACGCGATTCAGACCTCCGGTAACTGCATCCGCAATATTACCTCGGATGAGTTGGCTGGCGTTGCCGCCGATGAAGTCATCGATCCACGTCCTTACGCAGAAATTTTGCGCGAGTGGAGCACGTTCCATCCAGAGTTTGCCTATCTGCCGCGCAAGTTTAAATTCGCCATCAATGGCTCTGAAGAAGACCGCGCTGCAACCGCCGTTCACGACATCGGTTTAACGATGGTCAAAGACGCGTCGGGCGAAGTCGGCTTTAAAGTCATGGTCGGCGGCGGCATGGGCCGCACCCCGATTATCGGCAGCGTGATTCGTGAATATCTGCCTTGGCAACATGCATTGACCTACATGGAAGCGATTCTGCGCGTGTATAACCAGCATGGTCGCCGCGATAATATCTACAAAGCGCGTATCAAAATTTTGGTCAAGGCGCTCGGCCCGCAAGAATTTGCGCGTCAGGTTGAAGCAGAATGGCTGGACATCAAAGACGGTCCGGGCACGCTGACGGTCGAAGAACTACAACGCGTAGCGCAATATTTCACGGCACCTGCTTATGAAACATTGCCTGCCACCGATACAGAATTCGAAGCATTAAAAGTCAGCGACAAAGCTTTTGCAAACTGGATCAAACGCAACGTTAAAGCACACAAGGTTAGCGGCTATGCGGCGGTCATTCTGTCGCTGAAGAAGACTGGCGTTCCGCCGGGCGACATCACCGCAGACCAGCTTGACTTCGTTGCTGATCTGTCGGACCGCTACAGTTTTGGTGAAGTGCGGGTGACGCATGAGCAAAATCTGGTGCTGGCAGATGTCAAGATTTCTGAACTATTCACGTTCTGGCAAGCGATTAAAGCACAAGGTCTGGCAACACCAAACATTGGCTTGCTGACCGATATCATTTGCTGCCCAGGCGGCGATTTTTGCTCGCTGGCGAACGCAAAATCAATCCCGATTGCACAGGCGATTGCTGAAAAATTCGACAATATCGATTTCCAGCACGACATCGGCGAGATTGAATTAAACATCTCCGGTTGCATCAACGCCTGCGGTCATCATCACGTCGGCAATATCGGTATTTTGGGTGTAGATAAAGACGGTGCCGAGTGGTATCAGGTGTCCATCGGCGGCGCGCAAGGCAACAGCACCAGCATCGGAAAAATCATCGGGCCGTCGTTCTCGGCGCATCAGATGCCGACAGTAATTGAACGTCTGCTGAGCGTCTACGTAAAACAACGCACTGAAGATGAGCGTTTTATTGACACGGTACAGCGACTTGGCGTCGCACCGTTCAAAGAATACGTCTACGCCACACCGATCAAAGCTGCACAACCAACTGGGGAGGACGCTTGTGTTTAATACCGATACTGAGTACGCTACTAATTTGACCACAAACATCATCAAAAACCGCAGCGTCGTCGCAGATGACTGGACGGTCCTGCGTTTAGCTGCCGATGACACGCCAGAAACCGTTGAGATTCCCGCTGGCAAGGTGATCGTGCCTTTCACCGTGTGGGAAGCACAACGCGCAACGCTGGAAGGTCGTGCGCAATTAGGCGTCTGGCTGGCCAGCAATGCACGCCCTGAGGCGTTGAAAGACGACCTCGACCATTTTGCATTAATCGCTGTCGATTTCCCGATCTTTACAGATGGTCGCGGTTATTCCATCGCCTTTAATCTACGTACCCGTTATGGCTATGAAGGCGAGCTACGCGCCATCGGTGATGTCTTACGCGATCAATTATTTTATATGTCACGCGTTGGCTTTGACGCCTATGCAGTGCGTGCCGATAAAAATATCAACGATGCATTAAAAGGGTTAACCGACTTTTCGGAAAAATACCAAGCCTCATGGGACGAAAAAACACCTTTGTTCCGTCGCGTAAAGCGCCAGCCAGTGGTGCAAGGATAATCGCATGTCCACTACCGATTCAACCATCTCTTTGCCGGATCTGATTGCCGCTACCAAAGCGACACTGGAAAAAATATCGAGCGACTATACGCCCGCTGTATTTGCCTCCAGTCTCGCGGCAGAAGACATGGTATTGACTGATCTGATCCTCCGCAGCAAATTGGATATTGGAATATTTACGCTTGAAACCGGTCGCCTGCATGCAGAAACTTTAGGCATGCTGGACCGCATCAAGGAAGCCTATGACTATGATGTCACGCCGTTTCGTCCCCAACCTGAAGCGGTGGCTAACTACGTTGAACAAAACGGCCTGAATGCGTTTTATGACAGCGTCGAGATGCGTAAGGAATGCTGCCGGATCCGCAAGATTGAGCCGCTGAATCGGGCGCTTTCGGGCAAAAAATCATGGGTAACTGGTCAACGCCGTGCGCAATCGCAAACACGCGCCGAGCTGCACGTGCAAGAGCAGGACGAAGCCCACGCGATGACCAAGTTCAACCCGTTGGCTGACTGGTCCGAAGAAGACGTTTGGGAATATATTCGCAGCAATAACGTGCCGTACAACCCGTTGCACGACAAGGGGTATCCATCGATAGGCTGTGAGCCGTGTACGCGCGCCATTCAACCCGGTGAAGATGTCCGCGCTGGCCGTTGGTGGTGGGAAAATCCGGACTCGAAAGAATGTGGTTTGCATGTAGTGGATGGAAAGCTGATTCGGATTAAATCGATAGCGTAACTCCGCAGCAGATACAAGCGATCCAATCAATCATTGCAAAGCTTAATTAATATTTAAGAGATAAGACATCATGAACACTGCAGTAGAAAAACTTTTTCTCGATAACGCCAGTGACCGCCATCTTGACTGGCTGGAATCTGAGGCGATCCATATCATGCGTGAGGTTGCGGCAGAGTGCAGCAACCCGGCATTGCTATTCTCCGGCGGCAAAGATTCGGTGGTCATGTTGCGGATCGCCGAAAAAGCTTTTCGCCCGGGTAAATTTCCGTTCCCATTAGTACACATCGACACCGGTCATAACTTCGCCGAAGTTATTACTTTCCGCGACAAAAAAGTGGCCGAACTGGGCGAGCGCCTGATAGTTGGTTCGGTCGAAGATTCGATCAAACGCGGCACCGTGCGTTTGCGTAATCCATTAACCGACTCGCGCAATGCCGCACAAGCCGTGACCTTGCTGGAAACCATCGCCCAATACAAGTTTGATGCCTGCATCGGTGGCGCCCGTCGCGACGAAGAAAAAGCCCGCGCCAAAGAACGTATCTTTTCGTTCCGCGATGAATTCGGTCAATGGAATCCAAAGGCGCAGCGTCCTGAGTTGTGGGATCTGTATAACACCCGCGTACATCCGGGCGAAAACATGCGCGTGTTCCCGATCTCCAACTGGACTGAACTAGACGTCTGGCAATACATCGCCCGCGAAAAGCTGGAATTGCCGCCGATTTATTTTGCGCATCAACGTCAGGTAATCCCACGCAATGGCTTACTCGTGCCATTGACTGATCTGACCCCGGCTCTGGACGGTGAAGTAGTTGAAATGCGCGAAGTACGCTTCCGCACGGTGGGCGATATTTCATGCACCTGCCCGGTTGCCTCCGACGCGACAACGGTCGAGGCCATCATTGCCGAGACTGCGATCACACAAATTACTGAGCGTGGTGCCACGCGCATGGACGATCAGACGTCGGAAGCATCGATGGAAAAACGTAAAAAAGAAGGATATTTCTAATGAATGACGTAGTGTCTGAAAAGAATCTCGTGAAACCACAACATCCACAGCAAGAACGCGGTCTGCTACGCTTTATTACCGCTGGCTCGGTCGACGACGGCAAAAGTACGTTGATCGGTCGTCTGTTATTTGACAGCAAAGGCATCTTTGCCGATCAGCTGGATGCCATGTCACGCGCCAAACATAAGCGCACCGTGGGCGATACCATTGACCTGTCATTATTGACTGATGGTCTGGAAGCCGAACGCGAACAAGGCATCACGATCGATGTCGCGTACCGCTACTTCGCCACACCAAAGCGTAAGTTCATCATTGCCGATACGCCGGGTCATGAGCAATACACCCGTAACATGGTTACCGGTGCATCGACCGCTGATGCAGTGATCATTCTGGTTGACGTCTCCAAAGTCAAACTTGGCGACGACGGCAGCGTGGAATTGCTGACGCAAACCAAGCGCCATTCGACTATTGCGCATCTGCTACAAATCGAACACGTCATCGTGGCCGTGAATAAAATGGATTTGGTCAACTATGATCAAACCGTGTATGACCGCATCGTTGCTGCGTATATGGACTTTGCCAAACAGCTTGGACTGCGTGATATACACGCAATTCCATTATCGGCCCTCGCTGGTGATAACGTGGTAGTGGCTGGCGATAAGATGCCGTGGAACAAAGGTCCCACTCTGATCACCTTGCTGGAGTCCCTGAGTGTGTACGATGAGTGCCACGACGAGCCATTCCGCTTTCCGGTGCAACTGGTCGCGCGCCACAACGGTCATGAAGCCAACGATTTCCGCGGCTATATGGGACGTATCGAAGCCGGTAAAGTTAGCAAGGGCGACAAGCTAACAGTTCAACCTAGCGGTCAAAGCGCAACAGTAAAAGAAATTTTGGTATTAGAAGGTTCGCTGGAATCGGCAGTCGTGGGTCAATCCGTGACATTGCTATTAGAGGAGCATCTGGACATCTCGCGCGGCGACATGCTGGCCTCGGTTGAGCGCGCACCGACCTTGTTGAAAACCCTCAGTGCCGATCTTTGCTGGTTATCTGAAGATGCACTCGATTTGCGTCGCAAATACTGGATCAAGCATACAACCAAGCAAACTAGCGCTCGCGTTACCAAAGTCGATACGCTGCTCGATATCAATACGCAAGACCGCCGTCCAGCCGACACATTGAAACTGAACGATATTGCGCGTGTATCGTTAACGGTGCAACAACCTATCGCAGCGGATTCTTATGAAGCTGTGCGGGCGACCGGTGCGTTTATCCTGATTGACGAAGTGACGCATCAAACCGTCGCGGCTGGTATGATCCGGTTCGACTGATGGTACGTTTGCGCTCCGCTTTGCAGTTTTTTAACCTTTACTTTTGATTTAGACCTGACTATGCGATCCACTGCCGCTGTACCTGCTACTTCAACCGATACGACGACCGTTCCACCATCCGCTTCCGGCGATTTTGGCAAGGTCTGGCTGATCGGCGCAGGCCCGGGTGCTGCGGACCTGATAACGGTGCGCGGTGCGCGTATTCTGGCGCAAGCCGACGTGGTGTTGCATGATGCGTTGGTCACCGACGATATGTTGGCGTTGTGTCCTCAGGCGATCAAAATTTTGGTGGGGAAACGCTGCGGCAAGCTCTCCACCGCACAGCAATTCATTAACAAGCAAATGGTCGACAGTGCAAAAAAACATGCATTGGTGGTCCGTTTAAAAGGTGGCGATCCAATGTTATTCGGTCGCGCCGATGAGGAGTTGCGGGCATTGGAGCTGCTTGGGATTGAAGTCGAAATCATCCCAGGTATCACCGCCGCCTTAGCAGCTGCTGCATCGTCGCGACAGCCGTTAACCAAACGTGGTGTGTCGCGTAGTGTTGCCTTCTTTACATCGAGCACAGCGCCGGGTGAGGCTGATCAAACCACGATTCCGAATTGCGATACGCTGGTTCAGTACATGGGCGGTCGTGAAGCTGCTACTACAGCGCAACGGTTGTTGGCCCAGGGTCGTGTCTCTTCCACGCCGGTTGTGGTGGTTGAAAATTGTAGTCGCGATAATGAGCGTATTTTTCGGTTGGAATTGGGTCGGTTGGAAGGTGGATTGGCGCAATGTGAAGGGCCGGTATTGGTGATGATTGGGGAGGCGTTGAGGGAGCGGGTTCGTCTTATGGCTACTGGTGATAGTCTCGACGTTGACGGTGATCTTGAGCGGCGGGATGTGGCTTAGCGTTTAGGTCTAAGCTTGTGGTTTTGGTTTTGGTTTTGGTTTTGGTTTTGGTTTTGGTTTTGGTTTTGGTTTTGGTTTTGGTTTTGGTTTTGGTTTTGGTTTTGCTTTTGGTTTTAGTTTGTTCGTCGTTAGATAAAACGGATTCTACTCCGTGGGTGCTGGCCAGGAGCGGCCCGGCGGCCAGTTACTTCTTTCTTGCTTCGGCTAGGCGCCCCCGCAGAAAAAGTAACCAAAAAGAAGGCGACCGCAGAGGTGCTGCCCTCCCGTTGGGCGGGTCCCCAATTATTTCGACTATCAGTCGGGTCGAAATACCAACTCGCTACGCTCAAACATGTATTGCGACAATTCCCGACTGACAGCCGAAATAACCGGCAACGCCTATGACGGGGTAGGTCAAGAGCAACAGCCTTTATCCTTGATGAAATGTAGTTTTGCAGAATGTCATCTGCGATTTTAGTATGTCAACCGGTCCTAATATATAAAAAAGGGATACCGTGAAAACGGTGTCCCTTGCTGTGTTTTGGGCGGCTCGACTGTGGTGTAGGCTGCTGTACCGGTGATCTCAGTCATTGCGCCCGCCTTTTTTGGTGGGCCGCTACCGTATCTGTCATCAAGTCGCCCATGTCGCGCATCAGTTGGGCTTCGACAGTCAGGTGTCGGATAATTTCTCCTATGGCGGAAACAGTGCTGCCATTGACCGTACATTCGGCATTACACGCAGCAATGGACAGGACCTCGCCAATCGCTTCCAGTCCGCGAGAAATAACTTCTTGCGCGTTGTCTGCGTGCCTGGCGATGGCTTCTGCTTCCAGTGACTGATCATCGGTGATTGGTGCATGGGGTGAAACATCGTCATCGATAGCTTTGAGCAGAAAGCCAATCTCATACGGTGCGCGCTCAACGCCGCGAAAATGGGGATTAGTTTTTGGTATAACTGGCGCTTGATTTGGCGTGATGGGCTTGGTCATGTTGCACCGCCGGTGAATGCGGACAGGGCTACCATGGCGGTAGAGTACGGGGTCAGGCGTTGAATTATTTTTAAGCGGGATTGAGTGGACGTGACGATGTTAGGCATTGTGGCCTCCGTAGGTAGCTGTAATCCGCCCATCATCGCCAAATGATGGTGGCGGAACTGGACAGGGTTGGCGAACCGGCACCTACAGCAACCGGCATACCCGAAGGTATCCCCACCCAGCTCGCCATTGAAGGAGTGCCAAGGGTAAGCAGACGTAAAAAAACCGCATTGCGCGGTGTGTCCGCTGTAGGTGCTCAGGTCGCCAAACCCGTTCCCCTTTTTCTCAGGGACAAGCAAACCATAGCGGAGATTTTGCGGGAGCGCAAATCTTATTTGAAAAATGGGGTAGTGTTTGATTGGTTAGTTCGGTTGATCGGTAGCTAAAATGGTTAGTGCTCCGTGGATGCTGATCGGGGGTGGCCCGATAGCCAGTTACTTTTTTTTGCTTCGCCAAAAAAAAGGCGACCGCAGAGGTGCTGCCCTCCCGTTGGTCGGGTCCCCGATTATTTCGACTATCAGTCGGGCCGAAATACCAACTCGCTTCGCTCAAACATGTATTCCGACAATTCCCGACTGACAGCCGAAATAACCGGCATCACCTATGACGGGGCAGGTCAACAACAACCGCAACCGCCGCAGCCTTGTTGATTGGATGGCTGATTATCTTGGTTGCGGTCCTTGACGTTGCTGTTGCTGTTGCTGTTGCTGTTGCTGTTGAAGTGGCCCTTGACCTACCCCGTCATTGGCGCTGCCAAGTGTTTTAGTCGTCAGGCGGGAATTGTCGGAATACATGTTTGAGCGTTAGCGAGTTGGTATTTCGACCCGACTGATGGCTAAAACGTTTGGGGACCCGAAGGGCAGCGTCGTTGCGGTCGCCTTTTTTTTGGTTACTTTATTTGCGGGGGGCGCCTAGCCAAGCAAAAAAAAGTGACTGGCTATCGGGCCACCCCCGATCAGCATCCACGGAGCACTAACCATTTTAGCTACCGATCAACCGAACCAAGAAAAACTGGCCGCCGGGCCACTCCCGGCCAGCATCCACGGAGAGCTAACCGTTTTAGCTATCGATCAACCGAACCAAGAAAAACTGGCTATCGGGCCACCTCGACTAGCATCCACGGAGCACTAACCATTTTAGCTATCGAGGGACCAATTTAGACTTCGCACATCTTGCGCTCTCCATCTGCACCTTTTTCAATCCCTACAAACTAGCCACGCAATACCGCGCAATCGCGCCCAACACCTCTGGCTGCTCGCCCACCGCTTCAACAGTTTTAATCCCCATTTCGGGATACTGCCCGCGCGCCTGTTCCACTAGCAGCGGCAAGTCACTTTTCACGTGAGCGCCCTGCCCTAAAAATACGGGGACTATGCTGACTTCCGTTATGCCTTTGGCGGAAAATTCGGCGAGGAGTTCGGGCAATTGCGGCGTCATTAATTCTAAAAAAGCCAAAACCACCCGGACATCCGGCAATTGTTCCTGAGTGAGCTGTTGTAAACGCTCGAACGGTTCTGCCCAACTGGCGGCGCGTGCGCCATGGGCGAATAGGATTAATGCTTGTTTTTTCATGTGAATCGCAGCCTCCTGACAAAATTGTATAACGCTTGAAGAAACAGTTGAAGAAACGGTTGGACTGACCTGCAAAGAATTTGCAGCGCTAATGCCGCTCGACACGCGACAACGCCCCGATCGCGACCACCATAAACAAGACGCTTGGCACTGCCGCAGTAATCAGTGGCGGCCAGGTATTGAGCAAGCCCAGATGCGAAAACAGACTGTTCACTAGTTGAAAGCTCAGGCCAATCATAATACCGGTAAATATCTTAAGGCTAACGCCACCTGCCCGGAAATGCAAATAGGCAAAAGGCAGCGCCAGTGCCATCATTACAAATATCGATAACGGATATATGACTTTTTTCCAGAATGCAATTTCATAACGCTCGGTGTGTTGACTATTTTCGGCCAAATGCTTGATGTATGCTTTTAAATCAAAAGCGGACATCCGATCCGGGTCGGCAAAAAGAACGGCCAGAATTCCTGGCGTGATTTCCGACACCATATCCTTCACTGGCATATTTTTGGTTGCGATCGCAGTATTAATGTCAGTCGATCCGCCATTAACAAAATCGGTCTGTACTACATTACTCAAGCGCCATACGTGCGCGCCGGCGTAAATACTGTGGTCCGCCAAAATAATGGCGGTGAGGTGGAAGTTCTGATCGAATTCATACACCTTTACCCCATGTAACTCGCCGTTGGGCAAGATGTCGTGAATATTAATAAAACGCGATCCGGTTACCTCGCCGGTAAGGCCATCTTTCTTGATAACATCCTTGCTCCACAAGCCGGATTTGAACTCTTGCGACAACGATGCACCTTTGGCACCCAGCTTTAATTTTTCGGCAAATTCAGCACTTTTAGGCGCGACAAACTCGCCGATGAGGACTGTTGCGACCACAAATAAAGCGCCAATTTTAAACAACATCATGGCCGACATCCGGGTCGACATACTTGAAACCCGCATGATCGTAAATTCGGAATGCGCGGCAAATTGTGCAAGTGTATAGATCGTCCCGATCAATACCGCAATCGGCATCAATTCGTACGCGTAACTAGGTAATCCCAGTAAAACGAAACCGAATGCGTGCTGTAACTTGTAGCCCCCGCGCCCGACCGCCTGCAACTCGTTCATTAAATCGAAGAACGCAAATAGCGCCAAAAATGCGGCCAGTGCAAACAACACCGAGCGTACGATCTCATTGAGAAAATAGCGTTGCAGGACTTTCATGTTGCCGCCGATTTTTTAAGTAGGCGGGCATGCTTGATGGCAGACCAGACGACCAGAGGATGGTAGCGGCTATTTACTTTTAACCGCCATGAGAACAAGAACACAATCAATCCGAGCACCACCAAATGTACGGGCCACCAGGCCATGAGGAAGGTTGATCGGCTTTGAACCACGGTCGCCTGGAAAAAACTTACCATATTGCTATAGGTTACAAATAATAGCAGTGCAATGATCAGGCTAGCGGAACGGCCTACGCGTGGATTCACAAAGCTCAGCGGTATGGCAAGCAACATCAAAAACAGGGCCATTACCGGTAACGACATCCGCCACAATAATTCGCCCATATTAAAATTATTCGGTGTTTTTAATAATTCACTGGTAGGCAGCGCCCGCGCGGACCTGTCGCCGCTGAGCGCTTGCGATTCGCTAGCGACCAGCGTGCCGTAACGCTCAAACTCCATAATCCGGAAGTCGCTTTGCTGTCTGGTATTGTCGTAACGGCGTCCCTGCGACAAAATCAGGAATTTATCGCCTTTCTTATCTAGCTCAATCGTTCCCTCTTTCGCGATCACGATACTGTTCTTGCCCTCGGTCTGCGTGTTAATAAAGACGTTTTTGACCTTATTACTGTTGCCTTCCAAGCCCTCGACGAAAAAAATACGATTGCCCGCAGCCGATTCCTGAAATTTACCGGGGGAGACTTTAGACAGGTCTTCGCGCTTTTCAAAGCGCTCGCGATACTGGGCGCTTTGCGTGTTGGCCCATGGCGTGGCGACAAAACTGAGAAGGGTCGTCAATATGACTATCGGCAGGCCGAACAGCAGTACTGGCTTAATCCATTGCGTCAGGCTCAGGCCAGACGCAAACCAGACGACCATTTCGGAATCCTGATAACTGCGCGTGACCACCAGCAGCACGGAAATGTAGCCCGTCAGGATCAGAATAACCGGCAAATAATTCAGTGCCTGAAAACCGATGAGAGCGATGACATCTGCGGATGCGATCTGGCCACCAGCCGCTTGTCCAAGAATCTTGATCAACATGACGGTGATGGTTATTGTGAAGAGCGTGGTGAACACGGCGCCTGCCGTACTCAACAATTCGCGTCGAAGAGCGCGCTGAAAAATCATGGGGGGACTATAATTGAGGATCGATAAGGAGTAACTGATGGACTTTAGCATAAAAACACACGACGCAAAAACCTCAATTGCCACGCTCAAATCCGGCTGCATCGTAGTGGGGGTCTTCGAAAACAAAAAACTCACGCCAGAAGCAGAAGCACTTGACAAAAGTGGAGAAATCACGGCAGCACTAAAGTCGGGTGACATTTCGGGTAAACCGGGCTCTACACTCCTGTTGCGCAAAATCGCTGGCGCCATCGCCGAGCGTATATTACTAATCGGCCTGGGTCCGGAAGGCGACGTTTCAGATAAAATTATTTCATTGGCTGCCCTGTGCGTTGCACGCGTGGCGACCACACTGGGTGCTAACGACGCTGTTATCGCGCTACCTTTGGCCAGCATCAAAGAACGCAATCAAGCCTGGGGTATCCGCGCCACCGTGCAAGTTTTGCGCGATGGCGAGTATCGTTGCGATGGCCTGAAAAGCAAAAAAGACGCTGCACCAACCGGCGTCAAGAAGTTCGCCTTTCTGGCTACCGCATTACAAACTGCTGACGCGAAAGAAGCGCTGGCACAAGCTATCGCCCTCGCCAATGGCACCGACCTGACTAAGGATCTGGGTAATTTGCCCGGCAATTTTTGCACACCGACTTACCTGGCTACCGCCGCCAAGAAGTTGGCAAAAGAGTTCAAACTCGACGTTGAGGTGCTGGATCGGAAACAACTGGAAGCGCTCAAAATGGGCAGCTTTTTATCAGTTGCCCGCGGCAGCGATCAGCCTCCCAAATTCATCGTGCTAAAACATATGGGCGGCAAAGCCAAGGATGCTCCGGTCGTGCTGGTTGGTAAAGGTGTTACGTTTGACTCCGGCGGCATCTCGATCAAACCCGGTCTGAGCATGGATGAAATGAAATATGACATGTGTGGCGCAGCTACCGTATTAGGTACTTTGCGCGCGATCGCCGAAATGAAGCTGAAGTTAAACGTCATCGGCGTCATTGCTGCGACTGAAAATATGCCATCCGGCAGCGCCACCAAGCCGGGCGACGTCGTGACCTCCATGTCAGGCCAGACCATTGAAGTACTCAATACCGACGCCGAAGGCCGTTTGGTCTTATGCGATGCGTTAACGTATGTTGAACGCTTTAAACCGTCTGCCGTAGTCGATATTGCCACCCTCACGGGCGCCTGCATTACTGCTCTTGGTCATCATAATTCGGGCCTGTTTACCCGTCATGACGAGGCGCACGACACCTTGGCCAATGAATTGCTCAGCGCCGGTAAAGCCACCGGCGACACCGCTTGGCGCATGCCGATTGAAGAAAGCTACAACGAGCAATTGAAGTCGAACTTTGCCGACATGGCAAATATCGGCGGCTCTGCTGGTGGCAGTATTACCGCCGCGTGCTTTCTGGAGCGATACACAAAGAAATACACATGGGCCCATCTGGATATCGCTGGCACTGCCTGGAAAAGTGGCGCCGCGAAGGGGGCAACTGGTCGACCAGTGCCGTTGCTCACAAGCTTTTTGATCCATCGTGCAGCGCTGGCAAAGTAATAATCGGTTAACGTTGCACGTTAGCTGAAGGACTTGCATTAAGGATAGGTGGGCAACGATTTAGGTTGCTCACCTATTTTTTTGCGCCCGTCATTTGTCCACCTCCTAATCGCCGTGTCACGTAAAGCATAACTTTCTTGTCGCCAATACATTGCAAGAGAGTTCCTGAAGTCACTAATTTTCCTCATCCCATCGAACGTAGATTTAGTTTTCAGCGCGCATTTAGAATCGCAAGTCAGTATCGTTAATTATCTCGTCTCAATTAACCTGTCAATAAAAATTGATAAATATGCAACTTGCATTACGGTTCAATACCTGTAGGATAAGTAGAAATATTATCATTATATAAATTTTATTTTTGGCGTTCTCATGCAATAACTGATTTATTTGGTTTTTTTCTGGCATCGTTCGCCAATTTTTAATAGAATTTTAGCTGCTCCATTTTTTTCGGAACAGCATCACATCTCTCGTTAAAACGTTTCTGCTCAAGCAAACCGGGATCATAAACAGTCGCGATGGCCACTGCTCTTCTGTCGCCTCCTCTATGATAATCAAATCCTAAAGCGGCCCTGTAATTAAATATTACCGCCGTGCTCTCTATGCAACAGTCGGAGCATCTCCCCGCTGTCGCGCCTCAAATAGACAGAAAGGTGCACCTGAATTGAAAGCATATCTCAACAACTTGCTAGGTGAACTGGATCATACGATCCGCCACTTTACCGACCGTTTCAGCGCCAACACCACGCTCTCAAAGACCGCCGCCGATGAACGTCCACTGCGGGCAGAGCTTTTTAGCGGATTACAGATGGAGCAGCACGGCAAACTGCTCGCCACTGATCATAAAATCAATCCTGAACCGAGCCCAGACCAGCTGTTGCCGCGTTTGGCCGACAACGAGCGAGTGCTGATGCATGCGTCCACTCTGCTCATTGAGTCGGTAAAGGTCAACCGTCAGATCACCCCTGCCGCAGAGTGGTTGCTGGATAATTTTTATCTCATCGAAGAGCAAATACGCACGGCCAAACGTCATCTTCCAAAAAATTACAGCATGGAGTTGCCGAGACTACTTGACGGACCCTCTGCGGGGTTTCCGCGAGTCTACGATATCGCGCTGGAAACAATTTCGCACGGCGATGCGCGCGTCGATCCAGAAAATCTCAGTCGTTTTGTTGCCGCATATCAAAAGGTTATGCCGCTTAAAATGGGCGAGTTGTGGGCTATTCCTATCATGCTGCGCTTAGCGCTGATCGATAATTTGCGCCGCGTAGCTGCAAGGCTGGCAATCGGTAGCCAACACCGTAATCTGGCTGACTCTTGGGCTGACCAGATGACGGAAATACTGGAAACCGATCCCAGCAGCCTGATTCTGATTATTGCCGACATGGCGCGCTCCGACCCGCCGATGGTGGGAGCGTTCGTGGCAGAACTGGCGCGCCGTCTGCAGGGGCAAGGACCGGCGCTGGCGCTACCGTTGACATGGATCGAACAGCGATTATTACAATCAGGCGAGACCGTCGAGCAACTGGTATTGACTGAAATACAGCAACAGGCGGCGGATCAGGTTTCAATTAGCAACAGTATCGGCAGCCTGCGTTTTCTGGCGACGATGAACTGGCGGGAATTTTTTGAAACCATGAGTATCGTTGAGCTGACGCTGCAAAACGATCCTGCGGAAGTCTATGGAAAAATGGACTTCGCGACGCGCGATCAGTATCGGCATAGTGTCGAGCATCTCGCTAAACACTCACACTTTACCGAGTTGGAAATCGCGCAGCAAACGATCCTGTTTGCGCATGAGGCGGCAACGCAACTATCCGGGGCAGCGCAGGATAGCCACGGATTCGGGGCCGGTGATGCGACACTTGATCCGCGTAAAGCGCATATTGGGTATTACCTGGTCGATGTCGGTGTACGCCAAATAGAAAAAATTGCGGCAGTGCGGCGCGTCGGGCTGGAGCGTTTTATAAAATCTGCCAGTGCTATACCGCTACGACTGTATCTGGGCGGGATTGCCGTCCTGACTTCGTTACTGACTGCGGGCCTGCTGTATCACGTCTACATCTACGCTTATCCGCAGCACACCCAAAAATGGCAACTGCCTATTATCACCGTTCTGGCGCTGATCGCCACCAGCCACCTGGCGCTGGCGCTGGTCAACTGGCTCGCGACGATGCTATCGAAGCCGCAACGCCTTCCCCGAATGGATTACTCAGAAGGTATTCCGGCAGAATCCAGAACGTTGGTGGTCGTGCCCAGCATGTTGATACACCCGGAGAGAATCGACGATTTATGTGAGGCGCTGGAAGTACGATTTTTAGCTAATCGTGATCCGCATCTACACTTTTGCCTGCTCACCGATTTTCGCGACGCCTCCAGTGAAGCCCTGCCTGAGGATACATTGCTGCTCCAGATGGTGGCGCAGCGCATTGACGAACTAAATGATAAATATAACCCTGAACACCGCAACACTTTTTTCCTGTTTCATCGCCCGAGGAGGTGGAATCCGCAAGAAAATATCTGGATGGGGTATGAACGCAAGCGCGGCAAACTGGCGCAATTAAACGCCTGGTTGCGCAGTGGGACTGCAAGCGCCCATTTTGATAATGCCTTCATGAAAATTGTGGGCAAGCCCGAAGTGCTGTCCAATATCAAATATGTCATCACGCTGGACACGGATACGCTATTGCCACGCGATGTCGCATGGCAACTTTCCGGGGCCATGGCGCATCCGCTTAACAGACCGTTTTATGATCCGGCGCTACAGCGTGTAACGGCCGGATACGCCATTTTGCAGCCCCGCGTCGCCAACAGTTTGCCGCGTGCGGACACGTCCTTTTTCGCACGATTATACGGTGGCGAATCCGGAATTGACCCTTATACCCGCGCTGTCTCCGATGTGTATCAGGATTTATTCAAAGAAGGATCGTTCATAGGCAAAGGCATTTACGATGTCGATGCCTTTGAACATGCCTTGGCTGACCGCCTGCCAGAGAACCAAATTCTGAGTCACGACCTGCTCGAAGGCTGCTATGCACGGTCTGGTTTGCTGTCTGACATTCAGCTGTATGAAGAATATCCAAATCGTTTTGGTACCGACATTAGCCGTCGCCATCGCTGGATTCGCGGCGATTGGCAAATCGCCGGATGGCTGCGCCCCCGCGTAACCGGTGGCGACAGTAGCCAGCCCCGACAGCACAATTATTTATCGGCCTTGTCGCACTGGAAGATATTCGACAACCTGCGACGCAGCATGGTCCCCGGCGCATTATTCTTACTAATGATTTTTGGCTGGACGCTATTCAACGCACCGTTTTTCTGGACCATGACGGTCCTGGGGATCATCATTCTGCCCTACATGATCGGGTCGCTGATTGATCTGTTGCGCAAGCCCAGCGATGTCCTGCTAAGGCAACATTTAAGAGCGGTCCTGGACAGCAGCGGAAATTACTTGATCCAGGCATTACTGGTGCTCGCCTTTCTGCCGTATGAAGCAAGTTTCAGTACGGACGCGATTGTGCGCACCTGCTGGCGCATGCTGATATCCCGCCGCCGCATGCTGGAGTGGAATCCGTCCAGCGAGATCAGTCGTCATGGTGCCAACGATCTGCTCGGCAGCTACCACGCCATGTGGATGGAACCGATGCTGGCGCTTGCCATCGTGGCCGTTATTCTTGTGGCAGCACCGCAGGCGCTGATTATCGCCGCACCGTTACTCGTTTTGTGGATCATTGCGCCGGGCATCGCATGGCGCATCAGTTGTCCGCAGGTCCCGCCGCCATCGCAACTGACGGACGAACAGCACCGTTTTCTACGCAACCTGACGCGCAGAACGTGGGCTTTTTTTGAAACCTATGTCGGTCCGGAGGATAACTGGCTGCCGCCCGATAACGTGCAGGAGCAACCCGTCGCGGTCATTGCACACCGGACCTCGCCCACCAATATCGGGATGGCGCTACTAGCCAATCTTGCCGCGCATGATTTCGGCTACATATTGTTGGCACAATTGCTGGAGCGCACGGATAATACCATCCGCACGTTACTCACGCTGGAGCGTCATCGGGGTCATTTTTATAACTGGTACGATACGCAATATCTAAAACCGCTACAGCCGATGTACGTATCGACGGTTGACAGCGGCAATCTGGCTGGTCATTTGCTGACATTGAAGGCCGGACTCAACGACTTGAGCGATCAGCCGATCATTGGCAAACAATGGCTAGTCGGACTACAGGATACGCTTTCAATTTTACAAGAAGCCATCAACGCTGCTGAAACGTTACCGGCTAAAGCGGCCAATGAATGTATCGCCTTTCATGTGGAGCTGGCGGCAGCCTGCGCCTCGCCGCCGATCAGTCTGATGGCGTTGCAAACGGTCATCGATCGACTAACTTATGGCGCACTGGAAATTGAAAGCGCTGTGCAAATCAGCCCGACTTCGGAGATCGCATGGTGGACGCGCGCGCTGGTACATCATTGCCGCGAAGCAAGCGCGACGCTGGCATGGCTGGCACCCTGGATGATGCTGCCGCAGCATGCGCACTGGATGACCGAGTTGCCGCATCTGAATCACATTCCGACCATGCGCGATTTGCTGGCCTTGAGCGCAAGGATGCAGCAAACCGAACAAAGGGCGTTCGCTGAAAGTACCCTGAGGGTTGCCGATCCTGTGGCAGCTACTGTGGCAAATTCGGTTAGCGCTATGGATTACGCCAATCGGAATAACTCTCATTTTGGGGATGTAAATAATGACGCGAATGAAAATCAGGCTACTACAATCCTGTCCGCGTCCCCCGTTAGTTCACTGCTTGGCAGCGCCGACCAAAGCGATCATCTGGCTGAGATCCACGCCTGTGTAGAAATGGCGGCGCAGCGCGCCACCACCTACATCAAAACTATTGCGCGACTGACGCTTGAATTAGGCGAAATAGCGCAGATGGAATACGGATTTTTATACGACCGCGCCAGCCATTTGTTGGCGATTGGTTATAACGTAAGCGAGCGCCGACGCGACGCAAGCTACTACGATTTGCTGGCCTCGGAAGCGCGTCTATGCAGTTTTGTTGCCATCGCTCAAGGCCAGCTTCCCCAAGAAAACTGGTTCTCACTCGGACGCCAGCTCACCACCGCTGGCGGCGCGCCGATTCTGCTATCGTGGAGCGGTTCGATGTTCGAATATCTGATGCCGCTGCTCGTGATGCCCACCTTTCACAAGACGCTGCTCGATCAAACTTATCGTTCCGCGGTCAAACGCCAGATCGACTATGGGACCCAAACGGGCATGCCTTGGGGAATCTCAGAGTCTGGCTATAACGCTTTCGACGCTAGCCTGAATTATCAATACCGTGCCTTCGGCGTGCCCGGCCTGGGACTCAAGCGCGGCCTGGCAGACGATCAGGTGATCGCACCTTATGCATCGGTATTAGCATTGATGGTCGCGCCGGAACAAGCATGCGTTAACTTGCAGCGCCTGCATGCCGATGGTTTTCAGGGCAAATACGGCATGTATGAAGCCATCGATTACACGCGCGCCCGACTTCCGCGCGGTCAGTCGCACGCGCTGATTCGGTCCTTTATGGCGCATCATCAGGGCATGAGCTTGCTGGCGCTGACTTACCTCTTGCTCGATAAACCGATGCAACGACGTTTTGCTTCGGACCCGCTATTTCAGGCCACTATGCTATTGCTGCACGAGCGCGTGCCAAAGGCCAGCGCGTTCTACTCCAATAGCACTGAACTGGCGGAGATACGCACTGTCGCGGCCATCACGCAAGAAATGCCGGTTCGCATACTAAGCAGTGCTCACACCGCCATTCCTGAGGTGCAGTTGCTCTCCAATGGTCGCTATCATGTGATGGTCAGCAATGCCGGTGGCGGGTCCAGCCGCTGGCGCGATCTGGCGGTTTCACGCTGGCACGAGGACACGACTTGCGACAACTGGGGGGCATTCTGTTATATCCGCGATCTGAGCACTGGCGTCTACTGGTCCAGCACATTTCAGCCTACCCACAAACTGGCGCAAGGTTACGAGGTCATCTTTTCCGAGGGTCGCGCTGAGTTCCGACGCCGCGATGTGGGCGACGGCTACGATATCGAGATGCATACCGAAATCGTCGTGTCGCCGGAGGACGATATAGAGTTGCGCCGCAGTCGCATTACCAATCGCTCACGTAGTCGCCGATCCATCGATATCACCAGCTATTCGGAAGTCGTACTGGCACCGGCAGCGGCCGACAGCGCCCATCCAGCGTTTAGCAATCTGTTCGTTCAGACGGAAATATTAGAGGACCAGCGGGCGATTCTATGCACCCGCAGACCACGTTCAATCGATGAAAAACTGCCGTGGATGTTTCATTTAATGGCGGCACACGGCGCCAAAATCGATGTCGTGTCCTATGAAACAGATCGCATGCAATTTATCGGACGTGGTCGTACCGTCGCTGCACCGCAAGCGATGCTGAGTCACCATGCGCTATCAGGCAGCCAGGGCTCGGTGCTGGATCCGGTCGTAGCAATCCGCTACCGCATTACGCTAGCCCCGGAGCAGACGGTCACCATCGATATCGTCACCGGCGTGAGTGAGACGCGCGATGGCGGCCTGACGCTGATAAATAAATATCAAGATCGTCATCTGGCGGACCGCGTGTTCGATTTGTCATGGACCCATAGTCAGGTCATCCTGCGCCAGATAAATGCTACCGAAACCGACGCCCAGTTATACGGGCGATTGGCAAACTCCATCATTTATGCCAATAACGCGTTGCGTGCGGACGCCAGCATATTGATGAAGAACACGCGCGGTCAATCCGGCCTGTGGAGTTATGCTATCTCCGGCGATTTACCGATTGTCCTGCTACAGATGAAGGATGTCGCCAACATTGAACTGGTTCGGCAACTGGTGCAGGCCCATTCCTATTGGCGTCTGAAAGGATTGGCGGTTGATCTGGTCATCTGGAACGAAGACCATGCCGGTTACCGGCAATTGCTGCAGGACCAGATCATGGGACTGATTGCCGCGGGGATTGAAGGCCATGTCGTTGATCGCCCCGGCGGTATTTTTGTCCGTCCCGGTGATCAAATTACCAATGAAGATCGCACCCTGCTGTATTCGGTAGCGCGCATCGTCCTCACCGATAGCGGCGGCACGCTAGCTGAACAACTTAATCGTCGCGGTGCCATGGAAAGCCGCGTCCCCCGTTTGAGCGCCAGCAAGGCGCCGTCAATACAACCGGTCAATGCGCTAATTCAGCGTAGCGATCTGATATTGACCAATCCGTATGGTGGCTTCATCCCAGATGGTCGCGAATATGTCATCAATACCGGCGCGCATCAACAAACCCCTGCGCCATGGGTGAACGTGCTGGCCAATGCCGAATTCGGCACTATCGTTTCTGAAAATGGCATCGCCTATACATGGGGCGAAAACGCGCATGAGTTTCGTCTCACGCCCTGGTATAACGATCCAGTCAGCGCTGCCAGCGGTGAGGCTTTTTTTCTGCGGGATGAAGAGACAACCGAATACTGGTCGCCGACGCCGCTCTTATCTACCTACGCAGCTGCCCCCCCATCTGCCCATGCATTTTCCAACGCGTCGTCGAACCCTTTTTCTAGCGCCGCCGCGATCTCCCGGAGCGCGGCTAATGGTCACTCAAGCTCCGCAACGCCCTACGTCACCCGTCACGGTTTTGGTTATAGCGTATTTGAACATGTCGAGAACGGCATCGCATCCGCACTCTGGATATACGTTGCCACCGATGATTCGGTGAAGTTCTCTGTGCTTAAATTACGCAATGATTCTGGCCATACCCGCAAGTTGTCTGCAACCGGTTATGTCGAATGGGTATTAGGGGATTTGCGCGAAAAATCCATGATGCATGTCGTCACGGAAGTCGATCCCCATAGTGGTGCATTGTTTGCCCATAACGCCTACAACACAGAGTTCGGCCAGCGGGTGGCTTTCTTCGACGTTGACGATCCAAATCGTACGGTGACGGGAGATCGCAACGAGTTCATCGGTCGCAACGGATCATTGCAACAACCGCAGGCGCTGGAACGGACGCATTTATCGGGCAAGGTAGGCGCGGGGCTTGATCCATGCGCCGCCATACAGGTGCCATTTACGCTCGCAAATGGAGAAAGCAAGCAAATCGTCTTTATGCTGGGATTATCCAAAAATGGCAGCGCGGATGCGAGCGCTCTGGTGCGCAAACTACGCGGGAGCGCCGCCGCTCATAGCGCTCTGGATGCCGTCCATCGGTATTGGGATCAAACCCTCGGGGCCGTACAGATTGACACGCCCGATACCTCGCTCAATGTACTTGCGAACGGCTGGCTGATGTATCAAACCATTGCTTGCAGACTTTGGGCGCGCAGTGGCTATTATCAATCTGGCGGTGCCTTTGGTTTCCGCGATCAACTGCAAGACGTTATGGCGCTGGTACATACGCAACCGCATTTATTGCGCGATCATCTTATACTTTGTGCAGCGCATCAGTTTGTTGAAGGTGACGTGCTGCATTGGTGGCATCCGCCCTTGGGTCGCGGAGTACGGACCAAATGCTCCGATGATTTCTTATGGTTGCCGCTGGCGACATGCCGTTACATTATCGCGACGGGAGATACGACCGTGCTCGATGAAATGGCGCACTTCCTGGAAGGCCGACCGGTAGGCGACAATGAGGATTCTTACTACGATCTTCCGGCCCATTCCACTACAACCGCGACGCTATATCAGCATTGCATGCGCGCGATCACCCACGGTTTGCGCTTTGGCGTCCACGGACTGCCGCTGATAGGGTCCTGCGACTGGAACGACGGGATGGATAAAGTGGGCGAGCATGGCCACGGTGAAAGCGTCTGGTTAGGCTGGTTTTTTTACCACGTCCTGGTTACCTTTGCGGGCATCGCGGCGCGGCATGGTGACATCGCATTTTCTGATCTTTGTCGGTCCGAAGCCAAAAAATTGCAGACCAATATTGAAACCAATGCCTGGGATGGCGAATGGTATCGCCGCGCCTACTTCGACGATGGCTCACCGCTCGGTTCCGCCACCAATCCAGAGTGTCAGATTGATGCTATCTCCCAAAGCTGGGCCGTTATCTCCGGCGCGGGCGACCCTGAGCGCGCCAAAAAAGCCATGGACTCCGTCGACCACCGCTTAGTCCGGCGCGAGGCAAGACTAATTCAGTTGCTGGATCCGCCGTTCGACAAATCCCCGCTCAACCCCGGCTACATTCGCGGCTACGCACCCGGCGTGCGCGAAAACGGCGGTCAATATACGCATGCAGCGATCTGGACCATCATGGCGTTTGCCGACCTGGGCGATCACCGCCGCGCATGGGAATTATTAGACCTGATTAATCCGGTCAAGCATGGACTTAGTGCAGAAAATATAGCCATCTACAAGGTAGAGCCATATGTCATCTCCGCCGATGTGTATGGCATCGCACCACATATGGGACGCGGTGGCTGGAGCTGGTACACCGGCTCCGCGGGTTGGATGTACCGACTGATCACTGAGTCCTTATTGGGTTTGAAACTAGAAAACGACCGGCTTACGATTACTCCGTGCATACCGCCTGAATGGACCAGGTTTTCGATACGGTATCGTTATCGCAGTACGAACTATCAGATCAACCTGACGCAACACGACGACGGAGCAAACCTGATGACCATCGACGGCGTATTCATCGCCCACCATTCGGTGCCTCTGGTTGATGACGAAAAGGAACATGTCGTAGAGATAAGGATGACGCGGCGGCCCGAACCAACTCTAAAATAACCGGTCCGGCACTGATTGCTGCAATCCTTCAGTCGATTGGTCTAACGAGCGCCTGACGGTTAAACTGTTGCTACAATTCTATAATTCTAATATTATAGAAATATAGAACTGAATCTTACAAAGCACTACGCGCTTAGAACGCACTCGACCCTTTAGCCGCACTAACTAAGGACTCACGACTAGCCATCTGTCGCTTGTTGGTATAGGTAACGAAGCGATGTAGACGACAGACACTTTATCACTAATGAGAGTCACGCCATGAGTATCACTATTTATCATAATCCCGCCTGCGGAACATCGCGCAACACGTTGGCCCTGATACGCAATACCGGCGCTGAGCCGGAGGTAATTGAATACCTTAAACACCCGCCATCGCTTGCCACGCTCACACAAATGATTGCCGATGCAGGTCTCACCGTGCGTGACGCGATGCGCCAGAAAGAGAAGCTATATACCGAACTCGCTCTGGACAATGCAACGCTGACGGACGCCCAGTTATTGCACGCCATGCTGACGCATCCATCGCTGATAAACCGCCCGTTTGTGGTGACGCCTGTTGGCACCCGTTTGTGTCGCCCGTCCGAATTATTACTGGACATTTTACCCGCCGCACAAACAGCACCTTTTACTAAAGAAGACGGCGAAGTCGTCATCAATGCGGAGGGAAAACGTGTTTCCAATCTGACTGAACAAGTAGTTAAGCACATTAGCGGACACCAGCCGGAAGCGCTCGTGATAATGCCCCACCTTCGGCCTGATCTGTTTCACAAGCCCGTGATAGCGGATTTTACGGGCGTTACGCGGTCCTCTCACGCACCCCGTTTTCTGCTGTTGTATGGTTCGTTGCGAGAAAAGTCCTACAGTCGTTTTCTTACCGAAGAAGCGGCGCGACTTTTGGAAGCAATGGGGGGCGAAGTCAAAATATTCGACCCACGCGGTTTGCCATTACCCGACGCTGAACCCGAGACCCATCCGAAAGTAGCAGAACTACGCGCGCTGGCGCAATGGGCCGAAGGCATGGTGTGGTGTTCGCCGGAGCGGCACGGTGCCATGACCGGCATCATGAAGGCGCAGATAGACTGGATTCCGCTGTCCATGGGCGCGGTGCGTCCGACGCAAGGCAAAACGCTGGCGGTCATGGAAGTCTCGGGCGGTTCGCAGTCGTTTAACGCGCTCAATCAAATGCGGATTCTGGGACGCTGGATGCGGATGATCACCATTCCTAACCAATCCTCGGTCGCCAAAGCCTTTTTAGAGTTTGACGATACAGGGCGCATGAAGCCTTCCGCCTATTACGACCGCGTGGTCGATGTAATGGAAGAGCTGTTCAAATTTACCTTACTCACTCGCAACGTTTCGTCGTTGTTAGTAGACCGCTATAGCGAACGCAAGGAAAGTGCGGAGGAATTAAGTAAACGGGTGAATCAAGTCGCGATCTGACACCGGTGAAAAGCCAGACCGCAGTTCGACAACGCAATTCGACAATTAACTTGTCCAGTCTTCCCGCTGCAGGTCTGGTACCAGATCGAACGCACGTTCATTTGTTACGAGGATTGCCCCAGTGCTCAGGGCGTGCGTTGCAATCAGCATATCCAGCGATGCCAGTATTTTGCCGTGCCCTTCCATCCTCGCCCGTAAGATTCCGTAATGTTTAGCGACCGCACTATCCCAAGACATGACATCCACGCGCCGCAAAAATTCTCGGACAGCCACGTGAAGTCGCTTTGCCTCTGGCCGCCTGGACAATCCAAAAAGCAGCTCACTCTCAGTAATAGCAGAAATACACAGGGACGCCATCGGCACTTTAAGTGTATTCCGCGCAACAACTGGATGCGATTTAATCAGACGACTTACAGTATTAGTGTCTAGCATGTATCGCTTCATTCACTCCATCCCTCAAAAGGGTCGCGATTTTGCTATCAAGATATTTACCAATTCTATTGCGGAGCAGTACGCGACTCGAAGGCGGTCACCTAAGCTCTTACGTAAAATCGTACCAGCAACCGAATTACCAATCCTGCCGATGTGTATGTGGCCCGGCAGGGCAGGCGACAAGAAACAAAACGCAATTGAAATGACTATACATAAGTCCGGTGTTTTAATTTACACAAATAATTGGTAAGCTAATCCGATAATTTCCCATCTATTGACCCCGTCCGATGAAACCAACTGCCCTGCGCTCTACCCCCTCGCTCATTGAAGGTCCGATAGCAAAAACCTTGTTCTTTTTTACCTTGCCGATTTTGTGCGGCAATGTATTGCAATCATTGAACGGATCGGTCAATGCGGTGTGGGTCGGCCATTATCTGGGCGAGGCGGCACTGACCGCGACCGCCAATTCTAATGCGATTCTGTTCTTTCTGATTACCAGCGTCCTGGGTCTCGGCATGGCGGCCACGATATTGGTCGGCCAAAGTCTGGGGGCGAAGAATAAAGATCAGGCTAAACGCGTTGTCGGCACCAGCGTCACATTTTTTCTCTCGGTATCTTTATTGGTGGCACTGTGCGGCCTGATATTTTCCCGCCGCCTGATGGAGCTGATGCATACGCCGCAGGATGCGCTGCCGTTGGCGGTCGCGTATATGCGCATTACATTTCTGGCATTACCATTTCAGTTTTCTACCATTTTTTTGACGATGATCTTGCGCGGTGCGGGCGACACCAAGACGCCTTTGAAATTTCAGATGCTATCGGTTGGTCTGGATATCGCGCTTAATCCACTATTTATATTTGGACTAGGCCCTATCCCAGCGCTAGGGATCGCAGGTTCTGCTCTCGCCACGCTGGTCGCCCAAAGTGTCAGCCTGAGCGCCCTCGTCAGCTATCTTTATTACAAAAAACACTTCTTGTGTCTGCACATCGGCGAAGGCCGCTACCTGCGCCCTGACCCGGCAATTTTAAAAGCCATGATACTAAAAGGGGGCCCGATGGGGCTGCAAATGATCGTCATATCGTTATCCATGATCATGATGATTTCTTTGGTTAATCATTTTGGCTCGGAGACCTCGGCCGCCTATGGTGCCTGCCTGCAATTATGGAATTATGTGCAAATGCCAGCACTCGCTGTCGGCATGGCCGTATCTTCGATGGCGGCGCAAAATATCGGTGCGCGCCGTCTGGATCGGGTGCAGCGGATAGCAAAGGTCGGCATCATGTTCAACTTTTTGATGACCGGCGGGCTGGTCACCTTAATCTATCTGTTTAACCACGTGGCGCTGTCTTTCTTTTTACCAGAGCATGTTAACGCGCTACCGATTGCGCAACATATCAACGCCATGGTCGCCTGGTCCTTTGTGGCATTGGGCGTTACCTTTGTGTTGTCGAGCGTGATGCGCGCCTCTGGTGCGGTGATGGCACCGCTGATTATTTTGTTCCTGGCGCTATGGTGCATCCGCCTGCCGTTTGCTAGGGCGCTGATGTACAGCTGGGGCGCGGATGCATTGTGGTGGAGTTTTGGGGTTGGCTCCGTCTCGGCAATGCTCATGTCCATGAGTTATTATCGTTTTGGCCCGTGGCGCAATGCGCACATGTTGGCAACGCCGCAACGGGGGACGACTTGAGGGGAGCGGTTATGCGGAAATCGACATCGCAGTAAGCTAAGCCAAATACTACGCCAATATGTCAAATCAAAATGATAGTATCGCTATACTTTGCCACTGTGACATCGTGTGTCAACAAACGCATCGGTTCTGCCAGCGCTTGCGCCACCAAAAGACGGTCGAACGGATCTTGGTGATGGTTTGCCAGCTCTCCCATAATGGCCGCATGTTCTGCCTCAACGACAAGAAATTGGTATCCTGCCTGGCGAAAATATTGTAATGCTTCTTGGCCTGATATTGGCATGACCTCTCTACCAAGACTGTGCTTGATCGCTATTTCCCACACATTTACGGCACTTATCCAAATGTTATTACGTGGTGCCGAAAGTAACTCACGCGCTTTAACAGAAAGCTTCGGATCGTCAGTAATAGCCCATAACGCCACGTGGGTATCGAGCAACAAATTCAAGATCAAATTCCCAGAAATAATGTGGCAACTTCATTGTTACAGGCGTCAATATTATCAGGCACCTTAAAGGCTCTTTTCGCCACGCCTATTCGCTGAGTGTTATCAACTAAACCGATGGACACTAATTTGGCGGCCGGACGACCATTTCTGGCAATGATAATTTCCCGTTCAGCGCCTTGCTCAATAGCCTCAACCAGACGCGACAAACTAGATTTGGCTTGTAGCATATTGACAATATGCATAGCGACACTCCTCAACATAATTAGTCTAGTCTAGCTAACTATATTCGCCAAACCAATTCTTATTTACGGCCCGATCAATAAGCTCCCAATCAGCTAGCGGATGCATGGGAACCCCGACGGCTGGCCTCATTCAATTATGTAATCGTCTATTTGTTCTAAGATTTATCTGTAGTCCACAGATAAGTCTCGGGGATTTTCAGATATTTCTCGCTCTGTTTTAGATCAGAATGATTCCTCGCAATAACAAAGATGGTGCCTGTTTTGCGTGAAAACGGTGATCGTTTTTTCCGTGCTTTATGTTCGACGTACTGGATGTACTGGATGTACTGGATGTACTGGATGTACTGGATGTACTGGATGTACTTGGTGGGCTGAGCGTGCTGGATGTACGTGCATGTAAAACCGGCCAACAGTGAACCTCTTTGGCCTTGATCTCTGTCCACCTTTTTATAAAGATAACGACACATGGATGGTGCTTACAACGGTTTTACAATGATTGAACTGATTGTGACACTAGGTATTTTCGGGATTATATTCTCGATTGCGCTACCGTCAATGCGAGATTTTGTGTTGGACTATCGAATTTCCAGCAACGTAAACGAGTTCCTGGCGGCAAATCAGTTAGCGCGTTCCGAGGCAATTAAGCGTGGGCGTCCGGTGTCCCTATGTATCGCAGGAACGCAGGAAGAAGATCCCGATGCGTGCTGTTTTCACACTAAGCTGACAATCGACGACATGATCGCATGCAACGCTCCAGAGCCCGGCGATCTGGAATATACCAAATGGCCGTGGGAAAGCGGTTGGCTCGTGATAGCCGATGAACACGGCAAGCAAAAAAGAATCCTATCCCGGCAAAGTAGTTTAAATAAAAGAACAGCCGACGATACGCCCGAGCGCATGACCGTCGTCACGACCGAGCCTTATCTGGTCTATTCGTCGACCGGCAGATTGGTGGCTCAAACCTGTAGCCCCAATCCGAAATTCTATTTTCAATGTAACAAAAATCATGGACGTCGGGTGTGCTTTGATAAAACCGGTCGTTCGCGAGTAGTTTTGCAAACTAGCGCCGCCACGCCCTCTTGCGCATGAGGCGTACCAATATGACGCATCTCAACGATCCTGCATCAAAAGGATCCGGCATTAAATCCACCAATAAATCCACGATTAAATCCACCGTTCCACAATGCAAGCAATGCGGCGTCGGAATGATAGAAGTCCTGATTGCGCTCCTGATCTCTGCATTTGGCTTGCTCGGCTTAGCCGGTTTAGAAGTGATCTCACTGAAATACCAAACGGTCGCGCACTTCCGCTCGCTGGCAAGCCAGACCAGCGCCGATATGGCAGACAGGATACGTGCTAACGTGAATGCCGCTCAGGACGGCCATTATTTCACGCAGGATTCCTACCCCTTAAACACGCTACCGATCAAGCAATGCATGGCAACTATCGACCCGTGTAATGCGCAAGAGATTGCAGCAGCTGACCTGTACCACTGGCGCAACGATCTCCAAAAAATAGCGGGCGGTTGGGGCAACGTCACTGGCGATGTCACCAACGGAATGATCTTGACCGTGTACTTTTATGAGCCTGATATTGCGGGCGGCGGCGCTAAAGGGATTAAGTGCGAAGGTGCGGGTAAATTATCGATACGCTGTTTTAAAACGGTGTTTCTACCATGAGCAGACAACCGATCTTCCACGCGCGACAACTGGTAGGGATGCCAGCGATAATAACGAATGCAGCAATTGCAGCGATGATTCAATTAATGATGGAGCCACCCATTAAATCCACCTCTCCGGCTAATCAACGATTATTCAGACCTACAACTCGGCTGTCCGGCCACTCAAACCTGGGACTGGCATACAGGCAAGAAACTGGGTTCTCGCTAATTGAACTGATGGTAGCGCTGGCACTTGGTTTGGCGCTGATAGTCGTCGTCACCAGCCTGTTCTTTAGCACGCAACTCAGTGCACGACTTAACTTCGACAACGGCAACATGCAAGAGGACGGGTACGTCGCCATGACCACTATTGGCCGTAATTTGATGCAAGCCGGTTATGGCAATATGCTGACCACGACCACTACCGATTTTGGTGGCGTCGGATTCAAGGCATGTCAGAAAGGCTTCAAGATGCCACTGACCACTGACTTGACCTGCAAGGCCCATGGTCTTCCTGAGTTTCTTGTTAGTTATGTCGTAGACCGTCCAAAGGATGCTAAAGATTATAACAATGCCGATTGCAACAATTTCTTCCCGCTGGCTGAAAAAGTAGAAGGTTCTAAACCCCTTATTGTGACCAACCGCTTTTTTCTGCAGAGAAATTTCGGCGAGGATTCCCCTTCTTTATATTGTCAGGGCAACGGCGAGGTACCCGCGGGCGAGGATGGCGCGCAGCCGATCATGGGTAACGTTATCGATATGGGTTTCACCTTTGGCGTTGATACCAAGGGCCAATACGCACCGACAACGTTTTATACCAATACGGATCAGGTTCAAGCGTTACCCGTTTCGGCTGGCAACAAGACCAACTGGGATCAGGTCATCAGCGTCAAAGTCTGCCTGGAGGCACATAGCACCAACCTTATCACTACGCGCGATCAAACCTTCACTGATTGCCACAATGTGCGCAAGACGGTCAACGACAAAAGACTCTACCGCACCTTCACCCGCACGTTTGCGTTGCGCAATCACGCACAGCCGACTTTGATGGAAGCTAAAAATGAAAACCCGCAATGATCGAGTGCAACAACGCGGTTGCGGTGCGCTCTGGGGACCACCTTGTGGCTTCTTTTATGGCCCGTTTTACAGGGCTGGTCACGTCGTTGACTGCGGCAGCAACAATATTTCTACTTTTGATCTAACCGGCACACCGACAACGGCTCGGGCATCGCAACAAAATAAGCCAGCGCCGAAAAAAGAAGTCGAAACCAAACGATTACCATCCGAAGCTGGCCTTGTATTGCCGATGGTAATGATTTTTTTGGCGGTAATGACATTTATCGGCGTGACCGTCATACGCAACGTCACCTCAGGCGAAAAAATGGCGGGCAATGCACATAGTCAGCAGATGGCGTTTCAGGCTGCCGAGATGGCGCTGCGAATATGTGAACTTGACTTGCAAACCCACATCAGGGCAGGCACCACCAGCGAATATATACACAGTGAATTTGTTCCAATACCCATTAAGCCGGAAGGCGTAAAAACGGCACCCGCCTGCAAGGCCATGGATATCTCGGATCGTTTGGTACTTGGCCCGACTGAAGTCAGCAAGGATGAAAATCTTCATGTCTATCAAGTGACCGCCCGCGGCACCGGACCTACCGACCTGACGGTCGTCATGCTGCAAAGTTCGCTGCGCTTTAAAATATAAGGAAACAGGACAGGATGCTACGACCACTCTTACCACCCCGACCAGCCGTCACCCTATTAAACCTGAGCGTAAGAAATGCAACCCGATCAAGTGCCACGCGATCAGCTCCACCTTATATCTCTCCGCATGTATTCGCCCACGCGTCGATCACGTCCGCGGGAACTAGCGACAGGTTCACACGCGAACTTACAACGCCGCATAAGATCACAGGCTTTCTGGCGCTAAGTTGTCTAATCATGCTCGTATTAGCCAGTGAGGTTAAGGCAGAGATCGCCCAGTCCCCATTATTTTTACCACAGCACCCGCCACCCAATATCATGTTTATTTTGGACAACTCTGGTTCGATGAAATACAACACTGTGACGGGTCAGGATGCGGATAGTGAATACACGTCCGCAAAAAACAACGTAAAAAATTACGGCGCGGAGGGTTGTGGACGTTTGGATTACTGCTCTCCATACGCTCAAAAAAATCAGGCCGCTTTTTATTCCAGTCGCTGGAACCGTATTTATTATGATCCTTCGATTCGCTATAAACCGGGCCTTGACGCCGCTGGAAAACTGATGCCGAACGCCAGTACAATCGACACCAGAGCCAATGCCTACAATCCAAAATCGGCCATAATTCATCCACGTGCGATCTGCAAAGTAAAAGCTAATAAAAAATTTACACTGCCGCTATACGATCCCAGTACTTACGAAACTATTAATAACTGCAAACGGAACGGTGACACGGAGATTGCGCAGTACGCCTTTTATTACACACTGGCGAAGTCGCAAACGCCAAATGGTAGCAAAGCGCAGGACCTGTTATACGAGCGGTGGGATATTCTTCCCAGTAACAGGTCATATCCCGCTGATGTAAATCGTACCGATTGTGGCATCGGGTTGATAGGGTGCTCGTACGAGCAAGAGCTACAAAACTTTGCCAACTGGTTTTCTTATTATCGGTCACGCGAATTACTGACCAAAACCGTGCTCGGTATTGCTTTTTCCGAGCTTAATGGCAACGCACGGGTGGGATTTTCAACCATTAATGGAACGGACGAAAATTTTATTCCGGTGGCCCCCTTTGTCAGCGCCCAACGGCAAAAATGGTACGACCAGCTGTACGGCACCGCCATGATTGGCGCGACGCCGCTTATCGCAGCGTTAGACAACGTCGGACAATATTACAGCGGTCACGAGGTACATGATTTTCCCAAAGGAATTCCCGACCCGATTAAACTGCAATGTCAGGCTAACTATGCAATTCTTGCAACCGACGGTCAATGGAATGTAACTCGATCGACCATCGCTAATTGGGATAAGAACGTGATGGCCTTGCCCGAAGACATTGCATTTGATCCGGTATCGGGGACGCCGCTGACGGCATTTGATCCGTGGCCTGCGCCGTATCACGAAGGACCAAAAAAGTCGAAAAGCTCGCTCGCGGACACCGCAATGAAATACTGGGCAACCGATGTCGGGTCGCGGCTAGGAAAAAGCACAGCTGGATTAATCAGTCCCAATGAATACGACCCGGCGACCTGGCAACACATGGTCACACACACCATCGCTCTGGGTGCCGATGGCGAACTAAAGTATCAATCCGATTATCGAACCGCGACTACCGGTGACTTTCCAGAAATAAAAAGTGGGAAGAAAAACTGGCCGTTTCCTGTCAAGAACAGCCAATCTGCGGCAGACGACGTGTGGCACGCAGCGGTCAATGGTCATGGCACATACTTTAGTGCTCTAAATCCGCAGGATTTAAAAAGTGGATTTTTGGCGATGCTCAAAGAAATTCGTCAACAAAATGCTGCCGGTTCCAGCATCGCCTACAGCGGCAACTCGCTAAGCGGAAACGCCCTGACCTATCTGCCCAGCTTTGAGACAGAAAAATGGACCGGCCATCTAAAAGCATATAGCTTAAAAGACGGTAAGCCAGATCTTTTTAAATGGGATGCGGCAGACCTGATACCTGATTCGAAATCGCGCAATATTGTCACGTGGAGCGCGGAGGGAGGCCAAAAATTCCTGCAACCCAGCCTTAGCGCAGCGCAGATGGTGTATCTAAAATCATCCGAAATCGTGGATTACCTGCGTGGAAACGATGAAAAAGAAAATAAAAATGGTGGTCCATATCGGAATCGCGCAAACAAGCTCGGCAATATCGTTAACTCTTCACCGCTGTTTGTCAGCAGGACCAATTTCGGTTATGCGATGCCATCGGATGACAAGCATGGCGGTGCTTCCTATGCAGCGTTTCTTCAGAAAAAATCCTCGCCGCAGCGTCCGGCGATGTTATATGTCGGGGCTAACGATGGAATGTTGCACGCTTTTAATGCAACAAGCGGCGTAGAGACATTTGCTTTTGTTCCTTATTCCGTTTATCCCCATTTGTATGCGTTAAGCCAACCGGAATACCAGCATCATTATTTTGTAGATGGCCCGTTGACTGAGGCAGATGCTTATATTAATTTCCAATGGAAGAACATTTTATTAGGCAGCACAGGTGCCGGATCAAAGGCAGTGTTTGCGATTGATATCACCGATCCTGCCACTATGGGTACCGCAAATATTTTATGGGAACGCAGCGCAGAAAACGACACAAATGACTTCGCCGACATGGGACACGTGTTGGGAACAGCCAGCGTGGCCCGCCTGACCAACGGCCAATGGGCAGCGATATACGGCAATGGCTATGACAGTATCGGAGGCAAGGCTTTGTTGTATATCGTCGATCTCGCCAGCGGTAACTTGATACGCGCACTCAACATCGAAGTCGGCAGCGTAGATAAGCCTAATGGCCTGTCTGCACCCGGCTTATTATTCAACAATAAGCGTGAACTAATCGCCGCGTATGCAGGCGACCTTCAGGGTAATTTATGGAAGTTCGACCTGCAATCGGCCACGGTTACCGACTGGCATTCCAAGAAGCTATTCACCGCCACAACCAAGTCCGCCAAAGTAGCACCGATTGTGCAGCAACCATTGCTGGCCCCGCATCCCACCGGCGGTTACATGGTGATATTTGGCACCGGTAAGTATCTTGAATTCCGGGATAAAGCCGATTTGGACATACACGCTTTATACGGTGTCTGGGACAAACCCGGTGAAACCCAACCAAAACAACGTAAACATTTGCAGCCACAAACACTTACGCCCTTATACAAAGATAACGTAATCATAGGACGCACGTTAACGAATAATACCGTCGACTGGACCACGCAGAACGGCTGGTACATTGACATGCTGAACAATGGTGAGCGTTTTGTTGGTCGCCTGCGCATTATAGAAATTACGGTGTTGCTATCGACCACGCTGGCACCGGCGGCTAACGCCTGTAGCGGTGACGGAACATCATTCACGATGGCGACCGATTTTCTCATTGGTGGCGTGGCAAAAAACTTTGTCTTTATCGGTGCTGACGGCAAACCCATCACCGATAGTAACGGCAACAACGCCAGTTCTATCGAGACCGGGGGTACCTCCTCTGAAGGTGTCAGTATTCCCGGTATAGCCACCGACTGTCTGACAATTAATCAACTCGATGGAACCACAAAATGCATCCCCTACAAAGCCTCATCGGAAACAATGCGACGCTGGCGGCAATTGTCCGTCCCCGCAGTGATCCGCCGTCGGGATTAGTCGGCGTGACGAGGCGTAGCAATGACGTTGAGAAGTCACTATAAATTTCACAGAAAGTAGGCTATGCGACCAGAAAAAACACCAAGGCAAGATGGATTTACGATTGTGGAACTAATGATCGTGGTCGCGATAATTAGTATTCTTACTGCGATTGCGTTGCCCAATTACAGGCAATACGTCCAGCGCAGTGAGCGTACAGGAGCGATCATCGCGTTAATGAAGGCCAGTAACTGGCTGGAACAACAGTTCACCATTAACAACAGCTACATGAACGGCTCGGCGAATTTGGCACTACCGATTGAACTTAGCAGATCGCCGGAATCAGGTGAACAGAAATATCAGTTGACGATCTTCAGGGCTAGCGATACCGACTATGTACTTCACGCTAGTCCGACCGATCCTGATTCTGACGACGAATGCGGTAGCTTTACGCTCGACCAATCCGGCAAGCGAAACCTAGTCAACAAGTATCCCGGAAATGGTGACCTCATTGTAGAGTGTTGGGGCGCAGGTGGATCGAGTGACTAGCATTGCAGCGGCAAGGATTAAGGCTTGGTTTTGTCGCAATGCTTTTCAAAAAATGCAAGTCATGGTTTAAAACGCAAATCTTCGCCGTAACTTTCTAAAGCGTCAACGATTATCGAATTGCCAAGGGTATGCATGATAACTGGCCGACATCAGGCGGCGGTCCAGCAGCGTCCGCACGAGTACACATCAAATTACTTCTTTTTCAACCCCAGCAACGCGTATAAAATAATCGCTCCAAAGGTTGCGGTACCGATACCGCCCAACGCAAACTGTCCCAACTTGAGGGTAAAATCCCCTGCTCCTAACACCAACGTTACAGCGGCCACGATCAAGTTGCGGTTATCGGAAAAATCAACTTTATTTTCGACCCAGATACGCGCACCGGAAACGGCTATCAATCCAAATACGACGATCGATACACCGCCGAGGACAGCGGAAGGAATCGTTTGGATGACGGCGCCAAACTTGGGTGAAAATCCCAATATCAATGCGATCACGGCAGCGACCACAAACACCAGCGTCGAATAGATTTTGGTCACGGCCATGACGCCGATATTTTCTGCATAGGTGGTGACACCGGTCCCGCCGACACTGCCCGAGACGATAGTGGCGAGACCGTCGCCGACGAAGGCACGTCCCATGTATTTATCCAGATTTTGACCGGTCATGGCGCTGACGGCTTTTATATGCCCCAGATTTTCGGCGACCAGAATCACTGCAATCGGCGCCAGCAACGCCATCGCGCTCAGTTTGAAAACCGGCGCTGCAAAATGCGGAATCCCAAACCATGCAGCCTGCGCGACGATAGAAAAATCAATCGGTTTACCCATGCCGGCACCATTGGTCAGCAGTGCATAAATCACATAGGCCAGCATTAGACCGACCAGAATCAGTAAGCGCTGCAACATGCCACGTCCGAATACGGCAACGATCCCGACACAGATGACCGTGCCCAATGCCATCCAGGCATCAAAGCTGTTGTCGCTCACACTTTTGACTGCAATCGGCGCAAGATTTAACCCGATCACGGCGACCACTGCACCGGTGACGACTGGCGGCATCAACTTTTCAATCCAGCGGGTACCGACCGCCATGACGACGAACCCGATGAGCGTGTAGACCACCCCGCAAGCGATGATGCCACCCAGCGCCACGCCCAGATTGGCGTTATGACCAGTGCCGCCGTAACCGCTGACAGCAATCACCAAACCGATGAAAGAGAAGCTGGACCCAAGATAACTGGGAACCCGACCCGCGACCAATACAAAAAATAACAATGTCCCTATTCCAGACATGAATATCGCCAGATTCGGATCGAATCCCATTAGCAACGGTGCCAGAACTGTCGAGCCAAACATTGCCACCACATGCTGCACACCCATCGCAAAAGTCTGCGGCCCGGGCAGACGTTCGTCGGTGCCGATTACCTGCGCCTGACCGTTAGCCGCAGCAGCGCGCAGGCGCCATTTTGGGAAATAAGAACTCGCCATATATTTTTTCCTGAAAGCCCGGATTGCTACGATATTTTGTCGCTGTAATTTTCGGCAAAAACCGTAATATTTCGGAGGATTTATTAGAATTTTGATTGGACGTAGTGTACGAAGACAACTACGAAATAACAATCGATAGTCGTCGCTCTGCTAAAAATAGTTTCTCACGATCATGCCGAAGGGGATGAGCATCGCCACCACGCGAAAAACGCCGCGCTGGATCGTAATCCCGAAGATGCCCCAAAGCGGTGCAGCGCAATGCCGCCATCGATAAAATAATTCTCCCGGCGATGGAAGTCTCTGAGACGCTCCGCTGCCCGCTTCCTGCGTTTTGATACGGCCTCCGTCATTGGCAAAAAAGGCCCACTTGCAACGCGTTTAGCAAATCCCCTGTAGGCTACGCTTGCTTTACTAACAACTTCATAAGTTGGACCACGAGGCCCAAAAATTCTAATAGTTATCGGCCTTAAGTTGCCTAAACCATTTTTTGAATCCATCTAAATAAATAAATCACCTTATTCCCGGAGTTATTTGTGAAATCCCTTTTCATTCGTCATGCCCATGCATCAACAACACGCAAGATGCTCAGCGGTGCTGTGCTCTTGTTACTCGCCTCACCAGTAATCGCAGCTGATCAGACCACTCCTGAAAAAAATGTGAATGAAAAAATCGTCGATACGATGACCGTTTTGGCGAAAGGCCCGTACACAGGATTTCGCGCCAATCACGCCAAAGGAATAGTCGTCACCGGCACCTTCACGCCTTCGGCCGCCGCGCCAACGCTGAGCAAAGCGGCGCATTTCCAGAGCGCCGTACCGGTGACGGTGCGCTTCTCTGATCCGACGGGTGTTCCGACGCTACCGGATGCATCGCCAAACGCCAGCCCGCACGGTATCGCGATTCGCTTCCAGTTGCCCGATGGCGGAATTACTGACATTGTCAGTATCTCGTTCAATGGATTTCCAGTTGCCAATCCTGAAGACTTTCTAGCGCTCCTGACAGCCGTTTCAAGCACCAAACCGGACTCGCCAAAGCCGACCCCGGTCGAACAATTTTTGGCAACGCATCCTGCTGCAAAGAGATTTGTCATCGCGCCGAAGCCAGCACCGGTCAGTTTTGGGACCTTAAGCTTTTACGGCGTGAATGCATTTAAGTTCACCAATGCAAAAGGGGAAAGCCAATATGCGCGGTATCGCATAGAACCTCTGGCGGGCAATCAATCGCTGAACGAGGAACAACTGGCAAAAGCGGCGCCGAATTATTTAATGGATGAATTACCGACGCGTCTGGAGAAGGCACCCGTCACATTCCGCATCAGCGCGCAACTTGCCGCCCCTGGCGACGTGACCGATGACGGTACAGTTATCTGGCCGGATAATCGGCCTCAGATAGAGCTAGGCGTTCTGTCGCTAACCACCATGGCGGCTGACAGTCTGGCGATCCAGAAGACGCTGGCGTTTAATCCGCTATTATTGGTCGATGGCATTGCCCCGTCGGCGGATCCAATTCTGCTGGCGCGTCCGCTTGCGTATAGTGTTAGCGTCAGACGGCGCCTCTCGGGAAACTAAGACAATCTTTTCATCCAGCTCGAGATTAATATTGGTTATTAATACCAGTTATTAATACCGGTCATTCATATTGGAATGCGGATCGTTGAAAGCGCATCACTGAAAAAAAACCGGACTAATCGTCCGGTTTCTTCCCTCCTGCTCCCCTGCGTGGCAATCCAACCCGATACTCCCATCAAGGAAATACGGGAATATGAGACTCCACACCGCCAAATTTTGCTTCGGGATGTCGTTTTTCAATCAAATCCTCGATCATCCGCACTTTTTTGAACGGTACGTCCACCAGCAACAAGACTTTACCATTAGCGATATCCTTCTGGAAATTTTCTAGTCGCGAGTTCGGCAGCGCCGCGGCCGCCATACCCGACATCCAGCCGCCAAGGATAATACCGGCAATCGTGGTCACTACTATAGCGAGCATATTAAGATGTACCCAGTCGGGGGGAAAGTAAACCAGCCAGATACCGCCCAGGAACCCCATCACGCCGCCCATCATCATGCCGTTTTGCGCACCGTGCGTCAGATCGGTTTTATGCCAGATATTGGCGTCGGGCATATCTTCTGGCAGCGCACCTTCCGCCGCCCAAAAATGCATGTGCCGGATTTCTATACGGGCCAATAGCAATTCATCCAGCATACCGCGCGCACTGACAACGTCCGGTAACATGAAATAAAGTCTTTGTCGGGCTAACATAACGGTCTCCTTCAAGGATGACAGAATATGTTTACAGCATAGGCAATGGGAAGCTAATAGACAAATTTTATGTGGGGCAATATGCGTTTACGCACTAAAACGGGGCATTATTATCGAGGTTAAAGTCCCAGGTCGGTATTGCGTCCTATTCGAATATTCGCTGAGCGCAAAAAGAAACGCCTGTTCAGAAATTTTTGCCCGCATCCGCTATAAGCGTAGCCATGGACGTGCCATGCAATTCGCTGCCGTTATTTAGAGAATGAATGACACTCGCACGATTTTCCGCAGGCTGATTCTGACTAACTTTCCACTTGCCAATCAAGCGCGTGATAACGATTTCAATCCCCACAATCGCCATAATCATTTTTTCTGTGTATTCACGCGGCGCGTCGTCTACCATCCAAGGCGCCGGACGACCGTCCTCGTTATGAGCGGTGAGTTGCTCCAGATGCGTCCGTAGCCAAACGGCGTCATCCATTACACGCAAAGTACCGTAGGCATGCGTGACGGCATAATTCCAGGTCGGAACTACTTTGCCATGCTGTTTTTTGGTCGCGTACCAGGTGGGTGAAATATAACTTTCAGGGCCATTAAATACAGCCACCACCTCAACCTCTTTCTGGTAATCGCGCCAGAGCGGATTGGCCCTGGCCACATGCCCGCACAAGGTGCCGAGAGGCCTCGGCTGATCCGATAATAACAATGGAATATGATTGACCTCAATACCAGCGGCGGTCATCGTGATCAGCGTCGCCAAAGGATGCGAGCGGATGAGGTCGTGCATCACGTCAATCCGCGGTTGCTCGAAGTGCTTAGGCAGATACATGGATACTCGTCGGTTAGAGGATGGAGCGATTTCCGTCGTTAAGTATCAGACGAAGGCTATTTCCGATATTCTATACGGCTGTGGTTGAATTGACGCTTACTTACTTGGCTTCCGAAGCTAGGTAACTTACTTAATGATGGCATTTTTCACATAAACATGCCCATCACTTCTTAAAAGGACTCATCATGGCCGATCTTTCTGCATTTCCTATCACTAAAAAATGGCCAGCCAAGCACCCTAACAGAATCCAACTGTACTCTCTGCCTACGCCAAATGGCGTAAAGGCGTCGATTATGCTGGAAGAAACCGGCCTGGCGTACGAAGCACATCTGGTCAACTTTGACACCAGCGATCAGATGTCGCCGGAGTTTCTTTCTCTTAATCCGAACAACAAGATTCCCGCCATCCTCGATCCGAACGGCCCTGATGGCGCGCCGATAGCGCTATTTGAATCCGGCGCAATTTTGCTCTATCTGGCCGACAAGTCTGGCAAGTTCTTACCGACCGACGCCGCTGGTCGTTACGAGACTATCCAGTGGCTGATGTTTCAGATCGGCGGCATCGGTCCGATGTTTGGACAACTTGGCTTCTTTAATAAGTTTGCGGGCAAAGACTATGAAGATAAGCGCCCGCGTGATCGTTACGTCGCAGAATCACGGCGCTTGTTAGATGTGCTGAATCGCCGTCTGGCGGGGCGCAACTGGATTATGGGCGACGACTATACAATCGCCGATATCGCAATCTTTCCCTGGGTACGCAATCTGATCGGCTTTTATGAGGCGGGCGACATTGTGGGATTCAGAGACTTTCCCCATATCACGCGCGTCCTGGATCTTTTTATTGCACGTCCTGCAGTCGCCCGAGGCCTTGTCATCCCTAAGCGGACCTAAGCTGTCAAGAACCTGAAGACTTCTGGAACAGGCGCAGTGTTGCTCTCTGCGCCCCGCGTCGACATACAAGCTACCTCAGCTGATTACGTCTTTATGCGCCAGTCGAGGTAGAGTGGGTAAAAGGCGGGCAAACCTCGCCATACCGCAAATAGCCGCATAGCATGTATTCAACAAATCAGCACACAGCGCCATATCGCCCCGCGCCCCGCCGGCTGACGGAGTTACTCAAAAACGTTAGCCAATTTATCCGGCAAAGGGACGTTAAGCCATTTTTTGACGATCGCGTTGAGTTCACCTGATTTTTTGGCTTTAGTCAGGACCTCATTGACCTTTGCCATCAGCGCGGGTTCGCCTTTATTCAGGCCGACCAGACACCTGGATTCCTGAATGACGTATTTCATGAACGGTTTGTGTTTTGGATCCTTTTCGCCAATGGTGATTGCCACAAAATCGCCGGTCCCGATTAACCGCACCTGTCCCGAAACATAGGCTGAGATCAGCGTATTGTTGTCTTCATAGCGCTTCATGACAGTGCTTTTAGGAACGGTGTCCGATAACAAAGTATCCTCAAACGTTCCGCGTGCGACCCCCACCGTCTGGTTGGCGAGGTCCGCCGCGCTCGCCACTTTGAGGTCGGCTGCGCCATACAGACTATTGTTAAAAGGGGCATAAGGTTGCGAGAAGCTGATGACTTTTTCACGCTCCGCATTTTTGCCCAGAGAAGATACCACAACGTCCGCCTTATGCGTCTGCAAATAGGCCATCCGATTCGCGCTGCCGACAGGAATCAATTCGGCCTTCACCCCCATTCCTTTGGCGAGCAATTTTGCGACATCGATGTCCAATCCTTGCAGTTGCATATCAGATGTCACCGAGCCGTATGGCGGAAAATCCTGAGGAACCGCGATGCGCAAAGTACCCGATTTTTGAATATCGGCCAATGCATCGGCATGCGCAATCTGCGCTGACATCACGACCACAGACAGCGACGACAGCAACAACATTTTTTTTAATTTCATTGTAAACCCCGGTAATGAACAGTGGAAACACAACGTATTGTGGCTGCTATGCGATGCATTTTTAGCCGCATTTTATGATGCAACATCCATGCCAACTTTACCGCAGAGTGCGCTATTTTTGTAGAAACCAGTCAATGAACGGATCAGGCCTACCAACGATACGCGCCGCTTTTTGCAAGGTGATGGCGTCCAGGTTTGCAAAACGCTTGGCTGTTGCGTACTTTGGCTCGGACAATGTGACGCAGATCTTCCAAACTTCACCAAAAATGCGACAATCTGGTTTCTTATTAGTACTTACTGTGTGCGCCTGCGTAGCACACTTGCAAACTTGTTAGCGGAGTAAGCATGCTAACGCGCTGTGCACAATGTAAGAACGTGCTTTACGCGCAGCAGTGATAGCGAGCGCGTACACCCGGTATAAGTACTATTTTTAATCACCCGACACATGGAGACCACATGATTCTTGAACTCGCCGACATTCGTATTCAACCCGGTAAACAGGCTGAATTTGACGTAGCGATCCAACGCGGCATCGCTGAAGCAATCAGCACTGCGAAAGGCTTTTCCGGCTTTACGATACAGAAAGGGATTGATACACCAGAGCGTTACATCCTGATGATTTATTGGGAGACACTAGAAAACCACACCGTCGATTTTCGTGAATCTGCGGCGTTTGCCGTATGGCGTGGAATAGTGGGGCCATTTTTTGCTGCACCGCCAACAGTCGAGCATTTCTCGCTGTTGGCAAAATCAAACTAACATCCTAACGTAATCGTCACGCTGGATTAAAGATATACGCACTCCACCGTGACGATCAGCCTTCGTCTATTTTAAAACTGCAAAATACGCGACTACGATCTCAGTGCGCAAAGAGTCTTTACGGACGGAGCCGACTGATGTACTGATCTTTCCGGCAGATAACGTAGGTAGCTTTAACTTAGGTGGTTTTAAGTTAGTCAGATTTTTTTCAGGACACGTGTCCCGATCTTAATTCACATGCGTATTCAACGGCATAATGCATCAAGGGACAATGAATTAATAGCCCTTCATCCATGCGGCTGACTGTACTGTTTCACGATCCATTTGGCGAATACGATATTCAAGGTCGTATAAATCGGCGGCTTCGGACAAATACGCTTCTTTGCGCGCGGCTTCCGACAATTCGTATGCGTTACCAATGCGTTTGAAGAACGCCGTGACGCTGCTAAATAACCCAGATGAATGTGCTTCCTGATTAGAACTAATGGTCAATGTTGACATGATATTTTCCTATTACAATAATTACCGCAAACGGCCTACATTTGTTGCGGCGCATCATCACAATAGCGTTTACAGCGAATTTTACCAATTTCAAATCCCCATAGCAGTTATCATCTATGTGAATTCCGGGGGCATAGCGGACTATTTTCCATGCTGCAAATAAACTCCCCGATTGTTGCAGAACTAGAATATTTACTTTATTTAGACTCGGTAGCGCACTACGCGGCCACCCCTGCAAAAACGCTAATATGCGCATTGGTGGCATTTCGGCATTAAAGATTGTGCAATAGATGTCCTACCCCATAATTATTGAGCAATTTTCACGGAACATTAATGAGTCCAACCTTAATTCCGACTCCCCCTGCTTAATCTGAACGCCTTCTAAAAATCATGAAATGGCGAGACCTACCCGGCAGGATTATAAAATTAGCGGGATGCGTGACTGCTTCCCCTTCTGACCGGTCCTGAGCAAAAAGCTCAGGCCGGTCCCGCTGAATTGGCTATACCGATAAAACCGTTAAGCTACGTTCACTTCGATCCTGCGCGGTTTGGCCTGTTCCAGTTTGGGCAAATGGAGCGTCAGCACGCCGTCGTTGATGGAGGCGGCGATTTGCGACGCGTCCAGTTCGTGACTTAAAGTAAAAGTGCGTTTGTATTGCGCAGCTCTGGTCTCGACATATACTGGTTGTATATTTTCAGCCTCATTGAGCGTCACGGTCCCTTCAATGATGAGCATGTCGGCGTCAACCCGGATCGCGAGGTTTTCTTTTGTGACGCCGGGCAAGTCAGCCAACAACGTAATCCCGTTCTCGTCCTCAATAATGTCCACGAGGGGAAGGTAGGTTTCTCCGGCGTTGCTAGCGTCATTGCTACCGTCGTTGCTACTTGCCTCCAGCTCCGCTAATTCCTGTTTGCTATTCATTTTTTGAACCCTCCTCTCCACGTAAGTAGTGTTTTAACTGACGTTATTAACTTCGATGCGACGTGGCTTCCTCGATTCGCGCTTAGGTACTACGACACGCAAAATCCCATTCTTATATGTGGCGGATACATTTTCAGAATCCACGTCCTCGGGTAGGCTCAGCACCCGCTTAAATTCCCCTGTGAAGCGTTCGCTCGCATAGACATTTAGTTTCTCTTGCTTTTCGGAGGGTACGGCGCTTTTGCGCGATCCTGCAATAATAAGTAACCCCTTATCGACCGAGACCTCCAGTTGCGAAGGATCAATTCCCGGAGCAAGGGCATAAATCTCCACTGCGGCGTCGGTGGTTCCCATATTGATTGAAGGGAACGCACCCCGCCTTACGGCACGTATGCTCGATGGCGATCCTACCGTCCCCAATAACTGTTCAAATTGACGGCGAATATCGCCAAATTCAGCCAAAAATCCCCCGGGAAGACGGATTGATGATGAGAACATGATTTACGACTCCTTTCATGAGTAAGATTGACCTACGAAAAGACCGCGTTGCATGTGGCAGTATCTTCGACCTTTCGGGAGATTTTTCCACCGACCCAAGCGCAATACTTTCTCCCTGAACTCAATATAGGACCACGCTAAAGCAGTTTCAAGACCGTTAGTTTCTTCAATTCCTGCATGCTGAGAGTCGTCTGGAACGACGATAGGTCAGCCTCCATTCGCTGCAGGACCGCAGCGGACCCTGTAGGCGTGCTAGACAGATTAGAGAGGCAATTAATCTCCAATGTCATATCTTGCGACCGACACAATTCCGGGATAAAGTGCTTCTGTCTGCCTTAATGATTTATCTATCGCTCTAAGCCGCGCTTGTAATAGACCCTTCTCTGTAATCAGGATTTTTGCTTGCGCGTATTCGGGGACGCATCGAAAATCTATCTTGGCTTTTAAATTTTTGCACAAAAGCGGGTTCACTGATGTCATGACAATCTCCTTTTCGCGTTGGCTAAAGTTGCTTTATAAATATCTTATCAAATAATATTGGCAGATTCAAGAATGCCAGCGTACCAGTTCGTCAGGCACCCATTGATGGTCTGATATACATCTGCGCAGAGAGGGAAAATTCTACCGTTAAGGCAACGCTGAGTGCATCCGTCGGATGAGAAGGCGGATGATCCCCGCCACGATAAAAATCACGCAGATCACGCGAAGATCACGCGATGGCACGTCGGTCTCATGTAAGCAGCGAGACGCAGCGTTCACGATCACGACACGCTGCTGCGCCGATTTTCATGCGCCCGGCCCTGCCATTAACGGTCACCCTTAACGGTTTTGAAATTGTTGACAGGCGGTTTATCTGCTGGTTAAATAGTGCCAGAACACAAGAGCAGAAAAACAATGGCGACACCATTTTCACCACTTCACCGAAGAGAAATTAGAGTTATTTACCGATGAGTGAATTCAGTTACCTATGGCACGATTACGAAACATTTGGCGCGCAACCGCGACGTGACCGGCCCGCGCAATTTGCCGCCATCCGTACCGATGCGGAGCTCAATGAGATCGGTGCGCCGATCATGCTCTATTGCAAACCCGCGCCCGATTTCTTGCCGGATCCCCAGTCTTGCCTTATTACGCATATCACGCCGCAGCAATGCCTGGAGCGTGGCGTGCCTGAATATCAATTCGCTGCCGAAATCGAACGTGCCTTCTCGCAACAGGGCACGATTGGCGTTGGTTACAACACCATCCGGTTTGACGATGAAATTACCCGCTTTATGTTTTGGCGTAATTTGATCGATCCGTATGCGCGTGAGTGGCAAAACAATTGTGGTCGCTGGGACATCCTCGACGTCGTACGCACCGCATATGCATTGCGTCCAGAAGGCATTCATTGGCCGACCAATGACGAAGGACGCCCTAGTTTTCGGCTGGAGCACCTGACCGCCGCCAATGGCCTTGGTCACGAGGCAGCGCATGACGCGTTGTCCGACGTGCGCGCCACGATCGCGTTGGCAAGATTGATCCGTCAGCATCAACCCAAGTTATTCGACTTCTGTCTGGGCTTGCATAAAAAAGACCGCGTCGCCGCTGAATTGGGACTGGTTACTAAAAAACCATTTTTACATATTTCGGGCATGTTCCCTGCCGAACAGGGTTGTGTGGCGCTGATGTGGCCTTTGGGCGTACATCCGACTAATAAGAACGAAATACTCGCATGGAATCTGGCTTTCGATCCAACCGAATTATTTAGTCTGGACCCAGAAACCGTGCGGTCCCGCTTGTTCAGTAAGTCCGCCGATTTACCGGAAGGCGTGACCCGCTTGCCATTAAAGTCGATTCACATGAACAAGTCGCCAATGGTTATCGGCAACCTCAAAACCTTGTCACCGGAGATGGCAGTCAAATGGGGCATTGATCGTGAACTTGCACTGAAACACAGCGATATCGCAGCACAGGCACCAGACTTGACCGCCCTATGGAGGCAAGTATTTGAACGTCCCGCTGCTGGTCCTACCGATGTCGACGAGGATTTGTACGGTGGCTTTATCGGTAACGGCGACCGTCGAAAACTGGACGACTGTCGTACTATGTCTCCACAAAAGCTTAGCACTTCCGTCCCTAATTTTGACGATAAGCGCCTGGAAGAATTACTGTTCCGCTATCGCGCTCGTAACTTCCCCGAAACCTTATCGGAAGAAGAAAGCCAGCGCTGGGAAGAGCATCGCGCGGCGAAGCTGTTCGATGGCGAGGGCGGCGCGCGCAACGTTGATGACTTCTTTGCGTCCATTGATGCGTTGTCAGAGACAGCGGATGAGCGCGGCGAGGAAATTCTGGGCGAATTGTACGACTATGTGGAAATGATCGCGCCTGAGCGGAACTGAGCAATTGTGCGGCCATCGTTAAGGTGGTCGCAAGACTGTACTTTGTGGCACCTACGAACCTCCCGGCTGCAGTCGTTGGCTGCATCAATGAGTTGCATTCGTCATCAATATCCATCGTCTTTATTCATCGTCTACAAACCATCCAGCATCCAGTCAGCCGCCATGTTAGCGACGCTGCTTATCCAGATATTCCGGTTGAAACATGCACATCCTGATCGCGTCACGATATTCACCATTAACGAAAAACTCACTGCGCAGTTCACTCTCCAATGTGAAGCCGCATTTGTCGTAGATATGAATCGCTTTGTGGTTTTCTTTATCGACGTATAGATAAAGCTTGTAAAGATTGAGTACGCAAAATGCATATTCGATCGCCAGTCGTGATGCCAGTTCTGCGTATCCTTTACCCTGCGCGACCGGTGCCACGATGATTTGGAATTCGGCGCGGCGGTGGATGTAATTGATTTCAACCAATTCAACCAGACCGACCATTTCACCGGCGTCACTTTCTAAAATAAATCGCCGTTCGCCCTGGTCATGAACGTGTTGATCGTATAACTGCACCAATTCAACATAAGCTTCATAAGGCTCTTCAAACCAGTACCGCATGATATGGCTATTGTTATCGAGTTGATGAACGAAATGCAGATCGTTCCGTTCCAGAGGACGTAATCTGACGCCGGGTTTAGTCAAGGTGGTCATAATAAATTTCTATTCAATTCCGTTATTGTTGCTGATCATGTTGCTAAAATTTTTGGTAATTCGTCTGTTAAGTAGGTTAATGAGCGGCAAAAAAAACCAAACGCCGCCAGGCGAAGATTAAGTAAACTCCCACTTAGGACTTACGCAAAGCCGTCCCGGCAAGGCGTGCCGACGCAGACAGCACGCGAGTGCGGCAAGGACAGCGCAACGCCGCTGGGACGGTTTTGCGTAAGTCCTAAAAGTGCGGCAAGGAAAGCACAACGCCGCTGGGGCGGTTTTGCGTAAGTCCGTCACCGGTGATACTGCTGAAGTTGGACTAGCTGATGTCTTTTTTGCCTTGCCTCCAGTCGGCCCAAATCCTGCGGAAAATCGTCTACCTGGACGCTGATATCCACACAATGCGCATATTCCGTCATTAGCTGCTGTTCTTCCACTGTAATAAATCCCCCCGCCAGCGCCGCCTCTATCCAGTGCTGCATGTCGATAAGACTTTGAGGTAATGGGGCAAGTTGGCCTTCTTTGATCGCTGGCTTCAGACGGGCTTCAATTGCATTTACCTCGGGAATCAGCTTGAACGCCAGTTCACCATAAGCCATCGATGCCTGGGTATGATCGGGTAAGTAGATGTCGGCGATCAAGCGGTCACGACTAGGGCCATCCGTCTGCATCGCACGCGCTACGGTACTCTCCAGCGCGTCTGATGGCTGACGGTAAGATCGCCCAAAGGGAAACGCTGACAGGCGCAATAAAAAAGCCATTGCGCGACCTGGATAGTTGGCTAATATTGCAAAATATGCCTCTTGCGCCTGATGCAAGGCGTCCTCAATAGCCCAGAACACAAACGGCAAATCGTCCTTTTGACGACCCTCGTCTTCATAGCGCTTTAGTACACTTGATATCAAATATAGTTGTGACAAAATGTCGCCAAGTCGGGCAGAAACCCTCTCCCGAAATTTAAGCGAGCCTCCAAATACGAACATCGATACATCGCTAAGTAGCGCAAACGCGGTCGACATACGATTCACTGCCCGATAAAAATGGCGCAGCTCGGCGGGTGCCGCCTTAGGTGCCGCCAGCCACGTACCCGCCGAAATACCACCCAGCAAGGTTCTGGCGAAATTGGAAAAAATAAAGCTCACGTGCCCGAAAAATGCGGTGTCAAAATCCTGCAGCGCCTTACTCTCATTCTCTTCCCCAGCGGCGGTTATTTCCTGCCACACATAAGGATGGCAGCGGATGGCACCCTGGCCAAATATAATCAGGCAGCGCGTCAGGATATTAGCGCCCTCGACAGTGATCGCAATCGGTACTTGTTGATAGGTGCGCGCCAGAAAATTGTTCGGCCCCATGCAGATGCCTTTGCCGCCGAGAATATCCATGCCCGCGTTTACAATTACACGACCGCGTTCGGTCACGTGATATTTGGAGATCGCTGAAATCACCGATGGCTTCTCGCCGCTATCAACAGCCATGGCCGATAATCTGCGCGTAGCATCGATCAAATATAAATTACCGCCCATGGATGCCAGCATTTCATGGATGCCTTCGAATTTTCCGATCGGCATTTTGAATTGATTCCGCATTGCCGCATAGGCGCTGGTGCCGCGCACTGCCGTCTTGGAATATCCCACCGTTGACGACGGCAGTGAAATCGCCCGCCCTGCAGCCAGACATTCCATCAGCATGCGCCAGCCTTTACCTACCTGCGCGCGTCCTCCGATAACCCAGTCCAGCGGAATGAACACGTCCTTGCCCGAAGTTGGCCCATTCTGAAATGTGGCGTCCAGCGGCCGGTGACGGCGGCCAATGACCACCCCCGGATGACTGGTAGGAATTAATGCGCAGGTAATACCCAGATCGCCGTCGTCATGGACTTCAAAGGTGCCATCGGAGGAAAGCAATCCCTCCGGATCAAATACACGAAATGCAAGGCCGAGTAACGTGGCAACGGGTCCCAGAGTGATGTAGCGTTTGTCCCATGTAACGCGGAACCCTAGGGTTTCTTTATTCTCATAGGTGCCAAGACACACTACCCCCACATCGGGAATCGCCGCTGCATCTGAGCCGGCATACGGGCCGGTCAGCGCAAAACAGGGGAGTTCAAGGCCTCCCGCCAAACGCGGTAAATAGTGGTCTTTTTGGGCGTCAGTGCCATATTGCAGCAATAATTCTGCAGGACCGAGCGAATTGGGTACCATCACAGAAATCGCCGCTGCGGAACAATGCGACGATAGCTTCATGATCACTTGCGAGTGCATATAGGCAGAGAAGGCTTTGCCACCATAATGTTTAGGTATGATCATGCCAAGAAATCCGTTGTCCTTGATAAACTTCCAGGCTTGCGGCGGCAAATCCTGCCAGATTTCAGTGGTTTCCCAATCAGTGATCAACGTACATAATTGCTGTACTTCGTTTTCCAGAAAGGCCTGCTCTTCTTCCGTTAAGGTCGGTGCCGCCAATGAAAACAGTGTGTGCCAATTCGGCTTGCCTGAAAACAATTCGGCGTCCCACCATGTCGTTCCTGCTTCAATTGCATCACGTTCGGTGCGCGACATGCGAGGCAGAATTTTTTTAAAAACTTGTAGAGCAGGCTCGGTCAATAACCGCATCCGCAACGGTTTAAGCGCGATGATCAATGCTGGCACGACCAATAGCAATATCAACAAAACAGTAGCTAAAAGCCCAATCCCAACATACTGAAAACCGGCTGCGATCCACAGCGCAATGGCGACCAGCCAAATTCCGGCGCTAACGCGTAAGGTCATCAATGCAATACTAACGATGACGAGCGCTGCGATCCAATAAACCATGCTTACTCCCTGTTAATGTTCAATAACTTGTCCCTTTGCGCAAATCGATAGCGATTTACTGAATTCATAGACATTGGTCACTTGCTAGTAGGCAAAGGTTCAACTAATTGAGGTATAAATCAGGAACGTTTGCGTATCCGTGCATCAAAGCAGTGCATATAAACAATTCTTCGAACATTTTTGGCTCTTATTCAACATTTGTTGACGCCTGCAGGTTAGCGATCAGCGTCCTTCGCAATCTTAAAAAAATATCAAAAAATAAATAAACTGTTGATATAACCATCCTAGATCGGCTCGCTGCGAGAGGCAAACAAGATTTGATGCTGCCTCACTTTTACGCCTTTTAGCGATTCTTCAGAAACCGGTTGGAAGGCAATCTCCTTCTCAGCAATGGTTACTTTTCTTCCGCATCTATCGGACGTTATTGCGTACTAAAGACCAGACCATTGACCAAAATGCTGTCATTTATGACAACTCGTTTGGTCCGTATTCCGCTAAAATTATCAAAATAAACTAACGGGAGCGCACCATGAAATGGGACGGAAATCGAGAAAGCGATAATGTCGAGGACCGGCGCGGCGATGAGAGCGGCGGCGGGGGTTTCGGTGGCAGGTCGATTGGCTTGGGCACCATCGTTATTGCGCTGGTAGCGTCCTACTTTTTCGGCGTGAATCCGATGACTGTCATCAACTTGCTTAGCGGCGGGGGCGCCGGACCGGCACTCCAAAGCCAGCAGCAAAGCCCCGCTCACGCGCCCCCGGCCAATGACCACACGGCAAAATTCGTTGCTACGGTGTTGGCCGATACGGAAGACGTGTGGACCGAAATTTTTCGTTCCGGCGGGAAAAGCTACAGCGTACCCAAATTAGTACTTTTTTCGGGCGCAACGCCTACTGCCTGCGGCACAGGGCAAACCGCTTCGGGACCTTTCTATTGTCCGGAAGATAAAAAAGTGTATATCGATCTGACTTTTTTTCAGATGATGAAACAGCGCTTTAACGTCTCGGGCGATTTCGCCCAAGCTTACGTGATTGCGCACGAAGTCGGCCACCACGTTCAAAATCTGCTGGGCATCATGGCGAAAGTCGACAAAGTGCGCCGCCAATCTAGCCCAACACAAGCGAACGCCCTATCCGTAAAACTGGAATTACAGGCCGACTGCCTGGCCGGAGTCTGGGCCTTCCATGCCAACAAAGCCCGCAATATTCTGGAACAAGGCGATGTCGAGACGGCATTGAATGCGGCCAATGCTATCGGCGACGATGCCCTGCAGCAAAAAGCCCAGGGACACATCGTGCCTGATTCCTTCACGCACGGCACCTCAGCGCAACGCGTGCGCTGGTTCAAGCAAGGCATCGCTAACGGTCAGGTTGCATCCTGTAATACGTTTGACGCACAAATGCTGTAACCTGCCGGAACCTCGACGGTTGCTATCGCAAAAGCATCGCAGCAAAAGCCCATTACGTGTCCCGATCAAGCGTAGTAAGCGTTACTTTTAAGCGTTACTTTTAAGCGATTACTTTTGCGACGATGCCGCAACTGCGACGGACGACAATCGCGTCAAGCTTTTTAATTTACTGGAATATGTATGCAACAACTTGAATTTAATATCGACGGCGAATACGTCGAACTGAACCAGCTACTTAAGCTGACCGGCGTGTGCGACAGCGGCGGCGCGGGCAAAGCGATCGTTGCCAGCGGTGCCGTATCGGTCAATGGCAAAGTTGAACTCCGCAAAACCTGTAAGATTCGTGCTGGCCAGATCGTCACTCTGGGCGATGTCAAAATCCGGGTGCTGGCCGCTGACCCCGCCTCCGAGTAAAGTACAGCCGAGACGGCTAATCGCCGCTATCGTTATAGCCATACTGCGTAGAAAACAGGATAAAGATGATGACTAAACGACGGCGCGGTCAGGCGGTTTTTGGTGCAACGCCTGCGCAAATGCCCCTACCGCAGCGCCCGCAACAATCGCAATCCATTAAATACCACCAGCAAACTGGCACCCATATCGGCAAATACAGCCATCCATAAGGTTGCCTCGCCGCTTAATGCAAGGACCAAAAATATTGCCTTGATGCCAAGTGCCAGAACAATATTTTGCATCAAGACATTATGCGTTTTTTTGCTGAGACGGATGAAGTCCGGAATCTTCCGCAAATCATCATCCATCAGCGCGACATCGGCGGTTTCTAACGCAGTGTCGGTCCCGGCGGCCCCCATGGCAAACCCAATGTTCGCCTTGGCCAGCGCAGGCGCATCATTAATACCATCCCCCACCATACCAACGTAACCATGGCGTCGGACCAGCTCGTTGATAGCGTTCAACTTATCCTCCGGCAGCAAGTTGCCGCGGGCATCCGTGATGCCGACTTTGGCACCAATCGCCTGGGCCGTGTGCGGGTTGTCGCCGGTTAATATCAATGCCGTAATGCCCATTGCGCGCAATTGCGCAATCGCCTCTACACTGGTGTCGCGGACGGTGTCTGCAACTGCCAGAATCAATAATGGCGCGGTCGCAGAACACAGCACGATGGTGGTTTTTCCCTGCACCTCCAGAGCTTCCAGTTGGGCCTCCAGTGCGGCACTGCAAATAGCCATATCGTGGACCATCCGGTGATTGCCCAAATAAAAAAGCTGACCATTAATGCGGCCCTTTACGCCCAACCCGGTCAGTGCGGCAAAATCGCTGACATCGATCAAACCGGCGGCGTCATTGTTAGTAGGCTCAGCACTTTGCCCCCTATTTGCACGCCAATGTACCCCGACTGCCGTTGAGACCGGATGATCCGAACGATGTGACAAACTGGCCGCAAGGCGTCTGTAACCCATCAGGCGGGCGACTTCTATCGGATCTTCCGGTTGCACTAACTGAATATCGGTAACTGCAGGTTTTCCGATAGTCAGGGTACCCGTTTTATCCAGCGCCAGCGCCGTGATCTTGCGCCCCATTTCCAGATAAACCCCGCCTTTGATCAGCAGACCATGTTTAGCCGCCGCCGCAAGTCCGCTGACCACCGTCACCGGGGTAGAAATAACTAATGCACAAGGGCAGGCAATCACCAGCAACACCAGCGCTTTATACAGCCATGGATAAAACCCGGTGCCGAGCACCAATGGCGGCAATACCGCCACCAGCACTGCCATCAGGACTACCGCCGGAATGTAATACTGCGCAAACTGATCGACAAAGCGTTGCGTGGGCGCACGCTGACCCTGCGCTTGTTGCACGCTTTTGATAATGCGTGACAACGTAGAATTAGCCTGAAGGGCAGTCACTCTATAGTCAAAAGCGCCGCGTTCGTTGATTGTACCGGCGAACACCTGATCGCCAGGCTGCTTGACTACCGGCATACTCTCGCCGGTAATCGGTGCCTGATTAATCGTGGTTTGACCATCCATGACGATCCCATCCAGCGGCACCCGTTCACCCGGTCTGACCCGCACCAGCGCCGCCATAACCACCTGTGCTGTGACGACCTCAATCCACTCACCAGAGGCGGCCTGTACCGTCGCCCGATCGGGTGCCATCGCCATCAGGCCTTTGATTGCGTTGCGGGCGCGGTCTAATGACAGCGCCTCAATCATTTCAGCTAGCGCAAACAGAAAAATCACCACCGCCGCTTCGGGCCATTGACCGATTATCGCCGCACCGATCACGGCCAGCGACATCAAAAAGTTCATGTTTAGCGATAGGTTTTTAAGCGCAATCCAGCCCTTTTTTAAAGTATCCAGACCGCCCGTCAATATCGCCAGCAACGCCAATCCAATGACCAGCCATGAGGTTTCATTGCCGTCAGTCCAGGCGACTACCTCGGAGCCTATCGCGGCAACCCCGGAAACCGCCATCAACAGCCACTTGCTACGCGCAATTTTGAACACGCCATCGCCCAATTCAGCGCTCAGTCCTGCGGTGCCGGTGAGCGTATCGGACTTCAGGGCGGGGTCAAGGTCAAGCGCTTTCAGGGAGCTAATGATGGTCGCCACCGAATCCAGATGATGCTGGACCGTCAACTCTCGCTGAATCAGGTTAAATTGCATCCCGACGATGCCTGCCATGCTTTTAAATCGATCACGAATCAACTTCTCCTCTGTGGGGCAATCCATCTTCTGAATCAGGAAGACCGCTTCAGCGCTGCCATTTGGCATCTGGGCACTCAGGAAAGGGACCGCGACTGGCGCTGGTCCATGCGCGTGCGAATGGCCATGATCGTGAGAGTCGTTACACGCATGATCGCCCTGTGCCTCATGGCTGTGCGCGTGCTCAGGTTTTTCGTCGTGCTTATGGTCGTGCTCACAACTTGCCATGCAGCTCTCCTTAATTGATTATTGAATCATCTTGCGTATTTAAAACCCTGTAGCTACTATAGAGTCAAGCGTTAGCTGTAAAAAAGGCTTTAAAGCGCCTTTTAGCCAATAAGAATGGAACATTCACAACCAGAGGAGAATAATCCATGACCACCACTACACTTAAAATCGGCGAATTATCAACTTTTGCGGGTTGTCCGATTGAAACCATTCGCTATTACGAAAAGGAGGGCTTACTGCCAGCGGCAGCACGGTCGCTTGGTAATTACCGACTGTACGGGCCGGGTCACGTCGAGCGGCTGCAATTTATCCGCCATTGCAGGTCACTGGATATGACGTTGGATGAAGTGCGGAGCTTGTTGCAATTTCGTGATCTTCCCGAAGAAAATTGCGAACAAGTCAATACGTTGCTGGATCATCATATCGAGCATGTAGCAAGTCGCATTGCTGAACTGAAAGCGCTGCAATCGCAGTTAAAAGTGTTGAGGAAACAATGCCATAGCGCTCAAGCGGCCAAGGATTGTGGAATTTTGCAGGGCTTGGCGGATATGAAGGATGAGGGAGTGGTTAATTTGGGGAGCCATGGGGGTGGGTGTCATTGAGGCCGGTCATCGATTGGCGTACAACGTAAAACGTGGCACCGTACCGCAAGATACGATGCCACGCTTAGGTCAAATTAATCCCAATTTGTCCAAATTGGTCCCAATAATACTTACTTCTTTTTAGCCGGAATAAACAAATCCGTAATCGTCCCTAAACCCATTTCCGCTGCAAACATCGGCGTCTCGGATAGCGTAGGATGCGCATGGATCGTCAGCGCAAGATCCTCAAGATCCGCGCCCATTTCCATCGCCAGCACCGTCTCTGCTAACAATTCACCCGCATTCACGCCTACGATACCGGCACCGATAATGCGCTTGGTCTTTGGATCCCATAACAATTTTGTCATGCCATCATCACGCCCCATTGCCAGTGCGCGACCGCTGGCGGCCCATGGAAAATTAGCTTTTTCGTAGGGAATACCCTTGGCCTTGGCTTCTAGTTCCGTCAAACCCATCCAGGCAATTTCCGGGTCGGTGTAGGCGACTGACGGAATCGTCATCGCGTCAAACGCCACCTTGTGCCCGCCAATAACTTCGGCTGCGACTTTGGCTTCGTTGGTGGCTTTATGCGCTAGCATCGGTTCACCGCACACATCCCCGATTGCAAAAATATGGGCAACGTTGGTGCGTTGCTGTTTATCGGCTGGGATGTAACCGCGGTCATTGACGATGACGCCCGCCTTTTCCGCTGCAAATTCTTTGCCGTTAGGGCGACGACCAACTGCGACTAGTACCATGTCAAACAATTGTGGTTCTGTCGGCGCAGTAGTGTTGCCATCCGCACCTTCAAAAGTGGCGCGCAAGCCTTCTGGCAACGCCTCCAGCTTGGTGACTTTGGTTTTTAAATAGATCGCGGCATAACGTTTTTCAATCCGCTTTTGTAGTGGCTTGACCAAGTCGCGATCAGCGGCAGGAATCAGGCCATCGGCAAATTCTACGACGGTCACTTTAGAGCCCAGTGCATCATACACACAAGCCATTTCCAAACCAATAATACCGCCACCAATGACTAACAACGTCTTTGGAATCTGGCTCAGTTGCAGCGCACCGGTTGAGTCGATCAGGCGCGGATCATCGTAAGGAAATCCGGGTATCTTTGCGACTGACGATCCGGCGGCAATGATCGCGTTTTTGAACGCTACAACTTTCGGACCTTCTGCTGTTTGGACGACGATAGTATTGGCGGAACTGAACTCGCCCTTGCCTGAGACTACTTGTACTTTGCGTGCTTTGGATAAGCCGGTCAGGCCACCGGTCAGCTTTTTGATGATGCTTTCTTTCCAACCGCGCAATGCATCGATATCGATTTCCGGCGCTGACATCTTGACCCCAAAATGGGCCATTTCTTCTGCTTCAGTAATAACCTTGGCAGCGTGCAACAATGCTTTCGATGGAATGCAGCCAACGTTAAGACAAACACCGCCGAGATCAGCGTAGCGTTCAATCAGCACGACTTTTTGACCCAAATCGGCTGCCCTGAAAGCCGCGGTGTATCCGCCTGGACCAGCGCCGAGAACGACTGTGTCGCATTCAATATCGGCATTACCTGAAAAGCTTGCTGATGCTGGCGCACTTGTAGGAGCCGGTGCCGCGGCAGCAGCGGGAGCCGTCGGTGCCGTGGAAGCCGGCACGGAGGCTGCCGCAGGTGCGGCCGCAGGACTAGGGCCAGCACCGCTCGCTTCCACTGTCAAAATAATAGATCCTTCGGCGATTTTTTCGCCAACTTTGACCTTTAGTTCTTTGACTACACCGGCGTGGCTTGATGGAATCTCCATGCTGGCCTTGTCGGATTCAACGGTGATGAGCGACTGATCCACCTTAACGGTATCGCCTACTTTGACCAGTAATTCGATGATTTCAACTTCCTTGAAGTCGCCGATATCCGGGACCTTGACTTCGACCATACTCATAAAGATTGCTCCATTATTTTGTCTGCCCACGTGGGGATTGGGTGGTGTCACTTCGCACTATTTTTAGCCGGGCGTTCTCTGAATCTGCTACGCAGACAAAGCAATTAATCCACCATCGAAAAACTATGAATCCGTACCGGCGCCGCCGAACTTTTATCAAACTCTACGCCAGCCTGCACCCCAATCTCGGCAATCTCATGCGCGCTAAGATCCTGATCATAGACCGCGTACATTCCGCCTAATGCAAAATTTCGGCCGCTTCCGATACCCCAAAAACGTTCAAAACTGAACACTTCCCGATAAGAATAAATCCCAAAAATACCGGAAGGATTAGCGATTAGTGCAGTGATCTGGGATGACTCATACGGATCATCTTCGTCTTCTTTGGTATTCAAAAAATACTGATCTTTCAGTATTGTATGAATACGCGAGAAAGTTTCGAAAATGTCTTCTCGGTTATCGAGCTTGCAATCGTCTCCCATTGCCAGCATCAGCTTGCGCATCACAGGAAAATGCGCCGCAGTCCCAGCCATGGTGATAAACGACTCTCCGACCTGAAAGATTTTATTGTTGACTTCATAGGCATGCGATAGACGCGTATCACCGAATGTCATCAGAGAATCGGAAGCTATTGCAATCTGGTTATTTTTCTTAACAACAACACAGGTAGTCATGTCTGTTCTCCAACTGAAAAGCCCATCAGGGCGAGCGGACAACGCGCCGCTGTTGCAGTCTCGTCATCCGCTCACTGTCACCGTGCCTGCTAAGTAAATAGACGGTGAATACCCGTACTCAACCTATCGTACTGACCCTCTGGTACTGCCCCTTTCCTACTAAACTTCTCGTACTAAACTTCTCGTACTAATTTTTCATACTAAACTTTTTACAACAATGTTTTACGCATATCCGCCAGCACTTCTGCCAGATACACGCTAAAGCGTGCGCCCATCGCGCCGTCTACCACCCGATGATCGTAAGACAACGACATCGGCATCATCAACCGCGGCATAAATTGTTTGCCATCCCACACCGGTTTGATAGCCGCCTTGGACAAGCCCAGAATTGCCACTTCCGGTGCATTAATGATTGGTGTAAATGCGGTCCCACCGATTCCCCCCAGAGAGGAGATGGTGAAGCTGGCACCTTGCATATCGGGGCCTTTTAATTTGCCATCACGGGCTTGCGCTGACAAATCGCCCATCTCCTGTGCGATCTGCGCAATGCCTTTTTGATCAGCATTTTTGATGACGGGAACGACCAGACCGTTGGGTGTGTCTGCGGCAAAACCGATGTTGTAATACTGCTTCAGTATCAGATTTTCTCCCGCTCCGTCCAGCGATGCATTGAACGCAGGGAATTTCTTCAGGGCCGCGATGCTGGCCTTGATAACAAACGCAAGCATGGTGAGTTTGACGCTGGATTTGGACTTCGCATAGGAGGCGTTAGCGTCTTTGCGGAACTCTTCCAGCTCAGTCACGTCCGCCTCATCAAATTGTGTCACATGTGGAATCATGACCCAGTTGCGATGCAGATTAGGACCGCTGATTTTCTTGATGCGCGACAGAGGCAGCAATTCGGTGGTGCCGAATTTAGCGAAGTCGAGTGATGGCCATGGCAACAATTCTAGTCCGATGCCGCTGCCTTTTTTAGCTGCACTGGTAGCACCCTCCGGTTGAGCGATCGCGTTGGCGACGACACCCTTGACGTAATTTTGTATGTCGTCCAGAACAATCCGTGCCTTGGGACCCGTGCCGGTTACACGGCTCAGCTCTACGCCGAGTTCTCGCGCAAATTTACGTACCGATGGCGATGCATGCGGGACGGCGCCACCCGAAGTCGCTTGCGCTGAAGCGGTCGGTGCGGATACCGCTGCAGGTGCTGCTGCTGGAGCCGCCGGTGCCGCATTCATGACTGGCGCTGCGGCTAGCGCACTCACCGGTGCTGCTGCCACCGCTGCGGGTGCCGCGCCGGCTGTTTCCACTACCAAAATGAGCGAACCTTCGCTGACTTTATCGCCCACTTTGATTTTTACTTCCTTAACAACACCAGCCTGAGTCGATGGAATTTCCATGCTGGCTTTGTCGGTTTCCAGCGTCGCCAGCGATTGATCGATCTTGATCGTATCGCCAACCTTGACCATTACTTCGATGACTTCCACGTCTTTAACGTCGCCGATATCCGGTATGTTGACGTTGACCAGTCCGGCCGGGACTGCAGCAGGAGCGGGAGCAGCCGGTGCTGCGGCGATAGCTGGTGCTGGTGCTGGTGCCGCTGGTGCCGCTGGTGCCGCGGCAACCGGTGCGGCAGTAGCGCCTTCAGCTTCCAGGATCAGGATGAGCGAGCCTTCACTGACTTTATCGCCCACTTTGAGTTTCAATTCTTTCACGACGCCCGCCTGAGTCGACGGGATTTCCATGCTGGCCTTGTCAGTCTCCAGCGTCGCAAGCGACTGGTCGATCTTGATCGTATCGCCGACCTTGACCATTACTTCGATGACTTCCACGTCTTTGACGTCGCCGATATCCGGTACTTTTATTTCCACCATACTCATCGCTTAACTCCATTCGTTCTACTCGCTGCTCATCGCGCCACGCTCTATGGAGCGTGACCGTGCGATGCATACGAGTTAATTTGTAGTTTGGTATTCCACACTAGCATGCAGAGGACGCTCAGTCGCAAGATCAGGCGCAGCGGTTAAGCTGCCACCTGACCTTACCATTGCGCTACCGTCTGCAGGCGCGCAGGAAGTGCTTATTGTGTGACCGGATTAAGCTTTTCTGGATTAATACCATACTTGGTAATGGCTTCAGCAACTACCGTGGCTTTGATCTTACCTTCATCGGCGAGTGCTTTCAATGCGGAAATCACGACAAAGTAGCGATTTACCTCAAAAAATTCACGTAGTTTGGCGCGGGTATCGGAACGACCGAAACCATCAGTGCCCAACACCTTGTAAGTACGACCATTTGGCACAAACGCGCGGACTTGCTCTGCATAGGTGCGCATATAGTCGGTCGACACAATAATCGGGCCGCTGGTGTCTTGCAGACATGCAGTGATGTGTGCCACGCGTGGTGCATCGGTAGGGTGCAGCATGTTCCAACGCTCAATATCCTGACCGTCGCGGGCCAGCAGTGTGAACGACGGTGCTGACCAGACGTCGGCGTCAATGCCCCAGTCTTGTTCCAGCAAAGCGGCACCTTCGATGACTTCGCGCAAAATGGTGCCGGAACCCATCAGCTGAACGCGCTGCTTGTTATTCTTTCCACCTTCTTGCAACAGATACAGGCCCTTGATGATGCCTTCTTCGCTGCCCGGCTTCAGACCTGGGTGGCTATAGTTTTCATTCATTAGCGTCAGGTAGTAAAACACGTCTTCCTGATTGGTCACCATGCGACGCAAACCATCATGCATGATGACTGCTACTTCGTGCGAGAAGGTCGGATCGTAAGGTACGCAATTGGGAATCGTCGACGCAATGATATGGCTATGACCGTCTTCGTGCTGCAGGCCTTCGCCGTTCAATGTCGTACGTCCCGCAGTGCCGCCGATCAAAAAGCCACGTGCACGCATATCGCCCGCCGCCCACGCCAGATCGCCGATACGCTGGAAACCGAACATTGAGTAGTAAGTGTAGAACGGGATCATGACGCGATTATTGGTCGAGTAAGAAGTCGCCGCGGCGATCCATGAGCTCATGCCACCGGCTTCATTAATACCTTCTTGCAGAATCTGACCGGCTTTATCTTCCCGGTAATACATGACCTGATCTTTATCGACCGGCTCGTAGAGCTGACCAACCTGGCTGAAAATACCGATTTGACGAAACAGGCCTTCCATACCGAAGGTACGGGACTCATCGACCATAATCGGCACGATACGCTGACCCAGACTAGGATCGCGTAACAATGTTGTCAACATCCGCACATAGGCTTGCGTCGTCGATATTTCACGACCGGCGGCGGTTGGCTCCAACACTGCCTTAAACGTTTCCAACGGTGGCACGATCAACTCTTCGTCTGCCTTCATGCGACGTTGCGGCAAAAATCCGCCTAACGCCTTGCGGCGCTCGTGCAGATAAATCATTTCTGGCGTGTCGTCGGCTGGCTTGAAGAACGGCACGTCGGCCAGCTGATCGTCGGGGATCGGCAGCTGGAAGCGGTCGCGCATTGCCTTGATCGCTTCATCGTCCAGCTTCTTGGTGTTATGTGCCGTGTTGCGTGCTTCGCCTGATTTGCCGAAACCGTAGCCCTTAATACTCTTGACCAGTAATACTGTCGGCTGACCTTTGTGCTCTTGCGCAACTTTGAAAGCGGCGTAAATCTTGTGAGGGTCATGACCACCGCGGGTCAGATGCCAGATGTCATCGTCGGACATTTTGCTGACAAGTTCCAGCAATTTAGGGTGTTTACCGAAGAAGTTCTTACGCACGAACGCGCCATCTTTAGCTTTGTAGTTCTGGTATTCGCCATCGACGGTATCCATCATGACCTGTTGCAGGATACCTTCTTTGTCGCGGGCCAGCAGATCGTCCCAACCAGCACCCCAAATGACTTTAACCACGTTCCAGCCAGCGCCACGGAAATCGGATTCGAGTTCCTGAATAATCTTGCCATTACCGCGCACAGGGCCGTCTAGACGCTGCAGATTACAGTTGACGACGATGACCAGATTATCCAGTTTTTCGCGACCGGCCATACCGATGGCACCCATCGATTCCGGTTCGTCCATTTCACCATCTCCGCAGAATGCCCAGACCTTACGGTTGGCTGTATCGGCAATGCTGCGCGCATGCAAATATTTTAAGAAACGCGCTTGATAGATCGCCATTAGCGGTCCTAAACCCATCGATACCGTTGGAAACTGCCAGAAATTCGGCATCAGTTTTGGATGCGGATACGATGACAAGCCCTTACCATCGACTTCGCGACGGAAATGGAGCATTTGCTCTTCGGTTAAACGTCCTTCGAGGTACGCACGTGCATACACGCCGGGCGATGAATGGCCTTGAATGTATAGCAGATCGCCGCCGTGGTTCTCGGACGGCGCATGCCAAAAATGGTTAAAGCCGATACCCAGCATGTTTGCCAGCGATGCAAAACTTGACAAATGACCGCCCAGATCGCCATCCAGACGATTGGCTTTGACCACCATCGCCATCGCGTTCCAGCGCATCCATGAGCGCAAACGCTCTTCGATCTCAAGATTGCCCGGACAATGCTCGCCAAGATGCGCGGGAATAGTATTGACGTAGGCAGTGTTGCTTGAAAAAGGTACCTGTGCGCCCCGACGACGTGCCAGATCCAGCATGCGCTCCATCAGATAATGCGCCCGTTCAGGCCCTTCAGTTTCAATGACGGCTTCAAGCGCGTCCAACCATTCTTTGGTTTCGATGACATCGGGATCGTTGGTGGCTTGCGCCAAAACCTGATCGAACTGAGCTGACATATGGAGTCTCCTGAGTTAATTAAGTGCTTTGCACCGATATCTTATGGTATCGGATGAAGGCCGGGCTTTGCATCAATCTGGTGTCGGACCTACCCAAAATCCCCTGCGGCGTTGTGCCTTACCCAGCACCTTGCGCCTCCCGGCTAAGTTGGACCGGTACTAGCATATGCGTTCGGCGATAGCGTTGATAGGCGTTGCGGGACGGTTTTGCGTAAATCCTGTGATAAAAAATACAATCTACATACATTAAATATAAGCGATGCCGGAATTCTAACAGAGACCTTTTACACTTTCAAATGGTGATATTCATTTTCATAATATGAAATTTTGCGGCGTGGCAGCATAATTTTTATTAAAAAAATACTTTTTGCAGAAGTGTAGAGTGGCTGTATAGGCAATATAAGTAAAAAATAGACAAAAAAAATCGTGATGCATTGCAACAATGCGACCACGAAACGGTATTTTCATTTATAAATTAATTACAAAATACAACTAAAAGTGCAAAGTGGTCAAAATTAACAGGCCCACGAAATCAAAAAACCACCCGACAGTCACCTTGTTTACTTTCTCGAACAATGCGATCCGCTAATGAATTCTAAACAGGCGTCGCGCAAGCCAGGTGTATTTCACATATTATTAATGTGCCTTAGGGGCTTTTGAATTAGTCTCACTTTTTTTGGCGCCAATACGGCTTTCCTTACCTGCAAGCAAATTTCCAATGTTCTTCGCATGCCGATAAACCAACAACACGCTCATCACCACTATCATTAGCAAAATGATGTCCGGACCTTTTAGCAAGGTATAAAAAAATGGCGCAAATAAACAGGTAACGAGCGCCGCTAACGACGAATACCGGAAAGCGTACGCAATGATTCCCCAGGTTGCCAGCGCGCCCAGACCCAGCCACGGGTTGATGCCAATCAGCACGCCAAACATTGTTGCTACACCTTTGCCGCCTACAAAACGAAAAAATATCGGCCACAAATGGCCCAAAAATACAGCGATAGCAACCAGAGCAATTCCGCCGTCGTCGATCCCAAATTGCGGGCCGAATTTCTGAGCTAACCAGACCGCTATCCAACCCTTAAAGCCATCGCCTATCAAGGTCACGATTGCGGCCACTTTATTGCCACTGCGAAGTACGTTGGTCGCGCCGGGATTTTTTGATCCATAAGTGCGGGGGTCGCCTAGCCCGAACAATTTACTGACCACGACTGCAAACGAGATTGAACCAATCAAATAAGCGGCGACTGCAAATAAAACAATATTCATGCTTTTTCTTTCTCCTAATTCGTATTAAGCGAAGCGGTATGGCGCGGCTTTCAGTAATCTGTAATGGGTTCTGACATTGTTATGAACGCATTGCATTCGCCTGCTTGATCAAACATACAGGCGTTGCATTCGGTGTCTTAGTAAAACTTTGGCTAAAACATCACGCATCCTTCAGCGCGCATACCACTGGCTGCGCGGCAAGGTGATGGGTAGTGATATGGGGCGCGATGCCGATCAGAAATCCGCGTCGTCCGCCATTAATATATATAACCGGCAACTGCAAAATACTTTGCTCGATATAAACGGGCATAGTTTTACGCGTGCCAAATGGAGACGTTCCCCCAATCATATAGCCGGAATGACGCTGCGCAACCTCGGGCTTGCACGGCTCCACCAACTTACATCCGATTTGCCGGGCCAGATTTTTAGTTGAAACCTTGCAGTCCCCATGCATCAAAACGATTAGAGGCCGCGCGCCTTCGTCCTGCATGATTAGCGTTTTCACCACCGAATGTTCATCAACCCCCAAGGCCAGTGCCGACGACGCAGTGCCACCACGCTCTTCATAAGGATAGGGATGCTCTGAGAAAGACAGGCCGCGCTGACGCAAGAACTGCGTGGCGGGAGTTTCTGATACATGTTCTTTTTTGGCCATAGTGATTAAAGGACTAAAAGCGCAAAAATGGCCCGAACAACAACTCGGACCATCGAATAATGACAAGTGCGAAGGGGACTAGATTGACCATGGTTCCTGCGAAATTGAATCCGTCTGAAGAAGTCATTAGTCCGACCTGATCCAGATTACGACGCTGCTATTGATCCTGGCGTAGCATCCGGCGGTGTATCGGCCGCTGTTTCGGAATCCTCGTCCGACTCATCAGCGATTAACTCGCCGGTAACCTCGTCGACAGTACCCTTGTCGGCTTTGCGCTTTAGCTTTTCTTCTTTTTTCTTTTTCTTCTCAAGCTCTTTTTGACGCTTTTCGTACTGAAAATTTGTTTTTGCCAATTTGGCCCCCTTAAGTAATTGCCATTAACTGCTATAAATGCTGTTGATGCCGTTAAATAGACTGTGTCTAGTAGCCACAGGATACAGTAGAAACAAATGCCATGAAGCAGAATTCCGCCTGAACGCCTCTACAGGTGCCCGATCGGGATGTGCGGCATGGGCGGATTACAAGCCTGCAATCCGCACCAATAATTAGCCACTATCAAAACCACCGACCAACGACCAGGTGAAAGTTGACCTACTTCACGATCATAACGCCAACAGAGGACCAAGCGGAGTGACAGTCACGGATGTAATCAAACCCTATGAATCCAACGCTATGAATCAAACATTTATGGATCAAACCCCTATGAATCACCCCCCTCGGGGATGATGTTCGGTATGTAATTTTTTCAATCGTTCGCGTGCCACGTGGGTATATATTTGCGTAGTGGAAATATCTGTATGTCCTAACAACAGTTGCACTACGCGCAAGTCCGCACCATGGTTGAGCAAATGCGTGGCAAAAGCATGGCGTAAAGTATGTGGCGACAAAGGCGCGTATATTTCCGCTTGGCGCGCATTTTTCTTAATTAGCGTCCAAAACATTTGCCGAGTCATAGGACCACCGCGCGCAGTCACAAATAAAGCGTCATTGATCTGACCCGATAAAATCACCGCCCGCGCCCGCGCCAGATAACGCACGATCCACGAGCGTGCCTCCTCCCCAAACGGTACCAGTCGCGTCTTGTCCCCTTTACCGGTAATACGAAGAACGCCTTCGTTCATGCCTACTTCGACCGTTTTCAGCAGGACTAACTCTGATACGCGCAATCCGCTCGCGTACATGAGTTCGAGCATTGTCCGGTCGCGCAGGCCTAACGGAGTATTGACGTCAGGGGCCGCCAGCAGCGCTTCAACTTGCAATTCTGACAACGTATCTATGTTTCTTGGCCGTGTCTTAGCAGCGCGCAAAGCAAGACAAGGGTCCGCAGAGATGAGATTCTGACGCAGCGCCAACATGTAAAACCGCCGGAACACTGACAAACGTCGATTTGATGACGTAACTTTGCTTTGATGGTCGCGCTCGCTTTGCTCCTCTTGACTTAACACCTGTTGCTGGGCGGAGACCAGAAGTTGGCTGTCGTCCTGTTCGTCGCTTGTATTGACGGTTTTGCCGGTGGTATCGTTTTTACTTTTCGCGGCCAGATAGTTTTTCAAGTCTTCGGCTTTGACCGTCAACACCGAATTTTTCCCCTCCGCTTGCAGCCACAACCCAAACAACGTCATATCGCGTCGATAAGCCTCTAACGAGTTTTTCGCCAACCCGTCTTCTAGCCAGAGCGTATCGCAAAATGTATCGATCGCGCTTTGGTTCCCCGGGTTTAGCCGCCCCTTTTCAGCGGGGGTTTTAAAGGGTTCATTCAGCGTCTGGCTTGACGTTGCTTTTTCGGCAGCGCCTTGTAGTGGATTAAGCACTGCGATCACATTGAAACTCCTTCGTGCTGCAATAACCAGCGTTTTACGCCTATATGAAACCCATCAATAGCATTATGACTGGCAAAGCCCCCAAGACCGCCAGCGGCCGTCACCCGGTGGCACGGAATCACTAGTGGAAACAAGTTAGCGCCGCATGCCTGTCCCACCGCCCGCGGTGCCGACTGCACCAAGCGGGCCACCTCTCCGTAAGTAAGCACGTCACCACGTGGGATTTCAGCAATTTGCGACCAGACTTTTCGTTGAAATACGGTCCCGGCACGGAATAATGGCAAATCAAAACGGAAATTGGGATCAAGAAAATAGGCGAGTATTTGCCGCGTAGCCTTCGCTGCCAACGCATCTGCGGGATCCTGCGGGGCAAATGAATCGGGCAAAAAGACCAGTTCGCCTATCGCTGCGCCCTGCACCCGAATCCCGACTGCACCAAAGGGGGCAGCCACAATGCCAGAAAATGGTGCGACGAAAATCGGCGTAGACAATGAATGATCAGAATTTTTTTTCATGTACTCGGGTCAAGCCCAGAGTCAAGTGGTCATCACTTATGCTCTTTTTGGGCTCTTGTTATTTGCTCGCTATGTTACAAATATAAGCGACTATCACTCTACACCACCTCCACCGCAAGGTGTAGCTGGTATAGAGTGAATTCATAAAGTGTACGTTTATGAAACGATCCGATTTGGAACACATAGCATGCGTGACAATCCAAATTATGGCAGCTGCACCAACAAAAGGCAGGGGGGACAAAGGAAAACGAACAATAAAAAAGGCGCATCTCACGATGCGCCCCAAATACGTCTACATGCATTCCCGGCCGTTTAAACGGCTTCATTTGAAACGCACTATCTCCTCAGTATCCCCGGTATCAATACCGTTTTTATGCACCACCACCTATATTCAATTCTGTCCCAAAGTCGGACATATTTTACCGCTTCGCACCCATTTGGGGCTAAAGGGCAAAATTCAATGGGTGACGAACTTTAACAGGACTTAACTAGATTTTACAAATAATTTTAACGAATCAATGCACCCTCATTAGATAGTTTTAACCTAACTCGCTACAAGAACTAAGTTTTTATCCAAATTTTTTTCCGCCAGGAAATTACTTTCCGATAAGAATATCAGAATTTTTTAGCGATGATTTGCGGTTGAGATATTTAATCGTAAGTTGCGCTCTTTTAGCGACTTATATTGCCAAATAGCATTATTGGTTGACGCATGCCAATACCTACCACAGACCGCTCTAAATTGGCAGGATCTTTATAAATATGCTAATCAATTTGCGCACCGAGTGTTTCAAGGTGGACTGCATCGATCAATTCTTTGCCGATCCGTGCTTCCATTCCCTTTTGTATGGGTAAAAGGGCCGCCTTCCATGCGGCACCTTCATCGTCATTTAGATAATAAATGGCAGTTTTACCCGTTTTTTTGATTCTGGCGAGCGCAGCGGTGTTTTCGTCTTGTGCGATTTTGTTTCCGTATTTGGTGGCTTCTGCCATAGCCTGCGTTAAAGCGGCGCGGATGTCCCACGGCAAACCATCCCAAAACTTTTTATTAACAATGACGACGTAGCCAAGATATCCATGGTTTGAGACAGTGATATTTTTTTGGACTTCGTACATTTTTTGCGTGTACAAATTAGAAGGAGGATTCTCTGTCCCATCCACCGCCCCAGTCTTCAAGGCCTCGACCACGTCAGAAAAAGCCAGCGCCTGCGGATACGCTCCTAGCGCACGCATTTGGACATCCAGTACCTTGGATGACTGAACACGCATTTTTAACATTTTGAAATCGCTGGGCAGGTGCAATGGCTTATTCGCGGACATCACCTTAAAACCGTTGTCCCAATATGCCAGACCGATGATTCCCCGCGATTCCAACTTGTTAAAAAGCTTTTTGCCAATCGGGCCCTCAGTCACCCGATGTACAGCCTGCAAATCAGGAAAAATATAGGGTAAATCAAATACCTCAAACTCCTTCATCCCCAATGGACCGAATTTTGCCAGGGACGGCGCCAGCATTTGCACCACGCCTAGCTGTAACGCCTCAAGCTCTTCCTTATCTTTATATAACGTGCTGTTGGAATATAACTCGACCCTGACACGTCCATTGGTGGCCTTTTCTGCCAATTCTTTAAAGCGTTGCGCGGCCTTGCCTTTAGGCGCATCACTGGCCACCACGTGACTGAACTTAAGAACAATGGTTTGTTGTGCGAAGGCGTTTTCACCAACCATAAGCAACCCACACGCGACTAAAGCTATGATTACTTTTACGGCAAAAGGTGTTTGTTTCATGCTTATCCGATGATCGCCAAATGCGTTATTTGCCTGATGTGGCGGCAGTGTGCACAAGCCTGACGGCGCTCACAAGTGTGGATAACCGCATTGGACGGCAAAAGGGCCTGCCCCGCGCTTTGCATGTTCTTGGCGGTCAGGGTTAGTGATGCCGAAAACGACACTTATAAGATGTCGGCGAAGAAACTGCCCAAACCAGCGCCGCTACTATTCACGTATCAAAAATAATACAAAACCCTTGCGATCAGCGAGGCTCGGCTACACTAGTCGCTCTCGCTAATACTCATCACGCACACCTACGCAGCAAGAACGCGTTAAGTTGTCACTATTTTTCCTTATGCCTCAAACACCATTACAGCGGCTCTCCACTCTCACCGCCCCGGGAAAGCAACGCAGTTGGCGATGGCTGATTCCGATTTTTTTGGTGCTGTTATTTCTGGCCGTATTATTTTGGCTTCCATGGCAATCGCGGCAAATGGAGGCCAGCGACAAGCAGGATCAGCTCATCGCCGATACGCTATGGGTTGAGCAGGCGATCACTTTTCAGCTAAATCGCGATGCTGAAAGCGTGCGCCTGATCGCCAGCGAGATCACTTCAAACCATCTTCTTGCAGGCGATTTTATCGACCGGCTAAGGCCATTGTTAAAAAATAGTAGGGAACTGCGCAAAATCACCTGGCTTGATGCCGATAATCAAATTGTTGCGTCGACCGAGGGCTTGGGAAGCACAAGTCAAGACTATATTGCGCAAGCAGTTAAATCAGCGCAACAAGTAAAAGACGCCAAAATTCCCCAATTTGCGCCACCGTACAAGTTGATCGACACGGCCAATGCGACCTACCTCGACTATAGCGTGCCGCTATATGACGAGCGCGACGGCAATCAGAGGCATCGGTACCTTGGCAGCCTGGTCAGCACCTACTCTGTCGGCGCAATTCTCGATGAACTGGTCCCATGGTGGTTTGCGCAGGATAATGAAATCTCTATCACCGATAGCGATGAGGTCACGATCGCCAAACGCGCATCTGGCGGACGCGGCCACGATGTCTATACCCAACGTCGCCCGCTTGATTTGCCCGGCCTCTCGCTAATATTACGCACCAATAGTACTAAGAGCGCACCCAAATTCTTGCCCAATTTACTGGTCGGCTCGGTCATCGCGTTATCGCTTGGCCTGTTGTGGAGTTTGCTCGCGTTATGGCGCGATATTCACCGCCGCCTGGCCGCAGAAGACGCGCTGCGCCAGCAAGTGGCTTTTCGTACCGCTATGGAAAACTCGCTGGTCACCGGATTGCGCGCGCGCGATTTGCAAGGTCGCGTGACCTACGTTAATCCCGCTTTCTGCGCCATGGTCGGGCTGGGCGCAGACCAACTGGTCGGCAAACTCCCGCCGATGCCCTACTGGGCACCCGAAGGACTCGAAGAGTTTCAGGAACGCTTCACCAAGGTGCTGGAGGGCGAAGTCACGCCGCAATTTGAAACCGTCTTTTTGCGCGCCAACGGCGAACGGTTTCCGGTACTGGTATTCGAGTCCGCCCTGGTGGACGCGCAAGGCCAGCAAACCGGCTGGATGGGATCGATACTGGACATTTCCGAACCACGCCGCGCCGAGGAAATGCATCGCAAACAGCAAGAAAAGCTGCAATCCAGCGCGCGTCTCGCCAGCATGGGTGAAATCGCGTCCACGCTGGCGCATGAGCTCAATCAACCGCTTGCTGCGATTTCCAGCTATACGACCGGCGCGATTAATATGCTCGAAGCGGGGACTATCAACGCCCCGCAACTCAAACTGGCGTTAGGCAAAGTCAACACGCAGGCCCAGCGCGCCGGCCAGATTATTCGCAGCGTGCACGAGTTTGTTAAAAAGCGTGAATCGATTCGGGAACCTTTAGCAATTCTGACGTTGGTGGATAACATCATGCCTTTAGTAGAATTGCAGGCGCAGGCGTTTAACGTCGCCGTCCGGGTTGAGATTTCGCCAGCACTGCCGTGGATATCGGGCGACCGTATGATGCTGGAGCAAGTGCTGCTAAACCTGACCAGAAACGCGATAGAGTCAATGTCGGAAAATCCCGCCAACCGACGCATTCTGCGCATCAACGCCGCCGCGCTCGGCCTTGACACTGAATCGCCGCACGTCATGGTCTCGGTCATCGATCAGGGACATGGCATCCCGGAAGCCGTTGCGGTAGGCCTGTTCTCGCCGTTCTACTCGACCAAAGCCGATGGCATGGGCATGGGGCTCAATATTTGTCGCACGGCCATTGAGTTTCATGGCGGCACGCTCAGCCACACCGACAATGGCGGGGGCGGTACAATCTTTCAGTTTTCGTTGCCCGCAAACGTTTTACACAGCCAGCGAGCAACTATTAAGGATTAACTAATTCAGGATTAACTATTAACGTTTACCGACGCCTGTATTTTGCCGCAAAATCCGCCTTAACGCTCACCATCGGACCGCCATGTTGCACATCATTGACGACGAAGAAGTCATCCGGGACGCCTTAAGCTGGCTAGCCCAATCACGTGCCATCCCCGCGCTGTGCTATCCCAGCGGGCAACATTTTCTGGACTCGCTTGATCTATGCGCTGGCGATCTGGCCAGTCAAAAAAACGACGCGCAAGCCGCAGAAGGCGATTGCTTGCTGCTCGATGTCCGCATGCCAGGAATGAGCGGGGTCGCGCTATTCGATATCCTATCGGCGCGCAAATTAACGCAGCGTTTTCCCGTCATTTTTCTCACCGGGCACGGTGATGTGCCGATGGCAGTCGATACCCTCAAGCGCGGCGCGTTTGACTTTTTTGAAAAACCGTTCAACGACAATAAGCTGATGGACCGCGTGCAAGAAGCGCTACTCTCATCCCGCGTTGCCATGGGACGCAGGATTATCGATAGCCGCCTCAACAGCTTATCTACCCGCGAACGGGCCGTGCTGGATTTGATCCTGATCGGCAAAATGAACAAAGTCATCGCCGATCAACTCGGCATCAGCATGCGCACGGTAGAAGTCCACCGCGCGCATATCTTTGACAAAATGCATGTTAAAACGGCGGTTGAACTTGCGCGGTTGCTGGATTAAGGCGATTCCACGCAAGGATTGGGATCAAGATTAAATTCGCGATGCCAAGCTTCTGAGTCACTACGATTTTTAATGCCGGGTTTTCTTACCATGCAAGTCAAAGTGCGGCGCGGCCAGCATTCCTGACGCTGGCGTCAATGACGCACCGGACGATTGCGCCGCATGCATTTCCGCGATTTCTCCCCCCAAGGCCGCCGCATCGCTGTGCTTTAAATGGTAATCCATCACATACTTTGCCATCAGCCATGGGCTTAATATCAACCCTTTAGATGACGGCGTTACGGGATTTTTTTCCAACTGATCGGAGGTCGTGGCGGCGGTTTTTTGCTGATCAGGATCATGCGTATGATCCGCCATCGCCGCGCCCATTCCTTGTGCGCCGTTCGCCCGTTGGGCGACCTGGATAGCGTGTGCCGCCGCCTCCGCGGCCCGCTGCGCGACCAACGGTCTGACGTTCTTGGAACACGTAAACCAGTTGTCATAATCAGGCTTCTCAGGTGCCTTGCGCTTCGGAAAATACGTCTCCGCAATCAGGTTGCCTTCGGTCTTCGGCTGATTACCACGCGGATAATACATATTGTTCTCGTCCATATAAACCGGCGTGCCGTCATGGGTACGCAGGCCATCGTAATGGAATGCCGGGTTGGCAGCTGGTGCAACGTTTGCAGCGCCGACAGCCTCCGCACCCTGCGCAGCAGTAACAAGTTTATCCGCAGCACCCTGTTGCGCGGTCACTTCATTGTCACCAGTGGCGGTGATATCCCCAACGCCAGCCACCGCCGACCGCGTAACCTGTTGTAAGTCCGCACTCTCCGCCAACTGAATCGGATACGCCGCCAGTAATTGCTCAGAAGTCAACGTTACTCCATCGGCAAACTCAAAAGCATCCAACTGGTAATCTTTACTGAAAAAATAATTTTTTACCGTCACGCTGTCGGCAGTCCCGTATTCCAGCACCAGATCATCGCCAAGCCATTTCACTGCGGTCAATCCGGTGGAAGCCACGTCGTAAAACATCAAACCATCGCAGCGTTGTGCGGATGAATCGTTATTGAAAATAGTGTCATGACCGGAGCCGGTGCGTAGCAGGTAGGTATCGTTGCCGGTGCCGCCTTCCAGATAATCATTGCCTACGTCACCATAGAGGAGATCATCGCCCGCGCCGCCGGTCAACTTGTCGTTGCCTGCGCCGCCCGACAGCTGATCATCGCCGGCGTCACCATCAATTACATCATTGCCAGCGCCTGCAAAAATTCTGTCATTGCCAGCACCGGCATGAATTGTTTCAGATGCAGCCGTAAAACGAAGGTCGTCGTCATCGTCCGTTAATTGGATTGGATAGGTTGCCAGCAACTGCACACCGGTCAACGTCTTGCCATCGGCAAACCGGAATTCATTAATTTGATAGACCGCGCTGCTAAAATAATGACTGATTGTGATGCTGTCACCATTACCATAATCCACAATCAGATCATCGTCGACACATCGCAGACCGTTCAATGCATCGGCATTAACGTCGGTAAAAACAATGACATCGGTACGACCTCCGCCATCGTCATCGGTGCCGTAATCTTCGTTGCAGATGGTGTCCTGACCGTCACCGGTGCTGAACTGATAGGTATCGTTACCGCGACTCCCGTCCAGGTAGTCATCTCCTATTCCGCCGGTCAGCACGTCATTGCCCCTACCGCCATCAAGGAAATCGTCTCCCGCATCGCCGTCTATCACGTCATCGCCGCCACCGCCATTAATGATATCAGTTCCAATACCGGCATGAATCGTTTCTGACACATCGGTAAAATTTTTATGCCCAGGATTCCCCAAGACGATCGGATACGCCGCCAGTAACTCTGTAGCGGTTAGCGTCTTGCCATCGGCAAACCGGAACTGAATTTGACAGGTCTCCCTGGGAAAATAATAACTGAACGTGATGCTGTCGCCATTGCCATAATCCACAATCAGATCGTCGTTGACCCGCCGCAGGCCCTTCACGGCATCGGCACGAACATCGGTAAATACAACCTCGACAATCCGACTATAGCTGACGGTGTCCTGTCCGTCGCCAGTACTGAACTGATAGATGTTGTCACCGGCACCGCCATCAAGCGTATCGTTCCCTTTGCCGCCGGTCAGGATGTCGTTACCGTCACCGCCGTCAAGTTTGTCATTTCCCATCCCGCCGGACAACATATCATCGCCTGTATCGCCATAAAGGACATCGTCTCCCGCATCACCATCTATCACGTCATCGCCGCCCTTGCCATAAATGGCGTCATTACCAGTACCGGCATGAATGGTTTCTGACGCGTCGGTAAATGTCTTTCTCCCGGCATTCAGCAAGACGATCGGATACGCTACCAATAACTCTGTACCGGTCAACGTCTTGCCATCAGCGAAACGAAACTGATTAATTTGAAAGGTCTGGCTATTAAAATAATGACTGATCGTGATGCTGTCACCATCGCCATAATCCACAATCAGATCGTCGTCGATACGGCGCAGACCTTTCAATGCATCGGCATGAACGTCGGTCGCGTCTGCAATAATAGTGAACCATAAACCGATTCCTGCAACACCTCATAGGCCTGGTTGAGGCTGTCGATTTGTTCGGGATACATAACGACGGTAATGCTGCCGGGCTGACCGTTTTTACCTTCGATCATCCTGAAGCCGTTGTGGCTCCCGCCCGTCAAATTTTGCATCGTAAAATAATATTGCCCGTTGAACGCTTCCAGAATATGGAGTTTCTTTTCCCACGCGGCAACGAGGGCGCGACCGGCATCATCATCGGTGATGGCCTGACCGCCGAGGGATTCCACGGCGCTGTGACGACTTCATCTATTTTGACAAAGTCTTTTCCTATTTTTTTTGCAATCGTATATTGCACGTCGAAGCGATACGCTATAGTGCGATGTGCCGTAAAAAGAACAATAAATGGCACTGGGTCTTTGATATAGATGAGTTGTCCATCCGCTGCCTGAAAGATGTAGTACGTACTTAAATCTTTCGGTTCGTCGGGATTACCCATTTGATACATGCGATAAATGCCCTGTTGCCCTATCCGATACTGCAATCCAAGGCGCGCAGGATTAAAGCGATCTATCGCGTAATGTTCCAAATTTTTTGCGTAATTCTCACTGGAGCGATCAGATGCTTTCGTAGGGCTCAAATATATTGTTATCTCATCGTCTTCCGGCGCTTTTCCTGGCCTTATCGGTTCCATACTCGGATAATGAAATGAAAAAGTGATCCGGTCTTTATCAGCAGTACTTGGTTTGTATTTGACAGGCAAAGTAAACGTCGCTTTCCCATCTTTTGAGTGCAGTTGTTTCACCGAGTCGTCCTTACTGTAATGACCGACTAAAAAAATGTCGCCACCATATAAAAAATGCACAGTATAAAAAGCGGTACTGCCATCAATAAAATAGAAAAAGTACGCAGCCAGAATTGTTTGCTTTTCGTCATGCAGCGACCCTTCTGATTAGTAGGTTTAATGCCCCATCACGTCGGTAAATCGGGGCGCGTTAAAATATTTTCTGAATTCGAAAAAATATTGTGGGTTTTGAGCAACACTTACCCCATTTACACGCTTTTCCATGGAATCGGTCTTCCGTTCGGACTGATCAAAATGCGTAGAAAACACAGTCAAAGAATTAATATAAATATTAAATTTTATTTTAAAGAAAACGATATTCATTCGAACTTTTGATCAGCATTATTTTCTTGACGTTCCAATCTGCTGATCGTTACTGTTGCGGTGCTAAGGCAGAAAAATAATAAAAATAACGCATGAGAGAAAAAATAAAATAAATTGCTTTCTACGAGTGAAGGTAGCGAAAAGTAAGCACCGTCACCGTAAGGTATTAATAGAAGAAGCACGCCCAAACATATCCACCAGATTCTCTTCAAACAATTAAAATAATTTTTATCATCCGCGCCTTCTTTTATTTTTCTGTAGAAATTCCCTGCGCGTGAAAATCTGTCTTTGCTGATCGCAACCATCGATAAAATCGTTCCGAAAAATACGAACGCTATGGCATAAATTATTTCGACAGGAAACCAGTCGGTAGAATTTCTTACAAAAAATGCTAAGTAGAATAGGCAGCAAGGTCCTATAAGAATGCACGGCCCTCCGATGTCGCGAATTGCTTTTTCAACGAATATTTTTATAGTCATCACATCGGGTCCTTAAAGGTTATTTCTGTACGTATCGTCATGTGTCGTCTCCTTTGAGGACGAGTAGATGACAAACTTAGGCAAAGCGATACATTGGCAACTTTGTCGACGTTGCAAAAATATCTGCCTTTTTCTTTCAGTATTAATTATTGCAGCTTGATTTGATTTTCGATATTTCCTTGTGGTATAGCGCAGGCCGCTATACCAAACGTCATCGACTATTTGGCCCCGTCAATCAAAACGTTCTTCACGCAGCAACGGAATAAACTTTATAAATCCAAGGAATGCGCATACAACGCCATACGTCAGCATTGTAATTATCATGAATCTCACCAATGAAAGTTGCGGTTCTGCCTCACCGCTGATTGAAAGCAACGCTAAAATCGCACCGCCTACTATTACCGTCAGCGTAAATTCTTTTACGAGCAGGGGGAGGCGTATCTCCAGGTCTCCTAAAATAATAGCGGTTCCCAGGAGGGTACTTTCAGTTTTAAAGTGGCTCAATAATTTGAATATTTTTATTGGAATAGCTAACACAACAGAAAACACTAAAACTTTGTTTGAGGCATGGTCATCAATATTCAAAAAAGTCGTCCCCCAACCTCCAATGATATAAATTTCTTCCTGAAAAAAATTCCATGCAATCAGATCAATAAAAATAAAGATTAACAAAAACGATCCGATTCTTTTATTTGGCACTAATATTTCTCCGTCTGAAGTTGAGCAAATTGACTTAAAAAAAGACACGAAACATGCTCGCTAAGCTTCTCTAAGTAGGCCCTTAGAGCGAGTTGAGTTTGAGTAACCGTTCACGTTCTGCGTCAAATATTGCTGCAATGAATATCAGCTATTCCTTCGGGACGCCACGCGTGGTTGTGTGTTGATTAATTAAGCTCGTTACAACATCATCAATTTCACGAAAATTTCTTCCTACCGATTTGACGATGGTGTATTCCACAACGAAGCGATCTTTAATTGTTCTATGCGCCCTGTACATTGCGGCTATCGGGGCGGGGTCTGTGATCGTTACCGTCTGCCCATCCGCTGCCTGAAAGCTGTAAGTCGTTCTTAACAAACGCGGGATATCGGGATCGCCTTGTTGATAGGTGCGATACAAGCCTTGCTGACCTGTCTGATAAACCCGTCCAGGATGATCGGGATCGAAATGTTGGAGCGCGTTGTCGCGCAGGGAGGCAGGTGCTGTGATCCATGGCAAATTGTTGGAATCAAGCGGACGCAAATAAATTCTGATTTGATCTTCGGCGTGAATTTTACCCGGCGCTATCGACTGCATCCCGGGATAATGGAAAGCAAAAGTAATCATGTCCTCGCTGGAATCGTTGTACAGGTAGTTGGATGGCAAAGTAAATGTGGCGCGGCCATCCGTTGTGTGAAGCTGCTTCATCGGATCATGCCTGCCGCAAGCAGTGAGAATAAAAGCCGCCGTAGTAATCACCGTGGTAATCAACAATACCCTGAGATATAAGCGCTTTGGTGATCGCCTGTTTTGTAGTTTATGGAGGATTGTGGAGGATGGTGGTTTTACCGCAGAACTCTTGCGCCCCCTGCTTGCGGGGGTAGGTATATTCACGTTGGCCAACAAAAATAAATTCAAGTTAATATTTGGTCGTGATCGTGCGTTGTGTAGTTCTGTCATCGGTTATCTCAATAGAATTTTGGAGGGAAGCGGAGAGTCGTCGATGACTCTGGAATCACAATCAGATCTTTGTCTTTTTAATGTTTGGGCCGCCATCAAGCGGGACAAACTTATCTTTTTTATTTGCTTGCCATCAACCGTACAGCACGAATTTTAAAATAGATACCAGACAATTCTATTTCTCGCCGAGACTTTTCTATATTTTTTGAATTTGTCATTTTGCGTGTCGCGCTTGCGCAATTTAAGGTATGTAGGCGGACACCCGAAGCCCGCGCCACGGTCTTATCTCTCGCGTCCAGATTCTTGCAGGGTCTTTTTTACAGGCGATAATAAATACTCCCATACCGTGCGCCTGCCCTGATGTATTTCGGCAACGACCTGCATGCCCGCGGTCATGTGTAAACGGTTACCTTGCGGTCCAACCAGACTTTGGTCGGACAATTTTATCCGCGCTTTATAAGTTGACGTGACGCTGTTGCTGTCGTCATTGGCATTGCCACCTTCGCTGGCGTTGTTATTGCGCCGCTCGGCCTCGGCTGCGTCTGCACTGATGCGCGTTACCTTGCCGGTCAACATGCCGTATTTTTGAAATGGATAAGTGGCGAGTTTGATTTGCGCGGTTTGTCCTACTTGTACAAAGCCGACGTCTTCATTTTTTACCGACACATCGGCGTAGAGTTGTTCGTCTTGCGGCACCAGCGTCATGATGACGGTTCCGGGCTGCACCACTGCGCCGACGGTAGTGGTGGCGAGGTCATTAATGACGCCATCCTGAGGAGCGCGTAATGCCATCAGGCTTTGCTTGTAGGTGGACTTATCCAGTGTCGGCTGCAACTGCGACAAGCGCGCACGGATATCGGCGAGTTCAGTTTGCAGGTCGGCGTGATAGGCGTGGCGTAATTGCTTGATGCGTTGTTGTTGCGCGGCGATGGTGGCGTTCAGGGACGCGACGATAGACCGTCCGTTAATTGCGGCACATCATCACTGCGATTGCCAGGATCAATCGGAAGGTGTTCCATCCCATTGGCGGTAAGCGACAAAATGGCGTCGACCTTAAGTCCTTTGGGCAAACCATGGGTGATAAAAACCATGGTGATCTGGCCCTTCAGACTATTAATGGTAGCGGCAAATTTTTCCGTGGTGTCAACGTCAAGGGCGCTGGTGGCCTCGTCGAAAATGAGAATTTTAGGTTGCTTTAATAAGGCGCGGGCAATGGCGATCCGTTGCTTTTGCCCACCCGAGAGGCCAGCGCCACGCTCGCCGATTTCGGTCTGATAGCCTTGCGGCAACGCGTCTATCACGTCGTGAATTTCGGCCATTTTGCAGGCCCTGGCGATCCGTTCAAAATTGGCACCAGGACAGGCCATCAGCAAGTTATCGTAAATGGTGCCGGAAAAAAGTGTCGTTTCTTGCGGCACGACGCCCATGTAACAGCGCAGTTCATTGGAAGAAAGATAGCGGATATCGACGCCGTCGACGAGTACACGGCCAGCGCTAGGTTGGTAGAATCCTTGCAGCACTTTAGCCAAAGTACTTTTGCCGCACCCGGACGGCCCCATGATGCAGATCGTTTGTCCCGGGGGAATGGCAACGGACACATTTTGGTAAACCAGCGGCAAATGATCTGCGTAGCGAAAAGCGATCTCCTCTATTTGAATAAAGCCATGACGGTCCGTGTCGCGCGCCGGAATGACTGAATAAGGTTCAGCCACCGCATTCATCAAATCGCCTAGCCTTGCTACCGACAACCTGGCTTGCTGAAATTGTTGCCATAGACCGACCAGTCGCAACATCGGTTGGGATAGTTTGCCTGCAAACATCTGGAACGCGACCAGCATGCCAATAGTGAATTCTTTGGAGTGCATCACGGTATATGCACCGATGCCCAGAATCAGCAGGCTGAGCAAATGTTCAAGGAAATTGGCTGCGCTGTTATAGGTGTTGGCGAGTTGTTTGGTAGAGAACCCGGCTTGCAGATAGCTGGCAAGATAGTCGCTGTATTTACTGTTGAGTTGCGGTTCCAGTTGCAATGATTTAACTGTTTCTAGCCCGGATACATATTCGGTCAAAAAAGCCTGATTGCGCGCTCCCATCTGAAACTGTTGTTGCAACCGGGTCTGAAACATCGGTGCAACGATCAGGCTGAGGCCTGCAATCAGTAGCAGAATGGCCAGTACAATCAGCGTCAACATCACGCTGTAATGAAACATTATGGCCACAAAAATCAACAGAAACGGCAGATCGAGTATGAGCGTTACGGCTGCACCGGCAATGGACTCACGGTTAATCTCCACCCCGTGCAGGCGCGCCGCAATGACGCCGGTGGGACGATGCTGAAAATATACCGGCGGTAGCTTAAACAGGTGCTCAAATACCGATGCGCCCAACACCGCATCGACCCGGTTGCCAGTGTGTAAAACCAGATATTGCCGCAGCCACGACAGGATCGCCGAGAACAACATAAAAATGGCCATGCCGATGGCAATCACAATCAGCGTGCTCTCGGTGCGATGCACAACGACCTTGTCGATGATTGTTTGCGTAAACAATGGCGTGGCGAGGGCTATCAGTTGAATCACTAACGAGGCCAGCAGGATTTCTTGCCAGAATTTTTTGTGCTTCAGTAGCTCGGGAATAAACCAACGAAATCCAAATGACCGCGCTTGTCGCGCCTCAGCCTCGCTATCGATGTCCTGACCTGCGTCTTCTTGGGCGATCACACGGGTGAGATAGCCCTGATAACGATCAGTGAAATCCGCGTGCGATAGCGTTTGGGGTGCCATTTCACGATGTTGCAGAAGTACGATATGGCGTGCATCGGCGTGCATGATCAGCGCCGGTAGCAGATGCAGATTTTCCGCTGTCTGGTCTGGCAAGGCAATTGCCCCTGCAGAGCTAGGCACTGAAGGCGTGGTGATAAGGTCGCCGTCAATCGCAGAGGCACGCAGCGCTGGTTTCTCCGGGTATCCTCCCGTGTCCACGACGGGGTATTCTTCGGCGTCTTTGGTATCTATAGTCTGGCTATCCACCACTGATGCTGCATCTTCTTGCGGAGGAGGCTTTGGTCCTAACCAGGCGACTGCGGGAAAAGTTTCTTTCTCAAGCTGGTCGGTCGCACATGGACTTAATTCGGCATTGAATCCGTATGCCATGACTGCGCCAGTCAACGATTGAACGGTATGCGGTGCCGCTAATTGTTGCGTTGCCAATTCCATCGAAAACGGCTTGCGGTGCAGTTCGCAGACACTTTCTAAAGCCCAGAAAAACGCATGGGTATCGACCTTCTTATTGCGCATCGATTGCGGCTCTCTTTATATATCTGTGCGTCAGTACGATCTCTATTTTGTTCGTCTGCAAAATCTGAAGCGTTGCACGAAGCCATACTGACGCGCTCGGCCATCACTTGACCATCGCTTGGCCATCTCGCTGCAATCATGTCGCGATTATTAAAGTGTCTTCCAAATTGTGTATTTATTTGTATTAGTCGTGGGTAATTCTACAAAATGTGCAGGTCAATTAATAGGAGATTTTTCTCTAAATGGCACAGATAAATCTATATATCACTCAGATAATTCTTATAAAAATATGGCAGAAAGATGTTCTGTAGCCACTATTATTTTCACAAGGCGAGTGCTGAAGGTATAATCGGGTCCCATAGTTTCAGCCGCACAGGTCGGGCTGCATAGACGAATACCGCGCCGGTTCAGAATTCTTCAGATGCCTTAACAATCTTTAAATGAGGGCAGAAAACGCGCAAATCAATTACCGTTATCGCCATTCACCCCTCGTGCCTGAAATACAAACCTAAATGTACATCGTCAACTTGCTTCTCCCCGATTTCACCCTCATACTTTTAGGCGTCATTTTGCGGCGCATGACCGATTGGGGTGATGCGTTCTGGACCGGTGCAGAAAAGCTAGTCTATTACCTGCTATTTCCCGCGTTGCTGTTTTATTCCACAGCACGGACGCCGCTGCATTTTGAGACCACGGGCAAAATGTTGCTGGTCGGGTTGACGTCCCTCGGTGCCGCTATTTTGCTGACCTGGATCGGCAAGCCATTTTTAAAAGCAACGCCGATGGATTACGAGTCCGGAATGCAAACTGGCTATCGCTTCAACTCCTATATGGCGTTGGCGCTGGCATCGCGCATGGCGGGCGAGGAAGGCACCGGTTGGATGGCGTTGTTGATCGGTTTTGGCGTACCATTGTGCAATTTGGCTGCGGTCCATGCGCTGGTGCATAAAAATGGTGGCTTGTTAAAAGAACTGGCCAGAAATCCATTGCTGATTGCGACGGCATGCGGACTGTTATATAGCTTGTCTGGCCTTCCGCTGCCGGAGGTCGCGGGAGCAGTATTGTCGCGGCTCGGTAATGCTGCGCTGGCAATCGGCTTGCTCCTGGTCGGGGCGGGATTGCGCCTTGCGGGCGTACATCAGGCTAAGTTAATGACGGGATTTTTTCTTGCTGTGAAATTGTTGGCGTTACCGGCGGTCGCTTTGGTGTTAGGACGCTGGGTGGGTCTGGGTGATCGCCAGTTGCAAATTGTCGTGTTGTTCTGCGGCCTGCCAACGGCCTCCAGTGCATATATTCTGGCGGCCCGTCTCGGCGGAAATGGTCCGCTGGTGGCATTCTTGATTTCTGTGGGTACGGTGCTGTCGATGCTGACGTTGCCATTGTGGTTGTGGCTATCGCATTAAATGACATGTTGTTGCAACGCCCACAAAACGTGCTCACGAATTAACGCGGAAGGGTTGTCCGCACGCGCTTGCAACGCCGCAATAATCTCGGCTGAACCAGCACCGGCGGCGGCCGTATTACCCAATCCCACCGCGATATTTCGCAGCCATCGCTCGTATCCGATCCGGCGTATCGGACTACCTTGCAGCCGTAGATTGAATTGGTCTTCGGTCCAGCCGAATAATTCTACCAAGGTGGCCTGATCCAGTCCGTTACGTACATCAAAGTCATCCAGCGCGGAAGGTTGGGCAAACTTGTTCCACGGACAAAATAACTGACAATCATCGCAACCGTAGACGCGATTGCCAATTAATGGTCGGAATTCTAGCGGAATACTGCCTTTTAACTCTATGGTCAAATAAGAAATACATCGTCGTGCATCCAGCGTATAGGGTGCAATGATAGCCTTGGTCGGACAAACGTCTATACACGCGCTGCATTGACCACAATGCCCGCTTATCGGGGCGTCAACAGGCAGTGGCAAATCGGTCAACATTTCGCCCAGAAAAAACAGCGAACCTGCCTCTCGATTGAGTAATAAGGTGTGCTTTCCCCGCCACCCAAGTCCGGCTTTTTGTGCCAACGCCACCTCCATCACTGGAGCCGAGTCGGTGAACACACGATAACCAAAGGGGCCGATTTCAGCCACGATGCGATCCGCCAGTTGCTGCAAGCGCCCGCGCAGCACCTTGTGATAATCGCGTCCGCGTGCATACAACGAGACTGTCGCGGTGGAGGCTGCATCTGAACTAAGCCGATTTTTCTCGCGCTGGCGCCAGGCTGCGTCGCTGTCTTGTGGCAAGTAATTCATACGTACGCTGATGGTCCGAATAACGCCGGGCACTAAATCGGCAGGTCGGGCGCGCTTCAAACCGTGGGCTGCCATATAATCCATCTCACCGTGATAACCATGGGCAAGCCAGGCCTCAAACCCGGCTTCTTGTTGCGCCAGATCGACATCTGTAATCCGCACGTCGGCAAACCCAAGCTCCCGCCCCCACGCCTTAATGGTGAACGCAAGCGTAGCGAGCGCAGTCTCGGCAGTAGGGTTACTATCTGTTTCAATTAAATGCGGTTGAGACATGGAAACATCAATTCATCAATGACAGAGGACTATTTTACGAGATGCAAGACATTACGCTCCATCTACATGACGAAGCTGGCACGATGGCCCTTGGTGCTGCATTATCGCGGGCGTTGGCACCGGGCCTGACGATATATTTACACGGCGATCTTGGCGCAGGCAAAACGGCGCTGACGCGGGCCTTACTGCATGCAGCAGGATATGCCGGTCACGTCAAAAGTCCAACCTACACGCTGGTGGAACCTTATACCGTCAATATTAATCAAAAACCGGTAGAAGTGATGCATTTTGACCTCTATCGGATGGGATGTGCGGAAGAATTTCTGGAGGCCGGATTCCGCGAGCATTTTAACGAAACCAATATATGCATCGTCGAATGGCCTGAAAAGGCAGAAAAGGTTTTGCCGATACCTGACATTAACGTGATCCTGAGTGTTTCAGGTGATGGTCGTGATGTAAAATTGTGCGGCGTATCAGAAAAAGGTCATCAATGTCTCGCTCGATTGAAATTTGCACCAAACTTATAAAATCCAAACGTCGTCGTACTCTGCTCAAAGCAGGCGGAACGCTCCTTATTTCAATTATCGCACCGTTGGCTTCGCCATCCGCGCGCGCTGCACAAATTCTTGCGGTCCGGGTCTGGCCAGCAGACGACTATACCCGCGTGACGCTAGAGAATGATGCCGAACTAAAAGTCACCCATTTTCTGGTACAAAATCCTGCCCGCATGGTGGTCGACATCGAGGGTATTGAGTTGAACCCAGCCCTAAAAGAGCTGGTCGCCAAAATTCAATCGAACGATCCTTATATCAAACAGGTACGGGTGGGTCAAAACCGCCCTAACGTGGTCCGTTTGGTATTTGATCTGAAAGATCAGGTGAACCCGCAAGTGTTTACGCTCGATCCTATCGGTAACTACAAATACCGTCTGGTGTTCGATCTGTATCCGCTGGTGCCGCCCGATCCGATTGCGATCATGATCCAAAAAGGCGAATGGCCAACGGCTGAGCCGGGCGAAATCGTGCCACCCGTCGCAGTGACCAAGCCGACCCCGCTGCGACCGCCGGACCCGCCGCTGGCACGCCTGGAACCTAAGCCGGATAGACGCGCTGACAACAAGGCAGATAATAAAGCTGACAAACAGCCGACCATGACGCGGATGATTACCATCGCCCTTGATCCCGGTCACGGCGGCGAAGATCCGGGGGCCACCGGGCGCGGCGGCAATCGAGAAAAAGACGTCGTGCTTTCTATCGCCAAACGCCTCAAAGGTAAAATCGAACAGCAACCAAACATGCGCGTCATGCTCACTCGCGACGCCGATTTTTTCGTCCCGCTAGGCATGCGCGTACAAAAAGCGCGCAAGGTACAGGCTGATTTGTTCGTCTCGATCCATGCCGATGCTTTTGTGACGCCGACCGCGCGTGGCTCGTCGGTATTTGCGCTATCCGAAAAAGGCGCCAGCTCGACGGCTGCGCGTTGGATGGCGAACAAAGAAAATGCGGCCGATTTGATCGGTGGCGTTAATATCAAGGGTCATGATCGTCAACTTGCCAGCGTGCTGCTCGACCTGTCGACCACCGCACAAATCAACGACAGCATGAAGCTTGCCAGCGCCGTCCTCAATGAAATCGGCGGCATCAACAAACTACACAAGGGTGCCGTGGAACAGGCCGGTTTTGCAGTGCTAAAAGCGCCTGACATTCCCAGTATTTTGATCGAAACGGCCTTCATCTCCAATCCTGAAGAGGAGGCCAAACTGACCGATAATGCCTATCAGGACAAAATGGCCGATGCGATCCTGGCTGGGATCAAAAAATATTTCTCGCACAATCCACCGTTATCGAAGAATCCGTTGACCTGATGGCGGCATGGATTTATGACATCGACGCTTGATATTGACGCTGCTATTGATATCGATGCTTGATATTGACGCTGGATAGTGACGCTTAGTCGATACTTGATACCGATTTTGCATTAAAACTAAAAAGGGTATGGCGCAATCTTATGCGCCATACCCTTTTTAATTACAGTAATTTTTTACTATTTCGCCTGCAGACCGCCCGCAGTTTACAAGCCACTGAGGCGGGCGTTAAGCCTTCTGCCCTCTGAGCTTGCGATATAGTTTCCATATAGCACCCAGCGCCACCGGGATGACCGCAGCGCCAACCCCAAGTAAAACGATGGTGTTCAGGTGATCACGGATAATCGGCATATTTCCAAAGAAATAACCTGCCGATACCAAACCGATTACCCACAACAACGCGCCAGCGATATTAAAAAACTGAAACTTGGAAAAAGTCATCTTCGATACCCCGGCGACAAAAGGCGCAAAGGTCCGTACGATCGGTATAAAACGCGACAAAATGATGGTTTTACCACCGTGATGCTCATAGAAAGCATGCGTTCTTTGGAGCGCCTTTTGATCCAGCCAACGATAATCGTGGGAGTATACTTTCTCCCCTATCTTGCTACCTATCCAATAGTTTAAAGTATTGCCCGTCGTCGCTGCCAGGATCAACAATCCCATCAACGCCCATATATTCATTTCACCCATTGCGCAAAACGCACCGCCAATGAACAGCAATGTATCCCCGGGCAAGAACGGAAATACGACTAATCCGGTCTCACAAAAAACAATTAAAAATAGCACCATGTAGATTAAGGTACCGTATTCTTTAATCAAGAATCCTAAGGATTTGTCGACGTGCAGTATCACGTCAAAGAATTGCATAAAGTCCATAATTCTCCTAATGGTTGCGCGAAATAATACACTACCCCGTGCACAGAAAAAGCCAATAATGATAAAAAAGGTAGTCCTGACAGTAGGTAAACCACTATTGCTGAAGGAAACATCAAAAATCGCTCATTGCAGGGGGATTAATTCAACGACTAAAAATATCAGGACTGTCCAAAATAATCCCGATATCGGCTTGCCTTACCAACAAAGGCAGCATGCCAGTACCGGGCCACGGGGACCGTGAGGAAGGCGTAACGTCGCTGCGGCGATTTTGCATACGTTCGGTATAATCATCAAATGAATGCTCCAATACCTTCTTTCCGCGCTATTTTGCCCCTGCCAGATAATCTGATTTCGCAAATTGCTGCGGGGGAGGTGGTCGAGCGGCCCTCCGCCGTTGTTAAAGAATTATTGGAAAATGCACTGGATGCCGGTGCTAACCAGATCACCGTCCGCCTTGAACAAGGTGGCATAAAGCGCATCTCGATCACAGATAATGGCCGTGGAATCGCGCCGGAGCAGTTACCACTGGCGTTAGCCCGACACGCCACCTCCAAAATCACTTCATTGTATGATCTTGAGAACGTCGCGACGCTCGGTTTCAGAGGCGAGGCGCTGGCGTCGATTGCATCAGTCTCACAAATGACGTTCACCTCGCGCACCGCTGAAGCCCCGCACGCGTCCGAAATCGATGGCAGCACGCTGGTCGTCACGCCATCATCCGGCGCGCAAGGTAGCACGGTCAATGTGCAGGATTTGTATTTTAATACGCCCGCCCGACGCAAGTTTTTGAAGTCTGACCAGACCGAATACGGCCATTGCGCCGAGGTGGTCCGTCGCATTGCATTATCACGCCCGGATGTCGCCTTCTCCTTGACCCATAACGGTAAAACCGTCGATCACTGGATGGTCACCGAGAGCGCCAAACGCAGCGCCAGCATACTTGGGACAGAATTTGCCGAAGCCCGGTTAGCACTGGACGAAAGCGCCGGACCATTGCGACTGCACGGTTTTGTGGGCCTGCCTACCGCCTCCAAAGCACGCGGCGATGCGCAATATTTTTATGTCAATGGGCGCTTTGTCCGCGACAAAGTGCTTATGCATGCGGTACGCGCGGCGTATCAGGACGTGCTGCACGGCGACCGCTTTCCATCATATGTGCTGGCGCTGGATCTAGACCCGGCGCTGGTGGATGTGAACGTCCATCCGTCCAAAATTGAAGTCCGTTTTCGCGATAGCCGATCTATTCATCAATTTATTTATCACGCAGTTAATCGCGCGTTAGCGCTCACTTCTGCAACATCATTTGGCACGACGCCAGCGCCTTTGCCCGCGCCCAGCGGCGCTATGCCGTGGATGCGAGGATCGGCGGAACACCTGCAGGCTATTTTGCAGCCGCAAGCTGCTCAGCAACCCCAACATCAAACTGCCTTCGGCGCGCAATTCAGGGGCAATACTTATCCTGGCGTAGCGCAGTCGGCCTCCAACTATGGCGCGTTGTTTGCCGACTCGCATGCTAACTCTCCCTCAAGCTCTCCAGCAAACTCGCCCTCCCACAGCCCCGGTTTCGGAATGCCAACGGCGCAGCAGGCGAGTTCTAACGATGAGTTTCCACTCGGGTTCGCGCTGGCGCAATTGCATGGCATCTACATCCTCGCGCAAAATACCAAAGGTCTCGTGCTGGTCGACATGCACGCCGCGCACGAACGGATTTTATACGAGCAGTTAAAAGATGCCCTCGATGAGAACGCGATGCAAGTGCAGCCGTTACTCATCCCCGTGACATTCTATGCAGACGGCGTAGAAGTCGGCACCGCCGAAGAAAATCAAGAAATCCTCCAATCGTTAGGCTTCGACATCGCCGCGATGTCGCCGACCACGCTAGCCGTGCGCGCGGTTCCTGCGCTACTAAAGAATGCCGACGCCCAAACGCTAGCCCGAGATGTCCTGCGCGATGTACGTGAATTCGGCGGATCGCGGGTATTGGTAGAACGCCGCAACGAGTTGCTAGGCACCCTCGCCTGTCACACAGCCGTGCGTGCCAATCGCCATTTGACCGTGCCAGAAATGAACGCGCTATTGCGCCAGATGGAAGCGACCGACCGCGCCGACCAATGCAACCATGGGCGCCCGACGTGGAGCCAGCTTGCCATGTCCGATCTGAATAAACTTTTTTTGCGTGGGCAATAGGTGACCGACCAATAAGCGGATAGTGAGAGGAGCCGCGGCGTCGGCATATAGCGCACCCACCGATGCAGGGCACGCAATTTTGCCTCGAAAGCCAAGCCCCTACTTCAAGCCGTGCGTGAGATGATGAACCCTTCGCCTTCCAGCCGCCAGGCATGGCCTTAAACTGAAGCCTTAAACTGAACAATGACGCAAGTCGACGACACACAACGCATGAATCAAGATTCAAAAAAACGACCATTAGTAATCGCCATCATGGGACCCACCGCCTCCGGAAAAACCGCCGCGGCGCTGGAAATTGTACGGCATATTCCTTCTGAAATCATCTCCGTTGATTCTGCACTGGTCTATCGCGGCATGGATATAGGCACGGCCAAACCCACCGCCGCCGAACGCGACGCAGCGCCACATCATTTGATCGACATCATAGAGCCGACGCAATCGTATTCGGCCATGCAGTTCTGTACCGACACGCTCGCGTTGATCGGACAAATCCACGCCCGCGGCAAACTGGCGCTGATGGTCGGCGGCACCATGCTCTATTTCAAAGCGCTACGCGACGGTCTGGATACGCTACCGCAAGCCGACCCGGCATTGCGCGCCAGACTAGATGCTGAAGCCGCCATCATTGGCGTGCCCGGCATGCACGCCAAGCTAGCGCTACTAGACCCAATTACCGCAGAGCGCCTTAAACCCAACGACAGTCAACGCATCCAGCGCGCCCTCGAAATCATCGAACTAAGCGGCCAGACTATGTCTTCGCTGTTGACCAACCCAGCGCCGCCGCAACTACCGTTCGATGTATTACCAATCGCACTGGAACCATCTGACCGCAGCGTCCTGCATGGCCGCATCGCACAACGCTTTGATCTGATGCTGGAAAACAAAAACGGTGGCCTGATAGCCGAAGTAGAATCGCTCCGCGCCCGCGGCGACCTGCATCCGGGATTACCCTCAATGCGCTGCGTCGGCTATCGCCAGGCATGGGAATATCTCGACGGCCAATATGATTTCGAAGAAATGCGCGAAAAAGGTATCATCGCCACCCGTCAACTTGCCAAGCGACAACTTACCTGGTTACGCGCAATGCCGGACCGTATCGTCATCGATTGCATAGGCGATAGCGTTGCTAAAAAGGTATTGAATACTGTTATCGTGACTCGGAATGATAGAGAATAAAAAATTATCGACTTCAGCGCAAATAGGACCCCCAATACGCTTGACAAGAATCGCCACCATACATCATACTAGCGGGCTTCTTTGGTGATATAGCTCAGTTGGTTAGAGCACAGCACTCATAATGCTGGGGTCGGTGGTTCAAATCCACCTATCACCACCACGAACATGTTCTAGGTAGTACAGGAACGTACAGAGACCCGCTTCTAGCCCAGTGCTGATGCGGGTTTTTTGTTGTCTGAGCGCTTTTAACGTCTGTTGACTTCCACTATTTTTGGGGCACTCTAGGTGGCATGCCCCCAACAACCCAAATCGGATGTCCCCAAAATGCCTAAAACCGTTACGCCGCTCACTGATATGCAGGCTAAAAGCGCAAAATCTAAAGACAAGTCTTATAAGCTAGCGGACGGCGGCGATTCCTTTATTTCAAGGCGCTGATGTGACGCACACGGATTTTAAGGACCTGCACCAAGTCGAAGGCAACTGTGAACGTCCCGACTGATGTACTACAGGCAGACTCAAGAAAGGAGATGAAGAGAAAAACCGGCCTGCCGTATGGGTTCACCATTTCCAATACCGACGTTTGCCGTGCGAACGAGAACACAGGGAATCGTCGGTGTTTCAACCGGTAAAAGTACTGCGCAATTACTCCGTGTATGACAGTCACTCCTTGAAACAAAGCTGGCGCGCAACCGGCAATGCTTTGGAAGGCACATGCGCCCTACATAAAGACGCGGCGCTGATCCTGCAAAGTTGCCAGGCATTAACGTTTCTAGTTATGCCCATTGATCGCTTAAGTTCATTTCGGTTGTTATTCGTTTAAAAGTAAATAAATCAGCAAAATTACAATTAAGAAATTTTACTTTTAAACGCTATCTTTGCTGAGAGGAGTTATCCCCTCACGTTAAATTTATTCAGGATGCAATATTGTCCACGTATGACGTGCGATCTGCTCGTCTTCCTCCGACGCCAGAACCAGCACCGCGCAGCGTGATGCTGGATCGTGGATCGTATTTTGAAGCGTATTTTGAAGCGCATCGGAGATCGGCTTGTTTGCTGACCGGTTCCGCGCCTGATCGAGCGTGACGCCAATCCACGACAAACCAAGACAGATTTCTGCCCTTGATTCCCAATCGTTTTCTCCGATACCGCCGGTGAATACAATCAGGTCAACGCCATCAAGCGCAGCGATCATTGCTGCCACCTGTTTGCGCACGGCATAGCAAAACATTTGAACGGCCAGACGCGCGTCGGCGTTCACGGATGCGGCCTCACGCAGACGGCGCATGTCACTACCGATACCCGACACTCCCAGCAAACCAGAACGATGATCGACCATCTCTTCAAGCGCAGCAACATCGAACTTCTTCTCTCGCATCAGATAAATCAGGACGCCGGGATCAAGATCGCCGCTACGGGTGCCCATCATCACGCCACCGGTAGGTGTCAGTCCCATGCTGGTATCGATCGATTTACCGTCTCTGACGGCGGTGACGCTGGCACCATTGCCAAGATGGGCGATCACCAGACGTTTGGGCAGATTATGCGCAAGTTGGTGCACTAGTTGATGCACGATCGACTCGCACGACAGGCCGTGAAATCCGTAGCGTTGAATGCCTTCTGCTTGCAACTCCCTGGGGACGGGAAGAACCCGCGCCACTTCCGCTAGCTCAGCATGAAAAGTGGTATCAAAGCACGCCACCTGCGGAATTCCGGGAAAATGTTCTTGTGCGAACTGAATGACCGACAGTGCTGAGGGAATATGTAATGGCGCGAAAGACACGGCTGCCGCAAGTTGCCGCACGACCCAATCGTCAATGACGCAATGTTGACGGAGACGCGCTCCGCCATGCACGATGCGATGTCCGACCGCAGACGGCACCGGCAGGTCGGACTCGGCGAGCAGCTTTGCAATACGTACAAAGGCTTCGCGTTGACTAGCGAACCAGACTGTTTCGGAGATCAGCTTATTTTGCCGCGAATCACGGGCGCAAAATGTTCCTTTTTCATCACCAATCGCGTCCGCCTCCCCCGAAAGCATCACCTCCGCTTGCAATGGGCCGACGCGATACAACCCGAATTTGAGCGAGGACGAACCGCTATTCAAGGCGAGCACATGATAATCAGGTTCCGGTTCAGGCTCAAGTTCAAGTTCCGCGTTGCGTGAGTCAGGGGAAGCCATCGTACTCATAATTCCCACCGCCAGTCGCGGACTTCCGGCATGTCATCGCCGTGCTCTCCGATATAGCGTTTGTGCCGCTCAATGGTGTTCCGGTAACGCGCCCTCGCCGTCTCCACTTCATGGTTAAGCCGGGGAATTCGTTCGATAGCGTCCAGCGCGAGCTGATAGCGATCGAGATTATTCAGCACAACCATGTCGAAGGGAGTGGTGGTGGTGCCCTCCTCCTTGTAGCCGCGCACGTGAATATTGTGATGATTGTGCCGTCGGTAGGTCAGCTTATGAATCATCGTGGGATAACCGTGAAAGGCGAAGATTACAGGCTTATCTATTGTAAACAACGCATCAAAATCATGATCTTCCAGTCCATGAGGATGTTCGGACACAGGCTGCAATACCATCAAATCCACCACGTTGACGACCCGGATACGAATATCAGGGACGTACGTGCGTAACACGCTTACAGCCGCAAGCGTCTCCAAAGTGGGCACATCACCGGCACAAGCCATGACCACATCTGGATCGCCGCTCTCGTTGCTGGCCCAGTGCCAAATACCGGCACCTGCAGCGCAATGTCGGACGGCTGCATCCATATCAAGCCATTGCCACTCCGGTTGTTTTCCGGCGACGATCACGTTGATGTAGTGACGACTGCGTAAGCAATGATCGGCAACCGACAGCAGGCAGTTTGCGTCGGGCGGCAAATAGATGCGCACGATGTCGGATTTTTTATTGGCGACATGGTCGATAAAGCCGGGGTCCTGATGCGAGAAGCCATTATGATCTTGCCGCCAGACATGCGACGTGAGCAGATAATTCAATGATGCAATCGGCTTGCGCCATGGAATACCCTTGCTGACTTTTAACCATTTTGCATGTTGATTGAGCATTGAGTCGATGATGTGGATAAAAGCTTCGTAGCATGAGAATAAACCGTGGCGCCCGGTTAGAAGGTAACCTTCTAACCAGCCCTCGCATAGATGTTCGCTCAACACTTCCATGACGCGACCATCAACACTAAGATCAACATCGAGCGCTTCAATATCGGCCATCCATTCCTTGCCGGACACTTCGAAGACTGCCTCTAACCGGTTCGATGCAGTCTCATCCGGGCCAAAGAGCCGGAAATTTTTCTTGTCGAGGTTGTGCTTCATTACGTCTCGCAGAAAGCTCCCGAGGACGCGCGTGGCTTCCGCCTTTACGCTGCCCGGTTGCAGCATTTCCAGGGCGTAATCATGGAAGTGCGGCATCGTCAGAGGTTCTAATAACTCGCCGCCATTAGCGTGCGGATTGGAACCCATACGGCGATGACCGGTCGGCGCGAGTGCGGCCAACTCTCCACGAAATTGACCCTGTTCGTCGAACAACTCATGCACGTTATAGCTTTTCATCCACTCTTCAAGCTGCCGCAGGTGCTCTGGATTTTTGAAGTCCGCTATCGGTACCTGATGTGCGCGCCAAGTGCCTTCGACCGCCTTGCCGTCGACGACTTTCGGGCCAGTCCAGCCTTTGGGTGTGCGCAAGACAATCATGGGCCAGCGTGGTCGTTTTTGAGTTTCGGCAGGTCCGAGAGAGCAAGCCACATCCTGAATCTGGCGAATTTTGGCCAGAACCGTATCCAGCGTGCCAGCCAGCGATTGATGCATGAGCGCCGGATCGTCGCCTTCAACAAAATGCGGCTCGTAACCGTAACCCCGCATCAGGTCCGTTAGCTCCTGACGACTGATCCGGGCCAGCACCGTTGGATTGGCGATCTTGAAACCGTTCAGGTGAAGAATCGGCAGCACAACGCCATCGCGTGCGGGATTCAAAAATTTATTAGAGTGCCAACTAGCCGCAAGCGCCCCGGTTTCTGCCTCGCCGTCGCCAATAATGCAGGCCACGATCAGGTCTGGATTATCAAAGGCAGCCCCATAGGCGTGGACCAGTGAGTAGCCTAATTCCCCGCCTTCATGAATGGAGCCGGGCGTTTCTGGTGATACGTGGCTGGGAATTCCAGAAGGCCATGAGAACTGACGAAATAGCTTTTGTAGCCCGTTTCGGTTACGTTCAATGGCGGGATAACGCTCCGTATACGATCCTTCCAGGTAGGTCTGCGCCACTATTCCCGGACCGCCGTGACCCGGACCGATCACATACATCATGTTCAGATCGTTTTCATTGATCAGGCGATTAAGATGGACATACAGAAAGTTTAATCCCGGTGTGGTGCCCCAATGCCCTAACAAACGAGGCTTGATATGTTCCAGTCTGAGCGGAGAGTCAAGCAACGGATTATCTTGCAAATAGATCTGGCCGACGGAGAGGTAATTTGCCGCACGCCAATAAGCATGCATTTTTTGAAGCAGATCGGGTGACAAAGAGTTGGGCATCAGGAGCCTCCATGATGGTTTGTCGTATGCGCGCCGTGTACTGGGTCGATAAGGATAGTTTATTTGTCTGAGGAGGATACGGTCGACACTTCCATGCTTCACAGCAAAGCGTAACGCGTTAAAAATTGTTTTATGGAACGATAGTTAGCGTAACGAAGCCCGGCCGTTCCAGGCATTTACCTGAAGTTATGATATACCTGCTTTGACAGCTGCAACATCAATCTCACTAACTGCAGACCATACTTATCGACAAACAGCACCTCTTTTTGATCCGTAAGAACAAAAATTGCGTGATGGAAAAGCGCGATAAGTGCCCTCGGGTTCATTTCGTCAATCTGAACTGTCAGCAGGTTCCGGCGTCGAAACCAATGTCGACAACCCTTACGGAGTCCATCATGAAACATTTGACGATTTTGCTCATGCTAACAACCTTGCTCGGCGGCTGTGTTGCAGGGCCTTATGAAGACGGCGGTCACGGCAGTTACGGTGGTGGAATTTATGGGGGCGGCGATGGGCCAGGCCACCGCGACCGCGATAGCGGCGGGGGAGACCATCACGGCGACAGGGACCGCGACCGGGACCGCGACCGCAGCGCGGGCGAACACCATGGCGACCGTGACAGCGGTGCAGGTGAGCGCCATGATCATCGCGGCGGCGACGGACAAGGCGGTAGCCACGAGGGTAATCAAGGCGGTGGCAATAGCGGCAATCAAGGCGGTGGATATGGAAGCGGCTTCCAGCGCTAGTTTTGTTACGAACATCAATGTCCTGAAATAAGCGCATCTAAAATTAGGCAACAATGAGGGGCGAGTGACAATCCACCGGCATCAACGGGTAGCTTTCCCCTCAACGCTAGCGGCTACTTCTTCGATTTTTGGAACGAGGATCTCAGTTCTGCAGCCCGCCGATTTTCTGGTTATCCACATTACCTGCAAGCAACCTCTGCTTAATGCAATTGCTGGATTTAGTCCGTAGTCATCGCAATGGTTTTTATGTGCCGGACGTGCTTTCGCCACATGACCTGAGCGCCCTTTACATCGCATTTCCGATAGGGGCGCTCAGCCCACACCCTTAAGACGTGATACAGACAGTACTTAACTTTGCGGGATCGGACGAAATATACATAGTCATTCCCTGATCCCTTATAAACAGGCTTTGCATCAGAAAAGCAGGCGCATAGATATAGGTATTTGACTTCAATTTCTAAATACGTGTCATGCACGTATTTACGTATTTACTTTCTCCGCCTAACTCAGTATTATTGCTCCATGGAGACAATTTTCTGTTGCAATTTTCGGTAGTCTCAAAACGGATATGACTTTTAATGTCGGCTTTCATGCCGCTGTTATTACACAAAGAGAAAACAACGGTTTTATTTGAGCGCCCTTGACGAGCGAGACTTCTCTGCAATGAAGTCGCCGCATTAGAGAAACTGAAAGGGGATCACATCGTTAATGCGTCTCAATGCGCTAAGGCGCCCATAACAAAACGAACACTAGCGGGACTAGAAAAATTGTGATCGTCGTCTCTCATTTCTATAGAGGACTATCACTAATGAAGGAGTTAAATATGAAAGCACGTGTACCAGCAGAGGTTTCCCCTCCCGGAGAATTTCTCAAGGATGAATTGGAAGCGCGCGACTGGACCCAAGTCGAATTTTCTGAAATTATCGGCCGTGACAGCCGGCTGATCAATGAAGTAATAAACGGTAAGCGTTCGATCACCGCCGAAACCGCATTAATTTTTAGCGAAGCGCTTGGCACTAGTCCAGAACTGTGGATGAACTTGGAAAGCCAGTACCAACTATCGAAAGTACGCACAAGGGAAAGTAGTATCTCAAAAAAAGCAGGTTTACACTCTAAGTTTCCCGTTAGGGAAATGATCAAACGAGGATGGGTTGGCGCCGCCGTCACGACCGAAATACTAGAAATGCAATTATTTGATTTTTTTGGTATAAAGGGAATAGACGAAGCGCCAGTTTTACATTATGCGGCGAAAAAGCAATCTTACATTAATGCACCAATTTCTCAATTGACGTGGCTTTTTCGGGTTAAAAAAATAGCGGAAACTATGGTGGCAAAGCCTTACTCAGAAGTATCTTTGCGCAACGCGTTACCGACATTGTCCGCGTTACTTTTATCTCCTGAAGGAACGCGGCAAGTACCTAAAATTTTGGCAGATGCGGGGGTTAGATTTCTGGTCGTAGAGCATCTTCCTGGATCAAAAATCGATGGTGCCTGTCTTTGGTTGGACGCGAAATCTCCTGTTATTGGGTTAACCATGCGGCGGGACAAGATTGATAATTTCTGGTTTGTGTTGCGACACGAAATCGAACATATTCTCAATCGTGACGGACAAAAACATGCGTGTATCGATGTTGAACTAGATGCCACCGCGGCTGAGGGATTACCCGCTGAGGAGTTGCTCGCAAACGAGGCCGCGGCGGAGTTTTGTTTGCCTCAGAAGGACTTGCGAAGTTTCATTGCGCGCGTTCAACCATTTTTTTCCGAAGAAAGAGTGACCCTGTTTGCAAGGAAGTTAAATATTCATGTCGGAATCGTAGTCGGACAGCTACAACGCCAACTTAAACGTTACGACTTGTTGGTGAAACACCAAGCCAAAGTGCGACATATTGTGTGCGCAGCCGCTGTGACTGATGGCTTTGGTTTTTCTTATCCTATTGAGAGTTAAGGAAATTATGTCTACATATACTGATCAGGTGCGTGACTACGTTCACAGGTATGAGCAGGAAACGGGCGAAGTCGGCTTAATTGACCCACATGAGGTGGCTGCATGGGCTTATCGCCATGGTTTGATCAAGCCAAATACCAAGACCATTATCGATGCCATCGCATCGGATATATCGCAGGTGTTTCGAGAGGAACATCGGACCGACAGTCGTGGACGTCGTTATCGGGCCAAGCATGCAATCAAGATCACTAAAGGGAACAAACAAGGTTCCTTATGGGCCGATATTGATGATAAAAATGCGCCGCGATCCCATTTTGTGCGCTCGTTCGCGGAACGCCGAAGGCAAGTCGTTGGCGAGTGCGTTCAACTCAAAACCGATGTAGACGTCTATAACGAAAAAAATCTGACTTCAGAACCGATCCAGATAGTCTTGGATTTTACCGAAGACGTTGATGAGTTACTTCAGAAATACGAGGATACTGCTGAAGAAATTTAAGCTTGCCAAAACCAGCAGTAAAGCACCATTCGCGGTGAAATTGAACCTGACGATCGACTCAAATTTTCTTTCCGGAGGCCGCGCCGACCTATTTATAGAACGATCTACGTATTTATAGTGCAATTTGAGAAGAGAACGTAACGCTACTACCATGAGCACAAATGATCATAGTCGCTAAAGTTTCTATCATTGGAGAGTGGGCAAGAACCACCAGGGCAATCCCCGGTCCAAATAATAGATGATAACGATTGTGGGGTAATTACCATGTATTCAGATATAAACTGGAAGGAAGCGCCCCAAAGTGCGCGCTGGTGGGCGATGGATGCGAATGGGTATGCGCACTGGTTTCTGGCGCCAAGCGTGGTCAGTTTTACTGACTTTTGGTTTGCCGAAGAAATACCTGCGCCGAGATTCGGGTACACCGGCGCCTGGCAAACAAGTTTGTCGGAGCGACCCGCATCTGAGAAACAAGAGAAATAAGAGAAATAGTGGATGGAATTTTGAGGTTAGATGCATCCAATAACTTCGACTTGATCCGGCGACATTTTTCGCCCTTTGCATATACCGCCGTAAAGACGTAAAAAAAGCCCGCCGACCTTTCGGCTGCGAGCTTTTAAATTTGGTGCTGGAATGTTTCCCGACCGCCAGCGCCGGTAGTGCGTGTCAACCACAGGCAGAGCTATATGCTATGCGACGACAATTACACTTTGATGACATTTGCTGAAAACTAGTGCCGAATTACTATTGTTACACCTGTTAAATCAAGCAGGCCACGACACCCCTAACCTATTTATCCGCATAAACATCTCTGCGGAATACTAAGGGCACCCTCACCCATAGCTATCTATTCGGACCATACCGCTTGCCTTAACAAAACGCAAACGCCAACATCGCCGCGTCTTCATCCAGAAACAGTAGCCCCGTTACCGACCATAGAAGAGCGTAAGCCGGGGCGCATCTCACGATGCAAAAAAGTCGCTCAGTCAACTATGATCCAATTTAACGCTCTCGCAGTGAACTGCAGGGCGCAATCTTTCGACCCCACATTTGTTAAAAATATTAAACACTCCGCCAAAAAGATATTCCGCCCACTAAATTGGCAGCCTTACCGTACAGCGCCACTACCCCCTCAACAATTTGCAACAATCGCATCGGGCTATCCTGCGCCACGTCCGAAGACTATCCCAAAAAAGCCACGCGTCATACCGGTTACTATAATTAGTCTTGATATCCGCCAAGGTGCCACAGGCAATCCCCTCTTGCGCCAAATGGGAAGCCCGAATAAGGTTGCCGGTCGCCAGCACGCCGAATGGAGCGCCGGTGTTCGGAGCAGTCGAACGCTTTTAAATCTCCCGACTTCGCGCACCCGTCCTGCACTTCCTCCACACCACTACGTAACTTCCGGCACGTTGCTACGCCCTGTCTCCTAAAATTTGCGACATTCGCACTCTAGTGTAATGAAAAAGGCGTTACTCGTGTATTGCAGAAGTTGCGCGTAGTTATTTTTTGGTGCGCCCTTATGCTAAGTTTATTGGCATTATTTTTCCAATGCACAACTCGATAAATCTTAGGTCAGTGCTTGACAGCAAGGAATCTGGTTAGTACAACCGGAAGAAATTTTGAATGGCGGCGTCAATTATGCCAGCGCCCATCTCTGCTTGGTTAACCTTCCTCCCCGTTACTCCTCCGCACCAAAATGAGCCGGATATCTGCGCCAATTTGAGACAAATATCATACTGGGTTCATGGCGACAGACCGCATTACACTCGCCACCGCCATAACTATCTGATCTTATTAAAAATAATATTTTCTAATTTGTTGGCACGCAGAATGCCTAGCCTATTGCAGACTAGAAAAAGTTGAACCCGTGACTACCGTCGCCACATCTTTTCAAAAAGATTTATAAGGGATGATGAAGCACGAGAACGTCAAAAGTCTAGCCGACCTGAAAGGCAAAATTATTCTCGCCGGCAGCACAGCACACCCTACGTGACTGCCTTGGCTGGAAGCAAAGTACGGCTATACAGAGTCTCTGGTGCGGGCTTAAACGTTCAACCTGCAACCGTTCTTTGTGGACCAGAACGTAGTGCAGCAAGCCTATCCTTTTTCCAAACCATTTCAGGCGATGAAGCTAATGTGAAGACTAACTTCTTCCTGTTTGCACAGGATGGCTACCCGCCGTACGGCACCACCATTGGGACGATGCAAAAGACCGTGGCAGACAAGCCGGACATGGTAGCGCGCTTCGTAAAAGCGTCCATCAAAGGCTGAAAGAGTTACCTCGTCGATCCTGCCGCTGGCAATGCATACTTGCACCCAGACAACGACCGTTCCAGCGCTTCGTTTTTTCTATCAATTAGATTTAATCGATATAGAAAATCAATGATATTCAGGAAACGTATAAAGGAAATACTGATTCGAAATTGGATTTCGTACGGCAAACTTTTTATACTTACTCCCACTGATAGCTTAATTCTTTTTGGAAACTTACCATGTACATCATTCAATACTTCCCAGTTGCTTTAGCCATCGTCGCTTTCGGCTTGCGTTTTTCTTTGTCGTCAAAAGCAGGCTTGCCAAAATAAGCTCAAGCTTAATGCATTAGTCATCTCGCTCGACTGCGAGACCGTTTTAAAATGTTAATGGCAATCACGCCGTTAATACAGACATGCCGAATACCGACGATCACCTTCGTATCGCTAAAATATCCGGGTATTGCCGATCAACACCAGCCTTACGCCGCAGTATGAAAGCCGCTGGCCCGCTCATCGTCGGGTCCGTTCGCAAGAACGCCGAAATACCCCCTCATGCAACTCTCCTCTGGCGGGGATGTCTACATTGTTACCACCAGCAATATTGCCACGTTTAATACTTTTGTTATACAACCTATGCTCCGCATTGGGCGTTGACACAGCGTTCGTTTGATAGGCGTGACCGCTTGCGACATCAAACAAAGTTGTTTTACGCACCATCAGGGCCAACGAACAAAACATTATGCTTCAATGTAATACTCATTTCGTATAACGTCGCCTAACCCGTTGTATTACGGAGAATCGCAGCTGGTACGGTTTGATAACCGTTTAAACTGTCGCAAAATCTACGCAGCCTCCTCCCCGACTTGCCCATACAACATATCTGGCATTGTTCGCAGCTTCACCCTTTGTCATTCCACGAATAGGAAAACTATCATGCAACAACTTTCTCCAAGCGGACGTCAGGTGATCGAAGAAATCGCGCGACGCCATGGATTCAGTGTCGATGCAGTGTTAAGCATGCTTCAGTCGGTTATCAATGGCAATGGTGGGATGGCACAATTTAATCATCCGGAATTCAGCGGCTCGGGCCAGTGGATGCAGGGCGGGATGACCATGGTGTCGGACATGTTCAATGGCTACCTCAAAAATCGCGTTGACAGTCTATGCACGGAACTGGCACGTTTGATAGCCAATCAACCAGACTTGCTACGAAGCGGTAGCTTCCAGTCGCAAAGTCAGGGTGGCTCCTATCAGGGCGGCGGCCAGCAGCAAAACAATTATGCGAATTTAAATTCGCAATATCAAAATTCAAATTCGTCCCAGCACAACAATACGGCCAGTCTGTTTGTGCCGCCCGCACCTGGCAAATCAAACGATTGGTGGCCTGCCGATCTACGTTGGCCGAATAGCACCGGTGCCCAGAACAATGTGCGCTACGCTTACTTCGCACAAGCACGCCGCCTGGTGATCGAATTAAACGACAGAGTCACCGTCTATGACACGCTGGATCATCAAATCGGCGGCTTCTCGCAACAGCAATCTTATGGCGGATCAATCTGCTTTAACAGCCAATACGGCCTGATTGACGTCGCCAGTTTGCCGGTTATCTCGATTGATGGCGTACCGCAAACACAGCAGGACAACAATAATGGCAACCAGTTTGCCAATACGCCAGTCCCGGCACCGATGAATACGCCAGTAAACAATGTGGAACCGGTAGCAGCGCAACAACCACCACAACAACAATCACCACAGGTGCCATCCGTGAGTGCTGCGATCGCCGATTCGGACGTCTTTAGCATGATTGAAAAACTGGCCGACTTGCGCAAGCGAGATCTTCTTAGTGAGGCGGAATACGTCACTAAAAAAACGGAATTACTTGCGCGGCTATAACTAGCAATAGACAGCAATAACCAACGATATTCTGCGCTATTTGCAACTGCAGATAATCAAAAAGCTCTCAATACTGAGAGCTTTTTTATGTCTTTACTGCCCGCTAAAACAGGTTTACGCAAACCATCGTTTGAGTCCAATCCAGCCCTTTACAGTCATTCGCTAGTCGCTCGCCTTTTACCATGAGTCAAACGAAACCCGGTTAACTCCCTGTTTAACTAAAACCTCGGCCTCTTTACTCGTTCACGTACCTTGCCTTTGATGGGGTACATATCCAACCTACCAGAACCAAGGCTTATGAAACATTCAGCACCATTCCTACTTCGCCAGATTAGCATTGCGACGGACCGCAAGCCATGCCTGGATGTAATCGGCTTTGGCTGACAACACGCTTGGATTATCCGACAGACTGACACCGGCGATCCCTGCGTTAGCGGCGTCGGCCTGCTTCGTCGCTACCGCTAACGAGGCTTTGGCATCTTCTACGGCTTGCCGCGCGTGAGCGATATCTTCACCGGAAAGTGTGTGAGAAGCCTCCAGCGGCGCGCGCCGTGCCAAATCGTCGGTGGCCTTTTTTTAACTATACCCATCGGCTGAGCCGCTTTGGCGATCACTGCGATAGCCATCCATCCCGCTTGCCCGACACCGAGATCCTTTAAACGACGGTCAAGGGCCTGACGCCAGGCACGTGCGGGTACTGTGCAAAGCACTAGAAAAACGCTCTTGAGTAGAAGGCATATTATTAACATTAAAATAATTAGAGTACTTACTATTTATAGTAGTACGATTTAGGAGCCGTACGATTGAAAATAATTTGCCGTTTTTAGCATATAAACCACAACCATGTGCGGTCAGAGTCGCACCAAGGCGTTGAGGAGGCATACAAAAAAGCATCTCTATGGGTTAAGCGGGTACTGTTATTATGGAATGCTATAATCCTGCCCTTGCGTTCTCACGAAAAATCGCATTCTGAACCACCTTTTTCGCAGCAACTCAACGGAGTTCCTATGCCCGCAACAACGTGGTTAAAACGCTGGTTGATAGCAGTAGCAATGACGATGATGGCATTGCCAGCGTTGGCGTTTGATCGGACTTTTCCCGCGACCACCCTCCGTGGAAACATGACGATTACCGCCTATCCTGCGATTACTGTAGGTAAAGCTACTTTGCAGTTGTCGCCCGGCTCCCGGATTTGGGGACAAAATCATTTGACGCAGATACCCGTATCATTGGGATCGAGCACTTATTTAGTAAATTACACACAAAATTTTCAGGGCGATGTAGATCGGGTCTGGATACTGACTACCGATGAGGCGAGTCAGTCGATCGAGACTCAACGCAGTAACTTGAAGTGAAAATCATGGAAAAAACGATCCAAAAGAAAGTCTACATAAAAACGTTCGGTTGTCAGATGAACGAATATGACTCAGACAAAATGGCTGATGTCCTTAACGCGTCTCACGGCTTGATCAAAACTGATCGCCCCGAAGATGCTGACGTCATTCTATTGAACACTTGTTCAGTCCGCGAAAAAGCACAAGAGAAGGTATTTTCCGATCTGGGCCGTTTGCGTGAACTCAAATTCAAGAACCCCGATTTGTTAATTGGCGTTGGCGGTTGTGTGGCCTCTCAAGAAGGCGCGGCAATCGTCAAGCGTGCGCCTTACGTTGATATCGTGTTCGGTCCACAAACCCTGCACCGATTGCCCGAGATGATCAAGCAACGGCGTATGACCGGCAATTCTCAGGTAGATATCAGCTTTCCTGAAATCGAAAAATTTGACCATATGCCACCGGCCAAAGTCGATGGCGCGACCGCTTTTGTGTCGATCATGGAAGGCTGCAGTAAATATTGCAGTTATTGCGTCGTGCCCTACACGCGCGGTGAAGAAGTCTCGCGGCGCTTTGAAGACGTATTGACCGAAGTTGCTGGCCTGGCCGAACAAGGTGTTAAAGAGATTTCGTTGCTAGGCCAAAACGTGAACGCGTTCCGCGGCGTCATGGCAGATGGCGAGATTGCCGACTTTGCGCTGTTAATCGAATTTATCGCCGAAATACCGGGCATAGAACGCATCCGTTTCGTTACCAGCCATCCAAAAGAGTTCACGCAGCGCCTGATCGATACCTACGCCAAAGTACCGAAATTAGTTGATCATCTGTATTTGCCCGCACAGCACGGCTCGGATCGCATTTTAGCGGCGATGAAGCGCGGTTATACCGTACTCGAATACAAATCGGTGATCCGGCGCTTGCGTAAGGTACGCCCAAACATTTGCATCTCCAGTGATTTCATTGTTGGTTTTCCCGGCGAAACAGATGAGGATTTCGATGCTTTGATGAAGCTGATCCATGAAATCGGTTACGACAATAGCTTCAGCTTTATTTTTAGCCCGCGCCCCGGCACCCCAGCCGCTAATCTGGAAGACGATACGCCGCCGGAAGTTAAACTCCAGCGTCTGCAGCATCTGCAAGCGGTGATTAAAGAAAATACAATCCGAATCAGTGAAGAGATGATTGGTACCGTGCAACGGATACTGGTTGAAGGACCGTCCAAAAAAGATGCCAACGAGTTACAAGGCCGCTCTGAAAACAATCGGGTGGTTAACTTTGATGGTGGCCCACACTCTGCCCGCCTGATAGGACAATTAATCGATGTCACCATCACGGAAAGCTACAAATATACTTTGCGTGGTGAGTTGGTGGTCACCGCTTAATTCGTTCTGCACTCAGGTGTTAGGCGCAAGATGCGTTAAACAGCTTCTTAGTTGTTAAAACGCATCAATTAGTTGCACTAGTATCATTAATGATAAATTTTGCTTGATTTTGAATGATGTCAGCGCACATAGAACAAACTCAGGTTGCCAAGATCGTGTAATCTGCCCAGAGCATGTGGGTTATCTTGCACCCACTTTCTTCCTCGCTTTCTTCCTATTAATGACGCATTATCTGACGAGCCCACATTCGCTTGAAAACCAAAACTAAAACGCCAACGCAGCCGTACTTTTTCATCCCGGAACCGCTGGACAATACACGACTAGCGCACCTTTGTGGCCCGCTGGATGAGAACCTGCGACAAATATCAGCGGCGCTGGATGTGACGCTTTTCCGCCGTGGTGAAAAATTCATTGCTTCCGGTGCCAATGCCGAACGGGCTGTAGCAATACTTGAACAGTTCTACGCAATAGCGCATAGGGTGATTTCAGTCGAGGAAATCCAGCTGGCGCTGGTCGAGCAAAGAGCTAACGAGGCGCTGAAACTGGTGGCCGCGGGCGGTTCCGATGCTGCCTCTGACGATAATAGCGGCGACAATTTTGCAACGACCCCGATTCCGCCTTCGCAGATAGAAAGCCCTATCCTAAAAACCCGCCGCGCCGATCTGCGCGGTCGTACACCACACCAAATGGCGTACATACGCGCCATTTTAGAACACGACGTGACCCTGGGCATTGGCCCTGCCGGAACCGGCAAAACGTACTTGGCGGTGGCTTGCGCGGTCGATGCGCTGGAACGCGACGCGGTAAAACGTATCGTGCTGACGCGACCGGCGGTCGAAGCTGGCGAACGGTTAGGATTTTTGCCCGGCGATCTTGCTCAAAAAATCGATCCTTATTTGCGGCCCTTGTACGACGCGCTTTATGATTTACTGGGCTTTGACCGCACCCAAAAAATGTTCGAAAAACAGGCGATTGAAATTGCTCCGCTGGCCTATATGCGTGGCCGCACGTTGAACCATGCCTTCATTATTCTGGACGAAGCACAAAACACGACCCCAGAACAAATGAAGATGTTTTTAACCCGTATTGGCTTTGGCAGCAAGGCAGTAGTCACCGGTGACGTGACGCAGATCGACTTGCAGCGCGGTCAAAAAAGTGGCCTGATTGACGCCATGAATATTATGAAAGACGTACGCGGCATCGCATTCACCCGCTTTAACAGCACCGACGTGGTGCGGCATCCGCTGGTAGCGCGGATTGTGGATGCGTATGAGGCGGCGTCCCTTGCCACGCCAGTGGCACCCACCCACGGCGTCATTGATCCGGTCGTGCCGCCAGTCAAGCCCGTTAAAATTCCTAAACCTATTGAAACGGGCATCACTAAACGTGCCCGCAGTCGCAATGTCGCAAAAAAATAAATCTGTGTCCAACAAAGTCGCCAACAAGCTTTCGCTATCGGTCCAATATCCCGACCCTCGCCTCAAAGAGATTATTTTGCGACCGCAAGTGCGCCGCTGGGTGAAGGCGGCGCTGCTGGCTCCCGCAGAATTCGCCATACGTTTTGTTGACGCAGAGGAAGGCCGCACGCTCAATCGCAACTATCGGGGCAAAGATTATGCGACCAACGTGCTGACGTTTGCTTACACTGAGGACGAAGACGCCGAAACAACCGAGGCCGATATTGTGCTCTGCACCGACGTGCTGCAACGCGAAGCCGCAGAACAAAAAAAATCCATCGAAGAACACACCGCCCATCTGGTCGTCCATGGTGTTTTGCACGCTCAAGGCTACGATCATGAAAACGATGAAGAAGCGACCGAGATGGAGAATCTTGAAATTGAGATTCTGGCGGCTTTAGGATGGCCTAATCCGTATACGGATGTGGACGCCGGTATCGCTCAGCTTTAATTGTTATTTCGCGTCAAGACGATACGGCGTACAAAAACTATCGCGCAGACCCCGTATTCCTCATTTATTCGCTTTCGCTTCCATAAAAGATCATTACCTGTTGCAAGCAGCGCTTTATAGCGCGTTGCTTATTTTTTCGCTCCCCACTTTATCCCCTCTTACAGCATAAGTTGCTTACGGGCGCTAACGACTCCCTCCCCTCCCGCCGAAACTGATCAGGTCCCTAACCGATTCTCGCGCCAACTTAAAAATTGCTAAATTAATATTTAAAAACCACCCTTAATTTTGGCGAAAAATTTAACCTTTTCAAGCAAGTTGTAGTCCCTGAAAGTAGGACTTACGCAAAATCAGCCCGGCACCGAGCTAACAAGCCTGCAGAAGAAGGCAGCACTGTTGGTCGGGCCACGTTGGTCGGGCCACGAAAGGCGGCTAGGAAAGCGCAACGCCACTGGGGCGGTTTTGCGTAAGTCGTAAAAAGTACTAGCATAGAAAATAATGTGTAAGGAATCGTTTCCGCCGACGACTACGTTTCATTCAAGAATTTTCAAGTGCGTCACATGCGAACTTTCGGATCGATAGCGAATACGCAAAATATGCAAAATATGCAAAATATTTATAGTGCCCCCATCTTTTTCAGTGCCGGGAGACAAAAATGACCATTGAAGCGACAGAAAAATACAGGAAAATTGTCATCCATCCGGTGTGGTTGCGCATCACACACTGGCTCAATGCACTTGCGGTAATCGTGATGATTACCAGTGGCTGGCGCATTTATAACGCGTCACCGATATTCCCGTTCCACATTCCCAACCAATGGACGCTTGGCGGATGGCTAGGCGGCGCATTACAGTGGCATTTTGCTGCAATGTGGCTATTGTTCGTTAACGGGCTGTTGTATCTGATACTTAACGGGGCTACCGGACGCCTGTGGAAGAAATTTTTCCCGCTGACGCCTGCTGCGGTGCTACGGGATATTAAAAAAGCCCTTACCGGCAAACTTCAGCACGATACGTCCAATAAATATAACGCAGTGCAAAAATTAGCCTATCTTTCGGTCATTATCGACCTGATCCTCTTAGTGCTTTCTGGACTCGCGATCTGGAAGTCCGTGCAGTTTCCGATTTTGCGCGATTTGATGGGTGGTTATGACAATGCCCGCATCGTGCATTTTTTCGCAATGAGCTTTTTAGTTCTGTTTATTGTGGTGCACATCGTCATGGTCGCATTGGTGCCACGCACGTTGCTCGCCATGCTACGCGGCCGTTGAGTCTGCTCAAATAGATGCAAAGAAAATTTAAGGAGATTCGATCATGATCAAAAAAACTCGTCTGATGATCCCGTCGCAGCGCGACATCGATTCGATATTGAAGGATGCGCGGCAGGCCCTGGACATGCCATCGCGACGCCTGTTTGGCAAACGCGCGCTGACGTTAGGTGGTCTATCGCTGCTGACCGGCTGCAATATTACCGATGAGCCATCCATCAATCGGATGCTGGAACGGGTGTCAAGGTTGAACGATGGCGTGCAAGCGTGGCTGTTCGATCCGAATAAACTGGCGCCGACCTATCCAGCCTCCATGATCACGCGCCCTTTTCCATTTAACGCCTATTACGGCGAAGAGGACGTGCCGGAAATTGCGCAGGAAGGATATCTGCTGAAAATCGGTGGCCTGGTGACCAACAAAAGCCCATGGACGCTGGATGCCTTACACCAATTGCCACAAAATGCGCAAATCACGCGGCATATATGTGTAGAAGGATGGAGCGCAATCGGGCGTTGGGGCGGCGTCCCATTTTCGCTATTCCTAAAACAGATCGGGGCTGATCTTAGCGCCAAATATATTAACTTTCAATGCGGTGACGATTATCACACCAGCATCGATATGCCCACTGCGCTACATCCGCAAACCCAATTGACCCTAACCTATGACGGCCAGATTTTGCCGCCCAAATATGGTTTCCCGATGAAGCTGCGGATGCCAACCAAACTGGGCTACAAAAATCCAAAACATATTATGTCGCTGGAAGTAACAAACAAGTACCCCGGAGGCTATTGGGAAGATCAGGGGTACAACTGGTTCGGTGGGGCCTAAAAACCCGTTCTGGATCTCACACCACGCAGATCTTGAACGGGTTCTGAATAACTCTCTGATTATGGAGAGGCGGACACTGATGTATAGGCACTTTTGCCAAATTTAATCACTTGGAGATTTACATGAAAAAGCAATTATCGGCTGTATTGATGGGCTGTATGTTATTGGCCGCGACGACCGTCTATGCCCAAGACGCAATGAAGCCGGATGCTATGGGCAAGGATGGCATGGCGAAAGACAGTATGTCCAAGGATCAAATGGGCAAAGACAAAATGACCAAAAAAGCCCATACAATGAAGAAAAAATCGACCATGGACAAAGATGCCATGGGTAAAGACGCGATGGGCAAAGATTCAATGGCGAAAGACGATATGAAGAAATAATTGCTTTAAAAATCGTCGTTCAAAAAATTAAAGCAATGCTCCAAGGCATTGCTTTTTTTAGTGGAAATTCTTGTCGTTATGCAGTTAAGTGGTTAAATGGTTATGTTGTTATAAAGTACATTAAGTAATAGCTAAAAAATTAACCACCTACGATCCGCCGCAAATTTAGCTTCTGACGAAGCAATGGCAACCTTCATGACCGCAGCGTTACAGACCAACGACGCCAGCTACATCGCGCACGCCCTTGGCATTGTTGCGCGTGCGAAAGGCATGGCGCAGATTGCCGCACAAACGGGCCTTTCCCGCGAACAGTTGTAGCTTTCTTTTAGCGAAAACGGCAATCCGACCTTAAAAACCACCCTTGCCGTAATGCTGGCACTTGACCGGGATTTGACCGCTAAGGTTCACGCCTGAATCTACTTTTACCAACAGGCTGTGCAAACTCAGACAGTACGCAGGGGCAAGAAAAGCCCAGGGTAACCTCGGCAGGTAGCGTATTTTGTGGTTAAATTATCTTGTAAACTACCGATATAATGGCGTCATCAGACACGTTTCTTCGTCCGGTCACATATTTGTTGTATCCTAGCGAATTCGAAATAACGCAAATCCAAGGCTAACGCCATATGCCCGAGCACTCTAGTAGCGTCAAATCCTTTGACGCTAAACCCCACAGGTCTTTGTTTGAACGCCTGACCGCCCTCATTTCCCCCGAGCCTGAAAACCGCGCTGAGCTTCTCGATGTGTTGCAAGACGCCCACGAGCGCAATCTTATTGATGCCGATGCGCTATCAATGATTGAAGGCGTATTTCAGGTATCCGATCTTTCCACCCGTGACATCATGGTGCCGCGTTCGCAAATGGACATGATCGATATCACCAAGCCAATCGAGGAGTGGATGCCGGTAGTGCTGGCCACGGCGCACTCACGTTTTCCGGCGGTCGATGGTGACAGAGACAAAGTGATTGGTGTGTTGCTGGCGAAAGATTTACTCCGCTATTATGCCGAGGATTCATTTGACGTACGCGACATGCTGCGCCCGGCGATTTTCATCCCTGAATCCAAGCGCCTCAACGTGCTATTGCGTGACTTCCGCGCCAATCGTAATCACATGGCTATTGTCGTCGATGAGTACGGCGGTGTTGCAGGCCTGATTACGATCGAAGACGTTCTGGAGCAAATCGTTGGCGATATCGAAGACGAATATGACTTCGATGAAGCTGAAGACAATATTCTGGTCATTCGCGACGGCGATCAAGGTGCGCGCTGGCGGGTCAAAGCGCTGACGGAAATCGCACAATTTAACGAAACGCTGGATACGCATTTTTCTGATGAAGACGTCGACACCATCGGCGGACTAGTTGCCAATCATCTGGGACGGGTGCCGCGTAAAGGGGATCAATTCATATTTGATCGCGTCCGTTTTGAGGTGCTGCGCGCCGACCCGCGACAGGTCCATATGCTGCTGGTGGAAAAAATACAAGGCGCTCTTCCCGACCCTGATGCATAAGTCTGCACGTTGAGTACTGCGCTGGCATAGCGAATTTGTCCGGTGCTCCGCCGTTCCATATTTTGTTGTTACCTGCTCGCCCCTTACCGGACGTAACGGTCATTGCCAGTTATAAACGGGTAATGACAACAACCGAAGGGGCACCATACTCCCCCACGTAGCCGTTCCAGTTTGATTCAGTCACAGATAATTGATGCTGGATACGTAGCTTGGGTGCGCGTTGCCACCAAAGCATGGTTTTACGCGTAATACCAATCTTAGCCAACTCTCACGATGACCTTACGCTTCACCTTGATCCATCTCCCGCTCGCCGCCCTGCTGGGCGCACTCAACGTGCTGGCCTTTGCCCCGTTTGGCGCATGGCCGGTTCAAATATTAACGCTGGCGCTACTAATGTGGCGACTGCTACGCATTAACTCCCTTAACGCAGTTAAGCAGGCGGCACTCCTCGGCTGGGCGTTTGGTTTTGGATGGACTGTCTGCGGGGTGTATTGGCTGTATATCAGCTTGCACGTATACGGCGGCATGCCGGGCTGGATTGCGGCCCTCGCGGTGGTGCTGCTGGCGCTGTTTATCGGATTGTACGCCGCTCTGGCAACTGGCTTAACGGTCTGGCTGCGGAGGCGCTGGTCGGTCTCAGCGTTGATGACCGCCTTGGCGATTTTCCCTGCACTGTGGGGTTTAACTGAGTGGACGCGCGGATGGATATTTACCGGCTTTCCGTGGCTGGTGTCCGGCTACGCGCATACTGCCAGCCCACTAGCAGGCTATGCGCCAGTAATTGGGGTCTACGGCGTGGGAATGATCGCTGCTTTGATCAGCGGCTGTCTGGCCTGCTTGCCACAGAAGAAAATTCCTGTCCTCGCAGCAATCGGTCTTTTGCTGGTGGGATACGGTTTGCATACCGTAAACTGGACGCAACCAAGCGGACAACCGATATCGGTACGTTTGCTGCAAGGTAATGTGGCCCAACAGATGAAATTTGAGCCGACCCAGATTGATCACACCTTAGCGCTCTACAAGGACATGATCCGCACTAAGCCAGCCGATCTGATCGCCACACCGGAGATTGCGATACCGGTTTTACAAACGCAGTTACCACCAGAATATCTGCCCGCCATTGCCGATTTCGCACAACAGTCTGGCAGCACTATCGCGCTAGGCATTCCGATCACGGACGGTCCCGATAACTACGCCAATAGCGTGCTCGGCTTTTATCCCCAGACGGCGAAGGCTGCAACTAGTGGTTCTGACCCTGCCCCCCTCTATCGTTATGACAAACATCATCTGGTGCCGTTTGGCGAATTTATTCCTTACGGTTTTCACTGGTTTGTCAATTTGATGAACATTCCTTTAGGCGATTTCCATCGTGGCAATGTTGTCCAGCCGCCCTTCGCGGTAAAGGATCAATGGGTGCTTCCGAATATCTGTTATGAAGATTTATTTGGGGAAGAAATCGCCGCGCAATTATCGGCCCCGGAAGCGTCCGGTCATCGGGCGGCGACAATTTTATTAAACATGTCGAATATTGCATGGTTCGGCGATTCGATTGCGCTTCCGCAACATTTACAGATTTCGCAGATGCGCACTATTGAGACCGGTCGCCCCATGCTGCGCGCCACCAATACCGGCACCACCGCCGTCATCGATACCCATGGCAACCTACGGGCGCATCTGCCGCCGTTGCAGTTCGGCACGTTAGCGGCGACCGTGCAGGGTTACAATGGCGACACGCCTTATATTGTTATGGGTAATCGTTTGCTATTGGTGTGTGCGGCGCTATTGCTTGCAGCGGCATGGTTTACCGGACGCCAACGCCGAAACCCGTAAACAATGTCGAAGATATTTCGACCATCGACGCGTATGCTTTGGAAACTCACGCAAGGCGCGCCTTGCTATGGTTATAACAACACGTAACGAACAATGTACCAGGCGACTGTACAAACGACATAACAAACGGCGTAACAACAACGCGACACGAGCGTAATACCGGCAAGCCACATAAGCCCGCCAAAACCCGCTAAAATCGCTCCTTTAGCGAAACTCACTTTGCTTTTTAGCAACCGGCCCTGCCGCATGGAGCAGCACAAAAAATAATGCTTACATTTCAACAAATAATTCTTAAATTGCAAGATTACTGGGCCGCGCAAGGTTGTGCGTTATTGCAACCTTACGACATGGAAGTGGGCGCAGGTACCTCGCACACCGCGACGTTTTTACGCGCAATCGGACCTGAGCCTTGGCGCGCCGCCTATGTTCAGCCGTCACGCCGCCCTAAGGATGGTCGCTATGGCAACAATCCTAATCGGATGCAGCACTACTACCAATATCAGGTAGTACTCAAACCCGCGCCCGAAAACATTCTTGAGCTTTATCTTGGTTCGCTCGAAGCATTGGGACTCGATTTGCAAAAGAACGATGTCCGCTTTGTGGAAGACGATTGGGAAAACCCGACATTGGGTGCTTGGGGTCTGGGTTGGGAAGTATGGCTCAATGGTATGGAAGTCACCCAATTCACCTATTTTCAACAGGTTGGCGGCTTGGATTGCAAACCCGTGCTGGGCGAAATCACCTACGGTATCGAGCGTCTGGCAATGTATTTGCAAGGCGTCGAGAATGTCTACGATCTGGTCTGGACCGAATGGGTCGAGAACGATGTCAAGAAACACCTGAGCTACGGCGATGTGTTCCATCAAAACGAAGTCGAACAGTCGACTTACAACTTTGAATACGCCGATACGGAGTTCCTGTTTCCGCTGTTTGGCAGTTATGAAGCACAGGCCAAGAAACTGCTGGCAGTACCGCTGGCATTGCCCGCCTATGAAATGGTGTTAAAAGCAGCCCACACTTTCAATTTACTGGATGCGCGTGGCGCGATTTCCGTCACTGAACGCGCCGCCTACATGGGCCGCATTCGTAACCTGTCGCGCGAAGTAGCGAAAGCTTATTACGAATCGCGTGAAACGCTCGGCTTTCCGATGTGGGAACTGAACGAAAAAAATGCGCCGTTATTGTTGAAAGAATTTGGCGACGAATACACCGCAACGGTGGCACGCCGCGCAGGGAGTCAGGCAGTATGAGTTCTACCCTTTTAATCGAGATTTTTACTGAAGAACTGCCGCCGAAAGCGCTGGAAAAACTGGGCAATGCTTTTGCCAGCGGTATCTTTAATGGTTTGAAAGCGCGCGATTTTTTAGCCGCCGATGCAGTCGCCACAACCTACGCCACACCGCGCCGTCTGGCAGTCATCATCAGCAATGTCCGGGCGATATCGCTGGACAAGACCATGCGCGAAAAAGTGCTCCCGGTCTCCGTCGCACTGGACGCGCAAGGTCAGCCGAGCGTACCGCTGATCAAGAAGCTCGCAGCATTAGCCGCAGCCACCAACGCCGTGCTGATCACGCCAGATCAACTGGAGCGCGCGGCAGATGGCAAGGCCGAGAGTTTTTTCTACAGTTACACCGCCAAAGGTGCGGCGCTGGAAGTCGGCTTGCAAGTCGTTCTGGATGAGTCGATCGCCAAATTGCCCATCCCAAAGCAGATGAGCTACCAACTTCAGTACGGTCCTGCGGCTGGCGAGACGGTGCATTTCGTGCGCCCGGCGCACCGCCTGATCGCGTTGCACGGCGACGCCGTGGTACCTTTGCGTTTGTTAGGCCTGAAAGCTGACAGAATCACTGGCGGTCACCGCTTTTTATCAAAAGGCGCGGTGACAATTGCTGATGCAGAGAGCTATGTCGAAGTATTGGCGACCGAAGGCCGGGTCATTGCCAGTTTCGATCAACGTAGACAACAAATCCGCACTGCTTTGCTGGCTGCGGCGGGCGAAGATCTGGTGCTGATGCCCGAGTCGTTACTGGATGAAGTGACGGCACTTGTTGAATGGCCGGTGGTGTATCCATGCCATTTTGAAGACGAATATTTATCCGTGCCGCAGGAGTGTCTGATCCTGACCATGCAAACCAACCAAAAATACTTTGCGCTGACCGATACAGGGGGCAAACTGCGTTCACGCTTTTTGATCGTCTCTAATCTGGAAACCAAAGACCCGCAATACATCATTCAAGGCAACGAGCGCGTCGTACGTCCGCGTCTGGCGGATGCCAAATTTTTCTTCGAGCAAGATCAGAAAAAGACCCTGGCCGAGCGTGTTCCATTGCTTGCCAATGTGGTGTATCACAACAAACTGGGTAATCAATTTCAGCGCACCCAACGGGTGCAAGCTATCGCAGTCGCCATTGCCAAACTACTCAGCACCGATCCGTTGCTAGCTGTGAGTGCGGCACGTGCTGCTGGACTAGCCAAGGCCGATTTGCTGACTGACATGGTGGGCGAATTTCCTGAGCTGCAAGGCATCATGGGAACCTATTACGCTCGTCACGACGGCGAGACGGACCAGGTTGCGCTGGCGATTTCCGAGCATTATCAACCGCGCTTTGCGGGCGATGCATTGCCAACTACCGAGACCAGTACCGCAGTGGCGCTGGCCGACAAGCTGGAAACGCTGATCGGCATCTGGGGTATCGGCCTGCAGCCCACCGGCGATAAAGATCCATTTGCATTGCGTCGGCATGCTTTAGGCGTGTTGCGTATGTTGCTGGAAAAACGCTTGCCGTTATCGCTTAAGACGTTGCTGGACACTGCAGCGGAGTCGTTTGCTGACAATCCGAATTTTAAAGATCCGGGTGCAGACGTACTCAGCTTTATGTTCGACCGCTTGCGCGGCATATTGCGCGACCGCAGTTATGCGCAAAACCAGATTGAGGCTGTGGTCGCACAACTGCCCGACACACTGACTAACATCATTGAACGTCTCGACGCAGTACAGGCATTTGCCGCACTGCCGGAAGCCGAGGCATTGGCAGCGGCCAACAAGCGCATCACTAATATTCTGAAAAAGAATAATGTGACCTCTACCGGCACGGTGCAAGAAACATTATTGCAGGACGCGGCTGAGAAGGCGCTCTTCGCGGCCATGTCCAATGTCAAGCCACAGGTTGACGCAGCTTTTGCGCAGGGTGACTTTGCCGGTGCGCTACAGTCACTTGCGCGCTTGCGTACGGAAGTCGATGCATTTTTCAATGATGTCATGGTCATGGCAGAAGATGAACAGTTGCGTAACAACCGTTTGGCTCTACTGTCTAATCTGCACCTGATGCTGAATCAGGTTGCTGACATTTCCAAGCTAGTCGCCTGAGATCGCCATGGGACAACCAATAAAATTAATTATTCTCGATCGTGACGGCGTCATCAATCTGGACTCCGATGCGTTTATTAAATCGCCCGATGAATGGGTGCCGATCAAGGGCTCGCTGGAAGCCATTGCCCGCTTGAATCAAGCCGGTTATCGCGTGGTCGTGGCCACCAATCAGTCCGGGGTTGCGCGCGGTTTGCTCAATGTCCAGGTCCTCAACGAAATCCACCAAAAGATGCATACCGCCGCGCAATTGGTCGGCGCCGAAATTGATGCGGTCTTCTTTTGTCCGCACGCGGCAGAAGACAATTGCGATTGCCGCAAACCGAAGGCGGGCATGTTCATCGACATCGCCAAGCGGTTTGAAATCAGCCTGCGCGGCGGCGTACCGGTAATCGGCGACTCGCTACGGGATTTACAGGCAGGTTTTGTGGCCGGCTGCGCGCCGTTTCTGGTATTGACAGGCAAAGGAGAAATCACCCGTACCAAAGGCGGTCTGCCGCCGGGCACGATGATCTTCCCCGATTTGGCAGCAGTGGTCGACTTTATATTAAAAAAGCCGGTAGAAATGTCGGTTTAATGGGGCTGTCGGGTTTGATAGTCTGGCCTCGTTGTAAATAAAATTTTGGAGTAAGTATGCAGTTTTTCTTGTTTTTGCGATCGGCGTTATTCCTTGTCATCATGACCGTCGCCACCGTCGTCTGGGCGATCGCCTGTCTTTTCTTTGCGCCGTTTCCTTATGCAAAAAGATATTACATGACCTCACGCTGGAACGTCTTTATCGTCTGGCTGGCCAAAGTTATTTGCGGTATTCAGTATAAAGTGGTCGGCTATGAAAATTTTCCCGATGCACCGGCGATTGTTCTGTCCAAACATCAATCAGCCTGGGAAACGATTTTCTTACTGCAAATGACCCCGCGTCCTTTAGTGTTTGTCTTCAAAAAGTCCCTTACCTATATTCCGTTTTTCGGCTGGGCTATTGCGCTGATGCGCATGATCCCGATTGATCGCAGCGCGCGCGACTCTTTCGCTCAAGTCGTCACGCAAGGACGCAAGCGGCTTGCGGATGGCCAATGGATTATCATGTTCCCGGAGGGCACGCGGATTCCGGTCGGACAAAAAGGCAAATACAAACTCGGCGGGACACGTCTGGCGGTTGAAACCAACGCCGTGGTTGTTCCTATTGCAGTGAATGCGGGCGAATGCTGGCCAAAAAATTCTTTCATCAAAAAACCGGGGATCATCACAGTCTCAATCGGCAAGCCGATTTCTCCTGAAGGCTTAAATAGTGCAGAGTTGATGGAAAAAGTCGAAAATTGGATAGAATCAGAAATGCGGAGGATTTCACCGCATGTTTATACCAAATGACACACGGTATAAAGCAATGGGGCATCCCGGACTTTTGTTCAGCAGACTAATGAACCGTCAACAATCTTGAAATTTTTGCATCAAAAATCGCCTCCTCAAGCCCCTGACCTGAAGCCGCTCGCGCGGACGCCGGTTTCCCTCCAGCAACCCATGGCGCGCCAGCTAGATTTGTTTAGTCCGGTGCCCGGTGTTGCTGACCTTCTCCCTGACCCACAAGTACTGCCGCCAGCCAACAGTCCCTCACCGGTATTGACGCAGGGCGATCCGCCACCGGCGTCTGAAAAGGTCCGTCCCGAAGGTGTGGCGCCAGTGCCGCCGGGTAAGCGGCGTTTGCATATTGACGCGCATGTGCTGGATTACGCGTTGCTGCGCTCCAAACGACGCTCTATAGGATTTGTCATCAGCGACGATGGCTTGCGCGTGACAGCGCCGAAATGGGTGACAGTGGTCGAGATTGAAAGCGCTATCAGGGAAAAGAAACGCTGGATTTTTACCAAACTCTTTGAATATCGGGATCGCTCGGCACGCCGTCTGCAGCCTAAAATGACATGGTCCGATGGCGAGACGTTGCCGTATCTCGGTAGCAGCATCACCCTACGGATACGCGCAACGCAGGCGACCGGAATCGAATTTAATCCCGCCGCGGCTACCTTGACCGTTTGCCTGCCGCTGAATGCCAGTGAGCAACAACTCAAAGACCGCGTATTAGGCTGGTTACAGTTGGAAGCCAAGCGTGTGTTCGCTGAACGGCTGCGGCTTTACGCAGATAAATTAGGCGTGTCCTACAAATCGTTTGCGCTATCGTCCGCCACTACGCAATGGGGATCTTGCACCGCTGACGGCAAGATCCGCCTCAATTGGCGCCTGATGCATTTTGCGCTACCGCTAATTGATTACGTGATCGCGCACGAACTCTCCCATCTGCGTGAGATGAATCATAGCCCCCGTTTTTGGGCAACTGTGCAGTCGATTTTTCCTGAGTTTGAAACCGCACGGCGCACGTTGCGCGATAGCGCACAGGAAACGCTGCCGATTTTTTAAGTGCTGAGGTCGCTAGCAGAGAGATGCGCGACGTCACTCAACAGTTTTAAGGACTTGAAAAATTTTACCGGGTGGTAATCGAGATCAGTAAAGTGAAATCAAGCACAAAGCAAAAGAGGAGGATTATTCCTAAAATGAAAATAATCAATTGTGTCGTTCGCTATTTTTCTTAAGGAGCGAAACAAATAAAATTTGGCTTATGTTGAATACAAAGCAGCTGATCATGTACCGCCTCGGTGCCAGGCTTTTATTCATTCTTAAGAGAACCATAATGAACATCCGAAATACTTCCGTAGGGCTTGTGTTGCTGACAGCGGTCAGCGCCGTAGTGTTACTGACAGCGGTCAGCGCCGCATTTGCAGGCATCCCCTCGCCCGTCGAAAGCACGTTCGCGCCAACAACTACTGGTGACCACGTCGCTCTTGGGGATCAACAAATAGCTGAGCAAGGCTTTATTAGTATCAGCGATGACTATCCCGTCAATGTCGTGGCAAAATCCACGTTGACCCGGCAGCAGGTGCAATCTGAATTGAGAGCGGCAAACCATCAACCCTTTAGCAAGCCCAGCTATGCCGAGCTCGTCTTTTTGAGATAAGTTTGCTCACGTTCGTGCGTCAGGTCCACCAAATACGGCCGCCCTTCGATGAGTATCACACGCCAAAATTAGATCTATGCATTAAGGCCGTGAACAGGCTCTTAGAAGGTATGGCGAACACCCGTCATGACCCCAACCTGATTCAAACCGATACCAACCGTACCACCAGCGTCCAATGCGACCGCAGCGGAACCGGAATTTTGGATGTAGCCAAACGAAGTATATAGCGCCGTACGTTTTGACAGATTGTAAGTCAGGCGCGCAACCGACAGTGTAGAGACCTTGGCGGTATCCTTAATTTTCAAGCGCGAAACCTGTGCGTCCAGAACCCAATAGTTCGCAAACGGATAGCTGACACCAAGGTAATACAAATCAGAATGCGTATCTGTGGCGGCCTGTATCTTCCGATCAACCAGACCGAGGCCGATCTTGGTTTGGCCCAGCATGACATAACCATTCAATGAAATTCTTTGATCGCTGTAACTGCTGTTGGTCAGTCCTGCCGCCGCTCCGGGGCCACCGTAAAGAACATCATAAGCACTGGCCACGCCAAACGATGGCGCGTCGTATGCCAGTAATCCGGTCACCTGATGACAAGCTTTAAAATTGCCCGCTATTTCGCCCGCGCAATTGGTTCCAGCGGGGCCCCCGGCAGACGAAGTATCCCGGCCAAAACTGTACGTTGCCCCCACCGTGTAACTTGAGAATGTGCCGAGATAACCAATCGCGTTATCGCTGCGAGCGTTGGGCAGATAAGAGTCCAGACTACTGATTGAAAAAATATTCGGTCCCATCACGTCGGATTTAAGCGAGGCAAGGTAAGTCATATTCACTTGCCGCCCAAACATGAGCGCACCGTAAGAATTTTTCAGGCCGACATAGGACTGGCGTCCAAACAAGCGATTGCCTTGTCCCATGCTGCCGGTATCCACTGCAAAGCCGGTCTCCAGAACGAATAAAGCCTGCAAGCCGCCGCCAAGATCCTCCGTGCCTTTGAAGCCAATACGGGATGGAAATGTGCCCGTAAGTGACGGTATCCTCACTACCGAATCACCGGACGCGTTGGCGTGGGTGACATATTCCACGCCGGTATCGACGATTCCGTACATCGTCACCTGCGACTGCGCGAACACTGTTAATGAACTAAAAACGGTCGATAACGCGACTAAGGTATTACATACTGATTTGTTCATGCACTGTCCCCTGATTATTTTAAAACGACTTTTTATGTATTATTTTTTACAAACCAAAATGATTTAAGGGTATCCCGTTGCGCACGAACGAATGTATCTTCGTAGGCCTACGGGACCCTAACCGCGTTCGTGATTACGAATTTACGGCTTAGTTATGCACCCGAGGCCGAACTTACAACATGGCTTGACGGAGCGGAGGATGTACCGCTTACTTCTTCGTGCTGCGCCGATGCTGAGCGTTTATTATTGATGAGCAATACCGCAATCATGGCAATTACTGCTGGGACTGCAATCGCCATAAAGTTCTTTTCCAATGGCAATGCCATACCTACAAGTGTACCGATCACGATGGGTGCCAGGATCGCACCACTGCGCCCTACCCCAGAGGCCCAACCAATCCCCGTCGAGCGTATTGCCATAGGATAGAACTGGCCCGCATAAGCATAAGTAACAATTTGCGTACCGATGGTTGATGCGCCGGCAAGACCAACCAAAATGAACAGCGCCTCGGTAGGCACTTTGTAACCCAACAGCGTGATTGAGACGGCGGCTAACGCATACATACCAACCAGAACATATTTAATGTGGAAGCGATCAGCCAGCCAACCGCCGCCGACCGCGCCAATGACGGCACCAAAATTAAGCACCAGCACAAAGGTCAGGGCTGAGCCTAAACTATAACCAGCGCTCGCCATCAGCTTAGTCAACCAGGAACTGAGCGCGTAGACCATGAAAAGGCACATAAAAAAAGCCACCCAAAACATCAAGGTGCTAAAGCCCCGACCATCAAGAAAAAGCTTACCGATCTGCGCGCCTTCGGCTCTGTCTTCTGCGGGCAGCGAGAAGCGGTCATTTGCATCGGGGCGGTAGTTCGGTTCAATGCGTGCAACGATCATTTTGAGTTCTTCGATGCGATTCTTCTTGATCAAATATGGCATCGACTCTGGCAACCATTTAAGAATAAACGGGACCAGAACGATGGGGAAACCCGCGGCTAAAAATACGGACGACCAGCCATAAGTGACGATCAATCCTTTGCCGAGCAAGGCCGCAAGCATGCCGCCCACCGCATAGCCACTGAACATCAGCGTGACCATCGTAGAGCGGATACGCTTAGGTGCATACTCGGTCATCTGCGCCACAACATTGGGCATGACGCCACCGATCCCCAGACCGGCAAGAAAACGCATTGCACTAAACGTGTAAGGGTCGTGGGTGAAGCCTGCCGCTGCGGTAAAAATACTGAACAAACCGATACAAATAGCGATGGCTTTGCGACGCCCAATTTTGTCGGCGATGGTGCCTAGAAATATTGCGCCAAACATCATCCCGAACAACGCCGCGCTCACCATAAAGCCAGCGTTTTGCGCGGTAACGCCCATGTCCTTCATGATGGAGGGCACTGCGATGCCCGCTACGGCAAGATCATAGCCATCAAAAATGATAATGAGCGCGCACCATAAAAGTACCCTACCGTGAAAACCATTGAATCGTGCCGCATCGGCAACCTTGTGAACGTCAATCTGGCGCATAACACTGTCCCTATTTTATGAACATCTGGATTTATATCCTCGATGTATTATTTTGATTTTTGAACCATTGTGAGACCGGCTTGCTATGGCTCCTTACATGGTATTCATAGAATATATAGCTGTTATAACTACGTCCAACACGGATTAAGTATCTGTTTAATACTCGCTAGGTATAGAGTTCCCGTAAGCAATAGAAGTCTGTACAACCGTTTTTCCCCTGCCTATTCCACTGTCTGCGCAAGCGGTTTCAATCCCAATTTAACTATTCCCGCTAGCGAATCATTCAGCTTAAATCCTCAATCTATTACATTACGATCTTCAATAATCTCTGCGTAGCAGTTTGCTACAGTCGACGCAAAATGCGACATAGCTACATCGCCAGCGCTGCTGTTGATTGATAACCACAATAAAAAATGCATAAAAATCAATGACTTAACGCATTTTAGGCCCGTAATTTTAATGGCATGCGTTTTGCTATTCCTCGTCTGCAACAAACCGAATCACCCAAACAAAAAAATGTAGAACGGAGACAGTATGAAAAATAATCAGCGGGATTCCGGCGATCTGGAAGGCGGCGACCGCATCAATCTGCTCGAACAGGCGATGATGCAAGGCCGGGTTGACCGGCGTAGCTTTATGAAATTTGCGGCAGCCTTAGGACTGTCGACGGCGACTGCCGCAACGATGGCGCAAAACGCAGCGGCCATCGAAGCCAACCAATCGGCACTCGCTGCCAACCTGCAGCGACAATACGATTACATTATTTGTGGAGCGGGATCGTCGGGTTGCGTGGTAGCCAGTCGCCTGTCTGAAAATCCTGACATCAAAGTCTTATTGATCGAAGCAGGCGGTAGCGATCAGGTTCCTGCCATTCAAGATCCTGGTATCTGGTTCACCAATCTCGGTACTGACCGCGAATGGGGTGACAAATCCGTGCCGCAGACCAATCTGAATAACCGTCAGATCAATCTTGCAATGGGCAAGGCAATCGGGGGCGGCAGCAGCATTAATGTCATGGCCTACGCACGCGGCCACAAAAATGATTACGACTTTTGGGCCGCCGAAGCGGGCGATCCGCGCTGGAACTATGACCATGTACTTGCCATCTACAAGCGCATCGAAGATTGGCAGGGAGCGCCCGATCCGGCCTACCGCGGCACTGGCGGGAACGTATGGGTGCAACCGGCAAATGCACCCAATCCGATCGCCCCGGCAATGGTTAAGGCCGCCGCATCGGTCGGCATTCCGTCGTTCGATGATCACAACGGCGCAATGATGGAAGGTCCTGGCGGCTGCTCCATCGCCAACACCACTATCAAAGACGGTCGTCGCCGCAACATGGCATCGCAATATCTTCACCCGGTAATGGCGCGTCCCAATCTGACGATATTAACGCAGGCCGAAGTACAAAAAATTACGTTAGTTGGCAAGCGCGCTACCGGCGTCGAATTCATCTGGCAAGGAAAAACCCATGAGATCGGTGCGGCAAAAGAAGTCATCTTGTCCACCGGCGCGCTGAATTCTCCAAAGCTACTGATGCTGTCAGGTATCGGCGCTGAAGCGTCACTCAAGCGCGTCGGCATCCGTGCGGTGCATCACCTGCCCGGCGTTGGGCAGAACTTCATGGATCACATTCTGCTCGGAGGCTGCGTCTGGGAATACACCTCGCCTCAGGCCCCACGCAATAATCTCGCGGAGTGTACGTTTTTCTGGAAGAGTGATAGCCGTCTCGACACGCCGGATCTACAACCGTTTCAAATCGAAATTCCGTACACCAGCGAAGTCACGGGGAAACAGTTCGCGATTCCGCCCGCGGCCTGGTCTATCGCGCCGGGACTGGTACGTCCGGCCAGCCGAGGCTATGTCGCGCTGCAGTCGTCCGACCCACGCGACCATCTGAAAATTCACGCCAATTTCTTGACCGATCCGGCTGACATGAAGGCGCTGGTACGTGCCGTTGAATTGTGCAGGGAGATTGGCAATGCGCCGGAATTACGCGAGTTCGCCAAACGCGAAGTGATGCCGGGTCCGCTTAAAGGTAAGGACATGGAAAACTTTATCCGCAACGCCGCGATGACCTATTGGCACGAGACCGGCACCTGCAAGATGGGGCGCGACAGGATGGCAGTAGTCGACCACAAACTACGCGTGCGCGGGATTGAAGGACTACGCGTCGCTGATGGTTCGATCATGCCCCGCGTCACGACTGGCAACACGATGGCACCGTGCATGATCATCGGTGAACGCATGGCAGAAATTCTGAAACAGGCTTAAAAATTTCCCCGGTTTTAAATCGGATCACAAAAGGAGTCGAGACATGAATACATCAACGGTTACTAATATTTGGGACAGCAAGATTTACTCAGGCGGCTGGATCGCCGCTGAAGGAGGTACCGCAGCGATCATTGAGCCAGCTACCGAACAGGTCCTTGGGCATATCGGCATTGGCGCGACGCAGGATGTTGACCGCGCCGTGCAAATCGCCAGCCATGCACAACGTTCGTGGGCCCGGATGCCCTTTGATCAGCGCGCGAACATTATGCGGGAAGCCGCCCGCTTAGTACTTGAGCGAGCGGCCGAATTCAATGTGTGGAACATCCGCCAGTGCGGTTCAATCCCTGCCAAGGCAGAATGGGAATTGCACGCCACCTGCGAACAAATACTAATGGCCGCGGCGCTGCCCATGCAGCCGGAGGGATTGTTGTTCCCATCCTCTATGCCGGGCCGGACCAATCTCAGCCGCCAGTTGCCAATTGGCGTAATCGGCGTGATCACGCCGTGGAATTTTCCGCTCTTATTGGCAATGCGATCGGTCGCGCCTGCACTCGCGCTAGGTAATGCGGTCATCCTTAAACCCGACCAGCAAAGCGCTATTTGCGGTGGCGCACTGATCGCGCAAGCGTTCGAAGATGCAGGCTTACCTGTCGGCGTGCTGCACGTTATTCCCGGTGGTCCTGCGACTGGCGACGCCTTGGTAAAACATCCTGAGGTCGGCATGATTTCATTTACCGGCTCGACCGCTGTGGGCCGTGCGATTGGACAAACATGCGGCTACCTGCTCAAAAAAGTTGCCCTCGAACTGGGTGGCAATAACGCCATCATCGTTCTGGATGATGCCGACATGGACGCCGCCAGCTCTAATGGTGCCTGGGGGGCGTTTCTGCATCAGGGACAAATATGCATGCAAACAGGACGGCATCTGGTGCATCATTCTGTCGCGGACCAGTATGCAGAAAAGTTGGCAGCACGGGCAGAAAAACTCCACGTAGGAAATCCGCATACCGATCAGGTGCATCTCGGCCCACTGATTAACCGCAAACAGTGCGACAGAATACATGGAATAGTACAAGAGACGTTGCGTGCAGGTGCCCACGCATTAACCGGCGCGACGCATGAAAGGCTGTTCTATCGTCCTACTGTGCTCACCGGCGTGACGCCGGATATGGCCGCTTTTCAGGAAGAACTTTTTGGTCCGGTGGCGCCGGTAACCGTGTTCCACGACGACGACGAAGCCGTTGAACTGGTCAATCGTTCGGCATACGGCCTTTGCGCTGCGATCCATAGCCGTAACATCCCGCGTGCCGTCGCCCTATCTCAACGACTTAACACCGGCATGATCCACATCAACGATCAGACCGTCAACAATGAATTTCATGTGCCGTTCGGTGGCATGGGATCGTCTGGTAACGGCGGTCGCTTCGGCGGTCCGGCTAACGTCCATGAGTTCACCCAAAGCCAATGGCTGAGCATTATGGAAAAGCCAGTCATCTATCCGTTCTAGTAACAATGCAGCACTAATAAAATTCAAATAAAATTCAGGGGACAGTACATGTATCAAATAACACGTCGTAAATCTTGCCTGTCGGGCGCGGTCAAGGCAATCACCAGCGTCGGCTTCGCGGCGCTGGCCTGCACCAGCGGCGCAGCGGAAATCGCCACCGATCCCGGCGACTATGTCGCGTTGCCGCCGGGTGTCAATCTGGGTATCGTCTATTATCAGCATACCGAGCGCAACGCCTATTACGCTGATGGCGACAAGACGCCGGGATCGTTCAAGCTGGTGACCGATATCGGCCTGGCGCGGTTCGTACATTACATGAAGATAGGCGATTTCATTATCGATCCACAGATCGTGATCCCGTTCGGTAAAGTTAATCTGAGCACCCCATTCGGCCCGCTCTCACCGGTCTCTGCAAACGGCGTAGGCGATCCGATAATAGGATCAGCCTTGTGGCTATTGAATCGTCCCGAACAACAGCAATGGTTTGCTGTTTCGGCCTTTGCCTCGCTACCGGCGGGCAACTACGATCCTTCCAAGGGGCCGGTAAATATCGGCGAAAACCGCTGGAAAGGAATTTTTCAGGCAGTCTATACAACCGCGCTAGGCAAAAGCTTCATGCTGGACGTAGCCGGGGAATATGCGATATACGGCAACAACAATAATTTTATTGGCCTGATCAAAAAACAGGATGCTAGCTACGGCATACAGACGCATCTCCGGTATGTCCTGTCGCCTGCCACCTATGTAGGGCTATCGTATTATCACGACTTCGGCGGCCAAAGCCAGTTGAATGGGGCTTCACAAAACGATCGAATGAATAATAGTCGCTGGCTGGCTACCCTTGCATCATTCGTTACACCTACAGTGCAGTTGCAGATTCAGGCTGGTCGGGCGCTGAAGGTTGGCAATGGTGCAGAAGAGTCTAACCGGGTCCATCTGCGGCTGGTAAAAGTATTTTGATGAAAGACTTAAGCAGGCGCTGATGCTTCAATACCTGCCGTTCGTTTATTTCGAACGGCAGGGTTTTTTTGGTCAATTTTTATTCAACCAGCGATGCAAGGTTGCACGACTGATCCCGAGCTGCAGCGCCGCACAGGTAATATTTCCTTTGCTTTCATATAGCGCGCTGGTAATGACTTCGCTTGCAAGTTCTTTCAGTGGCTTTACCGCAACGATCTCCCCTTGCAACTGCTGCGATGAAGCAGGAAGTAAGGACGGCGCAGATTTCAAACCGCGCACCGCATCGGGCAGATGACATAAAAGGATAGGTGCCAGATCATCGGCCATCACCTGAGCGAAGCGCAGTGCGGTACGTAATTCTCGGGTGTTACCCGGCCAAGGATAACTTTCCAGCGTGAGGCGTTTATCCACCGCCAGTCGTGCCGGATCAATTCCTTCCTCGCTGAGCAGCGCATCGATCAGGGTGGATAAATCACTGCGCAGCCGTAGTGGCGGCAGATACAGCATCATCCCGTTCAGGCGGAAATACAAATCGCTTCTGAAGCGCTTCTCAAGCACCAGCGTATCAAGGTCTTGATGCGTTGCGCTGATGAGTTGAATATCCAGTTTGCGCAATGTACTTTCTCCAAGGCGCGTGACCTCCCGGCTTTCGAGCACACGTAACAGGCGCGTCTGTAAGTCGATCGGCATATCGCCAATTTCGTCGAGAAATAATGTTCCGCCATTTGCGTCTTCTATTTTTCCTTTTGCTCCGCCACGGCGAGCGCCAGTGTAGGCACCGTCGGCATAACCAAACAACTCACCCTCAATAAGATCCCTCGGAATCGCCCCGCAATTGATCGCGATGAACGGTCCTTTACACCCGGCGCTGTTAGCATGCAGAGCACGTGCGGCAACCTCTTTTCCGGTTCCGGTTTCTCCCTGTATTAATATCGGCAATCCGGCGCTTAGAGCACGGATAGACCTATGCAGAGAAAGTTGAATAGCTGCATCACCGAACGCTGGCATCACGGTTTGTTTTAGCGGCGCGTTTGCCGCGCTGGACCGCACCGTAACGGTCTCATGCGGCTTGAGGAACAACGGTTGCGCGAACAGGCAAAGACCGGACTGCAACGTCAGTGGTATCGGATGACGGGCGGTTTTTATCGCATCCATCAATCCGGCAAAATTTCCCTGAAACAAATCCTGGTAACGCAGGCCGGAAACCGTCGCACCGATACCCAGAAACCGACGCGCGGCGCGATTGATTGCCTGCACCTCGCCATCTTTTCCGAACGCCACGATGACAACCGAAAATTTATCGTTGGCATCGGCCCGCCAGTTCAGGCCTATCGTGATGTGGGCCGGGGACTGAAGAAACAGCGAGGTTTCAATCGCTGCGGCGCAGTCGAGCATCAACGACAGGGCGCCAAATTGTGCACCGGGCGCATCGCGGGTAATGTCGATAGAGCCGACCAGCGTTCCGTGGGGATCAAAAATTGGCGCGGCCACGCATTGAAAAGTCTCATTTTGCGCAAAAAAATGTTCGCCGCCAAAAATACCAATCGGCAGACCTTCCGCCATCGCGGTCGCCATCGCATTGGTACCTATCGCGCGCTCAGAAAGATCCACGCCGGGGCACAACGCCTGACGCAACATGTTCCCGCAGTGTTCAATCGGGCCACTCACCGCCAGACAGACGCCATCACGATCAGTCAAAAGAATGCCATAACCGGTGCAGGTCATCGCCTTTGCTAGTAGCAAGATGGCGGGTTCAGATGCAATAATTAATTGCCTGTTACGCTCTAACAATCCTGCAACGGAATTACGCCTGATCGGATTGAACGCCATCACCTCGCCAGCTTTGCGCCCGTCTCCCAGGCAACGTTGCCACGAGCGCCACACGGCATCGTGCACCAGACCGTTAGGTAGCGTACCTTCTTCAAAAAAGAGCTGCCGCGCTTGCGTAACCGCCGCGGAAGTAAGCATTACTTGAGGCATATTATTTCCTGTCACAGCACGACAATCTGACGGCTGCAAGCAAAATGTACGAGGTCAGACTTTCAAAAAATTAGCTAAAGCCTCGGTAAATAAATGCTCCGCTTCGACATTGGAGATATGTGAAGCCGGTAACACCACTATTGTAGAGTCTTTGATTTTTTGTTGCATCAGCACCGCATCCGACTCGGTTGTCACGGGGTCGTATTGACCTGCGATAATCAGGGTTGCGTTAGGAATAGCGTGAATTTGATCGCGTAGATCAGCGCTTGCCAACGCTTCACAGCAACTCGCATAACCCTCTGGATTTTCAGCGCGCAGATGAGCGATTAATTTACCAATAACCGGTGATTGATTCTCTACAAAAGCAGGACTGAACCAGCGTGAAGCCGCGCTATCGGCAATCGCATTCAGGCCTTCAGCTCTGACTGCGTGCGCCCGGCTCAGCCATCCATCCGTCGTTCCTACTTTGGCGGCAGTATTTGAGACGACTAATTTTTCTACACGCTGCGGTGCATGAATACCGAGCCATTGCCCGGTCACTCCACCCATCGATAAACCGCAAAAATGTGCTTTATCTATGCCAAGAAAATCTAGCAGTGCTATCACATCCTGACCTAATTGTTGCAACTGATACGGACCTTTTGGGCTGGCTGATTGACCATGCCCACGCGTATCGTAGCGAATAACATAAAAATCACTGACCAGCGCCTCGGCCTGCGCTTGCCACATCGCGTGATCGGTTCCCAGCGAATTGGAGAATACGATAGCAGGGTTGCAGGGATTGCCTTCGGCGAGAAAAAAGATGTCGGTTTGATTGATGCGTGCGAGAGGCATAATGCTCCTTGGATCTATCGATTGTAAAGCGCTAAAAATCAGAAGAACGCTGCCCCGATAGCTTACGCTAATGCGGGGAAACGTCGTCTGATATTTTTGAGAAGAGCATCAACAGATACTTACCCCTGATCGCCGCCGCCCACCGGGAGCACCGTGCCGGTGATGTAAGAAGATTCATCCGATGCCAGAAACAAGATGGCGCTCACTTGTTCTGCTATCGTCCCGTAGCGATGCATCAGACTGGTCGAGAGCGTCTGATCGACAATGCCCTGATACCAGACTTCCTCATCCTTACTCAGCTTATTCGCATTGCGAGGGATTTTTCTAGGCGGCGCTTCTGTGCCGCCGGTTGCTACCGCATTGACCCGAATACCGTCCTCCGCATGTTCAAATGCGAGACTGGCAGTCACCGCATTGACGCCACCTTTTGCGGCGGCATAAGGGGCGCGATTAATGCCGCGTGTCGCGATGGAGGATACGTTGACGATGACACCGTGCTGCTGCGCGATCATGGCTGGTAAGACGGCACGACAGGACCATAGCGTAGGAAATAATGAGCGACGAATTTCCGCTTCGATTTGCGCTTCTTCGTATTCCTGATAGGGCTTCGCCCAGATTGTGCCACCGACGTTATTGATGAGAATATCGACGCGTCCAAAGATTGCAAGACTGGCCTCGACCATTTGTCGCGCGCCTGCATAAGTTTCTAGGTCGACATTTGCGACAATTGCTTTGGCTTCTAATTGACTGATTTCAGCTACAACGTCATTGATCAGATCAGAGCGATCTGCCAGCACTATTTGGCCGCCTTCACGCGCAATCGCTAACGCGACACCGCGTCCGATACCTTGTGCGGCACCGGTCACAATAACGACTTTATTTTGGAACCGTTGAGAATGTTCCATGATCAACTGCCACTACTTTCTGAGAATTTTTCGTAATGAAAATTCGCTGGTTTTACACCGATCTTGTCCAACCAATTTTTGACCGCATCGACCATGGCGGTAGGCCCGCACAGATAGATATCGACGTCGCCATCATTGAGCCATTCGGCTGCAACATGCTCGGTCACATAACCTTTGCGCGCGTGCTGACTTTCGGTTGCGGCTACGCAAGTCTGATATTTAAATTGCGGATGCTGCGACGCGATCCGGTTTAATTGCTCCAGCGCCACCAGATCGGTGTCGTTAGTGACGCCAAACAACATGCGGACCGGGTGTGGAAAACCGTCGGCAGCCAACACATCCAGCATCGACAAAAACGGTGCAATACCGGTGCCGCCTGCAAGAAACAAAACCGGCCGCGTCACGCTGCGTAAATAGAAGCTACCGTAAGGACCGGAGAAGGTCATTTTCTGACCGGGCTGTGCTTCTTCTGCCAAAAACTTACTCATTCTCCCATTCGGTACATTACGCACCACAAAGTCGGCTTGTGGAGCACCCGGCGGAGAACTAAAAGAATACGAGCGCGTCAAGGTGGTACCTGGAATCTCCAGATTCACGTATTGCCCGGGTAGAAACTCGAGGCCGGAATGGTTATCCAGATTGATCGAAAAATTGATCGTGGAATCGGAAAAATGCTGGACCGAACCAATGCTGCCGGAGTAACGCGAAATCGCCGTTTTGCATGCGCTGGAAGTTGCTGGAATTTGAATCACGCAATCGGATTTAGGGCGCATTTGGCATGCCAGGATAAAGCCTGCTGCGGCATCCTTCGCGTCTAACGCGTCTTCGATATAACTCGACTCAGGCAAATCATAATTGCCCGACTCACAAAAGCCACGGCAGGTACCGCACGCGCCGTCGCGGCAATCCAGCGGGATATTAATTTTTTGACGATAGGCCGCATCTGACAGCTTTTCGTTTTCGTTACATCCGATGAAGCGGGTAATGCCGTCTTCAAATTGCAGTGCAATGTTGTAGCTCATCGCCTTGTCTCCTGAATATCGTTTTTAAATGTGGTAAATGTCGATGACCTGATTGATGTAATCGTTTTTCAGCACCACGTATTTGTTCAAAATTTTTGGACTCTCAGCGGAAAAATCAATCACATACCGCGACATGCCAAAATAGCTGTAATTGGTTTTATAGCGGTAACTCAATGTTTGCCAATTGAATCGGACTGTACAAATATCGCCTTCCTGCAATTCCAACTCCACGTTCGCGATGTTATGACAGGTACGGGTGTCCGGCATGGTTGCGCTGGAGCGCTCTGTCTTGATGCGAAATACCCGATCTTCCAGGCCTTGGCGATTCGGATAAAAAATCAACGAAATCTCGCGTTGCGGATCGATGACCAGCTTATCGTCGTCGTCCCATGACGGCATCCAGAATTGCGCATCAAGGTGATAGCAGTCCAGCCACTCGTCCCATTGTTCATCGTCCAGCAACCGGCTTTCATAGTATAAAAAGCTGCTTATGTCGGTCAGGCTAATGTTCTTCATGCTTTGGCTCCTTCTTCCAGCAAGGCTTTTTTCATCACGTTCAGCCAATAGCGATGCTGGATCGTGTACAGGCCTTCATCTTCGGTTTTGACACCACTCATCAAAGGCTTCAGACCGAGTTCTTTGGCGGCCTCATCAGCGCCCTCAATCCAGTGTTGCGAGCCGCGGCACATATCGTTCCATGGGGCTGCAATACCGGCGTAGCCTTGCTGACAAGCGCGGAATTCTTCCAGATCGTCGGGCGTTGCCATGCCGCTGACATTAAAGAAATCTTCGTATTGGCGGATGCGATGCGCACGCGCTTCATCGGACTCCCCTTTGGGTGCGATGCAATAAATCGTTACTTCCGTTTTGTTGACGGAAATTGGACGCAACACACGGATTTGGGAACCGAACTGATCCATCAGATAAACGTTGGGATACAGGCACAAATTGCGCGAGCGTTCGATCATCCAGTCAGCGGTTGCGGGGCCAAAACTCCTAGCAAACTCATCCCGGCGCGGATGGTTTGGACGGTCTTGTGGATTCGCCCATTTGGACCACAACACAAGATGCCCATGTTCGAAAGCATAAAATCCACCGCCCTGTTTGCCCCACTTACCGGCATCCATCGCTCTGACATTATCCTCACGTGTCGCATCTGCGTCCTTGCGGCGATTGGTCGTAGCCGCATAGTTCCAGTGCACGGCGGAGACGTGATAGCCATCCGCGCCATTTTCCGCTTGCAGCTTCCAGTTGCCATCAAACGTGTAGGTGGATGCGCCACGCAATACTTCCAGCCCTTCCGCAGACTGATTGACAATCATGTCGATAATCTTGGCTGCTTCACCCAGAAATTCAGTGAGCGGTGCCACGTTTTCATTCACGCTGCCAAACAGAAACCCTTTATAGTTCTCAAAGCGCGCAACTTTTTTCAAATCATGCGAGCCTTCTTTATTGAAGCACTCTGGATAACCGGCTTCATCAGGATCTTTGACCTTGAGTAACTTGCCGCTGTTATTAAAAGTCCAGCCATGAAACGGGCAGGTATACGTCGCCTTGTTACCCCGTTTATGGCGGCACAACTGCGCTCCCCGATGGCTGCAGGCATTAATGAATGCATTCAATTCACCCTGACGATTACGCGCAATGAATATTGGTTGACGACCTATATGCGTGGTGTAGTAGTCATTATTATTTTGAACCTGACTTTCATGGGCCAGGTAAATCCAGTTGCCTTCAAAAATATGCTTCATTTCCAATTCAAATAAAGCGTCATCGGTGAAGGCGCTGCGATGCAAGCGATAGTCACCTTTGGCTTCATCTTCGATCAGATATTCGTCGAGGTTTTTGAGCTTTGGCGTGTTGTCAGGATAAATGGGGATCATGATGAATTCCTTCTGTTCCAGAACTTACACAAAACTGTCCCTACAAGGCGTGCGGATTAAGACAGAATGTGACGACCGCGCCAGGTTGGCGGTTAAGAAGGCACAACGCATCTGGGGCGATTTGTGTAAGTTCTATGTTTAAGAAAAGGACAGTGAATATGCACTGCCCATTTTTTATTATGCAGCAGCGCGGATACGCGCAACTTCAGTCGAAGGCGCAGCAGGCGTTTCTGAGTACAGATTAAAATCAAAATCAATCGACGAGAAAGGACGGGTCAACTCTTTAGCCGCAAGTTCTTCCTTGTCCGTGATTTTGTGGATGGCGGGCACCAGACCTTCGCGACTGGCAAATGCAAAGTCATCCCACAGGTATTCGTCGCCATCGATATTAATTTGCGTCGTCAGCTTACGATGACCTGCGCCGGTGACGAAGAAATGAATGTGCGCAGGACGACGACCGTGACGACCTAACAGATCCAATAATTGCTGGGTGGAACCATTCGGTGGACAACCGTATCCGACCGGTATGATGCTGCGGAACTGGTAACGGCCGTTTTTATCTGCGATGATGGTGCGACGCAGGTTGAATGGGGACTGCGTCTGGTCAAAGAAGGAATAATTGCCCATCAAGTTGGCGTGCCAGACTTCAACCTTAGCACCTGGCATTGCTTTGCCATGCGCATCAAAGACCGTTCCCTGCATGAACAGGACTTCTGCTTCGTCGCTTACCGCGTCTTCGTCCAAACGCGCAAATCCTTTGCTTTGCGGCGCACCTGCGACGTATAAAGGACCCTCAATAGTACGCGGTGTGCCTCCGGTCAGTCCTGCCTTGACTTCCGCCTCATCAGCACGAATATCAAAAAATCGTTCCAGCCCCAAACCTGGTGCAATCAAACCAAGTTCATTATTGGCGCCCGCCGCTGACAAATACTCCAGGCCCTTCCAGAATTCACTTGCCTGTATATCCAGGTCTTCAATTGTTTTGCACAAATCGCCGACTACACGCAGTACGATCTGTTGCACACGGGGATTTGCTTCCCGGATAGCGGAATCGATGATCCAGCTTTTCACTAAAGTGTCGATTTCAGTATGTGTCATTGTTGTCTCCTTAGATATATTTACTTATAGGGATATTAAAATTCTGTTGCAGCGCTACCGTTTACATGGCAAGCGAGCGCAGCCTTTATGCGTCATTACTCCTGATTGATGATGGATGACGGCACAAAGGCATGATCTGAATTTGCATGTAAGGAAATAATGGCAAAGTCGAAATCAGGGTGTGTAGTTCATCAACGCTACTAACATCGAAAACGCTGATGTTGGCGTACTGGCCAGCGATCCTCCATAGATGCCGCCATTTGCCACTTTCTTGTAAACCCTGCGCAATGTCTTTTTCTGTTTTCTTTAATGCGGTCGCCTGATTTTCCGGCATAGTCTGCGGTAAATTGACGTCCATTCGCACGTGAAACAACATGGTCTTCTCCTATTTTTATAATGATGTAAGCGGCGCTATTACTTTCGGCGGAGAAAGTTTAATTTCTCTCGGTCAATTTCTACGCCAAGACCCGGCTTATTTGGGACTTGCAACATGAAGTCCTTATAGACCAGTGGTTCGACCAACACTTCCTCTGTCAACAACAACGGCCCGAAGAGTTCCGTGCCGTAAGACAGATCACTGAAGGTGGAAAACACATGGGCAGATGCCGCAGTCCCGACGCCACCTTCCAGCATCGTTCCTCCATACAAACCAATCCCGGCAAGCTGCGCGACAGTGGCGACCTGAATGGCGGGGATCAATCCGCCAGATTGGGTAATCTTTACAGCGAAAACGTCTGCCCCGGCGATAGTTGCGAGATCGAACGCATCCAAAGGGCCATGCAATGATTCGTCCGCCATCAGCGCGACAGAAAAGCGGCTCGCCAAACGTGCCAACCCTGCTTTATTGTCTGCGCGGATTGGCTGTTCAATTAAATCAATCCCGCCCGCTTCAAGCGCTGCGATACCATTGACGGCATCTAGTTCGCTCCAGGCCTGATTCACATCCACCCGCACGCTGACGTCATCACCTAGGGCTTTTTTAATTGTCAGCACGTGGGCGACATCGTCGGCTACCGAACGCAAACCGATTTTTAATTTAAAAATACGATGACGCCGTAGCGCAAGCATTTTTTCCGCCTCCGCAATATCCTTGCTGGTATCGCCACTGGCAAGCGTCCAGGCGACGGGTAAGGCATCGCGTACCCGTCCGCCCAATAATTCGCTCAAAGGAATTTTTAAGCGGCGCGCCTGCGCGTCCAGCAAGGCAGTTTCAATCGCGCATTTGGCAAATCGGTTACCTTGAATAATTTTGCGTATCTTTGCCATCGCCTTGCCAACCTGGCTGGCGTCCATGCCGAGCAACAAGGGTGCAATATGGGTATCGATATTGGTCTTGATGCTCTCAGGACTTTCTTCGCCGTAACTCAATCCGCCGATGGTGGTTGCCTCGCCCCAGCCTTCGATACCGTCTCCACAAACCACACGTACCAGCACCAGCGTTTGCGCGTTCATGATCGCTACCGATAATTTATGAGGACGTATGGTGGGTACATCGACAAGGATAGTTTCTATAGTTTTGATCATATTTTATTTGTATAATTAAACGAATATCTGCAGGTTAGAGCATGCCATCAGACCCGTCCAACACCGATTTGCTATCGTTTCAATACTTTTTAGGTATAAACATGGAATTGCGCCATTTACGCTACTTTGTGGCCGTTGCCGAGGAGAAAAACTTCACGCGCGCCTCTAAACGGCTATTTATCGCCCAGCCGCCGTTAAGTCGCCAGATACAGCAACTGGAAGAGGAATTAGAAGTCTCTTTATTTGAACGCGGCTCACGTCCCCTCCAACTGACGGAAGCCGGACGCTTTTTTTACGCGCATGCGCAGCAATTACTAGGTAAGGCAGCGGATCTAAAATCAATGACACAGCGTGTGGGGAAAATTGAAAGGACGCTTTCGATCGGATTTGTCGCCTCCACCCTGTACGGACTGTTACCAAAAATTATCCGGCGGTTTCGATCAGAGTACAACGCGGTCGAGATCAGCCTGCATGAAATGACTACCATGCAACAGATCAAAGCGTTGAAGGATGGCAGTATTGACGTTGGATTCGGGCGGATCAGATATGAGGATGCGGATGTACGACGCATCGTATTGCGCGAAGAACGATTGATCGTGGCGTTACCGACAGGTCACCGCCTTACCGGATTGGGAACACATCTTAATTTGAAGGACTTAATTCCCGAAACGCTGATTATCTTTCCGAAGGCCCCCCGTCCCAGTTTTGCGGATCAGGTGCTTTCCGCTTTTAGCGACCGTGCAATCAAACTCGAAAAAATTATCGAGGTCAGAGAGCTTCAGATTGCAATCGGCCTGGTGGCGGCGGAACAAGGGGTCGCGATTGTTCCCGCCAGCTTGCAAGGCATGAAACGGGAGGATGTCAGTTATATGGAACTGGAGGAAAAGAACACGACCTCCCCGATCATTTTTAGCGTTCGAATGGCAGATCAGTCAGAGGAACTGGGACAGTTATTGCGACTTATCTACGATATCTATGATGCTGAGAAAATTCCGCATGTCAAAGAATCTTTGTGAGTTTTTGACCATAATGCTATCGATAAAAATGGGAGACCCCCACCGCAGTGCGCAACAACGCTGCAACATATCACCGAAGAAGTTAGAATCGTCATACTTGAAATACAAATGTTCAAATGCTGGGGAAAATCAGTCAAATTTAAGAAGATAGATTTTAAGCGCAGATACTTGTCCCAGTTATCGATCCCTTCCCATTTCCATCACGAGAAAAAAATATGCTAATCCTCCATACCATGCTGCGCGTCGGCAATCTGCAACGCTCCATCGATTTTTATACCAAAGTGCTTGGCATGAAACTACTGCGCACGAATGACAATCCGGAATACAAATACACGCTGGCCTTCGTCGGTTACGGCACCAATCCGGGACACGCCGAATTGGAACTGACCTATAACTACGGCGTCGATAGTTACGAACAGGGCACGGCTTACGGCCACATCGCGCTTGCGGTTGAAGACGTGCATAAGGCGTGTGCCGACGTCAAACTTCAGGGCGGCAATGTCACCCGCGAAGCCGGTCCTGTCAAAGGCGGCACTACTAATATCGCCTTCGTACAAGATCCTGACGGCTATAAAATTGAATTAATTGAACGTAAGCCGGGGCATTGGCCTAACGAAAAGCTTTAAGTAGCTTTAAGTTTAAGGCGCGCGCTAGAAATTTATTTGAGTCGATTCGCCAGGCCGACGAATAATTCCATCGATATGGTTTCGGGACGTGCCTGCGGATCAACACCGGCGTCGATCAAATCATTTTCGGTAAACATACCCGCCAGGCTATTGCGAATCACTTTGCGGCGTTGGGTGAAGGCTTTCAAAACGACATCTTCCAGTTTCTGCTGGTCGCACACCAACGGCTCCGCAATCGGCACCATTTTTACAATGGCAGACTCAACCCGCGGTGGCGGATCAAATGCGGTCGGTGGCACGATAAATAATAATTCCATCTTGTAGCGCCATTGCAGCATGACCGAAAGTCGTCCGAAAGTTTTGCTACCGGGCTCGGCGACCATACGCTGGACGACTTCCTTTTGCAGCATAAAATATTGATCCTGCACCAACGGCGCGATCTCGGTCAGCTGAAATAATAAAGGGCTTGAAATGTTGTACGGCAGATTGCCGACGACCCGCAGCTTTCCTTCGCCAATTAAAGGAATACTGCTGAAATCAAATTTCAATGCATCGGCGGAATGCACATGCAAGCGCGCAGGATCGAAAGTTTTTTCCAGCCGCGTCACCAGATCGCGGTCCAGCTCGACTACGTGTAATTGCTTTAACGACTTGAGTAGCAACGTGGTCATCGCCGCCAGGCCGGGGCCAATTTCGACCATGTTGTCGTCCGGCTGTGGTGCTATGGCGCTGATAATGTCGGTTAATACCTGCTTATCAGTGAGGAAATTCTGGCCGAAGCGCTTACGTGCAATATGTTTCATTTATGGATGCGATGAGCTGTGTAATAGGTGATGCCAAAGGTTGATGATAAAAATAGGACTTACGCAAAATTGCCTCGGCGGGGCGTTACTTTCCCCATGCGAGACCATAGACTTGCCTGCGTTATGCGTCGGCAACTTAAAGCCATTTAGGGAAGGTTTTGCTTAATTCTAAATTTGATACGCTGCCGATTCGAGTGGTTTAAGGATTGCCGTCCCCTTGCCATACTTTTACGCTAGCTACTATGCGCCGTTCAACGCAAAGTAAAGCGGAGTTATTCAGCGACAGCGGCGGTCGCGCGCACCAGCTGTGCCGCCGCGTTAAGCGCTGCCAGCATACTGCCATGATCGGCTCTTCCCAAGCCAGCCGCTGCTAAATCGAGCGCCGTTCCGTGATCGACCGAAGTACGAATGACAGGCAAGCCGAGTGTAATATTGATGCCATGTCCGAAGCTGGCGTATTTGAGCACTGGCAAACCCTGATCGTGATACATCGCCAGTACGCAATCGGCCTGATCCAGATATTTTTGCTGGAACAAGGTATCGGCAGGATAAGGACCGCTGACTAACATGCCTTTAGCCTTTGCTGCCGCCAATACCGGGATAATGATGTCTATCTCTTCGCGACCCAGATAACCGCCTTCACCGGCATGCGGATTGAGGCCGGTGACCAATATACGCGGCTGCGCTATGCCAAATCTGGCGCGCAAATCATGCTGCAAAATATCCAATGTACGGCTCAGACTATCGGCAGTAATAGCCGCCGCCACATCCTTCAAGGCGAGATGTGTCGTCGCCAGCGCAACCCGTAACGGCGGCGTGGTGCGGTCCGTCGCCAGCATCATTACTACGTGTTCGGTGTCGGTTTTTTCTGCCAGATATTCTGTATGGCCAGTGAAATGTACACCAGCGTCATTAATCGTGCTTTTTTGCAACGGCGCGGTGACGATAGCGTCGAAGGCTTTTTCCATGGCCCCACTGATCGCAATATCCAGTGTCTTTAAAATCGCCCTGCCATTGCGCGGATCGAGTACGCCCGGCCGCACGTGGACGCTAAAGGGACAATCAATCACCGCTACGCGCTCCGGCCCAAAGTCAGGCAACCCGCTAAATTTGAATGCTTGCTCAGAGAGTGCAACCAGTTTTATAGCAGGGTCGATCTCCTCTGCAATCATTGCCAAAAATGCAGCGTCACCAATCAGAACACTATTGATAGTGGCGCGTAACTCCCACGCCGCTCTGATTGATATTTCCGGACCGATACCGGCCGGTTCACCACAGGTTATCGCTAGGATGGGGCGCGAGGCGGCAGTACTCACGGCACGAGTTCCTGTGTTGAGGGATTTTTCAGCAGTCATTGCCATGTCAATTAGTAGTCGTAACAGCACTTTGGAGCAAATCGCCGCATTTCACCGCATCTTAGAGACTCCCCGCGTGCAAAATAACACGCGGGGTTAAGCCATCAATTATCGTCGGTGCGATATTCCACGTAGGCGCGGTCGCGCAGCTCTCTCAACCAGTCGTTGGTCGCTTCTTCCTGCTTACGCTCACGAATGGCAGCACGCGCTGCAAGGCGTTTACGATCAGACGAGACGGTATCGGTTTTGCGCTCCAGCACCTGAATAAGGTGATAACCGAAAGGGGTTTGAATCGGTTCGCTGATTTGACCGGGTTTCAGTGTATCCATCGCACGTTGAAATTCCGGGACGGTATCACCGGGATAGATCCAACCCAGATCACCACCTTTAGAGGCGGACAAATCATTCGAATATAATTTAGCCAAATCTTCAAACGTGGCCGCTTTATTGTCCAGACGATCTTTTAGTTCCAGCAAACGGCGTTTAGCATCTGCCGCTGATACCGTTGGGGTGACTTTTATCAGGATATGACGGGCGTGTGTTTGCTCTACCGGTGCGGCGTCAGGTTTTGGTGTATTGGCAGCAGCACGTTTATCGTTAAGCCGAACGATGTGAAAACCATTCGCACTTTGTAGGATAGTAGTGACCTGACCCGGCGTCAGGGTTGCAATTGCATCGAGAAACATTTTCGGCAAGCGATCCTGTGCGCGCCATCCTAGCTCGCCCCCCGACAAAGCATCGGGAGCATCAGAATAGGTTGCCGCGACCTTGCCGAAATTGCCACCAGAGCGCAATTGCTGCAACACTTCTTCTGCACGTTTACGACGCTCACTGACTTGCGCTGGCGTAGCATTTTCTGGCACGCGCACTAAAATCTGTGACAAATTAAATTCTTGCTGCGCCTGTTGCGATTGCTTGTTATTGGCTTCGGCGGTCAGATAATTATCGACTTCTGATTCGGTGATGGTAATTTTGTTATCGACCTCACGCTCACGCAGGCGTTGCAACAAGATTTCGCGACGGATATCTTCCCGAAAAGCAGTATAAGAAATCTTGTCGTGATCCAGTTGCTTGCGGAAGTCGCTCATCGACAATTTATTTTGTTCTGCAATGCGGCCAATTGAAGTGTCCAGCATTTTGTCGTCGACCGACAAACCCGCCTCTTTAGCGGCCTGCACTTGCGCCCGCTCAAGGATTAAACGCTCAAGCAACTGCTTTTGCAATTCAGCCGGGGGCGGCACTTCAACGCCCTGCCCTTGCATCCGCGCAATCACGTCCTTCAGGCGCAGTGCCAGCTCCTGACGGGTAATGACTTCATTGTTAACTACCGCCGCAATCGAATCTATTGTCTCGGGGGTGCCGGCCGCTCTTGGCTTTCGGGCAGCCGGGGCAGCCACTGTGGTCGGCGAGTCCATCAGGGGTGGACTCAACGGGCTGACTGGCTTTTGCGCCCATGCACTGGAGGTACTGATGAGCAGCGATGCAATAATCATCGCAATGTGAGTCTGGTTGGACGAGCGGGGCTTGATGGTTTTACGCATAGTGATGAGAGCATTCATATATAAGTATGACGGATTCAGTTACTGATGATCTTGTCAGGTTGATTTACATTTTGATAACCGGGGATGCTGCCTTTTAATGCTTGCATCGGGTTGGAGCCTAGTTTCGTCAAACCATTCAATTCAAGCTGGAAAAATAACGCGGAACTGGTTTTAGCAGTCGAGGTCGGGGTCCGTTGCGCCACTACGCGAAAAACCCAACAATCAGCTTTATACTCTACACCGAGCAAACCTTCAGCAATTCTTCGATCCTGGAGCGAGTAATTGATGCGCCCAACGCCATACCAACGTTTGGCGAGTGGCCATTGCGCCGATAAGTCGACTTGTTTCAATATTTCGTTATTATTCAGTGCGACGTCCGCTGGCGTGCGATCCAGCCGATACGCCAGGTTGACAACTTCTTTAGGACCAGGCTGCCAGCGAATACTGTAATTGGCGCGCTGAATCGTATTGTTACTTTGACTGTATTGCAGATTGCTGTCCAGTCCAAGCGTGCGCGTCAATTGACCACTTGCGCCGAACAATAAATCGGAACGACTGTTGACGATACTGTTATCCAGCGATACCAATGGCGGCGTAAAGTAAAAGCGTTGACCAATCGCGAGCCGCAAACGTTCAATCCCGCTTTCTTCGATAAAACGCGAGGTAATGGCCGTCGTCAACTGGTTCGCATCGCTAATGCGATCATGACCGGAAAACTTATTTTCAGTAAAAATCTGGGCGAAATTGAAGTCGGCCACACCAGTATCGAACAGTGGATAGTTATTCTGATCTTTATATGGCGTCCGTACATAAAACAGGCGTGGCTCTAAGGTTTGGGTTACCGCGTTACCAAATAATTTTGCATCTCGCTCAAAGGTCAGCCCCCCGTCGATTGAGAACGTTGGCAAAACACGACTGAAACTGGTCGGCGATCCCGGCACCACGTTGGTAAGGCTGTACGACGTTGCATCGAGCTGAATCTTAGGTGTTAAAAAATAACTAGCCCCGATGATCGGATACGAAATCTGCGGATTAATGTAAATACGATCGCCTTCACCCGGCAGTTGCCTGCTCGGCGCGATATCGTACTGGCTATTTTTAAAGCGGGTATATTGGGCAGCCACGGTCCAGTCAAACCCGCCAACGTCCTGTCGCCCCACGCCGTACGTGACCTGCGGCAACCGATCATACGGCCGAGATATCAACGGGTTGCCTTTGGAATCGAAATCTTGCAACACCTGATACCGCGACGCGATCGCTGTCACGCTGCCTAAAGTACCGCCATAGGTCAGATCAAGCTCGCGATTCAGTAGTCGTTGCGCACTCTGTGTAATAGATCGGGAAAAATCATCTGGATATTTATTATCGGATGCGTAGTTTACATTCCACGACATGCCAAAACCACCACCCAATTTTTGTGCGTGTGTTGACTCAATGGCATAACGATTACTTTTTGTTAACATATCGTTTGGCAGGTACTCAAAACGGGTAATACCGCTATAAGTATCGCTTAGATAGCGCCCTTCAACCCCCAGTTGCACACCGCGCTTGGTAATCACATTAGGACTGAAAGTCATGTCGCGATTGGGTGCGATATTAAAATAATACGGCTGACTGACTTCAAAGCCGCCGGTACTGGTGGCACCGATGGTCGGTGGCAAAAACCCGGACTGGCGATCGCTGGAAAGCGGAAAGGACAGAATAGGGGAAGCCAGAATCGGGATATCCTTGAAATACAATACACCGCCATGCGCCAAGCCCTCCGAGCGACCGGTATCGATATCCATGGTGCTTGATTTGATATACCAGTCCGGATTGATACCGGGACAAGTAGTGTACGTTCCGGTAATCGCCTTGGCATGATCTTCATCCACAAAATCATAACGTTCGGCACCCCCATGCCCGCCGTTGATACCAAACTTATAAGTCGGCTTGGTCAAAAATCCTTGTCCAGAGTCCATATTGAGCTTGAGATCATCGCCGGTGTACTCGTCACCGTAACGATTCATCCGCACGCAACCGTGCGCCTCGACCTCATTTTCAACAATCCGGTAAGTTGCCTTATCGGCTTTAACCTCGGTCTGGCCACGCTTCAACTCAGCGTTACTGTCAAGGTTGAGCACCCGATCCGGGCGACCTGTCATCTGGTCAGCTTCAACAGTGATTGGTAAATTGCTCTCATCGACATGCGGAGGCCTGACCGCAACTGCTTGCGCCATGGCAACAGATGACGTCAATATCGGCACCGAAGAAGCCAGTACCGACGCAATTAGCCACGTAAGCCGTCGCATGCGAGGCAGCGGTAACGACCCGATTTGACGGGAGGGCACGACCAAACGTCCGCGTATTGGCGAGCGTAATTGGGTCGACAGCAGTGGTTGCGGCGAGGCTTGGGAAAGGAGCACTGAGGAAAACCGTGTCAAAAAATGCATTGAGCAAACACCATCGTAGGCGATTTTTTAAAATTAATACCTTATTATAGGGGAACTCACTACCTACAACCGTATTCCTGGACCGCTAAATGACATCAAACCGGACATCAACTCCGACTCCACCTCTGTTAGCCGCAGAGTGCGCACCTTCTTTACCCCCTGAGGCGACCGATCTGCGTCTGATCAAAATACTTGCGTGGCTTTCAACTTTAGCAGACTACCCAACTATCGCAGCGTCAATGCGACCCGCCTCAGCCGATGCCAGCTTCAGACGTTATTTTAGGGTTGACCGGGCTAGCTCAGGGGTCACTGCCTCCGGCGCCACCGCACCAGACACTTTAATCGTCATGGATGCGCCGCAACCACAAGAAGACGTGCGCCCGTTCATCGCTATCGCGGGCATCTTCAATGATGCCGGAATGTCAACGCCTGCTATCCTCGCGCAAGACGTTGAACAAGGCTTTTTGCTGCTGTCCGATATGGGTCCGACCACCTATCTGCAACAACTGAATGAAGAGAACGCTGACGCCAACGCGCTCTATCTTGACGCAATCAATGCTTTAGTAACGTTGCAAACCCACAGCAAGCCGGACGTGTTGCCAGAATATGACCGGGCATTTTTATTAAAAGAGCTCCAAATATTTTCTGAGTGGTATATAGGCAAACATCTGAATGTTACGCTGACGACGGAACAGAGCGCCAGCCTGGAGGAAGTTTTTAATGTTATTTTGGCCAATAATATGGCCCAGCCTCAGGTGTACGTCCATCGCGATTATCATTCGCGTAATCTGATGGTGATACCGACAGGCAATCCCGGCGTTCTGGATTTTCAGGGTGCGCTTTATGGCCCGATTACGTACGACCTCGCGTCTCTGTTGCGCGACGTCTACCGCTCATGGGATGAAGCACAGATTCTCGACTGGGTGATTCGCTATTGGGAGCGCGCTAAACGCGTGGGCTTGCCGGTTGCGCCAGATATCGACACGTTTTATCGGGATTTTGAATACATGGGATTGCAGCGTCACCTGAAAATTCTTGGCCTGTTCGCGCGTCTCAAATATCGTGATGGCAAACCAGAATACATGCAGCACATACCGCAAGTAATGGATTATGTGCGCAAAGCGGCATTGCGCTACCGCGAGCTGATCCCTCTGGTACGCCTGATCGATAAACTGGAAGACACGCCGCAGCAGATTGGCTATACCTTTTAAGGTTGATTCGTCGCACCTGCCCTGCAATGTTTTCTCGGTATATTTGTTGATAACATCATTGCCGGGCACGATAATTAATAGTACCAATACCAATAACCAATAACTAAATAACTGAGCCACCATGAAAGCAATGATTTTTTCCGCCGGTCGTGGTGAGCGCATGCGCCCACTGACCGACACCACTCCTAAACCGCTGCTAAAAGTCCGTGGTCGCCCGCTCATCGTCTGGCACATCGTCAATCTGGTACGCGCTGGTATTACCGATATCATCATTAATCACGCCCATTTAGGCCAATTGATCGAAGATACGCTCGGCGACGGCAGCAAATTCGGAGCTAAAATCACCTACTCGGCAGAAGGCACGGCGCTAGAGACTGCGGGCGGCGTGGCTAAGGTGCGACACTTACTCGGTGAGGCGCCATTTATTGCCATTTCGGCCGATATCTACTGCCCTTTTTTCAATTTTGAACAAGTCAAAACAACGCTGGAGGACAATGATCTCTGGGGCGTTCCGCATCCGATTGAAACCAGAGACGTCGGCTGGATTTATCTGGTCAAAAATCCGGCACATCACCCTGATGGCGACTTTGCGGTGCATAGTTTTTCGGTGTCTAACGAAGGCGAGCCGCGCTTTACTTACTCCGGTATCGGGGTATTCCGTCCGATGATTTTCGATTCTATTGCACCAGGTGAATTCGGTAAGTTGGCCCCGATACTGCGTGACTACGCGGATCGCGGCCAACTCGGCGGCGAGGTCTATCGTGGCGACTGGACCGATGTCGGGACGGTTGCGCGGTTGGAACAGTTAAACGCACCAATGTAATCGATGCAACAGATGTCGCGTTATTCGGACGGGTCAGGAATATTAGTTACCACAACCAGACCAGCGTTGAATGGGCGACAATCGAATATAGATTTCGCTAATATAGATTTCGCTAAAGAATCTCAGAATCAATCGTCCTGATCGACTTATTTTATCAGGATGAGTATTCCAGATTAGCTACCAGAATGACGCCCAGCGGTGCCACTCACCAACATGCAAGGATGCTTATGAACCCCTACTCCACACGTCGCGCGCAGTTAATAAGTCTGATGCAAGCCAAAGGCGGCGGTGTAGCGATCATCCCTACCGCTCCTGAAGTGATGCGCAACCGGGATGCCGACTACCCGTATCGTCACGATAGCTACTTCTATTACATGTCGGGCTTTATGGAACCAGAATCGGTTGTCGTCATCGTTGCAGGCGAAAAGCCACAATCAATTCTGTTTTGCCGTGAAAAAAATCTGGAACGTGAAATCTGGGACGGCGTCCGCTACGGCCCGGAGGCTGCACGACAAAAGTTTGGCTTCGACGCCGCGTTTCCCATTGAAGCGATGTCAGTTGAAATCCCAAAATTGCTAGCCGACGCGCCTTCAGTCTTTTATACCCAAGGCCAGCAACGTGCATACGATGAAAAATTGCAGGGCTGGTTAGATAGTGTGCGCGCCATGAGCCGTGCAGGCGTGGTTGCGCCGTCTGCCATCCATAACGTTCAGGTGCTGATGGATGAAATGCGTTTAATTAAAGACGCAGACGAGATTGCGTTGATGCGACGTGCGGGCATCATTTCCGCCGAAGGCCATTGTCGTGCCATGCGGATGTCGCGCTCCGGCCTGCATGAATATGAATTGGAAGCAGAATTACTCCACGAATTTCGTCGTCAAGGATCGCAATATCCCGCCTATGGATCGATCGTCGCGACCGGTGCCAACGCCTGCGTATTGCACTATCGGGCCGGCGATGCGGTTCTGCAAGACGGTGATCTGGTGCTGATCGATGCCGGTTGCGAATTTGACAGCTATGCTGGTGATATCAGCCGTACTTTTCCGGCCAACGGCATCTTTTCAGGCCCACAAAAAGAGTTATACGAGATTGTATTGGCGGCGCAAAACGCGGCCATAGCAGTGACGCGTCCGGGCAACCATTTTATGGACGGTCACGACGCGGCAGTGCGCGTGCTGGCCCAAGGCATGCTGGATACCGGATTACTCAAGAAGGACAAAGTCGGTTCGTTAGAAGACGTCATTACCAACGGTGATTTCAGACAGTTTTATATGCACCGAACTGGTCATTGGCTAGGCATGGACGTGCATGATGTGGGCGAATACAGGGATCTGAATGCCGCGCTAACAGAAGGCGGGCAAAGGCCATGGCGCGGGCTGCAACCCGGCATGGTGACCACTATCGAACCCGGCATTTACGTGCGGCCAGCAGAAGGCGTTCCAGAAAAATACTGGAACATCGGCATCCGCATTGAAGACGACGCTTTAGTCACCGACAACGGCTGCGAACTGATGACCACTGGCGCGCCGCGTACTGTCGCCGATATCGAAGCATTGATGCGAAAATAGCGCCACCATGACCGACAGCACATCAAAAACAACATCAGATGCAGGCAATATCATCCATGCCGATATCGCGATTTGCGGTGCCGGACCGGTGGGAATGGCGTTCGCCGCCTTACTGGTCAAACGCGGCATCGCACCAGACCGGATAGCGCTAATCGATGGCAAAACAATTGATCAGGCCCGTCTTGATCCTCGCGCGCTGGCGCTTTCTTACGGCAGTCGCCAGATTCTGGAAGACATCGGCGCGTGGCCAGTAGCCGCCACCGCCATCCACCAGATTCACGTCTCAAGACGGGGACATTTTGGCCGAACATTTATTGAACGCGATGAATATCAATTACCAGCGCTGGGTTACGTCAGTCGTTACGGCAATCTGGTCACAGCGCTGGCCGCCTTGCCAGCGCTGCAAGAGATCACGCTCTTGCGTCCGCTTCAGGTCAGCACAAGCGACGATCACACGCGCGGCGTTACGATGACGCTATCGGATGGCCACCGTATGCATTGCAAAGTGATGGTACAAGCCGAAGGCGGTTTATTCGGCGCACAAACCTGCAAAGAGCTGCAACGCGATTACAACCAGATTGCCATCGTCGCGCACGTGCACACCAGCGCACCAATTCCCCATCGCGCCTTTGAGCGCTTTACCGATCAGGGCCCGCTAGCGCTACTCCCGCAGGACGACGGCTACGCGTTAGTCTGGTGCGTGCGCACCGCTAACGCTGCACAACTGCTGGGGTTGAATGACGCACTATTTCTACAAGCGCTGGCGGAGGCCTTTGGCGCTCGCATAGGACGTTTTATCCGTACCTCCCAACGGAACAGTTTTCCACTAGGCCTAAACGCAAACCCTACCACTTCCACCCATACCGTCGCCATCGGCAACGCCGCCCAGACCCTCCACCCGGTCGCAGGCCAAGGTCTCAATCTGGGACTACGCGATGCCACGGTATTAGCTAAATTGTTAGCCCAGGAAGTCACCCCTGCAGCGCTGGAAAAGTTCACCCTCAGCAGAAAATCCGACCGCAGCATAACAATCCGCATGACAGACATAATGGCCCGTATATTCGCCAGCGCCCCGGAAGGCGCCCTCTCACAAACCCTGCTAGGGTTATCACTCGGTTTAGTGGATGCTATTCAGCCAGCAAAAAATATGCTGGCCGAGCAAATGATGTTTGGGCGACGCTAACCTGCTTTTAGTATCGGAAACAAGTTGGAGATACTATGGTTTATTGCAAGCCATTTGGTTACTTATTGTTTGGCGATGCGGTGAATATTAAATTTAAGGATGTGAATGGAGCGCCGACGACGTTGAGCCGTTTTGGTTGGTTCGGTTGATCGATAGCTAAAATGGTTAGTGCTCCGTGGATGCTAGTCGGGGGCGCCTAGCGAAGCAAAAAAATAACTCGCTGCCGGGCCATACGCGGCCAGCATCCACGAAGCACAAACCGCTTTAATTACCGAATAATCGAACGTGTTGCGCTACCCAATAGCTACATCCCATAAAAAAAACCGCGCAAGTGAATATAAAATTCACCAGCGCGGTTCAATTAAGACAGCAAAAAGTTTAGTCGACCGCCTTAACCATCGCCTCAATCACCTTCTTGGCATCCCCAAACACCATCATAGTTTTATCCATATAAAACAATTCATTATCCAACCCGGCGTAACCAGAAGCCATTGAACGCTTGTTGACGATAACAGTTTTAGCCTTATAAACTTCCAAAATCGGCATCCCCGCAATCGATGATTTCGGATCTTTAGCAGCAGGATTCACCACATCATTCGCCCCCAGCACCAGCACCACGTCCGCCTGACTAAAGTCGTTATTGATGTCTTCCATCTCAAACACCTGATCGTAAGGCACTTCCGCTTCCGCCAGCAATACGTTCATGTGACCCGGCATACGCCCTGCCACCGGATGAATCGCATATTTGACAATCACGCCTTTGTGCGTCAGCTTCTCAGTCAACTCTTTCAATGCATGTTGTGCACGTGCCACCGCCAAGCCATACCCCGGCACGATGATGACCGTTTCTGCATTACCCAAAAGAAACGCAGCATCGTCAGCAGAACCCGATTTAACGGGACGCTGCACTTGTGAGCCAGTCGCCGCAGCCGTCGCAGTATCCCCACCAAAGCCCCCCAAAATCACATTAAAGAACGAACGATTCATCGCCTTACACATGATGTACGACAGAATGGCACCGGAAGAACCAACCAGTGAACCGGCAATAATCAGCATCGAATTATTCAACGAAAAACCGATACCGGCCGCAGCCCAGCCAGAGTAGCTGTTCAACATAGACACCACCACTGGCATGTCCGCACCACCGATAGGAATAATGATCAGCACGCCCAACACAAACGCGATCAATGCCATCAATATGAACGGCAACCATGCCTGCGTCATGACAAAGATAATGCCAAGCACCAGCATGGCGACGGCCAGTAACAGATTGATAAAGTGTTGACCGGCAAAGCTGACCGGTGCACCTTGGAACAGACGGAACTTGTATTTTCCCGACAATTTACCGAAAGCAATCACCGATCCCGAGAACGTAATCGCGCCGACAAAGGTCCCGATAAATAGCTCGATCCGGTTACCAACCGGCAACGCTGCGCCATGCGCGGCAATCCCGAACGCCCATGGCTCCGACACTGCTGCGACCGCGATACAGACCGCTGCCAGACCGATCAGCGAATGCATCGCCGCGACCAGTTCCGGCATCTTGGTCATCTCAACGCTCTTGGCTAAATACGCACCAATACCGCCACCGACCACGACACCGCCGGCGACTAACCAAAAACCGAATCCGGCACCTTGCGATTCCACCTTGAGTTTGATGATAAGTGCAATCGTGGTGACAATCGCCAGCGCCATCCCGCCCATGCCAAACGCGTTGCCGCGCCGTGCAGTAGAAGGATGCGACAGTCCTTTGAGCGCCTGTATGAAACACACCGACGCAATCAGGTAAAACATCGTGACCAGATTCATGCTTAACAAACTAGCGATTTCAGCACCCATTAATGCGCTCCTGCTTTAACTTTGGTTTCGGCTTCAACGGCAAGTACTTTTACCTTCGGTTCTTTTTTCTTAAACATTTCAAGCATTCGTTGCGTGACCAGAAAGCCACCGAATACATTGACCGCGGCCAAGGCTACGGCCAGCGTACCGGCGATCTGTCCGACCAGACCTTCAGTCAGTCCGGCAGCTAACATCGCGCCGATAATAATGATCGCAGAAATCGCGTTGGTGACCGCCATCAATGGCGTATGCAATGCTGGTGTAACCGTCCAGACCACGTGGTAACCGACATAAATCGCCAGTACAAATATGATTAGATTGGTGATGGTGTGTGACACTTCCATGTGTTCTCCCCTTATGATTTGCAAACCGCACGCGCAGATGAGCGACGATGCGGTCAACTTTATTTAGCTAGAATTTTTCATTCCTGTGATGCGATTGTTGTCATCAACAAACACGACTTTCGGCACGTACGTGGCGGCTTCAGCATCTGCAAACGGTGCATAGGTGCAAATGATCAGCAAATCGCCCAAATGGGCACAACGTGCTGCGGCACCATTGAGTGCAATGGCGCCACTGCCACGCTCGGCCCGAATTGCATAAGTCGAAAAGCGCATGCCATTATTGACGTTATACAGTTCGATTTTTTCGCCTTCAAGAATATCGGCCGCTTCCAGCAGATTTTCGTCGATACCGCACGATCCTTCGTAATGCAGGTCAGCCTGGGTAACGGTTGCGCGATGAATTTTCGCGCGTAACATGATGCGTTGCATTGCTTCTATCTCCTGTGTTCGCTAGCGATCTACACCCGCTATCACCGGCGCAGACGCGCCAAATATGCGTAATTTATTTGCGAAGAACTTCACCGCCGCTACACAACAAGGTAGCGACCACGATATCGTCTTCACGGTTAATCACTAGTCCGCCCTCAGGATTGACAATCAACTTTAAGAAATCCAGTACATTGCGGGAATACAACGCCGACGCGTCCGCAGCCACTAACGCGGCCAGATTGCCTTCGCCGATGATGTACACACCGTGTTTGATGACGGTCTTTCCGGATTCGGATAAAGGACAATTGCCGCCTTGATCCACCGCCATATCCAGAATGACCGAACCGGGTTTCATCGCTTTAACGGTTTCTTCGCTGATCAGAATCGGGGCTTTGCGGCCCGGAATCAACGCCGTTGTGATGATGATGTCAGCTAGTTTGGCACGTTCATGCACCAGTTCTGCCTGACGGCGCATCCAGTCTGCCGGCATTTGCCGCGCATAACCACCGACGCCCTGCGCGACTTCACGCTCTTCGTCGGTAATAAACGGGACATCCAGAAACTTGGCACCAAGCGATTCAATCTGCTCTTTTACCGCTGGACGCACGTCCGAGGCTTCTATCACCGCGCCCAACCGTTTAGCCGTGGCAATGGCTTGCAAACCAGCAACACCGGCACCCATAATTAACATCCGCGCGGCCTTGACGGTCCCGGCGGCAGTCATCAGCATTGGCATGAAGCGTTGATAAGTGTTGGCCGCCATCAGCACGGCTTTATAACCGGCAATATTGGCTTGCGACGATAATACATCCATGGATTGCGCACGCGAGGTACGCGGCGCGGCTTCGAGGGCGAAAGCCGTCAGACCATGGCTGGCCATCAAGGCGATGTTCTCAGCATCAAACGGGTTCAGCATGCCGATTACGACGGTGCCACTTTTCAGCAGCGCGTACTCTTCTGCCGCAGGAGCACGCACTTTGAGAATAGTTTCCTGTCCGAACGCCTCGGCGGCAGTGCCGATTTGCGCACCTGCTGCCGCAAACGCATCATCAGGAATGCTGGACGAAATGCCCGCACCGGATTGCACCACTACTACATGTTTTGCTGCGACTAACTTTTTGACCGTCTCTGGGGTCGCTGCAACCCGGGTTTCACCCGGTCGCGTCTCGGCGGGGATGCCGATTTTCATAAGATTCTCCCTTATTGTAGAAATTCTTGTCGTCTATAGGATTGTATTAATCTATAGGCAAAACGATTGTTGTTAAAATCCTTAGTCGCTGAAGGCGTGCGGTCAGCGCAATAATCACCATCGATATCTAACTTCCAGACCGTTGTTCTTGCGATGACTCTCGGGATGACCTCTTAAGCCACCAATGTCTGCGAGACCGGGGTGGGATCTCAACGGACCGAAAGAATGCAGTGTCGGGATGTGCATCGACAATGCTGGTAGGGATATTACACGGAATATTTGTAACGCAACCATATGAAGATGGTGAGAAGGCATTCTATTAGCTTGCCCGCTTGGTCAGTCGCGACATTTTGTTGTGACAGATACACGACTTTGGCTACGATCGGTCGAAAATTTGACAGCCACGTTAAAATGTCGGCTTACCTGAGGAATTTATGACTGAAGTTTGGAAACCCTCTGTCACGGTTGCGGCCATCATCGAACGTGACGGCCGCTTTTTGTTGATTGAAGAGCGTACTCGTGAAGGCATCCGCATTAATCAACCAGCCGGTCACCTTGACGCAAACGAATCCCTGATTCAGGCCGTAGTGCGCGAAACGCTGGAAGAAGCCGCCCACGATTTCGTACCGGTTGCGTTGGTTGGCACCTATCTGTCGCGTTATTTTTCGGCACTCACCGGCGAAAGCGCTACCTATGTACGTTTTGCGTTTTGCGGAAGCGTCGGCGAAGCCCACGATCAGGCGCTGGATGATGGCATCTTACGGGTGCTGTGGATGTCGCGAGAAGAAATAGCGGCCTGCCCGGAGCGCCACCGCAGTCCCCAGGTTTTGCAATGTATCGACGATTACTTACGCGGTGACCGGGTCCCATTGTCGACCTTACACACCGATCCCGCAGCACTGCGGAGTAATAGCGAAATCAATGGAATCGATGGAGTCAAAGATGAGTAACAAGTTGAGTAATGCAAAAAAACGTGTTGTCATCGGTATGTCGGGCGGCGTTGATTCATCGGTCGCCGCCTGGATGTTAAAGCAGCAAGGGTATGAAGTCATCGGTCTCTACATGAAAAACTGGGAAGACGATGATGACTCGGAATATTGCTCGACCCGCGAAGACTGGATTGATGCTGTCAGCGTCGCCGACGTCATTGGTGTGGATATTGAAGCGGTCAATTTTGCTGCCGAATACAAGGACCGCGTGTTTGCCGAATTCCTGCGCGAATATCAGGCCGGACGCACACCCAATCCCGACGTTCTCTGCAATGCCGAAATCAAATTTAAAGCATTCCTTGATCATGCCATGAAGCTGGGTGCTGATATGATTGCGACCGGCCATTACGCCCGTGTGCGGCAAGCGCCAGCAGGTAATTTTGAGCTATTAAAAGCACTTGATGCCAGCAAGGATCAAAGTTACTTCCTGCATCGTCTGAATCAAGCGCAGTTATCGAAGACTTTATTTCCTCTGGGAGAAATACACAAAACCGAAGTACGGAAAATTGCCGAACAAATTAAATTACCCAACGCGACCAAAAAGGATTCAACCGGTATTTGTTTCATTGGCGAACGTCCATTCAGAGAGTTTCTCAACCGCTATCTGTCGTATCAACATGGGCCAATGAAAACGGACGCTGGCGATACCGTTGGCGAGCATGTAGGACTCAGCTTTTATACGCTCGGTCAGCGCAAGGGCATCGGCATCGGCGGCATGCAATCCCACAAAAACGCGGCTGGCGATAGCGATCCATGGTATGTTGCCAAAAAAGACATAGAAAGCAATACCTTACACATTGTGCAAGGCCATGACCATCCGTGGTTGCTCTCCTCCACTTTACAGGCAGGACAGGTGAGCTGGGTCGCAGGTGAAGCGCCAAAGCAAGCGCGACTGTCAGCTAAAACGCGCTATCGTCAGGCCGATATGGCGTGCAACTTCGCCGGTGATCAGATGGTGGTAGCCGATGTGCCAGAAATCTTTACGTTGGACTTTGACGCTGCACAATGGGCAGTTACTCCAGGGCAATCCGCGGTACTGTACGACGGTGACGTTTGCCTGGGAGGTGGCATTATTATGTCTTCTACCACTGCAAGTAACTGTAAGTGAGTCTCGTAGGTAAGCCCATAGAAACGTCTGCGCTGAAGTGAGTCCTCGCTCAACATTATGTTCTGGCGCGAACGCGTCAGAGCATGATGCCCACGTTCCGAAAGAATTGCTGGTTCGCCGCCACCAGGAAGTCGATACGCCTTCAAAAATACAGTAAATAGCTGAGCCAGTGGGGCTTTACTACTACGCTCCCAAACTCATAGCCCCTTGACCCAGTCCGTCTTCCCCTCTTTCGCTTTGCGCCTCTGCGGCACTTCGTTGCACCCAGCACTATCAGGGTGTCGTGACCCGGGTCTCATACTTCAGAATCGATAAGTCCGCGTCCGTTCGGCAATCAGAATTGCGACGGCACCTATCTATTATTTCTAATACAGAAATAGTGCATTCCGAATTTCGTTGTTTATTGCAGAGATAGGATTATCTACAATAAACCTTATCGATGAAACGACATACTCCGGTTAGCCAGAAAAGCGACACAGGCCGGAGATATGTAGTCAGCACGTTCGCCGAGGCGGGACCCGACAGGCAAGAAGCTTGTCCCGCCAAGCCCTGTGTTGAAGCCAACTTTATGGAGAAATATATGAACACCAAACAATTGATCGCTGGTTTAGTTGTATTAGTTGCTGCCGGTAGCGCCTTTGCTGTAAAGCCTTACCCTGCAGAAGACCATTTCGTCTCGACCAAAACCCGCGCTGATGTCACAGCAGAACTCGTTTCGGCTGAAGCCAACGGCTTGATGCAGGAAAGCCACGCCAGCTATCCAGTTCTGCCATCAGAAAAAAATCCGTTGACACGTGCGCAAGTACAGCAACAAGTCTCTGAGAAATCGGATACATCGGTAAACACAGGCAACTAATCGCCGGTAGCACCAGGTATGCGATAGTACGTATGTCAAGTACGCAATACTGTCGCTGCTAAAAAAACGCCACCGCAAGTGGCGTTTTGGTGTTTATCGACCCAATCAACACCTTGCTTTTAATAAAATATAACGCGTCAGATCAAGGATTTGCGCAGCTGGTTAAGCAATATTCGGCTTGGCAATATTCGGATTGGTAATATTTATCACACATCGGGTTTTTCATGCGGTTCCTAGATTCCACATTGCTTCCTTCGTCTTTGCGTCTTTGCCTTTTTTCCCCGACACGGTTGGTAACATATCTGCGTTCGATGGCTACAGGGCGCCGAAAATCCACTACTGGATTCGTCGCTGTTAGTGCTTTGGCGCTACTCTTAAGTGGATGTGCCAGTTTTTCGGGTATCAAGCCGCTAGCGACCATGAGTGACGGTTACACAATGGACGGCCGCAAGCTGGACGGTAGCGCCGCTATGAACGCCACCCAAATAAATGCGTTGTGGCCCACAGAACACTGGTGGCAAGCCTACCGCGATCCCCAACTCGATCGTTTAGTCAACCAAGCAATTACTGACAGCCCATCGATCAAGGTCGCACAAGCACGCATTCGCCAGGCAACTGCCCTGGCTGGCGTGGCGCAAGCCGCGACCCTACCCAAAGTCGGTGCCGCCGCGTCTATAACGCGGGAGTTATTTACCAGCGACGGCCTCTACCCCGCGCCATTAGGCGGCGGCTGGGACTGGAGCAATGATGCGCGGATCAAAGCGAGTTACGACCTTGATCTGTGGGATAAAGATCGCAATACGTTAGAGGCGGCGCTCGACAACGTACGCGTCAGCGCGGCAGAGGCACGCGCCGCCCAACTGAATCTTGAAAGCATTATCGTTCGCAGCTATCTGCAACTGGCCACCCAATATGTGTTAAAGGATATTGCTGAAGCGTCGTTGGCGCAGCGTCAAAGTATTGTGCATATTGCCCAGCGTCGGCTGCATGCGGGCATCGGCACCGGACTTGAAGTCAATCAGGCGGAAACCAGTTTACCGACCACACGCGCAGCGATCGAAAAGATCAATGAGGCGATCGCACTTTCACGTAATCAATTGGCGGCGTTGACGGGCCAGGGACCATCTGCGGGCGATGCTATCCAGCGTCCCACACTGGCAGATACGATGGCGAAGAGCCAACTGGCAAAAAATGACGAACCTTACGTCGAACCTTACGCAGAATTACCCATTAGTTTGCCGGATAATGTCCCTGCCAATCTGATCGGGCGTCGCCCGGATGTCATTGCCCAACGGTGGCGCGTTGAATCGATGATTAAAAATATTGCGGTTGCCAAAGCAGCTTTTTATCCCAATATCAATATTTCTGCTTTTATCGGATTAGAGTCAATCGGACTAAGTCACTTTTTGACCACCGATTCTAACGTGCGAGGATTCGCACCCGCTATTTCATTGCCTATTTTTGACGGCGGCCGTTTACGCGCTAATCTCGGCGCACAAACCGCGACGCTTGATGCTGCGATTGAAACTTACAACAATACGTTACTGCAATCGCTGCAAAGCGTCGCCGATCAAATCGTCAAGTTAAAGTCGATAGCGTTGCAGCGCAATCAATCCGAAAGCGCGATGACGCTGGCGACCAAGTCAGCAAGTATCGCTCAGCGAGGATTTAAAGCCGGTCTGACTTCTTATTTGAATGTCATCCAGACCCAAATGGCGATGCTACAAGAGCAACAACAGGTGGCACAGTCTCGCGCCGCATATTTAGACGCATGGGCGCAGCTGATGCAAGCGCTGGGCGGCGGACTAGGCGATGATTTACCGCTTCCGACGGTAGACGGAACCGCGACGTCTGCGTCCTCTGCCTCTTCGCCCTCTTCCGCGCAAAAAACGCAATAAGCGCAATACCAGACCCTGCAAACATGAGTGAACTCGTCCAAAATTCAGCTAGCCCAGATAACTTCTACCGCCTATTTTCTCGCCTGAGAATTAGCGGCGGCAAGTGGATACTCGTTCAGGCACCGGCCCTGTTGCACATGATAAAAATGCTGCTCGCGATTTTTCTGGCAATGGGTTTGTCGATGCTCTTCAATTTATCCAAGCCAGGCACCGCGATGATCACGGTCATTATCGTTACCCAGCCGGGCAGTGGACTGGTGATGGCAAAAGGCTTCTATCGCTTTGTCGGCACCTTCGTCGGCGTCGCAGCGTCGCTGGTTCTGGCGGCATGTTTTTCCCAACAACCGATGTTATTTCTGTTTGCAGGGGCTTGCTGGATAGGCCTTTGCACCGCAGGCGCGATAACCTTTCGCAACTTTCAGTCCTATGCTTTTGTTCTGGCTGGCTACACCCTGATGATCGTAGGTTTGCCCGCTGCATTAGACCCGGCTAACGCTTTCGATATTGCCACCACCCGTCTCAGCGAAGTCACGCTTGGCCTGCTGTGCGCTGGCGTCGTCAGTGACGTGCTGTTTCCAATACGGTTATCGGACATGGTGCTCACAACCGTCAACAAGCGCTTCGCCCACTTCGCCCAGTTTGTGCAATGCGATCAGGGCCAGGCGCACTCCGCGCGTTCGCAACTGGATCGCGACAGCATGATGTTGCGCCTTATCGGCGAAGTCATTGCGCTTGAAAATCTACGGACTTCTTCAACGTTTGAAAGCGCTACCGGCCACGTCAAAGGCGACCATTTGCGTCAATTAAATACCGCCTTCATGACAGTATCGACGACATTTCATTCTCTTGATCAACTCTTACTGCGCTTGCGCAACACTGGCAAGATCAACACTTTCAATGCCGTGATGATGGAATATGACGCCATCGTCAGTATTATGAAAGAGGATAAAGCCGAGATTCCGGCGAAGTTACAGCATTGTCGCCAACAGTTGACCGAGCGCCTGGCCGCGTTAAGACGGGGATTGATTTTAAGTTTTGCTGAAATGCTCAATCTCGACACGACTTACGTTAACGATGCCTTGCTAGACTTCGATGCAGCTGCAGCGCTATTACAACGCTTTACCGATGAGCTACGTATCTCTACGCGGATTCACAACGCCGTAATAAACCGCGACAATCGGTTACCGGATGACATTAGCATCACCGCACATTATGTGAATCGCACCGACCCTGTCATGGTTGCGATGTCTTCATTGCGGGCGATGGTCGGGTTCGTTGTGTCGATGCTCTTTTGGTGGCAAAGTGGCTGGCCTTCCGGGTTGGATGCAGCAATTTTTGCGACGGTAGTCAGTGCGCTATTCGCGGCATTCCCGTCTCCCACCAAAACGGTCATCGGCTTTATGCAAGGCGCATTTATCGGTGGTGCGTGCGGATTTATCTGCGCCTATTTCATCCAGCCAGGCGCACAAAATTTCTTTATGCTATGCCTCTCGCTGACACCTTTTATCTTAGTTTTTGCGTGGCTGACGACTAAACCCCAATATGCAGGAATGGGGATGGGAATGCTGGTTTTTTTCTTTTCTTATGCTGCTGTAGGCAATGTTTATGAATTTGACTATGTGGGATTCTTAAATGGCATGGCCGGTGGTCTGATAGGCTGTGCCATCGCCGCGGCCATGTATATGATCATTGATCCGGTCGACAGTCATTGGGAAAAGACGCGCTTGATTCGAGCGTTGCGACATCAGGTAGTCGATGGCTGCAATAACGCCATACCGGGCTTACTTGCCCGTTTCGAAAGTGGCACGCGCGAACTCGTTGGTCGCTTTGCGATGGGACACACTGTACCCAATGAAGATGATCGTGGAGTGATGGGATGGCTACTCTCCGTCTTTGAAATCGGGCGCGCCATTATCCATTTGCGTGAAGATATTGCTCCTAAAACTCGATCCGGAAATAATATTATTGCAGCCAACGATCAGTCACAACAATCGTCAGATTACGCCTATACAGCGATTCGCCTTAGCATCAAGACCGTTGCAGACTTTTTTTCTGCTCCCGATACGCGCAAACTGGACCTCGCACTAGCCTCTGTTTTGGCAGCGATTGAAGCGTGCCGGGTGGTGTCAACGGTAGAAGTACAAGCATTGCCGAACTATCAAGCGGTGCTGGCCAATCTGCATCTTATCCGCACCTCGCTACTAGAACACGCTGTACCAACAGCCGCCGCCTCTGCTTTTGATCCTGCTCCTGCGCCGCCCTTCAACACATCATCAGGAATTAATAATGCCGCGTGAAATCGCCATCTTTGATGCCCTCGTACCAACCTTACTAATCGTATTTCTCGGCTGCGTCATCTTGCAATTCGCGGTTGACTGGCTGCTCACGCGCTTGCGGTTGTATCGCTATGTCTGGCATCCCAGCCTGTTCCGGATCGCCTTGTTCTTTTGTATTTTTGGCGGCTTCGGCCTCTTACTGCACGTAGCTTGAGAATTTTATGAAATCATTGACAATTATTAAGAACGTTTTAAAAATAGCGATCACCCTGATCGTCGTCACCATCGCCTTCCTGTTGACCCGCTCGCTGTGGGATCACTACATGAATTCGCCCTGGACGCGCGATGGCAGAGTCCGCGCCGATGTCATTAGTGTCGCTGCCGATGTCGCCGGGCGGGTGATGGAAGTCCCTATACGCGACAACGCCTATGTGCATAAGGGCGACGTTTTAATGAAAATTGACCCCGCGCACTACACGTTGGCATTGGTGCAGGCGGAAGCAATGGTCGCGCAAAGCCGGGTTGCGCTCACCACAAAACAGCGCGACGCCGCACGCCGTGCATTACTCGACGGCGATGTCATTTCCAATGAAAGCCGGGAAAATTCCAGTTCAGATGCTTCCTCCGCAGAGGCAGTATATAGGGCGGCATTGGCGGCCCGCGACATGGCGAAACTCAATCTGGATCGCACCAGCGTGCTCGCACCAGCAGACGGCTGGGTTGCTAACCTCAATGTGCATGCCGGCGATTTTGCACAAATCGGTGTGCCAAAAATGACCGTAGTCGATGCCAATTCATTCTGGATCTACGGCTATTTCGAAGAAAATAAAATACCGCTAATGCAGGTCGGCGATAAAGCCGAAATCCGCCTGTTAGGCAGCGATATGCTACTTGCTGGCCACATTGACAGTATCGCCCGCGGCATCACAGACCGCGACAACGCCCCAAGCAGTAATGGCTTGGCAAACGTAAACCCTAGCTTCAACTGGGTCAGACTGGCACAACGCGTACCGGTACGGATTCATATTGACACGGTCCCGAACGGCATCACGTTAGCTGCGGGAATGACCTGCACCGTGGTGATTAAACCCGGTGAGAAGGTTGCTGGACAAAAAAGTGTTGAGGTTAAAAAGACCTAGAAAACGCATGCGGTCAGCGTGTTGAATTTGGCGAACAGAACGATATTTTGTTATTATATATAGTGCAGTGTCACCACATCCCCCGATTATTCTCGTCCCTCTTTATAGGCAAGTAGACGGTTCGTTCTGCGCTCCGTCACTGCTGCTTATTCAAACTCATGCCGTTGCCGCAAATAGCCGCTGCCCTCACGCCGCTTGTTGGTATGCGAAGAAATGAGTGCGCTGCGTAACTCCGTGACACTAACGCCCTCCCACATAGTCTTTACTCTTCATAGCTAACGGGCATAACTGCTGATGACAAGATTTGATACGATTGTGACGATAAATATCGTCACTGTTGCGGCTTGCCAGTATTTCTCAACTCAAGCACAAAAGCATTTTTTAAGCCGCTGCGAAAAACCGATCCAGTCAAGATATTGCCGTCAGATGACGCACCTTCGATATTTGACTTGTCAATATTGCCAGGTGCCGGCCCTAAATCCACCATACCTTTGTCCACGCTCCATTGAAATAAGCGATATTCTTTGGCTCTACGTCTCGAAGAAATTCCAAAAACAACCGCGCCGTTTTCACTGACAGATAAAGCTTCCAATGATTCGTCTTCATCTTTAGTAAGCGCACCCAAGTCTTTCATGCCATTCTTTTCTGTCCATCGAAAAGCATGCCTAATCCCATCAACAAATACCGACCCGACAACGACAGAACCATCCGCGCTTACACCAGTTGCATAACTTGATAAAAAACGACCTTTTATCGTAGTGATATCTTTCATTCCTTCATTTTTTTTCCATAGAAAAGCCCGATTACCCGTACCATCTACGTCTATGTTGCCGACGACAATTTCACCATTCGGTGTCATCGCAGTAACATTGGAGTTTTCCTTCTTATCTTGCTGTGATGCTAAATAGATGAGAGCTCCATTCGACACTATCGCGCCTCGTGTGCGAGCGCCTTGGTCTGATAGATGTACTCGACCAGCCATAATTGTGCCATTGGCACTCAGCGCAACAGGATAAAAATTTTCTAATTGCGGATTGGCCTTTATCAAATCAACGAGACCGGTTTCGGCGGTCCATCTAAACGGACGCGTATGTTCTTCCATCGTATATTGCAATATTCCGGCAATAACGGTCCCATCAGCATTGACGGCAGACGCCCATGACCAAGGGACTGCGCCGTTATTAATATCAATCATGCCGGTCGTGCTTGACCATGCGAAAGCATCAGCATCACAACCACATCCCCCTGCCTTAAAATCCGCACTACCAACTACAACCTTGCCATTCGCGCTAATCGCTCGCGCTTCTATATCGCCTGAAGGGCCAACCGAAGTGGTCAGGTACTGCAATTCCAAAGGCTTAGCGGTTGGCTGATCACTACTCAACCCTGATTGAGCGATACAGAACATGGTGATTATTGCGAATAGAAATTTTTTAGATTTTTTCATAGATATAGGTGCATGTGATTTAATCATTTCAAAAACAGTCCGCTGGACTGAAGAACGTGAAATCCGTTTCGTTGTACAGATTCTGGAAATTGCGCTTTGGGCATGTTTCGATCAGATGTTTGTCGAGCGTGTTGGCATACGCGCAAAGTGTGCGACTGCTGGACATGGACAAACCTCCCGCTAAGGAGCGTGGAAATTACACGTAAAAATTAAGCGTGGACACTACGGGGGGAACGATGTGGTGGACATCGCGGCGGCAGAAAACAATGAGGGAATTCTAAACGCCTTGCGCCGAAAAAGCTCTAGGAAGATTCTTAGTTTGGGCAAAATAAGGCAAAGTTAAGGTTTTTCCGCTAGATTGCAAATTGCTAACGGAATTATTTTTGTCAGGTGTTTAGAACGGGATATGGAAAAAATGGAGAACAAAATAAGGAAAGAACGCTCGATGAATACCGTCCCATTCTCTCGAGAAATCGATGCCGGTATTGTTATTCCTGGCGAAATTTAGCGAGGCTGGATCAAGGCCATTTTTGAAAACAAAACATCATTGCCTGCAGCGCTGAATTTTAAAATTCATCCGCATTTAAGCCGTGCACGCTATACGAGTGCGACTAAAAAAATATAATAAAAAAAATCCACCCTTATGATGAGTGGATTTTAGTATGGATCGTACTACCAATACCTTACGCTACAGACAAATCATCCGCGATATAAGCGCGCACAATATCGTCAAAACTCGCGTCGCATGTAAAGCCGAGCGATGTTGCACGGGTTGCGTCCCAGGCACCGGGCCAACTGGAAATAATACGATCAATGGCAGGGTCATGTTTCCATTCAACGCGACCCGCAACGTCCGCGCCAGCGACACGTTCTAACGCTGCAACCATTTCGCCAACCGTAACCGACACGCCTGGCAGATTGACAGTACGGCGTGCGCCTAGCGCTTCTGTAGATAACGTGTAGCCGTGAATCAGGCACGCGATGACCTTGCGCGGCGAGAGTAGCCAGAGGCGCACTTCCGGGCCGACCGGACAAACGGTTGACTCACCATTAAGCGGCTCCCGAATGATGCCGCTGGCAAACGAAGAGGCGGCCTTGTTTGGCTTGCCAGGGCGCACGCTGATGGTCGGCAAGCGCAGCACACGACCATCAACGAACCCTTTACGACTGTAATCGTTAAGCAGCAATTCAGCGATCGCTTTTTGCGCACCGTACGACGACTGCGGATTCAACGCCGTATTGTCCTGCACCACCGCTGGCAATTCGCCACCAAATACTGCTACTGAACTCGTGAATATCACACGCGGTTGATGACCGCAAATGCGGCACCGCTCTAGCAGCAAACGTGAGGCTTCCAGATTGATGCGCATACCGAGTTCAAAATCCGACTCTGCTTGTCCGCTGACGATGGCCGCCAGATGAAAAATGGCGGAAGACTCGGTCGTAATTGCCCGCTCTAATAATGCGCTATCGGCGATATCGCCGGTAATTTGCTCTATCCGCGCATCGTCGAAACCGGTGGCCGCCACAATGTCTACCAACACGATTTTGCTAATGGTCTGAAGTTGACCGGTGCTGTCCGGCAGACTACCTTGCGCCAATAGCTGACGCGCTAAACGCTGCCCTAAAAATCCGGCTCCGCCGGTAATGACTACTTGCATGGGATACCTTCTGAAATGAGAGAATTACCTAAAATTATCTTGCAACGCGATGACACGGATCGCAACGATCACGTTATAACCAGGGCTTGAGCCAGCTTAATCCTGCGGAGGTGCCCGCTTTGGGTCGATACTCACAACCGATCCAGCCGTCATAACCCAACGCGTCAATCAAATTAAATAAGTAGGGATAATTGATTTCCCCACCATCCGGCTCATGCCGGTCTGGAACACCTGCAATCTGTATGTGACCGATACCGCCATGCGGTCGCGCCATGTCGCGCTTTAACTTGACAGCAAGATCGCCTTCTACAATCTGACAGTGATACAAATCAAACTGCACCCGCAGATTATCCAGTCCGACCTCAGCGCAAATCGCCTGTGCGTCATCCTGACGATTTAAAAAGAATCCCGGAATGTCGCGGGTATTGATGGGCTCAATCACCAGCGTGATACCGTGTGGCGCCAACTGCCGCGCCGCATAGGCGAGGTTTTTTAGGTACACGGCACGATGATGCGCTCGATCCTGATCCGGACCAATTAAACCGGCCATCACGTGAAGCTTATCGTTGCCTAACACCAGGGCATATTCCAGTGCCGTATCTATGCTACGTTTAAATTCATCTTCTCTTCCGGGCAGTGAAGCGATGCCGCGCTCACCGCTGGCCCAATCGCCCGGTGGCGCATTAAACAGCGCTTGCGTTAAACCACTATCCTGCAAGCGAGATGATAAATCGGTCGCGGTGTAGTCGTAGGGAAACAAGAATTCTACCGCTTTGAAACCATCTTTGGCAGCCGCCTGAAAGCGCTCGGCAAAAGCATGTTCGGTGTACATCATCGTTAAATTTGCGGCAAAACGTGGCATCACTTAACTCCTTAAATATTGACGTCGGCAGCACAATGGTGCTGCCGAGGCTTAATGACTTTCGTTGAAAGCATTAGTTGGGTATTAGTTGGGTATTAGTTGGGTATTAGTTAGCGAATTTTCGCTATTTCAGTGAAACTACTTGTTCACCATTTTAGGCGAAGTAAGATAAATCGAAATGGTGCCGACAACTAACATTCCGGCCAGCATAAACATGCCGGTTTGATTGCTGTGCGTAGTGTCCTTCAACCAGCCGACCAAAAATGGACTGACAAAGCCCGCCAGATTACCGACCGAGTTAATTACTGCGATACCGGCCGCGGCGCCTGTTCCTGATAAAAACGCGGTCGGTAACGACCAGAACAACGGCGAACAGGTCAATACACCCATCGCAGCGAGCGACAAAAAGGTGATCGCAATCACGGTATTATCGGCGGCCAGCGCAGAGATAACAAATCCGACCGCGCCGAGCAATGCCGGAATCATCAAATGCCAGCGACGCTCACGCATACGGTCAGAACGTCGCCCGATCAGAATCATTGCCACGACTGCGCACAGAAATGGAATTGCACTGATCAAGCCGATATTCAGGGCGCCTTCTACACCGGAAGCCTTCACCAGTGTTGGTAACCAGAACGTCAATCCGTATTGGCCCATGACGATACAAAAATAGATCAGGCACATATGCCAGATACGTACGTCCTTAAAAACTCCGGCTGTCGATTTAGGGCTGACTTTGCCTTTCTGGTCAGCAACAATCTCGGCTTCCAGAAAGTCTTTTTCATCTTCGGATAACCATTTTGCCTTGCGAATGCTGTTGTCCATCACAAAAAAAACAGCGACACCAATCAGAATCGCGGGGATGGCTTCAATCAGAAACATCCACTGCCAGCCATGCCATCCGCTTGAACCGTGAAAGGATTGCATGATCCAGCCGGACAACGGATTGCCAAAGATGCCGGATAGCGGAATCGCGGCCATAAACGTCGCGACAACTTTGGCCCGCCGATGCGATGGAAACCAATACGTCAGATACAGGATGATGCCGGGATAGAAGCCGGCTTCAGCCAGACCGAGTAGAAAACGCAGAACATAAAACTGCGTCGGCGTCTGCACAAAAACAAAGCATGCGGACAGTAAACCCCACGTAATCATGATGCGGGCGATCCATAGCTTGGCACCGACTTTATGCATGATCAGGTTGCTTGGCAACTCGAACAGAAAATACCCCAAAAAGAAAATACCCGCGCCAAGGCCGAATACGGTTTCGCTAAATCCAAGATCAGACGACATCTGGAGCTTGGCAAAACCGATGTTAACCCGATCAAGATAAGCGATGACGTAACACAGCATGATAAATGGTACAAAACGCCAGAATACTTTTTTGTATAACCCGTCAGCGTCGATTACGGATTTCTTGGGTTCGCCTGCATTGCTGGAACCGGATGGCTTCTTCGCCGTATTTCCGGGATTAATTATTGATGACATCCTAGTCTCCGTCTATTTTTTAAAAAATTTATTTAAAATGTATTACCGAATTTAGCGCTTATTTTTCAACGCTCTTCGTCAGCACTTATTAAGCACCTGCTAAGCACTAACTATTCAGCGCCTGCGTTTCAATACCTACTTTTCACCGTTACCACCGCACCCCAAACGTCTGGCAAAGATCGTCGATCTCGGCCGCATCAAGCGCTGTCGGTTTCTGCGGCAACATCATCCACAAACGTGCCGTTTCTTCCAGCTCCTCCAACGCAGCCGCAGCTTGCGAAATACTGGTGTGCCATACCACCGGCCCCAACCGCTCTAGTAGCACGCCACGCACTGCGTTCGCGACTATGCTTATTTGTTCAGCGACTTTTGGGTGACCCGGGCGACAATAGGGAATCAATGGAATCCGCCCTACTTTCATCACCTGATAAGGTGTGATCGGCGGCAATACTGCATCCTTGCTCCATGTACCAGCCAGCGTCAGTGCAACCAGATTGGTGGAGTGCGTATGGATGACGGATTGTGCTGCCGGATTGTTATCGTAGACTGCGCGATGCAACGTCAATGTTTTGGATGGCTTATCACCGCTGACCCAATGTCCGGTCGTATCAACTTTGGCAATCAGCGCAGGATCCAGTAGCCCGAGACATGCGTCAGTCGGTGTAATGAGCCAGCCATCGTCCAATCGGGCGCTGATATTACCGGATGAGCCGACGGTGTAATTGCGCTGGTAAAGACTCGCGCCCACCCGACAGATTTCCTCGCGCAAGGATTGTTCATTTAACGATGGCGTGGTCATAGTCCAATAGTTCCATCAGACATTTCAATGCGCTGATCGCCAAGTTGTCCTAAGGCCTTTTCGAAAAAATCAACGGCACCGAAATTCCCGGATTTGAGCGCTAGCGCCAGCGGTACGTCGCCGATAGATGCGGTCGCCGGAACGCCGGGATCGATCTGTTTGCCGATACGTAGCGCGGTGACGTGAAGTGCTTTCACGACTGCCCCGGAGGTCTCGCCGCCTGCGACCACAAAGCGACGGACCCCTAGTTTGAACAAGCCGCGAGCGATCTCTGCGAGCGTATCTTCAACCAACGCACCCGCACGCTCTACACCTAATGCGGCCTGCACTTGTTTGACCTGTTCCGATGATGTGGTGGCGTATATCAGCGGTGCCTGCACAGCCAGATGCTGGTGCGCAAATGCGAGTGCGTTTGCAACGACCGGCTCACCTCTGGCGACGGCCAATGCATCAATGCAGAAGGACGGTCGTTTTTGATTCCAGTGCGCAACCTGCGCGTTGGTGGCCAGCGATGCGCTTCCGGCCAGCACTGCGGACCATCCGTCGATTGCTGGTAGCGCGCTTGCCTGGCTATCTTGCGACGTATTTAACAATCCGGCGCGAATGAAATTGGCGGGTAAGCCGAGCGCGATACCTGACCCGCCTGTGACCAGCGGCAAATCGGCGCACGCCGCTCCGATGGCATATAAGTCGGCATTGGTTAATGCATCCACGATCGCCATGCGCGCACCTTGTTGGCGCAGGACAGCCGTTTCCGCCCGGATTGCTTGCGCGCCTTGCGCTACGATTGGGTAGGCGATAAGACCGACCTTGCCTGCCGTTTGCTGTTGCAGCACGCGCACCAGATTGGCATCTGTCATGGGCGTCAACGGATGGTTTTGCATGCCGGACTCGTTGAGCAACTGATTGTTGATAAACAGATGACCGCGATATAGGGTACGCCCGGTCTCCGGGAAAACCGGACAGGCAATCGTAAAGTCCGCACCCAGTGCATCCAGTAAGGCGTCAGTGACCTGTCCGATATTGCCTGCTGCGGTGGAATCAAACGTAGAGCAATATTTAAAGAAAAACTGGCGACAGCCTTGTTGCTGCAACCATGCCAAAGCCGCCAGTGATTCTGCGACGGCCTGAGCCGCTGGCACGGTGCGAGACTTCAAGGCAACAACAATCGCGTCGACTCCGGTTGGCGCAACCTCTGGTAGGCCGATGGTTTGCACGGTACGCATACCTTCACGCACCAGCATGTTGGCGAGATCGGTGGCACCGGTAAAATCGTCCGCGATGCAACCCAGAAGCGGACCTGAAGCGTTAGGTGACTTAGAGGAGTGCGACATTTTTATTCCTTCGCGACCGGCAAATTGATACCGGGGAAAATTTTGATCACTGCGGAATCGTCCTCGCCGCCGTACCCTGCGGTTGACGCCATCATGAACATTTGATGTGCCGCAGCAGACAATGGCAAAGGAAATTTACTGGCCCGCGCGGTATCCAGCACCAGACCCAGATCTTTAACAAATATATCGACAGCGGATAGGGGGGTGTAATCCGCCTTCAGAATATGTGGAACCCGGTTCTCAAACATCCAGGAACTGCCCGCACTGTTGGTGATAACCTCATAAAGTGCATCGGGATCAACCCCTTCACGCATCCCCAGTGCCATCGCTTCGGCGGCGGCGGCGATATGCACACCAGCCAGCAATTGATTGATAACTTTAACTTTGGAGCCAACGCCATGCACGTCCCCCAGGCGATAAACTTTTCCCGCAATGGCTGCCAGCACCGCCTCAGCTTTGGCATAAGCCTCCGATGGTCCGGAGGTCATCATCGTCATTTCACCTGCATTGGCGCGCGCGGCACCGCCCGATAACGGACCGTCCAGCATTAACAATTGCAGTGTGGCTAAACGCTGTCCTAAGGCGATCGCAAAATCCGGCGCAACCGTCGCGCTGGCGATGACCAGGCTGCCCGGCTTCATGACTGCGGCAGCACCGTTTTCACCGAATAATACTTGTTCAGTTTGCGCGGCATTGACTACCACCGTGATAACAACGTCACACTGCGCGCCCAGCTCGGCTGGCGTGTGGCAAGCGATCCCGCCTTCACTGGCAAACTGCGCAAGCACGGCAGGACGAAGGTCGCACGCATGCGCGCGCAAACCTGCGCGCAATAATGAACGGGCAACGCCCAGCCCCATGGCACCAAGGCCGATTACACCTACGTTTATGGTCATGATTAATCCCGTCTGAATAATTTAATTTTTCTGAAGTTAAACTTGTCGCACAACATTGAGCGAAGTTTTTTATGGGAAGTTGAACTGATACGTTTTGTAGCCTGCTATAAAGCTTGCGCGATTTTTTTCGCCCTGACGCCTGCCGGATTCTTGATGCTGACTTTCTTAATCACCGGCCCAGCTGGCGCGCCCTGCGACAACCGTCGCGCTGCATTAAACATGTGCGTTTGCGCCGCATTCCGAGCACTCAGCGCGTCACCAGCAGAGATTGCTGTGGCGATAGCCGCGTGTTCCTCGTACACCTGACGCATGAAATCGTCACGTCGGGCTTCATTAGTGCGGGTAATTTTAGTGGCAGCTTCCAGATATTGATTCAGGAAAGCCAGCGTTTGCAATAAAAAAGGGTTACCAGTGGCTTCGGCGATGCGACGATGAAACAGCACATCTGCCTTGACACCGTCACCGCCCGCAATGACGTCCGCCTCAATTCCGCGTAATGCAGTTTCAATCGCTTTTAACTGACGTGGCGTGCGACGGGTTGCCGCCAACGCAGCCACCTCGGCGTCGATCGCTCGCCGCAACTCGACTATTTGCAACACTGCATCGGCGGATGATGCCTCGTCAAACTGAATACGCAACGGGCGCAGATGCCCTTGCTCACTGACATACACACCGCTGCCCTGTCGCGGCTCGACCGCCCCCTCATTTTTTAAACGAGAAATTGCCTCGCGCACGACCGTGCGACTGACGCCGTACGCTTCAGATAGCACCGGCTCCGTGGGCAGTTTGGCCCCCGGTCCGTATTCTCCGCTTTGGATTTTTTGAAGTAACTCTTGCGCAACCGTATCGCTAAGTGAAGCGCGGTTGGCCGCTAATTTTTGAAACATGGTCTCTTTTAAATTAATTTAATTTTTTAAAGTGAACATATCATCATATGACTTTCCGAAAAAATCAAGCTTTCCGTGCACATTTATTTATTGTCTATTGGTAACTATTTTCCTTAATCTGATACTGCATGGCTCCTCGCATTTTCAGCCGGTTCGCAAAATAGTCCAATTGGACGATACGCGCCACCAACGAACCTCGGTACATTGACCGAAACTCCAAAAACTTATCTGCAAGAAAATCGGGTTGGTAAGCACCGGTCCATGTCATCGGCGCGTTTGAGCTGACGTCCATTGGTCCAACTTGCTAAATGCGATATTTTGCTGCGACAGGATTTGGAATTAAAAAATTATCGACTGCCTTGAACATCAGTATTACAACGCAGCTGTCGCAACTGACTATACGGAACTGTACGACGTTAAAATAATCATAAATAGGGGACACCAAATGCAACTGCTTCATAAAAAATCCATCATGCTAACGTGCATTATCGCCACGTTAGCGCTCTCCGGTTGCGGTAGCAACGGTTCTGTAGGCGCAAATCAAGGTACTGCAACACCGACCGCAACCACCGCATCGTCGGCCGCTGCGCCCGCTAATCAGACCGGCGGTACGGTCAGCCATACAGGCACCGCGGTATCGGATACGGGCGGGATTATCAGCAATACGCCAGTGCCGGTTCCTGGCGCTGCTACACCTCAGAAAGACTTGGGCAATACTGTCGCCAGCAGCGGTCAGATACTCTCGGCCCTGGGCGCTAGCGTCAGCATTGGCTTGGGGCAAATGGGCAGCAATCCAAATCCGGTAGGCACTACGGTTGCAGGTCTAGGCACCGTAGTGAGCAAAACGGGGATTACGATCAACAATGCAGGTCAGTTGGTGACCGATACTGGTGCGCCCGGCAGTCCGCTGGCCCCCTTTAACCCCGTCACAGGACCAGCAGGCTCGGGCGTCAGCAATGCGGGTGTCGCTATTGATAGCGCCGGTCAGCTCGCTGCGCTGTCCGTGGGAACGGGTCCGGTACAACAAATCACACAATCGGCAAGTACCGCCATCATTCCCCTCACGACAACTCTGGTCTCTACGACACAAACTGTCGGCCAAACGACCGGTCTGGGTCAGCCTTTAGCTGGCGGGCTCAATACCGTGGGCGCGGGCATTGGTAACGTTGGTACACAAATCGCGGGCGGCTCCAGCAACGTACTGGCGACGGATACGGGTGCCATCGTTACCAGCGCTGGCGGCACGGTGTCGAGCATCTCCGGACTATTGACTTCTGGTGCCGCCTCATCTAATCCGTTAAGCCCATTGACTTCGCCCGGCACCGGTGGCAGCACGAGTCCGCTTGCACCGATCACTGGCGCATTGACCAACGCATCCGGGTCTGGGAGCAATCCTCTTGCCCCAATTACCAGCGCCTTGACCACTGCTACCGGTTCTGCTTCGACCAGCAATCCGCTGACCCCTGTCATCAGTGGATTGACCAACGCCGGAGGTTCGGCTTCCAGCTCTGTTGGCACCTCCAGCCCAATAACACCGGTTACAGGACTGCTCGGCACGCTGGGTGCAAAGACGCACTAAACGATTCAGGTTAACGTTGTATGTCATCCCGCGCCCACTAAAGCTGGTTGGCGCGAAGCCAGAGTGCGCCTGGCAACACTTTTGCGTAAATAATAATTGGAGACGAAAAATGAAAATAAGTCATTGCCTTGCTGCACTATCATTGGGACTTGTTTCGAGCATCGCAGCAGCGCAAAAAGCTGGTGATACCGTGGTCAGCGTTGGTGGGCTTTACATTAATAATAATAAAAGTAGCAGTACGCCACTTCACACCGATCTCGGGGTGTCATTGCTGACGCAATCGACGTTGCTGCCGCAACATTTTGATTCGCCGGGTACTGGCCTGAAAGTGGGAAATACAACCACAGCACTGCTTACCGTCACCCGCTTTGTTACCGATCATATTGCGGTTACCAACGTCGTCGGCCTACCGCCAACTTTTAAAATTTATGGCAAGGGAACGGTCAATACACCGGGGCCCCTCGGCGCCGGTGTACCGCCTGTGGTATTGGATAAACCGAGTAACAATCCCGTAGCAAGTGTCATGCAGTGGAGTCCGACTTTGCTGTTTCAATACTATTTCCGGGATCCAAACGCCACTTTTCGTCCCTATCTTGGCGCTGGTGTCAGCTATAACTTCTTCACACACGTCAAGCTGAACGACAACTTCAATCAGGATTTGAAGAACACCGGAGGCTACCTTGCGTTCGCGTCTACCGGCAGTAATGCGACGACCGTACAAGCTAAAGCGACGGCCTCTTTCAGGCCTGTGTTGAATGCTGGTCTAAGTATTAACTTCACCGACAACTGGTCCGGCAATCTCGGCGTGTCATATCTGCCGCTCAAAACCGACTCGATCATTACGGTAAAAGACAAGAACGGCAATACCGTTCTTACCAGCGTCGCCCATCTGGATATTCCTGCGATCGCGACTAACTTTACGCTGGGTTACAAGTTCTAAGGACCCGTTTGCGATCTGCAACGCGCGGGCGTTACCTGATGCTTACGGTGCGGAGAAACCCGAATGGTTGATACCAAAAGGTTTTTTACCCACCATAAGCGGCAAATTACGTCCGCGAATCAGATCGTGACATAGTCCAGGAACCGGTTCCTATCTCCCGCATAACTTGCGCCAGAAGCTGTAGCACACGTGTCACTTGCTGTCTGACGGATAAAGCGGTCATGTCTGCTGGTTCTGCCTTTTTAATCGTTCCAGAAAACAACACTCCATTGTTTCGGAAGTGCCGAAAGATACGCACTCTGGCATCGAAAAGCCCTCCTATAGTCATCTGCTTCAGGTTGGAGCGGTGTAATTCGACTCCATGAATTGCCCCTGAAACATCCCTTCGGATCTCGACTCTCTACGCCTTCTTTTCAATATCTGCGGTTAATTGCACGATTTGAACACATTCAATAAATACTTAAATAGTATTTGCCCTCGTTTCAGCAGGGAAATTTTGCGATAGAATCAACTTAGATCCACGGGAATTCAATGTGTTTCCCATTGGAAACTTACGTCCCAATATTTTGGGCGCAGATTCAAATTACGCGTTTTTTTCGCAACGCATTCAATACATGACTGTCATGGCATAATGTTAAAAATGAGAAGCGGCAATGAAAAAAATGTTTCTCACAGAAAATCCTGAAATTCCGCAAATGGATGGGTTTAAGCCTCCAGATAACGCCGCTAGGGGCGCTATGGTGAGGACAGATGATGGTTGCCCGTTCGCACAGCAGGCTGAAAAACTGGCATTTAAAGCCATCAACGCATTTAGTCGTCCCAGAAATAAGTTTAAAACCAGCATTAAAGCCAGTCCCCAGGCCCTTGAAGACGGTACCGAAAATTACTTAAGCAACAGCGCGGAGTTGAACAAAAAGCCGCCAGTTGCCCGCCATTTTCCGCCCTCCAAGTTTAGTCCTCCACCCAATTCTTTGCCGCTGATCACACGCCATAAAGTGCTCGCGCGGATGCTCAATGCTGAGAATGCAAAGCTAATGGTATTGGACGCACCAGCCGGATTTGGCAAGACAACGTTGTTGCGTTCGCTGCATGACTTACTGACGGCAGACAAAAAGGCGGTTGCCTGGCTAACACTTGATGCGGGTGATAACGACCTCGATCAGCTAACCTTCAATCTGGCGCAAGCACTACAAAAAATGCGTTTGCCGGTCCCCCTTTTTTCTCATGGGTTTGAAACCGAAGCTTTTGCTCACCTGGATCAATATCGTCCCCGAATGTTCGACGCAGTCGTCGCGACCGGCATACCTTTTGTGCTGATACTTGATGAATTTGAGATTGTGCGTCACCCCGCTGTCCTTTCCCTGATTCAGCAGACCGTAGAGGCATTAGGAGCGGGCCAGCAAATTATCATCGGGTGCCGCGGCAAACCGCTTATAAACCTCGCCCGACTACGTGCCCGCCAGCAGTTACTGGAATGTAATGCCACCCACATGCGATTCAGACTCAAGGAAACGACGGAATTTTTGCGCGAAAAACGTCATCTGAAACTCAATGATTCGGACCTGCAAAAGCTCCATGAGATCACTGATGGGTGGCCAGCGGCATTATGGCTATCTTCATTAGCGCTGGAAAACAATCCGGATCCGCGCCAATTCATCAAAACATTTACTGGCTCCAACAGTAGCGTCGCCGCTTATCTGGCAGAAGATGTACTGTCACAGAAGCCACAGTATTTACAAGAATTTATTTTACAAACCAGTATCTTGCCGCAATTCTGTATCGAGAGCTGTATCGCTGTGACCGGTCATCCGGACAGCAAACAATTACTGGAGGAAATAGAAGGCTCCAACATGTTTATTACGCCGCTCGATGATCAGCGCAAATGGTTCAGTTACCATCCGCTTTTTGCGACGTTTTTACAATCGCAGCTGGCGCAGCGACATCCCGGTGTAGCCCGGGATTTGCACCGTCGCGCATCCCGTTGGCACCTCGATCAGGATCAGGCAATATTCGCCATCGATCATGCTGTTGCCGCCGACGATAAGCAACTACTACTGGAACTGCTTGAGCAAAAAGCAGAGGCGTTGCTCCTGCAAGGTCGCGTCCGGTTGCTGGCGCGCTGGTTTGATACGCTTAATCAACAAAGTCTCGAAAGCAATTCAAAATTAATCTTTGTGTATGCCTGGGTATTAATCCATACCAACCGCAGCGGCGAAGCCTTAGCGTTGCAGGAAGCGCTGGGCCATAGCGATGACGCGGCCTATCTTAGGCCCGACTCGGACATGCTAATTTCTTATCCAGCGGCGATGGCGTTACGCACTTTTAGTTTAGTCATGCTGGACCGGATCGAAGAAACGGCACCGCTATGGGAGGGCGCGCAGTTGCTCGATAATGACACCTACGAACCGTTTTTACAGACTATGTTGATGATCGGCTGTGCGTATTATTATGCCACCATCGGCCGCTATCAGGAGGCCCGCCAGGCACTGGATCGAGTCATTCAGCGCGATGCAAACAAACGCTCTCTTTTCGGTAGCGCCGTGGCGGGCTACATGAACAGCATGCTTGATATGTTACAAGGAAATTTTCGTTCTGCTGGCGCTCGACTGCATCTGCTCATCGGCGAGCAACCACCACCGGGAGGCGCCAGATATGGTGCAGATAGCGGATTTTCCAGTATTTATCTGGCCCAAATCTACTACGAAACCGGTTTGCTAGATAAAGCAAAACGTCTGCTGAAGCTGTATCTTCCGCTCGTAAAAGAAGCCGGTACGCCAGACCACTTGATCACCAGCCATTTGATTTATGCGCGCATTTTGCGCGCCGAGGGCAACATAAACGACGCGTTACAGACACTGTTCGATATGGAGCATCTCGGACTGCAACGCGGTCTGCCGCGACTGGTCGACATGGCCCGAATTGAGCGCGCCCGAGGTGCAATTATGGACGGCGATCTGGTTACAGCAAGAGATATGCTGGCGTTAATCAAGACCAGGTCTGCCAGCGTTCATCCCGATTTTCAGCCTATCGCACATGACATTGATAATCCAGCTTTGGCGTTAATGCGGCTCGACGTGCACAGCGCCAAGGCCATCGCCGCGGTACCGGTTTTAAAAACACATCTGGACGATGCCTACCGGCGCGGTCGCATGCACTTTGCGCTTCGCATCAAAGTAGTTTATGCGCTGGCGCTTGCCAATGCCGGACAAACGCTCCTCGCTTTCGCCACAATCAGGGAAGCATTGCAAGAAGCACTTCCAGAAAATTTTGTCCGTATCTTTCTTGACGAAGGCCCTGCGTTATTAGCGCTGATCGAAGCTTTTCTAGATGAACTTCAGCGCCCCACAAGCAAAGTGCCCGGCGAATCCTGTGATAAGCGCCACCACATGGCGCTCGTTATATTTGCAGAAAAACTGTTAGCTACGCATTCAGCTAACCATTTAGCCGCCCAAAGTGATGGCGATCATCCCGTGACCAAAGGCACTTCCGTCATCGTCCCCATGTCATCGGACGACAGTAGTCTCTTGCGCAACGCCAAAATTAGCGATATTACCGAGCGTGAACGTGACGTTCTGCATTTGCTCGCAAAAGGACACGGCAACCAATTGATCGCTGAGAAATTATTTGTCTCTGTGACGACAGTGCGCGCCCATTTACGCAATATCAATATCAAGCTTGATGCGCATACGCGCACCGAAGCGATTGCCATCGCCCGCGAACGCGCCATTATTCGTTAACTTTATGGGCTGCCACCCCGCGGGTTTGCGCACTGACTTAGGCGTCCTCACCGACAAGGGCAACACCAAGTTAGGGCGTCAATCACCTTTTTTAGCGATCAGCAACACAGACATTCTCCAAGTTGGTGAATCTGGTACCTCAATCTGATGCACCAGACTTGTAATTCAGATTGATGTACCAGAGCGCACTTACTGGCATACGACTTGCATATACAGTGGCATGGCAGCTGAATTCTCCCTTATATTATCCGCACACATCGCCGAGCGAATTACCGATGCAATGCTGGCGCAAAACTCGCCCGGTGCGCGTTATCTGCGGGATAAAGTAAATGCGATCCTCGCCGAGACCAGAAAAGACGGCGAACTCTATGCAATTAGCGTCAATTGGCTGGGACATTACCCCAATACGTAAAATAGTCATTTATCATCGTAGCTGGATTACCGCACCAGAAGTTTGCAGACCCGGCTTCTGGCGGGGACAGGCCCTCACCGCTTAAAGGCAAACATATGCGTTATCACTTCGATTTCTTATCCCCATTTGACTACACTAGCGTTATCGTCAAAGGCGTACTGGTGACGATAGAGTTGATCGTTATTGGCGGTGTTCTGGGTATCGCCGTCGGCATTTTTTGCGCATGGGCGAGGACGCAAGGGCCGCGCTGGTTGCGCCCTCCGATCAGCGCGTATGTAGAACTCATCCGTAACACGCCATTTCTGATCCAGCTATTTTTTATTTTTTTTGGACTGCCGGGAATCGGCCTTCACATCACCGAAATGGAAGCCGCGATCCTGGCGATGGTCATCAATCTGGGCGCTTATAGTAGCGAAATTATTCGTGCCGGCATCGCTGCAATTGCACCCGGTCAGATTGAAGCCGGGCAGAGTTTGGCGATGACGCGAATGCAAATTTTTCGTCACATTATTTTGCCGCCCGCATTACAAAAAATCTGGCCGGCATTGTCCAGCCAAATGGTCATTGTGATGCTCGGCTCGGCTGTTTGTTCCCAGATAGCGGTGGAAGAACTGGCGTATGCCGCCAACTTCATACAAGGCCGTAACTTCCGCTCGTTCGAAGCTTATCTGTTATCGACGGTAATTTATCTGGTACTGGCCATTGGCTTACGCCAATTGCTGCGCCTGATAGGACACTGGTTATTTGGTCGCCGTGCAACAGGGAGCGCTACATGATCTCATTTTCATTATGGGATATCGTCCGCAATCTTTTACTCGCGCTACGCTGGACCGTTTTGCTGTCGCTGACTTCCTTTGCTTTGGGCGGCATACTGGGTCTGATCGTTTTATTTCTGCGAACCTCAAAATCCGTCTGGTTACGACGGGTGACCAGACTGTACATCGAACTATTTCAAGGCACACCATTGCTCATGCAATTGTTTCTTATCTTTTTCGGCCTGGCATTATTCGGCCTCGAAGTGCCAGCCTGGCTTGCCGCCGTGATCGCATTGACCTGCTGGAGCAGTGCCTATCTGGCAGAAATATGGCGCGGCTGCGTCGAGGCGATTCCACGCGGTCAGTGGGAAGCGTCATCTTGCCTGGCAATGAGTTATTTCCAACAAATGCGCCACGTCATCTTGCCGCAGGCCTTCCGTATGGGGATACCGCCTACGGTCGGCTTTAGCGTACAAATCGTTAAAGGTACCGCGGTCACTTCTATCATCGGATTTGTTGAACTATCAAAAGCCGGAACTATGATCACCAATGCCACTTTTCAGCCGTTCACTGTGTATGCACTGGTAGCGTTGATGTATTTTGCGTTGTGCTGGCCGCTGTCCAAATACAGTCAATCTCTCGAAAGAAAATTCAATGCCACTCATCGCGATTGATAACGTTAAAAAAAACTTTGGTACCAATCAGGTCCTGAAGGGGATCAGCCTTAATGTCGAGCCCGGTGAAGTCATCGCGATTATTGGTAAAAGTGGTTCTGGAAAAAGTACCCTGCTGCGCTGTATCAACGGCCTTGAATCGATCGATGAAGGCAACATCAGTGTCGCCGGATCGCATCTGGGCAATACTGAGATTGAACTCCGTGCATTGCGTCTGAAGGTCGGCATGATTTTTCAGCAATTCAACTTATTCCCGCATTTAACAGTTGGTCGCAACGTGATGCTGTCGCCCATGATCGTCAAAGGCACAACGGAAAGCGCTGCGCGTAAATCTGCTGAAGACAACCTTGCCCGCGTCGGCCTCGCCGAAAAATTCGACGCCTACCCAGATCAGCTATCGGGCGGCCAGCAACAGCGGGTCGCCATTGCACGCGCCCTGACCATGCAGCCGCAAGCGCTGCTCTGCGATGAGATTACCTCGTCATTAGATCCGGAACTGGTGAACGAGGTATTAAGCGTGATGCGTGGATTGGCTGATGAGGGTATGACGTTGCTAATGGTCACGCACGAAATGCGTTTTGCACGAGAAGTCTGCGACCGCGTAGTGTTTATGCATGATGGAAAAGTCCATGAAATCGGTGTGCCGGAAGATATTTTTGCGCATCCAAAGACCACCGAACTGCAACAGTTTCTGGGAGCAAGCGCTTAATCACTAAGTCGCAAAGTCGCAAAGTGGCATAGTGACATAGTGGCCTAGTGGCCTAGTGGCGCAGTCACGCCATTTAGTCACGCCATTTATTACTCCGGCACAGCAAAAGGGCTTATTCAACGAGGGGATCGGCTCACCATTGTCCGATCCCCCTTTACCATTTATCGACCCAGTAGCAAATAGTAGGTCGGGTTGCCTTCACATTGACCGGCGGCGCATTCTAATATGGTCGAGAACAAATTGGCGATTATCAGCGCCGTAAAGATCAGCATCGCGTACTTCCCCAAAAAATGCACTATATGCTTGCCTTTGTTTGGGCGCTCCCATGTTTTGAGCATTAACATAACGGCGATAAAAAGCACTGCGGCGATCGCGGAAAGTACCGTTAACGTATAAAAATGTACTCCCCATATCTCGGAGCCGTAGCCATTGGTGCGCCCCGGGACAATATGCAAAAATACCTGACGTATGCCGATGATCCCGGCCAGCAAAGCACCGATCATTGCGACGCCGTAATGTGTGCTGCGCACGCCTGCCCGCACGTTCATCATAAAACCGATCCCAATCGCGATTAACCCTACGCGCTGAAGCAAGCATAGTGGACATGGCAGTTCATGTAGTACCAATTGGTAGTAAAAGGCAATTCCGAGCGCTAGACTGATGCTATAAAGCGCAAGAATATTTAGCCCATCGCTGACCCCGGGGAATTTTTCGGTAGAGGACTTCGTCTCTGCAGAACGTTGACTCATCGGATTAGCACTCACTTTAAAAGGAGAGATTCAAAGGACTGCTCGCGTGATAATTGAACGAGGCGAGAGTGACGATGATTAAAGCGCACCACAGGGCGAATCCAATTTTTCTTTTATCGTAGAAGACGCTCAATGCGGCCAGCACGGCGATTAAAAACGGCAAAAACATGAACATATGAAAATCCTTTCGATAAAATTTTACCGCTCAGCACGACCTGAAGATCGAACTAAAAGCGGTGAGGAATTTCTTTCTTCTTTTACTATTTAATTTCAATCAGGAAACATTATCAGAATTCTGGTTAAACCGTAAGAACCAAAAGTAATATGCAACCGCTTTAAACTGTCCGTTATACTCAGTTGACAGCAAATACAGCTATCAGAGCCAGGCATGCCGCGCATGTGGCAGGAAAATGAATGAGAAAAAATAGAAGAATAAATAAGTGAATAAATAGCGAACTAAAATACAGATAGAAGCCGATAGGCCATAAAAACGGCCAAGAACCCCAAACGATTACGTTCTCACGTACATTTTCTTTCAGGCCGATAGTGCCCGCATTGACCGCTACAGCAATTCAACCTATGCTAAGCCGCTACCAACCGTCCTTTGTATGTGGGAAACACCATGCCGCTCATTCTTCTCATCGTTGTTCTTGCCACGTTAAAGTTTTTCACAATAGGTCCGTTCGGTGACTTTTCATGGTGGTGGATAGCTGGGTTGATGGGTGTCGCCTTTATATGGTTTGAATTTGTAGAGCGTGCAATGGGGCTGGACAAGCTGCGCGCACACGCCAAAATGGACAAAATCAAGCAGGACCGGATTAAGAAAAGCCTTGAGGCGAACCAACGCCCAAGGCGCAAATAACCGACTCCGCCGCCTTAAAATCGCCAACGAGTAGTTTTTTCTCACTGAAATTGCCCCTCTCTGCAGTGATGAGGCAATGCGGCTATGATTGTCCCGGCACAAATAGAGATGGCATATGGTTATAGAAATGCGGCAATTGCGTTATTTCGTCGCAGTTGCAGAAGAAAAACACTTTGGCCGCGCCGCAATCCGTTTGCATATGACGCAACCACCGTTGTCGCAAGCGATTCTGGCGTTAGAAATTGACATCGGCACGATGCTGTTCGCCCGCACCAAACGCAGTGTCGCGCTGACGCCCGCCGGTCTTGCGTTGCTACCAGAGGCGCGCCGGATTTTATTGCAAGCTGGCGCTTTGCCGGATTTGGTACGACGCGCTGCTACCGGAGAATCAGGACTATTAACGCTGGCATTTGTGTCGACGGCAGATTACAGCATTTTGCCGCCCTTGCTAAGAGAGTTCCGCGAAGCCTACCCACATGTCAAAATCGATTTGAGAGAAGCAACCAGCGATCTTCAACTAGAGCAATTAGCGCAAGGCCAGATCGATGCCGGGCTATTAATTCCGCCACTACCTGATCAGGACAAGCGGGGGCTCGACTATTTATCCCTCTTGTCGGAACCGCTTATACTGGCTGCGCCATCCGGTCACAAAGCGTTGCGGACGAAAGGCAAAATCAGTTTGCACGCCGTGAACGATTTGCCCTTGATCATTTTTCCACGCCGGATTTCGCCCGGGTTTCACGACACCATCCTCGCCTGCTTTCGCAATGCCGGTCAAACACCGCATATCGGACAAGAGGCGATACAGATGCAAACCATCGTCGGTTTGGTCTCGGCCGGCATGGGTTGTGCGCTTGTGCCACAATCGGTGTCAAATTTAAAGCGTCCGGGGGTGGATTACCGTGATTTGGAGGATGCAACCTCGTTAGTAGAAACCGGCCTCGCGTGGCGGAAAGATAACACGTCACCCGTGTTACAAGCCTTTTTAGATTTACTCAGAAAGAAACAATAAATGCTGATACATCCAATGCCTGATCCAATTGCCTTCTCTCTCGGACCGCTTCACGTCCGGTGGTACGGCCTGATGTACTTGCTAGCTTTTATCCAATTTATTTGGGTCGGAAGAATCAGAATTAAACAACCGCACATCGCAGCCGACGGTTGGAAAAAAGAAGATCTGGATGATATGCTGTTTTATGGCGTACTAGGGGTCGTCATTGGGGGAAGACTGGGGCAGGTCTTCTTTTATGATCCTGTCTTTTACTTTCATAATCCTTCCCAGATCATGGCCGTCTGGAATGGCGGCATGTCATTCCATGGAGGATTCTTAGGCGTGCTACTGGCGATGGCCTGGTGGGGCAGAAAAAAAGGCCGGAAATTAATGGATATCATGGATTTCATCGCGCCGATGGTGCCACTTGGTTATGCCGCAGGCCGTCTCGGCAATTTTATCAACGCAGAACTCCCAGGCCGCGTAGCCGATGCATCGCTGCCGTGGGCCATGATTTGGCCCAACGTCGATAACCTGCCGCGTCATCCGTCGCCTATTTATCAAATGCTGGTAGACGGCATTTTGCTATTCATTATTCTCTGGATATTTTCCCGCAAACCGCGCCCAAGAATGGCCGTCGCCGGTATGTTCAGTCTGCTTTACGGCTGCGCACGTTTCTTCACCGAATATTTTCGGATCCCCGATTACAACGTCACATTTGAAGGCATTACGATTTCTGCAGGCCAAATGCTGTCGATACCAATGGTCATACTCGGGATCATTTTATTAGTGATGGCGTATCGCAATCCGCACTATGCAGGGATTAAGAACAAGTTGGCGAATTAGCGAAGGAAGATAATAACCGGGGCGATTAATACTGAAGCCCCGGCCCCCTACTCGCAGTTGTCCGCCAAGGCAGTTGAAGTTGAAGTTGAAGTTCAAGTTCAAGTTCAAGTTCAAGTTGGATCGGCAGTTGACCTACCCCGTCATAGCTGATGCCGGTTATTTCGACTGTCAGTCAGGAATTGTCGGAATACATGTTTGAGATTCTATGGTTTATTGCTAGCCATTTGGTTAGTTCGGTTGATCGATAGCTAAAATGGTTAGTGCTCCGTGGATGCTATCGACCTATAGACCTATGAACCAAAAACCGAATCTTAACTAGATAACTTAAAACGTCTCCCTAAGAAGCATCCTTCAAATGCCGAATCAACCACCGCCACTCCCCCACCTCAACCCGCGTAATAGACAACCGATTCCCCCGCCGCAAAATCTGCATCTCCGCCAACTCAGGCTCTTCCCGTAAAAAAGCCAAACTCATCAACTGCGTCTTTTTTACCGCACGCACATCCACCATCATCCAGCGCGGATTTTCAGGCGTCGCCTTAGGGTCGTAATATTTACCACCACGATCAAATTGTGTAGAGTCAGGGAAAGCAACGCTAGCCACCTCAGCGATCCCGGCAATCCCCGGCTCCGCGCAACTGGAATGATAAAACAGCACGCCATCCCCAATCCGCATCAAGTCCCGCATAAAATTACGCGCCTGATAATTTCTCACGCCATACCAGGGAATCGTCTGATTTGGCGACGCCAACACGTCATCAATGCTTGCATCTGACGGTTCGGATTTCATTAACCAATATTGCATTTTGCGATCACCGAGCTCAACATTAAATGCAGTAAAATTCCGGCAGCGCATCCAAGAGTACGCTTGATGCCATGCCGTCGGACGGACGAGAGACCTCCACGGAACCGCTTGAGCAGCCGAGGGACAGGCTAACGACACAATAGAGTACGCCGAAAGGGCAGCCTCAGAATATACGCGTGACCAATCAAAATTACCAAAAAACGAAAAAAGCAGTTGCATCTGCATGCAACTGCTTTCAAATTTGATTCCCGCGCGTGCCGCTTTACCGGCATCCTGAACCAAGAAGGTTCAAGTTGGCTACAGTTAGTTCAATTTCGGGTTCATCGGACTAGCGACGATCACGCCCATCAAACGATATTCCGTAACCGCTGCGTAAAAATGGTTCAAGGAATTATGGCAATGGCGAACACGGCAGGAGTCCTAAGTCTACTCTAAACGACCTTCATGTCAAACATTTTGATAAAAAATTAAAACAGTACTTCTTGCGATCCTAAAGCATCATCAAGGGCGGTATGCATAGCCGCGATTTCCTGTTTTATTTCTACCATCGTCAAGTCCGATAGAGGCCCATCGGGCGCCCTGGCTGATAACAGCTCGGCCGCCAGACCGAGTGCAGCGATCACCGCAATGCGGTCATTGCCCCGGATTTTTCCAGCATCGCGAATGATGCTCATCTTGCCATCCAGGTAAGCTACGGCTTGTTTCAACGTCGCCTCTTCGCCCTCTTTGCATGATAATACATAGGGCTGCCCCATAATTTGGACGCTTAACTGTGTCATGCATTCTCCTGAACTTCAGACTCATCTTGTGGCACCACAGGAATTTTATCGAGCAATGCCGCGACCCGTCGATGGGCCTCGCTCATCCGCCGCGTTAAGTCGGCATTTTCGCTGCTTAGTACCACCGCTTTTTTGCGAAGGGCTGCGTTTTCGTGTCGCAAGGTTTGGGTTAATTCAGCAAGTTGCTGAATTTTTTCGGATAGTTGGTGAAATTCTGAAATCATGTCGTCACTATAGTGTTGCCGATCAATCCACGTCAATAGATTCGATCAATGAATTTAAGCGACAGGTCCATCGCCGCCCTAAGGTAACAAAATGCAAGGTAAATTAATAGTGCAAAATTTAGCAATGAACCTGCATTAAGGCAATTCCTTTTCTTCGTTCGTGGCACGTTTTATGATATAGCCATACGCCAGCGTTTGCAGCAGCGCGACACTGCTGCCTGCCAGCACTTCTCCCACACGTAATAACGCGAGACTCAACTCTTGATTGAGGCCGGTGCCCTCCACCGCTGCAGACATCAAAATCACCACCGTAGCCGGACCGAGACGCCAGTTGGCAGGATAGTTATGTAGCAACATCGCAACGAGAATGGATATCGACAATGCGATCAGCATGGAAAAAAAACTTGCACCGATCAGTACCAGCGTCAGGCAGGCCACAACTGCGCCATTGATGGTGTTGATGACACGCGCCTTAAAGTTCAATTTGGCTAGAGCAATATCCGGCTCGGTCACGACAATCAAAGAAATCATTGCCCAATAAGGTTCGGCAATGCCGACAGCGCGCAAGCCGTACCATGAGATCAACGAACCGGTAAGTATCTTGATCAAATATAGAAAGGCATTTTTTCTAGGGCTAATGAATTGTAATTCCATTGCATGCGTTCGCTTAAGATAAAGGCAGGAGGATGACCCGCCGCAGACGAAGACTAGCATTGCACCGCACTGAAAGCAGAAAAAATCCACTTAAATGAAGAATCTGACAAATCCCCGTTACTAACTTATACATGTTAAAAGACCATCATTTCTATTTAAGAGAATGATGGTCTGTTCAAAAGAACGCTCGCTGGAGCACTGAGCTACTGCTTCCACGGACTCACAAGGCCTTCATAATGAGGACCTATTGCGCGCCGTGGGCGTGGTGACTATCTACACTACCGCATAGCCTCTACATGTACCTTAATCGTTTCGCGCACGATGCTGTGCAATTCATTGTCATCCGGCGCGTTTGCCGCATATTGAAGTAGGGCCGTTCGCATTCGAGGTTCCCACTGACGTTTGATATGGCTGGCAAAGTCGGTCATGGCCTGCGGACGATTAGGCATGGTTTCAAAAAATGATCCAATCTGATTGGCCATTTTAATTAGATGATGCAGGTTCATGGTTTTTTCCTTTTACCAATGCGCCAACCGGAAGTGAACCCGGGCAGCTTACGCGTTATTTTTATAGATTATTTTTGGCATTATGTTTAATAAGCAACCAAGCTTGGATACTTATTTCGTCGACAGTCGGTGTCCGTTGGCATACACAGCATGCGAATGTTGCCGCATGAAGCCCACTAACGTGACCTCGGCCTCACGCGCCAGTTTGATCGCCAGCGCGGTCGGTGCCGAAATTGCGGCAATCAGGCCGATCCCCATGACGGCCGACTTTTGCACCATCTCATAACTAGCCCTGCTCGTAATAAGCACCGCCCCGGTCGAAAAATCCTGCCTGGCGGCGGCTAACATACCGATCAATTTATCGAGTGCATTATGGCGTCCGACATCTTCACGCACTGCCAGAATATCGCCGTTTTTTTGTACCCATGCGGCTGCATGGGTCGCGCCGGTTGTCTGCTGAAGTTGCTGTTGCTGTTGCATACGCTCGATCGCCGTATGCAAGGTTGGGGCCGAAAAGCAGGCGCTTGACTGCACCGGAGGCACCTTGCGTATCGCTTGCGCTAACGTTTCTGCACCGCACAATCCGCACCCGGTGCGACCCGTCAGGTTGCGGCGCTTTTCTTTGAGCGCCATGAAGCGTTGCGCGGCGATCTCCAGCTGTACCTGTATGCCATCAGCGCCCACCACGATCTCGCAATCGAATAACTCGCTCGGGTCAGCCAAAATACCTTCAGTGAGCGAAAAACCCAACGCAAAATCCGCTAGATCGGCAGGCGATGCCATCATGACAACGTGCGAAATGCCGTTGTACTCCAACGCAATCGGCACCTCTTCAGCGACCACGTCACGCCTCGCCGTTACCTCACCATTCAGCCATTTTTGAATATCAACTTCGGCGGTGGTGGGGTACTCGGCGCAGAGCGCATCCATTGGTAAATTTTGCATCAACGCCAGACTCCCGTTTATTTAGCAAACACTGGTTCAGCGGACTCGCCTTGCAACAAGCGTAACTGCTGCTCGGTAACCTGACTGAAATTCTTCTGCCAGTCAGACGGTTGCGTAACCGGCATCACTTGTACAGCCGTGACCTTGTATTCAGGGCAATTGGTGGCCCAGTCGGAATTATCGGTGGTAATCACGTTTGCACCGGACTCCGGATGATGGAACGTAGTGTAGACAACGCCAGGTTGCACGTTCTCCGTCACCGTTGCGCGTAATACGGTCTGGCCTGCGCGGGACTCAATTCCCACCCAGTCATCCTGCTTGATGTTACGGTCCTCAGCATCATGCGGATGGATTTCAAGCCGGTCTTCGCTATGCCAGGCAACGTTCTCAGTACGGCGCGTTTGAGCGCCGACGTTGTAGTGAGACAAGATCCGGCCGGTAGTCAGAATCAGCGGGAAATTCAGGGTTACTTTCTCGTCCGTCGCAAAATACTGGGTATTGATAAACTTACCCTTGCCGCGTACAAATTCACCGATATGCATGATCGGCGTGCCTTCCGGAGCCGCATCATTACAAGGCCATTGCAGACTACCGACCTCATCCAGCTTGGCATAACTAACGCCTTTGAAGGTCGGCGTCAACGCGGCGATCTCGTCCATGATCTCGGACGGATGGTTGTAATGCATTGGATAGCCTAACGCGTTCGACAGGGCGACAGTTACTTCCCAGTCGGACTTGCCAGCTTTGGCGGGCATCACTTTGCGCACGCGTGAAATCCGACGTTCTGCGTTGGTAAAGGTGCCGTCTTTTTCAAGGAATGATGAGCCCGGTAAAAATACGTGTGCGTATTTTGCTGTCTCATTTAAAAACAGGTCTTGCACGACGATACATTCCATCGCCATCATTGCTGCAATGACGTGCTGGGTATCAGGGTCAGACTGGACGATGTCCTCGCCTTCGCAATACAGGCCGAGGAAGCTGCCGTCGAGCGCTGCGTCAAACATGTTAGGAATCCGCAAGCCCGGTTCTGGACTTAAGGGAACACCCCAGGCGTCCTCAAATTCCGTCCGCACTGTGGTATCGGACACATGGCGATAACCCGGCAACTCATGCGGGAACGAGCCCATGTCACAAGATCCCTGGACGTTGTTTTGACCGCGCAATGGGTTTACTCCCACACCTTCACGGCCAACGTTACCGGTCGCCATCGCAAGGTTGGCGATACCGATCACCATGGTCGAACCTTGTGCATGTTCGGTCACGCCCAAACCGTAATAAATCGCGCCATTGCCATTGGTCGCAAACAGACGCGCCGCGCCGCGCAATTCAGCTGCAGGAACGCCTGTGATATCGGCCATGGCTTCGGGCGAATTCTCGGGACGCAATACAAATTCTCTCCAATCTGCATACGACTTGGTGTCACAACGTTCGGCAACAAACGCTGCGTCTTCCAAGCCTTCTGAGACGATAACGTGCGCCATTGCTGAAATCAATGCAACGTTGGTACCGGGTCGCAACTTTAAATGATAATCGGCAGCGACGTGCGGCGATTTAACCATTTCGGTCGTGCGCGGATCGACCACAATCAGCTTGGCACCCTGACGCAAACGACGCTTCATTTGTGAGGCAAAAACCGGATGTGCAGCGGCAGGATTGGCACCGATAATCATGATGACATCAGACTTCATGACCGAATCAAAGGTCTGGGTTCCTGCGGCTTCGCCTAAGGTTTGCTTAAGTCCGTAACCGGTTGGCGAATGACAGACACGAGCACAAGTGTCTACGTTATTGTTACCGAAGGCAGCACGTACCAACTTCTGAACCAGGTAAGTTTCTTCGTTAGTGCAACGTGATGATGTAATGCCACCGATTGAATCCTTACCGTGTTTGGCCTGGATCCGGCGGAATTCGCTGGCGGCATAACCCAACGCTTCTTCCCATGACACTTCGCGCCACGGATCGGTAATTTTGCTACGAATCATTGGCTTGGTCATGCGGTCTTTATGCGTTGCATAACCCCATGCAAAACGTCCTTTGACGCAAGAGTGACCGTGGTTAGCTTTACCGTCTTTATGCGGCACCATACGGACAACTTCATTGCCCTTCATCTCGGCCTTAAACGAGCAACCGACGCCACAATAGGCGCAAGTGGTGATCTTGCTATGCTCGGCCTGGCCCATCGTGATGACGGTTTTTTCCGTCAGGGTTGCGGTCGGGCAGGCTTGTACGCAAGCGCCACAGGACACGCATTCGGACTCCATGAAGCTGTCCATCTGACCGGCAGACACGCGTGACTCAAAACCACGTCCGTCAATGGTCAGGGCAAAGGTGCCTTGCGTCTCTTCGCACGCGCGCACGCAGCGATTGCAGACGATACACTTGGATGGATCGTAAGTGAAATACGGGTTCGATTCATCTTTTTCCATTTTCAGATGATTAGAACCTTCGTAACCGTAGCGGACATCGCGCAGACCAACCACGCCAGCCATATCCTGCAACTCGCAATTGCCATTGGTCGGGCAAGTCAGGCAGTCGAGAGGATGGTCCGAGATGTACAACTCCATCACGCCGCGGCGAATATCGGCCAGCTTTGGCGTCTGGGTTCTGACTTTCATGCCGGGTTCGCATGGGGTGGTACAAGATGCCGGATAGCCGCGTTTACCGTCGATCTCTACCAAACACAGACGACAGGAACCGAATGGCTCCAAGCTGTCGGTGGCACAAAGTTTAGGCACGTTGACACCGGCTTCGACAGCGGCGCGCATCACGGAAGTACCGGCAGCGACTTCCACGGTCACGCCGTCGATTTCGAGCGATACTAACTGCTCAGAAACTTTGGCTGGCGTACCGTAGTCAAGTTCATTCATCTGGTTCATGGCTGATTCCTTTAACACCCGGAAAGGTGGAGTGACTGATGGTCACTGTAGTTAACACTCGAAATAGAGTCGAAATAACGCTCGAAAAAACACGCAAAAAACAACTTATGTAGCTACCGGTTGCAAACTTTCAGGACGGCTCGGGTAACAGTTTCCCCAACTTATCCCTGCTTGCATACTTTTAATGTTCAGCAACTGCCGGCACTGCTTCGATACCAAAATCTTCAGGAAAATTATTCAACGCCGACAACACTGGCAGCGGCGTCATATTTCCCATTGCACACAATGATCCGTTGATCATGGTGTCGCATAAATCGCGCAATAGATCCACTTGCTTCGGCTGGTCGTAACCCGCCGCCGACCCGGCCACGATTTTGTCAATGACTTCCACGCCGCGCGTCGACCCGATGCGGCATGGTGTGCATTTTCCGCATGACTCAACCGCACAGAACTCCATCGCATAACGCGCCTGTTTGGCCATGTCGACAGTTTCATCAAACACAACGATACCGCCGTGCCCGACCGTGCCGCCGACGGCACTAAAACTTTCATAATCGATCTTGGTGTCGAATAGCGATTCGGGCAAATATGGCCCCAACGGTCCACCGACCTGCACTGCGCGTATAGGACGTCCGCTAGCAGTGCCACCGCCAAAATCAAACAATAGTTCGCGCAGCGTAACGCCAAACGCTTTCTCCACCAAACCGCCGAATTTGATATTTCCAGCCAACTGCATTGGTAACGTGCCCAGTGAGCGTCCGATGCCGTAGTTCTTATAGAATGCGCCGCCGCGCGCGAGGATAATCGGCACCGAGGCCAGCGAAATCACATTGTTGATGACCGTTGGTTTGCCGAACAAGCCTTCCAGGGCGGGCAGCGGTGGTTTGGCGCGCACCATACCGCGTTTGCCTTCCAGGCTTTCCAGTAGCGCGGTTTCTTCACCGCAAACATAGGACCCGGCGCCCTTGCGGACTTCAAGGAAAAAAGTCTTGCCGGAGGCGCAAATATTTGCGCCAAGATAATGACGCGCATTGGCAACTGCAATGGCCTCATTCAATGCCGCGATCGCGTGCGGATATTCGGAGCGGACGTAAATATAACCTTGCGTTGCGCCTACCGCTAATGCGGCAATCGTCATGCCTTCAATCAACACAAAGGGATCGTCTTCCATCACCATGCGGTCCGAGAACGTACCGGAGTCGCCTTCGTCCGCATTGCAGACAATGTACTTTTGGCCAGCCTGCGCGTTTGCGACCGTCTTCCATTTGATACCGGTCGGGAAAGCCGCACCGCCGCGTCCGCGCAAGCCGGAATCTAAGACCTCCTGCACAATCGCCTCTGGCGTGATCGATAGCGCTTTTTGCAATCCGGCATAGCCTTCATGCGCCAGATAATCGTCTAGCGAGACCGGATCGGTAATCCCCACGCGAGCAAAAGTCAGCCGTTCCTGCTTCTGTAAATAGGGAATTTGATCAACCAGTCCCAACGCCAGCGCGTGATCGCCGCCGTTAATAAAATTAGCCTCAAACAAGCCTGCGATATCTTCCAGTTCTACCGGGCCGTAACCGATCCGACCGGCGGCAGTGGCAACTTCCACCAGCGGCTCAAGCCAGAACATGCCACGCGAACCATTACGAATTAATTTGATCGGTATACCGCGCTCTTCAGCCTCGGCCACAATCGCACTGGCAACCTCATTCGCACCTAGCGCAATCGCGGTCGAATCACGCGGCACATAGATGGTGATTGCTTCGATAGCGGCAATCGGACTCGCCGGGAGACTGCTAATAACGTCAGCGGGGGCATTCATATTGGACTCTAAAGTAGACATTACGCGCCTCGCCGAGCTTGCAGCAAACGGTTGAATTTATCGGGGGAAACGCGGGCATACACGTCGTCTCCGATCATGATGTTCGGACCGGAAGCACACAGGCCGAGACAATATACCGCCTCCAGCGAAAATTCCTTGTCCGCCGTGGTACCGTGATAATCGCAACCCAGGGCTTGCTTCGCATGCGCTTCCAGTTGCTCTGAGCCACGCGACTGACAGGCCTCGGCACGACAGATCTGCACGACGTGTTGGCCGGGGGCATGCTGGCGGAAGTGGTGGTAGTAGCTAATCACGCCATGCACTTCAGCACGCGATACATTGAGCTGGTCGGCGATCAGTGGCACCGCTTCCGATGGGACATAACCGAGCGCGTCCTGGATCGCATGCAGGATCGGCAGCATCGCGCCGGGCATTACTTTTAGCTCCGAAATGATTGCAGAAATCTGCGCTTTTGACTCCCCTGAAATAGAGGGCTTCAGGTCAACTTTAGCGCCAGTTCTGGCATTTACCAGATGCAACGGAAACGTCTTTTCTGTCATACTTTGGATGCTCACAGCCAATCTCCTACCAAACCATCGAACGGCGCGCCGGGCGCTAACTATCTGTCGCCCTCGCCATGAATTTGTTCACCTGAGTATTTTTCAGATGTTAATGCTCTAACCATCAAACCAGCCGATCAACCAAAACAATTAACCGAACGAATCAACATAACGATGCTATTGAACTGTCTGTATTGCGGGAATCAGGAACGAGAGAATCAGGAACGATATCGTTGAGGACCACTCCTGATTTTTTTACGTTATCCCGCTTTACTTTGACTTGCCTGATACTTTATTTGAACAGCACAGCCGCCTTTTGCAAAGTCGTCGCAATTCCCCAAATAAGCGGAATAGCTACGGCAGCCCACGAAAACAGCAACAGCGCTGGATTTCCGCCGCTGCCTATGCGCGCCATATCGACAACGACCGCCGTACGCGTGCCATTTGTTACTACTTTCTCGTGCGCAAGGTGCTTTTCTTGTTCCAGTTCTTCCGGTGTCATGAAGTACTTCGCCGCAACCGGCCGAATCATCAAATTGCACAGCAGACCGACTACCAGCATCCCTGCAAGGATATACATCGTCGTGTTGTAGACGGCCTCGCGCGGGATCCCCAATGACAATTGATACTCGCGCATATAGTTAACGACTACAGGTCCTAAAATTCCCGCTGTTGCCCATGCAGTCAACAAACGACCATGGATCGCCCCAACCATCTGAGTGCCGAACAGATCCGCCAGATACGCCGGTGCGGTTGCAAAACCACCACCGTACATGGACACAATCAGACATACCGCCGATACGAATAACGCCATACTACCCGCAGCACCCGACCATGGCAGACTGGCAAACAAAATAAAACCTAGTACAAAAAATGCCATGTACGTCTTCTTGCGTCCCAAAAAGTCAGAGCAGGATGCCCACACGAAACGACCACCAATATTAAACAGGCTGATAAGACCGGTGAAGCCCGCGGCAATTGCAGCAATCGCTGTTTTTTGCTCTACAGTAAGCTCAGAAAACTTTGTGGCGACGCCTAATAAGCGACCACCAAACACTTCTTGCAACATCGGCGACGCCATACCAATTACGCCAATACCTGCGGAGACGTTAAGGCAAAGCACCAGCCACACCAACCAAAATTGTGGGATACCCCAAATCTTGCTGACATGCACATGCTTCTGCGTAATCATGGTGTTGCTGGTCGCTGCAGGCGGCAACCATCCTACGGGTTTCCAGCCCGACGGCGGAATGCGATATCCAAATGCACCAGCCGTCATGAACACAAAATAACCTATCGCCAGCACTACAAAAGTCTGCCAGACCCCGACGCCGGTATCGCTGGCGAAATGCTGCATCAATTTGAACGCCAGCGGACTACCAATTAGCGCACCGCCGCCAAATCCCATGATCGCCATACCGGTCGCCATTCCGCGCCGATCTGGAAACCACTTGATCAAAGTCGACACCGGCGAGATATAACCCAATCCCAGACCGATACCACCAATCACACCAGACCCCAGCCACATCAGCCAGATTTGGTGGAGGTAGACACCGAGCGCAGAGATCAGTAAGCCACCGCACCAGCATAGTGCCGCAACGAACCCCGCCTTACGCGGCCCCACGTGCTCTAACCAGCTACCCCAAATCGCAGCGGAGGTACCGAGAATCACGAAGAACATGGTGAAAATCCAGCCCAGCATTGAGATTTTCCAGTCGCAATTACTAGCGAATATCTCAGCAAAAAATCCTATATTACTGCCGCAGGCTACGGATTCTTTGATCCCGATGGCCTTTGATAAGGGCAGCCAGAAAACGGAGAAACCGTACGCCATACCGATACAAAGATGGATGGCCAAAGCTGCCGGTGGGACCAGCCATCGGTTAAATCCTACTCCGGCAATAGTGCGCTCTTTTGATAATAAACCCATATGTCCCCCGCCTCTTTTAAGACCCACATTATATGTTTGTAGTTACATATGTTTTTAAGTGAGATTAATTTTATTTAACTATGATATACATAGTGTTTCCATAGTCTGCTGTAAAAATACCATTTAAAAGCTTATGTTTCAATATGAATCATTTTGCATATATTATCCCGATAACCTCAAGTTTTGATTGTATGCTTTTGTTTGATCCTCTGTTGATAATAGGGGCGCGCGGGAGGTAAGCCTATAAAAAGACGCCTTGCAAGGGCCTCTCCTGACCCCACGCGTGGAATGCGGAGAGACACTAGAAGGTACTTACACTTCGGGCGCGGTTTTACGTAAGTCCGTAAAAAACCGCAAGGAAAGTTGTATATGTACAAAGTAAACATCAAACCACATTGGGAAATCGGACAAAATTCCGATGACTCGCTGGATACCGCCGGATTACTCACTATCCTGACCGCGATCAGGGAAACGGGATCAATTTCTAACGCTGCCAAAGAAACCCTGCAATCGTACCGCCATGTGTGGGGATTGCTACGTGCAGCAGAACAATTATTTGATCATCCGCTGGTGATTACCGAGCGTGGGCGAGGAAGTGTACTGACACCGCTCGCAGAAAAGTTGATCTGGGCTGACCGCCGTATTGCAGCGCGCTTGTCCCCCACCTTAGAAAGTCTGGCCTCTGAACTGGAGGGTGAACTCAGCAAGGCGGTCATAGGCACCAGCAAAGCAATCCGACTGAACGCAAGTCATGGTTTTGCGGTTGCCGCCTTGCTAAACCGGTTAAATGCGGTGCATTTACCTATCGACTTGCGCTATCGCAGCAGCACGGATGCGGTCGCCGCACTTTCGCGAGGCGAATGCGATCTGGCGGGATTCCACGTTCCGTATGGTGAGTTTGAGGATGCAGTCATTGCGCTTTACGCACGCTGGCTTAACAAGAAGGCCCATTGCCTGATACATCTCGCAGTACGTAATCAGGGATTGATGGTCGCTCCCGGCAACCCTAAAAATATTCGTGAACTGACCAATCTGAGCGATGATGGCGTCTTGTTTGTTAATCGGCAAGCAGGTTCCGGCACGCGTGTTTTGCTGGAGATGCTGCTAGAAAAGTCGGGCGTCGCATCATCGGCGATCGAAGGATTTGAAAGCACCGAATTCACCCACTCAGCGGTTGCGGCATTTATCGCCAGTGGCATGGCAGATGTAGGCTTTGGCGTACAAACTGCGGCAGAGCGCTTTGGCCTGGAATTTATCCCGCTGGTGCGCGAGCGCTATTTCTTTGCGTTGCCGATAGCGGCGATGCAAGACCCATTAATGCAGCAAGTGATCACGACAATGCAAACGGACACTTTTCGGGAGGTCGTCAATCAACTGGCTGGCTATGACGGCAGCGCGACCGGAGAAATCTTTTCGCTCCCGGATGCATTTTCTTACTTGCGTTAATGCAAATTTTATTTAAGTTTGGCAATGCAGAAAACTAAGTAAAAGCCCTAAAAATGGCCCTTTCGGTAGATTATTCCCCGTAATTTGACGGTTTCATTGTTCGACACATTAAAATGCGGTATAGCCGCAAAGTGTGCGGACTCAACGGAGAAAATTGATGAAAAAACTGTCGAAGGCTTTTATTTGCGTAGCGTCAAGCGTGTTTTTGTTAACCGCCTGCGGCAAAAAGGAAAGTAAAGAAGCCCAGGTGGCCCCTGCGCGTACCCCAATTTATACCGTCGGCGCAGAAGCTACTTTTGCCCCATTCGAGTCGCAAAACGAACAAAAAGAAATCGTCGGTTTCGATGTAGACCTAATGAACGCGATAGCAGACAAAGCTGGCTTCAAGGTTAAATTTGTCAATACGCCTTTCGAAGGAATTTTTAATTTCCTCGCGCAAGGCGATCGCGATATGCTGGCGTCAGCGATTACGATTACCGATGAGCGCAAACTAACGGTAGACTTTTCTGATCCGTATTACCAGTCAACCCAGCTAATCGTCGTACCCAAAAACTCCACCGTTACCAAATTCAGAGATTTGGAAAAATTAACTGTGGGCGTGCAAAGCGCAACCACAGGCGATGAAGTAGTGCAAAAATTACTAGGCAAAAGCAATCCTAAAATTAAACGTCTCGAGTCAGCTACGCTAGCCCTGAAGGAGCTGGAAGGCGGCGGAGTGGACGCCGTCGTACTGGATACCGGTCCGGTAAAAAACTACGTTAAAAATAATCCGACGCTAGGCTTTCGCTTTATCTCCGATCCAGAATTCCCTAAAGAATATTACGGTATCGCCGTCAAAAAAGGCAATATCGCGCTACTGACGAAAGTCAATCATGGACTGGCGGCGGTCAAGGCGGACGGCACTTACGACAAAATATTTAAAAAGTATTTCGCTGACGAGGCCAGGTAACACGCGAAATAAAACATGCGCCCAAACCGGAGTACGGCATTGCGTAATACGCGTTGGTTTTACGACTTGGCATCACGTCTCGTTATCACGCTCAAGTGTCATTATCAACTATCATTATCAACTATCACTATCAAGTATCACAATCAAGTACACGCTTGCGCTTTACGCCTGAACAATGCATGAACAACACGCCAGAGGACTAACCATGAAAAGAAACATTCTGCCCCTGTTAGCGCTAACCTGCGTCTGCGCAGCCTTGGCGGCTTGCGGTAAAAGCGCGCCTAAAACTTCTGCGTCGCCTGCGGATGCCGCAAATCTCGCGACTGTGGAATATGTCGTCGGTACCGATGCAGCATACGCGCCCTTCTCTTCCATGAATGCACAAAAAGAAGCAGTCGGATTTGAAATAGATACTATCAAGGCCATCGCCGAACGTGCAGGGATCCATATCAAAGTGGTCAACACGCCGTTTGATGGAATATTTAACGCCTTGGCCCAAGGAGATCGCGATATTCTGATCTCGAGCATCACGATTACGGATCTGCGCAAACAAACGGTTGATTTCACCAATCCTTACTTCGAAGCAAACCAGCTAATTGTCGTCCCCATCATATCTGGTGTGAAGCAATTTGCCGATCTTAAAACACTTAAAATTGGCGTCCAGAGTGCGACTACCGGTGATGAAGCATCGCAAAGACTAGTGGGCAAAAACAACCCAAACGTCAAACGCTTTGAATCCATGCCACTGGCATTTCAAGAACTGGACGGCGGTGGCGTAGATGCGGTGGTTGGAGATAATGGCGTCGTGGTCAATTATGTAAAAAATAATAACGGAAAGAATTTTAAGGTTATTACCGATCCCGCGTTCCCTAAAGAGTATTACGGGATTGCGGTTAAAAAGGGCAACACCGCGTTGCTGGCAAAGTTGAATAAAGGCTTGGCTGACATCAAGGCGGACGGCACCGCCGACAAAATTTATGCAAAATATTTCGCCGATTAGCTGGCTAAATCGTAAAATTGACGCCTAATTATTGGTGAACTACTAACAAAGCCACGCATCAATCTGGGATTTGTCGTACTAATAAGGTATAATTTTTGCCTAATTTTTACGCGCTAAAATGCGTTACCAGAGCGGCCTGTCCAACCTGTGAGACCGAAGGTTGCCACGTAAGTTATCACTACAGTGGAAGCTGACTTTAAGCTAAATTTCAATTTGCATTTATGCGCCGATACGCAGAGCAAGCCCGTCTGTGACCATCGATAAGGTAAAGTGTCCGTTGTAGTCGCATCTTAAAGGCGTGACAAGTCAACATGGTTTCGCGTTTTTATTCATTCCTGCCGCACCGATCTCTCTCTACAAAAATATGGATTTTCGCTGGAGCATCATCCAGGGCTACGCGCCACTGTTCGTACAAGGTTTTTTCATGACGTTGCAGGTCGCCGTCATCAGTATTATTTTAGGCACCATACTGGGCCTTTTTCTCGGGATGCTGCGGGTTGCCGACGTTACGCACGGTCCGTGGAAATGGCCGTTCCGACTCGTGAAAGGTCTGGCTAGTTTCTACGTGGCATTTTTTCGTGGTACGCCGTTATTCGTACAGATTCTGCTGATTCACTTTGCTGTCATGCCGGTGCTTATCCATCAGGATAACGGCCTGTTAATTTCCGGTGAGCTGGCACGCACCATCAAACAAAACTACGGCGCTTATATCTCAGGCGTAATGGCGCTTTCGCTGAATGCGGGTGCTTACATTTCTGAAATTTTTCGGGCTGGCATTCAGTCGATTGATCGCGGCCAGACTTATGCGGCGTCAAGCCTGGGCATGGGTTACCGGACGACCATGCGCTATGTGGTATTGCCGCAGGCATTTCGGCGGATGTTGCCACCGCTGGGTAATGAAGCGATCACGTTGCTGAAGGATTCATCGCTGGTGTCAGCGATCGGACTGGCCGAGCTGGCCTATGCGGCGCGTACGGTAGCAGGTGCTTACTCGCGCTACTGGGAGCCTTATATCACGATCTCTGTAGTGTACTTTGCCATGACAATGTGTTTGGCTAGTTTGGTGTCGCGGTTGGAGCGGAGGTATGCGGCGCCGGGGAGGCACTGATTGATTGATTGATTAGGGTTTGGCCAGTGCGTTGGAGTGAGGGCCGTGAGCAGCCCGGTTATGGTTTAGACTGCGGCGGTGGTGGCCTCAGTCATTGCGCGCGCCTTTTTTGGTGGGCCGCTACCGTGTCTGTCATCAAGTCGCCCATGTCGCGCATTAGCTGGGCTTCGACCGTCAGGTGCCGGATAATTTCTCCTATCGCGGAAACGGTGCTGCCGTTCACCGTGGCGTCGGCATTACATCCGGCAATGGACAGGACCTCACCAATCGCTTCCAGTCCGCGAGAAATAACTTCTTGCGCGTTGTCTGCGTGCTTGGCGATGGCTTCGGCTTTCAGTGCCTGATCGTCGGTGATTGGCGCATAGGATGAAACATCGTCATCGATAGCTTTGAGCAGAAAGCCCATCTCATATGGTGCGCGGTCAACGCTGCGGAAATGGGGATTAGTTTTTGGTATAACCGGCGCTTGCTTTGGCGTAGTGGGCTTGGTCATTTGGCACCCCCGATCAATGCCGAAAGGTCGACGAAAACATCCGTCGTAAGCGCATGGCAACGTGCCAGAGCGTTGCGTTGGTTGTTGGAGGTCTGCATATCGAACGCGGATAGCATCGCTGCTATGTCTGTCGATTGACGTGTCGGGCGTTGGATTATTTGTAAGAGGGATTGGGTGGGCGTGCTGATGTTCGGCATTGAGGCTTCCTTGTACGGTTATCGCCGCCCAAAAGGGCAGCAAAAGCAGACACAGTGGGGAACGGCATTACGCCGTTTGTGCGCCTTGTACATTTCGAGCTGCAAAACCCGTTCCCTTTTTTCTGAGGGACAACCAGACGGTAGCGGAGATTTTGAGGAAGCGCAAATTTTATTTGCAAAATGGGGTAGTAGTCGGCAGGGAGCGAAACCCGGAAGACCATTTCCTAAATCGGGTGACACAGCGGATACACAGCGGTTACATGAAGCGGATATGGTTTAGTTGGTTAGTTATTGAGACGGTTAGTGCTCCGTGGATGCTGATCGGGGGTGGCCCGACAGCCAGTTACTTTTTTTTGCTTGGCTAGGCGCCCCCCGCAAATAAAGTAACCAAAAAAAAGGCGACCGCAACGACGCTGCCCTTCGGGTCCCCAAGCGTTTTAGCCATCAGTCGGGTCGAAATACCAACTCGCTGGCGCTCAAACATGTATTCCGACAATTCCCGCCTGATGACTAAAACACTTGGCAGCGCCAATGACGGGGTAGTTCAAAGGCCACTTCAACGGCAACAGCAACAGCAACGGCAACCGCAACGTCAAGGACCGCAACCAAAATAATCAGCCATCCAATCAACAAGGCTGCGGCGGTTGCGGTTGCGGTTGCGGTTGCGGTTGCGGTTGCGGTTGCGGTTGCGGTTGCGGTTGCGGTTGCGGTTGACCTGCCCCGTCATAGGTGATGCCGGTTATTTCGGCTGTCAGTCGGGAATTGTCGGAATACATGTTTGAGCGCAGCGAGTTGGTATTTCGACCCGACTGATAGCCGAAATAATTGGGGACCCGACCAAAGGGAGGGCAGCACCTCTGCGGTCGCCTTTTTTTTGGTTACTTATTTTTGGCGAAGCAAAAAAAAGTAACTGGCTATCGGGCCACCCCCGATCAGCATCCACGGAGCACTAACCATTTTAGCTATCGATCAACCGAACCATTTTAGCTATCGATCAACCAAACCAACTAAAACGGGTCAACGTCGTCGCCGCTCCATTCACATCCTTAAATTTAACATTCACCGCATCGCCGAACATGAAGTAGACAAATGGCTTGCAATAAACCCATAAAATCTCCAACACATATTCCGACAATTCCCGACTGACAGCCGAAATAACCAGCAACGCCTATGTCGGGATAGATCGACTACCAACTCAACAGCAACACCTCATCCAAGTTCCCATAATTGCCCATCAGCCGTAATGACCGCGGTTTTGAGTGTCTTGCCGATGAAAACTTTGGCTGCCGCCGCGCGATAACTGGCTAGTTGCGCTTGATAGGCGGTGCGTTCGTTGTCTAGTAATTGTCGCTTGTAATCGAGTATCCACACTTCATCTTCAAATATCACGACCCGGTCAAAGCGCAACGCTACATCGGTCATGATTTCCATTTCGTTACGCGCCGACTGATGCAATGCCGGATCGAAAAAATGGGCGAGTGAAGGCTGAGCCAGGATCGTGCTGGCTTGTTGATGCACGATCGATGCCATCGTCAATGGGCATGGCAACCAGCGGGCAATCACGGCAACGTCCGGTATCTTAATCGGCCAGTGTCCATGCTGCGTCAGCCTTTCCAGCAATACGTGGAGGGCGATGCCTTCTTTGACTGCTTCATTACTGTCCAGACTATCGACGTCATTGCTCGCGTCGGGATTTATGGCATTCCCGACGTCGATAAATAAGGGCAGCGATGACAACGGGCCGATTTCTTCATCGTTGAAGGCGGCCGATACTCCCTGCTGGGGCAGCGGTAAAACATCTGGATCAAATACCGGCAAAACAAACTTTGCATCGCGCTCAGCATTGATGGTCGCGCTGGCGTCGCTCCCGGTCGAAGCTATGATGGCCTCAACCGACATTTCCGGCACCGATTCCAACCGGGCGTACCAACTACCTTCCGTCACGCCAGTCGATGCGCTGCGTGCGCCCGCAACGCCGCTAATGATCAACAGCTGTTTGGCGCGGGTCGTGGCGACGTAAAGCAGGTTCCAGTCTTCCTGCGCCTTGTATCCTTCTTCGGCATTGAATAGCTGATCGCGTGCCGCGCCCCGGTCTGCAACGCGCCCGAATGCTGAGAAATGAACCGGTGCATCGGCATCTTGTGGCCAGTCACACAGCACGCCAATATCATCGCGCGCAGGATCGCTATGATTTGCGTCTAGCAGAACCACGATCGGTGCCTCTAAACCCTTTGCGCTGTGTACCGTCAATATCCGTACGGCGTCAATCGAGGCATCAATACTGGCTTCATCCGGTGCGTCGCTTTCGGCAGTATTTTGCAATACCCGTAACGCGTCAATAAACTTCGGTAAACTTGGGTAGCGTCCTGCGTCCATGTTTAACGCCAGCGCGATAAAAGCCTCGATATTGCCTATCGCCTGGCTACGCGTTAGGGCTGGCGCGGCCTGCGCGTAACGTTCGACCAGTTGGCCCTGATGCAAAATGACGTCCAGCAAATCATGCACCGGTAATCCCGGTGACACCGCAAGCCAATGCATCAGCAAACCCGCAGCACGTTGTAATGCCTCAGAAGCCGGGATCGCAGCGTCGTCCTGAGCGGTCGTTAACAAGCGCAACCACCAGCCTTTTTCGGGCCGCTGCGCAAGAACGATCAGGTCATCATCCGTCGCAGAAAAAATTGGTGACTTCAATATGTGTGCCAATGCGCGATTGTCGTCTGGGGTGATTAAAAACGTGAGCAAAGCGATCAAATCGGAAATTTCCAGTGACTCCAGCAAACCACCACGACGATCGGACATATAAGGAATCCCAGCGTTACGCAGTGCGTTTTCGTAAGCCCCTAAATGCGTGCGCTTTTTTACCAGTAGCATGACATCCGACCATCGCACAGCACGGTTACCGCCACTGGTTTTAATTTGGAGCTGATGCCGCGCCGCGATCAATGCCTGCGCCACACTTGCGCCCTCATGGCGACGCCGCGCGTCCTCTGATTCTTCCCTCGGTGTGGTCAACGGGTTGCGCAAGCCTTGTGGCATGGACGAATCGGCTGGCTCGGACGCATCCTCCAGAGTGTCTCCGTTCGCTGGTAAAGTATTTTGTTCAGCAGTGGGTTGAATGCGTTGCTGCACTAACGGCAAACGCCACACCGCACCGCCCTCTTCTCCCAAGGTCGTTTGTGCCGAAAATAGCGGGTTTGCATGAAAACTTGTGTTCAGGACGGCGATAATTGCGGTGGCATTCCGGCGCGTCTGGTTTGCTTGCAAAATGGTGGCGCCTTGTTGTTGCAGCAGATCGCGGGCGGCAACGAACACGCGTGGCTCGGCGCGGCGAAAGCGATAAATCGATTGTTTGGGGTCCCCGACAATAAATACGCTGGGCTGACCTGCGTCCTCGCCATACGCACTTAACCAGGCGCGGACGATGCTCCATTGCAGCGGATTAGTGTCCTGAAACTCATCCAGCAAGATGTGCTTGTAGCGAGTATCAAGCCGACTTTGTATATACGCCGCACTTTCGGGGTTGGTGAGCAATCGATAAGCTTGCCATTCCAGATCGGCAAAATCGAAGACCCGTTGTTCAGCCTTGATCGCCTGATAGATGTCTACAAATGCATTGCCGACTATGAACAGTGCAGTATTGAGCGCGAGTACATCACGCTCGCCGCTGCGGCGTCGCAATAATTTGAGGGCTTCTCCGATGCTAAAAAATTCATCGTCAAAGGCACTGATACCGTCGGCGCCAAAGTTATCTTCAAGCGCTTTTTTGAGATTTTTTGTCTTCGCATTACCGCGTGGTTTGCCGTTATCGTCAAAAAATTGGTGGCACAGAGCGTCAAAATTAGCCAATCCGGGACCTTCGGTCAAGGCGATCTCTATCGCCGTGGCACGGTTTTGATTAGTTGGTGTTCCCTGCCCCAACAGCCAGGCAATATTTTTTATTCTATCGGAGAGTTTTGGGTCGTCCCACAAAGATAAGCGAGCATCCAACTCGACGTCGTGACCGCACAAGTCCGTCAGCCACACGAGCGGCGTAGCGAGATCATGCGGTGCCATAGTGCTGGCCCACCATTCGGCACGCTTACTAACGAAGGCGTTCAGCAGTTTGCGCGCACTGGCGTCGCCGACCAATGCATATAAGGCCAGCAACGCTTGCCGCGTGTCAACATTGCTTTTGTCATTTAACGATTGCATGAGTCGCCGGTAGGCATCTGCAAGTAACTCTCCAGTTTTTTCGGTCAACGCGTACCCGTGCGGCACGCCGGAGTTCAGCGGTGCAATTTGTAGCAAACGTGCGAACCAGCTGTGGAAAGTATCGATAGACAGACTCTGCGCGCTCGACAAAACACGTTCGTATAAACTACGTGCGGCAGGCATGATGCGTCTGATATCTTGCGGCAATATTCCGCGCTCCAGCAACAACACGCGTACCTCGTCGTCCGGTCGCAATGCGAGATCACGGAGAAGTTCAAGCAGGCGCTCGCGCATTTCCTGCGCGGCCTTGCGGGTGAACGTGATGGCCAGCAACTCTGAAGGCGCAGCGCCAGCTAACAGGAGACGCAGCATCCGCCCGACCAACAGCCAGGTTTTACCGCTGCCAGCGCACGCTTCCACCACCACAGAATGCTGCGGATCGCAAGCAGCGTTGATGAAGGCTTGCGACGCAACTGGCGCACCGTTCATCCGATACGGATGGGGCGTTGTCTCGCCCGCGATGTTTATAGGCACCGTTTGATCTGCCGAGTGCAGGTGATCTTTTACACGCATTACCATGCTCCCTTACGACACAAACCGCGCACGTCACAATATTGGCATATCGACTCAATGCCGTTGGCGGGCAACGGCGCACTATCGGAAATGGCTTGCATGGTGCCTTTAATATGCGCTTCGAGTTTTTCTTGCGCCTGCGCATAATCCTGAGCCGCTACATCGCCGATTTTTTCTTTGGTAGTTTCCAGCGCCACGTAAAGCGCGGCGTCTACAGAAACATCCGATAGCAAGCCATAAAAAGCCAATTGATGATCTTCATGGTCTTTCAATTTTTTGTTAAGCACCGCTACGCTATTGGATTTGTAATCCAGCACGGCACGTTCACCGGCTGCGTTTTCATCTATTCTGTCCACCCTGCCATGTAGCGTAATCACTCCGGTATTCAACGGCAGAATTTTCTCATAAGCCTGCTCACCCAATACAAAATTCCAACCGTTGACTTCACGTTCGCAGGCCCACGTCACATAGGCCGAGATGACCTTTTGCCAGCGTGCATAATAGCCAAGCGCGGCTGCATTTTTGGCGATAACCTTGTCGAATAACTGTTTTGAGATGTCGGCCAGTAACGCGACCCGTTCAACCGGATCATTACGGACCGCCTGATCTCGTACCGTGTTGTGATAGGTTTCCAGTATCTGATGCAACCAGCCACCGTAATCGCGCTTTTCGGGCAAATCCGATAACTCATCCAGCGTCGTGAGCCGCAACATACGGGTAGCGAAAAATTGGTAGGGACATGCCACAAAGCTGTTATAACCGCTGGCGGAAAGACGATCGGGCCGCAACGTGCTGGCTATCGGCGCCGGCATCGCGGACGGCATGGGCTGCAAACTACGCTCGGTAATCAGCGCACGATGGCGCGGCAATGCCGCTGCACCGGAACGCGCAAGCGTCAATTCAAGCCGCTCGATCCACGGACTAACCGGGTTTGGTTCGCCGTCCTGATGCGCCTGCCATGACAACACCACCGTCGGACTCATCGCCAGTAATTCGGCCAGGTCCCGCATCTGCTGACGCTGGCGACTCTCACGCGTGGCCAGATCCAGCTCACGGCGCACGGTATTGGCGAAGAATAGCGTTTCTTGCGGTTGCGATGGCAAATGACTGCTGTCGGCACCCACCAACAATACCGCATCAAAATGACGCAAACGTGCGCCATTGAGTGGCAGCATGACTACCCGCCGGTCGGGGGCAGCGCTGATAAAGCTGGTCTCGTCCATTTGCAGATTAACCAGCGCGCGCCATTCTGGAAACGAAAACAGTACGTCGGCGCTGCTGCTCTGCGCAATGCCTTCCACTTGCTCGCTCGGTTCGCTCGCAATATTTTGCAGCATCTGCAAAACCTGCTCACCTGCTGGATCGGCGTTTAATGCATGCTCCATGCCGAGCGCTTGCAATGCGGTCGCGGCGTTAATCCAACCTCGCAGCGTTTTACGACCGGCATAAATGGCGGCTTGTTGCGCGAGTAATGAGACGATTTGTTGGGCTGGCGGGTTATCCGCCAATGCGTAAATAACGCTGTTCCATTCACCCAGCACGTTGGCACGTCGCAAGGCGATTTCAATAGCCATGACGTGCGCTGATTTATCCGGTAAATCGGCCAGTACGAAAGGCGATTTCAAAAAATCCAGCAACGCCGTCGTTTCGCCGCGCTGCGTCACTACATCAAACCAGGCCGCGATGGCAGACGCTGCACGTGTGGTCGACAACTTCCAGCCGGTCTCGTCCGAGACGTGCACCTGCGCGCGCTCCAGCAATGCCCTGATCCGACGCGCCACGACACGATCCTGCGCCACAATCGCCAACTGATTTTTACCGGCATGCAACCAGTCGAGTATCGTCTGCGCGCCTTGGACTGCTTCGTCCTCTATGCTTTGCGCTGCACAAAGGGCGATACCGGCTGGCAAACGTACGTTGAATTCTGCTGACGCAAATAAGTCGTCAAAGTGGACCGGCGCTTTACTCTCAGCGAGGTCGTTACACGCCGCGATCAACTCTGGCCACGCGGTCGCATATGCCGACGCGACGGCATCAGCGCCCCAGTCCAGGCTAATCTGCAGCACCGGCTGACGTCGGGCGTAGGCCGCCAGAAAAGCACGCTCCATTGGCTCAGGTTCTACCGAACTTATCCAGGCCAGTGGTGAATCGGCCTGTTCGGCAAATTGCAGCATTTGATCGAAACGCATGGCCAAGCCATCGTCGCCATCCAGTTGGCTTTTCCAGATGGACCATACCAGTTGGGTCTCGTCCGAGAGCAACTGGCGCGAACTCGGTGTCAATTGCTCCAGCGCTGCTTGCCAGCGCTGCGCAATATCGCCTGCCTCCCGAAGCGACGGTTCCTGAAGCGCCATCTCCCGAATGGACGGCAGCAACGCCTGCGTTAATTCGTCCGACAGCGCTAACAGCGTCTGTGCCAATGGCAGCAAGTCGGTATTCCGGCGAGCACTAAATATTTTTTTCAGCCATGCATGCTGGCGCAACTCTGCATACAATCGCATCAATCGTTCACTGGCAGAACTTACAGCAGGCGCATTTAGCGCTGGCGGCAAGGTTTGCAGTAACGCCGCCAAAGTATTAATGCGCGGCGGTATGAACGCGCCCGGCAACATAGCGCCCAGCGCTGTTTTTAGCAAACGCGCATGTCCAAATGCTGGCACCAGCACGCGCCAACGTGATAGATCGCGACCGCTGTAAGTGCGGCTGTCAGCGCCGCCTTCAATGCAGGCGCTCGACAAAGCTTGCGCTACCTCCGGCCAAAACGCGGGTGAAGGCCGGATGGTCAACGACTGCAACGATGACGCGTGGAATGAAGTTTGCAAAAGAGACGTATGCAGCATGAAACTCACAAAATAAAGGATTGGATAAAGCCAGCCACTGCAATTAATCCGCAGCAAAGCGCTTTTGACAACAACTGGAATGCAGTTTATGCCAACCAGCGACCCGCAAAAGTAAATAATGTGCGGGAAATAGGCAAATAATAAGCAAAAACAAAAATCACACTGTCCTCTTTTTATCAAAATGGGTTATTATTTGATGAACATCCCGCCGCAATACCTCTTATCACACCCGCAAAACTTGAAATCTCGCACGCCGTCCCCACTTATTCATTAGTATAGGGGACCGACGCGGACAGCCACCCAGGTGAGCGGATAAGTTGTCTTGGCACATTAATTCTTTTTTCCCTCTTCTTGAGGAAACCATGAGCGAAAACATTAAACATATTACCGACGCATCCTTTGAAGCAGATGTACTTAAATCAGACAAACCCGTTTTGGTCGACTTTTGGGCAGAGTGGTGTGGTCCATGCAAGATGATTGCACCAATTCTTGAAGAAGTCGCCAAAGAATACGATGGCAAAATTCTGATCGCTAAAATGGATGTGGATGCAAACCAGGCGGTTCCTGCCAAGTTTGGCATACGCGGCATTCCGACGTTGATTTTGTTCAAAAACGGCGTTTCTGCAGCCCAAAAAGTCGGTGCTTTAACAAAAGGTCAGCTAACATCCTTCATCGATAGCAATATTTGATGTAAACTGTTGACAGGAAGCGGTGGTGCGCCTGCATCGCCGCTTATAAATTCAGAGACACGGTACAAGTAAGATACTACTCACACCACGAAGTCCCCTCCCCCACCAGACAATTCCCACCCCGGGATACTCATATACTATGCATTTATCCGAATTAAAGGCGCTACACGTCTCAGCACTGCTCGAAATGGCAATCGGCTTAGACATCGATAACGCCGCGCGCTTGCGCAAACAAGAACTGATGTTCGCCATTCTGAAAAAACGCGCGAAATCAGGAGAACAAATTTTCGGCGATGGCGCCCTTGAAGTCCTGCCTGACGGCTTTGGCTTCCTGCGCTCGCCCGATGCCAGTTACATGGCGTCCACCGACGACATTTACATTTCGCCGTCACAAATCCGCCGCTTTAATCTACACACCGGGGATTCAATCGAAGGCGAAGTACGCACGCCAAAAGATGGCGAACGCTATTTTGCACTGGTCAAGGTTGACAAGGTCAACGGCGAATCACCAGAAGCATCGAAACACCGCATTCTGTTTGAAAACCTGACACCACTGCATCCTAACAAACCACTTCCGCTAGAGCGCGACATGCGCGGTGAAGAGAACATTACCGGCCGCATCATCGATATGATCGCGCCGATCGGTAAAGGTCAACGCGGTTTGCTGGTGGCGTCGCCTAAATCCGGTAAATCGGTCATGTTGCAACACATTGCGCATGCGATTACGACCAACCATCCCGACACAGTGATGATCGTCTTGCTGATTGACGAGCGCCCTGAAGAAGTCACCGAAATGCAGCGCTCAGTGCGCGGTGAAGTCGTGGCCTCAACGTTCGACGAGCCTGCTACACGCCACGTTCAGGTTGCTGAAATGGTACTGGAAAAGGCCAAACGTCTGGTGGAAATGAAAAAAGACGTGGTGATTCTGCTGGATTCTATCACCCGTCTGGCGCGTGCCTACAATACCGTGATCCCTGCTTCTGGCAAGGTTCTGACCGGTGGTGTGGATGCCAATGCGCTGCAACGTCCAAAACGTTTCTTCGGCGCTGCACGTAATATTGAAGAAGGTGGTTCGCTGACGATCATCGCCACCGCGTTGATCGAAACTGGTAGCCGCATGGATGACGTGATTTACGAAGAGTTCAAGGGTACCGGTAATATGGAGGTCCATCTGGAACGTCGTCTGGCAGAAAAGCGCGTCTATCCTGCGATCAATCTGAACAAATCCGGCACGCGTAGAGAAGAACTGCTGATCAAACCCGATCAACTGCAAAAAATTTGGGTCTTGCGTAAGTTGCTATACAGCATGGATGAAATCGAAGCGATGGAGTTCATTCTGGACAAGATCAAATCAACTAAAACCAATCTTGAATTTTTTGACATGATGCGTCGCGGCAACTAACGCAACGCATCTATTGCGACTCCTCTCATAGCGTCGCATCAAAAAGGTCTGCCATGCCTCAGCATCGCAGACCTTTATACTTTCCAGCCATCACCGCAGTGTGACAGGAGATGAAGTGACTGCTTGTACTGGAAACAAAGCAATTTACGGTCGGTACCCACATCCCTTACGGAAAGCGTGTAACGATAGCCTCCCGATGGGATGCATAGGTCCAAAGTTGATAAATAAGCGCTGAGACGGATGTTCTACCTTCGGTCACAAAGGATTTATGTCAACTCGCCGTCTACCAGCCAGTCAGTCACCATTATCGTTGCTGCTGCCCTTGGCTACGGTTTGCTAGTTTGGCGCGCACCAGAACAAATCGTCGACTGGGATGGCGGGTTCCGTTCTTCGTCCGTTGCATAAGGGTGCGGCTACTGTTGTTTGTCATTCAGCCCGTTCATTGACGGGCATCACAAAATCGGCGTTTTATTCGGCTATTACTGTATAATCGCGTGTTTTCCACCTTGGCAAGTGATCGACAATCGGGTCAAGAAGCATGGCGACCGACGAAGTGACGATTGGCTACCTAATTTTCAGAGGCAATTATGAAAGACAGCATTCACCCAAATTACCGCGAAGTTTTGTTCCAGGACATGTCTTGCGATTTCAAATTCGTCACACGTTCGACTATCCAGACGCGCGAAATGGCAAACTTCGAAGGTAAAGACTATCCTTTGGTAAAGATTGAAGTTTCGTCGGAATCGCACCCGTTCTATACTGGTCAACATAAAATCGTTGATACAGCTGGTCGCGTTGACAAATTCCGTAAGAAATTTGGTACTGTTGGATCGAAAACATCAGTCGCTGCAGGCTAATTTATCAGTCCAGTCGATGTTTCCAAGAAAGGCAGCCATGGCTGCCTTTTTTTAATTGTCTATAATAATTGCCTGGCCCTGAAGTAAGCTGACATTTTTTCATCGTCAGGAAGCCTGAAGTCAACTTATTCCTCTACGATGGCATCAGCGCACTCTGCACGGGTTTAGAAGACTTAATGGCGTTTGACGCGCTTTGTATTTCATTTTGCCTCTGAGTTTAGGCACCAGTTTGGGCCTCGGTGCTACCTGCGGAGGTATTTGAAATCAATCCGTAGTCAATCCCTACCCCTTTAGCCAGTAACCACGCTTCAGACCAGCCGCTATGATTACCGCTGTTCCGAATCTATTATTCTGTGCCATGCGCGATTTTTGCGGCACAATACCTCCCACTTCAATTTTTCATAAAAGCACATCGTGATGAAGCCAGTCCGCCTTCCCGCTTCCGCTACCAGCGCATTACCGCGCTGGGGACTGTGGGCGCTTGGCCTACTCTACATTTTGCCCGGCCTGATCGGGCGCGATCCGTGGAAAAATGATGACGCATCCAGTTTCGGCATCATGTGGACTATGGCGCACGGCGGACTCGACACCTGGCTAGCACCCCAAATAGCAGGGTTACCCCTGCCGGGCGAAAGCCCACTGACCTTCTGGATCGGCGCGATCTGCATCAAGGTATTCGGCTGGCTATTAGGCGATCCGCTGGCGGCAAGACTATCGACAATCATTTTCTTTTTAATTGGCTCACTTTCGGTGTGGTACGCAACGTACCTACTGGGCCGCCGCACCGAAGCCCAACCGTTGCGGTTGGCGTTTGGTGGTCAACCGGAGCCAAAAGATTTTGGGCGAACGCTTGCAGACGGCGCTTTTCTGATCTATCTCGGCTGCCTTGGCTTGCTGCTGCATAGCCATGAAACGACCGCGAAAAGCTTGCAGATGTCACTGGTGGCTTATGCCATCTATCTCGCCATACGCTTGTTTGATTCTCGCACCATCGCACAAGGAACCAGCGCCCCTGCGCCGACCACGGATAGCGTCCGCAGCGCAGCATTACTTGGCATGACGCTGGGTTTACTCACGCTCACGCGTGGATTTGGGGTACCGGTCACCGTCTTCATCGGGCTGAGCTTTTTAGCCATTTTTCGGCAAAAATCGCTCGTTAAACATCTGCTTTTAGTAACTTTACCTGCAGCCGTCATTATCAGCGGCGCATGGTTTCTTGCTGGTTATTGTCTGTTACCGGAAAGCCATAGTTTCACCTTTTGGAGTAACCAGCATCTACGCCAATTTGGCTGGCCTTCGTTACATGCGGCTGCTTATTATTTTAAATACGGCATTTGGTTTGCATGGCCAGCGTGGCCGTTTGCGGGCTGGGCGGTCTATGCGTGGCGCCAACAACGCAAAACGCTGCACATTGCGCTGCCTTTAGCCATTTTTATCAGCCTTACTGTCATGATTCTGCTGATGCCCCGACCAGACGAAGGGGTGCTATTACCGCTCTTGCCGCCCCTGGTCATTCTGGCCGCTTTTGGCTTGCCCACCATGAAACGTGGCGCCATCAATGCGGTTGACTGGTTTTCCGTGATGACACTCAGCACATGTGCTGCGTTCATATGGATTGGATGGCTTGCCAAAGAAACCGGCTGGCCCGCGCAGATCGCCAAAAACGCCTATAAGCTGGCACCGGGCTTCAAGCCAGGCTTCAACCTGACCGCGGTGGTTATTGCGATCCTCGGTTCGGCCTGCTGGATAATGTTAGTCAACTGGCGCTTGTCACGGCGACCGGCGGTACTCTGGCGTGCGGTCGTGTTATCGTCGGGTGGTGTCGTATTGTGTTGGCTGCTATTAATGACGCTATGGCTGCCATGGATTAATTACGGCAAAAGTTATGCTGGTGTCGCGGCACAAATCAACGCACATTTACCCTCGACCAGTGAATGTGTCGATACCAATGTCGGGCCAGCACAACGTGCTTCCTTTGCTTACTTCGGCAATATTCCGTTTTCACAACTAAGCCAGGAACGTTGCAATATTTTGCTTTTTCAGGACAACAATAGCCTTAAATTTGACGACGCGGCCATTAAACATGCATTTAGTGGGCGCTGGAAATTGCTCTGGAGCGGTCGCCGCCCTTCTGATCGGGATGAGCGGTTCCGCCTGTATCAGCGCGTTGACAACTAGTCCAGCGCGCTTCGGAAATCCAGCCTGTGATTTCGTCCTATCGAACGTCTATGCCGCAGTCAAACATAGTAACCACTAACTTCCGAGCCAACTATTACACCTTCATTTCTTCACGAAGCTAAACCTCGCCTAAGTCGATCCAATACGGTCCGCATTATTAAACTTGCGTGGCCCATTTTGGTTGGGCAATTGGCACTCGTACTAAATGGCGTTATCGACACCGCCATGACCTCACGTTATTCAGCCACCGATCTCGCCGCACTGGCGTTGGGCGGCGCAATTTATGTCAGCGTTTTTGTCGGCCTGAGTGGCGTCTTACAAGCCCTTTCGCCCATTATCGGCCAATTATATGGTGGCAAACGGATGGCAGAAATCGGCTATCAAGTTAAGCAAGGCACCTGGCTGGCGCTGATTCTATCGCTGCTAGGCAGCATCGTACTGCTGTTTCCACAACCGTTTCTATCCATCGCCCAGGCGTCGCCGTTACTCAGCGCCAAAGCCATTTTATATTTGCAGATTCTCGCGCTAGCGCTACCGGCGACGCTCGGCTTCAATGTCTATTCGGCGTTGAATACCGCGGTCGCGCGGCCTAAGATGGTCATGGCGATCAAACTCGTCGGTGTGATGCTTAAATTCCCCTTGAACGCGCTATTTATTTTCGGTGGATTTGGCATACCCGCGTTGGGTGGTCCTGGCTGCGCCATCGCCACCACGCTTATTGCGTGGCTTATGCTATTAATAGGCTGGACGATTTTGCGCTACAATAATTTTTATAAACAGTTCGCGTTGTTTCATAGCGGTTTCGTGACACCGCACTGGAAGGCGCAACGTGCCTTATTAAAATTAGGCATTCCAACCGGACTGAGTTATTTTATTGAAGTAACGGCTTTCACCTTCATGGCGATTTTTATTGCGCGACTTGGCGAGACCGCTGTTGCAGGTCATCAAATCACTGCCAATTTCGCTACCGTTCTGTACATGCTGCCGTTGTCCATCGCGATCGCCACCGGCATTCTGGTGGCGCAATCCATCGGCGCAAAGCAACTCGATCAGGCCCAGCAGGTCGGCTATTCCGGCATCCGGCTGGCAGCACTTTGCTCGGCCAGCCTTGGCGTAATAATCTGGCTGTCGCGCGCGACTATCATTAGAGCTTACACACCGAATGAAACTATCATTGCCGCGGCCATGCCGCTTTTTATATTTATCGGATTTTACCAATTGTTCGACGCCATACAATGCAGCACCGCGTTCGTTTTACGTGCCTACAAAGTCGCGATAATCCCTACGATTATTTACGCAGTATCGTTATGGGGCGTCGGGCTGGTATCTGGTTACATTCTTGGGCTGAATCCATACGGCATCAGTCCACCCTCATTACATGGCGCATCGGGTTTCTGGATGGGTAACAGCGCCAGCATTGCGTTAGTTGCCTTCAGCCTGCTATTTTATTTACGTCGGGTCCAAAGGCGAGCGCTAGAGCAACGGCCTTAACGCAATATCAGCGTGTCCGGCACATCTCTGCAACGCACTGTCAAATAAAAGACATATTTAGACGCGAAGCTATTGATCGAACCAATCAAATACGCCATAATGCTGCACGCGTTGCCGAGATGGCGGAATAGGTAGACGCACGGGACTCAAAATCCCGCGCTGTAAGGCGTGCCGGTTCGATTCCGGCTCTCGGCACCAGAAGAAAACGTAGTAAAATCAAGGAGTTACTGGCAAATGTCTGTAACTCCTTTTTCTTTGTCTGCTCCGCAAAAACAGGCTTGCTCCGCAAAACTACTTCGCCATCCCATTCGCCCGGATGAATTCCTGCGCTGCCCCTTCTAAATTGGCGGCGTAGATTGCGCCAACAATTCAGTGGTCCGCGCGCTAGCCTGCGTATCGCCAAACCAGAAGTGTGCCGACGCCCCCCAAACGGTCCCGAGCGTTCCGGTGAAGCCATAAAGGATCGCTTTATTTGCCTCGGGAACATTGACGAACATCAGCAACAGCAACATGCCGAAAAAGCCGATGGTCACAAATATCGTGAACAAAGGCGGCATGTACGACTTAGTATCCGACTGCATCGTTCGTGCGCTGACCGTATCTTGCACGACTAAAGCCGCCAAAGTCTCCTTATCCTTAAATCCAAGCCCGGACATTGCGACCGCGTAATTTTGATCTGCCGTCTTGAGCGCAAGCAATTGATCGGGTGTGGCCCCGCTAATTGCCGCTGCAATGGCTGATTGCCGATCACTGGTTGCGGCAGCTGGTGCCGGGGTTAGCCCGAATACGCCTTCAAGCGCCGATATACCACCGCCGACCAATGGACCGCCCAAGACCGTGCCAATAGTCGGGGCCAGCCGCTCAATAACCGATAACGTACTTTGCCAGTCACTCATCTTCATCCTCTATTTTGTCGTTTGCACCTGTGTGCGTGTAAATTTCCATCCCGGCGAAAATAATAAAAATGATTATGCCGGTGCTGACTACCAGTTCGGGTATGCCGATCATTGCGCGCCAATCAGGAGATTATTAGCAATCCGATTCATCCAACCATCGGCAAATGTTGGCATCTTGAGCGAGGCCAAATATTGCAGTCGGTACGCGTCGAAGCGCATTACAACTTTCATCGGATCCGCAGCGCATACCGCAGCAATGGTGCCGGGTCCGATTGCGCCATCCACGACAGCGCCGCACGCCTGCTGCAGCCATTGCGCCGGATGGCCGCCGTTATATGCTGCATCAAATACCTGAAAGCCGATATGCGCGTCGAATTCATCACATCGGTATTTGTCCCAGTATTGCGTTTTGGCGATAGTCTGAGCGACATCAAGTGTCAGGTCGCGCATGTTGCCGGTGTAGCCATTGGCGACTGCCACCCGCTTAGTGACCCCCCACATTGTCTCGCCGCCAGGGTCGGCAGGATTGTTCGAATATTTGCCCTCGTTTCCAATTAGAGCAGTAAAGGCGTCAGCGAATTTTGTCATCAGAAATCACCTTTTTGCTTTTGAGATATTCCGTGATGCGAATCCAGTACCACACGATTGCCAAACAAGCCGACAGAACCGACAGCACAGCCGGAAAGATGTTTGAAAAGCTCGTGAGTACCGCCATAACTGAAATACCATCCATCATATGTTTCACCTGTTCCATTTATTTACCTTGGTTATTAGAAAGTGGAGTTGCGGCGGCATTGGCTAGGCAGTGGCCTTTTCCGAACAGAAGGTCGATGAAAGGCGCGGCGATCTTGGCCCATCGCTTACCCGCGATGAGCGCCATCCCAGTGCGCCGACTAATTGTTTCTTGCGGATCGCCGCCGAACAGGCAATTTCCGCATTCGTCCAGCGATACCGCCATGCTCTTTGCGCGTAGAATCGAGCCAAATAACGTCTGCGCCAACATGGCAATAATCATGATCGGCGTGACGACGAGGCATAGCAGCCAGATAAAGAACATTTTGAGCCTAGGAAGCATTTTTTCTCCGGAAATGAAAAAGCCACCCGAAGGTGGTCGTGATGAATTTCGTGTTGCCCACAAAAGCCGAAGTTGAAAGGGTTAAATCGAGTAAAACAGAGGACAACTTCTTTACGTTTGAGCCTATTGCTTGTTGTACGCCATTTGCATCGATACGTAGCCGCCGGCGGCAGGCGACTTATACACCTGTACCACCCCGGTCGGCGCGATCACAAGGTAAGACGTGCCGAAGGTGCTGTTTAAGCAAGCGAATCGCAGTGTTGCACGCGGCCTCAGTTTTGTAGGCAACGTGTATATAGTCGTACCGTCCGCGACCGATGCCGGTAGGTCAACCACCCCGAATACACTGATTTCCCCCGTTTTCGTATCAACGTTGAAAGTGGCGGGGTCCGTGGTAAACAACGCCCCGGCTGCTAGGCTGGCAGTTGGTAAAAGCGTGCCGTTCTCCGCAATAAGGTTGACGCTTGCGAGGTCCCCTAGGAGCGCGTTACCGAATAGCTGCGCCAGTAGCAAGCGCCCAAACATCGTGGGATGCACGTTGTCATACACCATTGAGTCTAGAGCGAACGTCGTGTCCAAGTACGTCGCTAGGATATTCCCGAGCCCCCCCATGGTATCTACCATCTTCACGCCTTTAGTGGCGCAAAGACGCATGATGCCTGAGCGGTAGGGCGACCCGATGCCGAAGTTTGTTGTGTTATTGCCGCGCCCACTTGCCGCAGCCATGCTGTAAAACATCGGCGGGATACCTACAATTACCCTCGCCCCTGCGGTCACGCAGGTGTCAATCATAGCCCCCATGTTGGCGAGATAGGTCGCTACCGACCCAGCCCCTTGGATGTCATTTGTACCCACTAAAAACATTACGTACTGCGCCCCAGCGATATTTCCAGCGGTACAGAGAGGTAGTTGCGTGCTGGACGTCGCGCCAGATACAGCGTAATTAAGCACGTTCTTAATTCGCACTCCGCAAGCGCCATCAAAAATGCATTTCAGTTGCTCGGGCCACGACCCGTAAATGTGCTGCACACCGGATCCAGCGGTAATTGAATCTCCGAATACGGCGAGCGTCAACCCGGTAACCCCCTGGACTATCGGAGTATTCTGGATTTTCATCACATCCTGCACGGTCAGCCCGGCCCCAGTCGTCGTGTAATTACCGAAACCTGCGCTGACGATATTGCTGGCGGTTTCCACGTCAACTGCGGACACCCCATTAAGGCAGATTGAGAAGTGGCGTAGGTCGCGCACCTTGATCGACATTACCGACGCTAGCGGGAAGTAGCTAGCGTGCTGCAAGGATTCTGGCGTCAGCGTTACCGGGGCTGGACGAGCTATGCCGGTGAGCTTATAGAACTGCGTCAAGTACCCGGTAGCGTTGTTCCCGTAGACACCGTAATAACCGCCATCGCATTGAACCACCACAAACAGCGTGGTATTAGTGTTGTTAAAAGCGGAAAAACTTGCGCTTAATACGTCTCCTGGTAGTAGCGGAGCTATCCCGAGATGTATGTAACCGTCCATCGCCGTGCCGCAGGAATAGCTGGCGGCGGCGGACGCCACGAAGGTATCGGTTACGAAGGCGTCGCCCCCGCCGTCCCAGTTCAGTTTTAGAGGGGAAACCCCTACTGTACAGTCAACAGCCTTTACGGTCGTGCGGTCGGCGTTGGCGGCGATAGGCCATTGCAATTTCTCTCCCACATAGGAGGAAGTTTGCGGCGAAACATAAAAAGTCACATCCTTGATCGACTGATGGAATCTCGTTGTGCGAGTGACCCGGATTGACCCATTGCCGTATGTGGCATCCAATCCTTGAGCTTGCGGGATACGGATAATTACGCCGGGGTCTACATCTAAGAGCGGTCCATTCAGCACGTCGGCTGCATTTGGATAGGACGCAAAAAAATACACCGTACCAGCCTGACCAGTGAATCTTATTGTGCCAGTGCCTACTGCTGCCTGTGCTAGTAGGTAGGCGGGGTACGAATCTGTAGACCCGTCACCGACTCCGCCCGGGTAGTCCGCAATACTGACGATCTCCCTTAGCTTGGCCATCACCGTCCGCGATTGCGCGCCATTTCCGGCAGCGATATGCCCAACCAAAGCCGACCCTCCCTGTGTTGCAAGTGCAGCTGAGTCAATATTGGGGATATACCAAATCGTGCCATTGAAAGTTTTTTCGGCACCAGAGGTCGTGTTGAAATACCGATCTGAAACTTGCCTTGGCGTGCCATCGGGTCGCGTAAGAGGGTCTGCCGCATATGCGCCATAGTACCGATTAACTATTAGGGATTGCACGCCAGATTGAGCGGAAGATGTGACTCTCATGCTCGCTACGGCATCATTTAATTCGGTCAGTAAAGACATTTTTCCACCTTGTAAATTGATTAAATAAAAATTACCAAACGACGGACTTAACTGCTGCCACGGTCGTTGCGGCCATCACCTGCCCGGCGAGCGTGAGATTTTTAGCCATGAACGCAAGCACCACCACCTTACAATCCTGCCCCACCACCTGTGTCTGCGTAGCGGTATGCGGGACCATCGCCCACGCGCCCGCGCTCACGCACCAAAGCGGCGTCGTCCAGCCAGAAGCATTCCCTGGGATCAAGGACGAAACCACTGAAGCGCTCAAATTGGCCTGATCGGTCGGCTTGGACGGGTACGTATAAGCGGTCCCGAGTGCCGACGAGGTAAAGCCAGCGGTAATTGCCGTTTGGCAGGCCGTTGACAGCAAAGCAATCTGCGTGGACTGTGCAGCGGCTAGAAGTTGCGCATCGGTCGGGAGTAATATAGCGCCCCACTTCCCAGCTATACACTCGCTGTAAATTTGCTGTCCGTGTAACTCAGGATCGTTCGACGTCGCCAGAAATTGAACGTAGCCAGAGAACGCATTGAACTTGACCCAGCAAGAAATGCCTGCTGAAATCTGCACCGGACTTTTAACGTCCGAGTAAGTGAAATCACTCATTAGGCAATCCTCTGAAAAAGTGTGTGTTCTGTATAGGGATTACCATCGGTGCCAGAGCCGTAATCGTATGCGTAACCTCTGGACTGCCACGTTCCAGATAGTCCGGGCGCGCCGGAGTAATTTGAGCTGATAGCGTATGAGCCAATGGAACCTGACGCGATAATTTGCGCAGGAGTTACGTAAAGGGAATTAGCCTGCCCAAGTGTTAGCGCGTGAGTGGATAGAGATGCTTGCGCAACAGATAAGGGGTCAAGAGCATTTGATCCATTGAAAATTGATAGCCCGATAGCGCCACGAACCTTTGTGATTGAAACTCCCTCATCGCCAGAAGTCGTTAGTGAGACAATCGCATTTCCAGCCGATGGACTAGCTGTTACAGCCCTTAGTGCGGCAGTTGTATAGCCAACTTGACCATCTATAGCTACGGTAAGAGTGCCGCTAACTAAATCTCCCGCGCGATTAACGGGTGCATAGCCAAGCGCAGCCTGACGCGAAGTATCGCTTGGATGTACGTGATCTTGATGGGCGTATAGATTGCTGGATCCGACCGCTGCCGCTCCATCCATAGTTGGTAAGGCTGTACCAGCTTGCCCAATGACAAAGGCTGTGGTCGCCAGCAAGGTAGTGCTATCGCCAGATGCCTGAGTTGGCGCCCGCGGTGTGTTGATGAACGTCGGCGAGTCGAGCGGCGCGGCGTATGAATTGACGTTATTGGCGATCTGATTCAGGTCGGCCATGACCTGCGAAGCGTCATTCGTCGTGCCGTTCGTGAGTTGATTCGTCAGCGGAAGACTTACAATTGCTGTCATTTATTTTCCTTTGGGCGTAAAAAAACCGCCGGAGCGGTTAGTAGGTCAGTCCTGTGGCATAGCCCATTTTCTGCAACTCTGGAAGTTGCTTTTTGAACTTGGCGGTAATATCCGTGCGGTAGCCAATGGAATTTGGCACCTCCACCTTTTCTATGGTTTCGTAGGCGCGCTTCAGCGAACCAGAAATGGTAGGGGCGACACCGGTGGCGACAAATAAATAATTACCCGCCGATGTCCAGCAAGGCAAGTCCACCACCTTATTGCCAGCCATAGTCGGCGCGGTCCCCGCCATAATCTCGCAAGGGTGCAAATTCTCGTCCGAGGTATCGCAATAGATCGGCACGCCGCACAACTGCTCCCGAGGTATGTTGTTATAGGGAAAGTCTCCCATGGTGACAACCACGCCACTGACGACCTGCTGCGTCAATTCCAGCGAGTCATACCCATGCATCAGGTCGGCAATCCATGTAACAGGGTCGCCCTTGTTCAGCGTGGAAATAATTTGCGAGTGCGGGTAGCCATAGCGCATGGTCCACTCCAGCGGCCAAGCTCCGTCCTTGTCGATAATGACCGCCACGTCAACATAGCCGACATAGCCGATCTTCATCAGGTGTTCGGTGCACGGGAACAGAACCTCTTTGGCGAGCTTATCCGTCTTGATAGGGATGATGGTGGTCCCTTGCTCGCCAGTATTGCAACCCAAGTCGCCGTTCAAAAACTTCTTGTTTTCGATGTTGATATTGAGCGCGCCGCTGAATCCCTTCGGTCCGATCCAACCACCTACGGCAAGCTCAATGCCTGGACGGAATTCTTGCAAGATGAACGGAGCCTTGGCCCGACCTATCTTCTTCCATCTGCGCAGCATGGCGATCATATCGGCGGGCGACTTAGAAACATAGCTCAATGCCTTGTCCACGTCAGCAGATGGCTTGCTGACGTACCTCTTCATCGTCTTTTTTACAAAGGCTTCGGCGGAATCGTAATCATGGAATGTCTTGTAATCCATGATCTGCACGCCGTGATCCTTGAAAACCTTTTGTCCGACGCTGCGATCCAATTCCATTTCAGCCCCGGCCATGTTGCAACCGAAGATCGGATACCCATATTTCCGGTACGGCTCCAGCATGGCGATGTAACGGGTATTGTCGGAAGTAATAATGACCTCCCCCCATCGCATCCACTTTTTCCAGTCGTAGATTCGCTCAATCCCCAGCCCATCACCGATAGGCAGGCGCTTGCCGCTCTTGTCGGGAGCTAAAAACCATTTAACGGCATGTCCGGCATTTTTGCATTTCAGTGCCAAGTCGAGAAAATTTCCACCAACATCAATAAGCAAAATATTCATTTGTTATCCGTATTCTCTGCGTTGATGATGGTGACCGCCTTGGTAATTTCCCTACTTGCCTGTTTTCTCGGGTCGAATTTTGCAATCGTCATTAATGCTTCTCTGCCCTCCTTTTTGGTCATGGCTGAAGCGATCTTGTTCAATACGGTGACTTGAGCGGCGGTACTCAGTATCTTTTTAGTTCCGCCCGTAAGAGTCCCAAGCATTTCAATAAAGTGATTCATTGGCGCAGTTCCGGAAAAGTTCATGCCTGACCTGTCGCCACTGCGCTGCATGGCTTTCGATACATTGTTTATTTCCAGAACCTCTTTATGGGTGAAGCCGACCGCCTCCAAATATTCATTGTCGGGAAGCCCCTTAATGACCTTGTTATAGCTCAGCGGAATCGCATTAGCGCCTTTGCTGATCGGTACGTCCAAGCCTTTTTTAAGAGCATCGCGCACGATATACGACTTCGATTCCTGCAAAACATCTGGCGCGTGTTGTTTCAGAATGTTTGCAACGGTCTTGGCCTCACTTGGCTGCATCGCCAGGAATCGTTGTGCGACCTTCTCGCCGGAGATTGTATTGCTGATAGCGCCAGTAACCCCGGCGTCGGTAGTCTCAATGCCCAATAATTTACCGAGTGAAGAATTATTGACGTACGTGATTGAGTCGGAGTAGTCGGCATAATTCTTATTGGCTTTTTTCAGCGCATCAGCAAATGGCGTTTTTGCGCTTGATGCTTCCTCGAAATCCTTTCCAATGGCGCGCGCCAGACGTGACGCAACGACCCGGTTTGCATCAGGGCTGACATCGGTAAAAATATCTCCTTGCCCGCGAGCGGCTTTACTCCATGAGCTTCTGTTTCGGCGCGCCGTTTCAACATCATCAACTTTTGGGAGGGGCTTTGGCGGCGGCGGAATCTTGCCGTTTGCATTTAGTATTTTGCTAGGCTCTTGCGTTTCCATCATTTCGGCAAGCTGACTCTTTGCCTGCGAAACTATTTTCCTTGCGTCGGCCGATACGACGCCTGTATTTTCCTCAATGATCGCCTGTAATTCCTTGGTCACATTGTTATAGGGGATAACCGGCTTTCCATTGGCAAGGGCGCGTACCTCAGCGTAGTCCTTATCGCCCGTTGATTTCCTGACTTTGGCGATATTTTCTACTGCATTATTCATGGCAGTTTGCAGTCGCTCACCGATCCCCGCTTTACTTAAATCTTGCGCGCTAATACCATCTGCGATCTTTTTAACGGCAGCAATGGCCTGCTGCGCCTGCTCTTGATCGGCTTTCAGCACCTTATCGGACGTGACAAAGGATTGCCGCGCCGAGTTCTCGCCAAGAGAAATTCCTTGATGTCCGGACTCCTGCCCCGGCGTCAGGCGTATCCCTGTGCTTTTTGATAGCTCAGCACCCTCTCTGGCAAATGGTCGGTCAAAGATGGATTTCATGCTATTGGCCATGGCATTTTTTCCGCCTCTAACCAGCTCCCGAGCACCAAGGCCAATTGCGCCCGGCGCCATGCCGCCGCCCATTTCAGCAAGGTTTTGCACGTCCTTACTTGCCCCTGATTTTTCAGCGGAGGACCGCGCCAACTCCCCGCCGACGCCAGCGGCAGCGCCAGAAATGCCAAGTCCAGCTAAAGCGCGGCCCGTAAGTGGAATTGCGCTTTCGAGTATCGGTCTAGTATATTTACCGATACCTTCGGCGATCATTGGAGCCTTACCCATCCCCTTTAAGGCAAGTCCAGCCGCTCCACCGACAATTGGAACCGCCATCATGCCAGCGCTTGCGGCATCTATCATCCGATCATACTCACCGGCTTTTTCTTGATTTGGTTCCGGTGCCTTGGGGTATCCGCCGGTAGGGATTTGGTCGGCAAGACCACCTGTTTTTTTGGGCTGAAAATTTTCACCAACCGACTTTACTGGTGACGCCAATCCGCCAAAATCATAGCCCTTGGTAGGGGTATCTTTCTTCGCCGCAGTAGCTAAACTTCCGAAGTCATAATCTGCCATTAGTTCACCGTATGAGGATTGCCGTTTGGATCATTGAACGTATCGCCTTTTTTTAACTTGCCTGACTTGATTGCGGCTTGAAGTTCTGATGCGCTAGAAAGCACAATTGTCGAGGCAGTACCCGATGTCGATTTAGGCGCGCTGGATGCATCAGCCCCTTGTGACGGCTTGTTTTTAATGATTTCACGATTTAGTTTCAGTCGCGGCTCAAGAGATTTCATTTGACCCTTCATCCAAGCATCCAGCGCAGCAGGTGACATTGTTGGAGATGACACTTCCGTTTCTGCGTGATGGGCCATGTCGGTCATTCCTGCGCCACGCATTACGCCCGCTATGGTCATTAGCGCGTCATTCCGCTGAACCATGTATTCGGTCATGTCAGGGTCGTTTGTCTCTCCCTTAACCCATGCCTGCATTTTTCCAATGGTTTTTATGTCGCTAAATCCTATTTTCTTGCCTGAATCAACCATATTTTGCATGATCTCAGGCAGTACTTCGGCGGTCATTGCCTTTTGACGGAAGCCGGGATTTCTGCTTAAGTTGATGTCCGCTGAAATCTTGGCAAAGTCAGCATTAGGGTTTTTGATAAAGGCATCCGCAAACATCCTATCTGTCCTGCTGTTGATGCGGTTTGGGTCTATCTTTCCCTGCGCTACCGCTCCATTTACCCCAAACAGAGCCTCATTTTGGGCCTCTGACAGCCTACTGCCGCCCGCCGATGCCCTAGCGCTTACGTTATCTTGTATCGCCTTCGTCCTAAGTGGCCGGTCATCCGTGAGGCCGATATAGTTATCGGTTTTAGCTTTAGTGAGAGGCGCATCTTGGGCTAATTTTTCTTCCTTAATGCGATTTACTCCCTTGTGATAGTCACTCAACTCTTGCTCTTTAATCACAGCTAGCCGCTGCTGCCCCTCCGCAGAGAGCCGAGCTGTATTCTTGTCCAGAATAGCGACTATTTGACTGTCATCCTTGCCTTTGCTTCTCAAGAATTTAACTGCCTCATCAAGATTCATCTTCGGCGGCGCGGCGATTTGCGCCTGGTCGGGTACTGCTGCTTGGCCTGCATTTGCCATCGACTGATAAGGCGCGATTGGCGCGGGCTGACCTTGACCCTGCATCGGCTGACCTTGACCCTGCGGCGCTTGCTGCGATTGCATGGCGACGTTGTTCCACATCTGCCCCATTTGATTGCGCTGCTGCGGGTTCGGAATGGCGTTAATGTTGCCGAACACGGAATTGATAAAAGACTGACGCTCACGCGGGTCTTGAATAGTTTGCAACTTGTCAGCGCGCATTTTCAGTCCGTCCATCAATTGATTATTCTGATGGCCTTGGGGCGGCTGAAATTGCGCCTGCGCTGGCTGGGGCTGCGGGGCCGTTGCAATAGCGGCGGTAGATGCATCGCCCGTCGAAGGTGGGATTGGGTCTTGTGGCCTTACAGGCGGCTTGGGTATCCCATTTTTTGCAATCCAATCCTGGAATTCAGACGAGTTAATGTCAAGGTATCCACCGTCAATTCCGATCTGATCCTGATTCTTCTTCTGCGCCTGTTGAAAGGCCATCTGATTGATCGCATAGCTTTGCGCGTCAGCCTGCTTTTTCCGGTCGTAAAGTTCGTAATCACGCGTTCCTTGGGCGAACGATCCGATAGCACCCAATCCATTAATCAGATTCATTACCTTCCTCCTCCGCTGCCGTCGGCATATCCGTTATATTTATTCAGCCCATAATCAGTGGCATTCATGCCGGACCCGCTTCCATCGCCATAAGAAGTCGATCCTGATGGCGTAGCATTGGTGACATTGGAATTCCATCCATTGCTGAAACTATTGCCGCTACCGTTCCACGCATTCATCGCCTGCATACCGGCCTGCCCCGCCGAAGCAATGGTATTGGATAGATTTTGTTGCCCAATCTGGTTTTGCTTGAATGCCTGATTTTGTGCTGCCGAACCGCCATTCATGTAAGTGAGCGCGTTGGATTGAAGTTGATCATTGCCCTGCATATAAGGCTGATAGTTCCCGTACAGATTTTGAATAGCTGAATTTTGATCGGTGAAAATGCTATTCTGCGCACCGTAAGGAACTTGCCCAGATTGACCGTACATGCTTGCCGAATCAGCGCCAAGCGATGCACCCGCCTGATTGGCGTTATTCATCGCACCAATACCCTGCGCCTCCCGCGACAATTGTTGATTCTGCCAATTGTTCTGAAAGTTACCCATGGCATTCGCCGATACCGACGCACCATAGGGCGTCATACTCACTCCACGCGCATATTGTGCCGCGTTGGTGCTATCGTTAAGTTGCTGCGATTGCTGGTTGTAGAGCGCTTGCTGTGGATCGAATGCCTGCTGATAAATTGCATTGGCCGCGCCATAAGATTGCGCTGACTGCTGGCCCGCTGCCAGTGCCTGCTGACCGTAAGCCTGACCCGATTGATTCGCGCCTGCCATCATCTGACCGGCATACGGGTTATTGTATTGGCCTTGAAACGTTTGCTGCGCCGCCGGTGCTGTTTGGCCTTGCAGATTGTTTAAGGTGCTTCCGTAAGCGTTGTAGTTGGTCTGGAAGTTCTGATCCATTCCCGCTTGATTGGTCGGGATATAGGCGTTTGAGCTACCGCCCGAACTGCCACCCGATGACCCGCCACCAAGTACCGAACTGCCAATAACGCCGACTGCTGCGCCTGCTACATTGACCCATGCCATATTCAGCCTTCCAATTTTAATGATTTTGTGTAGTCAAGAAACTCTTGAAATGTCTGCGCAATTACTTGCCGTTCAATCTTTTCCAGATCGGTTTCTTCGGTCGCGTGGATCGTGATCCATACCGTGTCTTCGTGGGCGTATCCGACGCGCTTTGTGCCGGGCGGAGAAACGATGGTTGATGGCGCTGTTAGGCGCATCACGCCATCGTCGGTAAGAACCGATATGTCGCCGCTTGAAATGATGTTTAGGTTTTGCTCTTTGTGGATCTTCCCCACCAGAACACTACCCTTTGGAATGAATAGCTCACGGGCGTAAAGCCCTTTTGAGAAGTGGTGTGTAACAGGTAATTCGACTTGAGGAAGACCGCGAATTGATTCTTCCAGACGGACTATCTTGTTACGCATGAAGCCGTTAAACGTGACTGTTAATTTCATCCGTTTGTGTACCCAAGGACTTGATAGCGAAATGCGGTTTCCCGGATCGATACGCTTTGCGCGGCGGGTGCGGTGATTGAATAAATCAGCTTTTTGAAGACAATCGGATTCGACCAGGGGATTGAATACGGGTGGGTGCCGATATAGGACGATGCCCATGCAGACTGCCCCCACTTGACCGCGCCCCACTTGATGACGCCTGCGCCCAGCACTACGGTATTGACGGATAGTTGGCTGTATTGGTCGTTGTATGCCGTGATGACATACGACGCCTGCGACGAAACGCCCGACAATTCAACCGTCGATTCCACGATGGCCTTTTGACTCATTGGCGCTACGTCCGGCATGGTGGCCGATAGCAGCGTGCAGGTATAGGTCACCGAGTTGTCCAAATATGCCGAATTGGGCGAGCCTACAACCGGGCTTATGAACAGGATGCCCGGGCTTGTATTTGAGGACAGATAGAAGCTAGCGCCAACCGGAACTACGCAGTGATACTGAAACGAGTGCGCGCCATTCCACCGATTAACGAGAAAGTCATACCAGAAGTCCGCGGCTTGAAACGACGCAAACGAATTGGTCAAATTCCGATAGACGGTATCGAGTGCGACCCGATAAACGCCATTGTTGTATGCGGCGCATGCCCTTGATGGTGTTGTCGCATTCGAAAACGGGATAACGATGTCAGGCGTACCAGATTGCTCGCTGGTCAGATATTGGAGCGCGCCAGAGGTGTTAATGAGCCGCGGTCCGTCTGAGCCAATGAACAGAACGCCGTACATGGTCGGCTGCGCGGTCCGGGGCATGATGCAGCCCACGTTCTGCGAAATCGTGTTGAGTGATAGCGCGGTAGTACCGGTACCGGTGACATCGCCCACCACCTGATATATCGCGTTCGCCTTGAACACGATCAGGGATTGCAGGATACCGGACGATCCATTGTTGAATGGCAATCCTGCTGCACCCGTCGTGCTAGTCGTGTCGCCAAGCGTCAATGCGCTGGTGAAATTCGTATTGCTGATCGTGGTCGCTGACAGCGTGTCAGTGAAAACAATCGCATTTTTGCAGCCGAAATAAGCCCGCCCGAAGAATTGGACGACCCATAGTGGAATCGATGGCAAGGCATTCACGGTCGTATTGCCTGCGCACCACATAGGCGCTGCAAATGATCCGCCTGTGACCGCTGCTGCGACCGTGGCGCTTGCTGTAGCCGCCTGATTGAGCGTGATGGTGTTGGCGGTGGTTGACACGATATAACTGCCAGCCGGTATGCCTGCGCCAGTGACAGCCATGCCCGCCGATGCACCGGTAGTCGTACTGACTGCGGTTAATGTCTTGCTGCCCGAAGTAGTCGTAACGGTCGGCGCAGAGGTAAAGCCAGATATATCGAACCAGCCAAAGAAGTTTGCGCCAGAAAATCCCTGATGCGTGACAATGATCTTGGTCCCGATAACATCCATCGTTGGCGGCAACCATGCACCGGTGCTTGGTGGTGTGGTCGGCACATTGGTTGATAGTACGTCGCTGATCGTGACGAACAGGCCAGATACCGTGTCATAGCAAAATGGCTCGTCATAGGCAGCATTGCGACCTGTAGCGATCATTCCGTAGATGCGCGAGCCGACGTCAATCATGACCGAGATAACACCGGGGGATGTGAAGCCGGGGAATGCCGTTGCTGCTGTCACGCCGGGACGCGCGACTACTGCGCCCCGGTTCTGCCGGTCAAAGACCAGATTCGATAGTGATTGGCAAGCACCTGCAAATGAAGAATCTTGGTCGATAGCATCCGTCAGCCCGGTAGGAATGAAGCTACCGGGTTGTGAGTTACGAATAGCCATTAGTCGCCCTGTAGTTTGGTCGGTCGGACTGCGCGTGCGGCGCGGAACGTGGCCGGGTCTTTCTTGATCGTGATAACGCGGTCTTCTTTATCGTTCGCCATTTGCAACATCCGGCGCATCTTGTCGTCGTTCTTTACGGCAAAATCATTGGCGCGGGTGTCGTCCGAAATGTCCATCAGGTCTTCTGCCACCATCTTGACAAGTAGAAGTTGATCTTGAAACCATGGGATGACGACCGATGTTTCCGGCGTGGCGATTTCCACCAGGTTGTCCATATACCGGACGGTCAGGGTTGCGGAAATAGACGGCGTGGGATACAGGTTGATCGTGGGCGGCGATGCGCCCAGATCGGTTGCGAAAAGGTACGGGTATTCAAATTGCCCCGGACCTTTGAATAACTGGTCGTAGTCATCCATGCTGCGTGCGCTCAAAACATAAATCTGGCCGCTTTGGCTATAAAACGCCTCCCGAGCGCGTAAATAATTGACGGGAAGGTTGTATGCCGATACGCCGATCACCATTTGAATGGTGGTCGTGCGACGGATGATGTCCAAGTCCTGTTCCAGTGCAATCTGCACCAGACGCGCATTCATAAATTGCCCCGCCTGTTGTGTCATGCCGGGGACTTTGGCTATCGAACAAGCCAGACTGATAATCTGAGCGCAATTCATCATTACGCGGCTTCTTTTTCCAGATCAACGATGATGGCAGCGCCTTTAGCGACCATATCGCCCAGCGTTTCGATACGCGTCATGCAGCTTTCAATCGCCACTTTTTCAGCGGTCGATAGCTTACGGCCAGCTTCGTCAGCACGCATCTTTTCCAGTTGCGACTTGTTCGTGACCAGAGCGTCACGTTGATCTTGCAGGGTGCGACGGACGGCTGGCAACTTCATGCGACGGACGTTCTGCTTTTCGAGTGCAGCAAGAACCTTGTCCATTTCAATGACCATTTCGTCAGTGGTCGAGCCTGCTGCAAAGTTGCCGCTGACAGTCAGCGCGATTTCACCGCCGATTTGCATTGATGTTTGAAACATGTAGCCCGGTTTTACAGTTTTTTCGTTATTCATTTTTCTAATCTCCAATTAAGACACGTAAGCACGACGTTGTTTGCGACCTTTGTTCTCTGATTCTTTGAGAGAACTCTCATGCGCCCAACAGCGGTTTTGCTGCTCTTCAAGCGCCCACTTAATGTCATTGGTGACGTTGTAGGTGTGGCCGTGGACGTACATCCGACCGCCCAAGGTGATGCCCTTGCCTGCTGCGGGAGGCAAATTCATGGTGACGCTGGTGGCGGCTTTGGTTTCCGCCTCGATGCGTGCTACTTCAGCTTTTTCTCGCGCAATTTTGTCTTCGCGGAATGCTGCTAATTCGGCCATGTCGGCAGATTGATCGACCACATGATCGACCGCGTCCGGCTTGTGGTTTTTGTCTTTCAAAGACAGTGTTTTGTTGTCCAAACTTTTCCCCTCGGAAATGAAAAAAGGAGAGTCGGTTAAGACCCTCCTTTGTGTGCCTAGCTAACTAGGATTAGTTGAATGCGCCAGTGGTGATAACGTTGGCGTAGTTCGAACCAGATTCGAAGCGCAGGAAAAACGCCTGATTCAGAATCATGGTGCCGTAGAAAATCTTCCACGAAATGACGCGCAACTGGTTGTGAACGTCGGACTTGTCGGCATCCTTCAGGTACTCGAAATGCGCACTGTCAAGCGTGACCTGACCGTAAGCACCTTTTGCGATGAAGAACGTTGGGTACACTGTCACGCCGGTTGCTGGTGGCAACGGTGCAATCAGTGATGGCGTTGCGCTTGCTTGTAGCGATGCAACGGTTGGGCCCGGACCGGTCAGCAAGACGGTTGTGCCCGCTGCCAATTGGGTTGCGTAGCCGGTGAACGAACCGGTCGTTGGACCAGAGGCGCACAATGCCAGCGTGTTCGGGGTAGTACCTGCGGCTGCTGACAGATAGCAGTTGTAGGTGTAACCCGAAACGGTGGCGGTCGGCAGCGTGACCGACAGGCCTTGATTCAAGGTCATTGCGATATTGCCGGACGACTGGTGAATGATCCGCTCATAGCCAAACACTGGATCGGTCTCGGTCACAAACAACTGATAGTTGGCTGCTGTGAAAGTACCGGTACCGGAGCTGGTGCCGGTGATGGCTGCTGCGCCCTGATACCATGGGGTCATGTTGGTGGAGGTGAAGCGAACGCCGCCCCAAACACCGACTTCCATGTTGTACAGAACTTCCAGATCGCTATACGACCAGGCGGTTGCCATCGTTGCGTTCGAGCGCAAATCTTGCTCAACCAACGGGTGAATAACTGCGACGTAATGCGGCTTGTTCTTGCCACCGCCACGGACAGTATCCAGTTCCAGTTTGTCGTCTTCAAAGTCGCGTGCGCCAAACTTCGGAGCGCCAACGGTGTTCAACGAACCGACCGCCTTGTTGATTTCCGTCACGCCCAATACGTCGGTGCTTAACAGGCTGGCGCGAGTGGCCTTACCGTTGGCAAAGCCGATGTTTGTGCCGGACATCAGCGCGTTTTGTGTATTGCGTTCCAGCGTTTCGGCCAGTTGCAATGCAGTCAGACGCATGGCCTCTTTGAACAGGTCATGCTCAATGGTCAGCATGTCCACATCAGTGATGTAGACCGAATCGCCCCATTGCTGCGCGGTCGCCGATACTTGGGAGATCGGGATGATCTCGCCGACCGATGGGACGCCTTCGGAGAGAGCGGCGGCGGGAAGGTTGATGCGCGAATAGCGGGTGGCCGTGTAAGTGGTGCCGCGATTCTTTGGAAGCATCAACGGGGTGCCGAACTGGAAGGCAACTAATTGACGCTGGGCCAGAGGAAGGGTCTTCTTCTGGATGTAGTTACTTATGTCTGATGCGAAACTTGCAGACTTATTGACTGATGCCATTTTTCATTTTTCCAATAAAAAAGCCACCGATCTGGTGGCTTATAATTTGAGTCCCTTCAGTCGGTCAAACTCCGAACTGTCAGGTTTGCTTGGTGCCACATTCGACTTAGTGCCAAGAGGCTTGCCAGTGGCTGCTTTCACACGCGCTGCGGCGGCGCTTTTGATTGCTGGTGCGGCGTCCATCCGCGCTCTTGCCTGTTCGCCCATGAGAAGGGTTAAGACTTGATCGCGGGAAGGGTTGCCGCCTTTTGAGCGCACTTCTTGCAGGCGTTTTTCAACGGAGTCTGCAAAGGTGGATAGCGAAGGATTTTTTGATACGGCAAGCAAGAATTTGGTCTGGTCCAACATGTCTTGACTGTTGAACTGACTACGCTGGATTTGCAGATTTGCATCGCGCTGCCACTTTTCCATCGGGTCCAAGTTGTCGTCTTCTGGCGGGCGTTGCTGGCCCCGGCGAAGTTCGTCAAGTTGTCCTTGTAAAAGTCGCTCACGCTGCTCTGCGGCTTCACGTTGCGTCTTTTCAATCGCCCGTTCATTGGCGAGAGTTTGCATACGCGCTTGACCCCGTGTTAATGGTCGTGGGTCAGGATCGTCTTCGTCCTCAGAATGTCCGGCATCGGGTTCTGCGGGAATTTCTTCCGGCTCGTCCGCTTCTGGTTCATCGTTCTGATCGGCGTAAGGATCATTAGGCTCGCTGTTTTCATTCAGCCCTGCATTCAATGCTTCAATATCTTCGTTTTCCATTTTCATTCCTCTTGAGTCCATTACGTGGACAGATCGGTTGTTCTGCATAACGTGCAGGGATCGTATGTGGCACATTGACGTGTGCTAATCGGGGGCGAAAAAAAAGGAACCCGAAGGTTCCCGATACTGCGGTGCTACGTAAAACTTTTAACTGCCTTGAATCCGGAACCAATGACCAACCATCGGACAGTGATAAATTGCGGCGATACCAGCCAGCTGCTCGACTGATCCTGATGCGCCATTGATGAACTCACCATCAGCGCCATGGACCGATATTTCATTCTTCGGATCGGCATTGATGACGATGTGCGTGATTCCGGCAACCGCATCAGGCAGCCTGACAATTGCATCTGGATCGGCGGAATCGATGACGTGAACCTGGAAATCAGCCGATAAAGCCAGCGACTGGCTTGCGCTGGCAACCATGCCCAGTTCGCTCAACGTAAAGTTCGGCAGGGTCGCGTCGATTAATCCGATGATGTTGAATAAATCGATTGTCGCGGGTGCGGCGTCGGCGGGGCGGGTTACCGAATCTTGATACTTGACCGGCATTTGAGACTGAATAGACGACATGAAAATCCTTTGGTCATTAAAAAGCCCCGCGACTTGTGGTGGCGAGGCTTGATGAAATCCCGCCTAGTGCGGGATTGTTGATTAGCTTAGTTCCAAGCCCCCACGTTTGTCTGCGCCCACTTCCCATTCACTCCACCTTGGTAGATGAACTGAAGCGTCATAGTTTTTCCCGCATTCGCCGCGCCCGGTGTGAGAACCTGTCCAACTTGTCCTACGTTAGCAGACAGAGCATAGTTTCCCTGGAACGTCCACGCAAGTGTGCCGCTTGAATCAGCAGTCAGTATCAACGTCATTGGGTAGTAGCCTCCGCCAGCATAGAGTCCTGACCCGGGGTAGCCGCCTCCCAGTATGTTGCCCATTGATGTCGCGGCAGCGATGACGTGCGCTTGTACTGAACCATTTCGTACATCTGGAGATGGGCCTGCTCCCGCAATACTATAAGGATTTCTGTGGGGGTTAGACCAGAAAGCCGTCCAATTTGAGTTATTAGTGATACTTGAGTCTAACCAACCCCCGCCCATATTTGCAGCAAAATTAACCCCACCGACATAGATATAGCCATTTGATGTATTACCGAAACTATATAGAAGTTTATTTTGTACGTTTTCTACATGAATGCTGTTCAGTCCAATATAGATATTACCCGATCCGTTTGGCATTCCGTAATGAAGTGCACCGCAGCCAGACATATGAATATTGCTGTACTGGTAGGATGCAGCAGTAGAAGCAAAGCCACCGACTACACAGTTTGCGACTTGGCTAAATTCAACATTAGAGAGGCGTAAACCTGTACCTATTAGATTTACACCGAGGTTGATAGCACTGTTACTGAGACCGACGGCGCGCCCCGTAAATCGTGTATTCGCTATCGTCATTGACGGGATATTTATAGCCCCATTAAATGTTATTGCAAAGGCTAGGCTAGATACTGCGCTATCTGGTACAAACAGATCACAGTCAGTTATAGACAGCCCGCGTATGGTAGGTTTAACGCCTAAAAAGGCATTTCCTGTAAAAATCATCGCAGAACTCCAAGGGAATGCCCCGTCTGTTCGTACCCTGCTGATCTTTAGTCCTTCGATATAGGTTCCTGCGCCAATCGCAGGATCATCGTACACGTTGATTAACCCCGAGCCTTCCGCCGCAGTACCAGTGATACCGTCGAGGGTTACTTCCCTGAACTTTACCCCTGCTTGACCTGACAACTGAACGGCATATAACGCGTTTTGACAATTTACATCACGAATAGTGAGCGCCTCTACGTCCGTCAGGTACTCGAAATTCGTGCCAGCCCAGGTGTACCAGTTACCTACTAAGAAGGATACGGTAACATCATGTGTTTGCCCGCCGATAGCGTAACAAGTGATGTTTCTCCCTCCTGACATAAACTGCACAGTAGAGCCGGTATTTACAGAATTAATATTAGAGATAACTGCGTCATACGCCGACATCGGAACTAGGCCGTCATAGCAGTTATCAAATAAAATATCGCGGACCAGCAAGTGCCGCACACGGTTTAGAAGTATAGCGCAGGTATTATTACCGGTCAGCCCATTGACACCAGCGGCGTAGAACCCCGACCCATCTGCCAGTTGAAAGTCTTGGTACCAAGTGCCCCCCTGCACGGCGATATTAACGTCAGCCGCCATCCCAACAATCGAGGTATAGGCGTACTGATTGGTTTGAAAGACCGCTGCCGTACTGTTTGCGGTGGCCTTACCTGACAAGGTAAGAGCGCCATTAGCGCCAACAGCAGTTATAGTCTGCGGCCCTGCAAAGCCCGTGCAGGTACAAGCTTGGCCTAAGACCCAACCGAATGTAGTACCACTCCCTAACACGATATTTCCGCTATTAAGGGTAGTGGTTACCCCTATAATATTCGCACCGCTAGTGCCGGTATTAATCGTCGCTGGCGAGGTCAAGTTAGAGACTTGCGGCGTGCCGTTATAATAGGACATACCAAGCGTCATATGCATGCTGTCTGCAACGGACAATACTTTCCAGATACCGTTATAGTCATTAGGCTGCGCGCCTGCTACGAACGTATAGCTGCCGACGGCCATATTATGTGGCGTGCCGGTAGTGACACTCGCTAGGTAGCCGTTCGATCCATCGATACTGGATGTCAGACTTGTGATGTTAAAAGGCGCAGAGTTCGCATTGGTATTACGCAGCATGGATGCGTTGACACCTTGCGTTCTACGTATAACTACACCCGCGCCAAGCCTGAAATCAGTATCGCTTGGTGCCAGGAGTGTCCCGTTTATGTAGTATGTGCCCGGCGTAGTTAAAGTAACTACGCCGGTGCGACTCAATGCTGCCTGTATAGAGGCTAAGTTGACTGACGCGGTAGCATTAGAAGATGCCCCAAGGCTTTCGCATGTTGTACCGCCCGCAAAAGGTACAGCCGGCGCGCTTGGTGGAATTGATGGAATCATGTTAGTTCCCCGTCCATGCGACGCTACCGACCGCGCCGATAATGAAAATTGCGCTGGCGTTCGTGACGCCGTAGCTGATTGACTGGCCTGCTACGAGTGGGTATCCATTAGCTGCCGTTACGCCAGCCGGACCCACATAAATAGTTCCGGTGTTGGCTGGCAGCGCCGTGATGACGATGCCATTTACTATTGGGTTGGCCGGCAGAGATACTGCCGCTGCCGTTCCCACTTGCTGACCAGCGAGGATTGCTGACGGGTTGCTTGACGCCATGGCGGTGACTTCGGCATACGTACCGTCCCCCATGTCCTTGAACCGACGAGCGATTCCGTTTGCCTGCGAAAATGAAGAACTTGAAATAATATCCATTGCTTCCTTTTATTTGAATCGGCGGCGACTACGGAAGCAATCCGAGGTAAGTTACCCCCGACTTACCCAACCGCCAAACTGTTTAACCGCGCATACCTGCTTGACCGTCTTGCATACTGTCTTGGGAAATTGCGCCGGGAGGTTGTTGCGCACCATTGCGAGGACCTGCTGGCATCGCCCCTTGACGCGGCATACCGGCAACGCCGGGTTGACCGCCTTGTCCTGGTATGCCCGGATTGCCTTTGGGTTGTTGCTGCACCATCTTTGCTTGAATGGCTTTGGTATGCGACACGATGTGATTGCGGAATACACCTGTCGGGTCACCTGTTTGCTGCGCCGCGTTCTGGTGCGCTTGAATGTGTTCCGTGTCGTTGTCCATCGGTGACGGCTCAACGGGAAGATTATTCAAGAGCATTTCATTTTCGACCTCGGGCGGTACCGACAATTTATGGCGCTCATCGATCAAGATGTTTTGCGCCATCGTCGGGCCGAAAATAGCCGAACTGGCAAAGTCAACCAGTGGACCTAAATCAAGACGGCGACCATTGAGAACCTGCGGACCCATGCCGCGCAAGACGTTGGCAAAGCCGATCATCTGCTGCACGTTCTGAGCGCCGATTGCCTTGTCCGCGCCAAGCCACTTAAACCAGTAGCGTTTCCCGATCTGCTGCGGCGGAATCTTTTCCAGCGTGGCCTTAATGCCGTGCTCGCCTTCTTCGATGATGGTCAAGTCGTCTTCGCGGAACTGCATGTCGAGCTCGTAGAACCATTCCAAAAGGAGATTCATAACGCCTTGCTCGAACCGCTTGACGTGATCGCCGATGGTTGCCATGGCCTCGGCACCCTGCTGCCCGACTGCCGCGGCATTCTTGCGACCTGCCGGAGCCTTGCCGAGCATCGTTTCATTGACTTCCATCGTCTCCATGATCTGAGACTTGATCGAATTGCGAAGCGTGAGCGCGTGCTGATAAAGCGGGGGGAATTCGAGAATCTTGGTATCGTTCGGATTGGTTTCCCAGACCGCGGCCATTGCCATGATCATCGAACTGTAACGCGGATTCTTGAGCGGGTCCGTCAGGACGATCGGCATTAACGTGTACATGGCCGAGTCCTGACCCATGTTCGAAATGTCGTTCAACTGGTATTGCAGGCCAGCGACCGGCGCTACCATTGACTTGCCCCAGAATGAACCAGCCACTTTATTGACAGATTCGGAGATAACGGGGATTTTTTGCGACCAGTACGGGTTCTTGATGACGCCGAGAACGTTGTTTGATCCGCCGAAATAAATAATGGCCGGACACTTCTTGCCATTCAATTTTAGTTTCGCAAACGCCATGTAGACCAGCGCGAACTTTTGACCGGCTTTGATCTTGATGCCTGCCTCACCACTACGGGCTTTTTCAGCCCACTTAACCTGATCTTCGCCCGCGTCCTTTTGCAACTTCTTGACTGCTGATTTCAGGAAAACGCCTTCATCGACTTTTTCCTCAATTGCGTCATCGGTCAGGCGTAGAGCTACGCAAACGATTTCAGCATCTTGAATGTCGGAAACAGTAGAGGGGAATACCCATAAATCTTGCGCGGCGATAACGGTAACTTCCGGGCCTTCATCGACAATCGTTTGCTCTTCAACGTCGGGGTAGTCGTCCATCCCGTCATCTTTCGCTACCTTCATCGTGATGGTGCGCTCTTTGCGCTTCCAATCCGGCATGATGGACCATTGGCCCTCAACATCACCATTAAGGAATAGCGTCGAGACGATGGCGCGTAGATTCGTCTTCTTGACGTACTGCTGCAAGATGGAGAGGGTCGCCTGAGGCGTATCACCCTGCTCAGAGACGACTTCAATGTTACTGCCGACATTCGGGAAGGTCATACCGGTAAAGCGCTTCCTACGGGCTTCTATTGCGTCGTGAACAATCGGCTCGAATACCGTTGCGTCGCCGCTGTATTGCTGATGGTCGCCCAACTCGCAATTGTAAATATCCCAGTACTCGTCAATATTCTTTGACTGAGTGGCTTTCTCTTCTTTGAAGCCCGCGGTAATCTGCTCGTAAATCTTGCCGAGCTTTTCCTGTAAGGATTTATCGGTAGCGTAATTTTTCATTACGTCATCGGCGGCCTTATTGGCAACCGGCGTGTCTTCGTCTTTATCCACTTATCGGTATGCTTTCTGCGGTCGTGATGTGCGATAGGTCACGCCCCCGGAAGTGGTGGCATGATTTCCTTGATTGCTTGAAATGGCGTAACCGAGTTGCGGGATAGCGCGCACCAAGTAGCGGAGCGTGTCCAGCAAATGGTCATTCTGTTTAACGATCTTTCCGTGGGCGTCCCGGCGGTACATCGGAAGCTCTTTTTGGAGATTCATCAGGCTTCGGAAAATCCGGATACGCCCTGAAATCATTCGCTGGTAGACGTCGAATATCCCGGCTTCCACGGCGTTATCTGCCAGTAAAAGCGTCAGTCCTTCGTTGCGGTACATTTGGAGTAATTGCGATCCGTCGTGCTGAGAGCGTCCACGCGATGCCGGGTCAATAAAGCCCATCATTTCGCCGCGCCCTTTAACTGCGGAGGAATGCGCGGCTGGCGATGCTTCGCCCATGTAATGTTCGGAGTACAGATAGAGGGTGTCGCTGTCACGGTCCAGAGCGCCCCACAATGCCGCGGTCTTGTTCCATCCAACATCAATCGCGTAACCCTTCGGCCAGTGTTCCGGCAACTTGAAGGGGTCGCATAGGAGGTCATCAGTCTTGACCGAGTAAATCTTGCCGGATCCGATAGTCGGGATCCCGGTGGTTCGTGCTTCGCGCTCATGGATCGGGACGGAAAGCATGTAGCGCTTTTTCATCTCGTCGGTCAGATGCGGAACGTCGTCCCATCCGGCCAGCAGGAGAAATTTATCTTCAGGCTTGTCCACATCAAGAAACGATTGCGTGACCTCGCCCATGCCCTCAACCGGGGTATAGGTACTGAGCATCATTCCGCCCGTCGTCATCGTCCGCATGTTCGCTTCGGAATAGATCGGCATCGGCGGCTCTTCGTCCAGCCAAACGCCATCTTTCGCCGTACCCTGCCAAGCGACGCGCTCCTGGTCGTAAGACTTGAATTGCCCGAACGACTTGCCGCCCGATTTATGCCGGACATAGAAGTTCTCGACCGCATCTGCCAAGCCGCGCTTGTTCGTGGTATCGATCAGCAGATCGCCGCGTATCAAGCCAGTACCAAAGTCGCCAACGGGACCAAGCAGTGTTAATTGCAAAATGTCGCGCACAGTGGTTGTGGTATCGCCACCGATCCACCATTGGGTAGGACGGTCAAAGCGACGGCCCGGCCACCAGTCGGGGTATTGCCCCGTCATGTGCAAGGCGACTTCATAGCCGCCCATGGTCGTGGTTTTTCCTATTCGGTTGGCACACAAAGCGCAACGTTCGGAGTGATCCTTTCCTGCTGCGAAAAACTCCATGTGTTTCTTGTACAACTCGCGCCGCAATAAACCGGACTCAGGAAAATACTGATCGATGCTATTGCGCTTCTTCCGGCTCTCAAGTTCTTTGAGAATCTGCGCCGCTTCGGTCAGTAAATCCGTGGTCATCGTTTATTCCTTGGTTACAGCGACTTACCTTTTTTCAACTTTGGACCGCCAACGCCAGCGCGCTTCGATACGCCATCAGTCGGCTTGATCGTTTTCGGGGTAACCGTCGGCTTGGCTTTTTTGATGTCTTTGTTCGCGTGTGTTACTTTTTGCTTCATCATGTGAAACTTCCTTTGGGTGGGTTAAAACAGGGACCGTGCTTTGGCAATCAGGATCGAGAAACCGGATTGCAATTCGCCCGATAACTTGGTAACTTCGATTTCAAGTTCAGCCAGTACCGACAGATGCGGAGCCGCTGCGTCAAGCAATGCCTGATCCGCCGATAGCTTTGCGTTTGCAACATCCAATGTCGCTTGCGCTGACTGCACATCGATCTGGTCTTGCGCGATTACGTCTTGTAGTGCCATGTGATTCCCCATAAAAAAAGCCCGGCTAAGCGGGCGTGGTAAAGCGTTTTGGTAAATCCGTGTAGCGCGACTATTCGTTAATCGCTTTCGGCTGGCCCGGTCCCCGAGTTAGGCTCGCATTCAAAGACCCATGCGCGCGTCTCCTTGTACCGTGGTGACTCGTAGCGTCGATATGAGTACTCTGAGCTATAGGGAATGTGAACGCCGAACGTGACCGCTGCTATGGCCTTCGCGTAGGAATCGAACTGGTCGCTGTCCTCGCGTATTAATTCGGGGTAGCGGCGCGTGATGAATAGGGATCGCCGGTCATCGGAGTGCCATAGTGTTTCTGTGTACATGGATTGCCTCAATGAACAATTAACGTTTTGGCAGATCGGTGAATGGGAGGGTGTACAGAGAAATTTCGGGGAGAGGGGTGGCCCCGAGTTTCACAGAAGAATATTTCCTACATTTAATTAATTCATGCATGCATTGCTCATCGGATATAAACATGTGCAATGCTGTATGTATGAACAGTGTTAGTAACCGCACCCCTGCCAACAGACCGGGGTTGATGTTAGGAAGTTAGTATTGCAATGTAATCCAACATGTTATAAAGTGTAGTCTCACTTACATTACACAAAGGCTCATATGTCACGCACATTCGCTTATTGCCGCGTCTCAACCACTGACCAGACTACCGAGAACCAAGTGCAGGAAATATCCAGATCGGGATTCGTTGTGGAGCCTCACCGCGCCATCTGCGAGAACATCAGTGGGTCTATCACTGCGTCTGAGCGCCCAGGCTTTGCCGGTCTGCTACTGCGACTAGAGCGTGATGATGTGCTGATCGTTACCAAGCTGGACCGTCTAGGTCGTAACGCCATGGATGTACGCGCCACTGTTGAGCAATTGGAGAGGTCCGGCATTCGTGTGCACTGCTTAGCATTAGGTGGCGTCGATCTAACCTCTCCAGCTGGGAAGATGACCATGCAAGTGATCAATGCCGTTGCAGAGTTTGAGCGCGATCTATTAATTGAGAGGACTCAATCCGGGATTAAGCGAGCAAGAGATCAAGGTGTTGTATTCGGCAGGCCACTTAAAACCACGGCAGCACAGCGCCAGACCATCCGCGAATCACTCGCATCAGGATCAACAGTCAGTGCCATGGCACGCCAGTACAACATCAGCAGGGCATCGATCATTGCTATTCGGGAGGCTTAGCGCGCTTAGCTGCTTTCCGTAGCCGGTCACGCTCTCTGATCTCGTCAGCGTGGACGTTACGGTAAGTGCGCTGCTTGTTCGCGTCGCGATTGTCCGTTACCAGTTTGTCCGTTACCACTGCAACTTGTCCGTTACCACTGTCCGTTACCGGCTTCGGACGTTTGGGCTGAGTGTGTAGGCGCTGGGTGGCAACCGTAGCCCCCATATCCCTCACTCCGCCCTCTACCATTCCGCTATCTTCCCCTATCTTCCGTTGCGCTCCACTGTCCGTAGCCACTGTAACTGTTTGATTCTGTTCCGTTATCGTCCTATCGATATCGCTCTCCGGCTTATCCGGTATGGGCTTAGCCACTATCCTGCTTGGGGCTACAGGCGTCTGAGCTGCCTTGGTGATTGGTGGCTTGCTGACTACCGTTACGGGTGCTGGCCTCTTTACGCTACAGCTTACGGGCTTAACGCCTATACCGCCCTTGCTTACCGGTCCGTCGTTCGCTATCCCTCTGCTCAGTACGCTGCTTAGTGCGCTGGGTGCTGTGATAGCCATCAGGAGGCGTGGTAGCTTATTGCTCGGTGTTCTGGGCGGGTCCGGAGGTAGAGGCTGTGCTTTAATAGCATGCCGCAGATAGTGGCTGCTGATACCTCGGGGCGTATAAGATAGCCCTGCAATAATGGCCCGTCTGTTGGATCTGCTTCTGTTGGCTCCATCAAGTCTATTGCTGCTGATGGGTGCAAGAACATTAATTCACTTGGCTGCGGCATGCTTGTACTTGCCGATGATGTGGTCATGTAGATACTCCCCTGTGGAATCGGATTCCAGTAGCTTATCGAATGTGGCCTTTGGTACGCCGTCGTATGAGTACGTGCCGCCGCGCTTGAACTTCACTGTCAGTTTTGATCCGTCGTGGCCTATTGACTCGATCATGCTTGACTTTACCTTTTGCATGTCAGTCATAGTCCGCGGATGATGGCGTCTACCATTTCCTCTTCAGTGTCAAATACTCGCGCTACACCATAGGTGACTTTGATTTCATTTTCCATTGCGATAAGCTGGCCGCAATCGGGGATTTTTCTAGTCGCTTCATCAATCGGATAGGCCACATTTGATGGGCGATAATTCGGCGTTGTCATGATCTCTCTCCATTGGTACTGATACAGGTATCTCGGTGAAATCCACCGTGAGGGGTTGACTTGCCTCTAGCGTCCGCTGCTCTGACATGATCTTAGCGAAGCGAGCTTGCAGGTCTTCCGTGCTTTCCTTGCTGAGCGTGGTCTCTACTGTGTGGTGGACTGCACTCAGCGTCGGATAAATGATCGGTAGTAGCATGCCTGCGCATCGTGCGGCGGTCGGGGTCATTTCTCCGGCTGGTGATGCGTGGATTTCCTCCACTAGACGCGTCAATAGCCTTGGCCCTTCCATTTCTCTGAGCCATTCCATCGAGCCGGGAACGAGTCCGCGTGGGCGCTTAGCGATGTCCATAAATTTATAGTCCGTTGACTGCTTGCCATATATTAGGCGATTGACTTGTATTTGCTGACTGTCTTGGCCCACTTAAGATCGCGTGATGCTTTGTGGCGGCGTTCCTGCTCACATGCGAGAGAGCAACATGGATCACGGCTATCTGACCGCCTGCGCTTTACTGTCCGTCCGTACTCGCCCATGTAAGCCTTGCCGCATACAGGGCATTTGCACTTGACGGTGGGGTATCCCATGATCTATTCCGCCTTCACGTCTGCCGCCTCTTGCGCAGCCTGGTGTGACTTGCATGTGTCGCACGGGTCAAAGCGTTGGCGTCGCACCATGGGAATGATCGGGATCCGGTACTCTTGCTTGCAGTCGCAGCAGATCATTGTCATCGTGTGGCTACGTGGTCGCGGTTCTGCAATAAAAATGCCCGACCGAGAATCCCCAGTCGGGCGAAGCGCCGGGTTAGCGGCGCAGGAGATAGTATTGTCGTGGTAGATGGATCACCTTCCTTTCGACGTTGAGAATTCTTTGCACATTCAGTGCGCCGCTTAGCTACTGAAACTTATTTTAAAAATAAATTAAATAAAACTATGCATAGTCTAATTATTAGACTATTATCTATTCATCGGCTTAGCAAACACCGACAATCACCGGAGAATAAAATGACAAACGCAAAATTTGCAATCATATCTACTGATATTCAATCAATGGAAGATGCTTGTTATAGCGAAGCCTGTTATTACGAATACGATGATGCTGGATGGTTCTTTTGCAATACTATCGACAAAGCAGCGCTGTTTGCATCCGAAGAAGCTGCACAACTCAGAATCAACAAAGTCGTAAAATTCGGCGGGTCCGCGCAAGGCATGCGGATTGTTAGCGCCTAACCTACTGATGAGGCCGGGTGATACGGGCCGAAACTGCGAAAGCAGTTTAGGAAATCAACCAACGGAGCAATAAAATGACAATCACAGCACAGCAATTAGCCGCACAACTCACAACAACACACGATGATGGTCATGATTTTTTCGACCGCGCTTTACTGAAAAGTGATCTGTCCGCATCTGACATGATTGAACTTGCAGATGCAGCGCTCGAAGTGAGGGTGATCGATGATAAAGATTTCATCGCTCCGCTCAATGCACTTCGCGCGGATCGCGCATATGCTGACGAAGTTTCTGCGCTTTTGTTTTCAGAATACAAAGATCAGAAAGCTGAATACCTTGCAGCTTTGGACGAGTAAATGACATCAGACGATCTGCGCGCTTGGCAATCAGCTATGCAGTTCACATACGACAGCGCAGCGGATGCGCTGGGCGTGTCTCGCGCTACGTATGCGAACTACATCAACGATCACACGCGCATACCGAAAATGCTAGGGCTAGCCTGCGCCGCACTCTGCGCAAAACTTGAATCGTGGACCGCATAACGCAAAAAAGCCACCCGTAGGTGGCCTTCTGCTGATTCTGTTCACTCCCTAGACAATGGTGCTAGGTGACCTACTTGACTCAATTTTTTGCCGCGACAATCCATCATCTGCTGGACCTACGCGAATCCTTGCTATCGGTGCCGCTCATTTCAGCGATCATTACGAGTGCAAGAAGTAGTGATGTACGCGATTGTACAGTAAAGATGTACTATCGGGGAGAATATTTAACGGCGTCAATTGCCTCAGTCATCCCAAGTGTCCATGCATGCACATGTGCTCATCCCTCGGCCTCCTTACCAATGATCCCGTGTTCGGCTTCGATGGCACGGGCGCTCTGGACCGCTCTTTCCTGCCAGGACTGCCACCACTTCGCCACTTGATATTGAATATAATCGCCGCCACCCACAAAGAAACGCTCAAGATGATTACCATAATTGATTGATTTCGCCCACGCCTCAAACTTCGCTCGCTCCTGGTGAATATCCACGCTAGCCCCTTTATCGCTCATTTCGGTTCCTGATAAGCTGACAGACGCAAACTGGCATCGCGGAGCGCGGCAGCAATGCAGCCATTCCGATGCAGATTCAATTCTGCGCGCAGCTCATCAGCAGTCAGTGCTTGCATTTCCTTGATGGTCACTGCAAGGGCTTCTTTTACGGTAATCGATTTATCGCTCATCGTGCCGCCATGTATTTGATTGCCGCCGCACGGCAGAGCTCGACTGTATTCCCAACGCGAACACACTCACCTCGATATGCTGATGCCATTGCTCTTTGATTCATCTGATGAAAGATAAGGGAGGAAACGACCGCAACAAATATCACGATCAGAGCGCCAAAAATAACCTCTTGGCTGAATGTCAGGCTATCCAATTTTTTCATCATCTCGAATACCCCAACATTCCAGCCGCCCGCGCACTATGCGACTGCATCATGTCCTCAAGTTCGTTGACCATTTCCAGTGTACGCATCTTTTCCAGCCCACCGGCCTGATCGCCTGTGCCGCCATTGAGCCAAATTGCGAGTGATGATTCCGCCACCCGATGGTACAAAGTGAATGCTGCCTGCATATCCCAAGCAGTATTCGCTTTGAGCCATTGCCGTGCCTGACCTTTTTCAATAACAATTTTGGTCCAGATGCGCAGCAGCTGCGCCAAGTTGCCGTTATTGCCTTCAAATAGTTTATTAATGGTCCCGTCTGCGTACTTCACACGAGCAAGAAGTGATCCAATTCCGTCAACCGAGCTATCTGCAAATGCTGATGCTGCCAGCGCCTCAGTTGCGTGGTGGCGCTCGTCGTCCATGAGATTATGAGAATTTAAACTTGACACATACTTATCGACAAACGACATTGCATCTCCCGGAAATTAATATCGCATCTGAGTATCTCCTTTTAAAGTTTTGTTATTTACTTACTTCGTCGAAATATAAATATTTGTGAGCGCGTCAATTAACTCTGTTACACCGCCACGTATTAGTAGAGGCTCCATTTTCATTGCATGAATTTTGTCTGTAATTGCGTGAGGAACAAATTTTTTCATCACAACAATTTTGTGAGCTAATTTTAATCCCTCTATTTTTAAAGCGTGATCCGCGTCAATGAATGTAAATTTAAATTCATTAAGAAACTCTTTTTCAACTTTATTGCACTGAGCTCCGAGCAACCCAATGACTGCAATATGTTTTTTGTAGGCGGGTTTCCGTACCACTTCTGGACCGAAGTTCTTTTCTGGTTCTAAAACCTTGGGTTTTTCTTCCAAGCGTAAGGCGATTTTAGGAACTGACGCACGAGATGGCGGCGCAAACATGCTCGCAGCAATTCCGTAGCGTTTGAATTTCCATTCTTCCCACTTGCAGATTGTGTTGATCGCAATTGTTGACTGCCCGCCTTCCGATTTGCGATCTCCGTCGGAAAGAAACTCTTTCACGCTCCCTGAAATCAAACTCGTGTAGTCGCTAAACTCCGCGTCATACAAGCTAGTGTGAATCGCTCCATCATCCGATACATAAGCAGTAATTTCCCGCGCCATTTTTACCCTTTGCTAATCACTGATTAATTACGGCCAGATTCAATTTCCTGCATCAGCCACATATCGTTACTCGGGGCATTGTCCTCGCCGATGCCACACGCAGCAATAATCGGTCGGGTTATCGAAAAACCATTTTTTTGCATCTCAGCGTGCGCCCATTCCGTCGGCATTTCCTTGGGTACAAATAAGACCAACATTATTTTTACAGCGCCGCTATTATCTTTCATATCTATCATTTTTCTCTTTATGTGCGCCGATCATATCATACAATGAAAACATTTTTACGTCTTTCGATTCAACGACCTTGCTGCGCTCCTTGCCCTGCCGGAGCAGGTGCAAGTGCAGCAGGTCTACTTCACGCGGCGCTATTTTCAATGCCTGCCACCTTATAAACATGGTCGATGGCGTTGCGCAATTCCCGTCGCGTACTGGCCATCTGAATATCATCCGTTAGCACCAGTGCAGCGCTGATCGATGCGAGTTCATCGGCGCTACATCCCCACTTGTCCGTGCGTTCCATGCGGGCGTAGACCTGCCTTAGTGCCTCTAGTCCGGTATCCATCACATCGCGGGCGGTATCGTTGAAATTCCAGTGTGCCAGCGTGTTGCCGATATTGAGCCGACAGGTCAGGACGTGCCACGATTCCGGTGTCGCCACCCCTTCACGCATCTTTAATAGCTCGGTGTGGGCATCGAACATCAGCGCTTTTTCGTCGCTGCCCGAGTGCCGGATCGTGATCGGCATCTGCTGGCGCTTTGGGCAATACCCCTTGCGGGGCTTACGGTTACCGGCCATCAGTAATCCTCCCCGTGCCGACCATCAGCGTCTAAATGCTCTGGCGGCCAGCCGCATATCATCACGACGAAATTACGCATTGCCCTACGTACTGCGAGGGATATAAGCAGCGAGATGAATAAAAAAAGGATTGGGCCCACAACCATGTGCGCGTGCATGAAATCGAATATCGTCATTATTTTCTCTCAAAGTGAAGCGATGGAATGGCGCGCGCCTCGGCAACCCGGCCCAGCATTATTTGGTACGCTACGCCGCTCGGGTTATACGGCTTGACCGTCAGCAATGGGCGCTCATTTAAGCCTTGGGATGCGCGTATCTCGGCGGGGCTACGCACGAAATACACTCTGCTTTTGCCGTGGCCGGATACGCTAATCTTGCCCGCTTCGGCCAGCTCGGAAAGCATCATGCGCATATCGGATGATTTCACGCGGAATGACTTGGCGATGTCGTGGCCGATGTAACGGATTCCGGGATTGTTGCGTATGTGGGTAGCGACATCTTCGGGGCAGAAGTCTGGTTTGTTGGTTGGCATTATTTGATCAACTTTTCGATTGCTTGATGCGCTAGCCAAAGCTGCGGGGCGAATAGCTTTGCCCATATCCAAATGTTCAGAATCGCTGTTACCGCGGGGAATGCAATCACGATCGAGACGAATCCAACAATCAAATAAGGAATCCCATCACCTGCCATGTGATCAGACGGGTGGCGCATGTGGCTTCTCTGGTCGGGCAAATTGGCAAGGATTTTCGCGGCAGAATAATCAATTCTGATCTTTCGGAAAGCTAGCAATACAAAAACTAATACCACGAGAGATGGAATAAGCACTCGTAACGCATCGATACGGATGGTCATCAACCCGATTTCGTAACCTTGCTTTGCGATTGGCGCGGCGGCATCGATAAACTGCTTGGTGTAAGCCACGACTACATCAATATTTTCTTTAAATTCACTCATTTTTCATCCCCTTGGTTTAACTTCAAAAGTTTCAAACGTTTAATTTCTTCTACCAGTTTTGGCCTGAGTGCGACCCGTGCTGATTCGGTTAGTGATGCTCCGTATGCCGCCTGCGTATGCCGTGGTGACTGCGCTAAATCCCGGAGCTGGCAGCATTCGCGGTTTGCGTTGATCCGCCCTGCGTTCGCCTCGCAGAACGAACACAAATTCATCGGCGCACGTCCATAATTTGCTTGCATACCGCCATCAGGCCGAATTTCGCGTGATCGTCGTTAGCATCATTGCCGACCACCGGTGACATAAAATAGGGAAACTCCGTCTGCTTGGCGGCACGCTCCCCCACTCCTTTGATGTCGTTATCGGCGCTGACAAATGCCCTGCCCTCGATGCCGGTTGCGACGTGGGCAAGATTCGAATCACTGAAACAGATCAGCACAGAGGCACTTAATCGGAGCCTGCGAAGGGCCATTTCAAGGGTCAAGCCTGTGGCGTACCCTTCACATAAAAACGTTTCTGCGGCCTTTGGCGGGCCAAGCCGAAGCACCGAGCCCTTGGAGCGCATACCGAATGCCATCTTCTTTTCCCACCGGCGATCCTCTGGTATCCACGAGATTGTTTGGATGCCCATTAGCTGATTCGTTACCGGGTTGCGCATTGGCACAATAAGATCGTGACCCAAAACCAGTCCGATTGCGTCAGGCAGCCCTTTGGAATTGAGGTAGTAATGCGTTTCCAGTCGGCAGGAATCAATGACCTTTTGTGATTCGATGGCAGCTTTTTGATAGCCGCGATGCTTGCGGGCGTCCTCGGCAATCGTCGCCTGGTCACGCGCCAAGCTTGCCCGATGCTTGGCCGCGATCTCGTCAGCTGTCAGCGGTCCACGTTGCTCGCCGCTATCCCGCCATCCGTGGCCTGCTGCCTCCCTGAACAGGGTGCCGATACCAATCTTGCCCGCTGCGCTGATGCTGCGCCAAACGGCTTTGGCTGATCGCTCGTTGTATGACTCAGCGCCTTGACTCCACTGGCTCCAAGGCTCGAATCCGTCCTCGCCGAATTCATTCTTCAGCGCCATGCCGATCTTGATCCAGACATCCCGGTCATGCGGCGGAATGAAGGAGACTGCCGATTCTGCTTTTTGCATGGTCATGATTTCACCTGTGATCGATAAGCAATGCTGTTGCTCTTGGCCTTGTTTAAAACCTCGCGGCTAACCGGGACGTTTCGCGTTACGTCGAAGTCCGGCAAGTTGCGTGGAAATACGCCGGTGATGGACTTGTAGAGGTGCGCGGCCCGTCCCTTGGCGCTGGATTGATTGCCCTGACCTCGGCACAAAGTCACTGCTTGCTCCCACACCGAGAGCTTGTCACCAACAGTCTTTTTGCCCACTTTAAATTCCGTCATGACGCCAGCTTCATGCTCGACCATGTTGACGCGCACAATCTCGAACCCGCACGATATGCAACGCTTTCGAAATGGCACGTACTGGCATTTAGGGCAGTTAGCGGCGTGGTCGACCTCTTCGTCCTCGTCCTTGCGGATCGTCTTGTCGAGTTTTTCGCCCATGTCGAGAGCGTCTAGGCCGTCGTGGTAGATAGTTTCGTAGTCCTCGGAAAATCTGACGATATTGCCGGAGAAGTCCAAAAGTAGGAGGTCGGTCTTGCCGGTCTCAGGCGATGATCGGAGGCCGCGGCCCCACATCTGGATTGCGGTCGATAGAGACTTGCGCAAGGGGCGGCAGTCCGCTACGCAGCTCACGTCCTTTTGATCGAACCCTTTTGCAAGTGCCTCAACCGATACCAGAACACGCAGGATGGAATCGGGCGCCTTGAAGTCGGCCAGTATTTCCTTCCGCTCGGCTTCCGTGGTATCGGCAGTGAATGCCGCAGCCATGATTCCGGCGTTATTGAACTCAGCGACCATGCCCTGTACGTGCGCAATGGTTGAGCCGAACACGATTGTTTTACGGTTCTCGGCGTGCTTGATCCACTCATGCACGACATCGCCGACGATTTCCATACCGCGTTCCTCTGCAGCCTTGTCAGTCCATTCGCCGCCCGCCGTCGCCGCGCCGTGCATGTTCACTTTGGTGCAGGACATGACGCGCATTGGCACCAGCACGCCGGATTCGGTCAACTCGTGCATGGTGGTGGCGTTGATTAAGTTGCTGAACAGCTTGCCTAGCCCGTTACTGAACGGTGTGGCACTCAGGCCAATGACGGCGGCGCGGCAGGTCGGGATATGCTCTGTCCACGCCTTCAACTGGGTATGCGCCTCATCGATGATAATCAGGTCGGCATCGGGCCAATTCCGGCGCGCAAGTGTCTGTGCACTGGCGATCTGGAATGGCAGACTCGGGTTGCATCGCCAGTGATTGGACATCAGGACCCCATGCGAAATCAGGCCCAACGAGTCGGCAACTTCCGAAGTCTGGTTAATCAGGGTCTTGCGGTCAGCCACAAAGATAACGCGCTTACCACGAAGCAAAGATTCATGAATCAGAAACATGGCAAGGATCGTCTTTCCCGATCCGGTAGGCGACATGACCATCTGGCAGCGATGACCAGCAACGAACCCTGCGCGTAACTTCTCGCGGGCGGTTGCTTGAAACGGGCGCGGTTCGGGGAATTTAGCTGATGCGTAATTGGGCGTCATTTCGTCAACCTCGCCACTTCTTTTTCAGCGCGGTCGGCACGCTTCTTCTCTTTTTCGGCTTGGCCTTTCCAGTACGTGACTGCATCAGCGCGGGCCTTGTACTCGCCTTGCTTGGAGTCGGCTTGCTGTTTCATGTAGACGACTAGCGCTGTCTGCTTGGTGAGTTCAGCCATCGAAGCCGCTAACTTGTCATCTGATTCACATATCGCGTTGAGCCGCATGACCTCTTTTTCCAGCAGGTCATGCTTGATAGTCATTTCGTCGTAGGCGTCGGCAAGGCTGGCGGTCGGCTCGTCAGAATCCCCTATTAGGGCTTCATCGGCGGGCGTAACAGGGAATGGAACCGGATCAAAAACTGACGGGATTGGATTTAAGCCGGTTGATTTTTGTTTCGCGCCGATATTGGCTGTATTCTGCTCGTATGTTTTTCCATTGCGCTCTACGGTTCGAGTTGCCGACTTGCCCATCTCTTCACGGTGAAGAGATGGATCATTTATCAGCTTTGAAACGAAGCCAGTCGAAACGCCACACTCTTTTGCGATCTTTTCTTGGCTCCATGCCGACCATTCTGCGTCACTGAGTAGCATCATCACAGACTTGCGCTTATCGTCATTGGTACGACGCAGACCGTGGGAAGCATTAGCCCCCGCCGCAAACAGTTGCGCGTCCCGCTGCGTACCTGATCGGACTTCGCACTGGATATGCGTCTGCTGCGCCTTGCGGTGAGCGTGATACCGATGGAATCCGTCAGCAAGCCAAATTTGTACGCCATCCTCAAATACGATCACCGGGGGCAATTCCCCGTCCGCCAGGATAAATTCAGCGTATTCCGCCACAGCCGATTGATTGATTTCAACCCGTGCTTGTGTGCCGCCGCCGATAGCAATACTGTCTAGATCCAAACTTAGAATTTCTTTTGTCATGATTTCTTCCCTGCGTATTCGATTCGGTTAATTGGCTGCTGGTAGTCCAGTTCATCGACCATCCCAACTACTAGGCCGTCTATCAGCTTCATTAGGCGACTGCACTTTTTGCTGAAAATGCGCTTCATTCGGTCCAGATACTCGGGCGTGTAAGTGCGTGAGCGCGGGTGGTTATTCAGCCAGATCAGGCGATCTTTCCCTACTCGAAAGGCAAGTTCCGGGATGTACTCCCCGATATTCCCCGACAGGTAGTTATTGCAAACGGAGCAGGATTTATGGATGTTCCAAAGGTTGAACCGAAGCGCAGAATTCGATCCGGTCGATTTGTAGTGTGATGCGTGCCACTGGCCATTCCATGACGCTGGCTTGTCACAGCTCACGCACGGCAGGAAGTGGTCACGTAGTCGGACGTACCGATTAATCACCGTCTGCGTCTCGGACAGGCGCTTTGCCATAGGCTTGATGGCATTCCGGCGAACGGTAATATCCTTGCGTTCGATACCCTTTTGCTTCGATACGCCCTTGGCGATAATCCGCTGCGATAAAGCAAGTCCGCACTCTGGCGAACACCATTTGACATTGGTCATCGAGTTAAAAATGATGAACGGCGTCCGGCAGACTTTGCACTTGCGCGTCTTCGGCTTGAGTGCCAGTGTCGGCTTACTTGGCTTTGGCTTCGCCGTCCGCAATACGCCCGAATCGTTGCGCTTGAAAGTGGAGTTGATCATGCTAAAACTCTCCATGCTGTTGCTGCCACAAATGGAACTTGCCCGTTTCTAATGGCGTCAGTGCGGTCCACAGAACGGGCCACGACATCATCCATTCCTCGAAGCTCGCGCAATGAACTTTCCCAATTTCCGTACGTCGCCATGGATTCGTGCTTCCACCCCATTCGTCCAATCTTCCTGAAACATGATTCTTCCCGTGATTGCTGGTCCCACTCGGCGTCGGCAAGTATCCATATCCTTTCGCGCCGATGAACTGCCCCGAAGCCTCCAGGGCCCAGCACTCCCCATTTCGCATCGAACCCCATCTCGGCCAAGTCTCCGAGAACTTTTCCAAGTCCCCGAGAAGTGAGCATTGGGCTGTTTTCCACAAAGACTCTTCGTGGCTGTACCTCGCGAATGATCCTTGCAAATTCTGACCAGAGGCCGCTACGCTCTCCTTCGAGTCCAGCGCCTTTTCCAGCAGCGCTGATGTCCTGGCAGGGAAAGCCCCCAGAAACCACGTCAACACGGCCGCGCCATGGCTTTCCGTCAAAAGTTCGCACGTCATCCCAAACCGGGAAAGGCGAGAGTGTTCCGTCGTTTTGTCGGGCCAGTAATACTGATCTGGCGTAGGCGTTGTATTCGACGGCGCAGACGGTTCGCCATCCAAGCAGATGGCCTCCGAGGATTCCGCCACCGGCGCCAGCGAATAGCGCGAGCTCTCGTAATCCTTCACCATTGCGTTGCTGATTGACCAGGCCATTCATGCCGCCCGTTCCGCTGGATCTGACCAGACAACGCTTTGCTGAGCGCCAAATGCATAAATTAATTCAATCATTTCAGCAAACTTGGGCTTACTGTATTGACTTGTCTTCGCGCCACATACAACGAAACCGCCATCGATACCGGGAACTACTTTCTGCTTTTCAATAGCTGCAGTGAAAACGTCTTTCCATTCATCGCCGGTCAGCTTATTGCCGTGCCAGTTGACTTGCTTCGACACGTCGGCGAGCATGGGCCAGAGCTTGCTGTTCTGCTCAAGCGTGCGGGTTGGCGGTGTGATCTTGACGACATCGCCTTCCGCGCCATCCATGATGTGCTGGCAAATATAGAGGCGGTTACCTTTTTGGCCATGGCGAATTACGAAATGCTTCTTCATCTCTTATCCCAACATTTCAAGCACATGCTGTACTGAATCAAATGTTTCGCAAATGCCCGATGGCCACAAGGCGCTACCTTTGGAACTAACGAGACATTCGGCTTACCGTTTGCCGTACTCTCACGGTATTTAGCCAGTGATGACGGGTTGATGTTGATGCTCATTTAGTCATCCAATGTGCCATCAGCAATCGCCAATGAAGTGGTGACCAACTGGCCGGAAGCATCTTTCGTTACCGGGTTGCGGGGATTTGCTATAATCAGTTCCATACTTGATTCCTCAGGTGATTTACGTGGCCCGAATCGTTCTAGCGATGTCGGGCTTTTTTCTGTCCGGGTCAAAACGCTCTCCGGCCATTGATCGATTTACGCAGCGCCCACAATTCGTTCTCTATCGCCAATCTCTGAGTACGTTCCTCATTGGCGATACGCTCCCATTTGGTCTCTTTGGGAACGAGCTTGTATCCACGGCGATCTGCGAGCCAAATAAGCGGCGCTTCGTTGCCGCATATGTCCATCAGCATGAGCAAATTATCTTGAGGAAAATTGCATGCCTTCGATTTGTTTCTGACCCGAGACAACGTTGATGTGCAAGTAAAAACACGGCCCTCCCCACACATTTCCTTATCCTCAAGACCCGAAAGTTGCTGGCAAAATGAAAGGACGGCGGTGAAATCCTTTTGGAGGGCCACTACCCGAACATCTAATTCCTGCATTTCAATCGGCTTAATTAACGCAATGTCGTTATTCATATTTGATTCGCATTGATTCATTGAGTTGACTAAAATAAAACCATCAAAGCGATGGCAGTGATGCGTAAATTTATTTCGGTGCGTCAAGTTGGTGGAGTGGCGGGATTTTTTGAAGTGCGGCGTAAATAGCCCCAGTCAACATCGGGAAGAAGTGATTCGCAACGAACCTCACCACGGCTTTCGCGCTCTATGTTTATACATAGCTCGGGGTTGAGTCTTTGGCCGATGCTGACGGCCTTCCGGAGGTAGCCTTCGGTCGTTCCACATGCGGTTGCAAACTGGATTCGACCAACTTTAGAGAGGCTGTTTAGGTGCTTGAGTAATTTTTCCATGACTAATATTACCAAATGGTAATGGCATAGTCAACACTGTTTGGTAATTTACTAATCGGTAATTGGCAAGGACAATCATAAAATGACTAATCCAAATATTCGGCGAGTACGACTTGCCCAACTGATAGCAGAAAAGTACGCGACTCAGGCGGCGTTTATTGCCGCGACTGAGGAAAGCCAGAGCGAGGTATCGGGACTTTTGAAGGAGAAATCCTTCGGTGAAAAGAAGGCCAGGAAAATAGAGAAGAAATGCGGCTTGCCGGATGGGTGGCTTGATAGCGCGGAAATGGAATTGCCGTCCGAGTCAAGGATTGGCAGTGATCTTGATGATGCCGTTGATTTGCTTAATTGTTTTTCTAAACTAAGCCCAAAAAATAAATTAATAGTTTTAAATATGGCCCGAGGCATGGTTCCGGGTAGCGTCCAGATTTCCAATAATCAAGGGATCACCGCCGACAATAAGTCTAAGTGATGGCTTTTTTCTGTCCTCTTTCGTCGCAACCTTACGGTGCCTTACAACTTGCTGTGCGCCCATTACAAATGATTCCACCTCCTCGTCATCCATAGCGTCAACTGCCAATAAAAGCATTTCTATGTGTTGTTTACGCGTCGCCATCTTGTTCCATTGCTTTGCTATTGTTTCATTCGAGAAAAAGACATTGGAAAAGTCTTGCATGTCAATACTATAAATTGTTTGCGGGGAAAAAGTTTAACAATTTGTAGTTATTTTCTAACAATCTCTGCACTTGGTTACTGTAAGGCATCGGTCGTCATGTCTACAATTTGTAGTTATGACAAAAAATATCAAGCGAAGCAATCCTTTATATATTCGCATTCCCGATGGGATCAAAGAAAGACTTGATTCCGCCGCAGATAAGAACATGCGGTCTTTAAATTCTGAGGTGTCCTATCGGCTTCAATCTAGTTTTGATCCGCTGTCCGAGTACCCAATAGCGGACCTACTTGAGAATATTATGTCTCGATGCGAGCCAGGGGAATTTGCATTCCGCTTCGGAAATATAAGAAAAGTTAAGCCAAAGACATAATTACCCTATCCCGAGTACTGTATATACGTACAGTGTAATCGAGTTTCGTTGCAAAATTAAAATAAAAATGTTACTTATTTCACAAGGGAAATAATGAAAAAGATAATTGCACTTGCCTGTATCTTGCTTATTTATACACAATCTTCTCAGGCGGTTAATTTCGGGAATGCCGCTGGCGGTGCTGGGGCTTTTGCGTCAGGAATGAGAGAGGGCCAGCAGCGCCAGCAAAAGCAGCAGTGCCTACAATCCTGCACGCCGGGCGATGGTCAGTGTTATCAAGGGTGTGCCATGGCATATCCAGAGCCAGAGCAACAGCAGAACCGTGCTCCACAATACTCGCCGCCTCCACGCCGCATTGATTACACCTGCGTTAGCAACTGCGCCCAGCCGGGGCAGCATTACGTGCACCAGTATTGCGAGAGCAAATGTTCTTATTGAGCCGCTATGAGTGATTCAGATTTCGGCGGAGTTGTCCTGGTAGCGGTGATAGTGCTTGCTGTTGTACTTTACCCGCGATCCCCATCAATAAATTTTAGCGGCGATGAGCTGGGGTGCGTAGAGAATTCGATAGAGCCTCCCATGGACTGCATAAGGCAAGGAATAGCCCAAGAATTAACAGTGAAAACGAACCCCTTCTCTGGATCTTGCCTTATCTCCACAAAGTGGCGTGGGATTCCGCGGCCAGAGAAATTCGGCGCACTGGATTTTGTCGATAAGGACAATTGGAAATGCTCACTTCCTAAATCCCTCCTAGATTTTCAGTCAATAACCAACATGAGCGACGGGGAATTTTCTATCTCGGTATTAGACCGACGCAGTTCAAGTAGCATTGATCGCACTGAGCTTATGCGAACCGATACGATCATTGGAGGCTTGAAGCATTACTGGTGTGTTTTTTATTACTACATGCACTAAGCCGCCAGCCGACATGGCGTCAGGTATTGGCCTGCATCACCGCCTCAACCCGACCCAGCGCCACAAACAACTTTTCCACCACACTGCGCGCAATATGCAATTGGGCCCGCAATGCTGCCACCTCGTCTTCCAATTTGCCGCCGGGTGTACTGGAATCCGATTCCGCGCCAAGGGCTTCTAACCCCTTTATTGCCGATCCCTTGCCATGCCTGCGAAGCGCCAAACGAAGGCGGCTTTCCATATCCGGCGTTATCTCAGTATCGCCGTGGAGTCCGATCCAATGAGGTTTCAGCGGGTACGGAATTCCGAATATCTTTGCCTCACATGCCAACAGGCCTTTTGCGCCAGTAATTCCGTACTTTCTATTTAGATAAGTATGGATATCCATTTATTTCCTCGTAGATATTATATTTATTATGTGAAATATTAACTTTCTTCAATTACCTTATTATTAACTCCGTAGTTCTGTTCTTTAAGGTCAAGGTCAAGACCTATGAAGTGGTTTTAAAGAGTATTCCTGGAGCTGAAAAATTCAGCCATCCTAAGACTGAACCTTTTCACAACGCATTCCTTCCGCAGTTTTGTGATTCGTCAGCCGTTCGGTCTAGGGCGCTAACTTCGCCACCCTTGTGCGTATCTCAGACCTATCCCACAGTACGCCTATCCATCTACCCCTGCCGGTGAGTCCCCGACGAGTAGATCGGCTGATAACGTCAGCTCGCTTCCTGCAAAAGTTTTTCCCACCTGGCTCCATCTGATCTGGACTTTACGACGCAGCGAGATTTGGTCCGCGTCTCCGGTATCGCATCAAGTTATTTGTGCGATGGAAGAATTATACTCGAATATATTACCAAACGGTATTGACTTTTAAATTACCGTTTAGTAATATAGCTACATCGAACAAGCAAACACGGAGCGGGGAATTCCCGATAACTCACAACAAGACTCGCACGACCGCTACTTACCCTCCGATGAAGAAGACGCCGAGGACAAGCAGGAGCGGCGCGAGGAATACCGATACCAAAATCAAGGGGAATGAAGTGATAGCCAAAGGAGAGAAAATGAAAATCGAAATTAAGCATCGCTGGAATGGCACTGTTTTGTTCTCGCATGAGTGCGAAGAAAACACGATGAAGATCACGCTGGCAATGGCGATCAATGCGCAGGCTAACCTGAGTGGCAGCAACCTGCGTGACAGCGACCTGCGTGGCAGCAACCTGAGTGGCAGCAACCTGACGCCAATCCGCGATGACATATGGGCTGTTTTGTCCGGCGCGCCTAGTGAGGTTCCCTCGCTTATTTTAGCCCTTAAATCTGGCAGTGTTGATGGCTCTGCATACACTGGAATTTGCTCTTGCTTAGTTGGAACACTTGACGACGCGAGAGACCCGACGCTTCCACTGAGAGCGCCGATTAGCAGAAATTACAACAGGCCAGCCGAGCGTTTTTTCATGGGAATTAACGAGGGTGATACGCCGGAGACAAATCAATTCTCAAAACTCGCGCTGGAATGGTCCGAGCAGTGGCTTACGGCGATGCACGCTGCCTTTTGCCCTGAATTATTGCCTATTAAGCCGCTGACATGACCGAAAAGCAGATGCACGACCGGATGCAGAACATCATCGAACAAGCAAACACACAGGAGATAGCGATGCAAGCATTCAACGGCAGCCAAGAGTTGAAAAACAATCTGCTGATCGAGGTTGAGAAGCACCGAGTGGCTGATCAGATCGTCTCTGGCACGTATGGCAGGGAGGGTAGTGGTGTTTGGGTTGGATGTGGTGTTGGATGCTCAATTCGATCGTACAACAACTTGCACAGAACAAACCATAAAACAGATAATCACGCCTCTTACGAACCCTTGTTCGGTATTCCGCAAGTTCTGGCACGACTCGAAGATTGTATGTTCGAAGGAATGCCGAAGGGAGATCGCGCTGCATGGCCAGGTAAATTCTTCAATGCGATCAAGCCGGGCTCCGACCTATCGACCGTTTGGTCTAAGTTTGCAATATGGCTGTTGGTTGATCCTGATAGTGGCGTCATCCGTCATGCGAAAACTGATCAGTCTAAGGTAGTGATTGAGCGCATAGCTGAGCTCTACCAGATCGGCGGCACGGTCGAGCAATTCCGTGAAGCGCATAGCTTGGCGCGTGCTTATGCTGATGCTGCTTATGCTGCTTATGCTGCTGCTGATGCTGCTGCTGATACTGCTACTTATGCTTATGCTGCTGCTTATGCTGGTGCTGCTTGTGCTGCTTATGCTGCTGCTTATGCTGCTTATGCTGTTGCTGCTGCTGCTGCTGCTGATGCTGCTGCTGATGCTGCTGCTGCTGATGCTGCTGATGCTGCTGCTGATGCTGCTGCTGATGCTGCTGCTGCTGATGCTGCTGATGCTGCTGCTGCTTATGCTGCTGCTGCTGATGCTGCTGCTGATGCAAGACAGAAAGCCTACAAAATTCAGGCCGAAAAGCTCCTTGAGCTTATGGCGGCAGCATGACTGAAAAGGACACATTAGAGCGCACGCGGAACATCAATGAGATGTTGAAGGTGCAGATGTTTCCGGAGCTAGTCAAGTTAATGAAGGCAATGCTAAGCGACCCAAGCAAGCAAGAGATTCTTGAGTCGCAAACGCTAATCATTAACGCTGAACGCATCATCAAAGCCGATGCGGCATACGACGATTTCAAGCTCAATAACCCGGATTGATTTACCACCACAAGGAATAACGAAATGATTAAGGAATTGAAATTATCCATGGCGGCTATGGCAGGTGTGGCCGGATCAATGACCCGCGATATGCAGAACATCATAGGTCGCCGAATCGTGAAGTCAGTCAGCAAAGGTGTTAAGCGCCCACACAGCAGCACACGACAACATGCGCGCCATCAGCGACAAGGCTATCGCAACGTTATCGTCAACGGCTTCTCGATCATGCAGCGATTGCGACATACCAATTAACCAAAAAACCGCAGCCACGGCTGAAATAGATTAGACGGTTATCGGTTCTCCGTCGCCCCACAGTCCCACCCAAGCCCTGCTAGTCGGGGCATTGGCAGTGCAAGAGTAGTAAATCAGTGTAATCGAATGGCTGGCTGCCACGGTTTACCAGCGCACGGAATTGGAATTGCGCAGTCTCGGTGGGAGTCCGAGAGCCAAGAAGTGAGCCGACTAGCTGCATTTGGTCGAGATTATAGGTCAGAGCCAAAGCCGTACATACGGCACCGCGCCCTGTTAGTCGGCTCTCTTGTTGGTGATGTTCCGCGAAGTGTGCTCTGTTGGTCGAGTAAATATAACCGATTTGGCAATCGGAAGCCGCAAACGGCTGGCATCAGAAAGCGGTTGGAGCTATCGCCAACAACTAATTTAAAGGAGATGGAAATGTTATTCGAAGTCATCGGAACAGCTAAGCAACTCACTAGCGATCAGGCTATTAAAAAGTACTGGGGCGGGGAAATAGAATCGATCCCACATCCAAAGCATCGCTACGGCTGCGATACCCTGCCGCTTGGCTGGGCCGAGATTTCGCATGAGGAATTTGCAAAGTCCAACTTTTTCCACTATACCCCTCTCGCCTTGGCATGGTCGAGAACGACTATCGGCGATGCGCGCATGTTCTTCATGCCCAAAGATGGTGGATTCGCAATGATTGGTGACTACTTGGGCGGGAAAGTAAGCGTCTTCAAGTTTGGATGCCAACACGATTCTACGGAAGAAAATGTCGGTAACTGCCTGACGAAATATACCTGCAAAAAATGCGGCCTTGTTGACACCGTCGATTCTTCGGACTAACTCGTTCGCGACAATAATTTTAAAGGAGATGGAAATGACCTACCAAATCAAAATCCAATGTTTTATTCACCACAAGCGCTGCAAATATACCGATACGGTAACGCATGCCGTATTTGGTAACGATGACATGACTAACTGTGGCTACGTACTGATCGGTCCGCATGAATTTGAGTACGAAATTCCTGCCGACTTTAACCCTGTTGCATCGGAAATTGCTGCGCTAGAAAAGAATCTCGACACGATGGCTGATGAGTATCACATCGGCGTTGCCAAAATCAAAGATCGGATCGCTGAGTTGCAATGCATTGAGATGTCTGAGGTGCCAGCGTGAAATCTCCAGTCTGCACCTTAGGGAAAAAGCATAAATGGGTATGGGTCAACGATGTGACCATAACCAATCGGACTATGAATGCACGCGGTACGACTATGAAAATCAGTCTTCGCGGCGTTTTCAAATGTGAGTGTGGCGGCGTTCGTCATGGATATGCGCGAGGTGGGCTATGAGCGCCGCAACTGGTGGTAGCGCATTTCTGGTAGAGAAAATGCTTTTGCATAGCACCGACATGACTATTCGGGACTATTTTGCAGCCAAGGCGTTGGCAACATTTAACCCAGACAGCAGCCCGTCGTATATCGCTGCAAGGTCCTGCGTTATTGCCGACGCAATGCTAAAGGAGCGCGCTAAATGACCGCCCTTCACAGCATCATTTTCCACGCTCGCAGGGCATTTGCACCAGTTCTACTCATCGCGGCAGTGGCAGCAGGGTATGCACTGGCAGACGACGCTGGCGACTATGCCGCACCGGTATCTGAGTCAACTGATACGCAGGTGGCGCGGATTTGCGATGCAACAGGCTGGCCGGACAATGCTCGGGCCGCGTATGAAATGGCTTGCAAGAAAGAATTTAAGGAGAGGGCGAAATGAGCCGAATGGGACGACACGTTTTTGAGCAGCAGGAAGCAGAGGCAAGAAGCGAAGGTTTTTTAATCGACAACGACAATCGAAACATTACAGAGATACCAAATGGAAATCAGAAAAGCAGAGCGCAAGAAAGCAAAATTGCGGTTGGGAATCGCAGCACCGAGCGGTGCAGGCAAGACGTACAGCGCATTGCTGTTGGCGTTCGGGCTGGGCGGTAAGGTTGGACTGATTGACACCGAGCATGGCAGTGGCGACCTGTATGCGCATCTTGGCGAGTACGACATTATCGGAATCGAAGCGCCGTACTCGGTATCGAAGTACACCCAGGCGATCAAAGCGTTCGAAGAAGCCGGTTACTCGACCGTCATCATTGATTCGCTCTCCCATGCATGGGCTGGTGACGGAGGATTGCTAGATAAGCAAGGAAAGATGGCTGATCGCGGCACAAACAGTTTTGCTGCGTGGCGCACCATCACACCGGAGCATAACAGCCTGGTCGATGCGATGCTGAAAAGCCCGTGCCACATCATCGCAACGATGCGTGCCAAGCAGGAATACGTGCTGGAAACCAACGACAAAGGTAAGCAGCAGCCTAAAAAGGTTGGCATGGCGCCAGTGCAGCGCGAAGGCATGGAATACGAATTCACGGTGATGCTCGATGTTGACATGAATCACATCGCTAGTGCCAGTAAAGACCGGACCAGCTTGTTTGATGGCCGCTTCTTCAAGATCGGCGAAGCTACTGGCAAGGAACTTTCGGCATGGCTGGAAACCGGTACCGAGCCGATGAAGTTCGCTGACTACATCGCGTCAATCGATGCCGCTGACTCGCTGGCAAGCCTGAAATCAGCATTCGTCAAGGCGCATAACTTCGCTTCCGGCAATCCGGAAATGACCGATCAATTCACCGCTGCAAAAGATCAGCGCAAAGAACAACTCACACCGCAAGGGGTAATTTAATGTCCTCAGTCAACAAAGTGATCATCATCGGCAATCTCGGCCGGGATCCTGAAATGCGCTATATGCCGAACGGCGAAGCGGTCACTAATATCGCGGTGGCAACGACCGAAAGCTGGAAGGATAAGAGCACCGGTGAAAAGAAGGAGCAGGTTGAGTGGCATCGGGTCACGTTCTATCGCAAGTTGGCTGAAATCTCCGGTCAGTATCTGAAAAAAGGCTCGCAGATTTACATAGAAGGCCGCTTGCAGACGCGCAAGTACCAGGACAAGGATGGCGTTGAGCGGTACACCACCGAGATCATTGCCGACAGTATGCAGATGCTAGGCAGCAAGGGCGAATTATCGCAGCAGCGCGAGCCGCAGACCGTGCCAGCACAGCGCCCGGCATCACCGCCAGTGCAGCGACAAGCGCCGATGCGGTCCGACATGGGCGACGATATTCCATTCTAATTTGACAACTATTTAACACGGAGAGCGGCCTAACCAGCCGCGCAGATAACATGAAAATCGTAATCGACATCGAAACATGCCCGGCGCAAGACCCTGCAGTAAAGGAAGCTATCGCCGCCACCATTGCGCCACCAGGCAACATAACCAAGTCAGATTCTATAGACCTGTGGAACGCAGAAAAGAAGCCTGCCGCAGTTGAGGATGCATGGCGCAGAACATCGTTTGATGGCTCTCGCGGACATATCTGCGTCATTGGTGTGGCTGTTGATGATGCTACCCCGATAGCCTTATGTGCTGGCGCTCACTGGCTTGAAAATGAGGCTTACGTGTTGACGCAGTTGTTTGGCCTCATCGATGACGAATGCGCTAAGCATCCAAATGTTCGCCCAACATTCATCGGTCATAACGTTATCGACTTCGATCTTAGATTTATCTTTCAGCGCGCAGTCATCTTGGGCGTGACTCCATCCCGACATATTCCATTTGCCGCGCGTCCTTGGGATAACGCAGTCTACGACACGATGACTCGATGGGCTGGCACGAAGGATCGCATCAAACTCGATAGCCTTGCGAAGGCGCTTGGGCTATCTGGTAAGGGTGATATTGATGGCTCAATGGTATGGGATTACGTCAACTCAGGCCGCATTGACCAAGTTGCTCAGTACTGCTGCGATGACGTATCGATGACTCGTGATGTTCACCGACGCATGACATTTGCGCCAGAGCCAATACTCGAAGTTGAGCATGATGGAATTCCATTTTAAGGATTGATATGACAACCGCACTCACCCTCCCACAACGCGCCGCCGTAGCACTTGGCACCGCCGAACACGAAAAAGACCTTATCGCCTTGGTCGCACAATCAGCGGACATCGTATCCGTCGAGAACGCCGATGGACGCGAACAGGCGCACCGAGTTGGCATGACCCTGCGCAATGCGCGTACCGGTATTACCAAGGCCGGGAAGTTGGCACGTGACGACGCTACGGCGTTCGGTAAGGCTGTAATTGCGGAAGAAAAGCGTCTGGTCGCCATTGTAGAGCCAGAAGAAGCCCGCGTTCTCGGTTTGCGTGACACGTTCGACGCTGCCGAACAAGCCCGCAAGGATGCGCTGATCGCCGCCGAGCGTGCACGGATTGATGGGATTCAAGCTGATATTCAGGCGATCCGCAATGTAACGCTGACCATGGTAGGCAAATCGTCCAGTTCGATGTGGGACGCTATTGAATTGCTCGATCAGATCCAATTCACCGAAGAGCGCTTTGCTAAGTTTAAGCCTGACGCCGCCCGCGCAGTAGGCGATGCTATGGACGCAATCACGGGAATGTACCGTGGCGCGAAAGAGGCTGAGGAGGTGCGTATTCAGCAAGAAAAAGATGCCGCCGCCGTGCTACTCAAGAAGCAACAGGCAGAACTAGCAGAACAGCAAGCCCAATTTAAGCGCGACCAGATCGCCGCGGCAGACGCCGAGCAAAAGCGCCGGGATCTGGTTGAGGTGGAACGCGACCAAATGATCGATGCGCAGTTGAAAGTCGATGCAAAGCGTGCGCAGGAGCAGCGGGATGCCCAAGCCAAAATCGATGCCGCCACCGAGGCGCTGCGTGTGGAGCGTGCTGATCTGGATGCGCAGAAGGCGGCGTTGGCTACACCGGTACCGGTTGAGGTTGTAATTGTGCCGGAGCCGGAGCGCATGCCCCTGGTATCGGAAACTGCTGGCATCAACTTCATCAAGAAGATTGCGCCACCGCCATTCCGCCCGACAGCCGAAGAAGTTATCCGCGTGCTTTCTGCGCATTACGCCGAGCCGGTAGAAACAGTTGCTGAGTGGCTGGAATCTATGTTTGGCGCGGAATTTCTAGCATGACCACCGAACAGAAGCAGGACATCGCCGCACTCAAGGCGCTGGCAGAGGCGGCAACCACAGGACCGTGGGAAGTTCGCGCCAACGCGCACCCGCACTACCTGGGTGGCTTCCACAAAGAGTTGCTAATCAACACAAGTTGGTATCACCCGCAATTGGGGCGGCAATACCCGATTGTGGCTAACTCAGTGGGACTTGGGACAGAAAAGAATGGCCCTTTAACCCCGCTGGTGCTGATCGAGGAAAAGAACGCTGCCTACATCGCCGCCACCAATCCGCTCGCAGTGCTGGCAATGATCGCCCACATCGAGCAACTTGAGGCGCAGCTTGCAGAGGCAAGGAAGCTGCCAGTGTTCCGCGAAGCATGCGAAATGAAGCGGGCCGGTGATCAGAGCGTAAAGATCATTTTCAGTTCATGCCGTGCCGCAAGCCAGTTTGAAAAAGACGTTCGATCAGCCGGTGTTCAGCGCGGCATTGAATCAACCAAAGGAAAATCATGACATTCGATATTACGGCCGACATTTCACGGCAACGCAGTGGAGATAAAAAAATTGTTAAGTTGTTTGATTCGGGCCTTGACGTAATGTATCCGCTCGTTGCTTGGATTGTAGGGCGCAACATTCCAGTAAGTTTTACTCGCGGTGGGCAGGAGGGCCCTTGTCCATGCAAAGATTTGGATGTCCACACCCTCCCCGAGCCGCTACCGCTGATCGTGTCGTATCACAATATCAACCTACTCAGACAATCTCATGGGTATGAAAGTCTTCACTTAGCCATACGAAATTCCGACGATGGGACGATTAGCGTTTCTGCGCATACGTACGACCCCAACACCGGCGAATCATCGGCTAAAACTGTTTGGCGTAAGGGGGAATGAGCGTGCCAAAGAATATTCGCATAGGAACATCACCACTGAGTGGAAGTATTTTTGCTGGCACCCTTTTAAAGGGCGGAAGGATGTGGAGCGCAAACAAGACCGACGTCACGAATGAGGCGATAGGCGCGGTCATTGAGCACGTCAACATGCAGAAAAATCCGGTGATCGTCTCCGTGAATGGCGTGCCGACTTACGAGATTCTGGTGCGCAGACTTGCCGCAGGGGAGCTGGCATGAGCGCTAAGTTATTGAAATTTCAGCAAAGAGGAACGCCGAAGTCTCTATTCTCTAACGCATTAAATGAGTCAGACGATATTGATGCGGCGCTAATTGTATGCCTAAGAAAAGACGGGACTGTCACCACCGACTGGACAAAGTTGTCTTCTAGTGTCGCTGCATTTGGGCTGGTAAGCATGTTGCATAAAGAGGTATTAAAGGCAGTAGAGGAATCGGCATGATGAATATCGAGCAGGAGCGCAAGGAATTTGAGAGTGCGATGGAAGCAGACCTGATGCCGCTTGGTTACGAGCATCCTTTCTATATGAAAAGGTCGTATGGCGACAAAGACTACATACACGGAGTGATGCAGCATCAATGGGAGGGCTGGCAACGCCATGCAGCACTCAGCCAGCCGCAAGGGGAGCCTGTAATGTACCAGTACAGCTATCCGAACCAGCCAGGGGTATGGCGCAGCATGCACGCTGATCAGCGCGATATGGCGCTAGAACAAGGATGTGAGGTACGCGAACTATTCACCTCCCCGCCAGCGCAGCCGCAAGCGCCCTACCCGGTGTCCGATTACGCGAGAGGTCAGTGGTGGCTGGAAGAGCTAGAGGGCATATGGGTATCCCAGACAGCCACCCACGATCAGAAGCGTGCGGCACACATAGCCTTAGAATTTGCTAAAGCGGTATTTGATGTGTACGAATATGCCCCGCCAGCGCCAGCACAGCCAGTTCGTCCGGTGCCATTGAGTGAAGCGCAGATAATGACAATTCGAGCGTCTATCAGTCCATGTGACGGCTGGGATGGCGATGATTGGGACTGCGCACTCACTGCCGCTGTCGAAAAGCATCACGGAATTCTCGCTACTCAGGAGGCGAAATGAGCGATCTAATCTGCCGCAAGACAATGCGCGTATGCCAGCAGCAAAGCATGTGCGCGCCATTTGAGGGTTGTGGCGAGCTAGGACCGTCGAAGTACGCACAATATCTGCCCTCGGTATTACCGATAGCAGTGCTAAGTCCGCTAATGCAGTTTTACGTGGCTGATGCTGTGGGCGATACGGGAAATCCCATGTCGGTACCCGATGGTTGGCTGATGGTGCAGAAGGTGCCGACCTCTGACATGATGGCAGCTATGACGTTTGCTGGGGAGGATATGCTGATAAAGTGGGGTGATGCTTTGGCTTTAGCGCCCACACCACCCGTTGCCGTAATTCCGGTATCGGGCTGGATCAGCGTGTCAGACGGAGTGCCGAACATCGGGCGAGGAAATGAGGATGACTTTTGGGTTGCATGCACTCGCGCCCACGACCAAAAGCAGTATGTCTTTATCGCGACATATTTGAATGGCAAGGGATGTTATTCAGAGGATGGCGAACCACTGCTATTCAATGGCTGGCATAACTCAGTTGAGCACCATGACTTCGATAGCTTCTATGAGGCGATTGACGTACATGGTGACATGGTAACCCACTGGCAAATACTTGCTAAGCCTTTGCCACCTGTACCAGATAAGGGGGAGTGATGAACATATTTCTCGATGATGACGATATTGCAACGCTAACCGGGCGTAAGATGAAGGGAGGTCAAATTGATGCGCTGCGTAAGATGGGACTGCCGTTTTTCGTCAATGCGACCGGCCATCCGGTTGTGGCGAAAGAGGCCATCCACGGTCGCAAAGAAATCCCTGTAGTTAAATCAGAGTGGATTCCAAAAGCGTTAAGGAGCGCGTAATAATGGGCAGGAAGCCGACGACGAATCTAAACTTGCCGCGTGGTATGCGCTCCCGAAAGCAGCGCAGCGGTAAGATTTATTATTATCTGGATACCGGAGCAACACCACGGAAAGAGGTTCCGCTTGGACCGGACTATCCGGCAGCAGTAAAGAAGTGGGCGGAAATGACTGTCAGTAAGCCACCAGGGGAGTTAATAACGTTCCGACATGTTGCTGAATGCTACGTTCGGGATGTTTTGCACACAAAAGGAGCGGAGACGCAGAAAGATAATCTCCGCGAACTGAAGAGGCTATATACTTTTTTTGATGAATCAAAGGTCGCACTGGATAGCATCGAACCGTTGCATATTCGTCAATATTTAGTGTTCAGAATATCGGCAAAGGTCCGTGCCAATAGAGAAAAAGCGCTATTCAGCCATATATGGAATTTTGCCAGAGAAACTGGACTCACAAGTAAATCTAACCCGTGCGCCGGTGTAAAAGGGCATAAAGAAACTGGACGGAATGTTTATATTGATGACGCGATATACTCGGTCGTTTGGGAGGTCGCAGAGCCGCATTTACGAGATGCAATGGACTTGGCTTATCTCACCGGCCAGCGCCCGGCAGATGTCCGTAAAATGTCACAGTCTGACATTAAGGGCGGCGCAGTATCGGTCTTACAGAATAAAGGCGGTAAATTATTAAGGGTATCGGTCGAAGGCGAATTGGCAAGTGTGATTGACCGAATCAATGCAAAAAAGGTTGTTGGCATGCCATTAGCGGCAAAAGAGGACGGTCAAAGGCTAACGAAAGCAATGTTACGCGGCGCATTTGACCGCGCACGGATCGCTGCAATACTTGCTCACCCAGAACTTGCGGCGCAAATCAAAGCATTCCAGTTCCGTGACTTGCGCGCCAAGGCTGGCACCGATACCGAAGAAATCCGAGGCATGGCGGCAGCCAAAGACCAGCTTGGGCATAGCTCCGAAATCATGACGGCACAGTACGTTCGGCACCGTCGCGGCAAGCTAGTAAAGCCGACAAAATAGGCGCAATTCTGCTCCGCAAAAATACGTCGAGCCAAGCCAGACGGGGCTTACCGGAACCACGTTTTTACTCGATTGCGGAGCAGAATAAGTGCTAACCAATTGATTTCATTGACTTAGTTCCGGGACTCAAAATCCCGCGCTGTAAGGCGTGCCGGTTCGATTCCGGCTCTCGGCACCAAGACTATTGCAAACGTTGTCTAAGTTTGCCTAAAAGCCCCTAAGAAATCAAACACTTAGGGGCTTTTTAACGCCTGTTGCGGCTACGGTTGCCCATTGACACCCACCATTTTGCATCCATCCTTACATCCATGGGAAAACCCTAAAAACCTATGGATGCAAAATGCCTAAACTCGCCATCCTCCTCACCGACCTGCAAATAAAAAGCGCAAAGCCTAAAGAAAAATCCTACACGCTTGCTGATGGTGGTGGCATGTATTTGGAAATTGCCCCGACAGGCTCGAAGACCTGGCGCATGGCTTACCGCCAGCCCAATGGTAAAAATACCCGGCTAACCTTCGGCCCATATCCAGCGGTCTCACTAACGAATGCCCGCAAAAAACGCGACGCAGCAAGGGAACAAAGAGCCGCTGGCACCGACCCGGCCCAAATCAGGCGTGACGACAAACAAACAGCGACAGCGGCGGCAACAAATACTTTTGAACGAGTTGCATGGGCTTGGCTGGGGAAGACTGCCGCCACCCGAGCGGAAACGACGCAAGACAAGGTAACTAGCTGGTTAAAAAAAGATGTATTCCCCTCCATCGGAGAAATGCCGGTATCAGCTATTAAGCCTATCGACGTATTGGCAACCATCCAAAAGATGGAAGCGAGAGGCGCAATTGATTCCGCGCACAGCGTCAGACGGCTATGCGGACAAATATTGCGCCACGCCGTGGCTAGTGGCCTGACGGAGCGAGATGTAACCGTAGATTTGAAAGGTGCCTTGTCGGTTGCTCCCCAGGTTCACTATGCGGCGATCACTGAACCGCAGCAAGCCGGTGAACTGATGCGTTCGATCCATACCTACACCGGCCACCCTTACGCCGTTGCCGCGCTGAAACTGTCCCCGCTTTTGTTCGTGCGTCCTGGTGAACTGAGATCAGCCAAATGGATCGAGATCGACTTGGACGCGGCAGAGTGGCGTATCCCTGCCAGCAAAATGAAAATGAAGGTAGATCACCTGGTGCCGTTATCCGTGCAGGCCGTGGAGATATTGCGGGGCGTTCATTTGATGACAGGCGGGAGTAAATTCGTTTTTCCAAGTATTCGCACAGGTGCCAGGTGCATGAGTGAAAACACCATCACCGCAGCATTACGCAGCATGGGTTACAGCAAAGAAGTGATGACCGCCCATGGCTTCCGGGCAATGGCGCGCACCATCATGGATGAAGTCATGGGCGAACGGGTTGACCTGATCGAGCACCAGCTTGCGCACGCCGTGAAAGACCCGAATGGCCGCGCCTACAATCGCACCGCCCATCTGCCCGCCCGTAGAAAAATGATGCAGCGATGGTCCGACTACCTGGGCGGCCTGAGAGACAGCGATAACGTAATCCCGTTCAAGGCCGCATGACCTACAGTTTTGGCACAGATAGGCAATGCAAGCTATACTTGGGCATTAATCTGTACATGTAAGGAGCAAGCAATGCGCATTCTGACCTATACCGAGGCCCGTAACAATCTGAAAAGCGTGCTGGATAGCACCATCGACAATGCGGAAATTACCGTTATCCATCGCCGTGACGGCGAAGATGCGGTGCTGATGGGGCGCGACTATTACAACAGCCTGCAAGAAACGCTTTATTTGCTGGGCAACCCAGCCAATGCAAAAGCCATCTTCAAATCCATTGCTCAGGACAAAGCCGGTCTCGCACAAGAGCGGCAATTGCTAAGCTCGGACGAATGAGACGTCGTATCGTTTTCACCCCTGATGGATGGGAAATGTATCTGTACTGGCACGGACAGGACAAAAAGACCCTCAAGCGCATCAATCTGCTGATCGAAGCCGCCAGACGCGAACCATTTGCAGGTATCGGAAAGCCCGAGCCATTGCTAGGCAATCTGTCAGGTTATTGGAGCCGAAGAATCGATGACGCCAACCGCTTGATTTACCGGGCTACCGATGACGACTTGGTGATCATCGCCTGCCGACATCATTACGACGATTAAATTACCAGTTTAGCCATGCCTACCGCGACGGCGGGAAAATAGATAGTTACCCCTTATATTTGCTGGCATGGCTTCCGAATTAGGAAAAGGGGAAAGGGGCGGTATGGAGAACAAATTAAGCTGGGAAGAAAACAGAGCAGAATATCGACGAGAACGTGTCGAATTTGTAAAACTTAAAGAAGAATGTTTGGAATCATACAAAAAATTATAGATGAAAATCCGAATCTTTTCGCACAACTTATTTGCGAAGCGGTACTGGGAGCGGATAGTGAACACAACTTTTTTATGCGGTATGAAGGTGACAATAGAATACCAAATGACAAGGCGCTTGTTCAACATTACTCAGATCTAGCTGCGGTTATATTGTCAAAAATTGACCTCTCTAAACTACCTGCAATTGATGGCGAATTTATCTGCCTTAAAGACTGGATAACCCACGAGATGGGTCCAGTAGGAGCATATTCATGGCACTACACAAATAGTGACCATGGTCAAATGGCCAGGACTTTCTTTTTGAAAAATGAAGAGACCTTTGGCTACGCACTTATATTTGCGGCGGAATTGGCTTACCACGGTGTGCCGTTGTATCAACGGGATGATAGCGGCGTTTATTTGCCAATTTCTTGTTCCCGGTGTTCCCGGTGTTCCATCCTTCGGAGAACCAAGCCCAGAGCCATTCGGCGCGGAACACCGGCGCGGAACACCCAAAAATTTCCGGTGTTCCCGGTGTTCCCGGTGTTCCATTTTGCCGTTTACGGAACACCGGGAACACCGGGAAAAAACCAGTGTTCCAAGCCGGTGTTCCGCAAAGAACCAAGCTGGTAGCCGTTCCGATGGGTACGGAACACCGGGAACACCTGGAACACCACAAAAACAGCATCAGCCAGAAATGCATCAGGAATCAGCGATAAGTGCTTTGAAGCAATTCCAATTGCACCGTGTTCAAGCCGAAATTGATGCGGGTCATCCGGCCGAAGAATTGCATCGCGTTGACAATCTGACGTGGCATTTTATGCAAGTCGAAGGGATGAGCTTTGATGAGGCGGTGTGTAAGGCAGCGGAAATCGTGGTATCGGGACAGGTCGCGGCATGTGAAGCGACTTGCGTGGATGTAATGGCATTATTTAACAGGTTGACTCAATGACGACGACTGAAGCAACAATCGATACCGCCAACATCATGACCTTGAGCGACCATCGTCCGACCGCAAAAAATCTAATGCAGTCCGTCGCAATGATCCGCAGAGCAATACGCCAGACCGTCGCCAAGCTGGACAGCCAGCGCGATAAAGCACGCTGTTACCGGCGAGAGGCACGGATCATAAAAGAGCGTGCAGGCCTGTTTGATACCGCCCGTATCGCTGCATTGGAAGCTTTGGCTGATGATGCGGGAGCCTTGTGCAAGCCATTGCGTGAGTCCCTGAAGGATTGCGGCAAACTGCTTGTCACCCTTGCGCCGGTTATAAATGCCGGTACTACCCTTGCTCAGCGTTGCGAAGTCCTTAACGTCAACATCGCGGACCGTGCCGGGTTGACAGAGGCTGACGGACTGCATGAGATCGTTTTCATTCATGGACTGGAGGACTCAGTATTGCGCCGGGGTCAGGATTGGAACGACGGAGAGATTTTTCAGGCATTGAATTATGTGTTCATGGATTTTCTGGTCAACACCCGTGAAGGTAAGGCATTGGGCGATAGCCTGTTTGAAGCAGGCGGCATGTTTGCAGACTTGCCTACTTACCGGCAATCGGCTGATGGCACGATGAAACGCTTACCACCGCGCCTGTCTATTGTGCCGACCGCCAGCAATGACAGCATCAATCTTAAGGAAGCCAGATGAATGACCGTGAAATTGTTACTTCCGCCCTTCGCTGGCATAGCGCCCGAAATCACCGGCTCCTGGTGGGTGCGCAGAAACGCCGTGCCGATGAGTTGGATGGTTTCACGGGTTTGCACCTTCAAGTTCAAACATCCCGGCAACTTACCCAAGCCAAGCGCGTTGAGCAGGCCGCCCTGCGCGTACTGGCTAAAGGCTGCAAGGAACACAGGGGCCACCTTGAAATGGTGGAGGACGCTGATCTAGTGATCGAAGGGCGATTCATTGAGATGAGTACGCCAATCAGTGACGCGGCTATGCAGCGATTCAGAGGCAACGCCGCAGAGGGTTGATTCTGACCGTTCCTATAAGGGTGCCTCAGTCCGGGGCAGCCCTGGCCACACCATACCATTCAAGGAGTAAACCGCTATGGGCTTCAAAACAATTCCCTGCAAGTGCCCGGTCTGCAACAAAGCATTCAAGGCCGAGGCCTTTCAGCTAAGGGCACGCATACCCTGCTGTTCCCGTACCTGTGAGCAGGAGCGCCGCCACAAGGCCAGCCGTGATGCGCTGTGGGCTAAAACTCAATCGCTCTATATAGGCAAATAGGCGTTTGAGTATGGCGTAAATCCGGAAATGTGATGCTTAAACTGGGGGCCCAGGGGACGGGGGAAATTGTCGCTGATACCCGTCCAATTACGGAACTGGCAAAACGTCTGGACTTTGAGGGCCCCTGAGATTCAAGTAGTCCGGCTTACTGAGACGATACTTTGTGATGTGGATGACCTGGCTGGCACTGTCACTGCAAACGCTTGCAGTGAGGATTGCGGGGAGGGATACCACCATCTACACACTGATCTATCTGGAGTCGGACTCTACTGGCGGCTCTGACCGGGTAGCAGACCTTCTCAAAACTCAGCAGGTTGATGCGTGATTACGATCACGCGATAGGCAGCGGCCCGATTGCCTGAGATCGATTCAAAACTGAGGACGTCTTTTTCCGTTCGCGTTCCTAAATTTTTAGGACCGCATTATGTTTCCCGTGCAATTCGGCTTGGATAGTCATGGGTCCCTCCCAAAGAATTGAGAGGCACGGGCATTGCGCGCCTCGGTGTTTTACCAGCTATGAAATTTTCAAATTAGGTTGTCACCAAAACATGAGCCACGTTTTTATTTTAAAATTTGCAGCGATGCACGGCGTATCAAAGCAGGCGGCGGCGAAATGGAAAACTCGCGGGCTAATAGTGCTGATCGATGGGAAAGTCGATGTTTCCGCGTCAAATGAAAAATTAAAATTTGCTTCGAGCTGGTGGGAGTTCTGATTTCAATCTGGTTGTCGATCAAGGGTTGTCGGTTGTCGAAAGTGACAACCGACAACCGGGGCCGTTCATAAGTCCCCAGTCACACGCATGATGCTGGTCCGGGATATGCCGTAGGTTCGTGTTAGAAGAAGCGCCAGCGTCTGAATTCGTCAGCTATTCCCACATTTCCAAGTCTAAAATTAAGCGGCTCAGCACCCAAAGGCAAAACAATACTATTGTATGCGCGTACAGGTTATCGGTATTTCTGCGCGGAATTAGAATAAAAATTGATGAAGTTTCATGGGGGGGGAAATGATGAAAAGGTTATTGATGCCGGCGCTCATTCTGTGTTTTCAGTCACAAACTTCCCACGCCTTTAACTTTGGTAATATGGTCGGGAATATGGGCGCTGCGGCACAAGGGGTGCGTGATGGTCAACAGCAACAGCAAAAGCAACAATGCTTAAGTACATGCAACTCAGGCGACGGCCAGTGCTACCAGGGCTGTGCCATGGCATACCCGGAGCCGCAGCCGCAACAGCAAGCGCCCCAATACTCACCGCCGCCTCCTCGCCGCATTGATCACACGTGTGTTAGTGATTGCACTCAATCGGGGCGGTATGTGTACCAGTATTGCCAGAGCAAATGCAGCTACTAAAATTCTCTCTGGCAGCAATTTTTTTCATTTTGATGTCTGGCGAGTCGTCGGCAGATGGCGGCAATATCTACTACAGCGGGAATAATCTAATGCGGTGGATAGGCTCTGATGACCGGATAAATGCAAGTAGGCCCACCGGAGGAGATTTTTTAGATTCGGGAACGTTGATAGGCTACGTGACCGGCAGTAGCGACGCATTTTCCGGGTACTTGTTTTGCCCTCCATCTGGCGCGACGGTTGGGCAGCTTATGGCAGTGACAAAAAAATATGTATCTGATCGCCCCGCTAGGTGGAATGAATCTGCCAGTGATTTAGTCATAGATGCGCTGAAAGATGCGTTTCCATGCGCCAAACGCAAGTAACGGACTTACCGTAGGCGATGGAGTTGTGAAAACAGGACATGTATGGATGAAAAGAATCTTATAAAAATAACGTCCGCTGATTTGGATGAATATTTTAAATTCAAGGGAATTGATGAAAAATGCTCATCGTGTGCACATGCTGAATGGATGCTAACTTATGGCGGCCCGCCAATCGTAGATGGAGGTATACCCAATATGGGAGTAGGACTACTGCCACTAGCTACAACTGACTATAGGCAAACGGAAATGGCGTATATCGTGATCCCCATGTCATGTAGGCATTGCGGCTTAGTGAGACTTCAGGCGGCAGGTATATTGCTCGATTGGTACAATACAAAAGGTACTGCATGACTGTTACAGCAGAATCCGTAAAGAGCAAATTAGAAGCGGCTACCGGCTATAACCAAGTGAAAATTAAGGTTGACGTCAAGCCTTCGTTGGCAGATCATAAACCCATGACCGACATCACCAGACAAGAATTCGATGCAAAATTCGAGGCCAGAGAGGCTCGGTTGGACGCTCGAATAGATGCCGTGACCAATAAAATGGACGCCAGTATCAGCGCCATCACCAATAAGATGGACCTGTTTTTAGTCAGGTCTGAGGCTGCGGAAAAACTTTCCATAGCCAGGCACGATAATTCAGAAAAGATTCTTCAGCAGATGTTGACCCACGTAGCTGCTGCGGCCGATCGGACCACGGGGCTGAAGTCAACATTGTGGGTTACGTCGCTTACAACGATTTTGGCTGTATTTGCACTCGCCCTTGCTGCTTACTTTGGCACTCAGCAATCTAATATCGGAATTTCTCAAATAACGATTTCTGCGTTCGAGTCAGGCAAGGGATCAGTGTCAACGCCAACCGCCCTTGCGCCAGCGCCCGCTCCAGTACAGAAGAAATAACTCGCCTCTCAGTAATCTATCAGCCCGCCCTCGTAGCGGGCTTTTTAACGCGTGACGATCCGCGATGCGACAGCTGGAACTAGTATCGGGCGCTTTCGCCGTCTCCACCGATAGCGGTATCCCTGAAAACAGGGGCATCCTCAAATTGGAGGGCAGTCATCAAAGCTTACCGGAGACACTAAATCGGTAGTCTCGAGGATTAAACAGGGTAAGTATCGCCGGAGAACCATGATTTATTGACAAGTGATAGCATGTGGATAGCCCATTTGGCGCGATAAACTTATAAGAGGTTGATCACATGCCCATGAACAACGCTTTATCGATGTTCTTCGATAACGGCGACGGTTACAGTATGAGCCATGCCGGTTTACTGCTATTGCTTGGGCATACCTACTATGGGGGCGACCCCGACATGGTTCCTGCTGACAGAGTGCGCGCCGAAGCCTATAGGGGAAGTACTCCAGGCAGCTGTTACAGGCGCGTTCATGCAATCCGACCTGTTCATAACGATGCTTGCCGCCGGGAAGTTATCCAACACCACTCAGGCGCTCGCACTGATGGCAAGCGACGCCGCGGGGAACGATGCAAATATCTGGGCGATGGATCGATGGAAGGCGAAAGGACGGTAAAAGCTTAAGGAATTATTTTTGCATCCATATTTGCATCCATAATTGAAACTAATAATCAATAGAGCCATAGCCCATAATGGTTTATGTCGTTTTTGCGGTTCCGGCTCTCACCAAGAAACATAGTAATGAAATTAAGGGGTTACCTGCTTAGGCTTGTAGCCCCTTTTTCTATTTGCGCTCCGCAAACTGGACTTATTCCGTAAAACAAGAGCGCTCCTTAAGTTCGCGACAGGAATTGCGCCAGAATTATTTTGTCCGAGTAGTAGTCAAAGCCCCAAAAAAATTAATTCCCCCTCACGGTCCCGAGCGTATTAGTGAATGCCAGTACGCTTTGTTCGCATCGTGACCGCTGACGAACATGCGCAGAAAAAGTATGCGGAAGAATCACGGTCGTCACAAATATTGTGAGCAGGGGCTGCCTGTTCGACTTCGTGCCCTTTGCAGTTCACCTGCGCTAAGGCGAAGTTGATGCTGCCAACCTGCGGCAGTAAAGCCCCTCTTACGTGCGGCCAACTTCTTGATTGTGACACCCGGACCTACGCGTCACGGACTAACCGATCTAGCTTGGTGAGCCCCAGTGTTTCACTGTCGCACATCGTGAGGAGCAGCGCTTTCAGCTAAGGGCGCTAACTGGTTGACACCTTCACCCGCTAACCAGAAATTAATCTTGTACCCTACGCTTGCGCCTTATCTGATGCTAATGTTTGTTGCCTGGAGGGTAATATTAGTTTAATTTATAAGTTTTATCAGTGACATCGGAAAAGCAGTGCGCTGAAAATTTTGTGGTGAACTCAATTATTTCTCATACATTTAACGGAGTTTTCACTGCCGGGGAGGACAAAATAATTAAAAACGTGATAAAAATTTCCTCGCTGATTGCCATGCTTTTAGCTTGTAACAAGCCGCAGGACACTGTTTTATGAAGCGAAATGAGCGAATGGGATGGCCGAATAACAAATGCCATAAATAATCTAACGGAGGAAGACAGGGCATTATTTGTTGCATATACAATGCGAAGCTCTTTGGGGCCGACATTTGGGGGTGCGAAAATTCCTTTCGGCTCAACGATCGGCACTGCAATTTTCGATCAAAAGCAATGGATAACAGCACTTGAGCAAGCCAGCGCGGATCAGGAAGCAGCGGAAGAAAGGTTGCTAGCGCATTTGAAAACCGTTCGTAAGCAGAACGAATCTCCTGTAAGTGTGACGCTGACAGATAAAAAGCTTTTGTTTTTTAATTCCAATCTGCGACGTTATCATGACGAACAATTTTTTCAATTGGATGTAAAAAACAAAAGTTCTAAAGATATATCCAGCATTAAAGGCGAATTGATATTCGTTAATATTATGGACGCAGAGGTTGGATCCTTCACTTTCTCGTACTCCAACGTTATTTAAGCGGGGGGCACAAGGACCTAGCGAGGTGCTATGAAATATAATCCCTTTAACCCAAAACAGGTCAAAATAGCAAATTTGAAAAAAAGCGAGTTTACGACTCAGTTCAGACCGGAATTAATATTGTATTCTGACGGATCTAAACAACTTTTGACGCCGTAAGTCCTCCTCTTTTTCCATATGGCTATTTATTTGGATTTTTAGTTTGAATGCCTTAGCTCTAGTTAAGCATTACATCACAAAGAAAAAAATGCAAAAAGAAACGCACACCTTTACGCCGAACGCCTACTCCGCTCCCGCCAAAATATTTCATTGGCTAATCGTCTTGCTTCTCATCGTCCAATACACCATTGGGTGGCTTATGCCGGACGTGGGTCGCGACACCCAGCCAATCGGACTCATCAGCTGGCATTTATCAATTGGGTCACTAATAGTGCTGGTAGTAGTGGCTCGACTCTTGTGGCGCTGGACGCACCCCGCGCCCGCAGCGTTGAAGACCACTTCGCTGTTTTTACAACAAATCGCGCACTTTACCCATGTAATCCTTTACGCCCTATTAATAGCATTTCCGCTGATGGGGTGGGCCAACGCGTCGTCTCGAGGCTGGCCGGTGTCATTATTTGGGGTCGTGCCGTTACCGCCTTTGTCGCCGAAAGGCTCCTCGGTAGGGCACTTGTTGGGCGATGCACACCAGTTAACTGTGTGGATTTTGCTGGCCCTCGTGGGATTACATATCGTGGCTGCGCTCTACCACCATTTGATTGTCAAAGATGACACCTTAAAGCGTATGCTTCCATAAACCTGAAGAGGCGTTCGGAGGTTTAAATTTGCCCCCTTATTTCCCACCTTTATACTGGCGAATTATTTATAAATCGATCCTGCCTCGTGCAGAACACATCGAATAACCGACAAACTAAGCTGACGTCCCCACCCCGCAACAGGTCGACTGCGCGGAGTGAGGAGCCTAGCTATTAATGCTTAGTATCTGGCTTATCCATTCCGGCATCCGTCATAGGCCGCGGTGCAGCTGTATGTTTATGCATCTTTTTCTTCATAGTTTTTTTCTTCGGAGCATCGGTGTCAGCCGTACCGTCGTTCATTCCGGCTGACGCTGCCTCTTTCCCCATGCTGTCGTTCGGCATAGGCGTTTTGCTCATATCGTTTTGAGCAAATGCAAAGCCCGTACCGATTGCCATCAACACTGCCAAGTTCATCAAATATTTTTTCATTTATTGCTCCAGATTTAAGACGCACACTACGAGGTGCGAACCGTCGGAGAAATATTTAATAGCCCATCTCACCGAAAAAATAGGTTTTATCTAGTGTTGGTGCGGCCGTATTACTAACGCACCATCGTATATGCGTGCACTGCTTCAACGATCCCTATCCCTGCCCCCGCCTAGCTTGGCAATCAGGTAGCCCGCCACCATGGCAATACTAATGGACATAACGGGACTCATGCGCACGTAGCGGCGCCCTGTTTCAGCGAAGCGCTCATAGGCTTCGCTCAAATCACGTGTGCGCTCAGCCAGAGTGTGTGTGGCATCGGTAAGTGCGCTGGATACTTGATCCACCCCAGCATGCGCACCAGAAGTGGCGCGCTCAATTGTCGGCCGTGCAGAATCTGCGACATGGTCAATCGTGTCATGGAGGCCAGTGCTTTTGTCCTTTATCTGATCCTTCAACGCGGTCGCGGGCTGACCTTCATTTTTTTTCATTTCTGATGTAATGTCCATGTTCATCTCCATGGTGAATTTAACAAAAGTACGGTCGGAAGGACCGCTGCCGGATAGGAATGAGTACCAAATATTCTCTTACAACAAGACATGTGATAAAAGTGCGCTCGATCTCCCTGAATGCCCTTATATTTTTGATTCTCAAAGACTCTAAACGAAGGGCAAACAACACCGTATTTAGAAGTAAATGATAATAGAATGTGATGGGATAACTATCAGCTAAACGCTGTTATTAAAGTAGGAGGTTAAAGCCATAGATGTAGGAGGGAGGGCAAAGTGCATGAATATTCTGTGCCGTATTAACTTCTCTTAGCCGCTACGCGTCCACTAAGAGATAGTGATTTTGACTCACACCGTCAAGTGGCGGTGATGTCCCTGATTGCGATAAATAAGGCTTCAATCAACGACAAGTGATCCGACTTTATGCTTATTTTGATTCGCTACGTCGATCAGAATTTTTCTGATTCCGCGCATAGGCGATCGTTGTCGCGGGAGCGCAGGCGAACATAATAGTTAACAGCCCAGCAATGAGCGAAAAAATTTGCAAAGGTTATCTAGCCAACATCCAGCGCTAGATAAACCTCTTTTAACTCCCTGCGCGATCTTGGAGGTTGGGCGACAAAGTTGAATTCTGAATACGACTATTTACCTAACGATCTTACTGTCAGAAATACCACGCACGGAACGATAGGTAAGTTGACGATCACGCTTGCTTAAAACGACTTGCCATAGCTGCCCTTGGCCTGATCGAAAAAATCCAGCGGATGAAAGTAAAAAATATTTCCACATCCGATAAAAACGCTCGCCATATTTATCTGCCAGCGCAGGCCACGCTTTTTCGAAATTGTCCCACCATGCCATCAGCGTTCTGTCATAATCGCGCCCAAAATTATGCCAGTCATCAATCAGAAAACGCCCCTCAAGTGCACTCGCGATTTGCTTGGCAGAGGGCAAATGACCATTCGGAAAAATATATTTGTCCAGCCACATATCTCTCTTATTTTCTGTCACATAGTTACCGATGGTATGCAGCAAAAAAAGACCTTTGGGTTTTAGCAATTTTTCCACCACGTCAAAGTATGTAGTGTAATTTTTAGCGCCGACATGCTCAAACATGCCGACCGATACGATCTTGTCGAATTGCCCGCTCAACTCCCGATAATCAGTTAACGATATGGTGACCGGTAATCCTGCGCAGCGCTCCTGCGCTAATTTTTGCTGCTCTACTGAAATGGTGATACCCACAACTTCTACTTGATATTTTTCAGCGGCGTAGCGCGCCAGACCACCCCACCCGCAACCGATGTCCAACAACTTTTCGCCGGGCTTTAGTTCTAATTTGCGACATATCAATTCGAGCTTATGCAGTTGCGCTTCTTCCAGAGTAGTGGCGTGTTCCCAATAGCCGCAGGAATACATCATGTTTGAATCAAGCATACTCTCAAACAAATCATTACCAATGTCGTAATGCTGCTCACCGACCTGAAACGCCCGCCGTTTAGTTTGTAAATTAAAGAATTTTTGACGAAAAATCTCTAGAAGAAATCTCAGCTTTGCCGGACCGGCAACGGTTTGCTCAAGGTCGTGACTAGTAATTTTAAAGAAAAACTCATCGAGCTGAACACTGTCCCAGTCGCCGTCCATGTATGATTCACCGATACCCAGTTCCCATTTTGCAAACATCTTCTGGAAAAAAATATCATCGTAGATTGTCATGTCCCAGGGCGCGTCTCCATTGAGGCGGACGCCCGCATGCTCGAATAGCTGAGTGATGATTTTAGGTCCGTTCGCCTTCATGTTAAGCGTCGTCGGTGTCAATTCGCTGGCTTTCCCATTTGTCATATGATTTCCCCTGAAAGTCTGCACTTCTAATGTGCGGCAAAAAACAGCGGGTGACTTCGCTGCTCAACTTTTTACGCCAAATGGAATGTTTTATTATGGCAATCTATCATAGCGGAGGAACATCTTGTCCGCCCCAGTTATTGGACCCATTGAGTAGAAATGCCCAATATAAAGAGTAGAAAACTTAATGTGCAGAATATTTAATTGCACGTGTGAATCAATAGCAAGACAGATATCGATATTGTTCAATGGCGGCAATGTATGGAGGGCCTAAACGTACCAAAGGGTATTAAGCGGATCCGGTCAGCTCCGAAAAAGGTCACCTACAACGCACCATAAATCGGCATAAGGTAGTGCCAGATATCGGCACGGGTCAATTAGCGCGGACTTGTGTCCGGAGGCCCACGGGTCGCCTTCAACCGGAATCATCATTGCATCAATCGGGCCAGTTTCGCCGCCGTCGAAACCGACAAAAGACACCATCCGGCCTGACGGCAAAAGAAAAAGTTGATACAGCTCCTGAAATTCTTCCAAGAGACCTGGGCGGCTTGCCATCTGGCCGTAAGCCCGCGCCACGCCTATAGGGTGCAACGACCTGGCACGCGTCTGAAGTTCCGATACGCGGACCTCGGTCTGGGCGTCCAGAACTTGAATGTTGATGCGCCCCACCTCCTCCAGATGCGATTTTTTCATCTCTATCTGCGCCGCCACCAAACCAGATAGCTGGCGAGAAATTTCCGGCAATACGCGTACGTCCTGAATAAACAGAGACTCAATAGAAACGCCCCAACTAAACGCTTCAGTTCGCACTTCCTCAAAGATGGATTGGGCGATACTCTCGCGCTCCGAGAGCAGATTTTCTAACCGTACGCGTCCAGCGTGTGTGATTAAAAAATAGCATATAGCTGAAGGAATCCATAAATATTCCGTTTAGGTTTTGAAATAAAGGTTTTCGATTGCGCGGTAACTTCGTGCCGCCGACGTTGCAGATACGCATCGAGTGCGCCTTGCTCCTGCAGCTCTCTCATCGCAGCGCCGAGTATTGAGATTTCCAATTCCACCGCCTCGGCCTTTAAGGCGGCAATACTCACCGCGTGCTCGGCAGCAGCCAGTCGCTGCGCGCATTCGGCGCTGAAGCGGCTGAACAAGGTTACATTTTCGGTTTCAGCTTTTTGTACCGAATTCAGCACTTGGGCTAAATCTGCCGGCGGCAGTATCTCGGTATTTTCTACCGCATTTAAGTGAATACCATATTTCTGTTCCAGGCCTCGCACTAAAAAATTCTGCTTTAATCTGGTATGCAACAATCCAGGACTACGCCGGATCTCAGCATAAGAACCCTCCACAGCATCTACCGGACCGAATTTTGTAACCTCTGCGCTTAGTAAACTGCGGAACACTTCTCTGAGGTGCGATGCAGGGCGCTGCATGCCAAACAGAAAGGCAGGAAAATGGTCTTTTTGGAAAAAAACCGAATCTGCGGATTCAGGCGCAACCGGGTGCCATCCCATGCCAAGAGCTCCATTTCCCGTAATTCCTCCCGCAATGAAATGGTGCGCTCCATGACTGAAAATTCGTGCAGTATTTCCCAAGGAAGTTTGGCATGCAAGCCCGGCTCCACAATGAACGGATGCCCCCCTTTGTCAGTACGTAACTTACCCAGTTTAGTGAGGACCGCCGAGTGCCCTTAAGCGTGTGCGGGGCAGTCGCTACCGATTTTTGGATGATGCTGACTACTAGCTTGCGCCACGTGTGGCGCTCACTGAAGACGAGATAAGGGAAGATAGCGAGAGATAAGTGGAGAGAAACGGACAGGGGCTGCATACGCGCGCTTAACGTATTCCAGCGTAAGCTTTATTTCAGGCGCGTATTCAATGAGAGTACTTGACGCTCAAAATTTTCTTCGAACTGTTCCGCCGGAAGCGGCTTGCCTATGAAAAATCCCTGTACTTCGTCGCAACCTTTTTCCCGCAAGAACGTCATCTGCTCTTCCGATTCAACGCCTTCCGCGATGGTCTTCAAACCCAGGCTTTTAGCGACGCCTAGAATCGCATTAATGATGGCGCGATTTTCTGAGCTTGCACCGATCTCGCAGACAAATGACTGGTCAATTTTTAACTTATTAATGTCGAACCGTCGCAAATAACTAAGCGACGAATAACCCGTTCCGAAATCATCGATTGACATGCTAATGCCGTGGGCTAGCAGTCGGTTAATAATAATGATCGCTTCAAGGGGATTATCCATGGCGACCCCTTCGGTCAATTCCAGCTCCAGGTACTGCGGCGGCAATTGCTCCTCTCTCAGCACTTGCATGACTAACTCGGGGAAACGCGGGTCGCGAAACTGGACCGCCGATAAATTGACGGCGATCAATATGGGGGCCAAACCCTTATCGATCCACGCTTTGCATTGACGCACGGCTTGCCGCAATACCCATTCTCCAATTTGTAGAATTTGTCCGCTGTCTTCTGCAATAGGAATAAAGTCAGCGGGATCGACATGGCCTAGCTCTGGGTGTTCCCAGCGCAGCAACACTTCTGCGCCAACCAGCTGGCTATCGCTTAAGCGTACCTGAGGCTGAAAATACAGTTGAAACTGATCGCGTTCCAGCGCATGCCTCAACGCATTTTCCACTATCATCACGCGCGCAGAACTTGCCTGCATTTCGGACGTAAAGAAACGAAAACCATTTCGGCCTGCTTGCTTGGCCCGATACATTGCCACGTCGGCACATCTGCAAAGGGTCTCAAAATCGGTGCCGTCACCGGGAAATACGGCGATACCTATTGATGGCGTAACCACCAGTTCGTATTGTTCAATCTGATACGGTTGCTGGGATAATTCCAGCAATTTTTCTACCAAATGTGCAGCCCCGATTGCATCGGTCTCTGGGAACACAAGAATGAATTCGTCACCGCCTAAGCGCGAGATCGTGTCTTGCCCACGTACTGCATTGATCAATCGCTTTGCCCATGCGATTAATAACTGGTCCCCCACCTGATGGCCGAGCGAATCGTTTACATTTTTAAAATGATCCAGATCGAGAAACATTAACGTCAACGCGCTCTGATTACGCTGTGCAATGGCGAGATCGTGGAGAATACGATTTTTAAGCAGTGAGCGATTCGGCAATCCTGTTAGGGGATCAAAATGCGCCAGACGCTGAATATGCGCCTGCGCCTCTTTATGTTCGGTAATATCGCTGAAAATCATGATGTAATTGGAGGGATTGCTGTCGGCATTCAATACCCGACTGATCAAAAACCATCCCATGTACTCATGTCCGTCCCGCCTGCGGCATGACATCTCTCCCTGCCAATGTCCTTCCAGATCAACCGTTGCCCACACTTTTTGATAAAAATCGGCACCGTGGTGATCGGTTTGCAGCATGGTCTGGTTCTGGCCTATTGTTTCGGCCTCGCTATAGCCACTGATAGTGGTGAACGCCTGGTTCACCATAATGGTGGTACGGTCAGCGTCGGTTACCATGATCGCTTCTCCGCTTTGCTCAAATACTTTAGCGATCAGATGCAATTTGACTTCCGCTTGTTTGCGAATATGTATGTCGGTGACCGTGACACGCACCACACGCGTACGCTCATCGCCACCGGCAATATCTATGCGTAAACTGTCTAGTTGAACTTCAATTGCGCTGCCGTCCGGACGCTGGACAGTAAGCTCACACTGGCGCTGTTCCTTATTGCGCAGCACGCCGATAAAGTAACGATGCCAGCGGTCCTTATCCTCAATCGTAACAAACCGCGCAAAACGACGCTGCAGCAATTTGGAGCGCTCGATACCAAATAACGACGCCCCGGTGAGATTGACCTCGGTAATCTGACCCTCAGAGGTGAGCGTAAAATACCCCACCGGTGCAAAGTCATATAGATCAAGGTAACGATCACGCGACTCTTCCAGGCTAATTTGGGCCCGACGCAATTCTTCATTTTGCATTTCCAGTTCAATTTGATGCACGCGTAATTCGTGCAGCATCTCATCTGGGGAAGAATGCGAAAATTCAGGTAAGGATGTCAACGGCGTACGCGCAAGCTCGCTTTCCGCTTCCAGACGCTGTACCTCTGCCATACCTGATTTATCTTTCATGTGACCGCCGCGACAGCAAGTAGAATCAAATTGGATTCGCCTGTTTTACTTACAATTCGTCGTGCATTGAGCAGCATCTTGCGACGTCCGATGGTCGGAAAATCCTGCTCGACCGGATAATCTTCAAAGGTTTGATTATGCTGCCGAACGCTTTCCAGCAATTGACGCAAAGCCGGAATGTCCCATTGCCGACTACCTAAATCATAAATCAGATTACCCACCGTATCTTGGGGCTGTACCCTGAATTCACGATAGAACGACTGGCTGGCAGAAATCACTCTGAATGCCCCATCCAGCACCACTAGCGGCTCGCGCACTGTATTAATAATGCCTTCTGCCAAATGTTGGGCCTCGCGCGCTTCAATAGCCTTGATATGTTCGGTGATATCCGTGAAGGTCAGGACCACTCCGTCAATCACATTGTCGAGCGTGCGATAGGGCTGAACGCGGGCAAGATACCACTCGCCATTGGAGGTACTTACCTCGCGCTCAAAGGGTATCAACGTGTCGAGCACAGTCTGCGCTTCACGCAACAGGTCCTCGCCAATCAGATCAGACTTGATGTCCCCCAGCGAACGCCCCATGTCGGACTGTACTAAACGATAGATCCGCACCGCGTCTCTGGTAAACCTGCGCACGTGCATTTTCTGATCAAGAAAAATCGTGCCCACGTGAATGTTTTCCAACAAATTTTTCATGTCATTTTGCATGTCGGCCAGTTGCTCTATTTTGGCCTCCAGTTCGGCATTGACAGTCACCAGTTCCTCGTTGACGGACTGCAGCTCTTCTTTAGACGTCTCTAATTCTTCATTGGTGGACTGCAATTCTTCGTTTGTAGACTGCATTTCCTCATTGACGCACTTTAATTCTTCATTAAAGTTCTGCTGCTCTTCAATGGTGGAATGGAGACTTTCCTTAACATATGTTAGCTCCCTCTCCAATTCATCTATCTTGCGCAACTCTTCTGAACTGGCAGGATGCGCATCAGCATTGGCAATGTCCACAGGGGATTGCGCAATATCCTTAAAGCTCACTAACAGTAAGCCTTGTTTGCTGTCAGGCTCTGATAGTGGCCGGACGCTGACACTCATCAACTGCGTCCCATCTACTGTTTGTAGCCTTATCTCCTTAAGCAGTGTTGAAGTGCCGAGGTTAGCACCGGCATAGACCGCGACGCGTAACTCAGACTGCAATCCATCACGCGCCATATCAATCACATTAAGCGTGGCTTGCCCCGGTGCCGGACGCAAATATTTACCGGTATCGCCATGCACATAAAGAATGTCTCCCTTCAGATCGGTAACGACCGATGCTGGCGCATAGGCTTGTAATAATGCCCGCTTGGTCAATTCGGCAAAATTGTTTTCACTCGTCTTTTTGATAATTTCCTCTGGAATTTTTTTTCGAATTTCTGCAGTCCACGACAGGTCACGGGCCGGGACCAGACGGGCCGGCGAGGTTGATGGTACCGATTTGTATAATTTCCACTTACGGTTTATCGGAACAAACAATTCTGTGTGTAAGCCTATTCCTTCGGAGGGTGATAGTAGCAATGTACCACCTGGCCGGAGCGCATAATGAAAAGAAGGAATAAGCCGGTTTTGTAATTCCGGCTCAAGATAAATCATCACGTTGCGGCAGCTAAGCAAATCGAGTTTGGTAAAGGGTGGGTCTTTTAAAATGTTATGCACCGCAAACACCACCATCTCACGAATTTCTTTTTTTATTCTGTAACCTGTGCCATCGCTGATAAAAAACCGTTGCAGACGCTTGGGCGAGATATCCTCGGAAATACCCGCTACATAAAACCCGACGCGCGCAACCGCTATCGCCTCATCGTCGAGATCGGTACTGTAAATCTGCACCCTACACTCCCGCCCCGACTCTTCCATCAACTCACGCAAAATGATGGCGATGGAATACGCCTCTTCACCGGTAGCGCAACCGGCGACCCACACCCTTAACACGGTCATCTCCGCTGCTTTATCATTTACCAAAGCTGATAAAATGTCCCGCTTCAGAATGATAAAGGTTTCAGGGTCACGGAAGAAGCGCGTGACGTTGATTAACAGCTCCTTAAAAAGTATCTGCACCTCCTTCGGATTCTCCCCAAGATACCGTGTATATATTTCCATATCGGGTATGTTATGGGTAGCCATGCGTCGCTCGATACGACGGCAAATAGTATTACTTTTGTAGAGCGAAAAATCGTGTCCGGCACCGCTTTTTAGCAATTGTAATATCTTGCTGACACTGTCCGCCGAGCTTTTTGGGGGTTGGACTTGCGCTGGAGAAATCGGCATCTCAACCGAGTTGCCTAACAAATAGGCGACCATCTTCTCAGCGGGAAAAGTGTAACGGGCGCATCCCGCGTTGATCGCACTACGCGGCATCCCATCATACTTGGCTGTCGATGGTTCCTGAGCTAAGGAAGTGCCACCAGCCCCAAGGATCGCGGTGAGTCCGATAGTACCGTCGGTGCCTGTGCCTGAAAGTATAATTCCAATGGCTTTAGGCCCCTGATCCTTGGCTAATGAAGAAAGAAATACATCGATGGCCATGCGCTGCCCACGTGGTACTTTTGGGACACTCAGATGCAGCGTACCGGCTTTTATCGTCATATCACGATTGGGGGGAATGACGTAGACACGATTGGGTTCCACCACCTCCAGGTCATGTGCCTCCGACACTACCATTTCGGTGGTACGTTGCAATATCTCAGTCAATAAGCTGGCATGATCAGGATCGAGATGGGAAATGAGAATGAAAGCCATTCCGCAATTTGCCGGGACCGGCCGAAAAAATAGCTCGAACGCCTCCAAACCTCCCGCAGAAGCGCCAATACCTACAATTGGAAAGCCTGCCATATCCGCGTATTTCTTTGCGTCCGCGCTGGCATTTGGTATGGCGACATTGTCACCTTCCTTAGCTACCATAACTGTTTTATTTGCTTCAACCACCATGGCACGTTCCTTCAACCAAGGGACTTCGTAAAAAATATCCTGTGGACGAAAAATTCGGCCATTTTAATCAAAAATATCTATTCTTGATTCCTACTATTGGTAGATTAACTGCCATAGCGCGTGGATGCCCTTCCCTCATATCCACCCTTCCCGAAACTAAAGCATAGCCAGATGATAACTAACTGTCCATGTAATTTATCTGCCCGCAGCGCGCTGTAGTCCCTTGCGGCATCGGGATGCCTAATTTGTGCGTTTGAATCTTGCCAAGCTGAGGAATTGTATTTATTACCCCTTATAGCGCCACTTAAACTCAGCGCCCCTCAAACTTAGCGTCATTCAAACTCGCGCAAGATGGAGAGCAGACAGAGTATTATAAAAGCGCTAAAGTAAAATGGAAATGGGGAACCGATAAATGAGAAGAGTTTATTGCCACGCCTTCGTCACTGACTGAGGGGCATGCAGTATCGCCAGCGTAGGTGCAGCGATCGGAAACCGGTTAAACCGGGCCAAGCCCTTCAAAACACGTTAGACCATAGCGTACCCATATTAATCTCCCACATATTTGTCAGGATTAGCCCATGAAAACAGCGTTCGCCATTTTTACACTGTGCTCCCTGCTAAGCGGCTGCGTTTCCTCCGACAACTTCAGGTGTGACAGACACGATATCCGCCCAATCTGGTGCGATGGCCGACTTCCTGACGAGCGCATACACTCCTGACAAGAAAAGCGGATAATTGTATAAACTGGCGCGCAATAACGATGCAGACATCCCTCATTAAGCCATCCATATCAAAGCGCCCTACACTTGTCGTTAGATTGCCACTTGCCTATCGGGATTGCATCGTCACGCCGGTGTCGATGGTGCCATACATTTGCACCGCTGACCCTCCGCCCGGCATCGATGCGTAGCCCCCGCAACCGAAAAGAATCGATATAGTCAGGAGACTCAAGACATGTAGTACGGCAATAAAAAAGTTTTTCATGAGCGATATTTTAGGCTGGAGTTTGCGTAAGACAGTTTAGGGCGCGTAAATAGTAAAGTCTATTATGAATGTCAGGTTGACCCGGCGTCCAAATTTTTCAGCTCCGCATCTTATAATAAACCTTCTCCTTTAACCCGGTCAGCCTCAATGCCCGTCTCTCTTGATAAGCTCCTCGTCGTCGGTATCTCCTCCCGCGCACTATTCGATCTGGAAGTGGAGGAGGCGATTTTTCGCACTCAGGGGCTTGCAGCGTACCAGCAACATCAGCTACAAAACGAAAACCAGATACTTAAACCGGGCGCTGCGTTTGCTTTGGTACGTGCCCTGCTGAAGCTTAACCGGCTCACCGCTGATCAACGCCTGGTGGAAGTCGTTATCATGTCGCGCAATTCGAGCGAGACCTCAATGCGCATTTTTAACGCCATCCAGCACTACGAACTGGACATCACCCGCGCAGTATTGTCCGGTGGTGCATCGCTGGCACCTTACCTGCATGCGTTCAATGTCAGTCTGTTTTTATCGCTGCATGAGGATGACGTACAGGCGGCGATCAATTCAGACACCGCAGCGGCATTGCTGTATCAAATGCCAACGGCACAGAGCGCCCAGCACGCCAATGAAGAGCTGGATCAAATCCGCATTGCATTTGATGGCGACGCGGTGATTTTTTCGGATGAATCTGAACGCATTTTTCAGACGATGGGGATTGAGGCCTTTGAACGGCATGAGCGAGAAAACGCCATGAAACCGTTGCCGGAAGGCCCTTTTGCAAGACTGCTCATAGCGCTATCGTTTATTCAAAATAATTTTAAAAATCCTGACGGGCGCGCCGCACCGATTCGCACTGCGCTGGTCACAGCGCGGTCATCCCCCGCGCATGAACGCGTGATTCGTACTTTACGCGCATGGAATGTGACGATCGACGAGACGTTTTTCATGGGCGGTGTGGCTAAGTCTGATGTGCTGGCGGCGTTTAAACCACATATGTTTTTTGACGATCAGCCGGGACATTGTGATCATGCAGCGACCCATGTGCAAACGGGACGCGTTCCACTTAAGCGGCAAGAAAATAAAATAGAGGGGTGTTAAAGACTAGGTAACGCACAACACTTGGGCTCACGGTGCAAGGCGCTTTTTCAAGCGACCGATAGCAACAGAACGAAGTCGTAGCTTGCTAATGGATAGCTAACAAGACGGCGCGCTGCATGAAACCCATGCTGCCTAAATTTGATTACGGCCGCGCTGACCGCAATTAAACTCAGGCAGATTTAGCACGTTACGCACCTATTAAGTGCGTTTTATTGCCTTTTATCAATACGTACAAACGGCACATCAACATCAGTACATTTCACTTGTACTTAGCTTAATTACTGCCGGTCCGAAAGCACATCCACCACACACAACGCCGTCATATTAACGATCCGTCGCACCGTTGCCGATTGCGTGAGGATGTGCACTGGCTTAGCGCAGCCCAGCAAAATTGGCCCCACAGCAACGCCATTTCCTGACGTTGTTTTAAGCAAGTTATATGCAATGTTAGCGGCATCAATATTTGGCATCACTACCAAATTTGCATCGGCTTTTAATGGCGAATCGGGCATCGCTTTTTTGAGCAAGCTAGAATCGAGGGCAGTATCGCCGTGCATCTCGCCATCAATTTCCAGATCCGGCGCACGCTCACGCACGATGGCTAATGCCTTGCGCATTTTTTGCGCCGATGCGCTGTTGCTGGAGCCAAAATTTGAGTGCGACAACAGGGCTGCATGCGGCTTGATACCGAAGCGCTGCATTTCCTCTGCTGCCAGAATCGTGATTTCTGCCAGTTCTTCTGCGGTGGGGTTTTCATTGACATGCGTATCGACCAGCACCAATTGACGGCCCGACAAAATAAGCGCATTCATTGCCGCATAGACGTTAACGCCCTCGCGCCGGCCAATCACTTTATCAATATATGAAAGATGCAAATCGTGCGTACCGTAAGTTCCGCAAATCATCCCGTCGGCGTGTCCTTTATGGATTGCCATCGCGCCGATAAGGGTATGTCGACGGCGCATCTCCAGCTTGGCGTATTGCTCAGTGATGCCCTGACGCTTAGTCATGGCATAGAAAGTCTGCCAATAGTCGCGGTAACGCTCATCAAAGTCAGGATTGATGATTTCAAAATCGACGTCGAGTTTCAGCCGTAATCCGAAACGCTCAATGCGCTGCTTCAACACCGCAGGGCGACCAATCAGAATCGGCTTGGCTAGATTTTCATCCACTACAATTTGTACTGCCCGCAATACGCGTTCTTCTTCGCCTTCTGCATAAACGATACGTTTTTTTGCAGCCGGTGCCTTTTTGGCGATCTGAAACAACGGACGCATGAAAGTCCCGCTGTGATAGACGAATTGCTGCAAACGCTCGATATAGGCTTCCATGTCCTGAATCGGACGTGCAGCAACACCAGACGCTTCTGCGGCTTTGGCCACGGCAGGTGCAATTTTGATCATCAGACGCGGATCAAATGGCTTAGGAATAATATATTCAGGGCCAAACGACATATTGGCGATGCCGTAAGTCGCTGCAACAACATCGGACTGCTCGGCTTGCGCCAACTCTGCAATCGCGTGCACTACAGCAATTTCCATCTCGCGGGTGATCGTCGTTGCGCCGCAATCCAGTGCGCCGCGGAAAATGTAGGGGAAGCACAAAACATTATTGACCTGGTTCGGATAATCCGAACGCCCGGTTGCCATGATGACATCGTCTCGCACTTCTTTGACATCTTCCGGCAAAATCTCAGGGTTGGGGTTGGCTAATGCCAGCACCAGTGGACGTGGTCCCATGACCTTGACCATTTCCTGTTTCAGCACGCCGCCCGCAGACAAGCCGAGGAAGATATCCGCGCCTGGCATCAGGTCTGCCAATTTACGTGCCTCGGTCTTGCGCGCAAAACGCAACTTGTCCGGATCCATCAGTTCGACACGGCCTTCGTACACCACGCCAGCCAGATCGGTGACAAATATATTTTCTATAGGAAACCCGAGGTCAACGATCAAATCCAGACAAGCCAGCGCTGCGGCGCCTGCGCCGGAAACGACCATCTTGCACTGTTTAATATCTTTACCGACGACCTTCAGGCCGTTCAGGATAGCGGCCCCAACGATGATCGCAGTACCGTGCTGATCGTCATGAAATACCGGAATTTTCATCCGGTCGCGTAATTTACGCTCAATTTCAAAGCATTCCGGTGCTTTGATGTCCTCAAGGTTAATACCGCCAAACGTTGGTTCGAGCGAGGCGATGATGTCGCACAGTTTGTCCGGATCGGTCTCATTGATTTCAATATCAAAGACGTCAATACCGGCAAACTTTTTAAACAACACGCCTTTACCTTCCATCACTGGCTTGGACGCGAGAGGACCGATATTACCAAGTCCGAGTACCGCTGTGCCATTAGTGATGACGGCGACCAGATTGCCGCGTGCTGTGTAGCGAAAAGCGTTGGCGGGGTCAGCGACGATTTCTTCACATGCTGCCGCAACGCCCGGCGAGTAGGCTAAAGCTAAATCGCGTTGCGTTGTGAGTGTTTTAGTCGGTGTAACGCTAATTTTGCCCGGAGTTGGAAACTCGTGATATTCGAGCGCAGCCTGACGTAATTGCTGGCGAAGTTCTTCTTTTTTGTCGATCATCGAATCCATACGCTGCTATCCCCAATAATTCTAGTGAAAAGACCGTAATTTTAGCAGACTGGCAGCGCTCACTTATGCGTATTTGGTATGAAGACAGTGTCTTAGAAGTACTTTTAACGAATGAATTTTGGGTTGTACAAGGGTGCATAAAGGGTGCAACGGAAGCATAATATTGCCGTTATCAAAAGTTTAAAATTTTTTTAAGACATAACAGTCAGCAAGCCAGACTACGCTGACATTCTTGTTGGATTTTATTTGGGCTTTTAAACACCGTCCAAACTCATATCTCATGCGTACGAATAATTTAGCCACGCTGATAACCAATCGATCCCCTATGACAGTACTCTCTGGAAGGATTAGAAATTGGCATTAACATTCCGCCCGGATGATTTACAGAAAATTAACAATGAAATCAGTCATTAGCCCACAATCTACAAGACCCCTCCAATCAACTCCACAATTTCTGCACCATAAGTCTCCAGCTTCTTCTCTCCCACACCACTAACCCCCCGCAAATCAGCAAGAGAACCGGGCCGCGCCTTCGCAATCTCGCGCATGGTCGCATCATGAAAGATCACATAAGCTGGAACATTATGTTTGCGTGCAGTTTCTACCCGCCACCAACGTAACTTATCAAAAATTACCTGTTCAATACTCGACAAGTCAGACTCAACATACCCCTTCGGTTTGCTACTCGTCCGCTTCTGCTTGATCGGCTTTTGATACTCGCGTAATTGCACTTGCAGCGCACCTCGCAAAACTGGCTTGGCTGCATCCGTTAACTTCAGCGCGCTATATGCCTCATGATCAACACTGACCAAACCCAATGCTATCGATTGCCGCAAAATGGCACGCCACTCTTGCTCGCTACGATCGCTGCCGATACCAAACGTGGAAAGCGCATCGTGATGCCATTGCTTGACCTTGTCCGAGTCGATGCCGCGCAATACATCCAGCACGTGCATGGCGCCAAAACGTTGATCGACCCGATAAATGGTGGATAGCAATTTCTGCACAACCACGGTCGCATCAAACGAAACCGGCGGTGACATGCAGGTATCGCAATTGCCGCAGCGGGTTGATTTCTCGCCAAAATAATCCAGCAAGCGCTCACGTCGGCAAGTGAGGGTTTCACACAATCCTAGCATTGCATCAAGCTTGACGCTTTGCACCCGCTTAAAAGTCTCCCCTGCCTCGGACTCGTCAATCATGCGGCGCTGCTGGACGACGTCTTGCAGACCATACGCCATCCAGGCATTGGCAGGACCGCCATCACGTCCGGCACGACCGGTTTCCTGATAATAGCCTTCAATACTTTTAGGTAAATCAAGATGCGCAACAAAGCGTACGTCGGGCTTGTCGATACCCATGCCGAAAGCGATCGTTGCGACCATGACGATGCCTTCTTCGCGCAAAAATCGACCTTGGTTTTTGCTGCGTTTGGCGTATTCCATACCCGCATGGTAAGGCAATGCAGAGATGCCTTGCTGCGTCAAAAATTCAGCGGTTTCTTCTACTTTTTTCCGCGACAAACAATAGACAATGCCAGCATCACCGAGGTGTTCTGCCTGAATAAAATCGAGTAATTGTTTGCGACCGTTGGCTTTTTCTACAATCTGATAGCGGATGTTAGGACGATCGAACGACGATACAAATTTTGCACCGTCCTGCAACTGCAGACGCAATGCGATTTCCTCGCGCGTTTGGTGATCGGCAGTCGCCGTTAACGCAATCCGCGGCACATTAGGAAACCGCTCATGCAATATCGACAGCTTGATATATTCGGGCCGAAAGTCATGACCCCATTGCGAGACACAATGGGCCTCATCAATCGCAAACAGCGCGATTTTTGATGCCTCCAGCAAATCAAGGCAACGCGGCGTCAGCAAGCGCTCTGGCGCTACATAGACCAAATCGAGGTCGCCGCTACGGACGCGGCGTTCTATTTGCGATGATTCTTCATAGGTCTGCGTAGAATTTAAAAACGCGGCGCGCACACCGACTTCGGCCAATGCGTCAACCTGGTCCTGCATTAATGCGATCAATGGCGACACCACAACACCGACGCCCTCACGCAGCATTGCAGGAATCTGGTAGCACAACGATTTACCGCCGCCAGTTGGCATCAATACGAGCGCATCCCCGCCGCCGGCAACGTGACCGACAATCTCTGCCTGTTGGCCACGAAACGACGGATAGCCGAAAATGGTTTGCAGGATTTGTAGCGCTTGCGAATTATTTTGGTCAGACATTAATTAAAACGAAGAAAAACGAAGTTAAGTATTACAAGAAATAAAACGGGCAGGTTTCCCTAAATAAACATAAACCTGCCACGCCATACAGCAATCTTTCAGCACTTGTTACTGAAGGAATCCATTACCAACGGCAACCAGCAAAAATATCCCTAATGCGGCACGATAAATAATGAACGGCCAGGTAGAGAATTTTTCAAGGAATTTCATCAAGCCCCAAATCGCACAAAATGCTGAAATACTGGCGACTACCAGACCAAATAATAATAGCAGCCAGGCATCCATTGGCATGTGCGCATGCAGCAGATGCCATAGTTCTTTGAAGCCAGCCAGTGCAATCGCGGGCAGGCCTAAAAGGAAAGAAAAACGTGCGGCTTCCTCGCGTTTAAAGTTCAGAAATAATGCCGCTGTAAGGGTTGAACCCGACCGTGATACACCGGGAATCAACGCGCCCACCTGTGCCAGGCCGACAATCACAGCATCGCGCATGCGCATCTCACCGACCGTACGACGATGACGCGCGGTGAGTTCCGCCAGCGCCAGCAAAATCGCCATGCCGATACATGCGTAACCGATTACCGTCAGGCTACGCAATGGGGAATTACATGCATTCAACACCGGCGCTAACGCTAGTCCGACAATACCAATTGGTATCGTGGCGACCAAAATGGCTATTCCCAATTTTAACGATGGACTACGATAATCACGCTTGCGCAATGCGGTGATGCTGCCGACCGTGACCTGGCGCACATCGCGCCAGAAATAGCTAACGACCGCGACCAGCGCGGCAAGCTGCATCGCTGCCGAAAATGCTGAGCCGGGATCGTGCCAACCTAATACTGCCGGGACAATCCGCATATGCGCGGTCGAAGAAATAGGTAATAACTCAGAAATTCCCTGAATGATGCCTAGTATCCCAATCTGTACATAATCAAGTGACGCGAAGCCGATATCCAAACCGGCGGAACAAACATTTGCCAAATTATTCTCCATTTGTGCAGGGCGATTTACAAAGTTTAAACAAAAAATATAACTGAAAGATTGTGTAAATCCGATGATTAAACCGCGAAGAGCGCTTAATCAGAGCCCAGAATTAAGATTAATGCCTGATACTCAGTCCGATGACGCTGTGAACGCGTCGTAATATGCTCCCTATATACGCTCCCTGTATAGGGTATAGGCTCCCTGTATACGGCTCCTGTTTGCGACCCAAATTAATGAGCCCAAGTCACGATACCGGTATACCCTGTGACCAATATGATCAGGCCAAACACAATGCGGTACCAGGCAAATAAGGTAAAGTCATGGGTTGCGATATAGCGCAGTAACCAACGCACACAAAAGAAGGCTGAAATAAAAGCGGCTGCCGTACCGAGAGAAAATAATGGAATGTCGGCTGCGCTCAGCAGAGCACGGTCCTTATAAAGCGAATAGATGGTGGCGGCAAACAATGTCGGAATTGCGAGGAAAAATGAAAATTCCGTCGCCGCTTTGCGTGAGAGCCCAAACATCATGCCACCAATAATGGTGGCACCCGAGCGACTGGTGCCGGGTATCAGCGCAAAGGCTTGCGCGAACCCGATTTTTAACGCGTCAAGAGCGGTCATATCGTCTACCGTTTCGACGCGACTTCTGGTCGCATTACGACTTTTATTGCGGCGCTCGACCAACAAAATAACAAAACCACCAATAACCAGTGCAATGGCGACTGGTACCGGCGAAAACAATTTTTCTTTAATAACTTTACTGAATAGTAAACCCATTACCGCCGCAGGAATAAAGGCGATGATCAGATTAATCACTAATTTTTGTGCTTTGGGTTCAGTGGTCAAGCCGCGCAGGACCGCGGCGATGCGCGCCCGATATTCCCAGCAGACGGCAAAAATTGCACCCGCCTGGATCGCGATATCGAATACTTCGGCTTTACCACGGCCAATGTCTTCAGCAAAGTTAAGCAAGCTGCCCGCTAATATCAAATGTCCGGTGGAAGAAATAGGGAGAAATTCGGTCAGCCCTTCGACCACGCCCATGATGATGACTTTTAACGCGAGAATAAGATCCATGTTTGATTTAGCTTTGGCTGAAATGCGTGTGAAAGAAAACGAAAGAAAGCGTCACCGCTGCCAGTGAGCAGTTATCCGCATGATGCAACAGGGTCAAACCCTGCGTCGTGAGACGTGGCAGCCCACCAAAAGCTACAACAGCTACAACAATCCACCGGATGCCCATCCAACGCTGGTCATGACCTTGGACATCACTCATTTTTGTGGCTCAAAAGTAACTACGAGTCGATCTGCCTTAGTGACGATTTTGGTCGGCGCGAATGTCACCCCGACATATCGCAAGTCTTCCGGTTTGAAGCGATACAACGGCACGCTCTGCAATAACTCGCGTGCCAGCAAATTTCCTATTTGCATGGCCTGACCACTGTAGGCAGTGTCCAGATTATCCAAAGCGACCTTATCCAGACGCGCATCGTTTAAGACCACCGCGTTTTGCGCCACGTCCAAGGCGATCACGCCTGACATCGATAGTTTTCCACTCCATGACTTGCCAGTGATGGGCAAGCCCATGGTGACATCCATATCCACCAGTAAACGCCCCTGTGGCTGGTCAAACGCCAATTGTGCGTGACTGGCCGTTACCTCGATGAGCCCAAGGTAACGTTTTGTAAATGGCAACCGTTTGTTCAGCGATTGTTGCAAGCGCTCCAGCGGAAAGTCAACGTCGCGGGTGCCGATCAACATCGCGCAGGAACTCAAAAAGAATGCGGTGATCAGGGTAAATACCGCCAGAAGTTTTGTTTTCATCTACATCCTTGATAGTTTGTCCGCTTCATTTTCTCTCAGGCGTTAAGCATCCCGATTTTCCACCAAGTTTGGTTTACCTACGGTAACACCTCAAGCCTGCGATTACACTTCAGGTTGCGCATAAACCCGGCCTGCATTACGATTTTAGCCTTTACCCCGTTAACTCTTCCAGTCTATCGAGATAATGCATCGCGTCTTTTTGAGAGCTGCCGCACATTTCCGCCGATGGTTGCAGGCTGCCACACACAAGAGGTCGTTCGGGCGCACCAAAAATCAGACATTTATTTTCGTCGTCGAGTTGCACGCAACGCACGCCAGCGGGTTTACCGCTCGGCATCCCGGGAATCTTTGAGGAAATGGAGGGCGCAGTACAACAAGCGCCGCAGCCTGGTCGGCACGAGGCCGCAATTTCGAGGGAGGCCGCCCCTGCTACCGCGACCAACGGTGATTGATGAGAATGTGACAAGTTGGCAATTAATCCCATAATCATTTGCGCTATCACTCTCAGATTCAAAGGCGCATTTTAAACCATACACAGTTATTAATAGCCATAAATGGCTATTCTCTTGCGACTAAAATTTTGCTCAAAAAGTAAACAATGTCAGCAATAACGCATGAGCAGTAAATACGCCCGCAACCTGGCGCTGATATATCATTCAAAGCGAAATCAGGCGACGTTGTAGGTTTTTGGAGGCGTCCTTGATAGAATGTCTCTTTTATCCCGTTATTGACCATTCGCCCATGAATATCGAACAAGCACGCTTCAATATGATCGAACAGCAAATCCGCCCCTGGAATGTACTGGAGTTGGACGTTTTGAACCTGCTAACGGTTGTGCGGCGTGAAGAATTTGTACCCGCGGCTTATAGAAGTCTGGCGTTCAGTGACACAGAGATTCCACTGCCTGGCGATGGTGGCGAGAGCATGCTGTCACCAAAAGTAGAAGCGCGCTTGTTACAGGAAGCGGCGGTGAAGAAGCATGAGAGCGTTCTGGAGATTGGCTCCGGCTCGGGCTACATGGCGGCATTGCTTGCACATAAGGCGCGTCATGTAGTGACTGTTGAAATAGACGCGCAACTGGCAGCGTTTGCGGAGAAAAATTTAAGCGCTTATGGGGTTCGCAACGTCGAAGTAGTAGAAGGTAATGGCGCACAAGGTTGGCTCGAAGGCAAAGAGACAACCTACGATGTCATCATCATTTCGGGTTCGCTCGCTACATTGCCGGTCACGTTTCTGGAACAATTAAACGTTGGCGGTCGCATTGTGGCTATCATTGGCGAAGCGCCGGTTATGACGGCACAAGTCATTACGCACGTCTCTGGAGCCGCTTACGATACCCGTAATCTTTTTGAGACCAGCGCTCGGCCACTCCGCGGTGTTGCGCCGCGTTCGCATTTTAAATTCTGATTTAGCACACCCTCTGACGAGCACACGATGCAACATCTTACCGCCCCCGAACTAGCTGCCTGGATCGCTGACCCAGACCGTCCGACGCCGTTTTTACTAGACGTGCGTGAACCGTGGGAGTATGCAACCTGCCATATAGCTGATACGCAATTGATCCCAATGCAAACCATTCCTGGCCGTCTAAATGACCTCGAGGAAGACCAGCAAATCGTCTGTATTTGCCATCATGGGGCACGTAGCATGTCCGTGGCAGCATTTTTAGAACGTAATCTTTTTACTAATGTATTTAACCTGACGGGCGGTATCCATGCGTGGGCGCAACAGGTCGATACCACCATGCCGGTTTATTAAAGCGGGTTGAACGCACCTCTTGCCTGATTTTTTAACGGTTCTGTTGGTGCACCCCTCTGTAAAATCAGCTCTTTTGTAACATCGGCGCAGTCTTCAGCGAATGAATGCACAGGTCGACTATATTAGCGGCCTGCTTACCGAGATCAAAGCTCTCGGGGATAAAAAGCCAATTATCTAATACGCCCGATAGTAAAGACTGGACCATAATCGCCCCAAGTATTGGGTCCAAATTACGCGGCAGTTGCCCCTTTGCAACCGCATATCGCAGAATCCGCTGAATATTAACGCGTCCCTCCAAAAAGCACTCGCGCTGGCGTATATAAATTGGATCCGTGGGATCGACAAATTCACATTTATGTAAAATGGTAGCGAAAATCTTGCGAGTTTGCGCATTATTGACGCCCTCGCCCAGTGCAAACAGGCACCAACTGCGGAATTGTCCCAGCGGATCGACTGCGCCTTCATCGGCACTATTACGAATCAATGCTTCCATTGGCAATTTGACGCGTTCGCACATAGCGTTAAAGAGGTCACTTTTATTGGTAAAATGCCAATAAATTGCGCCACGCGAAACACCTGCTCCAGTGGCAACATCCGCTAACGATGTCTGTGAAACGCCCTGCGCATAAAAGACCTCCACCGCTGCATCCAGGATACGCGAGCGCGTTTCCTGCGCCTCTTCTTTCGTACATCTAGCCATTATCAATCATCTCCTCGCCTCACAATATGTGCATGTGCGACATTTATCTATCTTCGAAGCACATACATTCACGAATGTATGTATAATATCACATCCGCCATACTTTACCAGTCAACGCACAGCATCGGGGCTACAAATATCGACTTGCTCCATTTTTCATGCCATCAAGTTGCCCCAATCTGAAGTCCGGCAGGCGTTGTATACATCAGCACTACAATTAAACGGTACCAACTACACTAACGTGCGAGAAATCTTATGAAATCAGAAGGCTCACTTTTCCGCTTTACACGTATGGCATTAGCCATTGCACTACTTTCGACAGTTGCCGCCTGCGGCAAAAAGCCCGATGCGCCCGTTGCCCCACCGCCCTCCGAAGTAGCGATAATCACTATTGCCCCCGAACTCCTTTCTTTGTCCTCCGAGTTGCCCGGTCGGCTGGAAGCGACCCGGATTGCCGAAGTGCGTGCGCGCGCCGCTGGCATCGTTCTAAAACGTAATTTTGTAGAAGGTAGTGACGTAAAAGCTGGCGAGGTCTTGTTCCGCATTGATCCGGCCCAGTTGCAAGCCACCTTTCAAAGCACGCAAGCGACGCTCGCCAAAGCAGAAGCCAATCTCACCCAAGCAACGTTGAAAGCTGAACGCTACAAGCCGCTGGTCGAAGCCAACGCAGTCAGCAAGCAGGACTACGATGATGCTGTAGCATTGCAAAAACAAGGCGCCGCTGATGTCGCTGGAGCCAAAGCTTCCCGCCAGACTGCCAGCCTGAATCTTGGTTATGCCACAGTGAGCTCCCCAATTTCAGGCCGTATCGGTCGCGCACTGGTAACAGAAGGCGCACTGGTTGGTCAGGGCGAAGCAACCCAATTGGCCACGGTGCAACAAATCGACCCGATCTACGTCAATCTGACACAATCCAGTACCGATCTCCTTAAGCTACAACAAGCGATGAAAAGCGGTCAGTTGCAGAGCGTCGGTAAAGGTCAGGCTAAAGTCACGCTGGTGACCGAAGACGGTCACACCTACCCGCAAAGCGGCAAACTGTTATTTTCTGATCTGACCGTTGATCCGACTACCGGGTCTGTCAGTATCCGCGCTGAATTTCCTAATCCTGATCATAGTTTATTACCGGGCATGTACGTTCGCGCCAGACTGGAACAAGCAGTCAACGATAAGGCCATCACCGTGCCACAGCAAGCCGTCACCCGCGACATGACCGGTGCCTCTGTCTTAATCGTCGATAAGGACAACAAGGTTGTTGCGCGGCCTATCAAAGCAGACAACGCCCAAGGCGACAAATGGATTGTGACCGAAGGCCTGAAAACCGGCGACAAGGTTGTTGTTGAAGGGTCGCAGAAAATCAAGCCCGGTGCCGTCGTTAAGGCCGTCGCATGGAACAACCCTGCAGCAGCAACATCCGGCGCGACCGCACCAACTTCGCCAACAGCTCCACCGGTAACTGCAGCGGCACCAGCCAGCGCTGCCTCCGCCACATCTGGCGCTCCCGCAGATACAACGTCCAAAGCTAAATAAGGAGCCCCCACATGGGAAAGTTTTTCATTGATCGCCCGGTTTTTGCGTGGGTGCTGGCTGTCTTCATCCTGCTTGCGGGTGTTTTAGCGATCACGCAATTACCAATATCACAATATCCGTCCATCGCACCGCCAACCATCGTGATCAGCGCTAATTATCCAGGTGCGACAGCACAAATTCTGGACGACAGCGTGACCAGCCTGATTGAACAAGAGATGAACGGTGCCGACGGCTTGCAATATATGGAATCGCAAAGTCAAGCCAACGGCGCAGTGCAAATTACGGTGACGTTTTCTCCTGATACCAATGCCGATCTGGCAGCGGTGGATGTACAAAATCGCTTAAAGCGCGTTGAAGCGCGATTGCCAGCGGCCGTCACCCAGCAAGGTGTGCAAGTCACCAAATCACGTAGTAACTTTTTAATGTTTATCGGTTTGTCCTCTACCGATGGCAAACTTGATCCAGTAGCGCTAGGTGACTATTTGTCGCGCAACGTGCTCAATGAAGTCAAGCGTGTGCCGGGTGTGGGCCAGGCGCAGCTATTCGGTACCGAGCGTGCCATGCGTATCTGGATTGACCCAGCCAAACTGGTCGGTCTGAACCTTACGCCCGGCGATGTTAAGTCAGCTATTCAGGCGCAAAATGCACTGGTCGCAGGCGGCACTATCGGTGATTTACCTAGCCCGGGCACACAGCAAATCTCCGCTACGGTCGTCGTCACTGGCCAATTAAATACCGTTGAGCAATTCGGCAAGATTCAACTGCGCGCCAACAAAGATGGCTCGGTCGTGCGTCTGCGTGATGTGGCCCGGATTGAAATCGGTGGTCAATCGTATGCCACAGCGGGTCGCCTGGACGGCAAACCGACCTCGTTCGTCGGTGTGCAGTTATCACCTACCGCCAACGCGCTCGGCACTGCTAAAGCGGTGCACGCCAAAATGGAACAGTTGTCCCAATACTTCCCGGCTGGTGTCAAATACACCGTCCCGTACGACACCTCAACCTTCGTCAAGATATCGATCGAAGAAGTGGTGAAGACGTTAATCGAAGCGATTATCCTGGTGTTCTTGGTGATGTATCTGTTCTTGCAGAATATTCGCTACACATTGATTCCAACCATTGTCGTGCCGGTGGCGTTGATGGGTACTTTTGCGACGTTGCTGTTGTTCGGCTTCTCGATCAACGTGCTGACGATGTTCGGTATGGTGCTGGCTATTGGTATTCTGGTCGATGACGCAATTGTGGTGGTCGAAAACGTTGAGCGGATCATGAGCGAAGAAGGTTTGTCGCCACGTGACGCAACGCGCAAGGCAATGGGACAAATTACCGGTGCGTTGATCGGTATTACGTTGGTACTGATCGCGGTATTTATTCCGATGGCGTTCTTCAGCGGTGCGGTCGGTGCGATTTATCGCCAGTTCTCGTTGTCGATGGTTGCGTCAATGTTCTTCTCGGTACTGATGGCATTTACGCTGACACCCGCGCTGTGCGCCACTATCCTGAAGCCGGTAGAGGCCGGACATCATCACGAGAAAAAAGGCTTCTTCGGTTGGTTCAATCGTCGCTTTAACGCCACGACTACCAGCTATCAAGGGTTTATCGCTAAGATGCTCACCAAAACCGGCCGCTACATGCTGGTCTACGGCGCGATCGTGGTCTGCGTTGGCTTGTTGTATGCGCGTTTGCCAGCGTCATTTTTGCCGAGTGAAGATCAGGGTTATATCGTCACCAACGTCCAGTTGCCTGCCGGTGCCAGCCAAAATCGTACATTGGCCGTAATCAAGCAGATCGAAGAGTACTACGCCAAGTTGCCTGCGGTGGCACACGTGGTCGCAATTACTGGCTTCAGCTTCTCCGGTAATGGTCAAAATGCCGGTCTGGTGTTCGTTCCGCTCAAAGACTGGAGCCAGCGTGGCCCGAGCGAATCTGCCGATGCTATTGCTGGCGCTGCGTTTGGCGCGTTTGCAAAAATCAAGGATGCGATCATCTATCCATTGAACCCGCCGCCTATCCCCGAACTGGGTAACGCCACCGGTTTCACTTTCCGCTTGCAAGACCGTGCTGGTTTAGGCCACGACGCCTTGGTTGCGGCACGCAATCAACTACTCGGCATGGTTGCGAAAAGTAAAGTCCTGGCGGGTGTGCGTCCAGAAGGTTTGGAAGATGCGCCGCAGCTGCAACTCGATATTGACCGCGACAAGGCGAATGCACTGGGCATCACTTTTGATGCGATCAATAGCACCCTATCGATTGCGCTTGGGTCGGCCTATGTGAACGATTTCCCAAATCAGGGACGTCAACAACGGGTGATCGTACAAGCGGATGCACCGCAGCGCCTGCAACCCGAAGATCTGGCCAAGCTGTATGTCAAAAATACAGCCGGAACGATGGTGCCGATGTCGTCCTTTACCACTTCCCACTGGATTAGCGGACCGGTCCAGTTGACCCGTTATAACGGCTATCCGGCAATGAAAATTTCTGGCGGCGCATCACCGGGTCACAGTACCGGGGAAGCAATGGACGAAATGGAAGCGCTGACGGCTAAGTTGCCGCCTGGTTTTGGCTTTGAGTGGACAGGTCAGTCGCTAGAAGAAAAAACCTCAGGCTCGCAAGCGCCAATGTTGTATCTGCTGTCGTTAGTAGCGGTGTTTCTGGTATTGGCTGCGCTATATGAAAGCACGTCTATTCCGTTTGCAGTAATGCTGGTGGTGCCACTGGGTATTCTCGGTGCATTGCTCGGTGTGACATTGCGCGGTATGCCAAACGATGTGTACTTTAAAGTAGGGATGATTACGGTTATCGGTTTGTCGGCCAAAAACGCGATTCTGATTATTGAATTTGCAAAAGACTTGCAAGCACAAGGCAAAGGCCTCATCGAAGCTACGCTGGAAGCGGTACACCTGCGGTTCCGCCCAATTCTGATGACATCCATGGCGTTTATCCTTGGCGTACTGCCACTCGCCATCAAGACCGGCGCAGGTTCAGGCAGCCAGCGTGCTATCGGTACCGGCGTAATGGGTGGGATGATTACTGCGACCGTTTTAGCAGTATTCCTGGTACCTGTCTTCTTCGTTGTGGTACGTAAATTCTTCAAGGGTAGCGAGCGTCAGAACAAGATATACGCCGCGCACAAAAAAATTGATGTGGAGGACCAGAATGTTTAATTCTTTACCAAAAAACCTGACCAGCGCTCTGTTGCTGGCAGGCGTCCTGACCGGTTGCAGTATGGCACCAACTTACGTGCGTCCGACAGCTCCGGTTGCGGGAACATTCCCTGCCGGTGAATTTGCGACGACGCAATCTGAAGCCGACGCAGTGGCGCTAGGCTGGCGGCAATTCTTTCCCGATCAGCGCCTGCAAACGCTGATAGCGGCAGCTCTCGTCAACAACCGTGATCTGCGCACCGCAGCATTGAACATCGAAGCCGCCAGTGCGCAGTACGACATCACCGCTGCCGATGCATTGCCCAATGTTAATGGCGGCTTTAGCCGCACCCGCGCTCGCTCCGCTGCAAGCCAGTTAATACCCGGTCAGGCACCGGTCGGCACCTCGTATGCAGTCGGGCTGAATATGACGGCGTTTGAGCTGGACTTTTTTGGACGCGTACGTAGCCTCAAGGATGCTGCGCTGGCTAGCTACTTATCGACTGAACAAGCGCGCTTATCGGTGCAAATTACTTTGGTGTCGCAAGTCGCCCAAGCATACTTAGCCGAGCGTTCTTTTGCTGAGCAGCAAGAGATTGCACAACAAACCCTGGACAGCCGATTGCAAGATTACAAGCTTGCAAAAATGCGGTTTGATGTCGGTGCATCGTCCGCACTAGACTTGCGCGTGTCGGAAACATTGGTGCAATCCGCCCGCGTTTCGTTTGCGACCTTAGCCCGTCAAAAGGGCCAGGCAAGTAACGCACTCACTTTACTGGTCGGCACGCCAATCACTGATCTGCCGGCACCACAAACGCTGGCGTCACAACAGATCGTGACAGACATTCCGGCCGGGCTCCCATCCGACTTGCTGATTCGACGCCCGGATATTCGCGCTGCAGAACAGCAGTTACGTGCCGCCAACGCGAACATCGGTGCCGCCCGCGCCGCGTTCTTCCCGCGGATATCGTTGACTGCAGGTATTGGTAACGCCAGCTCATCACTAGGAGATTTGTTTGCGGCAGGCAGTCGCACCTGGTCATTTATTCCGCAACTGACGTTGCCGATTTTTGAAGGTGGACGCAATCGCGCCAATCTGACTTTATCGGAAGTGCGTAAAAATATTGCCGTCGCTAATTACGAGAAAACCATTCAAACCGCTTTCAGCGAAGTCGCTGATGCATTGGTGGCACGCGGCGCGCTCGCTGAACAACTGGATGCGCAGCAAGCCTTTCTGATGGCGCAACAAGAGCGGGTAAAGTTGACGGACTTGCGCTTCAAGAACGGCATCGCCAGTTCGACTGATATGTTAGTTGCCCAGCGCGATCTGTTCTCAGCGCAGCAAGCACTGGTCCAGACGCGCCAGTTGCGTTTGAACAATGCGATTGATCTGTATCGGTCGTTAGGCGGTGGTTTGAATGAAACGACACAAGCGCCGATAGCAACACCGGTGCAAAACAAGACCGTGAACTAAACAGGTTGCCGATAAAAATTTCTCGCAATAAAAAAGCCCGCAACAAATAATCGTTGCGGGCTTTTTTAACTGCCGTAACGTAACCTGTACCAGACGATCCCAACCCACTCATGTATGGCGTAATAACTGCGCCGAAAGCCTTCGCCCATCGGAATAAAATCGAATAACGCATAATGACTGCGCGAGAAAAACACCGTTGGTGCTGCGACGACTTCGAGGCCACTGCGTCTAAAGATCATCACAGCACGCGGCATATGGATAGCATCGGTCACCAGCAGAATACGGCGTACGTTTTCCCGCTGCAATATTTTTTCAGAGTTAGCCGCATTTTGTGCGGTGTTATCCGAAGACTCTTCTAACCACTTTACCGGCGTCGCAAAATCCTCCTTCAGCGAGCGCGCCATTACGGCCGCCTCCGATTCAACATCACCTTCTGGCTTACCACCGGACACCAATACTGGCAAACCGGTCGCGCGATACAACTTGGCCGCGTAACGCAGGCGCGCCAGCGTCACATAGCTAGGACTGTTCACGCCGCCATATTCCGGTGCACTGGGAAATTGTCCAGCGCCGAGAACGACAATCGCTTGCGCACCCTTTATGGATGCCGAGTCGAGAATAGCTGTCTGGTTTTCTAGCGGTGCCACGAACAGCAACGCGCCTGCTTTGGTACTAAGAATAAACAGTAGCGCCAGCGCAGAGGCACTTAACCAAACCCCAAAACGCGGCCAATGCGTCCGGAATGCCATACCCAACAGACACAATAAAATGAAACTGGTCGGCGGAAGTAACAGCATGCTGAAAAGGTTGATGGCGATCAAGGTAAGGTGCATATTTTATTTGAATTGTTTGCGTTAATGCGCTGTCTTTATCTTGGTAGAGTTAGTTCAGGCGTTCCAATGTATGCGCTTCCATCGCGGGGTGGATTAGCGGATTATGGTTCCAGTCTGCCCAACTAAATTAGCGCCGCCAATAATGCCACCGTCCGCTCCGTCGCACCACGATGCAAGCGCGCAAACTCGCTCGCCTTTGTGCCCATCATTTGCAACGCCGAATCATTTGCTAATAATCGACCGGCCGTATCAATCATATTAGCCGCATCGGACACACTTAACGCTGCGCCTGCGGCAATCGCCTGCTCGGTCACCGCTGCAAAGTTAAACGTGTACGGACCAATCAGAACTGGCGTCCCGACAGCACATGCTTCAATCAAATTTTGCCCGCCTAGCGGCAACAGACTGCCGCCAATAAATGCGACATTCGCCAGGCCAAAATAGGCGAACATTTCGCCCATCGAGTCCCCCAGCATTACCTTGACCTCGGCGCTCAACGCGCTATCGTCCATTGCCGAGCGACGCATCATCTTCAAACTATTCGATGCGATCAGTTTTGCCACCTCATCAAATCGCTGGGGATGGCGCGGGACAATAATTAACAATGGATTTTGTAATGGGTGCTGATCCAATTTGCCGAGCTGAGCCAAAATTAGCACCTCCTCGCCCTCACGCGTACTGGCGCACAAGAGCACAGGTCGAGCACCGATTTGCTGGCGCAACGCGGCTCCTGTGCGGACTAACGCCTCCGTTGGTGCCACATCGAATTTCAGGTTGCCGGTAATAGTAACGTTGCTAGCACCTAGCTGCCGCATGCGCTGTGCATCGTCCACGGTTTGCGCACCAACGCAGGTGATGCCCTTCGCGGCCTCGGTCATCAAGGTCGCAAATTTCTTACCGCGCCGCAATGAGCGCTCTGATAGCCGCGCATTGACCAATGTCACAGGCAGGCGATAACGAACGCATTGGGCGATCAGATTTGGCCAGACTTCGGTCTCCATCAATACGCACAAACATGGCGCAAAATGACGTAAAAAACGACCTACCATCCATCCAGTATCGTAGGGCAAAAAACTCTGTACCACGCGTGACGAAGCACCAAACAGTGCTTGGCCTGTCGCACGTCCGGTCGCGGTCATGTGCGTCAGCAGAATCGTGTGTTGCGGGTACTTGGCTAGCAACATATTCACCAATGGTTCTGCCGCGCGCGTTTCACCAACGGACACCGCATGCACCCATATATAAGCTGGCGATGACAGACGGCGTTGCTTTTGCAAAGATCCGTAGAATCCGAGACGCTCGGGAATATGTTGCCGATATCCCGGCTCCTTGCGACCGCGCCACCATAAACGCAACAAGGCCAGCGGAATGATAAACCACCAGACGAACGAGTAGATGAGTCGATACAAACGGGCCCGCATCAAATCAGGCTTCGTCCGGTTAGCTTGGTCAAAATAGCTAAAGGACTGGCGCTCGCATCGTACTGTTTAGCCGCTGGCAAGTGCAGGGTCTGCTCCATCATGTATTGCCCTGACATGACCGCATGCGGCGTCTGGTCAGAAAAACATACCCACACCGAGCCCGCTGCAAAAGGCATCGTCACCTGCGGACCGTCAGCCTGATATGCCAGGTCCGATTTCATGTTGTCGTGAAGTTGTAACATCAAATGATCGTATTCGCTGCGTAACGACTTCGTGACATGCAACGCTTTAAGAATGTGCGCTTGCCACCGCGAGTAGGCTTTTACCCGAGGCAAAAATCGTTTAGCGACATCCTCGAATGACTCACCTACTCGCCATACCCGCGGCACGCCATCAGGATTAACGTTAGCAAACACGCGCAAAATCCGCTCGCCATAATTCGGACGCGAAGGAAACGCATCAACGTGCAGGCGCTTGTCATCAGCACGCCAGGACTGCGTGCGCGACGCAACCTGCATGGGCCTATAACTGGTCGGCGCGAGTCGGACCACATCGCTATAAGCAGGCAAAAGCGAGGCTATCAGTTGCCGGGCCTGCGCGCGAAAACGCCCCACCATTGTCGCCAGCGCTACCCGCTGCGCCGGGTCCCCAAGTGCGCCCTTTAACTCGCCATCGGCATTGAGGCTGACATTACGGCTGTTAGGATCGAGAATAGAAGGCGTCAATAATTGCCGCTCATCTTGCGTTAATACAAAAGCCAGACGGGGAAAGTAAAGCACCTTGCCAGATTCAAGCGCAGCAATCCAGCTTCGGTCAGGAGAGTCGATGTGCCAGTTGGCACAGTCTAGATTTAGAATTTGTTGTTCCATCGCGATATTATGCCGTGTTGTAATGGGGCGTGAGCAGGTGTTGGAGGGACGGCCGTTTAGCCTCACTCATGACCAGTGTTGATTCAGACTACGTCCGACCGACTTGCATCGATTTTATCCATCGAATGCAACAGAATATGCACCGCACGCTCTACTTCGTCAACCGTCGGCGAAGTCCCCTCATCACCCAAATTAATAATGTTGGCGGACCAGTCCCCTTCCGTCTTCCAGCGCGGGGAGTCGCAGTACAACTCAATCGTGGGGCGATTGAAGGCGGCAGCGACATGCGTCAGGCCGGTATCTACCCCCACTACCAACGCTGCGCGTTGCGCCAGCATAACCGCTTCCATCAAGGGCAGCCTCGGAAGAACACGCGCATTCGGCATTTTCTCCGCCATTTTTTCTGCGGTTTTCTTTTCGTCTTCACTACCCCAAGGCAATAGTACTTGCAAATCAAAGGTCGCCAACAATCGCGCGATACTCACCCAATTGTCAAACGCCCATTGCTTTTCTGCGCGGGCAGTTCCGTGAAAAAACACCGCGTAAGGTTGCTTGGTCAGCCAGAGCGGCGATTGCTTCGAAGCGACCCCGGCCATTTGTAAATTAAAATCCGCTGGCCCTTCGGCGCTGTAACCTAAAGCCTTTGCCGCAACCTGACGCGCCCGCAACACCGCATGCGTCCTTAATCCGACCGCGACACTCATTGTATGAAAAACCCGTGATATAGGCTCGTAGCCTGAGCCTTCGGTGGCGTTCGCCAAGCCCACCCTTTTACCGTTCGGCGCCAATCGCGCCATGCGCATCACAATACCGGTTTTTAATAAACCCTGCGTATCGAAAACAAGGTCGTATTCCTCCAGCCTGAGTAGGCTACGAAATTCGGACATTTCATTCCGAGTCGCAAGGGAAAATAGATTTTTCCGCCAGCGGCGCAATGCAAACGGAATGATTCTGCGAACATCTGGATTGAGCCGCACCAAACTGACGTAGCCCTCCTCCACCACCCAATCGATATTAGCATCGGGATAATGGCGCCGGATATCGGACACCATCGGCATGTTATGAACTACGTCACCGAGTGATGAAACACGGACAATAAGGATGTTCAAACAGATTTCAATTCAAGAGATATTAAAAAGGTAACTTTGCGTCCGGCTTTACTGCCAGAATCACGCGCTTGAACTCGGACTGAATGCGGGCCAGTGCTTCTTCCGATTCCGCCTCAAACCGCATTACCGCAACTGGCGTCGTATTGGATGCACGCACCAGTCCAAATCCATCCGGATACTCGACGCGCAAGCCGTCGATCTTAATGATGTCATCCGACCCTGGAAATTGCGCCTGCTGCTGCAATGCCGCGATCAATGTGAAGTTCTCCCCCTCGGCTAATGTCAACTGCAACTCTGGCGTGCTCGCGGATTGAGGTAGTGCATTCAGCACTGCTGAAGGATCGCTCTCTCTGCTCAACAATTCCAGTAACCGAACGCCAGCGTATAGACCATCGTCAAAACCATACCAACGGTCCTTGAAAAACACGTGGCCGCTCATCTCGCCACCAAGGGGCGCACCGGTTTCGCGCATCTTTGCTTTCACCAACGAATGACCGGTCTTCCACATTAGCGGCTTGCCGCCATGCTGCGTAATCCAAGGGGCCAGATGACGCGTGCATTTGACGTCATATAAAATTTCTTGTCCGGGATGACGTGTTAACACATCTGCAGCAAAAAGCATTAACTGACGATCAGGATAAATAATCTGGCCGTCCTTGGTCACTACTCCGAGACGATCACCGTCACCATCAAATGCCAACCCAATTTCTGCATCGGTCGTTTGCAATGCGCGAATAACATCCTGAAGATTTTCAGGATGCGCCGGATCAGGATGATGGTTGGGGAAAGTCCCGTCCACCTCGCAAAATAGTTCCTGCACCTCACAACCCAGAGCCCGATAAAGCTCTCCCGCAAATGCGCCGGCAACGCCATTGCCGCAGTCAACCACAATTTTCATCGGCTTGGCTAAGGTGACATCGCTAAGGATGCGTTGCAAATAAGCATCCTTGATATCGTGCGTTGTGTAAGCGCCTTTACGTTCTGCCTGCTCTGCGGCCTGTTTGGTAGCGTCCACACTAATCGCTTGGTACAGCGCCTGTATGGTGTCACCGTAAATAGCCTCACCAGCCAGCACCATTTTGAAGCCGTTATAGTCTGGCGGATTATGACTACCGGTCACCATCACGCCAGATTGCGTCCCCAGAACATGCGTGGCGAAGTAGACCATCGGCGTCACCACAACACCAATATCGATGACATCCACGCCAACATCCTGCAATCCCGCGGCCAACGCAGCCGTCATTTCGGCACCTGACAGGCGACCATCACGACCGATCACTACCGTCTTTTCGCCTTTTTCGCGCGCTGCGATACCGAAAGCCTGGCCAATTTGCCGCGCTATGGGGGCATCTAACGTCGTCCCAACGATACCGCGGATGTCATAAGCTTTAAAGATTGAATTTTGGAGTGGAAGCATGGCGGACTATAAATGGTTGATTAAAATACAGAGTTTTTAACAGCACCATGTAAAGTTAACCAGTTAGTTGGCTAACAAGTAGCAGAAAGTAGCCTACTCTGGTTAGTTATCGAATTACACACAAAGTATAACTGATTCACCCAGTGAACCATGCTATTCGGTATCCTGCTGCATATAACAGCCTCCAGGAAGCTAAAATGCACCTCTTTGTACTCTGCCTTTGCAGCACATATTAAAATCGAAACAACGTCGCGACTATCCTACGTGCGGCTCTTTGCCCAAAAGCAGCATCGGAGCGAAGGATTACTGCTAGCCTAGGTCACATTTACTTAGTTATGTCGATGCAACAACCCACCACCACGCTCATTAAAACCAGAATACCGCAAAAGATCCGTTTCGGGATCGCTACGCTGGAATTTATACGTGCAATGCATCCAGAGATTTACCGGATGAAATCCACTCCTGCACCCATTTAGGTTGCCGTCCCCGACCAGTCCATTGCAACGAGGCATCCGAAGGACTGCGATAACGTACCGCGACTTTTGCCTTAGTTACATTATTTTTGTTACGGGCTGGAATACTTAATAAATCCTTCAATGAAATACCGGCTGTTTGAGCAATTGCTAAAATTTGCTCACGCGCCTTGGTCATTTCTTCCTGTTCGCGATCCTTTAAACTTTGTTTCACCTGCTCTTGTAGTACACGTAACTGGGCGACTGTCAGGTTTGATAAATCCATAATTACTCCGTTGATTAAATTAATTGAAAACTATGATTACGGCGAACTAAATTACGAAAAATATAAAATTCAACTAATATAGTTGCTAAAAATTGTAATTAGTTCGGTTACCGTATCATGTACCTGTATTGTTTCACACTTTTGCCAACGTCTTTACTAGCGTAATCTATCCCAATATCATCCGCAGGTCCTAAGGCTGCGCAAGCAGATCAATTAGGTGAGACGTCAGCAATGTTACCGCTTAATTCAAACTAGTTAGCCTCTCGTCCTAAAGGTCATTTATTGCATTGTAATTTTAAACATATTTATAGAGCAATAAGCGGACCTTGAAGAAGCATCGTTAATTTATTATATTTCCTACTTCTTCAAGCCGCTCGATCATTTTTTTCGTCTTCACACCAAATAAAATCAGCGATGCCGCATTGCGGCTCATATTCGGCCACAGCCCGCAATAAAAGCGCGCGTACCTCCTCATATTCAAATTGCTCACATGCGACATCCAATTTAGCCAATAAATCCTGCAACACTACCCAAGGAATTTCAACCTCTTGGGCACGCATAATTAATGGATGTTCCGTCCCTTCCACATTCTCACCAATCAATAACTCTTCATACAACTTTTCACCAGGACGCAACCCGACGTGATTAATTTCAATAGTTCCGTCCGGCGTCGCGTCGGAAAGTACTTCGAGACCACTTAGATGCACCATGCGTTTAGCCAAATCGACAATTTTTACCGGATCGCCCATATCCAACACAAAGACGTCGCCACCCTCGCCCATAGCCCCAGCCTGAAGAACCAGTTGGGCTGCTTCTGGAATGGTCATGAAATATCGCGTAATTTCCGGATGCGTTAATGTAATCGGACCACCTGCCATAATCTGCTTACGAAATAAAGGCACCACCGACCCCGACGATCCCAAGACATTTCCAAAGCGGACCATACAAAAACGGGTACGAGTCGATGACTTACCCTGTAAGCGAGAAAACGCCTGCAATATCAATTCAGCTAGTCGTTTTGTAGACCCCATTACGTTAGTCGGGCGGACCGCCTTGTCCGTGGAAATTAACACAAATGTTTTTACGCCAGCCGCCATTGCTGCCTTAGCCAAGCTTAATGTCCCAAATACGTTGTTGCGAATACCCTCAATTGGATTGTGCTCAACGAGGGGAACATGCTTATAAGCAGCGGCGTGATAAACGGTTTCAACCGAGTAGGTACGCATTATCCGCGTGCACTTCTCAGTTTGCCCAACTGATCCGAGGAAAGGAATCAATTCTATCTTCACGCCTAAACTTTGCTTTAATTCCGCTAGCTCCTGCTCAATCGCGTAAAGACCAAATTCCGACATCTCTAGCAATATCAACCTATTCGGACGCTGGCGAACAATCTGCCGGCAGAGTTCAGAACCGATTGATCCGCCAGCTCCCGTCACCATCACAGATTTATTGACAATACATGCCGCTATTAACTTCGGGTCCGCATCCACCTGGTCACGCCCCAACAAGTCCTCAATCTCAATCTCGCGAATATCCTGAACCCGCAATTCCCCATTAATCAAACTTTTGATTGGAGGGGTTACTTTGATTTTGACTTTTAACGGTTCCAAGCGATCAAGAATATGTCTTTGCTGCGCCTTAGTCTGTGAAGGCATCGCTAAAAGCACTTCCTTTACATCGTATCGAGCAATAGCCATAGCAATATCATCGGGACCATAAACCTTGATACCCGCAATCGTAGCGCGGCGGAGCTCTGCTTTATCGTCTATAAATACGACAGGTATATATTCTTGACTGGCGCGTAAAGCGCTGGCTAACTGAGAACCCGCTTGCCCCGCGCCATAAATGGCTACACGAACCGAGCCAGTCGCACCACTAACATGCAACAAAAATCCACGCGCAATAAATCGACTCGCCGCCACATACAAAATAGCACTGACCCAATAAATACCGAAAACAGCTCGGGAGTAACCATTAGTTTGCGTAAATGTACCTAACGCTCCTAAGGTGACCACTGATAGCGTTACACCAAGCACAACCACATAGACGATTTTATGATCAATGAAACGAATTACTGCGCGGTATAAACCAAGCCTGATAAAAAGCGGAATTGAGATGAAGGGAGCAGCAACTATTAATATAGTGTATTGATGTAATAAAAAATTATTCAGGCCATCGTATCGCAGCCAAATTGCCATGCAGAATGTTAGTGGCAAGAACACGAAGTCCAATGCCACTGCAATAAGCTGTTTGTTGAATCTGGATATGTTCAAAAATAGACTCATGGAGATAACTCAATCAATGTGTAATTCCATCTCTTAGCAAGACTTTTTTAAAAGTCAAAAATATGATTTTAATATCGAGAAAAAAAGATCTTTTCAGCAAATACTCAACGTCAAGCTTGACTTTCTCAGAAATTGGCAATTCATCTCTTCCATTGATTTGTGCCCATCCGGTCAATCCTGGCAGCAGTTCATCAACGCCATATTGTGTACGCAAACCAATTAAATCTGCTTGATTGAATAATGCTGGACGAGGACCTACAAAGCTCATATCGCCCCTTAAAATACTCCATACCTGAGGCAATTCATCTAAACTAGACTTCCGCAAAAAACCCCCTACCGCCGTTAAACATTTCTCCGGATCGGGAAGTAAGTGAGTGGCCACAGCGGGAGTGTTGATAAGCATCGTCCTAAATTTCGGCATTCTAAAAACTTTGTTTCTTTTACCCACTCGATCTGACCAATAGATAATTGGACCATCCGATGTCGCAAAGACGATGATGGCCAAAATAATTAAAGGTACGGAAAAAACGATAACCGCAATCAATGCCGATATTAAATCAAATAGTCGCTTCATATTATTAACTTAAAATTTCTCGCACCCAAGTATTTATACTATATTTTTCATAAACAACACTATCCAGCTCAACGTACTCCTCTTGCAAAAAACTAGCTTCGACAACAGGATTTTTCCGATCTACAACCATAATATTTTTGCTATTATAAAAATCATAATTTACAACATCACCATTAGTTGTGATCATTTTCTTTTTTGCCCCAATACATTCGATTGTTCTCATGGTCAGTCCAGTTTGACCAGGATGATGAATGTCGATAACAACCTTGCTACGGGATATCATAGAAAGCGTATCAAGCTCGTTCAAAGATATCCAAGAAATATCGTTCCAAGGCATTTTTTTAAAATTTATATCCAGTATTTTTTTTACAAAAAAAACCCACTTGCTTTGATAATAAAAATGTGTATGAATTTTTACACTCTTTAGCACTTTTTTGGCCGCCGCAGATATATTATTCATAACCGGATAACGATCAGAATGAATCGATCCAAGAAATAATAAGTCAATATCCAATTTTAATGGTAATGCGACACCTAACGCCTGGTACGCTGCTGTATAAAATAAAGGTAAATGTTTTATCTTTTTGATCGATTTCGAATCATGCCTATCAAAACTATAAGCCTTATCAAAAAAAGATAATTTTTCACGTCCATTCTTGAAATTTTTCAAAGCATCCCATGTGTAATATATAAATTTTGCACTTGGATTTTTTTGTTTAAATTTTTTGATTCTTTCTATGGAAAGAGCCTCACCCTTAATTACTAAGACAATATGATAATAATCAAATTTTTTCTTTTTAAGAATATGATTAAAATAAATCTCACTGATAGGAGAGACCAATTTTGGAAAAAAACGAATCAGTGCTTTAATAAGAGGCGTACTTGCAGGTCGCTCGTCATACAAGTCCACAGTATAGCCAAGATTCTCCATCTCACGCTTGATCGCTTCTTCATAAGAAAAAAATTTGGGTGCTATAAAAAGTACATTCATTTCAGACATTTTAAAATCATTCAGTTTTTTAATTTCATTTCTGCCGGAACTCCAATAGCTAAATTACTCTCGGGAACGGAAAAAAGAACCAGTGAATTCGCCGCAACAGTAGAATTATTACCTAAATGGATTCCGCCCAAAATTTTTGCGCCGGCTCCTATCACTACATTGTCCCCAACCGTCGGTCTTTGTGAAACGTCGAAAAGCAAATCAGGATATTTTGCACCCAGAGTAACACCGTGAAAAATCGTAGCGTTATTACCGATGGAGCTACTTCCTATTACGGTACCATAGGTATGCGGTAGCATTAAGCCCGGACCAATTTCACAACGTGCCGTGATCTCTATTCCAAATATTACAACATTCAACCAAGTCAAAATGGGGCTAAAAAAACGCAAGTATCGATTTAAGTAAAAGTAACGCGCCACCCTTGCCAATAAAACAGGAATAAATCTTGGACTAAAAATTTTAAGCCACGACGGTTTAAAATCCGCTCCCACTCCGGCAGGCTGATTAGAAAGGCGTAAAATATCAGCTCTTAATAAAATGATGAGTTCCCTTATATTCATGTACTTATGCCTTGACGCCAATACCCATTAAACCTTTAGAGGCCAGTTCATTTACTGAGCGTGCATAGGCAGCTTTGTCTTCTATCGGCTGTTCCGAAGCCCACTCGAGAAACAACTTTAACCCTGCCTTGAAAGAAACACTGGAAACCATACCGAGTTCCTTTTCCATCAGGTTCGTATTAGCTTTATTGTGTCGGATATCTCCCGCTCGAAAAGCACCTGTAATAGTAATGTCACTTTGGCTTTTAAAAAAAGATTTAATCTCTTCTGCGACGGTTAATACACTCGTAGCTTCGCCAGAACCGACATTTATCGCACCGACATATTTGTTTTTGTGATTAATACAGCGCAGCGTGGCATCTACTACGTCATCAATATAAACAAAATCTCGCGACTCCTGACCGTCTTCGTAAATTTCAATGGGTTGCCCTTGCCTTGCCAAATTAGAAAAAACCGCAAGAATACCTGTGTAAGGATTCTTCAAGGACTGACCGGGACCATAAACATTTTGATAGCGCAATCCAAAGCCGTTTATGCCATGGGTCCTGGCGAACATTAATATTGCCTGTTCCTGCACTTGCTTGGTTAGGCCATACATAGACATTGGTTTAAATGGGCTCTCTTCTGGCGTTTCACGCATAACCAGCGACCCACTGCAATGAGGGCATACAGGATCAAACTGCGCAGCAAGTAACATCTTATGCGAGCGTTGTTCTGGATAAACCATCCCGTGAGTATCGCAATGATATGCACCCTCTCCATAAACCGCGCGGCTGGAAGCAACAATGAGTGACTCCAACTGTTGATTCTGGAGTTCATTCTGGAGTAAATCTAATAAAATCGCGGTACCCTGCACATTAACGCTGAAATAACGTTCTATTTCATACATGGACTGGCCAGTACCTGTTTCCGCTGCAAGATGTACGACCGTATCGATTCCCAATAAAGCCTGCTTCATCGCGTCACGATCACGTACATCTGCCTTGATCAACTCTACGGATATGAGTTCTGAAGGTAATTGATCAATCGCATGAATTTGGGGACTAAAACTATCCAATATACGAACATTCTCACCCTGCGCCAACAATGCACGGGCCAGACGTTGTCCAATAAAACCTGCACCACCGGTTATAAGAACATTTTTCCTGCTCTGTGTATTTTTATTACTCATATAAAACTCCTGATAGCACGTGCAATTATTTCTTCTCGTTAATTTTACCAAACATATCCACTTGATTTCGCAGAGAAGAAATGTGTACTAAATAACGCATTAGGTTGAAATAGCGCTCCGGGCCCAAAATAGAAAGGCTTATGCGCATAAGCTTTAATAAAATTTTTATTGAAAAACTATATTTACCCATATCACTAAATATATGACGTTTGGCGCTTAGATTACCCTTCACCAACAACCGATTTTTTTTTGCAAAACGTTTGACTGGTCCATCGGCGGAAAATGGATTTTGCTCGTCTTTAAATACATTTCCCCTTAGGCCTGCATAAAAACGTCGTAGCGCTGGCGTTATATATGTTCCATCGTCAAAATAATCGAAGCCATAAGACTTCTTCGAATACAAGTCAGAAGCATTTTCCAGCAATTCTTTCGCGTATTCATGTGCGAGTAATCCAAAATCTGGTCTGCTCCCGGGCAGAAAGCGTGATTGTTTCTGAGCAACTTCATCCGGTTTCCCCGGATTAAACGAACTAAAGTGAATAAAACCAAGTGGAGTATCGTCATTGACCACCCACACATCATGCTTTTTAGTTATGTGGCGTTCGTGAAGGTTCCAAAATGCGACGTTTAAGCCCTTATTATGCAAAATCTGCATATTCGGGAAGAAAATTGGTGCCAGATTCACCCATTTCTGATCGACGGCGAGGCCGAGTTGAGGTTCATAAAATCCATGGTGCAGGCAGCGCTCCGACCACCACTCAAGAAAAGAAAATCCTTCGTCACATCGTGATACGCCCACAAAGCCAAGATTAAAAGCGCCGAATTTCAAAAAATCTAAATCATCCGGCTTATTTCCATCGAGAATCGGCGTATTACTATGGGGCGTCACGACCAAAGACGCGGACTTTAAGGCCTCGAAAATTAATGTTAAAGGCGAATAAACCTTCATATCAGGGTCTAAATACAATACTGCATCGTATTTGGATAATAAAAATTTGAGCGCGGATGGCTTTACATTAGTATTAAATTCGATAACATCAAAAGCAAATGCGTGTTGTGCCAAATTATCAATTTTTAGATCTTCTACCCAAATTATATTCAATCCTGGTCTTCCAATTTTTAAGTCATCTATCTTTCGGTCGACTATAACCAAATAAAAGAAGTCTGAAGGATTATGGAATTTGTACGAATCAAACAAAACGAGTGCTTTAGCAATATAATTGATGGAGCAAATCGTTACGGCCGCTTTATTGTTCATATTTAAAAATATTTCAAGTAATTAGTTAACATAATGAAACATGCAAGTTAGTCTAGGTTTTCAAAGAAGAAATTTCTTTATTTCTCCAATAAACTCTAGAAAAAATACCGTATGTGATAGGAGGGATCCAAAGTAATAGCCAAAATCCTGGCGAAGAGAAATAGGCATCTTCAAATATCGACATAACTAATGGATAAACTGAAATCGCGTACAAATACCACAATATAGAATTATTTGAACTTAAAAATTTCAAATATAAATTTTTATGTAACACACCTATAAGAAACGATCCGATAAATACTCCCAGAAAAGATGCATCATGGAAGAGTGGGAAAAGTATTGTGTAGGTATTGCATGGTACCGGCACTTCAGCAAACGGATTCAAGGTAGGCTTTGGCGGTATAAGAACGCCAATTGAAGATAAAACTTCGCGCAACGGATTGGGGAGTAATGCGCCGCCATCAATTCTTTGCGCACCAGTTGCAACAAAGTCATTAAAACAAGCGACACTGCTCATAAAATAGACCTGACTATTCCATAGCACTCTGTCCGCAATTGATCCTGAATCATCGCCTTTGACTAATACAATAGCAATAAGAAAAAATAATAAAATAAATATCAAGGCCCCTACAAATACAGTGCGCAATGAAATAATTTTATTTCTATGCAACAATATAGATGTAGCACAGAAAAACAGAAGAATATATAAACGACCAGTAGTTGCAATTGCAGAAATCAAACCGATAGCCAAAATTAAATATAACTGTTTTTTTGTTAAAAATCGTGAAAAAGAAATAAAGAAAATACTGAATCCAACGCCTATATTGAAAACTTCAAACAGCGCATATAAGTCTCTAACGGTAGTAAAATCTTGAACAACAAGTTGCCTGACGATGGGAGGAGTGAGGCCACCAGGGCTCAATATCATCAATGCACGATAGATCGCAATACACGAGAATAATGCAGCAAAAAAATATATTACGAAAAATAAATTTAAAAATTTAAAAATATTTAATGGAATTAATTTATTGTCAAACTCCGCATAACCTTTTTTACGCCCACTACCTATCAGGCATAAAGATCCCATATTAAATGCAATGATGCATATTGCTATCGCAAACCAGGTTGACACTTCAAACGGTGTGAAAGCAGTATTAAAAATAATATTTAATACGATCTGAGACAACCATAGCAATGAAAAAATAAATTGTGGATTAAACATATTTTTCTCGTTGCTTCGCATAAAGAAAAAACATCGCAGCGGCGTCAAATAAGGTTCTGATAGTCCAGGCAATCGCTGCCCCTTTTAGTCCCATTAAATGCACTAGTCCCAGCAATACGGGGATATATAAAAAGAGTTCACACAAATGTAAGAGACCCGTCGGCTTTGCCCGTCCTTGTGCGTGCAACGCAGTGTAAGGGATATAGGCAATTCCATTAATGAATACGCCAACTGAAAGTATCACAACCAGTGGCCATGATTTTGTAGCAAAACTTTCCGATATGAACATTTTCATCAACGGATAGCACAACAAACAAACCGAAATACATAATACAAACATTACGCCTGCAGTAATTTTTGTACTCCTCCACATGGTGGCCTGGGCTTTCAGTGGATTAATTACAAAATCTTTTGCAAGATTAGGTAAAAGCGTTGTACCTAATGCGCCAGGAATAATCAATAACCGTACTAAAAATTCAAAAGGAACAGTGTAAAAAGCTACCATCGATGCACCAAGCAGGTAGGAGATAATGAAGCGATCTGCATTCACCAGCAAAGGGCTGACAAGATTGGTAATTGCCATCCAGGCACCAAATGCAAATAGACCTTTCCGCATACCGGGCAAGATTTTACTAGTCCAAAACTTCCCACAAGGCAGTTTAATTACTAACCATAAAAGAAGAAAACAGCTCAAGAGTCTTGCACCCACCAACCACATTGTGATTGTTATCAAAGACGGTCCGTTCGTCAGCACCGCGAAAAATGGAAACAAAAATAGAGAGGTCCCTAGAAACATTCTGGCTAGATTACTCCAATGAAAATGCTCATATGCTTCAATAGCACCACGCAGGCCAGTGCTGAACGTTGCCAACGGTATGCCTGCGGCAGCAATCATCAGACTAATGAAAGTCTCTTGTTGCAAATAGGGAGAAATACCTAAGCCGTGCTGGCTCAATGGGTAGGCTGCACCAAAAAGTAATACGGCCCCACCTATACCCGTCAAAATCGTGAATTCAAGCCCCGCCTTCATAATTGCAGGCGCTTCAGAATGACGATTTTCACCAAGACACCCAGCAACCTGTTGCGTTATGGCACGACCAATTCCAAAATCAAACAAACTAAAATATCCGATAATTGTCCAGAGCAAGGTCAAAATACCAAAACGTTCCATCCCTAATCTATGGATTAATAAAGGTATTGTTATCGCTCCAACAGCTAGTGGTAACGCATTTCCGGCAATATTCCAAACGGTATTTTTACTCAGCGACATTAAGACAACCCAATATTCAACTGTTAATGGCTTGATACAAAGCCGCACTAAGATTAGCTATCTTTTTAATTTCAATACTAAATGGACGTATCGATATTTCGGAAACAAAAATTCGGCCCCATGTAGAAAATAAAATTAATGATATTATTTTAAATGTGTAGGCATTACAGTCGATAATTATTTATTAAATGCCGATTCTCTCGCTAAACACTCCTGCAAACTTTCACTCCAGCTACTAACAGGCACATTCAATATCATCTGCAATTTTTGGGTGCTCAATTCCGAATTGAGAGGTCTTTCTGCTGGAACCGGGTAGTCCAAGGTGCTGATTGAATAGACAATGGGAGCCGATTTTTTTAACAGTCTTCCGTCTAAAGCGGCATTCGCGAAGATACCTCGCGCAAAACCGCACCAGGTGACATATCCAGAATTAACAAAATTATAGATACCGTTAATAGCCGCGAAGCGCTCTGCTCTATCGCCTGCGGCATCAGAGGAAACCAATTTCTCCTTTATCAGCTGCGCCGTTGTATCCGCGATCCATCCGGACCAGGTAGGCGATCCCCATTGATCATCTACTATTTTCAACTCGTCACGTTCATTACCAAGACGCAACATTGTTAAAAGAAAGTTTTTGCCGTATGTGGAATATACCCAACTTGTGCGAAGGATTAGATGTGGGCATCCGCTTGCAATAATAGCTTGCTCCCCTGCCAGCTTGGTCTTGCCATAAACATTAATAGGATTTGGTACATCTTCCTCAGTATATGGAACAAATTCTCCTTGGGCGCCACGCTTACCGCCATCAAAAACATAATCGGTACTGTAATGAATGATACCCGCACCGATTTTTTTTGCTTCCTCCGCTATAACTCCGGGCGCAATACCATTAATTAGCATCGCTAATTCTGGTTCGCTCTCAGCCTTATCTACCGCAGTATATGCAGCAGGATTAACGATCAAATCTGGCTTAACAGTCCGGATGACATTGCGTATCTGGTCCAGGTTGGATAAATCCATTTGAGTACGATCAACGGCGATGATTTCCCCGAGCCCTTGTAGGCTGCGCTCAAGCTCATAGCCGACTTGCCCGGTTTTCCCCGTAAGCAAAATCTTCATGCGAAAACCTCTGCATCAGCTAGTAATTTACCTATCTTGTCTTTTTCCGACAATAAAGGTACGGAATCAAGAGGCCATTGAATACCGATAGCCGGGTCGTTCCAAAGAATTGAACGCTCGAATTCTGGTGCCCAGTAGTCAGTGGTTTTATATAAAAACTCTGCAGAATCACTAGTGACTACAAACCCGTGGGCGAAACCCGGCGGCACCCATAGTTGTCGCTTATTGTCAGCGGATAAAACGACACCTACCCAATGGCCGAAAGTAGGCGAGCTTTTTCGAATGTCTACCGCCACATCAAATACCTCACCAGCCACGACCCGGACTAATTTACCTTGCGGTTGTTGAATCTGGTAATGCAAACCCCGTAACACATTTTTGGCCGATTTTGAATGATTATCCTGCACAAAACTGGTTGTTATCTGGGTCAGCTCTTTAAACCTGCGCTCGTTGAAGCTTTCGTAAAAAAAACCGCGATCATCACCAAATGATTTAGGTTCGATAATAAGAACCTCGGGAATCTGAGTTGTAAGTAACTGCATTTTTAAAATACCTTGTCTGTCAATAACCGCATCAAATACTGTCCGTAAGCATTTTTCTTTAATGGCTGGGCCAATAATTCTAATTGTCGCCCACTGATATATCCTCGCCGGTACGCAATTTCTTCCGGGCAGGCAACTTTCAATCCCTGACGATTTTCAATGGTCGCAATAAACTGGCCGGCTTCTAGCAACGATTCGTGTGTTCCCGTATCTAGCCACGCCATCCCGCGACCCATTAATTCGACAGTGAGTTGATTGGTTTCGAGGTAAACACGATTGACGTCGGTAATTTCCAGCTCTCCACGCGCCGAAGGTTTTATATTTGCCGCGATGTCACACACCTGACTATCGTAGAAATAGAGACCAGTTACGGCATAATTGGATTTTGGATGCTCTGGCTTTTCTTCTACGCTGATGGCTCGACGCTCACCATCAAACTCTACTACACCATAGCGTTCTGGATCAGTCACGTGATAGGCAAATACCGTCGATCCTGTCGTGCGGGCGGATGCAGTGCGCAATTGCGCTTCGAAATCGTGACCATAGTAAATATTATCGCCAAGAATAAGCGCCGATGGCGCGTCGCCGACGAAGTCTCGTCCAATAATAAAAGCTTGCGCCAAGCCATCGGGCGTCGGTTGCACCGCATACGTTAGTTGCAGACCCCATTGACTGCCATCGCCCAGTAAATCGATAAAGCGCGGCGTATCTTGTGGGGTTGAAATAATTAATATTTCTCGGATGCCGGCCAACATCAAAGTCGTCAGCGGGTAATAAATCATCGGTTTATCGTAAACCGGTAGCAATTGTTTGGAAACGGCCATGGTGACCGGATATAAGCGTGTGCCTGAACCGCCCGCGAGTATGATTCCCTTACGTGCTACGGTCATTAACTGATCTCCTCGCCAACTTGGCGCTGACTATAATTCTTTTCGACCCATTTAAGATAAGCACCTGACTGGACATCGCTCACCCACGGCTGGTTATCCAGGTACCACTGCACAGTTTTGCGAATACCTGTTTCAAAAGTTTCCGCTGGTTTCCAGCCTAACTCGCGTTCAATTTTTCTCGCATCGATCGCGTAACGGCGATCATGTCCTGGTCGATCGGTGACGTAGGTGATCTGGTCGCGGTAGCTGCCGTCACTTTTTGGATCAAGTGTATCCAGGATGTCGCATAGAACATGCACGACATCGAGATTAGCTTTCTCATTCCAGCCGCCGATGTTGTAGACCTCACCAGGTTTGCCCGCTACCAATACGCGGCGAATTGCGGTGCAATGATCGCTTACATAGAGCCAGTCGCGAACCTGCTGACCATCGCCATAAATTGGTAAAGGCTTGCCGGCCCGGGCGTTGGTGATGATGAGCGGGATCAGTTTTTCGGGGAAATGATAGGGTCCGTAATTGTTGGAGCAGTTTGTAGTAAGTGTCGGAAGACCGTAGGTGTGGTGATAGGACCGGACCAGGTGATCAGACGCGGCTTTGGATGCAGAATACGGACTATTAGGAGCGTACGCGCTGGTTTCGGTGAAAGGCGCATCGTCGGCGCTCAGTGTTCCATACACTTCGTCCGTGGAAACGTGCAAGAAGCGAAAGGCAGATTTCTCGGCAGCGGGTAAATTGGTCCAGTGCGCGCGCACAGCCTCTAACAGACCAAAGGTGCCATTGATGTTAGTTTCGATGAATGCAGCTGGCCCATGGATGGAACGATCAACGTGGCTTTCTGCTGCAAAGTGAACAATCGCGCGGGGCTTATATTGCGCCAATAAAGCTGCCACGAGCGCGGTGTCGCCAATATCGCCTTGGATAAAAATGTGGCGGGGGTCTTTATTAATGTTAGCGAGGTTGTTGATATTACCCGCGTAGGTTAACTTATCCAGATTGATTACGGGTTCGTCATCTTGACTTAACCAGTCGAGTACAAAATTGGAGCCGATAAAACCAGCTCCGCCAGTAACTAAAATCATGAAATATCCCGCTGATGTTTGAATAAAAAAACCTGCTCTAGGTGTCGAAAAATATACGTGCCTGCGACAAATTTATCGACAGGCTGATTATCCCCTATTATTACAGCTCTAAAATTACAGAATTAGAACTAATTTCATGAAAATTATCCAAATTAACATAACCTGTGATTTATTTGCAAATTGCTATTTATTGTTCCATAACAAGTGGCTTCTTTGTTGCGCTAATTATCATCGGGCTAAGAATTTGAAAATCAAAATTAAACAGTTTAAATTAACTTTAGCGTAACAAACCTGCGAGCTTACTCGCTTAAGGAATCATTTGACAGCTTATAATCGCGAGGCGGTCAATTTCACCAAATTTTTCTCTATGAAAATTCTGGTTTAGGCAATCTGAATCACGCGCCCCTACCATCCCTTGATTCAATCCTTTAAAACCCTCCCCTTGCATGTGTCTAATATAATAGTTAAGAATAACGGTGCGCACTGTACATTCCCACAACCTCGCCAATGTATTTTTACCAAAATTTTATGTATAAACCAACTTTTACATAAACGAGGAACTGAAAAATTTGCCTTACAATAACCTATTAGATGTTTTTCGCATTCCACAAAAGACTATGAGCAACAATTACGCTGATATTTACGCCATCGGAGACCTGCAAGGTTGCTACCAAAGCCTGCTGGCATTGTTAGCTAAAATTGACGCAGTGACGCCGCAAGCGAAATTAATTTTTGTTGGTGATTTGGTCAATCGTGGACCGGGCTCACTCGCCACGTTGCGACTTATTCGCTCACTCGGTGAGCGCGCCCAATCGGTCCTTGGCAATCACGACTTGCATTTGCTGGCGGCGGCGCATGGTATCCGTAAGTTACATCGACAGGATACGCTGGCGCAGGTATTAGAAGCGCCGGATCGGGAAGAACTACTCGAATGGTTGCGTCATCGGCCGCTAGCCTTGTTTGAGGACGATCATTTGTTGCTGCACGCCGGTGCGTTACCGCAATGGTCGGCATCCCGCACGGTGGAATTGGCACATGAGGTTGAGTCGGTATTACGAGGCCCGAACTGGGTTGCGTTCTTGCGTGAAATGTATGGCAACGAACCTACGCGCTGGGATGAAACGCTGGAAGGCAATGCGCGCTTGCGTTGCATTGTTAATGCGCTAACCCGACTGCGCTTTTGTACTGCAGATGGAACAATGGAATTTGCGGCAAAGGAGAGCGCTGGCATGGCCCTACCCGGTTATGTTCCTTGGTTTGACGCGCCTGCGCGTCAAACTGCCGCAGTCACCGTCGTATTCGGGCATTGGTCGACGTTGGGTTTAACGCTGAAGTCAAATCTGATCGGGCTCGATACAGGATGTGTTTGGGGGGGGAAGTTAACTGCTGTACGCTTGAGGGATCGCGCATTGTTTCAGGTTAGCTGCCCCCAAGCGCAAAAACCGGGTTAAAAGTTTAAGGGTATAAGTTTAAGGGGTATAAATTTAACCTCTGCCTTTTTAATTTAGCTGGTAGTGGGGGTCAAATTATCACTGCGTCGCTCAGGCTGGCTTTGCCCTAACGCCTCCGCAATTGCGGCACGCGCAAGCATCGCCAGATCGCGTCGATGCATGCCCGCCGTGGCAATCGGTGCCAGCTGAATTAATTCCGCCTTCATTGGGGAGGCTTTCATGATCGCTATCATGCTTTGGGCGAAGGTCATGTCACCGATGAAATCTGCGGCGGCAGGATGTTGTCCATTGGCATCAAGGTAGCGCAACGCGTAGGGCTGAATGGGCACCTGCGCATCAATCGCCGCTTCAAACAGATTGGCATGAAAAGGCAGTATTGCGCCTTGCGCTGCGGTCGTGCCTTCCGGGAAAAATGCCACGCGCTCACCCGCCTGGATGCTACTGACTAATCCCTGGAAAATCCGCCGTACATCGCGCTGTTTGCCGCGCGCGATAAAAATGGTATCTGCCTGAACGCACAGCCAGCCAATTAATGGCCAGTCGCGGATATCTGACTTTGCAACAAAACGGCATGGCTCGGCTGAATTGATCACAAAAATATCCAGCCAGGACACATGATTGGCGATAATCAGCGCCGGGGATACGGCTTCTGTCTGGAGCGCATTCTGCACTACAACTGTCACCCGACATAGCGTTAACACTTGCATCGACCATCGCCGAATGCGCGCATGGCGACCAGCGGCATCCGCAAATGGAAACACCAAAGCACAAATCCCCAAACCGACAAAAAGATGCCCTATTATTCTCAATAATCGATACGCAATCATGCGTGTTCGGTCGCGCGTTGATAGGCAACTTGCCCAGCGACGATGGTGGTTTTTACCTGCCCGGTTAACTCGTAACCGAGAAATGGCGTGTGCTTACCTTGACTTGCCAAGCTCCTGGCTTCTACCGTCCAGCGTATTGCGGGATCAAAAATACAGATATCAGCAACACTTCCCAAGCCCAGTTGTCCCGCTGGCAGGCCTGCTACCCGGGCGGCATCGTTGGTAATTTTTGCCAATGCCCTCCTGAGCGGTTGGTCTGCAGCCACGACATTGTCTTCGGCCCATCTTAATGCCAGCGACAACAACAATTCAAGACCGGTAGCACCCGGGGTTGCCTCCCCAAACGGTAGCAATTTTTCGTCATCGTCGACCGGCGTGTGGTCCGAGCAGATGGCGTCGATGGTCCCGTCTAGCAGGCCTTGTTGAATCGCGTCACGGTCCCGTTGCGAACGGAATGGCGGGGTCATCCGTGCGTTGGAATCGAAGAAACCAATGTCCACTTCGGTCATATGGATATGATGCGCGCCGACGTCACACGTTATCGGCAGGCCTTCTTTTTTGGCCAGACGGATCAATTCAACACCAGCGCCGGACGAAATCCTGCATAAATGGACGCGTGCACCGGTCGCCCGGACCAACTCAAAAATCGTGTATAGCCGAATGGTTTCCGCCATGACCGGCACGCCCGACAAGCCTAAGCGTGACGCTACCGCGCCGCTATTGGCGATGCCGTCGTGACCGAGGTAGGGGTCCTGTGGTCGCAGCCAGACCGTGTAATTAAACGTCTGCGCGTATTGCAGTGCGCGCAGGAGCACGGTGGTATCAAGAATCGGCTCGTCCGCTTGCGAAAAACCGATACAACCGGCGTCGGTCAATTCTGCCATCTCGGTCAACTCGCGCCCTTTCAATCCAACAGTCAATGCACCAAGCGGATATACATGGGCCTGATTGAGTGATCTGGCGCGGTGCTTCAACATTTCAACCAAACCAGGCTCATCGAGTACCGGATCGGTGTCAGGAGGACACACCAAACTGGTGACACCGCCCTGCATTGCTGCTTGCATTTCGGACTCCAGGGTGGCCTTGTACTCGTAACCGGGTTCACGCAAACGGGCACTCAAATCTACTAGTCCGGGGGCTACTATCAGGCCGCTGGCGTCTATGGTTTGGTCAGCGACAAACTCAGCCGGAGAGAGTCCGATACCAACGATCTTGCCATCGGCGACAAAAACATCTAGCTTGCCATCGATGTCGTTTGCAGGGTCGATCAGATGGCCGTTTTTAATATGCAATTTCATGGGTTTTTTCTTAGCAATGATTTTCAGTGGCACTTCAATCGCACCTTAGTGACAATTCACTGCCACAAATGTGCGGTACTTCTTTGCGCCCTACTTAAGCCGGAGCGGCGATCTGACGATCTTAGTTCCCGGCCAGAATACTCATGACTGCCATGCGCACCGCGATCCCAAAGGTCACCTGCGGCAATATGACCGCTTGTGCGCCGTCCGCCACAGCGGAATCAATTTCGACGCCACGATTCATTGGTCCCGGATGCATCACGATAGCGTCCGGTTTGGCTAGCGCGAGGCGCTCGGGAGTGAGACCGTAGCTTTTAAAAAATTCCTGCGCCGATGGTAGCAATGCGCCGGTCATACGCTCGTTTTGCAACCGCAACATGATGATGACGTCAACGCCTTTCAGGCCCTCGTTCATATCGGTGAAAACCCGCACGCCCATTTGCTCCAGTCCGCTCGGCAACAGCGTGCGCGGACCGATTGCCCGCACTTCCGGCACGCCCAGCGTCGTCAACCCGTGGATATCAGAGCGCGCCACGCGGCTATGCAGAATGTCGCCGACGATCGCCACCGTGAGATTGGTAAAATCTTTTTTGTAGTGACGAATCGTGTACATGTCCAGCAAGCCCTGCGTCGGATGCGCATGACGTCCGTCGCCTGCGTTGACTACGTGCACGTGCGACTGTTTGGTGTCGGTAAGATGCTTGGCGATCAGGTACGGCGCGCCCGACTGCGAGTGGCGTACCACGAACATATCGGCGTGCATGGCCGCAAGATTATCGATGGTATCGAGCAACGACTCGCCCTTGCTCGCGCTTGACGCGGAGATGTTCAGATTAATCACGTCAGCGGACAAGCGCTTTGAGGCAATCTCGAACGTGGTGCGGGTGCGGGTCGAGTTCTCAAAGAACAGATTGAACACGCTTTTTCCGCGCATCAACGGGACCTTTTTAACATCCCGGTCACTTATACCGACGAACGACGAGGCTGTATCGAGAATATGTGTGACGACCGATGTCGGAAGTCCCTCAATGGTCAGTAAATGTTGTAATTCGCCATGTTTATTAAGTTGAGGATTAAGCATTGTGATGGACCGTCAGAGAAAGTTCGCCGTTTTCAGCGCGTTGGAGTTCGAGCGATTCGCCAGCGGCGAGCGTGACCTTGTCGGCAACAAAATCAGCGGCAATCGGTAGTTCACGTCCGCCGCGATCAACCAAAGCCGCCAGCATGATTTTTGCGGGGCGGCCATAGTCGAACAGTTCGTTGATCGCGGCGCGCGTCGTGCGTCCGGTGTATAACACGTCGTCTACCAGCAAAATCGTTGCACCGTTGACATCGAACGAGATTTGCGTCGGCTTGATGCCTGGACGTAATCCTTTTTCGGCGAAGTCATCCCGGTAAAAGGAGACGTCGAGGTATCCTAAACGGTCTTTTTCGGATAATTGCAACGCCTTAGCCAGACGCTCAGCCAGCCAGGCACCGCCCGAATAAATGCCGATCACGACAATATTATCCGCCCCAGCTAAACCGGTCGTTACTTGTGTTTCCAATACCCGATAAAGCGCTTCGGCGTCGTATTGCGAGTGTGATGTTGTCATGGGAATTGGTCTTTTTTATAAATATTTATACTGATTAGTGATCAATTTTCGTTAAATCGCAGGCTTTCGGCGGCACTTCGGTGTTGACGCGCAGCGTTGGCGTTGGCGTGAGCGCAGCCCGCATGCGGATCACGCGCTCAAATCATCAAAGTACTGCTGCAATATGATCGCTGCCGCACGATCGTCAATCCGCTCGCCGCGTTGATGGGCAATCACCGCCGACGAATAACGCTCATCTACCAGGATCGTCGGCACGCCATAGCGCCCGTGCAACTGATTGGCAAATCGCCGGCAACGCACACTCATCTCATGTTCGGCACCATCTGGATGCAGTGGCAAGCCAACGATACAGCGTGCCGGTTGCCACTCTTGCATCAGCGCAGCGATCTCGATAAATTTGGCGTCGTTACTAATAGCGCTGATAATAGTGAGCGGTTGCGCCTGTCTGATCATGGTATTGCCGACCGCCACCCCAACGCGTTTGAGACCGAAATCAAAGCCAAGTATCGTTTCCACTAGAGTTTCACCAGTGACAGCGCATTAGCGTTTATGGCGAGCGTTACACCAGACGCCGCGGACAAAGAGTAGGCATAAAGGAATGCCAACAAAGGTAACACCGGCAACCGCTCAGGCACGACCAAATTCTCCGGTCAGCATACAAGGGTCTATTCCGAGCAATTTAAGCGCTGCCTGAAACCTGTCTGCGATGGGTAAATCGAAAATAATGGCAGGATCGGCGGCGACAGTGAGCCAGCCGTTGCGGGCTATTTCGTCCTCAAGCTGCCCAGCGTCCCACCCGGCACAACCCAGACTGACCAGCACCTGATGCGGGCCGCTGCCGTCCGCGACCTCCTCCAAAACATCTTTTGACGTGGTCATGGCAATCGAATCGCTTACTTTAAGCGTCGATGAGTAGAGTTTTTGCAAAGAGTGCAATACAAACCCGCGTTCAATCTGCACCGGACCGCCGAACATAACGGGGCGGGTGGACATACTATCGCCAAATTTAGCATGGCTATCGGAGTAAGCACCGGCATGCGTATGGTCTGGCGCGATCTCCAGTGTGAGATCGATACGCTCAAACAACTTGTCCATGGTAATGTCAGTGGCCTTATTAATCACTAACCCAAGCGCGCCGTTGGCGTTATGCTCGCATAGATACACGACGCTGCCGCCGAATACATAGTCCTGCGTTGACGGCATCGCGATCAAGAAGTGATTAGTGAGGTCCAACCCCGTAGATGCCGGAATCTGCGGACGCGACGCTGCCTGATCCAACGGGGGATCACCTTGAGGAAATGCGGAAAAACTTTTATCTAACTTAGCCATAGTGGACATTTTATCAGTTTTAAAGTTGACTTTCCTGCTTTGAAGGGCCGTATCCATCAACTGTATCAATCAACGGTATCAATCATCCGTATCAATTCTGCCATCAATCAACTCATCGCTAGCCCTATCAGTAGCCCGTAACAATAACTATGAGTCAATAGGCACGTATCCATAGCAACGTAACTCGCGTAAACTACCTGCATTCCACATGTTGAACGCGCCCGCAGGAACTGCCGAGCTGGGCTTTATTTATAAAATTGCTTTTATGGCAATTATCTCATCGCTAATCAAAATGCCTCCATTTAACAGGTCTCTGGTCTGGTTCCGTCGTGACTTAAGGGTATTCGACAATGCCGCGCTGCATCATGCGCTGAAGAACAGCCGCATGGTATTTTGCGTATTTGTGTTTGATACCGACATTTTGCAACCCCTGCTGGATGCAGGACTAAAAGCAGACCGTCGGGTGGAGTTTATTCATGCCAGCATTGTCGAGCTGGACGCAGAACTTCGCCTGCTGGGCGGCAATTTGATCGTGCGGCACGCTTCCTCTGTCGCTGATATTCCTGCGCTGGCTGCTGAACTGGGCGTAGACGCAGTATATGCCAATCGAGACTATGAGCCGCAAGCGGTCATACGCGATAGCGCGGTAGCGGCCACGTTAGCCAAAAATGGCTGCGCACTGCATACCTATAAAGATCACGTGATCTTTGAAACCGATGAAGTGCTTTCGTTAGCGGCCAAGCCTTTTTCAGTTTTTACGCCGTATAAAAATTCCTGGATGAAACGATTGGCCGCTGCAGACGGCGAATTCTTTCTTAAGCCTTATCCAATATCCTCCTATGCATCGCGTCTGGCACTTGCTCCAACAGCAAATGCCAATGCGATTCCTTCGTTGGCTGACCTGGGGTTTGAGCCTACTAATCTAAGCGAACTAAAAATACCCACCGGTATTTCCGGCGCGAATCAATTGCTTGATGATTTCATGCTGCGCATCGGGGACTATCGCGACACGCGGAATTTTCCCGCAGTGAAGGGACCGTCTTATCTTTCTGTACATTTACGATTTGGCACCATTTCTATCAGGACCTTAGCGCGTAACGCCTATCAGACCATGCGCCAAGGCGTCGAAGGTGGCGGTGCAGCGGTGTGGTTATCCGAACTGGTATGGCGCGATTTTTATTTTATGATTCTGCATTACCATCCGCACGTTGCGCAGCGCGCCTTTAAACAGGACTACGATGCGATTCAATGGGAAACCGGCGCGTCTGCAGAGGCCGCGTTTCAGGCATGGTGCGATGGCCGCACCGGTTATCCTCTGGTCGATGCGGCCATGCTGCAAATCAACCAGACCGGCTATATGCACAATCGCCTGCGTATGGTTGTCGCATCCTTTTTAATCAAAGATCTGGGCATAGACTGGCGCTGGGGTGAGGCTTATTTTGCCAAACACCTCAATGACTTCGACCTGTCGGCCAACAATGGCGGCTGGCAATGGGCCGCGTCATCCGGGTGCGATGCCCAACCTTACTTTCGAATTTTTAACCCGATCACGCAATCAGAAAAGTTTGACAGCGAAGGTAAATTCATTCGCCGTTATCTGCCGCAATTAGGCAAACTGAGTAACAAAGCGATCCATGCTCCGTGGTTGATTGATACCGCAATTTTGCAAGCGGCGGGTATCACTTTAGGCGGCAACTACCCACGCCCCCTGGTGCAACATGATGTAGCGCGCGCACAAACATTAGCGCGCTACGCGGTGGTCAAAAAGGTCACGGTCGAATTATAGGTCACGGTCGAGAACGATTGGCGTCTGCAGCGTCGGTAACCTTCGCCGCGCTGTAGAGGCCGCCGTGGAGCGTATATTACGTCCCACGGACTAGCGACCGGCCCTCACCTCTGAGTCGGTCGGGCGAGAACCTGGAACGATAATGCCGAGGCATCATTAGGGGCATTACTAGTGCGCCCGAAATCGCCCCCGCTTTGCGCTCACTGTATGCCCGAACCATACTAAATCGTCACATGGTCTGGCATGAACGACTTAATTGTGCTTAACAGTGTATCTTCCTGAAACGGCTTACCCAGATATTCGTTTACACCGAGTTCCATTGCATAGGTACGATGTTTGGGAGCCGTGCGGGACGTAATCATGATGATCGGAACATGCCGCGTTCGATCATCATTGCGAACGTTGCGGGTCAGATCAAAGCCATCCATATGTGGCATCTCAATGTCGACCAGCATGACATCGGGCGTGACGGCTTGCAACTGCTGCAACGCATCGATACCGTCTTTTGCCAAAACCACCTGGTACCCTTCGCGCGCTAATAATCGCTGCGTGACCCGGCGTACTGTCAGCGAATCATCAACCACCATGATGATTTTTTGGGTACGAAGTCCTTGCACCGGTACAGGTTGATTGTCACTCGTGACAATTTCTGCAATTGCCCCGATTGCTCCTGCTACCCCGGCTACTTCGGCTGTTGGAATAGCAGAATCACTGCTCGGAAGAGATGAGGGATTGGCTTTAAGCAACGCCGTACTGGTCGCCACTGCGCGTAACTGTTGCCCCAATTTTAGCGCCAGCGGCACTGGATTCAGAATCAATACAATCTCGCCCGATCCCAGCACGGTAGCACCAACGATGCCAATCAGTCGCGACAATTGTGGGCCGACGTTCTTGACCACCACCTCTCTATTGCCAATAATCGCATCAACATGCACCGCCACACGATCATTACCGCTGCGCAAAATAATGACCGGTGAATATTGTTGCGTGACGGGCGTGACCTGGTGCTCGCCCAGTAACGCAGACAAGTAATGCAAGGGTACGCGTTGATCCTGCCACGACACTCCGCCATCGTTGTAAGCACTCGTCAGAAAGGCTGCCTTGAGCTGCTGTACCTGCTCGATCAAGGCAGAGGGGAACGCATAAGTATGATCGCCAGCGGAGAAAATAACCACTTGTGTAACGGCAAGCGTGAGCGGCAAATGGATGGTAAATTGCGTGCCTTTACCGAGCTTGGTTGAGACCGCGACGCGGCCACCGAGCGCCGCAGCCTCAGAGCGCACGACGTCCATACCGATACCGCGCCCGGCAAGTTTGGTAACATCCGTGACGGTAGAAAAGCCCGGCCGAAAAATCAGGTCTGTTGCTTCGATATCGGAGATTTGCTGATCGTGTCCCAACAGGCCTACCGACCTCGCCTTATCACGTATCTGGCCCAGATTAAGTCCCTGACCATCGTCAGATAACCCGATCAGAACTTCGTTACCATTTTGACGAATTTCTATTTTAAGTTCGCCAATATCGTTCTTGCCTGCGGCGCGGCGCATATCCCGGCTTTCGATCCCGTGAACGATTGCATTCCGTAACAAATGCTCGAATGGGCCGACCATCTTTTCTAGCACGCTACGATCAATCTCCACGGTGCTGCCCACGATATCAAGGTTGATGCGCTTATCCACCTCTTTGGATACCTGACGCGTCAGTCGATATAATCGCTCCGCAACGCTGGCAAATTGCACCATCCGGACATGCATCAGATCTTGTTGCAAATCTCGGGTCAGGCGCCCCTGCGTTACCAGATCCACACTGGCGCTCTCCACAGTTCTGGTCAGAATTTTTTGCAACGACGAGACATCATTAACGCTCTCTGCCATCATTCGCGTCAATTCCTGTAGCCGGGTAAAACGATCAAATTCCAGCGGATCGAATTCGCGCTCTCCAGCGAGCGTCATGCGCGAGGTGATCTGGGTTTCTGCCTGGATTTCAATTTCACGCAACTGACTGCGCAAACGGTCGACGTTTTCGGTCAACTCCACTAACGATTGCTGTAGCGTACTGACGCCCGACTCTAAACGAGAACGGGCAATCGATACTTCGCCTGCCTGATTTACCAATCGGTCCAGCACTTCAGCGTTGACCCGTACCTGCGCCGTGGCAATCGACCTTGGCGCAGCAGTCAGCCATGGCGCCGGGGCGCTGCCGGTAGTAGACGTTGGGACTACCGGCGCAGTTGACAAATGCAGATCGGATGCTTCAGCTGTGTCGTTCGAGCCGCTCATACCGTGTGAGCCGTCTATGCCGCTTGCGCTACCCAATACATTATGAATTGTTAAAGCTGGTGTCAGGTAAGCCTGCTGCTGCGGCGCCAGATCTTCGAACATTTGCACGCCATGATCGTAGTGCGCCAGCAACTCATCAATCACATGAGTCGTAGGCGACGCACTAAATAACGTGGCCGCAATATGACTTTCCATATCGTGCAAATGCTGACCAAGCACCATCGCACCAGCCATCCGCGCGCTTCCTTTGATAGTGTGCAAATGACGCAAAATGGCTTGCGAAGCTTCTACCGGAATAGCAACCGCAGGCCCACTCGGGCCTAGCGCCGCGCTATCCATTGTCGTTGTCTGCCAGCTCCGCAATGCGCTTTCAATCTGCGGCAGAATATCGCGCCCTTCTTCCAGAAAGACCGGCAGCAAGTCCATATCAATATCATCGCGTAACGCGCGGGCAGGATCGAAGTCTTCACGACGTGCTATTAATTCCGGCGTTGGCGCAGCGATCACCGTACGCCTTGCAATTACCGGCGTTTGCGTTACTTGCCCCGGCTCACAAATGAAGTCTGGCGGGCGCTGCGACGCCATCGGCGGCATGGCATTTTGGCTAGCACTGTTTTGACCTGCCAAAATTTCATTGGGCACACTAATGGTCGCATCAACGATTGGAACGACGACCGGGAAATTTAGCGGCTCATTTAGCGGCTCATTTAGCGGGTCACTTAGCGAGTCATTTAGCGGATCGGCAGTTGATCCGCTTGTTCCCTCAAGTGTAAACGCGCTTACCGGGTCGGTTGTTGGCGCTGTTGTTGGCCCGTTTAGGGACGCACTTAGCGACTCATTTATCGCCTCACTTAGCGGCCCACTTAGCGACTCGGTTATCGCCTCAGTTCTTGATTTCTTGCCTGATGCGAATATTGGTTCATCGACATATCCGGGGCTGGCCTCAATGGCTGAAGCAGCTAGTATCTCATCTATCGAATCTCTCAGCGCGGGGCGGAACGAGGGGAGCGATAACGCTCCCAGAGTTTCCATTTCGGCCAGTGACAAGTCTTCAATGTGCGGCTCCTGGCCATGCCGCAAACTATCCAGAGCGCCGACTAAAGCCGGTTCGTAGTACGGCATTTCGCTTTGCGCAAATTGCAATAGCATCCATTTGATGCGTGCGACCGCGTCGTCGAGGCATGCAAATTCTGGTTCGCGCACGGGAGTGGGATGCAATGCCATGCGCTGCAAAAGCATCTCCAGCGCATGCGCGAGATTTTGCAGTGGTTTGAAGCCAACCGTTGCCGAGCTTCCCGATAACGAATGCGCAGCATGTATCGCTTGCACCGCTACTGACCGCTCCGGCTCATGATGCCATTCGGAAAAATCTTGCGATAACAAACGCACTAAATGGTCGGTCTCGGACAAGTAAATGTTATACAGCGGCAAACTGATGGCCAGATCGCCGATATTTTTAATGCTATCGTCATGCCTTGCCTCCGACAAAGAGGGGAAAGACAAGATATCCGCGCTGGCACCAGAGACGGTGCCGGGCATCATTAGATAATCGCTATCGATGCCGGATTGGACGAAGGACGGCACCTGAAGCGATGGATGAACTGTGGCCTCCAGCGCCGATAACTCTGTGTCTATGCTACAACCTGAAAATTGCACCAACTCCGCATCGGACAATATATTATCCTCGGTCACTACGTCCAATACGGTCAATAGCGGCAGATCGGCATATAAGGCGTCCACATCAAAAGTGTTTTGGGAATCAACGGCAGATTCCACCACTAAAAAGGCTTTACCCTCGCGTACCTGCTGCGCATACTCGATAAGTCCTTCCGCAGTACGATGCGATGCGCCGTCGGCGCATACCTCCGCGATCCAGTCGCCTAGAAAGATTACTGCGTGATCTAGCAAAGCATATAAATCCGGGGTTCCCGCCCTAGCCTCAGATAGCCATAGATTCAGGACCTCTTCAATGCTCCAACCCGCATCACCAAAAGCGGTCATGCCGATCATCCGACTGCTACCCTTCAGGGTATGGAAGGCGCGTCGCAAAACAACCACATTTTCGATATCATCGGGCGCAAGACGCGCTTTTGGAACAGTCTCGCGGATTGCCTGCAAAACCTCTGTGGCTTCTTCCAGAAAAATACCCAGTATCTCCGCATCCGCTTCGGCGGCGGCATTGGCCTCAGCAAGCGCTTTCCCATCTGCAACTAGCTTTGCATCTGCAATTTTCTTGGTAACAGTATCATTGTCAATATTTTTATCGGGGGCCTCTTCGGTTTCAGGTTCTGGCTTTGGTTCCAGCAATAACAATTCGGGAAGAAAATCTAAGGGTTGCGCCAGCAGGGTTTCAGAGTTGATGTCGCTAAAAGACGGTGGCACAGCCGAAAAAGCCTGCTTGTCTAACATCGGGATCGCCGCTGAGTTCTTTACTGCCGCGCGTTCATTGTCATGATTGTCATTGAACTTTCCATCGCCTCCCAAGTATTCCGACTGCTCCAACCGCTCGATAAAATCGCTCCGCAGCGTGACATCATGCGGCTCTACGATCAGCGGTTCCGCTAGTTCCGCTAGTTCCTCACGCTGACGTTGCAACGACGCGTCTTCTATAATCGGCAAATCCAGAAAGGATAAAGAAGGTAACCCCTCCAGAAATGCAGGCGCGGCGAGTCTGATCGCGCTGTCGCTTTCATGGAGCTTATTTGTTTCAGGGACTTGATTGTGTTGATTGTTTTCAGTGCCCTTACCGACGCCCGCGACCGACTCCTCGGAGATAGTTAAAGTGGGTACTGCGGTCATTAACCCTGCTGCCGCAGATTGCACCAGCCGTTCCTTTGGATGCGTTGGCGCAGCCGTTCGGCGTTCAAAAATATTTACGCGAAACACGCCGAGTTGTGCATCAAAATTCAAATGAATATTTTTGGTACCAGAGGCCACGGACACGCCCAATGCCGCGGATACTTCCGGCGCATCAAACAAATCGGATTGGTGTTGGGTAGCCTCGATATAGAAGCTCAGTGCGCCGATATTCTGCGCAATTCGCTCAAAGTCCTGATGGGAAGGCTGCCTGGCTGTACCGTCTGCATCTGGTTCCTCCGCGCTCGCTGGTGGATTAAATTGTTGGAGCGCCGCGCGCGTATGCACAATTACGGCTGTCGCTTCTGGCAATTCCTGTATCGCAAGCGCGCCTTGAATTTGATGCATAACATGATCGATCTGAACCAGCAACTCGCGCTGAGCCGGAGCAGAAAAATATTCATCAAGGAGTTTTTCAACGTGACGCAAACTAGACAGCATCTCACCAGCAAGTGCCTTAACCAAAATTTTCTGCTGCGCGTCGCGAAAGATATCATGCAGCCATGGCGCTGGTGCAGAGGTACGGTCGCCCGACATAAAAGCTAAGAAATGGGCCGTCATTGCATCGGCGTGATCAGCAAAGTTTTCGGGCAGCCGATTGATTTGGGCCAGAGAATTCTCGACGAAAAGAAGACTGGTAGCGATCTCACAACCGATCGGATCGCCAGATTTTATTTGCGTTGCCTGATGCGCGATACCGCTTAACTCTCGCAACAGCGTAACCAAAGACGGGGCGTTTAACTTATTGCCAGCAATCGACAAGCGGCGCATTTCCTGCTCAAATTCTTGTGCAGGACTAGGGTCGCCAGCGGCGAGACGATCCCACATGTTCTTGGCGCGCATCAGGTGCTCTTTTGCAGCTTTCAGCGCTTCTGGATCGACCCGACCGTATCGCCGCAGGTGAAAATCTGTCGGCACCGCGCCGTCGAGTTGATAAACGCTACGGATCTCGAGATTGAGAGCGGACGGATTTTGGATACCGGCGATAAAAAACAATGCATCTCGCAACAGGCGTTCCGAGGTAACGGAAGAACCCTGACTTAAGCGCCGTAACTCTAAATTGATACGCGCAAATAACTGCTTTACAAACAGCTCTTTAGGAATCTGCTTATGGGCAACGCCATCCGCAAATCCTTGCATTACCCACCAGAATGTCCGCGCCTGCTGATTCTGTTGCAGCCGTTCGATTTCACCAAGCACCTCTTGCATGATGGCAGCGTTCGCAAGCTCAATATCACTATCGCTACTTTTCAAAAATGGCAGGAGCGCCGTTTCAAACCGTTTACGTAACGGTGGATACGGCGGCGTGTCTGCGCCCTGACCGGGTTCTGGATCGACCAGAACGGCGACCGGCACAAATTGCGGACGTATCGACAAATCAGGGAAAAACAAATCCGCAGGATGAATTCTTTGGGCGCCCCGGATTTCCAGTAGCGCTTCGTAATAGGGAAATAATTTAACCGGTTGATGCACCGCGCCGACCAACAAATCTTCAAGGTATTCAATCAAAGCTTCGTACGCGCTTTGAATACGTTCCACATGTTCAGACGTGAACGTAGTCAGGCCAGCGGCTTGCCCTGCCTGAACATGCTCCAGCAACGCCTCAACGGTTTCGGTGATAATAGTCACGCCGTTAATATCGACCATCTGCAATGCGCCATGTGCCTGATGCAGAAATGTCTTGGCCAGTTGCAATGCTGTTACCGGATCATGCGACGGTATCGTTGCAACAGGGTTATCTGCGGCGGCGTTTAATGAAGACGCATCCGGTGGTGGTGCAGATAATTCTAGCGCCCCATCCGCTGTGCCATGCGTTGCCGGTACCTGTCTCAGTTCATTAAGAGAGCGGCCTAAGCTTTCGCGAATTTCTGTCATCACCCAGGACAACGGGCCGGTATCAAGTTGCGTCGATAAGACTGCGGAAGCGCTTGGGAAATCAGTGGTCATAACTGCCTTATCGGTTCTGATGGTGATCAATTGGGCCATCCTGACGGTTGATCCAGATTCATGCGACCTGATTCTCTTGTACGCAAATGGTGGGAGTGAGGTGCTATTCAAACCCTATCAGTCCAAATTGATCCGGCCCGATCTGAAATTGTTCGCACCGCCTGTGCAGGCATCCGTTTGCGATCTTCAAATGAGGCAGGTGACAATTTTCGTTGGTCGTTCGCTGAATTTTCTTAGTTCACTATTTTCTTGGTTCGCTCAATTTATTGAATTTGCTGAGCAGAACTAGCTAGTGACACGGAAGCGCGATACCGAACTACTCAAATCCTCAGCAAGTTTGGAAAGTTCACGAATAGACACCGCCGTCTGGCTGGTCCCTTCGCGGGTTTTCTCCGTCACGATAAGAATATTCTGAATGCTGGAGGCAACGCCATTGGCCGATTGTGCCTGTTGCTCCGTTGCCAATGAAAAGTTCTGGATCAATTCAGCAAGGCGGTTCGACACCCGTCGAATTTCCGATAAGGCGGCACCGGCGGCATCCGATAGCTTTGCGCCCTCGACCACCCCTTGCGTGGATTTTTCCATCGCCACGACTGCATCGTGGGTATCGGTTTGAATCGTCCGCACCAACGCACCGATCTGCTTAGTCGCCGCGCCTGAGCGCTCCGCCAGACGTTGCACTTCTTCCGCCACCACTGAGAACCCCCGGCCCGCTTCGCCTGCGGACGCGGCCTGAATCGCCGCATTCAGCGCCAATACGTTGGTCTGTTCTGTAATGTCTGAAATCAACTCGGTGATTTCGCCAATCTCTTGGGAGGATTCTCCCAAACGCTTGATCCGCTTCGAGGTCTCCTGGATCTGTTCGCGAATTTCGTTCATGCCGGTGATCGCATTTTCCACCGCCTTTGAACCTTCCTCGGCGGCGCTCACCGATTGCCGCGCCACATCCACGGACGCACTTGCCGATTTTGAAACATCGGTGATCTGCACTGCCATTTCGAGTACCGCACGGGTAGTTTCTTTGATGTCGCGCGACTGGCTTTGCGATGCCTCCAGCAATTCGGTCGAAATAGTTTGTGCTTGATCGGAGGCGGTCGTCACCTTCTTTGCAGTCGCGGTTACACGCCCCACGAGTCCGCGCAATTCCTCTACCGTGTAATTAACCGAGTCGGCGATCGCGCCCGTAATGTCTTCTGAAACCGTAGCCTGAATCGTCAGATCGCCATCTGCGACTTCTTGCAATTCATTCATCAATCGTAAAATCGCGGCCTGATTCTGATCATTGACGTTACTGGCGTCCAGTTCTTGTTTGATCGCCTGCAAACGTTGCCCCTCGGCTTTAAGGCGCCGCATATCGGCTTCATGGGCCCGCCGATGACCGTCTTGCAATTGCACCCAGGAGATGCCCGCGACCGCTAGCAAGGAGAGGAAAGCTGATCCTAGCATTAGCCAAAACGGTACGCTCTCTGTATCGAGATCATTCCGGTAGATGTTTTGCAATGCGCTTAGACGCTGCTTCAATAGCTCATTTTCTGAGAAGATCAATTGCTCGGATTGTTTGGCCGACACAAAATTTTTCATATTACTCAAAACCACCGTTACATCACCCTGATATTCTGCAAAGGCATGTTCCAACGCGACCAATTTCTCGCGTTCCACCGGATTTTTGGTGGCTGACAAACGCAACAGTTCACTGCCATTTAAAAAGCCGCTAACTATGTCACGAAACGTATTGGTATCTTTGCCTAATAAAAATGCGGTTTCAGGATTGACGCCTTCGGCAGTCAGGAATTCGTTCGCACTACGCGCCAATCGCTGGGTCAGCATGACCAACTGAGAGGATGCGGAAACTTCACGCGGCGTTGCGCCGCTCTCAAATTTGATGGTCGCGACTTGCTCCGACAGATCAAGCAGTAAAGGTGAAATACCATTTAATTTTCTTAAAGTCTTACCAAAGTCTGCCAATTCTTTTTCGCGAGCCAGTATGACGGCTGCCGCCTTGTCGGTGTTGGACCAAACCTTTTGAACCGCTGCGACTGTTCTCCCGATTTGCAGGCCTGCGGCAGGAATACTAACGCCCTTATACATCCCGCCGTTGGCAAGCAAGTCCAAATCCTGTTTTAATTCCTTACGGCTATCTGCTAATTGCTTGAATGCCTCGGTATTACCCTGAATAGCATTGGGTGTTGCCTTACCAATCCGCTGGGAATGCATCAGTGCATCGCCAGCGATTTCGGTTTGCGTAGCAATCATTGTCGCGTTTTGGGTACTCATCCAAAGGAAGACGATCGTCATTACCAGACCAACGGCCAGCAAGATCAACAAACTGCGTACCTGTACCCGCTGCGGCAATCTGCCGATCAAAGGTAATGGCCTGGCCTCATAGGAGGAGGGCGGCTCTTCGGACACGGCCTGCGGGGCTGGCGATGTAAAGGGCGCCTCTGCGGGCCTGAGGACTGGCTGTTCCGGGTAGCCCATCATCACGGTATCGTGCGCGTCGTGTAACTGCTGCGAATGGCCCGTATCTGGAGCATTCTGGATCCCCTGCAGGTCGGGGCTAGCATGGGTATCGTGGATGCCGTACGATACATTTCCGCGCTCACCAAACGCGCTGCCCATGGTGAGTCCTTCTTCTGGTCCTTCTGATCTGGACGCATGATCAGAAGGCTTTCCGCCTTCAATTTGCTCTTCTTGCGCTGCCTTGAACAAGGGCGGTACTTTGAATGTCATTGCTGAATCTCCTGATTGCAAATTCTATGCTGCCACCCCATGTGCTGACGTCAACCCCTGACGTCAGTCAACTGGACTCGGCACCCTGATTTTGAGTACATACGTAAAGCCGCTCCTGCACAGGTTGGCCTTACTGGCCGCCTAAGCAGATTGGTACTAACGTACTGACTTCCTCGGCAAGGTGACCCCCTTGCCGGGAAGATTTTGCATACAGCCGCGTACGTCCTAACTTATAAACCTATATGTAAAAAACGGGGGTCACTTACTACTTGTGTCAATTTGAGTTCAGTCCAGAGTTGCGACTCGCTATCCAGATACTGAGCGGGAGCGGTCCTAGCCACTGTTTCGCCGGTTTCTGCCGCTGTATGCTCGGCACCGACAGGGTAGTCCGCAGCTAGCAGGCCAGGCTGCAAGACCATTTCCTCTACGTTGCGCAACCCCAACACACGATCAACCAGCAAAGCGCTATAGAAAGCCAATGCGTTAGAGAATGCGACGATCCTTGTGTCTTTATCGACAACCGTTTTCGGTTGCCCTTGAAAGCGCGCAAAATCGATGACGCTTATTAATGTCCCGCGGATATTTGTCAGGCCCAGATACCAGTCTTGCGTCAACGGTACCTTTGTGATGCCGCTTGCTGCAACAATCTCACCCGCCTCGTCCAGGCTGAGGAGCCAGCGCTGATTCCCAATCAGCAGCCCCAATTGGTTGTTACTGCTGTTGGCACCGCTACGGGCAGCCTGCATCCGCTCAAGCAAATGCGCCTGAAATTCTCGCAAACGGCCGCGACGCGCTTCCGCCTCGGTCACGGATTTAAGCGCGATGGGAATGGATAAGTGCGGTATCTGAAGCCCCGGGTCGGGACCCGGCTTTGATTGACTCATTAATAACGCCTGGGCTTAGCCGAGTGCAGCGATTTTTGCCAACAGCTCCTGCGGATTGATCGGTTTCACCAGATAATCGCGAGCGCCCTGACGCAAACCCCAGATCCGATCCGTCTCCAGCCCTTTGCTGCTGCAAATAATGATGGGAATGTCCTGCAATTCAGGATCGCGAGAAATCGAACGCGTTACCTGAAAACCATTTTGACCGGGCATCACAATGTCCATGAGGATCAGGTCTGGCTTGTCGGCCTTTATCTTGGTAATAACACCATCGCCGCTCTCGGAGGTGGAGACGGAGTAACCGCCCTTTGCGAGGATATCGGTCAGGAAATAGCGCTCGGTAGGAGAGTCGTCTACCACCAGAACTTTTTGAATGGGCATGTTCAACCTTTACGAAATAATGTTAGTAGCGTCGACCAGATACCAGTGTTGTATTAACTGGAAGCGCGGTTCCGCCAGATCAAGTCTGGCCAGGATCCTGGGTGGGCTGGTCGTGCTGAGTGTGCTGGCGGACAGTTTTTAACAGACTATCTTTAGAAAATGGCTTGGTCAGATATTCGTCTGAACCCACCATCGCCCCTCTGGCGCGATCAAATAATCCGTCCTTTGACGACAGCATGACGACTGGCGTGTCATGAAACCTGGCGCTTTTTTTGATGAGTGCGCAGGTCTGATAACCATCAAGACGTGGCATCAAAATATCGCAGAAGATGAGTGCCGGTTTGTGATCGTTGATTTTGGCCAGCGCATCAAATCCATCCTCGGCGAGAATGACCTGATAGCCTGCCTGGCTCAGAAAAATCTCAGCCGAGCGGCGAATCGTGCTGCTGTCGTCAATCACCATGACCTTCAGACCGACTGTGCCATTTGGGTGTGTCATCAAGTTTTGTCCAGATCATTTGTTTTACCAAACCACTGTAACAAAGATCAATAAACTTTAAAACTACATTTCGGGTAGACAACAAAAATTGATGTGCTTTTTTTGAATTGGGCACTAACAAACTGAACGTTTTGATAATTACTTCCAGATAAATCCGTAGTCGACTACAGAACAAACTGCAAATTGGACGAGAACTGTCTGCGTCACTACAGATTAATCTGTGCATAGCGACCCGCGATGGCATGCAAAAAGTAGCAACCAGCTATTGCACATCTTTACAAAATTACATTACTACCATTTCAAAATCGTCTTTACGCGCGCCGCATTCAGGACAGGTCCAGTTCATGGGTACGTCATCCCACGGAGTTCCAGGGGCGATCCCCTCGTCGGGCAAACCCTGCTCTTCGTCATAAATCCAACCGCAAATCAGACACATCCAGGTTTTAAATGCTGGTTTTGACGCTTCGTTCGATGTTTCGTTGGTATTGCTCACGGCGGGAACCTTCCAATCAAGTAAAATGTAAAGTCGGATATCTTAATCTAACCGTCGTGCAAAACCAAACTTCTCCTCTTATATTGACATTCGGTGTTGCTGATCCTGTTGGCGCAGCCGGAATTCAGGCAGATCTTGCCACATTTTCATCCATGGGTTGCCATGGCTTATCAGTTATCACGTCTATTTTAATCGGAGACACAGCCCGCATCGAAGATACACAGCAAATCGATGCAGACTGGGTCGCTGATCAGGCCCGTGTTTTATTGGAGGATATGCCGGTCGCCGCCTTCAAGGTCGGTGCCATCGGCAGTATTGAAAGCGTCTCAGTGATCGCTGAAATCGTGTCCGATTACCCAGACATCCCATTGATTCTCGACCCTTTTTTGTCTGCGATGCCAGATCAGGGTCAGGATAGCGAGGACCTGTTGACCGCAATGCGCGAGTTATTGATTCCGCAGAGCACGGTGATGGTGCTGTCGGCAGTCGAACTATCGCGGCTGGCCGAAACCTGGCGAGAGCCATCGGCGGAGGACTTGTCTACCGTGGATGCAATGCACATCATAGAGCTTGGCTGCGAATACCTGTTCGTTACCGGCACGCCGGGTCTCGCAGCCGAGGTCAGCAATACACTGTTCAACGATACCGGTATTTTGCGTCAAGACAGCTGGCCGCGCGTATCCGGCTCCTTTAGTGGTGCCGGGACGACGCTCTCTGCGGCTATCGCCGCGATGCTGGCAAACGGCCTTGACGTACCGGAAGCAGTCTCCGAAGCGCAGGAATTTACGCTTGCAGCAGTAATGGCGGGACAACGGCTGGGCATGGGCAAGCTGATCCCGGATCGGTTTTTCTGGGCGCGTGAGGATGTACTGGAAGCACTCGCCGAGGAAGAAAACGCACAGGTTCCGCCTGCTTTACCGTCGTGATATACCTGAATCTATAGATAAAAGCTGGGTTGATAAAAGCTAAATTGATAAAAGCTGAAATTCAAAACGTATTTCGAGCTGGCCCTATTGGACACCCGCAGGAAAGTTTTGACCTGACTTTCCAGACTCGCACTTTTCCGTCGACCAGTCGGCGCTTACTCTCATTGATGCAGACCACATGACTTCAAATAACGATATTTTGTTCACCCGCGCCCAATTAACCACTCCCGGCGGCGTCAATTCCCCGGTGCGGGCTTTCCGCTCGGTGGGTGGTACGCCCCGTTTTATAACGCGTGCCGAAGGACCTTATTTTTGGGACGCCGATGAGCGTCGCTATATCGATTACATCGGATCATGGGGTCCGGCGATAGTCGGCCATGCGCATCCAGCCGTGGTCAAAGCGGTACAAGACGCCGCCGCCCGAGGCTTGAGCTTCGGCGCGCCGACCGAAGGCGAGGTCCTGATCGCCGAAGAAATCTGCAAGCTCGTGCCATCGATAGAGCAAGTCCGCCTGGTCTCCAGTGGCACCGAGGCGACCATGAGCGCATTACGACTGGCCCGTGGCGCCACGGGTCGCGACAAAATCGTCAAATTTGAAGGCTGCTATCACGGCCATGCCGATTCACTGCTGGTCAAAGCAGGCAGCGGATTGCTGACCTTTGGCAATCCGACCTCTTCTGGCGTTCCGGCCGACTTCGTAAAACACACGTTGGTGCTGGATTACAATAATGTTGCTCAGCTAGAAGAAGCGTTTAACAACATGGGCGATGAGATTGCTTGTGTGATCGTCGAGCCGGTCGCCGGTAACATGAATCTGATCCGTGCGACGCCAGAATTCTTGCAAGCTATGCGTCGCCTCTGTACCAAACATGGCGCGGTGCTGATTTTTGATGAAGTCATGAGTGGTTTCCGCGTTGCCTTGGGGGGTGCGCAAGCGCTGTATCAGGTTACGCCCGACATTACTGCCCTCGGTAAAGTGATCGGCGGTGGTTTGCCGGTTGCTGCATTTGGCGGGCGTGCCGATCTGATGCAACATATGGCGCCGCTTGGTGGCGTCTATCAGGCCGGTACACTGTCGGGCAATCCGGTGGCAGTCGCGGCAGGAATGACAACACTTAAGCTGATTCAAGAGGCAGACTTCTATCAACACCTCAGCGCCCAGACCCTCAAATTGACCCAAGGCCTTACCAATGTTGCAGCGCAAGCCGGTGTGGCCTTCTGTGCTGACGCCATCGGTGGCATGTTCGGTCTGTACTTTTCAGAAAAAGTGCCCACTACTTTTGCCGAAATGATGGCCACGGATAAAGAGCAATTTAATGTCTTCTTTCACGCGATGCTGGACGCAGGTGTATATTTGGCGCCTTCTGCTTTTGAAGCAGGTTTTGTGTCCGCGCAGCATAACGATGAAGTTATTGCAGCAACCCTCGCTGCGGCTCACGGGGCATTTGCTAAACTAGCTTAATTAGTGGACTAGCCGCAAGAAACCCGCTTTCGAGCGTCAACCAACGAAAAGCCGCCGGTAGAGTCTTTGACATTACCGGCGGCTTTTTATTACAAATTACACTAAAAATAGATGCTAAATTAACATCATCAACGCGTTTATGGCAATTCCGCCGAACCCATCCGTCGTAAAATCAAACCGGTACGTCTGGATAAATAGGCTGATCCACGGTTTTTGTCATAGAAGCGTGGACGCGGCAACATTACCGCCAGACGCGCGGCCTGACTTGCGCCCAGACCGGCGGCAGACGATCGGTAATAGTGTTGCGACGCAGCCTCGGCACCATAAATGCCGGTGCCCCACTCCACCACGTTCAGATAAATTTCATAGATACGCTGTTTGTCCATAAAAAATTCCAGCATATAGGTAATTATTAGCTCCTGACCTTTGCGCAGGTAACTGCGCTCGCCAGATAAAAACAGGTTTTTGGCCAGTTGCTGGGTAATGGTTGAACCACCCAGCATAATTTTGCCTTTTCTGTTATTGCGCGCATAGGCTTTCTCCAATGCGTCCCAGTCAACGCCTTCGTGCTCTGAAAAATTGGCATCTTCGGAGGCAATGATGGCGCGTTTGAGGTTATTCGATATCCGCGCGTACGGCACCCAGATGTACTGCAGCTGGAACTTGGGATCGGTTTCGCGCTGTATCGATAGCTGATGGCGCATGAAGCTGGTGGATTGAGGATTATGATCAACCCACCACCAAATTTGTACAAAAAAATAAAGTTGCAGTGCCAGCACCGCAACGATCACAAGCAAGAGCAGGCGCCAGACCAGTTTTCCGACCGATTTCATGATGGCGGTTCCTGTCAGGTGGAAAGTTGAGCACGCAAAGCGGCGTAAACCCCGCTGGTCTGCGGGCGGACCGCACGCCACAGAAAAAATGATTCCGCCGCCTGCTCGACCAACATGCCCAGACCATCCCTCACGGAGGCGCCATGCGCGCTGGCAAACTGCATGAATACGGTCGACTGTTGACCGTACATCATGTCGTAGGCGAATGTTTGCGCGCCAAAAGCAGTATGCGCAATCGGGGGAACTTCTGCTTGCAGGCTGGCGGAAGTGGCGTTGATGATCAGATCAAACTGGTCATGGATGTCTTCAAAACCACAGGCAACAATGTGTTGTTCGTCGGGAAATTTTTGTGCGAATTGTTGCGCCAGCTCCTGCGCTTTTGAAACAGTGCGATTGGCCAGCACTAGCTGGAATGGCTTCGCTTGCAATAAGGGCAGCAATGCCCCCCTTGCCGCGCCGCCCGCGCCTAATAACAAAATCCGCTTGCCAGCGATTGTTACGTTTGCGTTGGACACGATGTCGGCCACCAGACCCACGCCATCGGTGTTATCACCGAGTATTTCTCCATTATTAAACGCGAGCGTATTGACGGCACCCGCGGCCTGCGCACGCGCCGTGAGGGAGGTTGCCAATGCGTAGGCTAGCAGTTTAAATGGCACCGTGACGTTGGCGCCTTTGCCGCCTTGCTTGATGAAGGTTTGTACCGCGACTTCAAAGCCACCTAGTGGCGCTAGCAGATGCTGATAATCGATGTCTTGTGCGGTTTCTGTGGCGAAGCGGGCGTGGATGGTGGGGGATTTGCTGTGGGCTATGGGGTTGCCGATTACTACGTAGCAGTCGGGGGGTGTTTTGCTTGCTTTTGTTGGGGTGGGTACGGACATGGGGTCGGATATCTTGTTATATTTATTTAGAAAAATTGGGTGTATTGTTTTGGATCGATTGGTTGAATGGTCGAATGGTCGAATGGTCGGTAATTTAAACGGTTGGTGCTCCGTGGATGCTGGTCGGGGGTGGCACGACAGCCAGTCAATTTATTGTTTGGTTGTTTGGTTGTTTGGTTGTTTGGTTGTTCGGTTGTTCGGTTGTTCGGTTGTTCGCTAACTTGAAGGGTTTGTGCTCCGTGGATGCTGGTCGGGGGTGGCCCGACAGCCAGTTACTTTATTTTGTCTCGCCAAAATAAAGTAACCAAACAAAAGGCGACCGCAGAGACGTCGCCCGCCGTTGGCGGGTACCCGATTATTTCGACTATCAGTCGGGTCGAAATACCAACTCGCTTCGCTCAAACATGTATTCCGACAATTCCCGACTGACAGCCGAAATAACCGGCAACGCCTATGACGGGGTAGGTCAACTGCCAATTCAACTTCAACTTCAACTTCAACTTCAACTTCAACTTCAACTTCAACTTCAACTTCAACTTCAACTTCAACTTCAACGGTAATTGCGCCTGCAACGGTAACCCCCAGCAACTATGAGTGCTTATGGTGGCTGATTTAGTTGGAACTGACGTCATCTACCTATTTATATAGTCAGGCGCACCTGGTTTGTAGTTATTTGAGGGAGATTCTTTGATAACAGGCTCGTCCCTTCATTATGTTATCAATCACTACTCGCACTGCGTAATTCTGTTTCGACTTGCCCGTCGTGAGAGAAAACTAGCGTCACAATGACTTCCCATACTTCGTCTGGGCCGCCGGAGCGCATGTTGTGAGGAAAACGGCTAAAAGGGGCTGCGTTTTCTACGATTTTTAACGCGGCGGCATCCAGGCCTGCGATGTTTGAACTTCGCTCAACTTGCAAACCCCCGTCTTTTTTATAGATGGTGCCATCCTGAAATATCGGGACGGATACGACTAATTTTCCGTACAGCTTACTCCCATTTTTATGCGGGAAATTCAGCGTACCCAAGCGTTCAACTTTATCAGCAAAGGCCTTGTAATACCGCGCATATCGCACACCGCGCGTGCTCGGTGTGATCTGAGTCTTCTTGGGTCGTCGATTATAGTCTTCAATATTTTTCGCGATTTCTGCTTCTTCCCGTCGTAAAGCGCGGGCTTCCGGGGTGAGATCGTTGCCTTCTGTTGGCGCTAACGCATCCTTCCACTGATCCAGAGGCTTAGCCTGCGGCACCGCAAACATCGCTTTTTTTTGCATTTGCGAGAGCATCTGTTGCTGCTTTTTTTCCAATTCTGCGATTCGTTTCTGCGCCGTGTTGAGACTGTCCCCGTCCAGAGTCTTATGCATATCCGGCAACGGCGACCTGGCACGGCCTGCGTCAGCATTGCCGCCGCCGTCCAAATTGACCTGTGCCAGCGCCTCAGCCTTTAACGGCTCGCTTTGATGCCGGGCATTGACCAGAATGACTTCCAGCGTCGGATCGGTCGGCTTGCGCCGGACCGGATCGGGCAACGTAAAGCGTACTGCCAGCAATGTGCCATGGATTAATAGCGAAATGCTCAGCGCAATAGTTAACATGCGATTTTGAGTAAATGATTTCACACGCAATTAGACTCGCCCATCGTCGCCAGCACTTATAGATTGATATTAATTGCAGCGCTATCCAGGCTATCGCCGATACCGTTGCCCTCCTCAACACTTGCGCCGGTGTGAGATACCCCATCAGTGCCACAGATTGCACCAAGGTCGGAGCTGATTGCGCCAATGCTGGCCTCCATCACTGCGCCGCTGACATTATCGAGTGCATCGAATCCATGGGCAGCACCACGCCCCGGGTCCGCCACTTGGGTAACATCGGCTTCATGCGAAAGGTCCATTGCCGCATCAAGCTCCTCTGAGACCTCGTCATCGCCTGTGGCGTCAATCTGCTCACCTTCTGTCGCTGGCGGCGTCAATACCTCCAGCAACCGTACTTCGAGACTCAGGTCGACTTCGTCCCAGCGAATTAAATCAAGTTTGACCGAGGCGCCACGGGCAACTTGCTGCATGCCAGGTAGTTTGATAACCAACGGTATCTCGGTGAGGCGCAATATCTCATCCTTGAGAACCACTGCTTCCACTTGTTTTGTTTGCTCCTGGCCTAACCAGCGAAGACACCAATAGCGCTCCATTGTTGACTGAAAATCGCCATATCCCGCATAAATCGCATCAAAAGCGGAAACAATCGCGAACAAGTCTGCATCGCGCTGCTTAAACGGTGCCACCAGCGGTGCCGCGACGCCGCCCTCTACACATGCCAAAATCTGCCATTGATTTACCAAGTCCGTATAACGACGCAACGGTGAGGTGCTCCATGCATATTGATCAACCCCAAGACCTTGATGGGGTGCGGCATGCGTCACCATGCGCACTTGCATTTTAGTCGCCCAGCCTCCGCTGCCGCCACCTTGCGCACGATAAATGCCGGGTACGCCGTGGTCATTCATCAGCTTGCCCCACGTACTATTAGCAAAAATCATTAGCTCGGCGACGATTTTATCGAGCGGCGCACCGCGTTTACGACGGGCGATAGTGACAATATCGTTTTCCACGTAGAAGTTAAAATCCACGCGATTATTTTGTTCGGGACGCAAACCAAAGCTTTCACGCTTGGCCATCCGGCCTTTTTCCAGCACCGATATCCATTGCCACAAGACCGCGATATCTGCTTTATGCGGATATTCGCCGTCACCGCTTGTCAGATGTTCTTCCGTGACCAGCATATCGAGCGTATTGTGGCGCAGATTAGCAGAAATCGGCACCAATTCGGCTTTGGTTTCGGTGCTGATCAAGCGCCAGTCGAGCGGGTCTAGCGTGGCATATAACGACAATGCAGGACAATTTTTGCCCTCGTCCAGAGAGAAAGCCTCCACCAGCGCGTCCGGCAGCATCGTGATTTTATCGCCTGGCATATACACCGTAGACATGCGATGACGCGCAATTGCATCGATTGCGTCATCACGTTTGACCGCCAGACCAGGCGCTGCGATATGGATACCGATACGTAGATTACCGTCCGGCAACGTCGTCACTGACAGCGCATCATCGATTTCTGTGGTCGTGACATCATCAATCGAAAACGCCCGCACATCGGCCAGTGGCAACGCAGCCACGCTCGGGATGGTGATTGCCGGAAAGCCGACACCTTTTGGAAAAAACTCAAACAAAAATTTGGAGAAATGCAGATCCTTAGGCGACGCGATGCCACCGACGGCCAGCATCAAACGCGCCGGAGTGGTCTGCAACGTTTGGCAAGCCGCGTCTAGCGCCTTGTACTCAATGCTGTTTTTGTCCGGCTTATAAAGGAGTTGTAAAGCCATGGGCTTCATGATCTCGGGCAACACATTAGCGACCAGTTGCGCAACGTATTGCGCCTGAACCACCGCTAACAACCGCTTCTTTTCAAGACCGGCCTGCGCCGCCCTCAGCGATATTTCGGGCGCGGCCTTGTACCGTCCCCGACCTTTTTTATAGAAATAAATGGGCGCCGAATGCAGACACATCAACAAGCCGGCAGCTTCGGCAGGAATGGGGGCGTGGCCAAAATACTCAACGCCGAGCTCGGCAAAGCCGAACTCTTCCTGACCTGCTACTTCCCATAGAAATTCGACGTCCACTTCGGCGGCGATTTTATGCGCATCATCCAATAAATCTTGCGGGGTTGGCGCGGTGTACTGTATCAACACGTCCTTGGCTTTGATCTTGCTGCGTTTCCCTGTTGGTAATTCAACCTGATACGCCTCGCCTTGTTGCGACAAAACAGACCCTGCTTTAAAGTCCCCGGATTCTTCAAAAAATAGATTCATTGATTACTTTACTTATAGATTCTGAGTATTGCGGTGATGACTACTTAAAAATTACCGCCTGCATTAACAATTTTAGGACTTAAGCAAAACCACCCCATCGGCATTGCGCTTTCGCTACGTCCAAGATGGCCCGGTATTAGTATACTGTCTTCGTCGGCAGGGTTAGCAAACCCGAGAATGGGATGACTTTACCTAAGTCCTGCATCGCTTTTGGACTGGTTTATTTCAATGATCGTTTCAATAATTCAATATCCGGAAAAAATACTTCTGTGACCAGCATCACACCACCTTTGCGCCGAAAGGTCGAACGTCGCGCAAACAATGGCATGGGAAATTTGCTGACGCCGGTCGCCACACACATCCGTCGCACTAATGGGTGATCTTGATACAAGCGGGCGTACTGCAGTTTCCCGCGCGCAACCAGCGGATCACCAAATAATGTGGTCCCCAACGAGCGCTCGCCCAGACTCCCAAAAAAAGGCCATTCAGACGTGGTCGAAGCCAACGATAGAACAGTATGACCCAAGACCATGGGACGTCCATCGCAAAATAGCAAAACGTCTCGTTCCTGCACTTTTTTTCTATCAGGCAATAAAATCGCTGTATGCTCATCAGCCAGACAGAGGGCACGGTGCTGGTGCAACCGCTGCACGCGAAACTGCGTGCTATGTGCTATTAACTTATAGGTCAATGAGGCACGATCAGTTAGCCAGCCGCGCATTCCAGCAGATGGATGGACGCCGTTCGGATGATCATGCCATTTGGCAAACATAGCAGAACGCGCCATCAGTGCCCACGCTGACGTATGCCGACTTTTACCCTGCAAAAAGTCAGGACAGCGTCAACATAGTCATCAAAGTTACTAATGCCGTGATCGCTGCCCTCTATGACCAATTGTTTAGCTAACGGATAGTGCGCCACCATTTCACGCCAGTCGAGTATCTCATCGCCCGTTGCCGCAATCAAAAAATAACGTTGCGGAGCGCTTATCTTATCAACCGTCAGCGCTTCCAGCTCCGCAATATACGCGCGCTTAAACTCAAATGGCGCGTCGGAGTGATATTGCGTATGCAGACCCACATATTTTTCCAGATCACGCGGCGGCTTGACCGCTGGATTGAGCAATACCGCCCGACATCCGGTTTTTTCGGCAAGCCAGGTGGCATAGAAGCCTCCAAGCGACGAACCGATAACCGTCAAGTCGGAGGGCGCGACACCCGCAATAAAAGTTTGCACGAGTTCCATTGCCTGACGTGGCGATGCTGGTAGTTGTGGGCAAACATATGTGCTCCCCAAACCCAAAGCTGCTAGTCGCTGGCCGACCAGCAGCGCTTTGCATGACAGCGGCGATGATCGAAAGCCGTGCAAATAAAGAATCATAATCTCGCCGGCCCTGCCCTCAGCGTCGGCGTAGCGCCCGGCAACGCGTCGACGAAACGCAGCGACAAAGCATCCAGTAGCTTTTGATGCACACCGCCGAAACCGCCATTGCTCATCACCAATATCTGATCGCCCGACTGCGCCGCCTGAACTACAGCGTGTACCAGTTGATCAAGTCCGTCGAAAGCGGCGGCGCGGTCGCCCAACGGCGACAAAGCCTCGCTTAAATCCCAACCGAGCGCTTCTTGACCGCCTTTGTTGCCGTAGCCGAAAACCAAATCGGCCTCGTTCAGGCTGTCGGGCAATGCGTCTTTCATGGCACCCAGTTTCATTGTATTGGACCGGGGTTCCAATACCGCCAGAATCCGTGCAGGGCCGGTCTTCTCGGTACCAATCTTCGCGTTATCAATTTTTCTGCGCACACCTGCAATCGTGGTCGCGATAGCGGTGGGGTGATGCGCGAAATCGTCATAAACTGAAATCTGGTTAACCGTGCCGCGCAGTTCCATCCTGCGCTTAACGTTTTCAAACCTCGCGAGTGAAGCGACCGCCTGCGCCGCTGGCACACCGACATGGCGCGCTGCTGCAATGGCGGCGAGGGCATTCATGCGATTATGCTCGCCGGTCAGCGACCAGTTTACGGTACCTTGATTATCGCCATTAAAAAAAACAGCGAAGTTGCCATCAGCGTGCGTCTTCAACGACCACCCCTGCTGATCTGCCGCAAGGTCAGTGACCTGCGTACCCGCTTGAGCGGACGGCCCGGCATTGAGTCCAAATAGTTCCGTTTCACTCCAGCATCCGCGTGCCAACACGCGCTGCAATGCTGGCTCGCGGGCATTCACTACTAACCGGCCGATACCCGGAACCGTGCGGACCAGATGATGAAACTGCGTTTCAATGGCGCCTAGGTCCGGGAAGATATCCGCGTGATCGTATTCCAGATTGTTGAGGATCGCAGTTTTAGCGTGGTAATGGACGAACTTGCTGCGTTTATCAAAAAACGCCGTGTCGTATTCGTCGGCCTCAATCACGAAAAAAGGCGATGCGGACGCTTGGCTTTCTCTGTCCGCCAATCGGGCGGAAATACCGAAATTCATTGGGACGCCGCCAATCAGGAACCCAGGATGGTAGCCAGCATCCTCCAAAATCCAGGTCAACATCGCCGCCGTAGTGGTTTTCCCGTGCGTGCCCGCCACCGCCAGCACCCATTTATCAGCCAGTATATGTTCGCCCATCCATTGCGGCCCTGAGGTGTAAGCCAAACCTTTATTCAAAATCTCTTCCATCAGCGGATTACCCCGGGAGACAACGTTGCCAACGACAAACAAGTCGGGAGCCAGTGCAACTTGTTCCGCGCCAAAGCCCTGAGTCAGGCTTATCCCCTGCGCTTCCAGCTGCGTACTCATAGGAGGATAAACATTAGCGTCGCAACCAGTGACCTGGTGACCGGCCTGTTTTGCCAGGACCGCCAAACCGCCCATAAAGGTGCCGCAAATACCCAGGATGTGGATGTGCATTCTAAAGTGTCAACATTCGTAAAAATAAGATTAATGAATTTTACCTGACGCGCTCGCATCAACGTCAAAGTTGGCAGCGTATTTATGCATTTGCGATTAGGATTAGGTTTATTGATGCTCTTTGCCGCTGCAAAATGGTCCGGAAATAGATTCGCGATAAAGCGTTTGGCGACACCATTTCCATCGAATGCGCGGCCATATCCGGCTTTTGGTGGCTTTTTGCTTTACCGCTGCTGGTACTTACCCTGTGTAATAGGTACACGATGAGGTCTCGTCACGTAGCATCCTGAATCAGATAAAGTTATATGGCCTTACGCCACCTTATCAATCACCTCAAGTTACCGATTATGCCTAACAAACCTCTCCCTTTAGTCGATCAGTTGCGGTCGGAGATCGCAGCTGCCGCGGCACGCATGATTGCCGAGGACGGTGCTGATTACGGATCGGCAAAAAGAAAAGCTGCACAAAAAATTCTCGGCGAGGGTCGTAAAAGCAGTGATTTTATGCCAACCAATGACCAGCTGTTGACAGAAGTCCGCAGATACAATGCATTATTCTTTGCCGACACGCAACCTGCGCGGCTGATTCACCTGCGCAAGATTGCCACTGAGATGATGGAGGAGTTGACAATGTTCCGTCCCTATTTAACCGGTGCTGTCGCTAACGGCACGGCGGGCGAACACAGCGAGATTCATCTGCAATTATTTATAGATAGTCCCAAGGATGTCGAAATATTCTTGCTCAATAAGAATGTTCCGTTCTCCGTTACCGAAAGTGAAAGCGCTAATCGTTCGGAAAAGCGGTCTCGCGGTCGCTCCGGGTCTGAACCTTTAGAAATCCTTCATTACATTTATAAAAATGAAGGTATACATCTGATCCTATATGAAATTGCCGGCTTACGAGTTAGTATCAAACCAAGCAAATTGCATTTTGACGGGAGCGAGCGCCTGGATCTGGCCGCTGTGCAGCTGCTGATTGAGGAATCGCAAAATGTTGCAACAATACGAGTTACATAATTAACAACAAATGATATTAATATTAAAAGCAGAACAAATTAACGAATGAAAAACAAATTATTCATATATGTGCCGATTGCGATCTTATTTTGCGTGATTGGCGTCTATTTTAATCTTCAGCGACTAACCCCCTCCGCCCCCAAAACACCAGCCGTTGCCAATTTGTTTGCACGGCAGATGGTCGAAGCGACCGGAAAACCCGAAGATATTTCCCACTGGAGAGGCAAGCCGCTGATCGTTAATTTCTGGGCAACGTGGTGTGGGCCGTGCGTTGAAGAGATGCCGGAATTAAACGCTTTGCGCTCGGAACTGATCAAAAAAGATATTCATATCATCGGCGTAGGCATTGATTCGCAAGATGCTATCGCGAAGTTTGCTGAAAAATACAAGATTACCTATCCCCTCTACGTGGCAGGGACAGATGGCACGTCGCTACTCGCGCAGTTTGGTAACGGCGCGGGAGGGCTGCCTTTCACTGTCCTCATAGGCACAGACGGCCAAGTCAAAAAGACCTATCTTGGCAGCATAAAGTTTGACGAATTGCGCAAAGACTTATCCTTATTGCAACCATAAATAACGGTTGATTTGATTTTTTTGTGTTCGTGAATGCGTAAATTTAAGTTGATAAATATTTAACATAATTAAATTCCGCTTGCTAGTTAAACGCATTTGACCGCAAAATGCGCTCATCGTCGTCAAACGCAGTCCCATCTCCATGGCAAAAAACATACTTCTTCTCAATGGCCCTAACCTGAATCTACTGGGCACACGCGAACCAGAAGTCTACGGATCAATCACGCTGGCGGACGTCGTGCTGGTAGCAGAAACGCAAGCGGAACAGGCGGGTGTACGCTTGTCGCATTTTCAGAGTAATCATGAAGGTGCGCTAATTGATCGCATCCATGCAGCCAAAGCCGAAGGGGTGGATGCCATTGTTATTAACCCCGGTGGCTTGACCCATACGAGCGTGGCATTGCGCGATGCACTAGCTGGTGTGGCAATTCGTTTTGTGGAAATACATATTTCTAATGTTCACCAGCGGGAAGAGTTTCGGCATCATTCCTATTTGTCCGGTATCGCCGTTGGGGTTATTTGTGGTTTGGGCATTGACGGTTATAGCGCTGCAATCGGATTTGCAATTGCACGGTTGTAGCCTATCTACATTTTCATCTACGACAAAGCGTTTTGATCTGCCTGCTAAAAACAAGAACGGCAGCTATTTTCATTCATAATCAATTTATTTTTAAAAACATACACACTGAAGGATGGCATTATGGATTTGAGAAAACTCAAAACGTTAATCGATCTGGTCGCCGAATCGGATATTGAAGAGCTAGAAGTCACCGAGGGCGAAAGCAAGGTGCGGATCGTTAAGTCGTCGCACAACAATCAGGTCATGATGATGCAGCCTCAGATCGCACACCAACCGATGCAGCCTCAGTACGCTGCGCCGGTAGCGGCGCCAGTTGAGGCTCCGGCAGTGCCAGAGGGGCATATCGTCAAGTCGCCGATGGTCGGCACCTTCTATCGTTCGTCGGCGCCGGGCGCTGCAGTGTTTGTAGAAGTCGGTTCAGCGATCAAGGAAGGCGAAACCCTGTGCATTATTGAAGCAATGAAGTTACTTAATGAAATCGAAGCTGACGTCACTGGCATAGTGAAAAAAATTCTGGTGGAAAATGGCCAACCGGTCGAATTCGGCCAACCTTTGTTTATCATCGGTTAAATCGATCCCAACGTAGAGTTATTCGGTGGGGCCGCATAACTCTCGGACGGCATAACAGGAGCAGGTCGGCGTATACGTATTGGATGTATTCAATCCGCTCAGTCACCTCCTTATGTGCTGTCCCAACGCTTAAGAACGCTTAATTCCCCCGCTTCTTCCCGGAATTAACGTTTTCATCTTAGCCACGGAACACCATTTACTATGTTTGAAAAAATTCTGATCGCCAATCGCGGCGAAATTGCTCTGCGAATCCAACGCGCATGTCGCGAAATGGGCATTAAAACCGTGGTAGTCCACTCAGAAGCTGACCGCGACGCCAAATACGTCAAACTGGCCGATGAATCGGTCTGTATCGGCCCTGCACCGTCCAGCCTCAGTTATTTGAATATGCCCGCGATTATCAGTGCCGCAGAGGTCACTGACGCTGAGGCGATTCATCCAGGCTATGGTTTTCTGTCCGAAAACGCTGATTTTGCCGAGCGCGTTGAGCAATCCGGCTTTGTATTTATCGGGCCGCGCCCCGCCAACATTCGCTTGATGGGCGATAAAGTCTCGGCCAAGCAAGCGATGATCCGCGCTGGCGTGCCGTGCGTTCCCGGCTCGGAAGGTGCGTTGCCAGACGATCCGAAGGAAGTCATCAAGATTGCCCGTAAAGTCGGTTACCCGATCATCATCAAAGCATCTGGCGGTGGTGGCGGACGCGGTATGCGCGTCGTCCACACTGAAGCCGCGTTAGCTAACGCGGTAACGATGACCAAGACTGAAGCTGGTGCGGCATTCGGCAATCCCGAGGTATACATGGAAAAATATCTGGAAAACCCACGTCACGTGGAAATCCAAATTTTGGCCGATCAGTACAAAAACGCTATCTGGCTAGGCGAGCGCGATTGCTCCATGCAGCGCCGCCATCAAAAGGTCATTGAAGAAGCGCCAGCACCGGGCATCCCGCGCAAGATAGTAGAAAAAATCGGCGATCGTTGCGCGGAAGCCTGCCGCAAAATGGATTATCGCGGCGCGGGTACGTTTGAATTCTTGTATGAAAACGGCGAATTCTATTTCATTGAAATGAACACCCGCGTGCAGGTTGAGCATCCGATCACAGAGATGATCACCGGTGTCGACATCGTGCAAGAGCAAATTCATATCGCTGCCGGTGAAAAACTGCGTTATCGCCAACGCGATATCCACCTGACCGGCCACTCGATTGAGTGTCGAATTAATGCAGAAGATCCATTTAAATTTACGCCATCGCCGGGTAAAATCCTGTCATGGCATGCACCGGGCGGTCCCGGGATTCGTGTCGATTCGCATGCTTACGCCGGTTATTACGTGCCGCCGCATTATGATTCAATGATCGGCAAGGTCATTTCATACGGCACCACGCGCGAGCAAGCCATTAAACGGATGCAGATTGCATTGTCCGAGATGGTGGTTGAAGGTATTAGCACCAACATTCCGCTTCATCGTGAGCTGATGATTGATGCACGCTTTATTGAAGGCGGTACTAACATCCATTATCTGGAACACAAACTGGCTGAACGGCCAGATGTACCAAAACCGGAAAAGAAGTAAGGCGACCCATGAGCTGGACCGAAATTGTTATAGAAGTCGCGCGCAGCCACGCTGAAGCGTTGTCCGACGCATTGATGGAAGCTGGCGCGCTATCGGTCTCGGTAGAAGATGCGGATGAAGGCACCGCTGCCGAACAACCATTGTTCGGCGAACCCGGCATGGAGCCTGAAGAGACTGCCTGGGAAAGGAGCCGCGTCGTCGCATTAAGTGATGTCGACGCCGATCACACTGCGATTGTCAGCAATGCCGCGCTGGCTTGCGGTTTACCCGGAGCACCTGCGTACACGCTGCGCTCGGTTGGAGACCAGGACTGGGTGCGTTTGACGCAATCACAGTTTGCACCGATCCATATCGGCAAAAATATCTGGGTCGTCCCGAGCTGGCATGATGCGCCTGACGCCGATGGCCTGATTCTTGAGCTTGATCCCGGTCTGGCATTTGGCACGGGCAGCCATCCGACTACACGTTTATGCATGGAATGGCTGGAAGTCCATCTTGGTGAGCATGAGGTCGAGTCTGTACTCGATTACGGCTGCGGCTCGGGGATTTTGGCGATGGTTGCCAAAAAACTCGGCGCAACCAATGTTATCGGCGTCGATATCGATCCTCAGGCAATTGTCAGCGCTGGCGAAAACAGCGCCCGCAATCATTGTCAAATTGACTATTATTTGCCCGAGGATTTCAATAACCATTGCGGATTAGCTACTTACAACATTGTCGTTGCGAATATTTTGTCCGGACCGCTGAGAATAATGGCGTCGATGCTGTGCGCGCGCATTGCTGCGGGCGGCAGCCTGACGTTATCTGGCATTTTGGCAGAACAGGCGCAGGACGTCATTGCGGCGTACGCACCATGGATAGCTCTGGCAGTGTGGCGCGAGCAGGATGGTTGGGTCGCGTTGTCGGGCGCGCTGCCAGCTGTAACGGTCGGACTGCATAAATAATCATGGCGCTGGCGACGCAATGCCCCTTTTGTCAAACCACTTTTCGGGTCGCTAACGACCAACTGAAATTGCGAGCCGGTCTGGTCCGATGCGGATCATGTCGGGAAGTCTTCAATGGCATCGAAAATCTGGTGAGACCGGGTCAGGCAGCGACAGACGGCAGCCATGGTAGCGCGGTGGCTGTACCTTTAGGGCAGAATGAGGCGGTTGCTCCTGTAGCACCCACATTTAAAAACGTTGCGCCGCACTTAGCTGCCGCAACAATGCTCCCCGGAACGCTGCCGTTACCGAGCAACCCGTTAGGACCCGACACACAGTTGCGCCCTCCAGAAGCGCCAGCTGAACATCGCCCAGCCTCTCCGGCAGCACCTTTATTTACACCCCGCTTGTCCTCACTACCGCCTTCGGCAAGTGCGCCGTTGCCACCTGTTTATAGGACGCCATCTGTGTCATCGATGACACAGATGACACCATTGCTACCTGATGCAGCACCGGTGGCACCGATTGCGCTGGTGCCGAAGGCAGAAAGTATTCGCTCCGTTAGCCCAACAAAGGCGATCGAAGTGGCACCTCCGCAGTCCGCTGCCGGACGCATCGCCCCGCACCTCAATACAGCGCGGCGCGAACCTACGATTGCCTACAGTCTCCCGACAACAAGCGGGTTGAAGTCGCCGAATGTCTGGCAACGCTTGAATACCCACGACGCTGGGGGTGGCAACGTAGAGATCGACAATGACAAGGGCGCACCAAATGTCCCTCCCATCGGTAGTAATCTCAATGATGCAGACCCGTTGCAACGAATGACATTATTTCAGGTCGCGTCAACAGAATCGCTGGGGGATGGAACGTCGGGCGGCGAGGACGATGAGCTGGATCGGCTTATCGATGAATTACAAAACAGGCAATGGAAGGGGACCAAAAAAGCTGCGCCGGAACCCAGTCCAGAGAAAGCAGTAGAAAGTAATTTTGTCGGTGATCGTCGTGGATATGATCGCTCCGCGACGGACACCACGGAAGACGCTGTCAACGCAGAACCACGGTTTATGCGGCAAGCCCAGCACCAACAACGTCTCGGCGGTGCCATCCGACTGGCCATGTGGATCGGCAGCATCGTGTTTGCAATTGCCCTGCTTGCTCAGGCGGGTTATCTGTATCGCGATCATTTGGCGGCCAGCGTACCTCTGCTCAAACCTCTGTTACAGCGCGTATGTAGCAAGCTTGGCTGTCAGATAGGTTTACCGACCAATATCGATGGGCTGTCAATTGAGTCCAACGAGCTTCAGTTAATTGACCCTGCACGCAATCTGTTTGCGCTAACGGTTCTGATGCGTAACCGCAGTAGCACTGTCCAGGCATGGCCTACGATTGAACTCACGCTGAACGATGGTAGCGAAAAAGCGATTGCGCGGCGCGCCTTCCCACCGGCGGAATATCTGCCAGTCGGCACCGATGGCGCAGAAGGATTTCGCCGCAATACTGAGCAGCCAGTGAAACTGACGTTCGAACTGTTACAGTTAAAGGCATCTGGCTATCGCGTTTATTTATTTTATCCATAATCTACTGCGTGCTATAGATGACCGAATGATCGCAGGATTTCCAACACGTTCCGCTCTTCAGTCTGCGCATAGCGCGTCGATAGCTGATTTAATACAAACATTACAAACGTCCCTTACAACGAGGTTTTCAACCACTTTTGCTGTCCGGTTGACCATCGATTTCTTTCCATCCTAAAAATCCTATATGACTTCACTCATTTCCGGCTCCTTAGCTTACGACGTCATCATGCAATATCCTGGTCGGTTCGCCGACGCCTTGCTGCCTGAACAGTTGCACAAAATCAACGTGTCCTTTCTGGTCCCCACCATGCGCCGCGATTTTGGCGGATGTGCTGGCAATATTGCCTACAATCTAAAATTGTTAGGCGGCGAACCGCTGATCATGGCGACAGTCGGAAACGATGCGGGTCCTTATTTAGAGCGCTTAAAACAGCTAGATATCTCTTGCGCGGGGATTCGTACCATTGATTCTATCTACACTGCGCAATGCTTCATCACCACCGATGCGGGCAATAATCAAATTACCGCCTTCCATCCCGGCGCAATGACCTATTCGCACGAGGTAACGGTAGCTGATTTAAGTAGTCAGAACCCGGTCAAGTTGGCCATCGTGGCACCAGATGGACGCGACGGGATGTTACAACATGCCGAGCATGCGGTGTCGTGCGGTATACCTTTGATATTCGATCCGGGTCAAGGTTTGCCCATGTTTGATGGGCCGGAGTTGCGTCATTTCATTGATTTGGCAACTTACATTGCCGTGAATGACTACGAAGCCGAACTGCTCACGTCCCGCACCGGCCTGACCTTGTCTCAAATCGCCGAACAGGTGACGGCCCTGATAGTAACGCGAGGCGAATTGGGCGCAGATATCTTTACCGGCGCGGACATGGTCACGATTCCATGCGTGAAGGCAGAACGGCTATTGGACCCTACTGGTTGCGGCGATGCCTTCCGCGCAGGCCTGTTATATGGACTCAGCAATGGCATGGACTGGCTCACCACCGGTCGTTTGTCCAACTTGATGGGTAGCATCAAGATTGCCGATCAAGGGCCGCAAAACCATGCGCCCACTAAAACCGAAATCGAGGATCGGTTCCACTTGGCATTTGGTTACCAATTGTAAAACTTGGGTCGAGATTTAATGGCACGTAAGTCGTAAGAAATCCGGCCCAACTATTTTAGAGACCCGTATGTGACGCGATAGTCGTCATTTAGCGTAACTACGCCACTTTTATCCCTGTCATAGTCTTCTCATAACAGGCTATTTTGGCGCTTCGCTAAAAGTTAACGCCTGAACTTCGGCGTGTGCAATGCATCTGATCTTGTAGAACAAAATGAAAACAAGGATGCAAAGGTCATGAAAAAAATTCTTTTGACAGGTGCTTTAGGCGCGATGCTAGTACTTGGGGGGTGCGTTGCAGTTCCATATGACGGCTATGGCAATTATGGCAACTATGGCTATGGCGCCGGTAATTATGCTCCCTATGGCAGCGTCGATGGCGCTTATGTTGCCGCAGCGCCAGTCTACGTGGCACCCTCAGTTTCACTCGGTTTTGGCTATTCTAATTATGGTCACAGCCCTTATGGCTGGGGCGGGGGGCACGGCGGTGGATGGGGTCACGGACGAGGTGGCGGTGGCGGCTTTGGCGGTCACGGCGGTGGTCATCATGGGTGGCACTGACCGTGCCATTGCGCATCCCATGAAAGCCGCTATCCTAAGTTAACAACTTCAGGGTCGCACCGCGGCCCCTCACTTATTCACTTGCGTCACGCGGCCGAGCAGTTGAAGAGAACACCAGCAAAATCCAATCAAAAAGAAATGGTATAGTCATCCAGCCTAAGCCGCTAGGCTTCGCCATGGCTATTGCCAAATAACTAAAGGAAAAGACATGAAACGATGGATCGCTGGAATCGTAATGTGTGCGACAGTAGCGGCGCCCGCGTTTGCGGCGCTAAAGGCCGGGGACAAGGCACCTGATTTTTCTACTCAGGCGTCATTAGGGGGAAAAGTATTCACCTACTCTTTGTCCACTGAATTAAAAAAAGGCCCTGTGGTTGTGTATTTCTATCCTGCTGCATTTAGCAAAGGCTGCACCATTGAAGCGCATTTGTTTGCCGACGCGACCGACAAATACAAAGCGCTTGGGGCCACCGTAGTCGGCGTATCCAATGACAGTATAGATACCTTAAATAAGTTTTCTCTCAGCGAATGCCGCAGTAAGTTTGCAGTCGCCGCCGACACCACACAAAGCATTATGAAATCCTACGATTCGGTGCTGCTATCGCGGACGAACTACGCAGACAGGGTGTCGTATGTTATTGCGCCAAACGGCAATATTCTCTATGAATATAGCAGTCTAAGCCCTGAAAAGCATGTCGAAAACACCTTACAGGCTCTCCAGCAATGGGTGGCAACCAATAAGAAGTAACAAAAGTACAGCATTAGGCACGACAGTAAAGTCTTCAAACTAAGAAAGCGCGCTTAAGATCAACTTAAGCGCGCTTTTTTTACGGTCATGAGCCATTCCGGCCTTGATTCTTTCGCCTTACCTGGTAATTAGCCTCACGTAGTTATTTACTCACATGGCGAAATGCGGTCGTAATATTAAAGGTCCGCGATTCACACTGCCGGTGCCTTTTGCCTATGTGCATCAAGATTCGGCAGAAAAGCTGCGAGTAGCCCGATCAGTGGCAGGAATGAACACACCTGATAGACAAAATGGATATCAGTCAGATCCGCGAGCTTGCCCAAAGCCGCCGCACCTATGCCCCCCATCCCGAATGCAAAGCCGAAGAATAAGCCGGAGACAGTACCGACTTTACCCGGCACCAACTCCTGCGCAAATACCAGAATCGCTGAAAATGCGGAAGCTAGAATCACGCCTATGATCACCGTCAGGATGCCGGTCCAGAATAAATTAGCATACGGCAGCATCAGCGTAAAAGGTGCCACGCCCAGAATCGAGACCCAAATCACGAGTTTGCGACCAACGCGATCGCCGATTGGTCCGCCCAACATAGTGCCAGCGGCGACGGCAAATAAAAACACAAACAGGTGCACCTGGGCCGATTGCACCGACAAGTGGAACCTGTCGATCAGGTAAAAAGTAAAATAACTGCTCAAACTAGCCATGTAAAAATATTTGGAGAAGACCAGAACCAACAGAACACCGATTGAAAATAACACTTTCTTGCGCGGCAAAGCGACGTACACCTGATGCGCTTTAGCTGTCTTGCTCTTGGCAACACGGCCTTGCTGTTTATACCAGTTGCCAATTTGCCACAATACGGCAATCGCCAATAACGCCGCAAGAGAGAACCATGCGATGCTGGTTTGCCCATGAGGAATAATAATCCAGGCCGCCAGCAACGGGCCCATTGAGCTACCCGCATTGCCGCCGACCTGAAATATCGACTGCGCCAGTCCATGGCGCCCGCCTGAAGCCATGCGTGCTACCCGTGACGACTCAGGATGAAAAATTGACGAGCCAGTACCAACCAGCGCTGCCGCCACCAGTAACAACCCAAAACTCGGTGCCATCGATAACGTCAGCAAACCGAGCAGCGTAAAGCACATTCCTATCGCCAGCGAATAGGGCTTTGGGTGCTTGTCCGTGTACAGTCCGACTACCGGTTGCAAAATTGATGCAGTGATCTGGTAGGTCAGTGTGATCAACCCAATCTCGGCAAAGCTCAGGCTAAAATTAGCCTTCAGCAAAGGGTAAATCGACAAAATCAGCGACTGAATCATATCGTTCAGAAAGTGGGCAAAACTGATCGCACCCAACACTCGGAAACCAGTTTTCTCGGTGCTTAACTGTTTTTGTGAAGACGTTGCCTGACTTATAGCTGTTTGCATGGCGATTTAAAGAAAAGGTTGAAACTGGTCCGCGGACATGTGTTGCATCTTATGTCGTGGGCGCTTAGTTGCTTGTTGCGGCGGCTTAGCTTGCTCAGGTGCTTACTCAGGTGCTTGCTTACGTCCGTGCTTACGTCCTTGCTTAAAGGGTTGCTTAAGTAATTGCCTGTCTAGCTTTCACGAGAGCCTAAGGGGTTTTATGAGCGCTTCAGAAGCATCAGGATAGCGGCACGTTATACTGAAGTGTAAGCAAAAACATCACGACTGTTTTAAGATAAAATGTCAACTTCTATCGCATACCTGCCAACCTCGCCAGCCATATGAACACTGGCCCGCCCTAATGTCCATCACAATATTGACCCATACCCAGACAGACTTGACGGATGCTGCGCCAGACTTACAGCACCTGGTGCGCATGCGTGCGCGGGATCTGGAAGCATCGGCGGTGTTGCACGCTCATACGCATGACTGGGGCCAGGTCACCTATGCACCCGAAGGCACATTGCGTGTGTCGGTCGGCAACAGCACCTGGATCGTGCCGCCTTTGCGCGCTATCTGGATTCCACCGCAAGTCATGCACGAAATCAAAACTATCGAAAAAGCCCAGTTGCGTGCGCTTTACATACACACCAGCGCGGCACCGTTTCAAGGCAATCAATGCATCGTGCTGGAAGTCACTTCGCTGTTGCGCGAAATGATCGCCGCGTTATTTGAAGCCGATGAGAATAGCCATCGCGAATCGCTGCTCAACCAACTTATCTTAAATGAATTGGCCCAGGCTGAGACGCAGGCTTTTCAGATCGCGTTACCAACTGAAAAGCGTCTGCTGACGTTATGCAAGGCCTTGCTCGATGATCCTGGATCCCCAATGACACTCGGCGAATGGGCACATCGGGTCGGTGCCTCAGAAAGAACACTGGCACGACTATTTGAGCGCGACCTGGGACTAACATTTGGCCAGTGGCGCCAACAGATAAGGCTTGCGCATGCGGCTCCGATGATCACCCGCGGCATGCCGCTGTCAATGGTGGCCGCAAAGTTAGGCTATGCAAGCCAGTCGGCATTTTCTGCGATGTTCAAAAAAACCTTTGGAGAAGCGCCATCAACTTTCTTTACCGCGAGAAAAAGCCGCGCGGGGAAAGCTAAGCAAGGCTGAAAAAGTACACCTTTAATGTACTTCAGAGCATAAGAACAGGAGCATCGCCGACTCAATGTCCGCAGGCGTATCAGGGCCGAATAGTCAGGACCGAAGAGACAAACTTCCTTCTGAACCGTAGCGAGCGCCGTGAAGACAAGGCGCACGGCGCGGAGCAACCGGAATGGTCTTTAGACCATGAGGATTGCGAGCACCGTGCAACGCAGTATTCGCGACGCGCAGTAGGTTCAGAAGGAAGTCATTGAGGAGCGGTGTCTTTGAATGATGGTCGTTCGGATAATTTATCAAACAGTTTAGCCAGCGTAGGATAAGTCTCGCGCCACTCAATTTCCGGGAACCGGAAACTTAACCACCCCAGTGCGCAACAGACAGCGACATCGGCGAGCGTGTAATGATTGCCGGAACAGAAAGACTTCTCAGCCAGACCAGCGGCCATGGCTTTCAGACCTGCATCAACCTTGCTGCGCTGACGTGCTATCAGAGACTCATTCTGATGCTCGGGAAGGCGCTGCAGACGCTCCAGCCGGATTAGCACGCCGGCGTCCGATACACCATCAGCCAACGCTTCCCAACATTTAATTTCAGCGCGTTCCCGCGTGTTGACGGGAATTAACTTACCAACAGGGGTCAGAGTGTCGAGATACTCAACAATGACGCGAGAGTCGAACATCGCTCCGCCGTCTTCCATAATCAGGCAAGGTACTTTCCCGAGAGGATTCGAAATCTGAATCGTCGTATTTTCCGACCAGACGTCTTCAAGAACGAAAGTATAGTCGAGTTTTTTTTCCGCCATGACAACACGGACTTTACGCACGTAGGGACTACCGAGGGATCCGATCAGCTTCATAGGGTACTTATAGAAATATTTGGTCCCGATTATAACTCGCGGTTTGTCATAATCGGCAACTCCCCGATGCGTCAACATGCAAAACAACAGATAACTACCCTCGCAAATGGTAAAATCCGCCTCTGATGGCACTTCGGTGCAACGACCTTGTTGGCCTCATGAAACTTCGGGGCCTTAGCACCGTCAAGGCCCACAATAAGTCACCTGCAATAAAGGGATGCGCATTAGCATCATGCCTAAGTCGCTACCTTTATAGCTACGGCAATAGTTTCGCCAGGAACGCTCGGCGTTTTGATTCACTTTTTTGATTACCACTATCATGTCCCTAACCGCACTTTCTGCCCTGTCACCACTGGATGGTCGTTACGCCGCCAAAACCGACAAACTACGTCCGATTTTGTCCGAGTCTGGCTTCATGCACCATCGCGTTAAAGTAGAAATATCGTGGTTGCAAGCGCTGGCAAATGCTGGCTTTTCGGAAATCAAACCATTCTCGGCCGCTGCAAGCGCGCAACTGGACAAGATAGCCGCTGATTTCACTGAAGCGGATGCTGCCAGAATCAAAGAAATCGAAGCGGTCACCAACCACGATGTTAAAGCGGTTGAGTACTGGCTTAAAGAACAGGTCAAGGACGATGCTGAGCTGGTTGCCGCTTCTGAATTTATCCACTTTGCCTGCACCTCGGAAGATATTAATAATACGTCGCATGGCATGATGCTGAAGGCTGCGCGGGATACCGTTTTACTGCCATCGCTAAAACAATTAATTGCCAAGCTCACAGCCCTCGCGCACGAGAACGCCGCGCTACCAATGTTGTCGCGCACCCATGGCCAGCCAGCCAGTCCTACAACGCTCGGCAAAGAAATGGCCAACGTCGTCGCGCGTTTGCAGCGTGCAACTAAACGTATTGCCGAAGTCGAAATTCTGGGAAAAATGAACGGCGCGGTCGGTAACTACAACGCGCATTTATCCGCGTACCCGACGTTCGACTGGGAAACTTTCTCCAAAAATGTGATCGAGCAGCGTCTCGGGCTGACCTATAACCCGTACACCATTCAAATCGAACCGCACGATTACATGGCTGAACTGTTTGATGCCGTCGCCCGAACCAATACGATTTTGCTAGACCTTAATCGCGATATCTGGGGCTACGTTGCGCTTGGTTATTTCAAGCAACGCCTTAAAGCCGGCGAAATAGGATCGTCGACCATGCCGCATAAAGTCAATCCGATTGACTTTGAAAATTCCGAAGGTAATCTCGGTATGGCTAACGCGGTGCTCAAACATATGGCGGAAAAATTGCCGGTCTCGCGCTGGCAGCGTGACCTGACTGACTCTACGGTCCTGCGCAACATCGGCGTGGGCTTTGGCTATTCGTTGCTGGCCTATGATAGCTGCTTGCGTGGTTTGAACAAGCTGGAAGTCAACCCGGCACGTTTGGCAGAAGACCTGGATGCCACCTGGGAAGTTTTGGCAGAGCCGGTGCAAACCGTCATGCGTCGCTACGGTATCGAAAACCCGTACGAGCAATTGAAGGAATTAACACGCGGCAAAGGCATTTCTAAAGAAGCGCTGCGCACCTTCATTCTGACGCTCGCTATCCCGCAAGAAGCCAAAGATCTTTTGCTGGCAATGACGCCCGCGAATTACATTGGCTACGCTGCCGAGTTGGCTAAGAAAATTTAAGTGCGGATGAACCGCGCAAATTTTAAAGCGTAACTATCAAAGTGTAACTCTCGTCCGAGACAAATTACTGCACAAAAAAATGGCTACTTTCGTAGCCATTTTTTTTGTCACTTAGCGTGGCAATTAAGATTAAACGTTCAACTTCAGTTCACACCGGCAACGCAGGTGCCTCCGTAGCGCCAATCCAACCTTCCATTGCGCCCAATCGCCATTTTCCAGCGCCAAACAACATCAATTCCTGTGCATGAAATACCGCCAAACTACTACGATGCCCAACGCTAACCATGATGACCTGGGGCAACGTGTCGCGTATCAATTGATACATCGCGTGCTCTAATCCCTCATCCATTGCAGAACTGGCTTCATCCAAAAATACAACTTGCGGGCGACTTAACAACACGCGACCGATTGCGAGCCGCTGCTGTTCGCCCAGCGATAATATTTGCGACCAGTCGGCGTCATCGTCCAGCCGGGGGATCAAATGCGATAGCTGACATTTTCGCAGCACTTCCGAAGCACCGTCGTCGTTACGCACAAGATTAGGATAGTGCAAAGCGGTGCGCAATGTGCCCAACGGCAGATAAGGTTTCTGCGGTAAAAACAATGTGTGCTGCGGGTCCGGACGTGCGATATTGCCCTCCACGTAAGGCCAGAGTCCGGACACTGCGCGCAGCAATGTCGTCTTGCCGACACCAGAACGACCACGGATCAATAACGAAGCCATTGGGGGTAAATTCAGGTTTAAGTTTTCCACCAGCATCAGTTGATCCGGGGTTTTTACAGTCAGACCATCCACGATGAATATATTCTGCTGATAACCGATCTGTGCACCCGGCAATTGCAATGCCGCATCTATCGAGTCGAGATAACCGGTAAGACGATTCATGATCGCGCGATAGCCAGCAAAGTCATCGTAGGCGTTTCGAAAAAACGATAATGAGTCTTGCACCTGACCAAAGGCCTGCGCGGTTTGCATCATGTCGCCGAGGGTGATCTGTTTGCTAAAAAAACGTGGCGCCTGAATAATCAGCGGAAACACGACAGCGATTTGACTCACCACTAAATTCAAACCCTGAAATTTAAGCGACCGCGAAATAATCGCCCACATGTTGCCAACAATATCGCTGAACCGCGATGCCAATGCGCTACGCTCGACATTTTCTCCGCGAAAAAAAGCAATGCTCTCTGCGTATTCGCGAACACGGACCAATGCATAACGAAAATCCGCATTAAACTTCTCGCGCATAAACGACAGGCGCATCAACGGACGCCCAACCCTCACTGCAAAAATTGTGGCGATCAGGACGTAAATGTAGACCAGAAAAACCATCGCCCGTGGTATCTCCACGCCGAACATTCCCAGCGCACCGGACAAACCCCAGAGGATGAAACTAAACGAGAATAGAGAGACGACCGAGTCCAGCACACCCATCGACAATAGCAATGAACTGGAGACAAATCCTTCAACATCCTGCTGGATACGTTGATCGGGGTTGTCGATTTTTTGCGCGACGAACTGCGTGCGATGATAGGCCTGATTGCTCAACCAGCGCTCCACCAGATTATTGGTCAGCCACACGCGCCAATGAATCAGGAAGGCCTGACGGACATAAAAATTAATTAAAGCCCGCACTACATGGACCGTGGCAAGAATCGAAAATATGATCACCATGGTCCAGAACACTTTGGCATCCAGCTTTTGCAATGCGCTGTAAAGGCCGTTGCTCCAAAATGAAAAGAGGACGTTCATCCGCACAGAAAACAACGTTAGAAACACAATCCCGGCGAGCCAGAGTAATGGCTTTTTACTTCGGGTAGGACTAAAAAAAGCCCACGTCAGACGCCGAAATTGACGCCCCCATATCGTGAAGCGCGCCAGAATTATAACGATAAGACTCAGGCAGATAATACTAATAATAAAAGCCTTGCTAATCCAGATCAGACTTTCGAGCAGCGCATTATTCCAATCCATCTTTACTCCAGTCCGCTATTAGCCAAATGAAAACCACACCCAAATAATGAGGTCATAACACTGTACGAAACATTGATTACAGAATTTTTTTAATGATGATAATGCTAGCGATGCATAACGCTGCGGACAGGAGCTTGTCTACGTGCGTCGGCTGACAATTATGCCTGTAGACCGATTGTCGTGCTTTCTAAACAGATTTTCTTAAAATCCGCCCGACAATCAAGCGTCCGTCACACCTTCTATTACGGTTGCTTAAAGCTCGCAACGATCAAGTCGAACATGCCCTGCGCCGCGATTGAGAGCGTGCGATCTTTCTGCTTGACAATATAAATTGGACGCACCACGTCATCAGTTTCCAGCGCAATAGCAGTTAAATTCAGGTGCCTAAATTGAAATAGAGTGAGTTCTGGTACCAAACTAACCCCCAGCCCGTGCTCGATTAATCCTGCAACTGTCGCTAAATGTTCGACCTCAAATCCGGTGTTGTTTACCGCGATGTCGCGTATGAGTTGGTCTACCTTTTGCCTGACGCTGGTGGACTTTGCCAAGTGAATCAAATCGCATCCGCTCAAATCCGGCAACGCAATACGCTTCTTTTTGGCTAAAGGATGATCCCTACGGCAGACCAGATAAAAGGGATCACTACATAAAGTCCGCGATTCAAATTCCATCAAGCTGGCACCGGGGGCGGTCAATGCGAGGTCGGCTTTTCCCAGTCTGAGCAATCCCAGGCATTGATCTGACAACGCGTCGTAAAGTTGAACCGTTATCCCGGGGAACTGTTTTTTATATTGTGCTATGACCGCGGGCAAACCATTCGCAGCCAGCGAAGGAAGCGCAGCGATGGAAACGCGCCCTTTGCGCCGGGCGACGTAATCCGCCATATCCGCAAAGGCCGCCTCGATGTCGGACACCAGACTGCGCGCCACTTCCACAAAAATCTCGCCTTCGGGCGTCAGTGTGACGTTGCGGGTATCGCGCTCGACTAGTTGCGCGCCGACTACCGCCTCCAGTTTTTGAATGACGACGCTAAACGCGGATTGCGATAAGTGGCAGCGCTCTGCCGCACGCGTGAAGTGACGGCACTCGTCGAGGGCAAGAAAAGCATGGAGTAGTTTGGTCGAAATGTTGGGCTGCATAAATAAGCTACTGTCTGACTAAGCTAAATCATTTGGCTGCAAAATTTCCAGAATGGAATTCATGAGAAGTCTACAAAGACACTCGATTAATCTAATTTTCAGATTAATTGATCTAAAAATTTAATTTTACAATATAAATGAAGCACGACAAAATAGCAGCAAATGCTAAATAGATAAGCATACGCATAACATCAGGAGACAAATATGCTGGCAATACTCGGTTTCGTCACGATTATCGTGTTGCTCACGATGATACTTACCAAAAAAATGTCACCGCTAGTGGCGCTTATCGCAATACCCATCGTTGCCTCCCTGATCGGCGGTTTTGGTCTGGAGACCTCCAAATTCATCGTTTCAGGCATCACCAATATTGCCCCGGTCGCGGGCATGTTTGTGTTTGCCATACTGTTCTTCGGGATCGTTACTGATGCAGGAATGCTTGATCCCGTGATCAGCGGCATCTTGCGCATTGTCGGCAGCAGACCATCGCGGATTGTACCCGGCACCGCATTGCTGGCGTTATTGATCCATCTGGACGGCTCCGGTGCGGTCACCTTTCTGGTAACTATCCCTGCGATGCTGCCGCTTTATACACGCCTCGGCATCGACAAGCGGATTCTGGCCTGCGTTGCCTCACTCGCAGCGGGGGTAAATTTTCTTCCATGGACCGGGCCGATGATCCGAGCTTCCGCCGCGCTGCATATTCCGGTGAGCGAAATATTTACGCCATTGATTCCAATTCAACTGGTCGGTCTGACCTTTGTCTTTGGTGTGTCCTATTGGCTGGGGCGGAAAGAAGAGATTCGTCTGGGTCTGACCAACGGTGCGCCAATCGGGTTTGTCCATACCCACGATTTGACCGATCTTGAGAAGCAAATCCGTCGTCCCCACAATTTCTGGATCAACATCGTATTAACCATCGTCGTCCTTGGGGTCATGATCAGCGGTAAAGTCGATCCGGTGGTCATGTTCATGCTTGGCGTCGTGCTTGCGCTGATGATCAACTATCCCAATGTGGATATGCAACGTGCACGGGTCGATGCGCATGCTAAAGCGGCACTGCTGATGGCGAGCATTTTGTTTGCAGCCGGGGTATTTACCGGCATCATGACCAAATCGGGCATGCTTGCCGCAATGGCGAAATCCGCAGTCGCTCTGGTCCCGCCCGAAATGGCGTCGCATATTCCGGTGGTGCTGGGTTTGCTATCAATGCCACTTTCTTTATTGTTCGATCCTGACTCATTTTATTTCGGCGTGCTGCCTGTGGTCGCGGAGGTCAGCCACATGCTTGGCGTGCCAACCATTCAAGTCGCGCAGGCCGCCCTGCTGGGACAAATGACCACCGGATTCCCTGTCAGTCCGTTGACGCCAGCCACCTTTCTGGTCGCCGGTCTGGCCGGGATTGATCTGGCTGATCATCAAAAATATACGTTCAAATACCTGTTTGCCGCATCGATTGTAATGACTATCGCTTGCGTCATTATTGGTGTTTTTCCGCTATAAGATTTAGCGAAAGGAGAAAACATGAAACAAATTCGCATTGGGGCCGGTGCGGGATATTCCGGTGATCGGATTGAACCGGCTATCGAACTGGCAGAAAAAGGTGATATCGATTATTTGATTTTTGAATGTCTGGCCGAACGTACGATCGCCCTCGCGCAGCAAGCCCGGATGAAAGATGCGGCGCTGGGTTACGATCCTCTGCTTGCCGACCGCATGCACGCGGTGTTGCGTATCTGTAGCGAAAAGGGAATCAAGATTATTACCAACATGGGTGCGGCAAACCCGCTTGCCGCTGCTGCGAAGGTCAAAGAGGTTGCGCTATCGCTGGGTCTAACCAAGCTGAAAATTGCGGCGATTTCTGGCGATGATGTTTTATCGATCCTACAACAAGGCAATTATCTGGACGACAACGGAATACCAGTCGCCGAACTGGGAAACCGCTTGCTTTCGGCCAACGCTTACCTCGGCGCACAAGCGCTGGTGGAAGCACTGGCACAAGGTGCCGACGTGATCGTGACCGGTCGGATCGCGGATCCTGCTTTAGTGCTAGCGCCTCTCATCCATGAGTTTGGTTGGGCAATGGACGACTGGCATCGGCTAGGTCAAGGAACGTTGGTAGGACATTTGCTAGAGTGCGCTGGACAAATTACCGGCGGGTATTTTGCCGACCCTGGCTATAAGGATGTCAGCAATCTGGCGCGTCTGGGCTTCCCCATCGGTGAGGTTTCCGAAGATGGCAGCGTGATTATTACTAAGGTCGCCGGTTCGGGCGGCAGCGTCACTGCTGCGACTTGCAAAGAACAATTGCTCTATGAAATCCATGATCCGGCGGCTTACCTGACGCCGGACGTGGTGGCGGATTTTTCCCGGGTTACGATGTCAGAAATCGGCCCTGATCGCGTCGCGATAAACGGCGCGACCGGCCATCCCAAAACCGGCATGCTAAAGGTAACTATTGGCTATATCGACAGCTACATCGGCGAGGGACAAATGTCTTACGCCGGTCCTGGCGCGCTGGGGCGCGCGCAACTGGCGCTGGACATTGTTGCAGAGCGATTGAAAATCACCAACGTCAAAGTAAACGAAATCCGCTATGACATGATTGGCGTCAATGCAATACACGGTGCAGCATTGAGCGCCGCAAACGCGTTGAACAACACGCCTCAGGAACCTTACGAAGTACGCATACGCGTGACAGGACGAACCGATAGTCTGAAGGAAGCCGTCCGTATCGGTAACGAAGTAGAGACGCTTTATACCTGCGGCCCTGCGGGCGGCGGTGGTGCCACCAAACTGGCCAAAGACGTGGTGGCCGTGCGCTCCACTTTAATGCCACACACCTGTGTTGTGGCGATTGTGTACTGTGAGGAGATCTGAGATGCAACTTCGCGACATAGCGCACTCCCGTGCGGGAGATAAAGGGGATATATCAAACCTGTCTGTGATTGCTTATGCCCCCCAGGACTTTGCGTTACTAGAACAATATCTGACCGCCGAGGTCGTCAAAGACCATTTCTCCGGGGTCGCATTTGGCGAAGTTATCCGTTATGCGCTGCCCCAACTCGGCGCTCTCAATTTTGTATTGCATAAGGCGCTTGGCGGCGGCGTGACGCGTTCACTGGCACTGGATGCGCATGGCAAATGCCTTAGCTCGGCATTGTTAAGCTTGCAGATACCGGACGCCTGAGGGGCTGACACGGACAGACAAAAAAATGCCCCGTATAAACTTAAACGGGGCAACTATGGCAATACCGTAAATAAATTTGAAAAAGACGGACAGACTTTTCAATCAATATTTACACTACAGCGCCTTCAGTTTCATCTTTTTCCTTGATCGGCTTGATCAAATCTTCGCGCTTAACACCCAGCCACATCGCTAATGCAGCGGCGACGAATACGGAAGAATAGATACCGAACAAGATACCGATAGTCAGCGCCGCAGCAAAATAATGCAGCGTCGGACCACCAAATATCAACATCGATAGCACCATAATTTCAGTACTACCGTGGGTAATAATGGTGCGTGAAATGGTACTGGTAATCGCGTGATTTAACACATCCGGGGTCGCCAGCTTGCCATACTTCCGGTCGCGGAATGTCTCTCGCACCCGGTCAAAAACAACCACTGATTCGTTGACCGAGTAACCCAGCACCGCCAGCACCGCCGCCAGAACAGTGAGCGAAAACTCCCACTGAAAGAATGCAAAAAATCCCAAAATAATCACGACATCATGCAAGTTGGCGATGATCGCAGCAATCGCATATTTCCACTCAAATCGAATCGCCAGATAAATCACGATACCGACAATCACGAACAGCAGTGCCATTAAACCATCATGCGCCAGTTCCTCCCCAACCTGCGGCCCGACAAATTCGGTACGCTTCAGTTGCACGTCCGGATTGGTCGCTTTTAACGCGTTGAGCACAGTTTCGCTTTGTTGCGATGAACTGACACCTTTTTTAGCGGGAAGGCGAATCAATACATCTTGCGCCGTACCAAAGCTTTGAATCTGATTGTCAGCAAAACCGATGTCTTCCACCGTCTTGCGAATACCATCGATGTTCGCCGGCTGGCTATACGTCAGTTCCATCACCGTACCGCCGGTGAATTCGATCGACAAATGCAAACCCTTATGAAACAGGAAAAACACCGCCAGGACAAACGTCAGCGCCGACACCGCATTTAAAATCAATGCGTGGCGCATGAACGGAATATCTTTTTTAATTCGGAAAAACTCCATCACATTCCTTTTGGTTTGACCGACCGCATTTTATATCCTGTCTTGCAACACATAAAACTGGCAGAACGGTCATTTCAACATCTACTTTTTAAAATTCAGGCCGGACGAAATTATTAATCGCCAGGTCGCCATACTTTGCCGATGGACAATGACGTCAGTTTCTTACGGCGGCCGTACCACAAATTGGCTAAACCACGGGAGAAGAACACTGCCGAGAACATCGAAGTCAGAATACCCAGGCAATGCACCACCGCAAAACCACGAATAGCACCGGAACCAAAAACCAGCAACGCAATACCGGCAATGAGTGCCGTCACATTGGAGTCGAGAATGGTGTGCCACGCGTGCTCAAACCCTAAGGCAATCGCAGCCTGAGGAGAGTTCCCTTTGCGTAACTCTTCGCGTATCCGCTCGTTGACCAGTACGTTGGCATCAATCGCCATACCCAGCGTCAAAGCAATCGCGGCGATACCGGGCAGTGTCAACGTAGCTTGCAAAGTCGACAACACGGCAACCAGCAGCAACAAATTAACCGACAACGCAATCACGCTAAACAGACCGAACAACAGGTAATAAATAATCATGAAGGCCGAAACAACCATAAAGCCGTACATGGTGGAATCAAAACCTTTTTTGATATTTTCAGCACCGAGTTGCGGCCCAATGGTGCGCTCTTCGATGATCTCCATCGGTGCCGCCAGTGAACCGGCGCGCATTAGCAGCGACAAGTCGGCAGCGGCTTGCGGTGTTCCCATGCCGGTAATCTGGAAGCTCGAACCCAATTCGCTTTGAATGGTCGCCACCGTCAAGACTTCGCCTTTGCCTTTTTCAAACAATACGACCGCCATCCCTTTACCAATTTTGTCTCTGGTAGCAGCGCGCATCTTACGACCACCGTCACCGTTCAAATCGATACTGACAGCGGGTTGATGATTCTGATCGAATGAGACCGAAGCGTTGGAGATGTAATCGCCGGTTAACACCGGATCTTTGTACAAAATCACGGGGGCGTTTTTACCGACCTTGAACAGTTCGGAACCGAACGGTACTGCAGCACTTAATTCTGTCCCCCGCGTCACCGACTCATCCACCAGACGCACTTCCAGCGTCGCGGTGCGACCAATAATGTCCTTGGCGCGCGCCACATCCTGCACGCCGGGCAACTGCACCACGATCCGGTCAGCACCCTGGCGCTGAATGATCGGCTCGGCAACGCCTAGCTCATTGACGCGCTTCGATAGTGTAAGAATATTTTGCTGGACACTTTGATCGGTGGTTGTTTTTAACACATCCGGTTTCAGGTTAGCGGTCAACTTAGGCTCTGCCCCCGCCGGTGCTTCGGTCAAAGTGAGTTCAGGCAACTGGTCTGCCAATAGCGTCTTTGCGCTGTTCAGGGTAGCCAGGTCGCGGAAACCGATTTCAATTGCATCGCCGTTGCGGTCAATACCGCTGTAGCGTATATCTTTGTCACGCAAAATGCTGCGGGTACTTGCTTGCAGGCCCTGGATACGCTTATTCGCGATCGCCTGCACATCGACTTGCATCAGGAAATAAACACCGCCGCGCAGATCCAGGCCCAGAAACATCGGAAACGCGTGCAAGCTTTGCAGCCACTGCGGCGTATTTGGCACCAAATTATAAGCAACGCTATACATTGGATCGGCGGGATCGGTATTCAACTCTTTTTCGAGTACCGTTTTGGCCTTGAATTGGGTGTCCGTATCCTTGAAACGCGCACGCACTGAGCCCTCCGTCCCGGCATTATCAAAAACTACATTGAGCGGTGCCAGATTGGCTTGCTGCAAAACTTGCTCCACCCGACCGCTTAGCGTGCTATCTACCTTCAAGGTAGACTTTATGCTGCTGATTTGGACTGCAGGCGATTCGCCGAAAAAGTTTGGCAGTGTGTACACCACGCCGAACAGCAGCGCGAAGACGATCACAATATATTTCCAGATTGGATAGCGATTCATAATGATTCAGCGTTGTATGTGAGTCCGCAACCTGCTACAAACTCTGACTTCTATAAATAGTGCCCGATGCCGAAAGCAACCTTTAGTGAAACGGAAGGTGCCACATTTCAGGAATCAAAGCGAAAAATTACTAACGAACAACGGATTCTGCCGGTTTTTATCCTTAATAGCGAGATTATTGATAAAAACTGCAGAAAACTGCAAAGAACCAACTACCGGACCTTGCGGCGAGGTAGTCAGATCAGTAGCTTTGCTATGGCTGGCTTTTGCGCTGAATTCAGAGCGCATCATTCAGACGTCAGAATGGGCGCATCTGAATAAATCAGCATCCATTGCCAATTGCCAATAATCAGCAGGTGCCAGATTACAGCGCCTTGATCGTACCTTTAGGCAGCAACGTCGTAACAGCGCTTTTTTGCAGCGTGACTTCTGTGCCGGCAGCGATTTCTAATGTGACGTAACCATCGGCAACTTTAGAAACTTTACCTAAAATGCCACCGGACGTAACGACTTCGTCGCCCTTACCCAATGCGTCCATCATCGATTTTTGCTCTTTCTGACGTTTCATCTGGGGACGAATCATTAAGAAATACAAAACCACGAACATCAAAATGATCGGCAGAAAACTAGTCAGATTGCCACCTAAGCCAAAAGGGCCGGAAGACGGTGTTGCAGCGGGCGCAGTCTGCGCATAAGCAGTAGTAATGAACACGAGAATGCTCCAAAAAAAAGGGGTTTGTTTTAAAATAGCACCGCATTTTAGCATTGGGCGGTGCAGGAATAACATACTGCTTAAATATAGGGCACTTGCTTCATGTTAGATCACATTAGCGACGCCCCTAAAGGCGATAAAAGATTTTTTTAGCCTATGTCCCGTTTTAAGCGTGGCCGCTATATAACCAGCCTATTTACGTAGATTTACGCTACCACGCTCCGAAGTTATTTAAACACCGCGTCCACGATCAGCATGGAACTGAACGACAAAGGCAGAAAACTGGCCTTCATCGAGCGCATTACGAATATTCTGCATCAAATCCAGATAGTAATGCAGGTTATGTATCGTGTTCAATCTGGCACCAAGAATCTCACCTGTACGATGCAAGTGATGCAAATAAGCCCGAGAGAAGTTCTGGCAGGCATAACAACCACAGGTCGCGTCAAGCGGCTCAACGTCATCCTTATAGCGCGCATTTTTGATTTTCACGTCACCAAAGCGCGTAAATAACCAGCCATTACGCGCATTACGGGTCGGCATCACGCAGTCAAACATGTCTATGCCGCTTTGGACGCCAGCGACCAGATCTTCCGGTGTCCCCACACCCATCAGGTAATGCGGCTTGTCGGCCGGCAATTTGGGGCCAGTATGTTCGAGCACGCGCATCATTTCTTCTTTGGGCTCACCCACCGACAGTCCGCCGATTGCAACCCCATGAAAATTCAATTCGTTTAACCCCGCCAACGACTCATCGCGCAAATGCTCAAACATGCCACCCTGCACAATACCGAACAATGCATTAGGATTTTCACCGCCATTGAACTCATCCTGCGAGCGCCTGGCCCAGCGCAAGGACATGCGCATCGACTCCGCCGCCTCGACCTGCGTGGCGGGACGACCGTCAATTTCATACGGTGTGCACTCATCAAATTGCATCACGATGTCTGAATTCAATACTTTCTGAATTTGCATCGAAACCTCTGGCGACAGAAACAGCTTATCGCCATTGATAGGCGATGAAAACTTTACGCCCTCTTCTGTAATCTTGCGCATCGCACCCAGCGAAAATACCTGAAATCCTCCCGAGTCGGTCAAAATTGGCTTGTCCCAGCCCATAAATTTATGCAGTCCGCCAAACTTTTTGACGACCTCTATGCCGGGCCGCAACCATAGGTGGAAGGTATTACCGAGAATAATATGCGCGTCAATTTCCTTAAGCTCTAGCGGCGACATCGCCTTAACTGAGCCATAAGTGCCCACCGGCATAAAAATCGGGGTTTCGACTATCCCGTGATTAAGTTTAACCCGTCCACGACGTGCATTTCCTTCGGTTTTGAGTAGCGTAAATTCAAGCATAGGGATTCTCTGATTCTCTAATGGTTTGTATCAATACGGTGCGGTGTCATCACGCGCACCAAACCCGTATTCGTAATTTGTGCAAGTGCGCCGTTATTTTCCGGGATGGTGCAAATTGCGCGCAATGGTGCGACTTAATTTTCTACAGTTTCATCGCCATTTGGGCGATAGGTCAGCAGCATGGCGTCGCCATAGCTAAAAAAGCGGTATTGCCGGGCAATTGCATGGGCGTAGGCAGCTTTGATAACGTTGTAACCGGTAAAAGCTGAGACCAACATAAGCAACGTTGATTTCGGCAAATGGAAGTTAGTGATAAGACGATCAACCGTTTTAAAAGCGTAGCCCGGCGTTATAAATAGTGCGGTATCTGCGCCACCTGCCTGTAACACACCCGATTGAGATGCCGACTCAAGCGCGCGCAAACTGGTGGTACCGACCGCCACGACGTTGCCGCCAGCGGCCTTGGTCGCACCTACCGCATTGACCGTTTCCGGCGTGATCGTATACCACTCTGTATGCATTTTATGCTCGGCAAGATTCTCCGTTCGCACCGGTTGAAACGTGCCCGCCCCAACGTGCAAGGTCACATAGGCAAAACTAACGCCCTTTTGACGCAGGCGCTCTAGCAATGCCAGATCAAAATGCAGACCAGCGGTCGGTGCCGCGACGGCGCCGGGCTCCCTGGCGTACACGGTTTGATAACGGGTCTCGTCGAACGCGTCTGCAGTATGCGCAATGTAGGGCGGTAGCGGCAAGCGGCCATGCGCCTCGATTAGTTCAAATACATCGGCGGGGAAAATCAACGTATAAAACTCACCGACACGCTCACCGACAATAACGTCAAATGCCTCGGCCAGACATATTCGCGCGCCTGCCGGTGGCGATTTTGAGGCCCGGACCTGCGCGTGTACAGTACGATTATCGATGACGCGCTCAACCAGCACCTCCACTTTGCCGCCAGTCGCCTTAACGCCAAAAAAACGCGCTTTTAGTACGCGAGTATCGTTGAATACCAGTAAATCGCCGGGTGACAGCAGCTCGACCATATCGGTAAACTGTCGGTCAATCAGCTGGTCGCCGTCGACGTGCAACAAGCGGGATGCGCTACGCTCGCTGAGCGGCAATTGCGCAATTAATTCAGACGGTAACGTGAAATCGTAATCGGAAAGAGAATGCATACTTAACTAATAACTGGTTGGAGGAATAAAATTCAATTTAAAAATTGAACTGAACTGTAACAAAAAAGACAAATTACAAAACGCCGCAAGACACATGAAATGCAACCACGCCTTAAATGCGCGTTCGCAGACCAATATTCAAATAAGTATGACGTGCAGATACGACTTACCCAAAATCGCCCGGCGACGAACTTGCCATCTCGGCCGACGCTGACAAACTTAAGGTTTTTACACCTTACGGATATATCGCGTAGCCTTTACAATGTCAGCGTGGTAAAAAAAGCACCGCACGAAAAAGCACCGCACGGCTTAAATAAGGTACATGAATAAGGTACCTAAGTATCACCGATTACTCGAATAACTCGCCATTTTACGCCCCGCCGCCCCTTTTACGGCCTATATGCCCGAACCAACCCGAAAATCACCGTCTGCCACCAAAACCAGCAAGCCAGCAAAAGCCCCCGCTGCAAGCCGTGAAACCAAGCTGGCACGACTTGGATTGCGTACTGATATGGATCTGGTGCTGCATTTGCCGATGCGCTATGAGGACGAGACTCAGGTTATCAGCATCCAGCAGGCCAACCTGATGGGAGCGACTATTGCACAAGTCGAAGGCATTGTTACCAGTTGCGACATTCAGTATCGGCCACGGCGGCAATTGGTCGTCACGTTAGCGGATGATAGCGGGCAGCTGATGATGCGATTTTTAAATTTTTACGGTAGCCAAACCACGCAGTTAGCCGTCGGGACACGGGTTCGGGCGCGCGGCGAAATACGGCACGGATTTTTTGGCGCTGAAGTCGTCCATCCTACCTACAAAATCGTATTGGAAGGTGCGCCGTTACCCAGCGCATTAACGCCCGTCTACCCTTCCGGCGAGGGATTGTCGCAAGTATTCTTGCGCAAATCAATTGCTAACGCCATGCAAAAAATCGAATGGCGCGATACTTTATCGCCAGCCCAATTGGCCGCCTACCAATTAATCCCTTTTGAGTCCGCCGTGCGTCTGCTCCACAATCCGCCTCCAGAAATTGACGAGGGCGCGCTGGAAGATCGTTCCCATCCCGCATGGGTTAGGATGAAGTTCGACGAACTGCTGGCGCAACAACTGTCGTTAAAACGCGCTCAGTTCGCCCGTCGCGCCCAAAATGCACGGGCACTTCCGAACGTGGGGACCTTATCCGGCGCTTTTTTAAAAACCTTGCCATTTACCCTGACCGCTGCACAACAGCGCGTGATGGGCGAGATCCGCGCGGATATCAAGCAGTCGTTTCCGATGCAGCGCCTGCTACAGGGCGATGTCGGTAGCGGCAAGACAGTGGTAGCCGCGCTGGCTGCCGCACAGGCAATAGACAGCGGCTTTCAGGCAGTATTAATGGCACCGACTGAGATTTTGGCAGACCAGCACTTCCGCAAAATTGCGGGTTGGATGGCACCACTGGGGATTAGCGTCGCATGGCTGACTGGTAGCTTAAAGAAAAAAGAAAAGTTGGCATCGTTAGAGAGAATCACTTCTGGAGAGGCGCAACTAGTCATCGGCACCCATGCTCTGATTCAGGAAACCGTGCAATTTTTTAGACTGGGTCTGGTGATTGTAGACGAGCAACACCGTTTTGGCGTTGGCCAGCGGCTCACATTACGTCAAAAATCTGCAACCGAAAACGGCAACACCGATACAGACAAGACGACCTCACAGGTCGTACCGCACCAGTTGATGATGAGCGCTACCCCGATTCCGCGCACGCTGGCGATGACGTACTATGCCGATCTGGAAATTTCGGTCATTGACGAGTTGCCACCAGGGCGCACGCCGATCGTTACGCGCAGCGTTGACCAGAATCGACGTGAGGAGGTTATTGCCAGGGTCCATGCCGCTGCACAAGAAGGCCGCCAGGTATATTGGGTATGCCCCCTTATTGAGGAGTCCGAAGCGCTACAATTACAAACTGCGACCGAGACTTACGCGATGCTGGTCGAAGCATTGCCAGACTTAACTGTCGGCCTGGTCCATGGCCGCCTGAAACCGGCAGAGAAGCAAGCCGTCATGGAGGCATTCATCGCTGGCGATATTCATGTGCTGGTTGCCACCACAGTCATTGAAGTCGGGGTAGACGTGCCGAATGCGTCGTTGATGGTCATAGAGCATGCGGAGCGTTTTGGATTGTCGCAATTGCATCAATTACGCGGTCGGGTTGGACGCGGACTTGCGGCAAGCGTATGCTTATTGCTCTATCAAAGCCCGTTAGGCCCCATCGCAAAACAGCGTCTTATGACCATGCGAGAGACGACGGACGGATTTGAGATTGCCCGCCGCGATCTGGAAATACGCGGCCCTGGAGAGTTTTTGGGGGCGCGTCAGTCCGGACAAGCGATGCTGCGCTTCGCTGACTTGACAACCGATCAATGGATAGTCGATCAGGCCAGCGAATTAGCAGAGCAGTTATTACGTCATCCGACACCCGAAAACATCGTGACGGTGGACGCACATCTGGCGCGTTGGCTAGCTGGTCGCGAAGACTATTTGAAGGTGTAAAATCAACAGAGCGGATTAACCTGTTTAATCGTTTTAATGCGTTAATTCCGTTACCCGATAAACCGACCGCACGGCGCCACCGCGTGGTTTGAATATTTCCTGAATTCTGGCTGACTGTGTTCGGATCGCGCCTTGTATTGCGTCTTGTATTGCGCTTGTCCCATCCGAAAACAGGCGTTGCTATTTGCTTCCTCGCACTATTTCGGAACCCTGTTTCAAAAAATATGCGAATATATTGATATGACACTAACTGAACTTAAATACATCGTCGCCGTGGCCCGCGTAAAGCATTTTGGCCATGCAGCTGAAGCCTGCTTCGTCGCACAGCCGACTCTTTCGGTCGCCATCAGAAAACTTGAAGAGGAACTGGGCGTCGCCATTTTTGAACGTGGTGGGAGTGAAATTTCTATCACGCCATTGGGCTTGCAAATTGTCGCTCAGGCTGAACGGGTGCTAGAACAAACTGCGACCATCCGCGAGATCGCCAATCAAAATAAAGATCCGCTCTCCGGACCGTTACGCCTTGGAATAATCTACACCATTGGCCCTTATCTGCTACCACCGCTGGTAAAAACAATCATCGACCGTGTGCCCCAGATGCCACTGGTGTTGCAAGAAAACTTCACCGTGCGCCTGCTTGAGCTTTTGCGTCAGGGCGAATTGGATGCAGCCATTATGGCGCTACCATTTCAAGAGCACGGCCTGATGGTGCAACCGTTGTACGATGAAGAATTCATTGTCGCGCTGCCAAAAGATCATACATGGGCCAATCGAAATAGTATTCTCGCGGAAGAACTAAAATCGGAAACCATGCTGTTGCTCGGCAATGGTCATTGCTTCCGCGATCAGGTGTTGGAAGTCTGTCCGGAGATGTCGCGTTTCTCCACGACTGGCGACGGCATCGCCCGCACCTTTGAGGGCTCATCGCTAGAGACCATCCGTCACATGGTCGCATCGGGAATCGGCATCACCGCCTTGCCACGGGCGTCGGTGCCGGATATGGAAACTCAGGAAGGCAACCTGCGCTATATTCCGTTTGCATCGCCACGGCCATCGCGTCGTGTCGTCATCGCATGGCGCAAAAGTTTTACCCGTATGGCTGCGATTGAATCGGTTCGACAAGCGGTACTGACGTGTGGCCTGTCCGGCGTGGAATTTTTGCCCGATTTAAAAATGATCGAGGGCTGACACGCTGGCTATGGCTCTGCGCAAAGCGGTGCAGATGCAGACCCCATGTAGAACATAGCGACGCGGTAAGCGCAAGCACACCGTGTCTCCGTGTCTATTAGAACTGTCCCCTGCACCTTTAAAAGCGCTATGAACCTATGCTATAAATCGATGCTATGAATCGACTCAAACTCTACTGCCAACTTATACGCATCGACAAACCCATTGGTATCTTGCTATTGCTATGGCCCACGCTAATGGCTCTCTGGTTAGCCAGCGATGGCAAACCAGACTGGAAGTTAGTGTGTATTTTCGCTCTGGGCACAGTTCTGATGCGATCCGCAGGCTGTGCCGTCAACGACTACGCCGACCGTGATTTTGACAAACACGTCAAGCGCACAGCGCAGCGTCCCCTGACCAGCGGCAAAATTGCCGGTTGGGAGGCGCTTATGGTCGCCGCAATTCTAGCGATCGCTTCGCTCCTATTGATTGGGCCGCTTAACCTGCTCACCAAACAACTATCGATTGCCGCAGTCATCATTGCCGGGACCTATCCCTACTTCAAACGGTTTTTTGCGATCCCGCAAGCCTATCTGGGGATCGCTTTCGGCTTCGGCATACCGATGAGTTTTGCAGCGGTTCAAAACACTGTTCCAGCCATGGCATGGGTGTTATTAATAGCGAACGTCTTTTGGGCAGTCGCCTATGACACCGAATATGCGATGGTCGATCGCGAGGACGATCTTCATATTGGTATCAAAACTTCCGCCATCACGTTTGGACGTTTTGATGTACTGGCCGTCATGCTTTGTTACGCCATTTGCTTCGCCCTGACCTTTTGGGTTGGCTGGCAGTTCGGATTGCGTGCATGGTTCAGTGCTGGTTTGCTGGTGGCAATTATATTTGCCGGTTATCATTACACATTGATACGTAAACGCGAACGGGCCGGTTGTTTTACTGCATTTCGCCATAACAACTGGCTGGGTGCGGCAGTATTCTGTGGCGCTGCACTAGACTATGCATTACGATAATAAATCAATACCAACTTATGTTCTTCTCACGGATACCGAGCTTCGCTTCGGTTGAATGACCTATTCACCCACCTGAAAGAGGCAAACAATGGCTATAAATACTGAATCATTAAAAGACGGACGCGACAACCTGAGCGGTGGCTTGAAGTCAGTCATGCAGGATGCGCAAGATCTCGTTGACGCAACAGGCGAAGAAGCTGACGATCGCTTTAAGGCCGCACGCGAAAAACTGAAAGCAGCCCTCCAGACGGCAAAATCAGAACTGCCGAAGGTCACCAAAAAAGCCGTAGAAAAGAGTAAACATGCGGCGCACGTTACGGACGAATATGTCGGCGGCAATCCTTGGACAGCAGTCGGGGTCGCTGCAGCTATTGGTTTGTTGGCAGGCGTTATCATTGGCCGTAGTAAATAAATACCGCCTTTTATACGCTCCCCGGCATGGGGAGCTTTATTCGTAATTTCCCGGATGAAGACCGCGCCTTTTTATGCAAATAAGCTTTGCGCTGAAATAGTATCAATGTAAGGCTACAGCAAAAAGTACCGCACTCTCCTCGGCTCCACCGTACGAATTCAATCACGCCCGAATTCAGCACCTAGTTCTTTGCCGCGCACCGCAGCCGCTTTAGCTGCCGCGATAATTGACGCTTTCACTCCGCTTTCTTCCAAACTATTCAATGCCGCATAAGTGGTGCCCCCTTTAGAGGTTACGCGCTCGCGCAGCACTGAGATGGGATCGGCGGATTCTGCTGCCAGATGCGACGCGCCCACGAAAGTGGCGATCGCCAGCGCATTACCCTGTTGCGCTGTCAAGCCCAACTCCTGTGCTGCCTGTTGCATCGCCTCTATGAAATAAAACACGTACGCTGGACCACTGCCGGAAATTGCGGTAACGGCATCAATCAGCGCTTCGTCGTCGAGCCAGATAGTCGAGCCGACCGCGCACAGTATCAAATCGGCCATTGCGCGTTGCTCTTCCGAGACACCCCTCGTGGCGACCATACCCGTGATGCCTTTACCGATCAGTGCCGGCGTGTTTGGCATGCAACGGACGATAGCGTCGTGTCCATTTAGCCAACGGGATAAATCGATCGCCTGAATGCCGGCCGCGATCGACAATACCAACTGACCGTGGATGTAAGGCAATAACTTATCCACTACTTGCTTCATCTGTTGTGGCTTTACGGCCAACACGACCACGTCGCTCGCGCTGATCGCTGCATCGATTGTCGCTGAGCTGGTGACGCCAAACTGCTGCGCCAAATGCTGTAGCGCGTCAGGGTTTACATCCACCACGTGAATGTTGCCGCCATCGGTGACTGTGCCTGCCAGCCCACCAATTAAGGCACTCGCCATATTGCCACCGCCGATAAAACTTATTTTAAGATTCTGATTCATGTCGTTTTGTCCTGATCGTTTTATAAAAATTACGGATTTTCACGAAGGTTGATTACAACGTCGATATCAATACTCAGCCCTTGCAATAGTTTGCATTCAGATAACTCAGGAATAATCCCGCTGTCCAAAAATGGCGCTCCCGATGCGCACAATCGTCGCGCCTTCTGCAATTGCCGCCTCCAGATCAGCAGACATCCCCATCGATAAAGTATCAAGCGACAAGCCGCTCTCTTGCAACTGGACGAATAGCGCTTTCACCTGCCGGAACGCGGCACGCTGTAAAACGCTATCGGCTGTCGGCTCGGGGATTGCCATTAAACCTCTTAAGGTTAAGCGCGGCATCGCCGCGATGGCATGCGCGACGGCCAGCGCATTCTCGGGAGACACACCGCTTTTGGTGGCCTCACCGCTGATATTCACCTGCAAGCACACATTTAGCGGAGGCAAATTCGGCGGGCGCTGGTCGGACAAACGCTGTGCAATTTTTTCACGCTCTATCGTGTGAACCCAATCAAAATGCTCGGCAATCGGGCGCGTCTTGTTACTTTGAATCGGTCCGATAAAATGCCATTCGATATGCGCCGCTCTATTAATCCCACCAACTCCGGCGTCAAGGCCAGCGTCAAGGCCAGCATCAACCGCACGCATCTTTTCCAATGCCTCTTGCAAATAATTCTCTCCAAACGCAGATTGCCCTGCTGTAATCGCTTCAAGCACCGCTTCGGCACCAAAAGTTTTTGAAACAGCTAATAACGCCACACTGTCAATAGGACGCGACGCTCCGCTAGTCACGCGGCGGATAGTTTCGTGCATAGCTTGCAACTTCTGAGATATTGAGGACATAATTGATTTGGTTGAACTTGTCGTACGGCAAACGGTTACATGCGAGGCGCCGCCTCATCGCATACGGCGCGACGGACTTTCCGTCATTCATATAAATAAAAAACAGCTCAGGGATTATAAATGGACATTACCGAACTTCTGGCTTTTTCGGTCAAGAATAAGGCTTCCGATCTGCATTTATCCGCCGGTCTGCCACCGATGATCCGGGTAAATGGCGATGTTCGACGCATAAATTTGCCGCCACTAGATCATAAGGGCGTGCACAGCATGATTTACGACATTATGAACGACGGTCAGCGCAAAGTGTATGAAGAAAACCTGGAGTGTGATTTCTCCTTTGAGATTCCGGGTCTGGCGCGCTTTCGGGTCAACGCATTTAATCAGGATCGCGGTGCGGCGGCAGTCATGCGGACCATCCCGTCCAAAATCCTGTCTTTAGAACAACTTAATACGCCGCGTATTTTCACCGAGCTTGCACTGAGACCACGTGGCCTGGTGTTGGTTACCGGCCCGACCGGATCGGGCAAATCCACAACGCTGGCGGCGATGGTTAATCACGTCAATGAAAACGAGTACGCGCATATTCTGACGATTGAAGATCCGATTGAGTTTGTCCATCAGTCCAATAAATGCCTGATCAATCAACGAGAAGTCGGACCGCACACGCACTCTTTTGATAACGCGCTTCGCTCGGCACTGCGGGAAGATCCCGATGTCATTCTGGTCGGCGAACTGCGCGATCTGGAAACTATCCGACTGGCGCTGACAGCGGCGGAAACCGGCCATCTGGTGTTCGGCACGCTGCATACCTCCTCCGCTGCAAAAACGATTGACCGGATCGTCGACGTATTTCCCGGTGAAGAAAAAGAGATGGTACGATCAATGTTATCCGAGTCGCTCCAAGCGGTTATTTCGCAAACCTTACTCAAGACCAAAGACGGCGCCAGCCGTGTAGCTGCGCATGAAATTATGCTGGGAACGCCGGCTATCCGCAGCTTGATTCGTGACAGCAAAATCGCGCAGATGTATTCAACCATCCAGACTAGCAGCAATGTCGGCATGCAAACCCTGGATAGCAATCTCACTGATCTGGTGAAGCGCAATATTATCTCTGTTGCCACCGCGCGTTCAGCGGCTAAATCGCCGGACAATTTCCCGGGCTAGTCATAACCCACTAACTCTTATACTATTTACCGACTTATTGTTAGGCAGGGAACACAATGGAACGCGATCAGGCCACTAAATTCATGCAGGACTTGCTACGCTTGATGGTCAGTAAGCGTGGCTCTGATCTGTTCATCACCGCAGAATTTCCTCCGGCATTCAAGCTCGACGGTAAGATGACGCCAGTTTCTAATCAACCGCTGACACCCGCGCATACGATTGATATGGCGCGCGCGATCATGAACGATAAGCAAGCGGCCGAATTTGAGGCCAGCAAAGAATGTAACTTTGCAATCACACCGGGCGGGATCGGTCGCTTCAGGGTTTCGGCGTTTATGCAACAAGGCCGCGTTGGCATGGTGCTGCGCGCCATCAACACAGAAATCCCTAAATTCGACGATCTCGGTTTGCCCGAAACGCTAAAAGAAGTAGCGATGACCAAACGCGGACTGGTCATCATGGTCGGTGCCACCGGCTCCGGCAAATCGACGACGTTAGCGGCAATGATCGGCTATCGCAACGAAAATAGTCATGGACACATCATCACTATTGAAGATCCGATTGAATACGTGCACCCGCATAAAAACTGCGTCATTACGCAGCGCGAAATCGGTGTCGACACCGAAAGCTGGGAGGTCGCGCTCAAGAACACATTGCGCCAGGCACCCGATGTTATTTTGATCGGAGAAATCCGCGACCGTGAGACCATGGAGCACGCAATTGCCTTCGCTGAAACCGGTCATTTATGTCTTGCGACGCTACATGCAAATAGTGCCAATCAGGCGCTGGACCGGATCATTAATTTTTTCCCCGAAGAGCGGCGTGCGCAATTGCTAATGGATCTTTCTTTGAATTTGCGCGGCGTCGTATCGCAACGCCTGATACCACTAAAAGCCACCAAAGGGCGCTGCACAGCGGTAGAAATTTTGCTCAATTCACCGCTGATATCGGATTTGATTTTCAAGGGCGACGTCCATGAAATCAAAGAGACCATGAAAAAATCACGCGAACTCGGCATGCAGACGTTCGATCAGGCTTTGTTCGATTTATTCGAGGCCGACAAAATCACTTATGAAGATGCGTTACGCAATGCGGACTCAGTCAACGACCTTCGTCTGGCGGTCAAGTTGCATGGCAAAGCAGCGCATACGCGCGATTTATCGACGGGTACAGAACATTTAGGATTGGTATGACTAATCAAACAGACCCAACAAGCGGCACTAGAGCCGCCACCATCTATGACTTTGCCGTTGAGCGACTGGACGGCACACCAGCGATGCTGTCCGACTATCGCGGCAAAGTGGTGCTGATCGTCAATACCGCGAGTAAATGCGGCTTCACGCCACAATACAAAGGGCTGGAAGAAATCTACGGCAAATATCGCAGCCGAGGCTTTGAAATATTGGGCTTCCCCTGCAATCAGTTCGGGTCGCAAGAACCCGGCAGCGCAGAAGAAATCGGTGCATTTTGCGAGAAAAACTACGGCGTTAATTTTCCTCTCTTCGCCAAGATTGATGTCAACGGCAATAAGGCCGCACCGCTATTTCAATATCTAAAAACCGCCGCGCCGGGCTTACTAGGCAGCGAAGGAATCAAATGGAATTTCACCAAGTTCCTGATCAATAAAGACGGCACCGTTTTTGACCGCTACGCGCCACAAACCAAGCCAGAATCATTATCCGGCGACATCGAAAAATTGCTCGCAGAATAAAAAAGGCGCAACCCACAGGCTGCGCCAAAATACTGCGGAGAGAACTTGATGACGGTTGTCTCAATCAGACTTTTTTCGGAACCGTAGCGAACGTCGCATAGGCAAGGCGCACGAGGAACACAAACCACAGCAACCGGAATGGTCTTTAGACCAGAAGGATTACGAGCACCGCAGGATTAATGTTGCGGAAGTATTCGTGCCGCGCAGTAGGTTCCGAAGGAAGTCTAGGCGCAACTTAAATCATACAGCAACGCCGCCAATACACCACCTGTAAGAGAACCCAGTATAGGAACAAAAGCGTAACCCCAATCGCTATCGCGTTTACCTGGAATTGGCAATAACGCATGCATCAGACGCGGCCCCAGGTCACGCGCAGGATTAATAGCGTAACCGGTTGTGCCGCCCAGCGACACACCGATACTCATCACTAACAACGCAACTGGCAACGCATCCAATGCACCTAATCCAAATTTAGGCGATGCAATGCTTAATACGCCAAACACCAGCACAAACGTACCAACGATCTCGGAAATAAGATTTGCGCCTATACTGCGTATCGCCGGGCCGGTGCAAAACACCGCCAGTTTGGTATCGCTATCAGAGGTTTGCTCGAAGTGGTTGCGATACACCAGCCAGACTAAAAGAGCCCCCATCATTCCACCCAGCATCTGGGCCGCGATGTAACCGGGAACACTCGACCATGCAAATTTGCCCGCCACTGCCAATGCCACCGTGACAGCGGGATTGAGATGCGCACCGCTAGAGGACGCCACAGTAAAAACACCCACAAATACTGCCATGGCCCAGCCCACCGCAATCACGATCAAGCCGCTGCCATTGCCTTTGGTTTTACTCAATATCACATTAGCGACTACACCATTTCCCAACAAGACAACCAGAGTTGTCCCCACAAATTCTGCCAACAAGGGAGTCATATGCAAACTTTCGAGAACAGATACGGAAATGAGGCCCACGTAGCCCTCAACGGCTGTGGCAAAGCAACAATGAGGCCGTGAATAATCTTTAGTTCTAGTTATAGTTCTAGCTGTAGTTCAAGCTATAGCGCTACTAGAATTCAGGTACCATTCTGTCGCGGTAAGCTTGGAACATACCGTACCCGCACATACTTGCCTACGACGCCTTTACGCAACTAGGCGTCGTCGTTAGCCCAGGAAACCGCCGCGACAATCGCGCGCCGCCAGCCTTTGATATTGGCCTTGACCTCAGCGGCAGGCATTTCAGAGTGAAAGCGCCGGTCTAACTGCCATTGTCCGCGCACATCATCCGTGCTGCTCCAATATCCAACGGCAAGCCCCGCGAGATAGGCGGCACCAAGGGCCGTGGTTTCGGTAACTTTTGGTCGAACGACATCGACGCCCAGAATATCGGACTGAAATTGCATTAGCAGATTATTGGCCGTGGCACCCCCATCTACCCGCAATTCCGAAATAACGATTCCTGAATCCGCTTCCATTGCCTGCAATACGTCCATAGTCTGATAGGCGATACTGTCGAGTGCCGCCCGCGCATAATGGGCCGACGTCGTGCCGCGCGTGATACCGAATATGGTGCCGCGTGCATGCGGGTTCCAATGCGGCGCGCCCAGACCAGCAAAGGCAGGGACCAGATAAACGCCATCGGTATCCTTGACGCTACCGGCCAGGTTTTCGACCTCTGCGGAGGTTTGAATCAGCCCCAAGCCATCACGCAACCACTGCACCACCGCTCCGCCAATGAAGATGCTGCCTTCCAATGCATAATGCACCTCATCGCCGATCTTCCAGGCCACGGTGGTCAGCAAATTATTTTTGGAAATTATCGGCTTGGTGCCGGTATTCATCATCATAAAACAACCGGTCCCGTAAGTATTCTTGACCATTCCCGGCGCGGTGCACATCTGCCCAAACAATGCAGAATGTTGATCACCCGCGATACCAGCGATGGGAATTACGGCGCCAAATGCTATCTTTTCGGTATTGCCATACACCTCACTGGATGATTTTACCGTTGGCAACATACTACGTGGCACGCCGATGATATCTAATAATTCGTCATCCCAGTCCAGCGTATGGATGTTAAACAACATGGTCCGCGACGCGTTGGAAACGTCCGTGATATGCAACTTGCCGGACGTCATATTCCACACTAGCCAAGTATCAACGGTACCGAACGCCAGATTGCCTTGGTCGGCCAGTTGCTGCGCCCCGTCGACGTTATCGAGAATCCAGCGTATTTTGCTCCCTGAGAAATACGGATCGACCAATAATCCCGTCTTTTCACGGATTTTTTCTGCGAGGCCGCGCCCTTTAAGTGCATCGCAAAACGATGCGGTGCGTCGATCCTGCCAGACTATAGCGTTATAAATCGCCTTGCCGGTGCGCCGATCCCATACGATAGTGGTTTCGCGCTGGTTAGTGATACCGATAGCAGCGATAGCGTTGTTATGCAGACCGACACTGGCCGCGGCTTCTGCGGCGACGCTGACCTGCGATGACCAGATTTCTTGCGGATCGTGTTCGACCCAGCCCGGCTGAGGATAGATTTGACGAAATTCTTTTTGGGCCGAATAGACGATGTTGCCCTGCCGATCAAATAAAATCGCGCGGGAGCTGGTCGTGCCCTGATCGAGGGCCAAAATGTATTTGTCTTTCAACTTGTCTACTCCAAGGTTGGAGGCGCGTGCGTGCGCCACTATTTTTATGATTCTTTAGGACTTACGCAAAATCGCCCCAGCGGCGTCTGGCTTTCCTAGCTGCACTGGGACACTGTGGGCGTCGGCAGGGTTAGCAAGCCTGATGGTGGGATGGTTTTGTATAAGTCTATTAAATTAACTAAGATGCTGCGTCTTATTAACGTTTTAGCGATTGCGTTCGCTCCCTCAATGCTTTGACTTAAATTGAGTCCAATCAGCCCATTCAGACCGATTTAGGCATTTACACCCATCTGAATATTTGACTCGGCACTCCGCTCTTCCAGCCATGCCGTTAGTCGTGTGATGGCATCCCCGTCGAGTCGTAATCCCAGCTTTGAGCGGCGCCAGATAATGTCTTCCGCAGTGAGTGCCCACTCCTTATCCATCATATATCGCACCTCAATCTCGTATAAATCAGCACCAAAAAGCTCGCCGAGACCAACGATAGTATTCACGCCGTCCAGCAATGCGCTAACGCGGCTACCGTAGGCATGCGCGTAACGCTTGGCGGTGGCTGCGGGCAACCAGGCGTAACGCTGCTGAAACTGTTTGAGAAAGCGCGGAAAATCTGCATTTTCGATATCGCCGCCCGGCAATGGCGCGTCGGCCGTCCATGCTTGCGCTTTCATATAGCTAAACAATGGTTGCAGCTTCTCCATGGCCTCCTCCGCCAAACGACGGTAAGTGGTAATTTTGCCACCGAATACGGACAATACCGGGGCCATCTCGGGCTCTGTCGTCAGTTCCAGGCGATAGTCACGCGTCACCGCCGATGGATTGGCGACCTCTTCTTCCAGCAACGGACGCACGCCGGACCATGACCACACAACTTGCGATGGCGACACCGGAATATTGAAATAACGATTAACAGACTCGCACAAATAGGCGGTTTCTTCTTCCGAAATATCGACCTTGGCAGGGTCGCCACTGTACTCAACGTCAGTAGTGCCGATTGCAGTAAAGTCATTCTCGTAAGGAATCGCAAAGACAATCCGCTTGTCAGGATTCTGAAAAATATAGGCGTGATCGTGATCGAACAGGCGCTTAGTCACAATATGGCTGCCCTTGACCAGACGGATATGATGCCGCGCCGCCGTGTTCAATGCGCCGCTGAGCAAACTTGCTACCCAAGGACCGGCCGCGTTGACGACACAACGCGCCTTAACATGCGTGTTTTCGCCAGTGATCGTCGACTGCAACGTCGCGTCCCAATAGAGCGTTCCTTGCCTGGCTGCAATCAACCGCGTTTTGGTCATCACCGTCGCACCGCGTTCGCGGGCATCCATCGCATTGAGCACCACCAGACGTGCATCCTGAACGGCTGCGTCGGAGTACACAAAACCTTTTTTGAACGACTTTTTCAATGGCGCACCAGAGACATGCGACCGAAAATCGATACCACGCGATCCCGGCAATACTTTCCGCTTGCTCAAATGATCATATAAAAATAGACCCGCGCGTATCATCCACGCAGGCCGTAAGCTGGACACATGCGGCATCACAAAGCGCAAAGGCGAAATGATGTGCGGTGCCAGACGCAGTAATACTTCGCGCTCCTGCAACGCCTTGCGCACCAGACTGAACTCGTAATGCTCCAGATAGCGCAGACCGCCGTGGATAAGCTTGGTGCTGGCAGAGGAAGTATGTGCGGCCAGATCATCCTGTTCGCATAGCAACACGCTCAAACCGCGCCCGATCGCATCCCGGGCGATGCCCGCCCCATTAATCCCGCCACCGACCACCAACAAATCAACAATTTCACTTGCACTCACAATTAACCTCTTAAGTCGGTTATTGATTTCGGCACCATGCGTTCTGCATTGACTTAAAGACAATTGAAATATCTATGTGCCGAAAGCAATAATTATCTATATTCGAAATTATAATGTTCGAATTCGAACATTCAAAGACAAATCTTTTAATTGGTGATTGTTGTACGATAGCAATATTTGTTGGTTAAATGGTATGTTTTTGCTCTGAAGGGCCATTCAGGCTAAATTCACGTCCTCCGTAAGGTCCGCGTCCGGGGACACCGTTAAATGAAACCCATTTCTCAACACTGAAAACTTTGTTTATTTGATAGTAAAATTTTTTATTTGAACTGTATTCTTTTTCTCCGTAAGGTGTTCCCTAGAGCCATTTGAAATAAAGAAGATAGACCATTAACGTTAAAATGATTGTGAAAAGCCACCATCTTTTTTTAAGCTTCACCATGGTTTCCGTGAACTTTTCGGAAGCTTAATATTGTCATCGTTCGTATCGCTAACGCCAGCCATGACAACAAGTTCATCGTCTGTCCAAAATATGGTAGCAATAGGTATTCCTTTTGCGTAAGTTTCACCAATGAATTTACCCTCCGCTGTGTACGCCAGGACGTATCCGTGTTTATCGTAGTTGAAAGTATTTCCAGGGACACCTACATATGGGATCCATTCATCAATGCTGAAGACTTTATGTATTTGATAGTAAAATTTTCTATTTTGGCTATATTCTTTTTCTCCGTAAGGTGTTCCCTCGTGCCATTTAAAATAAAGAAGATAGGCCATCAACGGTAAAATTATTATAAAAAGCAACCATCTTTTTTTGACTTTTACCATGGCAGTTCCGCAGTAGATGGAAGTTGGATTCTTCCATCGCCGTAATTGTTACGTGAACCGTCCATAACTGCAAGAACGTCATCAGTCCAGAATACGACCGCCCTAGGTACCCCATCTGCGAAAACCTCGCCAATAAGTTTTCCGTCAGCCGAGTATGCCCTGACGTAGCCGTCTTTGTCGGAAAATCCAGCGCTTCCCGGGAGGGCAAACGGAACCCATTCCTCTGGAGTGAAAACTCTATACCGTTGATAGTAAAACTCATTATTCGGGCTATATATTTTTTTTCCATAAGGTGTTCCCTCGTGCCATTTGGAATAAATCAGATACATCATCAACGGTAAAATAGTTATGAAAAGTAGCCATCTTTTTTTGACTTTTACCATGGCATCGGGGTCTTCATTCCTGCAGGAACCTTTAACCACATCACATCCGAATACACGACGAAATCGCCACCTGCTTGATGCCGCTTCTGATACCGCCGAAAATCATCGTTAAAGACAGGCACAAGGCTTGGAAACATCTCGGCGATTTTACTGTTCTCGCGCGCGTTGTACATTAACATATAGACGGTCATCTCCGCCTTGGACAATAACCGGCTTTTACTCCACACTCCCAAGGGAAACATTTGTTCAAATGTTGAATCACTATTGAAATCATAGGTGTCGCGTAAATAAATGCCGATATGCTGAACGATAAATTCATCCTGTCGGAATAGGTAATTCACCCGAGTTTCACCGACGACAGCCAGCTTAAAAATGCCTTTACCAACAGCGCCATACAGTTCGTCCAGAACATCCGTTTTTGAACCAAATCCTTGATAATTGACCTGGCACACACTCCAGTTCACGCGCGGACATTGAGCGCTTGCCTAACTTGAAAGGTATTAACTTCTTCGGTTTCCAACCAGATTTAATTAAGCGTTTTTTCAGTTCAACCTTTCCATTCTCCGTCGCCCAGTTTTTATACACGTAATCAAACGCCTCCGCTGCACGGGGAAATTTCAGTAGCCACGCCATCTTGATAATCTGATCGTCGTATTGCGTCTGATCAAGACTGATCGGATCGACCTTACCTTCTTTTACTTCTTGCGGCATCGCCCAACCGGTATCCAACGAAAACCAGTGATTCATAATTTCGGCGGCGATATCCCATCCCATTTTTTCCATGATGTCGGGAAGATCCCTAAGCTGCAATATCTCGATAAAACACTTCACACCCTTGCGATCACTGCATGGAGTTGTCATTGCTGTGGCAATCGGTACGCTCATTTTCGATCCACTCCCAGTCTGGTTTGTACTGCGTATAACAAATCGATTTTGTCCGATGTAGAAGAATAACTTTCTACCGTTTTACCCTCAGCATCAACGCCGCCGTGATGTTCTTCCGATGCAGATTTGAGTCCGTAGACAACGTGTTCCACCGCATGCAGACTCACGCTATCGACCATCACAAAATGTTGGTCGTAATCGCTACCGGCATTACCGAGAGCATCATTTTTTTCCGCGTTACCAAAATTTAATCCCGATAGTGCAGCGTAACCCTCTGTATAAAAAGTGGATTGCGAGGCGATCAAGCGTGGTGGTGGATCGCATTTGCAAATACACAAATCGCCATCAAGCGCGGCTTCTTTGCCGTGGGAACCGGTGTTCGAAATGCGGGTGCCGGAACAGCGAATAATCCCGGTAGATTTGCAACTGCGGCAATCAATTTTGTCGCCCTCATAAGCGCGATGCCGACCTTGACAGCGGTTGGTGGAAAGGCCCTCTGTTACGAACCCTTTTGCGGTCGTGAGGTCGCCGATAAGAATGTAATAGCGTTTAGCCAATGGCGTTCCTGATAAGTTGATCTTCGTAAAGTGCAGCGAAGTATCTCCTCATTTGGTCTTGTTTAGACGCGTTTGGAGCGCAAGTTAGGTGTTTGACTTATGCGAGCGTACAAAAGCAGGCGAAAGACTTTGCAATGTATTATTATTCTTGCGATAGGCGTATATTTACGGACGTGCGATTTTGGCAGGGCAGATGGAGAAGAAGATTTGAGGAGGAGAGAAAACAGCGTGAAAGAAAACATCCTGTGATCGCCAAATCCTACCATGGCGACCACAGTACAACAAAGCACGTCAACTTACTTTACGGATGGCTGCTGCAATGCGCTATCCAGCAATTCAATCCAGTGCTTGACCGGCGTCTGCGTACCCGACTGCAAGTGCGTCAGGCATCCGATGTTTGCCGACACGATCATGTCAGGTTGGGTAGCTGCTAAATTGCGCAATTTATTATCCCGCAACTGATGCGACAATTCCGGTTGCAATACAGAATAAGTCCCCGCTGAACCGCAGCATAAATGACTATCCGCGCACAATTGCACGTCAACGCCTGCGCCACGTAACAGGCCCTCGACCTTGCCGCGAATTTGTTGACCGTGCTGCAAAGTACACGGCGGATGAAACGCCACGCGCTGGTTAATTTTGCCTTTTAATTTGGCTAATAACGGCGCTTCCAGTTCTGGCAAAATTTCGCTCAAATCGCGTGTTAACGCGGAGATCTTCTGCGCTTTTTCGGCATAGGCATTATCCGCGGCCAGCAAGTGACCGTATTCTTTTACGGTGCTGCCGCAACCGGATGCAGTCATCACAATTGCCTCGATCTTTTGCCCGTTGCTGCCGTCAACATAAGGCCACCACGCGTCGATATTACGGCGCATATCGTCGAGGCCACCATCGTGGTCATTGAGGTGATAGCGAATCGCCCCGCAGCAACCGGCCTTGGGTGCGATCAACAACTGTACCTCAAGTGCATCCAGCACGCGGGCGGTGGCGCTGTTGATGTTGGGCGCCATCGCCGGCTGTACGCAGCCATCCAGCAATAACATTTTGCGTGCGTGCTGACGCTGCGGCCACGTGCCTGCGACTTGCTTTGCAGGTAGCTTTTCTTTTAGCTTTTGCGGCATCCAGGAGCGTAGCGCCTGACCCGTTTTAAACGCAGGCGTGAACAGCCATTTGCGTGGCAATAACTGCTTCAGTGCATTGCGCGTGATGCGTTGTTCTAACGATCTTGGAACCTGATCATCCACGACCTTACGACCGATATCGAGCAGTCGGCCATACTCTACACCGGACGGACAGGTGGTCTCACAATTGCGACAAGTCAGGCAGCGATCCAGGTGCAGTTGCGTTTTGGCAGTGGCGGGTTGCCCCTCCAATACCTGTTTGATCAAATAAATCCGTCCGCGCGGCCCATCCAGCTCGTCGCCCAAAAGCTGGTACGTGGGACAAGTTGCGGTACAGAATCCGCAATGCACGCAAGCGCGTAAAATCGCCTCGGCCTCCTGGCCTTCGCGGGTATCTTTAATAAATGGTGCTAAATTGGTTTGCATAGAATCCTGTGGTTCAGTAGTTGGCTTGCCGTGAGGGCTTGCCGGTGCCCTAAACGACAATCAGATGCCCTTCTTTTCTGCTGACGATAGTGCTGACCTTGTGCCTTACATGGAAAAAATCGTCTTCCCGATACGCGCGCTATAGAGCACGCGTCGGCACGCTATATCAATGGGGTTACATGTCGGGATACATACGTCCAGGATTAAAAACACCAGCCGGATCAAAAGTAGCTTTTAGATTATGGTGAATTTTGGCAACGGCTGGCGCTAATGGCTGAAACACGCCTACGCTTTTATCACCACCGTGATAAAGGGTTGCATGGCCGCCAACCGCACTGACTGCAGCACGAATTTCACGCGCATCAATGGCACTTGCCGGATCAACGACCAGCCAGCGTTGCGCACCACCCCATTCAATCAACGTCGCCCCTGCGAGCGCTAGCGGCGGCGTCACCGAAGGCACAGATAAACGCCAGATGGGAGAAGTCGTATCAAAAAATGGCTGCGTCTGTTCACGGACGCTATGCCAAAAAACATCGCCGTCGGAGACCGCGTCTCCACCCATCTTGTTCTGCGCCGCTGTTACCGCTGCTTGCGCCCCCGACAACCGCACTGTCAACACGCCATCACACCAGCAACTGGCCGAGATTGGCAAAGGTTGACCGCCCCATTCATTTAACCAGCGTAAGGCTTCCGTTTCAGAGACTTCAAAACGTCGGCTATTAATCGCAATTGGTAGCGGCAACACTTTGATGGATGCCTGAAGTATTAAACCCAGGGTACCGAGCGATCCAGCCAGCAAACGCGAGACGTCGTAGCCGGCAACGTTTTTCATTACCTGACCACCAAAGTGCAACACGTCGCCGCGACCGTCCATCAATACTACGCCGAGCACATAGTCGCGTAACGCACCCACCGCCTGACGCGAAGGGCCTGATAAACCGCTGGCAACGAGTCCGCCCAAGGTCGCGCCCGCGCCAAAACGCGGCGGCTCGAACGCCAGCGACTGATGCCGTTCAGCGAGCGCTGCCTCAATCTCGGCCAAGGGCGTGCCGCAACGTGCGGTAATCACCAACTCGGTAGGTTCGTACTCGATAATGCCAGTGTGCGAACGGGTATCGAGCACCTCGCCCCGCGGCGTCTGGCCGTACCAGTCTTTAGTGCCACCACCACGGATCTGTACCGCACTTTTCAGTTCGCTTGCAGAGAGAATCTGATCCTTGAATATTTGATTGTCCATCGTCTCGTTTCTGGTCTGCCTGCAGACCTGTTCTTCACTATTCTGTGCTTCACATATTTTATATATTGCACCGATTTACGAATGTTCTAAAATCGCGGCAAATCGGGAAATTTTAACTGCCCGCGCTGTACGTGCATTTTTCCGTATTCGGCACAGCGCTGCAAGGTCGGAATCGCTTTATCAGGATTTAATAAAAAGGCGGTATCAAACGCCCGCTTCACGCCAAAAAAGGCTTCGCGTTCTAGCGGTGAAAATTGCACGCACATTGAATTAATTTTTTCGATCCCCACCCCGTGCTCACCAGTGATGGTACCGCCTACTTCTACGCATAGTTCCAGTATCTCGGCACCGAATGCTTCTGCACGATGAAATTCGCCCGGTACGTTTGCATCAAATAAAATCAGCGGATGCAAATTACCATCACCAGCGTGGAACACATTCGCGCAGCGCAGGCCGTGCTTGCCTTCCATCTCTTCAATCCGCAGCAATACCTGAGCAAGATTCTTGCGTGGGATCGTCCCGTCCATACAATAATAATCCGGCGAAATACGACCCGCTGCCGGGAACGCATTCTTGCGACCTGACCAAAAGCGCAAACGCTCAGCTTCTGTTCGCGACACCTCGATACGGGTTGCGCCGCTGGCTTCGAACACTGCGCTCATGCGGCCAATTTCCTCTTCTACTTCTTCGGCTGTGCCATCCGACTCGCATAATAAAATCGCTGCTGCGTCGATGTCATATCCCGCTTTTACAAATGGTTCTACCATGCGCGAGCTGGTTTTATCCATCATCTCCAAACCGGCCGGAATGATGCCAGCGGCAATCACGTTAGCAACGGCGTTGCCGCTTTTTACGACGTCGTCAAATGACGCCATAATGACTCTGGCCAATTGTGGTTTGGGAATCAGTTTGACGGTCACTTCGGTGACGATGCCGAGCATGCCTTCCGAGCCGATAAAAACCGACAGCAAATCCAGTCCCGGTGCGTCCAGCGCAGCGCCGCCAAGTTCGACGATCTCGCCGTCGATGGTGACCATCCGCACGCGCATGACGTTGTGCACAGTGAGGCCATATTTCAGACAGTGGACGCCGCCTGAATTCTCGGCTACGTTCCCGCCTATGGTGCAGGCGATTTGCGACGATGGATCGGGCGCGTAATATAGACCGTGCACAGCGGCAGCATCCGAGATCGCCAGATTGCGAACGCCGGGTTGGACGATGGCGGTGCGCGAGTACGCGTCCATTTTGATAATACGATTAAGTTTTGCGGTCGATACCACAACACCGTCGGCGATCGGCATTGCGCCGCCGGACAAGCCGGTTCCGGCACCGCGTGGCACGATAGGCACTTTCAGGTCGCGGCAAGTTTTGAGCATCGCGGCAACCTGCGCCTCGTTTTCTGGCAGCGCGACGACCATCGGTAATTGCCGGTAAGCGGCAAGTCCATCACATTCGTAAGGCCGGGTGTCTTCTTCGTTAAACAGTACCGCGTGCGCCGGTATAAGGGCGCGCAACGCAGCGGCCACCTGGCGTTGACGTTCGGCGGTAAAGGACGGTGCGAGTAAGGTCTCAGTAGGAGCGTTCATGCGATTCCTGTGCGGTAGATCTAATTCAAGAAATTGGTGCGGTGTATGAGGGCTGAATGCAGAACCCGGATTCCGCCGGATGATGAATTGGAGGTTTTAATAAGGATTATGTAAGCGGCACCTTAAGGTGGCGTTGATTGTTATCGCTATTTAAGTCATGACGGTATAACAGCCACCACTTTTTGCAATCGTTCACAGCACCTTTTTATAATAAGAAGTATAGCGAAATTGTTATTGGGTGACGGGACTTATATTACATGTACACGTGAAATTCTTTCACGTGTTCCGACGCCTACGCCCATCTACGTAATTACCGGTAACACGATTGCCTGCGGTAATATTTTTTACGCTTATGCAAGGTCGCGCGGCAGCGCTTACGCATCGACTTGTTGTTTTCAGGAGGGCGATTGGCGTCCCGGTCGCTAAGCCGGAGCGCGCACTTATTAATAATTTGATTATAGTTGCTTAAAAGTTTTTTTTATCCAGGAAATAAAAATCGTTACCTCTGGACGTTCGTACGGCTTTTGTTCGTAAACCAGGTAGTAGGCATGTGGTGGAGAGGTCAGGCTGACATCAAATAACTGTACCAGCTCACCTTTGGCAATCATTTCTTGTGCAAAGTGTTTGCGCGTCAAACCGACCCCGTATCCATTGCGTATAAGTTCAAGCAGCAGTCCTAAATCATCCGCTCGCAAACCCGACGACGGCTCCGACCAGTCTAAGCCGGCGGCCTCAAACCATGGCTGCCATGGCTCCAGCGCCGAGCGCAGTAGCGTTGCCTTGCGCAGATCGGCTGGCGTCTCAATCCCGCCGATCTGCTCTAGATAAGCAGGCGTGGCAACAGCAAAGGCCGGCTCTTCGAACAGTTTTTCGGTCGTCGTATTGGGATATCTGCCAGCGCCAAAACGTACTTCGATATCGCTTTCCGAAAGGCTTAAATCGTAGAGCGGAACTGAGAGAAATATTTCAATAACGATGTCTGGATGGGCCGCAAGAAAGGCTCCGAGATGAGGAATTAATAAATAGCGTGCGAAGGTCGGCGGTACAGTTATTTTGATCCGCGGTTGCGCCTGCGATCCCCGATGTGGCATCGGAAAATCGGTCAGCGTGCGTAAGGCATTGCGCACCACGTCCAAATACCGTCGACCAAATTCCGACAGGGTGACTGCTCGTCCCTCACGGCTGAACAATCGTTCACCGACAAAATCCTCCAGCAATCTAATCCGGTGTGAAAGTGCCGACGGTGTGATACAGAGTTCATCCGCAGCCAGAGCAAATGAATTATGGCGCGCTGCGGCCTCAAATGCGGACAGCGCGTGAACCGGGGGCAATCGCGTTGCGATGGAAGATTTATTTAGCATATTGCGGCGTATAGATATGGCATTAACATGGTGGGTTCATCAATCGCTGAACAACTTTTATGCAAATTTTGATCGCACTTTCCGACCGAAAATTGCTTCATCGGTGATCTTGATCAACCGATTCTACCAACGAATGATTTTGCCCGGATTGAGGATGTTCTTGGGATCAAATGCATGCTTTAACGCGCGCATGGATGCAATCGCTCCGTCGCCATGTTCGGCAATTAAAAAATCCATTTTATGCAAACCTACGCCATGCTCGCCGGTACATGTGCCATCCATTGAAATCGCCAGCGCGACCATACGACTATTAATGCCTTCAGCGCAGGTGATTTCCTCTGGGTTGTCGGCATCGACCAGCATCTGCACGTGGAAATTTCCATCTCCTACGTGACCAAGTATCGAATAAATCATAGCGTGCGCCTCACAATCTGCCTTGGTTGACAGCATGCATTCTGCCAGCCGAGAAATTGGCACACAGCAATCAGTGGAAATAACGCGCGCGCCGGGCCGCAACTGCAATAGCGAGAAAAAAGCGTTATGCCGGGCAGCCCACAGGCGCGAGCGATCTTCGGGCTGTGTCGCCCACTCGAAACCAATCGCATGATGGTCGGCGACGACGGCCTGCACGACTTCGGCCTGCTCCTTGACACCGTTTTCACTGCCGTGAAATTCAAACAATAAAAGCGGCTTCTCTGGCAACCCTAATTTAGCGTTGGCATTAATGGCTTTGACGCTGTTTTCGTCGAGAAACTCCACACGTGCGATCGGTACGCCTAACTGGATAATCTGAATCACCGCATTTACCGCGTCGGCAATCGTTTCAAATGAGCACACCGCCGCAGACACCGCTTCAGGCTGTGGATACAGGCGGACGGTGACTTCGGTAATAATGCCCAAAGTACCTTCGCTGCCCACAAAGATGCGCGTGAGGTCGTAACCAGCGGACGATTTTTTGGCACGTGTGCCGGTCTTGATGATAGTGCCATCCGCGGTGACGACGGTCAGTGCCAGAGTGTTTTCACGCATGGTGCCGTAACGCACTGCATTGGTACCGGACGCACGCGTCGCCGCCATGCCGCCCAGCGATGCATCTGCGCCCGGATCGATAGGAAAAAATAGCCCGCTGTCCCTGATTTCATGATTAATTTGCTTACGCGTCACACCAGCTTGTACGGTCGCCGTCATATCTTCAGCATGGACTGCCAGCATCCGGTTCATGCGCGATAAATCAATCGATATCCCGCCTTGCAATGCCAATATGTGGCCCTCTAGCGAGGTCCCGCAACCGTACGGAATTAACGGTATCTGATATTCACTACATAATTTAACTGTTGCCGCTACGTCCTCGGTCGACTCAGCAAACACCACAGCATCCGGCAACATCGGATCATACGACGACTCGTCGCTGCCGTGATGTTCACGCATAGCCTGGGTCGTTGAAAATCGATCACCAAATAAAGCGGCGAGTGCGACCAGCAGCGCTTCGGGTAACGGTTTTTTTAATGCTGCCAGGCTAACGATGTGGTTCATGTTAATTCTCCATTTTGTGAGGATTTTACTCTTTGAGAGCAATTGTCGGGAATTTGTCCTCTTAATCTGCTAATTAGCGTTCAAGAATTTATTGTGAATAGATGGCTAACCTGTCCGGATGCGCTGCAAGGCACCGTTGCGACGCAGTGCGAGCACTGCCAGCAGCGGACAACGCCGCAGAGCGCCGGACACGGCAGCCTTATATCACAAGAAATTCTTGAGCGCTCCTTAGTGGTGTAGAGTGTTTGTTTCCTTCTTTAGTCAGGTAGTCAGTCATCATGGGTAATCGACTTTCAAAAATAGCCACGCGTACAGGCGATAATGGCACTACGGGCCTCGGCGATGGCAGCCGCGTCGATAAGGACAACTTGCGCATTCATGCCATCGGCGATGTTGATGAACTGAACTCTCATGTGGGCGTTTTGCTGTGCGAAACTTTGCCTGCGCCTTTGCGCGAAGATTTGCTCACGATTCAGCATGACTTGTTCGATTTGGGTGGCGAATTGTGCATTCCCGGCTATGTCATGATCAAAGAATCTCACATAGCGCGACTGGATGCATTGCTTGAAAAATACAATGCAGACTTGCCACCGTTGCGAGAGTTTATTTTGCCGGGCGGCGCGCGGACTGCGGCGTTGGCGCATGTCTGCCGCACGGTTTGCCGCAGGGCCGAGCGAAGTATTATTACGTTGGGCAAGACCGAAACAGTGAATGTTCCTGTGCGGCATTACGTGAATCGACTATCGGATTTGCTGTTTGTTTTGTCGCGGGTCTTGAATCGGGTGGATGGGGGGAGTGATGTTTTGTGGAAAAGTGGACAGGTGGCGGACAACTAGGCTTTTTTATTCGGTTGCATGCGTGAGGTGCATATCTCTTGCCACTAAAACCGTGAGATGACGGGAATAATTCCGCAGGCGCTGGTCGGGCTACCACCCCAGACCAGCATCAACGAAAAGCAAACAACCTTAATTAACAAGCGCCAGCGTAAAAAGATCCACTGAGCGCCATTTAACTTTGCGCAACCATCAAATGCAAAACCTCTTTTCCGAACCGCTGCCGAATACTTGCAGCAATCCCGTCCGCATTTAATCCACACATAGCCAGCAGCTGGGTAGCATCACCATGGTCGATGAAGCGATCCGGCAAACCCAAATTTAACAACGGCTTGACGCATCCGGCTGCGGCCAGCGCCTCTGCTACCGCGCTACCCGCGCCACCCATGATCGCGCCTTCTTCCACGGTCACAATGGCATCGTGCGAGTTCGCCAGCTCCAGCAACAGCGCAACGTCTAACGGCTTGATAAAGCGCATATTGGCGACGGTCGCGTTTAACACTTCTCCAGCGCCCAGACTGGGTGCCACCATCGTGCCAAAGGCCAAAATCGCAATACCTTTACCGTGACGACGAATTTCCCCTTTGCCAAACGGTAAGCCTACCAGTGCTTTGTCCATCACCGCACCCACCCCGCTACCACGGGGATAACGTACCGCAGCCGGGCCTTTATAGTGGTAGGCCGTCGATAACATCTGACGGCATTCGTTCTCGTCCGAGGCGGCCATCACCACCATGTTGGGAATGCAACGCAAATAAGCGATGTCGTAATTACCGGCGTGGGTCGCGCCATCTGCACCGACCAATCCGGCACGATCAAGCGCAAAGGTGACGTCCAGATTTTGCAATGCAACATCATGGATTAACTGATCATAGCCACGCTGCAAGAAGGTCGAGTAAATCGCCACGACCGGTTTCATGCCCTCGCAAGCCAGCCCGGCAGCAAACGTTACGGCATGTTGCTCGGCAATTCCCACATCGTAGTAGCGCGCAGGAAACCGTTGCTCGAACTCGACTAATCCAGATCCGCCTGCCATCGCTGGTGTGATGCCAATGAGTTTGTCGTCCTGCGCCGCCATGTCGCAGAGCCAGTCGCTAAATACCTGGGTGTACGTCATCTTGCTTGAGGTCGCTGGTTTGATACCTTCGGCTGGATTGAATTTTCCTGGGCCGTGATACAGCACGGGATCTGCTTCTGCTAATTTATAACCCTGTCCTTTTTTGGTGACCACGTGCAAAAATTGCGGGCCTTTCAGGTGCTTCAGGTTTTGCAGCGTAGGAATCAATGACTCCAGATCATGCCCATCAATCGGACCGATGTAATTGAAACCTAATTCCTCAAACATAGTCGCGGGCACGATCATGCCTTTGGCGTGCTCTTCAAAGCGCTTTGCTAATTGTAGAACAGGGCCGGGCAACATTGATTTGCCGACATTCTTGGCCTTAGCATAAAACTGACCGGACATCAATCGCGCCAGATAACGATTAAGCGCGCCAACCGGTGGCGAGATCGACATATCGTTGTCATTTAAAATAACCAGCAGGTTGATATCGTCATACACACCCGCATTGTTCATGGCTTCGAACACCATCCCGGCGGTCATCGCACCATCGCCGATCACGGCGACCGCATGACGATTTTCACCTTTTGTTTTGGCGGCCAAGGCCATCCCTAGCGCAGCTGAGATTGATGTCGATGAGTGCGCCGTGCCAAAGGTATCGTATTGACTTTCATCGCGCCGTGGAAACCCGGAAATTCCCTCAAACTGTCGCAAGGTTTTCATCTGGTCGCGCCGACCGGTTAATATTTTATGTGGGTAAGTTTGATGACCAACATCCCAGACGACGCGATCTTCAGGAGTATTAAAAACGTAATGCAGCGCGATGGTCAGCTCAACTGTGCCCAGGTTCGACGATAAATGGCCGCCGGTCTGGGACACGGAATCGATAACAAATTCGCGTAGTTCATCCGCCAGAGGTCTGAGCTGCGCGCGCGTGAGCAGGCGTAAATCAGCCGGGCTGTTAATAATTTTAAGTAAATTCATGAGACCTAAGCTTTCCGCTGCACAATCAAATCTGCTAATTCACGCAAGCGACGCGCCTTATCGCCAAACGGCGCGACCGCTGCATGAGCATCGTTGCGCAATTTGTCGGCCAACTTCTCCGATTCGGTTAATCCCAGAATCGATACGTAAGTTGGTTTGTTATTCGCCGCGTCTTTGCCTGCTGTTTTTCCTAACGTTGCCGAGTCCGCAGTTGCATCAAGGATGTCATCCACAACCTGAAACGCCAGTCCTATCGCGGTACAATAGGCCTCCAGCGCCTGCGTTTCCGGGCGCGATAAAGTCTTGCCGCTAGTCGCGCCTAGCAAGACAGAGGCCCGCAACAAAGCGCCAGTTTTCAAGCGATGCATCAATTCCAGTGCATCAAGGGATAAATGCACGCCCACGCTGTCCAGATCGATTGCCTGACCACCGCACATTCCTGCTGAACCGGCTGCGTCCGCCAACAAGCGCAGCATCGCGATCTGACGTGTCGGGTCCACGCTTTCTACAATTGCAGCCAACACAGTAAATGCCTGCGATTGCAGCGCATCGCCAACTAGCAAAGCGGTGGCGTCATCAAACTGCACATGCACAGTGGGCTTACCGCGGCGCATTGCATCGTCATCCATGCAGGGCATATCGTCATGCACCAGCGAATACGCATGAATTAGTTCTACTGCCACTGCTGCTCGCTGGACCATGGCATCGGGCGCGTCGAATAATTCCCCGGCAGCAAACGCTAACAAAGGCCGTATCCGTTTGCCGCCACCCAACGCTGCGTAACGCATGGCCTGATGCAAGCGCACTGGCGACGCGGTCGCCGCTGGCAAGAATGCGATTAGTGCGGCTTCTGTGATCGCCTGCACGTGCCGCATCCAGTCAGAAAAATCATTGTGCAACGCTGCGCCTTCCTGCCCGTCAGTTAATTCGATTGCGTTGTGCGTTTGGTCATCTGCCGTCATTCGTCGTTTCCGTCAGTTTGGTCTTGTACCACTGCAAAAGGCTTTAGCATATCACCCTCAAGGACCTTGACCTGGCTGTCGACTTTGTCGAGTTGTACTGCGCAGAACTTCACCAGTTCTGAGCCACGCCTATAAGCCGCCACCGACGCTTCCAACGGTAATTCGCCGGCTTCCATTTGAGCGACGAGCTGCTCTAATTCAGCCATCGCCTGTTCAAAGGAGGCAGGATGATTGGCAGAAAGTGCGTTCTTTGCCATAATAATTAAAACCTGTTCAAAAGTGTGTTTGCCCGATGATCCCGCGTTTTTTACCGCAATGATCAAATACTTATTCGGTGCGCATTACGTTTTTATCGCGCGCAGGATATTCTAATGAATATAACCAGCTAAAAATCTCATGTAACGCATGGTAACGCCTGATGCGGGGGTAAGCAGAGAATAAAGCCAAAATTATAGGCAATTACTTAATTGTGTCGGACACTATTTTAGAGCAAACGTGTGTAACCCGTTGAATTTCTGACGATTTATCTCTAATCCTTTGGGAAAACAAAAAACGGCATGAGTAACTATGACATAATAGTGGGTTATGTCAAAAATTTCTGTGTTCACAGGTTTTGAACCGGTATTTCAGGAATCTTTTTCTTTTGGTTGGTGCAGATTAATTTGGAGGGCGGAATGTCCGATCTGGCTATTGTTGCCAAGCTGGCGCGGTCTGAGGCGCAACTTCCAGTCAACGTCTATTTTGACGAAACACTGTTAAAACGTGAAATTCAGCAGCTATTTCAAAATGGCCCTCGCTATGTCGGCCATGAATTATCGGTGCCAAATGTTGGTGATTTTGCCACGTTAGCGTCAGAAAACGAAGGCCGCATGTTAGTGCGTAATCCTCAGGGGATCACGTTGCTTTCCAACGTCTGTCGACACCGTCAGGCCAAAATGCTGGACGGTCGCGGCAATGCGCGCAATATCGTCTGTCCGCTCCATCGCTGGACTTATGATCTACAGGGTGAGTTGATCGGTGCGCCGCATTTTAGCGAAACACCGTGCATGAACCTGGCACAAACACCATTGCAAAGCTGGAACGGACTGCTGTTTGAAAAAAATGGCTACAACGTCAGCGAGAAGCTCAATCAGCTTGGCGTGTCTGAAGACCTTGATTTTAGTGGGTATTTATTTGATCACGTGGAAGTCCACGAGTGTAATTACAACTGGAAAACCTTTATCGAGGTTTATCTGGAGGATTATCACGTTGAACCGTTCCACCCGGGATTAGGCAGCTTTGTCAGCTGCGACGATCTTAACTGGGAGTTCAGCAAGGATTACAGCGTCCAGACGGTTGGCGTTAATTATGGCCTGGCCAAGTCAGGATCGGCCGCTTATAAAAAATGGCAAGAGCAGGTGCTCAAATTTGGCAACGGCGAGCCACCGAAATTCGGTGCAATCTGGCTGACAATTTATCCCAACATTATGGTGGAGTGGTACCCCCACGTATTGGTTGTATCGACGTTATGGCCTAGCGGTCCGCAAAAGACCACAAATGTTGTAGAGTTTTACTACCCGGAAGAAGTTGCCTTATTTGAGCGCGAGATGGTAGAAGCCGAACGCGCCGCCTACATGGAAACCTGTGTAGAAGATGATGAAATTGCGCTGCGCATGGACGCCGGCAGGGCAATTCTGATGGCGCGCGGGACGAGTGAAGTCGGTCCGTATCAATCGCCGATGGAGGATGGCATGCAGCATTTTCATGAGTGGTATCGTAATCAAATCACACTACCGGAAACTGCATTTCCGTAGCCCTAACTCACTGGCTCACTGGCTCACTGGTCACTGACGGCCTGACAGCACATCGACATCCACTTGACGCCCGATAAAATGAAGCGTTCAGTGGACGTCTCATTTTTCTGTTGCAAAACGTGCTTATATGCCCGCTTTCTGATTCAAACTCGATCTCTCCCGCCGTCCCGTCGCACCATGCCCGCGACCGGTCACATCGGTAGCCACAACGTGGCGATCCGCCCTTACCTTCGCTATACGTTTCCACATCCTTTTAAGGTTAAAACTCCCTTTCGTCGGGTCGAGCGTTACATCTCCAGAAATATAGCAATGGCAATATTCCACTCCAAATTACGTCTCGGCGGTCAGACTGACGGTCAAGCGCATCACGTCTAGGCGTTGGTTGACCTTAGATGGCAACACGGAATACAGGATTAAAACCCAAGAAGGTACAATACAATTGCCGCACTACACCAGAACCATAGGAGATAGCTATGCCCAATAAACATCCTTACACCACGCTGATTTCAGCGGCCAATCTTTTACCTAATGCACAGTTGGAGAATTGGGTCATCATTGATTGCCGCCACGATCTGAGCGCACCCGAGGCCGGCCGCGCAGCGTACGACGCCGGACATATTCCGGGCGCGCGCTTTGCGCATCTCGATCACGATTTATCAGGGACGAAGCAAGCTGCCGCTGGCGGGTTCAAGGGACGCCATCCGCTGCCAGAGCAGGACGCGCTTATTGCAACTTTGCGCCACTTAGGCATTAATGACGACACCCAAGTCGTTGCTTATGATGCGCACGGCGGCATGTACGCCGCCCGACTGTGGTGGTTGCTGCGTTCTATCGGGCATGCATCGATTGCCGTACTGGATGGCGGATTAGCGGCCTGGGAGGCGCTTGGTCAAACACTTTCCACTGAAGCGCCGACAAGCGCAGAAGGCAATATCTGCGCCAAACCGACCTTGGTGGCGAGCGTTGATGCCGATGACGTTTTGAAAAATCTCACCAATCCTCAACGCACACTGGTAGATGCCCGCGCACCTGACCGGTTTCGTGGTGAAAATGAGACTATCGATCCGGTCGGCGGACACATTCCAGGCGCAAAAAATCGGTTTTTCAAAGACAATCTGCAAGCCGATGGACGTTTCAAACCCGGCCACCAACTGCATGAAGAATTCAGTAACATCATCAGCGCATCGCAAACGGCTGTGATGCAATGCGGTTCCGGCGTGACCGCCTGCCACAATCTGTTGGCATTAGAAATTGCCGGTCTGCATGGCGCAGCGCTGTATCCGGGGTCATGGAGCGAATGGTGCGCGGATGCGGGTCGGCCGGTGGCGACGGGAGCATAATTTTTAGCAATTCAGACCAGCAAAAGTGCGCGGCGCTGTAGCGATTGCTGTGTGGATTGCTGGAAAAAGTCTTCCAATACGTGATTCCTATAAGTCGCTCAACGGAAGCGGCTTATAGGAACTTTACTGCACCATTTGGTTACATCCATGCGTTACATGGATCGGCCTGATCAACTCACGCCATGACTTTTGAGCCACTCCAAGGTGCGCTTCCAACCGTCCTTCGCGTCTGCCTCAACGTAACTAGGGCGATAGTCGGCATTAAATGCGTGACCGGAATTTTGATACACCACAAAGGTGGATTTGCTATGGCCTTTGGCGAGTGCCGCCTTCATTTGCTCAATGGTGTCTTGTGGGATGCCTTCGTCCTTCCCGCCATATAGACCTAACACAGGGACTTTTAATGTCGCTGCAATATCCATCGGCTGTTTTGGAGTGAGCGCGTTCTTGTCGCCCACCAGCCGACCGTACCACGCCGCACCAGCTTTGACTTTTGGATTGTGCGCGCTGTAAAGCCAGACAAACCGACCTCCCCAACAAAATCCGACTATCCCAATTTTATCGACGTTGCCACCATTTTCTTTGGCCCATGCCACGCATGCATCCAGATCACCGATCACCTGATCGTCCGGAACCTTGGAAACTACTTCTTTTTGTAATTCCGCAATCGACGCGAAGGCCAATGGATTTCCTTGCCGAATAAATAAATCCGGGGCGATGGCGAGATAGCCGAGCTTGGCAAAACGCCGTGCTATGTCGGCGATATGTTCATGCACGCCAAAAATTTCGGAGATCACCAGCACCACCGGCAGATTTGTTTTACCTTCTGGTTGCGCGCGATAGGCCGGCACGGTCAAGCCATTGATTTGCATTTCGACAGCTCCGGCGGTAAGACCGGCGGTATCTGTCTTAATGACTGTCTGTGCGCAGACCGGTAACGCTGCGGCAGCAAACCCCGTACCCAGCGCAGCCTTGATAAAGGTTCGACGGCTAACATCCTCAGAAAAATTTGATTTTCCTACCAGGCTATCGAAATCGCTTTTTAAGTTCGGCACTTCATTTCTCCTGAAAAGATATACAGTTAATTGACACTCACGAACATTTAACTAAATCCATCTAAGTTATGCGGGTACGGGATGCTTGGGATTCGCTTTCAAATCACGCATCCAGCCAGCGTAATAGCTTCAACGCGTGCAGGCACTCTTGCCCCACTTGCGCAGGTCGAGTCCGTGCGTTTGAGGCACTTAGTTTGCAGCACTTAATGCGCCTCATCCCAATTTTTACCGACACCAACTTCGGCGATCAGCGGCACGCGTAGCGTGGCCACACTCGCCATTAACTCAGGTAACTTTACTCTGACTAACGCTAGTTCCTCTTGCGGCACTTCCAGCACCAATTCATCGTGTACTTGCATGACCATTTTTGACTTTAACTGTTCGGTTTCTAGCCATCCCTGTACGGCGATCATCGATAATTTAATCAAATCTGCAGCGGTACCTTGCATAGGCGCATTGATCGCCGCACGCTCCGCGCCCTGACGACGCGGACCATTTGGCGAATTAATTTCAGGCAACCACAGGCGGCGACCAAAGACCGTTTCAACATATCCCTGCGCCTTAGCTTGCAGGCGCGTGTTATCCATAAACATTTTGACGCCGGAAAAACGCATGAAATATTTTTCGATATACATCTGTGCAGCCGCGCGCTCGATGCCAAGATTGCCAGCCAGACCAAATGCGCTCATACCGTAGATCAGACCAAAATTAATGACTTTGGCATAGCGCCGCTGCTCATTGCTGACATCTTGCGCAAGGACCCCAAAAATTTCAGCGCCGGTGGCACGGTGAATATCGATACCATCGGCAAACGCGCGCAACATGTTCTCATCACCGGAAATATGGGCCATGATGCGTAACTCAATTTGCGAGTAATCGGCTGACACAATCAGGCTGTTTTCCGGCGCGATAAACGCTTCCCGAATGCGTCTGCCCTCTGCGGTGCGGATCGGAATATTTTGCAGATTTGGATCGTTGGAAGAAAGCCGTCCCGTGACCGCCACCGCCTGCGCATAGTTAGTATGCACACGGCCGGTATTGCCATTAATCATCTTCGGCAACTTGTCGGTGTAAGTCGACTTCAGTTTGGAGAGACTACGATAATCCAGCAAAATCTTCGGCAACGGATAATCTTCTGCCAGTTTTTGCAAAACTTCTTCATCGGTGGAGGGCGCGCCCGAAGGTGTCTTTTTAATGATCGGCAGCTGCAGTTTTTCGAAGAAAATCTCGCCCAGTTGCTTAGGTGAATTAAGATTAAATGGCTGGCCTGCCAGGGTGTAGGCCTGCTGCTCGATTTCAAGCAGATGCTTACCAATTTCGTTCGATTGCGTTTTCAGCAAACCAGCATCAATCAATACACCATTGCGTTCTATTTTTTGCAAAACAACAGCGGTCGGGACTTCGATTTTTTCATAAATAAAGCGCAGTTTTTTATCACTCTCGATATGTGGCCACATGGTGTGATGCAAACGCAGCGTAATATCGGCGTCTTCTGCCGCATATTCTGTGGCCCGCGCTATCTCAACTTCATCGAAACAAATTTGCGATGCGCCCTTGCCGCAAACTTCCTGAAAGGTGATCGTCTGATGCCCTAGATGGCGCAACGCCATGCTGTCCATGTCATGCGGTCGGTGTGACTCAAAAACATAGGACTGCAACATCGTGTCGTGCAATATGCCGCGCAAAGTCACGCCCTGATTAGCAAAAATATGACTGTCATACTTTAGGTTCTGTCCGATTTTTAACTTGTCGGGATCTTCAAGCCAAGATCGCATTTTGCCCAGTACGAACGCCCGCGATAACTGCTGCACATCATCCTGCACGCGATGGGCCACCGGAATATACACCGCCACACCAGGTTCACAGCTCAGGGAAATACCGACCAACTGCGCGCTCATCGGATCAAGCGACGTGGTCTCGGTATCGACGGAAGTGATGTGCGCATTGGCAATAACCTCCAGCCAGCGATCAAGCTGTTCTTCGGTCGTGACTGCTTCGTAATTGGTCACTGCTTGTGGAAATAAGGTGCTCTGCACGAAATCTTCCACTGCCGTTACGACTGAGCCGATAACGCCAACTTTGTTGGTGTGGGAAGTAGTTGATGTATCGAAGAGATCCGATGTGCCGCTGTTTTTAGCGGGTGCGGATGCCGCCATGCTACCGCCCAGTTCGCGCAGCCAGGTTTTAAAATTGTAGCGTGTGTAAAGGTCAATCAATGTTGCGTTATCTTGCGGCAACACGATCAGCGACTCAGGAAAAGTGCCCATGTGTGCGCTTAGGTCGCAATCGGTTTTAACCGTTACCAGCGCTTTGGCTTGCGGTAGCCAGTCGACCGCCTTGCGCAAGTTTTCACCGACCGCTCCACCGATATTGGCGGCGTTGGCAATGACCTGATCGACGGTGTCATATTGCGCCAGCCATTTTACCGCTGTCTTCGGACCCACCTTGGAAACCCCGGGAATATTATCAACGGTGTCGCCGATGAGGGTAAGATAATCCACGATACGTTCCGGCGGAACGCCAAATTTGGCCACCACGCCGGGCGGATCCAGCTTTTCATTATTCATGGTGTTGATCAGCGTTACGTGCTGATTCACCAACTGGGCGAGATCCTTGTCGCCGGTGGATACCACCGCGGTCATGCCGTGGGCGACGGCCTGAACGGTCAAAGTACCGATGACATCATCGGCCTCCACCCCTTCCACCATTAAAATAGGCCAGCCCATAGCGCGCACAGCGGCGTGAATTGGCGTAATCTGTTTAACTAAGTCCTCAGGCATGGAAGCGCGTGTCGCTTTGTACTCAGCATACATATCGTCACGAAACGTTTTCCCTTTTGCATCGAACACGCAGGCAATGTAAGCTGCGGGGTAATCAAGTCGTAAACGGCGAAGCATATTTAAAATGCCGTATAACGCGCCAGTTGGCTCGTTGTCGGCATTGCGCATGTCGGGTAAGGCATGAAAAGCCCGATAAAGGTAACTGGAACCATCAACTAACAGCAGGGTTTTTTGCATATGGAATCAAATTCGAACGGAAAGAATGTGCCGCGTTTGCGGCAAGTGACGGACATCGAACGCGCTACTTCCAAGAAGGCACGCGAATCGTGGCATATGTTCACAATTATGGCAGAGTTTATCGAGTCAACCGAACGTCTGTCAGAGTTGCACCCCGCCGTCTCCATCTTTGGCTCGGCAAGGATTAAAGAGGATAACCCGTATTACGCGCAATGTTCAGATATCGCGCGGCGTTTTTCAGATGCAGGATTTGCGGTGATTTCAGGCGGTGGTCCAGGCCTGATGGAAGCCGCCAACCGCGGCGCGTTTGAAGGCAAATCGCCTTCCATCGGACTCAATATTGAATTGCCGCACGAGCAAAGCAATAACAAGTGGCAAGATATTTCTCTAAGTTTTAGGCACTTTTTTGCGCGTAAAGTCGCCTTTGTGCGACATGCGGATGCGTATATCGTCTTGCCGGGCGGATTTGGCACGATGGATGAGTTGACTGAGGTGTTGACCTTAATTCAGACCGGCAAATGTCGGCATATTCCGATTATTCTGGTTGGGACAGAGTTTTGGAGCGGTTTGTTGGACTGGTTCCGCACAACGTTGGTGACGACCGGCATGATCGGCGCAAAGGATATGGATCTCATTCAGGTGATCGACGATCCTGCAAGTATTGTTGATGCAGTGTTTGATTTTTATGACAAGGGTGAAACATCTCTGGCAGATTCGGCGGAGCGTCATACCGACACAGGCGCAGTGCTGTAAGAGTCTGTCGGAAAACTTGTGCAGTAACATCAACAACCTTTTTTAAAGATCAATTGAAGCTTCGGGACCGGTCTTATAGGCCGGTCTGGCTCAATGCGGCCTATTGCTCGCTATTTTTTGTTTCTGCTTGTTATTTACTTGCTATTTACTTGCTAATGGCTCCCTATTTGATTGCTTTTCTCGCGCAAAATTTTCTCCTTAGCATTAATGACATTTTTATGATCAGAACCCTCGGGCATGCTGGCGCGAGAGTTAACAAAAAAAGACAATTTTCCGCCTACCTTTTAAATTTCCATCAGGAAATGCCGTTTATTTTTCGATTGTTGGAAAAAGAACGATTTATCACCGCTATTTAAGCCAGAAAGACAGGTCGGACCCTATCGCTACAGCCGGTTTGTTACAATGAGCTAAATGCATTTAACTAGATTTTCCCGCTAGTTTGCTATCACCGAACAAATAGGTATCCAAAACCATGAATAACCTCAAAGTCTGGCCTATGGCAACCATCGCAGCGCTCTTCATCGCAGCGTTTGGAGCGTCCGTGACGCCAACAGTATTGGCGCAGCAATCGGCCGACCCAGCGCGTCCGACCGGCCTGGCACCTCCTCCACCAGAGATGCAACACTTGGAGGAAGGCGAAAAACCGGCCATTTCTATTGAAAAAGAACAGAAAGCGCCGGAGGGCAGTATCACCCAACAACGCCAGCAGGGTGTTGTAACTGATATCAAGGTAAATAGTGGCGGCAGTTCTTACCACATCATCCCGCGTAAGAGTGTTGACGCCGATAACACGTCCGCTAACGGTGCTCAATGGGTGATCAAAGAATTTGACTGGGGCCAAAAGAAAGAAAAACCTGCAAAACCCGGTGACGAGCAGGGCGGTGGCAAAACAGCGCCAGCGCCGCCAGCTGCACCAGGTAGTTAAGCCAGTTCAGACCGCAATATGTAGCTTTTTGTAGCCCAGGCAAAGATGCGGGCAAAGACTGATATGGTGTCTTTGCTCAGCATTCTCACAAATGGCATGTCCTTTCGACTTTTTCCGAAATCTCCTTTTTTAAATTTTCTCATGGCAGTATTTACCCCGGTCAGTCTGGATGACCTGACCCAATGGCTATCCCAATTTCCTTTAGGCAAAGCACTAGCAATTAAAGGCATATCGTCTGGCATTGAAAACAGCAATTTCTTCATAGATACTGAAGCTGGCGAATACGTACTAACTGTTTTTGAGAAGCTTAGCTTCGAACAATTGCCGTTTTATCTGGAGCTCATGCGTCATCTGGCGCAGCGTGGCGTGGCGGTACCAGCGCCGATTGCGAACGCGGACGGATCGATTATCAATGCGTTACACGGTAAGCCCGCTGCCATCGTCAGCAAACTAGCCGGCGAATCGCAAATGTCACCGGGCCCGGTGCATTGCTACGCGGTAGGCGAGATGCTGGCAAAGATGCATCTGGCCGCACGGGATTTTGCTATTAAGCAGCCTAACTTACGCGGCCTGTCCTGGTGGCGCGAGACGGCGCCAGTAGTATTGCCGTTTTTGCCGGAAGAAATCCAACAGTTGCTTCGCGCCGAATTGCAGTTTCAGGAAGACTTTGCGGAGACGGAAACTTTTAACAATTTGCCGAACGGTCCTGTGCACGCCGACCTGTTCCGCAATAATGTCATGTTCGACGGCGATCGGCTGACGGGATTTTTCGATTTTTATTTTGCGGGATGCGATACCTGGCTATTTGATCTCGCCGTCACCGTCAACGATTGGTGTATTGATGTTCATACCGGCGGGCTAGATGAAACACGCGTGGCGGCAATGCTGGACGGCTACCGTTCGGTGCAGCCATTTAGCATTGACGAACAACTTGCATGGCAACCGATGTTACGTGCTGCTGCTTTGCGGTTCTGGCTATCGCGTCTTTATGACTTTTATTTACCGCGCCCAGCAGAAATGCTGACGCCGCTTGATCCGACTGATTTTGAACGGATATTGCGACAGCGCATTGCTCACCCGGCTCCGGCCCTGGTCTGAAAATAATGGAAAAATTACCTGCAAAAACTGGCTGGGTTTGGGTGAAAAGCGGCTTTGCGCTGTTCCGTAAACAACCTGCTGAACTCTCCACGCTGTTTCTCGCGTACATGTTTCTGATGCTGGCTCTGGGTATCATTCCAGTGTTAGGCCAGGTGCTGCCGCTGATATTGGTACCGGTATTTTCGATGGCATTCATGCAGGCGTGCGTACAGATTGAGGAAGGCAAACGCGTCTTCCCTAACTTATTGTTGACCGGATTTCGATCACCGGCAGTTAAGAATCTGTTGCTTCTTGGATGTCTGTATTTACTGGCAGCAATCATCGCGATCGGTGCGTCGTCCCTGATTGATGGGGGTGTTTTCTGGCAGGCGATGACGGGCCAGATTCCACTTGACGCCAAGACCGCGCAAGAATCCAATATGTCGCTGGCAATGATGTTTTCCGCCGCGATATACGTGCCATTTGCGATGGGATTCTGGTACGCCGCACCACTTATTGTGTGGCAAAAAATGAGCGTCCTGAAGGCAATTTTCTTTAGTTTTTTTGCGGTTCAGCGCGAGACCAAGGCATTTCTGGTGTACGGGCTTACCTGGGCACTTTTTGGCGTGGTATTGCCAGCGATTGTGAGCGTCATCGTGGCGTTGCTGGCAGGCAATGCATCCATTACGATTATGGTGCTATTGCCCTTATCGATACTGCTGACAGTTGTGATGTACTGCTCGTTTTACCCTACTTACACGCAGATATTTGGCAAGCCAAATATAACCAACATCACTGACAAAGCAGTTAAATAACCATATTCAAACAAGTATTCAAACGCGTCGCTTTCCTAATGCGGTGGGGCAGCGACGATGAAGGGCTTACCCAAAATCGTCCCAGTAAAGGGCTTCCTACCTTGCCGACGAAGACAGTATGTTAGAGCGGCCACTAAGGCCGGGTTGCGCAAGGCGGCTAGAAAGCACATCGCCGCTGGAGCGGTTTTACGTTAGTCAGGTGTTTAAACCTTCTCCAACTTGGCAACCGTCAGGTCTAGCAATTTCATCCCATGTTTGCCAAAGTTAATCTGTGCACGCGCGCTGTCGCCACTGCCTTCGATGTTAACAATGACGCCCTCGCCAAACTTCAGATGGGCAACGTTCTCACCGATGCGCCAGCCCAGATCAAGTTTGGTAAATTTGTTGGCAATCGTATTCGCCCCAAACTGCGGCTCGTCTACCCATGCCGCTTTCGGGTGGGCAAACCAGCTATGTTGCGGTGCCTGTATTTTGGGCGACAACCACTTCAGCGCCTGCTCCGGCAACTCGTCAAAAAACCGCGAGCGCAAGTTATACCGGGTCTGACCGTGCAGCATGCGCGTTTGCGAAAAACTCATGTAAAGACGCTTCTTTGCACGCGTGATGGCAACGTACATCAGACGCCGCTCTTCCTCCACGCCGGATTCTTCCTTCTGCGAATTTTCATGAGGAAACAAACCTTCTTCCAATCCTGTGATGAATACTGCCTCAAACTCCAGTCCCTTGGATGAGTGGACGGTCATCAGTTGCAAAGCGTCTTGTCCCGTTTTAGCCTGATTGTCGCCCGCCTCCAGTGAAGCATGTGACAAGAAGGCTGACAGTGGCGACATAATGAACGACAGTCGCGCATCGGCATCGATAATCTCAATCCCGTCCGCAGTCGTAATGGAAGCCGCGGCGAGCACATCGGCTTGCGGACCTGACAAAGCGGGCGCGTTGTGTCCGAAACCTTCTTCCGCAACGAACAGCGTCGCAGCGTTGACCAGTTGCTCCAGATTCTCAATACGATCCGCCCCCTCTCTTTCCGACCGGTAATGGGTAATCAGGCCACTCATGTCGAGCATGATTTGTATCATCTCCGGCAGCGGCAGATGCTGCGCTTCGAAACGCGTGCCTTCAATTAATTTAAGAAAAGCGCCAAGAGAAGCACCCGCCTTGCCCGCCACATAGGGGACCGCTGCATATAACGAAATCCCTTGCTGGCGGGCCGCATCTTGCAGATGCTCGAGCGAACGTGCGCCGATCCCCCTGGTCGGAAAATTCACTACCCGTAAAAATGCGGAGTCGTTGTGCGGGTTGTCCATCAATTGCAAATAGGCGATCGCGTGCTTGACTTCTGCGCGCTCAAAATAGCGTTGCCCTCCATATACCCGGTACGGAATCCCTGCTGAAAACAAGGCATGCTCAATCACCCGCGACTGTGCGTTAGAGCGATACAGAATCGCAATTTCGCTACGCGTCGCACCCTCATTGATGAGGCTTTTGGCCTCCTCTATGATCCACTGCGCTTCCAGCAAATCGCTGGTGGATTCGTAGATTCTGACCGGCTCACCGTGACCGGCATCAGTGCGTAAATTTTTTCCCAGGCGCTTGCTATTGTTGGCAATCAGCGTGTTGGCGGAATCCAGAATATGGCCGTGCGAGCGATAATTTTGCTCCAGCTTGATCAAATTTTCGACCTTGAACTCGCGCTCAAAAGTGCTCATGTTGCCGACGTTGGCACCACGAAACGCATAAATACTTTGATCGTCATCGCCAACGGCAAAGACCGTGCCGCCCTGCCCTGCCATCAACTTCAACCATTTATACTGCAGATCGTTGGTATCCTGAAACTCATCGACCAGAATATGCTTGAAGCGGGCTTGATAATGCTCACGCAACGGTTGATTTCTGGCCAGTAATTCATAGGTACGCAATAATAATTCCGCAAAATCAACAACGCCCTCACGCTGACATTGTTGATCATATAACGCATAGAGTTCGACAAATTTGCGGTTGTAATCGTCGCTGACATCAACCTGATGCGCCCGCAGACCCTGATCCTTGGCACCATTAATAAAATACATCAAGTTGCGCGGCGGATATTTTTCATCGTCAATATTTAATGACTTGAGAAGACGTTTAATTGCCGATAGCTGGTCTTGTGAATCGAGTATCTGAAACGTCGCGGTCAGGCCAGCGTCTTTATGATGGGCGCGCAGCAGACGATTGCATAAGCCGTGAAAAGTACCAATCCACATCCCGCGTGTATTTATCGGCAACATCGCCGACAACCTCATCATCATTTCCTTGGCCGCTTTGTTGGTAAAGGTGACGGCCAGCACGCCAGACGGGGAGACCTGTCCGGTTTGAATTAGCCACGCAATACGCGTAATGAGCACGCGCGTCTTGCCTGATCCTGCACCGGCAAGAATCAATGCGGGCTGGGCTGGCAAGGTAACGGCGGCGAGTTGTTCGGGATTGAGGTTCAAAAGGAGATTTTGCATCTCACCATTATAAGCTGCGTGGCAGCTCAGGAAGCGGATTTACGAAGTTCGGACTAAGACACGTCAAACCGTTCCGGAAATCAGGGGCGACTCGGAATCCCTGCCGTTTTGCGGGCCAGCAAGCGATAATCAGGACACGAGAGTAAAATAGTGTCTTGCATTAAAGTAAAGTTGTGATTTGCATCATGAAATTGAGGCACCGTTTTGGATTTACAACTATTAAAATCACTGCTTAATTACTGGTTATGATTATTGATTAACTACTGATTAGATATCACCGAATTGCGATAACAACGTGCGATTTGTTAGTGCTGGCCACTGTTTCTGTAACAATCATTTATCTAGTCTTTTTATACACCATTGGTTGTCGCCAATCTCAAATCGATCACCTTCTTTACGTTGCCTACTATGCTCGAACAAGCCCGCTTGAAACGCGTCCCACCGTCAGTTTCAAAGCATGGTGATTCACCTGTTTCACCGCCCGATCTGCAACCTCTGTCAGAGAGCGCGGTCACGTTCCATATCATCTCTACTTCTTTTTTCACGTTTATCTGCTACCTGTCGATAGGTTTGCCGTTAGCCGTCCTGCCCGGCTATGTTAACGTCGATCTCGGCTACAGTTCCGTCATCGCAGGTCTCGCCATTAGCGTTCAGTATCTGGCAACCATGTTAAGCCGCCCGCGTGCCGGTCGCCTTGCCGATTCGGTCGGCCCCAAAACCTCGGTTCTATATGGCTTGATAGGATGCGGCGTTAGCGGTGCTGTTCTAATAGTAGCAGCATTGCTGATGCCGATACCGTGGCTTAGTCTGGTGGTATTAATGCTCGGGCGACTAGTGCTCGGTTGCGCCGAAAGTCTGGTCGGTACCGGTGCCATTGCATGGGGTATTGGTCGCGTAGGCGCTCAACACACTGCGCGAATGATTTCCTGGAATGGTATCGCTACTTACGGCGCGCTAGCAGCAGGTGCGCCGCTTGGCGTGGTTATTGTGCACGCCTGGGGCTTATCGTGGGTTGGCGTTATCATCGCCGTTTTATCTGTCCTGGGCTATTATTTAGCACGGCGTAAACAGGCTACGGCGGTCATCAAAGGCGAGCATCTCTCGTTCAAAAGCGTATTGCGACGCGTGTTACCCCATGGCATCGGCCTGGCTCTCGGCTCCATTGGATTTGGGTCGATCGCTACCTTCATCACACTTTTTTACGCCAGCCATCATTGGTCTAATGCCGCTTTCGCCCTGACCTTGTTTGGTAGTGCTTTTGTAGGTGCCCGATTACTCTTTAGCGGTGCGATCGGTCGTTTTGGCGGGTTCCGGGTTGCGGTTGCCTGCTTTGCCATTGAGGCGCTCGGATTGCTATTACTCGGATTCTCTACCGCCTCTTGGGTGGCACTGTGCGGCGCCGCGCTCACAGGCTTCGGTTTTGCGCTAGTTTTTCCCTCACTGGGCGTCGAAGCGGTGCGCACCGTACCGCAACACAATCGTGGCAGTGCGTTGGGTACCTACTCCATGTTTTTAGACGTTGCGCTCGGCATTACCGGACCGCTGGCCGGATTGATCGCCACCGCGTTTGGTTACCCCGAAGTGTTTCTGTTTGCCTCACTCGCCTCGCTGGGGGGGATCGCGCTGACAATTCTGCTGTATCGGCGCTCGGAGCAGGCGATGGGAAATATGTCGGTAGACTAAAAATCTCCTGCGCAATCTCCCGCTATGAAAGTAATCTTGCTCCCGCAGGTTCCTTTCGGGCTGATGGACATAAAACACGCTATCGCGCGAATTGACATAGAATGGGTCCGGCACAGGATACAAGCCTCTCGGCAAATTCCAAAACCAGTCCTAGAAGGAGCAATGCAATGGCAAAGTTAGCTACAAAAGTAATTACAAAGGTAGTTGCAAAGAAAAGCGTCGCGGTCATTAATATCGGCATCAACGATAAAGATCGCAAGAAAATTGCAGACGGTCTCAGCAAACTGCTGGCCGACACTTATACGTTATATTTAAAAACGCATAATTTTCACTGGAACGTGACTGGGCCAATGTTCAATACATTGCACCTGATGTTTGAGGGGCAATATACCGAGTTGTCATTAGCCGTTGATTTGATTGCCGAACGTATTCGTGCTTTGGGCTATCCTGCGCCAGGTTCGTACAGCGCGTTTGCCAAGCTATCATCTATTCCTGAAGCCGTAGGTGTTCCCAATGCGACTGAAATGATTCGACAACTGGTCGCAGGCCAAGAATCGGTCACGCGCACTGCGCGTTCAATTTTTCCGGTTGTGGATGCTGCATCGGATGAGCCAACTGCCGATCTGTTGACCCAACGCATGCAGTTGCATGAAAAAAATGCATGGATGTTGCGCAGTTTGCTGGAAGGCTGATTTATTCTTATCAGTATTATTTTATTCAATATTAAATACGGCGCACGCAGCGCCGTTTTTAATATATCAAATCCATCGATCTGCAATCTGCCAACCTTCTAAATTGCAAACAAATCGGCAAATTGGCGTGCTGCAGCGACCGGATCATTCGCCAGATAAACGCTGCTGATCGCGGCGACCATATCGGCACCGGCGGCGACTAACGGCGTAGCGTTTTGTACCGTCATGCCACCGATAACCACGTTTGGTAACGCAATTACGGACTTAGCTTCGGTCACGATTGCTGCTTGCGTAGACACTTCGTATTGCTTAACCCGCGACGGGTAAAATCCACCAAATGCTACGTAGCTTGCGCCAGAACTAACCGCAGCATGCGCCAACTCCACACTGCCATAGCAAGATGTGCCAACAATTTTGTTCGGGCCGACTTGGGCGCGAATGTCGGCAACACTGGCATCCGTACCGCCAACATGAATCCCATCCGCATCCAGTGCCAGACAAAGATCAACGTCATCATTGATGATAAACGGTCGCTGATAGCGACGGCATAATGCGAACAATAACGTAGCCTGTACTGCTCGCAACGCAGTCCCTGCTGTCTTGTGGCGATATTGCAGTATGGCTGCTCCGCCTTGTAATGCTTGCTCACTTACTTCCAGCAACTTAGCCGTGTCATACCAGTCGGGAGTGACAATATAGAGGCCTTTCAGTGATTTCATTCTTGCTCCTTCGCTCGCTGCGTAGATGGCAGCATCGCCGTTAAACGATTCGGAATGCGTTGGCCATCGGCAATCGCATACGACGAGCTCAACGTTTGCTGACAGTAAGTTTGCGCGGCGGCAATCGCGTGTTCCATGGACATTCCCTGCGCCAGCAAACCGGCTAATGCTGCCGCTAACGTGCAACCACTGCCGTGAAACTCCCCCGGCAAGCGCGGCCAGCGCCAACTCTGATTTCGATCCTGCGTTCGGCTATACCAACGATTCAGCACATGATCCTGCTCCGGCCCGTGCCCACCTTTTAGCAATACATGCTGACAACCCCGCGCCAACAATTGTTTCGCCTGATCGTCAGGATCGCCATCCTCGTCAGCGGCAACACCACACAAACGGTTGGCCTCAATCCGGTTCGGTGTGATCACCGTCGCCAACGCAAACAAAGGTGCCAGCGCGGCTATCGGATCTTCCGTCGAGAGAGTGTCACCGGCGCCGTTCGCCAATACCGGATCAAACACCACAGGTAAATCAGGCAAGCGCGTACGTAAGTCGCGGATGATGGCAGCGATCACTTCGGCATTGGCGCGATTGCCGACAATACCAATTTTTACTGCTGCAATGGCGATCCGATCCACCAATACCTGAGCCTGTTGCCGGACCAGATCAGCTGCCACGGGATAGACCCCAAAAACATGCTGATTGTCCTGCACCGTCAGTACCGTTACTACGGACATCGGATGCGCGCCCTGTGCGGCTATCGCCGTGATATCTGCCTGCAGACCCGCACCACCGCTCGGATCTGAGCCGGAAAAAATCAGAACGCAGGGCGGCCTCGCAAGCTTGAGCCGACTATCTGGCCCGGTCACACGATACGTCCGGCCATTGGTGACGACGGCGAGGCCATGAAGCGCTTAGGAATTCGTCCCGCCAGAAAAGCCTCGCGCCCGGCCTCTACCGCCAATCGCATCGCGCGCGCCATGCGAATCGGATCGCGTGCGCCGGCAATTGCGGTATTCATCAATACGCCATCGCATCCCAGTTCCATCGCTATAGCGGCGTCAGAGGCAGTGCCGACTCCTGCATCGACCAGTACCGGGACCTTGGACTGCTCAATGATCAGCGACAAATTCCACGGGTTTAAAATACCCATGCCGGACCCAATCAGTGAGGCCAGCGGCATGATGGCAACACAACCGATTTCTTCCAGAATACGGGCCTGAATCGGATCATCGCTGCAATACACCATGACATCGAAACCGTCCTTGACCAGCGTCTCCGCAGCCTTCAAGGTCTCTGGCATATTGGGAAACAGGTTTTTTTCGTCACCCAGCACTTCCAGTTTTGCCAGCTTATGACCACCCAATAATTCTCGTCCCAGTTGTAACGTGTAGACCGCATCTTTGGCGGTGTAGCAACCGGCAGAATTAGGCAAAATCGTGTAGCGCGACGGCGGGACTACATCCAGTAAACTCGGCGCATTCGGGTCCTGCCCGATGTTGACCCTGCGAATCGCTACCGTGATAATTTCTGCACCGCTGGCTTCTGTCGCCGCGCGCGTTTCAGCCAGGTCGCGGTATTTTCCGCTACCGACTAACAGGCGTGAGCGATAGGTTTTTCCTGCAATCGTTAATCCAGCATTAGTTAAGCCAGCATTAGTTAAGCCAGCATTTTGTGTATCTGAGAAGGCATCGTTCGTGTTCATGATTCTTCCTTTCGTATTACTTTATACAATGCCGGGGTGCACGCAAATCTGCATACAGCCCGACTTGCATCGTGTCTAGCCACCACCGATAGCGCGCACCAGATCAACCTTGTCGTGCGGTTGCAACAGGTGTTGCGACCACATATGCGATGGCACCACCTGACGATTAACCGCGACGGCGATCGCTTTGCCAGATAACGCCAGCGCCGCGACTAACTGTTGCAACGACTGTGCGTCGGCAAGCTGATGTGGCGCGCCATTGAGTTCAATTTCCATCATCCGACTCACAGTTTTTTATAAATTTCTGCACCGTTTTTGATGAACTCGATGGACTTCACTTCCATCCCCTTTTTCAAGGCGGCGATCTCGGTAAGACCTTGCGCAGCAGCATACTCACGGACTTCCTGCGTGATTTTCATCGAGCAGAAATGCGGTCCGCACATCGAGCAAAAATGCGCTACTTTGGCTGAGTCCTTCGGCAAGGTTTCATCGTGAAATTCACGTGCTTTATCAGGGTCGAGACCAATGTTGAACTGGTCGTCCCAGCGGAATTCAAAGCGTGCTTTGGACAACGCATTGTCACGAATCTGTGCGCCAGGGTGACCCTTTGCCAAATCGGCGACGTGAGCCGCAATCTTGTAAGTGATGATACCGTCCTTGACGTCGGCCTTGTTCGGCAATCCCAGATGTTCCTTCGGCGTGACGTAACACAACATCGCGGTACCGTACCAGCCGATGGTGGCCGCACCGATGCCGGACGTGATGTGATCGTAACCCGGTGCGATATCGGTAGTCAGCGGTCCCAGCGTGTAGAACGGCGCTTCGTCGCACTGCTCCAATTGCAGGTCCATGTTTTCTTTGATCAAGTGCAGCGGTACGTGGCCGGGGCCTTCGATCATCACCTGAACATCGTGCTTCCACGCGATTTGGGTCAATTCACCCAGCGTTTTTAACTCGGCCAACTGGGCTTCATCGTTGGCATCGTAAATCGATCCCGGACGCAAACCATCGCCCAGACTGAACGACACGTCGTAGGCCTTCATGATCTGGCAGATGTCTTCAAAATGATCGTACAGGAACGATTCTTTATGATGCGCCAGACACCATTTAGCCATGATCGAACCACCGCGTGAGACGATACCAGTCAGACGCTTGGCAGTCATCGGCACGTATTGCAAACGCACACCGGCATGGATCGTGAAGTAATCTACACCTTGCTCGGCCTGCTCAATTAGCGTGTCGCGGAAAATTTCCCAGGTCAGGTCTTCGGCCTTACCATTGACCTTTTCCAACGCTTGATAAATAGGTACTGTACCAATCGGTACTGGCGAGTTACGGATGATCCACTCGCGCGTTTCATGGATGTGTTTGCCGGTCGACAAATCCATGACGTTGTCGCCGCCCCAGCGAATCGCCCATGTCATTTTTTCGACTTCTTCGCCGATGGATGACGTGACCGCTGAGTTACCAATATTGGCGTTAATTTTCACCAGAAAGTTACGCCCGATAATCATCGGCTCGACTTCGGGATGATTAATATTGGCAGGGATAATCGCACGACCGCGCGCGATTTCTGAACGCACGAACTCCGGCGTGATTTCTGCAGGAATGCTGGCACCGAACGATTGGCCCGGATGCTGGCGTCCCATTAAATCGGCCAGACGATTACCCATAGGGCCAGACGCCTTTAGCTCCTCCAGATATTCCTGACGGCGCATGTTTTCACGGATCGCAACATATTCCATTTCCGGCGTAATAATGCCTTGGCGCGCATAATGCATTTGCGAGACATTTTTACCTTCCTTGGCGCGGCGGGGCTTGCGGTGCAAATTAAAGCGCAGCTCGGCAAGCTTTGGATCATTGAGGCGCTCAACGCCATAATCGGAGCTTGGTCCAGGTAGTTCATCGGTGTCCTCACGTTCGACGATCCAAGGCGTGCGCGGTGTCGACAGACCAGAACGGATATCAATTTTGACGTCAGGATCAGAATAAGGGCCTGAGGTGTCGTACACATAGATCGGAGGATTTTTTTCCGCACCGAACGAGGCTTCTGTGTCGGACTGGGTGATTTGTCGCATTGGTACGCGAATATCCGGTCGCGATCCGGTGACATAGATTTTGCGGGAATTCGGTAGTGGCTGAATGGCGGCTTCATCCACCGTGGCAGTGGCGGACAGAAATTTTGGATTGGCGTTCATTTTGGCTCCTTTGCGTTGTTATCTCGGCGTGGGGCCAGCAAAGGAGTTTTCGAGAGGCGGCGGAATAATGGTGTATACGTTATAACGGTGTATACGTTTGATTAAGGCCAACAGCAAACTCGAACGGCTTCCCTTCGCTGGCATTACCCAGATCAGGTTCAGAGGGTGTTTCTCACCCGATTACTGGCGTTTTTAATCAACGTTTAGTACGTTACTTAATCCACACCGGGTAATCAGGACCCCTAGCATTTGCTGACTTAATAGACATCTTAAGGCAGCGAACTGAATTTTACACCCCCTGCCGGAGGTACGCAAAGATTTTTATTTGATCTTTCCGAGGCCAGAGTTCGACTGTATTTGCTGTGTTTTAACTAACAATATGCATACAAAACCAACGATTGAAAATCCAGAAAAAATAGGTGAAAGCGTTTTTTATTGTCGCGCAGTGCAAATATCTCACCGCCAGATACCGAAGCACGGCATGTCGTACTTTATAATCATTGTTTTAGCAGAAAACACCAATAAATCATGGAATTAGCCAAGTCTTTCGACCCTGCCGAGATTGAACAATTTTGGCGTAACGAGTGGGAAAAGCGCGGGTATTATGCCGCCACCACCGATGCGAGCAAACCATCTTTCAGCATTCAGTTACCGCCGCCGAACGTTACCGGCACTTTGCACATGGGCCACGCCTTCAACCAGACCATCATGGATGGGCTGGTGCGATATCATCGCATGCGCGGCTATAACACCGCGTGGATTCCGGGCACAGATCATGCTGGTATTGCGACGCAAATCGTCGTCGAACGCCAACTTGATGCGCAGAAAGTCTCGCGCCATGATTTGGGTCGTGAAAAATTCATCGAAAAAGTCTGGGAGTGGAAAGAAAAATCCGGCTCTGCTATCACTGGTCAGATGCGCCGTCTAGGTTCTTCTGCCGATTGGGACAGAGAATATTTCACCATGGACGCCGATTTGTCCGGCACCGTGACCGAAGTTTTTGTGCGCCTGTTTGAACAAGGTTTGATTTATCGCGGCAAACGCCTGGTAAACTGGGATCCGATGCTGGGCACCGCGGTTTCTGACCTAGAAGTAGTGTCGGAAGAAGAAGACGGCTCGATGTGGTACATCCACTATCCATTGGTCGATGGCAGCGGTCATTTGACGGTTGCCACCACGCGTCCGGAAACCATGTTGGGCGACAGCGCCGTCGCCGTTGATCCAACCGATGAACGCTATGCGCATTTGGTTGGCAAGATGCTGACGCTGCCATTATGCGGCCGTCAAATTCCGATCATTGCCGATGAATACGTCGACAAAGAATTCGGTACCGGTTGCGTCAAGATCACGCCAGCGCATGATTTTAACGACTATGCCGTCGGCCAGCGTCACCATTTGGACAAGCTCAGCATCCTGACATTGGACGCTAAAATCAACGATCAGGCGCCTTCACAATATCAAGGTATGGATCGGTTTGTTGCTCGTAAACAAATCGTCGCAGATCTTGATGCGTTAGGGTTGCTTGAGTCGGTAAAACCACATAAATTGATGGTGCCCCGTGGCGACAGGACCGGCGTCGTGATTGAACCAATGCTCACCGATCAATGGTTTGTGGCAATGAGTAAGCCTGCACCTGAAGGTACGCATTTCCCCGGGAAATCGATTGCTGAAGTAGCACTGGAAAAAGTTGCCAGCGGCGAGATTAAGATGGTCCCTGAAAACTGGACCACAACCTATAACCAATGGCTCAACAACATTCAGGACTGGTGCGTTTCGCGACAATTATGGTGGGGTCATCAGATTCCGGCGTGGTACGACGAAGATGGCAAAATCTACGTCGCCCGGACTGAGGCAGAGGCGCAGACCCAAGCTGGCGATAAAACTATCCGCCGCGATGACGATGTGCTGGATACCTGGTTCTCCTCAGCGCTGCTGCCTTTTTCGACGCTTGGCTGGCCGGCAGAAACACCGGATTACAAAATGTTCTTGCCGTCATCGGTACTAGTGACCGGCTTTGACATTATCTTCTTTTGGGTCGCGCGGATGGTCATGATGACCACGCACTTTACTGGCAAAGTCCCGTTCGGTACCGTCTACGTGCACGGTTTGGTGCGCGATGGTAGCGGCCAAAAAATGTCAAAATCCAAAGGCAACACACTCGATCCAATTGATTTGATCGATGGTATTGACGTTGAAACGCTGGTCGCCAAACGTACGACTGGCTTGATGAATCCTAAGCAAGCCGATAGCATCGCCAAGGCGACTCGCAAGGAATTTGCAGATGGCATCCCTGCGTTTGGTACCGATGCATTGCGCTTCACCTTTGCGTCGCTGGCAACACTCGGCCGGAATATCAATTTTGATCTGAGTCGTTGCGATGGTTATCGCAATTTCTGTAATAAATTATGGAATGCCACCCGCTTTGTTTTGATGAACACAGAAGGCAAGGATTGTGGTTTTGAAGGTCATACCGCTGGCGAATGCAACAAAGAGAAGCTGAATTTCTCTTACGCAGACCGTTGGATAGTTTCGCAATTGCAGCGCACCGAGATGGAAATCGCGAAGGGATTTACCGACTATCGCTTCGACAATATTTCGTCGGCTATCTATAAATTTGTCTGGGATGAGTATTGCGACTGGTATCTCGAAGTCGCCAAAATCCAGATGCAAAACGGCAGCGCGGCCCAGCAGCAAGCGACGCGTCGCACCTTGTTGCGAGTACTGGAAACCGTATTGCGCCTTGCGCATCCGATCATTCCATTTGTTACCGAAGCTTTGTGGCAAAGCGTCGCGCCTTTGACTGGTTACGTCATGGATCCGGCAGGTGATTCGATCATGCGTCAATCGTATCCCGAAGCGCGGCCGGATAAAATCGATGAAAAAGCCGAGGCGTGGATGACAGAACTGAAATCCCTGACCGATGCCTGCCGAAACCTGCGCGGTGAGATGCAATTGTCTCCGGCCCTGCGAATTCCGTTGATTATTGCTGGCGATACAGCATATAGGCCAGCGTTACAATCGTTCGCCCCTTACCTGCAAGGACTGGCGAAGTTATCCGAAGTGCAAGTATTAGAGGATTTCCCCGAGTCACCGGCACCTATTTCTATAGTGGGTAATGCTAAGCTGATGCTGAAGGTTGAAATTGATGTTGCCGCCGAGAGAGAGCGCCTGACTAAGGAGATCACTCGGTTGGATGCGGAAATTACAAAAGCGCAGGCGAAACTAAACAACGAAAGCTTTGTAGCCAGAGCGCCGGCACAGGTGGTTGCTCAGGAGCAAGAGCGCGTCGCTAATTTTTCTACCACTTTGATCAAACTGCGCGAGCAATTTAGCAAACTGAAGGATTAGCAACGGAGCACTCGTTGTAGTAAATCGTCATGCAAATCCCTGTGCGTAAGCGAATGTTGTCAACAATATCCACTTACGTACAATAAAAAAATAACGGAGATATTTGCAATGAAAAACAATTCACTCGGTATTCTGGTCGCTACTCTTTTGCTGGCAACCAGCGCCTTGGCACAAACGGCTTCGCCGGTAGGACTGTGGAAAAACATTGATGATACGACAGGCAAACCAAAAGCCTTGATTCGCATCACTGAATCAAATGGCGAGTTCTCCGGAAAAATAGAAAAACTATATCGCGAGGCACCCGAAGAGTTGAATCCTAAATGCGTTAAATGCGAAGGCGATAACAAAGACAAACCTATCATCGGCATGACGATGTTGCAAGGCATGAAGGCAGATGGCGCTGATTACGACGGCGGCACGATCCTTGATCCAGCGAACGGTAAAGTCTACAAAAGTAAAATGACCCTCATTGAAGACGGTAAAAAGCTCAATGTTCGCGGCTACATCGGTCTACCACTGATCGGCCGTACACAAACGTGGGTGCGTGAACAGTAAATCAGAATAATGCTTAATAAGTAAAAAATGCCACGTCAGTCATTGATTGCGCGGCTTTTTTTATTTTTGTTTGCGTTACCGGCTTCACCGAAAGGACTTCGAGACAACGCGCTAAGCACTTCAAAATTAGCGCTGAGCATGCGTCAGAGGCGCGTCGGACTGATTTTTTCCTATGAGCATTAACATCTCCGCCATAGTTTTAACTAATTTAATGGCCCAGCCAACTACGTAGCGCTCAAGAATTATTGTAAAGAGACGGCGAACCCGAGCAACGCTCTGTATGCCGCACGTTACGACGCAGGGCCAGCGGCGGTCAACGCAGCAACGGACACAGCCACGGAGTGCGGCCCGTATCACAATAAATTACGGGGAGTTGCTCAACTAGTACTACCGCCTACACAAACGACAAGGTCAACCCAGGTAGCGTAACCCCGGAAAATGCAGTCACCCAAGTTTGGCCTCGCTGTACCGGGTATGCATCGGTCCAGGTCCCGGTAGTTATGATTTCCCCAGCGGTAAGTGGAGCAAAATCTGGTTGGGTTTTAAGCAGTTGATGTAAATGCCAGACTGCATGCAATGGACTATCTAGCACATCACTACCAAAACCGGCGCCGCATAAGGTCACCGACTCGTCGGTACAACAGGACAGAGAGACGCTGGCGTTCGCAAGAATGTCGCCGAGATTACGCCGCGTGGCGGTCGACAGCACGTGTGGCTCACCAATGATCAACGTACCATGTAATCCGAACGCTGCAATAGCATCCGCGGCCTCGAACTTCCAGTCAGGATAGGGGCAGACTACTATTTCAAATGCATGTGCCATCCACTCAATGCAATCTGCCAGGTCGTTAATACTGGCATCGGGATCGGGAGTCGTCGCTAGCTTAAATACGATTTCTGGTTCAATTCGGGGTTGTAACGCACCTTCTAGGCTCTGAATGCCGCGATTATCATCGGCAAAACGGACTGTGCTATCAAAAATATGCGCCCATATCAATGCATCGATCGGCTCATTCACGCCATATTTAGGCCATAGCGTACGGTTAGTGAAGCCGAGCTTGCGTCCCTTAGGTACTTCTCCTTGACTAATACTGACGTCAAGAACACGTTTCGCTATGTCATAGCCGTCACTAAGTAACAACACTTCGCTAGTGGAAAACGGAGGTAACAATCGCGCCCGAGCGCGCGCGTCAATAAGCTGATGCGCGTACCGGTTTGCTTTGGTGGACATGAGCATGGTTCGCTTACACAAGTTGGTGAAGACTATCGCATTGTCTGTGACGTTTAATTTTTACACAAGCACGACTTATAAAATGGGCTATTTTTGTAAATATCGATCTAACTGCGCGGCAAAATAATGGCGGTCGCTTTGACTGAATGGGGGCGGGCCTCCAGTCTCGACACCCGATGCGCGCAATTCATCCATGAATTTTCTCATCGTTAAATGTTGCTGGATATTATCGTGCGTATAAAACTCGCCGCGCGGATTCAATGCATTGCCGCGGCCGCCGAGGACCTCCGCTGCTAGCGGAATATCGGCAGTAATCACTAAATCTTTGGGTTGCAACAAACGTAAAATTTCTTGATCAGCCACATCGAAGCCAGACGGTACCTGTATTGCGTGTATAAAACGCGACGCTGGCGTACGTAGCAATTTGTTGGCGACGAGAGTAGTGATAATTTGACGTCGATCGGCTGCGCGGAACAGGATTTCCTTAATCACATTGGGGCACGCGTCCGCATCAACCCATATCTGTGCCTGTCGGGATGGCGACATAACACCGTCCCGGTCTCGAATTGAATCCAGATTTGCCTCTCTGCCGATATTGTGTGGATCGCTAATTTTATCCCCACAATTCACCGTTGGGGCCAGTCTTGGGTGCACTAACACCAAAATGCGCGTAAGCCGCTGGGGTAGCAATTCTCCCTCTCGGCGTACGCTGAAGGAAGCCTTGCTGTATCAAATAGGGTTCTAATACGTCTTCGATAGTGTCGCGCTCTTCTCCGATCGCAGCCGCCAAGTTATCAAGTCCTACCGGACCGCCACCAAACTTGAACAGTACCGCTTCCAGTAACTTGCGATCCATGACGTCGAAGCCAACCGGGTCAACGTCCAGCATTACCAACGCAGCATCGGCGATCGCTTTTGTAATTTGACCATTCCCCTTCACCTCGGCGTAATCCCGAACCCGACGTAAAAGACGATTGGCGATCCGTGGTGTGCCACGGCTACGCTTGGCAATTTCAAAAGCGCCATCCCCGACTATCGGGGCATTGAGTAAAGCGGAACTGCGGGTAACGATCTTGGTAAGCTCTTCCGGCGTATAAAATTCCAACCTGGCGACGATGCCGAACCGGTCACGTAAGGGGTTGGTCAACATGCCCGCACGGGTTGTCGCGCCCACCAGCGTAAAGGGCTGCAAATCAAGGCGAACAGAACGCGCGGCAGGCCCTTCACCTATCATAATATCGATTTGATAATCTTCCAGTGCGGGATAAAGAATTTCTTCTACGACCGGTGAAAGCCGATGAATTTCATCGATGAACAACACATCATTGGCCTCCAGATTGGTAAGCAAGGCGGCCAAATCACCAGCACGCTCGAGCACAGGTCCAGAGGTTTGGCGTAAATTAACCCCCATTTCTCGGGCGATAATATGCGCCAGCGTGGTTTTACCTAACCCCGGAGGACCAAACAATAAAGTATGGTCCAGCGCTTCTTTACGCTGACGCGCGGCAGTAATAAAGATTTCCAGCTGCTCGCGGATTTTTTGCTGTCCTACATATTCATCCAGATGCTTCGGACGCAGGGCACGCTCAATCGCTTCTTCATTAGGAGAAGCGGGTGTAGCGGCGATAATTCGCTGCTCGGAGAAATCGTCGGTCTGAATGCTCATGTTCGGATAATAGCCGGACTCGGTAAGTTATTTAGAGTGAAGAACGCCCTACCAATATGTTTTAGAGGACTGCTCGGGTCGCTTATTATTTCTCTAGTGTTTTTTTATTACTTTTATTATGCTCTATGCGGTCTTCGTAACGGAGAGTTTCGCTATTGCACTTGACACTACAATTTCGATAACGCTTTCAGTGCTAACTTAATCCCCTCAGATACTGTGGTATCCCCTGGAATTTGCTTAAGTGCCAAAACCGCCTCTTTATCTGAATAACCTAGTGCCGCTAGTGCGTTTAAGATGTCTGCGGTTACGTCGCTCATCGCTTGCCCCCCTGCCGCGCCAATATCCGCCCCCAACTTTCCTTTAAGCTCCAGCAATAACCGTTCTGCGGTTTTCTTGCCTATGCCAGGGACCTTGGTAAGGCGGCCGGACTCTTGTAAAGTTATTGCGTGGACCAGATCGTGTACCGACATTCCAGATAAAATCGACAACGCCATGCGCGCACCGATACCGCTAATCTTAATCAACTGCTTGAATACGTTTCTTTCTTCCGATGTGCCGAACCCAAATAAAACGTGTGCATCTTCCCGAATTGCCAAGTGGGTGAGCAATACGACCTTTTCGCCCAGAGCAGGCAAATTATAAAAGGTGCTCATCGGCACGCCGACTTCATAGCCAACGCCGTTACAATCCACCAGCAACTGCGGGGGATTTTTTTCGAGCAAGATTCCGGAAAGACGACCTATCATCTTAATATCACCGTATAAAGAGTTTATGAAATGATACAGGACAACTGGTTAAAAACCCAGTGGTTGTGAATCTCATTATCAGATTTGTAGAGAGGATGTTATTTTCAGGCGTTGAAATGAGGGGTTGAGTAGGAAGTCATGCCATAACGCAAAGCATTTTTGCAAAGCAAAAACCCTCCCGGATTACTCCGGGAGGGTTTTTTAATAAGAGCCTGACGAT
>NZ_JAAOZT010000006.1 GCF_011947285.1 Glaciimonas immobilis | reverse complement strand
CCAGCCGCAGTTCAAATCGTCGCCGGTGATGCTGCGCCGGCTGAGTTTCGGCGAACCCGAACAATGGCTGCTGAACCGCATGGCCGAACTTGATGGCAGGATGGTCGAGCCATTCGCAAATGTGAGTCTGGGCGGCAGCAAGCGCAATGTCGACGCAGCGGCATCCGACGAGACCCGATAGCGTTTCATCGGGAAGCGATCATCTATTAAAAGGCATTTCATTATTTTTTCTTAATTCCCATCAACTATTCCGGAGCGTCCGATGACAGAAGCACCAGTTACTGGCCGAACTGCAAGGCAGAAATCCGGCTGACAGAATTGCTCGCAGCGCCATTAAGGTAAGCAAGGAATAAAAAATATTGCGCCTGCTGAACCCAACAAAAATTGGTCAGCACGATCCGCTTTTCGCCAGATTGAATCACGAATCCGTCAGCCTTCTAATTTTTTCACGTTATCAACAACCCCAATCATTCGCTCATAAAAAGTATTCGCGCCACACTTTTCCCTTCGTGGCGCGAAATATTTTCTTGTGCCATACGCTCTTGCACTAGCGGCGCGAATAACGTATTCATGCCACATTTATTATATAAATATTCAAAAAGAAGCCATGCTGCCGGGTGGTGGCTTCAGGCATTGCGCTTACCTTTTTTGGTGCGCTGCTACCGTATCTTTCATCAAGTCGCCCATGTCGTGCATCAATTGGGACTCGACCGTCAGGTGTCGGATAATTTCACCTATGGCCGAAATGGTCCTGCTATTCACCACACATTCGGCATTACACGCGGCAATGGACAGGACCTCACCGATCGCCTCCAGTCCGCGGGAAATAACTTCTTGCGCGTTGTCTGCGTGATTGGCGATAGCTTCTGCTTCCCGTGCTTGCTCGTCGGTGATTGGCGCATGGGGTGAAACATCGTCATCAATAGCTTTGAGCAGAAAGCCAATCTCATAGGGTGCGCGGTCAACGCTGCGAAAATGGGGATTGGTTTTTGGTATAACTGGCGCTTGCGGGGGCGTGGTGGGTTTGGACTTGGACTTGGACTTGGACTTGGATTTGGATTTGGTCATTCTACACCGCCCATTAATGCAGACAGGTCGATGGAAACATCACTTACCAGCTCATGACAATCATTGGTGTTACGTTGGTTGTCAGAGATCAGCATGTCGAGCGCGGGAAGCGTGACAGCCATCGCGGTAGACCGACGAGTCAGACGTTGAATTGTTTGTAAGCGCGATTGGGTAGGCGTGACGGTGCTAAGCATGTTGTGACTTCCTTGTGCGGTTAAACCGCGTCCCGATCTCAAACGGGGTGGGCGGCAAATAGCAGGTTGAGATACCAGTGACAAAGGAAACCGGCGGGCCGAAGCCCCCCACCACTGCCGCCCAATGAAGGCAAACAAGGTCTACGCACGTAAAAAAACGGCCTGCGCCGTATGTGCGCCTTTGTCAAATCGGGATCTCAAACCCGTTCCCCTTTTTCTCAGAGACAACCAAACGATAGCGGAGATTTTCCTAAAGCGCAAACTTTTTTGGAAAAAGGGAGTGGGCAGCACCATCGTGGTGGTCGCTCCTGGTACGTTCACAGCACTATCAGGTGCCGGTTACCCAAGGCCATGCAGTCGTTTGTTGTGCAGATCGCGCCTCCTTTTTTTGCAGTCGCCGGCTGAAAATCTCATCTCCTGGTCCCTTTCTTTCTTCCTTTCTTTCCGCCGCCAAAGCAGCCCCCCGGACCATTGGTTTTTTCGAAGGGATGTTCGCCCTATCGGTGTCATGTCCACTCCATCGCGTCCAGGCGGCAAAAAGCCCCTTGCGGGGCCGGTCGCTTGCGCGGCAAGTGACTGCCTGATGGGAAATATTATAAAGACTTGCGACGACGAACCATGGCACCAATTAATGCCAGCCCCCCCAGCAGCGTCGCGTAGGTTGCCGGCTCGGGCACCGCGCTAACTGACAGTAGGAAGGCTTCCTGCGCGCGTGTTTTAGTATTATAGTCGTATCCGACAATCGAGCCGCTGTCGTTGATGCCCCTGGCCTGCTGCAGCACCCAGCCGGCGCTGACCTCGCTGGCACTCAGAAAATTATTGAGGTCAATCGCCGTGGTGCCATTCCACAGGGTGGCGCGAAGGGCAGTGTTCTTAGCGGTAGAGGAAACCCCTACAATCTGGCCGGTATTGTTGATGGCGTAGGCGACGCTGGTAGTGCCTCCCAGTGTGCCCAGGTCGGTCGCGGTGGTGCCATTCCACAGGGTGGCGTGGCGGGCAGCGTTGCCAGCGGTAAAGGAAACCCCTGCCATCTGGCCGGCATCGTTGATGGCGTAGGCGAAGCTGTTAGTGCCTCCCAGTGTGCCCAGATCGGTCGCGGTGGTGCCATTCCACAGGGTGGCGTGAAGGGCAGTGTTCTTAGCGGTAGAGGCTGACCCTGCCACCTGGCCGGCATTGTTGATGGCGTAGGCGTAGCTGTAAATGCCTCCCAGTGGGCTCAGGTCGGTCGCGGTGGTGCCATTCCACAAGGTGGCGTGGAAGGTAGTGTTGCCAGCGGTAGAGGAAACCCCTGCAATCTGGCCGGCATTGTTGATGGCGTAGGCGTAGCTGTTAGTGCCTCCCAGTGTGCCCAGGTCGGTCCCCTCAGGGCCACCGTTCCACAGGGTGGCGTGGAAGGTAGTGTTGCCAGGGGTAGAGGAATACCCTACCACCTGACCGGCAGTGTTGATGGCGGTGGCGTAGACGTTACTCGCTCCCCGTGTGCTCAGATCGGTCGCCGTGGTGCCATTCCACAGGGTAGCATGGGTGACAACGTTGCCAGCAGTAGAGGAAAACCCTGCCACCTGGCCGGCATTGTTGATGGCGTAGGCGTAGCTGTTAGTGCCTCCCAGTGGGATCAGTTCGGTGAATGTATAGCTTGTCGCATTAGCCTGGCTGGCGCTAATCAGCAACACACATGCAAGCAAACCAAGGCGGTGGAGGAATGATGGGTTCATTTTTTCTTATCTGATGTATCGGGGGGTGATCAGCTGCTGGTAGTTACTTCCTTGAGCAAACTGTGCAAAAAAGCACGTCAATTCTTAATGCACTGCAACAATACTTAATTGAAAATTATTGCCGTTCCCCATCGTCTCAAAAAAAGTTGCTTTAAAACTTACTAATCTCTACTTTTACTGATATTCCCTATGGGAATATCTCTTCGCTATGTGGAACACGGCGAATTTCAAGCGGCACGCAAATTAGCAGTTCGTCAAATTCGTAGTTTGATGGACCTCATCTATCGCACGCTTCAACGCCCCAAAGATATTATCTGCTGGACGCCAGCCAATATCATATGGAAACGCGCGCCGGATGGTAGCAATCGACGAATAATCCGCAATGATCAAAATAAAACTCGTGCCATTGTCGATATAACTATCACCCCTGACATAAATGCAATCCTCAAAGACTTACGCGTAGAGGGCACTGCTACCGGTCCAGGTATGACGATAATTCATCGAATGGATGGCTTTCCATATACCTATGACGATCTATGCTCAATGCTCCGAAGATCCATAGGTAAAACCCGGATAACAAACATCGCAAGCTACGAAAAGAATCGATTGTGGGCTTTGGCTTCTATAATCTATAAGCAAAGGGCGCGACCGATATGTGGTTATCCGGTGTGCCGCTTGAAAAAATACAGGTGTTATGCGGGCATGACTCGGTGACGACTATCGAAACTTCGGTGATGGTCTCTTTGAGTTGCGCTTGAAAGGCGCTGAAGGTATTGCTCGCGTCTTCTACTGTACTGTAATTGGCCGCGAAATTGTTATGTTGCATAGCTTCGTAAAAAAGGCACAAAAAACACCCCTGAAAGAAAAACGTATTGCAGAAAACCGCATGAAGGAGTTTAAAAATGGCATCTAATCATTCACCATCACCTATGACTCACGCACAACTCAAAGTCAAAGCCCTTGAGAACCCTGCCGTTCGTGCGGAATACGAACGGCTGAATCGAGAAGAATTCGCTATCATGGATGAGATTCTCGCTGCGCGCAAAGCTGCAGGACTGACTCAAGCGCAAATTGCTGAGCGCATGGGAACCAAAGCAACGGCAGTCGCCCGTCTAGAAAGTGCACTGGCGTCAGGCAAACACTCCCCGAGCCTCAGTACCTTGCGAAAATATGCAACAGCGCTCGGCAAACGCCTTGAGGTGCATTTAGTCTAGCGTTGATTAATGGTGAATCCGTCAATATAAAGCCGACTTAGAAGTCGGCTTTTTTGCATTAATGATGTGTAAGATCAAATCTATTTCGTGCCTCCCTATGAATAGCCGGAATAGGCCAATTACGGCCCGGAACAAGCTGCTCCGCGCTGCTGGCCGACTTCAGTGCACGGCTCGAGGAAAAGCGTGATTATGTCAGCGGCTCTCAGTCAGCGGCTCTCAGTCAGCGCGTCATAAGTCTCGCGTGTTTGCACGTGCGCCGCCTTGATGGCGATCTTCAGACGCTCGTCATATTAAGTATGTGCAGATGTGGCCCCTTGGCCCCTTGGCCCCTTGGCCCCTACCCGTCGTCAGCTTGTCGGTCTTAATTGATAGCGATAGCGGGCCAGTATTTAGCCGTCAAATACTTCAACCGCTGGTGCACTCAAAACCACATGCTGATTACAAGGCGGCTGAGTGCTTTGCAATAAATTCCCTGAACCATAGTTGAGCGGGGTGATTGTCGCTACGTCGATGCCATATCAGGTGAAAAACGATCTCAGGCAGCGCAAGGGGCGGCGGAAACAAGATAAGTCGATGGCTGGCCTGCGAATGAAGCGCTACACGTTTGAGTATGGTGGCGGCCATGTTGGTGCGCGCAACGACCGCAGGCACAGCAAATATTTGCGGCAAGGTCAATGCGAGCTTGCGCTTCTTGCCCTGTTGCGCGAGGGTTTGATCGACGAGGCCGTGCAACTGTCCTTCGGGCGACACAAGCACATGCTGCAGGTCGAGGTAAGTGTTCAAGTTCATTGGGGACCTGGCCGCCAAATTATCGCTCGATACGATGGTGACAAATTCATCGCGCAATAGTGGCCGTGTCAGAATGCGAGCATCCGTATTCGTCGGCGACACGCCAATCGCGGCATCGATCACCCCGGCATCGAGCAGATCGACAGCGGCATCACGGTCATTAAAGGCAAGCACATTCAATGATACGCCGGGCATGGTTTGTTCAAGCGCTTCCAATAGCGCCGGAAGCAGGACCACCGTGGGGTAATCCTGTAGGCCCAATTTGAACGTCACTGACGCCGTCTCAGGCTGAAAAACGGGCTGGCTGACCATAGCCAATTCAATCTGACGCAGGGCCGCGGCGACGGGCGAAGCTAAATCCCGCGCGCGTGGTGTGGGAATCAAACCAACACTGCTGCGCTGGAACAGGGGATCACCCAACAAGTTACGCAACCGGGACAAGGCCGCGCTCATTGCCGGTTGACTCACGCCCACCTGGGTCGCGGCACGCGTGACATTCCGTTCGTTCATCAGCGCATTAAAAGCGACCAATAAATTCAAATCAACGCCATGAAAATCCATAATTCGAATAATTATCTATACAAGTTATTTGTTGGACTGATTGTACCGCAGAGGGCACACTGGCACTTCCTTCTCCTCTCAACAGATCTTTTTATGAATATGTCAACGACAGACTTGTCCAAACAATTACGCACCGAACTCACTGCCGTACAAACGTTGTATCGCGCTTTCAGCGAACAGAACCCCGATCTCGTTGATGCTGTACTCGCCCCTGAATGGGACGACATTCCGCTGGCGCCAGGTCAGGGTCCGGGGCCGGCTGGGATCAAGCCGATCATTCGCATGGTTGTCGCCGCATTTCCGGACGTGCACATCACCATCCACGACACGATCCAGGAGCCCGGCAAAGTCGGCGTGCGCGCCGAGATCAGTGGGACTCATTTGGGCGAGCTGTTCGGCATCGCCCCAACCGGCAAAAAGGTGAACTTCCGGTTGCACGAGTTTCACACGGTCGCTAACGGCCTGGTCACCACTACCTGGCACATGGAGGACTGGTTTGGCTTGTTCCTGCAACTCGGCCAGTTCCCGCCACAAGGTTGAACCCTTTTCACAAGCACGAGGATTAAATGAAAACATCGTATATCCAGGGCTTCGGCGGGCCTGACGTCGTCGAACTCGGCAACGCTCCTGCATCAGCCCTGCAAGCGCATGAATCGGCTGTTCGCATCGAGATGGCCAGTGTCAATCCGCTGGACCTGAAAATGATTGCTGGCTACATGCAGCAGGTTTTTCCGGTCACGTTTCCCTATACGCCGGGCACGGATTTCAGCGGTGTGATCGACGCCGTCGGTAGCGCCGTCACGCATCTGAAACCAGGGGATCGCGTCGTCGGCCGCACTGCGCCGGGTGCCGGTGGCGCGTTCGCCAAACGCCTGGTGATGGCCGCCAGCGACTTGGTTGCCATTCCGGAAGAGATGAGCTTCGAACAAGCCGCATCCTTGCCAACGGCATTCGGCGCGGCACGCCAGGGACTGTTCGATGCGGGCCTTCTGAAACCCGGTCAGCGCGTGCTGATCCATGCCGGCGCAGGCGGCGTCGGCATCATGGCCGTCCAGCTGGCCCACCATGCCAGCGCCTATGTCATTGCCACCGCATCAGGTAAAAATATTGATCTGGTCAAAAGTCTGGGTGCCGACGAAGTCATCGATTACCGGACCGACGATTTCACGCAGCTGCGTGACGTGGACCTGGTACTTGACACCATGGGTGGCGACGTCCTGGAGCAATCGTGGTCGGTGCTGGGGCCGGGCGGACGTATTGCCAGCCTCGTCGCATTCGATATCAAATCGAAGAGCGACCATACCGGCGCATTTGTCTTCTTTGCCGAGGCCGCATCTGTTCTGCCAGAAGCGATCAAGTTATTTCTCGCCGGCCGGCTCCAGATCATTACCGATACGATCTTCCATCTGGACGATACGCGCGCCGCGCTTGAAAAGCTATCAACCGGACACGCACGCGGCAAGGTTCTGATCCGGACCAGCAACTGATAAAGGGGGTATTCATGCAAGCAGATCAACAAGTCGTCCTCGTGACAAGCGCCTCATCCGGCATCGGCCACGCCTCCGGGTACCGCGCGCTGGCCCGCAATGAGCAACCGACATGGGCATTTCCTGTCGATTGGCTGCTGCAGTTGCGGCAGCGACTAGACCGTTTACCGCCCAAGAGTCCAGAGCGTGCCATCCAGATCGCTGCGGTGGCCGGCTTGTACGGCGTCTCCGCGACGAACGTCTACCGGGCGCTGCAAGCGTTTAAGAAACCGCACGCTGCGCACCGCGCCAACTATGGCAAGCCGAGGATGTTGCTGCAAGCGGAGTTGAAGCGCTATTGTGCATTGATCGCGGAGCTGAAACTGCGCACCACCAACAAGGCCGGTCGCCACAGAATTACTTGATCACCGCATTGCACCAACGCCACACCAAAGGCTGCTCTAATTTTCACGCGTGGCCTCAAAGACCAGTTCTCGGAAAAAGCGCAGCGCAGGATCGCTTGCAAGGCGTGCATGCCAATACTGTCGAATATCGATTGGCGGAATTGGTACAGGGAACGTAATTTTTTTAATGGCTGCGATTGGCAGAAACAAATCGTACACTTCCTTCGGAATGATCGAAATCATATCTGAGTTCGCGACAAAAAAAGGAATGGCCGCAATATGCTGTGATGTCATCGCAATTGTCGGCCGTAACGAATGTTTGCTAAGTAAAGCATTGATCCAGTCTTGTGTAACAGGCGCTGCGTCCACGAGAATCTGCGGCGCCTGGCTGAATTCTTTTAATGAAATCGCATCACTGATGTAGGGATGGTCGCGTCGCGCGATGCAAACATAATCCCGCTTAAACAGCAACTGCTGATAGAGGCGGTCATCCACATTGGCAAAGTGACCCGCTGCCAGATCGATCTGCCCGGTTGCGAGTGCTTTCGCAAGCGTTGAAGAGTCTCCTCTCTCTGGAGCTAGCCGGGCACCCGGTGCCACAGAAGCCAACAGCCGAATCAACTTCGGCACCATTGTCATCGCACCAACCTCATTGACAAGTAGTCGGAATTCACGTTGCGTTGTAGCGGGATCGAAGGGGGTAAGTCCTTCCATTTCAGTTTCAACAGTGCGAAGCACGCGTGCTGATGCGGCTCCGAGGCGATCAGCAAAGGGCGTGGGCGACATTTTGTTGCCAACACGTACAAATAGTGGATCGGCGAATCTCACCCGCATGCGCTCTAACGTGTAGCTCAAAGCAGACTGGGACACGCCTAGCCGAACCGCAGCTTTTGTTACGGTCCGCTCTTCCATGAGGGTTGCCATAACCTTCATATCAAAAATTCGCAGATCTTTGTCATCAGAAAATATCATAACATCAATCAAGGTAATGGACTATCCACATAGTATCACGGTCATTACACTTAGATTTGTCTAGCACAATACGGTGAGAAGACCTGCAAGAAATGTGTACGGTAATTCGAACGAAGTTGCTCAGGTGATTTGAAAAAGTTCAAACCAAGCAATAACATTGCTTGAAAATAAAATTATTATAACTAACAAAAAAGAGACAATGAAAAAACTTCTTATCAGTCTTGCAGCCCTAGGCTGTGCCTCTGCGGCCTCTGCTCAGTCGTCCGTTACTGTTTTCGGCGTTCTTGACGCGGACATCAGTCATTACAGTCAAGGTGGGGTGAGTAAAACCATAGAGAGTACCAGCGGTAATGGGCCAAGCTCCTTGGGATTTCGTGGCACTGAAGATTTGGGAGGCGGACTTTCGGCTAATTTTTGGATGGAAGCAGCACTCCTGAACGATACCGGTGCTTTCGCTGGCTCCGCTTTGTTTGGCCGACGATCAACGATAAGCATAGCCGGCAATTTTGGTGAAGTCCGTTTGGGCCGTGACGCTCCCCCATCATGGTGGAATAATGTCGTGTTCGATGCGTTCGGTGGCGCAGGTCCTGGTTCCGCTACCAATATTACCAAGGGTGGTGGATCCAATGGTTTCAATGGTACAAATCCACTTGCTTTTACTCGGGTCAACAACGCGATTCAGTACATTTGGGGTGTTGCTCCCAATGGCCAAACGGCTTTTGGCAATGGTATTTACGGCAATCTAATGTACGTATTCCCTGAAAATGTATCGGGTACTGCGGCTATCGGACAATATACTGGCGCCCGCCTTGGCTACACCAACGGCCCAATGAACGCTGCCGTTTCATACGCGCAATCGAAAGGCGCACCACTGCCCGGGGCGGCAGGTTTGTCTACTACTTTCAAGGACTTTAACCTAGGTGGTTCTTACGTTGTCGGCGTTGCTAAACTTACAGCCCACGTCGGCGTTAATAACTCGGATGTTACTCGGACCAAGTACACGCATTGGGGAGTAGGTGCCTCGATTTTTGCCGGAGCTGGCTCGATTCCGGTGTCATATAACTCTACTAAGCAAAACAATGCCGCTGGCGACGGTGCTGATCAATTTGCAATTGGTTATGTTTACAATCTTTCAAAGCGTACTGTGCTCTACACGGCTATTTCGCACATTCGAAATAAAAACAACGGCACCTATACTTTCCTTGGTGGAAATGGTGGTGGCAATCCCGGCTTGCAGACTGCATTTGGCGGTGGGAGATCGTTTGGCAGCGGTACCGGTACTGACTTTGGAATTCGCACGACCTTTTAATTTGCCCTATGCCTGAGACGGTTGACAAGCGATCAGCCGCGGCGTTGCCTTACGCATCTTGTTTGAGCAGTGACACAGGCGCAGTTGTACGTTACGAGTGAGTGACTTTGTGTCACAAAATGAAAGGTATCTATGGCATTCCTACGAAATACTTGGTACATGATCGGTTGGGCCAATGAATTGGACATCGGTTTTGTGCACCGCACGATCGTCAACGAAAATATTCTCGCCTACCGCTTGAGCGATGGCTCCATTGCAGCCATTGAGGATCGCTGCCCGCACCGCTTCGTTCCGCTGCACAAAGGACGTCAAATTGGCGATGTCATCGAATGCGGCTACCACGGACTTTGTTTCGGTGCCGACGGATCATGTGTGAAAAATCCCGTCGAAGGCGCGATCATTCCGAAGGCGGCGCGGGTTCGCACCTTTCCCGCCGTGTCGCGGTATGGCGTGCTTTGGGTCTGGCTGGGCGATCCCGCGGCAGCAGACCCTTCGAGCATCGTAAATCTGGATTTTCTAGTCGACCCAAAGCGCTCTACGGTACAGGGTTATATGCCGACACGCGCTAACTACGAGCTCGCCATCGACAATCTCAGCGACCTCACCCACGTTCAATACGTCCACAGCGAGTTTCAAGCTTCCGAAGTCTTTCATAAGCTCAAGAGCGAAGTATTTCAGGAGGGTAATACGATCACTACTCGGCTTACTCTGCCCAACGGGAAACCAGCAGCTGTCTATTCAAATGCTGTTGGAGGTCTGGATGCTCCAATCGATCTGGTCAATGAGGTTGAGTGGCACGCTCCCTCAGTGGCGATCCTGCGTGTGCGTGGGTATCGTCCCGGTGATCGCAGTGAATCGTTGTTTGATGTCAAAAGTGCTCATATTATTTCAGCCGAATCACAGGGAACATGCCACTACTTTTTTGGCAACACGCGTGACTTTGCCCTCGGTGACCATAAAGTCGATGAACAAATCAAACAATGGCAACGCACTGCATTCATCGAACAGGACAAGCCAATGCTCGAAGCGCAGCAGGCTTTTTTAGGTGATCGAGATTTGTTCGACCTGCATCCCGTACTTTTACACACGGATGCCGGTTCGGTTCGAATCAGGCGGGCATTGAGAAAACTGATCGAGGATGAGCGTGATGCTGCAGTACCTAAGTAGATTCGAAGGCAGCCGCACGCCTTCGCGTGACGAACCCGGATGACTATTTGAGGGTCAAGGCTGCCGTAAAGTCCGAAAAGTGCATCCGCCCCACCAGACCTTGGAGCAAGTGCCCGCCTGGTAAAACAACCTTGTTAACAAATCTGTTAACGGCATAGTCACGCGCGCGTGTAGAAAAGTGGCGTCTATCTCACGCCATTGGCCCTCCGCCGCAATCTTAAAAGTGTGGCAGGCACAAGGCAATTAAATTTGAAGAAGTCCCTTAAAAACTCAGGATCGGCATCGTGAACAATTCCACCTCTTTAGTATCAGATGTCGCCATTATTGGTGGCGGACCCAGCGGCCTGATGTTGGCTATCGAACTTGGCTGTCGTGGCGTGCCCTGTGTATTGATTGAAACACAGCGCCTGGCACCTTCAGTGCCTAAAGCCAATGCAACCTCGGCGCGTACCATGGAGCACTATCGGCGTCGGGGGTTTGCAGACCGCGTACGGAATGCCGGTTTAGCGGCAGATCATCCGCAAGACGTAATGTATTGCACGCGGCTAGCAGGATATGAAATTGCACGCTTCCGGATTCCTTCGCGTGCACAGGTCACGCAACGCAGTGACTTTGGTGATTACGGTGAAGCCGCATGGCCAACTCCGGAATTACCGCACCGCGCCCAGCAGATGTACATTGAGCGCATCCTTCGCGACGAACTCTCTCGCTATCCCAGCGTAGTGACGCGCTTCGGCTGGGAGGTCACTTCAGTGGCCGATACCGCTGATGGCACAATTGTGATGGCCCGTGAAGTGGCTGGCGCTGGTTCACTAACTGTCAACGCTCAATACGCCGTGGGATGCGACGGCCCCCGAAGCATTGTGCGTGAGGCTATGGGGTGCGGCTACCAAGGCGCTAGCCAGGCGCAGCGTGAGTTTTTTGGTGGCCAGATGATGACCTTGCACTTCCGATCGGCAGACCTGTACCAGTGCTTGGCCCAGGGACCTTTGCAACGCCCCGCCTGGCAATCGTGGATCGTCAACAGTGAGATGCGCGGCATTTTAATCGCCATCAATGGTGTGGATGAGTTCGCAATCGGCATTCAGCTCAAGCCAGGCCAAGTAGCCGAAAACATCGATCCTGACGAGGTATTTCGCGCGCTAACCGGCGGACCAGTTTTTCATTACGAGATACTTAATAGCGGAACCTGGACGGCCGGTTACATGCTTGTAGCTGAGGCGTTCCGGCACGATCGCTTATTCATTGCAGGGGACGCTGCCCACTTGTTTACTCCTACCGGCGGCATGGGCTACAACACTAGCGTTGATGATGCGGTCAACCTTGGCTGGAAACTATCTGCAGTCACGCAAGGCTGGGCGCCTGACACATTGCTCAATAGCTACCACACCGAGCGACACCCGATGGCCGAGCGCAATACTCGGTTTGCCCATAGCATGGCTGACAGCATTGGCAAGCTGCCTATGCCACCCGACCTCGAGGCGGATACGCTCAATGGAGAGAGCGGGCGCAAGGCCTTAGGTCAAAGATTGCTTAAACATGTAGCGGATGAATTTAACATTCCAGGCCTTCAACTGGGGGTCCGGTATTCAAGTGCAATTGTCGCTCACGAAGCTTCTGAACCGCCTGTGGACAGTCCGAACATCTATATACCGAGCGGCTATCCTGGCGCACGCTGTCCCCATGTCGCAGATCCCCAAATCGACAAGTCCCAGGGCACCTCGTTGCTGGACCGATTCGGCGCCGGATTTACCTTGCTCAGCACGGTGGACCTCGCGCCTGCCACACAAGCCGAATGGTCGGATGCTGCTGTCTCATTGGGCATACCGCTTGTGCAATTGACGCGTACAAGCGCGGCTGTGAGCGATATATATGGTGCAGAACTGGTGCTGATTCGACCGGACCACCACATCGCGTGGCGTGGCCCGGCCAATTCAAAAGCGCTTCCTCAACTACGACGTGCCACCGGTCATATTCTCTGAAAGCTAAACCCTACCCGTTAGCGCCTTTAACGACGTGGCCTATAGGTATCTGGATGCATCTGGCCACGATATTGGGACCTGATAAATAACTAGCACTATCGCAGCTACAGCTTATGTACGTTGTAAGGCTTGTCTTAACGGGTGCTGCGGTTTGCCCTAAGTTTTTTAAATAACGATATATTTTGGATAAACAATGAAACTCGTAACTTACCGCCACCACGACGTCACTTCAATTGGAAAAGTAGTAGGCAACCAGGTTTTGGATCTGCCAACGTCTGACGCCCATTTACCATCAACCATGATGGAATTTCTCGCTGGAGGACAGGAAGCATTAGCACGCGCCAAAGCAGTTTTGCCAGGCCCGGCAACTACATATTCGCTGGCAGACGTTGAATTGTTAGCACCGGTCCCGAATCCGGGTAAGTTTCTAGCCATTGGTTTGAACTACCGCAAGCATGTTGAAGAAGCCGTTCGCGCCGGTATGAAAATACCTGAAGTACAAATCTGGTTTAATAAACAGATCACCTGCGTGAACAGCCCAACCGGCGACGTGCACATGCCACGCGTGTCGGACCAGCTCGACTACGAAGTGGAACTATGCGTGGTAATTGGCCAACGTTGCCGCCATGTGAGCGCAGCAAATGCCCGCCAGGTCATCGCCGGTTATATGGTTTGCAACGACGTGACCGTGCGCGATTGGCAAATGCGGTCACCAACAATGACGATGGGGAAATCTTTCGATACAACAGGGCCGATCGGTCCGTGGATCGTAACCGACGACGAGGTACCCGACCCACAGGCGCTAAATATGCGCCTGTACGTGAACGGCGAACTGCGTCAGGAAGAAACGACAGCTGGAATGGTCTACGACATTTATCAGCAAATCGAGCATTTATCGGCAGCTTTCACGCTGGAGCCGGGCGACCTGATTGCAACAGGCACGCCGTCCGGTGTCGGCATTGCCATGCAGCCCGCGCGTTTTCTAAAAGTGGGCGATGTTATGCGAGCAGAAATTGACGGTATCGGTCATATCGAGAACCGCGTTGTTGCTGAACCAGTAAAGAGCTAAAAAGGACACAATATCATGCAACGCAAAGTTATCATTACCTGCGCCATTACCGGCTCTATTCACACGCCAAGCATGTCGCCGTACCTGCCGGTCACGCCGGCCCAAATTGCCGAGCAGGCCATTGCTGCCGCGCAGGCTGGCGCAGCGGTACTGCACCTGCATGCGCGTAATCCAGACGATGGTCGTCCGGCATTTGACCCTGCCCTTTACCGCCAATTCCTCGAACCCATTCATGCGCAGACCAACGCAATTATTAACATCACGACCGGAGGTGCGCACACCATGTCGCTGGACCAGCGCCTGGCTGCCGCGCTTGATGTTTCGCCCGAAATGGCCTCGTGTAATATGGGTTCAATGAATTTTGGATTTTTCCCAATACTCGATAAGCGCAAGAACTGGCAGTACGACTGGGAACCAGAGTTCCTGGAAAGTTCACGTAATGCGATTTTTCGTAACACTTTTGGTGATATCGAACAGTTGTTCGAGCGCCTGGCTAAACCCCATGGAACACGGTTTGAATTCGAGTGCTATGACGTAGGTCACCTTTACACACTACATCATTTCGTTGAGCGCGGCTTTGTAAAGCGCCCCTTTATCCAGTTCGTCTTGGGTGTGTTGGGCGGTATCGGTGCAGATCACGAGAACCTGACGCACATGAAGCGCATCGCAGACAAGCTGTTTGGTGTTGACTATGACTGGTCGTTACTGGGCGCCGGACGACGGCAGATGGGATTGGTTACACAGGCCGCACTCATGGGTGGCAACGTGCGTGTGGGACTGGAAGACTCGCTCTATCTGAGGCCCAATGAAATCGCAATCAGCAATGCCCAGCAAGTACAGCTCATTCGCGGCGTACTTGAAGCGTTGGGACTAGACATTGCCACACCCGATGAAGCGCGCCTGATGCTAGGCCTCAAAGGTGGGGATCGCGTTCAGCTGTGAAAGACTATTAATAATATAGCAACAAATAAGAGAGTGCTAATTTTAAACATTTAGCACAAATCCCCGTTTCAACGCGACCGTTTTTGCGGCGACGAACCACCATTTAAATTATTCATAGCAGTTATTTAATAAGGTAGCTTTCCAACGATTCATATAATTCCTATACTAAATAAAAATGCAAAACATAGTATAAAAAAACCAAAATTGGTTTTGGAGACACATATCACCCTATTGATTGCGGGTTCCCGGAGACCCGATCACATACTCGCTTTGGAAAGTAATAAATGAGGCGTTAATGTCCAAGATTTTTGGTCATTCGCGCGTCCATCAGCTTGTACCCAACGGCGGGTTTAAGGCAGAAGATGATTTGAATTCAACGCTGTTTACAAAAAATCACAGTAGCCCGATATGGTTGTGAAAATAGCATTTTTCGTTTTCTTTTAGAATCACGTGACCATTTCTGACTTCACCAATAGCTTCACCAACAGCGTCACCAACAGCTTCGCCAATAAACTGAACCGCTGAGAACCCGTCATCGCGACGTTGTCGCAAAACAGTACTAGCTGCAATCATTACAACCTTTAACAGGAAGGAAATACCGGATGTTTGTTTATAACGCGTGGTACATGGGCGCCTGGGCCGACGAGGTGAAAACGCAGGGCTTGTTAGGCCGCGTCTTGCTGAATCAGCCTGTAGTTTTTTACCGCACTGAAGACGGAACGGCACTCGCGCTGGAAGACCGATGCTGCCATCGCGCGCTGCCGTTGTCACATGGTTGCGTCGTCGGCGATCAACTTCAGTGTGGTTACCATGGGCTCGTCTATGACCGCAACGGTTTATGTGTAAAGGTGCCAGGCCAGGAACGTGTTCCTGCGCAGGCTCGGGTCAGGAGCTACCCGGTAGTGGAGAAAGATCACATGCTTTGGATCTGGATGGGGGAGCCAGCACTGGCAAATCCGGCGTTGATCGTGGCCCATCCATGGCACGACGACGACGCCTGGGTATGGATCAAGGACAGGTACTCCATCAAAAGTGCCTACCAGCTGGTGACTGACAATCTCATGGACCTGACACATGTCGGATATGTCCATCAACGCACTATTGGCGGTACACCCCAAGCGCATTCGGATGCAGACACCCAGACCACGCGCTCAGAAACCGGCGTCAAAGTGATACGCTGGATGATGGACTCGGTCCCTCCGCCTTCTTATGTTGCCGCTCATAAATTTAACACGCCAACAGTTGATCGCTGGATGGAAATTGATTTTTTTCCGCCTGCAATTGTGCGCATCCATACCGGCGCCACGGATGCAGGTACTGGCGCGCGGGAGGGAAACCGCGAGGGCGGCATGGCGTTCATGGGCCTGAACCTGCAGACGCCTGAAACCGAAACAACGACTCACTATTTCTGGTCGGGCGCACACACATACGACGCCGGCGGACTAAGCAAAGCCGACCTGTGCAGCAAATTACTGGCTAGCCTAACTGTGACCTTCGCCGAAGACAAAGTCGTCGTTGAAGCGCAGCAGCAATCGCTTGACAGGCTGGAAGGCGCGCCGCTCGTTATGATTGCGTCGGATGCCGGACTGGCACATGCCAGGCGAATGGTGGCGGTAATGATTGAGAACGAAGCAGCGGCAAGCAAAGCAGCTTTGAATAGTGAAGAACTCTCGTTAGCTAAACGCGATAGCAAGGATGTACCTTATGAAAATTGAACTTGAATCTGCCTATATCGTTTTGGAAAGCAGCAAGCCAGCCGCGATTTCGACTTATTTAACTGAGGTCGTGGGTTTAATGCCGGGACAGGCTACAAGGGAAGGCGCACTGACCTGGCGAGACGATGACAAATCGCAACGTGTGATGCTGGTCGAAGGCGCATCCGACGACGTCACCTGCATTGGTTTTGAAGCGACTAGCCTGGACTCTTATGAAAAAGTGATATCGCAACTCCGAAAGCTCGGTCTTGACCCTATTCCCGCAACAGATGCCCAGAATCAGGAGCGCCGAGTTGAACGCATGATTCGTGTGCAGGCGCCGTGGGGGGTGGATGTAGAAGTGGTTTTCGGACTTGAAAAAGCAGCAACGGCTTTCGCTAGCGTTGATTTCCCGAATGGATTCATCACTAAGGATCAGGGGTTTGGGCATTTCGTTTTCGCCGTGGCCAGTGATGACGTGTATGAAGCCTCGGTGAAATTTGCAACAAAGGGCCTTGGCCTGAAATTGTCCGACTATTTAAAAATGCCGATGGGTCCGATCGAAATGAATGTCTCCTTTTTTCATTGTAACGCCAGACACCATTCGCTAGCAATCGCCCACCTGCCCGTACCCGTAATAGCTAAAAAACTTCACCATATTAATTTCGAAGTCAACAGGGTGACGGAAGTCGGCGTTGCCTATGAAAGAGCATTGGCCAGCGGTACGCCGATCGCTAACATGCTTGGCCAGCATGAGAACGACGGCATGGTGAGTTTTTACAGCGTTAGTCCAGACGGCTGGCAGGTTGAGATCGGTGCCACTGGTCGGCAGATCGGTGATGATTGGTGTGATGTTCGCGAATATAACCGCATTAGTCTTTGGGGTCATCAACCGCCGGCAATATTCGCCGAGATGCAAGGCCTTATTCCAACAGCTATTAAATAAACAGGTTGTAAAGCTTTGAAAGTTTAGTGTATCTCCTTGGCGAGAAAATACTCGGCGCGCATCCTGTTAACGCTGTCTGCCAAGAACCTTGACTGCAGTGCCCCGCGCCAGGATCCAGGTAGTGGCACTCCGCGTGAACAAGCCAGGCAGACGATTACTGAAAATAAAGGAACGAACTAGTGAACTCTATCATCACCCGCATTCTGACTCCCATTCTACTGGCATGTGCTGCAGCTTCACCGTCCTATGCGGAGTCGCCTTTAAAGATCGGTTTCCTGGCCACCTTTTCAGGATCGGCCGGAGCACTTGGACAAGATCAATACGATGCGTTCATGCTTGCGGTAGAGCAGCGCGGCGGCAAGCTGGGAGGCGTAACAGTCGAAGTGTTGAAGGAGGACGACCAGTTAAAACCTGAGGTCGCATCCCAGATCGTACAAAAGCTCATCGGACGAGAGCATGTGCCAATTATCACCGGCTTTACCGGTTCTAACATCATGATGGCAGTAGCAAGGCAGATTACCGAAAAAGAAGTATTTTTGCTATCGACCAATTCGGGGCCGTCTCCCCTGGCCGGCGCACAATGTTCGCCTTACCAGTTCGTCGTCTCCTGGCAGAGCGATTTCATTTCAGAGGTAGTGGGTAAGTATGCTACCGACAAGGGCTATAAGAAGATGGTCTTGATGGCCCCAAACTATCAAGGCGGCAAAGATGTCATCGCTGGATTCAAACGTTTCTTCAAAGGGGAGGTATTGGATGAATATTACACTCCACTGAACCAGCTTGATTTCTCCGCTGAAATTGTGCAACTGACGGCCAAAAAACCAGACGCAATCTTTGCCTTCTATCCCGGTGGACTGGGGATTAACTTTGTGCGGCAATACCAACAGGCCGGTCTGCTCAAAACTTTACCTTTACTGACCACCGGCGTGGTAGACGGTACAACACTGCCGGCTCTAAGGGACAGCGCACTGGGAATCGTTGGGGGCGGTTTCTGGTCTCCAGATTTTGACAATCCGGTGAACAAACAATTTGTCGAAGCGTTTGAAAAAAAGTACCAGCGGATTCCGTCCAACTTCGCGGCCCAAGCCTACGACGGTGCCCTGCTGCTCGATTCTGCGATCGCAAAAGTTCAAGGCAAGGTAGCGGCAAACAAAGCGGCCTTTGGGACAGCGCTTAAAGCTGCTGATTTTAAGTCGGTGCGGGGGAACTTCAAGTTCGGTACCAACAACTTTCCTGTGATCGATATGCATATGTTTGAGGTGGTTAAAGATTCCAGGGGGCGCATCAACTTAAAAAGCTTCGCCACTCCCCTAAAAAATCATGGCGATGTTTACGCTGCACAATGCCCTTTAAAGTAGGCAATATTCGCTCCGTGCTCATTAGCTCCGGTGCATACGAATTTGGTACCTTTTGATAAAAATATGACGACATCTCTTTTCTTTGCACAGGTACTGAATGGCTTTCAGTTTGGTGTACTGCTGTTCTTACTCTCTGCCGGCTTAACGCTGGTGCTAGGGATTATGAACTTCGTAAATCTTGCGCACGGCTCCCTGTACATGATGGGTGCTTACTTCGCCGCAAGCGCTTTTGGGTGGACCGGCTCGTTCGTGTTAGCGGGGCTGTTTGCTGTGACAGCTACACTGGTGATGGGCATGTTGTTAGAGCGTTTTATTCTTGGTAAGTTGTATTCACGAAGTCATCTCGACCAGGTGTTGGCGACATATGGACTCATTTTATTGCTGAACGAAGTAGTACGCGGTGTATGGGGTCAGTCGCCGAGGTACATGAGCTTGCCTGATGCACTAACCGGAACAATCAATTTATTTGGGATTTCCTATCCAACCTACCGATTTTTTATTATCGCAGTCGGAGTATTGGTGGGCTTAATCCTTTACCTGGTAATTAACAAGACCCGTGTCGGCATGTTAATCCGTGCCGGTGCGTCCGATCCGATAACCGTCGCAGGCATGGGAGTGAACATTCGACTTATTAACGGACTGGTTTTCGGCGGTGGTGCGGCGTTGACCGGATTGGCTGGATTCATGGCTGCACCGATCCTTTCAGTGCAGCCCGGAATGGGAGAGCCGATCATGATCCTCACCCTGGTGGTCATTGTGACCGGTGGAATCGGGTCAATACGCGGCGCGTTTTACGGTGCATTAATTGTGGGGATTGTCGACACGGTAGGCCGGATCATGTTGCCTACTCTTTTACGCGGGGTATTCGAGCGTAGCACGGCCCAGGCGGCAGGGCCTGCTCTGGCTTCGATGTTGATTTATATTTTGATGGCGCTGGTGCTAGCCTTGCGTCCGCAAGGTCTGTTTCCGGTCAAACATGGGTAAGGTAATGAACACGCACATAATAAAAGAATACCTGGCTAAACATAGTCCGTCAGGCACCTCCCAACCGATACAACTGATCGCGGTAATCTTGATTGTTACGCTTCTGGCTCTCATGCCGGTGGTTGCAACACTGACCGAACAATCGTTCTATCTCACCATTGTCACGCGCATTATGATTTTTTCATTAGCAGCCCTTGGCCTCAATCTGATTCTCGGGTTCGGTGCCATGGTCAGCCTGGGACACGCCATGTATGTGGGCATTGGTGCGTACTCTGTAGGAATATTATCGTTCCATGGCATCGGAAGTGGGTGGGCGCATCTGGGTATCGCCCTTTGCGTCGGGACGCTGTCTGCGCTGCTGGTTGGTGCAATAAGTTTGCGCGTGACCGGCGTGGCCTTCATCATGATCACCCTGGCTTTCGCGCAGATGTTTTATTTCTTAGTGGTTGGCCTTAGGGAATACGGTGGGGACGATGGTCTGCCCATCTCGTCACAAAGCAACTTTGGTATTTTCAGTCTGACCAACCCCACAACTTTGTACTACACGGTATTCGCCATACTTATGGTCACTCTGTATGGATTTCACCGTCTTGTGAATGCGCGCTTTGGCATGCTTATTCGAGGATGCAAGTCCAACCAACGCCGCATGCTGGCACTCGGTTTTCCGGTTTTTCGTTACAAGCTTACTGCCTATGTACTGTCCGCGCAGGTATGTGTCGTGGCTGGCGTGCTGTTAGCCAATTTAACGCGCTTTACTTCGCCTTCGTATATGTCGTGGTCTGCTTCGGGCGAGTTAATCGTCATGGTGGTACTCGGGGGAATCGGCACATTAATTGGGCCAGTGGTCGGTGCAGCCACATGGCTCATTCTGGAGGAATTGCTCACCTCGTTTCGCACTGCGCTACCTTGGGGAATTGATGCAATGATTCGCGATTACTGGCTCGCTGTGTTCGGCATCCTGATCATTGTGGTGACGCTGACACTCAAACACGGTTTGTATGGGACGCTGCTGCGGCGCAGAGAGCATAAACAATGAGCTTGCTATCGGTAAAAGGGCTGGTCAAACGGTTTGGTGGCTTCCTGGCCACTGATCACCTGGATTTTGAGGTGGAACCTGGAGAACTCCATGCCATCATTGGACCCAACGGTGCTGGCAAGACGACACTTATCAATCAGTTGTCAGGAGAACTGCAACCGAGCGAGGGAAGAATTCTGCTCAACGGGCGGGACGTAACCAGGTTACCGGTTAATAAGCGTGCGCTCTCGGGCATTGCACGTTCATACCAAATTACCTCCGTATTTATGGAGTTCACCGTCCTCCAGAATGTCGTGATGGCAGTTCAGGCTGCCGAAGGACACAGTTTTATGTTTTGGCAACCGGTTCTTTCTGATGCGCGTCTGGTGGAACCTGCGCGCGAACTGCTTGCCACGGTGGGATTGGAACAACAAGCAAACATATGCGTGGGAATCCTCGCACATGGCGCACGCCGTCAACTTGAAATTGCTATGACACTCGCGATGCGCCCAAAGCTACTCTTGCTGGACGAACCCATGGCAGGCATGAGCCGCCATGAGTCACTGGCGGTCGTGGAATTGCTGCAAAAACTCAAAGGACGCTATGCTATTGTGCTTGTCGAGCATGACATGGATGCAATTTTTGCCTTGGCAGATCGTATTTCGGTATTGGTCTATGGTAAGCGCATCGCCTGCGGGACAGCTGAAGAGATACGCTCCAACGCCGACGTACGAACGGCATATCTGGGCGATCAGGAGGAAATGATATGACGGCGCTTTTGAATGTCGAAGCAGTCAATTCTGCTTATGATGCAAGTCAGGTCCTGTTTGGTATTTCCCTCGAAGTTCAGGCTCGGGAAGTGATCACAATAATAGGACGGAACGGCATGGGCAAAACGACCACGGTTAAAACGATCATGGGGATGCTTGTTCCTAGTAGTGGATCGGTAACTATGGCCGGCGCGAAGCTTAACGGCAAGCCAACCTACAAAGTTGCGCGCAGTGGGATCGGTTTGGTGCCTGAAGGTCGCCATGTATTTCCCAACCTATCGGTGCGCGAGAATCTCGTTGCCACTGCGCAGAATCGCCATAAGGTCGCGCAACCGTGGACGCTTGATAGGGTGTACCAAATGTTTCCACGCCTAAAAGAGCGCGAGCGCAACCTCGGTGTTAACCTTTCAGGTGGCGAACAACAGATGTTGGCAATAGGTCGTGCGTTGATGACAAACCCTAAGCTGCTCATTCTCGATGAAGCTACTGAAGGCCTCGCTCCTCTTATCAGGGCCGAAATCTGGGATTGTCTGCAACGTTTAAAGGACAACGGTCTTGCGCTCATCGTGATCGACAAAAACATTGGCCCTTTGCTACGCCTTGCAGACCGCCACTATGTCATCGAAAAGGGGAAAGTCGTGTGGAGCGGAACCTCGCAGGCTTTACGTGATAATCCGCAAGTCCTGCATGAATATGTTGGTGTTTAAAATTATGGGTGCTTAGGTGTAATGACAGGCGTTCTTCAAAGTCCGACATTACAAAGCACCTTCGATGCACTAAAAATCAACCAATGAAAAAATTTGAAGTCCGAACTCGACGCCGGGGCTCCGTGCAAATACGTGCTTGATCCACATTCTTTGCTTGAGCGTACTACCTGAGCAGTGTCAATATTTTCGAAAAATGATCTAAGGCTTGCCAATATGAGCGTTCCATTAATTACCGTCAGAGTCGCCCGCAAGACGCAGGAAGCGGTCGATATTTTTACTTTTGAACTTGTCAGTACCGACGGCATACAGCTGCCTGCTTTTTCCGCAGGCTCTCACATCGATGTCCATTTACCGAACGGCCTAATACGCCAGTATTCGCTTTGCAATGACTCTGCAGAGAACCATCGATACGTCATCGGCGTATTAAAGGATTCTTCTACGCGTGGAGGTTCAAAAACGATGCACGACGTTGTAAAAGAAGGAGATATACTTCACATCAGTCTGCCGAAAAACCACTTCCCCCTGACGCATGGGGCTCGCCGAAGCCTGCTAATTGCTGGCGGAATTGGCGTAACGCCGATCCTTTGCATGGCCGAGCGACTATCCATCGCTGGCGCTGAGTTTGCCATGCACTACTGTTCCCGCTCGAAGGAGCGCATGGCTTTTTACGGCCGGATCAAAGATTCCGCATTTACAGATAAGGTTAAGTTTCATTTTGATGATGGTGCTCTGCAGCAGAAGCTCGACATGCAAGCGCTACTCGGAACACCTCTGACTGAAACGCATTTGTATGTTTGTGGTCCTAAAGGATTCATGGACGCAGTGCTTAATACAGCGCGCGCTGCAGGTTGGCCAGAGGATCAATTGCATTATGAGTTTTTCTCAGCCGAGGTGGTCAGATCAGACAGCGACGGCAGTTTTGAAGTCAAGTTGGCGAGGTCAGAAAAAGTGGTACTGGTTCCAAAGGATATGACGGTAATAGAGGCATTGGCTGCTGTCGGGGTATATATCCCGACCTCGTGTGAACAAGGTGTATGTGGGACATGCCTGACGCGTGTGCTTGAAGGAATACCGGACCATCGTGACGTGTACTTAACCGCCGAAGAGCAAGTCAAAAATGACCAGTTTACCCCTTGCTGCTCTCGATCAAAGTCACCGATGTTAATCCTCGACATTTGATGAGAGAGTGAACGAAATCGTCGGTCTGTGAAGTTGCTGGATGGACAAATTAGTGACAGGATTTCCATTCCAGTATTGTACATACCAGTCATAATCGTGGGTCCATTCACGCGCAACAAACAAAATCACGAATTCGCTTAAGCTATTGCCGATGGCAGAGTTGTAGCGCAGATAATCGCCCATAGCTGGGCGGCATATGCACGGCGCTGTGGATGTTGGCGATCATCGTAGGGCTTGGCGTAGTGAGTTTATTGCTGCCTCTGCGTTCGGCGAGATACTTCCGCTCTCGCCGCCCATCCGGCTATGTTGCGCGATGCGTCGGCATAGTTTTGTAGCGTGGCACGGCTTTGTTGCATAAGTCCACCCAGAGTTTCCAACAGCATCGGTGACGCACTGATGCTACCAAAGTTACCCGGCCAAATTCCAGCTACAGAAACCATTATCGCCGTCAGTGGGGATGGTGCGTATGACACCAAAGGCTGCCATGCCGCGATTGCGGCATGCGGTGCAGCAGCGCCATTCGTGTGGCATAAATTGGCACCATGATTCAGGCCTGCGGCGACCAGCATTAGGGTGAGCACAGAGTTGAGAAAAATCCTTAGCGTACTATTTTTCCGAATTCTGTGGCTCTCCAGTTATTGCTTAGTTGGCGAGTTATGAGAGCTTGCGGGCACGGACCATGCAGCCTATTAATGCCAGGCCGCCCAATAGCATGCCGGAGGTGCCCGGTTCTGGCACTGGTGAGGTAACCGCGCTGAGGTGGACTGCAGTGCCACCATCTATTCCAAAATGAGCGTTTATGCCTGTGCCTGAGCAACCGCTTCCGCCGATTTTAGCCGTGTCACCTGCTTCAACATACGAAGTTGCCGAAAATACGCCGCCGCAGGAAGCCGTATCCGCCCTTGTAACCACTGCATTCGCACCTACACTAATGTAAGTCCTGGCAAGAATTGTGCCGATCACATGCGCGCCATCGCCCAGCGATGCATATCCGTTGCTAACGTTCCAGATCACGCTGTCCCCTACACCGGGATTGGACAGCACAATATTGGTAGTGCCACCGAACGCCAGGATGTCAGCAATATTAAAAACCCAAAATTGATTGGCCTTACCGCCCCCATCAAGAGTAAGGGTCGTACCGGCAGTCGTTGACAGGCTGGCCGCGCTATACACCCCGGGCGTCAGTGACCCGCTGGTCACCAGCGTGGGTGTCAGCAGCGTACCCCCTCCCATCTTTTCAAACGCGGTTTGCGCCGTAGTCACTTGTGCCGCGGTCGAGGTGACAGTGTTCTGGATTGATGCTTTAAAATCTGACGGCACGATAGGAGAAGAAGCTAACGTGGTTTTTGTTCCGGTATAACTTGGTGCAGTAATCAGGCCGGTTGCTCCGATAGTGCCCAGGACCGTACCCGATGCACTGACGGTGGCAGTGCCTCCAGACAGCAAATTTCCCTTCAGAACAGCGTTTGCACCAACCGTAGTGACACCGCCCGATGTCATGTTGCCGCTTACGTTCGCACTGTCCCCTATGGTTCCCGCACCGCTGGACTTCAAACTTCCGCCAGTGATGGAGCTCTGGCCCGTAGTCAGCACCCCACCGGACCAGATATTTCCGGTGACTTTTGAAGCCGCACCACCAGCAGTGTTGGCACCTACTGAAACTTCATTACCATAGACCGTCCCGGCGGCACCGACGGTGGCGACATCGCCGGATAAGACGTTCCCGTAAACAATGGAATTGGCACCCTGACTTGCGTAAGTATTTGCAAAAACTGTCAGGCTATCCGCGTTCAAATCGAACATGGTAGCAGTCGTAGCAGTTTGGGAATGGGCGGGAGTGTAGGCAAGCAAGATGAACAAAGGCAGTGCTAATTTGATCGTTTTCATATTATTCGCAAGTTAATTTACTACTACTACTTTTTATTGAGGGACGTTGTTTAAAGTAATTACATCGATTCTTTGCGCGGCTGAAACCTGAACTCCGGTTACAAAGGCTCCTCACTTATTGAAGATGATCGACATCCTTAACTCTTAACTTTTTCCCTGATACAAGCGAATTGTGATTTTTCAATAATAACAAAAAAAGTTATCAAAAAATTGCTCATTTATAATTTTTTACATTGCCTACTGTCTGATTTTTTCTGGTATGTTTCATCCCTTCTCAAAATACGTGCATCGCGCATTCTTAGTTAAGCAAAATTTCCACTTAAACGCTTGTCTCAATTTTTAACACCACCCATGTCGGCATGACCGCAGCGGTCGCACCTGATGATTGTGGCGGCTCAACAAATCAACATTCTGTCATGCACCTTAAAACGCTACACCTGAAAGCGCGGCGATATCTAATGTTTACCAAGGGGGGTCAACGATCAAATCGCTATCAAATCGAATGTGTCCTTAAAACTGTCACATCAGACATCAAGGTCGAATTGTTAATCGGGTGGTAGCGCTCAATGCATTCCTTATCGATGCCAAAACACGCTCCGGTCACACACAAAACCACATGCATCAATGAAGCGCAGATACGTTTGCAGGAAACAGACACGCATTAATCTTGCGTAGCAAAGTAGCTTTATTGACCGGCTTGCACAGCAAACCAGGCACCTTGTATTTCTAATCGTTATCGATTACTTCTTTCACCGCTAGCAAGGTGAGGACGATGACCGGCATCGCGCTTAACGATTCGCAATTATTTATTGGGGTCAAAGCTGAAATACCGTCGATACAAGGTAAAACGATAGCGAGCAAGGTCAAAGATAGTGCACAGTTCGCAACAAGGCTCGCACTTGCAAGCCATCGGGCGCGCGCATCACATCATAGCCGCTGCTATGCAGCGTATGCTCTGGAAGAGCTCCCATAGGTCTCGTCGTCGATAATTAAAATTAATTTTATTTCAGCGGCGCGCGCAAGGCTTCGCTCGCTAATGACAAAAAACCTTTTTTTGATCGCCGCTTATACTGCTATTTTTAGTGCCATCCCATCGGGTAATGGCGGAGCGGGAAGGCAGGCATCAAATGGGCCACCGGTGTAAAGGGTCTTTGCCGACAACAACTGATCGTCACGGCCAAGTAATAATATCTGGCATGTAGCCGATAAAAAATCACTACATTCCGACTCAGCATAAGAATAAATTGCGCGGCCAGGTGCACGTGCCAAAACGACAAAAGTAACGCCTCCGGACGCTCACCCGCAAATATCCTAAGCGCTTGCGGCGCACACCAACTCGACCAGACAGCCAAGCCCTGATCAGCTAAGGTGCTGTGCAAAGCGCTTGCTTCGACCGCCTTATCGGTAACGATCAGCGCTTTAGAAGGCATCGCTATTCCTTGCCAATCTGGGCATGGTCGCGCTAACAGAACCCAGTCCAGGCAGCGCCGCGCTCACCGCTTTTTCCACATCACCAAAAGCTCTTCCAATATGCTCGAAGAGCAAGACTCTTGGATCGTTAGCCGGGGTCATTCCATTAACGCTGGGTACCACCGCTAACTTTTCCATCGCTTCACACAGCGCCGCAAATTGAAATGCACCGATAGCCAGGGCCGAGGTCCGGAGATTATGGGCAAGGATTGAAGTATCCCGCCATTGCTGCAACAAATGCATGCGTCGCATATCCAGCATACCGTCACGTAATGTTTCAAAAAAACGCCCTAAAAAATATACGAGGATCTCCGCATCGGCACCGACAAAATCTCGCAAAATATCGATATCAATGGCGGGTTGCACTTTATGATAGACGCCAGCGATAATCATACTTTAGCAATCAAGCATGCAACGATGCGGCGTATGGCCGCAATTTGGGTAGGTTTCGGTAAATAATCATCCATGCCAGATGCGAAACAAAGTGCCTTGTCAGATTCCGTTGCACTTGCAGTGATGGCGATAATAGGGAGATGTCGACCGGTCATTTTTTCTTCTCGTCTGATTTCTCTGGTCATTTCATACCCATCCATATTCGGCATCTGGCAATCGGCAAATAGCACCAGACATTCATTTTTAGAAAGCCATGTAAGCGCGCTCTCACCGTCCTGCAGCACAATTATTTTCTCGAAACCAATACGCTTTAACTGAAACACTAACAATTGCTGATTCATCTGGTTATCTTCGACCACTACAACCGGAAGTCCGCGGCGCCTCATGGCCCGTCGAAGCGCCGATTGCAACTACCCGTGCAGGTGGGCGCGACACATCGGCCGAGTATTCCCCTTGCGCTTACTCCTTCGCCATGTATTGATTTCATTACCGTAACTCCACTATTTCTATCCCAACTCGCCACTTCCGGGCCTGCTTTCCTGGAAACGATTCGAATGCCGAATTTCTTAAAGAATGCACCTTAGATTCAAACATCCCGGGCGACCCGGGTTATACACACGAAGCAAGCTCAACGGCAACGCTTTACTGTAGCGCTAGTCATTCAAATAGCTGATGTACTTAAAACCGGCAATGTGACTGGCGCATTTTTTTTCGCAGATCAACCATGGCATTCTTGCCTGCGCATGACTCGATTTAGCATAACCTTCAGGTCACGTCTGCCTTTCGGTATTTAGGCTTACTTTATTATATGAATTTTTTACTTAATTAATATACAATAGTAAAATTGTTATTTAAACAAATTTTTACAATTGCCGATTTTATCAAATTTATTAAATTTGTCAATTATGTTAAATAAATTTTTGGCAAACTACTTTGCAGTGTTGTTTTTTTAATAAAGCAAAGATATTCGCCCTACCCTCGCGGTATCGACTCATAACGCTAGATGGTGAAGATCATTAATACTGAAGCGTCCACAACGTCGCCTTGTACCGTAGTGATAGGGGGAAGACAACCCCTTGCTGGTTGTTCTCTGTTGAATGCGCTGGCAGATTTAATGGAAGTGCGCTTCATCATTGCCGACGATGGCCGTCAAGAACTCATCCATGCTGCTTATGATGAGAGCCATGACATCATCATCGCCGACCTTGATATGTACGGACTCGATAATTTCAGGACAATGAATATTTTACGACTCGATCCCATTTATCACGATGTACCAATGGTGGTTAACTCCGGACTAAAAGAGCCCGTTATTAAAAACCGTGGCGGATTAACGCCCAACGTTGCGTATATTCGGAAAAAGAATTTATCGCCCGTTACCCCGCGTAACCTAATAAAGAATAAAAGCGAAAAATGGATAAAGCAATAAAGTACGCATGGCAGGTCGGGTGTTGCACAGACCCGCAACCCCGCCCCGAATGATGCACAATCACAGGTCACTCGCACACCGCCTAAACACTCTTGCCGCGGAAGCAGGACCGCTTGTGGAGGGCAATCTCGTCACATCCACTAGCCGACGCTAGCGAGGAAGGCTGATGTAGCGTTTACTAAATATTACTAAGTTCATAGAAAACTGTGCATAAAACACACTTCCTATTATGCAATAATGTCATGTTTGACGAAATTCGATATTGACGGATATTGGCATCCGAAATACCGTAAGACTTTCACAGCGCACATAATTGGATGGCTTCAAATGTATACGCAGGCTAAAAACACTACGTCAAAGAGAATCCGCATTGTCGTGGTAGAGGACGACGATGCTTTCCGCGAAATAGTAGTCCTCAGTCTCCTCAATCGCGGTTATCAGGCCAGAGGCGTGCACGACAGCGCTGCCCTGTACCGAGACCTCCTGGAGAGACCTGCAGATATCGTGGTACTCGATGTCGAGCTCTCGGGCGATAATGGATTTATGATTGCCCAGCAGCTACGGACCATGCAGCGTACCCGCTTGTTGGGAATTATCATGCTGACCTCGCATAGTGATTTGCAGGCGCGTGTCGACGGACTCGAGAGCGGCGCCGATATGTTCATCACCAAACCGGCCAATCCACGGGAAATTAGCGCTTCCATCGATAGCCTGTATCGCCGCTTGAATCTGAATGTAGAAGTGCAAGGCAGCACGCCATGGAGGTTTGTCCGAACCGAATGGAAACTGATCGCTCCATCAGGTGCTGAAATCACGCTTACCCATCTCGAAACCCTGTTGGTCGATATCCTGGCCGAAGGTGACGGCCGCCCCGTCAGCCGGCGTGCAATCATCTCAACCGCACTCAAGCAAGATCCGCTGGCCTACGATGAACGCAGACTGGAGGCAGTGATCAGCCGGCTGCGAAGAAAAATTGCCAAGTCCTACGGATCCTCCCAGCCGATCAAGGTAGCCCACTCGGTGGGCTATATTTTTGCCGATCCCATTACCCGAGAATAGTAGCGCCGACTACCACCGCTGCACCGCCCCCTCGGCGCCATTCTGCTTAAACAGTGCTGGCTTGAAATCTGGCTGCTAACCACCACTGGCCTTGCCTGGAAAAAGACAAGGCCGCCTTCCTATTCCGCTACTCAATCCCCGGCATCGCCACTTCCTCCCTGGCTTCCCACTCTGGCACGATCCGCCTTCCATCCCCATCCGGGGAGCACTTGCATTAACGGTTCGCATGCAACAATTGTGTCAATAACCGTACCTCCCAACACCCCGCGTCCAAAAATCATCATTTCTTATGTAAATGTCAGCAATCGTAAGAATTCGTAGAGTTGCTGACACTTTGAACGCCTCAAACTTGCTACAAGCTGTCACGAAAAGTATCCCATCATATTTCCCCCTGAGTGCCGTCAAAAGCACATCGACAAAGCAGTAATTCGGGATGGTGTAAACAGAAACGTCACCCGACCAATTACGAACATTTGCTGCACAACGACCCGGCAACCGTCACCAAGAGGGACTTAACATCATATGCCAACTTCAAGCGGCCTTATTTTCAAGCAAGCCTTTGAACTGGAACTATTACGGCGTTTAATCGACGTGGTAGTCCTGGCGGGCGCGGCATTGCTAGCCAATTATTTGCGCTACGGCAGCGCTTTCGGTCCGATTCCACCGGTGCATCTCGTCTTACTTTACCTCAGCTGCGCTATGGTGTTATTTGGATTTCCTCAAAAAGGAATCAGCACCCGCGGGCGCCTCATGCCGCAGATGTTTGTGCGCTTCGCCACCTCTTGGGCAATGATCTTGCTGGCGGGTCTGCTGTTGACTTTTTTCGTTCACCGGGCCAGTGAATTATCGCGACTGTGGCTGCTTTACTGGTACGTGACCGGTTTCGTGTTTTTATCGCTGTACAAGATATTTACCCACGGCGTACTCAGCATCATCCGCAGGCGGGGTTTGAATAGCAAACGGATCATGATCGTAGGTTACGGCCGCACCGGTCAGGAAATGCATAAGCGCGCGCTGCAACACCATGGCTATGGCTATGACGTGACCGCCATCTATGCCGACCCAGCAGACCAGGCAAGCATAGATCTCGACGCGAACTCGCCTACATGCATCAAAAGCCTGGATGCAATCAACGATTATCTGCAAGAAAACGATATCCACGAAATCTGGATAACCTTGCCGATCAGTGCATCGGCGCAACTGCTCGAACTGCAATACCTGCTGCGTAATGCTTTAGTGGACGTGCGCTGGGTTCCCGATATGCTGGGATTCCAGATGGTCAACCATCAGATGGTCGACTTCCTCGGCCTTGCCACGGTGGAATTGAATCGTCCGGTTTCGCATGGCATGCGCGGCGTAATCAAACATCTTTTCGATAAAGTCTTTGCGACGGTAGTGCTGACCCTGTTGCTGCCTGTATTTGCTGTGATTGCAGTAGGAATCAAATGTTCTTCATCCGGCCCGATATTTTTTAAGCAGGCACGGTTAGGTTTTAACGGCAAGAAATTCATGGTCTACAAATTCCGCTCGATGACGATGCACAAGGAAACCGGGGAACTTTGCCAGGCCACACAGAATGACGTACGCATCACGCCGTTTGGACAATTTTTAAGACGCACCAGCCTGGACGAACTTCCCCAGTTCATCAACGTATTGTTAGGCGATATGTCGGTGGTTGGCCCACGACCGCACGCGCTGCAACACAATGTCAAATATGAAGAAATTCTGGAACTCTACATGGCGCGCCATCGGGTCCGGCCCGGCATTACCGGTTGGGCGCAAATTCATGGTCTGCGCGGCGAAACCGATACCTTGGACAAGATGGAAAAGCGGGTAGAGTTCGACATGCACTATATCCACAACTGGTCGCTGCTGATGGATTTACGGATCGTGATCTGGACCGCCTTCAAGGGATGGACGGGTAGTAACGCTTATTAATAGTCCCGCCCCTTCGGGGCCTGTCGCGCACGAAACATCGTTTAACAATTAAAAACGCGTTTAACGCTACCGTGTGGTCGCCGTAACGCTCACTGCACCGATATAAACAGGGACCCCTTACGACCTTCCAGGCTGACCTGATGAAGCAAAAATAGCATTAACAGAATTCTTTACTCTTTTTCGAATCGAATCCCATGAGTCTTCCTCTTATACCCGTCGTACTATGCGGCGGCTCTGGCACGCGTTTGTGGCCCTTGTCGCGCGACACCTATCCGAAACAATTTCTGCCACTGCTGGGGGAAGAAACGCTGCTACAGCAAACCATGCAGCGACTGAGAAAAATTGACGGGATGGGCGCCCCGCTACTGGTATGCAACGAATCTTCGCGCTTCATTGCCGCCGAACAACTACGGGAAATCGGCATAACTGACGCCAACATCCTGCTTGAACCGATGCGCCGCAATACGGCCCCCGCCATTGCGGTGGCAGCGCTGCAAGCAATGGCCCACGGCGATGATCCTATTTTAATGGTCTTGCCGTCCGACCATGTGATCAAAAATCAGGCCACGTTCAGCGCCGCGGTAAATATAGCGAAGCAGGCCGCCGAAGAAGGCAAGCTGGTCACCTTCGGCATTAGCCCGCTGGGGCCTGAAACCGGTTACGGTTATATTCGCGCCGGCACCGCCTCTGCCGGCCAAGCCCAGCCGGTCCTGGAATTCGTCGAAAAACCGGACCGTGCTACCGCCGAAAAATATCTCGCCAGCGGCAATTATTTCTGGAATAGCGGTATGTTTGTATTCCGCGCCAGCCGCTACCTGGAAGAACTCTCGCGCTTTCATCCAGAGATCGTCGCCGCTTGCCAGAATGCGCTAGCGCTGGCAAAAAACGACCTAGACTTTATCCGGCTTGACAGCGCATCCTACATCGCCAGCCCGGATAAGGCGATTGATTATGCAGTGATGGAACGCACCGAATATGCGTGCGTCGTTCCACTTGATGCTGGCTGGAGCGATATCGGTTCATGGACAGCGGTATGGGAAGCTGCGGCGAAAAACGCCGATAACAATGCCACCCATGGCGACGTGATCCTGCAAGATTGCGATAATTGTCTGGTGCATGGTACTACCCGCCTGGTCAGCGCCATCGGTTTGCGCGACATCGTGATTGTAGAAACTGCCGACGCCGTCCTGGTCATGCACAAAGACCATGCGCAAAACATCAAGCAGCTGGTTGAAAAGCTAAGCACCACCCAACGCCCCGAGGTTTTGCAGCACCGCGAAGTAGCCCGACCATGGGGTTCGTACGACTCCATCGGCAAGGGCCCACGCTTTCAGGTCAAGCGCATTACCGTCAAACCAGGTGCCAAGCTCTCGCTGCAAATGCATCATCACCGCGCTGAGCACTGGGTAGTAGCCACTGGCACTGCCAGGATTACCAACGGCGAACAAGTTTATTTGCTGACAGAAAATCAATCCACGTATATTCCGGTCGGCGTTGTCCACTCTCTGGAAAATCCCGGAAAAATCCCACTTGAACTCATCGAAATACAATCCGGCACCTATTTAGGAGAAGACGATATCGTGCGCCTGGAGGATAGATATGGTCGTACCTGAAACTAAAAATGCGCTGAACCAGCAGACTAAAAATCATTGAAGCACCCACAAGTAGGCGAGGAATTTCGTCGCTTGCTGCAGGGTTTACCGCTTAAGTTGGCCGCCATACCTGCCGCCCACAGTGTAGCTGCGCTTGAAATCGATACAGCGGCGGCGTTACTGTCGGCAGCGAACGCATAAACTCTGACCATCGGGTGTGAAGCATCGACTTATTGTCACGTCACCCCAACGCCAACATTTATACGACGAAAATGTACCTGCCGCCCGGCGCCGTGGATTGCCGAACGTGGCGGCAAGCCGATGATGTGCCAGACCGGGCATTCGCTGGTCAAGGCACAAATGCGCGCGATCCGGGCACCGCTAGGCGAAAAAATGAGCGGGCATATTTTCTTCAAAGATCGCTGGTATGGTTTTGACGACGGCATGTACGCCGGCACGCGACCGCTGGTACTACTAAGCGCCACTGACGACCCGTCAGCAACGCTGAACCTATCGCCGCAATCGGTCAGCACACCGGAATTGCATATTGCACTTGCCGAAGGCGAAAATTTCGCACTCATCTCCGACCTGCTGGGCAGAGCGGTCTTCCCCGGTGCCGTCGAATTGATCGCCATCGATGGCTTGCGCGTCGAATACCCGGACGGCTTCGGACTGGCAGTAGCCTCGAATACGACACCGGTAACCGTGATACGGTTCGAGGCAGAAACTGCTGAGGGAGTAATGCGCATCCAGAACGAACTCAAGCGCTTGATTTTGGAAGCCCGGTCGCATGCAATCCTGCCCTATTAGTACAGCGCCCGCACAGGAAGATGTGCGGGACCGTATTTTCAAACTTTGTTGCCACCTCGGTCGCAAGCAACGCTGCACAGTGGCGACCCTTTCAATTTCCCTCTCCTGACTTTTCAGAACCTCGCCTCTCAGTTTGTTTTCAGCAGCAGAAGATCGGGTTCCATTAAAACGGTATACTCAGCTACCGGATGAGGCAGCTTCAAATGATTCATCAATGCGTAAATGTTTCTGACCTGATCGCGGAAATCAAAGCCCGCCTGAACGTATGCTCCCATGGATAAGTATCACCCAACTTGCCGATACCACGGTAATGTTACCGCTTGCAGCAGCATGTGCCGCATGGCTGGCATGTGCACGCGCATGGCGTATGGCGCTCTGGTGGTGTTTCTTGCTCGCGCTCGGACTGGCGCTTGTTACCCTTAGCAAAATCGCTTTCATCGGCTGGGGCATAGGTATTCCAACGCTCGATTTCACCGGTTTCAGCGGCCACGCGATGCGTACGACTGCCGTCATGCCCGTACTGTTTTATTTGCTATTGCAAAAATCGACGGTCGCTACCCGTATATCCGGGGTCATATTGGGGATGGCTCTGGGCGTATTCATGGGCATATCGCGGCTGGCCGTGCATGTACATTCAATGTCAGAAGTCGTCAGCGGGTGCCTGCTGGGCGCATGTGTCAGTATCGGCTTTATTTGGATTTCCCGCACTTTCCCCAAACCCGTCTTGCATCGCTGGCTAATCGTGCTCAGTTTGGTGGTATTGATACCAGCCCCGATGGCCAATCCGGCGCCTACCGAAAGGTGGCTCAACACTATCTCCCTGCTAATATCGAGACATGATAAGCCGTTTGAACGGGGATACTCCGGGAAGACGGCGTGTTGCGGGTTAGAATCGGATTAATCAGGCCACCCCAGCAGTCACGTGCAGCCCGCAACAGAGCAGCTAACAGAGACACAATCGGTGCTACCGGATCGTCTTCTTTCCCATAAACCGGCGAGTGCGAGGTACGTATCCTGATGAAACTGATACACCAGGAAACTGGATTATTGGTTCTCTTTTCCTATGGAACAGCAGTTACATTTTCTTCAATATCTGAATCAGGAATGGTATCGCCCATCGGAAGATACCGTTCGAGCAAGTGTTGATATTGCTTTAAAACGTCCGGCCAGGTGAAAGCGTCTTGAAAGCGCCGCTGCCCATGACGGCGCAAGTCTGCCAGCTTTGCCGGATCTGCCACCAGCGCATCCATAGCGTGACCGAAGTCTGTGGCCCCGTTGAAATACACTGCGCCATCCCCCGCCACCCAGCGGTTAAAACGGTTGTCATGCGCGATGACCGCATTACCCGCACCCATGGCTTCGACCAATGAAGGGTTGGTGCCCCCCACCTGGTGGCCATGCACATACGCGGCGCTATGAAAACGTAAGGCCTGTACCACCGTTTTGTCGTATATCGCTCCCACGAAACGTACTTCATTGCTGGCAGCAGCTAACACCGACTGATGATAGGGATTATCTTGTTGGTAATTACCCAGAACAACCAATTGATAGCCGCGTGGTCGCGCAGAGAAACCTTGTACCACCTCCAGAATTGAATTCTCCGGCTCGGCCCGCGCTATCACGGTCAAAAATCGACCCGACTCCAACCCCAGCGCAAGCACCGGCGCAAGCGGCGCACTGGTCACGCTATCGGCCCCGTAAGGGATGGTAGTGATCTTGTCGGCCGCTACCCTTGACTCTAAATGAGTTTTAATCTGCGGGTGATCGGCCACCAAATGGTTTCCAAGCCAGCAGCCCGCCCAATCGTTGAGCCAGAACCAGATTTTGGCTAATTTTCCCCACTTGACGCGCGACCATTCGATCCCATCCATATTGATCAGATTAGGCACGCCCTTCAAACGCAACAGGCTGCAAAATATCGCCGTGTTGTATCCAAGCGTGAGACACAAATCCCCACGCCTGGAAGCGTGCGCAGTGGCCTTCCAGTCAAATATCATGGTGCATCTGGACCCGCTTTTCGCCACCGGAATACGAACGCGCTCCACCCCATGCCATACATCCTCAACTTTTGTTCCAGCACCCTCTTCCTGGCAATACACCACCACGCGCCAGCCTTGTGCCACAAGATATAGGGCGAGATGTTCGGCAAAAGTTTCAAAGCCACCGTGCGCTGCAGGAATACCACGCGTACCGAGAATACGTAGGGTCCGAACCAAACCACTCATAGTTTCTTACTCCAAAAAAGAATTTTTTATGCTGCTCTACACGACTTACTCAATGTTTTCTACATCACTCAGGCAAGTGCAAACGGGAGCGCACTGCAATTAGCGCCCCATTGCTGCTAGGTAGCGCTCGCGTACCTGACGTGCTGGCGCGTCCCAATTGAACGACAATGCCCGTTCATGGCCAACACAAGAAAGTCGAATACGTTCTAACGGATCAGCGAGCAATTGCTTCATGGCCGCGGCCAGTGGAGCGACCTCATACGGAGAAATCAGCACTCCTGCGTCACCGACAACCTCGGGAATAGCCGTTGTATTACTCACGATGACGGGGACCCCAGAAGCCATTGCCTCAAGTGGGGGCATCCCAAATCCCTCTGCAAAAGCGGGATAGACAAACAAACAGGCATGCCGGTAAAGCACCGGGAGTTCGATATCGGAGACATCCTCGAAAACATGTACGCGACCCCAAAGATTTAACCGGGTAATCGTAGTGAAAACATCGTCAAACTGAAAATCCGGTTGTCCAATTAGTACAAGGGGTAATGCTTCCTTATCGAGCATTGCGTAAGCTTCTACCAAGAGGCGATGGTTCTTCCGTGGCTCCAGACGACCAACAGAAAGAATATAGCCCCCCGAAACTAATCCCCGTTTTTTCAGTAAGTGTTCACCTTCTTTGCCGGGAATAAAACGCGTGAAATCCGCTCCGTTTAACGCAACCGAAATACGACTTTCAGGAATGCCATATAGTCGCTTAATCTCTGAACGCGAAAATTCACTTACCGCAAATACATGCGCGGCATACTTTGCCGCTACCCGCATCAATACGCGGGAACGCAGAACAAATATCCACTCAAAGTATTCTGGATGTGTCTCAAATAACACGTCATGAATAGTCACTATTCCAAGACAAGACAATGGCCACGGAAGAATGTATTGCGTATGAAGGATATCCAGTTCGTACTTACGAGCAAGCCGGGGAAGCTGCCAATAAAGTCTTTTTAACGGATTAGCCTGAGGCATCCTGATACGATGTACGTTTGATGCAGAAAAGGTTGAAGACAAGGTTAGTAATAATTCAGGCTTATCGAGAAAGAGATAAAAATCGATATCCGGCGACTGCGCAATTAGCCTGGAAAACAATTCCAGCACATGCGTGCGGGAGCCTTGAAATTTCCCATCCAAAACATGAAAATCAATACCAATTTTTAGCCTCATAGAGCACTCCGGTCAAATAAGGCCACATTTAGCAGCAAAATATCCGCACAAATAAAACCCTCCTGAACACGAAACCTCCCATGCCAGCGCAAGGCCGCCAGGTTAGAGGATGAAGACATCGAAGCGGCCACGATCTGCCACCACTGAGCTACAAAATAAAGTTTAAGGCAATCAGCAAAACGCTTGAGGCCGCTACGCGTTGCAGGGATTCTGCATGCGCCGGGGCTATGTAAAATCTGCACTAAATTACTCACAATTTTTTCTTCCCTAGGATGTTGGTGTACGGCTTCGTTGTCGATTGTGCGAGGTAGACCAAATCACTTCATTCATTTGCGTCTCGTAGGCAGCTAATGAAAATCGTTCTAGCTGACGAGCGCGACCTGCGTCCCCCATGCGTTGCCGTAAATCCGCGTCGTTAATCATTTTCTCCATCGCCGCGGCAAGCGCGTCCACATCACAGGGATTCACCAGATAACCCGTCTCGCCATGCACCACGATTTCCAAAAGCCCTCCATGGGCCGCAGCAATGACCGGTCGGCCGAACCCCATAGCCTCAATGGCTACCCGACCAAAAGGTTCAGGGCTGGTAGACGGCACGACGACTATGTCGGCAGCAATCCATACCCGTTCAATATCTGCGTGATAGGGAATCAGTACTACCCGCTCAGCGCAATTCATGCGCGTGATGCAGGCGTCCAGATCCCGCTCGTAATGTTCCTGCCCAACGGGCGCCGAACCAACGATGGCCAACCGACCGCTACAAGCTGTTTTAGCAATCAATCGCGAAAATGCATGCACCAGCAGTTGTTGACCTTTCCAGGCGTTGATACGACCCACTAGCACAAACAGAATGTCGCGCTCTCCGGCACCTAGGCTGGCTCGCTCAATCTGACGGTGGACTTTAACTTCAGGTGCTTCATAACCATTCCAGATGACGCAATATTTTTCTGCTGCACTAGGGACGCTGATCCAATCCCGAGTATGGGCGGAGTTGCAAACAACTACCGCAGACAGTTTTGCCACCAGATGGCGAAAACTCCAAGTAAGCGCTCTTGATCCTTCTAGCAGTTCGCGTACATGCCAGACATGGGGAATGCGCCATAAGCGGGCACAAAATGCACCACCCATCACCGCAACCGTATTCGAATACACGAGGTCGAAACTAATGTTGCGGTGTACTCTGGTTAGAAAAAAGACAGAACGTACAGCCCGCTTGGTAAGTCTTAACATACCAAGCGGAGATAACATCGCACGTTCTATTTTGCATACCTCCCCCACTATCACCATTGCTCCCGCGTTTTCCAGTTCCCGGACCAGAATCCCATGTTCAGGCAAGGCAACCGTGAACTCCATATCGGGATTACGATTTCTTACAAAATCCAGTAGTGAGCGATCCGATCCATATAGCTCGGCCGATGAATGGACGACCAATACACGCAATTTTTTTGCTTTGAATTCCATTTACTTACTCGTCTCCGAACTCCAGCCAACCAAAATTACCTTAACCGTCAAATTGCTTTTACGCATTTCCAATAAAAGAAATAGTAATTTTTTTCCCAATAGAAGAGATATAACTACCCTTTCTGGTGCCTTTACAAACAAAATATTTAAAAGGACATTGCATCAATTCTTTTGCCAATTGCATCCACTTTTTCAATCGAAAATCTAACATCCGACCCTTCCGTAAGCACCAGAAGATCGTCCGGTAGCAATCAATAATAATATTTTTAAATTGGCCAACTTGCCATGCGTGACCGGGTAAGCTCTAACAAAAATTATTAAACACCCGTAGCTCTAACCCATTGTGGGACGCCTACCTCAAGCGCATGACCGACGGCGGCAACCGAAAATGTTTCCCGAGCTTCTGCGCGGTCGGCAGCGCTTACGGAGGAAGCATGCAACTCTTCACATACCGCCTTCGCAAACGCTACAGTGCCATCGGCAATCCGAAACAATAATTTAAAAGAGAAAGGTAGCCCGCGCGTACCCTGAGATGTGGTCACGATAGATGTATCAGTCATCAACATATCCAACATCTTCACCTGCACGCCACTACCTGTCATGACAGGATTAACCAGTACCCTGGCACCGAAAAGATAAGGAGTTGAATCTGGTACATCTGCGCAAAGCTCGACATTCGAAACCTTCTGGAGTATTTGACGAACAAACATGGTCGGGTTTGATCCCACTATGCGGCAGGAAATATTCGGAAATTGTTCACGTATTAATGGTAAGACTTCGTTGACTAACCATTCCACGCCACGAACGTTATTCGGTGTTGCAAGATTACCGACGAAAACCAGATCGCAAGGAAAAGTGTTTTCTGGCTTTCCTCTGAAGGCGAGCTCAGGAAGAGGTGGGAGCCAATGCATATGCTGCATTCCCTTTTTTTTCCAAAAATTCAAATCATCAACAGAGATATCAAAAACTGCAGTGGCACGCTGTAAAATTTTTTGCTCAAAATTTCTTAAGCCAATACAAGAAAGATGTAGTGCCAGTCTGTCGCGCCGCCTTACCGCAACGCAGGCTTGACCGCGCATATATATCGACTCCACATTATGCGAGCGATAAAGAAGAGGAATTTTAAAAGCATCCGAAAATCGTTCCGCCAGTACGCCGAGCCAAGGCCCGTCTAACCACAAGGCGTCGGGCTTGAACGTGCGAACGGACTCAAGCATTTTGTTATACGTGTGCGTATCTGGCACCCTGGTTGCGGTGTGCAAAGGACGCCAAAAAGATCCAAGCAGTCGCTTGACGGTTAAGACAAAATTACGTTTGATTGGATATAGAAACTGCGTCGTAACTACGCTTGCAATGACGTCATGCACTTCCTTGGAAGGAAAATCATGTTCGCTGTTAATCGATGCGACAAGCATGACTTCATGTCCTAATGAAGACATGGCCTGAATACGACGCCATATATCGGCGCGCCCGCCCCTGTTCGCAGGAAACGGGATATCGGGAGAAAGTACGACTATTCGCATGAATTACTCCAAACAAGATACGCTTTGCATCTTTGTGGCTTTAAATGAGATTTTGATGTGTCAAACAGCAAAAACCGGCTATTGATGCAATGTTCTCTTATGACCGCAGTAACTAAAACTAACTCGCGTTAAACGTAACAAGTCTCTAAAGTGAATTAACACTAAAGGGGCAAAATTTGTGTGTAATTCCGGTTAGTTCCCTAACTGCGTATAAGGGATGGCTCGGAGCAAGCCTTAAAAGCCATTCTTTTAAAATTATTTGTATGGCTTACATTCCACATGTAGTACGTTCAAATGTATTCTGTTATTTGACATTTATTTGCAACGCCGCACAAATGCTAATGAGCGCGTAGGATCTTCGTTATTTGAAAGAAATGCATTCTTTACTGAATTACATCCAAGCACCAATTCATTTGCACCATTATTTTTTTCTGATGTCACTTTTAATCGTATTTCCATTAAGGTGTCGCGTGTAATTTGATCCGACACAGGTTTCTGTTTAACGAAAGACCAGACAACCTTTTTAGTGAAAATTTCATTATTTTTTATGCTATTAAAAAGCAGTTCTCCGTCAGGAAAATTACCTGAAACTATGGAAACCAATAAGGGCTGATCGGTACCGCCAATAATATTTTGTTCAACAATATTTTGGACCGCATTATGCAGATAAATACCCTGGCTCGCGTCAAATATCACGTTATTTTTAACGTTGACATTTCTTGTAAATTCGTCGAGATAAATTCCAGAAAAATAGTCCGTAACACCAAACTTCACGCTCGTATCACCCCTGACATCGACTATGAGGTTACCGGCAACTTCGACAGGAGGGCGGCGATCTTCCACATTTTGTCTCCATGTATATATGGCGCTACAATCGCTCATATAGCGACAGCTTCCTTTGATAAAGTTTCTGCGTATTTTCGCATCGCCAGAAAATCTTATTCCGATATAAGATGATCCCGAGACTTCATTTTGATCGATAGTCGCAGCCTGCGTTCGATGAGCATTGATGGCAGCAAGGCTAGGTGCTGGCCCCAGGTAAAGACCGGCATTAACAATCTTATTGTGCGATACCATAACCCGCGCTACTTCCGCAAAAAATATTGCATCCAGCCTTACGTCCTGTACACGTGAATTGGTAACTTCCGCATAACTGGCACCGGCAATCGAAATACCATTGCCAGCAGCGCGCATAATCACTACATCGCTAATAATGGCGGTGCTATCCAATTTCAAACTGATCGCATCGCCACCCGCAGCATCGAATGCAATTCCCCTGATTGATACAGACCCTTTGCCGGTAATCTGTAGCAGAGGTCCGGCAGAAACCAACGATACCGGCTGGGCTTTTGTGTTCCGTACAGTTAGAGACCGCCTGCTCTGATCATAGGCCCATCCATCTTCCTCCCCGATCATCCAGGCTTTGCCAGTCAGATAGGCACCCGCTTTAGGCCGCAATGGATACTGCAAAGGCGAGTCAAGCAAACCACCAACCCCATTTACAATTTTTTCTTCGATAAACCATTCTTGCGTTCGAGCGTGAAGGACGGAACCTGCTACATCCTTGCCATTCAATGACAAATGAGCAGGAATACGATCAAACGCGCTCACCGTTTCCGGCGTAAAAATCAAATATCCTTCTTTTGGAAATCGCGCTCGCAGGATCGGGGTATTGCCTGAAAATACCTGCACTACAGGCTTTTCCTGTTTTATCGTTTTTAAACCAGTACCGTTCAGTAACTCAGCCGGTAACCGACCATCAATCACAGGGCGCTGACCAGGATTACAGGTTCCAAACCCATTGATTGCCAAGTTTGTGGCAGCACTTCCTTGGAGCGACAACTGTAATGGCCCCTGAAAACGCTGGCCGCAAGCCAAAAAAATGCGGTTGCTGTCCCTTAACGAAAGCTTCATGAGTGGCGCGAATGTAGCAAACGGACCAGTACTACTCAACGCTGAATTAGCTTGCGCGGCAAGTCCGTCTGCTGCGTCACTTCCCTGGTCTGAAATGTAGTAGTCCATTGACCATGTTGACTGGCAACACAGCCACAGCATCACGGCGGCAAACCACAACCATGAAACTTTGGGTTGTTGTACCGCATTTCTCATGTGGTTTGTCCAAACATGCGCCTTAGCTTTAACTCTACGCGCAACAACAAGTGACCAAGTACCCATTTAGGTCTCGGACAATACCGCGCGCGTACACCGTCACGTTCTGATTCACAACTGACATGGTTCGTAACATGGGTGCCCGCATCGTGAAAAAGTGCAATATCCCTCGGCACATATAGCAGCGGCTTTTGTGCCTTGAAAACCCGGACAAACCAGTCAAAATCTGCGTTGTAGCGCAGGCTGATATCAAAATTACCAAGGTTTGCGAACAACGGCCGTGCAGCAAAAGCAGCTTGGTGGCATAAATCACCAAAGATTAAACGATGGCGCGTGAGCCAATTGAAGCGCTTGCGACGTTGACCCTGCATACCAAAATAAATAACATCCCCATAAACCAACTCTGGGGGGGTGGCAAGAACATTGGCTGCATCGATGGCTGCGGCTATGTCATGAAGCACACCAGAATCCGCAAAGCGATCACCTGCATTCAAAAAAAACAGCCAATCGCCGGTGGCCATGGCAATGCCTTTGTTCATGGCATCATAAATACCTTTATCAGGCTCGCTGACAAAAATATCAGGAGACTGGATGGTTAACCAATCTAGCGTTCCATCATTGGAGGCGCCATCAACTACTATCCATTCATAGTCATCAAAGGACTGTCCCTTTAATGAAGCAAGCGTATCTGGTAAAACGGTTAACGCGTTGTAACAAACTGTAATTATCGAAAATCGCGGCATATCGAAAGGTTTGGATACTAGCTCCATCACGCACTCCTTTTGTTACGCGCATACACTGGCAAGAGCTTTAGCACATGCAGGCGAACGTCGGCAGATTCACCGCCCGTCCGATCTGTAAAGTCATTAGCGGTAAGTAGTGCATCAGTTAAAGTGGTTAAATCATCGAATAGCCGAAGTTGATTACTTTGGCCATAACTTGCCAGTTCAGAGGTACCACCTCGTCTTAACGCATAACAAATTTTTCCTAACCGTAAAGCCTCGATAATAGTGGTGCCGCAAGCCTCCTCCCACATTGAGGGGACAACCACAACATTGGCATTGCGCGTGGCAGCAACCACTTCTGGATATGAGCAATATCCGTGTATCCGGACCAAGCTATCGACATACTTTGCGTCTATCATTTCGCGTAGCGGACCATCCCCATACACATCTACGCGCCAATTTGAAGGCAATCTCGGCTCAATCAAATCCAAGAAGGTAGAGATGCCTTTCCCCGCATCGAGTCGCCCTGCGACATGAATGTGAAACGTTGTGGTGTTCATTTCAGTTTGTTTTGTGAACAAACTCTCACCCAGTAAATCCTCGTTAACAAAATTGTGAATAACGATAGTCTTTTCGAGTAATACTTTTGGCATCGTTAAAGCATAATTTTTTCGCAAAAATTCTGATACAAACACGACTGGATGCAATTCGAAAGCGGCCGAAGTTTCATCGCGATAGCGTTGCACTGCATGCGCACTAAGTTTCGTATGTACCAAGCCAGGGCTGGGATGAATACACTTTGCACATTCTGCAGGAGAACGCTCGACGCAAATTTCACCATGTCTAAACCTTACGTTAGTAATGCAGTCACCGCCTTGATCGTGTCGGGTTTGGACAAAGTTCACCCAAGGCGCGATATAACGGCCGACCATTGGCTGGTGCCCGTGATAATGCACGACGTCAAAACTCTTCGCATAGGACTGGATTTTTTTAGCCATTTTTTTGGCAAAGTAAGGACGCTTCCACGAATTAAAAAAGCCGAGTTGTGACTCTTTCCAGCCCCTTAAAGGGTTTCCAAAAGCCGCTATAAATTTGCCCTGGAATCCCATTTCCTCAGCGCATAAAATATAGCTCGGTGTGTCACAACCCATCAAAGAAACTTCGTGTCCGGCTGCGATAAGGGCATTTCCCAGCGCTATAACGTGCTTGCCCAGGCCACCGAGTGTCTTTGATGGAATGTCCTCTGAAACTAATAAAATTTTCATATCTGGTTCGATTTGCAAAATAGTGCGAGCCGGGAAAAAACGATATTACGGTGCTGTGGAAGGCAAACTTTACAAATGCCACCCACTAATATTAATAATCCCATCAGAGTTCCACAGGCCAGAAGATTCAACCATCCACGGCTTGCAAAGGACGTCAATAAAACCCCAACGATCCCTACAGGTACCAGCACAATTAGCGGCACCAAATATGCTTCATAAAACAAACTGTTAAGCGATACGGGTACCGTACGACCATGAACGTAAATCACAAATGATAAGGACATCACGGCCGACGCTAGCAAATGAGCACCGGCTGCACCTACTATTCCATATCGCCATACGCCTAAAAAAATCAGACCCAATCCAAGTACGGCACGCGCCAAGGCAAATATTCCACTAATCTTTGGATGCCCGATGCCATCATTAATAAGTGTCGGCAAATTAGTCAAAGAATCAATCCATTGTGTAAAGGCGATCATGACCATGACTGTAGTGCCGACACGGGCGAACTCCGTACTCATCCATAACGACAGGATGGGATGGGCAAGCGTGGCCAGCATTAACGCGATTCCGCCGTTAATAAAGAACATATATCGGGATGCCAGTAAGTAATCGCGCTTCAATTCAACCAGACGCCCTTGTTCGGCCAGCGCACTTGCATGGGGAAACATTACCCCTGAAAATCGGAACACCAGCGACATCACGCGATTGGCCAACGTAGCAGGTACGACATAAAATGTTAATGCTGTGACACCAGCACTAGCTCCTATAATGAGTTTGTCGGCAGTGTTATAAGTCAGCGCTGCCAATTTACTAAGAAAAGAATAGGCACTAAACGATAGCAAAGTATTGCGAATTTCAATACTGGGCACTGCCCAGTTAATAAACGGCATAATCTGGATCAGCTTTCGCCATACGACGACGGTCTGCAATATGCTCATAGCCACGCGAAGAAGCACCAGGTCCACCAAATCAAATCCAAAATAAAGCAAGGCGACTGTAGCGAGCGGCACCATGGTGCCAAACACAGCTTCGATTCGTCCAGATATATCAAACCGCATCAAAGCACCGGGTAGGCTCTGCACATAAGCTTGCACTTGTCCGGTAGCAAAGCCGAACGCAGCAATTTGAAGCGCTAATATGGCCTCAGCCTGTTTGTTAGCCGATACTGTAAATACATGCGCCACTAAAAATCGTGCAGAAAAAAACAGGCCCATCATTCCGACAACACCGATACCTACATAGATAAGGAGGCCAAAACAGATTGTTTCATTTAGACGGTGGGTATCGCCGGAGGCATGGTATTGCGCCACATACTTGGTAGACCCTGCTGTAATATTTATATCCAGTAACGCAAAATAACCCACGATGGATGTGATCAGTATCAACAGTCCATAGTCTCCGGTGCCTAGAACCGAAATAATATAAGGAATGGTCGCAACAGCAAGTACAGCAGGAGCAGCTGCTCCCAAAAAATTGAATCCAGCATTGCGTATTAACGTCATGCTATCCCTTTATTTTTTGTGAGATTGTGTAGGCCATATAGGGAAGCGCAAACGTAAATGCCATCAACTGCATCGTTCTAAATTCAATAACCGGCGTTCCGATTAACCAATTTGGTAGCATAAACAATATTCCGGCCAGCCCCCCCATCAGTAGACAAAGTTCAAAAGATGCCATGCCACCTTTTACTTTTAACGAAAAACGTATAACACCAACAAAAGCTGCAAGTGAAATCGCGACACCGAGTAGGCCGCTTTTAAGCGCAAGATGCATCACGCCACTATGCATCCATCCGAAATTACCGTGATGCCAAGCTAATTCTGAAAATCGAAAACCGCTGTATCTGCCCCAAGCGCCCAATCCTAGCCAAGGACTTTCTTTCCAGGTTAAAAAAGCGGCAAAGAGTTCTGAAAAACGACCTGTCGTAAAGTTTAAGCCACCTCCAGATGCGACATCAGGAAACAGTCGCTCTATAAGGGAACCCTGATGAACACTTTGTACAGAACGCTGCAACATTTTATATACCAGCAGCGGTAATCCGCCTAACAAGTAACCAGCGATTAAACGATAGCGCACGTTTTTTTTCTGACAAAAAGAGAACAGCAATGCCGCAAGCGCCAGCCCTCCCCATGCCGTACGACGGCAGGAAAATACGATAATGAATAGCTCAAGCCCGACAATAGCGTAATACGCGATGCGAATAGGTGTTTTAGATATTTGATCGATAGAGAGACGCCAAGCAATAATGAAAAGAGCGAGCATGGCAATCAAGGTATCGTTGATATCGAAGAACGTTAACTTGACATCAATATGCTGAAAATTGGAATAGAAGTTTGCTGGATCCCCACCCAATGCAACAAAACGAACAAGGCCCCAAATTCCGCGCGTTACAGCACAAAAAAGCAAAACGTTAATAAGCTTTTTAAGGTCTTCAGCCTCTTTTACGCAAGAGGTAAAAACGTAAAAGGCAAACATGAAATTGGCGACATTCATCAAACCGCTGTACGCAACAATATCGTACCAATGAACCTGATCGTACATACTGCCGATCAAGATATTTCCCAGTAATATCAGCCCAAAAAGCAAAGCGGGAATTTTCAAATTGTGTGTAATTGGAGGCGTATTAGTCCAGGTGCGTCCTACAAAAGTCTGAACTACCAGGCCGAACAAAAAAATATTAATAGCCGAGAAAAAAAATATACCCGTGCCCCTATTGTAAAAACTCGAATTATCTATCTGATCAACGATACCCCAAGATGCATTTGGAAAATAAAAAAGCAGAGCGAGATAGGCAGCAACGCCCCACCATGGTTTTGTTGCACCGGTGACGACCAAAGTAGCGCCCGCTAAGGCAACAAATAGCGCTAAGAAAAATGGAGCGGCAGATAGTAAATAGGATAAAGTCGCGTTCATGGAAAATTACTCTTTGCCGCCAATGTGACCAGCTATCTTAAAATCCTGGTAAGCCATTGCTAACCCATCCAACAATGTAGTTGTTGCGGTCCAACCCATCCTAGTGAGTTTGGAAACACACATCAGCTTTCTGGGGGTGCCATCCGGCTTAGATACGTCAAAAGTTATATCGCCTTGATAGCCAACAACCTGCCCAATAATTTGTGCGACTTCAGTGATCGTCACATCATGACCAACACCGATATTGATCAACGGGGGCGCGAAAAGACTGCTCTCGATGTCAGCACTTCCAAGCGAATTAGTGTAGGTTTCCTCGTCCTGATTCATCAAAAAAACGCAGGCATCTGCCATATCCTCGCTATACAGGAACTCTCTTCTCGGTGTGCCTGTACCCCAGACTACGACTTCGCTCGCATTCGCTAGTTTTGCCTCATGAAACTTTTTGATGAGTGCAGGTATAACGTGACTGTTAGAGAGGTCGTAATTGTCACCGGGGCCATACAAATTGGTGGGCATTACCGCCAGATATTTAGTCCCGAATTGGCGGTTATAACTCCAACACATTTCAATGCCAGCTATTTTGGCCAAAGCATAAGGCCGGTTTGTCGCCTCTAGCGATCCGGTTAATAAATATTCTTCCTTCATCGGTTGCGGCGCCAACTTAGGATAGATACAGCTGGATCCAAGAAATATCAGACGCTTGACGCTATTTTTGTATGCCGCATGGATAACATTGGTTTGTATCGCCAGATTATCGCGGATAAACGTGGCCGGAAAACTCTGGTTGGCGAGGATGCCCCCGACCTTCGCTGCAGCTAGGAAAACGTACTCTGGCTTTTCGTCGGAAAAAAAAGCCTCTGTAGCGGCCTGATCGGAAAGATCCAGTTCGGCATGGGTGCGCGTATGGGTATTTCCAAAGCCTTTATTTTTAAGGTTGCGCAGTATGGCCGAGCCCACCATACCGCGATGGCCCGCTACATAAATTTTGGCGTTATTTTCCATAGCCCCATTACTCATGATAATCAAAGGTATCAAATCCGTGCTTCTTAACCAATTCGTCGCGCTCTGCACTCTTCATGTCTTCACGAACCATTTCGGAAACTAATTCCTGGAAAGTGGTTTTCGGCGTCCATCCCAGTTTCTCTTTCGCCTTAGTTGGATCTCCGAGCAGCGTTTCTACCTCTGTTGGACGGAAATAACGTGGATCCACTTTGACTATGGTTTTGCCATTTTGATCGATGCCGACCTCATCGATACCTTGACCTTTCCATTGGATTCGCATACCAAGTTCATGCGCTGCGGCATCAACAAAATCGCGTACGCTGTATTGCACGCCTGTAGCAATTACAAAGTCTTCCGCCTGTTCTTGCTGCAGCATTAACCACTGCATTTCGACATAGTCTTTTGCATGTCCCCAGTCACGTAAAGAATCCATATTGCCGAGATAGAGACAATCTTGTAGACCCAGCTGTATGCGGGCAAGTGCACGGGTAATCTTGCGGGTAACGAAAGTCTCTCCACGCAATGGACTTTCATGATTGAATAGGATGCCATTGCAAGCATACATTCCATAAGCTTCGCGGTAGTTGACCGTGATCCAGTAAGCGTAGAGCTTGGCGACGGCATACGGACTGCGCGGATAAAAAGGCGTGGTTTCTTTTTGTGGCGTTTCCTGAACCAGTCCATACAGCTCAGAAGTTGAAGCCTGATAAAAGCGTGTTTTCTTTTCAAGGCCAAGAATTCGAATCGCTTCCAGAATCCGTAGCGTTCCAATACCGTCCGCATTCGCCGTATATTCCGGCGTATCAAAACTGACGGCAACGTGACTCATCGCGGCGAGGTTATAAATTTCGTCGGGCTGTACTTGCTGGACGATGCGTAACAAATTGGTCGAATCAGTCAGGTCACCGTAATGTAAAATAAAATTACGGTTCGATACATGCGGATCCTGGTACAAATTATCAATACGATCGGTATTGAAAAGAGAGGATCGCCGCTTGATGCCATGGACTATGTAACCTTTTTTTAAAAGGAACTCTGCCAAATAGGCACCATCTTGGCCGGTGACGCCAGTAATTAATGCAATTTTAGTCATATGCGATATGTGGATTTTAAATAATACGGATAGAAATAGAGTACTAAGTTTATCGACATCAGGTGCGTCAATAAAAAAAGTTGAACTAACCCAACCCCATTAACCGTTTCGTATTTTGTGATGACAGTTCAATGAAAAGAGAATTGACAAATAAATCTTGAGTCGAAAATGCCCGAGTAGTATCTTTATCTACAGAAGAGACTCTAAAAAGAAGTCCGTCGGGAATGACACCCTTGAGTCCGAATCGGAGTTCAAGCATTTTTTTATCGATCCCGCCGGTAGTAACCTTATCACCAATCGTAGTCCAATAAGTAACTGGTTCAGATCGGCCTATCCGGCTCGTTTCCAGACGGGTAACGACAATTTCACCTTTCGGTGTGGCCAAAACACTTAGGCGATTTGAGTTAATCTGAAAACCCTGTGACGGATAGCACACTTCAGGACGGTGCAATTCCAGGCCGTTTCGCTGATCGACTCCATATGCGATCGATAGCATGACCCTCTCACCTTTATCATTGACGTAAGTCCGCGACAGCGTTTGCGCGTAGAGCTTATTCATAAGTTCCACAGCCTCCGGGTCTACGACCGCCGTCACTGCATTCTTTTCCTCTACCCATCGTCCAAATTTAACTGGGACGATATTCTCAAGATCGAAAGCGGGACGATTTTTTGACAGGAAGTGGGTCGGTGTCATGATCCGCGTAGCACCTGCAGATACGATCATCAGGCAACCTAATATTAGACAAATGAAGAATGGCCGGCTCATGATTGGAGCCTTTCGAGCGCGACATGTTTCGAGGTATGCACTTTCACCATAAATTGCAGCAATGTATCCACACCGACAATTAGCGCTAAAGCGCTGAGAAACAACAGAATTCCCGCAAATCCATGCAAGAACCCTTGCCCGATCGCATCACCAAAATGGTAGGTTATTAAGGTCAACGTCATAACGCGAACGACATTGGCAGTAAACGAAATAGGTATTATCAGAAGGCCCAGCGTTACATTTCGGAAAACCGAAGTGTGCCGTGTGATGTTCAGATAAAACAATCCAAGCGCTTCAAGGCTTAGCAAGGTTTGCAAGCCAGCGCACGCGTCCGCCACCATTAATTGGTATTGTCCGATTTGCAAAATCACCCCGCTGCGTCCAATCGGATATCCCGCATAAAACAAAATATTTTCCGTCACGTACGAAACAGCTATCTTCATGGGCAAAGTCAGTGTCGCAACAATTCCTCCAAATAGTGGAATCATGAATAGCATAAAAAAAAATGGAAACCATTGAACTTTTATCGCACTTGCTCCCCATATGATCAACACAATACCTACTAATAGCACAATAAAAGAAGCTATCTCAAACATCAAAATACCTTGAGAGCGTCCAACGCAGTAGAGCAGCAAACCCAATATGCTGATTGGCCAACCGGCCACTGCGCCCGATTTCCCTTTGCTGGCCTTCAACATGGCGGGCCAGTTTCGGACAATCATCCACAGTGACAGACTGAGAATGATGGGGCCATGCGCATAACCTTCAGTACTCCATATGCCGGTTGCAAGACCAAAAAAAGTTGGGACGTACAGCACCAGCAAACCCACTATCAGGGGCCACCACGCCAACAGCATTTCTTTCCATGGCGAGCAGGTCGTCACACCTTTAAAAGTCTGCGCTTGTGACATTAGAAATCGACCATCACCGAGCCAACCACCTCGACACCAATACGGCTAAACTGATCCGCGGCTGCCTTGATATCGGCATACCTGGTCCGATCTTTACACGCTAACAGCAGGACGCCACCAGCCTTGGCAGCTATCCCTAAGGCATCCGCACCTACCGAGAAGGTTGGAACATCGTAAATGACGATATCAAATAATTTGCTTACACTGGTATTGAAAGCATCAAACGTTCTGCGACTAATCAGCTCCTGTGGATTGGGTGGCAATGTGCCAGCCTGCAGTACGGATAATTTATCAAAGTAATCCACTTCGGCAATCGCGTCCAGATCTGCCCGTCCGCCCAGAATATCCGACAGACCTTGCTTGCCTGAAAGGTTGAATATTTTATGCTGGCGCGGCGTGCGCAAGTTGGCATCCACCAGTAACGTTTGCTCGCCTAGTTGAGAAAAAACGACCGCGAGGTTGGCTGCAAACAAGCTTGAACCGTCACCCGAATTGACACTGACGATAGCCAGAGTTTTGCGGGCGCCGGTGAACCAGCGCAGCATTAGCTGACTCCGGATAGTGCGCAGTATTTCAGCTTGTTCACTAAATGGCTGGTAAATAGTGACCAGTTCAGGCGCGAAGTTTGCCAAGCCAGGTTGTAGATAGGAATAATCAAATTGTCGCGCCAGGACCAGCTGAATGTCAGCCTCGGTAATGAGACCCAGACTTTGCGCCGCTTCACCGAAGCGCATACCCGTTTCTTTTTGCTTGCGCACGATCTCCTCTACATCCGCAAAGGTAATCTTTCCAATGTCGAGCAAAAGGTGGCCTATGCTCGATTCACGTACTGGATTGAACGGTGAGACTAAATCACTCGCGATAGGTTGGTTCATCTGGCGATCCATGATTCAATTGAGTTTTGGGTTGTGGCCCAATACCCGTTTATAAAATTTAATGCGCTGTGGCTGGGGCGAACTCCACTGCAGCACACCGAGTACCGGCACATTTAATATCTCCATCAGATCGTCTATAGAGCGTATGCGCCGGTTCCTTAGCTCGGCCAGCAAACTAAAGGCCAGTCCTAACAGAGTGCCTAAAAAGACCGCAACCAGGGTATTGAGCAAGACTTTAGGACCTGCTGGCAAAATGGGGGCAATTGCAGTAGTAAGTACCGCAATGTCGGACTGGTTAGATTGCCCTTCCATATTGGTCTGGTTATAGCGCAGCGCAGCGCCTTCGTAGGCCCGTTGCGCACTTTCCATCTCGGCCGTCAGGACCTTGAATTCATCCCGCGTGCCATTCAAAGCGATGACCGTACTCTTTTGTGCCGCAAGGGCAGCACGAATTTCCGCTTCACGTTGCTGGAAAATACGGGCATTGCCAGCAACACCACCGCTTGCCAGTTTTATTTGTTCGTCTAGATTTACGCGCAACTTTTCAATTTCGGATTTGGCCGATTTATATTGCGGATGATTGGATCCCAGTTGTTGCGAGGTATCGGCAAATTTAGCTTCTGCAAGCGACAAGGTGGATTTGAGGTTCTGAATTAACGGGTTGGCCAATACATCCGGAGAAACATTGCCATTGCCTTGCGTCTGACGTTGGCGTGAACTGGCTTCCATGGACTGTGCCTGCGCTTGCACCAATTGACTGGATAAATCGCCAAGGCGGGCCGCTTCAACATCAATGCGATTATCTGCGTTCACAATACCGTGCAATTTCTGGTAAGCCGATAATCTGTTTTGCGTGATTTCCAGCTTCTGACGTAACCCTTTGATTTGGTCAGTGATATAACCGGATGCTTTTTGCGAGGGCTCGACCTTGAGCTGGGTACTAATTTGCAAATAAGCTGCAGCAAAAGCATTGGCGATAGTTGCCGTAAATTGGGGGTCAGATCCCTTGAAACCGATTTCGATCACACTGCTTTCTCGCGAAGGTGCAACCTCCATCTTCTTCTGTAGTGCCTCTGCAAGCCAGTCCCGAATAGTGCCCTGTCCCTTGGTTGCTGCAAAAAATTGCGCCTGCACGGCAGGACTATCGATTAGCTTAAGATCGTCGACCACTCTTAAAGCCACAGTGCGGCTGCTGATAATATCGACTTGTGTCGCCATATATCCTGGCATCAGCAGCGCTGGCAGCGCAATTCCTGTCACAGGGTCTATCCCCTTATAGTTGAGAACCAGTGAAGTGGTAGCTTTATAAGTATTGGGCATGATCAGACTCACTAACAACGTAATGACGACGGTGGCCGCCAACGTGATGAGAATGATTTTGTAACGGGCGCGCAGGATAAGCAAAAATTGGGTGAAATTCATTATTTACTCTCGAAACATAAAGGTGCATTCAGGCGGATATAAGACTTAAAGCAACATCAAAATGTTTGAAAAATGCGTGACTTGTATCAATCGCCGATAAGAATTTCAGAAACAAAATGGGCAGTCAGATGCGGTAGCGTGTCATATAGCGGACCTCCGCATTAAGCCTCGCCCATGACAGTGATGTTGATATACGAAAGGATTTAATTATAGGAAATATAAGTATCAGTAAACCTACCAATACCTACCTTTCCTGATATTTCTTCTATTAGCCATGCCTACAATTTATTTACGTTGCGGGTGTCGGTGCGCGGCGTAGCTTTAAGAGTTGGCATGAGAGATTGCCCGCCCTTGCAAACAATCAAAACAAGCTTTCTTGTACATACACGACGTCGTCAGGACCGACCAGATCATCATGCTTCGCAACAATTTCATGCAGCACGCCTTTTTCATCACGGCGTTTCAAACGCACACCGCGTGCGGTTCCGCGCTGGTTCAGGCCACCACCGACCGATAGCGCCTGCAATACTGTCATGTCACGCTCCAGGCGATACGTGCCTGGACGCTGAACTTCCCCATAAATATAGAAGCGCGGTGCGCGCTCGACGTAAATAATATCGCCGCCCGCCAGGTCCTGGTTGGTTTGCATGTTGGCGGAACGGACCATCTCGATCAGATCGATGATTTCTTTGGTGGTTTTGCCGTCACGTGTGCGTAGCAAGGTAACGGTATCCGCTGCATCTGCATTGCCACCACCGGCCAGCGCCAGAATGTCGGTAAGGCTGCGGCGCCCGTCTATCGGATAGCGGCCCGGACGATTGATCTGCCCTAGTACCGATACCTGCTGACTTTGCATCAAAGTGACGATCAAATTGACTTGGGCGTTGTGGATAAAGCTGCCGGTCTCCAGCAAGGTGGCGATTTTTTTTTCTACCTGTGAGGAGGAGACGCCGCCAACCAGAACCTCACCGATCAATGGAAAGGAAATGCTGCCCGCTTCGCTAACGCGGGTTTCGAGTGTCAGATCGGGATGATCAAAGACGGATATTTTGACAACGTCACCGGCACCCAGCTTAACGTCAGCAGCAAAAGCGCTCACGGATGCGCCGCTGATGATACTAAGCAGTAGCGCGAGTATTACAAGGCAATTTTTTTTCATGTTGACCCATTCCATTTCAGCTTTAAATAAGTTAACTGCATATCTTGTTGCGCAAAAAAAGCGCATTTGCTTTCTGAATTTGCATTCCGAATTTGCATTCCAAATTTGCATTCCGCATTTGTTTTCCGCATTTTTTTTCTTTAGATAGTGCGCATATTTACGTAAGCAATCACTTCAGTCCCGCTACACCGCGTGCGATATTACCTGCTGCGTCCGCCTTCGGAACTGGCGCGGCAGCAGCAGCAGCAGCAGCAGCAGCAGGGGCTGTTACATCTTTGTTGATGAGGCCATCGTTGAGATAGGCGATTTTGGCGCCCATGTGCAAACGCGCAATTTCTGCGATTTCAGCTTCCTTGTTTTTTTGGTTGATCAAAAAACGCTCAATCTGCGCTGAAGCAGCTGGTCCGGTGACTGGCGTGTCTTTGATATCTTCAATCGCAATCAAAATGCTGCGCTGACCTTCCTTTAGCGTAAACAACTGTCCTTTGCTCATCGACTTCATGGCTTTGACCACATCGTTGGGCAGGTCTACGCTGGTGCGCGTGACATGGGTAGGTGCAAAGGCAATTTTCTTACTGTCCAGCCAGCTTGCCACCTCATTCAGGGACTTTGCCGTACCCATCAACGCGGTTAGTTCAGGACTCAGATTTTTGGTATCAATGACCAATTCTTTTAATTCAAATTGTTTGCGCAGCGAGAATAAATCAGGATTTTTCTGGTAAAAGCTATCGATATCCAAAGCCGATGGCCTGCCATTATTTGCGATTTTTCTTTGCAAATACGCTTGCGCCAGTATCTGGGCTTTATCGCGCTCGATGGCTTGCATTACCAGAGGATCGCGCTCCAGCTTTTCTGACTGCGCTGCGGTCACCAGTAACTGGCGATCGATCAATCCTTCGAGCACCTGCTTTTTGGTGAAGGTCTGCTGATCACCTGTGCGTTGCAATTCGTCGTTGAGTTGCAATATCGTAATATCTTCACCATTGACGCGCGCCAACGACTGGCCGGGGGCTTTTTCTGTATCGCCGCATGCGGACAAAGTGGCTGCCAAAAATACCAGCAACGCACTACCCACCATACGTCTTGCAGGCAGAACGGCATTAGATAAGCGGAACAGTGCACTAAGGGAATTCGTCAAAACTTCACTCCTTCAACGAGGTAATTAAATCGGGACTGACCATGGCAAATTTAAAACTCATAGTGAGCGTTAACATGCGCGCCATTGGCACGAAAGCCCAATTGGGGGATGGAAGAATTAAGGGTTTCATGGGATATTGCAGCACCTAATTGCAGATGCGAATAAGGCAGGTAAGTCAGCGCCAGCATGGCTTTGCGGTCGCTGTCATTGCGCGTGGACGGCGTCAGGCCGCGTAGAATGGCCACACCGTTATAGGCGCGCTGCTCGACGTTATAAGAAGCATCTAGCCGGACCTTCGACGCCACCGCCCATCCAGCGGTCAGATTCACGCCACGGACCAGTGCATAGTTGGCCGTCAGATCGTAGACCGCACCGATTTCACGCCATACACTCAGGCTTAAGCCGACCTTTCCGGTAAGTGCTAAATTTTCGACCAGGCGGGCATTCACACCATTAAAATTTTGCGCGGTAAACGTGTCATAAGTCCGCTGTACCCAGCCGCCGAGAAACTGTAACCGCGTTTTTCCAGTGGCCTGCCAATCGATTTTACCTTTGACTTCGTTCTGAACATAATTGATACCTAGCACTGCGCCAGTACAGTAACTATCGGGACAACCGCCATGAATATGGCGTAATTGCACACCAACGGTACTGCTGCTGGCAGCCAGGTAATCCAACCCTAGCTCGGCGGTATCCTGGGCCTGATCGCCGCCGCGCAATGCCGCCAGATCGTAGGTCAACAGGTAGCGAGTAAGAGCGCCACGGGCACGCCAGTCTGCACCGAAGCGCCAGGCGGCATCCACCGAGTTGGTCCACTGGCGACGTACATTTTTTTGACGCAGCAGATCAGTTTGACTGGTACGAAATGCGTCAAACGGGGTCAACGATTCCGAATAACTGGTCGATAGATTGCCCTCTATATCGTTACCTACGTGCCAGTTCCAGTTCGCCAGCGCATCCACGCCGGTATTATCAAACTGCTTGAAGTGATTGTAACTGGTGCGATTCAGACTGAGGTCAGCGGTGAAATGTTGCAGACTAATTTGCTTATCTAAGCGTAAGCCACCGGCTGCGCGTCTGACGGTGTCTGCCATCTGATCGCTTCCTTTAGCCGAATTGGCAGCGGAATCATTATGAAAGCGTAACAGGTTATCCTCGTAAAACAGGCCGTAATCTGCGTAAGGTGTAACAACGTTAGGGAGACTGCCGTCGCCCATTGCAGCAGATGCGGGAGTAGCAAAAAGAGAGCTTAAAATGATGGCGCAAAGTGACAGCGCAAAGGAACGAGGAGTATTTTGAAGCGGATACATAATAAATGTGTGCATTGAGTCCAACTGCAAGACTGAAAACCGATCTATGCGTCTGTGCGTGTTTTTACTGACTAGTCAGAAACGACTGATGAGGTAGCGCAAATTGGTAAAAATCTGCGACACCCCCGGTTTACTCGCGCTCACCAACTGTTATGTCGGTTGGCGCTAGCGTCAACCTCACAACGAAAATTATGCGTTTGTTTTTTTCGATGATTTTCGACGTGCCTTGAAGCTGATAAACCCGAGACCCAGAAACATCATCGCGTAGCTGGCTGGCTCGGGAACGGGTGGCGTAGCAATAGGCAAATCCTGGTTAAAAGTTCCTACGGCAGTTCCTAACGTGAAACTGGTCGCAAAAGTTTGGTTTTTTCGAAAACCACTAATGGCCAATGAGATATCACTCTCTTGATTTGGTTTAAAGGTCAAAAAATCTGAGGTATAGGTAATAATTTGGTCAGGCGTTGCCGGATCAAAGTTCAGGATGCGACCACGAGCTGCAATTTCAGGCGAACCTGCACCACTGTTCGGATCCGTTTTAATCGTTACGGTCAGCAGGTTGTTTTTACCATTTAAACTGACATCACGCGTGAAGTGCAGCACTGTGTCGCCGGTGATCGCCAAAACGCCATTGGTACTCGTGTCCGTTGTCGACGACGTCATGGTCAAATGCGCCGCCTGATTTCCGGTCAGTGCTGTAGAAAGGCCTGTGATCAAATATTGAAAATTGACGGCATCGTTGAGCGTTCCAAACGTGCCACCAGTGCTGGTTTTAGTAAAAGCAAAGTGGCTATTTGAGGCGATGTCAGCAAAGTTTGCAAATGACGAGCCTCCGCTATCATCCGCAAATGCCATCGATGTGGCCGTGCTCAACGGAATTGCCAGTAAAAGCAGCAAGAACTTTTTTAAGGTCGGTTTCATATTTTTTCCAAATTTTATTGAAGCATCAATACTGCAGAATCGCTGGCCATGCCATTAACGCTGCACTTTTTTTATCGGGCTTTATGGTCAAATTCGGGTAGTCAATATCAACAATCGATCACCCCATTCAAGCTAAGCGCATATGAATGAAATAAACGCATACCCTTTTTCATTTCTTGAGTATATGCATGAAAAATGTCAGCATTTCTACAAAAACCTACATTTCCTGACATTTGCTAATCGAAGGACAGTGCGATTTTCAGTATGGTGAGAGGCCGCCAATGTTTTCGCACCGCTGGGCGGACTCTACTCAAATCCCTTCTGTATCTGCATCCATAAGCGGGCCGAGTTGTTCGTCCCCACCAGCTTTGGGGTCGCGCCTATAGCGACTGCGACACCCGATGTGATATTCCAGCCTTCGGCCTGGAACCAGTTCAAACCCACGCCGGTACCAGAGATAGTGCCGGCGTTGGTGCCGCTGCCAAACACTGCCTTGTCCACCAGTACCCGGCCACTATCGATAAATGCAATAACCTGCCAGGTTCCGGCAATCCGCAGGCTTAGATTATGGCGCAGTTCCAACGTCGTAAAAATCCCCTGCGCTCCCGCCAGTGCACTTACGTCATAGGCGCGTACGCTGTTAGGTCCGCCCAAGATGAATTGCTCGGAAGAGTCCAGATTGGTGCTGGCCAGCTGTCCAGTGACAGCTACATATAAAGTGTTGGAAGACGACAGTTGCTGCAGTCGCGCCAAGGAAAAAGTCAGCCGGGCATAACCACCCTGCGTGCGCGCTCCGGCAGCGTCGCCGATCTGGGCTAGCGCATTGTCGAACGCGAGATTACCAATTGTGGCACTCAGGTTGAAGTTGCTCACGCCACTGTCATCGCGGCGATCGCCCGCCACGGTCGCAATCACCGCGTTGGTGTGGCGATCAGTGTGGGTATCGATCACGTCGACGTGGTCGCGCAACTGTTTGTGGTCGAGCTCCAGCTGGCCGTAAAGGCTACCGCTGATGCTACGAATGAAAGGGTGGGAAATCTGCAGCGTTTCCACTTCTGCAGTGCCATGCGCCCCCAGAGCTGATAAGCCATTTGACAAACGATAATTCAAGGTAGAAACCGCCCCGCTTACCCGCGTTCCCTGACCGTCTACCAAAAACTGGTATCCCAGGCGGCCATAGTTCAACCCAGGTCCCGAGCTAAGACCGTTGAGCGTGAGCGCATCTCCTTGGCGGAAGGGACTGTTAAGGTTCAGACCGGCGCTTAAGCGTACGCGACCGGTATACCGGCTGCCGGCATTATCAAGGCCAACGTTGCTGCTATACGGTGACCCCGGACTGACATCCACCAGCAAATCGGAACTGCCCACTGTGGCGCCCGGGCGCAAGATAGAATTGACGCGGACCCCGGGTATATCTGCGAGTAGTAACAGGCTGCGATCTAGCGTCTGCTGAACCACCGGAGCACCGGCTTGCAGCGGACTCAAAGTCGCCTTCAAAGGACGTTCAGAGACGCTGCTTGTATTTTGTAATGTGACCACTCCATAGCGGGCCTCCAGTACGGCGATCTGCACAGTCCCGCTGTTAAGCGTCTGGGCTGGAATATAGGCTTGCGCCAACAGGTAACCTTGGGCGCGGTAGTATTCCGTGATGCGGGCGGCCAGCGCATTTAGTTCGGCCAGCGTTAGCAATTTTCCTTCACCCGACGCCACCAGCGCATGTAAGGTAGCCGCAGGCAAGGCGGTATTACCGGTGATCTCGATATGACTGACCAGAAAGGCCGGCGTATCGGGCACCGGATTGAGCACGGGTTGCTCCACGCTCAACTCTCTGCGCAAGGCAGGCAGCGGTGCCGCCGGGGGCCGCACTTCCTGCAATATCTGGCCGCCCCCTATCGGCGCCGCTGCATAGACCGCGCCAAATGGATATACCAACGTCAGGGCAAGCGCCAAACTAAGACGCCAACTCGAACTATCAGGGGTGGCAACGCGCATAGAACGCGTACCTTTACAAAGTAACAGAGTCATGAAATGGCTAGCAGAGGATGGTGGAAACCGTTGATCGCGCATGGATAGCACTCGACAATACCGGAGGATCATGGTTCGACACCATTGGGCAAACGGACCCCGGACTCCAGCACCTGAAGGTCAAGGCCGGATTTGAAATCGGCAAGAGTGCCGTTCGCTTCTATTGGGTTATAACGATTCTTTTTATGATTGCCGGTAAAGTTTGCTACCGCACTTGCCACGCCCACGCCGTAGGGCGTCGGGATGGCATTATCGGTGTTAATGAATGACTCAATGAATGCCACCAGCATCATTGGTCTTGGCGCAGGAATAATGGTAGCGCTGTCGATGCCGCCGATTAAAGTGTAATTACTGGCCAGGCCTGCGCCATCGGCGAGTGCCAGATTGCCGAATCCCACTAGCGGCTGCGTGCCAAGTTCTTTACCAGCGAGAGTGCCGCTGCCGGTCAGGGTCAGGGTTTCGCCCTTTACGCCGGATACTATCCCGCTGGCACCGAAGATACTGGCTTTGGCGGTGCTGGTCCCATCAATAAAGCGGGTGCCGCTGAGATTGACAATAGCAGGGGTGATGCTGGCAGTAGCCGTGGCAGTGCTGTTGACCAGATAATTGCCCGCATCGATCCCGCTGTCAGCGATACCGCTGAGGTTGACGGTTTTTTGCTGCCCTACATTCTTGTTGTTGAAATTGGCGGCAAGCGCCGCAAAAGTCACGTTATCCGTTCCTATCACACCGTTACTGGATAATGTCACGGCAGCGTTCATGGTGCCGTCGTAGACTTTATCGGTCCCGGTAGCGCTCACCGTTATCGCCAGAGGCGTGATAGCGGCGCGGGTCGTGGTCGCGGTATTGATGACGTAATTATTTACATCGCTTCCGCTAGCGGAAATGCCGGTCACGTTCACGAGCTTGCTTTGCCCCACGTTTTTATCGATGAAGTTGGCACCCAGGTTAGAAAACGTCAGCACGTCGTGGTCGAGCACGCCAGTGCTACCCAACGTCACCACATCCGTGGTGTTGGCGTCGTAGATTTTATTGGTCCCGAGCGCGTTGACCGTGATGCGCAATGGCGTGATATTCGCCGTCGTGGTGGTCGCATTATTGATGCTGTAGTTACTGGCGTCGGTGCCACCTATGGTGATCCCTGTGACGCTGACATTCTTATGCTGTGCGACATTCTTGTCGATGAAGCTGGCGGCATTAGCAGCAAAGTTCACCACGTCCGTACCGAGGACGCCAGTACTACTCAGGGACACCGTATCAATGGCGTTGGCGTTATAGACTTTGTCGTGACCCAGGGCATTGACGGTGATGGCGTAAGGCGTAATGTTCGCAGTCGTCACTGCAGTGCTATTACTGATTACGTAGTTGCTGGCATCGTTGCCGCTGGCGCTGATACCGCTGACGTTAACCGTTTTAACTTGCCCAACGTTTTTGTCCGTAAACGTGGCCGCCGTGCCAGCAAACGCCACCTGGTCACCACTATATATGCCAGCACTGGCCAGGGAAACGCCGGCGGTGGCATTGGCGTTATAGACTTTATCGATTCCCGTGGCGTTAACAACGATCGTCAATGGCGTGATGTTGGCAGCGGTCGTGGCTGTCGGGTTAAAAGTATAGTTACCTGCGTCAGTACCACCGGCAGTGATGCCCGTGACCGAAACGGCTTTTTGCTGACCGACATCCTTGGTAGCGAAGGTGGCACTTGCATCATTGAAGTGCACGATATCCGCTGCGAACACACCGGTACTGCCCAATATCACGTTAGTGGCGGTAGTCGCGTCATAGACCTTGTTTTGGCCCACGGCACTGACCGTAACAGCCAGTGGCGTAATGATGACGCTGTCGGTGCCGCCCACCAGCGTGTAATTGCTGGCCGTACCGGTTCCGCTCACGATGGTGAGTGTGTCCAAAGTATGGATATTGCGCTGCCCTACCGACTTGCTGACCAGAGTGCCGCTACCAGACAGCGATAAGTTTTCTTTATTAACACCGGCTAGCAAGCCATTTGCGGTGAAAACGCTGGCACTGGCATCCGCCAGGCCATCATAGACACGGGTGCCGCTAAGGTCGAGCACTTTGGGCGTGATGCTGCCGCTGCCATTATCGCTAGCAGGCAAAGTGTAATTAGTAAGCAAGGTACCGGCATTGGCAACCAGATTGCTGGCACTTAACGCGCCGCTGCTTATGTTCAGGGAGCTGCCGACATTGGCTTGCGAGAAAGTGCCGGTGACACCAGTGGTGACACTGGCGCCCTGACCCACGACGAAACCGCTCAACACGGTGTGCGTGCCGCTGAGGTCAGCAATCGTGGTGCTGTCATAGACTTTGGTTGCGTTCGATGTGGCAGTCAAGGCGGCCGGACTGATCACCGCTGTTAATCCGGCAGGTTGGGTGATGGCATAATTGCCCCCACTTGTCCCCGTCACGGTCATGGCCGTCGTGACCGTGTCCGTGCCGACATTGCCGTAATTACCGAGTATGCCGGTACCGGCATTGCCCAGCGTCGGCGTATCTCTGTTATATAAAGTACCGCTTAAGGTTGCGCCAGTGAGGGTGTCAACGGTCGTGCCATTGTAGACACGCGGCGAGGTTACGACATTTATGACGGTCAGCGGTGCAGGGGTAATTGTCAGTGCGGTGTCGTTGGAAGGTGCCTGAATCAAACTATAGTTACCGTTATTTGCACTCAGGCCGCTTCCGGTAATCGCGTACGAACCCACATTAGTAGTGCTGTTGGCCGTGGTACTGAAAGCCAGAATGCCGGTGGTGGCGCTGTTAACGGACTCGTTATGCACAAAACCCGTTACGGTGCCAGCCTGCACTCCGGGTATCGACAATCCGTACTGATAGGTCGCAGGAGTCGCTACGTAACGCAATATGGCAGGCGTAATATTGCCGATACCGTTATCGCTGGTCGGCAGCGTGTAATTGGTGAGCAAGGTGCCAATATTTGCGATCAGATTACCAGTCGTTAAGGGGCCGGCGCTGATGACCAGGTTATTGCCGACATTAGCCTGCGAGTAGGTCCCGGTCACGCCGCTGTTGACACTAGCCCCCTGGCCGCTGATGAAACCGCTGAAGGTGGTGTTGGCGGCGCTCAGGTCTGCCACGTTGGTGCCGTCATAGGCTCTGCTGGCAACAGAGGTGGCGCTCAGGGTTGCAGGACTGATCAACGCTGTAAGGCCGGTCGGTTGGATAAGCTGATAATTACTGCTGCCGGGACCGGTCAAGGTCATGGCCGTGGTCACTGAATCCTTGCCGGCATTGCCACTGGAGCCCAGCGTTCCGGTTGTAAAGTTCGCCAGTTGCGTGACATCACTGCCATACAAAGTGCCGCTCAAGGTGGCACCGGTTAATGCGTCTGTCGTGCTGCCGTTATAGACCCGGTCCGTGGTGTGGACGTTCAGCACTGTAAGCGATGCCGGCGTGATGGTGCCGTTGCCGGATGCCGATATGGGCAAAATATAGTTATTTAAATTAGTTCCGGCAGCGCTTACAAAGTTGTTTGTGGCTAAGCTTGCCGATACCGGTTCGCCACCTGCGCCCGGCGCAGCATAGCTGCCGACGCTCTGACTGACGGTACCGCCCTGCGATCCGACGAAGCCGGACAGTTGGTAATTGGCGCTGGTTAATGCGGCCGAGGTGGTGCTGTCGTAAGTCTTGGTCGGATTGCCGATGATGATGGCCGTGAGGAGTGCGGGCGTAATCGTGCCAGTTCCGGTGCCGGTCGACGGCAACGCGTAATTGGACAATTGCGTGCCAGGTTTTGCCAGGAAATCGGGCAATACCAGCGTCGATGTGATGCCAACGTTGGTACCGGCATCCGGCGCTACGTAGCTGGCCGTAGCCGATTGCGGCAGCGTAGCGTTTTGACCTGCCACAAAACCGCTCAAGGTGTAATTGGCTGCGGTCAGGGTGACTGAGGAGGAACCGCTATACGCTTTGGTCGGATTACCGATAATGGTCGCAATGATCGGTGCTGGCGTAATATCGGCCGCCAGACCGGTGGGTTGACTTAATACGTAGTTGCCGGCTTGCGCGCCGGAAAGCGAAAATCCGCTGGCGCTGACCGTCAATTGCTGGCCGACATTGACTGAGCCAAAGGCGCCGCTCACGCCTGTTGTGGTCAATGTCACGTTATCCGGTCCTGCTGTGCCGCTCAGTACGCCGGATAAGATCGCGCTTGCATCATTTAAGGTCGCCGCACTGGTGTTATCGTACGGTTTGTTATTCGCACTGACCCCGGTGACGTGTAAAGGTGCCGCAGTGATATTGGCGGTCAGTCCCGTGATGGGTTGCAATACATAGTTACCGAGCGCGCTGCCGGAAATAGAAAATCCGGCTGGCCTCACCGCCAGATTGCTGCCCACGTTGGCATTGGAAAAAATGCCGATAGCGCTGCCATCGACCAACACTATATTGGCAACATCGCTGGCCACCACACCGTTCAATAATGCACGGGCTGTATTGAGGGCATTTGCGGTCGTGGTGTTATACACCTTGTCGGTTGCCAGGACCCCGGTCACAAAAATCGAAGCGGGAGCGATCCGGGCGGCCCCGAAGGCCGTCGCAGGTAACACATAGTTGGTCAGCAGCGCGCCGTTCGGGGTGTAATCGGACGACATCAGCGTGGCGGTGATAGTCTGGTTCCCAACGTTCGTCCCGGAGTAATTAATCAATGCAGACTGATTGATTTGCGCGCTTTCATTGCCAATGAATCCGGAGATAAGATAATTCGAAGCGCTTAAGGTACCGGTGGTCACGCCGTTGTAGGTTTTGGTAGGACTATTAACAATCGCCACGGACAGTGCTACCGGTGTAATGGTACCGGTCCCGTAGGCCGTCGTCGGCAATGTGTAATTATTTAAATTGGTGCCGCTATTGGCGGTAAAGTCCGCGTTTGTCAGCGCTGCGCTCACCGGCTGTGTTCCGGCGTTGACGGTCACGTAATGCCCGGTTGACTGGGTCACCGTAGCACCCTGACCGCTCACAAATCCGGTTAGCGAATAATTGGACGCGCTCAATGTCGCCAATGATGTACCGTCATAAAATTTTGATGGGTTATTGACGATATCGGCGTGTACGCTCATTAAAATGGGCAGAGGTGTAATCGTTCCGAAACCGGCTACGCTGCCCGGCAGCAGGTAGTTCGACAGCAACGTGCCGGGCGCAGCAGTATAGTCGGCCGAAACCAGACGGGTGGACATCGCCTGGATGCCCACGTCGGCGCTAGCGTAGCTGGCATTGGCGTGGTTAACGGTCGCGCTTTGTCCTACAACGAAACCACTTAATCCATAACTGGCGCTGCTTAAAGTACTGGTGGTGGTGCCGTCATATACTTTGACCGGATTATTAATGATGCCAACCACCAACGGCGCAGGCGTGATGATACCGCTGCCGTTAACGGTGGTCGGGAAAGTATAATTTGATAGCAGTGTGTTGCCAGCCGCAGCAAAGTCGGGTGACGATAAAGTCACATGCACTCCCTGCGTGCCGGCATTTGCCGTGCTATAGGTAGCCGACGACGTTTGCAGCACTGTTGCAGCTTCGCCCGGCATAAATCCGGACACAGAAAAATTAGCTGATCCTGGCGTAGCGGTCAAGCTGCCGTTATACACCTTGGTCGGATTACCGGTCAACGCAATCGCCAGGGCGGCTGGCGTAATATCGGCGACCAGGCCAAGTGGCTGCACGATTTGATAATTCGACGCTGCCGACCCGGCAATGGCGAAACCGCTCGCGTTGATCGCCAACGCGTTACCCACGTTGGGCGAGGCAAACGTACCGGTCGCATTCGAGGATGAAAGTACTACCGCATCGTTCAACACGATCCCGGAGAGCACAGCAGCGTTGGTCACCAGCGTGTCGAGACGGGTAGCGTCATACACTTTATTGGTGGTCGTCACGCCGGTGACCATGAGGGATTTTGGCGTAATGCTGGCAACCAGATTCGATGGTTCCACGATTTGATAATTGCCTGCGCTTGCGCCCGACAGGGTAAAACCGCTAACGCTAACCGCCAGCTTGTTACCCGCATCTGGGCTGGAAAACTGTCCACTAGCGCCGCTGCTTACTAAGCTGACCTTGTTTACATCCGCCGGAATAATCCCATACAGCCCTGCATTGGCAATATTAAGCAGGTTCGCGCTGCTACCGTTGTAAATCTTGTCGCTGGAGAGAACCCCGGTCACCTCTAGGGGCGCTTTCCAAATAACGCCGGCACCGGTCGCCGACGCAGGCAAGATGTAGTTGAGTAAGTTAGTGCCACTGCCCGCGCTAAAATTCGGCGAGGAAAAACTTGCTGTCAACGTTTGCGTCCCTGCGTCAGACCCACCATAAGCTATGCTGGAAGGCTGATTCACGGTTGCGGTTTGCCCCGTAACAAATCCGGAAAGCAGGTAATTGGATGCCGAAAGCGTCGCGGTGGTCGTGCCGTCATAAACCTTAGCCGGTGTGCCAATAATCGATGCCCCAAGGACTGCGGGGGTGATGGTACCAATAAGTGCGCTCACGCCGGGGCCACTCACGCCATAACCATATACGGCGATACCAGAAGCATTTTTTGCCAATACCTCTGCGGCTCCGGTCGAGGACGTGACCGCCATGTTGACACCTGCATCCGATGATCCGTAGGTCCCCGCCATGGAAACCAGGCTGTCGCCGTTGATCAGGCCGGTGACGCTGACATTCGAGGCAGTTAACGAAGCGCTAGCGTTTCCGTCATAGGTTTTGCTCACCCCGCCTGCCAGCGCGCTAACGCGCAGAGAAGGCGTTGCGCTATACAGAAATGCATTACCTGCGGCTAGCACCGGCGTGGTTTGATAAGGGGCTGCATATTGAAGAAAATCGGACGTCAGGCCGCCCGTAGTATCGAGTCCAGCACTGGTAGAGTAAACCAACCATCTGCTGCCCGGTGCCGTGACCGCTGCGGCACCTGCCTGATTGATAAAATTGGCCCCGGTCGCGAGGCGCACCCCCGCGTTACCGCTAATCGATGCGCCGCTCGCGATAGTTAAATTTCCACCAATTGCATCCATCACCACAGTACCGGAACCATGCACCGCCGCGTTGACGTTGATTGCATAGTGGGCCGACAGCGTCAGCGTGGTAGTAGGGTTGCTCCAGTTGATGGCAGCGTTAACATTGATATCTCCGGCACCTGGGGCTTGCGTACCAGTTCCACTTGCGCCGTTTGTACCGGTTTGCTCGGTGACATTAGTGCCCAGTGTTAATGCACTGGCGATCGCCGCTGCAGCACTAGTGTCGATGGTCAGATTAGTCGGGTCAATTAACCAGGTGCCGGACTTTCCTTGTCTGGCGCTGGCGGTAATGATGGCATTGTCTGCAATCTTAATTTGCCCGGCACTGGTTTCGATGGCACCTCCATGGCCGCCATTCGGCGCGCTGGCATCTAGTGTGCCGCCGACATTGACCTGACCCGCCTGCATGCCACCGAGTAGCGTAATGACGCCATTATGATCGTTTACGCTACGCGCATAAATAATTCCGGTGTTATTGACCGCGCTGGCCAGCACCGAATTTTTTGCGCCCGCCGTCATGCTGACCTGCCCACCGTCTGCCTGAATCAGCTGGTTATTTTCAACCAGGTTGTTCAGGGTACTTTGATCCACTTGCAGATGCAGCAACTGGTTCGCGCTAAAAGTCAATGTTGCGGCATTACCGCCCGCCAAGGCCACCGTGCCCAGCGCAGCCGTTATAACACCCTGATTCGACACTGTATTGCCGAGCAATGCTACATAGCCCCCGCCGGTGGCCGTGAGCGTTCCTTTATTGACGATAGCGCCAATCCCGGCACCGCTGAAACTAACCGCATTCGCCCCAACCGCGCTGTCGGCTACCTCCAGGGTAGAGGCCACCAGCCCCCCTACGTTGACCTGCGCACTTTGCCCGAAAAGGATACCGTTGGGGTTAATCAGCCATACCTGGCCGTTGGCATTCAGATGCCCGAATATTTCGCTGGCGCTACTGCTTTTAATCCGGTTGACGGCGATCGAAGTCGTTCCGGGCTGAACAAAATTGACCGACTCACCGGCAGCGACGTTGAAACTCTGCCAGTTCAGCGCCAGATTCTGACTGGATTGCTGAATGGTTGTGGTCGTAGCCGTATGACTAACAACGCCGCTGCCGGAGGTAATCTGAGCGCCGAACGGAGCCGCCTGCGCTATGCTCGCGAGGCTCAACGACAGGGACAGCACCACAGTACCCAGACTGTGAGTGCGGCGGCATGCGCGACCGGTGCGACCGGTACGACTAGCCCCGCGCTGCGTACTGCGTGCAAATTCACCAGCGACTATCCATTGGTTAATCGCACGGTTCCAGACCAGACGGTAAATGTTATTCATGGTGATTTTTCAAAAACGTACTTTTAAAATGGAGCACACGTCCGCTCCATTTTAGAAGCTATCCAGCGCGTGCCGATTGCCTTGCGGCCTCGTTCTGTTTGCCTTTTATTACTTTCGTTGACATACAAAATAGATAAAAGACCGATACGAGGGAAGAAAATTTAAGCACATTGTTACCTCGGCGGGTAAGCGTACGCAGCACTGCTATCGGGCATGCTACGGAAAAAAAATCGACCGTTACATAGCACTTGATGTGCCCGGAATGCGCATCGAAATTTTTGGATATGGCAATAATTATATAAATGAAATATTGTCAGCAAACCTACCAATACCTACATTTACTGACAATACGGAAAGTGGGGAGAATTTTTGAGGGGCGAATGAGAAGTGGAAACCAGGCGGGGATACCTTACCCGACACGCATCAACGCTGGCGGGGCGATCAGGTAGCCTAAAGCCGGAACACTGCACAAATTGGACATGCTCAACTTAAAAGGATGTGTTTGGCGATCGATGACAAAAACACGATGACGTTCGCCAACCAATTTTATGCGTTAGCAAAACAAGTCCGTCCAGTTTGACGGGGACAGTTCCTTAACGAAAATTGTCCCCTTTTGGTCAGCAATGCGACATTAGAACCGCCTTACGGCGGCGTGACATGAAACCGAAAAGCCCTAAACCAACCAATAGCATCGCATAGCTTGCTGTCTCGGGGACAGGGGTGATCGCGTGTAAAGTCCAGCTCGCGGAGTTGTTGGAGTAATACTGAGCCGGTGAGCCATTCAGCCAAACATTATTGGCATTGGTTGTCGAAGAATATTGAGCAAAGGAAGCCAGCTCACCTGAATATTGCTGATTGGCGGGATAGTTGACGTCCGTAAATTGGAAATTATTATGCTTCCCGTCGATAGAAGCGACGGCACCGCCATTTTTCCAGGTGCCATTACTCCAGGAAGCGGCATACAAATTTCCATTGTTATGGAATGCCACCCCGTTGAGGCTGGCGGTAATATTTGACAGGCTGGTAATCAAATCACCATTTGCTTCCCCGGTAAATGTCCCTGATGCAATAGCTTTTGGCGAAAATGTAATTGTATACGCATAGGTTTGGGCTGCTTGAGACGCAGAACTGGCCGCTAGAACGCAAATCAAAGTGATGTATTTAAATAAATTTTTCATGTTGGCATTATGAAAAGTAAATTCATAAAATGCAACTTATTTCTGTATTGTATTATTAATATTAGCTGCTGAACTTACGCAGGTACGGCCGTCTGGTGCCTTTATAAATTCCGCGATTCAGTGCCCCATCTGAAACGCTTGCTGTCGGATTGACGTCGGATAAAGGCAAATTTAAAAACGCGGATTCTGAGAAGATGTGATGAGCCGACAGCGGCTAGCTACTTTATTTTTTGCGAATTGCTGAAAGGAGTTGATCAGCCTGCACCGTCCGCTACCAACTCGCTAATAATATGAAATGGATTAAAAAATGAGAAATCTAAGTTATGGATTGATGGCCGATTGTCCGTGAGTGGTTGGTGACGGCTCCCTTGGTCGCTAGTGACGGTTCGGTTCATCCACATTTACACGCAAGGTACGCCATACGTGCTTACCAAACGCCGCGTGAGATGGTATAGAAGCTCCGGCTGGCAGCCGATTACATTGGATGCAAGCCCACCATTTCCGTCATGGGGCTGCGCTGGTCTTTCCCAAACATTGAAACGGGATCGGGTTTGCAGGCGTTCCATCGCGACTACGATGACTGGCGCTTTATTAAAGTCTTCGTGTACCTGACTGATGTAGACAATGACAGTGGCCCGCATGTGTTTGTGCAAGGAACGCATCATGAACACTGCGCCATGCGGCTACGTGGCTACGGTGACGCAAAAATAATGGAGGCGTACGGCGAGGACAAAATCGTAAGCATTACGGGTACTGCGGGATTTGGCTTCGCGGTAGATACCCACGGCATACACAAAGGCATAGTCCCTCGCCAGCGGCCGCGATTGCTACTGCAAATTCAATACTCCTTGCTGCCAGTCTATCTTTATCATTACCGGCCAGGGACGAGCCAGCGGGCATTGCCTTTAGACCGTTATATCAACCGGCTCTTTCCGTCAGATGTGAAAAAATATTGACGAAATAAATTCCCTGTAAGGCAATTATGAATAGGAAAGTACACTGCGTGAAGAGCAGTATTTTCAATCCGTCAAGCCAACATCTTTGCGCTTAGCATCGTTGCTTGCATCATTTTTTCTGGCGTTCCTCGCCTTATATAACGGAGTCAAATCCAATGAAATCTTTGGCAGCGAGCATGCTCATCCAACGACACTAGATTAATGTCAACCCTCCGAATTGAGTCCGTTGTGAACTACTTTGCCAAAAATGGTCATAACAATATAAGGCGGGCCTTTCTGGCGATTTTATTTAAGCGCTGTTCGGATTAGGGGGTTAATTAATCACAAGCTAGGTTGGAGCCGTACATGAAAAATCTTACAGCGCTGACCGAACGTCAAAAAACGAACTTGAGTACCATCGCGCTCATGCAAGAGAAAACGAGAACATAATGTCTTAGCTGTTCTCACTGGACGTTCCAAAAAATCCGACTCGGCGATGGTGGAATACTTACTGGCAAATGTACGACTATCTGATGACGCTCGATTTTAGAGGTAAGCGAGTGCTGATAGTGGGGTGCGGTTTTGGCGAAGATGCACTTCGCATTGCCATGCTCGGTGCCGAAGTATACGCATTTGACCTTAGCCCCGAATGCTTGAACATCGCACGGCAATTGGCGGCCCGTGAAGGCATAAGGGTTCACTTTGCTCAAATGCCTGCCGAGGAGTTGAGCTACGACGATAATTTTTTCGATTATGTTGTAGCCCCCAATATTCTGCATCATGTGGATATACCGCTGGCAATACGAGAAATCAATCGTGTGGCTAAGTCTGGCGCGATGTTAATTGTGGACGAAATCTATTCGCACACTTTCACCAAATTTAATACGAAAGTCCAGACTAGTCGAATGCCTGTATCCAAAGGTGCAAAAATTCATATATGGCAAGCCAAATCCCTACATCACTGTTGACGAGCGCAAGTTGAGTGAAAGGGATATTTTACTGATCACCGCGCCAGTTGCGAAATTTACGATGTTCAAACACTTTAATTTTTGCATTACGCGTATTGTGCCTGAGCGCCATGTGGCCTTAGCCAAAATCGACCGGCTGCTAATGTGGCTCTTAAAACCAATCGGCCGATTTCTGGCGGGCCGCATATTGTTTGCCGGTCTCTTACCCAAATAAAATATTGGACCGGAATGGGACTTAAGGGAGCGGAGTTTGATAAGGCTTACGTCGATAATAAAAATTTATCTTCAGGCTGTCCTGGACGCAATCGACAAGACCTTGGTACCGAGAGTAAGAAAAGCTGATTTGGCGCACCTGCGAAAGAAAGTTGGTTCAGCGAATGATGCGCACTTGAAGCATGCGAAGCATATTCAGCAAGGGTTTCCAAGTATAGAGTCGGAAAATCTATTGCAAGGTCCGGTGGTTTACCGCGGCACGTGGCACGTAAACGTGACCGATTGGCCGGCCAGCATATTCCATCAGCGCTAGAGGTGAACACCTCATAGACACTCCGACATATGGCTACAATTTTCACCAGCTTTCTTATCGATTAAATGCTTGGAAAACCAAGGGCGAACATGTATGCACCAATCCTAACCTATAATCTTGCGTGCCTGAAAGTGCATAAGAAAGGCAGACATTGACAGGCAAAGCGCCGCATCCGATAACACAATTAGACGCATGAGTAACCGGCTACCCGGTGGCTCCAGCATCTATAGCGATCTATAGCAATCGATGGCAATCGAAGGCTGACATGAACTCGAACAACTCGCAAAAGCGTTTCATCGCGCGTACGGTTGCGCAGGTGGTATGGGCATTGGCATGTTTGATTTTTTTCCCTGCTATATCTCAGGGGTAGTCGTTAGAAAGCGTAAAACAAGCAATGGCATCATTGAAGTCCAAGACCGAGAAATTAGGGGCGGCAAAGATAGAGGGGGAGGACATGGTTGTTGGAAAATCCGTCCCCGCATTGTACTTTGGAACTAAAAAAATGAATAACAACTATGCCGTTGTTGATGAAGTCAAGAACGAGGTAAGCAGCACTGCGACGTTATTCGTTAAGAGTGGCGAGGACTTTGTTCGTGTAGCAACGAATGTGCAAAAAGATGATGGATCGCGGGCCATCGGCACCGTATTAGACCCGCAGGGCAAGGCCGTCGCGGCCATTCGCTCTGATAAGTCATACTACGGTGAAGCGAATATCCTCGGGAAGCCTTATGTGACAGGCTATGAGCCGATACGGGACTTAAGTGGAAAGGTCATTGGGATTTATTACGTTGGGTATGCCAAAACGCAATGAATTGGCGATGATTTTGAAGCCAAGCGGTCATTAATTCCCGTCCTTGTTGACGCCCTCGCGCACCTTCATAACCGACTGGGAGTGAAGCGGAAGGTGGTCGGCATATTGGCCAATTAGTCCATGGCCAATAAGCTGAGCCCGGTCCTGCGGCACCCTCAAGTAAGTCTCATTGTCGTTGGGTAAATGTCGCGGCGCCACGGCTTAATATTTTGGAATTTTTCAATGGCGAGTGCGCCCTCCCTGGCCCTTAAACGTTCTAAGCCAATTCCGGTTGTTTGATCCGAGGCTTCCACTGCTCGGATGTGCGGCCGACCTGCATGCGCTTGTGTTTCCACTATGCAGCCCTCGCGGCACGATCATTAATGAAAGTAACATTGACGTCCGCACCTGAATTCAAACTCAAAGTAAATTGATTAAGATCAGCTTTTTTACCTTTCTCGCGGCTGTTTTCTATTGCCTAAGTGCTTATGATGAAGTGAGTAAGTCATTTAATTGACGTGGTGAACAGGGAGTAAAGGGGCAATAATTCAATAATTAAGAAGAGGTAATCAAATGACCGACCTTACCAAAAGGAAAACTTTGATGACGGGACTTGGGGCTATTTCGGCGTGGGTGGTTTGTTCTCCTACCGCAGCGATAGCAGCAGTAGGAGAACAAACAAAAGTTGGAGACGGGGTGACACTAAAAACCTTGGGAGAAGGAAAATCTATGATTCCAGGTTATTCTAAAGTGCAGCTTCGGGAAATGACTTTTCAGCCTGGCGCGGTCTTCGAGATGCATCCCATGACAAATGCAATGATCTGTCACATGCGGGAAGGCGAACTGCGCGTTGACCAAGGGGCTGGAGAATTCCTCGTGAAGAAAGACACAATATGGACTTGTATGGCAGGAGGGAAAGAAGGAGCAAAAAATACAGGGAAAACCGTGGCAATAATGAGCATATCTGACCTAATGACTTGATAAATTTTCATTCAGGCTTGAGCTAACAGTTACCCAATTTCAGGTTGATTATTGTGGGATTAAAACTAAATGAACGAAGAGACTGTAAAACGATTTATGTAATTGCCCATCCTTGATACCGTAACGGGTAAAAACCAACGATGGGCAATTTTATGGACCACGATAAATTAAAAGCATGAGCGCCCGAATTCGCCACGAGCGAAAACGCTGTTAACTCAGCTGGCGCTGAGTGCGGCGGAAGCCGCACTTATTGCAGAACGTATACGCATGAACATCAGCATCGTTAAAAAACTTCAGGTATTCCCGGATATCACGTGAGTATCGGGGTTGTAACCAAATATCAGGCCTAAGGCTATTTAGCGAAACTGATGTCTTCCAGGCCAACGGTCTTGCCAGGAAAACCGGCAGCATCAAAATATCGAGTTTTACCGACCTCTTGATACATCAATATCGTACGCAATCCTTCATCCGATGCAAGCGACCTACGCGTTGTTTTAATCACCCGTGGCATTTTTCCGCTGGGCATTGCCTCGGTCACTACGCGTCCAACCAGTTTTCCTTGATTCGGAATCTTCAACTTAAGGATTGCGGCAATGGTCTTTCCTATATCAGCGTTACTTACCGGTGCAGTGTCCACAAATTGCTTCTTGAAGTCCGGTCCATAACCGGCATTAAAATTGAATGTGTCAGCTCGACTGAAGCTGCCATGCATACCTTGTCCCTGTTGCAGGCCTGTATCGGCAATTTCTACCGCACAGATATTGGCGATATCGCAGCCCGTTGAAAACGATTTGAAATTCACGGCAATCGCGGGCATCGGTGTAATCGCTGAACCTTGTAGGTTAATGTCTTTCAGCGTTAGTGTGCCGGGGAATGTGCCCAGGCGGCTATCGACGAACACGCCACTTACATAATCCTGCGCAAGTAAAGCTCGTACTACTTTTTCGGCTAATTTTTGCGAATCAGCTTGGCCTGAGGTCGACGGCAAATAAATCAGATCAGAGCCACCATTCCCGGCCACGACCACTAATGGCACGTCTGGGTTGTCACCGAGCACGCCATTCGCAAATTTTGAATGAGCATTGGTCGGAATCGGAGCATTCTGCTGGTCTGGATCCCACAAGGCGAAACCAAGTGCATGGGCAAGATCTTTAGCAAGAAAACCTGGCGGCAAGAATCCTTCTGGAACGTCCGGGTAACGTTCCTTCGCGGCAAAGCTAGTAGAACTTTGCTTTGAGATCGTTGAAAAACCATGATCCGCAGAGATCACAATATCGGTGTTTTTGTCCAACCCTAATTCAATTAGCGCGTCACGTATTTCTCGCAAGTTATCATCTGCATTCTTGATCGCGGTAAGTGATGTAGGTCCGTTGATCCCGGGAACCAACTTATTTAAACTATCGCCTTGATTGTGTTGCGTACCATCGGGATCGCGAGACCAGAATACTGCAACAAATGGCTTCTGGTCTTGCTTGAATTTCTTGAGCACGACCTTAGTAAATAACTGGGAAAACCATTTTTGCTGTTCTACGTTTGCAGAAAGCGTTCCTGCCGTGACCGCCGAACCTGACTTTCCGTTGTCTCCACGCGATGGCGCCGTTAATGGCAACCCGGCGGCCAATAGGCCATCTGCTGCCCATTTCGCGATTGGGATTCCATTTTTTGATCCAGTTGAATCATCGGCAATAATGGTTTTTTGTCCTGAACGCTCTGTATGATCAAAAATCAACACTGGCCCAAGTTTGCCAATAGAGGCCGTATTAAACCCTGCCTTGCGTGCCGCCTTCAAAATTGTTTCGGCGTTCAGATAGTCGCCGGCAAAGTGTTCATCAACGTCGCCGAGTACGGGATCGCTTTCCAGGAAGGGCGTAACCGATGCACCAGCGCCAGGTACCGGGTAGCCAGTGTAGATCGTATTACTGAAGTTTCCGGTGTCTCCTAAATAATGTCCTGTTGCCATCGCCGACGCATTTGAAGTCGTAAAGGTGGGAAACAACGAATGACTGTTCGCGAAATTCACCCCAGCATCACGTAGGCTTGACATAGTCGGCGCCGTATCTGGTCGGACCATCTGCGCCCGCAGTCCATCCGGCACAAATAAAATCACATTGTGTGCTTTGTCGGCGGCTTGTGCCCCGTTTGTAGCGACGATGATACTAATGCCAAGAACAATTTTTAACAGCTGTTTAATTCGAAACCTCATTGTGGTTCTCCCGGGCGCGAAAATGTGTTTGGAACATTTCTGCTAAGTGTGATTGGTACACTAAAGTGCATAACGGGGTAATATCCGGCAAAAAAGTAGCGAAATCAAGGGAAATAGAAATCCGGATTGATAAAATGTTTCATTTTTTTAAATAGCACTGCTTGTTATATCTATGTCATGAATAATTGTTAGGCTATGCGATTTGCGAGAACTTTTTTGATTGGCTATGCGACTGTAAGCGCACTATTTTTTATAGCACGACAGCTTAACTACTAAGCCAGAATGGCGAACAACTCTCAATTACTCGATCGGCATTGTCATTCCGCATGATAAAGAGACTGTTAAAAACAGTAAGGTTTTCAGAACATATAACGCAATTTTTGAGGCCCCTGCGCCGAGTGACGACCTAAATCCCCAGCCTTTTTAACAGTCCCAACGCATGAAGCTTATCTTATAAAAGTAGGGTGAAAAACTTGGAAGAAATTGCTTTCGTCTACGAACCACGAGTGGTGTGCTGTACAAAGTGCTAAGCAAAAGGCTCCCATCCGAGGCCGTGCAAACCGTTCGGTGTACAATTTCACATCAGGCAGTCAGGGTTTCGAAACGCCTCATTAAGCGTTGAAGCGGAGTGAGTTCAAGGGCAGCGTCTACTCGGAATTCGGGAGGAGCACACATGCAGGACGGCTTAACTGATGCGGAAGCGATTCTGGTCACGGTGCACCCCAATCGGGAAATTGCAACGAGCCAACGCTTGCCCTACTTCGTGGGCATTTCAGCAATCACCGCTGGAGCTAAAGCCTTATCGATGTACCTCGTCGTCGTACCGCCAGGGGGCCACGCCGCACCTCACGTGCACTGCGGCTACGAGACAGGAATCTACGTGCTGGAGGGGAGTGTCGAGACACGATATGGACCCGGACTATGCCAGTCGGTCATAACCGAAGCAGGTGACTTTCTGTTTATTCCCCCAGGCGTGCCACACCAACCATTCAACTTGAGTGCGACGATACCCGCGAGAGCGATCGTCGCGCGCAACCAGCCCGATGAACACGAGCAAGTTTTACCGTACGATTCGTCTAACGAAGTGTAACAACGGCGACTATGGCATTGATGTGGCGACTAAGAGGGGACGTGCGATACCGCAAACCCACCCGGCACACATTCGCCTCAAGCTTGTTGATGCTGGGCGCGAACCCACTGTACGTTGCAACGCAAATGGCGCACGTGGACACGACGATGATTACGAAGCATTATGAAAAATGGATTGAAAACGGCATTGACGTAGACAAACTGTAGCGAGTTAAAAAAATTTACTGCCAAATCACTGCTACATGACGTTAGAGATCAAGGAGTTATAGGTTAAGTCCTTGATTTATTGAAAAATTCTGGTGGAAAGTGCAAGTTTCGAACTTGCGACCCTCGCAGTGTGAGTGCGATGCTCTACCCCTGAGCTAACCTTCCGTTTGGCAGTTTATGTATCTGTCGGCATCGAAAAATTTCTCGGTATGGTTCTGATGAGTTGCCGAAGACGTAAATTATCGCACAAATCATAGTACGCAACAGCATTGGCATGCACTGTACCGTTGCGTGTTGCCGCACTTTATTGTCGCTTGGCTTCCAAAACCCCAGTGACTTCACGTATCACCGTCAACGCCTTTTGCAATTGCGCAGTGGAGGCAATTTCAGCCGTAAATGCCATTCTCGCGTGGGCTTTAGCGCTTTGCGTACTGACCCCGATTACATTAATTTTTTCGCGTAGAAAAATTTCAGAAATATCACGCAGCAGTCCTTGGCGATCACTAGCCAACACAAAAATATCGACCGGGTACACAGTCTCAATGGCTGGAGCGCCCCAAGTAGTCTGAATGACGCGCTCGGGTGCTTTGATGCGCATTTCAGCGAAGTTTTTGCAGCTTTCGCGATGTATGGAAACGCCTTTACCCCGGGTGATAAAACCGACGATCGGGTCCGGTGGCGCAGGCTTGCAACATTTGGCCAGTTGCGTCATTAAACCATCTGTACCGACCACCAGAACGCCCGTCTTACCGCCATGCTCTACACTGGATGGGCGACTCTTACGGGTGATAGCGGCTTCTTCTTGCTGGGTATCACCGGGCGCTGATTTAACGGCTTCTTCATCGTGCAGCCCTTGTTCTACATGCCGTAAGCTGAATTCGTCCTTACCCAACGCTAACAACAATTCTTCCAGTTTGGAAAAACCTAATTTGCGCGCCAACTCTTCAAGATTGACCGCTGTCTTACCTTCGCGTTGGAGCGTTTTATCAAGAAGCCCGCGACCGGTCGACAGCGTTTCTTGCTGTTCAATTGCATTGAACCATGCGCGTACTTTGGAACGCGTGCGCGTGCTGATAGCATAGCCGGGCGTCAACCAGTCCCGTGATGGCCCAGCATTTAATGCGCCAGTTTTAGCCGTGATGATCTCAACGGTCTGACCATTTTTGAGCACCGTATTCAGCGGCACCATCACGCCGTCCACCCGCGCGCCGCGACAGTGGTGTCCGACGTCTGTGTGCAGGTGGTAGGCGAAGTCAATGGGCGTTGCACCGTTTGGCAATTCGATCACGCGTGCTTGCGGCGTCAATATATAAATATGCTCATCCAGCGTCGCTGATTTCAACTTTTCCAGCCATTCGCGACGGCTATCTTCGTGCCCGGCAACGGCGTCTGCTACTTCGCTTTTCCAGGCTAGCAACTGCCGAAGCCACGCAATTTTTTCATCATATTTTTGGGCGGAAAAGTTTGACCCGCCCGCCTCTTTGTAGCGCCAATGTGCGGCGACGCCGTATTCCGCAAAATGGTGCATGTCGTTAGTGCGAATTTGCACCTCCAGCGCGCGCTCATCCTCCGCCATCACCACTGTATGCAATGACTGATAGCCGTTTGGCTTGGGGCGCGAAATATAGTCGTCGAACTCTTTCGAAATCGGCTCCCATATATTGTGAACGATCCCCAATACCGTGTAGCAAGTCTTGACATCTTCAACGATGACACGAAACGCGCGCACGTCGTAAAGCTCAGAAAAGTCGAGCTCCTTGCCGCGCATTTTGTGCCAGATACTATAGATATGTTTTGGTCGTCCGGATACCTCTGCCTTGATACCAGCGTCGGCCAGTTCGCTCCGCAAACGGGTGATCGCAACCTCAACAAAGCTTTCACGCTCTATACGGCGCTCTTCCAGCATCCTTGCGATGCGCTTGTAGGTGACCGGATCAATGAAGCGAAACGAGAGATCTTCCAGCTCCCACTTCAATTGCCAGACACCCAGACGGTTGGCTAAGGGGGCGTAAAGATCCAGGGTTTCACGGGCATACTGGCAGGTTAAGTCGTTCTCCAGCTTTTGCTCTGCAAAATAACGTAACGCAGCCAGGCGCGATGCTAACCGCACTAACACCACGCGCATGTCGCTGGCCATCGCCAACAACATTTTGCGCAACGTTTCTACTTGAGTAGCGGCTTGTTGTGCAGCGTTCTTGCCGCGCATGACCTCTTGTGGCAAGGTAAAAGTGAACCCGTGCAGGCGCATTAATTGACGCACACCAATAACTAATTCGTGGATTTCTTTACCAAATAACGGTTCTATCGTTGCTAGATTAGCGGGATCAACCAGCGGTAGTTCAAATATCAGACCAGCGATGCGGGTTTCAACATCGGTATTGAGGATCGCTAAAATGTTGGCAACACTTTGGGAGAATTCCAAGGCGGTCTGACCGGTCGTGATGACGTTACCTTCATACAAAGGCGTGACAAACGCCAGCGCCTTTAATACGCGCGCGCTGTCGTCGTCACTCAGCCCAGCGCAAAGCTGGACCTGAGCGGCGTCTTGGGTTGAGGCAATGGCGACCATCGACTATCTACTTTTGAGCGGCAACAATGACAATCTCGACCAAAATTTCTGGTCGCGCCAACTTGGCTTCGACGGTGGCCCGCGGAGGTGAATTTCCTGCAGCGACCCATTCGTCCCATGCCACGTTCATGCCAGCGAAATCTTTAATATCAGCCAAATAAATCTGGCACGAGAGTATATGATCCTTGTCGCTGCCAGCCTCGGCTAACAAGCGATCGATATGGCCTAACGTCTCACGCGTTTGCGCCTCAATATTTTGACTGACGTCTTCCGCCAACTGCCCTGCAAGATAAATCGTTCCGTTAAATATCGCTACTTCTGACAATCGTTTTCCTACATGCAACCGGGTGATGCTCATATTATGTCCTTAATACAAAAAAACGATACCGCTAAAGTATAAAAGTTGAGCTGAAAGCACACGTATAGTAAGCCATCAAATCCTTTGCTGGACGCCATCACCTTAGGAGCGGCGTTACGCATCACCTGCCCAGAAATCAGAACTCAAGCGTAATTTGCGGCAAACAAAAAATCGCTGACTACTGCAATCTGATCTGCATGTACGAACGTCGGCGCATGCCCTACATTGGCAAATTCGACCAGTTTTGCATTAGGACCGCGCTGTGTCATCGATAGCGCGGTTTCGTGCGGCAACAGGTCGGACTGTGCGCCACGTATCAATAATGTGGGGCATTTAATAGCATCATACGCTGCCCACATCATGGTTTCCGCGGCCTTGTAATTCTCGATCGTAGACGTTGCAAAGGGGACTGCCAGACCCAGATCGTAATGGCGTACCCACTCTCCATCTGCATTTTGGCGAAGAACGTCGGCCGCTAACTTATGCCACTCAACATCAGTATGCTCGCCAAAAGTGAGAGAAATCGATTTAATGTAAGCCGCCGCCGTCTCAAAAGTAGCGAACCGCATATCGGCACCGATATAGGCAGCAATTCGCTTCAGTGCGTCGGGATTAAGGTTGGGCCCGATATCGTTGAGAATTAATTTATGGATTGGCGTATCTGGCAGCGACGCGAGTCCAAGACCGATAAGACCACCCATCGAAGTGCCTACCAAATCGACCGTAGTTGCATCCAATCTGGCTAATAAAGTCACCATATCGCTGACATATTGCGGAACGACATAATAGCGTGGATCATGCAAGCGCCCTGACCGGCCACGACCAACCACATCAGGACATACCACGCGATAAGTGTCACATAATGAGCGCGCCAATTGATCAAAATCGCCGGAAACGCGGGTCACACCGTGCACACATAGCAACACGTTTGGATTATGAGGATCGCCCCATTCTTGATATGCCATTGAATGCAGGCCGACGGGAGAAATACATTGAACAGTCTTATGCGAAGGTAAGGTCATTAGCGACGTCCGGTTGGGCATACAAAGGAAAGCCCCTCTATTCTACCGTCGCTAGCGTATAAAATGCTCCAAAATGGCTAATGACCGAATTATTCGCTCTGTTTATCGCCCTAAAAGCACGTGCTACCGCGTAAATTGAGGTGACGAAGTTGCTATGCGGCAGAAGATAAAAGGCAAAAAAAAGCCGACATACATTGTCGGCCCTTGTATTGCAGTCAAAAAGATTAGTTCAAGCTGCTGAAATCCAACTCTGCACCTGTTTTCTCTATCAATTCTTCTTTTGTCACGCCGGTTGCCAGTTCAACCACTTTTAAGCCCTGTGGTGTCACGTCCAGCACCGCAAGATCAGTGATAATGCGGTTAACAACCGCGATACCCGTCAATGGCAAATCACACGCATTCAGAATTTTATGGGAGGTTGTGCCATCTTTAGCTTTAGCTACGTGTTCCATTAACACTACCACGCGCTTGACCCCTGCGACCAAATCCATCGCGCCGCCCATTCCCTTGACCATCTTCCCGGGAATCATCCAGTTTGCTAAATCGCCAGTCTTTGATACCTGCATTGCGCCCAAGACGGCAAGATTGACTTTTCCGCCGCGGATCATGGCAAACGAGTCGGCCGAGCTAAAATAAGACGAGCCTGGCAACGACGTCACCGTTTGCTTACCGGCATTAATCACATCAGCATCGACCTTGTCTTCGGTTGGAAAAGGGCCGATACCTAATAGGCCGTTCTCTGATTGCAACCAGACTTCCATCCCTTTAGGGACGTGATTTGCCACTAACGTCGGCAAACCGATACCCAGATTGACGTAAAAACCGTCCTGCAATTCTTGCCCCGCACGCGCGGCCATTTCATCACGAGTCCATGCCATATCTATTCTCCGTTCTTATACTATTTTTTATCCGAATTGGTGGAATCAAGGCATTGTATGCCTTGAGGCCGAGGCCTTCAAAGACCCAAAAGCCCTACTTGCTGACGGTGCGTTGTTCGATCCGCTTTTCCGGCGACGCATTGACCACGATCCGATGCACAAAAATACCCGGGGTATGGACTTCATCTGGATCGATTTCACCGACTTCGACCAAATATTCAACCTCAACCACAGTGATCTTTCCGGCCATGGCAACGTTAGGATTGAAATTGCGCGCTGTTTTGTTATAGACCAGATTGCCGCTACGATCTGCCTTATAGGCCTTGACCAGAGAGATATCAGCTACAAGCGATTTTTCCATGATGTAATTTTCGCCATCAAATTCGCGTGTTTCCTTACCTTCGGCGATTAAAGTACCAACGCCAGTCTTGGTGAAAAATGCAGGAATACCAGAGCCGCCAGCACGAAGTTTCTCGGCCAGAGTACCCTGAGGCGTAAATTCAAGCTCCAGTTCGCCAGCCAGGTACTGCCGTTCAAACTCTTTATTCTCACCGACGTAGGATGCAATCATTTTTTTTATTTGACGCGTGCTCAGCAACTGACCGAGACCGAAGCCATCAACGCCCGCATTGTTCGAAATCGCCGTCAGATTTTGTACGCCAGAATCGCGCAGCGCTGCGATTAATGCTTCTGGAATACCACATAATCCAAAACCGCCAACAGCGATGGTCTGGCCGTCGCTCACAATACCTGCCAACGCGCTGGCCGCGTCAGGATAAACTTTATTCATACCGCTATCTCCTTTTGAGTAAACTCAGACTATTATTGCTCTTTGATTCGCCTGATAGCATATGATGAACTGGCTGATTCGACAATACCGTAAAAATACGGACCTAATACTCTGGTGAAACAAGTAACGTTAAAATCGCAGACTACAGCGTGACATGTTTCGCGTCATGAATATAATCACACGGCAGCAAGGTGCCCTGCTACAAAGCGCCCTAAATTACCGCCACCTGCCCCGCCTATTGCCAATGAATGCATCCCCAGAAATTGATTATCAAGTCATTTTTGACCACGCGCCGGTTGGCATGTGCGTCTCTAAACACCGTATTATGCAAGTCTGCAATGCAGCGTTAACGCAAATGTTTGGTTACGAACGCGGTGATTTGAATGGCGAGTCATTTCAATTACTTTATCCCACCCCCGATGAATTTGAACGAACCGGTGCCCGAATAGTGCCAATAATGAATGCAAAAGGAAGCTATTCGGATGAACGTATCATGCGCCGTGCCGACGGCGAACTTTTTTGGTGCCACGTTATCGGTCACACATTAGTCCCAGACAATACTCACGCAGCGGGAATCTGGACTTTTGAAGACTTGAGCGGAAAACGCAAGGCATCAGCAGTGTTATCGCCACGCGAGCGTGAAATTGCCGCGCTACTGGTGGAAGGAAAAACAAGCAAGCTGATCGGCAAACAAATCGGCCTGAGCCCACGCACCGTCGAAATGCATCGGGCTAATCTGATGAAAAAATTTACTGCAGCGACGTCGAGTGAATTGGTGCATCGGTTGCTTGGTATAAATGGCTAATTTGTGGGTATCAGAGTTGGGTGCCGCATTGAGACCTGGCCTTTTGCGAGCTGGCACGTCGTGTAATTCAAATTACATCAGGTCCTTAAGTCCGTTGCGAAAACTCCTTTGAAGGTCACGCAAATTACGCCAGCAATGCGCGGACGTGATCCGGCAAAGGAACAGACTTTTCCATCTTAAAATCGATCCATACCAGTTTTGCGGATCCCTCGGCGAAAATAACCTCTGGAACATCAACGCGGCGAATTTCATACGTCATTTCGAAGCTGGAACGACCAATGACACCCATGTAACAAGAGACTTCGACGTCGCCAGGGTACTTGAGCTGGCGCAAAAAACTACATTGCGCATTCACTAGCACCGGCCCTTGCGCGCCGCCAAGCGGATTGTTCAATGATTCCATCCATGCCACGCGCGCCTGTTCCATGTACCGAAAATACACCGTATTATTCACGTGTCCGAGTGCATCCATGTCACCCCAACGAATGGCAACCTTACTCCGATGGACTAATTTTTTACTTTCCATACATTCTTTCTACATTATTTAAACAGCGACAGGTGTGAACGGATGAAGAGTGCATACGCGCCCTTGATGCTTGAACGCAACGTTCGGCGCACGTAAGGCGTCGCGCTTGCTACACGCATATGGCAAAGTCTGGTATTTTGCCGCAATATCCCCGACAATTAGCACAAACAATTAGCACAAACGTTCGAAAATAAAATATAGGTGAAGATACAATGACCGACCAGACGCAAAGTATACTTGAACAATACGGCCCAAGAGAGGCCATGGAATACGACGTGGTTGTAGTCGGAGGCGGCCCCGCTGGCTTGGCCGCGGCGATTCGCTTAAAGCAGTTCGCCTCCGAAAAAGGGAAAGAAGTGTCGGTCTGCGTCCTGGAAAAAGGCAGTGAAATCGGTGCGCACATTTTGTCAGGTGCAGTCATGGATCCGCAAGCATTGACTGAACTGATCCCCCAATGGAAAGAGCTGGGAGCACCGCTAAACACCGAGGTGAGCGAGGACCGGTTCCTGTTTTTGACCGCTACCAAAGCATTTAAAACCCCTAACTGGATGCTGCCGGGTTGCTTCCAGAATCATGGTAATTACGTCATTTCACTGGCGAACGTGGTCCGTTGGCTGGGCCAGCAGGCAGAGACATTGGGCGTAGATATATTTCCCGGCTTTCCTGCCGCCGAGGTGCTTTACAATGATGATGGCTCGGTAAAAGGCGTAGCGACCGGCAACATGGGTCTTGGGCGCGACGGAAAACCGACCGATGCGTTCCAGTTGGGCATGGAACTGCACGCCAAATATACGTTGTTTGCAGAGGGTGCCCGCGGCAGCCTGGGCAAGCAAATCATCGCAAAATACGACCTCAACAAAGATAAGGATCCGCAAACTTACGGTTTGGGGATCAAAGAACTGTGGGAAATCGATCCTAAGCTGCACAAACCCGGCCTGGTGATCCATACGGCAGGCTGGCCACTCGATACCAAGACCTATGGCGGATCGTTCCTCTATCATCTGGAAAACAATCAGGTTGCGGTTGGTTATGTAGTCGGACTTGCCTATGAAAATCCGTACATGTCGCCGTACGAGGAATTCCAACGCTACAAAACGCATCCGGAAATCAGCAAATTTTTCGTCGGCGGCAAACGTCTTTCTTACGGCGCGCGTGCGATAGCTGCCGGTGGTTTGCAGTCACTGCCCAAACTAACGTTCAATGGCGGCGCTTTGATCGGTTGCGAAGCCGGCTTTTTAAACGCCAGCCGTATCAAGGGCAGCCATGCAGCGATTAAGACAGGCATGTTGGCTGCGGAGGCCGCCTTTGCCGCCATCGTCAGCGAGCGCCAGCATGATGAATTAACCGCTTACGCGGACGCGTTCGAAAAATCATGGCTATACGAAGAATTGTATAAAGCCCGCAATTTCAAACCGTGGATGAGCAAGGGCCTGTATCTCGGCACATTAATGGTCGGTATCGACCAGGTGGTATTCGGCGGCAAAGCGCCGTGGACCTTGCATCACACCCACGCAGACCATGAGTGTCTGAAGCCTGCAGCTAACTACGCGCCGATCAAATATCCTAAACCGGATGGAAAACTGACCTTCGACCGTTTGTCATCGGTTTTTATCTCCAATACCAATCACGCAGAAGAGCAGCCGATTCATCTGACATTGAAGGACCCATCGGTACCGGTGGACGTCAATATGGCGCGTTACGCGGGACCAGAGGCACGTTATTGCCCGGCGGGGGTGTATGAATTTGTGACCAATCCGGATAATACCGAAAGGCTACAAATCAATGCGCAAAACTGCGTCCACTGTAAAACCTGCGACATCAAGGATCCGACTCAAAATATCGTTTGGGTTACGCCAGAAGGTGGCGGCGGCCCGAATTACGCGAATATGTAATCCACTTATAGCTATAGTTGGTTATGGTTTCAACTACAGCGCAAAAGAAATAAAAAATAGCGGCCGACTTACCAAAACATGAAATATACACTTCATGTTCTGGTAAAACTGGCCATTATTTTTACGCGGTCTACTTTAGCATTTTGCGCAACAAATATTGTTTAGCCGTGGCTAAAGCCTATACCGAATGTGCCTGGTGAAAATCCGCACGATAAGCAATTTATTTGACATAGACGTTACTTCGCCGGTGTCACCCTCCATATAACGTTGCCAACATCGTCCGCGACCAGCAACGCGCCATGACGATCAACCGCTACCCCTACCGGGCGACCCATCGCGTCGCCGTCGGCGTTGAGGAAACCGCTGAGAATATCTTCGGGCTTTCCGGCCGGAAAACCATTTGCGAACGGCACAAAAATTACCTTATAGCCACTACGTGGTTTGCGATTCCAGGAACCGTGCTGGCCGATAAATACGCCTCCTAAAAAACGCTTGGGCAGTAAGTTACCTTCGTAAAAAGTCAGACCGAGCGAGGCCGTATGCGCGCCTAACGCATAATCCGGTGCGATAGCGCGCGCCACCAAAGCAGGCTGCTGCGGGGTCACCCGAGTATCGATATGCTGACCGTAATAGCTGTAGGGCCACCCATAAAAAGCGCCGTCTTTTACGGACGTCATGTAATCGGGCACCAGATCGTTACCGATTTCATCGCGCTCATTAACGACGGTCCAGAGCGCGCCGGTACGCGGCTCCCATGCCATGCCGTTTGGATTGCGCAGGCCCGACGCAAAAACCCGGGAGCTGCCAGCCGTAATATTGAATTCCAAAATAGCCGCGCGATTGCGCTCGTTCTCGACGCCATTTTCACCGACGTTACTGTTCGAGCCTACCGTGACATATAAACGCGATCCGTCAGGGCTGGCAACCACATTTTTGGTCCAGTGATGATTAATCGGACCTGCAGGCAAATCAAGCACCTTTACGCCAGGCGCAGTTATCTGGGTGTCTCCGGTGCGATAGGGAAATCTTAGTATTGCATCGGTGGTGGCGACATACAAATTGCTCCCAACCAGCGTCATGCCAAACGGCGAGTTCAAATCTTGCAAAAATACGCTGCGGGTAACGATGCCGTCGCCCTGATTGTCGCGCAGCAATGTAATCCGGTTCGCGCTCGGGGTTCCCGCGCCGGCACGCCGCATGACCAGTTTCATGACCCAGCCTTTGATTCCTTTTGCATCCTCTGGTTTAGGGGGCGCATTGGTCTCGGCAACCAAAACGTCGCCATTTGGCAAGGTATACAACCAGCGTGGATGGTCGAGCCCCGACGCGAAGGCACTGACGCTCAAACCTTGACCAGCTTTAGGAGTAGTGCCAGAGGGCCACCCCTTAGCAGGCGCGATATTCACGGTGGGAAACAAGCTATGATGCGGCGCTGGCAAAACTGGCTTGGGGCCGAAACCATCTTGCTCTGGCAAGGTAGCCACTTCCCCGCATGCGCTCAGGGTCACCGCTAGCAGACAAAATGAGATGAGAATCGAGAGGACTGAGCGATAAGGTGAATGCATGGAGCAACTCCGTTTAGCGGGACTTTTTATTATCGAATAAATGCGAGACCTGCGCTAGCGCGAATTGCGACTAGTGCGCCGATCCGCCTTATTGCCTTTTCAGCAAAACCTTGTAAACGGCTAGATAATACGGACTTTTTATCAATTTACTTGCTACAACTTCCAATCACCGGCAACGATTTTCTCAAGCCAGAAAGTGCCAATCACCGTTTTGACGTCAGTGATTTTCCCCTCCTTTACCCACGATAACAAGTCATCCAGTGGCGCTTTGAAGACATCCAGAAACTCTTCATCGTCAAGCCGACGTTCGCCCACTGTCAGTCCGCGTGCGAGAAAAATATCCAGATGTTCGTCCGCGTAAGCAATCGCATTATGAATGGTGGAAACGTACTGCCAGTCGGTAGCTGTGTAACCGGTTTCTTCTTGCAACTCGCGCTTGGCACACTCGAGGGGATCTTCGTTTAGATCAATTTTACCTGCAGGGAACTCAATAAATACACGGTGCAGCGGATAGCGGAACTGGCGCTCCATTAGCACCGAGCCGTCCTCGAACAAAGCCAGAACTACAACAGCACCTGGATGTTTAATGTACTCGCGAATGGTCGGCTTGCCATTTGGCAATGCTACCGTATCACGTTGCACCTTCAAAAAACTCCCGTCGTAGACCAAAGTACTATCGATCTGCGTTTCTTTGAGGTGTTGGTCCATATGAATACTCCGGCAAAAGAAAAAATCGTGGAAGCTCTCAGGACTGGTAATCAGTGTCACTGAAATGCAATGTGAGTGTAATCAACTTGAAACGAACAGATACGCTACAAAGCGTTCACGACTATCCTACTATCGGATAGTCGTGCAACGCATCTGGACGCCAGTTTTACGTTGCAAAAAAAGAGATGCGTCAATCAAGTTGCCGCACCCACCTAGGTCGCCAATGACAAAAACGCGGGGATCGCCTTAAAAGCAAAAGCCGACTGATCGTCGGCTTCATTTCAAGTCAGGCACGTTTTTTCCGCAGATAACGATGTACATAACCGGGAAATGCAAACACCAAAAATAGACATCCCGTTACAACGTAGAACTCCCAGGTTTGCGAGAAGGCATTACCGATACGTGATTCAAGTAAGCGCCCGGTTCCGCCGACAACCCAATACCACACGAACAACTCCACCAGGCGCACCCAGACCGGCTTAGCTGCGCCTGCCTTAAGCGGGAGCACCGCCATCAATCGCTCGTTGACGAACGGCAAATTAGCTGCCAGAAGCGCCAGGACTATGACGGTCAGGCTAGAAAAAGATGCGTTCACTTTAAGACGTCAAACGGCCGACAAAACTGGCCAGCGAGCGAACGATAGCAGTCTGGCTAATGTTCATTAACGTTTGCGGCCATATTCCCAGTGCTAACACTGCGATGCCATTCAGGCTCAGCAACACGCGTGCGTCGCCTTTTGCCACGATCTTTTGCGTGTCTTGTGCGTCATCAAAATACATCACTTTAATCACGCGTAAATAATAGTATGCGCCAATCAACGAGAACAATACCGCCACGATAGAAAGCCAGATTTGGCCAGTGCCTAACACCGCCCGCAGTATCGATAATTTACCGAAAAAACCTATCAAAGGCGGCACGCCTGCCAGCGAAAGCATCAACAACAACATGATCCCCGCAAACCATGGACTACGCTGGTTCAGGCCTTTAAAGTCGTCAATATTTTCAGCTTCAAATCCTGAGCGTGCCAGCAACATGATCACCCCAAACGTCCCCAGCGTGGTGAGTACATAGGTGATCGCGTAAAACAGTGCCGCGCCGTAAGCGCCCGTGGCAGAGTACATGTTGCCATTAACGACGCCGGACATTAGACCCAGCAGCAAGAAGCCCATGTGCGAAATCGTCGAATAGGCCAGCATGCGTTTGATGTTGGTCTGCGCAATGGCGGTTATGTTACCAATCGCCATGGATAATATTGCAAGAATCATTAGCATTTGCTGCCAGTCAACTGCCAACAACAATAAGCCCTCAACCAGCAGACGGAAACAGATAGCGAACGCGGCGAGCTTTGGCGCACCCCCCAATAGCAGTGTCACGGCTGTCGGCGCACCCTGGTAGACATCCGGAACCCACATATGAAAAGGAACGGCGCCCAACTTAAAGGCTAGTCCCGCAACCAGGAAAACCACGCCAAATACCAGCGTGTTGTGCTGGGTTTCAGTCCCGCCACCAGCAATGGCACGGGTAACTTCAATCAGATCAAGCGAACCGGTCGCGCCGTATAACATCGACATACCATAGAGCAGAAATCCGGAAGCCATTGCGCCAAGTACAAAGTACTTCATCGCGGCTTCAGTTGCGCTGGCATTATCTCGGCGTAGTGCAACCAGTGCATATAACGACAACGACATCAGCTCAAGACCGAGGTAAATGATCAGGAAGTTATTGCCTGAAATCATGACCATCTGCCCGAGCAGCGCAAATAGCGCTAGCGGATAAAATTCTCCGCCAAGATGATTATTCACCATCTCGCGCTCACCAATATAGTCACGCGAATAGACTAAAGTCGCAAAAACCGCAATGTAAGAGCAAAGCTTCAGCAGGTGCGCTAAAGGATCACTGACGAACATGTTATGAAACGTGTAGGCCGTCGCGCCCGCATTGAAATCAACGAGCGTCAACCCGAAGCAGACCACCAGCACCAGCAACGTCAAATAATAAGTGATGTGACGTTTTGCATCCGAAACGAACATGTCGATCAGCAGAATTGCGGAAGTCGCAATCAGCAGAAAAATTTCCGGATACACGGGGATCAGATTTATATTATTCATTTATTTGCCGCTTATTTTTTTCGCTAGAGCTAAACGCTATTTGTTTTCTGCTTAGGGACATGGCGTAATCAATTCAATTTGGAGATGGCAACGTGTTTCAACAGGTCAGCCACCGATACTTGCATCGCATCGGCAAACGGAGCCGGGTAAAGACCCATGGCTATCACAGCAATCGCCAGCAAGCCGAGCATGAAAAATTCACGTTTGTTAAGGTCAGTCATTTCTTTGACATGTGGATTGGTAATGACACCAAACACAACCCGCTTCACCAGCCACAATGAATACGCAGCGCCTAGAATCAATGCCGTTGCAGCTAATAGACCGATCCAGAAGTTAGCTTTGACTGCACCCAGAATCACCATGAATTCACCGACAAAACCGGAGGTGCCAGGCAGTCCGCTGTTAGCAAGGGAGAATAATACGAACAGCGCTGCAAAGCGCGGCATCACATTGACCAGGCCGCCGTACTGGGAGATTTCGCGTGTGTGCAAACGGTCATACATGACGCCGATACACAAGAACATCGCTCCGGAAACAAAGCCATGAGAAATCATCTGTACTATTCCGCCCTGCACCGCCATGTCATTAAACACGAAGAACCCGAGGGTAACAAAGCCCATATGCGCAATCGATGAATACGCTACAAGTTTTTTCATGTCGTTTTGCACTAGCGCGACCAAACCAATATAAATCACCGCGATCAATGACAAGGTAATCATGAAGCCGGCCAGATAATGACTAGCATCCGGTGCGATAGGCAACGAAAACCGCAGGAAACCGTATCCGCCCAATTTCAGCATGATCGCCGCCAGCACCACAGAACCGCCGGTAGGTGCCTCAACGTGGGCATCCGGCAACCAGGTATGAACCGGCCACATCGGCACTTTGACAGCAAACGCCATTAGGAATGCCAGGAAAATATAAATCTGAGCTGCCATTGACAAAGGCACCTGATGCCACGCAAGGATATCGAAGCTACCGCCTGAGACAAAGTACAAATACAGCAGAGCAATCAGCATCAATAACGAACCGAAGAACGTGTAGAGGAAAAATTTGATCGCTGCATAGACCCGATTAGCGCCGCCCCAAACACCGATAATGATAAACATCGGCACCAGCGTGGCTTCAAAAAATACGTAAAACAGCATGCCATCCAGTGCGCAGAACACACCGATCATCACACCTGACAATATCAGGAACGCGCCCATGTATTGCGCCACACGCTTTTGAATTACTTCCCACGCCGAGACAATCACCATCACGTTGATGAAAGCCGTCAATGGAATAAACCAAAGTGACAGGCCATCAATTCCAAGTGAATAGTTGATGCTGAAGCGTGGTATCCATGCCGCTTTTTCGACAAACTGCATGCCATGGAAGCTGTTATCGAAATTAGTCATCAACGGCACGGTGACTGCCAGACTGACCAAGGCGCCAAATAGCGACAGCCATCGGACCAGTTGCGGATTATCGTCACGGCCGATTGCCAAGACGAGCACACCAAACGCGATGGGGCACCAGATCGCGAGGCTAAGAAGAGGGAAAGTTGACTGAATCATGGTTATTATTTACTTTACTTCGCCAACTTATTTGGCAAACGGAGACGGCATGAACCAAACCAGGAAACCCAGCACACCAATAATCATCACAAAAGCGTAGTGATAGATGTAACCGGACTGCCAAAGGCGAGTAATTTTCGAGAACCAGTTGACGGCCTTGGCGCTACCGTTCACAACCAGACCATCAATCAGACTACGGTCGCCAACGTTCCACAAACCACGACCAATCAACCGGGCGCCGCCTGCGAAGACGACTTCGTTGAATTTATCCAGATAGTACTTATTGTCCAACAACACAAAAATCGGATGCAACTTTTGCTTGATCGCCGCTGGCACACGCGGATTGACCATATAGAAATAATAGGCAACAACCACGCCTGCAATGGCGAGCCACAACGGTGCTGTAGTCAGACTATGCATGACCATGCTTAACGGACCGTGGGATTCGCTTCGCAATTCTTCCATCGCATGGTGCGCATTATCAACAACGATTACGCCGTTGAAAAAATTACCGTACAACATAGGTTCGATCGCAAAGAATCCGATAACTGCGGACGGAATCGCCAACAAAATCAGGGGCACGGTCACTACCCATGGCGATTCATGCGGCTTTTGTCCGGGAGCGAGACCGTGATGTCCGTGATCGTCAGCCTCTTCTTCCTCATGATGATCATGATGATGGGCCTTACCAAAGCGCTCTTCGCCATGAAACACCATAAAATACATACGGAAAGAATAAAAAGCCGTAACGAAAACGCTTGCCAGCACAGCGAATTTAGCAAATCCGGCACCATACAAATGGGTGGCCTGGACCGCTTCAATGATACTGTCTTTGGAGTAAAACCCGGAGAAGAACGGCGTACCAATCAATGCCAGCGACCCGATCAGGGACGTGATCCAGGTAATCGGCATGTACTTACGGAGACCACCCATGTTGCGCATGTCCTGATCATGATGCAGGCCGATGATGACGGAACCCGCACCCAAAAACAGCAGTGCTTTAAAGAATGCGTGCGTCATCAAATGGAACACTGCGACGGAGTACGCCGAAGCACCCAGAGCAACCGTCATGTAACCCAATTGCGACAACGTTGAATAAGCAACCACGCGTTTGATGTCCGTCTGGATCATGCCCAGAAAACCCATGAAAAGCGCAGTAATAGAACCGATGATCAGAATGAAAGACAATGCCGTATCCGACAACTCGAACAACGGCGACATCCGCGCCACCATAAAGATACCCGCAGTCACCATCGTCGCAGCGTGAATCAGCGCAGAGATAGGGGTCGGACCTTCCATGGAATCGGGCAACCAGACATGCAACGGGAACTGAGCTGACTTACCCATCGCGCCAATAAACAGACAGATACATGCAACCGTCAGCAACATCCAGTCGCTGCCCGGCAATGTCAATTGGGCAAGCGAACCTTTTTGGGCAAACACTTCGGCATAATTCATCGAACCGGAATACGCCAGCAACAAACCAATGCCGAGGATGAAACCGAAGTCTCCGACACGATTGACCAGAAATGCCTTCATGTTGGCGACAATCGCAGTCGGCTTGGTGTACCAGAAGCCAATCAGCAAGTACGACACCAGCCCTACCGCCTCCCAACCAAAAAACAGTTGCAGGAAGTTGTTGCTCATCACAAGCATCAACATCGCAAACGTAAAGAGAGAAATGTACGAGAAGAAGCGGTTGTAGCCTTCATCATCTTTCATGTAGCCGATAGTGTAAATATGCACCATCAGCGACACAAAGGTGACTACACACATCATCATTGCGGTCAGGCTATCGACTAAAAACCCGACTTCCAGCTTTACGCCACCCACGGTCAACCAGGTGTAAAGCGTGCCGTTAAACGATGCACCATCGATCACTGCCAGCAAGGTCTGGACTGAAATGATGAACGCGATTAACACACCTAAAATTGTCACTGTGTGCGAAGTCTTGCGTCCTATCAAATTGCCGAAAAATCGCGTGCCAAACAAGCCTGCTATCGCGGCACCAACAAGAGGTGCCAACGGTACGGCCAGAAGTAATTGTGGGTTAAGTTGCCCCGCCATGATGAACCTTATCTTTATTCGTTGTTCGCTTTAGTCGCGATGAGCGCGCCATTAATCGGCCGTACTTTACGCTGTTACTAGTCTTAAAATCGGCTACCAAAAACGATCATTTGCAACGATCGTTTATTTTGATCATTAATATGGCCTGCTTGATGCTGAGTGTCTATTTTAAACACTCGGCATCAAGCATCTTCTACTCAAAACTTGTATTGCAATGCTGTGCAAAAATGCGGAATTACCCTTTAAGACTATCGAGATCTTCCACATTGATGGTATCGAGATTTCGGAATAGTACGACCAGAATAGCCAGGCCAATCGCTGCTTCGGCTGCTGCAACGGTCATAATGAAGAATACAAAAATCTGTCCTGCGGCATCGCCCAGATAGTACGAAAAAGCGATGAAGTTGATATTCACCGACAACAACATTAATTCAATTGCCATGAGCAATACGATAATATTTTTGCGATTCAGGAAAATACCGACAATCGCGATCGCAAAAAGAATCGCGCCCAGGATCAAATAATGTGACAGTGATAAAGTCATGCGGCGTTCCTTTTATTTTTTCTCTAGCGGCATCGTCGCGGGCGCGTCAAACGGCCGCTGCTCGGATTTCATTTTCACCAAACGTATCCGGTCAGTGCTTTTCGCTTTAACGGCTTCAGACGGTGCCATGCTTTTGGTATCTTTTCTACGACGCAAAGTCAACGCAACAGCGGCGACGATGGCGACCAGCAAGACGACAGCGGCGATCTCAAACGCATAAACGTATTGGGTGTAAATGAGTAAGCCAAGCGCTTTTGTGTTGCCTATGTTAGCGGAGATGGCTGGCACTTCGCTTTCTGGCGCCCAAAATCCCCGTAATAACACTGCGGCCATTTCGAGCACGATAATTACGCCGACGGTCGCCGCAAGCGGAAAGTAGCCCCAAAAGCCTTCTCTCATTTTATCCAGATTGACATCCAGCATCATCACGACAAATAAGAACAACACCATCACGGCACCGACATATACCAGCACCAGCACAATGGCCAGAAACTCGGCCTTAAGCAACATCCAGATACCAGCTGCAGAGAAGAACGCCAATACCAGAAACAAGGCTGAATGCACTGGATTGCGCGCTGTAATAACACGTAAGGCAGCCATAACAAGCACGACCGAAAACGCGTAAAACAAGAATGTCTTAAATTCCATAATCGACCAAAAAAAGTCAGCTAAATAAGCTTCATATTCAGGCGTGAGGATAAACCATCTTCCTCAAGCCAGGAGCAATACCGATTAACGGTATGCAGCATCCGCAGCACGTGCAGCAGCGATTTCGGGTTCGTACCGATCACCGACTGCGAGTAACATCTCTTTGGTGTAGTACAAGTCGCCGCGCTTTTCGCCGTGATATTCGAGAATATGCGTTTCGACGATAGAATCTACCGGGCAGGACTCTTCGCAAAATCCACAAAAAATGCATTTGGTCAGGTCAATGTCGTAACGCGTAGTACGGCGCGTTCCATCATCGCGTTGTTCGGATTCAATCGTAATCGCCATTGCCGGACACACCGCCTCGCACAGTTTACAGGCAATGCAACGCTCTTCGCCATTTGGATAGCGACGTAACGCGTGCAGACCACGAAATCGCGGGGACTGCGGTGTCTTTTCTTCCGGGAACAACACCGTGATTTTGCGCGCAAACAGATAACGGCCGGTCAGCCGTAATCCCTTGAGTAGCTCCAGTAGCATCAAGCTACCGAAAAAATCCTTGATCGCTTCCATTTACAATAAACCTTCCATTACTTCCAGATATTCCACGGACTTTGAATCCAGGCTGCGACGATCACCAAATAGGCTAGCGTCAACGGGATAAATACTTTCCAGCCAAGACGCATGATCTGGTCGTAGCGATAGCGCGGGAAAGACGCACGGACCCAGATAAACATCGATACCACCAGGAAGGTCTTCGCACCGAGCCAGATCCATCCAGGAATGAAATCCAGCAACTGCACGGGCGACGCCCACCCACCCAGAAACAGCAATGTCGTCAGAATCGAGATCAAAATCATGTTGGCATATTCAGCGAGGAAAAACATCGCAAACGACATGCCTGAATACTCGATCATATGACCGGCGACAATTTCGGACTCACCTTCGACCACGTCAAATGGATGACGATTAGTTTCGGCAATACCCGAGATGAAATAGATCACGAATACCGGCAGCAACGACAACCAGTTCCAGGACAGGAAGCCAATCCCTTTGTCGTAGAAGTAACCCTTACTCTGCCCCATGACGATATCAGTCAGATTCAGACTACCCGACACCATCAGCACGATTACCAGTGCAAAACCCATTGCGATTTCATACGACACCATTTGGGCCGACGCCCGCATCGCACCGAGAAAAGCATATTTGGAATTGGAAGCCCAACCCGCAATGATCACACCGTAGACTTCCATCGAAGTGATGGCCATCACAAATAGCAAACCTGCGTTGACGTTAGCCAACACTGTTTCGGGTCCAAACGGCACCACCGCCCATGCTGCAAGCGCTGGCATGATCGTCATGATCGGTGCAATAAAAAACAAATATTTGTTTGCCTTCGAAGGAAGCGTGACTTCTTTAAGCAGTAATTTCAGGGCATCAGCGATCGGTTGTAACAAGCCAAAAGGACCAACACGATTGGGACCAAGCCGGATGTGCATCCAGCCGATCAGCTTACGTTCCCAATACGTCAAATAGGCCACACATAACAGCAAGGGTACAACAATGATGACGATCTTGATAACGCTCCAGATCAAGGGCCAGATGTGCCCTAGATTAGCTACACCGGCGGCATTAATAGTGGAGATAAAATGATCCATTACGCTTTCTCCACCGCGATAGAGCCGAACATCGGCCCGAGTGCTGCAGTCGATGCATGCGCGGCGGCTACGCGCACAACGTTATCAGGCAAACCGGCATCCACTACTGCAATTAACATTGCTATCCCTCGTCCTTGCTTGACGGTGACGCGGTCACCGCTAGCAATGCCTAGCTTTTCGGCCAGCGTTACGGACAACCAGGCTTGCGGATTTTGCCCATCTGCCGTCTTTTGCAATGATGGTGCGCGACGGACTACCGCATCGGAAAAATAGATAGGCACATCTGCGATACGCTCTATACCTACGCTCTCCTGCGATTGTGTCGCCACCGGCATATCGAGGTCCGTCAGATTGTTTAAACGACTTTGAAAGTTTGCTTCTGCAGGATTGCTAGTACCGAGGACTTCCGCACGAATTGCTTCCGAAGTATCGTAATCAAAACCTGTCAAGCCGAGCAGGTTACCTAAAACGCGTAGTACTTTCCACGCAGGTCGTGCCTCACCCAAGGGGCGAACAGTACCATTGAAACTTTGCGCACGACCTTCGCAATTGACGAAGGTACCCGAAGTTTCGGTAAACGGTGCAATTGGCAGCAACACGTCTGCGTAGTCGGTAGCGTGCTTGAACGCAGACAGCATGACAACCATCTCGGCTTGGTCTAAGGCGGCACGTACTACCTGCGGATTAAAGCTGTCAAGTTCAGGCTCAACGTTTAACAAAACATATGCCTTACGCGGTTGCGCGAACATTGATTGTGCGTTGGCGCCCTTGCCTGCCGCGGGAATGGCTTGCGCAAGATAACCACCCACGGTATTACCCGCTTCGGTCATGTAGCCAAAACGTGCGCCCGTTTCTTGCGCGATCCATTGCGCGGCGGCGTGTAATTGGGACGCTTGCGGATGCTGAGCAGCCGCATTGCCTAACAGGACAGCTTTGGCCGAGCCAGATAACAAGCTGGCGGCCGTTTGCGCTGCCACAGCCGACGGAGTCACGTTTTCCAGACCTGCAGGTATCGCAACATTTTTAGCTTGTGCGACTGAAACTGCAACTTCGCCTAGCAAAGCCAACCAAGCCGACGGTGCAGCGATAATCTTGTTGGCAACTGGCATCAGCAAATCGTCATCGGTCGCATGCAGGATACTCAACTTAGCACCGCTCTTGACACTCAACCGTAACCGCGCCGACAGCAACGGATGATCTTTACGCAAAAACGAACCGATCAGAAATGCGCGATCAAGCTCAGCGAACTCGTTGATCGACATACCTAGCCATGGCGTGACCTTGCCATCAAGAGCGAAGTCGGACTGACGCGTGCGGAAATCGATATTCTCGGAACCAAGGCCACGCACAACTTTTTGCAGAAGCGATAGCTCTTCCAGGGTTGAATACGGGGTGCCTAGCGCGGCAATGGCATCTGGGCCGTGTTCATGACGGACATTGCGCAAACCATGCGCAACATATTCCAACGCTGTCTGCCATTCCACTTCTTGCCATTTTCCGTCTTGCTTCAACATTGGCTTGGTCAAGCGCTCGGCGCTATTCAAACCCTCGTAAGCAAAACGATCTTTATCAGACAACCAGCACTCGTTTACATCGTTGTTTTCCAACGGAAGTACGCGCATCACTTTGCCAGACTTAACCTGAACAATCAGATTGGCGCCGAGACCATCGTGCGGGCTGATTGATTTACGACGGGATAACTCCCATGTACGTGCGCTGTAACGAAACGGTTTGGAAGTCAATGCACCAACAGGGCAAAGATCGATCATGTTGCCGGACAGTTCAGAGTTAACCGTCTTGCCAACGAAGGTCGTAATTTCCGAATGTTCGCCACGGCCAACCATCCCGAATTCCATAACGCCAGCAATTTCCTGGCCAAAACGAACGCAGCGCGTGCACTGAATGCAACGCGTCATTTCCTTCATGGAGATTAGGGGACCCGCGTCTTTAGGAGAAACGACCCGCTTTTCCTCTTCGTAACGAGATGAGGACTTACCGTAACCAACTGCCAAATCCTGCAATTGACACTCACCACCCTGGTCGCAAATTGGGCAATCAAGCGGGTGATTAATCAGCAGGAATTCCATCACGCTTTTTTGTGCAGTCACAGCTTTTTCACTTGCCGTGCGCACGATCATGCCCGCGCTCACGGGTGTCGCGCAGGCAGGCAATGCCTTCGGCGCTTTTTCCACCTCGACCAGACACATGCGGCAATTGGCCGCAATGGAGAGTTTTTTGTGATAGCAAAAATGGGGGATATAAGTACCAATTTTATTGGCAGCATCCATTACCATGCTGCCCTCTTGGACTTCCACTTTTTTGCCGTCTATTTCGATTTCGACCATGGCTTTTACTTTTCTTGCCTAAGTATTTTGCTTACTGTTCTGAATTGCGCCATCACAAACACATCATTCCGTTGAATCAATCGTGTCATGGTCACGCATTAAATTTTAGCGCAGTGCCTTAAATATAAGCTGGCACGAGGCAATGCTTATGCTCAATGTGATACTCAAACTCTTCGCGATAATGCTTCAGGAAACCGCGCACCGGCATTGCTGCTGCATCACCGAGCGCGCAAATCGTGCGTCCCATGATATTGCCCGCAACCGTATCCAGCAGCTCGATATCTTCAGGTCGGCCTTGACCGTTTTCAATCCGGTGTACCAAACGGTATAGCCAGCCGGTACCTTCCCGACATGGCGTACATTGTCCGCAGGACTCTTCAAAATAGAAATATGACAAACGCTGCAATGCTTTGACCATGCAGCGCGTATCATCCATCACGATGACTGCGCCGGAGCCGAGCATCGAACCAGCCTTCGCGATGGCATCATAGTCAAGATCGGTATCCATCATGATGTTGCCCGGTATCACCGGTGCCGACGAGCCACCAGGGATGACAGCTTTAATCTTTTTACCGCCGCGCATACCACCCGCGAGTTCCAGCAGCTTGGCGAATGGCGTGCCCAACGGCACTTCATAATTACCCGGCAGCTCAACATCGCCTGAGATAGAAAATATCTTGGTACCGCCATTGTTAGGTTTGCCCAATCCAGCGTAGGCCGGACCACCCATGTTTAACAAAAACGGGACGGCTGCAAATGTCTCGGTATTGTTAATGGTGGTGGGTTTGCCATACAAGCCGAAGCTGGCCGGGAATGGTGGCTTAAAGCGCGGCTGCCCCTTTTTTCCTTCCAGGGACTCAAGCAATGCGGTCTCTTCGCCGCAAATATACGCGCCATAACCGTGAAATGCGTGCAACTGAAAGTTGAAAGCGCTGCCGAATATATTATCGCCCAACGCACCAGCGGCGCGCGCCTCTTCCAGCGCTTCTTCAAAGCGCGTGTAACCGGCCCAAATTTCACCATGAATATAGTTGTAACCAACCGTAATGCCCATCGCGAACGCACCGATCGCCATGCCTTCAATCAGTGCATGAGGATTATAGCGAATGATGTCACGATCTTTGAACGTGCCCGGCTCGCCTTCATCCGTATTACACACCAGATATTTCTGACCGGGGAATTGGCGCGGCATAAAGCTCCATTTCAACCCAGTAGGAAAACCTGCACCACCACGGCCGCGCAAAGAACCGGCCTTCAGTTCTGCAATGATTTGCTCGGGCGTAACGCCGTCGTTAAGGATGCGCTTTAACGCAGAATAACCGCCCCGTTTGACATAATCTTCGTAGTGCCAGTTGGCGCCGTCTAAATCCGCAAGGATAAGTGGGTTGATATGACGATTGTGCAAACTGGTCATTTTGGGCTCGCTTCCGACAACTCCGCTAGCAACCCGTCGATTTTATCGTTCGACATCCAGCTGCACATGCGCTTGTTATTGACCAACAATACCGGTGCATCACCGCAAGCGCCCATACATTCGCCTTCCATTAGCGTGAACTGGCTATCTTCGGTTGTTTCACGGTAATCGATACCTAATTTGTGCTTCAGGTGTGCAGCGGCTTTTTCGCCACCGGACAGCTGGCAGGGCAAATTGGTGCAAATCGTAATCTTGTGCTTGCCGATTGGCTTGGTGTTGTACATATTATAAAAGGTGGCGACTTCTTGCACCGCGATTGCAGGCATCCCGAGATAATCGGCAACATCCTGCATCGTTTCTGGCGAGAGCCAGCCTTTTTCGTCCTGCGCGATCGCCAATGCGCCCATCACCGCAGACTGTGATTGGTCTGAGGGAAATTTCGCTACTTCGCGATCGATCTTTTTATACGTATCTTGACTTAACAACATGTTGTTGACCATTCGTACGCGGTGGTATGCGCTAGTTATTGGTAAATTCACGGAGCACGGCAAAGCGTGCTATTTTAACGAATCCCTGCTTTCACCGCTGGCAATCCTACGGCGCTTCTGAAACGGACTTCGCTTTGTGTTGCGTACGGTATCTTCATATGTTTGCAAAACTTGCAATATTTGCCACATCATCAAATTGGTCCAATCCGTCTTAGATTCCCTCTTAGGGCACTTAGTAGTCTTTAAACCTGCCTTAGAAACCGATTACGCAATGAATATACGTGCTTGTAACGCAACCCTGGTCAGGTAAAAAACCGTTATTTGAAATCATGGGATTAACATATCATGACTTTAAAAAAACCCTCAGATTACCCTGCGATCTAACCGCTTTCTTAGCGATCAATTTCACCAAAAACAATGTCCTGCGTTCCAATGATCGTGACGGCATCGGCAATCATGTGGCCTTTAGCCATCTCGTTCAAACCTTGCAAATGCGGGAAGCCCGGTGCACGGATTTTTAAACGGTAAGGTTTGTTGGCACCGTCGGAAACGATATATACACCAAATTCACCTTTTGGATGCTCGACAGCCGCGTAGGCCTCGCCCGGTGGCACATGGAATCCTTCGGAAAAGAGTTTGAAGTGATGGATCAACTCTTCCATATTGGATTTCATATCGACGCGTGACGAAGGTGCGACTTTATGATTGGTCGTCATTACCGGCCCTTCGTTATTCCGCAACCATTCTACGCACTGTTTGATAATGTGATTTGACTGGCGCATTTCTGCAACGCGCACCAAGTAACGGTCATAACAATCACCATTTTTCCCCACGGGAATATCAAAGTCCAGCAGGTCGTATACTTCGTAGGGCTGCTTCTTGCGCAAATCCCATTCGATACCTGAACCACGCAACATTGGGCCAGTGAAACCCATCGCTTTAGCGCGCTCAGGCGATACGACGCCGACGCCGACAAGGCGCTGTTTCCAGATACGGTTGTCTGTCAGCAAGGTTTCGTATTCATCGACATACTTAGGAAATCTCACCGTGAAATCTTCGATGAAATCCAGCATCGAACCTTGACGGTTTTCGTTAAGCGCTTTGATCGCTTTTGCGTTACGAACAATCGATGCTTTGTGCTGCGGCATCTGGTTCGGAAGGTCGCGATAAACACCACCTGGTCGATAGTAAGCAGCGTGCATACGCGCGCCAGAAACAGCTTCGTAGCAATCCATCAAATCTTCGCGTTCGCGGAACGCATACAACAATACGGCCATGGCACCAACGTCCAGTGCATGCGCGCCAATCCACATGAGATGGTTCAGCAAACGCGTAATTTCATCGAACATGACGCGAATATATTGCGCGCGCAAGGGTACTTCGAGACCGAGCAGACGCTCAATTGCCATCACGTAACCGTGCTCGTTACACATCATCGAGACGTAGTCGAGACGATCCATGTAAGGAACGGACTGCAAATAGGTTTTTTGTTCGGCCAGCTTCTCAGTACCGCGATGTAACAGGCCAATATGCGGGTCGGCACGCTGGATCACTTCGCCGTCCAACTCCAGCACCAGGCGCAGAACGCCATGTGCAGCGGGATGTTGCGGACCGAAGTTCAGCGTGTAATTTTTGATTTCTGCCATTATTTGATCCCGTAATTGTCTTCGCGAATCACGCGTGGCGTGATTTCACGCGGGTCTATCGTAACAGGCTGATAAATCACGCGTTTTTGCTCTGGGTCATAGCGCATCTCGACATAGCCGGAGACAGGGAAATCTTTGCGAAACGGATGGCCGATAAAACCGTAGTCCGTCAAAATACGACGTAAATCGTTATGACCTTCAAACAGTATACCGAAGAAGTCGAAAGCCTCGCGCTCATACCAGTCAGCAGAAGACCATATGCCTGTCAGTGACGCCAAAATGGGCATTTCATCGTCCGGTGCGAAGACGCGAACCCGCAAGCGCCAATTATGCTCAAGAGACAACAGATGCGAAACCGCGGCAAATCGTGCACCATCCCAAATACCGTCACCATAGGTTGAGTAATCAACGCCACATAAATCGATCAGCTCTTCAAAGCGGGTGTCTGCATGATCGCGGAGCACACGCATTGCCGACAGATAATTTGACGCTTTGACTATGATAGTGACCTCACCGAAGGCCACAGCAAGACTTTGAAGGTCATCGCCTAGCGCATTGCGCACGGCGGCTTCAAGGGTTTCAAGTTTGGTCGTCATTCTGTTCTCTTAGCGCGCAATTGTATTGGTGCGGCGAATCTTATTTTGCAGCTGAATGATGCCATACAGCAGCGCTTCAGCCGTGGGAGGGCAACCGGGAACGTAGATATCGACCGGCACAATACGGTCGCAACCGCGCACCACCGAGTAGGAATAATGATAATAGCCGCCGCCATTGGCACACGAACCCATCGAAATCACCCAGCGTGGTTCTGGCATCTGATCGTATACCTTGCGTAACGCTGGCGCCATTTTGTTGCATAGCGTGCCAGCGACGATCATTACGTCAGACTGCCGTGGCGAAGGACGGAAGATTACACCAAAACGATCCATGTCGTAGCGCGAGGCACCGGCGTGCATCATCTCGACAGCACAGCAAGCCAGGCCGAACGTCATCGGCCACAAAGAGCCGGTGCGTGTCCAGTTAATGAGTTTGTCAGCCGTAGTGGTAACAAAGCCTTCGTTTAATACACCTTCAATTGACATGACTTACTCCCAATCCAAAGCGCCCTTCTTCCATATGTACCAGAAGCCGACGACAAATTCAGCGATGAATACCATCATCGTGATGAAGCCAGCCCAGCCGAGGTCACGCATGGCGACACCCCAAGGGAAGAAAAAGGCAGTTTCCAGATCGAACAAAATGAACAAAATGGCGACAAGGTAATACCGCACATCAAACTTCATGCGCGCGTCTTCGAATGCTTCAAAACCGCATTCGTATGGAGAATTTTTTTGAGCATCGGGCCGGTGTGGCCCAAGGATACGACCCAGCAATTGCGGCATAACACCTACCGCAATACCGATCAAAATAAATAATAGTACGGGGAAATAATTTTCGAGGTTCACGATTTTTTGCCAATGGTTTGAACGGTTAGCAGCGTGATAAAATATCCGGTGAGAAGATGTGGCTCCTTAATGTGGTTACATAAGCGCGTTACATAAGCTCATTACATAAGCGCGTTACATAAACCGCAACTCATTTCATCTCGTCACAATCAACTAATCAAACACTACAAGTTCCTCGATAAAAAAACCAGCGTAGGAACAACTTTGCGGACTTCAATAACTTGGTGCCGACGGCGAGACTCGAACTCGCACAGCTTTCGCCACTACCCCCTCAAGATAGCGTGTCTACCAATTTCACCACGTCGGCATAAGGGCATATTTTAACCTGTTTTAGCATTTTTGTTCAATGCACAATTTGATTAAAACCCTGTAATTCGTTTCTTTTTAAACTTATTTCGGGATTTGATTCGATGGATCGGTGCTATGCCCTGCTGAGGCCGCGTTTGACGCTGCCGCTGCAGCACTTGCGGCAACGGTCGCCGATGCAGTAGCCGCTGAATTCGGTGTTGGGACAGTTGTCGATGGGATGGCAGCCGCGGGTGCCGACGCCGCTGGCAAACTATCCATTACACCGCCAGTTGCTGCAGTGCGATGACTACCCAAATACACCAGACCCAGCGTCGCGCAGAAAAAAATCAACGCGGCCAGTCCAGTTGACTTTGACAGAAAATTCGAAGATCCGGTCGCACCGAACAAACTACCTGACGCGCCCGAACCAAACGCGGCACCCATGTCGGCACCTTTACCGTGCTGCAATAAAACGAGTCCGATAATCGTTAACGCAGACAACACTTGAACGACAACGATGATAGTAAGTACTGAGTTCATTTAATGATTTTCCAATGAAGAGATAATTATATTTTTTGCTTTTTTATAGCTTTAGTAAATACTTAAGTAACTGCTGCATGATCGCCAATAATTTGCCGCTATTGCAAGCCGCGTACAAATCGGCAATCACTTTAAAACTAACTGCGACTGCCTTTATTTCGGCATGGTCTTGCTCGCAATTTTTCACTGTTTGCCGATTGCTATCGCCATGTTGTGACCAGCAAAGAAACCGTTGTCGAAGCTTTGGCACCACTCTCTATTTAAGCGGAAGCCGCAATAGAAAGAAAATCTGCAGCTTTTAACGCAGCACCACCGATCAAGCCGCCATCAATATCCGGCATCGCCATTAATTCGGCTGCATTATCCGGTTTCATGCTCCCACCGTACAAAATCTTTACAAGCGACGCAGAATCGCGGTTTTTCAGTGCCACCCGGCTCCGTAGCGCAGCATGTACATCCTGGGCCATCTGCGGGGTCGCGGTCATGCCGGTGCCAATTGCCCAGACTGGTTCGTAAGCGATCACGATGCCGGTTAAGGCTGAAATATCTAACAGCGCCAGAACTGCTTCCAATTGCTCGCTCACCACTGCATCGGTCTGACCAGCCTGACGTTCTGATAAGGTTTCGCCAACACAAACAATCGGCGTCAGACCCGATTTCAATGCAATAACTGCTTTTTGCGCTACTACCTGACTGGTTTCGCCATGATACGCGCGTCGCTCGGAATGGCCGACGATGACGTATTTACATGCAAAGTCTAGCAGCATTGAGGCGGCAATCTCACCCGTATAAGCACCAGCGGAATGCACGGAGACATCCTGCGCGCCCCATGCCAATGGCGTGCCGGTCAACGCGGCCTGACACTGTGCGAGATAGGGCGATGGTACACAGACTGCGATATCGCAATTAAAGTGCCCCAGACCGGCCTTAAGTTCGGCCAGCAACGACGCGTTGGCAGCTAAGCTGCCATTCATTTTCCAATTTCCAGCTACGAGGTTGCGGCGCATTATCGGCGAGCCCACTATTTTAATAACCCGACATTCTAACGCGTGCAGGGTACGACGGTCAAACCGCCGAACTATTAAAGGTTTTTGCCGATCGCCGGAGTACGCCGCAACATGGGCGCCATATCGTCCAAACCCATTTTTACCCTAAGTTAAACGTCAATTCGTCGTCTAAACACCCAACGACCAGCATCAGAATCTTTGGCAACAAATTGATAGCCTTCGACGTTAAAATCCTTTAATTGCTCGGGATTAGTTACTTTATTGACCGTCGCATAGCGCGCCATCAATCCGCGAGCACGTTTTGCGTAAAACGAGATAATTTTGTATTTTCCATTCTTCCAGTCCTCAAAGACCGGTGCGACAATACTCGCTGCCAATACCTTCGGCCTAACTACTTTAAAATACTCGTCCGATGCCAGATTAACAAGAATATCGGTTTTCAGCTTTGCTAGCTCCTCGTTTAAGCCCAAGGTGACGGTGTCGTGCCAGAATGCATATAAATTTTTTCCTCCAGCATTAACTAACTTCGTTCCCATTTCCAGCCGATACGGTTGCATCAGATCAAGGGGGCGCAACATCCCATATAATCCAGACAAAATTCGTACATGCTTTTGGGTATAGGCCAACTCTTTATGACTTAAGGAACCGGCGTCGAATCCGGTGTAGACGTCGCCGTTAAATGCCAAAATTGCCTGTTTAGCGTTTGCCTTGCTAAAAGTCGGCGACCAGGAAGAAAATCGGGTCGCATTTAAGTGCGCCAAGGCGTCGGAAATATGCATCAGACCACCGACTTCAGCGGGCGACAACCTCTTCAACACCTCAACCAGCTCTGCGGAATGCGAAATATAATCTGGCAATGTGTGCAAATCGGTGGTTGGTGGCGTCGTGTAATCCAGCGATTTAGCAGGCGATAAAACAATTAACATAGATAATGTGCATTCAAAAAATAAACTTAGCGAAAAGAATTGTTCACCATGATACCGAAGCGCTTAGTAATCGACACAAATGTCTGCCTGGATCTGTTTGTTTTTCGCGATCCTCGTTGGGCAAAACTATTAAATGCACTGCAATCGGGCGAGGTTGAAGCAGTGACGCGGGCCGACTGTCGCATGGAATGGCAGCTAGTTTTGCATTATGCGCACTTACCTATTACCGACGAGACGCGCCCGGGCATCAATGCCGAGTTCGAGACGCTGATAAAATATATGGATTCCGACCTTTTATCCCCGCGCACCGACATCCGCCTGCCTATTTGCTCAGACCCGGACGACCAAAAGTTTTTAGAACTTGCCTTGGGCGCAAACGCTGCCACCCTCATCACCAAGGATAAGGCGCTACTAAAACTTGCCCGCAAGACCGCTAAAACAGGACTTTTTTCCATCGTTACACCGCAGGCCTGGATCATGCCGTCGGGACAAGCGCTGTAAATGTAGGCTCCCTGTGGCGTTATCGATAAACCGCTAAAATAATCCACTCAATGCGTAGTGTCGTTGCGCTGCTAAAACACCTCCCCTGCACTTATTACGTTGTTGAACCAAGCCAGACACGAGAACCTAATGACCAAGCCAGCGCACCTTAAGCCTATGACACCCCTTGCATTACAGTCAAAACTGCCAGCTGTCGGCACCACCATTTTCACGACCATGTCGGCGCTAGCGAGCGAGAAAAATGCTGTCAATCTGGGACAAGGGTTTCCTGATTTTAATTGTGATCCAGCGTTGGTCGAGGCGGTCAGCGACGCAATGAAAAGCGGGCTAAATCAATATCCCCCAATGGTAGGCATCCCTTCGTTACGCTTGATTATTGCCGAAAAAATTAAAAAATTGCACGGATACGCTTATGATTCGACGACAGAAATCACGATCACGGCTGGCGCTACGCAAGGATTGCTGACAGCGATCATGTGTGCGGTGCATCCGGGCGACGAAGTGATTGTCATCGAACCTGCCTATGACAGCTATGTGCCAGCGATCAAATTAGCCGGCGGAAAGCCCGTTTTCGTTCAAATGACGTTGAGCGCCGATGGCTATACAGTGCCTTGGGACCAAGTCTCGGCAGCGGTGACATCGCGCACGCGTCTTATCATGATCAATTCTCCGCACAACCCTACCGGCAGCGTATTAAGTGCGATCGATATTGCGGCATTAACAGACATCGTACGCGACACCGATATATTGATTTTGTCAGATGAAGTCTATGAGCACATGGTGTATGACGGTCTTGTCCATGAATCCGTCAGTCGTCATCCTGAGTTGGCCGAGCGCGCCTTTATCGTTTCCAGCTTCGGTAAAACCTATCATGTGACGGGTTGGAAAATCGGTTTTGTTGCCGCGCCCGCTGCGCTCTCGGTTGAGTTTCGCAAGGTCCATCAATTCAATGTCTTTACCGTCAATACGCCAGTCCAGCATGGAATTGCCGCATATATGAAGAACGCGGCACCTTATCTGGAATTGTCGGCGTTTTATCAGCGCAAACGCGATTTATTCCGGGCCGGACTGCAAGATTCTCGCTTCAAATTACTTCCTTCGGATGGCACTTATTTTCAGTGTGTCGATTATTCGGCGATCTCCGCGTCCAGCGAAGTAGATTTCGCTACTTGGTTGACGAGCGAAATCGGCGTGGCTGCGATTCCGGTATCGGCTTTTTATTCGACCCCGCGCGAGTCCGGTATTGTTAGATTCTGTTTTGCGAAGCAGGATGAGACCTTGCATAAGGCACTTGCACGCCTGAATACCATTTAGAGCTGCCCCCTACCCACCCGTATTGTTCAAAAAATGATTGCTCACAAGCAAAGGAAATAGCGATGATAGACGTCTATAGCTGGCCAACACCGAACGGACATAAAATCCATATTATGCTGGAAGAATGCGGCCTGCCTTATCGGGTGCATGCCGTCGATATCGGGGCTGGCGACCAGTTCGCTGCCGATTTTTTGTCGATTTCGCCCAATAATAAAATTCCGGCCATCCTGGATGAAGACGGTCCTGACGGAGCGCCTATTTCGCTATTTGAATCCGGCGCTATATTAATCTACCTGGCGGGCAAAACGGGACAGTTCCTTGGCAATACCGACCGTGAGCGGTTTAAAACACTGGAATGGTTGATGTTTCAAATGGGTGGCGTTGGGCCTATGCTGGGTCAGGCGCATCACTTCCGTCTGTATGCGCCGGAGCAGATTGCATACGCGGTGGATCGATATACTAATGAAGCCAAGCGAATATACGGCGTGATTGACAAACAGCTTTCTGAAAATGCCTATTTAGCCGGGAGCGAATATACCATTGCTGATATTGCGACCTTCCCGTGGCTACGGTCATGGAAAAACCAAGGCGTTGAATTAAGTGATTTTCCACACCTGCAGCAATGGTTTAATACCATCAGCCAACGCCCGGCAGTCATGCGCGGCGTGGAAGTACTGGCGAGCCTGCGCAAGCCGCTAACCGGTGACAAAGAGCGTAGCGTTCTATTTGGCAATCAACAGTATGAAAAAAGATAGCTGACGCGATTCTGGACAATCTGTGGCGCTTCCCTATTGATACCGATGGGGAAGGCCACCTTTATCGATAGCACCGTTGTACAGCGGACAGAGCGGAGGTCATTTTTCCTTCTTAAGCTTATCGTCGGTCAGACCCAACTCCTTCCGTAACTCAGCCCTGGCGGTCGCAAATTCTGCATTAAAATCTTCGCGCGTCATTAAATTCGCCGCAATCAATGTTCCAGCAATCCGACCCGCCTCGATATCGGACGGATAGTGCACCCCAGCCACGATCCGATTGTGCGCATATTCGCGCGCGCGCAGCATGATTTCGCTCCGTTTTTCCGGCACCATGTTCGCCAGCACGATACCCATCAATGTCCCGGCTGTGGCATGTCCTGAGGGATAAGATCCTGATGCTGTCATCTTGACTACCGGCTTCACCAGATCACTCGCCAGATAGGGCCGTGGACGCTGCCAGAACTTTTTTGGTGCATCCACAACCGCGCCTTCCGAACTCACGACTCGCGCAAAAAAGGCAGAAAATTTCGGCAAATTCTCGACGTTAAAACGTGGTCCCAAAATATCGGAAAATCGCCCGATATTTTCTACTGCGTCTGCTTGAGCGCGGGCGACCATTTCCGGCGTACGTGTCACCTGTACAGTCAATATTTCGCCTAACTCTGCCTTGGTTTGTGATGATTCACTGGCTGGTGGCGGGGGCAATAGTTTGGCAAGGTCTATCTCCTTTGCGGAAATAAACGGCTCGGCGCCCTTTGCGTGAGTGGGTGCGCTGACGACGCTGAGCGCTGTAATGATAATGAAAACCAACGATGCTGAAAATCGACGCATAGCAATGACCTTAAAAAAATTAACGTAACGTGGACCCAAAAGGCACTGTCGCTGATTTGATATCAAGCCAGCGTTAGTAATTTAATAAACAACCTTAGTCAACATATTTAACGCGTGAACTCGACCCATATCTGGTACAACTTATCGCTGCCGCGCATATCAGAAGGCGGCTCTGGATAGCGCGCGCTCTGTACCGACTGCAATGCAGCCCGATCAATCATTCCAATGGCGCTCGATATCACTACACGGGATTGTGAAGGGACGCCATCGCGCAGATGAAATTCAACCCGAACACGACCAGAAAAATGTAACGCTGCCGCCGCAGGTGGATAGGCAACCGCAGCCTGAACCGCAGCACGAACCTTGGCTGCATATTCAAGACTGACGTCCGTTTTTCCACTTGCTACCGCAGGTGGCGGTGCTGGCGTAGTCGGCACAAACGCGGGTTCAGACATAGCGCTCGGTGCCGGGGAAAGTGGTAGTGGCTCTGCAGTTGCGATTGCCGCCTTTGGTGGCTGGGGCGTTTGTATTTGCGGTTTTGGCGGAACTACTTTGGTAATGGGTTTTGGCTGCGGTCGTGCCACAGGCTTAAGCGGTTCAGGGGGTTTAGGCGTTGGTGGTGCCTCTGCTGGCGGCTTGTCCTCACTGATCAACGTGATCGGCACCGGCTCAGATAACGCAGGTTTTGAGGGTGTTGTCACCAGAAAAATAACGACAACCGCCACCAGCGCAGCCTCAACCAGAACAGCCAGACCAAAAGCTTGAACGGGGAAACGGTGGGTGCTGATAAGTGCAGACATAACGGCCTATTTACCGGTGGCGTTACGCGTAGCAAGACCGATTTCAGTCGCACCACCGTTGCGGATCGCATCGATCACTTCCATCACCTGCTGCAACGACGCGGTCTGATTACCAGCGATGGTGACCGAAGTTTTGGCGCTATCACGCTGCCTGAGTAGCGCGGTTAGTTGTACTGCCGTCAGGGTGTGATTCTCAACCAGCAGCGCGCCATCCGGTGCAATTTCTACCAGCAATTTTGGCGGTGGAATTGTCACCGCTGTCGAACTGGTCGGCAACCTGGTGACATGACCAGACGATGGAATCATGCGTAATGTCAGCATCGCGAAAAATACCAGCAGAAACAGCATGATGTCGATCATCGGAATGATCTCTATTCGGGCTTTTCTTGTTTCAAGATAACGCATTTCAGGCCCTAACCGGCATAACGAATGATTTAACATGAGAGGTACCCGACGAAACCAGCGAAGTCACATTCGATGCCAAACGATCATGGCGGTTCACGAGCATGATCTTGATGGTTTCAAGTTGATGTAAAACGATCCGGACGCGGGTGTGCAACGCATTAAAGAATACCAGTCCGATCATCGCAATCAAGAGACCAGAGGCCGTCGCAATCAGCGCTTCGGCAATGCCGCCGGTAATTTGTGCCGCACCGTTTTGGGCATCACCGAGAACATGGAACGCGTTAAACATCCCTATGATGGTGCCAAACAAACCCAGCAAAGGCGCCAATGTAATCACCGTATCCAGCACCCATAGCGAGCGATCAAGAATAGGGACTTCATGCATGATGGCCTCTTCCAGATGACCTCCGAAAGTCTCACGATCAGTACTGACCGGCTCTTTCTTTAATACGTTGAATAACCGGATATGCGGTAGTTTTGATAGCTTTTGAGGGACTGACCAGATAGCAAGTTGTACGTCTTCTTTTTTTAGCATGGCAATTAGCTGCTCGCCGCCCTGCTGCATATTGGAAAGATGACTAGTCCGTTCAATGATCACCGTTAAGGCTACCAGCAAGAGCAGCAGCATCAGATATAGTGTGCCGCCGGAATCATTGGCTAATTCAAATAGATGGGGAATATTCATGATTAAAATTGGGAGTAAAAACTCTGGTCAACAATCGGAATGAAAAGTCAAATTCACCCATGAGGAAGCCTGGCCTCCCCATGAAATGCATAACAAATTTAGAAATCCAGCGTGAGGGTCAATGACGTACTACGTGTCGGCAGCAAGGTCAATAAATCGCCCGGTGCCGGAACGGACGTTTTTGTGGTCGCTGGCGTTACCCCGACGATGTTCTGCTTATTAAATAGATTGTTGACGCCTAACTGTACCTTGGCTTGCCTGGCCCAGCTGACGGGATGCTTCCATGCATAGTTGACGAACAGGTTCGACAAAATAAAAGGATTAATCACAACGGCTTCGTGCGTGCCACCGTTATCGTTAAACATCTTGCCGACGCGTTTGGTAAACCAACCGCTGTTCCAGGCACCCTGCTCGTAGCTCAGTCCCAGAGTTTCTGTGTCGCTAGGTGCACTGGCCACCCATTGACCGCTGGAATACTTGGCGCTGCCGTATGTACCGTTGATATAAAGGTTAAATCCGCCGCCAAGCATGATGTTGCTTTCCGCTTCGATGCCTTGCGTAACCGACGTTCCGTTAGCATAAAACGTCGTGTTCCCGGTCGCGTCTGTGGAGGACGAATACGCATTATCAAATTTGATACGATATGCATCCACATCGAGCGTGAACCGTTCAGATTTCCAGACTGTTCCGATTTGATAAGTCTTCGTTTTGACCATCGAAGGCAATACCGTGACATTCGCATTTTTGACGTCAAAAACGTTAGTCGGCGGTATTTCGCTTCCAGTCGCAAACTGTGCATAGGCGGACCAGTTTGATTGCAACTTATAGTGCATGTCCAGCGACGGCAGCGCCGCATTGTAGGTGGTCGCATGGTTGATGCCAGGCGCGCCGCCAAGGTTACCGACCGCTTTACCGTTATCGGCAAATTGCGTGAAATCCTGGCGATAAGAAGCGTACTTGATGCCGGGCGTAATTTTCAGATCGTTCGTGATGTTGAACGCGTATTCAACAAATGGCTGCAAAGTCGTTGTCTTAAACTTCTCATGAAAATTTGGTAGCACTGCATCAATCCACGTGCGCGGATCGGAAGGAATCTGGTATCGGTTCGTGTCTGCATATTCCGACCATAAACCGGTGCGGAAAGTCCCCATGCCTGATTCCTGGCTCACGCGCAGCAAATTGCCATAGGTCCGATAGGCATTCAGTTTATCGGTCCCACTGGTCGTCGTGATGGTGGTGCCGTTATAATTTTGCTGGTTGTGATAAGCATAGGTGTACAGCTTGTCGTCCAGCGTCCAGCCGTTGCCAAGATTAGATGTCAACCCAACATACTCAAAATCTGACGTGACGTGATAAAAGTTATAGCCGTAATAGTTGGCCCGCGTCGGATCGCCACTCATTAAATAATTGTTACCATATTGTGCGGCTTGCGCACGCGTTGGTCCCTTGGTGTTCGGCGTATTGGTGTGCAGATCAATGGACGAGGCAAAGAAGGTCAGGGCGGTATTATCGGTAATTGCAAGCTGGTATTTTAGCGAGATCGCATCACGCTTTTGCTTGTTATAGGTCTGATAGCCATCCGACTTCATCTCATGCACATTGAACAAAAGATTAGACGAACCATCAGTACCGAACTGTCCGGTTTCATGCTCAACGCCGATCAGCGACGTATTCCAGGTACCATACGATCCCGTTACGCTAGTCCGTTGTTGCCGATCAAGGTTACGCGATAACAGATTAATTGAACCACCAAAATTGGCCGGTCCGATAGTCGCAGCCGAACCTGGGCTGCGGTCAACGATCGCGCCACCTATAAACTGTGCCGGAAAAAACGCCCAGGTATGATGGGTCGGGCTGTTAGTGTCCTGAAACGGAATGCCGTCGAACGTGACCGAATAATCGCCATCCTGAAAACCACGGAAATAAGTCTTCGTGTCGCCCAGGCCTGGACCGTTGGGGCTATAACTGTACACACCCGGGGTCATTTGGATAACTTGACTAAAGTCGGCGATGGGCGATGTGTAGTTACGAATGAATGACTCGCTCACTTCGGACTGCGCCGAGCGCGCCGTCAGCGAACCTTGGGACGGTGCGCTTTTAGCGGCACTCGGTACGTTCACGGCCTGGCTAGCAATGCCCGATCCATCGGCAGCGCTGACGGCGCCGAGATCAGTAGCTTGCTGCGCGAAGCCTGCAACTGGCGTGACGATGCATAACATGGCGATCGCACGCAAAATATTGATATTGCTTATTGCAAGGTTCGATTTAACGATTGGATTAACGTCGCGCTTGCGGCTTGCTTTGCGGCTTGTCTTGCGGTGTGACTTGATACCGGATTTGACGCTTGGCTGGACGATCGTGTTGAACGCTGGCTTGACACAAGGTGCTTGCATGATGTCTCCTGTAGAAAAGGAGGCATATTAAAGAAGCAATATTTCATCCTCATGACGTTGTCATAAAACAACGTTAGCCACGTGCAAATCCTTCTCGTTACTTTGACTTTCATATTTTTATGCTTCGGGAGCAGGATAACGCACGCTCAATATGTCCAGCTCATCCATTCCCGCCGGGGTCATGAGGGTGACCGACTCACCCTCATGCGCCTTGGTGAGGGCGCGCGCAACAGGGGATATCCAGCTTATTTTTCCGTGCAGCGGGTCTAGTTCATCAATCCCGACGATGGTCACCGTATGTTCTTCACCGGCATGATTTTGGTAGCGTACCGTAGCGCCAAAAAACACCTGATCACGACCATGGTGAACACTAGGATCAACTATCTCGGCTTGATCCAAACGTTTGGTCAGAAACCGAATCCGCCGGTCGATTTCACGCAGCCGACGTTTACCGTAAATGTAGTCCCCATTTTCGGAACGGTCACCGTTGGAGGCCGCCCACGACACAATACGCACCACTTCAGGCCGAGCGTTATCTATCAAATCCAGTAACTCCGCTTTCATGCGGGCATGTCCGGCGGGCGTCATATAATTTTTTGTGCCAGCAGGAATCGGCGGCAATCCAAACTCCAGATCGTCGTCGTCGCCATCGGACTCTTTGACAAAGGCTTTATTCATAATGACTATTGTAGAGCGTTTTTGCCAACACTCGCAACCTCCTCGGCGTCGTCTTGCATCGGTCTGCCGGGACGTACCAAATAAGATTGTTGCATTAAGTAATCGCGAACATAATACGTCTGCACACAACTGCAAATACGGTCTATGAAGCGATGAGGAAATGCGACACATAAGACTATGATGATGCATCATGTGTGGTGCGCAGGCAGTGATTAAAAATCACTCAACACAATCGTCAGCTGGTTGAACGCCATAGGGCATAAAAATAACACTGGGTGTTATCCATCACTCCATTGCACAACTTTGACAATCTTTCCACTGGATAAATCCATATGTCAGTTACCTCCTCCAATATTAGCCGCCGTTACCGTATTGGCCTAGCCTCAAATCGCACTCACCAGGATGCCGCGCACTCCCCGCTCGCACAACTCATCAATGGCAGTCGGGCTGCTATTGAACATTTGCAGCCAAACCTGATCGTTGTGGGACGCACGCTGGATGCCATCAATCAACTCGGATTATTAAATGGTTATCCGCACATTGAGCGTTTTCCGTATGGTCGGCAAGGGGGCTTGATGAAGCTGGTTTCACGCGTGGTGGACAGCGATCCTGCGCGCACACTGGACGCTGTCATTTATCTGATGGACCCGGTAGATCCGTCCTCGACGTTTCCTGAAGCGGTGGCGTTAAAACGCCAGTGCGTGATTCATGGCAAGCCTTTTTTGTCGACTTTGGCTGGCGCACGCGAGTGGCTTGAGCTTGAAGCGACCGCGCAAGGAGCGGCCCGCAACGCTGACCTCGACGTGACTTTTGATTTGGCAAGCGAGGGCATTGCGCTGATCGCGCATGATGCTATGAAAGAGCGCATGCTAGCGATTGCCGAACGTCATTTCTCGTTGCTGGATCAATTTGCGTTTCGCTGTGCAACGGGCACAACCGGCAGTTTGCTCAACAAGTTGGCGCAAAAGATTAAAGGCGAAGAAGCTGGCCGAAATTGGGTGAAACCATTTTTGAGTGGCCCAATGGGCGGTGACGCGCAAATCGCCGAACTGATCCTGGACCGCGATCAGTGCCGGCGCGTACTATTTTTGGAGGACCCTCACGTTGCGCGCCAGCACGAAGCAGACATTCAGTTACTAGAGCGCGCAGCCCGCACGGTGACAGACTACGCGTTGTGTATCAACGACGCGGGATGCGGTGAGCGTTGGCTGGCGTTGTTGCAGCAGCGCGTGGCTATCCAAGCGCGCTAAAACTTCAGTCGGCGCCTACGGCCCGGCGCGAATACCGCTTTGTGCGGTGTTCGCTAAAGGTCAGAGATAATTTTACTAGAGGGAACAGATTGCCTAAAGACGGCGCGACCCGAATTAGGTCGTCAGCAAACCATCGACCTCGGGAAGGGCAAATCAAACCCGCCGTGTTCCGGTATTGACTGCAGCCGTCGCACCAGACTCCAGCGTGAAACCAGCACCGGAATCAGTACCCAATGTCTTGACCAGATACGGCATCAATTCTTTGAGCAATGGTTCCAGCGTGTAAGGCGGGTTGATGACGAACATGCCACTGCTGTGCAAGCCGAATCCATCCGGCGACGGCGTCTTGACAGTCAATGTCACATTTAGCCAACCGTTAGCCTTCAGGCGCTTTAGCTTATCCGGCAATTGACGCGATTCCATGCGGTTCAGTACCGGATACCAGACGGCGTAGGTCCCGGTTGAAAAGCGTAACAATGCGTCTTCCAGCGTATTCTTTACCAGACGATAGTCATCTTTGACCTCATACGGCGGATCAATCAATACCAGACCGCGCCGAGAAGGTGGCGGCAATAACGCCTTCAACCCCACAAATCCATCGCCCTGCGTAATCATGACGCGTTTGCCACGACTGTTGCTATGGCTGCGCTGCGCATCAAGTTTGCGGAAATTGTCGGTGAGAATTTTACTATCGCTTGGATGCAATTCAAAAAGACGCAAGCGATCCTGCTCGCGCATAGTGACATCTGCACAATATGGTGAGCCAGGATAAAAGCGCAGTTTGCCATCGGGATTGAGCTTACGCACCACGTTGACGTACTCGGCCAAGGCTGGCGGCAAATCCTTACGGCTCCAAAGGCGACTGATGCCGGTCTCAAACTCAGCATTTTTGGACGCGTAACCGCCGTCCAATGCGTACACTCCCGCGCCTGCGTGGGTATCAATGACGGTGTAAGCGGTATCCTTTTGGCCGAGGTAATCGAGCAATTGGATAGTGACGAGATGCTTCAACACGTCAGCATGATTGCCTGCATGGAAAGCGTGGCGATAACTCAGCATAAAAATATCTATCTTGGTAAAGGGTGATTCCAACTGCGTATCGACACACGATGACGACAAAATGCTATTTGATTTTGCAAACAAAAACACATGAAACGATCACTGGGCACGACGATTGCCGTAAAAGTACGTTCAAGCAACGCAAGTGCACGTTGTCCTGTCGCACGAGCGAACATCTAAATAAATGCTTTGCAATGGAGAAGTCCAGCATTTTAACAATTTAAGCGGCACGATGGCGGATATCACGCTTTAAGCGCCTTTTTTGCGCCTAGTGTGGCATTCATGTGTGCGTTTTTAAGAGATGTCTCCCTCACATCGCCCCAAAAACACACTAACTCCGCACCTTGATCAGGCTATCCCTACCTTACATTTGGCCGATAAATTAAGCTTCCTCGTCAGATAATGGTAATTTAAACAACTCTTCAACCACCTTCATGCAGACGTCTATATGCCGCGTTCCAACTGCACGAAAAGCGGAGTAACCGATCGCCGCGGAGACCATCTGCCCCGCAATCGGTACCAGCCGGACGGCATTTTTACTGACTACCCTGACACCGCTGCGCATCAAGATCTTGAGTATTAATTCGCGCGTAACCATGCGCCCTACCAATGTGCTGCCTGCACCCACTATAACGCTGTAAATAGCGACTTTGCGGTTTGGATGAAGCATTTCAATCTGCTGCGGCGTCAGGCCGAACTCTGCGTTGATGTCTTCAATCAAACCTGACAACAGATGTATATCAACCGCAATATCCACTCCAAACACTGGCAGCGCCGATGCACCTGCCGACCATAACGCACGGCGAGCAACCAGACTCTCGCAACGCCTGCGCACTGCTTCCAACGCCGCGTCCGAAGCCGGGATAGATACCGGAACCACATCTTTTGAGTGGGCCCGCGCCCGTATCCATTCTTTTATCATGTTGCACCTTTATCTTTCTTTCCTGGCGAAGAGAGCTGCCCCCTACCCGATGGGCATGCTCCCCACGTTATGGTTCATCATAAATCCCGGCAAAAAAATTAGAGAGGTTCCGTCAAAATTAATTCAAAATAGTCCGCACTTACGTAAAAATCGTTTCAGCAAGGAGGATTCCAACCCAGCCGACGCAGACAGCATGTGAGTGCCGGGCCACGTTGGCGGCAAGGAAAGCACAGCGCAGTCGGGAGCGCCCGGAATACACTACCCAACCGTCTCAGGACTTACGCAAAGCCGTCCCAGCAAGGCGTGCCGACGCAGACAGTACGCTAGTACGGCAAGGAAAGCACAACGCAGTCGGGAGCGCCCGGAATACACTGCCCAACCGTCTCAGGACTTACGCAAAGCCGTCCCAGCAAGGCGTGCCGACGCAGACAGTACGCTAGTACGCTAGTACGCTAGTACGGCAAGGAAAGCACAACGCAGTCGGGAGCGCCCGGAATACACTACCCAACCGCCTCAGGACTTACGCAAAGCCGTCCCAGCAAGGCGTGCCGACGCAGACAGTACGCTAGTACGGCAAGGAAAGCACAACGCAGTTGGGGCGGCTTTGCGTAACTCCTAAAAACTTTTTGGATTATCCAGGCGGAAGTACGCCTCTAGCAAAGCACTCTTGAAAATCGCTCCCATCAACACCGGCTCGGCGTGACTACGAACAATTGGCAAACGTTCGCCCTGATGATCCAGAAATAGTTGCAGCGCATTTCCCAATGACATATCTGGCGTAATAATATGCAAAAACTCTCGCCGTAAAAAGTCAGCCGCTACCCTGCCCGCGGTCTCGCCCTTGTCTAATAGCAATGACGTAATATCCTGTAGCGCAACCACGCCGCAATAACGGTTGTCGTCGTCAACAATGTAGATATATTTCACCGGATATTTCAGAAACAGTCGGCTGATTTCATCGAATGGAGATTGCATCGAGAGGACTGTATCTGCGGGCCTAATGAGATCGCACATATGGATCCCGCGCAAGCGCACCCGTTCCTGCGCATCCCGATTGTGCTTGAGTGTAATTTCGTACATTGAATCGCCATCGAGGCTGCGAGCAATAAAATAAGCCACGACGCAAGACAGCATCAGCGGCAGCATCACCGAGTAACTCAACGTCATCTCGAAGATCATTAAAATCGCCATCAACGGCGCGCTGGTTGCTGCGGCCAAAAACGCGCCCATGCCGACAATCGCATACGCGAACGGGGGGGAACTGGCATTCGGTAACAAGGCGTGGACAGCGAGGCCAAACAAAAATCCACTCGCCGCCCCGACAAATAAGGTCGGCGTAAAAATGCCGCCGACAGCACCGGAGCCTGCAGTCACCGCAGTGGCCACGACTTTAGCCACCAGCACCAGTAAAACACTCCACCAAACCCATGAGGTATGCAATAAAGAGTTCACCACCGTGTAGCCATTGCCCCATACTTCCGGCACCCAAACCGATATCAGACCGACTAGCAAACCGCCCAGACCTAACCTGAGTGGAAGCGGTAAACCGGTCGTCTTAAATTGCTTTTTGGCGGAATTAAGCAGATGAAGGAATTGTGGTGCGGCGACACCCGATAAAATCCCCAGCAGGACAAAAAGCGCAATTTCAGCCCCGGCAATCGTTGGAAACACCGGCATTTCATATGCGGGCTTATATCCCGGCAACGCGCGCATCGTGATATTGGCCACCACCGACGCAACGACCACAGGACCAAAACTTTCCATAACGATCGCACCGAGAACGATTTCGGTGACAAAAAAGGCTCCGGCGATGGGCGCATTGTAAGCTGACGTGATCCCCGCAGCCGCGCCGCACGCTACCAATAGCCGCAAGCGCCCGGGCTCAAAATGGGTGATCCGCCCAACCAGAGACGCCGCCAGCGCCGATAACTGGACCATAGACCCTTCACGTCCGATCGATCCGCCGGACGCAATCGTGGCTAACGAGGACAAACTGCGTAACAGGCTTTGCCGTATGGGAATATTGCCGTCCCCAATGGCCACCGCCTCCATGTAATCCGAAGCGGCAACAGCAGGAACCCGCTGCGCCAGCAGCAATATGCCACCGGCGGCGACCCCGCCCGCAGCGGGCAATAATAGGCGCCAAGGCCAGGGTAAACTTTTGGCAATCGCGACAAAGCTACCGCTTTGACCGGTCAACAATAATTGCATGCCAACGATACATTCACGGAAGATGATCGTCGCCAGCGCGCCTAAAAATCCGACAACCACCGCCCATAGCAACATGGAGTGACTTGAAGACAAATGGAATAAGCGCTGAATGCGGATTCGGTATTCAAGGAGCGTTGTCCGCATAAAATGATGAAAGGTTGAAGTGTGAAAATTCAGAATCCAAAGTGTAAAGTTCGAAAGCAGTTTTTCAATAATTTTATCGCACTATAACGCGGTCCGGGAAAGCCCGACTATCGGGCAGATTGCATTAGCCAATGTAAAAATAACAAGGCCCAGACGCTCTACTTGATCTCCCGCGCAGTATGTTTTAGCAACCTGCTACTCTGCAAAAAAAGCCTTATCTTCCGCAATCATTAAGGTTTCAATATAAGCCATGTCTTGCGCTACCGCCTGCGCGGCCTTCAGGCTCATCCGTTCGTAGCGCGTTAGGATCGTGCGGGCTAATTCAGTGATGCGTGCGCCGCCACCATTGGCACCACCCGTTGCAGTTGCGACCAACGGTTGCTGAAAGCTAACATTCATTTCTTCAACCAACATCCACGCCCGCCGATAAGACATCTCCAGCGACCGCGCTGCCGCAGAAATCGATCCATGCTCGGCGATGGCAAGTAACAACGCCGCCTTACCGGGTCCAAACGCAATAACGTCGCCCCGCATTACCCTCAGTCGTATCGATTTAGAATCTATCATCACCCGATTGTAGCAAGCTGAAGAGCGTCCCCATACATCAACTTTTGACTAATTGAAATTATTCCGATTGACGCTCGTTATATCCTGCCATATATTTCGGTATCGTTTATTTCGGTATCGTTTATTTCGCTGTCGTTTTGTGATCCGTGCGTATTTATCCCTAACCTTTATCGGAGAACCCGTCAGACCGTTGAAGCCCCTGCAAAATCAACCGAAACGTCCATTTTGCTTTACTCAAAACGCCAAAGTACTTGATAGGTGCCATGAATGGTTCCAAGTGTTACCAAAAAGTACCTTTTGCAGCTAACTTCGGCTAAGTCTGACAGACTCTTAATATCCGAGCCACGTTATAACCCCTCAACGCATCGCCCCAACCACTCGGAGATATTCAATGTTGCCAGGAATGAAGCGCTTTGCTGCGATTGCGTTTACATCGTTGCCACTCTTGTTCACTACGTCCACTGCACGGGCCGCCGATCTCGTGGTGTCGGCTGCCTCCAGCCTGACCAACGCGTTTAAAGAGGTCGCGCAGGATTTTGAGGTCCAACACCCAGAAACCAAAATCGTGCTGAATTTTGCGGCGTCGGACGTGCTATTGCAGCAAATCATCAAAGGTGCACCAGCCGATGTGTTCGCTTCTGCCGATCAGGACGCTATGAATAAAGCAGAGACAGAAAAAGCCGTCCAGCCCACCAGCCGAAAAAACTTTGCAAGCAACCAGATCGTACTGATCGTGCCAGCAGACAGCAAACTAGGGATCACGACGTTAAAAGCGCTTTTGTCGCCAAACGTCAAACGCATCGCATACGGCAATCCTGCATCAGTACCTGTGGGACGTTACACCAAAGCCGCATTGGAGCGCGACAATTTATGGACTGCCGTCGAAGCCAAAGGCATTCCGGCCCAAAACGTCCGGCAAAGTCTGGATTATGTAGCGCGTGGCGAGGTCGACGCAGGTTTCGTGTTTTCCACCGATGCGGCTATCATGCCCGGGAAAGTAAAACTTGCGGTGCGCGTGCCCGCCGTGACCCCGGTAACCTACCCGATTGCGATCACGACCGATACCAAACAATCTGCGGCGGCTGCACAGTTCCTCAGCTATGTACTCTCGGCCAAGGGACAGGCGACGCTGGCGCGCTTCGGCTTTTTAAAACCGTGACCTGCCTAAAAACGTTATGAACGATTTTCAAATGCATAATTCTCGATGAATGCAGTCTGGGTGCCGTTGGCGCTATCGCTGAAAGTGGCGGGATGGGCAACGCTATTAAATTGTCTATTTGGTGTCGCCATCGCTTATGGGCTGGCGCGCTGGCGCTTCGCCGGACGCGATCTGCTCGACTCCATCCTGACGCTACCTCTGGTGCTGCCGCCCACCGTCCTCGGCTATTACTTGTTAGTCGTGTTAGGACGCCGTGGCGTGGTGGGGGAATGGTTGGAAAAATGGGGTATTGCGCTAGTCTTTACCTGGCAAGGCGCAGTGATCGCCTCCACTATCGTAGCGTTTCCGCTGGTGTTAAAGTCAGCTCGCGTCGCCTTTGAAAGTGTCGATTCCCAATTGGAAAACGCGGCCCGTGTGCTGGGCATTTCAGAAGTAGCCGTATTTTTCAGGATCACCTTACCGCTGGCATCCAAAGGCATTAGCGCCGGGGTGTTACTGGCCTTTGCCCGCGCGCTGGGCGAGTTCGGTGCAACCCTGATGATTGCAGGTAACCTGCCGGGCCGCACGCAAACGCTATCAGTCGCCATATATGCCGCGGTGCAAGCGGGCGACGATGACACGGCCAATTTACTCGTGCTGATCACCTCCGTCACCTGCATCTTGCTGTTGCTGATTGCCGGACGTTTAGTGCCAAAAAGCCAGCGTAGAGCCTATTAAAAATCCATGATAATTCAAGTTCAAATCCGAAAGCAATTGCAAGCCGATGACCGCAGTTTTCAACTGGACATCGACTTCACGTCGGACAGCAAACGCATCGTTTTGTTTGGCCCTTCCGGTGCCGGAAAAAGCTTAACGCTACTCGCCATCGCTGGTTTACTCGCGCCCGATCAGGGCCTGATCCGCATCAATCAGCGCGCACTATATGACCATGAACAAGGCATTAATTTGCCTCCCCAGCAGCGCAACGTAGCGTACCTGTTTCAGGATTACGCCCTGTTCCCACATTTGACCGTGGCGCAAAATATCGCATTTGGGTTACAGGCAGGTTGGTTAAATCCACGCAAGGCAAATAATCATCCTGCGGTACAAAAATGGTTAAAGCTGTTTGAGTTAAACACCACTGCAAAAAGCTATCCGCATCAGCTATCCGGCGGTCAGCGCCAGCGCGTCGCTCTGGCCCGTGCACTGGTGCTGGAGCCGGATATACTACTGCTCGATGAACCTTTTTCTGCACTTGATCCCGCACTACGTGATCGTATGCGTAAAGAGTTGAGCACGTTGCAACAGCAACTGGATGTGCCAATGCTAGTCATCACCCATGATCCCGCGGACGTTACCGTATTGGGGGAGGCAGTTTTTGAGGTTCGGGACGGTAGGATTGCGGCCGCAAACCGCGGATCATAACTCCGGTAGTCGTAATAAGGACAATCTCCTCCCTTACATCTACGGCAACTGATAGCGCCAACGTTTTTTGGTCACCCCAAACGCAGCGCTTCCGGAGAACAGTTAAGAGCGAGGACCGACATCCTCGCTCGCCATCATTAAAACGCTGTCGACATCGCCACATACATACCGCGGCGCTGCCCAAACTGCGGCGCACCGACACCAATGCCCGAACCGTCGCGTATTTGATAGACCCGGTCAAAGACATTAATCATGCTTAGCCGCGCGGTGACTTTACCGATGGCCGAGGCATTAAAGGTATGACTAACGCCCATATTGACTTCGGTGTAGGACGGCAAATGCTGGGTATTGGCGAACCCGCTACGCAGCCCGCTACCGAACAGCGCATCGGCGCTGTACGTCGTGCCTTGCCAGAGATAAGAAACACCCGTTGAGGCGGTCACACTTTGATCATGATCCAGATGCACCCAATGGCTAGCAATATAGTCCAAACTACTCTGCCCAAAATTGTACTGGCTGGAAGTAATCGTTTTCCCCAAGGCCGTAGAGCGCGCTATGTTCAGGTAGGCGCCGAGATTATCGTTCCGGTAGTTCACAGTCAGTTCCAGACCATACACCTTACCTTGCGCGTAATTAAACGGGGTAAACAATAAAGCCGAACCAAACTGGCCTTCGTCAAGCATGCTTTTAACTTTTTTGTAGTAACCATCCAGGCCGATCGTCAAATGTGGCGTCAGCTGATGCACAACGCCAAGATCAAAATAGTCGGCGCTTTCGGCCTGCACCGGGTCGTTCCGACTGGTCGCGGCGGCATTGGTGGTGCCATTAAAGCTGCCTACTGTCGTCGCTGCAATCAACTCACTGGTGGGAGGCGTAAAGTATTTTGCATAGCCGGCATGAAAGGTAGTGCGCGGCGTCATCTGATACACCACACCAACGCGTGGACTAAATTGGCTGGCCGACACATACGCATTTAACCAATCCATGCGCGCGCCGTAATTAACCGTGAACTGGTCATTCAGCTTCCACTCGTCCTGCAAATAGATACCAGTCTGGTTGGTCGTCTTTTGCCCTTGATCGTTGATAGAGAATGGTTGCATGCTGGTTTGATTGCCGTTGGTATCCGCAGTAAACGTTAAGGAATCATTGCTATTTTTGAGACTTTCACGGGTGTAAGAAACGCCCGCCCGAATCGTGTGGGTATCATTCAGACGATAGCTGCCATCAGTCTGCAAACCATTTGCCAATCCGGTCCGCAACACCCGCGAGGCCACGCCCGTATAAAGCAGATCTCCAACCATATCAGGTTCAAACAGCACTTTGGTGTAACGACTAAACGCGGCGACCTGGTAATCAATATCGTTGCCTATCACGCCCTGCACCGCAAGAATGCCGTAACGATTGGTTTCCCGCTGGCGTTCATTCAGGCCTGCGGAGGGATAGTTCGTAACCCCATCAAGCTGAAAGCTGGGTGTTTTTCCTGCAATATTCGGAATCTGAAAACGCCCGTCGGATGTGCCCAGGATCAGACTTACCCGGGTGTCAGGATTGAGCAAATACGAAAAATAACTAAATGCTTTATTTTGCAATGTGCGGTCATGCAAGGCGGTCGAGGTGCCGGTCGGGTTTTCTATACCAAGATTGTTGGCATCAAACGAACCGTTGATGTAATAGCTAAATCCATCGTGCGAACCACTCACATCGCCGCTGATTTGCCGCGCATTATTGCTGCCGAACTCGACTCCGATGTTGCCGCCATTTGCTACTTGACCGGTTTTAGTATGAATATCGACGACACCGGCGGTACGATAACCGTACTGCGCAGGCAGCGCGCCGGTAAGCAGATTCACGCTATCGACAAAGCGGGTATCAAGCGTTTGGCCGAATCCGGAAATACTCTCCGGCAACAATATTCCGTTTAACCTGTATTGCAGGTTAGCATGATCGCCGCGCACATGTAATTGACCGTGAGAGTCCTGGGCCACGCCTGGGGCGCGCAAAAGCACTTCATTAAACGGTGTACTTTCCCCCTGCGGCAGCGCTGCGATGTCTTTAGCGCCAATACGATAAATACTGCTGCCAGTCTCTACAGAAATACCGTTTCTGGCGCGATCAAGCCGCTCACTCGTCACCACAATCTGATCGAGTGTCTCGGCGTTTGTTAACGTCACAGCAACCAGCGGATTCACCGAATTTTCGGCGACAGTGACTGTTTTTTTCTCCGATGCAAAAGACGGTTTATCAACGTTAACGGCATAGTTGCCGGGTTTAACGCCAGGAAAAACAAACTGGCCCTGCTTGTCGCTGGTGGTCGTCGCCACCGTGTGGCCCACTGCATCGCTCAAATCGACCTTTGCATCCGATAATGGACGACCTAAAGCATCGCGAATCGCACCTCTGATCTGTTGAGGCAAAACCTGCGCGATTTGTGCGTAGGCAACGGTGGTGGAAAAACTGGTGGCAAGCGCAACCAGCGCGCTAAGCCTTAACAAGCGTGTATTCATTCTTAAACTCCAAGAGGACCGAACTAATCCGGACGGTGACCGGGCTATCATCGCCAAACTGCATCAAATAGGGATGGGCGTTTATCGCGAAGATAAAACGGTGGCGCATGCGAATGCGGCTTGAGGTAACCAGCGCCTACCCGGGCAGAGAAATAAATTCGGACCTGTAACAGGTAATAAGCAAAAACCAGGATCGGTACCATCACCGCTATCGGTAACAACGAAGGCGGGGCAGGAACATGCGCAGCAAGATCACAACTGGCGCACTCCGCCGATTCTTTCAATAGGTCATGATGATGGAAAGCCATGCCAATCATTTGCACGAAGAGTATCGCCATCGCGCACCGCAACGCTATTTGATAGAAACGCGTTCCAATTCTTCGCCGAACGTGGAAGTCATTCTGTACGATCAACTGCATGGTGCACCCGATAATTTCGTGCTTTTATCGCAAACATCTTGCACCAAGATGTTTGCATAGCCGCTCACATATCGACTAAACGACACCTGCAAGAATGCCAGCATGAGAAATAAAGGGTCGTACATATAGATATCACCGTGGGGGAGATAATAAATAAAGCTAAATTAGCAGTACCGTGACGAGAAACGCCGCATAACCAACCGAACCGCAAGGTCACCTAGTGTAGAGGTGTCTGAACATTCGATCAACATAATTGCAACTGAGTTGCATAAATAATGCAACTCAGTTGCAATTTGACGACGGATCGTCAACCAGGCTCTCTGATAGAATCCTGCGATGCGCGTCAGGACACTACAACCGATTTCTTACTATCCTTAATACGCACAAAACCATCAAGGCATAATCATCGACGCGACCAGCGTACTTTTTTCGTCTGGTTAGCCGCTGCTTTATTTTGATTCCACTTTCCCTCACCGCTTTTTATATAAAATTTAAGGATACAAATGATCAGTCGCGAAGAAACTTTAGCGCTATGGAAGGCGCAAGAGGCAACCGTACGCGCGCGACTCGCCGCGCCCGGGATTGCCACGCTAGCGCAGCTGAAAGAACGTAGTGGAATAGAATTTTTGCAGGACATATGGGAAGGAAAATTACCATCACTGCTCATCGGCGATACGCTGGATTTCGTTCCTGTGGAAGGTGAACCCGGCAGGATTGTGTTTCAGGGCACACCGGGACGGAAGCACTACAACACTTTGGGCAGCGTTCACGGCGGGTATTTTTGCACCCTCCTTGACTCTGCACTGGGCAGCGCGGTGCATTCAATGCTGCCAAAAGGCAGCGGCTATACGACTCTAGAGTTGAAGGTCAACCTGATCCGCGCATTGACCGAAAAAACCGGTCCGGTACGCGCCATCGGAAAAGTAATTCAGGTGGGCAAACAAGTCGGCATCTCCGAAGCAAGTATCGTCGACGTTGACGGCAAAATATACGCCCACGCGACGACAACCTGTTTAATTTTTCCGCTTCCTTAATTTGACCGGATCATGTTGCCGATGTGCCCGGCGATTAAGACGTCGGTGCATAAAAACCCTTACGTGACCACGAGCGTGCCGGTCATATCCTCGTGCCCGGACCCACAAAACAGGTCGCAATGAAAAACAAACTCGCCAACCTTATCTGGCGTGAAACGTATGCGGGATTCTTTCCCAGGAAAGATATCGGTACGAATACCAAAATCGGGGGCATTAAATCCCATTGGCATATCCGCGCTCGTGAACACTAAGACGACCGACTGCCCTTGCTTCAAATGGATGCGATTCGGTGTATAGGTAAATCGACTCGCAATGATTTTTACCGTCATTTCTTGAGGCTGCCCCACAGCACCTTTTGTGATGGTGGCGCCGAAAATGACACTCGCCCCCACACCTGCAGCACCTTTCAAAAACCGGCGACGTTTCGAATTTAAATGCATGATCATCCTTTCGACACAGGGAATTCGGTTAATGTAGGCGCGGAGTTTTTTTGAACTGCTGCAATCGCGCGAAATCCCAGACCGCGATAAGGTTGTGTACTGTCCCAAGGCAGCGGTGCGCGCTTAGGCTGCGATCCTGGTGCCGGTAAAGCGAAGATCAGCGACTTGGCGGAATGGTGGGCGATATGCCCGGTCATGTGATGATTCTCCTGATGTATATGGCCGTAAAATACCGTCACATTGGTATGCGGCATCAATAGCGCTATCGCCTTGGCACCATCCCGGGTGGCCCAATCCCATTGTGGATAAAGATCGAATAATGGCCGATGCGCAAAGACCACGATCCGTGCGTCGGGTGCAAGCTTATCCAGATCGGCCGCGAGCCAGCTTAACTGCTCGTCACCAATGCTTGCCCCCGGATCGGAGACGTTATCGAGCACAATAAAATGCACGCCTTTATGATCGAATGTGTAATGTGTTTTACCAAAATATTCCTGATAAGCGGCACCCTGATCCAGTCCCGCATCGTGTTCGCCCGGCATAAAATATACTTGTTTCACGTTTAGCTTTTCCACGATCTGCTTAAACTCTGACAGTCGCTTGCGGCGCTCTTGCGGGTCGTCAGTGGTATGCGTCAGGTCACCTGTAAATACAATAAAATCCGGCACCTGTTCAAGCGCGTTAACGGCAGCCACCGCCTTTGGCAAGGTGACGCGCGCATCGGGATTGGGCGCGCCTTCAAAGCCCCAATGTGAATCCGACATTTGCACAAAAAAGAAATCGCTGGCTGCATTGCCGGCATTATTTGCGGCGCTAGCCCAACCGCTCAAGCCAGAAGCAAACACCACCCCGCCCAATCCTGCAAGGCGGATAAAGCCACGTCGATTTAGTTGCGTAGTCATGAGAGTGTCTCCGGTCTTTTAATAATCGCCGATCATGTGACCGGTAAAGATATTTACCGAAATCAGACAATCTTTATTCCCACCTACCGCGAATATTTACACAAAAATGTTTTCTGCTATTTGGGGAATAAAATAAGGACTCAAGCGGTATTATTAAGAGAAGACAAGGAGAAGACAGGAAATTCCGCATGACGCAATCGCATAAAGAAGCACGTTTTCAGGCCATCGTGATGCCGCATTTAAACGCAGCATTTAACTTGGCCCGCTGGCTCACGCGTAACGGTCCTGATGCAGAGGACATTGTGCAAGAGGCTTATCTTCGGGCATTTACGTTTTTTGACAGCTTTGTGGGTGAGGATGGACGCGCCTGGTTGCTGACTATCGTGCGGAACACTTTCTATACTTGGCATCAGCAAAATAAAACCCAAAATACTACGTTTGATGAGCAATATCACATTGACGAGGACGAAAATTTTACCGCGTTGCAGGAGCACGACACCAGACGCGACAATAATCCGGAAAGCATTTTGTTGCAAAAAGATAGCCAAAGGCAACTATTGCATGCATTAAAAGCGTTGCCGCTAGCGTTCAGAGAAGTCATGGTTTTGCGCGAACTAGAAGAACTATCGTATAAACAAATCGCCACCATCATTGGGATACCAGTGGGTACAGTGATGTCGCGACTGGGTCGTGGTCGCGAGTTGCTGCAAAAGAAAATACAAGGACTTCCTGTTGATCAGGTGTCGAAGGATGAAGGACGCGATAAAGGTCCAACGGGATTAATTGCACCAATTACACCAAATAAGTCAAATGCACTAACGCCCTCAACAGCAATAACGGCGACACCAATGCAGCGGGAGATATGATGGAACACGCGGAAGTACTTGAACTCTTGCCTGCCTACGTTGATCAGGAGGTAAGCGTATCCGAGACAATCCGGATTGCACGTCACTTGAACGACTGCGTCGAATGTCAGCGAAATTTTGCGCAACAAAGTCAACTCAGCGCGCAACTTAAAGCGCCGGCTTTTCGCTATGCAGCGCCGGCTGATCTCGCCCAACGTATAAATGATGCTTTACCGAAAGATCGCCCAACACCTGCCAAAGCGCAAGTTGGACAATGGCAATTCTGGAAAAATTTCGGTGGGAAATTAAAGTCTGTAAATCGATTCAACATGGGCGCATTGCTAGCTGGATTACTCACATTGTTCTGGAGCATCGGCATGTTTCTGTCGCTGCCCTCGGCGCAAGATCGATTGACCGACGAAATTATCTCCAGCCACGTGCGCTCGCTGCAAGTAGACCATCTATCTGACGTGGTATCCACCGACCGTCACACGGTAAAACCGTGGTTCAACGGCAGGCTGAATTTTTCTCCGCCTGTGATTGACCTTGGGTTGCAAGGCTATCCGCTCATAGGCGGGCGGCTCGACTATTTGAATGGGCATGCCGCGGCGGCGCTGATTTACCGGCGTCAGTTACATCCTATTAATTTGTATGTATGGCCGAGTAATGAACCCGCTGCAGCACTAGTCACGGAGAGTCGCGATGGCTATCATCTCGCACATTGGGTGGCCGGAGGGATGACCTATTGGGCCATCTCTGACGTAGCCTCAGGCGATTTAGCGACCTTTGCAGCGCTATTGAAGACGCAAATTAATCGAGCGGGGTGACATCAACAAACGAGGAAGAGATTTAAGACAGGACTTAATGCGCTCCTGTCTTTTCTCTTTCCGCATCCTCAGATTACTGTACAAGCACTCTGCGCCCCACATAAACTGGTGCGAGACATTTCCGTCTACGCAGCCTTGCGTTCCGCTTCCACCTCTGCCCGCAAGCGCCGCGCTGCTGTTACCATGTTCTCCAGCGCCGCATAAGTCTCAGGCCATCCGCGGGTTTTCAAACCGCAATCAGGGTTGACCCACAGGCGCTGATCGGGAATCACGTCCCGTGCTTTCCGCAGCAAGCGCTCCATTTCATCGACCTGTGCGACGCGCGGAGAATGGATGTCGTACACCCCGGGACCGATATCGTTGGGATAGGCAAATGCACCAAATCCATCCAGCAACACCATATCAGAACGCGAGGTTTCTATCGTAACTACGTCGGCATCCATTGCAGCGATCCAAGGCAAAATATCGTTAAATTCGGAGTAGCACATGTGCGTATGGATTTGTGTTTCATCCGAGATACCGGCGGCGCTGATCTTGAATGCGCGTACTGCCCAATCGAGATAGTGCTTCCAGTCGCACGCTTTGAGCGGCAAGCCTTCGCGGAATGCGGGTTCATCAATCTGGATCATGCCAATGCCCGCTTTTTCCAGATCGCGCACTTCATCACGTAATGCCAAAGCAATCTGCAACGCGGTGGTTTCGCGCGGTTGATCGTCCCGTACAAACGACCATTGCAGCATGGTGACAGGACCGGTCAACATCCCTTTCATCGGCTTGTCGGTCAAGGTTTGCGCAAATTGACTCCAACCCACGGTCATGGCTTCCGGGCGATACACGTCGCCGTAAATGACTGGCGGTTTAACGCAGCGCGAGCCATAGCTTTGGACCCAGCCGTTGGCCGTAAATACGTAACCCCACAATTGCTCGCCGAAATACTCGACCATGTCGTTACGTTCGGGTTCGCCGTGGACCAGAACATCTAGTCCAAGTTCTTCCTGCTTTTGCACCACCAGACGAATTTCGTCGCGCATCTGATCAAGATAATCCAAATGACCGATTTCACCCCGTTTATAAGCGGCGCGCGACTTGCGTATCTCTTTTGTTTGAGGGAAAGAACCTATCGTAGTAGTAGGAAATAGCGGCAACTTCCATTTGGCTTGTTGCTTAACGATACGCGTCTTGAAGTCGCTGACGCGCTCTGCATCGCCCTCTTTTACCCCCGCCAGACGTTTTTGAACTAGCGGATTATGAATCCGGGTTGAGTGCTGCCGACTGAACAGTGCCGCCCTTGAGGCAACAAATTGCGCGTCTGTTTCAGTTGCGCAATATGAAAACTGATCGGTGTTCAAGGCCTCTTTCAATGCAACGATTTCTGACAATTTTTGTGTCGCAAACGATAGCCAGCCTTTTAACTCAGCATCGATCTTCTCTTCATATTGCAGATCAACAGGAACGTGCAGTAACGAGCAGCTAGACCCAACCCACAGCCGATCACCCAATTGCGCCTGCAATGGTTTTAGTCGGGCCAGCGTGCTATCCAGATCGCAGCGCCACAAATTGCGACCATCCACCACGCCCACGGACAAGACTTTGTCCTGAGGCCAGTCTTGCGCAAATGTTGCGAGTTGATCGGGTCCGCGCACCAGATCCAGATGCACGCCCATGACCGGCAACGCGCTTAACAACGCGGAGTGATCTTTGACTTCGCCAAAATAAGTGGTCAACAACAACGGTGGCGAGACCGGCTGGATATCCGCATAAGTCGGCGCAAATGCCTGCACCCACGCACTGTCCAAGTCAAGCACCAGAATAGGTTCATCAATCTGTACTATCTCAACGCTCGCCCGTTGCAAGCGACTAAGCAATTTTTGATAACCTGCGATGACGCTCGGTAAAAGGTCGAGCTTATTGACAAATTCCCCTTTCACCTTACCCAGATAGAGCAACGTCAGCGGTCCTACCAATGCCACCTTGACGCGATATCCTAGCGCTTGTGCTTCCGCGATCTCATCCAGCAGCCAGTTAACGCCGCCGTCAAAGCGCGTAGCTGCGCTCCACTCAGGCACCAGATAGTGGTAATTGGTATCAAACCATTTGGTCATCTCCATAGCAAAGTGTTGTTTATCACCCCGCGCTAACGTAAAGTATTCTGCCAGCGTCAATTGTTGCGGATCGAATCCAAAGCGCTGGGGAATCGCGCCCAACAATGCCAACGTGCCGAGCACCTGGTCGTACCATGCAAAATCACCGACGGTGACATAATCCAAACCCGCATCTGCCTGCGCTTTCCAGTGTCTGGCACGCAGGATTGCGCCGGTTTCACGTAATGCCGCCTCATTCGTGGTGCCCTTCCAGAAAGACTCTTGCGCAAATTTCAGCTCGCGTTGCGCGCCAATACGCGGAAATCCCAAAACGTGTGCGACTGCCATGATTATTCCTTTAAAAACGATAGGTGGTTGCGTGTGAACGCCATGGCTAGCAGTCTCTCGTAATTTAGATTATGATTCAAACGACAAATATTAAGAATCAACTTGAATTTCATTCATAGTCACCATGTTAAGTATCTCGCCGATGCAATCCATACTCGAACTACGTCATCTAAAAACACTGCATGCATTACGTGAGGCCGGCAATCTGTTGCGCGCCGCCACCCTGCTCAACGTCACCCAATCGGCGTTATCCCATCAGATTAAGCAACTGGAAGATCACCACGGCAGCAGTTTATTCGAACGTAAATCGGTACCGGTCCGCTTTACGCCTGCGGGCGAGCGCCTGCTAAAACTGGCCGATGCGGTATTGCCCCAAGTGGCCGAAAGCGAACGCGATCTGGTCCGAATGGCGCAAGGTGTCGCCGGGCAATTACGGATAGCGGTGGAATGCCACACCTGCTTTGACTGGCTGATGCCAGCGATGGATATATTCCGAAAACGCTGGCCCGAGGTGGAATTAGACATCGTCTCTGGGTTTCAGGCTGATCCGGTCGGCTTGCTGTATGAACATAAGGCCGACGTGGCTATCGTGGCCGAAATCGATCAGGACGAGAAAGTCGATTATCATCCGCTGTTCAGCTTTGAAATTGTTGCATTACTGGCGCACGATCATCCGCTGGCCACGCGCGAATTTTTGGTGGCGGAAGACTTTGCGACCGATACCTTAATCACGTATCCAGTGCCAGACGACATGCTCGACGTGGTGCGGCAAGTGCTTAAACCAGCTGGTATCACGACGGACCGCCGCACTACCGAACTGACCGTCGCAATGCTGCAACTGGTAGCCAGTCGACGCGGAATCGGAACCTTGCCGATCTGGGCGGCACAAAATTATTTGAATCGCGATTACGTGCTGTCCAAACGGATCACGCCGACCGGCCTGATCGGTAAACTGTATGCGGCATGTCTCCCGGAGGCTTCCGAAAAGCCGTATTTGGCCGACTTTGTGAATACCACGCGTGAAAGTTGCTATCTGAATCTGCTGAATGTCGAACTACTTTGAGCGGGATGTTAGCCTGCAGACTGACTTAATTAAAACAGCAAAGAATTTGAATCGAAAATCAACTAAACATGCCTCTCCAAAAACCCCAAATAACCTCGTTAGCACTATTCTGTAAAGTCGTCGATAACTTCGGCGATATAGGAATCTGCTGGCGTTTAGCCCGGCAATTAGAACAAGAACATGGCATTGCCGTCACCTTATGGGTGGACGATTTACGGAGTTTTAAACGTATCTGTCCCGAGATCGCCGTTGACCTCGACGCGCAAAAAATTGGTGCCGTGACAGTGCGCCACTGGCGCGATCAAAATGGTGTATTTTCAGCCGATGACGTTGCCGATTGCGTCATTGAGTTTTTTGCGTGCGACATACCGCCTGGCTACATCGCCGCGATGGCACAGCGAACGCCCCGGCCTGTCTGGTTCAATCTGGAAGGTTTGACTGCCGAGGCGTGGGTGGAAGGCTGTCACAAGTTATCGTCGCCGCCAACGCAATCGCTGACAAAATACTTTTTCTTTCCCGGATTTACGGATAAAACCGGCGGCTTATTGTTGGAATCCGGCCTGCAACAACAGCGTGAGTCCTTCCAAAATAACCCTGCTGCGATGCTGGCCTTTTTCGCGCAATTTGGGGTGACATCGGCTGAGATGGCCTCTCTTAAAGTTTCTTTATTCTGTTACCCGCATGCCCCGGTTGCGGCCCTGTTCGATGCCTGGCAGAAATGCGACCAAGCAGTGACCTGCCTGATACCCGAAGGCGTCGCCGCAGAAGCAGTGCGAGCCTTCCTAGGAGCAGAAGCCGGGGTCGGCGCAACGGCGACCCGCGGCGCATTAACGGTGCGCATTTTGCCCTTTGTCCCTCAGGCCGACTACGACAAATTATTATGGGCATGCGATCTGAATTTCGTGCGCGGAGAAGACTCGTTCGTTCGCGCACAATGGGCGGGCAAGCCGTTTATCTGGCATATCTATCCGCAAGACGAAAACTTGCATCACGTTAAACTTAACGCGTTTGTGCAATGCCATACCGCAAGAACCGATAACTCAGTAGCGTTCTCATCAGGCTGGAACGCGGTCACTGGCAATAATGAATGGTCAGAAAATCTGGATGAAAGCTGGCCTCTATTCTTGGCAGACCTGAAAAAAATTGCCTTGATGACTACGGATTGGCAGAACCAAATGATGAAAAATGGTGATTTTACGTCCAATTTGCTGAAGTTTGCCGAAACAGTTCGGTAGCTGATGCGCAAAATTAGGTTAAGATGTAGGGCTAATTTTTAACGCAATACAAAATTCAATCAGACGTGGGCTTGTGGTTTTTTACCAGCGGGCTACAGACGATTCTTAAGTAACCCCCTTTTTTACGACTATTCGCTATGAAACCTGCAAAAGAAATTCGCGTTGGCAACATTATTATGGTTGATAGCAAGCCAATGATCATTTTGCGCTCTGATGTCAACGGTTCAAGCCGGACGGGCTTTACCTATAAGTGGAAGATGAAGAATCTTTTGACTAATAGCCCGCAAGAAAACGTCATGCGTGGCGACGATAAGTTTGATGTCGTTGTCCTCGATAAAAAAGCCGTAACGTATTCTTATTTCGCTGATCCTTTGTTTGTATTTATGGATTCGGACTATGAGCAGTACGAAATCGAAGGCGAAAATCTGGGCGATGCGTTGCATTACCTAAAAGACGGCATGGAATGCGAAGCGGTCTTTTACGATGGCAAAGCAATTTCAGTCGAACTGCCAACGACAATCGTGCGTCAAGTAGTCTATTCAGAGCCAGCAATCAAAGGCAACACTTCAGGTAACGTTCTGAAAGAAGCCAAGATTGAAAACGCGGTAGAAGCCTATCGTCACACCGTCTCAGTGCCACTATTTGTGAGCCAGGACGATATGATCGAAATCGATACACGCACTAACGAATACAAAAAAGTTGTCCGTAATTAATATCGATTGATGATGAACGCGCTGCTGACTTTCTCCAGCTGAGTTGCAAGCTGATTGAGAAAGTCAATGCAGTGCCGAGATAAATAAAATGCCCCGAAGTCGAAAGACTGTCGGGGCATTTTTATATCGAAAATCTTTGGTGATCGCCACCGATTTTATCCGGAATGCGCGGGCAACAAGCCATCAAAAAACACAGCGATTAACAGGCCATCACAAGAGGGCCGGCATTCAGTCACGCGAACGACCAACTTAACATTTACTTCGCCTTCCCCAGCATATTAAAAATGCTGGAAAAATCTAACCCGCCAGCACCGCTCTTGCTGTGGATGTCGTAAAGGTTACGCGCTAACGATCCCAGCGGAATACTGCTGCTGGTTGATAATGCGTTCTCAGTAGCCTGACCCAAATCTTTTAACATCAAATCAACGCCAAATCCGCCGCTATAATCTTTTGATGCAGGCGCATTTTCCATCACGCCGGGACAAGGATTGTAGACTTCCAGCGTCCAGTTGCGGCCCGAGCTTTTTGACATGACTTCCGACAATACTTTTGGGTCCATACCGTTCGCCATACCCAAGCGTATCGCTTCGGAAGTCCCGATCATCAATATTCCCAGCAGCATGTTATTGCACATCTTGACGGTCTGGCCGGAACCGCTTTCACCAGCGTGAAAGATTGCTTTACCCATTATTTCGAAAAACGGTTTGGCCAGGTCAAACCCTGCCACAGAGCCGCCGACCATAAACGTCAACGTCCCCGCCGCCGCACCGCCGGTGCCGCCGGATACCGGTGCATCGACCATCGTAAAACCTTTTTGGCTCGCTGTAGCCGCGACCTTACGGGCGCTCTCCGGTGCAATCGTCGAGCAATCGATTAACAAGGCGCCGGGGCTGGCTTGCGCCAAAATACCGTGGTCGCCAAAGTATGCCGACTCAACGTGGCGACTCGCAGGCAGCATCGTAATAATTGTCTTGGCTGCCTTGATTGCAGATACCAGATCCGGGTTGTTAGTACCTCCTCCGGCGACAAATTTTTCGACGCTGGCGGGCATCAAATCGTGACCGCTCACGCCCAATCCACTGCGCACCAAATTTAGCGCCATCGGCAAACCCATATTGCCAAGACCGATAAAAACTACTTCGCTATCCATATATTTCTCCTTTAGTGCTGAACTTCTTAATTCGACAAAACCGTTAATACGTGTAACGACAATGCGCTCAACTACACCCACCGACCCAACGCCTCATGATTGATCGGCGACGAGAAACACGCAAACTTATACAACCACACTTATTTCATCGAGATCGTCGTATTGATCTGCCCACCATCGTCATCCGGTGCAAACCAACGTGCGGTCACGGTCTTGGTCTGGGTCCAGAACTGGACTGCCTGTTTGCCATTCGGTCCCAGATCGCCGAGCTTGGAAGCGCGTGAACCCGTGAAGCTAAAATAAGCAACTGGTACAGGAATTGGGACGTTGATACCGATCTGCCCGACATCAATCTCATTTTGAAATTTACGCGCCGACCAACCGGAAGAGGTGAAGATCGAGGTGCCGTTGCCGTTAGGATTAGCATTGATAAACGCGATGGCGTCGTCCAAAGTCTCCGTTTCTACTACGCACATCGCCGGGCCAAAAATCTCTTGCGTATAGATATCCATCTCGGCGGTGACGCCAGAGAAAATCGTCGGACCAACAAAATTACCGTCTGGATAACCTTCCACCTGACAATTACGACCATCCAGCAACAGACTGGCACCCTGCTCAACGCCAGTGCCAAGTAAACGCTCAGTGCGCGCTTTTGCGGCTTTAGATACCATTGGGCCAAGATCCGCAGCACGGTCGCTGCCGGGACCGATTTTAAGTGTGCGGGAGCGCGCTACGATCTCGGGTAACCAGTCTCTGGCCTTGCCAACTAGCAGCACCACCGAATTAGCCATGCAGCGCTGCCCCGCAGCGCCAAACGCCGCACCGAGCAGATTGTTGATGGCCTGGTCTTTATTCGCATCTGGCAATACGATGCAATGATTCTTTGCACCCATCATGCATTGCGCGCGCTTGCCTGCTTCGCTGGCGCGGCGATAAATGTGCGTACCGACATTGGTGGAACCAATGAAGGACACCGCCTTGATATCGGGGTGATCGCACAACATGTTGGCAACGTCAGGGCCGCCATGCACGACGTTTAATACGCCCGGTGGCAGACCGGCTTTTTGTGCCAACTCAACCAAAAATAGCGATGCCGATGGATCCTGCTCGGACGGCTTCAATACAAAAGTATTGCCGCACGCGACGGCGACCGGGAACATGAAACATGGCAGCATGACCGGAAAGTTAAACGCGGTGATCCCGGCTCCGACACCAATCGGCTGATGGATGGTGTAGACATCCACACCCGTTGCTGCGTTCTCGGCCAACTCACCTAATTGCAGCGAAGTAATGGAGCACGCGTGCTCAACCACTTCCAGACCGCGCATGATTTCACCCTCTGCGTCCGGCAAAGTTTTACCATGTTCACGGGTAATTAATTCGGCCAGCGGTGCGATATTTTCACGCAGCAACTGCTGAAATTTCAACATGATGCGCATGCGCTGGCTCAGCGATGTGTTGCGCCAGGTACGGAATGCCTGTTTAGCGGTTGCTACCGCTTCATCGACTTCCGCTTTGGTCGCAAAAGGTACGCGCGCCACGACTTCCTGTGTCGCCGGATTGAGAACGTCGCGCCATTCTGTACTGGTGGACTGGACTGCTTTGCCGTTGATATACAGCGGCACGTTAGGAATAGACGATTCGGACATGATTGGTTTCCTTCAATAATAAAAATTCGGACTCTGGAGATGATTCACTTTAAATTGGCACATAAAATCGCACCATACGCCTGCACTATCCGCACCATCCGCACTATCCGCACCATCGGCATAAGCGTGCATAAGCGCCTTTCGACAAATTAACTTTTTTCTTTTGTCAGCGAGCAAGAAGCGTCCATCGGTTTAAACGCCTGATCTGCCGGGATGGTAGATAACAACTTCAGATAATCCCAAGGACCCTTAGACTCCGCTGGCGTCTTGACCTGATACAAATACATATCATGGATCACGCGACCATCGGGACGGATCGAGGCGTTGCGCATGACTGCATCGTGAATCGGTATTTCGCGCATTTTTTTGGAGATAACATTTGCGTCGTGCGATTTGGTCGCTGCTGCCGCCTTCAGATAATGATAGACGCTGGAATACACGCCTGCATGCACCATCGTCGGTTTGTTGCCCTTGTTGAGCGCTTCAAAGCGCTTGGAGAAACTCCGCGTGTCGTTGTCGAAGTCCCAATAAAAACCGTCGGCATATACCAGGCCCTGCGCATCCGTTAAACCCAACGCATGCACATCGGACAAAAATACTAGCAAAGCGGCGAGACGTTGATCCTTGGTGCCGATGCCGAACGAGCGCGCCTGTTTGATCGCATTCACGGTGTCCTGACCCCCATTAGCCAAACCGATCACCTGCGCCTTTGAGTTTTGCGCTTGCAACAAAAATGACGATAAATCGCTGGCATTTAGCGGATGGCGTACGGAACCAACGACTGTGCCGCCCAAACGCTTGACGACGTCGCTGGCGTCCTTCTCCAGCGATTGCCCGAAAGCGTAATCGACAGTGATGAAATACCACGACTTCTGGCCCATTTTGGTCAACGCAGCGGCTGCACCGGCAGCTTGCGAATAAGTATCGAACATCCAGTGAAAACCGTTGGGTGCGCACTCGGCATTGGTTAGCACGGTTGTCGCCGGACCGCTATACATGGCGATGCCACCTTTTTCCCGGATCAGTCGCTGCACCGCCAGCGCTACGGAAGAATTGGTCAGGTCGGCGATAGCGTCAACCTTATCCCGATCCAGCCATTCGCGTGCTTTGGAAGCACCGATATCAGCTTTGTTTTGATGATCGGCGCTGAGCAACGCAATTTTCATGCCTTTGCACTCGGCCTTCATGCAATCTTCTATCGCCATCCTGGCCGCCACCATTGATCCGGGACCGCCCATCCCCGAATACGGGCCAGACATGTCGGTCAGAATCCCTACCTTAAAGACCTCGGGAGCCTGCGCATGCACCAGACTTGCCAAACTTGCGCTGGCTAAAATGACCCCTGCTAATAACGAAAAGCCGCGTGTAAACACCTTATGAGGCATGGTTGTCTCCTTATTTTATTAATATTGTGTCGCCATATTCTGCATGTGCATTATTATTGGGACAATAGAAAATAATCCACAATGGCTTTGCATTTTTACAAAGCAAAAATAAGCAGGAGAATACTTTGGCGGCACTCGATTGGGACAACCTGCGGGTATTTCTGGAACTGACCCGCAGTCAGGGATTGGTTGATGCAGCAAAAAAACTAGGCATTGACCACTCCACTGTTTCGCGGCGTATGCGACGCTTTGAGGAGCAAGTCGGGAGCCAATTGTTTGAACGCAATAATCAAGGTTATGCCCTGACCGCTGAAGGCCATCGCCTGATTGAATACGCGGAGCAAGTAGAAAGTACCGTCTACGCTGCCGCGGAGGAATTGAGCGGGCACAACCGATTGCTATCGGGGCAAGTGCGACTGGGCGCGACTGAAGGCTTTGGCACCTTTGTGCTGGCTCCCCATCTGGCGCACTTCTGCGCACGTCATCCGCATATCAGCGTCGATTTGCTGCCGGTACCGCGCTTTGTCAATTTATCGAAACGAGAGGCGGATATCAGCGTCACGTTGGAGCGACCAAAAAGTGGCAACTTTGTCATGACAAAGCTCGCCGATTACGTGCTGAAAGTTTACGCAACGCCGGACTATCTGGCGAATCACACTACGATACGCTCGACCGAGGATCTCGCAAGTCATCCATTGATTGGCTATGTAGACGATTTAGTTTTTACGGAAGAACTACGTTATAACGAAAACGTCGCGCCGACCGCTTTCCGCGCTTTTCGCAGTACCAGCGTGATTGCGCAATACACGGCGGCGTGTCGCGGGCAAGGACTGGCGATCCTGCCCTGCTTTCTGGCCCAGCAAAGCCACGATCTAATACCGGTGCTGGATGGCCAGGTCGCGATCCAGCGCACGTTTTGGCTGGTGGCCGCAGGAGAAACTCGCAACGTCGCCAGAGTCGCGGCGTTATGGACCTATCTGCGTGATGTGATGGAGCCTAACCGCGCCTTTTTGATGGGAGAGTCGCGTGAAATGGTATGGTTAGAATGAAGCGATCATTAAAACTTCACATCGCAGATTCGCGCACTTTGGCCCACCCTCGTTTATGCATGCATCCATACCTCTCGGTTGCCTGAGATAGTTGCTCAAACAAAGGACCAATTTCCTACAGATAAGCCCTCGCCGCAGGCGTAAGCATCACACGCCGGTTATGCCGCTCAAACAGTGCTGCGTCTAGCCACTCCTGCAGCAGACATACCTGCTGACTAAACCCACCTGCAAAATCGCAACTGAATTATTACCAGGTTTAATGCGGGCGGCCTTGTTAGCTAATCTAGCGTTTGCGCCAGGCGGTTACGTGCGCAACGGTGTGCTGGTGCTTGCGCGCCGTTTCGCGGATTACAAAAGCTATATCCTGCGAAGGACAGGCTTCTTCAAAATTATCTGCCAGCAAGCGTTGTAGCGCCTGATAGGTAGTTAACGCTTCGCCGTTTTCATGAAAACCTCCTAGCCAGTTATTCTTGGGGGTGCACTCCTCAAACCAAGTATAAGGTGAGGATAATAGCAAAATACCCCCTGAACGAATCATGGTAGTAATACTCTGCAGAAATTGTTTCGGCTCATGCAAGCGGTCAATAAGATTGGCAGCTAATACCAGATCGTAAAGGTCTCCCTGGGGTTTCAAGTTGCAAGCATCACCCTGAACGAACTTGATGCGTTCTGCCTGTTTTGGCCCGAGGTCAGAGTCACTTAATCGGATTTCGCAATACTCCAGCAGATCGCCCTCTGTGGGAAATGCGTAGCGAAAATAACCGCTATTGGCAAATTGCTGTGCAACGTCGATAAATCGCGCCGAGTAATCCATGCCGACGACCTGTTCAAAGTAGCGTGCCAACTCAAAGCTGGCCCGCCCGGTTGCGCAGCCCATATCCAGTGCACGTTGACGGCCATTGCATAAACTGGTGGCGATTTCCACTAGTTGTTTGGCATAATTTTGCACGTTAAAGCATACTGCTCCGTACTGGAAGTCGAGATACTGTACAACCATTGCGTCGGTTTCATACGGGTTGACCATAATAGTTTCCTTGTAAGAAGAAAGAGCATAACGAAATCCTGAATGTTGGAAAAAATGGCGGCGAAAAGCATAACGTGATGATTTAATCGCCTCATTGCCAGTAGATATCCAGCTCCCCCCTTTGACGAGAAAGTGTTTACTGTCAAAAGTTGGCACTGAGAAATCGTCGTACAGCGGGTGAACTCGAAAACCTTCGAAGCTATTTATCGGCGTTGTGGTCCATTGCCACACGTTACCCACAATGTCAAAAAAATCGCCTTGGGCAAATGTATCTACGGGGCAAGGGGAGGCCCACTTGGTTAGATTAATGTTACCAGGCGCGTCCTGCCAGTCCGACTGGTCGCCTTGTACCTGCTTACGCAACAGGTACCATTCTGCCTCGCAGAGAAGCTGGAGAGATGTACCGGTTTTGCTGGATTTCCAACGACAGAAAGCCGAGGCCTCAAGCTGATTGACTTCTGCCGGCCAGTCCCAGGGCATGGGTAATTCTTCGCTCATCAATCGTAATTTTAGAAAATCTGGGCAACTGCCTGAACCAATCCAAAAGGTGGGCATTTCCGCGGCAGAAAACTCTCGCCATGCCCAACCTTCATCGTCCCACCAGCGAGGGTTATGGTAGCCTCCAGTCTGTACGAATTCAAAGTACTCTGCGTTTGAAACCACCATTCTGCCAGCTTTAAAAGATTCCACATCCTTGAACTCAATGCCATATTCATTGTCCCAGCCGTAGGTGGCATCGTTTTTACCTTGTCTGACACGTTCGCCTTTTATATCGATAAGGGAATTTTCGGGGACATCTTCACGTTGGCAGCGTGCCTGCGAACAGACCGGCCAATGTGGTTGCGGTTGGACCCATTCAATCGGTAACTGACGGATTAGGACGCTTGAAGTTTCAAGATGAATACGTTCGTGCTCAATGCCCATCATGATTATCCACGCCGGACTATCCCAGCTCACAGGAAGATCGATCCGCATATTCTGAATAAAGTCAATCACCCGTGCGCGTACCTGATCACGGTAGGCCTGCATGGATTGCACTGAGGGCCAGTCGTACCGGCTGTTATCCATATCATCCCAGCTCATTTCATCGACACCAATGGCCACCATTGCTTCGATCTTGTCATTAATACGCTTATCGATCAGGCGACTTGCCAAGAGCTTGTTGATAAAGAAAGCAGCCGTATGACCAAGATAAAAAATAAGAGGATGGCGCAACGGAATGGCTTTATTGTAATAGGCGCGCTCATCGCCCAGACAATCGAACAAGCTTTCATAAAGGTCATAGGTCCGTATGAAGTAGTCCAGAATCTCCCTACGCTTTTGCTGGGGATCATCGCCAGTTAACATTAACGTACGTGTTGGATCAGGCAATCCCGTTACCGTCGTGCGCTTTTGCAGTATCACAATATCCCCTTGTTTATTTCTAACAAAACAATAAAATTTCTGCTTTACTATTCGGGTTCGATGCTGCGTCAGGTTAACGACATTGCGTAGCTGCTAAAACTGGCAAGTTGAAGTAAAAAGTTATTACGTCACAATTCCTTCAAAATTTTGTTCATTGTTATTTGAATATTTAATTCTCTTCAAAAATGGTGACAATGAATTTAAGAATCGAAGCAAGCGCTGTTAATAGCACGACGACTCAATATGCCGATGAGGTGGGATGCACTGTTTAGGATGTGTTGCGAAGTAGGAATGTGATCGCTACACGAGGTGTGGTCAATCAGTAAGCACCATGACTTTATACGCATCTTTCGGCAGGTTTTTCCAGGCTGGAAAGGACGTAGCGACTGGCGGCCAGTGCCGTTGCAAGTGACAACCCTGATTTTCTCTTCTTCACCTGATTCCGGATACCGCATTCGGTGTTGTTGGGGTGAATAGGACACCTGGTCGATAAAGTGGCAGCCACCGTTCGGCAGCGTTCTACAGTCTAACCCAGAGCTATTTTTAGCGCGGTGTGACCGCTAAACTCTAATTGACTGTGACCTGCGATATATCGGGCTCACCTCAACGTCGATTCTCGTCAGTCCGAGCGGCTCCCGATACGTTATAATCGCGACTTCCCGGTAATGCCCACATGCAGCGACCGTTACCGCAGTCCACGCGCATTTTCCCGTTTTTTGAATACTATCAAGGCGAACGACTATGGTCGTTTGAACCACGTATTATGCAACAACCTACGCAAGAAGCTATGCCAGCACCTATTTCCGAACAGCGGCCAGCAGATCAAACCCAACTTCCAACGGCAGGTCAGGCCAGCGAGCAAGCGACTGACGCTATCGAAGTTTCTGCAAATAACGTATCGCTTGAGCAGATTGCCAACGAAGTCGGACGCCGCCGTACCTTCGGCATTATTTCGCATCCTGATGCAGGTAAAACCACGCTGACAGAAAAACTGCTGTTATTTTCGGGCGCGATTCAATTGGCAGGGACCGTCAAGGGCCGCAAAAGCGGACGTCATGCGACCTCTGACTGGATGGAGATCGAAAAGCAGCGCGGTATTTCCGTCGCCAGCTCGGTCATGCAGTTTGAATACCGCGACCATGTAGTCAATTTGCTCGACACGCCAGGCCATCAGGACTTCTCGGAAGATACCTATCGCGTGCTGACTGCCGTTGACTCGGCATTGATGGTGATCGATGCTGCAAAAGGTGTGGAAACCCAGACTATCAAGCTACTCAATGTTTGCCGCATGCGTAACACGCCCATCATTACGCTGATGAACAAAATGGACCGCGAAACCCGTGATCCGCTGGAACTGCTAGATGAACTGGAAACAGTTTTAAAAATCCAGTGTGCACCGGTCACATGGCCCATCGGCATGGGCAAATCGTTCCGCGGTGTATACCACTTGCTGCGCGATGAAATCCTGCTGTTTGCACCGGGCAGTGAAAAGGCCGACCAGACCTTTGAAGTCATTAAAGGTATCGACAATCCGCGTCTGGACGAAATGTTTCCGCGCGAGATTGAACAGCTGCGGATGGAAGTTGAGTTGGTGCATGGCGCGTCGCATCCATTCGATAAGGAAGCTTTTTTGGCGGGTGTGCAGACACCGGTGTTCTTTGGCTCAGCGATCAATAACTTCGGTATCCGCGAAATTCTTAACGCACTGATCGACTGGGCGCAGCCACCCGGCGCACGCGATGCGACCATCCGTACCGTGGCCCCGACGGAGAAACCATTTTCCGGCTTCGTGTTCAAGATTCAGGCGAACATGGATCCGGCCCATCGTGACCGTATTGCGTTTCTGCGCGTCTGTTCCGGCCATTTTGAACGTGGCATGAAAATCAAACATTTGCGCCTGAATCGTGAGATCAAGGTATCAAACGTCGTGACCTTCATGGCATCGAGCCGCGAACAAGTCGAAGAAGCGTTTGCCGGTGACATCATCGGCTTGCCTAACCACGGCAATATGCAGATCGGCGACAGTTTTTCAGAGGGCGAACCGCTGCAGTTCACTGGTATTCCTTACTTTGCGCCGGATTTTTTCCGCGCGGTACGGATTCGTAATCCCCTCAAAATCAAGCAACTTCACAAGGGTTTACAGCAGTTAGGCGAAGAAGGCGCGATTCAGGTATTCAAACCTATCTCCAATAGCGATCTGGTGCTGGGTGGTGTAGGCGTGCTGCAGTTTGAAGTCGTTGCCAGTCGCCTCATGAACGAATACGGCGTGGATGCTGTTTTTGAAGGCACCAGCATAAGCAGTGCACGCTGGATCACCTGCGCTGACAAAAAAATGCTGGCTGATTTTGAACGTTCATCGGCAGGAAATTATCTGGCCCACGACGCCGCGGGCAATCTGGCGTATCTGGCAAGCTCAGGCGTTAATCTGCGTCTGGCACAGGAACGTTGGCCTCTGGTTACTTTCCACGAGACCCGAGAGCATGCGGTAAAGTTGTCTTGATCTGAGATTGCAATTTAGGTAGCGCAGACATAATACAGACGTAAAAAACGGTCCAATGGACCGTTTTTTTATAGCGTCAAGAGCTGGCGGCACCACCGCCAGCTTAAGCCCAGGTCGTTTAACCCTTATAGGCCTGAGTATTATCAGCCGCCGCCAGTTTGGCATTTTGATATTCTAGTTCCTGCTCTGGATTGATCTTTCCATCCAATTGCTGGTGCAAACGGGCCTCGTCCAAATCACCGGACCATTTAGCCACCAGAATGGTCGCTACACCGTTACCAACAGTATTTGTCAGGGCACGTGCTTCAGACATGAACCGATCGATACCCAGGATCAATGCCAGGCCTGCAACGGGCACGTGACCGACAGTCGACAAGGTCGCCGCCAATACGATAAAACCGCTCCCTGTTACACCGGCTGCGCCTTTTGAGGTCAACAAGAGCACTAGTAACAATGTTACTTGATGCCATATCGTTAATGGTGTGTCTGTTGCCTGCGCAATAAATATTGCCGCCATCGTCAGATAAATCGAGGTGCCGTCAAGATTGAACGAGTAGCCCGTTGGAATGACCAAACCTACCACGGATGGCTTGGCGCCGAGGTTTTCCATTTTAGCCATCAAACGTGGCAATACCGATTCCGATGAGGATGTGCCGAGCACAATCAATAACTCTTCTTTGATGTACTTGATGAACTTCCACACGCTAAAACCATTCAACCGGGTAACGATGCCGAGCACAACAAAAATAAACAGCAAACACGTGGCATAAAACAAGCCCATCAGCTTACCCAGAGACAATAATGAACCGACGCCGTATTTACCGATGGTGAACGCCATAGCGCCGAATGCACCAATGGGTGCCACACGCATGATCATGCTGACTATGCCAAACAAGACGTGAGAAAATTTATCGATAAAATCGAACACCAGCGTGCCACGACCACCAAAGCGATGTAGCGCAAAACCAAACAATACTGAAATTAACAGGACTTGCAAGATATCGCCCTGGGCGAAAGCACCTACCAAACTGCTGGGGATAATGTGGGTAAGAAAGTCCACAGTAGAACCCATCGAATTTGGCGCCGTATAGCTAGCAATGGCCTTGGTGTCTATCGTCGTCACATCAATGTGCATGCCGACACCCGGCTGAAAGATGTTGATCATGATCAAACCGACAATTAAAGCGACCGTACTCATTACCTCAAAGTACAACAAAGCCATACCGCCGGTTTTGCCGACTTTTTTCATGTCCTCCATACCAGCGATACCGATCACCACGGTACAAAAAATAACTGGTGCAATGATCATCTTGATCAGTTTAATGAAGCCGTCCCCCAATGGTTTCATGGAAGTGCCGGTCTCGGGGTAAAAGTGACCGATCAGAACACCAATGATAATCGCGGTCAGCACCTGGACATACAGTGATTTATACAGCGGCATTTTTGCCATTTTTATCTCTCCGTTTACACGTATTGTGCTTAGAATTTTCTGCGCGATGAAATTAACTGAACTTTGCGCTCTTTATTGCGCTCTTTAACTGGCGCTAGTCAACGAAAGCAACGCATCCCTCATCTTTCGATTTTACTTTTCAAACCTTTGGACCGGCACAACTGGTGATGCATAATCACACGGCGCAATACCTGACAGACAAGTTAGAGGCTATAAAAATCAGAAAAGTGCGCAACTTTAGCCGAACCAGACGGCAACGTTCAAGCTTTTTACGCGTATATGTGGAAATCACTTAGCAACGCCGCAACAACATCAGGCACTATTCAAACTGTAATCGACACTTAATCGAAATACACATCATCTATGTGCACACATTTTTTCCGGGCTAGTTTCCTGATCACCCCTGCGACTACCCAGGCGTAAAGTCTGGCGTCGCATAATGTGGGTAAATTTACACCTTTGTGGCCGGATATACTTTCACCAATACAATCTTTGGTCCGTTCATCTTCGTGACCACAATATCAAACCCGTCAAACGAGACCTTTTGGCCTTCTTGCGGTAAGTCGCCCAATTTAGCCATGATCAAGCCGCCAACCGAATCAACGTCTTCGATTTCTTCTATATCGCCGCCCAAAATACGCGCCAACGAAAAGATCGGCAAGCTCCCCTTACCTACCAGCGTACCGTCGTCAAGACGCTTCCAATCGTTGTCGTTTAGGCGGAATTCGTCACGAATCTCACCGACCAGTGCGCCTAGCAAATTATCAAGGGTAATAAATCCGCGTGGAATCATGCCTTTTTTGCCGATAATCGCAAAATGCGGTGCGCCGCTACGTACCAGGCGAAATAAGGCCAGTGCCGACATGCGTGAGGAAATGTACTGGACCGGACGCAGGTAATCCTTCAGGCTATCTATAGACTTCCCCTCTTGCTGTGCAAAAAACAAATCTTTCATATGCACTACACCAAGTACGGTAACACCGTCCGTATCAAAGTAAGGATAACGACTAAAACGATTGCGATAAATAATTTGCAAGTTATCCTGAAGGCTCAAGTTGGCGTGCAACGCCGCTACTTCATTTATTGGGCGCAATAAATCCGACACTTCGAGTTCACTAAAATCCAGTGTTTGTGCGAGTACGTTCCACTCTTCGGGTGTAAACCTTTCACCGGAGCGACTGCTTCGCAAAATTAATTTTAGTTCGTCGGCCGAATATTGGGTGTCGTGACCATGTCCTTGCGCCAGCCCGAATAACTTCAACAGACCATTAGCACTCGCGTTAAGTAACCAGATGGCCGGATACATCATCCAGTAGAAACCGTACAGCGGTAACGCGCTCCACATGCCTACCACTTCCGGGTTACGAATCGCCATCGTCTTGGGGGCGAGTTCGCCAACGACGATGTGCAGGAAAGAGATAACAAAGAATGCAAAGATAAACGATACGCCATGGATTAGCTCAACATTTGTAATACCGATCCAGCCGAACACAGGCTCCAGTAAACCGGCGAAGGCTGGCTCACCGATCCACCCAAGACCCAGCGAGGCTAGCGTAATACCGAGCTGACATGCTGACAAATAGGCGTCCAGCTGACGGTGCACGGTGGCCAGGATCCGACCACGGGTGCCATGGGTTTTCGCAATAGCGCGAATCCTCGTTTGACGTAATTTAACTAAACTAAATTCTGCTGCAACAAAAAAGCCATTGAGCGCAACCAAAAATAACGCGGCAATGACCAATAACAGGTTATTCAATGCATCTCTTCCATAATGATATTGAGGAGTCAGTATAGGCGAACGGGGGCCTCAAAGTGTGGGGTGTCTTTGTGGTGAGCTCAAATAAGGTTTGATTATGGGAATAATTGGGGTGCGGTAGACCTGTGCGGTGAACTTGGTGGACGATTGCGGCGGCGTCCTTGCGCCATGGATGAATGCGGGTCTTAGGGGAATTATTAGAGGTTTTGGAGGTTTTAAGAAAACATTAAACCGGAAGTTGAAAACCTTATGAATTTCTTATTTGGTGTTTTATGGCTTTGGTTCTATGCGTTCGATAGGCTCGCTGAAATCGATGAGTTCGATTGGTTCGTACTGAAACGGTTTGTGCTCCGTGGATGCTGGTCGGGAGTGGCCCGACCCAGTCACTTTTTTTTGCTTGGCTAGGCGCCCCCGTAAAATAAGTAACCAAAAAAAGGCGACCGCAGAGGCGTCGCCCGCCGTTGGCGGGTCCCCGATTATTTCGACTATCAGTCGGGTCGAAATACCAATTCGCTAACGCTCAAACATGGTTTCCGACAATTCCCGACTGACAGCCGAAATAACCGGCAACGCCTATGACGGGGTAGGTCAACTACAACCCAACTTCAACGACCGCTGCCACTAAGCCACAAGCGCATCGTAAGCGCCACAAACTACATCATCGTAGCGAGCGCGCATTGACGATAATGATCTGCGGCTTTTTCGGGTTGTTCAAGGCTTTCGTGCAACTGGGCCAGTTTCAGATGGGCTTCTCGCACCGTGCGCGGTTCAATTGCGTTCGACAAAGCTTGTTGTAAATGGCGCTGGGCTTTGCCCCATAGCTTTTGCCTGAGGCAAAATGTACCTAGCGTGAGTGCTAACTCTGGGTCTTGCGGCGCGTTGACCGACCATGCTTCGCAGCGTTCGATTTGTGAGCGTAAGGCTGGGGTTCCTTCGGCTGCGACCGAATCGCGGTAGACGCGCATTAAGCGTACGTCCCAATCAACGCTTAAGGTCTTTTCGACCATATTACGGGCATCGTCTTGCATTTCGCGCTGGTTGAAAGCGCGGGCGGCACGGATGACTAGCGACGGCTTCAGGCGATCCTCTGCAGGAATCGTTTGCCATAGCCGCTGTAAAGACTCGGCGTCATGGGATGCGTCCGCTAACAAACTTTCATAGGCCATCTCGCGTAGACGGCCTGAAAGTATCGGATTAAGTGCGTCGTGCTTATCCAGCGTCTTTACCAGGCGCAGGACTTCAGACCAATTCTTGGCTTGCTGATGGGCTTTCAATGCCAGACGCAACGCTTGAATGTGACGTATGCCACTGGCGTTCAGCTCGTTTACCGTGACCAGCGCCGCTTGTGGTTTATGTTCGTCCACCAACAAATTGAGCGTCGTCATCAGGCGCGCGGTCTTCATCGCTTCTTTGTCTTCAATGCTGGAGAGCCAGATGTCGCGTCGATCAAATTGCCCCATCCGATGCGCGGCACGGGCGGCGATCAGGGCTGCTACGCCGAGGTTATCGTTAAGCTCCGCCGCACGGGTCGCGGACTTTTCTGCCTGGCCGAAACGTCCCTCAAACAGCGATTTCAGTGATTCCCGTAACGCCTTATTGGAACGTTCTTCACGCTTTTGACGTCGATAGGAGATAACTCTTCCAGGCAGTTTTTGGGTCGTCCGGATGGCCCGGACCAATATATAGAACGCGAGGAAAAGCAGGGCTAATAATAGCAATACAAAATTCAACGACAGATCAATCCGCTCGGATAGATAAAACAACGTGACATTACCAACGTTGTAGCGCGCTAACACCGCCAGACCGATGGCGGTGGCTAACAGGGAAATAATCCAAAGAAAAAATCGCATAAACCTATCGCTTGTTTTTGTAGGTACGGATTGCAGCCAGACTGTCCAGTGCAGGCATACTGATGGACAGATTGTTACCTTGTATTTGCTTCAATAGCGCTTGTGCGGTCTGTGTCTGTTTGGCGCGGGTGTCAAAATACTTGGTAATGGTGTCCTGTGCCGCGATCAAATCACTGCGAAAAGCCGATTCATTTCGCGACAATAGACCCAGACGCGCATTCAACAAGCGCAATTTGAGATTTTCACGGGCGTAATAGGCCTGCGTCGGCGACAGTAAAAACGCATCGGGGGAGTTAATAGTACGTATCCGTATCAACTGGCTGACCTCAGTCCACATTTCTGTAGTCCAACTTTTCCAAAGGTTTTTTATTGCGACAGTCCAGTCGCTTGGGGTCTGATCATTAACCGCAACAACTTGACTGGACGCGCTTTTGGCATTCAAATTACTGTTAGTCTCTTTGGCTGTCTTGGTCGACGCGGTGACTGGCGCAATAGCCGGCTGGCTGGCCGCCTGACTAGCCGCCGCTTGTGACTGGACGTCAGACAGTAGCGGAAGATCATCTATTTGACTGATCAAGCTATCGAGACGCACCGCGATACCGGTTGTATCAAGTGTCGGGAGCGCCTTCAGTCTGTCTATATCGTGCGCAATAGCGCTGCGAATGACGAGAAACTGTGGTTTGTCCGAGCGTGCCAGGTTTTTATCCGCATTTTCAAGGGCAATCAGTGCACCCGGTACATTACCGGCTAGCTGCAACTGCTGGCTGGCGGTAGACAAGACATCTTCGACTTCCGAGAGCGCCCAATCGTCACCGTTTTTAGATAAATCCTGATATAACTGCTCCAAAGCCAACTGCTGACTTTGGGCTTCGACTTGTTTGTTCTCAAGTACGGCTACCTTGGCTTGCAACTCTTTGGTACCATCCTGAACCGATTTCACCGCTGATCTGGTATCACTATTGCTGGTGTCCCCTTGTTGCAGGCGATGCGCAATTTCGCTGCGTAACTTGACGTTCTCATTGTGAGAACTCCACCAAAATACGCTTAATAAGACTGCGAGTATTAACAACAATACATAAACCATGCGTAACTGGTTACCGGCACCTTTGCCGTTATTCATAGCGTATGGCTGCAGTACCGGAGTAATTGGCGGCGGCAGGTTAGCAGTGGGACCAGAGGACTGGTGCGAGGCGGGGGTTGATTGCGGTTCATTCATAGCTGGAATTGTAACGCGTCGAGTAGTCGTTCGTCCCCTGAGCCTGTTAATGTAACTGCAGTAAATCCAAGTGCGTGTGCAGTATCGGCAATGCGGGCGTGAGGAACGAGTAAATTTTTCTGTTGGATTTTTACAACACCCGTACCGTTTCCGGCTGTGTTATCCAACGCCTGTACCATCTGTATTAATATTTTCAAGGCTTCCGAACTGGTAATGATCCAGTCATTTTGAGAATTCATCAGTTCTTGCAAACGGGCAGCCACAGCTGGCGTTAAGGTCGGTGGCAAGCGTCGATAGGCGGCCAACGACCACACGTCCACCCCGGCGTCGCGCAAACTGTCGGCCAACAGTTCGCGCCCGCTTTCACCACGGACAATCAGTACCCGCCGGCCGGATAAGGCAGGTAAATCGAGCGCCTGTAACAATCCCTCTGAATCCGTTTTTGCTGCATCGGGGGGACTAAAAATCGTCGCATTGTCAGATGACACACCGTGTCGCTGAAGTGCTACACGGCTTCCTTCACCGACAATCCCGATCGCAACCGCGGATGGCCATTGCGTAATATAGTGGAACGCCGCATCAATCGCGTTCGGACTTACAAAGGTTACTAAGGCAAACCGGTTCAATTGCGCCAGCGTTGCTTGCAACTCAGCGGTATCGGCAAGTGGCAAAATATCCAGCAAGGGAAAAATAACTGGCTCGCCCCCGCGAGCGGAAACTTTTTCCGCCAGCACCGCTGCTTGCGCCAGCGGCCGGGTGATGATGATCGGTCGCAGCTTGTTCATGTCGCCTTCTCCTGATTTGTGCTTCGGTTTTGCGCTTTTATTTGGGCTTGTTTCGCACTTCTGAGTCGTCCTTAATCAAACTTATCCAAGCTCTTAGCAAGGCCCAAATACATGTCATCGCGCCACCTAACCTGCCCGACGTTCTAGCCTCCGTCAACCTGCAACGCCGACCGCCGGAGCGCATCGTCCCTTTTAAGCATCGTCCCTTTTAAGTAAGGCAAATACCTTAGCTGCCTGAAGCGCCTCGTCTGTTTTAGGTGCCCTCTGCCAAATCCTCTTTGCACGCTGCCAGGATCGCAGCCGCACCCTGTTGTGCCAGTGCTGCCGCAATTTTCTGACCCAGCGCTTCCGGAGCGTTCGCAGCACCGGTAATATCTGCGGTCGCAGTGCGCAGTCCGTCCGGAGTGCCGATCATCGCGCGCAAGCGCATATTGCCACCTTCGATAGTAGCAAATGCCGCCAGTGGAACCTGACAACTGCCACCAAAAGCCCGTGACAACGTACGTTCGGCCGTCACCGCCTGCGCAGTTGATAAATGATTTAACGGAGCCAGCGCTGCAAGCAGATCCACGCGACCTTCGCAAATTTCGATCGCCATGGCCCCCTGCCCCGGCGCAGGCAGACTGTGCTCGGGTTCGATTACTACTTTGATTCGTGCGGCCATACCTAGCCGCTTCAAACCTGCTGCCGCGAGGATAATCGCCGCATACTCGCCGTTATCGAGCTTGCCCAGCCGGGTATCTAGATTACCGCGCAAAGGCTTAATGATCAAATGCGGGAAGCGGGCTGCAATTAAGGCCTGACGACGCAAACTGCTGGTGCCCACGATCGCGCCCGGCGGTAGCGCCTCAATCGAAGCGTAGTCATTGGAGACAAAGGCATCACGCGGATCTTCCCGCTCCAACACGGCAGCGAGCGTGAAGCCTGCTGGCAACTCCATCGGCATATCCTTGAGGGAATGCACCGCCAAGTCAGCACGCCCCTCCTCCATCGCTACTTCTAATTCTTTAACGAACAGGCCCTTGCCGCCTACCTTGGACAAGGTACGGTCAAGAATCTGGTCTCCGCGTGTTGTCATTCCGAGAATTTCAATGACGCACTGAGGATATAATTCAGCTAATCTGTCACGGACGTGTTCGGCCTGCCACATGGCCAGACGGCTTTCGCGCGATGCAATTACTAACTTGGAGGGGAGAGATATTTTCAACACGATTTCTTTCACGTTTTATCATAGCGCACGAATTCACTTACTTCCGCAACGTCCGGAAAATTAACTTTATTGCTCAGCCGGGCGCGCGTTGTTAGGTTAAATTCTAGCATGCTGCCCGGTTAGCATTCTAGGCAAACGTAATCAATAGCATGATTTTGCCCTTAAGCGGTCGATTAACTGCGATCATGTCAGTGTTAAAGAGGCCTAAAAAAGGTCGGCAAATGTTTTTTAGCGCCGCAGTATCGTCGTTTGAATCGCGATTCAATCATTTTTTGAGTTAGTGTTCAGGCCTTTGGTTGTAATCGGGCCGACAAGTTATCGTCGGCCAATTTCTATCTATATTTCATTCAGAAAAGCAGACAGCCCGTCCACCATGGCAAAACAACTAACACCATCCGCGTCTCCCGTTCGCGCAAAGAGTTCTGTTCCTAATAAAGACGCACCATTAAAAGAAGACATTCGCCTGCTCGGGCGCCTGCTAGGCGACGTCTTACGTGATCAGGAAGGCGATGCAGTCTTCGACGTAGTCGAAACTATCCGCCAGACCGCAGTGCGTTTTCGCCGTGAGTCGGACCAGCAAGCTGGAGCCGAGCTCGACAAATTACTGAAAAAATTAACCCGCGACCAGACTAACTCAGTCGTGCGTGCCTTTTCATATTTCTCGCACCTTGCCAATATCGCCGAAGACCAGCATCACAATCGTCGTCGTCGTGCGGACCTGCTCGCGGGATCGGCTGCGCAGCCGGGTAGCGTAGCCTACGCGCTCACCAAACTGGATGATGCCGGCGTCTCGGGCGCGACGGTACGCCACTTTCTCAAAGATGCACTCATTTCACCTGTACTGACTGCCCACCCTACCGAAGTTCAACGTAAAAGTATTTTGGATGCCGAGCGAGAAATTGCCCGTTTATTGGCCGAGCGCGATCAGCCGCATACCCAAAAAGAGCTGCGCGACAATACCGAATTATTACGTGGCCGCATCGCGACATTATGGCAAACCCGCATGCTGCGCTATACAAAATTGACGGTTGCGGACGAGATCGAAAATGCGCTGTCGTATCATCGCATCACCTTTTTGCGCGAATTGCCAGCGCTATACGACGATATTGAATCAGAAATCGCCATCCAGTTTCCGACACGTGCCCGCCAGACCGGCAGCGTTGCGCCATTATCCCCTTTCGTACAAATGGGAAGCTGGATAGGCGGGGATCGCGATGGCAATCCCAACGTTAACGCAGGCACAATGCAGCATGCACTGCAACGGCAATCGACCACCATACTGGACTTCTATCTGGATGAAGTCCACGCGCTGGGCGCAGAACTTTCGGTATCAACGCTCATGGTAAGCGTTAATCCAGAGCTGGAGGCGCTTGCCGCCGATTCTCCGGATCTCTCCGACCATCGCTCAGACGAGCCTTACCGCCGCGTCCTTATCGGCATTTATGCGCGACTGGCTGCCACTGCCCGCGATCTTGGCGCAACCAACATCCTGCGTAATGAAGTCGGTCCTGCCGCACATTACGTCACGGCTGCAGAATTTACGCAAGAGCTCCAAATCATCGAAGATTCGCTCATTGCCAATCATGGTGGTGCACTCGTTAAGCCGCGTCTCTCGACGCTCAAGCGCGCAAGCCAGATCTTTGGCTTCCACCTTGCATCGCTCGATATGCGTCAAAGTTCCGATGTCCATGAGCGCGTGTTGACGGAATTATTTTCCCGTTCTAACGTAGAGCCGAACTACAACAAACTGAGCGAAGATAAAAAAATCGCGCTTCTCTTAACTGAACTGCGTAATCCGCGACCATTGTTTTCGCAATATGTTGACTACTCTGACGAGACCACCTCAGAACTCAGTATCCTCCGCATGGCACGCGAAATTCGCCAACGTTACGGTTCACGCGCAATTCGGAATTACATCATCTCGCACACGGAGACCGTATCCGACTTGCTAGAAGTGATGATGCTGCAACAGGAAACCGGTTTGTTACGTGCACAACTTGATGACGACGGTAGCAAAGTCAAGGCGGTCACCAACAGCGAACTGGAGTTGATGGTGATTCCACTGTTTGAAACCATTCCTGACCTGCGTGCCGCCGCTGAAATCATGCAGCAGTGGATGGCATTGCCGCCTGTGGCGCGTCTGATCGTAGAACAGGGCCGCTTGCAAGAAGTCATGCTCGGATATTCTGACTCTAACAAAGACGGCGGGTTTCTAACCTCTAACTGGGAGCTTTACAAAGCTGAGATAGAACTGGTCCGGGTGTTTAATACCGCCGGCGTCAAACTACGTTTGTTCCACGGACGGGGCGGCACAGTCGGTCGCGGCGGCGGTCCGAGTTATGAGGCGATTCTTGCGCAACCACCGGGCACCGTTAACGGCCAGATTCGGCTAACAGAACAAGGCGAAATTATTGCGTCCAAATTCTCAAATCCTGAGATCGGACGCCGTAATTTGGAAACCCTGGTTGCAGCGACATTGGAAGCCAGTCTGATGCCCAACACAGCAATCGGCAAAGAGGCTAAAAAGCTCAGCGAATTTGAGCAACTGATGGACGGCCTGTCTGAACGCGCTTACCAGGCCTACCGCAATTTGGTATACGAAACGCCAGGCTTTACCGATTACTTCTTTGAAGCCACCCCGATTGCAGAAATCGCTGAGTTGAATATTGGTTCCCGGCCAGCATCGCGCAAGTCAACACGCCGGATCGAAGATTTGCGTGCAATTCCGTGGGGCTTTTCATGGGGCCAATGCCGGTTACTGCTCCCGGGTTGGTACGGTTTTGGAAGTGCGCTATCAGAATGGCTCATTGAATCGGATACGAAGACCAAAGCGCAAAAAATCAGCTTGCTGCGAACCATGTATAAGGAATGGCCATTCTTTGCGACCTTACTGTCGAATATGGACATGGTGTTATCAAAAACTGACCTTGCGGTTGCCTCACGTTATGCTGCGCTGGTAACTGACCGAAAATTGCGTAATAGTATTTTTAAACGAATTGCGCAAGAACACGAACTAACCAGTAACTTGCTGTCATCAATCACCGGTACAAAGGAACGCCTGGCAAATAATCCTCTGTTAGGACGTTCGATAAAAAACCGCTTCGCCTATCTGGATCCGCTGAACCATTTGCAGGTCGAACTGATTAAACGCCACCGCAGTGTCACCGCAGCGGGGAAAACCACCGAGGAGCGGGTCAAACGGGGGATACACTTAAGTATCAACGGGATCGCGGCGGGTTTGCGAAATACTGGCTGATGTAAGGATTACCGCTAGGCAAATAGCGTCAGACAGCAATAACAAAGGATCCGGTAAATCACTATATTGGTTTACCGGATTTTTTTATTGCCGCATGCGTCTCTAGGTCAATTCTATTCTGGCCTACGTACCGTCCTTGTTGATCCTGCTGCCAGAACCATGCAGTTCCGTTCTGCGTGGCACAAAGCGGCCAGTTGATCCAGGGTGCATTGACGACACCCTGCAACGCGGCTGCGGGATCGTAATTTCGTGACAAACCTGAGTTATCAAAAACATCCATTCCATCTAGAATGGCCTGCAATAACTTGCTGATTTTGGGGTCTTCCTTGTTTTTCTCCATGCCCATTCGGGTAGTCCAACAGGGTCGGTTAATAGTTGAGGCAAGTCGTGCCAAAAGAACGTCCAAGCTTAGCGGTGGGGTTGATAAAGGAATTTTTTCCGCATTCAATGTAGGGCTTTCGGGTGCCGGTAGTTTTGAATTCTTGCGTGCTTCAAAAGACAGCGCTAACGAAAAACGCCATGGCAAGCGCAAGGGAAAATGTAACACCGAAGAAAAAAATGGAGAGAATCGCGATGCGAATTGCGGGGATTGTAAAGGATCCTTTAATGCAAAATTTGGGGCGCCTCCCGGTAACCGATTCGATCCGCTGGAATGGTCGTCAATTGACCGATCCACACTAACACATGTGAATTCGATGCAGCTACCAGCGTCTAAATCGCTCTGGCCCCGGGCCACTGCGCCGCTCACAACGCCATTAGTATCCTTCATTGGCCGCGCGTATCTTGCCGATAACCGGGCCAGCCAAAACAGACTATTTCTGGAATCACCCAAATGTTGCATAATCCATTTTTCCGATACAGTGCGAAAGATGACGAAAGGATGACTATGACCCATTTTATTGCAAGAATTCGTCATCACTCCCACCACGAAAAAGTCACCGGAAAATGGCAAGGCGCCAGGCGGCAGTACAAAACTCCATGGTAAGTGATGGACACCTACCGCGTGGACACGCGGCACTGTAATTGCGTCTAGTGCGTCCGTTGTGTCTTGTGCGTCTGCTGTGTCTTGTGCGTCTGTCGCACATGTAGCGTCTGTCACCTTTATCTCTTCCATGGTTACCGCGCGATCGAATTCTTGGGCCAAAATCGGGCCTGCACTTGGCATGCGCCTGGTCGCATCAGGCTTGCCAAATGCAGGCAGCGGATGCATGGCAAACCAACACCCCCAATCCTTTATATGTTCAGGTGTAACGCGAGTACAAACAAAATCGTCCGCCGTTGGTAATTTCCCCCAAGCTGCAAATGGCTCTACGTTCGCCTTTGTAAATAAATGAGCCTTCATACAACACCTTTAGGACAATAAAAATTCTTTAACAATCCGCCTGTCAGGGGATTGGGCAAACTGCCACTCTGCAAGTCCAGTACCGTCCGACGACCATCAAATTTGAATTCAACTGACAATCGATTGGACGATGCTGTGTCAATGATATGACCGCGTCCCAGCAAGCGAAATAACGCCCATGGCCCATTAGTTACGACGGACGATGTTTCCGGACTTACACGCGGATTAGCCGTAATTTCCGCGGTAGCACCACCGCGGGGCCCCGGCCAGGTTATTCTAAATGGCACTATCGGACCATGAGAATACACCGATGCCTGCCCGTCGAAATCCATCAAAAGCTGCGTGATCTGCGGATCCAAAGAAGCCACTTTCACGTCCATTTTCCAGGACAGGCGCTTTCCACCAGGCTCCCGAAAGAATACCTCGCGAATCGCAGCAGCGCGCTGAAAAGGTATCAGGTCCGGACCCGGCACGGTCGGCATCGCAGCATTAATGACTTTATAACGCCAAGGCTTGATGCTAGTGTCTACCAACGGGGCGAGATTTTTTTGGAAGAACTCATCAATCAGTCCTCCGTTGGCAAAAATACGACTGAAGTCATCAATATCGACTTCTAGACTGCTCGCCGAAAACGGGTACTTGCCTTCGATCGCAACACGGCAAGCCTGACTGACGCTGGTTTCTATCTGCGTCGACAATAGCGCCACAGCCGCCTTCAATTCTTCAATCTGCAACCGTTTAATACCCCGCCCGACCTTTTCAGTAGCGTGTCCCGCGATACCTGATAATACGGCACGAAACGGTGCCGGCAAGCGCTCTGATTCCGCTTCCAATTTAGTGCCGATATCCGAGACTTGGGGTACGACATTTTTAGTTAGTGCATTGTCGGCTATAACCAGCAATGTGTACTGGTCGTTAAGCAAGCCCATAACGGCATCGAGCTGCAAGGCTTTATTTGTACCTGCCGTTGCCCCCAGCAGCGGTCCGCTACCTGTATCGGCCTGGCCCGTGACCACTTCGCGCAAGGCAGAAAAGCGGTTATCTACTAATATTTTTTCCAGTTTCACGTCCGCACTCGCGATATGTCCATTAGCCGCGCTGCCGACAGCCCTTGCACTCCCAGAGGCCTTGCCTAAAGCTGACATGGCCCTACTGGTTATTGAATCATGGTCGGACAATGCTATTTCAGACAAAGAGGTTTCACGTACAGCAACGCGTGCAAGACGCACCAAGGGAGAATCCGGCGCCGCCAGAATGCGCAAAGCCTGAACATCAAGCGCTAATGCGCCCTCGTCAATTTCCAGACTGCTCGAAAGAGTACGAATGTCATCAAGAAACGTGTGCCAATAGTCCCCATAATCCGTCAAATATTGGCGACGGATATCGTTAATTATGCGATCATTTCTACCTGGGCCACCGGCCGATGAAATCCGAAAGGCTTGCTTAGCGATATTGCGCCGCCCCATTACCCAGTTATCTTCGATAAGCGCCTGCCCGACCAGATCTGGCAGGCGCTCATTAAAAACATCGTGATATCCTTGATAGGTATATAGGCCAGGTATCCCACGCTCAAGAGAAGAATTGCTTTTAAGCGTCAGGATAACTGTAGGCTGTGGGCCGATAGCTTGCAATAGAGTGAAATTATCAGGAGCATCTTTTTCCATCGCTGTGGTGGCGCGCTTATAAAGGCGACTGATAACGGGGTTACCATCCAGAAAAGCCCGTGCAGCGTCGATCAAACTTTCATTTTTGAGCGATGACGGCACTTGCTGCCTTTCTGCCAAAAATGCCTCCAAATGCGGCACCATCACATTTGATCCGCCGAGTGCATCGGCACTATCATAACGTTCCCAATCATGTAAAACCCACCTTCTGATTGACTCTTCGTTAAATTTTTCTTTATCGAATAACATAAGATAAACCATCAATGTGTCATATATGGCCTCTGGCTTTTTCGCCTTAATATTCGCATTCAACGCCACTTCAATCCGCTTGACAATTTGGGGAAGCAATAATTGCTGGCGTAACTGGGCATAGGTCTCATTTCCGCCACTCACAATGACCGGTGCAGCAAACAGCCCATAACGATAAGCGCCGCCCGGATTATCCAGATCAAGATTTTTGTAATTTGCTACATCGCGCGCCGCACCCAAAACGGTTGATATTGCAGAATTAGTTGGTGCTTTGCGATACGTTTCTACCAGACTTTCAAGGTTATCCGCCTTACTTTTAATCGCCTGAAGGTAATGATGATTATTGCCGAAACTTTTCACTAGTGCGCTTCCCAGCCATACAAACAACGTGATGGCAAGCAGATGTCCAACCACGCGCATTAGGCGAAATCGCGCCTCCCAGCGCAAATTAGGCCTGACCAGATGTGCCTCAGGAATAACAACGTGTCGGAATAAATTCTCAAGAAAAAAACTGCGACGATTAATGCTATCAGGCGTACTGCTTAAGTTGGGGCTGCCCACCGGACTATCTTCATCAGGCATAGCGGTCCCCTTCAAACCTCGTTGAAAACGTTGGAATAAAGTATCCTTATCTGCAGCAATTTTCTGCTCTAGCTGCGCTGCGCTGGTGAAATAAACACCTCGCAACGTGCTTCCAAGTTGGGTATTATCGTAGCGGGAATCCATGAATATCTGCTCGAGCATTGGTTTGAGTAAAACTGACAGACTTCGAAATTCTTCCGGCAAGCAATACAGCTTTTTGCGCTGTCCCAGGTCATACTCTTCCTGAAGACGGGTATCGATACCAGCATTCAGGCGCTGTTCCAAAAGTTGCAGCTCCAGCTCACACCTTGCATGTAAATCCTTGCTTTTAGCTGCTTCGCTGTCCTTACGATAGGGCAGCGTAAAACCCCAAATTTGAGCTCGCCATTCGGCGGTCATAGAATGAAAATATTCTGAAAATCCAGGTAATATGTCCATCTTGGTAACCATCACATATACCGGAAAGCGAATACCCAGTTGACTTCGTAATTCCGTTAGTCTGCTTCGCATCGCTAAAGCCAGGGCAAGGCGTTGGTCGGGCCTTTTGGAAATCAGGTCTTTCGCGCTAATTACTAATAATGCACCATTGATCGGGGCACGCGGACGGTATTTAAGTAGCTGACCGAGAAAACCCATCCATTCCGCACCGTTCACATCACTCGCGCCTTTATCTTTGGGGCCGCTTTGTTCTACGTAACGACCGGCAGTGTCAATAAGCACTGCGTCGTTAGTGAACCACCAGTCACAGTTAAGCGTTTGGCTTCGTCCGTCCCACCCTTGTGCGACCGCTTGTTCTGCTACGGGAAACTCCAGTCCGGAGTTGTGGATGGCAGTGGTTTTTCCTGTTCCGGGGGCACCAATCACCATGTACCAGGGCAACTCGTACAGATAGCGTTTTCCTTCGAACAAACGACTTAATCCACCGATACCACGCATCTTCCGTAATTGTTGCGTTGCCTTGGTCACTACTGAACCAACAGCGCGGATTTCATCGCGGGCAATGGTGGCAGGTTTACTTTGTACGGGATGGAAAACTTTCCGCAACAGATTCTCGTCCAGTCGCATCGCCTGCACCAAGCGATATAACCAATAGGCACCATAACATATCGCAATAGAACCAATGACGATTATGCGAAGCCATACCGTTGCCAGAGGCTTTACAAGTCCAATAGATAGTAATGGCCCGGCATGCCAGATCAATAGACACAAGGCGACAACGCCAACAATGCTGGCCGAAAGTTTCAATGACCAGCATAACAAAGCGGATAGTAATACAACGATTAAACCTACCCGAGAAGCCACTCCTGCCATAGGGTAGAGACCGTCAAAACCAAGCAATGGTCCAAGGAACCAGACCACCATGGCCATTAGCCCTAACGCAATAAGCGCAAGTGTATGAGAGGAAAAAATAAAACCAAATATTCGTTTAAGATAAGACATGGGAGTTCCTGTTACTGCTTGACAATGATATCTACGCGGCGGTTGCGCGCACGTCCTGCTACTGTGCTGTTGCTGGCAATCGGCTCTTCTGCACCTCGTCCAATGGCATTAATTCGGCTAGCAGCAACTCCATGTCCGCGTAAATATTCAGCTATGAGCGCCGCGCGTTTCTCGGATAGCACCCCGTTATCAGGAAATTCCGAAGTATGTATTCGCTGGCTATCGGTATGACCGACGATTGTTACCGCGCCATTAACTCTAGCAATTTCAATGGCAACTTTTTCCAGAGAAAGTCCAATTTCTTGCTGCATCTGACTTTGCGCTTTTTTAAACATCACGTCCCCTTTAAAAGTGAGAACACTACGCTCAGCGTCTTCGGTAACTGTTAGCAGACCGCGGTCGATCTCGTCCTTTAACGACACGGACAGACGCAAGGGGTGGGCCTTTCTGAGTGTAGGCAAAGCGAATATCGACAACACTTTTGGCTCCGATTTTTTTGCGACAGCAACAATATTCGTTTCAATCTCGCCACTGATCTCAAGGAGACGGTATTTATAAACTGAGAACAAGCTGAACAAAGTCAACGCCAATACCGATGAGGAGGTCCATATCGGAATGCTACGTAATAAGCGCATACGGCCGGCCGGTTCACCTGTACAGTGCGGCGATAATGCTGGTTTAACCTGATCCCGTGCGCCGTTCAGATACGTCAGCAAGCGCTGACGTATCTGACTAAGATGCCGTCGGCCATCCTCCAGAACACTATAACGACCTTCGAAACCGAGGCCCAAAATACGGAACAAAACCTCCAGCACGTTGCGATATTCTTGAGGATCATTAACCATGCGTCCCACGAGTAGAAAAAATTTCTCCCCGCCGTCGCTCTCCCCTTCAAAAGTAATCAGCAAACTTTTCTGTGCCCATTCTCCGCCCGCCCAATGCGTGCGATTAACGCTTTCATCAAGGGCAGTACAAAGGCAATAACGTACCGCCGCCATCTGCTTCCAGGGCAAATTTGCCTTGTCGCATAAGGTCTGAAAGTCGGTGACCTCATCGGCCAATATTGTATAAAAAGATTCTAAGTTCCCCCCCTCGGAAAGCGTGTCGGGCATGTCCGCGAGTGTGCGCAATAAAGGTCGCGCGGCTTCCAGAAGAGGATTCCCCGCAGCCATGATATTGACTAACCGGCTCTGCAAATTTGTCGTTCGATCAAATGCTTCAAGGGTTTGATTGGCGATATTTTTTTGCTTTTTAGGTGACTCCTCAGCTTCAGATAAAACCGGGCTTAAAACGCTTGTAGAAGGAACGGCCCAAGTTGCATTTTTAATGCCTATATCTGCATCGTTAGCGCCAGGTTGAGCGCTATCATTTTGTTCTGATTTGGTCATTTATTTCGCACCCCCCAGAGCTCTATCTGGAGTTCGGGAAAATGTCCCGCAATATGCATTGCAAGTCCGCCATGTTTTGCGATCTGCTCCCAAAATGGACCCGTACGCGCCAGTTCGAAATAAACATATCCTGCGTTAAAGGGGATTTGTCGTGGCGGGACCGGTAGCGGGTTGAGCGCCAACCCGGGCAAATGCGAACGAATTAGCTCTGGCAACCGTTGTGGGGGACTAATTTTAGTTTGCGCCGAAAACTGCAGTTTCAACGTTTCGGCAGGCATTTGCGCACTTACTGCCAATACCAGACTAGCGTAGCCATTCAACTCCGCAGGCAGCATTGAGGCACTGCGAATTCCATGCGCTTGCTCTATCAAAGGAATCGACTCTGCACTGCGAATCAAAACTTGATTTAGTAGATAATGAATATCATCCACCAGCGGCTTAATGCTGTCGTACAGGTGCATATGATCATAGGCAGGAGCGGAAACCGGTCGACGCGTCTGCGGCCTGACGAAGGTCGATAATTCACCCGCCCACATGATAAACTGCCGGTATAGTTCGACCGGTGCAATCTCACCAATCTGTCGCATGTGCTCAAGCAATGGCTCGTAACGGTTCAAGGCTTGGAGCAGCAGGTAGTCTGCGACCTCAGCGCCGGCACTGGCCCGGCCATCGCTCCCACATAGCCGGGCCGCCAGCGCGTCGGCGCGCAATCGGGCTAATCCATGCAATTGCAGCACCCATTCTCTGAGTAGGTTATTCGCACCGTAGCCCGTCACAGGCGGAATATGGTCATTATCATGTAACGTAACAGCGCCATCTGGTCGTAACGACTTAATGCGCGTTAATGCGATGCCAATCCATGATTGTGTTAGCTCGTTTTCCGGCAGAAGACGCAATCGCAAATGTGCTAGCTGCACCGGCTTAGGGCCTTGTCCAATAGCATTACTGTCGCGCAACTCATCGTCGAAGGCAAGATATCGCGCTAGCGAATCGGCCTGATCATCGAAGGTCGTTTCCTCTGCGTTTGGCAGTAGCAACGGCACAGCCAGATATATCATTTGATTTTGATGTTCAGGCACGATCGTCAGTGGCTGGGGCGGCGGAGAGCATGCTGGCACGTCAAATGGGGTGCCATCAGGGAACACGCCAGACCCTGCTTTTAAAACAAGCTTTCCGTATAACAAGCTCTCACGATCAATGTCATAAAGGTGAAATCCCCAAAAAAATGGACTTAGCGAGACTGCACGCTTGTGCGCAAAATGTTCGAAATAGCGCTCTTGTTGCTGAAACAGTTGCGGGCGTAAAAACAGTCCCTCGCTCCACACTACTTTGTTGTACCAACTCATTTTTTAGTCCAGTTTTGTGATCGAAATGGCTTGCTGATGAATATCTATTTTGAGTTTCGCCTTGTTAGCGGGGATGGCAGCACGATACCAGCGCGCCTCCGGTGCTGGCTCAAGCCGATAGGTCGCACGCCATACCGATTTTCCCAGTTCGCGAAACCCGGCTATTACGCCTATCGTCGTAGTTTCCGGATGTGCTTTACGCTTGATTAGCTGGTTGCTGTCAGGCCGTAAAATAAACTCATCGGTCGCTAGCAAATCCGCCGCTAAGAGGCTTTTCCCGTCTCGCTGTAAAGAGAAAAAATCAGCGGCCTCGAAAGTGGTCCCGGATTTTAGTTCGTATACCCGGACCATAATGGGAGCGGCCAGCCCTCGGTCGGTCGTATTAACATCCTTGCTGGCTTCGATTTCCAAATCGATTTTAATTTGTTCCTTTACCACTGGACCGGTACCGCAGGCTGCTTGGGACAGAATTAATAAGAGCACGCCGAGTGCTCTTAAGCGGACAAACTGATAACGGTGTTTAGCAAGTAAATCTAAATACATCTGTAATGAATTTAAGGTGAGAGACGAAATACCGATAGACAAATTGCTTGGAATAATCCAAGCCATCTGCCCAACGGCGCTTTTTGGCCGAAAAAATCAGTCGACACACACGGCCCAAAGGACTGCACGAGAAGGAATCAATTAAGCGACATTCTTTTTGATATCAAAGGTTGCAGTAATCGCTCCGCCACTACCACCTTGGGCGTTCTGCACAACATATTCGTGCTTGAATCTTGAGAATGCCAAACGGACGTCTTCCTTTGGTCGCGCCTCATCATCGCTAACGCCAGAAGGCGCAACGTGCGTAACCAGTACGTCATTCATAGTGAGTTTTAAATACTCCAAAGGATCGCCCCCTGCTTTACGAACAACTAATACTGCTTCATCAATGTGCTTACCGCTCAGGCAATATTGGATAAGATTAGGACTGGCGCGATCAATGAAATGTTGAAACTCCAAATCATCAACCGTGGCCTTTCCTGCACCCCCGCCAGAACCTGCATGCATATTCGATTGTTGCGAAACACTCCACGACCAACTTAATAATTCGATTTCAGCCTTGTGTGTTTTATCGCTGGACTCTCCATCGATACCATTAATCTTTAAAAACATATCTTGTGCCATTAGTGAAACTCCTATTTCGTTGGTAAAAATGATGACTTTGTTAATTACGATCTGCTACAGCGCTTAAAACGGAGGAGGCGCTAAACTAACTGGCGACCTCATTGCCATTTTTATCAATGTCAATGAAGCCCCAACTCAGCCGCGCAAGTGAAATTCCCTCAATATTCCAAACTTCCATTTTTTGGCTAGTAAACGCGTTGACCAAGGCAGCAACGCCGGGCAGCTTCAAGCATCAATCCGCGACAACTGCACTGAGGGTTCTTTCCGTCGCTGCGGTAGTCATACCTAGTCATACCTTTAGCTATGCTGCCTCCTTGACTAAAGGTAGTTTCGCAACGAGTCGCAATGACACGGTCAGACCTTCCAGTTGAAAGTGCGGGCGCAAGAAAAACTTAGCCTGGTAGTAACCCGGATTGCCCTCGACGTCCTCGACCACTACTTCGGCAGCAGCCAATGGACGACGTGCTTTCGTTTCCTGAGAGGAATTTGCCGGATCTGCATCGACGTAATTCATTACCCAGCCGTTCAACCATTGCTGCATTTCTTCTCGCTCTTTGAACGAGCCAATTTTGTCTCTAACAATACATTTCAGGTAGTGAGCAAACCGAGAGCATGCAAACAGATACGGCAAGCGCGCCGACAAATTTGCGTTGGCTGTGGCATCAGAATCATGATATTCAGCTGGCTTTTGCAGAGATTGCGCGCCTATGAATGCGGCATAATCCGTGTTCTTACGATGAATCAGGGGTATAAAACCGTTTTTAGCCAGCTCAGCTTCACGGCGGTCAGAAATCGCGATCTCGGTAGGACATTTAATGTCAACCCCACCGTCATCGGTAGGAAAAGTGTGGCAGGGAAGATTTTCGACCACGCCGCCGCTTTCAACACCCCGGATCAAAGTACACCAGCCATAGCGTTTAAAAGAGCGATTAATGTTTACCGCCATCGCATAAGCCGCGTTCGCCCAGACATAATTGCGATGATCGGCCCCGTCGGTCGTTTCTTCAAAATCGAACTCGTCGACGGGATTGGTGCTGCTTCCATATGGTAAGCGAGCCAAAAATCGCGGCATAGTCATACCGATATAACGCGCATCCTCAGAATTACGCAGCGCATTCCAAGAAGCATATTCCAGGTTTTGGGTAAATATTTTAGTCAGGTCACGAGGATTTGCCAGCTCTTGCCACGAGTCCATTTGCAACACCGCTGGTGATGCCCCTGTAATGAAGGGCGAATGCGACGCTGCGGCGACCTTAGCAATGGAAGCCAACAAGTCCACATCCGGCGGCGTATGATCGAAGTAATAATCAGCAACCAGACATCCGTAGGGCTCTCCGCCTAGTTGGCCATATTCCTCCTCGTAAATTTGTTTAAAAAATGGACTTTGATCCCACGCCACGCCTTTGTAACGCTTCATGGTGCGCCGCAATTCATCCTTAGAAATATCCATAAATCGAATTTTAAGATTTTCATCAGTCTCTGTATTGGTGACCAAATGATGCAACCCGCGCCACGCACTTTCAACTTGCTGAAATTCAGCGTGATGCAAAATCAGGTTGATCTGCTGTGAAAGTTTTTCATCAATTTCAGCGATGATCGCCTGGATGTTCTTATAGGCATCGTCACTTATCGTGATGGCATTAGCCAACGCTTGTTCGGCTAGCGTCTGGACAGCACTTTCCACTGCCTCGCGCGCTTGATCGGTTTTCGGTTTAAATTCCCTGGACAGTAAAGTACTGAAGTCAGACTGCGCCGCTGCAGCATTTTCTGCAGCGGGACCTTGGGTTTCACGCACGGCCATATTTTCCTCTTTAAATTGGTTCGTTATTTTTTCCAGGACGCGAACTACCCGGATAATTAATCTGGAGATGGAGGATCGTCCGGTGTGGTGGCGGATTCCGGCTTAGGTCCTTTAGCCAATGATTTAAGTAAACCGGGATCTTTCAAAACACTGATAATCAAACTTTCTGCGCCCGACTTTCCATCCATGTAAGTTTGCAGATTGGCTAATTGGGTACGCGCTTCGAGCAATTGGGCCAAGGCCGAAACTTTCAGAGCAATAGCAGCAGGAGAAAAATCCTCGATATTCTCGAACGTGAGATCAACCAATAGCTGACCGCCCCCCGTTAACGTATTCGGCACCGATAATGCAACCCGGGGTTGCATCGCCTTCATACGCTCGTCGAAGTTATCAACGTCGATACCGAAAAACTTTCTCTCACCTACTGACGGCAACGCGTCTACAGGATTCCCAGATAAATTAGCCAGAACGCCCATTACAAATGGCAGCTCAACCTTCTTTTCGGAGCCATAAATTTCTACCTCGTACTCGATTTGCACCCGGGGAGCTCGATTTCGCGCGATAAATTTTTGTGAACTATTGGATATCGACATAACGCCTTTCTAAATGTTGATTATAAAAATACTACTCAAAGGTACACGGCCACAAATCATAAGAATACTGACAACAGCCTGCGGGCTTCTTTACAGCGCAATACTTGAACTGAATGAATTTACTAACTACAAGCAGCAAATAAAAACTTAAAAATAGCGGTTGCGCTTTTCTTATGCACAACCATTTTTACGTAAAAAAGATGAATAATTAAAGATGGAAAATCGGTGCACCTAAAATTTTTGGCGACGTCAATCCCTGCGCAAAAATCGCATGGAAAAAACAGCAGTTGAATTGATATGAATCTTTCAGCAAACGTACGTAAGACTTACGCAAGCTCAAGAAAAAAATTTACTAACTCAGGCGTTGCAGTCTGTACGATAAACGAACGTGTCTTGGTCTACATCTATCCAGATGCGCTTAATGGGTGCGTCTTTACCCTGCCCTATCAGCCAGTAACGACTAAGTTCAGGCAATATTCGTTGCTCAATAAAGCTGATCGGCATTCGTGCACCTGACTCAGCACTCAGAGACTGTGCCGCTATAAATGTTACCAACCGTTCGCTATAGTTCAACGTTATTTGGTGATTTCGGAGCATCCGCTCACAAATACGTTCCAAATGAATCTGTATGATGTGCGTAATAGCTTCACCCACTAATGGGAGAAAGGGGACAACGCAAACCCGTGCGATAAAAGCGGCAGGAAAAGCTTTCAGCAACTCTGGCTGAAGGGCCGCTTGCAAAGTTCGAGTATCCGGAATATGTGCTGGATCAGCGCACAATTTTGCGAGCAAATCGCTTCCAATGTTGCTGGTCAGCAGGAGTACAGTGTTTCGAAAATCAACATGACGGCCTTCACCATCTTCCATTCCTGCCTTATCGAATACTTGATAAAAGACTTCATGGACGTCTGAGTGCGCTTTTTCGACCTCATCAAGTAAAACAACACTATATGGCCGGCGCCGAACTGCTTCAGTCAGCACACCTCCCTCACCGTAACCGACATATCCAGGTGGAGCACCTTTGAGGGAAGATACCGTATGCGCTTCCTGATATTCATTCATATTAATGGTGATTAGATTTTGTTCACCGCCATATAATATTTCAGCGATCGCGTGCGCTGTTTCTGTCTTTCCCACCCCTGAAGGACCCACCAACATGAAGACCCCTATTGGTTTATCCGGGTCACCCATGTTGGCCCGCGCGGTATGAAATCGCTCGCTAATAACGGAGATGGCGGAGGGCTGCCCAATGACACGTTTCGCTAATTTCTGGCTTAACTCCAGAACGACTTCAATTTCATTTTTGAGCATTCGCCCGACTGGTATGCCAGTCCAATCGGCAACAATAGACGCGATGACCGACGCGTTAACTTCGGATTGTATCAAGGGCCGATCTTGTTGATAATCAGCAAGTTCGGCTTCTAATTTTCGTAGACTATCTTTGCTTGCCGCTTCGATCCCCATTGTTTTTGGGCAATCTGTCACATGTAAGGCAATATGCGCGCCCTGCAGGTGCAGCCTATTGCTTAACGCAACGGGTTCTACGATATCCAACGGCATAGTCGAATCATCCGCGCCAGAAAACTTTGTTATTTGCGTTCCCGAGACCGTACTTTCTTCTCTATGGGTAAATGCAGAAGTGATAGGACTAGTTATAGGACCATTTATAGGATCATTTATTGAACCAGTTACTACATTAGTTTTCACAACTGCCTGCGCAGAGGCATCATTTATCAGAGCGTGCGTACTTATTACCTGACGGACGGCCAAAATACGCCGCGTAAGACTTTTTTCCCTCTCCCAACGTGTCTCTTGCGTGCGAACTTCATCCTCAATCTGCACGATTTTTTTCCGCAGCTTGTGAACTTGCTCTTCATCACATTTTCCGAGGCGATGTTCTTTTTTTTGCATATCCAGTTCGGACTGGACAGCACTCAGCTGGAACTGCAACATTTGCAGCGGTGCAGGAGAGGCATGCAAAGCTACTGCAACTCGTGCGCATGCGGTGTCCAAGAGACTAATTGCCTTGTCCGGTAATTGGCGGTCTGGTATATATCGATGTGAAAATTTAACCGCTGCCACCACGGCCTCGTCCAAAATCAAGACTCCGTGGTGCGTTTCCAATATATCTACTAAACCGCGCAACATTGTTATGGCGCTAGTAACTTCTGGCTCCGGAACTTGAAGCACTTGAAAGCGACGGGTTAACGCGGAGTCTTTTTCTATATGTCGCTTATATTCGATCCAGGTAGTAGCCCCAATGGTGCGCAGAGCTCCCCTCGCTAACGCTGGCTTCAATAAATTAGCTGCATCGCCTGTGCCAACGTTTCCACCCGCACCGATCAGCGTATGCACCTCATCGATAAACAGAATAATTGGCGATTGAGAGGCAATTGCTTCATCTAACACCCCCTTCAACCGAGTCTCGAATTCCCCTTTAACACTAGCGCCCGCAAGTAATGCCCCCATGTCAAGCGACAGCAGACGTACATGTTCGAGAGCAGGAGGAACCTGACCATTAGCTATAGCCAGCGCCAAACCTTCGACTACCGCTGTTTTTCCAACCCCTGCGTCACCGGTAAGAAGCGGATTGTTCTGCCTCCGTCGCAACAAAATATCTATCATGGTCCGAATTTCGTGTTCACGACCGATAACGGGATCGATTTTTTTTTCTCGTGCCAATGCGGTCAAGTCAAAGCAATAACGCGCAAGCCACTTCTGATCCGATCTTTCCCCTGCGGTTGTAAAGCGAGCATCGTCGAATAATATATCGTGCTCGGTATCGTATAAATTTGAGGCCGAGTTGCGGCGCAGCGGTACGTTCAAATCTGAAGCCAGCAATTTCTTTAATTCTTGAATCTGAATAGATTGGAAATTTGAACAGATATCAAGCAATATCCGGCGTAGATCAGTTGTTGATAGCAAAGCGAGTAAAAGGTGACCGCACCTTATTTCTACGTCGTCGAATTCTATTGAGGCGGATATCCACGCACGCTCGATTGCAGTATCGATGTGGTGGGAAAAGTCATTGATCGAAGAGGCACCTGAGGGCAACCGATTAAGCGACTCAGCAACGCTATTTTCCAACAGATCGTTATCTAATCGAAAATGTCGAATGATGCTTCGCATGTCAGAATCGTCCGATGCCAATATCTGATGCAACCAATGTCCAAGCTCGACGTATGGATTTCCGCGCAGCTTACAAAATAACGTTGCCCCCTCTATGCTTTTGAAAAGTTTTCGATCAAGTTTTGCAAATAGTACCTGGCGAGAAAAATCCATGAATTCTGTGTTCTATAATTTAAATTTTAAGGGTCGGAACCACCACGGAACGTTTGCTCATAATCTTTCGTGGCCCGTTCGATCCCTTGCATAGTACACACATGCAGACAAATTTAAGACTAAGAATATTCTGATATTTATTTTTTCAGACATCTTTTCCCCAAAAATAAATGAAAAAATAAGGGGAAAGAAAATTTGTTTTAGCCAATGAAAAACGGACTTTAGTCTTCCAAATTTGTTCGATCATTTAGCCGTATTTTTTTCTGAAAAATAAAATACTTTTATAAATATAAGAAAGTTCTTACCTCCAAAGTATTTAAAATTCGCCATAACTCGTCATAATTAGGGCAATAGATATTTCTCTTCAAAAGCAATTTAATATTTTTTGATATCTAAATTATGGCTATGGAAATTTTCCTTAGTGATTTTCAATTTTTTTGTACTGATAAGCTTGTAGAAGAAGGAGGATTTTCCATATTTCAATCGGATGTCATATCTTTTACCGGTCAGAAACAATATAACTTTCAAGACATTGCGAGCTTCGGTGACGCACCTAATGGAACACCATATCGAAATAAATGTGGAGTAAGAATATTAACGTGAGATATATAAAATGATCGTTAAATTAGCGCGTTATGGCGGAGAGCTTCTCATTGGAGAGGTGCCGATATCGGTTGCTGTCAAAGACTGTATTTTTATGCCTGCAAACGGGGTACTCGCTTCGAGTGATGCCTCATTATTGGTAAAGGCGAAAGAGTTTGTTCGATTTTTTTGCGTAAAAGGTGTGCCGATGATAGAAAATAAATGCGCGTTATTTTCGTGTTACGTCAACGATCTGGCGCTTCCAGAAGGCGGGCTGTTATGTCTTAATGACGACGACGTAATTGAAGCAGGAGTCGGAATTTTGCTTTTTGAGAAGTGGACCAAAGGTGTACCTGCTACCGATGAATTAATTCGTCGTCCCTCCACTGACGATGTTAGGAATATCGCTCCGCACGGAGAAATGGCCACGCAGTCAGAACTCGCGCCGGACAGTGATCTTGATCTCGCTTCGTTGCTCGCATTAAATGGCCCGGCATTAATACCAGCAAGAAAAAAATATTTCGGTGCGTCTGAAATGATTTCCGGACGATCCGCTAAGGAAGACTGCACTGGATTCGCTTCGGACCGATCGCCCGTCAAATTTGACACGGACGATCCGTTAGCGGCTTTGTCAAAGGAATATTTGGAGACTTTACGGGGCGGAAGTACTAACCGTTCTGAACGAACGACGGTCCGACAAAATTACCAAATGGCTCCGATACCTCAGGACCCGTTTTCTGGGTATGAGGAAGCTGTCTGTTCCGGTTCTCTGCTTAATGATCTTCTCGGAAGGAGCGCATCTATCAACGCCGTGCTTTCGGAATTAAATCATTTCAATGGTGACGCATTCTTTTCCGATCGGCAGCCACATGAAATACTAAGCCTGTTTGCACCGGACGGCGCTCCCATTCGGCTCACCCCGTATACCGGACAATTAAGTCAACGAGAACACCATATGATTAGTCTGGATAGCCACTTCCAAATTGCAGGAACAGTGATTGATGTAAAAGTGATTACCCCATGACATCTAACCGCCTAATACCTGGCGCATCGAACAGGCCTTTCGAATTAAAGATATCGAATATATTTTCAGGTACAGAGCCTTTAAGTCATGTACCACAACGCTACTCTGCGCCTTTGCGTAAGCGTCTCCGGTCATTGGAGGGGGTTGTATTTTTATTACAAGGCGTTGATGGCAATCCCGACCAAACAACCGGAACGATTGCTGAATTCCAGAATTTCGGACTCATAAATATGGCCGCAAGCAATGGCAATGGAGGAATACGGTCGGAATGCAATGATGAAGCACAAAGATAAGCGACGCGAGTTTCCCTATCTCCCAACGCTGATTGACCGGCTACTGGATGACGCACCTGGTCGTCAGACTGAACCCTTTAACGAAAGTTTATTTGACGCACAAGCCATGCGCACCGCCATAAAGCGCGATCTGACCTTGCTGCTAAATACGATTAATCTTAATGGCGAAATTGATATAAATACACATCCTGCTATATCAAATTCAGTCCTAAATTACGGCATTCCTGCTTTTGGGGGAGGACATATAGCGGACCGTAATTGGATTAACGTGGGGGTAATGATCCGTAAAGCGGTGCTAGATTTTGAACCGCGCCTGATACGCGAATCAGTCTCAGTTAGCCCGCTTAAAAACGTTAGCGATTCAAACCATTACAACGTGCTGACATTCGCGCTGTCTGGGTTAATCAAATGGTCCCCTTATCCCCTTGAGTTCCAGATTCAGACCGCTTTTGATCTTGAAACGTCAAGAATAAACTTGTTGGAATCTTAGTTTTTTAGTCCCTGTAACTATCCGATTTCTTGGCATGACGGAAATAATTTAACCTAGGCAGGCGATTACGCCTGAGAGTTTTTAATGGATCCAAAGTTTCTTAAATACTACAGTCGCGAACTAACTTATATGCGTGAGATGGCTAACGAGTTTTCGACACAGCATCCAAAGATTGCGGGCCGACTCGGGATGCAAGGGATTGACGTTGCCGATCCTTACGTCGAACGTTTGATTGAGTCATTTTGTTTCTTATCCGCACGCACTCAACTGAAAATGGATGCCGAGTTCCCGCGTTTTACGCAACGTCTACTGGAGGTTGTCTATCCAAATTATGTTGCGCCTACTCCCGCAATGGCGGTCGCCCGCCTACGCCCCAGTCTGACTGAAGGAGACGTCCTTAATGGTTTTAAAGTACCTCGGCATAGTACATTGAAAGCCAACATACCTATGGGAGAGAAAACCGCTTGCGAATTTCGAAGCGGCCAGGACGTCACTTTGTGGCCTGCCGAAATAGTAGAAGCGAAGTTAACCGCAGTGCCTCCAGACATACCCGACCTAGAGCGCCATCTCCTGCCGCAAGCGAAGCTACGTGGCGCACTACGCTTACGACTACGTACTATAGGCGACGTACAATTTTCTCAACTCAAAGGCCTCGACCGTCTGCCGGTGTTTATTAACGGCGATGAACGCATTGTTTCCCATCTGTTTGAAATGATACACGCGGGAACGGTAGCGTCTGTGGTTCGGCGTCAGGGCGCACCAAGGGGCGAGGGCTATGTCGTCTCAAAAGACGCGATCGGATTTGACGGGTTGAGTCCTGATCAGGGCCTGCTACCGCTAACCTGGAATACCTTTCACGGGCATAACCTGCTGCATGAGTATTTTGCCTGCCGTAATCGCTTTTATTTCTTTTCAATTAACAATCTGAGTAAAGGGTTGAGCGAGGTTCAGAGTAATGAAGCAGAAATCGTAATCTTACTGGACCGGCTACCACTCTCGTTGGTAACGCACGTAGACGCCTCGCGCTTCCAGCTTTTTTGTACACCCATTATTAACTTATTTCCAAAACGGACTGATCGGATTGAGGTCAACCGGGCCCTGACAGATTTTCATTTAATTCCCGATCGCAGCCAGCCCCTTGACTATGAAATATTTTCGGCATCTCGCGTGCTAGCACAGCACGGCCAAAATACGGCTGAAATTGCTTTTAATCCTTTATATCAAACGCTGCATAGCGATGCCGGTAACAATGGGCGCTACTTCTCGGTAAGGCGTGAGCGACGATTAATATCTGTTGATGCTCGCAAACAAGGTGCGACTACGGATCATGTCGGAACAGAAGTTTTTGCCTCACTGGTGGATCAGGCCGAAGCGCCTTATTCAGACGATATACGGTATTTATCGGTCGACGCATTAGTTACCAATCGCGATCTGCCGCGTCTGATACCGAAGAACGGAATAAACGATCTGAATATGGCGGAATCAATACCCGTTGATGGCGTTACGCTAATTTCGCCCCCGAGTCCCTCACGTGCACCTTTCGCGCAGGACGAGACTGCGTGGCGTTTGATCCGCCAACTAAATTTTAATTACATGCCGTTGTCCGATCTCGACGATGCTGTGGGCGGGCAAGCATTACGCAATATGTTACGTCTGTTCGTTGCCTCTGGAGACCGAGAGCAAAATGTCCAAATCGATAGTTTGATCGGTACCAGCACTAAACCGGTGGTGCGTCGTCTTCCCGGAAATGGATTACTTGTGTACGGTCGCGGCGTAAACTGTACTTTAACGATTGATGAGACGGGGTTTTCTGGTGTTAGCCCCTATTTACTTGGCGTCATACTTGAACATTATCTGGCACGACATGTCGCGCTGAACGTATTTACCGAGACCGAGCTACACTCTGTTCAACGCGGTTTGATAGCGCGCTGGCCTGCGCGCATGGGCGGAAGAGGCACGGTATGACGGCATCGCTAGACGGCAATGTAAGCCCTGAATCGACTAGTCAGTCCGCAAACATCAATGGGCGCATTACCAGCCGGACTGATAACCCCTGCAAAAGCCATGAGGATAACGTTAGTGTGCGACCTGATCAAGGCATCCATCGCCCCATAAATGGCAAACTTAATCAACATGGCATCGACCATGGCGGTAAGGATGAAAATGAATATCAAAGTGCGCATGAAAATAAGTACCTAAGTAAAAAATCGCGACTCCAGGCATCTAGTGCATGGTTTGACCAAGCAGCGCCGTGGAAATCAGGATTTTTAAGTTTGTTGCGCGCCGTCGCTGCACGTGATGCGGCGAGCCCACTGCCAGGAATGGCAGCTCTGCCGCATGAAGAGTCTTACCGGCTAGGCCAGCAGCCGACAATGGCATTTGCGCCACGTGAAATTTCATCAATTGGAGTGCGACACGGAAAGCTCGATATTCGTCTATTTGGGTTAGGTGTCTGGGGCGCACAAGGGCCGCTTCCGCTACATCTGACGGAACTTGCCTATACTCGGACCGTTGGCCATTCGGATCATACTTTGGTTGATTTTACTAATCTATTCCATCATCGTTCCCTATCGCTATTTTATCGCGCCTGGGCTTCGTCGCAAGTCACTGCAGCGCTTGATCGTCGAGATAACGAAACCTTTTCGTTTTACATAGGCAGCCTGATGGGATTAAACCCAAAGGAAGCTGAACGCTCATGTCTTCCGGTACATGCACGACTTGCCAGTTCTGCGCATTTGGTACGCGAAGCGCGCAACCCGGACGGCATATCAGCAACCCTCGCCAACTTTTTTGGGGTGCCGATCTATATCGAGGAATACATCCACCAGTGGATCCATATCGGGAAGGCTGATCATAGCCATTTGGGCGTTCCGGATCGCTCATCTTTTTTGGGTGAAGGCGCACTCTTGGGTGAAATGATCGCTGATCGCCAGCACAAATTTCGCCTTGTAATTGGACCGCTCAGTCTGGATCAATATCTGCGCTTTACACCGCAAGGAAAAGACTTGAAAGTATTGATGGAATGGGTACGCGCTTTTATCGGATATGAATATGCCTGGGACGTAAAGCTACTTGTCAAACCCGATGAAGTGCCTTCCGCGCGTGCCGATGCCGCACAAAAACTCGGTTACTCCACATGGCTCGGCGATTGCACCAGCGCGCAATTCGTAACCGGTATGGTATTTGAACCTGAACAACATGACATTCCAACTCATAAGAATTAATTAATGCGCTCTAAAAATAAAATCGCCCCATTCCACTATTGCGCACTCATCGAACCGGTCTGCGCTAATATGCCCTGCGGCCCGAATCTGGAATACGATCCTGCCTTTTTGTTATTACAATCGATAACGGCCACAAGGCCAGATATACAATTTGGCGATTTCGTAGGTACGCCCGCTCCAATTAATTGGGGCGAAGTAGAGCGTAATTCCCTCGCCCTTCTCCAGCGAACAAAAGATGTTCGCTTGATCATTTTGCTAATACGTAGCGGTATTAGGCTAAGAGGCGCGGCTGGATTACACGATGGCCTGATGCTACTCGATTCGATGCTGGAACAATATCCTGAAGACTTGCATCCTACGCTGGTTTTTGAAGGCCAACGGGATCCTTTAATGCGCGCCAACGCTTTAGCCGGGCTAGCCGATCATAGCGGGGTACTCACTGACATGCGCAATATATCGCTACCGAAAGCGGCAGGCCTGAAGCTTCAGCTTCGCGACATAGAAAGCGCGTTGTCGTTGCCTCGGACTAAGGGCGCGTTGCCAGCAGAAGGGATTAATCGTTCACTCAAAGAACTCGCTTTTAAGCGCGATCACCATTTTCTTGCACTTGTCGAGGCAGCACAAATTACCGACAATATCATATGTTCTGTTAACGTCACGTTAGACGATTGCGCGCCAGATCTATGCGCGCTATACGGTTTGTTAAGGCCATTTTTTCGAGCAAATAATCGAGTCGACGAGAGTGCACATGCAACAATGCAGGCCGAGGCTGTAGCACCAATATCACCATCGGCAAGCGTCGCTGAAAATAACGATACTGGTGTGGATATCGCTGGGCAGTCCCAGGCTAGTCAAGCGCCAATGAGGGGAAGCGACATACCGTTAAATATTTCAAATATTTTTGACACCCCACAAATAGAACATGAACGCACCAATATTGGACAACAGCAAATCACTGATCGCTGGTCGGCGCTCGTAGCGCTGCAAGGGGTACGCGACTGGTTTGAGCGAAATGAGCCGAGTAGCCCAGTGATTGTTTTGTTGCGACAAGGCGAGCGGATGGTGGGAAAAAGGTTTTCCGAGTTAGCGCACATCATTCCTTCCGATTTGCTGGCCAAATGGGACGCACCCGATAACTAGTGCCGACACAACAATTGAAGAAGACCACGGTCATTCGCTTACTGAAACAATATGGATCGGCGTACACAAGTCGCGTTCACATCCGGCACATCCGACGTTTACATTAGCACTACGAACGACGAGCGCAGCAGTATTTCGATTGAGAGATTTAAGAACCTTGTCACGATCTTACTACGAGAACGAGAACAAGAATAAACGCGTGTAGCGTTTACAATCCTCATGGTAGCAAGACCGCGCCGGTTTCACCATCCCTCCCATGCGACGGCCGGTTGCGGAGAGGGCGACGACATGTGCATTATTAATTACCGGTTCCACTAGCGGTATGAGAGCCCGAGAGACCGGAGCATCTTTACCCCCGCTAAATATCGCTATATAAATTTATGATTTCTTCACATTCACGCCAGTCTTTACGCACCATGCTGCTTGACACCGGTCTGCTGCTCGCACTGCTGTCGCAACAGGCCGAAATTCTCTCGATAGAGATGTGGCGCTTGCGCTTATTCGGCATGGTCGAACAACTCCGTACTAGGATGCGAGAAGCGGGCTACGATCAGGTATCTATTGATGAAGCCAGTTATGCGCAATGTGCACTTTTGGATGAAATTGCGCTCCGCTACTTACCTGATCGTGAGCGCTGCGAATGGCAAAGTGAGTCGTTGGAAATGCATTTTTTTGGCACTTCAGAAGCTGGCACACTTATCTTTGACCGCATTAACGCTCTATTGTTAATGGACACGCCGCAGTTGGGACGCATTGCGCTTTACGATTATGTCCTGGGACTGGGATACGGTGGACGTTATCCTGATCGCGCCGACCCGGAGCGCCAGCGTTTAGTCGCAGGGCTGATCCGATCCACTGAAACAATAGTGTCCCCGGAGCTTGCCCAGTCGTGTGTGCACCGACCTTCGCTATCCGCCAAGACTATTTCACTGCTCCGCTGGACCGCGGTTGGCGCTACTTTAAGCGTATCTTTTTGGTGCCTACTTGCCTGTCAAGCAAACTTCACCATTGATAAATTGTCGAATTTCCCAACTGAGCTGTCGTCTATATCGAAGGAAGGATAGGGCATGCGTCATATGTCGCTCCGCTTAGCGTTACTGAGCTGGTCCGTGGTCTTACTGGTCAATCTGATGGTAATTTGTCTCGCGCTTTCTTCTGAGGTAAAGTGGCTGATTGCTATAGCTTTCGGTATTAGTATCTTGACGGTAGCTACCTCGCGTGCTTTTGCAAAAATAAATCCTGCTCCAACAGGGTCCGATGGCAAAGGCAATTTATCTTCAGCCTCCACGTTGCTGTTAATCGTTGTGACAGGTCCTCATGCAAGGGCTTTATTTTCTGATAGCGGAACTTCGGAAATGATCCGACAGAGCGTGAGCGCGGTCTGGTTATATGCAGAAACGCCAACCCAACTCCAGACGGCAGTCACATCTGCGTTGGTCCGCCATGGCCGCCTGCCCGATGCTGTGTTATTACCTGTGCTATCCGACTACCACCCCGACGACGGTACGCTGCGTGGCGAATTTGCAGAATGGCAGCGAGCCTTAAGCGCAATTGCAAGCGATTTCTGTATTGAATTAACTGACGCGCACGACAGTGAATCATTCGTGCCACGCAGCGCTTCCAATGGTGTATCAGGGCAGTCTGTAAGCGCACTGCCTTGTTATGTGGCGATCTACGCAAAACTGGCCGGGCAACGCGGGTTATATGCTTCCCATAGCGCGACATGGATAGGACAAAACTGCGATACTGGAACAACACCCACTGATAGACACGATTTCCGCCAAAGCGTGCAACAGATCAAGCGCTTGCTTGTGCACCGTGACTTATCGTCCATTGCTGCGGTAGATGCCAGAAGAAATACGCTGGCGCAAGCACTCCTGGAATGGTTAAACGAGACCGCAATAACGACGACACTAACTAAGTTGACATGCACGGCTCCTCTGTTCCCAGCGGGCGTATGGCTCGCCGACGTGGAGCGAACACCCGCTCGCTCTGGAGCATGGTCTCGCTGGTTGACGAAAAAGACGGGCTTACAACCTGTGCTGGCGAAGTCATTTGTCGAACCGTTTCCTTTACCCGATTTTTTACCACTTGCAAGTACGCTTGAAAAGCGCAGATATCCCGAAAATGTGATGCCAGTCTGGCAGGGCCTTTTTTATGCGGCGTGGTTAGGAATGTTGGCACTATGCGTCGCATTTGCTCTGTCCGCGTGGAATAACTACCAATTCGCCAGGGACCTGACCAATAAGCTCAATGTGTATTGGAATACACCTGCTGGCCTCCCCGATGCAAGACATAACGCAATACAAGTTCTGATACAGAAGCAAGAGAAATTACATTTGCTTTTGCAAAATGGCGTGCCATACAAGATGAGATGGGGCTTCTTTCAAGGCGCCCATTTTGTGTCGTTGATTGACACTGCAATAGCAAATTATAAAAATACAGAACCGATAATTCTGACTTTTAACTCAGTGCTACTTTTCGATACAGGTAATGCAGTTTTAAAGGAGGGCGCAGCGCCGTTATTGCATCAGGCGCTAGCGTGGCTTGCGAAAAATCCCAAAAAAAATGTGCTGATTTCAGGCCACACAGATAATATCGGTAACCCGGAAAGCAACGTCCGTTTATCCGAGGCGCGGGCTCGTGCAGTACGCCTTTGGCTCGTGAAAACATCGGCGTTTCCGATTACGCATTTTGCCATTCAAGGCTTTGGAGATACCCGCCCCCTCACTGGCAATACTTCCGACGCCGAGCGTGCAAGTAATCGCCGTGTGGATATTACGTTGGTACCAGATTACGTTGGTGCCAGGGCGTCATAAAAGCGTAATTTACCAGAAAAATAATGTTTAATATGTGCTTTTGTGCGGGCAGTTCGTCCTGTCCGGAAAATGACGGCTTTGACGCACAAAACAGGTTTATCGGTATCGACAAATCCTGCATTTTGGCAAAATATGACTAATTAAGTAAATACTTATGCCATCCCAGTTTATTCTCGAAAAATATAGATAATTCTGTGTCGTTTCAAGAAAATTCTCGTATTCGCGAAATGAAACGAAAGATAGAGTGCTACCCAGAGATAATTATTAACAAATGGGGGGGGAAATGCAACAAGCGAACTTTTCATCAGGGCCCACAATCCGCGTGGTCATTGCCGACGATCATCCTGTTACGCTTTCCGGCCTGTATATGCTGGCGCAGCAATGTGACAATATGGTCGTCACCGGACTTGCCAGCAGCCCAGGAGCTATTTTTGAATTACTGGTGAAATGGGACTGCGACGTATTGGTCACCGATCTTTCGATGCCGGTTAACAACGAGATTGATGGGATGGAAATGATACGTCAGATACGGACGCAGTTTCCCATGGTAGCGGTGGTCGTATTGACGGCAATGAAGAAAGCGTCGCTTTATCATGCGTTACTGACAATCGGGGCGCGGGCAATTGTTCACAAAGGAGGCGAAAATTCAGAAATCGTAGAGGCAATCAATCAAGCCTGCCGAGGGCAGACATTTTTGGGAAAAAGTTGCGCTGAACTATTAAAAATGCGTCAGTTGGTGACAGTCGTTGCAAATGACCATCAACAAAACCTGACACCCCGGGAAGTAGAAGTATTACGGTATTTTTCAAGAGGAGCCTCGGCGCGTACCATATCCAAACGAATGGGCCGCAGCATTAAGACTATCAGTCATCACAAGCGCGCAGCGATGGAAAAGTTGCGATTAGACAATGATCTCCAACTGATGCGTTTTCTTTCCGATAACGGGTTCGAAGATGTTAAAAACTAGCTCGGCCTACGATATGCGCCGTTTCCCTGAGGCTACCGAACGCCGCTCACCGAGCTGATTGCGCGGACGTGGTTTGATGTGAGTGGCGGGCGAGGCCGTCATGTTCTTAGACCACTCCGGTTTCTCCGCGCCATTATCGCCGACTTGGGTCCTCCTGCTGCAGATCGTGATCGTGATCGTGAGCGGGCGCTTATAAAGTATGCTGTAAGAACATCGCTTTGCCCATTTCCGGGTTCAAATCATACCCGACAAACCCGCAAGATCGGTAAAGCCCGGAGGCGCGCGTGTTCCCCTCCAGTACCTCCAGCGTCACTTTGCAGCATCCGAGATGATTTGCTAAGCTGATGACCTTTTCGATTATTTGGCGGCCTATGCCCTCCCCACGAAACGCTGGAGCCACGACGAGATCGTGAATATTTAACAGTGGCTTGCATGAAAATGTCGAAAAACCTTCCAAACAAATCGCCAGTCCCGCCGGCACGCCATCAACAAAAGCGATCATTGTGCGGATGGCTCGCCTTTGTTTGAGCGCCGCGATCAGATTTTCTTTCGTAAAAACAGTGAGCGCTTGATTGCCTCCCATTGGGTCTAATGCAAAAGCCTCCAGCAGCGCAATAATTGCTTGCGCGTGGAAAGGATCGTTTAAATCGGCAATAATAATGTTGGTTTTCATGTTTCGTACTTGTGGTGTTCCGTCAGATTACTGGCGCGAAAATTTTCCGTCGGCGGTAAATAAAATTTTTCACTATAAATCATGACCGCACTCCGATTCTGTAGAATCCTTTTATATCCGACACTTACGTCCGAACACTTATACCTCATCCTTGTTATCCTAATGTATGAAAATGTAGAGAACCTATGACTATTGCCAGCATCATTCCGACCCTCGCTCCCGACCTTCAGTCATTCATTGAAGGTTTGCCAAAAGCAGAGCTGCATTTACACATAGAGGGAACGCTAGAACCCGAGTTGCTGTTCGCGTTAGCGCAACGAAACCAAGTCAAGTTGGCGTACGCGACCATAGAGGAGCTGCGCGCCGCATACGATTTTAGTGATTTGCAATCGTTTCTGGACTTGTATTACGCGGGTGCGGCGGTGCTGCAAACCGAGCAAGATTTTTACGAGATGACCGCCGCCTATATCTTCCACTGTCAGTCAGATAATGTGCGCCATGCTGAAATTTTCTTCGACCCGCAAACCCATACTGAACGCGGTATTGGCATTGATGTCGTGTTTGCCGGTATTGCGCGCGCGTTGCGTGAGGCCCGGGATACGCAGGGGTTTAGTAGTGCAATGATTATGTCTTTTCTCCGCCATCTATCCGAAGAAGAGGCGTTCGCGACGCTCGAAGCTGCGTTGCCGTTACGCGAGCAATATCAGGATTTGTGGATCGGTATTGGTCTTGATTCTGCCGAGCGCGGCAATCCGCCGGAAAAGTTTGCCAAAGTATTTGATCGCTGTCGTCAACTTGGCTTCCGACTGGTGGCCCATGCTGGCGAAGAAGGTCCTCCTGCGTATGTCCGCGACGCGCTGGATGTGCTTCACGTCGAGCGCATTGATCATGGCGTTCGCAGCGAGGAGGACCCTGCATTGATGGCGAGGCTAGCGAAACAACGCACACCTTTGACCGTGTGCCCGTTATCTAATTTAAAGCTATGTGTTGTGAACAATATGGCGGACCATAATCTGGCGCGCTTGCTTCACGCTGGTTTAACCGTGACGATCAACTCCGATGACCCCGCTTATTTTGGCGGCTACATGAACGCTAATTATTTGGCGGTGGCGACGGCGCTTCGGCTTAGTCGTGTGGACATCATCGCGTTGACTCGTAATAGTTTTGAAGCGAGCTTTTTACCTGAAGCAGATAAACAGCGATTTCTCGGCGAATTGGACGCTTATTGCATGGCGCAATAGAAACCTCCTCCTGTAAAATCCTCGTTGCAGGCTGAGATGATTAATTATTTATAATTTATCCTCCTACAGAACCGTATGTTCTCATTCCGTGGATCGCGTAAATAGCCCCGGCGAAAAGTGGGCGATCCTGCCTGAAGTATGGGCTTACCCTTAAAAGCTGCTGAAAGTATCCGCCTCAACCTTATCAGGTCCGTCTTCTTTCCGAGCTAAGTAGTCAAGCGGGGCGGCGCGAATAAGGTGACTGGGCTTGTTAAGTGCAATAGGCAGTTACTTGCAAGGGTCAACCGTCAAAAAAAAGCCCGCATGACCTTTCGGTTGCGGGCTAAATCCAAACCTTAGGAGGTGTTGGAGGAGACAGGTATAACTATATCGATTCTAACGATTTATGTATGCTTCATTATTCGAATATCTGATATTAAAAAAATGTATAACTAAAAGGTCTTTGAAATTTTCTCCTCTTATTTTTTCGCGAAACGAGAGAAACGTTGCGTCCGCAGAACGGTCATAGTTACACGAACTTATTCATATATTGCCTGGCATTTTAAGGAGTATCGTATGAACGACAAGGAAAAACGCGACGCCTATGCAGACGAATTAAGACGCCGCTATATCGAGTACACAGACTGGGCGCTGCAGCATTGGCCTGTCGAATCTTTTCCGTTGATGGAATCCGATTTCTCGGCGTCGGGGAGAGAGTTGAGTGAAATTCTTGGCGCGAAACTCGCAAAAGGTGAGCATGAGGGCGGTAACGATGACTCCCCTGCCGAGCATGAGCCGCAATATATCAATGTCACACCCATGCCCTGGCCTTGAATTTCTTGCATGCATTATATTGCGATAAAGGCACTAGTGTTGTCGGAACTTGCTACATGCGGAAAGTTGAGATAAGTTCCGCTTATTTTGATATGACTTCTTGCTAGCAAGCCGTTTTTCGCGCAAGATAAAAAAAGGGTCAAAGCGTGCCTTGCACAACCCGCAACCATCAGTACAAACGATAACGTAGCTGGTCGCATTGGCATTTCGAAATCGCAATGGGGAGATTACGATGGACAACGTAGTAGCTGCTCCGCGCCTGACGCGCGCTGGAATTCTTTTTTCGGTCACGGTCGATTATCGCCAATACCTATGTCTGGTACCCGCAGCAACCCTCGCCATACTATCTCATTCTAAAGATCCCAAGCTTGACCTCTTGATTACATACTGCGCCTTTCGGACAAAGATAGAAGGTGTTGCGCGGCGTGTTATTAACGCTGGGGTGGCAGGGGTTCCAGTTGTTGTGAGTAGTATCTACTTTCATTGATCTGGCGGTGCGTGAGCCACTCTTCGAACCACTTTTTTCAGTCGATCACCAGGGTCGATCCAGCTGACGGCTTACACGGTGCCCGGGCTCTGCTTATGCAATACGGATAACATGCGAGTTGCTTACTCGCACGATCTGCCAGGCGTCTGTATCAATATTTATATTGACCTTGGCGAAACGCAATCAGCTTAGTTGGCGATCAGTGCGTTTTATTAAAGCGCATGGTACGCCGCTATTGCTGAAGTCACGGAAACGGAAGATACCACCCCGACTTTCGGAATGACCGGCACCCGCGGGGTGAGTGTGGGCGGAGCAGATTGAGCCGGTCTGATCACGCTAGGTGACGGTGCACTAACCGTCTTTGGCAATGGCGCTTGTTTTTCCTGACAACCGGTCAGCAACCCGACTATTCCCCCAATCAAATACATAACTGCCCCCGTCCGATGCACTGTCATATTAATTTCTCCGTAAAACGAAAACCATTATTCCGACCATTGTTATCATTGGACCGCCATCTCAGCAATGGTTCCAGAAAAAAATTGCAATGATGGCGGTTCTGTGATCCATGATAACGCCACGAGAAGTACTCCCCTGCCTCACCCTCGCTGGAAGCAATGCGAAAAAATTACAAAAAAATAGTCTGTCAGAACAAGGCTCTATCGGTTCCTTTTAAATACGCGCTGTGGAATTACGTATGTTTACCACCAGAGAGTTTTTAATTAAACTATGTAGACCAAATAAAAAAGGACATTTATGCGGAACACAGACGACCTTGGTAAATTTATTCTACGCGCGACCCTAGCGATATTGATTCTTTTCCATGGCATTTCAAAGATTTTTAGCGGCCCCGGCTATGTTGCTGGTTTAGTAAGTAGCGCGGGCTTGCCACCAGCAGTCGCCTATTTGGTGTACGTCGGGGAAGTACTGGCTCCCCTAATGGTATTGCTTGGCATCTGGACACGGGTCGGCGCGTTGATCATCGTTGGGAATATGTTATTCGCATTTTCTTTGGTGCACAGTAAACAACTACTCACATTGTCCGAAACCGGCGGGTGGGCGCTAGAACTTCAAGGCTTTTACTTATTCACTGCACTTGCGGTTTTGTTACTCGGTGCCGGGCGCATGAGCGTGGGCGGGATCAGTGGCCGCTGGAATTAAATGGGTCAACGATCCGCAATCGATCTGCGACAGCGTAGCGGGTTACTAAGTTAGCCCGAGGAAAGAAAAAGGACAGCGCCTGCTGATCCACATTAGCGTTGGGACCTAACCTAAATTACCTTCGCTTTCTGAAACCCGCTTTATGGCGGGTTTTTCACATTCTTTTTATATTATTTTCGGTTTTCAAGTGCAGCGACAATTTATATCGTAATTTGATATAATTCCATTTTTCCGCCATTCAACACACTAAATGACAACCGATAAAGTTACCCCGCTCACGAAACAGGACTTCGAAGCTCTTTCGACCTTTCGCTATCAACTACGCAAATTTTTGCGCTTCAGCGAAGAGGCCGCTCAGAACAATGGTGTCACTCCCCAGCAATACCTTCTTTTGTTGCACGTCAAGGGTTCGCCCGGACGTGAATGGGCCACTATCGGCGAGCTAGCGGAACGTTTGCAATCACAGCACCACAGCGTGGTTGCGCTAGTGTCGCGCTGCGAAAAACTGTTGTTAGTAAAACGTCGCGCCAGCGAAATTGACCGGCGGCAGGTAAATGTCTATCTATTACCCGCTGGCGAACGTTGCCTGGCCACGCTCGCCGGGCTTCATCATAATGAGTTGAACACCTTGAGCGATACTTTTAGAATCCCGAATATTAATGCGAAGCAGTCCTGATGAAGACATCTAAATTTGCGCCCTCTCACTCCCCTCTCCATCACTTGAGACGCGATTTTTCCGCTGATCCACGTCTGCTAAAAATCTCGTTGATCGCAGTCCTCATCGGTGGTTGTGGCACGTTGTCAGCATTCGTCTTGCTCGCCTTAATCCATCTGTTCACGAATTTATTTTTCTTTCAAACCTGGTCGTTTGCTGCGCGTTCTCCGGCAGAACATCATTTGGGTGCATGGGTAATCTTGCTGCCGATTATCGGCGGGCTGATCGTGGGCTTGATTGCGCGTTTTGGCAGCGAGAAAATTCGCGGTCACGGCATTCCGGAAGCGATTGAAGCCATCCTGTTTGGCAAAAGTAAAATGTCTGCCAAGGTCGCGATTCTGAAACCTTTATCGTCCGGCATAGTGATCGGAAGTGGCGGACCGTTCGGCGCGGAAGGACCGATCATCATGACCGGCGGTGCCATCGGATCGTTGATCGCGCAGCATTTCCACGTCACCTCCGCCGAACGGAAAACTTTATTGGTCGCTGGCGCTACCGCGGGCATGACAGCTATTTTTGGCACGCCAGTTGCGGCCGTGTTACTGGCAGTCGAGTTATTACTGTTTGAATTGCGACCGCGCAGTTTATTGCCGGTGCTGGTTGCCTGTACCGTGGCCGGCTTTACCCGACCATTACTATTGGAAGCAGGCCCGCTGTTCCCGCTTCAAACCGGTGCTGTCGGCATCGCCACCATGTTCTCCTGTGTCATTGCAGGAATTTGCGGTGGGGCGCTCTCAGCCTTCATGTCAACGGCCTTGTACAAGATTGAAGACCTGTTCGGCAAGCTACCAATTCACTGGATGTGGTGGCCTGCAATCGGCGGGCTGGCCGTGGGTATCGGCGGCTATTTCGAACCGCGCGCTTTGGGTGTCGGCTATGACGTCATCGGCGATTTGCTCAATAACCATTTGGCATTGCAAGTCGCCATGAGCCTGTTACTGGTTAAGGCAATCATCTGGATGCTGGCGCTTGGCTCGGGCACTTCTGGTGGCGTGCTCGCACCGTTGTTAATTATTGGAGCGGGACTAGGGACGCTGCTCGCACCTTTACTACCCGGTGGCGATGTCCATTTATGGCCGCTGGTGTGCATGGCAGCGGTGCTGGCGGGTGTACTGGGTGCGCCACTGACTGCTGCCGTATTTGCGTTCGGGTTGACGCATGATACTAACGCACTGTTACCGTTATTATTAACCTCAGGGGTCGCTTATGGATTTACGGTGTTAACCATGCGTCGCTCTATCATGACGGAAAAAATCGCCCGCCGCGGTTTTCACATCTATCGTGAATATGGGGTTGATCCTCTGGAAAGGCAACACGTGGAGGAGCTACAGAGCAGTGTCGTATCCTCGATACCGTCACACCTCAGCATTGGCGAGACTTTGGTACTGCATTTTGGCTCTGATCAAAAATTTCGCTCTTATCCCGTTGTCGATGCAGAACATCAGTTCCTCGGCATGATAGATCGGGCCAGCATCAGTCCATTGGCCGATCCTACCCAGTCTATTGCGACGATGTTACCCCGACCGGACCAACAGCATCCGCTGATCGTGGCGCTGCCAGGTGAAACCTGTCGTATCGTCGCTGCGCGCATGGCGACCCATCATCTGGAAAGACTGGCGGTGGTGGCGGATAGCGATACAAAGCGCCTGATTGGGATTATTAGCCGCAGTGATCTGATTAAAACTTACCAATCTTATTTCGATGATGAGCAAAAGCGTGAGCGACTGTTTAGTGCCGCGCCCGGGGTTGAGCCAGTTTCAAAAAACATAACTTTATAGCCGTGATGATCCAATCAGCGCCATCGCTACCGCCAAAAAAACTATTTAAACGCTTGCATTCAAACCCGCCAAGGACAATAATATAAATGAGAATCATTACTATTTAAATCGGTAACCTGTAATTTGATAAGGAAGCTAACTTGACCAATCCAGCGACATCCGCAAGCCAAGTGGGAGAGCCGAACACCCTATTAATCGACATCAACGCCAATGATATTGCGCCCGAATTGTTAGTCTCTGCCGTATTGCAGCGCATATCGCAATACAACACGCGCAGTGGTGATCCCGCTCACTGCGCGCAATCCGCGGCGACGATTGAATATCATCTTCACACACTTTCGGAACTACCGACGCTGGCACCGGTACTGCGCGCAACCTGTCAGCAGTTATCGGAACAATGGGCACTAGTTGCGGAACGGGCCGCACCGAGCCAACCTCGCTCCGCTTCAACATTTATAGCGCGCCTGATTTCGGGTTCACGTCCGGATTGAAAGACCTTGTCTATGCTTCTAAGTGTCTTTGAATTTTAGCAGTTGAGCAACTCAGCAATTGGGCAACTGCGGCAACCCAATTCCCCGGGAAGGGAGTAATGCCGCCTTATCTTTTTTTAACAATGTGCCCTTGGTTAGTTCGGCCATAGGTAACGCTATGGGTGACGTCGCCTATGCGGGGACCTGTAAAAAAGTGTAGGTGGTTGTGTCCTTTATCGGCAGTAGCCATACCGTTAATTTGCATAGGAATACTGTCTATACTGATTAATGTAGTAGCCAAGCCGATTTTTTATCATGTTATCTCCGCTTTTGGCCTTCAGGCCCCTTCACTTATGCGGAGTTGCTACAGCTAATCTGCTAAAACAAGGCTCCTTTAGCAATTAATTAACTCTCAAGACTAAATCTTACAGTCATATGGCAACTTGTCCTACATTCAATCCTATGTGAAAACCGTATATTCTTTCTCATGACATTGCAGTTTGGCAAATGTCATAGTTCTCCTTCTCTGTGAGGGTATTCGCGGTCCGCCCGAGGGCATCTTTGAAAGAACAAAGCATGAATATCGGTCTCCACCTGACTCCCATAGTGTCGCTGATTGCTGGCGTTTTAATTCTCGCTATCCCCCGGCTCCTCAACTACATCATCGCATTATATTTGATCGTGATCGGACTAATAGGATTATTTGGCAAGTAAATCCCGCCGTTTGAAACCTGCCGCACGTGCCTTTACGGGCGCCGGAAAAGTGCTGCCATTTAGCGCGACGATGCCTGCACATATAGGCGGGACTTTCCACAAGTTATCTCACAGCCAATATCCCAAGCTCTGCAGTGCAGCTCCGATCTAAATAGATTGGCATAAACGCTTGACATACCTGTTGTCTATCCCCTACATTAAGGCATGTCTTACGCAAAACACTCCTCCCGCTCTCTGTCGCGCACAACTGGCTATCTGCCAGGACTGCTGCTGCTACTGCCGCTACTAGCGCTATCGCTACTACGCGCAATTTGATCTCGACCAAGTTTTAACGAGATTGCTCTGGCTAAATGTTAGAAAAATAATTACCTTAAGCCAGCAGCAAAAATTACACCAAATATAGTAAGCAGAGATTCTGGAAACAGATCTCGGATCTGAAAAGCAAACAAAATGTCTACCAAGCCCAACTCGTTCAACGTTGTTTTCCTCGTTACCCTTATCTTCAACGTTCTCTGCAGCGCCAATTTCATTAGCGGCGCATTAATCGCCGGATTAATCGCCGCATTAATGGCCGCATTAATCGCCGCATTCGTCGGCTCGCTAAATACGCCGCTTGCGCGCGTTCGCCACTTCCGACTGCTAAAGCTACCGATCGGTTGCCTGGCCTCGCGTTAATTAGCAAGTGGCCCGTCAGACAGCCTTTTTGCCACACCAGTATTTTCGAGATATCACCGAACTATTACAGTTTCAATAGAGGCCCAACATGATGTTGCAAAACCCAGCTACTAAATACCGCCCATTTCCGCCGATCCCATTGCGGGATCGCACGTGGCCTGATCAAGTCATCAGCGTACCGCCAATCTGGATGAGTACCGATTTACGTGACGGTAATCAGGCACTGATTGAGCCGATGGACGCGGAGCGCAAAATGCGCTTCTTTGAGTTGCTGATCAAGGTAGGCCTGAAAGAAATTGAAGTAGGATTTCCTTCGGCGTCGCAAACCGACTTCGATTTTGTCCGCAAATTGATCGAAGAAAACCGTATCCCCGACGATGTGACCATCATCGTATTGACGCAATCCCGGGACGAGTTGATCCGCAGGACGGTTGACTCACTCAAAGGCGCAAAGCGGGCGATGGTGCATCTCTATAATTCGGTCGCGCCAGCCTTTCGTAAAATTGTCTTTAAGATGTCACGCGATGAAATCAAGGATATCGCCATCGCCGGAACAAAATTGGTCAAAGAGTTGACCGATGCCATGCCAGAAACGCAATGGCGATTTGAATATTCGCCCGAGTCATTCAGTATGACCGAACTGGATTTTTCCAAGGATATTTGCGACGCTGTCTCTGCGACCTGGGAGGCCACCCCATCGCGTAAAATCGTATTCAACCTGCCAGCCACGGTTGAATGCAGCACACCCAACGTCTACGCAGATCAAATTGAATGGATGCACCGCAACCTGAGTCGCCGCGACGCCGTCATTATCAGCGTGCATCCGCACAATGATCGTGGCACCGGCGTTGCCGCTGCAGAGTTGGCCGTGATGGCAGGCGCTGATCGCGTGGAAGGCTGTTTGTTCGGCAACGGTGAGCGCACCGGCAACGTCGATCTGGTCACGTTGGCATTAAACTTATACACGCAGGGCGTCAATCCTGGACTGGATTTTTCGGACATCGACAGCGTGCGTCAATGCGTTGAGGATTGCAACCAGCTTCCCGTCCATCCGCGCCATCCGTATGTCGGCGATCTGGTCTTCACCGCATTTTCCGGCTCGCATCAGGACGCTATCAAAAAAGGTTTCGCGGTCCAGCAGGCCGACGCCATGTGGGAAGTCCCCTACTTGCCGATTGACCCGATTGATCTCGGACGCAGCTACGATGCCGTGATTCGCGTCAACAGTCAGTCCGGCAAAGGCGGTATGGCTTATTTGCTGGAGCAGGAATATGGCCTCGTTATGCCACGTCGCTTGCAAATCGAATTCAGCCGTGCTGTCCAAAAGGCGGCGGACTCGAGCGGCAAAGAGATTGCATCCAGCGACATCTATCGTATTTTCAAGGAAGAATATCTCGACAAACAAAGCCCTTACGTCTATCGCGCGCATCGTATGACTGAGGACTCAAGCAAGGCCGAACCAATTCAGATCGAAGTTGATATCATGCGCGACGGTCAGCCGCACACCATGCACGGCACCGGAAACGGTCCGATTGATGCGTTTGTTGATGCTTTGGGACTGGACGTTAAGGTCATGGATTTCCATGAACATGCCATCAGCGCTGGCGCGGACGCAAATGCTGCCAGCTATATTGAACTGCGACTCAACGATGCACCGACTGCCTTTGGTGTAGGTATTGATGCCAACATCGTTACAGCATCATTCAAGGCCGTGCTGAGTGCAATCAACCGTCAGATTGACATTGCCAGCGACGCCGCCAATCAAGCGATCGAACAGCGCTCAGAAGCCGCGGCATAATTAGTTAATTAGTTTAGTAATGACGAAGGCTGGCTCGGCGATCCCGGGACAGCCTGAACCTGAATCCTGCAGTATCACCCTACTCGAGATTAACAGGAATAACAGTGCAGAGGCGTTTTGCTATTACCCATAGCAAAACGCACACCCTCGTTGAAAGATGTGCGTTTGGGGCATTGATACCACCACCGCTTGTAGACTATTTACTTCAACGGCTGAACAACCGCAGACTTTACGCTACCGCAACAGCCGTTTTCAAAGCACTAATATTCACCCGTGCGGCAGCAAAACCGGCTTCTTTTGCCTCTGCGCCGTAATTCAGACCTTCTGCACGCACTACTTCGATATCTGTGATGCCAAGGAACCCGAAGACGACTTTCAGATAGTCTTCATGCGCGACACCGCTGGGCGCACCGACGTGTTTGCCACCGGACGTCAAAACGATGATGACGCGCTTACCTTTAGCCAAACCTTCAGGACCGGTCTCAGAATAACGGAACGTCACGCCTGCCACACAAATTTGATCAATCCATGCTTTCAGCTGGGTTGGCACGGTGAAGTTATACATAGGGGCACCTACTACAATCACATCCGCCGCCATGAATTCATTCAATATCGCTTCACCTAAAGCGATCTCTTGCGTCTGCGCAGCGCTACGTTGATCAGCCGCTGTGCCCTTGGCGACAAACGTGCTGCCAGACAAATGGGTAGTGACATCCAGGCTTAGGTCCCGATAGACCACTTCAACATTCGGCTCATCGGCCTTCAGATTGGCAACCACTTCACGGGTCAATGCACGGGAGGCTGACGCGTCGCCAAGAATACTCGAATCAATATGCAATAGTTTCATGATATTTCCGTTCAAAAGATTAAGACGCTACCCAAGACTGGTTACCTGCAGATGGCGACCGATAATTCGATTCGCACCAGAGCACGGCACAAAATAGTGAATAGATTTTGATAACGCCCATTGGCGCAAGGTTTGAAAGGATGGTACGCGCTTGCATATATTAGAACTAGCCAGCAATATTGAGATATATTGTTCTATATAAAGAACAATGAAAGCCTGTTGTGAACGACCTGAATGACTTATATTTTTTTGCAAACGTTGTCGAGGAAGGCGGATTTACTGCCGCCGGGCGGACGCTTGGGATTCCAAAATCCCGCTTGTCGCGCCGGATATCTGAACTTGAAGCGCGTCTCGGCGTGCGACTACTTCAACGCAATACGCGTGGGATTGCACTCACCGATATCGGCAATCGCTATTACAAGCAATGTCAAATCGTTCTGGCTGCGGCAGAAGCTGCGGAGAATGCGGTCACCAGTTCTTTAGCAGAACCGAGTGGTCACGTGCGGGTAAGTTGTCTGGTCCCGATTGCGCGGGAACAGTTGACATTTGCGCTGCCACTTTTTTTGGAGCGTTATCCACGCGTAAGCGTTGATCTTGTCATGACCAACCGGCGCGTTAACCTGTTGGAGGATGGAATTGATATCGCCATCCGGGTGCGCACGCCAGAGGAAGAAGACCCTAATCTGGCAACCCGGAGGTTGCGTCACACCGAAGCGTATCTGGTTGCGTCACCGGCCCTGATGAAAAAATTTGCCTCACCGGAGCATCCCAGGTCGTTAACGAAATTTCCTTTTCTGGGCGCGATCAGTCAGGATCGACGCGCGCATTTTTCCATGTTGGGTCCCAACCATGAACGCTATACTCTGGTCGTGGAACCACGTCTGGCGGTCGAAGATTTTATGATCCGCAAACAGGCTGCATTAAGCGGACTTGGTATCACGATGCTGCCTTTGGAAAACTGCGAGCAAGAAATTGCTTGTGGCGAACTGGTCCGCGTATTACCGCAGTGGGTCTTGCCGTCCGGTACGTTGCAACTGGTGTACCTGACACAGCGCGGTCTGCTGCCTGCTGTGCGTGTCTTCATCGACTTTTTAATCGCGCAATTGTCCGGGCAATCCAATACGGAAAGTTGATGAAACACGCAAGACCAAGCGCAATGCACACTCACAAACGCCACTTAAGCGCACCCATGTCGTCAGGATTTGGCTAAACGCAATCCACTAAACTGCCAACGTGCAGTAGCAGGGAAAAAATTGCGATAACTCAAGCGCGTATGCCCAACTGGCGTCACACTAGACGATCCACGCAAGACATATTGATTCACCATGAATTTTCCGTTGTACTCGCCCACGGCTCCTTCGAGCGCGGTGTAACCCGGATACGGTGCATAGCTGCTAGTCGTCCATTGCCAGACGCGTCCAAAGTAATCGGTCCCCTGATGGTCAGCAATTGGCGTGTTACCGGCGGCACTCTCCCACTCGGCCTCGGTTGGCAAACGTGCCCCGGCCCAACGCGCATAGGCTTCCGCCTCAAAAAATGCGATATGGGCGACCGGCTCATCCAGCGCAATTGGTTGCAATCCGCTCAGGGTAAACTCTTGCCAGGTGGCGTCAAATTGTGAACGTAACTCGTGCCAATATAACGGATGCGACAATTTTTCTTGCGTCACCCAGTCCCAACCTGCCGCAAGCCAGAATAGCGAGTTTTTATAGCCCCCGTCTTCGATAAAGGCCATAAATTCACGATTGCTGACCAATCGCGACGCGATGGAGAACGGCTCGACAAATTGACGATGACGCGGCGTTTCGTTATCGAAAAAAAACCCCGCACCATCATGTCCAATTTCTACAATCCCGCCGTCGAACCTTTGCCACTGCGCGGCTTCCGAGCCAGATGGCACCGGTTGCTGCACATGCTCGAACATGGCCTCCACCGATTTGTAGGGCGGCTTTAAGGGGTTCATCGAAAACAGGTGTTTAATATCTGTTAGCAACAATTCCTGATGCTGCTGCTCATGATGCAGTCCCAGTTCGATTAACATTGCCAACGTCTGGATGCTGTCCTCCGGCCAGGCCAAAGAAAATAACTGTTGCATGCGTTGATCGACGTTCTGACGATATGCCCATACTTCACGCAACGTGGGACGCGTTATCAAGCCGCGTTGCGCACGTGGATGCTGCTGACCGACACCGTCGTAATACGAATTAAACAGAACGCGGAACGCCGGATGAAACGGTTGAAAATTCGCCTCAAACCGCTCCAGAATAAATGTCTCAAAGAACCATGTGGTATGCGCCAGATGCCATTTAACCGGGCTGGCATCCGGCATAGACTGTACGCAGCAATCCTCATCCTCCAACGGTTGCGCCAATGCCGAGGATTCTGCGCGCATCCGGTCAAACTTGGTCGCCAACGTCGCGATATCCAACAAATGTGATGACGGCGCAATGACTTTTGCAGCTTTATTCAAACCCATCCTTATCCTCCTTGCGCGTGACAGACCATGAACCACTCATGCGGGTCGCACCAGGTATTAATCTGTCTAAAGCCGGCTTGCTGTAACAAAGCGATAAAACTCTGCCGGGTGTATTTGTAACTACTTTCGGTGTGAATCCGTTCGCCCGACCTGAAATGGCGCAGGCCGCCGTTTTTCCAGCGTACGGTGACCTCGCGCTTTGCTTCAAGATGCATTTCTACACGATTTTGCTGAGGGTTATAAAAGCCACGATGACACCAGCCGGCGAGATCAAAATCAGCACCAAGCAGGCGATTGATATGCTGCAATAGATTCAGATTGAAGGAAGCCGTGACACCTAGTGCATCATCATAAGCGGCATCCAGAATCGGCTTGTCTTTGATAAGATCAATCCCAATCAACAAACCGCCATTGCTGTTATTGGCGCCCTGGTTGGCGCTGTGGTCACGCTTCTGGCCATGTTTGTGATCGTGTTCATGCCCAATTGCCTTGCGGATGCGCATTAAAAATTTTAACGCTTCCAGCGGGGTGAAATTGCCAATCGAAGAACCGGGATAGAAAAACTGGCGGCCCTCGCGTGAGATGGATGGCGGCAATTCCAGTTCGCTAGAGAAGTCCATACCAAGACAAGTCATGGCAATATGCGGAAATTGCTGCTTCAACCCTCCTACCGCTTCTTGCAAAAACTTTTCAGAGATATCGATCGCCACATAGTGGCTGGGCTGCAAATCGGGAAATAGCTTCGCTGCCTTAACGCAATTACCCGCACCGAGATCAATCAATGTCGCTCCGACGCCAACTGCCTGCGCTATCTCCTGGGAGTACTGCTCAAAAATAAACGCTTCAGTACGAGTAGGGTAGTATTCAGGCAGTTCACAAATTGCTGCAAATAATCGTGAGCCCAGAGTGTCGTAAAGGTATTTCGGCGACGTGGAGGCCTGAGATGCCATTAATCCAGCCGTAAGTTGCGTGAAGACAGCATCCTCAATATGGCGTTCTTGTGTGCAGTTGTCCGGTTGCTCCGGTTGTTGTTGAGCCAAGAATGTCTCCTAAAGATTGATTTATCGCACTAAGGCGTCCGAATATAAGGAAATATTTAGCGAAATTTGAAGCCGGACCCCACTTAAGGATAAATGATTACCGACAACTCTGCGTTGCGTCGCAACATCTACTACACTAGCAAACTAGTGTGAGGTCCGGTAACGGTAGTGTTTGTATAATTTATCAGAGTATCGACATTCAGATCAAACAGTTGGTTCAAATTTGATAAAGCGTGACTAAAAGTCCTGTCCATAAGATAGCGCATTACAAAATACATTAACAATGAGCAACAAATAAAAGCAACATGACAACGACAATCAAAGAACCTCAAAAACGTAGCCTGGCAACACTTGCCGGTTTAATACCTTACCTTTCTCCGTATAAACGTCAATTTGTGCTGGCAGGTATTTTTCTGCTAGTGGCCGCCGCGTCTACGCTAGCCATTCCCTACGCCTTTCGCCAGATGATAGATCTTGGCTTCGGTGCTAATGGCATCAAGGATCCTGCCCATATTGATCTATATTTCCTCGCGCTGTTCGGCGTTGCCTGTGTCATGGGAGTCGCTACCGCAGGACGATTTTATATGGTCTCGTGGCTTGGCGAGCGCGTCACCGCGGATTTGCGTAGTGCGGTCTACTCGCACGTGGTAACGCAAAGCCCACAATTTTTTGAAACCACCAAAACCGGCGAGGTACTCTCGCGCATTACCACCGACACTACGCTGATTCAGGCATTGGTGGGTACCAGTATTTCGATGGCGTTGCGTAATGGCCTGCTATTTGTCGGTGGTCTTATCATGTTGTTCGTTAGTAGCGTCAAACTGACCTCAATTATTATTGTTATGCTGGCGTTGGTGGTGCTACCGATCGTCATATTCGGGCGACGCGTGCGCAAACTGTCCCGTGCCTCACAGGATCGCGTGGCCGACGCCTCTGCGATGGCGGGCGAGATATTAAATGCGATGCCAACGGTACAGGCATTTACCCATGAAGCCATTGAGGGGAAACGCTTTAGCGTAGCGATTGAAGGTGCGTTCGGGACCGCAATGGAACGCATCCGTGCGCGCTCTTTGCTGACCATGATGGCGATTTTGATGGTGTTCGGCGCTATCGTATTTGTCCTCTGGCTCGGCGCGCATGCAGTCGTGCAAGGCAAAATGAGCGGCGGCGAACTGGGGCAATTTATTTTGTATGCTGCGTTGGTGGCAGGATCAATTGGCGCTTTGGCAGAGGTGATGGGCGATACTCAACGCGCCGCCGGTGCAACCGAGCGTTTGCTGGAGTTACTGTCCGCGAAATCACCGGTGCAATCAATTTTGGTACCGGAGAAACTGCCGCCACGCACAGCGCAAGGCGCATCGGTCACGTTGGAGAATATAGCGTTTCATTATCCTTCACGACCGGATGCCGCATCGCTGTCGCAGTTCTCGCTTGACATCCGCCCGGGTGAAACCGTGGCCATTGTCGGGCCGTCCGGCGCAGGTAAAACTACTTTATTCCAACTATTGCTACGCTTTTATGATCCGCAGCAAGGTAGTATTAAACTCGATGGCGTAGATATCAAATCTCTCGATTTACACACCTTGCGCGATGCTATCGGTATCGTCCCGCAAGATACCGTTATATTTTCTGCCAATGCAATGGAAAACATTCGCTATGGCCGGATCAATGCCACCGATAAAGAGGTCATTGCCGCGGCCACAATGGCAGCGGCAGACGATTTTATTGTGCGCCTTCCTGAGGGCTATCAATCTTTCCTGGGTGAGCGCGGTGTACGCTTGTCAGGTGGACAGCGCCAGCGTATTGCGATCGCCCGGGCGATGCTAAAAAATCCACCGCTACTATTGCTCGATGAGGCGACCAGCGCGCTGGATGCAGAATCCGAACGTGCTGTTCAAGGTGCACTGGAGGCCGCAATGGTCGGGCGCACCACGCTGGTGATTGCGCATCGTCTGGCGACAGTACAACGCGCAGATCGCATTATCGTGCTGGAGCATGGTCATATCGTTGAGACCGGCAATCACGCTTCATTAGTCGCACAAAATGGCCTGTACGCCAGCCTTGCGGCATTGCAATTCAATAATGGTCTAGAATAAATTTAATCATTGTCATCATTTTCAGCGATGCCATCCCCATGGAGTTAGATATGAACAAACTATTTTCCCCTTTATCCCTACGCAGCGTGACGCTGCCGAATCGCATCGCGGTCGCCCCAATGTGCCAGTATTCCGCACAGGACGGGTTTGCTAACGACTGGCACCTGGTACACCTGGGCAGTCGTGCCGTTGGCGGCGCGGGACTGGTTATTTTCGAGGCGACGTCAGTGGTCCCGGAAGGTCGGATCACTGCGGAAGATTTGGGCATCTGGAAAGACGATCACATTGCCCCACTGCGCCGTATTACGCAATTTATTGAACAGCAAGGTGCGGTTCCGGGCATTCAGCTAGCCCATGCCGGACGCAAAGCCAGCACGTGGCGACCGTGGGCGACGCAACAGGGCAGCGTCTCATTAGCAGACGGCGGCTGGGAAACTGTCGGGCCATCCGCATTGGCATTTGATGATAATTATCGCCCGCCACTTGCACTCACCGTCGAACAAATTGCCGGCGTCGTACAAGCTTTTGTTGATGCGACGGAACGTGCGCATGAGGCAGGTTTTAAAGTCGTGGAAATTCATGCCGCGCATGGTTATTTGCTACATCAATTTTTCTCACCGTTGAGCAATACGCGTACCGATCAGTACGGCGGCAGCTTTGAAAATCGCACGCGTCTGGTCATGGAAGTGGTGGCCGCAGTACGTAAAATCTGGCCTGCAGAATTGCCGTTAATGGTCCGCGTGTCTGCCACGGATTGGGTCGAAGGCGGCTGGACCGATGACGACACGGTGGCGTTAAGTTGCTTGCTGCGGGATGCAGGTGTCGATCTGGTCGATATCTCAACCGGTGGTAACGCGGCCAAAGCGGAGATTCCGGTAGGCCCCGGTTATCAAACACAGTTTGCTGCGCGCGTCAAAAAAGAGGCCGGTATTGCCAGTGGTGCGGTTGGCATGATTACCGCGCCAATTCAGGCTGAACATATTTTACGTACAGAACAAGCCGATCTGGTGTTGCTAGCGCGTGAACTGCTGCGCAATCCGAACTGGCCGCTACATGCCGCCGACGCACTCCACGCAGAAACTCCGTGGCCACCGCAATACGCACGCGCCACGTCACGCAAAATGCCGTTGCGGCCATCCATTGATTATGGCGATGAGTAAGTGTTGGTCAGCTTGTATAGGTAAGTAGGAAAAAGTAGCACGGCCGGACCAGCGCGCTCAGTATCAATAAGCGCTGTCCGGCATCAAGTTGCCGACATCAAGTAGCTGACATCAAGTAGCTGACATCAAGTAGCTGACATCAAGTAGCCGACATACCGAGTCCTACTGCGACTTCGGAGATCAAGCGGCGCAACCAGACCACATCCGGCGCGACATGTGAGCGCGTATGCCACAGCATATAAAAGCGCATCTTCGGCATTTCAAATGGCAGCGGAAATACCTGAATCGGCCAGTCTTTAACGAAGTAATTGGCGAACTGGCGACCGGTCGTAAAAATCAAATCGGATTTTGCTAATACATGCGGGACCAGTGCAAAATATGGTATCGCCGCCTGGATATTCCGCTTCAGGCCCTGCTCTGCCAACGCTGCATCAATGCCGCTGCGATGCCCTTCGATGTATGGCGTCGGTGCCAGGTGCGGCATCTCAACGTAATACTTCAGCGTCAATCCTTTTTTGGCGACCGGATGATCGCGGTGCATCATGCAGACTACTTCATCCTCGAACAATTGGGCCAGATGCAGATGTTCCGGCGGATCAGGCCAGTTTCCAATGACCAGATCAAGCCGTCCGGTTTCCAGCGCATTCGAGTAATCCAGTCCAGCGTCTAGTGCATGGACCATTAAACTGGCGCCCGGCGCGCGTCGACGTACCTGTTCAATGATCGACGGTATTAACAATACATTGAGATAATCGGGCGTGCCGACATGAAAGACGCGTCCAGTACTACCGGCCTCAAAAGCGGCTACTGGTGCACCGATTTTTTCGAAGACATCCAGACCTTCTTTTGCCAACGTCAGTAATTCCTGACCACGTTCGGTCGCGACCATACCGGTTTTGCCACGCACTAAAATTGCGTCGCCGGTTAATTCGCGCAAACGCTTTAATGTGTTACTGATGGTGGGCTGGGATTGGCCCAATTTGATCGCCGTGCGCGACACGCTTTTTTCTACCAGCAACGTGTGCAGGACGCGAAGCAAATAGGTATCGAGGTGATGATTAGCGCGAGAAGTCATGAATGATGTGGTCAGAAGAAATTAAAAAAACGGAACAAGCATCAAGTCCAGATACCGGCCAACACTACCAAAAAAATCTATTCGCTACATACAATAGGATAACGGATAAGTGACTCGCTAAGTATATTCGTGTCCGCACAACCATAATTGGTTTGAGACCCATTCATTCCGCAGCTTTTTGCTGACAATCTGGGGCGCTCAATTACGAATTTAGAAATCACGATGGACTTCAAGTGGTTAAATCGCATTCTTTCAGTATGCTCCTGTGCTCTACCATCTCGAAACAACGCTTAGTTAGACGACCGGTCTAATTTAGGCTATACTCTTTATCAACATGAGAGCCACCTACCACATTACCAAACGCCATATCCTCGACGCCGGGCAGCAAATTATTGCGGTCAAGGGCTTTGCTGGGGTGGGCCTGAGCGAGATTTTGCTAGCCGCAGATATTCCCAAAGGGTCGTTCTATCATTACTTCGGTTCGAAGGAACAATATGGATGCGCGCTTCTGGAGCAGTATTTCGATGATTATCTCGAGAAGCTTAAGCTGATATTGGGCACCACGGATCATGTCACGAACACGGAATCTGCCCGCTCCCGCTTATTAAGTTACTGGGGCGGATGGGTGGAAAGCCAATCTTGCTACGACCTCAAAGGACGGTGCATGGTGGTCAAGTTAGGTGCTGAGGTAGCAGATCTATCCGACGCTATGCGCATTGCACTTTGTGAAGGTACACACCGAGTGATGGCGCAGTTATCCATTTGTATCGCTACCGGGATCGCAGAAGGATCGTTACGACCTGAACTGGACCCGGCCAAAACGGCCGAAATGCTCTATCAAATGTGGTTGGGGGCTAGTCTGCTTGCGAAGTTACAACTTGCTAGCGCACCGCTGGAAAATGCGATGGAGACTACAAACAAGGTTTTAATGCATCCATAGGTGTCCTATTCTTTTATTCGTGGCATGTTTATAAAATGCCGCATTTCTTTCATCTCACTTTTCGACACATACGCATCAGTTAACTTCCAGCAAGGCAACGCGATTGCTCTGCGAGTTTTTCACCTTCATAAATTAGACGACCGGTCTAATTAACTGAGTTACGTAGATCGTTACGTAGATCAACAATAGAGGAATACATGTTTAATTTCGAATTTTATAATCCAACAAAAATCGTCTTTGGTCGCGATACTGTCACCAGGTTATCAACGTTAGTACCGACAAATGCCCGCGTATTAATTTTATTCGGCGGTGCCAGCGCCCAAAAAAACGGCACCCTCGATGAAGTAAAAGCGGCACTTGGCACCCGTGAAGTACACGAATTTTCCGGAATCGAACCTAATCCATCCTACGAAACCTTAATGCGGGCGGTCGAGCATGTTCGCCGCGAGAAGATCGATTTCTTATTGGCAGTCGGTGGTGGATCGGTTATCGACGGCACCAAATTTATCGCGGCTGCCGCCAATTTTGACGGTGAGCCGTGGGATATCGCTGTCAAAGGTGGCGCTAATATCACCTCTGCCCTACCCTTCGGCGCAGTACTGACATTGCCAGCAACCGGTTCAGAGATGAACAACGGCGGCGTCGTTACACGCAAATCAATTCAGGCCAAACTTGCGTTTCACAGCCCCTTGGTTTACCCGCAATTTTCAATCCTTGATCCTAGTAAAACGTTCACGCTGCCACCGCGCCAGATTGCCAATGGCGTAGTTGACGCGTTTGTCCATACTATGGAGCAATATCTGACTTATCCAGTCAATGGGCAAGTTCAGGACCGCTTTGCCGAGGGCTTATTGCTAAGCCTGATTGAAACCGGACCGCTGGTTCTTGCTGAAACAAACGACTATGACGCACGCGCCAACTTGATGTGGGTTGCGACGCTGGCACTGAACGGTTTGATCGGCGCTGGCGTGCCGCAAGACTGGGCGACGCACATGATCGGCCATGAACTGACCGCACAATATGACATCGATCACGCCCGCACCCTTGCTATCGTGCTGCCATCGCTGCTAAACGTACAGCGCGGGAACAAGCACGCCAAATTGCTGCAATATGCGGCCAGGGTATGGAACATTACCGAAGGCAGCGAAGAGGCACGGATTGATCAGGCGATCCAAAACACGCGTGATTTCTTTGAAAGCATGGGAATCAAAACCCGCTTGGGCGACTATGAATTAGGCCAGGCGGCGATTGATATCGTGGTGACACAACTGAGTGCGCATGGCATGACAAAGCTGGGCGAGCATAAAGATATTACGCTGGAAGTCAGCCGTAAAATTCTTGAAGGCGCTCTGTAACAAAGAGGATAGCTGATCGCACTGGCGTTTGGGCCGTAATCGATTGACCACCTGCTGGCCATGACTAAAAACGGCGCTATCGTCAGCACGCGATGAAGGATCTTTTTTGGCATAAACTAGTGCGTAACTACTGCATTGGCAAACTTATGCCGCTAGAAACAGCACTCTTCCCATTCTGGAATGCCAAGTCCAGACGTTATCAGCTCACATTTACCGGAGACCTTCATGCCGCAAACCAATAACATCAATCGTCGCATCGTCCTGGCGGCGCGTCCGCACGGCGCACCGACCGCAGAAACTTTTCGGCTAGAGGAAACTGTCATACCAACGCCCGCAACCGGCCAGCTTTTGCTCCGTACGATCCATCTCTCATTAGATCCTTATATGCGTGGCCGAATGAGTGATGCGCCCTCATACGCACCGCCGGTGGCCGTGAACGAGGTGATGGGCGCTGGCACCGTAGCCCGCGTGGTAGCGTCCTTCCACTCGGACTATAAAGTCGGCGATCTGGTGCTGAGTTACTCTGGATGGCAGGATTATTCGGTATCCGATGGGAGTGGACTGATTAAACTGGATTCCAGTCTTATTAAGCCATCGCATGCATTGGGCGTAATGGGCATGCCCGGGTTTACCGCGTATGTTGGCTTGCTCGATATCGGTCAACCGAAGGCTGGCGAAACAGTAGTGGTTGCTGCCGCCACCGGCGCGGTTGGTTCGTTAGTGGGGCAAATCGCTAAACTCAAAGGCTGTCACGTCATCGGCATCGCTGGCGGTGTGGAGAAGTGCAAGTATGCGGTCGAAGAACTCGGATTTGACGTTTGCCTGGATCATCGAAGCAGCGACTTTCCGCAGCAACTGAAAGCGGCATGCCCCAAAGGCATCGACGTTTACTTTGAAAACGTAGGCGGAGCGGTGTTCGACGCGGTGCTGCCGCTACTGAATCTGTTCGCTCGGGTACCTGTTTGCGGCTTGATTGCGAATTACAACGCGACCGAACTTCCAAAAGGACCGGATCGTTTAGCCTTACTGGCCCGCACCGTTCTGACCCGCAGCCTGAAGATACAAGGTTTTATCAACTCCAACTATCCGGAACGTCACGATGCATTTTTACGTGAAATGAGCGACTGGCTAAAGACAGGCAAAATAAAATATCGCGAGGAATTTGTTGAAGGACTGGAGAACGCACCGCAAGCGTTCATCGGGCTTCTGGAAGGCAAAAATTTTGGAAAGCTGATTATTGATGTGGCCGAATGAGGTGGACGAATGAGGTGGACGAATGAGGTAGCCAGTAAGTTACCTACATAAGGCTGTAAATAAAAAGCGCGCACTCCGGTAAATCCTTGAATGCGCGTTTTTTTATATCGTGACTGGTGGTTTTTTATTACAGAACCGTACAGCGCATTATTTCGTCCCAAAAATCCGGTCTCCCGCATCACCTAAACCGGGCACGATGTACGCGTGCTCGTTCAAGTGCGAATCCAGACTCGCCACATATAATTTCACTTTAGGATGCGCATCCTGAAACACTTGTACGCCTTCGGGGGCTGCAACCAGTGCCAGAAAAATAATTTGTGCATCAGTCACGCCGCGCTGCTTAAGCACATTGACCGCATACACGGCAGAATTGCCGGTCGCCACCATAGGATCACACAAAATGAACGTACGCTCAGCCAGATCCGGCAGGCGCACCAGATACTCCACCGGCTCCAGCGTGGCAGGATCACGGTAGACGCCAATATGCCCAACCCGCGCCGATGGGACCAAATCCAGTAAACCATCGCTCATGCCAATACCGGCGCGCAGAACCGGCACCACCGCCAGCTTGCGCCCAGCGATGACCGGTGCTTCCATACTTTGAATAGGGGTCTCAATGCGCTGTGTGGTTAGCGGCAAATCTCGGGTAATTTCATAACCCATCAACTGCGTGATTTCGCGCAGCAACTGACGGAAAGTACGCGTCGACGTGTCCTTACTCCGCATATGCGTCAGCTTGTGCAGGATCAGCGGATGATTCAAAATAAATAAATTGGGGAAGCGTGGATCGCTAAGCATAATGATGGGATGGGGCGATAAACGGTTGAGAATAAACGGTTGCGCGAATGCAGCTATTGAATCTGGCGATAGTCTGCGACACCGCTTGCGTAGCGTTAGATTAATAATGAAAGCGAGAGAACACAAGCTTAATCCCCGCTTAATAACCGCACCTAAAACTATTACCTACGCAGCATGAGCGCGACCAATCGGTCTTAATAATACCGGCAAACCAAAACAATTTAAGCGACTGTCACCGAACTTATCGCCCCTGGCTCGTCGTTATCATAGGTAAGACCATCGCGTCGGGCATGACCGCGGCCAAGTAGTACAACTACTCCGAAAGGGTTTTAGTTACAGGCGGGGTCGAGGGCACCGCTACAGGTACGAGTGTTGTTGCCGGTACGGATAACGTCAATAACGCTAATATCTGTTCCAGTTCATGGCGCACTTCTATCAGATCTATTTTATTTTTCGCTGCTGCGGCAGCGGCAGCCATCGAATCTTTTTCTGCTTGCGCCATCCGACCATCAAGCTTGTTACGTGCTCCGCTAATGGTAAAACCCTGCTCATACAACAGTTCACGAATACGGCGAATTAACAGCACTTCATGATGTTGATAATAACGACGATTGCCGCGCCGTTTGACTGGCTTGAGTTGGGTAAATTCTTGCTCCCAATAGCGCAAAACGTGCGGCTTGACGCCACAAAGATCACTTACTTCACCGATGGTGAAATAGCGCTTGGCGGGAATAGGCGGTAAGACAAATACCTCAGATTTACTAATACGATCGTTCATGGATTAGCTTGAAGAGCTAGGGAAAAAGGTTGTTGAGAGGTCGCTTCGACCATGCCCTTGAGCTTTTGACTGGCATGAAAAGTGACTACACGGCGCGCAGTAATAGGAATTTCTTCCCCAGTTTTAGGATTGCGACCTGGTCTTTGTGGCTTATCGCGCAATTGAAAGTTGCCGAACCCAGACAACTTAACCGCTTCACCACGCTCCAATGCATTACGCATCTCGTCGAAAAAAGTCTCGACCATGTCTTTGGCCTCACGCTTGTTCAGACCGACCTGTTCAAATAAAAGCTCAGCCAACTCTGCCTTGGTCAAGGTAGGCAAATCTTTTTCGGCCTGAGAACGTGCTTGCGCCTCGCGCATTGCACGGTTCAGGTCGGCATCCAGTACGGACTCAAACTCAACTGCCTGCATATCGTTCATTCTCTTGTTCTCATCTGTTTTACGAATCACCACTTCCACCCGAGCGCATCTGACCGATGCGACTCTTCAGAACGGTGTACAGCTCCTTATCCGCATTGCAGCCTTACTTGATCGCCGGTTGAAGTGCTAAGCATCATGCACTTCAGCATGGTTTTAACGGGGCAATTTATCCACACAGCCTGACGATAAAACGGCTTAAAGAAGCTTACCAGTGACGCCTACTTTAATTAACAACGTAGGTCGATTTGATGAACATCGCCTCAACGAATTAATAATCTTACGGGCTTGCTTTTGCTGGCGCATTTGCTCGTATATTTGCCCAAGCAATTAACGATGTATGTGCTTACGCCAGACTTATGCTTTGCCTTAACTACGCAGTCTTGCTCCGTCTAGCTTGCTGACTGCCGTAATCAATGCTGTCATTGCGGCCTCTACTGTATCGTCCTGCAGGGTATTTTCAGTATCTTGCAACGTAAACCGGAAAGCAAGACTTTTTTCGTCATTTTCCAATCCCTTGCCATGATATTCGTCAAATAAAACAAAGGCTTGCAGTATTTTACAAGCGCTGTTCGTATCCTTCTCCACGGCAAATATATTCATTAAATCCTGCGCAGAAACGGCTTGTTTTACCACTACCGCTAGGTCCCGGACAACGGCAGGGAATTTGGAAATTTCAACATATTTTGGTACGGAGCGCTGCTGCAAGGCATCGACTGCTATTTCAAACACCACCGCTGCCAATGGAAGTTCGTATTTTTGCTGCAATCGCGGATGCAGCTCGCCTATAAATCCCACTACCTTTCCATCAAGCATGACCTCAGCGGAGCGGCCCGGATGCAATGCGGGATGTTGAATTTTAGCGAAGCCTAATATTGCCGGAGAAAACAATGCCTCAAGGTCGGCCTTTATATCAAAGAAGTCGACCGCGCGGCTCGCTTGCCCCCATTGCTCTTCTACAAGCGCGCCATAGGCTAAACCAGCGACATGTTTTGGCTGACTGAAACCCGCAACAGATAATGGGTCATCTTGCACGTTTGCATCGCGCAGGAATACGGTACCAGATTCAAAAATACGTACGCGGCTAGCTTTGCGGTTCAGGTTGTATTTTACGTTAGCAACCAGACTTCCGATCAGCGATGAGCGCATCACGCTCATCTGGCTAGCGATAGGATTCATTAATTTGATCGGCTGCGTGTTAGCGGCGAAGTCAACTTCCCATGACTCTTCGACGAAGCTGAAGTTGATCACTTCCTGATAGTCGAGCGCTGCCAGCTTATGGCTAATGGCGAACAAGGAACGGGTATTTTCTGGCGCGATAAACATCTCGTTTGGCGCTACTGGTGGCAATGCAGGAATGTTTTCAAAACCGTACACGCGCACGATTTCTTCGATCAAATCTTCTTCGATTTCAATATCGAAACGGTAAGATGGCGGCGTCACCGAAAAAATCCCGGCTTCTTGCGTAAAGGTAAGTTTGAGCCGCGTGAAAATATCCGCGATCTGGGCATCCGTCAACGCAACGCCTATCACCTTGACTGCACGTGCGGTGCGCACCGTGACCGGCAAGCGCAATGGCAGGTTTACTTGCTGGTCATCGATCGGACCGATCTGCGTTTCTGCCTTACCGCAGATGTCGATCAACAACGCGGTGATGCGTTCAATGTGCTCAACCGTCGTCGCAAAATCTACCCCCCGCTCAAAGCGATGCGCGGCGTCGGTCGAAAAATTAAAACGGCGGGCACGACCTTGTATCGCTTGAGGAAACCAGAATGCCGCTTCCAGATAAATATTCTGTGTTTCTAACGAGACCGCTGTAGCGTCGCCGCCCATAATGCCGGCCAATGATTCAATTTGCTGCTGGTCCGCAATGACGCCTATCCACTCATCAACGCTGACGGTATTGCCGTTCAGTAATTTGATTGACTCGCCAGTTTTACCCCACCGTACATCCAGACCGCCATGGATTTTGTCCAGATCGAATACGTGAGTTGGACGCCCTAGTTCAAGCATGACGTAGTTGGAGATATCCACCAGCGCCGAGATCGAGCGTTGACCGCTGCGCTCAAGGCGTTGCTTCATCCATTGTGGTGTCGTAGCTTTTGCATTCAAGCCGCGAATAATCCGTCCCGAAAAACGACCGCATAAATCAGGCGCAGAAATGGTAACCGGTAATACTTCAGTAGTATTCGCGCTGACGGTCTGGTAAGTCGGCGAGCGAAGCGCAGTCCCGGTCAACGCGGACACTTCACGCGCAACACCCAATACTGACAAACAATCGGCTTTATTCGGCGTTAATTTGATCGTAAATGTAAGATCGTTTAATTCATAATAATCGCGGAAGTTCATGCCGACTGTTGCATCATGCGGCAACTCAAGCAACCCATCATTTTCTTCCGACAGCTTTAACTCGCGCGCAGAACACAACATGCCATGCGATTCAACGCCCCGTAATTCACCCACTTTGATTTCAAAAGGTTTTCCATCGGCACCCGGCGGCAACATTGCTCCCGGCATGGCGCAGGGAACCTTAAGGCCAGCGCGCACATTCGATGCACCGCATACGATTGTCAATGGGTTACCGGTACCGACATCGACCTGGCAGACATTCAGACGGTCCGCGTTTGGATGTTTGGCGATTTCCAGCACGTGCCCGACCACAACATTCGTGAACGGTGGCGCCACAGGAGAGATCTCTTCGACCTCCAGACCGGACATGGTCAGCAAATGGGATAACTCGTCCGAACTCATGCTCGGATCGACCATGGAACGCAGCCAGCTTTCAGAGAATTGCATAGGTAAAACCTTCAAAAACCTTTAATCATGGAAGACCCGGATTACGCTGCCCTGCGTGCAGGCGGCATATAACGTATCCGAGACGTCTGGGGCTTGCTTGTTTTTTAATTGAACTGCTTCAAAAAGCGCAAGTCGCCTTCGTAGAATAGACGCAAGTCATTGATGCCGTAACGTAGCATCGTGAGGCGCTCAAGGCCGGAGCCAAACGCAAAGCCGATGTACTGCTCCGGATCAAGTCCCATGTTCCGCACCACGCTTGGATGGACTTGACCGGCACCGGACACCTCTAGCCATTTGCCCTTGAGCGGACCGCTTCCGAATGCAATGTCAATTTCAGCAGAAGGCTCGGTAAATGGAAAGTAGGACGGTCGGAAACGGACTTGCAAATCGTCAGTCTCAAAGAATGCTTTGACGAAATTCAGATACACGCCCTTCAGGTCGGCAAAGCTGATGTCTTCGGCAATCCACAAACCTTCAACCTGATGAAACATCGGCGAATGGGTGGCGTCGCTATCAACGCGATAAGTACGACCCGGCGCGATTACTTTGATCGGCGGCTTGTGCATGCGCGCATAGCGGACTTGCATCGGGCTGGTGTGCGTACGCAGCAACAATGGCTTGCCTTGCGTGTCATTGCCTTCGATGTAAAACGTATCCTGCATTGAACGGGCAGGATGGTTTTCCGGGCTGTTCAGTGCCGTGAAGTTGGTCCAGTCGGTTTCGATTTCGGGGCCGTCGGCCACGTCAAAACCGATAGAGCGAAAAATCTCTTCCACCCGTTGCCAGGTGCGCATCACCGGATGGATACCTCCAACGCCGCGGCCACGACCCGGCAATGTGACATCAATCGCCTCGGCATTCAGGCGCAGCTGCATTTGCGCGTCTGCCAGCGCATCACGGCGCGCGGTCAGCGCGTTCTCGATTTGCTGTTTGGCGACATTAATGACAGCCCCCTGCACTTTGCGCTCGTCTGGTCCTAGCTTACCCAGGCCTTTCATTTGCTCGGTGATTTGACCGGTCTTGCCAAGATATTTGGCTTTGGCGTTTTCCAGCGCAGCCGCATCGATTGCGGCGATAAAATCAGCCTGGGCTTGCGTTACAAGTTGTTCTAGGGAGTTCATGCAGTTTTTCCTGCTCCAATGGGAAGCCGAAAAATTCCAGTAAAGATTAAAAACAAAAGGAATTCAAGAAACCCGAAAAACGCAACAAGCCAAAACAATTTGGACATTACGTGCGTTCCAGAAATCGCGGTTTGAGGGAGAATAACGCTAGGGCAATCATATTACCCCAGACGTTCAGACAGTTCGACCGCAATAGCTACCGAACATCACTTCCGCCTTACCGAACTTTCATTTCTAAAGAAAACCGGAATAAGAAGCCATTAAGAAATCAATAAAAAACAAAGCGACAGTTAAAAACACAAGCGGGGCATAAGGTCTTCACCTCTGCCCCGCTTGTGATTGCTATGCTGCACCAGTCAAGGTCACGTTAGTCACCTTGCCGTACGCCACATAAGCAAAACTACGTCGTTTATTACGCAGCGATGATGGCTTTAACTTGATTGACAATCGCAGCAAATGCTGGCTTGTCCATCACTGCCATATCGGCCAGGACTTTACGGTCCAGTTCGATAGAGGCACGTTTCAGACCATTCATGAATACGCTGTATGTTACGCCATGCTCACGAGAAGCGGCGTTAATACGGGCGATCCACAATGCACGGAATACGCGCTTCTTGTTACGACGGTCACGATACGCATATTGACCAGCGCGCATAACTGCTTGCTTGGCAACACGGTAAACTTTACTACGACGACCGCGGTAACCCTTAGCAAGGGCTAAAACTTTTTTATGACGGGCACGAGCTGTAACCCCACGTTTTACTCTAGGCATAGTAACTCCTTAATAGTGTGAGGTTATGAGTTCGGCAACATTGCGCGGACGGATACCATGTTTGTTTCATGGACACCGACTGAACCACGCAAATTACGTTTGGTCTTGGTTGTTTTTTTGGTCAGGATGTGACGTTTGAACGCTTGACCGCGTTTAACAGTTCCACCCGGACGGACGCGAAAGCGCTTCTTAGCACCGCTTTTCGTTTTCATTTTTGGCATGATTCTATCTGTCCTTAAGGACAGCTCCTTTTTTAACATGATTGCAGGTGGCAACAATCGTTGCACTTGGATGCCTACTCTCACTTGTTTAAACCTGGCCACCCAAATTCCATGACCAGATTTGCAACGGAATCGCATCCGTTGCTTTTGGGTTATCCAAACAATAATTTGCTCGGATAACCACAAATAAAAAGAGAAATTAATGCAATGAATCACTTCATCGCATTAACGCCGCTTTCATTTATTTCTTTTTCTTGGGGCCAATGATCATGATCATTTGGCGCCCTTCCATCTTCGGCCACTGCTCTACCTGTCCGAATGGCTCCAGATCAGATTTCAAGCGTTCCAGCATGCGCACACCGATATCCTGATGGGCCATCTCACGACCGCGAAAACGCAGGGTGATTTTGGTTTTATCGCCATCTTCCAGAAACTTAGTCAGATTGCGCAGTTTGATGCCGTAATCGCCATCATCGGTTCCCGGACGGAATTTGACTTCCTTAACCAGAATAACCTTTTGCTTCAACTTGGCTTCGTGCGCTTTCTTCTGTTCCTGGTATTTAAATTTACCATAGTCCATCAGACGCGCTACCGGAGGCTGTGCAGTCGGCGCAATTTCCACCAGATCTACGTTAGCTTCCTCAGCCAAACGAAAGGCTTCCGCCAAAGAGACGATACCGAGCGGTTCGTTTTCGACGCCGCTTAGACGCAATTCAGGTGCTGTTACTTCACCATTTATGCGATGTGACTTGTCCGTAGCTATTGCAGTTTCCTTTAAAAATCAAATAGATAAGCCGTGCTACCACGCTATGGGTTCTTGATTCAGGCTTTGGTGTCGACCTCGATTTTGAGGCGCTCTACCAATGCGTCAACTGACATGACACCTAAATCGACATTACCCCGCGCACGCACGGCCACTGTATTTGCATCACGCTCCTTATCACCTACAACTAGGATATAGGGCGGTTTTTGCAAAGAATGCTGGCGTATTTTATAGGTAATCTTCTCATTACGCAAATCTGACTCGACTCTAAACCCTTGTTTCTTGAGCATTTGTGCAACAGATTGGACGTATTCAGACTGCGCATCCGATATATTTAAAATCACTACCTGAACCGGTGCCAGCCAGAGCGGCATCGCGCCGGCATGATTTTCAATCAAAATACCGATGAAACGCTCGAGCGAACCGACTATTGCCCGGTGCAACATCACTGGCACTTTGCGGTTGTTGTCCTCTGTCACGTACTCCGCACCCAAACGACCCGGCATCGAAAAATCGACCTGCATCGTGCCACATTGCCATGAGCGACCAATCGAATCCTTCAGATGGTATTCAATCTTAGGACCATAAAACGCGCCCTCACCCGGCAACTCTTCCCATGCAGTGCCAGACGCACGCAATGCATCGCGCAACGCGTTTTCGGCAGTATCCCATACGTCGTCCTCGCCTACCCGCTTGTCCGGGCGCAAGGCCAGCTTCACGGCGACTTCGGTAAAGCCGAAACGGTCATAGACTTCACGGACGACTTTATCAAAGGCGGCGACTTCGCTCTGCACCTGTTCTTCGGTACAGAAGATATGACCATCGTCTTGGGTAAAACCGCGCACGCGCATCATGCCGTGCAACGCGCCCGACGGTTCGTTGCGATGGCATTGTCCAAACTCACCAAACCGCAACGGCAAGTCGCGGTAACTATGCAACGACGAGTTATATATCTCCACATGGCCGGGACAATTCATCGGCTTTAGCGCATAGCTGCGATTTTCAGACTCGGTGGTGAACATGTTGTCGCGGTAGTTTTCCCAATGTCCGGTTCTCTCCCAAAGCGAACGATCCAGAATCTGCGGGGCCTTAACTTCTTGATAGCCATTATCCTGATAAACACGCCGCATGAACTGCTCAACCTGTTGCCAGATAGTCCAGCCTTTTGGATGCCAGAATATCAAACCCGGCGCTTCTTCCTGCATATGAAATAAATCCAGCGCGCGGCCGAGTTTGCGATGATCGCGCTTTTCTGCCTCTTCCAGCATATGCAAGTAGGCTTCCTGATCTTCTTTTTTGGCCCAGGCAGTGCCATACACCCGTTGCAGCATTTCGTTTTTGGCGTCACCGCGCCAGTAAGCGCCCGCTAACTTCATGAGCTTGAACACTTTTAGCTTGCCGGTAGACGGGACGTGCGGGCCGCGGCACAGGTCGGTGAAATTGCCTTCTGTGTAAAGTGAGACCTCTTGATCCGCTGGAATTGACGCAATCAGCTCTGCCTTGTAAGCCTCGCCGATTGACTTGAAGTACGCGACCGCTTCGTCCCGCGGCATTACTGCGCGGGTCACTGGCTCGTCTTTTTTGGCTAGCTCGGCCATTTTTTTCTCGATGACGATCAAATCCTCGGGTGTAAATGGGCGCTTGTAGGCGAAGTCGTAATAAAAACCGTTTTCAATCGCCGGTCCGATAGTCACCTGCGCATCGGGGAAGAGTTCTTTGACCGCGTAAGCCAGTAAATGGGCAGTTGAGTGGCGAATCACGTCCAGGCCTTCAGCATCTTTATCTGTAATAATTGCCAGCGCGACATCGCGCTCAATCAGATAGGAGGTGTCGACCACGACGCCATCGACTTTGCCAGCCAGCGCGGCTTTTGCCAGTCCGGCTCCAATACTTGCCGCCACCTGGGCGACTGTCAGCGGCGCGTCATATTGACGCTGGGAACCATCGGGAAGTGTAACTGCTACCATTTTTATGTGCTCCAAATCAATCATCGCTTGTATAGAAATACAGCGATGTCGCATTAAATTAAATAATTTGACGAAGATGGGTAAAACCGGTCAAAAATGTGGGCGAAAAAAAACGCGGACCAGCCGCGCTTTTTCGATAGTGAAAAAGACCTCGACTAGAGTCGCGCACAAATTGTGGTGGTAGTTCGCGGTGTCATAACCAGAATGCCTTTCTCGCTCTTATATAGGATGTTGATTAACGCTAGTTTGATGTACAGCCAATTCCGCTCATTTGGAAATGACAACACCAAGACTGTACCAAGTCAGCACGCGCAACAATTATCCTTCGAATGATACCAGAAAATACAACCTGTCAGGCAGCAACAATATCGGATCGGGATATTTCCTGTGAAAAATTTTTAACAAGTCGCTTTGTAGCGTATCCCCATCGTGAAAGCCCGCCGTCGCAACTACCCTGACGCTCGCCGCTTGCTTCGTTATGGATCGCTTGATCGTAAAACTATGGCAACGGTTTGCTTGACGGTAATTTCCCATCCACTACGTTATCGTCCGTACGATTCCACCAGCCGCCGCCCAAGGCCTGAAACAACGCAGCAGTATCGGCAAAACGCGCGGCCTGCGCCTGCGCCAGATTAATCACCGCCAGTTGATAAGTGAGCTGCGCGGTCAATAGCGTTTGGGGGCTACTCGCCCCTAACTGCACCGATTTACGAGAAATCTCCAGACTTTTTGACGCTGCGCGTTCTGCCGCAAGCTGGGCTTTGAGGGTCTGTGCATCGTATTGCAGCGCCCGCAAACTATCCGCCACATTTTGGAATGCCAGAATAACGGTGCTGCGATATTGCGCGGATGCCTGCTCCATTACCGCTTCCGCTGCGCGCTTTTTATGCAATAACGCCCCACCAGCAAAAAGCGGCTGCGTTACACTTCCGGCAAGCGCCCAGAATCCGGTTCCACCCGCAAATAGATTGCCGAGCTGAGTCGCCGAACTGCCAATGTTGGCAGTCAAGGTAATTTGCGGGAGCATATTGGCTGTTGCTACGCCTACAGCTGCGGAAGCCGCGTGCAACTGCTCTTCCGCTGTCCGCACATCAGGTCGTTGCCGCACCAGATTAGAAGGCAAGCTGACCGGTAATTGCTGCGGCAACTGCAATTGCGACAGAACAAATTTTTCTTCCAGTTCCTGACTCGGAAGGCGCCCGGTAAGCGCCGTCAGTCGGTTGCGCTGTATCGACAACGCGTTTTGTAGTGGTGGCAATGTCGCCTGTGTCTGCGCCATCGCTGCGGCTTGGGCGGCCACGTCAGCTTGAGAGATATCTCCCAGTGCGTACTGTCGTTGCAGCAAGCCTCGCAAAGTAGTCTGACTGCGAATAGCCTCCTCTGTCGCGCTAATTTGGACCCGTAGCGATGCCTCTTGCACGGCCGCTGCAACCACATTCGCGGTCAGAGTCAAATAGGCCGCTTCCAATTGAAAGCGCTGCTGCCTGGCTTGTGCAATCAGATTTTCTGCCTGACGTCTATTACCACCGAACACATCCGCACTATACGAGACGTTGACTTGGGTGGTATACAAATTAAATACCGGGGTCTCGGACTGAATCGGCGTCGTCGGCACCTTCTGACGGGCGGGCGAAAAACTGGAATCTACGGCAGGAAAATAACTGCCACGCTGCACGGCGACTTGCTCCTCGGCCGCACGCAGCGCAGCCTGCGCCGATTGCAGATCTGGACTGGCCTTGATCGCCTGTGCAATGACCGCGTTCAATTGTGCCGATTGAAACAGGGTCCACCATTGCGCTGGTATATCCATGCCCGCCACAAATTGTTGTTCCGTACCGCCGGTTGTGTCAGCGGAAACGGTGTCTGAACGCAGCGGTTCCCTGGTATAACCTTGCACCGCTGGCGGGTCGGGCTGTTTAAAGTCCGGGCCTACCGTGCACCCTGTCAGGGCCAGAGCGACTGCCAATATCGAGGAAGAAGCAATGGACTGTAAAGTGATTTTCTTCATAATTAACCTATTCAATCTTTTTCGGTCTGATGGTCCGAATTCTTGCGTTGCAAATCGAGATCAACGACCAACGATCAACGCCCGTCAGGGATCAGACTCACTCCTTTGCGACGTTCGATCCAACGCTCCAAAGAGAAATAAAGTGTCGGCAATATAAATAGCGTCAACAAGGTCGCGACGATTAAGCCACCGACCACCACTGTCGCCAGTCCTCGTTGCACATCCGTACCGACACCGGTCGCCAGCGCCGCCGGTAACATGCCGACCGATGCGACGGTGGCCGTCATCAAAACGGGGCGGAATCGCTCTAACGCACCGGTTAATACGGCGTCCGTTAATGCCAACCCCTGCTGCCGGACACGGTTAATGTTGGATACCATAATGATGCCGTTCTGTACTGCCACCCCAAACAACGCGATAAAGCCAACGCCAGTGGCAACGTTGATGGTATTGCCTGTGACCCGCAACGCGATCAATCCACCTAGCGCGGCTAACGGCACCACCCCGAGGATTAATATTGCCTGTCGCAATTTGCCGAATCCGGCATATAAAATGATTGCCATCAAACCCAGAACCAAAGCCAGAACAACCACCAGGCGTGCCTGCGCGCGCTCCTGATTTTCAAACTGCCCGGCCCACTCCAGGCGATATTTCGAGTGATCGAAACGAACATCCTGTGCCACCCTGGCTTGCGCTTCCTTAAAGTAAGAAAGCAGATCGCGATCTGCATAATCCAGCCGCACAGTTAATTGCCGATGGGTACTCTCATGCGTGATGGTGCTCTCGCCGGTACCGGCGTGAATATGCGCTAATTGCGACAAAGGTATCCGGGCACCGTTAGGGGCAGTCAAGACCAAATTACCTAAAGCCTCGGGGCCGCTGCGATTGCCCTTAGGGAAGCGCACCGTCACGTTATGGACCCGATCAGCCACGTACATTTGCGTGACCGGGGCGCCACCGATACCGGTCTGAATCAGATTGGAAATATCGGCGATGTTGATGCCTAAACGTGCTACAGCCTCGCGGTCAATGTCAATTACCATCTGTGGAACAGGTGGCTCCTGAAAAATCGACACATCCGCACTACCTCTGACGCCATGTAAGACATCGACAACCTGATTACCGATTCTACGTAACTCCTTAAAATCCTCGCCGTAAATTCGGATCACAAGCGGACTATGCGCGCCACCCACGGCATCGTTCACGTTATCGCTAATCGGCTGACTAATCCCGATTAAAAAGCCCGGCAATTGCGTCAACCGTGCGTTTAGACGACGCACGAATTCGGCTTTATTTTCTCCGTCGGGCCAGGTGCTATATGGTTTTAATCCTACCGGCACTTCCATGTGCGACGGCGTCCAGGCATCTGTGCCGTCATCACTGCGGCCCAATTGCGTAACGACGTAAGAAATTTCAGGAAAAGAAAGCAGGGTACGCCGCAATTCCGCCGCCATCTCGCTGCCTTTTTCCAACGACAGACCGGATGGCAATTGAACCTGCAACCATAAAGTGCCCTCGTCCATTTGTGGCATAAATTCGCGCCCGGTGGCTGCACCCAATACGATCACGCCCACCAATGCTAGCGCGCCAATTCCGAACGCAATTGATGGCTGCTCTAACAGTCGCCCTAGCGTTTGGCGATAGCCTGCACTTAACCACTCCAGCGGTTTATTGTGAAATATTTTGCGAGGCTTGCGTAACGCCATGTAAGCCAGTCCAGGCACTAATACGATGCTGCAAATCAGTGCGCCTATCAACGCGTAACTGACGGTAAAAGCCATCGGCGACAACAACTTGCCCTCGGCCCGCTCAAATGCAAATAATGGCAGATAGGCGCTAATGATAATTAACGTCGCAAAGAAAATCGGCTTGATGACCTCGGTCGTGGCAGCACGCACCTCTTCTTCGTTTAACTCCTCTGTTGGTCGAGCCTCACGCCGCCGTAAAATCGCTTCCGTGACGACAATCGCCCCATCGACAATAATGCCGAAATCGATTGCGCCCAGGGAGAATAGATTCGCCGGCATTTTGGTCGCATACATCATAATAAACACTGCGACCAGCGCCAGCGGAATAGTCACCGCTGCGACCAGCGCACTGCGCGGACTGCCGAGAAATAGTATCAAGACAATGCACACCAGCCCAATGCCCTCAATGACTGTGTGACTCACTTTATGGACGGTTAACTGAATCAGTTCATCGCGGTCGATGTAGGGAACAATCCGCACGCCTTGTGGTGCCAGTTGCTTCTGCAATTGTGCGACCTTAGCGTGCACGTCCTTGATTACTTCCGATGCATTCTGGTATTTCACCAGCTTGACGATGCCCTCTATCGTGTCCGGATTATTGTCCTTACCGAGAATACCCTGACGTTCCTGATGGCTATATTGCAGCTTGCCCAGATCGCGTACCAATACTGGGACACCACTAAATTGCTTGACTACGACATTGCCAAGGTCTGACAAACTGCGCATCCTGCCTATACCACGCACCACATAGCCCTGCTCGCCGCGTGTGATGCGACTGCCACCCGCATTTGCGTTATTGCTGTTGATGGCGGTCGTTACATCTGATAGTGAGATACCAAATCGCTGCAACTGGTTTTGATCTACCTCCAGCTGATATTCCATGGTCAGCCCGCCGAAATTAGCGACATCGGCAATGCCGGGAATCTGCCGTAATTCCGGCATGACTATCCAGCGCTGAATCTCCGATAATTCCTGCAGATTCTTGCTATCCGACTCAAGCGTATAGCGATAAATTTCTCCAGAAGGCCCACTGACCGAATCAAGGGTTGGCGTAATGCCGCTGGGAAGGGTCGCCTGCGTCATCCTCTCGGTAACGCGCTGACGCTCGAAATAGTCTTCCGCACCGTCCTTGAAGGTCAGTGTAATCAGAGACAGGCCGAACGTGCTGGATGAGCGCATATGGACCAGGCCGGGCGTGCCGCTTAATTGGCGTTCCAGCGGGATGGTAATTTGCTGTTCGATTTCTTCTGCGGCCAGACCGGGCGCCTGGGTGGTGACCTGTGCCGTGACGTCGGCTAGTTCTGGGTAAGCCTCCACCGCCATGCGCGTCCACGAATAATAGCCAAACAGCGCCACCAATATCGTCACCAGAATCACTGCATAACGCTTTTGCAGACAATAGCGAACGACATTATTAATCATTAAGTAGCACTCCGCCCTGAATTACAACGCGCTCACCCGCTCTCAACCCTGTTTGAATCCGGACGCTGCCGTTTCCTTCGCGCCCGAGTTCAACTTTACGCCGGATGAACGTCCATGACGCGGTCTCGACAAAAACGGTGGTATCGTCGTTATTCATCAATAATGCCGACGTTGGCACCACCGGCGCGGCGGTTTGCGCTACGGCAAAGGTCGCAGTGGCAAACATGTTCGGCTTCAGTTTTCCGTCAACATTGGGCATGCTGATGCGTACCAGCGCCCGGCGCGTATCCGGCTGAAGAACATCACTGACAAATTGGACATTGCCGTTGAGCTGTGCGCCAGCATATGCGGGCAAACGAATGGTGACCGATTGTCCGGTCCTCACCGATGACAGCAAATTCTCCGGGACATTGGCGGTAATCCAGACGTTCTCCAGATTTGCTATCGTCATCAACACGGCGCTCGGATCGTTGAGACTTTGACCAACGCCGACCGACAGAGCAGTGACGCTACCGGAGGTCGGTGCGAGGATATTGAGTCTGCGTCCATTGCTGTCAGCGCTTATAGTACCCAATGACTTTAGGCGCGTATCAGCGCGGGTAAACTCTGCCTGCGCCTGACTATTGGCGCTTTCGGCCTGCTCAAAATCCTTGGCTGCGCCCGCTCCCGCGTCTTGCACGCCGCGTTGCCGTTCAAGGCCTTTTTTTGTCAGTTGCAACGTATCGTGTGCCTTCTGCTGATCCGAGGTCGCCTGGGCAAAATCGCCAGACGTCATCACCATCAGCAGCTGTCCTTTTTTAACGTGATCGCCCAACCCGACCTTTAGTTCCAGCAACTTTCCGGTTGCCGGTGGCACGATGTTAATGGTCTGCGCCGGATTAGCCTCTACCTGCGCCGGTAACTCGACTGTATGCGCAGTATCCATGGCTGACACCGGTTGAACTACAATGCGATCACGCAAAGGCGAATGAAACGGCACGAATATTTGCTCATCAAGTCGAACGAAATTGGGCGTGGGTGCCGCATCTATTTGGGCTGCGCGGGCGACATCTTGCGCGTTATTGCCAAGAGTAAGCCAACCGATGCTAGCGATGACTAAAACGACGGCGGCGAGTACGAACAATGGTTTCTTTGGTTGTAAAAGAATCTTTTGCATGATGGGGCTTAATTAAAAAATCGTTGTGCCGTCCAACGGGTGTGCGGTCAAAAGCAGCTTTTTACCGCCTTGATGCCATCCAAACGAAGAGCGAGAGCCGATGTGTGGAGAATCCTCCAACCCGGTTTTGGGGATTTCATTAGGGAGAATCCGACTTTTCTACATTTACTTTATTGATCGGCGGATGATCGGCACTAACGTTAGTAGTCATGCTAATTAACGACGACTTCAATACATCGGACTGTCCGGAGCGTGTATCAAGAACCACAAAAGCGATTTTTTCTGCGCTAAAAAATTGGCTTATTTGCTCCTGAATGTAGGTATTTTGGTCGCCCTTCACATTCAACGAGGTCCATGAAGCCGGTTGCAAATTAAAGCCGACAGTGTGCGCACCGACGTGCGTATCAATCATCAAATAGGTCATCGGCGCCAGAATGCCGGCCAATTTGCCATCAAAAAAAATCTCAGTTTTCTGTTTTGGCGCCATGGTGCCAGGCCGTATCAAGTAGATTCGTGCTGCACCGTCGGTGGGCGCGTCGAACTGCTTGGCGTGCGCGTCCTCGGTCTGGCTAGCTAACGGCACAGTTACGCATTCCATGTGATGTAAAAATCGGCGGCAAGGCACCATTGCCTCTTGCGCATATGCCGAAGAAAGGACTGACCCATCAGCCAGAAGCAAGACTATGCCGAGGAAAGCGCAAACGAAATGAAGATATCGATAAGTCATCTGATTAGAACAGGCTGAAGTGAGGTTGATAACGCAGAAAAAATATCTAAATGATAATATTTCATGCGATCCTTTTTGGGACAACGCTACAATACCTGCCGATCCTGTCAATCACCTGAAAGAAACCTGACAAAATCCTGACAAACGCCCAGTCTCACGGTTCGGTATTATTTTTCACAAAGGCTGCAATCTGGAGATAGTGCCCAGAATGGGGAAAGGAAAGTGCACTGAAAAAATTGTGCCAGTGCTTGTTTCAGTGGTCGGGCATGCGTTTGCGCCGATGTCGGGGTCTTCGTTGATGCCATAGTTGGTGACATTGTTATTAGCTGGCTCAACCGTAATTCTGGCGCCATGGTCTTTAGTAATGTCCCGCACGATCGCCAGGCCAAGCCCGTTGCCGGCGATATTGTCATCGATGCGATAGAAGCGGGTAAAAATCAACTCCCGCTCCGAGGCAGCTATGCCTGGCCCCGAATCTTCTACTGAAAATACACCGCCGTCCTTGCCCTGTATGGTACTGACCGTAACGGTACCTTTAACCGGCGAATAGCGGATAGCGTTGTCGATTAGATTATCGATCAGGTCACGTAACAGAAACGGCTCGCCCATCACTCTGGTGGTTTGCAGGTTGAAGCCAATATCGATAGCTTTTTTGTCTGCCTCTTCGACAAAATGCTGTATTGATTCTTCTACCAACTTGTTCAGTTCCACGACTGCCAGACGATCCTTCTCAAACTTGGTTGGCTCGGCCCGCGCCAGCGCTAACAACTGATTGGTCTGGCGTATCATCCGCTCGGTTGACAATGCCATAAGCTTGACAGAATGCGCCGTCTCCGGCTCACTGGCATGCTTGATCAATAGCCATTCCAGTTGTGTTCGGAAACCTGCCAGCGGCGTCCGCAACTGATGGGCGACATTGGCCAAAAAGTGTTGCTGCCGTTGCGCGCCGTTTTGCACCTTGTTAAGCAAGCCGTTGACGGCCTTAACCACTGGCCCAAGTTCCAGCGGCACGTTGTCCTCATCCAGCGCCGATAGATCGTCATGATTGCGCTGATTTAGATCAAGCTGCATTTTTTTTAGCGGCAACAAACCCTTGCTGACAGCAAACCAGATAGTGGCAACCAGCATGATCGCGAGGAAGGCCTCAAGTAGCGATAGCGTTAAAAAAATGACAGAACGGATATGTTTGCGTTTTCGTAGTGTTTCGGCGACGCCAATGAAAACCTGCTGTTGTCCGATCGTCGTCTGTAGTGCCACGATGCGCACCGGTTCGCCACGCATTTGACCGTCATAGGGCGCTGGCTCGTTGACCGCCTTCTGCTGCGGCAAACCAGGAAAGTCGGCATCGCCCGCCAGCAACTTGCCATCACCGCTGCGTACGACCAGATAAATCGCGTCAAAGTGATCGACCCGCAACACCTGCTCAGCTTGTTGCGACAAATTGATCTCCACCTGCCCATTCACCTCCCGCAAGCGCGGAATCATGGCCCAGCCCGCATCTGCCAGACTTTGATCAAAAGCAATCTGTGCCGGAACCCAGGCCAGCCAATAACTGACGCTCGCCCCGACAAAATTAACGATCAGCAATGGCACGATCAGCCACATCAGCAACTTGATGCGGATACTGTTCATGAATCGACTTTTTCAAGCATGTAGCCAAACCCGCGGATGGTACGGATTTCGATACCGGCGTCTGCGATTTTCAGCCGAATGCGTGAGATATACACTTCGACCGCATTTAATGTCAGCTCCGCACCCCAAGGCAAAATCGCATCGATGATTTGCTGGCGCGAGACCACGCGTGCGGCTTGTTGCAGCAAATATTCGAGCACGGCCCACTCCCGCACGGACAGTTCTATTGACTTGCCATTTATTTTGGCACGACGAGAAGAGGTATTTAACGACAAACCACCCAGATGCATTTCCAGCGGTTGCGGCGCGCTGCGGCGTAATAGTGCGCGTACTCGCGCTACCAGTTCTTGCGTCGCAAACGGTTTTACCAGATAGTCGTCCGCACCGATCTCCAGACCGTAGACCCGGTCCTGGACAGAATCACGCGCCGTCAACAGCAACACGGGAACGTGACTGCCGCGCGCCCGCAGGCGGCGCACGACTTCAAAGCCATCGATCCCCGGCAACCCGATATCCAGTACGACGACGGAAATTTCTGTGCGCTGAAGCAGCGCGTCTGCGTCTGTGCCATTTTGCACCACATCGACGACCATTCCATGACCCTTGAATATCCGCAGGATGCCATCTGCAAGTACTGAGTCGTCTTCTACCAATAGAATGTGCATAGTCTTATTGTGGTTTAGAGAGGGCGCGGCAGGCGTAACGCGATGCGCCGGCCACGATAATAAAGGCCAATTCTAATCTGTATCGGTGATTGGTAGTGCGGGGACTATAGGATGCCGCCTGTAGCCTTCTATTTACTCACGTTACAGTTATCACTTCAGCTGATCGCAGCAGAGACCATAACTGTCGCCAGTGCCATCGCTTTTGCACTAAGAGGTTTACGAAGTAGGCATCCCATTGCACTATCACCTGGCCGACGGGCCGGTGGGGGGTCTATCTAAGAGCGGACGGTAGGCGATCAAAATATTTTCCTAACGTGCGAGAGCCTTCCGGGCGTTTTCGGCGTAGCCACCGACGGGAAGAAAATGTTAATCGTGCAGGTAGTCCCGCCATCATAGCGCTGAGGCATCTGATGGTATCTTAAATCGAATGAATTGATTCGGGCCGTGGACTGAATCAATAGTAACCGCTATCGGTTCAGGATTTAGAGGAATTGCATTGATTGATCATCTCGGTACCGACCTTGTGCGCTTCTTGCTGCGCCTCGTCCTGCGTCGCAAAAACGTGCTCCACAGAAACCCGCTGATTCGGAAAAATGTTATTGCGGTGCATGGGGTTGGGTGACGGTGCAAAGACGGTGAGATATGCCGCCCAATGCTCACTATCGGGCAATAGCACTCCTGAATATTCGATTTCGTACTGGCCTAGGGTCTCTGATGGCATCTTGATCTCCTCGTTGTTACACGATCCTACCATGGAAAAAACAAGCCCACTTTACGCCATACGCTAATAGTAGTTCAAGGGCCGTTCAATGCGTCGCAGTTTTTCTCTTCGTCATTAATTTGCCGATCAAGCGCCCGGCGATCCAAGACAGGGCCACACCAACCCCAAAAACCGTAGAATTTTCCCACAGCGTGGTGTCGATAATTGGTGGCAAAACTACTTTATACAGCAGTACAAACAGACCAATCACCACCCAGGATGCAATTTGTCCGTAAAATTTGGAAACCAGCGGCTTTTTTTGCAAATCCAATTCCGCGCTCTCGTGGCCGGACAGTTCGCTACCGCATTGAATACACCGAAGATGGGCGGCGATATTATCGGCCTTACAGTGCTGACAAAACATGATGGTTCCTGATCTTTATAGGAGAGATACTGCGGGGGACACTCCGCGGGGGAGACTCCGCGGGGGAGACTCCGCACAAGAGATAGTGCAGGAGAAATACCGAGTGAGATGCGTGAGCGCATAAAAACCAACAATACCCTACTCCAGCCGACCATATTATGGCGGTGCTGTGCGCTCATTGGCCTGAAAATGAAAAAGGCCTTTCCGAAGAAAGACCTTTTATATTCTGGTGGGCGGTGCAGAATTCGAATCTGCGACCCCTTGGATGTCGACCAAGTATTCTAACCAGCTGAACTAACCGCCCGTTTGCAACAGGACGAAATAATACAACAACCTTCGCATCTGTACAACCTTATTTTTAACTTAATGTAAAACTCGCTGAAATCCGCGCTTCAAAAACTAACGCATGCCCTCGTCCAAGGACGACCACCGCTTGGATTTTAACTATTCCTGCGCTACCTCTGCAGGCAGCTTATGCCATACGCACAGGCCTCTGACCTCTTTATTAAGGGAAACAAGCACATCCTCATGGAGCAAGATCTCTTCAACGCTGGCGAGACGCACAAAAATTTCTTCGAGGGGAGCCAGCGGCAAGCGGGCGCCATTTTCGCCGGTATCATTTCTATCATCACCAAAGTCGATACTGAAGCTATTCTGACCGCGCGTCATCGCAAGGTAGACTTCTGCCAGCAACTCGGAATCCAGCAACGCACCGTGCAATGTTCTATGCGCGTTTGAAATACCGTAGCGATCGCATAATGCATCAAGTGAATTACGTTTTCCTGGGTACATTTCTTTCGCCTGCACCAGCGTATCGATGACCCCGTCAATCTCACCACTCAATACCGCCATATCGAGCCGCTTGAATTCAGCGTCCAAAAAACCCATATCGAACGGTGCATTGTGAATGATCAACTCTGCGCCGCTAATGTATTCTTTGAATTCAGCGGCAATCTGCCGAAATTTTGGCTTATCGCTTAAAAATTCGGTAGTCAATCCGTGGACCGCCAATGCGCCCTCTTCAGAATCCCGTTCAGGGTTGATATATTGATGATAATTGTTACCTGTCAAACGCCGGTCTATCATTTCAACGCAGCCAATTTCGATGATCCGGTCACCCGTACGCGGATTGAGGCCCGTGGTTTCGGTATCTAAAACAACCAACCTGCTGCCTATTTTTTGTAACCCCATTAAACGCCCCCAAAAAAAATTTCATTGCTATATTGTAGCAAAAAAAGGGCATTATCCACCTACAAGGCTACCCCCTAAACTCGCCGCCGTTTCCATGATCCAATAAAATTGGATCACCCATACAATTAGCGCGTGCGAACAATTAATTGCCAAAGCCCACCTTATTTGGCAAAGAGGCGTCAGGGAACCGACGTGTGGAAAGCAGTAACATTCCGGAGATCAGGGCGCTTCTATCTGATTCATCTGATCGTAACGTCATCCTTAAACTTTGATAACAAATGTATGATGAAACTGGTTCTTCAGGTAGCGTCGAATAGAGATTTGCACTGCCTCTCTGCCCGCTAAATAAAAAATCAGTGGCAATCAAATAGCGTTCAATATTTTGCTTAGGTCAGTGAAACTGACGGGCCTACCGTTGATACTTAACGCCGGGCAAGTTAGAAGAGTCTTTCACCGCTTACTTCCACCTCGCCCAGCGCTTTGGTTCATTCTTAGCACGCGTAGCATCGATACTTTGGCATAAATTAAGCCAAGGAAATAATATAAAAAAGTGGAGAAATCGGATGCCCTGCCTTCCAACATTTCCCGTGATATGGATTGCCAATCTCCAGCATATTGATGAAAATGCGCGTCATCTGCTTGCACTGTTGACCCCTGCTGAAAAAGCGCGCCGATTGTGTTTCCGTCAGGTCGCGGATCAAAAGCGTTTTATGGTTGGTCGCGCCTTGACCCGGCTTGCTATCTCCTCCCAGCTTAGATGCCCGGCGCAGGAAGTTAACATCGTGCTGACGCGCAACGGCAAACCAAAACTTGATCCTAATCTCACAACACTGACCTTCAGCATCGCTCACAGCGGCGATCTTGTGGTTGTCGCTCTTCTGGCACGAGGTGCAGTGGGGGTCGACGTGGAACGATTTGCGCCTGAGGTTGTCCCAGAAGTTTTAATACCGATGGTGTGTAGTCTTTTGGAAGCGAAAGAAATAAGATCGCTTCCCACCCACAAGCAACGGGTCAAACGACTTCTCTCTCTTTGGACGCTCAAGGAAGCTTACTTAAAGGCTATCGGAGTTGGACTTACCACCGATCCACGTAAGGTAACGTTTAATCTGGACGCTCAATTGCAACCCACGCTACTTGCCCCACCCGAAGGGGATTTGCCCGACCAGTTCGCGCACGGATGGAAATTTATCGTGATGCCGGATTATGGAGAATATGTGCTTGCGCTCGCTGTGCAAAACATGCATCGCGACGCTGGTTCAACCCTCACGCCTTGCTGGCACGATGCCGGTATCCTGCTCGCTTCGGCGACGAGGCCATTGAAAGAATGATGGGCGAGCGGACTTGAGTTGAAGGGAAGAAAACTGGCGACAAGGAAAATATCACATTAATATAAATATTTCTTTTTTAATAACTTCAGCGTAATATTGTCAATATATTATCAATATTGCGTTGAGCCATATCACTGGTTACGACGTAAGAAGCTGCTATCCCCTATGGGGATTTACCGGTCAGGGGATCCACCAGTAGTCTGCGTTAAACCACATCCTGAGCACGAGAACTGCCGTCCCCGGGCTTTGAGTAAAGAGCGAATCGCTACGCGCTGCAGGAAAATATTGATTTATAGCAACAATGAAGTAATTTTCGTTCGAGTATATAGATTCGTCACCCGATACCTGGAGCCAAAATGGAAAGTTCAGCCTTCTTAGTTGAGAAATACGGCCTAGATACCAGCCCGTACTCAACCACGTATCACGCTAGGCAGACACTCGGCCTTTCGTCGCAGATGACTGACTTCACGCATTTTCTTGAAGCAAACACCGGTCAAATCTTTCCTAATTATCAGGTCCTCCATGATTATTCTGTACGCGAGTATGCAACCTTCTGGGAGTGCTTCTTGCGATGGTCGAAAGGATTGGCCTGGTCAGGCAGTATGACACCGGTATGTGTGGGAAAAGACTGCGAGCACGCTGAATTCTTTCCTCAGGTCAGGCTGAATTACGCAGATAACTTGCTCAATCTGACAGTGGCTGGAGCCGATGCTCCGGCATTGACGGCATGTCATTGGGATGGACGCCGGGTGCAGCTGACCCGAGGTGAACTGCGCAACAGGGTCGCGCGTCTGGCGCAAGCGTTATCGGCACTGGGTGTGCAAGAAGGGGACCATGTTGTCGGCCTGATGCGCAATGATGAACAAGCGGTCGTAGCGGCTCTGGCAATTACTGCCCTTGGTGCGACGCTATCGACAGCGGCAACCGAAATGGGCTTCGAAACGATCCTGGATCGCTTCCTGCCGCTAAACCCGCGAGTATTATTTGCGCACGTTACAAACAGGGCCTGCGATACCGGCGTGTCGCTGGCGGATAATGTTACCGCCCTGGCTAACGCGATGCCGTCATTGCACAGCATAGTCCGACTTGACGAAGGTATTTTACCGAACACAATCGCTCAAGCGATCTACTCGCTGGAATCGTTGTGCGAGATGGGTGATGCTAGCCGTTGCGAGTGGCAGCGCTTTTCATTTAATCAACCGCTTTTTATCATGTTCTCGTCGGGCACCACTGGCAAACCAAAATGCATCGTGCATGGTGCCGGGGGTACTTTGCTCGAACATCTCAAAGAGCATCGATTACACAGTGACTTGCGGCCAGGTGAAAAACTATTCTTCCACACCAGTTGTGCCTGGATGATGTGGAATTGGCAGTTATCCGCTTTGGCTTCCGGTGTTGAAATCCTTACCTTTGATGGACCGATCTCCTCCGCCAATACCTTATGGCAGCTCGTCGCAGATGAGAACGTTACCGTCTTTGGGACCAGCCCCGCTTATCTGAAGATGAGCCAATATGCAGGGCTTGCGCCAGGACTGCAATTCGAGATCGGCGCATTACGCGCAATTTTGTCAACTGGATCGGTACTGTATGACGCCCAGTTCGACTGGGTGCATGATCACGTCAAGCCGCTGCCGTTGCAGTCGATTTCTGGGGGGACCGACATTTTAGGCTGCTTTGTACTAGGAAACCCTGATCTGCCAGTAGTGACAGGTATGGCGCAATGCAAGAGTCTTGCTCTCGATGTGCAGTCTTGGCAGGAGGGTAAACGCTGCGATGGGGTAGGTCAGTTGATATGTGCTAACCCATTCCCCTCCCGTCCGCTGGGATTTTTTGGCGACGCCGACGGCACACAGTTTCATGCGGCCTATTTCGCCGAAAATCAAGGGGTTTGGACTCACGGAGATTTTATCGAGTTTTCTGAGGAAGGCGCAGCGCGAATGCACGGCCGCTCTGACGGTCTGCTGAATGTGCGCGGCGTGAACGTGGGCCCGGGGGAAATCTACCGCATCTTGAATGACCTTGCTTTTGTCCGCGAGGCAATTGTCGTTCAACAGCAACGTTCAACAATATCGGCTGGCTATGCCGACAGGCCTGAAGCGCGCACGGTGCTACTGATAGTCTTACAATCTGGGGTTAAACTGACCAGTGCACTGGCCACTCAAATACGCCGCGATCTCGCTCAGCGTGCCTCGTCGGCGCACGTTCCGGACCAGATCATTGCAGTTGATGCGTTGCCGGTCACGCATAGTGGCAAACTGTCAGATAAGGCTGTACGTGACGCCGTCAACGGTTCGGCCGTCGTGAATGCAGCGGCATTGCGAAATCCGGAATGTCTCAAGGCAATCCAAAATCATCCGTCGTTGCATTTGACAGGGGGAAAATTGCCTCCAGTCGGCACCAGCCTCGAACAGCTCGAACGCCATTTGATCGCGCAGTGGGAAAATGTTTTGACGATAGCGCCCATCGGACGCGAAGAAAATTTCTTCGATCTGGGCGGTCATTCGTTATTAGCGGTTCGATTGCTCGCAGAAATAAATCGCTCTACCGGTCACGTCATAGCGCTGCCAACATTTCTCAACGCACCGACCGTCGCTGGATTAGGCGCGGCAATCTTCCACAGAGCGCAGACGTTGACTGTGCCGGTGCCAGTGCTCATGCGTTCTGGTAGTGGCACCCCCCTGTTTCTCGCACCTAGCGTGAGCGGCTCTATCATGGAATGCTGGACATTGATTAGTACGCTTCAAACTCAGCGTCCGGTGCACGGTCTGCTGGCGCAAGGTCTTGATGGCGAACAGCCAGTGCAACTTCGCGCGGAGGATATGGCGGCCAGCTACATCGAACAAATACGTATTGTTCAACCGAGTGGCCCCTACACACTTATCGGTTACTCGTTCGGCGGCCTGATCGCCTTAGAGATTGCGCAACAGCTGCAACGCTGTGGAGAGCAAATTGAACTGCTCTGTTTGCTTGATACTTATGTGCACAAACATTGGCTGCCACGGAGTGCGCGCCTGCGACATTTGGGCAAATCAATCAAACGCCACTATCATTCCCTGAACACGGTACCCGCATCTCAAATTCTCTCTTATTTGATGGATCGGATGCCACGGCCTTTCGGACTCATGGCGCAACGCACCGATGCCTTTACCATGGGGTTGCCACCGGCGCTAAGACGCGTGCGCGAAGGAATGTGGGCGGCCATGAAGGCTTATAAGACGCCTCCTTATGACGCAAGCATTGTCGTCTACCTGCGCGCAGCAATACGGCAAGAAGAGTGGGGAAATCCCATAATCCGGTTGCGCCACCTTGCGCAGGGTGGGTTAGCGATTGTAGAGGTACCGGGAGACCATAATAATATGCTAAGCGAGCCGAACGTTCAGGTCGTGGCTGCAGCGTTGGATCGCGTGCTCAATGGAGATTTATGTTTTATTGAAACGAATAAGTATAGTTTTAGCGAGTCCGTAAACCTGAGATGGTGGCACCAGCTCAAACGCAGATTAAGTCGCAGTTGGTTATTGGATTGAGCCGCTATCAAACGGTTAATCAATTTGCCCGGAATTTTGTCAAAGCAGGTTGTATTAACCGTGATTTATTTCAGGCTTTGAGTGAAGGTGTTCTGCAAAAGGGCGTAACTTTCCCATTGCTTTCCAATATCATGCTGCGTGAATTTGGTACATGGATAAATAGGAACTATCTCGACACACCATGAACCGTGTACCGGCTGAATATGATGGAACACCTACGGCAACCTGGCGGGTGGGCTGCCTCACATCAGTAAAACGACCATAGAGCAATGATGTTTAGCAAATCGAGTGGTACTGTCTTCTGAAAGTTTGGCTTTTCGCTTACGCATAAATACCGATATGGTTGTCGGTCATTGATGCGTAACTATATCAATGCTCCAGATCCCGATTACCAACCGATGCATTACATAGCCAGGTCGGACAATTTCGTGTCATTGAATGTGTCTGGTTGAAGCAACCGCTCTACTACTTCCGACCAACGCAGCGGCGTTCTTTTAGGTGGTATTCGCGGCGCAACCAGTGCTGCGCGCATGGCGCTGACGATTGAGTCGGCGTTACCCGGAGCGTACCCAAAGCGCGATGCATAGTCTCCCACAATTGCCTCCGGGCATACCGCTGGCAATGTAAAAAATTCGTATTGCATAAGCTTCATCGACGTGTCCGATAAATAACGCGGCACATCCTGTGACCGGTACGGCGCAATACCGATCGTGGCATGTTTAATGTAAGGAAGTGTGCTCTGATGCGGCATTTCATCATGCACCACAACATTTTTTCCATAGCCGGGTTCGACGCCTTTGCCTGACCCGATGATATGAAATGTGACATCCGGGAACATAGCCGATGCGACCACAAAAAAACCGGGATCGAATAGCATCGAGCCAACGGATACCGCATGCAGACCGGAGGTATACGGCGATGGATCAGCATGATCTTCGACCGAATAATCAAAACCGTGCGGCACCAGATAACAGTTCGTCCTACTTGCCAATCCTTCCGCCATCAAGCGCGACGTGAGGCAAAGCGCATCCATTTTCGGCCCGACCCGAGCAAAAGTAGTCTTTACATAGGATGCGACATTGATGGTATCAAGATCGTCGGAGGCGAGATAAATCGTCCTTGCTTGCGGATTGAGCTGTTGCACCAGGTCAAAGAAAATCGGTGCAATACCGCTTTCAAAAACCACGACTTCTACACTTTTTATCCACTCCACCAAGACCGGACTAGGACGGGCAATGTAACGTTCGAATAGCATCTTTTCGATCGGGTAAAAAATATTCTTACGCATATTGATGGGATGGATAATGGTCTTCCAAAGATAACAATTAACGCCTTCGTGCCTCTCGACTTTATTGGCGAGACCATTCAACGAATTCCGTGGGTCCGATTTCAATTGTGAAAGAAAACTGTATTGACACGAAAAAAAATTGGTCGGACCATACTTCGCCAATTCGGCTGCGATGAAATGCATATTCACCTTCCGCCGCGATCTGTAATCATGCGCTGTAATCACTAACGATCTCATTCTATTGGCTCCTATTGAATCAATTCTGTAAAACGGGTAGCGATTTCTCGTCAATTACCCCAGCTGGTTCAGCTTCTTTTACAAAAAAACGTTCCATTGCAAGTGCCACGTTCTCACTAATGTTATTTTTAAAAGCACGTTTTTTTTGAGTCCGTTTCCGATGCTTCATTTCAATCATGGCCAGCGGTTTTTCTGCGAACGGAACGGGGATTTCATAGTAATTTGTTCCTGAAACAAGGACGCCATATTTTTCGAAAAAATTGTTATATGAAAAGTAAAATCGCTTGCCCTGTGAGATTTGATTTTTATTGCCAATACCGACCATCGTCTTAAAACCAAGCGCGGTCGTCACGCCGCTCATCGCCGCCATCAATAATTGAGCGGGTTGAATATCATGGCAAACTTTGGTGGCCAGTTTCACATTGTCAAAATCATGCATCCCCTGCACGCTAGAAATAAATATAACGTTTTCATCTTTGAGGCAAAAAGGCGTCCCATTAGAAATCACAAAAATAATCCGATAGATACACACTCCATTTATTTTAAAGATCAAGCATAAATCACCTTCATAATCTATCGTGTGTGGAAAGCCAATCACTATTTCACATAAAGTATCGTTGATTTGTTGCGACCATAAGGGTACCGGGAAATTATAAATATCTTCCAAAAAATTGATTTTAAAATGTTTTTGCAAATACAAATAATGCCCCGTCAATATCGCAAGACTATTTTTCATTGAGATATCAAAGGAAATGTAATCTCGTAAGTATTTGTAAGACAGTTCCGGAATATCGAGAATCAGCTTGGCCGTCTGAGGATGACTAAGCGTATTTATAAGTTTAAGGTGCCGATTAATATTAAGTAATAAGAACAAACCTCTTCGCCAGGTTTGTACGGTTAAAATAGATCTCCTTTTTACGATATTTCTTGTGATAACTGAAGTGGTTAAAAAAAAAGATCTTTAAATGAAAGTTTCGAATTTAATGACATAATTTATCTCCTGTAAGGTCAACAATGCGCTTCACCATTTGCTTCTTTACGGTTAAAAAATTTAATAATCACCTGCGTTTTTACGTTTAAATGTCTGATGCTGCCGGGCAACATCAACGATCACTTTCAGACTTCATCAAAGGCGTTTGTATATATCTTCAAACCGCACAATGTCATCCTCGCCGAGATAGCCGCCAGACTGGACTTCGATCAAATGTAATGGCATTTTTCCAGGATTTTCCAGCCTGTGCTTTACCCCAATCGGGATATAGGTGGATTCATTTTCGGTCAGAAGTTTTTCCTCATCGCCGCAGATAATCCGTGCGGTACCGCTCACTACCACCCAATGTTCGGCACGATGATGATGCATTTGTAGCGAAAGTTTTCCGCCGGGGTTGACCGTGATCCGCTTAACCTGATAGCGGTCTCCCATATCGATGCCCTCGTAGCTGCCCCAAGGCCGGTAGACGCTGGCATGGCGCATATATTCACTGCGACCTTGTTTCTTAAGGTCTTCCACGATCTGCTTGACGTCCTGTACGTGATCTTTGTGTGCCACCAGTACTGCGTCCTTGGTTTCTACTATGACCAGATCTTTGACGCCAATGAGCGCAACAAAACGGCTTTCTGCGCGTACCATCGCGTTACGGACCGTGTCGGTATAGACATCTCCACGCAGCACGTTGCCGTCTGTATCGGGTTCCAGAACGGACCACAGTGCGGTCCACGAGCCAACGTCATTCCAGCCAATGTTTGCGGGCACAACCACGGCATGTTGCGTATGTTCCATGACAGCATAGTCGATTGACTCCGATGGACAGGCTGCAAAAGAGACTTCATCGAGGCGGCAAAAATCCAGATCGTGGTATGCGCCATGGAACGCTTGCTCACAGCTATCAGCAATCGCTGGTCGAAAGACGCGTAATTCGGCGAGGTAACGGGTAGCCTGAAATAAAAACATGCCACTGTTCCAGCTGTATGCGGGATCGGCAACAAACTTCTCAGCGGTGGTACGATCCGGCTTTTCAATAAAGCGCTCCACCGTGTAACAGCCGGTATCAATGTCACTCGACCTTCCCCGACGAATATAGCCATAGCCGGTCTCAGGTCCGGTTGGCACAATCCCGAAAGTCGCTAGGGCGCCTTGCAGAACTGGTTGTAATGCGCATTTCACTGCAGCATGGAAAGCAGCCGTATCGGCAATTACATGGTCGGCAGGCAGTACCAGCATGATGGCTTGCGGGTCTCGCTTTAACAAAAAATGCGCCGCTGCTGCGACCGACGGTGCGGTATTTCTCCCCTCGGGCTCAAGCAATATTCCGCAAGGTTTAATGTCAATGGCGCGTAATTGCTCCGCAACCAAAAACCGATGCTCGTTGCCGCAGGCCACCAACGGTGGCATCAATTCGGGCCATTCTGACACACGCAGCAAAGTCTCCTGCAGCATCGTATGGTTGGAGCACAACGGCAACAACTGCTTGGGCAACGCTTCACGCGACAACGGCCACAAGCGGGTGCCGGCACCGCCAGCCAGAATCACGGGATAAATTTTCATACATTGCTCACACGATTGTCGATCAGACTGACTGCGGACAACGTACTCTCTGTAGTGGTTATATTCCCGCCCTTCTCCAGGAGGACCTTTTCATCAGGAAGAAACTTTTTTTCTTGTAACTGATGCCGTGCATCACACCATGCATGCTTTGTCGCCGCGGCAGAGCGCGACATTTCCCCGGCACGATTTACGCTAAATTCCTTTCTCACAACCATTTCTTCCAGATAGGCATCAGGTAAGATTCGGGTATATTCAAACAAAACACTTCGCACCACCTCTGCACCAGAACATATATGGCTGCCATGCCCTATCCAGGTCGGTCCGATGATGGTGCAGCCCGACTCAATCAGGCAACCCGCCCCGATATAAACAGGTCCTTGAATGGTTGCACCATGCCAGTCGATGCGGGTGTTGAGGCCAACCCAGACGCCGTCAACGACTTGCGTTCCAGGCACTTCCAACTGCGCGACTTCGCCTGACAAAACACTTTGTAGCACGCTCCAATAATCGGTGACCGTGCCTATATCGATCCAGTTGAAAAACCGCTGCTGGGCGTAAAACGGCAATCCTTTTTCCACTAAAAGGGGAAACAAATCTGAACCAATGTCGAACGGCCTGTCCACCGGTATCAACTCGATGGCTGCGGGTTCGAAGATATAAATGCCTGTACTAGCGAAATTCGAAAGCGCATCTTCCTGCGTCGGCTTTTCCTGGAACGACTTGATCCGTCCTTGGGGGTCGGTCACTACGACGCCGTAGTTATCGACTTTATCCCAAGGCACTTCCTTGGTGATAACGCTGACCATTGCACCTTTTTGCTTATGCTCCAACAATGCGGAAGTAAGGTCCAGATCGATTAAAGCGTCCCCGCAAATCACGATCGTCGTATCGTCGAAGAAGTTTGCAAATTCCTGGATCTTTTTGATGCCGCCCGCCGATCCCAACGGCACCGGAATTACTTGTCCACTCTCATCGGTATAGCCTTCAAAGGAATAGCCGATCTGAACACCAAACTGCGTCCCGTCACCAAAATACTCTTCAATTTTCTGATGCAAATAGCTGACATTCACCATAATGTCGTGTACCCCGTAACTGGCCAGAAACTCGACCAGATACGCCATCACCGGCTTGCCCAAAATGGGGATCATCGGCTTTGGAAGATCGTAGGTAAGTGGGCGAACCCGAGTGCCTTTGCCTGCTGCTAATATCATTGCTTTCATTTTTGCTCCTAATTGAAGGTGACCGAAAACGGCATGAAGGCTTCACTAGCTAAATATCGATTGCCCTTTTGTCCGCTCAAATATCTTTTCGATACCTGCTGCACAACAACATAAATCGCATAATGTCAATGGTGTAACGGCGCACTAAACGGCGTGGCTCCAAACAAAGCCGGTAAAACCATTCAAGCCGCACACGTTGCAAAAAAGCAGGCGCACGCAGTTTTTCGCCGCTCCAGAAATCAAACAAAGCGCCAACCCCAATTACCAGGTTTGCATTGAGCAGATCGCGGCTGGCGAGTATCCACTCCTCCTGCACTGGATTGCCTAGTGCCACAAGTACCACCTCGGCCTGCGCAGCGTTAATGGTCTCAATCAAATCCTCAAAATTTCTATTTAACCCGGCATATCCATCGCAGGTACCCACCACTGTTTGTCCCAGGTTCTCACGCGCGTGTTGGGCGGCTTTGGCGAGAACTTCAGGTTTGCTTCCGATCATAAACACCCGCAGTGATCGATTAGATCCGGAAAAAAAATACGGTATAAAGTCGGTGCCATTTAAATTTTCATCAAACTTTTCCTGGGCGAATAAAAATGCTGCTATATCCATTCCAACACCATCGTTCACGATGATCACAGAATCGGATCTCATCCGGTCCAGAAGATAGCGGCACTGAACGATAAAATTCGTATTGGCAAAAAAAAGCGTCATTTTTTTATTTACTCTGACGGTTCGCCTCAGCACTGCTGCCAATACAGGCGAATTAGTTTTCAACACCGGATAACCAGCGATCGGAATCATTTTTTCTAGTTTCATGGCTCAACTTTCTAAACCGCAAAATTTTTTGACCGAAAAAAAAGGTGAGAAATTTCATCTACCTCTTTTGCCCTTAAAAAAAGAATAAAAATTCCAACTCTCAACGCATGAAGAATCGGGATAATCGGATAGGTGATAACCACATTTCAGGTAACGATCCATTGACCGCTCTAATCCGCCATCCAGTAATCGCAACCATCAACGGATACAATAAACTCGCAAGAAAAGCGGCCCCCACTATCAACGTGGGATGGTTTAAGCGATCTGATATAAGCAGTAAATAAATGCTTAAGCCAAGATACAAAATGATGCTCCCTACCAACGGCGGAGCAAATGCGTATAACGTTTGATGTGTTTTGAGGCCGAGTGCGCGATTAACCGCTATTTGCGAAATCGGAAACAACAGCACGTGGGCGGCGCAAAACGACAAACTCATTCCAAGCAGGCCAAATTTATAGAAAATGGCAGAGAGTCCGGCCGCAAGGGCTAATTTTGCGATACCGAGCACCACCGGAAAACAATTTCTTCCGATTGCAAATAAGAGATATTCATTTAAATCAACAACTGATGCGACCAAACACAGAATGGCTAATGCGCTGACTGTGGGCGCGGCAGGCAACCACTTCGGACCAAATACAACGACTATCAGGGGTTTTGCTAATTCGGCCTGAAAACAAAGCAAAGGGGCCGCACAAATTAGCGTGATCCCGAGAATTTTTAAATAGCCAAGTTGCAACGTGCCTTCATTCGACTGTGCTTCTGAAAATATGGGTAGCGCTACCTTGTGCATCGAACTTGAGATAACCAGATACACTGACGAGGTCATCCGCTTTGCAAGATTGTAAAGGCCGGTCGCATAGGGTCCCAAGAAGACGCTAACCAATAAGGAATCGCCATTAGCATTGACAAAGTCCAAAAGCCCTGCAATCGATACCTGCCGCGAATCGGCCCAAAATAAACGGATCAATCCGCCATCAAAAACGAGACGCGGTACCCATCGGCTTTGCAGCACCACCAGCAACAGCGCCAGACCTGAAGCAATTACCTGTTGCACTACCAATGACATGCCACCCATGCCGTTGACCGCCAGTGCGATACCTACGATACCGCCGAGCGTGACGGAAAGAATTGATCGGATCGCTAACTGACGGAACATCATGTTGCGCACCAGACGCGCCTCGTAGGCGCGTACCAAACCGAAGAAAAAAACTGAGATACTCATACCTTGCAAAACTGGCTTGAGTTCCGGCGCCCGAAACAATGTTGAAACCGTGCCCGCAGAACCAAACATTAAGCCAGCCAATATCAAACCGGTAACTGTGCAGTAAGTAAACACCCAGGAATAAAGCTTGTCGTCAGGGAGAAGGGAACGAACCACAGGCATCGCAATGGCATCAAATATGACTAATCGGGAGAACAAAATAAAGAGGTGGGCGACTGTCAACAAACCGAATGCATCGGGTGCCAGAAAACGCGCCAATATGGCAAAAATAATAAACGAAAGAACCTGTTGGGCGAGATTATCCAAGATGGACCAGGTGGATCCAGATAGTACGTTGCCGTGATTATTGTCCTGCTCCATAATATTATTTTCCAAGTTAACTTCGCAAAAAGAAATTTAGAACGAGACTGTCCCACGGCGGCATGCGCTGCCGGCCTTTTTCCTCCTCATTAGCATTACGCCCTATACCCTTACATGGCGCTTTTTAGAATAAAGATTTGTGGCATGTCTTAGTTGCCGCCTTTCCACTTCATCGTGAATAGTGAAATTTCCGACCCGCGAGGCGCGTATAAATATCCGCATATTTATCGGCAATCTGTCGCCAGTTGTAGCGCTCTGCGAACTGCTGCGCCTGGTTGCGTCGTAAAGCATAATCGGAACGGCCAGCTGCATGCATTTTCACCAGTGCTTCGACACTATCTCTAATGTTTTTCGTATTAACAAGCAGTCCAATTTTTGACTGCGAAACGAGATGGCGAAACGGCGGAATATCGCTTAATAGCGGTATCAAACCAGCGCTCATCGCTTCGACCGGGGCGATACCAAAACCTTCGTGCCGCGACGTACAAATAAAGTAACTCGACTGTCCTATCAATTCCGCCAGTTTTAAATCAGAAGGATTCGGCACTATCTGAACTGAGCCGGCCAAGTTATGCTGCGCCACCCAGCGATGAAACTCCGCTGCTGTGTGGTCGTACTCTCGCCCAGCTATAATCAGCTTCCAGCCTGCCTGCCGTGCAACGAGCTCTTTGAACAGCGCCAACGTTTCAAGCAAACCTTTATTAACCGACCACCGCCCGAAATAGATTAAGGTTTGGGACAGCGTAGCCGACGCCTGGTTGCTGTATTTTTCGACGTTGACGCCATTTTCAATTACCGTTAACGCGGATGGCTTAACAATCTTTTTAAAAATTTCGCCATCGTTCTCGCTGGTTGCAACGATCTTGTCGTAGATCATCGAGGACGCTCGGGTGATTGAGTTAAAGTAGATTTTTTTAAGTGTTGATGCAAATGACGTATGAAAGAATCCCCCGTGAGTAGAGGCAACCAGAGGCCGGCGGTGAAGTAGTTTGGTGAACGCCATATAGTCGAAAAAGAAATCGATCCCGTGGACGTGAACCACATCAGCATCCGCGACATGCTGCAAGACCTGAGGACATAACGGGTATCTGCTGGTACCATGAAACGGTAACCGGACCACGCCCACCCCATTTACTACTGCCTCCCGAGGCAGCAATTCGGTGGAATTTTTGAATAGTCGATTGAGCGTAATAATCTTTGGGCGCTGGTCGTGGTGGTCACGCTGTTGTCTGGAGATATTCTGCACCACGTCTTCCATGCCACCAACGGAAGGCGAATATTGACGCACGATGTGCACGACACTAATAGACATTTTTCGACTCCTTACGTGCTTCGGCGAAGGCTAAGGGATAGCTATTACGACGACTAAATATTGCTGACGATGTTAACGTTTCAGACTGCCTGGGAGCTTCGTTTTTTCGCCCTACGAAGCAGCCCACCAGAAACCATAAAATGCCAGCGGTCTTCAAAGCAAACAGTGAGGTACCACTCACGCATAATATCAATGACATATAGAGTGTGATGTAGGCTCGAAATCTATTGCCTCTCTCATCCTCCATCTTGAGCATCCAAAATGTGATCCACAAAAAGAGGCACAGCACCACCCCCAGTCGCGTTAATAATGCCGAGTAACCCATGTCTCCAAAACCGATATTAAATCCCTCAATGCCGAATAACATTCTTACATCAAATGTTAGCAACATCCGTCCGCTTACATATAACCGTCCAATAATGTTGTCACCGTATTTTGTATTAAAAAAGAGCCCGATCACCACCAGCATAATGATGCTAAGTAATGGCAGAGAGATCATCCAGGCGTTGGTCCGGTCGAACGGCAAGCAGCGCATCAGAACTAATGCTCCGACAGTAATGAGGCCGTAACGCGAGTCGCTCAACGCAATCATCGTCGCGGCCATTGCCAGGAAAAAAAACATATCTTTAGCCTCATCACGTCGTTTCGACAAACCCCATGCAGCGATGATGACGGCGAAATTTCCTAGCGATACTGGCTCTAAAAATATTGATGAAACCCGGTGATTTCCCAGCAAAGACGGCAAAATAGTCCTGCCTATTCCTTCAGGGCGAATGCCGTTTAACCCCAATACGCTATCCTTCGCCCAATTGGTCCCGGCCGTCAAACCACCCTGACTAACGTAATATGAAAAGATATTAAACATGCGTGAGAATGCCTCCAGAAACCACAGTTCAAAAAAACCGAAAACTATTACCAGAACCGCCATTACTTTCAGCACACGATTAGCATATTTAAGGTCACCGATTTGGCGACCCAACCCAAAAAAAAGAATCGGAATCATTACGTCGCGAAACCCCTTCGGATCAATCTGATTGCGGATAATTGCAATCAAAAACAGATATGCTGCTACCAGCAAGGCCACCGCAAAAAATGCCAACCGAATACGCTTTAGCAAGACCGTCAGACAAGCCAGGTAAATCACGGCTTCGGTCAACGCAACGCCGAGCATTGAAATAGGATGAACGTTGGTATGCATTGCACATAGCGTTGCCTGATACGTCAGTGAAATGATCAAAATCCAAAAGACCAGACTTTGCCCTGCTGGCAACTCCAAATCAGCCGGTGGAGAAGAATGATTTCTGTTTCCGAGAAAAGAGTTCATACGCTTACTAGCCTATCGTCATTGAACAAGTAGTTAAACGAGAAACACAACCGGTTGGCGGCACAACCGGAGCAGCTAAAATTTTTTCATGCACTAAAACCTTCATCACGGCCACGCCAGAACTGAACCGGACCACTTCAAAAACTTACCATCACCGATCCCACAATCTCGGTCCCGCTGCGCCGCAGCTGACCGCTGAATACGGTAAGATCAGCAACTCGAGTGTGATTTTTGCGCACCACCAGCAGCGCGCCGCCAGCACGTGATGCGATGGTTAAACAGTCCGTTGCGCTCAAAAATGCAGGCGTGTCATATAAAATAATGTCAAAACAATCGCATAATCTTTCATTCAATACACCAAACGCCGATCGATTAAGAAGTTGCTGCGGATTTGGCACGCTTGAGCCCGCCGGCAAAATTGAAAGGTCAAGAAACGTCTCAGCTCTGATCAGCAAGTCAAGTCCGGCGTGCCCTGCCAGAGCCTCGCTTAAACCGCGTCTCCCATCGAGACTAAATATTTTGTGCTGACGTGGATGCCGCAAATTGGCATCAACCAGAAGCGTGGGATTGCCTAATTGCGAGAACACCACGCTGAGATTGGCTGCAAGCATACTAGTACCGTCTCCTGGGTTCACGGTGACAATGGCCAGCTTCTTATGCCCAGTGGCAAACCATCGCTGCATCAGCTGGTCGCGTAGATTCCGCAACATTTCGACTTCTGCACTAAATGGTTGAGACGCAGCCGTCAGTGGAGGGGGATAGGTCCCAGAATTCACCGCATGAAACGGGTAATCAAGTTGATGTGCACGAATCTGCTGAATGTCGGACGCGCAAACCAGACCGAGACGTATTGCCGCATCACCGAAGCGCAGGCCCTCTTCATTTTGCAAATGGCGTACGCGTTCAGCCTGTTCATGGGTAATTTTTCCTTGCTTTACCAGCATGCTTCCAATATTTGCATCTTTTGTAATCGGCGCTGCGGAGCCGATGATCGAAGTTACGGGATTGGTCATGTCGATTCGCCTTTCCAGCCTAAAAGTGAGCGGCGCAAAAATACAAGGTGGTTGTCACCGTAACTGCGCCTTGGTTTCTCTGCGACTATGGTTCCGAGCATTGGTGCATTGAGCAAGTTGGACAACTCATCTGCAGTTCTGACACGACGATTGAACAATTCCGCTAATATCGCCAGTGCTAACCCGAGCATGGTTCCCATCAAAACCGCTAACACGGTGTTTAGCGGTAAATTAGGACTCACCGGAAGTACTGGGACGACCGCCGGATTAAGTACGGTGACATCGGATTGATTCGATTTACCTTCAAGTTCAGTCTGGGTCAGCCGCAGATTTGCCGCGTCATAGGCGCGCTGTACATTGTCGACATCCTTAACCAGCACCGCCATCTCGTCGCGGGTCCGATTGAGCTGCAACACTTTATTAGTTTGCGACCTCAACGCGGCGCGCACTTCCGCTTCCCGTTGGCGTAAAATTCGGCCGTTGTTTGCAGTCCCATTATTTGTCGCGCTGATGTTACCGTTAAGCTCTGACCGAAGGCGGTCCACTTCCGCTTTGGCGGCCTGATATTGCGGATGATTTTGGTCAAGATTTTGTGATAACAGCGCGAATTTTCCTTGTGCTTGCGCTAAGGCCGCCTTTAGGTTTTGAATCAGCGAATTACCGATCACGTCAGGGGAGTCTCTGCCACCGGCACTCATGGCTTGGTTGCCGCGCGACGAGGCCTCAATTGCCTGTGCCTGCGCCTGCACTAATTGTGTCGACAATTCATTGAGTCGGTTCGATTCAACATCAAGATGATTATCGATACTCACCAAGCCATGCTGTTGCTGGTATTGAGAAAGCTTATTGCGGGAGGCTTCCAGTTCGGTCCGCAAGTTCTTGACCTGAACAGCAAAATATCGTGATGCCTGTTGCAATGGGGTGGTTTTAATCTGGAGATTAAGTTGCTGGTAGGCGGTAGCAAAGCCATTGGCAACGGCAGCCACGAAAGCAGGATCGCCCCCTTTGCCGACGATTTCCAGCATACTGCTTTCTCGGGTTGGGGTTACCTCCACCACTTTTAATAACGAATCTGCCAGATATTCGCGGATCGATCCATTCCCGTAATTAGCTTTTTCGAAGCGCTGTAACATAGCGGGATTGTTCGCCAATCCCAGATTGTCGACAACTTTCAGTGCTACGGTTCTGCTGGTAATTAGGTCTACTTGGGTGGCCATGTAGCCGGACGCCAATTGGGTCGGCAGTACCTGACCTGACACTGGATCGGTTCCTTTGTAGTTCAATAGCAGGGTGGTCGCGGTCTTATACGTCTTAGGCAAGAGCAGACTGACTACGACCGTGATAGTCACCGTGATCAACAAGGTCAATAAAATGAGCTTGTAGCGATCACGTAAAATAGATAAAAGTTGAGAGAAATTCATAAAACTACCTCTTATACATAATTACAAGAATTTACGGTGATCATGCCGTGTAGCTATGCGCGTTATGATCGTGGCCGTTGCATTTAACGCCGCTGCCGAAAGGTACGATAGACGTGGGATCTCCACTATTTTCGGCATTGCTTAAAACATGCTCTCTTTAACGTATACGACGTCGTCCGGTTGAAGTTCCATGCCGTTTTTGACATCAATCATATTCACAGTACCGCTCGTATCCCGTCGCTTGATGCGTAACCCTCGTTCGGTTCCACGGGGGGTTAGGCCGCCACCAATGGAGAGCGCTTGTGTCACGGTCATATTGCGCTCAAGCCGATAGCCTCCCGGATGCTGCACTTCTCCATAAATATAAAATTTGGGAGCGCGTTCTACATACACTATGTCGCCATTAAGCAAATCCAAATTGCTGTTCATGTCGGATGACTGAATCATTTCAACCAAATTAATCACTTGCTTATTGGTTTTTCCCTCACGTGTACGTATCACGGTGGCGGTATCGCCACCTTCTGGCCCGACTCCGCCTGCCACCGCCAACATATCCGTCACGGTGCGTTTGCCGTTAATCGGGTATCGCCCTGGACGCAGTACCTGTCCCAGTACCGAGATCAGTTGGCTCTGCAATTCCGTGACCATGATATTCACTTCTGCCTTGCGCAAAAATCCACCCGTGGTCAACAAGCCGGAGATCTTCTTCTCGGCTTCCGCGGTCGACAGCCCACCAACAGTGACGTCTCCAATCAAGGGAAATGTAATATTTCCGGCTTCGCTTACCTTGGTATCCAGGCTTAAGTCAGGGTTGCCGAATACTGAAATTTTCAGCGCATCACCCGCGCCCAACGGAAAATCGTTCGCTGAAGCTGATAAGGAAAATACTGCTAGCAACAAGGCCAGCATCGCGACGTAAAATCGGTTCATCATTGTCCTCGTCCACTTAAGTTATATCTTGAAAAAAAATCTGGAATAGTGCCATTTTTAATACTCGACCTTCTGTGTCGCATTGTTCATGTCATCGCTCTTCGACGACAATTTTTTCGACAAAAGTCTCCCGGACAGCAGTTACGCTGTCTTGGGTAGATCAACTTCAGCCACCACACATTGTTAATATTATTTGCGATGCTCTCAAGATTTCGCAACGGAGAATTTCCTGCGATGCCTTTAAATAAAGCGATTGTCAGTACCCTTAGGCTCAGTATGCAAACGGAGACGCATTTTTATATCTTGAAAAAAACCATGCAGCGACCGGCTCCAAAACGTAATTTCCGCATAAATATTTTTGGCTAAAGGTACCGGATCAGGACCGTAAAAAAATTAGGTGCATGGTATCTATCGGCCTTGTCGGAAAAAGCAGACTTTCCCTCTTCAACAAGGTCTGCTGCTTTAACAGATAAAAAGGATCCTTCCGATGCGGTTGTAACGACTAACGCTTTAGCTTCTACACGAATTGTTCGAGCGGCAATTTCTGCGCCGCCCGTCGCAACATTGCTGTCCATACCCGGCACACGCGGCAATGCCACGGGGCGGTGCGTCATTTGAAAAGTAGGTATCGCTGCCAGCAAGCTACCACCTTGCACGGCGAGTGCCAGAAACGCTGTCAACACGAATTTGTTCATAATTCTTCTCTTTAAATATTTCAACATCACATCATGGCGATGAAGCTTTGGAAAAAATCAGGCGTATTTCTGACATTCTGTAATTCAGTACCAAAGCGGAATTCTCTATGCCGTGCATCTATACTGCCGGTTAATATGCGCTACCTTTTTTCAATACTTCCTTTACGGTCCGGGCGATAATCAGCAGATCGAATGCAAGCGACCAGTTCTTCAGATACTCCAAATCGAATTGAATACGCAAACGCATCTTTTCGATAGTGTCGGTCTCTCCACGTAAGCCGTTAACTTGCGCCCACCCAGTGATACCGGGCTTCACCTTATGTCGCAACATGTAGCCTTTAATCAGCTTGCGATACATTTCATTGTGAGCCACTGCATGAGGGCGCGGACCGACAATACTCATTCGACCTTGTAAAACATTAATGAACTGCGGTAACTCATCCAACGAAGTTCGCCGTAAAAAAGCGCCTAACCGGGTGACTCTTGCATCATTTTTTTTCGCCTGTGCGATCACCGGGCCATCCTCACACACTGCCATAGAGCGAAATTTATAAACAACAATCTCTTCGCCATTTAATCCATAACGACGTTGCGCAAAAATGATGGGGCCTGCGGAAGTTAACTTGATACCTATGGCAATGAACAACATGATCGGTAGCAACATGATCTGAATTAGAAGTGCCAGAACAATATCGCTGCCGCGTTTCACCAAACCGTTCCCCCCCATAAAAGGCGTTTCGCACACGCCAATTACTGGGATTCCTCCTACGTGAGCTAAGCGTGCTCCCATCAAATCGAAGGTGTAAGTGTCGGGAATAAAGTACACCGACGCCGTCGTATCACGCAACACATCCAGAAGAGTCAAAATGCGAGGATTAGGCGACATGGGGAAACAGATAAAAATTGTCTTTATCTTGTGCAAGCCGACGTAAGCCCCCACATCCTCAAGCGCTCCAAGGTAAGCGCAATTAAGTCCGGCTGGGCGCGCAGATTGATCACGATCGTCAAAATATCCGCGCACCTCTACACCCGGATTTCTGGGTGACTGTAGTCGCCTGAGGACATCAAAACCCGGGTCATTGGAACCGATGATGACGGCGGACCGAATTGCATGTTCTTTTCGTGTATTGAATACCAAGTCGTAAGCAGCAAACCGACTGAGTAATAGCGCGAAGGGTGTTAGCGTAATCCAGATCAATATGACACTAGCAGAAAATTCATGCCTTAATTCGGTAGCTTCCCCAATCAGCATCAACATAAAGACGATAACTGCCCATCCCAGAAAAATATCGCCTGCATAAGCACGTCGCCCTCCTGGGTGTTGCGTGCGATAATTATCAATCCGGTCATACGTGTACGAAGATATAAAAAAGGCAAGAATCAACAGCAGTAGATAACTCCCGGTAAATAACTCACCTTTCAAGCCGATGATCAGATACAACAAACCAAGAATGATCATCGGGTCAAGCATGCGCTTGAAAAATGAAACCATTGGAATGTCATTCTCTGTCATTTTCCCTCCCCTTTAGAAGATATAACGCGTGTTGAACATCACGGCATTGCTTGAGTATCCGCCGTTAAAATTCGACACCGTCTGGGTGCTGCGACTCGCAGATAACTGCACATCCCAACGTTGCGTCGGCTGGTACACCAACGTCAAGGCGAGATTGCGCAACGCGTCGTTTTGATCCGCTCCTAGTGCACCCGAAGCGGTCGAGTGACTAAAGTCTCTTTTTTCGTATTTATATTGCGCTACGAGGCGGATTTTTTCGGAGTAATGCCAACTTGCGGCAGCACCAGCACCACGGTTCAGAGAATAGATGGAGGTAAGGTCGTCCACCGCACCGATCTGGCGCCATGCCGAAACACTTACATCAACTTTAGAGGTCGGCGACCAGTCAACAGAGAGCCGGGAATTAAATCCGCTGAAATCGCGCACTGAAAATGCATCCTGTTTGCGGCGCACCCACCCCCCTAAAAAATGCATATGGGTGATCCCGGTAGCCAGCCAGTCAATCTTTACTTTCGCCTCATTCTGGTCATAACTATTGTTAAGGAGTAGATTTCCATTTTGCTGGGGATTCGGAAAACTCGCGCGTGTATGCCCCAACTGGAGACCAAAGGTACTGCCAGTTGCAGCTAAATAATCAATGCCAATAAGTTCTTGGTTCTGCGTATTATTAAGCGCGTTCTGCGATGCCAGATTGTAAGACAGATCGGTATGCACCAGTCCGGCGTTGACTCGCCAGCTGGGGTGGAAGAGCCACGCTGCATCTGCATGCTCATTGACCTGCTTGCGGGTATTTTGTGCCAGTTGATGGAAATCAATAAAAGGTGTGAGGCCTTCAGAATAGCTAGCACCAACATTACCCTCAACGTGACTACCTGCATGCCAATTCAAATTGCCGCTGGCATTCTTATCGACGTGATTAAGTGTAGAGAATCTGTTGTAATCAACTTTAACCAAATTTAAATTGGCGTTGATACGCTGCTGTCCGATTTTTTCGTCGAGAGCCACACCGGCTTCCGCCCTCCGCGTTACGTCTGACAAACCGGTTCCTATTCCGATAGCCTGACCGGCGGCCTTGTTCCGTAAGCGCAGCACATTGTTATCATACGTAGCGCCAAGACCCACATACGGTGTAATGGCGTCAGGCGGCAAAATTATAACTTCGGATAGCGGTATGACGTCTGTCGGAACCAGATCGTTGGTAGCTGCGGACGCCGTCAAACAGGAATATAGCGGCATCATGAAAATAAATTTCCATGACACGCTTTTATCACGGGGTATTTGTTTAAAACATTTATTCATTTTCTTACCCTCGTAATCCAGCGGATTAAATCAAAAAAAACATGATATTAGCTCTAACAAATAATTTCTATACACCCCTCTCTATCGTAATGAGGTATCTGTAATAGCAATAATAACGATTGAAATCATATGTTATTGGCGACATGTGAAAGTAGAGAGCAGACATTAAAAATTAAGAAAATACGAAATCCAATCAATTTAAATTGATATTATTTATAAATTGTTTTTGGAGAGGTGTGAATGATAAGTCATGACGATAAGTGCCTTTTAAGCACAACCCAACACTTATCAAAATCGTCAATATTCTAATCTACTTATAATATTTCCAGCTCTCGCTGGAATACAATTATTTTATATGCATCAACTAATTAAACAAATCTTAAACAGTATTTTACTACTGTCTAAATCTAAACGTTCAATTTGAAGCCGCCCCTTACGAAAAAAATGGCCCTTGCTGCCAAGCAGCGAATTAATCAATGTATTATTTTTTAAGTGTGACAGAAATAATAGTGACATAGATAAACATTGACATAAATAAAGTTTAATTACTAAAAAAACATCTAATGTCAGTAGAATATAAAAAAATTCGTAAAATAACAAGGTTTTTTTAATTTATAAAAAAACAATTTAAAGTTACTCTATAGAAATTTTGAAAATAGCACGTCTTGACGTCAAAATTGCGTTACCAATATTTCATTAATAAAAAGAAATTTTTCTAATTTAAAAAATTAATAATTCAAATACCTGAAAATAATGTTTCCACTCGGACTTTTTTTTACTTTTTTGTAATGTGAAATTCTCATATATTAAATTTAGGCAACAATGCTGACGCCTAACAATATTTTCCCCTATGCAATTTGATTATTTTTTTGGAAATTTTTCCTAATTGTCGTATTCTTACTTTATGCTATGTAATGGACAAAGATGCTCGACACCACTTTTACAATTGAATATTTATAATCAAATTGCCTTAAAAATTGCATTTAATGTTAAAGATAGCCCATTAAAAGTACGATTTTTAAATACCATTCATTGGTTTATGAATAGTAATTTAGGGTAGCAATATGCCACGCCGTTAGGATAAAAAAGTGATGCGTCAGGCTTATCGACTGGTTGTTCGAACATTTCAAAAAGGCATTGCAGTTCGCAATTCTTTTATATGCATACGCGAAGACCAAGACGACAGGGACGTTTTGCAGCTATTCGTATTTTTTAAAAATATTAAAAAATGTAAATACTTCAAAAAATTTGTTGAACTTTTTTAAGGGAAAGGTGGGAAAAATGTGGAACAATTCTTTAAATTTGGCGGTATTTAACTGGCTTAGCCAATACACCACCGTCTCGGCAGCCTTTAATCAAATCCTGCATTACATCGCTGGTTCGGACCTGGTAAAAGGATTTCCTTTTATGGGAGTCATTTGGTTCTTTTGGTTCCGTGATATTGACTCAAAGTCTAATGGACGCCGCACCATTATCGCGACGCTTATCGGGTGCATCATCGCTGTAGGTATTGCGCGAAGCGTCAACAATCTCGGTCCATTTCAGCCGCGTCCCATTGCCAATCAGGCGCTACCGCATCTTAACTATGTGGGTTTGCCACAGTCAGAAACTCAGGATTTGTATATATGGAACTCATTTCCTAGCGATCATTCGGCGCTGTTTTTTGCATTAGCCACAGGCATTTTTTTGCTTTCCAGACGCTGGGGTATTTACGCTTATTTTTATGTTTTGCTATTTATTGCGCTGCCGCGAATTTATTTGGGTTTGCATTACACGACTGATGTCTTGGCTGGTGCATTTTTGGGTACAGCATTTGTATTTTTGTGCAACCAAATGCGGTTCATTCGCCTTTATGACGATCAATGTACTGCGTTGGCGCAACGCTTCCCTGCCGCCTTTCAAGCTATTATTTTTATCTGTGGTACTGAAATTTGCCTAATGTTTTATGACGTCCGACTGCTTTTTCATGGATTATCGAAGTACATCCATTGAAGCAAAAAGCCCTCTTCAGGGAGTAAGGAGGGACTATTAACAAAGGGGGGGATTAGATCATGCCCTTGTACATAAATCAGGTTTAGCGTTTGCCGAGTTCATTTCGCGCAACGCTTCAGCGACCGGTCATTCCCCCCTCCAAATCGCCTTCCCGCCTGGGTCGCCCTCGCCTTTGCGCGCCACAAAACCGCCACGGTGCACTGATACTAAGCACGGCATTCAATCCCGGTAGAGCTGGTAGCGGATGTTGGGGTAATGTATCGCTGGCCCTAAGTCCCGCCAGACATAGAACCACGGGCGCCCTTTCCCTTCGCAGTCGAAGCTGCCGCAAATCGCCCACTCAATATCCTCGCTCGTCGGTGTAGGCGTGCTTGGTTACGATTTGGTTGTGCGAATTCGGTTGCTGATCAGTCTACTGGTGCTATTTTCGGCGCGTCACCTGAAAGATAAGAGTTAACGGGAAAATAGGGCGGCAGCGGCAAAAATTGCCAAATTAAAGTCATCACAGATCGGACGTTGCGCAAGCGAGAGTTGTGTAAAAGGGCCTGGGTTATGAGACGGCGATAACCCCGCGATTAGCCAGTTGGTCCGCGCGTTCATTCCCGATATGCCCGGCATGCCCTTTGATCCATCGCCAATCCATCTGATGCTGCGCCTGTGCTGCATCCAAAGCCTGCCACAAATCGACATTCTTTACGGGTGCTCTGGCAGCGGTCTTCCAGCCGCGCGCTTTCCAGCCGTGAATCCACTCGCTTATACCCTTTTGAACGTACTGACTATCGGTGTGGACGGTGACCTCGCACGGCTTGTTCAGTGCTTTCAGGGCTTCGATCACGGCCAGCAATTCCATACGGTTATTGGTGGTATTACGTTCACCGCCAAATAGTTCCTTTTCGCTACCGTTAGAAATTAATAGCGCACCCCAGCCGCCGGTACCAGGATTGCCTTTACAGGCGCCGTCTGTGAATATTTCAACTTTATCCATGCTTATATCTGTTCGTCTGTTGTGGGAATGAATGAAAATAAACTGGGTAGTAATATGCTTCAAGTAACCAGAGTGCGGTAGCGGTCTTTTGCCAAACATCTGCGCGACTAAACTTTGAAATTATTGCTCGCCCGATTTATGCGTTCTGTTAGTCGCAGGAATGCCGTTAGCAGCTTTGATCGCTTTTTTGCTGAAAGCGGGGCCAATCAGGTGCATTCCCTTAACCCGTTTAATCGCCTGCACTATATAGGTCGCGCCAAAATAGGGCCACCAGCGGTTACCTGCCTTTTCCATAAATGAAAACCGGTTCAGCCATTTGGTTGTCGAACAAGGTGGCGCGTAACACCCAAATCGACCGCGGTTGACCTCCATATTCAGTAACTTCAGCCAGTCTTTAAGGCGCAGCAAACTGATGAACTCAGCATTTTGTGGCAAAAAATGCGCGCCCGACAAGCGGCCGGTCGATTGCTTAATTCCCCATAAACTGGCCGGATTGAAACCGCAAATAATGACTTGCCCCTCAGGAATCAATACGCGTTCCACCTCGCGCAACACCTGATGCGGCTCGGCGGCAAATTCCAGTACATGCGGCAGTACAATCAGGTCCAGACTTTGAGAGGCAAACGGCAAATCGGCGAAATCATGGGCTATAACGATTTTAGTCCGGCCTTTGGAAAGCGTCTCGATCCTGCCCTGATGCTGATCGTGGCCTTGAGGCTGATCGCTGCCCTGCCCGGCCATCGCTGATTTCCCATCATCGACCAGCTCATTATCGCTCAACCATTTATGCCGCATGCGGTTGGCGCGCAGAGCGTCGATTTGTGGCAGACCGATTTGCATTGCGTTAAAGCCGAAAATATCTGCTGTCATGGCGTCCAGATGCGCCTGCTCCCATGCCAGCATATACGCGCCAATCGGCGTTTGCAGCCAGGGACCCAGCGCTATAATAGAGTTTTTTGAAGACGGATATTCCATGACTGCCTTGTTAAGTAACGCGTTGAGTGTAGTGGCAATTCCGGCATTCAATGATAATTACATTTGGCTCATACACGATGGGCGCTATGCGGCGGTAGTCGATCCCGGCGATGCAGCGCCAGTTATTGCTGCGCTCAAGACCTACGGACTCGAATTGAGCGCTATTTTACTGACACATCATCACGCTGACCATGTTGGTGGAGTGCAAACTTTATTAGAGCATACTTCCGTCCCGGTTTTCGCACCCGCGCGCGAAGTGATTGCAGATGTTACCAAACTATTAAAACAAGGCGACGTAGTTGATGTGCCGCAACTGCCGTTAAGGGTATCCGTTTTGGACGTACCAGGCCATACTAACGGTCATATTGCCTATGTTGCCGAGCAACAAAAGTGGTTATTCTGTGGCGATACCTTGTTCGCCGGAGGGTGTGGACGTCTGTTTGAAGGTACGCCAGCCCAAATGATCACATCGCTGTCCAAGCTGAGCACGTTACCGCCGGATACCCAAGTATTTTGCGCCCATGAATATACGCTGTCCAACTTACGTTTTGCGCAAGCGGTCGAGCCGGGAAATATGGCCCTGACGCGCCGAATCGCCACCGAACAGGCCAAGCGCGATCAAGACATTCCGACAGTGCCCTCCAGCATAGCCGAAGAAAATGCCACCAATCCTTTTTTGCGTTATCAAAAACCTGAAATTATTGCCAGCCTGCTTAAAGAAGAGCGCTTGGCAATAAACGACAAAGGCAATCCGGTTGCGGCATTTGCGGCCCTGCGTTTATGGAAAAACAACTATAAATGATAGACACCTCAGCTCCCGCATGTGCCACTGCAGGATTGGCTATGAATCTTTATCCGGTATTCTGACCCGTTTGTAGCCCTGCTTTGTCTCGTCTCATTCACATTTTCGCAGCCAGCCTCACGCACGGCCTGCCAGAAGGCGGTGCATTGCAGCTGGCGCGGAACACGCTGGAAAGTCGCACATTTATTAAAACGCTATAAATCAAATACTTAAGACGCATTAATAGCGTAATTTTTACTTGACGCACCAAAAGCGGGTTACGTACACTACACTCTACCGTTTCTATCACTGGTCGCATTGTGGCCAGTCACGCACAAAAGACCCCATGCCATTTAAATTCAAGACGCTTGCTCTTGCCGCTATCGCTTTTTTCGGCAGTCCGCTGTTGGCTCAGGCCAGCGACATTTCCATTTACGCCCCCACGTTTAGTTTAATCGATGCTACCAATCCTGCTGCTGGCGTTATTGGCATGACGCAGGTTGACGTTTGGTCCCGGATCCGAAAAGGTTTCAGTATCCCCGATCTGGATAGCGCGCAAGTCGCCTCTCAGACCGAATTTTACAGTTCGCGTCCCGACTTTTTTGAACGTACCACGTTACGCGCCTCTCCCTATTTGTTTCATGTAGTGCAGGAGCTTGAAAAAAGGGGCATGCCGACAGAATTGGCTTTGTTGCCTTTTATTGAGTCGTCCTTTAATCCGCAGGCTTTTTCGAGCGCTAAAGCAGTAGGTCTTTGGCAATTCATGCCAGCAACAGGGCGAGACTTCAATCTAAAACAGGATATGTTTAAAGACGACCGGCGTGATGTCCTGGCATCGACCGACGCGGCCCTGACCTATCTGCAAACGCTCTTCGGCATGTTTGGCGATTGGCAACTGGCTTTGGCCGCATACAATTGGGGTCAAGGCTCGGTACAAAAAGCCATCGACAAAAATCAGGCCGCCGGCCTACCAACCGATTTTGCAAGCCTTGCGCCGTTAATGCCACTGGAAACGCGCAATTACGTGCCTAAACTACAAGCAGTAAAAAACATCATCGCAGCGCCAGAGGCCTACAACATTGCGCTACCAAAGATCGACAACGAGCCGTATTTTGTCACCATAGGCAAAACCCGCGACATAGATGTCAAGGTTGCAGCGCAATTGGCTGAACTGTCACTTGACGACTTCAAGGCGTTGAATCCCCAATTTAACCGACCGGTCATAGTTGGCAGTGCGGACACCAAGATCCTGCTGCCGCAATCCAATGCAGAAAAGTTCAAGAAAAATATTGCCAAGTGGACCCACTCGCTTTCCTCCTGGACCTCGCACACGGTCGGCAGTGCGCGTGAACGGATTGAGGCCATTGCTGCCAGATTTGATACCACACCAGCGATCTTGCGTGAAGTGAATCACATTCCACCGCGGATGGTGCTAACGGCAGGATCAACCATTCTTGTTCCCAAGACGGATACCGACTTTGGAGATATTACCGCTGCGGTCGCAGATAATGCCACGATGTCGGTGGCCCCGGACACCCCGGAAACACGTAGGATATTTGTAAAAGTCGGCAATCGGGATACGCTGGCTTCAATCGCCAGACGTTATAACGTCAGCGCAATGCAGGTCAAATCGTGGAACAATTTGCGTCATGACACCGTTAGCCGCGGTCAGAGTCTTCAACTAAACATCGCCAATCGTGCCGGTGGCAATGGCCACACCATCCAGCGCGCATCAGGTGGTACGCAGTACCATAAAGCAGTGCTGGTGAATCGCCACGGGCAGCGCCAGGAACGTATCGTGAAAGTTTCTGGCCCAGTAAAAAAAAACATTAATACCCAGCGCAGCACGGCCGTCGCCAGCAAAAAGGCCTCAGCAGCAGAGGCTCGCACTGAACTAATAGCCTCAAACAGAAGCAACGGGAGACAATGATCGCGAGGATTGCTACCTCATTACCCGATCAGCAGAGTACATGAAGACAATCATCAGAGGCCTGTTGCCCTGAGGGCGATGAACCCCTACAATCTGGCCCAGTTACCGTAACATCTTTCGCAAAGTGCAGTTATATGCGCAGACTAGCCCGTGATTATTATCGAGCAGTCGTTGCATACTACGATCGCACGATAGATACAATCCGCACCGCACAACCGCGCCGCCGAACCTAGAAGCGCGCATATTTGGAGTCAACATGGCATTTCTGCAAGGAAAAAAAATTCTGATCACCGGTGTATTATCAAATCGGTCAATCGCCTATGGAATCGCACAAGCCTGCAAGCGTGAAGGCGCAGAACTTGCCTTTACTTATGTCGGTGACCGCTTTCTGGACCGCATCACCAAATTTGCCGCCGAATTTGACAGCACACTAATTTTTAATTGTGATGTGGGTAGCGACGAGCAAATCAACGCGTTATTCGCTGATCTTGGCAAATCGTGGGATCACCTTGACGGTTTGGTGCATGCCATTGGCTTTGCACCCGCAGAATCTATTGCTGGCGACTTTCTGGAAGGCCTGTCGCGCGAAGGTTTCAAGATCGCCCATGATATTTCTTCTTATAGCTTTCCAGCGATGGCCAAAGCAGCGTTGCCAATGCTGCGTCCAAGTTCGGCATTGTTGACCTTGACGTACTTAGGTGCCGAACGCGTAGTACCAAACTACAACACCATGGGCCTGGCTAAAGCGTCACTAGAAGCTAGCGTACGTTACCTTGCCGAATCATTGGGGCCAAAAGGCGTGCGCGTTAATGGCATTTCTGCGGGACCAATCAAGACTCTGGCAGCTAGCGGCATTAAAGGCTTTGGTAAAATCTTAGGGTTTGTCGCGGATCACGCACCCTTGCGCCGTAACGTCACCCTCGAAGACGTCGGTAACGCATCAGCTTTTTTGCTGTCCGATCTGGCCGGTGGCATCACTGGTGAAATTACTTACGTTGATGGCGGATTTTCTAAGGTGGTCGGCGGTATTTCCGAGTAAATACTATCGCTTGCCATGCTGATTACAAAACGTCCGACATTCTCGGACGTTTTACTTTGAGCAAAATTTTTCCGCTAGCGCTGGCAACAAGCCGGTGTGCAAAAACCATACCTATTTATGTGCACTAGCAACAATTGGCGTGTAATAGTGCCGGAAGTACTGTATTATTATGTGCTGCGTTGCAATAGGACGCATGCAACGATTAAGTAAGCAGATTTAATCGTTAAAAAACAAAAACAAGTAGCTGCGCAAGCCTAAGCATGTTCTGCTTTAATTAGGACATTGCATTGTAAAAGCCCTCCCGCCTTGTGTGTCGTTTAACTGACACCGTCCCGGCGCAAAGCTTTTGTGCCGAAATTTCTTTGTCATTTCTTAGTCATTTCGTTGGTTGGCGTTGCTTTTTTGCGTTCGTTGCATTTGTCGTTTTTGCGGCTCTTTGCAATATCGCGCTGAACATTACGAAAGAAAATAAATGACATTTGAATCACTAGGCTTACACGCGTCCGTTATCCAAGCACTGACTGAAGCCGGCTACACAAAACCAACTAGCGTTCAGGAACAAGCCGTTCCAGCCGCTATCGAAGGTCGCGACCTGATGGTATCCTCGCAAACCGGTTCCGGCAAAACTGCAGCTTTCATGCTGCCAGCTCTGCATAAATTCGCGTCTGAGCCTGTAGTTGATCAAACCGGCAAAACCCCAAATCAAGAAATGCAGGCATCGCGTTCACGCGGTGACCGCCCACGTTTCAAAGCTGCACAGCCAAAAATGCTGGTATTAACACCAACACGTGAACTGGCATTGCAAGTGACGAGCGCTACTGATAAGTACGGCTCACACATGAAACGCATCAAAGCAATTTCTATCCTTGGCGGTATGCCATATCCGAAACAAATGCAATTGCTGGCTAAAAACCCAGAAATTCTGGTCGCTACACCTGGTCGTCTGATCGACCATATGGAATCCGGCAAGATCGATTTCTCACAATTGCAAATTCTGGTACTCGACGAAGCTGATCGTATGCTGGACATGGGTTTCATCGACGATATCGAAAAAATTGTCGCTGCTACACCTGAGTCACGTCAAACCATGCTGTTCTCCGCTACGCTTGATGGCGTTGTCGGTAACATGGCAAAACGCATCACCAAGAACCCAATGATCATTCAGATCGCTGGTTCGGCAACCAAGCATGAAAACATTCAACAAAAGGTTCACTTTGTCGACGATCTGTCGCACAAGAATCGTTTGCTGGATCACCTGCTGCGCGACGAAACTATGGATCAAGCAGTCGTATTTACTGCTACCAAGCGTGACGCCGACAACATCGCTGACCGTCTGAACATCGCTGGTTTCGCTGCTGCAGCATTGCATGGTGACATGCATCAGGGCGCGCGTAACCGCACGCTGGACAGCCTGCGTCGCGGTCAAGTCCGTGTGTTGGTAGCAACCGACGTCGCCGCTCGCGGTATTGACGTTCCAGCGATCACCCACGTATTCAACTACGATCTGCCTAAGTTCCCGGAAGACTACGTCCACCGTATCGGTCGTACTGGTCGCGCTGGCCGTAACGGTGTTGCCGTGTCATTGGTCAACCACGCTGAGAGCATGAACGTAAAACGTATCGAGCGCTTCACTAAGCAATTGATTCCGGTCGATGTCGTCGTTGGTTTTGAGCCAAAGAAAACAGCGTCCGCACCACGTTCAGGTCAAAAACCAGGTGGCTGGAAACCAGGTGACAACCGCAGCGCGCCAAGCAAGCCAGGTGGCCGCACATTCAGCAAGCCAGGTGCTCCACGTCGTGATGGCGCTGGTGCAGGTGGTGGTGCTGGTGGTGGTTACAAAGGTAACCGTACCAATGACAGCAGCACACGTCGCTCGTTTGGCGATCGTTAATTTGAGATTTACAATTGGTTAGTGGGTCAATCGGATATTGATTGCTGCGCTATACGAATGAGAAACGGCCATCGGATTTAATTCGGTGGCCGTTTTTTTATTGAAAACTTGGTGGAGCGTAGCGTTTGGTCGCCGTTTTTTATACGATTTATGTTTTGTGCATACGGGTCGGAATGGATCGACAACAGTCGCTTTTTGCTTTGTTTAACTGCTGCGCCGTAGCTATTTAAAACAGTTTGCGCTCCGTGGGTGCTGATGGTACGGCCCGACGGTAGTCCATTTTTTTGCATGAACTTTAACGACAACGGTCGTCGTTATTTAAAACGGTTTTTTCTCCGTGGGTGCTGGTCGGGGGTGGCCCGACAGCCAGTTACTTGTTTCTTGCTTCGCCAAGAAAAAGTAACCAAAAAGAAGGCGACCGCAACGACGCCGCCCTTCGGGTCCCCAAATGTTTCAGCCGCCAGTCGGGTCGAAATACCAACTCGCCTTTGGCTCAAACATGTATTCCGACAATTCCCGACCGACGACTGAAACATTCGGCAGCGCCAATGACGGGGTACTTCAACAACCGCTTCAAAAACAACCGCAACGTCAAAGGTGGCTGCGCCTGCAACGTCAAGAGCAACTTCAAAGGTGGCTGCGCCTGCAACGTCAAGAGCAACTTCAAAGGTGGCTGCGCCTGCAACGTCAAGAGCAACATCAAAAGTCCCTGCCCCGCCCAGTCTCCTTAGGATTTACAGCAGCAACTCCCAATACCAAGGCTGCGGTTATTGACGTTGACGTACCCCGTCATAGGCGATGCCGGTTATTTCTACTGTCAGTCGGGAAGTGTCAGAATATATGTTTGAGCGTTAGCGAGTTGGTATTTCGACCCGACTGATAGTCGAAATAATCGGGGACCCGACCAAAGGGAGGACAGCGCCTCTGCGGTCGCCTTTTTTTGGTTACTTTTTTTGGTGGGGTGCGCCTAGCCAAGCAAAAAAAAAGTAACTGGCTGTCGGGCCACACCCGACCAGTACCCACGGAGAAAAACCGTTTTGAATAACGACAACCGTTGTCGTTAAAGTTCACGCAAAATATAGACTACTGTCGGCCACACCCAACCAGCACCCACGAAGCACAAGCCGTTTTAAATATGGACGACTGTAGTCGTTAAAATTAAAAGTAAAAACTTGAGCGAACGCGGTATTAGACCGCCATATTATGGTCGAAAAAAACGCCATCGTGGCCAAACCAAAACCCCACTCTATTTAACCCGCGTCCGCCCAGAACTCAAATAATCCGCAATAGAATCCTGCGTAACCTCACCTAAATAACTACTATCATGATCAATCACCGGCATCCAGCTAGTGCTATGTTTATACATTTTTGAAAGCACCACCCGCAGATTTTCGTCTGGTGTTGCGCTGACCGGAAATGGTTTTAATTTTTCAGAACAGGCACCTTGCGCACCCCGTGCATCACGACGTGACACAAAACCCATCGCGTGGTTATCCACATCGGTCACCGTGACGTAGCGATAATCGTTTTCGTCCATTAGTCCAAAAGCGGTCGCCAATGTCGAATCGTCACGCACGGTGGCGGAGGTTGTCGCCGCATCGCCGGCACGCACCAGTAGCAGACGTTTTAATGTCGCATCCTGCCCAACAAAAGAACCAACAAACTCGTCTTTCGGACGCGCCAAAAGCGTATCAGGATGATCAATCTGCACCAATTTTCCGGCGCGGAAAATCGCAATTTTATCACCCAATTTGATGGCTTCATCTATGTCATGACTGACCATGATTACCGTCTTGTTGAGCTGCCGCTGCATCATGAAAAACTCGTTCTGGATCGACTCACGATTGATAGGATCCACAGCACCGAACGGTTCATCCATCAACAACACCGGAGGATCGGCAGCTAATGCACGAATGACCCCTATGCGCTGTTGCTGACCGCCCGATAATTCGCGGGGGTAGCGCTTTAAGTAAAGTTTTGGATCAAGTGCTACCATCGCCATCAATTCGGTTGCGCGCTCGCGGCAACGCTTTTTATCCCACCCTAGCAAGCGTGGCACGACGGTAATGTTCTCTTCGATAGTCATGTTCGGAAACAAACCGACCTGCTGAATCACATAACCAATACGACGGCGCAGGGTGACTTCATCAATATCGGTGGTTTCTTCGCCATTTAACAATACGCGACCCGAGGTTGGTTTAATGAGGCGATTGATCATTTTGAGTGTCGTGCTCTTGCCACATCCGGAAGGTCCGAGGAACACGCATATTTCACCCTCGGCAACGGTCAGGCTTACCTCATTAACGGCCTTTACTTTGACGCCATCTTTTTGAATAAAAACCTTACTTAGTTTTTCGAGTTCAATCATTATTTCTGCATTCCTTTCGGTGTTAGTACGCGCTGGAGCCACTGCAACAAGGCGTCGGCGACTATCGCCAAGACACTGATTAATACCGCACCAACCACGAGTTTTTGCATATTACTTTGACTGATCGCGTGCAAAATCAGCACACCTAAGCCGCCTGCACCGATCACGGCAGCAACCGCCATCACGCCGATATTCATCACGACGGCTGAGCGCACGCCCCCCAGAATCACCGGCACCGCCAACGGCAAATCGACCAGACGCAAGCGCTGCCAAAAGGTCATCCCAATGCCGATGCCGGCTTCCTTGACACCCTCTTCGATACCGTCAAGCGCCAAATAGGTATTACGCATAATCGGCAACAGGGAATAAAGAAATACTGCTGTGATAGCTGGTAAAGGCCCTAGTCCCTGACCAAAACGTGAGAACACCGGAATCATTAGCCCGAATAACGCGATTGATGGCAACGTCAAAATGACAGTCGCCAAACCCAGCATCGGACTGGCTAATCCTCGGTGACGAATCATTACGATCCCGAGCGGTACCCCAACTACGATAGCCAATCCAACGGCAATACTGACCAACATCAAATGTTGCAGAGTGAGATGTAAAATCTCAGGCCACGCGCCGGAAAGATAGTTAAATAAATTCATTTTGTATCCCTCACATTAAACCCTGAGCACGTAAAAAATCCGCAGCAACCTGCGCTAACGGCTCTTGATCAATATCCACTTGCTTGTTCATCGCTGCCATTTTTTTGGTGTCAATTACCGCAGACAAGGCATTCAGTTGTTCGGCAAGCTTGGGATTAGCATCAAGTACGTCTTTGCGCACCATCGGCGCTGCTGTGTAAAACGGAAAAAATCCCCGGCTATCTTCTAACAGTGTCAGATTAAAACCTTCAATTCGTCCATCCGAAGCATAGGTCAAGCCGACATATAGTTGATCATTTCTTAGCGCCGTATAGACCAGACCCGGATCCATTTGCTTAATTTCACTGCGATCAAAAGACATGCCGTAGAGGGCGGACATTGGCTTTAAACCATCAGGGCGTGAAGCGAATTCAAAATCTACGCCGAATAAATGTTGTCCGTCTGGATCTTTCACTTTGTCGGAGGCCATTTTTTTTGCGAGATCATCGATGGTTTTTAAGCCGTCTTCTTCAGCGCGCTTGGTCGGCACCGCTAACGCGTAGGTGTTATTCAACCCCGACGCATTGAGCCAGACCAGGCCCTTGGCACCATCCAGTTCCTTGACCCGTGCATACGACTGCTCGGCGTCAAGCTTTTCGTTGATTTTATTGAAAACGATTAACGAGCTACCGGTGTATTCCCACACGATGTCTAGTTGAGCGCTCTCTATTGCCTGGCGCATGATGGTCGATCCCAATCCATTTTTGAGCGCAACGTCGTATCCTTTTGATTGCAAATACTGTTGCGTCATAGATGATAAAAGTAACTGTTCGGTAAAGTTTTTACCGCCGACCACCAGAGTCGCGCTAATCGCGGGAGTCACCAGCGCCAGACTCAATAACCCCAAAGTCAGTACTAACAAGTGCCTTAGGCGTAAAAATTTCATAAATTTTCCTTCTAATAGATGCCGACAAATCGTATCCGCATTAATCATTTAGCGACTACTGCCAACTCTGCAATGCCTGCAAAATTGCTAACGTAACAAACCGCGCTTAGTGAGATAGGCGTTGCTGGCGATTGATACCACCGCATCAAGCATCAGTGCCAACAGTGCCGTTGCGGTCGCACCCAGCAGAAGCTGATCCTGATTGTTCAGGTAGATGCCGGGAAAAATAATGCTACCGAGGCTTTCGCCACCGATCAAAATTGATAATGGCGCGGTGCCGACGTTGATAGCGAGTGCAGTACGAATACCGCCGACGATGATCGGAATCGCATTAGGTAATTCGACCCGGAATAGAATTTGATAGGGCTTCATCCCAACGCCTCTGGCCGCATCGCGCAGAGCAGGCGGTACCTGTTTTAGCCCTTCGTAGGTATTGCGCACGATGGGCAGTAACGACGCCAGCCATAATGCAATGATTGACGGTTTGTCGCCGATACCAAAAACTGCCAGCGCCAGCGCGAGTACCGCTATGGAGGGGATGGTGTTGCCGATATTAAATATCTGCATGAATTTTTCAGCGTGGCGCGCCACTAGCGGGCGGCTAAGCAAAATTCCTGCAGGCAAGCCGGTAGCAAGGGCCAATAACATTGACCAGCCAACCAGTTGCATGTGACGCATTGTGTAATAGATCAAATCACCCTGGTAATGCTGGATTGCATCAATACCGACCGTCCAGCCGATACCCGCCACAGCCATTAAGGTGACTGATGCGCCGACGATGGCATTACGATAGCGATTCGCCATGTTTTACTCCATTACTGCCAGACGAATTCAAGACGCAGAAAAATCTGGGCCAAGATGCGCGAGCATGACAAACAAGCTGTCAATTTATTTATCCCACTCCGACTCCCGAAAGGATTGTTCAGAATGAGGCGACTGCCGCATTGGGGCGGCACACTGAGTGCGAGGAAAACCTCGACGTATGCTGAAACTCTGACATTAGTCGGAGCATGAGACGACCCGCTGATGCAGGTCATGAAGCTAGATTACACCGTTTTGGGGCGGCATAATATTTCAAAGAAGAAAAATTATAGCGGTTTTACTTGATAAAGTCTAGTAATGATTCGTCTGAAAGCTATTACCGAAATGTCTAATGATGATTGAATAGATAATTTTTCGGACGAAAAATTGGGAAGAAAAGAAAGAGAGCGCAAAAATACCGCGTTAACCACCGGTACTTAAGGAAGACAAGCAGGAATAATCTCGCCAACCGCGACCTCAAGCGGTCCCAGTTGGCACTTTAAAATCAGGCCGCGCGCAGCTGACTGGCCGCTACAGCCAATGCCGTTATGCGCGCCCAGTCACCCGAGTCCAGTGCGTCTTTTGGCGTCAGCCATGATCCGCCGACACAAGCGACGTTTTTACATGCCAGAAACTGCGCCGCTGTTTGTTGCGATATGCCACCCGTCGGGCAAAACATCACGTCACCCAAGGGTCCGGCAAGCGCGTTCAGCATGCCGATACCGCCTGCCGGTACCGCAGGGAATAGCTTCAGCTGGCGGAATCCAGCCTCCCGTGCAGCCATCACTTCCGAGGGCGTCATTACACCGGGCAATAACGGCAAACCGCTCGATTTTGCGGCAGCGACTAGCGCCGAGGTTAAGCCGGGCGATACGCCAAATACTGCGCCGGCATCGCGCGCGGCAGCAAACTCTTCCGGCTTGGTCAAGGTACCGACACCAACAATCGCGCCTGGTACTTCCGCCATCGCCCGGATTGCTGCGAGACCGTGCACAGTGCGCAGCGTCACCTCTAGCACGCGTATCCCACCGGCAACCAGCGCTTGTGCGAGTGGCACGGCATGGGCGATATCATCAATGGCTATCACAGGAATCACCGCCGAGGTGCGCATGATATCCAGCACCTCGTTGTCATATAAATACATGGAAGATGTCATTTATTGCTTTCTAATGTTCGTCAAAACTGCTCAATTTGTCGGCCGAAAATCCACCGGCCAGAGATTGTATGCATTAGTGCATACAGTGTGCTGCATGCTATATAGCAATCGCGCCGACCGGTTTCATCACAGGCGGCAGATCAAAGATGGTTGCGCCCTCTTCTGCTGCGCTCACCGTATTGCGGAACATGGCAAATAATTCGCGCCCCATCCCTACCTGATTGGCATCCAGATTGGTCGATTGCAATTGCCGCAGCGCCCACTCCTGGGCTGGCACGATAGCCTCAAGTATGCCGTGCTCCGCATCCATTTTGATCATGTCGCCGGTACGCACCAGCGCTAACGGACCGCCGGCAGATACCTCCGGCGTTACATGAATTGCCGCCGGCACCTTGCCCGACGCGCCCGACATGCGACCGTCCGTCACCAATGCAACATGGCGTCCTTTATCTTGCAATAAGCCGAGCGCAGGTGTCAATGCATGTAATTCCGGCATGCCGTTTGCACGCGGTCCCTGAAAGCTTAATACAGCCACAAAGTCGCGATCCAGTTCACCGGCACGGAACGCCTTCATGAAGGCGTCCTGCGACTTGAAAACTATCGCGGGGGCTTCCACTATCCAGTGTTCTTTCTTGACCGCTGAAATCTTGATCACGGCGCGCCCAAGGTTACCGGTCAGTAAGCGTAGGCCGCCGTCCGGCGCAAACGGCGCGCTAGCAGTACGCAAGACCGAATCGTCGCCGCTTTTTTCGGGGGCGGCTTTAAACACAACCTGATTGCCCTCCAAAAACGGCTCAGCGCAATGCGCCCGCAAACTGTCACCCAAAATTGTCGTTACATCCTCATGCATCAAGCCAGCGTCCAGCAACTCGCGGATCACAAAACCCGTGCCCCCAGCTGCGTGAAAGTGATTAACGTCCGCATCGCCATTCGGATAAATCCGCGTCACCAGTGGTACTACTGCAGAGAGCGCATCAAAATCATTCCAGTCGATGATAATCCCCGCCGCCTTGGCAATCGCGACCAGATGCAGGGTGTGGTTGGTCGACCCGCCGGTGGCCAGCAACGTGACGATGGCATTAACGATACTCTTTTCACTCACTACGTGCCCAACCGGACGATAGTTGCCGCTATGGTCGGTGATTTTCAACGCCTGACGTCCTGCTTCCGCGGTCAAGGCGTCGCGTAAAGGAGTGTTAGGTGTGATGAACGCTGAACCCGGGAGATGCAAGCCGAGCGCTTCCATCAACATTTGATTGCTGTTGGCGGTGCCATAAAAGGTACAGGTTCCGGCGCTATGATAGGACTCTGATTCAGCCTCCAGTAGTCCGGCGCGGTCCACTTTTCCTTCTGCGTACAGTTGACGAATTTTGACTTTTTCTTTATTGCTCATGCCGCTGGTCATGGGACCGCCCGGAACAAAAATTGCCGGCAGATGTCCAAAATGCAGCGCGCCAATCAGCAGTCCTGGCACGATTTTGTCGCAAATGCCAAGATACAATGCAGCATCAAACATATTGTGGGAGAGTGCAATCGCGGTCGCCATGGCAATCGCATCCCGCGAAAACAAGGATAATTCCATGCCCGGCTGTCCCTGCGTAACCCCGTCGCACATCGCTGGCGTGCCACCTGCAAACTGCGCTACACCTCCTGCTGCGCGTACGGCATCCTTGATAATTTGCGGAAAATTTTCAAACGGCTGATGGGCCGACAGCATATCGTTATAGGAAGAAACAATCGCAACAGAAAGATCCTTATCTTGTTTCAATCGCAATTTATCATTCACTGGAAAGGCTGCAAACCCATGCGCCAGGTTAGTACAGGATAACGCCCCGCGCTGCACGTCTTGCCGCCGTGCGATTTCAATCCGCTGCAAATAGGCACTACGATACGGTTGGCTGCGCGCGATAATTCGCTCGGTAACTGCTGCAACGCTGGCTAGAACAGACATGTTTTAATCCTCGAAAATAAACTGAAAAATGTAGACGGAATTTCACTGAACGAAGCTCGCGAATGCAAAACGCACTATAAACGCCGCATAAGCCTGAATCAAAGTAAATCCACCTTGAATTCATTAATCCGTAATTTTACTACAAATAATGTAGGCAGCGGTATCATTAGGTATTTATCCCCGTATCAATGTCGCTAAAAAACTGCCATCCTATAGCGAAAACACCAAAATTTATGCATTATTATCGTTTTTGATTGTGCTTTTTTTGATTAAAACAACTTTCATACCTATTAAATATAACGTTAAAAGAAGGCGGTAGCACCCTAATATTACGTAAAGTCCCACAGTTGACAGGATTAAATCAAGAATTTTTTGTAGTGAAGTTACCACAAAGTGTTGTATAGTTACATACAATTCCAGCCGCCATGAGAGTTCAGATATGTCCACGACACCCTATTCTGCGCAACACATTTCCAGCCTAAAAGCCGATACACCTTCCTTTTTGGCGCTGCAGGAACACTACGCTGCGACAAAAAATATCCCCTTACGCGCGTTGTTCGATGGCGATCCAGACCGCTTCGCCAGTTTCACTGTTGAAGCAGCAGGCCTGTTTTTAGATTATGCCAAGAATACGCTGACCAGCGAAACCATGTCCCTGCTTTTTAATCTGGCCCGTGAACGCCATGTTGAAGCCCGCCGTGAAGCGATGTTTGTCGGGGAAAAAATCAATACGACCGAGCACCGCGCCGTATTGCACACTGCGCTGCGCACGCCGTGGCCGCCGAGTTCTGCTGCTGCCGCACTGGTCGTGGATGGGCAACAGGTCAATGCCGATGTTCACGCTGTACTGGAGCAAATCGCGACATTCACCGAATCGGTACGTTCGGAAAAATGGCGGGGCTACAACGGCAAGCCAATTACCGACATCGTCAACATCGGCATCGGCGGCTCAGATCTTGGACCGAAAATGGTTTGTCAGGCGCTACGACCGTTTCAGCATGCACGTTTGACGATGCATTTTGTGTCAAATGTCGATGGGCACGATATCGATGCCGTCTTATCGAAAATAGACCCTGCAACTACGCTGTTCGTGATCGCGTCCAAGACCTTCACGACGATGGAAACCATGATGAACGCGCATAGTGCCCGGCAATGGTTCCTGACGCAGGCAGAAACTGCTACCGAAACCGATCTGGCACATCATTTTGTGGCGGTCTCTACCAATACCGAAGGCGTCAAGGCGTTCGGCATTGATCCCCAAAACATGTTCCCGTTCTGGGATTGGGTGGGTGGGCGCTACTCTGTCTGGTCGTCAATCGGCCTGTCGGTCGCGCTGGCAATCGGGTTTGAGCGATTCAGCGAATTTCTGGCTGGCGCGCATGCGATGGACAGTCATTTCCGCAGCGCGCCGCTCGAACAAAATATGCCCGCTATTCTTGCGCTGGTCGGCGTCTGGCAACGCAATTTCTGCGGCAGCGCGTCGTTATCGATTGCGCCTTACCATCAGGATTTAGGAAATTTTCCATCGTACTTGCAGCAACTGGAAATGGAAAGTAACGGTAAGCGTACGGCGCTCGATGGCAGCCCGGTGGAGGTTAACACTTGTCCGGTAATCTGGGGCAACGTAGGTACCAACGGACAGCATGCTTACTTCCAGCTTTTGCATCAGGGCACCGATATTACGCCGGTTGATTTCATTGCCGCGCTAGCGCCTGAGCATCGCCTGCCGGGCCATCAGGCGGCGTTGCTGGCCAACTGCTTTGCACAGTCAGAAGCCTTTATGCGTGGCAAAAGCGCTGACGAAGTGCGTGCAGAAATGCAAACCAAAGGCATGCCAGAAGACCAGATAACGGCGCTGTTACCGCATCGGACTTTTCCTGGTAATCGTCCTAGTAATACCATCTTGATGCAAAAGCTGACCCCCGCCGCGCTCGGCGCTTTAATCGCCCTGTATGAGCACAAGGTATTCGTGCAAGGCGTGATCTGGGGCATCAATAGTTTTGATCAATGGGGAGTAGAGTTGGGAAAAGTAATGGCCACGCATATTCTCGATGAGTTGAATACCAACGCAACCTGCGATTCGTCGGTCGGCAAGCACGATAGTTCAACCAATGGTTTAATAAACCGTGCTCGTGCAGTATTAATGGCCGCCAAAAGCGACGCCGCGTAGGGTCGGAGCATCGTCAAGGAAGACTTTTTAAATCAGACTTAAAGTAAAACGGACAATCAAAAATTATGGCATTAGCAGAATTTGATCTGGCAATCTTTGGTGGCACCGGCGATCTTTCGATGCGTAAATTGCTACCGGCGATGTACTCGCGCGATCGCGCCAACGACTTACCCCCAAACGCACGCATTCTATGTATTGGACGCCATGAACTGTCGAACGACGCATTTCTTCAGCAACTGGACAAGGACGCCCGCCCTCATATTTCGATGGAAATATTCGAGCCGGCCGTCTGGGAGCGGCTTTGCAAGCGAATTCAATATGTGGCCATGGATGCCACAGACGCCAAGTCGTATAAGGCATTAGTGGCCGCCATGCGCCCCGATCCAACGGTGACTAATGTATTTTATCTGGCGACCCCTCCAGCGTTGTTTTCTAAAATTTGCCGCAACCTGTCAAGCTCCGGCCTGGCAACGCCTAATTCGCGCGTGGTACTAGAAAAGCCATTGGGACGAGACTTGGCGAGCGCCAAGCAAATCAATGCTGAAGTAGGGAAGATATTCTCTGAATCACAGATTTTTCGGATCGATCATTATCTCGGTAAAGAGACCGTTCAAAATCTGCTGGCCCTGCGTTTTGGGAACGTGCTGTTTGAACCATTATGGCGTCGCGAATGGATTTCTGACGTGCAGATTACCATTGCCGAAGAACTGGGCGTGGGCAATCGCATGGGTTATTACGAAAGCTCGGGCGCGCTGCGCGACATGCTGCAAAACCATTTGCTGCAATTACTCTGCATCGTCGCCATGGAGCCGCCGGTGTCGATCACCTCCGATGCGGTGCGCGATGAAAAGCTCAAAGTTTTGCGCTCGCTAAAGCGTTTTACGCCAGTCAGTCTGGCCCAAAATGTTGTGCGAGGTCAATATCGCGCCGGACATGTAAACGGTATTGCAGTACCGGGTTATCGCAAGGAACAAGACGCCGATCCGCACTCACGAACAGAAACCTTTGTCGCGATTAAAACTGAAGTCGATACCTGGCGCTGGGCAGGCGTACCATTTTATCTGCGCACCGGCAAACGCATGGCCGATTCTCTGGCCGAAATTGTCATCAGATTTAAGAAAATTCCGCATTCCATTTTCACTCAGCCCAATAGCAGTTTTGAATCTAATTGTCTGGTGATACGGTTGCAACCGGACGAAGGCCTGCACCTGAACCTGATGGCTAAAACGCCCGGCGACGGTATGCGTTTGAAGCCAGTTGAACTGGAACTGAACTTCCGCGAAAGCTTTAAAGCACCGCGCATGGAAGCTTACGAACGACTGTTGCTCGACGTGCTGCGCGGTCAATTGACTTTGTTCATGCGTAGCGATGAGTTAGAGGCAGCATGGGAATGGGTTGAGCCGATTCTGGACTATTGGGAGCAGGAAGAAAACGAGCCTATTCCCTACAGCGCCGGTACCTGGGGACCTGCTGCGGCCAGCGCATTAATTGGCCGCGACGGACTGCAATGGCGCGAAGAAGCGTTACCGGAAGTGTAGGAGCATCACCTTGGCAATGCTACTAGACGCTATTCGCACGCAAATTGACTTACTCTCCAAGTCGGAGAAAAAAGTCGCCCTGACGATCCTCGACAACCCGCAACTGGCGTTGTCGGAGAACATCACTGCGCTGGCAAAAAATGCGTTGGTCTCGGAACCGACCGTGGTCCGTTTCTGCCGGGCGGTGGGTTACGAAGGCTGGCATGATTTCAAGCTAAAGTTAGCGCAGAGTCTGGCGGTCGCCCTGCCGGGCGCTAACGAAATGCTGGCGCAAGATGATATCGCCGCCGATCTGGTGAACAAGATTTGCAGTCGCTCCATTAATACACTGCTGGACTTACGCAATCATCTCAGTCCCGATGCGATTCAACGTGCGCTGGATGTTTTGCTAAAGTCCAACAAAATTGAATTTTACGGTCAGGGAACTTCCGGTATTGTTGCTGCCGATGCGCAACATAAATTTTTCCGCTCTGGCGTGCCGACGGTCGCCTATTCCGATCCGCATATCCACAGCATTGCAGCGTCGCTGTTGCAGCCCGGCGATGCCGTCGTCGCCATCTCACAACGTGGCGGCAATGCTGCATTGCTGCGTAGCGTTCAACTGGCCAAAAAAGGCGGCGCCGACGTTATCGTACTGGGGCCTAGTGGCACACCGCTGGCGGAACTGGCGACAGTGCTGGTTCCGATCGATCTGAGTTTTAATACTGACCCCTATACCCCCATCTCAGCCCGCTTAGCGCATCTGGTCGTGATTGATATTCTGGCGGTCGGCCTGGCGCTCAAGCGGGGTCCCGAATTCCGCAAGAAGATGCAAAACGCGCAAAAAGCCCTGCAACAGTTCGACATGCAATTTGATTCGTTCTTCCGTTGATTAATCCTGACGGAAGAGGCCTTGCAGAACTTTTTGTCGGTAACAGCTTCTTATCACGTAAGGTCTGCAGTAGGTATCCTTGACCTCACGTAGCGTAAGGACAAGTACGACCCCAATAGGTAAGAGAACACAAAATAAATTAAAAGAGACAAGCAATGACAACACCATCTGAATTTAAAGATCCGACTTTCTTACGCACGCAAATGCGCCGCGACATTGCTTTTTTTCATCCGCGTGTAATTGATCCTGCGGGTGGGTTTTTTCATTATCTGAATGACGACGGCAGCATCTATAATGCCGAAAGTCGGCATCTCGTAAACAGCGCACGGATGGTGTTTTGCTATGCACTGGCGTTTCGGCTGGACGGAAAAGAAGAATACCGGGAAGCTGCCCGTCATGGTCTGCGCTTCATTGAAGAAAAGCATAAGCAGCCGGACCACGGTGGTTACGCATGGGTCCTGGAGAATGGCGTCCCAGCTGACCGCACCCAGCACTGCTATGGTCTCGCGTTCATATTGTTAGCCCACGCACACGCACTAAAAATCGGCATAGCGGACGCCGCCGCCGGAATCAGCGCCACGTTTGCGTTAATGGAATGTTTGTTCTGGTCGGAAGCCGACGGCCTCTACGCAGACGAAGCAACGCCGGAGGGCGTGGTGTCATCCTACCGCGGTCAGAACGCCAATATGCATAGCTGCGAGGCATTAATCGCTGCATTCGAAGCCACAGGCGAGACAGTCTATCTGCATCGTGCAGAATTGCTGGCCCATAACATCACCATCCGCCAGGCAGTGCTCGGGAACGGATGGATATGGGAGCACTATCACACCGACTGGAGCGTGGACTGGGAATATAACCGCAACGATAGCAGTAATATGTTCAGGCCGTGGGGTTATCAGCCAGGTCACATGACCGAATGGTCCAAGTTATTGCTATTGCTGGATCGATACCAGTCGCGATTGCAACATGGTGGCGATTGGTTAGTCGATCGTGCACAGGCGTTATTCGACGTAACCATGCCGCTGGCGTGGGATAAGCAACACGGTGGACTGTTTTATGGCTTGGCACCGGATGGCACGGCCTGCGATGACGATAAATATTTTTGGGTACAGGCGGAGTCTCTGGCGACGGCTGCATTGCTTGCACAAAGAACGGGTAATCCGGTTTATTGGGATTGGTACAACAGGCTATGGCGATATAGTGCCGATCATCTGATCGATCAGCAACGCGGTGGCTGGTATCGCATTTTGCATCGAAATAACCAGCGCTATGGACCGGAAAAGCCGCCCCATGGCAAAACTGATTTCTATCATCCGCTGGGCGCCTATCTGGAATCACTCTATGCCCTAGGATCCGAACTGGCCTAATCAAGACTAAGCATAGCGCCCGCCGCTATGCTCCTCTCTTTGTCGCGCTGACAGCGCGCGCGGTAATGTTTGTGGATATCTGAACCAACAACCTTTATTTATCGCCATTTACCGGGCGATGCTTCCTATCGGGCAGGGCACTTTCCAAACGACTACTTTCAATTGGCGAAAGCTAATTCCTGTTAACTTCAACTTCGGTAACACACCAAATGTATTAAAGCTACCTGTAGTAAAAATACATGTCAAGGGCCATTGCCAGATCCGACATCAATAACTCTCCCAGACCGATAACTATTTGCCTTAGTGCGATCACAGTATTGATATTCGTGCTCTTTTACAAGGTCCAATGTGCAGCTTTTTAGCAACAAAAATATAGTAAAACTACATAAATAAACAAATAAAGGGCATTTCCGTTTAAGATCAGCACCAACAAAGCGATACAAGCTTTGCCATTTTTTGTATGCAAAGATTAAAAATTTCGGGCGATTAGACTCGAAAAGCGGTGGTTCACACCACATGTTTACCTAGGAGATGAAATGAGCAAAACTGTTTTGAAAAGTCTGCGTACGGCTTCATGCCTGCCAATGGTAAAGCCATTAGCAGCAGCAATCATTTTAGCCGCCACTTGCGCCGGCCAAGCACAAGCACAAACTAACGTCACCATCTATGGTCGCGTAGATGCTGGTATCGATTACAACAGCAATCAGTACAACGCAGCAAATGGTCAACGCGGTTCAAAATGGGGCTCGGGCGGCAATAGCTGGGGTACCAGCATGTTCGGTTTCAAAGGTGTTGAAGATCTTGGCGGCGGTTTGAAAGCCATCTTTACTTTGGAAAACGGTTTTAATGCTGCTAACGGCCAAACTAATGGTGGCGGTTCTACCCTTTGGTCACGTCGCTCGTATGTCGGTTTAGTCGGTGATTTCGGTACCGTTAAACTCGGTCGCGACCTGACCCTGCCAAGCGACATCGTCTGGAGCCTGGACCCGACTGGTCAGCAAAATATGGGTTCAGCCACGTTGGTTAAAGGCCGCAACTGGCCACAAACCAGCAATCAGGTTCAATACATTTCTCCAAGTTTCGGCGGCTTTACTGCACAAGGGGCATACGGGTTCGGTGAAGTTGCAGGCGCAACCAAACCGCTTAGCAGTAGTGGCGTTGCCCTTTCTTACGTACAACCAAGCTATTCAGTAATTGCGATGTACGACGTTGCCAATGACAACAAGGGCCAATTTTCGACCTTGTTTACCAATTCTAAAGAATTGACTTTGGGCGGTACAGTTAACATCGACAAATTGAAATTGTACGCAGCTTACCAAAACCTGTCGGCACCGCAAACTGTCGCTGGTCCCGATAAAGCGAACCATTTCTGGGTTGGTGCCAATTATCAATTGACGCCTGCACTCACGTTGATCGCTGCTGCTTATCACGTCAAGTTGAACCAAAATGTCGGCAGCGCCAATTTATTCATGCTGGGCACCAACTACAGCTTGTCTAAACGCACGCTGTTATACGCAAGCATTGGTACTGTACGCAACGGTTCAAACACAAACTTTCAAGTTGAAACCGGTAGCGGTACCGGCTTGACTGGTCAAAACCAAAACGCGTTTTACACTGGCGTCAGTCACTCGTTCTGATAGCAACACCCGGGTAATCCTGACTACCGCGTCGCTTGAGCTCGGCGCGCTGGTTGGTTTTATCTTGTAAATTTGCCGATTAGTGGCAATAGCAAGACGTCCCTGGGGTATCCCCAGATTCTGCCCATTCGATTTGAGTGGGCATTTTTTATGGGCGAGCCGTTTCTATGGAATGTCTTAGTTTGCGCTCCCCGCGTCAATCAAAAAGCAAGTGGGTCTTTCGGCATTTTCAGGGGAGTTAATTACGCACTAGCAGGCATGGGAACGGGATCAGAGCGCAGCACGTGCAGCTACCGTATTGGCCTCCATCTGTAGAACCCAACCCCACAATAGGTCGTTAATTGTTCTAGTGTGAGGCAGGCACGCTATCGCGCTGGCCAGGCAAACCGCCCAGAGCAGACCCGCGCTGGCATCCGGTCCAGGCATTGCATATCACTTACTTGGTGTGCGAAATCAAGTTTGGCGTCACCAGATTATTATCACCTGAGGCGGAAGGCCCTTCTTCTTTAGCGGTGACTTTATCGCTGGCAACATCACCCTGCGTTGCAGCGGTATGCGCCAGAATCCCGCGCTTGGCCTGGCGCTGAAGTTCTGCAAACGGACTCGAACGATTCATAGAGATACCAACTGCCAGGACGTCGATCAGCAACAACAACAAAATTCGCGAAACCATCGGAATATGCATGTTGCTGCCTTCATCGTGCTCTACCGCTAATGTGTAATCGGCACGCTTTGCCAATTGCGAGTTACTGGGTGCCAGCGCAATAATAGTCGCACCGGAATTAACTGCCATCTCTACCGCAGGCGCCAGATGACGCAGGCGACCGGAGTTAGAAATAATAACGGTGACATCGGTACTTTTGAGTAATGAAGCGGAGATTTCCTGCAACTGCGGATCGGTATAAGCCGACGCAGGAATGCCCAGGCGGAAAAATTTTTGTTGTGCGTCTTCGGCCACCAATCCGCAACTACCGAAGCCGTAAAACTCTACGCGAGAAGCCTGACTGAGTATATCAATGACCTTGCTCAACGTGTCCGCGTTAAGATTGTCGCGCACCTCCATCATTGCCGAAATGGTGTTATCGATTACCTTCACCCCCACATCCAGGGATGAATCACCCACGTGCACCTGACTGTGCGCTACCGGTACGGTACCGGTGACCCCGGATGCCAGTTTTAGCTTAAAATCCGCCAGTCCCTGACAACCCATCGTGCGACAAAATCGGATAACAGTTGGTTGACTAACTTCTGCACGGCGTGCAATTTCAGAAATCGGCTCGCTCATGACCGCACGCGGATGCGCCAAAATCAAACTGGCTACTTTTTGTTCTGCTGGCGAGAATTGTGGACGTGCTTTCCGGATTCTTTCCAGAATTGGGACAGCATTACCACCACCCAGATGTTCGGCCAATATCGCAGCAACCCCGACAAAAGCAGGATAAGGTGCGGTGATGACATAGGTAGGAATTTTGGCCATATAACCCTCGAAACGGCCTTTGCTTTCAAACCGGGCGCGAAACGGCGAGCTAGCAAAATACTCACCCAGGCGCGGTACCACGCCCCCGCCGATATAAATACCGCCCAGCGTCCCCAGCGTCACTGCCACGTCCGCAGCGACCGTGCCCAGCATCGCGCAAAAACACTCTAATACTTCGTGGCATAACGCGTCGCCTCCCGCCAACGCACGTTCAACAATTTGTGCGGTGTGCAATGGTTCAGGATTCATTATTCCGCGCATGTCGGCCAGCGCCATATAGGTCATTTCGATGCCTGGACCGGATACGAGGCGTTCGGCTGAAACATGAGAATAGGTGCGCCAGCAATAGGCCAGAATCGCCGCCTCGCGCGCATCTCCCGGCGCAAACCTGACGTGACCGCCTTCACTGCCCAGCGCAATCCAGCGACGTTCGGATGGGATCAGACCACCCACGCCCAGGCCGGTGCCAGCACCAACCAACCCGACCACGCCACCGGCAAGCGGTCGCCCGCCGCCGATTTGCACGCAGTGTGTCTGCTCCAAATGTGGCAATGCCATGGACAGCGCTGTGAAATCATTCACGACCAGTAACGTGTCCAGATTGAGACGCCGCCGGGTTGCTTCGATCGAAAAGGCCCAATGGTGATTGGTCATTTTGATTTCGTCGCCTTGCACCGGATTGGCAATGGCGATCGCAGCATGACGTACCTGCGCATTGGCACCGAGGGCAAGCTCATTGGCAGCATGGTGGACCAGATAGGCCTCAACCGCTTGCGCAAATTCAGCATAATCGGCACAGCGCAAAGTCTGTATCGCCTCAATTTGTCCGGGTGCCCGCTCCAGTGCGAAACGGGCGTTGGTTCCGCCCACATCCGCTAATAAGCGCGGGCCGTCCAGATACCCATCGGTTGGTATAAAACTAGCATTTACGCCTGTAGATGAAGCCATGACAAAAAACTTTCATTTAAAACGTAAGATTTAATAACTTAAAAATAACTGAAAATTAATCTTAAACATTAAACACTGCAATTAATTTGAGAACTGATTTGTAGTCCAGCGAGCAATAGTTGCCTGCGACGGCCTGACAAACATCGTTCTGACTTCAGGTATCTTCAACCGTCTTCAGGCCATTGTGCGCCCGCACGTGCCATCATCGCAAATGACGCCGTGGGTCCCCAACTGCCCGCCATATAAGGTTTGGGCGGCGAGGCGGTGGATTGCCAGTGGTGCAATAAAGGTTCGACCCACTTCCAGGCAGCCTCTTGCTCGTCCCTGCGAACAAACAACGACAAATTACCACGAATCGCATCAAGCAATAGCCGCTCATAGGCTTCTGCCCTGCGTTGTTTAAAAGCCTGATCGAATGATAAATCCAGCGCCACGGGCTGCATGATCATGCCATCGCCCGGCTGTTTTGCCAGACAATGGAGTTGTATGGATTCGTCCGGTTGTAGCCGAATCACCAGCCTATTGCTCACGCTCCCTGAACCAAAAGGCATCGGTAAGATAGCGTGTGGTACCGGCCTGAATGTGATGACAATCTCTGCTGCACGATGCGCCAGGCGCTTTCCGGTACGCAGAAAAAATGGGACGCCGGCCCAGCGCCAATTGTTAATCTCGGCATGTAATGCCACAAAGGTTTCAGTCTGCGAACGGGGACCGATGCCGGGTTCTTGCAGATAACCCGGTACCGACTGGCTATTGACTGCACCTGCGACATATTGCCCCCGCACCGCACGCAACTCCAGGTCCTCTGCAGAAAATGGCCGCAGTGCGCGCAATACACGGACCTTTTCATCGCGTACAGCGTTGGCATCGAAAGAGGTCGGCGGTTCCATCGCGACTGTGCACAACAGTTGCAGCAAGTGGTTTTGCACCATATCGCGCAACGCACCGGTCCCATCGTAGAACTCTCCGCGCCCTTCTACGCCTAACTGTTCCGCTATCGTTAACTGGACGTGGGCGATCGATTCACGCCGCCAGAGCGGTTCGAATAAACTGTTGGCAAAGCGCAGCGCAAGCAGATTCTGTACCGACTCTTTACCTAGATAATGATCAATCCGATAAATCTGGTCCTCAGAAAAAACCCGCGCTACTGCATCATTAATAGCGTGTGAAGAGCGCAAATCATGACCAAGTGGTTTTTCTAATACGACCCGGGCCTGAGATAAATCGACGGTACTGGTGGCAAGATTGGCGCAAATACGTTCAAATAAAAGCGGCGAAGTCGCCAGATAAAACACCGATACCACTTTGCTTTGCGCCAGCAGCTCGGCCAGGCGCTGATAACCGGTAGGCTCGACCAGATCCAGCGCCAGATAATCGATGCGCGCTAAAAAACTCCGCCATGCAACATCCTCTATATCAACGGACGCGCCGCCTCCTTTCACGTGCGGAGCCGCATTTTTGCTTACCCAATCCAGATATTCGTCTCGGCTGAAAGCTTGCTTTGAGACACAAATAATGCGACCGGTTTCATGCAGTTTGGCATCCCGATGCGCGATAAAAAGGGCCGGAAGAATCTTCCGCATCGCTAAATCGCCAGTTCCGCCGAACAGCGTGAAGGTAAAAGGGGGTTGATTTTGCATTGTGAATTTGTAATAAATAAAAAACTTATATTGCAATATTAATGTAGCATTACTACAATTACAAGCGACGAAAGAGATGTTTGCTGAGTATTGTCAGTTTAATTCGACTTTTTATGTAGTTTTACTAACTTTATCTAGCCTGCCCTTTCGCAAGAGGACCTGATTGGTAGGCATGGTGGCAGCTTGTCATCGTTATCAGAAACAGTTAATGTCGGCGGAACGGAAAACTTAGCATGCAAAAATCTAACAACAACAGGATCGCAAAAGATTGTTGGACTCGCAGAGTAAGTTATTCAAGTGGCGCCCCTAAAGAGCGCCACGATTTAAACAGAAAGCTTTGATTTTTTCGGCAGGAACCTATGCATCGCCCCTTGGCGGCGGAAAGAGAGCACAACGCCGCTGCGACGATTTTGCCTAAGTCCCTGTAAGTCCTACAGTAGTAAATGGTGTGGCGCAAACCCACCATCAGTGGATAGATGTTTTTCAGACCGTGTAGCGTCAGGGAATTGGCAAGCGTGGAATGAAAACATCTTAATTAGCGTTTTTAATAAGGAGACAAGTATGAAACTGCAGCAACTCATTAAAACCACAATGGTCACAACGGTCACAGCAACAGCACTGTTATCAGCATCTGCAGCAGTCAATGCCGCGCAAGTTGAAGTGTTGCATTACTGGACCTCTGGCGGAGAAGCCAAATCAGTCGCAGAACTGAAAAAGATCATGGAATCCAAGGGCATCACCTGGAAAGACTTCGCGGTAGCGGGCGGTGCCGGAGAAAACGCGACCACTGCGCTAAAAGCACGTGTCATCGCCGGTAGCCCTCCGACTGCAGCGCAGATCAAAGGACCGTCCATTCAGGAATGGGGCCAGGAAGGCGTGTTGGCTAATATTGATGCCGCTGCGACTGCTGGAAAATGGGACACGTTGCTGCCTAAGGTTGTCTCCAACACCATGAAGTACCAAGGCCATTATGTTGCGGCGCCAGTCAATGTCCATCGGGTCAACTGGCTGTGGGTCAATCCAGAAGTCCTGAAGAAATCAGGCGCCAAAACGCCAACCACATGGGCGGAATTCTTTGATGCCGCTGACAAAATGCAAAAGGCTGGTTTTATAGCAATCGCCCACGGCGGTCAGCCTTGGCAAGATGCTACCGTATTTGAAACCACCGCTTTAGGCGTCGGCGGTGCTGACTTCTACAATAAAGCGCTGGTAAAACTTGATCAGGCCACCCTCACCGGCCCGACCATGATCAAGACATTTGACACCCTCGGCAAAATCAAAACTTACATCGATAAAAACTCACCGGGTCGCGACTGGAACCTGGCAACCGCGATGGTCATCAATGGCAAAGCCGGAATGCAATTCATGGGTGACTGGGCCAAAGGCGAGTTTACCGCTGCTGGCAAGCAGCCTGGCAAAGACTTCCTGTGCGTCCCGGCACCAGGCACTGCTAAATCTTATACCTATAATATTGACTCCATCGCGATGTTCAAGGTAAAAAGTCCTGAAGAACAAAAAGCGCAGTTAGTATTGGCAACGGCGATCATGAGCCCTGAGTTTCAGGAAATTTTCAATCTGAACAAAGGTTCGATTCCTGTCCGTCCAGATGTTCCACGCAGCAAGTTTGACAGCTGCGCAATTGAATCAATGGACGATATGGCTGCCGCCAGCAAAGCCAACACACTGGAGCCAAGTATGGCCCACGGCATGGCAGTCAGTTCAGCCGTACAAGGTGCGATGCTGGACGTGATTTCCAAGTTCATGAACTCGACCATGACATCGCAGGCGGCAGCGCAGGCATTGGCAAAAGCAGCAAAAACCCGATAATCCCCGGATTATTGATAAGCTTCATTTACCATTAAACCTTGCACATGATTAAGCGCGCATCACTCACTCCGCCCTTAGAATAACGGGCTGAGTAGTTGAAACGACATGCAACAAATTAACGTGTAAGCTATTTTGTTATAAAAACTTGACATCGGCACCCTTACTACAGGGTGCCGATGTCTGCCACGATCTCGGCGTCCGCAACTATTGCGTTTTCAATTTTGCAATATTACGGGCACCGATGATTTGGTTATGATCCTGCATCAGGAGACACGTATGTCCGATCAAATCCTCCCCTATACAACTGTATCGGTCGGGAGCACATCCAAACCGTCAAAAAATCTGGCACCGCGAGGGCGCATATCTGCTATCGCGGATAACTGGTTACCGCGACTGGTATTGTCGCCGACCATTATTATTTCTCTTGTATTCGTCTACGGCTTTATAGCGCTGACAGGTTGGCTATCGCTCACCGATTCGCGCATGATGCCCAACTACACGCTCGTTGGTTTCCATCAATACACCGACCTGTTCGGCCTTGACCGCTGGTGGGTCGCAGCAGGCAATCTCGGCATATTCGGTAGCCTGTTTATTCTATTTTGTCTGGGTATCGGCCTGTTCATGGCGATCCTGCTGGATCAAAAAATTCGTGCGGAAGGTGCCTTGCGCGCCATTTATTTGTATCCGATGGCCCTGTCGTTTATCGTCACTGGTGCCGCATGGAAGTGGATTCTGAATCCAGGACTCGGTCTAGAAAAAATGATGCACGACTGGGGCTTCACGCACTTCACGTTTGATTGGCTGGTGAATTCTGATTTTTCAATTTATACAGTCGTGATTGCCGGTGTGTGGCAGTCATCTGGTTTTGTCATGGCATTGTTTCTGGCCGGACTACGCGGAATTGACGATAGCGTGATTAAAGCCGCGCAAGTGGACGGCGCAAGTTTGCCCACTATTTACCGGCGTATCGTTATTCCCGCCCTGCGGCCAGTATTTTTCAGCGCGTTATTAATCTTGGCCCATATCGCTATCAAGAGCTTCGATCTGGTGATGGCCCTGACTGCTGGCGGTCCCGGCACGTCCTCTGACGTACCGGCGATCTTCATGTATCAATACTCATTTTCGCGCGGTCAGCTAGGCCTTGGTGCGGCGTCGGCAATGATGATGCTGGCAACTGTGATGGCGGTGCTGGTGCCATTGATGTATCTGGAAACCAAAGGAGCGCGCAATGGCCGCTAATCACAACAGCAACGGCAGCACCGTTCACCACGCGGGCGCACGACTCACGCCGGGCCGCATCGCCATCTATGTCCTGCTTATTTTTGTCGCGGTTTATTATCTGATACCGCTGTATGTGATGCTGAGTACCTCGGTTAAGACGCTGGAAGAAATTCGCACGGGTAATCTACTCTCATTACCGCACTCGCTCACCGGCGCGGCCTGGAGCAAAGCCTGGGGCCATGCTTGCACCGGGGTTGATTGCAACGGGCTGGCGCCCTACTTCTGGAACTCGCTCAGAATGGCGATCCCGGCCGTGCTGATTTCAACGCTGGTCGGCTCGCTGAACGGTTATGTCCTTGCACACTGGCGATTCCGCGGTTCAGAAATCGTATTTACTGCGCTGATGGTCGGCTGCTTCATTCCGTTTCAGGTCGTGATCCTGCCAATGGCACGATTGCTAGGCCTGGTCGATTTATCCAACAGCACCAGCGGTCTTGTGTTTGTTCACATTGTTTATGGCATCGCGTTTACCACTTTATTTTTCCGCAATTACTACATCACCGTGCCCGAAGAACTGGTCAAGGCAGCGAGGATTGATGGCGCGGGTTTCTTCATGACCTATCGCAAAATCATCTTCCCGCTATCGCTCCCGATATTCATGGTGTGCTTTATCTGGCAGTTCACGCAAATCTGGAATGACTTTTTGTTCGGCGTCGTATTTGGCGGATCGGATGCCAAACCGGTCACCGTGGCATTGAATAATCTGGTCAATACTTCGACCGGCGTTACCGAATATAACGTTAACATGGCGGCGGCCATCATCGCGGCATTGCCAACGTTGGTTGTCTATCTGCTGGCAGGAAAATATTTCGTACGCGGGCTAACTGCCGGGGCTGTAAAAGGCTAATCAGCCTACGGCAGTACGCCGCCTTAACGGCTCACAAAAATGGGGTGAGATTCCCTTTACTTAACAGTCCACATAAAGATGTTGGCTGTAGAGAACGATCAGGAGATGGAGTAGAGATGGCTAGTTTATCAATTCGCAATGTGCGCAAAGTTTATCCTAACGGCAACGAGATTCTGAAAGGAATCAATCTGGAGATAGAGGATGGCGAATTCCTGATTTTGGTCGGTGGTTCGGGCTGCGGGAAATCCACATTGCTCAATATGATCGCCGGTCTGGAGACGGTTTCCGAAGGCGACATCATGATCGGTGAGCGCCGCGTCAATGACATCGCACCCAAAGCCCGCGATATCGCGATGGTGTTTCAGTCGTACGCCTTGTATCCAACGATGACTGTACGAGAAAATATTTCGTTTGGCTTAGGTATCCGTAAAGTCCCAAAAGCCGAACAGAAAAAAATCGTCGACCGTGTAGCGCAGACATTACAAATCACACATCTGCTCGATAGCAAGCCAGCGCTATTATCCGGCGGCCAGCGTCAGCGCGTCGCGATGGGCCGTGCGATTGCACGCGATCCTTCGCTGTTTTTATTTGACGAACCGCTATCTAATCTCGATGCAAAACTCCGCGTCGAAATGCGCGCAGAAATCAAACTGCTACATCAACGCCTTGGCAGCACCATCGTCTACGTCACGCATGACCAAATCGAGGCCATGACCTTGGGCGACAAGATCGCCGTGATGAAAGACGGCATCGTCCAGCAGTTCGGTACGCCGCAAGACATCTACGACAACCCCCAGAACTTGTTCGTCGCAGGCTTCATCGGCTCTCCTTCGATGAACTTTTTGAGCGGCAAACTGGTGGCGCATGGCAGCAACGGTGGCGCGGCATTTACTCTGGAACATGGCGGACAAACGACCTTGGTGCCCTTGCCATCAACCCACGCAAATATCCCGGCAATTGCTGAATCGATTGGAAGCGATATTGTCTTGGGCATCCGACCGGAACACGTCACAGACGCGCTCAGCGCCAGAGGCTCGGAACTTAATGGCGCTCACCAGGGCTATCGTCCAAGCGAAGTATCGTGCACCATCGAACTGACCGAGCCAACCGGCCCCGACACACTAGTCTTCACGCAATTCAACGGTGCACGTATCACCTGCCGCACGCATCCGCGCGCCGCGGCAAAGCCGAAACAAGAGATGCAACTGGCTTTTGATTTGTCGAAGGCGGTATTTTTTGATCCGGTGTCGGAACGTAGGATCGGGTGATGTTGGGAGATGTTGGAAAATTTAAATGTTCGTAATCAGGAAACGGTCGGCGCCGCAAATTAGCGCCTGACCGGCCATCACAACTAGCTACTAGTACTTAGCGCCCGTGAAGGGTGTCCTGAAATTTGTGCAAACGATTTTGGTCAATCTTAAAAAATCCGTTCTTCAAACTATATAGCAAAAGTGGTTCAAAGCGGCTTTCCAATCCCTGATGAGCATCGTCGAATCTTCACGGATATGTCCGGCATGCATCCGTTCAGGTTCGGCGGCAGTATCGTTGGCTTGCCGGAATACCTGCCGCCAGGCAACAATATGCCCACATACAGACTCTTGCCACGAAAATATCCGCCCACTCCGCCTCGTTCGGTATCGCCGTTTCAAGCATGGCCGCAAACTTGTCGGAAGAGGACTAATCCGCCGTATTCTTTCTGTCACCCCTTAACTACTTCAACAGATCAGTTAAAGCAAAGCATTTCAGGGGCTTTGCAAGACGTCTGGGATATTCTAAAACGGTATTCATGAACAACGCATTGGCTTTCTTGTGCTGCGTGCGCATCAAACTAACCAACGATTGCGATAAGAGTAATTCGATTTATACATTGACCACATCCTGGTCCAGCAATCGTTCAAATTGTTCGGGCGGCACAGGGCGCGAATATAAATATCCTTGGCAATAGTCGCAACCAGCGGCAATCAAAAAGTCTCTCTGCTCAACAGTCTCAACGCCTTCTGCAATGACTTTCAATCCTACCTTATGGGCCATTACGATAATGGCTGTTGAAATCGCCCTGTCGTTCGTATCCGTGGCGAGATTCGATACAAAAGATTTATCTATTTTAAGGTAATCGATATCAAGTTTTTTTAGGTACGACAATGAGGAGTATCCAGTGCCAAAATCATCTACAGCCATCTGTATTCCAGCAGCACGATAGCGACGTAACTTATCAGCTATTTTAGCGTTTTCTCCCATCAGTAAACCTTCGGTGATTTCAAGTACAACGCGGGTACCTGAGAGGCCGATTTCGTCCAGATGCGCCAGCCACTCGTTCCCCTTCTGATGATCTTCTTTCTTTAATTGCAAGGGAGATATGTTTATACTGACCTGAAATTCACCCGATCGCCGTTCAGTCCAGCATTTGGTCCAGCGGACTGCTTCTTTAAAAATCCACTCACCAAGCTCAATGATCAGGCCTGTTTCTTCTGTCACAGGAATGAATTCAACGGGTCCTAAGATGCCGCGTTCCGGATGGTTCCAGCGCACCAGCGCTTCGGCCTTGTGGATACGACCACTTACCATCTCTACAATCGGCTGGAAATGGAGCACAAATTGATTGGTCTGAATCGCGCTACGTAGTTCTTTAATCAGACTCCTGCGTTGCAGGGCGGCCTCCTGCAACGCAGGAGTGAAATAATTAAAACAACTACCCCCATTTTTTTTCGCAATGTACATCGCCTGATCAGCATTATTGAGCAGTTGGGTAGCGTCTTTTATGTCCTCGGAATAAAATGAAATCCCTATACTGGCCGAGATGTAGGCAATATCAACGCCTAACATATAAGGCTGCGTCAGTTGATCGATAATTTCTTGAGAAATCTGCTCGATCGGATTGATTTTTCCTATTTGGGTGAGGATCATGACGAATTCATCGCCTCCCAGACGCGCAACGATATCCGAAGAGCGCGTCAAAGCGCTAAGACGGCATCCGGTTTCCTTCAAAAGAAGATCGCCGGCTGCATGGCCGAGCGTGTCATTTATCTCCTTGAAATTGTCCAGGTCAATGAACAACAGCGCCATAGAATGAACAGCACGATCATGATTTTTTATCTCCCGCTGCAAGTACGCATTAAACATATGCCGGTTGGGTAACCCGGTTAACTCGTCGAAGTTAGCTTGCCTCCAGATTACTTCTTCAGATTTCTTTTTATCGGTAATGTCGGAAAACAGGGTGACATAGCCTTGCAAAGTCCCAGTCTCATTTTTAAGGGTATTAACAACCATCCATTTGGCGTAAGTTTCACCGCTTTTCCGCTCGGCCCACAATTCCCCGGCCCAGGAGCCTCCAATCTTGAGCGACTCCAGCATGCGCGCATATTGAGGGCCTTCCCGAAACACTTTATTGAGCAAACCGGATGCTTTACCTTCAATGTCATCAAAACTATATCCCGTGATTTTGGTAAAAGCAGGATTAATTGCCAACGTCCGGTATGCGGTATCCGACAATAGCATCCCTTCTCCGCTATTCTGATGCACCAATGAGGCTACCCGCATGGCGCCGCTCAAGCGTTCGCGTTGCGTTATTATTTCTTGTAGCACTGTATTTTGAGCGGATAGTTTCTGTTGAATTGCCCGGACCCGCAGCTGTGTATGAATACGCGCAAAAACCTCTTCGATTTGGAATGGCTTGGTGATGTAGTCGACGCCGCCGACGTCAAAACCTTGGATTTTACTCTTTGTGTTTGTCAAGGCTGTCATGAAAATGACCGGAATGTCCGCGATATCATCGATAGCTTTCATTCGACGGCAGGTTTCAAAACCATCCATACCAGGCATCATCACATCCAACAAAATGAGATCGGGGCGCATGTACTGAGCACGCTTTAACGCTTCGTCTCCATCCTGGGCCGTTAGCACGTTGAAGCCAATTTCTTCCAAATAATCTACCAGAACCCGCAAGTTTGCCGGTGTATCGTCGACGATCAAAATTGTCTGATTTTGTAATGCAATTTCTACGATCGGCATCATTTTGAATCTTTCGCGACCATATGCCGTTCAATCAACGTCAGGATTGCCTTGGTTTGATAATCATTAGCCAGAACACACAGCTTCTCACCAAACATTCGGTAGCGCGTATCGCGCTCTATCATTTTTTGAGCGTACTTAATAATATTGCGGACATTACCAGCTAAGGCTAGCTGATAGAGTTTTTCAATTTCATCGGCCCGCGGGATGATCAGGCACTCCGGCGATTCGATGACCGCCTGCCCATGGGACATTTGTGAAGTAGAGGCCGTGTCAAATTCGCCATCTGTGTCGATCCTGTCCATCAGTAGTTCGAACCAGAAAATACTACCTTTTCCGACTTCACTTTCAACATGCATATTGCTCTCCATTAGTTGGAGCAAATGTGTGCTGATAGATAGCCCCAGCCCGGACCCGCCGCGCTGATTTTTAAGATTACCGACCTGTTCAAAAGGGCGAAATATTTTTTGTAAGTGATCTGGCGCAATACCGATGCCAGAGTCCTCGACTTCAAACCGGAGGCATACCTGACCACGCTCCAGCGACTTACTACTGATCCTGAAAGTGATTTGCCCCGACTCAGTAAATTTAACTGCGTTACTTAGCAGGTTAAGAAAAATCTGACGCAGGCGTAGTTCATCGAGTCGTACCGTTTTTGGAAGATGTAATCCTATTTCGATTGTAAACACCAAATCTTTTTGCTGCGCCTTCACACTAATCATTTGTGTAATAGCTTGTAGAAATGGTTGCAAATCGAACACTTTTAAACTCAATTCAAATTTTCCGGCTTCAATTTTTCCTATATCAAGCAGGTCATTTATTATCATTAATAAATGTTCGCCACTTTGGTAAATTGTGTGCAATCCAGTGAATTGACGCTGATTTAGATGTGGATCACTTTGAAGGATTTGGGTGTAACCCAAGATTGCATTGAGCGGAGTACGCAACTCATGGCTCATGTTTGATAGAAATTTACTCTTTGTGCTGTTCGCTACTTCGGCCTTGTCTTTCTGAATCGCAAGCTCCGCCGTTCGCTCCTGGACACGTTGCTCTAGTTTCTGATTCAACACTTTCAACGCCAGCTCGACCTCATCACGCACCTTGACCTCGCGCGCCAGACGCTCGGCCAGATGGTGCAAATCGTGCATCATCCGCGCTTTAGCTTCTATCAAAAATAGGAAGTCTACCGTCGAATCATGCAGTGCAAAATCGTTGAAGGACAAACCCAGGCTCTTTACACTTTGCACGTCGCTGACGAGCGGGGAGCCAAGAAAAAGCATTAAATTACCCTGACGGCGATTTAAAATCAGCATTTGTCCTTTGAGAATGTGCTTGGATTCAAGGCATTCGACCAAAAAAACAGAAAACAACTGACTCGCGATAGAGTCAAAGTTCATTGATAGTCCGGTCGGTGTGTCAACCCGAAATAAGTCTTGAACGACTGCGCCGCATACAACGGAGGATGAAAGACGGTTAATATTTTCTCCATGTTGCACAATTTGGCCGGTATTATCGAAAATCACATGGAACGGAAATACTGCTGGCATCAGTTCAGGTGGTATGCCATGCAGCAGCGCTGGCGCTGAATTTTTTTTACCCATCTACAAGATGGCGGACTGTGTGCGGATCGCGTATGTAACTACGAATTCTTCATAATTTAATCCTTGATCGGCACCACGTACATGATCAATGGTGACATCAGTATTGAAGCGCTCACCCAAGCCTGTTAGCAGACCCTTGACCATCGGCGCATAGCCATTACGCGAAGAGCGATAATGAAGCTTGAATGCGCCCGGCGTTTCATCAGTAACAAGAAACGAGGGTGGTTTCAGGTCTGGCATCCATAGACCGATACGCGCATGCATGTTATTCAGATTTTTTATAAACGCCAAAAAATCTTGCCCTGACATATCCAAAACGTAATCATAATTGCGACTAGCGAATCCCACCCAATATTGGCCAAACCCCGCCAAAATATCGCTGGGACTCAAATGCAGAATAGCGCTTGCTGCCCTCACCAGCTTGTCTGTTACTTCTTCAGGATATTGATCCATTGAAACAAACACATCGACTACGCCTGCCTCTAAACGAATTTTTTCCCATATGGCTTCGCCGTGCCCTTCCACAACCATTTCTTTAACAGCCTGATTTATAAGTCCATACATTTAGCCATCCTTCACAACGATTAACTGGTCTTATTGGTGCAATACCGAATGCCCCGTCAGAAGAAAAAATCAGCGCTAAACTACCAGAATCGGTGACCGCTTCTCGGGACTGCACCTACAGCTACGGGCAGCAAGGGTAAACGGGGAAATCCGACCACGCTAGAACCACGTTAAGTAAAGTTTACTCAAAGCATCATAGTGCAATTTTAAAATACCTGCATAAATTATTATGCACATATAGAATATTTTATATGTTGAATATTAACGACGAGCAGAAGGAATCGCCTAAAACGCAGGGTCTGACTGAAGGTGTATTGGTACACACTCTCAAGCATCCAAAATTTTACCGATGATCGTCGCCGGGGTACCGCCTTCGGTTACACCATTGGTAATCATCTACATGCTGTCCCTCTGCTCTTCAACCTGCTTTACAGTATGTTTTCCGTTGCTGCCCGCCGGCAGTTTTTTTTACTAAAGTTTTCTCGGTCGGATGCAACTGCCGATTTTTCTGATCCGCAATCACCCACACATTCGCACCAATCCCGGCATCCCTGCTCCCTCCCCCCGCCAGCGCCCCCGATGCCGCACCCACCAGCGTGGCACCCAGATTCATCATGTCATTAAAATCCTGTGAACCGGGTGTATAGCCCTGACTGATTAAATAATCCACCGGCACCATCGCTTAAAGACGAAACAAGACAGCTACTTTTTAGCTCATTGTTAGCATCAGGACTGACTTTGGGGCGACTGTTCAACGAGCCCAAAAATGCAATAAATACTGCACTCAATCCTAAACCTAGAGGCAAAAAATGACTAGCAAAGTCGAATGTGTATCGGCAAAGAAGAATCTAAGTGTTTCACTCCCTCTTTGGTATAGATAGAAAGGCCAAGAAGTAATGTCGTGCGAACTAAAGCCGTGACTAAAAAAACTACCCAATACTTAAACCGGCTCAACCATTGTGCAGTCCCAAGGCCAAACAGACCGCCAAATATCCCAGACCAAAAACCGTCAACAAAAGGGGCTCCGATTATTGGTTAGCAGATGAGTTAATCACTGCCTGCGCCGCGCTGCCAGCGGCTTTACCGGCTACCCCGCCATTGACGCGAATGATAAACCCCGGCAGTGTTGCTAAATTTGTGATCGCGTTCGGCACACCCGCCCAGCCAAACATCGCCGTACTGTACATGCCAGTTCAACCCCCGACTGTCATAGCAGTCGCTAATCCAGGATAAGAAAAACGTTGATCGAAAGCTTTTCTAAAAGATGTGTTTTATTAAATATGGAGCTTAAAGCTACTCCACCTGTATAAGAAGCTCCCCCAGTCTCCAAAGCCGTCCCCATCAAAAAAATAGAGCGAAGTACTACGAATCATTTTTATCGTCTTCACTTGATTTTTTTGAAGTGCCTAATACACCTACGAACGCGACGAAGAGCATTAGCAAACCTATTCCTACAGAAACAAGAATAAGATCAGGAGCAATGATATTTTTTAGCATAATTTGAGTGGCAATCTTTAGCCCTTTTGTATAAATTCCTGCTACATACAACCCAATATAAGTGCCTGCCATTCCGGTTAAAAAAATTACCCAATATTTAAATCGATTCATCCATTGAGCAATCCCAGGGCCAAACAATCCACCAAATATGCCATGCCACAAACCGTCAAACATGATGGCCTCCTATCACTGGTTAGATGGTTTAACAGCAGCTTGCGCTGCACTACCAGCAGCTTTACCTGCCACGACACTATTGGCCCTAATAATAAAACCAGGCAGTGTCGCTAAGTTCTTGATGGAATTTGGTACACCAGCCCAACCGAACATCGCAGTGCCATACATACCAGTTAAACCACCAACGGTCGTTGCGGCAGCCAATCCAGAATATGAGAATCGTTGATCAAATCCGGTACTAAAATCTTGACCTGTCCCAAATAGTCTTTCGTAGACAGCGCCAGCCGCAGCCGAACCCGTATAAGATCCACCTCCAACCGCCATCCCCGTCCCCAAAGCTGTCCCCATCGAATACGCCGCCGCAGCAGCCTTATAAGCGGCATAGATTTCCGCAGCCGAAGCAATTCCTGCGGCAGTACCCGCAAGCGCAGCCGCGGTAACCGTCGCCTTACTTGCCAGTTCTCGAGTAGCCAGGTCCCGATTAATTGCCGCAGCAACATCGCCATCCGCTGGCTTGTTCGCTGCGCCATAACCTGCATACATATCGGTATTCCCTTTCTGTTTGGGGGTTGCATAGAACATAAAACCAGTACCGCTAGTGCCTTCTAATGGCAGCAAACCACGCCCTGCTTTATTTAAAAAGGTATAAGCACTTTGATCCCACGTGCCAGACGAGCCAGACTGGACTTGCCGATCTGCCTGTGCTGTTAATTCTTGTTGCGCCTGCTCAATTGAAATTCCTTTTTTTAGCGCATAACGTGATGCATTACCTTTAATCCACTTTTTCTCATCAGGATGCAATTGCCGATTATTCTGATCAGCAATCACGCCCACATTCGCACCAATCCCAGCATCTCTCGCACCTCCCCCGGCCAGCGCCCCCGATGCCGCACCCACCAGCGTGGCACCCAGGTTCATCATGTCATTAAAATCCTGTGAACCGGGTGTATAGCCCTGACTGATTAAATAATCCACCAGCACCGGCACCATTGCTTCATGCGTCATCCCGGCTGCCAGGCCAGCGGCGGCACTGCCACCACCGATCCTGGCTTCGATTAATCCGACGATGCCATGCAGCGCGATCTTTTGTGGCGAGCCATCGGCCCACTTCCCTTGTGCCATATCTCCGACCATGTTGGCAAGTACGGCACCAACCAGACCGGCGCTGCGCTGGTCTTCTTGCGCTTGGTGTTGCTGGCGTTGCAGGTCTTGTGCCTGTTGCAGCGTCAGGGTGTTGGTCAGCGCGCCGTTGGCGGTGCTGGCGTCGCGTTCGGTGAGTGTGGTGGCGGTGGTTTCGCTATTGGCGTCGGTCGCGGCATCGCCACTGCCGGTGATGGTGATGGTGGCGGGGCTGATGACGCTGTTGGTATTGCTGTGCTGATCGTTGTTTTTTGGCATGCCTTTGCCGCCGTTGAGGTTGCCGAGTACATTTTGCATGACGTTGCTGGCGATGCCGCCGGTGGAGGCGCTGATGCTGATGGCCTCGGCTTTGGTGTGTTGTTGGTTGGCGAGGTCGCGGCTGGTGAGGCTGGCGGTGTGCAGGCTATTTTTGTCGACGCGGGCGGTGCTGGTGAGGGCTGCACCGGTCAGGTCGGTGTTGCCTTTGACATTGATATTAAATCCCCCCGTTCCGGCGGCGATGCCGCTTTGGCCGACTGCGCTTTGGTAGTTGTGTTCGACCTGTTGGCGCGCGTAGTTGAGGCTGCCGCTGAACATCGATCCGGCACAGATCGGCGGGATGCACAGACTGAGGCTAAAGCCGCCGTTTTCTTGTTTGCTGTCGAAGTTGCTGAGGTCTTGCTGGGTCAGGATGTTGAGGTCGCCGGCAATGTCGGCGTTGATTGTGTTGCCGGCGAGTTGTGCACCGCGCATAGTCAGATCGCCGCCGCTTTTGATGGTGAGGTGGTCGGTGGCGCTGATCTGGGTGTTGTCGTAGTTGGTCTCGTGTCCGCTGGCGTGGCCTTTGGAACCGGATGCGCCGAGCTGGAAGCTGAGTCCGGTTTGCTCGCCGTTGGAGCCTAACGTGGCACCGATGCCGGCATTGCTGCCGCTGTTGGTCGATTGCAGATCGGTGCTGTTGGCGGCGGCGATCAGTTGGATATTTCTGGCCGCGTCGAGACTGATATCGTTGGCCTGTAGTTTGGCGCCTTCCATCAGGATATCGCCGTCGCGGCTGGTGATGTTGATGGTATGGGCTTGGGCTGTGGTGCCACGCGCTTGCGTGGCGCGGTTCTTGCTGTCCTGCTTGCTTTGCCCCACCCCCAGACTGACGCTGACGCCGAAACCGGCACCTTGCGCAGCGGGTTTCTCTTTGGCCAGCACATCGGCGGTGGCGCTGATGCTGTCACTGGCGGCATCGACCGCGCCGGGCAACGCCCCGGCGAGTTTGTAGGCGTCATAACCAGCTTTGAGGGCCAGTGCGCCTTGGAGGCGCGTATTGCTGGTGTGCTGACTTTCGGCGACCATGTCGCCGATGCGGGTGACGGCACCACCGAGTGCGCCGGTCAGACTGCTGCCTAACGTGACGCTGTGGGTTTCGGCATGGGATTGATTGTTGCTGGCGTTGTGGATGGCCTGCAGATCAACGGCGTTACCCGCGATGTTCAGGCTTTCCTGGGCCAATAGCTCCGCACCTTGGGTGATGACATTGCCTTGGCCTGTGCCTCGATATTGGCGGTCCAGTCCGGCTTGCAGGCTGAGGTTGCCGCCGTTGGCTGATAGCAGGCTGGTGCTGTAGTCGGTCGCTTCGGCGGTGTTATTTTGCAAGGCGCTATTGGTGCCGTAATTGGTGAAGCGGGCATTGGCGCCGCCTGTGATATCCATGCGGGTGCCACTGCTATGACTGCTGGCGTCGGAGGTTTCTGTGTTGGCGGCGGCGAGGATGTTGATGTTGCGTCCGGCGTTGATGCCGATGTCCTGATCGGCAGTAATCACGCTGGCGGTGACGCTGGTATCGCGACCGCTGCTGATGTGCACGTTGGCGCCGCTGATGTCGCTGCCAATCTGGGTGACGCTGGTGCCGGTCTGGGCCTGATCTTGGGCGGTTTTGCTGTAACTGAGACCGGACATGAAATTGGCTGCCAGACCACTGCTGGTTTCTTCCGCGGAGAAACTGTTCTGGGTGGTTTGTTGCGCGCTGGTGATGCTGACATCGCGACCTGCATTGAGCGTGAGATCGCTGGCGGCGATCACCTGACTGCCCTTGACCGTGATGTCACGCCCGGATTGCATGGCGATGGTGTTACCAGTGAAACTGCTGCCGATCGCCTCGGTGGTCTGGTCGTGCGCTTTGGAACTGCTGCTGGACGACGACATGATGCCTTTGGAGGTTGTATGAATCGCCTGATCCATGCTGCTGTCTTGTCGTGCCGTGGTTACCGTGATATCGCGTCCGGCTACCGCAGCCAGTTGCTCCCCGGCATTAACCGTGGCGGCACTGGCATTAATATCCTGCCCCGCAATCAGTGCCAGATTACCGCCCGCGTTGATACTGGTGCCGTTGACCTGCGTCTGGCTGGCGTCGAGGTGATTCTGGTCGTTGTAGCGGATGTTGTCGGTGCGCTGGGTGGTGACTGTGTTCAGGCTGAGATCGCGTCCGGCGCTGAAGCTGGCGTCGCCACTGACGTTGACGCTGGCGGCGCTCAGGGTGACGTCGCGTCCGGCCTGTACGGCGAGTTGGTCGGCGTTGATGCTGGCAATGTTGCCTAATCCGATATTGCTGCCGTTTTTGCTGCTGGCAGTGGTAGTGCCGGTACGTAGCGTGACGTCGCGTCCGGCCAGGATGCCGACGCGATGACCGCTGATATTGCCGCCATTGTTGAGGATGTCGTTGGTGGCGATTAAGTGGGTGCTGCCTGTTTGGCCGGTACTGCGCAGGTTGCCGCTGTTGGCGATGTCGGTGGCGTGGACGATCAGGTGGTCGGTCGCTTGCAGCGTGCCGCCGTTATCCAGACTGCCGTGCACGCTGAGGTCGATATCGTGCGCGGCCATCAGGGCGCCGGTGGGGGCGATGTCGCCAGCGCTGGCGCGGCTGAGGTAGACCACTGGCGCTAATACCTCGGTCTGACTGCCATCCGGCAAGGTGACGGTTTGCGCCACCAGCCAGACGATGTCGGCGGTGAGCGCGGCCATTTGGGCGGCGGTCAGTGCGATGCCGGGGGTAAGCTGGAACGCCTCGGCACTGGCGATACCCGCCTCCATTAAGGCCTGATATTGCGTCTCGTTGTTGTGATAGTTGCCCAGAAAGCGCTTGCCGGTGAGTTGGGCGATCTGGTCGTTGATTAGCTTTTGTTCATAGAAACCATCGCCCAGCCGTTTCTGGATTTTTTGTGGATCGAGCGAGAGGCGGCTCAGCATGTAGTCGCTGGAAATAAACTTTTTATAGTTAGTGAAGGCCGGATCGGTCTCGATCAGATACGCTTGGCCTGGCTCTTTATGCACAATAAACAGCGCGTTGTTGGGCAGTATCAGATCCGGCAGTGGCGCGATTGCATCGCCGACGGTTTGATGACTGCCAGCGGTGTCGGTGCCGGTTCCCGCATCACCGTCTGCTGCGTCAACACCATGCTGTGCACCCTCGCCTACGCTATTGTCCGCGTCATTAGCCGACAGGTCGCTGCCGTCGACGGCGGGGAGTGCGTTGGCGTCTACGCCATTGCCGAGCGCGTGATTAGGGCCGGTGACCGGCTGGGTATTTTCCTGTTGGGTCCAGACCTGCAACGCCAGCGGGACGGAGGGTAATACTACGTCATAGGCCGCACCGTTGTTATCATATTGATAGTGATTATCATGATGCTTGCCACTGACCCAGTGGTAGTAATTTTGCCCGGCAGTCATGGCGTTGGTGGTGCGGATTTCTCCGGCAGCGCCCAGATTGTGGATCGCGTCGATATTGCCGCTGAGTGTGCCACCGGCAATGATGATGCTTTTATCGTTGGTGACTGTACCTGACAGGCGCATGTTGCCGCCTGAGGTGATGGTGCCAGGGTCGCTATGCGTGACTACCGACTGCTGAACGGTTTGGCGATAATCGCGCTTGTAAAACTTTTCAAAGCGATCACCGCCGGGGACAACCAACACGATCCCGCCTTTGCCGCTATCGCTCCAGCTGATCTGGTCGGGACGATACCAGACGTCGCTGTTCCAGGCGCGGTATTCTGTGACCTGCCGGGTCTGCGCCGGATCGGTGGCGAGGGCGGTGGTGAAGTGATTGTTCTCATTGATCAAGGTGGCGGCATCAATGGTCAGTGCGCCGCCAGCATCGATGGTGGCCGACGTATTGCGGATCATGGCGGCGTTGCAGATCACAGCATCCTCGGGATTTAAAGCGCCGCCCAGCACCATGTCGCCCATGCTTTGAAATAACGCATGCTCGCGGTTGATGATGGTTGCGGCACCGATGTGTAAGGTATTGCGCGACGCAATGACGCCGGCTTGCTGCGTCTCATTGTCGATATCATTGGTCACGGTTTGCGCACCGAGCACAATCGCGTTGCCATAAATACGTCCGGTATTGTGTAGGCCATGCACCGCGCGGATCACGACACTGCCGTCGCCGCCATTGATCAGGCCAGTGCGTTGGTTGTCTATATTATTGGCGTTCAGGCGCACATCGCGAACGGCTGCGAGACGTCCGCTGTTGATCAGATTGCCGGTGGTGGTCAGCGTCAGATCGCGGTTGGCGACGAGCAGATTAGCGGCGGTGTTGTGATAATTCCCTTGCAACTGGATCAGCGCGTCCTGACCGGCGATAACTGCACCCTCGCCCGCTAGCGTGGAGGCGCTAATGTGCACATTGCGGGCGCTGCCGATAGTGCCGGCGCTGTTGGTCAGCGTGCCGCTGGCGGAGATGGTAATGTCCCCAATGTTTGCGCCTTCACCACCCTGACCGCCTTCACCATTCTTGGGCCTCCCTTTTTCATCGTCTTTAGCATCGGCGCTGCCAATCAGACCAGCGCTATTGTCGAGGCTGGCGACGGAGAGCGCGATATTACCTGCCGCTCCGATATGACCGCCGATATTGGTAAGCGTGGTGCGATGCTCGCTTGCATCAAGTTGCAGGTTTTTGCCCGCATACAGGTTGCCAGCGTTATTGCTCAGATGATCCTGCGTATCAAGGAGCAGGTTGCCCGCAGCGACGATCTGCCCGCCGGTGCTGTTGTCCAATTGACCGCTGGTCAGTGTGACGTCGCCATTGCCGCCGATGGTGCCAGCCGTGGTGTTGATGATATTGCCAGCGCTCTCGATGTGCGTGAGACCGGTGCCGCTGTTGGCAATCCGTCCTGCGCTATTATCAAGGTTGCTACCGGAGACTGTCAGAGTGGCAGCGCTGCCATTGGCCTCAATCCGGCCCTGCTGGTTGCGAATTGCACCGGTGGCGCTGACGTGAACGTTGGCCCCACCCTGGATCACGCCTTCGGTGTTGACGAGGCCGCCCTGTTCCGAACCACTTGCTGCACCACCCTTCAGCGTCAGCGTCAGGTCGTTGTCAGCGTAGAGCGTGCCGCCGTTGTTATCGAGACCGCCAGCATGCAGGTCGATGGTGCCAGCGCTACCGATAAAACCGCCAACCCCGTTGGCAATCCCGTTATGAATACCTTGCGCGATCCATAGCGAAAGTCCGGTGGGGCGCGTGCCTTGCGCTACGCTTTGGATCGTGCCGCTGGCATTTTGCAGACTCTGGCCAATAATACTCAGACCGGTTTGCGTACCCTCTATTTTGCCTGCCGTATTATTGATCGCCCCCGCTGCATTGATCGTCAGGTAACTGCCGCCGATATAGCCGCCAGCGCGGTTGTCCACAGCGCCTAGCGTCGCGGACACGCTGGTGCGGCCTTGCGCAAACATCGTGCCGCCCTGATTATCGATGCGAGAGGAGGTAATATTCAGTTGGCCGTTACTGCCAATACTACCGCCCTCGTTGTGCAATGCAGAAGGGCCATAAACATTGATACCCAGCCGACCGGTGCCCGCCAGCGCAATCGTGCCGCCGCGGTTGTCGAGTTGCTGCGGACTGAGCGTCAGATCATTGCTATTACTCTGAATTACGCCATCCTGACTGTTGTCGAGCAAGTCCGCGATATCGATAATGCTGGCAGCGGTGCCCAACTGGGTGATATGCCCTTGCTGGTTATGCAAATTAACGCTTTGGAGCGTCAGTTGATCGGCATTGATCAGACCAGCATTGTTGTTGAATTGGGCGATAGTCGCGTTAATCTGCGCGGCATCCAGACTACCTTGCGCATTGATCGCACTGTCCGCCCGGAGCTGCAGCGTCTGTCCTGACGCGAGCCGTCCGCCACTGTTATTGAGTTGATTTTTGATGTAAGCCGATAGATGTTTACTAGCGGTGATGGTGCCACTATTGCGCAGGTTAGCGGCACTCAATGTGACATCGCCATTGCCGCCAATGACGCCGTCTGCGCCATTGGTCAGTTGACCGGTGACGGCCAGTGTCAGTCCATCGGTATTGAGCGAGACCAAATGGCCAGCGCTGTTATCAATATCGGTGGCGCTTAATTGTAGCGCCTGCGCAGCCTGGATGCTGCCGTGGGTATTATTCAGCGCTCCTGCCGTGTGTAACGCGACGTTGCCGTTGGCCATTAACCGACCGCGCTGATTATCGAGGGCGGCAGCGCTAATTGCGAGATCGCCATTGCTGACGATACTCCCCTGCACGTTATGCAGCGCGTTGCTAGCGATGCGCAAGGTACCGGACCCAGCGTGCTGCAGCGTGCCGGTGGTGTTGGTCAGATTACCAGTGTGTAGTATCAGGTTCTGCGCGTTGCTCGACAGGTTGCCGCCCGTGTTATCGAAGTCTGCACTGGTGCTGATCAGTGAGTCGCCGTTACCCGATTGCGTGAAGATGCCATCCCGATTGGACCACCGTGCTGATCGACTATCGAGTTGCGCGGTGTGCACCACACCATGGTCATTGATCACCGTCCCGCTAGCGTTAAATGTCGTCGCACCAAGCGCCTGCAAATTGCCACCGGTATGATCGATATCCCCGACAGTCGCGGTCAGTGCAATGTTGCCCGCCGCGCTGGTTCGGGCATGCGCCAGATTGAGGCTCCCTCCGGTGATGGCGATGTTGCCGCCAGCACTCTGCTGACCGGTCACCGACAATACGCCGCTGGCGCTCAACTGTAAGCTTCCCGGTTGCGTTGCATGCCCGGACGGATCGATCCCGGCCGCCAGCGAACCGCTCGAGTCTAGTTGGGCGGCACGGATCGTCAGATCTTGTTGTGCGGCCAGCGTGCCGGTATTGCGAACCTGTCCGGCGCTATTCAGCCGGAGTTGTTGCTGTGCGTATATCGTGCCGCTATTGGTGACGTCGTCATCGCTGCGAATCCCGATGTGACCGCTGGCGTGGGTGTTGCCGTTGAGCGTCACCTTGCCGCGGCTGTCGATGCTGATATCGCCCGCTTGCGCCGCCAGCGTGCCCATGCTGGCAACCCCGACACCGGCTTCGGTACCGATGAGATGAATCTTGTTGGCATACATACCGCCAAGTTGCGCCACGTCAATCGCGACCGTTGGCACTTCGCCCGCGGACTCAAGGACTTGCACGCCCAGATCGGCATAATTTACCTCATTCGCACCGGCCACCACGTTGAGCCGATTGGCCCAGAGCTGTCCATTGACGCGCACACTGCGCGTGATCAGATCGAGCTGATCGGTGTTACCGCCTTGCAAACCATTGACCGTAATCGCGCCGCCGACGACGCGAAACGCACGCAAACTGCCATCGCCGCCGAAGACCGGTGCACCAGTGGTCAACACGCCACGGGTGGTATTGATAAAACCGCAGCCACTGCACGTGATGCCATTCGGGTTGGCGATAATGACCTCGGCACGCTGTCCGGCCACTTCGGTATAGCCCGATAGTTGACTGCGACCGGCGCCGCGTACCTCGTTGAGAATGATGCGGGCGCTGCCGCGGGATAATGCCGCATTGCCATCAATCAGACCGCCCTGTTGAGTGGCTGTAATGCCGCGGGCATTGTTGAGAATCGCGCCGTTGGGTCCGACATTAAACTGCTGGTACTGGTTATGACTTAGCCCCGCCGCGTTGGGTGCCGTGATTTGCACTACTGGTCGTCCGTTGGCGGTTTGATCGACAGTCGGACGGTGTGCGCCAGCATTCGGATCGGCCACGATTTGGGCGTGGACGATGGTGACACTACCGAAGACCGCGGCGATGAGTACGCGCAACGTGATCAACCTAAAACTGGGCGAACGGACCGTGCCAACTGTACTGGCAGCGTTACCGGACTTGCCACCACCCGAGACATTTTCTGCGACGACCGTAGGGCGACCAAGAGTGCGATTAAAGATAACGCGATAGGCTAGTTTGTTCATGCAGTGTCCAATTCTGAGAAAGCGCGACCAAAGCACAAGGACCGGCGATGGCGTTTGAAAGGTGCACAAATGATCACGGCCGCGTTTAACGGGGCCGGAACACTGTTACGAGTGTGGTTAATATTGATAGCTCAGGCTGAAACCGAGCGCCGGGGTCGCAGTGTCAAAACCTGCAGGTTTGTAGAGTGACCAACTGGAGAACAAGTCGTAATTGAAACCACCATATCCGCCACGTACACCGACCACCGCGCCCGCGATCTTGTCGCCCAACAGATACTGCACACTGGGGCCGTATATTTTGCCGACGTCGATGCCCAGGTACGCCGACTGACCGCTTTGGGCGAGCGGGATATCGAGTTCATTGCGGAAGAAGAAACCCCTTTCCCCTGCCAGCGTCAGTTCGCCATCAAAACCGCGCACGGTATAGCGATTACCGATCGATAATTGGTCGGTCACGTATAAAGGTGAGCGCGTATTTTGAGCACGTAATGTGCCGATATAAGTGAGCGGTTGGCGCGCGATACTGAAAGGCACAACCAAGGTCGCGTCGAGGCTTTGCAGGGTGTAGCGGAACGTTGGATCGGCGTTGCTGCGCCACTCCTCGTCGGCCTGACCGTTAAACCACGAGACGCCCCAGCGATTGGCGAAGGTCAGGTCAAGCTGGGCGTTGCCGAAATAATGTTGATGGACCCAGGCCAGTTCAGCGAAGGTCGTATTGCGCTTCTGCCCATCGATTTCGGTCTCGTCGATATAAGCGTGACTCCAGCGCTTGCCGACTTTAAATTGCCAGCTATTCTTTTGAGATTGGCTGCGTTGAAATAAATGGTCTACCGTAAATTCCAGATTGCGTGACTTGCCCGCCGATACAAAGTTTTGATATGTCCCTGCAATTTGCTGATGATAATCAAGACTGCTGGCGCTGAGCGCATAGCGCCAGTAACCGACCGGTACCGCATAATAAAGACTGTTACCGCTACTACCATGCTGACCCGCCTTGCGGTCGGCATCGGTGTTGATGCCGATATTGACCATATCACTGAGGCCGAGCGGATTATCGACGCTAACATTAAAACCCGCCTGCAACTTGCCCGTACTTTGTGCACCGCTATCGTCCACGTGCCCGCTCAATTTCCATGCTTTGGCGCGCTCGACAGCCACCATAACGTCGCTTTGACCGGGCACCTGGCCCGGCACAATTTTCATATCAACGTCCTGACTTGGAATACGCTTTAGTTGCTCTAATCCTTGCTCCAGATCGTGCAAATTTAGCAAGCGGCCGGGACCGGTAGGAAACGCATTTCTTAGCGTTCCATAAGTTGCCGGATCGGCAAAACGTAATGTCTTAATCACGCCCGGCACCAAGGCGAGCGTGAGAGTGCCGCCAGATAAATCCTGTGCAGGAATGCCGATGCGCGTTGTGCTGTAACCGCGCTGCAAAATCAGATTGGTCAAGCGTTGAACGATCACATTCAAGCCGTCTTTACCGACGCAAGTACCGGCATATTGCTGCAAATAGTCCTGAGCGAACCGAAACGGATCCAGTAATAAAGCGCTCGCGCCGGTTACTTTAGCGGCCGCAGATAGTTGCGCTGGCACGGTGAGTGAAAATTGCTGCACGATAAAACAAGGCGACTCGACCGGAAGCGACAATGCATCAGCAGTATCACTACCGGCGACAGCGCCGTTATCCAGCGCGACTTTGGGCGCGTGCATGGCGCGCTGGCGCGCCTCGGCTTCGGCCTTACTGCGGCGACGTTGTTCTTCGGTGGACGGTGTTTGCAGCGGTTCGGCAGCCTGGGCGCAAAAGACAAAAATAGTGCTACTTAATAATAAAGATTTTGCAAGTTGAGGAAAACTAAACCATACGGAGGGAATATCAGAGTGAAGGCCAAAGGCCTCATGAGTCTTTTTCAAATGCAACCTATTTGTAAATAACCGGGACGCATTATTTTACAAAGTGGGAATGCCCAATTGATATGAGATAAATCTGAAAATGATGGGAGAATTATCTACAAATACTACAGACTTATCTGTAGGCGGCAGAGTATTCTGTATGGGACAGCATTTTCGTTTCACGCTATTCGCCTCGACGTTTTCGGTCCGGGCATCGCGACAGTCTTGATACCATGAAGATTTGAGCGCTACACGGATCAAATCACATCCCAGCAGTAAGGTCGCGAATCAATCCTTTGCACCGGATCATGCAAAAATCACACGTTACTTTGCTGCAATATGGTAGTGAGGCCTGGCCTGTTAGACTGGAGGACCGCATTAACGTCTGATAACGTGTGATTCGCCGACCATAGAGGAACTAATAACGCCATGAAAGACACTTAACTGTTAAGGTTGCCGATGTTCGCAGTTTGGCTTACGATGAATTTTGCGTAGAATAATGCCGTGCACGCGCCGCCTGCAAATCGCCGTTAAAGACACTTGGAAATCTGCGCATTTAAAAATTCGACATCTCGATTAACCTAACCGCACCGATACCTGCCATGAACCAACTAGAACAGCTCAAACAGTTCACCACCATCGTTGCTGACACGGGCGATTTTCAGACGATGAAAGCGTTCGCGCCGCGCGACGCAACCACTAATCCGTCCCTGATTTTGAAGGCCGTGCAAAAAACGGACTATCAACCGCTGATGGCGCAAGCGGTGCGTGACCATGCCGCCCTGTCAACGCACGATATCATTGACCAATTACTGATCGTATTCGGTCTGGAGATTTTGAAAATCATTCCGGGCCGTGTATCCACCGAGACCGATGCACGCCTGTCGTTTGACACGCAGGGCACGGTCGAAAAAGGCCGCAAGCTGATCGGATTGTATGAGGCGGCAGGCATTAATCGCGAGCGCATACTGATTAAAATTGCATCGACCTGGGAAGGCATCCGCGCCGCCGAGGTATTGGAAAAAGAAGGTATTCGTTGCAACCTGACCTTGTTGTTCTCGCTACCGCAAGCGATTGCTTGTGCCGAAGCAAAAGTGCAGCTTATCTCTCCTTTCGTTGGTCGTATCTATGACTGGTACAAAAAATCTACGGGGCAGGAATATACGGGCGCGGATGATCCTGGCGTGCAATCCGTCAAGCAGGTATATAACTACTTCCGCAAATTCGGTTATGCCACCGAAGTCATGGGTGCAAGCTTCCGCAATACCTCCCAAATTATCGAACTGGCCGGCTGCGATTTGCTGACCATCAGTCCTGACCTGTTGAAAAAACTGGAAGAAAGTAGCGATCCAATCGTCCGCAAGCTCAGCGCCGACGCTTCAAGAGAAGCGAATATTGAGAAAATTAGCCTGGATGAATCCGCATTCCGGAATATGGTAAATGATGATGCCATGGCTACCGAAAAATTGGCGGAAGGCATCCGCCAATTTAGTGCTGATACGGTTAAGCTGGAGCAGTTGATTGAAGCGTTGCGTTAAAAAATGCGAAGCATGTTTGTGGCTGGCTTGCCAGCGACGCTCAGTTCCTCCACCTCGAATTATGCGGACGTTGTGCCGACGTCCGCGGTAGTAAGCGCAGAATATCAGGGCGCTATCCGCAGGGGATGGTAGAAAAACTCACCCCATCGAGGGAAGAGCAAATCGATTGTGCGGAAGGCTCCGTGCTAGCATCTACGGAGCACTAACCGTTTAACCTATCGACCCATCGCTTAAAGCCGCTCAGTATCTCCTCCCTTGGGCTGCCACTTCATCAACCGCTTCTCAATCAATCCAACCACCGAATCAAGTATCAAAGCAAAAGCCGTCAACACCAAAATCCCGGCAAAAACAGTATTAATATCAAACGCCCCTTCAGCCTGCAAAATCAGATAACCCACCCCACGCGCAGAACCCAAATACTCACCCACGATGACACCCACAAAAGCCAGCCCAACCGAAGTATGCAAACTAGAAAATACCCACGAAGTCGCCGATGGCAAATAAACCGTCCGCAACAACTGGCGCTGGTTGGCACCTAACATACGCGCGTTCGACAACACCACAGGGCTGACTTCCTTCACGCCCTGGTACACATTAAAGAACACAATAAAAAAGACCAATGTGACCGCCAATGCCACCTTGGACCAGATGCCAAGGCCGAACCACATCGCAAAAATCGGTGCCAGAATCACCCGTGGCATAGCGTTGGACGCTTTGATATACGGATCCAGAATTGCCGAAGTCAACGGCGACAGAGCGAGCCACAACCCTACGCCCAAACCCAATACAGTACCGATTCCAAACGCCAGCATGGTCTCGGTCAACGTCACCAGCAGATGAGAGTAAATCTCTCCGGGAAACGTTAGGGTGAACCATGTGCTATCTGCAAGACCCACATCCAGACTACCGCTGCCGACCGTAAACCATTGCCAGATGCGGATCATCACTTTGACGGGTTCGCCAAAGAAAAACGCTGTCTGCGGGTTACGCGTAACCAGATGCCAGACTGCAAAAAAAATGACCAGCACTAGCGCCTGATAGAGACGCATATTTTTGTAATTGGGTTTAATCGCTTGCCACATGATGTCGTACTCTTTCTTATTTGATTCGTCACAAGAACGTTCTTGAACCCTGGACCGTCCTATTGCGACTATCGAAAATTTACTTTATCAGTCGACTATTTCAGTCTGCCCTATTCCGTGCGCCCAATTCAGGCAATTTTTTTCTGTTGCTGATAGCCTTTCAGGACTTCATCGCGGAGCACGCTCCATATCTGCCGATGCAGTTCGACAAAGCGCGGATCGGTACGAATTTCTGCCACATCGCGTGGACGTTCCAGATCAATGACGAACTCACCTATCGGGTGGGTGCCCGGCCCTGCGGACAGGACAATCACGCGGTCCGACATGGCAATCGCTTCATCCAGATCGTGGGTGATGAATAGCACGGCTTTCTTTTTTGCATTCCACAGGTCTAGTACTTCGTTTTCCATTAACTGGCGTGTCTGGATATCCAGTGCTGAAAAAGGTTCATCCATCAAAATGATGTCAGGGTCAAGGATCAACGTTTGCGCCAGCGAAACGCGCTTACGCATACCGCCCGAGAGTTGATGCGGATAACGATCGCCAAACCCTTGCAAGCCCACCCGGGCCAGCCATTCCTCGCCCAGCTGCTTTGCCTGCGCGTCGTCCATCGCGCGATACTGCAAACCTGCGATGACGTTTTGTAGCGCGCTGCGCCATGGCATTAATGCCTCTGACTGAAACATATAACCGGCACGCTGGTTAATTCCGGCTAATTCTTTGCCGAACACTTTCACGCTACCAGTCGATGGTTGTAGTAAGCCGGCACCGACGTTCAGCAAGGTCGATTTACCGCAGCCCGTTGGCCCTACCACGGAAACGAACTCACCCGGGGCGATGGATAAGGTGGTATCTGCAACGGCGGTATAGCGCTGCGAACGATCATCCTTTGAAATGAATGTGCAGCTGATATTGTCGAGAAACAATGCTGGTATCGACGAATCTGGTGTCATAGGTGGCATGGCGCAAGCCGAAAAAATCACGATTAAAATAGATGCATTAGATACAAAAATAAATCGCCCTGCGCTCCTTTTTTTCGGTGCAGGGCGATTTAATATTTATTGCGGCACTTACTGCAATTTATGCAGCATGCCGAATTGTTTATTTATACTTTTGGTCAGCTTTATCTACGAACGCATTCGTGTAGGTTGTAGATAAATCTATTTTTTTATCAGCTAACGTCGGATCAAAAGACTCTAGCGTATGTAATGCTGTAACTGCGCCCCCTTCAGGGAATTTACCATCTGGCGAGATCGCCTCCCGCACTTTGGTAAAGGCAGCGATGTACAACGGGCGATCACCTAACAAATAACTTTCCGGCACGGCCTTGACGATATCTTCAGGAGCGGCCTTTTGCAGCCATCTTAATGCACGTACCATCGCATTAGTTAAGGCCTGCGTGGTATTAGGATATTTTTTGATAAAGTCAGCCGAAGCATACAAGGTCGCCGCAGGCATCGGACCGCCAAATATCGCATTGGTCTCTTTTAATGTGCGGGTATCGGAAATGATCCGGATCTCGTTTTTTTGCTGCAACATAGTGATCAACGGATCCAGATTGGCGATGGCGTCAATTTGCCCGGAGCGCAAAGCCGATAACGCACCCGCCGATGCACCTACACCAATGTACGAAACGTCAGTCGGTTTCAGGCCGCCTTTTGCCAACACAAAATTGCTCATCATGCTGGTAGAAGAACCTGGCGCAGTGACGCCAATTTTTTTGCCCTTTAAATCCGCAATCGTTTTGTAGTGTGGCATGGTCTTGTTGGACACCGCCATGACAATTTGCGGCGCACGGCCTTGCAATACAAAGGCTGTGATAATCTGGTTTTTGGCTTGCATACTGATGGTGTGCTCGAAGGCGCCGGAAACGACATCTGCACTACCACCGATTAGTGCTTGCAATGCTTTTGCACCGCCAGCGAAATCGGAAATTTCAACCTGCAAACCTTCATCTTTAAAATATCCCAGCTGTTCGGCAACCGTTAGCGGCAAGTAGTACAGCAAATTCTTACCGCCGACCGCGATGGAGACTTTAGGTTTTTCTAATGTCTGGGCGAATAATTTGCTATTAAATGTCAAATAACCCGCCAGGAACAGGCAGAGTGCGATACCAAACTGTTTCCAGTTAAATTTCATTTTGTCTCCTCAACTTGATAGGTGCGTGATGCGTAATTATTACACCATAAGATTACAACATAGCGATAACAAAACACCGTTTAATCAGTTATCCGCCACGCTTAACGGCGGCTTTCAGTTAGCGCTCCGGCTCTAAGGCTTGCACAGAACGCTATTTTTGGCTTGTTATTAAAACGCGTGAACCTGACCTTTTTTATGTTTTAATTGCCTCGACATAATACCGCAGGCATCTTTAAAGGGTGACTTGAAATTATTTCACGAACTAAACGGTGGCGGCTCCCACCGCGACTTCCTATATCTTGCATACGCTTTTTGATATTCCACGTATTTAATGACATAAGGTGGCGGTAACGGCATTATCCCTCATGTTAAAAATTAATTATTTCACAACCTCCTGTTATACCCTTTTTATGTTTGCTTGGCTCAGAACACTCAAAATCAGGTTGCTCGACGGTCCAACATGGCGCGGGCGATAGTTCCCGCATCGACATATTCCAACTCACCGCCAACCGGTACGCCGCGTGCCAGGCGGCTCACCCGCAGACCCCGCGCCTTCATGGTTTCACTGATGTAATGCGCCGTGGCTTCCCCCTCATTGGTAAAGTTGGTCGCCAGCACGACCTCTGCAACCGTGCCGTCAGTCGCTCGAAGGATTAATCTATCGAGTTGAATATCCTTGGGACCGATACCATCCAGCGGCGATAATCTGCCCATTAAGACAAAATACAAGCCTTTATATGTTAACGTCTGCTCGATCATCAACTGGTCGGTTGGGGTTTCCACTACGCACAACAACGTGGCATCGCGCTCCCCGTCGATACATACTTCGCACAAGTCGTTCTCGGTGAATGTATTGCACATAGAACAATGCTGAATTTTTTCGACCGCTTGGGTGAGTGCGCGACCAAGTAGCGCAGCACCATCGCGGTCATGCTGCAATAAATGATAGGCCATACGTTGCGCCGATTTGGGGCCTACGCCCGGCAGATGACGTAAAGCTTCTGTTAATAGCGCGAGACTGGATGGGGTTTTCACATCAGACCTTAAAAACCAAAACAGGTCTCACGACCCGTTGGCATATTGCATATAAATGTGGGTCGCCACCAAATGCGGTAACACACCCACAGACGCCCGCTCGTTGCAGATCGTAATTGCAGACCGAAAACAGATTCTTAGAATGGCATTTTAAAGCCGGGTGGCATTCCTGCGGTAAGGCCTGACATTTTTTCGGCCGAGGTTTCTTCCGCCTTACGCACTGCGTCATTGAAAGCGGCGGCGACCAAATCTTCCAGCATGTCCTTGTCCTCAGCCAGCAAGGACGGATCGATGGTGACGCGTTTAACCGCGTTTTTGCAGGACATGAGAACTTTGACCAGACCACCGCCTGATACGCCTTCGACATCAATCAAGCCCAATTGATCCTGCGCTTTTTTCATATTGTCCTGCATGGCCTGGGCTTGCTTCATCAAGCCTGCGAGTTGACCTTTCATCATGGTATTTCTCCGGTAAGTCTATGTTAGTAAATTTAATGACATCAAGATAAATGATATCAAATCGAGGATATTAAGTATTGGAACTCAGGATTTACGTCAGCCACCGATTTTACATGCCACGGACCGGATTGACACACCAAAGCTTCATCCAAAGCGCGTAAAAACTGCATTGAGTACAAATAATGTGAACGCCAATTTTCACCAAGACCCTTATTGGCTAAAACCCTACACATTCATATTGGCAAAACCGAATAGATGTACTGATATGTCAACGTGACGATTTCTGTGGATGACCGTTTTTTGATATCAGCAAGTGCTTTTATGCTGAAAGAATGCGGTATCGAAATTAACATCGAAGTAAAAAAATATGTTTCCAAATCCCGTATTTCAGGCTGCGACACCAACACCAACTATTAGACCTATTTCACCGGAAGCACCAAAGACGCATCCAACGCTCGCAACAGCCGCCACGGGTGTGCAAAATGTGCCCGCACTTTTCACCACAGGAGGGGATGCATCGACAAATACTCCCAACGTAGATTCTCGCAAAAGCCAGGGAGAAGCCCACGCATCTAGTATAAAACTGCAAGATTTATTTGCGGATACTGAGCTCACACGAACTTTTCAAAGTGAATTTGCAGAAGCACAAACAAATATTTTTTCGGAAACTGAGACGCAGACTTTGACGCCCATGAAAATATGCAGTGGCCGGACCTGAAGTTGTTGCCATCTGCATGGCGACAACTTGAGGCCGAAATAGATAGTACTAAAAATACCCAGTCTGATCAGGTTTTAGAAAAAATTGAACTGGCAACCTTCACGCAGAGAGTAAAAGACACCCTAACTTTAAGACAAACGACCTTATTTAAAAAAAACAAAGCCATTGAAAGAAGGCAAGAAAAGCAACTCGATATAGCGATAAACCAGATTGACCAGAAAAACAAAAAATACATTCTCACCGATATTGAGTTCAGTCTGCGCAATGGCACGATCCTTAAGAACGAGACTCCTGAGCACTCTGGAATTTTGCTGGCCCCCCACGTGATAGCAGAGCTGGGAGTTCTTCCGTTGATACCGTATTTTACCCTGATAGATAGCCAAAATAGATCATGGCATTTTAAACCTGAAAGCGCGGGAGAATCCGATATTGAGCTTCATGATGAATCCCCGACACCCGGCGAAATTATCATTAAGCTTCCCCGACCGCAGACGGCGCATATGGCGGAAATGATACGACCGAATGCGGCGCTTGCGGAAGAGGCTATATCTGGGACACTACCACTAGCTTATGGCCCCTATTTTGTATGCCTGGCACCGGCGCCAGGCAGTTCAGAGACGTGGCAAGAAATTCCCCTCCCCAAACCAAGCCGATTTGGGACCCCGGAGAAATTGTTTGAGGCACTCAGCACGGGCCTAACCCTATTCAGCAACAGCAAAAATTTGTCTGTCAATATAAATGCTGATGTTTTGCGTAAGCTCACCTACAGTACGTTCGCTGCAAAAACAGATACACTTGAAATGGTGGCGGCGCGACACGAAGAGGAGGTGCGTTATTTAGAAGCGGACGCTATTCTATGGCACGGACTCAATGCTAATCCGGCCACCGGGGGCAAAAGTTTTAAACTACTGGATACTGCGTATACCAAGGTCTTGTCCAAATTACCTAATGAAGAACACCGGCGGGCACGGTTATTGACGCAAGACAAATACCACGGGTGCAGCGTCAATAAAAAGTTAGCCGAACTCGTCCGGACATCTTCTACTGGGCCCTCCTCTTCTCATCCTGTTCGACTTAATCCAGTCCTGGATCGCATTTTATCCAGGCATTTGAAAGAGCTTCTGAATTTGCTTAAAGCTGGCCACCTCTCCTCTGAGGAGTTGACCAAAAGTTTAACAGAGGGAGGGATCGAATCGCTAAAAAGCACCCTCGACTTAGTATCGTGTTCGCTAGCGTTATCTACCTTGCGTATTCAAATACGTAAACAGATCTTCCCGATTCCGGTATCGTCAGCATCAACAGACTTGGTCCCAAATACGGCAACGGCTGTGGATGGAACGATGGAAATGAAGTCCCAGCGTCAATCTGAATCACAACGCGGCCAACTCTGGAATAAATTTTTTTCTAAAAAAGGCACTAAAAAATAAACCCTTAAATCGGATGCAATACATTTGGTGAAATCTCGAGCTCCGCCAAAATAAGGCGCACGGAGCATAGCAACCAGAATGGTTTTTGTGCTGAAAGAATGGCGAATCCAAATTAAAACCGGAGTAAAAAAATATGATATCAAATTCACCCCCTACATCACCGCCTTCGACACCACCTATAAGACAAAATGAGGTTGCAAGCTGTTCATCTGATCCTCAAACGCTCGCAAGATCTATTCAGGGTGCGGTGAGTGTTAGCGACAATTTGTACTCCGGGAACGTATTCTTGCCGGCCCAGTATATTGATAAAGCGATGGATCAAAATGCGCGGTTAATTAGATACGCCACAGATAAGCGCCACGTAGAAATGGAAATGCAGCACTCTGATCCTCTGACCAGCGTCAGAGAAGAGCGACTAACTATAACCATCAACCGGATCGACCAGGACAATAATAACAATACTCTCCGCGATATTCAATACAGTCTGCGCAATGCAACGATCCTTAGGGGCCAGAATCCTGAGCGCTCTGCACTTCTTCTGGGCCATCATGTGATTGGCGCACTGATAAATCTTCCGTTAACGCAAAAGATTGTTCTCATCGATAAACAGGACAGATATTGGAGTTATTGGTTTGACACCAGTAAAACACCCCATGTTCTCTTGCGGGAAATATGCCCGGTACCTTCTCCTGGCAATATTCTCATTCTGCTTCCTCGACCGACTAAAATAACCACGAGTCCTACGGTTGAAGGAGAAAACCGTGCTACGCAGCTTCTCGAAAATAGTACTACTGAAACCAGGCCACCAGCATATGATCCGTATTTTGTGTGCCTGGTACCGGCGTCAGTTACACAAACGAAGTGGATAGAGATTCCTCGCGCCGAACCAACGCAATATGGTATTACAGAGCAATTGCCTGATGCAGTCGCCACTGGCGTCAACTTATTCACCAGCAGTAATAAATTGCTAGCCCCCTCTATCGATGCATTTACTTTGCGTAGCGACATTTATGAGAATTTTCTGCTGCAAAATAATGTTCTTGAATCCGTGTCAGCACAGACCAAACAGGATAGGGATTATCTAGAAGCCAGCGATATTCTATGGCGCGCACTCAATGCTGGCCCGGACCTCACGAGTATTGATATCCTTGCTAGTTACTATCACGCTGCCGTCGAAAAAGTAATTGGTTCACAGAATTTGCTGGCACAACTCTTGACTATAGATCAATTCGAGGGGCGGAACATCAGTCAGCAGCTATCCATCATGTCCGAAAATTCTTGTACCGACTATTCTTGTCAGCCTCCTAAACTCAGGGCAAGTATGGATGACCTTATATCGCATCATTTGAAATTACTATTGCGTTTGTGTGAAGGTGGTACTCTCCCTCATGAAGACTTGCTGAAAAGTTTTAGAAAAGGAGGGGACGCATCGCTAGAAAATTTATTCACAAAAGTACTGTGTTCACCCGAATTAGATCAGTTGTATTATCGCGTAACGCACTGATCGGCCTTGAGAAATCATGAGGGTACTTATATCGCCCTGTGTTCCGGTCTCGGACGGCAGCGAACTACCGGCCGTACTAGCCCTCACAAGAACCGCCATTGCGCGGATCTGCCGATCATCACGCTGTTGTTACGTTGTTGTCAAAGCAACGGCTTGACCGACCCCGGCACTATCGCAGCACCGAATTCGCGAATCATGCTCTGAATAAACGGATCATTTTTTGCGGTCTCTTCAGCCAGTCGTTGTCGCTCTGCCTGTTCTTCCATCGCCTTGACGTTTGCTGTGTAACGGACGTTACCAATTTCAGTTTCTACCCGCACCGGACGACCAAAGCGGTCAGTCAGCGCAACCGTCAGCTTTTCGACATTGCCTGGCATACGTAACGTTTCAAGCGGAATCCGCAAATATATCTGGATTGCCGCACCGCTACTATCAAACCGCAGTAACTCACTTTGCTGCGCCAGTTGATGGGCTACGCCACGCACTGGTAAAGTCGCTGCGAGTGCCGGCCAGTTGCCATCCCATTCCAAAGACGGATCAGGTTGGTAGACAAACGGGTCCGCCGCCTCCGATGATGATGATGATGATGATGCGCGAACAGATAGCGGCGATACCGAATCCATACTTAACGTCGCAAGCGGACGAACCGGTGCGGACGGTGAACGTATTTGCGTCGGTTCCGCCCTGCTTGGGGTTCTTGAATCCGCCCTTGCTTCTGTGCTGGCATCGGCTCTTGAACTCGTCCGTATCATAGACGGAGGCTCTTCACGCGCATCATAGGATGACCCCGATGCATCATTATCTGGCAAGTCTGTCGGCAGTGGAATATCCTCTTCCCAAGGCGGCGCTGATGATCCTGATGATGTTTTCTGTGCCTGCACTGGTTTCGATACCACTACAGGAGTCGACACTGGCGGCTGCGCTCTGACCACCATCTCCGGTGCGCTTTCTGGCGCTGCAACGGGTGGCGCATAAGGCACTGCGGTGGGACGTTTACCCGCCGTACCGCCGCGCGCTGCTGCTAACGCGGCCATCCTCGGACTGAGATTGCTGTCTACCCGAGGCGCTGGCGCACTGGTGGAGGCGGCTTGCGGGGCACTACTTAGGCGCGCCGCAGGAATCGTGGGTGCTGGAGTGGATGCTGGTGTGGGTGCTGGGGCTACTTGCATTACAGGCGGCGTTGGCACTTTCATCTCGACCGGCGGCAGTGCTGACGGACGCGATGACGCAACTGCTCGCCGCGGTGCTGCCGCCAATACGCCATCACCTCCAGCTTGCGGCCTGAACGCCAACATGCGCAACAGCGTCATCGAAAATCCGGCGTACTCGTCCGGTGCCAGCCCAAGCTCATTGCGGCCGTGCACGACGATCTGATAAAACAACTGGACTTCTTCAATATCAAACTCGGCGGCAAGACGGATCACGTCTTCGCGCTCTGGCAAGTCTTCTGCCAATGCCGCGGGAACGCTTTGGGCTAACGCGACCCGATGCAATAATGTGCCGAGGTCCTGCAATGCGGCGCTGTAAGACAGACTACGGATCGCCATTTCATCAGCGACAGCCAATAACCCTGCACCGTCATTAGACGCCAGCGCGTCCAGCACCCGGATCAAGTAGGTCTGGTCGAGCGCGCCTAGCATGCCCTGCACAGCATCCAACGTCACCTTGCCAGCGGCGTAGGCAATCGCCTGATCGGTTAACGATAAGGCGTCGCGCATGGAGCCGTGCGCACCTTGCGCCAGCAGACGTAAGGCAGGTGTCTCAAATTCAATTTGTTCCTGTCCCAGAATATCGTCAAGATGACTGACGATATGCCCCGGAGGCATCTGTTTAAGGTTAAATTGCAGACAACGCGACAGTACCGTAACAGGAATTTTTTGGGGATCGGTAGTCGCCAGGATAAACTTGACATGATCTGGCGGTTCTTCCAGCGTTTTCAACATTGAATTGAACGCATGGTTGGTCAGCATGTGAACTTCATCGATCATGTAGACTTTGAAGCGGGCATTGGACGGTGCGTAGACCGCCTGCTCCAGCAACTGCGCCATCTCATCCACACCGCGATTGGACGCAGCATCCATTTCAATGTAATCGACAAACCGGCCAGCATCAATCGAGACGCAAGCGTCACATACGCCGCAGGGTTGCGCCGTGATGCCGCCGGTACCATCAACGCCTTCGCAATTTAAGGCCTTGGCGAGTATGCGTGACAACGTAGTTTTACCAACGCCACGAGTACCGGTGAACAAGTAAGCATGATGCAAGCGCTTTTGCTCCAGTGCGTGTGTTAGCGCCCGCACGACGTGCTCCTGACCAACCAGGGTGTCGAAACTTTTGGGACGGTATTTACGGGCAAGGACTTGGTATGACATAAAGTGGCAGGCGCACAATGCTGGCTGTTAAATTCAAACATCATTTTACCTTAGAGGAAGCGATTCCAAGGTTTTTAAGCAATGCCCCACATCCAGTCGGTCTGACGGCACCGTGGGACTGGCAAACAATGCCAATTCGGTCTACGCTAAGGAGGTAAAGACGCGCAATGATTTCCAAGTATTTGTATGGACTTCATTTGTGATTCCGTTCATGCAACTCTGATAGCTGTTCTTCAGGAGATTCTATGCAGATCGCCCCGCATGATGCGAATAATCAAGTCACACCGCTGACTGGTAACAATTTGTTCAGCGACGATCTCGCGTTGACGGAGGGTGTCCTACGATTAAAAGCTGGCTGGCATAGGGCGGCATTAGCCCGTTACGGGTCCAAACTTGGAAGTAAAGACGTCTGGGAACTGGCCGAACTGGCAAATCGCCACCCGCCTGAGCTGCACAGCTACGACAAAACCGGTAACCGGATCGATGTCGTGGAATTTCATCCGTCCTGGCATACGCTTCTGGGCATGTTACGGCGCGAGAACCTGCATGCGCTGCCCTGGAGCAACGCAAGAGAAGGTAGCCACCTGGCACGCGCCGCTGGTTACTATTTACATGCGCAGGTGGAGGCTGGATCGCTTTGTCCTACCACCATGACATTCGCATCGATTCCGGTCTTGCAAAAGGAACCCGCGCTATTTGCGGCATTGCAAGCCAAATTATATGCATGCGAACACGATAGCCGTGACCTGCCGCTAGGACAAAAAAACGCCATGCTGATCGGCATGGGCATGACCGAAAAACAAGGCGGTTCGGATGTGCGATCCAACACCACAGTGGCGACGCCGATCCCTGGTGGCGGTGGCCGCGGGGCGGACTACACGTTGACCGGCCATAAATGGTTTTTTTCCGCGCCGATGTGTGATGCCCATATGGTATTGGCACGTACAGAATTAGGGCTAAGTTGCTTTTTTGTGCCGCGCTGGCGACCCGACGGCAGTAAAAATGCCATTTTTATCCGGCAACTTAAGGATAAACTAGGTAATCGCTCCAACTCCAGCAGTGAAGTCGAGTTTGAGGAGGCGTTCGGCATCATGGTCGGCGATGAAGGACGCGGGATCGCCACCATCATCGAAATGGCGAATCACACCCGTCTCGATTGCGTCATCGGTAGCGCTGGCCTGATGCGACAAGCGTTGGTACAAGCGTTACACCACGCCCGCCATCGTCATGCTTTTGGGGCCGCGCTAGCAGAACAGGCGCTGATGCAAAACGTTTTGGCTGATCTGGCGCTGGAAAGCGAAGCTGCCACGCTATTAATGCTGCAACTCGCCAGTGCCTTCGATGCTGCCGACGATCCTTTGCAACGCGCATGGCGCCGCATCGTCACGCCCGCCGCCAAATTCTGGGTATGTAAGCGCGCCCTGGAATTCTCGGGCGAATGCATGGAAATCTGGGGCGGCAACGGTTATGTCGAGACCGGCCCGATGGCGCGTTTCTATCGGGAAGCGCCGGTCAATTCAATCTGGGAAGGTTCAGGCAACGTCATGTGTCTGGACGTATTACGGGCAATCGGGCGCGAACCGGAAAGTTTTGCCCTATTGCTGGCACATCTGGACGCCATCGCCAGCGCACATGCTGGATTGCACATTATGCTGGATGGCCTGAAAGGATTACTCGCCACCCCGCCCGAGGAGCAAGAAAGAAATGCGCGAAGATTTGTGCAGACGCTGACGCTCACTGTGCAAGCCGCACTCATGGCGCAACATGCGCCGCAGAAGATTGCCGATGCTTTTATCGAGAGCCGTTGCGACGCCATGGGTGGTCGCGTTTATGGCACGCTAGCGTCCATAGCGGGTGCCAGTTTGCAAAAAGAGATTTTGGCGCGCGTGATGCCGTGAGTGGCTTCACCTATAGATTCATTCGGTCCAAAAGCGGCGAGAGTTAACACGTCGTTTTTGATATCACCGACTGAGTTTTAGGCCCAGCACCCGCTCGAAGATATCCAATCTTATACTGTAGTACCTGACGCCCGTTTTACCGATACCACAGCGCTTTTACAAGCCATGAGTAGCAGTTAGCGAATGAATAAGAAGTAACATAATTCACCATCTTCATCGCCACTGCCGCTACAGCCAACTCCCAACCAACCCAGTAAACTGTCCCAGAAAAGGTTAATTACTGGTTGTTTCTGCGCTTAAAGAAAGCAGTGACCTAAGCATAAAATTTCCACAAATCAACGCTTCCCGCATTTTACCGGTCATCCATGAAGTTAAACCACTGAATTGTGTAAAATGCCCGGCTTACAAGACTTTCAGCTTTCTGCGACCAGAGGCAAATAAAAGGAAAATCATGGAAGACGCGTTAAAGAAAAAGGGCACGAAACAAGAACCTGCAATGGTGGCTCCCAGCATAGACGGCATAAAGGGCTTTGCTCGCCGTGTACTACGATATTTTCAGGATTTCATCGAGACTGATTTTAAGCGGCAACAAGCACCGCGCCGTCGCGTCATTCTAAAAAATGATGCAGGCTTTCGTCTTGGTATTCCACTACGTAAATATGCGATGCTTTTCGACGCTGTCTGGTCGGCATCGCGCCATTCGCTGGCACAACCTTTTGAAGTGCGGATTCCTAAAGGGCGCTACACTTCCCCGCTCTCGCTGACGTTGCGCGACCTGATCAAAAAACAGGTCGCCATGGTGGACGATGAAGAATTCAACAGCATCCGTGATCTGATCATTACATTTGCAACCGAACATCGCGTTGCAGGCGCCAAAGATGCAGAAAAATTTGTTGACGATGTCGCGCTGCAATTCGTCGCACAAGTCGGTGAGCGCATTATCCTCCAACTGCTTGCCGTTCTGGAAGAACCGTTTCGCCAAAATGCGTATTCTGCTATCGAATCCATTTACGATATCGAAGCCGACCTGACAGAAGCGATCACTGCTGCGCTCAACGCACAATTGCCGCGCGCATTGACCACGCTTATAGCTTCGGGTGATGCGGAACCGCTGCGACAGATTTTTGACGAGTTTTTTGCGCCGGATGAGGTGCGCGCAGCGTTGTCAGATTTTTTTGAACAGTTCTCAACTGCCGATGTATTTCTGGAATTGCGCGATCTTGACAATACACTTCGTACAGCCGAAGGCCAAAGCCTTTACCTTTATATGGCCGACGTGCGGTTTGGTACCGCGACCTTTCCGCTGTTTTATATCCCGCTGGAACTTCGGTACGATGAATCCACAACCTCTTTTGTACTAAAAGCCGATCCCCATCTATATATCAACAAGCGTGCGCTGGACTGGATCGCACAAGAAATCGCGGCCCAATCTGGCCGGACTTTTGTATCCCCCGCGCACGAGCGGATCATTTACCTCTCTGAGAATGAAAACTTTGCAGAGGCAGCGATCAGGCAAATCAAAGCGATGATTCCATCGCTTGATGTTGCTGCCAATCTGGACTTGACGACTAACCGCCTGCATACCGCAGAGAGCGCCAGCGTACGCATGTCCAACGCATTATATTTAGCCGTGTTCGATAAAGCGGACGAATCGATACTTGGTGATTATGAAGCGCTCCTGACCGCCGTAGAAGGTGAGTCGAAGCTCGCCGCCGGGATGTTTGAAGACATCATCCGCAGCATGATTCTGGACGAACCTAAAAATGCCAATCCACAAATTGATCGTACCTGGGACAATATCGCAACGCCGGATCGACTGATCGCGCCCTCGCCTATTCCGGTCAATGAAGAGCAGCGCAAAATCCAGATTGCATTAAATACCGAGGGTTGTCGCTTCATCGTGGTGCAAGGTCCGCCGGGTACAGGTAAGTCACACACCATCTCTGCGCTGGCTTTCGACGCAATCCTCTCAGGAAAAAACATCCTGATTTTGTCCGACAAGGTGGAGGCGCTTGACGTCGTTGAGGACAAACTGGCCGCTACGCTAGCCAAGGTACGGCATGATGAAAATTTCTCTAATCCCATCCTGCGGCTCGGCAAGTCTACCGCCTATTCAAAGCTGATTTCCGCGTCGAATCTGGAGCGCATCAAGGAACAGGACCGGTCGCAGCGGGCCAACGCCACGCGATTAAATGAAGAAACGCAGGCGGTGCATGAAACCCTGCGCGCTAACGTTGTCGCAACCATCTCCGCGTATGCAAACGTCAAGATAAAAGATGTTGAAACACTGACCTTGCTGGAACGAAAAATCGAAGTTGCGTTTCCTGGTATCACTGAGAGCTTGCAAGACTACCTGACGCAAGAGCAGATGAATGCACTGGAAAATCTGGTCGCCGCATTACAACTGGACCAGATCGCCAGCGTAAGCGCCGCACTTGCTCCGAGCGTTTCAACTGCCATCGAAATTTATACAGCAATCCGGACCTTGCTACTCGCAAAGACAGTTCTTGAGGGGGGAATCGACATCTCGGCACTCGCGCTGTTCAACGATTTGTCGCCAGCGCACATCGCGCCACTGACCGCATGCATTGTGGAGTATGAAAATGCGCGCTGGCCAGTTTTTGGATATTTTTTTACCAGAAGCAAAGCCCGCGCAATTGACCAGCGCCTGGCGACTACGCTCCCCTGCAATAACGCGCTGGATCTGTACACAAAAATAGACGCATTAAAATCTATCGTAGCAACGCTTGCCAGGTTGCAATACCATGCTGGTCAAATGCATTTGGATGGCACGCACGCGATAGCAGCCTACGGGCATCTCGCCGCTGGCAGAACCGTTCCGCCCGCGGCAGAGAATGTTGCTGCCTTTATTGCTGGCTACATAAAAATATTTCCCGACCATTGGCCTACTGACGACATTGCCATCGATAAGAAGATCGCGCTGGCGTACCAATGCGCATCTTACGCGATACAATTTAATAGAATTTCGGCCACGATGAACTCGGCACCGGTGTTTGATTACGTCGGCGAGAAGTCGCAACTTGAGACGCTCCATGCATCACGCATGAGCCGCGAGATTGATCGCAAGTTCGTCAATTTTGTCGGTGAAAATCGGGCATTGGCCAAGTCAATCGGCGAGGTAATCAAATCTAAGAAGCAATTCCCGACCAACGAATTTGAGCGCTTCGGTGAAGCCTTCCCTTGCATCATCGCTGGGGTGCGCGACTATGCCTCTTACGTTCCGCTGAAGGGAAAAATATTTGATATTGTAGTCATCGATGAAGCTAGTCAGGTCTCGCTGGCGCAGGCGTTCCCTGCTTTACTGCGCGCTAAACGCGTGGTCGTATTTGGCGACGAGCGCCAGTTCTCCAACGTCAAGTCGCAACAAGCTTCAAAGGAGCGCAATGCCACCTATTTGACGGAAATGGAAACCTACTTCAGGCGCAACATTTCCGACGCATCGGACCGCATTGAAAGGCTCAAGCAGTTCGATGTCAAAAAGTCTGTACTGGACTTTTTCAAGCTGATCGCGAACACTGAAATTATGCTGAAAAAGCATTTTCGCGGCTATCAGGAACTGATCAGTTTTTCCAGCGTAAACTTCTACGGCGGTCAACTACAGGCAATCAAAGTCCGATCCAAACCCCTGACCGAGGTCTTGCGCTTCCATGAACTTGCACCTGACGGAAGGGTAGAAAAGCACCGTAACGCCAATTCGGCTGAGGCCGAGTTTATACTGGCGGAATTGCGCAGGATGGTGGATCAAGGTGACAAGCATTCGGTTGGCATCATCACGCCATTCAGAGAACAGCAAGAGGCGATCTCGCGATTGCTGTTTAATGACGCATACGCCGAGCGTTTTCAATCCCTTCTACGTTTGAAGATTATGACCTTCGATAGTTGTCAGGGTGAAGAGCGCGACCTGATTATTTATTCGATGGTCGCTACCCGCGCACACGACGGACTCAATTACATTTTTCCTGCATCACTGGAAGACCAGCGCGAACGTATCGAAGAAGCATTAAAAGTCCAGCGCCTGAATGTCGGATTTTCGCGTGCGAAGGAAGGGATGCTGTTCGTCCTCAGCAAGCCTGTCGCCGAATACAAGGGAAGCGCCGGACGCGCCATTCGCCATTTTGAGCAGATATTGCAGCAGCGCTCAACCCCAACCGGCGGTGCCACTGAGTCACCGATGGAAGAAAAGGTCTTGCAGTGGGTGCAGCAAACTGCGTTCTACCAAATCAATAATGACGATGTTGAACTGCAGACGCAATTTCCGCTCGGCGATTATTTGCGCCAATTAGACCCATCGTATAAACATCCGGCATTTCGATGCGACTTTCTTCTGACGTACTCGACTGGCGGCGGTTATATCCGGGTGATTATTGAATATGACGGTTTTGCCGAGCATTTTGTCAATCGGGATAAAGTCACCGCACACAATTACGAGCAGTTTTATCGTGAAGAGGACATCGAACGGCAACTGATCATCGAAGGCTACGGCTACAAATTTCTGCGCATAAATCGGTTCAACCTAGGCAAAGACCCGGTGGCCACCCTATCCGACCGGCTATTTCAACTGGTGCACCAAGCCTCTCAGGAGCGGCCACAAAACGCAGTGATTAAAAAAATTCGTGCGGATGCGGAGGATCTGTCAGACAAATCCTCTAAGCTCTGTCCAAAGTGCGAAAAAATCGTTGATGTTGCCGACTTTTTTGACCCGACACTCCGCAGCGGGGCTGGCGGATACGGCAGGGTTTGCATGTCTTGTAAACGGGCTTGAATACGGGCGTGAATACGAGCTTGAATACGAGATTAAAACGTGCGCCGGAGAGCGCATGTACCATCCTGACACCCGCCGTTGCCATTTGTCCTCAAGGATGTTCAACATTTGGGATGCGTCTTCGCAGCCGCGACCCATTTAATGAATGCGACGTTTCCGAAAATAGTGGCTAGATGAAGCGGTGTATGACCTTGCAAATCTGTCGAATCTAACTGGGGGCTGGCAGAAAAAATCATGCGTAACGTAACGTCATCATCGACAAGTGCAGCATAATGCAACGCAGTCTTTCCTTTCGAATCTTTGACGTTAATATCAGCGTCGTTGTTGGCGATCAAACGCATCAGACGATCAAGAATCGCATACCGCTCTCGCAGTCGTCGTCGCCCGACATCCAATCGAAGAGCAGCGTCTTCCGCCAATTCTTCGGTAATTTTAGCGAGATTCAGCATTAAGGGCGTTTCACCGCGACGCGTGGTCGCGCAAGTGTCTGCACCGGCGTCTATAAACATCTCTACGCGATCTGAATTTCCTTGCAGCACAGCTTCATGGAGCAATGAGTTACCGCCAAGGTTTTTTTCGTTGAGGTTTGCGCCTGCGTCGATCAGTGATTGTGTGCAGTAACCGCCGCGCGCAGCGTCAAGGTGAATTAACGATAAACCGAAGGGCTCTTTTAAATGCACGCTCGCGCCAGCGGCAATCAGAAAATCGGCGAACGCTATTTCGCCATTACCGACAGAGATCGCGATTGGAGCGCCGTTGAAGCAGTTAACTTCTGCACCTTGATCTAAAAGCGTTTGCGCGTACACAAAATCTGTTTCCTGCGTCGCCAGAATGAAGCTGTGGTTTAGTGTTTCCAGGATGGGGTTTACGATTGGGATAACCACGATTAATCCTATTTTTAGTTCAGTATGGACAGATTGCTGTTTATATCACGTTGTTGGCGTTGTTTCTGAAATGCGCTACTTTCACTTCGCACTATCAAGTTTAGTGCGTATCGTCCGATTTAAATACCCTGCCTGATCCCGGCATGCCGCCGTTTTTTACGAAAGCCAAATGATCGGATTCTACGGTGATGATCGCGTACAATTAGCTCAAGACGAACCTGTTTCTGCTTTTCATAAGTATGATTTTTCGTGCTGTTAGCAGGCACGAAATTAAGGCCGGGTAATGGCTTTTGCACCGGAATATCCTTGGTGATCGCTGCGAGCGATAGTGACGAGAAGTGTACGATATATGTCAATAGAGAAAATGTCGGTAGCAGATAATCAGGTACCGCCTCCGGCGCATGCATCGTCACGTTTACCGCCGCCTCTGCCGGGATTAAAGTCAAGCTCGCCCGAGGACGCTATCGCCAAAAAGCAGGCGCGCGAAAGAAAGGATGCGCTAGTGCGCGGCGTCACTTCCGTACCAGAAATGCGTGAAGCGATAAGGCACATTGGACGCGACCTCCCGGCTATTTCCGCAGTTCCGCGCGTGGGCCTGCTTGACACTGCGGCGTTTCGCACGCGTGCAGCAATAGGATTGCCATTCGTGATCACGGGGCTGGTCGAACGATGGCCGCTGTCCGCCCTCACACCGCAAACGCTGCGCGATCGCTTCAGCCACTTGCAGGTGCGCGCACGCGTGGGCGACTATGTTAATACTGCGTTTGCGCGTGATCGGGCCATGCAGGATATGTCAATGCTTGCGTATCTCGAACTTGTCTCTACTGACCCACAGGACTTGCCGCCCTATCTGGGCAATCTGGAATTACGCGAACTAAACAGCATGTGCTATTGGCCTGCTTATTTTGGCAAGATGGGCCCGCCTCGCTTTTGGCTTGGCCCAGCAGGAACGGTGACGCCACTGCATTGCGACTATGACGATAATATTTTTGCGCAGATCTGGGGGACCAAGCGCGTTTTTCTGTCACCGCCGCACCACGACGAATTTCTTTATACCTGCGAGGCCAACGCGATCTTGTTTGGCTCTCCGTTTAACCCCGAAGCACCGGATTTCGTGAAATTTCCGCTGGCTCGTCAGGCATCGATGATCGAATGCATCATGCAGCCTGGCGAGCTTCTGTATCTGCCAGCGGGGTGGTACCACCAGGTGCGCTCGTTGACGTTTTCGCTTTCGGCGAATCGATGGGCCAGAGCGCTGCCGTTAGCACTGAACGGCGACACATCCCTGCAGCGCCCAGCCTATTGCGTTGCGCAGGTATAGCTTGCCGCCACATTCACATCGCCGCTACTACTGTATCGCGGAAATGCCGGATACTCGCATAGTGGTCGGGTACGGCCAGGAACGCCAGCGGTATCGGCCACCACTTGGTTAACCGGCACTGTCCCTTTCTCGACCCAGCCCTCAAGCGCAGTCACCGAATCCCAGGCAGCATTGAACACGCTGCTAACAGCATGGCCATACCCCGGGATCTCATAATACCTGGCGAAACTATCAACACGACTACCGCCCATGGTATTGCGAATCCGTGTCCAGTACTGCTCCGTGGCGCGCGTGCTGACTAGCGCATCAGCCATGCCGTGTGCCATCAGGATTTTGCCTCCCTTGTTCTGGAATGCAGACAGGTCAGTTTTGTTGGCATCCTGAATCCCGGTTAGCTCTACAATGCGCGACTGGTATTGGCCGGGATTCTGTGGATCGAGACTGAGGGAGTTGAAGTTGGGGTTCCGCGTCACAAAGTATCTGACCCACTGATCCCAAAACGTGCTGCCATAGGGCGGGCTAGTGGTGGCGGTCACCGCTGGCATCGGATTGGCAGGCTGCTCGGTACCGAGCGCCAGAGTCAGCACGGTTGGCTGCAAGGGACTGGTGCCGGGATTGCCAAAATCAGTGCCCCAGGTATTGAAGCCCGGATAGGTGGTTTCACCACTGGCCACAGCGTAGTTCAGTTGCAGCGGCGTATTGGTCACGTTGAATGCTGCGATCTGTGCATCAGACAGGCAGCTATTACCCGCCTCTTGGCCACCCGCGCAACGGATCGGCACGCCCTTTAACGTTGCTGTCGTCGGATCGAAAGTAGCATTGCAGGCCGTGATGTTGCTAATCAAACCGTCACGCACACCGTCGAGCGCATCGCATGCTTCGATGGCGGCGTCATATAGCACTTTGCGTTTTTCGCGGCTCGGGTAGGCACCCGGCTGGGCCAGCGCGCGCGCTATGCGTCCGAACTGCAAGTCCAGAGTTGCGGCGTTCCAGGCTGGATAGAGCACGATGGCACCGTCCCAGTCCTGAGGCCAGTTACTTACGGCCAGCAAGGCTTCGCGTCCACCGGTCGAGCCACCCGCAAAATACGATCTTTGCGGATTGCTGCCATAGCGGACCTTGATAAGTGCTATGGCGACATCACGCGTTTTTTTAATCGCATCGCTTGCGAAATTTTTGAGCGCTTCGTCGTTGAGTCCGAAGGAGCCGTCGCGACTAGTTGTGGCATTGGCCTGGTGTCCGGAATCACTACCGAACGTCGCATAACCACGCCCCAGCGGCACCTGTTTGTTGGTTGGACCGGCCGGTACATTGCCTGTACCCGTAGAAATCGTCCCGTCATAGCCGCCTCCGCCGAACATCATCGCCTTGCTGTTCCAGTCTACGGGAAGGTTAAGTTGGAACTTGATTTTTGGTGCCATCGGATCCACTGGATTGATATCGCCAAGTACCTTGCAATATCCGCCAACGGCAGAAGCCCCCGTGCCCGCCGCAGGCACGACTGCAACACTAGTGACAAGGGCGCCAGTTGTCGGCAGGCCAACCGACGAAGCCTGGACGGTCCTGCCGTTGAGCTGGTCGCAGGTTAATGGTGTGTGAGTCACAAAGGCCCCATTGCCGCCGCCGCAACCTGCGAGGCCGGAAGTTGAAATAACGGCAATAAAAAAAGGATGTTTAAGAAACAGATACATGTCTCGCCCCTATAACTGGGTCAGTTGGTTTTTTTATGTAGTCAGCTGGAATCGCTCTGCTACTTGATGATGGGCAATCCAAGCGTTCGAACGATTATAAAACTTTTATATTTTATAAATTTAACCAATTAAAAGTAAATTATTCAGAGGCGGCAAGAACCGCTCGCTTCGCAAGCTTGACCGCTGTAAGTTACTAAATCGACGGCAAAAACGCCCCCAATGGAGATTAGCTCCCATTCAGAAAGCGGATTGCCTATTGGAAATTTAGCAGCAAAACGCATCAACGCCGTTTTAAAATTAGTAGAACAGGTGTTTGGGGATGGTACGAACCCATTTTTCAGGGTATTGAGGAAAAATGAGAAATCTTTATGTCGCGCTAGCAATTGATTTCGGTAAGCAATTGCTATTATTTAATAAAACTGGAGGCGGGGATCGGAATCGAACCGACCTAGACGGCTTTGCAGGCCGCTGCATAACCTCTTTGCTACCCCGCCATTACTTAAATCAATAACTATATAACCAGCAAAGGCTTACTGCTTTGGCTGCCTCCAACTTCCGAGCATGCAACACCGGACCGCATCTATCGCTGAAGTACAAGTGCGATAGTTACTTTAACACCCTTCGATACCTTAAAAGAATGCCAATCCAGACATTAAAAAAGGAAGCTTTTTGAGCTTCCTTTTTTGAATTTGGAGCGGGAGAAGAGGCTCGAACTCTCGACCTATACCTTGGCAAGGTATCGCTCTACCAACTGAGCTACTCCCGCATTTTCTTTTGTGACCGCTGCGCTGTCTTGCAACACTTACTAGAGAGACGCCATTATAGATGGTCTAAAAATGATGTCAAGCGTTTTACAGGTTCCTTTTTCAAAAATTTCTAAACACGCTTATTGCGCTTTTTCTTTGATCAACGGCCATGCTTTACGCAAATAATAAAACATCGACCAGACCGTCAATATCGTAGCCACTAACATCAAGGCGTGTCCAAGAAAACGGATATCAATGCCGAATATGGTACCAGAGTACAGGAGCACGGGAATAGCCGTCATTTGCGCGGCTGTCTTGATTTTGCCCAGTGAGCTGACCGCCACTGATTTGGAAGCACCGATTTGCGCCATCCACTCGCGCAGCGCGCTGATGGTGATTTCGCGCCCAATGATAATAAACGCAATGACCGGGCTTACCCGATCCAGATTGACGAGCACAAGCAGCGCTCCGACTACCATCAATTTATCCGCTACTGGATCCAAAAAAGCGCCAAACGCTGAGGTTTGATTCCAGCGCCGCGCCAAAAATCCATCGAACCAGTCCGTCGCCGCCGCCACAACAAACACGATCGCCGATCCCAGCCCGATATCACTCGCAGAAAACCCAAAATCGGGAAGATAAAACACGCCTACGACCAGCGGAATCAATGCGACGCGTAACCATGTAAGCAGAATTGGAAAATTAAAAGGCATAGATGTAGTGTAATGTTGTCGCCAGGTTATGCTCAGCGTATTCGGTTACCAGAACTAATTATCTAGGAGTATGGTGCCAGATGGGAAATAAAACACGTATAAACCATCCTAGTGAGCCCCCCGTTGACACTATCAGTGCAACTGGCGATAAATATCCTCTGCCAGTTGGCGGGAAATGCCTTCCACAGAGGCTAAGTCTTCAACTGTAGCATCTGCCACAGCCCGCCAGCCACCAAAGCGAGCGAGCAGCTTTTGACGCCGCTTGGCACCGACGCCCTCAATCTCCTCCAGCCGGGAGGTCTGACGCGTTTTGGCGCGCTTTGCCCGCATGCCGGTGATGGCGAACCGATGTGCCTCGTCGCGAATTTGGGCGATCAGCATGAGCGCGGCGGATTCCTTACCCAATTCACGTGGGGCGCGCTCATCGGCGAAGATGAGCGTTTCCAGACCCACTTTGCGTCCTTCGCCCTTGGCAACACCGACGATCAAGCCGATATCAAGTCCCAGTTCGGCCAGCACCTGGCGCGCCATCTCGACTTGCCCCTTGCCGCCATCGACCAGCACGATATCGGGCATTGTGCCGCCGCCGTTGACTACTTTTTCGTAGCGACGCATTAGCACTCGTCGCATCGCCGCATAATCGTCACCGGGCGTAATGTCTTTAATATTGTAGCGGCGGTACTCACTATTTTGCATTGCATGATGGTGAAAAACAACGCACGAAGCCTGCGTCGCTTCGCCAGAGGTATGACTGATATCGAAACACTCAACGCGCAGGACATCAATGTCCGGTATGTCGAGTGTCAGCACATCGACTAGCGCACGCGTGCGGGCCTGCTGAGACCCCTGCTCCGACAGCAATCGTGTCAGCGAAATTTCTGCGCCTTTTTGGGCCATATCCAGCCATTGTCTGCGCTGACCTTGCGGTTGGAATACCAAATTAATGCGATGTCCACATTGCTCCATCAATGCCAGCATCAACGCTGGCTCATCGATAACCAGATTAAGAATCAGGGTGCCGGGAATAAACGTATCAATGTAGTGTTGCGCCAAAAATGCCTTCATAACCGAGACGTCCACAGACTCGTCGGTATTGATCAAGGCGCTCTCCACATGCGTTGGAAAATACGCGCGATCGCCGAGATGACGGCCGCCACGTACCATCGCCAGATTGACGCAGACCCGACCGCCCTGAACGAATGCGGCAATAATGTCGATGTCGCTGTCTCCAACGGTTTCCATGCTTTGCTGGTGTAAAACCGTGGATAACGCACTGATTTGATTGCGGACAACGACTGCCTGTTCGAACTTCAGCTCGCTGGCAAATGCGTGCATTTTCTCATTTAGTGTGGCCATCACTTCGTTCTGACGACCGCGCAGAAATTTGGCGGCATTCTCGACGTCCACCGCGTAATCTTCCTGGCTAATGAGGTTGACGCAAGGCCCGCTGCACCGCTGGATCTGATGCAGCAAACAAGGACGTGTGCGATTGGCAAATACCGAATCTTCGCAGGTCCGCAACAAGAATACTTTTTGCAATATCTGTATCGACTCTTTTACCGCCCAGCCGTTGGGAAACGGTCCGAAGTATTGATTTTTTTTATCAACACCACCACGATAATATCCCATGCGCGGATATTCCTGCCCGCTGATCTTAAGATAAGGGTACGATTTATCGTCGCGAAAAAGTATGTTATAGCGCGGCTTTAGCGACTTGATTAAATTATTTTCGAGTATCAGCGCCTCGGCTTCGCTGCGCGTGACGGTGGTCTCCAGCCGGGCGATCTTCTGCACCATCAAGGCGGTGCGTGGACTGGCGAGATTTTTCTGAAAATAACTCGACACACGCTTTTTTAGTTCGCGCGCTTTCCCAACGTACAGGATGTTGTCCGCTGCATCGAAATAGCGATACACGCCGGGCAAATTCGGCAATTTAGCGACGGTCTCTAAGACGATCGCAAGAGGATCGGGAAGATCGGGATCAGTCATAATTCAAAAAATTCAAAAAAATTCAGCAAAGTTCGGCAGGATTCTTATTGCGGGAATGCGTCTGTTCGCGCGGGTACAAGCGATGTTACAAGCGATGTTATGAGTTCACGGGCGACCAGGTAATCACCGTTTTTTGGTAACGCATTCCAGTCTAACGCGAGGCCCTGCGGCATCAATGCCGCACGCCTGGACGCGCTGGCATCGGACGCAGGGGTTTGTGCCGCGCTTAATCCTTCCAGCAGTTGGTCGGCCTTGTCAGGCGAGTTGCAAATCATAACGACATCGCAACCGGCGGCTAGCGCCGCGCGTGCGCCATCCAGAACAGAACCGGCAGAACTCGCTGCGTCCATGCTCAGATCGTCGCTAAAAATAACGCCGTTAAACCCAATCTCTTTGCGCAGGATCGTTAGCCATTTTTTAGAAAATCCCGCCGAGTGCTTATCCACCTTGGGATAAATCACGTGCGCTGGCATTACCGCCGATAAGCTCATGCCCAGCCAATCGTAGGGCTTGATATCCTCGTCCATAATCTGCTGCAGCGTACGTTGATCCAGGGGAATCGAGAGGTGAGAATCGCCCTCTACAAAACCATGTCCGGGAAAATGTTTTCCGCAATTTGCCATCCCCGCCAATCTCAGACCATGACTTAAACTTTTTGCCAATAAGGTCACCACGCGCGGGTCGCGATGAAACGCACGGTCGCCAATGACGGTTGACCCGCCATAATCCAAATCCAGTACCGGGGTGAACGATAAATCGATACCGCTCGCGCGCAGTTCGGCTGCCAACACAAAACCGACGGCGGTCGCTGCTTTGGTCGCCGCCAACACGTCCGTATCCCATAAAGCGCCAAGTACACGCATTGCCGGCAATCTTGTAAAACCGTCAGTTCTGAAACGCTGCACGCGACCACCTTCATGATCCACCGCAATCAAAATATCCGGACGCTCCGCGCGAATAGCGGTGGTCAGTGCCGTCAGTTGCGCGCGATCCTGAAAATTACGAGTGAACAAAATCACTCCGCAAGTGAGCGGATGCTTAATGCGTCTGATGTCATCGGCGCTCAGGGTGGTGCCGATCACGTCGAGCATTATCGGACCAGGTGCACGCTGCTGGGTTTTGTTCAAAATAATCATATTTTTTCCACGATAACAAAAGCGACTGCATACTCGACCTCATCAGTGAGCGATACCTGCGCGGTCAATCCGTTCTTTTGCATAAATTCTTCTAGCACACCGCTGGTGACGACTACCGGCTTGCCATTCGGTGCGTTCAGCGTTTGCATCGCGCGCCATGTCATTGGCATCCTCAAACCTATCCCAATGGCTTTGGAAAAGGCTTCCTTTGCCGCAAAGCGTGTCGCCAAAAATCGTATACCACGGGCTTCTATTTTAGCTTTTCGTTGGTGATATTTAACGAGTTCTTCCGGGCCCAAAATTCTTTCCGCAAAGCGATCGCCATTACGTGACAGCGCCGCTTCGATACGTGAAATCTGGATGATGTCCGTGCCTATGCCGTAAATCATGAAGCCCTTTTAATTTTTTTTCAGCCGTGCCTGAACCATCAACGCTTTCATTTCGGCAACAGCAGCCTTCCAGCCGACAAACACTGCATGCGCAACAATCGCGTGACCGATATTGAGCTCCGCGATCTCGGGAATCGCAGCAATCGCCTGCACATTGGTGTAATGCAAGCCATGTCCTGCATTGACCTTCAGTCCCAGAATAATACCTGCGTGTACCGCACGCTGCACTCGCGCCAGTTCGCTATTTTGCTCACTCACGTTTGTCGCTTCTGCATAGCGACCGGTATGCAGCTCAATCACCGGCGCGCCTACGTCTGCTGCTGCCTGTATCTGATCGGCATCAGGGTCAATGAACAGGCTCACCCGGATTCCTTCCGCCTGTAGCTGGCGCACTGCGGACTGGACTTCAACAAAATATTTCACCACGTCAAGGCCACCTTCTGTGGTCAGTTCGTGTCGCCGCTCTGGCACCAGACATACGTCTTGCGGCTTGATTTTACAGGCAAAATCGATCATCTCTTGTGTCACCGCCGCCTCCAGATTCATGCGCGTGCGTAACAATGGACGAATGATTTCCACGTCGGCGTCTTTAATGTGCCGGCGATCTTCACGCAGGTGCAATGTGATCGCGTCTGCGCCTGCCTCTTCGGCCTCTAACGCCGCGCGCAAAGGGTCTGGATATGCTGTGCCGCGCGCGTTGCGTAAAGTGGCGACGTGGTCGATATTAATGCCGAGTTCAATGATCGTTGAGGCGGGACTTAGATAGCTCATCAGATTATGGGGCGCAGATAAAAAGGGGTGGGTGGACACAGTGCTGGCAGCAGCGAACCGAGGTACGGCTTGCAATATATTTTAAGACATATCTCGCAAGCACAACGCGTAAAAATCCTGTCATTATTTTTGGCGGCGTGCGATTGGTACTGCCCCATACGATGACGCAGCACCGAGCGTTGACCGAGCGGTAAGCACGGGCGTTTTATAGCGCAATGACAGACCGATACATGTCACCCCCATTCCGAGGCCAGGCACTAACATCCATGAGCTAATTTCCGCCGGGGTCGCGCCAGCAGTTGCCGCTGCCTGAAAAATAATCACAGCAGAACTAGTGACGCCCACCAATACCGTGATAAAGCCAGCAACCAACGTTGACCAGGGATAATCTTGCATTGCCATTTTTTTGCTGCCCTACAATTGCATCAAATCGATCAAAATTTGACGCGTGTTCAGCGGTGTCCCGCCCAGATGATAAGCCAGCAAGAAGCGCATCAACACTTTACTTTGTGCTTGGGTAGTACTGTCGCTGTAATCCTCGCGTGCCATGTCCAGCAACGTTTTACCGCTAACCGATGGCCAACGGTCGGAGACGCGTGCCACACGCGGCCCCCGCTCGGGATCGACAACGTAATGGATGTCAGGCTCTACCGGCTGCCGCGTCACCGTACAAATTGTAAAATCTCCAGATACACCGGTATCTTTAAGGAGCGCTCGCTCAAACTGGCGCAGAACGATAGGCGCAGGCTCCTGATGGCCTAACTTATTTAATGTTGCAACATAATGATTAAACAAAGTCGGGTGGGCGTCGTCGCGCGCCAGCAGTTTCACCAGCAATTCGTTCAGATAAAATCCACACAATAACGCGGACTTTTCAAGCGGCAGCATTCCACCCACCCATTCGGCAGCGGTGAGTGTCCGGATTTCCGATCTTCCGCTCCAACTGAGCGTTAAAGGCTGGAACGTTTGCAGTACCCCTCGCAGCTTGGACAAAGGGCGCTTGGCACCTTTAGCCACTAATGCGATGCGCCCGTAATCACGGGTAAAAACGTCTAAAATCAGACTGGTTTCGCGGTGCGGATAGCTGTGCAACACAAAACCTGGTTGTGCTGCGATCCGCGATTCGGCAACGGGACGCGAGTTACGTCGGGGGATGGTGGAGCGGGGTGCTTTTTCGCTTTTGGCGGTAGCTTTGTTATGTGCTGTGGAAATGGAGGACGGGGATTCCGGCTGTGATTCCGGCTGAGAATCAAGTTGTGATTCCGGCTGTAAATCAACCTGTGATTCAGGCGGCGCTGAAGCAGAATCCCCAGTCACTAAATCTGTTGCGGGTGCGCTGAAGGAATGAAGGGCTTCCTCTGCCTGTGCATTGGCAATCGACGCGGGAAGTTTATCCAAGTTTGAACCGACGGCCGGATTTGAATCTGAAATTAATTCTGATTCAGGAGCAAGAGTTGCTACAGGCTTCGTGTATTCGCCATCGCCAATTATACGGACGCCGTCGCCAGCCATTGTAGCGGGCTGTCCTGCCGTCGGTGCGGCAACCACATCGATAATCGCATCAACTGTGATAGCACTCATACCTTCAATTTACTCGTAACCGTAGGCGCGTAATCCGGCTTCGTTATCGGCCCAGCCAGATTTTACCTTGACCCAAATTTCGAGATAGACCGGACCGCCAAAAAGACGTTCCATATCGAGACGTGATTGCGTCGAGATATCTTTCAGGCGCGCGCCCTTTTGTCCTATCACCATGGATTTATGGGTATTGCGCTCGACTAAAATTGCTGCGAATACACGTCGTAAGTTACCCTCAACTTCAAATTTCTCGATAAGAACGGTACTGGTATAAGGCAATTCATCGCCGACAAACCGGAACAATTTTTCCCTTACAATTTCCGCTGCGAGAAATTTTTCGCTACGATCAGTAATGTCGTCCTCGCCAAATACCGGCGGATTAAGCGGTAAATACTTGCGGGTTTCGGCCTGCAAGTTTTCCAGCTGAAACCGCAATTTTGCCGATACTGGCACCACAGCGGCAAAATCACGCATTGCGGCTATCTTTTGCGCAAATGGCAGTAATATCGCCTTGTCTTTGACGCGATCCGACTTATTAATCACCAATATACAAGGCACACTGGTTGGCAACAGCTCAAGCACCTGTTGATCGGCCGGTCCAAAAGTGCCCGCCTCAATCACAAACAATATGACATCAGAAGCTGTCAACGTGGTCGTCACGGTGCGATTGAGGGTTTTATTTAGAGCATTGGAATGACGGGTCTGAAAACCCGGCGTGTCGACGTAGACAAATTGCGTATCCGGCAAGGTCTGAATGCCGGTGATACGGTGACGGGTCGTTTGCGCTTTGCGCGAGGTGATACTGACTTTGGCACCGATAAGTTCGTTCATCAAGGTCGACTTACCGACATTGGGACGACCTACGATAGCAATGTAGCCACAACGAAAGTCAGCTGCGGGTGCCTGGGATACGGAATCTGTCATGCGGTTGTCGATTTACTCGCGGTAAGTGATAAGTTATTGGTACTGCTAACGGCGTGCTGCAACAGGCGTTTTGATAGCCACCGTTGCTGTTGCTGCAGTCGTAGTTGGCGCGGTCGCAGATGCAGGGCCTGCCGCTGGCGCCGTCGCTGCCGTCGTTGTTGTCATTGCTGCTGTCGTAATTTCCGGTGCAGATGGTGCCTTTAATGCTGGCGCCGTCTCCGCCCCTGAAATCGCGCTAAGCGGCGCGCTTGCACATGTGTTGGTAGCAGACGAAGCCATCTTGCTCGCCTTTGCGGCTTCGTTTTTACCCTCTTTAATTGCTGCGTGCTTCAATTGCAATAGTTCTTTAGCTGGCGCGTCCGGCTGAATGGTTGCAATACCAGCAAGCTTCAACTGTGAAGTTCTGGGCTTACTTTTTCGTGCTGTTCCGGGCGATTTTATAAATGCATGCTGCACCGCTTCGAGCGCTAATTTGGCGGCGGCCTGCTCACCTGCCCGGCGACTTCCGCCAGTGCCGAATACCTGGATTTCTAGTTTTGGCACCAAACATTCAATCTCAAACTCCTGATTGTGAGCGGCACCATGGGTCGCCACGACATTATATTGTGGCAATGCTATTTTTTTACCTTGCAGATATTCCTGCAACAACGTTTTTGCGTCTTTGCCTAATGTCTTTGGGTCAACGGTATCCAAAATAGGAATATAAAGCGCACGAATCGCGTCGCGGGCGACATTAAATCCGGCATCGAGAAAAATTGCGCCGAATAACGCTTCCAATGTATCGGCCAGAATGGAAGGTCGGCGAAATCCACCTGACTTCAGTTCCCCCTCACCCAGACGCAAGAAATGCGACAATTCAAGACGCTGCGCAATTTCGTATAAGGATTGTTGCTTTACCAAATTGGCCCGCACCCGCGACAAATCACCTTCATCAATCTTGGAGTAGCGATCGAATAGTAACGATGCAACAACACAATTTAAAATCGAATCGCCCAAGAACTCCAGTCGTTCGTTATGCAATGTGCTATGGCTGCGATGCGTCAAGGCCTGCTGGAGTAACGTAGCATCCTTAAAAGTGTGGCCTAGCCGATTTTGCAATAATATTACGTCCATTTAATCTGCAACTTACTCCATCAATTGATGGTTTTTTTGCTAGTTGACCTAGCAGTTGTTCCCGAATAGTCAATCAATAAACTGACCGGTGCAACGAGTGGAATAGTTTTTTGATAAGCAAAGCTAATTTCAATATCCTCGCCATTCTTAGTAATGCCCAGATCTTTGCCGTGCAAAGCATCAATGTAGCCGACCTCAGCCTGTCGATCAAAAGCATCCTGAATTTGCTTTACGGTGCCACCATTGAGTTTAACCGAGGCTATGGCTTTTTTTATTGACATATACTCAATGACCGTAGGGACGACCTTGGCAGTCATCATCGCACCGAATCCTAAAATTGCCACCCATACGATTAATCCGAATAGTGTAATCCCCTGCTGCCGACTCCTACGTTTCATGGCAATTTTTGTCATTCAGCTACTCCGATGGTCAGTTATTTTTGAAATATTTAATCAAAAAAAGTACCAATGCGCTTGAGATTGCCAAGATTCATCCATACCAAAAATGCTTTTCCGACTATATTCTGATCCGGTACAAAACCCCAGTATCGACTGTCTTCGCTATTATCCCGATTGTCACCCATCATGAAGTACTGCCCGTCAGGAACGGTGCAGGCGAACCCTCCAGGATTGAACGAGCAATTATCCTTAAAAGGAAAATCTTGTACTCCGCTTAGATTAATTGGCGGAGCCTGTTCGACTACAGCAATCTTATGGTCCACACTGGACAAGTTTTCTTTAAACTGTTTTGAATAGTTCAGGCTGTCATCATTAAGGTAATCTGGTAGTGCTGTATAGGTAAGCGCGGTCCCATTAATGGATAAGCGCTTGTTTCTATACACTATTTTATCACCTGGAACGCCAACCACGCGTTTGATGTAATCCAGCGACAAATCCTTAGGATACTTGAAAACCATGACGTCACCACGTTGTGGAGAATTTATATCAATGATCTTTTTATTAAGTATTGGCAAACGAATGCCATAGGTAAATTTATTCACCAAAATCAAATCACCCACTAATAGTGTGGGCACCATCGAACTGGACGGAATTTTAAACGGCTCATACAGAAACGAGCGCAAGAAAAACACCATCGCGATAACAGGGAAAAAACTGCCTGAATACTCTACCCAGGTTGGCTGACGCAGCAAGTTCGCCTCTAGTTCAGCACGCCCACTGCTTTCTAACTTGATGCCTTCGGCGCGCAACTTAACATTACGTGCATCAAACGCAGCCAGTGCAGCATCTGCTTTGGCGCGCCGTTGAACGCGCAAATAAAAACGATCCAAAAACCAAATAATCCCTGTTAATACCATCAGCACAAAAAGAATTAATGCGAAATTACCTAAAATCGATTGCAATGTCATTTGTCATCCACTTGTAAAATTGCAAGGAAAGCTTCTTGTGGAATTTCCACCGAGCCGACCTGCTTCATGCGTTTTTTTCCTGCCTTTTGCTTTTCCAACAATTTACGCTTACGGCTAATATCGCCACCGTAACATTTTGCCAGCACGTTTTTACGCAACGCCTTAACGTTTTCACGCGAAATAATATTGACACCGATCGCAGCCTGAATCGCAACATCAAACATCTGACGCGGAATTAACTCACGCATCTTGGCGGCTACCGCGCGACCGCGATGATTGCTGTTGGAGCGATGCACGATAATCGCCAACGCGTCGACCTTCTCGCTATTAATCAGCATGTCGACTTTCACTACATCGGCAGAGCGGTATTCTTTGAACTCGTAGTCCATCGAAGCATATCCACGCGAAGTCGATTTCAAGCGATCGAAAAAATCCAGAACGATTTCGGCCATGGGCATTTCGTAAATCAACTTCACTTGTTTGCCATGGTAATGCATGTCTTTTTGTACGCCGCGCTTCACAGTGCATAAGGTGATAACCGACCCGACGTACTCTTGCGGCATGTATAAATTAACGGTAACAATCGGCTCACGCACTTCTTCGATCTTGCTAGGCTCTGGCATTTTTGATGGATTATCAACCATCAGGATAGAGCCATCGCGCAGCACGACTTCATAAATAACTGTCGGTGCGGTGGTGATCAAATCCATATCGAACTCGCGCTCCAGGCGCTCTTGCACGATCTCCATGTGCAGCAAGCCCAGAAAACCGCAACGGAATCCAAAACCTAAAGCTTGCGACACTTCAGGCTCGTATTGTAACGCCGCGTCATTGAGTTTAAGTTTTTCCAGCGAGTCGCGCAAAGCGTCGTACTGATTCGACTCAACCGGGAATAATCCGGCGAACACCTGCGGCTGAACCTCCTTAAAACCGGGTAGTGCGGACGCGGCTAGATTGTTTGCCAACGTTACCGTGTCGCCCACCTTGGCAGCCTTCAGCTCTTTAATGCCCGCGATGATGAAGCCCACCTGACCTGCGGACAAGGTCTCGCGTACCTGCATTTTTGGCGTAAATACGCCGATGCTTTCGGTCAAATGCTGCGACCCTGCCGCCATTAACTGAATTTTATCTTTAGGACGCAATGTACCGTTGACGATACGTACCAGCATCACGACGCCCACATAATTATCAAACCATGAGTCAACGATAAGCGCTTGCAAAGGCGCGTCAGTGTTGCCCTTCGGGGCCGGTACTTTAACAATGATGGTTTCTAAAATCTCGCGTACGCCTAAACCTGTCTTGGCCGAACACTGCACAGCATCGGATGCATCAATGCCGATGACATCTTCAATTTCTGACTTGGCGTTCTCGGGATCTGCAGATGGCAGGTCAATTTTGTTGAGAACAGGGACGACCTCGAGTCCGAGATCAAGAGCAGTGTAGCAATTGGCTACAGTTTGCGCTTCAACGCCTTGGGATGCATCAACCACCAATAACGCGCCTTCACAGGCGGACAGGGAACGGCTGACTTCATAACTAAAGTCCACATGTCCAGGGGTATCGATCAGATTTAGATTATAAATCTGCCCATCCAGCGCTTTGTACGACAATGCCGCCGTCTGTGCTTTGATGGTGATACCGCGCTCGCGCTCGATATCCATTGAATCGAGTACTTGTGCGCCCATTTCACGGTCAGACAAACCGCCACAAAACTGAATGATGCGATCTGCCAGAGTAGATTTACCGTGGTCAATGTGAGCAATGATGGAAAAATTACGGATGTTGTTCATTAATGTTCGTCGACGCAATGCGATTACAAAAAAGGCGCTCCGAACCGGGCATTTGTCGCCCAGGCGAGCACCTTTTATGGCAGGTTATTCAATCGCGCCATTTTACCGGATTTCAAGGGTGAAAAACCGACAAATCACCGGTGTGAGGGTTCTGGACGACAGATAGGCTAAGAAACACGTCATTTGGGCGCTCCGTATGGGATACGCTCCTCTTCTCTTGGAATGGTTCAAATCTCCATAGAGGCAAAACAAAAAAGCGTCGCGCGCAAAAAACTGATAAGGATTCTTCCGCCCAACGCCGGAACAATATCAATAAAACAAGTTACCGCACGAGGTGGCTAAGCCTTCAGATACGCATTGACCTTTTGTTTATCCAAAAAGTAGTGACACAGCCGGACGGGTACCTGCCCCATTCTGGAGCCCAGCAGTACCGGCACCAGTTCATCGTAAAGAGCGACCAGTTCGGGATCGCTATCGACGTCGATTTGCTCAATGGCATAGTCGGCGTCGACGTCAAGATTTCGACCCTCCAGCATCTCTTGCTCCGCACACAGCGCTATCAAGGCCTGGAGCATATCGTCGCATAAATGACAATAAGATCGCCCATACAGCGTAAATGCGATTTTTGCCATAACAACCCTTAAAACCTCGTCCTTTTGTTTACCGAGGACGGCGGAATCCATAAAAAGATGCGCGACGGTTAAGAATTAGCGCTACAAAATTCATACAAAGTAAAAAGCTGCAAACCAGGAGGCCTGCAGCTTTCATGACAACAGATTTTGCCAAGGATATGGCATTAAAACCTAACTTAATGCCCCATGTTCTCTCTGCTTGACTACCTGGCTTTCCGCCTGTTCAAGTCCTTTACCGGTCACTGCCGATCCCCCTTGGCTACCCTCGGTTTATTTGCAAGGTGCCGGCAACGTCACCTAATTAATTACTTGGACGTAAAGTGACAAACTGCGAGGACTCGCCGCGACGGACCAATATGGCAGCCATTTTCTTTGAGTCCAGTTTTGCAACCATTGCATTGAATTGCTTGGCGTCCTTCACGTCAGTATTGTTCAACTGTTGAATGACATCGCCCACTTGTAACCCGGCCCGCGCAGCGCTGCCTTCAACCGATGCCACCAGCACACCAGAATTCCCTTGCACTTCTTTCTTTTTATCTGCAGGCAAGTCGCTGACAACGAGACCCAACGCGTTCGCGACCGGGGCTGCCTTGGCAGGCTCTGCGCTGCTATTAGGAACCTCGTCCGCTTTTTCAGGCTTATCCGCCTTCATTTCAGTGATCGTCATCGAAATATCGCGACTGGCACCTTTGCGCCAAACGGTCAGGACGCCGCGCGTTCCCGGCTTAATGTTACCGACTATGCGTGGGAGATCGTTTGCCTTCTCGATGACCGCGCCATTAAATTTAAGGATGATATCCCCTGCTTGCACTCCAGCCTTAGCGGCTGGGCCATCGGCCTCGACACGTTCGACTTGCGCTCCCTGCGCTTTCGGCAATCCCAACGACTCAGCCACGTCTTTGGTGACCTCGCCAATTTGTACACCGATACGACCCCGCGTTACCCGGCCGGTTGCTTTGAGCTGCTCGGACACCCGCATCGCCTCGTCGATAGGCACAGCGAAAGAAATCCCCATAAATCCACCTGAGCGGCTATAAATTTGAGAGTTGATGCCGACAACCTCCCCGCGCATATTGATTAACGGCCCGCCGGAGTTACCTGGGTTTACCGCCACGTCGGTTTGAATGAGCGGCAGGTAGTCGCCCGTGTCTCGTGCTTTCGCAGAAATAATGCCGGAGGTGACGGTATTCTCAAGATCAAAGGGAGACCCAATTGCCAGGACCCATTCGCCAGCCTTGATTTTGTCTGAGTCACCCATCGTCAGGCGTGGTAAATTTGTGCCTTCGATTTTTAGCAAAGCCACATCAGTACGGCTATCCGCACCAATTACCTTTGCTTTGAATTCACGCTTGTCGGTGAGCTTTACATACACTTCGCTGGCGCCATCAACGACGTGGGCATTCGTCATAATGTAACCGTCAGCAGAAATAATAAAACCCGACCCTACGCCACGCGGCACTTCTTCAGGTTGCGTCTTGCCGCCTGGCTTTGCTCCCTTGGGCACTAGCGCTGGCGGCTTAGCGCCATTTTGAGGCACGCCAAAGAAGCGTCGCAAAAACTCTTGCATCTCTTCGTCGTTCGGCTGGCCCACCGCGACCTCCGCTTTGGCTAACTGGGTAGTCCGAATATTGACGACAGCAGGACCGGCTTTTTCCACGATTTCAGTAAAATCAGGCAGTCCCGCCACCGATGCAGCGACCGCCGCAGGCATCACATTAAATATGACGGGAACGACAAGCGACGCGGTAGCACTGAATACAAGTGCAGATAAAACGTGACGAGCGGTGCGGAGCATTTTCATAAGGTATATGCGTCTCATTTATTTTTAAGTTCGATAGAATTGGCAACCTGGCGGATTGCTACGGCAGGCACTTCGCCGACAATCGTAAGCCAAAAATCACCTTGACGTTTTCCAACAATATTTAAAGCACCTTGCTGCATCGCCCCCTCTGTCCGACTTAGGGTACCGGGTTCAATGAAGACGGAAATGGCGGCTAATCCATCAGAGAAAACGATTTGCGACACTTCGCGACGATTAGGCGGACCGCCCGCATTTGGCGCCAGCGCATCAGATACTATACGCTTTAATTCACGAATCTTCTTGAACCCCGGTGGCATTCCAGAGACCGACCACTCATTGAGATTTGCCGGACTCATCGCAGTATGCTCTACATGCCAGCTACTCGTATTGCCGAAGCTGGATTTGATGCGTCCCGCTGAAATATTCCCGATGGTAATTTCAGTAAATGAGATTTGCTCAACAATCTCGTTTTGGGTGTTAAGAGTCTGGGCGCGCAGTAGTAACCCGGATTTTTTTTCTGCCCACAGCTTATAGCCGTAACGCATCTTATCTTTTGGTTCCAGCAGTACCGCCTGACAATCGTGTCCTGCAACGCGCCCGACCTCACCCAGTTTTACATTGTAGTACGCGGTCAGATCGCTTGGAATGGAGGCCAAAATAGCGGGGAATACATCTTGCGTGACCCGTTTTTCTACCAGTAATGTTTTTGTTTCCGGAATGAAGCAGGTGACGTCTTCGTTATGCCTGATGTACTCACGTTGCTTTCCATCCAGCACCTCCAATTTTTCAATTTCATTATGTCCCTCCAACAAGTGCGTGATACGGGAGGTACGCATCTGGTTTGCCTGTTGATAGACAAAAGTACCAGAATAATTAAGCTTTTGCGCTGCGGACTGAATCCTTTTTAAAAGAGTCTGCGCCTCACGGTTGCCTTCCACCTTTTCTACGGCTAATCCTTCCGCTTGCGCGGAAAGAGCCAGAAACGCCGACACCACAACGAGGAACCGGAACAAAACCTTAGTCTGCCGCATATTAATTATTAGCATCAAGGGCAAAGGTAGCTGAGCGAGCGTATTGCGTAGTGTTATAAAGCGATGGGGAAAACCGCTGGTGTGCAGAGAGATATTCATCAATACGCGGATCACGTAAAACTTCGTTATCAGCTAAGGCTACGGCAACCGTTTGAGTTCCAAAGCCGACATTAATATTCGATGAGGGGGCCAGTGTCATTTGCACTGCAGAAAGCATCGCAGGTGTAAGGGATTGACTATTGTCATTCATCATGTGCGGAATGGTTATAAAAGCTACCGCCGCCACCGCGGCCGCGGCCGCCATACCCGGCAGAGCAAAACGCCTTAACGAGCGGGTGCCGGTTGCAGCAAAGCCAGCATTAACAATGTGCTCCTCTACAACCGGCGCACCCGGCATTGGTGCCACAATCATCGGAGGCTCGGCGTTAAGGCGGTCAAACATGCGCGAAGTAAAGTCCGGGCTTAATGTAATCGCCATGTCGTCCGAGCGCAGAATATCACCGATCTGGTGATAGACATCCCATGTAGTACGACTTTCGTTTTGACGTAACGATACCAATGCCATATCCATAAAAGCACTGGATAACTCACCATCAGCCAAGGCAGAAATTTGCTCTTGGTGTAATTCTTTGGTATTCATAAGTCACCTAGTTAAAACCTGGCCAACCCCTTCGTTCCCGAAAACCGCTAATTCGCTTTTTACCAACGTTTGTCGATCGCTGTACCCAACAACGGTCGCAACTTTTCTGCGATAGCTTCTCTTGCTCTAAATATTCTGCTGCGTACTGTCCCTATCGGGCAGCCCATGGCTTCAGCAATTTCGTCATAACTCAATCCTTCGATTTCGCGCAAGGTGATCGCTGTCCGCAGTTCCTCGGGCAATGCTTCCATCGCAACATTCACCGTCTGAGCAATTTGTTTGGTCGCTAACAACGATTCAGGAGTGTTTATATCTCTTAGTTGCTCTCCGTCGTCAAAAGTTTCTGCATCTTCAGAATTTGATTCCGTTGAGGTCGGCGCCCGACGTCCCTGCGTCACCAAATAGTTCTTGGCGGTGTTGATACCGATTCTATATAACCAAGTATAAAACGCCGAGTCACCCCTAAACTGAGGAAGTGCACGATAAGCTTTAATAAACGCTTCTTGCACAACATCCTCGGCTTCTGCCTGATCGCGTACGAGGCGCGACACAAGACGCATCAGCTTGCGTTGGTATTTAATTACCAGTAGCTCGAACGCCTTTTTGTCGCCACGTTGCACGCGTTCAACAAGCAGTTGATCAATTTCGCGTTCTGTCGTCAATCGCCGTTCCTTTTGCATTTACTTTTGCAACATGCGCGCATGACCGAAGCATGGACCCAGTGCAATTCAATAAGTTCAACCCGGTGGCTGCTCATATCTTACTTTCTTTTTGACCGTTTGCATGACCGCGACTGGCTGACCAGCGACACGCTACGGACAACGCTCCGAACACCTGTTTGGAAGCACAATCAGGTAGTATAACCACAGACTTGATCCGCCCATCGATATGCTGAAAGCGCAATAACAGTAAATCAGTCCAAAGCGTGGACCCGCGCGATAATTGCACCACAACCGGCTGCGGAACGCGATTAGCCACGTTGGTGTACGGCAAAATTTCACCAATCTTGAATTGGCCTTCGCCAGTTACAAAAATATGCACTGTCTGTCTGGATTTTATATAACACAGCCATCCTGCTACGCTCGCCAGCAATCCAGTCATTCCGAGCGCAAAGCCAATTACAGTGTCAAGGCGACCGATTCCTCCAAAACTGACAAAAATACTAATGAGTGCTCCGTTCAAAGACAACACGGAAACCATAGCAAATAAAATTTTGGACGGAAGAACCAGAGCCGACATTGCAATCGACATTTTAGGGTGATATGGCGGGACGCCGAGCGGGGGATTATGCATTAATCCTCAATCAAACGTCGTCAGACGTCCGATTGAGACATTATGGCGCTGCTTAAGCTTTACCAAAAACTAACGTACCGTTGGTGCCACCGAAGCCGAACGAGTTTTTTACCGCTATATCAATCTTCATGTCCCGCGCTGTATTGGCGCAGAAATCAAGATCGCACTCAGGATCCTGATTAAAAATATTGATAGTCGGCGGAGAGACCTGATTATGCAAAGCCAAAACCGTAAATACCGATTCCAGACCGCCAGCACCACCTAATAAATGACCGGTCATCGACTTGGTCGAGTTAACCACTAACTTATAAGCATGATCACCAAACGCAGCTTTAATGGCATTCGTTTCATTTTGGTCACCTAAAGGGGTCGACGTGCCATGCGCATTCAGATACTGGACCTGATCACCGTTGACACCCGCGTCGCGCAGGGCTGAGGCCACACACCGACGTGGGCCATCCAGATTAGGCGCGGTGATGTGATACGCGTCGCCACTCATCCCAAAACCGAGCAGTTCCGCATAAATCGTAGCACCACGGGCAATTGCATGCTCGCGTTCTTCAAGTACCAACACGCCTGCGCCCTCACCTAAAACGAAGCCGTCGCGATCCCTATCCCACGGACGGGAGGCAGTCGAAGGATCATCATTACGTGACGAGAGCGCTCTTGCTGACGCAAAGCCACCCAGCCCAAGTGGGGAAATACTGGCCTCTGAACCGCCAGCAATCATCACATCGGCGTCGCCGTACTGAATCATCCGTCCAGCTTGTCCGATGCAGTGCAATCCGGTAGTACAGGCAGTGACTATCGCCAGATTGGGTCCCTTAAGACCATATTTGATCGACAGATTACCGGAAATCATATTAATAATTGACGCCGGAATGAAGAAAGGACTAATGCGGCGCGGGCCCCGATTGGTCAACTCTGCATGGGTGTCCTCAATCAGCGGGAGCCCACCGATGCCAGAACCAATGATGACGCCGATACGCTCGGCGTTTTCTTCAGTGACTTCCAGGCCACTGTCCTGCATCGCCTGAATACCTGCTGCCATCCCATAGTGGATAAAGGTGTCCATATGCCGCGCATCTTTAGCGGGCATATAGTCCTCAACATTAAAGCCCTTAACTTCTCCCGCAAAATGCGTAGAAAAAGCAGAGGCATCAAACTTGGTAATGGTTGCAATACCTGATTTACCTGTCGTGACTGCATCCCATGCGTCGGCAATAGTATTGCCGACCGGTGAAATGCAACCCAGGCCAGTTATCACAACACGACGTTCACGTGAGCGACTCAAACGATTCTCCTGGATGCGTTCAAAACTGGCTTATGTCGCTTTGACATACGCCTTGGCATAGTCAATAGCCTGTTGCACAGTAGTAATTTTTTCGGCTTGTTCGTCAGGGATTTCCATTTCGAACTCGTCTTCTAATGCCATGACCAATTCTACGGTATCAAGTGAATCCGCGCCTAAATCATCTACAAACGACGATTCCAGTTTGATGTCAGCTTCTGCGACGCCCAATTGTTCAGCGACGATTTTCTTTACACGTTGTTCGATATCAGACATGTGATGCCTCCAGTTATTAGGTTACATAAAGTGCGCGCATTTTAGCAGATATGCGCACATAAAATTTACTTTTAGTATCGGCGGTTAAGAAATAACCAACTACTGCCAAAAGGTCTTAAATTTACTACTTGGTAACTTAACAGATCAGTGCGTGGCTAAAATCTCTTGCATGAATCCTAGCCATTCCCTCGAATATGTCTACATTGCGCTAAATCCAGGACAGACGAATCCGTTTTTTACCCCAGGCGGTCTTTATTGCATACATTGCGCCTCAATAACGCCATCGTTGTGCATCAATTTCGCAAAAATTAGGCGTTAATTAGGCATTAATTACAATACATGCCGCCATTAACATGCAGGGTGGTGCCTGTAATGTAGCCAGCCTGGGCTGATGCAAGAAAACTCACCGCCGCAGCAATATCTTCTGCCGCGCCGAGACGACCCAACGGAATTTGCTGCAACAATCCTGCCGTTTGCTGCTCACTCAGCGCTTTGGTCATATCGGTATCGATGAAACCGGGTGCTACGCAGTTAACGGTAATATTGCGACTGCCAATTTCACGGGCTAACGCACGGCTCATCCCAGTCACGCCGGCTTTAGCCGCTGCGTAATTCATTTGGCCAGGATTTCCGGTCGATCCCACCACCGATGTAATATTAATGATGCGACCATGCTTGGCCTTCATCATTCCGCGCAATACTGCGCGCGATAAACGAGCCACTGCGGTCAGATTTGTGAGAATGACAGCATCCCACTCTTCGTCCTTCATCCGCATGGCCAGCTGATCATGCGTAATGCCTGCATTGTTCACCAGGATCGCCAGCGAGCCGAATTCTTTTTGCACCATATCGACGACAGCTGCACACGCAGGTGCATCATTAACATTCAAGACAACGCCCTTACCACCGCCAAGTTCGTCGCTGTTCAGATACGCGGTAATAGCCGTTGCACCCGCTTCCGAAGTCGCCGTACCTACTACCGTCGCGCCACGGCGCGCTAACTCAATGGCGATGGCGCGTCCAATACCACGCGAGGCACCTGTAACAAGCGCTACCTGACCTTGTAAATTTTTTGTATCCGAGTTTTGCATATTAATCATGAATGTGTATGACGCTTATTTAGATACGAATTCTATATTCATTCGAACAATTATTGCGCCTTAATTAAGTAAAGCCAGCACTTTTTCCATAGAGGCTTGATCAAAAATGGATTCCCCTGTCATCTCCGGGTTAATTCGCTTTGTCAGGCCAGCCAGAACCTTGCCCGGCCCACACTCAACGATTTGAGTTATTCCCTGAGCGTGCATTTTTTGAATCGTTTCCACCCAGCGCACAGGACTTGCCGCTTGCCGCACCAAGGCGTCTTTAATTGACGCTGCATCGACCGGACATGCAACGTCGACGTTATTAATCAAGGTGATCTGTGGCGCAGAAAAAATCAAGTCTTGCATGTACTCGCGCAATCGATTCGATGCGGGCACCAGCAATGATGAATGAAATGGTGCCGAAACGGGTAATGACAAGGCACGTTTAGCACCTTTTGCCTTCGCCCCCTCGCAAGCACGCTCTACCGCCGCCTTGTGACCCGCAATGACTACCTGCGCAGGCGCATTAAAGTTTACTGCCTCGACGACTTCGCCCTGCGCAGCCTCAATGCAGATTGCGCGTACATCGTCATCCGACAAACCGAGAATCGCTGCCATACCGCCCTGTCCGACCGGCACGGCTTCCTGCATCGCCATAGCGCGAAAGCGAACCAATGGCACCGCGTCTTTAAAACTAATCACACCAGCGGCGACCAGCGCCGAATATTCACCTAGGCTATGTCCGGCCACCAGAGGCGGCGCTTTGCCTCCGGCGGCAATCCACGCACGGTAAAACGCCACAGCGGCCGTAAGCATCACCGGCTGTGTGTTGGTGGTGAGGTCAAGATCTTCCTTTGGCCCTTCGGCGATCAACTTGCCAAGATTAAACTGCAACGCTTCTGAAGCTTCGTTGACGGTGTCACGCACAATCGAATTGTCGGCAAAGCCACTTAACATACCGACCGCTTGCGAGCCTTGACCGGGAAAAACAAAAGCAAATTTAATCATACGTTCTAGTAAAAATTAATAAATTAATTGCGTGTACGGAAGCACAATCAGATAAAACGTCAGATGGATCAGCTAGTTCTATCGGTCGCACCTGGCAGTATTCGCCGCTGCAATCCGCAGCCCATATCACATCTTCAGGATTGCGCTGATCATATTCGATTTTTATCCACATTACATTCGCGTTATATCCGGGTTACATCCGTGCCACGATAGCACCCCATGAAAAGCCACCGCCGACGGCTTCCATCAATATAGTCTGACCAGGCTTAACGCGACCGTCACGCACCGATTTATCCAAGGCCAACGGGATCGATGCGGCCGAGGTGTTCCCATGCTGATCAACTGTTACAACCATCCGCTCTGGCGGCAAGCCGAGTTTGCGGGCAGTACTTTGCATAATGCGGATGTTAGCTTGATGCGGAATCAGCCAGTCGACTTCTGCCGCAGAAACGCCTGCAATAGCCAATGCTTCAGTCGCTACTTTTTCAAGCACCGACACCGCCAGCTTAAACACTGCAGGTCCGTCCATGTACAAGAAAGCGCTGCCATCAACTGCGCCGCCAGTGAGACTACCGGGAACGCACAGGATATGCTTGTAACGACCATCAGCGTGGAGCTTGGTCGCCAGAACGCCCGGTTGTTCCGAGGCGGTCATAACAACAGCGCCCGCGCCATCACCAAACAACACACAAGTCGTCCGATCTTCAAAATTCAGTATCCGCGAAAACACTTCAGTACCGATAACCAGCACATTTTTGTGCGTGCCTGCTTTAATAAACGCATCCGCGATCGACACGCCATAAACAAAGCCACTGCATACTGCCTGAACGTCAAACGCCGCGCCGCCTGTGGTAATACCCAGCTTTTCCTGGACCACGCATGCAGTGCTAGGAAAGCCGCCCAGATAATCGGGGGTCGACGTAGCCACGATAATCAGGTCAATGTCGTTGGGCTGCATGCCCGCCATTTCCAATGCATGTTTTGAGGCTGCAACGGCAAGATCGCTGGACTGCACATCCGGCTCGGCGTAATGACGCGCGGAGATACCGCTACGCGAAAATATCCACTCGTCGGAAGTCTCTATACCCTTGCTGCCGAGTTGGATTGCGAGGTCCTGGTTCGTCACACGTTTTGGTGGCAGATAACTGCCAGTGCCCACGATTTTGCTATAAATAGTCATGCTGTTTTCTGTTGGGGTGACGCAATTTGGGATGAATCAATATTGAGACCTGGACCTGTCGGACTTGCGGTGCCTTCCAGCCTGGTGGGGATTGGTTCCGGCGGCGGCATTAACGCGGCAATGGTCGTCGTAATGCGCGATAGCACATCATACTTGGCGGCATCGAACGCACGCTGGATTGCCCATTCATAACCATATGCATCCGCACTACCGTGGCTTTTGAACACCAGTCCACGTAAACCCAATAAGCTTGCGCCATTGTAGCGCGATGGGTTGAGGCGGCGTGAAATTGCCTTAATCGCGCTGCGGGCAATTAAGGCTCCGAGCATGTTAAGGATACTGCTTTTAAATTCTGTCGTCAGCACACTTTTAACCAACCGCCCAAGACCCTCGGAAGCCTTCAAAGTTACGTTACCGACAAATCCGTCACAAACGACGATATCGGTCGTTCCTTCAAAAATATCATTGCCTTCGACATTCCCGTAAAAATTAATAAGACCTTTTTCATGATCGGCACGCAATAACGCTGCGGTTTGCTTGACCATTTCGTTGCCTTTGATATCTTCTTCGCCGACATTCAGCAATCCGACCGTGGGCTTGGACTTGCCTTCCATCGCGGAGACCAGCGCTGAGCCCATCAATGCAAATTGGTGTAAATGTTGCGGCTCGCAGTCGACATTGGCGCCGAGGTCGAGCATATACGTAGGTCCATCTTTTTGATTAGGCAGGATCGTACAGATCGCCGGGCGATCAACGCCCGGAATAGTCTTGAGCAAATAACGCGAAACCGCCATTAGCGCGCCGGTGTTACCGGCGGACACGCACGCGCGTACCTTTTCTTCTTTGATTAGTTCCAGCGCGATACGCATGGAAGATTTCTTTTTGCGGCGCAACGCGGTTTCGACAGAGTCATCCATCGTTATCACTTCTTCTGCGTGCACAACCGATAGGCGCGAGTGCGACTGGGCTTTATACTTTTTAAGTTCGGCCCGAATTTGCTCCTCCAAACCGACCAGTACTAATTCACACTCCGGTTCGCGATTGGCAAACGCAATGGCGGCAGGCACCGTAACCGACGGGCCATGATCACCACCCATGCAATCGATAGAGATTTTAATTGTCATTATTTTGATTCATTGCCATTTCCATCCGACATTATGGGGCAGATTTGGCAAGGAAACTGTCGGACTTAAGGGTAATCGACTGCAAAATGATCTGGACGGTCCAAATTTTACCGGCTTCTTTACCAATAGCCAGCTTTTGCGCCGTCGAACCTGACAAAAGCTGCCCTCGTCCAGATCATTTTTCGCTTCGCCCCCCTTTAATCCGACAGTCTCCTCGAAACCGCCTCTCACAATTTCTAATTACAAAAAGAAAAGCGGCACCACTGAGAACCCCAATGATGCCGCTTTTATACTCAAAACAACGAGAATTACTCGTCGTTCTTAGTCTTCAAAACTTTACGGCCACGATAAAAGCCATTTGGGCTGATATGGTGACGCAGATGTGTCTCACCTGTAGTTGGCTCGATTGCCAGTGGAGGTGCTACTAAAAAATCGTGAGCGCGGTGCATGCCACGCTTGGATGGGGTCTTTTTATTTTGCTGAACAGCCATGATAACTCCTGAATCTAAGATCTAAAATTTTAACATAACTGGACTTACTATAGGAAATCCAGAAATTCCTGCCGCGTTCGGGCGCGGACTCCCTTACTCTTACTCATTGCTACACTTAATGCCCCACTTCGTCACGTTCGGTACTACGCAACATCACAACTGTGACACTAAGCGCAACAACGTTACCGCAATCTGGAACCACAACTTAATACAACTAAACTACTTTAAATTCTTTAACATCGCAAAAGGCGACTCTTTTTTTCCGCGCTTTAAGGCTTCGAGGGCAGAAGTGTCCGGACATTCGGTATGTTTAGGCGACAGCGGCATAGCCAGCAATGCCTCATCCTCCACCAACTGAATAATATCCAGTGCTTTAGATCCGATAATGACATCCACCTGATCATCATCCAGCAAAGCGTCAATTTCGTCTGCGCTTGCCTCGTCTTTTGCCAAAATTAACGTCGACTCTGAGTCGACATCAAAAGCAAATGGGGTCATACAGCGTTGACAAATAATTTGCAGCGTGCCGGAGACGGTCAATGTCAATTGCGGGTGAGCAACGTGGTTTGCACCACCAATCAACACCCAACTTAGCGTACCCGAGGGGTCGGCCAACTCTTCTGCCAGTCGCGTCAGGTCTGTTACAGGCATCGCACCTTCACGACGTTCTTTCAGGCGGGAAAACTCAAACGCGTCGATAACAAAAGCACTCATAGGCCAAGCCGAACCCTGAAAACCTGCGATAATAACAGCCTTTCCCTTTATCAGTCAAAGTGTTAGCGCGCTTTTGTTGGGCAATCACACAAAAAAGCGTTAATTTTCGCAATTTTCGTCCCATGACCTCTTTGCAATCGTTTCCACCTTCACCGATCATACAGTCATCATTTTCCTATACCGAACCCGCCTTGACACCCTCCCCCGTACTGACTCCCCGCCTGGTTCTTGGTTCCAGCTCCATCTATCGTAAGGAATTATTAACCCGTTTGCGACTCCCGTTTGATGTCATTGTGCCAAATATCGACGAAACTGCATTTACGGGCGAAGCACCCGAAGCGACCGCCCTGCGATTAGCGCAAGAAAAAGCGGTTGCGGTGGCATTGATTGCGCCAGGTGCCCTGATTATCGCATCGGATCAGGTCGCCACACTCGACGGCGCGCAGATCGGAAAACCGGGCAACCACCGCAATGCCTTGCTGCAATTACAGAAAATGCGCGGTCGGCGCGTGGTTTTTCACTCTGCACTATGCCTACTGGACGCTCGCTCACCTTTGGCAGCCCCAACCGTTCAACTTGAAAACATACAAACCTTTGTCACTTTTCGAGACTTACCGGACGCTGAGTTAGACGCTTACCTGCGTCTGGAGCAGCCTTACGATTGCGCCGGAAGCGCCAAAAATGAGGGACTCGGCATTGCTATCCTCGAAAAAATCGAAAGCACCGATCCTACTGCGCTGACCGGATTACCGCTCATAGCGCTTACCGGCATGCTCCGCCGTGCCGGGGTCGGTTTTTTCCACACGTAGGTTCAGCGTAATAATGTAATTCCATTTGAAATCATTCGACGCCCATTCAAACATACACTTAATAAACAAAGGCTAGCATGGCAGGTATCCTGTATTTAATTCCCAATACCCTTGGACAGAGCGACGCCGATAATGTCGACCCGCTGGCGTCGGTTATCCCGATGGAAGTTCAGGCCATTACGGCGAAACTCGGCTACTTCGTCGCAGAAAATGCGAAAACGGCGCGTGCATTTTTAAAGTTAATAAACGCCTCGCATCCCCTCACGCAAGCGCTGCAAACAATTAATATCGCCGAACTGAATGTCAATACGCCGATCACGTCCCTGCCCGCATTATTGGCACCCCTGCTGGCCGGTGAGGATGGAGGTCTGGTTTCTGAAGCGGGCGTTCCCGCAGTGGCGGACCCGGGGGCAAATCTGGTCCGCCTGGCGCATGAGAACGGCATTAGGGTGCGGCCACTCGTCGGCCCGTCGTCATTATTGCTAGCCGTGATGAGTAGCGGTTTGAACGGGCAGAGTTTTGCTTTCAATGGCTATTTACCCATCGATGCTGAACAGCGAATCAAGCGCATTAAAGCGCTGGAACTGCGCTCCCGACAAGAGAAACAAACGCAGCTTTTTATAGAAACACCTTACCGCAACGGCGCCATGCTGGAGGCGCTCAGCGCGCACTGCCAACCGAACACACTCATTTGCGTTTCGACGGATCTTACATTGCCGACCGAGACCATAAAAACGCAGACGGCTGCCCGCTGGAAGGCTGCACTGAACTCAAACAAAGGTCCCGACTTTCATAAAAAGCCAACGGTGTTTTTGATACTTGCAGAATAATCGTACCTTCGAACTATCAATCCGCGCTATCAATCGCGCGACGAATCCGAGCGATCGTCCAAAATATTTTAAATCACATTATCAGCCAACTCATAGCAGCGTTTATAGCCGCCGCATTTTCTAAAGCTGTGTAAAGACATTGTCAGGAACCTGCAAACTGTTTTCAGTGCAGTTATGAATCTGGTAGGCAGCGCTATGTAGCGGATTGAACTAAAAAAATAAAAGCGCCCCAAAATGCAAAACGGCGACAGTATTGCGCTGTCGCCGATATTGCGTGTCTCGAAAGACATATTCTTGAAAAGTCGAAAACTTTTCGGGGCCGCATCTAAAATGCAGTGTGGGTTCGGCGTTCAATCGTCATTCTAGTGCAAGGGGTGTATCGCTCTAGAGTATTCAATTTTAGTACCGTCAAATTACTGTTGAATGGCTACCGATAGTGTGGTTTCTATATTCGCCTCCTCAAATAATTATTCTTAACGTATCTTCACTATACGCCATGATCATGAAAGTGCAAGACAACTTATTTATAAGCCGTCTTTCTCTGCCTGATTATTTGAGTAATTATTTATATAATATCAACCTGGTCATCGAAAAACGCTTCGAAAAATTCACATGAGGTTATCGTAATGATGGCTTCTGACTACTCATCATCGACCCAACTACTCCAGCGCCAACTGCCACGCCAAACTTCTTGAGAACGCGCTCTGGCAAGCCTTCGCTCTTAGTGTAATCAACCACATCTTCCGCTTTTACGATATCGCGAGAGACGCTTTCGACTGTTCCGTAACCGTCTGCCAGGCCCATATCAATGGCTTTGCTGCCGATCCAGAATAAACCTGAGAACGTCTCCGGCGTTTCTTTTAAACGCGCGCCGCGACCCTTACGTACGACATCAATAAATTGTTGATGAATATCGGCCAGCATGACTTTGGCAAAACCTTTTTGCGCTTCGCTCATCGGACTAAATGGATCAAGGAAGCCTTTATTTTCGCCAGCGGTTAGTAACCGTCGCTCAACACCTAATTTTTCCATTAAACCTGTAAAGCCAAAACCGTCCATTAATACGCCTATCGAGCCGACGATGCTAGCCTTGTTGACATAAATTTTATCGGCTGCCGCGGCGATGTAATAACCGCCTGAAGCGCACATTTCGTCTACGACCACATACAACGGCTTCTTCGGATATTCTTTGCGCAGGCGAACGATCTCATCATTGATAATCCCCGCCTGGACCGGACTGCCGCCCGGGCTATTAATCCGCAATATCACGGCGACAGAGTCCGTCGCAGCAAACGCGTTATCCAGGGCTGGGATCAGGACATCCGCGGAGCCGTTGCCGTCTGAGTCGATGGTACCGTTTAACTTGACCAACGCTGTATGACGTCCCACCGTTGGTGTGTCGGCGCTTTCATAATGCGCCGCGTACCAAAAACCAAAACCGATCAAGCAGAAGGTCGCCAACTTAAAGAAAATTCCCCAACGGCGGCGTGCCCGCTGCTCTCGCAACGATGCAGTCGCCAACTTTTCCAGCAAATCTCGTTCCCAACCTTCTTTTTTCGGAGTTTCCATATTCTCGATATCGCTTTTACAAATTGTTAGTACGTATTCACGTAATCCGGTAGTTTACCGGGGTAATTAGTCTGGAGCATTGGCATAGTCGTCAGGCCGCCAGAATACCTGATTCTCAATTTCTTCCACCGCGAGCTTACGTAAACTCGCGCCACGGCAGGGTCCGCCAACGCATTTGCCCTGATCCGGCGTATAGACCGCGCCGTGCGTCGCGCACATTAACAATAAACCACCAGACTCAAAAAAATCGCCTTCATTCCAGTCCAGTTCAATTGGAACATGCGCGCAACGATTCAAATAGCCGTGCACCTTCTCCTCATAGCGCACCACAAAAGCGGTCATCGCTACACCTTTGACTTTGACCGGAAAGCGCACTCCCATCCCCCGCTCAATAAGATCGGAGGAAGCGCACACAGGTATCAAGGTAGATGACATATTGGCAAACTTAGAATTGCAGTGATGTCGCACAATCGTCAGGCATTATCATTAAGCCACGCATGCAGTTGTATTGCCGCGCTCGCGGTAAAGATCGGCTCCAATGGGGTCAGCTCGTTCACCGGATGTGCGCCATAATCCACCGCAATCGAGGCCGCGCCAGCGTTAATCGCCATTTGCAAATCGTGCGTGGTGTCGCCGATCATGACTGTGCGCTTCATATCCTGACCCAACTCGCGCGTCAATTCCTGTAGCATGGCCGGATGTGGCTTGGAGAAAGTCTCGTCAGCGCAACGGGTAGCATCGAACAGCGATAACAAATTAGTGCCATGTAACGCCCGATTTAGGCCGACCCGACTTTTACCGGTCGCCACCGCTAAAAAATAACCCTGCTGCGACAAATCTGCCAACATTTCTGGCACCCCATCGAATAAGATCAAATCCTGGTCCTGCGCCAGATAATGATAGCGGTAACGTTCTACCAGTCGCGGGTATAGATGCTCATCCAATCCCGGCATTGCCATCCTTATCGCCTCGGATAATCCCAAGCCAATTACATGCGAAGCAGCCTTTCGATCAGGAATCACCAAACCAAGATCTTTTGCTGCGGATTGAATACATTTTACGATCGTTCCGGTGCTGTCCATCAGCGTACCGTCCCAGTCAAATACAATTAAATCGAATCTTTTTCGCGCCATATTTCTGACAGTATGTTGCCAGCTCCTTAGTATTTCTTTGACAATGATGTCGAGGACGATCTTGATGTTGAGGATTGCTAATCGCGCTCGTCACGCCCAAGACTACCATTTTAATCGTCTTGCGCTAATTCTGCTGCCGCGCTCGTTTGCGGCAAGCTTTTGAGAAAACGCTCACATTCTGGCGGCAAAGGTGCTTTTAACGTGACGGCTTTGCCCGTTTCCGGGTGTGCGAACGTGATCTGATAGGCATGTAAAAACATACGTTTAAAAGCGACCCGCTCGCCATCGGCTTTCTGCAACGCGCGGTTTAACGAAAAATCACCATATTTATCGTCGCCCGCTATGGCAAAACCACTCGCAGCCAAATGCACCCGAATCTGATGCGTTCGCCCGGTTTTCAGCTCGGCCTCCAGCAACGCAAAATCACCGTATCGACGAATCAAGCTGAATATCGTATGCGACGCCTGCCCACCCTCCTGAACTCGCACGCGACGCTCGCCGTCTGCTGCCGTATATTTATGCAAAGGCAACTTTACGTGTTGACGGGCGTTTTTCCAGTCGCCATGCACCAGTACCAGATAACGCTTGTCGGTATCGCCGTCGCGCATTTGCTCGTGCAAATTTGTTAACGCAGAACGTTTCTTGGCTAACAATAGAACGCCCGAAGTGTCGCGGTCCAGTCGATGCACCAATTCCAAAAACTTGGCATCTGGACGCGAAGCTCTTAGTTGCTCAATGACACCATAGCTGACACCGGAACCGCCGTGCACGGCAACGCCGGCAGGCTTATCGATGACAAGCATTTGATTATCTTCGAGCAATATTTTAAATTCCGCGCCCGGTGCTGTTTTTTCGGCTCTCTCGGCGATCCGGATCGGCGGCACCCGCACGATGTCCCCCTCGATCAAACGATATAACTGATCAATACGGCCTTTGTTGACACGCACCTCGCCGGAACGTAGCACGCGATAAATATGACTTTTGGGCACTCCCTTACAAATACGTAAAAGGAAATTATCGATCCGCTGTCCGGCCTCTTCGTCCGAAATCGTTATCAATTGCACCTGCAGCACCTGAGGAGCCACTTCCGGCGGCGGTGCCACCTCAATTACTTTAGGAGTCCGGATAGGTTTGACGGCCTCAATGCGCTTGCTTTGAGGGCCAGTTTTATATTTAGTAACGGCTGGGGTCCGCACTACTGCCTTGCTCTGAGTCCGTCCATCACGACGGCCCTCAGCCCTTACGCCAGAAAATCTCGCTAAGTCCTTCATTTTGAATATATAATTGTTTCACAGCAGTGACAAACCGCTGTTGGTGTAAGAATAAAAAGACCATTCTACACAGGGGCGTCTCCACCAGCCTCGCCAATTTGCAAATTTGATGGAAAAATGTGTACGCATCACCCCTGCGCGAGTCAAGGTCGCACCGTTGTTGTCATCGGATAGCGCGCACGGATGTTGGACAGTATGTTTGGATGAATAGGATAAGTCTGATGAGAGTGATGCACGTTTCAGAAATTTTGAGACGTTAGTATCGAGCTCATTAGTAGATGTAGTGAACGTAACGCCAGTTTTTGCTGAACGAATGGTTTTCATTAACCCGCCAGGCCGCTCGCCCCCAGACCTTATGCTCTTAATGCGTAGTTGCGCTAAGTATGACTCTGGCCCGGTGTGCGGTGGAACCGCTCAGCAAGCGGCATCACTACATTCGCGCCCCGTTGTGCCCTCAGCGCCATCGTTGCACTGACACACCAAGGCAATTCCCTCCCCCTGAACACTCCTTCCTTGCGTACATCCCTGTATTCCGCCGTGGATATGATTGCTTAATTGCAACATTGAGCGGCACTAAAAATGGCCCCAGGGTCAGGAGTGAAAAAATGAAACGCATGTTGTTTAATGCTACGCAGCAAGAAGAATTGCGCGTAGCGATTGTTGACGGGCAAAAGCTCATCGACATCGATATCGAAACCACCGGACGCGAACAACGCAAGTCCAATATTTACAAAGGTGTGATTACCCGTATCGAACCGTCGCTCGAAGCCTGCTTCGTCAATTACGGAGAAGAACGCCACGGCTTCTTGCCGTTTAAAGAAGTCGCCCGCACCTACTTTAAAGAAGGCGTCGATGTCCGCAGCGCCTCTATTAAAGAAGCATTGCGCGAAGGCCAGGAAATCATGGTCCAGGTCGAAAAGGAAGAACGCGGCAATAAAGGCGCCGCGCTGACGTCTTTCGTGTCGCTGGCTGGTCGCTATCTGGTCCTGATGCCTAACAATCCGCGCGGTGGTGGTGTATCCCGTCGCGTCGAAGGTGAAGATCGTCAGGAACTGCGCGAAACGATGGACAAGCTGGACCTGCCGTCAGGCATGTCAGTCATTGCCCGTACCGCCGGTATCGGCCGCAATGTTGATGAACTGCAATGGGACTTGAATTACCTGATGCAGTTGTGGCGCGCTATTGAAGGTGCTGGCACGCAAGGCAACGGCGCGTTCCTGATTTATCAGGAGTCTTCGTTAGTCATCCGCGCAATTCGCGATTATTTCCAACCGGATATCGGCGAGATCCTGATCGACACCGATGAAATACACGAGCAAGCGCAGCAATTTATGGCGCACGTGATGCCGGACATGGTCCATCGGGTCAAGCGTTATCATGACGATGTGCCACTATTCTCGCGCTTTCAGATCGAACATCAGATCGAAACCGCGTATTCGCGCACGGTTCCGTTGCCATCTGGCGGCGCGATCGTCATCGATCATACCGAAGCGCTCGTATCAGTCGATGTCAACTCGGCCCGTGCAACCCGCGGCAGCGATATCGAAACCACCGCATTCAATACCAATTGCGAAGCCGCCGAAGAAGTTGCCCGCCAATTGCGCTTGCGCGATCTGGGTGGTCTTATTGTTATCGACTTCATTGACATGGAGAACTCGAAAAATCAGCGCGAAGTTGAAACACGCCTGAAAGATGCACTGCGCTATGATCGCGCGCGTGTACAAATGGGCAAGATTTCACGTTTTGGTTTGATGGAGTTGTCGCGTCAGCGTCTGCGTCCGTCATTATCCGAAGGCAGCCATGTAACCTGCCCACGCTGTAATGGCACCGGTCACATCCGCGATATCGAATCATCTGCGTTGCAAGTCCTGCGTATTATTCAGGAAGAAGCGATGAAAGAAAATTCCGCTGCGATTCACGTTCAGGCTCCGGTGGATGTTGCAGGTTTCCTGCTAAACGAAAAACGTGGTGAGATACTCAAGATTGAAACCCGCCATCGTGTTGCCGTCATCCTGATTCCGAACAAGCATCTGGAAACCCCGCACTACAAGCTGGAGCGTTTGAAACATGACGATCCACGCCTGGAAGAAAGTCAAGCCAGCTACGCGATGGCAGAGCAAGCCGATACCGACATCGGTTACAGCAAGCGCCAAAAAGAAGAAGGCAAACCACGTCAGGAAGCCGTTGTTAAGGGCATTACACCTGACACTGCACCTATCGTTGAGCGCAAGCCAATTGTGATTGCACCAATTATTGTCCCAGTGGCAGCAGCCAGTGAAGGTTTGCTTGCCAAAATCATGGGGTTCTTCTTTAAAAAGCCAGAATCGACTGAAATTGCTCTCGCACCGGTAGCCACGGTAGCAAAGCCATCGCGCGAACGCGGCACCGATCGTAATGGTCGTGGCCAGCGCGGTCGCAATCGCGGTGGTCGTAATCGTGATCGTGATGAGGAAGCCGCGCCGGTTGAAGCACGCGAAGAAAGCGCTAACAACGCCAAAAAGCCTGTCATGGCGGAGACCGTAACGACTGCCGCTCCGGAAGCCAAAACGCAACGCCAACCACGCCCACCGCGTGAGCCTAAAGAGGTACGCGAGCCACGTGAAGCGCGTGAACAACGCGAGCCACGTGAATCACGTGAGCCAAGCGAAGGTCGGCAACGAGGCGAGCGGACGCCACGTCCACCACGCGAAGAGCGCAAAGAAGTCACAGGCGAACCGAAAAAAGAAGAAATTCTCTTGACCGCGCCGGTTACGGAAGCAACTATAGCAGTCGCGGCAGTTACCTCAGAGAAAATCAATGACGCAGACACGCTGGATGCGGGCGCTGTCCGTGCCGAAGGCGATGCGGTTGATGGCGAAGAGCCCCGCCGCCGCCGCCGTCGTGGCGGTCGTAACCGCAACCGTCGTGACCGTGACGACACTGAGACTGGTGCAGAAGGTAGTGAAAACTTCCTTGAGACCGGCGCGGATACTGCAGACGATGCAGAAAACGCTCCTGCCCGCCATGCAGTTATGCCTGCGGTAACTCGCACAACTATCGCTAATGAGGCGGTCTTCTCTTTTGCTCCTGCGTTGGCCCAGGTAGCGGAAATAGCTGCACCACCAACGACCGAAGTCGTCAGTTCTGCGCTGCCACCTTCGGTTCCTCATGTAGCGGCAGAGGTACATGAATCGACACCTGCGACACCTGCGACACCCGCGGTATCAGAACTATCAAACGCACCATCAGCGTTGGCGGCAGCTATCGCAGCACCGGATGCTCCTCAACACGTAGTTGGCGCTACTGAAGTTGCCAGTGCGTCAGCCTCACCGGCTGTATCAGCTCACGCAGTCAGGGCAGACATAGTACCAGCGCCAGTTTCTGAGGTCGCCATTGCACCACTCAAGGTGATTACTGAAAGTTCCGCACTGGTAAATGCTGTTGAGGTTGGGGAGGTTAGCGCGGTTGCCGAAGTTGCGCAGACACAAATCAACGCTTCGCCGGTTGCGCTGGATGCTCCTGCAACGCCGACAACTGAAATTCCCGCTCCTGTGGCAGAACATTCAGCCCTTGTTGCCGCTACTGAAGTCGTTGTGACAGAAGTTGAGGCGGTGCAAGGTGCGCTTGCAGTTATTTCGGCATCGGCTCCGGTATCAGAGTCGACGACGTTAGTCGCTCCGTCCTTCGCATCTTCAGTCCACGATCTGGAAACAGCATTAGAGTCTGCTGGCTTAACCTTAGCAGGAACCGATCCAGCCAAACTACGCGCAGCGCAAGAGGCAGCAGCAAGGATTGTGGTCGCACCCCGCGCTCCTCGTGAACGCAAGCCAAGACCAAAGTTGGTTGAAGAACCATTGGTTCAGATCGAAACTGAGCTAAATCGGCAATAACTTGCTGACCTGCAAGTCAGGTAGAAAAGTTAAATAACGGGATAGCGGTCGTCGCATAAACGACCGCTTCCATACACTTTAGCTAAGTCTGTGTTTTGAGGTAAAAAGGGAGTGTATTCAACTCCCTTTTTTAACGTCCAAATTTCCACTCCGGCAGCTAATAATTGACACCCGTGGTATCGTCTGTAATACGTTAGTGACATTTGATCAAGTTGACTGCGAAATCTGCGTAATCTGTTAATCCAGGCTATTAATTTAGTGCGCTAATCTGCCCACAGCGGGAGATAAAGCAAACTGTCCGATTCGCAGTACAGGTAGCGCAGGTAGGACAGGGACATAAAAGCTGCACCAAAGACAATAAAATTTGTGTGAAAATAACAATCATGATATTTGAGACCGTACTGCGGTGAGTAAAGTAGTACCGACGCAGCATCCACCGGCAATAACAATACGCCCGTTCCTTATTCGTAAAATATTTAAGATAACCCCAGATAGACAATATGACTAAAAAAGTCATCCCATTAATTGATCACCGTCTGCTCGCACCTGTCCTCCCAACCCAGCTTGAGACGCCAACCGGCCTGATCATGGACGCAGCGGGGAGGCCGCTGCATGACTTGCGGATCTCCGTCACCGATCGTTGCAATTTCCGTTGCGTGTATTGCATGCCACGAGAAGTCTTTGATAAAAACTATGCATTTTTGCCGCATACAGCGTTACTGTCTTTCGAAGAAATTACGCGGTTAGCAAAACTTTTTATCGCACATGGTGTAAAAAAAATTCGCCTGACCGGCGGCGAACCTCTTCTGCGCAAAAATATTGAGAGGTTGATTGAGCAACTCAAACGATTGAGGACACCAGATGGACAGGATATTGATCTGACGCTCACTACCAACGGCTCGCTATTATCCAAAAAAGCGCAATCGCTGAAGGACGCGGGATTGAACCGCGTCACCGTTTCACTTGATGCGCTGGACGAAGTAGTATTCAAACATATGAACGACGCCGACTTCCCTGTGGCGGATGTATTGCACGGATTAGATGTCGCGCATCAGGTAGGACTAGGGCCGATTAAGGTCAACATGGTCGTCAAGCGCGGCGTCAATGATCAGGAAATTATTCCGATGGCGCGCTATTTCAAGTCGTCTCCATTCATTCTGCGGTTCATCGAATACATGGACGTCGGCGCATCGAACGGCTGGAAAATGGACGAGGTTGTGCCGTCAGCAGAAGTCGTTCAACGCATCCAGAGTATATTCCCGATGACGCCCTTACCCGCCAACTATACCGGCGAAACGGCACAGCGATGGCATTATGAGGACGGCGGCGAGGCCGGCCTGATTTCTAGTGTAACCCAAGCGTTCTGCAGCGATTGTAGCCGCGCTCGCCTCTCTACCGAAGGTAAGTTGTACACTTGTCTATTTGCTAGTGAAGGGCACGATTTACGCGCCTTATTGCGTGGCGTCGGCAGTGATGCCGAAATTTCCACCGTGCTCGGGCAACTGTGGCGTGTGCGAGATGACCGCTACTCAGAACTCAGAACGCTGAATACCGATGGCTTGACCCCAGCGAGAAAAAAAGTAGAAATGTCTTATATCGGGGGATAATTCCTGATGCTCCATCCGAGCGGCCTCCCTTTAGAGCGTCGCTTTATCAACCTTGCCCTATCGCCCTCACCACAACTAGCGGCCCCCTCGCCGTCACCGACTATGCAACGCAATCTCATCACTGGTTTGATACTCGCGGGTGGACGCGGCAGCCGTATGGGCGGTGTGGACAAAGGTTTGCAACGCATAAATAACCGATCCATGGTCGCGCGCGTCATGGCGACGCTGGCGCCGCAAGTCGGGTGCCTGCTCATTAATGCCAATCGTAATCTTGACGCTTACGCGGCACTCGGCGTACCGGTGTGGCCCGACGCAAACGACGACTTTGCAGGCCCATTGGCCGGCTTATTGGCTGGTCTGCAACACTGCCACACATCGTATCTGGCGACGGTTCCTTGCGACTCACCTTTTCTGCCCACTAATTTGATCACTACCTTATCCGAGGCATTGGAGAGCGCTAACGCAGATATCGCGATAGTTGCTACCAAGGTTGCTACCGGTGTTGGGACTCATCGGCGCTTGGAACCTGATGCTAAAAATAATCATGGAATGCAGGCTCAGCCCGTGTTTATGCTATTGAATACCAATTTAGTAGACGATCTAACGACATATTTAGACGAAGGTGGGCGCAAAATCGAAACCTGGTACCAGCGCTTAAATTACGTCGAAGTACTTTTCAACGACGAAATGCCATTTCGCAATATTAATACGCCCGACGATTTACGTGAAGCAGGTAATCACCAATGAACAATCCATCCAATACGCCAGCGGCGCCATCTCCATCAGCGCTGAGTGCAGCAATCAGTTGCGTTTCCGATTACGATTCCGAAGCGCTGCCGGTGAGCCACGCGCAAGCAATTATCCGTCGCTGCATTACGCCGATTAATGCGATAGAAAAAGTTGCCATTCGCAGTGCTCTTGAGCGCATATTGGCAGCCGATATTATTTCGCCAATCAACGTGCCTGCCTATGACAATTCAGCGATGGATGGTTATGCGTTTCATAGCGATAGCTTGCGCCCGGACGATGGCAATTTGAGCGACACCGTACTCACGATTATCGGTACATCGCATGCCGGACGCGCGTTTGAGGACGCCGTTGCACCAGGCCAGACAATCCGAATTATGACGGGCGCGTTAATGCCTGAAGGTCTTGATACCGTAGTGCCGCAAGAGTTCGTCAGCGTATCTGCCTGCGCCGCCTCGGACCCGTTGCAGGCGGCTCGGCTTTGCATCACCATCCCTGCGGGCACGGTAAAAGCGGGAGCCAACCGGCGTCTGGCGGGTGAGGATCTGCAGGCAGGCGCTGCCGCACTCCGAAAAGGGCGGATTCTGCGCCCTGCTGACCTTGGCTTGCTGGCGTCATTAGGCATCGCCGAGGTGCCCGTGCAACGGCGTTTGCGCGTCGCTTTTTTTTCCACCGGTGACGAGTTACGCTCGGTCGGTGAAGTGCTTGATCCCGGTTGCGTATATGACTCCAATCGCTACACGCTCTATGGGATGCTGCAACGGCTTGGGTGCGACGTCATCGACATGGGCGTCGTCGCCGACGATCCAGCGGCGCTGGAAGTGGCGTTTAAAAGCGCGGCCGACAACGCCGATGCGATTATCACTTCGGGTGGTGTCTCGGTGGGGGACGCGGATCATACCCGCCAAATGATGGCGAAGTTGGGCGAGGTCGCGTTCTGGAAACTCGGCATGCGACCGGGTCGTCCGCTGGCATTTGGTACGATTAACAGTGCTAATAAGCCGGCAGTGTTTTTTGGCCTTCCGGGTAATCCGGTGGCGGTAATGGTGTCGTTTTATTTTTTTGCACGCGAGGCGTTGCTGTATATGATGGGCGCGCAATCGGTGCCGCTACCGTTGATGCCGGTTGCTTCTGCCTGCGCTATTCGGAAAAGGCCGGGACGTACTGAATATCAGAGGGGAATTTTGGCGCGGGATGTTGATGGGGAGTGGTCGGTGCGGCCTACTGGGGCGCAGGGTTCTGGAATTTTGCGGTCAATGACTGAGGCTAATTGTATGATTGTTTTGGGGCATGATAAGGGGGATGTGGGTTTGGGGGATTTGGTGGAGGTGATTTTATTTGAGGGGTTGATTTGAACGATAGCTAGTTTTGTAGTTCGATTGTTCGATTGTTCGATAACTGAGACGGTTTGCGCACCGTGGTTGCTGGCCGGGAGTGGCTTGACAGCCAGTCACTTTTTTTGCCTGACTAGGCGCCCCCGCAAAATAAGTAACCAAAAAAGGCGACCGCAGAGGCGCTGCTCTCCCGTTGGTTGGGTCCCCAATTATTTCGACTATTATTCGGGTAGAAATACCAACTCGCTTCGCTTGTATGGTGTAACCAGGCACTTTCTGCGATGCTAGAAGGTGTCGGGGTGGAGGGACATCGCTTACGATCCATCAACCCAGTGCTCGACATTGATCGCGATGCGCCATCGCTGTGACCTCAACGACGCATCGGCACAAAGGCGATGCAATTGACGAAGTTAGCGGCCGCGATCATGACGTATTTATCGGTTGGTTCAGGGACAATGGGCTTAGCCACTCTGTGGTTTCTGACGTTATGAAGGCAAGTAAATATTGCTCTGGATGTTTGTCGATATATTGACAGTTGGTTTGCTGGGATATTAAAAACCTCACAGATCAAGTAAGAGCTGTGAGATGCAATGTTTTTTCATTGGTTCGTTTCAAAATATTGATTACTCACGTCGTGTAATCTGCATTAATCCTGATATATTCTTCTGAGAGGTCGCAACCATAAGCGGTAAAAGCGCCCGAGCCAATATTCAGTTTAATAGAGATAATAATCTCATTACCTTTCAAGTAGTTTCTCACCTGCTCCAATTGTTCTTCACCCGCTTGTTGGGGATAAGCTTCGGTTTCTCCGAAAAAAATCTGGGTACGTTCTGGCGTAATGTCTAAATCCTCTTCCCACTTACCAACTCCTTTGACAAACACCGAGTATGAGAAAACTAATTTATCTGAATTTGAAGAGGCGCTGGAAGCGTCGTGGCGCGAATGGCTTTTGTGCGTCGATTTGCTCAACGTGGAGGTTTTAGAGCGAAATCCATGGTGCTTGCGCATCCCTCCTAGAGCGCATACAAACTTATCAAAATAGAAATAAAAATAAAAATAAAAATGCACTATCAACTATTTTACATAATTACGTCGCAACTGCCGTAACTCTATGTTTGAAAAAAGAAGTGAGTTTTCGAAAGCGACAGAGCGTCAACTTGTTAGCACTTTACTTCGTTTTTTATCAACTTTACTACGGCTGACAGTTCAAGACCGTTATCACTTCACCTTACTGGCTCAATCTGGTCGCGAGTCGGGTGGGACTTCTGGCCGCAACTGAAATGGTACGATCCACTTTGAAATTCACACTTGCCTTCGTAACGACAGAAACCAAAGAGTGGTTAAGCCGAATCGCCCCTGAGCAAACCGACAAATACGTCACGCTAGCTGCCGCTAACTTTGTCAATTGCATCGCCTTGTACAGATGCCCCTTTCAGGTCACGGCGATTGCGCAACGCGATAAACTCCGTGTATTGTGGCTTATGGATCGCTCACGTTTGCTATACACAAATTATCGTGTATGAACGCTTCGAGCTTTTTTATTTGTATAGGACAACTAAAGTAATATCCTTGATATGCATCACAGCCTTGCTGGGCCAGAAAGCTACGCTGGGCGTCCGTCTCAACACCCTCAGCGACCACCTCTAAACCTAAACTTTTTCCCAACGCGATGATGGTACGAGCAATGGACGCGTCGTTCGGGTCGATCAGTACATCCTTAACGAACGAGCGGTCAATCTTCAATTGGTCCAGCGGCAAACGCTTTAGATAAGTAAGCGAGGAATAACCTGTTCCAAAGTCATCTAAAGATAAAGTGATTCCTTCCGATTTTAGCTCGATCATTTTGGCGATGGTTTCCTCCATATTATCTACCATCAAACTTTCGGTAAGCTCAAGCTTTAGCCTCCTCGGATTGGCACCTCTGAAATGCAGTACGGACTTTATCTGAGCGACAAAGTCCGGATGACGAAACTGCCTAACGCTAACATTTACTGCGATAGTGAGCTCGGATGTTTCCATGTGGCTTGCCCAGGCGGCTAATTGAGCGCTTGCGGTTTCTAAAACCCATTTACCCAAAGGCATAATTAAGCCGGTTTCTTCTGCTAATGGTATAAAGTCAGCAGGAGAAATTATTCCGAGACGAGGATGCTGCCAGCGCACTAACGCTTCGGCGCCGATGATTTGACCATTGTTGTTAATCTGAGGTTGGTAACAAACGAAAAACTCATCCCGTCGCAACGCTTGGCGTAGATCTGCCTCCAAAGCTGCGCGAACGATGAGGGCAGTCTCCATTTCAGGGTCGAAGAACCGCATCGCATTGCGCCCCCCCTTTTTGGCTTCATACATAGCGAGATCAGCGCGTTTCAAAAGTTCACTGACAGGATCACGATCGTCGCAAAATAAGGTGATACCGATACTGGAGGTACTGTGATGCTCTAAGCCTGCGATCTCATAAGGATGGCTGAGAATGCTGAGAATTTTTTCGGCAATGATTTTCACTTGAATACAGGCTTGTGTCGGATTAGTATCTAATTCGAGTAGCATAACTACGAATTCGTCCCCTCCGAAGCGCGCCACGGTATCGTTAAGTGATGCTATGCTAGCAAGCCTTTGAGCTACTTGTTGTAGTAACAAATCGCCTGTGCTATGCCCCAGCGTGTCGTTGATAGTCTTAAAGTTATCCAGGTCAATAAACAACAATGCTCCGGAGTGCTGAACGTGACATCCTAATAATAGCGCTTTGTGAAGGCGATCTATTAAAAGTGCCCTATTAGGAAGTAGCGTCAGCGGATCGTAATATGCAAGATGCTGAATTTCACGCTCAGCTGCTTTGCGTTGAGTAATATCCGTATCGATAGCAAGGACTGACAGCGGATGGCCATCGTCACCTCTCACCAAAGTCCATCGGCTTTCCACTGTCAATATACTGCCATCCTTGCGGCGCTTAGTGATTTCTCCACTCCACTCTCCAAGTTCGATAACGCTTTTGGTGGCGGCGTGGAAGGACTCGGGCTTGTCCGATAGAAAATTAATGGTGCTATTGAGGGCCTCTTCTTGTGTCCATCCATAAAGACGTTCAGCGCTCTTATTCCAGAATAAAATATTCTCGTTAATCCCGCTGACAATAATGGCGTCCTGCGCCTTATCGAGCAACGATGCTTGATCTAGAATCCGGGTATCGGTTTCCTGGCGCTCCATTTCAGAAGCAGCTCGTGCGGCGAAAATTTGAAGAGTGTTTGTGATGAAATTTGCTTTTTTTAGCGCTTCTGTAAACAATACGACAAGCAAACCGATAGGGTCTCCTTTCGAATTAAAAAGTCGACGACCTACATAGGCTTGCACGTTGAGGACTCTTAGGAAAGGAGAGTGACTAAAATCCATAAAAGCTTTTTCAGATACAACAAAGCTATCAACTGTTATTAGCTTTTCACCGGGGCTACCCTCAAGGATGCAATCAAAATTATTTATGATGAGGCCATCCATTACTACAGCTATGGTTCGCATAGAAATCGGCTCACCAGGAAGGAAGCGTGCAACAAAGCCGGCACTTCCTCCTAGCGCTTCCGTCATATTGGTGGCCAATTGCTCAAAAAATGCGGTGCCATTGCTGGCAGATACACCTACCGCGATGTTGAGTACGGCTGTTTGAATTTGTCGTTTTTCCTCTTGTAGCCGAATACTAACAATGCCGAACGCCAGATCGTCTGCTAATTCTTGCAGCAGCTTAGTCTCATCGTTAGATACGCTTAAAGCGTCACCTGAATATAGGACGAGAACACCGAAAGTGGAGCCCTTGTCGCGGAGTGGCAAGCAAATGGCTCCGTAGCAATTTTCGCGTTGCAAATCTGATAAGCATGACAGGAATTGAATGTCTAGTTCCCTACCGCTGACTATTACTGGCGCACCGCTGTGAATAGCCTGCAGGGCAGGGCACGAATCCTTCGAAACATTGGATTTAATTTCTGCGGGGGCGATCTCACCATGGTCGCTGGCCATAGCAGCATACGTAATTGTTCTTGCTTCATCGTCCTGTGCAAATCCCACCCATGCAAGAAGGTAGCCCCCGACGTCCACTGCCGTGCGGCATACTTGCAAAAGCAAGTCGTACTCGTTTTCGGTCCTGTTCACCGCTTCGCTACATCGACTCAGCATTTGTAACGCCCGGTTGGTCCGGAGCAGTTCAAGTGAAGCCATTTTCCGCTCGGTAATATCGGTGATGGACCCCGCTAAACGTAACGGCGTACCAACCGAATCCAACGCTGACTGGGCACGCGAGCGGATCCAGCGTAACTTGCCGGTTCGTGTAACAATTCGAAACTCTATGTCGAATGAAGTACTGTCGCGCAGATAATTATTCATCGCTACCCGCGCTAAATCTACATCTCCTGGATGAATATATTGAACGAAATTATTTGGCGTATATAGCAACTTTTCGCCATCTTGTTCGATTAACTCCTTAAAACGGGGAGAATAGTAGACACTTTTTGCCTGAATATCCCAGTCCCATAACCCGTCGCTCGTGCCGCGCATAGCTAAATCGAGACGTTCCTCACTTATACGAAGTATGTTGGCAATTTTCTCGGTTTTTAGCCACTTCCTCCTTAAAATAAAAGCAACGAACACCGTCAAGATCAAAGTAATGACGAGCATGACCAACATAAATATATGTTGAAAGTCACGTGCCCCTCTTTCCGAGTTGAAGGAAAATGCTTCTTCCAACAAATTAAGGTGGATGTCAATCTGTTTTATATGGACGAGGCGTGCTTCTTGGGTAGCAGGGTCAAAACGTCTTGACACATACTCCCCATGCATCCGGTTTGCAACTGTTTCGAGTTCCGCTATATATTCGTCCCCCTTTTCCCAGATTGCAATTATTTTGCGGATATAGGTTATGTGGGAAAAATTGCGGTAGAGTCGTATCAACCCTTCAATATCATCCTCATGGTTGCGACCTTTGAGGAGCCCTTGACGTGCTGCACTAAGATTTGGAGGAATGGTATTCAAAGCTAACCGAGCCGTCCGGTCCCCCACTGGGACTGCTATCCAAAATAAAAATTGCTGATAATCGCGTTCGTCATGGGAGGCGGCGTATTCCACCAATTTTAGAACTGCCTGCTTCTGTGCTTTAGAGTAACTTCTTTCCGCCTCCGTAAAAGCATGCATAGAAGACAATACGTCCATGCTGTAAAGAACCCCTAAAAGTAGCAATATGACAGTACTAAGAAATGGAAAAATCACTTTTAGCCAGCGCCAATTTGCATAAATATTCAAAAGCACCTTTTAGTTTAGAAATTTCTTCAGTAATAATATGGCATTAGCTCAAGTATGTTCCCATTTGCATCACGAGCAACAGATACTGCTACTCGGAATGTACACTTTGTAAAATGCGAATAGCGATGGATGATAATGCAATATGTCAATATTCTTAGAAGTATTTTATGATTATTTTAAATAATAAAGGTATAAATGCCGTCGAGGATCTCAATTTTTATCAGCTTTCCCGATCGTTAGAATTCGCCCGAAGCCGTACCATATTTCGCAGTAAGCGGGGCGAATTTGCGCTTCCGTCCAGCCATTACTTACGCTGAAATGCGTTATGGGCAAATTGGCAAGAAGCCGTCATCAAAGCATAAAATACTGGTTGACGAATTCGTTAAGCGTTTGGATGAGATCTTGCCGTGGGACCAGGCCGCCATGGACGCGACGGCAGAGGTGAATATCCAACTCACCCAGGCAAGATCGGTAATTGGCGAAAACGACACCGCTATAGCCGGTCAGGCGATTACTTCGGGATGTATGCTGGTCACAAACAATGTGCGTGAATTTAGCCGCGTTCCAGCTCTTCCTTATGAAGATTGAGTTCACTAAGGAAATTGATGCATGAAAGAACGGATTTAACGCCAAAAGGAGCTGAACTACTGAGTGGATTAAGGTGCTGCAGCGACCATGCAAAGTCCCATATGAGGATCATGGTAAGCGTGGGATTGAAATTTTCTGCTGAGGGGACAAGTCTTCCACTTGCGAAAGTCGTTTCTATCTTCTCAACTCACCACCAAAAGCAGTGGAAATTTGATGATTTCGCCAACATGCTCACTTCAACACCTGAACGAAATCGCGCGCGAAGCTTGGACGAGCAACTACGACCGTGTAAATGTACTTTCAAAGAGCGAAATGCTGTACCTTGCCTTGGCGTCCGGTCGCATGCGTGAACTAACTCCCGATGACTTTATAGCTTACGCAGTTGACCGAGTTGGTGCGGAGTGGATGTCGCACATGCTCAGCGTTTGGCGCTCCGACTCGCAACCTAATAAATGATGACTGCTTCGACAACAAGTAGAAAAATTGATTACAGCATTAGAATGGACCGGGGCAATTTTAGGGCTGATGGACGCTCTTTTACTTGCCACTAACACCCGCGTTTCGAAGTATGGCACCTTCGCCCGTTTTTGTATCGACTTTTTTGGTGGGTTCGCGATGGTAATGGCGACGGGATCACTAGCAGGAAAACTTTCTTCCAGCGCTTCGTCCAACGCATTATCGACATCGCTCTTCACCTCCGGTATGGCATCGCCCTCTTTGTGGTGAGGGTTGACGTTAGGATGGGCAATCGGTTCGGGATTCATTTTTTCTGGCTCCTCGCTATAACTGACCTTGTTGTGTTAACCGCTGACTCGACTATAATCCACCGTGCTAATTTGGATTAATCCATGTCGAATCTTTGCAATCTCGGTACGATATCCATCGACTTGATAATCCCATGGATACGGTGGCATTGAACTTTTTTAAGTAGGCGTTCTCCATGCGCACGTAATTCAATGCGTCGAGAAGTTCCTGCCGAGTACGCGTTTAATCATCTAGTGTTGGCGGTTCGAGTTGCAGAAGCGATGGCTTTGTCATTTTTTTGCAATGATTGGTCGGTCTCGAAGATAAGGCGTCTATCCCACCTTCATTATATTGACGTCCCCAGTGACCAATAATGTCAAATCTACGAATGTCAAACAAGGCAGCTGCCTGTCAATAAGTGAGTGACTCTTCTCGTACGCGTTGCATCACCGTCATTTTAAACTCTACGCTATAGCAAGCTCGCTTCTTTTCTTTGATACACGCGATATGCCGCCACGCATTTTCGTAGCGATGAAACATCAACACCGTGCCGCTGTGCGGTATCTGTGAGACCCGACTGATCAGAACAGTAATCTTCGATGACCGCCAGTTTTAACTGCTCGGAATATTTCCCCATAAAAATATCCTAAAAGTTGATGTCTAACTTTTGGTGTGCAGTTCAGTTTAGACTGTTGCTGCGGTGATGACATCAGTCATTGCGTGCTCCTTTGTTAGTGGGCCGCTACCGTGTCGGTCATCAAGTAGCCCATGTCGTGCATCATTTGGGTCTCGACGGTTAGGTGTCGGATAATTTCCCCTATGGCTCCAACATGTTTTACGGGAGGGACAGGTTAGAAGCGACTGCGACTGCAACGGCAACCGCAACCGCAACCGCCACTCCAACCGCAACCGCAACTACAAAACTCAGCCAAGCCTGATCAACTTTCCTCGTCCGGCAATTGCTCCGGATCTTTACCTAGTATTAGTTGCGCGGTTTCGCTTGGTAATGCTTCTACCGATTTCAATTTACGGGCCATCTGCCGACTGCGAACTTCGGCCTGATCGATGTTTTTGGCTGCACGTTCCAGAGTTAATTTGGTTGCTGCCAGTACGTCGCCGAACTTGGTGAATTCGGTTTTCACTGCACCTAGTACTTGCCATACTTCCGATGAGCGTTTTTCTAACGCCAGGGTTCTGAATCCCATTTGCAGACTGTTAAGCAACGCCGACAATGTTGATGGGCCAGCGATGCTGATGCGGTGGATGCGCTGCAAATCATCGGCTAATCCGGGGCGGCGCATTACTTCTGCGTACAAACCCTCGGTGGGTAAAAACAGGATCGCAAAATCGGTGGTTAATGGTGGCGATAAATATTTTTCAGCGATGGTTTTTGCCTCGCCCCGTACTGCGCGCTCCAACTCACGCCCGGCCACGGCGACGCCATCTGCATCTGCGCGGTCGGCCGCTTCTGATAGTCTTTCGTACTGCTCCTTGGGAAACTTGGCGTCTATCGGCATCCAGACCGGTGTATTGCCGTCATCGTTGCCGGGCAACTTAATGGCAAACTCCACACGCTCTCCGCTGCCCGGAATGGTCTCGACATTTTTTGCATACTGCTCTGGCGTCAGCACTTGCTCCAATAACATTTCAAGCTGTACTTCGCCCCAAGTGCCGCGGGTTTTAACGTTGGTCAGGACGCGCTTCAAATCACCTACGCCTATCGCTAGCTGCTGCATTTCACCCAATCCCTTATGCACTTTTTCCAGGCGGTCAGAGACAATCTGAAAGGATTCACCCAAACGCTTCTCTAGCGTGGCATGAAGTTTTTCGTCCACGGTTTTGCGCATTTCTTCCAGGCGCAAACCGTTATCGTTTTGCAGATCCTTGATCTTCGATTCCAATGTCGTGCGAATCTCGGTCATTCGCTGCGCATTGGATTCGGTCAACGTTGCCAACGTTTGATTTAAGGTATCGCCAAAACGCTGTAAAGAAAGTGCCTGCTCCTCACGACTGGTCTGCGCCTGCTGATTCATCGCCAACCGCATACCGTCAAGTTGCTGCGCATTGGTTTCATTAAGTCGCACCAGCTGTTGGGCAAAGGTATCGATCTGACTATTTTGGAACGTCGCGACACTGGTCATCTGGGCCACCAGCGTTTGTTGCAACTGACCAAAATTTACGCCGATTTCCTGGCGCGTACCCTGCGCGCTGGTTTGCACCTGATCGCGCAACTCTCGCGCATTACGGTCGTTACGCTCACCGATGTCTTGCTGGCGCCGTAGCAGTTCATCTTTTAACTGTGACAACTGGACTAGTTGCGCTTCATTACCCTCACTACTTTTATCGCGACCGTTGCGCCAAATTGTTGCTATCTGAAGAATAATGATAATAGCTGCAACAAAGAACAAAACAAGCAAATCGGTTAACGTCATGGTGTCGGTTCAAAGTCATTTCAAAAGTAAATGCAAAAAAGGGCTGCACTGGCAACCCTCCGATAAGGTAGGCAACCAGATTATGCCGGTGCCTCGGTGCCGTCCACCTTGTCGGCTTTGTTGCGCATCCAATCTGCGGTATCAAAGAACGAAGACATCAGCCGTTCCTGTAACGTCTGTTCCAATCCGACGTCCTGCATAGCCAGCGCCATACACCGTAACCACTGATCGCGTTCCGGCGTAGAAATGGCGTATGGTAAATGACGCGCCCGCAAGCGCGGATGACCAAATCGCTCGACGAACAAATCCGGGCCACCGCTCCATCCAGATAAGAACCAATAAAATTTATCTCTGGACCCGTCCAGCGAGGGCGGATGCAGGATTCGGATTCCTGAAAACACAGGTTCCAAATCCATCAAATCATAAAAGCGGTCAACCAATTCTCGCAAGCGCTCCGCGCCTCCGATCAATTCGAAGATAGAGGGTGGGGTCGATTCAAGGGAAGAATTGTTTTCAATAGTCATAGCAAAGAATGATAACGCAACCAACGGTGCGGTTGCTTTTTAAAAGTGCGCATTTCACCTACTTAGCCGAGGGAAGCTCTTACTGGAAGCTATTACTGAAGTCCGCTGTGTGACCTGCTGTTATCGCCAAACAGAATGCGGTCCCAACGTACCGCACCGCACCTGCACCAATTAAGCCTCCCGCAATGTCTCCAGAGGTGGCCGTGACAACACGCCGCGCAGGCTTATCCATCCGCCCAAAAACGTGCAAGTCGCCCCGATTACCATTCCAGCGATCCAGATGAACGGACTAAAAGTCCAGGTAAAACTAAATACATAATGCGCCAGCGCCCAGCCAGTCGCCGCTGCACCGGTGGCTGCCAAAAATCCGGCAAGACTACCAATCAGCGCAAATTCAATCCACTGCGCATGGGACAATTGCCTGCGCGTCGCACCCAAAGCCCGCAGCAATCCGGCCTCGCGCGTGCGCTCGTCCTGCGAACTTAACAACGCTGCGTACAGCACCAATCCGCCAGATGCGAGGGTGAACAAAAACAAGAATTCTACCGCTGCCACCACCTGATCAACCACGTCTTGAAGTTGTTGAATAATGCTGCCGATATCGACCACCGTCAGGTTCGGAAAATCGCGCGTCAACTGGTTACCAAGATTGCCGTGCAAGGGGGGCAAACGAAATGCTGTTATCCAGGTTTGCGGCGTATTCACCATTACTTTTGGATTGAGGATTACAAAGAAATTAACCTGCATCGATCCCCATTCCAGTTTGCGCAAACTGGTAATCGGTGCGCTCACGGTCTGACCGGCAATATCGAACGTCAGTTTGTCCCCCAACTTGAGGTGCAAGGTTTTTGCCAGTCCCTCTTCTACCGATGCCTCGGGCTGATCGTCTTTATACCAACGACCTGCGACAATTTGATTTTTTGGCGGCACCGCAGCCATCGTCGACAAATTGAATTCGCGCTCTACCAATCTTTTGGCGCGGTCATCCTGATAAGTATCGGGCTTGATAGGATTGCCGTTAATCTCTATTAATCGACCGCGAATCATTGGATATAGATTAGGCTGCGTAATATCTGCGGCGACCAGACGGCGATTGATATCGGCAAGCTGGTCCGGTTGAATATTAATGACAAATCGATTTGGCGCATCGGCGGGTGTTGATTGTCGCCATGCACCGATCAGATCTCCCCGAATCACCGTGAGTAACAAAAGCGCCATCAGGCCCAATGCCAGCGCGACGATTTGTACTATCGTCGCGCCCGGGCGACGTTGCAAACCGGTCAAGGCAAAACGCCAGCTGGGGTTCTGCAAAGCGCCGCGCAAGCGCCGTAAAGATTTCAGTGCCAGCCACGAGCTAAACCCAAAGACGATAAAACAACCTAAAAACCCGAGCGCGGTCAGCAAGGCTAACTTGGCATCGCCAGCTTGCCACAGCAACAAACCGACAAAGGTAAGCGTGCCCAGTCCATAGGTTGCGACGACAGCGACCTGCGGGGCGTCCTGCTCTCGTCGGATGACGCGATTATGCGGAACATTTCGCAATTGCAAAATCGGCGGTAACGCAAAACCTACCAGCAGCAATAAACCGGTGACCACGCCCTGCACACCCGGAACGATACTGGCCGAGGGCAAATCGTGCGAGACAAACTTCCCCAATGACTCCAGCAACACAAAGTGCGCGACATATCCGACCAGCGCACCGATGATGCTGCCTATCAATCCAATTAATAGGAATTCATACAAATATAATTGCGTCACTTGATTCTGCGTCAATCCCAGACAACGTAGCATCGCGCAGGCATCCAGATGACGCAACATGAAACGTCGCGCTGCCATAGCGACCGCAACGGCTGCTAACATCGCCGATAACAATCCCACTAACGATAAAAATTGTTGCGCCCGATCCAGCGTCGCCCGCATTTCGGGACGTCCGGTTTCGAGCGATTCTATCCGCACGCCTTTAACATTGTCACGAGCGATTTCAGTCTCTACCCAAGCTTGAAAGGCCTGAACCTGGGGCACTGCTCCGGAGAGTAATAACCGATAGGTGACGCGTGAGCCGTCTTGTACTAAATGGGTGGACGCCAGATCGGCGAGCGCCAGCATCACACGCGGCGAAAAATTGACAAAGCCGCTGCCACGATCCGGTTCGACGGAGAGAATATGCGCAATCGTAAACGTGCGGTCCCCTAACTTGAGGTGTGCGCCTACCTGAATGTTTAATGCGGTAAGAATATTGGGGTCAACCCAGACCGTGCCCGCAGCCGGGATGGTACGCGTTACGCTGTCGGGTCCGCCTGCTGTGTTGGCGATACTCAGCGTGCCACGCAATGGATAGCCAGGCGATACGGCCTTCAGTGAAGCCAGTTGGGATCTGGCATCATCGCCGTCGCCAGCGAGCGCCATGCTAGGAAATACTACTGTGTCGGCAATGGTCAAACCACGCCGTTGCGCCTCTGCCCGCCACCCCGAACTGAGGGGCTGATCGGCGGCGACCAGCAGATCGGCCCCCAATAACTGGTGGGCATCGCGCGTCAGTCCGGCGCGCATCCGGTCGACGAAAAATCCTACCGAGGACAATGCCGCTACCGCCACAATCAACGCCACTAATAAAAATCGTAACTCACCCGCACGCCAATCGCGTTGCGTCATCCGCAGAGACTGCAAAATCATGTACTAAGCCTTTGAAAAACCCAGCGCAGACTACGCCACAACTTGGGCAATAACCAGATTGCAAAAATGAAGAATACCAGCAAAAACCCAAACAGGATCCAAGGGTGATAAAACGCTGCCCACAACACGCCAAGTACGCTAACGTCCTCTGTAAAGGAAGCCGCCCAATTGCTTAAAGGCTCGGGGGAGGTATTGATCATTGCACGGCTACCGGCCTTGGTCGCATGCGCACTGGCCGCGAAGGTGCCGCCGACCAGCGCTGCGGCGGTGGTCCATGCAGGATCCGTATTTCCCATCGCGGCGGCACTTAGTACTGCACCCGCTGGAATCCGGATGAAGGTATGAACTGCATCCCAGAGGGAATCTAGTCCTGGGATTTTATCTGCCAGGAACTCCACGAGCATTAATAAGCCGGTGATGCCGAGAATCCAGGGCGACTGTAATACCTCAAGCGGATGGGGCAACATAATCCATCCCAAACGCCCGAACAAACCGGCGATAAACAACGCCATATAGAGGCGCAGGCCGCTGGCCCAAGACAATCCTCCAGCCATCGCAGCAGTCGAAAGTGTATCAACCATCTCGTCTCCTCACTGCAATAAGTGGGCACTAAAACGTTGAATTAAGCATCCTTATTGCATCATTTGGCAAATTAAAACTTAGATAAAACGTGCGGATAACTCCAAAAATATAAAATATTTTAACCCACGGAAGGACGGCAAGCGTTGCGTGGAGCTCCGTGCACCTGTTTGATCAATGAGCGCCAACGAGCGTCAACCCGCGTCAACCCCGCAACATCAACCAGCCCGCCAACACGATCAGAGCGCTACTAAAACATAACCGCAGACGGCGCTCAGGCAGCCGATGCGCCAGAGCAACGCCGGACGACACACTCAATATACCGCCGATAGCCAGAGGCAACCCAATCTGCCAATTCACGTGCCCCGCGTAAGCAAATGTACACAATGCGACCACCGCACCGGGCGACACCAGCGCCAACGCCATTCCCTGCGCAGCCGTTTGCGTCATACCAAAAAATGCGACTAGCGCCGGCGGTGCGACCACCCCGCCGCCAACACCGAAAAATCCGGAGACTGCTCCACCAATGACTCCAACGACGGGCAAATAGTTCAATCCCAGTGCAGTTCTGGTCGGGGTCAGCGGTTTTCTGCTCAGCAAATTCCATAACAGGTAGCAGCCCAATATCCCCATGAAGACCGCGAACGCAAAATGCAGCGTACTGCTAGCAATCACGGTGGCATACCACGCAGTTAAGTAGGTCACGAGCATGGCCGAGCCGCCGAGCATGCTGGCTGCACGCAAGTCCAGTTTATTGCGTTGGCGATAACGCCAAAATCCGATTAACACATTAGGCGCGATCATGACTAACGCCGTACCTTGCGCTAGTTGCTGATCCATCCCATAAAACATACCTAGTACCGGAATGGCAATCAGGCCGCCGCCAATCCCGAACAGACCACCGACGCCGCCCAGCGCCACGCCTAGCAAAAGATTGCCGCAAAAAGATAACAATAAATCAAACATATTTGGTGAGAGGACCGGCAGGATAGGATGGCAGAATTGCCGCAAGATATTACAGAAAATTTTTTAATTTATTTCTTAAAGAGTAAAACACAACGTATTGAACCAGAATTTGTGAAAACTCTACTTACTTTCAAATTGCCGAACGGCAGATTGGTAGTGGCGACGGGCATTGTCCCAACTGATATGAAAATAGTGATTAACCGTATGCATTTTTACCGCTCTTCTCGTGTATGCCAAAGACGTAACATGTAAATAGTTGATTCCTGGCGTTCATAACGCATTTCATACTGCCCGACCAATATGCGGCGCACTTCGCGCGGCTTGCCTACCGGGAAGAAAAGAAGCGCCGCTTACTCAATGACAGCAGCGGTCTTCGCAAGAAGCAATCGATTTGAAAGAAGTCCGGTTTTATTTCGGCTTATTTACTTTGGCTGACTTTACTTTGGCTGCTTTTACTTTCGATTGACTAACAGCGGCACGCTCACGTCAGCGCACTGCGCACGGTGCCGCAGCGCATGATCCATCAATACCAGCGCTAGCATCGCCTCGGCTATCGGCGTTGCCCGAATCCCGACACACGGATCATGCCGACCGAAAGTTTCCACGATTGTTGGTGCGCCTTGCTTGTCGATTGAACGGCGGGGCGTGCGAATACTAGAGGTCGCCTTAATCGCGATTGTCACGGTAATATCCTGACCGGTTGAAATTCCGCCCAATATGCCTCCTGCGTTGTTGCTCAAAAATCCGTCGGGGGTGATTTCATCGCCGTGGACTGATCCCTTTTGCACCACCGCTTCAAAGCCGGCACCTATTTCAACCGCCTTGACTGCATTGATACCCATCATCGCGTAAGCGATATCGGCATCCAGTCGGTCATATAACGGCTCGCCCAAACCAACCGGGACGTTGGACGCCACTACGTTGATGCGGGCACCGCACGAGTCGCCGTCTTTGCGCAGCGCATCCATGTACTCTTCCAGCGCGGCGATCTGGCTGGTATTCGGTGCGAAGAATGGATTCTGCGGGACATGTTCGAGCGATTCAAAAGCAATTGGAATCTCGCCCAACTGGCTCATATAGCCATTGATCACCGTGCCGTATTGTTGCAGCAACCATTTTTTGGCAATCGCTGCCGCCGCCACCGAGGGCGCGGTTAAGCGTGCAGAAGAACGGCCGCCACCACGTGGATCGCGTATGCCGTATTTTTGCCAATAGGTGTAGTCTGCGTGGCCGGGACGGAAGGTCTCGACAATATTACCGTAATCTTTACTGCGTTGATCCTGATTACGAATCAGCAACATGATCGGCGTGCCAGTGGTTTTACCTTCGTAGACGCCGGATAAAATTTCTACCGTGTCTGGTTCCTGACGCTGGGTAACGTGACGTGAAGTCCCGGGTTTGCGGCGGTCGAGGTCAATTTGTATATCCGCTTCTGACAATTCCAGGCCGGGAGGACAACCATCGACCACGCATCCGATGGCGGGTCCGTGGGATTCACCAAAATTGGTAACGGTAAATAGCGAGCCGAAAGTATTGCCGGGCATGGTAATCCTGAATAGTTATACTTTAAAGGATAATTTTACCAGTGCCGATGACACTACAGTTAGTTGCACACCGGTTACGGGGATTTTTTGGCTGTTTTAGTGGACGTTTGTGCCAAAGTTGGCGTCGATGGGCGTATCAGCACGCGCTTTTCATCTTGCAAACCGACTAATAGCGCCTGTCCGTCTGGCGCAACACGGAACTGGCCATAACGGGCGGCGGCAAAAGCTGCGCCTTGGCTGCCCTGAAAAGAATAAGCATCGGCAACCACTTTTACATGGCCTTTTCGCACCCGGTATTCAATTAAGATCTGATTTTTTGCCAACGGCTTGCCATCATCGATCCGGACAAATGTGGCCGGTAAATTCGCTGCTTCATCAGAAGGCAAGGCGATAACCGCCTTGCCAGTCGCTGGAATGGACGCGGATGAAGCCTGTATATCCCGGGATAATTGCCAATCCAGCGCTATGTAATTGCTTTGCATTAACGACCGCGGGTCCACTGGCTCCATTGCCAACGATATGCTGCGGCCGTACTTTAGCGTCTCTTCTTTATGCCAGATTGCTTGATTGATCGCTGCCAGTATTAGCATCAGGCCGATCAATATCAAGCCGCCCCGGTTGTTTTTGACGATTGCCTGATCAAACATTTTCTGCCTCCGTAGTCACCTCTGGTATTGCTCCGGTTCCTACCTCAGTTGATAAGCGGGAAAGGATGTAATAAGCCACCAAAAACGCCACGCCCGTCAGCATCAGGCCGATAGACTTGAATACCAAAGTCATAGGCAAAGAATAATAGAACCATGACAAATAACCGAACGAGGCCACAATGCCAGCGATCATCAACGTCCGTCGGCCGCGCGCAAAGCCAAGCAATATCAACATCACCCCCAGCTCCAACCCCATAATCCAGCCACCAAGAATCGCCAATGCCAGCCCACTGGCAAACGCAACCATCCGCTGTACTCGCGGCAATGGATGCGCTAATTGCGCCACCACCGTTAAAAATATTACCCCAACGATGACCGGCTCAAGCAAGCTTAGCCATTGGTCCAGGCCGCCACCCAAGAAGCGATACCGGTTATCGACTCCTCCAGACGCCAGGAAAGGTGTCGAGGTCGCCAAAATCACCAGACCTGCCAGTGCCAGCGACAAGCCGCTAACAATCGGCAAATAGACATGACGTAAGCGGACTTGCCAATACGACTCATCCAGCCAAAGAAGCGCTACCAACGCAGCACAAACTGGCAAAACCGGGCTAAACCCACACCCTATCAGGCAACCGCATTGCAAGAACAATACGGACGAGAAGGTGGTCAGCAAGCGAAGCAAAAACCCTGGTATCAGCACAACTAACATTATTTGAACCAAGGCCACACAAAACCAGGGCCATGCGATGTTGTCACCAAAAGTGTGCACTAACCAAAATCCCGCGATCGTCTGTCCCGCCATACCCAGCCCGAATGCGACCTGCCTCCATAGATCGTTACTGCCAAAGCGGGTAATAAAGCCCGCTATGCCGATCAATATCCCTCCCATTAGCGGCACCGCGAATTTCAAATCCAGCCAATCAATAAACAAAAATTCTGAAAATATCATGAAGAAAAATGCAGTAAAACAACCGCATAGACCCAACATCAGGTGCATATACCATGGCGCTGACGCCTGCGCCGGCAGAGCCAGCGGCACCTGATCAGTTAATACCCAACTTTCGGCATGTAACTGCTGCCAAAGAAGAGTGGGCTCCCATTGTAAATGTTCACTCCCGGCGACTTGATCCGTCCTTGCGGACGGCGAGGAAACGTTGTTCAAATCCGCTCCTCTACCCGCCATTGACGTTGCAGGCGGGCAAACCACAGCGAGGCGGTGACCAGAGCAATCATTAGAAATAAACTCAGAGATAGCAAAGAAAGAGTGCCGTCTTTATCAAAAAGAAAAAGAGTAAAATTTATTATTTGCATGGCGCCAATGGCAATCAATGCAAAACAACAGCCAGTCAACAATAACAAATCGCGCCGACGAAAATACAAAACATAAAATGCGGCGGTCACGACCAATATCACCAGCGAATTGCTAAACATGACGCCACAGGCCAATGTGAGAAGCGTCGAAAACCGCATAAAGTAACGGTATCGCCAGGCATAGCTCGCAACAGTAGAATCTGGACGCTGCCGATGAAAAACAATTTCGGCAGTTCCCCATATCAGCAGGTTAAGCCAGAATAATATATCGTACAAAAAATCCTTAGGTCCGAGAAACCAGAATATTTTGATTTGGTCTAGCGCTGGATAGAGCATCAATGTGACATTTAATAACGTCAGCCACAGACACCACGCTATATTTAAACGCGAGATTAAGACCCATGGAAAAATTAAAATACTCCAGGTCAGGAAGAGCTGGTAAGGATCGGCTCCAGTTTGATAAGTCTGTCCAAAGTAAGCCAACAGCGCGCCGCAAGACAACATCGCCGCGAATAACGCGGCCTGGCCTTTGCGGGTATCGAGCGTGTAGCGATGCGCCGACAACGCCGCAGCGATCAAGAGCCCTTCAAGCAAAGTGAACTTGGCAAATCGTGGCAACACTGACCAATTAAAAGCGAACAAAAAAATGATGCCGGCCACCAGCAACAAAGCCCCGCCAAACAAAAAAAATTTCTGAAGAAAATAATTCCAGTCTGCTGCTTTCGGTAACTCGCCTGACAACTGCAAAGCGCGCTCTGCGGCCATTGGCGATAACTGTTTATCCAACAACCAGCCCGTAATAACAGTCCGCACAGGACTACTAAAGCGCGACGTATTTGATAGCTTTGCCTGCTGTTGCTGCCGAGTGTCGGTTGGCGTTGTCGACATCGTCACTTCCACTCACCGCGCAGAGTCTGGACTTGCTGTTGCAGGTATTCTGGCGTCGCATCGATAGGTCCAACGGCTTTTCCTACCACCAGCTCCAGCAGGGACAAAGGGCCGCGTTTAAAAGAGCGACCAAATGACTTACCCTCGCCGCGCGTCCAGATACTGCCCCACAAGCCACGCAAGGCCATCGGGATGACGGGAACAGGCGTGCGCTCAACAATTCTGCCAATACCATTGCGGAACAAATTCATCTCACCGTTGCGGGTTAATTTCCCTTCGGGGAAAATACACACCAGATCGCCATCTTCCAGCGCTGCAGCGATATCGGCAAAGGCTTTCTCCATCAATACCGCATCTTCTTTAAATGGCGCGATGGGTATCGCTTTGCTGTTTCTAAACAGCCACGCTAACACCGGTATTTTAAAAATCTGGTGATCCATCACAAACCGGATTGGTCGTGGACTGGCCGCCATGATGACAATGGCATCCACGTAACTGACATGATTACAGACCAGCACAGCGGCGCCCTCTTCCGGAATTCTGTTGATATCAACCGTACGTATACGATGAATCGTGTGGATCAGAATCCAGGCCATAAAGCGCACCAGATATTCGGGCACGACAGAGAAAATATAAATGGCGACGATGGCGTTTAGGATAGCAGTCACCATAAATATTTGCGGGATAGTCAAACCCGCTTTTAACAAAATCATTGCCAGCAACGCGGCGACCACCATGAACAGCGCATTCAGGATGTTCATCCCGGCTATCGTGCGCGATAGGTGGGCGGCATCGCATCTGGTCTGAATCACCGCGAATAACGGGACAATGTATAACCCGCCGAATAGCCCGATCATCAGGCAATCGAACAAAATTCGCGTACTGCCATGCAGCGCAAAAAATCCGATAAAATCCACGGTCGCTGTATTGGTATATCCCAGACTTGCAAGAAATAAATCAAAGCCAAATACGCTTAAGCCTATCGATCCGAATGGGACCAACCCGATTTCTACTTTATTACCAGAAAGGCGCTCGCACAGCAGCGATCCACTGCCGACGCCAAGTGAAAATATAGTGAGTAACAAAACAAAAACGCTATGGTCGCCGTGCAGATAATTTTTTGCGTATAGCGGAAATTGCGCCAGCATAATCGCGCCATAAAACCAAAACCATGAGTTGCCCATCATCGCCAGGAACACCGGGCGATTTTGGCGCGAAAAGCGCAGGTTGCGCGCGGTCTCGGTAATCGGATTCCAGTTAATTTTTAACGCTGGTTCCGGCGCTGGCGTGAGCGGAATCCGAAGGCTGGAAAGCAAACCGATGATGGCGATAAAGAGCGTACCGCCGGCGACTAACTCCAGCCCCCAGGATTTATGCACCACTAATACGGCACCTAAAATTTCCCCTAACAAAATGCCGACAAAGGTGCCCATCTCAATGACGCCATTGCCTCCGACCAATTCATCTTTTTGTAACTGTTGCGGCAAATAGGCGTATTTAACAGGCCCGAATATCGTTGAATGTAATCCCATCCCCACGATGGCGCTAATCAACAGCCAGAGGCTATGCGTCATCCAACCGATCGCCGCCAACGACATGACGGCGATTTCAAATACTTTTACATAGCGCACGATGCGGGATTTTTCAAACTTGTCCGCAAGTTGTCCTGACGTTGCCGAGAACAATACAAATGGCAAGATGAATAATCCCGGAATAAGATTGGTCAGAAAACCGGGATCCATGCTGGTCCAGCTTAATGCGTCATAAGTCAAAATTGTGAGCAACGCGGTTTTAAACACGTTGTCATTAAACGCGCCAAAAAATTGCGTCCAGAAAAATGGCGCAAAGCGACGTTGACGCAACAGAGAGAATTGATTGGGACGACTGGTTGGTGGCATGGTGATCGTTAAATATATTACAGCGTAGGTACCTAAACGATAAGCGCTATAGCGGCAAGTACTAAAGCGGAGTATGGAACGGAGGAATTAATTGTACGTTGACTGGTCCGCCGGAGGAATAAGTCGCTTCCCTAACTTTATGAATTATTTTCCGTATATAGATGTTTTGAATTTTGGTACCTGATATGTCTGCCTGCCTAAAACCGACCGTTGACCCCCACCGGGCAAAACTAAGACAAAATATAAGACGCTTCCACCTCAGTACAAAATATAAATACAAAAAAACCGTCAGTAGCGCGTATTTGCTGATGACGGTTTTTTGGGATACTCTGCGTTGTCACGCAGACTCACGGGCTTTACAACGCGGCACCCCATAATGATTGATGATGCTAACTAATGGAGAGAATCAATCGTCAGGGGATGATTCATTAGAGGGCCAATCCCGGATATAGGCTTTCAGCATTTTGTTTTCAAAGCCTTGCGCATCCAGAACCGCCTTGGCAACGTCGTAAAATGACATCACGCCTAGCAGGGTTTTGGCGTCCATAACCGGAACGTAGCGTGCGTGGCGTTCCAGCATGATACGTCGCACCTCGTTAACTTCGGTGTCTGGCGTAATCGTAATTGGATGGTCATCCATGTGCTTTCGAACGGTATTGTTACCGACCTGACCGCCGTTTGCATGAATTACTTTTAATACTTCACGGAACGTTAGCATGCCCACAAGTGTGCCGAACTCCATCACGACCAGTGAGCCGATATCCTTTTCGGCCATCGTATTGGTGGCCTCAATTAGTAGTGTCTCCGGTGTCACCGTGTAGAGGATGTTGCCTTTGACTTTGAGTATCTCAGAAACTTTCATTGGGTCATCCTGCCTTTGCTTGTTATGCTTGTATCGAGGAATCTAACAGATTTGGTTTTCAGCAAAAAAACTTGAACAAGCGCTATTTTTATCGATTTTTTGATCAATAGTCGGCTATTAATTCAAAATATCGAAAAATCTGGCTTTGCTCGTTAGCTTCAATGCTTCGTTACGTATCGTTCAGATGCCTTGAATGTAGCTTAAGCCCGGCGAAAAATCTAGCACTGACTGTAATGACGCGTGTAATGACGCGTGTGACGACGCTTGTAATGAGGCGTGTAACGGCGGGAATTCCAGTTAGAAAAACCTTCGACGTCTATATTAATCAAACAGATAAATAGGAGAAACTGCCCTTATGAGTAACCCAAGATCACCTGGTTTTGATACTTTATCGCTCCATGCAGGTGCCGCCCCCGATCCTGCCACTGGCGCCAGAGCGACCCCAATTTACCTCAGTTCGGCCTTCGTCTTCAAGGACTCCGACCACGCCGCCTCGTTGTTTAACATGGAGCGCGCCGGTCACGTGTACTCGCGCATATCGAATCCCACCAACGCCGTGCTGGAGGAACGCATCGCCGCGCTCGAAGGCGGGGTTGCAGGCATCGCGGTCGCCAGCGGCCAGGCCGCTCTGCATCTGGGACTGGCAACAATTGCAGGTGCCGGGTCGCATATCGTCGCCTCGCGCGCATTGTATGGCGGCTCGCATAATCTGCTTTCCTACACCCTGAAGCGTTTCGGCATCGACACCACGTTCGTCGACCCGCGCGATCTGGACGCCTGGCGTGCGGCGATTCAGCCCAACACCAAGGTCCTCTTTGGCGAGACGCTCGGCAACCCAGGGCTGGATGTATTGGATATTCAGCGGGTAGCAGCACTGGCGCATGAGCATTTCTTGCCCCTTTTAGTCGACTCAACCTTTACTACACCTTATCTGCTACGCCCTTTCGATCACGGCGCCGATCTGGTGTTTCACTCGGCTACCAAATTCCTCTGCGGTCACGGCACTGCTATTGGCGGCCTGCTGGTCGACGGCGGCACTTTTGACTGGCAGGAAGCGTACAACAAAACTGGCCATTTCGCGGAACTGTGCGCGCCTTATGATGGCTTTCATGACATGGTGTTTGCCGAAGAGTCCACAGTAGGCGCGTTTGCTCTCAGAGCCAGACGCGAAGGTTTGCGTGATTTTGGTGCAGCGATGAGTCCGCATAACGCCTTTGCCATCTTGCAAGGCGTAGAAACGCTGGCGCTCAGAATGGAGAGGCACGTTGCCAACACCCGTAAGGTGGTTGAATTTTTACTTGAGCAGGATGTAGTCGAATCAGTGGCCTACCCTGAGCTCACGACCCATCCCGATTACGCACTCGCCAAACGGCTGCTACCCAAAGGGGTCGGTGCCGTATTTACCTTCAATTTAAAAGGGGATCGCGCAGCAGGACAACGGTTCGTTGAGTCACTGAGGATATTCTCCCATCTGGCCAATGTAGGCGACGCCAAATCATTGGTTATCCATCCTGCCTCCACCACGCATTTCCGTGTGCCCGCCGACCAGCTTGCGGCATCGGGCATCGGCGAAGGCACCCTTCGGTTATCGGTTGGACTGGAAAATGTCGACGATCTGATTGAAGATCTGACGTACGGGCTAAAAGTGGCGCAGCGCGCACCGGGTCGGTCTAAAAAGGGAGCTTAAATGATCATAAATATTCAAGGCAACGATACCTATTGCTACACGGGTGGCAAACCTTTCGATCCAAATTTACCTACCGCGGTGTTTATCCACGGCGGACTAAACGATCATTCAGTGTGGGCCTTGCAATCGCGCTATTTTGCCCATCACGGATTTGGTGTGCTGGCGCTAGATTTGCCCGGACATGGGCGCAGCCTTGGTGCCCCCCTGACAACCATTGAGGAAATGTCCGATTGGATGCTGGAACTGCTCAGCGCTACCGGCGTTACCAAGGTCGTGTTAATCGGCCATAGTATGGGATCACTGATCGCTTTGGAAAGCGCATCCCGAAGCTATTACCCGGTCTCGGTGCGCGGCATCGCACTGCTCGCCACTGCTTATCCGATGAAAGTTTCGGATGAACTTCTGCACACCGTCAGCAATGATCAGGCGACGGCCATCGCCATGGTAAATAAATGGTCGCATGGCGGATTTGTCCACAAACCGTCCAGTCCGGGTCCCGGCTTCGATGTTTTGGGCTGCAGTAAGCGGCTGATGGAGCGCTTAGCGCAACAAGACCGGCAAAACCCCGCCAAGTTGAAAAGAGCAAGTTCAGTTTTCCATAGCGACTTTACGGCATGCAACATTTATAAAAATGGTGCTTCCGCGGCGCTGGCCATTCGCTGCCCGACCTTGTTCTTGCTGGGCAAACGGGATGTCATGACACCGCCGCGCGCATCACCTGCTTTGGCTAGCGTTATCGCCCATGCCAAAGTGACCCTCGTCGATAGCGGGCATGCAATGATGGCCGAGCAACCCGACACGGTATTGACGCATTTATTCGAATTTGCCAAAGATATTACTTGAGAGTGCAGGCTTGCCTAAGTGAAAAATGTGACATTAAAGATATGCACAACGGCATTACATATTGGTATTAAAGTTACGCAACGTCGTTCCAGTAACTGTTTCGCCGACCATGCGAATCGCGACATTGCGTAAATTATAAACCGCGTAAGTGAAAGCCCCGCTGGGCCGCCTGCTAATCCCGAGTTATTAAAATAAAAGCAATTCACTATGGGGCGATTGGGAAATGTACGCGCAAATGCTGACCGGAAAAATAACTTTTAAATAATACTGTCGTTATTATCATTTATTAAGACCATATCTGTGGTGCCAAAACAACCACGCGGTATAGAGGTCGTTATCACCAGAATAGATGCTTGTTGGTTAACGTATCGGAATGTATTATTACCCCTATGCAATATGCGTCATTTGCATGATCTATCTCGTTTACAAGGTTTGCATCGAGTTCAATAATCACGTTTTAATATGCATCGGTCAACGCTTTTAAATAGTATGCTGAATGCAATTCAAACAACTTTTTGGAGAAGCACAATGAAAATAACGCTCACGATGATCGCTTTAACCGCAGGACTCACCTTTTCCAGCATTGGATTTGCGCAAACTGCGGCACCTACCGGTGCGCCAGTGGGCACTTCGGGAATTTGTAAAGACGGGTCTTATTCTGCTTCGGCGTCCAAAAAAGGCGCATGCGCGAACCATGGCGGAGTCAAAGATTGGTACGCTACGGCTGCCGGTGCCAGCCCGGCGGCAATGAATGCGGCGCCTGCAGCACCGGCGCCTGCCGTAGCAGCTGCAGCTGCCTCCCCCAACAAAACTCCTAATCTTCCGGCACCTACAGCCGCGGTCGGTGGCGGCGCTGGCAAAGTCTGGGTTAACACTAGCTCCAAGGTTTACCATTGCAGCGGCACTAAATGGTACGGCACCACCAAAGCCGGATCGTATATGACAGAAGCCGCCGCCAAGGCCGCCGGGAATCGCGCAGATCATGGCAAGGCTTGCTCCTAGCACTTATTAGGGTCTGACTGCACAGACGTGAGCTGAACTATACAGAGTGAACTGAAGTAGACAAACGCCCTGCATGCTGGGGCGTTTTTTTGCCGGGCGTTAGCGAGATTATTGGCTACAAATCCGCATTGATACGCATAAATAGGTTTAAGCACGTTTGAACGCTTGCCGCTTGATTTTTGCGCCGACTCAACTACCGTCTCCCTGCTTCGGCTCCGCTGGCTTTCCAAAGTAATGCGCCAGCGACTGGTTCAGCCCCGACTCGATCGTTTGCTCCACGCGCTGGGCCAGCGGTGGCGCTTCAATAGCGTTCGATGCCGTGTTGAACACAAAGAGTCGATATACCTCCGCCAGCATTAAGCTATCCGGATTGGTCAGCAAGGACCATTGATCCATATTAGATAGCGCATGGCGATTCCAGCGTAAGCGTCTGGGCAGCGTCTTGCTAATCCGCCCGACCCAGCCCTGCTCCAGCATCTGCTGCAGCAATTGTTCCGATTCATCAAAACCTAATCGGGTCGCGCGCCGAATCTGCGTGGCACTAACCGCAGAGGACCGGTTGGCTGTTCTTGCGTCCAACAACACTTGTAAAATAGACATCGCATCCACGAAGGCACTCCCGGGCGTGGGAATATGCCACCAGCGCTCATGCTTGATTACCGGCAACGCGGCCACTATCAGCGCGCCAATTAACGTAATCATCCACAACATGTAAATCCATAGCAAAAATATCGGCAGCGCGGCCAAAGCCCCATAAATCACCGTATAAGTAGGGAATTTAATCACATATACGGTAAAAATCCGCTTTGCCACCTCAAAGGCGATACCCGCAAAGAGGCCGCCCCACACTGCATCACGCCAGTTCACGAACCGATTCGGAACGACGATATACAGCCAGGTGAATGCCACCGTAGTTAAAGAGATTGACGCCACCGTATAAAACCATTTGCCTAACCAGCCAATAACCAGTCCAGTGGTAGCCTCGGTCAGATAGGACGTGACCGTAATCGAAATACCGATCAATAACGGCCCTAAAGTCACCAATGCCCAGTAAACGAGTGCACGCTGTACAAAGGGTCGTTGGGTTTTAACCCGCCAGATGCTATTGAAAACCTGATCGACAGTGGACATTGTCATGCCGGTCGTAACGATCAGCGCGACGCCGCCGACCGCTGACAAGCTGGCAGACTTGCTAGCGAATTGATTTAAGTTATTTAAAATCGTATTGGCGATCCCTCGCGGCATCAGATTATGCACAAAATACACCTCGAGCGATGCGCGAAAAGTGCTGAATAACGGAAAAGCGGTAAAAATCGCCAGAGCGATGGTCAACATCGGCACCAACGCCAGAATCGTCATAAAAGTCAAACTACTGGCAACTTGTGGCAAGCGCTCTTCACTCAGGCGGCGGCCGGCAAACCGAAATAAATCCCGGAGTTCGGACCACGACAAACCACGAAGATGCGAAAATTTAAATGGAAACATATTTCTGTTGTGACCTTTACAGGCTGACCATGACATCACTGCACTTTAGATGCGTACAGTCGCAATCACGCAACGTAAAGTGTTGATAAAGCGTCCTATAATACCAACCTATGAGCTCAACTCCCCAATCCCCCAATAGCAACCGCAAAATCATCGTTTTGGTTTTGTACTACTCGCGCCATGGTTCTACCAGAAAATTGGCAGAATTTATCGCGCAGGGCATTGACGCCACACCCGGATGCGAGGCGCGCCTGCGCACCGTGCCAGCGGTCTCCAGTGTCACCGAAGCGACCGAATCTTCCGTTCCGGATGAGGGTTCACCGTATGTCGAATTATTGGATCTGGAGCAATGCGCGGCACTGGCGCTAGGTTCCCCAACCCGGTTCGGCAACATGGCGTCTGCCATGAAATATTTCTGGGATGGCACTAGCTCCCAATGGCTCGGCGGGGCACTCGCAGGCAAGCCGGGCTGTGTGTTCACTTCTACCGGCAGTCTGCATGGCGGTCAGGAGTCGACCTTGATGTCGATGATGACGCCGTTATTTCATCACGGCATGCTGGTAATGGGCTTACCTTACACCTTGCCGGAACTGATGACGACCACCAGCGGCGGAACACCGTATGGCGCTAGTCACTGGTCTGGCATGAACGGGCAACATCCTATTTCAACCGAAAGCAGAATTTTGGCAATCGCGCAAGGCAAACGGCTGGCTGAGACAGCGCGCAAACTGCAAGGTGCATGAAATGAAAAAAAACGTCGGAAATCACATGATCTCCAATAGCATCTCCAAGGCCTACGACGCGCAAGTATCGACGCGCTTGCGGCCATGCCGCTGGTGCTACTTTGGCAGCGCCGTAAGTTTAATTTTGCTTATCGCCCTGTGTGTCGCCTGGGAATTATTTTTAGCGCCGTTGCGCCCGGGCGGGTCATGGATGGTTCTCAAAGTTCTCCCGCTATTACTCCCTTTGCGCGGCGTTCTGAAGCGAGACGTGTATACGATGCAGTGGTCATCCATGCTGATACTGATCTATTTTGCAGAAGGCATTGTGCGGGCGATTAGTGACAAGAGTTATTTATCTGCAATGCTTGGGTGGGGTGAAGTGGCCCTGACGTTCACATTTTTTGTTTGCGCAATCATGTATTTGCAACCGTACAAAAAAGCGGCTAAAGCAGCGACCAAACAAGCCATTGAAAAAGCCTCTCGCATTAAATAATGAAAATATTCGAATGACTATTTCAGCTAAGTTGATGCGTAGCACGACAGATTTTTCTGACTTCATCAGCGCATGCATAGCGGCTATCGGAAATGATTATGTACTCACTGCCGAACCGGAGAAGGCATCATTTCTGACCGATCAGCGGCGCCGCTTTACCGGTCAGGCCATCGCCGTCGTCAAACCCGGCAGCACCGCAGAGGTCGCCGCGATAGTACGCTTATGCAATCAGTTCAACGTGCCGATCGTACCTCAGGGTGGCAACACTGGCTTGGTTTTAGGTAGCGTACCGGACCGCAGCGGCAACGCGATAGTACTGTCTTTAGGTCGCCTGAACCGGGTTCGTGCGGTTGATCCGGTCAATCATACGATGACGGTTGAGGCAGGATGTATTTTACAAAATCTGCAAGAGGCAGCGCTCGCGGTTGAACGCTTATTACCCCTATCTTTAGCTGCCGAAGGCAGTTGCACCATCGGCGGAAACCTCGCCACCAACGCCGGCGGCACCGCAGTTTTACGTTACGGCAATACGCGCGAATTGTGTCTTGGGCTGGAAGTTGTAACGGCGCAAGGCGAGATCATGGAAGGATTACGCGGATTGCGTAAGGACAATACCGGTTATGATCTACGCGACTTATTTATCGGAGCCGAAGGCACGCTGGGTATCATTACCGCTGCAGTGATGAAAATATTTCCTGTTCCCAAGGCGCAATTAACCGCGCTGGTTGCGTTGCAAACGCCTGCTCAGGCGCTGCGCTTACTGACACTGGCGCAAGGCCATTGCGGGGCCGCGTTAACAGGTTTTGAATTGATGTCAGACCTATGCCTGCAACTAGTCGCCAGACATATGCCGCAACTGACGTTCCCCTTCTCTGCCCGACATCCTCATTACGTTTTACTTGAACTTTCTGATAGCGAATCAGAGGCCCATGCCAGCACAATGCTGGAATCCCTTTTGGCTAGTGCTCTCGAAAATAAAATTTGTCAGGACGCTGTGCTTGCGATCTCGGCCGCACAATCAAAAACGCTATGGCGCTGGCGCGAAAGTATCTCCTCGGCTCAAGCCAGGGAAGGCAAGAATATCAAGCACGATGTCTCGCTGCCAATTTCTCGCATTGCCGAATTTATTACCGTCACCGACGCATTACTTCAAGCAAGCTTCCCCGAATGCCGCAACGTCACGTTTGGCCATCTGGGCGACGGCAATTTACATTACAACGTGTCGCCAGCAATTGGATATTCTGAGGAATTATTTCTTTCACACCAGTCCAGTATCAATTTGGTCGTGCATGACAGCGTTCATCAATTTGGTGGATCAATTTCGGCCGAGCATGGCATCGGCGCATTGAAACGGGAAGAATTGTTGCGTTACAAATCAGCGGTCGAAATAGGACTGATGAAAACGATCAAGCAGGCGCTGGACCCGCACAACTTAATGAATCCCGGCAAGGTTATCTGAAATACCTGTAACCGTATCCTGCGCGTATTCTGCGCGTATTCTGCGGCTTTTCTGCCGCGTCGATCCAGTTGCCCTTTACACTGTGTTACACAGCGCTTGTCTACCAAAATACTCACTGTACGTTATGCGTAATGACCCCGCCTCGTAACCTCCAATAGAGCGACGAGTCCAATGCGTTTCTTTTTTCAGCAGACCAAGCGCTAACGGATAACGAAAAAGCACTACACGTGTTGAGCCGCCTTGCTTACGGACCGCGTCCAGGAGACATCGTTGCAGACCCATCAGGCGCGTTTGTGGCAGGTGACAAAAAGTCCGCGCCAGTTACAAGAGGTGATGACAGAATTCTGGTTCAATCACTTCAATGTTTTTGAGGGCAAAGAATGGGTCCGTTACTGGAACGGCGAGTACCAAAAAGATGTACTACGTCCCCAGGCGCTGGGCAACTTTCGGCAATTGTTAGGATCGGTAGCCCATCATCCTGCAATGTTGTATTACCTGGATAACTGGCTCAGTAGTGGCGTCGGCACACCGGAAGCTAAAGGGCGCGTTAAAGGCTTGAATGAAAATTACGGGCGGCGCCACGCCGGTGGTGAACGTCAAGCCCGTCGATAACACGTTGAACCAACTAGGGCAACCGCTGTATGGCTGGCTGACTCCCGAAGGTTATAAATTTTCTGAAGAGGCATGGCTGAACCCGGATGCTCTATTACGTCGCATAAATTTTGCCAGTAGTTTAAGCAATGGAAAATCGACTTGCGGACAAGTAATGCTGACAAGTGCGTGGCAATCGTCATTATATTGCGGTCTAAAACAGATTTTGTAACACCCAGGTTAATTTTTGAAGCTCCTTCGACCTCTGAAGGCGCGGTTGGGAACGGACCAATTATTTACTATATTCAGCTTAATAGCTCGCTGTTATCCACGCGTCCGTACAACACCATACACGCAATTCCTACAAAAAAATCAGGGTTTTTCTGATAACAATTCATGGGCTTCGGTCTAAGCTACCGCCATTGACCAATGTTAGGTGGCGTGCGGGGATTTCGTAAAAAATCCACCACAGCCCATGCATTGGTATCCGTGTTATTCGTGCGCTTCCCCTTTCGCTGCAACAACTTGATTGCCGACATTTACTTACGAGGTACATTCATGGTCACACGCAAAAAAAGCCCGTCTTCAGTTGAAGGTGCCGGATCAGTTATGAGCACGGTTTCCGGCCCTTCTAATGCGGCACCGCCAACCAGCGTGGGAAGCAAGGAAATTGGGCCCACCAAACTGCTCGAAAAGGTCGTCAGCGGTCAGGGCCTCGCCGCTCAAATGGCCGCTAACCCGAACAAGGCAGAAGAATACGGCGTAGGTGATGTTGCTCCGATTCCTCCACTCGGCGCAACCAGCAGCCCGGTGAGTGCGTTGGCGACTGCCAGCACCGCTACCGAAATTAACGCCTCACCGAAAGTAGGTAAGGGTCAGCCTGTCATCGGTGCTAATCCTACCAACGGTCCTCTTGATCGGGTTCGGGTTGATGCTGGGAATCAGGTGCTCACCACCAACCAGGGTGTTCCGGTGGCCGACAATCAACACTCCCTTAAGATTGGGTTACGCGGCCCGACAGCATTAGAGGACTTTATTCTGCGTGAGAAGATCACGCATTTTGACCATGAGCGAATTCCAGAGCGCGTGGTCCATGCGCGTGGTTCTGCTGCTCACGGCTATTTCGAGTCCTATCAGGATCTTTCCGACCTGACACGGGCGGCACCGTTTGCGCAGGCAGGAAAACGTACCCCGGTATTCGTGCGCTTTTCTACCGTGGCGGGGGAACGCGGATCAGCCGATACCGTGCGCGATGTCCGCGGTTTTGCCGTGAAATTTTATACCGACGAAGGCAACTGGGATCTGGTGGGCAATAACATACCGGTATTTTTTATCCAGGATGCGATGAAGTTCCCAGATCTGGTCCATGCTGTCAAGCCCGAAGCGCACAACGCCATACCCCAGGCATCCTCGGCGCACGATACCTTTTGGGATTTTGTCTCGCTGATGCCTGAATCCACGCACATGTTGATGTGGATCATGTCGGACCGGGCGATTCCACGCAGCTATCGCATGATGCAAGGGTTTGGCGTGCATACGTTCAGACTGGTGAATGCCGAAGGTAACTCCGTGTTCTGCAAGTTTCACTGGCAGCCAATTGCAGGAACCCATTCGCTGGTCTGGGACGAAGCCGTAAAGATTGCAGGGGCTGACGCTGACTTTCATCGACGCGATCTTTGGGAGGCGATAGAAGCCGGTGCCTATCCGGAATGGGAACTGGGGCTGCAAATATTTACCGAGGCGCAGGCTGAGCAATTTGGCTTTGATGTGCTTGATTCCACTAAGCTCATACCGGAAGAAATGGTAAAGGTGGTGCCGGTCGGCAAGTTGATATTGAATCGCAATCCTGATAATTTTTTTGCAGAAACTGAACAGGTTGCCTTTTGTACCGCGCATATTGTCCCAGGTATTGATTTCAGTAACGACCCTTTGCTTCAAGGTCGCATCCATTCGTATATTGATACCCAACTCACCCGCCTTGGTGGTCCAAACTTTCACGAAATCCCCATTAACGCGCCGCTGGCACCAGTCTTCAATAATCAGCGCGAAGGAATGCATCGCCAGGCGATCCATCGCGGCCGCGCAGATTATGAGCCAAACTCGTTAGGCGGCGGCTGCCCATTTCAGGCTGGCATGAAGGGTTTCACGTCCTTCCCTGAACCGATCGCTGCCGATAAAGTGCGAGGCAAAGCAGAACTTTTCGCCGATCATTATTCTCAGGCGCGGTTATTTTGGCAAAGTCAGACACCTTCCGAGCAAGCCCATATTGTCTCGGCTTTCCGATTTGAGTTGACCCGCGTGCAGACACCTGCGGTACGGAAACGGGTGGTCTCAATGCTGGTGAACGTCAATCCGATCCTGGCAGAAGAAGTCGCCCTGGGGATTGGCATCGATGTCCCGCCTGCGATGCCACTCGCTTCAGAACTGCCCATACCGGAATATGAGCACTCCCCAGAATTATCGTTGATGTTTCGCCCGGGAGAGATCGGTATCCGCACGCGGCGTGTCGCTATCCTGATCGGGACCGGCGTGGATGCTGAAACAACCAAAGCAATCTACGCTGCCCTGCTGAATGAGGGTGCTGTACCGCGTTTGGTCGGCACCCAGCTCGGCAAGGTTGCCACCAGCGATGGCAGCGCACTTGATGTAGAAATTTCTAGCGAGGCCTCACCTTCCGCGCTTTACGACGCCGTAGTGGTACAGGCAAATGCATTGGACGATAGGAATCGGGTTAAAAATGCCCGGACATTAGAATTCCTGCGCGATCAATATCAACACTGTAAGCCGATGCTGGTCATTGGAGACGGTCCCACGGTGTTAGCAAAAATTGGCGTACATCAAGCCGACACTACCGATCCAAGCTTTGTCCATACTGGGAATCAAACCTTGGCGCTCGCCCTGGATACATTCATAGCGGCATTGGCCGGACATCGCTCACCGGCCCGTGAAACGGAGGCAATACCGCCAACGGTATAAAAACTGGCGAACTCCCCGTAAAAGCCGTCTACGCGGGGAGCTCACCACGCTATTGCGCATTTAGTTCCGCAGGGATCCCTAGTGTGCGAGGGGTAGAACCACCTGTTCCGGGTACAGGATCTCCGATAGGTGTAGGCGAAGTGGGCGTTGGCAGGGTTGGCGGCACCTCAACAGGTGGGGGTTCTTGATGCATGGTCATAATCGCTCCTTAGGTGGTGTGCTTGGGAAAATCGACCTCTAGCGCAGAAATATGCAGTTGGTGGGTTAACGATATTTCCTTGAACCCGTGGCCCCATATTGTTTGCGTCTTTTAGTTTGCGTCTTTGATAGTGGATGGCGATGCAGCGCTATCGGTACGAGCCCAACATAGTTTTTGCAACCATTCAAAGGTATCGGCCATTGGCTGATTTCCATGTAGGGAAAAAGGAATTAATACTTACCACTAACTGCGGGATGTCTATGAATTGGCTGCCGCCCCTAAGTATTTTTGTAAATTCACGTAGTGCAATAGTCACGGTCCCGCCTTATTCAATCATTTAGCAGGGCCTTTTTTTAATTCTAAAGGAGTTAACATGGAAACCAAAACCGCTACCAAGTCCCGTTTCAAAGATGCGACTACGCTCTTGGTTCACGACCATAACAGCGTCAAGGCAAAATTTAAAGAATTTGAATCCATGGGCTCACGCGCCCGCGTGGGGAAGAAAAAACTTGCAGACGAAATTTGTACTGAACTCACCATTCACGCAATGCTAGAGGAAGAAATTTTCTATCCTGCCGTCCAGCAAGAAGCCGAAGACGGTCCGGCGTTAATTGAGGAGGCTACTGCAGAACATGCCGGTGCCAAAGCACTGATTGCCCAAATTAAAGCGATGAGCGCTGATGACGAAAGTCTGACCGAGACAGTCCAAAAGTTATCAGAAGAAATTGCGCATCATGTCAAGGAAGAGGAGGGTGAAATGTTTCCTAAAGCCCGTGCTTCCGGCCTCGATCTCGTTGCATTGCGCGATCAAATGTTAGAGCGCAAAACCGAATTGAGTGCAGAAGAACTATGATGATGCATATTTAGTCTCCATCACGATCTTAACCACGATATTAAACCAGCGTCAGGTGGTGATAAATGGTGCCGAAAAACCGGAATAGTTTTGCGTCTATGAGGGTTTTAAGCACTATGTTTTAAGCACTATTTATCATCCCCTCCCGTCCGTGGAGTGAGTTCGAGAACAGCTTTAAGAACCATGGTACGGAATAAGAGAATTACGCCGGGTCCGCTTTGCGGTTTACATCGCAGATTCGGTGTAATTTTTAACCCATGCGCTGGCCATTAATACGCCCCTTGGCTCATCGCACTAACGCTCTGATCGCGCTCCACTGGCGCCGCGATATCGGCAATCTCTGCGCAACGTCGCGCAAAATCACTTGCCAACTCTCTTGAACTCCTGACACGGCCTTATTGCTTAAGTCATCGCCATCCGCTCCCGGCGCACCGCGTTCAACGCCGATTATCGCATTTCGCGCAACTAGCGCATTACGATGTACCCGTACAAAATGTGCCAGCAATTCTTCCTCAATGGACACCAGAGAGTCTTCAATCAGGTATTCTTTTTCTTTCGTGCGCAGGACGACGTATTTTAATTCTGCTTTCAAAAATCGCACTTCATCGACGGCCACTAACAGCACCCGTCCGCGCACTTGTACTGAAAAATGCGTGCGCACACTTGCAACATGCCTCGCTATTTCTGATGTCCCGTTCTCAAGTCTGTTTACAGCCTGCTGAAATCGCATTTGCGTCGCACGCAAAATTGCTTGCTGCAAGCGGGTAGCCCGTACCGGCTTTAACAAATAATCAAACGCCTGCACGTCAAATGCCTTCAGCGCGTAATTCTCGTAGGCTGTGACAAAAATAATGATGGGCATTTTATCGGCACCCGACGACGTGATACGTTTTTCGTTATCGCCATCGCTACTATCGTCGCCATTGCACGTGCCCCGGTCTTTGGTGTGTATCCGAATCAATTGCTCAACCAACTGTAAACCGGTCATTCCCGGCATTTGGACGTCTACCAACACGACGTCAGGACGGGTCAGGGCGATGCCCGCGAACGCGGCGTGTGCGTGCTCTGCTTCACCGACCAGCATATGCGGACACACGGCCGCGATATCGGACAGGACCGTGCGCAGTCTGGCGCGCGCGGGCGCTTCATCATCAACTATATATATTCGAGGAATCATGACACCGATGGTAAATTAATCTCGGTCCGCCCGCCCATATAATTTCCTGCCAATAATTATCAAGCGCGGATTATTCATCGATGGGTTGGGTTTTCATATAAGGAAATCGCACCCGGACTTCAAATTGCCCGGCTACGATCGCCGTGGTCAATTGACCCTCGACGTCATACAACAAAGCCAGACGTTCGCGGATATTTTTGAGCGCCATCTGACTGCCATCGGAGAGGGCCTCTCCTGTCTGCGAGTGGTAAGGATTAGTGACCACGATTTCGATACGCTCCAGACGCCGCTTAAGCTGAATCCGGATTACCGACGTGGACGCGCTTGGCTGAACGCCGTAATGGACTGCATTTTCTACCAGCGGCTGCAACAATAACGTCGGAATCTGTGCGCTAGATATCACCTCATCGTCCATTCCTTCACGCTCCCATTGCACCTTCAAACGGTCACCCAGACGGATATTTTCTATCGTCAAATATTGACGGCACAACTGGAGTTCGTTTTCCAGCGTCGTCATGGCCCTCGGGTCGCGCATCAACACACGAATCAAATCTGCCAGATCTTCGAGCGCGGCTTCGGCCCGTCGTGGCTCAGTGCGGATCAGCGACAACACAGCGTTCAAACTATTGAACAAAAAATGCGGTCGGATGCGCGCCTGCAGAGCCTGCAAGCGCGCCTCTACTAGCACTGGCGAAAAAGCACGCCCACGCAACTCAAAATAGTGCTGCAAGGCAATTCCAAAAAATGCAGCAATTAACACTGCGCCGACTAGCGACATGTCCATGAAACTATGCAGAAACCAATCGTAGCGGGACATCCACAGAACCACGCTTCCGGTCACGACAGCAGGAACCACAGCGCAGAGCAGGCGTTGCGCCCACAGCGGAAGCCCATACGCTAGCCGTCCTATTCCGCAGAGGACGAATAAGGATACAAAACAGGCCAATTCGACCAACATTGAGGACTCTACAAATTGCATCAGGACCGACGAAAAGTCTATGCCGCGTAACAAGGTTTTGGCCAACAAAACTGCGTTTACTGCAATCAGCGTCCGGCAGACGACGCCAAGATTGCAACAATCGGGAATAACGATCTGCTGTTGGGGGTCCATTGGCCGTGGCTTAATAGATGCTACTGATGCTACTGATGCTGCCGACGCTACTGGCTCAATTGCGATACCTGGATCATGTTTACGCATGCACAATGGTGTCATAAAAATCGTGGAAGGTAGCGTAAAAGAAATAACGATCCAGCGTTCTTACGGTGTTATTCCCACAAATTACACAAAATATATGATCAAATTTACAATTTATAGCCATCAATTTCACCACAATCTGCGGAAACGATGGTAAAGCGCACAGTTCATAACAGGTCAATCTACGGAAAAATGCAGGCTTGTTTTATAATCTCGCATTAAACTCAACGAAAAACGCATTAGTTTTTCTTCTGTCATCTATTTACTTGCTAGAAAAGCACAGTGCCATTGGGCAATTTTTGCGTAAGTCTTAATAGTAAGCCTTAATATTTACCTTATACCTCACACGATTGACTCGATACCATGACAGAACAATTCTCAAAAAAGGCCGAAGCCTGGTCCGCACGCTTTTCCGAACCGGTGTCCGACCTGGTTAAACGTTACACTGCTTCAGTATTTTTCGATAAGCGTCTGGCAGAAGTAGACATTCAAGGTTCATTGGCACATGCGGACATGTTGGCGCATCAAAATATTATTACGGCAGAAGACTATGCCGCGATTCAAAAGGGCATGGCCCAAATCAAAGAAGAAATCGCTGCTGGCAAGTTTTTATGGCTGCTCGATCTTGAAGACGTCCATCTGAATATCGAAAAGCGTCTGACCGAGCTGGTCGGCGATGCGGGTAAGCGCTTACACACAGGGCGCTCCCGTAACGATCAAGTCGCCACGGATATTCGCTTATATTTGCGCGGCGCAATTGATGACATTTGCGGTCTGTTGCGCGAACTTCGCCTTGCTTTGCTTACTTTAGCGGAACAACATACCGATACGATTCTGCCCGGCTTTACCCATATGCAAGTGGCGCAACCGATCACTTTCGGTCATCACGTGCTGGCATATGTCGAGATGTTTGGGCGCGATACCGAGCGCATGCAGGACTGCCGCAAACGCGTTAACCGCTTGCCACTTGGCGCAGCGGCATTGGCTGGCACCACGTTCCCGATTGATCGCCATCACGTTGCGGCTACGTTGGGCTTCGACGATGTCTGTCGCAATTCGCTGGATGCAGTCTCGGATCGTGACTTTGCTATTGAGTTCTGCGCCGCTGCCGCGTTGGTAATGACGCATATCTCGCGTATGTCCGAGGAGCTGGTCATATGGATGAGTCCCCGCGTCGGCTTTATTGATATCGCCGACCGCTTCTGTACTGGCTCATCGATCATGCCGCAAAAGAAAAACCCGGACGTACCAGAACTGGCGCGCGGCAAAACCGGTCGCGTAAACGGTCATTTGATCGCGCTGCTGACTTTGATGAAGGGCCAGCCACTGGCTTACAACAAGGATAACCAGGAAGATAAAGAGCCTTTATTCGATACCGTCGACACGCTGACCGACACCCTGCGGATTTTTGCTGACATGGCGGGCGGTATTACCGTCAAACCGGAGGCGATGCGCGCTGCGGCATTGCAAGGTTATGCCACAGCAACTGACCTCGCCGACTATCTGGTCAAACGTGGCTTGCCGTTCCGCGATGCGCATGAAGCGGTGGCATTGGCTGTGCGCCATTGCGTGGATCAAAGTATCGATTTAAGCGACATGACATTAGAGCAGCTGAAGGCATTTTCTCCATTGGTTGAGGCCGATGTATTTGAAGTCTTGACCCTGGAAGGCTCTGTCGCTGCCCGGGATCATATCGGTGGAACCGCACCCCGCCAGGTTCGTCTGGCAATCGCCTACTTGCGCGAGCAATTGGGCTAAAAGCACGATCAAACTCCTTTATAATTTGCAATGTTGATACGCCTGTGTGGGTATCAACAGAAAATGCGCTACAGCAGTACACGCAAAAAAAGATAATATCTGAGACGCAACATCAGACGCGAACTAAAACAAAACGCAAGTGATGCCAAAAAATAATGTCTGCATTCGTCCGTTTTCATTGCTCATTGATTGATTTGCCCACTCGTGGCCGCGTGTACTCCAGCGCGGCTAAATAAGAACGCGCAAATTAATATTGAACATAATTTTTTGCACGTTCCTTAATGTTCAACATTCCCTGCAATCTGGAGAGTATAAATATGAAACTAAATACATTTTTAAAGACCATGACGGCGCTGGTATTGGGCGCGACTCTGGCACATTCAGCTCTTGCCGCCGAAGTGAAACTCGGTCTGGCTGCGGCCCTGACCGGGCCGGCAGCTAAATACGGCGTCGCCATCAAGAACGGTTTTACGCTGGCGGCTGAAGAGATCAATGCCAAAGGCGGCGTGAACGGCAACAAACTATTATTGGTCATCGAAGACGAGCAAGGCAAAAAAGAAGACGCCATCAACGCTTTCAAAAAGTTGATCTTTCAAGACAAAGCATTATTAGTATTCGGCCCTACCCTGTCCAACTCGGCGTTTGCCGCTGACCCCATCGCCAATGCCGCCAAGGTGGTTGCTTTCGGTACCAGCAATACCGCGGATGGCATCACTGCCATGGGCCCTTTTACCTTCCGTAACTCAGTCATGGAAGCCGACGTGTTGCCAGTGACAACACGCGCTGCGGTCAAACATTTCGGCATCAAAAAAGTCGCCGTCATTTATGGTAATGACGATGCGTTCACCAAGAGCGGTTACGACGTCTTTAAAGCCACGCTTGCCGAACAAAAAATTCCGGTAACGACGACTGAATCTTATGCCAAAGGCGACGTTGACTTTAAAGCGCAACTCACCAAAATCAAAGCCTCCAATCCAGATGCAATTGTCTGCTCTTGCCTGACCGAAGAAGCGGCAAACATCATTCTGCAGACCCGTACACTCGGCATGAAGCAACCGTTCATCGGCGGCAATGGTTTGAATTCGCCCAAGCTGTTCGAGATTGCCAAAGGTGCTGGCGACGGCACTATCATGGGCAGCCCATGGTCGGCGGAAAACATGACGCCTGCCAACAAGGCATTCATGGCGGCGTACAAAGCAAAATTCAATACCGAGCCGGACCAGTTTGCGGCACAAGCCTATGACGCGATGTACATCGTCGCGGCGGCATTGAAAAATGTCAAACTAACCAATGCGCTGCCAGCAGACCGTATCGCGTTACGCAACGCTCTTCCGGGGGTCAAGATTGCCGGAGCGACTGGCAATTTTGCTTTCCGCAAGGCACCCGCAGCCGGTGGCAAAGAAGTCGGTTATGACGCGCAGCAAGAAGCGATTGTCAATATTGCCGAAGGTGGCAAATTCGTTCTGATGAAATAAATCGGTTCCTTCCGCAGACGCGCAGAATGTTAACGGGCGAAATATTAGCCCCAACCACATCAGCGCGGCTTCGGTGGATAGACAAACGAAGCAGTAACACATAACAAGAATAAGCAAGAGTAATTACCGATACAGGCACACCGATAAACCGTCGTTGTGCCTTTCGCTTTAGTGTTCGCCCTCAATAGCGTTCACCTTGAATTTGATTTTGCTTTCCTTTTTTGGTGCGGTTTGAATAAAGAAACTCCTTATGCTTGAACAACAACTTATTAACGCTTTATCGCTGGGTAGTGTGTACGCACTATTTGCGTTAGGTTTTACGCTAGTATTTGGCGTTCTGGGCGTGATCAACTTATCGCACGGCGCGATTTTTATGCTGGGTAGCTATGTTGCGTTGATGCTGGTCGAACAGCTCGCGCTGCCGCTCTGGCTGGCGATGCTGCTGGCGATGCTGGCCTCGGGCCTGATCGGTCTGATCGTGGACTACGTCGTTCTGCGACCACTGCGCAAACGCAACGCCCCTCACCTGGCCCCTATGATTGCGACGATTGGTGTCGCTATTATTTTGACCAATCTGGCGCAAGGTTTATTTGGCGCGGAAAATAAACGCTTCCCGGTAGGGATCATCCCGGAAGACAGTTTTACTTTTGGTAGCGTGCATGTGACCGCTGTGCAGATTGGGATCGTCGTAGTTTCTTTTGTACTGATGCTGGTGTTATTGGGCGTCATGCGCCGCACGCAGTTGGGTCGTGCATTACGCGCGATTGCCGAATCGCCAAAAGCTGCTTATCTGCTCGGTATCAATGTCGAAGGCTTGTTCTATCTGACCTCGTTTGCAGCCGCAGCATTAGGTGGCGCAGCGGGTGTGCTGGTCGGTTTATCTTTCAACGCGATTACCCCGTTCATGGGACAACCGATGCTGCACAAAGGTATCGCTGTCATCATTTTGGGCGGCATGGGCGACATTCGCGGCGCGATGATCGCTGGTCTGTTTCTGGGCTTTGCCGAAGTGTTGACGGTAGCCTATCTATCAAGTGATTTCCGCGATGCCGTCGGGTTCGGTTTACTGTTTTTGATCTTGCTAGTCAGGCCGTCAGGCATGTTTGGCAAAGTGCTGGAAAGAAAGGCGTAACCGATGGGATTCATGGAATGGTGGGACGGATTTTGGGCAACTTATAACACCGTCGTTTTCAGTATCGGCGTCAACGCCATGCTGGCTCTGTCGATTTATGTCACGTTGTCGTGCGGATTGTTGTCGCTGGCAAACGCCGCTTTTATGGGTATCGGCGCCTATAGCGCAGCCCTCATTAGCATGAACACGGGTTTACCTTTTCCTGTGGCGCTGGCAGTTGGCGGTGCTTTACCAGCACTGGTGGCGCTGATAATCGGCATCCCTACCCTGCGTTTGTCCGGCGTCTATCTGGCCATGGCAACGCTGGGTTTTGGCGAAGTCGTGCGCGTGGTCGTACTGAATATGAACATTACCGGCGGTCCGATGGGCCTCAATGGGATTCCTGCTATCACCGAATGGTGGCATATCGTTGTGCTGCTCGGCATTACTTTGTACCTGCTGGCGCGGATCAGACGATCAAAAATCGGCCGTGCGTTTGAAGCCATTAAAGAAGACGAGATCGCGGCGCGCCTGATGGGTGTCAATGTAGCGGGCTACAAACTGCTGGCGTTCGTCATTGGCGCAACCATCGCTGGCGTAGCAGGCGCGTTGAACGCCCATTACACATTCACTATCGGGCCGGGAAATTACGCGTTTGAAAACGCCGTCGAGATTTTGACGATGGCAGTTTTTGGCGGCACCAGTAATCTGATCGGCCCGACTATCGGTGCGACCTTGCTGACGTTGTTGCCTGAAGTACTGCGCCATTTTAAAGACTTCCGTTTGGCTGCCAATGGCATCATCCTCGTATTGGTCATTCTGTATCTGCCAAAGGGCATTTGGGACCCGCGCCGGATGCGCGGTTTCTTCTCTAAAAATAAACATCCCGATTCAACAGGAAAGGTGCGCTGATGCTGCAACTAAACAATATCAGCAAAAGCTTTGGCGGCCTGCAAGTATTGCAAGGGGTGAATCTGACCGTCCCACAAGGCGGCATATTCGGCCTGATCGGACCCAACGGCGCTGGCAAAACCACCGTATTTAATTTGGTCACAGGCTTGCTACGCGCTACCAGCGGCAACATTGCATTTAATGATCAGGATATCGGCAAGGTCGCACCGCATAAAATTACCGAACGCGGCATCGCCCGCACTTTCCAGAATATTCGCGTATTCAAAGAAATGACATTGCTGGAAAACGTCGTCGTCGGCATGCACGATCATATGAATTACGGTCTGGCCAGTTTACTGTTAAATCTGCCCGGCTATCGCAAGATTGAGTCAGCCGCACGCGAACGCGCACTGGAATTATTGTCATGGGTGCGCTTGGATCATAAAGCCCATTTACTCGCAGACAGCTTGTCCTATGGCGAGCAACGCAAACTGGAGTTCGCCCGCGCACTGGCCACCAAACCCAAATTGTTGCTGCTGGATGAACCCGTCGCTGGCATGAATCCATCCGAAAAAACCGAACTGATGCGAGAGATTCTGAACATCAAGGAACGTGGTTACAGCATTTTCATGATCGAACATGACATGCGTTTTGTGATGGGTTTATGTGATCGGATTGCGGTTCTCAACTTTGGCCGCATTATTGCCGAAGGCACGCCCGGTCAGATCAAAAATAACCAGGAAGTCATCGAGGCTTATCTGGGCAAGGAAGAAGCAGAATGAAGCCCATCTTAAGCGTGCAGGATCTAGCGGTGTCTTACGGCCATATAGAAGCGGTAAAAGGCATCAACCTGACCCTTAACGAAGGCGAAATCACCGCGCTGGTGGGTGCCAATGGCGCAGGGAAAAGCACGACTTTATTGGCGATTTCGGGCCTGCTGAAACCGACGCGCGGCAAGGTGCTATTGGGCGATGCTGATCTTACCCGGCTGTCCCCACACAAGATCGTGCAAAGTGGTGTGGTGCAGGTAGCCGAAGGCCGCGCTATTCTAACCACGCTGACCATTGCAGAAAATCTGGTTCTGGGAGCTTACACGCGCAGTGACAAGGCCGAGGTTGCTAAAGATCTTGCGTGGATATATTCGTTGTTCCCGGTACTGCAACAGCGCAAGGAAGGCCTGGCAGGTAATCTCTCGGGTGGCGAACAGCAAATGCTCGCCATAGGCCGCGCGTTGATGGCAAAGCCGCGTGTGCTGCTATTGGACGAGCCATCGATGGGACTCGCGCCGCTGATGATTCAGGAGATATTTCGGATCGTTCAGGAGATCAATCGCACCGGCCTGACCATCCTTTTGGTAGAACAAAATGTACGTCAGGCGCTAAGGATTGCGCAACGTGGGTACGTGCTCGAAACCGGGAAAATTGTGCTGGCCGATACCGGTACAAACTTGCTGCACAATCCGAAAGTATTGGAAGCTTATTTGGGTGGTTGATTGATGAAGAGTGCCGATGCAGGACCAAAAAAGGTCATCGGTTGCAGTGATTGCAGTTGAAATTGAATATAGTTGAAATTGAATGTGGCCTGCTCCGCGTGATCCGCGGATCAGGCCATATTTACAACGAAGGCCGACTCGAAACCTACCGACTTGGCACGCAAAAAAATCTACTTAGTTCCCCGCCACGACCATATTTTCAACCAATATTGATCCGGTCAGGCTACTTCCGCGTGTCAAGGTATCAGCGCCAATCGCAACAATCTGCGCCAGCATATCCTTCATGTTTCCGGCAATCGTAATCTCTTCCACCGGATACTGAATGACGCCATTTTCCACCCAATAACCGGATGCTCCGCGCGAGTAATCGCCGGTGACATAATTCACGCCGGAACCCATCAATTCGGTCACCAGCAAGCCGGTATGCAACTTTTTCAACATCGCTTTAAAGTTGTCGCTGGGTTTGGTCAACGTCGAAGTCAGCGCCAGATTATGCGACCCGCCTGCATTACCGGTCGTCGTCATACCGAGCTTACGCGCCGAATAGGTCGATAGAAAATAGCCCTGCACAACGCCGTCCTTGACCACGTCACGGCGCTGGGTTTTGACACCTTCGTCATCAAACGGTGCAGAACTGACTGCGCCGATAATATGCGGATCTTCGACAATTTGAATATGCGATGCGAACACCGATTTACCCAGTGTATCCAGCAAAAAAGTTGACTTGCGATACAGCGCACCGCCCGATACCGCTTGCACAAAAGCGCTCAACAACCCTGACGCCAGTGGCGCTTCAAATAACACCGGACATTTTCGGGTATCGAGTTGCCGTCCATTTAATCGTGCAAGCGCGCGCTCTGCGGCATAGCGGCCAATTGCTTCCGGTTCAGCAAGTTTTTTAGGATCGCGGACAGAGGAATACCAACTATCACGCTGCATTTTTCCGGCCTTGCCTGCGATCGGAGAGACTGACAACGTGTGGCGCGAGAACGGATAACCGCCCATGAAGCCGCGTGAGTTGGCGCTGACAAATTGGGATTGTTGCGCGTAGACGCCTGCGCCTTCGCTATTGGTGATGCGCTTGTCGACGGCAAAAGCTGCTGCCTCGCAGCGCTTCGCCAACGCGACCGCTTCTTCTGTGGAAATATTCCAGGGCGTACATAATTTGAGATCTCGCGGTGCCATTTCCAGCATATCTGCATCGGGCAAACCGGCGCAATCGTCTTCTGCAGTAAATCGCGCGATGTTATACGCGGCATCGACGGTGTCTTTGAGCGATTGCACCGAAAAATCAGAGGTGCTGGCATTGCCACGTCGGGTATGGCGCTCTTCGCCCAGATACACGGTGACGCCCATGCCTTTATCTTTATTTTGCTCGATAGTTTCAATCCCGCCCTTGCGCACGCCGACCGACAGGCCGCTACCTTCACTGATGTCAACGGCGGCGTTGGACGCGCCTTTCTCGCGGGCATAGCGCAAAACGTCCTGCGCAAGCTGTTGAAGCTGATCTTGAGTATGGAGAAATACGGATGCGCTCATGTGCTGGTTTTCTTTAAGGTGGGAAGTAGGGGCGGAAGTTAATTTCCTACATACAAAAACTTTCGCCGCGATCAACATATAGTTTAACTCACTCTCTCGGATAACTAATCCACGCGCTGCAAAGGGCTATTTTTGCCATTATTATCAGATTGCAACATACCAATTATCCAGACTGTTTGACGGCGCAGGGTGCCGCATTTATCCACGCATTTATCCAGTTAGGGTCGGCAAGGCCCGGGTGATAGCCAGCATGCCGCGCCCAAAGCCCGTCACTGATTCGGCAAATGATCACTAATTGGACTAATATTCCAACAATTCAAGGGCTTAGCGTCTGTTTATGGTATGTCAAACCTACCAAAAGCCGCGAATAGCGACAGGTCATGCCCTAAAGCGGTTATCATAGCAATCGTTTAAAGAGAATGGTTTTACCCAACAATCATGCCAAATCCAAATCGCGGCTCTTGTGGTTTTCAGTCCACCGAGTTCGAACAAGAATACGACCGTCCATCCAAGTCCCAACTTAAGCGTGAAATGACAGCGCTACAGAAGCTGGGCGAGGAGTTGATCGCTGAATCGCGCGACCGCGTCAAGCGTGTGCCAATGCCGGAAGATGTGCGTGAAGCCATCCTCATTTGTCAGCAAATCAAGGATCATGAAGGCCGTCGCCGTCAAACCCAGTATGTGGGCAAGAAGATGCGCACGCTGGAAGAGCACGAAATCGCCGATATCCAAAAAACACTGGATAGCTGGAGAGGTTTGTCCAAATCGGATACTGCGGCCATGCACGCCCTCGAGCGTCATCGCGACCGCTTGCTTAAAGACGATGGGGCATTAACAACTTTGTTGGCGCAACATCCGGATCTGGACGTGCAGCATACGCGCACGCTGATTCGTAATGCGCGCAAGGAACAGGCTGAAAATAAACCGCCTAAGGCTTATCGCGAGATATTCCAGCTCCTGAAACAGTTGCAAAAGCCAAATGCAGACGATGGCGATCAAGTAATAGGTGACGATGACGATGAGAACGACGGCTATTAAATCTACTTCTACTGTTGCCTCTAATACCGCTTCTGCTTCGGCGGTCACTGGATCGGTCATCTTTAATACGGATGCTGGTTCCCGCCGACTAAAGATCGGATTGGTCTCGATTTCCGACCGCGCCAGTACCGGCGTGTATCAGGATCAGGGAATTCCGGCCCTGCAAAACTGGTTTAGCGCTGCGCTAACCAGTAAATGGGAGACCGAAACCCGCCTGATAGCTGATGATCAGGCGCTCATCGAGCAAACCTTGATTGAGTTGGTCGATCACCTGCATTGCGATCTGGTATTGACTACCGGCGGCACAGGTCCGGCACGGCGCGATGTTACACCGGACGCAACGCTGGCGGTGGCGACCAAAGAAATGCCCGGCTTTGGCGAGCAAATGCGTCAGATAAGTTTGCATTTTGTTCCAACCGCGATTCTGTCGCGACAGGTGGCCGTCATCCGAGAAGTACAAGATCATGCGGCGCTGATTCTCAACCTTCCCGGCCAGCCTAAATCCATCAAAGAAACGCTGGAAGGCCTTAAGTCCTCCAACGGAGAGCAAAAAGTCCCAGGCATTTTTGCCGCGATCCCGTATTGCATAGACCTTATCGGCGGCCCCTACATTGAGACCCACGCTTCGGTTTGCAAAGTGTTTCGGCCGAAATCGGCACTACGCCCGACCACGTAAAACTAATGTACGCGTCGCTGGCCCTTCTGTAGACCAGTGGACTAGTAGACCAGCCAAATTAAGACATTCAAATGTCATTTGAATGTCTTTAATGTTTTTATATTAATAGCTTCGTATTGGTATCATCTGTCTCAACGATACCATCAGTTAGTTCTGCACCTCGTTATTTGACCCCATCGATCCTTCATCATAAGAACCTATTCCGGCGCCATGACCACTCTCCTCCCGACTCAAGAAATTACGACTTCCGCCAATCCGACCGCTAGCGTTATCTGGATGCATGGTCTCGGGGCCGATGGCTCTGACTTTGTACCCATTGTCAAAGAACTGGATTTGCATGGCTGCCCCGGAATTCGTTTCATTTTTCCCGATGCACCGACTATTCCGGTGACGATCAATAACGGTCATGTAATGCCTGCGTGGTATGACATTTTCACCGCTGATTTGGTACGTCGTGAGGACGAAGCAGGATTGCGCAAGTCGCAAGCGCAAATCGAGGCGTTAATTGCCCAAGAGATTTCTCGCGGTATTGCGGCGGATAAAATTGTCGTTGCCGGGTTTTCTCAAGGTTGCGCGATGGCGTTGCAAACCGGTTTGCGCTATCCAGAAAAATTGGCGGGATTAATGTGCCTGTCCGGTTACTTGCCATTACGTGACAAGGTAGGAACCGAGCGTGCAAGCACCAATCAGGACACGCCTATTTTTATGGCACACGGCAGCGCTGACCCCGTGGTCACTTTGGATCGCGCCGAACAATCCCGCGATATTCTGAAACAACTAGGCTATCAAATAGAGTGGCATGCGTATCGCATGCAACACTCGGTGTGCGCGGAGGAAGTCGCCGATATCGGTAGCTGGTTACGTAAAGTATTAGCGTAATTTCCCGGCATAAATTGCGTCAAATTTATATACAGGGGGTGTGCGCTTCTCTGCTACGCTAATAAGTTATTATCGTCAAATATCTCTGAGCGGTCCGCGCATTAACGGCCCTCAGAGCCAGTACCTCGTAAGCGCCCAAATCCTCTTGTATGTGCAGTAACCGCGCCTAACCGGTTAAATCCGGGCGGCGGAATAACCCGCCTCTTGCATAACGGCGATAAGCCGGTCCACGTTCAATCGGCTCTCTATCATGACCTTGCGTTCTGGAATCTTTGTTTCTACCGTGGCGCCAGGGTCCGAAGCGATAATCGCCTTGGTTATCCGGTTTACGCAAGCACCGCAATGCATCTCGGGCACGTTAAATTCAATCATCGTCACTCTCCCCGTTGTCTATGTCGGAATCAACTATAAACTATCCCCCCGTGGGAAGGTCAATCCCTTATAACAAGAATGAATGTACTTTAGCTTGACCTTACCACCATAGGAAGGTGCATCATCTCATTATCGGCACAACCAGCGTGCTATCTCTGATCACACCTAATTATGCGCAATCAAGCAAACACCGCCGCCAACACCCTAACGCTGAACGAATTTCAGCTACCCATTGAGGGTATGAGTTGTGCCTCATGCGTTGGTCATGTAGAAAAAGCATTGAGCAAGGTCATCGGCGTCACCCAGGTCAGTGTCAATCTGGCGACGGAGTTGGCGACCGTGTCATCCAGTGCCGAGACAACTGTCAGCCAACTGGTCGCGGCCATAGAAAATGCTGGCTACGACGTCACACAGCAAGAGGTAACGCTTGCCGTCAACGGCATGAGTTGCGCCTCTTGCGTAGGCCGGGTAGAAAAGGCGCTCCTCAAAGTACCGGGGGTTCGGTCGGTCGCCGTCAATCTGGCGACCGAACTTGCCACCATCGAGACGGTCGGTGGAATACCTCTGGAACGTCTGCTGGCCGCGGTTGAAACTGCCGGATATGACGCACACTTGAAGAGCGATGCCAATAACGATTCTGGCACGTCACCAGTATCCAGCACGCAACGACCAGCGGTAATGAAGCGCCTGGAACTGCCATCCTGGTGGCCGGTCGCAGTGGCGGCAGTCCTTACCGCACCGTTGATACTCCCTATGCTATTGATGTTGTCTGGGCATCACTGGCAGCTGTCAGGCTGGTGGCAACTGGCGCTGGCGACTCCCGTCCAGTTCTGGCTGGGCGCACGATTCTATCGCGCCGCATGGCGTGCGCTGAAGGCTAAAACTGGCAACATGGATTTGCTGGTCGCGCTGGGCACCAGTGCTGCGTTCGGCCTATCTCTTTATCAATTAATGGCACCCGGCATGGGCGCGCAAGAACATTTGTATTTTGAGGCGTCGGCCGCCGTGATGACGCTGGTGTTACTCGGCAAATGGCTCGAGAAGAGTGCGAAACGCCAGACGGCCGACGCCATCCACGCCTTAAATGCGTTGCGTCCGGAACACGCGACTGTCCGTCGTGACGGCGTAGATCAACAAATCGCGATCGGTGCCGTGCGGCTGCATGATGTGGTAGTAGTGCGGGCCGGTGAACGGTTTGCGGTCGATGGCAAGGTGCTGGATGGCAGCAGTCATGTGGATGAGTCACTGCTTACCGGTGAAAGTCTGCCCTTACCCAAACAACCCAATGATCAGGTGAGCGCCGGCGCCATCAACGGCGAAGGCGTCCTGCTGATCAATACTACAGCGATTGGCGCCGAAACCGCATTGTCACGCATCATTCGCATGGTAGAACACGCCCAAGCGGCCAAAGCGCCGATTCAGCGACTGGTTGATCGGGTCAGCGCTGTGTTCGTTCCGGTAGTGCTACTGATCGCGTTAATGACGCTATTGGGTTGGGGTTTGAGCACTGGCAACTGGGAGCAGGCAATCTTGAATGCCGTTGCCGTTCTGGTCATCGCCTGCCCTTGCGCACTTGGTCTGGCAACCCCCACTGCCATCATCGTTGGCACGGGCGCGGCGGCGCGCTATGGCATTTTAATCAAGGACGCGGAAACACTGGAAATAGCCCATCGCATCAACGTTGTTGCTTTCGATAAAACCGGAACGCTGACCATTGGCCAGCCGACGCTGATCACTTGTCAGTCGGTTAAAGGCATGCAGGCAGGCACCCACTCCGATACAGATTCAGATACTGATGCAACCACCGCAACCGTACTCGCCGATCAGGAGTTGCTGGCGCTAGCGGCCGCGGTCCAGCACCACAGCGAGCATCCTTTGGCGCGCTCCGTCACATTTGCCGCAGCAGCAAAAAATCTTTCGTATCCTTTAGCCACAGAGGTGCAAACCGTTGCAGGTCGGGGAATACAGGCGCTGGTCGATCAGCAGCGTTGTTATCTGGGAAGTTCACGCTGGATGCGAGAACTTGGCGCTGACATGAGCGCTCTGGCGACAAACGCAGAGGTATTGGAAGCCAGTGGACACACGATTTCATGGCTGGCGAGCAAGACTGCCACTCACTCTGACAAGCCAGTTATTCGCGGCCTGCTGGCATTTGGCGACAGCGTTAAACCTTCGGCGCGGCTGGCAATTGAACGATTGCATCAGCTATCTATCCGCGTGGTCATGTTAAGCGGAGATAACTGGGGCAGCGCCAATGCAATCGGCAAACAACTGGGGATCACCGAGATCCACGCAAATATTTTACCTGCGGACAAAAGCAATAAAGTCGTTGATCTTCAAACTGGCGGCGCGATCGTGGCAATGGTCGGCGACGGGATCAACGACGCTCCAGCGTTAGCCGCCGCCAATGTCGGCATTGCGATGGCGACCGGCACTGACGTAGCGATGCACGCGGCAGCTATCACATTAATGCGAGGCGACCCGGCGCTGGTGGCAGACGCCATTGCCATCTCACGCCGCACGTACAACAAAATACGCCAAAACCTGTTCTGGGCATTTGTCTTCAATGCAGTCGGTATTCCGCTGGCTGCGCTGGGAATCTTAAATCCTGTGCTGGCAGGCGCTGCCATGGCGCTCAGTAGCGTCAGCGTGGTGAGCAACGCGTTGTTGCTGCGACGCTGGCAACCTCAGCAAACGATGCAGAAAAATACCCAAAACGCGCAACAGAACGCTTTAATTTCACCCCACGAAGGTCGCCATGCAAACTGATCGCATGACTATCGGAGGCGCTGCCGAAGCATCGGGTGTCTCTGCCAAAATGATTCGCCATTACGAAGAAACCGGTCTGATACCCGCAGCGATCCGTACGGACGCCGGGTATCGTACCTACAGCGAACGCGATGTACATTTGCTGCGCTTTATTCGCCAAGGCCGCGTGTTGGGATTTTCCATGAAACAAATCACTGCGCTTATCGGGTTGTGGCTCGACCAGTCCCGGCCCAGCAGTAAAGTCAAACAATTGGCGCGGGAACACTTACGCGAACTTGATACAAAGATCAGTGAACTGCAAGCAATGAAATCCACACTGGAGCGTTTAGCGAATAACTGTCATGGCGACTCCCGTCCTGCGTGCCCGATTCTGGACGGACTGGCACAGGGCATTATGCAAGAACATGGCCTGATACATCAGAAAAATCTTAATCAAGGAAATTAATATGCTTCGCCGTCGCTTTAAATCGCTAGCCGTACTCATACTGTTGCTAACTTTTAATGCCGCTGTTTTTGCAGCAAAGCCCGTCATCGACGTTTACAAAGATCCCAATTGTGGATGTTGTACCGAATGGATTAAAAACCTGGAAAGTAATGGATTCTCGGTCAATGCGAATAATGTCACCGACACGTCTGTGTATCGAAAAAAGTGGCACATGCCAGAGGCGCTGGGTTCATGCCATACCGCGACCATCGGCGGCTATACCATCGAGGGCCATGTTCCTGCCCAAGATATTCAGCGCTTGCTGAAAGAGCAGCCTAAAGCGATAGGACTCGCGGTTCCGGGCATGGTAATGGGTTCGCCGGGCATGGAGGGACCGCACAAAATGGCTTATGACGTATTACTGGTAAACGGCGATGGATCGTCTTCTGTGTATCATCATTACAAAGGCGATTAATCGCGGCCCGGCCTAACGCTGGCCTGTTCAGGGTACAAAAGGTCACCACGCCATCGCCTGTTATAAATACGACAATTCACGCATCATCACATGAAACACTAAGGTGATAACCATAACCGGACCTGCCCGGCGCTGCTAACCACCTGCGATTTTCCGCAAGTCGTAACCACCTGTAAAACCACTATGATGTTGATACGCAATCGCCGACGATGGTCAAAGTGTCGCGAAAGGCAATAATGACGATCGTAGCTAAACGGCATGCTCGATAGATCAATTTCGATGTTTTAGTACTTCAATATCGAATGCAATATTTTTTCCCAGCCGAAGAAATTCTGCTGCACATCATATCGCCCGAAACCGCCAGCACCTTCTTACAGAAAAGGATAATTACCGATGAGTCATCTGTATATATTGAGCAACTTTATAGTGATCACGTTCACGTTGTTGGTGGGAGTGCCATTGACGAGTATGGCGGCCAACACGTTAGGTGGATCGGCCAGGAACGTAGAACTGAGTCAGCCGAACGACAATTATGCATTACCGCTGGTGTACGGGCAAATTATCACCGTTAATCCTCTGGTCAACACTATTACGATAAAGCATGACCAAATTCCGAATTTTGGAATGCCGGCAATGACGATGTCATTCAACGTCAGCGATCAGGAAATGCTCAAGGAGTTTAATGCGGGCGATGCGGTAAACTTTTCGATTGGCAAACGTAACGGCGCACTAACCATCGTGAGTTTAGAGATGAATTCCTAAAACTATAACGGAAGCAGATTCTGCTTCCGTTTTAATGAATTTACATTCAGTCTTTACAGTTGGGCTCCTCGCGAGTCCGCGCTAATGCAGCAACGCGTGATTTATAACCAAAACGGCGCAAAGCAAGAAGAATAGTATCCGAACAGAACGACTTTAGCGGCCAGCGTTATCTGAATACGACGGTTTTGTTACCATTGAGCAAAATACGATGTTCAACAAACCACTTTACCGCACGTGCTAACACGACCGACTCGACGTCTCGCCCAATCGCCGTCAACGTGTCAGGCGCCATCGCATGATCGACGCGCGCCACATCCTGCTCGATAATAGGCCCTTCATCTAAATCCCCGGTGACAAAATGCGCCGTGGCGCCGATGAGTTTGACTCCTCTGTCGTGCGCCTGATAATACGGCCTTGCACCTTTAAAACTGGGTAGAAAAGAATGATGAATATTAATCGCACGCCCTTTCAAGGCGATGCACAACGCAGGCGACAAAATCTGCATGTATCGCGCCAGCACTACCAGATCGACGTTATTTGTTTCCACCAGCTCCAGAATGCGCTTTTCTTGCGACAGTTTAGCCTCGCTAGATGCACCATTTGCTAACGGCAAGTGATGGAAAGGAATATTGTAACTGGCTGCCAACTGATAAAAATCGGTGTGATTCGAAACAATGGCGGGAATTTCTACTTCTAGCAATCCGCTTTTGTAGCGGAACAGCAAATCGTTGAGACAATGACCTATCTTGGACACCATTAGCAACATGCGCGGCTTCTTGGCCGCGTCATTGAGTTGCCATGTCATTTGCATGCTGGTCGCCAAGGCAGCAAAAGCAACGCGCAATACCTCATCTGCAAGCGTTGGATTTTCTGACGAAAAATGCACGCGCATAAAGAATAAGTTCGATTGCGCATCGCCAAATTGCGCAGAATCGATGATATTGCAGCCATATTCTGCGAGGAATCCGGATACCCGATGAACGATGCCGCGTTGATCAATGCAGGATAAGGTGAGAATGTATTCTGGATAGCTCATGGTTTATTTTTGTTGGTATGTTAGCCATCGCACTACGATTACCTGGAGCCGAGGCGAAAAATGCCATTGTCGCACGCTTGCGCCAGACAAACAAAACCCGAGCAAACTTTAACGATTGCCCGGGTGTCACTTGATGCCTAAAACGGGGAGCGATATTGCCACAAAATCTATGACTGCACGGTGCATCCAATGAATGCAACGAAACAAGAATGCAACGAAAAGAAGAGCTGATAACAATTGTTGGAAAACTACCGATGGATGTCCCGCTACGCAAGGGCGCTTTTCACATGATTTACATTATCATCAAGATCAAGTGATTTTCAAAAACGTTATCGACGTCTTCCGACGCCAAGGCCTCACATTGAGGTAGCACCAATCTCGCAAACCTCTACATTTGTGTGGCCGCGATCACTCATGCAACATGCATAAACAATTATCAACGTCGCATACCGCCAGGCGCTACCAAAATGATATTAAATGCTGCTAGCGGCAATCGCTACCGGTGGAGTTGCGAGCTTGGCAGGACCCGTTCCGACCTGCACTTCGCCGATTAACTGACCGCCTTCTTCGATGACGACTTTACCGTAACGAATTTTGCCAGAAACTTTACCTGTCGCGTAAATAACCAGTTTTTCGCGCACGGTCAGATCGCCGTCGAATTCGCCATGGATTTCAGCTATTTCGATTTCAGCAGATCCCTTAAAGGCACCTTTTTCAGCGATATGAATTACCCGGGAATTCATTGTCGCTTCAACCCGACCTTCGACAACCAATGTGTCGCAATCGGTAATTTCAACGCCTTTAAGCTTAATATTCGGACCCACAATCAGCTTGCTGCCGCCTTCGCTCACGCTTGACGCACTAGCTGGGTGCGAAGCAAGCGAAGAACTACCTTGAGAAGAAAGTTGACTACCCGGCTTTGGAAAGCTTGATGAGGAGTTCGACGACAGATTGTTAGTCGCGGAAAGCGGGGAAGTGGGTGTTGGTGTTTCGCGCTTACCAAAAAGCGTTTCTGAACGAAGCATAATATCTCCTGAAGGTAGTACGTACTATACGCTTTACGTATGCCATGACGCACGGATTAAAAATAATTAAACCAGATCTTCCCAATCACCCGCTGCCCAACAAACATTACAGTATGTATTGCATGCCTCGTGTCACAGGTTTGGTTTCACTAGGGTTGTCACATTGCTAGAGCCAATTTTATAAACAAAAATATTGCTGGATCAAAAGACTCCGGGTTGGATGCAGATAAATCTTAAAAAGTTCATGTTTTCCTGCATTGTTTTGTAACAATGACCGTCATGCCAGTATAGACGCGGGATTTCGGCGGGCAGATTTCTGGACTGCGGGTAACCCTCAACCAAGCTGGATTGGTTGAGGGTTATCGAAAAAGGATTATTGGATAAGCTCAATTATAAATGAGCGCACTGTCAAATACCTTAAAACTTGGCCTTGGTGCGCAATCAAAACCGATATTGGCAGCGACAGCACCGGTCTTTCGCTATACTTGGCGATCGCATAAAATAAACCCTGCGCGGCATTTTTCGCCGCATGGTAAGCCGGAGAATAAATTAAATGAAGCAGTATCTCGACCTCGTACGGATGGTTTTGGACAACGGAAGCTGGCAAGAAAATCGCACTGGTATCAGAACCTTAAGCATGCCAGGCGCAATGATGCGCTTTGATCTGCAAAAAGAAGGGTTTCCGGGCGTGACCACTAAGAAGCTTGCGTTCAAATCTGTTGTTGGCGAGTTGACAGGATTTTTGAGGGCGTCTCGGAGCGCTGCTGATTTTCGGGCTTTGGGATGTAAAGTATGGGATCAAAATGCCAACGAAAATGCTGCGTGGCTGGCCAATCCGTATCGACTCGGCGAGGATGATCTGGGGCCGGTCTACGGCGTCCAGTGGCGGGCGTGGCCTGCCTATAAAGCCATAGAGACCAGTCACGCTGCGCAAATCGCGGATGCACAAGCACGAGGATTTCGTCTGATATCCACCTTTGAAGATGCGGGTAAAGAAAAGGTGCTGCTGTATAAAGCAATCGATCAATTACGTGAATGTCTTGACACCATAATACAAAATCCGGGCAGTCGTCGTATTTTATTTCACGGCTGGAATTGTGCAGATCTGGATGCAATTGCTCTTCCTGCGTGTCATTTACTGTACCAATTTTTGCCAAATGCGTCGACCAAAGAAATCTCGTTATGCCTGTATATACGCAGCAACGACATCGGTTTAGGTACGCCTTTCAATCTGGCTGAAGGTGCGGCGTTGTTACATCTGGTCGCAAGATTGACCGGTTATACGCCGCGCTGGTTTACGTATTTTATTGGCGACGCACATATTTACGAAAATCATCTCCCCATGCTGGAGGAACAACTTCAGCGGACTCCTTACCCTGCTCCGCGGCTGGTGATATCGGACCGCATTCCCGCATTCTCACAAACCGGGAAGTACGAACCGGAATGGCTGGAGAAAATTGAACCGGGTGATTTTTCTCTGGAGGATTACCAGCATCATGCGCCACTCACCGCGCCCATGGCGGTGTGAAGACTGCAGCTGACAACTGGCAAGTCGAACGGCCGCCTGCGAGTGAGGTACAGTTGCGCGCTCAAAATGGGGCCTTCGTGCCTACTCATCGCACGATGAGCTTCCAGCATTCGATGCTGCGCCGCTATTTAATCATCGTCTATTTGCGCTTCGTCAGCAAAATCATTAAAAATTACACAAGCGCGCTATCAACAGCAAAAAACCGGAAACCGCCCGGGATCAAGGCCCACTGAGAACCGGTGGGCTGGCAGCGACCGCCCCATGACTGGTATCCTCCTGCCAGCCGCCGCCCAAAGCCTTGTACAAAGAAACCGTAGCTTGCAAACGCTTCAACTTTAACTTGCCAAGCTCATTTTGCACGTCTGATAACGCGCGCTGGGTGTCGAGCACCGTCATCAAATCTTCAGCGCCGACTTTATAGCGGATTTCTGACAAATTGAACGCAAAACGGGCCTGTTCCATTTCTGTCGTTTTTAAGGTCCGTTGCTCGTCCAGACTTCTGATCTGACCCAGCACGGTATCCACTTCAGACAAGGCGGCAATAACAGTAGAGCGGTAAACCTGCACCAGCTCCTGCTTTTGGGCGATCGCTAAATCGCGTTGATTTTTAAGTAAGCCCGCATCAAAAATTGGTGCCACCAGCGACGCACCGACATTCGCGAGTAAATTCGGGCCGTTAAATAATGATAGTAAAGCGCTACTTTGTGCACCTGTAGAACCGGTCAGCCGGATACTGGGAAACAGCGCCGCCCGGGCTACGGCGACGTTCGCATTGGCAGCCGCAAGCTGCGCCTCGGAACGGCGGATGTCTGGGCGCCGAGAGAGTAATTCCGATGGCAGCCCAGGCGTTACGTCAGGCAGACTGATGGTGTTGAGGCCGTGGTCTGCGACTTTGAAGGTTTGCGATGAGCGTCCAAGCAAAATCGCCAGTGCAGACTGCGCCTCGCGCTCCTGTTGCATCAGGTCTGGAATCGCGGCCCGCTGCCCCGCGACTGCGGAACGCTGCCGCGCAAGATCCAGCGGCGAGGCGGCACCCGCATTGCTTTGCGCCTCGACCAGTACCAGTACTCTGACTGCATTTGCCACGTTCTCACGCGAAATATTCAGCCGATCATGTAATGACAATACCTGTAAGTAAGTTGACACAATGCCGCTCGTCACCGTCAGTGCAACGGTCTGACGATCATAACGGTTTGCTTTTAATGAGGCCTCCGCTGCCGCAAGGCTTGCCTTATTTTTTCCCCAAAAGTCGATTTCGTAGCTTATCTGTAACAAGCCGCTGGTTGAGGTGTTCGCGCTACCGTTATTACCCAGAGGCAAATCCCGGTTGCCGCCTGCAGAAAACTCGGCGGATGGTAATAATGGCGCACCTGCAATACGCGCCTGTGCTTCGGCCTGTCGCACGCGCGCGAGCGCCGCCGCAATTTCAAGATTGCTGGCCTGGCCCTCTTTCACCAACTCGGTCAGTTCGGGGCTACCGAAGCGATTCCACCAATCGTTATCCGGCCACTCCTGATCTGCTGCTTTTCCGCTCAGCGCCCAGCCAGCAGGCATTTCTACCGCCGGTGGCGGCTCTGAGATCGGAATATTGTGCGCGCATCCGGCCAGCCCAGCACATAACAGGCCGAGCGCGATCGACGCCACCCGGGCGGGTAAGAAAAGTTGCATATCCAAAATTGAAAAACGCATAGTCCGTTCCGTTAATGCACGATCGACGCCGCGCTTGCTCCGCCAGAGGGCGCAGCGCCCGGCACAGTACCCTTGGAGGGCGCGACCAGCGTTGAAAATGACGCTGCCGCCGCCCCTTGCTTAGGTGTACTCGTTGTACCGGTTGGATTGGCTGGCACCGTTGGAGCAGCTGGCAAAAGCGTGCTGGCCGCAGGTGACGCTGGGGGGCTCGGTTGTTTGGGCTTGAGCAACACAGCCGGTATTGGACCCACCAATAATTGATCGCCCACCGCCAGACCGGAAATTACCTGCACCTGATGCTGATTGCGTATGCCGATTTTGAGCTTACGGCGGCTCAGTTGCTGATCGGCGTCCAGCACATTAGCATTATAAAATCCGTCATCGTCCGTCTCGCCTAATAGCTTTATCGGCAATAATACAGCGGCTTTCGCCTGTGACACGATGAACTGAACTTGCGTGCTCATCCCGCTCATCAGTTCCTGTTCCGGATTGTCGACTTCAAACAAAACATTATAAAAAGTTTGCTTGCCTTGTTCGCCCGTCCCATCCGCCGGAACCGGGATCACCTGACGCAACTTGCCCGACCACTGCTTGCCGGGATAGCCGGGTGTCGTGAAGTTGGCGATCATTCCACGTCGCAAACGCGTGACATCTACTTCCGCGACCCGCGCCTGGACGGTCATTTTAGTCAGGTCGGCAATACGCATCAACGCTACTGCCGGGGCCGGAGCACCGACCATTTGGCCCGGACGTGCATTCAATGCGACCACGGTACCAGATATTGGTGCCACTACTTGCGTGTGCTGCCGGCTATCCTCATCCAGTTTGAGCGTGGCCTCCACTTGACGAATTTGCGCATTGATGGCGTCTACCCGAGCACTGGCCGATGACATGCTCATGCGACTGGACTCGAAGGACTCTTCTCGGGTGGCATTTTGCGCCTTTAATTGCGTCTGGCGCTTGAATTGCAACTCGGCAAAGTCCATCTGCGCACGCTGATCTGCTAGCTCGGCCTGCAGCCGCGCCATTTGCGCCCGATTGGTTTCTGCCTTTGCAGGCTGTAAAGTTGGTGTAATTTCAACCAACAACTTACCCATTTGTACCGTATCTCCCACGCTGACGAGTACGTCTTTGATCTGACCAATCACCTGCGCATTTGCATCGGCATATTTATATAATTGCAGTTTTCCTGCGGCTTCGACGATCTGTTGGATGTCGCCGCGCTGGATGGTGACTGTATCAAATTTAATCGGCGCAGGAGGTCCCATCGGCGCTTGAGGCGCTATAGTCGGCGCCAACTTCGGTTGGTGCAAGACTTGCGCTAAAACAACGCCCGCGCTTAATACAACCGCTAGCGCCACCGCTGCGACGAGGCTGCTTCGACGAAATAGTCGGCGCCCATTACGGGACGACGGAGGTGAAACATTAGTCAGATTAACAATCATTGGCGGTTAAAAATTAGCAAAAAATAGCGGCGTGGAGAGCGAATGGCCCATGATGACTTAATGTCCTCCACGGGCAGGTAAAGGGTAAGGAAACCGTTAGAACAAGCCCAATTAAATTGGGGAAAAATAATTTTTATAAAAAACGAAAAATACAAATCGCGGCGCACTTAACGCCTAGCGTATTTTATTCGGAATTGCCTATCTCTCCACAATAAGAGAATGATTTTAAGATAATAAATCGGGGTTTTCGTACGGTCCTCGCGGCTGGTTGTACTGTAATCACCATCATACGGCGTTAGTACCAGTCCTCTTTCAAGGACCGTGCAAAGCTGCGGCGTGGATAACTTTGCATTGCGCTGCAAACAAGTATCGTGATCTATCGGAAATTTTTAGTTGGATTCATTTTAGCCGGCGTGTTGCAAACCGGCATGGTGCGGGCGATCTTCAGGGAGCGGCTCTCCAGTAAAAGGCGGCACAAAATAGTTTCAGTATCACGACATAAAGTGCGGGTTACCGGGCTGGATACGGGCGAGGTACGGCATTGTCTGCGTCATTTCGCGCCAATGGCGATGCGCGTTCGGAGAGCTCCACACCAAAAAATGCAACCGTGACAAAATCAAGGGATTGTCTAATAAAGCACTTTTTTCGCTTGACGATAAGCTGTTGGGGCCTGCGCTTAAGGCGGATTGGAGCAACTCTGCGTGGGCAACTAAACTGGATGCGGGACCATGAGGTCGGGCGGTGACGGCGGCACAGACCAATGCATTCATTGTCGGATCAATCACCGCTTCGTTAAAACCGGCCAGCCGTTTCCCTGCCTCGTTATAAGCAGTAGTGGCGGCGAGTTCGGGCGGCAAATCAACTTCTTCTGGAATCACAAATAGCTGCGCATGTCGAAAGCTGCGACCCAACGAGACTCTGCTAGAGTAAACAGATAGTGGAATCGACACCACCAAGGATCCAACAATCGGCAACAACCACCACAAAAAGGACGGTTCCAGCAAGAACACGCCGGTGCCCCACACTACACCAAGCGCTGTGTGCCAGCCGTGGCGCGCAACCGCTTCACTCCAACGGGTTTCGGTATCCTCCCGCGGCGGCGATTTCCAGCTGATGGCCCAGCCAAGGAATGCACCTACAACAAACCATGTATGAAATAACATTCTTACGGGGGCCAGCAGCATTGAGAACAACAATTCGATCACCATGCTGATCGCTAGCCGCAAAGCACCGCCAAATTCGCGCGCGCCTTTGGTCCAGATTAAGATAACACTTAGCACTTTTGGCAGAAATAATAACGTTGCTGTCGCACTAAATAACGTTAACGCTTTTTCGGGATGCCATTCCGGCCATACTGGAAATAACTGTCCGGGCGTTACAAAATATTCTGGCACAATCAAGGTGTGCATCGCCAGCAACACGGTGGACAATACTAAAAATCCAAACCACAAGGGTGCCGATATGTACGCCATTACACCGGTAACAAACACTGCCCTGTGAACACCATGCATGCCACGCGCCAAAAATAAGCGGAAATTCATCAGGTTGCCCTGGCACCAGCGGCGGTCGCGTTTTAGTTCATCCAGCAAGTTAGGCGGCATTTCCTCAAAGCTGCCTGCGAGGTCATAGGCTATCCAGACGCCCCACCCGGCACGTCGCATCAACGCTGCCTCGACAAAGTCATGCGACAGAATTTCACCCGCTAGCGTGCCTTCCCCGGGCAACGGTGCCAGCGCGCAGTACTGCATAAAAGGTGCCAGACGGATAATGGCATTATGGCCCCAATAGTGGGACTCGCCCAACTGCCAATAATGCAAGCCAGCGGTAAATAGTGGTCCGTAGACCCGGGTTGAAAACTGCTGTATGCGCGCATATAAAGTATCGCGGCCCGCAGCGCGCGGCGCAGTCTGAATAATACCCGCACTTGGATTAGCCTCCATCAAACGCACCAGCGTGGTCAGACACGTGCCACTCATGACACTATCCGCATCCAGCACGATCATGTAGTCGTAATTTGCGCCCCAACGTCGACAAAAATCATCGATATTGCCGCTTTTGCGCTTGACCCGGCGACGACGGTGGCGATAAAAAATTCGCCCAAAGGCACCTAACGTACGAGACAGCGTGACCCACGCGTCCAGTTCAGCAGTACAGATATCAGGATCACCGCTATCGCTCAATACATAAAAATCAAAACGCTCTAGTTCGCCGCCTTGCTTCACCGATTCGAACGTTGCACGTAAACCGGCAAATACCCGAGTAACATCCTCATTACAGATAGGCATCACAATGGCCGTTCTGGTATTGGCGGAAATCGGACCCGGCACCGCATCCTCACGCGAGATTACATACCGGTCAGTGCCCCGCATCAATACCAAAAATCCGGCCATCGCAGTCCAAAATCCGGCGGAAACCCAACAGAACAAAATGGCAAACAACGCCAAAGTCAGCATTTCCATTGGTTTGGCACCGTGATACGGTAACACCGCGCTCATGAAATAAGTGGCAACTACCGTTTGCGCCAGCATCATGAATACCAATACCAGACGACGCAGGCTACCGTTGTGACGCAAAATATCGCGTGACTCTTGCTGCGGGTCCGCGACTACATGTTGCTCCACACTGGTCTGTTGCGCCGCTTCATGCGCAGTAGCGCGCCTTCTGGATTTTAAGCTCGGGCGACGATCGAAGGCACGATTGGCGTTCTCAATCCAGCGCACTATCGGATTTAATGTACCCCATGGGCGCGCAACTATCGGCGTGCGGTTAATTGGCGGTGCAATCGTAATCCGTGCCCGACCAAGCGCGTCCGTTACGACTTCAGGAATAATATGTGCCATATTGGCAGGGTCTGGTGCCAGGCGATCTGCGCGCAATGTGTCAGTTACAGCAGCGGCCGCATCCGATACATCCGTAACGTCCGACACGTCCGACACGTCATTGCAATGATTGCCAATGGCAGCATTATCAGAGTTACTGTCTGGATTGCCATCGATTGTATTAAGTTCGTCCTTGCGCGCTGGCATACCGTATGCCAACTGCAGACGGTTGGCAACGGAGGCATACGCCGGATTATCTGCAAAAGCAGGATCCTCGGCGCCAGCCAGCGCCAGATGCAGCGCTGCCAACGGTTCCGCGCCCGTTTCAGAAGCGGCGCAATGCAGCCGTTCCGACAGCAACACGCGCTGCCGCGACGACAAGGGAAGGCGCTGGAGATAGGCTTCACCAGGTGAGTGTTCATCTATCACCGGCAATACTGCCTTGTGCACTAGTTGGGCGGTAATATGTAGCTCCAAGTTTCAGATAAAGTTGTATTGCCATTACGCAAGAAAGCGCGTAACTCGACCGGTTTATTTTCTTCGTTGCGACGCACCTTAATGTTGATGCGCCAGCCTCCGGTAGCATCATTGCGGATGGCTTCGCTCTTCAATAGCTTCCCGTTATCGTCAACGCTAACAACCGCATCCAATTTGACATTGTCGGCCAATTTCTTAAATGCGGGCCCTTCAAAGTCTACCAACAAACCAACGCTGTCGTCAGGTTTAGTCTGAAAACCGTTACCCCGGCGCGTCTGGGTTACCCAAGATAACGGAGAACCCTTCTCGACGTCCTTTTGCCACAAAATGGTGTACTCAACGTTAAACGGTTGCCCGGCTTTTGGCATTACGTCGGGTACCCAATAGGCCACAATATTATCGTTGGTCTCGTCCGGTGTAGGGATTTGCACCAACTCTACACGTCCGGAACCCCACTTGCCTTTCGGTTGTATCCACGCGCTTGGACCTTTTTCGTAGCGCGAATCGAGATCCTGATACGCTGCAAAATTACGCTCGCGCTGCATCAGTCCAAACCCCACCGGATCACTAAGGGTATAGGACGTTACGAGCAGGCGCTTTGGATTTACCAGTGGACGCCATATCCATTCTCCGGTACCGGAAGCCACCAGCAATCCATCAGAGTCATGCACCTCAGGCCGATAATCCTCGACAGGAGAGCGCTGGTTCTTGCCATATAAGAACATACTCGTCAACGGTGCTATTCCCAACTTCGCCACACTCTCCCGTAAATATAATTGCGCCTTGACGTCAATCGCTGTATCAACACCCGGCTTAAGCGTAAAGCTGTAGGCGCCCGTAACCCGTCGGGAATTAAGCAGTGCATATATCGTTACCTGTTTGTCGCCAGCTTTGGGCCGCTCAATCCAGAACTCTACAAACTCGGGGAATTCTTCACCCGAGTTGAGTGCTGTATCTACCGCCAGCCCGCGTGCCGATAATCCGTAACGTTGATCCTTGCCAATCGCACGGAAGTAACTGGCACCCAAAAATGATAATACCTCGTCCTTATAATTACCGTTATTGAGCGGATAATGGACCCGGAAACCAGCAAAACCGAGTGCGCGCAATTTGTTCGGATCGAGTTTATTGGCCCCGTAGGTAAAATTATTAGGATCGAAACGGATCTCCCGGACGTTTTTACCGATGATTTCATTCATTTTCACGGGTTCGTTAAACAGATGTCCCTCATGAAAAAATGCCAGATCAAATGGCAATTTAGCATTTACCCAAGGAGATTTTTCCGGTTTGAATCGAATGTCGCGGTACTGCTCCAGGGTCAGGTCATCCAACTCTTTGGGTATGTTACTGACTGGCTTCACATACGCTTTGGCGGATAATATTTTAGCGCGTTGGGCTACATCATTGAAATCAAACGCGGCTGCATTCAGACTGGTGAGCATGACACCGACAACGATGAGTGCCGAACCCACCTGTCGCGCCAATTTGGCTGCAATTTCGCTCGCGGGATAAAAAGACTTTAAAAGCATTGGGTTCCTATTTGGCGTTGCATGAGTAAGTGAGATCAACAACCGATCAAGAATTGATCAACCACAGCTAACTTATCGCTACTCTCTAGCGATATTAGCCCACTGCAGAGAATTGGTTATGATTTCTCGCAAACCGTTTGTGAATGCTTATTTAGATGATTCGCCAAAAAAATATTATTGGTCTGCCTTTATGTTTGGCACTGTAAAATCACGCTACTCCTTCCAAAAGAAGGAAAAGCCGCTTACTTGCCATTTAGCAAATTTACTTACCGAGATAAGAGCGGGGCCAGCAGACAAAGTTCCATGCAACATTTATAGTAAAATTGCCGGAGTTCATTTTGGTCGTCATTAGGCACCAAATTTCGCCTTATATTAAAACCATAAATTCAAGACTTAAATGCAAGACTTGAATCAAAGACTTAAATGCAAGACTTGAATCAGAGACTTAAATTCAAGCGACCCATAGCATTTTTCAGCGGTCAATAAGGCTAAATTTCAAGTTTATTCTGTTGCATTGCTGCAAATATTGCAACTACCTTATCGGTTTTCTTTTAACTCTGCTATTCATTAGATTAGCGTCCTTTATGGCCTTCATGCTCACTATCATCGTTGCTACCGACGCCGACAACGGCATTGGCATACAAAACGCGCTTCCCTGGCATTTGCCGGAAGATCTGGCCCATTTCAAACGCACCACGTCCGGCCATCCCATTATTATGGGTCGCAAAACTTTTGAGTCTATTGGTCGCCCTTTGCCCAAGCGGCGCAACATCGTTATTACACGTGACTTGACATGGCATCATGACGGCGTTGAAACGGTCCACTCGATCGAAGCGGCGATAGCGCTGGTCAACACGGCGAGTCCAGCAGAGTCGCCTACCGAAGCATTTATCATCGGCGGAGCAGAAATATACGCGGCCACGCTTCCTCTTTGTACGCGCTTGCTGGTCACTGAAATCGAAAAACGTTTCGATTGCGATGCATTCTTTCCGGCCCGCAATTCCCAACAATGGCAAGAGGTAGCGCGCACGTCGCACCACTCTGAGGCCCAGGATTTTGACTACGCCTTCGTAGCATACCAACGTGCTTAACCTGCGGTTCACTCTACAGAATCAGGAATCTACGTTTTAGCTACCACCACTTCGGCTGAGATAAAACATAAACGCCATTTTCGTCAAAATCTAAACTACCATTTTGTCCCATTTCACCCTAATTTTCCACATATCTGCGAGAATTCGACTTTCTGTTTTTCTGAACCAGGTTTTCCTGCCGCAGGGTAAATGCGCGATGCATAGCATTGTTCGCACCTTTACTAGCTAATATCGGCGTTACAGTACGCAACATGCTTTAATTTTTCTTTTTTTCTACTTACACCCGTCTCCCGGAGACCTCATGAAATTTCGCTTTCCTATCGTTATCATTGACGAAGACTTCCGCTCAGAAAACACCTCCGGCCTCGGTATCCGAGCCCTCGCCGATGCGATGGAAAAAGAAGGAATGGAAGTCTTGGGAGTCACCAGTTATGGCGACCTGTCCCAATTTGCACAGCAGCAATCGCGTGCTTCGGCCTTTATTTTATCCATCGACGATGAAGAGTTTGGTGCAGGTTCATTTGAAGAAACCGACCATGCGTTGAAATCGCTACGCGCTTTTGTCGAAGAAATCCGTTATAAAAACGCCGACATTCCGATTTATTTGTACGGCGAAACCCGCACCTCACGCCATATCCCCAACGATATCCTGCGCGAATTACATGGTTTCATCCACATGTTTGAAGACACGCCCGAGTTTGTCGCCCGCCACATTATCCGTGAGGCCAAAGCCTATCTGGATGGCCTGTCGCCACCGTTCTTCCGGGCGCTGGTGCATTATGCGCAGGACGGCTCATACTCGTGGCATTGCCCGGGACATTCGGGTGGCGTTGCGTTTTTGAAGTCACCCATCGGGCAAATGTTCCATCAGTTCTTTGGTGAAAACATGTTGCGGGCCGACGTCTGCAACGCCGTTGAGGAACTCGGTCAATTGCTGGATCACACCGGCCCGATTGCCGAATCCGAACGCAACGCAGCGCGCATCTATAATGCCGACCACTGTTATTTTGTGACCAACGGCACCTCGACTTCAAACAAAATGGTCTGGCATTCCACCGTCGCTCCCGGCGATATCGTGGTAGTTGACCGCAACTGTCACAAGTCGATTCTGCATTCGATCATCATGACCGGCGCAATTCCAGTGTTTTTGATGCCGACGCGCAATCACCTCGGGATTATTGGTCCGATTCCGCTCGAAGAGTTCACGATGGAAAGCATTCGAAAAAAGATCGAAGCCAATCCGTTTGCGCGTGAAGCACTGAATAAAAAGCCGCGCATTCTGACCATCACCCAATCGACTTACGATGGCGTTATTTATAACGTCGAGACATTACAAAAAATGCTCGACGGCGAGATAGATACCTTGCATTTTGACGAAGCCTGGTTGCCGCACGCCACGTTTCATGACTTTTATAAAGACATGCATGCAATAGGCAAGGATCGTGCACGTGCCAAGAAATCAATGATTTTCTCCACGCAATCGACCCATAAATTGCTCGCCGGATTATCCCAGGCGTCGCAGGTGCTGGTACGCGAGTCAGAAACAGTGCAACTGGATCAGGATGCCTTCAACGAGGCCTATCTGATGCACACCTCCACCTCGCCGCAATATTCGATCATTGCGTCTTGCGATGTCGCAGCGGCGATGATGGAAGCCCCGGGCGGCACCGCGCTGGTAGAAGAAAGTATTCTTGAGGCACTCGATTTCCGCCGGGCAATGAAGAAGATCGATCTGGAATGGGGCGCGGACTGGTGGTTCCAGGTGTGGGGGCCGAACTCGTTCGCCGAAGATGGCATCGGTTCTCGCGAAGACTGGGTGATCAAAGCAGAAGACGACTGGCACGGGTTTGGCAATCTGGCACCCAATTTCAATATGCTGGACCCGATCAAGGCCACCATCGTGACCCCGGGTCTGTCGCTTGACGGTCAATTCGGCGAAACCGGCATTCCAGCCTCTATCGTCACCAAATATTTGGCAGAGCACGGCGTTATCGTAGAAAAATGCGGTTTGTACTCATTTTTCATCATGTTCACCATCGGCATTACCAAAGGCCGGTGGAATACGTTGCTCACAGCTTTACAGCAGTTCAAAGACGATTACGACAAGAATCAACCTATCTGGCGCATTTTGCCGGAATTTGCGCGTGCTAATAACGGTAGAAATTCTCGCTATGAGCGCCTCGGGTTGCGCGATTTGTGCCAGCAAATTCATGAGACCTACAAGGCCTATGACATTGCTCGACTGACCACAGAAATGTATCTCTCTGCAATGCAGCCTGCGATGAAGCCTTCAGATGCGTTCGCCAAAATGGCCCATCGGGAGATTGACCGCGTACCGATTGACCAACTCGAAGGCCGGGTTACTTCTATCCTGTTGACGCCATATCCGCCGGGCATTCCGTTACTGATCCCGGGCGAACGCTTTAATAAGACGATCGTGGACTACCTCAAATTTGCGCGAAATTTCAACGAGAAATTTCCTGGATTTGAAACCGATGTCCATGGCCTGGTGAAACGCGAAGTCAACGGCAAGCGCGATTACTTTGTCGATTGTGTCCGTCTGGATGCGACACAGCAATAACAAATGGCCATATCAAATTTGATATGGCCATTAATCTTAATTTTTCCGCTCAAACTGCGCGACTGCTATCGCGCAGTCTTCCGCTCTCCACATTACTTTAGGCCTTCGGTAACGTAACGCCGCGCTGCCCCTGATATTTTCCGCCGCGATCTTTATAAGACGTTTCGCACACTTCGTCGCTCTCAAAGAACAACACCTGTGCGCAACCCTCGCCCGCGTAAATCTTCGCTGGCAAGGGCGTGGTATTCGAGAACTCCAGCGTCACATAGCCTTCCCATTCTGGTTCAAACGGCGTCACGTTCACGATGATCCCGCAACGCGCATAAGTAGATTTACCCAAGCAGATGGTCAGGACACTACGTGGAATCCGGAAATATTCGATAGTCCGCGCCAAAGCAAAAGAATTAGGTGGAATGATGCACACGTCACCTTTAAAATCGACAAATGATTTTTCATCGAAATTCTTTGGATCGACAATGGTTGAATTGATATTGGTAAATATCTTGAATTCATTGGCGCAGCGAATATCGTAGCCGTAGGATGAGGTTCCGTAAGAGACAATCTTATTGCCGTTTTCTTCGCGCACTTGCGTCGGCGAGAACGGTTCGATCATGCCAGTTTCCGCTGCCATGCGACGGATCCATTTATCGGATTTGATAGCCATAATGTTTTCTTCTTTGTAAGGATGGTGCAAATTCGCACTGAAAATGGTGAGGTATTTAGCAATAATGGTGGGTACGTCGCCAATTGCTAATGCATTAGCAGCCCAGACAAAAAAATACTTAATTATCCAGGAGATAAATGGTAGTCATTACATACACCGCGACGAAACCTGCAGATCAGCCATTTCGGCACAAAAATGACGAATGAGATAAATGATGAGTTGCCTGATTTTACGCGAATCATCGGCAATACAGGCATCAGATTATGAAGTTAAGGGTGGTTATTGAATATCGTTTTAATCGAAAATATATGCGAAACTATGTTTTCTAACTAAAAACGAGAGCGGATAATCAAAAATGAGCAATTTGGCAGGCTGCAATTGGTTGGCAGAAACTCTCCATATTGGGCCGGTGCAGCCGTTCCGTGTCATCAGCGGTTTTGGAAGTTCCCGTAAAACGGTCTAAAGCGCGGCTTTTCCCCGCTATTACCCCAACGCTGATGCAATCAGTAGAGATATGCAGCAGTGTTCCATTCTGCTAACGCAAATGAAGAATAACACCGCACTAACGCTGCATGGTCTCCCACACTTTTTGCAAGCGTTTTACCGAAACCGGCATCGGTGTCTTCAGTTCTTGTGCAAACAATGACACCCTAAGCTCTTCCAGCAACCAGCGGAATTCCAGCATTTTTGGATCGCCACCCTTTGTCTGCCGGTCTTTTTGGGCGCGTTGCCAAGGCGTCGCTACCAACGTCCACTCGGCCAGCGAACGCACATCACGACTCGGTTCTGCGCGCAACTTCTCCAAACGTACGCTAATTGCCTTTAGATAGCGCGGAAAATGCATTAAGTTAGCATAGTCGTTCTCTGCAATAAAACGCTTATTGACCAGCCCGGCAATTTGCCCCTGAATGTCGGTAACCGCGGCTGTGTGCGCTTTCACGCCCTGCAGCTTCTTAGGCAATCCATGATACTCCGTCAGTATTAATGCGGTCAGGCGTGCTATTTCATTACACAGCAAACCCAGACGCGACTTGCCTTCGTCTTTGCGCTGGTTAAATTGTTCGGCACTGGTTGGCAACGGCAATTGCATGCAGGCGCGCTCCAAGCCTGCAGAAATGATCTGATCACGTAGTTCCTCCTGCGATCCAAGCGCCATAAATTGCATACCCATCTGCTGCAAGCCCGGGATATTTTTTTCCAGAAACTTCAGTTGCTCTTTTAATTGCAACGCAAAGAGCCGACGCAAACCCAATCGGTGTATCCGCGTCGCTTCGTTCGGATCATCGAACACTTCCAGATCGCAATAACTAGTCTTATCCACCAGCGCCGGAAAACCAATTAACGTTTGTTTCCCCTGCTGAATCTCCAGCAATTCCGGCAACTCACCAAAACTCCAGCTGGTCAGATTGCTGTAGGCCGCGATGCTGTTACCGGATTGCCCGCCAGCGCTTGCCGTCTCCTTCTTGCTGAGGTGGTTTGCAGCTGCTGCTACGGAAGAGGAGGACTGACCAGTCGGTGTTCCTGCGGCTGACGCGTTCGCAGACTCATTCGACCCAACCACGGTTTTCTCAGCTAGCTTCTGAAAGCTCTCGCGTGCCTGTCCGCCCAATTCGGCTTGCAATGCGGCCAGATTGCGTCCCATGTCCAGTTGCCGCCCATGCTCATCGACTACCTTGAAATTCATCGTGTGATGCGCGGGCAATGTCTCTACCTTAAAGTCGGATATGCGCACAGCGACGGTCGTCTCGGTACGTATATCGGCAATCAACGCATCGAGCAAATTGCCATGCCCAAACGCGCTACGGGCCTGTATACGTTCGCAAAAACCGGCTGCATAATCGGGCAGCGGCACACAATTGCGGCGTATTTTTTGCGGTAACGATTTGATTAAAAGATGCACTTTTTCTTTTAGCATGCCAGTAACCAGCCAATCGCATCGATCTGCGTAAACTTGATTCAATGCGTACAGCGGGACGGTTAATGTGACCCCATCGCGCGGCGTTCCCGGCTCGAAGTGATACGACAATCCCATCTCAATTCCGGCAACCCGCATCAACTTGGGAAACAGATCGGTCGTTACGCCAGCAGCTTCATGCCGCATCAGATCGTCGCGATTAAGATACAGCAATGTTGGATTTTTCGGGGTGGTGTCCTTCAGCCATTTTTCAAAAGTAATGCCATTGCAGATATCGACCGGAATCAACTTGTCGTAAAACGCGGCGATCAATTCTTCATCGACCAGGACATCCAGCCGCCGCGATTTGTGTTCGAGGTTTTCGATCTCGCGAATCAGTTTTTGATTATGTGCAAAGAACGCTGCGCGCGTGTCGTATTCGCCACCGACCAGTGCGTCGCGGATAAAAATCTCGCGCGCTTCTTTGGGATTAATCAGGCCAAAATTTATTCGGCGCTGGCTGTACACGACCAGGCCGTACAACGTGGCGCGCTCCGATGCGGAAACTTGCGCCATGCGCTTTTCCCAGCGTGGTTCGCCGTAAGATTTTTTCAATAAATGGGCGCCAACTTTTTCTAGCCATTCCGGCTGAATTTGGGAAACACAACGCGCATACAACCGCGTTGTATCGACCAGTTCGGACGCCATCACCCACTTGCCTGCCTTCTTCGTCAATGACGATCCCGGCCAGATATGAAACTTGATACCGCGCGCGCCCAGATAATGCGGGTCATCATCCGCCTTGAATCCGACGTTACCCAGCAAACCGGTCAGCAACGCTGTGTGCAAGTTATCGTAAGTAGCGGGTGCTTCGTTCAGGCGCCAGCCCTGTTCACGGACAATCGTCAGCAGTTGCGAATGCACGTCGCGCCATTCACGCAAGCGCATTTGCGATAGAAAATTAGCGCGGCAGTTATCTTGCAACTGACGATTGGTTTTCTTGTGCTCAATGGCTTCTTCAAACCATTTCCATATTTTTAGATAGCTCTGGAATTCTGATTTTTCATCGGCGAATTTTTTGTGAGCCTGATCAGCCGCAGCTTGCGCATCCATCGGACGGTCGCGTGGATCCTGCACCGATACCGCCGCGGCAATAATCAGCATTTCGGTCAGACAAACATTATCCAGCGACGCCAATATCATGCGACCGACACGCGGGTCCAGCGGCAATTTCGCCAGCTCACGACCGGTTTTGGTCAACTGGTTGTTGTCATCCACCGCGCCCAGCTCTTGCAGCAATTGATAACCGTCAGCAATCGCCCGCCCCGGTGGCGGCTCAATAAATGGAAACGTCTCCACATCGGTCAAATGCAGTGATTTCATACGCAAAATTACCGACGCCAGCGATGAGCGCATGATTTCTGGCTCGGTAAATTTTGGGCGCTGAAGGTAATCCCGCTCTTCATATAACCGGATACACACACCGGCCGCGACCCGACCGCAGCGACCTGCGCGCTGGTTTGCCGCCGATTGCGCAATCGGTTCAATCTGGAGCTGCTCAACCTTATTCCGATAACTATAGCGCTTGACCCGCGCCAGCCCGGCATCGACCACGTAACGAATCCCCGGAACGGTGAGCGAGGTTTCGGCAACGTTGGTCGCGAGGACAATGCGACGTGCGTTAGAGGCCTTGAAGACGCGCTCTTGCTCTTGCGCCGACAACCGTGCAAACAACGGCAATATCTCGACATGCGGCGGATGATGCTTGCGTAGTGCTTCCGCGGCATCGCGGATTTCGCGCTCGCCGGGTAAAAATACCAGCACATCGCCGGAGCCGACCCGCGCCAGCTCATCTACCGCATCGACCACGGCATCCATCAAATCGCGTTGATCGCGTTCCCGCTGCGCGCCGCTGACTGGTGCGCCGCTGGCGCCGCTGCCAGCGTTCGGCCTTGTAGAAGTCGTCGCAGGATTAACCCCACTGCGATCCGCGTTATCGACCGGGCGATAACGCACCTCCACCTCGTATAAACGTCCTGACACTTCGATCACGGGCGCTAGTTTGTCGCCATGGCCAAAATGACGCGCAAAACGCTCCGCATCAATGGTCGCTGACGTGATGATTAACTTCAGATCAGGCCGCTTCGGCAGCAATTGCTTTAAATAGCCGAGTAAAAAATCAATGTTCAGGCTACGCTCATGCGCTTCATCGATGATGATCGTGTCGTACTGCCACAACATCGGATCGGTATGCGTCTCCGCCAGCAAAATCCCGTCGGTCATTAATTTGACCCACGATCCTTTGGTCAATGTGTCGTTAAAACGTACTTTAAAACCAACATGCTCGCCCAGCGGCGAGCCAAGCTCCTGCGCAATCCGCTTGGCGGTCGATGACGCAGCGATCCGGCGTGGCTGGGTATGACCAATCAGCCCATTAAGGCCGCGACCCAACTCAAGGCAAATCTTAGGTAACTGGGTGGTTTTACCCGAGCCAGTTTCACCGCACACGATGATCACCTGATTGGCCTTCAGCGCCTCCGCAATTTCAGCGCGGCGTCCCGACACCGGCAAGTCCTCGGGGTAGACAATTGGCGGCAACGGATTACGTTCTGGCGCAATCCTGCTTTGCGTGCGCTGTCTAGAGTCACGCGACTGCGGCGGACGTGGCGAATTTTTCTGAGACGATGGCGTTTCAGGGCGTAGCGACCGGGCTGAATCAGCGGGCTGCAAAGGTGGGTTGGATTCTGGTACTGACATGAGGACAGGATTATACAGAGCGACGACGGGTTATGCGCGGACTGTATGCCTGGCAAATGTGGCGTATGGCGAGATCGGCTTGCATGCGGCTATCAGCACAACACGCATAAAGACTTCCGCTATCAAGCAACAGTGAGGACGCAATGCGCAAGTCCCGCTCATTCTATACCCATCAAAGAACCCCACCGCACATATTATTGCTACGGGGAAAATACCTCCTATTGCATCACCTCGTGGTTCGCCTCGCTAAAACTGATCGTGTCTGTCAAAAATAACTCAGCAGATTCGTCCGCAATCCTTCCCACGGCACAGGTTGACCCAGCTTTAGCGATCAGATCGCGATTACGCAATGCGATCAGTTCAGCCAGCACCGAGACCGCGATTTCTGCTGGCGAACGACTAAAAATAGGTAAGCCGATCGGTGCGTGCAAGCGATCTACTTGTTCTTGCGTCACGTCCAGCATCAACAAGCGCTCCTTGCGAGCCACCGTGCTGGCCATCGAACCAATCGCGCCGACATAGAAAGCATCCGTTTTCAACGCCTCCATCAAGGCCATGTCATCCACCTTTGGATCGTGACTCAGCGCGACAATTACCGTCCGTTGATCGGGTGCAAACGCATGCACTGCATCATCCGGCATGCCGTCCAGCCACTCAACTGCGGCGGCGGAATTAGGCAGGCCGTTGGTTTGCCAGTTACGCCTTTGCTCCTCGCGCGGATCGTTGACATAGACCGAAAAATCCAGTGCCGGGGCCATTTGAGCCAGATATTCGGACACCTGCCCCGCACCGATGATCAACAAGCGCCAATGTGGACCGAATACCTGCACCAATTCGTTATCCCCGAAACGTACTGTGAAGTCCGCGCTTGCCGGTTCGATCAGGGCCAGGCCCGTAGTCAGGTTCAGCCTACGTTGAACCAAACGCCGGGAAGCTACCGCCGCCAGCAATGGTTCCAGCGTGGAGGCGTCGGCGAGCGGCTCAACCACCAACTCCAGCGTGCCGCCGCAGGGCAACCCGAAACGGCGCACTTGTTCGGCGGTGATACCATAACGCACCACCTCGATCTGGTCCGGAAAAAAAGTCGCAAAGCGCAGCATCAAATCGTCCTCGACGCAGCCTCCGGAGACCGAGCCCGTAAAATCGCCCTCCGCTGTGATCGCAAACAGCGATCCGAGCGGACGTGGGGCGGAGCCCCAGTTGCGGACCACCGTCACCAACACCACCCGCTTGCCCTGCCGCAACCAGCTGACCGCGCTATTCAATACCTGATAATCGACTGCATTCATGTTAACTTTCGCATTTTTTACCTGATAATTGATAATAAATGCAGGGAGCGTTGACCCGGCAAAATATCCCGAGCGTCGCTGCTGTGCATTTATAGCAACATCCACTATCGCAAGTATGTTACTAAAACGCTAGCATATAGAAGAGTGCCCCTTTTCACAGGCGAAACAAGAATTAGCTTCGTTCCGGTCTATCGAACGAACAAATCGGTACCGATAAAATTACTTGTCTCCATCGATCAACATTGTCGCCAGAACCACCGAATTCATTCGAGCAGGATACGGATCAGTAGTCCGCGATCAGCCGATATCATGCGCCCCGGCAAAAAAAGAGCGTAAATCAAGGCGCACCCTCATCGGTCAGGTACGCCTCGCTTCCATGGTGTGTATATAATGCACACCATGGAAAACACCTCCGAATTCGTCCAGTGGCTACGCTCAGTCGCGCCCTACATTCATGCCTTTCGCGGCAAGACCTTTGTCATCGCCTTCCCCGGCGAACTCGTCATGGCGGGCGCGTTGCCCGTGCTGGCGCAAGATTTGTCCCTGTTACACGCTTTAGGCATCAAAATCGTCATTGTGCATGGCTCCCGACCGCAGGTTGAAGAACAGTTAGCCCTGCGCAATGTGGAAACCCGGTTCTCCAATGGCTTGCGGATTACCGACATCGCCGCGTTGGAGTGTGCCAAAGAAGCGGCTGGTGAGTTGCGCCTGGATATTGAAGCCGCGTTCAGCCAAGGCTTGCCGAATACGCCGATGGCACACGCCGCGATTCGGATTATTTCGGGCAATTTTGTCACCGCCCGCCCACTCGGCGTGATTGACGGTGCCGATCTTCAGTTGACGGGTGTAGTACGTAAGATTGCTTACGAAACCATTCATCCCATTTTAAGTGCAGGCAATCTTGTGTTGCTGTCACCTTTGGGCTTTTCACCTACGGGCGAAGCGTTCAATCTGACCATGGAAGACGTGGCCGTTGCTGCGGCAATTTCATTACGCGCAGAGAAACTGATCTTTATCAGCGAAACGCCGCTAATGAAAGACGCTGGCGGAACAGAAATCCGCGAACTATCATCACATCAAGCCCAAGCCGTACTCGATAGCGGTTGCCTGCCGTCCGACTCAGCGTTCTATTTGCAGCACGCCATCAAGTCCTGCAACGCAGGTGTGCCGCGCGCGCATGTGGTTCCCTTTGCGACGGATGGTTCAGCTTTGCTTGAACTATTTACACATGACGGCATTGGTACCATGATTACGTACGAGAATCTGGAAAGCCTGCGCGAAGCGACAATTGAGGACGTCGGCGGCATCCTGAAACTCATTGAACCACTGGAAGCCGACGGCACGCTGGTCAAGCGCGGACGCGAATTGATTGAGCGCGAAATTCATTATTTCTCAGTCATTGATCATGATGGCGTGCTGTTCGGTTGTGCCGCGCTGTATCCGTTTCCCGATGAAAAAATGGGCGAAATGGCGTGCCTGACCGTCAACCCGGAAGTGCAAGCCCAAGGCGATGGCGAAAAAATTCTAAAACACATGGAAAGCCGGGCGCGCTCCGCCGGACTGACCAAATTATTCGTATTGACGACGCGTACCTCACATTGGTTTTTACGCCGCGGTTTTGTGAGTGCGACGGTCGACGACCTGCCAAAAAATCGGCAACACATGTACAACTGGCAACGCAAATCGCTTGTATTAATAAAGCAACTTTGATCAAACACCTTTGATCAACAACTCTGATTAAACAACTCTAAGTAAATAAAGGAATTTTATGGGACGCACTATTCATTGCATCAAACTCGACAAAGAAGCTGAGGGACTGGATTTTCCACCGTATCCGGGCGAACTGGGCAAGCGGATTTTTGAGAGCGTTTCAAAAGAAGCCTGGGCAGGATGGCTGAAACATCAAACCATGCTGGTTAACGAAAATCGCCTGAATCTAGCCGATATACGTGCGCGCAAATATCTTGCCACCCAAATGGAAAATCACTTCTTTGGAAGTGGTGCCGACGCCGCCGTCGGTTATGTACCACCGACCGAATAATCAAACCCAAGTTTCACTTACTTCCGCTACCACCGCCATGCCGATCAAGGGCTGATCTTCGCGAGTGGTAGCGTTATAATTGTCCGCTCACGACGCCGCCGTCATTAGCCTTAGAAACGCAAGACATTCCCAAGAAGCAAATATTTAACGAGCAATAATTAAGGCTGTCCATAGCTGGTTCACTGCAATTTAGTTCACTATCGTCTCCCATAGAAGTTCCACACCCGGCGGCTTGATCGACCCATTAACCTGCCCTGTGTCGCTAACGTCACAAACAGACTGCCCCCTGTTATCCTTCCATCACGCAACCCACTGATCGAAACCGACATGCCTTTAACCCAGCTAAGCCTTCCCATCACCTTCAATGCCGATGCTACTGCAAAGGGCATCATTGCCAGATTGCGTGCCAGCGCGCTGTCCGGGGCCATGACGTTGATGTTAATGTCTGTCTTCATGCTCGCCGATGCACAAACGCCAGCGCCAAACATAACCGCGACTATAGCAGCGCCAGACATCACACACTTTGCCAATATAACCAAAGGTCCTGCGGCTGAAGGCATTACAGAATATCGCTTCAGCAACGGCTTCAAAGTTTTACTCTTACCGGACGATACCAAACCCACCGTTACGGTAAATATGACGTATCTGGTTGGCTCCCGGTTTGAGAACTATGGTGAAACCGGGATGGCGCATTTACTAGAACACATGATGTTTAAGGGAACGCCCAATCATCCTGCAATTCCGAAAGATTTCGGCCAGCGCGGCATGTCGTTTAACGGGACTACTTCACTTGATCGCACCAATTACTATGAATTTTCGCAAGCAAGCGATGACAATTTGAAGTGGGCGATCAATCTGGAAGCAGACCGCATGCTACATTCATTTGTGGCCAAAAAAGATCTCGATAGCGAAATGACAGTGGTCCGCAATGAATTTGAAAAAGGCGAAAACTCACCGGTCAGCGTCTTGTTCAAACGGATGCAGGGTGTCGCCTTTGACTGGCATAGTTATGGCAAACCCACTATCGGTAATCGTAGCGATGTCGAGAACGTCAAGATCGAAAACCTTCAGGCGTTCTATCGTATGTACTACCAGCCCGATAACGCGGTGCTATTAATTTCGGGAAAATTCGATCAGGGTAAGGCGTTGAACTGGGTCAATGAGGCGTTTGGAAAATTGCCTAAGCCGACCCGTAAATTACCGGAATTCTGGACTGTAGAGCCGACCCAGGATGGTGAGCGCAGCTTTGTGATCCGGCGCGAAGGCGATATCCAGATTGTTGCCGTGGCCTATAAGGTCCCCAGTGAACTCCATCCAGACAGCAACGCGATGTCTTTTGCTGCCAGTATATTAGGCGACACACCCAATGGACGGCTGTACAAAGCATTGGTCGAAACCGGCAAGGCCACCTCGGTATTCAACTATGAAATGACCGGTTACGCGCCGGGCTTAATGATTCTTGCAGCGATCGTCAAAAAGAATGAGCCGATCGAGCCGGTGCGTGCAGCGCTGGTCGACGCGGTGGAAAAATTTTCTGCAACGCCGCCAACGCCCGAAGAAATGGATCGGGTAAAGCGCAGCACCGCTAACAGCTACGAGAGCCTGCTCAACGATCCCCAACAACTCGGTATATCCATGTCGAGCGCGATTGCGCTAGGTGACTGGCGTTTACTTTTTCTGGGACGCGATCAAATTAAGCAGGTGACCTCACCCGACGTTGCTAGCGCTGCCGCACGCTATTTCAAACGCGATAATCGTACGGTCGGCATTTTTCAGCCGAACGAAGCGCCGCAGCGCGCCGAGGTTCCCGCAGCGCCGCCTTTAACCGATGTCATGAAAGTTTACAAGCCGCAACAAGGCATGGCGAGCGGCGAGGTTTTTGATCCGTCACAAGCAAATATTGATGCGCGTACGCAGCATATGACTGTTGGCGGCCTGAAGTTGGCGTTATTGCCAAAAAAAACCCGCGGCGAAACTGTCTCAGTCCACCTAAAATTCAACTGGGGAGATGAAAAATCGCTATTCGACAAGAACGCTATCTCTGACATGACCGGCGCCATGTTGCGACGCGGCACTACAACCCTGAATCGCCAGCAACTGGCTGATGCTTTTTCTCAATATAAAATAAATGGCGGCCTGTATCAATTTGAGACCACGCGCACAAATCTGGCTGATGCGATGAAATTGGTCGCCGATGTGTTGAAACATCCGCGCTTTGACCCGGTCGAATTTGAACGTTTGCAGAAGGAAGTTATCGTCGGTCTGGAGAGCACACGTAACAACCCGGGCAGCCGCGCTACTGAGGTGATGTCACAGCATTACAACCTGTATCCGCAAGGAGCCTGGATGTCGGAACCGACCATCGACCAAAGGATCGCCAGCTTCAAGGCAGTCAAACTGGCGGACGTCGTTGCCTTTCACAAAGCATTTTATGGTGCGTCAAACGGCGAAATGGCGATAGTTGGTGACTTTGACACGGTCGCTATTACCAAGGTGGTTCAGGCCGAGTTCGGCGCCTGGAAGAGCACGGTGCCCTACCAGCGCGTGATACGTAAAAACTTTGATGTTGCTCCCTTTGCGGAAATCATCAACACGCCAGATAAGGAAAACGGCATCTATATCGCACGCCTCAATCTCGATATGCGCGATAGCGACCCCGACTATCCTGCTTTACTAGTAGCCAATTATTTGTTTGGCGGCGGCAGTCTTAAATCGCGTTTGGCCGATCGCATCCGTCAAAAGGACGGACTGTCATACACGGTTGGCTCCTCGTTGGGAATCAGTGCGATCAGCCGCGCTGCGACCTTTAACATTCAGGCAATCGCAGCACCGCAAAACCTCGCGCGTGTCGATCTCGGCGTGAAGGAAGAACTGAACCGGGTGCGTAAAGAGGGCTTCACCGCTGAAGAACTGGCACGCGCAAAATCGGGCATGCTGCAAGAAAATATACAGGCCCGCGCCCAAGACGCTGCGGTCAGTGCGGCATGGGTGAAATTGATGGATCTGGACCGCACCTTTGCATGGAGCAAAACGCTGGAAGATAAGATCAGCGCATTGACTTTAGATCAGGTCAACGCCGTGTTCCGCGAGCGGATTGATCCGGCGAAGTTAAGCGTCGTCATTGCGCGCGATGAAGCCAAGGTAAGTAATATTACGGTCGGCGTACCGACGGCTATCAAGCCATAAGCCACGATTGGGATGATTGAGATGATTGAGTAGCCTAATCGAGATTCTGAGCAAGGTCTGAAACAGTATCAGATGTGGCGACTTCTTCAATCTGTATCCATAAAAAATCCTGCAGCTTGTGACGCTGCAGGATTTTTTTGCAACTAAAGGATCAGTTGAGATCGCCCCAGGAACAGAAATTTTTTAACCGTACAGGTTAAAACGTCAGCGTCTTAACGCCGTCCGGCATTCCCAGCAAGCAGACGTTAGCGCCCTGTTTGGCAAACAGACCAACCGATACGACACCGATGATCTGGTTAATATGTGCTTCCATTGCAACCGGATCAACGATTTTGAGGCCATACATATCGATAATGACGCAACCGTTATCGGTGATAAGCGGAATGCCATCCTTAAAGCGCAAACGCGGTTCCCCGCCCAATTTTGCCAACTTGCGCGCAACCACGGCCTGCGCCATCGGAATCACTTCAACCGGCAGCGGAAACTTACCCAGTACATTGACCAGTTTGGAGCCGTCGGCGATACAAATGAATTTATCTGCCACCGATGCGACGATCTTTTCACGCGTCAGTGCAGCGCCACCGCCCTTGATCATCGCGCCTTGCGCATTCACCTCATCCGCGCCGTCAATGTAGACGGGCATGGACAGCACCTGATTCAAATCGAACACTTCAATATCATGGCTACGCAGGCGCGCAGCCGTGGCTTCAGAAGAGGCTACAGCACCCTTGATCAGATGCTTGATTTTAGCCAGTTCATCAATAAAAAAATTTGCAGTTGAGCCGGTGCCAACCCCAACAATGTCGCGTTCCACGACATATTTAATTGCTTCGCGAGCAACAGCTTGTTTCAGTTCGTCCTGCGTCATAGCGGCCATGGCAATCTTCCTGGAAAGGAAATAAAACGCTATTTTAACCAATCATGGGGCCAACCGGTCAATGCTAAGGATTACGTATTATGCAAATTGATGCTTATAGCTCTGATTGTCTGCATGCAATCAAACACTGAGCAAACAATGGAGCGCAGCCTCCTGGCCAGTCGTCCAACCTCTAGACCGACAACATGATCCGATATCCAACCGCCGTTTCGGTGAGTAAATATTGCGGCTGGGCGGGATCATCTTCTAGCTTATGGCGCAGGTGGCCCATATAAATGCGTAGATAATGACCGTTTTCGGAGTGCGATGGCCCCCAGACTTCACGTAATAACTGCGGGTTAGTCACGACCCGCCCGGCGTTGGTCACCAAAACCGTCAGCAATCGGTATTCAGTCGGTGTCAGATGGACCGGTTGCCCGGCCTTTGTGATCAGTCGCGCCTGCTGGTCCAGCGTTACATCCCCAAACCGAATCAGTCCATCCGCACTCGCCAAAGGCAGATGCTGCCGACGCAATGTGGCCCGCACGCGCGCCAGCAATTCACCAACGCCAAACGGCTTGCTCAGATAATCGTCTGCACCGGCATCCAGCGCCTTGATTTTATCGTTTTCACTGACGCGGGCCGACAAGACGATGATTGGCACCTTGGACCATTTTCTGACGTCAAGAATAAAATCGATACCATCCCCATCGGGTAGGCCCAGGTCAAGAATCACCAGATTCGGCTTGCGGGTGCCGGTGTCTATCAAGCCTCTATGGAGCGTGTCGGCCTCATGAATCTGCCAGCCCTCATCTTCTAATGCCGCACGCACAAAGCGCCGGATTTGCGGCTCGTCTTCGACCAAAATCGCTACGGGTTGTGATTGGCTCATGGTGCCTACTCTATAAAGATGGTTCGACCGGATAGTACTCACCATCTTCCGGATCCGGCATGCTTGGCGGTACGCCCAGTGGTAAGGTAAAGGTAAACGCGGCACCGTCTGCAGCGCCATCGGCGGCGGTAATTATGCCGCCGTGGGCCTCGACGATTGCCCTGCAGATCGCCAATCCCAATCCGACGCCCGGTTTGGCTGACTCGCGCTCGCCGCGTGTGAACTTATCAAAGATAGCCTCCTCCATCCCGGCGGGGAGACCGGGGCCATGATCCGCCACGGTGACGGACAAAAGGCGGCCAGTGATCGCTGCGGACAACATGATAGCTGAAGATGCTGGCGAGTATTTAGCCGCGTTTTCCAGCAAATTACACAGGACGCGTTCAATCAGCACGGCGTCAAAGCGCACCAACGGCAGATCATGTGAGACCTGCGTTTCTACCCTGTGGCCCATCAGCGCCAAAGTGCTGGCGCGTAAGGCGCTGCCGACCACCTCCTCAAAAGGTTGCCATTGCAGGTTAAGTTTGACTTCGCCACTTTGGATGCGCGCCATGTCCAGCAAATTGGTCACCAGTGCACTCATGCGCAGCGTCTCTTCGTGCAGCGCGATTGCGAGTCCTTGCTGCGCGCTTTGCAATGGCGGCCTGGTCAGCACCAGCGACTCGGACAAACCGACTAACGCAGTCAGTGGGGTCCGCAAATCATGCGACAACGCGGACAATAATGCATTACGCAATCGTTCCGATTCCATTTTTATTAAGGCATCTTGCGCCACCTCAATATAATGCACGCGCTCTAAAGCAATCGCAGCCAGCGCACCAAAAGTATAGAGTTGCTGCTGCTGCTCCGGGATCAATAGCCAGCGACGACTATGCGGCAATATCGCTAGCACACCGCGTGTGCGCATTGGTGCTACCAACGGCAGATACAGGCAATTACTAGCAGGCAATGTGTCGGTGCCGATACCGGCATTTTTGGCGTTATCGAATGCCCATTGCGCGATGCCGATATCCAGCGATGCATGCAGCGCAGATTCGAGTGCCGCATCCTCGCTGGCCGGCACGTTCTGTGATGGCGCAACTTGCAAGCGCCCCTCCAGGTCCGGCACCAATAATAGCGTTTGGGCATTAAAGGTCCGTTGCAAAAATTTTCTGCTGGTCTCCACTATTTGCTCGGTCTGCAGTGCGCCCGATAGAGCGCGCGAGAACTCAAATAATGCCCGCGAACGTGTCTCCCGATACGACGCAACGCGGGCCTGATACCGCAGGCCAGTAGTCAAATGGGTGATGATCAAACCGACGGCCAACATGACAGCAAACGTCATCAAGTACTGGAAATCACTCACCGCAAACGAAAACCGTGGCGGTACAAAAAAGAAATCGAAGGCCCCAATACTTAACAACGCAATCGTTATCGCGGGTCCGCGTCCAAAGCGCACGGCGATTAACACTTCGGCCAATAAATACAGCATAACGATATTGGCCAGATCAAAGTAAGGCAATATCGGTGTCGCCAATACTGTTACCAGTATCGTCACCGCCACCGCCCAGACATATCCCGATGAGCGCGTCTTCTCCATTAACCGGTGTGGCTTGAGGGGCGACACTTCACTTGCTGAGGAATGTGGCGCGGCGCCGGAAGATCGCTCTTTGCTTTTGGCGCGAATCGAAGGCTGCCCTATTTCAATAAGGTCTATGTCTTTAGCTTGTGCCGCGATTTTGGTGGCAAAATTACCCTGCATTGACCAAAGTGCGCGCCAACGCCATCGTCCGTAATGCTGGCTGCGTCCGACGATAATTTTTGAAATATTATTACTGCGGGCAAATTCGGTGATCACTTCGGTGACATCGTTGCCCGCCAATACGGCTGTCGTAGCGCCCAGATTTTGCGCAAGCTTGAGCGTCTCCAGGATTGCTTCGCGTCGCGCAGAGGACAAACGCTGCAGACGCGGTGTCTCGACGTAGACAGCGCGCCACTCACTATTTAATTGCGTAGCGAGACGTGCGGTACTGCGGATCACATGTTCCGCGTTAATCGTGGGGCCGATGCAAGCTAACAAAGCTGTATCGGTCTGCCAGACGGTATCGATCGATTTTTCGATCCGATATGCCTGCACATCACCTTGCAGCCGGTCGGCGGTGCGACGCAACGCCAACTCACGCAAGGCAATTAAATTGCCTTTACGAAAAAAATTACGGGATGCCCGTTCGGCTTGCGGCAGTTGATAGACCTTGCCCAGTTTCAAGCGCGCTAGCAACTCATCGGCCGGAATGTCGACCTGAACGACTTCATCGGCGGCGTCGAAGACGGTGTCGGGTAGGGTCTCCGCGACGCGGATACCGGTGATGCCGCCCACGACATCGTTTAAGCTTTCCAGATGCTGAACATTGAGCGTCGTGAATACGTCAATACCGGCGCTGAGTAATTCTTCTACGTCTTGCCAGCGTTTGGGGTGGCGTGAACCGGGGGCGTTGGAGTGGGCCAGTTCATCTACTAATATCAGCGATGGTTTGCGAGCTAGTGCGGCGTCCAGATCGAATTCTGGTAATTGTTTGTCGCGATAGGTTAGCTGTTTTAGTGGGAGGATTGGGAGGCCGGTTAGTTGGTTTGCGGTGTCGATGCGGCCGTGGCTTTCTATGACGCCTGCTAGTACTTCCCGTCCTTCGGACTGGAGTTTGTGGGCGGCTGTGAGCATGGCGTAGGTTTTGCCCACGCCAGCTGAGGCGCCGAAGTAAATTCTTAGCTTGCCGCGGGTGGCCTGGAGTTGCTCCGATTGGATGCGGGAGAGGAGTGCGTCGGGGTCGGGGCGGGTATTAGGAGTTTGTTGGGACATTTATGATGTCTTGGTTGTTAGCGGGTTATTTGGTGGTTGTTTAGGGTAGTCTTTTTTTGGCTGATTTTGTGGGAAATTGGTTAACGGTCCTTCGTCAACTTTGCGATTGTTGGTTACTAAGTTGGCTGGTGCTCCGTGGATGCTAGTCGGGGGCGGCCCGACAGCCAGTGTCTTTATTTTGCTTGGCTAGGCGCCCCCCGCAAATAAAGGCACCAAACAAAAGGTGACCGCAAAGGCGTTGCCCTCCCTTTGGTCGGGTCCCCGATTTTTTCGACTATCAGTCGGGTCGGGGTACGTCAACAACAACCGCAACCGCAACCGCCGCAGCCTTGTTAATTGGAGGGTTGATTGCCTTGGCGATTGAGAGCGCGAATAGATTAGTACCTTTCTCTCATTGTTTTAGTCATCAGACGGGAATGGAGCGCCGCCGACGTTGACCCATTTGGTTGGTTTGGTTGGTTTGGTTGGTTTGGTTGGTTTGGTTGGTTTGGTTGGTTTGGTTATTCGATAGCTAAAATGGTTAGTGCTCCGTGGATGCTGGCCGGGAGTGGCCCGGCGGCCAGTTACTTTTTTTTGCTTGGCTAGGCGCCCCCCGCAAATAAAGTAACCAAAAAAAAGGCGACCGCAGACGCGCTGCCCTCCCGTTGGTCGGGTCCCCAATTATTTCGACTATCAGTCGGGTCGAAATACCAACTCGCCTGCGGCTCAAACATGTATTCCGACAATTCCCGACTGACAGCCGAAATAACCGGCATCACCTATGACGGGGCAGGTCAACAACAACCGCAACCGCAGCAGCCTTGCTAATTGGAGGGTTGATTGTCTTGGCGATTGAGAGCCTGAATAGATTAGTGCCTTTCTCTCATTATCGTGGTTACAGTCCTTGACGTTGCCGTTGCTGTTGCTGTTGCCGTTGCTGTTGCGGTTGCGGTTGCCGTTGAAGCGGCCCTTGACCTACCCCGTCATTGGCGCTGCCAAGTGTTTTAGTCATCAGACGGGAATTGTGGGAAAACATGTTTGAGCGAAGCGAGTTGGTTTTTCCACCCGACTGATGACTAAAACGCTTGGGGACCCGTAGGGCAGCGTCTCTGCGGTCGCCTTTTTTTTGGTTACTTATTTTTGGCGAGACAAAAAAAGTAACTGGCTATCGGGCCACCCCCGATCAGCATCCACGGAGTAATAACCATTTTAGCTATCGACATTCACCGCATCGCCGAACATGAAGTAGGCAAATGGCTTGCAATGAACCATACAATCTCAAACATGTATTACGAAAATTCCCGACTGACAACCAAAATAACCGGCATCGCCTATGACGGGATAGGTCAACTGCCACTTCAACGGCAACGGCAACTACAATTCGATGACTTCTTATTGCAGGCGCAATATCGACCAAATTTATGCGTTAATCAATGTTTTTGGTCTAATGCCAGATTAAGTTCCAGTACGTTGATTCTTGGTTCGCCTAAAAATCCCATGCTGCGGGTCTCTTGCTTTGCTTCGATTATGGCGCGGACTGCATCAACGCCCAAGTTACGTTGCCTGGCTACTCTGGCGGCTTGGTAATACGCTGCGGCCAGGCTGATTTCTGGGTCCATGCCGCTGCCTGAGGCTGTTACCAGATCTACCGGGATTGGTAGTTCGTTGGTGGGATCTGCTGCTTTTAAGGCTGCGATGCGGCCTTTTACTGCGTCGATCAGAGCTGGGTTGCTGGGGCCGAAATTAGAACCACCGGATGAGGTGGCGTTATAGGGCATAGGGCTGGTGGCGGACAGGCGGCCCCAGAAATATTGCGGGGCGGAGAACTCTTGGCCTATTAGACTTGAGCCTACGACCTTACTGTTTTGAATGATTAAACTACCGGCGGCTTTGTCTGCAAAAGCGACTTTGCCTATGCCTGTTACTACAAGCGGATAGATGATGCCGCAGATGAGCGTCAGCACGGTGAATAAAACCAATGCAGGACGCAGGATGGGACTCGACTTGACCGACATATCTTGCATACCGGGGACACCAGAGGTAACGGCGGGTGAGGTTTTCATTAATTATTCTCCTAAACCAGATTGAGTGCAGCCAACAACATATCGATCAACTTGATACCGATGAACGGCGCAATGATCCCGCCTAAACCGTAAATCAACAGGTTACGGCGCAATAACGCCGCGGCACCGACAGCGCGATACTTGACGCCTTTTAGGGCCAGCGGAATCAAGGCTACGATGATCAATGCATTAAAGATGACCGCTGACATAATCGCGGATGAGGGGCTTGCCAGATGCATGATGTTGAGCGCTGCAAGTTGCGGATACGTGGTCACGAACGCGGCTGGAATGATGGCGAAATATTTAGCAATATCATTCGCAATCGAAAACGTGGACAACGCACCGCGCGTCATTAACATCTGTTTGCCGATCTCTACGATCTCCAATAACTTGGTTGGATTGGAATCCAGATCGACCATGTTACCGGCCTCTTTGGCCGCCTGCGTGCCGCTGTTCATCGCTACCGCGACGTCAGCCTGCGCTAACGCCGGGGCGTCATTGGTTCCGTCGCCGGTCATCGCTACCATGCGGCCTTCGGACTGATAAGACCGGATGAGTTTGAGCTTATCTTCCGGTGTCGCCTCCGCCAAAAAGTCATCCACGCCAGCTTCTGCAGCAATCGCTGCAGCCGTGAGCCGATTGTCCCCGGTGATCATGACGGTTTTAATGCCCATCTGGCGCAACTCGGCAAAGCGCTCTTTGATACCGCCTTTTACGATATCCTTGAGTTCGACTATACCCATTACAACACCGTTGTCCACCACCACTAACGGCGTACTTCCACGACGAGCGACGTCATCGACACTGCGGGCGACTTCAGCCGGAAAAGGTTGGCCTAGCGATCCGACGTATTTTTTCAACGCTTCCGACGATCCTTTGCGGATCAGACGATCACCAATATCGACGCCGCTCATTCTGGTTTGCGCGGTGAACGGTACAAATATTGCATGAAGCGCGCCCATGTTGCGTTCCCGGATATTAAAGCGCTGCTTGGCCAACACCACGATGCTGCGACCTTCCGGAGTCTCATCTGCCAGCGATGCTAACTGAGCGACATCGGCCAGTTGCTGCTCGGAGATTCCTGGCGCGGGGATGAAAGTGGAAGCCTGACGATTGCCGAGGGTGATGGTGCCGGTTTTGTCCAGCAACAACACGTCAACATCGCCCGCGGCTTCAACGGCGCGACCGGATGTGGCGATCACGTTTGCCTGCATCATGCGGCTCATCCCAGCGACACCGATAGCAGAAAGCAAGCCGCCGATGGTAGTTGGTATCAGACACACGAGCAAAGCGATCAATACCGTAATAGTGATTGGCGTACCGAATTTGGCGGCAGCGACACTAAACAACGAGAACGGCAATAACGTCACCGTGACTAATAAAAATACGATGGTCAACGCCACCAGCAGAATCGTCAAGGCGATTTCGTTCGGTGTTTTTTGACGTTTAGCACCCTCGACCATAGCGATCATACGGTCCAGAAATGCCTCGCCGGGATTAACTGAAACACGCACGACCAACCAATCGGACAGTACGCGCGTACCGCCGGTGACGGCCGAGAAATCGCCGCCGGATTCGCGAATCACCGGTGCCGATTCGCCCGTGATGGCGCTCTCGTCCACCGATGCTACGCCTTCGATTACTTCACCGTCCACCGGAACGACATCCCCGGCCACGATTAACACGACATCACCTTTACGCAATTCACTCGCAGAAACTGGCGACCATTTACTATCGAGGCCATTTTTTGCCGTAGCGTTAAGCAATTTTTTTGCCGAAACAGTCTGTTTTAAAGCTCTTAATGATTCGGCTTGCGCCTTGCTGCGCCCCTCTGCCAACGCCTCAGCAAAGTTGGCAAACAGGACGGTAAACCAGAGCCAGACCGAAATAGAAAGAATGAATCCAGGATTCGCCTCGCCTTTGCCAAACAAGGCTTGAAAAAACAATAACGTGGTGAGAATACTGCCAACGTAGACGACGAACATCACCGGATTACGCAACTGCGTGCGTGGCGTGAGTTTCTGGAACGATGCGACAATTGCAGGACCAAATAGCTTGGAATCAAACAACGTTAATTTACTGCGAGCATTATTGGAAGACATGATGTTCCTTAATATTGATGGGTGACCACTGTGCGGACTACGTCCTGCACACTAATGCGCCAGCACTCCCGGACCCACCATTTGCAGATGCTCAACAATCGGACCTAACGCCAATGACGGTACATAATTTAATACACCCACCAGCACCACGATCCCAATCAGCAACACAACAAATAACGGACCATGCGTGGGCATCGTCCCCGCATTCGGTTCCAGTCTTTTCTTTGCAGCGAGTGAACCGGCAATGGCCAGAATCGCGATAATGATGACAAATCGTCCAAACCACATAGCGATCGCCAGTGCGATGTTGTAGAACGGCGTATTGGCTGACAAGCCGCCAAACGCACTGCCGTTATTATTGGCGGCAGAGCTAAAGGCGTACAAAATTTCCGTGAAGCCGTGCGCGCCGGGATTAAGAATGCCCGCCGTACCCGCGCTCCCCATCACCGCGATAGCTGTGCCGCCAAGGACCAGCAAAGGCACCGCAAGAATCGCAATCGATGTCATCTTCATTTCGAATGACTGGATTTTTTTACCGAGATATTCTGGCGTGCGACCGATCATCAGACCGGCAATAAAGACCGCCATAATCGCAAACACCAGCATGCCGTACAGTCCGGAACCCACACCGCCAAAGACGACCTCGCCCATCTGCATTAAGGCCAGTGGAACCATTCCCCCTAATGCGGTAAAGGAGTCATGCATCGCGTTAACAGCACCGCATGACGCAGCGGTCGTGATGGCAGCAAACAAGGCGGAGGCGCTGATGCCGAACCGGGTCTCTTTGCCTTCCATATTGCCGCCAGATTGCAATAGGCTATGGGCTTGATCAATCCCTAACGCATAGAGGCCGGGGTGAGATTGCTGTTCGGCGATCAAGACCACGACGGTCATGATCACAAAGATGACGGTCATCGCCGCCAGGATTGCCCAACCTTGACGAATATCTCCCACCATGCGGCCAAAAACAAAACACAAAGCGGCGGGAATGAGAAAAATTGATAGCATTTGCATGAAGTTCGACAAAGGCGTCGGATTTTCATAGGGATGTGCGGAATTAGCATTGAAGAAACCGCCGCCGTTGGTGCCGATCATTTTGATCGCCTCTTGCGACGCGACCGGACCCATCGCCAACGTTTGGGTTGGTGTGGTCAACGTCTCCATTACCGGGTTACCGCTACTATCCTTCATCGGTTGGCCGTCCGCGCCCGCTTTTGGCTGCTGATAAGTGACGGCTTGTACCAGTGACACGTCTTTATACGCATCAAAGTTTTGAATCACTCCCTGGCCCATCAAAAATACTGCAAACACCAGCGACAATGGCAACAACAAATACAACGTGGAACGCGTTATATCGCGCCAGAAGTTACCTAGCGATTGCGATGAGTGACGTGAAAACCCGCGAATCAATGCAAATGCCACCGCAATCCCGGTCGCTGCAGAAAAGAAATTTTGCGCCGCCAGCACCAGCATCTGCGTCAGATAGCTCATGGTGCTCTCGCCGCTATACGCTTGCCAATTAGTATTGCTAACGAAGCTCACTGCCGTATTAAACGAAGAATCAGCAGAGACGTTAGCGAAGTGTTGCGGATTTAGTGGCAGCCACGCTTGCACGCGTTGCAACGCATACGTGGCGAGAGCGCCGATCGTATTGAAAACCAATAGCGCGAGCGCATAGCTCTTCCACGTCATCTCGTCGCCAGGCTGCATGCCCGCCAGGCGATATAGGCCCTGCTCAAAACGGACTAACCAGCCAAAACCGGGCATTGGGGCATCGCCCGCGATCCGGACGATCAATTTAGCCAACGGATAACTGAGTGCCAGCAGGACGACCAAAAACGCTACGAGTAGCAACACTGATTGGGAAGTCATCAAAAGTCCTCCGCGTTCAACAACGCCAAAATCAAATACACCAACAGCGCAATCGTAACGACCGCCCCAAGAACGTAGAACGGGTTCATTTTCGATCCTCCAGCTTTTTACATCCCACCGCCAGCGCCCATGTCACGCCAAAAAATACCATGATCGCGGCGATGAATAGTCCGTCCATTAGCAAATTCATTATTGCCCTCATACACATTGTTTCGATGATGACAGGCTATCGGGAACGTTCTAAAAACGGTATAAAGACTCTGGCGGAGGGTGTAAACAAAGTGTAAAAATGCGGATAAAAATCCTATCGCACGATCGAATTACCTGGGCCATGACCTAAATATGCTGCCCTAAGCAGGAACGTTGGAGTAAAGCGACGTCTGCGGTACACTTCTTGCGTTGCCGCCATCGCTACGAGACTATTTATGCATTACGCCCTGGATTTGCGGACATTTATTTTCAGTCATTATTTTTATACCGGCCTGCGGATTGCTACCGGCGTAGTCGGCTTGACCTTGCTAGTGTTGCCTTTCACCGATTTGCCAACCGCAATGACGGTGTGTATCGGGGCGCTGTCGACTAGTCTGATGGACTTGCCCAGCACCTTGCGGCACAAATTCAACGAGATGCTTTCGAGCGTTTTGCTCTGCACGATAGTGACGTTGGTTATCAGCCTGTGCGCCCCGTTACAATGGCTGCTGAGTATCATGCTGGTGTTGGTCACATTTTTGGCCAGCATGATGGTGGTGTACGGTAAAAAGGCGATGCCACTGCAGTTTGCGGCGCTGTTCGCCATGACGTTGTCGATGGGAAACACGGTTTCTATCGGTGGCGCGTTTCTGCATACCGGCGTGTTCTTCGGCGGCGGTATGGTGTATCTCGGCTACTCAATGGTTGTATCGTGGTTTTTGCGGCAGCGTATTAAACAACAGATTCTGGCGGAGGCGTTATTCGAGCTGGCACGCTATCTGGACATCAAGGCCGACTTTTACGATATGCACGTAGAGTTGGACAATCAATTCAATCGGCTAGTGCGTCAGCAAATTGTACTGGCCGACAAACAACAGGCATCACGCGACCTGATTTTGCGCGGTAAAAAAAGCCAGCAAAATGCGATTTTGGTGCAAGTACATTTCGGCATGTTCGATCTCTATGAACATATATTATCGACGCACACAGATTATATAGAGGTGCGCAACAACTTTGCCGATGCCGAAATCCTTACCTACTTCCGCGACCTGATCAACAAGGCTGCCAAGGACATTGAAACCATCGCTTACGCCGTTACACGTAAACGCGCGTCCTTCCCCACCATCAGCTACAAGGCCGAATTCCGTGCAGTGGAAGTCGAGCTACAGCAACTCCAGCAGGACAGTCTGGCCGGTAAAATACCGGAAGTAGCCATGGACCTGATCCGTGTTACCTATAACAAGATATGCGACACCATTGACATGATCGGTGAACTGCATCGCGCCACGCAAGGCACGCAGGGCGAGTTGCCCGATATGCTGGGCGCAGACATGACACCGTTTCTCACCCAGCAAAAGTATCAGTTAGGCGTACTGATCGCTAATTTACGCTGGCAGTCACCGGTATTTCGTTTTGCATTGCGGGTGGCAATGGCGATTACGGTTGGTCTGCTAGTTGCAGAGCATTTGCCCTATACGTCTCATGGCTATTGGATCGTGCTCACCATAGCGATCATTCTGAAGCCCAGTTTTAGCCAGACCAAACAGCGCCGCAGCGACCGTCTGCTGGGCACCCTGATTGGCTGCGTAGCGACCGCGCTGATACTGCATTTTGTGCATGAGCCGGTAGCGCTTCTTGGCTTTATGTTTATCGCCACCGTCGCCGCACCCGCGTTCATCTACGTCAAATATCGCTATACCGCGATTGCCGCCAGTATGCAGATACTGCTGCAAATCAACCTGGTGATTCCTAGCAGTGGTCACGTCATCGGAGAACGTTTGTTTGATACCATTATTGGCGCCGTCATCGCCACCGCGTTTAGCTTTGTGCTTCCAAGTTGGGAGTATCGGACACTGCCCCAACTGGTGCGCCGCGTGCTCACCAGCAACAAGGGCTATCTTACTGCGGCCAACAATATGTTGCAGGCAAAAACCAAGGACGATTTTATTTATCGAGTCTCGCGCAAACGTTTTCTCGATAGTATTGCCGATCTGGTGTCGACGCTGGTCAGAATGCTGGATGAGCCCGCCAGCAAACATCGTGCAGTTGAAGAATTGAATCAATTTATCGTACAAAACTATCTGGTCATGGCACATATCGCCGCCATGCGTTTGCTACTCAAACGCAATCAGGATGATTTACCACGGCCAGAAGTGAACGCGCTGCTGGAATTAGCGACCTCGCATGTTTGCCTGTCATTAAGCATCGCAGAACAAGTCCTGACGCCAAAAAGTATGCCTGCGTCGCGTGCTGATGAGACAGTCGCCGAGGCGGTCAACATTACCGCCGAAACTACGTTATGGAAAGGTTGGTGGCCGCTTCAGCGACGCGTGGAATTGCTGTATCAGGACGCCGACAAAATCTCTTTACGGAGTGCAGATATTGGCCGGATATTGGGCAGAGGCTGATTCCAAAAATTAATCAGCAAACGCCCGATTGGTTTGGATGAACGAATATTAAGTGAATGCTGGCGTCAAGGACGCACCGGCGCCAGATGGTGACTTGGGCGGATATGATAGGGCTGATTCACCGCATCTGCAGGATCATCGTGCCGTCAAGCGCGTGACCAAACCGACGCTCAACTTTAAATTATTTCGGTCCACAAAAAACGCCCTGCCTGGCATCGAACGCATGCACATGATCCGTAAGCAGCAGTGCATGATGGAAGGCGTCGATGAGATGTCTTTTGCAGACCACTTTTATGCTTTAGCAGGGCAAGTCCGTCCAGTTTGAAGGTGTACCAAGCACCTGCTAAAAGTCCGATTTATCCTTGCTAGCGCGAAAGAACCCAAACATATCCCAAGCCTTTGAAATCATTGGTGACATGGCTTGGTACCCCTTCAATATCATTAAAATGAAAGGGCGATCTGGGCTTATCTATACGCGTTTATTTGTTGATTGCGGCGTACACCAACTGCTTAATCAGACGGCGATAGCCCGGACGACTAGGGCCGGGTGACTGCATCATCGTAACCACTGCCAGATTTTGTTTGGGATCTATCCAGAAGAAAGTACCGGCGGCTCCAGCCCACATATATTCGCCTTCCGATCCTGGAACGCCCGCCATACCCGCGCCTTGACGTACCATAAACCCCAATCCGAAGGTATAACCGGGAACTCCCATCAGCAATTCGCCGGGACCGGGTGACGATACTACCTTGCTGCCCAGATGATCTGATGACATCAGGCTGACGGTTGTGGGGCTTAAAATGCGTTGACCATTTAACTCGCCGCCCTGCAGCATCATTACCGCGAAACGAAGATAATCGCTTGCGGTAGATACTCCACCTGCTCCACCGGAAGCGTTGGAAGGAACAATTGTGAGATCAAGGAGTTTATTGGGGGCACCGGTGGCTGGATCGATTGAGAGTGGCTGGGCCATACGGCCGATGTCTTTTTGCGGTACCTGAAAGCCGGTATCGACCATCTTAAGAGGTGAGAATAATCTTTCCTTTAAATAGACATCCAACATTTTGCCGCTGGCGGCTTCCACCACCCGCCCTAAAATATCCACGGACATGCTGTATTCCCACGTGCTTCCTGGCTGTGTGGAAAGGGGTGCTTTTGCGATGCCGGTTACTTCCTGTTGTGGGGTGACTTTTCTATGATCGTAGTCCGTGCCTTTTTCTTCGTAGACTCCCGCGTCGATGTAAGCCGCTTTGATGATTGGATTGCGGGTAAGTTCTGCATACGCGATGCCTGATGTGTGACGGAGCAAATCTTGCACCGTGATAGCCCGGTTGGCTGGAACAATCGTGTATGTTGTGACGCCGGCGGCATCAGTTTGTGCAACGCTGACGCCCATCTTCGTAAACTCAGGAAGAAATTTTGAGATGGGATCGGTGAGTTGGATTTTTCCATCCTCGACCAGCATCATTGCCCCAACCGATGCTAAAGGTTTGGTCATCGAATAAATACGGAATATAGCGTCTTTTTTAAGAGGTGTTCCAGCCGCTTTATCTTGGTAGCCGATGGCTTCTGAATACGCTAATTTTCCGTTACGCGCGATCATTACCACTACACCGGGAAATTTTCCTTGGTCCACCTCATGCTGGAGGGTTAGCTTAAGCTTCTGTAGCTTTGCGGACGATAGCCCTACTGTTTCGGGCACGACCACGGGGAGGCCTTGCGCTTGCACCGTGACCGTGTTTGCAGCAAATAAAAGCACGAATACAAATTGAATTGCATTTTTGATAGAAAGTTGTCTCATCCCTGTTTCCTTGTTATTTTAAAAATATCTACATCAAACCGACATACAGAAGTGAGCGAGGTCTGCATATACCAGAAACCCGCGTATTCAGATGCCCTTTGCTGACGAATGAAGCCACACCAATGGAAACCAACCAACGTGGTCTGAGCAAGACATGCCAGAGTTGTGCTGGTGGGTATCTGATAAGAGTGTCCCAACGTAGCGCCACTTGTGTTTTGCGGGAAATAAGCGACTTTTATTAAATTTTATGAAATCGATTATGCGCACCGCGGGTCTAGTATAGCGACGACATGATGATATATATACATTGAAAAACCAATGAAAGTCGATATTTTTTTTGATATGTCGCACACGATACCCTCAGGGCAATCGCAGGAAGGATCAGGATAGACGCTATTGCATTGGCAACCGGCGAAGGTCTGTGTGATTACTTGGGGAGTTTGCGCGGATGAATCTGATCGCAGGCCATCTCATTGCTGAGCAAATTTTCAGAACGGTGGTAGATCGTTACGAAAGGCGCAATCCCAGCAACCGTGAAGTCGACATCCGGCGCGTACATCAAATACCGGGCTTGCGATCAAAACTCATTCGTCATGCAGCATTACCGGACGCGGTATTTTGTTGCGCTCGTCGCGCGTTTATTACGGTACTACTTACCCCGAAACCGCCCTTCCGGCAAGCCATGCACATCATCCAACCGTATGCTAAAAACGCCACCAGCCTGGGGTTCGCTTGCTAACGCTTGTTCCGACAAGTCTTCACGCGCGGTGGTAACAAATAGCGTCGACAAGTCAGCGTTGCCAAACGCCACGCAACTTGGTTGGGATACCGGCAGCGCGATGATGCGGTCCATGCGGCCGTCGGGTGTAAAACGCACGACGCGATAGCCGCCCCATTGGGCGTTCCATAAACCGCCTTCGCTATCGATGGTCGAGCCGTCGGGTGAACCCGGCTGGTCGTGCAAGTCTGCAAACAGGCGGTCATTGGCGAAAGCGACCACAGGCTGCGCGGTATCCAATGCCTCGTAGTCACAGCAGCGAATAGTGTTGCTGATCGTGTCGCAGTAATACATCGTTGCGCCATCCGGGCTAAAACAAATACTGTTGCTAATAACGACGGGTGAGAGCGGTAGGCGCTCCAGAGTTAAATCGGCGTTCAGCCGGTAGAAACTGCAATTGGGGGTGCGATCAACGGCATCGGATTTGGTGCCGAACACAAAACGACCCTGCCGGTCGCAACGTCCGTCGTTAATGCGGGTTGTTGCCAGCCGGGCTTCTACCGCGACAATTGGCGTAACTTCGCCAGTGGAAAAATGAAACCATGCTAGCTGAGATGCCAGGCCAAGCAGCAATCGGTCATCATCCAAAGTGAGCGCAAAGGTAGCCAGCATTTCGGGCATTGCCCAGCTTTGCGTCTCGCCGTTTGAGGGCGTATGGCACCATAGTCGGGACGCCAGTATGTCGGTCCATAACAGTCTGCCGGAGCGCTCGCACCACAACACGCCCTCGCCTAGCAAATGTTTTCCATCAACTAATAATTTTACCGTCGTCATGCTGGCTCCCTTTACGCTACGCGATCAAGACCAGCCAGCGTCTACAATAAAGTCTTGGGCCGTGCACATTTTGCTGTCGTCGGCAGCAAGAAATAATGCCATCCGCGAGATATCCGCCGAATCAAGGCGCGCCTTGAGGCATTGCATTTGGTCGATCTCGCGCTCACCAGCATCGTCGAGCCACAGTTTTATCTGCTTTTCTGTCATGACCCAGCCCGGCACCAATGTGTTGACGCGGATATTATGCGGCCCTAAATCCCGCGCTAACGTGCGGGTTAAGCCTTGAATCGCTGCTTTTGATGTGGTGTAGGCAGGCATGCCGCCGGTTTTGTTTTTCCAGCTGATCGATCCAAGATTGATAATCGATCCGCCGCCGAGCGTTTGCATATCTTCGATCACAGCCTGGACGGCAAAAAACTGATGGCGCAAATTAACGGCCATGCCGTTATCCCAACTGGCGACGGTGGTTTCTTCAATGCTTTGGCGCTGATCGTTCGCAGCATTATTGACCAATGCCGAAATCGGCCCGAAATGCATGCGCGCTGTGTTGATCGCAGCTTGAAGTGCGGGGATATCGCACACGTCACATTGCAAAAAGAGCGGCGTATGGCGCGTCCCCTCACCGACCACCGATGCGATCAACGCATCTGCGGCCTCGCGATTGCGCCCAAGGAAGCTGACCTTGGCACCTTGTGCGACAAATTGCGCGACCATGTCGGCACCAATACCGGTGGTACCCCCACTAATTAAAACCGTGCGGTCTATCAGGCTAGGGTAACTGGCGTAGGATGGGTTTGGGCTTGTCATATTGTTGTCTCCTGAGAAAAATACATCGCGTGGGCTAGCGCCCCATGGGGTCAGCGCATGGAATAGGCAATCCATTATTGCCCTATTGTAGAGAGATATGCGATATCTTTCTAATGAATTATTCCGCCCAATCAATACTGAATTTGGTATCATTTCCTGTCACGCTAAGACACATGGCGGATAATTATAAATAATTAATTCGGGACAACTATGTCACACAGCGATAGCAACTGGTTTCTCCGTGCACGCCTTAAAACGCGCCAACTTTTGCTTTTAATTGCGTTGGACGAAGAGCGCAACATTCACCGGGCCGCGGAAGCGCTGAACATGACGCAACCGGCCGCGTCCAAACAACTGAAGGATCTGGAAGACATGCTGGATGTCCAGCTGTTTGAGCGACTGCCGCGCGGTATGCGTCCGACAATTTATGGCGATGCAATGATTCGGCACTCGCGCATGGCATTGACCAGTCTGTCTCAGGCGCACGATGACATTACCGCACTTAAATCTGGCTTGTCGGGTCAGGTAGACGTCGGTGCCATTTTGACACCAGGAATGAATCTACTCCCGGCCGCTATTGCACAGGTCAAACAACATTCGCCCATGTTACGGATTGGGATCGAAATCGAAAGTAGCAATATCCTGCTGGAACGCATGCAACGAGGATCGCTGGACTTTATGGTGGCGCGTATCCTCGATCAAGAGGACAACCGCAACCTTGAATACGAAGAGCTGGCAGATGAACCGGTATGTGCGGTCGCCCGCATTGACCATCCCCTGCGGCATGCCTCCAATCTGCAATTAAAAGACATTGCCGATGCAGGCTGGATACTGTCGCCGCGTGGCAGCATTCTGCGTCATCGCAGCGATATGATGTTTCACAAAAATGGCTTGCCCCCGCCGTCAAATGTGGTTGACACCACCGCCGCACTGGCGATCATTAGTCTGCTGCAGCAAACGGACTTTTTACATGTGATGCCGGTCGAGGTATCGCGCTTTTATGCACAACTCAATGTGCTGGCAATTTTGCCGATTGAACTGCCGTGCAAAATGGATGGTTTCGGCATCATCACCCGCCGCAACCATATCCTGTCGCCGGGTGCAAAGATTCTGCAACAGGCAATTCGCGAGGCTGCTAAAACGATCTATTAAGACCTTATTAAAGCCTGCACCACTGAATCCACGTCACCAGACAGGTAAGAAGCCCGAAGGCGTGCATCAGTAATAGCAAACCGGTGCTTTCTCCAAATATTGCGTCCTGATGTTATTGCGCCGGAGCAGGCCCCACGCCGCACCCGTTGCGATGATTGATGTACCATACCCGTTGGTCACGTACCTGTTATGAGACCGGTGTTACGGCGACATTTGATACCGCTGTCGATCCGTTTAGGGTCATTTTTATATCCTCGAATAACAACAAGATTGCCCTATGATCGCCATTGACCCGCATTCCCTCACTATCGCCGCGCAACCGCTGATTCAGGTCGGCATGTCTCTTCCCGAAGTCAAATGGCCATATCTGATTAGTCTGACCCGGCTTGGACTAGCGCTGGCGCTGGGTCTGTTGATCGGCTTAGAGCGGGAACGGCGCGGCAAAGAAGCGGGACTGCGCACCTTTGGATTAATCGCTCTGCTGGGAGGTATGGGCGGAATCCTTGGCGATACTTATGCTTACCTGATCCTGGTGATGACCGGCGGCCTGACCGTGTTTCTTAATTTACAAAGGCTACGTACACACATCAGCACCGAGCTGACAACGTCGGCGGCGATGCTGATTACGTGCGTGATCGGCATCCTGTGCGGCAAAGGTCATACTGCAACGCCCGCATCCGTGATGGTCATCGTGACGGCACTGCTGGCCTGGAAAGATCGTCTGGCGGGATTCAGCGTGGGATTGACCGAGGCCGAAATGCGCTCGGCGCTGATGCTGGCGATTCTGGCGATTGTGATTTACCCAGCATTGCCGATGGGGTCAATCGGCCCCTGGAATCTGATCGAACCGCGGGCTGCGTGGGTGACGGTGATCCTGATTGCCGGGATTGGCTTTATCAACTACGTTCTCTGGAAAATTTACGGCACGCGGGGCATCGCGCTGGCCGGCTTTTTGGGTGGACTGGTAAATAGCAGTGTGACCGTTAACGAGATGGCGTCGCGGGCCAAAGACAATCATCCGGAGACCGTGAGCGCCGCCTATCGAGGCATTTTGCTCGCCACCTCCGCAATGACGATCCGCAATGCTTGCCTGTTATTTATTCTGGCCCCGGCTGCGGCATTGACTGCGGCGGTGCCGTTCTTTTTGATGCTACTGGTCAATGCAGGTTGGTTTTTCATGGACCGCAATGCCCATCGCACTACCGACCACCAGACCGAACCGGGCGAGTTGCCAATACCATTTTCGGTGACCGCAGCGTTAAAGTACGGCTTGCTATTTTTGATATTGCACCTGGCTGGCGTGCTGACCCAAAATTACTTCGGCGAGCTTGGCTTTTATGCTGTGAGCCTGATCGGTGGCGTTGTGTCCAGCGCGAGTGCGGTGGCGGCAGCGGCCAGTTTGTTGACCAACAATGCGATATCGGCACACGTGGTATCGACCGGCGCGGTGATCGCCTCGCTGGCCAGCGTACTGATCAACCTTCCGCTGGTTTTGCGTGCGCGCAATCGCGGATTGACCGTGCGCCTGTCGCTGGCGATGGTGTCGATTTCTATCGTGGGTATACTCGGGGCGATGGCTTCCGCACACATCTGCCGCTGATGGTTAAGGAGTTCCCGGTATTGGCGCAGTTCTATTAAACGACCCGCTAGCATGGCTTGAAAATCGCTTAAAAATGACGGCCGATAGAGACGAATGAATAAGGCGAGGTTAGCCTTACCAAATGATCTCCGCCATCATCACGCCGCGCAGTGCATTACAAACCATAATCTGTTCAGCAGATTGCAAATCTCCGCGGGTGAGCCTACGTTCCGTCGCACTCCATAGTGGATCTTCAAGGATCACACCGCGCATAATGCCGGGCAGCAAACCTGACGTCAGCGGCGGGGTAAACCAGCGGCCTGCCAGTTTCACAAATACATTGCTGCGGCCCCCTTCCGTCAACTCGCCGTTCTGATTAAAAAATAGCATGTCGAATGCATCTTGCTGCTCGGCTGATCTCCACCCCTGATCATAACGCTGCCGCAATGTCGTCTTGTGTCGCAAAAACAGGTCTTTTTGCTGCGTCGGATCGGGGGAAATAATTACCTTTACCACCCCCGTCAACGCTGCCAGCGGCGCGCTGGTGATGGAAGAAGTCCCGTCTTCGGCCAGGCTAAGTCGCAATCGATAAACGCCTCCCGTTGCTAAGCCAGTGCTGAAGGTTGAAAGGTGATCATCCAAACGCTTACGTACCTGTGCCGCATCAAACACAAACCCAAAATAGGCCGCTGAAGTCTGTAATCGTTTTAAGTGACGGTCGGTATAGCGACAGCCTTCTTTGGTTGCATACATCGTTTCAAACAAAGAAAAATCAGGACGCAATCCGGTTAAAAATGCTGCTTTTAATTTGCATTCGGCGTACTCGTCCGATGCGACGCTATCATGCACGATGCCCGCACCGACGCCCATCTCACCCTGGCGAATACCGCGTTGATCCTCCGCATCCAGCAACAATGTGCGTATCGGCACCGATAAACAAAAGTCGCCAATCTGACGATCCTCGACCGGCGCATCAAACCAGCCAATCGCCCCGGTATACAAGCGACGCGGGGCAGTCTCCAACTCGGCAATAATCTGCATGCTACGTATTTTTGGGGCACCGGTAATGGAGCCGCACGGATATAGAGCAGTCATCAGTTCGGTCAAACGGATATCGTGGCGTAATTGGGCCTGCACGGTGGAGGTCATTTGCAGCACCGTGTTGTAGCGACTCACTTCGAACAGTGCGGGCACGCGCACTGACCCGGATTTTGCCACGCGACCCAGATCATTGCGTAACAGGTCAACGATCATCAGGTTTTCAGCGCGATTTTTAGGATCCGTGGCGAGGGCGGCTGCCGTTCGCTGGTTCTGCGCATCGTCATCGCTGGCGGCGGCGGTGCCTTTCATGGGTCGCGCCGTAAGTGTGCCGCCGTCGTTCCTGACAAATAACTCCGGTGACAACGAGAGCACCGCCCGGCCATCCGGCATTGCTATCAGTGCGCCATAAGGCACCGGTTGGCGTGCGCGCAACTGGTTATATAACGACAACGGACTGCCATAAACATCGAAATGCAGGCGATAGGTGTAATTTACCTGATAGGTGTCACCCGCTGCGATATACGCGTGGATTTGGGCGATTGCCTGATTGAAGGCCGAAGCTGCAACATTGGCGCGCACGTTGGCGATGCCGGATGCAAGCTCGGATATCACATTTGTATTGCGCATCGCCGGGTCTGATAGCAGTTGTTGGCTATTTAATTCGCCACTCAATGCGCTTGACTCTTTCGTTACGCGTTGCTCAAGCCATGCATCGACCTCAGATGCAGTCAATTTTTGACTAGTCCCAAATACCAGTATCTCTGCTAATGGGGCATCGCTTGCCGTTCCGTCGGAGCCAACCGATCGAACGCCGTGTATAGCCGCGCCGAGTTCGTAGCTAAACAGTGTCACCACGTGTAGTCCATCGCGCAGTGCTTCTTGCATCTGGTCGAGCGACTGGGCTAACTGTTCGGCACCCTGACAACGCAACGTTCCCCGATAATCGGTAAAGAGACGCGAAACCGCAACGTTCCGGTCAGCGCCGCGATCATCGAATAACGCAAAACATTCTGCTTTGGGCAAGGCGCTACTGCCGTTGAAAGCCAGCGCTAACGAGGTATCAATACCTAAAGTCATAAGTTACAACTCGACATTCAAAATGGCGTAAACAGAAGAAAAGGACGGCTCCGCGTAAAACCAGCATCGGTGCCAAAGACGTAATTTTACCGAAAAAGCCTTTATAAAGCGTAATTTATGGGTTGGGCACAATTTAGGTAAAGCTTATTTACAACCTATGTCGGGCTTATGTGCAGCTCATGGTTAGCCGAATCACGGGTGACGCTATGTGCAAGGGGCCTAGGCAATCGGCGGTTATGCTAGCTGAACGGCGAGCGACGCGCCAAAGCGCTATACTGAGCGTCCTTAAATATGAGCTCTCCGGCGCAATCCAGCGTGCAAAGGACGCCCGCCCCCACCTCGCTCATGGCAATATCTCGCGTTTTTCTTACACCGCTCATCGTCGCCTGCGCGCTCTTTATGGAGAATATGGACGCGACGGTGATTGCCACCTCATTACCTGCGATGGCGCTCGACATGGGTGAGAACCCCATCGCGCTGAAGCTGGCCATGACCTCCTATCTGGTCGGTCTGGCGGTATTTATCCCCATCAGCGGCTGGATGGCAGATCGGTTTGGCGCCCGCACCGTTTTTCGCACTGCCATCGGCGTGTTCATGTTTGGCTCAATACTCTGCGGCATATCGCACACGCTGGCCGAGTTTGTCGCCTCGCGTTTTTTTCAAGGCATGGGCGGCGCGATGATGGTGCCAGTCGGACGCCTGGTGATTTTACGTACGGTATCCAAAGCTGACTTGGTAAAAGCGCTCAGCTACCTGACCATTCCAGCGTTGATCGGGCCGGTGATCGGGCCACCGCTGGGCGGCTTCATCACTACTTATTTTCACTGGCGCTGGATCTTCTTTATCAATATTCCGATCAGCATTTTCGGCATTTACCTCGCCAATCGGTTTATTCCAAATCTGCGCGAAGAAGGCACCGTGCCACTAGACTGGATCGGCTTTATCCTTTCTGCCGTGGGCTGTTCCTGCCTGATGTTTGGTCTCGCCAGTGCGGGTCGCCATCTGGTCGAAAGCGATGTCTCGCTCATTTATGTGGTGATCGGTAGCCTCTCGTTTGCAGCTTATGTCTGGCATGCGTTTCATTGCGAACACCCATTGCTGAATCTGCGCTTGTTATCGATTCCCACCTTGCGCATGAACATTTATGGTGGCTCATTATTTCGGATTGGGATCGGCGCATTGCCGTTTTTGTTACCGCTATTATTCCAGCTGGGGTTTGGCCTGTCACCGTTTCAGTCTGGTTTGCTGACTTGCGTGTCGTCCATCGGTGCGATGTTTGTCAAGACCATCACGACCTATGTTTTGAAACGCTTCGGCTTCCGTAACGTGCTGATCTATAACACTTTGTTTGGCGCAGCTTCAATGGCGGCGTTTGGCGCACTGACTGCGGAAACCCCGCATATCATCGTAGGTGCATTGTTGCTACTCGGCGGTTGCATCCGCTCAATGCAGTTCACCAGTATCAACGCGATTGCTTATGCTGATATCAAACCCTACCAAATGAGTCAGGCCACCAGTTTGACCAGCGTTGCGCAGCAACTTGCCATCGGCATGGGCGTGACCGTGGGCGGCTACGTGTTGCAAGTCTCTAACCGGATGCAAGGCCACGCCACGATTGTCAGCTCAGACTTTTGGCCGACATTTATCACCATCGCAATCATTGCCGCGATGGCGCTGCCGTTTGCATGGAAATTAAGGCCCGATGCTGGCGAAGAAATGACCGGGCGTCGCGCTTCCTGAAGACCAAGACGACCATGACCATGACGGTGACGGTGACGGTGACGGTAGCACTATACCCGTTGCCACTCCAGCAACCGATTATTGGATGGCATAGCATGATCGGCCGCCAGAACCAGATGGCTCTCGGCGGCCAGCAAGATTAGTTCTGCCATGTCCCGTATGCCCATATGCGCCGCGTAGCCCTTCAAGCTGGCGTCAAATACGGCGTTGCTCGGGCTGGTAAATTGACCGTCCACGTTAAACGGCCCATAAGTCCAAAAAACACCGCCTGTCGTCAACACCCGTCCAACGCCTAAAAACATATTACGCACTTGCGGCCACGACATAATGTGGCAGGTGTTGGCGGTAAACACCGCGTCGTAGGTTGTAGTGAGCGCCTGTGACCAATCCGGTTCTGCCATGTCCAGCGCTAGCGGTGGCAATACACCCGATAGAGCGGCTTCTTGCTGCCATGCCAGAATGCTGGGATGATTGGCGGCTAAATCACTGGTCTGCCAGATGGCAGCCGGGAATTGCTGTGCAAAAAATACCGCATGTTGACCGGTGCCACTGCCTATTTCCAGCACCCGTTGCACCGTGCTGGCCGAGGGCATGCGCGCTTGCGATAATTTGCTTGCCAGCACTTCAGCGATTGGATGACGGTTGCGCTCGCAAGCGAGGGAAAATTGTTTGCTCATGATGGTCTTTTCGGTTCGAACAGCTCGCTATCATAGCGGAAGCCGCCACTGAGTATTGAGGATAACCGATCCGTGGTCGGTCCTCCAGATTTCAGCACACTTTAGCGTAAATGCAGCGCTGTAAGTTTAAAATAAAATGACCTGATCCGCCATTTCTGGCCCGCCTTTATTCAGCGCCCGATAGGTTAAGAAGACCCGTAAATCAAACTCAAGTTGATGATACTCCGGCAACATATATTCGCACAGCTTGTAGAACGCTTTGTTATGGTCCTGCTCTTTCAAATGCGCCAGTTCGTGCACGACGATCATCTCCAGAAACTCTGGCGCCGCTTCTTTGAACAAAGCTGCCACCCGGATCTCCTTCTTGGCCTTTAGTTTCCCACCCTGAACCCGGGAAATCGCAGTATGCAGACCCAACGCTTTATGCGTCAGATCAAGGCGACTGTCGTAAAGGACTTTATCAATGTTAGGTGCATTCTTTAAATACGCCTGCTTTAGCGCCAAGGTGTAGGAGTAAAGCGCTTTATCGTTCTGCACCGCATGCTTGCCGGGATAGCGTTTAAGCAAATACTCACCCAAACGTTTCTGCTCGATGAGTTGGCGAATCTGGTCCTGCAATGCGACCGGATAGGCCTGGAGATATTTTAGTGGCGTCATAAAGCGGTGATATTAGGGTAAAACCCAGTTAATAGCAGATAAAAATACGTTCAGCAGCACGGTTTCAAGCTTGCCCTGCGGACCAACACGCTCAGCAAGATTGGTGGAGAGCGCGCCGCGCCATTGATTCGCTATGGAAGCGCAAAAGTGTAGAGCATGGCCACACCTTACGCTATTTTGTATTGTCGCCAGATTTATCGACAAGGCCGGTCACCTCGGTCACCTTCTTGGGACCCCACAACTTATCAAAGCGATTGGTAAACAAGACATCCAGTCCATTGATCGTGCCTCCCCTTAACACCATTGACCAGCGGCGCGAAAATTGCCATGTCAGTTTTAAAACACTGGCGGCACCGGATAGACTTTGCTCATAGCCGATGTTGATTTTTTCGGTGATGGCTTTGCCAATATTTACCACCTGTTCATTGACCAGACCTGACTCGCTGGTACCGATGGAAAACTCATCCAGACCGATTCCCCGTGCAATCTTTTTACCACCGTAATTTCCTAATAACGCGAGCGCTTGCCCTGCGGCCTGGCGCTGGCCCAACGCGCTGCTGTCGCTGCCATGACCGAACATCAGCCAGGATAATTTTTCTTCATCTGACACATTGGGCTCCGACACCAACTTGACCCTTGGCGCGGATGCGTAACCGCTGATTTCTGCACCTGCCTCCACGTCCTGATTGCGCCGCATTGCCAGAATATTGATATTAGGATTATTGATTGGCCCCGTAAAGTTAATCAAGCCGCGCTCTATTGCCAGTTTGCGGCCGAATACCTCGTAGGTACCATCCGTTACCCTGATGGTACCGCTGGCACGCAATGCGGAAAAAGGCTCGCTATGCACCAACATTGTGCCTCCTAAACGCAAGTCGGCACCACTACCCCGGAATCTAAAATCGTTGCCGAAGTCGACCGCTATATTCATTATTGGCGACAAACTACCGGCGGGCTTTTCTGCCGTTTTCTTTAATTTGGCTTTTTCCGTCAGCGGCGTGACGTTGGCTTTGCCGTCCTTGCGAACAATGACCACATCAGCACCAAGCGTCGGCGCGCTAGTCTTGGGCAAATCGAACAGCGCCTTATCAATCGTAAACTTTCCATCGACATGCAACTGCTCGCTGACGTTGGCAACTTTCGCCTGACCGGACAACATGAGCTGCCGATCGGGGCTGGCAAAAAGCTGTAGCCGATCCGCGACGATGGTTGCAGTGACGTCTGGATTGGATTTTCCTAATTGGAGGCGACCATTGGCACGTAACGTTCCATCACCGCCGTGAAACTCCAGTTGCTGCAAGGTAATAATGTTTTTATCAAGATTCAGGCGGGCAACACCATCCCGCAATTTTATACCTTGATCGTATAACGTAACCGCCAGATTATTTCCCGCAACCGTACCCGAGACGGTCGGTTGTCCCAATACACCTGCCAGCGTTACATCCAGCGCGAGATTGCCGTCCAGACCGACTTGCGGACCAATTAAGCCGCCCACGGTTTTTAATTGCGGGACACTGGCTTTTACCGTACCCGATAACGTAGAGCTATCGTTAATCGTCAATCCGTTATCGAGGTGAATAAGACCCAATCTGAGTTGCCCGCTGGCAGATCCAATTTTGGACGCGGCCAATGCTGTATTCAGATTGGCCTGCGTTCCTTGCAAATCCGCGCGCAGGCGTAGTTCCGTCAGTCCCAGTGGGATGTCTCCGCGCCCGGATTTGATACGGATGTCACCGCTGCGGCGATTAAGCTCAAAAAATCCGGTAGCGCGATCCGACAACCCAAAATTCCAACGGCTGTCGAGGACCAGATCGGTCATCACCGGAAACTCTTTGCCGGTAAACTCATGCGCCAGATCCATGAGCGTGCGCACATTGAGGGCGTTTATCGCGCCCGCCGATTGTATGCGCCCATGGTCGATACTGAGATTCTTAAGATCAATGACGGCGTCGGCAATCGTTAAATGCGTCGCCCCCACACTGAGCTTATTCGCGGACGCGCTGATCGACACAGGTTCACCTAGCGCAATGCGTGGCATGCCTTGATTTTTTAATTCGGTTAGCGTGCCCTGCCAGCCATAACCAGCATCGCCTTGACGCAACTTACCCTGCGCTCCCAACGTCAGCGCCAAGGGCTTTTCGCGTACGGTGCCGACCGTTTCAAGCTGCAGGCGATGATTGCCGAAGGTTCCTGCAAGATTGGCGTTCAACTTACTTAACGCGATATCCGGCCCACGATAACCACGTGCGTCAACGCTAAGACGAAGTCGGTTAGCAGGCGCAGCGATATCGGCGCTGACATCGGCCTGTATGTCCGCTTGCCCAGATAAACTGTCTATCTGCTGCGCGCCAAAATGTATTTTTTCGGCGCGATAACTGGCGGTAACAGCGGGCCTTTTCAGGCTGCCGGTAACCTGTCCATCGGTATGGAGTGCGCCGGATAAGCCAAAGCCTAGTCGGTCCAACTGTGGCGCATCCACAATAAAATTAAAATGATCGCCGGGCATCCCAAAATTGCCCTTAAGTTGCGCGTTGTTTCCGGCAACCGAGAGTTGCATTTCACTTGGCAGCAAACGCTTGTCGACCAGATTAATCGTTCCACTACCTGTCATCGGCAGATTGTCATACTGGCTGTCAAGAATGTTGAATTTTAGCTTCAGGTGCAACGCAGGTGATAATTTTCCATTGGCCTGAAGATCCATGTTGATACTGGCCGGAACCACTTTAGCCGGTTTTGCGATCGCCGGTTTTTTACCTTTCACGGTTGCCGCGGGACCGCTTTTTATCCACAAAGCGGGATCGAAAGCGCGTAGCTTAGCATTGAGGTCGTAAGCCATTGCCTCGTTGCGCGCCACATTTCCATTAACGTTGAGGTGGGCAGGACCGGCAACCAGTTCTACCCGCCGCAGGTCAATTTTTTTAGGATCAATCAGCGACTCAAGACTGACCGAGAGATTTTTGTCGGCCAGTTTCAGACCAATTAATTGCGTGTCGGGAGTGAGCTTGATGCTGAGCGGTCCTGCCAACCGCGACGGTTGCAGCCTGGCGTGCAACGCATGTAAATTAAGAGCGGCAACATCGAACGTAAATTGTCCAGATTTTTTATTTTCGCCCTCGGTGTGGTATTCGCCCTTACCACTAAGTGATCCCTTATCCAGTAACTGAATGTGCAAACTGGAGAGTTGTTGCGACTTCGCGTCCAGCCGCACTTGCGCGTCAATAGAAGTCAACGGCAAGCGGTCTTTATCCAATGCGCCCGGCATTGCGTTGGTAATCCGCAGTGGTCCGCTCACCGCCAGCAGCGCTAAATCAACACTGGTAAGAGATGCATCTGGTGGGCTGGCCGCCAAACCCGGCGCTTTGGTCGCGGCAGTCGCGGCCGTAGCATTAGTGGCGGCTGCAGTGGCGGAGACCGGTGCCAGATCGGCCTGTACCTTCAGGTCAGCCGATGGTGCGCCAGCACTGAATAATTTGGGGTTGATGTGATCAGCGCTAATCTGTATGCGTTGAAATGGAATCGGCGCAAACGGCGTGGCTGCAACGTTAACGTTGGCGCGTAACTTGTCGCCAGTTCCCAACAGCGCCACATTCAAGGTCGGTAGCGTCCCGGATACTTTGGCATCAAGCTGAAATTTTTCGTTCGCATAAGCGCCTTGCAGTTCTGCGCCGCCCGTCACTACAAACGGCGCTAGCCCTTCCAAATGCAGGTTGGCACTCACGCTGCCGAATGCGGTATCCACATGCTCTACAGTTACGAGATGATGCACCCCGTCCGATTGACCGCTCAAAGACAAATTGCTTAATTCGGTGGTGGATAATCCTTGCATTAACGAGAGCTTATCAAGCCTGATGTTTTGCAATGACAATGCTAAAGGCAATGTTAGCCGGGTGGGCAGCGTCAACGGCGTAGCAGGCTTAGGCTGCATGCGTGCATCCACGGTGCCAACGTGAAGATGGCTAACGCTTAATTTTAAGGGTGAGAAGGTGAGTTGCCAGCGTCCATCAATCTTGTCGATAGAAAATTGCTGGGTCGCATCGCGGTACTTGACGTTCTTGAGGCGGATGCCATCTTCCAACGTCCCGCCGACCACCTCGCCGGTCAAATGATTCTGGGATAACCAGGTGGCCGTTTTCCATATGGCTTTGGTGCCGGATTCAGAGCGGATACCAATCAGCAGGACGACGACGAGCAGTACTACCATTAAGATTAGCATCAACACTGCCGCGCCTATCCTCTGAAAAAATACAAACCAGCGACGGGCTTCCTTTCGCGGGGAGGTCGAAGTCGGCGCAGGCGTACTAGATGGGTCGGTCGGTGGCGTCATTACGTTGGTCATCTTTGGTGAGGCAATATTTCCTGCAATAAACTGGTGAAAATTATTTAAAGAAAATTGTTTAAAGGAAAATGGTTAAAAAAAATACCCGAACCAATAATGCATCATAGAGATTACCGATTTTGCAGCGACAATTAGTACCGTTCGTCACGGCATGATCATTTGGCTGATGGTCGTTTAAGTCTTTCCGGGACATTCATTACGGCCTTGCGGAAGGGGTTGATCGCCTTAGGAACAAACGATACCGGATGATCAGAAAGCGATCCCTAACGAAATGTGTGGTCGAATGCGTCGATCTTGCACGCCGTACGCCAAGTCTACATTTACCGGCCCCACGGGACTGCGCCAGCGCGCGCCAACACCGGTACCAACCTTGATCTGCTTGTCAACCCAGCTATTAGTCGCCGCGCCAATATCATAAAATACCGCCGCCCCCCAACTATGATTAAACCAATGCTGGTATTCGGCGCTGGCGGTGACCATATATTTGGTTGGATAAACCCTGCCTTTTTGCGTATTGCCAATGCTTTCATAAGCATAACCGCGTACCGACTCGTTTCCACCGGCACGAAACAATAGCGATGCTGGCACTTCGGCGCTGGCACCTTTGGTGAATATCGCTCCGCCCTCAATGCGAAAAATCATTATGTCGCGCTTGGCGACCGGAACATATTTCTTGTAGCGTAAATAGGCCCGAAAAAAGCTTTGATCGGTCAGGACTCCCTTCAAGGCGATACCAGTCTGTACCGAAAATATATCGCCATCGGTCGGAAAAATCTGATCGTCTACATCCCGTCTGGTCCAGCTAAATCCCGGCACAAGGGCCTGATGCTTACCCGGCAAAACCACGGTATTTGGGGGCAAGACCGCCCCATCTGTTTGTTGCAAAGAATCACGATAAAAATCTAGCGTCAATGCCGTGTCATAATTTTCCAGAGAGCGTGCGCGCTTGAACCCAATGCGCTGGCTGCGTAAATCGACACCTTGAAGCGTCGTGCGATCATATGCACCATTGATGCCGTTGACGAAACTACGCTGGTCCGGCGGCATATTCAGGGAGAGTGATCCATACTGGCGTCGCTGCTCAATCTTGGCCTGACTATCAAATACCCAGGCATCGCCAAATACATTGTAATTTGAGTACCCGCCCTGCACCTGTGCCCCTGTATCTGTCGCATACCCTATCCCGGCCCGCACCCGCTGCGTCGGAAATTCAGTAACTTGCACCTTCACTGGCGTCAGCGCCGGATGTGCGGGGTCGTCGTCAATGCCTACTATGACGTTCCCGAAATAGCCGGTATTTTGTATTTGCCGCTGCAAATAGAGCAAACGATCAAGGTCGTAATTTTCACCAACGCTTAATGGATTCACGTTATGAATGATTTTATTGGGATAGCGTTTGGTACCTGTGATTTGAAGCGGGCCTAACGTAAACGACGGTCCGCTATCGTATGCAACCGATAGTTGGGCAGCGTTATCGTCAGCTTCTATCCGCGCCTCGGAATGCGTAATTTTGGCGGAAGGAAATCCCTTGTATTGCAGCAGTTGTAAACTATGCTCTTTGGCTGCGTCCCAATCGCTCTGGCGAAAGGGCTGACCGACCGGCAAGCGCCAGTTGCGCTGGATACGTGGTATCCGCTCCGGCACTTCAGTTACCACTTTACCCATCACCTCAACTTTTGCGCTGGCAACTATCGTGCGTTGATGTGGATCGACTTTGAGGTGAATAACTTTTGTCGCACCGGGATCGACCGTCACCGTCGTGGTGGGCAAAAAATAACCTTCAGTGGAGGTCAGTTGCGTGACCTGGTCGTTCACGGTATCAAGCATGTATTTTAGCTGGTCATCGCTGAGGTCGTCCCGGTCCTTATAACGCACCAAGTCCAGATGCTGCTTAAGTAGAGCGCTGATTTCTTTCGGAGCCTCAATCTCGACTTTATAGGCGGCCCGGGCGTCCGAAGGATTTAACCAGAGCAGGATCAACAAAACACCGCAAAGCGGATAGTTGAAACATGCCACGGGCCGGATGTGAGTCAGATTCATACGCACCGGTCCAAATAGAGATCAAGGATCAATGCTCTATCGCACTTGGTACGCTGCGCTGATAGTAAAAGTAAAAACATAGGCAGTCAGGATTTAACATAAATTTCGGTCGGGGCTACTATGGTATTCGAACAATTGTCGAGGCTCATACAGGGCTGAACGACATCAACTCCGCCTCATTTCTTCATGTATCAGCAAGATCTGCGATCACATCTGACAAATTCGATTGTCCGTATAAAACAAACAAACTGATTTGAGCTGCGTGGTACCTTTTTTAAGGTCTCACCATCATAACGTCTGGCCTCATTTAACGCCTCCCAAAACGCATTTCTTATTCTAATAACTAAAATTGTCGCATTATCGTGGAGAAGTCATTGTAGACGGCTGGACCCAGGCAGCAAACTCTTCTTCGGTAACGTAACCCAGAGCAAGTGCCGCCTGCTTTAACGTACTACCGTCATGATGCGCATGCTTTGCAATTTGGGCGGCCTTGTCGTAACCGATATGCGGTGCTAACGCTGTCACCAACATTAGTGAACGGGACATCAGTTCAGCAATGCGATCCTCATTGGCCGCAATACCGGATGCACAATGATGATCAAAACTATGCATTCCATCTGTCAACAATCGCACGCTTTGCAGAAAGTTATGGGCAATCAGCGGTTTAAAGACATTCAGTTCAAAGTTACCGGAAGCGCCGCCAAAATTAATCGCGACATCATTACCGAACACCTGGCAGCATAGCATCGTCAACGCTTCACATTGGGTAGGATTGACCTTGCCCGGCATAATCGAGCTACCTGGCTCGTTTTCCGGGATGCTGATTTCTCCCAGTCCCGAACGCGGGCCCGACGCCAGCCAGCGAACGTCATTAGCAATCTTCATCAATGCTGCTGCCAGTGCCTTTAACGCACCATGCGCCGCCACCAACGCGTCGTGCGCGGCCAGTGCGGCAAACTTATTCTCGGCAGTAATAAATGGCGCGTTCAGCGCCTTGGTTAATTCGGCAGCAACGCGTGCACCAAACTCCGGATGCGCGTTCATGCCGGTCCCTACCGCGGTACCACCAACGGCAAGCGCATATAACCCGTCAAGCGAGGCGGTGATGTTGCGGTCGGCAAAATCAAGTTGCGCAACATAGCCCGAAAACTCCTGTCCTAGCGTCAGCGGCGTAGCATCCTGCAAATGGGTACGACCGATCTTGACGACATCGGCAAATGCTTGCGATTTCTTATGCAGCGTGTCGCGCAATGCTCTTAATGCTGGTATCAACAACTCGCTGATGCCAAGGACCGCGGCAACATGCATTGCGGTGGGGAAAATATCGTTCGATGACTGACTTAAATTCACGGCATCGTTAGGATGGATCAAACGCGCTTGACCGCGCTCGCCGCCGAGTAGTTCCGAGGCGCGATTGGCCAGCACCTCATTCATGTTCATGTTGCTTTGCGTACCCGATCCGGTTTGCCATATTGCTAAGGGGAACTCGTGCGGATGCTTGCCACTACTGACTTCTTGCGCTGCTTGCATGATGGCCTTGGCATTTTTAGACGGCAACTCCCCCAAATCCATATTAACTTGCGCGCAAGCGTGTTTGACATAGGCCAACGCAGTGATTAACTCAACCGGCATCCGCTCGGTAGAAATATTAAAATGCGCCAAAGAGCGTTGCGTCTGCGCGCCCCAAAGACGCTCTGTCGGCACCTCAATATTGCCAAAGGTATCTCGCTCTATTCTGGCACGGGCATTGGCACTGGCACTGGTCATCGTTAGCTCCAATAATGATAGGCATTGCTGAAATTTAATGGTCTGTGTATAAGTGGCTGGCAGGTCTAAAGTCTCACAAATTCTCGAATGTATGTAAACATATGTGAATGCATGATACCGAGCGACGGTCGCGATAAAGCGGCAATTATGGTCTGATTAGTTTTGTAGCAGTTCACTGCAGGGATTAGCAAGACACGCTATGCACGTGCAGTTACCGCGCTTTTTTGACTCCAAAGCGCTCTAGACGTTCCCGTCCTAGCGCGTATCTTGTGGGAGCATTGAAAAATGGTCATTAAAGAGAATTGCCGGCGCTTGCGTATGGACATAATTTAAGGTGTCGAAACGATCGGATGGCGCGCAATTAAACAGGAGTCACTCTACATATCGTGGAGACAATATTCGGACATCCTTAATTATCTGCAATAAATCACCGCAAGGAAGCAATATTTTATTTTAACTTGCGCAGGTGGCTTTAGGCGCTCATGCGTCAACGCGCAACGCGCAACGCGGAATTATCAGCGCATATGTAGCGACCAAAGGTGAGCTGTAAGCGGCGACTTATAGGTGGGCAGCTACCGGTATTCATCTATAAAACAAGACCATAAATACGGTTTGCAAACCGGGACTATATCTCGGTGCCAAAAATCAGGAATAAAAATGAGGCCTATTTTTCAAGCTGATCAACATCAGGCAAAAGACAGGCATGTACTATTTGCAGATCATTATCTTTAGCAAAATCGACCACAAAATGATAGGCCAATGGCTCTATTTCTCGCAAGTCTTCGTTCACTACCACCGACCGTATGCCGTTCAAAACCGTTGGCAAGACATAGGGGGAATATAAAAGATGTGCATTACGTCCGCCCGTTACCTGAGGGCGAAAACATGACATTGCGCCACATAGTCGCTCAGCCCAGTCGCTGGGGCGGAACTGTCTTCCGTCGGACGTTATGCCCTGAATAAAGAATTCCCGGGCGGGCAAACTTGGGGGTTTAATGGTATCTGCCATGCGGCTAGCTCATTTCTTTGACACTTACAATAGACTTTTTCGGAACCTGGTGCACCCTGTCTTGACGGCGCTCGCTACGGTTCAGAGTAAAATCTTATAAACATATTCTCAGCATCCTCGTGAGATGAGAGCAAGGGTTTTATGTAATTGAGGTGTTTACACCAGTTGCGTGCATACCCGCGTCAATTAACCAGAATTTCGGTTGAGGGCCGGTCGATTAACCCAATCTACAATTACGCAATCAATTCTTACATATTATATCTTATAGAAGACCACTCAAAATCCACAGGTTGAATTTTGACCCAAATCCTGTCAACCTAACCAGACTCCAACCGAGAAAAGTAACAACAAAAACATCCATAAAAGCAACGCGCGCCATACTAAGCCAACGGTGCTTTGCAAAGCACGTGGCGTCGGCAAGTCACCTGGCGGGCTGTCAGTTTCAATGCCGGTAGAGTCCACAGTCGCGGCGTCAATCGGTAGGAAAGCGCTCGCACTCTTGTCTGGCGTTCCCAAGAGGATGCCCATCGCCCCGCCACCCGCCGACAAGATGATGCCATCGGTTTCGCTTTTCCAGCGATCCGCAAAATTGCGCCAGGCGAAAATGGCATCCTCAAAATTACCAACGACGGCGAAAGCGGCGGCTGTCAGGCGCGCAGGAATCCAGTCTATCCAATAAAAGGCCTGCGTTGCAAAACGACCGAACTCTTCATTTCGCATGTGGTCGGGCTCGTTCCATGCACGCGCCAGATATTCGGCAACCCGATACATCACCGCACAAGCTGGGCCAAGTGGCATCAAAAACCAGAAGAACACGCCAAATACGTTTCGATGCGTAGTAATCAATGCCTTTTCCACTGCAATGCGAGAAATCTCGCCAACGTCCATATCGCTCGTATCCTGCTTGGTCCACTCAGCCAGTAAGGTGCGGGCCTGGGCATCGTCGCCCGTATTTAGCGCCAGCTGGATTGAAGTAAAGTTATGGCTGTAATGGCGAAAGCCCAGCGTTAAATACACGATTACCACGTTCCAGATGAATGCTGCCCAAGCGCCGATGTGCATGCACACCCAATAAATCAACGCAGTAGGAACCATCAACGCCAGCATTACGCAAAACCAACCCAAGCGGCCATGACGAGCGTGACCGGCGTTAAACCAACCTTCCACCATGAGCGAAAAATGCTTAACCCAGGTATATACCGGATTGTCCGCACGGAGCGGCTTCAATTGCTCGATCAACAACGCAAACAAAATAGAGAGAAAAGTCATCAAACAGCCTTAAAGGTCAGCAAATCAGTCAATAAATTCTGCTGCATACGCATGAATCGGTAGAATTTCGTCGGTAGGCAATAAATTGGTCAATACTTGCTGTGGAAGGTACGAGTTGCCATGCTATCCGTGACACCTTCTCCAGAACATCCAGTTTCACAAATTTGCAAAAACGTTTACTCAAATAAACAATAGTTCCTACGATAACGCAGGCAAGTGGCAGAATCAAATTTGTGCGGCATTAAACGAGGATTTATTTCTCAATGCGGTAAAAAAGGCGCAATTTTGAGGCCGCTCAATGAAAACTTTGCGTTTTAACAGGCTAAAAAACTTTCACAAATTATTTTAATAAGCTTCGCGACGGTGCCACACAGAAAAACGCAAAGCGTACAGGACGCACAATCCCTCTGATGTGGTTCCGCTCTGGTAGGGAAGTCAAATGGACTCCTTTAAAAAATAAGAATCAAAAAAAAACGTACCACCGGGACGGTGTGAATTTCCGCTTAGAGCAGATGGCGGAAGGACAAATATCGATAGCAGCGACAATCCGCCGCCCATGGTGGAGTTTATGCCCGGAGAAAATGAAACAAATTTCTTAACATCGCCGCGGTCGCGCCCCAGATAAAAAATCGCTCATAAGGCATCGCATAAAATGTGCGCCGATAGCCATCGGGCAAATCGAATGTGCGCAACTGGTGATTAAGGCCGTCCATCAAAAAAGCCAACGGGACTTCAAAAATTTCGGCCACTTCGTCGGGATTGGCGCGCAATGAAGCCGGCGGCTGAATCAGCCCGGCAACCGGCGTCACGCGATAACCGGTGCCGGTAAAATATTCGGGCAAGGTCCCGATCACCTCTACATCGCTACGCATTAGTCCAATTTCTTCTTCCGCTTCACGTAATGCGGTCACAATCGGTGACCCATCGGTAGAGTCCGTCCGTCCACCTGGAAAGCTGACCTGCCCTGCATGATCGGTCAGATGCGCGGTGCGCTGTGTGAATAAAAGTGTCGGGCCTTCCGGGTGCATGATGATGGGAATAAGCACAGCTGCCGCGGTTGGAGAAGGTGCGCCGGGGAGCTCACGTGGCTGTTGGCCTACGTTTTCGGGTAGCCAAAGCGGAGGTTGCGCAAACCTTTGACGCAACCAGTCGGCATTCATCCTATCCGGGGCGAGCGCCAACTCACCTGCGACGGCATCCACCGGCATCATTAAAGGATCGAGAGTGAGTTTAACCAAAACAACTCCTATTACACGTCACATTACGTTTTATTGCGGTTGGAGAAGCGCGGATAAAGAGTTACGAAATATCGTTATCGGTGAAGTATCGCATCGATAACAAATATAAATGTAACGCAGCAGATATCTGCCTTTGCCAGGTCTATTGACACCAAAACAGGTAGGAAGCAATCACGGCCAAAATTGTTCAACAATACCAAAAACCGTTATTCAAAAGCAGGAACATTAAAATGCGGAACCCCATACTTCCATGTACCAAACATGTGCACCAACCAAAAATCGACGCTAGACTGCAAAAGGCCAATGCCCCGTCCTAAAATGCGGCATTGTAGCAACAACCTACTTTAGGACGGGACACACATAACAAAGAAGGGCACCTGGTGGCGCCCTTCTTTATATGAACCAACTGCCAGTCTTAACTGTTTACGCTGCTGTTTTAGCGACAGTACGACGTTGTGGCAATTTTTCTTTGATACGCGCCGATTTACCTGAACGTTCACGCAGGTAGTATAGCTTAGCGCGACGTACATCACCGCGACGCTTCACTTCGATCGAAGCGATCAATGGTGAGTACAACTGGAATGTACGCTCAACGCCTTCGCCGGACGAAATCTTACGGACGATGAAGTTGGAGTTCAAACCACGGTTACGACGTGAAATCACAACGCCTTCGTAAGCCTGAGCACGTTTGCGCGTACCTTCGACTACATTGACGCTAACGATAACCGTATCGCCAGGTGCAAATTCAGGAATGACTTTACCCAAACGGGCGATTTCTTCTTGCTCAAGTTGTTGGATCAGATCCATTTTTAGCTCCATATACCATCTTGCTGACGCTATGTGCGGTGCACTGCTCAGTAGAGGATGGGGTTAAACATGCGACCGGTTGGTCGCTCTTCTTAAAACCGCTCACGCCCTGACTGCGCGGACGTGATTTGATGCTAAATGGTGCTCGAAATCCTCATGGTCTCAAGACCACTCCGGTTTCTCCGCGCCATTTACCACCAACTGACGCCCGCTCGTTGCAGCGCGTGAACGGTTTTGCCCTGCTCACGCCCTGACTGCGCGGACGTGATTTGATGCTAAATGGTGCTCGAAATCCTCATGGTCTCAAGACCACTCCGGTTTCTCCGCGCCATTTACCACCAACTGACGCCTGCTCGTTGCAGCGCGTGAACGGGTTTTGCTGCTATTTTTGCTACAATCAACTCCGCCCTGGAATGCAGAACATCGAATGAATTCTTGGTAAGACTACGTTCCGATAGTGCGGATAAATTTCTCGTCACTCCCGTTCAATAATCCTGCCTGACGTGCCTTGGCGATCAAATCCGGTCGCTTAATCACAGTCGCCAGTAGCGCCTGCTGACGTCGCCATTTCTCAATCTCTGCATGGTGGCCGCCCATTAATACCGGCGGCACAGTTAATCCATCATATTCTTCTGGTCTGGTGTAATGCGGACAATCCAGCAGGCCATTAACAAAACTGTCTTCTAAAGCGGAAGCACCGTCATTCAGCACGCCGGGCAGCTGTCTGATCACTGCATCCATCAACGCCATCGCCGGCAATTCACCGCCCGACAAAACGAAATCGCCAAGGCTGATTTCTTCATCCACACAACGATCCAGCAAACGTTGATCGACCGCCTCATACCGCCCGCACAGAAGCACCAGGCCGGGCTCGGTGCTCAGTTGCATGACGCGCTGATGCGTTAGCGGCTGACCTTGCGGCGACAAATACACAACGCGCGGCGAATCAGGGTTTAGTTGTTGCTGGCGTGTTTTAGCAGCATTAATCGCAGCTTCCAAAGGCTTAGCCAACATCACCATACCAGGACCGCCCCCGTAGGGCCGATCATCCACCGTGCGGTGATTGTCGGACGTGAAATCGCGAGGATTCCACAACGCCAATTCGCATTTTTTTTGCTCAAACGCGCGCCGGGTAATACCAGACTGCGTTAACGCAGCAAACATTTCCGGAAACAACGTGACGACATCAAATTGCATAGCGCCCACTGGTTAAATTTCCGATCAGATTTGTTTGCCGCTTTAAAATCATGACTGTCATCAGGACCGCACCATAGATAAAAGTCCGATTAAAATCGGACCAACCACCAACGGTCTAAAATTCAGCAAATTGAAATTCAGATCAATGGACAGACGCCTAATAATCCAGCCCCCAGTCCACGGTGATTTTTTTTATCTTCTGATCAACGGTCTTGACGAATTGGTCAACAAAAGGCACGAGCAATTCAGGTGCAGCCTTATCCTGACCCGCGACAGCCGGCAACGTGATCCTTAAAATCGGATGCGCGCCATTATCCATCAGGTCTGCTACCACACCTAGCTGTTCACCTTGCAGATTTTCAACTGATAGACCGATCAAGTCGATCCAGTAAAATTCCCCATCTTCCAATGCAGGAAAATGGCTACGACGGACATGCACTGCGGTGCCTTTCAGCGCCTCCGCAGCTTCACGCCCAACTATGCCGACCAATCGCGCCACAATGTCACCACTGTGATTTTTGGCCTGCATCATTTCAATATCTTGCAAATCTGCCACGTTTGGCTTACCCAACCACCATTTTTTAGCATTCAGCAACGCGTCCGCGTCTGGCGAATACGGTTTAATCCGCACCCAGCCCTGAAGTCCATAGGCACCGGTTATGTAGCCAACCATGATTAAATCTGCCGGAATCACAACGCTAGTCGTGACGCCCGATTGCGTCGTTTCCGCTGATTTTGCGACCGCTGCGACCGGAGTCACCGTAGTTGCTGTATTAAGCGTAGACAAATCAGTTGCCAACTACAGAATTAAACTGCAGCTTTTTTACCAGCCTGGCTTACCAGACGAGCAACGGTTGGCGACATCTGCGCGCCAACGCCTTCCCAATGGGTCAGGCGATCTTGAGCGATACGGAAGCTTTCCGACGCACCAGATGCTACCGGATTGTAGAAACCCAGACGCTCGATAAAGCGACCATCGCGACGATTGCGCGAATCAGTAACTACGATGTTGTAAAACGGGCGCTTCTTAGCGCCACCACGAGATAAACGAATAACGACCATAATGATTCCAAAAAGTGTTGTCGAACACGGAAAAAGCCGCAAATTATAACGCAAGTTAGCCCAACCCCGCAACCTTGCTCTCTCCAATACTGTCGCAGTCCAGCATCAAGCATGTCAAAATCGCTGTCGCTGCGGCTTAAATAGCCTTTTTGCATGCAGAAGTGTTGCGTGAATCGCAGCGTGCGATCAAGTTGCCCGCGTGCACCTTCACACGATTTTGGCGCGATGATGAACTGCTTTGATTTCAAGCCAACAAATCGGCCTCATTACGTTACACTACGCGTCATCCTGCAGAACGGAAACGATCTGCTAACGCGCTCTGGTTCTGGTGCGTTACGTCCGCTTTCCCTCCTGACGACGCTATTCATTGATTCATGCCCCCAACAAGCTCTGCCAATATGACTACCACACACAGAAATAAAACTATCGCCACGCTTATCACCGCAATATTCGGCAGTATCGGTTTGCACCGATTTTATCTGCATGGGGCTAAAGACGTGTGGGGCTGGTTACATTTTATTTCTTTGCCGCTTTCTTTATTGGCTCTGGCGATATGGCCGACCCAACAAAAACTGTTTTTATTTGCGCCGCTGTTAATTTCCGCACTTATTGCGATTCTGGAAGCGCTAATAACCGGCCTTATGCCCGACGAAAAATGGGACCTACGCCTCAATGGAGGCTCCGGAAAAAAATCGGAATCGACTTGGATATTGGCGGTAATCATTGTTTTGACCGTTGGCGTAGGGGCAATTGGTCTGATAGGCACCATTGCTCGCACCTTTGACTTACTTTTCACAGGCGGTTCTTACGGTTGATTGCCTGATTGATATTCAGCTGCCTCGAAACGTTTTGTTAAGAGAGTTCATAAAAGAATCGATTTTTGATTGAATGGTAGTAAATAACAAAAACAAAAAGCAGGAAAAGTAGCTTAACGCGCTTTCCCTGCTTTTTTCACCCCCATTTTTATCGATAGGAGACTGGACTAATCAGAATTGCTCTTCAGTTAATGCCATCACACCGGTGCTACCGCTCACCACGGATGTACTAAGTCCCGCGGACTGCACCAGAATGTGCTCGGCAAAAAAACGTGCTGTGCCGATTTTAGCGCGGTAAAAACTATTGTCCCCGTCGCCTGATTTCAGCTTTTCTGCGGCAATCAAAGCGGACCTGCCTAATTGCCAGCCGCCGAGTACAATCCCGGTCAATTTCAGATACGGCACACCGCCGGCAAATACGCCTTTGATATCACTCTTCACATTTGCCACAACATAGTCGATCACTTGCTCCAATGCATCTGCGCCGATTGCCAACTGATTACCGATAGCAATCAAACTGGCGTCGTCGCTGGCTGCCAGCTGGGCTTGCGTACTCCTGACCTGAGCCACAATATTTTTGGCGACAGCACCGCCATCGCGCGCGGTTTTACGGCCGATCAGATCGTTTGCCTGAATTGCCGTTGTCCCCTCGTAAATCGTCAAAATACGGGCATCCCGGTAAAACTGCGCAGCGCCGGTTTCTTCGATAAAGCCCATGCCGCCATGAATCTGGACACCGGTGGAGGCCACGTCAATCGACATCTCGGTCGACCATCCCTTCACGACCGGTACCAGATATTCGTAAAACGCCTGATTGGCTTTGCGCACTGTCTCGTCGGCGTGGTGATGCGCTACATCGGAGGCTGCTGCGGTAACGTATGCCAACACCCGTGCTGCCTCGATTTGGGAGCGCATGGACATCAACATCCGACGCACATCTGGATGATGGATGATCGCTACCGGCCCGGTCGAACCACTCAGATCCCGTGATTGCAGACGGTCTTTGGCAAAACTTGCCGCCTTTTGGTAAGCGAGTTCCGCCACGCCAATACCCTGAAGACCGACGCCGAAGCGGGCTGCGTTCATCATGATGAACATGTACTCAAGACCGCGATTTTCCGACCCTACCAGAGTACCGATGGCGCCGCCTTCGTCACCGAACTGCAACACCGCGGTTGGACTGGCTTTTATACCTAGTTTATGTTCGATTGACACGCAATGGACATCATTGCGCGCGCCGAGAGAGCCGTCAGCGTTGACCAGAAATTTAGGAACAATGAATAGCGATATTCCCTTCACGCCTTCTGGCGCATCGGGGGTACGTGCCAGCACCAGATGGACGATGTTTTCGGCCATATCATGCTCACCGTAGGTAATAAAAATCTTTGTGCCAGAAACCTTGAATGTACCATCGCCTTGCGGCACTGCCCGGGTGCGCACCAGCGCCAGATCGGAACCGGCTTGCGGCTCGGTCAGGTTCATGGTGCCAGTCCATTTGCCCGATATCAGATTCTCCAGATAGATACGTTTCTGGTCTTCGGTACCGGCAGTTAGCAAAGCTTCAATCGCGCCATCACTGAGCAGTGGGCATAACGCAAAGGACAGATTAGCCGCATTCAACATTTCGATACAAGGCGTGGCCACCAGCTTGGGCAAACCCTGACCGCCGTATTCCTCCGGGTGCTGGATACCTTGCCAGCCCGCGTCCGCAAATGCCTTAAACGCCTCTTTAAATCCTTTACTGGTAATGACATCGCCATCGCGCCAAAAGCTCGGCTCCTGATCTCCTGAACGATTCAGCGGCGCTATCACTTCGCCGCAAAATCGAGCGTTTTCCAGCAACACTGCTTCGACGGTTTCGAGGGTTGCGTCGGCACATCCCGGCAACTGGCTTATCTGCTCAAGTCCGGCGACCGAGTTCAGTGCGAACAACATATCTTTTAGCGGGGCAACGTAACTCATGACTACTCCAAAAAAAGGGCAGTACCACTTCCGTAATACTGCCCTGACGTTTTTTCAAACGTTCTAATCCATTGATCCAACTGCTATGCCCTGGGGCGGGCACATAGCAGTTAGTCCTGACTTTTATATTTTGCTGTTGCGGCCATTATGGCGTTATTAGCCGCGCTTTCAACCTAACTCTGTCACCAATTGCGGGACGATATCAAACAAATCACCGACAAGGCCGTAATCCGCGACCGAGAAGATCGGCGCTTCTTCATCCTTGTTGATCGCCACGATGGTTTTAGAGTCTTTCATCCCGGCCAAATGCTGGATCGCGCCAGAAATACCGACAGCGATGTACAGTTGCGGTGCAACGATCTTGCCGGTTTGACCCACTTGCCAGTCATTGGGTACAAAACCCGCATCCACAGCCGCGCGGGAAGCCCCCATCGCCGCACCGAGTTTGTCGGCCAATGGCTCCAATATCTTGAAGTTGTCGGCAGAACCCATGCCACGTCCGCCTGACACGATGACTTTGGCCGCCGTCAGTTCCGGACGATCCGACTTGGCCAACTCGCGTGAGACAAAACTGGATTTGGCAAAATCTGCTGCTGCAGTGAGGTTTTCCACCGTAGCAGAACCACCGTCAGCCGCCGCATCGAAACCGGTAGTCCGTACGGTAATGACTTTGATTGCATCGATAGATTGTACGGTGGCAATCGCGTTACCGGCATAGATCGGACGCTCGAACGTGTCCGGGCTATCGACCTTGACGATTTCTGAAATCTGACCGACATCCAGACGGGCGGCAACGCGCGGCAAAATATTCTTACCGTAGGCAGTTGCCGGTGCCAGGATGTGGCTGTAAGCAGATGCCAATGCAAGGACTTGTTCCGCGATGTTTTCTGCCAGGCCATCGGCAAAATAATCCATATCGGCGACCAGCACCTTGGTCACGCCAGCGGCTTTGGCAGCAGCCTGGGCTGCAGCGCCGCAATTTTTACCGGCAACCAGTACGTGGACATCGCCGCCGCATTGGGTGGCCGCAGTGATGGTATTGAGGGTGCTACCTTTTAAGGAAGCGTTATCGTGTTCGGCAATGACGAGAGCAGTCATGGTATCTCCTGATGATGGGGTATTGCGGTCGCCGTCAACTTAATCTGGCGCGGCCCGCTGTATCTGTGTATCTGTTCGGTGGTAACGGCAGTCGCGAATTAAATGACTTTGGCTTCGTTGCGCAGCTTGGCGACCAATGTGGCGACGTCCGGCACCTTGATCCCGGCGCTACGCTTGGCTGGCTCGACGACTTTCAAAGTCTTCAGGCGCGGCGTAACGTCAACATCCAGATCAGCGGGCTTGAACATGTCCAGCGTTTTCTTTTTGGCTTTCATGATGTTCGGCAACGTCACATAACGCGGCTCATTGAGGCGCAAGTCGGTGGTGATGATCGCCGGCAACGTCAATGCCAGCGTTTCCAAACCGCCGTCCACTTCACGCGTCACCAGCACTTTGCCCTCTTCCAGCACGACTTTGGAGGCAAACGTCGCTTGCGGCCAGCCTAATAATGCCGCCAGCATCTGACCGGTCTGGTTACAATCGTCATCGATGGCCTGCTTGCCTAAAATAATCAGTTGCGGCTGCTCTTTATCGGCAATCGCTTTCAATAATTTGGCGACGGCGAGTGGCTGCAAATCAGCATCCGACTCCACCAGAATGGCGCGGTCGGCACCGATCGCCATCGCGGTACGCAAGGTTTCCTGGCACTGGCTAACGCCACATGAAATCGCGATCACCTCGGTGACTTTGCCGCTTTCTTTCAGACGCATCGCTTCTTCTACTGCAATTTCATCAAACGGATTCATCGACATCTTGACGTTAGCAATATCCACACCTGAGCCATCGGATTTGACACGTACTTTGACGTTGTAGTCGACTACACGCTTGACGGGAACTAGTACTTTCATCGGTCTGCCTTTAAATAAAAAATGATATTCGAGTTGACGTTAACGTTAATTGATTACGAGATTATAAGAGAGAAAAGGGTTCGCAACCAAAATTTAGCACGAACGTACTATTAATTTATAGAGTTATTTAACTATTTATAAACTTTTGAAGGAATTCGCAGGAAAGAAGGCTGGGCACCGGGCTCAGAGGCAACTTTAATATTGCATAATATTACCGAAGATTATCTCAGTAGGAAAAGAAGATGCTCGTGGGGAATGAAATAATTGCTATATTTGCAATTTTATTATTATCACAATAAACGGCGATCGCATTTGTAACGCTTGCGCCAGTTTCATATTGCATCACGACAATTGCTAAAATTATTTACGCTTCATGAAAAAAACGTATTCTCTGTTTTCTTCTGTTTGCGATAGCAAATCGTTACCGGTTTGCTTAGCAAACGCCTGAAAATCACGTACAGATCCTGAGTCAGTCGCTAACACCCGTAAAACTTGACCGCTTGTCATGTCAGCCAGCGCCTTTTTTGTTTTCAAAATAGGTAGCGGGCAGTGCAGACCTCGGGCATCAAGTTCTCTATTAAATTCCATAATCATTTTGTGTCATCATTTTTAACGTTGCCGGTTTCTGCCGATTTTACTCCAAAGAGATGAAATATGATGCATCGCAACAAAAATCTACCGGTTTTACAACAGCCTAACTATTTAGGTACATTCCTTTAAAGGGAGTTCATGCTGGGCATCTTACCCAAGCCCAATTATGCGCGTAATTTTTGTAATCGGTGGGATGACAATCAATAATAGTCAAAGCGTGACCATTCTGCTCGGCCAATGGATTTTAGGAAAATTCCAATTAAACAACAATGTACATGCGCCTGATCACCCTCGACTTACTCAACCAAAATCGGCCGCTCTACGAACTCAACTTCCAAACCTTGCTGGCGCATCCAGTCAGCAACTGCATAACCGGTCCCGGCGCGCCACGGCTTGACTTTGGCAGGTGGCAACAAACGGTATTCAAGTAATTCCGCGGACAACTGAATTGTTCCCGATGCCTTTACGTGATAAGCAATGATTAGCTCATTTTTACGCATAAATTCATAAACCCCGATCAACGTGATCTGGTCTGCATCAAGATTGGTTTCTTCTTTTAACTCGCGTGCAATACCCTGTTCTGGCGTTTCGTCACGCTCCATAAACCCGGTGATCAGCGCGAACATATTATCTTGCCATGCAGCATTTCGGGCCAACAAAATATGACCATCAAATTCAACCACTGCAGCCAGAACCGGCAGAGGATTATCCCAGTGTGTCCAATGACCCTCGGGACACGTTAGCCGAATTTTTCCTCCGTCGCCGTCAACGCTGCGCAGCGTCAAAGAGACGCCGCAGATCGGGCAAAACTTAAAGTCGCTCATCAGGGAATAGTCCGCGAATTCAATCGCTTTAACAATCGTTGAGTATCGTTGTGTCGTTGTGTCGTTGAGTCGTTGAGTATCGTTTAATCGCCTTCAGGATCGTCCGGAAGAAATTAAACAGCTCGCATCACGCTGGCTGGCACGATATCCAATTACCTTTTTTTGGAACCGTCGCGACAATAGTGAAGAGAAGGTACGTGTCCCCCAGCAACCGTAAAGGTCTTAAGACCAATGAGGATGGTGAGCGCCGCATACTGAATCTTCTCCGCAGTATGCGCGCTGCGCGGTACGGGCCAAAAGTAGTTAGCGACTAATCGCGGGCCGCAACCCACGCTGCAACGCCCTGTAAGGCCGCGGCTAATCCACTTGGATCCGTACCGCCTGCTTGCGCCATATCCGGTCGTCCACCACCTTTACCGCCCACTTGCTGAGCGACAAAATTAACCAGATCACCAGCTTTGACTCTACTAATAGCATCGGCAGTCACGCCTGCGATTAAACTTACTTTGCCGTCCTTAACTGTCGCCAGTACGATCGCCGCCGTTTTCAGTTTATCTTTGAGCTTGTCCATGGTTTCACGTAATGTCGCGCTGTCAGCGCCCTCCAGCATCGCTGCAAGAACGTGGATGCCATTGACATTGACTGCGTGATTTGCCAGCTCGTCACCTTGATTGGCGGCTATTTTGGACTTGAGCGCCGCCATTTCTTTCTCTAGCGACTTGACGTAATCCTGTACCTGCCCAATCCGTTGTGTCAGTTCTTCCGGCGGCGCTTTCAGTGCCGTCGCCGCTTCGGTGACGCGATTGCTCAGGTTTTGTACCAGTGCAAGCGCGCCAAGTCCGGTGACCGCTTCAATCCGGCGGATGCCTGCTGCCACGCCGCCTTCGGCAACAATCTTGAACAAGCCGATATCGCCGGTTCGGTTGACGTGTATACCGCCACACAATTCGGTTGAAGTACCTATCGCCAGGACGCGTACTTCGTCGCCGTATTTTTCACCGAACAAAGCCATCGCTCCACTCGCAACTGCATCGTCAAACGACATCAATTGCGCTTTGGTAGCGATGTTTTCAAGCACTTCGCGATTAACGATATCTTCAATCAGACGAATTTGATCGGCGCTGACAGGCGCATTATGGCTGAAGTCAAAACGGGTTTTATCCGCATCGACCAGAGAACCTCTTTGTGCCACGTGCGTACCTAATACTTCGCGCAATGCCTTGTGCATTAAATGCGTCGCGGAGTGATTACGTATGGTGCGTGCCCGGCGCGCTGTATCGACTTTAGCGCCCAGGTGATCGCCGATTTTTAATGTGCCCTTTTCCAGGCGACCGTGGTGACCAAATACCTCGGCCTGAATTTTTAGCGTATCCGTCACGCTAAATAAACTGCTGGCCGATTCAAGCACACCCGCATCGCCCACCTGACCGCCAGACTCTGCATAAAACGGTGTCGTGTTAAGGACAACTATCGCGTCTTGCCCGGCTTCAACGGCTTGTACGGCGCTGCCATCCACATACAATGCAAGCACTTTGGCGTCATGTACCAGCGCTTCATAACCGACAAAAGTCGTTTTATCGCCACTATATTCAACGCCAGCTGCCATCTTGAACTTGCCACCTGCGCGGCTGGTTTCTTGCTGGCGTTTCATTGCCACCTCAAAACCTGTTTCGTCGAGTTCGACTTCGCGTTCACGACAAATATCCGCAGTTAAATCGAGCGGAAAGCCGAAAGTGTCGTACAGCGTAAACGCGGTATCGCCATCCAGTTTTTTTGGATTTTTGGTCAGCGCGGCTTCCAGAATCTTCATCCCGTTTTCTAGCGTCTCGCCAAAGCGTTCTTCTTCCTGCTGCAACGTTTGCTCTACCCGTTTGGCGGCTTCGGGCAGTTCTGGGTAGGCAGCGCCCATCTCCAATACCAGGTCTTTCACCAGCTTGTAGAAGAACGGCTTGGTTTGCTCAAGTTTGTGACCGTGCCGCAAAGCGCGGCGAATAATCCGGCGCAAGACGTAGCCACGGCCTTCATTGCCGGGAATCACGCCATCAACGATCAGAAACGCGCAGGCGCGGATATGGTCGGCAATAACTTTTAACGAATTGTTGGTCAAATCGGTGACGTTGGTCTCGCGGGCTGCCGCCTTTATCAGATTTTGGAACAAATCAATGTCATAGTTGCTATGTACATGCTGCAAAATGGCGGCCAGGCGTTCCAAACCCATGCCTGTATCGACACACTGGCGTGGCAATGGCGTCAAGGTTACTTCGCCGGTTTTGGCGTCGACCTGACGGTCAAACTGCATGAAGACGTTATTCCAGATTTCGATATAACGGTCACCGTCTTGATCCGGGCTACCCGGAGGACCGCCCCAAATCTCAGGTCCGTGATCGTAAAATATTTCAGAACAGGGGCCGCAAGGACCGGTATCCGCCATCTGCCAGAAATTGTCTGAGGCAAACGGTGCACCTTTGTTGTCGCCGATACGCACGACGCGTTCTGGTGGCAAGCCAATTTCGTTGACCCAAATATCATAAGCTTCGTCATCGGTTTCGTAGACGGTGGCCCAAAGCTTTTCAGCTGGCAGGCCATAGACCTTGGTCAGCAACTCATAAGCCCACTTTAACGAATCGCGCTTGAAATAGTCACCGAAAGACCAATTTCCCAGCATTTCAAAAAAAGTGTGATGGCGAGCGGTATAGCCCACATTTTCCAGATCGTTGTGCTTGCCCCCGGCGCGCAAACAGCGCTGCACGGAGGTCGCACGGACGTAATTACGTTTCTCGGTACCGAGAAAAACGTCCTTGAACTGGACCATGCCTGAATTGGTGAACAGCAGTGTCGGATCATTGCCCGGCACCAGGCTGGACGAGCGCACAACTGTATGGTCTTTGGATTCAAAGAATGTGAGAAACTTATCGCGGATATCGGCTGAGTTCATGTTCTTGGGCGAAAAAAAGACGTGCAAGGGAAGTGTTAATTTGCAAAGCCCTGATTATACGTGATCCGAGCCACCCATTTCATCCGGCTGCTTATCATGCGCTTCATGCGCTTCATGCGCTTAATGGAAAAAGCCCGTCAGAATTGCTTTTGACGGGCTTTTGATAACTAAAGCGTGTTTAAGACTGTTTTTTAAAGCCAAAACACCGCATGCCTACTGCAGATTAATGACCTTTATCTACCGGCGTTCCTGTAGAAGACATTTTTTTAGCGTGGTGCTTTTTCGCAGGCTTAGCGGCAGCCTTAGCAGGCGCGGCCATTGTTGCTGCAGGCGCGGCCGTTGTTGCTGCAGGCGCTGGCATAGCTGGAGCATTTTGTGCCATCACAGGCAGAGCAAAAGCAGCGACGATTACAACAGCTAACAATTTATTGATTTTCATTTCACGTTCCATTTCATCATCGTTGAGTAAAATTAATGCGACCAGACTTCAGCACTTGAGTTGCTATATTACACTCATAAGTGTGTCTTGCAATCAATTAACGCGATAATGTTCTTTACGGTTGACAGAATATTCGTTAAATTTCTCGTCGCCAGTTCTGCCGCGGTTTTTGCTGCAGTTTTCTGGCATAGCCTGCTCCCACCGCCCTACACCAAATCCGCTGCAATCAAGTCAATCCGATCAGTACAAAACCCGTCCACACCCCACGCCAGTATCTCTCCGGCCCGCTTTAAAGAATTCACGGTATAGCAAAACAGACCATAACCCGATTCTTTAATGGTCGTCGCTTGCACCGGAGACAAAAATTTGTGGTTCGTATGTACCGAAACCGCCTCCACTTCCTGACATCGTTGTAACCAGTTATCCGCTATCGTTGACATTAAGCAGGCGCGCGGAATGGCCCCCGCCGCGACTTGTGCGGCGCGCAATGCCTCCATCGAAAACGATGAGAGTAAAGGTAAATTAGCCGCCGTCAGGGCACTGGGTGCCGCAATATGCGCAGCAACCTCTGCAACAAAACACGCCTGCGTCATCTGCGCTACCACATGGCCGGTCTCGACTTCATAGCCTTCAACCGGTTTGATTTCAACGTTCATCCAGACCCCGTGTTGCCGACAAAACGCAATGGCTTGTGCGAAGGTGCACACCCGCACGCCGCTGAACGCCGAGCCAAACCAACTACCGGCATCCATCGCCGATAGCTGCGCGGCGGTGAACGCCTCCACCTTACCCATGCCGCGTACAGTGCGTCCAAACACCGGATCGTGCATCAATATCGGTACGCCATCGGAGGACAGCATTACATCAAACTCCACCGCACGAAATCCGTATGACAGTCCGCAGCGTATGCCTGCCAGCGTATTTTCTGGCGCCATGGTGCCACCACCGCGATGCGCTACAATTTTAGGATAGGGCCACATGACTTTTTCTCTCGTTTAGACTAGCAATCAAGTGCCCTTTTTCAGCACACTTATTTAGCAATCATCATTAGTGGCACCATTTCACGTTGTATCCCATTCAACTTACTACCAAGCTCACCGCATGGTAATTTTTTCATCGAAGAACGTCACGACCTGCTGCTCCAGCGTTAGCAAATACTGTTCTCTGTCAAACCCCGGCGGATTTTCGCCCGGATTGCCTGCATCGGACATTAGTTGCGCCACAGGCGGCGCCATGAACGCAAAATGCCCCGCGTTTGGTACTTCTTCAAACGCTGCCTGCGGTAAACGCGCACGGAGCCAGTCGCCATGGTACTTTGGCGGCGAAACGATATCCTTCTCGGCTGTGATAATACGCAAGGGCACTTTTATGCGCTTCAGCGAGTCCCCCGCAAACGCTACGCCGGGCGGCGCCATCGCAAATACCGCACGGATACGCTTGTCCTGCACATCGAAGTTTATGGCGGCAGATCCGGCTTCCGATGCTTTATTTACTGCGAGGTCAGGGTCATTACTGCCTGCCAGGCCGTGTGGATCGCCGACCAACTGGCAAAACAACTGGTCGTCGGCAGTGGCGGCACAGTGCCTTAGCATTTGTTGCGGGTCGCCCATTCCTCCTGCTAGCGCTATGACACTGAAACCGCCAACGGAATGTCCTAAAGCGCCGACTTGCAGACCTGCAACAACGTCGCGCCAAAACGGATCAATCAACAAAGCGTCCAGCAAACGCGACAATTGTCTTGGGCGTTCGGCAAAATAATCGTCCGCAAGCACAAGCGACCGATCCTCCCAATTATCGCCGGGATGTTGTGGCGCAGCCACCAGATAGCCGCTCTGTGCCAATCGCACTGCCAGATTATGGTGGGCCAACTGACCTCCTCCTGAACCATGGGAGACTAAAACAATACCTTTTAATGGCAACTCCGGCACCCCGTTAAACGCCATAACCGGCGCATATGGCCCCAACCGCATTGTTTTGGTCGGCGATTTGCTGGGATAAAACAAGGCAACCGGCATGGAGGGATGGTCTGCGTTACGCACCGTCATAGTGCGCATGCCAGCATTCTGGCCCACGTTCGGACTAGTTGGTGTCACTTGTGTTGGCATTCCTGCATCCTGAGTTAGAGACGGTTAATTGTCTGCGATTTACAGCGTTTGTGTGCGCATTATTCATTCATAACCTCCTACGCCTATAAAATACATCAGGGTGAATTCGACAAAGCGTCCGACAAATCATCACGCTACGGTAGAATGATTTCATCTATATTTATTTCGCAAAGTGCTTGCGTAAAACATCATTCATGAGCAACGACAACAAAAGCAATCTCCCTAACGTTAATTACGCCCACACCGCTAACAATGGGACAGTAGCGGCACCGTCTAATTTCCTGCGCACCATTATCGAAGCCGATATGACCGGCGGCGTCTATGCTAACCGTCAGGACAGTCACGGACAGCCTTTGCCATTGGTGGTAACACGTTTTCCGCCTGAGCCTAACGGCTATCTGCATATCGGGCATGCCAAGGCGATTTGCGTCAACTTTGGACTGGCACGTGATTACGCTGGTCGTTGCCATTTGCGGTTTGATGACACTAATCCCGAAAAAGAAGAACAGGAATACGTCGACACGATTATTGATAGCGTCAAGTGGCTGGGTTTTAACTGGAATGACACCACCGGCGAGCATCTGTATTTCGCCAGTGATTACTTCGACCAGCTTTATTTGATGGCCGAGTATCTGATTACTGCCGGTCTGGCTTATGTCGACAGTCAGAGCGCCGACGATATGGCGACCAATCGCGGCAACTTTGGCGAAGTCGGCAAGGATTCGCCATTCCGTACGCGCTCGCCAGAAGAGTCACTAGCGTTGTTCCGGCGCATGAAGGCGGGCGAGTTCAAGGACGGCACGCACATTGTTCGCGCTAAAATCGACATGGCGTCGCCTAACATGAACTTGCGCGATCCGGCTATTTACCGTATCCGCCACGCCCATCATCATCGTACCGGCGACGCCTGGTGCATCTATCCGATGTACGATTACACCCATCCGATCTCCGATGCGCTGGAAAATATTACCCATTCGATTTGTACCCTGGAGTTTCAGGATCACCGGCCTTTTTATGACTGGATACTGGAAAAACTGAGCGATGGTGGATTTTTGCAAAAACCGGTGCCGCATCAATATGAATTTTCCCGCCTCAACGTTACTTATGTCGTCACCAGCAAGCGTAAGCTACGCCAATTGGTGGATGAGCAGATTGTGGACGGTTGGGACGATCCGCGCATGCCAACGCTAGTCGGCATCCGTCGCCGTGGTTACACGCCGGAATCGCTGCAATTATTCTGCGACCGCACCGGCGTGACCAAGTCTGACGGCTGGATTGACATGAGTTCGCTTGAAGGTGCGTTGCGCGAAGATCTGGATCCCAAAGCCCCGCGCGCCACCGCCGTCTTGCGTCCCCTAAAACTGATCATCGATAATTTCCCAGAAGACCTGAGCGTCGCATGTCATGCGCCAGTTTTCCCACCGGCGCACCCCGAGCACGCCACCGCCATGCGCCACTTCCCTATTACTAGAAACGTCTGGATAGAACGGGAAGATTTCATGGAAACTCCGGTCAAAGGTTATTTCCGACTGACGCCGCCCACGGAAGATAAGGCCGGTAGCAGGGTGCGGTTGCGCCACGGTTACGTCGTTGAATGTACCGGTTTCGACAAAGATGCTGACGGCAACGTCAGCGCCGTCCATTGCAATTATTTCGAGGATAGCAAAAGCGGCACTGAAGGCAGCGCCAACTACAAGGTAAAAGGCAATATTCACTGGATCAGCGTAGCGCATGCGCTGGAGGCGGAAGTGCGTTTGTACGACCGCTTGTTCAGCGACCCGCATCCCGACGCTGGCGGCAAAGACTTTAAACTTGCGCTAAATCCTCACTCCAAAGAAGTGGTAACCGCCTATCTGGAGCCGGGCATGTCCGCAGCATTACCGGACGAGCGTTATCAATTTGAGCGTCACGGTTATTTTGTCGCGGACAGGATAGATAGCATTGCAGGAAAGCCCGTGTTTAACCGGACAGTCACACTCAAAGACAGTTGGGGAAAATAGCAGGTTAATTGGCCGCTACAACGCTTAGCGTCCAAGCTCCGATTACTTTACCTTCCATAAGGCAAAGTAATCGTGATTTATTGATTGCCTCGTAACACTCACCAAAAATTCATCCGCTTCTGGACGTATCGGCGCTTCTTAGCTCATAGCTGAGTTATTCACTATCGATTGCGCGTTCTTTGGGCGTATATCCAAGGCATTAAACGTCAGTCCTTGCCTGCGTAAAGCGCAATAAGTCAATGAGCCGATTTCGACAGCGATGGCAGAATCTGCGCTCAACCACATCATCAACGCCCGAACGTACAAGGTGCAAGCGCCAACAAATGCGGTGGACTTCCCGCGCGGCGCATCTGCCTGCAAATAACGTGTGCACTGATCAATGACGATCCTCCGGCAAAGCTCGCTGCTCATTACCAGAAAAAAAAACGAACTGCCCGAGCACATAAGCCAAATTCCTGAACTTTTCCGCCGGGGTGACCGGCAAGAACGCCAGCCTTTTTAACAGCCCTTACTTTGCGCATAATTTAACTTGGACATAATTTAACTTGCGCATAATTTGACTTGCGCATACATTAACTTACACATACGTTTACTTGATTTTTTATCACATTACTTCGGCTGGCGTCCGGTGGCGGGCAATATAATGCGTACTCAGTCTGCCTGCATCAATGGCTCGGTGCCGGACGTGAGCGGCAGCCTACGCGTTCGCTGAACAGGTCATGCGCGACTGTGAAGATGGCAAAAATTCGGCAACTAAAAGCAAAAAACAAACCCAAAAAAGGAGCACGCCATCACACCGACCTTGAAGAGCATAGACACCACATTACTGCGAGTAGGCTATAAAGAGTGGAACCCATCCGGCAGCCGCACCGTGGTGCTGCTCCATGGCTGGCCCGACAGTATCCGCTGTTGGTCGGCTGTCGCCCCGGGACTGGCCCAGGCAGGCTGGCGGGTGCTGGTGCCTGCCTTGCGCGGTTTTCTGCCCACACGCTTTCTGAGTGACGACACGCCGCGCACCGGACAGCTCGCCGCACTGGGGTGCGATCTGCTGGAGTTCATCGACGCGCTCGGCCTGAAGCGGCCAGCACTGGTCGGACACGATTGGGGCGCACGCGCTGTAGCCATTGCCTGCGGCTTGCGCCCCGAGGTAGCCAGCCACCTGGTAATGATGTCGGTGGCTTATGGCACGAACGATCCCGCGCAGGCACTCAGCCTTCAGCAGGCGCGCAACTACTGGTACCACTGGTACATGGCGACACCCCGCGGCGAACGCACGGTGCGCGAAGACGGACGACATTTCGCCCGCATTATGTGGGACACCTGGTCGCCGCAAGGCTGGTACCAGACGGAAGAGTTTGAAGCCACGGCGCAGGCTTTCGAGAACGCCGACTGGGCCGACATCACCTTGCACTCGTACCGGCAGCGCTGGGGCCATGCGCCTGGCGACCCGCGCCATATACAGGACGAATGCCGACTTAATCCCGCGCCGGTACTGGAAGTGCCCACGCTGTTGCTGCACGGTGCGGCAGATGGTGCCAACCATCCGGACACCGGTCTGGGCAAAGAGGTTTTCTTTCGCGGCCCGTATGAACGCCTGTTGCTGGCAGGCGTGGGCCACTTCCCCCAGCGTGAGGCGCCAGCCGAAGTAGTGGCAGCACTGCTGCATTTTTTCGGAACGTCCGCTGCGGCGCCCGACTAGCGCTCAATTTAAAAGGTTTACTGGTTGAGTTTGAGAGGGTTTTCATCGCGTCTTCTGTGAACGGGCTATACTTTCGACACTTTCAAAATAGACTTCACCCACCAAGAGCTAAAAAATGACAATCTCAATGTACTCGACCGCTATTCCAGTATTTAAACAATTGCTGACTGGCCTCAGGGACGTTTTAGCAAAAGCTGAGTCCCACGCTACCGAAAAGAAGATTGATGCCAACGCATTTCTTCAAGCCCGCTTGTTCCCCGACATGTTCGCTTTAACGCGTCAAGTCCAGATCGCTGCCGACTTCGCAAAAAGCGTATCGTCACGTCTGGCAGGTATCGAGGTGCCAGCCTACGACGATAACGAGCAAACCTTTGCTGAACTGCAAACGCGTATTGAGAAAACTTTAGCGTTCATCAGCGAACTGGCGCCAGCACAGTTCGACGGTAGTGAAAATCTGGAAATCGTATTACGCCCAGGCACGCCGAAAGAAAAGAAATTAACCGGTCAGGTCTATTTGTTGCAATACGGTTTGCCACAATTCATGTTCCACGTGACCACCGCCTACAATATTTTGCGCCACAATGGCGTGGAAATCGGCAAGCGTGACTTTATGGGCGCGTATTAATAATTCGGTCCGTCGCGTTAAAGGCCTACGACAAAGGGCCGAGGACGAGGGACAGCCACATTCAGTCAAGCACTTTCTGACATGCTTCAATGGATTGCGCAAAACACGTCCGGTCTAAAATTAAGAAAAGCGACTGAAACAGTCGCTTTTTTTTACGCCCTTCAGCCCGCGTCCGCCCTTTTTCTGATGCCGATGTTGAGCCTTATGGTGAGCCTTATAGTGGCCTTACGGTGAGGCTGAAAAAAGCTATTCCACCCCAACAGCGGCAAGCAATTCAGTAAGATGCGTAATCTGCCCGTCAGGCGTGGCGGGGATTCTCTCGGATGGCTGCCCAAACCGGTTACACCATATAACCTGAAAACCAAATGCCTTAGCCGAATAGGCGTCCCAACCGTTCGAAGACACAAAACATATTTCGCTCGGCGCTACGCCAAGTTGATCCACCGCCAGTTGATATACGGACGGATGCGGTTTAAATACGCCAGCCTCATCCGCTGATAACACGGCGTCCAGTAAACTACCAATGCCTGCATTGGTGACGGCACTCGATAGCATCGCGGACGAGCCATTCGATAAAATAGCGGACCGAAGGCCGCTGGCTTTTAATGCCGACAGCGTACCTTTTACTTCGGGATACGCACGTAGATGCAAATAAAGATCCAGCAAGCGGGCACGTAAATCGGGGTCGCTCAGCTTAACGCTGTCTAGCGCAAAGTCGAGCGCATCGCCCGTCACTTCCCAGAAGTCCGCATGATGTCCCGTCAGACTGCGCAGCCAGGTGTACTGGAGCTGCTTGGTTCGCCAGACTTCCGCAAGCGGCAACCACATTTCACCTAAAATGTCCTGCACCTGCTCGGCCGCACTATTAACGTCAAACAGCGTACCGTATGCATCAAAAACACAGGCGCGTATATTTGCAAGTTTCACATTTGACATTGGTCAATCTCCAACAATAAGTATTAAAAAAGGGACACCCAAAAATCAGAAAGGCAAGATAGCTGCCTTGCAGGTAAATTAAAGTCTCCGTAGTGTATGCAAAAAGCTCTAATGAGACGAGTGTTGGCCGCGATTGGGCAACTTTGACCGACACTTTTTGCGTGTTGTAATCGGGTCGTCATATCTTAACTTTATATTTACCCTGATGGGTAAAACCCCAGCTTTCGTGGTGATTTCCGCCCTTCAATGGGCTTACCATAATTCTGGTACGCTAACGTCAGGCAATCCATGCAATGCGGGTCTGCTCATGCGTCGCACACCTAAGGGCATGCCACTATTTTCACTACATCCAATGCTACTAACGGTCAAATACCACCAAATATCATGTCAGACGCTATCCATTTTTATCAGCCATCGCAAGGCCATCGGCTGCCGCATGATCCTTTTAACGCGATCGTCGGCCCGCGCCCCATCGGCTGGATTTCAACGCAGGATGCGCTAGGCAGACTTAATCTGGCGCCTTATAGTTTCTTTAATGCATTCAACTACACACCGCCCATTATTGGTTTTTCTAGTATTGGAAGAAAAGACACGCTCAACAATATCGAAGCTTTGGGTGAGTTTGTCTGGAATCTGGCCACGCGACCGTTAGCCGAGGCGATGAACCAAAGTTCGGCACCGGTTGATGTTGACGTGAGTGAGTTCGGCCTGGCCGGCCTCACGCCTGCGGCCTCTACAATTGTCCGCCCACCCCGCGTGGGAGAAAGCCCTGTGGCGTTTGAATGCAAATTGACAGAGATCGTGCAACTGCGTGGTGTGTCGGGGGTAGCGGTCGACAGTTGGTTGGTACTGGGCGAGGTAGTCGGCATCCACATTCTGCAGAACTTGCTAGTGGACGGCGTCTATAACACTGCTGCAGCCGAACCGATACTACGAGGAGGCGGACCGAGCGACTATTTCCAGACGCTCCCGGAAAGCCTGTTCCGTATGAATCGCCCCAAGCGCTAACCGTTACCGTTATCCGCCACGCCAATTTTATAACTCTTCGGTGTTCACCTTCAGTGCTTGCACATGGCGTGATTGATCCCCGGTCGCATGAATAATTGCCAAAGATCGAACGATGCATTGCGCATGAAAGGATGACCCTGCTGAAGGGTTTCGACGATACGTGTATTATCACCAAATCCCTGTTTCAGGGTCACCGCTTAACGCAGACGCCCTTCGCACCATTGACCAGAGAGAGTAAATTTATGATCCAGTTCTATTACCATCCCTCGCCCAATCCACTCAAAGTGGCCCTTTTTCTTGAAGAGTGCGGCTTGCCGTATGAAGTTGTCGCGATCGATACGCGAAAAGGCGAGCAACATTTGCCGGCGTTTCTTAAAATTAATCCGAACGCCAAAACACCGGCTATTGTCGACGGCGACGCCACGGTATTTGATAGCAACGCAATCCTGCTATATCTCGCCGAAAAGTCCGGCCAATTTTTACCAGAAAACACCCCGGCAGCACGCGCCCAGATGCTCTCGTGGCTGATGTTTATCGCCAGCGGTATCGGCCCTTATTCCGGCCAGGCGGTCCACTTTAAACATTTCGCACCGGAACCTAAAGAATACGCGGTCAACCGCTATAGCTTTGAAGCCGAGCGCCATTACGCCATTTTGGATGCCCAACTCGCCAAGCACCGTTACATGCTTGGCGACACCTATACTCTCATCGATATGGCGGTATGGGGTTGGGCACGCGCGGTACCGTTCATCCTTGGGCCGGACGCATGGGAAAAGCTGCCGAATCTAAAACGTCTTTTAGATGAAATCAATGCCCGACCTGCAGCACAACGGGCCGAAACGTTGAAGAATCAATTCACATTTAAAGCCGAGATGGATGAAGACGCACGCAAACAAATGTTCCCTCAAAATGCCCGTTTGACGGCCTGATCACGTTCCGCTAAAACACTTCTATTTTTTTGGGAGGATGTATGACAGACCAAGCCAGGCCACCGTTACCACCATTTACCCCTGAGAGCGCGCGCCAAAAAGTACGCGCCGCGGAAGACGGCTGGAATTCTCGCGATCCTGAACGGGTTTCGCTAGCCTATACAACACAAAGCAAGTGGCGCAATCGGGCTGAATTTATTACCGGCAGAAAAGAGATAGTCGACCTCCTTACACGTAAATGGAATCGCGAGCTGGATTATCGTTTGATCAAAGAGCTATGGGCCTGTGCCGATAACCGGATCGCAGTACGGTTTGCCTATGAATGGCACGATGACGCCGGCAACTGGTTTCGCTCCTATGGCAACGAGAACTGGGAGTTTGATGCCCACGGTCTGATGGCGGTCCGGCACGCCAGTATTAACGATCTGCCGATTAAAGAAACGGATCGCTTATTCCACTGGCCACTGGGGCCTCGTCCGGACGACCACGCCGGGCTAAGCGATTTGGGACTTTGATAGCAAACCCCTCAGGTACGCCATTTTCACCAACAGGTTATTTCCAAATCGAAAGCGATAACCTGTTGCAGAAGCGCATGGGTGTTGAAACGTCGCACAGGGATTGCTATTAGTCGCTCCTACACTCAACGATCGATAGTTAAAATTTATTGAAAATATTTTAATAATTAATTTTACATATCGATCCACATTCTTTACACTTCAGCCTTATTGATTCACAACTCCTACAGGAAAACATAATGTCTCTCATCAATACACACGTTAAACCATTCAAAGCAAACGCATATCAAAATGGTAAGTTCATCGAATTGACTGAAGAGTCTTTCAAAGGTAAGTGGTCAATTGTCATGTTTTACCCAGCTGATTTCACTTTTGTGTGCCCAACCGAATTGGAAGATCTGGCCGATCACCACGCTGAATTCCAAAAAATGGGCGTCGAAGTCTACGGCGTATCGACTGACAGCCATTTCGCTCACAAAGCATGGCACGACACTTCAGAAGCCATCAAGAAAGTGCAATACGCACTGATCGGCGACCCAACTGCTACTTTGTCACGCAACTTTGAAGTACACATCGAAGAAGAAGGCATGGCACTGCGCGGTACGTTTGTTATCAATCCAGAAGGCCAGATCAAGGTCATGGAAGTACATGACAACGGTATCGGTCGCGACGCTTCAGAATTGATGCGCAAAGTTAAAGCAGCACAATACGTGGCAGCGCACCCAGGTGAAGTGTGCCCGGCAAAATGGACTGAAGGCGCAGCAACATTGATCCCTTCGCTCGATTTAGTTGGCAAAATCTAAGTATCACAATAAGAACGGCTTAAGAGTCATTTTAAGAGCGGTTTCTAAACTCGGCTCTAGTACGACCTTGAGCACAGTTCTATAGCAAGTCTGACGCCGGTCAGGAATTGTCCAGACCGGCTTCAACAATCATTAAATAGAAAGCACATCATGTTAGATGCAAATCTCAAAGCCCAGTTGAAAACCTATTTAGAAAAGGTCGTGCAGCCGATTGAGATCGTCGCGTCTCTCGATGATAGCGATAAGTCACGCGAATTGCAGGCTCTGCTCCAGGAAATTCTCCTGTTGAGCGACCGCATTACGCTGGTAGAACGCACTGACGATGAAGAGCGCAAGCCGTCGTTTAGCATCAACCGTCCCGGTACCGATATTGGCGTGCGCTTTGCCGGTATTCCGTTGGGCCATGAATTCACTTCGCTGGTATTGGCGTTGCTGCAAGTCGGCGGCCATCCTATCAAACTTGACGATGCAGTGATCGAACAGATCCGCAATCTCGATGGCGATTACACGTTTGAAACCTATATTTCTTTGTCATGCCAAAGCTGCCCGGAAGTTGTCCAGGCGCTCAACGTTATGTCTATTATCAATCCACGTATCCGTACGGTGGCGATTGACGGCGCGCTGTTTCAAACAGAGGTTGAGTCACGCCAGATCATGGCTGTGCCGACGATGTATCTAAATGGTGAAGTATTCGGTCAAGGCCGTTCCGGCGTTGAAGAAATTCTCGCCAAGCTTGACAGCGGTGCTGGTGCTCGTCAGGCAGAGCAACTTAATAACAAGGAAGTCTTCGACGTGCTGATCGTCGGCGGGGGACCTGCCGGCGCGGCGGCAGCGGTTTATGCAGCCCGTAAAGGTATCCGTACCGGTGTATTGGCCGAACGCTTTGGCGGTCAGGTGCTGGATACTCTCAGCATTGAAAATTTTGTCTCCGTGAAAGAAACCGACGGCCCGCATTTCGCGGTCGCACTTGAACAGCACGTAAAATCTTACGAAGTCGATATCATGAATCTGCAACGCGCAGAGAGCATGGTACCCGGCAAGCTGATCGAAATTAAAACCGCTAGCGGCGCGATCCTGAAAAGCAAAACCGTGATTCTGGCAACCGGTGCGCGCTGGAGAGAAATCAACGTCCCCGGCGAACAGCAATATCGTAACCACGGCGTCGCCTATTGCCCACATTGCGATGGTCCATTATTCAAGGGCAAGCGCGTAGCAGTTATCGGTGGCGGCAATTCCGGTGTCGAGGCAGCTATCGATCTGGCCGGTATCGTGGGTCACGTTACTTTGATCGAGTTCGGTGCAGAATTGCGTGCCGATGCGGTACTACAACGCAAGCTGCGGAGCTTGAACAATGTGACGATCCATGTGTCCGCACAGACCACAGAGATTCACGGCGACGGCAAAAAGGTCAATGGCCTGAGCTATACCGACCGCGTGTCCGGCGCAACTAAGCTCGTCGAGTTAGAAGGTGTGTTTGTTCAGATTGGCCTGGTGCCAAACACTGAATGGTTGAAAGGTACAGTCGCTCTGTCGCGTCATGGCGAAATTGAAATCGATGCCAAGGGCCAGACCTCTATTCCCGGCGTATTTGCTGCCGGCGACGTCACCACGGTACCGTTCAAGCAAATCGTTATCGCAGTCGGTGAAGGCGCCAAAGCTTCGTTAAGCGCGTTCGATCACCTGATCCGCAATTCGTTTGACGACGAAGAAGCGATTGCTGAAGTCGCGGTTGAGGCGGTCGCAGTCGCAGCGTAACGATTAGCGCGCCGCAGGCCTGCCTGCCCTCGGACCGAGGTAGATGCAAAAATTGCCGGATAACATCCGGCAATTTTTTTAATCTGGCCATTGCATGCACCAAAGGCGCTAAGTATCAAACGTTCTTACCTGGGGATTATCCCCTGCTCCCATGCTCCCTGAATAACCTACGCATTAACATTCACCACCAGTCGTCCCCGCACTTTTCCTGCAAGAATTTCCGGCGCTTTCACGAGTGCCTGCGCAAGCGAAATTTCCTGCGTGATAGTCGCCAACTTTTCCAAATCCAGATCCGTCGCTAAACGCTGCCATGCTGCGATTCGTCTGGCAATCGGTGCCATCACACTATCGATTCCAATGAGCCTGACCCCGCGCAGAATAAACGGTGCTACCGAAGCTGAAAAGTCCATGCCCTGGGCCAGACCGCAGGCCGTCACGGTGCCGCCATAACAGGTTTGCGCTACGGCATTTGCCAATGTATGCGAACCGACCGAATCAACGACGCCAATCCAGCGCTCTTTTTGCAGCGGCTTACCCGGTGCAGATAAGGCGGCCCGATCAATGACTTCTGTGGCACCGAGAGAACGTAAATAATCGGCCTCGTCCAGCTTGCCGGTTGAGGCGACGACACGATAACCCCAACCCGACAATATCGCTATCGCGATACTGCCGACGCCGCCTGAGGCGCCCGTGACCAAAATTTCACCGCTATTTTTATCGACGCCCTGCTCTTCCAGCGCAAGCGCGCTTAACATCGCCGTGTAACCGGCAGTCCCGATAGCCATCGCGGTGCGCGCCGATATGCCCGCCGGACGCTTGATCAGCCAGTCGCCTTTAAGTTTTGCTTGCTGTGCCAGACAGCCCATGTGCGTTTCGCCCACGCCCCAGCCGTTAAGGATGAAGGGATCTCCCGCTTTCCAGTCAGGGTGGGACGAGGCAATCACTTCGCCAGCGCCATCGATGCCCGGCACCATCGGCCAGGTGCGCACTACCGGCATCTTACCGGTGATGGCCAGACCGTCTTTGTAATTAATGGTTGAATACTCAATTCGTACCGTCACGTCCCCGTCGGCCGGTAAGTGCGACTGGTCAAGCTGGGTCATTTGCGCGTTAGTCGTGCCATCGTCGTTCTTGTTAAGCAATATTGCATTAAACATGCTGAAGCCTCTCTGGTTGCACGATACGGTTCATCGTAGCGTGGTTGTAATAGCCATCATTATTGTGGTTAAAGTTGCCGCTGAACAAAATATTTCAAGAAGTTCTCTGGTGCCTTCAGATGCAGCATATTAAATTAAACATAATATGCGCAATCGAAAACCATAACATGATTTTGACATTGATAAAAACCCCTCCGCCGCCATATAAAGTCAAATAACGATACATCGGAGGCGTCGCGTACTTGTGCAGAAGCAGGCGTTAACCCTCGGCATCTGCGCTAACCTTCAAGAAATCTGGCGCATAATATTAATTGAAACCGTTACTCTACTATTCGTCGCTGCTATAGGAGCAAATTACATGACACCGCAAGAATCTCAACCGCTGCAGGACTTTTTGAACCAGCTCATTCAGGTACGCGGGATTGCAAAAGACCCGCAAGCCGACGCGCTGATTAACAATGCTGTCGCACAACAACCGGACGCAGCCTATCTGCTGGTACAACGTGCGTTATTGATCGACCAGGCGCTCACCACGGCCAAGGCACAAATTGCTACGTTGCAGCGCCAGATACAGACTCTGCAAACGCAACCCTCGCCATCAACCGGCTTTCTGGATGCGAACGCGTGGGGGAACACAGCGGCCACGCCAGCTGCACCCTTAGCCTCTCGCCCGGCAGCACCGATGATGGCTGCTCCAGCGCAAGCCTATGCACCGCCCATGCAAAACGCCGCGTCGGCCCCATCGCCAGGATTTTTTGGCGGCGGCGCAGGGGGCATGTTAGGCACTGTAGCCGCGACGGCAGCGGGTGTCGCGGGCGGCGCTTTTTTATTCCAGGGAATAGAACATCTGATGCATCCAAATAGCGGGGCTGGCTTCATGAATCAGGCAGGTATGTCCCCCTCAGCAGCGCCGGTGGAGAACAGTACTGTCAATAATTATTATGGCGATAGCGACAAGGAGGAAGCCTCGGATAACACTGCTGATGATAGCACCGACGATACCGCCTCTAACGATAGCGGCGGTGATGACTCGTCGCTTATTTAAGCGCTAACGTAACGAAATAAAAAATATCTCTAGCGGCACCGGGAGCAACAAAGCCCGGTCCGTGCTTATTCGCGATCACAATGGCAGCAGAGGTTTTTCAGCTACAACGGGGTAAGACATTTCCCTTATCGGCGACTTTTCTTTTACCAGCAACGCGTAAAACTGAATTTTATTGCGACCGCTTTGCTTGGCCTGATATATAGCCACGTCGGCCCGATCAACCAGCGTAACAGCAAGTACAAACTCATCCCCGCCCAGCCGTGCCAAGGTGTCGCTCTCACGCACTGTACAAAAACGTCAAGCACAAATAATCTTCACTATCGTTACCGCATGACTCACAGAAAACAATGACGCAAATACCAGTGGGGGAGCATATCCACGATCTTGCGGCCAAGTTGAAGGTCTTGTAATGCTACCCGCGCCTGCGCGTGTTGCAGAAGCATTAAAAGCTCTGCGTGTGACTTTCTGTATATGCTAATTTTTTTAACGTTCTGCGATGCCATCCATTGTTCTTTGATGCAAAAGTCTTCCCGCAGATTGATGATAAAAGCACTAAAGCCAGATTCAAACTCGCTGTCTTCACATGATCGTAGTGCCATCAGCTCCGCCAACAGTGCGGGTTGAAGATGTTCAGCTTCCCTGATGTGAGGTACTGCTTTTAATTGACGTTGCATATTTTCCTTTACCGCTCTCGGGACGCCCCGACTTCGCGTGTATTCAAATATTCGCCTGCATTGCGTCTTGCAGTCAGGCTGGGCAAGTGGGCAATTGTTATCGCGCCGCATCGCGCCATAGTTGTAGCGATGCCGTTTTAGCGATACTACGGTTACCTGTAACGCAACAACAATTGCCACCTGCGCTGATGCGAGCGCTATAGTTACCGTTTGCCTGGAGCCTTATTACGACATGTGTTGTCCGCCATTAATGGCAATGTTGGCTCCGGTGAGAAACGCAGCCTCCTCAGATGCAAGATATGCCACCAGGCCAGCGACTTCTTCTGGCTTACCAAGGCGGCCCATAGGAATTTGTGGAATAATTTTGCTATCGAGCACATCCTGAGCGATGGCCATCACCATCTTGGTACCAATGTAACCAGGTGAAATGGTGTTAACAGTCACGCCTTTGCGCGCCACTTCTAACGCCAACGCCTTGGTAAAACCATGCATGCCCGCCTTTGCAGCCGCGTAGTTGGTTTGCCCAAATGCACCTTTTTGACCATTCACCGAAGAGATATTCACGATCCGTCCCCAACCGCGCTCCACCATGCCGTCACAAACCGGTTTAGTCATATTGAACACCGAGTCAAGATTGGTGCGCATCACGGCATCCCAGTTAGTTTTATCCATTTTCTTGAAAGTCATATCGCGCGTAATGCCCGCATTGTTGACCAACACATCTACTGGGCCGAGCTCTTTTTGTACCTGTTTAATGCAGGCGCTGGCGGATTCATAATCTGCGACGTCGCACGGGTATGCATGGAAGCTCAAACCCAACTCGCGCATTGATCCCAGCCATTTTACCGAAATGGTGTTGCCCGGCGAGTAGGTCGTGACGACCTGGTAGCCCAATGCAGCCAGTTTGATGCACACTGCTTCGCCCAAACCGCCCATGCCACCTGTCACTAATGCAATGCGTTTCATTATCTATCTCCGTTAGTTTGACACTTCGTAAGTGTCGTTTTTTATGACAATTATGGTTATCTGCTGCTCTTCACGTGCGTACAGCCCGTTAGGTAACATCATTTAGCTCTCCGGTGAATGCAGATTTAACGACACCTGATACGCGAACTTAGAAAGCCACGAGCAGGAATCGATTCCACGCTCATAAGTATCCGCAATGAATGACAAACGTGCCATCGGGGATTGATGTTTTATATATAGGGGATTGCCTGACGTGGCCGACCGTGTTTGTCCTGCAGGCGCAGGTATTTTTGGCTGTCAGAGATAGGAAGGAGCGCTCGTGCAGTAAGGTGGCAATGGTCTGATTGCTCAAGCCGGACGATGATGGCGTTTAAGTCAGATCAACAGGCCGTTTTCAAGTGCATACCGTACCAATGCCGTGTTGCTGCTCATGCCCATTTTTCCTAGAATGTGAGTACGGTGTGTCGTCACTGTCTTGGGACTCAGGTGAAGTTTTTTTGCGATGTTGACCAGACTCTCGCCCAGCGCCAGCAATTTCAAAACCTCCAGTTCACGGTCTGACAGCGCTTCATGCGGGATTACCCTATCGCTACCAATCATGTTCGCAAGTTGCTCTACCAGTTTCGGACTAAGGTATTTTCCTCCTGAGGCGGCCTTGCGTATTGCTTCAATCATGGTGGTGGCAAAGTTGCTCTTGGTCAGGTAACCCGCTGCACCGAGTTTCAGCGCTCTTACCGCATACACTTCTTCGGAATACATGGAGAGAATCAAGACCGCGAGGCTTGGCCTTTCAACCCGCAAGCGCTTTAATAAATCCAGGCCACTGTGACCGGCTAACGCTATGTCAAGCAACGCCACGTCAAACTCCTGCTTGCGCACCAGCCTGGAAGCTTGCTCGGCCGTTTCTGCCTCGCCAGTGACTACTATATCGGTTGCCCCGCTTAACATTAACCGCACGCCATTACGCACCACGGCATGATCATCAACCAATAAAACTTTAATTTTTTTGTTCAACATTTTCTTGCTCCAGCGCCAGACGTAAGAGCACTGCTGTACTCATACTCAACGTTCCACTTACCTTCAATCGCGAATTTTTGTGATGGCGCAAATATCTTATCGAACACGCCGCCAGCGCGCAACATGGTGGCTGTATAACCCACGACTTCCACGCACCGCGGAGCGACAGCATCGACAGCTTCACGCGCCGTACCACGAGTGGAAAGCGGCATCATGATATGAAACCCGCGCGGTTCAGCGCTTTTTTCAGGAAATGAAAAAGAGTGGTGGCAGATTGCAATCCCGTGTCTTCTGCGTGTTGAACCGCAGCATTCTGATACAGCAATGATGCTGCATTGAATATGAAGACGCCCTCAATGCTGCGCATGGGTTCAATATGTTCGAGAACGCGGTAATTTTTTTTTACACCGGCAGGCATGTGCTTGACGGGCAAGCTTCCATCGATTGTTATGCTACCCGTATCAAAATGTATGCGCGCTTCAAATGGTGGTCGCTCAATGAAGGGATGACGCTCCCGAAGGGGTTGCGTAAAAACATGGGATTGTTCGGGCGCTACCGCCCTGTTCATCACAAATAACTGATTCACAACGCGCAGTGCCTTAACAGCGTCTGACGTGCCGGGTTCAACCACGGCTATCCTCAATTGCGCGTGGCGCTCGAAATTATGTCGCTCAACGCCGCGTTCTTGTTGACAGACCACCAAAAAAAGCAAAGTGGAAGTAAAAATCCCAAAAACTAAAACGAAACGCGCCGATAACGTTAATGAAATAGGTAGCCGGCGAAACATTTAATACCACTCGTAAAGGCCTGAAAATCTGATCATAAACTATCTAAATAATTATGTATTAAATAAATAGTTCACCCAAGGCAACAAAATATCTCGGGTGAAATTCGCGGAGGAAAACACCTCTGCATGTGGCAGCAGTGGCTACTATGGGGATGGATAATTCTATTAAAACGAAGCAATAAATTATAAATTTTTTGCCCGTTCCCTAAGAGTAAATTTTTGTATCTTTCCTGTCGCGGTTTTATCCAGCGGTCCGAACACTACCGAGCGTGGCACTTTATACCGCGCAATATGCTGCTGACACCAAGCGATAATTTCCTCCTCAGTTATCGCAGCCGTATCGGGCTTAAGTGTCACAAAAGCACAGGGCGTCTCTCCCCATTTTGCATCCGGTCTGGCAACCACCGCAGCCTCCATGACTTGTGGATGACGATACAGGCACTCCTCCACTTCCAGCGATGAGATATTTTCACCGCCTGAAATAATAATATCCTTGGAGCGGTCCTTTATTTCAACGTAGTTGTCCGCATGCCAGACCGCCAGATCGCCGGTGTGAAACCAACCTTCCCGAAACGCCATATCGGTAGCAGGTTGATCTTTCAGATAACCTTTCATCAAAGTATTACTGCGCAGCATCAGCTCGCCCATCGTTACGCCGTCTTGGGGTACGGCAAAGTGCGTGTCTGGATCTGCTACCGTCGCGTACGCCATGGTGAGCATCGGCACACCTTGGCGAGCCATCCGCTGCGATCTTTCGATCAATGGCAAACCGGCCCATTCGTCCTGCCAGGCGCATATCATTGACGGCCCGTACGATTCCGTCAAACCATACGCATGCGTCACTTTGAATCCCATTTTTTCGGTTGCATCAATCACCGTAGACGGTGGCGCGGCGCCACCCGTTAATATTTCCACCGGATGATCAAACTGAATTTTTACCTCTTCCGGCGCATGAATCAGCATACTCAATACTATCGGCGCGCCGCACAAATGCGTGACTACATGCTCTTGAATTATCCTGAAAATGCGGGCTGGCTCGACCCGCCGTAAACAAACATGTGTGCCGCCAGCAGCGGTTACTGCCCAAGTGTAGGTCCAGCCGTTGCAATGAAACATGGGCAAGGTCCAAAGGTAAACACTGGACGGCAGCAGACCAAAAGCCAGCGCACTGCCGAGCGCGTTGAGATAAGCACCGCGATGATGATACAAAACCCCTTTGGGGTCGCCGGTCGTACCGGAGGTAAATAATAAGGAGAGCGAATCCCACTCATCATCCGGACCTGCCCAAAGATATTCAGGGTCGCCTTCGGACAATAATTCTTCGTAATAGATATGCGCATGTCTTTCTACATCTGCAAAATTTACCGCCGATTCCACGCATGTATCCTCAATTGTGATGAGTAAAATATCGTGCTCAAGCAATGGTAAAACGTCCGTAAGCAGCGGCAAAAACTCCACGTCGACGATCAGCGCTTTTGCCTCGCCATAATTCAGGCAATAGGCAATTGTTGGCGCATCAAGTCGATAATTCAATGGGTTCAGAATGGCGCCCAGCGCGGGGATGCCGTAATGCGCCTCCAGCATTGCAGGCACATTGGGGGCAAGCACCGCGACCGTATCGCCGCGTCCGATGCCGCGTTCAGATAACGCCGACGCCAGGCGTCTGCATCGGGCCTCAAACTCGCGATAGGTATAGACCACCGCGTCGTAGCGGATTGCAATTTTATCGGGATAGATTAGCGCGCTGCGCTCCAGAAATTGCACAGGAGAAAGTGGAACATAATTGGCACGGGTCTTGGGTAAATCGGCTTGGTTAATTGCGCGCACGACATTCTCCTATTATTTATTTTTTTCGGTTGAAAATCAATTGAAGCTTAATTCTACATTTCATCCGACACATCGCTCATTTTTTAAGCCGCGCTATTCGATGTTTCACAAGGATGCTTTACGACGATGCTTCAACATGCATTTATTACTTTTAACAACACGCGTGCCAGGTTGGCTAACGATGCTCAGGCTCCAACAACCGCACGGCCCGATCGCAGGCGTCGCCATAGCGTGGACCGACTGATGCCAAGTTCGCGCGCGGCTTTTTCAAGATTACCGCCGCACGCATCCAGCACTTGTTTGATGTGACTTATTTCTGCGGCCTTGCCCATTGCGCGCAAGTCAGGCCCTTGCCCGGGAGATACTAGCTCCACCCGGTCCTGCCGCTCACGAGAGGATATTTCAAAAAATTCAGGTACGAGACTACGTAACCAGCGTTGATCCACATCATGCGGGGCGGCGATATCACCCACCGATAATACGGCTCTTTCTATGATATTTTCAAGCTCGCGAATATTGCCCGGCCAATGATATTTTTCCAGATAAGGCGATAGCGCATTCAGCAAATGATCACTTTGCACGGCACGCCCGGTGCGCGCGATGATCTGCTCCAAAATTCTGCGCGCGATCACCGGGATATCGGCTTTTCTCTCACGCAACGACGGGACCTCTATCCGCAAAATATTCAGCCTGTAAAATAAATCTTCCCGAAACCTTCCCTCCTCAATTCTCTGACGCAGGTCGCAATGGGTCGCCGCAACGATCCGTATGTCGATAGGAGTCGGTTCAACCGCACCGAGGCGCAACACCTCCCGCTCTTGCAGTACGCGCAGCAAACGGGTTTGCAAAAATACCGGCATATCGCCGATTTCATCCAAAAATACCGTGCCAGTGTGGGCGGCCTCAAAGAGCCCCGGCTTTCCCCCTTTACGCGATCCGGTGAATGCGCCCTCCTCGTAGCCGAACAACTCGCTTTCTATCAGCGTTTCAGGAAATCCGGCGCAGTTAATCGGCACAAAGGGTCCACGATGACGACTGCTGGCGTTGTGAATACCTTGCGCCAAAAGCTCCTTGCCGGTACCACTCTCGCCTGTGACCAGAATGGTGGAATCAGTGGATGCATAGCGTTGCGCCAGACGCACCACCTCACGAATTTTTGGGCAATCCCCATTAATCTGCTCCAACTGATAACGGGCTGTAAATTGACTAGGGCGGGTCACTGAGCGAATGCGACGGTCGGCGCGTTGTACCGCTGTCATTTCCTGACAGGTCAATACTGCACCGGTGAGTACGCCGTCCTCATGAATCGGCATGATGCTAGCGATCACCGTACGGCTGGTGCGTTGGTTGGTGCTTTGATTGCCGCTTTGATTGCCGCTTTGATTGGCACTTTGATTGGCACTTTGATTGGGGCCAGAATCGGTCGCCCGGTTATTTGTCTGGTCGCCCCTGTCACTGTTGAGCTTGCCCCTCAACTTACCGTCGGTAAATTGATTGCCAATCAAGATCACGCGATTTTCTTCACTTATTCCGGTGCGCAAAACGTCAGCGATATCCAGCCCGGGCGCAATTGTGCTAATCGAACGCCCCCTCGCCCACTCCAGTGGAATATCCAGCAGTCGTAGCATCGACGGATTGATCGATTGGACATCGCCCTTGCTGTCAACGGCAATGACGCCATCGGTCAGATGCTGCAATACAGCGTTGAGGCGCTGGCTTTTAGCGACTTCTATCTTTTGGCTACGGCAGATCGCCAGCGCATCATCAAACGCCTTGCGTACCGCCTCCGTGGTCAACGACAAAATCCCGGTCATGCCCTCCTCTTCGGCCAGCTCCACGGCCGTCGAAGAGCCGATCATTACTTTATAACCGTCGCAGGCCAGACGCTGAACGATACGGCGGGCCTCCTCCAGCGTCGTATAACTTTCCTGCCGGATTTGCACCGTAAACAAAGGGCCCATTTGGGCCAGGTCTTCATTTATTTTTCGATAGCTAAGAATCGCGACATCCGTTGAAATTACGCGTGCCTGATCCAGCGTCCGCAGCAAATCCGGGCCGCCAACCCGCATCGAAACGACTGGACGCGATAAACGCTTGCGCAAATACCCTGCTGTTGCACTGGCGCAAATAAATACATCCACGCCGTTGCTCTGCTCAAGCTCGCGCGCAACCGATAAAGCCTCCGACAAAGCGGTATCAATCACCCGCATACGGGCCTCTGCACCGTATCCTGCAATCACCTTATTGACCACTTGTGCCAGATGACTTGTTTTGTCCGGCTTGCGTAGATGACTAATGAGCACGACGACCTGTGGGCTCGGCGATGACAGACTCGGCGCGACCGTAGGGAATAAAGATTTAGGCATGGGATCTCATAGAGCAACGGACACATTAGCTGGACCAAATAGTCCCTAAATTTCAGTATGGTGCATTTTATAGCAAAATTGAAACAATACTTTCAAATCTGACACACTCAATATGACACGCGTAATTCCTTAAACATCGAACAGCAAGGGCCTATACTTATTAAAAATCAATTTTGACAATAAAATTACTTATAAAGGATTAATACGTCACCCCAAGAAGAAAATTCAAAAAACGCAAAAATTTGGGGAAGGAAACGCGCCGATCGATCCAGCCTTAGACGCCAATGCCCGAACTGCTGCGCTATTTTAATGGGAGCGCAGCCTCCTAGAGATGTCTGGCATGCCGATTGCTTTAGTTGCATTATTAAGAGCACTTGGCGGTTAGTTAAGCAAAAACTTCTGAGGGCATGCGTGGCATCCCTACCGTTTCCCTATAGGAAAGCATTTAAAACATGACACTCAGCAACCAACCGCTTGTAGAAGGGCACAAATCGCCGACCTTCTGCGGAGAAATTAATGAAGCACGCGGTCCGCTAAAAATTTATATTCAGTCGATTACCGCGGCAACCGATCTCAACATCCAACAACTCGAACGCCTGTCGGGCGGTGCGATTCAGGAAAATTGGTTATTGGTGGTGGAGATTATCGGCGGCCCTTATGACGGTACCCAGCGCTGGGTGTTGCGCACCGATGCCCTCTCAAGCGTGCCGGTTAGTCTTAGCAGAGCACAAGAATTCGCGGTGCTGCGTGTGGCTCATCAGGCTGGCGTTAAAGCACCGAAAGTACTGTGGTGCTGCGAGGATAAATCAATCATAGGCCGCGATTTTTTTCTGATGGAATGTGTCTCCGGCGTCGCCGCTGGTCATCGCGTTACCGGCGATGACGCCCTTGTTCCAGACCGCCCCGCACTAGCCGCGGAGCTTGGGGCCAACATGGCGCGGTTACACACGATACATCCACCCAACGCCGACCTTGCATTTTTACCTCCGCCCGTTGCCCACCCTGCACTCGCCAGCGTTGCGGCCTATCGCGGTTATCTCGATACATTGAATGCGTCTGCGCCAGTATTGGAGTGGGGCCTACGCTGGTGCGAGCGCAATAGCCCCGCAGCAGCGCCGGTGTGCTTACTCCATCGCGATTACCGCACTGGTAATTACATGGTGCATGAGGGTAAATTGAGCGGCTTGCTGGATTGGGAATTTACAGGATGGGGTGATCCGCATGAGGACATTGGCTGGTTTGCCGCGCGCTGCTGGCGTTTTGCAGCACCGCAACGCGAGGCTGGTGGCATAGGCGACATTGACGATTTTTTACGTGGTTATGCCAGCGTTTCCGACCTGACCATTACCCGCGACGATCTGATTTTTTGGCAAGTGATGGCGCATTTGCGCTGGGCGATTATCGCTCTGCAACAAGCCGACAGACACCTCTCGGGACAACAAACATCGCTAGAACTGGCGCTGACCGGACGCATGTTACCGGAGCTGGAATATGAAATTTTATCTTTGACCAGAGGCGGCAATGAATAAGCAAATAAATGCGCAAGTAGATGCACACGAGCTTTTGACCACCGCGCGCGCGGCGTTGCTCCAGCATATCCTGCCGTCGTTGCCGGATTCGCTGCGCTATGAGGCGCGCATGATTGCCAATGCGATGCAGATCGCAAGCCGCGAGCTGAAGCTGGGTCCAGAGGCCGTTCAGTTAGAACAAGTGCTTCTGCGTCAGCTTCTGAGCGATGCAAAAATCCCCAACCCTGCATCCAAGGATTCTGCCAATGATCAACGTGCCCTATGCGTTGCCATCCGCAATGGGGATTATGACAGCGCCGGTGCGATGCAGAACGCATTGCTGGCGGCACTGACAACGATCACCCAAAGCAAATTGGCGATCTCAAATCCGCGTGCGATTTCCCCCCGTGTAAACCGTTCTTAGCGCCGCCCGCGTGACGCTCTATTTGAAAAATCGCGGCCTTTGTTAGTACCTTTTTAAGGATTAATCCGATGGACTTTAGCATTCCCGATGATCTGCAGGCATTGCAGATTAAGACCCGACGTTTCATCGCCGATGAAATTATTCCAATGGAACACGATACGCGTCAATCGCCGCACGGGCCAAGTGCAGAACTGCGCCAGGCGCTGATTGAAAAAGCCCGTCCGCATGGTTTGCTTACGCCGCATGCCTCGATCGCGATGGGTGGTTTAGGCCTTTCACATATCGCCAAAGCCATTGTCTTTGAGGAAGCTGGCTATTCGCCATTGGGCCCGGTCGCATTAAATATCCACGCGCCCGACGAAGGCAATGTGCACCTGATGGAAGTCGTCGCAACGGAGGCGCAAAAAGCACGCTGGCTGGCCCCGATGGTGCAGGGTCTGACACGATCCTGCTTCGCCATGAGTGAGCCTGATGGTGCTGGCTCCGACCCTCAGATGCTTGCTACAACAGCTGTGCGAGACGGTGACGACTATGTTATTAATGGGCGAAAATGGTTTATCACCGGCGCCGACGGTGCTAGCTATGCCATCATCATGGCCAAGATGGAAGATGGTTCGGCCACCATGTTTTTAACCGACACCGACCGCGCTGGATTTATAGTTGAACGCCCGATGGATTCGCTTGACAGCTGTTTTGCGGGCGGTCATCAGGTGCTCCGGTTCGAAAATCTGCGGATCCCTGCGACAGATGTATTGGGAGAAATTGGCAAGGGATTTCGCTATGCGCAAATCCGTTTGGCACCGGCCCGGCTAACCCACTGCATGCGCTGGCTAGGCGCAGCACGACGCGCACACGATGTGGCCTGCGACTATGCACGCAAGCGGCAATCCTTCGGCAAAGCACTGGGCGATCATCAAGGCGTGGGATTCATGCTGGCCGACAACGAGATGGACCTGCATACAACACGCCTGGCGATCTGGCATTGTGCTGACGTACTGGACCGCGGCGGCAAAGGCAACGTAGAGTCAAGCATGACCAAAGTAGTCAGCTCGGAAGCCATCTGGCGAGTAGTCGATCGTTGCGTCCAAATCCTGGGCGGGCAAGGCGTCACTAGCGAAACAATTGTGGAGAGAATTTTCCGCGATGTGCGCGCCTTCCGCATCTACGACGGCCCAAGCGAAGTGCATCGGATGAGCCTCGCCAGAAAAATCATGGCCCGCGGACAGGAGCTTTAAATGCCCGACCAAGCGATTAAATCCGTAGCCGGTATTTTCGATCTGAGTGGCCGTGTCGCATTGGTAAGCGGCGCATCCAGTGGCATTGGCAGACATTTTGCGATAACCCTTGCTGCGGCCGGTGCAGAGGTAATCGTTACGGCTCGCCGCATCGACCTGCTGCATGCACTGGTCGCTGACATTCAAGCCAGTGGCGGTAAGGCACGCGCGATCGCCGTCGACGTCACGCGTCGCCTGTCGGTTCAAGCCTGTCTTGACGCTACGCTTGATGCTTGCGGCCAGCTCGATATCGTGGTCAACAACGCCGGCGTCAGCAATACCAAAAACGTCCTTAAGTACAACGATGAGGACTGGGACGCCATACTTGATACCAATCTGAAAGGGGCCTGGATTCTGTCACAGGAAGCCGCCATACGAATGGTCGGCGCTGGCCGCGGGGGCAGCATCATTAACGTCACCTCCATTCTTGCAGATCGGGTCGCGGGCGGTCTCGGCCCCTATTGCGCGGCCAAGGCAGGCTTAAGTCACCTTACCCGTTCAATGGCGCTAGAACTGGCGCGCCACGCTATTCGGGTTAATGCAATTGCACCAGGCTATATCATCACCGAACTGAATCAAGAATTTCTGCTTAGTCCGGCAGGGGATCAGCTTAAATCGCGCATACCTTCGCGCACCTTTGGCGAATATTCCAGTCTGGATGGTGCGTTATTATTGCTGGCTTCAGATGCAGGAAAATACATGACTGGCTCTGAGATCGTCGTGGATGGCGGTCATTTATGTAGCGGTTTATAGAACCCGCAGAGATTACTGTGGCGTAAGACGGACACCCGCTTCATCCCGCAATAACAAAGTTGACGACGCACCTGTCGTTGTTGCACACTAGCCCGGCGTATAAAAATAAGATTAAACAGCCCGAATTTTATCGGCTGTAATCGTTGTTTCGCAATTAATGGAGAAGACATGAATATCAAACCAAAATTAAAAATCTTAGCGGCAACTTTTCTCACCTTGACCGCCGCTGGAATGATGAGTCCAGCGTCCGCGCAGATTTCCGGCGATGTCGTAAAGATCGGGTTCATTACCGACTTGTCTGGCGTGTATGCCGACATTGACGGTCCAGGTGGTGTAGAGGCAATCCGTATGGCGATCGCCGATTTTGGTGGCACGCTGAACGGCAAAAAAATAGAATTTGTATTCGCAGATCACCAGAATAAGGCCGATATCGCCGCTACTAAAGCGCGCGAATGGTTTGATCAGCAAGGCGTCGATATGCTCATCGGCGGCACCAACTCAGCAACGAATCTGGCGATGGCAAAAGTTGCGGCAGAAAAGAAAAAGCCGTTCATCTCCATCGGTGGCGGCACGGCCCGTCTGACCAATGAAGACTGCACACCCTACACCATTCACTATGCCTACGACACCGTAGCACTGGCTAAAGGCACTGGTTCGGCACTGGTCAAGCAAGGCGGCAAATCATGGTATTTCCTGACCGCTGATTATGCGTTCGGTGCATCACTGGAAAAAGATACCTCTGCCGTCGTCAAAGCCAATGGCGGTACCGTTTTAGGTGAAGTAAAACACCCGTTATCAGCGTCCGATTTTTCATCGTTCATGTTGCAGGCACAAGCATCCAAAGCGCAAATCCTGGGGCTGGCAAACGCCGGTGGCGACACCATTAATTCGATCAAGGCTGCAAACGAATTCGGTGTCACCAAAACGATGAAACTGGCAGGATTGCTGATGTTCATTAACGATGTCCATTCACTGGGTCTTCAATTAACCCAAGGCATGTATCTGACGGACGGATGGTACTGGGATCAAAATCCTGAAAGTCGTGCCTGGGCGAAAAAATTCTTTGCCAAGCAGAAGAAAGAACCGTCAAGTCTGCATGCCGCAGACTATTCGGCCACCACGTTTTATCTGGATGCCGTCAAAGCAGCAGGGACCGACGACGGTGATAAAGTATTGGCGCAAATGAGGAAAACAAAAGTCAATGACTTCTTCGCCAAAAATGGAACGATCCGTCAAGATGGGAGCATGGTGCATGACATGTATCTGATGCAGGTCAAAACGCCAGCAGAGTCGAAATATCCATGGGACTACTACAAAGTGATACAGACGATTCCGGGCGATCAGGCTTTCACGACCAAAGCAGAATCGAAATGTTCGCTTTGGAAATAAGCTAGGCTAGCGCAAAAGACGCATCAGCAAAACAAAAGTGGCGACGTGCAATGCACGCCGCCACCACTATAAAATATCGACTTAACAGCCTTTAATTTCTACTCCGTTACCGCCTAATTTCTGCTGACCTACCTGTTATTGACCTACCTGTTAACCACACCCTTGGGCATCGACAACATAATTAACGCAGAAACCACCAGCGAGACCGCAATACAGTACAAACCGAGATCCGTGCTCTTGGTTGCATCCTTAATCCAGCCAACCATATAAGGGCTGACGAAACCAGCCAGATTACCCACCGAATTAATTAATGCTATCCCTGCCGCGGCTGCAACACCACCCAAAAATGCCGTAGGTACAGACCAGAACTGGCACAGTGCGGATAAAATTCCTACCGTCGCAAAAGTCAGCGTGATGACCGCCAAAGCAGTGTTATTCGAGTAAAACGTGCTCACGACTAACGCTATTGCACCAATGACAGCGGGTATTGCCACGTGCCAGCGGCGCTCCTTCATCCGGTCAGAACTGCGACCAACCAATACCATCGCTATTGCAGCGGCGCCATACGGAATCATTGTCAGCAGGCCCACATCCAGCGCATCGGTAACACCGGATGCCTTGATCAGGGTTGGCAACCAAAAGCTGACACCGTAAAGCCCCATTACAATACCAAAATAGCCTGCGCACAAGACCCAGACTCGTTTGGTTTTGAACGCACCGAAAGCGCTGTGCACTTCCAGATTGCCACTATCGCCTGCGATATTTTTTTCCAGCAAGCTTTTCTGGGCGGGCGTCAACCAATGGGAAGTACTGACTTTATCGTCAAGATAAAAGTAGACGGCTATACCCGTCAAAATTGAAGGAATTGCCTCCAATAAAAACAGCCATTGCCAGCCAGGAAGACCATTAACTTTGTCGAATCGATTCAAAATCCAGCCGGAAAGAGGTCCACCGACAACCCCGGCAATAGGAATTCCGGTCATAAAAAGGGCGATAATTTTGGCACGGCGCGCGGCTGGGTACCAATAAGTAAGATACAAGATAATGCCAGGGAAGAATCCTGCTTCAGCGACACCCAACAGGAAGCGCAAGAAGTAAAAAACTGCCGGAGTCTTAACGAACACCATCGCCGCTGCGACGACGCCCCAAGTCACCATGATCCGGGCGATCCATTTGCGCGCCCCGAAACGATGCAAGGCAATATTACTCGGCACTTCAAAAATAAAATAACCAATAAAAAAGATACCGGCACCCAATCCATACACCGTTTCACTAAATTTCAGGTCTGACAGCATTTGTAACTTGGCAAAGCCGACATTCACGCGATCCAGATAAGCGAAGACATAACAGATGAACAGGAATGGTATCAATCGCCAGGTTACCTTTGTGTATGTCGTCTCCTCGAAATCTTTTTGTTGCGCCGCGTCGGCTATGGCTGTTTTTGTCATCGTTAGCTCCGTTTAATTATTTTATGGCGTGACGTCTGGATCACACTCTGTTCTGGTCAGCATAATGGGGCGTCTAAGATGTCCCATTTAATCATTCCATATGCTTATTGTAATGATTAAAGCGTCGATCAATCTGCTTATTTTGGCACGATTTGATCGTGCTTTTTCCTTTTTTGCTTAGCCCCCGGCATCTAAGTAGTTTTAAAATAGCCGAATGGTAGAAGAGCGGAGTTGAACCGCGTCATCAATCTACTCATCCGACGCTTTGATTTACCTGATGTCTGGCTTGGTACTTCACCTCGGTTTTTATCAAATTAAAAATCCCGCAGCAGACTAAAGCGGCGTCAATTATCATAAACCTAGTCCAAAGCACGGCTTTATTAGGCAAATAGGGCAGTTAATGCATCTAACCCCTCACAAATGGCATACAAAGGCTTATCATCATGCAACGATACCAATTACTGCGATAGTTAATCAATGATGGTGTATCGATATTTACCGATGGAGCAAATTATGAGTAAGAATCAGGATTCAAAAAAGGCGGTAAAGAAAGAGCCCGCCAAAACGATGAAAGAAAAGAAGGCGGACAAAAAAGTAAAGAAAGAAGAAAAGAAGCGCCAATAATAGTCCGCTGTCATGTGGGCTAGTTAAGCTTTTCAACTATATAAGACTGGTTGCACCCTCTTGCTGACATTGAACGGCTAAAGTACGGCGTTCAATCGATTAAAAAAAGCGACCTTTCGGTCGCATTTTTTTCACCAAAAATATGCTCGCTCGCGGGCGCTCCGGTTGCTGTAGTTTAAAACCCCTTTACGATCTAAGCCGCGTTAACTTCGGCCAGCGCTAAATGATGCCAGGAAACCGCAGAGGTCTTTTGGCCATGAGGATTTTGAGCGCCACACGCATTGAAACACGTCGGCGCGGCAAGGTCATAAATAGCTTTTTAGGCGCTTAGCGTCGCAATTACCGGCGCATGGTCCGATGGTTGCTCCCATTTGCGCGGCACCTTATCGATAACACAGGCGGTGCATCGGGCGGCCAAAGGTGGCGACAGCAAAATGTGATCAATACGCATACCGCGGTTTAAACGAAATCCCATACGGCGATAATCCCACCAGCTATATAATTTTTCGGCCTGATCAAATAAACGAAACGCGTCAATCAACTCCAGATGCTGTAAGCGGACGAACGCTGCGCGCTCCGGTGGCGATACCAGATTCTCGCCTATCCATGCCGCAGGATCATAGACATCACGATCTTCGGGCGCAATATTGTAATCACCCAACAACGCCAGATTGGTATGCAACTTGCGTTCGCTATCAAGATAGTCATGCAGTGCGTCCAGCCACTTCAACTTGTACTGATACTTATCGGACTCTAACGATTGCCCATTCGGAATATAGGCACACACGATGCGGATGCCAGCGACCGTCGCGGTGAGCAAGCGCTGCTGCTCGTCAAGAAATAGCGGATTATTTTTTACGACGTCCTCTATAGGATGGCGCGCGATAATTGCCACACCGTTATAGGTTTTTTGACCGCTAAATACCACGTGAAAACCTGCGGCTTCGATTTCGGCCTGAGGAAATTTATCATCCGTCATTTTGGTTTCCTGAACCGCCAGCACGTCAACTGGATTATCGGCCAACCATTGCAATACCTGAGGCAGGCGAACTTTCAGCGAGTTAACGTTCCACGTTGCTATTTTCAACATTATTTCAAATCCTTTTAATCCGGTAGGTAACATAGTTTATCGTAGTTTTTTACACCTAAATTTATAGAAGTGGTGTTATCTGACGTGGGGCGAGCGACAGGTCCCCAGGCCCCTCGTCATTGGTCACTAATTGGATCTATTAACGTATCTATTTGCATCTATATGCAAAATTTTACATAAGCACTATCGACCAAAAACTAACGCGCATCTCCATCAACTCAGGGGGACCAATATGAGGATTTATTATTGTGCGCTGGAGAAATGGAATGCCCATGCATAAGAAAGTCTTATAGATAGACGGGCCGTTTGCGCTTGTCGCTTCAAATAAATAAGAACATACTAAGTAACAAGTGGGGCAAAAATTTTACAACTATTCCCCTGAGACACGCATGTGCCGCTTGCGCTGGGACGAAATACGCAGCGCTTTAATGCGTTAAAACATCGCCCGGCTTCAGCTGGCCGATCTATTGACTGGAAAGCCGCATGTCATCGCCCCTTTGCTCTCTGCATTATCCTCGCATGCGGCTCTCCTTTGATGGACGGCTACTGCTAACACAGCAGAATTCACAAAACCTTTCACAATCCCTTCGTAATGCAGGTCAAAAAACCGCGAACCTCTCTGCAATTTTCTACCTCCACCAAATTATTTACCCCCGGCATAACACATGAAAAATTCCCTCTTGCGGTATTTCACCATACTGATGACGGGATTAATTTTGACATCGTCGATTAGTGCGTTCGCTGAGATAACGGATAAAGCCTGGGGTACGCTGCAAAGCACTTATTATCAGGGGAAAAAACTAGAACCGGGCCCGTTCATAAAGTTGACCGCACCCCGTCGGGCCGATAGCGGCGCGCAGGTGCCATTTGCATTTAGCGTGGATTATCCGATGGAGGCTAAAAAATATATCAAATCGGTGACCGTTATTGTAGATGAAAACCCCGTCCCGCTTGCCGCGATTTTCTACTTCAATCCCATTAACGGAAAAGCAGAAATCTCTACCCGCATTCGTCTGGAAAGCGATTCATTAGTGCATGTAATCGCGGAAGCAAACGATGGGCGTATGTATATCAACGCAATCCCCATTCGCGCCCAAGGAGGATGCGGCGGTAGCGTTGAGGGCGACGAAGCGGCGGCCAAAGCCGCTGCCGGTAAAATGCGCGTGGCAGTAGAAAATCCTGTAAAAATGGGGTCGCTCAGTCATGTGAAACTCCTAATTAAACACCCAATGTTTACCGGATTGCAGAGAGACCTGAACACGCAGGCTTTTCGGCCCGCTTTTTTTATTGATAAAATCGAAGCAACCTATAATGGAAAACCCGTTATGCACGCCGATACCTATATCGGCGTCAGCGAAGATCCGAATTTTCAGTTTGGATTTATTCCTGACAAACCGGGCAAGCTGGAACTGATGATCAAAGATAACGAAGGCCATACCTTCACTTCATCAATCGATGTTAAGGAAGGCTGAATTGATGCAGCGTTTTAACAGCGCGCCAATAGTAACGGTCGTGACTATTGCACTAACTTTCATGCTTTTCTCAGCCTGTTTCAGTGCAAACGCTGCACCACTATCGGTTAAAGAGGTAGCGCACGGGGTCTATGTTCATCAGGGCGTGCACGAAGACTTTAACGAGAACTATCATGGAGATATCGCTAACATTGGGTTCGTGGTCGGCACCGATGCCGTCGCAGTCATCGATACCGGGGGTTCTTACAAAGTAGGCATGGCCTTAAAACAGGCGGTGCGCTTAGTCACCGGTCTGCCCATACGCTATGTGATTAACACGCATGTGCACCCGGACCATATCTTCGGCAACGCCGCGTTTGATCACGATCCGGTTGAACATCCCATTTTTATCGGTCATGAAAAATTGCCCGGCGCCATGGCATTGCGTAAGGATGCCTATTTGCGCAACCTCAAAAACGAGCTGGGTCAGGCAGCTGAAAATAGCGAAGTGATCGTGCCCGGTGAGACAGTCAACACCTCCCGGAAGATCAACCTGGGCGGTCGCATACTTACATTGAAGGCGTGGCCCACCGCGCATACCAATACAGACCTGACCGTATTCGATGAAAACACCAAAACGCTGTGGACTGGCGATTTGCTGTTCGTTGAGCGTACGCCGTCCATTGATGGCGATATAAAAGGCTGGTTAAGTATCATCGCGCCGCTAAAGAGCATCCCGGCAGACCTGACGATTCCGGGCCACGGTCCCGTGACAAAAAACAAAAACGCGGCGTTCGACGACGAACGTCGTTATCTTGAAACGCTATTGAGAGATGTCAGAAACAGTATTAAAAAAGGTGAAGACATGACGCACAGCATGGCGTCAGCGGCCAATAACGAAAAACCTCACTGGGTGCTGTTCGATGTAGTTAATCCTCGTAACGTGAACTTTATTTATCCGGTACTGGAATGGGAATAAAGATGCAAAAGAATTTGTGTTTAGCTTATTTACCGTCTTTACGCCGTTTTTATTCTTTAATGCTGCACTGCCGTTGTACACCAACTCGCTATCTTAGTCTGCCAGCACCTTCCTCCCAGCAGAGAAACGCATCGTTGTAATGATCATACACACCTGTCGACATCAAATATAAAAACCATGCTCAAAAAAAAGCTGCTCGTATTGTTTGCGTTGATACCGTTGTTTACAACTGCTTACGCCGCGGCAGATAACCCGCATATCATGACCCTTGCCGGATCTTGTGCTGCCTGCCACGGAACCAATGGATTGAGCCTCGGTGGAACGCCCGTGCTGGCGGGACTGGATGCGGGTTACTTCGTCAAGCGCATGCACGAGTATCAAAAGCAAACCGACTCGACCGAGGTAATGCCACAAAACGTAAGAGGATTAACAGCAGAAGAAATACTTCAGCTTGGACAGTATTTTGCCGAGCAGCCGAGGGCGTATCCTCACGCACAGGAGCATTCTTTAAAAGCGCGCTCTCAAACCATGCGGGGAAAATAAAATGGATCGTCGGGACATTTTAAAATATGGTGCAGGCGGTGCGATGTGGGTTTCCATGTCAGCACCTGCGCTTGCAAAGAAAGAAAAACTGGGCCGTGTTATCGTCATCGGTGCAGGTTACGGTGGTGCAACTGCAGCCAAATATCTGAGGATGTGGGGGCATGGAAAAATTGAAGTCATTGTCATTGAACCCAACGCCGACTTTGTATCATGCCCTGTTAGTAATCTGGTTTTGGGCGGCGAAAAGACCCTTAGCGATATCACTCTTCCCTACGATTTATTGAAGCAGAATCACGGTATCAAATGGATCAAGGACAAGGTTATTGCCATTGATCCGGATAAGTCCGAAATCCGTCTTTCTAAAGGTAAGCTTTCTTACGATAAGCTGATCGTCGCAACCGGCATCGATTTTATGTACGACCGGCTTCCTGCGCTGAACAATCTGGCAGCCCAGCAAAAAATTCCCCATGCATGGAAGGCCGGACCACAAACCCAAAATCTATTTGATCAATTACGGGCGATGCCGGATGGCGGCGTATTTGCGTTGACGATTCCGGCACAACCGTATCGCTGTCCGCCGGGCCCCTATGAGCGTGCCTGCCAGGTAGCTTTCTATCTTAAAAATCATAAGCCTAAATCGAAGGTTCTGATTCTGGATGCCAATCCTGCGATCACTTCTAAAAGACCGTTATTTGAACGCGTCTGGGCAGATTTATATCCGGGCCTCATTGAATATTTTCCCAGCAGCAGCCTGAAAGAAATCGATGTATCAACGCGCACGGTTAAAACAGATTTCGACACCGTAAAGTCGGACGTCCTGAACGTGATCCCGCCGCAACGCGCCAGCGATTTATGCGTGAATACCGGTCTGGCAAATGTCGACAAGCGTTGGTGTGAGGTGGATTTTCGTACCTATGAATCAAAAGTGTTCCCGAACATTCACATCATCGGCGATGGCGTCGATTCCGGCCTGCCAAAATCCGCGCACATCGCCACATCTCAGGCGAAAGTATGCGCCAATGCACTGGCGTTTATGCTGTCGGATGAGGCACCGGATCCGTCTCCTGTTTTTGGCAACACGTGCTATAGCTACGCCGACAATAAAACTGCGATGCATGTCACCACGGTGTACAGATATGACGCGGCAGAAAAGATAATGAAGGCCGCGCCGGGAGGAGGCACGTCGGCTCATCCTTCAGCCCAGGAATACACGGATGCGCAATATTGGGCACTGAATATTTGGGCAGATGTGCTGACTTAACTGCAGGGCTATCGCTACCACTTCGACGTCATCATTCAACGTCCTGCCACACACTAAAAAAATAAATATTTAAAAAAAAATGCCCCTTTAAAACCAAAGGAGCATTTTCTATTCGCCATATAACCGAAAAAAATTTACGGCGATCTTAAGATATGTATCACCGCAAAAAATGTTTACTTAACCGTAATAACATCCCGATACATCGGCGCAAGCTGCGCTAACAATTGATTCTGTGCTCTGAACGGAATATTCATTGCGTCCATCGATTTTTGCAGCTCTTCTACCAGTGCATTGAACTGTGGCTTATTGATATGCAGGCTGGCATGCGCAGTCTTCATGCTCATGCCTTGATAAGTACATGGACCACTCAAGAGTTGGCAAAACTGCTCAACCAGTTCCGCCTTAATACGAACCTGATTGGCGGGCGCAAACGACGGGCCTGTTACAGGATTGGCGACCAACCGGATCATAAAGTCGTCCATCAATTTAATAAGACCCGGTTTCTCGCCAAATTCTTTATATACTTCCACTGACGCAGGTGGCATTAAAGGCGTATTTTGAGCCAGCAGATTTGCCGACATCACGCTGGCGACTGAGAATAATATAGTGCAGAAATATTTTTTCATGTTTACACCTCGAATATTTAAAATGCGATCTGTGAAGAAAGGAAGACGCCGGTTTGCTTCCGGTTTTTAACCAGCACCGGAGCAATATGACCTAAGTCCACGTAGGCCAGCGTAAACGAGATATTCTTCATCGGGGCATAGGCAATGAAGACATCTTTCCAGTCTTCTTCGCGCAAACCATTTCGTGGCAATGGCAAGGTGTTACCGACGCGCTCAAGGTTATTTGGCTTGAAGCGATATTCAGCACCAATCACCACATTTTTGGTAACCAAATAAGCGACTGAAAATTCAGGTTCGAATTTGTAGTTATTTTCACCGGCTGCAGCGCCAAAACCTAACAAACCGTTTTGATTAGCCCTTGTAGCACGCAACGTCGCGTTGACCAGGATACTTTGCGCAAGAAATAGTTTGGTGGCACTGACATAGAAATCCACACCGGTGTCCTTCGCACCTAACGCCGCGATGACAGGGGAAAATGACCCTGCATCGGTTTTTTTGAATTCGACGCCGACCGCAATTTGCGGCATCAATGTATCGCTATCCAGAATCGCGTCCCCGGCAACCTTCACTTTTACACCCAGAATGTCCATCTTAATGTGCTGGCTATTGCTAACATTAAAGCCCAGGCCATTCACACCCACCACTGGCGAAGCGTCGAAATCCTGGCGTGCCAAACTTAGTTCTACCCGGTCCATAATGCCGACCGACGCGCCATAGGTATTCAAAGAATAGTCATTCACCTTAGCGCGGGAAAAATGTACCGTTCCCCCAATCTGATCGGCAGTGGCATTGCTACCAATAACTGCCCAAGGCGTCAGCCCACCACCCGCAGCGCCATCGATGGAGGTAACGCCACCCGTAAGTAAGAGCTTCCCGGTGTCAGCGTACGCACCGCTGGAAATAAGCAAGCCAGCTATCGTTGCAATCGTGGTTTTTAAACGCATATCGTCCTCCCTGATGAATTAAACTTCTCGATAGATTGGGGCGCAAAGACCCACTGTGCTATCTACATTTTTTTCCTTCTCTGTGATACGTGCAGAGAAAACAATTGGATTCAAACAATTTTAGTTATTTTTTATCGTTGTTTTTAAGGCGCAACTAAGAATTTCACAAACGAACTACTTACCGTAACCTAAAAATTAGTATATTTCTCCTGAGAAATCATGATTATCCCGAATGGTCGCGAGCAATGATTTTTTGTGTACGTTATGATCGTGGAGAAATATCTGTTGGGCGCACGAACACGGCGCTTGTGAAAAACAATGTAAGCGGAGAATAAAAATGATTTATGAAATGCGGACTTATTACTGTGCACCGGGACGTTTGCCGGCACTGAATAATCGCTTTGAAACGATTACGCTTAAATTTTGGGAGCAATACGGCATCAGGCAGGTCGGATTTTGGACGACCTTGATCGGGTCCAGCAATCAAACTTTGACGTACATGCTGCAATGGGAAAGTTTGGCTGAACGAGAAACCAAGTGGAATGCGTTTGCGAGCGACCCAGCGTGGTTAAAGCAACGGGCCGAAACAGAAGCCGTGAGCATTATTGTGGAGAGAATAGAGAATCAATTTTTGATGCCTACTGTTTACTCGGCGATGCAGTGAATTTCAGGTTAATGGTTGTTGGCTAGATAGCTGAGGCGGACCCGTGACGACATTGGCGCATGTTGGGTATCGCCTCGGGGTGCTGGTCGGAAATGATCAGACCAGTATCCACGGAGCACAACACGTTTTAGTTACCAGCTATTCAGTTACCAGCTAACCTCGCCTATTTATTTGCTCTTCATCCCGACGTCCACTAAAAAATCGCCGTAAAACTCCAGCAGAATAATGACTGGCAACCCCCGCCAAAAATGCCCCAAAATCACCATGGGCACTAGCGTCCGCCCGGTCCGATATCGTACGTAATATCGCGCACGGCACATCGTACTCAAAACATATTTGCGCCACTGCCGCACCTTCCATTTCAACCGCAAGAGCCTGGGGGAAGTCTGCCAGAATACCGTTTGCTCTTTCAACGTCTGCTACGAATTGATCGCCGCTGGCGATCAGGCCGATATGCAAGACAGGCTGCTTGATGCCGAACGCTTCACGCACCTCCGGCGCAACCGATTGCTGAAAATCCTCCTTTAAAAACAACTCGGTTGCGACCTTCAGTTCGGCAGATAGCGCGATATCCGTCGCAAATTCGGACCGGCCCAGTAAAGGAATTTCATGATGGGGAAAAAGTGGGCGGACGTCCATGTCATGCTGAACCGACCGATCGGCAATGACGATGTTACCGATCGCCACATCGCGTCCGATGCCCCCGGCAAGTCCGGTAAAAATCACTTCCGTCACATCAAACTCGCGAATCAGCGTGACCGCTGTCGCTGCTGCGGCAACCTTGCCGATTCTGGCCAGGACCACTACGCACGATTGTCCGTCGAGCTTACCGACGTGATAATCACGCATGCCGATGCGGTGCACCTGATTGCCGCTCTGCTTTATCATCGCACCGATCAGGTCGGCGACCTCATCATGCATTGCGGCTAAAATTCCTATTGTCATGTGCTATCTTCTCCGTTGCATTATTTTTTACCAGCTGTAGGTTCTGCATTGCAGTGAGGCCAAATACCAAAGTTCATTGTTCAACCGTCGGAGCTGGCCTGATGAATGGTCGCGATGATATCGTCGCAGACCCGGCGCGAGTTCATGATCGTGGTATGCAGGGATGGTACGACAATCGTCGGAATATCCGGAAGTTGCGTCTCGGCGACCGTCAGGATACCGTCATTGACCTCATCACGAAACGGGGACCAGCGGCCACGCGGGCCAGCGCTACCGGCATAAATGGTGGTAGGAACAGCTGGTATCGGCAATTGCTTAATCCAATTCTTCTGTCCCACAAACTGCCCCATCTCGCCGGTCATTAACTGAAATAAACGCCAGCGCGAAAAGGTCCGCGCCAGATGGCTCGCCTGCATAGGCGGCGCCAGGAAAAAACACGCTTCCGGTTGCCGCGGCAACCCGGGCAATGCCGCGCACGTTAGCAGGCAACCGAGCGAATGACCGATCACGATATAACGCTCTCCGTTGAGCTTGGTTGCAAGGAATTGATGCAATCGCGCAACGCACGGTTGCCAACGTTCGAAGGCGGCGGAATAGCTGAACAATATCGGTCGCACGCACGCTGCGCGTAACCGTGCTGCCAAAATCAGCATTGACACTGGTGTGCGGCCCATGCCGTGCACCAGGACGGCATGAACGCGGGCCTCCCGTAGGTCAGGCGTATTACCTCCGCTAGTTAAGGTGCCTGGACCGTTATCCATAGTGGCGGTTAACTATCCTTTTTATGTAACTGCTTTTCAAATGCGACATCCAGCTTACTCACGCGTTTGGGAATTTGGGGACCGTAAGCGTTGACGAATTTTACGAAGGCATCCAGTTCCAGCGGCTCACTCACGCGGATCGGCAAATCATCGCCCGCATTTTTTGCCAGTATAAATAATTCGGTTGCGGTGCGGATCATTGAATAGCGCTGGCCGGGACTACGCGCATTAAGACGCTCAATGGCGTAGGTGGCACGGGTAGATCTCATGGTTTACTCCTGAGGTGCATCTTGTTTAATTCGTTCTTGCTTGATTTGTTCTAGCTTAGTACGTTCCTGCTTGGTACGTTCCTCCTTGGTGTTTTTCAGATAGTACGGTTGCTTTCAAAGTGCAGGCGCTGGCCGCTGATCGGGTCTTCAAACGCAATACTCTTTGCCAATAGCTTTAAGGGTGACGACCAGTCGTCGCCCTTGCAATCGTTGATGTCCGGATAAAAAACATCATTAACAATCGGCATCCCCAGCGCCGCCATGTGGACGCGCAACTGATGTTTTTTACCGGTCAGCGGATGCAGGCGGTATAAGCTATTTTCTTGCCGGTGTTCAATGAGGTCAATTTGGGTTTCCGAGTTTGGCTCGCCGCTTACTTCTTCCATTCTAAAAAAAGGTGTACCTTCCACCATCCGACTCTGATGAATCAATGGGAATACAAGTTGCGGCATGCTCGGGGCAACGGCTTCATATACTTTGTCCACCTTACGGTGCTGAAAAAGCGATTGATACGCGCCGCGTGAAGCGATGTCACGGGAGAAGATTATCACGCCGGCGGTCTCTCGATCCAGCCGATGAATGGGTGACAGCTCCGACAGTCCGGTTTTCTTTTTTAGTCGGACCAGCAGGGTCTCATGCAAGAACCGGCCCGCGGGAATCACCGGCAAAAAGTGCGGCTTATCGACAACCAATAACCGTTCATCCTGATACAGAATCACTTCTTCAAATGGTATCGGCGTTTCAGCGTCCAGCTCGCGGTAATAATAAATCCTGCCACCGTGTCGATAGGGCGCTGCCGATGTCAGCCTGATGCCGTTAGCATCAACCACTTCGCCTTTATCCATTCGCGCAACCCAGGTGATTCCCGATATCGCCGGAAAGCGCTGTATTAAAAAAGTTAGTAAATCGGGCCAGTCACCCGCTGGTAGCCAGACATAACTGGGCGCAACGCCGTCCACAACGGGCAGCGGTAGTGATCGGGTTGATAATGGCGTGGATGCGTGCCCGGCGTCGCTAACCGTCGCCGGGCGAATGATATAGGTCATAGTGATTGATGATGAAAAGAAACGGGCGGTATCACGCAGGAAAATAAAGGAAAATGCCTCAGCGCCCCTATGCCGGGGTTGCGCTTACCGGGTTGCTATGCCCGGTCGCTATAATACAGCGCTATCGACAAACACGCGGTATTTGCCGATAGCCAGCTACTGTTGCTTGTACTTGTACCTACACTTATCCTAATAACAATTAATATACATGAATAGTGCGCCTCTTCACCCCTCCATCCCGTTGTGCGCCCACCTTCCTCGGTCTGGAATAAAAAAACCTGTCAGCGCCCTACTGCAGCGCTGATCTGCTGCAACGAACTGGCATCCTCAATCGTCGGTAAATCGCCAGGATCGCGGCCTTCACAAATGGCCTGAATCGAACGTCGCAGTAATTTTCCCGAACGCGTCTTGGGCAATAAATTAACGAAGTACACCCGCGATGGGCGACCTACGGCGCCGATTTGTTTGTCCACTACACCCATGATTTCTTTTTCTAACTTTGCTCTGGCAGCATCATCGGTCAGGACGGCGGCATTTTTTAACACCACGAAAGCCACCGCAGCCTGCCCCTTCAACTTGTCTTCGATACCGACGACGGCGACTTCTGATACGTTGGGATGGCTGGATATACTCTCTTCGATTTCCCGCGTGCCGAGGCGATGTCCCGCAACATTAATGACATCATCGGTGCGGCCCAAAATGAAATAGTAACCATCGTCATCACGCACCCCCCAATCGAAGGTGGAATAGACCTGACGCTCAAAATTGGACCAGTAAGTACTCACATACCGTTCATCGTCGCCATAGAGTGTTTGCAGGCAACCGGGGGGCAATGGCCCCTCAACGACCAAAACACCTTTTTCGTTGGCCGCGCACACTTCGCCAGTAGTCTCGTTGACTAATTGCATTTTATAGCCAAACATTGGTATGCCCGGACTACCTAAACGGGTTGGCTTGTCTTCGATATTTTTGGCGATGGTCATCATGGGCCAGCCCGATTCCGTTTGCCAGTAGTTATCGTAAACTGGCACCCCCAGCGCACCGGCGATCCAGGTTGAGGTCGTTTCATCGAGTGGCTCTCCCGCCAGAAAAAGCGCTTGCAGAGACGACACATCATACTTTTCTAAAAGTTCGGGTGGCTGTTTTTTCAATACACGAATTGCCGTCGGCGCCGAAAACATCTGCGTCACTTTATATTTTTCGACGATGCTCCACCAGATGCCGCCGTCGGGCGAAATCGGCAATCCTTCATACATGATGGTTGTCATACCGGCGATCAACGGTCCATATACGATGTAAGAATGCCCGACTACCCAGCCGATATCCGAGGTGCTAAAGAACGTACCGCCCGCTTTGCCGCAAAAGATATAATCGATCGAGGTCGCCAGCGCGACCGCCTGTCCGCCGACATCGCGCTGCACGCCCTTCGGCTTGCCGGTGGTGCCTGACGTGTACAGAACGTAGGAAATCTCGTTCGATTCCAGCCAGACGACTGGCACGCTGGCGTCCATGTGCAACGCCTTTTGTTCTGCATAATCAACATCGCGACCTGTAGTCATCGGCATTTCCGCCAAGCCCCGGTTGACCATCAGCACGTGCGCGGGTTTATAGGGCGACAGCGTGATGGCGTCGTCCAGCAAACCTTTGTAAGGTACAACCTTGCCACCGCGCGAACCGGCATCCGCAGAGACAATGAGTACCGGCTTTACGTCATCAATCCGCGTCGCCAGGCTATGCGCCGCAAAGCCGCCAAATACCACCGAGTGAATCGCACCGATGCGAGCGCAAGCCAGCATCACAAATGCCGCCTCGGCAATCATCGGCATATAAATCAGTACCCGGTCGCCCCGTCCCACACCTAGCGCCTGCATCATCGCCGCCGCCCGAATGACCTCGCTCTGTAGTTCCCGATAGCTATATGTGCGTTCGCTGTTGGTTTCGGTCGAAATCGCAATCAACGCCGCTTGTTCAGCGCGCGCTGCAACCCAACGGTCGACCGCGTTGTGACATAAATTGGTGGTGCCGCCGACGAACCATCTGGCAAATGGCGGCCTGCTGTAATCCAGCACCTGAGTGAACGGTTTATGCCAGTCAATTCTTCTGGCTTGCTCAGCCCAAAAGGTTTGTGGATCGTTGACTGATCGTTGATACAAGCTTGCATAGGTCATGCTGTCTCCTCGCCAAAGAACAACTCTGGAAGCATACGTGAAAAATTTAAGGTCAAGCGCGAATGCTATCGCCCAAAAACGTTAATAGCGCGATGAGGATCCCGAATCGCGCTATTCACATTAATTCCACATAAATTTCACATAACCTACAGAGCGCCCTGATTGAAAAATCCATTGCCACGATAGTGCGTTATAAGTTTTTTCGGCACTTAAAAAGTCTCGTGACACGGTGTGGTATCGATACGGTACGCCATCAAAATGTATGTTATGGCGGAGAAGGTGAAACAGGCTACACCTCATTAGTCAAACCGCAATGCATTATGTACAGACTATCACTCCATCAGTGCCTTCAACTCACTTTTTCTAAACCGGTGCCACTACCAGAATTTGCTACTACTCCCCCGCAATCTATCGCACTCTACACTCATTAGCCAGTTGCGCGCCCTGACGCGTATTCAATAGCATCGATTTAGCGGGAATTTGAATCCAGAGCATTCCGCTGGAGGGATTTTCATAGCGTACGGCACCAGTGGACGTCCTCACCGCTGTCATCGCATAGCGGCTACCCTTCCAGATTAAATTGGTGCCGCTTTTTGCGTCTGATTGAATCTCTACCCGATTACCTAACTCACAATCAAATGCTCCTGTGACCAAAGTTGGCGGCGCGATCAAGGCCCTTAGCACAGGCACCTCTGCCGCAGGCGCACGGGTTTCGGTGACTGGCACCGGCGATCCACATGCAGCCAGCAAAGCGGCCATCGCTAGCGCTGCAGCAGCTTTTATCGGTGAAAAGCGGCGCTGACTTGCTTTAATTGCAATTATTAGTCGATTCATGGGATTTCCTCACTTCGCGAATTTGATCGTAAGTAATTGACTGGCAAAAAGCCAAAAGGTGCTTTTTATTTGGGCATTAAGTAAGCCCTACAACGAATATAAATTTTAAATCTTTACGGCGCTATAAATCGTTCAATGAAAGAATAATTTTTCAGGCTAAGATTCAACAACCACTATATTTATTAAAATCAATAACTTACAAGATTTTAGACATAAAAGAGCCAGATAACGGCAGAATTTTTAACGTTCCATGTTGCGTTACAAACCGAATTATGAAACAGTGATGAAACATACAGAACTTTCTCAATATCGTCCCCATATCTGCTTGCCAACTCTGCCGACGAAGGCAGTTTTTGGCATACTGGTCCGCGTTGGCGATCAGGCAATCACAACGCAAGCTGGGGCGATGTTGCGTAAGTCCCCCATCTCTTTTCAAGGCTCGCATGTCACGTCCATACTCCGGCATTACCAATCCGCAACGGCAAGCCGGAGGCAATACCGATCTTAACGATAAGCCGGTTATCTGGACCGTCTCGGTGTCCAGATTATTTGATATGTTCCGCGACATTACGCTGGAGTATGATCATCAGGCCAATATCGTACCGATCAATCTCGGTTTCGAAGATGCTGTACAACACATCCGTGAACGCCTGACCCATGAACGCTGCGACGCTGTCATTGCGGCGGGTTCTAATGCCGCCTATCTCAAAAGCCGCTTATCGGTGCCAGTGATCATCGCCAGGGCTAGCGGTTTTGATTTTATGCAGGCACTGGCCAAGGCGCGCAAAATCTCGCCGCTGCTAGGCGTCATCACCTATCAGGAAACACTTCCGGCGTTGCGCGAATTTCAAACCGTGTTCGGGCTCAGTATCGAACAGCGGACTTACGCCACCGAACAGGATGCGCGCGATCAGATAAATGAATTGAAAGCGTTGGGGATCAAGGCAATTGTCGGTGCCGGACTCATCACCGATCTGGCGGAAGAAGCCGGGCTGGCCGGAATTTTTGTTTACTCCTCCAGTTCAATACGGCAGGCATTCGAAGATGCGTTAGAAATGGCGCATATGACGCAACTGGAATCTTCGCGCGGACGCGGCAATCCTGTGCGGGATACTCTACGTACGAAACATAGCATCAATGATCTGCGTGGCAACTCGGACGTCATGGAGACCATACGTCAAACGATCATCCTGTTTGCGCGTTCGCCCGCCACCGTTTTAATTCAGGGAGAAACCGGCACGGGTAAAGAGCTGGCCGCACAGGCCATTCATCGGGAACATCCGCATGAGCAAGGCACCGCCGCTAAAATGCGCCGCCCGTTCGTGGCCGTTAATTGCGGCGCGCTGGCCGAGTCGTTACTGGAATCAGAATTATTCGGACACGAAGAAGGTGCCTTCACCGGATCGCGTCGCGGTGGCCGTGCAGGCTTGTTTGAGGCCGCCAATCACGGCACATTGTTTCTAGATGAAATCGGAGAAATGCCGCTGCCTTTACAGACGCGCTTGCTGCGGGTGCTGGAAGAGCGGGAAGTCGTTCGTGTAGGCGGCACCCGACCGATTCCCGTGGATGTACGCATCATCAGCGCCACGCATTGCGATCTTGAAGAGCGCGTTAAAGAGGGACGTTTTCGCGCTGACCTGTTTTATCGGCTGACGGTGTTGCGGCTACATTTGCCGCCTTTGCGCGACCATGCCGACGATCTGGTAATGCTGGCGGAGTGGTGCCTGAAACATGCACTGGCATCGCTTGGCGTGCGCCCGCACGCTAATCTACACGCCGAGGTGTTAGCCTGCAGCGCCTTACTTGGGCGTTATGCGTGGCCCGGCAACGTGCGCGAACTCCGCAACCTGACGGAACGTCTGGCGCTATATCTGGCGGCTGAACCGTTGCAGGCGCTCACACCCGCGTTCATGCTGCGGCTTGCGCCAGAACTCGGCCTTGCCAGGCCAGATCATTTGCCCAATCCGCCGATCCAAACACACTTTAAAGCACATCCGAATCAGGCTATAGCAGCGGAATCCTTAGTGCAGGTACTTGAACGTTTCTCAGGCAACCGTGAAGCCGCAGCAAAATTTCTGGGAATAAGCCGCACTACGTTATGGCGTAAGCTGAAGTAAATCAACTGAACAATCAACGTCCAGGTCGCTATATCGATACCGCAGGCATCCACTCAATCGTCCCCGCGACCACAGCACTAATTGTGCAGGAAATTTAACCTCAATCTGTGCGTGGTCGGCCTTTATTAGCAAATTGAGCAATTTCCATCGGTTGGCGCATGCTCATGTACCTGCTCACGTTCTGCTTTCATACGTGCCAGTTGCGCCCGATTTTGATCCAGCCATTTTGCCAGTGCACCGTCTGGATCACCGCGTTTACGTATTTGTTCTTCCACTTCGGCGATGTCCACCTCAGCCTTGGCAATGCGGCGATCAAGCTCGGTTTGGCGGTGTTCGCGCTTATGTTCTTCAACCGGATCTACGTGCCATAGCTGGCTAATGTGAGCATCGGGTGCATACACGCGCAACTCGACATCGTCCATGGTCGGACCGGGCAAATGCAGCGATTTTGTCCACCATGGATTAATCACGTAATCAATGCTGTAAGCGCCATAAAGACTAGGGCTAAACATCCAGCTTTCCACGTCATCATCAGGTTGTTTAGTGCTGCGGAGTATGACAAGTGTGTCCGGATCAGCACCTGTGAACCTTAAGTACGGCCCGTCGACAGGGCGAATGTCATAATTTTGGCCATGCTTTCGTTTGTGTAAAGTCCAATGCTGATTGCCCGCCCCAGTGTAAGTATATTGAATCAGCGGGGTTCCACCTATGCTGCCGCCCTGCGCATCAATGGCTTTATTGCTAAACAAATTTTTGAGGCTATATTGCTTGCCGGTCACGATCGGAAAATATTCTGTGAACTGAACATGTTGTGCATGTGCGTCGTACTCCCGCGTCCACATCATCGCGGTGTTCTGACGAATCCCCATCACCGCCCGAGGTTCGTAGTTTCCTTGGGGGGCAACAATTGCCAATACGTGAAAACGTCCATCGTCACTATGTCCCAGCCAGTAATCACGCGTAAGGTAGTCGGTCTCGTGGGCAGAAAGGGCCACCATGCCACTCGTCTTCGTAGTACATATCCAACGTCCGGTATGCACATTGCGGAAGGAAAAAATAGCCTTCCCCTCAACCTCAACCACCCATTGCTGACGGGGATCAGAAAAATTGGGGGCTGCTGTATGTAAGCCGTTCTCACTGAACATGTCCGCAAATGGCAGTCCGTTTAGGCGGGAGCAGATAATATAGGTCCTGCCATTCACAGGAATGTGAGAGCGGAAGTGATATGGAGGCGTTACTGTGGGCTTGTTCGGCCCAAACAACCACGAGCATCCATATACAAGCGATCCAATCAGGTTCCCGAGGGTCTCCCCCACTCGACCGGTTCTCCATCGATTACTCATCGCAACCCAAACGCGCGCTTTTCGGTGATTGGGAGGTGGGGGTACGCCTATTCCCATAGAGGTATAAAATCCGCGCTCATAGGCGGCACAGCGCCGACTCTCAGGCAATTCTCCAACAGTCAGAACTTCTTCACCCAGACTAAATGCAATTACCGCATGGTTATTTTGGCCAAATCCGGTCTCGCTGTTAATTTCATTATGTCGGGTAGAGCCGCCGGTATTCCACCCGGGCAAATACCATTGGTTACCCCATGTATCGAGACAGGTAACATCGAAGTCGCGGAAGTTTGAACTAGTTGTTTTAACGCTGTATGTGGCGGTTCTCCACACCGGTTTTTCGAAAGATATGATGAAATTTGATCTTATCCTTCGAGTTTGCTTGTCTACGACGTTGAATTCCAACTCGCCCTTGACATCTCCGTTTGCCGATAAAACGTAACTGACAGTCTCACCTTCGGGGATAGTGCCTGAAGGCGCGCTTGTGTCGACAAGCTTGCGCGCTCCTTCCATGCCTTCGACTATTTTCCAGCTTCCACCATGATTGTGTGCAGATACCACTTCGAGATCACAGGACGGGATGGCATTATAAATGATGATTTCTCGTATTCTTTCGCCGACTGTGTTGCCGATAAACCAGGCAACTGTTTGCGCAACGTCAGCGATAGTGAGATATTTCTCATCGCGCCATTCTGCCGCCTGAGGGCTAACACTGGTCAAAAAAGGATCGGTTTCATAAAGGTTGCCCAACTCTCGCACGACACCATCTACCAGATCAGGATCAACGCTTGGATCAACACAGGGCTTGATGCCATTTAAAACAATATTGTCAGCCATGCAAAATCCCGTTTCTAATGGAAGATGTGAATCAAACAGACCGCAAGGAATTATTGTCGCTATGCCTTAAAAATAATTACGCATCCACGAACATTTCTCCAGAGTAACATAAGCCAGAACACCTTTTGGGCGTGGAACGCTCGTTTATCCTGCTAACTCCTGCAGTGCATTTTCAAAATAGCGCTCGCCAAAAACAGATATTCCTGCCCATCGGTTTCAACCTGAATTACTATCAAGACAACCGGAGATTGACTATGGCACTTTGGCGCACATTGTTTGGTATAACTGGCGACCCTTCGATCCTTCAGATGTCACTCAGAGCATTAATCGTCTTTATCCTCACGCTTGTATTATTGCGGGTCGGTGGGCGGCGCTCGCTAGGGCATCGCAGCGCCTTCGACCTGTGCATCACCGTTTTACTGGGCGCAGTCCTCAGCCGCGCAATCGTTGGCGCCTCACCATTTTTTTCCACCTTATGCGCAGGGACGACGATAGTTGTGTTGCATAGAATTATTGGCCTGCTTAGCATATGGTCGCCACTTTTTGACAAGATTGTCAGTGGATCAGCCCGGATTCTTGTGACCGATGGAATAATCGACAGACATCAAATGCGCGCAGGCCTCATTACCGATACTGACCTGCGCGAAGCCGTGAACAAGAAGATGGGCACGACCGATATCAAAGAGGTGACCAAGGTAGTGCTTGAGAGAAATGGCGAACTATCCGTGTTTGCAAAACCAGATCCGAACGCGCCAAAACCTCCCTGACCCCCACGGTCCAAAAAGGACTTAAAAAAAGCAAAGCCGACCATAAAGTCGGCTTTGCTCCGGAATAAAATGACTACCGGGACGGAATAAACAGCTCGCTTACAACTATGCGGCGACCCAGTGAGAAACAATTGACGTCAGTAGTTTAGCCCTTTGAGCGACCCGAACCTGAACCCTCTTTGGAACCGCCCTGGCCGCCTTGGCTGGACTTTTCGCTACCGCCTCCACTTCCGCCTTTATTGCCTTGATCGCCCGATTGTTGCGAGGTGTTTTTATGGCTTTGTTCACCAGCTTTCACATGTTGCTCGTGGGTGCCGCCTCGGGTTGAACCCGATTGACCTTTATCTTGATTACCACCTGTGTTTGATGAGCTCATCATATTTCCTTTTCAATATTTGAAAGAGTGACCAACATTTCATCCTTTAGCAACCTACTCCTAAAGTTAGTAAGTCGATGAAATGTATATTCATAATAGGAAAAAATTAACGCCGTTTCCATACCCAGTCGTCCTATATTGACGTCGGAACTCGCTGTCAGCACTGACAGTAAGGGACTACAAGCTCTACGGCCCAAACAAACATTACATCGGACCGGCGCTATAAAACTTGTTCACGCCACAACAATGCCACAGGCAGCACGCCCAGTAGTGCAGCCACACTAACCGGCGCGTTGTCGGTGATAAATGTTTTTGCCGAAAATAAATCGGTCCACTCGCCCGCACACTCGGGCGGCAAGATAATCGCCGTATCTTGCCAATCGCCCACGTTGATCATTGGCAGCTTTGCATCGAACAATAAAGCCGCCACCAAATGCGGTGCCACCACTAACACATCCGACCCTTGATAACTTCGTAAATAAGCCACAACCTGCGTCGCTCTGGATCCGCTCACAGAAAGCGGGACGTATTTTCCATAAGCAAATAACGTTGCTGCGCGTCGTCGTAACGCCAGAGTTCTTCGAATAATGTGTAGTTTGGGCGCACCAATTTCCCAATTATTCAAATTAATAGTGGCGTCTGTAGATGCAAGAATCTGGCGGCGTACAGCATAATCTACTAGACTGCGATTATCTGGATCGACCAGACTAAAATCCCAGCACTCCGTTCCTTGATACAAATCGGGGACACCTGGCGTCGTCATCCTCAGGAGAGTTTGAGACAAACTATTGACCAGACCCGCCATTGAAAGCCGCTTTACAAATATCACCACTGCCTGCAAAAACTGCTGATCAGCGAGTATCCCGACCAGAAACTTCTCGCAGGTCGCCTCGTAGTCTGGATCAGGGTCGAACCAGTTCGACCGCTGTTTAGCCTCGCGCAATGCTTTGGTTTGCCAGCCAGCAATCCGGCTGCAAAATTGTTCAATTCCGACCCGGTCATCCGGCTGCAAATTTATCGGCCAGGCCCCCACCAGCATCTGATACAGCATCAGTTCATCAGCGCCAATTGGTGCAATATGACCAGACGAGCGATTTAATCGCTGCCAATTCCGTGCGGTGTCAGCCCATTCGTCCGGTATTTCGCTCAATACGGCGAGCCTTGCGCGCACATCTTCTCCGCGCTTGTGATCGTGCGTTGCGGTGGCTAATAAATTGTGCGGAAATTGCTGTAGCCGTTGAATGCAACGGCGATGAAATTCTTGCACCGAGATATTGAATCGAGCGGGATTGGAACCAACCTCGTTGCGCGACAACAATCGGCCATAGCGATAGAAAGCCGTGTCCTCCACTGATTTGGCAGTCAGTACCGGCGTAATTTGCTGGAAACGTCGCACCGCCCTCGCACATAATTCCACCACAGCCTGATTCGCATCAGATGGATGGTTGCCGCCAAGCCAACCGCCGACGTTTTCCAGCAAGGCATGATCGGCAGGCATTAATGTTTTACGGGCGCCGCACATCGCCTGATGACGACGCTGGCGATCGGTCTCATTACACCCGTTGGCATCGACGTAGGTGCGATATACGGGAAAAGAAACCAATATTTCAGTCAATACCCGCATTATCGACGTGAGCGAATATACATTGGCTTTGTTGCTGTTGCCAGCACTGGTGCTAGCGTTCGCTTGCGCAATGCGATGCAATAAACGTGCTAATGCATTAAACTCTGTCGCCAGGTTAAGGTTCAACAACTGACGGCGCGCCAGCCCGACTTCCTCATCAAAGGTCCGATCAACACCGCTCCACTCCGTCCATAAAGCAGTCAACGGCGGTGCGCCGTTAGGGTCATGCATTAATGCGCCCACCTGGTCCATGAATTCATAACCGGTAGTGCCATCCACGGTCCACTCAAGGGGCACCGTTTCATCGTATGCGAGAATTTTTTCAATCACAATGTAAGGCGCTTGCGTGGTCAAAAAAGCCGGCCGACGTGCGGTAAGCTGTTGCAACCGCGAACGTAACGTCCGGCAATAACCCGCGGGATCAACCAGTCCGTCGACATGATCGACGCGTACCCCGTCGATCAAGCCCTGCGTATACAGGCGAAACACCAGCGCGTGACTGGCCTCAAAAACACTTGGCTTTTCGACCCGAAGGCCAGCCAATTCACTTACCTCAAAGAAACGTCGCCAGTTAAGTTGTTGGGCTGCGTTACGCCAGCAAGTCAAACGGTAGTGCTGACGCTCAAGTAAGCGCTGCAGACAATCGTCGCGCTGTTCGTCCTGTAGCGAAAAAGACCGCATCGCTTTGCAGATATCCGCCATGCCGGTTTCGCTACGACTGATATTTACCAACATCGCTAATGCCACGCTGGCTTGCTGTATCCTCTGCTCTTTGGCACTCGATGCAATCGCACCGACCTGTTCAAATGCATAAATCACCGGTGCCAGAGCAGACGACTCAGCAGCCTGCAAAATGACAGGATAATCCAGCACCGAAAGCGGCAGGCGATGGCTCGCATAAACAGCAAAAATGCGTCCGTCTGTTTCATCAAAACGTAAAGTAATCTGGGATGCGCGTGTCACCTGCTCCAGCGTTTCGCCCAAAATCGGTAGCAATACCTTGTTACGCAATAGTGGATCTTCAGACTCCCAGTCAATATCGAACCAGTCAAAATACGGACTTTCGTGTCCCCATTCAAGGACACTTTGCCACCATTCATTACCGCTTCCAGCCACGCCCATATGGTTCGGAACGATGTCCAGTATCAGGCCCATATCTGCTAAACGCAACCGCGCCACCAGACGTCGTAAGGCGGCCTCGCCGCCTATTTCCGGGTTGACGACCCTTGGATCAATGATATCGTAGCCATGCATGGAGCCGGGTTGCGCGGTTTGCAAGGGTGATGCATAAATGTGACTAATGCCTAAAGCGGAAAAATAATCGACCAGCTCCGTGGCATCGTCTAAAGTAAAACCAGCATTGAATTGAAGCCGCACGGTAGCACGTGGAATAGTCATGATGACTCCTTATTACCGTCGCCCGAAAACGCGGCTGAGGGTGGATTCAACGCGGCATCATGCGTCACGGCAGCACGCGCGCGTTTTAATGCGTTCAGGTAAGTCTGCACGGCCGGGCCTTGCAATAAATGTGCAACATCCACCGGCAGGCGTCGTCGCCAGTTTGGATGACTAGCGGCGACGAGCCTCTCGTTAACTACCTCGTTTGCCACCTCCCTCACTACCTCCATCACGGGTTCGACCGTACCGGGTAGGTTCGGCTGCTCAGCCAAACCCAGCATGTCCTCAAGCGGTATCAGCGCAAGGGGCGCCGGTGCCGATCCGACTAAGCGCAAGGCCGCTTCTATTGGCGCGCCCTCCAGCGTTGACGGTGGCATGCTTCCCGTGGCACATCCGTTTTCTGTTGCAGTTTGCCATAGCTCCCGGCGCTCTTGCGCGCGCAGGATAGTCTCATCGGCCTCTGCGTTCCCCCCCAACAAGTCGAGTCGGGCGCGCCAGCCTATGTCCGTGCCGGTCCACCAGCCAGCCACAGTCGGGAGATCGTGTGTCGTAGTGGTGGCGATGGAAGTCGCTGACCATGCCTTCGGCGTCACAAAGCGCATGCCATCGCGCTGAAACCACAGCACGTCAATTCCCAGCAGATTTATGTCTGCGAGACGGGCGTTAAATCCGGGCGGTACCGTCCCCAGATTTTCCCCAATCACGATCGCACGATGACGCCAGGATTCAAGCGCAATCAGACGTAACATATCTTCGAGCGGATAACGTAAATAGGCACCATCGCGCGCGCTGGCACCCTCTGGTATTAACCAAAGGCGCGCCAACCCCAGAACATGATCGATCCGCGCCCCGCCTGCGTGTACAAAGCAGGCACGCAGCATCGCGATAAAAGAACGAAAACCACTAGCCTGAAGCCCCCAAGGCGAATAAGCGCCCAGTCCCCAGTTTTGCCCCACCACATTGAGCAGGTCCGGCGGCGCGCCTATCGACAAGCCGTTGAGCATCTCTGATTGTTCGCTCCACGATTGACTGCCGCCACGCTCTGCCCCAATCGCCAAATCGGCAATCAAGCCTATCGGCATTCCTGCATCGCGTGCGGCAAGTTGCGCGCCAGCTAATCCCAGCGCGGCGTGCCATTGTAAAAAGAGATGGAAGCCAATCTGCTGGGAATATTGTTGCGCAAATTCCGTGACAGCAGAGCTACGAGGATTGCGGTAGTCCGCTGGCCATAGGCGCCAGTCGCAAAAATTTTTATTGTCACCACCAATCTGAAAGGCCAACCATTCCTGCAGTGCTTCATAACGCGCATGATCTTGCAAACCGGTTCCACCATCCCGGCAGAAAGTCTCGAACGCACTACTTGGCCCACTCGGTCCACCCTGCAAAAATCTCGAATACGCAGCACGTAACAATGCGAGTCGAGCGGTGCCAGCGGCAGACCAGTCGATCAATGGACCGCCTTCAGGTTGCGCGCCGGATGCAGCCGTTAATACCGCGCTCGGGTTTTCCAAGTCGGGTAGTTCCTGTCCCCGATAACTGAAATCGGTTTCAATCGCGGGCCCGTCAGGATAGTGCGAGGCCGCCGCCGCGGGATCAATATGGAATGCATTCAGAAACAACCGACTGGACGGGCCGTAGGGACTGTAGCGACCCGGATCAGCGCTGAACATGGCGTGAACCGGACTGATAGCCAGCGCCGCCGCACCTTGTTGCGCGGCATCGCACGCCAACATTTTCAACGCGGTGAAGTCGCCTAAGCCACCGTCCCCGTGTCGCCGCAAACTATACAGCTGCACCGCCAAACCCCACAGATAGGCAGGGTCGTTCGCTGGCTTTGCCGGGTTGGTATTGCCTGCCCGCGCATCGGACACGCCGTAGCAGCGGGTTGGGGCAACTGCTAATATAGACGATTCCCCGCCCACCAGTAAGCGATGGTATCCACTGATGTGAATGGGAGATATATACAGCGGCAGGGCGGTATCGGTGGGGAAACACCCTTGTAAAGTCCCACCATTTTCCAGCGCAATCTCGTAACCATGACCGTGCAAACGGGAGCCAGCAGTTGCGCCAGAAGATTGCGATTGAAACGGCAATCTGATTGGCTGACCAATTTGCGCTGTCAATAGCGGCGGCAAACCTGCCGGAGTTTGCTGCGCATTGAGTCGTGCTTTGCTATCCAGATACTCTGCATTACTACGACACGGTAACCCTACCGCCTCTAATAGCGACATCAGCACGGTCGGCGCTACGTCGTGTGGCGCACCGTGCGCGTCAGCCCAGCCAGTCATCAAGCCAGCCTGTTCAGCAAGTAAAATGAGGTCTTTAGGCGTCATGGGGCTGGCTCCAGCAATACCACAATTGAGTACCCCTCCAGCTCACCACGCGCCACCCCCTTCAACGCGTCATCAGTCGCAAACAAGAGGTCTGCGCCCGCAGGCCGCATCAATCCCTCAAGGCTGATTACGACCGGATGCTGATCCAGATTGATCATAATGACCAATACCGCACCATCGCCCATGCGCCAACGGGCGGCGACCGCAGCAGGTCCAAGCGCCTGTGCATCGCTTGCGCTGGCACCTTTCAGCCGGGGGATAATATGGGTATGTCTTATCGTGAGTAACGCGGCCATCAAGCCCGAATTGTCGGGTGCAGATTGAGAAAAAATCGACCGCGTGAAGGTAGCAGGATCATTAGGATCAGGAATGTCCTCGCGCTGTTTTTTATCCGCAAATTCATGCGACGCTGCAAACTCACGATAGCGTCCTGCCCGCACCGCCTCGGCTAACGCCGGGTCCGTATAACTGGTGAAATAAAAAAATGGCACGCGGGCGTCAACTTCCTCACCCATAAATACCAGTGGAATTTGTGGACTTAGCAAAACAAGGGCTTGCGCTGCCTGCAACGCGCGCGGATTGGCAAGAGTAGTCAAACGGTCACCAAAAGCACGATTGCCGATTTGATCGTGGTTTTGCAAAAACAATACGAAAGCCGTCGGCGGCAAACCAGCGCTCGGTTCGCCACGCGGCTTTCCGTTGCGAAATACGGAGGACTGACCCTGATAGATAAATCCCTCAGCCAGACAGCGCGCCAGTTTTTCTGCTGGCCGGTCCGTATAGTCCACGTAATAGGCGTTGCGCTCACCCGTCAGCATGGTATGCAACACATGATGGCCGTCCTCATTCCATTGGGCGTTAAAATTATCCTTCAGAAAATGTGCTGCATTGCCATCGTGTTCCAGCACCAGATGAATCTGCCGTTCCGGCGCAATGGCGGTACTGCGTGCGCGGATGGTTTGCGCCAGCGCAATTAACCAGTCTTGTTCGCAAATAGCGTGAGCCGCGTCTATGCGCAGGCCATCAAAACGATACTCGTGCACCCAATAAAGGGCGTTCTGGACGAAGAAATCCGATACTTCCGGTTCCCTGAAATCAATGGCATGACCCCATAACGTAGGATCATCCTGCCGGAAAAAAGGGGCGGCATAGCTACCCAGATAATTACCGTCCGGACCAAAATGGTTGTACACCACATCCAGAAAAACCATCAATCCCAATCCATGAGCACTGTCGATCAGCGACTTAAGATCTTCAGGCGTGCCATACGCAGCGTCAGGCGCAAATGGCAGCACACCGTCATACCCCCAATTCCGGGCGCCGGGGAAGTCGGCGACCGGCATCAGCTCTATCGCTGTAAATCCCATCCGCGCTAACTCAGGCAATCGCTTTTCTACACCAGCAAATCCGCCCATCGTGCCAACGTGTAATTCATATAAAACGGTTTCATGCCATGGCCGTCCTTGCCAGTCGGCATGGTTCCAGTGATAGGCGTGAGGGTCCACGACCAGACTGGCATCGTGGACATCGCCTTGCTGCGCTCGTGCGGCGGGGTCGGGCACCAATAGTGACCCATCGGTGCGCGACTGAACCCGATAACGATAGGCCGTCCCTGCCCCACAAGCCAGTGTTGCCGAGAACCAGCCATGTGCCGCTGATTCCGGGATCATTGGCACAGCCTCACCTTGCTCCAGTACAATCTCGACGCCGTCCGCAGTCGGTGCCCAGAGACGAAAAGTGGTCCGATCCGGGGCGATGTACGTTGCGCCGAACGGTAAGAGATGTGAATAATGCGCGCTCAATTTCGCTCTCCCAGCTTGCGACTGCCGATCAGGACAACGCTGTGCGCCTGTACCGGGATGACTGTCGATGCATCGCTCGCACCGTTTATCGGTGTGCCGGCACCATCTGGTCTGGAACTGTCTAGCAACATAAACCATCGGGGTGCAATCGAGGTGTCGAACTCTCCGTTTTTCTCATTGCTTTCTTCGGCATTTTGGTCAATAACGGCGTCGTCATTTTTCGATTCAGCACTCTCGCGGTCATTCGATGGTGCGTTGGCGGCGGCATCTCCGTCGCCGCCAATCACCTGCCGGGAAGAATCGGGTGCCAGGGGCAAATGGAAATCCATTGGGGCCGGGCCGCCATTAATGAACATTGATACCGTTTCCACTTTACCGTCGGCTTTCAGCGTTGCACGTTGCACCGCCAGCGCCCGTGCTTCTGGATTTTTCCAGGCGTCTTCCGATAACACCTCGCCACGTTCGTCGAACCACTCAATGGCGGCACCCATGGCGTTCACCTGATGCTCGCCATGAAAAAACCGCCCGGATTGAAGCGCCTGAAAATCTTCGCGCAACGCACTTAACTTGCCTACATATTTTATTAATTGCTTACCGTCATGGTCTTGCGCCAGACCCCAGTCCACCCACGAAATCTCGCTATCCTGACAATAGGCGTTGTTGTTACCGTGTTGCGTGCGACCGAATTCATCACCCGCCACCAGCATCGGCGTTCCCTGCGAAAACATTAGCGTCGCCAACATTGCACGCGATATATTGTCCCGCAAGGCAACAATATCCGGATCGTCCGTTGGTCCTTCCAGACCCCAGTTTGCACTCAAATTTTCGTTATGACCATCGTTCTCTTCGCCGTTCGCCTGGTTATGTTTTTCTGCATAGCTGACAACATCGCGCAGCGTAAAACCATCGTGCGATGTGAGAAAATTAATGCTGGCCCATGGCCGTCGGTGACGCCGATCAAACAAATCCGCGGAGCCATTTAAGCGTCCCGCCAAATCACCGCGCTGACCGGCATCGCCGCGCCAGAATCGTCGCACGCCATCGCGAAACTTATCATTCCACTCGGCAAAACCGGGAGGATGATTGCCCAATTGATAGCCGCCGGGTCCGATATCCCAAGGTTCGGAAATAAGCTTTAAACGCGACAGGACCGGGTCTTGCAAAATCGCATCGAAGAACCCGGAGCCGGGATCAAACCCTGTTCCTTCACGTCCCAGCGTGACGCCAAGGTCGAACCGAAAGCCGTCAACGTGAAACGACTCCGCCCAATAGCGCAATGAATCCATTACCATCTGGAGAACTCGTGGATGCGACAAATTAAGCGTATTGCCGCACCCGGTGTCGTTAATATGGAAGCGCTCTTCGCCCGGAATGAGGCGGAAATAACTGGCGTTGTCCAAGCCGCGAAACGACATCGTGGGTCCACGTTCGTTACCGCATGCGGTATGGTTGTAGACCACATCGAGCACCACTTCAATGCCAGCAGCGTGCAGCCGCCTGATTGCCACCCGCATTTCATTTACGGAATTTTTGGATAAATAGGTTGGCTCGGGCGCAAAAAACGCCATCGTGTTGTAGCCCCAGTAATTGCGCAGACCTTTTTCAATCAGAAACCGGTCTTGTAAAAATGCATGTACCGGCAGTAGCTCAAGCGTGGTGACACCAAGTTTTAATAGATGATCGATAAAGCGGGGATCGGCGAGTGCCGCGAAGGTACCACGCTCATGTGGCCTTAAATCTTCGCGCATGATTGAAACCCCGCGCACGTGCGCTTCATAAATGAAGGTCTTTGACCAAGGGACGTTTGGCAAGCGATCATTACCCCAATTGAAGCCCTGATCGGTAACCATACATTTTGGCATCGCAGGCGCACTATCGCGCTTGTCAAAACTCAGATCGTGCCGCGCATTATTAAGCCGGTAACCAAATAGCGCGTCGGCCCAGCGCACTGTACCAAAGAGTTGCCTGGCGTAAGGATCGAGCAATAATTTGAAAGGGTTGAAACGGTGACCACGCAACGGATCGTATGGCCCATAGACGCGATAGCCGTAAAGTAATCCGGGGGCGGCATCCGGCAAATAGCCGTGCCACACTTCGTCGGTACACTCTGGCAACATCAGTCGCTTGATTTCTTTTCGACCTGCGGGGTCGAACAGACATAGCGCAATCTTTTCCGCATTGGCGGAGAACACGGCAAAGTTTACCCCCAGTCCGTCGAACGACGCCCCCAACGGATAAGGTGAACCGGGCATGAGTTGATCGGTAAAATAATAGGCCATTATTCTTGTCCTTTTTCCGCACTTTCACTTATTACGCTTCTTTTGCTCTGCCCTTGCTGCAAGATAATGGTGGCGAGCGGCGGCAATGTCAGCTCCAGAGAAAATCCCAGTCCATCGCTTGCAACCGGCTCCGATCGTGCCGATCCGGCGTTACCGAGATTGCTACCGCCATAAATCGCCGCATCGCTATTAAATATTTCTCGCCAAACCGATGAGGCCGGTTCGCCGTCGCTTGATTGCGGCACGCCGACCCGATAGCCATACCGCGGCACTGGCGTCATATTGCAGATAATCAATAGCGGCGGCGCATCTGAAACATTTAGGTCAGCATGACGCGAATAGGCCAATACACTATTCGCGCTATCGCCGCCGACTATCCATGAAAAGCCCTCAGAACGGCAATCCGACGTGTGTAATGCAGGATGCGCGGCGTACAATCGGTTCAGGTCGCGCACCGTCCGCTGAATGCCGCGATGGTTCGGGTTATCCAATAAATCCCAATCGAGACAGCGGTCATGATTCCACTCAGCTGGCTGGCCAAACTCGGAACCCATGAATAACAATTTTTTCCCGGGGTGGGTCCACATGAAACCGAAATACGCACGCAGGTTGGCGCGTTTTTTCCATTCATCGCCTGGCATTTTGGTTAGCAGCGCACCTTTTCCGTAGACCACCTCGTCATGCGATATCGGCAATATGAATCGTTCTGTAAATGCATATAGAAGGCCGAAAATCATATCGTGATGCTGAAAACGCCGGAATAACGGATCGCTCCCCATATACCGCAACGTGTCATGCATCCAGCCAAGGTTCCACTTATAGGTAAAGCCCAGCCCACCCTCCTCGACCGCTGTGGTGACGCCAGGCCAAGCGGTTGACTCCTCGGCGATCATCAGCGCTCCGGGGCAATACTCTGCCACTGTTTGATTAAGTTTTTGAAGAAATGCCACGGATTCAAGGTTTTCACGCCCTCCGTGGATGTTCGGGGTCCACTCACCCGGCTTACGACTGTAGTCGCGATAGAGCATTGATGCGACCGCGTCCACCCGCAATCCGTCGACATGAAAATGCACCAGCCATTCCAGCGCGCTGGCGATCAAAAATCCGCTGACTTCGTTACGGCCCAGATTAAAAATCAGCGTATTCCAGTCTTGATGAAAACCTTCGCGCGGATCCACATGCTCGTATAACGCCGTACCGTCAAACTGCGCCAATCCATGCGCGTCCGCCGGAAAATGTGCGGGCACCCAATCCAGAATGACGCCCAGCCCGGCAACGTGGCAAGCATCGACAAAACCCGCAAACTCTTCCGGCGTGCCAAAGCGTGCGCTGGGTGCAAATTGACTGAGTGGCTGATATCCCCACGAGCCGCCGAATGGATGTTCCATAATCGGCATTAGTTCGATATGCGTAAATCCCATCTCCATCGCATAAGGAATCAAGCGCTCGCCAAGTTCTTTCCAGTCGAGGTGCCGATTACCCTGCCCGGCAATGCGCAGCCATGATGCCGCGTGCAGTTCATAAATCGACAGCGGCGCGGTAGCGACCTGCCGCTCGCCACGCTCTGCCATCCAGGCTTTATCGTTCCAGACGAATGGGAGCGCCGAAGCCACCACCGACGCCGTCGCAGGCGGCAACTCCGTTGCGCGCGCTATCGGATCAGCCTTATGCGGCAGCAACGCTCCATCCGGACCGACAAGTTCATACTTGTAACGCGCCCCCGCCATCACGCGAGGTATAAACAGTTCCCACACACCGGCGCTATGCCGATAGCGCATCGGATGCCGTCGTCCATCCCATAAGTTAAAGTCACCAATGACCGATACCCGTCGCGCATTGGGCGCCCACAACGCAAAGCGCGTACCGCTCACGCCATCCACTTCCATCGGTTGTGCGCCGAGGCAACGACCAAGTTCGACATGCAGCCCCTGCGCCAAAAGATGCACATCAAATTCACTGAGCAATAACCCAAAAGAATAGGGATCTTCAGTCTCCTGCACGATCTCCGTGTCCTGCGTGCAGAGTGGACTGTTCGCATTGCCCCAGTAAATGCGCAAAATATAACGCGCATCCGGAGTGAGGCCGGGCACCGCACCGGCGAACAATCCAGTCGCACCATGCGCGTTCTCCACCATGTGCAGACTAGCTAAAGATGTGCGTTGCGGACTCAATACTTCCACCCTGCGCGCCCATGGCTGAAAGGTCCGGACCACGGTTTCATTCTGCTCCTGATGCGCGCCCAGAAAAGAAAACGGATCGCCCAGTCGGCCCGCCAGCAATGCGTCAAGGGATGCCATCAGTGCGGTTGATGGTACTGGTCCATTTACGTTCGTACCAGCGTGGGGATCAGGCATGGTTATGCCGGGTTCAGTCATGCGCGTTTACCTCCGTGATATTGTCTAAAAGGCGCTCCGCAATCAGCAGCATTCCGTGAATCGGGACCGGCAACCATGAGGGCCGATTCGCGGCTTCGTAACAAACTTCATATGCCGCTTTTTCTAACGTGAACAAGCCAATCAGTGCCGTTTCGGTCGCCTGCGGGAGCTGCGCGTCGGCGGCTTGCAGGGCGCTGCGATAGCCATCTAAAAATGCGCTCTGACACAATGGAGAGAAAATCCCCAGAAATTGCCGCTTGCGTTCCATCGCGACCGCTCCCAGATCGCCCGGACCGGCATTGTCTGCAAAGGCCGCGGCATAATCCAGCGAACGTAACAGGCCGGCGACATCGCGCCATGGACTAGCTTTTTCCCGCCGCTGTTGCATGGGACGATTAGGCTCGCCTTCAAAGTCGACTATGTAGACGTCACCCTGCCCCATCAGCACCTGCCCGAGATGAAAGTCACCGTGAATACGCGTCAGGTTGGTACCGATACCTGCTTCAGCCAGTCGCGTGATCAATTGAACCAGACGCGACCTCAATGCCAGCAGGGATGCCGCTTCGCGTGCCGTATCCTCATTCGGCCAGTCACTTTTGGCCGTCACCAAATCCAGCGCGCTTGCCAATTGCTGGCCCACCCGCTCCTTCCATCCATCAATGTCGGTGGCGGTCGCAATTTGCGGAGAAAACGCCGCGTTTTCACTTGGCCTCGCCAGCGCAGCATGCAGTTCACCCAACCGCACGCCGAGTAATTCAGAAAAATCAGTCAGCTCATGCATGGCATCCGGCGCTGTCTCCGTTGCGGCATCCGGAACCAGCTCTGCTTCAACGCTGATAATTTGCTGGATCAAGCGCGCCATCGTGTCCATTACCCATTCCCAGGCATCGCCCTTATTATGAATAAAGCGTTGCAGCACCATGAGCGTCCTGACTGCGCCGTCGGTGTCGGTGGCGACCACCTCGCCCAGCATCGCCGGGGTATTGGCGTAGCCTAGTTCGGTCAGATAGCGCCCCATTTCTGCTTCTGGATGGGTGCCGGGGAAAAGTCGGCGCAGCAATTTCAAAACGATTTTTTCATCTATCACCAGCGAACTGTTCGACTGCTCGGTACTCATACGCCGGATCACCGCATCGTCGGCAATCATAATGTTCTCAAGCGCAGCGGTGGCTATAAAGCGCACCTCCCCAAAGGCAGAAGTAAGGGTGGCGTTGACGCGCATTTGTTCAATGATGCAGTAAGGCAATGAATCCAGCGTAAACGCATCAGTCAGCAAGCCCACATCGCGATGTCGCCGAACACGTGCTAAAGATAATTGCTGCAGCAACGCACTGACGACGTTTTCTTCACGAATAAAACCAAGCGGCATCATATAGCGATCGACGCCGGCCGCTGTCTCGGTTTCAAGTTCGGTCAGTAACAAGGGCAATGCGCGCGGGCGGGCCTCGGATGGCGGTAATAACACCGCTGAGACTATTCGGACCGCGCGTAACTTTTCCTGTTTTCCGGCGTACCAGCGGCGCTTCGGAAGATAGGCGGGCAAAGCCTGCTTTTCCAGAATTGTGCGTTGCGGATCTTTAAGGATATCCTCGACGCCACCACGAAATACTAACGTCGCGTATTCCGGCAACGGTTCCTGCGTAGGCGCATACCAGGATGGCATGGTGGCCTCAGATGCGAGCGCAAACCAATAGAATCCATAAGGCGGCAAGGTCAGCAAATAGCTGTTCCGCCCGATAGGCGGAAAGGCGGCCCCGCCCAGCATTTCGACCGGTATCCGCCCTGCAAACGTGGCCAGGTCCAACTCCACCGCCTGCGCCGACTGCGAGAGATTAGCGACACATAAAATGGTCTCGTCAATACCACCATCGTCGCTATCATCGTACTCCCGCAGATAGGCAAATATTTTGCGATTATTGGGATAAATTAAGGTCAATTTTCCGCGACCGAACGCACGATGCTGTTTGCGTACCTCCAGCATACGGCGGGTCCAGTTCAGTAGCGAATGAGGATCGGCATTCTGCGATTCGACATTGATGGCTTCATATCCATACAGCGAATCCATCAGCGTGGGCAACACCAGCCACGCCGGATCGGACCGCGAAAAACCACCATTGCGATCAGGCGTCCATTGCATAGGCGTGCGCACCCCGTCACGATCGCCGAGATGGACGTTGTCGCCCATACCGATTTCATCGCCGTAATAAATTACCGGGGTCCCGGGCATTGACAGCAAAAAACTGTTGAGTAGTTCGATCCGGCGGCGGTCTCTTTCCAGCAATGGTGCGAGGCGGCGGCGGATACCCATATTGATGCGAGCGCGCAAGTCCGGCGCATAAAAATTCCAAAGGTAATCGCGCTCTTTATCGGTCACCATCTCCAGCGTCAGTTCGTCGTGATTGCGTAAAAAAATGGCCCACTGACAATCCGCAGGGATATCGGGTGTCTGGCGCAAAATATCGGTCATCGGAAAGCGATCCTGCTGCGCCAGTGCCATGAACATGCGCGGCATCAACGGAAAGTGAAACGCCATGTGGCACTCATCATCATCACCGAAATATTGTTGGACATCCTCTGGCCACATATTGGCTTCAGCCAATAACATGCGGCCAGGAAATTTGCGCTCCAGCTCGGCCCTGATCAACTTCAGAATGGCGTGCGTCTCTGCTAAATTCTCGTTCGAGGTTCCTTCTCGCTCTATCAGATACGGTACTGCATCCAGACGCAATCCATCGATACCAAGCGCAAGCCAGAATGTCATGACTTCCAGCACTGCCGCTAATACCTGCGGGTTATCAAAATTCAGATCTGGCTGATGCGAATAAAATCGATGCCAAAAAAATGCATTAGCCACAGGATCCCAGGTCCAGTTAGATTTTTCCGTATCAAGAAAAATAATGCGGGTGCCTGCGTACTGCTGATCGTTATCGGACCACACATAAAAGTTACGTTCCTCCGAGCCAGCCGGAGCAGTTCGCGCGCGCTGAAACCATGGGTGCTGATCAGAGGTATGGTTAATGACTAATTCTGTTATGACGCGTAAGCCGCGTTGGTGCGCCTCAGCAATAAAGCGTCGAGTATCCTCCATGCTGCCGTAGTCAGCATGGACGCCACAATATTCGGAAATATCATATCCATCGTCGCGCCGCGGTGAGGGATAAAACGGGAGTAACCAGATAGTATTGACGCCTAACGCCGCAATATAGTCCAACTTTTGAATCAAACCGGGAAAGTCGCCGATACCGTCATTATTTGCGTCAAAATAAGATTTGACGTGAATCTGATAAATGACCGCGTCTTTATACCAAAGAGGATCGTCGATAAAACGCTGGCTGTGCGTCACACTGGTGGCATCCGTTGGCAGCTTTGCCGCTATCTCGGTGTGAGCAACCGGTGCCTGCATCGCAGGCTTTTCGGTAATAACTTGTGCGGTTTTTAATATTGGGACCATGCTCAGGCTCCTGATAAGCGTGTCGGGCTTGCTGGCGAAACAGGCGCAAATACAGGCGCAGAAATACGCCAGATTGCAAATGGCTGCGTGTATGGGTCAAGCGTAATTTTCTGCATCTTTCCGAACCAGCTGAACCGGGTGTCCGTCAACAGATCGTCTACCAGCAGTTCAGCATCATCGTGCAGTTCAAAGCGCCACAAGGGCAACTCAATCTCGGCAAACTGCGCAGAAAATGGATCGAGATTAATCGCTACCAAAATGACGTTATCGCCAAATCGACTGGGGCGATCCAAGTCGTAAGCACCGTTGATCTCATCGTCGCAAGGGGTGGCCTTGGAGAAATACAGAATATTAGGATTAGAGACTTGATAAAATTGAATCCCCAGATGCGTTTGCAACGCGGGGTTAGCGGCCCGGATACGATTGAGTAAGCTTATTTCCGCAATGATATTGCCGGGCCGCTGCCAGTCCCAGGCGCGAATCTGGTATTTTTCCGAATCCAGATATTCTTCTTTTCCGGTTACAGCACTCGCCTCGCATAATTCAAATCCGCTATACATTCCCCATAATCCCGATAACATAGTCGCCAGTGCGGCACGAATTAAAAACCCCGGGCGACCGGATCGCTGCAAAAAAACAGGATTTATATCCGGTGTATTGACGAAGAAATGCGGACGGAAAAAATTGCTGGGGGGCGGGCTGGTCAACTCGGTCAGGTAGTCGATGAACTCGTTTTTGGAATGACGCCAGGTGAAATAGGTATACGATTGCGAGAAGCCGATTTTAGCCAACCGATACATCATATCGGGCTTGGTAAATGCTTCGGCCAGAAACACCGCATCAGGGTAACGACCGCGCGTATCTGCGATCAGCCACTCCCAAAAAGGTAAAGGCTTGGTGTGCGGGTTGTCGACCCGAAACAGACGAACCCCCTCACCCAGCCAGAACAACACCACATCGCGCAAGGCGATCCATAAGTCCGGGATTGCGCCCGTTGCATAAAAGTCGACATTGACGATATCTTCGTATTTCTTGGGAGGATTTTCTGCATAGCGAATCGTGCCGTCGGGACGCCAGTTAAACCATTCCGGATGCTCCCGCAACCATGGGTGATCGGGCGAACACTGGATCGCAAAATCAAGCGCCAGTTCCATCCCATGCTCTGCCGCAACCTGCACTAACTGTCTGAAGTCCTCTATCGTCCCGAGTGCCGGATGCAACGCGTCATGTCCACCTTCATCGCTGCCGATTGCGTAAGGACTGCCCGGGTCATCCGGCCCTGCGGTGGTAGCGTTATTCTTGCCCTTGCGATGTGTGCGACCGACGGGATGGATCGGTGGAAAATACAGCGTGTCAAATCCCATCTGGCGGATCGCCGGAAGCCGCTTGATGACATCGGTAAAGGTGCCATGAACGGCCTCATCACCACTCAGTGAGCGCGGAAATAATTCGTACCAATTGGCGTACTGCGCCGCCTTGCGTTCGGCGTCCACCGGTTGCGTTTCGGACCTTAGCGCAAATGGCCGATGGTCGACGCTGGCCATCAATTCCGCTGTTTCAGGGGACAGTAAAAGCTGTATTTGCGCGGATGTGTTGTTTGCTTTATCCGGAGTATCTGCATCGGTGACGTTGCCAAGGTTTGGGGGGGCCGCCTTTATGTCAGGTTTGGTAGCGTTGAGTGCAGCGTCCAGTAATTTTAAATCCCGCAACGCGTCACTGATCTTCAGCTTGCTGGTGGCGCTTCCACGCCCGCGCCTAAATCTGGATATTGCGCTAATTTCTGCTTTGATCAGCAGGCGTCCCTCGGCTATTTCAAGCGCGACGTCCAAACCAGCATTAACCTTCTTTTGCAGTTGCTCGCGGTAACTAGAAAAAGTGTCATACCACGCCTCGATCGCAAAGAAATGACGACCTGATCTGATGAGCGGAAATTGCGCTGCCCATCGATTGTTTCCCAATCCGCGCATCGGTGTCTGCTGCCATTCGGTCTGATCGGCTGCGCGCGTCAATAAGACCACCGCCACGTTTTCGTGACCATCAATCAGCACGGTTGCTTCAACCCGGATGGACTCGCCCGCAAGGCATTTCACAGGAAATCGCCCGTTATCTACGGCGGGACTTATCTTTTCAATCGCAAGTCGCGGAGCGCGGGTCGCGCTGTACACTTGCTTCTCATCTGCGCGCGGCATCAATATCGGTTGTGCATACAAAGCGGTATAGATGCGTACTTCTCCAGCAACCAGATACACCGTATCGTTGACCGCCGTAGCCGCCTTTGCGTTCGGAGTTTCGATGTCGGCATTGGAGATATCTAACAGCAATGCGCCAGGGAAATAGCCAGCTGCCCGCTGTTGCCATAAAGAACGGCTTAAGGCGTGATCGCGGTAGCTATCGAGGTTTGCCAGTATAAAAACGCCGCTTTTTTTCCCGTCGCGGTCTGCTCCGGATAACTTGCTGGCCATTACCCGATGCAAAATTAACACGGGCGCGCCAGGACTGCTTAATACCCTTAATGATGCGCCGTTCAGCGCTAGATTAAGCGTGGCAATTAATTTATTCGCGTGCGCGATTTCTGCCGTTATGTCGAGCCCCCCTGCCAACCGCAGCGCGTCGAAATCGGCACCAGTGGTAAGCGTCGCGTCGATGCCATATTCAAACCCCATCGGCATGAGTATGCCATCGCCGACAGCGCTAGAAAAATGTAAAGCGTGCAGCATCGAGCGTCGCCTTGCCGCCTTCTTATGTTGAATCTCATGCTCAATCTCATGCTCGATCTCATGTTCGAACCGCCGCTGCGTCCCACGCTCGTCCGAATAAGGCGCTGAACGCGATGCGTTCGGAGACGCGACGACAGGAATTATTGGCCCTACCCCAAACTGCTGCGACGCATAATTCTGCCCGATTGCTTGCACCAGGCTGGCGTCAAAACCGCACGACTCCGGCACGCCGACATGAACCGGTGGGCGCTCACTAGGGCCACTAATAAAGCGCGTATCCGGCGCGTCCTCTTTGGCGGTTGCAATCAATATTTTCCAAAAAGATGCTGGCACAAAATCTGCCCCAGGGCACCTAAAGCCTGAAACACCCGATGCCCTCAATACTGATATCTGGGCCTGCCAATGCGTGAGCAATCCTTCCACCACATCGTCTCGGTCAAACCGTGCAAACATGCCCGTGGCAGTGGTCGGATCAATCCGGGGATCCGGCAACGGCGAGTCGTCAGATTCGCCGTCGTCCGCACTACGGGTGAACCATGCAGGATGGGCTAACACTAGCGGATCACTTGCATCCAGGCGGTCAATGGTTAAATCTATCAGGAGGTTGAGCTGGCGAGAGGCGCAAGCTGGTGCCAATTGATGCACGCGGGCGAGCGCCGCATCTGTCATAGAAGTCGCGCCCCCCTTGTTCGCCATCGTGACGTCATTAGCAGAGAGAGACTGCGAAGAAAGAATCAATAGCAGATGATCGAACCCCATCGATACACATCGCTCAAGATGCTTATCGATAGTCGCCAAATAGACTACATCGTTCCCGGGAGGTGATAACCATACCGCAGGTTGCAACGCGTAAATGCGAGGAGAAAAGCATGCTTGCATACACTCATCCAGTTCTTATTTGACGCCTACCGGAGGAGCCAAATACGATTTCAATCATAATATTCGTCGTTGGTACGAACGACGACAATGCTGTAACGCCGCATCAACCAACATTGCACTTAGCCAGATGCATTTAGCCAGATTTACGGGTTCCGATAACTTGGCGTTTGGCTTGCCCTCTGCTGAATTGTTGCAGTGGCTCCCGCTCGCGCCTTGGGGCGATCTCGTCGAGAAATAAATGCTTGGTATCCGCCGCAGCGACTTGCCCGTACAACGCAATATATTGCTGGGCGGAGGTATCCCATCCACACTCGACGGACATGGCATTCATCTGGAGCTTGTGCCACGCTGCGGTATGAGAATAAATCTGAAAGGCGCGATCAACCGCGTCAATCATGTCTTGCGGCTCTTCACCATCGAACAATACGCCGTTAGCGTTTGCGGCGATATTATCAACCGTGCCGGCATCGGTAATCGTATCGCTAAGGCCGCCCACGCGCGAGGCAATAGGAATAGTGCCGTAACGCATGGCGTAAAGAGGGGTCAATCCAAATGGCTCAAAGCGACTGCCATGCAATAGCATATCAGCGCCGGCATGCAACGCATGGGCATGCTTTTCGTCATAGCCGAGATGCAGGCCAACCCGCCCGGGAAAGCGCTCCATCAATTGCCTGAAACCAGCGTGATAGACAGGTTCACCACACCCGAGGACCGCCAGTTGCAAATAAGGCTGATTTTGAAGAATCGTCGGCAACGCTGCTAATGCGACATCGGCCATCTTCTGGTGCGTAATGCGGCTACCCAACGCCAATACCGGCGCAAACTCATTGATCGGGGTTAAATTAAATAAACGTTTCAGCTCGCGCTTGCAAACGATTTTTCCTTTCATATCGTTGCTTGAAAAGCGGCGCGCTATCAGCGGGTCCGTAGCAGAGTTCCACATATCAATGTCGATGCCATTAGGGATAGCAGATATGGCCTCTTTGCGCTGATTCAAAAGTCCCTCAAATCCATGACCGAAGCGCGGTGTCAGGATTTCGCGGGCGTACGCGTGACTGACGGTCGTGATTTTGTCGGCGTAACGAACTCCCGCCTTCAGAAAACTTACCTGTCCCCAAAACTCGGCACCGTCCGCGTTCAACATCTCTTGGGGCAGTCCCAACGCTGCGGCTGAGGCAAGCGGAAAATTGCCCTGAAAGGCAAGATTGTGAACGGTCAGAATGGTCCCGATATCACTTATATTATGTGTACGGAGTAACGCCGGTATCAGACCCGCGTGCCAGTCGTGCGCATGTACAACATGCGGCTTCTCGGCGGTCGTTCGGCCAGCGCAAATCTTTATTGCGGCGTAGGCAAGCGAGGCAAAGTTGACCGCGTTATCGGCAAATTCCCTACCATCCTGATCTACGTAAAGGTTACCCGTGCATGCACGAAATCGCTCTGTATCCAGAAGGATGACGGGAACGTTGATGTCCGGAATTACGCCAGCCCTTAGCCTCCCGGACCCGCCAGGAAAATCATCGAAAGAACCAATTACTGTAAGATTTTTCGCACCATCTAATGCAGACGGATACCCTGGCATCAGAATAGTGACGTCAATACCTTGCGTGCGCAACGTTGCGGCTAACGCGGTAATGACATCGGCCAAACCGCCAGTTTTTGCAAGAGGGACTGCCTCTGAGGTAACGAATAAAACACGGGGCATCAAAGTAAGTTCCTCTCATCTGAATTGCGGATGCGATGCGGTCCAGCAGGACTACATGCTTTTCTTATTATTAACGTCATGGGACATGCGACTGCACGGCGCGTGTTAACGCCGAGCCGAGCCAATCTGCGATTATTATTGCGTTTGCTTTGACCAACCAACCCACTCATCGACGAGCAAGTCTTTATGAGACTTTTTTATTCAGCACATTGCGACATACATTTTTAAATCTTACCGGGCACGAGGTAATGCCACTATCGGCGTTACGCTGATTTTTGTGTAGGAATAGGGACAGCGCGAGCAGAGAATTGCGCGTAGGCGGGATGGAAAATAAGGGCTATTAACAATGAAAAAGGCACTTCGACGAGCAAAAACGCGTGGTTGTCAGGACACTTCCGACCTGCTTTTCCGAAGTAACGATTGTTTCAACTCCAACAAATTGCTATAAAAGCCGCGATCAAATGGCACAAAAAATAATTCATATATAGGACAATCGGGTCAGAAATTTTTACAACTATTTCACACCAGGACATGCCGAACTTCCCGAAAAAACCGTTCAATCTTTTGCTCGATCCGGACATCAATCATATCAGCAGGGCGCATACCGTTCGGACAACTCAGGCGCGGCGTGGTACCGAATAATCGACAAATAATAGGTCGATCAACATACACCTCACACCCACCCTCACCCAAATGTGCACAACTTAAATTGGCAAGCGCCACGTCATGCTCTAAGTCACTCTTCACTGGCAAGCGCGCCATTTCCTCAGATGAAGCCTTAACCGGGCCACAACAATCATGGCATCCGGGAACGCACTTAAACGTTGGAATACGTGTGCGAAAAAATCTGATTTTTTGCATGTCATCCGACATCACGCACACCCTGCATTAAGATGTGAGAAGCAATAACTAATAACATTAATGGGTGAAAAAAGAAGATTCATATTTTCTCCATCACCGCAATAAACAGCGCCGATGCAAGCAACCCATCCAGCCATCGAATCACTTGCGTATGGGCATTGTCAGGTCCGTAAAACCATACTTTATCCACATGCGCGAATTGGCGGACAAAAGGGAATATCGCCATATCTACAAATGCAGGCCGGTCACTGCTCAAGTACGACTGACCGGAGAGACGATCATTTAACTCGGCCAAAAAGGTGCATCCTTGTGCCCGATAATGAGCGGCAGAAAACCCGGGAAATCGTTGCGAGTATTTATAACGATCAAGGTTTTGCTTGAAGGCACCGTCGTTTCGGTCGATCAATCCAACCATGTCCGGTTCCAACGCACTGCGTCCCCTCATCCATTGTAGTGGATCATTAATCGCCAGCGCCCACCGCATGATATCCAGACTTTGGTCGATGACTGTCCCGTCGATCAGCTGCAAAACGGGCACAGTTCCTTTAGGTGAACAGTCCAGCATCGACTGCGGCTTACTGCGTAAACTGACCTGAGTCATCTGCACAGGTACTGCGCTAACTTTAATCGCCAAACGCGCCCGAATCGCATAGGGGCAACGGCGAAAAGTATAAAGCATAGGAAGCGCAGAAGCGCTCATGTCAGAATTGTTCATGTCCAAATTGTTCCAAATTAATCATGCCTGAATTGATAGTCCTGCATTCCTCATGTTTGAATTGATCATATTTGGATTACGAGACGCGGATCAAACTGTGGATTTTCTGTCACGCCATTGCGGACATATCCACGCGGGTTACAGACGACACGCGTCGCGCCCATCTGGTAATCAGAACTATCGTGCAAGTGCCCATGTATCCATAATGCAGGCTGCCAAGACAATATTTTTTGTTCCAGATCGGATACAAAACAACCATTTAAAGGTGAGCCTTCGTATTTGGGATGGATACTACCCTTACTTGGGGCATGGTGTGAGAGGACCACGGTTGTACCGGCAAAAGGCTGAGTAAATTTGTATTCCAGCCAAGCTACCGATTGGTCGAAATTCTGCCGTGACACAGCGGGGGTTAATAATTCGTCGCTTTCGATATCAAGCTTGATACGACTGAAATCACGGACCAGTTCGCTGGCTTTCGCCATCGCTGCGTCGCGCTCCTCGGAGGAAGGTTCCAGACGAAAATCTGTCCATAGGGTGCACCCAAGAAAGCGTACGCCGCTCAAACAGATTTCATTTTTTTCAAGGATATGAACATTTGTCCCCGCAGCCAGAGCGCGCAAGGTCGACAGCGTACCGCTTAGGCTACCGCCGTAGTACTCGTGATTGCCGGGAACATAAAGGACCGGAACACTACATTGACGCGCCCAGTCTATCGCCTGCTGGGGCCGCGCAATGTCGCCGGCCAAAACAACGGCATCGCAATCGCTGGATGGAACCGGCATGTCGGCGACGGTCAAGTGCAAATCGGACAGGATAGCGAGGCGCATTGCGTACTTTGCATAATGGGGTGTATTTTATAGGACATATGCAACACTACGGCAATCGTGTTGTGCTGTTCTCACTATCTTTACTCCTTTGCTGCGCTGCGTTCACTTACTATTTTCTTTGGTTTGGTTACGTGATCGGTTGCCTGCTCTTTTAGTGCCAAACCGCACACTAGTCATCCTTGGCACCCGCGATTCCCAGTTCCTGAATCTTGCGTGTGATGGTATTGCGACCGATTCCCAATCTGATTGCTGCGTCGTTTTTGCGACCATGCGTATGTTTGAGGGCGATCCTGATGAGTGCGGACTCAAATTGTCGCCCCAACACATCCATTACGTCGGTATCGCCACGCACCAGCATGGTGGCTGCCTCGATTTCAATCAGGCTGACCCAGGTTTTGCTATCGACCACAATGGGAGAGGCAGTCTCCGGCGATCTGCCAGATCGAATGCAATCCTCCGTCCCTGCTGCACCAGAGCCCGATGACACATGCGGATCGAATTGCGCTGTTGATACGGCGCTATTAATGCTACCACCGCTACCACCGCTTCCACCGCTGATCGTTTCATGGGCCAGCGGTTTATCGTTCTGGACCATTAATTCTTGCGGCAAATCCTTGATCTCTACCGTTTGACCGGGTGCCATTACGGTAATCCAGTTACAGAGATTTTCTAACTGGCGTACATTACCGGGCAAATCAAGGCCGCTGATAAAGCGCATCGCATTGTCTGAAACGCGCTTACTTTCTACGCCAAGCTGTTTGGCACTTTGCCCTAGAAAATGCCGTGTCAGAATCGGGATATCCTCACGTCGCTCGCGTAGACTCGGCAAGCGCAGACGAATTACGTTGAGTCGATGATACAAGTCTTCCCGGAATAAACCTTCGCGTACACGGGTTTCCAGATTTTGATGGGTGGCAGCAATGACGCGCACATTAGCTTTTAGCGATTGATGACCGCCCACGCGATAGAAATGCCCATCCGACAGGACCCTTAACAAGCGCGTTTGCAAATCAAAAGGCATGTCACCAATTTCATCGAGAAATAACGTGCCGCCTTCGGCCTGTTCAAAGCGGCCACGCCGTGATGCCTGGGCGCCGGTAAAAGCACCGCGTTCATGACCGAACAGTTCGGACTCAAGTAAATCCTTGGGAATCGCCGCGGTATTCAAGGCAATAAAAGGTTGCGATGCTCGCGGACTATGCTTGTGCAAAGCGCGCGCGACAAGCTCTTTACCGGTGCCGGACTCTCCGGTTATCAAGACGGTTACATGGGATTGCGATAGACGTCCGATCGCGCGAAACACGTCCTGCATGGCAGGGGCCTGGCCAAGGATTTCGGGCGTCTCAGCGGATGCTTGCTCAATATTAATTTCACGCAGACTTTCATCCAGCGCGCGCCGGATCAGTTCAACTGCTTTCTCCAGATCAAACGGTTTTGCCAGATACTCAAACGCGCCGCCCTGAAATGCAGCGACCGCGGAATCAAGATCGGAAAACGCGGTAATGATAATAACCGGTACCCCAGGATGCTGGGCTTTGATTGTTTGTAACAACTCCAGGCCCGATGTCCCTGGCATCCGAATATCGGAAACCAGTACTTGCGGCGTGCTGGATTGCAACGCATCCATCGCATCACGTGCGTTAGAAAAACTTTTAGTGACCAGATTTTCGCGAGCCAGTGCTTTTTCAAGCACCCATCTTATCGATTCGTCGTCGTCAACAATCCAAATTGGTTTCATAGTTATTCCACGCTTCAATAAATGTTGCAGTTAGCATTCTGTCGAAGAGCTTTTCGCCGCCACTCTTTGTCCTGCGTCACTGTGCAGAACATTAAGGTAGCGGAATCAATACCCTGAAATCGGTGAATCCTGGGCGGCTTTCACATTCAATCACCCCCAGGTGCTGCTGTACGAACGTCTGCGCCAGCGTTAGCCCTAATCCACTACCACCGTCACGCCCCGACACCAGCGGATAAAAAATACGTTCCTGGATATCAAGGGGAATCCCCGGACCGTTATCAATGATATGCAAGTCTAATGCCAGCCGATAACGTACCTTTGCCAGTGTCACCTGGCGCACAATTCTGGTCTGAAACGTCAGGTCTGCATCGCCGTCCTGGATGCGATCCGCTAACGCCTGTGCCGCGTTGTGCGCAATATTAAGTATTGCCTGGATAAGTTGCTCTTTATCACCGCGAAATTGTGGGAGCGACAAGTCGTAATCACGATGAATAGTCAAACCATGTGGGAACTCGGCCATCATTAAGCTACGCACACGCTCGCAGACTTCGTGGATATTTACATCACTGACTATATGTGCCAAACGATGCGGTGCTAATAAACGGTCCACCAGCGTTTGCAAGCGATCTGCTTCTTTGATAATGACCTGCGTGTATTCGCGCAATTCCTTTAGGTGGCGCTCCGGAAGTTCCAGCTCCAATAATTGCGCCGCACCGCGGATACCGCCCAGCGGATTTTTAATCTCATGCGCAAGATTGCGAATCAGCTCCTTATTGACCTGACTCTGATCCAGCAATCGCTCTTCGCGCTCCAGTTTGAGTTGCTGCACGTTTTCACGCAATTCCAGAAGAACGGGGGTGTCTGACCGCTCAAGCGCAGTGACGATCGTATCGACCCAAAGCGGTTCCCGCCCAATGCGGTCCAATATCAAATCCTGCCGCATTTCATCAAACTGATGTGCCAGGGCTTGTTCAAACACCTGCACCAACTGATCCCCATTGAGAAACAAATCAGTCATCTTCTGTTGTCTCAAAGCTTTTATGGAACTTTCTAACAAATTTTCTGCCGCCGGATTGGCGTATGCAACCCGACCTTCTCCGTCCAGCAGTAGAACCGCAGAGGCGAGTAATTCAAGTCCTTCGGTTCCGGTTGGTAGTGCGGTTTTCGTTTTCATACAAAACTCTCATAAAAGCAAAATGTGGAGCGTTCTTATCGCCCACCCGCTGTAAGCAAATTGTAATCAAATTCTTAAGGAGAATCGTTGCAGATAAAAATAGGCTTTTTTCGGAACTACAGCGAGCGTCGTGAAGACAAAGTGTGGATACCCAGCAATTGAAATAATCTTCAAACGCATGGACGATTGTGAGCACCAGATATCGCATTAACGATAGCATTCATTCCATGTAAACGACCCACTAAAGTCACCCCATGATTGGGATTTACGCAAGATCTACCCAGCACGGGCAGGTTAACCCTGCCGAGGCAGACAATATGGTGGTACCGGGCCACGCAAGAGGGCAAGGAAAGCGCACCGCCGCTACGGCGGTTTTGCACAAGTCCGGAGTTTTTAATTCGACAGTTCCCGGTTGAGGGCCTCGATATTTTTTTGGGTGCGTGTCAGCTCTTCTTTCATTGACTCTACCCGCTCTTGATATTTGGCGTAATTGCGCTCATTGCCCTGGCGTTCCGGCGCACCGTTGTTATAAATTTTTTGTAGTTCTGCTAGCTTCTTCTGCTCAGTGCGCAGCTCATCCTGCAAAATCTGACGACGATCATTATCACGCGCTTTCTGGGTGCCACCATCTACTTTAGGAAAATCCGGCGGCGTTACCGGTTGCGGTTTGTTGACCGCAGCGGGGGCAGACGACCTCGGTGGTGTTGACACGGTCAGGGGCGGCAAATCGACCTTCTTGCACCCCTTGGTGTCACCTGTATTTTTATATTCCTTGATGCCTTGGGCATCGACACATAGAAAAATATTGCTTTGGGCATGAACAGAACCGCTGCTTGCACTAAGGGTCGCAATCATCAGAATTCCGGGAATGAGGTATTTCATAGATTCTCTTCGCATTGCAATGAAGACGATAGTTTATGTCAAACAAGACCGTCCTGACAAACCAGGAATATTCTATCTGCCGAAATGCGTGGATTAATACTCTGCAAAAAACAAAAGGACAGAAAAGTTACCTTTTCTGTCCTTTTTTCATCCTGACCATAAAAGTCGGTGACGATTTTTTTTATTGATTCTTTAAGTCATTACGGCATTGTTCCTTACTAAGCACTAACAAAGCGCTTAACAACTACGCAAGCAGCACCGTAAATTTTTATCGATTCTATTACACCGAGTAATACATATCAAACTCAATCGGATGCGTGGCCATACGGAAACGCTGTACTTCTTGCATCTTCAGGTCCAGATAAGCATCGATCATGCTGTCGCTGAAAACACCACCGCGGGTCAGGAATTCACGATCCTTGTCCAGGGCATCGAGAGCTTCTTCCAACGACGCGCAGACAGTTGGGATCAACTTGTCTTCTTCTGGCGGCAAATGGTAAAGATCTTTAGATGCTGCTTCGCCCGGATGGATCTTGTTTTGAACGCCATCCAGACCAGCCATCAGCAACGCTGCAAAGCACAGGTATGGGTTAGCTAGTGGATCTGGAAAACGTGTTTCAATCCGACGTCCTTTTGGATTTGACACGTGTGGAATACGGATAGAAGCAGAACGGTTTTTAGCCGAGTAAGCCAGTTTTACCGGCGCTTCGTAACCTGGAACCAGACGCTTGTAAGAGTTAGTACCAGGGTTAGTGATCGCGTTCAACGCCTTTGCATGCTTGATGATACCGCCGATGTAATACAGGGCGAACTCAGACAAGCCAGCATAGCCGTCACCGGCGAACAGATTGACGCCATCTTTCCATACGGATTGATGAACGTGCATGCCGGAGCCGTTATCGCCAACGATAGGCTTAGGCATAAAAGTCGCCGTTTTACCGTAGGTGTGAGCAACGTTCCAGACCACATATTTCAGATTCTGGGTCCAGTCAGCGCGCTCTACCAGCGTCGAGAAACGGGTACCGATTTCGTTCTGACCAGCGCCTGCGACTTCGTGGTGATGCACTTCAACCGGGATACCCAGAGATTCCAGAATCAGACACATTTCCGAACGCATGTCCTGGAAACTATCGACTGGCGGGACTGGGAAATAACCACCTTTAACTGTAGGACGGTGACCTGTGTTGCCATTTGGCAGCTTGGCACCCGTACTCCAAGACGCTTCTTCGGAACCGATTTTAACGAAAGAACCCGACATGTCGGCGCCCCAACGTACATCGTCAAAGATGAAGAATTCTGGTTCTGGACCGAAATAAGCGGTGTCGCCCATGCCGGACGATTTCAGGTACGCTTCAGCGCGCTTGGCAATCGAACGTGGGTCGCGATCATAACCTTTGCCATCGGCTGGCTCGATTACGTCACATTGCATGAACAATGTGGTTTCTTCCATGAATGGATCAATGTTTGCTGTATTTGGATCGGGAATCAGAATCATGTCTGATGCTTCGATACCCTTCCAGCCTGCAATTGAAGAACCATCAAAAGCATGACCGGACTCAAACTTATCCATATCAAAATGAGAAACAGGGACAGTTACGTGCTGCTCCTTGCCTTTGGTGTCAGCAAAGCGAAAATCAACGAATTTTACTTCGTTGTCTTTCACCATCTTCAAGACTTCTGCGGCCGTCATTGCCATATGGAACTCCTAATATCAGAAAAAATGCGAAATTTGTAAGTGAGACTGCAATGTAGTATTGAAACCGTGCATGCGTGAACAGCCGAAATTCACCAAACTGAAAAACCCATGGTGATATAGCGGACACCCATACAACAAGAAAACGATGCACCTGAATTCAACGGGCAATGATAGCAGAATCCATGCCACCGGCGAGGCTACCGCGAATTGATATTCGCTAAGGTTATTTGTTAATTTGTAGGGGAAACGACAAACCCGAACGGGAAACCCCGGCCAGTTGAAAGACAGATGCGCCCCATTGAAGGGCAAAATAAAATTAACGCACCAATACAGTGACAAATTACGATTTGAACAGTTTTATGCACTAATTTAGTGCAGTAACGATGGTGCTCTTTTATTTCCCAATTTTTCGCTACTATAATAGATACAAGTGATAACACTCCACTTTTAAGAATCGACTATTCTTGACGTAATACAATACGATGTTCAGATTGTTTAATGGGGAGACATGAAATGCAAAATGCACTTACTCTATTAGAAATAGGCCGAACCCGCGGTCAGTCGGCCAAAATGCCCTACGCCGGGGCTCTTACCCCCACAGAAACCTTTGCGTTGCTGACGGCCGATCCATTGACCTTACTAGTCGACGTAAGAACCAATGCAGAACGCGATTGGGTGGGCCGCGTCTCGATCAATGAAAGTCAACACGTTGCGGTGCAATGGACCCAATACCCGGGCGGCGCGCCTAATCCTGATTTTTTAAGTCAGTTGGCACGAGTTGCAGAAAAAGGGACAACGCTAGTCTTTTTATGTCGTTCAGGTGTGCGCTCACGGCATGCTGCGACCTTTGCGACGGAGCATGGTTATAGTAATAGTTTTGATATTTTGGAGGGCTTTGAAGGCGACAAAGATGCCGCAGGACATCGTAAGTCTGTCAGTGGCTGGTGTAAAGCCGATTTGCCTTGGATTGGTGCCTAACCTTAGCTTTAGATCGTTAAGCCAGGCCGCCGGCAAAATTAAACGAGTACTTTCATCTCGGCTTTAGATGAAAAAAATAAAAATCGTCTGCAAGTCAATGTCCGCTTGACTACCGGACCATAGATCATAACGCGCAGACGACTAGGGACAACTGAGCTAAGCACTCATTTGATTAGTTATTTACCCTTGTCTTTCTCGTCCACAGTTTGCTTGGGATCCATTTTTTGGTTCACGCCGGATTTGTCGCCGCCGGTTCTTGCCACGCGTGCTTGCACGTATGGATCATTAAAGCGATTCAACATCGAGTTATCAGTACCGGGAATAGGAATCATCATGGGCGCTTGCGCGGGGGCGGCAGCTTGACCTGGAGCGTCCATTGGAGGCGCAGCGGGTGTAGGGGTTTGCGCAAGCGCAGCAGTGGCGAAGGCACCACAAACGGCTGAAACCATTAAAAATTTACGTAAGGTGGGCATTATCGCTGGCACATTCGCTGACATATTCCTTGGCATATTCGTGGGCATAAAAACTCCTAAAAAGTAAAGTATCAAAGTCTGGCATCAAATAGCCGGTAATACAGAGCAAAACCCTACTCGAGCTACCAGCTCAATATGTGAAAAGTCGGTTTCGCCTTCCGGCAACTACAACCGAGGCTGCCAATAATTCACCTAAGCGCCCCGGCATAGTTCTTTTGCATAAATGCAAACAAGCATTTAATAGACCCCGTATTTAAAAAAATAGTTCAATGCTCATTTGGAAACTGCTGCTAAACACTTTCACAAATTACCTGCAAAACACGCTGTTTTCGCCAAAACCTACTCAATTAAGGGGCCTTACGAGGCAATATTTTATGCCTTGACGCAGGCTATTTCGCTAACGAAGCAATCGCTACCCGGGCCGCGGCAAGATCCCAGGCAGCGTGACCTACCGTTTTATAAACCGGCAACTGGGCCGATGGCAGCCATGGATGTTCTAATATGCCGCTAAGTTCATGCACCGTAGACCAATCGATATTTGCTTGCAGCAAATCGCCCGCTTCATGTTTGGCACCGGCCAAATGATCCACCACGATTGCGCGCGCGTGCAATAACTCGGCTGGAAACTCCGCCATATCGGGCTTGAAGGCCCCCACGCCGATCGCCAGGGTATCGGAAGAAATTTGGGCGGGGATGACCGCTGAACGCGATGTGGTCAACGCGATCACTACATCGGTAAACGGTACGGTGTTTGCTAACGAGTCTACGATTATTGCCTGCGCTGAAACATGCGGATAACGACGGCGTAGCGCCGCACAAAACACCTCAGCTTTGGCGAGCGATTTAGGCATAGTCCGCGATGCAATCAAAAACGTATCCAAGCCAAAATAGTCAACCAAAGCGTCAGCATGAGCCGCCGCTTGCACGCCAGTGCCAATCAACAGCGCTGACAAAGGCTTGCGCGGCAGCAACCGTTGTATACCCAGTAGCGTTACCGCTGCCGTGCGCCGCGCGGATACAACTGGTCCGTCCAGCAACGCCAGCCGACGACCGGTGGCCGTGTCAAAAACCACCACTTCGCCCTGTATTGCAGGCAGTTTGTGGTGCGCATTGTCGGCATGCACCGTAATTAATTTAGTCACGCCCACATCAGCGCCAATCGCTGGCATGCACAACAAGACACTGGCCGGATCAATCTCGACCACCATCCGTTCCGGGGCATTGATCTGGCCCCGACGAAGTTGCGTCGCCACTAGTGCAATGGCTGGCACCAGCGCGGCATAGGGCAATGCGGCGGCGGTTTGCTGAGGATTTAAAATTTGCATAGTCCTTTAACCTTTTTTAAGTCCGACTCAACGTAAAAAGAAACCCTGCGGGAACGGATCAGTCTCTTCTAATACCCATTGGTTAAAACTCATGATGTGCGCATTTCCGGTCACTTCGGTCATCGCTGCATCGAATTCACCAACTTTGGTAGTGCCAGTGACGCGCACGCTAAAGCAGCTACCGACGATACTTTCATTGATTAGCGGTTGATTCAGTGCCAGTTTTCCTCTCAAGAATAATTGCGCCGCGCGACCGGATGTACCTGTGCCGGTTGGCGAGCGGTCTACTTCACGATCAGCAAAAATACATACGTTTGCCTGATCAGCGCGCGGGTCATTGGGCGCACCGTCCACGATGGTGCCGTACAAAGTATTTAGCCCGACATCGATTGGATGCTGAATATTGATCACGGCCTTTACGGCAGCCTTGGTTTCTGCACCGAGCTGAATCAACGTGCGGACTTGTTCTGGCTTGATCTGGACATTGGCCTGGTCCGCATTAATGTAAAAGTAGAAAGCGCCACCGAACACGATATCACCGATAATTTTTCCAAAGCTCGGGGTGTCAACCTCAACGTCGCGTTGATAAATGAAGGCTGGGACATTGCGAAAGGTAACATTGCCCACCCGCGTGCCGTCCCACTCCACCTGCGCCTCAATAAAGCCCGCAGGGGTATCAAATCCAATCCGAGTCAGAGGAATCATTCGCTCCACATGATTGAGTTCAACCAGTACTTTCCCTAAGGCAATGATGCCATGGCCGCACATATCGCTGTAGCCTTCATTGTGAATAAAGATCACGCCGAAGTCGGCCTGCGGCGTAACGGCAGGCAATAGATATGCGCCATACATATCAGCATGACCGCGCGGCTCATTCATCAGGAACAAGCGCAGATCATCGCGATTTGCTTGTAGCCAGCTGCGACGCGCAAGTATGGTTTCTCCTGGAACCGGCGGCAACCCGGAAATAACGATACGCAATGGCTCGCCGCCGGTGTGCGCGTCAACGGTATGAATGGTCCGTAAATAACTTAACATAGCCTGCTCTCTTAAAAAATCGTTTGAATGCGTGGCTTACCTGCTCTTCGTAAATACTGACCGGCAGTAAGTACTCACCGGAAACTTTCGTCACTAATCGCACGAGCATAACCGGACAAGCATAACTTTGATCGCATGGGTTTTTCCGCAAAACTCTGTAATCAAAAGGTCAAAAAAATGTCGTCTCCGAAATAACGGCGACGACATTTTGAGGCACTGGCACGACACTGATTTCCGTGGCGCCAGTTACGCCGACTCACCAATTAATAACTGATTAATAGCTAGTCAAAGCCACCGGCAAACCATCCTTGAAGCGGAATACCGTCACGGGCGATTGCTTCAAATCACGATTTGCGTCGAACTCATATTCACCGGCGACGCCTTTGTATTTAATCTTGGCCAGCGCTGTCACATATTGCTTAGGTTCGACTGAATTGGCTGCTTTCATAGCCGCCGCCACCACCATCATGCCATCATAAAACGATGCAGCATAGGTTTCTGCCGGACGACCAAAGCGTTTCTGGTATTCCGCTGCAAACGTCTTACCGCTTGCCAGTTTATCGAGCATCGCGCCGCCTTGGGTGCAATATACCTGATCAGTAATTGCATCACCGCCAAGACGTCCCATTTCTGGTGCGCAAATCCCATCACCGCCCAACATGAGGGTGTTCAGACCCAACTGTTTCATCTGGCGCACCATCGGACCGCCTTGTGGCGAGTAACCACCGTAAAAAATCGCGTCTGGCTTTTTGCCCTTTATGGAGGTCAGGATAGCGGTGAAATCAGTCGCTTTATCGTTGGTGAAGTCGGTGCTGATTACCTTAATACCGTTAGCCTTGGCAACCTTGGCAAACTCTTCTGCCAGTCCCTGGCCGTAAGCGGTGCGATCGTCAATGATCGACACTTGTTTGACTTTCAGTTCTTTGGCGGCATATAGAGCCATTTTTCCGCCAAGCTGACTATCGCTGGCAGCGACGCGAAATACATTGGTAAAACCTTGCTGGGTAATCTTTGGATTCGATGCTACCGTTGCCATCACAATACCGCTGTCGTTGTAGACGCGGGATGCTGGGATCGTAACCCCTGAGTTATAAGGTCCGATGATGGCTTTGACGTGCATGTCGCTGAGTTTTTGCGCGACACCGACGCCGGAGCGTGGATCCGCCTGATCATCTTCCATCACTGCTTCAAATTTGATCTTTTTTCCACCAATGACCAATCCCTGGGCGTTTAATTTATCGATTGCCATCGACAATCCGCCTTGGTTGTCTTTACCCGCCGATGCTTGCGCACCTGTCAACGGGCCGCTGAAACCGATCTGTACTACCTGTGTCTCCTGCGCAATAGCAAGCGCGGGAAGCGCTGCCAATATCACCATCATAAGTTTGGTCCGTGCGTACATGGCAAATCCTCTCGTCTGTCTTTAAAATGTTAATTTTTATAGTGTGGTTTTGCAACGGGCGTTTGCACTTCCTTAAGCCCTATTACCGTTGGCAATGCTAGCAGGGTACGCGCCACATTTAATTTTTTTGTAAGATAACTTTTCCATAGATTAAATGGTGACGCCGGTTGATTGGCGAATTGCTAGCCGATAACTGGAAATCTTCCGGTCCGCTGCCTGGGCGACTAATGCCATATATTTATGGTCGGCAAGATTTTTAAAAGGGAAATATGGGTGCAACTTCATGGGTCGCTTCAATATCTGGATCGCGACCAATCGCAATTTTTATCGCTAGCGCGATCATGGGATCAGAGCCGTTTTCGCGATAAAACTTCAGCGCAAACACCGGGCCGAGCAGCAACTTTCCGCTCGGCAACACCACTCATCTCGTGAAAATGACCGCCCGTCGTGGTAAGGCTAAAAAAACGCCCAGCCCTCCTGTAACTAAGTGCAACATTGCTATCTAGCAGGTACTATGGCGCCACCTCGAAAAAGTGAATGTCATCATTATGATCAGAGACGCGTCTCAGGATGTAACGGAAGGTTGGATACAACAAGGCTTTACCCTGGTTGAGCTGATGGTTACGGTTGCCATCGTCGCCATACTCGCTGCCCTCGCCTATCCTTCCTATACGCAATATATCGTCAGAGCGAATCGTTCGGCAGCCGAAAGTTTTATTTTGAGCGTAGCTACAACGCAAGAACAATACAACCTCGATGCTCGCCAATACGCTACCACGCTGGCCCTGCTGGGCTACGCAACTATCCCAACTAAAGTTTCCAGCAATTATGTGATTACAATTGCCGCCGACAACACCGTTGCTCCTCCTACTTACGCCATTACTGCCACACCAACCGGCAGTCAATTGATTCAAGATACCCCTTGTGCGAATTTGACTATCAATCAAATAGGAACAAAGGCAATAAGCGGTACAGCCACGCTAGCGAGTTGCTGGTAAGCGGAATCGGAAAAACCCCAACATGTGCAATCCAGCAAATTTCAAACAAATCCAAAATATCCATGCGCGTGCCTTCACGTTGATCGAATTATTGGTCACGATCTCGATAGTCGCCACTCTGTTGGCCATTGCCGTGCCTTCTTTCCGGGAGTTCGTATCAGGTCAACGCATCAAAACAGCCTCGTACGATATTTTTTACACGCTAACTTATATGCGTAGCGAGGCGATCAAACGCAATAATGATGTAACCCTTACCCCGGCGACAGGTGGTTGGCAAAACGGTTGGACAGTAACAGTCGGGACTACCACCCTGAGTCAACATGAAGCATTCCCGGGCCTGACCATTACTGGCCCAGCCAACAACCTCATTTATAGCGGTAACGGCCATCTCAAAACAGCGGTAAATCCATTCGGGATTAGCAGCAGCGCAAGCACCAGCCTGGCACCGCGCTGCGTCAGCATTAATCTGAGCGGGCTACCTAATAGCAAAACAGGGAGTTGCTAATGAAAGCTCCTGGGAAAATTTTCGGCAAACAACCCGGCTTCAGCATGATCGAAGTCCTGGTAACCCTTGTCATTCTAATGTTAGGTCTTCTGGGCCTGGTCGGCATGATGCTAGCAAGTCAACGCACTGAAATGGAATCCTACCAGCGTGCTCAGGCGTTAATCCTGCTTCAGGACATGGTAGGGCGCATTAATACCAACCGCACGGCCGCGCTATGCTACGCAATTACCACCGACACCGTTAACGGCGCCCCGTACCTTGGGGTTGGCTCGAATGTCGCGCCAGCATGTTCTTTGGGTACCGTCCAGGCCTACACCCTCGCCAATAACGACCTGTCCGCCTGGAGTAATTTGCTCATCGGAACCTCGGAAAAAATTGGTGTCACCAGTCTGGGCGCCATGGTCGGAGCGCGCGGCTGCGTTAGTCTGGACACAGCCACCGGTCAATATCTCGTGGTGAGCGTGGCCTGGCAGGGCAAGGGGGCGACAGCCGCACCTCGCTCCGGTCTAGGCTGCGGCAAAGGGTTATATGGGCAAGAGTCCCAGCGACGCGTCGTCAGTGCACCCGTACAAATTGCCAACCTCAATTGATCGCTATGAAAAAACCCGCTCCAATCCTTCCCTCGCCTTTTTTCAGTGGACACTCAGCGGGCCTGTCACTAGTGGAGCTAATGATCTCGATCACCATTGGCCTTCTTCTTTTGGCAGGTATTACAACGCTCATCGCGCAGCAAAGTAGCGCCCGTGCAGAGATTGATAAATCAGGCAGGCAGATCGAAAATGGACGCTATGCGTTGACACTTCTGCAGGATGACATCCAGCATGCCGGGTTTTATGGCCAGTATTCGGGTGCGATTACGACATTAGCCGCACTGCCGGACCCATGCGCAACAGACTTGGCTACCATCGATGCGTCATTGGCGATGCCGCTGCAAGGTTACGATGCGCCCACCACCGTGCCAGCACCGCTGTCGGCTTGCTTGTTGGATGCAAATCACATCGCTGGTACCGATATCTTAGTGGTGCGCCGCCTTGAGGCCACTGACACGCTTACCACCATTGCCGGCGCTGTGGCTGGACAGGTGTATGTGCAGACGACGCCAGACGGGAAGGTAACGGGATCCGGTTCCGACACCACCGTCTTTACCTTGACGCAAAAAGACGCAACGACTGCGGCCGAACTGCGCAAATATGTTGAACACATCTACTTTCTCAGTCCTTGCAATGTCTATGCGACCGGTGCCACTTCCTGTACGAGTGCAGCAGATGGCGGTAGCCCGGTCCCAACGCTTAAGCGCCTGGAGATAACTTCTACGGCTGGGACTACCGCTTTCACGACTACTCCGCTGGTGGATGGTATTCAAAACATGCAGTTCGACTATGGTATTGATTCTGCACTCCTTGGTCCTACCGACACTGGCACGCCTAACTTTCCGTTTGTCACCGCACCCGGCATAACCGACTGGCCAAACGTCATGGCGGTGCAGGTCAACCTGCTCGCGCGCAACGTGGATCCGTCCGTTGGCTACATCGACACCAAGACGTACAACCTGGGAGTTGCCGGTACGGTCGGCCCATTCTCCGACGCCTACAAGCGTCATGCTTATACCGCTGCCGTACGTGCTGTTAATCCTAGCGGTCGGAGAGAGTGAAGATGATGCGTCCACCAATCAATTGCGATAAAAAACAACGTGGTGCCACCCTGGTGGTGGGGCTGGTGATGCTGCTCGTGCTGACTTTGCTGGTCGTCTCCGCCATCCGGATGGGTAACGCGAACCTGAAGACGGTCGGCAACATGCAAGCCAAGAATGAAGCAACGGCAGCGGCGCAGCAGGCGATCGAACAAATCATGAGCAACCTCAACAATTTTTACGCTCCGACGGCGCAAACGATCGGCGTTGACATCGACAACGATGGCGTCGCCGATTTTACGGTCAATACTTCCGCACCGGTGTGCCTCAAAATGGTTCCCGTCGGCGGGTATAGCGTCGACTTCGCCGAATCCGTGCCGCAAGATTCCTATTGGGACATCAAGGCGGTTGCGACCGACAACCGGACCGGGGCTAATGTCACCGTGCATCAGGGGGCAAGGGTGCGGCTGAGCGCAACAGCGACCTGCACCTAAAAATGGCATTAGATTATTGATGTCACCGCGGCAGCGGGGTTACACCGCATGTCAATCTTTATGAAGTCTGAGAGGCAGCAGGTTTATCAGCCTTCTGTAAAAATCCATCATCCGGAGTTGAGATGAAATTTTCAAAACTGTTGTACCTTGTATTGGTTACTGCGCTGGCAGTCGCTCCGTTCGGCACCCGTGCCGACGACACCGATATTTTCAATCAGCCGCCAGGGGTAACGCCGCCAGCGCCGAACATCATTTTCATTTTGGATAATACGGCCAACTGGTCGAAAGCCTCGCAAAAGTGGGTGGGCTCATCAACCCAGGGAGACGCTGAACTTCTTGCCATCAAGAACTTTGTCGCAGGCCTTAGCCAGCCAGCCAATGTGGGCCTGATGATGTTTGACGCCAGCACGAAAGATGGCGGTTACGTGCGGTACGGGGTGCGCAACATGAGCGTGTCAGCCAACAATTTGGCGTTACAGAGCATCGTTTCCAATATAAGCGTCAACTCATCCAGCGAAAAGGTTAACCAGGCATCCGGCGATTACGCCAACACATTGTATGAGGCCTGGCTATACCTCAAAGGTTCGGCAAGCTGGGCCGGGATGGCGGGCAACGCCGATTATTCGGGCAACACTGGCCTGACGCCTGCAGGAAAATTGTTAACGAGTGGATTTGCTTATCAAGGCTCTGCCAACGGTTCTACTTATAACAGTCCGATCGCCGCTGCCGGGTGCGCGAAAACCTACATCATTTTTATCGGCAATAACCGCCAGGGCCAATTGCCTCCGACGCCAGGCGCCAGTGACCCGGCAGCAACGACCCTGACAACCTATCACTACACATCCACCCCCGATGTGCAATCTGCCTGGGCGCGGTTCCTCCATTTGCGACCGGATTTAACTGCTGGCAGTGCTGCCGCCGCGAATGGATCGGTGACCACCTTCACCATTGACGCGTACAACGCCCAACAGAACACCGCATTCACGGCGATGATGAAAAACATGGCTAAGAACGGCGGCGGGCAGTATTATCAGGCGGGCAGCGATACCGCTCTTGCCATCGCTTTGCAAAATATCGGGGCCCAGATTCAGGCGGTGAACTCGGTATTTGCGTCAGCCTCGCTGCCGGTGTCGGCAAGCGTACGCGGCACCTATCTGAACCAGGTTTATCTTGGCATGTTCCGCCCCGACGCGCTGGCTGCCCCGAACTGGGTTGGCAATCTAAAACAGTACCAACTTGGCGTCGATACCGCGACCACCCCTCCCTCTTTGTACCTTACAGATAGTGTCGGCGCGGCATCGGAAAACATGAGCACCGGATTCATCAATCCCAGTGCGGTCGGCTTTTGGACAAAGGCTTCAACATTCTGGAATTCTTCGTACTATGTAAACTCGCAAGGTGTCGGTGGCAATTCGGACTCGCCGGATGGCGACCTGGTGGAAAAAGGCGGTACAGCGCAATCTTTACGCACCACCTACCCGACCAGCCAGGCTACACGCAACATCTACACTTGCACTGGCACATGCACGAGCGGATCATCGTTATCCTCCACGCCTTTTAGTACCAGCAATCTATCAATTACAAACGCCGTACTCGGTGCATCGAGTACGGCTGATCATGATGCCATCATCAACTGGGTGCGCGGGGGAAACACCCAACTGGACGACAACCCGGATGCTGCTGCCACCACCGCATACATTCGCGGTTTCGCCCATGGCGACGTGCTGCACTCCCGTCCGGCAGTGGTGAACTACAACCGTACCGCCGACGATATCATGCTTTTTTATGGTTCTAACGACGGTATCCTGCATGCGGTCAAGGGCGGTCAGGACACCACCAACAACGACGGCAACGAGCAGTGGGGCTTCATCGCTTCCGAACATTTTCCGCAGTTTAAGCGGATGCGCGATCATTCTCCGGTGATTTCGACGACCAACACCAAGCCCTATTTCATGGACGGTTCAGCGACTGTTTACACTTATTCATCTGCCAACGATGGCAAGATTGACTATACCCGGGGCGACAAGGCGTACTTGTTTATTACGATGCGACGCGGTGGTCGCTTCATTTATGCGCTCGACGTCAGTAACCCGGTGGCGCCAAAATTCTTGTGGAAGCATAGTAGCAGCGACGCTGGTTTCAGTGAACTGGGCGAGTCCTGGTCGGATATGAGGGTAGCCAAGCTGCGCTATCAAACCAATCCGGTCCTGATTTTTGGTATGGGTAACGACCCTGCAGCGAATAACCCAACGGTTCAAGGCACCGCGACCATGGGCCGCGGCGTCATGGTACTTGATGCGACAACGGGCTCTCCGATTTGGCAAGCAGGTCCTTCGGCATCAGGTGCGACATTCAACCAGACGGTCGGCGGCATGATTTATGCCATCTCCGCCAACGTCGCGTTATACGACTCTAATGGCGACGGCAAAATTGACCGTATTTATGCGGCTGACACCGGTGCCAACATCTGGCGTATTAATGTCAACGATGCTACGCCATCCAACTGGACCGTTACTAAGCTGGCTACGCTGGGCGGCATCGGCGCGAATGCGCGTAAGTTTCTCTATGCACCGGATATCGTTGCCGCGACTGCCACCAATAGCTCCGACTCACTATTGATTGGATCCGGCGATCGCGAGCATCCGTTCGACACCGCGATCCAGAACCGCTATTACATGATTCAGGATAATCACAGCCTCAATGCGGTGCAAACAGTCCCGATTATTGAAGGCGTGGCTGGCGCAACTACCGGTGTCTCAGGTCAGCTATATGACACTACAGCCAATCTGGTACAGGTCGGCACCTCCACCCAGATAGCCGCTGCGAAGACAGCTTTATCCACGGCGAGTGGGTGGTATGTCACGCTGGGATCGGGCGAGAAAGTTGTGAGCGGCTCGACCACATTGGCCGGAACTGTCATCTTTGCCACCAACACGCCCGCTACAGCCGCCACCAACATATGCACCGGAAACTTGGGTGAGGCGCGCATCTATTTGCTGAATTATCTTAATGGTGCAGCAACCTTTGACGTCAACCAAAGCGGCACTCTGACGACCAGCGATCGCTACGAGGTGCGCGCTGGCGGAGGCTACCCGCCGACGCCGGTCCCGATTTCGGTCACGATAGGCGGCAAAACCTATCAGTCCGCCATTACCGGTACTAAAGTAATTTCACCACCTAGCCTTGTTATAGGCCGTCGATATCGAACTTATTGGCAAAGACTCATAGATTAAGCGCGGCTACCCGCTTTAAAAATCGCGCCGGCCTGCCTTCCAGCCTATTGCAATCGGAAATTAGTACTGTAGCAATGTCGGCCTTGATTTCGTCCAGCGCGCTCAACCAAGGGCCGATCATGCGCTTGGTGCTGGCAGCGTGCCGGGCCGCACCCTCAACATCTGGTTTTTTGACGAAGTCAACGCTTTGCACGCAATTGAAGGTCGTTTTTGTGATCGTGTCTGCGGCAATCACTGCCAACGACAGTGTGCCGACTGAAGCCCCGATGCTGGGCGATGTGCCCGCGCTCAGCACCTAGGTCAGTTTTATTCACCGCCTCCGTATTCCGCTTTACTTAACCGTCCAAATATCTGCCTCGCCTAATCCCCGTCCAGCACCGTGGTCATCTCCCGCAACGCTGCGTGGACCTCGGGATACCGCAAGCGAACGCCTAATTCAGCTTTAATGCGCCCGTTTTGCATTCGGCGGGATTCTGACATAAACGATAACAACATCGGTGATACTTGCTGCGTTAACTGTTCTCGAGGCAAGCGCGGCGCAAGGGGCAAACCAAATGCCGTCGCCACTGCGTCAAAATAATCCCCCATCTTCATTTCCGAATCATCTACAGCGTGATACACCCTGGACGGCGCACCCTTGAAAATAGCCGCAAATATTATCTGCGCCAGATCATCCGCGTGAATATGGTTGGTATAAACATCGTCTTCCGGCCGCAGGGCCGGAGTGCCCTTTATCAATCGCTCGACAGGTAAGCGATCATCAGCGTAAATTCCGGGTACCCGCAGTATCGAAAGTCGCCCTGAACGGCGCCTGGCCCATGCGCGCAAAACCTGTTCCGCATCGACGCGACGTTGCGCCCGCGCATTATGCGGGTTTACCGCACGGGTCTCGTCAATCGATACTCCGCCGCAATCGCCATACACACCGCTCGTACTAATATAAACAAGCGTCGTATGCTCGGGTAAAATAGCCGCCAGATTGCGCGTTCGTTGATCTTTGTTTCCGTGCGGTTGGGGTGGTGCCAAATGCACTACAATTTGCGCAAGTTGACCCAAACGGCCCAACGTATGCGGGTGATCGAGGTCAGCCAGCACAGGCTGCGCCCCGGCATCGCGCAATTCGGCACAACGGGAGGCCTGACTGCTGACAGCAAACACCCGGAACCGTCGTTGCAACAGCGGCAACAAACGCATGCCGACATCGCCACATCCGAATATCAGTAGCCGCGGCTTACCGAACCTAGCGGAAGAGGCTAATTTACCCGCCGAATTTTGTAATAAATTTTTCATAATAAGTTTGCATAATTAATTTTATAGTCAGGATTGTATGAGTTTTCAGGTAACGGTTCAGCCAAGCGGTCGCCAATTCGCTTGCGACGAGGGCGAAACGATTTTAAATGCCGCAATACGGGCTGGCGTAGGCTTGCCTTACGGCTGCAAAAATGGGGCCTGCAGCTCCTGCAAAGGCAAGTTAATTTCCGGCAACATCACCCATGGCGCGCATCAGGAAAAAGCCTTACCTGTCACCGAAGAAGCGCTCGGGCTTTCGCTATTTTGCTGTGCCACGCCGCATTCTGATGTAACTATCGAAGCGCGCGAAGTAGCGGGCGTCGGCGAGTTTCCGGTCCGAAAGATGCCATCGCGCATTGCTAAAATTGAAAAAGTTGCCGATGATGTTGTCATCATCTCGCTCCAGTTACCAGCAACCGAGCGCCTACAATATCTTGCAGGCCAGTATATCGAATTCATGCTACGCGATGGCAAACGTCGTAGTTATAGTATGGCAAACGCACCGCACAAAGATGCGCAAATTTCGGTCCACATCCGACATATGCCGGGGGGTTTGTTTACTGATCAGGTATTTTCAACATTAAAGGAACGCGACATCTTGCGTTTTGAAGGCCCTTTAGGCACCTTCTTTTTACGCGAAGATTCCGCCAAGCCGGTCGTATTACTGGCATCGGGGACCGGATTTGCGCCTATCAAAGCCATCATTGAGCAAATGATACACAATGAATCTGGACGCGCCATGACATTATATTGGGGCGGTCGCCGTCCTCAGGACCTGTATATGCACGCTTTATGCGAAGAGTGGGCACGCACTATTCCCGCATTTACCTACGTCCCCGTGATATCCAACGCGCATGCGGACGATCACTGGGACGGCCGCAACGGATTTGTGCACCAAGCCGTACTGACGGATTTCCCAGATTTATCGGCTTATCAGGTCTACGCATGCGGCGCACCGATAGTGGTAGATTCAGCCAAGCGTGATTTCGTCAACTTATGCCACTTACCGGCAGAAGAGTTTTACGCGGACGCTTTTACCTCGGAAGCCGATCTAGCCTGAAATATGGCTTGAAATATCGCTTGAACAGGGCTTCAAATAGGACTTAAAACGTGGCTGGATCATTCTTGTCGGAAGCTGTTGCGTTAAGAAGTGCTGCTTGACAAAAAAGTGAATCCATCAGGTCCTGATTACATCTCGTTACATTTATATGGTTTTTGCGTAATCCTATCTGTTAATCTTTAGCGCCTCTTTAGCGCCTTTACCCGGAGCCCGACCATGGAATTCAACCAATTTGCCGTCAACGATTTGATGTATATCACTAACCGCCCGCCCCTGGTTTTTACCGAAGGTAGCGGCATGTGGATGACAGATCATAACGGCAAACGCTATTTGGATTACTTGCAAGGCTGGGCTGTCAATGCATTGGGGCACGCGCCGCAATGCATTCAGGACGCACTAGTCGCGCAATCTAAAAAGATACTTAATCCGTCACCGGCTTTTTATAACGCGCCATCAATCGAATTGGCGTCTCTGCTGACCGCCAATTCCTGCTTTGACCGCGTGTTTTTTGCCAACAGCGGCGCAGAAGCCAACGAAGGTGCGATCAAACTAGCACGTAAATGGGGCAAAAAAAATCCCAACAAAGCGGGCCAGAATCGGTTTGAGATTATTACTTTCGATCACAGTTTTCATGGCCGTACATTGGCGACAATGTCAGCCAGTGGCAAGCCCGGTTGGGACACTATTTTTGCGCCGCAAGTACCGGGCTTTCCTAAGGCCGACCTCAACGACCTCGCCAGCGTCGAGAGTCAGATCAACGAGCGCACTGTGGCAGTAATGCTGGAGCCGGTACAAGGCGAAGGCGGCGTCATCCCGGCGACACGTGAATTCATGCAAGGGCTGCGCGCCCTGACTGAAAAACATAACCTGTTGTTGATCGTGGACGAAGTACAGTCAGGTATGGGCCGTACCGGCAAGTTGTTTGCGTACCAGTTATCGGATATTACGCCGGACATCATGACGTTAGGCAAAGGCATCGGTGGCGGCGTGCCGTTAGCGGCCCTGTTGGCGCGCGAAGACGTGGCCTGCTTCGAACCCGGCGATCAGGGCGGCACCTATAATGGCAATCCATTGATGACGGCGGTCGGTAGCGCAGTCTTGAAGACATTACTGGCACTCGGCTTCATGCAATCGGTCAATGACAAAGGCGCCTATTTAAGCGCAGAACTGCTCAAGCTGTCGGCGCAATATGGGCTAGATGGCGAGCGTGGTGAGGGCTTGCTCCGCGCGTTAAAGTTAGGTAAAAACATCGGTCCGCAAATCGTCGATATAGCACGTGACATGCATCCGGTCGGCCTACTGTTAAACTCGCCACGTCCAGATTTGTTGCGCTTTATGCCGGCGCTAAACGTCACCGTCGCCGAAATCGATCAAATGATCACGATGTTGTCGGCGGTACTAGATCAGGTTATCAATCATTCGGCAGCATCGAAACTGGCATAGTCCGAGCTTAGTCCAAGCTTAATAGCAAGCCAGCTAGGCGGTCCGCACGCCATTAATCGAATGTTGTGGAGCGAGAGTTTTAGAGCAACTTATGAATTTGTTGATAGTTAAAAGGGTTCTCGTGAGTTGTTGCGCGCTGATATTGGTGGCTTGTAGCACGGGCGGGGATAACATTCGTAAAACGGCACCGGTCAGCGGTGCCTATATGAATTCGCACGTTCCGCCGAGCGCAACCGGCAACGAAATCGTCTTTTATTCATTGGGACTGATTGATACTAATTACCGCTTCGGTGGCAAAAACCCCGAGGCGGGACTGGATTGCAGCGGCATGGTGAGTTATGTCTTTAAACAAGCCGTTGGACTCAATGTAAACGGCAGTGCCGCGATGATCGCGCAGCAGGGCCGTGAAGTCCCGGTAAGCGAATTGCGTCCAGGTGATTTGGTATTCTTCAATACGATGAACAAACCGTTTTCACATGTCGGCATTTATATTGGCGACGGCCGTTTCATCAACGCGCCGTCCACCAATGGCAAAGTCAGAATTGATCGACTTGAGACAAAATACTATGCGCAGCGCTTTGAGTCTGTGCGTCGGTATTTCGACTAAGGTTGTGTGAGATCGACTTAAGCGTGCGTTATACGACAGGTGTCAACACCGCCAGGCCAGCAAAATGCCGCTCCGCATTTTCCAAAAACAGGTCCACCGTGGCATCTACCGATTCTGGCGACCAACCTGCAACGTGCGGCGTCAACACCACATTAGGCAGATGCATCAGCTGCTGCGGTGGCGCTGGCTCACTTTCGTAAACGTCGAGGCCAGCCGCGGCGATCCCCTGCCGCCGTAAAGCCTGGGACAAGGCCTCTGTATCCACCACACTTCCGCGCGCAATATTCACGAGCACGCCAGTTGGTCCCAATGCATCGAGCACTGCCGCGTTCACTATATGGCGCGTGCCGGGACCGCCCGGGGTGGCGACTACCAAAAAGTCCGCCCATTGCGCCAGTCCCAGTAAGGAATCGAAATAGGTAAATGGGCAATCCTGGCGGGCAGAACGGCTGTGATAACCGATTTCCATGTCGAACCCTAGCGCACGCTTAGCAATTTGCTGACCGATCGTACCGAGGCCTAATATTCCCAGTCGTTTAAAAGAGACGTTAGCAGGCAACGGCAATGCGGTGCGCCAGATGCCCTGGTGTAACGCCACGCCCAGCTGTGGAATTCCGCGCACCGCCGATAACAGCAATCCCATCGCATGGTCAGCAACACAGGCATCGTTGGTTCCGGCACCATTAGAGACTACGATGTTGCGCGCACGGGCGGCTCCAGTGTCAATTTCCTCATATCCTGCACCCAGCGCACAGATCAGTGTCAAGTTGGGCATGAGGGCCATTTCTTCCGCTTTTAAGCCTACGCTGCCTATGGTTAATACCGCCTGAACTTGTGCGCCGTTGCTGGCGATTTCTGCACTCCTTTGCGCTGGCCGGGGCGCATACAGAACGTTGTAAGCTTGCCGAATCTGCTCCAGATGTTGATCGGAAAAATCACTGAGAATAAGCAGGGTAGGCTTCATGATAGCGAGATGGTTGATACGTTGAAGGAAGTCAGTATGTTACTGGTCATTTGCCATATCTGCTTGCCGCCGCTCAACGGCATTTCGCCATACGGCAAGGATGCATAACCAAGGGAAAAGTAAAGTCGCTTTGCCCCTCCCAGGCTTGGCACGTCATTTACTCCAGCTTCAGACGATCCATAATTTGTGTAACGTTAAAGCGCATCATCGCCAGATAAGTCGGGGCGCTGCCGCCCACCTGTGACAAGGCATCGGCATACAATTTACCCCCCGGCTTGACACCGACTTCGGCGCTTATTTGCTGGAGTAGCTTTGGATTGCTCATATTTTCAAAGAAAAGCGCCTTGCTATGCTCTTCACGAATTTGTCGGATCAGCATTGCCACATCTTTGGCGCTTGGTTCGCTTTCAGTTGAGACGCCTTGGGGCGCAAGAAAACGCACCTTAAAATGTGCACCGAAATATTCAAACGCATCGTGCGAAGTAATGACATTGCGACGTGCGTCGGCTATCTGTGCAAACTGCGCTTGTGCCCAACTGTCTAAAGCGAGTAGCGCCTGAATGTAGGCGTCACCATTATTTTTATACGCGACAGCATTGGCAGGATCTGCTTTGCTCAATGCCGTGACAATATTGCGCGTGTAGATCATCACGTTAGTCGGATCCTGCCACGCATGCGGGTCCAGACGATGCGCGGCGTGATCAGCATCCGACCCGCCCTCCTCCTTACGATGACGGGTATGAATGCCGTCGCTGACCACGACCAATGTACCCTTGTAATTAGCCGCATCGGTCAGGCGCTCAAGCCAGCCTTCAAAACCAAGCCCGTTGATCACCACAACCTTGGCGCTGGCTAACGTTCTGACGTCCTTTGGTGTCGGCGCATACACATGCGCGTCCTCGTCCGGCCCGACCAGCGTCGAGATCACGATATGATCGCGGCCGACATTGGCGACGATATCGCTCAGGATGCTAAAGCTTACGACTACCGGCATTTTGGTTGCTGCGTCAGCGCTACCGTTGACCAGGATTAATGCGGCGACAGCCATCGTTATCGATAGAACTTGCTTAAAACGCGTCATGCGTCACTCCTTAGAGATTAAACTCGGGACAAAAAGAATATTATGCATTTGAGCGGGCGCTGTTGTGCCCATTACCCACATTGGGAGCGCTAGGCCGAGGCTCCGGTGCAGACTTACGTCACGCTTTACGTGTCTCAACAAATCAGCTTGCGCAGATTGTGGGTACACACACAACGGACGTGATTGCAGGTCGCCGGTGAGCAATTAGCGGCGACGAACCGTCAGGCCAACCGATGCGGTCGCTTCCATAATTTAGACAACCAACCGCGCGGTGCGATCAGCAGAGAGATCACATACAATCCGCCGGCGCAAACAATAATGGTCGGCCCAGAAGGTGTCGAGGTGTAATACGAGAGTAAAAGACCGATGTATCCGGCAGCGGCAGCTTGTAGCGCGCTATTGAGCAGTTGTGCAGGCAAAGTGTCATGCCATAGACGGGCAGATACCGCTGGCAGCATCATCAGCCCCACTGCCATCAGCGTTCCCAGCGTTTGGAAAGAGGCTACCAGATTGAGCACTACCAGCATCAGAAATAACTGCTGAAATAACGCACCCCTCGCGCCTTTGACGCCGCAAGCGGCCAGGAATGAGGCATCGAAACTCTCTAACACGAGGCCGCGATACATCATGGCACCAACGACCAGACTGACGGTTGTTACGCCTGCGACCAGGAACAGACCTTCGCGATCCACGCCCAGCACGTTACCAAAAAGAATGTGCAATAAATCCAGTTTGGAGCCATTGACAGATATCAGCATCACGCCCAGCGCCAACGCAATCAGGTAAATAGATGCAAGACTCGCATCCTCTTTTAAATCCGTGTGACGGCTGATCAACGCGGCAATCGCGACCACAATCACACCTGCCAAAAAGCCGCCGATACTTAACGCTGGCAACGACAAGCCAAACAACATAAAACCTACAGCAACGCCCGGCAACACCGCATGACTGAGCGCATCGCCAAACAGACTCATCCTGCGTAAGGTCAGCAAAACACCTAGCGGCGCACTGCTAAGCGCCAACGCAAGAATACCAATCAAGGCGCGTCGCATGAACGCGAACTCCTGGAACGGTGCTAACGCAAATTGATAAAGGGAGGATAGCCAATGTAACGAAATGAAGCTCATGCGGCAACCCCTGGCTGACAAAATGGCGCATTCGGATCCTGTGCTTCCGGCATGTTTTTAGCCAGTCGCAAGTGTGCCTCGGTCAGAACGTGCGCGGTATCGCCCCACGCGACCAGGCGTCGGGCCAGCAATACGGATTGCGGAAAATAACGGCGCACTTGCTCGTTATCGTGCAGCACAGCAATGACCGTGCGTTGCTGAGTGTGCCAGGTCTGAATGATAATCAGCAAATCTTCTGTCGTTTTGGCATCAACGGCGTTGAACGGCTCATCGAGCAATATCAACTCTGCGTCCTGCAACAAAATACGGGCAAATAGTACGCGCTGAAACTGACCAGCCGACAAACTTCCTATCGGGCGCTCTGCAAATCCATTCAAACCCACGGCGTGCAAGGCCGCATCGGCTTTTTCTGCCATTTCTTTGCTGATCCCACCGAACAAACCGGCACTTTGCCAGTAGCCAAGCAAAACACAATCCATCACGGAAATCGGAAAACCACGGTCAATCTCGGCCTGTTGCGGTAAATACGCAATGCGCTTGCGCGGCACACTGATATCAACGTGACCGCTATCGATACGCACCAATCCAAGCAAGCTCTTCAGCAACGTGCTTTTACCAGCGCCGTTCGGCCCAATAATTGCTGTCAATGAACCGGGGTCAAAGCTGCCGCTAATGTGATGCAACGCAGGATGCTGACGGTAAGCGACCGTCAGATTATGTACTGTCACTGCCGGCTTCATCCTGTCGCCCCAACCAATGCCCACCAGACACCTACCCAGAACAGGACGCAAACAGGCAGCACCAGCATGAGGCGGAACCAGGCCGAACGGGCTAGCATACTGCTACGCTTTTTAATAACAGGAGGCGAAATGATCGACATCTTGGCTTTACATTCACGGCAAGGTTGTTAACGATAAGTAACACGTAAAAAATCGAGCACAAATTAACGATTTACTGAATTCGATAGCGCTCCAAAGCACGACACGTCTAACCCGTCTAACCCGTCTAACGCGCCCGAAGCCTGCGCAATTTGTGATCGCTTTGTATTTTCCAGTTGCGGTACGAATACTCTGCCTCAAGCCAAGTTTAAAACTGTAGCACCAGACTTCAGCATATTGCAACATAGTTGCAGAAAGCGATTATAGTGCAACTAAGTTGCATTTGGTGATTTCTGATCTTCTGATTATTGTTTTATTTTCAGGTGTGCCACTAAGTCGCCACGTTTATCGGCACATCGGGTTGCCTGCTTCAAGCATAAAAGCGATGTTTTGAGCCGCGAGTTCAAATTCGGAACAGCAGCCACTCAAGAGTGTTCCAAAATAAAACAGCACCCGACTTTCATTTGTTACCGGACTATTCTGAAACGTCACGAGCCGTCGTCTACAAAATGGACAAGACCCAATACTGGCGTGGCGCTCCAGCGGTTTTAGTGGCAGAATTTAGCCACTGTTCCGGACCCTTAAAAGGATTGGCACGACCTTTGCAAACAGTAAGGGTGCCTGTTGCACTTTGGCCTACTGCCAACTTGGTAATTAATTAATTAAAACTCTTTCGGAGGACGACATGAATCTAGCAGACATCAGCAAACTAGGCATTAAAAATCCCTTTAAGCAACGCTACGATAATTTCATCGGTGGCAAATTTGTTCCACCGGTCAAGGGCGAGTACTTTGAAAACATTAGTCCGGTCCTCGGCAGAGCGTTCTGCGAAGTAGCCCGCTCCACTGCAGAAGACGTTGATCTGGCGCTAGACGCCGCCCATGCCGCCAAGCGCGCTTGGGGTCGCACATCACCAGCCGATCGCGCCAACATTTTGCTTAAAATCGCAGATCGCATGGAAGCCAATCTTGAGACGCTGGCCATTGCAGAAACCATTGACAATGGCAAGCCATTGCGTGAAACAACGCTAGCCGACATCCCACTGGCAATTGATCATTTCCGCTATTTTGCCGGTTGCATCCGCGCACAAGAAGGCACGGTTTCTACCATCGATGCTGAAACTTACGCCTATCATTTCCATGAGCCTTTGGGCGTTGTAGGTCAAATCATTCCGTGGAACTTCCCGATTCTGATGGCTGTCTGGAAAATGGCACCAGCGTTGGCGGCGGGCAATTGCATCGTCCTCAAACCAGCGGAGCAAACGCCTGCTTCGATCATGGTCTGGATTGAATTAGTGCAAGATCTGCTGCCGCCAGGCGTCCTGAACATCGTCCAGGGCTTCGGTCTGGAAGCCGGTAAGCCGCTGGCATCCAGCAAGCGCATCGCCAAGATCGCATTTACGGGCGAAACAACCACCGGTCGTTTGATCATGCAATACGCATCGCAAAACATCATCCCGGTTACATTGGAACTAGGTGGCAAATCGCCTAACATCTTCTTTGCCGATGTCATGGATCAGGACGATGCATTCTTTGACAAATGCCTGGAAGGTTTTGCCATGTTCGCCCTGAATCAAGGCGAAGTGTGCACTTGCCCATCCCGTGCGTTGATTCAAGAATCAATCTACGAGCGCTTCATCGAGCGCGCATTGAAACGCGTGAAAGCCATCAAGCAAGGCAATCCGCTAGAAATGAGCACCATGATCGGCGCGCAAGCATCGCTGGAACAACTGGAAAAAATCCTGTCGTACATCGACATCGGTAAACAAGAAGGCGCTAAATTGCTGACCGGCGGCGCACGCACGCAACAAAGCGGCGACCTCAGCACTGGCTATTACATGGAACCAACAGTGTTCGAAGGTAATAACAAAATGCGCATCTTCCAGGAAGAAATTTTTGGACCAGTGCTGTCAGTAACAACGTTCAAGGATGAAGAAGAAGCTCTGGAAATTGCGAACGACACGCTGTACGGTTTGGGCGCAGGATTGTGGACACGCGATGGCTCACGTGCCTTCCGCATGGGTCGCGAGATTCAGGCTGGTCGCGTATGGACCAACTGTTATCACCTGTACCCTGCTCACGCGGCATTTGGTGGCTACAAGCAATCGGGTATCGGTCGCGAAAACCACAAAATGATGTTGGATCACTATCAACAAACCAAGAACTTGCTGGTGAGTTATAGCCCTAACGCTTTAGGCTTTTTCTAAGAACCTGTTCAAGGTTAACTTGTAACTTGTAAAACAAACTCTGCACTACCATCAGGTGGCGCAGAGTTTTACCTATTTACGGAAGGCTTTTATGTCTGCCACTATTACTATTCCCGCCCGCGTTACCGCCACTGAAGCGACCCTGGAACTGCTACAAACGCTACGAAAAAAGCATGGTCCGCTCATGTTTTTTCAATCCGGCGGTTGCTGCGATGGCAGTGCGCCCATGTGTTACGCTCGCGGCGATTTTCAGGTCGGCGATGCAGATGTTTATTTGGGTGATCTGGATGGCGAACCATTTTATATTGGCTCTGAGCAATTTGAATATTGGAAACACACCCAATTAATCATTGATGTCGTCAATGGCAACGGCGGCATGTTTTCGTTAGACAATGGATCAGGCCGCCGCTTTTTGACGCGCTCCCGATTGTTTAGCGATGAAGAATACAATGAGTTGGCGAAACTACCGCAATTACTGGGACCACAAGGCGGCGCTTAATGCAATGTGAGCTCCCCTTTATCGGTCAGCGCTGACACGCCCTGATCGATAATATTTAGTTCTTCGATGATCTCCTCCGTGCGCTATCAGCGCCTGTCCCGGCACCTCTGCGTACGTCCTGCCCATCCGATGCAAATGTAGATTATTCTTATAGCTTGGGCAAAGATTCGCATGGCAAGATGTGAGGCCTGTGCGTTACCGGATGGCCGCATCCTCCAGGTGGTCGGACGACGACAATAAGCGCAAATGATTAGCGCAGAAAGTAAGTGCGTCCGTCGGTTTTTCCATGAACGGTAGTTTTGTTTTTTAAGATACAAAAACAGGGCGGCATATGCACCATCCACCTGTCCAGTTCAGCCATGCGGTAGGCACTAAAACCTACCAATTTCGCGATCTGAAAGACCTGATGGCGAAAGCCACGCCTGCTCGCTCGGGTGACTTTCTGGCAGGCACCGCAGCCGCTAGCGCAGAAGAGCGTGTCGCTGCTCAAATGAGGTTGGCCGCGCTGCCATTGATCACGTTTTTGAACAACGTACTGATCGCTTATGAAACCGACGAGGTCACGCGCCTGATCATCGATGACCATGATGCGTCAGCCTTCGCCCATATCCGGCATTTGACAGTCGGTGACTTCCGCAACTGGTTACTTAGCGATCAAGTGGATGAATTGATCCTCGCCATGATCCTCCTCGGAATTACTCCTGAAATGGCGGCGGTGGCTTCAAAAATAATGCGCAACCAGGACCTGATCCTTGTCGCAAAAAAATGTCGCCTGGTTACTTGCTTCCGCAACACCATCGGACTTGCCAATCGCCTCTCGACGCGCCTGCAGCCCAACCATCCTACCGACGACGACACCGGCATTGCCGCCAGCATTTTGGATGGCTTAATGTACGGCAGCGGCGATGCAGTCATCGGCATCAATCCGGCCACCGATAACGTGCAACAGGTGATTAAACTCAACACCCTGCTGGATCAAATTATCCAGCAGTATCAGATACCCACACAGTCTTGCGTACTCACGCATGTGACCAATACGCTGGAAGCAATCAACCGTGGCGCGCCGGTTCCGCGCTATCTATTTATGAGAATGAATCCATTGGTTATTTTCCAACTAGAGGAAATACCTTAACTTTGCCCTATTTAGCCCAAACTAAGAATCTTCCTACTGCTTTTTCGACGTAACACGTTTAGAATTCCCTCATTGTTTTCCACCGCCGCGATGTCACCACATCGCTCTCACGCTTAAATTCTAAGCTTAATTCCCAAGCTTAAGTGTCACGCTTATTAGCGGAAGGTTTGCCAGGTCCTGCAGTCGAGCAGTTTGCGCGTATTCCAGCGCTATTCCAACACGCTTGCAATAGAAGCAATCCAGCGTTCTGATGTTTATAGCACTGTGGATATGTTGGACGAAGTTCAAAAAGTGACGCCCCCCGATTCAAAATAAGCAAAATAACCTTTTAAACCATGATCAACTTCAGCACTGCCGAACAACGAAAAAAACACATCAACTACGCGCTGATGCTTGCCGCCACGATGGGTATCAGCGCTTGCAGCACACCTCAAGTTATCAGCCACTTACCGCCAAATACACTTCCTTTTTTTGTTCCTACGCCGTCGAGCGCAGTGCCAATGGCCTGTGCAAATCATACGGACGGTTATATACATTCCTATGGCGTACAGGAACCGCTCACCATGGCAAAAAGCATCATTTATGCGCTCAACTGCCAGCCGCATGAAATGGGAAATGGACTCGTCGCTGCCGGTTTCACACTACCCGATCAATGGCGACCAGGGATGAAGGTCAAAGTCCGCTGGAATCGCCCGATCAGAGGCGAGGACAACTGGATAGAAAAAATCACGGCAATCCGGTGGTACGACACACCAGAAACATTATTCGTCCACTTTTTTGCCAACGATGAAGTACGGGTGCTATCAGCCTTCGCGTTCCCCGGGCCACACCATCCGATCCCTATGAATCTTAAAATTGCCCCACCGGAGGAAGAGTAAATGAACACGCTAGTGAAATCCGCACCACAGGTTATTTCCGATAATGTCGAGCAAGAAATGACGCCAAGTTACGCCGAAATTTGTGAGCTAATACGTAAAGAAGCGCGCCCCACCAGAAACATTCCATGGTGCCAGCAGTACATCAATATTGGCGTATTTTTTGACGGCACCGACAACAACCGAATTCGCGATGAACCGTTAAAGAGTCACACCAATATCGTCAAGTTATTTAATGCCCATAAAAGTGTCGACGGACAAGGATGGTTAAAAGTACCGGGACACTACCGGATCTATGTACCGGGCCTCGGTACGCGCTTCCCCGAAAACCGCGAATGGCGCGAAACCATGGAAGGCAAAGCCTTTGGCAAAGGTGGGCAAGCGCGAATTTTGTATGCGCTTCTCGAAGTCTACAATGCAGTCCATCGCGTATTTAACGAAAATCGGCCAATGTTTAACCTTAAGGACATCGCCGCCAAACTACAACAATACACGCAAGACATCGACACCGGCGATCCGCTCCGTGATGCCCATGCACCGCGCCCCGACCGCCGCAGCTGGTTTAGCGCACTTAGCAAAGAACTGGATACTTCTCTGCGCGAGGCCCGGACGAAACGCCCGTTACCACAAATCCCGCTGATTAGTCTTTCGGTCTTCGGTTTCTCACGCGGCGCGACGCTGGCACGCGCGTTTTGTTACTGGTTTAATGACTTGCTGGTGAAGGATAAAACCTTTGCCGGCATGCCCGCCCGCATTGAATTTTTAGGCCTGTTCGAATGCGTGGCAAGTGTCGGGATGTCGCAGTCCGCTGCCGAAACTACGCCGGCATTCTGGGCCGATGGGCATTGGGACTGGGCCAGAGAAACGCTGCAACCGTTGCCCGACTGCGTCCGGCAAACCGTGCATTACGTCGCCGCCCATGAACAGCGCCGTAACTTTCCCGTCACACGGGTCACAGGAAATAACGTGACCGAAGTCGTCTATCCGGGGGTCCATGCCGATCTCGGTGGCGGTTACGCACCGGGCGACCATGGACGCGGTATCGAAAAGGATAAAGGTCTGGTAGGTATGCTGTTATCGCAAGTCGCATTAGCACATATGCATCGGGCCGCGACCAAAGCGGGGGTGCCACTGGCAGCCTATTGCATCATGGATGAACGCTTAAAAATTGACTGCGCCATCCACTCCAAATTAGTCTACGCGTGGAACGACTATATGGCCGCCAGCTCCTTTAACGGCGACTATCACAGCATCATCCGCCAGCACATGACGTTGTATTACGCTTATCGGCGGCAGCGTCTGGGGAGTATGGAGCATTCGGTCGGATATTACCGCGCAACGCCGCAAGAACAACACAATATCAAGAGTTATAACGATTTACTGCGCGGCGATGTGGCGATACTGAAAGCGCGCGCGCAGTTAGCCAAAGAC
>NZ_JAAOZT010000005.1 GCF_011947285.1 Glaciimonas immobilis | reverse complement strand
GTCTGGACCTGTTGATTATCGCCCGCACCGTCAAGGAAGTATTGAAAAAAGATAATGCGTATTGAGTTAATACACGACGGACAGTACGTGTTGCAACGAAAAAATAGATATAAATTAAAAAAATATTGACAGTGATTTTTGTAGGAAAACGACGCTCGTTTCAGTGTTTTTTATAGGGGGATGTAATGAAAATAGCCATTGTGGTGAGCCTCGCTTTTTTAGGTCATGCGAGTATTGCCGGCGCCGAAACGCCAATTTTTAAGCTTCCGCCGCACACTATCAATTCACCGCGCTCAACCCGTGCTGTCAACAGTAACGTTGACAGCGGCTCGCCAAACACTGAGCGCGATCGTTTTCGGTCCCCCATACCTGCATCCTCTCTAGACCATCCAAAGAGCTCTGCCATAAAACCACATATCGTGTTCATTGCGGCACAAAAATCGCAAGGCGTCTGGCCGCACGCCAATACTGCAACGACGGAATTGTCATCCGCCAAATGGAAGACCGCGCTACCCAACAATCGGATATCAAGCACCAATTTCATAGACGACTCTTTGTATCATTTTCTCAAAAATTTTAAAGGTCAACCACCACCAAAGCCCGATTCGTGGACGTTGCTTTTGGTCGTCCTTTGTTTAACCCTTTATCAAATACGTCGTCGCCCAGTCCGCGCGTCAATTGGATTCGTCCCATACTAAAACTGGCGGATAACTTAACTTCGGACACGACAATTACTATTGTGTATGGCTGGTAGGTTGTCTAGCCGAGTCATCGAAAGCGCAAAACTATATGGTCATTTATTTATATGTCGGAGGGTACCCTTGCATTGTTTTGAATATTTCCAAAGACCCCTTGACGTTAGCCGGGCTTTACACCGAACGGGCGTGATGATACCTAAGCTATTGATATTGATGGTTTCATTTTTTGTGTTGAGCTTAACCGGCTGTAGCGACAGGAATAAAAATACCAGCAAGATTTTGCTTTGGGTAAATGGCGACGAAATTACCACCCGCCAACTTGATGCCGAATTGGTCCGATCGAGCTCTGCGCCGGGAAGCAATCCTGAAGATCCGCCTAATATACGCAAACAGGCTTTGGAGGGCTTAGTAGACAGGAAAATATTGTTGCAGGAAGCTAAGCGAAAAAAAATGGATCGCGATCCAAAAGTAATACAGCTTATCGAAATCTATAAAACGTATGCAATCGTGCAGGCTTATCTGGAAACGCTGGCAGGAACGACGGGCTCGCCGTCTCAGAAGAATGTTGGTGACTATATTCACGGAAATGAAAAGTTATTCTTGCGTCGAAAGATGCTGGACATTAACCAGCTAAGTATTGCATCGCGAGAGTTCAGCAGTCAGCTAAAGGCTGTTATGGACGCTGGCAAATCGCTTGACGAAGTCGAAGCTTGGTTGATTGGACGCAAAATTGCATATGTCAGAATTGCCGCCTCATATGATAGCGCCGACTTACCGGATGATGTGTTTAGCCAACTTCAAAATATCGGAACAAATCATCTTTTTGTTATAGAAGAGGGTGACCGGGATTTGCTTTCAGTGGTCACCAATATGGCGGACGGCACGCTTCGGTCTGTGCAGCAAAATTTACAGATTGAACGTTTTCTGATGGATAAAAAAATGCAGGAAGTAGCGGCCATAGAAATTGCTCGCTTGCGGCTATTAGCCAAAATTGAGTACGTCGAAAAAAGCGATAGCGGACATATCGAAGGGGAGCTACATCCGGTGATGCGAAATAAATTATGAACGTTAATAACGTCTATGTCGACCAATTGGGTGCACGAACCTGGGGCTAGAAATATGAAAGATGAAAATGATCAGAGGATCACAATCAGGACCTTGCTCACAAATATCGTTGCGGAAAATACCTTATAAAGATGAATAGAATGATAATAAAAATTTGTAAAATTTTCTTTCATACGTTGGTGCTGGCTTTTTTACTTTCAGCCTTCACCGCGCGCGCCTCCGACATGCCGCTTGGCACTGGTGATGTCGTAAAAATAGCCGTATTTGGAAATCCGGATTTAAGTCTGGTGGCCAAAATTAGTGAGATGGGCAGTATTACTTTTCCGCTCGTAGGCGATGTGAAGGTGGGGGAACTATCGACTGCCGACGCGGAAAAGAAAATCGCCGGCTTATTAACCGAAGGCGGATTTCTGCGAACGGCACAGGTTAACATTTTGGTCACTGAGCTAGAAAGCCAACAGGTTTCCATGCTCGGCCAGGTCTTGCACCCGGGACGATATCCGATTAAAGGCCCGCGTAGCGTGACCGATATGCTGGCATTGGCCGGTGGCGTCGGCCCTGATGGCGGGGATACCGCAACCATCATCTTTACGCGCGATGGAAGAGTCAGCAGGCAGGTGATTAATCTTGTCGACATGATTCAGGCTGCAGACATGACGGCAAATATGAGGCTGATCGGCGGCGACATAGTGTACGTGGATCGGGCACATAAATTTTATATTTATGGTGAGGTACAGCACCCAGGCGGCTATCGGCTGGAACGCGACATGAGTGTGATGCAGGCGCTGTCTATCGGAGGGGGTCTCACGCCGCGCGGTACCGAGCGGGGTTTGCGCGTCAGACGTCGCGACGCGAACGGAAAAACAGCAACGCTCAGCCTGAAAAATGATGACGAACTCAAGCCTGACGACGTCGTGTACGTCCAGGAAAGTTTGTTTTGATAATCACTAATAATATTTATGGAAGGTCTATCGTCATGCCCTATGCCGATAAAAAGGTGCTGTTACCAACAGGATTGACATCGCAAGTAAATTTATATTCGAACAGCTGTTTTCTTGGGACTCTTTTGTGACTTTTTATCAGCTATCAGCCATTCTGCGTGCACGCTATAAAATCGTGCTTTTCACAATGATGTTGAGCGTGGGAATAACCACCATCGCCAGTTTGTTTTTGCCCAAAAATTACAAAGCTTCGAGCACAATGGTGCTGAACTATAAAGGTTCCGATCCGGTGTCGGGGGAGGTTTTGCCCGCGCAGCTGGTAGCGGGTTATATGGCGACACAAATGGACATCGTTTTGAGCAGAGCAGTCGCTTTGAAAACAGTCGTCAATCTTCGCCTGGCGAACGATCCGGTCTTTCAGCAGCGTTTCGCTAATATCCGCAGCGACGGGGGATCGATCAGTGACTGGCTAGTCGACCTGTTGCTAAAAATGGTGGATGTTTCCCCGGCGCGAGAAAGTAGCGTCGTCGAAATCAATGCAAGAAGCAACGATCCAAAATTCGCCGCGGCCGTGGCTAACGGGTTTGCCAGCGCCTACCAGCAGGTGAGCCTCGAGATGAAGGTGGCACCGGTGCAGCAAGCTGGCGCTTACTTTGCCGCAAAGATAAAAATTCTTCGTGCTAACCTGGAAAAGGCTCGGAACAAGCTATCCCAATATCAGCAAGAGAACGGACTGGTAAGCACCGATAAAACCCTCGACATTGAAACCGCGCGCTTAAATGATCTTTCGGGTCAACTCATCATTGCTCAGGGGCAGGCAATAGAAGCGTCGTCGCGGGGGAGTCAGGCAATGGGTAGCAATGGGATGGATTCACCTGATGTGATCGCGAATTCGTTAGTGCAAACGCTTAAGTCCTCCTTGGCGCAGGCCGAAGGAAAATTTGCGTTGTTATCGCAGAATCTAGCGCCGAATCACCCACAGTATCAGGCCGCAAAAGCTGAGATTGACAAAATGCGTACTGAATTAAGCCGTAATATCGCAGCCACTAATAGCGGCGCTGCAAATAACAGCCACATATTGCGCCAGCGTGAAGCCTTGGTGCACGCCGCGTTCGCGGCGCAAAGAACCAAAGTCTTTCAACTCAACCGCGCCCGCGATGGACTATCGGTTCTCGTTGAAGATGTCGACAACGCGCAGCATGCATACGACGCGGTCCATATACGCTTTAACCGTTCCGAGCTCGAAGGTAATTCTAACCAGTCCGATGTGTCACTGCTAAGTGCGGCAACCGTACCCACGCATTCGGCTAGCCCAAATATTGTGTTCAACATAGTTATGTCGATCATGCTCGGATTAATGCTTGGATTGGCCATAGCTGTCATGAAAGAACTTGCACTTCGTCGGGTGCGCACGGATCTCAACTCTAGTCTTTCAATTTAAAAGTATTGCACCAATAAAAGGCGAACGAGCCGTATGCATTCTCTCTCAACCATCAGGAATTTTATTTTTCCGCGCCCGGTAGATTTGCCGGTGTCGGATAAAAGCGTGGTGTTCTGGATTTTGACGTGCGCATTAACGTACCAGGCCGTCTTGTGCGCTCTTCACACCAACGTCCATGCGATCTCCATGGTGGGCGTGGGATTGACCGAGGGCGTCATCTACCTCGCCTGTCTTGTGGTGTTGATCAAGCACATGAGACTTGAGTTTCTGGCCGTCGCCGGGCTGGTCGGCGCATATCTTTTTTTGATGGCAATTTTTCGTAACCAGCTGGATCCAAAAGGTTTCCGGGACGTGATGATTCCCATCCTTTTTTACGGGCTTGGACGTCAGATTGGAAGCGTTAAATATGCCGACCGTTTACTTAAAATGATGGTGTTAGTGGTGTTGTTTTTTGCTTTTTTTGAACTGTTTTTTGTGGATGGATTCTCGCGCATATTTAATATTTTTTCTTACTATGTCAGTCAGGGTGGTCTGGCACCTGGTTCCAACTGGGCCAAGGGCAGCGTATTGGGATTGAACGGCATGCGACCGGAAGGAATAGGGCGCACGATCTTGCCCGCTTTAATCGGTAATCATCGAGTGTCGTCGGTGTTTCTTGAGCCTGTATCCCTCGGTAACTTTGCCGTGATTGTCGGCGCCTGGGGCTTATCAAAGAGACGAGACGAGATCGCGGAAATGCTTTTCTTTGTGGTTTCGGCGTTCACGATGATTGCATTGAGCGATTCGCGCTACGGAATGATAACCGTGGCGGCGCTGATGCTGATGCGTTGCATCCCGTTCGGCAATAAATATATCTGGATGATGATCCTACCAGTGCTATGCGTATGCACATTGCTGGGAACCGCTCTATTTGTTAATGGAATTTATAGCGATAACGTTTTGGGGCGACTGTATGTTAGTGGAAAAATGCTGTGCAATCTGGATGTCGGAATGATATTTGGTACGGAAGGATACGACATTAATTTCGGTGACATGGGATATCCGTCCTTGCTAACCCGGCTCGGTTTGGTGCTATGCCTGTTTTTATGGATCGCTTTCTGGATGCTCAGCATGAAGGACGAAAGGGGCAACCGCTTTCGCGCTTCAGTCACTCTCTACATGTCGCTGATTCTGTGCGTCAGCGGAACGTCATTATTTGCCTTGAAGACCGCAGGTATTCTTTGGTTTCTGGTCGGATGTCTGGTAGACAATCAAAAAGAGGTTATGCCGCACCTACCCGAAAAAAATTCCACACTCACCCCCGCGCTTACCCGCATATAAAAGGCCTTTCACATGTCGATTAAAGTCGTACACGTTGTGCGTCAATATTCACCCTCCGTTGGTGGCCTGGAAGACGTCGTGCGAAATATAGTGCGCCAGCAACGTGAGCACCATGATCAGGTTCCCAGAATCATTACACTCAACCGTTTATTTAGAAACGCTGACGGATTTCTTGCCTCCAAAGCGATAGTCGACGGCGTGAGCGTCATGCGTCTGCCGTTTCGCGGAACGAGCAGATACCCAGTGTGTCCGCAAGTGTTAAAGCACGTCGCCGATGCTGATGTTATCCATGTCCATGGAATTGACTTCTTTTTTGACTATTTGGCTTTGACCAAGCCTTTTCACAAGCGACCGCTAGTGGCATCAACGCATGGTGGCTTTTTTCACACCAGCTTTGCGTCGACAATAAAAAAAGTTTATTTCAACACCGTAACGCGCGCGTCCTCGATGATGTACGACAAGATCATTGCGACGAGCGACAACGATGGCAACATCTTTAAAAAAATTGTTAATCCTTCCAAGTTAGCTGTCATCGAAAACGGCGTCAATGTCGAAAAATATCGAAATCAAGCGGCGCTAACTCCCACCAGAACTTTGATTTATTTTGGGCGCTGGTCCGCTAACAAAGGACTGCTGGAGACGTTGGCGCTTTTCAAAAAAATAGCTGCCCGACAGTCTGGCTGGAAACTCATTATTGCGGGTCGGGAATACGATCACACAGCAGAAGAACTGAGCGCGTGGTTGGGTGAACATCAATTGACGGATTCAGTGCAAATAATTCCCAACCCGAGCGATCGCGCTTTGGCTGAGCTGATCGGCCAGGCCAGCTACTTTATTTGCCTTTCGCAGCATGAAGGTTTCGGCCTGGCGGCAATTGAGGCAATGAGCGCCGGGTTGACACCCGTTCTCAGCAACATTCCCCCATTTCGTAATCTGGTTGAGCAATCGCATAGCGGCATTTTACTGTCGGCACAAAGCGATGAAGATAACGTCGAACGTCTCCTTTTTCTTCACGAAGAAACGCAACGTAATTTCGCCGTTGGACGCAGTAACATGCAGCAGTTTGCGGATCGTTATAACTGGCGGCACATCGCCAATCAATATGTTGAAGTGTATAAAAATTTAATGTCACGTTGAGGCGATCTGTTGCCTTTTTTAGACTGAAATATATTTAGAGAAAATGTATCCGCAAAAGCCATGACAAACGCAAAAATAAATGAAATTACCGGTTTGCGGGGAATAGCGGCCCTGTTGGTTGTGTACGGTCACAGTGTGAGTCGGTTCGCGCTACCGCTGAATATTAATTTTTCCGGCGAAATCGGCGTAACGATTTTTTTCTGTTTAAGCGGATTTTTGATGGCTTATCTTTATGTCGGAAAAAAATTCTCTGCGCCGGACGTAATCGATTATGCGATCTCACGATTTTCGAGAATTGCGCCAGCGTATCTTTTTATCCTCTTGATATCTTATGTCGTCTATACAAATTTCGACCCCAATTTTACATACGACATTTCTAGCAAAAATATTCTGCGCCATATTCTTTTTTCCGGAAACGTCTCGGTGTTTTGGAGCATCACCCCGGAAGTTGAATTTTATTTTATGTTTGTTCTGATCTGGGCCGCCGCCAGCCGTTGTCTGGTGCGATTTGATGTTTTCGGTATTATGTTCTTGATCCTCGGATGTATGGTTCTGTTGTCGTACCGTGACGTTTTTCCAGGCACTTTCATTGGTGCAAAGTTGCATTATTTCGTGTTTGGCGTGATCGCTGGCGCATTGCGATCACGGATTAAAGAGGATCAGGGCAGCAAAGCAACCACGGCCTTGCACGTGACTTTACTCTCCTTGGTGGTATTGATGGAAAGCGGCTGGATACCTTTGCCATTCGCGAACAATAAAGAATTCTATAGCAGTATATTGACTGCCGCTTTTGGTGCCTTTCTGGTATTCAGCTTTACGTTTCCGTCACTCATTGGAAAGCTAATGTTAGGAAATGGATTCGTCGTGTTTTGCGGAGAATGCAGTTTTTCAATTTACCTGTTGCATATGCCCGTTGTCTATTTGTATCAAAAATTTCTTCCAGATCCAGGCACTGATCTGGTTGCGATCTTGCTTCAAATTATTTTTTTCGTCTCATTTATCAGCATGGTCTTGCTCGTTTCCTGGCTCAACTTTCAGATGGTCGAAAAACCTGGAGCGCGCCTGATTAAATCGTTGGGGAATAATCTAAAGGAAAAGATACTTCCGCTATTTTCACTCGCATCAACTCCACAACCGGTCTCCTTTAAAGGTAGTAACAAAACATGAATAACTACTGCAATGCAATCTTAAAATATCTCGGCAGTCTTATAAAATTCGCGTTCCTTAGAGGATTGCGGCGCATTTTACCCTTCACAATCGTCTTCGGCTGCCTATGTGTGCCGCACATGGCATCTGCTAATTGCCTTGATAGCAAACGCCTGACAGGTGTTAATTTGAGCGGGGCGGAGTTTGCTGGCGAGACGCTACCCGGAGTGCTCTTCCACGATTATGTCTATCCGGTGATTGATGACATGCGGCATTTTCAGGCGCAAGGACTGAATGTTTTCCGGCTGCCGTTTCTTTGGGAGCGGATACAACCCACACTATTTGGCGAGCTTGATCCGGTCGAGTTAAAAAATATCATGGATACCGCAGCCAACGCACGTTTATTGGGAGTCTGCATCATCCTTGACTTGCATAACTATGGCGCATACCGCGGCCAGCCTATTGGCTCGGGCGCAGTGCCGCATACAGCGTTGATCAATTTATGGACGCGGTTGCTGCCTCACTTTATGGATCCAGCCAACGTCGCATTTGATCTGATGAACGAACCAAGTAATTTATCGACAGCGGAGTGGGCAGTAACAGCGCAGGAAACTGTCACTGCCATACGTTTAGGCGGTGCAAAAAATTTGATTCTGGTTCCCGGCGGAAGCTGGAGTGGCGCGCATTCGTGGTTTCTAAAAGATGCCGGGGTATCGAATTCAGAAGCGTTTCGCACATTTCATGACCCGGCGAATAATTATTTGATCGAGACCCACCAATATGCGGATGCCGATTACTCCGGCACCCACAACACCTGTATTGATCCCGCATTGTTAAGCACGGTAATGTCAAAGCTGACGGAATGGGCAATCGCTACCGGGCAACGTTTGTTTCTTGGTGAGGTCGGCGTGCAACCCAATGCGCCTTGCCTGCAAGCGTTAGCGGCAATAGTGAACGGTACAAAGAATACTGCAGCATGGGGCGGCTGGACTTATTGGTCGGCAGGGCAATGGTTAGGCGATTACCCGTTCAGCTTGCAGGCCGACCTTAATGGTGAAAAGCCGCAAATGGCGATTTTAAAACTGGCAATGTAACGCTTATTAGCACTTAGGTAACGTTAATAACCCAAAAAAATAGATGCACAAATAGGAATGCACAGGATGTTTGAACTGAAACTCAAGTTGGAAGGAGCGGTCCGATGAAATTTAAGCAATCAAATGCGGTTGCGTCAGGGTCGATGTGGGCGATCGTGGATAACCTGGCGCAACAGGTCTTGTCATTTATTATCTTCGCAGTGCTGGCACGGTTTCTGGCACCGGATGCTTTTGGCTTGTTGACGGTCGCTCATCTTTTTATTTTGTTTACCCGCGTGGTCGTGTTTGATGCGATTGCAATGCCTATCGTACGGACAAAAGAACCGAATGACCGACTTTATTCATGGGTGTTTACTTACTGCATGTTGGCGAGTTTGGCACTTGCAGGCTTGATGTTTTTTTCAGCGGGATTGGTTTCCGCACTGTTCCGCGCCCCGGACCTGAAATTGGTGTTGCAAGGCATGAGTGCGTCGATTGTTTTTTATGGATTGGTGCGGGCCTATGAAGCTAGGTTAGTGCGCAACATGATGTTCCGGCAGCTCGCTGTACGATCGATTTTCTCGATCTTGATCGGTGGCGTGATAGGCATTTCGATGGCTGCTAACGGATTAGGTGGTATGTCTTTAGTAGTGCAACAGGTGGTGGCATCCGGTCTCGGCCTGTTGTTAGTTGTATTTCAGAGTCGCTGGTTACCCCGGCTGGTTTTTGACACTACGCTGCTGCGCCGCTACGTGGATGATATCCGTCAGGTCGGATTATCCGGTTTATTGGGTTACATCAACGTCAACGGTGACGCATTATTGGTCAGCCTGTTTCTTGGGCCATACGCTACCGGCCTTTACAACCTCGCCAAGCGTGTTACCTCGGCTGTGTATCTGGTTATCGCTAGCTCTATGCAAAAAGTCGCGCTGCCGGTGTTCTCGGATGCGGGAACAGATGTGACAGCGTTGCGCAAAGGGTATTTAACGATACACGGCATTACATTTTTTTGCGTCGCACCCTTACTGTGTTTTCAGGCGGTGTTGGCAAAGCCTTTGGTAGCGGTAGCGTTTGGTGAGAAGTGGTTGCCTGCCGCACCGACGATCAGTGCGTTGGCACTTTTGTATCTGTTATCGTCGATTACCCAGTTAAATGATTATCTGTTTTTCGCGATGAGGAAGAACCGTGTGCCGGTATTTTTGGGAATTGCCCAAATGCTGTTAGCGGCCGGACTAGCTGCCATCTTTCAAAGCTTTGGATTGATCGGTTTGAGTTTGTCATTTTGTGGCGCATTTTTGCTGGTATATCCAGTTTCACAAACGTTGTTGAATCGGTTGCTTGGTTTGAACGTTCGGCTGATGTGGTACGCACTGGCGCCACCTTTGGTGGGTAGCATCATTTTGTGTGCGGGACTAAGCGCCTATTTGCTGGTGATACCTGACCACTTGACCGATGTGGCTGTGGTTGCAGGCGGAGTATTGCTCGCCTGTTTGCTGTATCCATCCATCGTCGCAATTACCGGCTGGCAGATCAGGGTGGTAAACAGTTCATGGCACGAGATGCTATTGGCTGGACTGCGATTTCGTCGCTTCTTTGTGTAATAAAAAAGTCACCCAGCGGTCGTCGTTCTCGAACTTCTGCTTTTTGGTGGCTAGCGAGTAGGCGCATGGCAACAGTGCTTATAGGTGATTTTGGTGTTTATTGGCAGTCTTTTAGGAGTGATCGATGAGTGACGAAAAATGTATTCCTATCGCAGGCTATCCGGTCTCTAAAACGACATCCCCCGTACTGGCCAGATACCTGCGCCAAACCGTCAAGAAGGAAAAAAAAGTATCGCTGTTTTTTGCCAACACAAATTTCATCGTTCAGTGCAGATATCTATTGGGCACCATGAAAGGTGATTCAGTAACGATAGTCAATGACGGCATTGGAATGGATATCGCTGCATTTTTATTTCGGCGCGACAGGTTCCAGGAAAATTTGAACGGTACTGACTTCATACCGTATTTTTTTTCTGGACTGGCAAGACCGTTGCGGGTGTTCATGTTGGGCGGTAAGCCAGAGGTTCTGGCCAAAGCAGCTCACCATGTCCGCGTGACCTTGGGTCAGACCGTGGTCGGCACCTGCGACGGCTATACGGGGATCGAACATGATCATGCCGAATTAGTTACTGCTATCAACCTCTCGCAGGCGGAGGTGGTGTTGGTGGCGCTAGGTAATCCGATTCAGGAAGAGTGGATCCTGTTAAGTCGTCAGATGCTGCACGCCAATGTAGTGATCGGAGTAGGTGCATTATTCGATTTTTGGAGTGGCGATAAGACTCGTGCACCCGATTTTTTACAACGTACGCGACTCGAATGGCTATATCGGTTATGTCTCGAACCCCAGCGATTATTACGCCGCTACACCATAGATATTATGCGATTTTTGCTTTTGTGTCGGAAGCATCGTGCCGACGTTTCCAATAGGCATACAAGGCCTGCCGGAAACTTGAAAGTCTGAATTGATGGACCGTTCTGGTTGGACGAAAACAGGCGGCACTGAAGATGTTAACAATATTCGCAATTAATTTTCGAGGTAAAAAATGAAAGCAATGATATTGGCGGCTGGCAAGGGCACGCGCGTTCGTCCTTTGACCTATGATCTTCCTAAACCGATGATACCCATTTTAGGTAAGCCTGTGATGGCCTATCTGGTCGAATTTCTGGCCAGTTATGGTGTTCGCGACATTATGGTGAATGTCAGTTACTTGCATAAAAAAATAGAAGATTATTTTGGTGACGGCAGTCAGTTCGGGGTGCAGATTGGTTATTCTTTTGAGGGTTATACCAATGAAAGCGGCGAAGTTATTCCCGAGCCATTGGGTTCGGCGGGCGGCATTAAAAAAATTCAGGAATTTGCCAACTTCTTCGATGACACAACTATTGTGATATGCGGGGATGCGCTGATTGATCTGGATTTGAGGTCAGCACTGTTCGAGCATAAGCAAAAGGGCGCAATGGCCAGTGTCATCACCAAGGAAGTAGCGTGGGATAAAGTTGATAACTACGGTGTGGTAGTGACCGATTCCAACGGACGAATTAAGTCGTTTCAGGAGAAGCCTACGCAAGCGGAAGCGCTTTCCAATTTTGCGAGTACCGGCATTTATATCTTCGAACCGGAGGCCATTAATTTGATACCGGCTGACACGACGTTCGATATCGGTTCCGATCTGTTTCCGCTAATGGCCGCAAAGGGCTTACCGTTTTACGCGCAACAGCGCTTCTTCAACTGGATTGATATCGGTACAGTGACCGATTATTTAAGTGTCATGCAAAGGATTTTGTCAGGTGAGGTAGCCCCGCTCCAAGTCCCGGGAGTAAGTACCGCCGACGGTGTATGGGTGGGCCTTAACACCAGCATAGATTGGCACGGCACGACCATTCTGGGACCGGTTTATATCGGTGCCGGTTGCCGCATTGAGGCTGGCAGCACGATTATCGGACCGACCTGGATCGGCCATGGCAGTCATATATGTTCAGGCGCAAAGGTGGTGCGTAGCGCGTTATTTGAATACACGCGGATATTCCCTGGTGCCTGTTTGGAAGAAATGGTAGTCGTTAAAAAATATAGCGTGAACCGCGCCGGGGAGATGCTAAGACTGACAGAGTCTGGCGAGCATGGATGGGGCGATGCGCGTGGTAAGCAGAAGGAAGTGCAAGAAGTGCAGCAGGCACTGCAGCCGGTGCCGCAAGCAAATCCAACGCTGTCACTTCAGAGAAATCCCAGGTCGGATGTTAATCCGGTTATACCTTTAGGATTTGTATGAGAATCTATCCCGTTATACTCGCCGGTGGTGCCGGTACCCGCTTATGGCCGCTCTCGCGAGAGGCTTTACCTAAGCAACTGTTGCCTCTCTGCTCTAAATTTTCGATGCTGCAGGAAACCTTGTTGAGGCTATCAGACTGGCCAGAGTTGATGCCGCCCCTGATCACCTGCGGTAATGAGCATCGATTTTTGGTAGCCGAGCAGTTGCGCGCCATCGGCGTAACGCCGATCGGTATCTTACTGGAACCAGAGAGCAAAAATACAGCTCCCTCAATTGCTGCTGCGGCACATTTTTTATTGAAAGAGGATAAAGAGGCGCTGATGTTAGTCCTGCCCGCCGACCATATGATCGCTGATGTCGAGTCTTTTCATGTGGCCGTGTGGCGTGCGGCGCAAGCAGCGCACGGTGGGGCTCTGGCCACCTTCGGTATCGTTCCATCGGAGCCTGAGACCGGTTACGGTTATATCCGCCGGGGCAAGGTCGTGGAAGGTATCGAGGGTTGTTACGTGGTCGAGAAATTTGTAGAAAAACCTGATAGTTCGACCGCTGAAATTTTTATTGCCGACCCGGCCTATAGCTGGAACAGCGGCATGTTCTTATTTTTTGCTGCGCGCTATCTGGAAGAGTTGCAGATATTCCGTCCCGCTATTGCCGAGTGTTGTCGTAACGCGTTTAACGACGCCCACCGCGATCTGGATTTTTGCCGTCTCAATGAGATTTCGTTTGCCGCATGCCCGCCGGAGTCCACTGACTACGCAGTCATGGAACACACTGCGCACGCAGTCGTAGTGCCCGCAGAGATCGGCTGGAGCGACGTGGGGTCGTGGTCTGCGCTGTCGCAAATACTGAAGGACGATGTCAACGACAACGTGATACGCGGTGACGTTTATACCGACGCGGTCAAGAATTCAATGATTCGCGCCGAAGGCCGGTTCGTGGCAGTGGTCGGGGTCGACGATTTGATCGTGGTCGAGACCAAGGATGCGGTCCTGGTAGTCCACAAAGACCAGGTGCAAAGAGTCAAAAAAATCGTCGAGTACCTGAGGAAAAATAGTCGTACTGAACATCTTAATCACACCAAGGTTTATCGACCCTGGGGAAGCTATGAGGGGATCGATATTGGCGAACGTTTCCAGGTCAAGCGCATCACGGTTAACCCGGGCGGAAAGCTGTCGCTTCAGATGCATCATCACCGCGCCGAACACTGGGTAGTGGTGAGCGGTACAGCGCTAATTGTCAGCGGTGATGAGGAAAAACTCCTTTCTGAAAACGAATCGACTTACATCCCGATCGGCGAAAAGCACCGGCTCGAAAATCCCGGGAAATTACCATTGCATCTGATCGAAATTCAATCCGGCGGCTACCTTGGTGAAGACGATATCGTCCGCTTCGAGGATATGTATAAACGCCTATGAGGGTCCTTTGCGGCACTGTTTATGATTTGTAGCGTCAGCTGCCCGCTAAGGATCCGCAAGGTCATTTTCAGTTTTGATCGAAGTCGTTTTGAATGCGCTTTTATTCGGCCCTTGCGCGCCTTGATTGCCAATACACAAAAATGGATTTCAGAAAGATAAGTATGCGATCTTTAATGATAACGGCCCATGACTATAGATCTCGACGTCGTGTTAATGTGCATTTTATTGCGGCTGAATTAAAAAAATACGGTCCGACTAGTTTTTTTTCTTGCCCGTATAGTTTGTTCTCACGGTTCAAACCCGATCCTAGAGCATCGTTAAGCAGTCTCGCCAACAAAGTCGGCTTGCGAGATGGGATTCATTGCTTCCTTTGGCAGACGGTCATTCCTCCGTTTAATACAGGTAAGAGTATCTTCGCGTCGATAGAAAATTTCTTATTCAGGAGATATGTCAATAATCCGCATCCTGTTTTGGTCAAGTGGATAGAAGAGTCAGACGTAGTTATCTTTGAAAGTGGTATGGCGCCAATTTTTTTCGATCTTGTAAAGCGTTTGAACCCGAGTGCGAAGACGATTTATCTTGCTTCTCATGATCTTGAAACGATCAATGTTGCACCGTATGTCAAGCAAACGTTCGCACAAGTCGGGCCCAAAATGGACGCTATTTGCCTGACATCGCGCTACATGGCCGAGGGCATGCCTAGCGTGGATAACTGTTATGTGGTACCGCATGGATTTGATTATTCGTTGGGAGATTACGCAGATCCATCTCCTTACGGCCCCGGTCAGCATGCGGTATCGGTTGGCTCCATGTTGTTTGATCCGGACTTTTTTGTGATCGCATCAAGGCTATTCCCGGAGGTTACATTCCATATTATTGGTTGTGGTATCGGGGCACATCCGGATTTTGGAAAAAACGTTGTCCTGCATGAGGAAATGCCGCACCGCCTCACGTTACCGTACATCAAACATGCAACGGTCGGAATCTCACCGTATCGTTCGGCGCACGTTCCACGCTATCTTTCGGATACTTCTATGAAGCTGATGCAGTATGATTTCTTTGAATTGCCAGCGGTTTGTCCGAGTAGCGTGATGGGTGGCCATAGGTCGCGCTTTGGTTATACGCCCGGCGATGCAAAATCTATCTTGTGCGCCATGCGTCGTGCGCTTGCTGCACCGCGGTTGCCAGCTGAAAACGCACTGTTAAGCTGGTCCGACGTGGTGGAACGTTTATTGGCACCGAACATGTTTTCGGATACCAGACTAGCGGCGTGAAGGCTGGAAGGCTCTTTGCGTGGGCCTCTGGGCTAGGGCCGCGTCTATCAGGTCGATTTGTCAGCGTGATGCCATAAGGGAAAAGATAAATTCTGGTAAGGCTACCCTCTGATTTCCGGATGCGCGGGAACCGCCAGTTCGCCGAGCCATACAGGGAAATAATGTTGCCAACGGTATATTTTCTATCGGAAGTTCCGCAGCTTAGCGCTTAGGCTGGTTGGCATTTTTGCATTTTTGCATTTTTGCATTTTTGCATTTTTGCATTTTTGCATGTCTGGATATCTGGATATCTGGATATCTGGATATCTGGATTTCAGACGGCAACCGTAGGATTGGTTCAAGTTATTCGTATGGGTAACGAGTCGTTCCGATGCCCGCGAATGTACGTATTATTATAGAAATTAAGTGGTCTTGAAACCGTTTTAGGCAGGTCCTATATTGGTGTTAAGCGGGAAATTAATAACGCTTTCTAAATGAAAATTAAAGCGAGAGGAGGAAAAGATGGAAAACAAAAATGAATTGATGCAGCGTGAAACAAGTGGTAACGAAGGAGAAGTGTCCCGTCCCTTTGTGGATGTAATCGAGGACGAAAATGGTATTACGCTAATCGCTGACTTGCCCGGTGTCACCAAAGAAAACCTCGCGATCCGCGTCGATGCCGATATGCTGATCATTGAAGGCGCAGTGAAGCTTGGCGAGGCTGATTATTTGCAGCCGGTTTACGTAGAAGAGCAGGCGGCGCAGTACAAGCGTACCTTTACGTTGAGTCCGGAATTGGACACATCTCAAATCGTCGCATCAATGCACGACGGTGTGCTTACGCTCACTATGCCTAAGCTGGAACAAGCCAAACCAAGAAGGATTGAAGTGAACGTTGCTTAATTGTGTATTTGTGTTGTTACTGCAGCGGACCGGTCCCAGCCTTAGCTTAGGGCCGGTCGGGAGGAGAGGAAAATGGCCGCGTTGATCCCCGAAATTTTTAAATCAATCCAGCGGAGATTGCGAAATATTAGCGACCTGTATGCGCTAGGAAGCCGCACTGACGACCGCGTGGAACTGGAAAAACTAGCGCGCGAATCGTACGACGCGCTTGGAAAAATTAATCAGAATCTATTGCGCATGATAGAAATTGAGCGCTCATTGAATTCGGCCAACGCATTCATTAGTTCTTCGGAAATGCGCATTTGCCGCCAACTTCTAAAAGAAATACGGGAACTAAGCGGTGTAGAAAATTCGCCCTCATGACGATAGCAATCTGTGACACCAGTCTTAGATGCCAAAGTGAATCTTGTCCAGTCCCGCCTGGTAGTGAAGTAAGGGCTGAATCTTATAATTTGACATTGATTAACTTTACATTGAGGCTTGAGGCGACAGATCGGCAATTTAATATGATTCCTGTATCTAATGAAACGAACGCTACCGATCACAGATATCCTGGGTCGGCTCATGGAGCCGCCCAGCCTTACTTCGTTGCGCTATGTGAATACTGCTAATTAGCTTTCTCCGCGTCCATTCTGACTTCGATATGGTGGGTGCGGCCGGTGCGGCCGGCTGCGCCGCGCTGCGCCGCGCCGCGCCGCGCTCTACGCACGGCTTGCCTTGCGTGCAGTGGGCTGGTATTTGCCGCCACTTAGATTCTGACCCTGCGCCTTCATCGCATTATCTTTGGAAAGCATCCTCCGCAAAGGATGGATGTGAAAGTGATGGGACCTATGGCCCGGCTAAGTCTGATTGTTCAGACTTGCTTCAGATTCCCAGCACTCTGGACGGAGATAAAACTATGAAAACACTGACACCACCATTCGCATCAAGCTGGCTTAACAAAGTTCCGGAAGTGACGCTCTCATTCTGGGTCATAAAAATCATGTCGACAACAGTCGGAGAAACCGGGGCCGACTTCCTGGCTGTAAATGCGGGCTTCGGACAAGGCTTGACCCGTGCGGTGATGGGCGCGCTGTTGGCGATTGCCTTGCTTATGCAGTTACGCACGCGGCGCTACACTCCCTGGACCTATTGGCTCACCGTGGTGCTGGTAAGCGTCGTCGGCACTCAGATCACCGACCTGCTAACCGATGGGCTGGGGGTGAGTTTGTATATCAGTACTGCGGCTTTTGCCGTCGCGCTTGCGGCGATTTTTGCTATTTGGTATTGGGTGGAGCGCAGTTTGTCCATCCATGCGATTTTTACGCGGCGCAGGGAGCTGTTTTATTGGGGTGCCATCCTTTGCACGTTTGCATTGGGCACTGCGGCAGGCGATTTGGCGACCGAAGCGATCGGTCTCGGATTTAGATGGGGCGCGCTATCATTCGGTGCACTGATCGCGATCACTTATGCTGTGTGGCGCATAGGCGGCAACGCGGTGTTAACCTTCTGGATTGGCTATATCCTGACCCGTCCTTTCGGTGCCGCACTTGGGGACTTGCTAACGCAGGCCAACGCCTATGGCGGTCTCGGCATGGGCGCCATGTGGACCAGTGCGCTATTCCTGGCAGTAATCGTGCTGCTGGTCGCCTTTGCGCAGTTCAACAATGGCAGCCGCAGCAACGCAAACCGTCGAATTCCCGATACTCATTGACTTAAGGAAAAAAATGCGATTTTTACACTCACTAAACCGCTCGGTTATTGGTGCATCTGCTTTGGCTTTATTAGTTTTGGCGGCGGGATGTTCCAAGCCTGCCGACACGGGTGCTGCTGGATCTGCCTCAACAGCGACGGCCCAACTTGACGCTGCAACGCAGAACAGCAAGGCATCTCAATTAGGCGATCTGTCTACTTTTCGGGGTATCGCGGCAGATGTTGCCGCCATGGTGGATAAAGGCGATCTACCCGCCGCGAAGACGAGGATCAAAGATCTGGAGTTGGCATGGGACTCGGCAGAAGCAGGCTTGAAACCACGCGCGGCGAATGACTGGCACATTCTGGATAAGTCCATCGACCATGCCCTGAGTACGCTGCGGGCAGATACGCCGAATCAAATCGACAGCAAGAAGGCGATGGCAGACCTGCTGGCCACTTTTGACTCACTACAGGCAAAACTCTGACCTAGCGGCCTTGTTTGCTTTTATACTAATCACTATCTGATTATTCAAGCAATAACTGCAAGCACCGTGCATTGAGTTACTATCGGCCCTAGGATGAGAAATGCGAATATTGCTGGTGGAAGACGACACGATGATTGGCGAGGCTATCCAGGCGGCATTGAAAGACGCCTCTTACGCTGCCGACTGGGTCAAGAACGGGCAAACTGCCCTCAACACACTAAGTTTGCAGCACTACGATCTGGTGCTACTTGATCTTGGCCTTCCAGGTAAGGATGGGCTAGAAGTGCTGACCAGCATTCGCGCGAAAGATAATCCGGTTCCACTGCTCATCATCACCGCCCGCGACAGCCTTGATGACCGACTGCGCGGACTGGACGGTGGCGCTGATGACTACGTGCTCAAACCGTTTGCCATGGCCGAACTGCTGGCCCGTATGCGCGCAGTACTGCGGCGAAAGGGAGGGAGCGCAACACCGATGCTCAGCAACGGCGTGGTGTCACTCGATCCGGCCACGCGCGAGGCTGCGGTCAAAGATGGCCCTTCAGTACAACTTTCTAACCGTGAGTTCGCCTTGTTGCAAGCTTTGCTGGCACGTCCCGGTGCTATTCTCTCGCGCAGCGATCTTGAAGACCGTATTTATGGATGGGGCGAAGAGGTTGAGAGCAATGCTGTCGAATTCCTGATCCATGCGCTACGGCGCAAGTTGGGCAGCGAGGTTATTAAGAATGTGCGGGGGGTTGGATGGATGGTTTCAAAAAACGCTTAAATGAATCGGTTCAGCTTAAATTGTCTGTTTCATTATCTCTGACCATTTTGCTCATCGCGTTGGTAGCAGGTATTTTTGCTTTTGTATCCGCCTTTGACGAGGCCCATGAGTTACAGGACGACATGCTGCGCCAGGTGGCGGCGCTGTTTGATCGGCGGCATCTCCCGCTTGAGCATTTCGGCGACGATGGACGTGCCAAAGGCAGCGATGAGGAGTCGCGCGTCATCGTTCAATATCTGGAAAAGGGCAGGACTGTCGGTGAAGGTATCGAGGGCGGGCCGCTAAATTTACCGATCACGCTTATCGATGGCTTGCATACGCTTGACGTTAACCGCGAGCCGTTCCGTGTGCTGGTCAAAACAACGCCCAGCGGCCAGCGCATCGCCGTGGCGCAGGAAACTGGTTTTCGGGATGAAATTGCACGCGAAAGCGCGTTGCGCACCTTGATGCCATTTTTAATCTTGGTTCCCATCTTACTTTTGATTGTGGCCGACCTGGTACGCAAGATGTTCCGGCCCATTGCTTCTTTGTCGGCGGAGATCGACCAGCGCGCCGAACAAGCTTTACACCCGATCGAGGAAAGTCATCTTCCCGCGGAAGTGCGCCCGTTCGTGGTGGCGATCAATCGGCTATTAGCCCGCGTTGATCAGTCGATGGAAACGCAGCGGCGGTTTGTTGCGGACGCGGCGCATGAGCTCCGGTCCCCGTTGACCGCCTTATCATTGCAAGCGGAGCGACTGGACCAGGCGGAGATGTCTGACCTTGCGCGCGAACGTCTTTTGACGCTACGTCGGGGCATCGAACGCGGCCGCAACCTGCTGGATCAACTTCTCACCTTGGCCAAAGCCCAATCCGCACCCGACCAACCCAATGCGTCGGTATCGGTACAACACATTTATAGACACGTATTAGAAGACCTGCTGCCACTGGCAGAAGCCAAGCGTATTGATATTGGGGTGGTAGGGGACCAGGACGCACAACTCTGGGTGAATGAACTGGATCTGATGGCGGTAGTCAAGAATCTGGTGGATAACGCCATCCGTTACACGCCTGATGGCGGCAGGGTTGACCTCTCTGTTACTACTGAGAAAGGCCGTGCAATATTGCGGATTCAGGACACGGGGTCAGGTATTCAACTCGCCGAACGGGTGCGGGTGTTTGATCCGTTTTATCGCACGCTTGGGAGCGATCAGGTTGGATCGGGCCTGGGCCTTTCCATCGTTAAGGCCGTCACCGACCGGATTGGCGCTGAGATTCAACTAGGGTTTTCAGACGAGGTAAGGCAGTCCGGTCTGTGCGTCCGTGTGTTCGTGCCGATGGCTTAACACCTCAAGAGGGTCTCAGAGTACGAGAAATCAGTACTTTTTACGACGCCGATTGAAGTGGGTAATCTTTAATGGCGATGGCGATGATGCAAGTCTGGAAAATGCGCATGGGTATGGACCAAATGTTGCTGCTGATGCGCGTGGTTATGCGGTTCTTCGCCGTCCCATGGGAAGTCATGCGTATGCTGATGATGACTATCATGGTAATGCAGATGAGAATGCGGATGCTGCATCGGTAAATGGGTGTGCGCATGCCCGTGTCTTTCGGTCACATGCAACCAGATGCCGATTGCCATCAGTACCGCACTGATCCAGAACACATTACCGGGAATATCACCCAGCATCCACAATGACATGATCGCGCCGACGAACGGCGCAGCAGAAAAGTAGGCACCGGTCCGTGCTGCGCCCAGATGCCTCAGCGCCAATACAAACATCACCAGACTAAGGCCGTATCCACAGAAGCCGACGATTCCGGCGCTCAATATGCTGCGCGCTTCCGGCACCGCATAACCGAGAGAGAACGCAATCGAGAGGTTCACCAGGCCAGCTACCAGCCCTTTGATTCCCGCTACTTGCACGGCATCGCTACCGGATACTTTACGCGTCAAATTATTATCGATAGCCCAACATAAACAGGCGGCAATGATCGCCAGCGCGCCCCACGGTGTACCCAGCTCGCTACCGAGTTGCCCGGATAATAAAATGCCCGCCGATACAATAAATATCATCCCCAAAAAGATACGACGGTCGAAATTTTCACGAAAAACAAACCAGGCTAGTAAGGCCGTTAATACGCCTTCCATATTGAGCAATAACGACGCGGACGAAGCCGGCGTGTGCATCAGACCGACCAGCAGCAAGACAGGCCCCGCGACACCACCGAACAGGATGGCTCCTGCTAGCCACGGTAGATCGCGACCCTTTAGTCCGTCCGTGCGCTTTTCCCGGCCGTAAGTTGCGATCGACCGGAGTGCATACCAGGCGAGCAGACCGACACCGCTTCCCAGATAAAGCAGTCCGGCGGCCATAACGGGTGCCATTTGGCCCACCAGTAACTTGGCAAACGGCGTACTGGCACCAAATAATGCTGCGGCCAGGAACGCGTAGATAACGCCTTTATGCATGATATTTCCGATGGTTAACTACATTAAGGTATTATTCCTGCTAGTTGCGGATGTCTTACCAGTCAACTAGTGTTGAGCTGTGGCTATGATTGGACATCGCCGGGCAATTTTGATTCTCTTCTTGGTCGGTCATTAATGATTTGATGACGTCGGTTATCTTTCATTTTTTTCCATTCTTTGCACTCGTCGCGCGTGCGCAGGCAAGCAATGCAGAAACCGGTTTTTCCGTCAAATTTACATATCTCAATGCAGGGTGAGCGGACACTCATATCAGACCGACTGTGGCGTATGGACTTCAACTGTTATGTGCGATAACCCTGTGACTTTCCGCAACAGACGCTGATAGAACGCTGGACCGTGCGTCGTCTCCTGGGTGACGACAGAAACAACTGCACCAAAGTGACCAGGGCCCAGACGCCAAACATGCAAATCAATTAACTTATCACCCGCGCTGTTAACAATTGCCCTGACCTTGCTTGGTAATACATCGTTAGGGCTGACGTCCATCAGGTTTGCGCCTGTATCCCGGATCAGGCCGTAGGACCAGTTAGCAATGACCAACGCACCGACTAAACCAGCGAGCGGGTCCATCCATAACCATCCAAATGATTTTGCTAAGAGAAGCCCAATGATCGCTAATACCGAGACTGCAGCATCGGCGATAACGTGAACATAGGCCGCGCGCATATTGTGGTCGCGGCGATCAATGCCGTCATTTTCTGGGTGATGAGCGTGCTCTTCAAAGGCAACACTGTGAACATCTCGGGCCAGAGTAACTAGCGCTTTAAACGCGTGAGGTTCAGGAATATCAGTGGTTGACTCCAAAAAATCCGCTTTTTTTGCAAACGAAAATAGCTGACGTGTACCCTCCGGACGCACGGTCGTGACCGTCATTTCGCCAGGGGATAAATTGGCATCTGTAGTTTCTGCGTGAATACGAAAAACAGGTGAAACGCCATCCTCAAAAATCGAGAGTACGAACACACCGGCGGACGTCTTGATGATGTGTGCTTCATCGCCGTGGTCATGCGCGGCATTATCATGTGGCGCACCGTCCGCATGTCCGTGGCTGTGTCCATGATGGTCGCCGCCGCTCAATAACCATGCGCTGGCAATATTTACCAATAATCCTACCACCGCAATCGGAATGGCTTCACTAAAGCTGATCGGTATCGGTGACAGCAGTCGGACCACGGCTTCATAGCCAATAAGTAAAGCAATCATCGCAAGGATAATTGCACTGGAAAATCCCGCCAGGTCACCTAACTTACCGGTGCCAAATACAAAGCGGTTGTCGTTGGCATGTTTGCGCGCGTAGGTGTACGCCAGCGCCGCGATCAGCATCGCCCCCGCATGGGTAGACATGTGCATGCCATCGGCGACCAGGGCCAAAGAGCCAAATAGGTGGCCACCAATAATTTCGGCCAGCATCATCGCACTGCACAGCACGATTACAGCCCAGGTTTTACGTTCGTTTTTGTCATGGCCTTCACCTAAAAAAACGTGCTGATGGTCAAGCTCAAACGGGGCATCATAAAGATTGTTCATTGCAAGCTCACTTAAAATAGCTGTGAACAACTTCGATCAGTTGCTCTTTGGCATCGCCTTGTTCTCCGGCGTGGGCATGCGGGTCCGCATCGACTAAGTGCGTGCGAATATGGTCTTCTAGCACCACGGCCAGTAAGCCGTTCATCGCACCCCTGCAACTGGTAATTTGCTGCAAAACGGTAATGCACTCGCTTTCGTCACTCAAGGCCCGCTCGATCGCATCGATTTGCCCCCGAATGCGCCGTACGCGATTGAGTAGTTTTTGTTTGTCGCGGATAGTGTGGCCCATGTCTTTAGTTCCAGTAATAGGGTAGGGGACTATATCATAAGGGGGCTGGTTTGAATACCAGGATGTTACGTGCGAGGCTTTTTTGATATTTTCTTTTACACCTGTTCCACTGGCTACCCCGCGCCGCGCCGGACATCTTCTTACGTAGTTCTTCAAGGCCAACCCTGCTATTTATCAAATAAGACTGCGCTGGGACTGGCATGGGTGCGGAGGCATCGAGATACTGTCGCTTATACTTGCGTCCCAGGAACGGGGTTCTAATTTTGTAAATGAAGACAACTAATGTTTACCAGTCGCCATAGCGCGACAGTAGGTGCAATGCCGTGGGCAATGCCGCGTTAATCCAGAATTACTTGTAAATAATATTTTTTTATATTGCATCGCTTCAAGCACATGCTATAGTAAAGTTGTCTCCTCCAACACCTCTAAGGTTTGGATTAGCCCGCTACCGTAAGGTTATGCGGGCTTTTTTTCAGCCCGTTGTTCCTTGAAAAGGACGACCGCTTAGTGACGTAATATAGGGTACGTTAAGCCATCCTTGCCCGCATTTATTGCAACCATTCAACCACACACAGACGACAACCTTCTGGCGCGATGCTGTTCGGTTCCAAGACATCTTGCTTAGAGCGCAGGAAAGTTGCCGCAGCCAAATCTGAATTCTTACCTTGTGTGTTCAAAGAATATGACGTCAGTAGAGCGTATGAAGATGAGCGTAAAATTATGGTAACGAGCGATGAGTCAGCTACCGTAGAATAAAAATTCAACGATCAAACGATGGTAAAGCGGTCAAACAATGACGTTCAATTTATTTGAAGAAGAAGAGTCCCGTCGTCTTTGGCATGAGCCAATCTGCCCGGGTGCGGTAGTGTTGCGGCAGTTTGCTTTGGCCGATGACGCGTTGATGTTGACTGCGATCAAGAAAGTGGTTACGCAAGCGCCATTTCGCCATATGATCACGCCGGGCGGTTTGACGATGTCGGCGGCGATGTCCAGCTGCGGCACGCATGGCTGGGTGACTGATCGCCGCGGTTATCGTTACGCCGGGACCGATCCAGAGAGCGGACTGCCATGGCCTGCGCTTCCTGCCGCGTTACAGCAACTGGCCGCATCTGCGGCCAGCAGCGCCGGATATCCTGACTTTGTGCCTGACGCGTGTCTGATTAATCGTTATGCAGTCGGTGCCCGTATGTCGTTGCATCAAGACAAGGATGAGCCTGATCTGGACGCGCCTATAGTGTCGGTATCTTTAGGGTTGCCGGCCACTTTTCAGTTTGGTGGCCTGCGGCGTGAGATGAAACCCTTGCGCATACCGCTAACGCACGGCGATGTGGTGGTGTGGGGAGGCCCTGCCCGATTATTTTTTCATGGCGTATCGCCGATCAAACACGGAATTCATCCGTTGACTGGCGAATACCGCATCAATCTGACATTCCGCAAAGTGACCTGATTAGCTAGAGTTGCGATCGGTACTATTGCTTGGTCGGAACCTTGTTGGTTCGAAAAAAACGAGTCCCGACACTTGCCGCAGTGCGCTGCGAGATAACGCAAGATCCGCTACACTCAGTTCAGCTTAGTCCTTCCGCCTGCGGTTCAATGCCGATGCTTTTTAGGACCTCACGTCGATACCACACCGCACGATGCGAAAATGAGGTGCAAAAAATGACATACAAAAATGATGATATCAAATGAAAAATCTAATCATTCCCGCGCTTGAATGTCGTGGTCTGAAAAAGTCCTATGGTCATGGGCGCACCGTTTTGGCGCACCTCGATTTTGCTCTTCAGCCCGGGGAATACGTGGCTTTGATGGGTGACTCCGGGGTCGGTAAATCGACGCTACTAAATTTGATTGCCGGGCTAGACGTTGGCGACGCCGGTATGGTAATGATCGACGGCGTTGCCATGTCCACTCTGGATGACGTTGCCGCGACCCGTTTGCGACGGCAAAAGTTAGGCTTTATTTTTCAGGCCTTCCATGTGCTGCCGCATTTGACGCTGCAACAAAACGTCGCCTTGCCGCTGCTATTAAACGGGTTGGACTTTGGGCGCGCGACCGAGATGCTGGCGGCAGTGGGTTTGGGCGGGCGCGGCGATGACTTTCCAAGGCAGTTATCGGGCGGAGAAATGCAGCGTGTTGCGATCGCCCGCGCGCTGGTGCATCGTCCTAAGCTTATTTTGGCGGATGAGCCGACCGGTAATCTCGATCCCGAAACAGCGCATGAGGTATTGATGTTGCTGCGTAACGAGATCAAGGCTAATGGTGCATCAGCAATCATGGTGACGCATTCCATCGCGGCGGCCAACACGGCAGACCGGATCCTTGAAATGACCGCGACGGGTTTGCATCCCCTGCTGGCCACAGCATGAAATTGTTAAGGCTTCGGCAATGATGCAGCTTACCGGCCTGGTGCTGGATAAGCCATCCTCTCAACCCGGCCCGGGCGCGATGCGCAGGCTATCGCGCTGGCTGTTGTTAGCGGAGTGGCGCGCACATCCTGTGCGGTCGTTAGTGGCGATTATCGCCATTGCGCTTGGTGTATCTTTAGGTTACGCCGTTGACCTGATTAACGGCGCCGCCTTTAATGAGTTCTCGGCCGCCGCGAGGAGCTTGTCCGGCGCATCCGATCTGCAGGTGCACGGTGTCCAGCCGCTCTTTGACGAAGCCTTATATCCCCGCATCGCCCGTGAAAAAGGCGTCGCCGTGGCAAGCCCGGTATTAGAGCTTGATGTCACCGTGCCGGGTGAGCGCAATGCGTTAAAGGTGATGGGAATCGATGTTTTTCGCGCATCGCTTATTACGCCCGACCTGACTGGTGTGCCGGCTGCTGAGCGTCGGCTAGACACGATTGCTGATGACGCGATATTTCTTTCTACTGCCGCACAGGCCTGGCTCAAAGTGCGGCCGGGCGATCAGCTTGCGTTACGCAGCGGCACCGGCATTGTCAATTTGCGGGTGGCCGGGGGATTGCTGGGCGCACGTGAAGGTCAACGGATAGGCGTGATGGATATTGCCGCAGCACAATGGCGATTCGATCGGGTTGGTAAGTTATCAGGGATTGACCTGCGGCTCTTGCCGGGCGTCAACCGGGACACGTTTCGCCAGAACCTGCAAGCGCAGATTCCCGGGCTTTTACAGATATCGGAAAATCAGGACCAGGAGGACCGGACCAATAACATGTCACGTGCTTACCGCGTCAATCTGAATGTGCTGGCTTTGGTCGCGCTATTTACCGGTGCCTTTTTAGTGTTTTCTACGCAGGCGCTATCGGTGATTCGTCGGCGTGCGCAATTCGCCCTATTACGGGTAATGGGTTTGGAGCGCGGTCAATTGCTATGGCAGATATTGTTAGAGGGCGCTCTGCTGGGTTGTCTGGGGTCGCTATTGGGGATTGCCTTAGGGTATTTGATGGCGGCGACTGCATTACATTTTTTTGGTGGCGATTTGGGTGGGGGGTTCTTTCGTGGGGTGCAGCCGCAGGTGGCGTTTGATTTGCCCGCTGCGGTTATTTTTTTGTTGCTAGGGACCGGTATCGCGTTACTTGGCAGTTTGGTCCCGGCACTTGAAGCTTCGCGGGCACGACCCGCTCCAGCACTTAAATCCGGAAGTGAAGAAATGGCGTTGACGCGCTTGATGACCTTTTGGCCCGCGCTAATGTGCCTGGCATTTGGGGGTGTGCTAACGCAACTACCGCCAATATTTGATTTGCCGATCTTTGGTTACGTTGCGGTGGCGCTGTTATTGATTGGTGGAATTGGACTGACGCCGCGCTTATCGGCGATGGTATTTCCCGTGGTACAAAAACTTACCGGCCGCAGTGGCGTCGTCTGGACCTTAGCGGTGGCGCGTCTCGCCAATGTGCCGGGACAGGCGTCGATTGCACTGGGCGGCGTGCTTTCAAGCTTCAGCCTGATCGTGGCGATGGCGATTATGGTGTCAAGTTTTAGGGTCTCGGTGGACGACTGGCTGACACAGCTTTTATCTGCTGATTTGTATGTGCGCTCTGCCAGTAATGGCGAGACCGGCGCGCTTCTGCCAGCCGAGCAAACATTGCTGGCAGCGACTACGGGCGTTGATCGCATAAGGTTTTCACACATCTCATCGTTGACGCTAAATCCGGCACGACCACCGGTGACACTGATCGCGCGAGATATTGACAGCAGCGACAACAGCGACAACAGCGCCGACGCCGATCCGGCACGTAGCTTGCCAATTATCGGCAAGATGATTCCGGTTAAAGCGATTCCGTCGGATGCATTACCGATCTGGGTATCTGAAGCAACGCGCGATATCTTCGGATATCAGGTTGGTCAACGCGTGCAGCTTCCCCTAGGCGACAACCTCCATTCTTTTGTTGTGGCGGGGATATTGCGCGATTATGCGCGACAAACCGGTGCGATTCAGTTACGACTGAAAGACTATCAACGTCTTAGCGGTGAGACAGACGCGACCGAGGCAGCCGTGACGTTGCAGCAGGGCGCTAACGCGACCGCTGTTGTTGATGCAATGCGCAAACTGCCATTTGGCGCTTCGTTAGAGTTTTCTACGCCGGGCGATATCCGCGATATCAGTCTGAAGATTTTCGATAGAAGTTTTGCCGTTACCTATTTGCTGGAGGTAGTCGCCATCGTGATCGGTTTGTTTGGCGTTGCCGCGACATTTTCTGCACAAACGCTGGCACGGTCGCAAGAGTTCGGCATGTTGCGGCATGTGGGTGTGTCACGCCGTCAAATTTTGTCGATCCTGGCGGTGGAGGGCGGCTTGCTGACATTGGCGGGGATTGCGGTCGGATTTTTGCTCGGATGGACCATCAGCCTGATTCTGGTGTTTATCGTTAATCCGCAGTCCTTTCACTGGACCATGCAATTACACATGCCATGGCGCAGTCTGGGAATGGTGGCGCTGCTGTTACTGATGTCGGCTAGCATTACGGCGGTCGTTTCTGGACTGCGGGCGGTGGCGATTGACGCGGTGCGTGCAGTGAAGGAGGACTGGTAATGAGACGTTGTCCGACATTTGATCCGCTACGTTGGTTAACCTTCGTTTGGCTAGTCATTGCAGGATTGTTAATTGCCATGACCGCTGCAAACGCAGCGCCGCCGCAGTTTGCGCAGGTTACACCCGGGCACAGGGTCCGCCTGCCGCAGGACTTTGGCGCGCATCCCGACTTTCGTACGGAGTGGTGGTACGCGACCGGATGGCTGACGACGCCGGACGGCAAGCCGTTAGGATTTCAGATCACGTTTTTCCGATCTGCGACGGATCACGATCGCGCCAATCCAAGCGCCTTTGCGCCGACCCAACTGGTTATCGCCCACGCTGCGCTGTCTGATCCTGCTTCGGGCAAGTTGCTCCATGACCAAAAAACTGCGCGGTCCGGTTTTGGTCTTGCTTATGCCAAAACCGGCAATACCGATGTTGCGCTCGATGACTGGCGCATTGTGCGAGGTTCCGATGGTCAGTACGAGGTCAGTGTTGATGCCCGCGATTTTAGTTTCAGGTTTGCGTTGACGCCGACGCAATTACCATTGTTGCAGGGAGAACAGGGGTACTCCCGCAAGGGTCCACTGTCATCGCAAGCCAGCTATTACTATAGTGAACCGCAATTGCGTGTCAGTGGCACGGTGACGCACGCTGGTCGCCGGGACGCAGTCACAGGCACGGCCTGGCTTGATCATGAGTGGTCGACCAGCGTGCTAGCGGAGGGTGCTTCAGGGTGGGATTGGCTCGGTGCTAATCTGGATGATGGCTCGGCGCTGATGGCATTTCAGATCAGGCGTGGCGATGGGTCAAAACTGTGGGCGCATGCTGCGTTGCGGGATGCAAATGGAAGAACCACGCAGTTCAATCAGGATCAGGTCAATTTTGTGCCGCAAAGGAATTGGCGTTCGCCCCGTACAGACGCTAGCTATCCAGTGCAATCGATTTTACGAACAGGGGCGGTGGAGTGGCTTTTGACCCCGCTGCAAGATGACCAGGAGCTGGATTCGCGTGAGTCGACAGGGTCGGTGTATTGGGAAGGTGCGGTGACCATCAGTCGGTCGGGAAAGTCGGTCGGTCGCGGATATTTTGAGCTCACAGGATATGTTAAACCTTTGAAATTTTGAAGGGCGCAAGGCGTTCGGAATAGTCGGTGTGACTAATTTATATCATCGCATTGCCAACGCGCTTTTAAGAACGTGGAGCGTTTACGATCATTTGCTGTGGTGCAGCATGTTTCGGTTTGCCAATTCCGTATCTGCGGCATAATACAAAATAGTATTGGGTTGCATGACAACCTTAAAAATCTGCAATATCACAAAAGGTTGGATTTATGATCGCTTCTCCGTCACACGAATTAACGATGACCGTCTTAATGACGCCCGACATGGCCAATTTTTCCGGCAACGTTCATGGTGGGACCGTCCTCAAATATCTTGATAGCGTGGCTTACGCCTGCGCGAGCCGCTACTCTGCTACGTATGTAGTGACGTTATCGGTTGATCAGGTCGTCTTCCGCGAGCCTATCCATGTTGGCGAGCTAGTGACGTTTTTGGCGTCGGTTAATTACACCGGTACCACCTCGATGGAAATCGGAATTAAGGTGGTCACTGAAAACATTCAGAAACGCCTGATCCGTCATGCCAATAGTTGTTATTTTACAATGGTGGCAGTAGACCAGAACCGTAAGCCCATCCCGGTTACGCCGCTGGTGCCGGTCACAGAGGAGCAAATTCAACGCTACGGAAATGCGATAATACGTCGCGAGTTTCGCAAAAAAATAGAAACTAAGCGCTAAAAATAAGCATTAGATTGTCAGGCTTTGGACACCTGTTTGGGACTCGGCGTTTTTTATATGACCGGTGTTGCTCAGTCCTCATCCGCGCTTGGGCGGATAGAGGGTGTTTTTGCGGGGTTGATGGGCGAATCGCAACGGATCAAGCAGATGTCGAAGCGCACTATGATCCAGTTCATACATTAACGCCAAGAGAGCGCCAAGTTCTCCTGACGGAAACCCTTCACGCGCAAACCAGCTCAGGTAATAACCCGGCAGGTCAGCGATCAAACTCCCCTTGTATTGGCCAAATGGCATTTCAAGGCTGACCAAAAGCGATAGGTGATGGGAATTCATGAAAGGCTCTCCATAATCGGTCTGCACATTCAAAATTTTTTGTTCCCCAGAAATGTGTAGGGATAGTGAATAGCCAAGTGTCAAATTATAGCGAGATTTTATTAATTTCCTAACGACAACTTTGGCGGAAACTGTAAATTTTGTAGGACCCTGCCAACTATGACAGTATGATGGCGGCCAGACATTTGCCTGAAAGCGTGCAACGAGCACCTTGAAACATCAGATATCAGATATTAGAAATAGCAACAATGAGTGGATTTTCGCCTTTACCGTTAAATAGACCACTACCACTGAATTCGGCTATGCATAGTCACCATGCCCGTCACTTTCAAAGCGGCTTTATTGATCTTTTAAAAATTATTGCCGCACAATTAATAGTTCTGCACCATCTGGCCTTTTATGGCCCGATGTCCGACTACGTGCGGCCATTTGCGCCGATGTTTATCGGTTGGCTGGACACTTACGCTCGTATTGCAGTACAAGTTTTTTTGGTAACAAGCGGTTTTTTGGCCGCGAAGTCTCTTTCACCGCACGGCTTGCCGGGCGTTGTTAATCCACTGGGTACGGTTTGGCGCCGATACATTCGGCTGGTGCCGCCTTTCATGGTGGCTACCGGTTTAGCGGTTGGGGCTTCTCTTTGGGCTGGGTCATGGATGACGCATTTTTCTATTTCTGCTGTACCAACGTTGCCGCAGCTCGCGGCCCATGCGCTTTTGTTGCATACCGTTCTGGATTATGAGTCGGTCTCAGCAGGCGCCTGGTACGTGGCCATTGATTTTCAACTGTACGCTTTGCTGACGCTTTTGTTATGGTTAACGGGCAAGTGGGTGTCGGGCCACGCTTTTCGATGGCTGGTCCCCGTGATTATTATTGGCTGCGTGTGCCTCTCACTCCTGTACTTTAATCGAGATACGCGGTGGGACGCCTGGGCGGTATACTTCTTTGGCAGCTACGGGCTGGGCGTCATCGCGTGGTGGGCAAGCGATCCGAAAAGGCCGCGCAGCATGGTGACACTGCTAATGGCCGCTATGTTAGTACCAGTCTGTGGCGCGCTACTCCTGGATTTTCGCAGCCGGATCGCGGTTGCTTTGATTATCGCCTGCGCTTTGGTGTGGGTGAGCCGTAGCGGAAGTCGCCGGAGTGGTTGGGCCTCGAGAGACAAGGGATGGTCCCGGTTTCACGGGTTGGGCAACATTTCATATGGTATCTTTTTGGTGCACTTTCCGGTTTGCCTGATGGTGAATGCAGTGTTCATGCGCTTCGTCGCACCGCAACCGTTGCTACAGGCCTTTGGCATGATATTGGCCTGGATGACCAGTATTGCCGCGGGCGCACTATTTTATCGATGGGTACAGCTGCCACTCAGCAGCTTCACCACGTGGGCAACGCGCCGACCTTTTGGAGACGTCCGCACACCGCAGTTTAAGCATCCCAGTCGTTTTTCAACGTTAAAATAGCGCCATGGCGATACCACATACTCCCTCTGAACCGAAGCCTCCCATTAAAAGCATCAAGGCGAGATTTGTTGCGATTTCCTGGCGTGATCTGGCGATTAGTTTTGGCCCGATTGCGTTGTTGGCAGTGGTGGCTATCTGGTTGGCGATCTGGTTAATCGATCCTGCACCGCCAAAGACCATCACTATTACTACCGGTCCGGAGAACAGCACCTTTTGGAATGATGCGCAGAAATATCGCACAATATTAGCGCGCAATGGGGTCAAGTTGAAGATCGTGACGTCCGAAGGATCGTTGGACAATCTCAGAAAACTTAACGATCCCATGGCTGGCGTCGACCTTGGCTTTGTGCAGGGTGGTATAGCCGCCGAGATGTCGACAGATAAACTGATGTCTTTGGGTAGTATTGCTTATGTCCCGGTCTCGGTATTTTATCGCGGTACAAAATTGATTGACCGGTTATCCGAACTGAAGGGCAAACGCGTCGCCATTGGATTGCAGGGCAGCGGTTCACGGGTGCTGGCGCTGACACTATTAAAGGCTAACGGTATTGAGGCAGGCGGTAAAACTGCGTTACTGGATTTGGGTGGCGATGTAGCCGCAAAGGCGCTTACCGAGGGCAGAGTAGACGCCGCTTTTCTGATGGGCGATTCCGCGGCACCGCCAACCTTGGGCAAGTTATTAAGGGCACCTGGGATCCATTTACTGGATTTTGCGCAGGCGGATGCTTATGCGCGGCGGTTTACGTATTTGAATGAATTGAGTATTCCCAAGGGCGTTTTTGATTTTGGTAAAAATATCCCGGATCATGATATTCATTTGATCGCCCCGACTGCTGAGCTGGTGGCGCGTGACGACTTGCATCCAGCGTTATCGGACTTGTTGATTGACGCGGCCAAGGAAGTCCACAGTAAGGCCAGCGTCCTCCAGCGCGCTAATGAGTTTCCGGCACCGCTGGCGCACGAATTTCGTATAAGCGATGATGCGACCCGTTATTACAAGTCAGGTAAAAGTTTTTTTTATCGGACCTTGCCGTTTTGGCTGGCCAGTCTGGTTGATCGCACCGTCGTGATCTTGTTGCCGCTGATTCTGCTATTAATTCCTGCGTTCCGTCTGGTGCCGCTGTTGTATGGCTGGCGCATCAAATCGCGGATTTATCGCTGGTATGGATCGCTGATTGCGCTTGAGCGGGGGACAATTGCGCATACGCCGGAAGAGCAGGCGGCGATGCTGCAACGGATCGATCAGATTGAAGAGGCCGTTAATCGCATGAAAATGCCGCTGGCCTTCGCCAATCAATTTTATGTATTGCGCGAACATATAGGTTTCGTTCGCGCCAGACTTGTGACCCACCAATAACGGACAAGTACGCAGGCCGGGGGTCAAGTTCCTTTGCAAGGAATGGCGGCGCTGCCGGCGTCGGTGCGCCTTGCTGCCATTCTGGTGATATCGGCCGCAATCGCGTCGATGGCATCCGATACTGCGCGTTGCACGCCAGCGACCAGAGCCCCGGTGCCGGCGTTGACTGGTTCTGTCACTCCCAACTGGCAAGACGCGCTGCGCCCATCGTCGGAGCGTGTGATGGTCCATCCGAACAACGCCTGCACCTTATCGCCGGGCGCGGCATCAAACTCACGTAAATCTATCGCGATTCGATAGCCTGGCGAGCCTGCCGGGCGACCGCTGCGCGTGGCGTCAATTGCTCCAAGCCTGTTGGCAAGCCCACTGGCAAAGGCGTCGCGCAGCTCATAATTAAAGGATGATGACCAGCGATCGTGCTCCAGAATATCGACCTGCGTGTTGCGTGCGCGCACCACCAGTTGCGGTCGCGCCAGACGTTCTGGCATGCTGATCGGGGGCACCTCAATGAAGATATTTTGTGCCGACTCCGCGCGGGACGCTGCAGTCGCCGAAGGTACTGCCAGCGTATAAAACCGTGTCTGCGGCGTGGAGCAACCCGACAGCGCCAGCACAGCAGTCAGAGCGGTGGCGACCGTCACATGGGTAATTACATTAATTTGACGATGTAAGTGAGAAAGTGGCGATGTCATTTGTTGTCCTCTTGCTTACCGCGGATCAGTGATTCGGGATGGCGTTCCAGATAGTCGGTCAACACCCGCAACGAAGCCGCCGAGCGCGATAACTCTTGCAAAGTCTGGCGTATATCTTGTTGTAACGGTGCGTCCGAGGATAGCGTTTGCTGGGCCGCCGACAAGGTTTTGCGCAGATCTTTCATCGCAGCAGACACCTCTGGTGCGATATCTGTGTTGAGCGTACCGGTCAGCTTCTCTGTGTTGGTAAGGGTTCGGTTCAGCGTTCCCAGAGTTGTTTGAAGGTCAGTGCCGATTTGATCAAAGGGTACCTTGCTTAACTTACGGGCGATATCGGCAACCTGCGACTGGATTTCATCCAGACTATTTGGAATAGTGGGTAGTTCCAGCGGCGTTTTTGAGACGTCAACTTTTACCGGCGACGCTTTAGGAAAGAAATCAAGCGCGACATAAATCTGACCGGTAAGCAGGTTACCCGTGCGAAGTTGAGCGCGCAATCCGCGACCAATCATATATTGCAGTCGCTGCTCCTGAGAGTAGGGCGATTCTTTTTGCTCTTCCACCATGTGGCGTCCAAGTCTTTGTGGATAGATCTGGACCAGCACCGGCATCAGGAATACGCGGGTTTTAGGGTCGTATTCAACGCCAATCGACTTCACTTCCCCGAGTTCGACGCCACGGAAGTCAACTACCGCGCCCGGTGACAGGCCCCGTAACGACTGATTAAAATATAGCAGGACGGTTTGCGGTGGGCCGTCTGCCGGTTTCATTGCATCGGACTGATCCTGTGCAAGTATAAATGCGGTGTCTTCCTTTGCCATAGGGCCGATTCTGTCATCTGGCGACTGCATCGCAATACCGCCCAAAACGACAGTAGCCAAGGACTCTGTGCGGAGTTTAAAACCGCTGGAACTGATTTGCATGTCAAAGCCACTGGCATGCCAGAAGCGGGTGTTAACACCAACAAATTTCTCGTACGGAGAGTTAATAAAAATTTTCAGCGTGACGCCTTTGCCGTCTTTATCCAGATCGTAAGCGGCTACTTGCCCGACTTTGATCCTGCGGTAATAAATAGGAGACCCGATATCCAGTGATCCTATATCGCTGGCATGTAACAAAAATCGCAGTCCCGCAGAATCGCGCGTCACGATAGGCTGCACTTCCAACCCGATAAACGTGTCCTTGGTTTCCTCGGAGTTGCCTGCGTCGGCACCAATATAAGCTCCCGACAGGAGCGTGCCCAGACCCGATATGCCAGATGCAGCGACGCGTGGGCGCACTACCCAAAAACGGGCATCTTCCGCAGTAAAGCTCTTGGCTTCCTTTAGCAACTGGATGGTCGCGATGACGTGTGAATGGTCCCGGCTAAGAGAGATTTTGTCGACCGTCCCGATATCTACATCCTTATATTTGACCTTGGTTTTCCCCGCCTCCAGACCCTCTGCGGTAATGAACGTTACCGTAATGACGGGCCCGCGCTCAATGATTATTTTGGCGACGAGTATCAGCCCAACCAGGGCGGCGACGATAGGAATCAGCCAGACCAGAGAGGGTAGCCAGTTGCGCTGACGCTTCACTTTGGGCGTCGGTAGCTGAGGCGCAGCGGGCGTTTCTTTTTCTTCAGTCATGTTTATTTTCCTGTTGATGCTTTTCAGTATTGGGTGTTTGATCGTGCGCCAATGCATCGTGCGCCGGATCATTGTGTGGTTTGCGGGCTGCGCCATCCCAAATCAGGCGCGGGTCAAAGGTCAGGGATGCCAGCATGGTCAATACCACCACCGAACCAAACGCCGCCACGCCGACACCAGCAGTAATTCTGGCAAATCCGCTGATTTGCACCAAACCCGCCAGCAACGACACCACAAAAACGTCTAGCATTGACCAACGACCAATTAACTCGACGATACGGTATAGCTTTGCGCGCTGCAAGCGCCGCCAGCGGCTTTGGCGTTGCGCCGTAAAAGTCATCAGGATCATCGCGCTGAGTTTGAATAACGGTACCAGAAAACTAGCGATGAAAATAATCGCGGCAAGCTCCCAGTCTCCTGATACCCAAAAATAAATGACGCCGCTCAAGATAGTGTCATGCTGAACGTTCAAAAGCGTTCTGGTAATCATGACAGGCATTAAATTAGCCGGAACATACATAATGCAAGCGGCGATCAGCAACGCCCAGGTACGGTTAAAGCTGTCTGGTTTGCGGCTATGTAAGGGCGTTTCACAGCGTTCGCAGCGCGCTTCTTCCTGCACCTCGCTCCAGACCGTGCCGCAGTGATGACAGGAGACCAGGCCGAGACTGGCGGCGGTCTGTATCGGCATGTCCTCGCTATCGTCATCCTCATATTGACGGTCAGGTTGATTCTCAAGTTGATTTCCGGGCCCTGAATCACTGGCGGCATGCTGGCGGAAGGATAGAAATGACCACTTCATGGATTTTTGTCTTGCAAGGTCGGCGGTGTTATCTGCCACAAATAACGCGGATCAAAAGAAATGATTGCCGTTAACAAGATGGTCAATGCGGCGAACGCCCACAATGCAGTTCCCGGTAACACGGTCGCCATGTTAGATAGCTTGACGATGGCGACCAGAACGCCCAGTAAAAATACTTCGATCATGCCCCATGGGCGCAGCGTTTGCATAGCGCGTACCAACCAGCCGAAGCCCGGAGGTCGCTCGGCGGAGGTACGAGGTATCAGCACGTATATCAGAATGACCAGTTGCATCATGGGTGAGAAAATGGTGGTGGCGAGGACCAGAAACGCGACCAGTGACATACCTTCCTTATATAACGCCAGCACTGCGCCAAATAAGGTCGTCTGATTATGTAATCCTTGCAGTTCAATCTGGACAATGGGGAACGCGTTCGCAATGATAAACATGATCAAGCCAGCCACCGACAGCGGCAGGATGCGCGCTCGGGTATGCGTAAAATCGCGCTCCAGCTCAGCACCGCAACGCAAGCAGACCGCGACTTCACGGTGTTGCAAGGCGCGCTTTTGATAAACAGCATCACAGCCTTCGCAAGCGATCAGGTCGGGGAGTTCGCGCATGGCAGGGCTGCTTGCATGTTTAGGTTTGAAGTTGGGATTCTCGACACGTTTAGTAAATGCTCCTCGATTGTGACACTAAATAATAAGGATGCCTGCGATTACATTGGTATTGCGTGTGCCCGGCTGGCGAACCGCACCGGTTGAAAAGGTCGTACACGTTTGCATTATTTACCTCTGGGAAGCGTGCCAGAAAGAAATAACTTTACCGCGCTTTTGATGTGTTGGTCTAGCTCGGCGTGATGAATTAAGTGCGCCCCTCTAAACAACGCATGCTGAAGCGGGGAGGCGGTGACCATCCCGATAAACAATCGCGCAGCGTTTAAAGGATCCGCCATTTGTAATGTGCCCCGACTGACTTGCGCCTGAAGATAGGTGGCGACCAGCTTCTCGGTATGCATAGGCCCCGCTTCGCATATTTTTTCTGCCAGATCGGGAATGCGCGCAACTTCCGTAAGTCCCAGACGATAGAGACTAACGGCATCTGCAGTAGTTACTCGGGTAACAATAATGGTGCCTAACGTGGTGAGGGCGGTTTCTGGCGTACAGGTATTCAGGACGCCGTTTTCAATGACGACGGTTAGTTCGTTGACGACCAGCCGTTTGACGGCGGCGATCAATAGCGCCGCTTTATTGGGGAACATCTGGTAGATTGTTCGTGTCGAAACCCCTGCTGCCCTTGCTATCTGGGCAATGCTGGCCAAGCCGTAACCTTCGTTCAAAAATACGGTTGTCGCTGCGTCGAGTAACAAGTTAAGGCGTTCTGCTTCGGTACCGGAACGCGGGCGTCCAACCCGCGTTTTTGGCAGGCCTGGCATCGTTGGAGTCGCAGGCTGATGTATCTCTTGTTTGTCTTTTTTTCGCGTAATTGCCATGGATAAGTATAAAACAAGAAATAAAACGTTTGATTTTTTTAATCCATGCTACATTAACACAGTTCTTTTTTATCCTTCATGAGCATAATGTGTTGTTGAAGGCGATATCAAGGATAAATAAAAAAATGCATACGGTGATCTGATGCGCATAATTTCTCCATAGTTAAATACCTCTTGAGACGCTGCTGGATACCATAACTGGTGAGCAAATATTCCGCGAATACGCCTGAAATGTTCCTGGAATGTCCTTTTAAATCGGCTTGTTCTTTGTCGTTAAACTTAATTAAAATATATACAACGTAAGTAGATCGGTATTTACGCAGCTATTCGAAATATCTCCTTTAGCGTTTGGTCGATACACGTATTAAAGTCTGATGAGAATGATGAGCACTAGCAATAACAAGTCACCTAAGTTCAGTCCTTCTTTAATTGTCCATTCTAACGCTTCTGGTTGGGGTGTTCTGCGTGCGCCGCAAACTTATCTGAAAAGTGCAGCGGGCAGCTTCGCTGTTACCTGCGTGGGTATTGCCGCGGCGTTGCTTATCACTGGTTGCGCCGTTGGTCCAGACTTCAAAAGTCCAGACGCTCCCGGCGGTGGGGATGACATCACGTCGACGCCGCTTCCCGCGGCGACTGAAGCGTCCCCGGGAAACGCGGGCGTGGCGCAGAAATTTTCGGTGGGACAAGATATTCCCGGGCAATGGTGGAGTTTGTTTCAGTCCGCAGCGCTTGATCAACTGATACGTGATGCCTTGCAACGTAGTCCAAGCATGGCTTCAGCGCAGGCCGCACTGCGTGAGGCGCAAGAAAACTTGCGTGCGCAGACCGGAAGTCTGCTCTTGCCCAGTGTTAGAGGACAGATCGGCGCAACGCGTCAAAAAGCCAGTCCGGTGAGTGGGACAGGGGCGGGTGTATTCAACCTGTATAACGCCTCAGTCAATGTGTCTTACTCGCTCGATGTGTTCGGCGCTAACCGTCGCCAGATAGAGGGCAGCAGGGCGACGTTGGATTATCAGCAGTTTCTGGTCGAGGCAACTTATCTGACACTTTCTTCCAATCTGGTGACCGCCGCCATTCAGGAGGCATCGTTGCGTGCTCAGTTGCAGGCAACGCGCGAGATTTTAAGGGCGCGAGAGCAACAGCTCGACGTGATCGAGAAGCAATTTACTCTCGGCGCGATCCCGCGCTCAACTGTCCTGGTTCAACGTAATACGGTGGCACAAACCCGCGCTACTTTACCAGCGCTGGAAAAAAACCTCGCTTTAACACGTAATCAATTATCGGTTTACGCTGGCAGATTGCCGAGCGAAGCAGGTTTGCCTGAATTCGATCTGGCATCATTGCGCTTGCCGGAAGACTTGCCGGTGTCATTGCCTTCTGCTCTGGTGCGCCAAAGACCGGACATTCGCGCCAGCGAAGCGCTGCTACATCAGGCCAGCGCCTTGGTCGGCGTGGCGACCGCTAACTTATATCCTCAGGTTAATTTGACCGGCAGTTACGGCCCGGTCACCACGCAGTTTCCTAATTTGTTCAATGGTAGCGCGATGATATGGAGCATCGCAGCCGGATTGACACAACCGATTTTTAATGGCGGTGCATTGACCGCCCGCCGACGCGCGGCGATAGCCGGCTATGACGTGGCGGCGGCAAATTATCGGGAGACCGTGCTGAGGGCATTTCAAAACGTCGCCGATGTCTTGGGCACGCTGGAATCCGACGCCTCGACCTTGAAGCAGCAAGCCGAGGTCGAGTCGCTATCACGGGAATCGCTTGATCTCAGCACGCAACAATTCAAACTTGGCGCGATTAGCTTTCTGACTTTGCTGGACGCCCAGCGTACCTATCAGCAGGCCAGAGTGGGATTGGTGCAGGCGCAGGCAGCGCGCTATGCCGACAGTGCGGCGTTATTTCAAGCGTTAGGCGGCGGTTGGTGGAACCGCCCTGCGTTGCCAACAGCAGCGACTGGAACGACATTGCCTATACCGCTTCCTTCAAATGATTGATTGTTTTAGATGAAGTTTCTTGGCGGTTGCGGGTTCCTGAAGAGGGCTGCTGGCAGGCTAGTTCACAAGCGTGGCATCAATTAGTTACCGATTAGGTGCTTTATTCTTTTTGCCGTGCCTGTTTTAAATAAAAAAATATGAAATTTCCGCGACCAACAGTCCCGCCTCGCCAACCTCGCTAAAGCTGAATTCAGAATATTAAAAGGATGCATCCATGACTAAACGCATGCTCATTATGTTGGGAGGAGTGGTCTTGCTGATCGCTTTGCTAGCGCTGGGATTTTTTCTGCACATCAGAAAATTGATCGCCAGTGCACCCAAGCCGGGCGCTCAAAGCGTATCTGTGGCAACGATAAAAGCGATTGAGTGGCAGCCGCAATTATCATCCGTAGGCACAATGGTAGCAGTGCGCGGCGTCGATGTATCGACCGAAATCGCAGGGTTGGTGCGAACCGTTAGCTTTAAATCCGGTGAGGATGTCAAAGCGGGACAATTGCTGGTTCAACTGAATGCCGATTCCGATATTGCGCAATTGCATGCGCTGGAGGCTAATGCTGAATTGGCGGCCTCGGTGCTGGCCCGTGATAAGCAACAACTTGCGGTGCAGGCCATCAGCCAGGCACAGATTGATAACGATCTTGCGGACCTGAAAAGCAAGCAGGCGCTGGCAGCTCAGCAATCCGCCACGGTCGCCAAAAAAACTATTCGCGCGCCATTTGCGGGCAAATTAGGTATTACAACGATTAATCCGGGCCAATATGTGAATCCCGGCGAAAAGATAGTAACGCTGCAAACCATTGATCCTATCTACGTCGATTTCTTTATTCCGCAGAAGCAACTTAGTGGTTTGATGACCGGGCAGACGCTGAATTTGACGAACGATGCTTATGCCGATACCGCGTTTGTTGGCAAAGTGACAGCCATCAGTTCCAAGGTGGATCCCGCTACCCGCAATGTGCAAGTAGAGGCCACTGTTTCTAATGCAAAGCGGCAGCTGTTGCCGGGGATGTTTGCCAATGTCAAGGTTGAAATCGGAGGGAAAAAGTCCTATTTGACCCTGCCGCAGACGGCCATCACCTACAACCCGTACGGCTCGACGGTCTTCGTTGTAACGTCGTTTAAAAAGCCGCCCGCCCAAAATGACGTTGCCAAAGATGCCGCCAAAGAAGCGCCGGGCGCCCCTAAGGATGGGGACCTCGTCGTGCAACAAGTGTTTGTGACGACCGGTGAAACACGCGGAGATCAGGTCGCAATTCTGACCGGGCTAAAGGAGGGTCAGCGCGTGGTAACCAGCGGACAACTTAAATTAAAAAATAACACCGTGATAGTCATCAATAATAAAGTCGAGCCGCTCGATAATCCCAATCCGACTCCGCAGGAACACTGAGGCGACACTCCATGAACTTCACCGATATTTTTATCCGCCGACCTGTGTTGGCCGTGGTGGTGAGCTTGCTCCTGGTGGTGCTGGGATTGCGCTCGCTATTTAGTTTGCCCATCAATCAGTATCCAAAAACGCAGAACGCAGTGGTCACCATTTCGACCGCTTATTACGGTGCGGATGCCCAAACTATCGCGGGATTTATTACCCAGCCTCTGGAGGGCGCGATTGCGCAGGCGCAGGGGATTGACTACCTGTCGTCTTCCAGTAGTAGCGGCGTGTCCACAATCACCGCTACTTTGCGGCTCAACTATGATGCCAACCGCGCGCTAACTGAAATTAATACACAGGTTGGCTCAGTCAAGAATCAGTTGCCTGCACAAGCGCAACAACCGGTGCTGACGGTGCAGACAGGGCAAACCACCGATGCGATGTATTTAGGGTTTTATAGCGATACATTGCCAACCAACAACGTCACAGATTTTTTGAGCCGGGTGGTCAAGCCTAAATTGGATTCCGTCAATGGGGTGCAGACGGCGGAACTTTTGGGCGCGCGGTTGTTCGCCCTGCGGGCATGGCTGGACTCAGCAAAAATGGCGGCCTATGGCGTCACTGCTGCTGAGGTCACTGGGGCGTTGAAGAACAATAATTATCTGGCAGCGTTAGGGGCCAGCAAAGGTCAGATGGTGACGATTCCATTGACTGCCGGTACCGATTTGCACTCCGTAGAAGAATTTAAAAAACTGGTCATTAAGAACAGCGGCGACTCGGTCGTTCGGCTGGAGGATCTGGCGACCGTTTCTTTGGGGTCGGAAAACTATGATTTTAACGTCGCCTTTGGTGGCGTGCGGTCGGTATTTATTGGTATCAAAGTTGCGCCGGATGCCAATATTCTGGACGTGGCAAAACGGGTCCGTGCAAGTTTTCCCGGAATTCAAGCCCAGTTGCCGGCGGGTCTGAAGGGCGAAATTGTGTATGACTCGACCGCATTCATTAACACCTCGATCAAGGAAGTGATCAAAACACTGGTGGAGGCATTGTTAATTGTCACGATTGTGATTTTCCTGTTCCTTGGCAGTTTTCGTGCGGTGCTGGTGCCGGTCATTGCAATGCCGTTGTCACTCATCGGAACGTTTGCCGTCATGCTGGCGTTGGGATATTCGATCAATCTGCTGACACTGCTAGCGATCGTTCTTGCCATCGGGTTGGTGGTGGATGACGCCATTATTGTGGTGGAAAACGTTGACCGCCATATGAAGGAAGGCAAAACGCCGATGGAGGCATCGCTGTTGGGCGCGCGTGAGCTTGGAAGCCCTATTTTGGCAATGACCGTCGTGTTGATCGCGGTGTATATCCCGATCGGTTTTCAGGGCGGATTGACCGGGGCGTTATTCACCGAGTTTGCATTCACGCTGGCCGGTGCGGTCGCGGTATCGGGGATAGTGGCGCTAACGTTGTCACCGATGATGTGCTCGCGATTTTTCCGGCCCGAGCAAGATACCGGACGCTTTGTTAAGGTAATTGATCGGGTTTTTGAGAAGGTGCATCATGCCTACCAGCGCACGCTGCATTCACTGCTTGATACCTGGCTGGTGTTGATCGTGCTGGCGGTAATATTGATGCTGGTGCTAGGTTTGATGTTCAAGATGTCGCAATCGGAATTAGCGCCGGAGGAGGACCAGGGCATCGTCCTGTCTCAGGTAGTCGGCGCTCCGACGGCCACTTCCGATCAAATGCAAACCTACGCCAATCAAGTCTACAAGGTAGCAAATGGAATGGCCGAGTATAGCCAGATGTTTCAGATCACCGGCGTGCCGACTGTCAATGCAGGTTTCGGTGGAGTACTACTGAAGTCTTGGGAAGATCGAACCCGTAGCGCTAAAGAAGTACAGCGGGATTTGCAGGCGCAATGGAACAAAATCGCGGGTGCAAGGGTTGCGGCGTTTCAGTTTCCTGCATTGCCCGGTTCATCTGGATTGCCGGTGCAGTTCGTTATTACCACCACTGAACCTTTCGAAAATCTGAATACAATCGCGCAACAGGTATTGGATAAGGCACGTGCTTCCGGTAAGTTTTATTTTATCGATACCGATCTTAAGATCGATAAGCCCCAGGCGACGGTGGTGGTAGATCGCGACAAAATTGCGGCACTTGGCATGACGCAGCAGGATGTTGGTGCAGCGTTAGGTGCGGCATTGGGCGGTGGCTATGTCAATTATTTTTCGATTGCGGGTCGCTCGTATAAGGTCATCCCACAGGTGTTGCAGACTGATCGTTTAAATCCTTCTGAGGTGCTGGATTTTTATATCAAGACGCCGAGTGGCAGCATGATCCCCGCCAGCACTGTGGCACACATTAAGTATGACGTGGTGCCAGAGTCGATCAGCCGTTTTCAGCAGCTCAATTCGGTGACCTTGTCGGGCGTGTCTGGCTCGTCGCAGGGCGATGTGCTGGATTTTATGCGTAGCGCTGTTGCAGAGGTGGCGCCCACTGGATATACGGTCGACTATTCGGGGCAGTCGCGCCAGTTTATGCAGGAATCTGGCGGATTTGTGGTGACAATGCTATTTGCGGTGATCATCGTATTTTTGGCGTTGGCGGCATTGTTTGAAAGTTTCAGGGACCCGATCGTGATTCTCGTATCGGTGCCGTTGGCCTTGTTCGGCGCGACGATGTTTATCTTTCTGGGGTTTGCCTCTATCAACATCTACACGGAGGTAGGACTAGTTACCTTGATGGGCTTGATCAGCAAGCACGGCATCCTGATTGTGGAGGTTGCGAATCAATTGCAAAAATCCGGCATCAGCAAACGCCGTGCAATTGAAGAAGCTGCCGCGGTGCGTTTGCGTCCGATCTTGATGACCACAGCCGCGATGGTATTTGGCGTGCTGCCATTGGTGATTGCATCCGGTGCAGGTGCAGCGGGACGTCATGCGATGGGGTTGGTGATATTTACCGGGCTATCAATCGGCACATTGTTCACGTTGTTTATCGTCCCGGCGATGTATCTGTTCATGGCAGAAGATCATCAGGCGCTTGCCGCAAAAAAACAGCCTGCAGGGAAAGTTTTACCTGCAAATTAACCAGCGTAAAAAAGCGATTGCTCAGTCGGACGGGTATTTGTAATCCCCCTGATCGAGCAGTCGACCGCGATCGTTGGTATCATCTAATGTGGATCGCTGCTGTATCTGATGATATTGTTTGCCAATTGTTCACCAAAATATACTGAAGCGATTTTGATCACTTGGGAAGCAGATTATTTTAGTTCGATCAGAAAATCGTTTAAACGTATTTTCCGCGCTGTCAAATCAGGTAATTGACATCACCCATCTGTAGCGGCTCGCTGCTCAATAGCATAGTGAGCTGCTGCCATAAGGAGGTTGTTATGCTATCCCTTCAATATCCGGTCCAGAATTCATATCCAGTTTCTCAAGCAATTACCCACAGGCAGTTTGTGCGCTGGTTGTTAGCGCTCGCTGCATTCAGTACTGTATTTTTTGCAAGCGCGATTCATGCGGCGGGGAATAACCCGGACGCTGATGCGGCCTATCAAAGACAGCGCACGGCCTGTACGAACGGTTCCTCAAACCAGAACCGAGCGACTTGTTTGCGCGAAGCGGGCGCTGCGCTACAAGCGGCAAAGCAAGGACAATTAGCTGACACGCCATCACAATACGATAAAAATCGTTTGGAGCGTTGTAATGTACTGCCTGAAAAGGATCGCCCGGATTGTATCAGCCGTATGCAACCGGGTGGGGTGGTGGACGGGAGCGCAAGGTCGGGTGGGATTTTAAGAGAAAGCGTGATGACGGAAGTCGGGCCACCGATTGTCATCCAGCCACCTGATACTGCTAAGCCGAGCGGCAGTCAATAATCGCCGAGCAAAAAGTAATGCATACCTAAGCACAACTAGTGCTTAGGAAGATACTTCTTGGTATCGCTTTATGCAGCTTTGTTAACCGTTTTACGCGCCCGCTTTTAGTCTTCCCGCACTTGTTGCGCGTAGGCCTGAACGTCTACGGCCTGTCCGTAAACATCAAACTTAAGTGCGATAGCCAATGATTTGACGCCGATTGTCATCAGGGCGTCGTAGGTATCATCGATTTCAAGATCGAGATCGCGCGTCACTGCGGACGGCTTTTCCGAGGTAGCGACCAGACTGCCGTCCGACTCTTTGTACAGGTTGACCCGTAATACCACGTCGCCGCCTGCTTCAGCCGGTCCGATGATCGCTATCGTGCTTTCTGCAGCGAGCTCGTGCTGGGACAGACCATGATTTAATTCGGACATCATTTGTAACATGAAGTATTCTGCGATACCGCGCTCTTTGCCGCCATGGAACAGGTCTTGGTAGAGAAAGTTGATGTCGGAATTTACATCCATTTTACGACCATCCGTCACCAGGCATTGTCGTACCAGTGGGGCAGCCTGCTCGGTCCAGCTTTGAAAGCGCTTCTCACGCACCTCAAAATAGGCGTCTATCGCAGCATCGTCCTCAGGCACATGATAGAACGCGTCATCGGCGCTCTTCAACGTAAATCCGAGCAAAAATCGCAGTTCCACCGCCATATCATCCGGCCCGAATTTACTTTCAGGCCAGCCAGTAAAGCTATCTTCGATAGCAGGCGTTGCCGCAACCTTTTTATCGGTCATGGACGCAAACGCATCACGGATCATGGCATTCAGATGACTGTAAGTAATGCTATCGATTTCATCCAGATGATAAGCGTAGCTGACCAGAACCACCGAAGCGTCGGGGCTTTCCAGTTGCGCCTTTTGCAAACTTTGGGTGAGCAGATCGAACGCGTTCTGATCCTGAAAAGCCTGTGCCCTGTCAAGGCCACCAAGAGTTCGCACAAATAGCGGGATCAGGAAGGCATTAATTTCAACCGTAATGCCCTCATCGCGACGCACCAGCACTACTTCAGCGGCTTCTTCTATACGCGCTTTGAGCAGTTGATAGACCGCGGTGTCCGCGTGTTTTAACCGGTCCAGAGACTCGTACAGGACATCATCTTTCTTTTGCTGCAGGCTTTTTTTGATAATCTTATAGATTTCACGTTCCTGCTCTTTAAGTAAATCTCCGGGTGCTTGGTTATCTGTAGTAATGACGTTGACTTCCTGCTCCGCCAGACCGATGGAAAGATCGCACAGTTGTTGCACCTGTGCATCTTGAATTTCCTCGTCCGAAGGTCCCGATTTTCTCGGCGCTGGTCGCTTATTTTTTGGCATGATTATGGTGTGTGTTATGTCGCGTGTTGCGTCGTGTGAGAGTGACGTAAATCTGGTGGCAAGGCATTGATGAAGTCATTGCGCATGCGTTAATATGTGCATTATTATCCCTTACCAAAGCATTTTACGGAGCGACACTGGCGTTCCCTGTCAGGATTTAAGTTAAATAGTGCCAATTTCAATCTATTTTTCCTTCCTGAAAGACATTGATTTTCTTTTTAGCAATGAAGTGCTAGAATTTTTGTTATATCAACCTATAGAGTGAGTCCTCAAATGAATAAAAATGAATTAATTGAAGGTATTGCTACAGATTGTGAATTATCAAAGGCGGCTGCTAAACGTGCCGTCGACTCTTTGATAGCTAACGTTATCAAAGCTGTCAAGAAAGGCGATTCTGTTCAATTGATCGGTTTCGGTACATTTGGCAGCGGCAAGCGTGCGGCTCGCACCGGTCGTAATCCACGTACTGGCGAGGCGATCAAAATCAAGGCAGCCACTACCGTTAAATTTACCGCGGGTAAAGCATTTAAAGACGCCGTCAATGGCGCAAAAAAGAAAAAATAATTATCTTTAGGTGTGTTTAAAAAATGGCGAACCTTAGTTCGTCTTTTTTTTCTCGTAAAATTACTCGTGTATTTCAGATAGCTACATTTCTCATTGCTAGGCCAGCCGACCGTTGAAATGACCCGGGCGCAAATAATTTACTTCATTAGTTTACTTTGTTGAACAGTTCTCTTACCGGGATAATCGTGTTTCCCGGTTCATCACAAAAAAAGACAATGCATGCAGCAACCTCAAGAAGTCGCCGTTTCCACTACCCCTAAAGCCCACGGAAAAGCCGTCTCCGTCATTTGTCTGTTAGTCGCAATGTCATCCCTCCAAGGCGGTGCCGCACTGGCTAAGGGCTTGTTCGCGGGCATCGGGGCGGAAGGCGTTACCGCGCTGAGAATTGGGTTCTCGGCGATTTTTTTATGTTTAATTTTTCGTCCGTGGCGGATGCCGCTCAATCAGATTGTATGGCGCCCCATATTCATTTACGGCGTTGCGCTGGGTAGCATGAATCTGGCGTTTTACATGGCCCTTAGAACGATTCCGCTGGGGCCGGCGGTTGCCATAGAGTTCACCGGGCCTTTAGCCGTGGCTATTTTTTACTCGCGCCGCCTGAGCGATGCAGGATGGTTAGGATTAGCTGTTTTCGGTTTGTATTTATTACTTCCATTTGGCCAGATATCAGGTGGCATGGACACTACTGGGGTATTGCTGGCGCTATTTGCGGGTGCCTGTTGGGCGGTCTATATTGTCGTGGGCAAGAAGGCGGGCGATGCAAATGGGCGCATGAGTGTGCCGTTGGGTGCTCTGGTTGCCGCGATGTTTATTTTTCCGATTGGACTAATCCACGCCGGAACGGCGTTATTTTCATTATCGATTTTGCCCGTTGCGTTGCTGGTGGCGCTGTTTTCCTCTACTTTGCCATACAGTTTTGAGATGATCGCTTTGACCAGATTGCCTTCAAAAACGTTTAGTACGTTGATGAGTCTTGAGCCAGCGTTGGGGGCGGTGTCCGGTTATTTGTTCCTGAAGGAAGGCCTGACCTTGTCACAAGGGATAGCGGTGCTGTGTATTATTGTTAGTTCGATTGGGATTACGGGATTTAGTAAAAATGATCCGCAGGTTAGTGCGTGAGGTGGAAGTCGAGTGCGGTCCCAACGTTTGGTTTGCAGCCCCATTTGCTCGGGGGAGGGGAGCCATAATAATGGTTCTGACGTGGCGTAGGGATCGAGAAAATTCTTTTTTGGTCGTCAGCGCTTGGTCCACAGTAAATCATAGTGCATAACACCGGTTCTCAGCCTCCTGTTCAGCCAATAAATCCACGTGCTCCCTGGAGTCCTCCGGTATGGACCACGACGATCCGTTCTTCTTTCCGAAATGCGCTGGCATCGATCATCTTTTTCAATGCATAGAATAATTTTCCGGTGTAGACGGGTTCTATCGGAACGCCCATCTCTATCGAAAAATCCCGGCAGAATTGTCTCAATTCTGGTGGCGCTTTTCCGTATCCGCCATGATGCGCATCCGTGATGAGGTCGTAATTTGTATAGGATGGGTGTCCTGATTGTTGTAGCAATATTGCGATCTCTTTATGTAAGTAATCGGCATTTTTGAGGACGGCAATGCCGATCACGTGTCCGCGACCGCCTAATCCCGCCAGAAGACCTGCCATGGTTGCGCCGGTACCGCACGCGACCATCATGATTTCGGGAATAAACGGGAGTTCCTCAATAATCTCTGCCACGCCGCGTAATGCATCCGGGGTGCTGCCACCTTCGGGAAACCAGACCGAATTATCATCCGCGCCAGGCACATGACGGCGCCAGGCGCCAGACACCTCGCGCAGAGTGCGATAGTCTTCGCGCGACACAAATTGTATTTCCATGCCAAGGCTGCGACAATCGTCCAGCATTGCTGTGTGAATATTTTCGGTTCCGCGCACCAGTCCGCGCGTTGGCCATCCTTCTATTGCACCAGCATGCGCCAGCGCGTGCAAATGATTCGACCAAGGGCCGCCCATGGTGGTCAGCGTAACCTTTTGCAGGTTTTGCGCTTGCGTTTCTTTTAGCGCCATCAACGCAAATTTAAGTTTGCGAAATTTATTTCCGGAAATGCTGGGATGCAGCAGGTCATCCCGTTTAATCCATAGCGTGCGATTGAGGAGCGAGCACGGTGCAAACTGTTGCAATGGTGATGAGGCAGGATAAAGTTGCATTGAACGGCGCATTCACAATAAGGTCGGAGACATGATTACGGTCCCCGAATTATAGCCTCGCACCAAATGGATAATGTACATACTGGATTTGCTCACATCATGGTCGCGATAAAATCGTCAGAATTTGCTGCTTCCAATACATTATCGCAAGCAATTCATCAAAGAAGCCGGTAATATTGCGAATAAATCTACTTATGCAAATACAGCGTTTATTTGCAAAATTTCTCAATCTGCTTTTGGAAATGCACTTTCCTGCATCTTCATGCTAGCAAGAAAAACATAAAGGTTTGCCAATGCCTGCAGATACCACCGCGGTGAATAAAATGATGAATAAATTTGACGATCATCCAAGTGTATGGCTATTTGGCTACGGATCGCTGATTTTTAAAGCAGGTTTTCCTTTTGTAGATCGACGACCGGCATCTATTGTCAATTGGAGTCGACGCTTTTGGCAGGGATCGTACGACCATCGCGGAACAGAGGCGGCACCTGGCAGAGTCGTAACGCTTATTGCCCAAGCGGGCGAGATATGTGAAGGCATGGCTTATTTGATCACGCCGGACGTTTTTGAGCATCTTGACCAGCGGGAAAAGAATGGTTATTTACGTTTGCCTATAGAGATGACGTTTGAAGATGGCAGCGTGGCCGAGGGGCTGGTATATATCGCAACGGAAGAAAATCCTGCCTTTCTGGGGCCCGCGACCGAACGGGATATTGCGCGTCAGATTGCCGGATCGGTCGGCCCTAGCGGACATAATAAAGAATATCTGGTGGGGCTTGCTGAAGCTTTACGATCGCTTGGCAGGGATGATCGCCATGTATTTGAGATAGAGCGCCACTTGCTGGAACTGCAAGGTGACGAGCTCCCGATCGTCTAAAAGACATCGCGGATAGCAACGTTCATACTGAGGCGTGATCGGGATTGCCGTGCGTCGTACGGTCCTTAACGATCGCACCAATTTGCACTTTTTGCACATGGCTTGACATTTAAATACAGTGAAGTCATGGGCGAAATGTTGCAAACCACCAGCAATCATCTGAATAGCTGGGGCCTAAATACTTCCGATCGCCTCTGTTGCGTTAAAACAATGGTGGAATCTGCCCTTGCGTGAAGCCCGGACGCAGACCTCCGGAGACCCTTTTTTCATAATGATACGTTTTTTCGGGTAGACGGCTTTTGGTTCCTTTGAATAAAAAGTTACGTCTCCGAAGCCCCATCTGTCAATGTGCATCGACAATACGTTCCCACGATTTTGCACAAACAGGGAGGGAATCCTACTTGCACTATGATAGCGACACGTCTATGCTTTAGCGCCTATGAACGGTAAGGGAGACATTTGATGCAACGCAAAAGTTTTAGTAACTTGAGTTGCCCGATAGCGCGTAGCCTGGAGCGCGTTGGGGAATGGTGGAGTATTCTTATTCTGCGCGATGCGTTTTATGGGATGACGCGCTTTGATGAGTTTCAAATAAGCTTAGTTATCGCGCCGAATGTCTTGACACGACGCCTGACGTCGTTGGTGGCTGCGGGACTAATGGAACGGCGCCAATATCTGGAAAAACCACCACGTTATGAATACATGCTGACCAAAAGCGGCAAGGCGTTCAAACCCGTGATGATCGCGCTATTGGCATGGGGGAATAGCCAATTTGCGCCCGACGGGGTGAGCGTAGTGCTGACGGATTTACTCACCGGGGAAATCGTTGATCCAGTCCTTGTCGACGCTAAAACGGGGAAAGTTATCGCTGGGGACGACTATATTTTGGCAGCGGGACCAGCAGCGAGCAATGGCGTACATAATCGGATGGCTTATGCCGCGATGAGGCGTGCTTCGCCGGATAAAATACCGCATTTCCCAATGGAACTGATGTCCTGAAGTCAACTATCGATTTCAAAGAATGAAGTAGGATATCGGGCGCGGTGCAGCAATTAAAGCCCATCGTATCGTGGTCGACTTGCTTGATGGTAAGACGGATCAAAACAGGATTTCAGATTGTTACATATAGCTTGATGCCTCTAAAAACCTGCGAAGCAAAGCGTGCGCGGGAAGCGGCTACGAGCACAACTTAAAAATTGTCGGCTGGGTTTTATCTGCAGCAAGACACCTTGCTGCAGAACCCCCGGCCTGTGGGATTCTTTGCCCACCTGCCGAAGACTCTGCATTGAATATCGATACTTTTTATTTGTTATATTTATGTCAATATTTTAACGTTGACAGTCTGTCGTCATAGGCGATTTCAAGTAAGGTTGCGCGGAGTTCTGCCGCATTGGGTTCTCCAAATAACGCAACAAACCGGTTTTGCGCAGTGCGCCAGAGTTGCTCGGCTTCGCGCGCTTTTTCTGTTCCCTTTTGGGTCAGCACAACGTGGCGTCTTCGGCGATCGCTATTGCTTTGTCTTAGTGTCAGAAGACCATCGCGCTCCAAGGGACGCAAATTGTGGCCAAGGGCCGAGCGGTCCATGACCATCACGTCAGCGAGTTCCTGCATGGTTGGCGGAAACATCGGGCGACGATTCAGTTCTGCCAGGATCGCATATTGCGTTGATCTGATGCCCGAGTAGGCTAGGGCATCGTCATAGAATTGCGTCAGTCGTCTAGACGCCTTGCGCATCGCGGTAGCGCAACAAGGGCTTGCATCAGTAAGCCAACTTTGATCTTTTATCATGATCATTGTTCCTCTGGAAACATATAGGGCATACGCCCCATATCTGTTAAGAAAACGAATTAACTGATTCTATTGACCATCGAGCGCGGCGTTACCGCCATTTCGGGGGACCCAATGCCTTGGTCGTTTTGAGAAAATCAGCATTCGGTGTGAAAAGAGGCGGCATGTTTGACACCTATTTCACCTACACCGCTAAAATAGCGGACTATAAAATTAATTTCAAGAAATTAGTATGGATATTCATCTTTGGACAACATATATTGCTGCGTCCATCCTGATTGCGGTCTCGCCCGGCTCGGGTGCAATTTTGTCCATGAGTCACGGCATCCGTTTTGGCGTAAAGGGCACCAGTGCCACGATATGCGGTCTGCAATGCGGTCTGGTGGTGATTCTACTTATTGCAGGTGCCGGTGTGGGTTCCTTGCTGGTGGCATCAGAAGTAGCATTTAATATCGTAAAGCTCCTTGGTGCCGCCTATTTGATTTATATTGGCTTTACGCAGTGGCGGGCTACCGGCTCGAGCCTCGAGATTGATTCCGAAATCAGGTTTCCAGGCGCGTCTGAATTAGCTGTCGCCCGCTCGCTATCACGTGCTTCAGCGATGCCTACGTGGGGACGCCGCTGCGCGACCGGATTTTTCACCAACGTCACCAATCCAAAAGGGATTGTTTTTATGGTCGCCGTACTGCCGCAATTTATTAGTCAGGACCGACCTTTAGGGTGGCAACTACTGGTGATGGCTTTGACCACGGTGACGGCCGACGTAGTGGTGATGCATGGCTATGCATTCGCCGGTCGTTCAATGCAAAATTTGTTCCGCAATGTACGCGCCATTAAAATTCAAAATCGGATTTTTGGAGGCCTGTTGATGGCAATCGGCACAGGGCTTCTTTTTGTAAAGCGGGTAGGCCACTAAAATTTTCCCAATGACCGTTAACAGGTTCGGCCCGGGCATAGACGCCGTAATAAACAAAACGAAGCACATTATCAAAAAATTGATCGAGATCCACGCAATATGGAAATCTGATTACTAAACGAGAAATTAATACCTGATGAAAATTTTATATTTAGACTATAACGGCGTGCTACATGATGGCATGGTAATTCGCAATCGTAAGCGCGGTATGTATATCAGCACCCCGGAGCGCTCCTTTTTTGAATGGATGCCTATCCTTGAAGAATTGCTGGAACCATATCCTGACGTGAAAATCGTATTATCGACCAGTTGGATACGTGCGCTAGGCTTTGATGCCACCCGGCAAGAGCTGAGCGAGGCGTTACGTTCGAGGGTCGTGGGTTCCACCTTTCATCACCCTAAATTATTGCAAAGCGAGTTCGATATTATGCCGCGGGGCATGCAGATATGGAATGATGTCGAGCTGCGCAAGCCAGATAACTGGTGCGCAATTGATGACGATGCTTTCGGTTGGCCGATATGGTGTCGTGATAAATTAATCGAAACCAAGGGACACCTGGGATTAAGCGATCCAGAAGTCCAGGATGCGTTGCGGGCAAAGCTAGCCGCTCTTTAATGCTCAAATGGCGGGCAACCCGGCGGCATGTTCGGCGACCTTTAAGCCTAATTTGAACGCGTTGTGAGCGCCGTTGCCGCCGGTAACACTAGCTAGCCGCGCCTGACTGCGGTGAATAGTGCGTTACTGAGAGTAACCCGCATTGGAATGCGTGCGGTATAACGAGATACCGCACCACCTCATTTTCCCGATAGTTTGGGACGCAATTCCGAAATATCGTGTTCGGCTTGCTGCGAACGATTGCCGGTTTCAGACGGCATGGCGCTGCGCAGTCTGGTCGCGTAAAATTGTGCGTCCATCATGGAACTATGCGCGTCTGCAGTTTTTAATTTTCCTTCCAGTCTTGCAATCCGCGCATTAAGCAGAGAAACCTGCGCTTGTACATGCTCCAGATCATTCTCTGCGGATAGCAATTGCAACCGAGCAGCAATTAGCTCATCGTTGACGATAGAGAGATGTGTTGGCGTAAATAAACGTTTGAGCATGTTCATAAATTTTCCTTTACAAGTGTAAAGACAATCAGATCATCAGCGTTTAAGCCAGAGTAGGAAACATCAAGGTATAAATGACTCTTGAATCGTAGGCTTTTGGTCACCCTTTTTGCTCTTTGACAGGTCATATCAGTATGGTAACAGCGCGTATTGATTGCGGGGCGGTGATTCGCGCGGGTAGTGCTAGTTGATGTTATTTTGCGACATTCAAAGCCCACCTTAAGCTTCTTTAAGTGTTTATTTAACTCTTATATTACTCTCAGAAAACAAAAGTAGAGGCTGAGTAAGGGATATAAGCTTTGTTCTTATGGAGATTACCGTGAGACCGACCTAATATCAACCTGAGATTAAGTACAAAATAAGGTAAAAGAAACAAGTAAAAATTAGTGGGGGGTCACAGTGCACCAAACACAGTCTCTCCCTATCCACTGCAACAGGCGTAAAAGTAAGATAGGGGTCTCGTTAAAGAGAATAATGCCTACGCAAAATAAAAAGGTCACGAAGATCGCTGTCATGATTCCTAGAACGATTGTGATCGGGGGATGTAGCATTAATGCAAGAAAACTGTGCAGTTTAGGTGTGGAACGCATGGCCTTGCTCCCGACGAAAATAATAAAATGAAGTGCGACGCATGCTTTGACCATAAGCCTACTCCACGCACAAACGGGTACGCTGTGACTGCTTGATTGTATTTTTATGCTAAACGATGACGGTTGCAACACCTATTTAAATGTAAGCCTGAAGGAACATTTAAGCGCTGTGGTATTGGTAAAGGAACGCACTTTATCGCATGCCGGGGAAGACATAAATCGAAGCGACCGTCCCTCGACGCTCTGATGATATGGAACCACAGCGCCGATAGGTGCAACAACAAGATCAAATAACCCATCACAACGAGGAGAGCACAATCAACGCTAAAGTGATTATTTCTGGAAGCGGTGGGCGGATTTTAGTTGAGTGTCTACTGACGCATCATGTCGACCATGTGTTTTGTGTACCGGGAGAGAGTTATCTCAATGCACTTGATGCTTTATATGACGTCAGGGAGCGCATAGCATTGCGCATCTGCCGCCATGAAAGCGGCGCCGCGAACATGGCCGAGGCATATGGCAAACTCACTGGCAAGCCGGGCATTGTAATGGTGACTCGGGGTCCGGGCGCGATGAACGCGGCGACAGGACTGCATACGGCTTATCAGGATTCAACACCATTGATTATGTTTGTTGGCCAAGTCGCACGCGATTGCATGGACCGTGAAGCGTTTCAGGAAATCGACTATCGGCGCATGTTTGGTCCGGTAACTAAATGGGTGGCTCAAATCGATGATGCCAAACGTATTCCGGAATATGTCAGCCGTGCGTTTCAAACCGCGGTGAGCGGACGACCGGGGCCGGTCGTTCTGGCATTGCCGGAAGATATGCTGGTTGAGATTACTACGGCATTTGCAGCGCCAACTTATACCCGCGTCGCGGCTGCACCAACTGTGGAGGCCGTGCAGCAGTTGGCGGCACTGCTCAGCGCTGCACAACGGCCGATTGCGATACTTGGCGGCAGCGGCTGGACCCAGCAAGCATATGACGATATACGCCGGTTTAGTGAAGCGTGGCAGCTGCCCACGGCCTGTGCTTTTCGCTTTCAGGATTTGTTTGATAATACGCATTCTTTGTATGCGGGCGATGTGGGTATTGGGATTAATCCTGTATTAGCGCAGCGGATTAAGGACGCTGACGTGGTGCTGGCAATCGGTCCTCGCCTGGGCGAAATGACTACCAGCGGTTATACCCTGTTCGATATACCCACGCCGCGGCAACATCTGGTGCATGTACATGCCGGTGCCGAGGAGTTAGGTTCCGTGTACGCGGCAGAGGTGATGATTAATGCGGGGATGCCCGAGTTCGCTGCGGTTGCCGCCCGGCTCGTGCCAGTCAACCCGCTAGCGTGGGTGGGCCAGTCAGGGCACAGCGGGCAGGCCGAAGCTGCGCATGCGGATTACCTGGCATGGAGCACGCCGCCAACAGTTGCAGGGCCGGTGCAAATGGGGGAGATTATGCGATATCTGCGTGAACACTTATCGTCCGATGCGATCATTTGTAATGGCGCGGGTAATTATGCCACCTGGGTGCACCGGTTTTATTACTATCGGTATTTCAGATCACAGCTTGCGCCGACCAGTGGCGCGATGGGCTACGGCGTACCCGCTGCCATTGCTGCGAAGTCACTTTATCCCGAACGGATGGTGATTGCTTTCGCAGGCGACGGTTGTTTTATGATGAGCAGTCAGGAGCTGGCGACGGCAATGCAATATGCTTTGCCGGTAATTTTTATCGTTGTCAATAATGGCATATACGGCACCATACGTATGCATCAGGAACGCACCTATCCGGGCCGGGTACATGGCACAACGCTGACCAATCCGGACTTTGCTGCATATGCTCGCTCATTCGGCGCGTTGGGTGCGACAGTTGAAAAGACTGAGGACTTTATCCCGGCTTTTGAACAAGCGTGCGCCAGCGGTTTGCCCGCTCTTATTGAGATTCGACTATCGCCTGAAGTGATCACGCCCACAAGCAGTTTATCCTCAATCAGAGAGCAGGCATTGCGGACGCAGAAAATGTCTTAAGCAAAGGCGCAACCTAGCGGCGATCATTGGTGCAGTGCCGTGTGCCTTGCGCATTGGTGCATTGATGCATTGATGCATTGATGCCGTCAGCAATGCATCCAGAAATTTCAGATCAAAATAGGTAAATATTACACATCCAAAAATACCACTCTTTTATGCATGATCTTTTAAAGGTTAAATACAATGCCTTGCGCCAACGGTAACGTATCTGAGTAATTGATAGTGTTGGTGGCCCGACGCATATAGGCCCGCCAGGAATCCGAGCCCGATTCGCGACCTCCGCCGGTGTCTTTTTCACCGCCGAACGCGCCGCCGATTTCGGCACCCGATGGCCCAATGTTAACGTTGGCGATCCCGCAATCGCTTCCAACGGCAGAAACAAAGAGTTCGGCCTCGCGCATATTCATAGTGAAGATCGACGATGATAGTCCTTGCGAAACACCATTTTGTAATGCGATCGCTTCGGCAAAATCGTCATAGCGCAAGATGTATAAAATCGGCCCAAAGGTTTCATGCCGGACCAGCTCTGTCTGCTGCGGCATCTCAACCAACGCGGGCCGGACGTAAAAGCCGTCCATACATCCTGCGACATCCACCTGCGCACCGCCAGTTATTTTGCCGCCCTGACTGCGTGCAACGTGCAAAGCTTGCTGCATGGTGTCAAAAGACTTCACATCAATTAACGGGCCCACCAAGGTGTCGCCATGCAGCGGGTTACCGATCTTGATATTGCCATACGCCTGTCGGAGTTGTGGGATCAGTGTGTCGTAAACGTCGTTATGGACGATTAGTCGACGTAGCGTCGTGCAGCGTTGCCCAGCGGTGCCCACGGCGGCAAACAATACCCCGCGCACCACCATAGAAAGATCGGCGCTAGGCGCTATTATCGCGGCGTTATTGCCCCCTAGTTCAAGAATGCTGCGACCAAATCGTTCGGCGACACGTGCGCCGACTTCACGGCCCATACGGGTCGATCCAGTGGCAGAAATTAACGGCACCCGCACATCGTTAACCAATACATCGCCAACGGCGCGGGCACCTTGAACCACTTCCAGTAAGCCGTCAGGCGCATCCCCGAAAGCGACGCACGCCTGCTCGAATAGGGCCGCGCAAGCTAAGCCAGTCAACGGCGATTTTTCTGACGGTTTCCATACCACGCTATTGCCGCAAACGAAAGCCAGAGCGGCATTCCACGCCCACACCGCTGCAGGAAAATTAAAGGCCGATATGATGCCGCAGACACCTAGCGGATGCCAGCTTTCCATCATTCGATGCCCCGGACGTTCGGACGCAATCGTCAAACCGTATAGTTGCCGTGAAAGACCAACTGCAAAATCACAGATGTCGATCATTTCCTGTACTTCACCTAATCCTTCCTGCAAAATTTTGCCGGTCTCAAGGGTGATCAACGTACCTAAATCTTTCTTATGCACACGCAGAGTATTGCCTAACAGGCGCACCAGTTCGCCGCGCCGAGGAGCGGGAACCATACGCCATGCAAGAAACGCTTGATGTGCACGATTTACCGCGGCCGTAGTCTGATTAGCATTGTGTGTTCTGATGTTTGCAAGCAGCGCGCCATCGATAGGACTGCGCACTGGAAGATTGCCATTTTGTAGTACCGTTTGCGGAACGCCAAAGCGCTTCATTAACTCAAAAATATCCATGGAACCCCTCCTTTTTAGGGTAGTTACATGCAAAGTCTACGTCGAACGCGGTGACTTTGATATTTTTGATCGGTGTCTGGGTTTTTCGCAACAAGGAATGAAATATTTTTTTGGCTTTGTTTTTTAAAATATAGCGATATGGATTTTATTTTTTTAAATTTTTTTAAATATATTATTGTTGTGAACAAACTTTTGCACCACGCATTTGATTGCATAAATGGCGCTAAAAACTCTACAATTTTATGTGTGGTGTAAGACCTGTGCGCTGTACATCCGGGGTAAGGGCATCAGGTAACGCCAACTTTATAATGCCAACTTTTGTGGGAGATAAGCAATGAGTGCGACGCAATACACAAAGCAGCATGAGTGGTTGAAGGTTGAGGATGGCGGTCTGGTGACGGTCGGCATTACCGAATTTGCCCAGGATCATTTGGGAGATCTGGTCTACGTTCAGTTACCAGATGTCGGCAGAGAGCTAAAAAAAGGGGAGGAAGTAGTCGTCATTGAGTCGGTCAAAACCGCGAGCGAGATACTGATGCCTGCCGCCGGGATCGTGACCGAAGTCAACGAATCGTTGATTGAGGAGCCCGGCAGGGTTAACGAAGATCCTTTAGGTGACGGCTGGTTTTTTAGGTTTCAGTTGCGCGACCCCCTGGAACTGGCGGACTTGATGGACGGGGACGCTTATAAAGCGTTCGTCGCAGGTTTAGGCTGACGTTGCGTGTGCACGTGTGTGGTGGGTTGCATTGCGTCAATGTCCTGGGAAAGATCCTGCGAGTTTCATGCTATTTAGTTCGATGGGACGTCCAGCACAATAATTAAAGCAATAAATCCAGCCAACGATTAAGCTAGTAGGGCTCTGGCGATTAGTGCGTCACTCCCAGATGCTTGGCAAAATACTAATTTCGAGAGAGCATAATGACTCAGCCACGGCTCGCATTTGATGATTTGTTACAGCATACGGCGTTTGTCAGCAGGCATATCGGGCCGGGCGCAAAAGATCAACAAAGCATGCTGGAGGCGCTAGGGTATGCGTCTATTGATGCGTTGATAAAAGATGTGATCCCTGCAGCGATTTTGCTGGATGCGCCATTGCCTTTGACTGGGAGTGCCGCGCTAAACGAGGTGGAGACATTGGACGCGCTGCGGGTCATCGCCGCAAGAAATAAGGTTTTTAAAACCTATATCGGGATGGGGTATTACAACTGCCACACACCGACCGTCATCCTGCGCAACCTGCTGGAAAATCCCGGCTGGTACACCGCCTATACCCCGTATCAGCCCGAGATATCGCAAGGGCGTTTAGAAGCGCTACTGAACTTTCAAACGATGGTCTCCGATTTAACCGGTATGGAAATCGCCAACGCCTCGTTGCTGGATGAAGCCACTGCGGCAGCGGAGGCCATGACATTCTGTCAGCGCGTCTCCAAAAGCAAGAGCACCACCTTCTTTGTATCGCAAGACTGCTTTCCGCAAACCATCGCTGTAGTGCGCACCAGAGCCGTGCCGCTGAACATTAACGTCGTCGTCGGTGATCACCGGACCGCGCTGAATGTGACCAATGCCACCAATGCCACCAATGCCACCAATGCAATCGATTATTTCGGCATCCTGCTGCAATATCCCAACCTCGGCGGTGAGATACACGATTATTCGGCGACCGTTGCTAGCGCCCATAGCAAGGACGCGCTAGTCGTCGTTGCCGCAGATTTGCTCGCGCTGACGTTATTAACGCCGCCCGGAGAATTCGGCGCAGATGTTGCTATCGGCTCGTCTCAGAGGTTTGGCGTGCCACTCGGTTATGGTGGACCGCATGCCGCCTATTTCGCTACGCGGGATGCGCATAAGCGACAGATGCCGGGACGTGTGGTGGGCGTCTCCATCGATAGTCGGGGCGACCAGGCCTATCGTCTGGCGATGCAAACCCGCGAGCAACATATTCGTCGCGAAAAAGCTACCAGCAATATTTGCACAGCGCAGGTTTTACTAGCGAACATCGCCAGCATGTACGCGGTCTATCACGGACCGCAAGGCTTAAAAACTATCGCCCAGCGCATACATCGGCTAGCAGCAACGTTCGCAGCTGGTTTGACTAAATGCAATAATGAAGTGTTGACGGCCCATTTTTTTGACACCATCACGGTCCGCACTGTTGGCCATACGCAAGCCATCCACGCGGCGGCGCGCGCGCAGTCCGTTAATCTGCGGATTGTTGCCAGTGATACGGTCGGCGTGTCCTTCGACGAGACCACAACCGCAGCGGATGTTGAAGCACTGTGGCGGATTTTTTCTAACAGGGGTGATCCAGGGCTATCTTTTGCGTCCATAGAGGCCAATGCTGATGAGCGGATTCCGGCGACGTTAAGGCGCACCAGCGATTTTCTGACGCATCCGGTCTTCAATAGCCATCACTCCGAGACCCAAATGATGCGCTATCTTCGTAGCCTGGCCGACAAGGATCTGGCGCTTGACCGCACCATGATCCCGCTGGGGTCCTGCACCATGAAGCTGAACGCCAGTACCGAAATGATTCCAATAACATGGAAAGAGTTTAGCCAGATCCATCCATTCGCACCGCTCGAACAGGCACAGGGCTATCAGCAGCTTATCTCTGAGCTTGAACAGATGTTATGCGTGTGCACCGGCTACGATGCGGTTTCATTGCAACCCAACGCCGGATCGCAGGGCGAATATGCGGGGATGCTGGCGATCCGCGCGTATCATCAAAGTCGCGGCGAAGGACAGCGTGATATTTGCCTGATCCCCAGCTCTGCGCATGGAACCAATCCGGCCACCGCGCACATGGCTGGCATGAAAGTGGTGGTGGTGCGCTGTGACGACAACGGTAACGTGGATGTGGCCGACCTCCGCGCCAAAGCGCAACAGCATGCGGGCGACCTTGCGGCATTGATGGTCACTTATCCGTCTACCCATGGTGTATTTGAGGGGGCGATCCGTGAAATTTGCGACATCATTCATGGTCACGGCGGCCAGGTGTATATCGATGGTGCGAACATGAATGCAATGGTCGGCCTGTGCGCCCCGGGTCATTTCGGCGGCGATGTATCGCATCTCAATCTGCACAAGACATTTTGTATTCCACACGGAGGGGGTGGTCCTGGCGTCGGGCCAATTGGCGTGAAGTCGCACCTTGCGCCTTTTTTACCCGGACATGGGTTATTAGAGACTGGCATTGCACCGGTGGCTGCGACACCTTGGGGTAGTGCAAACATCCTGCCGATCAGTTGGGCCTACATTACGTTGATGGGCGCGCGCGGTCTCAGGCAAGCGAGTCAAATGGCAATTCTGAATGCCAACTATATTGCCCATCGTCTTGCGCCCCAATACCCGATTCTATATGCAGGTAAAAACGGTATCGTGGCGCATGAATGCATCATCGATCTGCGACTGCTGAAAGACAAGACCGGCGTGACGGTGGAGGATGTGGCGAAACGTCTTATCGATTTTGGTTTTCATGCGCCGACGATGTCATTTCCGGTCGCCGGGACGTTGATGATCGAGCCTACAGAAAGTGAATCGAAACAAGAAATCGACCGTTTTTGTGCTGCAATGATTGCGATCAGACATGAGATTCAGGCGGTCGAAGAGGGCCGTATGACGGCCGACAATAGTCCGTTAAGGCGCGCGCCGCACACAGCGCTCGATTTGACCGAAGAGTGGGATCGCGCCTACACGCGAGAGCAGGCGGTGTTTCCGGTTCTCAATTTAAAGACGACTAACAAGTATTGGCCGCCAGTTGGCCGCGTTGATAATGTCTATGGCGATCGCAATCTGGTGTGCTCTTGCCCGCCTATGTCCGATTACGAATAGTGATTACAAATAGGATTACCAATAACCACGTGTGTACCAGATTGTGCCAGTAGTCTGTTGTTTTAAGCGCTAAACAAAGGAAATGTCGGTCCATGGCTACCAGCGTATTTGATTTATTTAAAAATCGGTATCGGTCCTTCCAGCTCGCATACCGTCGGACCAATGCGTGCGGCACTACTGTTTGTCACCGGTTTAAAAATAACGGCCTGCTGGCGCGGACACAGTCGATTAAATCGGCCTTGTACGGCTCGCCGGGCGGGACGGGCAAAGGCCATGGCAGCGATAAGGCGATTTTGTCGGGTTTGCCAGGAGAGGTGCCGAACGCAATGGGTTCGGTCAAGCCCATCAATGTCGCACGGATGGCCTTGCGCGGCGATGGTCGCCACCATGTTTCGCTCGATAATGTGATCAAAACCATGCGCGATACCGGCGCAGACATGAAAACCAAATACAAAGAAACGTGGCGTGGCGGACTGGCTGTTAACGTCATTGAATGTTGATGGAACTGCTGGCGCGCGACGCTTGATCTGCGGCAGGGCCGCCTGCCCGCATAACAGGACGAAAGGTTCGTAAAGAATAAGGACAACGACTATGGATATCACGCCAGAATCCCTTAAACGTACCGCGCTGTATGATCTGCATCTTGAATTGGGAGCAAAAATGGTGCCGTTTGCCGGCTACCAAATGCCGGTGCAGTATCCAATGGGCGGCCTCAAAGAGCACGCGCATACCCGCACGCAGGCAGGCCTGTTTGACGTGTCGCACATGGGGCAGATTCGCCTGAGCGGAGCGGATGTCGCCGCGGCGCTGGAGGCGCTGGTGCCGGTCGATATTCTCGGCCTGCGTCCCAATACTCAGCGCTATGCAGTTTTCACCAACGAAAGTGGCGGCATTCTGGACGATCTGATGGTAACGAACTCAGGCGATCATTTATTGTTGGTAGTTAACGCCGCCTGCAAACACCAGGACCTTGCGTACTTGCAGCATCATTTGCCGGATAGTTGCGCGATTGAAGCGTTGACCAATCGCGCATTATTAGCGTTACAAGGGCCACAGGCTGCAAAGGTACTAGCGCGCTTCGCCCCTAAAACGGCTCAAATGTTATTCATGCAAACTTCTAGCGTGATGCTCGCGGGCTTCAATTGCGTGGTTAGTCGCTCCGGTTACACTGGCGAAGACGGTTTTGAAATATCCGTTTCCAATGACCATGCCGAAGCCTTGGCACGCTTGTTGTTGGCGCAACCGGAAGTCGCACCCGTCGGACTAGGAGCACGCGACTCATTGCGGCTAGAGGCCGGGTTGTGTCTGTACGGTCACGACCTGAATGTCAGCACGACACCGGTAGAGGCAAGTCTGGTCTGGGCCTTATCCAAAGTACGCCGCGCCGACCAGCCGCGTGGCGGTGGATATCCTGGGGCAGAAATTATCCAGCGCCAACTGGCAGAAGGCGTGGCGCGCAAGCGCGTTGGCTTGTTGCCGCAAGACAGGGTGCCTGTGCGCGAAGGTGCAGAAATTGTTAATCCCAGCGGTCATGTTGTCGGCATAGTAACGAGCGGCGGTTTTGGTCCGACAGTAGGCGCACCCGTGGCGATGGGTTACGTCGAGACCGCCTATGCCAGCAGTGGCAGCGCACTACACGCGATTGTGCGCGGCAAACCAATTCCGGTGGTCGTTACCAAAATGCCGTTCACACCCCAGCACTACTATCGCGGGTAAAAATATTAAAACGAGACCAACAGCGGGGGTGCTATGCCTGAATCAACCGTAATACAGCGTCCGGTGGAAGCGGGCGAAAAACTTCGCGGGGCGGCAAAGATGGCCCGTATCCCGATCAAAATCATTCCGACGGAGGCAGGGCAATATCTGCGCAAGCCAGCCTGGATACGTGCCCAATTCACAGGCACGCGGGAAGTACTGCGCTTAAAAGATATTCTCCGCCAGAATCATCTGCATACTGTTTGTGAAGAGGCAAATTGCCCGAATATAGGCGAATGTTTTAAAAACGGTACCGCGACCTTTATGATCATGGGTGACATCTGCACCCGACGTTGTCCGTTTTGTGACGTCGGGCACGGTCGTCCCAATCCCCTGGATGCTGAAGAACCTAAAAATCTGGCGCGAACCATCAAGGCGATGGGTTTGCGCTACGTGGTGATTACCTCGGTAGACAGAGACGATTTACGCGATGGCGGTGCGGCGCATTTTGTTGAATGCATGCAACAGACCCGGGCCCTCAGCCCAGAGATAAGGATTGAAATTCTGACACCTGATTTTCGTGGGCGGATCGATACTGCGCTCGACGTACTAGGTTTGGCCGTACCCGATATTTTTAACCATAATCTGGAGACTATCCCCCGTCTATATCGCGAGGCTCGCCCCGGCGCAGACTATCAAAATTCCTTAACGTTACTGCGCCGGTTTAAGGATCGCCATCCCCAAGTCGTTACCAAATCCGGACTCATGCTGGGATTGGGCGAGACGCTGGAAGAAATAGAAGATGTGATGCGGGATTTGCGGACCCATCAGGTCGATATGCTAACACTCGGCCAGTATTTGCAGCCCAGCCCGCATCACCTGCCGGTCATACGTTATGTGACCCCGGCCGAATTTGAAGGGCTTCGTGTTGTCGCCCTAAAGCTTGGCTTCACGCGCGTGGCGTCTGGTCCGATGGTGCGGTCTTCTTATCATGCAGATGCGCAATCTGACGGGACGCTTTCGGCGCAGGTATTGCTGGCACATCCTGAAATTACTGCACCCTAAAGCTATTTTTCAAGATCCGGTGCCTTTTGCCTCATCAATGAAGCCTACGGTACCTTCCTGTTCGGCCGGATGAGGGTTTATACGCGCCTCATCGAGAAATAACTACTGTAGTGGCTTGTAACCCAATGTGTGCACTAAACACCAAGGCGTATTAATGCCCGGTACAGGTATTGTCAAACCAGTTATGGTATTGAGGACTTATCGGTGCAGGTAGAGTTCACGGAAATAGTGTATTTTTAATAATTACATTCGAGTTTGGGATATTATTTTGCATACGATGGTCTTATCGCAACAGATAAGACAATTTGCCACCTATCCTTCGCGCAATCATGTTGATGTTTTTAAGATCCGCAGGCGTGCTATGTATTGGGTTCGCGTTGAGCCTTGGGTCTGTTGCGTGTGCAAATGCCGCCCCAGCCCCAGCGTTGCGGGGAATACCAGTCACGGGGCCGGTTTTGGTGATACCTGTCACAGGTGTGATCGGACCGGCGACGGCAGATTTTGTTAGCGGTAATATTGTGCGAGCGCAGAAACAGGGTGCGCAGTTAATCGTCCTGCAAATGGACACGCCGGGCGGTCTTGACATGTCGATGCGACAGATTATTCAGACGATACTTGCCTCCCCGATACCGGTAGCTACCTTTGTGGCTCCCGGCGGTGCGCGCGCTGCAAGCGCCGGGACTTATATTCTCTACGCAAGCCATATTGCGGCGATGGCGCCGGGCACCAATCTGGGTGCTGCCAGTCCTGTTCAAATTAGAATTTCCGGGCAAGGTGGCCCCCCGCGGCGACCGCCAATCAATAACGCTCCCCATGACATTGACCCAAAGATAGGCAATACTTCCGCACCAGAACTGGCCTCTGATAGCGAGAGTACGTTGCGCAGAAAACAGATACAGGACGCGGCAGCTTATATTCGTGGATTGGCGCAACTGCGCGGGCGTAACGCGGAATGGGCAGAGCGCGCAGTACGTGAAGCCGTCAGCCTGTCCTCGAATGAAGCCTTGACACAAAAAGTGATCGATCTCACCGCGCAGGATATCCCTGACTTAATGCGCAAGCTAGACGGGCGTCAGGTCACTACAGCCAACGGGATGCACGTACTACACACTGGGGGTGCCAACATTCTCACCAGAGAACCAGACAACAGAACGCGGTTCCTGGCGGTCATCACCGATCCGGGGACTGCGCTGATTTTGTTATTGGTCGGCGTTTTCGGTTTGATTGTTGAATTCACGCAACCGGGCCTTCTACTGCCAGGTGTGGTCGGGGGCATTTGCTTATTGCTTGGATTGTCCGCCATCCAGATGCTGCCTATAAATTATGCCGGGTTGGGATTAATTCTGCTGGGTTTGGGATTTTTAGTTGCGGAGGTGTTTTTGCCCACTTTTGGTGTAGTGGGAATAGGTGGACTGATTGCGTTTGGGTTTGGCGCGACGATGTTAATTGATACGGACTTGCCCGGTTATGGCATTCCGTTGGGGCTAATTGTGGGGCTGGCTGCGTTTGCAGCGGTTTTTATCTACTTTGTGTCCAGTGCGGTCCTGACATCACGCAAGCGACCGATAGTGAGCGGAGCCGAACAACTGCTCGGCAGCGCAGGGATCATGCTCAGCGATATGCAATCCGACGGTGTGATCAATGAGGGGTGGGCACGGGTGCATAGTGAGCGCTGGCGTGCCCAGAGCCCGCTTCCGTTACTGCAAGGACAACGGGTACGGGTAACAGCGCGAACCGGTTTGATTTTAAATGTGGTGCCGATTAATGAGGTGGAACCTGGAGGTTGATAATGGAGAGGGCATTCGGATTTGGATTCAGTGGCATTTTATTGTTGATAATTGGCGTGCTGTTCATTTCGTCGGTAAGGATTATGCGCGAGTATGAACGTGGCGTAATATTTATGCTGGGCCGATTCTGGAAAGTCAAAGGTCCCGGTCTGGTATTGTTAATTCCGGTCATCCAGCAAATGGTGCGAACCGATTTGCGCACGGTGGTGTTCGATGTACCACCACAGGATGTCATCACCCGGGATAACGTCTCAGTCAAGGTCAATGCGGTGGTGTATTTTCGGATCGTCGATCCCGAGAAATCGGTGATTCAGGTGGTCAAGTTTTTAGACGCGACCAGTCAGTTAGCCCAAACGACGTTGCGTTCCGTTCTGGGTAAGCACGAGCTGGACGAATTATTGTCTGAGCGCGAGAGGCTTAATCTGGACATCCAGAAAGTATTGGATACGCAAACCGATGCCTGGGGGATCAAGGTGTCTACCGTCGAAATAAAACATGTTGATATCAACGAGACCATGATTCGCGCAATCGCCCGTCAGGCGGAAGCCGAACGTGAACGGCGCGCCAAAATCATCCACGCCGAGGGCGAGCTTCAGGCATCCGAAAAGCTATTGCAAGCGGCACAGATGCTGGCGCAACAACCGCAAGCAATGCAACTACGGTATCTGCAAACATTGACTAATATTGCCGGAGATAAAAGCTCCACGATTATCTTCCCGGTGCCGATGGATATTTTTACGATTTTGGCAAATGCTAAAGGAGGAATTGCGCCGGAGTCACCGTGAAAATCGCACAGGTTTTGTAGCAAAAACCTAAAAAAGTGGCGCTTGTATATAAGCATCAAACGTGTGTGAATGGCCGAATCAATACGCTTAGTAGCATTAAATAAAAGAACGGGGTCCAGAGATAAAAAGGATTACCCACGCCGGAAATAACCCATTGGAGGAAGTATGTCGACAACTGCAAAAGAGCTCCAGCAAACTGTCGCTTCACTCATTGCCCCAGGCAAGGGCATTCTCGCTGCCGATGAAAGCGGAGGCACCATTGAAAAGCGGTTCAGCGCGGTGAACGTAGCATCCACGCAAGAGTCACGGCGAGATTATCGTGAACTTTTGTTCTCCACGCCGGGCCTCAACGAATTTATTAGTGGCGTGATTTTATATGACGAGACCATCAAACAGCAAAATACCACCGGGGTGCCGTTGCCTGATTTATTAAAGGCGCAAGGTATGCTGGCCGGTATTAAAGTTGATAGCGGCACCGTCCCTCTGGCGGGATTTCCGGAAGAAAAAATGACCGAGGGGCTGGATGGACTGGCCAAAAGGCTCACCGAGTACAAACAATTGGGTGCGCGCTTTGCTAAGTGGCGGGCAGTGCTGACGATAGCTAATGGCATTCCGACGCATGGGGGGATCGCCAACAATGCCTATGCTTTGGCCCGTTACGCTGCAATTTGTCAGGATATTGGATTAGTGCCAATCGTTGAGCCAGAAGTATTAATGGACGGCGATCATACAATCGAGACGTGCGCTGCAGTCACTGAACAGGTTTTGAATGTCGTGTTTCATGCGTTAAACAAGCAGCGCGTGGTGCTCGAATACATGATTTTGAAACCGAATATGGTGGTGCCCGGCGTGCAATGCACAGTCCAGGCTTCGCCTCAACAAATTGCGGACGCCACGCTCAGGTGTTTGCGGCGTACCGTTCCAGGGGCAGTGCCGGGGATTACTTTTCTCTCTGGAGGACAAACCGATGCTGCGGCCACGGAGAATTTGAACGCCATGAATGTTTTGGGTATCAAAAACCCGCTTCCGTGGCAGGTCAGTTTTTCTTACGGGCGGGCGCTGCAATCTTCAGCAATCAAGTCATGGCACGGCGAGGCGTCGAATAAAGAGGCCGCGCAGCAGGCGCTGTATTTGCGTGCACGATTGAATAGCGCTGCGGTGCGCGGGCAGTACTCGGCTGAGATGGAAGCGCTGTAAAGCAGGGAGCTGATTAACCTTAGGCTAATTAGCTCCGCACAATGGCGAAAAAATACGAGAATTAACTTTTCTCAACTTAAACGGCAGAAGCCTATGCGTTGTAACCTATAGCAATTCCTATGTAGTGTCCTGCGTCACCCTCCATACAGGACACTAACTTTCTTCTGCTAGGTTTCTATTGCCCGCATTTCTCGTGCCGCAACCGATAGCATCGCCAGATCCACGTTACCTCCTAATTGAAAATCAATCAGCAAGCGACGATAGCGTTCAAGCTGAGGGCGATGGGCGGTTTGCCACGCTTCCAGCATATCGGCAGACTGGTCAATGACCGGCGACAGCTGGATTACGTTGGCAGTCAATGTACGCTGTAGCGTCGTCAAATCGCTTTGCAATGCCGTGCGAGCCAGCGTTTGCCAATAGGTATCGACCGGAAGTGTCGCCGCCCGTTCACGCATCCAGCCGAAGTTCAGGTTCAGGTCGAGCGCGAAATAGACTTGTGCCACCATTTCCAGACTACGACCGGTTATCGTCGCCACTTCAGCGATATCCAGTACCGCACCGATTAGTTCGGCGCTGGCGACCCGGCGTGCCAGGGTTTCCGGTACGCCGCTTTGTACCAGCGCCGCTTGTTTAGCAGTTAACGCATCTGCATCGGTGGGTGTCAGCAACGACACCAGTATCGGTCCGAGTTGATCGGCGGCAGGCCGGAAGCGGGCGACCGTTGCTTCAATCGTCTCTGCTTTAGCATGACGATGCAAGAACCAGAAGCTGGCCTGCTCGATCAAACGACTGATTTCGATAAACATTTGCGCCTGTAGTGCATCGGGCACAAGGTTATCCAGTGCATCGATATCGCGCCAGATTTCTTCAAAGCCAAACACGTCGCGTGCGATAATGGCGGACCTGATTACCTCAGTCGGGCTGGCGCCGCTTTCGTCGCTGAGACGGTGCACAAAGGTAGTGCCGACCCGGTTAGTAAACGTGTTCACCACGTAGGTCGCAATGATCTCGCGCGCCAGCGGGTGACGCGTCATGACGTCGGGATAGCGCTCACGCAGCGCTTGCGGAAAGTACTGTGCAAGTGCACGACTGATGAAGCTATCATCCAGCAAATCGGAAGCGAGCGAGGCCTCATATAGCCACATTTTATTGTAGGCCATTAACACGGCGCGTTCCGGTGCCGTCAATCCCTGCTTGGCGGTCTTGCGCTCGGCGATTGCTTCATCTGATGGCAAGAATTCGACGCTGCGGTCAAGTCGTCCGGCGCGCTCCAGAAAGCGTATCAGGCGTGCTTCCGGTTCAAGTAATGTCGCGGCGCAGCGCCCGGCGACAGATAATGCCTGGGTCTGATAATAGTTATCGGTCAATACCTGCTTACCGACCTCATCGGTCATCTCGGCAAGTAACTTGTTGCGTTGCTTTTCGGTCATTTCGCCTTCGGTGACGACAAGACCCAGCAAAATTTTGATATTAACTTCATGGTCAGAGCAATCGACCCCGGCGGAGTTATCGATTGCATCGGTACATATCCGGCCGCCTTTTTGCGCAAACTCGATCCGCCCAAACTGAGTTAGCCCCAGGTTCCCACCCTCTGCCACTACTTTACAGTTCAGCTCGGCACCGTTGACCCTGATGGCATCATTAGCGCGGTCGCCAACCTGCGCATGGGTTTCGTAGGCGGCCTTGACGTAGGTGCCAATACCACCGTTGTACAACAAGTCGACCGGGGCCACCAGTATGGCGCGAATCAGTTCGATGGGTGCCAACTCGGTCGCGGTAACGTTTAACGCCACACGCATCTCAGGCGATAAAGGAATCGTTTTCAGGGTGCGGGGATAGATCCCGCCACCGCGTGAGATCAATGCGGTGGTGTAATCTGCCCAACTCGACCGTGGCAATGCAAACAGACGTTCGCGCTCGTTGAAGCTGGCGTTGGTATCAGGATCGGGATCAAGGAAAATATGCCGATGATCAAACGCGGCTACTAGTTTGATATGGCGTGATAACAGCATTCCGTTACCGAACACATCACCAGACATGTCACCGATGCCGGCAACGGTAAAATCCTGCTCCTGCGTGTTGACGCCAAGTTCGCGGAAGTGGCGCTTGACGGCTTCCCATGCGCCGCGCGCGGTGATGCCCATTTTTTTATGATCGTAGCCGACCGATCCGCCGGATGCAAAGGCATCGGTCAGCCAGAATCCGTACTCGGCTGAAATCGCGTTGGCAAAATCGGAGAACGTGGCGGTGCCTTTGTCCGCTGCGACGACCAGATATGGATCGTCGATGTCGTAGCGCACCACGTCGGTCGGTGGTACGACTTTGCCGCCCACCAAGTTGTCAGTCAGGTCCAGCAAACCGCGTAAGAAGTTCTGGTAGCAAGCAATACCTTCTTTTAAATACGCCTCGCGCTCGGATGCCGGGGGTGCATTCTTGAGTACAAATCCGCCTTTGGAGCCGACCGGCACGATGACTGCGTTCTTGACCATTTGCGCTTTGACCAGACCCAATACTTCGGTGCGGAAATCTTCGCGCCGGTCAGACCAGCGCAGCCCACCGCGGGCGACCTTGCCGCCTCTTAAATGGACGCCTTCAAAACGGGGCGAGTACACCCAAATCTCAAACATGGGCTTGGGAGCAGGCAGGCCCGGAATCTTGGCGGGATCGAACTTGAACGATAGGTAGGGCTTAGGTTTGCCATTGGCGTCGCGCTGGAAATAATTGGTGCGGGTGGTCGCTTGTATCACGCCGAGGAACTGGCGCAGGATGCGGTCTTCGTCCAGATTCGGCACCTGATCCATCGCCTCTTCAGTCAGCTTCAGGAGGGTGTTGACGCGCTCCGTATTGGGGCGGATGTCATCGGTGAAATTGCCGTCTGTCAAACCGGCAGCGGCAGGATCGAAGCGAGCAATAAACAGTTCTACCAGATTGCGTGCAATCGCCGGGTTTCCGGTGACGGCCTGCTCTATGTAGGCGTTACTAAAGGTTGACCCCACCTGGCGCAGATATCGCGCATAGGCGCGCAGTATCGTAACTTCACGCCAGCTGAGTGCGGCACCCAGCACCAGCCGATTGAGGTCGTCATTGTCGGCTTCGCCACTCCATACACGGGAAAAAGCATCTTCAAATATTTCTTTGATACGGTCGATCTCGACCTCGCCGCCGTCCGCGGTTTGCATCCCGAAATCATGAATCCATACCGGTGCCGCATCTTGCAACTCAATCCGATACGGGCGTTCTTCCTGAACTTTGACGCCCATATGTTCCAACATCGGCAAACTCTGTGATAACGCAATCGGCTTTCCGGCGTGATAAATCTTCATGCGCAACGAAGAAGCTGTGGCTTCGATAGGGCGATACAGGTTCATCGCCAGTCCGGCCTGCTGCTGGGCGACTTCCATTAATTCGATATCACGTACCGTGGCGCGGGCTGCGTAATCTTCGCGGAAACCAGCAGGGAAGGACGCCGCATAACGACGTAACAGGCGATTGCCGCGCTCTTCGCCGCGGCTCTCAAGCAGGGCATCGGCCAGATCATCCTGCCAGCGCCGTGTGGCTTGCACGATTTTCTTTTCAAGCGCGGCTATATCAACCTCTGTAACCGTACCGGCCTCGGTGCGGACCGTAAATTGAATGCGGGCCAATACTGAATCCGACAGTAACGGCGTAAATTCAATGCTGACGCCATTAAACGCTTCTGTTAGCAAGGTCTGAATTCGGACCCGGAGTTCGGTATTGAATTTGTCGCGTGGCACGTACACGAGGCACGAGACATAACGCCCGAACGCATCGCGCCGCACAAACAGGCGGGTGCGCTGGCGTTCTTCCAGACGCAGAATGCCGATGGCGGTATCGTATAAATTATCCTCATCAACCTGAAACAGTTCATCGCGAGGATACTGTTCAAGGATAGTCGCCAGTGTTTTTGCCAGATGTCCTTTTGGCACAAAACTGGCGCGCTCCTGTACCTTCGCTACTTTGCGCCGGACTATCGGGATATCGCTGGTTGACACCATGTAAGCGATGGAAGTGTAAAGGCCAACAAAGCGCCGCTCACCGATGACTTTACCTGTGGCGTCATAGCGCTTGACTCCGACGTAATCGAGATAGCCCGGGCGATGTACGGTCGCGCGCGAATCCGCTTTGGTGATAAACACGGGGGAGGGCGAATCGATAATTGCCTGTGAACCGCTCGGTAATTTTGTAACGTCGCCGCTGTCGGAGGTGCGCGCTGTATCGCGGAGCGCATCACGAAGAATGCCTAGTCCGGAACCGGGTATTGCCTGCAGATAATTTTCGCCTGCATTGATAACGAGCTCGTAATCGCGGCAACCGAGAAAGGTGAAATGATCATTGATCATCCACTCAAGGAAAGCCCGGGCTTCATCGGTTTCTGCCTGTACTTTTTCGCCGTTGCAGGCTTGGTCCTTCAGATCGGTCACAGCGGCGCTGGCGCTGTTCATCATGCCACGCCAGTCCTCCACAGCGGCACGGACATCAGCTAATACCTTGTTGATGCCGGCAAGAATTTCTTCGAGCCTGACGGCCTCGGTACAGCGGTCAATTTCAAAATGGATATAAGATTCGAGTTTGGGATTACTCGCGTTTGGGTTATGTGCGCCGATTCCGATGCCGATCCCGTTCGCCTTAGTGCCATTTTCAGCGGCGGACTGGATCTTCTCGATCTGGCCGGATGTGTCGCGCCAGACCCGGAACACCGGGTGTATTGCGGCGTGCAGAGTTAGCCCAAGGCGGTTAATTTCATTGGTGACCGAGTCCACCAAAAATGGCATATCGTCGTTGACGATTTCGACCACGCTATGGGCAGACTCCCAGCCATGCTCATCAATTTGGGGGTTGTATATGCGCACCCGCGCCGCACCGGATTTAAAATGGCGTGCAAACTGCCAGTGAGACATAACAGCACCGTAGAGATCGGCGATGTTGCGACTTTGTACCTGCTCCTCGCCAACCTGAGAGTAGTAATCCGCCATGAACGGCTGCACGATGGCAAAACCGTCGGCTGGCAAACGGTCCGCAGCAAATTTCAACATATCGGCAAGCTGTTGCTGTTTCTTTTCTTCCGCTGCTTTGTTTATAAATGGCATTATATTCTTTCGATAGCGAACAAGATGACTTCATAGCGACGAACAGAAAGCTGAGTAATGTCTACTCACTGGTATTGAAATGTGGATGCATAAAAGAAAAAGGCGCTGCGCCTGTCAGGGAACAGCGCCGGGATGCCTGTTAAGGCCAGCTGGCGTGAAAGCTACCTTTTTTGTCCGTCCGCTCAAACGTGTGCGCGCCAAAAAAGTCACGTTGCGCCTGAATCAGATTAGCGGGCAGGCTTGCCGTACGATATGCGTCAAAATAAGCAATCGCGGATGAGAATGCCGGTACAGGAACACCCGCATTCAATGCGGCAATAACAACCTCACGCAATGCCGATTGATATTTCGCTGCTATGTCGGAGAAATAAGAATTCAGCAACAGGTTAGTCAGCTGTTTGTCCTCAGCGTACGCCTCCATGATTTTTTGCAGAAAACTTGCGCGAATAATGCATCCGGCGCGGAAGATTTTGGCGATATTGCCGTAATCAAGATCCCATTTGTATTCGTCCGATGCTGCACGTAACTGGGCAAATCCCTGCGCGTAGGAGATAATTTTACTGAAATACAGCGCACGCTGGACCGCTTCAATCAATACCGCGGGGTCGCCCTGGAAAGCTTTCTGTGGAGGTCCGCTGAGTACTTTACTTGCAATCAACCGTTCATCTTTGAGCGATGAAATTACCCGCGCAAAAACCGCCTCGGTTATAAGTGGAAGTGGTGCGCCTAAATCCAGTGCGTTTTGGCTGGTCCATTTGCCGGTACCTTTTTGCGCCGCACGGTCGAGGATGACGTCAATCAGATCTTGAGCGGTATCGCTATCTTTTTTGCGGAAAATTTGTGAGGTTATTTCGATCAGGTAACTATTTAGTTCGCCCTTGTTCCAGTCCGCATATACCTGGCTCAGCGCGTGATTTGACAGGCCGACTACATGCTTGAGTACTGCATAACTTTCGGCAATCAGTTGCATATCGCCATACTCGATGCCATTGTGCACCATCTTGACAAAATGCCCTGCGCCGTTGGGGCCGATGTAGTCCACGCAAGGCACGCCATCGGGCGCTTTTGCGGCGATTTCAGTGAGGATTGGTGCGACCAGATCGTAAGCTTCGCGTTGACCGCCGGGCATAATAGCCGGGCCTTTCAGCGCGCCTTCTTCGCCGCCGGAAACGCCAGTGCCGATAAAGTGGATGCCGGATTTAGCCAGATCGTCATTGCGCCGAATTGTATCGGTAAAATGCGTGTTGCCACCGTCGATCAGGATGTCGCCCTTTTCCAATAATGGTTTGACGGCGGCGATAGTCTCATCTGTTGCCGCCCCTGCCTTAACCATCAAAAGTATCCGTCGTGGTTTATCTAACGAATTGATAAATTCTTCTAGCGAAAAGGTCGCTACGAGATTGCGGTCGGGAAATTCGGCCACTAGCGAATCGGTTTTTTCTCGGCTGCGGTTGTAGACCGACACCGCATGACCCCGGCTTTCAATATTAAGTGCAAGATTGCGGCCCATGACGGCCAGTCCAATCACACCGATAATCTGTTTAGTCATTGTTTCCCTCCAGAAGGTGACCGTTAATGGTGGCGGTGAGCGGTTGTGTCGCACGACGTGTTTTTGAGGTTGCGCTCACATCATCTCTCATTGTATGACTTCAATGATAGCGGACTTCAAGCGCGACCTTATATCGCTTTTTGCAACGATTATTCATTCCCGTATACTTTGACAGTTTACTGAAATCGATATGCTAGTGAAACGAAGTAGTTTTGCGACGTTTTTTTAACCACGATGGGGCTATTTTTGATGCCATCCCCTAGCCATTTATAGCGCCCGTATAAATTGACTACCCAAAATTTGTTTAAAGGAATTTCAACTTGTAGCGCAACCATGGGATTAATCGTGCCCTTGCCTTCATAAACCTTGTAATGTCCGTTGGCGGCCGACTCGGCGGGCGTGATGCCATAGTAGTAATTTACGAAATTCGCATTCCGGTATTCAGCGCCGATTTGGGGATAGAAATTAATTGATCCCGCTTTTACTTCCGCGGTGTAGAGCCCTTCGAGCATCGTGCCATGGGATTGATTGACATCATAAAAAGCGTTAAGAAAGAACGCACCTATCGGCGTTTCCTGGAAGGTACCGATACCTAACGGGATATCGTTCTTTCTGTTGGTCAGCCCACGTAGTGCGGAGTTCGACGTTTTAAAGCCATCGAAAGTGATACGGCCAGCAAGTTCAAAGTAGCCGTAACCCATTTTAAAAGTCTTGATCCCAAACGTGTCGACCCGGGCAAAAAAACGACCGTAATCAAGGTACGCATAAGGCAGCACTCGTGTGGAACTGCGTTTGCTGCGAATTTCTCCGCGCGTGTCACTCGGTGACTCGAACGCGCCAAACCCCAGATCACCCACGACGTGTTGAGGAAATTCTTCAATGTTAACGAGACTCGCGTCTTGAGGAGGGGCATCTTGCGTCACCGCGCCGGTCGCTAATGCCATCCCTGTCAAGCCGCTCAGAATGGCACCGAGAAAGACTTTGCCCGGACATGGTTCTTTCATACTTTTCCATTGCTAATTGTTAAGTGGTTAATTGTTGCGAGGCAGATCCAAGGCAATGAAATAGATGCTTCAAGTTCTCTATACGCTGCATGAAGGTCTCGGTGATAGTGTATAAAGCCAACACGTTCATAAGGGAATTTTTTGATGCAGTCGGAGTCTTCCATGCGGGAACTAGTTTAACTCAGGATCGCTCCTCTGTATTATCCATGCGCCATGGAATGTTCTCCCTATAGCTTGTATGAATCTGACGGCAGGCGCAGGAATGCACGGGCGAGGCTTCTACAATTTGAAGTTAATGCGTGCATGCTGTCTTCTGGAATGTGAACCTCCGGTTATCGGAACGCCTGTCGGCATTGCGTGTATTCTGGTCAGACAGGTAGCCATCGAAAACCACACATCATTACATATAGTTGCCTTAAAAACCACAATAGGCTTACATGCCACGCACGATTCAAAAGTACGGGATTAAAGTACAGGATTGAAATACCGGATTAAAGGACATTATAAAGCCCCTTTTCGACAGAAAGAACCCTATGAGCGCCATCACAGTAACACTTTACGAAGGTTATGAAATACACACGCGTGCCGTCCCGACAGGCGACGTGTGGGCAGCGGAATACTCTGTCAGCAAAGAGGGTGAAATAAAAATTCCCTGGACGCGGGCGAATATCGCGGAGGGACTCCCGACGCACGGAACGGCAAATCACGCAGCGCTTGAGAACGCGCGATCCGACGTCCAGCTCAAATTGTCGACGTTCAGCGCGTAACCCGCGTTAATTCTCGAGCGGTCAAGGCATCCGAAATTAACGGAATGGCGAACGGAATGGTAGCGTGAACATCTGCGCGGCGCTTGTTCGTTGACTTTTTGCGTCGTGATGCATTGGATAAAGCCGACGGCATTGCTTTGGTCGAGACAGTAATTGGTCACTCTTGACCGTTGCAAAATCGAATTGCTCATAACGGTTATACTTATTCTTCATAAGCAGTTAGATAAGGAACGACCAATGATCCCCATATCGATTCTCGATTTGGTCCGTATTAGACAAGGTGGCAACGCCCGTAATGCGCTCGATAATGCGCGCGATCTCGCACTTCATGCCGAGAACTGGGGCTATAGCAGATTCTGGATGGCAGAGCACCACAATATGATAGGCATAGCCAGCGCGGCAACTGCAGTGGCTATCGCGCACGTCGCGGCTGGAACCAGCACAATCCGGGTCGGCGCTGGCGGCGTCATGCTCCCCAATCATGCGCCACTAGTTATTGCCGAGCAGTTCGGAACGCTTGCCTCATTATTCCCCGGACGTATTGACCTTGGTTTGGGCAGAGCACCGGGCACCGATCAGATCACCACGCGTGCGCTGCGACGCGACCCCGCCAGTGCAGAGTCGTTTCCGCAAGACGTGCTGGAACTTCAAGCCTTTCTCGCGCCAGCTGAACCGGGTCAACGTATCGTGGCCGTGCCTGGTGTGGGGACCGAAGTGCCTTTGTGGATTTTGGGATCGAGTACATTTGGCGCCAGACTTGCAGCTAAATTGGGGTTGCCGTATGCATTTGCGTCCCATTTTGCGCCCGACTCTTTAGAGTCTGCATTGCAGCTTTACCGCGCCCAATTCGAAGCATCCGATCAGCAGTCGACGCCACATGCAATGGTCGGCATTAACATCATCGCGGCCGAGACCGATGCCGAGGCGCAGCGCCTGGCAACGACGCAGCAAATGTCATTCGCCGATATGTTTCGCGGTACGCGGGGCTTCAGCAAGCCGCCAATTGATGATATTGAAACCTATTGGTCAGGCGCAGAAAAGGCGCAAGCGTCACACATGTTAGCCTTCTCCATAGTTGGATCAAAGGCCACCGTTCGCGCTGGGATGGAACGATTGATCGATATGACTGGCGCGGACGAATTGATGATCGTCTCGGACGTTTTCGACCACGCGGCACGACTGCGTTCTTACGAAATCATGGCGGAGATAGCCCGGGATACGGAGCTCGTTTGATTGCGTGATTGGTTAAGGATCGGGCGAGTTGATGGGCGACTAATTGGTGACTAAGCAGGGAATGGCAGGTTAGCGTTCCTTAGAATGTTATTTCCACCGTTAAAGATTCGAGTGCCGACTCCTGTTTTAACTACCGCTGCCGCTGTGGCTTCTTTTGTTACGACGCCCAGTTGGCGCGGAAGATGGTAGCTTTCATCCGCTCCAACCTCTCGGCTACTGCTTGCTTGAAATTGCCTGCGCCGTCGCGTCAACACTAGGTCGCTGATCCAATATCCCGTTAATATAGGACTTAATCTGATAAGGAACACTAAAAATGCCTGATCTTTTTGAAAATCCAATGGGACTTATGGGCTTTGAGTTCGTTGAGTTTGCCTCTCCTATCCCTAATACGCTGGAACCGGTCTTCACGCTGTTAGGATTTACCAAGGTAGCGCAACACCGTTCCAAGGACGTATCTTTATATCGCCAGGGCGACATTAATTTCATTATTAATAATGCGCCGAATAGCGTGGCTTCCTTTTTTGCAGCGGAGCATGGACCTTCAGCTTGCGGCATGGCTTTTCGGGTTAAGGACGCTCACAAAGCCTACGCCCGCGCGTTAGCGCTGGGCGCGCAAGCGTTGGAACTGCCGACCGGACCGATGGAACTGCGATTGCCTGCCATTAAGGGCATCGGTGGTGCACCGTTGTATCTGATTGACCGTTTCACCGAAGGCAAGGCAATCTACGATATCGACTTTGAATTTATCGACGGCGTCGATCCCCATCCGGTCGGGCACGGTCTGAAGCTGATTGACCACCTGACGCACAACGTTTACCGCGGACGCATGACCTACTGGGCCAGTTTTTATGAACGCATTTTTAACTTCCGAGAAATCCGCTACTTCGACATCAAAGGCGAGTACACGGGGTTGACCTCACGCGCGATGACGGCACCGGATGGCAAAATCCGGATTCCATTGAACGAAGAAGCCTCCGGCAGCGGTGGCCAGATCGAAGAATTTCTGATGAAGTTTAACGGTGAAGGCATTCAGCACATTGCGTTGCTGTCCGACGACCTTATTGCCAGCGTCGACAGTTTGCGCAAAGCCGGTGTGCCCTTGATGAGCGCGCCGCCCGCCACCTATTACGAAATGCTCGAAGGCCGCTTGCCGGGTCATGGCGAGAGCGTGGAAGGGTTGCAGGTACGCGGCATCTTGATGGACGGTTCGGTCGAACAAAAAGACAAACGGTTATTGCTACAGATTTTTTCAGAAACAATGTTGGGCCCGGTCTTTTTTGAATTCATTCAACGCAAGGGTGATGATGGTTTTGGCGAAGGCAACTTCAAAGCGTTGTTTGAATCGATCGAACGCGATCAGATCAGACGTGGCGTGATTCAGGCTTCGTGAATTCTGGATGTAATCCGCGCAATAAATTTTACGCGCGGGGAAACTTGAGACGTTTCTTAGACGACGTATTCAAAGTAAAACACCTAAAAAGTTCCAAAAATGAAACATGCATGGCTTAAGGATTGGCAAGGTGATGCTGACGTTAAGAGAGGCTAGCTAAAGGCAGTCAGGTGGGCCGCACGTATTAATTACGCGAACCGCCTTTTTCTTCTTCATTACATCTAGTTTTCCAGCTTAAAAAAAATAATTGTGAACTAAACTATCTAAAGGTTGCTCGAACTGAAGTGATGCAATTTGGATATTTTTTTAGTGCGAAGCAGACTCCTCATGCCGCTTGCAACGAGATGTATACCTTGTGCCACGTAGTTTCATTTAACCTCAGCGACGTAAAAAGGTTACCATTTTCGCTTTATTCACTGGGATCATCCAGAAATGAAAAATGTAAATCTTACGGGCTCTACAGAAGCACCCATAAAAAAACAAGCAGAACAACATTCAGAAAAAAGTTCAAAATCGCAAGAAAATGTTATCGGCGATTCATCTCCTGAATCGTCGGCGATGCAAGCTTCACCCCCTCAAACTCCGCTGTCTGAATTCCCCTTAAAGCGCATTTTGAGCGCGCTTCACGCCTCCGCTCTTTTTCTCGATTTTGATGGGACGCTAGTTGATCTTGCACCCAGGCCAGAAGAAGTCGTTGTTAGCCCCCAACTCATTGATACGTTAAGGTCACTGTATGATTTTCTCGATGGTCGCCTGGCAATTGTCTCGGGCCGTCCGATCGCGCAGATCGACACCATGCTTTCACCGTTGATATTACCGGTAGCGGGGGTGCACGGTATGGAACGCCGCGACGCTGGAATGGCACTTCATTATGCGCCTATACCCGATTTTTTTGCGGTGCAGGCATGTGCGTTACGGCTTGAAGAGAGTCACCCAACATTACGCGTGGAGCAAAAACGCGGCACCTTGGCATTGCATTATCGCCAGGCACCGGAGTTGGAGGCGCTTTGTCAGTCTGAATTAACTATAGCCTTGCGCGATTGCCCGGGGATGATTTTATTACACGGAAAAATGGTATTTGAAGTAAAGCCCGCCACCGTCACTAAAGGCGCTGCCATCGAGAAATTTTTGGCGGAGTCACCATTTATGGGTACCAGCCCAATTTTTGCTGGCGATGATACGACGGACGAAAGTGGGTTCGAGTATGTACAGAAAACTGGCGGTATTGGCATCAAGATAGGAGAAGGCAACAGCGTGGCACGATATCGCATCGCGTCACCTCACGCATTGCGCGCAGAACTGTTCCAACTGGCCGAGTTGGCCACCTTGGCGCAGGCGTCAACATCCGTACAACCGGCGCAAAGCGTCCCGACTTTGTCTAAAGGGTGTTGATATGACCAAGCTCTTTGAGGAATCTGCAACACCGAAAATTGAACCGCAGCAAGGCACTTCTACCCTTGATTGTGGGGTGGTCGGCAATTGTGCATTCAGCGCACTGATAGACAAGATGGGGCGAATGGTATGGTGTTGTCTGCCGCGTTTCGATGGCGATCCGGTATTTAATGCGCTGCTCGATCAATCCGACAACGGCAGTTTATGGAGTATCGAAATTGAGAATTTTGCCCGCTCCGAGCAAATTTACGAACCCAATACCGCCGTACTACAGACGCGCCTTTACGATACAAAAGGTCGCGGTGTAGAAATTACCGACTTTGCGCCGCGCTTTCTGAGCCGCGACCGCATGTTCCGTCCGCTGATGCTGATCCGTCGGGTGCGACCGCTGGATAGCGCGATACGCATCAAGGTCAAACTCAGACCAAGGTTTGACTGGGGGCGGCAGATTCCCACAATTACGCAGGGAAGTCACCATATACGCTATGTCGGCCAAGCCGATACATTACGGCTCAATACGGATGCGCCCCTGAGTTATATCCTTACGGAATCGTTCTTTGTGCTCGATAAGACCGCCAATTTCTTGCTAGGACCGGATGAAACGCTGGCCGACGGAATCGAGGACACGGCGCGCATGTTTGAAAAAGAAACCATCAGCTATTGGTTGACCTGGAGCCGACGCCTTGCGGTGCCACTGGAATGGCAGGATGTTGTTATTCGTGCGGCCATTACGCTAAAGTTGTCCTTGTACGAGGACACCGGCGCGATTATAGCCGCGATGACTACCAGCATCCCCGAGGCACCGGGTAGCAGCCGCAACTGGGATTACCGTTATTGCTGGTTGCGAGATGCATTTTTTGTCGTGCGTGCACTTAACAGCTTGTCCGAAGTCGGCACGATGGAAGATTATATGCGCTGGCTGACCAACGTCGTGGCCCGCTCTAAAGGCGGCCATATTCAGCCTTTGTATGGCATCGGTCTGGAAGAGTCATTGGCGGAGTCCATCGTTGAGCATCTTCCCGGATATCGCGATCACGCCCCGGTGCGGATAGGCAATCAGGCGCAGGAACATTATCAACATGATGTGTACGGAAATATCATTCTGGGTGCGACGCAGGCGTTTCTTGATAAGCGTTTGTTTCATCGGGCCGGTGTTGCAGAGTTTAAATATCTCGAAGCAGTGGGCGACCAGGCATTTCGGGTGTATGCCGAGCCGGATGCAGGGATGTGGGAGTTACGTTCGCGCGCACGGGTGCATACCTCATCGGTGTTGATGAGTTGGGCGGCGTGCGACCGCTTGTCCAAAATTGCCCATGCGCTTGGTCTGACTGAACGTGCATTACATTGGGAAGAACGCGCCCAAATCATCCGCGAACACTTGCTGCGCGACGCTTGGAGTGAAGAAAGGCAGGCATTTGCCGAAAGTCTGGGCGGGCATGATCTGGATGCAAGCGTTTTATTGATGGCAGAAGTTAATTTTATCGATCCCAAAGATCCGCGCTTTGTCGCCACAGTAGATGCACTTGAGAAATCGCTTTGCGACGGGCCGTATATGCGCCGCTACGAGGCGCCGGATGATTTTGGTAAGCCCGAAACAACGTTTAATATTTGCACGTTCTGGCGTATTGATGCACTAGCGCGGATTGGCCGGAAAGAGCAAGCGCGTGAAATTTTTGAGACTATGCTTAAGGCCCGCAATCATCTAGGATTATTATCGGAAGATACGCATCCGGACACCGGTGAAATGTGGGGGAATTTTCCGCAGACTTACTCAATGGTAGGGCTGATTAACTGTGCGGTGCGACTCTCCGCACCTTGGGATAGCGCCATATAAAAGCCTTGAAGGGAAAACTATGTCACGTCTCGTAATCGTATCTAATCGGGTTGCCGATCCGCGCAAACCCGCTGCGGGTGGCCTGGCTGTAGCGCTTGGTGAAAGCATGAAAAAAACCGGGGCGCTGTGGTTTGGCTGGAGCGGAGAAATTATCGAAGAAGCCGATGGTGGCGTCCCTGGTGAAGGGCGGCTGCATACCGAGCAAGCCGGCAATATTGAGCTGGTTACAGTTGACTTATGCCGCGAAGATCATGACGCTTATTATCTTGGATATGCCAACGGCGTGTTATGGCCGGTGTTCCATTATCGACTGGACCTGGGTAATTATGAACCCGGTTTTGCAGAAGGTTATCGTCGGGTAAATGAGCTCTTCGCACGCAAGTTATTACCGTTACTCAGGCCAGACGACCAGATTTGGGTCCATGATTATCACTTGATCCCGTTGGCAGCCAATTTACGCGCTATGGGATGCCGCAACCGGATGGGATTTTTTTTGCATATTCCGATGCCGCCGCCGCTCATTACCGCCACTATTCCGCATCAGGAATGGCTAATGCGCACGCTTTTTGCCTATGATCTTCTGGGCTTTCAAAGCGACGCCGATCTTTTAAATTTCTCTCATTACGTCCAGAGCGAGGCGCATGCGGATGTGCTGCCCGATGGCCGTTACCGCGCTTTCGACCGCACCGTGCAAGCGGGTGCTTTTCCGATCGGTATCGACGTTGATGAACTCATCCGCCTGGCTGAGACCAAGGAGGGCAGTCAAATGTTTAAGCGCCTGCGCGAGGAGTATTCTCGGCGTCAACTATTGGTGGGCGTTGATCGACTGGATTATTCCAAGGGATTGCCGCAACGCATGCGCACCTTCCGTGAATTGCTTACACGCTTTCCTGAAAATAAAAATAGTGCAACGTTGATTCAGATTGCGTCACCAAGCAGGGAAGATGTAGACGCCTACACCAATATCCGGACTGAAATGGAGCATCTGTGCGGTGCCATTAACGGCGATTTCGGTGAACTGGACTGGATGCCGATTCGTTATATTCACCGCACGGTAGCACGCAAGCGCTTGCCGGGTTTATACCGCGCCAGCAGGGTCGGACTGGTGACGCCGTTGCGCGATGGCATGAATCTGGTGGCGAAGGAATATATCGCCGCGCAAGATCCCGAGGATCCCGGTGTGCTAGTGTTGTCGCGTTTCGCCGGGGCCGCGGAACAACTAAAAGAGGCGCTGCTGGTCAATCCTTACGACATCGAGCATACGGCCAAAGTCATTCAGCAGGCGCTGCATATGCCTCTGGATGAGCGACGTACCCGCCACGCTGCGCTGTTGCAACGGATAAAAGATCAGGACATACATTGGTGGTGCAGGACTTTCCTTGATACATTGGCTAATCTGGATTTGCCGCCTTTGTTGCTGGACGCTAAATAATTTTTATATCCGGCAAGAAATTTGGGTGAAGGAGGCTGGTCAGACGATGCGCAACCATAGGCTTGCTGGAAGGCATGGAAACTGTATGCCGACAATAGCTGCTAATAACCGCTGCATTAACGGTCAAATTCATCGTAGAATAATTCTACGTAAATTTGCGGTGGGCTGGAGCGGTTTGTGTAGTTACGACGCCTCGTGCGTAGTGCGGCTTGGCATAGCTTACCTTGGCGGGAGGCGCCTTGATGGAATATCATTTATCATCTTTTCTGCGTTGAATCTAACTCGTTGCATGTTGCAAGCGTTGTGAGTATTTAACAGGATTAGCGAATAACGCAGAGTGTGCGTTCGGCCCATTTCAGTCCAGCTCAAGATGCCGAACAGATACCGAACAGATACCGTTGAACGGTCCCCTTACAAGGAGGTTCACAATGCAAATCGGCATGGTTGGATTGGGGCGCATGGGGGCCAATATGGTCCGACGTTTGCAGCAAGGCGGCCACGAGTGCGTGGTTTACGATGTTAGGGTAGATGCGATTAATACGCTCCTAGGCAAAGGCATCAAGGGTGCTTCTACATTGACGGAGTTGGTTGCCGGACTGCAAAAGCCCCGGGTAATCTGGGTAATGGTACCCGCCGCTTTGGTGGATGACGACCTAGCTTTGCTGATGCCTTTACTGAACGCTGGCGATATCATTATTGACGGCGGCAATTCGTATTATCACGACGATATCCGGCGTGGCAAATCATTGAACGCGCTGCAGCTACATTTTGTAGATGTCGGGACGAGTGGCGGCACAGCAGGGTTAGAGCGCGGCTATTGCCTGATGATCGGCGGCGACAAAGACATCGTTGCACATCTCGACCCGATATTTTCGACCCTTGCTTCGGGAGTGGACGCTGCCCCGCCGACGGCGGGGCGGGACAACACCAGAAGCACCGCGGCGCAAGGTTATTTACACTGCGGACCGCAAGGTGCGGGACACTTCGTAAAAATGGTCCACAACGGTATTGAGTACGGCATCATGGGCGCGTATGCCGAGGGATTAAATATCCTCCGCAACGCTAACGTCGGATTGAAGACATCCGATCTAGACGCCGAAACCACGCCTTTACGCAATCCAGAATATTACCAGTACGAAATGGTTTTGCCCGAGATCGCAGAACTGTGGCGCCGCGGTAGCGTGATCGGTTCCTGGTTACTTGATTTGACCGCCAGAGCGCTTGTCGAAGACCCGATACTGGAAAAATATGCTGGCCGCGTGTCGGATTCTGGCGAAGGACGTTGGACAATCACCGCTGCCATTGATGAGGCCGTGCCAGCGCCGATTTTGAGCGCCGCTTTGTATGAACGCTTCAGTTCGCGTGGCGAAGCCGATTTTGCAGATAAGGTTTTATCGGCGATGCGGTATGGGTTCGGCGGGCATACAGAAAAACTGTTCCCCCCAGATGGGTCGTCTGGTCTTGCACCCATTACCGGGCCGACTACGGCGTCCGATCCAGCACCAGTTCCTGAAGCAGCTCCTGAGTCAATGCCAAGTCACAAGTCGCAGAAGGATGGATCATGACTGCATCCCATTCTGACGCATTAGTTTTCTTCGGTGCGACCGGCGATCTGGCTTACAAACAAATTTTCCCTGCCTTGCAGGCGATGATAAGGCACGGTCATCTAAATCTTCCGATTATCGGCGTCGCCAAATCCGGTTTGACGGTCCATCAATTGCGCGAACGCGCGCGAGATAGCATCCAGAATAGCGGTACCTTTGACGCAGGGGCGTTTGCCAGGTTATCTGCGCAACTCATTTATATTGATGGGGATTATCAAGATGATGCGACGTACGCTCAAATACGTTCAGCACTCGGCCAGTCGGTGCGACCTTTGTATTACCTCGCTATTCCGCCGAGCATGTTCGAGCCGGTGACGCTGGGTCTTGCCAAATCAGGAGGGACAAAAAACGCCCGCGTGATAGTTGAAAAACCTTTCGGTCGCGATCTTGCCTCCGCACAAGCGCTCAATCAGATGCTGCATACCGCCTTCGAGGAGGACGCCATTTTTCGGATAGACCATTATCTTGGGAAAGAGGCGGTCGAGAATCTGCTGTATTTTCGGTTTTCCAATACCTTTGTAGAACCAATCTGGCATCGCGATTATGTCGCGAGCGTACAGATCACCATGGCGGAAAAATTCGGCGTTCAGGGTCGCGGCGCATTTTATGAAGAAGTCGGCGCAATCCGGGATGTCGTGCAAAATCATATGCTGCAAGTGATGGCGCTACTCACCATGGAGATGCCGATAGCTGACATAGATAATCATACGGGTGATGCGCCTGTGAGTCCATTCGGGGCATGGCAGGAAGCAGGAAAAAATACGGCGCAGGACGCCATCCGCGATGAAAAATGTCGCGTTTTAAGTGCAATGCGCCCACTGCTGCTAACAGACTTGGTGCGTGGGCAATTTCAGGGCTATCGTGATGAACCGGGCGTAGCGTCCGATTCTCAGGTGGAAACCTTCGCAGCCTTAAAATTACACATCGATAACCCGCGCTGGCAAGACGTACCTTTTTACATTCGGGCGGGCAAACAATTGCCGGTGACCTGTACGGAAATCGTGGTTGAACTCAAACCTCCGCCTAGTACTTTGTTTGATAAAACCGGTGCCGAGCATCCGAATTATTTTCTATTTCGGCTCAGCCCTGATTTTTTGATCGCACTCGGCACCCGCACTAAATTGCCCGGCGAAGCAATGGTAGGCATGGCGACGCCACTAATCGCCCATCGCCAACCGGGTCAAGAAATGACGCCTTATGAGCGTCTGCTTGGGGATGCGTTGCAGGGAAATTCGGCGTTATTTACACGCGGCGATATGGTAGAGGCTGCCTGGCGCGTGGTTGATCCTGTGCTGAATACAGTGACTATCTCGACGGGACAAACCAAGACTATGCCGGTAATTTCTTACGCGCCCGGCACCTGGGGGCCGGAAGCGGCAGAGCAAATTATGGACACTAACGACGGGTGGCATAACCCTGCATTGAAGGACACACCGCCATGACCACGCCAAGCGAGATTGTTTTTTTGTTCGACTGCGACAACACGCTGCTGGACAATGACCGCGTGCAATTTGACCTTCAAACGCATCTGGAACAAGAATTTGGGGCAGAAAATCGCACTCGGTATTGGGAGATTTTTGAACAATTGCGCACTGAGCTGGGTTACGCAGATTATCTAGGCGCGTTACAGCGCTATCGGTTATGCGCTATGACTGATCCACGTCTGCTGCAAATGTCCGCTTTTTTAATGGATTACCCGTTTGCCGAACGCCTTTATCCTGAGGCGCTGGACGTCGTCGCGCACCTTGGTAAATGGGGACCAACGGTGATTCTTTCGGATGGTGACGTTGTTTTTCAGCCTCGTAAAATCCAGCGCTCGGGATTATGGGATGCCGTTTGCGGGCGGGTGCTGATCTATATTCATAAGGAAAAAATGCTGGATGACCTGCAGCAACGTTATCCGGCGCGTCAGTACGTAATGGTCGACGATAAATTACGTATTTTGGCTGCTATGAAAAACGTGATGAAGGAACGGCTGACAACGGTATTCCCACGGCAGGGACACTACGCGCGGGATCCCGATGTTATCGCCACCTATCCGGCAGCTGATCTGACAGTTGAGAGGGTGTGTGATTTGATCAGGGCCATGGATTATCGGGAAGGTCGACTGGTGTTGTCGGGCGAATGAACGCGTTGGTGCGTTGGTATATTAGTGCGTTGCTACGTTGGTACTAATTTGATGGCACTAACGTAGAGATTAGTATTGTTCTGACCATGATCATGACCCGAAAATTGTCTACCGAAGCTGAACTGATCTTGCTTCAGCGTGAATCCTTCAGCTATTTTATGCATGAGACTAATCCCGAAAATGGGTTGGTAATCGATAAAAGCGCGCCCGGGTCGCCAGCGAGTATCGCTGCAGTCGGTCTCGGGCTTTCTGCGTATCCGGTGGCGGTGGAACGTGGTTTCATTTCTCGCTCCGCGGCGGTCCGGCGGGTGGTGGTGACACTACGATTTTTCTGGAATAGTCCACAAGGAACGGCACCCGACGCTACCGGATATAAAGGTTTCTATTATCATTTTCTGGATATGTCCACTGGGCGGCGGGTCTGGAACTGTGAATTATCGACTATCGATAGCGCTTTTTTTCTAGCGGGGGCGTTGACGGCAGGTAGATATTTTGATGGCAGTACGGCTGACGAGACCGAAATTCGGGCGCTGGCTGAGAACCTATATCTGCGCGCCGATTGGCAATGGGCACAAGCTGAAGGTGCCGCGGTGTCGCTGGGATGGACGCCGGAGAACGGGTTTTCGCCGTACCGCTGGAAAGGGTATGACGAGGCGCTGCTGTTATACATCCTCGGATTCGGTTCGCCGACCCATCCGCTCAGCGTGAGCAGTTACGCTGAGTGGGCAGCGGCTTATCAATGGGAGCAAAGTTATGGCATTGATTATTTGTACGCCGGGTCGCTTTTTACTCACCAACTTTCTCATATATGGGTAGATTTTCGCGGCATTCAGGACACCTTCATGCGTACCAAAGGATTGGACTATTTTGAAAACAGTCGTCGCGCAACGCTCGTGCAGCAAAAGTATGCGATCGATAATCCTCGCGGATTTTCCGGATTTGGGGAATGTTGCTGGGGTATTACGGCCAGTGATGGGCCCGGTCCGACATCGCTTGAAATCAACGGCGTGCAACGAGAGTTTTACGATTACGTGGCGCGGGGCGTGCCATACGGTCCGGATGATGGGACCATTGCGCCGTGGGTGGTCGTGGCGTCGCTTCCTTTTGCGCCAGAGATCGTTTTGCCGACTATCGATTATTTTGTTCACCAGGTCGGGCTGAAAGCTGGCAATCCCTATGGCTTCAAGGCCACCTTTAATCCGACCTTCCCGGAAAAATCACATAATCGCTATGGCTGGGTTTCGCCGTGGCATTTCGGCATCAATGAAGGGCCGATGATTTTGATGATTGAGAACTACCGGTCTGGATTTTTATGGCAGCTGATGCGCGACTGTCCTTTCATCGTGAGCGGACTACGACGGGCCGGTTTTACTGGCGGTTGGCTTGGCACCAGCTAACGAATCAAGCTAACGTACTGCATAAGTACCAGATGCGCCGCATTACAAGGCTCGCGTGAATACAGTGTTAACTTTGGCGCTTATTTTGATGTAACGCAACGGCGCGTGCGCAGACATTTTCAACGGTAAACCCATATTCTCGCAGCACCGTATCGCCGGACGCCGAGGCACCGAAGCGGTCTACCGAAATGATGTCGCCGCCATCGCCCACATAGCGATGCCAACCTTGGGCGACGCCAGCCTCGACCGCAAGCCTGACATTGAATGCGGGCGGTAGCACTGCGTCTCGGTATGCCTGTGGCTGGTCCTCGAATAACTCCCAGCTTGGCATGGATACAATGCGCGCCTGAATATTTTGGGCCGATAACTGTTGCTGCGCGGCGACAATTAACTTTACCTCCGAACCACTGGCCAGCAGGATCAGGTCGGGCTTGCCGCCGGTCGCGTCTGCCAGAATGTAAGCGCCGCGCTGCAAGCCGTCGGCGCTGGCAAATTGGGTGCGGTCTAGCGTCGGCACATTTTGTCTGGTTAATATAAGCACTACGGGGCGATCAATCGACTGTATCGCAACGCGCCAGGCTATCGCTGTTTCGTTTGCATCGGCGGGACGGATGACGACCAATTGCGGTATCGCGCGCAGGCTGGCAAGTTGTTCCACCGGCTGGTGAGTCGGACCATCCTCTCCCAGCGCGATGCTGTCGTGGGTAAAGACAAAGATCACGTGCAATCCCATCAGCGCTGCCAGTCGAATTGAGGGTCGCATGTAATCGGAAAAAACCAGAAAGGTTGCCCCAAAAGGAACGACGCCGCCATGTCCTGCCATGCCGTTTATAATCGCGCCCATGGCATGTTCACGGACGCCAAAGTGCAGGTTGCGCCCATCCATACTCCAGCCACCGCCATTGGAGCCTTGGCGGTCACGGGCGCTGACGCCGCTGGGCTGGAAGTCACCCAAGCCTTTTAACGCGGTCATGGTCGATGGGTCAAGATCCGCCGAGCCGCCGATCAGTGCGGGAAAATGTGCCGCAATGGCATTCATGACCTTGCCCGACGCAATGCGTGTTGCCATGCCTTTTTCGTCGGCCGGAAACAGCGGGATATCGGTATCCCATCCGTCTGGAAACGCTGCCGTACCGCCGCTCCTCCGTTGTGTTAATTCATGGGCGAGGTCAGGAAATTGTTTTTCGTAGTCTGAGAAATGAGCAGTCCATTCTGCTTCTGCTTGTTCGCCACGCGCATTGATGGTCTTGAAGTGGGCGCGTGCGGCTTCGGGAATTAAAAAGGCAGGCTCTTCCGGCCACCCAAGATTACGCTTGGTCAAGCGCACCTCGTCTAACCCTAAAGGTGAGCCGTGCGCCTCAAAGGTATCCTGCTTATTGGGCGAGCCATAACCCAGATGTGTGCGCACCAGTATCAGTGATGGACGTCTGGTTTCGGCGCGGGCGATATCTAGCGCTTGCGCAATGGCCGACAGATCATTGCCATCTTCGACAATGTGGGTGTGCCAGCCGTAAGCGTCAAAGCGCTGGGCCCGATCCTCGCTGAAGGCCATGTCGGTGCCTGCTGATAAAGTTATGTTATTATCATCATATAAATAAATTAATTTGCCCAGTTGCAGGTGCCCCGCCAACGATGCAGCTTCTGAAGCGACGCCTTCCATCAGATCGCCATCACTGACAATGCCGTACGTGTAATGGTTGATGACCTGAAAACCATCGCGGTTGTAACGCGCCGCGAGATGCGCCTCCGTCATTGCCGCGCCGACACCGTTAGCAAAGCCCTGGCCAAGCGGGCCTGTCGTCATTTCCACGCCAGCAGTCAAACCACGTTCTGGATGGCCGGGCGTGATACTGCCCCATTGCCTAAACTGTTTAATTTGTTCCAGCGGCAAGTCGTAACCGCTCAAATGAATCAAGCTGTACAATAGCGCCGATCCGTGGCCGGCAGAGAGAAAAAAGCGATCACGGTCAAACCAGTGCGGATTGGCCGGATGATGTTTCATCACTTGTAACCAAAGCACGTACGCCATCGGTGCCGCATCTAATGGCAATCCCGGATGCCCGCTGTTGGCTTTCTGAACGGCATCGACGGAAAGAAAACGCAGAGTATTAACGCAAATATTATCGACGTCTGAAAAAGTTGAGGGCATTGCTCACTCCTTGGTTACGTTTGATCGTACTTACGTGAACTCGTCCGAGCGGCGTTGTTTGCTTGGATAGTTGCATTGCTGTGACTTTGGCCGGTTGGATAAACTCAGGCGAACACTGACACATCGCGGCAACAGATGTATCAGTAAAAATAGACAAAAGTTAAATAAAATAGTTTAAAAATAAATCGCGCGGCTGGGTCTCAGTCATAGGGGGCCGTTTTTAATGCGCGCTTGCGTTGGCCTGTGGTGTCGTATTTACATCTAAAATCCACCCCATGTACGGCAATTTACGCATAACAATAGTAAAAAATTATGCGTAAATAAAATATTTCCTCCGAAAATGCGATAATAGCGTTCGAAGGTTAACACCTGTACAGCCTCTGCTTTTTTTGACGCTCGCCCGGATTTACGTTGCCGCGCAATAGTTACAAAAGCGTGATATATTTTTTATCATCTGACACATTTCTTTGTAGTACCCACATAGGCATTCACCATGGTCCAATTATCAAGGCGCCAGTTTCTCAAGGTTACTGGCTCTACGCTGGCGGGTTCCAGCCTCGCTTTACTTGGCTTTGCGCCAATAGCGGCGCTGGCGGAAGTCCGACAATATAAACTTACCCGCACGACGGAAACACGCAACACCTGTCCGTATTGTTCAGTGGGTTGCGGCATTCTGATGTACGGGCTAGGCGATGGTGCGAAAAATGCCTCTGCCAGTATTATTCATATCGAGGGCGATCCAGACCATCCCGTTAATCGCGGCACGTTATGTCCTAAGGGTGCCAGTCTGATTGACTTTATTCATAGCCCTAGTCGATTGCTGGCGCCGGAATATCGCGCCCCCGGTGACGACAAGTGGCAAAAAATATCGTGGAATGATGCGCTTGATAAGATCGCGGGTCTGATGAAGAAAGATCGCGACGAGAATTTCATTGAAAAAAATGCACAAGGTGCAACGGTTAATCGGTGGTTGACCACCGGCATGCTGGCGGCATCAGCGGGCAGTAACGAAGTCGGTTATCTGACGCACAAGACAATACGTAGTTTAGGAATGTTGACGTTCGATAATCAAGCGCGCGTTTGACACGGACCGACGGTGGCAGGTCTTGCCCCGACGTTTGGCCGTGGTGCGATGACGAATCATTGGGTTGACATCAAGAATGCCGATGTGATCCTGGTAATGGGCGGCAATGCCGCTGAAGCACACCCATGTGGATTTAAATGGGTAACAGAAGCAAAGGCGCATAACAAAGCGCGCCTGATCGTGGTCGACCCGCGCTTTACGCGTACAGCTTCGGTAGCGGACTTTCACGTCCCGACCCGGACCGGTACCGATATCGTGTTTTTGGGCGCGATCATCAATTACTTATTGGTCAACGATAAGATTCAGCACGAGTACGTCCGCAATTACACCGACATGCCATTTATTGTGCGTGACGATTTTGCGTTCAAGGACGGCCTGTTCTCAGGTTATAGCGAAAAGGCTGGCGGGTATCCGGATAAGAGCACGTGGGATTATGAGATGGGCAGTGATGGCTATGCCAAAATTGACCCTACCTTGCAGGACCCGCGTTGCGTGTATCAGTTGATGAAAACCCACTATTCACGCTATACGCCAGAAATGGTGGAGCGTATTTGTGGCGTGCCTTCGGATAAATTTCATAAGGTAGCTGAGGCGTTAGCGTCGACCGCCACGCCGGATCGTGCCGGCACGATTTTGTACGCATTGGGCTGGACCCATCATTCGACCGGGGCGCAGACTATCCGGACCGGGGCGATGATACAGTTGTTACTCGGAAATATGGGGATCGCTGGCGGTGGTATGAACGCTTTGCGGGGACACTCTAATATCCAGGGTTTAACTGATCTGGGATTGATGTCGAACCTGTTGCCGGGCTATATGACCTTGCCGAACGAGAAAGAACAGGATTTCGACGCCTATATCGCCACTCGCGCAACCAAGCCGCTGCGTCCTAACCAGCTGAGCTATTGGAAAAACTACCGCAGCTTTCATGTCAGTTTGATGAAGACGTGGTGGGGCGATGCTGCCACGGCAGAAAATAACTGGGCCTTCGACTATCTGCCTAAGCTTGATAAGCCCTACGACTTATTGCAAGCGATTGAGCTGATGCATCAGGGCAAAATGAACGGCTATATTGCGCAAGGCTTTAACATGCTGGCTTCTGCGCCAAACAAGCAAAAAGTCACCGAAGCGCTGTCGAAACTGAAATGGTTGGTGGTAATGGATCCGCTGGCTGTGGAAACGGCCGAGTTCTGGAAGCCGCATGGCGAATTTCATGAGGTGGATCCCGCCAAGATTCAAACCGAAGTATTCCGTCTCCCAACAACCTGTTTCGCTGAAGAGCGTGGATCGCTGGTTAGTTCGGCGCGTTGGTTGCAATGGCATTGGCAAGGTTCCGAACCGCCCGGCCAGGCCCGCAGCGATCTGGATATCATGTCCGGCATCTTCTTGCGTATGCGCACCATGTATAAGCGCGACGGTGGCAAGTTTCCCGACCCTATCGTTAATTTGACCTGGAACTATGCCAATTCCGAAAGCCCGACGCCGGAAGAGCTGGCCAAGGAATTTAACGGCAAGGCATTAGTCGATCTTTACGATCCCAAAGATGCGACCAAGCTTTTGGCAAAAAAAGGCGAGCAATTGTCTTCATTTTCCATGTTGCGTGACGACGGATCGACGACGAGCGGTTGCTGGATATTTTGCGGTGCGTGGACGCAGGCCGGTAACCAAATGGGGCGGCGTGATAACACCGACCCAACTGGTATTGGTCAGACGCTGAACTGGGCGTGGGCCTGGCCCTTAAATCGCAGGGTGTTATACAACCGTGCCTCGTGCGATGTCAAAGGTAAACCGTTCGACCCCAAACGTAAGCTCATAGCCTGGAACGGAACGACCTGGAACGGCCCGGACATTCCCGACTTTAAAGCGGACGAACCGCCGGAAAACGGAATGGGTCCGTTCATCATGTTAGGCGAGGGCGTCGCGCGCTTCTTTGCCCGCGGTGCGATGGCGGAAGGTCCGTTCCCGGAACATTATGAACCATTTGAAAATCCGCTCGGTTATAACCCGATGCACCCTAAAAATCCGCTTGCCACCAGTAATCCAGCGGCACGGGTATTTCCGCAGGACCGCGCGCAATTTGGTAAGCATGAGGATTTTCCGCATATAGCAACCAGCTATCGATTAACCGAGCATTTCCACTACTGGACCAAGCATGCCAAGTTGAACGCCATTGTTCAGCCTGAGCAATTCGTTGAAATAGGCGAGGAGCTAGCCAAAGAAGTCGGTGTTGTAGCGGGTGAGCGCGTGCGTGTCAGTTCCAAGCGCGGTCATATCATTGCCAAAGCGGTCGTGACCAAACGGATTAAGTCATTGATGATTGAAGGTAAAAAAATGCATACAGTCGGACTCCCGATTCACTGGGGTTTCACGGGTCTTGCAAAGCCCGGCTATCTGATAAATACCCTTACGCCTTCGGTAGGCGACGCGAACTCTCAGACACCGGAATTTAAATCGTTCCTGGTGAAGGTGGAAAAAGCATGATCAACCACCTAATGTGTTCTGAAAGAGGGGAATAACGATGTCAATGCAATCACTTGATATCCGGCGACTGTCGGCAACGACGGTCCAGCCGCCTTCGGTGAGGGAACCGTCTACCGGAACCGTCGCCAAACTGATTGATGTCTCCAAATGCATCGGTTGCAAAGCCTGTCAAACCGCCTGCATGGAGTGGAACGATATACGGGATGAGATTGGCGATACCGCCGGTACTTACGACAATCCGCGTGACCTGACCGATAAGTCGTGGACGGTGATGCGGTTCTCGGAGTACGAGAATCAGGAAAAGAACCTTGAGTGGCTGATTCGTAAAGACGGCTGCATGCATTGCGAGGATCCGGGTTGCCTTAAAGCCTGCCCGGCACCCGGCGCCATCGTGCAATACACCAACGGTATTGTTGATTTCCATCAGGAAAACTGCATCGGTTGTGGTTATTGTATCGCCGGTTGTCCTTTTGACGTTCCGAGGATATCCAAACAGGATAACCGTGCCTACAAATGCACATTATGTTCAGACCGTGTTGCCGTCGGACAAGAACCGGCATGCGTAAAAACCTGTCCGACCGGGGCGATTGTGTTTGGCACCAAAGAGGACATGAAGCAGCATGCAGAAGAGCGTATTGTTGATCTCAAGTCGCGTGGGTTCGATAAGGCGGGATTGTACGATCCACCAGGGGTGGGCGGCACGCATGTGATGTATGTGTTGCATCATGCCGATCAGCCGTCTCTGTATCATGGCCTGCCCAATAACCCCCGCATTAGTCCGATGGTGTCGGTATGGAAAGGGATCGCCAAGCCATTGGCGGTGGCCGGGATGGCGTTAGCGGCCTTGTCTGGGTTCTTCCATTACACGCGGGTCGGACCGTCCGAAGTGAGTGCAGAAGAGGAGCGCGAGGCGCAGGAAGCTGCGCTTAGAATTAAGGAAGAGCAGCGCGAGGCGCAGGAAGCTGCGCTTAAAATTAAGGAAGAGCAGCGCGGGGAGGTGACATGAATCCCAAAATGAAACCGGAAACAACACCCGGGCAGCCGGGGTATATTGCGCATGCCGAGCACACAGCGCTGGAGTTGCCGACGCCACTGATCCTGCGTTACACGCCTAACGAACGGAGTAACCACTGGGTCACCGCGATAACGTTTGTTCTACTGGCGTTATCGGGGCTGGCGCTATTCCATCCTTCAATGTCCTGGCTGGCGGCGCTGTTTGGTGGCGGGCAATGGACGCGGATTCTCCATCCTTTTGCCGGGGTGGTGATGTTTGTATCGTTCGCTTTTTTGGTATTGCGCTTCTGGCATCACAACCTGCTGGAACCGGGCGATGTTCAATGGTTAAAACAGATTGACGACGTTCTCGCCAATCGCGAAGAAAAATTGCCGCCGGTTGGTCGCTACAACGCCGGTCAGAAACTATTATTCTTCACATTGATTATTTGCATGCTCGGGCTATTGCTGTCAGGTTTTGTCATTTGGCGGGCGTATTTTGCGTTTTATTTTCCTATCCCGCTGATACGGGCGGCAGCCTTGTTACATGCTATTTGCGCATTTGTACTGATCATGGGTATTATTATTCATATCTATGCAGGTCTCTGGATTAAAGGATCAATGGGCGCAATGGTACGTGGCAGCGTGACCTATGGCTGGGCCAGAAAACATCATCCACGCTGGTTTAATGATGTTGTTAAAAAGAAATAATGCAGCCTTGCTCATGTGTTGCGGATGCAATACAACGCTAATGCAATGACAAAACAGTGTGTAAATTCGCCTCGGTGCCGTGTAAACGGCCCGAGGTTGTTGTCCGAACAAGTCATGTAAAGGAAGTTTTAGTGCAGCGAATTTTGGAACGCGGAGAAATTGAGTCGCTTGATCACACTACCATTCCCCGTCTGCGGTTACCACCAGCGGATGGCGTATTTGGAGCACGCGCAGCGCGGCTGCGCAAGTTAGCAGCCGGTGAAGTTTTAGGGACGCCGGTTAGTCCTGAATTGAGCGGTTATCTGGACCTGATGGCTGAATTGGTGGACGCGCAGGATGCGGTGTTTGAATCCCTGACAGACGCCGACGCAGAATTACCTGATCAGAATGCGCTGGATAGGGCGCGCCAGTACGCAATGCCACCACTGCCTGTAACGCGCGAACGGCCTGCAATATGGCCCACTATTTTTGACCGACTGCTCACGTTTCTGGTGCCGACTGCGGCGGAGCGTCCGCAATTGGTTCCGGTACTTGCCGCGCTACATGCGCTCGATAAAAATGCGCTGAATGCACTAGCGGATGACGTGCTGGCCCAGCGGACAGAAACCCTCGATGCCGCCCAGGCACCTTTTGTTGCCGCCGCGCTGCAGGTACTTTGGACGCATCGTGCCAGCAAATTGTTGCTTAAAGATGTGCCTGTTCTGGAGGCAGCTACCTTGTGCCCGGTTTGCGGTTCACATCCGGTCGCAAGCGTTGTGCGCATTGGTGGTCAGTCGCAGGGCTATCGTTATCTGCATTGTGAATTGTGCGCGAGTGAGTGGCACATGGTGCGGGTTAAGTGTTCATATTGCGAGAAAAATGCCAACATCGCCTATCAGGGTGTGGACAATCGTAGCGATGAAGAGATTGCTGCGTCAGACAGTGACGCTAATAGCGCCGCCAAGCCGCTATCGAACAAACTTAACAAAGCGAATGATCCACAAAAAGTGATCCGCGCCGAGACTTGTGATGACTGCCATAATTATCGAAAAATTGTGAATCAGGAGCACGACTACGAGGTGGAACCGCTAGCGGATGACTTGGCAAGCCTGACGCTTGACGTACTGGTTACCGAGGCCGGATATACCCGCGCCAGTATGAATCCGTTACTCTGGTTTAGCGCCGCCGAATGACCGAACCGCAATCAGCGGTGGAACGCGATGCCGTTTTTTCGATACGTTTGCCTTCAGTCGAGCGGGTTCTCTCCGATCCATCGAGCGCACCGTTAATCGCAGAATATGGACGAACGCAAACATTGGCGGCACTACGAACATTGCTCGGTGAATTGCGTGCAGAAATGTTGGCCGGGAAGGTCGAGGCGCCTAATTCCGCCGATGGCGCTGTTATCGGCTCAGCTATGGTTAATGGCGACGGTTTGCCCGGGATCGCTGGTCTCAATGCGGTTCTGACTCAGCGTCTGGCAACCGCTGCGGTTTCATCTTTAAAACAGGTGTTCAACCTTACTGGCACCGTGTTGCACACCAATCTTGGCAGAGCCTTGTTGCCGGACGTCGCGATAAAGGCAGTGGTTGCCGCGTTGACCTCTCCGATGAATCTTGAGTTCGATTTGTCGACCGGCAAACGCGGTGATCGCGACGATCTGGTGGAAGACCTGTTATGTGAACTGACAGGCGCTGAAGCGGCGACCGTTGTCAATAACAATGCTGCCGCCGTGCTATTGATGATTAGCGCGCTGGCACCGCGCCGCGAGGTGATCGTGTCTCGTGGCGAGTTGGTTGAAATCGGCGGTGGGTTTCGCATCCCGGATGTGATGTTGCGGGCAGGAGCGAAATTGCGCGAAGTCGGTACTACCAACCGCACCCATTTGTCCGACTATGCAGAGGCCATCGGCCCGCGTAGCGCATTGCTGATGAAAATTCACTGCAGTAATTATGTAGTGCAGGGATTCACGAAAAGCGTTGAGATTGACCAACTGGCACAACTCAGCCGCACCCATGGTGTACCAACCGTCGTCGATTTAGGCAGCGGGACGTTGGTTGACCTTACGCAATACGGATTGCCGCACGAGACCACGGTGCGCGAGACCATTGAAGCAGGCGCCGACCTGGTGACCTTCAGCGGTGACAAATTATTAGGCGGACCGCAGGCTGGTCTGATCGTCGGTCGGGCCGATCTGATCAAGAAAATAAAGCGCCATCCGTTAAAACGCGCGCTCCGTGTGGGTAAGCTTACGCTGGCTGCCCTTGAACCGGTTTTAGCGTTATATCGTAGTCCGGAATTTCTGCCGGAACGTTTGACCACATTGCGTTTGCTCACCCGGCATCAGTCGGCAATGCGTTTGCAGGCAGAGCGGATCTTGCCAGTATTGCAACAAGTGCTCGGGTCGGCATATGTCATTTCCGCGGAGCCAATGTTTAGTCAAATCGGCAGTGGCGCCTTGCCGGTAGACTTGTTGCCTAGTTATGGGCTGACGTTACGCACGAGTGGTAAATCCCGGCATGGCCGCGGCCTCGGTCGAATAGAAAAGATGCTGCGTGAGTTGCCGCGTCCGGTAGTCGGACGCATCGCTAACGACGCACTGTGGCTGGATCTGCGCTGCCTGGAAAATGCTGATGAAGCCCAATTCATTGCACAGCTAAATAAATTATCTTCATGATTGTCGGCACTGCAGGACACATTGATCACGGCAAAACTACTTTAACGCGCGCTTTGACGGGCGTGGATACTGATCGCCTCAAGGAAGAAAAAGAGCGCGGTATTTCTATCGAACTTGGCTACGCTTATTTGCCTTTACCCAATGGGGAAATACTAGGTTTGATCGACGTCCCGGGCCACGAAAAATTGATCCATACGATGGCCGCCGGCGCCAGTGGAATCGATTTTGCATTACTGGTAATTGCTGCCGATGACGGTATCATGCCGCAAACCCGGGAGCATCTTGCAATACTGGAGTTACTAGGCATTACCCGTGCTGCCGTCGCACTGACCAAAATTGATCGGGTGGATAGTGATCGCATCGTTGTGGTCGAAAACGATATTAATGCGTTACTGGCGCCCACCGTATTCGTCGGCGTACCGATATTTCGCACGCGGGCACATATCCCCGGCGATGTAGGCGTTGCCGCACTGCTTGCGTATCTTACGCATTTTGCTGGCTGTACCAATAATGGCAAAAGCGATGACAATGGTAACAATGGTAACAATGGTAACAATGGTAACAATGGTAACAATGGTAACAATGGTAACAATGGTAACAATGGTAACGACTGTAACAGTGATAACCACGGTGACTCGGCAATTACTTCTGCGACGGTTGCCGATGCCACGCTAACCAAGCGTATTCAACCAGAGACGCACCTGTTTCGCCTTGCGATAGATCGTGTCTTCACGTTGGCTGGACATGGCACTATAGTGGCTGGAACGGCATTGGCGGGACGCGTGTGTGTAGACGACACGCTTATGCTGGTCCCGGGCGGTGAACGGGTGCGCGTGCGCAGTATTCATGCGCAAAATCGTCCTGCCACCAGTGGTCATGCGGGTCAACGATTGGCGTTGAATCTCGTCGGTATTGCGCGCGAACAGATTAATCGGGGCGACTGGATTTTATCTCCGGCACTCGCAGAATGCTCAGAGCGGATTGATGTGGACTTGCGCTTGCTGGGCGACGCTGGCCTGATTCTCAAATCATGGTCGCCGGTGCATGTACATCTGGGTGCGACGCATCGCACTGCGCATGTCGTGTTACTCGAAGGCGAGCTGTTGAAACCCGGACAGCGGACTAGGGTACAACTTGTATTTAACGAGCCGGTGCATGCGGTGCCAGGCGATCGCTTTGTGATCCGGAACGCGCAAGCGTCGCGCACTATCGGCGGCGGGCAGGTGCTCAATCCATTCGGCCCTGCCTATAAACGGCGAAGCGCTGCCAGCGATGTGTGGCGCGACGCCCTTGCGGCTTTTATCCTATCCGGTGACAGCGCTGCGCTTCTGGACTGCAGTCCCCTTGGCCTGTCCCGGTCTACGCTGGTCCGGTTGTCGCAGGTGTCGCAAGAACGGCTGGGATTACCAAACGAGACGCATATTATTCCTCTTCGGGATGGCGATGCATTGCTGATGTCGGACGTCGCATGGGGTTCCCTCGCTGGCCGTACTATCGATGCTCTACGGGATTTTCATGCAAGTGCGCCGGATGATATCGGCCCGCAAACCGGACGTCTCAGACGTATCGTCGAGCCAGCGCTTGATGAGCCCCTGTGGCGCGCGCTACTGACTTTCTTATGTGATTCGGCATTGATCATCCGCCAGGGCCCCTGGGTGCATCTATCCGAGCATACCGTGGAACTGGGCGCCGATGAACAGGCCCTCGCTGCACGTATGCTAGGCGCAATCCACGCAGCCGGATTCAATCCGCCCTGGGTACGCGATTTGGCACGCCTGTGTGACGTGAGTGAAACCGTCGTGCGAGATTTGCTCTGCAAATGCGCCAAACGCGGGCAAGCCAGTCAAGTCGTGCCGGATTTGTTCTATCATCCGTCCCGTATTGAGGAGCTGTCGCGCATGATTGCTAAACTTGCGGAAGGTACAGATGACGTCGTTGCACGCCAGGAAAATTCAAAAAACGATACCGGTGAACTGGGCACAGGGAACGAAGACGGGGCTAACGGTCGCATAGTTTCTTTGGCTACTACCCGACATCCGGTGAGCGCGGCTGCATTTCGAGATGCAAGCAGTCTCGGTCGTAAACGTGCAATCCAGTTATTGGAGTTTTTTGATAGAGTAGGTTATACCCGACGCTTTAAAGATGCACATATTTTGCGTTCTGCGGGCCTGTGGGCAAGCGACAGTTAACAGGGCGTCAGATTAGCCACACGATACGACGGAATAGAGGTGGCTGACTTGATTTTGGTCGCGCAGTTTTCCATTAAGCAGTACTATCCCATGTCGCAAGCCGATTCCCTTGGAAGGCACACGCATCCGGTGGTGCGGCCGGGCTTCAAACCCGGTAGGGGGCGTCAGCCGTCCTCTCGTAAGTTCGACTCTTGCTGCCTTCCGCCATTCAATTCAACGTTCGCCGTGATCAGGTTATAGGTTTGGTCACCCCAGGATCGGCCAGTAAAGCTACCCGCAAATGGCGAACCACGAAAAGCAACCCTTTAACGAACAGGCGTAAATCTTCTCGGTTCGGATTGCATCCGTTGCTAAAAATGGCATGGCATAATCGCTCGACGTGTTGCGCGAGAGCATCTTCTTGTATGACTAATAGCGCGCCTTTGAGGCGATGCAGCCGTGCGCTCAGAATTGCCACATCTTCGACCTGGTACGCTTGCAATAGTGAGCGTAAATCGTCGCGGTAAGTATCTAAAAAAATAATAGCAATGTCGGCATCTACAACGGGCCAGCGCCTCGCACCGGTTGTATCGAAGGTGGATTCGGCTGCTGCATCAGGTGATAGATAAAGAGCCGGCATAAGTTTTTGGTCGTGCGTTGTTGCGGCCAACACATAGGGGGCCAACGCCGCCTTGAGTTTGTTTAAGGAAACCGGCTTGATTAGAAAAGCATCAATCTCAGGTAGAATCGCCGTGGTCTGGCTATTCGACACGCTAGCCGAGATGACGATAATAGGGGTCGATAACCCGATCTGGCGTAGCGATAACACCAATTCTTGGCCACTCATTTGGGGCAGGCTCATATCGGTCAATATCAGATCATAGGCGAAGTCGCCTTGGCGCGAAGTGGCACGTTCCAGCGCCTCCATCCCGTTATTGACGAAATCGACATGGATGCATCCTAGTGCCAATAATTGTTTTTCCATTAGTTTACTGCTGACCAGATCGTCTTCGACGACCAGCACCCGTAAGCGGTTGGCGGCAGCCAGCCAGTCGGTAAGAGAATGCAATTGCTGGAACGGCGCTGAGACTGGGGATACGTTACTAATCAGATCGGTTAGTGGGCGGGCTTTGGTTGGTGACGTATCTCGAATTGCGCGTTTGATCGCAGGCGTAATCCGATCCGTCTCTGTATGACAAAGCAAAAGCGTGACCATCACGATGGTGCCAGATCCATAGGTGCTTTCGATATTAATTCTGCCGTGCATGGCATCAATAAGTTGTTTGCATAGGGACAATCCCAGCCCAGTGCCGCCGAACTCACCCGCGATGCTGGCGTTAGCTTGGCTAAACGGGGTGAATAAGCGTTTTTGATCGTGCTGGGAAATACCGATTCCAGAATCGCGTATGCCGATCTGGAGTACATATCCGCCATTTTTTGGGCTTCCTGAAATATCCAGAACGATGCTGCCCTGATGGGTGAATTTAACCGCATTTGATAGTAAGTTATTTAATATCTGCTTGATTCGACCAGCGTCGCCAAGCAAATAGGTGGGAACGTTTGGCGCCGTGCGGCAAATAAAGGCAACAGACTTGGCGTCAAGCGCCGGGGTCCATAAATGCGTGCAGCAAGTCACGACTTCATGCAAATTGAACGGTGCGTTATTCAGCGCTAACTGTCCGGCCTCTATTCTCGATATGTCGAGTATGTCATTGATGATTCTCAAAAGTGAGTCAAACGACCCGCGGATGGTCTGTACCAGTTCATGTTCGGCGTCCGGTAAAGTAGCCATCTCCAACAGCTCAAGATGGCCTGCAGCCCCGTGCAAAGGCGTGCGTATCTCATGACTGATTAACGCAAGAAACATCGATTTTGCTTTGTTCGCCTCATCTGCGTCTGTTTTTGCCTGTACAAGCGTGCGTTCAGCGCGTTTTTGAACTGTGATATCGCTTAGGCAGCATAACAATACATCATTGTGCAAATATCGCGTACGGGTAAACGCGGCCAGCGCATAGGTGTAATCGCCGTCTTCACCGCACAACTCCAGCACAGCGTGGGCGAGCGTCTGATCGGCCTCGATGGCTGCTCCCAGATTTTTATAACATGCCATAAGTCTTTGGTGAAACGATGCCAGATCAGGCGAGTTGTAATCCTGATTGCCGACTGCACGGGCTTGCTCATTGTCAAGCATAAGTGCGCCGGTCGGATAGCTCAATACAAAAAATCCGAGTGGTGCAACGCCCATCATCGCCCGCGAAAACGCTTCGCTATCGTGGACACGTAGCGCCTCCCGCATGACCGGAATAAATATCAGGCGATTGAATAATATGACAATCGTCCACAGGATTGTACAGAGCGTCAATGCGACCGCCATCGCAAAAAGGATTTCGCTGTGCAAAGCCTCCCATAACATGGCCCAGTCAAATGTATACACCATCGTCCATCCGGTTGCGCCGATTGGATGGCTTAATGCAATCAACGTGGCGTCGCCGGAAAATAAGCTATTAAGGGAACTGGTATAGGTTTTTGAGGTTTCCTCCCGATCTTGGTGGTGTAGCACCGCAGCAGTCGAAATATGATTAATCAGCTTGCCTGACAGTACCCGACCAGCGGCGGTAATTACGGCAAAACCGTGTGAAAGCGGCTGTGATAGAAAATGTTGGCTGAACTGCTCTGCAGGGACGCTGATAACCAGAACCGAGAAAGGCTGTTTGCCGTGAAAAACCACGGCGGCGCGACTTAACATTAAGGTGTCGGTCAGGGCGTCCACATAGGGTGCCAGCCACACCGTTTTGCCAGCGCGTAATTGTTCCAGCGGTATAGATTGTAACGCGTGTTCGATTGGCGCAACTGCCTTAGCGATGGCAGCGCGCGTTGCCGCCCGATTTTTTTTCTGGAGCAAATGGGGCTTTTCAGCCTGCGGCATATGCATACCCAGAAATGTCAGATTTTTATCATAGAGCATGATGGTAGTTCCTTGTTCCGCGGGCGAGGTATTCATCACGGCGCTGGGGACGACATCATAAAATTGCGTCAACAAGGCTTCTAATGCTGATGGGCGACTCGTGGCGTCCAGGATCGTGGTCACATAAGACTCAGTAGAAATAGTATCGGGGTCATTGATGGCGTTTATTGCAGCGTTGACCGACGCATTGACGGTTGCGTTCTCAATCGACTTTTCAAGGTTTTTATGTCCGACTGTATCGTGCCTGTGGGTGCGGGGATGTCGCGCAGCCAGCGTTGTGGTCGATTGCGGTGCCATATCTGTTCCGCGGTGCACGCGCAGGAATTGCTGGCGGACGATGGTCTGGCGCATCTTGGAATTGGCAGAAAGTACTTTGATTTCTACCTGGCGTTGTTCTGCGTCAAATAACAGGCGTTGCGCATGAATGAAATTTTCGGCATACAAGGCCATGGCGATCACAGCGGCCAGAAGTACAGCTACCGTCACTAACGTGGCACCGCCATAGATAATCCATCGATGGTATCGGCCTAAAAGCTGGACCGGGCTGTTGCCGTTAGAGCGATGCAGTGGTGTGTACAGCGTGGAGAAAGGTTTGTTCGCGCCCGGTCTGATCATTGTGCAGTGATAGCAGCCATCAATTGCTCGTTACTCAGCGTATGAAAAAATTCAAGATTGCTTCTGGTGCCGAGTTTTTTCATCAGCAATTGTTTATGTGCACTCACGGTCTTGACGCTGCGATTGGTTAATTCGGCGATTTCCGTCAACGTCAGGCCGCGCTGCAGCAAACGAATAGTTTCGATTTCTTTAGGCGTAAACGAGACGCGTCCCTCGGAAGGCGAGCGCTCATTTCTGCCCAGCGAGAGAAGATTTTTTAACATGTCCTGGGTGGTAGCGGTGTCAGTAAATTTATTGCCCGACCTGACCTCTTGCACAGCATTAATCACGTTGCGCATATCGCTATTTTTACGCACAAATCCGTAGACGCCACATTCAAGCGTATTGCGGGCGGTGCCCAGATCGTCGCGCGCTGAAAGAATAATTATTTTGATATGGGGATAGAGAGTCCGGATTCTTTTGATCATCGGCAAACCGTCTGGCAGATCATCACCATAGAAGGAGTAGTCGCAAATCAGAATTTCGCATGGATATAAATCAAGCACCCGGAATATCTCGGTGACCGTTTGCGCGGTCGCGACGATTCTCAGACTCTTAGTAGTTGCTAATATTTTTTCAATTCCATGCAAAAGAATAGGGTGATCGTCCGCAACAATAATGTCGCACATTTGACTTAAAAGCGGGTTTTCTAATTGCTGTTCGGTTTCTGCCATGTTGCTCTCCTTACTTTTTTTGTACAAAAATGGCGGACGCGTACATGGCCCTTTTGATGGGCCAAGTTCCTTTTTGAGCAAATAGAATTATCTCAGTTAAAAATCGTAAATGAACTAAGACAAATCTATTTTCACTACAGACTTATCTGTAAATGGTTAAGAGAATTCTTAGTTTAGAGATTTTCCTGCGGGTAATGTTATGCTCCCAACAATGGGGGTGAGAGTACGCCTTGTGTAAAAGTGAGGTAAGGATGTCTATGAGCCATTCGGATGTAGCAGAAGGTATAACGACGATTTCGCGCCGCTTTCTGCATGCGCGAACTTACTTAATTGTTGCTTTACTAACTTTATTGCTTGCACTATATATTGGTTTTCTTCTGCTATTTATGTTATGGGATCGCAGTGAATGGGCGCATGAGAATTATGCCGATTTGCTGCGGCAGATAACCCGACAGGAATATTTTATTGGGCGATTTGCGGAGTTAGCGCCTGATTATATTTGTGCGATGGCATCGCGTTGTAAAGAAACGCAGGACAAACATGTTTTGCTGCCGTCTGCAGGGGAGGCCGCCCAGCTCAATGAAGAATTCTGGGTCCTTCGTAACGGCCCTGCGGTGGGGGACCTGGCGGTTGCCGCTGGCGCGCAGGAAAAGCTGCAACAAGAATGGTTGGGGCTTGGGCGTCGCCTGGCTGACTTTCAAAAAGGGTTCTGGGGCTATCGAGCCAGAAGCGATCAGTCGATTCTGTCGAATGCTGATGGCTCGCTGATCGTGTTTACCCAGCAATCACCCGATTTGGCAGTCCCTCAACCGGACGCACACAGAAATGCTGCGTTCTCGGCGCAGAAGCGTCATGAATTCGAACGGATTTTGCGTGACTATCCCGATGCTCAAAATGCCGATGGCGTGTATTGGACCAAGGCGATGACTGATCCCTTTACCGGGCGTACTGTGTTCACTTGCTTCATTCCGTTTCGTAATCGTGCTGGTGTTGTCATTGGTTACGTTGCGACCGATATGTCGCCGGACACCGTATTAGCCAGAACACGGATTACCGGCAATGCCTTCTACCAAAGGGCCGGGCTAGTGCTGATTTATGCTTATACCGGCCGATTAATGTTAATCGACGGTCGTGTGCCGACCGCCGAGGAGGTAACTTTTTACCGCAATCTGGACTCTGAACAGGAATACAAATATCACCGAAGTTCTCTACAGTTTCGGCCCCGAGACGCGATGCTGCAAGTCAGCTATGCGGTCCCGAACATTGAGTGGCGTGTGGTGTACGCGGTCAGGTTGTGGACGTTATTGCAGGATAAGACTGTGCCGATCGGTGCGGGCATATTGATTTACCTTCTAGCCGTGCTAAGTGTTTTATTAGGCACGCGCCAAATCAATCTTGCTGTGATCGGGCCGGCAGCGCGGCAGCAAAAGCGCTTAGCGGATAGCGAAAATTTCAATCGCACCGTGGTTGAGACGTCGCCGGTCGGGCTTGCCGTTTTGCGCGCCAGTGACTGCGGCGTGATCATACAGAATGCACAATTTATCCCTCTGGAACGCTGGCGACTGATCGATACCCCGGAGCAGGTCCTTTCTGCGAAAGCATGGTCTTTGCTGTTACTGCATACGCAGCAAAGTCCTCAGGACGTGCTGCATGTGGAAGATATTGAGAGCGGCCATTTTTACCAAATCGGGATTGCCTCTGCGATGCATGACGGCGAGTCCGTATTGATTTGCGTGCTCAGCGATATGACCGACCACAAACGCACAGAGCAGGCGCTGGCGGAGGCCAAACGCTTTGCCGAATCGACAAGTGCTTCCAAAAGTCTGTTCCTGGCCACCATCAGCCACGAGATCCGAACGCCTTTATACGGTATGCTGGCGTCAATTGAACTCATGGCGAAAACCCGACTGGATGCAGGCCAGCGCCAGTTATCTCACACTATGGACGGTTCCGCGCGTACGCTGAAGGATATACTGAATGATGCGCTCGACTTTACGAAGGGTGAGACCGAAGCTGTTGAGATCGACAGCCATCCGTTCGATTTAACCAAAGAAGTAGAATCGGTAGTGCAGGGATTTTGGTCACGTGCACTATTAAAAAATCTAGAGTTAGTGTGCCTGATGGACCCGGCCCTGAACGGCATATGGTACGGTGATGCGCTTAAATTAATCCAGGTTTTAAATAACCTTATCAATAATGCGGTCAAATTTACTCCTTCAGGAAAAGTGGTAGTGACAGGCATACTGCTATCATCCGACATCGCCGCAGGGGGTGAAAGAGACTCCGCCAGCGCAACAGATAAATCAGACCATGGCGCACTACGGATCGCTCTTTCGATCCGTGACACCGGTCCGGGAATACTTGAAGAAGACATGGAGCGGATTTTTCAACCATTTGGACAAGCTAGCGGTGTCGCGACCCGTCAGCAATTCCCTGGTACCGGTCTCGGCCTTTTTATCTGCAAAAAATATGTCGCCGCCATGGGCGGGGTGATTAGCGTTGACTCGATACCTGGAACAGGGACCACTTTCGTGGTAAGCATCCCTCTTATCTCATCAAAAATAGTGGCAGTTATGGACGATACGCTGCGTGGTTTGAAGTTTGTGATCAACATTGATAAGGGCGATGCGGAGTTTGCAGCCCACCTGAGCGTGTTGTTAGCCTCTAAGGGCGGCAGGGTGATCGCGACTGGCGACGATGTATCTGACAGAGCGGGGCATTACGCAAGAATAGACATTAACCTGACGGAGTCTTCGATCCCGTTTGCGACGGAGAGGCAACCGTTTACCGCCGGTGACGGCAGCGTATTTCTCGACCTGTCCTCGTCCTATAGCGCCTTTCTTAAGCACGACATAGGCTACGCCAATCCTTTGTCAGGGCCGGGTATTGTCGATGCGATCCTGATGGTCGCCGGTCGCAAAATTTATATTGCAGAACCGGCTCAGGATGCACTACAAGGAAATCGCCGCGCAATCAACGCGCATGTTCTGATCGTGGATGATCAGGCTATTAACCGACTGCTGCTCGAAAAACAATTGGGCTATCTGGGATGCGAAATTACAGCCGCTGGCAGCGCTGCTCAAGCCCTGCAACTGATCAAGGATGGACTGCAATTTGATTTGATTTTGAGCGACCTGCACATGCCCTTGATGAATGGCTATGAATTATCATTGGCGTTGCGTGCTCGTGCCGTGACCTGCCCCATCGTGGCGGTGACGGCGAGCGCATTAACGGGTGAGCGGGAGCGCGGTTTGGCGGCTGGTATGAATGGTTATATGATTAAACCGTTCACGATGGAGGACTTGGAAAAGCTGCTCGACCGGCACATTGGATCACGCATAGAAGCGCCAGGTATCTTGCGCGATACCATTTCTGGCAATCAGTTTCAGGATGATGCGCCTGATCGAGAAAAAGCGATTGCAGAAGCCTCTGCAATCGCATCGCAAATGTGGCAGCCAGGAATGTTACGTGCCGCTGTGGCAGGCATTTCAGAAGACATTGCTCTTCTGGTGGCTGCTATTACCCGGGCAGACCTCACCTATCTGGGTGAGGTCGCGCATCGCATTCACGGCGGTATGGCGGCACTGGATATGCGCCCCGCAACAGCTCTCTGCCGCGCCATAGAAGAAAGCGCAGAGTATGAATGGCCCGAAGAAGCATTCCGTTTAGCGCCTATATTGCAGACCATGCTGGTGCAGATTCGATTGGATATTGATCCGGACGACGACTAATGCCTGATGAGATTGCGTATTCGCTCAGAGCATGCGTCCAAGAATATTCCGCTTATCTATAATCTGATGCTTCACTACCGCTGCAACATGCAAGCCGAGCGTCAGGGCCACAGCGGCACAGGCTATACGATGTACTTCAAAAAAGAATGCATTGACTTCAGGGTTATCCAGCGGATGTGGAATATCGATTAACCAGAAAAATGTGAATCCGTGGGTCAGCATCAAGACGCCACTGATCAACATGATAAAAATTACGAGGTAGAACATTTCATGTGCAAAATGTGCCAGGTTTTTTTTAGGGCGTGAGAGATCTGCCGGGTAAGGGACCGACGGTCGAAAGAATTTCCATAAATAGCGCGCGATGGTAACTGGAATTACCAAGGTGCCAAGCGACATATTCAGGACTGAGAAAAAATGGAAGTAAGGCGTGTCTATCAAAAATTGGAGTGAGTAACCGGCGATCATCGTATAGCTGATAATGCCCGCGGCGAACCAATGCAGGCCTCGCGTAAGGAGGTCGTAGCGGGTCGGCTGCTTTAGCAGGGTGGCGATATCGGGAGTTATAGTAGTCATAAAAACCTTATAAATTAATGTATTTGTGATTGGTGTGGGACAGGTCATGAGATCGGCAATGACTGTAAGAAATGTTTGTCGTCAAAGCGCCATTCCGGTAATTACGCGGTACAGTTCAGAGTCGTTACGGATACGTAATTTCTCCATTGCACGCAGCTTGTGTGCGCTGACAGTTTTAATGCTGAGGCTCATGCGTTGCGCGATATCGGTCAGACGACTGCCTTTTCCTATCAAGCGCAATACTTCTATTTCTTTTGGACTGATGACTGCGCTTTCCGGACTGCGGTTGAGCATATTTTTTAGTAAGTTATGCTCGACAAATGTGTCGCCTTTCATTACCGCCTGGATTGCCTGACTTAATACTTCTTCATTGGCATTTTTACTTATGTAACCGTTTGCCCCTGCTTCCAACGCCGCGCGAATGATCACGGGAGAATGGTGCAGTGATACAACCAGCATGTTTGTGCTGTATGTCTTGCGGATATGTCGGATCAGATTTTGTCCATCGAGCGTATGTAGCGGATGGGTCTCCTCCCCGTCGGATTGCAACGAGTAATCCAGTATCAGCATATCGGGGTTATGTTCCTTTAGCGCTATCAGCAAATCTTTGGACGAAGCCACATCTGCGACGACGCGATAAGGCATTTTTTCGTCCGCAGACATCGGATGCGTTACGTTTTGTAGTGACATATTGCTGACCATTGAAACCATGCCCTTGCGGACCAAAGTGGAATCTTCAACGATAATAATATTCAACGGCATATAATCTCCATTCATTCAGATTGTCGCCAGAACATCTTCGTCGAATGTGACGCCGCTATCAAAAACAATAGTTACGTAACGAGAAGGACGGGTCCTGGCCGGTTGATATACAGAATATTCTTAACCGCCAATGTTTAGAATGGGATATATCCCAAAAAGATGAATAGCCGCGTTGCTGTGCTAAGACGAAAAAATTTCTACTTGTTTCGGGCGAAAAAAAACACCTCGAATCGAGGTGTTTTGGCGCAAGTCGGTCTGACGTCAATACTGCAAAATCTGACGCCAGCTGAGTTGAAAGAAAACGATGATCAACTATTTAGTTGCTGACCTTGGTCCATGCTTCGCTTGAATAGATGCCGCCCGGTGCATATGCACCCTGTTTGCACCAGAAGCCGTGCGGCAGTGGCTTACATTGGTAGATACTGCCATCCTTCGGTTGCAGTACACGTGTTCCGAAAGTGTACGAATCAATACCGTTAGGATAGGTGAAATCATACTTGTCGTTCACTGGTGGTACGACATCAATCGGATCATCAGGAATCGAGATATCTTCGCCCATCATCTTAAAGCTCGAAGTTTTCTGAATGACTTTGCCCGATTTAGCTTTAGCAACAGTAACCAGATCATAATTGCCGGCAACTGCTTTATTCACGTCAATAGAAAAATGCTCTGTACCGTCGTTAACATCGGCTTCGCCACGGGCAACTTCTTCGCGTTGTGCGTTATAAACGATATTTTGCACATGGCTAGAATCACCAATCGCGTTAACGTTAAAATGTAGCGTTACTTTGCCGTCCTGGATTTTATAGGTCGAATTCAGACCAGTAATATCCATCGAGAATGCAGGCGATGCGCGTTGAATGTCGATGATCAGACCAGACACTTTACTGTCTTTTTGAACGTACGCATTGTTAAGGCCGTAGGCTGGCTTAACTTCATCATTTTTGTTCAACAGGCCGGCCTTGTAACCGAAGTCTTCAGCGTTGATTTTAGTGGCCAACTTATGCGGCCATTGCGAACTTTTACCATCTTCATCGCTTTGGATAGTCAATACAGTTTGCTTGGAAACATCTTCTGCACCACCCACCATAACGCGCGCAGTAACGACTGAGTCAGCTTTCAGATCTGTCTGGCTTGGTTGGATCGAACCAATTTTTGACCATTTCGAAGGAACAGCAATTACACCGTTTTGAACATCTACGTCAATGACTTGATAAAACGCTGCAGAAGTATCGGAAGTTTTCCATGTCGCCAAAATAACGTTGTATCCGCTACGATCAGCAGGAATATTAAGGGTATGCGTTGATTTCATGCCGCCGAGCTTGCTGTCCGCGTTAGTACCGTTATGAATTTCTTGGCCGATTGGTGTCGACTCAAACGAGCTGCGTGACAAAGGCATATTTGGGTTCCAGCCCTTCTTGGTAATAAAGAATTGCCAATATGCTGTTTGATGCGCTGCCGTGTAATGCCATCTGAATGTATTTTTGCCTGTGCTGACTTTGGTTTTAGTCCAACGATCCGCGGTTTGCGTGTTCAGGTTGCCGTACTTACTTGTGAGGCCACCGGCAGCAATGTCGCCATCTTTAGGGCCACCAACCGGAAACGCTTCGTTACCAGGAGGTAGTACGCCGAACGCGCCGCCACCACCACCGAATTCAACGCCTTGCGGCTCGTAAGGAGCGCGGCAATTGGAGTTGATACCTTCGTAGCAAGCCAGCGAACGGCTCTTTGGAGAATCGACATAGCCATGCGCAGTAGCTTGTTGAGCGACTACCGAACCTAGTACTAGTGTGAGACCAAGCGATAGTTTAAAGAATTTATTTGTTGACGCTGAAGTAGACATTGAATAGAGCCTTTGTTAATGGATGAAAAAGCATTAAAAAATTCGTGCAATCTGCATGAACCAGAAATCTCAGTGAGTATCTTTGCAGCCACCAAGATGGCACCGCTTCGTTACTGTTGATGAGCATCATTGTGCAGTTTTAGACGAAGTCTTAACACCTGACAAGCGCGCTGTTTGTCTCAGAAAAACGCTTAAGAGATTAAGAATTTTCTGCATGTACCCCAGAGTTCGTGGTCATCGGTTTTACTCACGTCTTAGGTGTTTTCAGAAAGTGATGCGCTTCTTGACGAAGGCGTTTTGAAATAATTCTTATGGAGGAATGAAGTTTTTATTTTTTTGGAAAGCTCTAGTGGCGTCATCCGGCACAGCGCAGGCCCGCACGACGACCACCGAATGGCATCCTGTGTTTAGACAGCCGATCAGGATCGCTGAGCCACATCGTATTATTACGCTGACCTACGATGACTTCGGTAACGTAATAACCAAGGCTTACCAGGCCACTACCGATGCTGCTGGCGCGCAAAACTTCTCGGGTGCCACGGTCGGTAAAGCGCAAACGTGGGCCTATACTTATAATACGTTAGGACAAAGGTCGGCCGTCACCGGTCCGCGTGCCGAGGTTCCGCGTTATGCCTGCGATGACGCGGGTAACCTGACGTAGGCGACCAGTCCGGCGGGCCGCGTTACCACGCTGTCCAATTATGACGCTAACGGTCGCGCAGGGACATTGCAGACTTCCAACGGACAGACGACGCTGTTGGCCTATACGCTGCGCGGATGGTTAAGCGCGAAGACCGTAACGACCAATGGCGCGCAGGAGGTGACTAGCTATGAATATGACGGTGCAGGGCTATTGTTGCGCAAGTCCCTACCCGGCGGTGATGCGATTAATTATGTGTACGACGGCGCGCATCGGTTGATTGCTGCCACTGATGGTGCAGGTAATAACGTCGCGTATGACCTCGATAATCTAGGTAATCATTGGCAGAAAATGTGCAAGGCTCCGGGGGCGAGCCAGTCCGCCAGAGTGCGCAGGTCTACGATGCACTTAGTCGGGTTCAACAGCGGAGTATCGGTCTGTAGCGCGGTAGTCAATACAGCTACTAACTGATATCACGTAATAATAGCGAAAAAAGCAAAAAAGGTGACGACAATGTCGTCACCTTTGAAAGCGATTTACTACGCCGCTGATATATCAAAAAAACACAAGCATCCGCCTTACTTCAATTCAAACTGCGCCTTAACCCACAACGTGCGGCCTGGCTCATTGATACGCGAAGTCTGATCATAGCCGGGTAATGCTGCGCCACGGCGGCTCAGATGTTCTGCGTAGGTTTTGTTGGTCAGATTGTCGATCCCGGCGGAGACAAGTACGTCTTTACGCGGCTTCCATCCGGCATTCACTGAGAAAATCGTGAACCCGGAACTGGCACCCAGATCTTGTCCTGCGATATTGCCTTTGTTGAGGTCGAAACGTTTTTGTGCTGCCACGGAGCGAACCATGGATGCCAGAGAAAACGTTTGATTATCGAAGGTCAGTCCGAACTTGCTTTCCAGCGGTGGCATTTGCGCCAACGGCGTATTGTCAGTGCGATTGTTACCGCGTACATAGTTAACGGAACCGTCGAGTTTCCATAGTTGATTTAACGCATAAGCCGCACCGACTTCTCCGCCCCAGGTGGTCGCCGCGACATTGCGGGCGATGGAAATGCCGGACCTTGAACCTTTACTCACATTCGACTGAATCAGGATAAAGTCTTGTACCCGGCTGTAAAAGCCGGACGCGGTCACGCTCCAGGGACCGGCTTGATATAGCGCGCCGATATCCAGTTGTGTGGTTTTTTCTGGTTTGGTGCCGAACGCGCTATTACTGGTAGCGCTTTCCTTTGAAATCAGCTCCCAATAATCGGGGAAGCGTTGGGCGACGCCCAGACCCGCATAGACCGTCATCGGAACCGCTGCAAGATCGTACTCATAGCGCGAGAATCCGCTGCCTAGCGTAGCGTTACGACGCGTGGTGTTGCCAGCGATGGCAGTCGCTTTACGCTCGTCAGAGGCATGCCAAAAGTCAGTCCGCAGACCTGAAATGATTCGGCTGTTTTCTTTTTCGCCCAGATGTTGCGTCAATTCACCAAATATGCCGACGTTTGAGAAGTGTGCATTAGTCACGCGAGGCTTATTTTGATAGGAGGCTTCGCTGGCGTTCATTCCCATGCCCATGCGCGAAGTATGGGTGTTGCTTTGCATATCGAAACCTGTGATCAGTTGCGTCGTGTCCGTCAGATTCAAGGTAATCGCAGCGCGCCCACCTTCAGTGGTGCGATCAGGATTGCTCGCCATGAACATGCTCTTCGGCGGCGGTGTACGCAGACTGTAATTATCCATTACGTGATCGATGTAATTGCGATAAATCTGAGCCTCAATTTTTTTCACTACTGGCGAGATGTTACGCTTTTGAAATTTCAGTCCGAGATTGGAGCGTGCAAAACGTGCGCCATCCATGCCACGGTCTGCGTAGGCGGCGTGTCCGTCGCTTTTCGCAACAGAAAGCTCAAGCAAGGTGTTGTCGTCAGGAGTCCAGCCGAATGCTGCGCGACTGCTCCAGCGTGTGTAGGAAGAGTGCACAGAGTTGCCGTTTCCATCGCGATAATCGTCGGAATGTGAGCGCGTGGCACCAGCCTCAGCGTAAAAATCGGACAAGCTATATCGTGCGCTGGCGACCTCATCTTGTCGACCGAAGCTGCCTGCCATAATACTCGTGTTCATCTTCAGACCGGGCGCGGCACGTAAGGTGCTGCGCTCGAAAAGTACCGTTCCGGCAGAACTGCCGGGACCGTAAAGTACAGTTTGCGGCCCTTTGATGACGGTGATGGTGTCGTATTCCGCAGGGAATATGTACGCAGTTGGTGGGTCCATGCGACCGCCGCAGCCGCCCAAAATCTGTTGTCCATCGGTCGCGATATTCAAACGCGATCCGGCCATGCCGCGCAGGACGGGATCACCATCGGTGCCGCCCTTGCGAACTATCGAAAAACCTGGAATTGTTTTAAGGTAATCGGCACCGTCATGCGCAGGAACCGGTTGTCGTGGTGCTTTTGGATCGGTGACCACTGTCAACGGCGCGGACATTTGAGGTGCAGTCACGACGACCTCTGGCAGAGGCGCGCTTTGTTGCGCGATAAGCGGGTGTTCTGATGGCGCGGTAGAAGCAATCGCTTGTGCCTGAACATTATTGAGAAAGAGAACGCTCAGAACAACTGCTAACGGAGTGAGTTTGAAACGATTTTTCATAGTGTAATGGATAGTTGGTAGTCCACCTGCGATCATGTTTTTCCGGCAGCGATGTTGCTGCTCAGGTCTCACATCGGTATTCACAGTTGGTCAGGATTTAAAAGTGTCGAGGCCAAAAATAAGGTGACAAAAATAATAAGAAAATTATAGTCACGGCGTTTCATCGATTCCAGCGTCTCACGCCAAAGGCTCTGGATACTGCAATGCTGTTTCAAATATTATTCCGCTTTATCATGGGATTCACGCTTTGCTTACGTGGCGGAACGTAAATTATGGTACGTCCTGATACGCGAGATCGGCACACATCTATGACGCTTGATGAGTACGAATTTTTAGTAAATTCGATTCGAATGATGAGACACATTCTGACTAGTTACTGCGCTCAATGTAACTAGATAAATCCTATAAATCACAGAGATAAATCTATATTCACTACAGATAATTCTTGGTATCTGGTTTTTCTACAGATTTGTCTGTAGTCTCAATTAGCTATATCTAGAGCCAGTCCGATAGGATTTATAATTTTTTTTTATAGAAAGTGTGCACATTTTTATTTTTTTATAAGGCATTTATGGGGTTTTTTATAGCGTCTTATTTTTTCTCCTATGGCGGTCTAAGAATAGTCTTGTAAGTACAGAATATTCTTAGGAAAATTTAGATAATTCTCATTGTTTTTTGTTCCGATATTTACTATCCTCTTGCATATTTTTGTACGAGAAAATTATTTTGAAGACTCGGTGAAACAATTGGATTGTCAAAATTATCGAACAAATTTTCTCGGTCGCTGATGCAAGCGTCGCCGGGAGCCCCGTCATACTCGTCGCTTTTATTCTTCCTCAAGCGCATGGGATTATTGAGATAGATTGCTCACCTCAGCCGAACCCCAGCGATGAATTGAAGCCATTGATGAGGAGCGCGGGGCCACGGAGCAATGCCGATGATCGAATGCTTGACGGGCATGTACGGAACACTGCAGTCCAGGCTGGTCGCAGATTTACTATCGATGAGGCTGCGCGCCATTCGGGTAGAAGCCTTCCTGTTATCACTTTATTGATTGATCCAACAACGCCTATTGCGCTGCAGGCGCACCAGCGGCTAACGAAATGGTGCGACTCACGTTTTAAAAAAAATAGGGCTGAACGGGCGTGCATGGCATCCCAAATTGATGCGTACTTTGGGATAAATCCCATTTCCCAGAATCACTTTCCCTGTGAAACTTCGTTATCCATTTAATTCGAGCCAAGAGATCCGGCGTATCAGCCAGTTCAGAAAGTTGCTCATCTCATCAGGAGCCTTCCACCATGCATAAAAATATCATCATGACCGCCGTAGCGTTTTCTCTTCTGGTATCTGCCCCCCTCGCAATGGCATCGAATATTGCCGCCGGTTTGCAGCCAGATGATGCGCAGCGTTTGGGTACTTTTGCTTCGTTGACAGATAGCCAATACGATAGCGGTGAACCGGCACCAGCTGCAGAGCACTACCAATTATTTAAAAATATTCGCGGCGCTTTTTCTCGTCAGACCGTGGCACTAAATGATGTCAAAAGCGCAGATAAAAACCTCTGGAACCGTCTACCGATGGAGAAATCGGTTACACGCATTCAGGGCACCGGCAAGCGTCAAATTGCAGTTTTTTCCGATCCCAACTGTAGCTATTGCAAGCGCGTCGAGGCTGAGCTTGCCAAGATCAAAAATTTGACCGTTCATACTTTTATTTTTCCTTTTTTATCAGCATCTTCACGTGATAAAGCGAGCGATGTTCTTTGCGCACCGGATCCATCCGCAGCGTGGGGCGACTGGATGCTGCAAGGTAAATCTCCGGCCAGGAATCCACTTTGCTCATCCCGACTACAAGAGTTGCTGGACCTCGGACGCAGCTTTGATATTCGGGGAACGCCAGTCCTTATCTTTGATGATGGAACGCGCATTAGTGGTTACGCTCCCGCAGCCGCGATTGAGCAAAAATTGCATTAAGCCATATCTGGAATGTTTATTGCCGAATCATCGTCCAGCAGCTTAGGGACCTTGTGACGGTAACAAAAAATTTACGTCGGCTCAACAGCCTCTGATTTATTAAGGAAATGTATATGATGAATTTAAAATCCAAATTCCAACGCGGTTTTACGTTGCTTGAGTTGTTAGTGGTTCTGTTGATCACGGCACTGCTGGCAGGCTATGTCGGTCCAAAACTATTCGGAAAAATCGAGCAGGCAAAAGAGAGCGCCGCTGCGTCGCAAATGAAAACATTAGCCGACGTGCTGGGCCAATATCGTATAGATACTGGGGAGTATCCAACCGAAGAGCAAGGATTGGAAGCGTTGATCGTCCAGCCCGCTGGCGAAAATAACTGGAAAGGCCCTTACCTGAACAATGAAGTGCCAAAAGATCCCTGGGATCATGCGTATGTCTGGCATAACCCGGCGCGCGATGCTAATGCAACGCACGAAGTTGAAATTTTGTCGTTGGGTGCTGATGGTCAACTCGGAGGTTCCGGCAAAAATAAAGATATTACGAGGGGTTTCTAACGTATGAACATATCAACGATAGCCCTCACTTTATGCATCGCGGCAGTAGCCCCATCACATGCTGCCTGTTGGGAGGAAGCCGGTGCACGCTACAACATTGATCCGCTTTTGCTACAGGCAATCGCGCATGTTGAGTCGGGTATGAATGTAGCCGCTTACAACACTAACAATGACGGTTCGCATGATGTCGGCCTGATGCAAATTAATAAGCTGCACTTCCCACGATTGGCCGCATTCGGTATCACAGAGAAACGCTTGATGACGGAGCCATGCACCTCGGTGATGGTTGGCGCGTGGATATTGGCTGAGTTTGTCGGTCGCGTTGGGTACAACTGGACTGCGGTTGGGGCCTATAACGCTGGCATCGGCGCCAACCGCACAGTAGCAAGGCGGCGCTATATTAAAAAGGTCGCCGGACAATATCGCGTCTTGAAAAACCGGCCAATCAGGATTGGGGCCGCGAAATTCACCCCGATCCCGCAATTAAGTACGAGCGCCCGATGAAGCAGTTCGACGTGCTGGTCCTGCGAGATGGACATGCTGAGCACCATATTGTGCAAGCTAAAGATGGCAACGATGCGACAAGTCAATGTGCCAAGCTGGGCCAGGTATTACGCATAAAAGAAGTAAAGCAGCGCGCTAAAAAGCGCAGCAAATTTTTACTTGCCCTGTTTATTCAGGAACTGATTGCGCTATTGGATGCCGGACTGGCATTGGTCGAAGCAATAGAGGCACTGGCCGAAAAATCTGCCAATGAAGAACATAAAGAAGTACTGGACGGGCTGCTGACATATTTATACCGCGGCCAACCTTTGTCACAAGCAATGGAGCAGCAGTCCGAGATATTTCCGACGCTACTGATTGCCAGTGTCGCGTCGTCCGAACACAGCGGGCAGTTACCGCAGGCGCTGGGCCGGTTTCATCACTATGAAGTGCAGATTGCCGGATTAAAAAAGAAAGTCTGGAGCGCCCTGATGTATCCACTGATCGTCGTGTCTGTCGGCGCGTTGATTCTGGGCTTTCTCGTGGTGTTTGTGATTCCGCGCTTTGCCACGGTCTTTAGCGGCATGAAAGACCTCAATGGCACTGCACAGTTAATGGTGTGGTGGGCCGGGATGGTCACTGAACACGGGATGGAACTATTAATTGCGTTGGGCGGCGTCGTCGCTACCAGTGTGATGGCTTTACGTACAGCCAAGGTCAAAAACGCCTTATGGAAAATGGTGTGGAGTATTAAACGCCTCAATGAGCAGCGGGTTTTGTTTGTACTGGCACGATTTTACCGGACTTTCGGTTTGTTGTTGCTGGGCGGAATGCAAGTCGTTGATGCGCTGAAATTAACCGGAAAGTTGCTCCCGGCAGACCGTCAGGCAGACCTTCAACAAGTGGTTCGGCATGTGGAGGAGGGGCGCGGGGTGGCGGGCGCGTTGGTGGAAGCAAATCTAACAACCCCGGTGGCAGCACGGTTACTCCGAGTCGGTGAAAAAAGTGGCGATCTGGCCGGAATGTGTGAGCGGATTGCGCAGTTTCATGATGAAGCGCTAACGCGTGCCATCGAAATGTTTAGCAAAATATTTGAGCCAATTCTGATGCTTATCGTTGGCGGCCTGATCGGAACTATTGTCTTTTTACTGTATATGCCGATTTTTGAGTTGGCAGGAAGTGTCTCATGACCAATAACCTCAATATAGATGTGCCAGCGTGGTTATCTGCTTATATGGCGGATAGCGGCGAGCCAGGAATTTCTCAGCTATTAAATACCCATCCAGAGATGCTCGAAAAGGTCGCTGGCATGATGGGTCTGGTGGCGATCCCCGCCGAGATAGTATTAGCGGCGGATTGTGACTTTGACATTATGCCCTTGGCGCGCGTACTGGAAAAACAGATTTTGCCGATACGCGTCGACGGCGTGCTCCATCTGGTAATGGGGCGCCCCGATTCAATTCCGTCGCGAAACTGGACCCAACGGCTGGCTAGTGAACATGCAGCGATGCTGGCGATCACGATCCCCGATGCGGTGACGCAACGGCTTCAATTGATTGAGGCGCAGGAGCGTGCGATCGATCAGTTCCAGCAAGATAAATCTGAGCGACAAACCGACGACGTTGTGGAGATATCGTTAAGTACGATTTCGCAGGATCAAAGCCCGGTCGTCAAACTGCTCAATTCGACACTTTTTGATGCATTGCAATCGCGTGCCAGCGACATCCATCTGGAAAGTGTTGATGACGGCCTGGTCGTTAAATATCGCATTGATGGTGTTTTGCAGGCGATCACTGAAGTACAGGGTAGCGAGTTTGCCGAGCAGACCATCTCACGCATTAAAGTACTTGGCGGCATGGATATTGGCGAGCGGCGTATCCCACAGGACGGACGTTTCAAGGCTTGTATCCAGTCTCGGAATATCGATTTTCGGGTATCCGTTATGCCGAGTATTCATGGTGAAGATGCGGTGCTGCGCGTGCTGGACAAATCCAGCCAGAATCAGGCCATCAAACTAGAAACTTTAGGTTTCGATATCCATACGCTAGATCGGATTCGCAGTCTGGTCAAGATCCCACACGGTATGGTGCTGGTCACCGGTCCGACCGGGAGCGGAAAATCGACGACATTGTACGCGACGCTTTCTGAACTTAACAGCGGTGAAGAAAAGCTCATCACGATCGAAGATCCGGTGGAGTATCAATTGCACGGCGTGCTACAAATTCCGGTCAACGATAAGAAAGGCCTGACGTTTGCCAAAGGTCTCCGATCCATTTTGCGGCACGATCCCGACATCATTCTGGTGGGAGAAATCCGCGATACAGAAACTGCGGGTATCGCCGTGCAGGCCGCGTTGACAGGCCATCTGGTGCTGTCCTCGGTCCATGCAAATGGCGTGTTTAGCGTACTGGAACGGTTTCTTTATATGGGAGTTGAGCCCGCTAGTCTTTTGGAAGCACTCAACGGCGTCGTGGCCCAGCGGTTAGTCCGACGCAATTGCCCCACATGCTCGGTACCGGTTGCTGAAAGTGCGCTGCCCCCGACCGAAGGCTTGCATCCTCTGCATTCCGGCGTTACAGGTCAGAACGCCAACTTGATGGCTGGGCCAGGTTGCGACGCCTGCCGCTTTACTGGTTTTCACGGGCGCATCGCATTAGCGGAAATTCTGCGTTGTAGCGAAGCTTTCAAAGACGCTGTGATCCAGAAGGTGCCTATGCGTGAACTGAAGGCAATCGCCAAGGCAGAAGGATTTGTATCAATGAGCGAAGTGGCGATGTCCGCCGTTCTGCAAGGAAAAACTACATTACAAGAGGTGCAGCGTGTCATTGCGATGGAATAAATATATTGCCGTAATCGGCACAGAAAGTTCAGTCCGGCCGGGGGGGAGCCCGATGGCTCAGGCGCAGCCGTTTCCGATGTTGTCGACGGCGGGTAGTGCCGCAGATCGCGTCGCCACGCTCGATGCCATTCTTGCTCAGCTGCCGCGTGGTTCGTTGTCACTGTTTGACGCGATAGCGGTTTCAGTGGGATATCCCTACGTGCACCACATGATTTTACCATGGCAGGACGAGGTTATTGTGCCCGCCGATCGCATTGCTTACGCAGAGTCGATGCTGGAACAGCAATACGGTATCGCACGGGCAGATTGGTATTGTGAAATTGCACAGGAGCGGTTTGGTTGCGCGGCAATTGCCAGCGCGATTCGGCGCGATATCGTCGATGAGATCGTGAGCGCCTGCAAAAAAAACGCAATCCGGTTGTTAGGGTTGAGCACAGTATTGACAGAGTCGATCAAAGCATATTCTGGTTCTTCGCACCCCGATGCTGTTTACGTGGTCCGTCATTCGGACGGTTACGAGTTCGCGTTCCGGCGGGACCGTCTGTGGGTAAACGCCTTTGCGTTACCCGGCACCGGGCAAACACCGGAACAAGCTGTGATGGCTGCCTCAATGATGGCAAATTATTTCCCGACCGATATTCACGTGATCGACTACGTCGTTAGCGCTAGTCAGTCTCAGAGCAGCCAACTTGACCTAGGCATATTAGCTGGGGCTGAAACAGTTGGCACACATGTCAGCATAACGCAGGAGAGTAAAAATGTCTCTTTATAAGCGGAGTACTAACCCGGTCGTTGCGACAGAGCGGTTTCTTCCTGTTTTTATTGTCGTCGCTTTGATCATTACCGTTGCTGCCAGTTTAGTGCTTTTGCAGGATATTGGCGTGATGAGTCGGCAAACCGATCGCCTGGAAGCCAAAAGCGGCCAGCTGGCTACTTTGCAGAGCAAGGTAGATAGCCACCGGCGCGCCATTAAATTGGCAGGAACGTCTGTGATAAATACGTCGACGGAATCCGCAATTACCGTCCTTAAGCGGATTGAAGCCGCAATGTCGGACGACATCAGTTTGCTACGGATCGAGACCGATTTAGGTCGTGGCCGCATGCAGTTACACGTCAACGCGAAATCGAGCGACGCGCTATTTAGTCTGGTAGATCGCCTCAAGTCACAGTTTGGGAACGAAGTTTTTTTGCAGCGCCATGCTCAAAATGAAGTCATCAAGGATGGCTGGATCTTGGACGCAAGTCTGGTACTGGGGTGGAAATGAACGTCCCGACTTTTCAATTAAAAAAGATATCGCAAACGATATCGCAATCGATTTCGCACATGGTAGCGCAGTTGAGACGCCGGTCAGCAGCGCAGGCGGGGGCTCGGCTTGGACCTCAGGGCGAATCTAAGCTGGCATCTAAATTGGTGCCTCATCCAGAATCAAGCCTGATGTCGCAAGCGGTGCTACAGCGTTTGCCACTGCGCCTCAAATGGGAATGGTATCGGATCGCCGGCGTAATGGGATTGCCCGGCTTAGGCGTAGGCGTGCTGCTTATCGTGGCGGTATCCGCCGATATCGCCTTTGTGCGCCCGGCAATCAGCGGACTACAGAATCAATTGACGCAAAATGCGACGCTTCAGGCTGCGCGTACAAAAGAATTAAGGAACACGACGAACGGCGCTCCCGCGACGCTGGCCATGGCTTCGGTCGCACAACAAGACCTTCTTGATTTGGCCAAAAAATATCAACTGGATACGCGTGAAGTGAAATACCAGCAGATGCAGCGCGGGAAAGATGCTAAATCGGAAGGACGCGTGCTGATTACGCTGCCTACGGTGGGGAGTTATCCGCAGTTCCGGCAGATGATGGATGAACTGGCAAATATGCCCGGTGTTGAAGCGGAATCGTTTTCATTGACCAGAAAAAATCCTTCAGAAAAAATGTTGTCAATTGAGATGCGGTTGTCTATGCCGAAGGATGCCGGGCAGCACAATGCTGCCGTGCGTGACCCAGCAAAAGGCGCCGCGCAACCGCCTGCGCAGCCGGTACGGGCCAACGTAAATCAGGCCGGCGCGGTCGATATGACGGCCGAGACTATGAAAGCGGGCAAGGGGATGATCAAATGAAAATACCACTTTACCTTCGGGTACTCTTACCATTGACCATTGTCGCTTGCGGTTATGCAATGTTGACCGAAGATGCGCAGGAAGATCCGCCCCATGTCGACACGCGTTCGCCTAAAGTCAAGCCGCAGCGCGCCATTGGCTCCGCAAAAAATGATGGATTGCCCGAGCTCACTGCGCTTGCGTCGCGCAATTTATTTCCCTATCAAGGACCTCCGATTATCGCGCCGGTCGCCAATGCCGATGCAGGCATGGGCGCAGGCGGTGCTGCAGTAATCCAGCCGCCGCCGGAACCTGTTCGCGCACCGCCTATCCCGTTCACGGTTAGCGGGGTCTGGGTCGATGGGGCGCAACGCAAAATCATCTTATCCAAAGGCGAGCAAACCATCATTCTGTGTCAGGGATGCGGGAAGTTGGAAAGTCCGCAGGTTGGCGATGTACTGGTGCCAAACTACCGCCTCGACAAAATCGAAAACGAACGTATTACTTTTACTTATTTACCGTTACAGCTTGCGCAGTCAGTCGACATTGACAGAGCAATGAGCGGAACAGGGAACTAATCATGTCTACATTAAAACACCGTATCGCTAAAAGTCTCTTAATGGCTGCTGCGGTTTCAGTCATTGCAGGTTGCGCGGTTCCTCGTGCCGTTCAGAATACCGAAGAGTTGGCGAATCAAGGGCATCTTGAAGAAGCCATTGACGTTTTGCGCGAAGCAAAAAAAGACAATCCAGGCGATATGCGGCTTGACGGCGCAATGTATAAACAAGTCGACAAACTTGTGGGGAAATACTATCAGGAAGGCGAACAAGCGTTGGCAGTCAATGATGAGAAGACGGCGCTTGAGCGATTTGAATCTGTACTCAAATACGATAGCGGCAACATGCGCGCACGTCAGGCGATCGACCAGATCGACAACCGCAGACATTTGAAGGAGCTTTTGGTTGAAGCGCATGTTTTGGCGGAAAGTCGCCCTGAGGATGCGCTGCAAATAATCTGGAAAGTACTGGAAGAGCGCCCCGGCTGGTCGGACGCCATAAAGATACGTGACGTTCTGATGCGCAGGGTGGCCGAAGCCAAGACATTGGCACCGGCGCTGGACGCGTCGTTGAAGAAACCGGTGTCGCTGTCGTTCCGTTCACATAATCTGATCAATATTTTTGAGAACATCTCAAAACTGGCGAACGTTAATTTTATTTTTGATGCAGACGTGTCCAAAACGGCTACTGCAAGTATTTCCGCGAAAAAGACTACAGCAGAAGATGCGATTAATCTTTTGCTGGCAACCAATCGCTTGCGTAAAAAGGTGCTGAATCATAATACGTTGTTGATCTATCCAGCTAGCGCCAGTAAAGACAAAGAATATCGCGACATGGCGGTAAAAACGTTCTTTCTTAGTCATGCCAGCGCAAAAGCAGTCAGCGGTGCCTTGAAGATGACCCTGAAGACCAGGGACGTGTATATCGACGAGCGAATCAATGCCATCGTCGTCCGTGACGCGCCGGAGACGCTCGAACTGGCAAGTCGCCTGGTCCAGGCGCTTGATCGTCCCGAGGCCGAAGTAACGCTTGACGTACAGGTGCTTGAAGTAAGTAGTTCGGACGCCCTCCAGTTAGGCGTGAAATATCCTGAGTCAGTGGGCGTCGGTATCACGAACGGGGAAGTTGGGGCCAACCAGTCTAATAATATTCCGCTTAATTTGCTCACCGCCATGACAAAAAATAACGTGTTCGTCAATTTAGGCGCGCAAAAAGGTGTGACCTTAAACCTGTTGCAAAAAGCGACGCACATGGAGGTTTTGGCAAATCCAAAAATACGTGTGAAAAACGGCAAAAAAGCACAGATTGAGATCGGACAAAAAGTGCCCGTTATCACCAATTTGATGACAGATTCCGGCGCAACATCAGAAAAAGTCGAAATGCTGGATGTCGGGCTTAAATTTGATGTGTTGCCGACGATCAGTCTGGATGGCGAAATCAGTGTTGACATTGACCTGACAGTATCCAGCCTTGGCACGCCCGAAATTTCGCCGAAGGGCGCTAAGTATTACCGCGTCAATCAGCGTAAGACCAAGACGACTTTAACGGCCAAGGACAATGAAACGCAAATACTTGCCGGTTTGATCAATCGCGAAGATATGGATAACAAAACCGGCTTGCCGGGTGTCAGCCAGATGCCATTGCTTGATCGTTTATTTGGAAATCGCGAAAGTAATAAAGCAAAATCGGAACTGGTTCTGGTCATTACCCCGCGCATTGAGCGCAAGCTTGAGTTGCCGGGTGCGCATGTGACAACCTTTATTTCGGGTACCGAATCGCGGGTCAGTCAGGACAGTCTGGTGCTTCGCAATACAGACGGCGCGCGTTTGACATCTGGAGGCGCAGCGTCTGTGATGCCGCGTGAAATCGAGCCTGCTCCAGTACATGATTTACCTGAAGTGCACGAACTGGAGGAGTTGCCACCGCTTGATGCACCTGCCGAGCAGGGCGCGCCAGCGCTGATACCGCCGCCGCTTACCGAAAAAAAAGTGAGTTCTAACCGCATGGATATCAGCCGCCAGATGACAGTAGCATTCACAAAGACTATGCCTGAGGTTCCAGCCACGTCTGTTAATTTTACCGAGTTGAAGAACGTGGAGGTCGTTAATGGAAATGGTGCAATCGGAACAGGTGCGCCTCGGGCTAAATCGGCCTTGACGGTCTCGCAAAAGGAGAGAACATGGCGCTTCGGCTGAGGAGCGCACCGGGTACACGCAGCGCAGCTGTGATTTTTGAAAGGATGCGCGGCTTTACCCTGATTGAACTAATGGTGTCGCTTGCAATTCTTGCAGCATTGGCAGGGGCTTTATTGCCAATGACCGAGTTGATGGCGCGGCGTAGTCAGGAGCAGCAGCTGCGCGAAGGACTGCGCACAATTCGCGGCGCAATCGATGCTTATAAGCAAGCATCCGACGTTGGCGATATTGCAAAGCCAATGGGCGAAAGTGGCTATCCGCCCAATCTGGAGGTGTTGGTGACGGGCGTACCGGATAAAAATAATCTGAACGGCGGAAAGCGTTTGTTTTTGCGCAGCATGCCGCGCGATCCGACCTGTAATTGCCCGGACACCCCTGCAGCGGATACCTGGCAGTTGCGTAGTTATGACAGTGCATACGATGCGCCACAGTCTGGCGCGGACGTTTTTGATATTACGTCCACCAATATTAAAGAGGGACTGAATGGCATTCCATACAACCAATGGTAAAAAAGGATTTACCTTAATTGAATTACTTGTGGTGATGGCGATCATTGCAACGTTAATGACTTTGGTAGCGCCTAAATACTTCAAGCAGACAGAACGTGCAAAAGAGGTGGTGTTACAACACAATATTCGCGGATTACGTGAAGCAATCGATAACTATCGGCAAGATCTCGCGGCCGGACCGCAAACGCTGGACGATCTTGTAAGTCGACGTTATTTAAAAGAAGTACCGCTAGATCCTGTCACCGGCCGCCGTGACTCGTGGGTCACCGAGGTTGATGACGATGCGCTGATCCAGGAGGTACGAAGCGGTGCACCCGGCACCTCGCTGGGAGGAGAGGCGTATGCGCAATGGTAAGCGATATCAGGCGTATAACCATGATAAGAAGCGCGGCTTTGCTTATCTCTCAGTTCTGATTATCGTTGCCGTCATGAGCATCATGGCTTTTAAGCTTTCGGGCGATTTGTCGGTGCGTCTGGCGAGGGAAAAAGAGGCCGATCTGCTATTCAATGGCGATCAGATCGCCAGCGCAATTTTGAGCTATTACGAGAGCGGACCAGTGCGCGGTTGTTATCCACCCAATTTAAATGTTTTACTGGAGGATCGTCGCGATTTTCATGTAATGCGGCATTTGCGGAAAATATTCATCGATCCGATGTGGTCCAGTGCGACCGCTAAGGCAGGGAGTGATAGCGCAGGCAGCGCCGAAAGTGTGGCACCTATAAAAATAACCGACATCGCCGATGGTGGGTGGGAAATTGTGAAGAATGAAAGCGACCGAATCATTGGCGTCCACAGTAAAAGTACGCAGCAACCATTTAAACAGCGCAATTTTCCAAATGGACGCAAGGATTTCGAAGGCAAAACCCAATATGCGGAATGGATATTCACTGTAAAAAAGAGCACCGTCAAGCCAGCGTCCCCAGCGGTATGTGCGCAAGAATCGCGTTAGCCTTGCGCTAGTGACGAGGGATTAAGGGGGGCTGGCGTTCTGCTCCGGCAGGCCCGGCCGCAGAACAGCGTTAGCATTACCGCTAAATTGGTCGCTAGCATACTTGACAACAAGATAAACGACTACAAATCGAAATATGATTACGATTTTGGTACCAATGGCCTTACCTGAGGTTATTGGCGCGGGCCATTTGTTTCTTCTGCGTAACAACGCGATATAATCTATAGAATGTTCGTCAACGTCATTGCTAGCATCAGCATGTAGCGAGAGCGGCACATTTTATGGGAAACCCGCATGCATGGTCAAAAACGCAATTTGGTCATCGCCGATGATCATCCGGTTGTGCTACTAGGAATTCAGTCGATTTTACAAGACCACCCTAAGGTGAATCTGATCGGCACAGCGCTCAATTCGACCGAGCTTTTTGCATTGCTCAACAGCGCGCGCGTGGACATGGTGTTGACTGACTACGCTATGCCCGGCGGCGCTTATGGTGATGGTCTGGAAATGCTGGATCGCTTGAAAAGTCGTTTCCCTGACGTGGCGCTTATAGTGTTGACTGTTTTAACCAATCCAGCACTATTAAGCAAGATCGTGCAGCTTGGCGTGCACGGACTGCTTAATAAAGGCAGCGATCTGAACGAAATACCGCTAGCGATTAGCCGTGTCGCGGATGGCTACAAATATTTAAGCAACAGCCTGACGGCTATGCTGGCGATACAAAGTACGCGTCCAGACGTCGATAAAATCGCACTGTTATCCAAAAAAGAGCTGGAGGTATTGCGGCTATATCTGGGCGGTATGTCGGTGCAGGCAATTGCGGATCACTTTCGGCGCAGCGGTAAAACCATCAGCAATCAGAAGCGCATGGGTATGCAAAAGCTCGCCTGCGCTAATGATGCTGAGCTTTTTTTGCTCAATTCTCAGGTAGGCCTCACCAATATCGCGCCACCTGAACAAGAACACAAAACGCCTCTCCTTCCCTTGATTGCTGATTGAATCGCAACCTGGATACCAAAATGTCTTTTAAACGGCGCTGTAAGTTCTATAACTATTGAATTTTTACAGCGTCAAATAAAAGGTTGTCTTTTATTAATTAACACCCCCCTCAATCGCACGTTCTCACCGCGTAGAAACCATGGGGAAGCCTTCGAATCTCCCATATTGTCCGCAGAATGGTCAAGATCGTGTCGTTTTTATACGCTCCCCCATGTTTTCACCCGAATTTGATAGTCGCATTTATGGCATAATCAGAGGCTAATCTCACTGTTTAACGCGTCTTGATACGCGATTGATCATGCTAAAAACGCTTTACGATAAATTATGGGAATCCCACGTTGTCCATGCCGAACAGGATGGCACGGCAATTTTATACATCGATCGCCACTTACTGCATGAGGTGACAAGCCCTCAAGCATTTGACGGCCTGAAGCTGGCTGGACGCACCCCTTGGCGGGTACCCGCCAACCTGGTGGTTGCCGATCATAACGTTCCCACTACTGATCGGGCACACGGCATCGTTGATCCTGTATCGCGTTTGCAGGTTGAAACGTTGGATGCGAATGCCAAGGAATACGGCCTGACCTACTTTGCGATGAACGACCTGCGTCAAGGCATTGTGCATGTGATCGGACCCGAACAAGGTGCTACGTTGCCGGGCATGACGGTGGTTTGCGGCGATTCGCATACTTCTACGCATGGCGCGTTCGGTTGTCTGGCGCAGGGCATCGGGACCTCTGAAGTTGAGCACGTATTGGCAACTCAAACGTTGCTGACCAAAAAATCTAAATCAATGCTGATCCAGATTGATGGTGCGATTCCTGATGGCGTCACCGCAAAAGATCTGGTGCTGGCGGTGATCGGCCAAATCGGGACTGCTGGTGGAACCGGATATGCTATTGAGTTCGGTGGTTCTGCTATTCGTTCGTTGTCGATGGAAGGCCGTATGACGGTCTGTAACATGGCGATTGAAGCGGGTGCGCGAGCCGGTATGATTGCGGTAGACGACACGACGATTAACTATGTTAAAGGGCGTCCATTGTCGCCGGTAGGTCCTCACTGGGAGCGCGCTGTCAGTTATTGGCGTACGCTGCATTCGGACGTCGGTGCCAGGTTCGACATGGTTGTCACGCTTAACGCTGCAGAAATCAAACCGCAAGTCACTTGGGGTACCTCGCCTGAGATGGTCGTGCCGATTGATGGCCGCGTACCGGACCCGGATAAAGAAAAGGATCCTACCAAACGCGATGGTATGGAAAAAGCGCTGGCTTACATGGCGCTGAAACCTAACACTCTGATGGAAGACATTCGGATCGATAAAGTATTTATCGGATCGTGTACAAATTCACGCATTGAAGATTTGCGTGCTGCCGCCGTGGTAGTTCGCGGTAAATTCCGGGCTTCCAATGTGAAATTAGCAATGGTCGTACCTGGATCCGGCCTGGTAAAAGCGCAGGCTGAGCGTGAAGGTCTGGATAAAATATTTAGAGATGCCGGTTTTGAATGGCGCGAACCGGGCTGCTCGATGTGTCTGGCAATGAATGCGGATCGTCTTGAGCCTGGCGAGCGTTGCGCATCAACCTCGAACCGCAATTTTGAAGGTCGCCAGGGCAATGGCGGTCGCACCCATCTGGTCAGTCCGGCCATGGCCGCGGCCGCGGGTATCGCAGGCCATTTTGTGGATATACGGTCGCTTTAATCGGTAAATATCTTAATTCGTCAATGCGTTTCATTTGCAGGTTAAAGCCTTTACTTAGAATCTAAGACTTAGAAATATGAAAAAAATTATCCATGTATGTCTCGTTGCTGCCGTGGTGACGTTAATGGTCGGATGCAATACGTTTCATGGTTTCGGCAAAGATGTTGAACATGTAGGCGAGAAGATACAGGGTAGGTAGCCGTGTAGTACAAGCTGACCATTATTTGGTTCAGTTGCTGCCTGATTGTCTCGGGTTGTGCTGTGTGCCGCAGCTATCTGTTGCCCTTGCCCTTGCCCGATCTTATGCGCTTAATTTTGGAATAAATGTCATGAATAAATTTACCGTACTAGATGGCTTGGTGGCTCCGCTCGATCGCGCCAATGTAGATACTGACGCCATCATACCGAAGCAATTTTTGAAATCCATCCTGCGTACCGGATTTGGGCCGAATCTATTTGATGAGTGGCGTTATCTGGATCATGGTGAGCCGGGTATGGATAACTCTAGACGTCCGCTTAACCCTGACTTTGTGCTGAATCAGGCACGCTTTCAAGGCGCTTCAATTTTGTTGACCCGCAAGAATTTTGGTTGTGGATCTTCCCGCGAGCACGCACCGTGGGCGCTGGATCAATATGGATTCCGCGCAGTAATCGCGCCGAGCTTTGCTGATATCTTCTTCAATAATTGCTACAAAAATGGCTTGTTGCCGATCGTTTTGCCAGAAACCCAAATCGACCAATTGTTTGACGAAGTGAAAGCATTCCCAGGTTTTCGTCTCATTATTGATCTGGAAAAGCAGATCGTTGCAACCTCCGATGGTAGTGTCAGCTATCCATTTGAAGTGGGCGAGTTCCGTAAATATTGCTTGCTGAATGGTCTTGATGATATAGGACTGACATTGCGTCAAGCGGACAAAATTCATGCGTTTGAAGATCGTCATTTGTTTGAACAGCCTTGGCTGGCAAATACGATTTAATCGGCTTAGGCGTGCGGTTGATGTCGGCGCATCGATAATGGTTGATAGCGCCCGATATTGCGATTCAGTCGTCTCTGTAGCGATCATGTATCTACGTCCGACCGCATAGCGACGCTTAATCAATTCTCACAAGACGCGTCAAGGCCGGGTTAAGATTTAATACATCCTTGAAATCTTTGAAGTTTCTTTTGAATTTTATTATTTACAAAACATGAAAATAGCAATTTTACCCGGCGACGGCATCGGTCCCGAAATCATTGAGCAAGCGGTGAATGTCCTGAACGCGCTCGGTGAAAAATTTGAAATGGAAACGGCGGTCGTTGGCGGTGCCGGTTACGCAGCGCACGGTCATCCGTTGCCCGATGCGACACTCAAGCTGGCGCAGGAAGCCGACGCCATTCTGTTCGGTGCGGTCGGTGATTACCAATATGACGCATTGGAGCGTTCGTTGCGTCCTGAGCAAGCTATTCTCGGTTTGCGCAAGAAGCTGGGACTGTTTGCCAATCTGCGTCCGGCGATTCTGTATCCCGAGCTGGCAGGGGCTTCCACCCTGAAGCCGGAGGTTGTCTCAGGGCTGGATATTTTGATCATCCGTGAGTTGACAGGTGATATTTATTTTGGTCAGCCGCGCGGCGTGCGCACTGCGCCTGATGGCGCATTTAAAGGCGAGCGTGAAGGTTTTGATACTATGCGTTATGCCGAAACAGAAATTCGTCGTATTGCCCATGTAGCGTTTCAAACTGCTCAAAAGCGCGATAAGCGCTTGACCAGCGTTGATAAAGCCAACGTACTTGAGACTTTTCAGTTCTGGCGCGACATTGTGACAGATGTGCATAAAGAATATCCTGACGTCGCATTGGAGCATATGTACGTCGATAACGCCGCAATGCAATTAGTACGCGCGCCAAAAAAATTCGACGTCATTGTCACCGGTAACATGTTCGGTGACATTTTGTCAGATGCTGCAGCGATGTTGACCGGCTCAATCGGCATGTTGCCATCGGCATCATTAGATGCAAACAATAAAGGCTTGTATGAACCGTCGCATGGTTCTGCACCGGATATCGCCGGTAAGGGCATAGCCAATCCGTTGGCAACCATTCTTTCGGCTGCGATGATGTTGCGCTATTCGCTGAATAAAGCGGAGCAGGCTGATCGTATCGAAACGGCAGTCAAAAAAGTGCTCGGCCAGGGATTACGTACCACGGATATTCATGAATCTGGCACGACCAAGGTCAGCACCAGTGAAATGGGCCAGGCGGTATTAAAGGCGTTGGCGTAACGTTGAGCGGTCAGTAACGCACACCCCGATGCCTGTGGCATGAGTTTTAATAATTAATAACCAAGTTGCGGGAATACCTCGCCATGTTATAGGGAATGACAATGAAGTTGGTTGGTTTAGTCGGTTGGCGTGGCATGGTTGGTTCGGTCTTGATGCAGCGGATGCAGGAAGAGGGCGATTTCGCCCATATTGAACCAGTATTTTTTTCAACTTCAAATGCGGGCGGAACTGCGCCCGCATTGGCAAAAAACGAAACAACGTTAAAAGATGCCAATGATATCGAAGCATTAAAAAAATGCGAGATCATTATTACGTGTCAAGGCGGCGACTACACCAGCGAAATTTTCCCAAAACTGCGGGCGGCGGGATGGAACGGCTACTGGATTGACGCAGCCTCGACCTTGCGCATGAAGGATGATGCGATCATTGTATTGGACCCGGTCAATCTGGATGTGATTAAAGACGGCCTGACACGTGGCATCAAAAACTACGTTGGTGGTAATTGCACCGTCTCTTGCATGATGATGGGACTAGGCGGACTGTTTCAGCATGATTTGGTAGAGTGGATTACCTCCATGACCTATCAGGCTGCATCAGGTGGTGGCGCGCAGCATATGCGTGAGTTACTCACCCAATTCGGCGCGATTAATGCCGAGGTCAAGTCATTGCTGGATAACCCGGCGGCGGCGATTCTGGAAATCGACCGTAAAGTACTGGCGCGACAACATAGTTTTTCGGCTGAAGAAACCAAGCAGTTTGGCGCACCACTGGCCGGTAATCTGATTCCGTGGATCGATAAAGACCTGGGCAATGGTCAGTCCAAAGAAGAATGGAAAGCAGGCGCAGAGACCAATAAAATTCTTGGTCGTGGCGAAGGATTTAGTACTGGTAAAAAGCCGATTCCGGTCGATGGTCTGTGTATCCGTATCGGAGCGATGCGTTGTCACTCTCAGGCTTTGACTATCAAGCTTAAAAAAGACGTGCCGCTGGATGAAATAAACGACATCATCGCGAGCAATAATCAATGGGTAAAGTTGATCGAAAATAATCGCGAGGCATCCATGCGCGATTTGACGCCCGCCGCCGTTACAGGTAGTTTGACGATACCTGTCGGGCGCGTGCGTAAACTCGAAATGGGCGGCGATTACTTGTCAGCCTTTACAGTCGGAGACCAGTTGCTCTGGGGTGCGGCTGAGCCATTACGCCGGATGTTGCGGATTGTTCTGGATAAGTAATAATATAAGGATAAAACTACACGGCCTCCTCGAACGTTAATCAAAATCGATTGCAGTGGTCGATGATTTGTAATTGGGGCTTTGTGGCTGAAATAATCAGTCACTACTGACTGATTTTATTTGATATTGCTTTTCTTACCAAATGATCAGTCTGTATTGATTATCTTTCTTACTTTGTGCGCTTTAAGCATTAGCGCATTTTCGACCGTAAATTTCGGCTATATTCGCAACTTTCAGCCAACAACTATCTATCTTAGCGCGCGTTACCTTTTATGAGTTGCTGAGCGCAATATGCGCGTAGTCGAATTATAAACTTTTGGAATAACATTGATAAACGCAAGATTTATCTTTCAACTACCGTCAACGGAACGTCCTCTATGCCACCAAGCAAGCGTTTGAATTCATCGAGTAAGTTATTATCCGCTAGTGTAAAGACGGTTACTTCGGTGGTAATTTCTTCCATGGTTTTGATAGCCGGCGCGCATGCTGCCGGTTTCGGCAAAATAACGGTCTTATCTTCTTTGGGGCAGCCCCTAAGGGCGGAAATTGAATTAACTTCTGTCGCCAAGGAGGAAGAATCCCAACTGGTGGCGAAATTAGCTTCGGCTGATGCGTATAAGCAGGCGAATCTCGACTTCAATCCGGCTTTATTATCTCTGCAATTCTCAATCGACCAACGCGGTAAGCGCAAATTTGTGCGAGTTACTTCCACGCAACCCATCAATGAGCCGTTTGTGGCCGTCTTAATGGAATTGGGCGGCACCAAGACGCGCGTGGTAAGAGAGTTTAATGTATTGCTCGATCCTGCCGGTACGCCAGGAAATTTCCCAGCCACTGTGCGCATGGCGCAAAGTTCGCAAATCGCAACGCCCATTCGCGCAGAATCTGCACCGGTAGTGCCCCCCTCTGCAACAACTGGTTCCGGTCGCGGTTCGACCGCCTTTTTAGCTGGCGCGCGCAATGATCGGCCGACTCCGCGCTATGCCGAAAAAAAAACTGATAAAGTTGGACGTAGCGACAACTTAGCTACACAACCGTCAGGCGCGACGGCCGCAACAGGCAGCAAGGGCGATGTTAATCATGAAGTGGTAAAAGGCGAGACGCTATACCGCATCGCGTCAGCTAATTTACCAACTGGCGTGTCAATCGATCAAATGTTGGTAGCGATGTATCTCGGTAACGAGAGCGCATTTATCAACAAAAATATTAACCGTTTGCGTAGCGGTCAGGTCCTCACAATTCCGAGTGCGGGTGCCGCGAACGGGATCAGTCGCAGCAAAGCTAAAAGTATGGTCTTGGTAATGTCCCGGGATTTTAACGGCTATCGTAACGCGCTAGCCAGTAAAGCGACCGAGGGCGCGGCGCGCGATACAAGTGAGACCAAACAAAGCGGCGGGGGAAAGATTACCGCAAAAGTCGAAGAACAAGCGAACCCGGTCAACGATGCCAGAGATAAGCTGAAATTGTCTCGCTCGGGTGGCATTGGCGGCGCGGGCAAAGGTGATGCAAAGTCGGTTGCTGCAACAGAGGAGCAGGTCGCGCGCGAAAAGGCAAGCATTGAAGTCGATGCACGGGTTAAAGAGCTTGAGAAAAATGTGAGCGATTTACAAAAAGTTCTGGATGTAAAAACAAAAAATATAGACGAACTGCAAAAGCAGGCATTAGCAACGGGCAAGGCGCAGGATGCCGGGCGCCCGACGGCAGCGACGCAGGCTGCAGCTACCGCACCGACGCCGCCTTCCTCCACTACATCGACGCCAGCTTCGGCTACTACATCGAGTGCAACCCCGGCCCCCGCAGTTGTCTTGGCAGTGCCGAATGGTGGCTCGGTCATAGCAGATCCGGCGTTGCCCGCAGTTCAACCCATTGATACAGTGCCTGTTAGTGGCATTGCGCCCAAAGCGCCTGTCATAGCCACTGCAGCCGCGACTAAGTCAGCCGACGGTAATATGCCTGCGCCCACCGCGGCGCCCGGCTTCTTTAGCGGCCTCTTGGATAATCCATTGGTTTTGCCAGGGGCGGGCTTGCTGGCATTGCTGTTGGCAGCACTGGGCGTTACGCGCTATCGTAAAAACAAGCGAGCAGCCCTGTTGGCTGGCGACGGTTCACCATTTTCAAAATCGGGTTTGAAAACGAACGCCTTATTTACATCCACGGGCGCACAAAGCGCGGATACAAAAAACAGCGTATTTGACTCCAACTTTGCCCCATTGGTCAGCAACCTTGACACCAACGTTGACCCGGTCGCAGAAGCCGATGTGTATATTGCTTACGGTCGTGACGTGCAGGCGGAAGACATATTAAAAGAAGCATTGCGCAGCCAGCCTGTTCGCTTGGCCATTCGGGTTAAATTGCTGGAAATATACGCGACGCGTAAAGACGTAAGCGCATTCGACATGGTGGCAAGTGAACTATTTAGCCTGACCAGCGGCGCGGGTGATGAATGGGCTCAGGCGATTGCCTTAGGCGCGGTCGTCAATCCTGCCAATCCGCTCTATGCAAGTGGTCATTCGCCAGAGCCAGTAGTGGCACAGCCTTTGCCAGAGAGTGCGCCCAAGCAGGTAATGAGCGTGCTTGATTTTAATGCATTGCATGCGCTGACCGAACCGCTGAAGCCGCAAAGTAGCATTCATAAAGACGAAGACGATGGGGTGCCACTATTATTTGCTCCGCTTAGCGCCGAAGAGCTGGCGCACAAACCGTTAGCCGCAAATAGTCGGCCAGATCTGGACTTTGACCTTGACGAGGCGGACGGCAGTATTGCAACGTCACTGCCGGTTGCGGCGATTCCTACCCCCGCGCACGCAAAATCAATGATGGATGCGCTGGATTTTGACCTCGGTGACAAGCCAACGGTAGCGGCCGATTCCGGCGTAGCAGGTGGACTCCAAATAGCAGGGGAGCATGCTGGACTACCAAAAGTCCCCGCATTAGCGCCACCACCGACCCCTATGGTTGCACCGGCTATCCCGACGGCTTCACCTTTGGAGCTTGAGCTGGCTGGCATGACGTTTGACCTCGGCGGTACTACCGAAACGCATATACCAGCCGCGCAGGGCACACACAGACCACTCGGTGCATCTACTGTGCCTAATGCAGAGATGGCGACCAAGCTTGAACTTGCGGAAGCCTATCAAGAAATTGGCGACAGCGAAGGCGCGCGTGAATTGCTGGAAGAGGTATTAAAAGGTGGTGATGCGGAGCAGGTCGCGGCCGCAAAGACTTTGATGGCAAAGATTGTTTAGAACTATTTGATGGGTAAATTACCGCTTAAAGGCATGGTTCGCGGTAGGTAATAACTGACGGGCGTAGGCGTTTTGCTGGCGTCCGTTTGTGTTTTAGGGAAAGTTGAACACTGCTCACGTTGGCGTACAATCGCGCCTTTAGCAGGATGGATCGTTGGCATGCAACAAAGATATTGAACATAGATATTGCTAGGTGATCGGCGCTGTGCCTGGAGGATGCAGAATTAAAGTGCTCTGTAGCCCCTGCATAACCGTAAAATCTCCTTCCGTCATATGAGACCAGTTTCAGCACCCATGGCTTGCCTTGTATATGGCTCGTTATGTGCGGCAAAAATATTTTCTGCCCTCGGCCTGGCTGACACTAAAGTACGGCATGGGAGCATTCAGCATTCAGCATTGAGCATCAGTGTGCAAAATTTTTAATTGTGGAGTTGATTTGAAGCGAATCGTTCTCGGCGTGCAATATGATGGCACTCCCTGGCAAGGATGGCAAACCCAGCCGAGCGGCAAAACCGTTCAGGACAGGTTGGAGCTAGCTTTGCAAAAATTCACCCAAGGGAAGGTATCGACCATATGTGCCGGTCGCACTGATGCGGGCGTTCATGCGCTGGAGCAGGTTGTGCATTTTGACACGCCATTATCGCGCGATATGGCGTCCTGGGTGCGTGGGCTAAATGCGTTTTTACCAGCATCAATTGCGGTGCGCTGGGCTTGCGAGGTACCGCATGCTGAGGTGAGCGCGCACGTGGATGGCGATCAGCAGTTTCATGCGCGTTTTAGTGCAACTGAGCGCACGTACCATTATTTGCTTTACAACCATCCGGTGCGCTCGCCATTGTTGGTGAATAAGGTAGGGTGGGCCTTTCGGCCTCTCAATCTGGTGCTTATGCAAGAGGCGGCGGCGCATTTTGTCGGCACCCATGACTTTTCTGCATTTCGGGCCATCGAATGTCAGGCGCGCTCGCCGATCAGGACCATGCATCAAGTGAGTATCGAAAGCAGTGGTGATCTAATGGTGTTTACTTTACGTGCAAACGCTTTTCTTCATCATATGGTGCGTAACATGATCGGCTCGTTGATTTTTGTCGGTAACGGAAAACAATCTCCCGATTGGATAGCCGATTTATTGCTGCAGAAAGACCGAAGTCGTGCCGCGCCCACATTTATGCCAGACGGGTTATATCTCGCGGCTGTTAGTTATAGCGCCAAATGGAACCTGCCACAGCAGACCAGTAAAATTTTACCGTGGCTTTAAATAAGTAGCAGAATGGTGTCACATCACAAAAATGATGACGAACTATCCAGGCGCAATGATTCTTTTACCTATTGTAGTTTGTTCATCGGTAACAGAGCGAACGTCCGATGAGGCAATCGCAATATAAAGAATTTTGGAGGGGCTTAGCTAACGTTAGTGCCCTGTAATATTATTATATCGGCAACTATGAACCATCGTACGCGTATCAAAATTTGTGGCTTAACTCGAGAGCAGGATCTGGCGGCCGCCGTTGCAGCCGGAGCAGACGCCATTGGCTTTGTTTTTTATGCCAAGAGTCCGCGTTATGTGACGCCGCTAAGGGCTGCCGAGTTGATCGCCACGTTACCGCCTTTTGTCTCCGCTGTCGGATTGTTCGTTAATGCAACGGAAGAAGAGGTTGCGTCCACGGTTGCTGTTGCACCATTGTCTTTGTTGCAATTTCACGGCGATGAGACGGTAGTTAACTGTAATGCAGCGGCGGCCAGGGTAAATCGTCCTTTTTTACGCGCTATGCGCATAGGAAGCGCAACGGTTGCTGCCGATTTGATAGAATACGATTTTGATTATCGATCAGGGAGTCGGCTTTTCGCCGGTTTGTTGCTTGATACCTTAGTAGATGGTTACGGTGGTAGCGGAAAGGTTTTTGATTGGTCTCTCATTCCAGAAGAACTCGCGCCTCAGGTCGTTTTAAGTGGTGGCTTGAGCGTACAAAACGTGACTGACGCGGTGGTACGCGTGCGCCCTTTTGCCGTCGATATCAGCAGCGGTGTGGAACAAGAAAAGGGCATCAAAGACCCCGCAAAGATACATGCCTTCATTGAAGCGGTACGCCGAGCGGACGCAGTTATTGATTAATTATTGATTGATTGCGAGTTATTTTGCTGAAACATTTGCTGCTTTACGTGAGGCTTATTCTGGATGCCATGCATCTCAAAAGTCATGCAGCAGTCACTCAGCAGACGCAGCAATCAAGCAGGAATTAATCAGCAATAAACCAGCCATTTGAGAGAGAATTATCATGAAAGAACTTAATCCGCTTGAGCATTATGCCGAGCGTCAGTCACCGGTCACGGCCAACTTGGAACAAAGCGCCCATTACAACCTGCCCGACGCCCGCGGTCACTTCGGTATGTATGGCGGAAGTTTTGTGTCAGAAACGCTGACGCTGGCATTGAAGGAATTAACCGAAGCCTACGCACACTATCAATATCAACCAGAATTTGTCGCTGAATTTGAAAGCGAACTAAAACACTTCGTCGGTCGTCCAAGTCCGATATATCACGCCAAGCGCTGGTCCGAGCAGATGGGCGGCGCGCAGATTTACTTTAAGCGCGAAGATTTAAATCACACCGGCGCGCACAAAATTAACAATGTTATCGGTCAGGCATTGCTGGCAAAACGCATGGGCAAGCCGCGTGTCATCGCGGAGACCGGTGCCGGTCAGCATGGTGTTGCCACCGCCACAATTTGCGCACGATTTGGTCTGGAGTGCGTGGTGTACATGGGTAGCGAGGACGTCAAGCGCCAAAAGCAGAACGTTTATCGGATGAATCTGCTGGGGGCTACTGTGATCCCGGTCGAGTCCGGCTCCAAGACGTTGAAAGATGCGCTTAACGAGGCGATGCGTGATTGGGTCACCAACGTTGAAGATACGTTTTACATCATTGGCACAGTCGCCGGTCCGCATCCTTATCCGATGATGGTGCGCAATTTTCAATCGGTGATCGGTGAAGAATGTCTGACCCAAATGCCGGAAATGACAGGCCGTCAACCGGATTACGTCGTGGCCTGCGTCGGTGGCGGCTCCAATGCGATGGGTATTTTTTATCCCTACATCAATCATCATGACGTGAAGCTGGTCGGCGTCGAAGCTGCGGGCGAGGGCTTGGCTAGTGGTAAGCACTCAGCGTCACTGACTGCTGGCTCACCTGGCGTGTTGCACGGTAATCGCACCTACTTGTTACAGGACGAAAATGGTCAGGTCATTGAGACCCATTCGGTATCGGCCGGAATGGACTATCCTGGCGTCGGTCCGGAACACGCGTGGTTAAAAGATTCTGGGCGGGCAACCTACGGGACGATTACCGATGATGAGGCACTGGAGGCGTTTCATACCTGCTGCCTTATTGAGGGAATTATCCCCGCGTTAGAATCCAGCCATGCACTGGCTTACGCCGCCAAGCTTGCGGCAACTTTGCCGAAAGATAAGATCATTCTAGCCAACCTTTCTGGTCGCGGTGATAAGGACATGCATACCGTGGCTGAGCGTTTAAAGCCGTGACGCGATGACGAATCTGGCGCTACCGGTAGATTTTTGACTGGTAGTGGCCCGCTGCGTGCCGCCTCTTTGTTGAAATAATAGCGATGGTGGCACGTATTTTGACCATATTTCTTTACCTGTTTAGCGCAATCCTTCCGTTTATCTTGTTGCGCAAATTTTGATAATTTTTTGCCCAGCGCAATGAATAGCACAAGAACACCTTACAAAGACAAACCATGTCACGAATCCAAACAACGATGGCCGATCTGGCTGCGAATAATAAAAAAGGCCTGATCCCATTTATCACTGCTGGCGATCCCGATCCAGAACTTACCGTCCCTTTGATGCATGCATTGGTAGCGGGCGGCGCTGATATTCTGGAACTCGGCGTGCCGTTTTCTGATCCTATGGCGGAAGGCCCGGTTATCCAGCGCGCCTGTGAACGCGCGCTTAAATTTAATGTCAGCCTGCATGACGTTTTAGGTTATGTGCGCGTGTTTCGTCAGACTAATTCGCATACACCCGTCGTATTAATGGGATACGCCAATCCGCTTGAACGCATGGGCGTGGATGCATTTATTAGCGCAGCAAAAGAAGCGGGCGTTGACGGTACGATTGTGGTGGACTATCCGCCCGAAGAATGCGAAGAATTTGCACAAAAGATGCGGATCAACGGTATGGATCCTATCTTTTTATTGGCTCCGACTTCTACTGAAGAGCGCATTAAACAAGTTGCCCATGTCGGTGGTGGGTTCGCTTATTATGTGTCACTGAAGGGTGTCACAGGCGCCGCAAATATCGACATTGCTGACGTGACTAAACGGATTGAAGCAATACGTAAGCATGTTAAGTTACCCATCGGCGTCGGTTTTGGGATTCGCGATGCTGCGACAGCGAAAGCGGTGGCGCAAGTCGCGGACGCAGTTGTCATCGGCAGTCGCATTATTCAGGAACTGGAGACCACACCGCGTGAGCATGCGGTCGCGGCCGTGCAAACTTTTATCAGTGGTATACGTAGAGCTTTAGACGAATAAAGTCGTTGGCGAGCAGACGTCGGTGAATTTGGTCGATGGATCGCTTCACGCAAGGGTCGATACAAAAACTAAGTAAAAAGTATTTTTTTGCCAATAAGCGATGCAAACGTTGCAATCATCGTTTCACTATCGCTGATTTTTGGTTGAAGGTACAATTCGGCAAGAAAAAAATATGAGGGAGGTCGCTCTATGAGTTGGCTCGAAAAACTACTTCCGCCGCGGATTCAGCGTAGCGATTCTGCGACACGCAAATCTATTCCTGAAGGACTTTGGGTAAAATGCCCGTCCTGTGAGGCAGTGCTTTACCGCACCGATCTTGAATCCAATATCCATGTTTGCCCAAAATGTAGCCATCACCTGCGTATTCGCGCGCGCGATCGGCTTGACGCGCTACTGGATGCTGGCGGTCGTTATGAAATCGGTCAGGAAACATTACCGATCGATACGCTAAAGTTTAAAGATAGCAAGAAATACCCTGATCGCCTCAAGGCGGCGATGGAAGCCACCGGTGAGACGGACGCACTGATTGTGCTTGGCGGCGCCATCATGACGCTCCCTGTGGTGGTTGCCTGTTTTGAGTTCGAGTTCATGGGCGGATCAATGGGGTCTGTCGTGGGTGAGCGTTTTGTCCGGGGCGCACAAGCGGCGCTGGAACAAAAGGTACCGTTCATCTGCATCACGGCAACTGGTGGTGCCCGCATGCAAGAGGGTTTGTTGTCTCTATTGCAAATGGCAAAAACCACTGCAATGCTGACCAAGCTTTCAGAAAAAAAATTGCCATTTATCAGTGTCCTGACTGACCCGACGATGGGTGGGGTTTCGGCTTCATTCGCGTTTATGGGTGACGTCGTAATAGCGGAGCCAAAAGCCTTGATCGGCTTTGCCGGCCCGCGAGTGATCGAAAATACTGTACGTGAGAAATTGCCGGAAGGCTTTCAGCGTTCTGAATTTCTGGTCACCAAAGGCGCAGTTGATATGATTGTTGATCGTCGCAAGATGCGTGAAGAAATCGCGCGGTTGCTGGCTTTATTACAAAATCAACCCGCAGAAACGCTTGCTTGATAAGTTTCAAACTTACGCAAAATCGTTTTCGCACCGGGCTTACAGACGCTGCCCAGGCAGGCGAGCTTTAGCGAGCCAGCAACGTAGGTCCTGATTTTGCCTGAACCCTTATAGCCCGCATTGCTTGCTGTCCGGGTTATTTTTTTTGAATGAGCATGCCATGTCTATCACGTCGAACACACCCGTCGATGCAAGTTCTCCCACCCCACTTGATAATTGGCTGGCGTTACTCGAGTCGCGTCATTTTAAAACCATTGACATGGGGGTGGATCGGGTTCAACTGGTTAAACAGCGTCTTGGCCTGCAGTTTGCCTGCCCGGTCATCATGGTGGCGGGGACCAACGGTAAAGGCTCAACCTGCGCGATGCTAGAGTCCATGCTGCTGCGCGCTGGGTATAAAGTCGGACTGTACATCAAGCCGCATTTTTTAAAGTTTAACGAACGCGCGCAAGTGAATGGCGTGTCAGCCACGGATGAGGAACTCATCGCCAGTTTTGAAGCCGTCGAGGCACAGCGCGGCGATATTTCTCTTACCTATTTTGAATTTACGACGCTGGCGATCATGCATTTACTGGCGTCTGCCAATCTGGAAGTCGTGATTCTGGAGGTGGGTCTCGGTGGTCGCCTTGATGCCGTCAACGTGATTGATGCGGATATCGCCATTGTCACCAGCATCGACATCGACCACACTGATTATCTGGGCGATACACGCGAAAAAATTGGCTTTGAGAAGGCTGGGATTTTTCGGGCAGGTAAAACCGCTATTTGCAGCGACCCGGTCCCGCCGCAATCGCTGATCGATCATGCTAATGCGATTGGTGCTGACTTATGGTTGCTGGGACGCGACTTTAACTATACGGGCGATAAACAACAGTGGAATTACGGCGGACGCAGTCAGCGCCGCAATTCTTTGGGATACCCCAGCCTGCGTGGCGCTAATCAACTACTTAATGCTTCAGCGGCCTTGGCAGCTCTGGAAGCGTTACGCTTTCAGTTGCCGGTCAGTGCACAGGAAGTACGTACCGGTCTGGTGACGGTCGAATTGCCGGCGCGGTTTCAGGTAATGCCGGGGCAGCCGCTGGTCGTTCTGGACGTGGCGCACAACCCGCATGCGGCGGCCACGTTGGGACAAAATCTCGATAATATGGGGTTTCACCCGTACACGTTCGGGATATTCGGTGCCATGCAGGACAAAGATATTCACGGCATTCTTACGCAGCTGAAAGGCAGGATTGATCACTGGTGCGTCACTGATCTGCCGCTCCCTCGCGCTGCGACAGCAGAACAATTAAAACAGCAATTACAAGAGGTTGGTGTAGTGGCGCAAGAGGCCGCCGGTGCAGAATCTACCATTCAAATGTTTCCTAATCCTGCGCAAGCCTATGCAAATGCGCTGAGTCGGGCGGGCGAGAATGATAGAATTGTGGTTTTTGGATCTTTTGTGACCGTTGCCGGTGTCATGAAAGCCAGAAAATCTGGATTTCATTGACCGATATGCGCTGCAATGCGGTGCATATCAGTCATTACTTTACTAGCGCACTCTCAAATTAAAACGATATCGCATGGGTTTTTTCTCTTTCTTCGGTAAAAATAAGCAAAAGCCTGTCTCTGAGCAGAGCGCCTACCATTCGCGCGCCGAGGAAGATAGCGGCGCACTACGTGCCAACAGAAAACGCAAGACCAGTAATAATCAAAGCAACGATCCAGAAGACCCGGTTCTGCCGGAAAAAAAACGTGCGCGGCGTCGTTTGGTCGGTGCCGTCGCATTAGTCCTTGCAGTGGTAATCGTGTTACCGATGGTGCTTGATTCGGAACCCAAGCCACTACCGTCCGATATTGCGATCCAGATACCGTCGCGTGAAAAACCGGCTGAAAAACCGGGTGAAAAGCCAGCATCTACTGTAGCTCCGGCTTCCGCATCCTCATTCGCATCCGATTCTCCCCATGCAATAAGTGGCTTGAATAAAAGCGGTTTAGACAAACAGGAAGAAATTATTGACCCTGCCAGTACAGGGGAACCAAATTTATCTTCTCCATCGGATGTTGTAAAAAACACAGCTTCCAATGCGACCATGCCTGTAGAGAATGGCGTTGTCGCGCCGCCGCCTGAGGCGGTGATAGCTGCGGAAGCCAAAGCTGATCCAAAGACGACAGCTAAAGCTAAAGTAGAAACCAAACCCAAGGTGGCGATAAAGGAGGAGCGGAAGCCGCGTCCCGAGCCTAAAAGTGAAGTGAGCGCAGAGGATCGTCCTTCAGTTAACGATTCGGAAGGCGACTCGGCGCGTGCCGCGGCGATTTTGAACGGTCGTACCGATAGCGCAGCGCCTGCAGCAGAAAAAAAATCCGGTAAGTTTGTGATTCAGATTGCGGCTTTGGCATCGCAGGAAAAAGTCGATGAGCTGCAAGGAAAGTTAACCGGAGCCGGAATTCGTTCCTACACGCAAAAGATTAAGACCTCCTTGGGCGACAGGATCAGGATTCGGGTAGGGCCTTTTGCAAATAAGGAAGACGCGGAGAAGGCCCGTACTAAGTTAGCACCGTTGGGACTGTCAGGTAGTTTGGTGCCAGCTTGATTTGATGCGCTGCAACCTCATATAGTGAATGTGAGAAAATGTTGGATGTGTTGTTGTATTACTTTCGCCGCAGTGCTTCCTAGTAAATTAAGCAGTTTACAGCAACATCGGGTAACCCGGGTCAGAGGTCGAAGAAGGATTGAGACCGCAAACGCAACATCTCCTTGCAAATCCGGGCAAGCGATGTCAATAAAGGTTGAAGCCGCGTGACGATTTTTGATTATCTGGTATTGTTCGTGCTAATTTGCTCCGTGCTCATAAGCATGATGCGGGGATTGGTCAAAGAAATCTTGTCTCTTGCAAGTTGGGTGGTTGCCCTCTTCGTTGCTAATGCCTATGGCGAAAAACTAGCCGCGTTGCTGCCGGCAGTTGTTCCGGGTACCGTAACGCGCTTGATTGTGGCATTTATTGCGTTGTTCCTCGGTGTAAGACTGTTAATGAAACTGTTAAGTATGCTGCTAGAGAGTATGGTTCAGGCGACCGGATTAAGTTTTGCCGATCGCGGTCTCGGAGGCTTGTTCGGGGTAGCACGCGGGATCGCTATCGTTATCGCCGTAGTACTGCTCTGTGGAACCACTGCGGTACCAAAGCAGCAATTTTGGCGCGATGCGATGTTCAGTCCGCTGGCGGAAACTGCCGCGACAACCGCTTTACCGTTTTTGCCGCACGCGTTTGCGCAATACGTGAAATTTTAAACACCGATTTTATTTTTGTAATTTGTCGTATTTGTATTACTTGCATAGCTTGTATTGCTTCCCAGAAATGTTTTGTTTAGGAGTCCACCATGTGTGGCATAGTCGGCATCGCCTCTCACAACCCCGCCAACCAGTTGATTTACGATGCATTGCTGCTTTTGCAGCATCGTGGTCAGGACGCTGCGGGAATTGCAACTAACCACGGAAACGGATTTTTCATGCACAAGGCCAACGGTCTGGTGCGCGACGTCTTCCGGACCCGCAACATGCGCTCCTTGCCCGGTAGTTTCGGCATCGGTCAGGTACGTTATCCAACTGCAGGCAGCGCCAGCGCGGAGGAAGCGCAACCGTTTTACGTTAATGCACCATTTGGTATCATTTTGGCGCATAACGGTAACCTGACTAACGCAGAACAACTCAAAATTGAGATGTTCAAGAACGACCGTCGTCATATCAATACCGAGTCTGATACGGAAGTGTTGCTGAACGTGCTTGCGCACGAAATCCAGCAGGCAACTATCGGCTATTCGCTCGATCCCGATGCGTTATTCAAAGCGGTCGCGGTGGTGCATCAACGGGTGCGTGGTTCCTATGCGGTGGTGGCGCAGATCGCCGGACATGGCTTATTGGCTTTCCGTGATCCGTTCGGGATTCGTCCGTTGTGCATTGGCGTTAACGAAAACGAAAAAGGCACCGAATACGTTATCGCCAGTGAATCAGTAGCGCTGGAAGGTTTAGGATTCCGCTTTTTGCGTGACGTGTCGCCCGGCGAAGCGATATTTATTGATATCGAAGGCAACTTGTATAACCAGCAATGCGCCGATAACCCAACCCTTAATCCGTGCGCTTTTGAATTCGTTTATCTGGCCCGTCCTGACTCGATCATTGATGGCGCTTCTGTGTATGCTACGCGTCTGAAAATGGGCGAATATCTGGCCGACAAGATCAAGCGTGAGTTTTCAAGCGGTGATATTGACGTGGTGATGCCGATTCCGGATTCATCGCGCCCAGCGGCGATTCAGTTGGCACTTAAACTAAATATTGAATATCGTGAAGGTTTTATCAAAAACCGTTATATCGGTCGCACCTTCCTGATGCCAGGACAAGCGATCCGCAAGAAGTCGGTACGTCAAAAACTGAATGCTATCGCTTCTGAGTTCAAAGGCAAGACCGTGTTGCTGGTGGATGATTCGATCGTGCGTGGCACGACCAGTCGTGAAATCGTGCAAATGGCACGTGACTCTGGCGCAAAACGGGTGATTTTCGCTTCGGCGGCACCTCCGGTCAAGTTTCCCAACGTCTACGGGATCGACATGCCGACCCGTGGGGAGTTGATCGCTTACGGCCGTACCGATGAAGAAGTTTGTCGTGAAATCACGGCTGACGCGTTGGTATATCAAGATATCGATGCACTGAAACGGTCGATTTCGGATGTCAATCCAGCGTTGAAGAACTTTGAGGCTTCATGTTTCGATGGTCACTACATCACAGGGGACATCTCTCGCGATTATCTGGACCATATCGAATATGTTCGCAATAACCCCAAAGCGGAAGTCGAAGATGGCGTGCGCTCGCAACTAAATCTTGCAAATTTCGACTAAGATGTGGTGAATATTTGCCCTGCATTCAGGGCAACACTGTTTAGCGAAACTTACGGTAAATACGCTCAATTTGACTAAGTTGGGCGTCCTTATTTTTAGAGAGCGCAAGTTCTCGCAAGTGCGGGCAAAGCATTTCCAGAAATGATGGCAAACCATGAGTATTGAGACAAAAAACAAATACGGATTCACCACCACGGTCGTTCACGGCGACCGCCAAAAAATCATTGAGCATGGCTCATTGCATAAGCCGGTGCATACGTCGGTAACGTACGGTTATCAGGATGCGCGACAGTTGGCAGAGGTTTTTCAGGGCCGTGCGCAAGGGTATCGCTATGGTCGGCAGGGCAATCCGACGGTAGCGGCGCTAGAAGATAAAGTCAATGTGATGGAAGGCGGCTCTGCAACTATTTGCTTTGCTACCGGTATGGCTGCGATTGGTGCCGTCGTGCAGGGTTTACTGCGTGCGGGCGATCATGTTGTATCGTCGGCATTCTTGTTTGGCAATACTGCCAGCGTCTGGCAAACTATTCAGGGCCAGGGCATTGGCGTTACGATGGTCGATGTTACCGATGTGGCGCAGGTAGAGGCCGCTTTGACTGCTAACACGCGTGTGGTATTTGTTGAAACTGTCGCTAATCCCCGCACTCAGATTGCAGATTTAAAGCGTATAGGCGCGTTGTGCACTTCACGTGGCATTTTGTTTGTTGTTGATAACACTATGACGTCGCCCTATTTGTTCCAGCCAAAGGCGGTCGGGGCTAGTCTCGTGATCAACTCATTGACCAAATCAATTGGCGGTCATGGCAACGCGTTGGGCGGTGCGTTGACTGATACTGGCATTTTTGAGTGGTCTCAATACCCAAATATACTCAATAGCTACAAAAAATTCCCACCCGTGCAGTGGGGCATGGCCCAGATTCGTGCAAAAAGCTTGCGGGACTTCGGTGCTGCGATTGGCCCGGAAGCAGCCCATCATATTGCGGTTGGCGCAGAAACCATGGCGCTCCGGATGGATCGTAGTAGCGCCAATGCTTTGGCAGTGGCGCAAATGCTGGAGGCTGATCCGCGGGTATCAGTCGTCCATTATCCCGGCCTGAAATCGCATCCGCAGCACGCTTTAGCATCTGAGTTATTTCGTTCGTTCGGCTATTTGTTGAGCTTTGAACTGCAGCCGGAGATAGATTGTTTCGACTATTTGAACCGGATGAAGCTCGGTATTTCAGCGACGCATCTGGGTGACAACAGGACGTTAGTTTTACCTGTGGCGCACACGATATTTTATGAAATGGGCCAGGAAGCCCGTGCCCGCATGGGGATTTCAGAGTCGTTGATTCGCGTATCGATTGGTATTGAGGATACCGTTGATCTAGTGGCAGATTTCAAGCAGGCGTTGGACGTGCAATAGTGCTAGTGCTGGGTATTTTGTGACAAATTTCATGGTCATAAATCCGATATCAAGTAATGGGCACGTATTAATGCAGTGAATTGTCATGATAATTATCACTGATGAGTGACGAGAGGGAACTCTTGTAAAGAGCAACCATCAAACAAGCCACGAGACCCTCCCGGTATCCTGGCTTTTTTTTATTTTTTTGAGTGGATAGTGGTGTTAAAGGAGTACTGCATGTAACGACAAAACGTGCTTTTATGCGTCGTTCTTTTGCACAGTTCCTCCGCACCAGTCGCATTCATCACGCCTGTCGTATCCGTTTCATCGTATCCGTTTTGCCCATCATGCCCAACCTGCTCATCGCACCTGCTATCAATGAAATTAATAGGAAATCGCAGAAATTTTCTGCTTGCAACCGCCGCAATTATTTCTGCACCCGTGGCGTTGGCGAGTAGCGCCACCAGACCACCCACATTGAGCGCAAAGAATAAAATCGAAAAAATCGAGAGGGATTTTGACGGCCGACTTGGCGTATCTGTACGGGATACCGCCACTGGCCGACAGCTCGGTCATCGCGCAGATGAGCGCTTTCCATTCTGCAGCACTTTCAAGGTCATCGCAGCGTCTGCGATTTTGACCAAAAGCGTGCAGGTACCAGGATTAATGGAGCGGGTGATCAGGTTCAGGCAGAGCGATCTGGTTACTTACTCACCGGTCACCGAGAAGCACGTTGACACCGGTATGACCGTTGCCGATCTCTGTGCTGCGGGCATACAATACAGCGACAACACGGCGGCAAACCTGATGATCAAACTGATCGGTGGTCCAGCCGCTGTATCCGCTTATGCCCGCACTATCGGTGATACAGCATTTCGCCTTGATCGCTGGGAAACGGCTCTCAATACCGCTATTCCAGGTGATTTACGGGACACTTCGACGCCATTTGCTATGTGTCAGAGTCTCAACCGTCTATTGCTAGGTGACGCCATGTCATTCGCGCACCGGGAGCAACTGCGGAGCTGGTTGTCAGGAAACACGACCGGCGCACAAAGGATCAAGGCGGGCATCCCGGGCGACTGGCTGATCGGGGACAAAACCGGTAGCGGTGATTACGGCACAGCCAATGATTTGGCCGTATTGTGGCCACCTAAACGTGCACCGGTTATTGTCGCAATTTACACTACCCAACATGCCAAGGAGATTGCTTCTCGTAGCGATATTATCGCCTCTGCTACGCGAGTGGTAGTGGAGTGGCTTGGTGAGCGCTGAAGCTTGACGATGGTGATGCACGATCAGCGTCTCGGCAATGTAAACGCAGCTTAAATAGTCGTACGATCTAGCCATTTAGTCACGGGGTGCGGCACAAACGCTTTGAAATGTGTCAGCAAGGTCGGAGCATCTGGCGCATCGATTAGCAGTTCCGCTTGTTCCGCTTTCAAAAACCGTTGCGACACCATATGTGCAATAAAATGGACGAGACCATCGTAAAAGCCGTTAACATTTAATAGCCCAATTGGCTTCTGATGAAACCCCAATTGTGCCCATGTAAATACCTCGAATAATTCTTCCAGGGTGCCCACGCCACCGGGCATGGCGATAAAGCCATCGGATAGCTCCGCCATCGTCGCTTTACGCTCATGCATATCTTTGACGATATGGAGTTTGGTCAGGCCTTTATGGCCCAGCTCTTTTTCCATCAATGCCGTCGGGATGACGCCGGTGGCGACGCCGCCTAAGCGCATTACCTCGTCCGCAATAATTCCCATCAGTCCGACATTGCCACCGCCATACACCAGCGCAATATTATCGTTGACCATGTGCTGCGCCAATAACCGAGCGGCTTCGGCGTACGCTGGTGACGACCCGGGTGATGAGCCGCAATAGATGCAAAGTGATTTCATGCGCTTTTAGAGTTAAGTATTTTTTGGGGTTAACATTAGTTACAGCGGTGCAGTTTTCGGAACAGGAAAGACGTTATCACCATTCTTTTTTAAGTATTTGATAGTGAGTTCTTCAAAGTGTTTGAGTGTTTCGCCACGTAGATACGGCTGCATTAGTGAAAGAACCTGATAGCAGCCGCTGTTAAGTGCTTTTTCAACCAATGCTTCCTCGGTATATTTACGTGGATTCAATACATATTGATACGATAGCCAGTAGCTTGCCGTAACCACCATATTCGTTGAAAGAGTCTCGATTTCGAACGGGGTGACGGCCAGGGTTTTATCCGCGTGTAAGCCGACACACATTTCCTTAACGACGTTGATCTTATGACCGAATATTTTTTTAAAGTGTAGTTCCAGAATTCGGTTACGTGACAGCAGATCGCTTAAATCCCGATAAAAGAAGCGATAGCGCCAGATCAGTTCAAACATCAGGTGCAGGTAACTCCAGACGTTGTACATCGACGGTTTGCTTCCGGGAGGAACTGTCAGCATGCGACTCATTTCTTCCTCAAAGGTAGCAAAGATCGAGTTGACAATGTCATCTTTATTGCGAAAGTGGTAATACAAATTACCCGGCGAAATTTTCATCTCGTCGGCAATGATGGTGGTAGTGATATTCGGCTCGCCGAATTCATTGAAAAGCCGCAATGACAGGTCCAGAATTTTCTCGCGCGTACGACGTGGCACCTTTTGATCCATGACTATCTTTCCGAAAATTTCAGTGCAGCTGGTTGACGGAGACTGGATGTCGCATCATTGTTAATTTTGTTGTTAAAGATTGTATCTTGTTTCTAAGGGACTATTGCATACAAACTACATTCACACGGGGATATGCGAATTTATTTTCTTTTTATCTAGCTTGGGGCGAATTTTTGCTCAGATAGAGGCGAGATGATGGGGGAGTGCGGTAGTGAGTGCTGTGGTGAGTGGTGTGGCGAGCCCTGTGGGTGCAGTTCGATCAAATGCAATCGCGCCTGCCAAATAATGAGCGATAGGCGGGGAGCACATTAATCCAGTTATTCCGATAAACAAGGCGACTCTCCGGCCTGCAGAACCGGCTGACGCATGGCCGTATCGTTTCAACTCTGCTACCGCCAGGCTTACTGCAATAAACCATAGCATCTCAAACTTTTTTAACGAACTCCGATTTTAAACTCATCGCGCCAAATCCATCAATCTTGCAATCAATGTCGTGATCGCTGTCTACCAGCCGGATATTTTTAACTTTGGTCCCCATTTTAAGCGTTCCGCCCGAACCTTTTAATTTCAAATCCTTGATCAGGCTGACCGTATCGCCGTCCTGTAAAATATTTCCTGCGGAGTCGCGATACACTTTGGTCGTGTCGTCAGCCGACTCGGCATTGGCGTGGGCTTGCCATTCGTGTCCACACTCGGGACACAGATACAGGATGCCATCTTCGTAGGTAAATTCCGAGTTGCATTTTGGGCATGCTGGTAAAGTGATCATTAAGATTCCTGTGCGGATAGGGCTAGAGCCATAAAAAAGTGTCATAGTATATCGCCTACTAGAGGCACAAGGCCCAGCTGTCTGGGAGGTTTGCCGGGTTGTTTGGACTCGAAGAAAGCTAAAAATCGTCCTGCGGCTTATTCGCTATAAAATAAAGCTTACTGCGCAGAACGCTCTTAAAAACTCTTATCATGCAAAACAAAGCCATAACCTGAGCACTGCAAGAGGCAGACTTTCATGCTGCCTCTGGAGGGTAAAATCGGGCCATTTGCCTGGAGCGTTCCTCGTTTGATATCGACCAGTTTCCTTCTTAATACTTACCCCCTTTTCTTGATACTTTAGGCGCTATGAAACCTTCTCAATCCGATTTTATCCACGTTCGCGGGCTGCGTTATCACATCCGCCGATGGGGTTCGCCAGATGCGCCGCTGCTGGTCATGTTGCATGGTTGGATGGATGTTTCAGCGTCGTTTCAGTTTGTCGTGGATGAACTGGCGCAGGATTGGCAAATCATCGCGCCCGACTGGCGCGGCTTTGGTCTCACGCAACGCAGTCCGGCGGAGGTTTACTGGTTTCCGGATTATCTGGCAGATCTGGACGTTATCTTGCAGCACTATGCGGAGGATAAGCGGGTCAATTTACTGGGTCACAGTATGGGTGGTTATGTCGCTGGGTTATACGCTGGCATCAGGCCAGAGCGGATTAGGAAGTTAGTTAATCTGGAGGGTTTCGGTCCCCCCGTCACGCAGCCGGAGCAGGCGCCGGGGCGCTACACAAAATGGCTCAATGAGTTGCGCTTAGCCCCAGTAATGCATGCTTACCCGACGCAGGCCGCGGTCGCGAATCGTTTAAAGAAGAATAATCCGCGGCTGACCAGTGAGCGGGCTAATTTTTTAGTGCAGTATTGGGCCTCTGAAAGTAGTCCGGAATGTTGGGAGGTTCTGGGCGATCCAGCCCATAAACGTGTCAATCCGGTATTGCCTAAAGTTGAAGAGATGTTAGCTTGCTGGCGGCAAATAACAGCCCCCGTGCTGTGTGTCGAAGCGTCTGAAACCAATATCTGGCAATGGATGGGCAGTATTGAGGCGATGCGCAGCGAGATCGATCGGCGTGTTGCCAATATTAAAGATGCGCGGCTAGTGACAATCGCATCGGCGGGTCACATGCTGCATCATGATCAGCCACGGTTACTGGCACGCACTATCGAGGATTTCTTGAGCGAGCACTTGGCGGCGTGATTTGCTATCAGCTACCCCGACTATAGCCGATCTTGGGGGCGCGACCAGCGGTGACCAATAAACGGTAACAATACGGTAATAACCTGGCGCAAGCACGGTAAGAGCATGGCAATGTTGGCTCGGCATGGGTGCCATGTACCGCATGACAACGATGTCGCAGCAGATGCGCCTATGCGTACGCCTAACAGAATATAGGTATCGGGCGTACAATCTAAGCTTGATATCTATCTCTGAATAGCTTTTAAATGTTGAATGTAGACCTCCATTGCCACTCGAACGTTTCCGACGGAATTTTAACGCCAGCGGAAGTCGCTGCACGCGCCAAAGCGAACGGTGTTGACGTGTGGGCATTAACTGATCACGATGAAATCGGCGGTGTACCTGAAGCGCGCGCCGCTGCGCGTGAACTCGGAATGTATTACGTTCCTGCGGTTGAAATTTCAGTTACCTGGGCCAGGCATACTATCCACATAGTTGGTCTGAAGATTGACGAAACCAGTCAGGATTTGATACAGGGCTTAGCGGCAACCCGCGGTGGACGCGAGCGTCGCGCGCGTGACATGGCTGCCCAATTGGCTGCAATCGGAATTCCCGACGCTTTCGAAGGCGCGCTCCGACACGTGGGTAACCCCGATCTGATTTCACGCACCCACTTTGCTCGCTATCTGGTAGATATCGGACGCTGCGCGAACACGCATGAAGTGTTCAGGAATTACTTAACAGAAGGCAAGCCAGGATATGTGCCGCATCGCTGGGCCAGTCTGACCGAGGCGGTCGGCTGGATACGCGGTGCCGGTGGAATTGCGGTAGTCGCCCACCCTGGCCGCTATCATCTGAACGAGGTTGCCTTGGGCGCTTTTTTTGATGAGTTCAAACAGCTTGGTGGAACCGCAATTGAGGTGAATACTGGTAGCCATTCGCCAGATCAATATGTTGAGTACGCTAAATTGGCCGCTACCTATGGTTTTTTGGCTTCATGTGGATCCGATTTTCACAGCCCCGATGAGTCCCGGATTGATCTCGGTGCATTGCCGCCGTTGCCCGATAATGTGGTGCCGGTCTGGCACGACTGGGCACTATAACTATAGAACATACAGATTTCAACCGTTGATAGTTATGCGCTGGTTAAAAGTGGTCTTTGGTACTGGACTGCTCAGCGATAATCTCGTCCTTTGCTTATTTACAAACTGATTCTTGATGTTGGCTTCTGCAGATCGCTCTCCCGATAGGGCGTCTGCAGAGTTTTCCTGCCCAATGTGATTCGAGCGTTTTATAAGTTTTCGATGAAATTAAAAGGCCTCGCTATTTGAGTGATGCGCCCCAACAGAGAGGCGGCTATGGGGGAGAACGTTATCGAAAATTCCCGGTCAAAGCGTCGCCCTTGAAATTTGCCAAATTGGGCGCATTTAAATAATTAATTACCAGTAATATTGTCTGGCCTGAAAAAGGCGGGCCGTCTCAATTAGACGCGATTTGAAATATAAAGTAGACCTTCGGTGGCCTGCCGAAAGTAATTCATCTTGTCAGTCAAATCGTGTTGAAAGCCGTTATTTTGCTGGACTGTACAGTTTTACCAATCATTAAAGGAGTTCCGCGCATGAAACGCATTATCCTGTTCCTCGCCACAAATATTGCCGTAATGCTGGTGTTGAGCGTCGTCCTGTCAGTGCTGGGCGTGGACCGTTTTTTGACACGCAGCGGATTAGATATCCCTAAATTGATGGTGTTCTCACTCATTGTGGGTTTTGCCGGATCGATTTTTTCGCTATTGATTAGTAAATGGATGGCAAAGCGCTCAACTGGTGCGCATGTAATAGTGACGCCGTCCAACTCAACCGAAGTCTGGTTGCTTGATACAGTAAGTAAATTGGCCCAGCGGGCGGGCATCGGCATGCCTGAAGTAGCGGTATTTCAAGGGGAACCGAACGCCTTTGCCACCGGCGCTTTCAAAAATTCAGCATTAGTAGCGGTATCGACGGGCTTACTTGAAAGTATGACCAAGGAAGAAGTCGAGGCCGTCCTCGGCCATGAAATCGCGCATATTGCGAACGGCGATATGGTAACGATGACGCTTATTCAAGGCGTACTCAACACTTTCGTCGTATTTTTGTCCCGTGTAATTGGGTACGCGGTTGATCGGGCCATATCTCGCAACAACAATGATGGTCCCGGGATAGGGTACATGGTCAGTGTGCTGGTGACACAAGTCGTACTGGGTATAGGCGCATCTATCATCGTTGCCTGGTTTTCTCGCCACCGGGAATTTCGTGCCGATGCAGGTGCCGCAAAATTGATGGGCAGCAGTATCCCGATGCAACGCGCATTAGCGCGCTTGGGCGGCGGTCAGGCAGCCTCGTTGCCAGAGTCGATGGCGGCGATGGGGATCAACGATAAACCTGGATTTATGGCGCTATTTTCGAGCCATCCACCCATTGAGCAACGTATTGCTGCGTTACGCAATCCTCACGTTACAGCGCTGTAGAGCTTTGAGGCGGCGATACCGTTTTTATGTGAGTTTAAGCGGCATAAAGCACCGTATCATGTCTGCCAGTTAGATCGCATTCGGCGTTTTAGAGTCCTTTCGGGCGGCGGTAGTCTGCGACTATCGCCGTTTTTATTTAAAGTCAGTGAGAGTTATGAGCCAGTTTTTTCACATTCATCCAGATAATCCGCAACTACGACTGATTAAACAAGCCGTCCAGATCATTCAGTCTGGCGGTATCGTTGCGTTGCCCACGGACTGCTGTTATGCGCTGGTCTGCCAGCTGGATAATAAAGTTGCAGTCGAACGGCTGCGCAAAATCCGCGGCGTGGACGATAAGCATCATCTGACGTTGCTATGTAAAGACCTCAGTGAAATTTCTGAATATGCCAAGATAGATAACCGTCAATTTCGATTGCTGAAAAGCGGCACGCCTGGACCATACACGTTTATTTTGGGAGCGTCCAAAGAAGTGCCGCGCCGCCTAAGCCATCCATCGCGTAAGACCATAGGCTTGCGCGTGCCCGAGAGTGTTGTAGTGCAGGCTTTGCTGGAAGAGTTAGGCCAGCCCCTGATCGGTACGACGCTCATTTTGCCCGGTAACGGATTGCCATTAACCGAGGCCGAAGAGATCCGTGATCAACTGGAAAAACAAGTTGAGCTCGTCATAGACAGCGGTGCCTGTAGCCTTGATCCAACCACCGTCATCGACCTGACTACAGATGAGCCCACTTTAATTCGTGAAGGCCGCGGCGATATCAAGGTATTTGGTTTATAGTCATGTCAAAAAACAACTAGTCTGGCTTACTTGTCTGACAGGCGCAGGTTGTTTGCAGGTTATGCACCTTTCATGCGCCTTGCAGGCGCCGGTCAGGCCTATTTTTTGTCTCGTATAAATGACTTTAAGCCGTCATTTGTTCCCAATGTGCGGGGCAGAAATGCCCCTCTGTTAAAATCCCGCCAATGAACGAACTAATTCAAACTATTGCAGTATTAGCGTTGCCGATGCTTTTCGCCATTACGCTGCACGAAGCCGCACATGCTTATGCTGCCAAGTATTTCGGTGATTCAACAGCCTATATGCTAGGCCGTATGAGTCTAAATCCGGTCAAACACATCGATCCTTTCGGCACTGTGCTGATTCCGTTATTGATGTATTTTTCTACCGGAGGCGCATTTTTGTTCGGATATGCGAAACCGGTCCCGGTCAATTTTGGCGGATTGCGCAAGCCTAAACGCGATATGGCCTGGGTCGCCTTAGCGGGGCCTGCCGCAAATTTAGTGATGGCACTCGGCTGGATGCTGTTGCTGATTGGACTGGCAGCTTATGGCGCAAACCAGAAGGATTTTTTCTTCATGATGGCGCTCGCCGGTATCCGCATCAACTTTGTGCTTTTTGCGTTAAATCTGTTTCCTCTGCCGCCTCTAGATGGCGGTAGGATCCTGTTTAGTTTGTTGCCCCACAAGTACGCATTTCAGCTTGCCAAAATTGAACCCTATGGATTCTTTATTGTCCTGGCGTTATTACTCATCAAGACCGGCGGCGAGCCTGTGCTATACAAATTATGGATAACGCCGTTGATAGATATCGCACAGAATGTTTTACAATGGATCGTTACACCTTTACTGATGCTGCTGCGGTGATGCTGCGGTAAAGTTTAATTGACGCCGAATTGACGGCCCTAAAGCCGAAGAAACGCTGAAGTAACGCGTCTGATGCCCCTTTATTTTGCACCTTTGACTTCTCACATTCACTATGTATCCTGATCGCGTTGTTTCTGGCATGCGTCCAACCGGCGCTTTGCATCTGGGCCATTATCACGGCGCTTTAAAAAACTGGGTTCGGTTGCAATCCGAGTTGCCTTGCCTGTTTTTTGTCGCTGACTGGCACGCGTTAACGACACATTACGACGATCCTGGTCAGATCGAAACCAGCACTTGGGATATGTTGATTGACTGGCTGGCCGCCGGAGTCGATCCTTCGCAGTCCACCTTATTTATTCAATCAAAAGTGCCAGAACATGCAGAGCTGCATTTATTGCTCTCTATGGCGACACCGCTTGGGTGGCTTGAGCGGGTGCCGACTTATAAAGACCAGCAAGAGAAGCTAGCCGATCGCGATCTCGCGACTTACGGTTTCCTCGGTTACCCGCTATTACAAGCTGCCGATGTGCTGATTTATCGCGCCACGCAGGTGCCGGTCGGTGACGATCAAGTGCCGCATATTGAAATGATGCGCGAGATTGCGCGCCGCTTCAATCACCTTTATGGCAAAGAGAAAGGCTTTGAAGAAAAAGCGCAGGACGCCGTCAAAAAATTAGGCAGCAAGCGCGCCAAGTTGTATAACGAGTTGCGCGTCGATTTCCAGCAAAAGGGAAGCGCAGAGGCGCTCGAGCAAGCCAAGGCGATGCTGGACGACGCACAGAATCTTTCCATGATCGATCGAGAGCGTTTGTTTGGATTTCTTGAGGGAAGCCGAAAATTAATTCTTTCCGAACCTCAGGCATTGTTAACAGATGCTTCACGCCTGCCTGGTCTTGATGGTCAAAAGATGTCAAAAAGCTATGGAAATGCTATCGCTTTACGCGATGACAAAGACGTCGTTACCAAGAAGGTACGGACCATGCAAACCGATCCTGCTCGCGCACGGCGGACCGACCCTGGCGAGCCTGCCAAATGTCCTGTATGGCAATTCCATGTTGTGTATTCCGATGCGGTGACGCAAGAATGGGTAACAAAAGGGTGTCGTTCAGCTGGCATCGGTTGTCTGGAGTGCAAGCAGCCCGTCATTGACGCCATTATTCGCGAACAAGAACCGATGCATGAGCGCGCGCAGCAGTATCTGGACGATCCGTCGCTGGTGCGCGCTATTGTTGCCGATGGTGCCGATCACGCCCGCAAGTTGGCGCAGGACACGATGCGTGATGTACGCGAGGCAATGGGTCTGAGTTACGGCTGATCCCATGAGTCTGCGCCATGCAAACGCCGGCAAACCACGCAACAATAGTTAAATCATAGTGGGTTTTGATTCAAAATAAGGAATATCTTCAGGTGATCATTACGCCCGATGTTGTTGCCCGGCCCTCTATATCGCCGGACTTGCCTGTATCAAGCTGGATCCGACGATTTGCGAAGGCAATCCCGGCGGGGCCGGTATTGGATCTGGCGTGCGGGGAGGGACGTCACAGCTTTTATTTGGCAGCAATGGGCAAGACGATACTGGCAGTCGATCGCAATGCTGACATGCTGGCTCGCATCGCCGCCAAAGAAATCGCGACACGCCAAATTGATTTGGAGGCAGGGGATACGGCAAGGTTGGCAGAATTGCTCAAGCCGCTCAGTTTCGCCGGAATAGTGGTTACCAATTATCTGCATCGCCCCTTGGTACCACTGATGCTCAATAGCATAGCCGACCAAGGGGTTTTGCTTTATGAGACGTTTGCCGAAGGCAATCAACAATTTGGCAGGCCGAGCAACCCCGATTTTCTACTTAATTCTGGTGAGCTATTGCAGTGGTTAATCGCCGATGCCGGGCAAACCTGGCAGGTCCTAGCGTATGAAGAAGGTTATGTGGAAACACCAAAGCCTGCGATGATACAGCGGATTTTTGCAAAAAAAGGAACTGGCACCGCTTTTGCCGGTCTACAACTCGAATGAATTGTTTGGCTATCGGGGCTATCGGAACCGCCTACCTCGGAAATTTATTGGGATCGATTAAAACGCGTGATTAATGAAGTCATTGAGACGCATTGAAAATCCGAGGTCGCTTGACATCATACGGCGGTTTGTGGGGCAAGTTTATGCCGCAATAGCGCTAATCTTCTGCACTGTATATTGGCCTGCGCGAGCTGCTGGCTTCTGTAAATTAATATGTTTTTTAATCTGATTAGCGAGTGGAATTTCCCCATAGTCGCGGCGATCCGCTACAATCAGGTTTTTATCTCTTCAGTACTGACCTATCATGATCCAAGGTAGCATCGTTGCAATCGTTACTCCTATGCATTCGGACGGCAGCTTAGATTTGCCGAGTCTTCGCAAGCTTATTGACTGGCACGTCGCTGAGGGCACTGACGCGATTGTGATCGTCGGTACTTCAGGCGAATCGCCGACAGTGTCCGTTGCCGAGCATTGTGAGTTGATCAAGGTCGCGGTTGATCACGCCGCAAAACGCATCCCTATCATTGCTGGCACGGGTGGCAACTCGACAACTGAAGCAATTAGTTTAACCCGCTATGCGAAAGAAGTCGGGGCGGATGCATCGCTGCAAGTTGTCCCTTATTACAATAAGCCGACGCAAGAAGGCATGTACCAGCATTTCAGCAAGATTGCTGAGTCCGTCGATTTGCCTGTCATTTTGTACAACGTTCCGGGCCGGACCGTTGCGGACATGAGCAACGAGACCATTGTGCGTTTGGCGCAAATACCCGGCATCATTGGTGTCAAGGATGCGACGGGCAATATAGGCCGGGTTACCGATCTGTTACGTTCAGTTCCAGACGATTTTGCCGTTTATTCGGGTGATGATGCTACTGCAATGGCACTAATGTTCTGCGGCGGAAGCGGCAATATTTCCGTCACCGCAAATATCGCCCCGCGCGACATGCATCTCCTTTGCATGGCTGCGATCAAAGGCGACGTAGCGGAAGCTGTCAGAATAAATAATAAATTGTTGCCGTTGCATATTCAATTATTTATCGAACCAAATCCAGTAGCTGCTAAATGGGCGTTGTGCGAAATGGGTATGATGCCTCCGGGTATCCGTTTGCCGCTGGTGCCGTTATCGTCGGAATGCCATGCCACTGTCAGGGCAGCCCTGCACGAATCGGGTGTATTAAAATAAGCTACGCTAACAGGCGTTTTCTCTAGAATTTTTCTCGTTCCATTCATTCTGTATTCACATGACTATTCGCAAGAACTTTCCTTCGGCATCACGTAGTGTTATTCAACGTAATCTTGTTTTCATGCTGGCGCTGACCAGCTTGGCAGGTTGCAGCTCCGTTACCTCGTTTATGGAGCCAGATCGTATTGACTATAAAAGTGCGGACAAGGTCAAGACGCCAAAACTTGATATTCCGCCGGACTTGACACAACTGCAACGTGAAAATCGTTACGCTATACCCGATTCCAATCAAGGCACCGCAACCGCGTCTGGCTACAATCTTCAGCAAGGCCTTAAACCTGCAGCGGACGCCGCGGTTATAGCGCCAAACGGCGCTCCGGACATGCGCATCGAACGCGACGGTTCGCAACGCTGGTTAGTGATTCAATCAACGCCTGAAAAGCTGTGGCCAAAGATCAAAGACTTTTGGCAAGATTCTGGTTTCCTGATCAATACTGAAAATCCTGAAACCGGTGTAATGGAAACCGATTGGGCTGAAAATCGCGCAAAGATACCCCAGGATTTTTTGCGTAATACATTGGGTAAAGTGTTTGACTCGATTTACTCTACGGGCGAGCGCGATAAGTTCCGTACGCGTCTTGAGCGCGGACCAAACGGCACGACTGAAGTGTATATAAGCCATCGTGGCGCAGAAGAGGTCCTCACTGGCTCCTCGAAAGAAACCAGCATATGGACTGCTCGCCCGGAAGATCCGCAATTAGAAGCCGAGTTCTTGTCACGCTTGATGTTACGTTTAGGCGCTGATCAAGTGAAAGCAAAAGCTGCAGTCGCTACCGCTCCGTCGTTGCAGGCGCGCTCTAAGATTGTTTCGGGACCAGCGGGCAGCAGCTACGTTCTCGTAGATGAAAGCGTTGATCGTGCGTGGCGCCGGGTTGGTTTGGCGCTGGATCGCGTTGGTTTTACCGTAGAAGATCGGGATCGTACCCAAGGCGTGTATTTTGTTCGATATGTAGATCAGAGCGAAGATATTAAGGACAAGAAACCTACCGGTTTCCTCTCCAAAATGTTCTCTAGCACCAAAAAAGAAGATAAAACTGCCGCGCGTTATCGCGTAGCGGTCAAAGCAGACGGTGCAGCGAGTCAAGTAGCGATCCAAAACAATGCGGGTCAGCCCGAGACTTCGCCCGTCGGCGGCAGGATACTTTCTTTGTTAAATGAGCAACTTAAGTAATTGTAATGTTGACCGTTGTTTGATGATTATTAATTGATGATCATTACTTGATGACTAATAATTAATGATTAGTCAAAATTAAATATCTTCGTTAATCCCTTAGTAGTCATTTGGTTATGAGCGTAAGTAACCAGTGACCACTTTGTTTTAAGCAGAGGCGACTGCAACAAAGGATTACATACTTGAAATTTGCCAGTCTTGGAAGCGGTAGCGAAGGAAATGCACTATTAATTTCTTCGGCCCCCGCGTCCGCCTCTATCCTCTCCAAAGCCACAACCACCGTCATGGTGGATTGTGGCTTTGGCATTAAAGAGACCGAACGTCGCCTTCTACGGTTGGGTGTCAGTCCAACCGACTTATCCGGCATCGTGGTAACGCATGAACATCAGGATCATATAGGCGGCGTATTCAAGTTTGCCCGGCGCTACCGATTGCCTGTATGGCTTACACGTGGCACCTACGCCGCGGTCTCTCTCACTCCCAAAAATTGCAGCGATGTCGATACGCGTTTTTGCCGCGATAGTGAAGAGTTGGTAATCGGGGATCTACAACTTACGCCATACACGGTGCCGCACGATGCAAGGGAGCCAGTCCAATATGTCGCCAGCGATGGCGCATTGAGGCTTGGCGTTCTGACCGATGCGGGGAAATCAACTAGTCATCTTATTAGTGCATTAAGTGGATGTCACGCATTGGTGCTTGAGTGTAATCATGATAGTCAGATGCTGCGCGATTCCGCCTATCCTCCTTCTTTAAAACGCCGTATAGGCGGCGATTATGGCCATCTTTCTAACGATTCGGCCGCAGATATTCTGGCGGCGTTGGATCAGTCGTTGCTAAAAAAGGTAATCGCCGCGCATTTAAGTGTGCGAAACAATACGCCAGAGCTTGCACTGGCTGCGTTATATCGAGGTAGAAAGTCCAGCGATACCGAACTGATAGTAGCGTGTCAGGAGGACGGATTCGACTGGGTAGAAATTTGATGGGGGAGAGGATCCAACGGTGTGAATGGGTAAAAAATACCGGTAATAAATATAAAAGTTTGTAACATCTCGTTACAAATAACGACATTGAGCAAGCGAATATCTTTTTAAAGAGGGGCAAACCGGTGTATTTTCACAACAAAAAAGCCGACCCAGAGGCCGGCTTTTTTTAAGCAACTAAAATTACTTAGAAGCAGCAGGTGCAGCAGCGTCAGGTGTCGAAGCAGCTGGAGCAGTTGCAGCAGCTTCAGGTGTCGAAGCAACTGGAGCAGCAGCGTCAGCAGGTGCTGGAGTAGCAGCTGGAGTAGCGGCTTCAGTTGACGCAGCAGCAGGAGCAGTCATCGAAGCATCAACAGCAGGTGCTTCATCTTTTTTACCGCAAGCAGCCAAAGCCAAAGCTAACAGGGAGGCGATCAATAGTGTTTTTTTCATGGGTATATTCCTTCAGTAGTAACCAAAATTTTGCGATGAATAATTACCGGTAATTATCGCTCTAAGGATGTTTTTGTAAGGCTTTGCCCCAACTTGATGCATTGCACAACAACAAAAACTTTCCAGCTGCGAATTATAGCGGATTTTGTCAAATATGATATAGTAGGTTTGCATTTTGGTAAGCATTTGTATCAACACAACGAAGAACAATTCGTTCATCGGTAGTTGGCGTCAGTGATCTCTGTACAATAGACATGTTCATGTTTCATAGGCCATGGCAACGCCAGCGTTTTTTCGCACTATTTCGAGCAATCTTGCATTGTGATTTTTACGAGGCATTGCCGATTGACCGTTATGCCTCCAAACATAAATCAAAGTGTATTGAATTCCCTCATCAGCTCTTGGGGATTCAATAATTTGTATCAGCCCAAATTAATCCAGCCATCCTCATACCACGTGTACAGGGCCTCCAAAACATCGGCCGAGACCGCACTTGCGGCGGCGCCGTCCAGTTTGCGTTGATCAGCGAGCGCGCAAAGTGATATTTTATCCTCACGTCCAGCCGCGAATGACTCGCCGTTAATAAACACATGTTTTCCGCGATACAGCATTTGCGTCTTGCGCGACAGGCTCACTCCGCGTTTGGCGATAGATGCGGTGAAGCGCGGTAAGGTTAAAGGCCGGGCTGGGGATTCAAAAAATACATTTGCCTTTGGATCGGACAGGTGTTCGCCAACAAAAATGGCGATATCGTCTTCGGTAAAGCGTACTTTATTGAGCGCATCGGAAATGTTCGAGAGCATATTTTTGCTGATCTCTGCGGGATGCCTGGTGGGGACTAAATCAGCGTCCGCGTAACGTCCCGGCAAATCGATCGAGTCGGCCATGAACTGAAGAAAAGCTTCGCCTAGTTCCTGATAAACCGGCGCGCGGAAGCCAATCGAGTAAGTCATGCATTCACCGATTGCAGTACCCTCGTGGGCGTATTGCGGCGGAAGATAAAGCATGTCACCCGGTTCGAGAATAAATTCCTGATCGGGTGCGAAGTTCTTCAGAATTTTGAGTGCGCTGCCTTGCACCAACGTTAAATCTTGGCCCGCTCCGATCTTCCATTGGCGCTTACCATGCGCCTGTAATAAAAACACATCATAAGAGTCGTAATGCGGTCCAACTCCGCCAGTGTCCGTCGCATAACTAATCATTAGATCATCTAGCCGCGTATCAGGAATAAAGCGAAATTGCCGAAGTAGGGCATCTATCGCATCGTCATGCAGGTTGACGCCTTGGACCAGTAGGGTCCAATCCTTTTTTGCGGTGTCGGGGACGCTGGTAACTGGTCCGTTTTCGACTTTCCATTCCTGCTTAAAATGCGTAATAAGACGCGATTCAACATCGTCCCGAGCGGCCATTTCGAATAACGCGTCTGGCGACAGAAGGGGTCTGAAACCCGGCAATGCCTGGCGAATCAATAAAGGTTTTTTGTGCCAATAATCGCGCAAAAATTGCGCAGGCGAAAGGCCGCCCAGTAAGGTAAAATTTTTCATAGCCGCCATTATATCGGGTTGGCAAGTACGGGAGACTGCTCTTATATTGTGGCTGTTTTTGCAGGTATTGATGAAATCCGCTTATTTATCTGAAGCCGTTCATGGAACGGATAATTTTTTCTTTGCTTACGCGTGGAGGAACGGACGGGCAGGTATAATCTGAACGGTTATTAAATGAAAGGAATGATCATGAAGATTGCCAAAAATACTGTAGTGACTGTCCACTACAAACTATCGGATGCTCAAGGCAACCTGATCGAAGAGAGTAGCCAGCCGATGGTGTATTTGCACGGTGGTTATGAGGGTACTTTACCCAAAATTGAAGAAGCGTTGGATGGTAAGGACGTTGGCTTCCATATTGAACTGCAAGTTGAGCCGGACGATGCCTTCGGCGAGTACGATTCGAACCTCGTAAAGATCGAAGCTCGGAATCGTCTCCCAACACCGCTAGAAATTGGTATGCAGTTTGAAGGGACGCCAGATGGCGAAGATGAAGACGAACAAGCGCTGGTCTTTACCGTTACCGATATTGCAGATGATAAAGTCGTGCTAGATGGTAACCATCCTCTGGCGGGTATCGCGTTACGTTTTGACCTGACGGTCGGTGAGGTGCGAGAAGCAACAGACGAAGAAATCGTTCATCAACACGTACACGGCGCACACGGTCATGGTCACGACGATCACGACGACGAATCGGGCGATGAATTCCGCAGTCACCCCATTCACTAAGTAGCAAATTAAGTTTGCGAAAAACAGTCAAAGCGCGTTAAACGTTTGTATGCGTTCATTAAAAACTGAATTACATCAACGATAAACGCAGTGGCCGTTAAATTAGTAGGAGTAGTTAAAGTGGCTGTGGTAGTTTAAGTTGACCTATCACGTCATAGGTGTTGCTGGTTATTTTGGCTGTCATTCGGGAATTGTCGGAATACACGTTTAAGCGTTAGCGACTTAGTATTTCGATCCGACTGATAGTCGAAATAACTGGGGACCCGCTAACGGCGGGCCACGCTTCTGCGGTCACCTTCTACTTGGTTACTTTTACTGCGCATAGCCGAAGCAAGAACCAAGTAACACGCTGTCGCCCACTCCCGACCAGCATCCACGGAGCGCATCCAGTTTAAAATATCGAACGTCAGATCAAAAAAATCGTAATCGTCATTTATCCATGCTTACGGTTTTTTGACATTGATACGACTAAACCACCCGGTTGACGCCCTGATGCAAAGGCCATAACGACAGTGGTTAAACAAGCACGCCAGTTAATTACGCTGCTTATCAATAAAAAAATAATTAGCCGTACGCTCATCAACAGTCACTTTAGCCCAAGACGAAGCAATCTCCATATCCCCCACGTTTTTCTTCCACACAACTTCGGTCACGGCCGACGCAGTGTTCGCAGGCGGCCCATGTATCAGCAACACTTTGCCCGGAAATGTAGACGCCAGTGCATTAATGGCGCGACGCATTTCGACAAAACCATCGCGTTTTACGTTGAAATCAAATACGCGTCGACGCTGCACGGCCAGCGGATCACCATCGCAAAATAAAACGATGCCATCCGATTTCTTCTGCCCGGCAATGACGAAGATGCGCTGCAACCATTCCTTATTAGCGATCAGACGATCCTCAAACTCGCTGTTCCGTCCCCCTTCAGCATTGTAGTGATTATTATGGCCCGGCAGATTGAGGGTAGCAAACATGATATTGCCGATTTCCCAGCGCGCATTTTCGACGTAGGCACGAAATTTTGGAGAGGTCGATTGGCGGTTTAATGGAATTCTTGTGTCGCCTAATGAAAATTCATCCGCAAAAAATAATTCCCGTATTCGATTTAATCGTTCAAACGACGTAGAGCGGCCAACGTCGTTTTTACAACCTACCCAGTCGCTTCCGGCTGGAGAAACAATCAGGCCATTTTTCGCACCATTCAAAAGCGCTTTTCGTCGCTGATAAAGTCTGTCCGAACAAGGTTCTAGCTCGGACTTGATGCCGTTTGCGACGACGAATGCTAAATTTTCGTCATCCGTCTGCGCAATCGCGGTGCGCAATGCCAACTCGTCTGACCCGGTGCGAAACGGGTGCCCGATCACCGCAAAACTGAACGTCTCGGCATCCGTCAGTTCGGTTGCAATCGTGGCGGGGGATAATGGCGCAACGAAGAGAAATATTGCCAACAGCATTACCGCCCTCAGGTAGGATTGTCTGCCAGAGAATTTTGCGCGAATGGTTAAATGAGGCTTGTTAAAGAAGGCGACTCTCATGCGGCCTTCGCCGCCGTTACTGATAATGCTTTTGTCGCCGGAACCGCTGCTTCAGTGATAGTAGGCGCAGGCGGAAGACTTAATTGCTTCAGGTGATATAAGTGTTCCAGCGCCTCGCGTGGCGTGAGCGTATCTGGATCAATCAACGCTAGGGCCTCCACTAATTCACTTGCCAGTGTGGAAGTTTCTGGTGATGCATTCGCACCAAAATCGGCTTTTTCCTGAGACGCGTCATAGTGCGCTGATGGAGGAGCAAACAAATCGAACTGCGGTGTTGCCTGTACCGATTGCGACTCTAATAACGCAAGATGTTTGCGCGCTGCTTTAATGACGGCCGCAGGGACGCCCGCTAACTGGGCCACTTGCAAGCCGTAACTCTGGGAGGCCGGTCCGGGCTGAACCGCATGCAGAAACACGATGCTGTCCTTGTGCTCCACCGCGGACAGATGGACGTTCGTGGCCGAGGCGTGAATATCCGGTAATTGAGTCAACTCAAAATAGTGGGTGGCAAACAGCGTGAAGCTTCGCGTTACCTCAATCAATTGTTTGGCGATCGCCCAAGCCAGCGCCAGTCCATCGAAGGTAGAAGTGCCGCGCCCAACTTCGTCCATCAGCACCAGCGAATTTTCGGTAGCACCGTTCAGGATGGCGGCCGACTCAGTCATTTCCACCATAAAAGTAGAGCGACCACCAGCCAGGTCGTCAGCGGCGCCTATACGGGTAAAGATGCGGTCAATCGGCCCGATGATTGCGCCAGTAGCAGGCACGTAACTACCGACGTAAGCCAGTAAAGTGATCAATGCCACCTGCCGCATAAAGGTCGATTTTCCGCCCATGTTCGGGCCGGTGATCAACAATAATTTATGCTCCGCCGATAGCGCGCAATCGTTGGCGATAAAGTGTTCAATCTGCTTTTCCACCACAGGATGTCGACCCTGCTGTATCTGAATCGCAGGTTCTGCGACCAGTTGCGGTGCCCGCCAGTCGTTGCGTGCGGCATGCAGCGCCAATGCAACCAATGTATCGATTTGTGCCAGTGCCTGAGCAATAGATTGCAAGGTTTGAATGTGTGGCGCAAGGTCGAGAAGTAATTGCTCGTACAATACTTTTTCTCTTATAAGCGCGCGTTCCTGAGCGGATAACGCTTTATCTTCGAATGCTTTTAGTTCTGGCGTGATGTAGCGCTCGGCGTTTTTGAGGGTCTGCCGACGACGATAGTCATCCGGTACTTTATCGGTTTGACCGTGCGTGACCTCAATATAAAAACCGTGCACCTTATTGTATTCGACACGCAGATTAGTAATTCCGGTTCTGGCACGTTCGCGGGTCTCCAGGTCGATTAAAAATTGCCCGGCGTTCTCGGACAGTCCGCGCAATTCATCTAGCTCGGCATCGTATCCGTGCGCAATAACGCCACCATCGCGGACCATCGTCGCAGGCTCGCTCGCGATAGCGCGCTGGATTAACGTCAGGCACACAACCGGGGTTGTCAACGCGTGGCGCAACGTACGTAGTAGTGATGCGTTATCTGCCTGTGCCACATCAGTATGCGCGATGGCTGCAGCACTTACTTCATTGAAGCGGACCAGATGACTACCGGCATTATTTTCTTCGTCAAGCGCGATGTCATTGATGCTAGCAGTACTGCAAAGCGCGATATCGGCGCGGATAGCATCCAGTTGCTGCAGGCCGTCCCGCAGTCCGGCGAGATCGCGAGGGCGCGCAGAAAGCAACGCGATCCTTGTCGTGATGCGCTCGATATCCGGTATGGCTGCGAGCGTTGATGATAAGGCCGACCCCGCATCCGCCGCGATTAGCGCGCCGATCGCGGCATGCCGTCCTTGGGCCACGGATTGCGCACGCTTAGCATGATGCAACCAATGGCGCAACAAACGCGATCCCATCGCCGTGCGGCAATGATCCAGTAGCGAGAAAAGGGTTGGTGCACCGGACGCCGAATCTTCGCCGCGGATCGTTTCTGTCAATTCCAGATTGCGACGGGTGGCACCGTCCAGACCAATGAATTCGTTTTCTGTTTCTACGGTCAGCGCACGGACATGCTGCAAACCTTTTCCTTGCGTCGATTGTGCATAGCGGAGCAGTGCGCCCGCTGCGCCAACAGCGGCGCTCAGGCCTTCTGCGCCGAAGCCGCTTAAGGTGCTGACAGAGAGCTGCAGGTGCAAAGCTTTTTCGCCGGCAGGAATATCGAAATGCCAATCCGGAACCGTCGTGGATTTATTAAGGAAGGTGGGTTCCTGCAACGTGTTTAACAACGGGCCTGCAAGCTCGCCCATCAGCACCTCGGCAGCGGCTATCCGCTCCAGTTCTTGTTTTAAACGCAAGTTGATAGACTTGATTTCGCCGCTAAATTCCATCAGCTTTAGCGCGCCGCTCGCCATCGACAGCCATGCTAAACCGACTGTCCCGGTCTGGCGTTGCTTATGTTGCTTATGCTGGGTCAAAGAGAGCGCCAATAAAGGTTGCTCCAATTTTTCCGGCAACAGGTTGGAGTCGGACAATGTCCCTGGGGTGATCACGCGGACTACTTTGCGCTCTACTATACCTTTGCTAGTGGCCGGATCGCCAATTTGCTCCGCCAGCGCCACTGATTCGCCAACCTTGACTAGTTTGGCAAGATATTGGTCGGCGGCATGATAGGGTATTCCGCACATTTTGATAGGCGCGCCGTTGTAGGTGCCGCGAGCAGTCAGCGTAATACCTAGCAGGCGCGAAGCCTTTTCTGCATCCTCAAAGAATAGCTCGTAGAAGTCTCCCATCCGGAAGAAAACAAGCGTCGTCGGATAATCTGCTTTAATGTTGAGATATTGGGCTGTGCCGGGGGAAATTTTTTGCTTTTCTACGGTCATTTGTGCACTACTCGAGCGTCGTCGAGGACATTGGTCAATAGGTTAAACATTTTTCTACTTTCAATACAATTCATTGATTACTATTGCCGTGGCGGCTGTCTTGGACAGCAGGGCGCAACGTTGTTGCTGAGTGGTTTTACGTAAGCCCTATTGTAAGTCCCAATAGTTAAGGCTCTCATCCAGACTGGCCGTTGAATTTTAAACGTTTTAGCAGGACAGGGGTAGCTGTACCCGTAAACTGGCAGTGGGAAGGATAAACTGGCAGGACTGCGGTGACGAAACCTCATCCCGTGTAGTCGGAATTTGTGGCCGCTCGCGGACTTAGAAAACGACTACTCGTCAATACATTATGATCGACCGGTTTCGGTTACTAATAAGATAGCCGCCGTCCCACAGCAGTCCGTCGAACTCGTCGTACCCCAGTCGACGCTGATTTGGAAGGTCATACGCAACTGCCGATTTCGGCATTTCCATCCACTGATGTTTACCTCTGATTTCAATGTCGGCCTGAGCGATGGATTCGGCAACTATTCCAAGCTGGTGCGTGCACAGGGCGGAGAGGCGTTCGAGGTCAAGCACGGTGGCAGTCGCCCGCGCATCCACCGCCTGCGCAGCGTCGTTCCTGGCGCCCCCATAGTTATGCGTAACCATCTGAGCGCTATTGCCGTAGACGCCTCGATTATTTTACTGTTGTTGCAGCAAAGCCAACGTCTCTCGCGTTATCACCACCACTAAAAGGATATTCTATGAGTTCCATCAAGCTGACCTTCTACAATAAGTCACAAGACGTCAAGAACAATAATATCGTCATGTTCCAGAAAAATACAGGCGCATCGGTCAATGAAAGCGTTATTGCCTGGAAAGTGATCGAGAACTGCGGGATCGGGGACTTTAATCCGTTTGATTATCCACTGACGCAGCAGGTCAGCGTGATTGACTTATGGGGTAACTATTCGCCACTGCAAGACGCTAATAATGGCGATGTGTTTTCCGTGACCGACGCCAAGGGCTTGACGGGAACTATCCTGAGTAAGACGCGCGAAATTGGCGACCCGAACATGGTCACCGTGCGCAATGACCTCGCTATCGGCTCCATTGATATTGCCATTTATAAAGATAGTCGGCAGTTGTCTCTGAAGAGCGGCGTGACACCCGGCGATGAATCATTGTTTGAATTACTCCCTTATTTGTTTATCGGTACCTGCGTCGATGTAGTGGAAGGCGACGTCATGGATTCGGACACTGTGCAGGGCAGTCTTACCAAACTGAGCTTGCTGGGCCTGAAGTCGGCTGACATCTCTATGACCGGTGGTGGTACGGGGCAGTTGGCGACCGCATTCGTGTTTACACTGGATTCGCAAAAGTACTGCTGATATCCGTGAAGTGAGGGGCGCTCTAGCCTTCGCTCCTCACTTAAAAAACAACGACGAACCAGCAAACAGGACTGCAAATCATGGACTTAAACAGGCGGGAGTGGAGGATCGATGGGTTGATCGTCGCCGTGACAATGAACGCCCAACTCAGTGGCATGCAGTGCATTGAAACACAAAGCGACGATAGTCCTGTCATCTACCGCATTGACAGTGCGCACCAGTACTGGACCAACACCCAGCTGCCGGTTGAATATGCCCATATCGGACTGATGCAGGACCTCAAACAGCTGCACGCGCAGCCTTGTGGGCCATGGCGGTAGCCGCGTCAGTCTGGCGGGCAAAAGGCTGCCACGAATAGGCCGATCACGATAATCTGGACAAGGTTACGCTGGCGATCAATGGCGGTGAGCAAGGTATTGCCGAACGTCGTATTTGGCTACGCTGGATGAAAATCATCTATCAGATATAGAGGGCATACCGGACAGGGCATACCGGACGTCGTCCAGCCGCAGATAGGGGAGCCATAATGGGGTCCGACGAATGCGGTACCTGGGTGGATCCGAACCTGATTACCTCGTCTTGGGCTTTTCCAAGGGTGCGACACAAGCAGGTATCTATGCGTCCGGTCGCTTTGAAAGTGTAGCTTTTGCGCGCATGAGGCCCCGCCTTACAGAAGCCTCGCGAGCGATGGGAGCATGTCAAACTTCGAGAATTCGGACACAAAGATTAGCGACCCCAACTCCGACATCGCATTTGGGTCACTTATACGATGCAGCGTGTTTAGATTAGACAAGGGTGCGACTGCTACAGCAGGGGGTGTTATTGCTCACACACAGCGCAGTAGAAACGCCGGATTTAATATAGTCAGTGGATTAAAAATACGCTCTTGGACCAATCAGGCCGTGGTCAAAGATTTTAGCCACGCAAGTGCGCCGTAGCCCGCGGCTCGACCGGATGCAAAACATGCGGTTAACAAATAGCCGCCTGTTGGTGCCTCCCAATCCAGCATTTCGCCGGCGCAAAATACCCCAGGGAGGGCTTGTAGCATTAACTGCTGATCAAGTCCGTTAAACCTGACGCCACCAGCACTGCTGATAGCCTCGTCAATTGGTCGTGCAGCAATTAATGGTATCGGAAGGGCTTTAATTGCGTTGGCAAGGCTGGCCGGCTCGGTGAACGCAGTCGTTGCAAACTCTCGGAGCAGACCGACTTTTACCCCCTTAAGACCCAGCCGGCTCTGTAAATGACTGGACCAGGACCTTGCCCCGCGCGGATGCGACACTTCACGCAGTACTCGTTCAAAAGTCCAGTCTGGCAATAAATCCAAGTGAATCCGGACGCTTCCGTACTGTGTTATGTGATCTCGCAGGCGTGCAGAAATTGCGTAAATCAGACTGCCTTCAACTCCGTCAGCACTAATCACAAACTCGCCTTGCTTGCGGAAGGTTTGCGGTTTATCGGGCCTGTCGTCATTTGTAATGTTTAAATCCGGTAGCGTGATCGCGATAGACTTTAAGTGATGCCCGGCGAAGCGTTCTTTAAAATAAGCGCTCCAGCCAACATTGAAACCGCAATTCGACGGCAGTAACGGCGCCACCGAAACCTGTCGCCTGGCGAGTAAATCTACCCACGCACCATCGGAACCAAGGCGCGCCCAGCTACCACCGCCCAATGCTAATACAACGGCATCCGCACCAATGGACTGCTCGCCTGAAGGTGATGTGAAGGTAAGTGCGCCAGCATCGTTCCATCCTGTCCACCGATGCCGCATTTGAAACTGCACGCCGGTCATGCGCAGACCATGTAGCCAGGCGCGCAAGAGTGGTGCGGCTTTCATGTCCACCGGAAATACGCGCCCCGATGACCCGATAAATGTCTCGATGCCTAAAGCGTGTATCCAGTCGCGTAGTGAATCGGGACCAAATTGCTTTAGCAGCGGTGCCAGATTACTCTCCCGCGAGGCGTAGCGCGATAAAAAATCAGCATACGGTTCAGAATGGGTAATGTTCATACCCCCTTTGCCAGCGAGCAAAAATTTACGCCCGACCGTTGGCATCGCGTCATAAACAGTGACATGCACCCCTTGGGAGGACAATATTTCTGCCGCCATGAGTCCAGCTGGTCCACCACCAATAACGGCGACTATCGGGGAGCGGAAAATGGGCGAAGAAGGCATGGCAATTTGAGCGTGAGTAGTGATGTCGCAAAATAGACAGAGGGCGTAGTCTACGCTGCGCTAAGTCGGCTGCCAATTAGTTACGGCAATTTAGTAACCTCAATACTAAAAAGGCGCTGATTATTTCAGAATTCGCGAAATCGTTTCCTTATCAACGAGCGACTGATTGCCGCTTCGAGCCGAAAATCCAATAAATCGCTGTCTGCATAACGCATAACACTACAGCACGTTAGAACGTGGCACGCCGCCTCTTAAAAGAGTGGCTCATACCGAAGGCAGGGCGTGACCGAAATTGCCGAATTGGTCATGCGCCAGGAGTCAAAAACCTTTTGTTCATTTATCAAATTCGATGTGGCTTCATGGCGACTGGATGGTTGCCCGCCTGGTTATCTCTTTTTTCAAGTTTCTTATTAACGTTTAAGTTTTCCGGATTTGTAAAAATACCACAAAAATATAAAATTACTTAGGTGCATTTAAGTTGGTATATGGACAATATTTAAAGTTATAAGCATTGTCGTTAATGTGAAATTTATTAAATATTTTCACTGTTAACAGCAAATAAAATAAATATAACACTTTAAAAAGATAACCAAATTATACATTATTATTTTTTATATATTAATGGGTTTGCTAATAGCATTATATATCCACTAAAAATAATAAATAGTTACTTTATACAAAGTAAATTAAACACTTATAACAAAATTTTTAACACAATTCATTTTATTAATAATTTTATGGTTAATTTTATTTTTTATAAAAGGTCGCCACGGAGGTCGCGTTTGGCTGCCGGGGAAGATAAAAGCGATTAATAATGGAAGCGGGTTAAAAGAAATCATTATTAATCATAGGCTTATACTTTTTGAAGATAAAAAAATAACAAATTAACACGTTCTTTGGGCGTTATAAATTATTTTCTGTGATCTAAAGTATTATGATATTTTATTTCAAAAGAGAAATTTTTCTAGTCCGTTAAGCGACGGTAAAACGATTTTAAACCTATTTGTAAGGCAAGTTAAAAATTTACCCAAGAGGTAAGTCTGTCTTTCACTTATTCTCGTGACCGTATACGTTGGATAATGATAATGCGTACGATATGGGAACAAAGACGATATTGTGGTTTTGTAGGAGGTACATATATATACCAAAGAAACTTTTGACTAGATTTCGCTCTCACTGCGTTACCAAGTTTTGTGTACCTTATACATTCCGGACCGGGTTGGGATTTCAATAAACAGGAATTAACTTAAGGAGCATAAGCATGCCATCCCTAATCAAAATTGCCCACGGGTACAAGGCCCCCCACTACGCTAGCGTAAATTTTATAGTTGCCGAATTAAGAATATATGGCTCGATTAGTCTTTTTTTTTGCCATTACAATTTCCTGCCGCAGTTCAAGTCCGGCCTCCGCAAGTCATTAAGTAACCTTGCAAATAAAATTCAGCTGGCTTCATGGGGGGCGGTGGCGGCAGCCCGGTTGCCCCTCGGAAAAATATATTTGATCTCGTCTGAGATGGTGGATGGGCTATTGGTGCCAGGTACGTTTTTGAATGCTAGGTCAGCATCATGAGTGCCATAGCATTAGGGTCTCGTAGCGCCAGCTTTGGGTCACTGGATAAGGCGGTGGTCAATCACTACGACTTTATCGACAATGCCAAAGCTATCGGCATTGTACTTATCGTTCTTGGGCATAGCAAAGGACTGCCTGAGTACCTCTCTCATTTAGTCTTCGGCTTTCACGTGCCGTTGTTCTTTTTTATTTCTGGCTTTTTGATTAAATCTAATAAGTTAGAGACTAGCATAGTAGATAATGCCAAAAAAGTATTGCAATACGCAGGGGTACCTTATGTTCTATTTTTTATAGTTGCGTATATATATTGGCTCGGTACGCGCAGTATTGGTGCTAAGGCATTGATGTATGTGGGGACAGCATGGTATGTTCCGGTTTGGGGTTTATTCACGGGGTTAGTGTCCGATTTATATGTTGACCCTCCGCTATGGTTCTTTCCCTGCTTTATTTCCACAGTCATTGTATATCACGCGTCGCGTAAGTTATTATCAACGACGATCTCAACCTGGCTGTTTGTAGTACTGGCAGCTGCTATTTCATTGCTGTGGAAAACCACATCCCCTCAGCTGCCTTTCGGGTTATCGCCAATGCTCATAGCGTTGGCGTTTTATTCTCTTGGGCAAGCTGCTCGGACGAAAAACTATTTTCTCAGTCTGAAGAGCGCACATCTTATTTTCGGTTTTTTAATAGCATTAGCGTTACTTGCCTATGCAGTATCGAAAACTGGATTAGTAGATCTCGCAAGTATGAATTTTGGGTTATCTCCGAAACTTTACCTGCTCACCGCTATGTTAGGAATTTTTGCCACGTTCTCCATTTCGCGTTTATTGCCTTCATCAAGGATAACCAGATGGCTGTCCGCCAACACACTCACCATTTTTCCTTTGCACTTTATTTTTTTTAGCTTGATTCGAGGCGTCGCTACTTCTTTGCATTTGATTCCACATGAATATCACTATGGGTTGGGGTGGAGTCTGATGAGTAGTATTTTCGCGATCCTCCTATGCGTTCCCGCAGTGTATATGTTACGCCTCTTGCGCTTGCCGAAAGAGAGCTTTGGCCGCATGAGAGGCAGCACCAGGGGCGGGAAACCACAGCAGGGCGGCTGCAAGTATGATAAATAGTTTTGTTTTATAACTTCGGTTTCTCAGGATTTCAGGCACCCTCGGTTTGAATGAGTGATGAATAATTCCGTGTATAAAAAATCGATCAGGTTGTCAGACGCGATATGAGAAACCGCCACCATGTATTGTCCAGAAAAGGCGTATATAAAAACCGGCGCTTTCTAAAGATTAACCGTAAATTGTGATTAGCATCGCACAAATGGCACAAACCGCATGCATCGCCTCACCCCCGCGGCCCTTTAAGCCAGTTCAGGTCGAGCTTGCCGTTCGCTTTCATACAACCAATTGTTGGTGCAATGGTGCTACGTCGCTTGATCATCGCCTTTAATTTATGTAGGCCACGACGCTGTCCTGATTTTCAAACTTGTACATCATCTGTGTTCACGTTTTGGTCGGCGCTGTCAACAACCGGCATTTCTGCATGGACCTCGACCCCGATGGCTGCATGCGCCAATGCTTCCTATAAAGTGTGACCGTCATACGGATTGCCAAGTATGGAATGCGCATCAACGATCAGGTTCGTTGTGTCGTCACAGTCAACACTTTGAGGCCAGATTCACAGCGCTTGCTGGTCTTGCCTGCTGAACGCGGGTTCCCGTGCATCGAGCGCAGACAGCTTATTTTGTCTTTCGGTTTTTGCGTCAATAGCCGGAGCGTTGACTTGAGCAGCGCGATGGACGCGTTTTACCCGCTTACGCAAGCAAGCCACAGCAAACCGTTTAGGCGCTTGAACTCTCTGGCATGGATCTAACGGCGGTTCCAGTGGGTGCTTCCTGCATGTAGCTTTGGCGTAATGTCATGCCACATGCCTGCGCAGCCTTCACTAGATTGTAAGGCGCGCGTTCCAGCAATGGCGCGTCGGTCGGATTAGCAATTGCTTTCTCTTTTACGTCCTATCGACAAGGCTAGTCGCGGGGGTGTAGCTGCGCATTCCTGCGCCCCAGCCCGCTATAAACTCGCTGCGCCAGAGGTTGAATGTCGTTGCTGAATTGATTTTCAATATCGACCTTTTTAATTGTTAAAGCATATATCCAGGACAATGTGTGGGTAGGATATATAACCGCAATATTTTCTAGCGTACGTTTCAATCAATTATTTATAGTGGGATATTTGCACATTGCGGGTCGAATTTCTTGGGTAATGAAAAATTAAAAAAACCGGCTTTCCTTATCAAATAATTTTTTAAGGTAAACATTTGATTGATTTTTTTGTATTGCCACTTATAAAAAGCGTAACAATTGAAATTGTTGATTTTAATAATAAAGATCATAAATTTACCAATTTAAATATTAAACGCTCCCAAAAAAACAAGTATTTATGCATAAATGATAAAAATTGGTGCGGCGCACAACTTGAGAGCATTTAAAATAGAGGTTATGAGATACCTATTAAAACCGCCAAAAAAATATGGGAAAATAGTGTTTTTTAAATCTTTTTCTGGTTAATTTTATTTTCGCTAATTTTTTGTCTTCGAACCACGGAACGGCTACCAGCATGGCTCTCATCTTTTAAATTATTTATCCATGGGGTGAAATATTATGATATTTTATTTTAGGCGCGATATTTTTACCGTTCATCGGAGACAGCAAAAAAATACGCAAAAAATAATGTAACAAGTTAAATTTTTAGTGAACTTACCGAATTATGAGGAGTCATTATGCTGTGGCACAACATTATTATATTACTAAAAAAATTCAAAATTTTATTTCTATTGACCGTGAGAGTAGATAGTCGCGAGAGGATTTTTGGAAGTATTTATATGTGATTTTATGTTAACGTCTTGTATATTTATTATAACTAAATTAGTGCCTAAAAATAGTACAAGGCAGTTTCTTATACATCATCATACTTAATATTTTGTCTAGCACTGTCTGCATTCCTTGAATGCACAACATGCTCGATAACTGCCTCAATCCGCGCTGTCTTTCAGTAGTTTTAACTTTTCTGTTCGTCTATCCATCATCAAGTTTTACATTTTATCGATACGTATTTTACTGACTTTTTATCAAGTTTGTTAATTGTGATTTTAATTGTATTTTTAAATTTTGGTGCGATGTACATTAAAAAATATATTAAAAACCATGTTTCTGTTTCGACTAAAGAATCTTCGATTTCTAAATAAATAGCAGTAACAGTTATTTCTCTCGCATCTTAAGCTCGGTAAATAGCCAAATAGCCCAATAATTTCTTGTGATATCTGGCCCGTCCTATCCGCCTCTCTGCGGCATTGCTCCTTGCCAGCAATGCTAGCAACGGACCCTTTGCAGTAGGCCCGGCCAGATCCGCCGTCTATTCACAATAAATTCTTGCGGGCTACCAGTAAAAGGTATGGATGCTGAATCGGAACAAAATTTGACGGTCAAGAAAGATAAGCAATGAAAAAATTTAAACGTCGTTCTCGGTTGATGCAGGCGCGCTGGCAAGTCATTTTTTTGCTACCCATGTGCTCCTGCTTAACTGCACTGGCCGATACTAGCGATCTGGTGCCCACCGAAGTGATTCCGCTGCCCGATATCATCATGCCGCCCGCTGATGCGATTTCGCCTTATGTCGGTTATGGCGTAAGTTATGACGATAATGTGCTGAGATTGCAAAATTCGGCGGCCGCGCAGCAAGCGGGGGCAGGTGGTCACCTATCCGATGTCGTTCGTCGCGCGCAGTTTGGCCTGGCGTTGGACAAAAGTATTAGTCAACAACATTTCACCGTTAATGTGAACGTCGCGAAGAACGAATACGAACGATTCGATCAACTCAACCATCTGGATAAAAATGCATCCGCCAATTGGAATTGGCACGCTGGCAATCACGTTGAGGGCAACGCCGGTGTTACGTATTCTCAAGGTCTGACGCCTTTTATCGACTTTCATTTGCTGCAAGCCAATATTCGTACGCAAGAGAGCGCATACGTGAATGGATCATGGCTATTTCATCCCAGTTGGCGCGTGCGCGCCGGTCTGGAACATAGCAAATTATGGTACGACCTGGCATCGCAGCAAACGAGTAATAACACACAGAATCAAGCGGAAGTCGGAATCGATTATCTTGCCGCCAGCGGAAGTACCGTTGGCCTGCAATTGCGCCATACGCGCGCCGATTTTCCGAACCCTCAACAGGACGGCGCGTTGTCGGTCTTCAACGGATATAACCAGGACGAAATAAAGGCCAAAATAGATTGGTTGCTAACGGCCAAAACACGTCTGCACTTCTTGGGTGGTTGGGTTGGCAGAAAGCAAGATGCGTTTTCTAGTCGGGATTTCAAAGGCCTCAATTCTCGTATTTCTGCCGACTGGTTGCCTACCGAAAGCCTCAATTTTACTGTCGCTGCGTGGAGAGAGATTGGTGCGGTCGATGATCTCTCCACGGTCTACTCATTAAATCACGGGGCGAGTGTGGCATCGAGCTGGCAGTACGCCGAAAAATTGCGCTTGGTCGGGCAATACAAATATGTAAAGCGAGATTTTAGTCAATCCTCGGCATCGGGGACCATAGGATCATTGGATCAGAATGACGTGCTGCGCGACGCGGCATTGACATTGATCTACCAGCCAACGCTGAAGTGGCAATGGCAACTATCAGGCCGTCGCAGTACCCAAGTTCTCGCCCATTCTTCCGGTGGGTACGTTAGCAACGGCGTCATGCTCAACACGCGCTACACATTTTAAGCGAGGACAAAATGACAGAGAATGATATCCCCCTCGTTTCGTTCTTCAAGCGTTTGCTGGATCCGGCCATCATTCTGGGTTTGCTGTATCTGATCATCGTTATCCAAAACGAAACGTTCACTGGTAATTATTTGGCACTGATGATCATTGCCTTCTTTATTTCTTCCTTTATTTACGAACAGATCGATCTTTACCGCACTTTGCATGTTGGGAACAGGTTGGGATTTGCCGCAGATATTTTTCTCGGATGGGGGATCATCGTGGCCATCCTGACCTTAATTGGTGAGGGAACCGGACTGCGCTATGAATTTTCGGACCGCGTGGTATGGACCTGGTTTGCGCTCGCGCCATTTGTGCTTTTATTGAGTCGCCTGACCGCTTATCGGCTGGCATTCAACATTGGTAAAGACCGTGAAGTGCGCACGGCAGTGATCGTTGGCTCAAATGGTCCGGGCGTAGATATTCTGCGGCGTCTGGCCTCCGCCACCAACGTAGGTATTGAGATGCGCGGCTTTTTCGACGACCACGTCGATCGCATTCAGGCGCACCCTCGTCCCTATTTGGGCATGATCGCTGACGTCGGTGCTTATGTGCGGGCGCAAAAAATCAAG
>NZ_JAAOZT010000004.1 GCF_011947285.1 Glaciimonas immobilis | reverse complement strand
TGAACGGTACTGCAGTAATACAAAACTTTACTTCTTCTAGATTGCGTTGGCTGTTGCCCCGTTGGGAACAGACGACACTACAGTTTATGCCTGATGACCATAGCGAGTTGGTACCACCCCTTCCCATCCCGAACAGGACCGTGAAACGACTTTGCGCCGATGATAGTGCTGCAACCAGTGTGAAAGTAGGTCATCGTCAGGCTCTTATTAAAAAACCCTCCCGGAGTAATCCGGGAGGGTTTTTGCTTTGCAAAATCGCTTTGCAGCGCCAGCATTAGCGGCTTTGCTGCGGGCAGCGGATATTCTGGTACCTTAAGAATACTTTTGACAGTGCCGCGAAATTCGCCCCATTTTCACCCAACGCACATGTGTGTTTTTGTAAAATTTATCGAGTAATAATTGAATTAAGATACGCTAGACATGTCCCATTACGGTAAATGACTCAAGGAAAACGACACATGAAAAAAATTGCACTTATTCTCGGATTATCGTTGGTGTGTATTGGCGCCCAAGCTGTGGATTGGCAGATCGTTGGTCAAAGTGATGTATCGAGCCTGAAGCTGGATAAAGACTCAATTAAAGAAGTAAATGGGGTCCGCCAGGTCTGGTCCATGTGGAATTTTCAGGAGCCGCGTAAGAATGAAGGCGATCCGTCATTCCCAACATTCAAGTCTTATCAGGATTTGACTGAATACGATTGCAATGCCAAAACTACGCGCCTATCAAGAGAGATTTTGTACGCGAACAATGACGCCACCGGCGATAAACGCGATCATACCGACGCACTAAAAAATAGTAAGTTCTCTGCGCCTGCCAAAGGCTCATTGGCAGAGGGAATCATGACCAATTTTGTGTGTAACCAGGCCCTTGGCGGCAAGTAACGGCAACAAATGCGGCAAAAATCGGTAAATTCCCGTTAGTAGGGATTTCATTTCTCGCGTTTCAATTAATACGCTGCGCTTAACGCACGGCCTGTCTGATGCGGATTGGCTGAGTATTGGGGCATCCTACCAAGAAGCCTGTATAATTCTGCCGCGAGTGTCGCCTTCGCATAACGGATAATGCAATCCCCTCCTAAGGGATAGATACAGGTTCGATTCCTGTAGGCGATACCAGTCCGCAGGTCCTTCGCGGGCAACACATCGGTTTAGGGTGCGATATCCGGTAACGTCACACTTACGCCAAATATTTTTATTATCACTGGCTGTGGCCTTCTTGGGTTAAGGGCGTGCAAAGCGGAAATTTCTCGCTCCGAGACGGGAATAAGTTTAAAAATCGTTACCCGCACCGATCCCGCCGAATACTCGTAAAATGCAACATCAAAGCTTAAAACGCACAACTAATAGCGAGATAACCTCAGCTATCGGTACAATGCGCAATTCATTCATTTAATTGGCTGCGTGGTGATTTTCGCAGACTCTCTTTTTCTGGTTTCTACTATGGCAGTCATTTCTATTACCAACGCACAACTTGCGTTCGGTCACGTTGCGCTATTGGATCGCGCTGAATTTTCTCTCGATTCCGGGGAGCGGGTCGGTTTGATCGGACGCAATGGAACAGGTAAATCCTCATTGCTAAAAACGATCGCTGGCGTATCCAGGTTGGATGACGGACTGATGGTCATGCAGCAAGGTATTAAAATCGCCTACGTTGATCAAGAGCCGCACTTCGTTCCCGAGATGTCCGTTTTTGACGCCGTTGCGTCCGGCATGGGCGAGATGCAGTCCTTATTGAATGAATACGATGCGTTGACCGGGCAGTTTGGTGGCGATGACGATGATGCGATCATGGAGCGTATGCACGTGATTCAGAGCAAACTGGATGCTGCCGATGCCTGGAGCCTGACGAATAAAGTCGAGACCACGCTGGATCGCTTGAATCTGAATAAAGATTCGCTGATGGGCACGTTGTCAGGCGGGATGCAAAAACGCGTCGCGCTGGCCTGTGCTCTGGTAAGCGCCCCCGACGTATTGTTGCTCGATGAGCCGACCAACCATCTCGATTTTAGCTCCATCATGTGGCTGGAAGGCTTGCTGCGCGACTACAAAGGTAGCGTCCTCTTCATTACCCATGATCGGAGTTTTCTCGATAACGTGGCGACGCGTATCGTGGAGCTTGATCGGGGTCGCATTTTATCTTTCCCGGGTAATTTCACCGCGTATCAGGTCCGTAAAGCTGAGCAACTTGAAATTGAAGAAGTTGAAAACGCTAAGTTTGATAAGTTTTTGGCACAGGAAGAAATCTGGATTCGTAAAGGCGTCCAGGCACGCCGTACTCGCGACGAAGGCCGCGTACGGCGTCTAGAGTCATTGCGGCTAGATCGCACTGCACGACGTGACCAGCAAGGGCAGGTTAAGCTGGACGTGTCTTCTGGCGAGCGCTCAGGCAAGATTGTTGCCGAGCTGACTGATGTCAATCGCGCCTTCGGTGAAAAAGTCATCGTGCGTGATTTCACGGCGACGATTTTGCGCGGCGATAAGGTCGGTCTGATCGGCCATAACGGTGCGGGTAAAACGACGCTATTGAAATTGATTCTGGGCGAGGATCAGCCTGACAGCGGAACCGTCAAACAAGGGACCAAGTTGCAGGTTGCCTACTTCGACCAAATGCGCGCACAGCTGGACGATGAAGCCAGTCTGGCCGACACCATTGCACCAGGTAGTGACTGGGTTGAGATCAACGGTCAACGTAAACACGTGATGACTTACCTCAACGATTTTTTGTTTGCGCCTGAGCGCGCTCGGTCGCCGGTAAAGTCTTTGTCTGGTGGCGAGCGTAATCGCCTGTTGTTGGCGCGCTTGTTTGCTAAACCGGCCAACGTACTGGTGCTCGATGAGCCGACCAACGATCTGGATATCGATACACTGGAACTGCTCGAAGAGTTGCTGGAAGATTACAAGGGAACAGTGTTTCTGGTGAGTCATGACCGGACCTTCCTCGACAACGTCGTTACTCAGGTGATCGCTGCCGAAGGCGATGGCTTGTGGCGTGAATACGTGGGTGGTTATAGCGATTGGGAGCGGGTACGTCCTAGTCCTGCGGCTTTGGCGGCAAAAGTGAAAGCTGACGCCAAGGCAGAGGTGATACAGGCTCCGGCAGTCAAGCAAAAGAAGCTCAGCTATAAGGAGCAACGCGAGTTCGATGAACTTCCAGCGTTAATTGCAAAGTTGGAGGCTGAGCAAAAGACGATTACCGCTCAGCTAGCCGATCCGGAAATTTACGTTAAAAAGCCAGACGAAGTAAAGCGCCTGAATCTGCGTTTTAGTGAGTTGGATGGTTTGTTGCTGGAAGCGCTTGAAAAGTGGGAATTGATTGAGGCGCGGAAATAAAATTAGTTACTGCGATATTGGCGGTGGTGCGGCTTTGCGAAGGCCCGCCGCCGTTCAAATTAAGTATATTCTAAAGTAAGCTTTAACGACCTTATCTGGCCCTCAGGTACTAGACTGGCCCCAGCCAGTCAGCCGACTTTCAAGCATCAAATAAGCATGCAATTAACAAGCCTGCATTAACAAGCCTGAATTAACAAGCCTGCATTAATAAGCTGCGATTAAAAGCGGGCATCAATTAAGCCGCTTACAAGCCTTGCGCAACTCTTTGCTTTGCTCCCTTAGCGTCACTGCATCCTCAGCATGTGGGCGTTGCATCAAATAACTCTCAATGTCGTCCAGCGCCGCTTGGGGACAGTCCAGATGTGCATACGCTGCACCGCGATCACGTAACTCAATCGCATCATTCGGTAATAAAACAAGCAAGCGTTGCTGAAGCGTCAGCAATTTTTGCCACTGTTGACTCTGCATGAATACTACTTTTAAGTTGTGCAGCATGCGTACCAAAATCTCATGCGGATGCGCACCTTGCAAATAGGGTTGGAGCGAGACTTTCTTTTCTCTGCTTTGAAGGGGCGACGTGCGCAGGTAGGGCTCTAATCGCTCCTCTAGCTGCTCGTGCGTCAGGCTGATGCCGTTTAGCGGATCAATCACGATATCGCCAGACGTGACGGACAACTTCATCAAAAAATGACCCGGGAACGAAACGCCCTGTATCGGCAATCCAATTTGTTGCGCTAGTTCCATATAAACAATTGCTAGCGAAATCGGAATCCCACGCCGCTTGTTGATGACACATTGCAAATAACTATTGTCTGGATCGTAATAATTATTGACGTTAACGCTAAAGCCAAGCTCTTTAAAAAAGAATTGATTCAGCAACTGCAGCTTTTTTATTTGCGAAGCCTCCGCAGGCATGCGCTGGCGCAGCGTGTAAGCAAATCGGTCCATCGTAACTTGCGGGGCGTTTAAATCCAGCGCCGGATAAGCATCTTGCGCGATGGCAAGGGCTGCTTCGAACAGCGGCACATTATTGGCCTCTTGAACCAATGTGGTGAAGTAGTTTAGCGATGAGATCATATTAACTATGCTACCAAATAATATTCAATGTAGACCAGCTTATTGTTTAGTGCGAGGTCCTTTTGAAATCCTGGAAGCGAAAACCCATCGCGAGTAGCGCCCCGAAATAGACGACGACGCAAGCTGCCAGGACGACCAGCAAAGCGCCAATGCGCGCGAGCGAGCTTGAAACGCCGATCCAGTCAAATTGATCTGCGCTCCAAAGCGCAACGCCCGCCATCAGGCATAGCGCTCCCACCAAGCGTGCAAAGTATAGTAGCCATCCTTTTTCGGGTGTATAAATACCGCGCCGCATCAGGCTCCACAATAGCAGCGAGGCGTTCATGCAAGCGCCGAAGCTAATCGATAAAGCCAAACCGGCAACGGCGAAAACAGGAACGAAAACCGAATTCAATAACTGCGTCGTGATCAATACTGCAAAAGCAATCTTGACCGGTGTTTTGATATCTTGCTTTGCGTAAAAGCCGGGAGCCAGAATTTTTACTACGATCAAACCGATCAGGCCGACGCCATAAGCTATCAAAATTCTGCTCGTCATGGCAACTGAAATGGCATCGAATTTGCCGTGGTGGAACAACGTTGCGGTGAGCGGAATTGATAGCGTTGCCAGCCCTACGGCTGCAGGAAGTGCGAGCAAAAAGGTCAGGCGCAGACCCCAATCCAGTAGCGAAGAATATTCGCGATGATCGGCGTTAGCGTTGGCTTTGGACAGACTCGGCAGCAAAATTGTGCCGAGGGCGACGCCCAGCAACGCTGTCGGAAATTCCATCAGGCGGTCGCCGTAAGTCAGCCAGGAGACGCTCCCGTGCGGCAGTCGCGACGCGATATTGGTGTTGATCATCAGGCTGATCTGCGCTGCGGATACAGCAAAGACCGCCGGACCCATTTTTTTCAGCACCCGCCGAACACCACTATCGCGCAGCCCAACCAGAGGATTACCGAACATGCGCGGCATCATACCGATTTTGCGTAACGCAGGGATTTGAATTGCCACTTGCAACACACCGCCGACCAGTACCGCAAAAGCCATCGCATAAATCGGCTGCGCCATATAAGGTGCAACAAAAAGTGACGCAATGATGAACGCCAGATTCAACAGGACCGAAGTGAACGCCGGAATTTTGAATTCATGCCATGTGTTCAGAATCCCACCGGCAAGCGCCACAAACGACATAAACCCGATATACGGAAACATGATGCGGGTCATTACTACGGACGCATTAAATGCCGCCGGATCACTCTTTAAGCCGGTGGCCATGAAGTAAATCAGAAATGGTGTAGCAAGGATGCCGATAACACAGGTGATGAGCATCACCCACGTCATCACAATCCCAACATGGTCGACCAGATGCTTGGTGGCCGCGTCACCTTTTTTGTTCTTATACTCCCCCAATATCGGCACAAAAGCCTGGGAAAACGCACCTTCAGCGAACAGGCGGCGCAATAAGTTGGGGATACGAAAGGCGATATTAAAAGCGTCAGTGAAGGCTGATGCGCCGAACGTAGACGCAAATAGAATTTCGCGTATCAATCCCGCAACACGTGACAACATCGTCATGCCAGAGACGGTAGCAAGCGTTTTATGCAGGTTCATGGAGCGGCATTATAGCTGTTGATGTAGTGGCGAGGTTGTTACCGGAGATCTTTGTCACGCCGCAGCCCAATTCGGTCTGCAACGGCGTGGTATGGGAACTGGTCAGGAACCTGTTTACTGCCGGTCGATGCGGACTTGATTTGATGTGTGGTACCAAAAAAAACCTCATGCTCGCAAGACTATTTTGATATCTCCCCGCCACGTAAATGTTATCAACCACCAGCCACCAACCATCGCCCACTTGTTGCTGATCGTGAACGGATTCTAAGCACTTATTGCAGTATTTCGCACACGCTTCTGGCGGGGCCGGGCAATAAATCAGTAAATTAGCGAACACCGGACTTGTTGCACATTGCAAGCACAAAGGTTAGATGAACAACAGCGGGACAAGAGCAAGATTGATTTGCTCATTCGTGAAAAAGTGGTTATAATCCGTGGCTTTACAGAATTCTGCGTCGCGGTCTGGTTAGTTTTGCCGCGTAAGCATTCCCGACCTCGTTTTAGGATATATAAATGGCAAATACCGCACAAGCACGTAAGCGTGCTCGTCAAGCAGTCGCTCAAAACCTGCACAATTCTAGTCAGCGCTCAACTCTGCGTACAGCTATCAAAGCTGCGCGCAAAGCAATCGCCGGTGGCGATAAAGCTGCTGCAACTCTGGTTCTGCAAAATTCAGTGTCGACTATCGACCGTATTGCAGACAAGAAAATCATCCACAAGAACAAAGCTGCACGTCATAAGAGCCGTTTGAATGCAGCTCTGAAAGCACTGTCAGCCTAATTTGTTCGCTGTTGGTGGCCGCCAGATAGTTTTTTGGCGGTCGTGACAGCCTGGATATACAGAATTCACAAAAAATCCCCGGATAACTTTAGTTGTTCGGGGATTTTTTGTTTTAAGCATTTGCCAGCTAACTGTGCAGACCTATACATTCGATGCACGCAATGCCGGTTAAAGGCCAGCAACGCCTAACGAAGCCTAACGACGAGCAGCGGTAAATAGCAAAAGCGACGGCAGCAAAAAGGCGTTGTTACCCGCTAACCGCTAGCGCTGCCCGCTTGCCGCTATTCCGAAAAAATCGCCTGAATCTCGTACTATTTAAGCTTAGCCATTCGCATTCAAGCTACACCATGCATCTTCACGCCAAGAGGTGTCGCCTACACCGGCACAGTAAGTCCCGACGTATGAAGGATCAAACCCAGGCAGATTTATTGTGGCTGCGGTAAGCCGCTAATGATTGTTCCCGCTTTTAGATTCTTTTGCTTAAACCAGCCCGGATTCATTTCCAGCGCATACAGCGCCGCCTTGTCAGCACAGTGCGAATCCAGCGTTTGCGCTTTCATCTCTTCGATATTGATGATGGCACCATTTTTGTCCAGAAATGCGACAGACAGCGGTATCAGCGTGTTCTTCATCCACATGCACACGCCCGCAGGGGCATCAAATAGAAAAACCATGCCAGCGTTAGGTGCTAATTGCTTGCGGAACATCAAGCCTTGCTCTCGCTGCGCTTCTGTTGTTGCTACTTCTGCCTTGATCACGTAAATGCCGGCATTCAGGGAGGTCGTCGGAAACTGTTGTGTGCCTTGTGCGGAAGCAGTGGACACGAGGCCGAACGCGCTGGCGATCAGGGTGGCAGCTGTGAACTTTGCCAGCGTGCCAAGTGTGCGATATCTACTCATTTGATAAAATCCTTTTATGTTTTACAGGATTATACAGAGGGTTTAGCGGACGGACGCTGCCCTATAGGGGGAGGTATGGCTGTACTGAAGGGGTGGAAATTACGAGGACAAAGCGAATCTTTAAAACGTTTCGGAAATAAAAAAAGACAGGCAATGCCTGTCTTTTTGACGCCATTGCCTGAATTACTTGGCAGCAGGAGCTTCAGCAGGTGCTGCTTCAGCTTTTGCTTTTTTAGCTGTTTTTTTGTGCTTTTTAACTGCTTTTTTAGCTGGTGCAGGGGCTGAAGCGGCTGGAGCAGCGGCAGCTGGTGCAGCTGCAGGAGCTGGAGCATCAGCAGCGAAAACAGAAGTTGCGAACAGGCCAGCTACCAAAACAGCGATCAGTTTAGACATTTTAGAACCCTTTTGATTTTCAATCATGTAAGTGCATAGTTGATTCATATGAATCACTGCAATTAACGAGAGCCGCAACATATGGTTGACACGCTTTTTTGAAATAAATAGAAATATGTTTCTGAGCGGTGCCGAAAGGGAGGGTGGAATAGAGGCTTAAGAAATTATTCCGCCCTATCAATTCGTTGATATCGGTTCGTTGATACAAGTCGTCTATACAAGTCGCTTAAGCGAGACGTTGCATCAGTTGCCTAATTATTCGCCTTAAGCCGCGTCAGCTCCGAGGGATCAATTTCAGTAAATTCGCCGGGCCACAGTGGATGACTCTCTAGCGATATTTTGCCAATAGCGATACGCACCAGACGCAAAGTCGGTAAATTAACAGCGGCTGTCATGCGCCTGACCTGGCGGTTTTTTCCTTCGGTGATAGTAAGCGCTAACCAACTGGTGGGTATGTCGAGCCGCTCTCTAATCGCCGGAACACGTGGCCACAGCCAGTCAGGCGCTGCGATCTGCCTGACCTCACACGGCTGGGTCACAAAGTCGCCGAGATCGATACCGCTTCTTAAGAGGGTGAGCATCTTCTGGTCAACGCTGCCTTCGACTTGGGCGAGATAGGTTTTGGGTTGCTTGAAGGCTGGATGACTAATGTGGTGCTGTAGTTTTCCATCGTCGGTTAATAAAAGTAAGCCCTCGCTGTCGGCGTCAAGCCGACCAGCGGGGTAAATGTTGGGAATTGTCAGATAGTCGGCCAAGGTCTCGCGTGAAGGATGCGATGAAAATTGGCACATGACCTGAAAGGGTTTATTGAATAGGATAAGTGGCATACCGTAGTGTCGCAAAAACATAGCGTCTAGTAAAATACTAGTGCATAATGTGAAATCAATGTCTTATGTCTTATATAAGAGTTGGCTGAATTTTAAAGATAAACCCGAGGCCGCCTTCTCGCTTCATCTCTGGAGATATTGCATGTCCCAACACATCAAAGTGCCTGCCGATGGCCAAAAAATAACCGTTAATGCTGATTATTCGCTTAATGTACCTGATAACCCAATCATTCCTTTCATTGAAGGCGATGGTACCGGGATTGATATAAGCCCGGTCATGATTAAAGTAGTGGATGCTGCGGTTGCCAAGGCTTACGGTGGCCAGCGCAAGATTAGTTGGATGGAAGTCTATGCCGGTGAAAAATCGACCAATGTGTACGGTCCCGACGTTTGGTTGCCAGCAGAAACGCTGGCCGCGATCAAAGATTACGTCGTGTCGATCAAAGGCCCGTTAACGACCCCGGTTGGCGGTGGTATCCGTTCGCTCAACGTAGCGTTACGTCAGGAACTGGATTTGTACGTATGTCTGCGTCCGGTGCGCTATTTCAAAGGCGTCCCGTCGCCAGTACGTGAGCCAGAAAAAACCGACATGGTCATTTTCCGCGAGAACTCGGAAGATATCTATGCCGGTATCGAGTGGCAAGAGGGCAGCGACGGTGCCAAAAAATTGATCGATTTTCTGATCAATGAAATGGGCGTCAAGAAGATCCGCTTCCCCGACAGCTCCGGCATCGGTATCAAACCGGTCTCGCGCGAAGGCACCGAACGGTTGGTGCGCAAGGCAATCCAGTACGCAATCGACAACGATAAGCCATCCGTGACCATCGTTCACAAAGGCAATATCATGAAGTTCACCGAAGGTGGATTCCGTGATTGGGCCTACGCACTGGCGCAAAAAGAATTCGGTGCTGAATTGATCGATGGCGGCCCATGGGCGAAATTCAAGAACCCAAAGACAGGCCGCGACATCATTGTCAAAGACTCCATCGCCGATGCGTTCCTTCAACAAATCCTGCTACGTCCAAATGAGTACAGCGTAATTGCAACCCTCAATCTGAACGGCGACTATATTTCGGACGCATTAGCGGCGCAAGTAGGCGGTATCGGTATCGCCCCCGGTGCTAACTTGTCAGATTCGATAGCAATGTTTGAAGCAACCCATGGCACAGCGCCAAAATACGCCGGAAAAGATTACGTCAATCCTGGTTCGCTGATCCTTTCCGCTGAAATGATGCTACGTCACATGGGCTGGCTAGAAGCCGCAGACATCATCATCGCCTCGATGCAAACCTCCATCTCATCGAAAAAAGTAACCTACGATTTCGCCCGCCTGATGGAAGGCGCAACACAAGTGTCATGCTCAGGATTTGGGGAAGTTTTGATCGAAAACATGTAGTGACGTATGCGTGCCTTGATTGCGAAAAATTTAATTGAGTAGTAATTGCGTAAACAATTAAACAAGCGATCAAGGTATTTAGGCGGATAAAGCTGAAATAGATGGTTCATTAGAGCCGCATCATATGCAGTATGAGGGCGGAGCAGCTTCAGTTGAAGTTGCAGTTGAAGTTGCCGTTGAAGTTGCCGTTGAAGTTGCCGTTGAAGTTGCCGTTGAAGTTGCCGTTGAAGTTGCAGTTGCCCTTGAAGTTGACCTACCCCGTCATAGGCGTTGCCGGTTATTTCGGCTGTCAGTCGGGAATTGTCGGAATACATGTCTGAGCCGAAGGCGAGTTGGTATTTCGACCCGACTGATAGTCTAAATAATTGGGGACCCGACCAACGGGAGGGCAGCGCGTCTGCGGTCGCCTTTTGTTTGGTTACTTTATTTTGGCGGGACAAAATAAAGTAACTGGCTGTCGGGCCACTCCCGACCAGCATCCTCGGAGCACAAACCGGCTTAGTTACCGAAAATAATACACCTATCCGGATTGTGGCAAAAATCCCCAAAAAATCATCCCGGATTCTGAATATTCGACGCCTGCTTCCCCTTCGGCCCCTCAGTAATCTCAAACTGAACCTTCTGCCCCTCTTTAAGCGTCTTAAACCCGTTCATCTGAATTGCTGAAAAGTGCGCAAACGAATCCTCGCCCCTTCATCCGGCGTAATAAAGCCAAAGCCTTTAGAGTCATTAAACCACTTCACTGTACCTGTTGACATAAATTCGCATCTCTTAAATGTTCGCCATCTACCGTACGAGTAGCGAAAGCAGGAAAGCCCTTGCGGCTTTTTCTCTGCCTCTTGACTCGCCCATTTTGTTCACAAGAACAACTCAACCAATAATTTTTATTGTTTTATATAAATAATTAAAAGTCAAGTGTTTGTTTCGATCACGCATGCATTCATTTAGAGCATGATTTTCTTCAAAGGAGCGCCCTTGAATTCCGTCGTTGTAACGTCATCTGCACTACAAGAAGAAAACGCGTACTATTAAATTAATTGAGATTTAATTCGATATGCCAATTCAGGGTATCGAGCAATTTCTCGCAGTGTTTTGCCGCACATTCGCATGGACGATTTAGAATACACGCATGGGAACTAAGCACGAAGATGGAACGGTAGCGACGCGACAAGAGCAAAAGCTCAAGCCGCCCCCTATGTACCAGGTGTTTTTGTTGAATGACGATTTCACACCAATGGAATTTGTCGTTGCTGTGATACAAGAGTATTTCAACAAGGACCGAGAAAACGCGACGCACATTATGCTTAAGGTGCATCGCGAAGGCAAAGGTATGTGTGGGGTGTTTTCGAAAGATATCGCGTCGACAAAAGTCGAACTAGTATTAACGCACGCGCGAAAAGCAGGACATCCCCTGCAATGCGTGATGGAGGAAGCATGATTGCGCAGGAACTGGAAGTAAGTTTGCACATGGCGTTTGTTGAAGCTCGACAAGCAAGGCACGAGTTCATCACTGTTGAGCATCTGCTATTGGCACTGCTGGATAATCCATCAGCGGCCGAGGTATTAAGAGCATGTGCTGGCAATATTGAGGATCTGCGTAAAACGTTGACGATTTTTATCGGCGATAACACGCCGACCGTCCCTGGCTCTGGCGAGGTTGACACACAACCGACACTCGGTTTTCAACGCGTGATTCAACGTGCGATTATGCACGTACAGTCCGCATCTAACGGCAAGAAGGAAGTGACCGGCGCAAACGTGCTGGTAGCGATCTTTGGCGAGAAAGACTCGCACGCCGTTTATTACTTGCATCAGCAGGGCGTGACCCGTCTGGATGTCGTGAATTTCATTTCGCACGGTGTGCGCAAGGATCAGATCGGCGATGCGCAGAAATCTTCCGAGAGTGTGGAAGAAGTGCAGCCGGAAGGTCAGCAAAAAGAAAGTCCACTAGACCAATTTACGCAGAACCTTAATAAGTTAGCGCTTGAGGGCAAGATTGATCCGTTGATAGGCAGGGAGTTTGAGGTCGAGCGGGTAATTCAGACTTTATGCCGTCGCCGCAAAAATAATCCATTGCTGGTCGGTGAAGCGGGAGTTGGTAAGACCGCTATCGCAGAAGGACTGGCCTGGAGAATCACGCAGGGTGACGTGCCTGAAATTTTGAGTAATGCAATCGTCTACTCATTAGATATGGGTGCTTTGCTAGCCGGTACCAAATATCGTGGCGATTTTGAGCAGCGTTTGAAGGCGGTGCTCAAACAGTTGAAAGACAGCGAACACGGCATTCTGTTTATTGATGAAATCCACACTATCATCGGTGCCGGATCGGCATCAGGCGGTACGCTGGATGCGTCGAATCTATTGAAACCAGCCTTGTCTAGCGGCCAGTTGAAATGTATTGGTGCGACCACTTATACCGAGTTCCGCGGTGTCTTTGAAAAGGATCATGCGTTATCACGCCGGTTCCAGAAGATTGATGTCAACGAGCCGACAGTTGAGCAAACTGTGCAGATTTTGCGTGGTTTGAAATCGCGCTTTGAAGAGCATCACGGCGTTAAATATTCTGCGATTGCATTGACCACGGCAGCCGAATTGGCAGCACGGTTTATTAACGATCGTCATTTGCCCGATAAAGCGATTGACGTGATTGATGAGGCGGGCGCTGCGCAACGCGTATTGCCAAAGTCTAAGCAAAAGAAAACCATCGGAAAAACGGAGATCGAAGATATCATTTCGAAGATCGCCCGTATTCCACCGCAAACGGTTAATCAGGATGATCGTACCAAGCTGAAGACGATAGATCGCGATCTGCGCAATGTCGTGTTTGGTCAGGATCCCGCGATTGACGCGTTGGCATCGGCAATCAAAATGGCGCGCGCTGGCCTTGGTAAGACTGATCGTCCGATTGGATCGTTCTTGTTTTCGGGTCCTACCGGGGTTGGTAAGACCGAAGTGGCAAAACAATTGGCATTTATCCTCGGTATCGATTTGATTCGCTTCGATATGTCAGAGTACATGGAGCGTCATGCGGTTAGTCGATTGATTGGTGCTCCACCGGGCTACGTCGGCTTCGATCAGGGTGGTTTATTGACCGAGGCTGTCACCAAGAAGCCGCATGCGGTATTACTGCTTGATGAAATTGAAAAAGCCCATCCGGACATTTTCAACATTCTGTTGCAGGTGATGGATCACGGCACGCTGACAGACAATAATGGGCGCAAAGCAGACTTCCGCAATGTGATCATTATCATGACGACTAATGCAGGCGCGGAAAGTTTACAGAAACGGACCATCGGTTTCACCGAGAAGAAAGAAGCCGGTGATGAGATGGTGGATATCAAGCGGATGTTCACACCGGAGTTCCGCAATCGTATTGACTCGATCATCAGTTTCCGTGCACTGGATGAGGACGTTATTCTGCGGGTGGTGGATAAATTCTTGATGCAGCTTGAGGAACAACTCAACGAGAAGAAAGTAGAAGCGGTCTTTTCTGAGAACTTGCGTAAGTTCCTGGCACGGAAGGGGTTTGATCCATTGATGGGGGCAAGACCAATGTCTCGGTTGATTCAGGATATGATCCGCAAGGCGCTTGCTGATGAATTGTTGTTTGGTCAGCTGGTCTCTGGTGGGCGGGTGACGGTTGATCTGGATGAGCAGGATCAGATTAAACTGGAGTTTCCTGCTAAAAATCCGGATAAGCCTGCTACGCCGCAGGAGACGGTGGAAGTGGAGTAGGTTTGGGGGCTATCCAGCCTATTCATCTATGATGAATATCGTAAATGATATGAGGTAGGGTAAGAAGTATTTTTAAAAAAAGTCCACGTTCACTTTGGTGAGGTGGGCTTTTTTTTTGTGCTGGGTTTTGTTTGATAAATTAGCGAAATTCTTGGGTTTATTGATATTCAGCGGTATGGCATTATATTTTTTGTGAGGTGCTATTGTTTTGGTTCGATTGATCGATTGGACGGTTGATCGGGTGGTCCGTAATTAAAACGGTAACGGCAATGCAACGGCAATGCAACGGCAACGGCAACGGCAACGGCAACGGCAACGGCAACGGCAACGGCAACGGCAACGGCAACAGCAACAGCAACAGCAACGGCAACGGCAACGGCAACCGCAACCGCAACGTCAAGGACCGCAACTACGACAATGAGAGAGGTACTAATCTATTCCGGCTCTTAATCGCCAAGACAAGCAACCCTCCAATTAACAAGGCTGCGGCAGTTGCGGTTGTTGTTGAGCTAACCCGTCATAGGCGTTGCCGGTTATTTCGGCTGTCAGTCGGGAATTGTCGGAATACATGTTTGCGAAGCGAGTTGGTATTTCGACCCGCCTGATAGTCGAAATAATCGGGTACCCGACCAAAGGGAGGGCAGCACCTCTGCGGTCGCCTTCTTTTTGGTTACTTTTTCTGCGGGGGCGCCTAGCCGAAGCAAGAAACAAGTAACTGGCCGCCGGGCCACTCCCGGCCAGCCTCCACGGAGCACTAACCGTTTTAGCTATCGACTAACCGAACCAACCCAAACGGGTCAACGTCGTTGGTGCTCCATTAACATCCTTAAATTTATATTCACCGCATGGCCGAACAAAACCCAACCCCAAGCTTACACCGGATATATTTCCAAGATGTTTACGTCTGCAGCGCGCCCACTGCTGGCACGCTACAGATATGGCGCTATGCTCTACTTACGGCATTAGATTACCGCCGATTGCTTGTTTGGCGTTGATCTCCGCTATGGTTTTTTGAATGAGGTCCATGCGGGCCGAGGTCGAAGGATGGATGGCGGTGTGGCCGTTGGTTACGTTGACGGGATATTGGGTTGCCAGTCGCTGCCAGAACGCGGCTGCGGTGTCTATCTTGTAGCCTGCGCGCGCCACCATGTATAACGCCAGTTTGTCTGCGGCGAGGTCCAGTTGCTGCGTGTAGGGTTTGACGCCTTCGCCACCTGATAATGAACTGGTATCCGGACGCACACGTATCAGGTTGTCGATAATTCCGCTCATGGTCGCGGTCATGCGTTGTCTGACTACGTGCATCAGGGAGTTATGCGCCATCTCGCGTGCGATGACATACGCCAGCTCATCGTCGGTTTTGGCAAACTTCACCATTCCAGACGTCACAAGCACGCGGCGCCCATCGGCAAAACTGTTCACGTTCTCGGTGTTTCCCAGTTCGATACCAAAGGCACAGGCACGCGTGAGGAGTACCTTGAGGTCAACGTTGTTCCCTTTTCGAACCAGTCCCAGGTCAATCGCCACATTGCGGTTGACCAGCGGCCCTAGCATTAACGCGGCCAGTCGCTCGGCGTTTGGTCCGGTGGTAACCGGTTTGCCCTGGATCGTGGACAGCAGATCGCCGGGCTTTACGCCCGCTTGGGCGGCGCCACTGCCAGCTAATACGCCGGTCACCTGAAGCTGATCGGACAGGCCCAGAGAAGTCTGCGCTGCCTCGATAAATTCTGTTGAATAGGAAAATTTTGTTTTTGCGGTAAAGCCGAGAAGGTTGCGCGCATTATTGCGGCACAGGTCGGCGTTGCTGACTAATAGCGGCGCGGCGACGTTATACAGGCGATCCTGTTGTGTCACGATTGCGCGGAGTTCCGATTCTTGGGGATTGGTCGGGGCCTTGACCGGACGGGGGGCTATGTAGGCTTTTCCTGCGCTTGGCGCCTTTGCGATCGGCGCTGGCATTTCGGGTTCTTGCGTGGCACAAGCCGCTAGCAATAAAACGGGAAGTGTCGCGGCATAACGTTTTACATAAAACCACCGTCGAGAATTGATTGCTTTCATAGATATTTCCATCAGTGTTTGCCCGTACTGCCAAAGCCACCTGTTCCGCGTTCGCTGTTGTCAAAATCAGCCACCACGTTAAAGCCCACGCGCATAACTGGCACGATGATGAGTTGTGCAAGCCGATCCATAGGGGTTAAAATAAATTCAGTGTCGCCGCGATTCCAGGTCGATACCATCAATTGACCCTGATAGTCAGAGTCAATTAAGCCGACCAGATTGCCGAGTACGATGCCGTGCTTATGTCCGAGGCCGCTGCGTGGCAAAATCATCGCCGCATAGGAAGGATCGCCAATATAAATTGCCAGACCGGTTGGAATCAGGTGGGTTTCGCCGGGTTTAATGGTCAACGGAGCATCAAGGCAAGCGCGCAAATCGAGGCCGGCACTGCCTTCTGTTGCATATGCGGGTAACTGATCCTGCATGCGCGGATCAAGGATTTTTACGTCTATTGTTTTCATAAAATAAATTTATTAATCTGTTGAAGAAGGTGTCAGCCTTAAGGATGAAAAACTGGGCTAGAACGGCGATGATGCATCGATGGAGATCGGATTGCCGTTATGTTCTCGCAGCGTTTGTTGTTCAGTCCGACAAGCCGCTCTGAGAGCGACAGCACCAGAAATTAATCGAAAAAAGCGGGTAAAACGACGTCAAGCTAGCGCATCACAACCCTACTTATTCAATCGACCTAACTAAGTCGTACGGCATGTCCACTCAAGGATGTCCACCCACGTGCGACCAGTCACAGTAAATCACTTAACCAAGACGTGACACAATTTCTGCAATTAACTGACGTGCGAGTTGCAGTTTGTTCGCGCGCGGTAAACTGCTATGACCTTTGACGTCAAACAGCACCAGTTGGTTCTCATCTTTTCCAAATGTATCGTGACCGATATTACCCACGAGCAGAGGTACGTTTTTACGTTGACGTTTTGCTTCGGCGTATTCCAGCAGGTTTTCAGATTCTGCGGCAAAGCCTACACAGTAGGGACGCTGGTGCAGAGGTAGCGAAGCAACGGCAGCAAGGATATCGGGATTTTGTGCGAATACTAATTCGGGGGTGTCACCGTCAGCGTTCTTTTTGAGTTTTTGGTCGCTGGCGTTGGCAACGTACCAATCCGCGACCGCGGCAACCGCCACAAAAATATCCTGACCCGCCGCATGCGATAAGACAACGTCATGCATTTGCTGCGCACTGAGGACATCGATGCGGCGCACGCCGTAAGGGGGCGGTAATGCAGTTGGTCCAGAAACCAGCAAAACTTCCGCACCGGCTTCACGTGCCGCGCGCGCAATGGCGTAACCCATTTTTCCGGACGATAGATTGGTGATGCCGCGCACCGGATCAATTGCCTCAAAGGTCGGCCCGGCGGTGAGTAGTACGTGTTTGCCTGTTAGCGTCTTGGGCTGAAATGCTGCGATGACTTCTTCCAGCAGCTGATCAGCCTCAAGCATACGACCTAAACCGACTTCTCCGCAAGCTTGCTCGCCTGCAGCGGGCCCCAGCAACCGGACGCCATCCTCTCGCAACTGTCTGGCGTTACGTTGGGTTGCAGGGTTTTGCCACATTTCGACGTTCATAGCAGGCGCGATCATTAACGGCAGTGTTGCCTGCCGCGCCACGCATAGGGTCGACAATAAGTCATCGCAGACGCCATGCGCCAGCTTGGCCATAAAGTCAGTCGAACAAGGTGCAATCACGATGGCGTCGGCGTCACGGGTCAGATCAATGTGCGGCATATTATTACCGATACGTGCATCCCATTGGTCGGTAAAAACAGGCAGTCCGGATAGTCCTTGCATCGTAATCGGCGTAATGAATTGCAGTGCCCCTTGCGTCATGACGACTTGCACCGTCGCCCCGGCCTTGATTAGCGCACGCGTGAATTCTGCCGCCTTATAGCAGGCGATGCCGCCGGTCAAGCCAAGAACAATTTTTTTACCAGTGAGATCCATCGTTACCCCCGGTTAAAACACTACAAAAATACGCTGGTTGCTTACTTAATCACTTATTTACTGGCTTACGTGCTTTTCTACTTATTAACCCGACGCAGCTCATCAATAACAAACAATACGGCGCCTATGCAAATCGCGCTGTCGGCGATGTTAAATGCTGGCCAGTGCCAGCGCGCGACGTAGATATCGATGAAATCGATAACGTGTCCGTAAGCGATACGATCGGTTACGTTGCCCAGTGCACCACCCAGAATTAACGCCAGCGCAGTACAAAACAGGCGCTGCCCTGCATGGCGTTTAAGTAGAAAAACAATGAAAATTGCAGCCGCTAATCCGATCCCGGTAAAAAAGTAGCGTTGCCAGCCTGAAGCAGAACCCAAAAAGCTAAACGCCGCGCCCGGGTTGTACACCAGAACAAGATTAAAGAAAGCTGTCACCGGATGCGACTCGCCGTAACTGAACATGCGCGTTATCGTAACCTTGGTTAACTGGTCGAGCAAAATAACTAACCCGGCGATCCCTAGCCAGGGCAGTAACCCTGCGCTTAACCGGGAGGAAGACTGTGAGCGGGAAGGTGCAGAACGTTTTTTAGTAGCCATAAATGGTTTTTCAGCAGACAAAAAAGAGTGGTGCCGGTGTAAATTAGCTTACCTGCCAACTAAAATTACTAGGTGTGCCGACTAAGTGTGCAAAATAAGTTTGCCCAATAAGTTGGACCAGCGCAGCGCAGAAAAATGCGACCTGAACGACAATGGATTTCAGGTCGCGCTGCGGAGTTGGCTTAGGCCTCGTTTCAAAGGGACGATCAGGCGAAATGACGGTCTTCGCCGCTGCCAAACAAATTGGTGACACAACGACCGCATAGTCCGGCGTGGTCCGCATGGCTGCCGACATCTGCGCGGTAATGCCAGCAACGTTCACATTTTTGTTGTGTTGAAGGTGTCACCACAATGGTCTCGTCGGCGTCCGAGGCAACTTCGGTGATGGTCGCGGCTGAAGTGATCAGAATAAATTTGAGGTCGTCGCCCACGCTGTCGAGCAATGCGTATTTACCCGCGGTGACCTTCAGTTCCACCTCAGCCTGCAAGGACGATCCTATGCCGCCAGCGGCGCGAACCTCTTCCAGGCGTTTGGTAACGTCGGCGCGCAATACCCGCAATGCATTGAATTTTTCGATCAGTGTCGCAGCGCCGTCGATCACTGGAAGCGTGTAGTAGGTTTGCGTGAAGATCGTCTCATCGCTTTCTGCATAGGCATCTTTACTGGCGAAGAACGACCATGCTTCTTCGGCGGTAAACGATAATGTCGGGGCAATCAGGCGCAACAAGGCTTGCGTGATGTGCCACATTGCCGTTTGGCCCGAGCGCCGCGCGTGTGAAGTCACGCCGCCGGTGTACAGGCGATCTTTCAGAATATCCAGATAGAAACCGCCCAGATCTTCCGAGCAATACATCTGCAGTTTGGATACCACAGGATGAAATTCATAGCCCTCGTAGTGCTGCAACACGTCGACTTGCAACTGGGTCATGCTGGCGATCGCGTAACGGTCAATCTCTAACAGTTCGGCGATCGGCACAGCATCGGTCAGCGGATTGAAGTCCGACGTATTTGCCAGCAAAAAGCGCAGTGTGTTACGAATCCGGCGATATGACTCGGTGACACGTTTCAGAATCTCGTCAGAAATCGTGATTTCCCCAGAATAGTCGCTAGACGCAACCCAGAGACGCAGGATTTCTGCGCCGAGCGTGTCAGATACTTTTTGTGGTTCGATGCCGTTCTTTAACGACTTTGACATCTTTTTTCCCTCGCCATCCACCACAAACCCGTGGGTCAGTAACGCCTTATAAGGCGCACGGCCGTTCAGCATTGACGAAGTTAATAGTGACGAATGGAACCAGCCGCGATGTTGATCCGAGCCTTCCAGATACAGATCGGCAGGAAACTGCGATTGCAAATGATGTGAACCGCGTAGCACGGTTTGATGCGTTGAGCCGGAGTCAAACCAGACGTCCAGCGTGTCCTTGTTTTTGGTGTAGAGGTCGGCCTCATCGCCGAGCAGTTCTTTTGGATCCAGCGCCTGCCATGCTTCGATGCCGCCCTGTTCGATGCGCTGCGCAATTTGCTCGAGCAATTCGGGCGTGCGTGGATGCAGGTCACCTGTCTCTTTATGTACGAAGAAGGCCATCGGAACGCCCCATTGGCGTTGGCGGGATAGTGTCCAGTCGGGCCGGTTGACGATCATGCCATGCAGGCGCGCTTTGCCCCATGCCGGGAAAAAAGACGTTTCTTCAATCGCACGGATCGCCGTCTTGCGCAGACTTTCGCCGCCATCGTTCGGCTGGTTATCCATGCTGGCAAACCATTGCGACGTGGCGCGGTAGATGATCGGGGTTTTATGACGCCAGCAATGCATATAACTATGATCAAACATTTCCAGCTTGAATAACGCGCCGACTTCTTCCAGCGTCGCACAGATGGGTTTGGATGCTTCCCAGATAGTCAGGCCGTTGAACAGCGGCAGCGATGACGCGTAGCGTCCGTCGCCCATGACCGGGCTGATAATGTCATCGTCCTTTAAACCATGCGCTTTGCAGGAGATAAAATCCTCAATACCATAAGCAGGTGCCGAGTGAACGATACCGGTGCCGCTATCGGTAGTAACGTAATCGCCCAGATAAACCGGCGACAAGCGGTCATAGCCGGGATGCGCGCCCGCCAGCGGATGTTTAAAGCTGATCAGTGACAATGCCGCACCTTTGCAGGTGGCAATGACGGACCCTTCGAGCCCAAAACGCTCAAGCGAAGCGGTGACCAGATCTTGCGCCAGAATCAGCAAAATCGGTTCGCCGTTGCGCACAGTTTGTACTAATGCATACTCCACTTCAGGATGAACATTGAGCGCTTGATTAGACGGAATGGTCCAGGGCGTGGTCGTCCAGATGACCACGTAGCCTTTTTCAAGCGGCAGTGCTGCCAGACCAAATGCAGAGGCGAGTTTTTCAGGCTCGGCGAACGGAAAGCCGACGTCGATAGAAGGATCGCGCTTGTCTTGATATTCGACTTCAGCTTCGGCCAATGCCGAACCGCAATCGAAACACCAGTTTACCGGCTTCAGGCCGCGATAGACGTAACCTTTTTCTAATATCGTACCGAGCGCGCGTAACTCATCGGCTTCGTTACTGAAGTTCATGGTTTTGTAGGGATTGTCCCACTCGCCCAATACGCCAAGACGGATGAAGTCCTTGCGCTGCAGGTCGATTTGCGCGTTGGCGTAGGCGCGAGCTTTGGCCTGCACTTCTGCTACCGGCAAATTTTTACCGTATTTTTTTTCGATCTGAATTTCAATCGGCATACCGTGGCAATCCCAACCCGGGACATATTGCGCGTCAAAGCCAGCCATATTGCGTGCTTTGACGATCATGTCTTTTAAAATCTTGTTCACGGCGTGACCCAGATGAATCTCGCCGTTTGCATACGGTGGGCCATCATGCAAAATAAATTTAGGGCGCGCTTTGGACGCTTTACGAATGCGCTCGTAGACCTTTTTATCTTGCCATTGTTTGACCCATTGTGGCTCCCGCTTGGCAAGATCGCCGCGCATCGGAAAAGCAGTCTCGGTCATATTAACGGGATATTTGCTTTGCGGCTTTGCGGCTTTTGGGGCTTTGGTATTTTCTGGCTTCGGTGCTTGGGTTGGCTGATCGGACATGGTTTTCTTCAATTGAATTCGGTGGGTGTCTGCGGCAAAGTGGCGGTCAGGTTGGACTGCATCTGGACTGCACCAATATTGCTACTGCACTAATTTGCACTATTTTTAGTGCGCAAACGGTTTGTGTAAGCGCTTAGCACAACTGGATGCGCGTAGGCGCTTGGGCGGGTGGCGCGCTTCAAATTCGATCCGTCGCAGAAGTCGCAGCGCTATCGTGCTGGCGGAAGTAATCTCGCGTATTCTCAACGTCGCGTTCGATGGCTATGGATAATGTAGGTACATCAACGTACTTCTCTTCGTCCCGCAATTTTTTCAAAAATTCCACCTTCACTATTTTTCCGTAACAGTCGCCGCTATAGTCGAGCAAGAAGGCTTCCAGCAGGACACGCCCGCTTTTGTCGACCGTGGGACGCGTGCCAATACTGGCAACGGCGGGCACAGGATACTCGGACAGTCCATGCACCCGCACTACAAATATCCCCGACAACGCAGGCTGTTTATGGTGAACGTTCAAATTCAGCGTGGGGAAGCCCATCGTGCGTCCGAGTTTTTGGCCATGCACCACATGTCCAGAGATGGAGTAGGGATGTCCCAGGAGCGTCCGCGCCGCAGAAAAATCGCCATCCGCCAGCGCTGCACGTACAGCTGACGAGGAGACGCGGGTGCCGGCATTCATGACATTGGATAGCGTCTCCACCTGGAAGCCATACTTTTTGCCCGCTTCAATCAACGTGACAATGTTTCCTGCCCGACGCGCACCAAAGCAAAAGTCCTCGCCGACCATCAACCATTTAATATGCAAGCCTTGCACGAGGACTTTTTCGATAAAGTCCTGCGGCGACAACGCAGAAAAATGTGCGTTGAAGTGCTCAACGATCACGCGATCAATCCCGGCTTGCGCCAAAGATTGCAACTTGTCACGTAAGTTGGCGACACGTGTTGGCAAGATGACAGGATATTGAGAATGCTCTGCAAAAAATTCGCGTGGGTGGGGTTCAAACGTCATGACGGCAGCATCAATGCCTAATTCCGTCGCCGCCTTACGAACGTGGGCGAGTAGAATCTGATGGCCGCGATGAACGCCGTCAAAGTTGCCGATAGATAGCGCGCATGGTGCACGCGACTCAGCGTTGGGAAGTCCGCGAAATACCTTCATGGAAGTGACCGCAATAGATGTTGCAAAACCGTAGATTATAGATGCTTTCGCGTCGCATCTCTCACCTACCGTTCGATTGGTTGGCTGTTCCTTGCCTTTATTTCAAGATAAGTCGCACAAAAAAGATAATTAACTGCGGCAGATGTCCTGCAACACACTGGCTGCCGCAGACCGCCTGCCGCACCGGTCGCCGACGAACGACTGGAGGGAGCCGGTATCTGAGCCGGTATCTCACTCCTGAGGTTAAGTAGTCTTGTTTCCACCGAGAAATCCACCAAGCATACTCTCGATACCCGCTAAACCGCCGCCAGCGTCGGGTATCTGCCCATTTGGCGTTAATTTATCAATCAGTCCCGGCAGGATTTCAGAGAGATGACTAGCGGTTTCGCTTTCTGAAAGTCCGGTTGCCTGAGCGAGTTGCTCAAGATGCCCGCCGCCCAGTGCTTGTTGTACCTGAGCCGGCGATATTGCCTGATTCTGACCATTGCCAATCCATGAACTCACCGCATCACCGAGCCCGGCTGCCTGTAATTTACCCAGCAGACCGCTTAATCCACCTTCGATGCCGGTGGCGCCTGTCGCGCCGGTAGCGGATTGGCTGGTCAGCATGCGCAATGCAGCCTGTATAAGCATTGCTTTAGGGTCGCTTGCCTGCGCCGACTGCCCTTGATTACCGCTGATCGCGCCAAGTACACTATCAAAAAGTCCCATGATTTCTCCTTAAAAATAATCGCTAACATACGGGGTAAGAATATTGAGATGGTCGTATTTTTCAATATAGAACTATTTAGCGGGGGTAGCGGCTTTAATGCAATAAACTGTTAATGTATGCAATCAAAGCGCGTGCGACCATCGAACTAAATTACCGTTAACAAGTATCGTCGATCGCCCATGAGTCGTGAGTACTGATTAGTGATTAGTGCCACCATTTTTCAGGACAACGATACCAGGATATGCAGAGGCATCGGTTGTACCCCCGCATCCAATTTTACGCTTACTAAGCCTATTTACTGCTATTAGGCTGGTCGGCCCTCCTCAGATGCACGGCAGGACAGACATATCTGACATGTTTTATATGTTCCGCATTAAATAGTTAGCGTACTTCACCCTGCGTTACATTTCACCCCAGATTGCATTCAGTGCGGCTAACGCGGCAAGGCCCGCTGTTTCTGTGCGTAAAATACGTGCCCCCATAGACAGCATTAACGCTCCCTGAGCACAGGCGGCGCTTTCTTCTGCATCGGTAAAGCCACCTTCCGGGCCGATTAATAACGCAACCGATTGCGGCGGCTGATGGCGTGCCCAGTCTGATAACGAGGCTTCGCCACGCGGCGACAAGATAATTCGCTTATGTAAATCCTTCTGCCCGAGCCAATCGCTGAGAGAGGTTAGCGGCGCCAGATGCGGCAACCGATTGCGGCCGCTTTGCTCGGCGGCCGAAATAATCACCGCCTGCCAGTGCGCCTGCTTCTTCTCTACCCGGTCCGCCGCAAGCCGCACGACACAGCGTTGGGCTGATAACGGTTGAATTCCGGCAGCGCCTAATTCAACGGCTTTTTCGATGATCCAGTCCAGTTTTGACGATTCGGGTAAGGCTTGGGCCAGCGTGATGGCGTAGGGCAATTCGGCTTCTCGCGGTGAAAACGTCTTTACCTCAACGCTAACCCGTTTTCTTTCCAGGCTGGCAATAGTCGCAATAAACTCGCCGCCGCTGCCATTAAATAGCGTAACGGGCGTGTCGAGCGGTAAGCGCAACACATTGATATGGTGTGCCACCGCTTCGGGTAGCGTCACCGTGATACCAATTTCAAGTGGATTGGGGATGTAAAAACGCGGCATAGGCTTTGTAATAGTATAAATATGAGCGGCTCAAGCCATTAACTGGCAATTAATCTTTTAAGAGAAAAGGCAGTATGACGGAATATCCGTTAATTCGCCATTTTGATCGATGTAAATTGCGGCCCTGTTTCTCGTGACGCGTAGGCTCGGATAAATGGCGGAGCCCACCTTGCCGAAGAAAGATTGTGCCCGCCGAACACAAGTTTACAGGCAACGGCTAATGCAGGGGAAAATAAGCAGATTTCGGCTTTCTTTCCAAATTTGCAACAAGCCCCCAAGGTCAACTACGCCCTCGACACGTAAATTCAGCGTTAAGGGCAGCATTTTGGTAAAATGTTGCGCTTTAGTGCCAACTCTTTGGATGCAGACTTTTAAGAACCCGTTTACGATCCACGCAGACTATGCGCGAACAGTGCAGCACCCGTTCGCGATCTGCAATGAGCGGGTGCCACCGTTTGTTCCTTCTTCGCACAATCAATTATTGCCTAACCGTAAAAAACCATGACCTCCACACTCCCGACTTCGAAGATGGCCAACGCGATCCGCGCTTTGGCAATGGATGCAGTACAAAAAGCTAACTCTGGCCATCCAGGCATGCCTATGGGCATGGCAGAAATCGCAGTAGCGCTGTGGGCAAAGCACTATCGCCATAATCCTGCTAATCCAAAATGGATTAATCGCGATCGTTTTGTGCTCTCGAATGGCCATGGTTCGATGCTGCAATATGCATTGCTGCACCTGACCGGCTACGACTTGCCGATGGATGAACTGCGTAACTTCCGTCAAATGCACTCAAAAACGCCCGGTCATCCAGAGTTGGACGTCACGCCAGGTATTGAAACTACTACCGGCCCACTGGGTCAGGGTTTGACCAACGCGGTTGGTATGGCATTGGCAGAAAAATTGCTGGCGGCAGAATTCAATCAACCAGCTTTTCCGATTGTCGATCATTACACTTACACTTTTGTGGGCGACGGCTGTCTGATGGAAGGTATTTCGCACGAAGCCTGCTCACTGGCCGGCACGTTGCGCTTGTCCAAGTTGATCGTGTTATACGACGATAACGGTATTTCAATCGATGGTCATGTTGAAGGCTGGTTCAAGGATGACACCCCAAAGCGCTTTGAAGCATACGGCTGGAATGTGATTCGCAGCGTTGACGGTCATGATGTCGAAGCGGTCAATGCTGCCATTCATCAAGCCAAGTTAGCCGATAAGCCAACGTTGATTTGCTGCAAAACGGTCATCGGTAAAGGCTCACCAAATCTCGCGGGTACCGATAAGGTCCATGGCGCGGCACTCGGCGATAAAGAAATCGCTGCCGTGCGCGAAGCATTGGGCTGGACTTCTGCACCGTTTGAGATTCCTGAAGACGTCTACAGCGCATGGGATGCCAAAGTACAAGGCCAGCGCTTTGAAACCCAGTGGGATTTGTTGTTCGCGGCTTACACTGTTGAATTTCCAGCGCAATCGGCCGAACTGATTCGCCGCATGAAGGGTGAGTTGCCGGGCAATTTTGACCAGACGCTGAGCGCTTACGTCGCCACCTGTGTAGAAAAGCAAGAAACCATAGCGACCCGCAAAGCGAGTCAAAATGCGATTCAGGCGCTGGCGCAAGTGCTGCCTGAGTTCCTTGGAGGTTCTGCCGATTTGACAGGTTCTAATCTGACCAACTGGAAAGAGTGCGTGGCCGTACGCCGCGACGTAGCGGGTAACCATATCAATTATGGTGTGCGCGAGTTCGGTATGAGCGCGATGATGAACGGTATCACGCTGCATGGCGGTTACATTCCCTTCGGCGCAACGTTCCTGACATTTTCCGATTACAGCCGCAACGCGTTGCGTATGGCGGCCTTGATGAAGATTCGTTCGATATTTGTCTTCACGCATGATTCAATCGGTCTTGGTGAAGACGGGCCGACCCATCAATCGGTCGAGCACGTATCAAGCCTGCGCCTGATTCCACATCTGGACAACTGGCGTCCATGCGATACCGTTGAGTCAGCGGTAGCGTGGGGTTACGCAGTAAAACGCCATGACGGCCCAAGTACATTAATTTTCTCGCGTCAGAATCTGCCGTTTCAGCCACGTGACGCTGCACAGATTGCCAATATTGCGCGGGGTGGTTATATTTTGAAAGACGCCAAAGGCGCGAAGGGTATCATCATCGCCACTGGCTCTGAGATAGAACTGGCAGTCAAAGCGGCTGACGTTTTGGCCGCAGAAGGCATTGCAGTACGCGTGGTCTCCATGCCAAGCACGGACGTTTTTGATCGTCAGGAAGCAGCGTACAAAGCCAGCGTTCTTGAGCATGGCCTGCCGCGTGTAGCGATTGAAGCGGGCGTTACTTCAGGCTGGTACAAGTATGTGGGTCTTGAGGGCGCAGTGGTCGGCCTTGACACCTTCGGCGAGTCGGCCCCGGCTGGCGTTTTGTTCAAGCACTTTGGCTTCACCGTCGAAAATGTGGTCGCTAAAGTCAAACTGACGCTGGCATGAGCGTGGATAAAAAGAAGACTAAAAACCTTTCTAAGGTAGTTAATGTTACCGACGTGGACGAGGTCGCTGATTTCACCAACATAGTTGGTGATTTTTTGGTGCGTCGCGGAACCGTTGCCGATGCCGCAGTCATTGCGGCTGTTCGGATCGATAGCTGGCGCACGACCTATCGCGGCATCCTTCCAGTTGCCTATCTGGACGGTATGAAAGTCGACCAGAGCACCGCAATCTGGACCCGTATATTGCAAGCTGCCTCCGATGCCGCATGTGTTTTTGTCGCAGAAATAAATGGTGAGATTGTCGGATTTGCTGCGGGCATGACGCTGGCCGAACCTAAACTGGGCTTTGATAGTGAACTCACCGCGATCTATCTGATTCCATCTGTCCAGCGCGCTGGTATTGGTCGTCGGTTGGTCGCACATGTGGCGACCACTTTGGCCAGTGCCGGGGCCGGGAATATGCTGGCGTGGGTGTTGGCTCAAAACGAGATTGCACGACAGTTTTATACCAAACTAGGCGCGGAATTGCTAACCGAGCAAACCTTTCAGTGGGATGATCTGGAGATGCAGGAAGTTGGTTACGGTTGGCGCACTATCCGCGTTAATTGAGTGCTAATTTCGGTGGGTTTTTTTTGGAACCACTTTGCTTGGTACGCTTTGTCTTGATGACACTCGCTGTGGTTGCAATAGAAATCCAGGACTAACGAAGAATTTAATTCAGCATTAATTCAGTTTTAAAGCAGAGTCAAATGATGGTGAGTATTTATGATTACCTCAATTAAATTATTGTTCATACCTTAGGAGAAAAGCATGACTATTCGCGTTGCAATCAATGGTTACGGCCGCATCGGCCGTAACATCCTTCGTGCACATTACGAAGGCGGCAAAAAGCACGACATCGAAATCGTCGCCATCAACGATTTGGGCGATCCAAAAACTAACGCGCATTTGACACAATACGATACAGCCCACGGTAAGTTTCCCGGTACTGTTACGGTGGACGGTGACGCCATTGTCGTCAACGGCGACCGCATCAAAGTGTTCGCGCAACGTAATCCTGCCGAATTGCCATGGGGCGACCTGAACGTCGACGTCGTTCTGGAATGCACGGGCTTTTTCACCACCAAAGAAAAAGCCAGCGCGCATATCCACGGCGGTGCAAAGAAAGTCATCATCTCGGCGCCAGGCGGTAAAGATGTCGATGCGACTATCGTTTTTGGTGTCAATCACAATGTGTTGAAATCGACAGATACTGTCATTTCAAACGCATCATGCACCACTAACTGTCTGGCACCTTTGGCTAAGCCACTGAATGACAAAATTGGTATTGTGAATGGTCTGATGACAACCATCCATTCTTATACTAACGATCAAGTGTTGACTGACGTTTATCACGAAGACTTGCGCCGTGCACGTTCGGCGACTATGAGCATGATTCCGGCCAAAACCGGCGCTGCTGCCGCGGTTGGTCTGGTCTTGCCAGAGCTGAACGGTAAGCTGGACGGTTTCGCAATTCGCGTACCGACCATCAACGTCTCACTGGTCGATCTATCATTTGTTTCTGCGCGCGAAACAACCGTCGATGAAGTCAATGCCATCCTGAAAGAGGCATCGGAAGGTGCGTTGAAGGGTATCTTGACTTACAACACTGAGCTGTTAGTGTCGGTTGATTTTAACCACAACCCAGCGTCTTCCAATTTTGATTCAACGCTGACCAAAGTGTCTGGCAATCTGGTCAAAGTATCGAGCTGGTATGACAATGAGTGGGGTTTCTCGAACCGCATGTTGGATACCACCGTGGCACTGATGGAAGCTAAATAAACTAAAAGTTACTAGCGTAACCAGCATACTTTGAAGCCCTGCTAGTCGGGGCTTAATGAGATGGTCCCCCTCACCCTGAAAGCGGTTTACGCTAACAGGGTGTTTTCATTTTGGAGGCTCTCATGGATAGCATTACGCTCATTGGCATTGATCTTGGCAAGCACAGCTTTTAACTTCACGCTCAGGACAAGCAAGGCCATGGCTTGCTGCGCAATAAATTCAGTCGCAAACAGTTGCTAGATTTTTTTCTACTTTTCAGTCGTGTACGGTTGTCATGAAGGCTTGCGCCGCGGCGCATCATACGGCGTGCAGAGCGATGCCGCGCAACCTTTCTCGCTGTGGCCTGTAACGCATACAACGCCAGCGTCGCGTTGAGTGTCGTCGCCATGCATAATGAGGCGACAAGTCAAAAAATTGCGGCACGACAATACCCCCAACGACGGAAATTTGGACTGAAGTATAAATGACAACATTTATCTTGACCGGCGTTACTATGCCGCTTATATTGATTATGTAAATCGCGTTCGGCTTTCACTTCTCTGTGACTGCGAACCACTTCAAAGCCCCGATTCGAGCCTCATGTCCCCAGCACCTTTACTACGATTGGATCATGTCATGCAAGCATTCCTGAGCAAAAAAGTAGCGACAGTCGCCATAGGAGCAGCAATTAGTGCAATCATTTGTTTGCCCGCCGCCGCCTCTAGTCATCGCGAAGCCCCATTTATCAGCGGTCAGCCAAAGGTCGACGGCACCGATTTTTATATGTTTCGAAGTTACGAGCCAGGCAGGCAGGACTATGTAACGCTGGTCGCAAATTACATTCCATTTCAGGACCCTCAGGGTGGGCCGAATTTCTATCAGTTTGATGCCAATGCGCTATACGAAATCAGTGTCGTTAATGACGGCGGCAGTAAAGAAAATATTACCTTTCGCTTTAAATTTACGAATACCTCCAAACGCACCGCATTGACTGTTGGGGGGCAACCTACTCTTATTCCGCTTATCAATTCTGGTGTTATCAGCGGGGTTAATCCGGCTGCCTTAAATGTGCGTGAAACCTACACTGTGGACATCGTGCGCGGAGACCGTAGGGTTGGCACGGTGAGCTCGGTCACCAATGCCGCTAACGGTGCTAAGGTGTTTGATAAGCCAGTTGATAATATCGGTGACAAATCATTCGGCAGCGCGACAGGTTATACAACTTATGCGAACCAGCATATTTATAACGTGGCGATCCCTGGATGCGGCAACGGTCGGGTCTTCGTAGGTCAGCGTCAGGAATCATTTTACATCGCCGTCGGCAAGATATTTGACCTGTTTAACCTTAATCCATTAGGGCCAGAAACCGGTACCCCTAACAGTCTTGCCGGTAAAAATATCAGTTCACTGGCTATGGAAGTGCCGGTTTCCTGCTTAACTAATGGCACTGAGCCAGTTATTGGGGGCTTTACAACCGCAAGCGTTCGCCAAGGCCGATTGATCAATCCGAATCCGGCAAGTGGAAACAATAACGCCGTGAAAGAAGGTGGCCCGTGGGCCCAGGTGTCAAGGCTGGGAATGCCATTGGTCAATGAAGTCGTGATTGGATTGGAAGATAAGGATCGTTTCAATGCGTCCCGACCTGGCGCTGACAAGCAGTTTGCCGGTTACGTCACAAACCCTTCGCTTCCTGCGCTAATACAGACGTTATTTCCGTCCGCTTTGGCGCCGACAAACTTTCCGCGGACCGACCTGGTGGCGGCGTTCTTAACGGGTATCAAAGGCGTCAACCAACCGGCAAATGTGAAAGCCAGCGAAATGCTGCGTCTGAATACCGCAATTGCTCCAACACCTAGGGCCACCCAAAATGCGCTTGGCGTAGCTGGTGGAGATAACGCAGGGTTCCCAAATGGCCGTCGTCCCGGAGATGACGTGGTTGATCTATCCGTACGTGTGGCAATGGGCGCATTGTGTGTGCTGACTGGGGCAACCGATACGCTGGGTGTAGGATGTAAGCCGAGTGACGCAGCGGCTGGTGGTCTGGCATTTACCGACGGTGTGCGTAATGATGCGACGACCTTCCAGCCAGCGTTTCCGTATTTAAACACACCGCTGCCTGGCAGTAATTAAGGAGCCGCCATCATGATTACCAAAAAAATCTTGCTTGGTCTTGGTTCAGGGCTCCTCCTGTCCCTGCTCTTGGGTGGTTGCGGCGGCGGCGGCGGTGATTTTCATGCGCCAGTCGACCTGACCGGAGCGAATAATGGCGCCGAACCGGTCGCCGCGCAGGATGCCTTTATTGATAGCGTCAACGGAATCGTCGCAACGACGTCGGATGTAAGCGAACCAACTTCTATTGATTCGCTTATGGCGACTACGCCGGATAACACTGCTCCGCTGTCGTTTACTTAAAGGTTGTCACTTCAAGTCTGCAGGCACGCCGAATCCTCATTGCGTCAGGTCGCGGTGACCCGTTTCAGTGAGGATTTGCTGTGCCAGCGGTTTCTCCTCTGCCATGGCTATGAGGTTAACGAATGGGGGTCTGAAGACCTTTTGCGCAACGTGGATATCCATGACATCTTTCAAGGCCCGTGCGGTGGTATTACTATTTGCAAGCTTTGGGTTGCCAGCATTGTGCGCGCCGTATATTCCGCTTAGCGACGCGGAAGTGATTGAATATTTACCGCGAAGTACTGATCCGTCTCAGGTTGAATTCAAAGCGTTGCGTAGTCGTCTGGCTGCATCGCCCGGCGATATATCGTTGGCACTGACGCTTGCCCGTCGTTATATCACCCAGTCGCGTGTCGAGGGAGATCCACGCTATCTCGGTTATGCCCAAGCGGCCCTCGTGCCTTGGTATAACAAGGCCGATCCGCCGACCGAAGTGCGTGTCCTGCGTGCCACTTTACTTCAAAGCACACATCAGTTCCCTGCCTCGCTAATTGATCTGGACGCAGTAGTAAAGGCCGATCCGCGCAATGCGCAAGCATGGATAACCCGGGCCACGGTGCTGCAGGTGATGGGCGACTACTCGGGCGCCACCCGGAGCTGTAATGCGTTACGGGAAATAGCACCTGTGCTGATTACCATTACATGCCTGACGAATGTTTCTAGTTTGAATGGACAGGCCCGTCAGAGTTACCTACGTCTTAAATCAACGCTTGATAACGCCACGGACGTAGATCCCGGCATCAGGATTTGGGTGGTAACTTTACTTGCTGAAATGGCCGGACGGCTAGGTGATTTTTCAGCGGCAGAAAAACATTTCAAAACGGCGTTAACCTATGACGATGCCGACAGTTATTTATTAGGCGCATATGCAGATTTTCTGTTGGATCATCACCGCGCCGCTGAGGTGATCCCTTTGCTCAAAGATAAGACGCGCGTTGATGCGTTGCTGCTGCGCTATACGCTAGCTTTAGCGTCAACGGGCAACCGTGCCGCCGATCAGATCGCAGTACTTAATGCACGTTTCGCCGCGGCGATGTTGCGTATGGACACGGTACATCAGCGTGAACAGTCACGTTTTGAATTGCAGCTCATGCATCGCGCGCCGTCAGCGTTGAAACTGGCGCAGCGTAATTGGGCGATTCAAAAAGAGCCAGCCGACGTGCGCGTATTTCTGGAAGCTGCGCTAGCTGCGAATAATAAGACTGCGGCCGAACCAGTGCTCGATTGGCTAAAAAAGACCAGGCTCGAGGATCAAGTCATTAATGCGCTCGTGGCCCAAGTCAATGCGAGTTCATGAAATGAAGCGCTTCTTAATTACCCTTATGCTGGCAGCGACTGTATTGCTTTGCGCTACTGCCCACGCCCATAAGCCAAGTGACAGCTATCTCACCTTAATGGTGAGCGATAAGACAGTTGACGGTCGGTGGGATATCGCACTACGCGATCTTGATTTTGCCATCGGTTTGGATCAGGATGGCAACGGTGAGCTGACATGGGGTGAAATCCGTGCCCGTCAGCGCGACATCGCAGCCTATGCATTGGGACGCCTGACGCTTTCCAACGCTGGCACCAAATGTCTGATCGCGGGCGGTCCGCAGTTGATCGATACGCACAGCGATGGCGCTTATTTAGTGTTACGTTTTACTGCAAGTTGTAGCGCGCAGATCGAAAAACTTGATGTTGATTATCGCCTCCTGTTTGACATCGATCCGCAGCATCGTGGCTTACTTAACTTGCAGTCTGGTGGTCAAACCTCAACCGCCATTTTTTCGCCGGATACACCTCACCAGACCCTGGTGTTACGTGAAGCCAGCAAGCTCGCACAGTTTCACGACTATCTGGTGACGGGTATTTGGCACATCTGGAATGGCTTCGATCACATTCTGTTTTTGTTATCACTGCTGTTACCCGCCGTGCTTAAGCTCGGCGACAAGGAGCGTCGCCCGTCGGATAGTTTCAAGGCTTCGTTCGTCGAAGTGCTGAAAATCGTTACCGCTTTTACGTTAGCGCATTCAATCACGCTCACATTAGCGACATTGCAGGTGATATCGCTGCCGTCGCGCTGGGTCGAATCAGCGATTGCAGCATCAGTGATACTGGCCGCGCTTAACAATCTGTTCCCGTTGTTTCAAGGGAAGCGATGGATGGTGGCGTTTGCGTTCGGATTGATTCACGGATTTGGTTTCGCCAGTGTGCTGACAGATCTGGGACTTCCACAGTCATCGTTGTTACTGGCATTAGTTGGGTTTAACCTCGGTGTTGAGATTGGACAGCTTGTCATTGTTTCGGTATTTTTGCCCTTGGCATATGCTATTCGCAGAACGATGTTTTATCGCAGTGCCGTTTTTTCTTTCGGTTCTAGTCTCATCGTGTTAATTGCTACGATTTGGCTCGTAGAGCGCTTATTTGATCTGAGAATTTTTACAGTTTCTGCATAAGCAGCGATCGGGGGAGCAGATAAAATGCGTGATCCGAATGCACATTTGCTGAGTAATAATTCTCTTCGCTCTGATCTCCGGGGAGGTTTTACGCTGATTGAAATAATGGTAGTCGTCGTTATCATGGGCGTTCTTGCGGCGCTGGTGGTGCCTAAATTGATGGGCCGGACCGACGATGCGCGTGTAATGGCTGCACGCGCCGATATCGCGACATTGATGTCATCGCTGAAACTGTACAAACTCGACAACCAGCGCTATCCAACTACCGAACAAGGCTTGCAGGCCTTGATTAACAAACCAACTATTGGCCCTGTTGCAAATGGCTGGAAAGCCAACGGCTATATCGATAAGCTGCCTAAAGACCCATGGGGTAATCCGTATCAATATTTGTCGCCCGGCATCAAGGGCGAGATTGATGTGTTCACGTACGGTGCGGATGGTCGTCCAGGGGGAGAGGGCATCGATGCGGATATTGGCTCCTGGGATCTGTAATGCGCGGAGTGCGAACGACAATGGTAGCGGTGAAACCAGCGTTATTATCCGCGCTAACGGTATCGGTCATTTTTGGGGCGAATAAATGTCCAGTCTGCGCGCGCTTAGTTTTAGAAAAGGATTTACCCTTTTGGAAGTCCTGGTGGCGTTGGTCCTTGTCGCCACATCTCTGGGCGCTAGTCTGCGTGCGGTCGGTAGCTTGACGCAAAACAGCACTGCCCTGCGGGCTGCCATGATGGCTACTTGGTCAGCTGAAAACAAATTAACGCAACTGCGTCTGGGGCACGAATGGCCTTCAATCGGGAATAGTTCTTTCAGTTGCTCGCAAGGTGAGTTGCAGCTCATATGCGAAGAGTATGTATCAGGCACACCGAACCCGTATTTCCGACGGGTTGAAGTCTCAGTATTCGATGTTACCAAACAGCGCCGCCGCATCGTCAATCTGACGCAGGTGGTTCCCAATGGGCAATAGGCAGCTTGATGAGTTCCATGTCGAAGTCAGACCGTGCCATCTACGATCCGTAGCGTGTGGTTTTACCTTGGTGGAATTAATCGTTGCGATCACCATACTGGCGATGGTTGCTGTGCTGGGCTGGCGCGGACTCGATGGTATCGTTCGCGCCCGTGTTGCGCTCGTCACAGAAATGGAGCAAACACGTGCTATGCAATTAACCTTTGCGCAATTACAAAGCGACTGTGCCCAACTGGCACCGGGCGATACGCTATTGGCGCGTCCTACATTGCTCGCAGCCCAAGATCGCTTGTTGCTGGTGCGATTGGTGTTTGCCGAGCAGACACCAAGCCATGTTCAAATAGTCGATTACCGCTTACGCAATGGCGTACTGACGCGCCAGGAGTCCGTCGCCACCCGCAATTTAAACGAGCTTGATGCGATGTGGCAGGCAACGCTTAGCGACACAACCAACAATACCGATAACGTGTCGCAGAACACGGTTGTGGTCTTGCAATCGAATATCGCCGCTATGCAGTTTCAATTGTGGGGGAGTGACGGTTTAGGTTGGCGCCAACCTGCAGCATCCGCAGGGGCTAGCCTGGACCCCAGGCCAGGCGCTAACCGATGGACTGGACTTGAAGTCAATTTACGAACACGCGGACGTGATGGCAGCATGGTTAAAATTTTCTTGCTCGGCGCGACATGAGCGCATCTGCCGTTCCCCCGTTTTGCTCCCGTTTTTCGCAGCGTGGTATAGCGGTGGTTACCGCCTTGCTGCTGACCACGCTGGCAGTCACCATCGTAGCCAGCCTGTTCTGGCAACAGCAAGTGCAGATTCGCTCCATCGAAAACCAGCGCATGCAACTACAAAAAAGTTGGGTAATGCGTGGCGCGATGGATTGGGCTAGCCTGATTTTGCGCACAGGCGGACGCCAATCGCTGGTGGATCATCTGGACCAGCCCTGGGCTACTCCGCTGGTGGACACGCGCCTTGACCAATATATTGACGACGGACGATCCAGCGCCGAAGTGGTGGATGCCGGTGGCGCTGTCCTTTCCGGTCATATCATTGATGCCCAATCACGCTACAACCTGAATAATCTCAGTGCCAATGGCCTCGTTAATCCTGAGGAGCTGGAAATTTTTAAACGCCTTCTGGACAACTTGCATGTTCCTGTCAGTGTGGCCACAGTTGTAGCGCAGGCTATCGCCGCCGGGCAACCGGTCACCATACCCTTGATAGCATCAGGACAGCAAACGCGGCACGCCGAGGTTGAGATACTTCCTATTTTGCAGCCTGACGATCTGCTGTCTTTACCCAACTTTACGCTAGACATGCTGCGTCAAGTGAAGGATTTTGTCGTCGTGTTACCGGTTCCGACGCCGATCAATGTTAATACCGCCCCGGCTGAGGTACTGGCAGCGTGCTTTGGAAAACTATCAGTGGCGGACGCGCAAATTCTGGTTTCTAGTCGCCGAGGAACACCGTTTGTAGACATGCAACAGGTGTTAGCGCGGGTGACACAGTTATTTGCCACGCAATCCCCAGTGACGGCCAATGTCGGGGTTTCCAGTAACTTTTTTCTGGTAAACAGCAAAATTAGTCTGGGCCGCGCTGCACTTAATACAGTATCACTCATACAGCGCACCAATAATCGTACCGGCACCAGCATCTTGTGGATAAGAGAACAATGAAGAGGAACTGGTTTTGCATACCTCATTTATTCGATTACCTTTCAGGACCACGACCCGTTTTACATTGGCGCACGGTTACGTGGCGCGCTTTGGGAAAATTGCTGGCGCATCCCAGGTGCAGGTGGCAGGACAACGCAACAAACGCGAAGACCCCGCTACCGACCAGACAGCATCGTGCCTATCGACTGGAAGGCCCACGAGCAGGCGCAAAAAAACGTCTATGCGAAATGGACCAAAACGCATGGAAAAAGTCCCTTCGGCTACAAACTGCATGCAAGTGTCGATAGGTGTCGATAGGTGTCGATAAGTGTTGATAAGTGTCACAACAAGGTTCAATGCTGCCAAGTGATCTGGTTTTAGTATCAGCCTTGGGGAATTCATGATACTTTATTGTTAATATAATAACGTTTTCAATAAGTTAATTTTAGTCTCTCCGCTACTTGTTCTTCAATGTCCTTCTGAGGCCATCATGAAAATAAACAACCAGGCACACCCTTCTGCTCTTTGGCGATTCTCGATGTCCATCGCAGTGCTGGGAACGATGTCGTTGAGCCTGCTAGGCCCTGTGTTTGCGGCGGACCAAGTACTGGATGGCATCGTCATCGAAAGTTCGCGCACAAGTCAGATCGGCATAGCGGATTCTGCAAACGCCGGTACGGTAACCCAGCAGCAACTGGAAGCAAGAACGGTCTACCGCCCCGGAGAAACGCTAGAAGCGGTGCCGGGACTAATCGTGAGTCAACACAGCGGCGAAGGTAAAGCCAACCAATATTATCTGCGCGGATTTAATCTGGATCACGGTACAGATCTGAGGACGACGGTGGATGGCATGTTGGTCAATCAACGCAGTCATGCCCACGGGCAAGGGTGGACAGACCTTAATTTTCTCATACCGGAGCTCGTCACCAGGCTCGATTACAAAAAAGGACCCTATTATGCCTCGGAGGGCGATTTTAGCTCGGCCGGTTCCGCTAGCGTGGTCTATGCGGATAAACTGGAACACCGTATCGCCAGTGTCGGCCTCGGTCAAAACGGTTATCGGCGCCTCATGCTGGCCGACTCTCCTGCGTTCGGCTACGGCAATCTACTTTACGCTCTTGAACTATTTCACAATGACGGACCGTTCACGCACCCAGATGATTACCAGAAATTAAACGGTGTATTACGCTACAGCCAGGGAACTAAAACCAATGGATTTGGTATTAGCGCGATGGCATATCACGGCCACTGGAATGCAACGGATCAAATTGCAAAACGTGCCGTCGATGCAGGAACATTAGGACGGTTTGACGCGATTGACCCTACCGACGGCGGCCTTTCACATCGATACAGCCTGTCGGCAGACTGGCATCAAATGACTGAGCAAGGAGCCACCAACATCAATGCGTACGTTCTGCATAACAAGCTGGATTTGTTTTCAAATTTCACCTATTTTTTGGAAAATCCTGTCAACGGTGACCAATTCAACCAGCGTGATCGGCGCACGACCACGGGCTTTAATGCTAGCCAAGCGCTTTTAACGCCTATCTTTGGAAAAGAGTCGGAAACTACCATCGGTCTACAGTTGCAAAATGACAATATTTTCAACGGCTTGTTAAGCACGGTGGCGCGGCAACGATTCTCGACCACGCGGGAGGATCATATAGTTGAAAGTAGCGCTGGATTTTATGTCGAAAACAAAACTTCCTGGGCGGAGAAATTCAAAACGGTCGTTGGTATTCGCGAGGATGTTTACCGCTTCGATGTAAAAAGTGATAACTCGGCGAATTCAGGAAACGTGCATTCCAGCATCGCCAGCCCGAAACTAGGCATGATTTTTGGCCCTTGGTCGAAGACGGAGTATTACCTTAACATTGGCGCAGGATTTCACAGCAATGACGCGCGTGGCACGACGATTACGGTAGACCCTAAAAATAGTGCCGCGCCTGCGGCTAGGGTGCCACCTCTTGTGCGCTCCAAAGGACTTGAAGTCGGCGCGCGCACAGAGATCATACCCGGCCTGCAAAGTTCATTCTCGTTGTATCGGCTGGATTTTGCGTCAGAATTGTTATTTTCCGGAGATGCTGGCACGACACAAGCAAGTCGGCCCAGTCGGCGTGTAGGGTTTGAATTTAACAATTACTACAAAGTGACGCAGTGGTTGACCATAGATACCGACCTGGCTTTCGCCCGGGCGCACTTTCGGGACCCGGATCCGGTCGGAAATCGTATCCCGGGCGCCGTTGAAGGGGTAGCGTCGGTGGCATTGGCCTTAGACCATGTCGGCCCTTATTTTGGCGCGTTACAGTTGCGCTACTTCGGCCCCCGCCCTCTGATTGAAGACAATAGCGTTCGTTCCAACAGCACAACCACACTCAATGGCCGGATCGGGTACAAGATTAATCGGAACATGCATGTAGAACTTGAAGGCTATAACCTGACCAATCGCCAGGCCTCGGCGATTGACTATTATTATCCGTCACGCTTATCCTCGGAGGCAGCTGGCGCATCGACATTGGGCGTCCATTTTCATCCTATTGAATCGCGATCTTTCCGTCTGACCCTGGTTGCGGCTTATTAACCCTGAAGCTATGAAGTCGCGCGTCCTGGCAGGGGGCGCAGTCAATTCCAATGCGGCTCGGTTAGATATTTTTAGGCGCTCGCGAGTTCGATAAGGTTTTAAGGGAGGGCTTCAATCAGCGCCTAATACTTTCCACTTTATGGCTAAACGAAGTGCGATTTTCGGTTTTAAAGCGATAAGAGTCGTTTCCTTTTTCCAGAATGTCGTTAAGCGCGCCTGCCCGACACAATATCAAAATTAGCCTTGCAAAAAAGAGGGGGCCATCGATTTTTACGTCTGCATGATCGAAAACTGATTGCTGACCCGATGGAGATGACCGTAAACTATATCCCCTCCCAACTGGGATACCGGGCAGGCTGCAGCAAAACGCCCGCTGAAAGTTTATCGTCGAGTACGCAAGGTGTTCCTTTATGATATCCGGCCCAAACGCTGCGTGGCGCAGGCAAAATCCCAGCGCAGATGCGTTTGCATTTTCATGCCCGCGTTCATCTACTCCCAATAAACCACGGCAGCAGTTTGTTTCGTCATTACAGGAACTGCTGGATGAAATTAAGCGCGATGTCTACGATTGTGCGGCTGGGATACGCATGGAGAGATTTCAACAGCGTTTCACTGACCTTCTGGATGACAGTGCAACTAACAATAATCTGCCCCCTTTTAATGGCAGCTTGTACACGTACTTTTATGACTCAGACCAAACGTGCGTGGGCTTGCTAGAACCCATAATGCAATGCAGCTGTATGTTAGTCGCGCTATGTCGCTGTTTTATCGGTCATGGTGGGATGTGCCGCCTGTTGGAAGGACCGACGTATAACGTCACAAAAGAGAATGACATGCTGTGTATCACGCTAGGCCTTGATGTACAGGGCGGCTGGACCGAACCTACTATGAACGGTGAAAAAATCAGCGGCGAAAAGCACGCTGTATCAATGTTGTTAACAATATGGCTAAGTCATTTGATCGGTAACGAGATCGACCATGCCGCAGTGGCAGCATTGATTCACTTGATAGACTTTGAACTGGAGCCTTATGGTTTATCGCTTGCTTTGGATGACGACCCTTTACAGAGCCTGCCATTTGAGGAATCCCTCGAGGTTTACAGAAGTCAGCAACAGGCTTGCAGACAAGATCACGCTACCTTTGGCCCTGCCAATCCGATATGGCAACCATTAGAACGAATGAGTTCTTGGGGATTACTGCTTGAGTTGATCGCGCAGGTTAGTCCGCTTTTGCATTCGCTACCATCCCTGAGTCCGGCCAATCCCGCAGACTTTATTGCGTTGGTGCATGCAGTGTTTGGCCGTGGTTTGGTATATGCCGGGCATACGGATCATGGCGAATCGGGTGCAATAAAGTTGCCGATCCTATCGATCACGCCGATCGACTTGGGCAAGCCTGCCGAGGCTGTTCGGTTCAGGCCGTTATTTTCGATGTCGATGCCGGGGGCAGGGTGTGAATTTCAACTATCCGAAAAATTTATTCCCCTCAATAGAAACAGTGCGACAGAAATAAAAATTCATACTGCACCGGCATTATGGCGGACGGAGGTTTGCCGTGATCCGCTATCATTTATTTTTGACGGAGGTAGTGCGTCCACCAACGCTAGCAAGCCGGAGTCTGGCGCGTTGCATATTGCGGCAGCGATTGATCATAATGGATTCGGCAATCACAAAATAAAGCTCCGTTTTGCAGATCGGCAGACTGCAGAAGGTGATCAGGACCTTCCTCCTTTATGGCTGAAGGGAAAAAGCGATGGCGCACATCTTATCGTACAGATTGGCGAAAATTCTTTTGGGTCAGATCGGATATTTTTTGAAAATAAAATCGATGCGACGACGCCTTCTGCAGTAGCGAGTCCATCGCCCTCACCGATCTCAAACAGGCTGTCGCTACCTGAGAGAGGCCTTGAAGCAATCTTTCCAGCGCAAGTCGTTATTAATAGTCCTGCTGTTGCGGCAGCGCCCACACACATTAATAACGCACCTGTATTTTCTGGGATCGGTGAATTTTCTTCGAACCTGTTGGCAAATGTGGATCATGAATTTGAACGCGCTACGCAGCGGCTGGGCGCCGCTTTATTTTCTCGGTTTTGGGTGAATGGCCAGACGGTTAAAACAAAAAGTGAATCAAGCACGCAGGTTCGCGTAGAACCAAATCCGTATAGGACTGCCTACCTTGCCATATTTTATAACCTGGAGACCGCACCTACGTTAAAACTGCATGCTATCCCATCAACATCGCAGCGATATGCCGCCATTTTAAACGACGTATACACCGAAGAACGGAACGAGTTTTTTGCACTAAGGGACCAAGGAGATCTGCTCTCTGCGGAGAGTATTCTGGTGATGTACGCAACCCGCATCAAGAACTTTAAGCGAGAACTAACCGAACTCCGCACCAGTAAGATTGCCCCCGCAGGGTTGATCGAAATCCTGGAAGTCAAAATAAAGACTGTTAAAAAACGGCATGACAGCCAGTTCCAGTTGCAGAAAGATATGGCTGTGCTGGTAAGTCAGGCACGGGGGAAATTGAGGCAGTTTACATTACTGCAACCGCTATCGTTGGTGCAGTCCAGAGTCGAAGCTATCCGTCAGTTTATCGTCACCTATGAATTAGCAGATCCGGATGTAACGGCAGCCACCTCGGACCATGTGTTGTTAAGATTTGCTAATGAATGTTATGACCCCACCTCCGCGACTTACAGCCGAAGTGTGTCAAAACGTTTAGCAGAGTTGGAGGCGCTAAATTACTATTTTATTGCTAAGGTTAAACAACTTCATCTCTCTATCAATGACCCAGATCTTATTGATAAATTTATCTCGGTACATTACGCCGTATTGGATGTTGAAACCATACACAGGTTTCATCGCAGACAGTTTGAAAAGACTAATAATCCCGGGATTCCTGTATTGAGTCCGCGCGCGCAGGTTGGCTTGAGACGTTATTACGAGCAACTAAATGAATATCTGCAAAATCACCTCACAGGACATGCCGCTAGCATCGCTCAGCAAATTTCAATAGGCATCAACGCCCTCGATCTGGAAAGACCTTATCGATCAGTAATAGGACTTGACATTACTTATCGGGACGACGGTGTGCCGTTGCGTGGTGGGGCACCTAACATCATAAGGCGGCCGGTAACCGGCGATAACCGAATCTATCTGATCAAGGGGGACTCTGGGACCATTTACGCCAGCAGTACGTTTGGCCGGGCTTTGGTGATTGAAGATGCGAGTGCACTAATTAACGACACGCAATTCGAAGCACTTGCGCGACGGGATTTGTGGCCTCAGAGGGTGATTTCTATTCCAGCGCTCGGTAACTTGCTTTGGCCGAATAATTCGCCGCTACCCAAAAATAAGAGACTCGAAATCCGCGCGCCGTGGCGCTATTCGTTGCCGGCAGGAGTTTCACTAGGAGCGTTTTTACGCAGTGATCAGCGGCTTCTTTTGCGGCAGTTTATTACGCTATTTCGTGAGCAAAATATGGACCGGGCGTGGCCCGAAGAACTAGCTAGCTGGATGCCATTTTTTGATGTAATTCAGCGTTCGCATTATGATCCGCACTATACCCCAGAGTTTAAAGAACTGTTCTTTGATAGTCTGGATCTGGTGATCACACTAGCATCTATCGGCATTCCCATCTTCAAGTTGGGAAGTGCCGGATTGAGGGCCACGAACGGTGCAGTCAAGGCTGCGCGTCTGGCGGGTATTGGCGGCGCAGGATTACGCAAGATTATTTTTAACGCGGCCAGGCCATACTTAAAAAAATCAGCTTTGACAGCTATCAAGGAAGTGGCCGGATTTATTCTCCCTCCGATAGACTGGGGGCGAACGTTAGCTAACATCGGTCCTAAAATCTTACGGCATACTGGAATAATAAAACCAGCTGGCATTAAGCGTATCAACGTCAGCAAGAACAAGTTCAAGCTTTCAGAGCGCATCAGGCAACACAGGAGGAAAAATAAGCAAAGAAGACTCAGACACCAGCAGAATCGCGCTCGCAACCGATGCAAGAGAATGGAAGGTGCGGCCTGTTCACTTATAACCGGCCATATGGATGAAAAAAATTTTAGCTATGAGTACACGCTTGCTGCGGGCCGCGACGAAGATAAATGGATTGCAACCCTGTTGGCGTTGGTGGAATATCCCAAAAAGTGGGTCGGCGGGAAAGCCGTACTGAGCCGTAAGTTTTCGAGAGATTATAAAACTGAATTTAGCCGATTACCTGTCGCCGAACAAGAGGCAGTCAGGGGATGGTCTTATCTCCCCTTACAGGAGCGGTATGGCACATCTTTCGGACGTGAGCATATTCAGGGGTTCAGCAAAAATAGCTTTTATATTAATAAAGGATTGCGCGGAGACTGGCCGCTCACGCCCGAGCTTAAAACGGCGGCAATCAATTTATCCAGCGCGTTGAAGAAACTTCCCGCACCACCGGGAAAAACCGTATTGCTACGTGTTTCCGACGTTGGTGCAGCGTATTCCAAGAACCTGGCTATAGGCGATACTGTGACCAACCATCCTACATTTATGTCCGCATCCGCTGACGGTAATATGCTCGAAACTGCGCTACATTACGAAAAACTTTACGGAGTAGGTAAGGCACTGGCGGTTTATCATATTAAGGCAAAATCTGCCAAGCCACTGGTCAAGCGCACTGCATCTCAGGCAGGGGAGGAAAATGAATGGCTATTTTGTCCGGGCGCATTTTTTGTTGTGACGAGCATCACCAAAGTGCGAAAATTAACCAATGGTCTGCCCTATGGCAAGGAGATAAATGTGATCGGCTTGAAGGAAATAGATAAGCCGCCTGGGATCACCGAAGCAAAAAATATCCATACCGAGCAATCGGTATCGCTAGAGGACATTCTTGTTGAATAAAGCTGTTTCCTCCGGATTCAAAGCCCACGCGCATGCTTACGATCCCATGGTGCCAAGAATTCGATTAACCAGCGCTGTACACTGATGCCAGTAATTTCTTCACCACCGGTATTTCAGCGATAACCCAGTCACATGATACGCGCGCGCGCTCGTCGCCTTGCAAACGCCGTTGATGTTGCAGCTTACGGTAAAGGCGATAAGCGTTCGCGGTGTCGGTCGCCAGCGGGGCATCGATTAATCCCAGTTCGCCGCATAACTTTAGTAGCGCAATATTCCCAATGTCATCGGTTAGCCGAGGATGCAGCGCAGCATGGCGCAGAATTAAAAACTGTACCAGAAACTCGATGTCGATCATCCCGCCTTCATCGTGTTTAAGATCAAACAAGTCGCTACGATTGCGGTTGGCGTCGCGCATCTTTTGCCGCATGGCGCGTACTTCCTGTTCAAGTTTGATCGGGTCGCGGACCTGTCGCAACACGTCCACCCGTAGCGCCTCAAAACGCTCACCAATATCGGCATCGCCAGAGCAAAACCGTGCGCGGGTCAGGGCTTGATGCTCCCACAGCCAGGCAGAATTGCGCTGATATTTTTCAAAGGTGGCGAACGTCGATACCACTAACCCGCTCGCACCGTCCGGGCGCAAAGCGATATCGATATCAAACAGGATGCCAGCCGATGTGTGACTGGTCATCCATGTAATAAAACGCTGCGCCAGTTTTGCGTAGAGCGCAGGGGCGTCCTGATCGTCATCTTCATATAAAAAGACCACGTCCAGATCCGAAGCGTAGCTCAGTTCTTTACCGCCGAGTTTTCCGTAAGCGATCACGGCAAATTTCGGTACCTCCCGGTGGCGATTCGGAAAGCTCATCCAGACCGATTGAATCGTCGTATCGACCATAATGTCGGCCAGCAACGAGAGATGATCTGACAATACTTCAACGCTCAGTTTGCCTTCCAGATCTTGCGCTAACAGTCTGAACAATTGCGCATGGTGCAGTTCGCGCAGCAGATCGAGCTGGCGCTCGGTGTCGCCCGCCACCGCATCCATCTGGCGCCGACAATCTTGCGCAAATTGGGGCCAGTCGAGGTCGGTGTTGAGCGACCGATTATCGAGCAACTCATCAAGCAGGATTGGGTGCAGCGTCAGAAATTTGGCCGCCCAGTCGCTTGCCCCGATCATACGGATAACCCGCAGTAACGTCACAGGGTACTCAGTCAGCAATGCCAGATAGGCGGCGCGGCGCGCAATCGTTTCCAGAAAATCGAGCAAGCGACCTAGCGTATTGCGGTGCGAGGTTGACTCCGCATTGCTATGAGATTCTGGCAAACCGCCAATGATCGGTAACGCGACATTGATCAGCGCCGTGAAGCGATTGCGGCTTATCTCGGGTAAGTGCTGTATGCGCCCCGATTGCCAGCATGACGCAAGACGCCGGGCGTTCTCGGTAACATCACTAAATCCGAGCGAGGTCAGCGTGCTTTCGATGGCCTCGACGCTATCTCTGTCGCTTAATCCACATAGTGCCGCGGCATCATCGCCGCGCGCGGAGGATTTATCCTGCTTGTCGCTGAAAATGGCGTCAAATTGGGCCGCAACCAGCGCCCGGCGTTTTTCTAGTTCGCTTAGCAGGGTTTCAACCGCGCCAAATCCCATCGCCTGCGCAATTAGCAGGCGCTCGCTATCGCTGACCGGTAGCGTGTGGGTTTGCGCATCATCCAGATATTGCAGGCGATGCTCCAGATTACGTAAAAAGTCGTAGGCTTCCAAAAGTTGCTCTACGACCTCTTCTTTCAATAAATTCTTTTCAACCAGCGTATGCAAGGTTTTGCGGGTGGATCGGTCGCGCAGATCATGCTCGCGTCCGCCACGAATTAATTGGAATACCTGTGCCAAAAATTCGATTTCGCGGATGCCGCCACGGCCTAGCTTAACGTTATTATTCCGTTCCGGATGCAACATTTCCTGGCGCGATACCTCGCCCCTGATTTGCCGGTGCATCAGGCGCATCGCATCGATCGTACTAAAATCCAGATAGCGGCGGAATACAAAAGGCCGCGAGATATCTTCAAGCGCCGCAATATCGTCGCTATTTCCGGTCATGGCGCGCGCCTTGCACCAGGCGTAGCGCTCCCATTCTCGTCCTTGGATAACCAGATAGGTTTCTACCATATTGAGGCTGGCTACCAAAGAGCCCGATGCGCCGTTTGGGCGTAACGCCATATCAACCCGGAAGGTAAAGCCATCCTCTGTGATGTCGGAGATGGCGGCAATCAACTTTTTGCCGAGGCGTATAAAAAATTCATGATTTGACAACGGGCGCTGTGCCGGGCTATCCACCAAAGTATCGCCATCTTCCGGATAGACAAATATCAAGTCGATATCTGACGAGACATTCAGTTCGCCGCCACCCAGCTTCCCCATGCCGAGAATAATCAGCGCCTGGGGCAAACCTGATTCTTTGCCGGTAGGCATCCCATGCAAAGCCACCATTTCACCCATGAGGTGCGTAAGGTGAGTACCCACCGCGAAATCGGCGAATGCGGTCATAGTGCTGACGACTTCCTCTAGATCGGCGTGGCCGGTTAAGTCGCGCTCAATGAGCGTACAGACGATTAGGTTTCGCAATCTTCTCATGCCCCGCGGTAACGGCATGCCAACGTCAGTTTCATTTTGTAACAGACTAGCAAATGGCGTGTGGGTTAGGGATAATTGGGCAAGCGCAGACACTTTTTTCTGGCGTCCGGCCTCGGCATTGACCCAACGGGTATAAAAATGCGAGGCGTCTAATGTGCTAATGAGAGAGGGCGTCACGGCTTTTTTTCCACGAGTAATGAACAGGCAACGTTTAAATGCGCAAATACAAATTAAGTATTCGGATAGCGTTATGATGACGTGGATGAGATCGATTTGAAATACTTTTGTCGGCTTATCCGGGTTTTTAATCTTTATCAATCACAATCCATGCGACCATAGAGGACTGCTTGTGCCGACGTCGTCAATCGCCCTTGACGTGAGGGGCAGTTGCGGCAGGGATACCTACAGTCAATTGGCCCTACTCATGATGTAATGGACGCCTTAATGGAGGCTAAATTGGCATGAAATTGAGTGTTTAAGGGCGGTTTTGGCACGTTTTACGCTATTTTTTTGTTGGCGCTACATTTGAGGCTTCTATGCTGTGATTTACCTTTGATCATATGCGGTCAACCCGCGGTCATCCCGCCGCCCATACGTGGTCAATACGCGGTCATACGCGGTACTTTATAAATCACTATTTTTTGTATTAATTAATGCCTAAAGAGCAAGAACCTAACCTAGCGTCCATTCGTCCTGGCACTTCATTGTGGCGTGCGATGCGGGGCGCATATAACCGTGTTAATCAGGTGACCCATCACTTGGTAGGGTTGCTGTTAACAACGCTGGTAGTAATTTACTTCCTATTTTGTGGGCTCATTCTAACTCTGCGTTACGTGGTATTGCCTAACATTAGCCACTACAAAAGCAACGTCGAACAAATCGTCAGTGGAACGATAGCAACCCCGGTTTCAATCGGATCAATCGTCGCCTCATGGCAAGGTTTGCGCCCACAGCTTACCCTGACCGATGTCATCGTACGGGATCAGAAGAGCGTTCCCGCGCTTACATTGCCTCGGGTCGCCGCTACCATCTCCTGGCGTTCATTGCTCATGGGCACGTTGCATCTGGAATCGCTGGAAATAGACCGCCCGGACCTTTATATAGAGCGGGATATACAAGGCAACCTGCTGGTCGCTGGCATACCAGTTAATAACAAAAGCGACACAGGCGGCGGCGGGGTCGACTGGGTGTTATCTCAGCATCAAATTATCATCCGTCAGGGCCGCATTAACTGGACCGACAAATTGCGTGGCGCACCGGAATTAGCACTTACGGACGTCAATGTGGTGTTACGCAATCGTTGGCGGCACCACCAACTATCCGCTCGGGCCACGCCTCCTGTAGCGTTTGGTGCGCCGCTTGATGTCCGTGCCGAATTTTCTACTCCGGCATTTGCCAGAAACCGGGCCGATGCGACGCGCTGGAAAGGAACGCTTTACGCGGACGTACGCAATACGGATTTGACCATGTGGAAATCGTACGTCGATTATCCTGTCGAGCTGAATCAAGGCAAGGGTTCAGTACGGGCATGGTTAGACCTGGATCACGCCAAAGTAGTAGATTTTGATGCAGACGTACAGTTGAACGACCTTTCGATGCGTTTGCGGAAAGACCTGCACCTCTTGACGTTGCGTCAGGTACGCGGTCGGGTTTCAGCGCAGGAAGAAATCGGTCCGATGCCGACTGATGGCGTACCGACTTTCGGTGCCAATGGGCATCATGTTGCATTGACGAATTTTTCCTTTGAAACCACTGACGGACTGGTACTCCCGCGTACCACCGTAAGTGAATCTTATTTACCGGCAAAAGGTAGCCGTCCTGAGAAGTATACGCTCAGCGCTGACCAGCTTGACCTGCAAACCGTCGCAGATTTTGCGCAACGTTTGCCGTTGACCACATCGCAGTCACAAATGTTAAGAGATTATTCCCCGCGTGGTCAGATTCAAAATTTTTCAGCCCAATGGGAGGGCGCTAACCCCGCCATCGCCTATCGCGCTAAAGGCCAGTTCAAAGGCTTGACGCTGACCGCACAGCTACCGCGTGCTGCGCGGTCCAAAACGGCAACCCAGTCAGCACAATCCGCCATGCCAGCGATACCCGGCGTCGATAATTTGACGGGTAATATCGATGTTACCCAGTCTGGTGGCACGCTAAATCTGGCATCGGAAAAAATGAGTGTGATGCTACCGGGCTATTTTACTGAACCCGTTTTGCCCTTTAAACGCCTGGACCTAAAAGTGCGCTGGCAAATTCAGGACAGAATAGTGGAAAAACGCGCTTTAAAAGCGATGCCGGTAGCGCAAGCGCACCTAGCGCAAGCACAACCAGCACAACCAGCACAACCAGCACAACCAGCACAACCAGCACAACCCTCTCCAGCCCACGCAAAAAATCTGCTGTTGCAAATAGATAGTATGCATTTTGTGCAAGATGGATTATCCGGCTCCTTGTCGGGTACGCACCTGCTGCCACTGGGTGAGAAGCACGGTGCAGGCCTCGGCATGATTGATTTGACGGGAAGAATTACAACATTTCAGGTCAATAAAATAGGTAACTATCTACCGCTTCATACGCCTGAACATTTGCGGAAATGGTTAGTGGGTGCTTTGCAGGACGGGACCGCGCGCGAGGTCAGCATAAAGCTAAAAGGCGAGCTCAGCCATTTTCCATTTGCGGTGTCACCGACCGATCCGAAGGCAAAAGCCAAAGGCGAATTTAGCGTTTTCGGGAAGATCGATAACGGCAGGATGGAATACAATCCCGGTATTTTTGGTCAGAACGGCAAGCAACCCTTATGGCCCTTGTTGGAACATATCAACGGCACCATATCGGTGGAGAACACACGACTGCAAATCAAGGCCGACAGCGCCAGAACGACTAACGTCGCGCTCAGCAGCGTTGTCGCAACGGTGCCCGACCTGATGTCGCATGACGGACTGTTGAGCATTCAGGGGAAGGGCGCTGGAGCATTGCCGGACTTTCTGACGTTCGTCAATAATAGCCCGGTTGAACATTGGATCGGCGGCTTTACCAACGGGTCTCAAGGTAGGGGCAATGCGCAATTGCAGCTTGACCTGCGCATCCCTTTGACGCACGCGTTTGATTCTAAAGTCAACGGCACATTACAGTTTTTGAATAACGATGTCGTTCTGCAAAAGGTAATTCCACCGCTGCAAAACGTGACCGGAAAGCTTGAATTCAACCAAAAAGGTTTCAATTTAAACGGCTTCAAAGGCGCATTTCTCGGCGGTCCGGTACAGGCCAGCGGCGGCACGCAACCGGACGGCCAAAGTAAAATCAAGATTGATGGCAATGCGTCGATGGATGGATTAAAAGCAGTCTATCCGAGCGCGAATGTGCAGAATATTCTGGGCCACGCCAGCGGCGGCAGTCACTATACCGCGGCCTTGACAGTCCGCGAGCATCATATTGAATTGCTGGTGGATTCTAGTCTGCAGGGGATCGCCTTAAATTTCCCGGCACCGCTGCGCAAGAATGCGAACGACAGTTTGCCGCTGAAATTTGAATGGGTGGGCGCAGCGTCCCCCGATCCATTATTTTTGCGAGACGAAATTCGCATCAGTCTGGGCGCAGGCATCGCAGCGCGTTATCAGCGACAAAAATCTGTCAATAAAGATGCGCAATGGAAAGTACTGCGCGGCGCGATCGGCGTCAACGCGCCAGCACTGGACCCCGACAGCGGATTGGCCATTAATTTGAACGCGAAATCACTCAACCTCGATGAGTGGAGCAAACTGGCCAGCGCCGCTAATGATCCGTCGCAGCATAATAGCGGTGCTGTCAGTCCCGCACAATTGCCAGGGATTGCGCAATATATTGAACCCGATGCAGTAACGGTGCGGACCGGCGAACTGGTCCTGATGGGCAAAAAACTGAACAACGTAATGGTGGGTGCCTCGCACCTTAAAAACATCTGGCAGGCGAACATTGACTCGACTCAGGCGTCGGGTTATGTAACCTGGAATACGGTCGGTTCTGGTCATGGTCTTAGCAAAGTGACAGCACGGCTATCGTCATTGATCATCCCTGAGAACGCTACTTCAGACGTCAAAGAATTACTGGAAAGCAAAGACGCAGCGACCGAAATACCCGGTCTGGATATTGTGGCAGAAGACTTTCAGTTAATGGGGAAAAAATTAGGACGGCTAGAGTTGGTTGCGGATAACGTACACGCCCCGGTCGGCAGTGAATGGCGCATCCGCAAACTATCGATTCGCAATCCTGATGCAGAACTGAAAGCCGCAGGAAAATGGACCACGGTCAACGATAGCAACGTGACTAATCTGACCTATGCGCTAGACGTACATGATGCGGGAAAATTGCTGGAACGTTTTGGATTCGCGCACATTTTAAAAGCCGCGAAAGGTCGCATGGATGGCGATGTTACCTGGAAGGGCCTGCCGTTTTCAATCGATGTGCCTTCACTGACCGGTCAGATCAATCTCGATATGCAATCCGGACAATTTCTTAAGGTGGACCCAGGTGTAGCCAAGTTGCTAGGCGTACTGAGCTTGCAATCCTTGCCGCGTAGATTGACGCTAGATTTCCGTGATGTATTTTCTGAAGGGTTTGCTTTCGACAGCGTCACTGCCACGGCAGTGATCGCGCAAGGAAAAGCCACCACCGATAATTTTAAAATGCGCGGCGTCGCTGCCACGGTTTTACTCAGCGGCAGCGCCGACATAGCGCAAGAAACACAAAATTTACACGTAGCAGTACTACCAGAAATCAACGCCGGTGCGGCGTCATTAGCAGTGCTGGCGATCAATCCGGTAGTCGGCGTCGGCACCTTTCTGGCACAATTATTTTTACGCGATCCTTTAATGCGCGCCTTTACCTTTGAATACGACATTACCGGCCCTTGGAAAAATCCGGTAGTAAGCAAAGTCGGTCATAAAGAACGCTTGGCCGATACTGGACCAAATACTACGACAGCAGGTGGAACCCATTAAGAACCACGCAAACCGTACGCTCAATTAATCTCACGGAAAAATTCTATCGTATGATAATCAAACATACGGCAATCCGTTTTAACATCGCGTGAATCTAAAGGTTATTGAAATTCAAAACGTGTATGAAGTGCTTTCAGAAATGAATTGAATCCATCATTACGATAGCGGTGGACGCGGAAGCCGTTGAAGTGACAGTTAAAGTTGACGTACCCCGTCATAGGCATTGCCGGTTATATGCTTTCAGTCGGGAATTATCGGAGTACATGTTTGAGATTCTATGGTTTATTGCAAGCCATTAGCAGTAGAGCGAACATGCACTTAATGCAATAAAGTTAAATGCCAACAAGCCATAATTAAACCGTCCGCCGGAGCGCCACATGACCAACCAAGCTGTACCCTGCAAAGTAGCCGCCATCCAAATGATATCGACTCCGGTGGTAGAAGAGAATTTCGTCACCGCCCGCCGCCTGGTAGCACAAGCCGCACAGCAAGGCGCGCAATTAATCTTGCTCCCAGAGTATTGGCCCATTATGGGACGCCACGATAGCGATAAATTAACCATCGCGGAAGCGCCAGGTGGCGGCCCCATCCAGGCCTTTATGGCAGGCTTGGCAAAAGAACACAAAATCCACTTAATTGGCGGTACTCTTCCATTGATTTCGCAAGAGTCCGGTAAGGTACTCAACGCCACACTAGTCTACGATCAAAGTGGCGAGCAAATCAGCCATTACAACAAAATTCACTTGTTCAACTTTACCCGCGGCGCAGAATCATACGACGAAGCGCGTACTATTTTATGCGGAAACGACGTTACCACCTTCGAAGCACCCTGCGGCAGAGTGGGCCTGTCGGTATGTTATGACCTGCGGTTTCCAGAGCTATACCGCGCCATGGGCGAGTGCAGCCTGATCGTGATGCCCGCAGCGTTCACTTACACCACAGGCAAAGCGCATTGGGAAATTTTATTACGTGCGCGCGCAATAGAAAACCAATGTTATGTTCTTGCCGCGGCACAGGGTGGCGAGCATCCCAATGGACGCCGCACCTGGGGGTACAGCATGCTCGTTGATCCGTGGGGCGAAATCAAAGACGTACTGGTGGAAGGCGAGGGCGTGGTCAGCGGTGTCATTGATACGCAATTCATGCGCGGCGTGCGAGACAGTTTGCCTGCGTTGCAGCACCGGAAGTTGTAACGTTGTAAAAAACGCTAAGTAGCTCTCGAAAATTTTTGTGAACAGAGGCGGCCTTGGCAGGATGCAACGCAAGGCGCCCGTTGAGACGCGGTGTGAGCGGCGGGCAACGTAGCAGCGGGTAACTTGCAGCGGGTAACATGCAGCGGGTAACTTGCAGCGATCAGGTTCTGACAAGAAAAAAAGTTCCTCACGATTGAATCGCTTTACCTGTAAATACATAAAATCTTATGCTTGATTCGCTTAATTTTAAATTGACGCGTTGGCTGTTAGCGTTGTGCCTTTTTGGTGGGTTGATGCAGTCTGCGCAAGCCGCGCCCGCTTATGGTGCGGAACTACAGGGCTTTGCCTATCCTTATCCATTGCTGTACTATGATTTTGAATCGCAGGGGATGAGCCTGAAGATGGGATACATGGATGTCCCCGCGCTCACCGGGCCAAATCGCCGCACCATCGTTTTAATGCACGGTAAAAATTTTTGCGGCGTGACCTGGGAGTCAACCATCAAGGCTCTTAGCAGCGCGGGATATCGCGTCATCGCCCCGGATCAGACTGGATTTTGTACTTCCACCAAACCGTCGCATTATCAATATTCTTTTCAACAATTGGCGATGAATACCAATGCTCTGTTACGTCACCTTGGCATATCCGAAGCGACGATTGTCGGCCATTCGACCGGCGGCATGCTGGCAACCAGATACGCGCTTATGTACCCGGACGCGGTTGATCAATTGGTGATGGTCAACCCTATCGGTCTGGAAGACTGGAAAGCGCTTGGGGTTCCTTATCGTTCCGTTGATCAATGGTATGAGCGAGAACTTAAAATGACAGCAGACGGAGTCCGCAAGTATGAGCTAAGCACATACTATGTGGGTCGATGGAAGCCAGAATATGAGCGCTGGGTGGACATGCTAGCAGGACTGAACCAAGGACCCGGGAAAAAATTGGTGGCGTGGAATTCTGCGCTTATCTATGACATGATTTTTACGCAGCCGGTTGTGTACGAGTTCAAGAATTTAAAAATGCCAACCTTGCTGTTGATCGGCGACGCTGATACGACCGCTATCGGAAGCGACGTGGCGACACCCGCAGTCAAGGCGGTTATAGGGCATTATGCGGTATTGGGTAAGCAAATTGCGGGTGTGATTCCCCAATCAACCTTGGTGGAGTTTCCGGGTTTGGGTCATGCGCCGCAAATGGAAGATCCGGATAACTTTCACAAGGTGTTGCTGAAATGGCTTGCCGGATATCAAACCGGTAAAGCCTCGATAGCGGAGACCGCCCGTTAATTCTGTACTAGCGGTAGCAGTATCGAATGTAAATTCTCTCGCGCCCTTAGTGGGGGAATCCGCATTTGGAGATGAGATTTCTGGGCGCACCTTATGAGGCATAATAATTGAATTTCATCGCCAGGTTCATGGGAAGCTAAAGCATATACATTAATTGTATCGGCTGGCTGCCTGGTTAGTCGCAGCGGATTGACTGGTTAGCTTCACGTCGACATATTGCAAGCGCTGCATATCGCCAGCATCATTGGTGTAGTTTATTTTATCAACAGGAAGCCATATGACTGAAGAAGAAATTCGCCGTAATGCATTTGCGATGCCATTTCATAATCCTGCATTTCCTCCCGGTCCTTATCGATTTGTGAATCGTGAATTTTTGATCATCACCTATCGCACCGATCCAGAAGCGCTCAAAAAAATCATCCCCGCGCCGTTACAGTTTGTTGCGCCTATCGTTAAATTTGAATTCATCAAAATGCCCGACTCCACCGGTTTCGGCCATTATTACGAGTCAGGTCAGGTAATTCCTGTGACGCTGAATGGTGTGGCAGGCGGTTACGTTCACAGCATGTATCTGAACGATCAACCGCCGATCGCGGGTGGCCGTGAACTATGGGGATTTCCAAAGAAGATGGGCGAACCAGCACTCAGAGTACATAAGGACACGATGGTCGGGACCTTGTCCTACAGTGACATTCAGATTGCCACCGGGACGATGGGTTATAAGCATAATTCGCTTGATCACGATGTCATCAAGAAGTCACTTGAATCGCCTACTTTTCTATTAAAAATAATTCCGCATGTTGACGGAACCCCGCGCATCTGTGAGATTGTCCAGTACAGTTTGACGGACGTAACGATTAAAGGCGCGTGGAGTGGTCCTGGTGCGCTTGATTTGCGCCCCCATGCGTTGGCACCGATCGCTGATTTGCCGGTGCTTGAGGTCATTTCTGCAGTACACATCATGTCTGATTTAACGTTGCCCCACGGTACCGTTGCTTACGATTATCTCGCTAATTCAAATTAAAAGGAATGCCATGTCTCTTAAAGATAAAGTCGCACTAATTACCGGTTCAGCCAGCGGTATCGGTAAACAAATCGCGATTGAATATGCACAGGCTGGTGCCAGGGTTGTCATCGCCGATCTGGCGCTGGATGCCGCTACGGCAACTGCTAACGAGATTAATCAATCCGGTGGTACGGCGATTGCTGTCGCGATGAATGTCACCGATGAAGCCCAGGTTGACAAGGGTATTGCGGATACAGTGGCCACCTTTGGCAGCATCGACATATTGATCAGCAATGCAGGGATTCAGATCATTGCCTCCATTGTGGATTCGACGCTTGATAACTGGAAAAAAATGCTGGCGATTCACCTCGATGGCGCTTACCTTACGACGCGCGCAGCGATGCGTGAGATGATCAAGTCCGGCAAAGGTGGATCAATCATCTATATGGGATCGGTGCACTCGCATGAAGCTTCGCCCCTTAAAGCGCCGTATGTCACTGCAAAGCACGGCCTGATCGGTTTGGCAAAAGTGGTAGCTAAAGAAGGTGCCAAAAACGGCATTCGTGCAAACGTTATCTGTCCGGGATTTGTCCGCACGCCGCTGGTAGAGAAGCAGATTCCGGAACAAGCCAGAGAACTGGGTATTACCGAAGATCAGGTAATCAGACAAGTGATGTTAAAAGACACCGTGGACGGCGAGTTCACGACCGTCCATGACGTCGCCCAGACGGCGATATTTCTTGGCGGATTTGAGTCCAATGCACTAACTGGTCAATCGATAGTCGTGAGCCACGGCTGGTTCATGCAGTAGAATTTTTTTGAATTTTCAGACAAAATTTAAGAGCGTTTTATAATCTCTGTACCAACCCCTTGCGACACTTGTGGCAAGCTATGTGTACTTAATCCATACCAGGTGGCATGATTTTTTTTGCTACCTGGGGTTGCGACATCAAATCACCCTCCAGGCGCCTCTCGTCGATTTTGTGCGGTTTAGCAACGCGTTCGACCTAATTTACAAATCAATCGTTATTTAGCATTGAAATAATAAAAAAATATTGGGTCGCGATAAAGCACTTTGACGCGAAAAATTCATTATTATTTTTTCTTTTTAAAAATAATCGGCTTGGTCGACCGGCCCGTGCGCTATTCACAAACAAATCTGCCAACGAACCAAGAATATTCTTAACAGAATAGTCTTGGTTTTAACGTTGCATAACGTTCCATGTCATTTATAGTCGGTGGAATTTAATGGGAACCAGAGGTCGCCCGCGGTGAAAAAAATCAATTTTGATCAAGCGGTAATCATGGTCGGGCTGCAAGATAAAATCAATCGAAAAGTAGATGAAAATTGGGTGAGCGCGGATTATCCTTATTTGCGCGGTGTGTTAGTGGAGGCGGTCGAGGCACTGGATCATTATGGCTGGAAATGGTGGAGTTACCAACCGCGAGAAATTTCTCAGGTACAAAGCGAGCTGATTGATATTTTGCATTTCAGTTTGTCGCATCTCATCGGCGAATGCGACGGCGACTTAAATGCATCCGCTCTTGCGCTATCAACGCGCTCCAACCCGACGTTAAAGAATTGTCGTCTAGACGGTAAAGAGTATCAGCTCGCCCATTGTGATGTTCCGCAACTGTTGCAGTTGCTGGCTGCGACTGCGGCCAGCGGACGCAACGAATTGCCATTACTTGAGGCTACGTTTCATGCCTGCGGGCTCAGCTGGAGCGCGGTCGTGGTGCGATATATGTCCAAGCATGTGTTGAGCATATTTCGTCAGAATCATGGTTATGCGGAAGGGTGCTACACCAAGATATGGAGCACAAAGGAAGACAATATTCATTTGGTTGAGCTTGCCGCTCCCCTTGATCCCGACGCGACTGATTTTTCGGCCCAGCTTTACAGTCATCTGGAGGAGCGTTATGCGTCCTGCACGTTAGCGCTGCAGCCAGGAACGCATCAGCCCGGTACTCACTCATAGATCGCCAATGCATACAATACAGAATATTCCGAGTCCTGGCGGCCTGCCTTTGATTGGTAATCTCTTGCAACTGCGACCGGACCGCACTTATCAGACCCTTTGTGACTGGGCCGATCAGCACGGGTCGATGTACTTCTTCCGCATCGCACACCGCCGGATTGTAGTGCTCTCCGACCCAGCGCTTATTGACAGGCTATTGCGGGAACGTCCAGAGAAATTCAGGCGCTGGCAAAAGATCGAAGAACTCGCTATGGAAATCGGTGCGGATGGCGTTTTCATTGCCGAGGGCGAAAAATGGTGGCGCCATCGCAAGATGGTGATGTATGCACTAAATCATCATCACGTGAAACAGTTTTGGGGCCGTCTGGAGGTGGTCACTGCCAGATTGCAAGCACGCTGGGAAGCGCTCGCCAATATTGGAACGCCATTAGATATGCGGCATGATTTGATGCGGTATACAGTCGACGTTGTATCCGGTTTTGCGTTCGGCCACGACCTTAATACGCTGGAGGATTTGCATCACCCGATACAGGAACATCTGGCCAAAATTTTTGAAGCCGCCGCGCGCCGACAAACCGCATTATTTCCGTATTGGCGCTATGTGAAGTTCAAGCATGATCGCGAGCTGGATTTTGCGCTTGTCGAAGTCAATAAAATTATCCGCAACATGATAAGCAAGGCGCGTGACCGGCTTACCGACAACCCTGCGCTTCAGGCCGCACCTTCTAATTTGCTGGAAGCACTAGTGGTTGGGCAGAGTAACGAGCAGGGGTCTTTTACTGATGGCGAAATCGTTGGTAACGTACTGACTTTACTGCTGGCCGGTGAAGACACCACTGCGAACACGATTTCCTGGGTGGTTTATTTTATGACCCAGTATCCAGAAGTGCAGCAGCGGATGCAGCAAGAAATCGATCATGTTCTGGAGGGTGCCACGCGCCCGGCAAGCATTAATAGTCTGGACCGGTTGCCTTATATTGAAGCTGTCGTAAAAGAGGCCTTACGACAAAAGCCAGTGTTCCCAATCATCACACTAGAGCCAACCGAGGATGTTGAGCTAAACGGCGTTACGTTTCTCAAAGGAACGCCTTTATTCTTGCTCACCGGACATTTAGGACGGCAGCAGAAAAACTTCGTTGATGCCCATCTGTTTAAACCGGAGCGGTGGCTGGATACGGGCGGGGCCGATAGACCGCAACATAACCCGAAAGGATCGGTGCCATTCGGCGCCGGTCTGCGATATTGCCCGGGACAGCGTTTAGCCATGCTGGAAATTAAGATGGTCCTCGCGATGCTGGTAAAAAATTTTACCGTGACATCGTCTCCCGATGCGTTGCCGACGCTAGAACATTACGCCTTTACGTTATGTCCGACGCATTTGATCGTCAACCTTGAATCGCGAACATGAAATTCGGTTGGGCGGGGTTATTTTTTTATGACCTATCCAACGGTCATTTTGAAAATAATTCGGCATCATGCCATTTGCGTTAATCGGAAATTCTTCCGCAATTTGACCTGCAACGCAATCCGCACTTTATCTAACTGAAGAACGCCCTCTTATGACAAAAAATATTCCCTCTTATTTGCTTCAAGTCGGTGACCCAGACCGTGAACGCCTGGAAATTTTAGCTGAACTCTATAATCCCGGCAGCAAAGAATTTTTGCAGACACACATGCCGACAGATGCGACGTCTATCCTGGATCTTGGCTGCGGCCACGGGCAAATGAGCAATTGGTTCGCGCAGGAGCTGCCGCGCGGCAGCGTGGTCGGCATCGACATTTCAGATGAACAACTGGTGATTTGTGCTGAAAATAAAGCCGCCGAAAATGTCTGCAATGCGCAGTTTTTTAATCACGATATTGTCTCCGACAAGCCGGATTTTGCGCCGTTTGATGTCGCGTATTGCCGTTTTTTATTGATGCATGTCAAAAGCTGGGAATGTTTTTTTCAAAACACATTGGCGGCCTGTAAAGCAGGCGGTTCCATCTTTATCGAGGAGCCAGCATTTCCCTTCTTTTGTTATCCAGAGAGTGCGTCGCTTCATCGGGCAAATTTTTTGGGCAATCAGTTAAGCACCAAGCTCGGGCTGAACTTCGATTGCATCAGTCCGCTTTGGCGCTATATTCAAAATATCGACGTGGATATTTGTGCGGTCGGATTTAGTCAACCCGCGCTAATCTCGTCCCGCGAAAAAAGCCTGCTCTGGCGATCGTTTTATCAAATCAAAGATGCCTTGCTTGCAACGAAGTTAGCCACGGTATGCGAGGTTCAGCAAATTATGACCGATCTACATGGGATATCCAGTGATCCGCAATCACTTGTTGGCGGCTTACGTGTCATTCAGTTGCATCTGAAAAAGCGTTGAATGGACCGTACCGCACGGACCGTCGCAAACAATCATGGCAGTTGTTCGTCTATTTTAATCGCTGGTTAATCAGCACGTTGCTGTGATTGACAAAAAGTGCAACTTTAACGCCATGCACATCTTCGATGCGAGCTCCTGTTGTGCAGAAATTAAGAGTGGTCCCTTGTGATCAAATTGCTCAGCCCATGCGATAGAACTCTTTTCCACATCAATTAGCCTTAGCGCGGCACGAACAAAAACACCTTCAACGCGGATACTGCCTTCTAATAAGTGGCGCTTTTTGGGTGAAGCGAGATCGGAAACGCCATAAAATAAAGGGGGCACTATTTTAGTTCCAAACATTTTAAATAATTGAAATGTCAACTCTTCGGTCAAACCAGAAGTAAAAACCGCACCCTGTGTATCGCTTGAAACGGAAAGTAGCGGTACCACGGTCAGTAATGATTCAGGCGGACCCACGATGTCTGGAACCACAGTTTTATGAATCAACGGCATATAGCTGCCAAGCGGTATATCGAAGCTTATATCTGTATGCGCTCCCTTAACCGCGTAGTACGCTTTTAGTTTTTCACGTAACCGACCTATTTGAACGCGAACGATAGGATCATGATCGGTGCTATACGTTGCTGGGTCCCGGTCAAACACGCCGATTCCGATAGCGTATTCGCTTGTTTCTCGCACTTCACCGGTCAAAGATTTCTCTACCAAAAATCGTAATAAGCGGCTGGTTCTTTTAGCTTTGTGGAATTCCTGACTGGCCAGGACAAGGCTGAGAGCTAAATGGACGTCTTTGGGTAAAAAGGTTGTGGCATTGTAAGAAATTGGTTCAACAGATACCGGCAAAAATTTGGTATCGATAGCTTTCGGTAAAAACATCAGACTCATTTGATATGTCCAGTGTACATCTTTACAATAGCATCTAAAACGAGCACCGAAATCGATGTTTGGGCACTTCCTTAATAAAGCCACGCCATCCATCACTTTATTAGTTGCACCTTTTGCTCGTATAAATACCGGGGGAGAAACGACAAGAGAGTGTGCAAAACCTAATGATATCTATTGGTACCCCTTGCTTTTTAACACTCCCAATGGGATTTTTAACCGCTCATCGAACCGAACCGACGTTCAGCTTGAAAAGCCATCATGACTGCACGCAGCTAACACCATCAAAACCTCTTCGAATTTTTAAATAAAGTCGCTTGTATCCATGGCATTTAATTATTATTTCTCCATCCACCTACGAACTGAAACTTATAAATTCCAGAACCAACATTCTGAATTTAATCTAGGCATCAGATTGCATGGTAACCATAAAATTCAATCAAAAAACGACTGATTCCGATATTTTCTGACATTGTTATGGAACGCTAACGAGAATAGTACTATCGCGGTCGGTTCGGGATAACTACGCCATTCCCCTTGCCTTGAACCTTGAAGTTAGCGTACCCACAAGTTTTATCTGCATTGACGTCAAGTCGATGCCTGTTTTGGTCGTTTTACTGCAGCACGCAATTGGATGCTCTACAATCACTCTTAATCTGTCCACATTGCAAGGCACTCAACACTATGAAACCATTTGAACCCAACCTCCATGCACTAGCTGTCGCGCGCGATGTCTTGCTGACGCCGTTTGGCCTGGACGAATCCAGTTTGCAAAAAGCACTGGCAACAATGTTCACGCACAAGGTCGATTATGCGGATCTTTATTTTCAGTTCACCAAGAGCGAAGGTTGGAGTCTGGAAGAAGGTATCGTCAAGACCGGTAGCTTTTCGATTGATCAAGGCGTCGGTGTTCGTGCGGTTTCTGGGGATAAAACAGCCTTCTCTTACTCTGATGAAATTTCCGAGCGTGCGCTGCACGACGCGGCGATTGCCACTCGCACAATTGCGCGTCAGGGTGCGGGCAAGATCAAAATTGCCAGTGTCATGGAGCAAAAAGGTGGACGCTCGCTATATCTTCCTAATGATCCGCTGACTTCGCTGGACGCCACGGAAAAGGTGAAGTTACTGGAACGCATAGAGCGTATTGCACGGGCGAAAGATCCGCGTGTGGTGCAGGTGATGGCAGGGCTGGCCGGTGAATACGATGTTGTACTGGTGGCGCGCAGTGACGGTGTAATCGCTGCCGATATTCGTCCTCTGGTGCGGTTGTCGGTCACCGTGATTGCAGAGAAAGACGGTCGCCGCGAGTCCGGTAGCAGCGGTGGTGGCGGTCGTTATAGCTACAGCTATTTCACTGATGAATTGCTGGAGAAATATGCTGCGGAAGCAGTCGCTTCTGCATGCGTGAATCTGGACGCGCGTCCTGCACCTGCTGGGCCGATGACTGTCGTTCTTGGTAACGGCTGGCCCGGTATTTTATTGCATGAAGCAATTGGTCACGGGCTGGAAGGCGACTTTAACCGTAAGGGTTCCAGCACCTTCTCCGGTCGTATTGGCGAGCGGGTGGCTGCAAAAGGCGTGACAGTGGTGGACGACGGCACGTTGGCGGATCGGCGCGGTTCGCTGAATATTGATGATGAAGGCAATCCAACGCAGTGCACCACGCTGATTGAGGATGGTATTTTAAAAGGTTATATTCAGGACACCATGAACGCGCGTTTGATGAAGATGCCGGTAACCGGCAATGCGCGCCGTGAATCGTTTGCGCATTTGCCGATGCCGCGCATGACCAATACCTACATGCTGGCGGGTGACAAGGACCCGGCTGAAATTCTGGCCTCCGTCAAAAACGGGTTGTACGCGGTCAACTTTGGCGGTGGTCAGGTCGATATCACAAACGGAAAATTCGTATTTTCGGCAAGCGAAGCCTACATGATCGAGAATGGTAAGGTCACTTACCCGGTCAAGGGCGCAACGTTGATCGGTAACGGTCCCGATGTGCTGAATCGCGTATCGATGATCGGCAATGACATGCGCCTGGATCCGGGCGTAGGTGTATGCGGTAAAGAAGGGCAAAGCGTGCCGGTGGGCGTGGGGCAGCCGACGTTGCGGATCGACGGTGTGACCGTGGGCGGTACTGCTTAAGCGCTGGTGTTGGCGATGATTACAGTGAAGCCATCGGTTGGCGCCGGGACTGCTCAGTCTGGCGATCCACTTGGACTCGACTGGATGTGGGTGCCGTTTGCGGGATTAAGTGCGACGCAGGTGTATGACTTGTTGGCTTTGCGGCAGCGGGTTTTTGTGGTCGAACAGGCGTGTGTCTTTCTGGACGCGGATGGTATCGATCGACAATGCTGGCATGGGCTTGGTTATTTAGCTAATGGTGATTTGAGCGCATATGCGCGCATCGTGCCGCCCGGTGTGTCGTATCCGCAGCCATCCATCGGTAGAGTGGTGACCGCCTCCAACCTGCGCGGCGTCAATGTCGGGCATGCTTTAATGTCGCAGGCAATGGCGCAAGTAGCGCGGCTTTATCCAGGTTTAGACGTCCAGATCGGCGCGCAGGCGCATCTGCAGCAATTCTATAGACGCTTTGGGTTTGTGCCGGTGGGGGATGTCTATGATGAGGAGGGCATAGCGCATGTTCACATGATTGCTAAAAGCATCGCATAGTCGAACCACGAAGAATGTTATAGGGTTAATGATCTTTAGGTTGCGCTTAATTTTATTAATTAAAAGACCACATTTTAATGAAGTTGGGTCGCTAAATTCTTTTAAGCGCACTTGACTTTTGAAGTGTTTTTTAGCGAAGCTTGCTTAATTTTCAAAACTGTTGCATTATCTTGCCCAGAGCTCCAACTAATTACCCGAAGACATGACTTTTTCAAACGCTTATTTTTATTTTTACTTTAGCTATTCCAGCCCCACGGCGGTGAAAAGCGGTAAGCGTTCGTAATTACGGAACAAACCGAAATTCAAAAAAACCGCCGCTAATGGCGGTTTTTTTATTCCCAGTCACTTTTTAGCCCGGAGAGAAAAATGCCACGCACCGACGACTTGCGCATACGAGAAATGAAAGAATTAACACCACCATCCCATTTAATCCGTGAATTTGGCTGCACTGAAAAAGGTGCTACCACTGCCGCCGACTCGCGCATTGCATTGCATCGCATTTTGCATGGCCAAGACGACCGCCTGATGGTCGTGATTGGACCTTGTTCGATCCATGACACCAAGGCAGCGATGGAATATGCGCGTCTGCTGGTTGTTGCGCGTGACCGCCTTAAGGGCGAGCTTGAAATTGTGATGCGTGTATATTTTGAGAAGCCGCGCACCACCGTTGGCTGGAAAGGTCTGATTAATGACCCGTACATGGACAACAGTTTCCGCATCAACGACGGTTTGCGCATGGCGCGCGAATTGTTATTAAACATCAACGAGCTAGGTTTGCCAGCCGGTACCGAGTTTCTGGACGTGATCAGTCCACAATATGTGGCTGACCTGATTAGCTGGGGCGCAATTGGTGCACGGACTACCGAGTCGCAAGTGCATCGCGAGCTGGCTTCCGGTTTGTCCTGCCCGGTCGGATTTAAGAATGGCACCGATGGCAATGTCAAAATTGCGGTCGATGCCATGAAGGCCGCATCGCAGCCACATCATTTTCTGTCGGTTACCAAAGGCGGTCACTCGGCGATCGTGTCGACCAACGGAAACGAAGATTGCCACATCATTCTGCGCGGCGGCAAAGCGCCTAATTATGATGCAGTGAGCGTTGATGCGGCGTGCAAGGACATCGCAAGCAACGGTCTGGCACAACGCTTGATGATTGATGCTTCGCATGCGAATAGTTCCAAGAAGCCGGAAAATCAAATTCCCGTTTGCGCCGATATCGCCAGTCAGGTTGCTGCCGGTGATGATCGTATCGTGGGGGTGATGATTGAATCACATCTGGTGGCAGGTCGTCAGGATCTGGTGCCGGGTAAGGAATTGACTTATGGTCAATCGGTTACTGACGGGTGTATTAGTTGGGAGCAGAGCATTGCTGTGCTGGACGGATTGGCTGAGGCTGTTAAGCAGCGGCGCTTGTTTAAGCGGGCGCCTTAAGTAAATAGATTATCGGGCGTTTTTTCTTGTTCGACGTATGGCGTTGAATAGGGAGTGCGTTTGAGTCGTGGTATGGTCGGCAAATTTAAGGACCTTTTCAGTTATCTGAATGGGTCTTTTTTTTGTTTGGATTTAGAGGGGCGGTATTTGAATTTCTTGGTTGGAAATTTTATTAGGAGGTGTTATTGGTGGCGGGGGCGATTGGTTGTTCGGTTGACCGGTAAATGAAACGGTTGGTGCTCCGTGGATGCTGGTCGGGAGTGGCCCGACACCCAGTCACTTTTTTTGCTTGGCTAGGCGCCCCCGCAAAATAAGTAACCAACAAAAAGGCGACCGCAGAGGCGTCGCCCGCCGTTGGCGGGTCCCCGATTATTTCGACTATCAGTCGGGTCGAAATACCAACTCGCCTTCGGCTCAGACATGTATTCCGATAATTCCCGACTGATAGCCGAAATAACCGGTAACGCCCATGACGGGGTAGGTCAACTTCAACGGCCAGTTCAACTGCAACTGCAACTTCAACGGCCAGTTCAACTGCCACTGCCACTGCAACTGCAACTGCAACTGCAACTGCAACTGCAACTGCAACTGCAACTGCAACTGCTACTTCAACAGCCGCCGCCTTTATGATTGACGTGCTTTGGTTTTCACTGGCTCGGTATGTCGGCAGAAAAGGTCAGTTGACACGGGTGCGGTGTGTGGATGGGCCTGATGGGGGGGGCGGGCAAAACGATGATTTTTACATCTGAACTGGTTCAGGATCAAAAGCGTTTGGTCAGTACCATCATGTCGCCTTCGCGGCGCATCTCGGTGCGATTCAGAAACGACATGCCTAGTAAGGCAAACGATAGACCGCTTTCCATTACTACGGCATCGACCTGGCGCAATTCGATATCGCCGACTTTTACGGTATCCAGGCGGACGCGATAGGCTAAAGCGGGTCCGTTTGCCGTGCTCATGGTGATGGTCTGGCCTTGCTGGTAGTTTATGCCTAGTCTGATGGCGTCTGCTGCCGGTATGGCAATAACGGTGGCACCGGTATCTACCAGCATCTTTATTGTTCCCCTGTTTACCTGACTTTGGGCGACGAAGTGTCCTGCACCGTTTACCTTCAATGTCACGCTGGCGCTGATACCTGGCGCGCTGCGGCTGACGTACTCCCCGATACCGATAATTTGGGGTTTCCCTTTTACGTCCACGGTGGCAGTCGATCCTGTGACCGAGGTCAGGCGCACATTGGCGTCGATTTTGTCACCGACAGAGTAGGTCTTGGGTGCGGCTCCATTGATGACCAATACGGCTTTTCCGGGAAATAAGCCAACCACGCCGACATCAGTTGCCTGAGCAGAAAACGCCATTGACGTGCATAGAAAAAAAACAGGCGGTCAGCCTGGGCAAAGGCATTAATGGGAAGGCTTTCAAATAGTTGGATAGGCGGCATGCAGCGCAACCAGCAGGCGCTTGATCGCGTTCTGCCTGGTTGCTCCGTATTTAAGCCAAAGACTTTGGATGCGGGCAATAACTTAATCGCGGAAGTTATTGAATTCCAGTGGCAAATCTGCAATTTCCTTGCGCAGCATCGCCATCGCTGCCTGCAGATCGTCGCGTTTTGCACCAGTGATGCGGACCGCGTCACCCTGAATGCTGGCTTGCACTTTCATCTTGCTGTCTTTTACCACCCGGACGATTTTTTTGGCGTCTTCGGTCTCAATGCCATTTTTGATCTTGATGACTTGCTTTACCTTGTCGCCGCCGGTTTTTTCGATCTTGCCCATGTCCAGAAAACGGACATCGACGCTGCGCTTGACCAGCTTGTTGGTGAGTACATCACGTACTTGCGCCAGTTGAAAGTCTGAGTCGGCGTAAGCAGTCAGATCGCGTTCTTTTAGTTCAACGCGGGCGTCGCTACCTTTGAAGTCGAAGCGCGTTGCAATCTCTTTGCTGGCCTGGTCAACGGCATTCTTGACTTCGGCAAGATTGGCTTCGGATACGGTATCAAATGATGGCATGGTGAGTTTCCTTAATAGATTCTAATATTGCGTATTAAATTGGTGCAAATGGTGCGCGTAATGCACGTGGAGCAAAGAATGCGAGTCATAGCTATTCATGCCGATTGTTCGACGCCATGACTAAGATTTGCTCTGTGTCTTAGTGTAACGTGCATTCTATCGAACAAAAATACCTGCGGCTATTGGTTACCGATCTGATTGCGGTATTTTTGTATTTATGAGGTTAATGACGTGGAATTTTATTGGGTTTGCGAGTTATGGTGTGAGTTCCGTATAATCTCCGACCTATGCCTTCCATCATAGAGAATACCGCAATCACTCCTGCCCATTTGCCCGTCCAGGCAGACTTCCCTCTGCGCGCACTGAACACCTTAGGCATAGAAGCGGCTGCGCATGCTTTTTTGTCGGTTGTTTCCATCACCCAGTTGCAACAGGTGAAAGCGGACCTGCGCTTGTCCGCCTTGCCAAGACTGATATTGGGCGGTGGTAGCAATCTCGTCATGACGCAGAATTTCTTAGGACTGGTATTGCATATTTGTAATCAAGGCATCCAGATCGTCGGTGAAGATGCTGATTCTATTTTTGTGCGCGCTGCTGCGGGGGAAAATTGGCATAAACTCGTCAAATGGACATTAGCGCAAGGGCTCGGCGGACTGGAAAACTTATCGTTGATTCCCGGTAACGTTGGTGCCGCGCCGATTCAGAATATTGGCGCTTACGGGGTCGAGATGCAGGACCGTTTTCATTCACTGACGGCATTCGATTTTGCATCGGGCGAAGTTCTGACGTTAGGTCATCAGGATTGTGGATTTGCCTATCGCGACAGTATTTTTAAACACCATCTGCGCGACCGCGCTATCGTGCTTGACGTCACGTTTGCGCTGCCGAAGCGCTGGCAAGCCGACGTCCGCTATGGCGATATCGCGCAAGAACTGGCAGCGGTTGGCATCACTAAGCCCGACGCACGCGATATCAGCAGCGCGATCATCGCGATTCGGACGCGCAAATTGCCTGATCCGGCGGTGATTGGTAACGCAGGCAGCTTTTTTAAAAATCCCATCGTACCTGCCCATCAAAGAGACGCCTTGCTGGCGCAGCATCCCGCGTTGATCAGCTACCAACAACAGGATGGCCAATTTAAACTCGCCGCTGGCTGGTTGATCGACCAATGCGGTTGGAAAGGCAAGGCGTTAGGTCCAGTCGCCATGTATCAACATCAGGCCTTAGTATTGGTTAATTTGGGCGGTGCTAGCGGACAAGATGTTGTACGCCTATCGCAAGCTGTGCAAGCCGACGTGCTCGCACGTTTTGGCGTGGTGCTAGAGCCGGAGCCGGTCTTCGTCTGATCGTTCGGACAAAATCGGATATTCTTAAATTAGAAGTAAAAAATGCATTCGATTATCGAATGCATTTTTCATTGCGGGCTGAACACGCACGCAACTATTTAAGCGTAATGACAAACGTAGTTGACCGTCTCAATAGTTTCAATATCGAAGCCAGAGTCGCCCGGGATATCGAAGCTGTCGCCAGCCACATATTTAGTCCAAAGGGCTTGATCTTTTTGGCGCACCTGACAAATACCGCTGGTGATATCCATGATTTCGGCCACGCCAGTATTGAAAGTCAGCGTTGACGGCAAGATCACGCCGAGCGTTTTTTTAACGCCATTTTCAAGAATAATAGTGTGCGACACGCATTTTCCATCGAAATAGACGCTGGCTTGCTTCAGGACGGATACGTTATCAATTTGCGCGCTCATGAGAAAACCTTGTAAGAAAATAGTTGATACTGGTGGAGGTAAAAAACTTTGCGTAATTATCGCAAATTTATAAGTGATCAGGACCTGTATATATTATGGTCATCCAAAAAAAAACTCTATCGATCCTTAGATCAATAGAGACTTTTTTATCACCGAAGAAGGCTATCCCAGACTAAACAGCCGTCTGTGAAGAGTTAAACGTTATTGCCCTCGCTGCCCCCGCGCATTAGCCGCAATCCGCAACCGCAAGGCGTTAAGTTTGATAAACCCACCAGCATCCGCCTGATTGTAAGCGCCGCCATCTTCGTCAAAGGTTGCGATCTTCATATCAAACAATGAGTCAGTTTTAGAGTCGCGAGATACCACAATCACGTTACCTTTGTATAACTTCAACCGTACCCAGCCATTAACGCTTAATTGGGTTTGGTCGATCAAAGTTTGCAATGCAACGCGCTCCGGAGCCCACCAGAAACCGTTATAAATCATTGACGCATAACGTGGCATCAAATCATCTTTCAGATGCGCGACTTCACGGTCCAGCGTGATCGACTCTATGGCGCGATGAGCCCGCAGCATGATGGTGCCGCCCGGTGTTTCGTAGCAACCGCGTGATTTCATGCCGACAAATCGGTTTTCAACCAGATCCAGACGACCGATACCATGCTTGCCGCCCAGACGATTCAACTCGGTCAGAACGGTGGCTGGTGACATACGGGCGCCGTTTAGGGCAACGATGTCGCCTTTTTCGTATTCGATATCCAGATATTCCGCTTGATCTGGTGCCGCTTCCGGGCTGACGGTCCAGCGCCACATGCTTTCTTCAGCCTCTGCACTTGGATTTTCCAGATGACGGCCTTCAAAGCTGATGTGCAACAGATTTGCATCCATCGAGTAGGGTGCGCCGCCGTTCTTGTGTTTCATATCGATTTCGATACCGGCGTCTGCTGCGTACTGCAGCAATTTTTCGCGCGACAGTAAATCCCACTCACGCCACGGCGCGATGACCTTGACGTTAGGCATCAGGGCATACGCACCTAATTCAAAGCGTACTTGGTCGTTACCTTTGCCAGTCGCGCCGTGCGAGATGGTGTCTGCGCCAGTTTCCCGGGCGATTTCGATCAGACGCTTGGCGATTAACGGCCGTGCGATGGATGTGCCCAGCAGGTATTCGCCTTCATATACCGTGTTGGCACGGAACATCGGGAACACGAAGTCGCGCACAAACTCTTCACGTACGTCATCAATGTAAATGTTTTCCGGCTTGATGCCGAATTTCAGTGCTTTTTGGCGCGCTGGTTCCAGCTCTTCGCCCTGGCCCAGATCCGCGGTAAATGTGACGATTTCACATTGATAGTTATCTTGCAGCCATTTCAAAATGACCGAAGTGTCAAGGCCACCGGAGTAGGCCAACACTACTTTTTTTACGTCGCTCATGATTCGCTTTCTAATGTTTCGGTGTTGTTCGGTGTTGTTCTATATTCAAAATGGCGATTCGTTCGGCGGCGAAGGTGTCATGCGCCGGGTGAATGCCAGAAGTCGCCAGGGTAAGCGCTTCAGGTATCGAGTTTTCCTACCACCAGATACTCAAGCAGTGCTTTCTGCACATGCAATCGGTTTTCAGCCTCGTCCCAAACCACGGATTGCGGTCCGTCAATGACTTCGGCTGACACTTCCTCGCCACGGTGAGCGGGCAGACAATGCATGAACAGGGCATCGGGTTGCGCGCGCGACATTTTGGCCTGATCCACGATCCAGCCGTCAAAAGCTTTCAGGCGGGCGTTGTTTTCGTCTTCATAACCCATGCTGGTCCAGACATCGGTGGTGACCAGATGCGCACCCTCGCAGGCGTCCGATGGATTATCGAATAACGTGTAGCGACTGCTATCAGCGGTCACCAATGCCGGATTCAGGTCATAGCCTTTTGGCGTCGATAAATTGACATGAAAGCCAAATACCTGCGCCGCTTGCAGCCATGAATACAACATATTGTTGGCATCGCCGATCCACGCTATCGTCTTGCCTGCGATAGAGCCACGCTGTTCAATAAACGTAAATACATCGGCCATGACCTGACATGGATGATGTTCATTGGTCAGGCCGTTAATTACAGGCACCCGCGAATTGGCAGCAAAGCGCTCGATAATTTCCTGCCCGAAAGTACGAATCATGATAACGTCGCACATGCGTGACATCACCTGACCAGCGTCTTCGACCGGTTCACCGCGTCCAAGCTGGCTATCGCGGGTGTTCAGGTAGATCGCAGCACCGCCGAGTTGATGCATCCCGGCTTCAAATGACAGGCGGGTCCGGGTCGAGTTTTTCTCGAACACCATCACTAGCGTGCGGTCAAGGAGCGGGTGGTGCGGCTCATAGTTTTTAAACTTACGTTTAATGATGCGGGTACGTTCAATAATGTACTCGTATTCATCCAGCGTAAAGTCGGAAAACTGCAGGTAGTGTTTGATTGCCATAAATGAAAATGGCGGCAGTGGTAGGTCTGCCGCCGAAGTTTCTAACCCGTTCAATTATAAGGGATATTGCTTAAAAAGATACCTGCAGAAGGGACCTACCCATCGGCTTAATATCAATAAAAAGGCAGAAGGGAGCAGTATCTGGTCCATATATATCAATATTGCGCGACGCTTAGCAGATGATGGGGCCGATCAATGTCGCAATGGGATGACTATGAGGCACTGCAACTTAGCTTTCCCAATAGGCATAAAGCAGGCATTGAGCAGGCACTAAGCAGGCATCAGGCGGGCAATACCTGAATTGCTCTCATTCGTTCAATACAAAGTTTGTGATGATTCATGCAACAATTGTTTATACAATTGATGTCGCATCGGTGCGATCTTTCCATCTTGCACTGCTTCCAGAACGGCACAATTCGGCTCTATCAGATGATGGCAATTGTAAAATTTACACTTCCCAAGGAAAGGTTCGAACTCTCTGAATGCTCGCTCCAACATTCCTTCGCTCAGTTGGTACAAGCCAAACTCTTGGAATCCGGGCGAGTCGATAATGTAGGTTTCATCGTTTGTGCCGGGATTGACCTCATATAAGCGGGTAAAAGTCGTCGTGTGCTTACCGGTATCCAATGCAGCAGAAATCTCTCGCGTGGCGATGTCGGCATCCGGCACGATCAGGTTAATGATCGACGATTTACCCATTCCAGACTGGCCGATCAGTATGGTCGACTGATTTTCCAGCAATGGCATCAGGGTAGCGCAGGTTTGCTCCGGCATGCCCATGGCGGATACTTCATGGATCGGATAGCCAAGTTTTGCGTAAGCTTGCAAGCGTTCGCGGGTTCTCGGCAGCGAGGCGGCGATATCGGTCTTGTTCAAGATGATGTGCGCGGCAACGCCTGCGGCTTCGGCAGCCACCAGCGCACGCGAGATCAAATCATCGGTAAATCCCGGTTCGGTCGCCACCACGATAAACAATTGAGAAACATTAGCAGCAAGCAACTTGGACTTGTATTGATCCGAGCGATATAACAGGCTGCGCCGCTCGCCGATGGACTCGATGACGGCCTGATTCTTGGAGGTCATATTGAGATTAACTTTATCACCGACCGCCACGTCGCTCTTCTTGCCGCGCGTCACGCAATGCAGTTTTAATGATTCTCCATCAACCAGCGCCTGGACCAGATAGTGGCGACCATGCGCTGCGATGACCACACCGATGGCGGTTGCGATGCCTGCTTTTGCTGCCTTACCCGGCTTGGGTTTGTAATGATCAACCATGCGCGACGACTGCTCCTGATTTTGTGGCAAGTAACTTATTAATACGCAGGGCGGCTGGCGGATGCGAATCATAAAAGGCGGAATGCAGCGGGTCTGGCGTTAGCGTCGATGCATTATCCTCGTACAATTTCACTAGCGCCGAGACCAGATCGTCTGCTTTAGTATATTTGGCGGCAAACGCGTCTGCTTCAAACTCGTGCTTACGGGAGGTGATCGACGATAGCGGCGACAACATGAAAGTAAAAATTGGCAGTGCCAGCATGAACAAAATCAACGCCATCGCATTGTTATTGGATAAATCGGCCAACAGCAATGGCACCACCCCAAGTCCGGTGTAAAACCATAATTGTTCTTTGAGATAGCCTAGTAGTGCCAAAAATACGAGCGACACCACAAATAATACGATGATGCGTTTAATGATGTGCTTGAGCTTGAAATGGCCCAGTTCATGTGCCAGCACTGCTTCGATTTCATGCGGTGCAAGGCGCGCCAGTAGCGTATCGAAAAAAACGATCCTTTTACTCGCACCGAAGCCGGAGAAGTAAGCGTTACCATGGGCGCTGCGCTTGGAACCATCCATCACAAACAAGCCTTTGGACGCAAAGCCGACGCGCTGCATTAATCCTTCGATCCGTGCCCGCAAGCTGTCATCCGTTAATGGCGTGAATTTATTGAACAACGGTGCTATCACGGTTGGAAATAGTACCAGCATCAATAGCTGAAAGCCGCTCCAGACCAGCCATGTATAAAACCACCAGATACTGCCGGATTTTTCCATCAGTAACAAAACCACCCAGATCAGCGGCAAGCCGATTACCGCACCGAGCACGGTGCTTTTTAGTAAATCGACGAAAAATAACTTGTGCGTCATTTTGTTGAAGCCATACCGCGCCTCAAGCACAAACTGTTTGTAGTAAGCCATCGGTAAGTCGATCAGACCGGAAATCGCTAAAAATGCGACCAGTAAGCTTAGTTGATACAGCATTCCGGACCCGGTTACGCCGAATAAAGTGCCCGAAAGCCATTGCAAACCGCCTAGCAAAGTGAAGCCAATCAGTACCACCGCATTGACTAAAATCCCAAAAAGGCCGAATTTAGTCTTCGCCACGGTGTAATCTGCGGCTTTTTGATGTGCCGAAAGCTGAATTTTTTCAGAGAACTCTGGCGGTACTGCGCTACGATGCTGCAACACGTGGCGAATCTGACGCGAGCCGAGCCAGAACCGCAAAGACAGGCTAATTGCCAAAAAGACTATAAATAATACTGAAAATGCAAATGAAGACATGTTGTCCCTATGTGAGAAAATACGCGCCTGACGACGCAATTTAAGCGCGTTTCCCAATAAATAGTAAAGAGAACAATTATGTCACAAGCTATCGATTCATCGACATCATCCGCACCAGTTGTGGCACCGTTGCGCACTAATGAATTCAATCTGATCTGGGTGGACATGGAGATGACCGGTCTCGACCCCGATGCAGAGCGCATCATCGAAGTAGCGGTAGTCGTCACCGACCCGCAACTCAATATTTTGGCAGAAGGGCCGGTTTTTGCCATCCATCAGGCGGATACCTTTCTGGATGGCATGGATGCATGGAACAAAGGCACCCATGGTCGCTCCGGTTTGATCGAGCGGGTCAAAGCGTCGACTGTGACTGAAGTGCAGGCCGAAACGGAGCTGATCGCCTTTCTGCGCAAATACGTGCCTAACGGAAAGTCGCCGATGTGCGGCAATACAATTTGTCAGGATCGCCGCTTTATGGCGCGTGGCATGCCAAAGCTGGAAGCGTTCTTTCACTATCGCAATCTGGATGTCTCGACGCTAAAGGAATTATGTCGCCGCTGGAAGCCTGAACTGGCGAGTGGCTTCAAGAAGCACCAAAAGCACACCGCGCTCGCGGATATTCTTGAGTCGATTGAAGAGCTGAAATACTACCGCGAACATTTCATCAAGGAGTAAATTGTCGGATGCGTCAAGCGCATGGCTGTTGCGCTATATTAATGCTGCCGTAACTTGTGGCCTTACGCCAGGCAGTGTTTGGCAGCGTAACTGGTAACGACACCGCTTTGATTGTGCACCTCACTTTTACAATGACAATGCGACCTTTCAAAGATCGAAAGGTGGCATTTTCCGCTTCGGTTTTACTCTTCGGCTAGTCCAGCACCGCAGCACTTCTTAAATTTCTTGCCACTTCCACAACCGCACAAATCATTCCGTCCGACTTTTGGCGTCTCGCGCTGGATTGTTTTAACTGCCGACTTGCGGTTGGGCAGCCAATAGCGATAAATTTCCGGGATCGCTGCTTCGACCTCAACAGTCAACTTATGGCGCTGAATCGGATCTTCGCGCAGGCGCATTTCTTCTTCTTCCAACTCTTCTGCACCCAGCAGATAAATTGGCCGGACCACGGTAGATAAGTTCGAGGTCCAGATTGGCTCCCACGCTTGCGGGCGCAAGTTGATGCCCTCCCAGAAGCCCCACGTCCAGGCTTCACCGTCCAATAGCGGCTTGCCTTCATGCTCAAACTCGCAGAACAGCGGCTCGTATTCTTTTGGTGCAACTTCTAGCGTGACCGCGATTTCGTTCATGTAGCGTGCGATCAGGCCGACCGTGCGCTCAAATTCCTTGTCGGATTTAAATTTAGGCGCATCCTTTAGTGACGGACCCCACACGTGCGGTAGCCATTCACCCAATAAAATTTGCTCCGGACCGATGACCAGCGCGGTCAGATAACCGTGCAGCGTGTCCATGGTCATGCTTTCTTCCCCGCAGCGGTCGGAAAGCAAAAAGTCGTCTAATTCATCAAATTCTTTATCTGATAGCGGTTCGTCAAGTTCCATCGTGATGCCTATGTAATATATAAATGTGAGGTTCGAGGCGGATTTTACGATTGAAATGCCCAAAGCTCGCAATTTAGTGTCAAAAACACCCAAATCATCGTATTTTTGGGTGCAATTCCGGGCAATCCCGCTCAACTTTTTGTGTAATCTAGTATCCGCACATTCCGGGCAGGGTTCCTTGCGCGATCAAGCGCGCTCTTCATCAAAGTTTAACTCCACACCATTGCCGCCAGGGTCTTTAAAAAATAGCTGGGTTTGGCGCGTGACTGGCGAGAATACGATTTTATACGCCACGTTGTGCGCTGTCAGGTGCGTTTGTATGGCTTGCAGGCTGGCGCAGGTAAAGGCCGCATGGTCAAAAGTATTGGTCGCGACAACTTTGCCGCTGGGCTGCGGTATTTCTATTGATGTGGCGTCGGTTATTTCGCTCAGATGCAAAACCGGCAGACCGCCCGCGTAGAGCCAATACCCAACGCTGCTAAAAGCAGGGCGCGGACCATCTTCTAACCCGACGACGTCGCAATAAAAATTTTTCAGGATCACCATCAGCGCGCGTGGCGCACGCAGATTGTAATGATTGAGTCCGAGCACTGGCATGAGCACTTCCTGTGGATTGAGCGTGGATAACAACGACAGTATTTTCTGCCAGGTAAATTTTACGCCGGTTCCGCCTCAGTATTGCGTTTCTTCCTATTTTGGTAAAAGTAGCCAGCATCGTCATGTTTAATATTGTTATTTTTGCATTTTGCACCAGGCGTGTGGAGGGCCGTCCAGCAGTTAACAATAAATGGATTCGTTCAGGCAGGGCGAGACCACATTTGCAGCTTACAATAGTCGGCATGAACCTAATCACACCCGCATCATTTTCTACCCTGACCCCGGATACCGTGCTGGATGCGCTTGATAGCATAGGCTTGCATGGCGATGGCCGTTTGCTGGCGCTCAACAGTTATGAGAATAGGGTTTATCAGATCGGCATGGACGATGGACCGCCTTTGGTAGCAAAATTTTATCGACCACAGCGTTGGAGCGACGACGCCATTCTGGAAGAGCACGCATTTGTTGAAGAACTGGTTGAGCGAGAAATTCCCGTGGTCCCCGCCTCGGCGAGTAAGGACGGAAGCACATTGCATCAGTTTCATGGGTTCAGGTTTGCGGTATTTCCAAGGCATGGCGGCCGTTCGCCAGAGTTAGAAGACAGCGCGACGCTGGAATGGTTAGGCCGGTTTCTGGGACGCATCCACTCGATCGGAAAGCTAAAGAATTTTGCGCACAGGCCGACGCTGAACATCACTACCTTCGGTATCGAACCAAGTAATTATTTGTTAGGGAGTGCGTTTGTCCCGGAAGATTTATTAGCCGCCTATCGCACCACCGTGACCCAGGCGCTAGAAGGCGTGCGCCGCTGTTTCGATCGGGCTGGCGACGTCGGTGCGCTGCGCTTGCACGGTGACTGCCATGGCAGTAATGTGCTGTGGACCGACGCCGGGCCGCACTTCGTCGATTTCGACGATAGCCGTATGGGACCTGCTGTACAAGATTTATGGATGTTATTGTCAGGCGAACGTCAAGACATGGTCCGTCAGTTATCCGACCTGCTAGCTGGCTACGAAGATTTTTGCGATTTTGATCCACGTGAACTACACCTGATCGAAGCACTGCGGACACTGCGCCTTATACATTATTCCGCATGGATCGCACGGCGCTGGGACGACCCCGCGTTTGCGGTAGCATTCCCCTGGTTTAATACGCAGAGATATTGGCAAGACCGCGTGCTGGAATTACGCGAGCAAATCGCCTTGATGGATGAGGCCCCCCTCTGGCCCTCTTGAGGTAGGTCGGATTGACGCAAAATCGCCCCGGCGGCGTTGGTGCTTTCCTAGCCACGCTGCGGCTCGGTGCTAGCATACTGTCTGCATCGGCAGGGTTGGCAAGCCGGTTGCCGTGACAGTTTTGCGTGATTCCGATTGCATGATTCAGGTGCCTGGCTCTCCTGGCGGCATTGCGCGTCTTCATATCAATCAAACATAACCATCGCAAAACCATGACCCAATCGAACCACCATCTAACTCCAGACCTGGCCTCCAGGTTCGCCAAATTGGTACTAGGCCATTTAACCCAGGAATACCCAAACAAGCTAACCCACTCGCTCGACAGCGCAGCTGACGTACAAAGCCCGCGCGCGTTATACCCCATTTTTTACGGCAGTTACGACTGGCATTCTTGCGTGCATGGTTATTGGTTATTAACGCGCTTGTTGACGCGTTATCCCAATCTGCCAGAAGCGCCAACGATACGTGCCGTATTTAATCGTCAACTAACCGAAGCAAATGTAAAGGGCGAACTAGCCTATCTGGCAGTCCCTTCGCGTGCAGGCTTCGAACGCCCATACGGCTGGGGTTGGTTGCTGGCACTACAAACCGCACTGGAACAAAACGTCACCACAGAAAGCCAACGTTGGGCCAAAATCCTATCGCCGTTAGCCGATGCTTTTGTCGCGCGGTTCATTGATTTCTTGCCGAAAGCGACCTATCCGGTCCGCGTAGGCACCCACTTCAATACGGCGTTTGCGATGACCTTAGGTTTGAAATATGCGCGCGCAGCCCGCAACACAAAATTGGAAACACAAATTTGCGAGACCGCCTGGCGCTGGCACGCAAATGATGTCAACTGTCAGGCTTGGGAGCCCAGCGGGGACGAATTTTTATCACCCGCATTGATGGAGGCCGAATTGATGCGGCAAGTATTATCCGATGCCGAATTTCAGATCTGGTTTAGCGCATTTTTGCCGAATCTGGTGCAGCGTCAGCCGGCCACATTATTTTTGCCCGCGACCGTGACCGACCGCAGCGACGGCAAGATCGCCCATCTCGATGGACTTAATTTTAGCCGCGCCTGGTGCCAGCGTTCGATAGCGCGCGCGCTGCCCCGCGATGATCCACGGTCAGCATTACTATTTGCCTCCGCAGATCTGCATTATGAAAGCGCTATTGCGCATGTATCGGGCGACTATATGGGCGAACACTGGTTAGGAACGTTTGCCTTATTAGCCTTGGAAGCTTAAGGCCAAAACCATTCGTCCAACCGGGGTGCGCACACTTGCCCGCCATTTTTCATAAATCTCACTGTCCTTCGGCACGGGTTTTTGCATCGTATTTCTACGTAATGCCTAATTGGCGGCAAAGAGACGCAGCCTTTGACGCTAAATGCCCTGTTAATGCGACACCGATTTAGAAAATACATTGAGCACCACCACGCCAGCGACAATCAGACCGAGTCCGATTAAAGCGCCCGCATCCAATGTTTGTTTAAATACCAGCCAGCCAATCATGGCGATCAGCGCTATACCTATGCCGGACCACATCGCATACACGATCGCCACGGGCAGCGTACGCAACGTCAAGGACAAGAAATAAAACGCGATCAAATAACCCACTACGACCACGACTGAGGGCAGCAAGCGGGTGAACTCGTTGCTGGCCTTTAGAGCGCTAGTGGCGATAACTTCTGCGACGATCGCGATACCTAAATATAGCCAGTGCATTTGTTTTTCCTTTAATAATTCGCGTCGATACCGGTGACGACGTCACAGGCGGCATTCACATAAAGATATTTTAATGCATATGAGCAACAATAGAATTTAATTAATAATTAGATACTTTTTTATCGATATTTATTAATTTTTTTGTTAAATTTGAGTGCAATTTCATTAATTCTCATTGCACAGCACAATATTTATTATTTTGTAAATGAATGTGGTACCTAAAATGATAAAACGGAAGCTAACGATCCTTGCTACAAATCAAGGAAATTCCTGTATTTTTAATTGTCGGTGACGCAGTGGTACTAAGTGTAATTGTTCGCCCGGACGCATCTCTGATATTCTTGTGTCGTATCTTTATGGATGGGGTTTGTATCGTTGGCGCTTAGCCTGACGTGAATGCGCTGGTCGGGAAGTATTGTCCGTTTAGCGCCCAAGGAGAAATTGAATGCCCACGCTCCAGTCTGACACAATATCGGCCTCGAAATCGGAGGCAATCATCGGTTTGTGCGCCACTTCACTCTCTGAAGCCGCCCAAAAATCAATGCAAAACACTCGTGCTGACGGTACTGAGGCGGTCCGGTATCAATCCGGATTTGGCAATGACTTTTCTAGCGAGGCGCTGCCCGGTGCGTTGCCGGTAGCGCAAAACTCACCGCAAAAAGTAGCGTACGGTTTGTATGCCGAACAGTTATCGGGAACGGCCTTTACAGCACCGCGAGCGCATAATCGTCGATCCTGGTTGTACCGCATTCGACCAGCTGCAATGCATCATGCCTTTGAATCGCTGGCTCACCCTTTACTACGTAGTGGACCATTTAAGCAGGTACCGGCATCGCCTAATCAACTGCGCTGGGATCCTTTGCCGTTGCCATCGTCTGGCCAGGTTGCCGATTTTATCGACGGTTTGATTACATTTGCGGGTAACGGCGACCCAGCGCTACAGGCTGGCATGGGGATTCATTTATATATCGCTAATCGCTCCATGCATGAGCGGTTTTTTTATGATGCCGATGGAGAGTTATTGATCGTGCCGCAGCAGGGACGTTTGCGGGCGCATACCGAATTTGGCGTGCTTGATGTGACGCCAGGAGAAATTTTAGTGATCCCGCGCGGGGTGCGTTTTAGAGTGGTGTTGCCGGATGGCGAGGCCCGTGGATATGTTTGTGAAAATTATGGTGCCCAATTTACGTTGCCGGAGCTCGGCCCGGTTGGTGCTAACGGATTGGCAAACGTCCGCGATTTTCTGGCACCGGTGGCGGCTTACGAGGATCGCGAAGGCAATTTCCAGTTAGTGGCAAAATTTGGCGGTCGGTTATGGTCAGCCGCAATAGACCATTCGCCACTGGACGTGGTGGCCTGGCATGGAAATTACACACCCTATAAATACGACCTGAAGTGCTTTAATACGATTAATACGGTCAGTTTTGACCATCCTGATCCTTCTATTTTTACTGTCCTGACGTCGCCCTCGGATACTCCTGGAACTGCTAATGTGGATTTCGTGATTTTTCCGCCGCGCTGGATGGTCGCTGAGAATACGTTTCGTCCGCCTTGGTTTCACCGCAATGTGATGAGCGAATACATGGGGTTGGTACATGGTGCCTATGATGCCAAAGCGGAAGGCTTTGCGCCGGGTGGTGGTAGCCTGCACAATTGTATGAGCGGCCATGGGCCCGATGCTGCAACCTTTGAGAAAGCCAGCGCAGCAACGCTGTTGCCACACCGAATCGATAACACGCTGGCCTTTATGTTCGAAAGCAGATACGTAATACATCCGACGCAATTTGCATTGGATACACCACTGCTACAGAAAAATTATCTGGCTTGCTGGGACGGATTAAAAAAGAATTTTACCGGCCAGCCTTAAATGCTTTAGCACTTTCTGATTTAAGCCGATCTGCTTCAAGCCGACATAATTAACCTTATCATGCGATGCGCATGGTAAATCCAGATACGCCGTTCAAGACATACCCAGTCAACAAGAGATCAACAGCCGATCTTTTTATATTAACGGGAGATATTAAATGCCACCTAATGACCCTGCGCTTAAATCCTTTATCGCCACTGCACCAGAGTCTCATTTCCCGATACAAAATTTGCCGTTCGGCATCTTCAGTTCGGTTGAAGATGCGACCTTGAGAGTCGGTGTTGCCATCGGCGATCACGTGGTGGATCTGGCGCTGCTAGCGGACGCCGATCTACTACCATTGCCTTCAGAAGTCTTTCGTAGCGGCAGCCTGAATCAATTCGTTGCATTAGGCCACGCAACCTGGCGCGTCACGCGAGAGTTAATCAGTCATTTATTACGCGACGATAACCCGTTATTACGCGACGATCATACTCTACGTTCTGCAGCGTTATTGCCGCAGGAGGAGGTCACTTTACATTTGCCCATGGAAATAGCAGGTTACACCGATTTTTATTCGTCTAAAGAACATGCTACCAACGTCGGCAGCATGTTCCGTGATCCAGAAAATGCGTTGCTACCAAACTGGCTACACATGCCCATCGGTTATAACGGGCGGGCAAGTTCCGTGGTGGTCAGCGGTACCGCATTGCATCGTCCAAAAGGTCAGTTGAAACTACCGGACAGCGACGCGCCGATCTTTGCGCCGTCGCGCAAGCTGGACTTTGAGCTGGAAGCCGGCTTCTTCATTGGGCAGCCGAATGCGCTAGGTGATCCAATAAACATCGCCGTCGCCGAGCAGCATATTTTTGGCATGGTGTTGCTCAACGACTGGAGCGCACGCGATTTGCAACAGTGGGAATACGTGCCTTTGGGACCTTTTAACAGTAAATCTTTCGGCACCTCGATTTCACCTTGGGTGGTGACGATGGAGGCGCTGGAGCCTTTTCGCGTTGCCAGTCCGGCGCAGGTGCCGGTGCCACTGCCATACTTGCAGGAGCATACTGACAATGGGTTCGACATCACTCTTGAAGTGACCTTAAAACCGGCGGAGGATAGTAGTGGTTCCAGCGTCGGACAAGTGATTTGCAAAACTAATTTCAAAGCAATGTATTGGACTATGGCGCAACAACTTGCGCATCACACGGTATCCGGCTGTAATACCAAAGTAGGCGATTTAATGGGGTCAGGAACGATCAGCGGCAATACGCCGGATGCATGCGGCAGCTTGTTAGAATTGACCCGCAATGGACAAAATCCGCTGACGCTGACCGGTGGGGCGCAACGCGGTTTCATACAGGACGGGGATGAAATCAGCATGACCGGGTGGTGTCAGGGCGACGGTTATCGAGTTGGCTTTGGTAATGTCGTCGGCAAAATTTTACCAGTGCAATAAAACAGATTTGCAAGTAGGGCGCTGTGATTGCGCCCGACTATACACGCTCTTACAGCCAGATAATTGCGGCAATCGCGCCGATAATCAAACCGAACTTGACCACGTAATAGAGTGGCTTACTAAATTTTTTGAGTGCCCTGCGGTACTGACCGGCAGCCCATACAAAGCGAAACAGTTTATTAATGCCACCCGTCTGATCGCCGGTCTCATTCGGTGATGCCGCCGCGCTCATCATATGCCGACCAAGCCAACGGTTGACCGCTTGTGCCCAGCGATACCGCATAGGGCGCTCGATATCGCAGAATATAATAATGCGATTAACGTCGGTGCCATTGTGCGCCCAATGCATAAACGTTTCATCGAAAACGACACCCTGACCGTCGCGCCAGCTATAGCGCTCGCCATTAACTTCAATAAAGCAACGATCATCGTTAGGCGTAATCAGGCCCAGGTGATAGCGCATCGATCCGGCGAAGGGATCACGATGTAAGTTAAGTTTTCCACCCGGTGCAAGTTCAGCAAACATTGCTGCTTTGACGCTGGGCGTACGGCGCAGTAACGCCACCGTTTTTGGACAAAACTGTTCGGCAGATGGATGGCTGGCGTCATACCATTTTAGATAAAAACGCTTCCATCCTGCTTTAAAGAATGAGTTAAAACCGGCGTCGTCATTTTTTTCTGCTGCGCGAATTTTTGCCATACCGGTGAGGGCCTGCGCTTCATCCCGAATGGTTTCCCAGTTGTCTTCCAGAATTTTTAAATCACTGAAAATACTGGTCGGTAAATACGCTTTATCCGTGGGTACTTTAGAAAACCAGTACATCAGAATGTTAAGCGGTGCCATGATCGACGAATGGTCGAACAACTGGCGAAAAAAAGGTAACCGTACCTTGCCGCGGAAGTGCACGTAAATAACGGATAAAAGAAATATACTAATCACTGCCCATTTCATGACAATGTGCTCCAATCAAAAATAGCTGCGTTGGTATTGATGGGCTGCACGCATAAATAAGCGCGCCGGCACGCAATAACAAAGAGCAAAAAAACAATAAAAAATCAGCAGAAAAATCAACTTGTCGCCATTCTAGCCGTTTGTAGCTAATTACTTCTGATTTTGACAGTTATGGCTATTGATACCATTGATAACCGTTGATAAGCCTCGATAACTATTTCCCATAAAAACTAAACAAGAGCGCCAACCAATTAGTCGATTGCCTTAAGGGGAATTTTAATGATAAGATCGGCGCTTCCTTAGGGGAGTAGCCTTCTTGCAACAGAACCTCGCTGACACCTGATCAAGCGTCTCTGTTTTGCAATGAGCGTATGTCAACATACTTGACGCTTATCGTCATGGCATACGCGACCGTCGGGTCTGGCAAGACCTTTGGTGCATTGTCTTTACCCGGCTGGGCGAAGACGCTGCGCCATTTGTCAGTGCCCAGCCCTCAGGATGTCCCGTTATGCTCAAGTCGCGCTGTTCCTTTGTTTGCCCTCTGGTTGCCCATTCAAGCGCATCTTCATTCGTATTTTTGCGAAGCCACGTAGCTGACCGGCTAGAGGTATCAGCATGATCCTGACGATTGCATTGTTATTAGGGTCTGCGATTGTTATCTATTTGTCTTGTGAGTATTTCGTCAACAGTATTGAGTGGGTAGGGCGTCGTCTTGGCGTGGCTCAAAGCGCCGTCGGTACGGTACTTGCCGCATTTGGTACGGCCTTGCCGGAGACCGTGGTGACTTTTGTCGCGGTGGTGTTTGGCCGCGATGCTGCACATAAGGATATCGGCGTCGGCGCTGCGCTTGGCGGTCCGTTGGCCCTCAGCACGATTGCCTACGCGGTGGTCGGTTTAATGTTCATTTTGAATCGTAAGAAGCTTGGCAACGTCCTCTTGTCCGCCGCAGATGGTGCGCGGTTGAGTCGCGACCAAGCCTGGTTCATGGGTATCTTTGTACTCAAGATTACGTTAGGTCTGTTCGCTTTTGCGATCAAGCCATGGCTGGGTTTGGTGTTTCTGATGGCTTATGGCGTGTATATTTGGGGCGAAATCCGCAAAGAAGACAGCGCCGATATCGAGGTCCATGATCTTGATCCGCTAAAATTTCGGCCAAACGATCCGCAGCCCGCGCTTGGCTGGGCGGCGTTGCAGACGTTAGTGGCGCTAGTTGTTATCTTTTTGAGTTCACAGTTATTCGTAGCGCAGTTAGAAGCGATGGCACCATGGCTTGGTATATCACCGCATTTGGTGGCGCTGCTGTTGAGTCCGATCGCGACCGAATTACCGGAGATCCTCAACGCCGTGATCTGGGTGCGCCAAGGCAAGCAAACGCTGGCATTGAGTAATATCAGCGGCGCGATGATGATACAGGCAACGATACCCACGGCTTTAGTGTTGATCTTTACGCCATGGTTGCTCGATACCGCATTGATCTGGGCGGGCATGGTCACAATGGTCTCGATTGCAGGTTTATATATATTGTTACGTAAGCAGATGTTGACCGGTGGCCGTCTGGCGATGTTTGGAGGACTGTATCTGATCTTTGCGGTGGGGTTAGCATTGATCGGCATCCGTTAAAAAGTGCGGGCGGGCGGTAGACCAGGCAACGGCGCCGTTAGGTTCGAGAGCCCATCGCGATCACTGCGGCGCCTGCCAAAGCCAGTCCAGCGCCAAGCAAGTCGGTCCAGCGTGGCGTAACCCCGTCGACCCGCCATAACCAAACGATAGCAGTCGCAATATAGACCGCGCCGTAGGCTGCGTAGACCCGCCCGCTCGCAATTGGGTGCAGCGTCAGCATCCAGACAAACGCCGTCAGGCTGAGGGTGGCGGGCAACAACAGCCATGCAGAGCCTTTGCCGTTAAGCCACAGCATAGGCAAATAGCACCCAAGTATTTCGGCGAGTGCGGTCAACATAAAGAGTCCAAAGGTTTTGGCGAGTGGCATCAGAAGCATAACGGTGGATCTAAAGAAAGAGTTTGCAGTTTACATGGGTTATGCGGTGGCCAAGGTGCCTTACGACCTTATAGTCCGGTATATTAGTGATAACCACCGAGCAGCACGCACGCGCTGAATGTACTCCTGATTATTTAGGCGGAAATGTAAAAGCAGACGTGGACATACGCGGGTCAGAGTACGTTTTGCATCAAAATTTTTCCTGCAAGATACAAATACCGAACTATAAAAGTCATCTTAAGGAGCCACCATGCTGGAACTCAGGCCGACCTGCGAGAATTGCAACAAAGCGCTTCCTCCAACATCTTACGAAGCCCGTATTTGCTCCTATGAGTGTACGTTTTGCGCGGATTGCGTCGATGATATTCTTGAAAATGTTTGTCCCAATTGTGGCGGCGGATTTGTTCCGCGACCAATTCGTCCAGCCAAAGACTGGAAAAACGGCAATTGCCTCGCTAACGATCCTGCGTGGACCGAAGTGAAACATCGGCCAGTGGACCTTGACTTACATGCGCGTTTTGCCGCTGCTATCAAGATTATTCCACCCGGACAGCGATAATCCATCTCGATCTTGCATAAAGCCGTATGAATTCGTTCCCGACAGTCACTTTTATCGTTTGGGGCAGAAGCAAAATAACTGCCGGAAAACTGGGTATGTCCCATTTGCGTGATGCAAGTACATATTAATTTGTCATTAGTTCGTCATATTGAACAATTACAATCGCATCGATTCTCTTGAGTATTGCCTTAAAGGCATGATCGAAGGCGTTCCCCCCATTTCGATGATGACTAATTGAAAATATGACTTTCCCTATATTGAATCGTGAATTGGGCGTTTTGGCCTTCAATGAGCGTGTGTTAGCGCAGGCCGAAGATCCATCGATTCCGTTACTTGAGCGCTTGCGCTTTGTATGTATTACCAGCAGTAACCTGGATGAATTTTCTGAAATTCGCATGTCCGGCTTACAAGAGCAGATGCGTGAAGCTATCGATGGTGTGACCCCGGACGGCATGTCGCTGCAGCACGCGTACACGGTAATTAGCGAACGCGCGCAGAAATTGGTTGCGCGCCAATATGCACTCTTCAATGATGAATTACTGCCCGCGCTAAATGCCGAAGGCATTGTCTTCTACTCTGAGTCTGATTGGGATGAAAAGCAAAGCGCTTGGGCGCATGAATTTTTTAAAACGGAATTACTACCGGTCCTGACGCCTATTGGCCTTGACCCCGCGCATCCTTTTCCCAAAGTATTAAACAAGAGCCTGAATTTCGCCGTCAAGCTCAGCGGAAAAGACGCCTTTGGGCGCGAGCCAGAATTAGCCATCGTACAGGCGCCGCGCGCGTTACCGCGCCTGGTGCGTATGCCCGACGAGCTATCGCGCCATCCGTACGGCTTTGTCCTGTTAAGTAGTTTTATGCAGTGTTTTGTAGGAGAGCTATTTCCCGGTCTGTCGATAGGCGGCTGCTATCAATTCCGCGTCACGCGCAACAGTGATCTGTTTGTCGACGAAGATGAAGTTACTGATTTGCGGTTGGCGTTGCAAGGCGAACTGCCGACGCGACAATTAGGCAATGCGGTGCGTCTGGAAGTGGCCGAAGATACTCCCGCCTCGCTGGTACTGCGCTTATTAAAACAAAATGGATTGCAGCAGGCCGATTGCTATCGGGTCAATGGTTCTGTCAATCTGGTCCGTTTGATGCCGCTGCCCGATTTGGTTGATCGCCCGGATCTGAAGTTTGCACCCCATACACCGGTTTTGCCGAAGTCGTTCTTCACCGGGTCCTCGGTGTTCGATGTGATCGATCAGGGCGATGTACTGCTGCACCATCCTTACGAAAGTTTCCAACCGGTTCTGGAACTATTGCAGCAAGCAGCAATCGACCCCGACGTGCTGGCGATCAAGCAAACCATTTATCGCACCGGTAATGAATCGGCGTTGATGCTCGCATTAATGCAGGCTGCCAAAAATGGCAAGGAAGTAACCGTGGTGCTGGAACTGATGGCGCGTTTTGATGAAGAAACCAATATCGGCTGGGCCGCCAAACTGGAGGCGGTTGGTGCACACGTTGTCTACGGCGTATTCGGCTATAAAACCCACGCCAAAATGTTGCTGATCGTGCGCCGCAAGCGCCACGCAAAGCACACCAAACTGAAACGTTACGTCCATTTGGGAACCGGTAACTATCATTCGCGCACAGCGCGTTTATATACCGACTTTGGATTGATGACCAGCGATGACAAAATGTGCGAAGACGTGCATAACGTCTTCCAGCAATTGACTGGATTTGGCAAGCAGGTCCCGCTTAAACGGCTGTGGCAGTCACCTTTTACGCTGCACGCAAATATTCTCAAAGCGATCGAAAAAGAAGTCGACGCCGTTAAAGCGGGACGGCAGGGATATATCATCGCCAAGATGAACGCGTTGCTTGAACCAACCGTCATTGCCGCTCTATATGGCGCATCGCAAGCCGGTGTCAGGATTCAGCTGATCATTCGCGGCGTGTGCGCGTTGCATGCGGGCGTGCCAGGATTGTCGGAGAACATCACCGTACGTTCTGTGATTGGCCGTTTTTTGGAACATCACCGCGTCTTCTATTTTTACGCAGACGGGGATGAGCACGTAATCCTCTCCAGCGCCGACTGGATGGATCGGAATCTGTTTAGACGAATTGAAACAGCGTTTCCGATTCTGGACAGCAAATTAAAGCGTCGTGTTATCGAAGAGAGTTTGTTGATACATTTGCAGGACAACGCTTCTGCGTGGGATATGAAACCAGATGGTACCTATAAAAAGGTGACGCCCGGTGACGCAGAGCCGATGATCAGCCAGATTGACTTGCTGGCGCGATTTTAGAATATTAAGCGGTATTTTGCCAGACTTCACCGTTCTCGCTGTTCCTTCAGTTCTCTTTAGGCCGCAAGCCTTAGTTAAAGCTTTCAGCCCGTTCTCGTGGCGTTGCGCGCTGTTAGGCGTGCTGGCCGTCTCTGTTTTTCCTCAAAATCGACCGCGTTCCGGAACGATTTATCGCAAGTACCCAATTAATCACATTTATAGCGGCAATCGCTTTTTATGCGCGGCTATTCCCACTGCGAACGCAGGAAAGTTTGTTTATAGGAGCTTGCTGTTATTTTATTTATTATTGATGGCCTCCATAGAAGCGCCATAATTTTTAGTTAAGCGATACCTGTTAAAAGGGACAACTGAAAGATATTATAAAAGTATATAAAATTAATACTAATTTAGTATTTTTTAATAAATTAACAAAATCTACAATATTATTCGACAACACCAGCTAAAAGCAATATTTGAAGAAACTACAAAAGGGTGAGTGCCAAAGCCCTGGCAAATCTCACCCCATTTCGATTATTCCGCCATCGCAACGAGAAATTCAGTTAAGGTGATTTGTTTATCGTGATCACCATCTAGTTCCTTAAATTTGAATATGCCGCTAAGAGGACTTTTTCGTAGCTCACTTACGGACACAGTCCCACTCTTATCGAGATCGAGTTTGCTGAAAAAAACTGAATATTCATTAATTTGTTTCGTATTTAAACTTGCCATCTTGTAGCCTCTATAAGTTGATTATTTCAAACATCAGAATGATACAAAAAATGCTAGGGAAAACCGAATAGTCCACCAGTACATCAATAAGATCGCGTGACTAATCCAATGAAATCGCCGCGATTCTAATTAACTGGGAACCAACTAGAGACTGATTCCTTTACATTAAGTCAATGTCGATACATTTCTAAATAATTAATTCTATTTTCGCTTCTATTTAACAATTTCTTATTGCCTCTATTAATAACGAGGTAAGTAATATTACCTACAATAATTTTTAAAACCACGTGACATTTCTACCGGGAAATAATTCTTCCGTGACATACGAATGTTAAGCTGTTTATTTTCTGACCTTCCATTTCTTGCAGCGATATCATTATGGATATCACTTTTGTAAAAAAAGTGATTGGTCACAGCACGCGACTATTTTTACACTGTGGGGGCGCTTTCCTGAAGTCCACTTCAAAACGCAGACTGGCCATGAATCACGGATGCATCACGCGCCTGACGCACAAATTGCCGATTGATTAGACATATCAAAACGGATATTGAATTAGGAAAAAAATTCATTTGTTTGATATCGGTAAAATTCGTACTATGAGGTTGGAAATTGCTGTAAACCTCGACGTTGAAAAGGTTAAGATGCATTTTGAAGAGACATCAGGTGGGTATCGGCTAGCGCGCGAAGCGTTACCCATACGATAATTGGCTTACCGATAAAATCGTTAAAAAAGTGTAGCTCTTGATAGCACTTACAAGGCGGTAGTACTTAACACTCGCAGCACCACAATAACTAAGTAACTAAAGGAGACAGGTTGTGAACATAATTAAATCCACGATTTTAGGATTGATGATAGGTCTGATTGGCGTCGCTTCTCAGGCCAGCGCGCAGGAAAAAGCACTGGTAGGTATCTCAATGCCCACCAAATCGTCAGCACGCTGGATTGCCGATGGCGAGAATATGGTTAAGGTATTCAAGGAAAAAGGCTACAAGACCGATCTGCAATATGCTGAAGACGACATCCCAAATCAGTTAGCCCAAATTGAGAACATGGTCACCAAAGGCGCAAAAGTCCTGGTAATCGCATCGATTGACGGCACCACGTTATCTGATGTGCTGCAAAAGGCCGCGGATAAGGGCGTCAAGATCATCGCCTATGACCGTTTGATCCGTAATTCTAAAAATGTCAATTACTACGCGACTTTTGATAATTTTCAGGTCGGGGTTTTGCAAGCGGGTTATATCGAGAAAGCACTCAATTTAAAGACTGCTAAAGGTCCATTCAATATTGAACTGTTTGGCGGTTCGGCAGATGATAACAATGCGTTCTTTTTTTATAACGGCGCAATGTCTGTTTTGAAGCCGTATATTGATAGCGGCAAACTAGTCGTGCGTAGCAAACAGTTAGGTATGGAGAAGGTGTCTACGCTACGTTGGGACGGCGCGGTTGCGCAAGCACGTATGGATAACCTGTTGAGCGCGTATTACACAAATGCGCGCGTAGACGCGGTGTTGTCGCCCTATGATGGTTTGAGTATCGGGATCATTTCTTCGCTTAAAGGCGTTGGATATGGTACGCCAAAACTGCCAATGCCAATTGTAACCGGTCAAGATGCTGAAATCCCATCAGTCAAATCGATCCTGCGCGGCGAACAGCGCTCGACCGTCTTCAAGGACACGCGCGAATTAGCCAAGGTAACGGTCGGTATGGTGGATGCCTTACTGAGCGGAAAGACACCTGAAATTAACGATACCAAAACCTACAACAATGGCGTCAAAGTTGTTCCTGCCTTCCTGTTGAAACCAGTCGTGGTCGACGCAACTAACTGGAAGCAGGTGCTGGTGACTGGTAGCGGCTATTACACCGAAGCACAAATTAAATAATTACTAATTCAGGAAATAAAGTGAGGTGCCGCAGACGTTGCGCGCAGGGTAGCCTGACGTAACATTCTGCGGCGTTTGATGGCGTCATTTGATGGCGATATTTGATGGCGATATTAAGCGTCACATCGAACTCCGCGGGTAAAATTCGGTCGCAATTTGGTCGTTAAGCCAGCTCCTTTTACGTTTTGGGACTGCGGCAACGATAAGAGGTAAAAAGATGGAAACGATCCTGGAAATGCGAGGAATCCAGAAAACATTTCCCGGCGTTAAGGCGCTGGATAATGTCAATCTGGTGGTGCGTACTGGTGAAATTCACGCGCTGGTCGGCGAAAACGGGGCGGGTAAATCCACCCTGATGAAAGTATTAAGTGGCGTATTCCCCCACGGTTCCTACACTGGAGAAATTCATTTCCAAGGTGAGGAACGCCAATTTAAAGACATTGGCGACAGCGAGAAAATCGGTATTATTATTATCCATCAAGAGTTGGCCTTAGTCCCCTTGTTGTCGATTACAGAAAATATTTTCCTTGGTAATGAGCAAGCCACGAACGGCATCATCGATACCGCGCTGTCGTATAGAAAAGCCAAAGAACTGCTCCAAAAAGTCGGACTGAAAGAATCACCTAGTACGCTGATTACCAACCTTGGCGTCGGCAAACAGCAATTGATCGAAATTGCGAAGGCGCTCTCCAAAAAAGTCAAATTGTTGATTTTGGATGAGCCTACTGCCAGCTTAAACGAGAGCGATAGCGATGCCTTGCTTGAGTTGTTGCTTGAATTAAAAGCGGAGGGAATTTCTTCCATTCTTATTTCGCACAAGTTGAATGAAATTTCAAAAGTCGCCGATTCGATCACCATCCTGCGCGACGGCACAACAGTGGATACGCTGGATTGCCATAAAGAAGTCATCAGCGAGGATCGCATCATCCAGAACATGGTTGGTCGTGAAATGGCCGACCGATATCCGAAGCGTACACCGAAGATAGGCGAGACCATTTTTGAGGTGAGGCAATGGCGCGTCCATCACCCATTGCATTCTGATCGCGAAGTGATTAAAGGCGTCAACTTCCATGTAAAAAAAGGCGAAATAGTTGGCATCGCCGGATTGATGGGAGCAGGGCGCACTGAGCTGGCGATGAGTATTTTTGGTCGCACCTACGGTAAGCGCATTAGCGGCAAGGTCTTTTTGCGCGGTAAAGAGATAGACGTTGGTACCGTCCAAAAAGCCATTAACCATGGCATCGCCTACGTCACGGAAGACAGAAAAGGCTACGGCTTGATTCTGGACGAAGACATCAAAAAAAATATCACCCTGGCAAATCTTGACGGCGTATCCAATATGCTGGTTGTGGACGAGGGGCGAGAATTTATGGTGGCAGCGGACTATCGCAGCAAGCTGCGGATTCGATGCTCCAGCGTTTTTCAAAAAGTATTGAATTTGTCGGGCGGTAATCAGCAAAAAGTTGTGTTGAGCAAGTGGCTGTTTTCCAATCCTGATGTATTGATACTCGATGAGCCAACCCGCGGTATTGACGTGGGTGCCAAGTACGAGATTTATAACATCATCAGCCAGCTGGCAGCAGAAGGCAAATGCATCATTATGATCTCATCGGAAATGCCGGAATTGCTGGGGATGTGCGACCGCACTTACGTCATGAACGAAGGTAATTTCGTTGGCGAATTTTTGGCGGCAGAAGCATCACAAGAAAAAATTATGCGCGCGATTGTAAAAAACGCGAAGATCGGAGATAACTAACATGAACCAAAAAATGGCGGTCGCAGAGGCAGATTCAACAGGACTAAGACCTGTCGCGGAGACCAGAGATTACGCGGATTTTTTAAAAAAGAATATGCGCGAGTACGGCATGTTGCTGTCATTGATCGCGATTATGGCGTTCTTCCAGTATATGACCGATGGCACGTTGATGCGGCCATTGAACCTGACCAATCTGGTATTGCAAAACAGTTATATCGTCATCATGGCGCTGGGTATGCTAATGGTGATTGTCGCCGGACATATCGATTTGTCGGTCGGATCGGTGGTCGGTTTTGTCGGTGCGCTGGCAGCAGTATTGATGGTGAACTTCCACCTTAATTTTATCCTCACGATCATTATTTGCCTGATTGCGGGCGGGGTCATTGGCGGCGCACAAGGTTATTTCGTAGCGTTCTTCAGAATACCGTCATTTATCGTAACGCTGGCCGGAATGCTAGTGTTTAAAGGCTTGACGTTGGCGTTATTGGACGGGCAATCGGTCGGCCCTTTTCCCGATACATTCCAGCGTCTAAGTTCAGGCTTTATTCCTGATCCAATTGGCGGCGTTGATCTGCGCATCACTTCATTGCTGGTCGGGGTGGCGGTTGCTGCGATCCTGATCATCGTAAAAATTCGCGGTCGGCTCAGTCAGACCAGGCATGGTATGGAAGATGAGCCGCTCACATTTTTTGTCCTGAAAAATATTGTCTTTGTTTCGATTATTATTTATTTCAGCTATTTGCTAGCGTCTTACAAAGGCATGCCGAACGTGTTGGTCATCATGTTTGGGCTGATGGTTATTTATACCTTTATTGCCAATCGCACGACGCTGGGCCGCAGAGTGTATGCAGTCGGCGGTAACGAGAAAGCTGCCAAGCTGTCAGGTATCAAAACCACCCGCGTGTCGTTTTATACCTTCGTCAATATGGGTGTATTAGCGGCCCTGGCAGGGCTCATTTTCGCAGCACGTTTGAATACTGCGACACCAAAAGCCGGTACCGGATTCGAGCTCGATGTGATCGCGGCTTGCTTCATCGGTGGCGCATCCGCCTCGGGCGGTGTTGGTAAGGTGATGGGCGCGGTAATCGGCGCGTTTGTGATGGGCGTGATGAACAACGGCATGTCGATTATGGGGATTGGTATCGATTATCAGCAAGTCATAAAAGGATTGGTATTGCTGGCAGCTGTTTGTGTTGATGTCTATAACAAGAACAAATAAACGCTGCGGATTTCCTACACTTTGCTTTAAGCCTATTTTCGCAGCCCCGATCAGAGTACGTGTCAGGTAACCCGGATTATGATAGTCCGGGGGACGCTGCTCATCTTTCAAAAGAAAGCCAACGATGACTATCGACAAAAAACGCCCACTACGTTCTGCTGAATGGTTTGGCAGCAATGACAAAAACGGTTTCATGTATCGTAGCTGGATGAAAAATCAGGGTATTCCCGATCATGAATTTCAGGGTAAGCCCATGATCGGGATTTGCAATACATGGTCCGAACTGACGCCATGTAACGCCCATTTTCGCAAGATTGCTGAACACGTTAAAGCCGGTATTTTAGAGGCTGGCGGTTTTCCGGTCGAGTTCCCGGTATTCTCCAGTGGTGAATCCAACCTGCGCCCAACTGCGATGTTGACGCGCAATCTGGCCAGTATCGACGTAGAAGAATCGATCCGTGGCAACCCGATGGATGCGGTGGTGTTACTGGTCGGCTGCGACAAGACCACGCCAGCGTTGTTGATGGGTGCGGCAAGCTGTGACATCCCGGCGATTGTTGTTACCGGTGGTCCAATGCTTAACGGCAAACACAACGGCAAGGATATCGGCTCCGGCACTGCAGTGTGGCAACTCAGCGAAGCCGTCAAAGCCGGACAGATTTCAATGCATGAATTCATGTCTGCAGAAGCCGGTATGTCGCGCTCTGCCGGTACCTGCAACACCATGGGGACCGCCTCCACGATGGCTTGCATGGCGGAAGCATTGGGGACATCTCTGCCGCATAATGCGGCGATCCCTGCGGTGGACGCACGCCGTTACGTCCTCGCGCATATGTCGGGGATGCGGATCGTAGAGATGGTGTGGGAAGATCTGCGTTTGTCTAAAATTTTGACACGTGCGGCTTTTGAAAACGCGATTCGAGTCAACGCCGCCATTGGCGGATCGACCAACGCCGTCATCCATTTGAAGGCGATTGCCGGACGCATAGGCGTCAATCTTGAGTTAGAGGATTGGACCAACATTGGCCGCGGTACGCCGACGATTGTTGACTTGCAGCCCTCCGGTCGCTTCTTGATGGAGGAGTTCTACTACGCAGGTGGTTTGCCCGGGGTCTTGCGCCGACTTGGTGACGGCAATCTGTTGCCGCACAAGGATGCGTTGACCGTCAACGGTAAAAGTATCTGGGAGAATACCTTAAGCGCGCCGGTGTATAACGATGAGGTTATCCGTACGCTGGATAACCCGTTGATCGCCGACGGCGGCATTTGCATTTTGCGTGGCAATCTGGCACCGCGCGGTGCGGTATTGAAGCCATCCGCTGCGTCGCCAGAACTGATGCAGCATCGTGGTCGTGCGGTGGTTTTTGAAGACTTTGATCATTACAAAACCCGCATCAATGATCCTGATCTGGACGTCGACGCAAGTTCGGTGCTGGTGATGAAAAACTGTGGTCCTAAAGGTTATCCGGGCATGGCTGAAGTCGGTAATATGGGTCTTCCACCAAAACTGTTGGCGCAAGGCATTAAAGACATGGTGCGCATTTCTGACGCAAGAATGAGTGGCACAGCTTATGGCACAGTAGTCCTGCACGTGGCACCGGAAGCGGCCGCTGGCGGCCCACTGGGCATCGTTCAGGATGGCGACTGGATTGAACTCGACTGTCACGCGGGCCGCTTGCATCTCGATATCAGTGATGTAGAAATGGCACAACGCCAGACCGCCCGTGCAGCCGCAGTTGACACCAATGCGCCGACTATGAAGGGTGGCTATCAACAGCTTTACATCGACCGGGTGTTGCAAGCCGATGAAGGCTGCGACTTTGACTTTCTGGTCGGTTGCCGCGGTTCTGCGGTGCCGAAGCATTCGCATTAACAATCGTATAAATCAAGCGCGTGAACGTGAGCGATCAGCGGCGCGATCTGTACGGAATATAAGTTGGTATCGACGCGCATCGACCAACATAAAATCGCATTAAAAAAATGGAATTGCCATGTTACTAGTTCAATTGAAGCAACCCGATAACAGCCGCCGTATCGGTGTGCTGGAGAACGACAATCGTGATATTCGTCTGATTGACGGTTACGAGACTACCTTCGCCCTGGCGCAGGCGGCGATTACGCAAAAATCCTCGCTAAAGGATCTGGCAAGCGCCGCTCTTGGCACGACGACGGTCGACTACGCGACGGTAGCGAGCGAAAGCCGATTGCTGCCGCCGCTGGATCATGCGGATGACGCGCATTGTTTTGTGACCGGCACCGGTTTAACCCATCTGGGTAGCGCAGATGGTCGCGATGCAATGCATAAAAAAATCAGCGATATCGACAGCCTGACCGATAGCATGAAGATGTTTCGGATGGGGCTTGATGGTGGCAAGCCAGCCGCCGGAGAGTTAGGCGTGCAACCAGAATGGTTTTATAAAGGCGATGGATCAATTGTGCGCGCCAATGGCGAAGCGCTAACTATGCCCCACTTCGCTTTGGACGGTGGCGAAGAGCCAGAAATCGCCGCGTTGTATGTGATCGGTACCGACGGCTCACCGTATCGCTTAGGGTTTGCAATTGGTAATGAATTCTCGGACCACGTGACTGAACGTCAGAACTATCTGTATCTCGCACATTCGAAGTTGCGCCAATGCTCGCTCGGCCCTGCGTTATTGCTGGGCGAGTTGCCCACCCATGTGCAAGGGATGTCGCGGATACGCGATACTGCAGGTGCGGTGCGTTGGGAGAAACCATTTCTGAGCGGTGAAGATAACATGTCGCATACGATTGCAAACCTTGAATATCACCACTTTAAATATCCCTTATTTTGCCGTCCGGGCGATGTGCATGTCCATTTTTTTGGCACAGCGACATTAAGCTGCGTGGATGGGATTGAAGTGCTGGCAGGTGAGACTTTTGAGATCGACGTGGCTGCATTCGGACCGCCATTACGCAATAAACTTGCGTTAGAAACGCTGGCGCAACCGGTGATCCATTCGCTGTAAGTTTGCTGCCAGATATTTAAAATTTGCCATTATCGGCTAAGGATATATTTTGAACATTACAGGTCAGGCGCTGATTGGCGCTAAAAGCATTACCGGCGAAGGCGTTGCATTCTCTGCGTTTAGTCCCGTCTCGGGAGCCGAAATCGCACCCGTTTTCCATACCGTAAATAGCACTCAGATAGCCCAGGCGTGTTCTCTCGCGCAACAGGCGTTTGATACCTATCGCGCCACCGATCCAGAAATACGCGCGCGTTTCTTAGAAACCATTGCACAAAAAATCATTGAATTAGGCGAACCTTTAATTCTACGCGCCATGGCAGAAAGCGGCTTACCGCAAGCGCGTCTTGAGGGTGAACGCGGTCGCACGGTCGGGCAACTAAAATTATTTGCAGAAGTATTGCGTGAAGGCTCATGGGCCGATGCGCGGATTGATCCTGCGCTGCCGGATCGCAAGCCGCTTGCACGGGTTGATCTGCGCATGCGCATGATTGCACTTGGGCCTGTTGCTGTGTTTGGTGCCAGTAACTTTCCGCTAGCGTTTTCTGTCGCCGGTGGTGACACCGCTGCCGCGCTGGCCGCTGGTTGCCCTGTCGTGGTGAAGGCGCATCCTGCACATCCCGGTACCTCGGAATTGGTTGGTCGTGCAATTCAACAGGCGGTAGCTGAGTGCAATCTACCCGAAGGCGTATTTTCTTTATTGACCGGCATAGGCAATGATCTCGGCACCGCGCTGGTCCGTCATCCTGCTATTCAGGCGGTTGGTTTTACAGGTTCTCGCCAAGGCGGTCTGGCATTGATGGCTGCCGCTGCCGCACGCCCGCAACCGATCCCGGTCTACGCCGAAATGAGCAGTATCAATCCGGTATTCCTGATGCCAGCTGCTTTATCCGCACGTGCTGATACGCTGGCGACAAGTTTTGTTGATTCGCTCGTCATGGGTGTGGGACAGTTCTGCACAAATCCGGGCGTGGTCTTAGGATTGGCCGGTACGGATTTTGAGCGCTTTACCGCTCTCGCGACTGACCAGCTGTCCCAGCGCGCCTCAGGTACGATGTTGACCGCCGGAATCCATGCTGCTTATCAAAAAGGCGTCAGTAGTCTTGCCGGTAATAGCATAGTCCGTCAACTCGGGCAAGGCGTTGCAACGGATGGCGCTTGTAAGGGCACGCCATCATTATTTGCGGCCAGCGCAAAAGACTTTTTGACCGACGCACATTTGTCGGAAGAGATTTTTGGCCCGGCATCATTACTGGTTTCATGTGTCGATATCGCAGAAATGCGGCAAGTTGCAGAGCATCTGGAAGGCCAGTTAACCGCCACCTTGCAAATGGATGAAGGCGACTACGACGCAGTTCGTACTTTGTTGCCGATTCTGGAACGTAAAGTCGGACGGATTCTGGCTAACGGGTTTCCGACCGGTGTTGAAGTATCCTATTCCATGGTGCATGGGGGACCTTTCCCTTCCACCTCGGACGGCCGCAGCACGTCCGTCGGTAGTGCGGCAATTGCGCGCTTCCTGCGTCCGGTATCGTATCAAAACTTACCGCAGCAGTTATTGCCAGCGGCTATTCAGGATAGCAATCCGCTGGCAATCTGGCAGCGCGTGGATGGAACGCTATCGAAATAACGTTCAATTCGGATCGCCGCATTATTCTTTATACGATGCGGCGGTATCAATTTGAAGACGTCAGTGTAAAAGTTCGCATGACAGTATCGCCATCAATTTGCAGCCGTTGTTTTTCTCTTGCCAGGAAGTGCTGACCGGGATGAAAAAAGCGGCGTGCAACCATACATTTCCGTTCAATCCTCAGTTCCGTCAACTGGTGTCTTCGCTATTCAGCTTAGCGCATCGCTCCGTCGGCGGTGATCGGATTTCACTTGGAGGATGGCTTTCAAAACGATTTTTCGTACTCGTCTTAATACTGGCGCGTTTTCTTTAGTCTTAGTTTCATTGCGTCGGCTGACAGCCGTAGGTAGATTTTGCAGTGGCATTTGAATGGGTCGATTAAAACCCTTCCCTCATGGCGGCAAACGATAGATGGTTAAAATTGCTTGATCCTGATGTCAGGATGAACAAAAAGCAGAAAGCTTTAAACGCGCATTATTGACTCAAAACGCAATAATAACAACCGATCCGGCGACGATGAGCGATCCGCCTATGGCTACCGGCCAGGTGAGTTGTTCGCCAGCGAACAGTAATCCCAACACGATGGCAAACGCGACGCTGAGTTTGTCGATGGGCGCTACTTTTGTGATCGGGCCGATCTGTAACGCGTGGTAATAACACAGCCATGAGAGGCCGGTGGCGATGGCGGACAGCGCCAGAAAGAGCCAGTTGGCAGAGGCGACCAGCGCGGGTTTTTGCCACTCATTACGCAATGTGACGATGCCGGCAATGACGAACAAAATAATGACAGTGCGAATAAATGTTGCAAAGTTGGAGTTCAATCCAGTGACGCCAAACTTACCGAAAATTGCCGTCAGTCCGGCAAAAAAGGCTGATCCCAATGCATATAATTGCCAACTGTTGCGCAGGTCCATGTCATTCTCCGATGTCAAAATACGATAGGCTGAAATACCAGTCACGCGTGCTGGCAGCGCACTGGCCGTTAACTCGATGACTACCCGGGGCGGCAATCGCAGTCATTGTAGGATAATGCGTCAGAACCGGAAGCGACCCTTTCAATTTAGTTTTGTGCCGCTGAAGCCTTTTCCGGTTGTGCGTGACTGAGGGCGGCGTTCCCCGACAACTCGGCCTGGTTCCAGCCACCGCCAAGCGCTGCGATTAATTGCACACTGGCGGCCATACGGCGATTCAGAATACTCAAAGCAGAATTCTCGGCGCTGAGTGCGGTAGCCTGGACGGTTGCGACACTGGTGTAGTTAACCAGACCGGCTTTATATTGATTCAGAATCAGCGAGACCGATTTACGCGCTGATTGTACGGTTTCATCTTGTACCAGCGCTTCTTCTTCCAATATCCGCAGTGTCGCCAGATTATCTTCCACCTCCTGAAAACTGGTCAGTACAGCTTGCTTGTAAGCCGCAACCGTACCGTCATAGTTGGCAATGGCCTGATCAGTCTGCGACTTGCGCGCACCGCCGTCAAAAATAGTTTGTGCTAAAGCAGGACCAAGCGACCAGACCCGGTTTGGCAAGCTCAACCAGTTCGCAAAACTATTGCTTTCTAATCCGCCAGTAGCCGACAGGATGAGGGATGGAAAGTAAGCCGCTTTGGCAACGCCAATCTGCGCGTTTGCCGCCGCCGCGAGGCGCTCTGCCGCGCTGATATCCGGGCGGCGTTCCAGGAGGGCGGAAGGGACACCGACAGGAATTGCGGGTACCATCGCGGCCAGCGGCGCCGGCGCTATGTAAAAAGTTGATGCCGGTTGTCCTATCAAGAGGGCGATAGCGTGTTCGGTTTTTGCGCGTTGTACACCAAGATCAATCATCTGGGCTTGCGCCGATTTTAGCTGGGTTTGCGCCTGAATGACGTCGGATTGGGAGACTATGCCTGCAGCATATTGATTCTGGGTAAGTTGAAACGATTTTTGATAAGCGGCTACGGTATCCTGCAGCAGGATCTTTTGCGCATCAAGTATGCGTAACTGCCAATAATCTTGCGCCAATGCAGATTGTGCACTTAGTTTTATACCTTGCAAATTGGCGGCGCTGAATTGAGCGTTGGCTTGATTGGATTCTACCGTACGGCGTATTCTGCCCCAAAGGTCCGCTTCCCAACTAGCGTTAAGCGATAGTGAATGACTGGTCGATACGGAACCATTGCTGCTTGCCGTTGTTGTGGTGCGGCTATTAATGCTCCGCCCCCCGGAACGCGATGCCGACAGGCTGGCACCTACGGTCGGAAAATAAGCTGCACGGGATTGTTGCACTAGCGCACTCGCCTGGCGATATTTGGCTTCAGCCTGCGCCAGGTTCTGATTGGATATCTCAATTTGTGTGATCAATGCATTGAGTATTGGATCGTTGTAACCTTCCCACCAGTGGTCACCGAGCTCGTGGTCGCGTGGCTCGGCTACTTTCCAATCTTTCGATTCTTTGAAAGCGGTGGGTGTTTCCATCGTCGGGCGCACGTAATCCGGTCCCACTGCACAAGCACTCAGCAAGGTCACGGATAACGCTACGGTTGCCGCCAGGGCAAATTTACTGATGTGTTTCATGTTAATTCCGTCCGCTTATAAGGCATAAAAGTGGCGCCCTAAATTATCATTGTGAAAATCGCTAGCGCTGACACCACCGTGCTCAAGCATGCGTACTTTCTGTATCATCGGCGTAATCGCGGCGTTTAAATGTGGTTTTACACCATAAACTAAAACGGTCCAGATAAAGATACACAACGGGCGTGGTATAGAGCGTCAGTAGTTGACTCACGATCAACCCACCCACAATAGAAATACCCAGCGGCGTGCGCAGCTCGGCACCCTCGCCATGACCGATCGCTAATGGAATTGCGCCCAGCATCGCAGCCATGGTCGTCATCATGATCGGGCGGAAGCGCAGCAGGCAAGCTTCAAAGATAGCGTCACGCGGCGACATCCCTTTGTTGCGTTCTGCGTCGAGCGCGAAATCAATCATCATGATGGCGTTTTTCTTGACGATACCAATGAGCAGAATAACGCCGATCAATGCGATCAGGCTAAAATCGGTCTTGGTGAGCAGTAGCGCCAGCAAGGCGCCGACTCCCGCGGATGGTAGTGTGGAGAGGATAGTTAAGGGATGAATATAGCTCTCATACAATATCCCGAGCACAATATAAACCGCGAGCAACGCTGTCAAAATCAGGAGAGGCTGACTATTGAGCGATGACTGAAAAACGTTCGCAGTGCCCGCAAAGGTGCCGTGCACCGAGGTCGGCACACCAAGCCGACTCATCGCTCCATTGATGGCGATTGTTGCATCGGATAATGATTTCCCCTCCGGCAGGTTAAAAGAAATGGTCGAGGCAATAAACTGGCTTTGATGACTGACTGATAGCGCGGTATTGGTCGCTTTGAATGTCGAAAAAGACGATAGCGGTATCTGCGATTCAACGGTGGTTGAAAGCGTTTGTGCCAGCGACGAATTGGACGCCAGCTTACCGCTTGCAGTCAAGGCAGGCGGGGTGCCTAACGCTGAAGTCGTGGGAGACAGATTATTGCTCACGGGGGTGACGCTCACGTAAGTTTTTTTCAATATTTCAGGGCTTTGCCAATATTCGGGTGCTGCTTCCATCACAACGTGATACTGATTCATGCCACTGTAAATCGTCGATATCTGGCGCTGTCCAAACAGATCGCTCAGTGAAGAGTCGATTAATTGCGGGGTTACACCACTTCTGATCGCGGTCTCGCGGTCAATGACCACTGAGGTTTGCAAGCCTTTATCATTTTGATCGGTGTTGACGTCCGCAAGTTCTGGTAACGCATCGAAGGCAGCACGTATTTTAGGCTCCCATAGGCGTAATTGGTTGATGTCGTCTGATTGCAGCGTGTATTGATATTGCGCATCGCTGGATCGACCACCGACACGGATGTCTTGTACCGATTGCAAAAACAAGTTCGCGCCAGGCACGTGACTGAGCTTTCCGCGCAAGCGTGCAATCACCTGATCGGCAGAGATTTTGCGTTCTGCAAGAGGTTTGAGGGTGATGAACATGACACCGCTATTGCGACGACTGCCGCCCGTAAAAGCAATCACGTTTTCAACGGCGGGATCTTTTTGAACGATAGCGACAAAAGTATCGAGTTTAATTTTCATGGCTTGAAACGAGATCGCCTGATCCCCTTGAATTCCACCAATCATGCGCCCGGTGTCCTGTTGCGGGAAAAAACCCTTGGGAATGATCTTGTATAGGTGAATGTTGAGCGCAATCGTCCCTACCAGAATCAATATCATGAGTGGTCCAAAGCGTAATGCCCAGGTTAGAGAGCGCTTGTAGCCATTCAGCATGCCATCAAAAATACGTTCGATGGCCGTAAAAAATCGTCCTTGCTTGCGATTTGGTTCGTATTTTAACAAGCGTGCACACATCATCGGCGTGGTCGTCAATGACACCACCAGAGAGACCAGAATAGCCGCAGATAACGTGACCGCGAACTCACGGAACAGGCGACCGACAATTCCCCCCATTAGCAGAATAGGAATGAAGACTGCAATCAGCGAGATGCTCATCGATAGCACGGTAAAGCCGACTTCACGCGCACCTTTAATGGCAGCATCGTACGGCTTCATACCCTCTTCTACATGCCGGGAGACGTTCTCCAGTACAACAATCGCGTCATCGACGACGAAGCCGGTAGCAATAGTCAGCGCCATCAGGGATAAATTGTCCAGGCTGTAGCCCAGCATATACATAATCCCGAAAGTACCAATCAGCGAGATAGGCACTGCCACCGTCGGAATCAACGCAGCGCGTGCATTCCGTAAAAACATAAATACCACCATGATGACGAGTCCAATCGACATCAACAGAGTGTGCTCGGTATCGCGCAACGACGCACGAATAGTTGGGGTGCGGTCTATCGCCACCTTTAAATTGATGGCAGCGGGAATGGAGGCCCGCAACTGGGGTAGCAAAGCGCGCACGTTATCGACGGTTTCAATAATATTCGCTCCTGGCTGGCGGCTCAGGACGACCAAAACTGCTGGTTTTCCATTAGAAGAACCAGAATTGCGCAGATCGGAAACAGAATCTTTAACAGTCGCAACGTCTTGTACGCGAATCGGCGCGCCGTTGCGGTAGGACACCACCAGCGGCATATATTCTGCGGCGGTCCGGGCCTGGTCGTTAGCATAAATCTGCCAGTTACGGTCACCGTCTTCCAGTATCCCTTTCGGACGATTGGCGTTGGTTGCAGCCACCGCAGTGCGAACGTCTGCGCTACCGATGCCATATTTATTGAGGGCAGTGGGGTTGAGTTCTATCCTTACTGCGGGTTGTGAACTGCCGCCCACGCTGACGCTGCCGATACCTTGCACCTGCGATAATTTTTGCGCCAGTATTGTGTCGGCGGCATCGTACATTTGTCCTTGCGTCATGCTGTCCGAAGTCAGCGCCAGGATCATGACCGGCGCATCGGCGGGATTGACTTTGCGATACGTCGGACTACCTGGCATGCCGGTTGGCAACAGATTGCGCGCGGCGTTTAACGCTGCCTGTACATCACGCGCCGCGCCATCGATATCCCGACTTAAATCGAATTGCAAGGTTATACGGCTCGAACTAAGTGAGCTTGAGGAGGTCATTTCCGTGACCCCCGCAATGGATCCGAGGGCACGCTCAAGCGGGGTCGCTACCGTGGCCGCCATGGTTTCCGGGCTGGCACCGGGCATCGACGCCGAGATAGAAATCGTAGGGAAGTCGACCTGTGGCAAAGGCGATACCGGCAATAGCCGGAACGCCACCAACCCAGCCAAGGCAATCCCGATCGTCAGCAGAGTGGTGGCGATGGGACGCTGGATAAAGGGGAGCGAAATGTTCATAGGATCAGCATCATAGGTTCAGCGGGCTTGGCGGGTTTGATCCGCACATAACGCATCATGGCCGTACCGGATCAATCGATGGTCGGAAATCCGGATCATTATCCTGAGAGTCGCCATCTGTTTTGCCGAAGCGCTTTTTGAAGCGCCGCGAGACCCTGTCGAACGCAAGATAAATAACTGGCGTCGTGAACAACGTCAATACCTGAGAGACCAGCAACCCGCCAACCATTGTAATACCCAGCGGCTGGCGAAGTTCTGCGCCAACGCCGGTGCCGAGCATCAACGGTAAAGCGCCAAGCAACGCTGCCATCGTCGTCATTAAAATTGGACGGAAGCGTAGCAGACAGGCTTGAAAAATGGCATCGCGTGGCGACAAGCCTTCATTTCGCTCAGCATCGAGCGCAAAGTCAATCATCATAATCGCGTTCTTCTTCACGATACCGATGAGCAAAATGATACCGATGATGCCAATAATTCCGAGATCGTTACCAGAAATCATCAATGACAACAGCGCCCCAACCCCCGCGGACGGCAGAGTGGACAAAATGGTGATCGGATGGATATAGCTCTCATACAACACGCCCAGCACAATATACATCGTGATGATTGCAGCCAGAATGAGCCAAAGCGTGTTGCTTAACGATGCCTGGAACGCCAGTGCCGCACCTTGAAAGCGTGTTTGAATACTGACCGGCAAACCAATCTCCTTTTCGGCAGCACGAATGGCAGTTACCGCTGCACCGAGCGACGCTCCCGGGGCCAGATTAAACGAGATGGTCGTGGCTGGGAACTGACCAATGTGGTTCACAACCAGCGGCGCGTTACGCTCGCTGACGGTAGCGATACTGGACAAGGGCACATGATTACCGTTGGCTGCAACCAGAAAGATGCTATCGAGTGCCGCCGGGCCTTTTTGAAACGCGGGCTGCACTTCCATCACCACGCGATATTGATTGGATTGCGTATAAATGGTCGAGATCAGACGTTGTCCAAATGAATTGTACAAAGCGTTATCGATCGCCGCAGTAGTTAAACCCAGGCGCGACGCCGCGTTACGGTCAATCTCAATATAGGCTTGCAAGCCCATATCTTGCTGGTTGCTGGCGACGTCGGCCAGCATAGGCAATTCCTTTAACTTATCGATGAGTTTGGGCACCCACTTGGTTAGTTCGGTACCGTCAGCATCTTCTACGCTGAACTGATATTGCGTGCGGCTGACGCTGTCTTCAATGGTCAGATCCTGCACCGGCTGCATGTATAAGGTCATGCCAGGAACGTCGCGTGCCAACTTTGGCTGCAAACGCCGAATGACATCGGAGGCGCTGACACTGCGCATATCGTGTGGCTTAAGATTGATCAGTATGCGTCCGCTGTTGAGCGTTGTATTGATACCGTCTACGCCAATGAATGAGGACAGACTTTCTACTGCCGGGTCTTCCAGTACCACTTTTGCCAGCGCTTGCTGGCGTTCTGCCATGGCGCTGAAGGAGACGGACTGCCCCGCCTCGGAAATACCCTGAATGACGCCGGTATCCTGAATCGGGAAAAACCCTTTTGGTATAAAAATGTACAGCACAACGGTTAATGCCAGCGTGCCCACCGCTCCCACCAATGTGGCGTTTTGGTGTTTAAGAACCCACTCTAACGCTTTGCCGTAACGGGCAATAATATTGTCAAAAAAGGCACCGCTTTTACGATAGAACCAGCTTTGTTCCGCTTCCGGTGTATGACGTAGCAATTTGGCGCACATCATCGGGGTGAGCGTCAGTGAGATAAACGCGGAGATCAGAATAGCGACCGCCAGCGTAATGGCGAATTCACGGAACAAGCGACCCACAACATCGCCCATGAATAGCAACGGTATCAATACGGCGATCAGGGAGAAGGTCAGGGAAATAATGGTGAAGCCGATCTGCTCCGCACCTTTCAAAGCGGCCTGGAGCGGTTTCATGCCTTGTTCGATATAACGGGAAATATTCTCGATCATCACAATCGCATCATCGACCACAAAACCGGTCGCGATAGTCAACGCCATCAGCGTCAGGTTATTGATCGAAAATCCAGCCAGATACATAATGCCGAAGGTACCGACCAATGATAACGGCACCGCGACGCTTGGAATGATGGTTGCCGGCACATTGCGCAAAAAAACAAAAATCACCATCACGACCAAAATCACCGCCAGTATCAATTCAAACTCTACATCATTGACCGAGGCTCGGATGGTGGTGGTGCGGTCAGTCAAAATTTTGACATCGATGGCACCGGGCAAATTCTCTTGCAAACTTGGCAGAATTTTTTTGATGCTATCGACCACGCCGATAACGTTGGCGCCGGGCTGACGCTGAATGTTTAAAATGACCGCCGGCGCATTATTAGCCCACGCAGCCAGTCGAATATTTTCCGCACCATCAACCACATCGCCAATGTCGGAAACCCGAATCGGCGCGCCCTTTTTATAGGCAATAATCAGATTACGGTATTCATCAGCGGACGATAGCTGGTCATTGGCATCAATGGTTGAGGCCTGCGCCGGGCCGTCGAAGCTCCCTTTTGCCTGATTGACGTTGGCATTGCCAATGGCAGTCCGAATGTCATCCAGATTGAGTCCAAGGGCAGCAACCGCGCGAGGGTTGAGTTGCAGCCGCACGGCAGGACGCTGACCGCCTGAAAGGCTGACCAAGCCAACGCCGGGCACTTGCGATATCTTCTGCGCCAGACGGGTATCGATCAGATCCTGTACTTTAGGTAACGGCAGCGTTTTTGAAGTAATGGCCAGCGAAAGAATGGGGGTATCTGCCGGGTTGACCTTATTGTAGATCGGCGGTGTTGGCAGGTCTGAGGGAAGTAAGTTACTAGCGGCATTAATCGCCGCCTGTACTTCCTGCTCGGCAATATCCAGGCTCAGCGCAAGACCAAACTGTAACGTGATGACCGATGCGCCACCCGAACTGGTGGAGGACATCTGGTTAAGGCCCGGCATTTGACCAAACTGGCGCTCCAGCGGTGCTGTTACCGAAGAAGTCATCACGTCGGGGCTAGCGCCCGGATAGAGCGTCACTACCTGAATAGTCGGATAGTCGACTTCCGGCAATGCCGATAGCGGTAATTGTTTGTAGGCGACGATACCGACCAAAAAGATGGCGACCATCATTAAGGTGGTGGCGACAGGTCGGAGAATAAACTGACGTGATGGATTCATGCGCTTTATCGTCGTTATACAGTTGGTTGTTCGTTGCCGGACTTATGCAAAATCGCCCAAGCGGCGTTGTGCTTTCCCTGCCGCAGTTAGGTGCTGTCTGCGTCGGCAGTATAAACAAGCCCGTTTCCGGGACGGTTTTGCGTAAGTCTTATGTTGAGTCGGATGTTGCGGTCTGGTGCTGTTGTACGGCGGTTTCAGTTGGCTGCTGGATGACTCGCTGGCTTTGACTTGTCTCCGGCCGTTGCGGCAGCAGGCGGCGCGGCCGAGCTGCCCGCACTAGGGCTAGGACTCGCAGAAGCCGAACCTGCAGCACCTTGACGGCGATGACCGCGTTTACCCGTATTGGCAGGATTCGCTGCATCGCCAATCGCACCGCCAGCGCCACGCTTGACCGGTTCTACTTTTGCGCCTTCGCGCAGCTTATCGACACCATCGACGACGACGATTTCGCCCGGTGAAATTCCTTTGGCGATAGAGGTGTTTTCGCCCTCCACAGGACCGATTGTCACTGGACGGATAGTGACCGTTTTGTCTTCCTTGACGACATACACAAAATTACCACTGCTGCCGCGCTGGATGGCTGCGCTAGGGATAACCGTGGCACCGATTAAAGTGTCTAGCAACATCCTGATATTAACGAACTGGCTTGGAAATAAGGCGTAATCGGTGTTGGGAAACACCGCCCGCAATTTCACCGTGCCGGTGGTGGCATCGACCTGATTGTCAATCGTCACAAACTTACCGGTAGCGAGATTGTTTTTTTGCGCGCGATCCCACGCTTCGGCAGGCAGAGTTTTACCCGCCTGAATTTGTTTCATGACTCCCGGAATATTATCTTCCGGGATACTGAAAATGGCAGAAATCGGCTGCAACTGAGTGATGATCACGACGCCATTCGTATCGGAAGAATGGACAATATTGCCCAGATCGACTTGCCGCAGACCGATGCGGCCAGTAATGGGGGCGGTAACGCGGGAGTAGAGAAGCTGTAATCGCGCATTATCTAACGTACCCTGATCTGTTTTGACGGTCCCCTCGTACTGCTTGACCAAGGCTGCCTGTGTATCGACTAGTTGGCTGGCGATGGAATCCTGCGCCAACAACGTTTGATAGCGCTTCAGATCAATTTGCGCGGCTTTTAGCAGCGCGGAGTCGCGACCGAACTGACCTTCGGCCTGGGTGACAAGAACCTGATAGGGACGTGGGTCGAGTTCTGCCAGCAAGGCGCCAGCTTTGACCGTTTCTCCCTCCTTAAAATGGAGTTTCATTAATTGCCCATCAACCCGACTTTTAACGGTTGCTGTCGCTTCAGGCGTCACGCTGCCAAGACCGGATAAATAGATATGCACATCGGCGACGGCGGCGGTGGTCACGCCTACGGGCAATACGCTATTCTCGCCACCAGGACCCATGCCTCGACGACCTTTACCTCTGCCTTGACTGTTTGCCGCACCTGAACTGTCTGCCGGCGCAGTGCTCCGTCCCCAGAAAAAATAGGCGGCTGCACCCAGCACGATCACCAACAATAGCCACCACCAACGACGGGAGGGAGCGCCAGGCTTATTTTCCATGGTGTTGGGCTGTTGGGGTGTCATTGAATTTTGATCTTTCGGGGGAGGGGTTGGGTTCATTGCGGGCCGGAAGTCAGTCAATTGATTTTGAATTGAAGCAGTGTAAACGAGTAATGCATTTTTTTTCTAGTGTACCGATACACGCCATTAGTTGCCCGCCGCAAACGCACACCTAAACAACTATCGGATTTATGCAAGGACCTCAACGTTGATATCGCATTTGACTGGGCATCCGGGGCTGCCTAATGTTGTCTAACGTTGTGTAACCCAAGGCAATCTATGCGTATTGGCGATTAAGTAAATTACGCTACCTAAGTAATTCCCAATAATTTCCTGATATCCGGCGGTCCTGCCCGGCGCTCTGCGACGTTACCCGCTGCTGGCAGCGGGTAACGTCGCATTGTATCCGGCCAAGTACGTTATCAATCACAACAACAAAGGGTTAAAAATCCACGTTTTAAAACAGATAACGGGCCATTTTACATGCTGTGGCTTTCTCCGCCGTGATCCCTGTGACCGCGCTCGCCATGATGCATGTGGCTAAATTGCGTATCCATGACCTTTTGCTGCTCTGGTGTCAGCACGGCATAAAATTGTTTCAAAGCAGCGGCGCGCTCACTCATGTGTTCTTCCATTTTTTTCATCAGTTCTATGCGATGATCCATCCGCTCTGGTGCGGTCTGTTTAGCCCACTCTTCCTTGGTTGGACGCGCCTTCGACAGATCCGGGCCATGTGGCTTCATTTGGTCTATGTAGGTCTTCCATGCACCTTCTTGTGCTGGTGTGATTTTAAGTTCCTGATGCAATTTGGCTTGACGTTTTGCCATCCTGGCTTCAAATTTGGCGCGTTGTTCCGGTGTGGGTGGTTGATGCATATGATGCTCGGATGGCGCGGGTGCCTGCGCTACAGCGGGCGCACCGGCAGGGGCATTTTGCGCATAGGCACCCATCCCCATGGCACCAATGCCCATAGCAGTGATGCCGATCAATAGTTGTTTGCGGAGCTTAAACATGATGAATCCTTTCAGGAGAAAAATGATTTGAACAGGTAACCTGCACAGTTTTTATTAAACCGCATCTATGTAACGGCCATCTTTCCCCATGCCGGGAGTTTGTAACGCCATGTGTTTTGTGACCGCATGTTTGTATCGCATTGTATCCAGAGGCCTTCTGGATAGGTGAATATACAAAATTAGCGTCGCCATTCTCTTAATCAATTGCCATAATCAAGCTATGGATACTACTGCACATATATTGGTTGTCGATGACGACCGTGAAATTCGTACTTTGTTGGCCGAATACCTTGACGCCAATGGTTTACGCACGTTAACGGCTAACAACGGCGCTGAAATGCGGCGGGTGCTAGAAGAGGCGCGCGTGGATCTGATCGTGCTTGATCTGACGCTGCCGGGCGAGGACGGACTGACGCTGTGCCGGACCTTGCGTGCCCATCCGACGCATTTCGGCATTCCCGTTATCATGCTGACCGCCCGCGGCGAGCCGCTGGATCGGATTCTTGGTCTGGAGATGGGCGCAGACGATTATTTATCCAAACCATTTGAACCACGCGAGCTATTTGCCCGGATTCGCAGCGTGTTACGCCGCACTCAGGCGTTACCGCCAAATATGGCAACACCGAAAGCACAACAAATACAGTTTGCTGGCATGACGCTCGATCTTATCGCTCGGCAGCTGGTCAATCGGGAAGGCGTTGTTGTCGCGTTATCGGGTGCAGAATACCGGATACTCAAGGTCTTTCTGGATCATCCGAATCGCATTTTAAACCGCGATCAGTTACTCGAACTGACGCAAGGCCGCGAGGCCGATCCCTTCGATCGTTCAGTGGATATTCAAATTAGCCGGTTGCGTCAAAAACTCGGCGACGATGCGCGTACGCCTGGCATCATCAAAACGGTACGTAACGAAGGCTATGTATTGGCGACGTCGGTATCGGTAGATGCGTGAAAAATTTCTTTGATTCCGTCGCTAATCGGGTGTTTCTGATTCTGCTCGCTGGCGTACTGGTTGCTGCTGGCACCACAAGTTGGTTAGCGGATAACGAACGCCGCAATGCATTCAAGGAACTGTACGATTTTCGCATTGCCGAGAGGGTCGAGCAAATTGTTCTTTCGCTTGATGGTATCCGGCCAGAGATGCGTGCAGCTGTACTCGAAACCAGTGAGAATTTTGGGCTGCAAGCAAGTCTGGCACCAAACACTGAAAATGTTATGCCAGAGAACGCTTCTCTGGTAGCGCTATTAAGAGCGCGGCTCGGTAATCAGCGGCAGATTGTTGTATCCAAACAGGTCGGCTGCAATTGGCACCCTGACAGGCCACCCGGCCCCTACAATCAAAGCCAGCGTAACCGACCGCGGATTGATGAATGTGAAGTGGTGTATGTCAGTCTGAAAGACGGCGCACTACTTAAGTTGAAGTTGCGGGTGATGCGGGATCCTGGCGGTCTGCGCGGGCGTCCACTCGGTATGCCGACGCTGTCACCTTACTTTGCTTTATTTTTAGGCTTAATTGCGATGCTTGCCTATCTGGTCGCAAAAATGACAGCGCGTCCGATCAAGCGCTTGGCAGAGGCGGCATCGGCGCTCGGTCGCGACATTGACCGACCGCCTTTGGTGGAGTCGGGTCCGACAGAAATTCGTCAGGCAGCCAGCGCCTTCAATGCAATGCAGGCCCGTATCAAGCGCCAGATTCAACATCGCACCCATATGCTGGCGGCGATCACGCACGATTTGCAAACGCCATTGACGCGATTACGATTGCGCTTTGAAAAGGTGAGTGATCTTGATTTGCGCCATAAGCTGATTGAGGATTTAGCAGTCATGCAGAGTATGGTACGAGAAGGTCTTGATTTAGCGCGTAGCATGGATTCAGCGGAGGCGATGCAGTTGCTGGACATTGATTCGTTGCTGGATAGTGTTTGTGCCGATGCGGCGGATGCCGGGCAGGATGTGGTGTTAAAAGGTCAGACACGGGCGTCGATAATGGCCCAACCTAACGCATTACGCCGTTGCCTGACCAATCTGGTCGACAACGCGGTTAAATATGGCCGCTACGCACGTTTGCAAATTGTCCGCGAAGGTGCCGGCGAGCATAGTTCTATTGTTATTACCGTGCGCGATGGCGGTGCCGGGATCCCTGAGGATCAACTGACGGCAGTATTCGAGCCATTTTTTAGGTTGGAAACCTCACGCTCTCGCGACACGGGCGGCACGGGTTTGGGCTTGACCATCGCACGGAATATCGCGGAGAACCATCGGGCGGTGTTAACCTTGAGGAATCATCCAGAGGGTGGGTTGGAGGTGGTTTTGAGGTTGCCGGGAAATGGGTAGGTTGGTTTTAGTTGAGGTTCATCGTTAATTGACGGTTGATGTTCCGCAGATGCTGACCGGGAGTGGCCAGGCTTTTATGTTGACGCAGTGCTGTCCAAAATTGCATACCTCTGCCTCCCCTCAGTCAAATTTTTCACTATATCTAATAGGATTGAAGGTAAGAGCCATAGGTATCATAACAATCATAATGAGGGCTAATAATAACCATGAATACTGAAAACTATTCGTTGCGCTACGAATAAAGCCAGCGAACAGCGGGGAAAGACCTGCGATGATGTAGCCAATACCTTGCGTAAAAGCTGTCAGGTTGCCGCTTCGTTGCGGATGTTGAATGTGATCCATCGATACGATCAGACTCATAGGAAAAAGACCGCCTATTCCAATCCCTAGCAAAGCAGGCCAAAGAAATAATAATTTAAGAGGGAAGAAGGCAAGACCAATAAAACCTGTAAAGATGAACGAAAGAAGCAGCAATAAATACCATCTTCGATCAAGTTTTTTTGCGGATAACATGGGAATGGTCAATCCAGCGATGACCTCGAAAAGCGTTAACAATGCCAACATCATCCCAGCTTCTTGATCCGTAAAACCAAGGTCCAGATAAAAAGGTGCTAGCCACGCCAGGACACAAGTGTAAGAGGCAGTGCCAAAGCCAAAGAATAACGCTAATAGCCAGGCCCTTCTGTTCGTAAAAAAATTATCCCGCTTTATGTTTACATTCGTCGGTTGATCCACAGAATTCTTGGTAACGAGACTAATCTTTCTCCAGGAAAATAATCCAACTATTGCAAAAATAGCCTAAGCTGCTAAAGATAGCTGCCAACTATTTAATTTGTTTGCCAGCCATGGAGACATAGAGGCTGAAATAGTAGCGCCGCCCATAATAGCCGTTGCATAAAACCCCATCAACAGCGACGTATTTGTAAAATTACTCTTAATAAAAGCGGGCATAAGGGCTTGGATAATGGCAATTCCCAGTCCTGAAATGATAGCGGTCACAATCAGACCAGTAACATCAAAGTAAAAATACCTGGCGCCTGTTGCTAGCCCTATCAGGGCCAATGAGATGAACACCCCGGGAACCAAACCGATCATCGACTTAATTTTTCCAGCAAAAAACATTCCAATGCCTATGGCAATAACAGGCAGCATTGTCAGCAAAGAGATTTGTGTATAAGTGATATCAATAGAACTAGTGATCTGCGTCAGCAGTGGTCCGAAAGAAGCCATGCTAGGCCGGAGGTTTAAAGCAACCAGTGCGATACAAATAATAGTAATAATTAATGTGTTATTTTTATTCACTTCTATAGGCAATTTTTTTTCATGACGATTATTTGGTATTTATATCTTTGAATTTAAAACGTAGATAAGAAGAGCTTTCACAGCTTTATTTCAGGAGGCCGCTCTCATATTATTTCTCTCATATTATTTCTCTCATATTATTTTAAACCATCTAATAATTGATTTATTTCAATTGAAATTCTTCTCCCTTTATTAAATCCAGTTATATAGGCTATTTTACAAATATCAGATACGGAGAGATGATTAAAAATATCTATATTTTTGCATATATAATCCCCCGAATAAATTTCTTCAGTAGCATTATTTGATATTTTGTAAAAATTATTCCGTAGAATTTCTTTAATTTTATATGCGTTCACTTCTTTCTTAATATCGTATTCGTTCATATAGTGTATTCCGTCTTTTGTCATAACTGCACATGCCAGGATTTGAGCGTTGCTGCCCTGAGTTATCAAAAAAGACTTTGATCTTTATGATAAATATTTAATGAATTATATATATTCAAAAACACTTCAAATTGTATTAATAATCTATTCATATATCAAGTGGTATTCACGTTATTTCTCAAACAGTCACTCACGTTGATAAAAGAATCAGTTAATTTTGTAAATTAGACAACTCAATGAATGGCGCTGAACACTTTTATTGCACTGTGAAAGAACAGCAGCAATCCATTGTTAAGACCACCACATGCTAGTTGTATAATGTATTGATGATGACTAATGCCAATGAGACCGCTCAAATCCAAAAAATTCTCACCAGAAACGGCGTACGGCCTCGTCAACAAATGACGGTTATTGCTGGAATTCTCGAACTGGAATATGTATCGATTCAGCAAAAGTTTTCAGGCAAGCGTTCATGGACCCCGGAGCAACTCAAGCTCATTGCAGCGCACTTCAATGAGCCTTTATCTGTGTTCATTACGAACGAACCCGCGAACGCATGGAATGCGATTCTTAAAATTAGTGATGTCCCACAGCGATGCTTAATTCAGCACAGTAACGCACTGGAAACGCCGAAATTTGAGAATTTAGTTGCCGTGAGAGAGGCTGATGGTTGGCTCGTGATACCAGGTACCAAAGTCGAAGAAGGGCAGGTTTGCTACAAAATTTTAAAGATTGACGTACTGCCGAACCCTCGCGTTGCGGCGCTAGACGATAATCCAGATATTACCGACACTATCGCCACCATGTTTGCATGGCAAGGGGTAGACGTAGCGCAATTTCAGAGTATTCAATCCATGCTGGAGGCGGCCAAAAGCCAGCCATTTGAGGGATATGTTTTGGACTGGATGCTATCACGGCTCGAAACAGCCGAATCAGCCATTGTATACATTAGAGAAAAACTCCAGTCTAACGCCCCCATTACTATTCTTACCGGGGAGCTTAGAACAACTGAGGTCAATCAATCTGAAATAGCAAAAATGGTGGAACGTTTCGATGTGACTGTGCTCGAAAAACCCGCTGTACTGGAACTACTTGCAAAATCCTTTCATAAACAGCTTTTCCGTTTTCCCTCCTCCGCTTCATAATGGCATTACAGTCGGTACGCGCTCAGCGTTATGGCTTCATTCACTTTTCAATAAAACCTCGCGCAGCCGTTTGATCGCACCTTGTGTGCGATCACGCCACAGCCGCCATTTCGCAGACTCAACTTTCTTCATCAGTCGTTGCACCGCAGGGACGATCTGGTTTGCTACTGATTTTGAGTTCGATATCGACATGCATTTCGTTCTCCAAACTCGTTTGTCCAATCGAAATCCTCCACTGATTTGCCCGGTCAGCGACCTTTTCTAGCGTCCGATTCTAGCCGCTGATTTCGTCCGCACTCGTTATAGTTACAAGCAAAAACACCACCATTATGGGTTGCGCCATTCATACCGCTTACTCGCCTCACCACGGGATCATCTGTAGAGTGAAATTCACTGTACTTGACTAACGCGGTTTAAATGCATATATTCGTAGTGTATATGAATATAAATTGAATATAATTTGCATGTTAAATGATGATAAGTAAATGAATATAAAACAACAAAAAGTGTTCTCAACGGAGTTCAGAGTACGTCAATATGAATGCGATAGTAGTGGAGGGGTTGTCCATGCTGTGTATCTGAATTACATGGATGAAGCGCGTCACCATGTATTAACAGAATTGGATTTTCCATTTCAAGAACTTAAAAAGCAAAAATTAGGCTTTTTTGTACTTCGTGTTGACGTTGACTGCCAAAATTCATTGATGCGTGGTGATGAATTTATTGTCGAAACTGTAATTAAAAGAATTACAAAATTACGCCTTCAGTTTGAACAAAAAATTTATCGCTTACCTGAAAGAACGCTGATGGTAACCGCAATAAATATTTGCACAACAGTTAACGCCGAAAACAAACCGGTCATGCCAGAAATATTTGCAGCACTTCTGACTGATTATCCCATACAAAAAAATAGGGTTTAATTTCATAATTCATGGACATTTATATTCATTATTTTTGTGTGGAAAATTTTAATGAATAGAAAAATGGAAGTCAGATCAGTTGTTGTTTGGTGCTTAGGATTATTATTTGTTTTATTTTCCAATCTGGTCTTCTCCAAGGAAATCCCGCGTGTTTTTGTCCCGCTAGGTGAGGCGGAACAACCTTTGGTGGTTCAGATGGCGTACTTGGAGGATGCGGATGGAAGTTATACAATCGATCAAGTGTCAAGCGGCCAAGCAGGCGTATTTCAAACGCTAAAAAATCAAAACTACAGTTTTACGTATAAAAAGAAAGCCTTTTGGATTCGATTTTCTGCTGATCTTAGTGCTTATAACGGCCTAAATTGGTTTTTGATGCAAAATTATGAGCATGTTGGCAGCCTGACTGTTTTCTATCCGGGTACGGACGCGAGATTTCTCTCCACTACATTAATTGAAGATGCTCCTCCGGGAAAGCGTTTATTCAATATACACAATTATCTTTTTAAAATCCCTGCGCCTCCCACACATCCAACGACCTACTATGTAAGATTTGCGCCTGATGGGCATGCATTAAATATTGATCTGTCATGGGCTGGCACCAAGGGCATTGTGGAGTACATCGGTGATACGCACATAGGATTAGGCTTGTTCTTTGGCGGTTTACTGGTGATGTGGATTTACAACTTTTTTCTGTTTTTCTATCTCCGTGATCGCACCTATTTTTATTATTTATACTATTTAGGTGGCTTTATAGGAACTTTTTTTTACATCTATGGGCTTGCGCCTTTATTTGTTCAAATCAATGCATATTACGAGAGCTTTTTTGCTGCCTGTGCATACGCCGCAGTACATGGAATGATTTTGTTTTCACGACATTTCCTGAGTCTGAAAAAAACGATTCGGTGGTTGGATAGCTATTTGGTTTTCTTCCAATGGGTGCTACTGGCTGGTTTGTTTTTGTGCTTCATATTTCCTATCAGGTATTTATTTTATGCTATCAACTATCTGATTTTATTGGTCATTCCATTTTTGATTATTGGTGGTGGGATACGTAGTTACCAAGGTTATAAACCTGCCTATCTTTATAGTGTTGGTTGGATGGTGTTCGGTGCAGGACTGGTTTTACAAGCGTTAAAAACACTGGAACTACTGTCGTCAAATTTTTTGACAACTTACGCGATTCAGTTTGCGTCTGTATGGGAGTCGATCATTTTTGCTCTGGCTTTGGCAACGCGTCTGCGATTAATTGAAAAAGAAAAAGCCGACATGTCCCATCAACTTGTGAAGCAGTTGCAAGCCACTGTTGCGCTGGAGAAAAATGCTGCAAAACAGAAGACAATGTTTATTTCAGCCGTGAACCATGAGTTGAGAAGTCCTCTTCAATCTTTGACGGGCGCAATTGAAGTGTTATCGGTGATGGCAAAGTCTTCACCTATGGAAAAAACGGTAGATAAAATTACGCGTGCCTCACAAAGAATCACCGCACAGATGCGGGATATTGGAGAGTTCTCGCGCCTTGAAGCGGGAATACTTTCAATTCGGGAAAGTACGTTCACATTGCGCCATTTATTGGAAGGAATCCTGGATGATTTTTCCTCTATGGCGAAGGACAAAAAAATTGTGCTTAACCTGAAAAATTTGGGACCAGATACGGAGCTGACGAGTGACTATGACCGCATACGACAAATTTTAACTAACCTTGTATCTAACGCTATCAGATGCACCCAGAGTGGGGGAGTGGAGATTAATGGGGACATTGAAACGACCTTAAGTTCTGATGGTACCGGTAAGCATTCTCTATTGATTATTTCTGTCGGAGATACAGGAGTGGGCATCCCAGAAAAATATTTACCGCACATCTTTGATATGTTTGTGCAGATTGATTCGCAAGAGAAAACCCACGGCACTGGTCTTGGTCTGGCAATCGTGAAAAGAATAATTGACCTGTTAAATGCAAGCATTACGGTAGAGAGTCAGGTCGGTAAAGGGACGCAATTTGTCGTGCGGATTCCTGTGCGGTGTATTGATTGCTGAGCGGTGATAAAGAATTTATGGAAAATTTAGTGGGTAAGGTTGCTGTCATAACCGGGGCATCTGATGGTATCGGCAAAGCGATTGCGATACGTGCTGCGGACGAAGGTATGAAGTTAGTGTTGGCCAGTATAAATCCATTAAAACTTGACGCTGTCGTAGCAGAGTTTAAGGCACGCGACGCAGATGTTATCGGCGTGTGTACCGATGTCTCTAAAGCGGAGCAAGTCGAGGCATTGGCGGCACAGGTTTTTTCCCGGTTTGGAAATGTCCATTTACTTGTCAACAATGCCGGTGTTGCGATTGTAAAGCCGGTTTGGAAAACCACGCCACAAGACTGGGATTGGGTGATGGGGGTCAATCTTTATGGCGTTACCAATTGCTTACGTGCGTTTATTCCTGCGATGTTAAAAAATGGAGAGGAAGGTCACATTATCAATACTTCTTCAATGGCCGGTTTACAGTCTCAGCCAAGCATGGCTGCTTACAATGCTAGTAAGCATGCAGTGGTAACAGTATCTGAAGGGTTGCATCACGACCTTGCTTTAAGCGGCGCCAAAATCAAAGTGTCGGTGTTATGTCCCTTATGGGTGAAGACGAAAATAACGCAAGCAGAACGTAATCGGCCATCTGATAGCGCGCTAGATCTAAAAGCACTTAATACCGACGCATTTAATACGGGCGTATTCGATCCGGTTGTTGCTAAGACCGGTAAAGCGATTTTTAGTGGCGTCAGGAAGGGTATTACGGCAGATCGGATTGCTGATGCTGTGTTTGATGCTATTCAAACGGATTGCTTTTATATTCTGACTGATCCTGATGAAATCCCTAAGATTCGGACGCGCATGGAAGATATATTGCATCAACGCGCGCCAACTTTTTCCCCTATCTGGAAAGATGGCATACAAAAAATCAACGCATAAAGGGAAGTAGTTTGTAGTGCAGCTAGCAGTCAAAAAAGTGTAGTAAAACGATGTATAGATGAGGGTATTTATGAAGATTTTCAGGGATAAGGTTGCTGTCATCACCGGGGCCGCTGAAGGAATCGGCAGGGCCATTGCCATGCGTGCGGCAGCTGAAGGTATGAAACTGGTATTGGTCGATATTGATGCGATCAAATTAGAGGCTGCGGTGGCAGAGTTTAAAGTACAAAATATTGAGGTTATTGGTGTATGCGCAGATGTTTCAAAGGCAGAGCAAGTAGATGCATTGGCCGCACAAGTATTTGAACAATGTAGAAATGTCCATTTGCTAGTCAACAATGCTGGCGTGTCCATCATAAAACCAGTGTGGGAAACGACACCTGAAGATTGGGCATGGGTAATGGGCGTCAATCTGTATGGCGTCACTAATAGTTTGCGTGCGTTTATTCCTACGATGTTAAAGAATGATGAAGAGGGATATATCATCAATACCGCTTCAACGGCGGGTCTGACTTCTCAGTCTTGCGTGGCTGCTTACAATGCGAGTAAACACGCAGTTATCACTGTATCTGAAGGCCTGCATCACGATCTGACTTTGCGCGATGCAAAAATCAAGGTGTCTGTGCTATGCCCTTTATGGGTAAAGACAAGGATCGATCAAGCGGAGCGTAATCGCCCACCAGGTGATGCGCCGCGCACAGCAGCATCTGACGCGATTGTTGCAAAAGCAGAAGAGTGCATTTCTAAAGCAGTGGAGAATGGCGTATTGGCTGCAGAAGTAGCCGATGCTCTATTTGATGCCATTGCAATTGAGCAATTTTATATTTTAACCGACCCTGCAGTAATGCCTGCTATTCGGATGCGAATGAAAGACATATTATGTCAACGTCAGCCGACTTCATTCGGTTTTAACGCAGAGATGGCCACCGGCGGTGTTGCTCAGGTTTGACCAGCGATTTCGTCTAAGTGTTCCAGTGGAGAATTTGCGAATCATAATTTCTAACCTGTCTAATGTTCCTGATAATGCGCCAGTGCCAGCTCATCAGCGATGCTGTGTAAGCGCTTGTCGCGGGTGAACAGTTTGCATGCGTCTAGCGCTGCTGACGCAAGTAAATGCATGTCAATATAGCCGACCCCGCGCGCCATCAAGTGATGTTTTTCTATGAAAAATAGAACTTCGCTATTCGCAGCAATGCGCACTGACGGCAATTCCCGCAATAGCTGGAGCGTAGTTGACCGATCAGGCAAATTGCCACAGGCCAGTTCTCCAATCACAAACGGGTGCGTTTGAACTTCGTTCCTGTTTAACATTTCGCCCAATGGCCCAGAGCCGCGCAAAAGGTCAATCCAAATCGATGTGTCAACCAGGATCATGTCACTCACCGCGCCGACGTGGAATATCTTGTGCGCCAGGCATGCTTCCCGATAATCGAGACAGTCGACGGGCAGCTTCGCGCTCAATTAGCGCACGAAGTGCCTCATGCAAGAGTTCGCCTCGCTCCGTTTCACCCGTAATTGCTTGCGCTCTTGCAAGCAATTCTTCATCTAAATTAACTGTTGTTCGCATGATTACCTCCTAATTAATGCATCAATTATAGCGTCATATGGTGCTTTATTTGATGTGGTTGTTCCGGTGCTAAAATAGGTTGGCACAACAGCGCCTTATTTTAGGTCCAAAAAAAGCCCACTTCAAATAAAGAAGCAGGCTTTTTCAATCGTAATTTAGGGAGTTAATAAGGCACGTAATCCGGCGGCGTATCGTAGCTGCGTTGGCGCGGCGCGTAATAGTCAGGTGGCGGTGCAGGTGCATAGCGAGAGCGTCGATTGTCATCGTAGCCTGCTGGCACCGGAACCCGGTTACCCTTCGCGTACATACATTGGATGTAGACGTTGTTATATTGGCGTTGGATGCCAGCGCCGCTTCGGTCTGCATTGTTGCTGGCTGCAGAACTGCCTACCAGCAACCCGCCACCTCCACCGATGGCCGCACCAGCGCCAGCGTTGCCACTTGCCGCACCGATCAATGCCCCAACGGTTGCGCCAATCAGCGTGCCAGCCACCGCGGTGCCAGTTGCGCTATCTGCGGTTGCTTGTCCCGCGTTCGGGCCTACCCGATCCTGTGCAAAGCGATGACAAGCGTAATCATCGTTCTGGAACTGCTCGTAACTTTTGCCTGTGCCCGGCATCGCCATGACATTCGGCCCTGTTGGCACGCCAACACAACCACCTAGCACCAGAACTACCGCTGCAGCGAGGATTTTTTTAGGCATATTTAAAAATGGTTTGTTCACGATCGCACCACCTTTATCATCTTGGAGGAGAATTGTCCGGGACTACTTTTAACCAACCTTTAGGGCAGCGCGCTATCTGAGGATAGTAGCCAACAGGATTGGAGCAGTAATATTTTATATCCGGGCCAGCAGCAACGGTGTCGTTACGCTCAATGTATGTTTGTTGTTCAGGTTCAATATAGACTGGCTGCGGTGCATAATACACCGGCGGTGGGGCGTAATATACCGGCGGCGGACCGTAATAATAAGGATCACCTATGCTGATACCAACACTGGGACCATAAAATCCTCCATGTCCATAATATCCGCCACGCCCCCACGCATAACTAGCGCTGCTAGCGGCTAGCATAGTCATCGCAGTTATTAATAATAAAACAAATTTTTTCATGATGTTTCTCATCATTGCTTAGCACTTAATAATAATGCGGAAGCTGTGTATTTATCAAGTTCAGTTACTTTCAGTTGCAAATGCTTTGGTAGGGGAACCAAATTGATACAATTTTTTACCGCCAATATAACGGTTTTCGCTTTATGTAACTAATGTCTCCTTCAGTGCGATCCCCTTCAGTGCGCCCAACGCTTAATCTCAGGTTTCTCCATTTTCAGAGACAGAAGCGTCTGGCGCGCTGATTCAGGATTATTTTATTAAATAACGTAAACTATAAACCATCGTCACTCAATGGTGAGCGATAGCGCTGCCGTTTGGGGCGTAGCACCCTATAAAATCAAGATATAAATCAAAGGAAATTAACTTATGACCTATCACGCAGCTATCAATCGTTATGAACAGATGCAGTACCGTTTTTGCGGTCGTAGCGGACTAAAGCTCCCGCTATTATCGTTGGGCTTGTGGCATAACTTTGGTGATACAACCCCGCTGGCGCGGCAGCGCGAACTGGTGCATACCGCATTTGATCACGGGATTACTCACTTTGATCTGGCCAACAATTACGGACCTCCTTACGGCAGCGCAGAAACTAACTTTGGCCGCATCCTGAAAGAAGATTTAAAGCCCTATCGCGACGAACTGGTTATCTCGACCAAGGCCGGTTGGGACATGTGGCCGGGTCCATACGGTCAGGGTGGCGGCTCGCGTAAATATGTGCTCGCCAGTCTCGATCAAAGCTTGCAGCGGCTGGGACTGGATTACGTCGATATTTTTTATTCCCACCGGTTCGATCCGGAAACGCCACTTGAAGAAACCATGAGTGCGCTGGCGACTACAGTGCAACAAGGTAAGGCGTTGTATGTCGGCGTGTCGTCGTACTCGCCCGAGAAGACCCAGGAAGCAGCAAAATTATTGCGCGAGTGGAAAGTCCCATGCCTGATTCATCAGCCCTCTTACAATATGTTTAATCGCTGGATAGAGCAGGGACTGCTGGATGCGCTAGAAGCAGAAGGGATGGGCTGCATTACGTTCACTGCGTTGGCGCAGGGACTGCTCACCGACAAGTATCTGAACGGTATCCCGGATAATGCGCGCATCAACCAACCCGGCGGCGGCTCGTTACAAAAAGCTCATCTTAGTGCTGAAAATTTGGCACGTGTACGAGCGTTAAACGATATCGCTAAAGCCCGCGGCCAAAGTCTGGCGCAAATGGCGTTAGCATGGGTGTTACGCGATCCGCGTGTGACGACCACCCTGATCGGCGCAAGTAGTCCGGCGCAGATTGTGGAAAATGTAGCCGCGTTGCAACGTCTGGATTTTAGCGCCGGAGAATTAGCCGCGATTGACTTGCAGGCGCAAGAAGGCGGGATCAACTTGTGGGCAAAATCCTCCGAGGGGTAAGAAGCTTCTTCGCATTATCTTGACCCTCCGTTTGTGTGCGATTGCCTGCGACAATGCAGCGTTTTTTATCCAGTCAACATACACAAGTAAATTGTACTTTTGCCACTTAAGGCGCCGTCGAATCGGCTATTATCAGTGTTCACGTAGCAAGTGGCGAGAACAGTAGTCCAGTGGCGCGGCATACTAAGGACCTATCAGGTCCTGTGGACTTACTTTATATGGAAGTAGCTTTCGCACAATAACGATAACTTTTAAGTATTTGGAGACGCATTATGACTACAGACAAGACTTTGTCACCTGCTGAAGAAGCGTTGCGCGAAGATGCGCTTGAATATCACCGCAGTCCTTCGCGTGGCAAAATAAAGGTGGTACCGACCAAGCCGCTATCCAATCAGCGCGACCTTTCGCTGGCGTATTCGCCCGGGGTTGCATACGCCTGCCTGGCGATTGAAGAAAATCCGGAACTAGCGGTAGAGTTCACATCCCGCGCCAATCTGGTAGGGGTTATTACCAACGGTACTGCGGTGCTGGGGCTCGGTGATATTGGTCCATTGGCCAGTAAGCCGGTCATGGAAGGTAAAGCATGTTTGTTCCAAAACTTCGCCGGTATCGATGTATTCGACATCGAATTAGCGGAACGTGATCCAGATAAGCTGGTGGAAATGATCGCCGCACTGGAGCCTACCCTCGGTGGTATTAATCTGGAAGATATCAAAGCACCGGAATGCTTTTATATCGAAAAGAAACTGCGCGAACGGATGAATATTCCAGTATTTCATGATGATCAACATGGCACCGCCATTATCTCCGCAGCAGCCTTGTTGAATGGTCTGGAACTGGTGAAGAAGGCTATCGGCGACATTAAACTGGTCGCCTCAGGCGCTGGTGCTGCAGCCATTGCTTGCCTGGACTTGATGGTGGAACTGGGCGTCAAGCGAGAGAACATGTTTGTCTGCGATTCACGCGGCGTCATTTATGAAGGCCGCGAAGACAAGCTTGATGCATCCAAGCAACGATACGTCAGAAAGACCAACGCGCGCACCCTGGCGGATGCGATCAAGGATGCTGATGTATTTTTGGGTTGTTCCGCCGCAGGCGTGTTGAGCGCCGAAATGGTTAAATCCATGGGGTCGCAGCCGATCATTCTGGCACTGGCGAATCCAGAACCTGAAATCCGCCCGGAATTAGCCTTGGCGGCCCGACCTGATTGCATCATCGCTACCGGTCGTTCGGATTACCCGAATCAGGTTAACAATGTCTTATGCTTCCCATACATTTTCCGGGGCGCGCTGGATTGCGGCGCAACGCGGATAACCGAGGCAATGAAAATTGCTTGCGTGCGCGAGATTGCCGATCTGGCGAAAGCGGAGATCAGCGAAGAGGTAGCTAACGCGTATGCAGGCCAGGAATTGCGTTTTGGCCCCGAATATATTATTCCGAAACCGTTTGATTCGCGTTTAATCTTGCGCATTGCGCCAGCCGTTGCGCGCGCGGCAGAAGAGTCCGGGGTCGCCAAACGTCCGATCAAGGATATGGTCGCCTATCGTCAGTCATTAACACGCTTTGTCAGCCATACCGGCATGTTTATGCGCCCCATATTTGAGGCTGCCCGGCTTGATCCGCAACGTATTGTCTATGCTGAAGGGGAAGACGAACGGGTATTGCGTGCGGTGCAAATTGCGCTGGAAGAGAAATTGGTGCGCCCAATTTTGATCGGCCGGCCAGCAGTGATTGAGGCACGTATAGAGCGCGCTGGCTTGCGCCTTCAGGCGGGACGGGATTTTGAGTTGGTCAATCCAGAGGATGATGCGCGGTTTCGTCAATACTGGGAGGCTTATCACGAGATCAAGGCGCGTGATGGCGTCACGCCGGAAATGGCAAAATCCATACTCCGCCGTTCCAACACGATCATTGCGGCAATGCTGGTCAAGCTGGGCGATGCAGATGGGATGCTGTGTGGACTGGTAGGGCGCTTCGATGGCCATCTTGAGCATATTGGCGACATCATCGGCTTGCGTGATGGCGCCAAAGGTTTTGCGACACTGAACGGATTGGTACTGGATCAGCACACGTTATTTATTGCCGATACTTCGGTCAACGATGATCCTGATGCTGAACAAATCGCCGATATTGCAGCAATGGCGGTGGAGGAGGTGCGGCGTTTTGGGGTGCCGCCAAAGGTGGCGTTTTTGTCGCACTCAATGTTTGGATCCAGCACACGCCCGTCTGCGCTCAAAATGCGGGCAGCACGCAACGTGTTCGCCGAACGCATGCCCGACGTAGAGTCGGATGGCGAGATGCATGGCGATGCTGCGTTGAGCGCGACTATTCGCGCCCAATACCTGCCCAAGTCTACGTTGACCGGTAACGCTAATGTATTGATCATGCCCAATCTGGACTCTGCCAATATTCTTTTTAATGTATTGAAAATGACAGGCGGTCAGGGCGTCACTGTGGGGCCGGTATTGCTTGGCGCGGCGGCGGCGGTCCATGTGTTGACGCCTTCGGCGACAGTACGTCGGGTGGTGAACATGACGGCTTTGGTCGTGGCTAACGCGATCTCCAAAAAGCAGGGTGAAAAATAATCTTGCCGCAGCCAGAAATTATCGTTGTCGGGCCGTGGGATTGGTTAAATAATTGAATAAAGCGCGGTAACGATGTCGGCTTTTACCGCGCCGGTGATCATGCCGGTAATTGATTTTTATAGAGGAATGTATGCAAATTAAAGATAAATGTTTTCTTATTACTGGTGGCGGTTCCGGGCTTGGCGCAGCGACTGCCCGCATGCTCATTCATGAAGGCGGAAAGGTGGTTATTGCCGATTTGAATCAGGAAGCAGGCAATGCCTTAGCAAACGAACTGGGAGCAAACGCCTGCTTTATCGCCACTGATGTCAGCAATGAGGCCAGCGCACAGGCAGCAGTGGACGCCGCGGTCGCCAACTTTGGCGGCTTGCATGGTCTGGTCAATTGTGCTGGTGTCGCACCGGCCAAAAAAGTGCTGGGCAAGGAAGGCCCGCACGGATTTGACGATTTTGCACGGGTGATTCAGATCAACCTTATTGGGACTTTTAATATGTTACGCCTGGCCGCTGAGGTAATCAGCAAGACGGAACCTAACGCAGATGGCGAACGCGGTGTCATCATTAATACTGCATCGGTAGCCGCGTTCGACGGCCAAATTGGACAAGCTGCATATGCCTCCTCCAAGGGGGGCGTGGTAGCGTTGACGCTGCCAGTAGCACGTGAGTTAGCGCGCTTCGGTATTCGGGTGATGACTATTGCGCCCGGTATCATGGAAACGCCGATGTTGCTGAGTATGCCGACGGAGGTGCAGGATGCACTCGGCAAAACGGTACCGTTTCCGGCGCGTATGGGCAAGCCAGCTGAGTTTGCCGGACTGGTAAAAACAATCGTGGAAAACGCTTATCTGAATGGCGAAGTGATTCGGCTTGATGGCGGTATCAGGATGACCGCCAAGTAAAGTTAGTCAGGTAACGTGAGCCCAGGTAACATGAGTCAGGTAATGTGAGGGGCTTGAAGGATAGGGCCGCAACGTGCGACCCTATTCCGGTCAATGCGGACATGCCGCACGGAAATGCGTAGGCTATGCGGTATCTGATTCATTGCGTTAATCGCGTTGCCGTATTATTGCGTTATTGTGTTATTGCGCTGGCCCGTCGATGATTGTATTGAGCGATGCCGCATCCTCGGTTTGAGTAGTGTGGACCTCAAGTGGGTCCATTGCGGAGCGGAGGCGCGGTAAGCCCTCTGGATAATGCTGGGCAATAAACGCAATCATTTGTTCACGAATAATGCAACGCAAATCGAACGCGATTCCAGAATCTTGCGCACTAAGTAGCAGTCTGATTTGCATTGCACGCTGGTCGACGTCGGTAACATGCAGGACGCAAACGCGACCATCCCACAGTGGTGACGATTTACAGATGCGCTCAAACTCAGTGCGCAACGCCGCTACCGGTACAGAAAAATCCAGCCATAAGTAGACCGTCCCGAGAATGGTGGACGAAGTATGTGTCCAGTTCTCAAATGGATTTTCGATAAACCATTGCAGCGGCACGATCATCCTGCGCTCGTCCCAAATACGCACGACCACAAAAGTCCCGGTGATTTCTTCGACGCGTCCCCATTCCCCTTTGACAATCAGAACGTCATCGATACGAATAGGCTGAGAAAATGCAATTTGAAGTCCCGCGATGAAATTGCCCAGCACCGGGCGCGCTGCCATACCGGCAACCAGACCGGCGACGCCTGCGGATGCAAGCAAACTGGCACCAAATTGTCTTGCGCCAGGTAGGGTCAGTAATACAAAGCCCAACCCAAGCAGGCCGGCGATAAAATTTGCGCTACGCGCCAGTACCCGGGTTTGCGTCAGTATCCGGCGCGCTTTGAGATTGTCTATCGTATTCGCCGGGTGGCGGTCAATCACTGTGACTGTGATTGCTTTTATACACCGTATCGCGAGCCAGGTTAGCGCAAGAATCAGACCAACCGAGGTCAGGTAAGACAGCGGGACCAGCCACGGCGTATCGTCAGGTGCGCCAGTCAGCACCAGGCGAACGGCAAATAGCAACATGCATACCTGACTTGCATGAAACGCAATAAAACTCGCATTGATGGTAAAAGGGCGACCACGGGCAAGACGCCGCAATAATAAGATCCCCAAACGGTGCGAACCTCCCGCGATGGCACAGGCGACCAGCGCCGAGAAAATTACAATCAGGCTTGATCTTAAAGGCCCCTCATGTAGTTCGGACAAAAAGCTGAAATCCATAGGCAAATATTTCCTCCTCGCGTTTAGCATACAGGAAGGAGCGTTTAGTGTGTCTTTTGGTGACTGCCGATTCGGCCCGGTGGAGCGGCATAACACTATCCTGAGGTGACTCGGTGTTGACTCGGTAGTAATTCTGGCGTGACGCTGTGGATACCCTGAGGTTATCGTGTAACTCACAACATAATGTGGGTTAGTGCAAACTTGATCGCAGCTACCCTATTGGAAGTGGTTGGCCGTGACGCTGGCCATTGTCAAATCAAATTAAGTGGTAGCCACGTGCGAAGAGTCGCTTAATAGTCGATTGTCAGTTTGCATATTTTTACGCTATGACTAATGCCTGCTTATTCAAACACATGCCGCGGCCGCAAATAACCGCTGCCTTCACGTCGTGTGTTGGTTTGCGTAACGATCAACACTGAGCGTAATTCCGCCACGTCGGCATCCGTTTGCAGCGGAAAAAATTGTGCCAGTTCGGCTTGCTCTTCCGGTGAAAAGACCGTTTGCTGTTGGGCGTTTTGCTGTGCTTTGATTTTGTCAGCGCGATAGTACGGCACCAGGGCATCGTTTTCTGCGTTGGTTTTTGCCGGATGATAGCCGGACAGATTGTCGGCGGCGTTGAGGGTATCGATGCGGCTTTTTAGCATGTCGAACCATTTCTGATCGGTATTGGCAAGCGCCAGATA
>NZ_JAAOZT010000031.1 GCF_011947285.1 Glaciimonas immobilis | reverse complement strand
TCGAAATCGATGTTCCAGAGTTCGCACAGGTCGCGCATGTGAGCTTCATTGTGCGGATTGCGATAGGCCGGAAACGAGCCGCCGGCGCCGACTTCCCGGTTCGACATCGCCGACGGCTGCCCGGCCATGAGCAGCGGACCGGCGCCCGGCTTGCCAATGGCACCCATCAGCAAATGGACCGTATTGACCAGCGAGGAAGACGCCGTCGCTTCAACGCTCTGGTAAAACCCCTGCAGGACGGTCGAGACGAAGCGCGGCGTGGTGCCAATCCATTCGGCAGCCGTTTCGAGGTCTTCCTGCGCGATTTCGCAGATCTGCGCCACGCGCTCCGGCGGATAATCGGTGGTCACCGCATCAAGCTCATCGAACCCCACGGTATGGGCATCGATGAAATCCCTCTTTACATGCCCCCGGGCGATCAGCAAATGGATGATGCCGTTCATCAAGGCGACATTGGTGCCTGCCTTTAGCTGCAGATGCAGGTCGGCACCCTGCAGGACCGTGGGTGTCTTGCGCGGGTCGGCGACGATGATGCGCCCACCATTCTTGCGCTTTGACGCCAGCATGCGTTCCCATAAAACCGTCTGCACCTCGGCCACGTTGTGCCCGTACAGGCACAGCAGTTCAGCCTGGTCGATGTCGACATACGATGCGACCGGACCATCGGCGCCAAAATTGGCCATGAGCCCCGTGGCCGAAGTCGCGGTACACAGGCGTGTGTTGCCATCGATGCTAGAGGACTGCAGGCCGCCGCGCCAGAGCTTACCCAAGGTATAGAATTCTTCGACCGTCAGCTGGCCCGAGTTGTAGCACGCAAGGTTTTCGTGGCCCTGCGCCAGTGCGGCATTGAAATTGGTGACGAAGAAATCCATCGCCTCCGGCCATCCGACTTGCTCCAGTGGCCCGCCCTTGCTGCGCCGGATCATCGGCGTCGTGCCACGCCGGCTGCTGTTGTTCGCTACCCAGCCGTTCTCGCCTTTCGGACCGAGGTGACCGAAATTGACCGGATGGTTCGGATCGCCGCGCACGCCGACGATCTTGCCGTCCTTTACACCGATGTCGAGGCCGCAACCGTTGGAACACAGGATGCAGGCCGAATGGACCCACTTGTCGGGCTCGCCGGCGATGCCAAGGTTTTGATCGATTCTGGGTTTCATGAAGACTCCATTATCAAGACAGTGCCAGAGAAGTGAACGAACATGACGATATTATCCA
>NZ_JAAOZT010000030.1:1713-3745 GCF_011947285.1 Glaciimonas immobilis | reverse complement strand
CAGCAACGTCTGGCTGCTCTGGCGCAGCAACATGGGGCGCTGGAGGCGGCCGACAACGATGCGGTCATCCACCGACTGGCGACCCAACAATCGGCGCTGGCTGGCAGCGGCGGCAATGTCGCCGACAACACGTTTGCGGAATTCAGCGCGCCGCATCTGCTGCTGGCCAGCCCGGCGGGCATCGCGACCTCGACGCCACAATCGACGCATATTGCCAGCGGTGAACAGATCGCGCTGACCAGCGGCGAGAGTGTAAGTTTATCGGTCGGACAACGGTTGATCGCGAATGTAAAAAACGGGATTCGGTTCTTCACCCTCCAAGGTGGCATCAAGGCCACCTCCGCCAGCGGCAATGTCGATTTGCAGGCGCTCAAACATAGTGTTGAACTGCTCGCCAAACTTAACATCACCATGACCGCTGAGCGCATTACGATCAACGCCGAAGAAGAGGTTGTCATCAATGGCGGCGGCAGTTATACGCGCTGGAATGCGGACGGGATTACCAGCGGCACCAGCGGCGAGTACATCGTGCATGCGGCCATGCATGCGCCACTGGGAGTGAAAAGTATCGCGCTACCCATATTGCCAGAGCCAGTCATGACCAAGGCGCAAATGATCTTTGATCTCCGCACGATTCCCGGTTTGGCTCTTCTTTCTGCGGAGCCGTACGCGCTGTATCGCGACGGCATCTTGCTGGATCGTGGCGTGACTGACATGTGGGGACGTGTGGTCGTGAACAACCATATGTCGACCAGCCGCTATGAAGTGGAATGGTCGGATGGCAATCGCTTTGCGTTACCGGTAACGGCGCAGCCCGGAGAAGCGCAACAGGAGCTTTCGCGCAAAGGGGTGCGCCAATTAGGTGAAACAACTGATGGTCGACAATCGCAGCTTAAACCCAATGCGGACTAAAAGTTAATCATTTAACCCATCATAAAGGAGCGCCATGCCGCCGAAAATGCAAGACCTGTTTCGGACAGAAACCACCCATGTCGATGAAGTCAATCGGCGCGCCTCCATGAGTCGCCAATGGTTATTAGAACAGCGTAACAAACCGGGTGATCACCCGATCTCGGTCGACAATCATCTGGCATTTCACATCTGCGCATCGCATGCATTTCCCCACATCGTAGCGGATATGCAAGCCGCTAAAAAGAGCATCGATATCATTTGCTGGGGCTTCGATCCCGGCATGGAACTCCTACCGCGCAACGACGGAGAATGGCCGCGTAGTCTGACTTATGGCGATTTGTTGCGTCAGATAGGTGAGCAGAAAATCGTCACCGTGCGACTGCTGTTATGGCTTGCCGAGGGACGCAGCCCTTCTGCATGGGCAGGCCGCATGGCGCACAACCTGTACGGTCATCCCGACTGGGGTAAAACCGGCAAGTCGGATCCCAATATTATCCGCGCCAAATTTTGTGAGCAGTGGTGGGATGACGCGCTCAATGGACGTATCCCCAATCTGCATGTGCGTTATCGGGCAGGAGATCCGGCCGCGGTAGAAGCCAGTTTGATCGGCGAAGCGAAACAGTTAACCGCTGTTGAAAAGGCGGGATTAAAGAAGGTCAGTACGCATCATCAAAAGCCGATTTTGATCGACTATGAACTACCGGAGCAAGCGATCGGTTATGTGATGGGACTCAATTCAACCACGGACTATTGGGACACCCCCGAACACGCCTATAACGATCTCCGGCGCGGTCACGCACGGGAAGGCGGTGCAGACAAGCACAATCCTGCACTGCGTCTCAAGCCTTTTCGCGACTACGCCATCCGGGTGCAGGGCCAGACGCTGCATTGCCTGAATCGCAATTTTGTGACGGCATGGGACCGGGCACCGAGGAATGCCGATCCTTTTCCAGAAACCGGTAACCTGCAATTGCTACGGCAGGCAATCGCTCCCGCCAGCTTCGTCCTGCCCTCCGGCGCTGAGCGACACCTCGCACAGATCGTGCGGACCCAACCGGAAGAAGGAGATAAAACCATTCAGGAGGCCTACTGGCTGGCAACCAGTCAGGCGCGCAACTAT
>NZ_JAAOZT010000030.1:0-1605 GCF_011947285.1 Glaciimonas immobilis | reverse complement strand
ACACCATGGCGACCTATGATGCGGCGGTACAAAAGCAACGTAAATTGATGCCTGCGCCCGAGGCTCCCGGGCAACTTGACTTCATGCAGTACGCACTCCCTGTCATCGGTCCCCTCAATGTGCTGCGGGCAGGACGGTCTGCTGCCCATGCCGACGTCATTGCCTCCGCTGCCCGCAAGCAGGTGAGTAAAGCTGATCTGGATGAAATGGGGCTAAAAGTCCTGATCGCCAAACTCTACACCCAGGATCCTGAATCGGAGAAGTGCCGTGAAATTTATATTCACAGCAAGTTGATGATCATTGATGACGTGTTTGTAACGCTAGGCAGCGCCAATATGAATTTGCGCAGCATGGCGGTGGATAGCGAAATCAATATCAATTGTGTACATCATAATTTCGCGAAAGATGCGCGGAGGCGGGTGTGGGGAAATCTGGCGGGGGAGGATTTGGATGGAGGGGATGGGAGTCCATTGAGTATTCAGGATACCCATGAAAAATGGATTAAAAAAATGGTGCGAAACGGAGCAATTGTTCAAGGTATGAGAGGCCGCATTAACGACTTCATCGTCACTTACTCTGACCCTCGGGGCACTAGTCCAATTAACGTTCGTCTGGCCAAAGTCCCTGCTGCGGGCGATAACGAGGCCACTGCATGACAGGAACCTTGATGCCTGAAATACCCAGCGCATCGCGCATCGCCCAAAACGCGACCCGTCGGCTTTTTTGCCGCTGGTCACTCCCGCTTCTCTTCTGTATGTTACTTTCGCAAACGGCCTGCTCCATGGATAATAATCTTCCCCGCAATCTGATTCCCCCATTGTTTTTTCCACACCGCACGGAATTCATCTGCAAGCATGAGCTGGCAGTAACGCCAGCCTTTGACCCCGAAGCCGAACAGTGGTTTCAGCAGGCGCTGGCGCTTGATACGCCCGATCTCTGGAAGGATGATCGCGACTGGCCGCAGATCCTTGCGCTGTACACCAAGGCAGCCGAACGCAAGCACTGGAAAGCGATGAACAATCTGGCGACGTTATATCAGACCGGCGTATGGGGGTTGGCGGAACCGGATGATATATTAGTCCCGCGTAACGCCCGTGCGGCGATGGCATTGACGGAGGAAGCCATGCGGATGGGCATACCGATGGCCTATGCAGTCATGGGCAACTATTACGCCGACAATTTTATTGTGGAGCAGGACGCGACTAACGCATGGGCATTCTGGCAACAAGCGGCTGAGATGGGTAGTAGTTATGCGCAATTTACTATTGGGCGCAGTTTGAATACCGGCTACGACGACCCGGAACGGAATCGGTGGGGCAATATTCCGATTGCACTCAATATGCTCGAATGTGCCTTTTCTCAGGGGAATAGTGATGCGGCAGAGGCTCTGGGGATCGATGCTGAAGTTATGCAACATGACAAGCCACGTGCGCTTCATTATCTCCATGAAGGAGTGAAGTTCGGCGGCGGACGAGCAGCAAGCTTTTTGCGTATTGAGTTTGAGTCCGTTGACGGTCTTGCACCCAATGGTATCGACCCGTCACGCTCTGCTCGTTATCAGGTGTTTAGCGATGCTCTCGGCCGCAATCGTGATCTCCGCTTTCC
>NZ_JAAOZT010000003.1 GCF_011947285.1 Glaciimonas immobilis | reverse complement strand
GAAGGTGGGCGTACTGTTGGTGCGGGTGTGGTTGCCAAGATCCTGCCAGATCCACAATAAGTTGGGTGTATCTGTCCGGTGCATTGCTGGCCGGGCAGGTTATTAATATACCTTGGATGGCTATTCATTCAAGGGTCGTTCTTTAAAGGAAAATCATGTCTGCTCCAAATCAAAAAATCCGGATTCGTCTGAAAGCATTTGACTATCGTCTAATCGACCAATCTGCTCAAGAAATCGTTGATACAGCAAAACGCACTGGTGCAGTTGTTAAGGGTCCAGTACCTTTGCCAACACGTATTCAACGGTTTGACGTTTTGCGTTCGCCGCACGTCAACAAGACTTCACGCGATCAGTTTGAAATCCGTACGCACCAACGTTTGATGGACATCGTTGATCCTACAGACAAGACTGTCGATGCATTGATGAAGCTGGACTTGCCAGCTGGCGTTGATGTAGAGATCAAGCTGCAATAATTCCTGCAGTACAACAGTTGCAGTGCAACTGTTGTAAATAAGATTGAACGGGTTGTATGACGCACATACCATGATCAACTTGGTGTTGCAAATAATATTTAACCCGGATATACTAGTCGGCTTCGGTGTGGCGGTGGATTCCACTATCACACGTATTTAGTAGTACAACATCAGCCCCGCCCAATCGTAGGCGGGAATGGAGAAAACAATGAGCCTAGGCCTTGTTGGTCGCAAGGTTGGTATGATGCGCATCTTTACGGATGATGGGGAATCAATTCCTGTTACCGTTGTGGACGTATCAAACAACCGTGTGACTCAAATCAAAACGCCTGAAACAGACGGTTATACCGCTGTTCAAGTTGCATTCGGTCAGCGTCGCGCTTCACGCGTGAATAAAGCTGCAGCCGGTCACTACGCCAAAGCCGGTGTAGAAGCTGGTACCATCCTAAGAGAATTCCGTATCGATTCTGCTAAAGCTTCTGAATTGACTGCTGGCGATGTTATCGCTGCCAGCCTGTTCGAAGCCGGTCAAAAGGTCGATGTGCAGGGTACTTCAATCGGTAAGGGTTACGCTGGTGTTATCAAGCGTTACAACTTCTCATCCGGTCGTGCTACCCACGGTAACTCCCGTTCACATAATGTTCCAGGTTCCATCGGTATGGCGCAGGATCCAGGTCGTGTTTTCCCTGGTAAGCGTATGACCGGTCACATGGGTGACGTTACTGTAACTACGCAAAACCTTGAAATCGCACGTGTTGACGCCGAGCGCCAACTGTTGATGGTTAAGGGCGCAGTTCCAGGTGCAAAGAACGGTCAAGTTGTCGTGATGCCTGCTATTAAAGTCAAAGCAAAGAAGGGAGCCTAATTCATGGAACTCAAGCTCCTGAATGACCAAGGACAAGCTGCTTCAAACGTTGCCGCTCCGGATACTATATTCGGTCGTGACTACAATGAAGCGCTAATTCACCAAGTCGTCGTCGCTTATCAGGCTAACGCTCGCAGCGGTAACCGTAAGCAAAAAGATCGTGAAGAAGTTCATCACACAACCAAAAAGCCTTGGCGTCAAAAAGGTACGGGCCGCGCTCGTGCTGGTATGTCGTCATCACCTTTGTGGCGTGGCGGTGGTCGTATTTTCCCGAACTCGCCTGATGAAAATTTCACGCATAAAGTTAACAAGAAGATGTATCGCGCAGGTATCTGCTCGATTCTGTCTCAGTTAGCGCGTGAAGGTCGTCTGTCGGTTGTCGAGAATTTCTCGGTAGAAGCACCAAAGACTAAGCTGCTGTCGCAAAAGCTAAAAGATATGGGTCTGGATTCTGTGTTGATCATCACTGACAACCTGGAAGAAAACCTGTTATTGGCTGCGCGTAACCTGCCAGGCGTACTGGTATGTGAGCCACGTCATGCTGATCCAGTTTCTCTGGTGTTCTACAAGAAGATCTTGATCACCAAGTTGGCATTGGCCAAGATTGAGGAGATGCTGGCATGAACGCATTAAAACATAGCGAAGAGCGCTTGATGAAAGTGTTGCTAGCGCCAGTAATTTCCGAGAAGGCAACGTTTGTTGCGGAAAAAAACGAGCAAGTCGTTTTCCGTATCGCACCCGACGCTACCAAACTGGAAGTTAAAGCTGCTGTCGAATTGCTCTTCAAAGTGCAGGTTGAGTCGGTGCAAGTCGCCAACCGCATTGGTAAGCAAAAGCGCTCCGGTAAATCCAACGGCCGACGTAATCATACGCGTCGCGCATTTGTATGTTTGAAGCCGGGTCAAGAGATCAACTTCACCGAGGAGGCTAAATAATGGCACTCGTTAAAGTTAAACCGACCTCGCCGGGTCGCCGTGGAATGGTTAAGGTCGTTAATCCCGACCTGTACAAAGGCCGTCCATTTGCTGCCCTGATCGAAAAGAAATCGAAAACAGCGGGTCGTAATAACAACGGTCATATCACTACCCGTCATATCGGTGGTGGTCATAAGCAGCACTATCGCGTTATTGACTTTAAGCGTAACAAAGATGGTATTCCAGCGAAAGTGGAACGTATCGAATACGATCCAAACCGTACTGCGAATATCGCATTGTTGTGCTATGCAGATGGTGAGCGTCATTACATCATTGCAGCTAAAGGCATGGCAGTAGGCGATCAAGTGATGAATGGTTCGCAAGCGACGATCAAGTCCGGCAACTGCCTTCCTATTCGCAACATCCCGGTTGGTACCATCATGCATTGCGTTGAAATGCTTCCAGGTAAAGGCGCTCAAATGGCGCGTACTGCTGGGGCTGGCGTTGTGTTGATGGCTCGCGAAGGAATCTACGCTCAGGTTCGCCTGCGTTCCGGTGAAGTCCGTCGTGTGCACATTGAATGTCGTGCAACCGTCGGTGAAGTCGGCAATGCTGAACATAGCCTGCGCAAGATTGGTAAAGCGGGTGCTATGCGTTGGCGCGGTGTTCGTCCTACCGTTCGCGGTGTGGTTATGAATCCGGTTGACCATCCTCACGGTGGTGGTGAAGGTAAGACCGCAGCTGGTCGTCATCCAGTTTCGCCATGGGGTCAGCAGACAAAAGGGAAGAAGACACGCCGCAACAAGCGTACTACTTCAATGATCGTCTCGCGCCGTGGCAAGAAATAAGGGGTAACACATGACACGTTCATTGAAAAAAGGGCCGTTCTGCGACGCCCACCTGGTGAAAAAAGTCGAGGCTGCTCAGGCAATCAAAGACAAAAAGCCAATTAAGACCTGGTCGCGTCGGTCAACCATCATGCCGGACTTTATCGGTTTGACGATTGCTGTGCATAACGGCAAACAACACGTCCCGGTTTATGTTTCCGAAAATATGGTCGGTCACAAACTCGGCGAATTCGCTTTGACTCGTACGTTCAAGGGTCATGCCGCCGATAAAAAGGCTAAGAGATAAGGTCCGATGATGGAAACTAAAGCTACCCTCCGCGGTGTGCGTCTTTCGGCCCAAAAGGGCCGTCTGGTCGCCGATCTGATTCGCGGCAAAAAAGTTGATCAAGCTCTTCATATTCTGACGTTTAGTCCGAAGAAGGGTGCTGCAATCATTAAACGTGTTCTGGAGTCCGCAATTGCGAACGCCGAGCATAACGATGGTGCAGATATCGACGAACTGAAAATCACGACGATCTATGTCGAAAAAGGTTCGGTCCTGAAGCGCTTTACAGCGCGTGCAAAAGGCCGTGGTGATCGTATCTCGAAGCAATCCTGTCACATTTACGTGACTGTCGGAAACTAAGGAGTCACGATGGGACAGAAGATTCATCCAACCGGTTTTCGACTTGCGGTAACGCGTAACTGGAGTTCACGTTGGTATGCTGGCAATAGCAATTTTGCCACTATGCTTAACGAAGATCTGAAGGTTCGTGCTTACCTCAAGAAAAAACTGAAGAACGCCTCCGTTGGCCGTGTTGTTATTGAGCGTCCTGCAAAGAACGCCCGCATTACAATTTACAGCTCGCGTCCAGGTGTTGTTATCGGTAAAAAAGGCGAGGACATCGAAGTATTGAAGTCAGCGCTGACCAAACTGATGGGTGTACCGGTTCACGTTAATATCGAAGAAATTCGTAAGCCTGAAACCGATGCACAGTTGATCGCTGATTCGATTGCTCAGCAGCTCGAAAAACGTATTATGTTCCGCCGCGCGATGAAACGTGCGATGCAGAATGCAATGCGTCTAGGCGCGCAAGGGATCAAAATCATGTCAGCCGGTCGTCTGAATGGTATCGAAATTGCTCGTACTGAATGGTATCGCGAAGGCCGTGTGCCACTGCACACTCTGCGCGCTGACATTGACTACGGTTTCGGCGAAGCTGAAACTACGTACGGCATTATTGGTATCAAAGTCTGGGTTTACAAAGGCGATCGTTTGCCTAACGGTGAAACACCGGTAGTCGACATCCCTAATGACGATGACAAAAAGCGTCGTGGTCCACGTCGTGACGATGGTAAGCCGTCTAGCCGTCCACGTCCTAAAACTACAACCGCAGCGGGTCCGGGTGCAGCAGTTGCGCGCCCAGCCCGTGCCAAAAAGCCGGATGGCGCTGCTGAAGGTGTTGTTGCAGTTGCATCGGCACCGGCTGAGAAAGCAGGAGAATAACCATGCTGCAACCAGCACGCAGAAAGTTTCGTAAAGAGCAAAAAGGCCGCAACAAGGGCATTTCGCATTCGCGCGGTACTGCCGTGTCGTTTGGCGAATTTGGTCTGAAGGCGGTTGGCCGTGGTCGTATTACGGCTCGTCAGATCGAAGCTGCACGTCGCGCAATGACGCGTCACATCAAACGGGGTGGTCGTATCTGGATTCGCATTTTCCCAGACAAGCCAATTTCTCAAAAGCCTGCCGAAGTCCGCATGGGTAACGGTAAGGGTAATCCTGAGTACTACGTGGCTGAGATTCAGCCAGGTAAAATGCTATACGAGATGGATGGCGTCGATGAAACACTCGCGCGTGAGGCATTCCGTTTGGCTGCAGCTAAATTGCCGCTATTGACCACGTTCGTCGTGCGTCAAATCGGCCAATAATTGGAGTGAATCATGAAAGCATCTGAACTCCGCGACAAAGATCAAGCGGCATTGGCTAAAGAGCTGAAAGAATTGTTGAAGGCGCAGTTTAGTCTTCGTATGCAAATCGGTACTCAGCAATTAAACAATACGTCGCAATTGAAAAAAGTTCGTCGCGATATCGCACGGGTCAAGACCGTCATCAACTCGAAGGGCGCCCAGTAATGAACGATCAAGTGAAACAACCGCTGAAGCGCACGCTGGTTGGTAAAGTTGTATCCGACAAAATGGATAAGACTGTTACCGTCCTAATCGAACGCCACGTTAAGCATCCTCTGTATGGCAAAATCATCGTACGTACTAACAAGTACCACGCGCATGATGAAGCCAATCAGGCTAAGGAAGGCGACGTAGTAGAGATCCAGGAAGGCCGCCCTATCTCCAAGACTAAAGCTTGGAGTGTGACGCGTGTTGTACAAGTTGGACAAGTTCTATAAGTATTTGTTGCGGGCCAGGCATATTGATGTAATAATGCTTGGCTTCGCTCCTGTTGGTTTCCAATAAGAGCGAGATGAGTACTCTGCAGTTGAAGCAAAAGAATTAGCAAGAAGTTTTGGAAGTCGTCCACCTAAGCAGTGCATCCATCAAGGGTGTTTCTGACAGGACCAAGACTGACCGTATATCCGCATAGTGCGGCCGCGAGTTAAGTTGGGAAAGAAAAATTATGATTCAAACGGAAAGCCGGCTCGAAGTAGCCGACAACACTGGTGCGCGCGAAGTTATGTGCATCAAGGTTCTGGGTGGTTCCAAGCGTCGTTACGCAAGCATTGGCGATGTTATCAAAGTAACTGTTAAAGTTGCTGCGCCGCGTGGCCGCGTTAAAAAGGGCGAGATCTACAACGCCGTGGTTGTTCGCACTGCAAAAGGTGTGCGCCGCCCCGACGGTTCGTTGGTCAAGTTCGATGGTAACGCAGCAGTGTTGCTTAACGCAAAGCTGGAGCCAATTGGTACGCGTATTTTTGGACCAGTCACTCGTGAATTGCGCACAGAGCGCTTCATGAAGATTGTTTCACTCGCGCCTGAAGTGCTGTAAGGAGTCGAGATGGATAAGATTCGGAAAAGTGACGAGATAATCGTCCTGACTGGTAAAGACAAGGGCAAGCGCGGAGTTGTAAAACAACGCGTTGATGCTAACTTTGTTATCGTTGATGGTATTAACGTTGCTAAAAAAGCGACTAAACCAAATCCGATGACTGGTGAAACTGGTGGCATCGTTGATAAGCTGATGCCAATTCATGTGTCAAATGTTGCGTTGTTTAACGTAGCAACTGGCAAGGCAGATCGCGTTGGTTTTAAAGACGTGGACGGTAAGAAGGTTCGCGTTTTCAAGTCCAGCGGCGAAGTTGTTAAGGTTTAAGAGATCATGGCCCGTCTCCAAGAGTTCTATAAAGAAAAGGTCGTTACTGATCTGATAGCGAAATACGCTTATAAATCAGTAATGGAAGTTCCGCGTATCCTGAAGATCACCCTCAACATGGGTTTATCGGAAGCTATTGCGGACAAGAAAATCATCGAGCACGCAGTCGGCGATTTGACCAAGATTGCAGGTCAAAAGCCAGTTGTGACCAAGGCGCGTAAAGCGATTGCGGGTTTTAAAATCCGTGAAGGCTACCCAATTGGTTGTATGGTTACGCTGCGTGGCGCTCACATGTACGAATTTCTGGATCGCCTTGTTACTGTCGCGCTACCGCGTGTTCGTGACTTCCGTGGTGTTTCTGGTCGTGCATTTGACGGTCGTGGTAACTACAATATCGGTGTGAAAGAGCAGATCATTTTCCCCGAAATTGAATACGACAAGATTGACGTACTGCGTGGTCTGAATATCAGCATCACGACGACTGCCAAGACCGACGATGAAGCGAAGTCGCTTCTCGCCGCATTTAAATTTCCGTTCAGAAACTGAGGTTGCCATGGCAAAACTGGCACTGATTAACCGTGAACAAAAGCGTGCTGACCTGGTAAAGAAATTTGCCGGTAAGCGTGCCGAGTTAAAGGCAATCATTGATGACCAATCGAAGTCGGAAGAAGAGCGCTACGAAGCTCGCTTGAAATTACAAGCGCTGCCACGTAACTCAAATCCGACTCGTCAACGTAATCGTTGCGCCTTGACTGGTCGTCCACGTGGCACTTTCCGCAAGTTCGGTCTGGGCCGTATTAAGCTCCGTGAAATCGCCATGCGTGGTGAGATTCCGGGTATGACTAAAGCTAGCTGGTAATAGGAGAATATGCAATGAGTATGAGCGATCCTATCGCCGATATGCTGACCCGTATCCGCAATGCGCAAGTAGTACAAAAGACCGCCGTGGCAATGCCATCGTCGAAGGTCAAAATTGCGATTGCTAACGTCCTTAAGGACGAGGGTTACATCGAAGATTTTGCTGTTGCCGAAGCAGGTGGCAAAGCAGAACTGAAAATCGGTTTGAAGTATTACGCCGGCCGTCCAGTTATCGAGCGCATTGAGCGCGTATCCCGTCCAGGATTACGTGTCTACAAGGGCAAAGATGACATTCCAAATGTGATGAACGGCTTGGGTGTTGCAATTATTTCGACACCACAAGGTGTCATGACGGACCGCAAAGCGCGCGCAACCGGTGTCGGTGGCGAAGTTATTTGCTACGTCGCCTAAGGAGTCCAACATGTCACGTGTAGGTAAAATGCCGATTGCACTGCCAGCTGGCGCGGAAGCGACCATCTCTGCAGAGCAGATCGTAGTAAAAGGCCCTCTGGGTACATTGTCACAGATCTTAACTGGTCAGGTGACTGTCGAAAACAATAACGGAACGCTTAATTTCGCTGCCGCGAATGACAGCCGTGAAGCCAATGCGATGTCCGGAACACTACGTGCTCTGGTCAATAACATGGTTACCGGCGTTACCAAAGGCTTCGAAAAGAAGTTGACTCTGGTAGGCGTTGGTTTTCGTGCGCAAGCGCAAGGCGATAAGTTGAATTTGTCGCTCGGTTTCTCGCATCCTGTTGCGCACCAAATGCCTGAGGGCGTGACGTGTGCAACACCGACGCAAACCGAGATCCTGATTAAGGGAATCGACAAGCAACGTGTTGGCCAGGTCGCCGCAGAAGTTCGTGCTTACCGCAAACCTGAGCCTTACAAGGGCAAGGGCGTTCGTTATTCGGACGAAGTGGTAATCCTTAAAGAAACCAAGAAGAAGTAATAGGGGTTGACGATGGATAAGAAACAATCACGTCTGCGCCGCTCACGCCAAACGCGTGCCAAGATCGCAGAGTTAAAGGTGACTCGCTTAGCAGTGCATCGTACTAATTTGCACATCTACGCTAGCATCATTGGCCCTGACGCTAAAGTGCTGGCTTCGGCCTCAACACTTGAAGCGGAAGTACGCCAGGAGTTGGCTGGTCAATCTGGCAAAGGCGGAAATACTACCGCTGCGTCTCTGGTTGGTAAGCGTGTCGCTGAGAAGGCATTGAAAGCCGGAGTTACCGAAGTTGCGTTTGATCGCTCCGGTTTCCGTTACCATGGCCGCGTCAAGGTGTTGGCAGATGCCGCACGTGAAGCTGGTCTGAAGTTCTAAGGAAAAACGTCATGGCAAAAATGCAATCGAAAATGCAAAGCGACAAGCCGGATGATGGCATGCGCGAAAAAATGATTGCGGTCAACCGTGTAACCAAAGTGGTTAAGGGTGGTCGTATCATGGGTTTCGCAGCATTGGCTGTTGTTGGTGATGGCGATGGCCGTATCGGCATGGGCAAGGGCAAGTCGAAAGAAGTGCCAGTTGCAGTGCAGAAGGCTATGGAAGAAGCCCGTCGCAAGATGATCAAAGTAACGTTGAAAAACGGCACTTTGCAACACACTTTGACCGGCAAGCACGGCGCGTCATCGGTATTGATGGCTCCTGCTAAAGAAGGTACTGGCGTTATTGCTGGTGGTCCAATGCGCGCCATTTTTGAAGTGATGGGTGTGACTAACGTTGTGGCTAAGTCCAACGGTTCCACCAATCCTTACAATTTGGTTCGGGCTACGTTGAATGGCCTGGCAAAAATGAACACTCCATCGGAAATCGCTGCTAAGCGCGGTAAGTCCGTTGAAGACATTATCGGCTAAGGTGATCATGATGACTAAGACTGTAAAAGTACAATTGATCAAAGGTTTGATCGGTACACGTGAAACACATCGTGCGACAGTGCGCGGTTTGGGCTTACGTCGTGTTAATTCGGTTTCCGAATTGCAAGACACACCATCGGTGCGTGGCATGATCAATAAAGTGTCCTATCTTGTGAAAGTAGTTTCGTAAGCTTCGGCTTACGAACGGAGCAAATTATGGAATTGAATACTATCCAACCAGCAGACGGCGCCAAGCACTACAAGCGTCGCGTAGGTCGCGGTATTGGCTCGGGTATCGGTAAAACTGCCGGTCGTGGTCATAAAGGTCAAAAATCTCGTTCGGGCGGTTTTCATAAAGTCGGTTTTGAAGGCGGTCAGATGCCTTTGCAACGTCGCTTGCCTAAGCGTGGTTTTAAATCAATGGCTACTCCGTTCAAAGCAGAAGTTCGCTTGTCGGAACTAGAGCAATTGCCTGTCACTGAGATCGATATATTGGTCTTGAAGCAAGCCGGCGTTATCGGGGAACTCGCACGCGTGGTACGGGTTATCCTGTCCGGCGAGCTGACAAGAAAAGTAAACCTGAAAGGCTTGATCGCCACTAAAGGCGCTAAAGCTGCGATTGAAGCAGTCGGCGGCACTGTTGCTTAATTTGGCTTACTGACTCGGAGCGACAATTGGCGACTACTCCACAACTTGCAAAAAGCGCTGCTAGCGGTTTCCCTTGGGGTCGTTTGTGGTTCTTACTGGCCGCATTAGTTGTTTATCGGATCGGCGCACACATACCTGTGCCGGGGATTGACCCGACACAGTTAGCCCAGTTGTTTAAACAAAACCAGGGCGGTATTCTGGGTATGTTTAACATGTTTTCCGGCGGCGCATTATCTCGGTTTACTGTTTTTGCATTAGGTATCATGCCGTATATCTCGGCATCTATCATTATGCAACTGATGTCGATCGTGTCTCCCCAACTTGAGGCCCTCAAAAAGGAAGGCGAGTCTGGACGACGCAAGATCACACAATATACGCGTTACGGGACGTTGCTTCTTGCGACATTCCAGGCGTTAGGTATAGCAGTAGCACTTGAATCGCAAGCAGGCTTGGTACTTGATCCTGGTTTAGCATTTCGTTTTACAACGGTTGTGACACTGGTGACCGGTACAATGTTTTTGATGTGGTTGGGTGAGCAAATTACTGAGCGTGGTCTTGGTAACGGCATCTCGATCATAATCTTTGCTGGTATTGCGGCAGGTTTGCCAAACGCAGTCGGTGGTTTGTTCGAGCTGGTGCGTACAGGTTCGATGGCTGCTTTGTCGGCGATCTTAATCTGTTTGATTGTTGCTGCGGTGACGTTCGTGGTCGTATTCATTGAACGTGGTCAGCGCAAGATTCTTGTGAATTACGCGAAACGGCAAGTTGGTAACAAGATATACGGCGGGCAAAGCAGTCATTTGCCTCTGAAGCTGAACATGGCGGGTGTGATTCCTCCGATTTTTGCTTCATCGATCATCTTGTTTCCAGCAACGATTACCAGTTGGTTCATTTCGGGTGATACTACTAATCCAGTAGTTCGCTTCTTAAAGGATCTGGCTGCATCGTTGGCTCCTGGCGAACCGATTCATGCTTTGCTGTATGCAGTTGCTATCGTGTTCTTTTGCTTCTTTTATACTGCTTTGGTATTCAACAGCAAAGAAACTGCAGATAACCTTAAAAAGAGCGGCGCATTTGTTCCGGGGATTCGCCCAGGTGACCAGACTGCACGTTATATCGACAAGATTTTGATGCGTTTGACGCTAGCAGGTGCGGTTTATATTACACTGGTTTGCTTGTTGCCAGAGTTCTTGATTGCACGCTGGAAAGTACCGTTCTATTTTGGTGGTACGTCACTGTTGATTATCGTTGTGGTCACCATGGACTTCATGGCGCAAGTACAAAATTATGTGATGTCGCAGCAGTATGAATCGCTGCTTCGTAAAGCAAATTTCAAGGGCGGAATTCCTACGCGTTAAGTTGGATTGAGCGCCCAGAGGAACCAGAAGACCGAATGGCAAAAGACGACGTTATCCAGATGCAAGGCGAGATTCTAGAGAATCTCCCCAATGCTACATTTAGAGTTAAGTTGGAAAACGGGCATATCGTACTCGGTCATATTTCTGGCAAGATGCGGATGAATTATATCCGTATCCTTCCAGGAGATAAGGTGACGGTAGAATTGACACCTTATGATTTAAGCCGGGCACGAATAGTTTTCCGTACCAAATAATCAGTATTTAGAACCTTAAGCTGAAAGAAAGAGGGCTACCATGAAAGTGCTCGCATCAGTTAAGCGGATTTGCCGCAACTGTAAGATCATTAAGCGCAAAGGCGTTCTACGCGTCATTTGCATAGAACCGCGCCATAAACAGCGTCAAGGTTAACTAACGTTATTGATCGAGGAATAACGAATGGCACGTATTGCAGGGGTAAATATCCCAAACCATCAACACACTGTTATCGGCTTAACCGCCATTTATGGTGTTGGCCGCCCACGTTCGCAGAAGATTTGCGACGCGACGGGTATTTCGACCAGTAAAAAGGTCAAAGATCTAGACGACAGCGAATTAGAAAAGCTTCGCGATGAAATTGCAAAATTCATCGTGGAAGGTGATCTACGTCGCGAATTGTCAATGAACATCAAGCGTCTGATGGATCTGGGTTGCTACCGTGGTATGCGTCACCGTAAGGGTCTACCTTGCCGTGGTCAACGTACCCGTACCAACGCACGTACCCGTAAGGGGCCGCGTAAAGCCGCTCAATCGCTGAAGAAATAATGTGCTTCGCGTTGATTTGTAGTCGGATTCAAGGAAATTATTATGGCAAAGTCCCCAAATAACGCCGCAGCAGCACGTGTGCGTAAAAAAGTTAAAAAGAACGTTGCAGAAGGTATCGCACATATTCACGCGTCCTTTAACAACACCATCATCACGATTACCGATCGTCAAGGTAATGCGTTGTCATGGGCGACATCTGGTGGTGCTGGCTTTAAAGGCTCCCGGAAGTCGACTCCATTTGCAGCGCAGGTAGCAGCTGAAGCCGCCGGTAAAGTAGCTGTTGAATGTGGTGTTAAGAATCTGGAAGTTCGTATCAAGGGCCCTGGTCCTGGTCGCGAATCTGCCGTACGCGCTTTGAACAACCTGGGTATCAAAATCACCCAGATCCAAGACGTGACGCCAGTGCCACACAACGGTTGCCGCCCTCCAAAGCGTCGTCGTATTTAAGTCGCAATATATACATCTTTGCGCTGTTAGTTTTAGGATTGACAGCTTGCAAATGACCCGCCAATGTCCTTGGCGGGTTTTGTTCTTAAGCCCACCGTCTGTTTGAAGGTAAAACAGACTAGCGTCAGTTACTTAAGGCCTTCTAAGGTCTTGGTGGCGGGCGTCACTTCACCAAAGGAATCATCGTGGCACGTTACATCGGACCTAAAGCAAAACTATCACGCCGTGAAGGTACGGATCTGTTCCTGAAAAGCGCTCGACGCTCTTTGGACTCTAAGTGCAAACTAGATTCAAAGCCAGGTCAACATGGCCGTACTTCAGGCGCGCGTACTTCGGACTACGGTAATCAATTGCGCGAAAAGCAAAAAGTTAAGCGTATGTACGGTATTTTGGAACGTCAGTTCCGCCGTTACTTCGCTGAAGCAGACCGTCGCAAGGGTAACACTGGCGAAACTTTGTTGAGATTGCTGGAAGCGCGTCTGGACAACGTCGTTTATCGTATGGGCTTTGGTTCGACCCGTGCTGAAGGCCGTCAATTGGTCTCGCACAAAGCGTTCACTGTCAACGGTAACGTTGTCAACATCGCTTCATACCAGGTTAAAGCTGGCGACGTTGTTGCGGTTCGTGAAAAATCGAAAAAGCAAGTCCGCATCGCTGAAGCGTTGTCATTGGCTGAGCAAATCGGTATGCCTTCATGGGTTTCCGTTGATTCGAAAAAAATGGAAGGCACTTTCAAGTCCCTGCCAGATCGTAGCGAAATCGCTGCTGATGTCAACGAATCGCTGATCGTCGAACTGTACTCGCGTTAATTTGTAAATATTTTCTCTGCCCATCTTAGGATGGGCTTTTTTCGTCATGCCATCAGCCTTATCGGTGTAATGAGCCGAGGGTATTGAAAAGGACATTTCATGCAAAACAGTTTATTAAAGCCACGTATTATCGAAGTTGAAGCACTCGGTGCCGGTCACGCTAAAGTCGTGATGGAGCCGTTTGAACGTGGCTACGGTCACACTTTGGGTAATGCGTTGCGTCGCGTTCTGCTGTCGTCGATGGTAGGTTACGCACCGACTGAAGTTACTATCGCTGGTGTTGTGCACGAGTACTCATCGTTAGATGGCGTGCAAGAAGACGTTGTTGATATTCTGTTGAATTTGAAAGGTGTGGTTTTCAAACTGCACAACCGCGACGAAGTCACCCTGACATTGAAAAAAGGCGGCGAAGGCGCGGTATTGGCATCCGATATCGATTTGCCGCATGACGTTGAGCTTGTTAATCCTGACCACGTTATCGCGCATCTGACTGGTGGCGGTGAGCTGGATATGCAGATCAAGGTTGAAAAAGGCCGTGGTTATGTGCCAGGTAACGTTCGTCGGTTGTCGGAAGATACCAACAAGACGATTGGTCGCATTATTCTTGACGCATCATTTTCACCAGTACGTCGCGTGTCATACGCAGTTGAGTCGGCCCGTGTCGAACAACGCACTGATCTGGACAAATTGGTCATCAATATTGAAACCAACGGTGTGATTACGCCGGAAGAAGCAATTCGTCAGTCGGCGCGCGTATTGGTTGATCAGTTGAATGTGTTTGCTGCGCTGGAAGGCACCGAGGCTGCGGCTGAAGCGCCATCGCGTGCACCACAAGTCGATCCTATCCTGTTGCGTCCGGTCGATGATCTGGAGCTGACAGTACGTTCGGCAAATTGCCTGAAAGCAGAAAACATTTACTACATTGGCGACTTGATCCAGCGTAGCGAAAATGAACTGTTGAAGACGCCAAATCTGGGTCGTAAATCTTTGAATGAAATCAAAGAAGTGCTTGCATCCCGTGGTCTGACGTTGGGTATGAAGCTTGAAAACTGGCCGCCTGCCGGGCTGGAAAAGTAATATTTGTCGTTTCAACGCGGGCGATGTAAAATCTCGCCCCTGTTGACATTTTTTGGTTATTTTAACCAAGTCGTTGTTAACTCGTCTTAACCGGCCCGCGATAAAGCAAAACTGCCTTATTGATCGAAGAGCTGGATATACACTCAAAACTGAAAAGGAATTATCATGCGTCATCGTCACGGTCTTCGTAAATTAAATCGTACCTCTTCCCATCGTCTGGCTATGTTGCGCAACATGACTGTGTCATTGCTGCGTCACGAAGCAATCAAAACCACATTGCCAAAAGCTAAAGAACTGCGTCGCGTTATTGAACCGATTCTGACATTGGGCAAGACCGATACACTAGCTAACAAACGTCTGGCTTTCGCCCGTCTGCGTGACCGCGAAATGGTGTTGAAATTGTTTGCTGAACTCGGCCCACGTTACGCAAATCGTAATGGCGGCTACCTGCGCATCCTGAAAATGGGTTTCCGTGTTGGTGATAATGCACCAATGGCTTTCATCGAATTGATGGATCGTCCGGAAGTTAGCGACGATGCTGAAGTACCGACTGCAGACTAATACGTCTCAAGTTACCAATAACGCTTTGCGTTAAAATCGAAAGCCAGGCATTGCCTGGCTTTTTTGCATTTTCAGGATTTATCGCAAAGTGCAAAATAGTTCGCCTTTATTCAATGACGGCAACACCCCGGACGGTTTCAAAGCTAGAAGTTGTTTCGGGCTGTACGCGATGTGGCCCAAACGATTCGCTGTTGATTGATCAGTTTGAGATGGAACGCAGTTGTCCGTTAATAAACTGCTTACTGATGCCACGCGGTTTCATGCATGGCTAACGCAAATCGGTCCCGCAAGGGGCCTGCCAGCCCTCCCGACGCACATATTGGTCGGCCCACGTTATCGGCTACGCTTGCCGCCCGCGCAGGTGGTAATGAGGGCATGACGTCGCGGACCCGGTTTTACGTAAGTTTAAATTTAGTTAAAGTGAGCATTTATGTCTCTGAAGTCCGATACGTCTATCTTAAATGTTACCGACCTGCGTAAATCCTATGGAAACAAAGGGGCAAAGACCATCGTTATCGATGGTTTGTCATTCGCGTTACGGAAGGGTGAATGCTACGGATTGCTGGGGCCAAATGGTGCAGGCAAGACTACGACGTTACGTTTGTGTCTCGGCCTGACAACGCCCGATAGCGGGCAAATTCTCCTGGCTGGTCATGCGGTCCCCGGCGACGCGCGATTGGCTCGCTTACGGGTCGGCGTTGTGCCCCAAGGGGATAACCTTGATCCTGACTTCACGGTGTCAGAGAATCTTCTGGTATTTGGTCGTTATTTTGGCATACCGGACGACGTAATTAACACCCGCATTCCAAAGTTGCTGGAGTTTGCCAATCTGGCAGCCAAGCAGCATGCTCGCATTAACGAGTTATCTGGCGGCATGCGGCGACGCTTAACCTTGGCCCGCTCATTGGTTAATGATCCGGATTTGATCTTTATGGATGAGCCGACCACAGGCCTTGATCCACAGGCCCGCCATATGATCTGGGAGCGCCTGAAGACCTTGCTTAGCCAAGGTAAGACGATCTTATTGACGACGCATTTTATGGACGAAGCTGAGCGCTTATGTGACCGTCTCGCGGTCGTCGATCACGGCAAAATGATAGCGGAAGGTTCGCCGCGCGATTTGATCGCGCAGCACATTGAATCCGAAGTCGTAGAAATTTACGGCGATAACGCCAAAGACTGGCTGAATAAAAAAGGCCCCAAACAACCCGCACGGATCGAGGTCAGTGGCGAGACGTTATTCTGTTACACCAACGATGCACAGGCTTTGGTGCGCGACCTGCAAGGGGCGCAAGGCGTACGCTATATTCACCGACCTGCGAACCTTGAAGATTTGTTTTTAAAACTCACTGGCCGTGAAATGCGGGATTAATATGAATATCTACGCACTACCTGAATTTTCCAGGCGGTTCCAGCCTATCTGGCAGCGAAATTTCCTGGTGTGGAAAAAACTGGCCGTCGCCAGTGTATTGGGCAACATCGCCGACCCGCTCATCACTTTACTGGCGTTTGGTTACGGGCTCGGTAGTCTGTTAAAACAAGTCGATGGTATTCCTTACATACATTATCTGGCGTCCGGCTCCATCTGCATGTCGATCATGTGGGCGGCTTCTTTCGAGGCGTTATATTCGGCTTTTTCGCGCATGCATGTGCAAAAGACCTGGGATGCGTTGTTGAACGCGCCTCTGGCGTTGGATGACGTGATATTGGCTGAAATGTTATGGGCGGCAACCAAGTCGATTTTCTCTGGCGTGGCGATACTTCTGGTAATGTTTTGTCTGGGTATAGGCCTGCATCCGCACACATTGCTGGTGTTGCCCTTGTTGTTCTTGATTGGGATGACTTTTGGCTCACTGGGGCTGGTTTTTAATGCCCTGGCAAAAGGTTACGACTTCTTTACTTATTATTTTACGTTGGTGCTGACGCCCATGATTTTTCTGTCCGGCGTTTATTATCCTTCGGCGCAGTTGCCTTCGTGGCTGCAAATTGTTGCGCATATATTGCCCTTGAACGCGGCTGTCAATCTGGTACGACCACTTTTATTGGGAACCTGGCCGGTTGCGCCGCTCACTGATCTCGCCATTTTGATTGCGTATTGTTGTGTGGGATTTTACGCCGCGGTGGTTCTGACCCGCCGACGTTTGCTATAAAAAATAGCTGAAGCCGGAGTGAATTCGGCGATTTGGAGTCTACAGCGCAGAAAATGCAAAATTGTCTTAAGATCAGGAAGGGTTCGACATTGTTCTGAGAGAGATTTCGCATTAAATCTCGTCTGCGCGGCAAAAGTGAGACCCGAATCCAGCGTGCAGGCAAAAGTCTAAAGAGGTAATCATGCCCGAACCGATATTAGTGATGACCACCATGCCGGATGCCGTCGGCGCCAACGCGTTAGCGCAGCAACTTGTGGAACGTAAATTGGCGGCATGTGTCAATATCTTGCCGCTAGTACATTCCATCTATCTTTGGCGTGGCGTGATCGAGCACGCGGATGAAGTGGCGATGGTGATCAAGACCACGGTGGACCGTTATAGCGAGCTTGAGGCTTTTGTTCAAGCGGCTCATCCTTACGACCTGCCGGAAATTATTGCGATACCGGTGGTAAAGGGCCTCCCGGCTTATCTTGACTGGATCGGCGCAGCAACAAAAAAGGAACTGAATGTTTAACTGCTTCAAATCGCGCGTCGTGTTTGTTGTCTTGCTGACCTTAATGACGTTATCGATGGCGTTATCGACGTCATCTGCACATGCCGATGAGGATTATCTGGCGCCAGAAGTGGCGTTTAAATTTTCCGCCCGGATGGCTGACCCAAAAACTGCAGAAGTAACGTATGCGATTGCGGACGGTTATTATATGTATCGTGAGCGTTTCAGTTTTAAAGCCGACGGTGCGACGTTGGGAGAACCCAAGATACCCGCCGGTGTTATCAAATTCGACCAGACTTTTCAAAAGAATGTAGAGACCTATCACCACAGCGTCACGATCCACATTCCCGTTGAGGCAGCCAAGGTGTTCACGCTGATCGTAGCGGGGCAGGGCTGCGCCGACAAGGGCCTTTGTTATCCTCCAATGGAGCATCGCATTAGCCTGTCGCCTGATGGCGCTATCGGAGGCGGGGGACTAATGAGTGCGATAGCGGCGGCCAAGGGCGCCGGCCCTGCGATTGATAGTCCCAATCGCCCCAACGCAACCGGAACGCAACAGTCCAGCGCGGCGGTAACGCCTGATACTGCAGTTGCCGATGTTAGCGCATCTGGGTCAGATCCTGCCACCGATTCGGATGTCGGGCACATAGAATCATCATTAAAAGGCGGTAAGCTGCTTGTCATCATGCCGCTGTTTTTGTTATTGGGGCTGGGACTATCGTTCACGCCATGCGTGTTGCCCATGGTACCGATTTTGTCATCCATTATCGTCGGGGAAGGCGCGCTGGTTAAGCGGCGTCGTGCGTTCATCCTGTCGATTGCGTACGTGATGGGAATGGCGCTGGTTTATACCGCGCTGGGCGTTGCAGCCGGACTCGCTGGAGAGGGGTTGTCTGCCGCACTACAGAATGCTTGGGTGTTGTCAGCATTCGCACTGCTGATGGTGCTGATGTCGTTATCCATGTTCGGCGTCTATCAACTGCAATTACCGGGATCGATGCAAACCAGATTGTCGCAAGCATCGGATAAGCAATCGGCAGGCAAACTGGCCGGTGTATTTGTGATGGGCGCACTGTCGGCGCTGATCGTCGGGCCGTGCGTGGCTGCGCCGCTCGCAGGGGCATTGGTGTACATCAGTCAGAGCCGTAACGTGGTAATTGGTGGCAGTGCGTTGTTTGCCATGGCCATCGGGATGAGTGTGCCGTTATTGTTGGTCGGTATTTCCGCAGGCGCATTGTTACCGCGCGCTGGTGCGTGGATGGAGTCGGTGAAGCGCTTCTTCGGCGTATTGATGCTGGGCGTTGCAGTGTGGATGATTGCTCCGGTGATTCCGGCTGCGGTGCAGATTTTATGTTGGGTAGCGTTGGGCGTTGGTTATGGTGCTTATTTGCTGTGGCACGCCTCTACCAGTTGGGTTTCCAAGGCCGCCGGGCTGGTGTTTGCGACGCTGGGTCTGTTGCAGTTGGTCAGCGTGGCAACTGGCGGGCGCGATGTGTTGATGCCGCTTGGGCATCTGGGCGTCGCGCAATCTAGGCAATCTACGCATGCCGAGTTTGTCAGAGTCAAATCGGTTGCGGAACTGGATGCAGCGCTGGCGCAAACAAATGGTAAAGCTGCGCTGCTGGATTTTTATGCTGACTGGTGTGTGTCGTGTAAAGAAATGGAAAAATTTACGTTTACCGATCCGCGGGTAAAAGCGCAGTTCGATAATATCGTGTTGCTGCAAATTGATGTGACTGCCAACAACGCTGATGACAAAGCCATGCTTAAGCGTTTTAACTTATTCGGTCCGCCGGGGATCATTTTGTTTGATCATCAAGGAAAGAAATTGGCGGGGGGGAGAGTTATTGGGTTTCAGAATGCGGATAAATTTACGCGGTCGTTGGCGGTGTTGGATAAGCGATCGTAAATTTGCGGGATTTTTAACTTTCGTATTGGATGGGGGCGGTAAGATTAGTTGTTTAGGATTAGGTCGTGTTGACTGTGGATTTATTGAGATAGATTTTTGCATCCTGTAATCGCGATGGTGCGATTGTTCGCTAACTAAAACGGTTTGTACTCCGTGGGTGCTAGTCGGGGCGGCCCTGCACCAAGTCACTTTTTCTTGCTTCGGCTAGGCGCCCCCGCAGAAAAGAGTATCCAAAAAGAAGGCGACCGCAGAGGCGTTGCCCGCCGTTGGCGGGTCCCCAATTATTTCGACTATCAGTCGGGTCGAAATACCAACTCGCCTTCGCCTCAGACATGTATTCCGACAATTCCCGACTGACAGCCGAAACAAGCGGCAACGCCTATGACGGGGTAAGTCAAATTCAACTGCAACAGCCTTTATGCTTGGCGTGATGCGGTTTTAGACGAATCCATATGTGATTTTACGTATCAATATTCTCGGACCAACCGGTATATTAATTATAGAGTTAAGTTATTTGTATAGTCGATAACAATCGTTTGCTAATTCTGACGATGGGATTATAGTTTTAGATGTAGCGAAGTGAGGAACGAAAAATTAGCGCCACTGTGCACTGTTTTTTTGATGAATCTTCCTCGCTCTGCCGATTCAAACGCATGTATCCGTCTGGTAACCGTTTGTATAAAGGAGAATGACATGACCTTACGTCTTGGTGACGTTGCCCCTGACTTTGAGCAAGAGTCTTCACTGGGCCCGATCAAATTTTACGACTGGGTGGGTGATTCGTGGGTGGTACTCTTTTCTCATCCTTCCGATTTCACTCCCGTGTGCACCACCGAATTAGGGTTGACTTCCAAACTCAAATCGCAATTTGAGCAGCGGGGCGTGAAGGTTATTGCGCTCTCCGTTGATCCGGTCAATAAGCATCTGGAATGGATCAAGGACATTAACGAAACGCAAGATACCATCGTCGATTTTCCTATTATCGCGGATGAGGATCGCAAAGTGTCCGAGTTGTATGGCTTCATTCATCCGAACGCCAGCGCCACTGCTACCGTGCGCTCTTTATTGGTGATTGATCCCGCTAAAAAAGTGCGCCTGATCATCACCTATCCGGCCAGCACAGGGCGTAATTTCGATGAAATTTTACGAGTGATTGATTCGCTGCAATTGACTGACAATCATTCAGTGGCGACGCCTGTTAATTGGAAAGACGGAGAGGATGTGGTGATCGTGCCGTCGTTACAGGATGAAGAAATTATCCGGGAGAAATTTCCGAAAGGCTACAAAGCGATACGGCCGTATTTGCGCCTGACGCCGCAGCCTAATAAATAAACGGGATCCGGTTCGGTTCCATAAAAAAATCCTCACACCAATTTGGTTGAGGATTTTTTTTGGACTGCGAATTTAATCGCTGCAGAGAGCGTGAAGGGACTAGCTTAATTAACGCCGCTCCGAGGGCGGAGTTTCCAGATAACGACGGCGCCGAAAGAACGCCAGCATTCCCACGACGATCAGGACCATGGAGAGCATCGTGAGCCAAAATCCGGTCTTGTTTTGCAGTAGAGGCATTACCGCAAAATTCATACCAAAAATGCCGGTAATTAACGTAAGCGGCATAAACAGCGCAGTGATTACTGTCAAGGTACGCATAACTTCGTTGGTTCTGTGGGCGACCGCGGAAAAGTGAATTTGCACGGCAGATTCGATCGAGGATTCAAGCCGTCTGGCGTGATTCAGTACGCGATTAATATGCTCCATGATGTCGTTGACGCGCACTAGCAAAAGGTCGCGGGTACGACTGATGGTTGCGCCATCGCCGTCATCGTCCATGTCCACAAAATAATCCCGCAACTCTTGAATAGCGTCATGCTGTTCTTCGCACAAACTCTCTAGTTTTCGCAATTCAATCCGCGCATCGAGCAATGTTAGCCAGTCCTTGAATGGTCGGCCCGGATCTAGTAACGCACGTTGCCAGCGATCCAGTTGGTTGGTAAGCGGTTGCCGTAGTTCCAGATATTTATCGACCATCGCATTCAGTAGCCGCAGCATCAGATCTTCCGGCGAGGCTGGCAGACGGTTGTTATGCAGGGCTTTATTACCTTTGCTGGCATAATCCAGCAGACGGTTGCGCGTTGCGTTAATTGTGCGGCTTTGATGTTCATGCACGGTCACCAGTGCATTCTCAAGAATAAAAAATGTGATCGGCTGGGTAGTCAGGTTACTGAGCGCCGCCGGTACCGCACGCTTGCTTCCGTTCGGTGTCGGGCTAAGTGGTTCATCGCCAGTGGGGATGGCTGCCGAGTCGCTATAGTCTGTGCCATGCAGCGATAGCTTGCGGAACACCACCATGCCGTAGTCCTGCGTCGAGTCAAAATAAGACGGATGCAGTGGATTAACCGCATCCTTTAAATGGGGATCGTAAATGTGCGTGCCGGTAGCGCAAGCGATCAGATCGCGCCAGCCTTCAGGGTCTGCGGTGACTTCTTCATGAGTGGCGTCTATCCACAAGAAACCCTCAGCCGGGACGGTTCCCGGCAGGTCGTTGGTCTGGGTAACCTGCGTGGCACCTATTAAAAATATATCCATAGTTGGGTGGTGTGGTGGTGCTTAACTGGGCGAAAAATGAGGGAGAAGAAGCGCTGCACTTTAGAAAAAATTTTAGTGGCCATGATGTTGTCTGGCCGAGGTTGGTGCACCGATTAACGCTAACAAAAAGTTTGTTAATGTCGACTGCTTGTCCATCGCGGCCGTTCTGCTACTGGTAAATAAAAAATCCCTACCCTCTGGTAAAAGCCAGACTTTTTAATGCTACGGGGTGGCGGTAAATTGCACCAGCTCACCCCCGTTAGCTTAGTTTTTGTGCAAGTGGCGTGCAATATCCAGCGCAAAGTACGTCAACACGCCATCGGCTCCAGCGCGTTTAAACGCCATCATTGCTTCCATCATCGCTTTGTCGTGGTCCAGCCAGCCATTTTGAGCGGCTGCCTTGATCATTGCATATTCACCGCTGACCTGATACGCAAAGGTCGGCACGTTGAATTCATCTTTGACGCGACGCACGATATCCAGATACGGCATACCCGGTTTCACCATCACCATATCCGCACCTTCGGCGAGATCCAGCGCGACTTCACGCAATGCTTCATCGCTGTTGGCAGGGTCCATTTGATAGGTGTTTTTGCTGCTTTTACCTAGATTGGCTGCCGACCCTACTGCATCCCTGAACGGACCATAAAACGCGGACGCATACTTGGCAGAATAAGCCATGATGCGGGTGTGGATGTGATTATGCGCTTCCAGCGCGTGTCTGATAGCACCGATACGGCCATCCATCATGTCTGACGGCGCCACAATGTCTACGCCAGCATCCGCCTGAGTAAGCGCTTGCTTCACCAGCAGGATGCAGGTCTCATCGTTGAGCACGTAACCATCTGCGTTCATGACGCCATCCTGACCATGACTGGTATATGGATCGAGGGCAACGTCGGTGAGCACTCCCAGTTCAGGAAAACGTTGTTTGAGCGCGCGGATAGCCCGCGGAATCAACCCTTCGGAATTAGTCGCCTCAATACCGTCAGGTGTTTTTAAGGCAGGATTGATGACCGGAAATAGCGCGATGACCGGAATGCCGAGCTCGACACACTCACCGGCCACCAGCAGAAGCAGATCGATGGACAGGCGCTCAACGCCCGGCATCGACGCAACTTTTTCACGGTGATCAGTACCTTCTACGACGAAGACCGGATAAATCAAGTCACAAACTGTGACGGTATTTTCGCGCATCATCGCGCGGGAAAAGGCATCCTTGCGCATACGGCGCATGCGTAATGCAGGAAAAGGAGCAATCGATGAGGTGGCTTTAGGCTTATTTGACATATCGGTTCCAGGATTAGGGTGATCGCGTGGTTAGGCCTCGATAGATTGGTTGGAAGGGGAACCAAAAAAGGCAAAAAAATATTAAAAGTCTTGAACTTTCCAAGGGAAATGCTCTCCTAACGATAGGTGCATTATTCACCTCCCGCTTCCCTCCCTGAGCGGGGCCATGTCGCTTTTAGTGATAAGGCATTCTGCCCTGAAGATCCTCCCCTTTCTTCAGGGCTTTTTTATTTCCGTACGGTGTTTCCCCGGCGCAAATTGACGGCATCTTTGCGGTGTTATCAACGTGCTACGGAGGTCAAATAGCGACTACTTATCAACACCTGATTTTTAACGGTTACTCGTCATCGGCGCTGTGCGCTTCATTATTGGATTGTGACTTGGTATGTGATCCAGAATGTGAGATGGACTCATCCGCCGTATCAACGTCAGACTCTTCGCCCGCCTCCGCGCTGCCCACCAGGCCAGCTAACTCAAGAATGCGCTGATTAGCCTCATCCACGCCCGTGCGTTTCAGAGCCGAAAATAATTGCGCCGTGAACGGTAATGGCTGGTTATTTTCATCAACGTAACTGCCAAGGAAAGTATGCGCCTGGCGCAACGCGTTGGTCGCGTCGTTGCGGTTCAGTTTATCCACCTTACTAAGGATGCAATGGATCGGTTTGCCGGTAGGCGCAAACCATTCAATCATTTGCACATCCAGATCCGTAAAAGGGCGGCGAGAGTCGACGATCAGCACCAGTGCGGCCAGTTGTGACCGGCGGCGGACGTAATCGCCTAGCAGTTCTTGCCAATGTAGCTTGGCCGATCCTGAGACCTGGGCATAGCCATAACCTGGCAGATCGACCAGCATCGCGCGGATTTCATCGACTTTGGTAACGTCTTTACGATGTTGCCCAACCTGGGCGCCACCGATGGAAAAATAATTAATGTGCTGGGTGCGTCCGGGTGTTTTGGAGGCAAAAGCGAGCTTCTTCTGATTACACAATAAATTGATTGCGGTTGATTTGCCTGCGTTGGAGCGACCGGCAAAGGCGATCTCAGGGACTTGGAGAGTGGGTAAATCACGGAGGTGATTTACCGTAGTAAAAAAACGGGCTTGCCAGAGTAGAGACATGGAATGAGCAGAAAATGCGGTATAGGCGGCGAAAATGCCGGAAAGCTATTGTACAATAAGGGGTTGTGTAATGCTGAATTGGCTGTATCGAATGCCAGGCGGACTTCAATCTGCGTACGCATGGCACCAATTATCCACGATTAATTGTGCGTAATTTGGCGAAATGTGCGTGAATGTGCGTGATATACGTGCGATATACGTGCGATGTAGGCGCGATGCGGAAGCGCATCATTGTTGCAACCGGCGCACGCAATAGCTTATACGAAGCAATATTGGCATTGTCATTATTAATAACGTCCGTAGGAAGGTTGGCAGGAGTGTAAGCTTCAATGCGTTCACCAATCGTAGCAACAGTGATAGCCGCAAAAAGCCATAGCAGCAATATTTACTCCCCGTCTGGGCAGAATATATTGTCAAGTTTAATTATAAAGTCTCAGGGTGTTTGAATGAACCGTGCGTTTCTATCCGTTTTGAAGTACTTATTTATTTCCATGCTGGCTTTGTCGTCTTTTGCTTATGCAGCAGACGCACCGGCAGCGGCAGCGGCACCTAAACCCGATCTTGCCAAAGGCGAGGCGTTATATACCAATGGCGATGCGACGCGCAATATTGCGGCCTGTATTTCATGCCACGGAGCGGCGGGGGCCTCCTCTATTACTCAAAACCCTAAATTGGGCGGACAGCACGCGGCCTATATTTACAAGCAACTGAAAGATTTTCAGGGTCCTGACCGTAATAATCCGATCATGACAATGTTTGCAAAAGCGTTGACCGATGATGAAATGAAAAATATCGCCGCTTATCTGGACGTGCAAAAAGCGAAGCCGGGTGCCGCTAAAAATAAAGACACGCTCGACTTGGGTAAAAAGATATTCCGCGCCGGTGTAGCAGAAAAGAACATTCCTGCTTGCGCCGCTTGTCATGGTCCGGGAGGTTCTGGTATTCCTAATCAGTTCCCGCGTATCGGCGGACAGCATCAGGATTACACTGTCGCTGAGTTGACCAATTTCCGTAGTGGCGTGCGCAAGAATAGCCCGCAAATGATGACAATTTCCAAGCGCATGTCGGATGATGAGATCAAAGCAGTTGCAGACTACATTGCAGGCCTGAAGTAATACTGACTACTGGATTCGCGAATTTAGGGGGACGGCGAAGGCTGTCCCCTTTTTCTTTTTAAAAGAGCAACGGCATATGAGCACCAGCAATAAAACTACGGCAGGCTTTGACGAACCACCGCGCACCGGGGGTATAGAGCTGAAAACCAGACATCGCTGGCTGGCCGAGGCGGTAGAGCTGGTGTCGTCAATGCGTTTTGCCATTAGCATGCTGACGCTCATTGCAATCGCCTCCATTATTGGGACCGTGCTCAAGCAAAACGAGCCGATGCCAAATTACGTCAACCAGTTCGGGCCGTTCTGGTTCGACGTGTTTGCCAAACTTGGGTTATACGCGGTCTATTCGACTTGGTGGTTTCTGCTAATCATGGGATTTTTGGTGCTGTCGACGTCGCTTTGCATTAGCCGCAACGGCCCTAAAATGTTGAAAGACATGCGAAGCTGGAAAGAAAACGTCCGCGAACAGTCGCTCCGTAATTTTCACCATAAAGCAGAATGGAGCGCTGCGGTAATTCCGGCGACGCTCACACAGCAGTTATTGGCGCGTATCGCTGCAAAGGGGTATAAAACCAAAGTCGTTCAAAAGAATGATGCTTTGTTAATAACGGCTAAGCAAGGTGCTGCGAACAAATGGGGCTATATATTTGCCCACAGCGCCATTGTGATCATCTGTATTGGCGGATTACTGGACTCTGACCTGCCTATTCGGGCGCAAAAATTAATTTTCAATAAAACCCCATTTACCGGTACCGGTGTCATTGCCGAGATTGGCCCGGAACATCGTTTAGGACTGGGCAATCCGACCTTCCGCGGTAACACGATGATCCCCGAAGGTTCTGCTAGCAGCACGGCCATTATTCCGCAGCAAAATGGTGTATTGATTCAAGATTTACCTTTTACGCTGCAACTCAAACGTTTCGTGATCGATTATTACAGCACCGGAATGCCGAAATTGTTCGCCAGCGATGTGGTATTGCGAGACAACGCCACCGGTGAAACCATCACCTCAACCGTCAAAGTCAATCAGCCGCTGATTTATAAAGGCGTATCAATTTATCAATCCAGTTTTGAAGACGGTGGCAGTAAGCTGCGGCTTATCGCTTTTCCTATGCTTGGCGATGCCAAGGCGACCTCTCCCGTGGCCGGGGTGGTCAATGGAACTACGCCGCTGACTGCCGGTCCTAATAATGCGTACACGATTGAGTGGACCGGATTTCGGCCGTTCAATGTGGAAAATATGGCGCAATCGGGACAAGACTTACGGGCTGTCACCAAAACCAGAGGTCAAAAGCTGTCAGATGACCTGACTAAGCACATGGGTTCTGGCGCTAAAAGCCAAAATGTAAAAGAACTAAAAAACGTTGGCCCAAGCGTGCAATACAAATTGCGCGACAAAAACGGACAGGCGCGCGAGTTCAGCAACTATATGCAGCCGGTGAAGGTTGATAAAGATTATGTATTCCTGGCGGGTGTGCGGGATGTGCCTGATGAGCCGTTCCGATATCTGCGGATCCCCGCTGACGAAAACGATTCGGTAGATGAGTGGATGCGGATGCGTTCGGCCCTGATGAACCCGGATATGCGAAAACTTGCCGCCCAACGTTATGCGCGGCGCGCGATTCCTGAAAATCGCACTGATATGGCCACCTTACGTAACCAGTTAGAACAATCGGCATTGCGCGGATTGTTTTTGTTTGCAGGCGATGGTCAGCAGGCGGGTTATATGGCGATATCCAAATTTCTGGAACGGATACCGGCGCAGGAACAGGAAAAGGCTGCCGACATTTTCATGAAAATCCTGAACGGCAGTCTGTGGGATCTGTGGCAGATAGCCCGCGAAACGGATGGTTTGAAGGATATGCCTGTGGACGAAAAGAACACCCGTTTCTTACAGTTGAGCAGCAATGCACTGTCCGACGCAACCTTCTATAATGCACCGGTATATCTGCAACTAACCGGTTTCGACGAGATCAAGGCCTCGGTCTTCCAGATCACCCGTTCACCGGGAAAAAAGGTGGTTTATCTGGGCTGCCTGTTTCTGGTGCTGGGCGTGTTCTCTATGTTGTATATACGGGAACGTCGCTTATGGGTATGGATACGTCCTGATAGTCAGACGGAAGGGCAGTCGCATATATTGATGGCCATGAGTACGCAACGCAAGACGTTGGACTTTGAAAAAGAATTTGACGTGATGAAAACACATTTAATGCAACCAGAAAGTTAGGTTTCCTCGTTGTAATGCCTTGCCGTGGTGCCAGCGGAAGTACGCGGGTCACGGCAAACACAGTGTTCAGTTAAATGTATGCTAGTTGCGCGGTATAAAAAATAATTCGGAGATAATGATGGAATTGACTCAAACATACACCCCCCCAGATGGCTTTTTTAAGCGATTGTCGGTGGCTGACTGGCTGTTCGCCTTTGCGTTGGTGGCGGGATCGCTATTTGCGCTGGGCCGTTATGGCACGCACATGGATTATTACGAAAAAGGCATTTTGTTACTGGCCGCGCCAACGTTCGCACTAGTCGGCTGGAACTGGAAGTCGGTGCGCTGGTTGATGCCGCTTTTGGCGGTGCTGGCACTGTCGGGGATTGCGATGTACGGCGGCGTGCTGGACATGGCAAATAAGAAATTCTTCCTTAAATACATCCTTTCCAGCCAGTCCGCGATTTTGTGGATGGGGACTTTATTCTTTCTATCGACTTTTTTCTACTGGATAGGCTTGATTGCGCGCTCGGATTTCGGCTCGACGGTTGGCTCCAAACTGTGTTGGGCCGCGGTAGTTTTGGGCTTCACCGGCATGCTGGTCCGCTGGTATGAATCGTATTTAATTGGTGCGGATATCGGTCATATACCTATTTCCAACCTGTATGAAGTCTTCATTCTGTTCAGCTTGATAACGGCATTGTTTTATTTGTATTACGAACAACGCTACGGCACCCGGCAACTTGGGCCTTTTGTGATGCTCGTGATATCTGCGGCTGTTGGCTTTTTGTTCTGGTATACCGTTGCCCGCGATGCGGCTGAAATCCAGCCGCTGGTGCCCGCATTGCAAAGCTGGTGGATGAAAATTCACGTACCGGCCAATTTCATCGGTTATGGCACTTTTTCTATGTCGGCAATGGTCGCGATGGCGTACTTGTTAAAGTCCAGCGGCTATCTGGTTGACCGTTTGCCAACGCTGGAAGTGCTCGACGACGTGATGTACAAGGCGATAGCGGTAGGTTTTACTTTCTTTACCATCGCCACAATACTTGGGGCCCTATGGGCCGCTGAAGCGTGGGGTGGATATTGGTCATGGGATCCGAAAGAAACCTGGGCGCTGATCGTTTGGCTTAACTACGCTGCCTGGTTACATATGCGTTTAATGAAGGGCCTTCGCGGGCGCGTAGCCGCATGGTGGGCGTTAATAGGCCTGCTGGTAACCACCTTTGCATTCCTCGGCGTAAACATGTTCCTGTCTGGACTGCACTCTTACGGCGAGCTATAACAGGATGACCGGAATTGTCTGACAACACTGCTATCAACGCTAATACTGACGCTGCATCGCTGGAAACGTCACTGAAAAACGCGGGCATCGATCTGGTTATTTTCGATTCTGATGGTACGTTAGTGGACAGCGAACTACTCGCCGCCGAGGCAATGGTGGACTATGCTGCCGAATATGGTGTAGCGCTAACGGTCACCGAGATCATGGAGCGCTTCAAAGGCGGCAAAATGGCTGATTGGGTGCTGGCGATGGAGCAGATGGGTGGCGCGGCCTTGCCGAAATCGTTTACGCTAACGTTGCGGGAGCGTACCGCGGTTTTATTTCGGGAACGTTTGCAGCCGATTGAGGGCGCCCTGAAACTGGTGCAGTCCCTGCAAATACCGTTCTGTCTAGCCTCCAACGGCCCGCGTGACAAAATTGAGTTATGTCTAGGTGTAACCGGTTTATTGCCTTACTTTGAACGGCGCATTTTTAGTGCTTACGAATTAGGCGTTTGGAAACCGGAACCGGATTTATTTCTGCACGCTGCCGGGAAGATGGGCGTGCATCCTTCGCGCTGTGCGGTGGTAGAGGATAGCGTTCCCGGTGCGCTGGCTGGAGTGGCCGCAGGCATGCGCGTGTTTGCGTTGCAAACCGGCGAGGTCGAGCCGGGCATGCCGGCACAAGCAACCATCATTGCCCGCCTTGCAGATTTATATGACTACCTTGGTCACGATCGCATCGTCCGATAAGGACTCAATCTTTCCATTCGGAAATTCTCATGGTTATTGCATTTATTTCGTAGAGCTATCACGTCCGTCTTCCCGACTTCAATCTGCATCTAAAACGTGAAAAATTGCGTATAAAGCAGGGAGAATGTAAGGTATGTCGAGGCTGGTCGACCAACGTCTATAGCACGTATTCATGCTGATAAGCACGAGCGGGCAGTAAGGATGGCCTGTAAGGGTAGTAATCAAACACCGCCAGTTAAGGTAACCTTGTACAGTCACACGTCGGGTTCGCCAGGGTAACCCAGCCATAATGTCTCACCAATCTTCACCGGAGATTTACATGTTGATTCGTCGCAGCCAAAATATTATCGAGATTCCACAACCGTCTGAAATCACGCCACGCGCCATATTTGAGTCGCGTCGACATTTTATTCGCCAGTTAGCCGTCGGTTCAATCGCTACCGGATCGATGCTGGAACTGGCCTCGCAGCAGGCATTTGCGCAAAACGCGGCCGCGCAAAAACTTTTGGGAAAACAGAATCCTGTTTATCTGATGACAGATAAAACGACGCCTTATAAAGACGCGACCACTTATAATAATTATTATGAGTTCGGCACCGACAAGGCGGAACCGGCGCAAAACGCGGGAACGCTTAAAACCAGACCGTGGACCGTATCGATCGAAGGGGAAGTCAAGAAACCAATGACGCTTGATCTCGATAGCTTGATGAAGTTAGCCCCGATGGAACAGCGAATTTACCGCCTGCGTTGCGTTGAGGGCTGGTCAATGGTCATTCCGTGGGAAGGGTACTCGCTCTCCGCATTGATCAAGAAAGTTGAGCCGACCGGTAACGCTAAATATATCGAGTTCACAACGCTGGCGGATAAAAAGCAAATGCCCGGCTTGAATAGTCCGGTGCTGGAATGGCCGTATGTCGAAGGCCTGCGCATGGACGAGGCAATGCATCCGCTGGCGCTGCTCACCTTCGGCATGTATGGCGAAGTACTCCCGAATCAGAATGGGGCACCGGTGCGTATGGTTGTGCCTTGGAAATATGGTTTTAAGTCAGCCAAGTCGATTGTCAAGATTCGGTTTTTAAAAGAGCAGCCGAAAACCGCGTGGAACCTCACCGCAGCCAACGAATATGGCTTTTATTCCAATGTGAACCCTACCGTAGATCACCCGCGCTGGTCGCAAGCTACCGAGCGCCGGATCGGCGAAGATGGATTTTTTACCAAGAAGCGTAAGACGCTGATGTTCAATGGTTATAACGACGTTGCATCGCTTTATACCGGGATGGATCTAAAGAAATATTTCTAGGAAATTGAGGGACGACAGCGGTGAAAGCATGCCCGTTAAGGTGCGCACTTTGGCGTGGCAGCGGCGCCTTGCAGCACTCCGATCGCCCTACTTCCCGCCCCATTAACGAAAACATCGCCACTCCCCCGGATTCTGAAAGTGGAACATGATTAATCCCAATCCCAAGCAATTTCGCCTCCTGAAGGCCACATTATTTGCGTTGGCCTTATTGCCATTCATACGGCTGGTGGTCTACGCATTCATCGACCAACTCGGTGCGAACCCAATTGAATTCATCACGCGCAGTACCGGCGACTGGACCCTTTATTTCTTGTGCATCACATTGGCCGTAACCCCATTGCGACGCTTCACCGGCTGGAACTGGTTGATCAAATTGCGCCGCATGCTGGGTTTGTTCGCCTTCTTTTATGCGGCTTCTCACTTCACTACTTTTCTCTGGTTCGATCATTTCTTTGATATCACAGAGATGCTCAAAGACGTCTACAAGCGACCATTTATTACCGTGGGATTTATCGCATTTGTCTTGCTGATCCCATTGGCTGTCACCAGTACCAACGGCATGATCAAACGGTTGGGTGGCAAGCGCTGGCAATGGCTGCATCGCACCGTGTACGGCATAGTGATGTTAGGGATGCTGCATTTTTGGTGGATGCGTGCAGGCAAGCACAACTTTGAAAAACCAATCATATTTGGCACCATAGTCGCTATTCTATTGTTGTTGCGGGTGTACTGGTATCTCAAACAAAAAAGGGAAACTGGCATTCGCCAGTCTGCCGTCGTCCAAAAACGCCAGCCGACATAGCGCCAGGAGCTTGCCGCACTGTCGCATCGCTCTGGCCACGCACAGGCTAAAAACTGACAATATCGCGCACCAACGCAAAAAGGGCACAATACAGGTATGTAATCCTGCATCGTGCCCTTTTCACATCAACAATGGCGATTGCCCGGAGACTTAAGGCAGCATTGATTCCAACGCAAACAAGTCAGATGTCTCTTCCCGTTTGCGGACCAGATACTGGTTGTCGCCGTCTACCATCACTTCGGCGGCGCGTCCCCGGGTATTGTAGTTAGAAGCCATCGTCATGCCGTAGGCCCCAGCGGACTGGAATGCCAGCAAGTCACCCTGGCTGACCGCCAGGACGCGTTCGCGGGCCAGCCAGTCGCCTGACTCACAAATTGGTCCCACGACGTCATAGGTGTGACTGGCGGCGTCAACGTTGCACTCAAGCACCGCTTGTACGCCATGCCATGCTTCATACATCGCCGGGCGCATCAAATCGTTCATGGCAGCATCAACTACGGCAAAATTCTTGCTGGCACCATATTTTAGATATTGCACTTCGGTGAGTAAAACGCCTGCGTTACCAACAATGGAACGGCCGGGTTCAAACAACACTTTTAACGGAATACCTTGATATTTTTCTTCACGCCAGGCGTCAATGCGTGCAAACAAGCGCCCAAGATAGGCGCTCACCGCCACCGGCTTTTCGTCATCGTAGGTAATCCCGATGCCGCCACCAATATCCAGATGATGCAGCGCTATGTTTTCACTCGCCAGTTGATCTACCAGTTCGATAACCTTATCCAACGCCTCCAGCAACGGTGCATCGTCCAATAATTGTGAACCAATATGACAGTCGATGCCGCTGACATTGATATGCGGCAACGATGCAGCGGTACGATAGCAGTCCAGTGCGTCTTCGTAAGCGACACCGAACTTGTTGTCTTTGAGGCCGGTTGAAATATACGGATGCGTTTTAGCATCGACGTTTGGATTGACGCGCAATGAAATCGCAGCGGTTTTACCCATTTCACCAGCGACCTCATTGAGGCGATGCAATTCTGGAATCGACTCTACGTTAAAGCATAGAATATCGTGTGATAACGCCAGTCGCATTTCGTCCCGCGTTTTGCCTACGCCAGAAAAAATTACTTTGCGAGGATCGCCACCGGCGGCAAGAACGCGCAATAATTCGCCACCTGAAACGATGTCAAAGCCTGAACCAAGCTGGTTCAGTACCTGCAAAACGGCCAGATTCGAATTGGACTTGACGGAATAACACACCAGACTGTCAGTAGCCGGGCGACCGCCTGCGGTACAAGCGTCGGCATAGGCCAAAAAATGGTCAGTTAATGCCGCCTTCGAGTAGACATAGGTCGGCGTCCCGAACTGTGCGGCAATAGAGGACAGAGAAGTGTTTTCTGCGTGAAGTGCACCGTTTTGATACGAAAAATAGGACATGTAAAAGTCTGTTATAAAGTCTGTCAATTATTGGGAAATGGTGTCCGGGCCGGTCGGTTCTGTGGGCGGCATCGGTACTGTCCTTGCTGGTACCGTTTTAGGTTTGCCGTTGGAGGTCGCGTCTGGCACCGGGGCCGCCGGCGTTGCAGTCGGAAGCGGCGCTAGCGGTGGTACCGTTGGCATGAAAAGGGGGCCTTTTTGCCCGCAACCGGCCAGGAAAAGCGAAAATACAAGCGTACATCCGAAAATTACTACGCGGGACGAATCAAAATTTGGTTTCACGGATTAGAATCACTGGGTAAGTTTAACGACATGGAATGGAGTTTAGCATGACAGAATCAGAATTTCTGGTTGCAGCAGAAGCAACTTTGGGCGCGCTTGAAGCAGCACTGGAGCGCGCCAACGATAACGATGAACTTGATGTCGAGTGCAGTCGCAGAGGCAACGTGCTGGAAATCGAGTTTATCGATAACGGTTCCAAAATTATTGTCAACAGTCAGGCCCCGATGCAAGAGCTTTGGATTGCCGCCAAATCGGGCGGTTTTCACTATAAATTAAAGGGCGATGTGTGGCGCAATACCCGCGACGATTCCGAGTTCTTCAGCGCGCTTTCGACGATGGTTGGCGAGCAGGGTGGCACTACGCTGCAACTGCAACCTTAAGCCAGCACATGCCATTGTCAGCGCTTTTGCTGGGCGTTTGAAAATATACCCGAAGGTATATTTTCAACTTCGGCGATTAATTTGTTTCCACATTGCTTCAACGTAATCAATGATCCAAGGCTAGATCAGAATAGCTCGTTCTTTACCTCATCCCGGGCCTTCTCCTCCTCTGGCGACGCGTTAGCATTGCCCAAGCCGATACTTTGCGTGCCAGTCCCGGGCGGATATTCAGCGTAATAAAATTCCGTGCCGCTATGCAGCAGGCCATCCGGTACGGGCCGCTCAATGGTCGGCAATCCCTTCAATGCTTTTTCCATGTAATCGATCCAGATCGGTAACGCTAATCCGCCGCCGGTCTCACGATCGCCCATATTTTTAGGCTGATCAAAACCCATCCAGGTCACGGTCACCAGCGTCGGCTGATAGCCAGCGAACCATGCATCCATTGAATCGTTAGTGGTACCGGTTTTGCCTGCCAGATCGGTGCGCTTCAGCGCCATAGCCTTCACTCCGGTCCCTGCCCGCACCACGTCTTTTAACATGCTATCCATCAAGAAAGCATTGCGTGCATCAATGACCCGATGGTCTTCTTCGCCTGCCCGGGCAGGGTGCGCTTCCGCCAGAACCTGACCATTTGCATCCAGAATTTTACTGATCAGATACGGATTGACCTTATAGCCGCCGTTGGCAAATACCGCGTATCCGGCTGCAAGTTGTAATGGCGTCACGGCACCCGCCCCAAGCGCGAGTGTCAGATAAGGCGGATTTTTGTCGGCATCGAATCCAAATCGCGTAGCGTATTCTTGCCCGTACTGGGCCCCAATTTTATCGAGGATACGCACCGATATCATGTTCTTGGATTTCATCAATCCTCTGCGCATGGTCATTGGGCCTTCGTACTTGTTGCCATAGTTTTTTGGCTGCCATATTTGGCCGCCGGTCAGCCCGCCGCCAAAGGTAATCGGCGCATCGTTGATGATGGTTGCAGGCGATAAACCTTTTTCGAGAGAGGCCGAATAAATGAATGGCTTGAATGCCGAGCCCGGCTGGCGCCATGCCTGCGTCACATGATTGAACTTGTTGCGATTAAAGTCGAATCCCCCGACCAGTGCCAGAATCGCGCCATCGCTGGTGCTGGTAGAGATAAGAGCCGATTCCACTGCCGGCATTTGCGTGACGGCCCAGGTTTTTTCATTTCGCATCACGCGAATGATGGCACCCGGTTTTACTTTGCGTTGCGGTGGCGCTTTGTCGCTCAATAAGTTGGTAGCGATGCTCAGCCCTGTGCCGGTGATCGCGATTTCTTCGCCGGAAGAAAGCACGGCGCGCACGATTTTTGGGGTTGCCTCAAGTACCACTGCCGCCACGATTTCATCGCTGTCCGGATGGTCAGCCAACTCAACCTCAATGGCCGCATCCATTTCTTCCTTGGAACCGGTGGGAATGGTCATATAGCCTTCCGGACCGCGGTAACCGCGGCGTTTGTCGTAGCTCATTACGCCGCGCCGTAACGCAAAATAAGCGGCATCCTGATCGGCCTTGGTGATGGTGGTGAAAACATTTAAACCGCGCGTATAAGTGGCATCCTTAAACTGATCGTAGACCAGTTGGCGCGCCATTTCAGATACATATTCAGCGTGAATGCCAAACTCGGTAGCGCCGGTTTTTAGACGCAAAGGTTCGTTTCTTGCCTCTTCATATTGGGTCGGAGTAATGTAGCCCAATTGTTGCATTCGCAACAAAATATACTGCTGGCGTGCGATAGCGCGCTTAGGGTTCACCACCGGATTATTGGCCGACGGGGCTTTCGGCAAACCGGCCAGCATGGCCGCCTCTGCAATGGTGAGATCCTGAATTTTTTTGCCGTAATAGACCTGAGCCGCGGACGCAAAACCATAAGCCCGTTGCCCCAGATAAATCTGGTTCATGTAGACCTCAAGAATTTGATCCTTGGTCAGATTTTGTTCAATTTTCCAGGCCAGCGGAATTTCGTACAAAAATTTACGGGAGGCTTTCTGTAAAAAAGTTGGCTCGTTACTTGTGAGAAAAAAATTCCGTGCGACCTGTTGCGTAATCGTGCTGGCACCGCCGCTACCGCCGGTCAGATTAGAAAAAGTAGCGCGCAAAATACCCTGATAATCGACGCCGCCATGTTGGTAAAAGCGATCGTCCTCAATTGCCAGGACGGCTTTTTTAACGACGTCGGGGATATCGTTGATATGCACCACACTGCGCCGTTCCTCACCAAATTCACCGATGAGTACGCCGTCTGCCGAAAAAATACGGAGTGGAATTTTAGGACGATAGTCCGTCAGGGAATCAAGGGCCGGCAGGTTAGGCCAGGCTAATGCCAGCATAAAACCGAAAGTGAGCGCACCGATCACAAAGAGCCCTGCGAGCGCCGCGAACAGGCTTAGCAGGATTCTGACTGGGAGCGACTTCCGCCCCTTAATCGGGGGAAGTCGGGCCGGATCGCCCGGAATCGAATCTGGGGAAGGACTTGAAACAGGAATTGGCATGCGGGTCTGGAATTTCTTTAATGATGCCTCGCATTATAACGGTAGGCGTTAAACGCACAACACGGCATAAAAATTGCAGGTATGCGGAAATTACTTAAATTTGGTTACTCGAAGGCGAAATTGATACAGAAATTGGACGAAAAGCATTACATTTAACAATTATTTACCGTTTATGTGACCTTATTTGGCGCTCCCCCAATGCGTTATTGCCGATAAAAACAGGTAATTTTACAAAATTAATTATTGTCATTGGTCGTTTCGGATGTTGTGAGATGTTGCGAATTCGCAACTAGATATTATGGAAACAGTTTAGTTGCAGAAGTTTGGCAGGTTAAGTTGCATTAGCAGAAACAAATTTAGCTTGGTCCTATTTCGACGCACGTTTTAAGCAAACGTTCCTGCAATATGTTCATTGGAGATAGGCTCTTGGATTTAGATCTTGGATCATTATTTGGCAAAAAGAACCCAGCTCTGGTTGGGATAGATATTAGCGCGTCGAGCGTCCGCCTGGTGGAATTGTCCTCGTCCGGTAACGACCAGTTGAGGCTGGAGCGCTACGCGTCCGAGCCGCTGCCGCGCGGTGCAGTGGTGGATGGCAATATTGAAAATATCGAGCAGGTATCGGAAGTAGTGCGACGCCTCTGGAAAAAAAGCGGCACGAGCATCAAAAACGTCGCATTGGGAATGCCCTCGGCATCAGTAATAACCAAAGTCATCATATTGCCGGGCGGCCTGAACGATGATGAGCTTGAAATACAGGTCGAGTCAGAGGCGAGTCAATATGTTCCCTTCGCGCTGGACGAAGTCAGTCTCGATTTTGCAGTGATCGGGCCCGCACCCAATTTGCCAGATGACGTAGAGGTATTGCTCGCCGCCACGCGCCGGGAGAAAGTGGAAGACCGCGTTGCGGTAGCCGAAGCCGCAGGGCTCAAACCGATCATCATGGACATTGAGTCGTACGCTGCTCGCGGCGCCATCAATCGCATCATCGCGCAATTGCCGCAGGGGGGGCACGGCAAGATCATAGCCTTATTCCAGATTGGTGCACAAAGCACGCACGTGTCTGTGTTGCTCAACGAACAACTGATTTATGAGCGCGAGCAACCTTTTGGCGGGCAACAACTAACGCAGGATATTGTTCGCGCCTATGGTTTGTCCTACGAGGACGCGGACATTAAAAAACGTTCAGGTGATCTGCCGCCTGGTTACCAGCAAGAAATACTTGACCCATTTCTGGAGAGCGCGTCCATCGAACTAACCAGGGCGATTCAGTTCTTCTTTACCTCGACCCCCTACACCAGAGTCGACCAACTGTATCTGGCGGGCGGCAGTGCAATTATTCCCGGCATGGTGGAAGCGGTCGCCGGACGGTCCCGAATTTCTACCTCGGTGGTCAGCCCTTTCGAAGGGATGCAGCTAGCGTCCAAAGTGCGTGAGAAGCAAATGCGGAGTGAAGGGCCGTCCTATCTGGTTGCCTGCGGTCTGGCAATGCGGAGATTCGGCTGATGATTAAAATCAATCTTTTACCCCATCGAATAGAGTCCCGAAAGCTGCGCAAAAATGCTTTTTTTACCATGCTTGGATTTTCAGCGGTGATGGGTTTGCTCGTGATTATCGCGCTTGGCAGCTTTTTTGCACATCGCCTCTCCAATCAAGCCGATCGTAATCAATATATTAAGCAAGAAAACACGCGTCTGGATACCGAGATTAAAGAAATCGTCAGCCTTAAGCAAGAAATCGCTTCTCTCAAGGCGCGCCAGCAAGCCGTCGAGAATTTGCAAAGCGATCGCAATCAGCCGGTATATTTAATGGGAGAACTGGTGCGACAGGTGCCAGAGGGGATTTATCTGCGCAGTTTCAAGCAGGACGGTCAGCGCGTCGCGTTGAACGGTTACGCACAGTCTAACGAGCGCGTGTCGGAGTTATTGCGCAATCTTAGCAATAACTCCCCGTGGCTCGACCATCCTGATCTGATCGAGATTCGCGCAGCTAGTCTGGCCACCGGCAAAGATAGCAAGCGGGTTTTCGACTTCAATGTCAATGTCGATATCATACGGCCCAGCGGCGTTAAACCCCCGCTGCCGGGCGAAGGCAAAAAGGCAGATGGCTTAGCGGTTCCGGGTGCCACCCCCGTCTCGGCCAAGTAGCAGAACAGCGTTGAAATGAGAGAAGCACGATGATTGATTTCAAAGAATTAAATGCGAAAATCAGCGCCCAGTTCAGGGGGCTGAACGGACGCCATCCTGGGCAATGGCCAGCGATTCCGCGCAACTTGTGCGGCGTTGGTGCGTTATTGGCAGTGATGGCGCTCGGCCAATATTTTTATTGGAGCGATCAACAGGATGAACTTGCAAGCGGGGCGCGGGAAGAGCTGCAACTGAAGGATCAGTACAAGGGAAAAATTCAGCAGGCGATTAATCTCGAAGGACTACGCAAGCAAAAGAAACTGGTGGCCGAGTACGTAATCTCCCTGGAAAAACAATTACCAAGCAAAGCCGAAATGGACGCTTTGTTATCCGACATCAATCAGGCCGGTTTGGGGCGGGGATTGCAGTTTGAGCTGTTCAAACCGGGGCAAGTAGTCGTCAAAGATTATTACGCAGAATTGCCAATTGAAATCAAAGTAACCGGTAGCTATCACGATGTTGGTGCATTCACCAGCGATATAGCCAATTTGCCCCGCATCGTCACCTTGAACAACATGAACCTGAGTACAGGCAAAGACGGATCACTGACGTTAGAAGCAATCGCTAAAACCTTCCGCTATCTGGACCCTGAAGAAGTGGCTACCCAGCGCGCTATTAGTGATAAGTCCAAGGGGGCAAAATGATGAATCTGTCCCTAGCCCGTTGGGTACGACCGTCCATCATTGTCCTCCTCGCTGCAACGTTATCCGGTTGCGGTGACAACGGCGTCCAAGAGGTCAAGGAGTGGATGGCCGATGTAAAAGCGCACACTCACGCATTTATTCCTAAATTGACTGCGCCTAAAAAATTCATCCCTTTTGTGTATGACGGGAATATCGGCGTCGATCCATTTAATCCAAACAAGTTACTGGTAGTCCTGGCTAAATTGCAGGCAAGTTCAACCGGACTGAAGCCGAACTTTGACCGCCGGCGGGAGGCGCTCGAAAACTATCCTCTGGACACCGTAAGGATGGTGGGGATATTACAAAAAGTCGGCTTAAGTTACGCGTTGCTGCAAATTGACAAGACAGTATTTCCGGTAAAAGTCGGTAACTACGTGGGGCAGAATTTTGGCATGGTGACCCACATCAGCGAGACGGAAATAAACATAAAAGAAATCGTACAAGATGCGTCCGGCGAATGGGTCGAACGCCAAGCCAAGTTAGCATTGCAGGAGAGCACAAAATGAGTGGAGCAAAGGGGGCGGTAAATACCGACACAGGCGCAGTTATAAAAACCAGATTAAGCATTGTTTTATTTAGCGTTGTATCCGCACCGGGGTTAAAAGGGATGATAAATGAAGGGGCGATGAATGCGCTCAGCGGAGGCCTTAGCCTGATTCGTCATAAAGTCATAGTCATATTTATCGCCACCTTGATGTTACTGCTTGGATTTGGGCGCTTAGCGCTGGCCGAGGAAAATGCTATTACCGCTATTAGTGCGAACCATCAGGGCACCAATACAATTGTAACGGTGCACCTCAAAAATCCTCTGACCAAGCTACCGGCGGGGTTTGCCATCGTTAAGCCAGCACGGATCGCACTGGACTTTCCCGGTATCGGAAACGCGACCGGGAAAACGGTACAAGACGTCAGTCTGGGCGATGTTCGCAACGTTATCGTCGCGCAAAATGATGATCGCGTGCGGCTGGTGATTAATCTCACACGATCGCTTAATTACGCGCTGGTGATGGAAGGTAATGCCGTCGTCGTCACGATCGATGGCACGGGCGGTGTAGCGACAGCCGTTAATGCCTCTGGTATGCCTGTTGTGTCTGCTGACGTTCCTCCGCCAGTCCTCCCGTCTTCCATCGACCGTACCGTTCCGCCCGTGATCACCTCAGCCACCTATCCTGCGGCCGGGATCGACAATAGCAAGCCAGCGTTACGCGACATTGACTTCCGACGTGGCAGTCAGGGAGAGGGTCGCATTGTGATTGACCTGCCAAGCAAGCAAGTCGTTGTGAACGTCCGCCAGCAAGGACAGTCGGTCGTTGTTGATTTTTTGAAGACAAGTTTGCCGGCAACCTTGCGGCGCAAACTGGATGTTGGCGATTTCGGTACACCGGTACGCACCATTACCACCATGCCAGAGGGTGAAAACGTGCGCATGGTGATTGAGCCTAAAGGATTGTGGGAACATAGCGCGTACCAGACCGACTCTCAGTTGGTCATTGAGGTCAAGCCGATAAAAGAGCAACCGAACAAATTAGGGCAGGGCGTTCAAAATTATCGCGGCGACAAACTCTCCTTGAGCTTTCAGAATATTGAAGTCCGTGCGGTTCTTCAGGTAATCGCTGATTTTACCGGCCTGAACATTATCACCAGCGATACCGTCAGCGGTAATCTGACTTTGCGTTTGAAAGACGTGCCATGGGATCAGGCGCTTGATATCGTGATGCAATCCAAAGGACTGGCTATGCGCAAGAATGGCTCGGTCGTCTGGATTGCGCCGCGTGACGAGTTATTGACCAAAGAGAAACTGGAACTTGAGCAACGGGCGCAAATTGCCGATCTGGAACCGCTACGGACCGAGTCGTTCCAACTAAATTATCAAAAGGCCGAGGCGTTCAAGAAAGTGTTCGGCATCAACGATGACGGTAGCAGCGGCGGCGATAAAAAGAACAGCATTTTATCCAAACGTGGAAGTGCCGTTATCGATCCGCGCACCAATCAGCTATTTATTACAGATACGCCGACAGTGCTGGAAAATATTCGCACGCTAGTCACAAAAATCGACATCGCCTCGCGTCAAGTATTGATCGAAGCGCGCATGGTGGAGGCTAACGATGGGTTTAGTCGCAATTTGGGTGCCAAACTTGGATTCGGTTTTAGCAGCGCCAACGTTGCGGCCGGTGGCAATCAAATAGCGGCACCTGCGGGCGTTCCAGGGTTGGGATCAAGTGCAGTCAATTTGCCGGCGAACCCACAAGTTGGCACTGCGGGTTCTGTCGCGCTGACGTTGTTTAACGCCGCGGCATCCAAGTTTATAAGTCTTGAACTGTCGGCATTGGAGGCGGAAGGGGAGGGCAAAATTATTTCTAGTCCTCGCGTTGTTACTGCTGATCAACAAAAGGCATTGATTGAGCAAGGAACTGAAATTCCTTATCAAAGTGCTACCAGTAGTGGTGCTACTTCGGTTGAGTTCAAGAAGGCCAATCTGAAGCTGGAAGTTACGCCGCAGATCACGCCGGACGGTAATGTGATCCTGACAGTCGACGTAACTAATGATAGCGTGGGACAAGTAGTCCCTGGTGGCGTGTCTATTAATACCAAGCACGTTCAAACCCAGGTGCAGGTAGAAAACGGAGGAACCGTCGTGATCGGCGGTATTTATACCCAAACCATATCAAATAGCGTCAATAAGGTGCCATTACTTGGAGATATTCCGGTTCTGGGTTATCTTTTCAAACAAACAGCAATTGTTAACAAACGAACGGAATTATTGATCTTTTTGACACCTAAAGTCGTCATAGATCGGATCACTGGGCATTAGTCGCCTGTAGGACTTGTGGGATCTAGCGAAAGCTGGTTATCCGTAAGCCCCACAGGCTCCTTAACCACTCAGGGATACCGGCTTTGCGCTGGTGTCCGGATTATTAAAACCTATTTGTATCTACCGCGTTTAGGCCAAAAGCAGCGAAAGGCATTAAAATCGAAGCTCGTCGCCTGTTTAAGCAATCGGCTGCGGTGCGGAGATTCAATCTGTGCGCGAAATCGCTCATGATACAGCCCCTGATCCATTGGCCTGATTCGGGGCGTTTCATAGGCGCTTCGCTGAGTTATGCATGTGATCCGTTTGGATACCACCAAGTGTAAACAACCGCTCGCAAGGGAAGTTGTGCGGATCAGGCCGATATCCGAGCCGGAGTGTAATGCAAAGCCGGCTGGGGATGTCATGTCCGCGTAGCAAGATATAAACAGGTTTCAATCGGCTAAGTGGTGAAATGGTACGGTGTACATGAACGGCAATATTATTCTGGTCGGCCTGATGGGGTCAGGCAAGACAACGGTTGGCCGTGCGCTAGCGAGAAAGCTCAACAAACTATTCATCGACTCAGATCATGAGATAGAGGCGCGCACTGGCGCTTCGATCCCTTTGATTTTTGAGATTGAAGGCGAGCCCAGTTTTCGCGAGCGTGAAGCGGAAGTCATCCGGGACCTCACCGCGCGCCAGAATATTGTTCTGGCAACGGGTGGTGGCGCGATCCTGAATGCCGATAGTCGGGCGCTTCTCAAAGGCAGCGGCACCATCATTTACCTGCGCGCCAGCGTAAACCATATATTGCAGCGCACCAGTCGCGACAAGAATCGCCCGCTATTGCAGACCGCGGATCCGCGTCGACGATTAGAAGAACTCTCACGTCAACGGGATCCGCTGTATCGCGAAATTGCAGACATCATCATCGATACAGGGCGGCCGAATGTCCAGGTTCTGTTGCACAGCATTTTGTCCCAGCTTGATATGACGCGCATTAACGTGAATGAGCATAGCCTGGAAGGGCATAATGCGTTTATGGATCGCAGAAACCAAGCTGCGGCCGCCATGCACAGTAATAATAGTAATAACTTTTTCGGCAAATTTCCTATGACATCGCACAACACCTTTACGCCGTCGCCTGTCGTCGCGACCTCTACACTCTCGATTAGTTTGAAAGTCGAACTAGGAGAACGCAGTTATCCGATAGAGATTGGGCAACGGTTATTGCTGGATGAAAAGTTAATCGGGCGGTTGATCAAAGGCAAGCAAGTCGTCATCGTCACCAATACCGTGGTGGCGCCGTTATATCTGGACGTATTGCGCTGCGCGCTTTTGTCTGCCGGAAAATCCGTCATTGAAATCATTCTCCCGGATGGAGAAGAAGAAAAAAACTGGGCAAACCTGATGGTGATTTTTGATCGTCTCCTGTCCGAGAAATGCGATCGTCAAACTACCCTGCTTGCCCTCGGCGGTGGCGTAATCGGCGATCTGACCGGGTACGCGGCGTCGGCTTATATGCGTGGCGTGCCGTTTGTGCAGATTCCCACCACTTTGTTGGCGCAGGTGGACTCATCTGTTGGTGGGAAGACCGGCATTAATCATCCGCTCGGCAAAAACATGATCGGTGCCTTTTATCAACCGCAAGCGGTGATTGCAGACACGACGACACTGCAAACCTTATCCAGGCGCGAACTGTCCGCAGGCCTCGCCGAAGTGATTAAATATGGCGCCGTCATTGATGCCGCTTTTTTCGATTGGCTAGAAGCAAATATTGGTAAATTAATGGCCCGCGATAGTGCCGCGCTGGTCTACGCGATCCAGCGTTCGTGCGAAATTAAAGCCGATGTTGTCCGTCAGGATGAGCGCGAAGGTGGCTTGAGGGCAATTCTGAATTTTGGTCACACCTTTGGACATGCCATCGAATCAGGTCTCGGTTATGGTGTCTGGTTGCATGGCGAAGCAGTCGGTTGCGGCATGATCATGGCGGCGGACCTATCCTATCGTTTAGGTTATATCGACCATGTGACGCGTGAGCGCGTCAGGGCCTTGATACAAGCGGCAGGCTTACCCGTTGTAGCACCCGATCTTGGCGCGATGCGCTGGCTGGAGCTAATGCAAATCGATAAGAAGAACGAAGGCGGTCAAATCAAATTTATTTTGATGAAAGGATTGGGTGGCGCGTTAATTACCACCGCATCGCAGGCATCGTTATTTGAAACCTTGCATGAATTAGCCGGTGCAACGCTTGAAAACGTCATTAGTTACGCTCCATGATCAGCCAGGAAGCGTCCCTCGCTCCGTATGCCGCGCATTCAGCGACATCCAGGGGACGCTTGTTTGATGAAATCGCACCAAATACCCGTACCGAATTTCAACGCGACCGGGATCGCATCGTGCATTGCACGGCCTTTCGTCGATTGGAATACAAGACCCAGGTATTCGTCAACCACGAAGGCGACCTGTTTCGCACCCGCCTTACCCACAGTATAGAAGTCGCTCAAATCGCCCGTTCCATCGCATGCAACTTGCAATTGAACGAGGATCTTGTCGAGGCGATTTCGCTTGCGCATGATCTCGGTCACACGCCGTTCGGCCACGCCGGGCAAGATGCATTGAACGCCTGCATGCAGCATTTCGGCGGATTTGAACATAATTTGCAAAGTCTGAGACTGGTCGATAAGCTGGAACAACGCTATGGCGCTTTCGACGGTTTGAACCTGATGTTTGAGACCCGAGAAGGCATCCTCAAACATTGCTCAATAACTAACGCGAAAAAGCTGGGCGAGATCGGGCAGCGCTTTATCCAGCACAAACAACCGACGCTGGAAGCGCAGGTTGCTAATCTGGCGGACGAGATCGCCTACAATAATCACGACATCGACGACGGCTTGCGGTCTGGATTGCTGACGCTTGATCAAATGATGGAAATTGATTTTTTTGCACGTCACAACCGTGAGGTAGAGACAATTTTTCCGGGGTTGCGCGGACGGCGTGCAATCAACGAAACCCTGCGGCGCATGATTAATGCGTTGATTAACGACTTGATCGATACCTCGCGCGCGCGCATCAGTGCTGCTGCGCCCCAGACAGTGGAGGACGTGCGCGATGCTGCGCCGCTGATTGCCTTCTCACAGCCAATGGCTCAGGAGGCTGCTGCTTTAAAGCGATTCCTGCGCGAAAATCTTTATCGTCATTATCTGGTCAGTCGCATGACCAGCAAGGCGCGGCGCATCGTGGTTGATTTATTCGATTGCTTCGTCAAGGAGCCTGCGTTGCTGCCGCCAGATTATCAATTAATACCGTCGTCTATGCCGCAAGGTGATATTGTGAGGGAGGGCGATATTGCTTCTTTGCAAGCAAGACAGGTTGCCGATTATATTGCCGGTATGACCGACCGTTATGCCATACGCGAACATCGGCGCTTATTTTTGGTCAATGAAGGGCATCTTTAACGGTACACGGCACGGAACTGGTGCTGTCATTGCGGATCGCAGTATTTTCAATTCGGCAGGGCTCCATCGCACTTCCCGCCCTCAGCGCGCAGTTGAGTTGGTGTTTTGCGCCAATTGTTTCATCTCGCTTTGCAGCTGGATATTGGATCACTGCACTAGCTCTTCTCAAAGGATTATCAATGAAATTTTTCTCTCACCCTACAGTGCATCTTGGTGTGGCAATCTGCCTGGCCTCGTCTGCCGCAATGGCACTTTCCCTCGCTGATTTGAGCAACAAGGACGCCAGCGCAGGACTGAAAGCGGCCCTGGATAAAGGCGCGAGCGTCGCAGTCGAAAAGCTTGGCACACCCAATGGATTTCTCAATAACGATAAAGTAAAGATCGGCTTGCCGGGCATGCTGGAGAAAGCGGGCCCGTTGTTAAAAATGACGGGAAAAGGGCAGCAGTTGGACGACTTGGTGGTATCCATGAATCACGCGGCAGAGTCAGCGGTGCCGTTGGCAAAGCCACTGCTACTGAACGCAGTGAAATCAATGTCGGTGACTGACGCAAAAAATATTTTAAGCGGCGGCGATACATCGGTGACGGATTTTTTCCGAGAAAAAACCGCCGTGCCATTAAGTGCAAAATTCCTGCCGATAGTCAAAAAAGTAACGGATGTAAATGGCGTTTCCGCGCAATATAACGCGACGATGGGTTTGGTGAGCAAGACCGGTCTGGTGCCGGGTTCGGCAGCAACGGTTGAGGGATACGTCACACAGCGTACGCTCGATGGTTTGTTTTATATGATCGGTGAGGAAGAGAAAGCGATAAGGAAGGATCCGATTGGGGCGGGGAGTGCGATTATTGGGAAAGTGTTTGGGGCGTTAAAGTAATGGCAGCAAGACACCAATAACGGGTTCGGCAAAGATATCAGGGGCCAACTTTGGACAAAAACGATGTAGGTTTTTGTATAAATGTATAAATGATATTTACATAAAGATCTAAATAATTTAAATGGTTTTTTAAATTGTTTGATTAATACAAAAATATTGTGGACTTCCGCAAAGTCGTCCCAGCAAGGCTTGCCAACGCAGCCAGTACGCCAGTACGGCAAGGAAAGCGCAACGCAGCTGGGGCGACTTTGCGGAAGTCCAAAAAAAAGGGCGCATTAACTGCGCCCTTGCTCATGTCAGTGTAGTATTTTTAATCGTTTAAATTAAAAAATACTTGCGTTGACGATACGGAGATTTGTTGCGGTCACGCGGCGGCGCTAGGCAAGTCCTCTGGTATGTGTTTAATTGCCGAATGTTGATGATTCTGCAATTTGTCCTTGTATTTAATCACTTGTCGATCAAGCTTGTCGATCAACAAATCAATGGCGGCGTAAAGGTCATGCGCAATGCTTTCGGCATGCAGGTCTTTGCCTTTGACGCGCAGATTAATTTCAGCTTTTTGACGTTTTTCTTTCTCGGTAATTTTGTCTACCGTCAGGATCACACTGATATCTATGACCTGATCGAAATGGCGCTTTATACGCTCCAGTTTGCTTAACACGTGCTCGCGAATGGCGGGAGTTACGTCTAGGTGATGCCCACTGATTGTGAAATTCATACAGCGCTCCTATCAAGTATGTCGTTGGCGGTTCGGACCCGGATGATCAATTCAGCGATGATCAGTTAATCAGGTCGAATCAATCGATCAGAACACAGCGACGTTGGTGCAAACGAGCAAACAGCTAAAGAGATTTACGCAAATTGACTGGCGGAATTCTTAGTGCTTCGCGATATTTTGCGACAGTGCGACGTGCTACTACCATACCTTGTTCCGCAAGCATGTCGGCAATCTTGCTGTCAGAGAAAGGACTTTTTGAATCTTCCGCTCCTATGAGTTGTTTGATTAACGCACGTATCGCTGTTGAGGAAGCCTCTCCACCGGCCTCAGTAGCAACATGGCTGCCAAAGAAATATTTTAATTCAAACATCCCGTGAGGGGTGAGCATATATTTCTGGGTGGTTACACGTGAGATAGTGCTCTCATGTAATCCTAGTGTATCAGCTATTTCGCGCAACACAAGTGGTCGCATCGCGACGGCCCCATGTGAGAAAAAATTTCGTTGGCGTTCCACGATTGCCTGCGCGACACGTAGGATGGTATCGAAGCGCTGGCGCATATTTTTGATCAGCCATTTCGCCTCTTGTAACTGCGAGGTCAACGATCCTTCGCTTTTACTTTGCTTGAGAATATTGGCATACAACGCATTGACGCGAAGTCTTGGCATAACGTCATTGTTTAACATGACTTGCCAGCCATTCTTTGTGCGTCTGACGATGACATCCGGGACAACATAGTCCGACGTGCTGCCAGCATAAATGGCGCCGGGATGAGGATTGCATTGTTTAATAACGACTTGTGCTTCACGCAAGTCCTCATCGTCGCACTCCAGCGCTTTCTTGATTTTATTGAAGTCGCGCTGGGCAAACAACGTCAGATAACTTTCAACGATGGTCAGCGCCAGTCTGCGCGTAACAAACGCCACTGTGGGAAACGCCTTAATTTGCAAAGCCAGACATTCTGAAGCGTTGCGCGCGCCGACACCGGTCGGGTCAAAACTCTGCACCATGTTCAGCGCCATCGAAAGTTCTTCAATTTCGATCTCGAGTTGCTCCGGCAGACGCGCAAAAATATCCTCTAGCGACTCTTCCAGATAGCCGTTTTCATCGAGCGCATCAATGATCAGTTCAATTAGCGCGCGATCGCGCTGCTGCTCGACAGCCTCTCGCATCTGTTTGAGCAAATGTTCGCGTAGCGTCGACTCGTACGCTTCCAGTTGCGGGCGCGAATCCTCGTCGTCAGGTGCCTTGGAAGTTTTGGCGACGTCGTCGAAGCTCCACTCACTGTCGTTGTTAGGGTTTTCCTGACTGGTATCGCCGCCCTCCGGGGCCTCGCTGCTCGCTTCTGGCTCGATAGGCGAACTGCTGACTTCGCTGTCTCCCGTCGGTGCGTCCATGGTCGAAGCGGTTGAGCTGATGGCACCGTCGGCTAGCAATCTGACCGAATTATCCAGCGGATCGTCGAGACGTTCCAGCAACGGGTTGTCGGATAAGATGTGCTCCAGCTCTTGATGCAACTCCAGCGTGGACAGTTGCAACAATCGAATAGATTGTTGCAACTGCGGTGTTAGTGCAAGATGTTGGGAGGTACGTAGTTGGAGAGATTGTTTCATGGTGGCGGGCTATCCGTTACATGCGGAAATGTTCGCCCAGATAAACCCGTCGCACCGATTCATTGGCGATGATGTCGTCTGGACTGCCACTGGCCAGCACACTGCCCTGGTTGATGATGTATGCCCGGTCACAAATGCCGAGCGTCTCACGCACGTTATGGTCGGTGATCAGGACGCCGATACCGCGCTCTTTAAGGAAGCGGACAATGCGTTGAATTTCGATGACCGCAATCGGATCAATACCCGCGAAAGGTTCGTCGAGTAACACGAAGCGCGGGTTGGTGGCCAGGGCGCGTGCGATTTCCACCCGCCGACGCTCTCCCCCGGACAAGGACAAAGCCTGATTTTCGCGCAGTTTCTCGATTTGGAGTTCTTGCAGTAACGACTCAAGCTTTTCCGAAATTTCATCTTTGGTCAGTGGCTTGCCATTTGGACGCTGCAACTCCAGCACTGCACGGATATTATCTTCGACCGTCAGTTTGCGGAACACCGACGCTTCTTGCGGCAAATAGGATAGCCCCATTACTGCACGTTTATGAATCGGTAAGCGCGATATGTCTGCGCCATCCAGATCGATCGTTCCACCGTCAGAGGGCACCAGGCCGACGATCATGTAAAACGAGGTGGTCTTGCCGGCGCCGTTTGGGCCGAGCAGACCGACCACCTCGCCGCTTTTCACTTTTAGCGACACGTCACGGACAACCTGGCGCGCGCCATAGCTTTTTTCTAATCCGTTGACAATCAATGTGCTGGATGTGGTCATCTTATTTACTCTTCGGCTGGATGACAGCTTTGATGCGGCCCGCACCCGGCTGGCTGGTGCCGGACACATCATTATTAACCGAGTAGAACTCAACCCGACTATCGTAAGAGATAAACTGGCCGTTAACGACATCTGTGACTTTGGTCCCTTGCAGGCGACGCATCTGGGCTTTTGAAAACAGTTTAACGATTTCAGTTTTATCGTCGTATTCAATCCGCTCTGCTTCACCCTCAATCCATAAGTCGGGGCCGCCATCACGCTTCTGGCGAAAGGTGGCAAGACCGCCCGGCGCAGCGTACAGGGTGGCAAACTGATAGCCGGATGGGTCCGTCGTGACGACCACCTTATCGGCCTTCATGATCAGTGTGCCCCGCGTTAAAATGACCTTGCCAGTAAATATCTTGACCTGTTTTACGTCATCCAGCGTGAATTGGTTTGCTTCTACATTGGATGGTTTGTCGGCATCGGCCTTCTCGGCCCGGGCGATCGACATGCACGTCAGTTGCAGTGCCAGAAGCGATAAAAAAAGAATACGTTTCATAAAAATCCTGAAAAGGGATAACGGCGCAAGGGCATTATCCGACAGTCAATTGGTTATTTGGTTTTGCGGGGTATCGCGGCGCGGTAGGTGCCGCGCACATTACCTAAAAGTCGCAATTCTTGTGTCGCATTATTGGCGTACATACCGACGCCGTTCATTTGGGATTGATCAATCGTGATGGCGACCGCTTTGTCGCTCGTCATGATGTCATCGTCTGGTAACAACCGCAGATATTCCGTCTGTAAATGGAATTTGGAGGAAGTCGGCGTTCCCAGACGATCTGCGTTGACGTTACCAAACATGTCAACTTTGCTATTGTTATCGGTGATTTTTGCGGTGTTAGAGCGTAGTGTCATCGGTGGCCGCAATTTGTCCAGGCTACGAATCACGGGAAGATTCACATCGAACGAATCATCGGCTGGATTGTGCGTCAAGCGCTGCCCGGAGATGTTATAACGCGGTTTGCCGTCCAGCGCCAACTGCACGTAGTTAAAATTTTCAACGTAATAGTCGGGGGCCACGCGCGGCGCACTGGGCAGCAATTGCTCGGTATTCTTGCGCATCACTTCCATTATCCAGAAACTGCCGAGAGTCAGCGCCACGCATGCTGCCAATAGCAGCATGAAGCGCAGGCGAAAGGTTGAGCGTAAGTTTTTCATGAGACAGTTATAGCGAAGGTACACCGGTCAGATACTGCGCCAGCGCGGCCTCGTACTTTCCTTGCGCACGCAAAATGAGATCGCATACCTCGCGTGCGGCCCCATGACCACCACTGGCCTGAGTGACATAGTGCACACGGGACTTCACCTCGGGATGCCCGTTGGGGACGCTGACAGCTAGCCCGGCGCGGGACAAAATCGGCAGGTCAATAATGTCGTCACCTATAAAGCCGCAATCCTCTGCGCGCAGACTGGTATGGGTCAACAATTCTGCGAACGCCAGATTTTTGTTGTGTGCGCCCTGATACACGTGCGTGATGCCAAGATCACTGGCGCGGCGACTGACAATGGCCGATGTGCGTGCGCTGATAATCGCGGTGGCGATGCCGGCTTGTTGCAGTAGTTTGATACCCAATCCATCATGTACATTAAAACGTTTAAGCGCTTCGCCATCTGCGCCAAACAGCATGCCGCCGTCGGTTAACACACCGTCGACGTCAAAAATCATCAGGCGGACCCGCGCTGCGCGGGTCGTTACTTCAGAAGAAACGCTGATCGTCGCGGTAATAGTGTTGGTGAGTGCCATCAAATCACCTTAGCACGGGTCAAGTCGTGGATATGCAGGGCACCTACCAACTTGCCGTCTTTATCTGCTACCAGTAACTGGTTAATCCGGTGCTCTTCCATTATCTGTACAGCATCCACGGCCAGTTGATTGGGGCCTACGGTGCGTGGATTGGGATGCATCACGTCGGCAATGGTAAGTTTGGAAAAATCTTGTACATGTTCAATCAAACGTCGTAAATCCCCATCGGTGAACACGCCGACAGGACGAAACTGATCGTCTACAACGGCGGTCATGGCGATACCTTTGCGGGTAATTTCGAGCAAGGCAGCCGATAGCGAAACGTCCGCGGTCACCGCGGGAATGCCGTCTCCGCTGCGCATTACATCGTACACATGTGTGAGCAACCGACGACCAAGCGCGCCACCGGGGTGCGAGCGGGCAAAATCTTCTTCGCGAAACCCGCGCGCGTCCAACAGCGAGACCGCCAGAGCGTCGCCCATCGCTAACGTGACGGTGGTGCTCGCGGTCGGTGCCAGATTGAGGGTACACGCTTCTTTATCTACACCGACGTTGAGATGCACGGTTGCCAACTTAGCAAGGCTGGATGCGTCGTTACCCGTCATCGCAATCAAGGTCGCACCCATCCGTTTGATGATGGGTACGATGGCCATCAACTCAGCGGTTTCGCCGGAGTTAGAAATGGCGATAAAAGCATCATTTTCCGTCACCATCCCCAAGTCGCCGTGGGCCGCTTCCGCAGGATGCATGAACAAGGCTGGCGTGCCGGTCGATGCTAGCGTGGACGCAATTTTGCGGGCGATATGGCCTGATTTGCCTATTCCCGAGACGACGACACGACCGCTGCACTGAAGTAACAGTGCTACTGCCTCGGTAAAAGACGTGGCGGCGGTAAGTTGACTGGCCGGGCTGATGGCGCTACGCGATGAGAGTGCGCTTTCGGGAGCGCATTCAGATAAACGATTTTTTAGGGCGATTATTGCGTCAGCTTCGATTTGCAGCGTTTGGCATGCGAGTTCAAGCGCACGGCGAGCATTGAAAGAATTTGGCAAGATTTTGGATTGGCTTAGACTCATCTGGAAAGTATAAACGAATTCCTAAAGCAAAAAACTTGCCAGTGTCATTCGGGTGCAATTAATACCGACTTACAACACAGAGCTGTCATGGAGGGAGATTTACAAACTTATTTTGTTGCAAATTGGCAATGTACTAGATCAGGCTGCTTTGTGAATCAGTGGGGAGGGTCGAGGTCTAACTATGCAATGCCAGAAATAACAGAACGCATGGCGCCGTCGATCACCACCTCAACGCCGATCAACGGTGTCGGTATGAACTTGATTGGCCGCCGCGCCCTGAGCGTACCCTTGGCCCGACAGATGCGACCGTTCTTTATTGACCCCCGGTATGCCTATTCTTCTTGCATCGCAAATTTCATTCCTCTACGGGGGCTGGTGGCGGGGTGCCGCTGGCTTCAACCATTACAAAATGGTATTGCTGCGAAGTCAGCTTGCCATCGCTGGCGGTGACGGTGAAAAGATACTCTACCGGTCGGGTTAACGCTGGGGGCGTGAAAGTGACCTGTGCGCCATCGGCGGCGAGCGGCAATTGCGGCCACACCTTCCAGCTATAACTTAACGGCGCGTCGTTAGCAGCGCTAGAACCAGAAGCATCCAATGTTACCGAAGTGCCTGCCGTGGCTTGCGTGGGGCCACTGACAACAACGGTTGGCGGGCCGGTTTCAATTGGCTTCTTTATCGTCAGGTTGTGCTCTGCGCTGACCTTACGTTCAGCATATGGGGTCTCAGCGCTCCCCGTTATCCTGTAAATGCCAGCCGTTAAAGGCGGCAATTTTAATTCTGGACGCCTCCCTTGCATAACTACCTGACCGCTTGCGTTGTAAACTACCCAGATATAGTTGCCAGCAAAGTTTGCTAGTGCTGTCAGGGTGGTTGATTCTCCCTCCATTATTGATGTGGGCCCGGTGATTTTTATGACAGGGGCCGCTATCGTTAATGCGAGAATGGCGCTGCTTTGCTTGCCGGTTGCGCTGGTAACGGTCAGTCGATAGGTGTTTTCACCAACCTCATTGGCTTTCATAACGGCCTTTGCAATCGATTGGTCCACATTGATCAATGAAGTAGATCCACTTAATTGTTCCCATTGATACTTTACTGCGCCCTTGCTTTCGCTGCCGTCGAGGGCAAAGTTAATGGTGCCACCGGTTGGCGCAACAGTGTGAATAACATCGGCGCTTAAAATCGCTTCCGGTACATCCACTACAACAGGCGGATTTTGTTCATTCAATAAAAACTTCACCGCAGCGTCTACATCAGGTTGCATGCCAATCGGACGTTGTGGATCAGGGAACGGTAAAGGATGTCCTGTCTTTACTAATAATTGGCGCATTTTTTTCGGTGGAATAGCTCCCAGGCCGTGGGCAAACGCAATACTTTGTACTTGTGCGACAGCGCCCGCAATGATTGGATTAGCGGAAGATGTGCCAGAGAACGTATGCGTATACAAATCTTCGGCGCAATCTACGCCATCGCAAGATGTCGTGGTGACATGCCAGCCCCAACTAAAGAGATCAACTCGATTCCCGTATTCTGAGAAAGACGCTCTGTTGCCCTCGGTCGGATCCGCTGCACCGGCATAAATTGCGCCGCTGTCGTAATGATTCCGGTCATACTGACCTTCAAAAAAAGGATGATCCAGGTTAACGCTACCATTGCCCGCAGCGATAATGACATGCACGCCTTTTTCTTCTGTTAAGTAAGAAATTTCATCCGCAACGGAACGAACGGACTCAACCGGTAAAAAGCAAGAACCCTCATCTTCCCTATCACATGCTTCCGGTGGCATTGTTGGGCCCCCAAAGTGTATGCCGACCTGGACCACGTCTCCGGGTTGCAAATGCTGTGCCAGTTTAAATAAACTGCTGCCCTCGGGATGATCAAATTGGCTATAACCTGCCTGCGCTTTAGGAACAAATCCTGTGGTGCCAAACCCATTGTCTTTTGAGAACATAATGCCGGCGCTGCCTGTATCGTGAAAGTCAGGGGTGCTATCCCCAGTGTCACCATGCTCAATGAACGGGCGGGGCAAATCAGCGTGCGTGTAAGACCAATGACTCCATTCAGTCGAAATGACGCGGGCATATTCACCATCACCGCCCGGATAAGCACGCGCGGCAATCGAATTTAAACCGCCGAGTTTATATCCCGCTTCAGGAATTAAGCCATGTTTATAGTGTTGAAGCGAGGTGTAGTCAGGGAAGCCGTGTTCCCCGGCGAGCACTTTTTTCGCGTCTGGTTTTTTTAACGGTGATACTGAAATCATATCGTCCTGATTCACGCGTATCGGCGTAATTTGCGCTAACTCCACCAGCGGATTATTTTTTAACTCTGTGAGTAATTCTTGCACGGCATCGGTAGTTTTGTCGCTGGTGTCTACCTTGTAATAGCGGGTCAGGTTATGCCGCTCCATCGCGGCGATGTCATCCTTGGAATACGTCATCGGGATCGGGAAGATAGCATCAAGACGTGGTGCGATGTGCTCTAGTTGCGCCAACGCTGTGGACGTATTTTCTGGTAATTTTTTATTTGATTCTAATGCGGTAAGGGTTGTGCGTAACAACACCGTAATGCTGGATGAGTCAACTTCCTTCGCTTGCAAAGGTCCAGAGAATAACGCGCCGATCGTGGCGCACAATAATAGTTTGGTGATCGTGGAATTCATAATGGTGACAATTTTATTAATGGGTTGTTGGCGCTAGCGGGCATCGCAGCGGTGCAAGGTTGTAATGGCTTACGTTATAAAATCTGTTTGGGCGGTGCGTTACAGGTCTCAGTGGTGAAAAGACGCATGAATCAACACATGAATTATCAATTTTTGTAGCGCTAAGGGGGAGATGACAAACACGCTTTGACGGCAAGAAAATGTTTATTTTTTATGGAGAAAATTCTTAAGCGTCAAGACTCCTGGTAACGGAATTTGACTTTTTAGTGCAGGGCGACTTCGAGCAATAAGAAAGTTTTATTCCATAAAAAATGCCCGGATGCATGGCACCGGGCATTGAATAAAAAAGGGTGTTTATTTACTACAGGCGCCTTTGTCTGTCCATTCAAAACCCCAACCCTGATCGATGGTGTCGGTGTACGCCGGATCGCCCGGCTCGCGGCTGGTTGTCCACATGGCTTCATAGATGCGCCCCTTATGTTGCACCAGATCGCCGACCTGATACGCCGTTCCCTGCTTCCATAACGGTTTGCATTCTTCCACCGGTGGTGTTGGTGGTGCGCCATCAGCTTTCACTAGCACTGAATGATTTTTCTGCGATCCCAACTTGCCGTCATTAGCAGTCACCGTGAAAACATACGTGACATCGTGCGTGAGTGCCGGTGCTGTGAAAGTGAGTTGCGCGCCACTAGTATTGAATTCCAAATGCGGTAACACTTTCCAGCTATAACTTAACGTGCCGCCGTTATCAGCGCTTGAACCGGATGCATCCAGTGTCACCGAATTGCCTGCGGCCGCCTGGGTCGGGCCACTGACGACAACTGTCGGCGGGCGGGTTTCTTCTATTGGCTTGTCTTCACTCAATAAAAACTTTACTGCAGCGTCTACATCAGGCTGCATGCCGATTGGACGCTGGGGATCAGGGAAAGGCAAAGGATGCCCTGTTTGTACTAGCACCTGGCGCATTTTTTTAGGGAGAATCGCACCGAGGCCATGGGCAAACGCAATACTTTGCACTTGTGCGACAGCGCCCGCGATGATCGGATTGGCGGCAGATGTACCCCCGTACGAATCCGTGTATTTATCTTCGGCGCAATATACGCCATCGCAATTTGTCGTGGTGACATTCCAACCCCAACTAAAGAGATCAACCCTGCTGCCGGATTCTGAGTAATCCGCTCGCATGCCATTGGTCGGATCCGCTGCACCGGCATAAATCGCGCCGCTGTCATATTTATTTCGATCATAATGACCTTCAAAATAAGGATGATCCAGGTTGATGTTGCCATTGGCCGCAGCAATAATGACGTGCACACCTTTTTCTTGCGTTAGGTAGCTAATTTCGTCCGCAACGGAGCGAGCAGCCTCAACCGGCAAGAAGCAATAATTCCGGTCTTCATTGTCACAGACATCCATGGGAATGGGCAATGGCGCATGGACCTGTATCCCAACCTGTACCACGTCACCGGGTTGCAAAAACTTTCCCAGTCTAAATAAGCTACGTCCCCCGAGACGAGAAAATTGGCTGTAACCGGCCTGTGCTTTTGGGACAATCCCTGTAGTGCCAAACCCATTGTCTTTTGAGAACATGATGCCAGCGCTACGCGTATCGTGTTGGTCCGGGGTGCTAAAGCCAGTCTCATCATGCACCATAAACGGTTGGGGCAAATCAACGTGGGTGTAAGACCAATGACTCCATTCAGTGGAGATAACGCGGGCATATTCACCATCGCCGCCAGAGTAAGCGCGTGCGGCAATGGAATTTACACCACCGATTTTATATCCAGCTTCAGGGATTAAACCGTGTTTGTAATGCTGGAACGAGGTGTAGTCGGGGAAACCATTTTGACCAGCGATCATTTTTTTCACATCTGTTTTTGCTACGGGTAAAACGGAAATCAGTTCATCCTTTGCGATCACCGGGGTAATCTGGACCGACTCCACCAACGGATTATTTTTTAATTTCGTCAGCATTTCATGCACGGCATCGGCTGTTTTGTCGCTGGTGTCGACATTGTAATAGCGGGTCAGATTATGCCGTTCCATCGCGGCGATATCTTCCTCGGAGTAGGTTACCGGGACAGGAAATATCGCCTCCAGACGCGGCGCGGTTTGCTCCAGTTGTGCCAGCGCCGTAGCCGTATTTTCTGGTAATTTTTTGTTTGACTCTAATGATGTAATCGTGCTGCGTAACAACACGGTAATGCTGGTCGAATCAATTTCTTGTGCCTGTAATGGCAGGGAAAATAACGCGCCTATCGTGGCGCACAATAATAATCTGGTGAGTTTCATGAGGGTGATAGTCTTCTTGAATGGGCTGCTAGCCCTAGCGGGCATTGCGTCGGCGCAAGGGTTAAGTGATCAGTCCAGGAATTATCGGTTTTTGCGTTGCTGTGGGGCAGAGGACAAACACGCTTGCTCGTCTGGAGAATGGCTGTTTTTTGTAGAGAAAATTCTCAAGCGCAAACGTTTCCGGTAACGCCATTTGACTATGCGAGGCAGGGCGACTTGGGACAATAAGAAAGTTTCATTGCATAAAAAATGCCCGAATGCATAGCACCGGGCATTGAATGAAAAAGTGGATTTCTCCACCGAGACTGCTTAACTGTGTACACCCGCATTCAAATTACGCAGTTCACTCAGAATACGACCCCACTGTTTATTTAGTACAGGCACCTTTATCTGCCCACTCAAAACCCCACCCCTGATTAGTAGTGTCGGTATAAGCCGGATCGCCCGGTTCGCGGCTGGTATGCCACATTGCCCGATAGATGCGACCATTGTGCTGGACCTGATCGCCACCCTGATACGCCGGTCCTTGCTTCCATAACGGCTTGCATTCTCCCGCCGGTGGTGGTGGTGGTGGTGGTGGTGGTGGTGGTGGTGGTGGTACGTCCTCGGCTTCAACCAGCACCGAATGGTTTTGCTGTGAACTCAACTTGCCGTCATTGGCAGTGACCGTGAAAACATACGTCACATCCTGCGTCAGTGTCGGCGCGCTGAACGTCAGTTGTCCACCGTTGGTATTGAATGCCAATTGCGGCGATACCTTCCAGCTATAACTTAACGTTCCACCGTTACCGGCGCTTGAACCAGTCGCGTCCAATGTCACCGAAGTGCCTGCGGTCGCTTGGGTCGGGCCACTGACGACAACGGTCGGCGGATGACTTACATCTGCGTTTTTGACCGTAAGGTTTTGCTTTGCGCTGACCTTACGTTCGCCATTAGGACTCGTCACCTGCGCGGTGACCTTGTAAGTTCCGGCGATTAAGGTTGACAGACTCAACGCCTGCTGCGTCCCTTGCATGACTTGCTGACCGTTAGCATTGAGGACAGTCCAGCTGTATNNTTTTTGCCCGGCTACTATCGCTGTGGCGCCGCTGATATTGACGACAGGTGCGACAATCGTGATGTTGATAGTGGAACTGCTTTGCTTGCCGTCTTTACCGGTAACGGTGAGTTGATAGGTATTTTCACCAATGTCGTATTTCCTTGCAAAGACTTTTGCAATCGGATCTTCCATATCGATCAGAGGAGTAGAACCGCTCAGTTCCGCCCATTGGTATTTGACCGCATTTTTACTGCCGCTGCCATCCAGTGGAAAGCCAAAAGCGCCGCTCGTTGGTGCAACAATCTGGGTATTAGTGACCGCGATAATCGCTTCCGGTGCACCGATCACGACTGGCGGTGGTGGAGGCGTTTCTTCGTTCAGTAACACCTTCACCGCAGCGTCTACGTCGGGCTGCATACCAATCGGACGCTGTGGATCAGGAAACGGCAATGGATGCCCGGTATCGATTAATAGCTGGCGCATTTTTTTAGGGGAAATCGCTCCCAGCCCGTGGGCAAAGGCAATGCTTTGTACTTGTGCGACAGCGCCCGCAATAATTGGGCTAGCGGAGGATGTACCACCAAAGCCGTGCGTGTACGTATCGTTAGCGCAATCTACGCCATTACAATATGTTGTGGTAACTTTGCCGCCCCAACTAAACAGACCAACCCGGCTGCCGTAATTTGAGAAACTGGATCTTCTTCCTGTAGCGGGATTCGCTGCGCCGGCATAAATAGCGCCACTATCGTATCGATTTCGGTCATATTGACCTTCAAAAAATGGGTGATCCAGATTGAGATTGCCATTCGACGCAGGAATAATGACGTGTACGCCTTTTTCTTCCGTTAAGTAAGAAATTTCATCCGCTACCGAATGCACAGACTCAATCGGTAGATGGCATTTGGTTTGATCTGCTTTATCACATAAGTCCACTGGCAATGCTGGAGGACCAAAACCTACTCCGATCTGCACCACGTCTCCGGGCTGCAAAACCTGCGCCAGAGAAAATAAACTACCGCCGCCAGGCTGAGAAAATTTGCTATACCCTGGCTGTGCTTTGGGAACAAGCCCGGTGGTACCGAACCCATTATCTTTGGAAAACATGATCCCGGCGCTAGCGGTATCGTGATTGTCGGGAGTACGATCCGTAGTCTCCTCGCCATGTGACAGGAACGGGCGCGGTAAATCAACGTGATCGTAAGACCAATGGCTCCATTCGCTCGAAATAACGCGGGCATATTCACCATCGCCCCCAGGATAGGCGCGTGCGGCAATTGAATTTACTCCACCGAGGTCATACCATGAAAGAGGCTCTAAGCCCTGCTTATAATCCTGACGTGAGGTGTAATCAGGGAAACCGTTTGCCCCGGAAATTGTTTTTTCGGCGCTATTTTTTACCGGTGATACAGAAACCAGTTGGTCTTCGTTTGCGCGCACCGGTGTAATCTGAGCCGACACCACAAGCGGATTAATTTTTAAATTTTCCAGCATTTCCTGCACTGCTGCATTTGATTTTTCGCTGGTGTCTATGGTGTAATAACGTGTCAGGTTATGCCGTTCCATCGCGGCGATATCGTCCTTGGAATAGGTCATCGGGACTGGAAAGGTCGCATCAAGACGCGGCGCGATGTGCTCTAGTTGCGCTAGCGCTGTGGCCGTATTTTTTGGTAATTTTTCGCTCGACTCCAATGATGTAAGAGTACTGCGCAACAACACCGTAATGCTGGTGGGATCAATTTCTTGTGCCTGTAACGGCCCGGAGAATAACGCGCCTATCGTGGCGGACAACAATAGCTTGGTGAACGTGGGTTTCATGAAGGTGACAATCTTTACTAGTGGTTTGCTGGCGGTGGCAGGCACCGCATTGCGCAAGGTTAAGGTGGCTTTAGTCACAAAATCGGAGAGAAATTTGTTAGCCGCTTAATGCGACCAAAAATCTGTTTTAACTACTCCCGGTGGTGGTGCATAGCAAATCTTCAACGGTCAAATACCGCATGAATCAACTAAGGGATTATGAGTTTTTGTATCGATGAGAGATAGAGGGTAAATACTCGTCGAAGTTAAGAAATATCTGTTTTTTTAGAGAAAAATCTTAAGCCAAAATACTTCCGGTTACGGAAGCTGACTATTTCGAACCGAGCAGTTGAAGCCAATAAGAAAGTTTCCTTTTATAAAAAAAGCCCGGATGCATGGCACCGGGCATTGAATGAAAAGGTAGATTTCTCTACCGAGACTATGTTTAGCTGCACGCACCCACATTGAGATAACGCGGGTTGGACAGATGTAGAGTCAACCGTTTATTTAGTGCAGGCCCCTTTATCCGCCCATTCAAAACCCCAGCCCTGACCGATGGTATCGGTAGTTGCCGGGTCGCCCGGTTCGCGGGTGGTATACCACATCGCCCGATAGATGCGACCGTTGTGCTGCACCTGATCGCCACCCTGATACGCCGGTCCTTGCTTCCATAACGGCTTGCATTCTTCTACAGGAAGTGGTGGTGGTGATGGTGGTACATCCTCGGCCTCAACCATCACCAGATGGTCCTGCTGCGCACTCAGCTTGCCGTCCCTGACGGTCGCTGTGAAAACATACGCGACATCTTCCGTGAGTACCGGTGCCGTGAAAGTGAGTCGCGCGCCATTGGTAGTGAATGGCGCTTGCGGCGATACCGTCCAGCTATAGCTTAATGTTCCGCCGTTACCAGCGCTTGAACCAGAAGCATCTAATGTTACTGAAGTGCCTGCGGTTGCCTGATTCGGGCCACTGATGACCACGGTCGGCGGATGGCTTACTTCTGCGTTTTTGACCGTGAGGTTGTGTTGTGCGCTGATTTTGCGTTCGCCATTAGGGCTAGCCACATGCGCGGTGATTTTATAATTACCAGCCGAGAGGGTTGACAGGCTTAACGCCTGCTGCGTCCCTTGCATGACTTGCTGACCGTTAGCATTGAGGACAGTCCAGCTGTATGCACCGCTAAAGTTTGCTTGTGCTTTCAGGCTGGCTTTTTGCCCGGCTACTATCGCTGTGGCGCCGCTGATATTGACGACAGGTGCGACAATCGTGATATTGATAGTGGCACTGCTTTGCTTGCCGTCTTTACCGGTAACGGTGAGTTGATAGGTATTTTCACCATGATCATCCGGTCGCGCAAAGACTTTTGCAATCGACTCTTCCATGTCCGTCAGCAGAGTAGAGCCACGCAATTTCGCCCATTGATATTTGACGGCGTTTTTACTGTCGCTACCGTCCAGCGCAAAGCTAATCGTGCCACTTGTAGGTGCCACGACATCGGTACTATCGGCCGCAATAATTGCTTGCGGTAGTTCCACCACGACCGGTGGCTTATCTTCATTCAATAAAAATTTCACCGCAGCTTCTACATCGGGTTGCATACCAACCGGACGTTGTGGATCAGGAAAGGGCAATGGATGCCCCGTGTCTACTAACACCTGGCGCATTTTTTTAGGTGGAATCGCACCGAGGCCATGGGCAAACGCAATACTTTGTACTTGTGCGACAGCACCCGCAATGATCGGATTAGAGGCAGAGGTGCCGCTGTAAGAATCCGTATACATATCTTCTGCGCAATCTACGCCATCGCAAGATGTTGTGGTGACATTCCAGCCCCAGCTAAACAGATCAACCCGGCTGCCATGCTCTGAAAAATGCGCTCTGATGCCATTGGTTGGGTCTGCTGCACCGGCATAAATCGCGCCGCTATCATAGCGCTTCCGGTCATATTGACCTTTAAAATAAGGATGATCCAGATTGATATTGCCATTGGCGGCGGCAATAATGACGTGCACGCCTTTCTCTTGCGTTAAGTAACTAATTTCGTCCGCAACGGAGTGCGCAGCCTCAACCGGCAAAAAACAGGCATTTCGGTCTTCTTTGTCGCAGACGTCCATGGGAATAGGTAATGGCGCGCGGACATGTATCCCTACCTGGACCACATCACCGGGTTGCAAATGCTGCGCCAGTTTAAATAAGCTGCTGCCCTCAGGGTGATCGAACTGGCTATAACCTGCCTGCGCTTTTGGGACAAATCCGGTAGTGCCAAAGCCATTGTCTTTTGAGAACATGATGCCGGCGCTGCTCGTATCGTGATAGTCGGGGGTGCTATCGCCAGTATCACCGTGCTCAATGAACGGGCGGGGCAAGTCAACGTGGGTGTAAGACCAATGACTCCATTCAGTGGAGATCACGCGGGCATATTCTCCGTCACCGCCAGGGTAGACACGTGCGGCAATAGAATTTAAACCGCCGAGCATAAATCCCCCTTGAGGGGCCAGGCCGTTCTTATAATATTGTTGCGAAGTGTAGTCAGGAAAGCCGTGTTGTACAGTGCCTGGTTTTGCTAACGGTACAACAGAAATTGCATCCTCTTGTGTTCCCAGTGCCGGTGTAATCTGGGCCGAAGTTACCAGAGGATTATTTTTTAATCCTGTCAGCATTTCCTGCACTGCGTCTTTTGATTTGTCGCTGGTGTCTATCTTGTAATAGCGGGTTAGGTTGTGCCGCTCCATCGCGGCGATGTCGCCCTGAGAATAAGTCAGCGGAACCGGAAATATCGGATCCAGACGCGGCGCGATTTGCTCAAGCTGTGCCAGCGCCCTGGACGTACTCTTTGGTAATTTTTCGTTCGACTCTAAGGACGCAAGGGTGCTGCGTAACAATACGGTAATGCTGGTCGGCTCAATTTCTTTTGCCTGTAACGGCCCGGAGAATAACGCGCCTATCGTGGCGCACAACAATAGCCTGGTGAACGTGGGTTTCATGCGGGTTACAATCTTCTTAATAGTTGCTGGCGCTAGCGGGCATTGCATTGGCGCGAGGTAAGGTGTTAGTAATAAAATCGGAGAACGATTTTTAACCGCTCAAAGCGACTGAAAATCTATTTGATTTACTCGGAGGTGGCGCATGGGAAGTCTTTAAAAGTAAAAGACCGCATGAATCAACCCAAGGATTATCAGTTTTTATATCGGTGATAGGTAGGAGACAAACACGCATCAAGGCCAGGAAATGTCTGTTTTTTTAGAGAAAAATCTTAAGGAGAGCGGCCCCGTATTTGACCATTTAGCGGTTCAGCGCACAAAGGAGGTAAAACCACGCTGGCATTTTGCTATCGATTTCTGAGGTATAAATATGTCCGTCAAGCGAAATTTTGTCCGCTCCGTCAGGATGTCATTGGGATTGTGATACAACATATTGGTGGCAGCGCAGCCAACATAAACACTTTATTGTCAATTAACCATGAACTGAGTAAGCATGCTTTCTGGATTGGAACTTACTATTTTGTTGCTCGGGTCTGCCGTTTTGGGGGTCGTGGCTTTTCGGATGTTCCATTTGCCCCCGATGCTGGGCTACTTGACGGTGGGCATTATTATTGGCCCTTATGCTCTCGGTTTTGCCGAGGACAACGAGACCACACATGCGCTGGCGGAATTTGGCGTGGTGTTTCTGATGTTCTCGATCGGGCTGGAGTTCTCGCTATCCAAACTGTCTGCAATGCGTCGGATTGTTTTTGGGCTGGGCATGGCACAAGTGATATTGACCATTGGCGCAGCCATGTTGTTCGGGTGGGCGGTGGCTTATATCTTGCCGCAGTTAACCAATATCAGCTGGCAGGCGGCGTTTGCATTGGGCGCGGCGCTGACTATGTCGTCTACCGCCATCGTCTCCAAGTTACTCACCGAGCGACTGGAACTGGAGACCGAACACGGGCGTCGCATCATCGGGATATTGCTATTTCAGGATCTGGCGTTGGTGCCATTGCTGATCATCGTCCCTGCGTTAGCTAAAAATTCCGGCAATCTTGCGGCCACGCTAGGATGGGCCAGCGCCAAGGCGGTGATTGTTCTGGTGCTGTTGCTATTCATCGGGCAAAAGCTCATGCGCGGCTGGTTTCAGATCGTGGTGCGGCGACGCTCGCAAGAGTTGTTTATGCTCAATTTGCTGCTGATTACGCTCGGCGCGGCATGGATTACCGAGCGCGCCGGGCTGTCGATGGCGCTTGGGGCTTTTATCGCCGGCATGCTGATTTCAGAAACCGAATACAAGCATCAGGTGGAAGAGGACATCAAGTCCTTCCGGGACGTCTTGCTCGGCTTGTTTTTTATTACCATCGGCATGCTGTTGAACATCCACCTTGTTATTGAACACTGGTGGCTGGTATTGCTGTTGCTAACCGGGCCGGTGCTGCTTAAATTTGGCTTGATCGCTGTGCTGGCAAAAATCTTTGGCTCAACCACCGGGGTTGCCTTGCGTACGGGTCTGGCGTTGGCGCAAGCGGGTGAATTCGGTTTTGTGCTGTTAAGTCAGGCCGGCGGCTTGCATCTGATGGACCCATTGTTGATCCAGCTCATCCTGGCGTCGATGGTGCTATCCATGCTGGCAGCGCCGTTTATTCTGAACAAATCAGATGCCATTGTGATGAAGCTATCCGCCAACGAGTGGATGATGCAATCGCTGGCGCTCACGCAATTGGCAACCCGCACCATGGCGACCAAAAAGCACGTCATCATCGCCGGCTTTGGTCGCAGCGGTCAAAGTCTGGCGACCTTGCTGGAGGAGGAGGGCATTGGCTACCACGCGCTTGATCTCGACCCTGACCGCGTTATCGAGGCCCGTGGTGCCGGTGCGCAGGTGTCCTACGGCGACGCCTCGCGACGCGAGAGTCTGGTCGCAGCCGGGATACATCGTGCCGCCGCGCTGGTGATCACCTATGCCAGTACGCCATCGGCCTTGCGCGTGCTGCACCATGTGCATGAACTAGCGCCGGATTTGCCCGTAATTGTGCGCAGTTACGATGATACCGATTTGGATAAATTGCGCGCCGCCGGTGCCGCTGAAGTAGTGCCCGAAGCATTGGAGGGCAGCCTGATGCTGGCCTCCCATGCTTTGGTAATGCTGGGCGTCCCGTTACGGCGGGTGGTGCATCGGGTGCAAGCCTCGCGCGACGAACGTTACGCCTCATTGCGGGGCTATTTTCATGGCGTAGGCGACGCCACCGACATTGAAGATTACTTGCAGGAAAGACTGCATTCGGTCACCTTGCCAGAGGGTGCAAAAGCGGTCGGCAAGTCACTGGCGGCATTAGATCTGGCAAAATTAGGGGCAGAAATCAGCAGTGTCCGACGCGGTAAGGGACGTATGGATATTACGCCCGATACTGTCTTGCAAAGTGGCGACATTGTGATCCTGCGCGGCGCGGTAAAGGGGATTGCCAAGGCCGAAGAACGGTTATTTGCTGGCTAAATACGTGGTTTATGGGGCCTGAATACTTAGCCAGCCTCAGATGTATTATCACCAAAGGGGTTTTATGCGGGAAACGAATCCATTTGATCCCTTGGCGCGTATACAGAAGTCCAGCTCAAGTTAAGCCGCCATTCGGTGCGGTGAAATGACTAACTCTACGGAGAGTAAAACGATGGTCCTTTTCACCAAAATTGTGCTCATCTGCTGCACCGTTGCGCTAGCCTTAGCGACTACCGTTGCCTGTTCGCCACTCACCGCGATCAACGCGCTGACTACAGACAGCACCTATACAAAGACCAGCGATATTACTTACGGCCCTTATCCTCGCAACCAGCTAGATGTGTACACGCCTAAAAATATGCATGCTGCGGCACCTGTTGTCGTATTTTTTTATGGCGGTAGCTGGAGTAGTGGCGAGCGCGGCGACTACGCCTTTGTCGGGGAGGCCCTGGCTTCACGCGGCATAGTGGCCGTTGTCGCCGACTATCGGCTATACCCGGAAGTGCGTTATCCCACTTTTCTAGAAGATGGCGCTCGCGCAGTCGCGTGGAGCGTAAAGGAAGTAGCCAGATATGGCGGCGATCCGAAGCGGCTATATATCATGGGCCATAGCTCCGGTGCTTACAATGCTGCGATGGTTGCACTCGATCCGCGCTGGCTGGCAGAGGTTAATTTAACGCCAGCCGTGTTCAGAGGATGGATCGGTCTGGCGGGGCCGTACGATTTTCTGCCGATTGAAAATCGCGGTGTACGCCCGGTATTTTTCTTTCCCAATTCGCCGGTTGATTCGCAACCCATCAACCACATCTCCTCGACAGCGCCGCCGACACTATTGATTGCCGCCAACTCGGACAATCTAGTGAATCCCCGCCGCAATACCGGTGGTCTGGCCGCTGCATTGCGGGCCGCTAACGTGCCGGTGACGGAACAATATTTCGATCATGTTGGCCACGCCACGCTGGTCGGTGCAATCTCACGTCCGCTGCGGGGGCTGGCACCGGTGCTTGACACCGTTACGCAATTTATTCTGTCCGACGCAGGCCGGAACGCAACGCCTTTGCTGACAACGCCAGGTGCGGCGAAAACGGCAACCTTGAGTGCGCAATAGCCGACCTGTTTGCGGCGAGGGCACCAGTCGCTAGTCGCCTTGATTGCTGCTTAGAACGATGTCCTCTGCTGTAGCCGAGCGACTGCCCGGCACTGGTGGATTACTGATGCCGTGGTAGGCGTATACCACGGACTCTTTAACTGCCTGACTATTATTTCTACCCGCAGCATGAAACAGGCCACTGTGGAAAAAAACCACATCGCCCGAGTTCAGGTGTAAGGGAATTCCTTGTGCAAATAATGCCTGATTGTCAGCAACGTCCGGTCGCAGAAAATCCAGGCCATCCATCTGAGATGGTTGTATGTCAAATCTGTGTGAACCAGGAATCAGGCGCAGCCCGCCATTATTCTCGGTCTCGGTATCCAGTGCCAACCATACCGAAATCAATGCGTTCTGCACAAACGACCAATAGCGAATATCCCGATGCCAGCCGGTCGCAGTGCCATAGTCAGGGTGCTTGGTCATCACGCAATTATGATGCGCCAGCGTTAAGCAAACCTGCTCGCCCATTAGCTGCGCAAGCATTGCCACCAACGTCGGATTAACCGCCCACTGGCGGAACGATGCATCACGATGATAGGCATCCCGCAAGCGCCGTGCGGTGCGGCCGCCGACGCTATCGATAGATTTAGGCGCGCCCGAATAGCCAACTTCAGATTCGTATTCTAACGGGGCCACCGCATCGCGCAAATGCTGGTTAGTAACGGTCGCCATATACGCGCAATCTGCTGCCGACACCATGCGTGGCAAGATTAAAAAACCGTCTGTTTCAAATGCCGCAATCTGTTGTGCAGAGAGTGGGTTGTTGCTATTCATTACGACATTCCTATGTTTGAGGCTTGCGCGACCGGCTAAAAAATGAGGAGTGGAGTGCTAACAATACGCCGCCATCGCCCATTGAAAGTTGCTAGCGACCGTCCATTTCAGCGGAAGCTGGCAGCAAACTTTCATGCTGCCCTCTCCATACCGCCAGCTTCTACTATTATCCTCTTGCGTGCCAGTAATATTTTTTATTTTTCCAGCAAAGGTGCCAGGTATTTGCCGGTCACGCTATCTGGATTTTTGGCCACATCTTCCGGCGTTCCGGTCGCGATAATCAGACCACCACCAGCCCCGCCTTCCGGTCCCAGATCAACCAGCCAGTCAGCAGTTTTGATAACATCCAGATTGTGTTCAATGATCACCACGGTGTTGCCTTGGTCGCGCAGGCGGTGGATCACTTTGAGCAATAAATCGATATCATGGAAATGCAGTCCGGTAGTCGGCTCATCGAGAATATATAAGGTCCGCCCTGTGTCTCGCTTGGATAATTCCAGCGAGAGTTTGACGCGTTGCGCTTCGCCGCCCGATAAGGTCGTAGCGCTTTGTCCGAGACGGATATAACCCAGCCCAACATCCAGCAGCGTGTGCAATTTGCGTGCAATCACAGGCACCGGTTTGAAGAATTCGTATGCTTCTTCGACCGTCATTGCCAACACTTGCGTAATGTTTTTACCCTTGTACTGCACCTCTAGCGTTTCACGGTTATAACGTTTGCCGTGACAGACATCGCAAGGCACATAAACGTCTGGCAAAAAGTGCATCTCAACTTTGATGACGCCGTCGCCCTGACAGGCTTCGCAGCGACCACCTTTGACGTTAAACGAAAAACGCCCAGCGTTGTAACCGCGCTCTTTAGCCATTGGCACGCCAGAAAACAAATCACGGATTGGCGTAAAAAGACCAGTGTATGTCGCCGGGTTTGATCGCGGCGTACGACCAATCGGGGCCTGATCGACAGAAATAACTTTGTCAAAATGTTCCAGGCCGCTAATCGATTCGTGTGCTGCGGGTTCCGCTTGCGATCCATATAAATGGCGCGATGCGGCATGATAAAGCGTGTCATTGACCAACGTCGATTTACCCGAACCCGAGACGCCGGTAACGCAAGTCAGCAAGCCAACCGGCAATCGCATTGTCACGTTCTTTAAGTTATTTCCACTAGCACCAGAGATGATGAACTGGCGGTCTGGATCGGCCGGTGTGCGTTTCTTTGGCACCGCAATTTTTAGCGTGCCATTCAGATATTTGGCGGTGAGCGATTTCTTGCTTTTGAGGATTTCTGCGAGGGTTCCCTGTGCAATGATTTCGCCGCCATGGACGCCAGCGCCAAGACCCATATCGACCACATAATCGGCGGTCCTGATCGCATCTTCATCGTGCTCGACAACCAATACGCTATTGCCGATATCGCGCAGATGACGCAGCGTTTCGATCAGGCGGTCGTTGTCGCGCTGATGCAAACCGATGGATGGTTCATCGAGAACGTACATGACCCCGGTCAGGCCGGAACCGATTTGCGATGCCAGACGGATACGTTGCGCTTCACCGCCGGACAAGGTATCGGCACTGCGTTCCAGCGATAAATAATCCAGACCGACATTGTTGAGGAACGTCAGGCGTGAAATAATTTCTTTGATGATGCGGTCCGCAATTTCCTTTTTCGCGCCAGTTAGTTTCAGCTTCTCAAAGAAATGCAAAGTCTCACGCAAAGGCGTCGCCGCCACCTCGTAAATGGCGCGCTCTTGCTTACCGTTGCCGACCTTAACGAAGCGCGCTTCAATTCGCAAACGCGCGCCGTGACAGGATGGACATTCTTTCTCGTTGATGAATTTGGCAAGCTCTTCCTTGACCGCCATCGAATCGGTCTCACGGTAGCGACGTTGTAAATTATTTACGACGCCTTCAAACGTGTGATCTTTGATCACAGCCTTGCCACGCTCGTTAATATAAGTGAACGGAATGGTCTCGCGCCCGGAGCCATACAGCACCACCTGACGCGCTTTTTCGGGCAGTTTTTCAAATGGCATATCGAGATCGAACGCATAATGCGCGGCAAGATTCGACAGCATATTGAAATAAAACTGATTACGTCGATCCCAGCCTTTTACGGCACCGCTGGCGAGCGATAGATTAGGAAACGCAACGATCCGCTTAGGATCGAAAAATTCAATATGACCGAGACCATCGCATTCGGGGCAAGCGCCCATTGGGTTGTTGAACGAGAACAGGCGTGGTTCCAATTCTTGCAACGAGTAGCCGCAAGTTGGACAGGCAAACTTGTTCGAGAATATATGTTCTGCGCCGCCATCCATTTCGAGCGCAATCGCGCGTCCGTCGGCCAAACGTAATGCCGTCTCAAAACTTTCTGCCAGACGTTGTTTGATGTCGTCTTTTACTTTGACCCGATCAATCACCACATCGATAGTGTGCTTCTCGGTTTTCTTTAACTTTGGCAGATCGTCGACTTCGTATATCTTGGCTTTGTTAGTGCCGCTTTGAATCCTGAACCGAACAAATCCCTGCGCTTGCATGTTTTCAAACAGGTCAACGTGCTCGCCCTTGCGGTTCGCCACCACCGGCGCCAGAATCATTAGTTTGGTCTCGTCGGGCATTGCCAGTACCGCATCGACCATTTGCGACACGGATTGTGCAGCCAGCGGTTTTTCCGGATGATCCGGGCAATACGGTGTGCCAACGCGGGCGTACAACAAGCGCAGATAATCGTGGATTTCGGTGACGGTGCCGACGGTGGAACGCGGATTGTGCGAAGTGGCTTTTTGCTCGATAGAAATCGCGGGCGACAGGCCCTCGATCAGGTCGACATCGGGCTTTTCCATCAACTGCAGAAACTGGCGCGCATACGATGATAACGACTCAACATAGCGTCGCTGACCTTCAGCGTAGAGCGTATCAAAAGCTAGTGATGACTTGCCCGATCCGGACAGGCCGGTAATCACGATCAGTTTATTGCGCGGCAGGTCGAGATTGATGTTTTTGAGGTTATGCGTGCGTGCACCCCGGATGCGAATTTCTTCCATTAACAGCTTTCTGCGTAGGTTTGTTTACGGCGATGGTTTATGTTGAAGTGGCAAGTTACTTATTCTCAATAGCAATACAGTTTCGCCTCACGTGTCGTCTAATTGGTGCTTGACGCGCGCGTTCAGTCAGCATGTTCGCATTCAGCATTTTGGTAGGGTCCCGACCTCATCATCGGTGCAGTGCTGCCATACGTTGGATGGCCTGAACGGAATGGCTTGATTCGTTACAAGATCATCTTACTGCCAGGTAACAGTCCCTAAAGCGGTCAACCCGGTACTATATCAGGCTCCGCATTTTTGAGTTGGTGACGATGCGTTGCGGCGCTTCTCAGACAAAACTGAATTGTTACGATGCGGTATGGCTTCGCGCTGCAAGCAGGTCGCTTTGAAAGTTTTATTTTATAAATATAGTGCAATTCAAAGCGACGTTGTAGATTTGAATCACCACTCATATTAAGGGGCAATGTATTCATTCATTTATCGAAGTGCAGAACCGAAGGCAACGATAATACAAATTTAGCGATATATTTTGCATCAGGATCAATTGAAGAGGTTGCCATGTGGATGCCTCCCGAGGCAGTACGATCTGCTGAATTTGAACAGCTTGATGGCAAGTTGGGCAACTGGTCCTAAACCTGAGTGACGGCAGAAGCTTGGTACTGCTATTTAAAAAACCAATTAAACAAAAATGTAAAAAGAGTGTATATTACGCCACAGCAACATTTGTTAAATAAAAAATAACTCGATAATAGCAAACTCGTTGAAAAGCGGGGACGCAAAGCTTCCGGTCTAACGGCTTCTGCCTACGACAGCGGGGTCGCCGAAAGTGCACTCAGCGCAGATTTTGCGCGATTGTTTATGCTTTGCGTCCCCGCTTGACCTCTACCTTGTGTTTCCCACTTTTCATTGATCGTTATTGTCGCGCAACGTTCCCACAAGGAACTCTCAATGAAAACCGGGAATACACCATGAAACATACTACCTCTACAATTTTTAACCGTCGCGTTTTGAAAACGGTACTGTCAACTGCGGTTGCTCTCAGCATCGGGTTGGGCGTGAACAGTTACGCTGACGCTGCTTCTGCTACTTCTATTTCGACCGCGAAGGTTTTGGTACCGATCGCGATTAGCAAGACACGTGATCTTGCATTTGGTTCGTTCGCACCCGGCGTAGGTGGCACTATTACCGTGAGCACCAGCGGAGCTCGTACGAAATCTGGAACTATCTTGTCCAGCATCGGGGTCGCGCCAAGTGCTGCACAATTTGCAGTCACTGGTGATGGCGTTTCTACTTATAGTATTTCTTTTACTAACACTCCACTGGCCAGTACCGCCACGCCAGGTGACGTCATGCCACTGGCTATTTTCAGTGACTTTACTGGTGGGAATGCGACCACTGGTACTGTTGCCACCAACGGCGGAACACTTACCGCTGGGGCACAAACAATCTATGTTGGCGGTACCGCGACGGTCGGTGCAAGCCAACCATTTCATGCTGATTATGCTGCCAATATCATAGTTGCTGTCGAATACAACTAAACCTGTTTCGCACACCTTCAGGGGCAGCTCCAGTCGTCTGTAGTGTCCCCAAATAAAATTACAAAGGCGGGTACTCCCCGCCTTTTTTGCGACTACTGAGCGCTAACCGTCGGGATGGTCCGAGAAAACTATTTTGAAAAATTATCGTTTCTGGTTTGCTATGGTGTGTGGGTTAATGTGCACTTCCGTCTTTCAGGCTCAGGCTCAGACTCAGGTACAGTCTTTGACTAACGTTCAGGCACTGTCCTTTGGCAGTTTCGCCGCGGGTTACGGCGGCGGCGTCACGATCAGCGCCGCCGGCTTACGTAGCAAAACGGGTGACGTTATTTTGCTCTCATCGGACAATGGTTCCGCAGGACAATTTACTGTCAATGGTCTTCCAAACCAGACCTATTCCATCGTGTTACCGGCTAATGGAACGGTGCTCCTGACGAGCGGCACAAGTAGCATGACTGTCAATTACTTCACCAGCAAACCGAGTCTGACGGGAACGTTAAGTTTAAGTGGGACGCAAACACTTGCGATTGGCGCAACGCTGGGCATTGCTAACAACCAGAAACCCGGTGTCTACAACGGCACGTTTGCGGTCACGGCCAACTACAACTGACAGCGTTATTAACCCGGCAGACTCGTGATCGCCATCAAGCCCCATAGGATTTACATGATGAACCCCATTTTTAGTGCTCCCCCTAAGGCTGTGCAGTGTGCAAAAGCAGCACCCGCATGGGCCAGTTTCAATCGCGCTAGCGCATTACTGTTAGGTGCAGCGTTAATCATGCTGGCCCCGCGACCAGCGCTGGCGGACCTGATGCTGTATCCAACCCGTATCGTATTCGAAAAAAATCAACGCGCGGCGCAACTTGAGCTCATTAATAATGGTCAAGAAACCGCAACCTACCGTATTAGCGTAGTCAACCGGCGCATGAATGACGTCGGAGAGTTTGCCCCGGTCACTAGCCCGTTGCCTGGGGAGCTATTCTCCGACAAGTTAGTGCGCTACTCACCGCGACAAGTAGTGTTGGCCCCGGGGCGCAGCCAAATTGTGCGGATATCTCTGCGCAAACCAACCGATTTGGCAACCGGAGAATACCGCTCTCACTTCCAGTTTGACCGACTGCCGGACGTCGATGGTGTTACTAGTATCGACGCGCAGAGCAACCCTAGTTCCAACATCGGCATGTCGTTGACCGCCCTGATTGGCGCCACGATTCCGCTTATCGTGCGTCAAGGTGAAACCAGCGCTAACGTGACACTTTCGGGTCTGACAATACTCAAGCCAGAAGCTACCAACGGCTTTATGCTGGCGATGGTAATGGAACGCAGCGGCAATAGCTCAGTATATGGCGATCTGAATGCTAGCTTTACCCCGCATGGCGGAAAGGAAAGTGTCATCGGCACAGTTGGTGGTGTAGCGGTTTACGCACCCAACGCCCTGCGTCGCGTTAAGTTGAGCCTGAAGATGCCCGCAGGACTGGCACTCAAAGGCGGCAACGTGCATGTTACCTTCCGGGAGCGGCCAGATGCAGGCGGTAAGTTAATCGCTGAAGCCATCCTTGAAATCCCTTGAACCGAAACGCTATTTCCGACGCTATGCCGCTACGCTAATTCTATATTTTTTCCTGATTGGGCCTGGCATAACACTCGCCGAAACGCCAGTGCCCACGGTTACCACATTCCAGTCTGACGACCGTAGTGCGATACTGCTCGACGTCCGGCTCGATGCCGACGTGCTGGCCGAGTCGATGACTGCCTATCAATATGGGGGGCAGACGTTTTTACCCCTTGAGGAACTGGCCCAGCTGCTAACCCTGGCCATCAATACCAATCCCGCACAAGGTACTGCAGATGGTTTTATATTGCGTGAAGCGCGCACTTTCAGTCTAAGTCTCACACAGGCCAAAGTCACATTGAACGGTCAGACTCAAAGTTTTGATCCAAGGCAAGTCAGCGTTCATAGCGGCGATATTTATATTGCAACCACGCTGCTGGCGCGCTGGCTACCTCTGGATCTTGAAGTGAATCTTTCGGATCTGTATCTACGTGTCAAGCCAAGAGAACGGCTGCCCTTGCAGGACCGGCTAGACCGTCAACGTCTGGGCGCCAAAATCACTAATCAAGCCAGCACCTATCAAGTCCCCAACTACCCACGCCAAGCCTTGCCTTACCGATTGTTGGGAGTGCCATTCATCGATCAGACGCTGAGACTGGCCAGCAGCAGCGGCAATGGTGCGCGCCAGATAAATGCCAACTACACCGCGTATATGACCCCAGATTTGCTGGGTATGGAGTCGGCGTTATATGTCAGCAGCAGCCAGCAAAAGCCAACCCCGGATCTCCGCTTCACGCTCGGGCGCAACGACCCTGATGCCGGATTGTTGGGACCGTTGCGCGCGCGCTCGGTAATATTTGGCAGCGGTGTCAGCACGCCCAGCGTAGCTAACATTGGTAGCACCAACCTCACTGGCAACAGTTATGGCGTGATGCTAAGTAATCGCCCGCTAAACCAACCTACCAGCTTTGACCGCCATACCTTCCAAGGCGACTTACCGCCAGGCTGGGACGTAGAACTGTATTTTAATAATGCTTTAGTTGCTTTGCAAAATTCCCGCGCAGACGGCCGCTATAGCTTTGACGATTTGCCACTGACGTATGGCGAGAATGACTTCAGACTGGTATTTCACGGTCCATTGGGCCAACAGCGCATTGAAAATCAGCGTTTTTTGATAGATCAGACCAGCACGCCGCCTGGCATGTTTTATTACAACATCACAGCTCAGCGCGACGACTCCGGGGCGTTGCGCTCGGTGGGACAGTTTGAGTGGGGCCTCAACAAATATCTGATGGCTACCGGTGCGGTCATCCACATGCCAGCAGGATTGTTGAGCAATCTCCCCCCTCAGATGTACACCAGCGTGGGTCTACGCAGTTTTTGGCAATCATTCATCTTGAGTAACAATTTTTCCCACTCATCGAATGGCGGTTGGCTCAATGATGCAGAACTCAAAACCAGGATCGGGAGCCTCGCTGTCAGTTATAACCATCTGCTTTTCAATAAATTCAGCAGCCAAGTTTTTTCCAACACTAGCGACCCCTTACAAACGCGTGACAACCTTAGACTGGATGGCGCGCTCACAACCGGGTTTTTACCGCGCCTGCCAATGAGCGTTGAATTTCAGCGCGATAAGTTTCTTTCGGGAAGTAGTAGTCTGTCTGTGAGTGCGCGGGTCTCCGCCTATCTGGACCGTACCGCGATATCCAACCAAATCATCTTTCAAAGCGCATACAACAGTAGCAGCGCTAACGGCAACCTGCAACTCAGCCGCAGGGTCGGCGACCTGGGTTTGAACGGCCAGCTGGGCTATAGCATACAACCGCAAGCAAAACTTAATTCGCTGACACTTTCAGGCGACCACCGTTTCGGACAGGCTTACCTGCTCACTCTGGGTCTGGCACGTGCAGTAAGCAGCGCCGAAACGTTATACACCGCAGCCCTGAATAAAAGCTTGGGCAGTTACGGTTTAGGCCTTAGCGCCAGTTATTCCAGTCACGGCACCCTTACTGCGGGGCTGCAACTATTTCTGGCAATGGGGCGCGAACCGCGACAAGCACAGTGGCATTTTGATGCGCTGCCTAAAGCCAACAGCGGCGCTGCATCGGTAAGGGTTTTTTTAGATAACAATGACAATGGCATCCTGGACGCCGAGGACAAACTACTCCCGAACGTCGGCATTACGGTAAACGGAAACCGGTCGCAGAGCCGCACCAATGCCGCAGGAATCGCTTGGCTGGATCACTTGCCTACCCGAGAAAATGTTGACATCGCGATCGATTCGCAAACTTTGGAGGACCCTTACTGGGTATCGCAGCGCAAAGGTGTGCGTTTGATTCTCCGACCTGGTACGGTGGCTGAACTTGATTTTCCGGTAATCATGACAAGTGACATTGATGGCACCGTGTATCTAGTCGATAAAACCAAAAAACGTGGCTTAGGGGATGTCGTGATTGAGGTGTTGGATCTTAATCATCAATTAGTGACGACGATTACCACTAGTTCGGATGGCTACTACACCGTTCCTGCGGTGACCCATGGCCTGTACTATTTACAAATCGCTCCGTGGCAATTTAAACAGTTTGATCTGGCCGATCCCGGCCCGCGGGCTGTCACAGTTTTACCCGATGGCAATCTTATTGAAGGCGTCGACTTCTTACTCTCGAAAAACAGGCCAGCGTTACCGAGAGGGGACGAAACTGGGGACTGAACTAAGTGCAGTTAAAACCGTAGGCAAGCAGCGAATGTGTTCGTCTGCTGACTCGGCAATACTGCTGCTTATGGCATGCTCGACTAACCTCCTCAGAGTGCAGTAAGGCAATAAATAAATCGCTAAACTTGCCTTATCGATTGCCTTCGGTGTTAACTGCACTCTTCACTGCTGTCATGCGTCGCTGTCTTTCCCTGCTATGATATTGAATCTTGATTTGCATCGTTTGCATTACGTTCCATGCGCTTACATACTTACAGCGTAGCCAGATTCCATGTGTGAGCGTATCAACGACTGCCGCAACCGATGTCTTTTCACCGATGAGTCCTCCGATTACCAGCCTTAACAACCAGGCGCTACTTTCTCCAACATGACCAGTTCGTTCCCAAATACCGCGACCGCCATAGAAACAGGCACAGACCTGGATAAGACCGCAGATCAATCTGTTATCGAAGGTAGTCGCATGAATCGCGCCGAAATTCGGTCGAGCGCCTCACTCGCGTCGATTTTTGCGTTGCGGATGTTGGGATTGTTTTTGATCCTGCCGGTATTTTCGGTATATGCCAAAACCCTCCCCGGAGGTCAAAGTGCCACGTTGGTTGGTCTTGCCATGGGGATATATGGCCTGGCGCAGTCATTCGGGCAAATTCCTTTTGGTGCCGCATCAGATAAATACGGCCGCAAAAAGATCATCATTATCGGGTTGATTCTGTTTGCCATCGGATCGTTCATCGCCGCTGCTGCCCCCAACATTTATTGGGTCATTATTGGCCGCGCGGTCCAGGGTGCTGGCGCGATCTCGGCGGCGATAACGGCCTTTATCGCCGACTCGACCCGGGAAGAGCATCGGACCAAGGCGATGGCAATGGTGGGTGGCTCAATCGGGCTGACTTTTGCTCTCTCAATGATCCTGTCGCCATTGCTTTTTGAGTGGGTCGGCATGGGCGGCATTTTTGTCGTTACGGGCGTATTGTCGTTGGCAGCAATTGCCATGATAATTTTTGGTGTACCCGACGCACCGATGGTAAAGCCCAAGCGCGTCGCGTGGTCCGAGATATTGCGCAATGGCGAATTGATGCGGTTGAATGTCGGCGTTTTTTCTTTGCATTTAACGCAAATGGCAATGTTTGTTGTTATGCCGTCAGCGTTGGTGCAGTACGCTGACTTGCCAGTCACGCAACACTGGAAAATTTATTTGCCGGTCGTCCTGATTTCATTCGTGTTGATGTTGCCACCCGTCTTTATTGGCGAGAAGCAGGGTCGGATGAAACAGGTATTTGTCGCCGCCATTGCGCTGTTGCTAGCAGTCCAAATCGGTATGTGGCTGGCGTTTTCGCAAGCCGCAGTCTACTGGCCATTTTTGGTAGGCCTGTTGCTGGCCTTTTTTATCGCCTTCAATGTACTTGAGGCCAGCCAGCCCTCACTGGTCTCGCGCATCGCTCCGCCAGGCGCCAAAGGTGCCGCGCTCGGGGTCTACAATACTCTTCAGGCGTTGGGGTTATTTTGTGGCGGTGCGTTAGGCGGTTTGCTTAAGCAACACCTTGGAACGCCATCTGTATTCATCTTGGGCGCGATTTCAACGCTCGGTTGGCTTATAATCGCTGCCGGTATGAAAAATTTACCGCGTCGTGGTAAGCCAGCCAGCGCGGTTACACATTAAATTTAGTTAACCAAAATTGAGGAGAAATATATGGCGTCGGTCAATAAAGTCATCATCGTCGGTAATCTGGGCCGAGATCCCGAAACCCGCTACATGCCCAACGGCGAAGCGGTAACCAACATCGCTGTTGCGACGACGGAAAGCTGGAAAGATAAAAATAGTGGGGAAAAGAAAGAGTTGACCGAATGGCATCGTATTACTTTCTATCGCAAGCTAGCCGAAATCGCCGGTCAATACCTTAAAAAAGGCTCGCAAATTTATATCGAAGGTCGTCTGCAAACGCGCAAATGGCAAGATAAAGAAGGCGTAGAGCGTTACACCACCGAGATCATTGCAGACTCCATGCAAATGCTGGGCAGTCGTCAGGGTCAGGGTGGCGCATCAATGGATGACGGCGGTTACGATGGCGGCGATGCCCCACGTCAAAGCGGTGGTGGCGCGGGCGGTGGATCGTCATACAATAACGCACCATCCGGCAACAGCACCCCGGCGCGCCCGGCGCAAGCGCCATCCCGTCCGGCACAGGCACCAGCCTCACGCCCGGCACCGAACTTCTCGGATATGGATGACGATATTCCGTTCTAATTTGAACTGATACTTCAATAATTATCCCGGCCCGCTAAGTCATCGACTTAGCGGGCTTTTCATTGCCTCAAGCTTTTTTAGAAGACTGCGGAATGGGGAATGGTGTCAGTCAATCGCCGAAGCCACGCTTGCGCCCACTACGCAGCCGGGTTTGGTCATTAGTTAGCTGTCTCAGTACCTGTCGGCGCAACAACACGGAGACTGTGCGCAACGCAGAGCGCGCCCGATGGTGCGAACCGGATGAGCTTCGCCGCCGTTACAATTCCTGACGATTGAATCGTCGCGGCATCCACAAGACGTCAGTACAATGAGTCATATGAAACCCATCAAATACAAAAAAATGACGGGAATGGGGGGCATCGTCGCCCTTGGGTGGCTCGTTTTTACCGCCGCAGTTGCTGTTACTCAACGCAAACTCATTTTCAAACCAGTTCGTATCAAGGAAGTCGAGCGTCCTCGCAGCATCGGGCATCGGACGCGACCTGTGGTGTTGCGTAGCATGGATGGAACGCGCCTTTCTGGTTGGCTACTTACTCCCCGGGCAGCGGGGCCGCATCCTGCTGTTGTGTATTTTGGCGGACGCTCGGAAGAGGTCTCATGGGTCGCGCGAGATGCCTGGAGAATGTTCCCGAACATGACGGTGCTGGCAATTAACTATCGCGGCTACGGGGATTCTGAGGGCATCCCCGGCGAACTCAAAATGATTGAAGACGCCCACATGCTGTTTGATTGGGTGATGGAGCATCGGCATATCGCGCCGGGGCAAATCGCGGTGGTGGGACGCAGTCTTGGCTCGGGCGTGGCGGTGCAGTTGGCTGTCAGCAGGCCCGTTGCGGCGGTGGTCTTGATTACGCCTTATGACTCTATATTAGCCATTGCCAAGCGGCGCTTTCCTTCCATACCAGGGTTTGTTCTGCGGCATCGTTTTGATTCAGTCAAACACGCACCGTTGTTATCGGCCCCGACATTTATCATTCGTGCTGCGAGTGACGATGTGGTTCCTGCGTCGCATACCGACTTACTGGTCGCAAAGCTGACGACCACACCGAGGGATGAAACTATCCCTGATTCTGATCATAGCAACATCCCGTATCTGGAATCCACGCAAGGACGTATCGCCGAATTTCTCACCAGTAAATTCAAGGATGCGCGTCCCCTGCCTCTGATAGCAAGGCCATCCGAGAGCGCGGGCGAGAATCTAAACCCGCCGCCACTTTCCGGTCTGCCTCAGCAGGGTCCTGCTGCATAGTGGATTATTTACTTCGTCCTGAAGGACGAGCTTTCAGCGGAGCTTACGCAGGGCTCGTTGAGGGATGTCGGACTACAGGTAAGCGCGGGGCGATTGCGCAGTGACGCGCGAACGGGGCTGGATGACGTGAAGCGTCCCAGACATCCGCTTTCACCTCATCATGCCTCATGTTTTCGGGCCGGTGTCGCTTGATAATCATCGCCTAAAATCTCCAAAGGGTTTGTACCTGAAAACTTTAGCAGGAGGTCTGGCACCTCCTCGGCTGTCACGGGCATGCTATAGAAATAACCTTGCGCAATTTCGCAAGAAAGCCCCTTCAGCATATCCCGCTGCGTGCTAGTTTCTACACCCTCGGCCACTACTTGCAAATCAAAACTTTTGGCTAAAGAAATAACCGCACGAATAATTTCAGTGGAACTGTTTTGGATGAACGCGCGATCAATTTTCAGGCAGTCCACCGAATAGTGCATCAGGGACGCCAGTGATGAATGACCCGCTCCGAAATCGTCAATCGATATCTTGATGCCGATTGCCCGGAGTTCTAGCAGAATGGTTTCCGCTATCACAGGGTCATCCATGACCAGACTCTCCGTCAACTCGACTTCCAGTACGGATGAGGGCACCCCGTATTTCGCGAGTGCGGCCAAGATGTCCTTGACCAGATGATCGCTGTTAAATTGCCGCGCAGAGACATTGACTGCAACCGGAATCCAGCCCAAACCTGCCTGATGCCAGCGTTGCATTTGTGAGCAAGCCATTTCGATAGCTTGCCGTCCCAACGGTAAGATAAGGCCGGTGGTCTCGGCGACAGGTATGAATTCTCCCGGCAGTACTATTCCTTTCGACGGATGCCGCCAACGCATCAACGCCTCAAATCCAACAATTTTCTCAGTTTGCAAATCAACCTTGGGCTGATAGTTCAAGAAGAATTCGTGCCGCGATATGCCCACGCGGATTGATTGTTCCAGCGTCAGGCGGTCGGCCAGTTCATTCCCCAGTCGTGCCGAAAAGAAGCGATACGCACCTTTTTGCTCGGTCTTGGCCTGATACATTGCCATGTCCGCGTGCTGCAATATTTCTGAGGTTGTATTGCCGTCTAATGGATATCGGCTAATCCCAACGCTGGCACCAATCGACAAGAATCGCTCATTAATTGTAAATGGCTGTTCCAGTTCGGTGAGGATACGAATGCTCGCCAACACTGCCAATCGATCATTGGTGAAATTATTTAATATGACCGTAAATTCGTCTCCCCCAAGACGGTATACGGTATCGGTTGATCGCACCGATGATTGCAAGCGTCGGGCGACCGCACAAAGCATCTGATCCCCGGTCTCATGTCCCAGACTATCGTTTATGTTTTTAAAGTTATCCAAATCGATAAACAGTACGGCGGTACCGCCGCTTTGCGCGGGGAAAAGGTCCATCGCGCTTTGTAAATGGCGTAAAAATAGCAGGCGATTGGGCAGTTGCGTCAGAGAGTCATGTCCCGCCAGAAACTCCATTTTTATCTGGTGTTTTTTTAGCTGAAAGGCGAGTAAGCCAGTGACGAACAAAAATATAAGGATGATGCCAGTAGCACCGGCAGCCCATCGGTAATGCGTCACTGCAGCGAGATTAACGTCTCTCAAAACGTCATCCATCGAGATACCGACACTGACCATCAGGGGGTATTCGGATAGCATCCGATAGGCAGTAACGCGGGGCGTTTTATCAATCGCGCTAAGGACGACGGAGGCTTCAGATTTATGCGCAGCGGTGAGCATGGCGAGTGTATCGAGGAAATTAACGGAGATCTTGCTCTTCTCCGCATCGCCGATACGGATTGCGCGATAAGCGCCATCGGTTCCCAATAAGCCAACCATGCCATGGGTGCCAAAATCAGCTTTATTATAAAAATCAGTGAAAGTTGATGGCGTCGCTGACAGGACCACGACTCCTGCAAAACTACCGTCGTCATGGTTTAGGCGACGCGTCATTTGCAATGTCTCCGCACCCGAAATACGACCCCGCACGACCTTACTGATAAACATTTTTTGCGAGTCAGCGTCTATGTGAACCCGAAAATGCTCACGGTCGTGCAGATTGGTTTTTTCGATGGGTTGCCGACGCGAGGTAGCGATAAGGTTGCCTTTGGCGTCAATAACTGACGCCAGCGTCAGGATGTCCGATGACAGCAGGCCGCGCTCAACAAAATTGGGCAGGTCGATTACACCTTCGTTACTCTCATACTGGAACTTGATAAATTTTACTACCTCGTCATCATGATGCAGAGTGCGTAAAATATATTGTTCGTAGCTACGCACCAGGTTATCCATATCACCACTTGCAGAACGAACAGCGGCTATGCGTTCATTCTTTGTATAGATCTGAATTCCGACCCACAACCCGACCAGCAATAGCACATTGAAGGCGACTAGCAGCGCGAGTAAATATTCGTGACCGCGACGGGACAGTACAGTTTTAAATGCCATAAGACGTCCTACGTTAGCGCGTTTGCAGCGATGATTGCCCAAATAAATCTCAAATTTGTTGAGAAATACCCCCGTTTTAAAAACGTGTATTCGGGCTGTCGCTTTCGGTGCTTAGTAGTTTCGCCATACTGGTCAAACATTAGATTTATCATTTTAAGAAGTATTGATGTAGACCACGGGGTGAATCGCGGACTGCGTACATCCCGCTAAGCGGCCCAATCGTATCTTTTGTGGCATTAATTCGGTCCATCGCTGCACCCGGTAAGTTGCAGTGATGGACTGTTTCAACCAGTCCTTGAGGCGCTATTAAATCAGCGATGCCAATCTGGTTAACGTAAGCGTGGTCAAATCCTGATCGGTGTTACCTACAAATGCCGCGCGGCTAGGTACCTTATCGACCAGCCATTTTGCGGCGGCCTCCTTAAGGTCGTTCGCGGTGCAGCGCAATACGTTTTGGCGATATGCTATCCGCATTGCTTCTGTCACGCCGATCTGCTTGCGCGCCCAACTGTTATGGGCTTCTGCATAAGGGGAGCGTGGCTGGTCCATCGATTGCACGACACTGATAATCGCCTCTTCGATACTTTCTGCGGACAGTTCCGAGGCCAGCACCCACGCAATGGCTTGTTCAAAATCTGCATAGGTCGCAGACAGGCGCGGGTCACGGAAAGAGGTCATCTTGAACAACCCTGATCCCACCGCATGTGAGGCTTGCGCGCCATAAGCGCCGCCTTCCTCGCGAATGGTTCTGTGTAAAACCTCGTTGGTCATCAACTCTGCCAGCACCGATACAAACGCCGCATCCGGTTCCGCAATAGTCGGCCCCGCCCATACTGCGAAACAATGATTGACCTGCGCGGTAGCATGCAGTGCGGCGTTAGCGGAAGGCAGCGCTGCAAAGCGTTGCGGACCGCCTGGTGAACGTGGATTGTTTGTGTACGCTTTAACGAATGACTGGCCAAATAGCACGGCAACCTGGGGTTCCGCTGCGACTAATACCGTGACGGGACTGCCAACGATTTTTTGATGCAATATTATGAGTCGGTCGGCAATCGCCTGAATTCCTTTTTTGCTGGCTATCTGCTCTTGCAAGTAACGATAGAAAGGCAATCCGGACGCACCAAACACTGCCTCCTCAAACTGACTGGCGCGCGACCACGGAGCGGAAGCGGCCAGCGCAGCGTAGCGGCTCCCATCTTCGGCAAGATCGCTCTGGACATCACGTATCATGCTGTCGATCAAAAACGCCAGCCGTTCGCTCTCATCGAAGCGCACGCCAGTGATCGTATCCTGCAGCGCCATGCGGATGTGATCTTGCTCCTCCTTCAAACCCTTGGCGGAGAACTCCATCGCAATCCGTAACGGGGCGGCGGCATCGAGCGGCTGATGTACTTCCAGATTGACCTCGAAGTCGGGTACCAGATCCTGGCGCCAGGCGCTCGCGTCTTCGTAGTTCCGGGTACCCACGCCAAGGTCGGGGACCAGACCGGCGTATAAGTTGAGCCAGCACCATTCATCCGCAGGAAGGTCGGAAACGTTGAATAGAATTGACGCGTAACTGACACCGTTTGAGGCAATCGGCAGGCTGATCACGCCTTGATCGGCCAGGGGAATCGGAAAACCCGGTTTGGCCATCGGCGTGACATCAGCAGGACGGATACGCGGCAAGATATCCTTGTTCATCACTTGACGCTGGCGCTGCAATAATTCGGCAGATTCGTTCGCGATGCGAGACCGATCTTGGGCGGTGAGGTTGCTTTCAATTTCTGCCAAACGTGCTGTTTCTTGCTGGATCCGGTCGGTGCCGTAACTGGCATCCGCTAAAACGCTGGACTCCAGCCGGGTCGGGGAGTTCAGCAACGATGCGACCAGTTCTTTAAAGAACGCGGGGTCTTTAATCTGCTCATCAAATTGCTGTAAGGCCGGCTCGACATCAAAGGCCTGCAGGATGTCGCCGCCATTCATTTCAAATGGCAACGCATTCAGTAACAGATGCAAGCCATACGGCAATCCACCTCCCTTAATTTCACGTTGATGGAAGCGTAAGTCGCGTAAACTGGCCGACAGCGTTGAGGTCGGCACGCCATCCACCGCAGCCTGTTCCAGGGCATTCCAGATACGGGTTCTGGCTTTGCTGACTTCCGATTTTTTGAGACCCTCCATGCCCACGTGAAAGGTGATTTGACGCGAACTGGTTTCGGCATGATTAAGTGCAGAAGGGCGGCCAAATCCCGCCGATTCCATGGCACGTGACAAGGGTGCCGATGCATCGCCAAGTAAGCCTGCCTCCAGTAATCTTGCGCGTATATTGCCGACCGGGTCGGACGACTCACCCATCAACCAACTCATCTGAAATCCGTATTTACTATCGTTTCCTTCCTGTGCAGGAATGACGATAGTGGCATTTTTAGGCGCATCCCATGGCGCTGCCAATTGCGGCAACATGCGTTCTGAACGGCCGGGCAGTTTGGTGAGCACGCGTTCGGCAATAATCGCCTGTACCGCGCGAACGTCAACATTCCCGGCGGTCATGAAGACCGCCTGCGAAGGATGATAATGTTTTGCGTGAAATGCTTTTAAGGCGGCATGGGTTAAATTTGGGATGGCAAGAGGGTCGCCGCCCGACTCCACCATATAAGTAGTGTTATGGAACAAGTGCTGATTGATGCCATGATCCAGTGCGCGGACAGGGTCTGAGAACGCGCCTTTCATCTCATTGAGAACGACGCCCTGATACACCAGCTTGCCGTCTTCAAAGGCCAAACGCCATCCTTCCTGCAAGAAGTCATAGTAGTCAAGCGTGGGAAAGAATGCCGCATCCAGATAGACATCGAGTAAATTGAAAAAGTCGGTCCGATCGGTCGTTGCGAACGGATACACAGTTTTTTCCGGATAAGTGAGTGCATTCATCCAGCCCAGCGAACGCCGGGTCATCGAGAAAAACGGATCACGGACCGGAAAATGTGCGGATCCGCATAACGATAAATGTTCGAGAATGTGCGCCCGACCGTCGCTAGTGTCGGGAATGGTAGGAAAAGCCACCAAAAATACCATTTCCTGATCGTCGGTGCGCAGATGAATATGGCGCGTGCCGAAGTCAGCGTCTTCATATTCTTCTACAACGGCGCGGAGGGCAGGAACGGGATGAAGGCGGGTTTGTTTAAATGCCATGTATTGAATTGAAATAATTTAATTACCAATGCTCAATAGTGCCTGAAAACCGTCTTTAATGCTTTTGTAAAGCGATATCAATCCGCGTTTTCTTCCCCGCAAGATCAATAAAAACAACAACAAGCGGCACCTATTGACCGTGTGCAACACCAATCGGCAATAATTGAATATGCAACGCAATACCACTTCATTTGGATAGGGCTTTATGCCAACGTTTCGCGCAAGGTACGCGTTTTCCAGGTTTTCCCTTGCTTGTCCACTAGTAGCACGTCCACATTGGCGGTCTCGGCGGCAAGCGCCATCGCTTTCTTTGATCCCAATACAAAGAGCGCTGTCGACATGCCGTCGGCCAGCAAACCGGTGGGTGCCACGACAGTAACGCTGGCTAATTCCAGTGGCGAGTCGCCAGTGGCCGGGTCAAATATATGGTTGTGGACAAAGTCAGGCGTAAATGTAGTTTCATAATCGCCCGACGTCGCTACGCTGCGCCCATCCATTTGCAACGCGGCAGTGAATGCGCTGGCATCGCGGGGATCTTGCACGCCGACGGTCCATCGGCGTTGCGCCGACTTATTGCCGGTAGAAATAAATTCGCCGGTGTCCAGCAGCGCATGCCTGATGCCACGCGACTGCATGGCGGCGAGCGCCAGATCGACCGCGTAACCTTGTGCCATGCCGTTCAAGGTAATGGCCATACCGGGTTTATTAAATGCAATTTGGGCAGGGCTAACCGATAGATTTCTCCAGTTTACTAGCGATTTCGCATGCCGTACCTCGTCAGTGGGAGGAAGGGTGTGCGACTTTGCCGCCTGACTAAATTTTATCCACAACGGCTGCACGGTTATGTCGAATGCGCCCTCGGTTAGTACCGACAGCCGTTGTGCTTCTTTGAGTACGACCAGCAAATGCGGATCGGGATCGGATAGTCGGCCATCCCGATTCAGTTGAAACACCTGACTCTGTTCGCTATAGATGCTCATCAACGCATCAATTTTTTTCGCTTCATGAAATGCATCCTCTATCGCCAGTTCAGCCTGGCGTTGATCATGATGCAGCAATTGAATCCCTATCGTCGTACCGAATGCCAGATCAGCACCGGCGAACAAATGCAGGCCCGAAGGCAGCTCGGCGCTCCGGCTTATAACACCAGCGACAGCCTGCGGTCGCAAAAACTGCCAGCTAGCTAATCCTGCCAGTCCCGCTACGACACTGCCGACGGAACCCGAGATAAATGTACGACGTTTCATGTTGATTTTCCTTTAAAGATTAACGGGTGCCGGTTGAATAGGAATAATCCGGGCGCGTTTTTTCTCCATGATCAAAGGCGCACATTTATCGTCACTTTCATAAATGACGACGCAATCCATGCATTGAAAACATTCTTCGTAGACAATTTTTCCGTCCGGTTTTATCGCCTGATAATCGCAGCGATGGCGGCAGGTCTGGCACGGGGTTCCGCATTCCTTGCGGCGCGGTATCCAGTCCAGAAGTCGGAAGCGGCCTAGCACGGCCAACCCAGCGCCAAACGGACACAGATAACGGCAAAAGAATTTATAGACAAACGTGCTGGCAAGCAAAAGTCCGACTGCATACACGACATACGGCCATGAGCGAACAAAATTAAGCGTAATCGCCGTTTTAAACGGCTCCACCTCGACCAGGGTATCGGTTAATCTTGTGGAGATAAAAGTGCTGATAAGGATGCCGAAGAGCACCACGTATTTAATGCGCTTGAGCCGTGCGTCGGTGTTTGTTTTGATCCTGAGTTGCGGGATTCTAAGCAGTTGAGCCAGCTTCCCGATAAATTCCTGCAGTGCGCCAAATGGACATAACCAACCGCAAAATGTGCCGCGTCCCCATATGACCAAAGACACGGCGACAAATCCCCATAACACTACCGTCATCGGATCATATAAAAAGAAATCCAGACTGCGCCCACCAATCAATGCCTGCAAGAAGCCCGTGATATTGACGATGGATAATTGTCCTTGCGCGTACCAACCGATAAACAGCAGCGTGAAACTCAGAAATCCACGGCGGAACCAAACAAACGCTGCACCGTTTTTAGTAAGCCGTTTCTGAAACGTCAACGCAATCGCGAGAGCGGTGAGGCCGGTGATAAGTAGCGTAATTTCCCACCAACGCTTGATCCAGATACCTTTCCATGACTTGGCGTCGGCTTCCGCTTCCTGATAAAACTTCTTTGGCAGTTCAAAACTGAAGGGGAAATTTTCAGTGATACGTTCCGGATATATGATGCCGCGGTTGCGGGTCACCGCTAATGAAAAATCTAGTGGGTGCGCAGGGTCCAAGCCGGACTGGCTGATCACCCGAAATACTTTGATTGAATCCATTTTCAAATCGCTATTGCTAGCCAGAGCGAGGTCCAGATCCAGGTCGCGCATTTCTATCGGCAGCTTATCCTGCTGCAGTTGCAGGCGATCAGGAATGGTGCCGCTGACGAATGTATCGCTGAGAATGCCGTAGCGCCCTTTGGTCATCACCAGAATCGCGTGATCGCCGTCCTCCAGACGGTTTTTTAGCTTGCCCCAACTTTTGAGGTCTAGCAAATTGCGGCCGATGCCGGGCACCGATACCAGCGCAAGGTAAAGATCAATGAAGGTTGCATCGGGCTGCGCCAGCGCATCGGGGTCTAGTCCCGCGCCGTTGGTACTTTTAAATTTTTGCTCAACCTCGCGGTTGCGCACGACCAAGTGCTTGATCAGTCCGGAATCGATTAGCTGCGCGATGCTGGCTGGTACAAAATAATCTTTTTTTACCCGTGCAATTAAATCAGGGTCCCGGCCCTCTGCGAAGCCGAGTTTTTTGCGCGCTACTTTCAGGGCCGCCGAAAGAACCGTTTGATTCATGATGCGCACCGAAGCGGTGGCTTTGGTGACACCATCCAGATAAACGTTTACGCCATGCGGCTTGTTGGTGTTATTTTTTTGTGTTTCTATTTTGATGTTTTGAAAGAGCGACAGGCCTTTATACTGGCTGACGAACTGAAACATTGGTGCTTCCCCCAGGCCGTCCAGAAACACCGGCTCATGATGCGAAAGAACACTGACGTCGATGAAGTTACCTTTGGGATCCAGTGCGATGAGCAAATTGATCGGCAATCCCGAGAATCCGGAAATCGGCGCCAGGTCGATTGATTCGAACACATAGCCAACCAGTTCATTAGCTGTCGCGTTTTGTTTAAAGATAGGCCAGACCGGTATCGCACTATCTTTTTCTCCGATGATATAAGGCTGCGGAAAGCGCTTGACCAGTTCCGCATGCGTCATTTCTCCCGCTGAGGACGACGCGGTCCAGCCTGCGGCTATCAACAGGGTAAAAACAATTAACCAATGGCGCATCGAGGACCTTAGAGTATTTAAAAAGTGCGCAACTGAGTGCACAACCGGAGCGCAACTGAGGGACAACCAAGCCAAGCTAAACTAAACGGATGTCGAATGGCCGACGTTTTAGCGGTCTCTTTTTTCAAAGCTAGTGCAATATATGTGCCATCGTTTTTTGAGCGCCTGCAAGCAAACGCCACTGTTCATGAAAGCGATCAAATAATGAACAGGTTGCGTCTTATGTGATACATATTTACGCAGCTACTGATACGCGCTGGTTGCCGTTCAATGTCTTCTTTAGGCTGTTATTAGATTAATTCAGCGTAAAAAATACCCCTTCAGCACGGCCAATATTGCATTGCAATAACGTTGCTCGCGACGCGGATTTAAAGCCTTCCTTGGGAATGAAATGTTGCTTGAATCTGCCTTTTAGTATCGCGCTCTTGCACAGATTTATGCGGCAGAAAATTTTATTTTGCGCTTGAGATGACGCATGCGCTGGCATGGCTTTTGCCATGTGCCTGATGCCGCATCAGCTTAAACGTGTCGCGGAATTGAAAATAAAATGGACCAAGGAGACTTCTGTGAAAAAAATATTAAAGCGTAAAACATCCCTCGCTGCAGTAATGGCATTAAGTGCCGTTGCAGGTATCGCGCAGGCGCAATCGTCCGTCACGATTTACGGTGTGGTGGATGCGGGCGTGGTTTACGTCAACAACCAGCAAAAACCAACCGGCGGTACCGGTAGTGTCATCGCGCTGAACACCGGTGGCGTGACGCCGAGTATTTTTGGTTTCAAGGGGACCGAAGATTTAGGCGGCGGTTTAAAAGCCAACTTCAATCTTGAGGGACATTTCTTCGCCGGCACGGGTCAAGGCGGTCAGTGGGGCGGTTTGTTCGGACGCCAATCCAACGTCGGACTGTCTAACAGTTACGGCACTATGACGCTGGGTAAGCAGTATTCACCTGCAGTTCTAGCGTTTGCAGCGACTGATCCCCGTGGCTTGAAAGAAACCTTTTCAGGTCTGATTTCATGGGCACTGACACAGAGCCCGATCAATGTTGGCACAGCGGTTGCTCCCGCCAATTCAAACGCGCCGATTGATGTTTTCGTGGCTAATGCGTTGGCACTAAGCACCAAAATTGCAGATGTGAATCTGAGTGGTTCGTATAGTTTTGGCGAGGTCGCCGGTAGCAATGCAGCCAATCGCGTTATCTCATTAGGTGCTGTCTATAGCGGGCCTGTAACGCTGTCGGCAAGTTATCAATCGGACAACGGTCAGCGGGCAGGCGCGATCGGTGGCACCGGTGTGCAGACCAGAAAATACAGTCTCGGTGCTGGCTACGCCATCGGCGACGCGACATTGACGCTGAACTACCTGAACAACAAAAACAAAAATCCTGGAACTGGTGCAGAGTTGGCTCAGTATCGCGTGTATGGCGCAGGTGTGAACTACCGCACGTCAGTGGCTAACACGGCGACCCTGGCTTACTACTACTCCAGCAATAAAGTCGGTTCCAGCGATAACTCGAAATCAATCATCGTTAGTGATGACTATTCTTTATCCAAGCGCACCACGTTGTATGGTCTGGTGGCTGGCGTAAAAGCGGGTAGCGGCTACACCGTGGGCTCAGCATTCGGCGTGGCAAATAATAATCTATACCTGCCTACCAGCGGTAAAACAACGACAGCAGTTGAAGTCGGTATCAAGCACACGTTTTAATGACCGGGCGCGCTTACATCTGGACCGGCGCGCTTTTCAAGTCATCGGTGAGGGCAAAGCCCCTACCTTTTCGCTTCACTTCACACGGGTTATTTACTCCTGACCGCGCGTGGCTGTGCTAGCTGCGGCGCAACTACTGCAGCGGTCGAATCAGGTATTTGACCAGTGCGTTTTGATTCGGCAGATAAGGGTTGCTCCTTATCTGCTTTTTTTATGCAAAATGCGAAATCACCGTAACTCCCTGCAATTACTCGCAACATCACTCCCATAATTATGCGCTGTTTGCTTGTTCTGTTCTGAAACACTTGCTTAATTTTAGCGCAGGTCTCCAGACACATCCTTAGCCTTTAGCCCGGCAAATGCCCTGTAACGCCCTTAAACGCCTGTACCACACCGGTGGCATGCGCCTTGCCTATGGGTGGTGGGGAGTTACAAAAAAGCCCGCAGGTAACCAAAAAATATTTGATAGATAAACAGGAGATGACATGCATAAGAAGCTGATGGGAGTACTGCTCGGCGCGGTTGTAAGCAGCGCGTTTGCGGTGCCACAAGTGGGCGTCACCGACGCGATGATTGCCAATGATGCCAAAGCACCGAATACGGTTTTGTCATGGGGCATGGGTACCGAAGGGGAGCGTTACTCCACACTGACTCAGATCAATACCAAGACCGTGAGCAAGCTTACACCAGCCTGGTCGTTTTCGTTCGGTGGTGAAAAGCAGCGCGGTCAGGAATCGCAACCGCTGATTTATAACGGCAAAATGTTTGTGACCGGTTCGTACTCGCGCATCTACGCGATTGACATGAAGACCGGTACCAAATTGTGGAAATATGAACATCGCCTGCCAGACGGCATTATGCCTTGTTGCGATGTGGTTAACCGTGGCGCAGCTTTGTACGACAATCTGGTGATTTTCGGCACGCTCGATGCGCAGTTGATTGCGTTGGATCAAGACACCGGCAAGATCGTATGGAAAGAAAAAGTCGCGGATTACGCTGCAGGCTATTCAATGTCGGCTGCGCCCCTTATCGCCAAAGGTTTGTTGCTGACCGGCGTTTCAGGCGGTGAGTTCGGCGTTGTGGGCCGTGTCGATGCACGCAACCCACGCACCGGCGAACTGGTATGGTCGCGTCCTATGATCGAAGGTCATATGGGCTATAAATACGACAAAGATGGCAAAGCGACCGAAAACGGTATTACCGGCACGGTCAATAAGTCCTGGCCTGGTGATCTGTGGAAAACCGGCGGCGGCGCAACCTGGCTTGGCGGTACTTACGACCCATCGACTGGCTTAGCTTACTTCGGAACAGGTAATCCATCACCATGGAACAGCCATTTACGTCCTGGTGATAATCTGTACTCTTCTTCGACCGTTGCGCTGGATCTGGATGCAGGACAAATCAAGTGGAGCTATCAGACTACGCCGCACGATGGCTGGGATTATGACGGTGTGAACGAGTTTGTCACCTTTGATATGGACGGCAAGCGCTACGGCGGTAAAGCCGATCGTAACGGTTTTTTCTATGTCATCGACGCCAAAAACGGCAAACTGGAAAATGCATTTCCTTTTGTGAAAAAAATCACATGGGCCTCTGGTATCGATCTGAAAACAGGTCGTCCTAACTATCTTGAAACAGGTCGTCCAGGCGATCCGACCAAGGGTGAAGAAGGCAAGAAAGGCACGACATCTTTCGTAGCGCCTGCGTTCCTCGGTGGTAAAAATCAAATGCCGATGGCGTATAGCCCACAAACTAAATTGTTCTATGTACCTGCTAACGAATGGGGCATGGATATCTGGAATGAGCCAGTCAGCTACAAAAAAGGTAGTGCATATCTGGGCGCTGGATTTACTATCCGCCCGATCAATGACGATTACATCGGTGCATTGCGTGCGATCAATCCTAAGACAGGCAAAATTGTCTGGGAAATCAAAAATAACGCGCCTCTATGGGGTGGTGTTATGACCACGGCTGGCGGATTAGTATTTTATGGCACACCAGAAGGCTTCCTGAAAGCAGTTGATGCAACGACAGGTAAAGAACTGTGGAAATTCCAGACCGGTTCAGGCGTCGTAGCACCGCCGGTAACATGGAAAGATGGCGATACGCAGTATGTCGCCGTTGTTTCAGGCTGGGGTGGGGCCGTACCTTTGTGGGGCGGTGAAGTTGCCAAGAAAATCAACACGATTGAACAAGGCGGTTCAGTCTGGGTTTTCAAACTTAGCGCTAAGTAAAATTTGGTTAGCAGTTATTCGCATCGGCTAGAAACTACCTCAGACATCGACCTGCATCCCGCCGGTGTCTGAGGTGCAATTAGCAGGCAATTTTGCAGACAGTTCCTACTAACATCGCCGTTTTAATTTATATCAACGCCAGCATCAATTTTGTATAGCGGTACAATCGATACACGTTCTTCAAACCTCGACAAGCGCACCATACTGACGACGCGCACTATGTGCACTATGCGCACGAAGGTTCGGGGTTAAGGCGCCGTTGAAGACGGACAGAATCTCTCCTCCTCCCAGGTGATTTGGCTAGCGACTGCTGCAGTCGGTAGCCATTTTTTTCCTGCAGCGCAAATATCATAGCGATCAGCGAACCATTTAAAGGTTGCGACCGGGTGCTTCAGCGCGAGAATTTACGTTAGTCCGCCGCAGAGTGACGGGTGTACCGTGCCGGTGTCACGCGAGCCTGCGGGGATAGATTGATATCTCGGCAGTAGGCCCCAACAAAAAACGCGAACCAGTGTTTGCTGGTTCGCGCTGCCTAAATAGTCAAGGGGGAAGAGGGCAGGTTAATCGCTCACTTACCAAGTCGTTGCAAGTGGTGCACGGTTGCACATCGCGCTGAATCCATCATGGCGCGCTAAATGTGCAGCTGAAGAGGACCTATTTTGCCAAGGGAATTTTGCGATAGATCGTATTGCGCGACACGCCCAGCGCTCTGGCGGTAGCCGATACATTGCCGCCATGCGAGGCCAGTGCTTTCTCGATGACCGATCTCTCTACCTGCTCCAGATTGGCACCGCTCGATACCAGCCATTTTGTATTATCGGTCTGCTCGCTGGCACGGGCTAGCTCAATATCTTCCAAAAAGTCATCAGGCAGATGCTGATGCTGAATTTCATGCTGTTGGTCTGCCATGACGATAGCCGTGCGCAGCAAGTTGGTCAGTTGGCGGAAATTTCCCGGCCAGTTATGCAACTTGAACAGCGCCATGATTTCCGGCGCTACCGTATATCGCTCGCTCGCGGACTCGGCGATCAAAATCTTTTCTACGACGATGTCCATATCGGTACGTTCGCGCAACGGCGGCAACTTCACCACCAGACCGTTCAAACGGTAATAGAGATCCTCGCGGAACTCGCCTTTGGTGATCAAGTCACGCAGGTTGCGGTTAGTCGCGCAGATCAATTCAACATTTACTGTGATCGATTTAGTGCTTCCCAGCGGCGTGACCATGCGTTCTTGCAATACGCGTAAAAGCCGCGACTGCAGACTGAACGGCATATCGCCGATTTCATCAAGGAACAGGGTGCCGCCGTTGGCCTGTAATATCTTACCGACCGCGCCCTTTTTACGGGCACCGGTAAACGCACCGTCCTCATAGCCAAATAGTTCGGACTCAATCAGCGTCTCCGGGATGGATGCGCAATTGACCGCGACAAACGGCCCGCTGGCCCTCGGTGAATCATTGTGAATTGCCTGCGCCAGTAACTCTTTTCCGGTGCCGGTCTCGCCCATGATCAGAATGGGAATATCGCGTCCAAGTACCTTGTTAACCTTTTCGATTAGCGCGGCGACCTGAGGATCGCCGGTATTCAGATAGCGTAGTCCAGACATCCGGCGTGCGATCTGACTGGTGCGATTGTCGGCGGTCTTACCCGCAACGGCTGGTTTGTGGGCCTCGGGCTCGGTCGCAGCGTTGGCCCGGACTAATTCGACCGAACGGTGAAAAGCATTATTTGCGACATGTAATTGCGCCCGGCCATACACCCGCACGCCACTAGGCATGCACAGGTTCAATAAGCCCGGCATGGCAGTGCGGTAATGGTCGAATAAAGCGGTAATTGATAAACCAAATAGCGAGCTAAACGTATGCGATTGCAAGGCCGACATCGGCAGCCCAAGTTGGAACAATCCGGTGCGATTGGCAGATAAAAACTTACCGCTAGGTGAAAACGAGACTATACCTTCCATCAATGTGCCGACAAACTCGGGGCGGGTGTTGAAATGCAGCGTGATGGCATCTTGAAATGCAGCTAAAAAAAGATGATTTTCTATCATCTGCGCCGACATGCGCACTAGCGCCATCGTGTGCTTATGGAAGCTGGACTGGTCACCTGTTACATCCAGCACGCCAATAACATTGCCGCGGTGATCCAGAATTGGCGCGGCGGAGCAGGTCAGAAAGTGATTAGCGACCAAAAAATGTTCATGCGCATGAATCTGCACTGGCAACTGTTCTGCAATCGCCGTCCCAATGGCATTGGTGCCTTTGCTGGCCTCGGACCAGGTGACGCCAGGTTTCAGGGCGACGCGGTTGGCCTTCTCCAGAAAGTCATCATCGCCCAGCGTATGCACGATCAGACCGTTCACGTCGGTCAGGATCACCATGTTATGGGTGTTAATGATTTGCTCGTATAGCGTTTCCATCACCGGAATCGCATGCGTGTGCAGTATGCGGTTTTGATCCAGCAATAGCGCTAGATCGGGCCGTCCTATGGGACTAAAATCGGGCTTTTCAGCTTCCGACAGGCCGTATGCTTTAGAACGTTGACGGGATTCTTCTATCATCATGGCGTCATCGCAAGCAGAAAGCGTGCCACGCGCGTCGTTGCCCTGTTTGGACGCTTGTGTAGCGTGCGACACGCTCCGCTGGTCGGGATTATCGCTTGATTGCATCGGGTCTCCTGCGTTTTAGATGTTATGCACATCGTGTTTATTTTTGTATTGCTCTTAAATATAGCACTTGATGAGGCTATTGTTCAGAAATAGAACAATCAGATATGAAAAAGCCGTAGATTTCCTTGGCACGACACTTGCCACTAGCTCTTTATTATTTAAATCGTCGTAGAGGAGATCGTATGAAAAAATTTAGCCACATTATTGCGTGTTGTTTGTTATTTGCTGTTGTACTTGCACCATCGTTTGCCTACGCGCATGGCGACGTAACGCCACAACCTGTTGACACCAAAACCTTGCCCGCCTTAGGTACCGCATGGCGTGATGAAAACCCTTATCGCGGTCAGAAGGAAGCCATTAATATCGGCACTTCCGCCTATGCAGAAAATTGCGCGCGATGCCATGGCCTGCAAGCACAATCCGGCGGTATCGCGCCAGATTTGCGTTTATTGGATCGCGACTGTACCGACCTTAAAGGCGCCAAACAACAAGCCTGTTACAAAGAAACGGATAAGTATTTCCTGGTATCTGTTCGTCACGGTAAAGTCCGCAATGGCGCAGTGTATATGCCGCCGTTTGAAGGCATTCTGAATCAAGAAGCAATGTGGTCTATTAAATCCTATTTAGAGACACTGCGCGCAGTTAATTAATTTTTCAGGACCGCACAAAAGGGCATAAGCGTGGTCCGTCAATTTCCCTGCAGTGGGGAAGTATAGCGCCGCACCTCACGCATCAAACAACGCAAATGTGTCTAAAGAATCATAACCAAAACATAAAATAACAGGATGAGACGCAATGGTTAAATTTTATCGTAAGGTCGCCAGCAGAGTGCTGACGCTCACCAGTATAGCGCTATGTTTTGGCCTGATCGCTACAGCGCATGCGCAGGAAAATGCAGACTTCCTCAAAATCAAGCAATCGGGCATATTAAAAGTCGCGGTCTACAACGATTTCGCGCCCTATTCCACAACCAAGGGCGGTATCGACATCGACATCGCCGAAGCGTTGGCTGCCAAATTAGGGCTTAAGGTAAGCTTGTTACCTTTCCCCGCAGGTGAAGAACTGAGCGATGACCTGCGTAATATGGTGTGGAAAGGACATTACCTCGGTTATGGCCCAGCTGATGTATTGATGCACGTGCCGGTAGAGCCTATCCTGATCAACCAAAACGACAAGGTCACTATTTTTGCGCCTTATCATCGTGAGACGGTACGTCTGGTCCGGGATATCCGTAAGGTACCAGAGTTTAAAAATCTGGATTCCATCACAGGCAAAACTATCGGTGCCGAGAAAATCTCCATTGGCGCGATGCTATTACTGGGCGCAGAGGACGGCAAGTTTCGTGAAAACGTAAAAATTTTCCCGACCGCATTCGATGCGTTAGAAAAGCTTAAGGAGGGCGGACTGGATGCCGTCGTCGCCAATCGTTCAGAAATTGAATCCGTCCTCGGCAAAGACGCTAACTTTAAAATGAGCGAGGTTCCGTTTCAGCGTATGCCACCAAAAGGCTGGATCATCGGCATGGCTGTAAAAAAGGACGACACAGAACTAGTCAAACAACTGCAGACAGCGACTGATTCACTGGTGGCGTCCGGCGAGATGGCAAAAATATTTGAGAAGCATGGTGTACAGGTGGTCGCGCCGTAGTATTAATTTGGTAGGAATAGACGGGCAAAGCAATTGGACAATTAGCGGTCACTTGCTGCAAACCGGGCAATGGCGGTCATGCCCGGCCCACTATCATTGATATTAAATTTGATTAGTGAAAGCAATGGCATCCGTCACTGTCCGTAATTTACCCGATGAAACGCACCGTGCCCTGCGCGTGCGTGCCGCAATGCATGGCCTCAGTACAGAGGCCGAAATACGTGCGATCCTTGAAAATGCCGTTCGACCCGAGGGTCGGATCAAGCTCGGTTCACTTTTGGCTGAAATTGGCCGCGAAGTGGGTGGCGTCGACCTTGAGATCGAACGCGATAGAACACCCGTCGAGCCGCTAGGCTTTGCATGATCTTGCTTGATACCAACGTCGTTTCTGAGCCGTTAAAAGTGTCTGGTGATACGAACGTACTTGCCGGGATCGATGCACAGGTTATTGAAACGTTATACCTTTCCACAATCAGTCTTGCAGAACTGCGTTTCGGTATCGCTGCGCTTCCTGAGGGCAAACGCAGGGACATGCTTCAGTCCAGTCTTGAGAAGCGTGTATTACCGTTGTTCGCGGGCCGCATCCTGTCATTCGATGACGCTGCGTCGCGAGCATATGCAACGCTGCGCGCCCGTGCGCGTAACGCTGGACAAGCCATTGCGCCCACGGATGGCTATATCGCAGCTATCGCTGCGACGCATGGTTTTGCGGTCGCCACGCGCGGCACGTCGCCTTTTGGCGCTGCTGGCTTGACTGTTATCAACCCTTGGACATGGCAGTTGGCGTGATGCTTTAGCCGGACCGCAGGCAACCACGCCAGGCACTCGTTTGATAGCCGTCCTTGTTATTTGTTGGAAAACGACACGGTATCGGTTTCCAACCACTCCTACCACCTAAAAATAAGTAAGCCCCAACGCAGCCTTCACCTCCGCCATCGTTTGCGCCGCAACTTCCCGCGCCTGCTCGGTGCCTTTCTTTAGCAAATCCAGAATATAGCCGCGGTCTTTTTCAAGCTCTTGACGGCGCAGGCGGATTGGGGCGAGTAGTTCTTGCAGGCAGGCTTCAAGCCGCGCTTTGACGATGCTGTCGCCTAAGCCGCCGCGCACGTAGTGTGCCTTCATCTCTGTCAGTCCGGCTTGATCGGTATCGAACGCATCCAAATATAAAAAGGCGACGTTGCCTTCCAGATGGCCCGGCTCTTCCACTTTAAGATGCAATGGATCGGTGTAGACCTTTTTGACGGCTGCCCGGATTTCGTCCGAGGTTGCGCCAAGATTAATGGTGTTTCCTAGCGATTTGCTCATTTTTGCTTTGCCATCAATGCCGGGCAAACGGCCGATTTCTGGCACTAGTGCTTTGGCTTCGATCAAAATATCGCGCCCGGCAAGGCGGTTGAAGCGGCGCACGATTTCGTTGGTTTGTTCGATCATTGGTATTTGATCTTCGCCGACCGGTACGAGGCTGGCTTTGAATGCGGTGATGTCTGCGGCCTGACTTGCGGGATAGGTCAAAAATCCCGCAGGGATATCACGCTCAAAGCCGCGCAAACGTATTTCCTCTTTCACGGTTGGATTGCGCTCCAGCCGCGCAACGGTCACCAGGTTCAAATAGTAAAACGTGAGTTCAGCCAGTTCAGGAATCTGGGACTGAATGAAGATGGTCGATTGTTGCGGGTCGATCCCGACGGCCAGATAATCTAGCGCGACTTCGACGACATTACGATGCACTTTGCCAGTGTCATCCATGTTGTCGGTGAGGGCTTGCGCATCGGCCAGCATAATGAATTGTTTGTAAGTATTTTGGTAGGCGACGCGATTGCGCAGACTGCCTACAAAATGACCGAGATGGAGCGGTCCGGTTGGTCTATCGCCTGTCAGGATAACAGGCGCGTTCTGGGAGCTAGGGGCGGTAGTTAAATTCATCGGCGAGATACTCAGCAACGGGCAATCCTATAACCATATCGGGCGGTCACAAACCCTCGGCAGTCCGGTTAAGCGGCTGCCGCAATTTTGATCGTCAGTATAAGCGCTCCATATTGATGCCTGACATTTTTTTGAAGAAACTGTCAGGATGCACAATTTCAGCGCACGCCGCTTACTGCGGTGATACGGATCATGGGGTGATCGGCGCTGGCGATGCGCTCCCATAATGTCAAGGCGCAATAGATGTTGTATTGATGCTAAAATAGCAATCTAAATTATGTGGTTTTACTCACGCGATAGGTGTGAGATTTGCAGCCCGATTTTTAAATAAAATGACCTTCCAGCTCTCTCGTCAGTGCACATTGAAGTAGTATTACAAGACCGAAAAACCGTAGGGGGACCCTATACAAGGAAGGGTGGCAAAGCGCAAAAGGCGGGGCTACCGGCGTAGGGAATAGCGAGTATTAGCGATTAAGCCCTTACTGACGCCAACGCAATGCCTGACAAATCTACTGACGTGTGAAGTAATGCCGAAAGGGCATAGAAAACTGCAAATTTATATACTTGAAATAGTGATTTGAACGCGCGTTCTGCGTGTTTTCGGGTATGAATCCTGCTTAACGAGAAATGGACCATTTTTAGGGATTTTTAGGCACTTTAATTATCCGTTTTACTGCTTATTACCCGCTTTCCCCCATTTCGTATCAACATTCATCGAAAGGCACCACCCTATGGCCATCCGTGTCGCGCTGCATCACAAAACCAGCTACCACTATGATCGCCTGGTCACTTTGTCCCCACATGAAGTTCGCTTGCGTCCTGCTCCCCACGCACGTACCCCGATTCTGTCGTACTCGCTGACCGTGACGCCGGAAGACCATTTTATTAATTGGCAGCAAGACCCCTACGGCAACTACATAGGCCGCTTTGTATTTCAGGAAAAATCGGACGTACTCGAATTTACGGTCGATCTGATCGCGGATATGACGGTGATTAACCCGTTTGACTTCTTTGTCGAGAAGTACGCAGAACAATTCCCCTTCAGTTATCCGGCCCAGCAAAAATCTGAACTTAGCGCTTATCTCGCGGTTGAGGAGCCGGGACCTTTGCTCGTCGAGTGGGTCGCGGCTGCACGGGCTGAATTGCTCAAAAAACCGCTGGCGACGAACGATTTTCTGGTCGCCATCAATCAACGTCTCCAAGGCGATATCGCCTATTTGTTGCGGATGGAGCCGGGCGTGCAAACGCCGGAAGAGACGCTGTTAAATCGCTCGGGGTCTTGTCGCGACAGTGGCTGGTTACTGGTGCAAATTATGCGTCAGCTGGGTCTGGCGGCGCGCTTTGTATCGGGCTATTTGATTCAATTACGTCCTGATCAGGAATCGCTCGACGGCCCAAGCGGGACCGAGGTGGACTTCACCGATCTGCATGCATGGACCGAGGTGTATATTCCCGGCGCTGGCTGGATCGGTTTGGACCCTACCTCCGGTATGTTGGCTAGCGAAGGACATATTCCGCTCGCCTGTACAGCGATGCCGTCATCGGCAGCACCGGTCAGCGGTTTTACCGATAAAGCGGAAGTGACGTTCTTCCATGAAATGACCGTTACGCGGATTCATGAAGACCCGCGTGTGACCAAGCCATACTCTGAAGCCGATTGGGCAAAAATCGACAAGCTTGGTCATCAGGTAGATGCTGATCTGAAGCGACAAGACGTGCGTCTGACCCAAGGTGGTGAGCCGACTTTTGTGTCCGTCGATGATATGGACGGCGCGCAGTGGAATACGCTGGCGCACGGCGACGAAAAACGCGCATTGGCGGGGCAGTTGATGCATCGTCTGAAAAACCATTTTGCGCCAGGCGGTATGTTGCATTACGGTCAGGGAAAATGGTATCCGGGTGAGCCATTGCCGCGCTGGGCGTTAAATATTTTCTGGCGTGTCGACGGCCAGCCGATGTGGCTGGATGCGACGTTGTTCTCCGACGAGAACAAGGCCGAAGGTTATGAGGGCGCTGAGGCTGGCCGCTTTGTGACCGAATTGGTAAGGGCGCTCGGTTTGCCCGCCAATAGCGCCATTGCGGCATATGAAGATGTCATGTCGCAAGTCCATCGTGAGCAGGGCATGCCGGTTAACGTCGATCCGCTGAAGGCCAATTTAAAAGATTCCGAAGAGCGCCGCCGTCTTGCACGTTTGTTAGAGACCGGTCTCGGTGCAATCGTCGGTTATGTGTTACCGCTGAAGCCGCGGGACTTTGATCCTGCTACCTCGTTAGGTACGGTCTGGCGCACGTCCGCCTGGCCACTTAAGCGTGAGCATTTGTACCTCACCGAAGGCGATTCGCCAATGGGTTTGCGTCTGCCGCTGAACGCCTTGCCATGGGTACTGCCGGACGATGTCCCGCATGAGTTCGATGTGGATCCGTTTGCTCCGCGCGGCGCGCTGCCAGCGGTAAAAAATGGCAAACGGCCAACACTAAGTCTAGACCCGGAAAAAGCGACGAAAGCCGTTATTCCGCCGGTCGATCCAAAGCCAGCAGCGCGGGAAGTCATTCATACCGGCCTGTGCGTACAGGTGCGCGCTGGTCGTCTGCATATCTTTATGCCCCCGGTAAAGCGGGTGGAAGACTATCTGGCGCTGGTGACAGCGGTAGAAAACACCGCCGCCAAGCTTAAACTGAAGCTGTGGATAGAGGGTTATCCGCCACCGCGCGATCCACGGGTCAAGTTGTTGAGCGTCACTCCGGACCCGGGCGTGATTGAGGTAAACATTCATCCTGCTGCAAGCTGGAAGGAACTGGTCTATAACATGACCACGCTGTATGAAGAGGCACGTCTGACGCGTCTGGGTACAGAAAAGTTTATGGTCGATGGTCGCCATACTGGCACCGGCGGCGGCAACCACGCCACGTTGGGCGGGGCTACCGCGGAAGACAGCCCGATGCTGCGCCGCCCCGATTTGCTGAAAAGTCTGATCACCTACTGGCAGAATCATCCCGCGTTGTCTTATCTGTTTTCGGGTACGTTTATCGGACCGACCAGTCAGGCACCGCGGGTTGACGAGGCGCGTGATGACAACTTATACGAGTTAGCGATTGCGTTCCAGCAGATGGACAAAGTACTGCCGACGCTACATCCGGGCGATAAGCCGTGGATGGTTGACCGTTTGTTGCGCAATCATCTGGTCGACCTAACCGGCAATACGCATCGCTCCGAGTTCTCTATCGATAAACTGTATTCGCCCGATGGCCCGACAGGTCGTCTGGGACTGGTCGAGTTCCGCGCATTTGAGATGCCGCCGCATGAGCGCATGAGCTTGCTGCAGATGTTATTGCTGCGTGCATTGGTAGCGCGTTTTTGGCGTCAGCCGTATCAAGCCAAATTAGTGAATTGGGGCACAGCGCTGCATGATCGCTGGATGTTGCCGCATTTTGTGGCGCAGGATATCCGCGATGTTGCTAAGGATTTGCGTGCTGCCGGGTATGCATTTGAAGAGAACTGGTTCGATCCGTTTATCGAGTTCCGCTTTCCACGTTTTGGTACGGTCGTCTACGAAGGCGTAGAGATGGAACTGCGTCAGGCAATCGAGCCATGGAATGTGCTGGGCGAAGAAATGGCAGCCGGTGGCACTGCACGTTACGTCGATTCTTCGGTTGAACGTATGCAATTGCTGGTGCGCGGATTAACCGACGGACGTCACGTTATCGCCTGCAACGGACGCATGTTGCCATTGCATCCGACCGGTATTCCGGGCGAGTACGTAGCCGGTATCCGTTTCCGCGCATGGAGTCCATGGTCAGCCTTGCACCCGACTGTCAAGATTCATGCACCGTTGACCTTTGATTTGGTCGATACCTGGAGCGGTCGCGCCATTGGTGGTTGCACCTATCACGTGGTCCATCCAGGTGGTCGCAGTGAGGCCACTGCACCGGTCAATGCAAACGCTGCAGAAGCACGTCGTTTTGCACGCTTTTGGGCCCACGGTCATACGCCGGGTCCTATGACAGTCTATAAGGAAGAGACCAATCCAAGCTTCCCGATGACGCTGGATTTGCGCTGGCACGATGCTTAGTATGTTCTGAAACTTGCGGTCAGGCGACCGAATTGCTGGGTACCAGCATCTCAGTCGCCGGGCTTATTCCCGACCGCGAAACGTTGGTAAGTTCAGTTAATTACGTCAAGCAGGCAGGTGCCGCATTTAAGATTGGCGTGGAGAATGTGTAAAATTGCGCAAAGAACTCGCAACTAGTGCGAACGCCGGGCAGCGCAGGATTGATGCCGCCCGCAGGTTACGAAAGAAATTTCTTGATCGTATCCTTTATGGTTCGGGTGTGCCGGGTCGCAAGTGATAGTTATGCGACCCCCGCATATCGATAGAATCGTTATAAAAGGAATAAGCGACAAAATGTTAAATCAACTACTCGCAAGCTACAGGGCTCCGCCGAACAGTTTCGATGAAATGCTGGACGCGTCCCGCCAGCCGCGTCCACATTGGCGCACCTTGCTAGAGGGTTTGGGCGCAGAGTCACCGTATATGATGCGCGAACGCATCGAAACGGTGCAAGAACAGGTGCGTGAAAACGGTGTTACTTATAATGTTTATACCGATTCTAAAGGAATACAGCGTCCCTGGGATTTGAATGTTCTGCCACTGATTCTGCCGCAGGATGAATGGACCGGTATTGAGGCCGCCGTCATTCAGCGCGCTACCCTGATGAATCAGATTCTGGGTGATGTGTATGGCGACCAGAGAATGCTGGAAGAAGGGTTGTTGCCGCCGGAATTAATCCACGGTCATGCCGGCTTTTCTCGTCCATGTCACGGTATGCAGCATGCTGACGGGATCGCTTTGCATTTTTATGCGGTCGATCTTGCACGTGCGCCTAATGGACAATGGTGGGTGGTGGCCGACCGTACGCAGGCACCGTCCGGTGCCGGTTATGCGCTTGAAAATCGCGCCATCATCGCACGTACTTTTCCTGATCTATTGCGGGATTTGAAAGTCCAGCACCTGACTGAATTCTTTAACACCATGCGCGACAGCCTTGCGCATTGGGGGCGTTTGTGCGCAGCAAACGGTAACGGCGGGAAAAATGGCGCGCCGCTGCGCAGTAGCGAAGCGCCACTGATCGTCCTGTTGACCCCGGGTCCATATAACGAAACCTATTACGAGCAAGCTTATCTGGCGCGTTATCTTGGTTTGCCACTGGTTGAAGGCGGTGATCTGACGGTACGCAACGGTATTGTCTGGCTTAAGACTTTATCCGGCATGCAGCGCGTGCACGTCATCATGCGTCGGGTCGATGACGACTTTTGCGATCCGCTGGAATTGCGACCAGATTCCGGGTTGGGCGTCGCCGGATTAACCGAAGCTGCACGGCGCGGTAATGTACTGATCGCCAATAGCCTGGGTTCCAGCATGCTAGAGTCTGGCGCATTGCTGGGTTTTCTTCCCGCATTGTGCGAGCGCTTGCTGGGAGAATCATTAAAAATGCCGTCGGTAGCTACCTGGTGGTGCGGAGAGCCAGCCGCGTTGGAAGAAGCAATTGAAAAGCTGGACGAACTGATTATCAAACCGGCCTTCCCGCAATCGCGGCAGTTTCCGGTGTTTGGTCAAGACCTTAAAGGTGCCGCCCGTGCCGCCTTTATTGCCAAGATGCGCGCTGAACCGGAAAACTATGTCGCGCAGGAAATGGTGCGATTGTCGCAGGGGCCGGTATGGAAGGGAGACGGATTAAGCGCTTGTGCCATCGGCTTGCGGGTGTATGCATGTGCCACGCCGCTAGGCTACGTCGTCATGCCGGGCGGTTTGACGCGCGCCGCGACAGGAACCGATGCGCGTATTATCACCATGCAACGCGGCGGCGGTAGCAAGGATACCTGGGTGCAGGGCAACGAGCAGGTTGCCACGCAAAGTCTTTCCAAACGGACGACAACACGCGACGATCTGGTGCGCGATGACACCCATCTTTCTAGTCGTATGGCGGAGAATTTGTTTTGGTTCGGCCGCAGCGCTGATCGCTGCGACAATATTGCCCGATTGTTGCGGGTTACGCTACACCTGCTATTCAATGTCCGGCCTGCGTATCGCGGTGCCGAATGGCCGACCGTGGAAGCATTATGCGTTTATTTCCATTTGATCGATATTAAAGAACTTGACCCGGAGTTGGCGGCACGGCTCGCGTTGCAAAGCCAGAGCCAGGGTCAGAGCCAAAGTCAAACACTCGGGCAAACGCAAAGTCAAATGCAGAGTCTGGTGCCAGGTGCAATCATAAAACCGGCGGCAATGTTTAGTGACGCCCAAATTGAATCGACTTTATTGCGCGCAGTGATATCGCCGGACGTGCCCGGCCTGGCGCGTCAGCAACAGCAGTTGTATGGCATTGCCAGCCAGTTGCGCGAACGTCTATCCGTGGATAACTGGCGTGCGCTCAACCGCATGGTGCCGCGAGAAACCAGCGACGATCACCGCTTGTCCCAGGCCGAGGCGATGACTATTCTGGATGATGCAACGGCATCGCTCATGACCATGGCCGGATTTACATTGGACGGCATGACCCGTGATCTCGGCTGGCGTTTCTTGTCGCTTGGCCGTCGTTTGGAACGACTACAGTTTCAAAGCGTGATTTTGCAGCGCGCGCTGGTGATGGACGCTAACGGCAATCTGGACTGGTTGCTGGAGCTCTCGGACAGCATTGTGACGTATCGTTCGCGCTATCGCGCGCAGCCGGAATGGCTACCGGTACTCGACCTGTTATTGCTGGACGAGACCAATCCGCGCTCAATTTTTTTTCAGCTCGACGGGATATTAAAGAGCCTTAGAAAAATTGCGGTAACGTATGGACCCTGCGGTGCGGAGCGATTCACGCCGCTTAAGGAAGAGTTACTGGCGCTAGCGCCAGAAACCGATTTGTATTGCGGCAACGCCCAGTTGATTAACCTGCTGTATCGCATGCAACTTGCCAGCGAAGCCGTATCCGAGCAAATCAGCGTACAATTTTTTAGCTACACCGACAGCTATCAGGACAGGACCAGAAAAGCATGAGTGATACGTCCGTCAGTGCCGCTTCATTTGCACGTTTCCGCGTGGTGCACGAAACGCGCTACACCTATCAAAGTATGGTGACGCTCTCGCAGCAGTACCTGCACCTGACGCCGCGCTCGTTTATCTATCAACAGATCGAGTCGCACCGGATCGTGATTGCGCCACACGAAGAAGACGGTTCGGAAGGCCACGATTATTTTGGCAATATGACCCGTCACATCGCCATTACCGTGCCGCATAAAACATTGTCCGTGCACGCCGAGTCGATCGTCGTACTCAAGCCGCGGTTTACGCTTACAAGGATTCAGGGAACCCTTTCCTGGGAAACTTTGCGCGATAGCGTACGGCAGGATAAATCGGAGGCTGCGCTGGACGCGTGTCGCTATCTTTATGCCTCGCCGCATGTTCATCTCAGCCCTGACCTGGGTGACTACGGACGGATTAGTTTTACCCCCGGCAGACCATTGCTGGATGCCGCGCTGAATTTGACGCAACGTATTTTTGACGACTTTGAATTCGACGATAAAGCCACCGAAATATCGACGCCGCTCGACGAGGTTCTTAAAGGTCGTCGCGGTGTGTGTCAGGACTTTGCGCAACTGATGATCGGTTGTATGCGAGCGCTTGGCCTGCCCGCACGTTATGTCAGCGGTTATATTCTGACCCATCCGCCAGCCGGACAGCCGCGCATGATCGGTGCCGACGCTTCCCATGCGTGGGTATCGATTTTTTGCCCGGACTTCGGCTGGATCGATTTTGACCCTACTAATCGCTGCCTCGTGCAGTCCGAACACATCACGTTGGGTTGGGGCCGCGACTTTAGCGACGTCACGCCCATGCGTGGCATCGTGCTAGGCGGTGGGGAACAGACGCTCGATGTTGAGGTCACGGTCACTCCTCTGCCGCATATTTGACGGCCGCATAACTAAAATTCAATCTTTGGGCATAATAGAAGTCCAAAAGTCTGGGCTGGCTAAAACAGACTGGTCTCTGGCGTGCCGATTCTAGCGAAATGGTTCGGACGCTACCGATATTCTCCCATTTCGACACAGGATAAAAGATCATGCAATATCGACGTCTCGGCACTAGTAATCTGAAGGTCTCCGCACTTTGTCTGGGCACCATGATGTTTGGTGATCAAACCGATATCGGTGAAGCAGAGCGCATCGTCGCGTCCGCCCGCGATCACGGCGTCAATTTCATTGATACCGCCGACGTGTACACCAAAGGTGCCTCCGAAGAAATGGTCGGAACAGTATTGGCTGCAGATCGTCCTAACTGGGTACTAGCCACCAAGCTTGGCAACCCAATGAGCGGCCGTCCCAATCAATCGCATTACTCACGCCACTGGATTATCAGCGAAGTCGAAAACAGTCTCAAACGACTGGCGACCGACTATATCGATATTCTGTACCTGCACCGTGATTATCAGGATGAGAATCTGGAAGAAGCGGTGCGCGCGCTCGGCGATTTGATTCGTGCAGGTAAAATTCGTAGCTTCGGTTTGTCCAACTTCCGTGGCTGGCGTATTGCGGAAGTGGTTCGCTTGTGCCAACAGACGGGTGTGCCGCAACCGATTGTTTGCCAGCCTTATTACAACCTGCTGAACCGCATGCCAGAAGTAGAAATTCTGCCCGCTTGCGCCCATTACGGATTGGGTGTTGTCCCTTACAGTCCGATTGCGCGCGGCGTGCTGACCGGCAAATATCTGCCGGGTCAGACCCCGCCCGAAAATACCCGGGCCAGTCGGGGTGACAAGCGCATCATGGAAACCGAATTCAGGGAAGAGTCGCTCATAATCGCGCAACGCCTGAAGCAGCACAGCGACGAACGCGGCATCCAGTTAGGTCAGTTTGCTACTGCTTGGGTGCTGGCAAACCGTCACATTAGTTCGGTGATAGCAGGGCCGCGTACGTTAGCGCAAATGGACGATTATTACGCCGCAGTAGACGTCAAAATTGCGATGGATGATGAGGCTTTAGTCGACAGTTTGGTCCCGCCAGGACATGCATCGACGCCGGGATATACAGACCCTGGTTATCCGTTTTTTGGGCGCGTTGTTGCGGGCTAATAAAGTTTGCCCGTTATAGAAAAAGCGAAATTCATCTCGTTTTTTCTATACCGCGCGTCGTTAGCTTGATTGCACGTTGTGCTGTGGCATGGAATATGCATTACTCCCATGCAGTTAAGTCAAAATATAAAATAAACGGAGATGAAATGAAGGTTTTACGCTTGGTATTACTACTGACAATTCCCGCCGCCGTCGCCGCGCCGATCAGCGCATATGCCAATGATTTCCCGACAACGGGGCGCGTTGAATACGTGCTTGAATGTATGAAAAATCATGCAGGAAAATACGAATATTTGTACAAGTGTTCCTGTGCACTGGACAATATTGCGACCTCGGTAAAATATGACGAGTTTGTAGAAATTTCTCTTGCGGCGCGCCCACAAATGACCGGAGGCCAACGCGGTTCGGAATTTCGCGATCCCGAAATAGTGAAAACAATGGCCAAAAAATTCAAAACAATTCAAGCCGCCGCCGACCAAGCCTGCTTCGTGCAATAACCATTTTCCTACCATCACTCACCGGGCGCGCACTGAGGCCGATTTACGCCTTGGCCTCGGCTTCACAGGTCGTAACGAGCGCACCCGTACGCGCATCCCAAGCAATCACTGCCCTGCAACTTGGTAGGGCATGATTGCTGCTACCTGCTCGTCGCACGTAGTTGTCGGGTTGAAATTTTCGCCAGATAGGCAGTCGAATCTTTGCTTTCTGGGTGGCATCAGTTGTAATTTGTAACCTTTGTATGCAGATAAAGAAACTAAGCCGCTCAATATAGCGGGTGCTGCCAGAATCGCCATGCTACAGCCTGGTATTTGCCTTTGTTTATGGCTGAAATATGCAACGTGGCAAGGTGCAGTAGGTGCCTTGCCGTTGCCTTCAATAACCACACCCGGTATTGCCACGCCCACGCCCCAGATCCCACTCTGCAGATATCACTGTTGCCATGAATCACTGGTTCGGATTGGCATGCGGTTACTGTGCCTTTCAATTTTTATTCCAGCGCTTTTAGTCTGGTAAACCCTCTGCCCGGCGTCCATACTTTTAATCATCTCCGACGCTCACTAGAACCCGGTTTGACACGAAAGTGATACAGAGCGTTTAGCCCACTGTTCATCAATCTGAACATGGTGCTATGCAGCATCGAATGCCTGTTGCGGTGCCTGCACAATGAATGTCGACGCTCCCTATGGGCAGCGCGCCCGGCGCCAGCGTAAAGACCTTTGCTTGGCACGTTCTATGCTGAGTAATCATTCGAAGTACAGTGCGAAGCGAAGTGGGCAATACAAAAGGTAGTACCAATAACGGATCAAAAACTTCACTTCCAAAGAGGGTTGGTGGCAGGTGGGTTCGTTGAGTTCTATTTAAAAAAATTAACAGGAGATTACACATGTCATCCCGAAAGAGCCTAAAAGGCTTGGTGCAATGCGCCGTTCTGCTTGCAGTACCGGTTCTAGCATTTGCCAATTCAGATATTGAGGCACTCACTAAAAATCCAGATAACTGGGCGACGCAGTCTGGTAATTATTCAAGTCAGCGTTATAGTGAATTAAAGCAAATCAATAAGGACAATGCGAAGAATCTGCAAGTCGCGTGGACCTTTTCGACGGGCGTTCTGCGCGGTCACGAAGGCGGACCCTTGGTGGTGGGTGACACGATGTATGTTCACAGCCCGTTCCCGAATAAAGTCTTCGCAGTTAATCTAGGCGATCAAACGATTAAATGGAAATACGAGCCTAAGCAAGATGCCTCAGTTATTCCTGTTATGTGTTGCGATACGGTAAACCGTGGTGTGGCATACGCTAGCGGAAAAGTTTTCTTGCAACAAGCCGACACGACCTTGGTTGCACTGGATGCGAAGACAGGTAAAGAAATTTGGAAAGTAAAAGTCGGCGATCCAAAGGTCGGTGAAACGACTACTAATGCCCCACACGTTTTTAAAGACAAAATCATTACCGGAATCAGCGGTGGTGAGTTTGGTGTCCGCGGTCGTCTGGCTGCCTATGACGTTGAAACCGGCAAGTTGATGTGGAAAGCCTTCAGCACCGGGCCTGACGCGGATATGTTGATGGATCCCCAGAAAACCATGACCTGGACCGATGGCAAGATGGCACCGGTTGGTAAGGATTCATCACTTAAAACGTGGAGTGGGGACCAATGGAAACTTGGCGGCGGTACAACCTGGGGGTGGTACAGCTACGATCCAGCGCTGAACCTTGTGTACTACGGCACCGGTAATCCAAGCACCTGGAATCCGAGCCAACGTCCCGGCGATAACAAATGGTCCATGACTATTTTTGCTCGCGATCTGGATACAGGTAAAGCCAAGTGGGCCTTCCAGATGACACCGCATGATGAGTGGGATTATGACGGCGTCAATGAAATGATTCTGGCCGATATCAAGGTCAAAGGTCAAATGCGTAAGACGTTGGTCCATATGGATCGTAACGGCTTTGCATACACCATGGACCGTTCGACGGGTGAACTGCTAGTAGCACAAAAATACGATCCAACAGTTAACTGGGCTTCAGGCGTTGACATGAAAACAGGTCGTCCAATTCTTGATGCCAAGTACAGCACCGATCGTCAAGGACCGGACGTTAATATCAAAGGCATTTGCCCGACTGCACTCGGCACCAAAGATCAGCAACCAGCTTCATTTTCTCCAAAAACTGGCCTGTTCTACGTACCGACCAACCACGTCTGCATGGACTACGAGCCGTTCAAAGTTGACTACACAGCGGGTCAGCCATATGTTGGTGCAACTCTCTCTATGTATCCTGCCGAAAAAGCAAAAGGCAACATGGGTAACTTTATCGCCTGGGATGCAGGTACAGGCAAAATTGTCTGGTCCAAGCCAGAGAAATTCTCTGTATGGAGTGGTGCATTATCGACTGCTGGCGATGTAGTTTTCTACGGTACGCTGGAAGGTTATATCAAAGCAGTGGATGCAAACGGCAAGGAACTATGGAAGTTCAAAACACCTTCCGGCATCATCGGCAACGTTCACACATGGTCGTTTAAAGGTAAACAGTACATCGGCGTGTTGTCCGGTATTGGCGGCTGGGCTGGGATTGGCCTTGCAGCAGGTCTTGAAAAAGACACCGAAGGTCTGGGCGCAGTAGGTGGTTATAGAGATCTGGCTAAGTACACAGAGTTGGGCGGCGTCTTGACTGTATTCGCTTTGCCAGGCAACGTGTAAGCACGACAGCAACATTTTTATAGACAACTCTGCACATTGACGCTGACATTCCGGCAGATGCCGGAATGTCAGCGAAAATGGCGGGATGAACGCCGAACTGAGAGGTTTACATGACTACAAGCATCATAAAAACAATATTTCAGGCAGCAGTTCAGGCTGCGATTTTTAGCGGCGTACTGTTAGGAGCAGTCGGTGTCGCCAATGCTGCAGACACGCCCTATACAGTGGTCGATGGCAACAAAGTGGATCAGGGCACGCTTGATGGCTGGCACACCTGGCGCGCCATGGCATGCGAACGCTGCCATGGTGCAAACCAGCAGGGATTAGTTGGTCCCGCATTAGTGGACAGTCTCAAAGTTCTGACAAAAGAGCAGTTCAAAACGACGGTTCTTTTAGGCCGGATGGAAAAAGGTATGCCGAACTTTAACGGCAGCAAGCAAGTGACAGATAATATCGATAACCTTTATGCGTTTCTTAAAGGCCGCTCCGATGGTGCCATCAAAACAGGCAACCTGAAGTTGATACCAAAGTGAACTCACTCTCAAATTCTGGTATCGCAATTGTTGCAAGGCTGAGCCGTCCTTTGCACGGTATGTGGCACTGCAGTATGGCTGGGATTTTCTTGAGCGCTGCCTTGGCTTCAAATCTCACTATGGCTGAAGTACCCGCACCTGAACCTGAACATGAGAAAGTTTTACGGGTTTGTCAGGACCCTAACAACATGCCGTTTTCAAACCAGAAACTAATGGGCTTTGAAAACAAGATTGCGGCACTTTTCGCGAAAGAATTAGGTTGGAAAATTGAGTACACGTGGTACCCGCAACGCATGGGCTACGTAAGGAACACATTGAAGAAGAAACTGCCTGATTCGGACCAGTACGAATGCGATCTGGTGACCGGTGTTGCAGTCGGATTTGATCTGGGTGCCACTACCAGGCCTTATTACCACTCCACCTATTCAATGGCGTATGTAAAGGGTAAGGGCTTTGACGATATCAAAACGCCGGATGACCTGCTCAAGCTCGATCCTGCCAGATTAAAAACATTACGGCTAGGCGTATTCGGACGGTCCCCGGTCGTGGACTGGATGCTTAAAAATGGACTAGCCGATCAGATGGTGTCCTATCAGACCCAGACCGGCGATCCAGCGCAATACCCGGGTGAAATGGTCGAGAAGGATCTGACTTCCGGCAAGATCGACGTGGCTTTTGTGTGGGGACCGATTGGCGGCTACTTTGCTAAAAAGGCCACTACCGTACCGATCGCCGCTATCCCGTTTAAATCACAGCCCAACATGCGTATGGATTTTAGTATCGCGATGGGCGTTCGATATGGCGAAAAGGGTTTCAAGGACCGTATTGATCAGTTGATCGCAAAAAATCAGCCACAAATTACAGCGATCCTGCGAGAGTACGGTGTTTTGCTGGTCGATGATCAAGGTAATCTTTTAGTATCGGCAAACTAGCTGCGCTGCCCCCTCGCTCACGCGTTAACCCATTCTGGTCTCTTTTTCTGAAGGCTGGGTGGGAACCATTAGTTTAATGGTTGAGGTCGCGCACAGTATGGTAAATCAGTTATTTTAGCGCGGATCTTAAAGGAAGATAAATGCATTCTATATTCGGGCATCGTAGTAGCGGATTGCCGCAATGGATGCGCAGAGCGGGTCGCCTGCCCATGAACGTCGTGGTGTCGACGGCGATCTGCGTGGCGGTGTCGGTAGCCGTTTCGACAGCAGCGATCGGGGCGACCCTTGAGACCCCTGAGACCCCTGAGACCCCGGTAGCGCCAGCGGCCCCGGCGGCTCCTTCAGCCCCGACTCAGGAGATTTCGCCGGCCGAAGTGATGGTGTTTCAAACCAATCATATGCAAAATATTCACTCGCCCGTTGACCTTACCTATGCGTATAAGAAGGCTGTCGTTAGCGCGCCGGGTATTGATGACCTGATCCACGTTGATGTGACCAAAATTAATCCTGACGGTACTGCAACAGTATCGCTACGATTCTTGACCGGCACCAGAAAACTAGCAATTCCTGAAGTCGAACACTCAAAAGGAAACCCGTTGTTACTAGGATTTCTAGAGTGGGATATTGCGCAGATGAAGGCATTGACCGGCGGATCAACGGGTTATTTTCGGAGACGGATCAGGATTGCTCTCGCCGAGGCCGCAGTGATTCGGCCCACAACTATTACCTACAAGGGTAAGAAACTGGATGCGCAAGAGGTCAGTTTCCAGCCGTATCGGAATGATCCCATGCATGAAAAATTTGAGAAATATGTGGACAAGCGTTACACGTTTGTTTTCAGTAATAAGGTTCCCGGTGGAGTGTACCAAATCGGTACTCAGCTCAGCACGGAAAAGGTCGGGGCGTTAACCGTCAGTACAGTTGCGCAGGAAAATATGCGCACGGATGAAACTATTACGTTAGTAAAAGAAGATAGCAAGAAGTAATTTGCAGGTGGTACATAGAGCAGGGCTGCATTTAAAGGCCTTGGTAAATGTAAATTTTGATTTTAAGAAAGATTGATTGCCAGCAGAGAAACAGTTGCGTTAATCTTGAGCAGGCAGGCAGCGCAACCCTATTAGCGAGGTGATGCGGTATTAACGGAATGAGTAAAGTTTTGTATTGAGCGCATTTAAATAAAAACGGAACTCTCAATAACTAAGCGTGGGTAAGCCCTCTAAAATTCCCAAAAACGGTGTTCCCATGAAAGTATTTCTTTTCGATTATGCATCCGGCGGTGGTTTGTCGATGCAACCATTGGATCATTCGCTAATGCGTCCGGGCGAGATACGGCATCGTGCATTGCTGTCCGATCTTTCCGCGATTGCTGGAATTGATATCATTACCACGCGCGACGCACGCTTGCCAAAAATGGATTTATGTCTGTCCCCGACGGGGGCTGCCGTGGTAATTCCCGTGCGAAATGGGTTTGAATCTTACTTTACCGATTGTATGGAACAGGCCGACGCAGTCTGGCTGATCGCACCGGAATCCGATGATATATTGGAGAACCTGTCGCGTCAGATTCTTAGCCATAACCGCATTTTGCTGGGCAGCACGCCCGCGGCAATTCATATTGCTGCGAGTAAATTGCGTACCGTGCGTGCGTTGGCCGAAGCGGGTATTCCGGTAGTGGAAACTTATACGCCGGAAGATGTTTTGCCGCAGCATATCGCAGCATCGGCATGGGTGGTTAAGCCGGACAAAGGTGCTGGTTGCCGCAATAGCCGCATCTTTAGCTCCCCGCCCAAAGCATTGGCCTGGATCGCGGCCAATAGTGACGACAATTTTATATTGCAGCCGTTTATGTCAGGCCAGCCATGCAGCCTTTGTCTGATATGTTGTAACGGGGTCGCGCGGGTCCTTAGCTGCAACAAGCAACGGATCGCCGTACGCGATAATCAATTGTATTTTCTTGGAAGTACCATCAATAGTTTTGTTGACGTCACCGGGGATCTGGATCGACTGGCGCAGGATATTGCCGCGGCCATTCCCGGCTTATGGGGTTATGTAGGGGTCGATTTTATCTTCACCGATACAGGTCCGGTGGTCCTTGAAGTCAATCCGCAAATGACCAGCTCCTGTGCCGGCTTGCATGCCTCAATCGATTGTAATCCGGCGGAACTGGTGCTTGGCCTATTACACGAAACCGGCATGGGCTCATTATTGGAAAAGACTTTGAAGGCCACTAGCGTTAGTATTGATGTAGCGACATTTGACACGCTGCAATAATTCAATAACGCTATCGTCGGACAGGCCGAAAAGACTGTCAGGTGTGGCCACCACCTATTTTTAAATCGACATGCGCTGCGGTTTCTGCTGCGGCATCTACTGCCTTTTCTACTGCAAAATCTGCCGTAATATTAATGCGTGCGCAGCCTGCATTAATGCAGAACCCACCAACCTCTTACGTAATATTAATGCGTGCGCAGCCTGCATTAATGCAGAACCCACCAACCTCTTAATATCACCAGTTACAGCGATATTTTATCCAGATCCTTGACGTCCAGACGACGCATTTTTCGATACAGCGTGTTACGGCTCATCTTCAATTGTTTGGCCAGCGTGGTGATATTCCAGTTGTGTTGTTCCAGTTCCTGAATCAGCGCATCGCGTTCTGCGTTCTCCAGAGGATTGCGGGCTTCCTCGGAAGCTCCAGCGCAGTCACCACAGCCAGCGGTCGGCAACGGGCCGGTGTAGAAGCCATTAGGCAGGTCGCAAGCGGTGAGCAGGTCGCCTTCACGCAGTGCGATCATTGTGCGTAAAAGATGACGCATCTGGCGAATATTGCCCGGCCAGCGGTGGTGATCAAATACAGCTAATAGCGCATCATCAATCTCTACCACCTCGTCGCCAGCTTCTTTCAGCAGAAGATGCTTGATCAATCCATGGCGATCTGTGCGTTCTCTCAGCGCGGGAAGTGTCACGGTCAAGCCCAGAAGGCGGTAATACAAATCTTCTCTAAATAAATTCTGTGCGATCTTTTCCTGCAAATCGCAATGCGTCGCGCTGATCAACCGAATGTCTAGTTTAACCGGCTTGTCTGCGCCCAGCGGCGTAACTTCGCGCTCCTCCAAAACCCGCAACAGGCGCGCTTGCAAAGACATCGGCATATCACCAATTTCATCGAGAAATAATGTTCCGCCGTTAGCCTGAAATATCTTGCCGCGCTGTCCGTCTTTGCTAGCGCCCGTGAACGCGCCAGACTTATAGCCAAACAGTTCACTCTCTATCAACGATTCCGGAATAGAGGCGCAGTTGATAGCGACAAACGGTTGCTGCGAGCGACTGCCGGAAAGATGCGTTGCCTTGGCATACATCTCTTTGCCGGTCCCAGTCTCGCCGCACAGAATGATAGCCACATCGCGCTCCAGAACGCGCTTGGTGGCCTGCACGTTATTGAGCATCGTCAGGTCGCCAAAATGCAGTTCATCAAGCGCGCTGCGCTGAGTCGATGCTGGCTTGCCTGAATCGTGTTTGACGGTCAACAGGCGCGATGCGCCGGGTGTCGGCTCGGGGGGATAAATCACTGCAAAATAACGGGCACCGCTGCGGACTTCAAAAATCGGGGTCGGATGGAACGCTTTTTTAAGACTGCTATCCAGTAAGCCCGGTAACGATACGTTAAACAATTCAGTGATGTTGCGGCCGTAAATCTCGGCAGGTGAACGTACCCCAAGCTGGAACTGCGCACAGCGCGTCGCGGCCAAAATGGTCCCCGCGCTGTCGAACGCAATGGCACCCTCGCTAAGCGTACCCACGAACTCCGGGCGGTTATGAAACCGCACGATATACTCGCGATGGAACTGCTGCAGAAAAACCCGATTTTCGATCATCTGTACCGACATATTGACCAGTGCCAATGTGTGCTGTTGTGCAAGGCGTGACTCGCCCGATGCGTCCAGTACCGCCAGTACATCGCCCCGATGATTGCAGATAGGTGCTGCGGCACAACTGATGCCGATATTGCGTAAAAGGTAGTGCTCGTTTTGATGCACAATGATCGGCTTTTTCTCTACCAGGCATGTGCCCATGCCATTAGTACCTTGCAGGCGCTCGCTCCAGACCGCGCCTTGCATGAGACCGGTTTTGGACGCCGCGTGGGTAAAGCTGGGATCGCCGAAATAATTAAGCAAAACGCCATCACAATCCATCAGCATGATAGCGTAGCCGGAGCCAGCCAGTTGCTGATACAGGTTCGCCATTTCAATTTTAGCTACTTCTTGAACATCGGCCAGACGCGCCTGTCGCTCCTGCAGTTCGACATGCCCGATGATGACGGGCTCATCACAATTGTCCGGGTCCAGACTATATTCGTTCAGACATCTTATCCAGGAATTAACGATCGGATCGCCCGCGAGACCACTACCGGGCTGCATGCCTCTTTGAACAACCGAGCGCACGTGTTTAACGTGACTTGCGGCTAGTACTGTCATGGTGTCTCCTCTGACCAACATTTCAATCTGACGTGGGATTGCGCGCGTTAAACGTCGATCGTATTTTGTGGACTGGTTTTTGCTTATATCGGGTATAACTATCCCGCATACTCTTTGCAATTGTTTTATTTGTTACTTGATACTACCTCAACACGGCGTCTCATGGGCTACAGTGGTGAACGAATGGTGTCAAATAAGAATGTGTTGTTGATAAGCAATGGGTGATTTTCGGAGCAGTGCGAAGTTTTAGTGGTGCGGAAGCGTAACAATTTGCACTGATCAATACAAATAATGAATGCATGAGTATATGGCGCTACGTCGCAGCTTTTTCCGACGTCGCGCTACGGAACGCAGATTACTTCACGTATGACATTGTAAACGCTGTGATCTCGATTTGCCCGCCGTATGGAGTGAAGCTTACTGCTAGAAAGGATGGGACGCAAATGCGGACGTAATTGCGGCATTTTCAGCCAAAATTTATCCGGATTCGATTTGCCTCCTTTCTCCGATAGCAGAATACGTCTATTAAATATTTTGGAGCCACCTGATGAAAACGAAAGCCGCAGTCGCATGGAAAGCCGGAGCGCCACTTACGATCGAAGAAGTTGATCTGGAAGGGCCGCGAGAAGGCGAAGTACTGGTAGAAATTAAAGCGACTGGTATTTGTCATACCGACTATTACACGCTCTCAGGCGCGGATCCTGAAGGAATTTTCCCCTCCATTCTGGGTCATGAAGGCGCAGGCATCGTGGTGGAGGTCGGCCCCGGCGTTACCTCTGTTAAAAGAGACGATCACGTTATTCCGCTGTACACGCCGGAATGTCGTCAGTGCAAATTTTGCCTATCGCGCAAAACTAACTTATGCCAGGCGATCCGTTCGACTCAGGGACGCGGCCTGATGCCGGATGCAACGTCGCGTTTCTCGCTGGATGGTAAGCCGCTTTTCCATTATATGGGTACCTCGACCTTTTCAAATTACATCGTCGTGCCGGAAATCGCATTGGCAAAAATTCGTGAAGATGCCCCATTCGATAAAGCATGCTATATCGGTTGCGGTGTGACGACTGGCGTTGGAGCAGTGGTATTTTCGGCCAAAGTTGAAGCTGGCGCAAACGTCGTTGTGTTCGGTCTCGGCGGTATTGGACTGAACGTGATTCAGGGTGCCAAGATGGTCGGCGCTGACAAAATTATCGGTGTCGATATCAATCCGGGCCGCATTGAAATGGCGCGCAAGTTTGGTATGACGCACTTCGTGAATCCGAAAGAAGTCGGCAACGTCGTTGATCACATTATTCAACTAACCGACGGCGGCGCAGACTACTCGTTTGAGTGCATCGGTAACACCACTACCATGCGTCAAGCGTTGGAATGCACGCATAAAGGCTGGGGTCAGTCTTACATCATCGGTGTGGCTGCAGCAGGACAAGAAATCAGTACACGTCCGTTCCAGCTAGTCACCGGGCGCGAGTGGAAAGGTTCTGCTTTCGGCGGCGCACGCGGTCGCACCGACGTACCGAAAATTGTTGACTGGTACATGGACGGCAAACTCAATATCGATGATCTGATCACACATACGTTGCCGCTTGAGCGCATCAACGAAGGTTTCGATTTGATGAAAAGTGGCGAATCGATCCGATCCGTCGTGCTGTATTGAATCAGCTGACGGAGACCAATATGTCGGCTTCTTCTCTCGAAATTATCAGCGAACACGCTTGTTTTGGCGGAGTGCAGCGGTTTTATAGCCATCACTCCAAAGAGATCGGCTTACCGATGCGGTTCTCGGTATTTTTGCCACCGCAGGCGCAGGATGGCAAGGTTCCGGCCTTGATTTATCTTGCCGGTCTGACGTGTACCGAAGAAACATTCATGACCAAGGGCGGTGCGCAGCGCATCGCCGCAGAGCAGGGCATGATACTGATCGCGCCGGATACCAGTCCGCGCGGTGCTAATGTGCCGGGTGAGGCAGACGGTTGGGATTTCGGTCTCGGTGCGGGGTTCTATGTCGACGCAACAGAAGCGGCATGGAGCAAGCATTATCGGATGTACAGCTACGTGCTGGAACTACTCGCATTGGTGACGGAAAGCCTGCCAGTTGAGCCGTCTCGGGTTGGTATTACGGGTCACTCGATGGGCGGTCACGGTGCGCTGGTGCTGGCGCTGCGTAATCCAGGGTTATTCAAGTCGGTGTCAGCATTTGCACCGATTTGTGCACCGATTCAGTGTCCTTGGGGCGTTAAGGCGTTCACTGGATATCTGGGCAGCGATCAGGCAACCTGGCGTCACTATGACGCCACTGCATTGATGGAACAGCAGGCCACGCCTTACCCGAACGGCATCCTGATTGATCAGGGTCTGAGCGATAAGTTTTTACCAGGCCAGTTGTTTCCGGAGGCATTTGAAGCCGCGTGTGCAAAAGCGCAGCAGCCTTTGGAATTACGCAGACATGCAGGTTATGACCATGGGTATTATTTTATTTCGACCTTCGTTGAAGATCATTTGCGATTTCACCACCAACAACTAAATGGAGCCGCCCGGTAACGGCACAACATTATTTCCTCCCCATTTATTACACAGCTATTTTCATCCATAAAATCTATCAGGAGAAGTTTCATGAATGCTTCAGTCAAGATCCATCCAGCCGTCGATAACGGACTAAAGCCAGCTGCAGAAAATTTCGCGGGCGGCACGCTTTCTTGCGGCTGTTCTTCCAATAAAGTGGAAGTAGCAATCAAAGGTCAGGTAGCGCACAACCACGTATGCGGTTGTTCAAAATGCTGGAAGCCAGAAGGTGCTTTGTTCGCGCAAATCGCCGTTGTCTCACGTGACAACGTTAGCGTTACTGCAAACGGCGATAAACTAGCCGTCGTCGATACCAACGCAGCGATTCAGCGTCATGCATGCAAAGAGTGCGGCGTTCACATGTACGGCCGCATCGAAAACACCGGTCATCCATTTCATGGTCTGGATTTTGTTCATACAGAGCGTTCTACAGCAAGCGGATGGGCACCTCCGGAATTTGCGGCGTTTGTATCATCGATCATCGAAGCCGGCTATAAGCCAGACGGTATGGGCGCAGTGCGCGCACGCTTGGTTGAACTGAATCTGCCACCTTACGATTGCCTGTCACCACCGTTAATGGACGCTATTGCTGCGCATTCTGCTAAGTCAAAAAGTCTGTAACCGGTAAGTGTGAAACACTCGAAAAGGTGGTCATTAGTTGACCATTAGAACGACTGTTTTATGTAAGCTGTTGGCTCTGGAAGTGCTTCAGGGTCAACACGCTGCAGTATGGATCTGAAAATAGTAATCATAGCGTTGTTGAAAAGCGTTCACGATAGACTTTTGGGGTCACGCCGATTTTTTTCTGAAACACCCGTCGCATCTTTTCTTCAGTGCGAAATCCAGTCTTCAACACAATTTGTTTTAACGCCGATTCGTTTTCTTCCAGCATGCGTCGGGCTACTTCGAAGCGTGCGCTTTCTATAAATTCGGCTGGGCTTTCTGCGGTTTCTCGTTGAAATACTCTGGCAAAATTACGTTCGCTCATCGCTACCCGTGCCGCTAATTTGGGGATGCTGAGGTCCTCGCCCAGATGCAGCATGATCCAGCTTTGTAACTCACGGATGGTTGGGTGGGTCGTCATCTGGCTAGAAAGATGTACGCTAAATTGCGACTGTCCGCCCGGTCTTTTCAGGTAGATCACCAAATCGCGCGCCACCTCAAGGGCGATTTCACGGCCAAAATCTTCCTCTACGATTGCTAGCGCCAGGTCCATTCCAGCCGTCACGCCCGCAGAGGTCCAGATGTTGCCTTCGCGTATAAAGATCGCATCAGCGTCTACTTTGACCGCTGGATATTTTTTACTTAACAATTCAGAAAACCGCCAATGCGTGGTGGCGCGCCGACCATCCAGCGCGCCACCTTCGGCCAGAAAGAAACTCCCGGTGCACAGCGCTGCCAGACGCTGCATTTTAGGCGCGGCGCTAGTTACCCATTCCACTATTTCAAATGAATCCTTGAGCGCTTTTTCGATGTCAGGCGCACCGACTATCAGCGCAAGATCAGGCAAGGCAAGCATACTGATTGCTTTGGTCGCCTCAAGCGCCATCAACGTGTCGGACACGATCATGCCGATTTTGGTTGACGCTATCGCGACCTGATAACCCCCTGCTAACTGGCGCTGCCGCAGACAACTATTGGTGTAGTCAAATACCTTCAGCGGTCCGATAGCTTCCAGCGCTTTAAAGCCCGGATAGATGATGATATCTACGGTGTGTGTTTTGTAGTGCTGTACTTCTTTGTGCATAGTTGCTGGTGTTATTTGAGCTGGAATGTATAAATACGGACTGTGACGTGCATGCGCCGTGCAAGCAAGCCGTGATGATGCCATGCATTCTATCTGTAGAGGGAAAACCTGACAGCGTGAGGGCAAGCGCTGTAACGATGTTTCATCATTATTGACACCCTCCGCTGAGAGGGTGTATGGGACTTTGCCTCACCTTATACGATAGCGCCTTCATCGCTACCTTTTTGGTGCCAGCCAGAAACATTTATATAGTACTTGGTTGCCTTGCCGACGCCACGTACGACTAATGCTTCCTGTTGCAATAGGTGAGATAAATCGCGTGTGGCAGTAGCCTTTGATACGCCCGTAATTTTGCAGTATTTCTCCGCTGTCAAACCACCTAGGAATCCTCCATCGCCAGCATCGAGAAGTTTTTGCAGTGCTTTGCGCTGGCGCGCATTGAATGAATGGGTGACATGCTTGGCCCAGTACGCGGCCTTCTCAAGGGCCTGGTCGATGATGCGTTCCGATTTGATGCACGCTAAAGCGAACTGCTTTGCGAACCAATCAATCCATGGAGTGATGTCAAGGTTACCTGTTTGCGCAGCCTTTAACGCGTCATAGTAGGCCGTGCGGTTTTCTTGCAGTTGGCGCGACATGCTATAGAGGCGAACCGCCGACTGAGCGTCTTGCGCGATGGCCATATCCATTATGGCGCGACCGACGCGGCCGTTTCCGTCCTCGAACGGGTGGATTGTCTCGAACCACAAGTGAGTGATCGCCGCGCGCACAATGCCCTCTATTTCACTGGGCTTGTTAAACCACGCTAAAAACTGCGCCATTTCCTGGGGCACTTGTCTGGAATCTGGCGCACGATAATGTACGACTTCCTTGCCCGGTCGCCCGCTTACTATTTGCATCGGATCTTGGCAGGTGCGAAACTTTCCCACCTCAATGCGCTGTATCCCTGATGTGCCACCCGGAAAGAGCGCTGACTGCCACCGGAACAGACGGTCAAAATCTAACGGCACGGAGAAATTTTGGATCGCATCATGCATGACGTCCACCAAACCATCGACGTGACGTGGGGATGGTCCTGCCGTTGCCATGCCGAGTTTGCGCATAACGGAGGAGCGTACCTGGTCGAAGTCGAGTTTATGACCTTCGATCGCAGCGGTCGCAAGAACTTCCTGAACCCAGATGTCATTAACCACTTGGGTAAGGGCGTCGCCGGACATGTCGATTACTTGGGCTTTACCTAGTACTTTTCCCTGTTGAAGACGTGCTTGCGTAAGCGATGCACTGATGACTTCGCTGTCGTATTCCCATGCTGGCCAAGAAGAGTGTTGCCAGACATATGCGCGTTGGTGAGGTGCATTCATGGATTTTCAAATCAATTCGTGAGCCGTATTTCATTATATACGGCTCACAAATACCCACTTACCATAATTTGAACATAAAAAATGGGCATAGTTAGTCCCAAAAACATCCTGAAGCAAAGACGCGTTACGTTTTTTGATGGATAGTCGCGAGCTGAAACAAGAAGAATTGGCAGAAATTGTTCACCAGAGCAATCTGTCGGCAATTCTGGCTGGCAAGCGAAAAATAAGTGCTTCCCTGGCGAAAATTAGGTAAGTTCTTTGGGATTAGCCCTGCAATATTTTTACCGCTAGTCTGATGTATTCTTTTTAATAATGAGAACGGCATTGCGCGATTTGCAGCGCGGCATTCTCAACGGCATAGACAAGTCGATGCTCATCATCGATGCGCCTGGACCAAAAGCCTGACAGATGGTGTTTCAGTGGTTCGGGTTTGCCGATACCGATATAAGGATCGCGCTGAATATCTTTAATAAGGGCATTAATACGTTTTAGTAGAATTTTATTATTCGTTTGTCAATAAATGTAATCTTCCCAGCCTTCTTCAGACCACTCAATCTTCATTGAGCAACTCTCGCACCACGCCGCGACCGGCCCGTAAAGACTCAATCGACTTAGCTAACCTTTTAGCATTTTTAGGGCTGCGTAAGAGATAAGCTGTTTCTTCAAGTGCGTTGTAGTCATCAAGCGACATCATCACTACCGGCTCGCCCTTTTGGCGTGTAATCAAGATAGGGGCGCGATCTTGTCCCACCTTATCCATCACAGCCGTAAGGTGCTGTCTTGTATAGCTATAATATAAGGCATCCACGATTTGTTCCTCATAAATATGTACAAATATTAGTACATATATGGTAGCACGGTCAAAACGCCGCACATGAAGCGTTGCTTCATCAACATTAGAGCATGTCGAACGATATGGGCGGACAATCCTCGCGTGTGATGACCAGACATCCCGTCATGACGCTGACCCTGACGCGTGTTCGGGGCAAGAATCCTGCTGCCGCCAGCCATCGGCCCTGCAAACGTATCCTTGCTTTAGTGCCGAAAAATTCCGGCAGTTTCTCGACCAGAATCAGGCGCTCACGATGAGTTATGAGCGGTAAAACGAATAGTTTGATGCCTCGTATCCATATAGTGAGCAGCAGCGCCTCGACACCAAAACTGACGCCGAATGTAAATGATACAATGAATACATATATTCACTTGGAGATTTTATTATGGCTACCTCTGTACGTCTCGCTCAAGAAACGGAGCAACGGCTTGATTTCCTCGCCTCAAGCACTGGTCGCACAAAAGCGTACTACCTGCGAGAAATTATTGAGCGGGGCATTGAGGACATGGAGGACTACTACCTTGCGGCCAACGTGTTGGAACGTGTACGCAAGGGGCAAGAACAAGTACACTCTGCTGCTGACGTGAGGAGAGACCTTGGCTTGGACGATTGATTACGCCGATACTGCCAAGGGGCAGCTTCGAAAACTCGACAAGCAAATGGCGCGGCGCATCGTCGATTACATGGATGAACGCATTGCCGGACTGGAGAACCCCCGTACCACGGGCAAAGCGTTGAGCGGCCCGCTTGATACCCTCTGGCGTTATCGGGTAGGTGACTGCCGCGTAATCTGTGACATACAGGACGGCGCTTTGTGCGTTCTTGTGGTGCAGGTTGGCAACCGGCGTGAGGTATATCGGTAGTCTCTACGCTCTACGCTCAACGCTCAACGCTCTACGCTCTACGCTCAACGCTCAACGCGACCAACGCCGATGGCCGGACTAACCTCTAACCGCGTTCGTTGCCCTTCTATAGACTCTGAAACACTTGCACTCGCTTGAGTGAAGTAGTAACATAGCTACATTATTCAAGCATGCGGGGTGTCGTCATGATCATTACCACCTTATCAAGCCGCGAGTTCAACCAAAAGGCGAGCGAGGCAAAACGGGCCGCAAACAACGGGCCAGTGTTCATCACGGATCGCGGCCGGCCGGCCCATGTGCTTATGAGCTTTGAGGACTATCAGCGGCTCACAAAACAGCGGCGCAACATTGCCGATGCGCTGGCTATGCCCAGTATTGCCGACATCGAGTTTGAGCCGCCGCGTGTAAATATCGAAATTCGTCCGGCTGATTTCACATGATGTTTGTATTGGATACCAACGTAGTGTCCGAACTGCGCAAGGTGCGGCTTGGTAAAGCTGATGCCAATGTGACAGCATGGACGGAAAGCGTTGATGCCGCTGACCTCTTTGTATCGGCCATTACAATCATGGAACTGGAGCTTGGCGTTCTGTCAATTGAACGAAAGGACGCCACTCAGGGGGCCATGTTGCGCTCGTGGCTAGAGCATCACGTATTGCCTGAGTTCTCCGGTCGCACGCTGTCTGTCGATACTGCCGTGGCGCAACGCTGCGCCAGGCTGCATGTACCCGATAAGCGAGGCGAGCGCGATGCACTCATCGCGGCAACCGCCCTTGTGCATGGCATGACGGTGGTTACTCGCAACATCGCTGATTTTAAGCAAACAGGAGTCCCCCTTATCAATCCATGGGATGTATCGCAGTGATGGGAAACAGATGCTTTCCGACACAGGCCAGAGTTGTAATGAGTTCTATGCTGTACCCTCCGTTTTAAAAATTAAAAAAACAGAATAAGGTATAAAAATAATACATCATTAGGGTATTGACAGGTTTTAACGGAAAGGGATGGTTTGATCCTTACGTCCCAGATGGGGAACTAAAGGAGGGGCAATCGCCCGGTTGCGTCTGGCAGGAAGCGTTGAACGACAAGTCATCAGGCATCTCGGCTGACGACGTGTTGAACCGCCTTGAGCGCAAGTATCAGGCAATCGCCAACGCTGCGGAGAAGTGATGCATATAGAACTCTCGCGCTACATTGAAGTCGTTACACTCAATCGCTCGATCTTGGGTCGGCTTATTTTGCTGGCCTGATATAAGTCGTACTGAAGCTGCATGCCCGCCCACAATTCGGGACTGGTGCCAAAAGCCGCACCAAGACGATATGCCATATCAGGCGAAACACCTGATGCGCCAGTGACTATGCGCTGTAATGTGACCCGACCTACGCCTATCTGCTTCGCTGCGGCCGTCACGGTTACGTCACCTAGATATTCTCTTAAAACCTCGCCTGGATGAGGAGGATTGTGCATACGTATCATTATAAATCTCCTTAAAATTTTAGTGATAATCAAGGTAATCGACAAGAATAGCGTCTGTACCTTCAAAAGCGAATACCATTCGCCAGTTTCCATTGACCGTGATTGCCCAATGTCCCTTTAAATCGCCCTGTAGTGGATGCAACCCCCACGATGGCGCAGAAAGATCTTCTGGCGCGATGGCTTGATCAAGTGCAGCAAGTTGAAGTTTCAGCTTTACTGCATGAGCTGCTTGAATTCCGGCCTTGCTTCCTGTTTCAAAGAACCGCTGTAATCCTTTATGTCGAAAATTCTTTATCATGAAACCTATTGTATCGCGTATATATACACAATACAATACTTGTGCGCCTCTTTGCTCTAGGTTTTTTACTTATTTGAGGACTCAGCACCAGCGCTAGCAAATCGCATCGAGTTGGCATCAGTACGGAACAGTATCGGTTGCGTAACAGTTTGCGGTACGCCGTTCTTAGTCGGTTGGGCGTGCAGAACGATGGTTTGTAGCGCGTCATGGTGTGGCGATTTACTGCATACCGGGTCGGCGTTGGTTGCGTCACCGGTCAAGGCGAGGGCCTGACAGCGGCAACCGCCAAAATCTTTCTTTTTGTCAGGGCAAGTCTTGCACGGCTCTTTCATCCAGGCGTCGCCGCGGTAGCGGTTGAATGCGTCACTGTGGTGCCAAATATCGTGGATGCTGTCTTCCAGCACGTTGGGGAAAGTAAGGCCGGGTAACGATCTTGCAGCGTGACACGGCAACGCTGCGCCGTCGGCGGCGACGGCTAAAAATACCGAACCCCAGCCGTTCATGCAAGCCTTCGGGCGCTCTTCAAAATAGTCCGGCACTACGAACAAAATACGCAACTTGTTACCAAGCTTGGCGCGATATTCATTCACAGTCGCTTCGGCACGTTGTAACTGCTCACGCGATGGCAGCAGATGCGCGCGGTTGACCAGACCCCAGCCGTAATATTGCGTGTTGGCGAGTTCCAGATACTCCACATCCATCTCAATCGCCATCTCGATAATGCGGTCGATATGATCCAGATTGTAGCGGTGCAGGACGACGTTTAGCACCATTGGGTAGTCGTATTGCTTAATCAGTTTGGCGACCTTCGATTTCAAATCAAAGGTTTTGGTACTGGTCAGGAAATCGTTCATTTCCTTGGTCGAGTCCTGGAACGATAGCTGGATGTGATCCAGGCCCAATTCCTTCATGCGGGCGATTCGCGGTTCGGTTAATCCGACGCCGGAAGTAATCAGGTTGGTGTAATAACCCAGTCGGTGACCTTCAGCGATCAACTCTTCCAAATCATCCCGCAGCAGTGGTTCGCCGCCAGAAAAGCCGAGCTGTGCGGCACCGAGTTTGCGCGCCTGACGCATTACGTCAAACCATTGATCGGTGGTTAATTCGTTGCGGTTTTCTGCGTAATTCAGCGGGTTGTAACAAAATACGCAATGCAGAGGGCAGCGATAAGTGAGTTCGGCCAGCAGCCACAATGGCGGTGTTACGACAAAATCCTGGACCGCGCTATCCGCCACCCGATTGACCACCTCAACCTCTTGGGCCTGATCAGCTTGCTGTGTCTGTCCGGTCATGTTGATCACCTTATCCAGCCTTGTGCATCGGCGGTACGCAAAAATTCCTCTACATCAGCGAGCAAATTTTGCATCCCGAAAGTGGTCTCCAAATCACTGACGATGGCAGCGCAATCGCGCTCACCATCGCAGCGTTTCAAGATTTCTGCGGCGCTTTGGTTGAGTTTAACCATGCCCTCTGGGTACAACAGCACGTAATTATTCTGCGTCTCTTCCCATTGCAATCGAAACAGTTTGGATAACTTTGGTTTCTCAGGATAAGCGCTCATAGTGGTGTCGGATGTGATCACGGAAGATAGGGTCAAGGGTGGCTGAATCGCTACTGAGGAGTGCTCAGCATGCAATTTGTCTCTTTTTTATTGCCAAACTTTTACAAGTTTTTTGCCAATCTTTTTACGCATAAGTGTTGAGTCGCTCGTTTATCGAAAGTGAACGACCGCTTGATAGCTTAAGGATACGCCTTATCGATCGCATCCAGCATTGACCACAAAATGTCGAGCTTCAACTGTAAAATATCCAGCGCACGATCTTGCTGCACGCGCGTCGTAAAGTGATCCAGCGTTACTGCCAATCCGTGTTCGACATCGCGTTCTGCCAGCGAAATGCGACTGCGGAAATATTGTAATCCGGTGGTTTCTATCCACGGATAATGTTGCGGCCAGTTAGCTAACCGGTCCTTGTGAATTTTGGGCGCAAACATCTCTGTCAGCGATGAGCAGACCGCCTCTTGCCATGGTGAACGGCGGGCAAAATTAAGATACGCGTCGACGGCAAAACGAACGCCCGGCACAACAAATTTCAATGACCATAAATCTTCGCGGGAGATGCCGACAGCCTTACCTAGTGCGGTCCATGCTTCGATCCCGCCTTCGTTATCTTCCCAGCCGTCATGATCGAGAATACGTAGCACCCATTTGCGGCGGGTCTCGCGGTCATCGCAATTTGAAATGATGGCACCGTCTTTTTGCGGAATGATGATCTGGTAGTAGAACCGGTTGGCGACCCATCCGCGAATCTGCTCGTGGGTCAATTCGCCGTTGGTCATCTTGACGTTGAACGGATGATGGATGTGGTAGCCGGCACCTTTGGCGCGTAACTGCGCTTCGAATTCGGTGCGGTCCCACGGCGCGGCGACTGCGGTGGCTTCTTTTGTGTTGGCGTTCATAGCGTAATCTCCATACCGTCGAAGGCCACTTCAATTCCGTGCTGCGTCAAGGTCGCGCGCTGATGCGAATCGGCGTCCAGAATTGGATTGGTATTATTAATGTGAATGAGAATTTTGCGAGGCGTGTCCATCGCGTCCAACACCTCTATCATCCCGCCGGGACCGGTTTGCGGCAAATGCCCCATATCCGCGGATTTCTTTTTGGAAAATCCCAGTGTGATCATCTCGTCTTCGGTCCATAAGGTGCCATCCACCAGAACGCAATCTGCAGTGCGCATGGCGTTCTCGATGTGTGGCTCCAGTGCGCCCAGACCGGGCGCATAAAACAGTTTTTTGCCAGTCGCTATTTCTTCAATCAGCAAACCGATATTGTCCCCTACCTGCGGTTGCTCGCGATGCGGAGAGTAGGGCGGGGCTTTGCTTTTAAGCGGCAGCGCAGTAAAGCTGATGCCGTCTATGCCAGGAACCTGGATCGCAGGATATTGGGTGACGTGGTTGTTGGTTGGCAGCGGATGCCATTGCACCCCGCAATAGTGCGACAGCACATGCATTAACGGCAAGCCGGTGGTGAGATCGTCCCACACCGATGGGGTGCAATAAATCGGCAATTGCTTGCCCTCACGCAGCATCAGCAAACCGGTCACGTGATCGATTTGCGCATCCATCAGGACGACCGCTGCAATACCGGAGTCGCGTTGGTGACGGTTGGGTTGCAGTGCCGGTGTATTACGAATCTGGGTCAAAATATCGGGGGACGCGTTGATCAACACCCAATCGCTGCCGTTGGCGGAGACGGCAATCGATGATTGCGTGCGAGCCGTTGCGTTAATGGTGCCATTGCGCAGCCCATTGCAGTTATGGCAATTGCAGTTCCATTGTGGAAATCCACCACCAGCGGCCGAGCCTAACACAATGATTTGCATAATTTAATGGTTTCAAGCGAGGAAATGTTGCGATTGAGTATGGGAGTAATTCGCAGGATGTGATCCTGTTTACGAACCCAGCATTAAATTCTAGAGATAAAAACGGCGATTGGTTTAGCAATCGCCGTCAAGTCCGCGTTACAAAACGCTATTAACGATTTGCAATGTACATAGTGATTTCAAAACCAAAACGTAGATCTGTAAATGCAGGTGTAGTCCAGTTCATAATTAATCTCCAATGTTATTAAAATACTAGGATTTGCTACGGGGAAACTCGATTGCATACTACTCAGTTCTTCACTGATTATTCCGACAATCACACTCATTTGGAGCAATTTTCATGCCCAAATTTCTTTAAAATCTTCCAGCCTCGTTACCTGTTTAAAAGAGTGTTTCGTAAAACATCTTTAAATTACTTGTCAGAGGGTGGCCTCTTTTAATTATGCTAAGACCGGCATTATTATGTTTTTAAAGCTACCCACCGGTCGGCAGTTAAAAGCATGCTGATTGTCCCACGCCTAAATAATGTGTGCGAAATTGATACAGTCGTTGCACAAACTGTTCAATATGTGGACCATCGCCGGACGCGCTATTTTGCCATTAACGACCCACTTAATATTCCATGGGAACATGACGCGACAAATGGGACACTTTAATTGCATCTAATTATTACGCCAACTGCGCTTTCGCCGTTTGGCGCAGAATTGGACGCAATGGCGCTCTGCTAGCCGTTAGTGAATGTTAGCGATGTACTGTGACAAATTAACAATGTCATCGTCAGTCAGATTTTTGGTCACGGCTGTCATGTTGCCAGCGTCATTGGTCCGCGCGCGAGCTCTAAAGTCGGTAAGTTGCTTAGCAATATAGTCATAGTGTTGCCCGGACAGTTTAGGAATCTCGTTCTGTCCCTTCATCGCGCCCAGATGACACATGGAGCACAGCACTTCTTCGGCCTTGGCAAAACCCAACTTTACCTTTGCCGGGTCGGCCTTAAAATTGATCGGGGTTGGTATTTGGGCGGCAAAATAAGCCGCCAGGTCCTGCATGTCTTCCTTCGATAGATTCGCGGCCATCGGGCTCATCATCGGGTTAACGCGCGCGCCTTCTTTAAAGTCGCGGAGCTCAAGGTAGAGATAGCGTGCGCTTTGACCCGCCAATACCGGAAACATCGGCACGGTCGAATTGCCGGCAACCCCGTGGCAGGCTATGCAGGTTTCCGCTTTTTTCTTGCCCGCTTCGATATCGGCGGCATGGCTTTGAAAGGAGAGGGCGGAGAGTGCGGTTATTGCCGCAAAAACGATGTGTGCAACTTTCATGTTATTCGGTATCCAGTGGTCAACTATAAGGAAAGAGGCCGCTTCACTATGAATGCGCCCTCTTTCCGGTACTTACTTGCAAATTACATGCCTGAGATGACAGACATAATATCTCTTAAACGGCATTCACAATCCTATTGCGCGGTAATGATTTTTGTAAGCCGCATCAGATCGCAAATGAACTTCCCTGAGACTTATTGTAGAGCAAAGACAAAAACGCTGTTACCGCGCTTGAAGTCCATCTGTGAGTTGCCGCCCGCAGCGACAGCGATGTATTGCTTGCCGTTGACAGAGTAGGACACTGGCGGTGCATTAACGCCCGCGCCGCATTGGAATTGCCATAGCACTTTGCCGGTTTTAGCGTCATAAGCCTTGAACAAGCCATTACCTTCGCCTGCAAACACCAGATTGCCCGCTGTTGCCAATGCGCCACCGATCATTGGTTGGTCGGTTTTTGCCTGCCATGCGATCTTGCCGGTATCGATATTGACGGCGGTTACGTTGCCTGATTGCTCTTCGCCCGCAGCGTTTTTAAACGCGCCGCCTAACCACAATTTGCCGTTTGGATAGTTTGATCCATCTACCTGATAAGTCATCGGTTGGTTCAAATTCAAGGCATAAGTCAGGCGTGCACCGGCGTTATAGGCCATTGGGGACCATTCCACACCACCGTTAGCACCCGGCAACATACGCGTACCCGCAGCGGTTGGAAGCGCCCACATGTTTTCTTGAGGAACCATGGCTTCAGAGAAGCGAATCAAAGTGCCGTCGTTACGGTTATGCACATATACATGACCGGTTTTGCCAGCATGGATCACTGCAGGAACCATCTTGCCGCTCTTGTCTTTTACATCGACCAGGATCGGTGGGCTGACCGAGTCCAAATCCCATACGTCATGAGCGATGTATTGAAAGTGCCACTTGTATGCGCCAGTATCAAGATTGATTGCGACCAGTGAATCCGTGTACAGATTGTCGCCAGGACGCTCAGCACCATACAAATCAGGAGATGGATTGCCTACAACAAAAAAGACCGTTTTAGTCGCACGATCAATTGCTGGGGTTGTCCAGACGCCGCCACCCAAAGTCTCGTGAAAATTTGATTTTTTCGCAAAGGCAACTTTTTCTGCAGCGATGTCACGGTGCAAATCACGACCGGTTGCATCGTTCTTAGCCCATACGCCTTCATGGCCTTTTTCTGGGATGGTATAGAACGTCCAGATTAGCTTGCCTGACGCAGCGTCGAAGGCTTTAACGAAACCGCGGATGCCGTATTCGCCGCCATTGGTGCCGATCAGCACTTTGCCGTCTACAACCGTTGGTGCCATGGTTTCACTGTAACCTTTTTCCGGGTCAGCGATTTCGGTTTCCCATAGCAGTTTGCCGGTTTTGGTGTCCAGTGCAATCAACTTGGAATCCAGCGTGCCCATGTACAGTTTGCCATCCGAAACGGCGACACCACGATTGTTTGGTCCGCAGCAAAATGTTGTTACTGGTCCCATTTTGTGTTTGAAGTGCCAGAATTCCTGACCTGTGACAGCATCTACTGCGTACACATGATTATAGGAAGTAGTCAAAAACATCACGCCATTGACCACAATTGGTGCCGTCTCCATAGACTCGACAATAGCAGTCTGGAACACGAACTTAGGCTTTAGTGTTGCTACGTTTTTTGAATTAATTTGCGCTGATGGATAAAAACGCGTTTGCGCGTAATCTCCGTTGGTGTGCAGCCAATTCTTGCTGTCTTTGGCCGCGCCATCAAGCATGGCTTGATTGACCGGTGCCAGTGCTTTAGCCATTGGTGGAATCTTGATGCCAGCGCCGCCTTCCGTCTCTTGTGCGCTGCTTACTACCGTGGCGACTAACATGCTCGTCGCCAGAGCAATCTGTCCTATTATTTTGTAATTTGCCATTCTCATACTGATTCCCTTAATGATGTTGTTTTGTGCAACGTTAGCTTTAGGCAATACTTTATTGTTTTGAAGGGTTTAAATCAAAATTTGAAACTTGATTTCTTGTATGATAATTCCCCGTCAGCATAATATCTCTAATTCATATTGCAATGTATTAAATATAAAATGGGTCGGTAATATTCTCCTTTCTAGGTCTAGCATCATAATTCGGAAAAATAACTAGCGTGGAGCCTGCAAATAAGTCGGCACCAGGCGGCAAGTAATTTGGCCACAATTCAGCACATTTCAACAGGATAATTTAGTATGTATACAGGTCGTTCCATATTTTTAAAATGTATTTTGTCTTTAGCTGTTTCGGCATTTTTCAGCAACGCCTCCGCCAACGATGCGCAGGTTGATCTGAACCGCCAGGCCCTGGCTGCCGCCCGTAGCGGCAATGCCCAGACTTTCAAGGGCTTTATTGAGGCAGGGGCTTCACCCGATACCCGTAATCGGCTCGGCGATTCGTTATTGATGAGCGCCATTAAAAACGGTCAGATGGACATCATGTTATTGCTCATAGCGCGCGGAGCAGACGTTAATCTGGCAAACGTGGCAAAAGTCACGCCTTTGATGGCATCTGCGTACTTTGGGCGTCCTGCCATGGCGCGGGTGTTGATCGACAAAAAGGCAGACGTCAACGCAATCGATCAAGTGCATAAAACAGCTATGGTCTACGCCGCCGGCACTGGGCAAACTGAGATCGTTAATATGTTGCTGCAAACGGGTCCTGAGAGCGGGATCAAGGTCAATACTTCCTACGAAAATGGCCTCACGGCGCTGATGTGGGCCGGGGCCTCCGGTTTCCCGGCCACGGTTGAGGCGCTATTGGCGCGCGGCGCAGACTCGCAGCTGCTCGATAATCGTGGCAAGGGTGTGCTGGAAATGGCACAGGAGAATAGCCATCTGGACATTGTAAAAATATTACAGGCCCGGTAACGCACCTCCCCTGATATGTGTCCTGAAGAGACCGGTTAAGGTCAAAACCATAGCCGGCATGGATATTGCATCAGGGAATTGGCATTGCCGATGGTTTACAGTCACAAGGCAGTAAATAAAAAAATATAATCAGGAGACAGAAATATGGCGTACTGGAAATCTGTGCCCGGCGCTACTGAATTGGCTTTGAGTAGTCTTTTGGGGAGTGTCATATTATTGCTCCACGGTCCAATTTTTGCAGCCGAAACATTTACCGCAACCGATAAAAATTTGCCCGAGATCGTCGTAACCGGCACAACGCCGTTACCCGGCCTGGGTCTGCCCTTGCGCGATGTCGCGGCAAGCGTACAGTCAGTATCCGGCAAAGATATTACGCGCCAGCACGCTGGCAATATTACTGAATTTTTTGAGCAAAATCTGAGCAGTGTCACGATCAATTCGGCGCAGGGTAATCCCTATCAGCCGGATGTTAACTATCGTGGTTTTACTGCATCGCCTTTGCTGGGCACGCCGCAAGGTCTTTCCGTGTTTCAGGACGGCGTACGCATCAACGAACCATTCGGCGATGTCGTCAACTGGGATCTGTTGCCACAGTCGGCAATTGCCAACTTGCAGGTGATGCCCGGTTCCAATCCGGTTTTTGGCCTTAACACACTCGGCGGCGCGCTGGCGATTACGACCAAGAACGGTCGGACTAATCCTGGCGGTCAGGTTGAAGTGTCCGGTGGCGCGTTTGGTCGCAAGACCGTTGAGGTGGAGCAAGGCGGAACCGTCGGTAATATCGATTATTTTTTGACCGCGAACGACTCCAAAGACAAGGGCTGGGCCGACCACAACCCGAGTAGCGTCAAACAGTTTTTTGGAAAAATAGGTTATCAGGACGCAGCCACAACAGCCTCGTTAAGTTTAACGGCGGCTGATAACGACCTGCAGGGCATGCAAACGATTCCGCGTGCGTTCCTGGACAACCGGCGCCAGGCTTATACTTTTCCCGATAAGAATATAAACCGCGCGCAGCTATGGAATTTATCCGCGAGTCATTTTTATAATGATAATTTGCAGCTATCGACCAATGCGTACTATCGCAATTATCGCAACGATAATTCTAGTAGCAATGTGAATCAAAACTACGACGCGATAACAAATCCGGTCTCGGCCAATAACACGCGCTCTATGGTGAAGCAGGGCAGTTATGGATTCGGGACGCAACTGAGCTATATCGGAAAGCTTGGCACAATGGACAATCATATTGTGGGCGGTATTTCTGGTGATTTTGCAAATTCACGTTTCAAGCAACTGCGGCAGGATGCTAATTTTACTGCCAGCCGCGACACGTTAGGATTGAACGACTTTACGTTAGGTACGGATGCCAAAACGCATAATAGCAACCTCAGTATTTTTGTTTCCGACACGTTAGCACTTAACGATCAATGGTCGGTGACCGGTTCTGGTCGTTACAACTATGCGCGGGTTAACATCAGCGACCAGACCGGCAATCAGCCGCTGCTGAACAGCAAGAATACTTTTACGCGCTTCAATCCCGGTGTGGGTGTGACGTATAACCCCAACGCTGCGCTAACGGCGTATGCAACGTATAACGAAGGCATGCGTACCCCGACCGCCATCGAACTAGCCTGCGCGGACCCAAACGCCCCTTGCACGTTGCCAAATAACTTTATTGCGGATCCGGCGTTAAAGCCCGTGATCGCCAGAACAGGTGAGTTTGGCCTGCGCGGCAAACTGGGTGCCGCCTCTGGCTGGAGCGGGTCAATATTCAGGACCGCGCTTGATAATGACATTCAATTTATCAGCAGTAGCGGGGCGTCAGCCAGCACCGGGTATTTTCAAAACGTCGGTAAAACCCGTCGACAAGGCCTGGAACTGGCGGGTCATACTGTCGTTGGCCCAGTTGGCGTGACAATCAGCTACAGCTATATTGATGCCACTTATCAGACTGCTTTCGTGGAACATAGCGGTAGTAACTCAAGCGCCAACGCCATCGGCGATATCGCGGTCAATCGCGGGAATAAGCTACCGGGCATCCCGCAAAATACCCTCAAGCTGCGTCTGGATTATGCGCCGACATCGGCGTGGAATGTCGGCACCAACTTCGTGTATCGCAGCAGTATTTATGCCCGTGGCGATGAAAATAATCAGGATGCTAACGGCAAAATTTCTGGCTATACCATGGTCAATCTTGACGCCACGTATTTGGTCACCAAGCGGTTGCAAATTTTCGCGCGGGTTGACAATCTGTTCAACCGCCAGTACGCAAACTTTGGCGTGCTTGGACAAAACTACTTTAACGGACCAGGACGTTCGTTGGACGGTAATAGCGTTTCTAATGAGCAATTTATCGGTCCCGGCGCACCGCGCGGAGGCTGGGTTGGTTTAAGATATTCATGGAGTTAATGGCAGCTTACTTGAAGAGGCTGTCATGCCTTGTAGCTGAATAGTCGGAATTACATTATTAGAGAGGCTTTACCATGAAGTTAAATTTTTTGCAGCAACCATCGCTGACCACATTCCCACATGGGATTTATGTCCGGCCTTTGTCCGCAATCGGTGCTGCACGTAAAACAATAATGGTGGGCGCGGTATTATCGGCGCTGTCATTAGGGGTGTTGCCGTCGATTGCAAGCGCTAGTCCGTTCGCCTACGTTCCAAATGAAAAGTCAGGCACTATTTCCGTGATTGATACTGCCACCGATATGGTTGTAAACGAAATCAAAGCCGGTACCAAACCACGCGGTCTTGCTGTGCGACACGACGGCAAGGCGTTGTATGTCAGCGATCAACCGACCAATTCCTTATTAATCGTTGATCTTCAAAAAAAAGCGGTCGTTGGTAAAGTCGCCGTGGGTGAGTCACCAGAAGGCGTTGGCATTTCCCCTGATGGTAAATGGGTGGTCGCGGCAAGCGAAATAACCAACTCGGTCAATTTCATTTCAACCGACACCAACAAGCAAGAGTTCATCATCAAAACCAAAGGCAAAAATCCGGAGCATGCCGAATTCAGTCCTGATGGAAAATGGCTTTATGTCAGTGCGGAAGAGGCAGACTCGCTCGATATTATCGACATGACCAAGCGCGAACAAGTTGACTTGGTGGTCCTCGGCAAGCGCCCGCGCGGCATCGCATTTACGCCCAATGGAAAAACTGCTTACATCGCTGCGGAACTAGGTAGTATGGTCTATGTGCTTGACGTGGCAACCCATAAAGTAATCGCGCAAGTGAAGGCCGGTAGCTTCTCCAATGGCGTCGCGATGGCACCCGACGGCAAGCACGTTTATATTTCCAATGGCAAGGATGCTTCGGTCTCGGTTATCGATACAAGCAACAATACAGTGGTAGCGACCGTCCCTGTCGGCCAGCGTCCATGGAACATGGCGATCACACCTGATAGCAAAAAACTGTACGTGGCCAACGGGCGTTCCAACTCCGTCTCAGTGATTGATACCGCCACAAATACCGTGAGCAAGGAAATCCCTGTAGGCACCTTACCTTGGGGTGTTGCGATCAGATGAGCGCGCAAAACATCAGAGGGGCGGACACCAGAAATTTAACGTCAGGCGTCAGCAGCGTTGGCAAGGCGACCAAGTATCGCCCGCCCGCTATAGTCATGCATTGGGTGGTCGGGCTGTTGATTATTAGTCTGCTGGTGCTGGGCTATTACATGATCAATATTCCTAAAGGTACGCCGGGGCGCGCTGATTATTTTAACCTGCATAAATCGCTCGGGGTAATGACGGGCGTGCTTATCTTGCTGCGACTGGCATGGCGCTTCACACATCGCGTACCGCCTTTTCCATCAAGTATGCCGCAATGGGAAGTCAAGTCGGCACAATGGAGTCATCGCCTGTTATACCTCAGCATGATCGTGCAACCAGCGTCCGGATATCTGTCATCGTCTTTCAATAAGTACGGCGTCAAATTTTTTGGCATTCCTCTGCCCAAATGGGGATGGGAAGATCCTTTTTTACGCGATATGTTTGGCTTGATTCATTACGTGGCAGGGGCTATTTTTGCAGCGCTCGTCATACTGCATGTTCTGGCGGCACTCAAGCACAGGCTGATTGATCGGGACGGTGTGTTCCAGCGGATGCTGCCTTAAAAAAACCTTGGTGCCGCTGGTTGATCGGTTTAGGATTGAACATCTGCATTACCAAAAAGCGTTCAATCCTTTTAAGCCCATAGGTTGATCAGCGGTGCCGCTTCTTCTATCAAAAAAGTTTTGAGTACGCTGGCCGCCGGGGACAATCTTTTGGACGTCAGGTGTGTGACGTGCCAGTGCCGGATGATCGGCAAACCCTCTATATCCAATAGCACCAAATGGCCGGACGCCAGTTCGTGCCGGATGGTTCGTAACGATAAAAAACTCAGTCCCATACCCGCCATAACCGCCTGTTTGATGGTTTCGTTGCTCGGCATTTCCATGACGATGGGCGGCTTGATATTGTTTTCTGCGAACAGCCGTTCCATTAACTGGCGCGTGCCTGAACCTTTTTCCCGTACGACAAATTCATGGTCCTTCAGGATCGATATCGGCGCATTTCGTCTGCGCGAAAGCGGATGTTGCGGCGCGCTGATAACCGCTAACGGATTGGTCGCAAATATGTTCGCGGTGCAGTCTATAGAGTCGGGTGCGCGTCCCATAATAACCAGGTCGATTTCATTGCGCGCCAACAAATTCATGATGCTCTCGCGATTGTGTATATGGAGAACCACCTGGACATCCGGAAATTTCTTACGAAATAAAACCAATAGCATCGGCACAAAATATTTTGCGGTACTGACGATGGCGAGCGCCACGCGTCCTTTCTTCAGGCCGCGTCTTTCTGCCATCGCATCTTCAAGTTGTTTGAGTTGTGCAACGGCGCCGATCGCATATTGCTGAAAATCTTCACCTGCGTCCGTGAGTTTTATTTTGCGTCCGGTTTGCTCGTACAGCGGCAGGCCTATCGCTTCTTCTAATTGACGCATTTGCATCGACACAGCAGGTTGGGTGACGTGGAGATTTTCGGCAGCGCGAGATATCGATAGCTCGCGTGCGACATCAAGAAAAGTGTCCAGCTGACGGAGAGTATAGCGACGCATAAAGACCTATCTATAAGTATTTTCTGATGCAATTTATTTTTTTATTTATTAGACCTGATGTTAGTCGCTTTATATAGTTGAGTCCATAGGCAAAGGACTTACGCAAAGTTGTCCCCGAGGTTAATGACAGGTATGGTCTACATGCTTTCGGAATAATTTTGCATAAACCCTGAGGTAGTTAAAACGGGCATCGCCCACACTGAGGAGAGCACGATGGGAAGCAACGACGCAGGTCAGATAATGGATTCAAAAAAACGCTATTCAGCAGGCGTTCTTAAGTACGCGCAGATGGGTTATTGGGACGCAGATTATGTTCCGAAAGAAACCGATATTCTGGCACTCTTTCGTATCACGCCACAAGATGGCGTAGACGCGATAGAAGCTGCGGCTGCAGTCGCAGGGGAATCATCGACTGCGACCTGGACCGTTGTGTGGACAGATCGTCTTACCGCTTGCGATATGTATCGCGCCAAAGCCTATCGGGTTGATCCAGTGCCAAATAATCCGGGTCAATATTTCTGTTATGTTGCTTACGATCTGTCGTTGTTTGAAGAAGGCTCGATTGCCAACGTTACTGCTTCGATCATCGGCAACGTATTCAGCTTTAAGCCGCTGAAAGCAGCACGTCTTGAAGATATGAAATTTCCTGTTGCGTACATCAAGACCTTCCCTGGTCCGCCGACCGGCATTATTGTTGAACGTGAGCGCCTGGACAAATTTGGACGCCCTTTACTAGGTGCCACCACCAAGCCAAAACTAGGTTTGTCGGGACGCAACTACGGTCGTGTAGTGTATGAAGGCCTGAAAGGCGGCCTCGACTTCATGAAGGATGACGAGAACATTAACTCGCAAGCGTTTATGCATTGGCGTGATCGTTTTCTATTCGTCATGGAGGCAGTCAATCGCGCAAATGCGGCCACCGGCGAAGTAAAAGGACATTACCTCAATGTCACTGCCGGCACCATGGAAGAGATGTATCGCCGTGCAGAGTTCGCTAAAGAATTAGGTTCGGTTGTCGTCATGATTGATCTGGTGGTTGGCTGGACGGCGATTCAATCGATGTCTTTCTGGTGCCGTCAGAACGACATGATGCTGCATATGCATCGTGCCGGTCACGGCACTTACACACGTCAGAAAAATCACGGTGTTTCTTTCCGGGTGATTGCCAAATGGCTGCGTATGTGCGGTGTCGATCATCTCCATACCGGCACAGCAGTTGGCAAGCTGGAAGGCGATCCAATGATCGTTCAGGGCTACTACAACATTTGCCGCGATTCGCACACCAAAATGGATCTGGAACGCGGTATCTTCTTTGATCAGGACTGGGGTTCGTTGCGCAAAGTTATGCCAGTCGCATCCGGCGGTATTCATGCCGGTCAGATGCATCAGTTGCTGGACTTGTTTGGCGATGACGTTGTGTTGCAGTTCGGTGGCGGCACGATTGGTCATCCACAAGGCATTCAAGCCGGCGCGGTGGCTAACCGGGTCGCCTTGGAAGTTATGGTGCAGGCGCGTAATGAAGGCCGTGATATCAAGAATGAAGGTCCGCAAATCCTGCGCGATGCTGGCAAATGGTGCTCACCATTGAAAGCAGCACTGGATACGTGGGGTGAAATTTCTTTCAACTACGCGTCGACAGATACATCTGATTTTGCGCCGACGGCTTCGGTTTCCTGATAGTTTAAGTTGGAAATAGTCCGATCATATTGCTCAAACTGTTACATAAAGAATTGAAGGAATATCATGCGAGTTACTCAAGGCACATTTTCATTTTTGCCCGATCTTACCGATGCGCAAATCGTCAAGCAAATTGACTATTGTTTGGGAAAAGGCTGGGCGCTGGCCGTTGAATATACCGATGATCCACATCCCCGGAATACTTACTGGGAAATGTTCGGACCACCGATGTTTGATCTGCGCGATCCTGCGGGAATTATGATCGAGCTGAACAATTGCCGTAAAACGTTTCCGAACTATTACATTCGCCTGACGGCGTTTGATTCAAGCGCGGGCGTGGAATCGCTGGTCATGGCTTTCATCGTCAACCGTCCGGATATTGAGCCGGGCTTCCGTCTGGTACGGCACGAAGAAGCTGGTCGGACTATCCGCTACAGCATGGAAAGCTATGCGGTACAAGCCAAGCCAGAAGGCGTGCGGTACCAGTCAGAGACTTAAGACCAGTCAGTAATTCAAGACTAGTTAATTAATTTATAGAGCGAGTTAATTATGCAAACGCCGAATATCATATCAGCAGCGCCAGTAGATTTTGCGCTATCAGCAAATCCATTTGCGCAGGCGTTGGCAACTTCCGGCATTACGGAACTGTTGGCGCAGCTGGACCGCGAGTTGATTGGCCTGGCACCGGTCAAACAACGCATCCGCGATATTGCCGCATTATTACTGGTAGATAAACTACGGGCGGAGCGGGGGTTTTCGGCGGGCGCGCCTAGTTTGCACATGTGTTTCTCGGGCAATCCTGGCACAGGTAAAACGACTGTTGCGTTACGAATGGCAGAGATTTTGCATCGTTTGGGTTATGTACGTAAGGGGCATTTGATCGCCGTAACGCGCGATGATCTGGTTGGACAATATATTGGTCACACCGCGCCTAAGACTAAAGAAGTATTAAAAAGAGCGATGGGCGGCGTATTGTTTATCGACGAAGCTTATTATCTTTATCGTCCCGAAAACGAACGTGATTACGGACAAGAAGCAATCGAAATTTTGTTACAGGTGATGGAAAATAGTCGCGACGATCTGGTCGTGATTCTGGCGGGTTATAAAGACCGCATGGATAAGTTTTTTGAGTCCAACCCCGGCATGTCGTCACGGATTGCGCATCACATTGATTTTCCTGATTACAGCACTGGCGAGCTATCGCAAATAGCAGACCTGATGTTGCAGACGATGCAGTATCGGTTTGATGATGAGGCGGTTGCCGTATTTTCGGATTATCTGAATCGCCGCATGTTGTTGCCGCATTTTGCTAACGCCCGCAGCGTACGTAATGCATTGGACCGCGCTCGCTTGCGTCACGCATCGCGACTGATGAACGATCTTCATTCAACCGCGAGCGACACGGCCTTGACCACTATTACCGCCCCCGATCTATTGGCAAGTCGCGTATTTGCGCAGGGAAATCCGCTGATTGACATACAGGAGTGAAAATAATGCAAGCCAACTCGAGCGTGGCAAAAGTATGGGGAGCCGCAACTCCAGGTTCCTTGAGCGCGTTGATTTTTGATGTGGACGGGACGTTAGCCGATACCGAGGAAGCACACCGTAACGCGTTCAATGCGGCGTTTGTGGATGTCGGTCTGGATTGGTACTGGACCGAAACCCTATACGCCGGTTTGCTTGACGTGGCGGGCGGTAAGGAACGGCTTTTGCATTACTGGAACATTCTTGATCCAGACGAATCCGGCGGTCACAAAGTAAAAGAAACCATCAACGCAGTACATGCCATCAAGACCGAACATTACGAAGCCATGGTTTGTGGCGGCAAGCTGGGGATGCGCCCGGGAGTGCAGCGATTGATTCTTGAGGCGCATGCAACCGGCATGCCAATGGCGATTGCGACCACTACTACACCGGCAAATATCGATGCCCTGCTGCGCTCATCTTTTGGAACCGACTGGCGGCATCTGTTTGTTGCAGTATGCGACGCCTCTACGGTCCAGAAGAAAAAGCCCGCCCCGGACGTGTATCTTGCGGCATTGCAGGCGCTTGGATTGCCCGGTGCCGATTGTCTGGCTTTCGAGGACTCCGAAAACGGCTTGCGTGCTGCCCGTGCAGCAGGTATCCCGACCCTGATCACGCCAAGTGCCTACACGTCAGGACAGCAGTTCACCGATGCTATGCTGGTTCTGCCGCATCTCGGTGATCCTGATCAACCGATGTTACAACACGTTCCCGGTGCCGACCAGCGCTGGGTTGACCTGGCGGCTTTGCGTCGCTGGCATAACGGTACACTTTTTGAGGCGGCATGACATGACCATCCACAACACGCCACCCGCTGCAAATATAGTGCAAGCTTCTGGGCTACGCATTGCGCCATCGATCTTGTCAGCAGATTTCTCCCGTCTCGGCGAAGAAGTGCGCGCCATCCAAGCCGCCGGTGCCGACCTGATCCATTTTGATGTAATGGATAATCATTACGTCCCTAATCTTACTATGGGCCCAATGGTGTGCGAGGCGATCCGGCCGCATGTAACGATTCCGATTGACGTGCACTTGATGGTCGAACCGGTAGACGCATTAATACCTTTATTTGCAAAGGCTGGGGCAAATATCATCACTTTCCATCCCGAGGCTAGCCGGCACGTTGACCGTACACTAAGTCTGATTCGCGAGCATGGTTGTCGGGCCGGGTTAGTATTCAATCCGGCGACACCGCTCGATGTGCTGGATTACGTCATGGACAAGCTCGATATCATTCTTCTCATGGGCGTCAATCCAGGCTTCGGCGGACAAAAATTTATTCCCAGCACGCTCACTAAATTAAAGGCAGTCCGCGCTCGCATTGATGCCCATGTCGCCGCTGGCGGACAGGACATCTGGCTGGAGGTGGACGGCGGCGTCAAGGTTGATAACATCCACGCCATTCAACGGGCCGGGGCAGATACCTTTGTGGCTGGCAGTGCGGTGTTTGGCGCGCCCGACGCTGATCAGGGTTATCGAACGATCATGCAGCAACTGCGTACGCAGTTGACGCAACTATAAAAAATTAAAATTTTTGGAGATCACCATGCCTTTAACCCAACATTGCACGACATTAACCCAGTTCTTAATCGAAGAGCGTCGGCGTTTTCCAGATGCCAGCGGCGATTTCAACAGTCTTATTTTGAACGTCGCGCTGGCGTGTAAAAGCATCGCACGCGCGGTGGCTTTTGGTGCTCTGGGCGGGATGCTTGGTAATGCTGCCGGCGCCGAGGGCGCGGACGCCTCAGTCAACGTCCAGGGCGAGACGCAAAAAAAGTTGGACATCATGAGCAATGATACCTTTTTGCACGTCACGCAATGGGGTGGTCAACTGGCGGGCATGGCCTCCGAAGAACTGGAATTGCCGTATCAAATTCCTAGTCAATATCCGAAAGGAAAATACCTGCTGGTGTTTGACCCGCTGGATGGTTCATCAAACATTGATGTTAACGTATCGGTTGGTAGCATTTTTTCTGTATTGCGTGCGGCAGATGGCATTGAGGATGTAAAAGAAGAGGATTTTTTGCAGCCCGGATCGCAGCAAGTCGCCGCAGGTTATGCGATTTACGGCCCGTCAACCATGTTGGTACTGACGGTAGGAACCGGCGTTAACGGCTTTACGCTCGACCCTAATCTGAGCGAGTTCATGCTGACCCATCCCGATTTGCAGATTCCCCCGGATACCAACGAGTTTGCGATCAATGCCTCTAACAGCCGTTTTTGGGAAGAGCCGATCAAGCGCTATGTAGATGAATGCGTGGCAGGCAAAAGCGGTGCGCGCGACAAGGATTTTAATATGCGCTGGATCGCCTCCATGGTGGCTGAGGCCCATCGTATCTTGATGCGTGGCGGCGTGTTCATGTATCCGCGCGATACCAAGGATCCGAGCAAATCCGGTCGTCTGCGTTTATTGTATGAAGCTAATCCGATCGGCTTCCTGATGGAGCAGGCGGGCGGCAGGGCAAGTACCGGTCGTCAGTCGATCATGGAAGTTCAGCCGACCTCGCTGCATCAGCGCATCGGTCTGATCTTTGGATCGCGTAACGAGGTAGACCGGATTCAGGCCTATCACAATGCGCCGCAAACTGATGATATGCCGAGTCCACTGTTTAACGAACGTAGTCTGTTCCGGGTTCCAGCTTAGTTACGTACCTTAGTTGCGTAGCTTATAGCGCACGTGATTTGCGCGCCTGATTTGCTGTGTAACCCGCTCAATGCTCACCCCTTATTTGAGAGACCATCATGTCTGAACGCTATCCAATCATCGCGATAACCGGTTCTTCCGGGGCAGGTACTACCTCAGTCACCCGTACCTTTGAAAATATTTTCCGGCGTGAAAATGTTCGTTCCGTTATCGTCGAAGGGGACAGTTTCCATCGCTATGATCGCAACGAGATGAAAATAAAACTGTCGGCTGCAGAGGCCCGCGGCGACAATAATTTTAGCCATTTCGGCCCGGATACCAACCTCTTTCCTGAGTTGGAGGCGTTGTTCGCCAACTATGCCAAGACTGGCACCGGACGCCGTCGTAAATATTTGCATGATGTAGAAGAAGCCGCGCCTTACAAGCAAGACCCGGGCACCTTTACTCCATGGGAGGACCTCTCCGCCGACAATGACTTGTTGTTCTACGAGGGCCTGCACGGGGGCGTAGTGACCGATAAAGTTAATATCGCGCAACATCCCGATTTGCTGATCGGCGTCGTCCCAGTCATCAATCTGGAATGGATCCAGAAGTTATGGCGCGATAAGTCCAAGCGCGGTTACTCCACTGAAGCGGTGACTGACACCATCCTGCGACGTATGCCTGACTATGTAAATTACATCTGTCCGCAGTTTTCGCACACACACGTCAATTTTCAGCGGGTACCGTGTGTCGATACATCCAATCCATTTATTGCGCGAGAAATTCCGGCCCCTGATGAAAGTCTGGTCGTGATTCGCTTTGCTAATCCTAAAGGCATTGATTTTCAGTATTTGCGCAATATGGTGAATGACTCGTTTATGTCACGGGCCAATACGATCGTGGTTCCCGGCGGCAAGATGGAACTGGCGATGCAATTGATTTTTACGCCTTTTATCCTGCGGATGATGGAACGTAAAAAACGTGCAGCAAGCTTACTCTGACCGAGGAATCATCATGAATGCACCAGAAAAAATTACAGCGACGACGGCGACACCGGCAGACGCTTTGCGTTTCTTAGCAGCCGACGCGGTAGAAAAAGCCAAGTCCGGTCATCCCGGCGCACCAATGGGCATGGCCGATATCGCCGACGTTTTATGGCGCGGGCACTTGCGGCATAATCCGGCCGACCCAAAATGGCTAAACCGCGATCGTTTCGTCCTGTCCAACGGCCACGGCTCGATGCTGCTTTATTCCCTTTTGCATTTGACCGGCTACGATTTGCGGATGGAAGAACTGGCACAGTTCCGCCAGATGCATTCCAGAACGCCAGGCCATCCAGAGGTGGAAGTCACCCCGGGTGTAGAAACGACGACCGGTCCGTTGGGTCAGGGTTTATCCAATGCGGTCGGCATGGCGCTGGCAGAAAAAATGCTCGCGGCCAGCTTCAATCGTCCGGGGCACGTGGTCATCGATCACCACACTTACGTGTTCGTCGGCGACGGTTGCATGATGGAGGGCATCAGTCATGAGGTCAGCTCACTCGCCGGTACATTAGGTCTGAGCAAGCTGATTTGCTTTTATGACGATAACGGTATTTCCATCGATGGCAACGTCGCCGGATGGTTTGCGGACGATACGCCAAAACGTTTTGCCGCCTATGGCTGGAACGTGATTGCTGCGGTGGATGGCCATGACGTGGACGCGCTTGACCTCGCTATTCGTCAGGCTAAATCGCAAAATAGCCAGCCGACGTTGATCTGTTGCAAGACCGTGATTGGTAAAGGCGCCCCAACTAAAGCGGGTGGACATGACGTGCATGGCGCGCCATTGGGTGCCATCGAAATTGCTGCAATGCGCGCACAAAAAGGCTGGACCGCAGGACCCTTTGAGGTGCCGTCCGATATTGCAAAAGCTTGGGATGCGCGTACCACAGGCGCGGCGCGTCAGGCCGAATGGAACGAACTATTTTCCGCATATCAGGCGGAACATCCGGCGTTGGCGGGTGAGTTACTGCGACGTATGGGGGGAACTTTACCTGCCAATCTGACCGAAGTTTTCTCTCAGTTAGTGCACGCCGATGGCGATTTGCAGAAGAAAGTAGCGACCCGTAAAGCTTCGCAAATTGTGCTCGAACATATTAGTGCCACCTTGCCAGAGTTCTTCGGTGGCTCGGCTGATTTAACCGGCTCTAACCTCACCAATGTCAAGGCATCGGTATGGGTCAATCATCACGGGAGTGGCAATTATCTGAGTTATGGCGTGCGTGAGTTTGGCATGGCCGCGATGATGAACGGCATGGCGCTGTATGGCGGTTTTATCCCATTCGGCGGGACCTTCATGACCTTCTCCGATTATTCGCGCAATGCGATTCGGATGGCGGCGCTGATGAAGCAACGCGTGATTCACGTTCTCACGCATGACTCGATTGGTCTGGGCGAAGACGGACCGACCCACCAACCGATTGAACATGCCGCCAGCTTGCGTCTGATACCGAATAACCGACTCTGGCGTCCGTGTGACGGCGTCGAGACAGCCATCGCGTGGCAAGCGGCCATCTCGCGTACGGACGGCCCGACCTGCCTGATTTTGTCGCGACAGGCATTGACACCGTTTTCACGCAGTACTACACAGATTAGTGATGCAGCAAAGGGCGGTTATGTTCTGAGCGAGACCCTATCGGGATTGTCAACGCCGCAGGTAGTGTTGATCGCGACCGGATCGGAAGTCGAGATCGCCGCCGCCGCCGCCGTCCAATTGAGCAACGCAGGGATTGCGGTACGCGTAGTATCGATGCCTTGCGTAGAGGCCTTTTATGCACAGGATGCAATGTACAGAAAACATGTGCTGCCGGATGGCATTCCAAGGGTCAGTATTGAGGCCGGGGTGACCTGGTTCTGGCGGGCAATTGTAGGGGAAAGCGGCAGCGCCATGGGTATCGATACATTTGGCGAATCGGCGCCTGCAGAGCAGTTGTATGCGCACTTTAAACTCACGCCTGAGCATATGGTAGAACGTGCGCTGGCAGTCATCAAGGAATCGTAATGGAACAGATTAACACATCGCAACGTTCAGTTTTAATCGATTTGGACGGTACCTTGATAGATACAGCGCCAGACATTTTTGAGGCGGTCAGTCGCATGCTGAACGATCTGAAGGCTGAGGCATTGCCATACCAGACAGTGTGCGATTTTATCGGAAAGGGTGTACCTAATCTGGTGCACCGCGTACTCATTGCGGCAAAGATCACCACTATTCCGGACGCCGATGCATGCGCCATTTTTTATCGGCATTATCGGGAAACAAACGGTCACTTCGGCTTTGTATTTCCTGGCGTGCATGAGGGATTGATCGCCATGAAAGAGGCCGGTTTTCGATTGGGATGCGTCACCAATAAACCGTTTGCACTGGCCGAGCCATTGCTGCAAATAGCTGGGCTTGACGGCTATTTTGATGTGTTGGTGGGCGGCGACTCGTTGCCATTTATGAAGCCAGCGCCTGAGCCGCTTTACCACGCTTGCGAGGTGATGGGGACGCTGCCGGAACGGGCGGTGATGGTGGGCGATTCAGAATCTGACGTTGCGTCCGCCCGCGCTGCAAGCATGCCGGTGTATATCGTTAATTACGGTTATCCTGGCCCGGCTGGACTGAGCGCGCTGAAATGTGATGGATTTATAGATTCGCTTTTGGAGTTGGCGCAACAATTGTCAGTCCCAGCACCGGTATGTGAGACCTGAACGACGCGATAACATTGTTCCGTCATGGACCCTCGATAGCGATGCCGCGGAGGTCGCTCAACAGACGGCCGCACGAACCAACATGCAAAGCGAGCTGCAACATGCTATTCAAAAAACTGACCGATTTCTCCTCCACTGACTTAGTTGGCCAGCGAGTGTTCATCCGTGCGGACCTGAACGTGCCGGTGGATGAAGCGGGCAACATTACGGACGATACCCGCATCCGTGCAGCATTGGCGGGATTGCGCTTTGCTGCTGACGCTGGCGCGCGCGTGATGGTGACGTCGCATTTAGGGCGGCCAACGGAAGGGGAGTTGAAACCGTTGGAGTCATTGTCATTAATCGCCGCTGCACTGAGCCAGCATTTGGGTCAACCGGTCCGACTCGTCAAAAATTGGATCGATAGCGAATTCGCTGTGGCGGATGGTGAAATCGTCTTGCTGGAAAATTGTCGGGGTAATGTCGGTGAAAAGAGCAATTCAGCGGCCTTGTCCAAAACCATGGCAGGACTGTGCGATATTTATGTTAACGATGCGTTCGGTACGGCACATCGGGCCGAAGCCAGCACAGAAGGCATGGCGCACTTCGCAAAGATCGCTTGCGCCGGACCTTTGATGGCGGCGGAACTGGACGCGCTTACGGCCGCGTTAGCAAATGCGAAGAGGCCGTTAGTGGCAATCGTTGCAGGTTCCAAAGTGTCGACCAAACTTACTATTTTGAACGCACTGGCTGAAAAGGTAGACCTGTTAATCGTTGGTGGCGGGATCGCAAATACGTTTTTGTTGGCTCAGGGTTCGCCCATCGGAAAGTCGTTGGCTGAGGCCGATCTGGTCGATGAAGCGCGTCTGATCATCGCAAAAATGCAGGCGCGTGGTGCGGGAGTGCCGTTGCCGACTGACGTAGTGTGTGCTAAACGGTTTTCTCCCGATGCACCGGCGACGATTAAATCGATCAACGAGGTTGAGGTTGATGATCTGATTTTTGATATTGGGCCGGATAGTGCGGCTGCATTGGCACGTACCTTACAGACGGCGGGAACGATAGTCTGGAACGGGCCGGTTGGGGTGTTTGAGTTTGCGGCGTTTTCAGAAGGTACGCGGGTGTTGGCGCATGCGATTGCTGCGTCGCCGGCTTATTCGATTGCTGGTGGTGGAGATACTGTTGCGGCGATAAATGCGTTTGGGATTGCAGATCGGATTGATTATATTTCTACTGCTGGTGGGGCGTTTTTGGAGTTTTTGGAGGGGAAGAGTTTGCCGGCGGTTGCGGCGCTTGGTCGTCGGGCGGAAGGGTGAATTGGTTTTTTTGAGGACGTTGATGCTTAACGCGGTTACTTCTCCGTGGGTGCTAGCCGGAGGCGGCCCGACAGCCGGGCACTTTCTTTTGCTTGGCTAGGCGCCCCGACTAAAAGAACAGTAACCAAAGAAAAGGCGACCGCAGACGCGTCGCCCGCCGTTGGCGGGTCCCCGATTATTTCGACTATCAGTCGGGTCGAAATACCAACTCGCTTCGCTCAAACATGTATGCCGACAATTCCCGGCTGACAGCCGAAATAATCGGCAACGCCTATGACGGGGTACGTCAACGTCAAAAACCGCAGCCTTTGTATTGGCAGAGTTGTTCTCGTAAATCACAAGACGACCGTGCAGGCGCAGCCACCTTTGATGTTGTTCTTGAAGTTGCAGGCGCAGCCACCTTTGATGCTGTTCTTGAAGTTGCAGGCGCAGCCACCTTTGATGTTGTTCTTGAAGTTGCAGGCGCAGCCACCTTTGATGTTGTTCTTGAAGTTGCAGGCGCAGCCACCTTTGATGTTGTTCTTGAAGTTGCAGGCGCAGCCACCTTTGACGTTGTTCTTGAAGTTGCAGGCGCAGCCACCTTTGATGTTGTTCTTGAAGTTGCAGGCGCAGCCACCTTTGATGTTGTTCTTGAAGTTGCAGGCGCAGCCACCTTTGACGTTGTTCTTGAAGTTGCAGGCGCAGCCACCTTTGACGTTGCGGTTGCTTTTGAAGCGGTCCTTGACGTACCCCGTCATTGGCGCTGCCAAGTGTTTTAGTCATCAGGCGGGAATTGTCGGAATACATGTTTGAGCGTAGCGAGTTGGTATTTCGACCCGACTGATGGCTAAAACGCTTGGGGACCCGAAGGGCAGCGTCTCTGCGGTCGCCTTTTTTTTGGTTACTTATTTTTGGCGAAGCAAAAAAAAGTAACTGGCTGTCGGGCCACCCCCGACCAGCATCCACGGAGAAGAAAACGAATTATTTAACGACGACCTTCTCCGTTTTAAAAATCGGCTACAGCACAACCAAAACAGTCCAAAAAAGTATTCGAATACTCAATATTAAGCGCACCCCCGGACCAAGAGAAATCCAATCACTTAACATAAACAAAAAAATTAAATTCACCCTGACTCACTAAAATTTTCGCCAAAAAACCACCAAGGAGATCTCTATGTCCCTAGTCTCACTACGCCAACTTCTAGACCACGCCGCCGACCACCAATACGGCCTCCCCGCCTTCAACGTCAACAATCTTGAACAAATCCTCGCCATCATGCAAGCCGCAGACGCCTGCGACAGCCCGGTAATCCTGCAAGCCTCCGCTGGCGCACGCAAATATGCCGGTGAAGCTTTTCTACGCAAAATGGTAGAAGCCGCCGTTGAAGCCTATCCACACATCCCAATCTGTATGCACCAGGATCACGGCGGCAGTCCAGCCGTTTGTCAGGCATCCATTCGCTCCGGGTTCTCCAGCGTAATGATGGACGGCTCGTTAATGGAAGACATGAAAACACCCTCGACCTACGATTACAACATCGAAGTAACGCGCAAGGTAGTCGACTTCGCCCACTACATCGGCGTCTCCGTGGAGGGCGAATTAGGATGCCTGGGATCGTTAGAGTCCGGTCAAGCCGGTGAAGAAGATGGCTCTGGCGCAGAAGGTGTTTTGTCGCACGACCAGATGTTGACCGACCCGGCACAGGCTGCCGATTTTGTCAGACGCACCGGCGTGGATGCGTTGGCAATTGCGATTGGCACCAGCCACGGCGCATATAAATTCAGTCGCAAGCCAACGGGAGATATTCTCGCGATTAATCGCATCAAAGAAATCCATGCGCGGATTCCGAACACCCATCTGGTTATGCACGGCTCATCATCGGTACCGCAAGAATGGCTGGATATTATTCGCCAATATGGTGGCGATATGAAAGAGACCTACGGTGTGCCGGTAGAAGAAATCCTGCTGGGGATTAAACACGGTGTGCGCAAGGTAAACATTGACACCGATATTCGCCTGGCAATGACCGGCGCTATGCGTCGCAGTATGGCGCAACACCCGGCTGAGTTCGATCCGCGCAAGTTTTTCAAGGATGCAACAGCGGCGGCCAAAGATATCTGTCAGGTGCGTTTTGAAGCGTTTGGTTCAGCTGGCAAAGCCTCTAAAATTAAGGTCGTTCCGCTCGATCGTATGGCACAAGGGTATGCCAAAGGCGAGTTCGATGCCGCTGCGCGTTCGTAAGCTTTTATCTCTGCGCTCTTGAGTCTTAAGTCTTAGGCAGTAACTGGTAACCGGTAGCGCCTTCAACGGCGGGAAATGCATACGTGTTGCAAGCATTACCCGTTTATTTCTGTCGGAATGGCGTCGTTGGGGAATAGAAAGCGTTTATGCATTAGCCTCTCTATTTCGTTCGCAGGCACAGGACGGGAAATATAATAGCCTTGTATTTCGTTGCAGGATAGGGCTTGCAGAATATGCAGTTGCTCGACGGTCTCAACGCCTTCTGCGACGACGCGCATATTCAGTACATGGGCCATTGAGATGATTGCCATAAAAAATACTTCGCCTTCTTTGCTCTCGCCAAGCTTGGCAGTGAAAGCCCGGTCCACTTTCAATATATCCAGATCAAGTCGCTGCAGTTGGGACAGCGATGAATAGCCGGTGCCAAAATCATCTAGTAACAACTTAACGCCGAGCGATTTTAGGGCGGCCAACTGCGAAAATATCGCCTGGTCCTCGCCCATCATGCAGGATTCGGTCAGCTCGATTTCTACGAACGATGGGTCGATCCCATGTTCTATCAAGTGCGACTCAAATATCGCATCAAAATTGCCCTGATTAAATTGCGGCGACGAGACATTGACTGAAACCGGCACCAGCGGCACGCCTTGCTGCTTCCATAGCGCTAACTGCGCACAGGCTTTCTCAATGACTAGCTCGCCTAGTTTGACGATCAATCCGGTCTTTTCTGCGAGTGGAATAAATTCATCGGGTTGTATCAGGCCGCGCACAGGATGTATCCAGCGCACGAGTGCTTCCAGGCTACGTAATTCTCCGCTCGCGGCATCCACGCGGGGCTGATAGTAAAGCACAAATTCATTGCCATCAATCGCCTCCCGCAGGGATTGCTCGTTGTTGAGTTTGATGACCAGGTTCTGAGAAAGTTGTGGGCGGAAGAACTGATAACTGGCTTTGCCATTTGCTTTGGCTACATACATGGCGATATCTGCGTGTTTGATCAGAGTCTCGACGTCATCGCCATCTTTGGGGAAAAGACTGATTCCGATGGAGGCGGAAATGACGTGATTGCTATGGCCGGAAAGCAGAAACGGTTTCCGAAGCGCGGTAATAACGCGTTCGCTGACGCCCGCCACGGCGCCTGTGTTTTCTGGATTATCGAGAATGATAGTGAATTCGTCGCCGCCCAAACGTACTACGTTATCAAATGGTCGTATCACCGAGCGCAAGCGCGCCGCAACGGCTTGAAGCAACTCGTCGCCCGCTGCGTGTCCCATTGTATCGTTGATGTTTTTAAAATCATCAAGATCGACAAATAGTAGCGCGAGCGTGGTCTCCTCGACGCGAGAACGTTCGATCGCTAGCGGCAAGAATCCCATTAACCAGTGGCGGTTAGGCAGGGCAGTAAGCGCATCGGAGTTGGCCATTACTAATAGCGCTTCTTCATGCGCCTTATTTTCGCTTATGTCGCGCAGTGTGAGGGCCAATCCGGCATTGGAGCGCGTCATTTTGCGATGAATCCAGCGCATTTTTAATGGGCATTCCGGGGGAACCAAAAAATCATCTTCATAGAAATTATCCTTGATCGCTTCAACGAACGTCCGCACCAGCTCCTCGAAATAAGGGCGGTCGGCGTAAAGAGTCGAGAGTCGGCGTCCAATTAAATCTCCTCTCGAAGTACCATACAGTGCCGCGCCGTATTCGTTGCAGTCGACAATAATAAAGTCCGATACCGTGCCAGTGCGTCGTCGTTGGGATGCAAGCATAAAAAAACCTTCGCTACCGCCTTCGCTAGAGATACCATAGGCCTGACGTGCTTGCGTGAACTGATGCTTGCGCCATGCCAGACGGCAGGAAAAAAAAATGCCGATCATGATAAAAATTATCACCCCGGAGATGCGCGCAAAAGCAAATATTCGATCCTCGCGTGCAATGGCGGCCAGTGGCTGTTGCAACTCATCTTCGGACAAGCCAGCGACGGCGATCAGCGGAAAGTTTTTTATTTCTTTCCACGCAACAAGGCGCGCGCGTCCGTCCACAAAGTGATCTTTTTCTATAAATTCGAAACCTGTTAAGGTCGAAAATGTCGGGGGCGATTTGAATATCGTGGGCCGCGCGCGTATGTTTGCGCCCATGCGTTTTGCGAGAACGATCCCATCCTGAGTGCGCAGCGAAAGAAACCCGTCTTTTCCCAGCGCGCCATCCACGGTGGGACTGGCAAAATAGCTAGGTTCTACCGACACCATGACAATGCCGTCGAAGCTACCGTCACTTTTGGTTAGTCGACGGGAGAAACGGACGATCAGCTTTCCGGAACCGGCGCCAATGGAAGGGCTGGTTATTACTAATTGGTCGGTATCGCTATTTTTTAGCGTTTGAAAATAGTCTCGTTGAGCGAGGTTGACTCTTTTTCTCGCTAGCGTAGTAGTGACGATATTGCCGTCTCGATCAGCGATGGTGACATATAGTCGGTCGGTAAGAGGATACAAGCCAGCCCGATTTTGCTCCTCAAGTTTTAGCGTGCCGCCGCTGATGCGCCAATAATATTTAAGGTTGAGCGTAATTTGATTGATTTGCTCAAGCGGTCGGGCGAGTTGCTCGGCATAGGCACCAGAAAGCAGTGCGACTTCGGCAATACCGCTTTTGTGTAATCTGTCTCGTTCCGCGTTGATACGTGACGAGGTTAACTGCCACATGATAGTCGCTATTATCAGGCCGATAATCGGCCATGCCAGAATAATGTATAAACTGCCTCTTAGAAATCCGAGGTTTGCTGGTATTCGGTTTATATAACCGCGTAGTCGGGTGATGTGCATTACGTCGCTTTTCTTTTAGAGCACTTGCTTACAATTTGCATGTATATCTTTTAGTTTTTAGTGTCCATATGCAATATCCGCTAGCCGCGCGTTGCTTTCCACACCGCACTAACTTACTGTTTGCATCGATAAGGTTGGCAACCTTCTGTTGCTGGTACGCAATGCGCAAATATTATTGACTATGCAGAACTTATAAAAATGGTTCCATTTGGAAAGGTTAGCATGCAGCGCCATTTTCTTCCGGGAAATTTTGAGGATATTGCTAATCCAAATCCATTCGTGTAATGCTTAGCGCTGAGGGTCTGTTAATCAAAACTTAACAGGTCGCAGCAGGGGAGCGGCACGATAATCGAAGAGAGTCAATTTTTGGGGTGACTGTTCGCAAGTTTTTAATGAATGAAAGGCAAGGAAAAAACTATCTTGCAGTAATTAAATTAATATCTGCTTTTAGCTGCTTGTGGTTAAAAAGAGTCAATTTGCCGATGCTAAACAATCAAGGAGTAACAGCTATGCCGTTTCAGCCGTTTCAGGTCACATCCAGACTCAACCCCCACAAACTATTACTAAGTAAATGGACGGCGGTTTCTCCCGCTAACAAAGAGAAACATTTTCTGGTGACGATGGTGATCGCGCCCCAATTTCCGGGGATGGGAATTGACGTGATACAGCTAGAAGCAGTTCATTCAGGCCGTAGTTTTTCAGTGCGTTGGCGTGAGTTGGCCGATAGCAGTCAGTGGTTGCAGGGCTGGCAGTGAAGGGATCGTTGCCAAAATGTCAGTCGCTGTAGTTGTGACGCGGAGAGTCCGGAGGAGTACGGCAAGTAGTCGTATTGGTATTTCTCCGCCTTGGGCATTGGGGAATGATGGCACGGTTTGTACCGCACGGTCCTCGTAGCGCTAGGTTCGAATGCTGGCAGAATGTCCGGATGGGGACCGTAAATCAGCGGAAACAAAAACGCCAACCCGAAGGTTGGCATTCTGTAAGATACATAGAATCCTTAATCGTTCACTCAACGTAAGGAATCAAGATGCAAGCCGAACTACAATACATCCCACTAGCGCGTAAGAATCGCACTGTGCCAGATACTAACGCCGCCGCTTTCAACTTATGCCGCAAACCATAGACACTGAGAAAATGGGCCGTATATAAATCGGGGCCATTGCGCCCTGTTCGCATCATGGGCGGCCTGGCTTGGAACGTTGCTGACATCATGCGCATTGTCTCCGGCGGGAGCAACGCATATGGCTAATATTTAAACGACAGAAACAGGGTGTATTTTACCTTTTCATAAAAAGTTATTTTTAAGCATAAGAAAATAACTATGGAATTTTATTCCCGCAGGGTATATAAATAAAATAGAAATTTGTGATTTATATAGAAACTTTTTTCATGCATCGTAGGAAACGGCAATAATGGCCAAATGATGGCGGTGCATTGTATAGCTGACTCAAAAATATTGATAAATATACAACTAAAGGTTGAAAAATGAAAATTTCAAAAACCATCGCAGCACATATTATTATATTTTCTGTGGGATTGTTGGTTGCCTTGAGGGCGCAGGCTGCACCCACCACACCAACCTGGACTGTTGAGACGATCATTGTGAACAATCAAACCGGGTTAGGATCTTTCACGGCTGCGGATGGCAATGCTTTCAGTTTTACGGACACGCCAAGCACACCCGGACTCAAGGTGGGTTACTACAATGGTAATCTTGGGGATAATAGTCAGTCAGCAATATTGACCGATATAAAAAATAGCAATCTTTTTGGATTGTCTCCAACCAAATCCTTGACTGGCATCGGACTCGGCGACATTTCGGGCTCTACTGCAACCATCATAAGCACGGCGGCCTACGATTATCTGGCGGTACATGTTGGCGGGGGAGAGTTGTTGTTTAACTGGAGCACACCAACCAAATCGAACTTTGTGATTACTAGCAATGGGAGCGGGAGCGGTGGCGGCTTGAGCAATTATCGAAGCTTCGTCTCCGCAGTTCCAGAGCCAGAAACCTACGCCATGCTGCTAGGCGGCCTAGGGTTGATTGGGGTCATAGTTCGTCGTCGCAAGTCTTTATAATATCTCCCGTCAGGCGGTCACTCGCCGCGCAATATACGGCCCCGCAAGGGGCTTTTTACCGTCTCCACACGCTTCGTTGGACATAACACCGATAGGGCGAACTTGCGTCAGTATCGGCCATCTTCGTTTAAATGACGAGAGGACAGCGCCCGCTATCTTCGCAGTGATACGTTGACTCCTGAATTTTCGAGACCGTCAGTGTGGGATGTATTCAAATAAGCGCAAACCCGGGGGAATTTCCCAAATTGGGTTATACAGCGGTTACATTGAACGATGCTGACAGTAGAAAGCAAAAAAGGATTACAAGCCGAAGCAAGTAACCCTTTGATATTCATACCATTTCTTGGTGGCCCGGGGCGGAATCGAACCACCGACACAAGGATTTTCAATCCTCTGCTCTACCGACTGAGCTACCAGGCCAAGGAGCCGAATTATAGCAAGACATTTTGAATTCGCAAACCCCTTATGTAATTATTTTATTTTAGTAGTCGTTATAATGATCGCATGAATGATTCCAGATTACCTTTCAAGAGCGTCGGCGCTGGTGCGGCGGCGCATATTAGCCCCGACAGATCTGCGCGGAGTATTTCCCGTAGCGATATTTGTATCGTAGGAAATGGTGCAGTGGGCAAGGCTGCGGCGCTGGGTTTGGCGCAAACGGGTCTGTCCGTCACCTTATTGGGTGCGCCAGCGATGGTGATCGGGAACGGGGCACGACCTGAAAGTCCGTCTGCTGACTGGGATCAGCGCGTGTATGCACTGAATCACGTGGCGCGCAGCCTGCTGGCTGGACTTAAAGTCTGGGACGCTTTGGATGATAGCCGGATTGCAGCGGTAGAAAGTATGCTGGTTAAAGGCGGTGCCGAAGCGGACGCAGGGCAGATCAGCTTTGATGCTTTTAGTGCCCGTACCGGGGCGCTGGCCTGGATTGTTGAGGACCGCAATCTCAATCATGCGCTGGATGCGGCGTTGAAATTTGCGCATAACGTACGCGTTGTAAATGGCCGGGCTCGGAAGATGGCGGTAGACGCCGCTGGCGCGTCGCTCGAACTCGAGGATGGATCAATACTAAGTGCAGCGTTGCTGGTCGGTGCCGACGGCGCGCAGTCATGGGTCCGTAACCAGTGCGATATTGGTATCGATTACCGCACTTATCATCAGCAGGCGATTGTCGCTAATTTCGCCACGGAACGCCCGCATCACGGCGTGGCGCATCAATGGTTCACCGCAGAACAGGGTATTATCGCGTTGTTGCCGTTGCCGGGACAGCGCGTGTCGCTGGTCTGGTCCGCCCCCGAAACTCTGGCGCCGGTCTTGTTGCACGAGTCATTGGCGCAACTAGCTGAGCGCTTGTCGGTGCTGGCTGGTGCGCAATTGGGGCAGTTGACGCCGCTTGAGTCGTCGCTACCGGAAGGCGCGCAAAGTTTTCCACTGGCCCTGATTCGCAGTCACGCGCTGGTGGCACCGCGGGTCGCGTTGATTGGCGATGCGGCCCACTTGGTGCATCCGCTGGCCGGGCAAGGGATGAATCTGGGGTTTGGCGACGTTACCGCATTGATCAAAGTATTGAGTGAACGGGGCCGACATCGAGACTGTGGCGATGCCGCTGTGCTGGCGCGGTATGCGCGAGCACGCAAGGAAGAGATTCTGTTAATGCAACTTGCGACTGACGGTCTGGAGCGGTTATTTGGACTCGATATTGCGCCTCTTCGCCTGGTAAGAAATGCTGGATTGAACTTGCTGGACAAGCTACCGGTCTTAAAGCGGCGTTTAATGCGTCACGCATTTGGTCGCACATTCGAAAAAAATTAACGGGAGTTGTAATGCAAGTACGGATTTGGGTACATTTAAAACCATTGTTGTTGGCGCTCGCGCTAGGGTCTTTAATGACCACTACTATGGCAGAAACACCGCAGGAAGCAGCAGTTAAGAAGCTTATTGAGCCACGTCTGGGAGATGGCGTCAAAGTCGACGCTGTGACCAAAACGCCGTATCTCGGCATGTTTGAAGTGCGCGTCGGTAAAGACATTTTTTATACCGACGCCAGCGCCAAGTACATGTTTGTAGGTCGCATACTGGACGCGCAAAGCTCGCGGGATTTCACTAAAGAACGCATGGACGAGATCAGCAAAGTCAAATTTACCGACTTGCCACTTGATCTGGCGATGAAATCGGTAAAGGGTAACGGTAAGCGCGTGATTGCGGTGTTTGAAGATCCAAACTGCGGCTATTGCAAAAAATTCCGTAAAACCTTGCAGGAAGTTGATAACGTTACCGTTTATACGTTTATGTACAATATTCTGGCACCAGATTCTGCGGTCAAATCGAAAAACGTCTGGTGTAGTCCTAACCGCGACAAATCGTGGGATGACTGGATGCTAAGCGGAAAACTGCCGGCGACGGCCCCAGCAAGTTGCTTGACATCGCCTAACGAAAAGGTTTTGTCGCTTGGACAGTCGCTAGGGGTTAGCGGTACGCCAACGATTATCTTTGCGGATGGATCACGGATTCCGGGCTTTATCGATGCCACGGCGCTTGAGGCGAAATTCGCATCCATTAAATAAGCTATTCACCTATCTGGATAAGCAACTTGCTGACCAACTTAGTAAGCAACTTAGTAAGTAAGTTGGGTCACTAAATTGAGTCGGTAAGCCAAAAATACGCGCATATTTTGATAGAACCTCCTGCGACAAATTTAAGCAATGTCTAAGCGCAAATGGATACAGCGATAACCGGCCAGATAGTAGGTATTTTACTCGCCGCTGGGCGCGGTCGCCGCTTTGATCCAACCGGTGAGCAGAGTAAACTTTTGCAACTTCTTCCGAACGGGAACACCGTTTTGGCCAGCGCTGCCAGCAGGTTGTCCATGGCGTTACCAACTTATGTCGTCTGCCGACCGGATACACCCACTTTGACTGCACAATTGTTATCGCAACTTGTTGGTGGCTGCACACTGCTGTATTGCGCGGATGCCGACGATGGCATGGCGGCTACGCTGGTGCATGGTCTTCAGCAGACTTCGGCAGCGACAGGGTGGGTGATTGCATTAGCCGACATGCCCTTTGTTGCCGTCGATACCATTAAGGCGTTGACGGCGGCGTTGGCGCAAGGCGCTGATATAGCAGTGCCCGTGCACAATCGGCGTCGTGGTAATCCGGTCGCCTTTAGTCATCGGCATTTGTCACAGTTATTGCAACTGCGCGGCGACCAGGGCGCGCGTGGGTTGTTGCAACGCTTTCCAGTGGTCGAAGTGGTTGTCGACGATCCTGGTATCTTGCTGGATATCGATACCGTCGCCGATATACCACATTCCTGAACCCTTATCAGTCGTTTGAACGTGCACCGGTCCGGTAATTGACTAAGCCTGCATTGGTTTCCCAACAATACCGGTAGACTGGCTGCTTCCATCCACCGCCCGGCTAATTCCTGGGTTCGACAGACTCCTCAGTTTGCCGCACGGTGCCTTGCTGCGCTTCACTAACCAGTCTATCCTCCGCAATGAATCCACACTTCCTGAATAAACGCTTGATCCTCGTCCTCGGTTACCTGGGCTTAGTTCCCTTTGTCATGTTGACAATTGCTTGCTGGCTGGTCAGCCCTGATTGGCTTGGTGAGTTTATTCGCGGTCAGATGGCGTATGGCGTCGCAGCGCTATCATTTCTCGGCGGGATTCATTGGGGTGCGATGGTCTTGCGTGCCGATATGTCCGCACAGCGCACCAAGTGGGCGCTAATCTGGGGAATCATGCCGACAATGATTGCCTGGTTTTCTACTTTGTTCTTTGCGTATGGGTATACTTTATTGATCCTTGGGTTCATTGCCGCTTATCAAGTGGATAAACGTTTATTTGTCTGGTATGGTTTGCCGGGATGGTTCACCGAATTACGCTATCGATTAACCTGTGTCGCGGTTGGCGCGATGGTGTTAGCGATGTTGGCTGCCGGTGTGAGAGGAAATCTTGGTGCCTGAATCTATGCAAAAATCCAGCATTAAAACGCTCGCGAAAGCGGTCCAAAAATCGAGCAATAAGTCGATCGGCTACCGCTCCTCTACCCGCGTAGCCAAGCACGATATCAAGGCAGATGCCAAGCCGTGCGCGAAATTATCACGCAGCTTAGTGGATAAAACATCGGGCAAAGCAGCTATTAAATTATTAGTTAGGTCATCCTCCGCGGCGGTCTCTAAACGCAATGTGCTGTCCAGCGCTAGCGCGCCCAGCAGCGCGCTTCAATACAGTATCGTGGCAGCCGACCCTGCAGCGCATTTGTTCGCGGTGACGCTGGTTATCGATGCGCCAGCAGCAGTCGGACAGATCGTCGCGCTACCCGCGTGGATTCCCGGTAGTTATATGATCCGCGAGTTTGGGCGGCATATTGTGCAGATTCGGGGCGAATCAAATGGTCGCACGATCGCCTTAAAAAAACGCGACAAGCACTCATGGCAAGCTGCGCCTTGTGAGGGGCCGCTGACGTTACATTACCAAGTGTACGCGTGGGATTTGTCGGTGCGGGCGGCGCACCTGGATCAGACGCACGGTTTCTTCAATGGCACCAGTGTATTTTTGCGCGTAGTCGGGCAAGAAAGCGCTCGCCATATCGTCGACATTCAGCGGCCGTCGGGTGACGCCTATAGCGATTGGCGGATCGCCACAGCGTTGCCGACATTGAAGGCGGCACGCGGTGCATTCGGCAGTTATGCGGCGTCCAATTACGATGAATTGATTGACCATCCGGTGGAGATGGGATTGTTTCAGCTCGCCACCTTCAAGGCGCATGGGGTCCCGCATGAGATCGCCATTACCGGCAATGTGCCGAATCTGGATATGACGCGGCTAAGCGCGGACTTGAAAAAAATCTGTGAAACGCAGATTGCGTTTTTTGAGCCAGCCGGAAGCAAATTTGCCAAACAGGCTCCGATGCAACGGTATGTGTTTTTGACGTTAGCGGTGGGCGATGGTTATGGTGGGCTGGAGCATCGCGCATCGACGGCCCTGATTTGCGCCAGGGCCGATCTGCCGGTAAAAGGGCAGCCAGAAACCAGTGATGGTTATCGCACATTTCTGGGTTTGTGTAGTCACGAGTACTTCCACACATGGAACGTCAAGCGCATCAAGCCAGCTGCGTTTGCGCCCTACGATCTACAGGTAGAAAACTATACCCCCTTGTTGTGGTTATTTGAGGGTTTTACCAGTTATTACGACGACTTGATGCTATTCCGATGCGGCCTGATTGATGAGGCGCAATATTTGAAAATGGTCGCTAAAACCATTAACGGCGTCTTGCTCGGCAGCGGTCGTCGCAAACAAAGCGTCGCTGATTCCAGCTTCGATGCGTGGGTTAAATATTACCGCCAGGACGAAAACGCACCAAACGCGATCATCAGCTATTACACTAAAGGTTCGCTGGTAGCGCTGGCGCTGGATTTGATGATACGCAGTGAAACCCGCAACAAGAAATCACTCGATGACGTGATGCGTGCGTTGTGGCAAAAATACGGCCGGGATTTTTTTGCCGACAACGCATTGTCCGGGCGTGGTGTCACTGAAGCGGAGGTCGAAGCCTTGTTTGATGCGGTAACCGGACTTAAACTAAAACGTTTTTTCGACCGTTATGTGCATGGCACGGAAGATCTGCCGCTGGCCAAACTATTTGCCAACGCCGGGGTAGTAATTAATGACAACCGGAACGATAGCCGCAACAGCGCTAAGCCGGGATTAGGCGCACGTATCACCCGTATCGGTGCAGAAAGCAAGATCGCCAATGTGTATGAAGGCGGTGCGGCGCATCGTGCAGGTTTGTCCGCGGGCGACGTGTTGATGGCACTCGATGGCATCCGGGTTACGGCCAGTCTGGACGTACTTCTCGCACGCTATCGCGTCGGCGATAGTGTGACGATACATGTATTCCGGCGCGATGAGTTATTGGTTTTTAGCGTAAAACTGCTTGCCGATGCGACCCCACAATTTGACCTGAAGGTGGAGTCGAAACCAGTGGCATTGCTAAGCGCACGGAATGCCTGGCTAGAAGGACGTAGCGGGCGCTAGCGTTGCGGGGGAGTAATTCTGGTGTGGATATCTGGGTGAATGGGGAATGAGGCAGGAAATGGCAGAGGAGCTGATTGTGAAGTCGGCTTTTTGCCTGAGTAGCTACAAAGTATCTACGCAGGCACCTGCTTAAGTATCCATTTTAGAGTCTGCCTTCATACCGGCCCAGCGCGGTGTCAACGTATGCGTTATGCCATACAGATCAAGTACGCGTCCCACCGTATGATCGATCATCTCGTTGATACTTTTTGGGCGGTGGTAAAACCCTGGGAGCGGCGGGAAAATAATCCCGCCCATCTCGGTCACGCTCGTCATATTGCGCAGGTGGGCCAAATTAAAGGGCGTCTCGCGGACCATTAACGTCAGCCTCCGCCGCTCTTTAAGGACCACATCCGCCGCACGTGTGATCAGGTTGTCTGATAATCCGTTCGCTACTGCCGCCAGCGTCTTCATGGAGCAGGGTGCCACGATCATGCCGTCGGACTGAAACGAGCCGCTTGCAATCGATGCACCGACATCCCGCACGTTATACGACACATCCGCCAGGGCCTCGACCTCTTTACGGCGCATATCCAGTTCTTGATGCAAATTCAGTACGCCGGCGTCTGAGATCAACAAATGTGACTCTATTTCTGGCATCTCTCGCATAAATTGCAATAGCCGCACGCCATACGCAACGCCCGTGGCACCAGTGATGGCGACAATCAGGCGGCGTGGTTGCGGTCGCGCTCGCGTTCCTGCGGACGGATCAGGACGCGCCGCTGCTACCAGCGGGTTAACCGACTCGGGCGACAAGAGTAGCGGTGTTGCGTGCTCTGCGGACGTGGCTGACACCCGGATCTGCTTAAGGCACCAATAGGGTTTTTAGCTCGCCGGACTCATGCATCTCGTTCATGATGTCTGAGCCGCCAACGAACTCGCCTTTGACGTAGAGTTGCGGGACGGTCGGCCAGTTAGAATAGTCCTTGATGCCTTGGCGCACGGCAGGGTCTTCCAGCACGTTGATGGTGACGATGTTTTCTGCGCCATTAGCTTTTAATAGCTGGATGGCACGACCGGAAAAACCGCATTGTGGAAATTGTGCTGTGCCCTTCATGAACAAAACCACTGGGTTTTGAGTCACGGTTTCTTTGATCCACGCTTGTACTTCGCTCATGGCAATACCTTTAAATGTTCAGATTAATATTCAGAATGTAGTCATTATATGAAAAAGTGGCGTATGCCGCTGACGAGACTGAAATGCGACACAATTATGGTGTGCTTAATACAATTGTCAAGAGTTTTTGACGTTCGGATCAAGACTATGTATAATCTCAGGTTCTCCCGACTCCGGATGATGTTTTATGCCGTAGCGGGGTGATGAATTGTTGTTGGTTCTTCAATTATTTCGATGAGGTTTCATATGTATGCGGTCATAAAAACCGGTGGCAAACAATATAAAGTTATTGCCGGCGAAAAACTTAAAATAGAACAGATACCTGCAGACATTGGCACCGAACTCACTATTGATCAAGTGCTTGCAGTTGGCGCTGGCGATACCCTGCAGGTTGGGGCGCCCTTGGTTGAAGGTGCTACGGTGTCGGTTAAGGTATTGGCGCAAGGGCGCCACGATAAAGTCAAGATCTTCAAAATGCGTCGTCGTAAGCATTATCAGAAGCATCAAGGCCATCGTCAAAATTACACCGAAATTCAAATCGTTTCAATCAACGCTTAATTTGCATATTTATTTTGTGTATTTAGCAAAATAATCGTTGATTGACTTAACCAGATACCAGGAGTTTTAAATGGCACATAAAAAAGGCGGCGGCACTACGCGCAACGGCCGTGACTCAGAGTCAAAGCGACTCGGCGTCAAGGTCTACGGTGGTCAGGCTATCAATGCTGGCGGCATCATTATTCGTCAACGCGGCACTAAGACGCATCCAGGCGAAAATGTTGGCATGGGCAAGGATCACACCCTGTTCGCACTGATTCAAGGCAAAGTACAATTTGTAATCAAGGGCGCTGCAAAGCGTCAATACGTTACTGTTGTAGCTGCTGCTACTGCAGTAGCAGCTTCTGCCGCTGTTGCTGCGTAAGCATAGCGCACAGCGTTTGAAGTGATTAGCGCGAGGCGCAAGCTTTGCCGCTAAAGGCTCTGCCGCTGGTAGAGCCTTTTTAGTTTTTAACGCGTGTAATTGTTTGGCTGCTTGCGTAAAATTAGATAATGGCGGAAAAACGGCAACACGAACCGGTATCACAATGGTTTGTGGCGTTAATGCCGTTCAGTTAAGCATAATATTTAAGCATAAACAAATCGATGGTCCGGAATCCAGACCGATCATGGCATTGCTAACTTCATTTCCTTTATGAGGATTGAAAGCGCGCCGAGGCCAGATTTAGTGCGATCCGAATGGTTATTCAGGTCGGACAAACAGTTGGTATTTTGCTTAACTGAACAGCATTAGTTGCTTTGGGTATGGTTGTGCTGGGATTGATTTACCAATTCTGCGCAACGTAGGCGAATAAATTTATTGTGTGAATCCGGTAATCCCAGGGTTTTTACGCAATAAAATGCCTGCTTCCCACTTAAAGAAGCTGTAATTACGTTGTAAATGCGTTGCAAATAGCTTGAAATAGTTGGTTTGCAACAAGCAAGTTGATGCGTGCTTGCAACAAGTTGATCGGGGATATGCCTTTTAATTTAAGGCTGGTCCACGCGTGCTTTTGCCAGCTTTAACGCCTCAACTATCCCGCTAACCCGCCCAAGAAGCAGGTACACGGAACTTAAACATCCAATCTCATTAGGACCTTCGAATGAAGTTTATAGATGAAGCAAAAATCGAAGTCATTGCCGGCGATGGTGGCAATGGGGTTGCGAGCTTTTTGCGCGAAAAATTTCGTCCCTTTGGTGGGCCAGACGGCGGCGACGGCGGTATCGGCGGCAGCATTTATGCGGTTGCCGACCGTAACGTGAATACGCTGGTCGATTACCGTTTTTCCAAAATGCATCGTGCAGGTCGTGGCGAAAATGGCCGCGGTTCGGATTGCTACGGCAAGGGCGCCGACGATATCAAATTGCGCATGCCAGTAGGCACACTGATCGTTGACGTTGATACTGGCGAAAGCATTGCCGATTTGACCGAACATGGTCAGGAAATAATGCTGGCCAAGGGCGGCGAAGGCGGTTGGGGCAACATTCACTTTAAAACCTCGACCAATCGTGCGCCACGCCAAAAAAGCGATGGTAAAGAAGGCGAACGCCGCATCTTGCGATTAGAGTTAAAAGTGTTGGCAGATGTGGGTCTGCTAGGGCAGCCTAATGCAGGTAAATCGACCTTCATTACTGCCGTGTCGAACGCGCGTCCGAAGATTGCCGATTATCCGTTCACCACCTTGCATCCCAATCTGGGCGTCGTGCGCGTCAGTCATGAAAAGAGTTTCGTGATCGCGGACATTCCAGGGCTGATTGAAGGTGCCGCGGATGGTGCAGGTTTAGGGATTCAGTTCCTTAAACATTTGCAGCGTACCGGATTGCTGTTGCATATCGTTGATCTGGCACCGTTCGAATCGACTGTGGATCCCGTCAAGGAAGCCAAAGCGATCGTCAAAGAGTTAGAGAAATACGACCAGTCCTTGTTTGACAAGCCGCGTTGGTTGGTTCTGAACAAACTGGACGTGGTACCGGAAGACGAGCGCAAAAAACGGGTCAAGGATTTCGTTAAACGTTTCGGTTGGAAGGGTCCTGTTTTTGAAATTTCCGCACTGACGCATGCCGGTTGTCCAGAATTGGTTAACGAGATTTATGCTTATCTGGCAGAAAAGCGTCAGCAAGAACATCGCGCTGAAGAAACGCACATGACAGAAGAAGCACAGGGCATTCTGTCGATTGATCCAGACGATCCGCGTTTTAAAATCCTCGATTAAGAGTGCAGGCAACGATACGCGGCCTGCGTGTGAATCAAGGGCCAGACAGCAACGCACCATCTGATGCCGGGGCGCTGCGGGCTGTTAAGCGCTACCTTGCTTTTACGTTATGTTTACCGTGGCTTATGTTACGTTGCGATAAGATGCAGTAGAATGTGCAGGCAAATTGGGTCCGCCCATCAACCGATATGGCTAGCGCTTATTTGCTCTGGCGATATCGGTTTTTTATTATCAGCGCCGAAAAGGTGCTATTGGCTGTGGCAGATAAAAATATGAATTCCGTCATTCAAAAAGCTAAACGTATCATCATCAAGGTCGGTTCTTCGCTGGTCACCAATGACGGCAAAGGACTCGATAGCGAAGCGATTGCGACATGGGCCGCCCAGATTTCAGCGTTGCGTGCGATGGGCAAAGAAGTAGTTTTAGTCAGTTCCGGTGCTGTCGCCGAGGGTATGCAGCGACTTGGGTTTGACAAGCGCCCCACCAGTATTGATGAGCTGCAGGCTTGTGCCGCAGTTGGACAAATGGGCCTTGCCCAAATTTACGAAACCAGCTTTCGCCTGCACGATATCCATACCGCCCAAGTCCTGTTGACGCATGCCGATCTGGCAGATCGTGAGCGCTATTTGAATGCGCGCTCCACCCTTTTTACGTTGCTGCGTTTTGGCGTTATTCCAATCATCAATGAAAACGACACGGTCGTCACCGACGAAATCAAGTTCGGTGACAACGACACGCTAGGTGCGCTGGTAGCCAATTTGATCGAGGCTGAAGCCCTGATTATTTTGACTGACCAAAGGGGCCTGTTCACTGCCGACCCACGCAAAAATCCAGATGCCAGGTTCGTTCATGAGGCGCAAGCCGGCGATCCGGCGCTCGAAATAATGGCCGGTGACGCCGGCACCAGCATTGGTCGCGGTGGTATGCTCACCAAAATTTTTGCTGCCAAGCGCGCAGCAACTTCGGGCGCCCACACAGTGATTGCCTGGGGCCGCGAAGCCAACGTACTGACGCGTCTGGCCGCTGGCGAAGCAATCGGCACCCAGTTAAATGCACAAACCGGTCAGCTAACGGCCCGCAAGCAATGGATGGCGGATCACCTGAAGACAGCCGGTAAAGTAGTGCTAGATGCAGGCGCGGTACAAAAACTGACCCAAGAGGGCAAGTCATTGCTACCGATAGGCGTCACAGATGTAATGGGCGAATTCGGCCGCGGCGATGTCATCACCTGCGTAACCAGCGATGGCCGCTCAATCGCCCGCGGAATCACCAACTACACCAGCGCCGAAGCAAGAAAAATCATCCGCCACCCTTCATCAGAGATTGCCGCAATTCTAGGCTTCGTTGAAAAGTCAGAACTGATCCATCGCGATAATATGGTGTTGCTGTAATTTGAATGGCTTATCTGGCGAGAATGACATATTAAGTTTGGATGTGGAGTTGGTTGAAAGGATTTGCTGGATAAAATAAATATTCAAAGAGATAAGTCGTCTCCTCAATTAAATTATTTTCGCCAGGCCCGGCAACGCCCATATATTCTTTGACGAAACGGGCCGGGACTACCGCACTGATATCTTTAACCATATCAATTTTTCCCGCGTGCTTTGCTATTACCTCATTGGTCAGGCGTAAAATCATTGGCGCAATAATCTGACTCAAACCATCACGACGTATGACCAACCGCATATTTGAAACGTCTCGCGTGTAGGACGGGGTATTGTCCATCCCCAAAAAGAAATTGCCGCCCGCCGCAACGACCGCCATCTTTTCCGCGTAAGTCACGCCAAATACATCGGGACGCGATAACACCTTTTGGATATCGGTAAACGGGTGACCAAAGTAATTTTATTGAACGTAAAAATTAATTTGAAGTTACGCAATATCCATAAAACAACGGGAGGTGACTTTGAACGAAGGCCTGGATTTTTTCTTTAATTGACATGGTTTTATTGTTGCGTAATTTTTTGAATTGACCGAATGCATACCATTCTGAGAATTAATGGTTGCCTTGTTGTCAGACGTGCAGCGTCCCCACTGAAAAATCATATTACAGATCAATTTCGGCAATATGCATCTCAGTGTTTATTGCGCCCTCGCCGGGGTGGCAACATTATCCCGCCCGTCGGATCGCTGGCAAACCATCTACGTAGGATCGACTAGCCCCTTAGCGATCAATCGCAGCGCTGTGATACCGGGAATAAAGAAATAATCTCCGCCTCTGGTTTCCACCAGCCGTGGAATATTCTGAACAAAATAAGGTGGCTGATCGCTATCCGGATCGACCTGAATAACTGCCTTGCTGGGATTTACGTCATTGTGATTGCCGAGAATGATTTCCTTATCGTTGCCAGCGCCGAAGTCATTCCCGTAATTAATCCATTGCTGCTGAATAAACTCGAATTGCCGGTTGATATCGACGTTGATCATCATCATGATAATGCCGTGATTACCATCGTTTTTTGTCTGGTCTTTGGCGATGCCGTAAGGCAGACCGCGCCGCAGAATACGGCGGCGATTGGATAGCGCTCCGGGTGTATCAAATGCATCTTTATCAAGTTCCATCGATGCACGCGGATTAATTCTTCGCAGGTGGGAACTGAATGGACATTTCGCGCCTTCTCTATCGTCATCGAAAGTGAAGTTGCTCAGCATATTGTCCTTTTCCGGATTCTCTGCTTTATTGAAAATTATGTCCCACGCATTCTTGCTTTTTTGATCAGGCGTGGACGCCAGCGGCGCGCCGTTGTCACGCCATCGACCAATGAATTTGGCGGCTAGCAATTCCCTTCCTCCGGGATAGGTTTTTGCTTCTTTATCCAACAATTCGTTAAATTTTCCGACGTTTTGATGCAACTTGCGATATACCAAAAAGCTACCATTGCGCGCAAATGAAACAGGACTTGGTGCCGCCGGATATTCTTTGGCTTCATCCAGATGTCCAAGGATAAATTCACCGGTCGCCAGCGGTAACCAGCCCGCATCAGTTTGCTTGCCGCGCCCATTGACGCTAGCCGGCGGACATGGCAATCCTTCAAACACAGGATCCCCAATGCCATCTGTGTAACCAAAATGCTCTTTGCTGGTAGGTTTGTCGTCCGCAGTTCTTAAAACGCTGGCGTCCTGATACGGCAAATCATCCACAGCCGCATCACCGCGATGACCTTCCAAGACCATGACGCTGTCCGGATGGTTTGCTATCAGCACCAATAATTGTTGATAGCTTTTTTCCAGATGCGCCTGGTCCTGCGCATTGAGGGAAATAAATATGTGGACCTGGTCGCCCTGCCAGATAGCGTCCCAATGCTCGGGCGCGCTTGGGCCATCGTCACCCAATATGTCTTTACGCGCCTTCATTCCCATCATAAATTCCGGTTGGAATCCAATCAATGATGCACCCGGTAATCCCAGCGCCTTCAGTCCTTCATACGTGAACGCAATGTTGGTCGTTACCGCTGGCTTTGGCACTTCATCAGGGCCCGCCCCCCAATTTGCCGAACTCGTGATCTGTGGCAGCAGAGCGGTGATAAATTTTCTACCTTGCGCTTGTGCGATGACATTTAAAAAAAGATAGCGCGCAACAGGAAAATTAAAGCGTCCATAAGCGCGAACGACATTTCCCTGAATATCCATCAAGTCCAGTTTTTGCGTCACAATGCAGTCCTTTCATGTTGATCTAAACGATATTGTCCGGCTTTCCAGGATGGTCCGGTGACATTGGCTGGCTCGACGCGCAGAATGAAATCGTTAAATTCTTTTTGTAATTCTGCCACTGGCATGCCTTGTGTTCGCAAAGCAAAATTGGTGAACTGCTGTTTGAGATACAGCGCTTTTAATTGTTCATCCAGTGACTCGTCATTCGAACCCACAAAAAATAGCGATGCCGTCAGCTGACATTTTTTCATGTACGTAACAAAACTGTCCGCATCGTGGACCAGTTTAAAGCCGTAACAAAAGCCCCATACGTGTATGATTTCTTTACCGATGGCGTTCCACATTGCGCGTAAATACGGTTCCAGTTCACCATGGAAATTGGTCGAAAAAACTAAATATTTAGATGCCAGATGATCTTCTTGCGGCAATGCACCCCGACGCACTTTGTCAGAGAAAATCGACAGGAGATCGATAATCGGACCAAATATATCGGTCCCGGGCGTCGACTGAATAACCACATCGTCCAGCACAAAATAGCGGCATAAATACGTTTGCGGTACCCGCGTCATAGGACTGTTCGGAAGCATATTCCACTGTTCCAACCGCGCTTTGATCTCGTCCGAATAGGCGATCTCATTGAAATGACCCTCTATGATCGGCGACAAAATGGTCAATGCATAAGCGTTGCCCTGAATATTAGCCATCTGCGAGCTCCTTTTTCTTTGCTATTTCGCTTTGTCTGGCTTTATGGGCGATTACTTCAAGTAAATCGCGGGCAACTTTGGCATGGTATGCATCACCGGCGCATCTTTTTTCCACCTCAGCTGCGGCCATACTGACAATCGGACTTGGCGACATATCGCCCAAATCTTTCTGCACACTTCGCAACAGAGCGTAATACTGCTTAATGAAGATTTCCGGCGCAGCGTTGGCGTATTCCTGATTGAAAGCAATCAACGCATTCTTGACGACCTTAGCCGACTTGATATCGTTTGATGCGGCCAGAGGATAAGCATTGTAATAATGCGAAGTTTCAATCTGGTTGTACTGAATGTATTCATGGAACGGTGACAACGGCACTGATCGTGGATAACGTAGATTCCACTTCCAGAACATATCTAGTCCACTCGGAATCGCAAATGTGAAGGAGTCGACATACTGATCCCAACTTCCGTTGAAGTTACTGAAAAACAGCATATAAGCGTACTTCAGATTCTCTTTAGGTTGGCTTGGATCCAGATGCGGGAACTGATGACGACCAACAATGACCCAGCGCGCATAATGAATCAGGGACAGGTTCATGAGCCCTTTTAATGTCCGTGGAAATTGAAGTGCAGCCCAAAAAATAAGTTTATTTAGCCATGTCATGTACCAACGGATCGGTGTGATGACATTCATGGCATAGGCTTTTCCTGCGATGTTGGACATGGGACTCTCCCGTAACCGGAGCACGCCTCAACGTTGATGCCCGGAGCAAACTGCGGTTTTGAACCCTGGTAAGCGCCGTGACAACAGGCTTATCGGGGAATAGTGTTATTTAACAGATTCAGATGAATAAAATAACATTTCAAAGTACGCCGGTTTAGCCGGGTCCGTAAGTATCGTTACGGTAACATCGGCATCTGAGAGTCTTAGTGTGATAGCCCTTCCAATATTTCTATAAAAACGGGGAGAACGGACGGAGGCTATTCTTTGAGGAATATCTCGAAAGCTGAAATAAAGGAAGGGTGGCAGGGATGGCGCCGGGCGCGGTCAATAACCGCTTAAGTAGTCCAGTCGTGCGCATTTGAAGAAGGTGGCGTATTTATTAAAGCGTAGTTGATTTAACTAGTTGACGTTGTAGATTCATGTAACCGATTCACGCTACAAACGGTGTAAATAAAAAGCCGATACAGAATAAGTATCGGCTTTTTATTATTTATTCCGCTCCAGCCCCCAACGCAAGGCCTTGAAATGTCGCATCACTTAATCCCCCGGTTTCAACGGCCGATTATTTTGAAACCGCGCCTGAATATCAACAACCCTCCCTGCAATAGTCCCCCCCTGACACAAAAAGTCCTGAAAAAGCGCCGCATGTTGTCGATTGGCCGACACATCGGTAATTTGCTGCCATTTACTCAGGCGCGCGCGTGACCAATTACCCTCCTTATGCCCAAACGCATACAACTTCCGTTCGGCGGTCTGGCACCGAATGCCTTCATAACTAATGTTTTCTGCACCCGCGCTGCTGGTACTGACCAGCGTGTAACGCACCACGCCATCGGAGCCGGCAGTAATCGATTTCACGTCAATTGCGAACTTCATGGTCGATGTCGGGCTCACATAGAAAGGCACCAAATTAGCCGCCTGCGGTTGTGGCGGTAACTGCACCGCTAGTTCCTGCCAAGTCTTCACTTCGTTGTCGAAATCGTCGTCAAAACCCGGGCCCGGACCGGAGCCGGGGGCCGCATGAACGTGTGCACTTACCAAAAGCAGGAGCGCGCTGACGGAGACAAATTTGTTGAGTCTGGATTGTAAAGTAGCGTTAAAAAACATATAAAAACTTACTCCTTGTCGATACTTGATTCAGCCGAAATACATATTACAGGCAGTTGGTCGTCAGCTTCAGACTCGCTCCCGCAGCGCGCGGCGCGGCCTGGTCGTCCGGCGCCTGGCGTTGGACGCGTCAGGAAACGTGATAACTCCTGCAATGCACGTTGATAGACATCGCGCTTGAATTCGATCACGACATCCAGAGGTACCCAGTAATCATGCCAGCGCCAGGCGTCAAACTCAGGGTGTTCGGTTAATCGCAAGTTAACATCGCAATCACGTCCGACCATTCTGAGCAGGAACCAGATTTGCTTTTGGCCCCGATAATGTCCGCGAATATCGCGTTTAATAAAATGGTCCGGCACTTCATAGCGCAGCCAGTCCCGGGTCCGCCCGATAATTTTGACATGCTCCGCCTTGAGGCCTATTTCTTCCTCTAGTTCACGAAACATGGCTTGTTCCGGCGTTTCACCGTACTTGATGCCACCTTGTGGAAATTGCCACGAATGTTCACGCACGCGCTTGCCCCACCACACCTCATTCTGGGTGTTGAGCAAGATAATGCCGACGTTGGGGCGGAAGCCTTCACGGTCCAGCATACTATTACCTCAAAACTTTCTGCAGCTAGACGGTCCTCATGCCAACTCGCTTACATGTTAAATTTACACGAAGCAGACCCCAGCCAGTGCTTAAACTGGCTAGAACATCAATCAATTGTGCAATGAGTGGGCGCATCAGCCAGCTAATCCTTTAAAATTGAGTCGATTATAACCCTCTCTTTTTAAAAAGAATTCACCGTTATGCGCGCCTCCCGTTTTTTTGTCTCTACGCTTAAAGAAGCCCCATCTGACGCCGAAATTGTCAGCCATAAATTAATGATGCGCGCCGGCATGATTAAACGCCTCGGTTCTGGCATTTACACCTATATGCCGATGGGTTTGCGGGTGATCCGCAAGGTCGAAAATATAGTGCGCGAAGAAATGAATCGTTCCGGTGCCGTCGAATTGTTGATGCCGGTGGTTCAACCGGCTGAGCTTTGGCAGGAGACTGGCCGTTGGCAAAAATACGGTGACGAACTAATGCGCGTGAAGGACCGGCATGGCCGCGACTTCATCATTCAGCCAACTTCGGAAGAGGTGGTGACCGATATCGCGCGTACCGAGCTACGTTCTTATCGCAAACTTCCGGTAAATTTTTATCATATCCAGACCAAGTTTCGCGATGAGCGTCGTCCCCGTTTTGGTTTAATGCGCGGTCGTGAATTCACGATGAAAGATGCATACTCATTCGATCGCGATGTGGATGGTCTGAAAAAGTCATATCAAAATATGTATGACGCCTACATCCGCATTTTTAACCGATTTGGACTGCAGTTCCGCCCCGTCGCGGCCGATAATGGTGCCATCGGTGGCACTGCGTCACATGAGTTCCATGTGATCGCGGCGACCGGTGAAGACGCTATCGTGTATTGCCCGACCTCCGACTATGCGGCCAATATGGAGGCTGCTGAGGCTTTGCAAGGCGACGTAAGTCGTGCTGCGCCAACTCAAGCGCTGACCAAGACCGCGACGCCAGGCAAAGCCAAGTGCGAAGCGGTTGCCGAGCTGCTCAATATTCCTTTGAACACGACGCTCAAGTCGATTGTCCTGACCGTGGAAACAGCGGCGACCAAGAGCGCGCCCGCATCCAAGCAAGTCTGGTTGCTGATGCTGCGCGGAGATCATGTACTTAACGAAATCAAAGCCAACAAAATTCCCGGTCTGGCTGGATATCGCTTTTCAACCGAAGAAGAAATCGTCGAGTACTTCGGTACGCCACCGGGCTATCTTGGGCCGATCAATACCAAAAGACCGGTTATCGTCGTTGCCGATCGTACGGTCGCCGATATGCATGACTTCGTGTGCGGTGCCAATGAGGTGGATTTTCACTTCACCGGTGCTAACTGGGGTCGCGACCTGCCTGAGCCGATGGTGGTCGATATCCGGAATGTGGTTGAGGGAGACCAGTCGCCGGACGGCAAGGGCGTGCTGGCGATCCTGCGCGGGATTGAAATTGGGCACGTGTTTCAACTGGGGACCGCCTATTCAGAAGCAATGAACGCCACCTTCCTGGATGAAAACGGTAAGCCGCAACCGCTGCAAATGGGCTGCTATGGTATCGGTATCACGCGGATTCTCGGTGCGGCGATTGAGCAAAATTTTGACGATAAAGGCATCATCTGGCCAACCGCGATTGCGCCGTTTGAAGTCGTACTATGTCCGATGGGTTATGACCGCAGCGAGGCCGTTAAAGCCGAGACTGATAAGCTTTACGAGGCCTTGCAGGCTGCAGGCGTCGATGTAATCCTTGATGATCGTGGCGAACGTCCGGGTGCGATGTTTGCCGATTGGGAGCTGATAGGCGTGCCACATCGCGTGGTAGTAGGTGATCGCGGTCTGAAAGAGGGCCAGCTTGAGTATCAGGGACGCCGTGACACTGAGGCTACTAGCGTGCCTTTGAGCGAGATGGTGGATTTTGTGAAGGCACGCTTGAATTCATAAAGCCTTAACGTCGCACCGTCTTAAGCGCACCCGATAAGTTTATCGGGTGCGGATTTATCTTAAGTGGTATTTCCCTCGGGGGGAGGGCCAGTAGGGCGTGTTGACATACAGATTTGCAGACGAGATATCCCGAAACTAAATCACCTGAACGTTAAAGGTCGTTGCTGTTGAACTTGACGTTGAAGTTGAACTTGAGCTTGAGCTACCCCGTCATAGACGTTGCCGGTTATTTCGGCTGTCAGTCGGGAATTGTCGGAAACCATGTTTGAGCGAAGCGAGTTGATATTTCGACCCGACTGATAGTCGAAATAATCGGGGACCCGCCAACCGCGGGCGACGTCTCTGCGGTCGCCTTCTTTTTGGTTACTCTTTTCTGCGGGGGCGCCTAGCCGAAGCAAGAAAAAGTGACTAGCTGTCGGGCTACCCCCGACTAGCGTCCACGGAGTAGTAACAATGTGAGTTACCGATCACCCAAACAATACCGCTAAAACTTCAAATATCAACACGCTTCAGTTGATATTCATAGTTAGCTTTAACCTCCCAATGTATTGTTTATATTTCATGCATTCCACAAAACCCGCAAATTTATGTGCGAAAAATCGACTTTCTGCGGTATTTACGCCGATTTCAGACGCAAAAATCGCTTTAAGCGCTTAGCATGGCAACACCGCCTTTGTTTATAGTGGGTTTCCGCGGAAACCAAACAATGCAGGTTTTTTCCCGGGAGCTGGATTTGCGTTTGATCGGTCGGATTTTTCTTTGGTGCACGGCGACGCTGCTTCTGGCGAGCGGCGCGGCGTATGCCGGTAATCAAAAAGAAGAAGCATTGGCGGATTCGGTGCGGCTGGCTTTATCGCGCTCGATCAACGATGCGGCGCCTCCTAAAGTGCAGTTCGCCGATATCAACCAGCGTATTCAGTATCTATACTGGTTCGTAGAAATGTCGGGACGCCTCAAAAAGAAATTTCCGGATGAACAGACGCGCACCGAATTTCTGGAAACCACCTGGTACGAATCGAAGCGAGCGGGCTTGGACCCGGCGATGGTATTGGGTTTGATTCAGGTTGAATCGGCATTTCGCAAATACGCTTTGTCCAGCGTCAATGCGCACGGCTATATGCAAGTGATGCCGTTCTGGACCGGCGTGATTGGCGATGCCGACCGCAGTAAATTATTCAATATGCAGACTAACCTGCGTTATGGTTGCGCGATTCTGCGGATGTACTTAGATATGGAAAAGGGTAATCTCTATCTGGCGCTGGGCCGTTATAACGGCAGCCGCGGTCGCCCTGAGTATCCGAACCTGGTACAGGCCGCCTGGAAGCGCTGGCAGTTTAGTGAAGTGCCGCTCAAAACTACGGTGGCTGCGCAATAACCTAGGCATCGGCCTCGTAGTTGGCTGTCGTGTCTGGTCTGCGTCGGTACAAATAACCGACCAATGACGGACGTGAAAAAAAAGCGGAGAGGATGTCGGCGCTGAGCGCGTACCGCATGGTGCTTACCATCAGACGAAAAAAACAAAAAAACCCGCGCAATGCGGGCGTTTTTGTTTGGCACTCAGGGCAATAGCGCGTTGGCTAGACCTTAAGCATTGCTCAAGTGGGCGGAAATGAGTTTAGTCATTTCAAACATAGACACTTGTTTTTTGCCGCCAAAGACAGCTGTAAGCTTTTCATCAGCATCGATGTTGCGCTTGTTTTCTGGATTTTGCAGATTGTGTTTCTTGATGTATTCCCAAACCTTCTTGGTAACTTCAGTACGTGGCAACGGGTCAGCGCCAACTACGGCAGCCAGAACAGCCGATGGTTTCATTGGCTTCATGAATGCGGCGTTAGGCTTGCGCGCGGGTTTTTCGGCCGCTTCAACTTTTGCTGGTGCTGCTTTTTTTACTGCTGGTTTAGCTGCGGGTTTTTTTTCCGCAACTGCTGGTTTTTTTGCTGTGGCCATCTTTGAGCCTCCTTGACGAAGAAAGTGTGAAACATGCGTCAATCACGCAACGCTCATAGTGGTGCGGTTTTCCCAGTGACGCAAGTGTTTTTTATGGGTTTTTCAGGATTTTATGGCCACCGGTCAGAGGCGCTCAAAAACATCATATTTTCATAGCGCTTTGGGGAACTATCTGGACGCCATTTTTATGGTTTTTATGATAATGGCCTGCCGCAATACTGAGACTTTTATGCGAATAATAGAGGGGCGCGAGGGAACTCGGTTTGCACCAAATCAAAGCATGAAAGCCTTAGCAATCAATGATTTATCGGTTTTGCGAGACAACGGGGTTGATACCGGGTCCCGCAAAACCGCACCGATCAACGCTTATTTCAGGCCCGGCATCATGCCTTTCATACTACGCATCATCTTCATCATGCCGCCGCTTTTGAGTTTTTTCATCATTGACTGCATTTGATCAAATTGCGACAGCATGCGGTTGACTTCCTGGACTTGCACACCTGCACCGATAGCAATACGGCGCTTGCGCGATGCTTTAATCAGCTCCGGCTTGGCCCGTTCCTGTGCGGTCATGGCGTTGATCATGCCCTCCATGCGGCGCACCGATTTTTCGGCCTGGCCCATATTGGCGGCACTGGCAGCTTGTTGAAATTGGGCTGGCAATTTATCCATGAGACTGGACATGCCGCCCATTTTTTTCATTTGACCGAGTTGCGACTTAAAGTCGTTCAGGTCGAACTTGCCACCGCTTTTGATTTTTTGCGCGAGATCCTGCGCGGCCGCGACGTCAACCCCTTTTTGCGCTTCTTCGACTAGCGCCAGAATATCGCCCATGCCGAGAATACGGTTGGCCATGCGGGACGGATCAAACGCTTCGAGGCCGTCGAGCTTCTCGCCGACACCGGCAAATTTGATTGGTTTCCCGGTGATATGACGCACTGACAGGGCAGCACCGCCACGCGCGTCGCCATCCAGTTTGGTCAGCACGATACCGGTGAGTGGCAGCGCGTCGTTAAACGCCTTGGCGGTGTTGATCGCATCTTGCCCAAGCATGGCATCAACGACAAACAGGGTTTCGATTGGTTTGACTGCGGCGTGGACGGCGGTGATTTCGTGCATCATCGCCTCGTCTATACCCAGACGACCGGCGGTATCGATAATCAGTACATCGTGATAATGGCGTTTGGCAAAATCAAGTGCGGCCAGTGCAATATCGACTGGCTTATCAGTGGTCAGACTGGGGAAAAAATCGGCACCGACTTGCTCGGTGACGGTCTGCAGTTGACCTATCGCTGCCGGGCGATAAACGTCGGTGGATACAGTAAGTACTTTTTTCTTTTTTTGTTCGCGCAGATATTTAGCAAGCTTACCGACGGTGGTGGTTTTACCCGCACCTTGCAGACCCGCCATCAAAATGATCGCAGGCGGTTGCGTGGCAAAGTTGAGTTGCGATGCTTCAGGGCCGAGATCGGCACCCATTAATGAGGCTAGCTCGCGTTGTACGACGCCGACCAGCGCCTGACCGGGTGTGAGCGAGGCAATGACTTCTTCGCCCAATGCTTTTTGCTTGACGTTGGCAATAAATTCACGCACAGCGGGCAGCGCAACGTCAGCCTCCAGCAATGCCAAACGTACTTCGCGCAACATTTCAGCGGTATTGGTTTCCGTCAGCCGTGCTTCGCCGCGCATGGTTTTGACGACTTTGGCGAGGCGCTGGGTAAGGTTGTCTAACATAGGTGACCGAGTTTTCAGAAGAGGACAAGAGGGCAATGCGCGATTGTTACCGTATGACCGCTGTGGTCATGGGACAATTTCACCACGGGGATGACCGACGCGGCGCACTGAAAATAATCGACTATTTTACCCGATACCTGTAATGAACTGCCTTGAAGACAGGCGAGATGCGCGGAATCAGCTATTATTTTAAAAAAATTTCTCCTGGGCATGGCAATGGCTGATGCCGTCACCATATATGCGCGATATAAGATGGATGTTAAGAAGGATGTTTAATAGGTCGCCTTGATTGCGATCGCTGAACAGGATCGTCGTGTAGGTGCGCTCTAGCTTGAGGTATTATTCTTCAATACAGATTTCAGGGATTATTATGTCAGGAAACTCCACCTCTGAAGCGCCGCGTCTGGCGGTCTTAATCGACGCTGACAATGCTAGTGCCGCCATTATTGACGGATTGCTGGCCGAGGTTGCCAAGTATGGCGTTGCCAGCGTCAAGCGCATATATGGCGACTGGACCGATAACCGGCTTGGCAGCTGGAAAGAGTGTCTGCTTCGGAACTCGATCCAGCCGATCCAGCAGTTTGGATATACCAAAGGTAAAAACGCGACGGACAGCGCGATGATTATCGATGCGATGGATTTGCTTTATACCCGTCGTTTCGATGGCTTTTGCATCGTATCAAGTGACAGTGATTTTACGCGTCTGGCCTCGCGGGTCAGAGAAGAGGGGCTGACGGTATACGGTTTTGGTGAGCGCAAGACGCCGCAACCATTTGTTACCGCTTGCGATAAGTTTATCTACACGGAATTGTTGATTGATCTGGATGTGGCGGATGCGGTGGATCAGGATGGCGTCAGCCAGGCGCCCGGTAAATTACATCGGGCGGCTAACGAACTGAGGCAAGATACGCGTTTGCTACGATTATTGCGCAGCGGTATTGAGGCAGTCTCGGACGAGGACGGGTGGGCGCAGCTGGGTTCGGTGGGAAGTCACATCGCCAAGCAGGCGCCAGATTTTGATGCCCGCGAATATGGCTATACCAAACTAAGTGGGCTAGTGAGTGCGACGGAATTATTCGATGTCACGCAACGTACGCTATCGAATAACAAATCGGCAACATACATACGGGATAAGCGCAGGAATAAATAGGGCGTTTGAATCGCGTGCGAGAACGCTAAGCAGATGCTGCTGAGTGGGCGAGGTGATTTTTAAAACCGCCCTCTAATGCCGGGGGTTAGTAGCGGGCCGTATAGGTTGCAGCACAGTACAATGTGGCCGGGATCAGTTTGCGTGATTCGAGCAAATTGTTTCTGAGGGGCATGATCGGTCGTTTATCGAACCCTAATCGACCCATGAAGGGCGGCATTGTTTTGGGCTGCGGCACTATTGCTACTGCCACGACAAATGCCACAATTGGGTCACATACTGTAAACTTAGATGATGCATACTTATTTTTTTATTCTTACAGCCATTCTATATCTCGGCTGCGCGCTATTGCCGTCCAGGCAGCGGAAGACAATTTCGACCGTCGTTGCCCTCGCCTGGCTGCTGCACGGTGCCGCTTTGTGGGCTGACGTTGTTGGGCCGGACGAGGTGCGAGTGGGGTTTTCGATGATGTTATCGGCGACGCTGTGGGTATCGGTCGCCGCTTACTGGCTCGAAAATCGTAACTATACCCTCGATGGTTTGCGTGTTCTGGTATTGCCGACTGCGGCGCTTACTGTCCTTTTGCCGGGTCTGTTTCCTGGAAATATGGTGTCTTTGGTTGGTAAGTCACCTGTGTTTTTATGGCATATTGTTATTTCAATCCTGGCCTATAGTACGTTAACCATCGCGGCGTTTCATGCGGTGCTGATGGTTTTGCAAGAAAGCCGTCTGCACACGCGCCCGGGCAGCGCGCATACCACCTGGTTTGGTGCCGCGCTGGACCGTTTGCCAGCGTTGTTAACAATGGAAAAAATATTATTTCGCTTAATTGCCTTTGGATTTCTTTTACTGACCTTGACCGTGGCATCGGGTGTGGTTTTTTCGGAAGAGTTATTCGGAACAGCTTTTAAGTGGGATCACAAGACCATATTTACGATGTTGTCATGGGCGCTATTTGGCTTGTTATTGATTGGCCGGAAGTGGCAGGGCTGGCGGGGTCGTACTGCGCTTAGTTTTACATTGACTGGGTTTGCTATTTTGCTACTCGCCTATGTGGGTAGTCGTTTTGTACTTGAAGTTGTGTTACATCGGGTCCTGGTATGAAATATGTCATATGGTTAGTCATCGCGCTGGCGGTTGTTGTCTGGTTTCAGCGCGTGAAAAAGAACATCGTCCATAAAGGCGGTACGGGGCCAAATGATGCCGGCCGTGACAATGCTGCTGGTGCCGCGGGTGCCAGAAATGCGCGTCCATCGTCCTTATCTGGGGCTTCGTCACCGGTGGAAGAAATGGTGGCATGCGCGCATTGCGGATTGCATTTTCCTGCCTCCGAAGCGGTAACAGATTACGTTGGCACGGTGTTTTGCGGTGAAGAACATCGGCGTTTGCACGTCCAGTGAGTTGGCTTTCGACCAAAGTCCGTAGGGATACCTGTGCTGATACTTTGACCGTTTCTTTAAGCCGCGCCTTGTTTAGTGCTCCAATCGTTGTTTTGAAATCTTGCGCATGATCAAATCCGCGCTGTCCTTCCAGCTTCCCAAGTCGATGGCCGCATTTTTTATAGAGGGCCAGAAGCCGACAACGTTTTGGCGCACGCTGCAAACGTTTAACATCACGCGTATCGTGGTCGCGCTGGTATTGCTGGTTTACCTCAGTGCGAACGGCCAAAATGCCCGCGGGCTTTCCGAATTTTTTGACTATCCGGAAACCTGTTCGATCTACTTGCTTTGTGCGATTGTCTTTGCCTTGTTCGCGGCCTATTGCCGGCGCCACTACCGGTTGCAAATTGTGGTGCAGATTTTGGTGGATATTGCGGCCATCTCGATTTTGTACCTCGGTGCGGGCGGCGCCAAAAGTGGACTTGGCGTACTTTATTTGTTTCCACTGGCTGGAGGCGCAATTCTGGCGTCGCTCACGCTAGCGATGCTTTTTGTATCAGTAGTCACGGTCGTGTTATTGGGCGAGAGCGGTTATCAGGTGCTGCAATCAGCGTCCGACGCGCCCACTCTGAAAGCTGGGTTATCGGGCGCTGCATATTTTTTTGCAGTGTTTGTGATCAATCGCTTGGCTAGCCGATTGATTCGTCAGGAGGAACTGGCCGAGCAACGTGGCAAGGATTTGCGGGTGCAACTTGCGATTAACCATATCGCGGTTGCAGATATGGGTGACGGCCTGCTGGTTGTCGGTCCGGACGGTACGATTTTAAGTGCAAATCCCATGGCGGACCGCATGCTGGCGTTATCGGTGGTGCGGGGCGCTCCAGGGGGTAAACTGGGGGATTTTCCCGCATTGACACCGATTGCCGAGGCTTTTTTTTCTTGGGCGTCGACGTTTAATTTACATCCGGGAGGTGCCGCTGATGCCAGTCAGTTTATAGGTGGCGCCTCTGCCGGTGATCCACCTTTTGTGGTGACAATCAAACACAGTGATGACCGCCGACTTAATGGCGTTGCGATGGGTTCAACCGGCAACGAACTAGCTGCCCATTTCAAGTTACGTTTCGCCGCAGTCCAAACCGATGACCTGCGCGAATACCTTACAGTTATTTTTTTGCAAGATGTCAGTGAAATCGAAAATCAGGCGCAACAACTTAAATTGGCGGCGATGGGGCGCTTGACCGCCAGTATTGCCCATGAGGTACGGAATCCGTTATCGTCGATAGCGTACGCCGCGACGCTACTGGTCGAAGACGCGGTGAGTCCATCGCAGGTGCGCTTGCTTAATATTATTGAAGATAATGTAGCGCGTTTGAATCGGATGATCGAAGATATCCTATCGATATCGCGTAAAGTCCAGCGCCAGACCGCGCCTATTCTGCTTGGCCCGCTGATGACGGACATAACGGAAGAATTTCAGCAGATGAACGTCATCAAACCCGGCGTAATGCAATTGCTAGTTTCTAGCGCCGAGGAATCCAGCGTATGGTTTGATCCGTTACATCTGCGCGAGGTAGTGGTCAATTTGCTATCAAACGCGTTGCGTTATGCCAGCGGCGGTCCCAACAGCATGCGTTTGCATGTAATGACGAACGCGTCTGGGGGGCTGGAACTGCATGTTCAGGATGATGGTAACCCGATCATACCCGCAGTTCGATCGCATTTATTCGAGCCGTTTTATACGACTTCTAATAAAGGTACCGGGTTAGGGCTATTTTTGGCGCGCGAGTTGTGTTTGAATAACGGTGCGAAGCTGGATTATGAATATCGGCATGAAGAGCACGAAGATCTGAGCGGGCGTTTTGTGATTGCGTTTGCGGTACGTAGGCCACTTTAATTTATTTGCCCGGGAAAATTGTTGTTATGACTTCACCCCGTATTCTGGTCGTCGACGACGAATCGCATCTGCGTGAATTATTAGAAATTGCGTTAGTTAAAATGGGTTTGGACGTCGATAGTGCCGATTCTCTGGCGGCCGCGCGACAACTCCTGTCACAGCGTGATTATGCGCTGGTTCTGACCGACATGCGCCTACTCGACGGACTTGGCATTGAACTAGTGCACGAGGTAGTCGCCAGCGGAAAAACGATGCCGATTGCGGTTATTACCGCATTTGGTAGTGCGGACAATGCCGTCATGGCGCTGAAGGCCGGTGCCTTTGACTATTTATCAAAGCCGGTGGCATTGGATCAGTTGCGTTTAATGGTGCGATCGGCGCTACGTGTCCACGCTTCTGAGCGCAATCTCTCGCCGTCCATCGGCGCATTGCCTCGCAGTGGCGTGAGCAATAACAAATCGGCTCCGCCGACGTTGCGATTGGTTGGCAGGTCGGCAGCGATGCAGGACTTGCGCTCCCAAATTGCAAGGTTAGCGCGGAGCATGGCACCGATCGCCATCAGCGGAGAATCTGGCAGCGGCAAAGAACTGGCCGCGCGTGATTTGCATGCGCTTAGTCCGCGTGCAGAAAAACCGTTTGTCGCCGTCAATTGCGGCGCGATCCCCGAAAACCTGATGGAAGCGGAATTTTTCGGCTATCGCAAAGGTGCGTTTACCGGTGCAGTGGAGGACCGCGACGGGTTTTTCCAGGCAGCAAATGGTGGTACCTTGTTGCTTGATGAGGTCGCGGATCTACCGTTGGCAATGCAAGTTAAATTATTACGTGCGATTCAGGAGCGGCGCGTGCGTAAAGTCGGTGCCACAACGGAGGAAGTCGTGGATGTGCGGCTAGTCAGCGCAACGCACCAGAATTTGGCTGAATGCGTTGAGAAAGGCCGGTTTCGACAAGATTTATACTACCGGCTAAATGTCATAGAGCTGCATTTGCCCCCACTGCGCGAACGCAAGGATGATATCGGTTTGCTGGCCGAAGTCATTCTGATGCGTCTGGCGATACTGGATTTACACCAGACCACGATGACACTAAGCCCGGCAGCGTTACAGGCATTGCAGAGCTATACTTTTCCTGGAAATGTGCGTGAACTGGAGAACATTCTTGAGCGCGCCTTAGCATTTGCCAACGATGGCATCATAGAAGTATGTGATCTGGCGCTGAAGTTATCCGGCGTGCGTCACGCGGAAGCGTTCACAGCTGAGTTACGGGACCCAATTGGTGCAGAGGAGTCGGCGGCGGCGGTGGCGTCTATTATGGCGATGGGTGAAAAGTTACTTGAGCCAGCGGTGGCTGGTGTTCGCACCGGCGCTAATGCCGGTCCGGGTGCCGACATTTTGCCGCCGTCATTGCCGACGCATCTTGATGATGTAGAGCGTAATATTATTCGGCAAGCCTTGGGCCGCACGCAATTCAATCGGACGAAGGCGGCTGAATTATTGGGAATCAGTTTTCGTCAATTGCGGTATCGCATGCAAAGACTATCGATACACGAGCAGGATTAAGCAGGCACGCGCAAGCCCATACGGGATTTATAGGCAAAAAAACAGGAATAAGCAGGAACAAACAGTCATAAATAGGAATAATTTAGCGTCTTAATGATGGATAAAGTCACAATGACCGTTCCGGTAACGCTTGCTCATACTGCAAGCACGCCAATCAGTTCACCGACGTTTCTGATCGGTGAAGACGGTTGGTGTACTGCGCAGAGCCAGCGAATACCTGCAACGTTAAATATGCCAGATTTGCCGGAGCTGCTAAACGTGCCGGAGGTGCGCCATGAGCCCTCGCCCAATTGTGATCCACGGCCCCAGGGCATCAGCGTGGAATTACTGGTAATTCACAACATCAGTTTGCCGCCCGGAAAATTCAACACGCCCTTTATTGCGGATTTATTTTGTAATCGTCTGAATTACGACGCCGATCCCTATTTCGAGCAACTGCGACCCCTCAGGGTGTCGGCGCACTTTCTGATTCGGAGAGACGGCGGCGTTGTGCAGTTTGTAGCGACCACGCAACGGGCATGGCACGCTGGCGTGTCATCATTTGGCGCGCGTGAGCGGTGTAATGATTTTTCGATCGGTATCGAACTGGAAGGCACCGATTATGAGCCCTTTACTTCGCCGCAATATGTCGCGTTATACGCGCTGACCCATGCATTGCTAAAGCGCCATGGTCTCACTGCGGTGTGCGGACATAGCGATATTGCCCCCGGCCGAAAAACCGATCCTGGGCCATTTTTTGACTGGGTACAATACCAGCAGGCCGTGGTGGATCGCCGAGCGCAAGTGCTTACCACCCCTCGGCTTGGCTTCCCGATTGAGGGTTAGAAAAGTCAACCCTATTTTGACTTTTCTTCAAAAAAAGATTCTATCAATCGGGGCGGTTAAACATTGCATCTCCTTGGCCCAAGTACTACAATTAGTGCAAACAACGATACAAAAGACTATATGTAGTGTTTTTGGTGAAGCGCAACTTATCCACCAACTTCTTTCTGCGCCGTAGCCCGCGTTCGTGAAGACCAGACGCGCAAACCGCAGCAACCACGAGGGGCTTCAGCCCGCGAGGAGCGTGCGCATTGCGTACCAAATGTTGGCGGCAGTATCTACCACGTGCAGTAAATTCAGAAAAAAGTCTTTTAGCTGTTTCGGGTGTCTGATCTACTTGTCCTATTTTCGTTATCTACATGTCTTATTAAGTACCCGTTCAATATCTGTAACGAGCGGGCGTCAATTGGTGATAAGTGGCGCGGAGAAACCGGAGTGGTCTTGAGACCATGAGGATTTCAGTACCAGCTAGCATCCAATCAAGCCCGTGCAGTGAGATCGTAAACAGGTGCCAGGTAAGAAGATTTTGGTACACATGTTGGATGGGCCCGATGCAGCCCCCTCGCTTGAATTGATCAAGTTTGACGTAAGCGTCAAGATAGACCTTGGGTTCTGTCTGCGTTGCGGCCTATGCAGTCTTTGCTATCTGTATCACCTCTGCAGCGAACCGCGGTTTTCTGCTGGCTTGTAAGGTCGTTGACAGCGGCGGCAATAGTATTTGGTATTCAGAGAACCGGATTTCTGCGGTTTTTTATTATTAGTTAACAACGATGGGCGCAATCCACGCGTCTATCAAACTCAGCTCGGGAGGCTCAGTGCAATCTACTCAAGAAATTTCCGTTAAATCTTCGTCCGAATTCGGTGGCGCGTCGTCGCAGTCTGGTAAAAGCGCAGCTCCCACGCATGCGCCGGTCAGCTTTGGCGATTACCGCATCATCCGCCGTAACGGTTCCGTAGTCGGCTTTGAACCATCCAAAATTTCGATCGCGGTCACCAAGGCTTTTCTCGCGGTCAATGGCGGTCAAGGCGCCGCTTCGGCCCGCGTGCGCGAGTTGGTAGAGCAACTGACGCTCAACGTCGTCAACGCGCTGGTACGTCGTCAGCCAACCGGCGGCACTTTTCACATTGAAGACATTCAGGACCAGGTTGAATTGTCCCTAATGCGTTCGGGCGAGCACGACGTCGCCCGCGCCTACGTGCTGTATCGTGCAAAGCGCATGGAAGAGCGTGCGCAATTGCAGACCACTAGCGCAGTCGCCCCGTCAACCGAGCTATATGTAACAGAAGACGGTCAGCGTCGCGTCCTCGACATGGGTCAAGTGCGCGATTTGATTTCGGCCGCTTGCATCGGTCTGGAAAAGCACGTCGACGCCGAAGCGATTCTGCACGAAGCCGTCAAAAACCTGTATGACGGCGTACCAGTTGAAGAGCTGCACAAGTCAGCGATTCTGGCAGCACGCGCTTTGATGGAAAAAGATCCTGCTTACAGTACTGTTACTGCGCGTTTGCTGATGCACACGATCCGTAAAGAAGTTTTCGGTAAAGAAGTCACGCAAGCGGATGCGCCAGCGCAGTACCTTGATTATTTCCCAAAGTATATTAAAAAAGGGATTGAGGCTGACCTGTTAGACAGCAAGTTGGCGCAGTTTGACCTGAAGAAGCTGGCCGACGCACTACAACCGGAACGCGATCTGCAATTTGCCTACATTGGATTGCAAACGCTGTATGACCGTTATTTCCTGCACATCCAGGATGTCCGTATTGAAATGCCGCAAGCGTTTTACATGCGCGTGGCGATGGGTTTGTCACTGAACGAAATCAACCGTGAAGAACGCGCGATCGAGTTCTACAATCTGCTGTCCAGCTTTGATTTCATGAGCTCCACGCCAACCCTGTTCAATTCCGGGACGCTGCGCTCACAACTGTCATCATGCTATCTGACGACCGTGTCGGATGATCTTGAAGGCATCTACGACGCGATCAAAGAAAACGCTTTGCTGGCGAAATACGCTGGCGGTCTGGGCAACGACTGGACGCCAGTGCGCTCCCTCGGCGCGCACATTAAAGGCACTAACGGTAAATCGCAAGGTGTGGTGCCGTTCCTGAAAGTGGTGAACGACACTGCCGTTGCTGTCAATCAAGGCGGTAAACGCAAAGGTGCGGTCTGCGCCTATCTGGAAACCTGGCACATGGACATCGAGGAATTCCTCGACCTGCGCAAAAATACCGGCGATGACCGTCGCCGTACGCATGACATGAACACGGCTAACTGGATTCCTGATCTGTTCATGAAGCGCGTGATGGAAAAAGGCGAGTGGACATTATTCTCGCCAAGTGATGCGCCGGACTTGCATGACAAAGTCGGCAAAGCGTTCGAAACCGCTTATCTGGGTTATGAAGCCAAGGCCGCGCGCGGTGAACTGCGCACCACCAAGAAGTTGCACGCACTGGATCTATGGCGCAAGATGCTATCGATGCTGTTCGAGACCGGTCATCCATGGATCACGTTCAAGGACCCTTGCAATATTCGTTCGCCACAGCAACATGTCGGCATGGTCCATAGCTCCAACCTATGTACCGAAATCACGTTGAACACCAACGAAACTGAAATCGCTGTCTGCAATCTGGGCTCGGTCAATTTGCCAGCGCACATGAAAGACGGCAGGCTTGATTCAGCCAAATTGCAAAAAACCATTAGCACTGCCATGCGGATGCTAGACAATGTGATTGATATTAACTACTACGCAGTGAAGAAGGCGCGTGATTCTAATTTGCGTCACCGTCCGGTCGGTCTGGGCATCATGGGTTTTCAGGATTGCCTGCACATGATGCGGATTCCTTATGCATCGCAAGAAGCAGTTGAATTTGCTGATCGCTCGATGGAACTCGTGTGCTACAACGCATACTGGGCCTCGACTGTTTTGGCAGAAGAGCGCGGTCGTTATAGCTCATTCCGCGGATCGTTGTGGGACCGTGGCATTCTTCCGCAGGATTCGCTGAAGTTGCTGGCTGAAGAGCGTGGCGGCTATCTCGAAACGGATATGTCCGAGACTTTGGACTGGACGCCACTACGTGCCCGCATCAAAGAATTCGGCATGCGTAATTCGAACTGTGTAGCGATCGCACCGACCGCCACCATTTCGAACATCATTGGCGTATCGGCGTGTATCGAACCGACCTATCAAAACCTGTATGTAAAGTCGAACCTGTCCGGCGAGTTCACTGAAATCAACGCATACCTGGTTCGTGACCTGAAGGCCCGTAACTTGTGGGATGAAGTCATGATCTCGGACCTGAAGTATTTTGATGGTAGCCTGGCCAAAATTGATCGTATTCCGCAAGATTTGCGCGCTATTTACGCCACTGCGTTCGAAGTCGAGCCCTCATGGCTAGTAGAAGCTGCATCGCGTCGTCAGAAATGGATTGATCAGGCGCAGTCACTAAACATTTATATGGCCGGTGCATCGGGCAAAAAACTCGACGAGACTTACAAACTGGCATGGTTGCGCGGCCTGAAAACCACGTATTATCTGCGCACAATCGGCGCTACCCACACCGAAAAATCGACCACCAAAACCGGTGCGTTGAATGCAGTGTCGGTCGATGGGGCTGCAAGTGGCGGTGCGATGGCAAATTACGCAGCGAAGCCGGTTGTCTCGGACGAACTGGAACTGGATGGTCCTGCGTGCACAATGCGTCCGGGCGATGCCGGTTTTGAAGAGTGCGAAAGCTGCCAATAAGCTGCCAATAAGCTGCCGGTAAATTCCCGGTAAGCTGACACTAATCAGGTATTAAGGCACGTGCGGACAGTCCACGGACGTGCCGGTCATAACAGTTTTAGACACGATATGTTGCGTTGGCTGAACTAAAACCACGCACGCTAATCATAAAATAAAGTGAAGGAAGAAATATGCTCTCTTGGGATGAACAAACCAGTTCAACACCCGCCTCGCGTGTGATGCCACCGGTGCAGCCGACAGAGGCTGCCGTGGATACGACACATCGGGTGAACGCTGCGGACAAACGCATTATTAATGGTCACACCGACGTCAATCAGTTGGTCCCGTTTAAGTATAAATGGGCGTGGGACAAGTATTTGGCCGGTTGTGCTAATCACTGGATGCCGCAAGAAATCAACATGCAGCGCGATATCGAATTATGGAAGAGTCCAAACGGCTTGACCGATGACGAGCGTCGTCTGGTCAAACGCAATCTGGGCTTTTTCGTTACTGCCGATTCGCTGGCCGCCAACAATATCGTACTTGGTACTTATCGCCACATCACTGCGCCAGAATGCCGCCAGTATTTGTTGCGTCAGGCATTCGAAGAAGCGATACATACACACGCTTATCAGTACATCGTCGAATCGCTAGGCTTGGACGAAGCAGAAATTTTTAACGCTTATCACGAAGTCAAATCGATACGCGACAAGGATGAGTTTCTGATTCCGTTTATTAATACGTTGACTGACCCTGAATTCAAGACCGGCACCACCGAGAACGATCAGAAATTATTGCGCTCATTAATTGTGTTTGCCTGCATCATGGAAGGTCTTTTCTTCTATGTTGGATTCACCCAGATTCTGGCGCTAGGCCGTCAAAATAAAATGATGGGCGCAGCAGAGCAGTATCAATATATTTTGCGTGATGAATCAATGCACTGTAACTTCGGTATCGATTTAATCAACACAATCAAGATGGAAAATCCGCATTTGTGGACCTCCGAATTCCGCGACGAAATTAAATCGTTGTTTTTAAGCGCAGTAGAGTTGGAATATCGCTACGCAGAGGATACAATGCCGCGTGGAGTGCTCGGTTTGAATGCGCCAATGTTCAAAGGTTATTTGCGGTTCATCGCTAATCGCCGCGCGCAGCAAATCGGATTAGACCCAATGTTCCCTCAGGAAGAAAATCCCTTCCCCTGGATGAGCGAAATGATCGATCTGAAAAAAGAGCGCAACTTTTTTGAGACACGGGTCATCGAGTATCAAACCGGCGGTGCTCTGAACTGGGAATAGCGGGTCTGGAATCTCCGACAAGAATTATGAGGTGGACGGAAAGATGCAGCGATCAGTATATAAAAAACGCTGCATAACCAAAGGTAGCAATTCAAATAAATGAACAGTCAAAGACCGCAAAGATCTTATCTGTCGTCGCCGCTCATCCCGACTAAATCGGGAATGGCGGCTTTTTCTTTGGAAATTCCGAAAGCTTTTTTATAAAAGAATTAAACGAATTCCTGCGCTGGCGTAATTGCTGGCGTTTTTTGGCTAGGTTCGCAGCCGTAAGGCGTTGCGACGATATGTTCCACCCGATCATTGATTGCGGAATATGTCCCTGGCCGACTATGGCTGAAGTGCTGCATCAATGAGGGGATGGAGCAGTTCAGCTGGTGCCGAATTCATTAGCGCAAGCAGAGACTTGATTGCGCCGATGAATAATCCGCCGGACCATCGCGATGGGCCGTCGGGTTTCCAACTTAGAGCTTGATTTTTTCCATCACGTGAAGGAGAAACAAAATGGCAACAGCAACAAAAAAATCCGCAGCGAAGAAACCCGTTGTGAAGAAAGCCGCTCCGGCCGCAAAGCCAGTAGCAGCGAAAAAACCCGTAGCCGCTAAAAAGCCGGCAGCCAAAGCAGCAGCAAAACCGGTAGCTAAAGCAGCAGTGAAACCTGCAGCCAAGAAGCCGGTCGCTAAAGCCGCAGCAAAGCCGGTTGCTAAAGCAGCCAAGCCAGTAGCTAAAGCAGCTAAGCCAGCCGCAAAAGCGGCAGCAAAACCTGCGGCTAAAGCAGCCAAGCCTGTAGCTAAGGCAACGAAGCCAGCGGCAAAAGCGGCAGCGAAACCTGCGGCCAAAGCAGCGAAGCCAGCGGCAAAAGCGGCAGCGAAACCTGCAGCCAAAGCAGCGAAGCCAGCGGCAAAAGCGGCAGCGAAACCTGCAGCCAAAGCAGCGAAGCCAGCGGCTAAAGCGGCAGCGAAACCTGCGGCCAAAGCAGCGAAGCCAGCGGCTAAAGCGGCAGCGAAACCTGCAGCCAAAGCAGCGAAGCCAGCGGCTAAACCTGCAGCTAAAGCGGCTAAACCTGCTAAACCTGCGGCTAAGCCAGCCAAAGCGGCTAAACCTGCGGCTAAAGCTAAATCCACAGCCAAACCGGCAGCCAAGCCAGTACCTAAAGCAGCAGCAAAACCAGCCGCTAAGCCAGCGGCCAAAGCGGCAGCTAAACCAGCCGGAAAGAAGCCAGCAGCAAAAAAAGCAGCGGCTAAGCCAGCGCCAGATGCAGCACAGACTATGCTTAGTCCTGCTGCGGCATGGCCGTTTCCTACTGGCACCCGTCCGTAATTGTTCGGGTGTTAGAGAGAGCCTGGTTAGTTTTAGGCGCACTACCCGCTGTATGGCTTCGTGCTATCAGCGGGTTTTTTCTTGTTGCGGCCTGAGCGTTGCTGTGCCTTGGCTATGCAGTTATTTGCGCGCCATTCCGTAGAGCAATGGATTTTTCAAGTACCATCCTAAGATTAGATATACCCGGTAATAATGTTTGTCGCGTTCAAAGTAGTTACACCGAATTGACTTGAGGCGATTGGCAGTCGCGCTTCATCTGGAAAGAGAGAACCTCGTGCTACAGAATATTTTTTCATTGATTATCGAAACTGCCGGTAGTGTTTTAGGCGGCGTGCTGTTACTGCGCTTCTGGATACAAGTCGTCCGCGTACGTCCTCCCCCACAAGTTGCCCAATTCGTTTTTACCGTTTCCAACTGGATGGTGCTGCCCCTGCGTAAAATGTTGCCGGGCGCTAGTGGTTATGATTGGGCCAGTTTTGTTGGTGCGCTGGTGGTGGCGGGTGTCTGCGTAGCGCTTCAACTTGCGGTTGCTTCAGTGTTCAGTGCGTCGCTCTTATTGGTGATGGCTGCACTGTTGTTTCTTCAATGGGTTTTTTATGGTCTGATCGGATTGCTGATTATCGAAGCCATTTTTAGTTGGGTAAATCCGCAAGCACCGCTGGCGCCTTTTGTGCGTACCTTAAATGCGCCTATTCTCGATCCGTTGAGACGGATCATTCCTTTGCTGGGCAGTGTTGATCTGTCCCCCCTGGTTGCTTTGATTTTGTTGCGTGTAGTGCATCAGCTTTTGATCTCGTTAATCGGGGCGCTATAGGGCGGCAGGTACCAGAGGCGCTAAAGCGAGCGCTGGATGGTAGGTTTTTATGGTCGACTTTGGGGTTTAAGCGATCACCTGCGTGAATTGATAGATAGGGCGGCTCAGGGGCGGCAAATTTGCTGCGTTACTGCCTTTATCCGCTGCCGAAACAATGCACCACGCGTATGTCCGCTCGGTCGTGTGGTGACCGTTATAACGCGTTCTAGTGTGTTACAGGCCTTCAGTGGCCATGCGTTAACGTAAAATTGAGCATAAACTTTTAATGTAAAGTTTCTGCAGTGAGTCGGTACGGTGTGAAGCTTCTCTCTACGATAGAAAAGAATGGGGTACCGAAAGTTAGGGTGGCCGACGACCTTAAATGGGTTTTTGCACCATTATGGTCGCAGGCTAAACGTGACTGACCTACTACTGCCCCGTTGCTGGGTGCAGGCTACTTATTTGGCACGTGCTTGCCCCGTGATTTGTGGGCAATTACTACATCTCTGTTGATTGCCCTCCTAATTGCGAGGTCTGGCTTAGCTTCCCATCTGCGTTTGCAGATAGTTTTGGATACCGACTTTATCGATCAGGTCGAGCTGGGTTTCTAGCCAGTCGATGTGCTCTTCGGTGTCGTCCAGAATGTCTTTGAACAGTTCGCGTGAGATGTAGTCACCCACTGCTTCAGAGGCAGCAATACCTTCCTTTACTGTATTTTGAGCAGCTTGTTCCAGTTTCAAATCGCAAGCCAGCATTTCTGGCGTATTTTCGCCGATCATCAGCTTGTGTAAAGCCTGCAGATTTGGCAAACCATCCAGCATCAGAATGCGGTCAATCAAGCGATCTGCATGTTTCATTTCGCCGATCGACTCTTCATATTCTTTCTTGCCGAGCTTTTCCAGGCCCCAATGCTTGTACATCCGAGCATGTAAAAAATACTGATTTACTGCGCTAAGTTCGTTAGTCAACTGTGCGTTGAGCAGTTTGATGATGTTTTTGTCGCCTTGCATGAATGCCTCTCTAAAGATACTTGACCGCGAGGAAACGGAGAAGTTACAACTCATAAATCGCCGTGACTACCGGAAAGCAGCAATGATAGCCCAGGTCCTGCGCTTTTTCATCATTCATTAGCGTGAATCATTCGCAGTCCTATTCCGGCCGTCAAAGCGCGCTGAAAGACTGCATTATTACGGCTCTACATGTTTGATAAATGTTGCCTCCAAAATTGACTTTGACCCCGACCTTTACGATCAAGCTATCAATGGAATCAATGATATGCAAAAAGCCTCTGCAGGTTAGTCTGCAAAGGCTTTGTTGATGACAATTACGACAAATGCGGCAAGGATGCAATTTTTATAAACATGATGCTTTTGCGCCTATCAAAAGCATTTCAGCCATCAACCATCGCAGCTCATATCAGCAATAGTAGTAATAGCAGTGGCCTTACTTGGCCTTAGCATCGGGATCGGTAACAAACCCGATCTTTCCTAGTCCCCCAGATTGTGCTGCCGCCATTACCTGCGCTATTTTTTCGTATTCCGTGGTGCGCTCCGCGCGCAAATGCAATTCCGGTTGCGGTTCTTTCTTGGCTGCAGCGGCTATCTTTACTTGCAACCCATCGCGATCGACAATTTCGTCATTCCAGTAAACCTTGCCAGCAGCGTCAAGGGATAAGTTAATGCTTTCTGGTTTTACCTGATCGGGTTGATTGGTGGCACGCGGCAAGTCGATTTTGACGGCGTGATTCATCACGGGAATCGTCATGATAAAGATGATTAACAAGACCAGCATCACGTCTACTAACGGGGTGGTGTTAATTTCAGGATTGAAGTCATCGTCCGAATCGGACAGGGAGCCCATTGCCATATCATAAGCCTTTCACAGCAACGAGCTTGGAAGTGGCTTCCGTGCTTGTGCCATTAATGATTTTGTTAGCATCTGTGCGTGCACCCGTGACGAATAATGCATGCAGGTCAAAGCCGAATTTATTGAGCTTGGCAATAATGGTTTTGTTACCACGCACTAGCGCGTTGTAGCCAAAAGTAGCGGGGATGGCAACTGCAAGACCAAGCGCTGTCATGATGAGTGACTCGCCGACCGGACCGGCGACTTTATCAATACTGGCCTGGCCTGAGGTACCGATAGCAACCAAGGCATGATAAATCCCCCATACGGTCCCAAATAGACCGACGAAAGGCGCAGTAGAGCCGACCGATGCGAGGACCGCCATACCTGTTTGCAACTTGCCAGAGGCTTCATCGATCGCTTGACGTAACGATAATGTAACCCAGTCGCTGGTGGACAATTGATCGTGTAAATGTCCGCTATGAGCGGTGTGATGACGCATTGATACGACGCCAGCCTGAGCGACATCTGCGAACGGATTTTCCGTGCCTAACGTCGCAATACCTTCAGGGAGGTTGGTGGTATCCCAGAATTGGTGTCCGGCTGCACGGGCTGCGCGCTGTAAGCGAATAATCTGTATTGCCTTGGTCAGAATGACGTACCACGATGAGATAGACATTACGACCAATAAAACGGCGACAAATTTGATGACAATGTCACCCTGTAACCAAAGTGCTTCTAAACCGTACGGGCTGACTTCCATGATAATTCCTTAATCTGTGAGTGTTATCGTTAATCTGGGCACGAGTTTGTCAGACCGAAGGGTATTCCTGTGCGAAAAAAATTTAGTCGGTCCATGCTTTGGTTGGCCTCTTGATCAATAGCGCGCTATTGGCATTATGATTCCGATCAAACCTGCCCCCTCACATTACCCGTTTTTCACTTCGACGGCCCGGCCCGAAAACTTTTGATTAGGTGGACACGCTAATTCAATGCAATAAATTCATCTGCTACTCCCGGTCCTTTGGAATGAATTTTTCGTGTGTAGTGTAACCTGCCCAACGATCTCCATAGCCCGGCCCCAATAAGTTGCTTAGTTGGAAAGCTGAAAATTGATAGGCACGATGGCATAGACCGGTAGTGCCTTGCCATCTTCCATGTAAGGCTTGAAAAGCGCGCGCTGCAGAGCTTGTCTGGCCGCTTCATCCAGGCGCCCTGAACCGGAGCTTTTCTGAATTTCTACGTGCTCTGCCCGACCCTTTTCATTAATTAGGACGCGCAGGATGACTTTACCTTCTTCACCCATGCGTTTGGCTGCGGCAGGATATTCTGGACTCGGCGCCCGGATGTACTCAACGCCGGTACTAATCGTACGAGGTGCCGCGGGCGCTGCTGGCGCGGCGACTGGCGCGGGAGCCGGCGGGGAGTACTCTTCTTTTTGCGGTGGCTGTACGGTGACCGGTACAGAAATAGCTTGTTCTGAAGGGGTATTGTTGACGATGACGGGAGCAGGACGCGGCGGCGCGATGCTTTTTTTCACCACATGCACCGTTTTGGGCGGAGCCGGTTGCGGTTTTGGTGGTGTAGGTTCGGGCGCGCGTTCGGGCGTGATGAAGGTGGCGAACACCTCTTTCGGCATCGCTTGCGCAACAGTATGGATCAGGCCACTTTTAAGGGCGATGAAAAATCCTGCATGCAATAAAATAATCGCGCCGAGAGGTCCGATACGTTTAACCTGATTCCACACAAATGTAGACGGAAGCTGCGATGGAGACGACATTCTTGCACTCATTGATGATACGACTTTTTACGCAGCGGTTGCTGTACTTGGCATTGCCTGAAACACCATAGCATGGAGATGCCTGTTTGCAGTAGGAACATTATTATCGAGGCACTCGCGCAATACATTTTTGGCGCACGTGTGACATTTGCCGCAGCAGGTAGCGACACCAAGATTCTCGCGCAATTCCCGCATGGTTGACATGCCAGAATTGACAGCCTGGACTATATTGCGTTCAGAGATGTTGTTGCAAACACAGACAATCATTTTTCACCTAAAGACTAATAAAAGATTAATAAGCAAAGGATAAACAAGCGCCTATTGCTTCACTAATTACTTCACCAATTACTGCTCAATGCGTGCGATTGCTGGACACTAAGCGCGCAAACAAATTATATTTTTCCTGCCGAGGCATGCTACGTTCGACTAATGTGGCCCACTGGCCAGACAGTTGCTGGCAGGTCGTACGCAATACCGGCGCTAAATCAGGCAGCGCTGCCAGTGCCTTCAAATGTCTTTCTATTACTGAAGCCAGCTTAGTGCAACTGCGGGCCTCTGGCTGATGGGTCTGTTGATGTGCCGTGTAATGCGACATAAGATGCAATACAGCAGAGACCAGCAACTCAGGCTGCGCCGGTGCTTCGTTTGGTGCCATGAACGCGCTCTCCATATCGTCGGTAACCATCTAATGCTCCTTGTCAGTGACTCGCGGGCTGAGCGTTCTGGCTGGCTGGTATTGCAAACATCCGGTCTTATAGCTTTAGGACTACTTGCAAGTACATGTTGCTAACTGTCCCTAAGTTGCCGGCAAAGATATCCGGGTAATGCTTTAAGCCGTCAAAATTAATTTATTCAGCTGCGTCAGTCGTAACTTGTAAATTCTTCCGCCATGATCAATTTCAAGCTCACGCATTTGTTTAAACAAATCGCGGCTGGTGATGCGCTTGATTGCTGGTGTAACTTTAGTGGCGCCTGAAATGGATTTTTCAGACTCTGAAAAATCCGTTGTGTGCGGTATCGAGTGACCCATGATAGTCCTTTATGTAAATGAGAACAATTCGTATTTAGATTATTCTCTATTTAAGACGGGATTGCAAGTGCTTTCACTGCATGTATTAAATTTATTTCTTTTAGGAAATGTACTTAATGATCAAAATTACAATAATAGGGCATCATGTGGGACTAAACTCGGGGGTTAACCGCATCCCACATTTATACCATGAAATAAGAATCATTATTATTTGATGTTGATTTTTTACTTAATCCCATCACCTTTGCTGCGAGGGCCCTTGTGGCGGGCAACAGATGACCTCCCGAACATTGATTGGCGAATAAAAAAAGGGCCATCAACGCAATGTGATGACCCTTTAAAGACTGACTTAATGCCACTGGTAATATTGCGCGATATTTACTCTTTCGGTTTGGCGGCTTCGCGGCGATTAAAGCCCGCCACCATGTCAAAGCGGAACAATCGACATTCCAGCGCGCCATTAAAGAAAGGCGTTTTACGCGCCTCCTTCAGCCGCAGCAATTTTGGCAAAGTCAGGTCCGCTGTGAACAGAAAAACCGTCCAGCCCGCAAAGCGTTGCTTGAGCGTATTACCGAAAGCATTAAAGAATGCGTTGAATAAATCGTCGGTTGCGAGCGTACTGTCACCGCGCACGCCAATCCGTTCTCCATAAGGCGGATTGGTCAGTATGATGCCACCACTGGCGCTGAGTTCGTTAGGTGGACGGACTTCCTGGGCCTCAATTTGCTTCAAAGGAACTTCAAAAAGAATGCCAGCATTACGTAGGTTTTCTGCGGTCATGGCGACCATATCGCCCGAAATATCGCTACCGAAAATGGTCGGTGTCAGCGGCATTGGATTGGGTTTAATCGCCCCTTTTATTGCTTGCCACTGCCCGACCTCAAAGCCGTGAAATTTTTCGAAAGCGAACTCACGCCGCGCGCCCGCAGGAATGCCCGCCAGAATCTGCGCGGCCTCGATCAAAATAGTGCCGGAACCGCACATTGGGTCGAACAGGACCGTTCCGGGCTTCCAGCCTGCTGTGCGTAATAGTCCGGCGGCCAAGTTTTCACGCAGTGGTGCATCGCCGGTTTCAGCACGCCAGCCGCGTTTGAACAGCGCTTCGCCTGAGGTGTCCAGATATAACGTAAAGCTATGCGCGTCTAAAAATCCGACGATACGCATATCGGGTGTGTGGGTATCGACCGATGGCCGTTCGTCGCAGATATCGCGGAAGCGGTCGCAGATCGCGTCCTTGATTTTCAGTGTGGTGAACTCAAGACTGCGTAAAGGCGATTTGATCGCGGTGATATCGACTCGGATAGTGTGGTCAACCCGGAACCAGTTCTCCCATTCTTGTTCCAGTGCGGTATCGTAAATATCATTTTCAGTTTTATAAGCACCGTGCGCGAGACGCATGAGAACGCGACTGGCAATGCGGGAGTGCAAATTGACCAGCCACGCATCGCTTAGCAGGCCCGAGCAATGGACCCCACCGGGCACCTGATTATGTACGCGGAGCGTGACGTTCGGCGCGGATAACTGCGCAATTTCATTGATTTCTTCCGCCAGAGCAATCTCTAGTCCACGTGGACAGGGACAAAAGTACGAGTGTTTGGAGCTTGCTGATTGTGCGGTGATTGCTTGTGCCATAAGGGTTCTCTTAATCTTGGGGGTCTCTTGATCCGTTAACTACATCGACATTGATGTAGTGGTGAAAAGGCTATTTACGGAAAACCGCCAATAGCCAGCGTAATACCATATTACAAAAATATTGCATTGTTATGGGGCACGGCGCCCTGTTTGGGACCAATGATCGCTCACAAATTTGTTGCATCCTGCCCTTGATCGAAGCTTTATTTTGCAAAGGCGCGTTCGACAAAATCCAGTCGATCCTGGCCCCAATAGCCTTCGCCGTCAACGACATACCATGGCGCGCCAAAGACGTTGGCCGCGGTAGCCTCTTCAGTGAAGCGAACAAATTCTGCGTCGACGCTGACGGTTTCGGCAGATTTTAACAAGGTTTTGCCATCATGCCCACGTGCCGTGGCTATACCGATCAGCGTGTCGGTATCAGCGATATTTTTCTCCTCCTCCCATACCGCCTGCATGATTGCGCCAGTCAGCGCCAGTGCGGCCGCGGTGCCATGCGCGAGTTGCGTGGCAATGATCAGTTTGGCCGCATCGTCACTGTGGACCGGAAAGTAGGTCGGCTGCACGTTCATCGGCAGATTCAAATAGTCTTTCCAACGCTGAAGATCCAAAAGCCGATAGGCCTGCCTCTGTGGTGATCGCTTAGCCAATGGTAAGCCACCCGAAATAGCGAAAATCTTCGATAGATCGAAGGGTTTCAGAATAATTTGGACGCCATATTGTTGGGCTAACGATACCAATTTGGCATGCCCAAGATAGGCAAAAGGCGAATGAGGCACGAAGTAATACTCACAGATTTTGCTCATGCCGACTCCTGACGCTAGGGGTTATTTAGAATGGTTTGACCACTACCAGTATAACGATGGCTAGCAATAAAATGGCAGGAACTTCATTAAACCAGCGTAACCATACATGACTGCGCTTGTTGGTGCCCAGTTCGAATTTTTTGAGCATGCTGCCGGTGGCGTGATGGTAACCAATCAGTAGGATGACGAGGAATAACTTGGCGTGCAACCAGCCGTTGCCCGGACCTTTTCCGATCCCGTAACCGAGCCAAAGCCAGGCACCAAATACGATCGTACCTATCGCCAGCGGTAGCATGAAGCGGTACAGTTTGCGTGCCATCAGCAATAAGCGCTGGGTCGCGACGGGTTCGGTTTCTTGTGCCAGGTTGATAAGAATCCGGGGCAAATAAAACAAGCCTGCAAACCACGAGACGATGAAGACAATGTGTAGCGCTTTAATCCAGAGCATGAAAATTTCCTTGTAGATAAATCCGGGAACAGCATTTGAGTCGAGACGATGAAAAATTTGATACTAAGCAGCCCCATAATTTCTTGTGATATCTGGCCACCCTGGTCGGCGCTCAGCGGCCTTGCCCATTGCTTGCAGCGCATCTGACCAGACTCTCCTTCTATTCACAATAAATTCTTGAGCGCTACTTAAGTTTGATACTGAAGTGCACGCCGGAGGGTTAGCTACGCACCTCGCCGTGACCGAACACCACATATTTAACAGATGTCAAACCATCAAGTCCGACGGGCCCGCGAGCGTGCAATTTGTCGTTGGAGATACCGATCTCGGCACCTAATCCAAATTCAAACCCATCAGCAAATCTGGTCGACGCGTTAACCATGACAGAGGCCGAATCGACCTCCCGCAAAAACCGCATGGTACGAGTGTAGTTTTCGGTGACAATACTATCGGTGTGATGCGATGAATAGTGGTTAATATGGTCGATTGCCGCGTCCATGTCGTCGACGATTTTCACCGCCAGGATCGCTGCCAGATATTCAGTGCTCCAGTCTTCTTCCGTGGCCGCAGTCACGTGGGGATAGTCGCAGCCCCGCAATATCTTGCCAGCCTCGTCATCCGCCCGGAGTTCGACGTCTTTGGTACGGTATAGTAATGCCAGTTCCGGTAATACCTGTGGCGCGATTGCCCGCGCGATCAATAACGTCTCCATCGTGTTGCAGGTGCCATACCGATGACATTTGGCATTAAAGGCGATCTTCACCGCTTTTTCGGGATCGGCCTGGTCATCGATATACACGTGGCAAATGCCATCCAGATGTTTGATCATCGGTACTTTGGATTCTTTGATCAGACGCTCGATCAAGCCTTTGCCGCCGCGCGGAATGATGACATCGACATATTCCGGCATGCTGATCAGCGCGCCGACTGCTGCCCGGTCAGTAGTCTCGATAACCTGGACTGCATCGGCTGGTAAACCCGCCCCTTTCAGGCCTTCTTTGACCAGTTTTGCCAACGCCTGATTACAATGAATCGCCTCGGAACCGCCGCGTAAAATTGTTGCATTGCCGCTCTTGATACAAAGACCAGCAGCATCAATCGTGACGTTCGGACGCGCTTCATAAATAATCCCGATGACGCCTAACGGAACCCGCATTTGTCCAACCTGAATGCCAGTCGGACGATATTTCATGTTTGAAATCTCACCAATTGGATCAGCTAATGTCACAATCTGTTGCAGTCCCTCAATCATGGTCGCGATGGCCTGATCCGATAGCGTCAGACGATCCAGCATCGCTTCTTCCAGACCGTTAGCGCGGGCGGCATCCAGATCTTTTTGATTTGCCAGACGCAGCGCAGGTGCATCGCGGCGGATTGCTTCAGCGATCAAGGTCAATGCCCGGTTTTTGGTCGCTGTTTCGGCGCGCGCCATCAAGCGTGATGCAATCCTTGCACGTTGACCGACATCGGTAATGTATTGTTGGATATCCATGTTTATAGTTTGTCTGATCCGGTGAAAGGTAATCAGGGTTACACGCTAAAAGATTCAAAGTTCAAGTGAACAAAACCGTCGTTTGGATAAGCGCTAAGAACGTGCGACCGTCAGTCCCAATTGCAATAGTGCATCCCAGGCATCGCCAGCGAACTTTTTGGCCCGCAAACCTTTGACCATTTTGTCTATCTGCGCGGCTTGCTGCAATGCCGCCTCCAGCGTAGGCAACGATAAACGGCGCAGAGCTGGCTCCATCAAACGCTCACGCGGCCCCCAGATACGATACTCTTTTAGTAACGCATTCAGTGGTCGGCCTTGCGCCATGCCTGATTTGAGTTTCAATAAAATGCGGCATTCTTCCGCGATAGCCCAGAGTACCAGAGGTAGCGCTTCGCCTTCGCCCTTCAGGCCATCAATCATTCGCACCAGACGCGCGACATCGCCGGCCAGCATCGCTTCATTTAACTTGAATACATCGTAGCGTGCAACATTAAGCACCGCATCGTGAATTTGCTCAAAGGTGAGTCTGCCCGGGGGATGCAATAACGCCAGTTTCTGGATTTCCTGATGGGCTGCCAGCAGGTTGCCCTCGACCCGATCCGCAATAAAATCAAGCGATTGCCGATCAGTGCTTTGTTGCTGTCCTGCCATGCGTACACCGATCCAGTTTGGTAACTGCGACCGCTCTACTAACGGAATATCAATATACACGCCGGTTTGCTGGAGTGAGCCAACCCAAGCTGCTTTTTGGGTCGCCCAATCAAGCTTGGGCAGCGTGATAATGGTGACGTTGTCCGGGTTTAATGTCGTCGCATATTGCTGTAACGCCTGACCGCCATCTTTGCCGGGCTTACCCGTTGGAATATGCAGCTCAATCAGTTTTTTGTCGCCAAAAAGAGATTGCGACTGATTGGACGCCTGCAATTCCCCCCATTTAAAGCTTCGATCAACGGTCAGCACATCGCGCTCGGTGCAACCGTTAGCGCGCGCGCTTTTACGGATTTTATCCGCAGCTTCGAGCGCCAGCAGATGCTCATCACTGGTGATGACATACAGTGGAGCGACCGTTTTAGCCAGATGTGTGTCAAGCGCGTCAATCCGCAGTTGCATTGCCAGTCCTCGTTATTGCGCTGGTTTGGTCGATGGAACCGACTGGGCTGGCGCTGGTGAGGGGTATGACTCAATGGCTGGTGCCAACCCGGTCGTCGTATCGCTGGTTGAGGACGGCTTGATCGCACTCATACGGCGCAAGATTTGACGGACCAGATCCGTTTGCATGTCGCGATACAGTAGTGCTTCTTCAGCTACTTTGGACAACTCTTGCGATTCGTTGTAGCTGATATCGCGCTTCAGGGTAATCAACGTCGTTGGCATCAATTCTTTTTGTGATGCATCCCTCAGGCGGAAAGAGAAGCGCGAGTAAAGCATGTATTCACGTGCGCGACCCTGGCTATTCAAGGTCAAAATGACCTTTTCCTGCGTCTGTGACAGCACGTCCATAATCGCGTCCGCGTCTTTTTCATTAGCGACAACTTCAGTGGTGCCGCTGGCCTGAATATTACGTTTCAGCTCGATCCCAAGAGCTGTGCCGGTAGCGCTGCCAAGATAGATTTTCTTGAACGGAAGATTGGCAGAGCCGCGCAGGTGAAAGCCGCATGCTGCCAGCACTGCGGTCAGGGCAATGATCAGCGACCAGCGAACAAACGGGTGGCGGCTTATGGAAACTTGCGTCATACAGATATTCCTTGTTTCAAAATTCAAGACAAAATCGGCTGCAAAAAACCTGTTGCAACACAGCCGATTCCGTTCAACACGCAGTTTAAGCAACGATATTAATCAGCTTGCCGGGCACAACGATTACTTTTTTCGGCGCACCTTCGAGGTACTTTTGCACATTTTCATGGGCAAGGGCAAGCGCTTCGACGGTGACTTTATCGGCATCCTTGGCAACGATGATACTGCCGCGTAGTTTGCCGTTAACCTGAATCATCATTTCGATTTCGCTTTGTTCCAGTGCTTTAGCATCGACTTGCGGCCAGGTGGCGTCAAGAATGTCACCGTACACTTGGGCAAAGCCGAGTTCTTGCCACAGTGTATGCGTAATATGCGGTGCCACAGGATTAAGGACGCGCAAGAAAATCGATACGCATTCAGTCAACACCGCGTTGCCGGTGGCCGACGTTTCTACTTTCGCTGCCTCCAGCGTGTTGAGCATTTTCATGCAGGCAGAAACCACGGTGTTGTATTGGATACGCTTCAAGTCATGGTCGGCCTGCTGCAAAATCTTGTGGACGTCGCGCCGCAAGGTTTTGAGAGGCGCAGCCAAATCGCCGAATTGCGTACTCGCCCCCGGAATGATGTGCGATGCTTGCGCGTGGCTGAAGCTCCAAACCCGACGCAAAAAGCGATTGGCACCTTCGACGCCAGCGTTTGACCATTCCAATGTTTGTTCCGGTGGCGACGCAAACATCGTAAATAGGCGCGCAGTATCGGCACCGTATTGATCGATCTGGGCTTGCGGATCGATGCCGTTATTCTTTGATTTCGACATTTTTTCAGTGCCGCCGATGATCACCGGCTTGCCGTCGGTCTTCAGGATCGCGGCTTCCGGACGGCCCTTTTCATCAAAGGTTAATGTCACGTCTTCCGGGTTATGCCAGATTTTTTTGCCGTTGGCTTCTTCGCGATAGTAAGTCTCGTTGAGCACCATGCCTTGCGTCAGCAGATTGGTAAACGGCTCATCAAACTTAACCAGGCCAAAATTACGCATGACCTTGGTCCAGAAGCGCGCGTACAGCAGATGCAATACCGCATGCTCAATGCCGCCGATGTATTGATCCATCGGCATCCAATAATCATTGCGCGCATCGATCATGGCGTCGGTAGAAGCGTCAGTAGAAGCGGGCGAGGTGTATTTCATGTAATACCAGGACGAATCGACAAAGGTATCCATCGTGTCGGTTTCACGGCGCGCAGGTTTGCCGCAAGTCGGGCAATCTACGTGCAGAAACTTTTCGTGCTTGTTAAGTGGATTGCCGCTGCCATCCGGGACGCAATCTTCGGGTAACAGCACGGGTAAATCTTTTTCCGGGACCGGCACGTCGCCGCAGTCTTCGCAATGGATGATCGGGATCGGTGTGCCCCAATAGCGTTGGCGCGAGATGCCCCAGTCGCGCAAGCGATAGGTGATTTTCTTTTCGCCGAGGCCGTGCGCGTCCAGATCGGCAGCGATGGCATCAACCGCTTGCTGAAAATGCATGCCATCGTATTTGCCGGAGTCAACGCAAACGCCGTTTTGTTTGTCTGCGTACCAGTCATGCCAGGTCTCGGTCGAGTACGTTTTGCCTTCCACTGAGATGACCGGGCGAATCGGCAGCACGTATTTTTGCGCGAAAGCGAAGTCGCGCTCGTCATGTGCAGGCACGCCCATCACGGCACCGTCGCCGTAGGTGATCAGCACGTAATTGCCGACCCATACCTCAACCAGTTGCCCGGTCAACGGGTGAGAAACGTAGAGGCCGGTTGGCATACCTTTCTTTTCCATGACCGCCATATCGGCTTCGGCAACGCCGCCTTTTTTGCACTCGGCGATGAATTCGACCAGTTCAGGATTGGTTTTTGCAGCGAATGTCGCCAAGGCATGCTCTGGCGCTACCACGCAAAAAGTGACGCCTTTGATGGTATCCACGCGGGTGGTAAAGACCCACAGCTTGCCGTCTTGTATCAGCTTGCCGTCTTCTTCAATCTTATGCGGAAACGCAAACCGAACCCCGGTCGATTTGCCGATCCAGTTGGCTTGCATCAGGCGCACGCGCTCGGGCCAACCTGGCAATTTTGTTTCAACGTGGTCCAGCAGTTCTTCAGCGTAATCGGTGATTTTGGCGTAATACATCGGGATTTCGCGCTTCTCAATCAGCGCGCCCGAACGCCAGCCGCGACCATCGATGACTTGTTCATTTGCCAATACGGTCTGATCGATCGGATCCCAGTTAACGGTACCGGTTTTTTTGTAAATGATGCCTTTTTCGAGCATTTTCAGGAACATCCACTGGTTCCATTTGTAATACTCGGGTTTGCAGGCCGTCATCTCGCGCGACCAGTCAATGGCAAGCCCCATTGATTGCATCTGCGTTTTCATGTGCTCGATATTGCTGTACGTCCATTGCGCCGGCGGCACGTTATTGGCCATCGCCGCGTTTTCCGCAGGCATCCCGAACGCATCCCATCCCATCGGCATCAACACGTTGTAGTTATTCATGCGCAGGTAGCGATACATCACGTCATTAATGGTGTAATTGCGGACGTGACCCATATGCAGTTTGCCCGACGGGTAGGGCAGCATGGAACAGGCGTAAAACTTCTTTTTATCTTCGCCGTTCTGGTCTTTTGCGTGTTCAACGACCTTATAGGCATCGATGGCGCGCCAATGGTCTTGGGTCGATTTTTCGACGTCGGTCGGGTTGTATTTTTCTTGCATGGCGTGTTCGGACTAAATAGGTGAAGGTGAGAAAGCATGGGTGTATCCACCCCGAACCGTTGATTATACTGGTTCGGGTGGCCCCATACGACAGCGGACTTGCATGCGCCCCGCGATGCGGCTATTTAGTGAATGATTGCGGGCCATATTGAGTCGTATGTACGCCTTGTGCATGCCACCCAAGGAGAACGCAGAGGCGGCAAACGTACTTTTCCCCGTCGCTAAATCCCGGCGACACCCCGAGGTAACTTTTAAAAGCACTCAGCGCATCTAACTATGGGAGCCTAAATCGGGCCTAACTTGCGTCAGCGGACCTGCTTGAACCAAGCGCGCTTGTGCGGGGCCAGGTTTATTTGGCCGAGGTAGTTTTTGGATCTGTGACAAAACCCAGTTTGGTCAGACCGTTATTTTGCGCCAGCGCCATCACTTGGGCCAACACCTGATAGCGGGTGTCTTTATCTGCGCGCAACTGTATTTCGGGCTGTGGTCGTTGCTTTGATGCTTCTATGATGCGACTGGTTAACTCGGCTTCGGCCACCGGCGCGTCATTCCAGAACATTTTTCCGGCACGATCGATGGAGAGCGAAACGGTCTCCGGCTTTTCTGGCGCCGGGGCCGATTGCGCGGTCGGCAGGTTTACCTTGACCGCGTGCGTAAATAGCGGTGCCGTGATGATAAAGATCACCAGCAGCACCAGCATCACGTCGACCATCGGGGTGATGTTGATATCCGCCATCGGCGCTGAATGCTGATTGTCGTTAAATCCACCAAATGACATGTTGGTTTCCGGCTTTAAAAGTGCGTTGAGGTAAATTGCTTAAAAAAGTCACGCGAGTGAAATACCGAATACGTCATCTACAGTAAAGTAACCTACTTAAATAAAGATACATAGGTAAGGTTTTTCGGCCTGGTTATTTGCCGACCCGACTACCAGTCGTTAAATAGGCGTGCAAGTCATGGGCGAATGCGTCCAGTTCCGCCAGTGTAACCCGATTGACGCGGGTGAATGCATTGTACGAAAGCACCGCAGGAATGGCGACGACCAAGCCCAGCGCGGTCATGATCAACGCTTCCCCAACCGGTCCGGCCACTTTGTCGATTTGCACCGTGCCCGAAGCGGAAACCGCCATCAGCGCGTGATAAATACCCCAGACGGTACCAAATAAACCGACAAAAGGGGCGGTCGAGCCAACCGAGGCCAGCAATGTCAATCCGCTTTCAAGTCGTGATGAAACGCGATTGATCTCGCGTCGTAACGTCCGTGTGATGAGTTCGCCAAGGTCGGTTCCGGCATTGAGCGAAGACGCTTGTTTGCTAGCCATCGGAGACCTGATTCCCGCGGCATCGGCTGCCTGAATGGCCAATGGTGCATAGACGTTTTCGGTATCGAGGGGCTTAATGACGGCGATCGCATCATTCAATGTGGGCGCTTGCCAAAAGCCGTCCAACGCGGAGGAACTGCGCCGAATGCGCCAGGAACTCAAGCTTTTAGAGAGGATGTAATACCAGCTAATCAGGGACATTAGCAATAGCATATAAGCGACGGCATGTGAGACAGCGTCGCCTTGCGACCAGTAGTGGGCGAACCCGAGGTTGTCATTCATGTCATTGATCCGGAGTGTGAGAGGGCAGCATAACGATCTTTAGGCCCAGATCATTAATCAGCAACAATTTATTACATTAGACTTCTTTCGGAACCTGCTGCGCGGCGCAGATACGACCGCGAGCATTCAGCACCCGGTGCTGACCGTCCTGATTTATAAAATATTCCGCTAATCGAATGTCGCTAATTCAGCTTAAGCCCAGCACATCCTGCATGTCGTACAGGCCGGTAGCTTTATCGCTGAGGAAGCGTGCCGCACGCATACTGCCGTGGGCGTAGGTTACGCGACTGGACGACTTGTGCGTGATTTCAACCCGTTCACCGTCGCCTGCAAACAGCACCGTATGGTCGCCGACAATATCACCGCCCCGGATTGTCGCAAAGCCGATGGAAGATGGATCGCGTACGCCGGTAACGCCTTCCCGCGAAAATACCGCAACGTCGGCAAGCTTGCGACCCAGTGCGTCGGCAATCACTTCTCCCATCTTGAGGGCGGTGCCGGAGGGCGCGTCCACTTTATGGCGATGATGGGCTTCGATGATTTCAATGTCATAGCCTTGAGAGAAACTCTTCGCAGCCATTTCCAGCAATTTCATGGTGACATTGACACCAACACTCATGTTCGGTGCGAACAGAATGGCGGTTTTTTTTGCGGCTTCAGCGATGGCTGCCTTACCTTCGTCGTCAAAGCCGGTGGTGCCGATGATGACCTTGATACCATGTTCGGCACAATATGCGACATGCTTGAGCGTGCCTTCGGGCCGGGTAAAATCAATCAGATAGTCGGCATCGGCCAGGGCTGCGGTCAGATCGGATGTGATTGTCACGCCAGCGGGCTTACCCAAAAAAGCGGCGGCATCAGTGCCCACGCCCGGCGCAGTCGGAACATCCAGAGCGCCGGTCAAAACGGCGTCTTCAGCGTTTTGAATGGCTTCAATCAGCATATGGCCCATGCGACCGGACGCGCCAGCGACGGCAATTTTCATTTGATTCATCGTATTTGATTCAATGTTAGCAATTTAGACGGTTAAGAAAGACGAAAAAGAAAGACGGAAAAGACAGGCGGATTATTTTGTCGGGGCCGCAGCCGGAGGTGAAGGCGCATCCTTCGCAATGCCGCTATCATTCGTGGCTTTTTTGGCTTCTTTTTTTCCGCCAGAAATACGTGCCAGATAATCAGCTTCCGTTGGCAGGTCGCCACCGTCAACTTGCGTCACAAGATTGTCCTTGAAGAAAACACTGACACGGCTCGATGTGACTTCGCCATTGCCTTTTTGCAAACGAAATACATAATCCCAGCGATTCGCGTGGAATATATCCGCCACTAAAGGTGTGCCAAGAGCAAAGGAGACTTGCTCAGTGGTCATGCCAACCTTCACTTGGGAGATCATTTCTTTAGAAACAAAATTACCCTGCTGTATGTTGATCCGGTAAGGGGAAAAGATACCGAAAAAACGCGGATTTTTTACCGTTTGAACACCGGCGTCCGGCGTGGCAGACGTCGGCATGGTAGTGGTGGCGTAGGGTTTGTCCGTGCCGGTAGCGGCGGGCAAACCATCGATAAGGGGATTTTTAGACGCACAACCGGCCAGCAATGCCACGGATAAAGCGGCAACCGTCAGAGCGGTAGTGCGTGTAGTACAGGAGAGCAACATTCGCATAAGGATCTCAATTGATTGAGCAATTGTGCTAAAACGCTATATGATAAAGCAGATCATCCATTTGCGACGTAAACATGCCTAACAATCCATCCGAACTAAAAGCCAGCGGCCTAAAAGCCACCTTGCCCCGCCTTAAAATTCTCGAAATTTTCCAGAATAGCGAGGTTCGCCATCTCAGCGCAGAGGACGTGTACAAAATTTTGCTTTCCGAAAGTCTTGATGTCGGTTTAGCAACCGTCTACCGCGTACTAACCCAATTCGAGCAAGCTGGCCTGCTACAACGTAATCATTTTGAAACCGGCAAGGCCGTCTTTGAGCTAAACGAAGGCTCCCACCACGACCATTTAGTGTGCCTGGTATGCGGTCTGGTCGAAGAATTTTACGACGAAGAAATTGAAGTGCGCCAAAAAGCCGTAGCAATCGAACGCGGTTTCGAGATAGCGGACCACGCGTTAGCGTTGTACGGTCATTGCCGGAACTGCATAAAAAAATAAGGCAGTTTACTTTTAGCGTGACCGGATCACATAAAACATGAACGGCTCGTGAAATGAGCGTTGCACACGGCGCTCGTTCAAAACTAAATCCGGCACAACCATCAACGCAGTTGCAGTTGCAGTTGCACTTGACCTTGACCTTCCTGTTGAAACTGCCGTTGAAGTTGACCTACCCCGTCATAGGCGTTGCGGGTTGTTTCGGCTGTCAGTCGGGAATTGTCGGAATACATGTCTGAGCCGAAGGCGGGTTGCTATTTCGACCCGACTGATAGTCAAAATAATCGGGGACCCGTCAACGGGGGGCAACGTCTCTGCGGTCGCCTTTTTTGGTTACTTTTTTGGGGGGGCGCCTAGCCAAGCAAAGAAAGCGACCGGGTGTCGGGCCGCCCCCGACCAGCATCCACGGAGCAGTAACAGGGTCAGTTATCGATCAACCGAACCATCCCGATAAAACTTACTAAGAAGCTAATTTAATAGGATTAATTATCACCTAATAGATCCATAAATCAACTCTGACTCAAAGCGTTAGACAACAACTTAGCAGTAATATCCACAATCGGAATCACCCTCTGATATGCCATCCGCGTAGGCCCAATAACCCCAAGCGTCCCAACAATCTTCCCATTCACCTCATACGGGGCAGTAACAACACTCATCTCCTCCATCGGCACCAACTGCGACTCCCCGCCAATAAAAATTTGCACACCCGTCGCTTTACCAGAAATATCCAGCAACCGCATCAAAGTAGTTTTTTGCTCAAACATCTCAAACAACTTGCGCAGCGAAGTCATATTCGACGACAGATCAGTAACGCTAAGCAGATTCCGTTCGCCTGAAATAACCACACCGTCCGCATCATCCGTCATTGCCTCACTCCCGAGCTCAACCGCCGCAAGCATCAAGCGATTCATATCATCTCGTAATTTATGCACTTCAGTCTGCAATCTGAGTCGAACGTCGTCGATACTATGACCGCCGTAATTTTGATTAATAAAATTAGCCGCCTGTATCAACTGTGATGGCGTGTAATCAACATCGGTAAGCAATAACCGATTTTGCACATCCCCACCAGGACTGACGATGACTAACAGAATCCGTTTTTCAGATAGTCGCAAAAACTCAATTTGCTGAAATATCGATTCACGGCGCGGCGTCAGCACCACTCCCGCAAATTGAGACAGCGATGACAGCACCTGCGCCGCATTGGCAATAATTTTTTGCGGAGAGTTACTCTGCAGGCGTGATTGCATTCTGGACTCAAGCGCGCCCTCATCTATTGGCTGCACGGTCAACAAGGTATCGACAAAAACGCGATATCCGCGCGGCGTAGGCACGCGACCGGCAGAGGTATGGGGGCTGGCAACAAAACCCATGGCTTCTAGGTCCGCCATAATATTGCGAATAGTCGCGGGTGATAATTCCAGTCCGGAAATTTTAGACAGAGCGCGCGATCCTACGGGCTGACCGTCAGCGATATAACGCTCGACGAGAGCTTTTAGAAGAGTTTGAGCACGGGTATCAAGATGCATGGGGTTTGGTTTTGCAAAGGCCGACACGTTTGCTGGCCTTTTATAAATGTATTTATACACTGTTAAATCGCATCGCGCCTACACAGGCGTTATCATTTCTACCCGTATCCGCTCGCTAAATCGCACGAACGCACCGGGTTTGCGCTAATTTTCTGCGCTTTCAGCTATTTGAGTGCAATGAGTTACACCTGTGCCGCTTGCAAATGCAGCCAAGTTTCGAGTTCATGCAAATTGGTGCACTGCGTGTCGGGGGTTATGCCTGGCGGTAACACCCGATTAAATCGGTTAATCCACACGCTGCGCAAGCCTGCCTCCCGGGCAGCGACCACGTCTAGCAACGGATCGTCGCCCACATAAACTGCTTCTTCAGGTTGGACATGAAGCATCTTGCAGGCCGCGTGGAAAATGCAGGGATCAGGCTTAGCGTAGCCGAAACTATGTGCCGCGATGGACACTTTAAAATGGTGAGACAGACCGATGGTGTCCAAGTCTGCAAAACCGTTTGATACTGAGCCAAGCAAGAAATGCTGTTTGAGTCGTGACAACACCGGGCTGACATCCTCAAACGGCGTCACAGCGTGCCTGGCCTCGGCAAACAGCGCCATCGCGGCATCGATTTTGCTGCAATCTTCACCAACACTATTAAACGCTTCGGTTAGTCCGGCACGGCGCAAAGCGGACAGATCGATTATGAAGAGCGGATTGGTCTGGCGCAATGCCTGCCGCCGTTGACGCAGACTATCAATGCTGAAATTTTGGGAGACGGCGGGCGCGTGTTGACCCAGCCATTCGAAGAGCAATTGCTCGGCGCGGATTAATACCGGCATGATGGGCCAGAGAGTATCGTCCAGATCAAACAGAACGGCTTTGACGGGGTTAGCGGTAGGCGAACGGGGATGGCTGGCAAAATTATTCATGGCAATCGACGGGTATACTCTTGAGAAACTGTAATGGACACCTAAATTATGGTCTAATCGCCAGCATGTGGCCTATAAATTTATCTCGTTCAAAGAATCAACCGTGTTTGCCCAAAACCATCGCGATTGTGGGCAAGTACTTTGCCGTCGGTATTGATGAGTCATTAACTGAGGTTGCCGACTTTCTGCAAGTGCGCGGACACAAGGTGGTGTTCGAGGCCGAGACGGCCCAAAACATTGCGCTGAAGGGGTTTGAGGCCATGACGCCGGAGCAGATCGGCGAGCAGGCTGACGCCGCGATTATTGTCGGCGGTGACGGTACTATGTTGGGAATCGCCCGACATTTGGCACCCTATAACGTGCCTCTCATTGGTATCAATCAAGGCCGTCTTGGATTCATGACCGATATTTCTCTGGAGCGGATGCTGCCGGTCCTGGCCGAAATGCTGGACGGCAACGCCGAGTCCGAGCGTCGTACTTTATTGCAAGGTGTGGTTAAGCGCGACGACGTGGTTATTTTTAGTGCCCTTGCGTTTAACGACATCGTCGTCTCACGGGGGGGAACCTCCGGCATGGCAGAGTTGCGGGTAGATGTTGATGGTCGCTTTATGTATAACCAGCGCTCAGATGGCCTGATCGTATCGACGCCGACCGGGTCTACCGCCTACGCGCTATCAGCTGGCGGCCCGTTACTGCATCCGTCGCTGACTGGCATTTTGTTAGTACCGATTGCGCCGCATGCATTGTCAAATCGGCCAATTGTGGTCCCGGATACGAGTGAAATCGTGATTGAGATCGTCAACGGACGTGAAATTAATGTTAATTTTGATATGCAGTCTCTCACTAGTTTGCAAGTGGGTGACCGCATTGTCATTCAGCGTTCCGAGCATACTATTACTTTTTTACATCCCTCGGGCTGGAGTTACTATGAAACACTACGCCAGAAGTTACATTGGAATGAGTATCCCTCCGCAGACGGTCACTTGCGATAGGAGGACTTACGCAAAATTGGCCTGGCGGCGTTGTGCTTTCCTTGCCACCTTACGCGGCCCGGTACTAGCGTACTGTCTGCGTCGGCAGGATTGGCAAGCCCGTTACGAGGACGGTTTTGCGTAAGTCCTCCTTAGTGCGAGGGCCCCGATCCTGCGTCCTCATTGAGCAATTGCAGTACACTGCGCTTCAGCCACTTCGTCAGGCGCTTAGGCGATCAATTCAGTGTTCGCTTTCTTTGTAACCGATTATTTTTCCCATCACCTAAATTCATTCGACCATGCTGCGCACCCTTTCCATTCGCGATTTTGTTATCGTTGATGCCATTGAGCTTGATTTGGCCTCTGGCTTTACTGTTTTCACTGGTGAGACCGGTGCCGGCAAATCCATCCTTATCGACGCACTGGCATTGGCCTTGGGCGGTCGGGGCGACGCCAGTGTGGTGCGCGAAGGTGCGGCAAAAGCGGATATCAGTGCTGAATTTTCAGTATCCAATCGCTACGAAGGCAGTCCGATCGATACCAGCGAAGCGGTCAGGGCATGGCTGACCGGAAACGAGTTCGACAGCGAAGACGGTGCCGTGCTTTTGCGGCGGGTAATCGATAATGCAGGGCGCTCCAAGGCCTATATCAACGGCATCGCCGCAACCGCCGGACAATTGCGCGAGCTAGGCGAAATGCTGGTCGATATTCATGGACAGCATGCGCACCAATCTTTGCTAAAGGCAGACTCGCAACGCTTATTATTGGACGGGCAAGCGGGTTTGCAGGAAGATTTGCAGGCCGTTGGCGCAGCGTATAAAAATTGGCGCGCATTATCGCGCCAGCGCCAAGAGTTTGAGACTAATGCCAAAAATGTATTGCTGGAACGGGAGCGTCTTGAGTGGCAGGTTAGCGAACTGGAAAAGCTTGCCGTGAAACCCGGCGAGTGGGACGAGATTACCAACGAGCATAGTCGCTTGTCGCATGCAGCAAGCCTGATCGAAGGCGCGCAGGAAGCGTTAAATCTGATCTCTGAAGCGGACGCGCCGATGTTATCGCAGCTATCGAGTTTGAATATCAAGATCGGTAAATTAGTTGACGTAGATGCTAATTTGAAGCCGGTTCTTGAAGCATTGGAACCCGCGCGCATTCAGCTGCAAGAGGCCGTGTACGCCCTGAATGACTATTTAAGCCGGGTCGAACTGGATCCCGCACGGTTGCATGAAGTGGATCGCAGGTTAGAGGCGATTCACTCAGCTTCGCGCAAGTTTCGGTTGGAGCCTGACGCTATCCCACGTGAATTGTTGACACTCTCAGCCCAATTACAGCAGTTGGCCGATGCCAGTGATCTGGACGCGTTGCGTGCGCAAGAAGAAAAGCTGAAGGCGATCTATCTCGGACTGGCGCAAAAACTCTCAAAGGCCCGTCTTAAGGCAGCCAAAGGCCTGACTAATCTCGTCACCGCAGCAATGCAAGAGCTGAGTATGAGCGGCGGTCGTTTTGTGGTCGCCTTAAATCCTTGTGATCCGGCCATATATGGGATCGAGCAGGTTGAATTTTTGGTCGCAGGTCATGCTGGGGTAGCGCCGCGGCCATTGGCAAAAGTGGCTTCGGGCGGTGAACTGGCGCGGATCGCGCTGGCAATCTCGGTGATTACCTCTAGCGCGACCGCCACACCTACGTTGATTTTTGATGAGGTTGATAGCGGTATTGGCGGTGGTGTTGCAGAGGTAGTGGGGCGTTTGCTCAAACGTCTCGGCCAAGCCCGGCAGGTATTGTGCGTGACCCATTTGGCACAGGTCGCCAGTCAGGCAAATCAGCATTTTCAGGTCAGTAAACAAAGCGTGGCAAACAAAACGGTGTCGGCAATTGATGGGTTGGATACTAAAGGCCGTGTGGAAGAAATCGCCCGAATGCTGGGCGGACTGGAAATTACAGCGACGACCCGCAAGCACGCACGCGAGTTGCTCGCATCATAAAATGCAACACCAGAAACCCCCTGGAGTTTCACCACTATTACACTGTTAAGTTGCCGCTAATTGCATCAAGTTGCTCCTAAGTTACCACGATCCGTCGAGGACACGAATAATCCGCTTATCGGACATTTTTTACTTTACTTTTATGCCGGGCCGGACAAGCCGCTGGACATGCCGCACTACCGGATGGTCGGCCTTGCACCACCCGGCACCTTGAACTGTCAAAATCGCGTGCATCCGCATGTCGCGATTATTTTTTAGGAACTTCGCATGAGCTTTCGTAAAGAGCCGCCTTTCGTACATGGCACCACGCCCAAAACGGCGGTTGTACTTGTTAACCTGGGAACGCCGGACGCGCCAACCTCCAGCGCCGTGCGCCGCTATCTGAAAGAGTTTCTTTCGGATACCCGCGTGGTGGAGATTCCGCGAGCGATCTGGTGGCTGATTCTGCATTTGATCATTCTGCCGTTTCGCTCCGGCAAGTCTGCGCAAAAATACGCGGCGATCTGGACCAATGAAGGTTCGCCGCTCAAAGTGCATACTGAAAAGCAGGCTACGTTATTACGCGGTTATCTGGGGCATCGCGGTCATAAGGTGCAGGTGGTCTACGCCATGCGGTATGGCAACCCGTCGGTGTCGTCTGTGCTGGATCAATTAAAAACAGATGGTTGTGATCGCGTGCTGATAGTGCCCGCTTATCCGCAGTATTCGGCGACCACGACCGCCTCTATTTTTGATGCGGTTTTTAGCCATTTTGCCGCGGTGCGCAATGTCCCGGAATTGCGCCTGATAAAGCATTATCACGATCATCGAGCTTATATCGAGGCATTAAAAGAGTCAGTATTGGCGCACTGGTCAATGAACGGCATGCCGGATAAGTTAGTGATGAGCTTTCATGGTGTGCCCAAGCGCACTCTGTTGCTAGGTGATCCATATCACTGCGAATGTTATAAAACGGCACGCTTGCTTGCGCACGCTCTCGACCTGTCGCAGGAACAATACATGGTCACGTTTCAGTCCCGTTTTGGTAAAGCAGAATGGCTGCAACCTTACACCGCGCCCACTCTGGAAAAACTGGCTAAACAAGGCGTCGCTCGGGTGGACGTGATGTGCCCGGGCTTTACCAGTGATTGCCTGGAAACGCTGGAAGAAATTGGAATGGAAGCAAAGGCCGATTTCCTGAAGGCCGGCGGCAAGGAGTTTTATCTGATTCCATGCTTGAACGAGTCTGTGGATTGGATCAAAGGACTTTCCACTGTGGTAGAGGAGCAACTAATCGGCTGGCCGACACTTTTGAGTCCAAGCGACGTTGCAGAGCAAAAATTACAGGAAAAAGTACAGAAGGAAGAGGCTATGCGGGTGGGAGCAACGGTGTAAGGGCTGAATCGAAGCAAATGCGACGCACATCCAAGCGTAGATGCAATAAAGGAGTTGATTAAGTTCGGTGAGGGGGTGACGCGGCAACAAAAATCGTCACCTCTAATATAACGAACGTATTGTAAATGGCGAGAAAACTGCGCTCCCGAGATTGGTCGGGCGCGAACAGATAGATTTCGCTACAAGCTATCTTCCATCGTGTTCGCGGCTCTCTGGCGGCTAAGTATATTAGTACAGGGCTACCAAATGGGAATAACTGATCCATCCAGCGGCTAGAGTGATATATACCAGCGTAAGGGCGGAAATAAGAGACAGTTTCATGATGATCACCTATAAAATCCTTAAGGTTATTAAACCGTCTTAAATTTTTATAAATTAAAGCAGTAAGCAAATCATAAATCTCGTGCCGCGTTGCAGCAAACCTTAAGCGGTAAAATATGAAACAAATTGTTGCTGCGCGTGTTTGGACGTCGAGTAAACCCCTTGTAAATGTAGGGGATATCCCCATTTGGCTAAACATAGACAGGAATAGCCTCGATAAGATCTATGAATCGTAAGTTACCAGTGTTTTAACCTGTGTATTATCTACGCAACAATTCGCAGGACCTCGCCCGTAGCTTGCGCTCGCACGATGGTCGGGTCGTGTGCATTGATTCGCGGCATTCATTGGTGTTATTAATGCAACGCAATATAATCGCCCGAAATAGTTAAAAACCTTATTTAGACATTAATTTTTTGCTGGAGATTTTGGAATGGAAGATATGGAAAAGCAGACCGCACAAGTTGAAAACGAGAGCACCGTCGCCCAGGAACAAGCTGCGGTGATACCCGAGTCACCTCTGGAAATCGAACTGGCGCAAGCGCAAGCCAAGATCGCGGAACTGCAGGATGCATACCTGCGCGCTAAGGCAGACACCGAGAACGTGCGTCGCAGAGCGCAAGAAGATATCGCCCGTGCCAGCAAATTTGCGATTGAGAATTTTGCTGAAGCAATGGTCCCGGTCAAAGATAGTCTGGAAATCGCCATAAAGCTAGAAACGCCATCGATTGAGTCATTGAAAGAAGGCGTAGAAATGACGTTGAAGCAATTGGTAGCCGCGTTTGACAAGAACCGTTTATTAGAAATCGCACCAGCATCGGGCGAGCGCCTGGATCCGATGAAGCATCAAGCGATTTCGATGGTGCCAGCAGAGCAAGAAGCCAATACGGTTGTCAGCGTTTTACAAAAAGGCTATATGATTTCGGACCGTTTGTTACGTCCAGCATTGGTGACGGTCGCGCAGAGCAAGTAAGGTGTCACAAGCCAGAGTGGGTAAATGAAAGCTGAATGAGCATTAAAACAGCGTGAAAATCAAAAAATAGATGCTTATTTACACCTGAAAAGGCTTGAAAGCGTGATTTTTCTCCCAATATTTAGCATATCAAAATTAAACAAATTTAGTAAAGGACTGCATCATGGGTAAAATTATCGGTATTGATCTCGGTACCACCAATTCTTGCGTTTCCATCATGGAAGGCGGCAAGCCTAAGGTTATCGAAAATTCGGAAGGCGTGCGCACCACACCATCCGTTATTGCTTATCAGGAAGATGGCGAGATCTTGGTTGGCGCGCCTGCTAAACGTCAGGCCGTTACTAACCCAAAAAACACGCTATACGCAACCAAGCGTCTGATCGGTCGCAAATTCGACGAAAAAGAAGTACAAAAAGACATCTCATTGATGCCTTACGAGATCACTAAAGCCGACAACGGCGACGCATGGATTGCCGTGCGCGACAAAAAACTGGCCCCGCAACAAATCGCTGCAGAAGTATTGCGCAAAATGAAGAAGACCGCTGAAGACTACCTCGGCGAAGAAGTCACAGAAGCAGTCATTACCGTTCCTGCGTACTTTAATGACGCCCAACGTCAGGCAACCAAAGACGCTGGCCGTATCGCCGGTCTGGACGTTAAACGTATCATTAACGAGCCAACCGCAGCAGCGTTGGCGTTCGGCCTGGACAAGACTGAAAAAGGCGATCGCAAGATTGCTGTCTATGACTTGGGTGGCGGTACTTTCGACATCTCTATCATTGAAATCGCTGATGTCGATGGCGAAATGCAATTTGAAGTGTTGTCGACTAACGGTGATACATTCCTGGGCGGTGAAGATTTCGACCAACGCATGATCGATTACATCCTGGAAGAATTTAAGAAAGTTAACGGTATCGACCTGGGTAAAGATGCGATTGCGTTGCAACGTATCAAAGCCTCTGCGGAGCGCGCCAAGATTGAATTGTCGTCGTCGCAACAGACTGAAATCAACGAGCCGTACATTGCCATGGCCAACGGCGCACCCGTGCATCTGACAATGAAGATGACACGCGCCAAGCTAGAGTCTTTGGTCGAAGAATTGATCGAGAAGACCATCGCACCATGCCGTATCGCGATTCAGGATGCTGGCGTTAAAGTTACCGACATTGACGACATCATTTTGGTCGGCGGTATGACACGTATGCCTAAGGTACAAGAAAAGGTTAAAGAATTCTTCGGCAAAGATGCACGTAAAGACGTCAATCCGGACGAAGCGGTTGCCGTCGGTGCAGCGATTCAGGGCTCGGTCTTGTCCGGCGATCGTAAGGACTTGTTGCTGCTAGACGTTACTCCTCTGTCGCTCGGTATCGAGACGATGGGTGGCGTGATGACCAAGATGATCAAGAAAAACACGACTATTCCTACCAAGTTCAGCCAGGTATTCTCGACTGCCGATGATAATCAGCCAGCCGTGACGATCAAAGTGTTTCAGGGCGAGCGCGAGATGGCAGCCGGTAATAAAGGCTTGGGCGAGTTCAATCTTGAAGGTATCCCGCCAGCATCACGCGGTACACCGCAGATCGAAGTCACCTTTGATATCGACGCAAACGGTATCTTGCACGTCGGCGCTAAAGACAAAGCAACAGGCAAAGAAAACAAGATCACCATTAAGGCAAACTCTGGTTTGACCGAAGATGAGATCCAAAAAATGGTGCGCGATGCGGAATTGAACGCGGAAGACGACAAGCGCTTGAAAGAACTAGCCGAAACGCATAACCAGGGTGACGCGTTAGTCCATTCAACTCGCAAGTCACTGGCTGAATACGGCGATAAGCTGGAAGCGGCTGAGAAAGAAAGTATCGAAGCGGCGATCAAGGAGCTGGAAGAAGTGTTGAAGGGCAGCGATAAAGCCGCCATCGACAATAAATCAGCAGCATTAAGCACCGCAGCGCAAAAGCTTGGTGAAAAGATGTATGCCGACATGCAAGCGAAGCAAGCCGCTGCCGGCGGTGCTGAAAGCGCCGCGCCTGGTGCATCGGAAAGCAAGCCGAAAGAAGACGACGTCGTTGATGCCGACTTTAAAGAAGTAAAAGATAAGTAAAACCCGTCCGGGCAGTGCCTTGGACTTTTTCCAAAGTGCTGCATTGACGCGCCGGACAAAGCTTTTAGCTCTGTTCGGCGTTTTCGCTTAGAACAAAATGCCGTGTCGCTGCATGCGGAGGGTTATTTTGGTCCCGGGGTTGCGTAGTCGGACCGGAATATCCGGGTCGTCAAATGATCGATGATGTAAGGACGAGAGCGCTGAGAAAGTTATTTCAGGGGCGTAAAGGCAAAGGGGTCAGGCGCAAAAGTTAAGCGCTGGCGCTGGCCCTGGCTCTGGTCTGGTCTGGTCTGGTCATAAACCGCACTGGTTAGTAACCGATTAACCGCAACGCGTAGCATTCGGCAAACGTGTTCTTATACAATAAGTTAGGTGCCAAAACATGGCGAAACGTGATTTTTACGAAATTCTGGGAGTTGCGAAAAACGCTTCTGATGAAGAAATCAAGAAGTCGTACCGCAAACTCGCGATGAAGCACCATCCGGACCGTAATCCGGATAGTAAAGGTGCGGAAGATAAATTCAAAGAAGGCAAAGAAGCCTACGAGATGCTATCGGACCCCCAAAAACGTGAGGCCTATGACCGTTACGGTCATGCCGGTGTTGATCCAAACATGGGCGGCGGCGGTGGCGGTAGCAATGGCGGCGGTTTTGCCGATGCTTTTGGCGACATCTTTGGGGACATATTTGGAGGCGGCGGCGCGGCACGCGGCGGTCGTGGTGCTGGTCCTCAGGTGTATCGCGGCGCGGACTTGCGCTACAACCTTGAAATTACACTGGAGCAGGCAGCGCACGGCTTCGACACCACTATTCGGGTGCCTTCGTGGGATGCGTGTGAACCGTGTCATGGCAGTGGTGCCAAGCCCGGCACTGAGCCGGTCACCTGCTCGACTTGTGGCGGTCATGGGCAGGTGCGGATGCAGCAAGGATTTTTCAGTATCCAGCAAACATGCCCTAAGTGTCATGGAAGCGGTAAAGTAATTGCCGAGGCCTGTGCAACTTGCGCGGGCGCAGGACGCATCAAACGTAACAAGACGCTTGAGGTAAAAATACCTGAAGGGATTGACGACGGTATGCGCATTCGGTCCTCCGGTAACGGCGAGCCGGGCACCAACGGCGGCCCTCCGGGCGACTTATACGTTGAAATTCACATCAAGCAACACGGTGTATTTCAGCGTGATGGTGACGATTTGCATTGCGAAATGCCGATCTCATTTGCCAAGGCGGCTTTAGGTGGCGAAATTGAGGTACCGACGCTCAATGGCAAAGTCTCGTTTACGATTCCGGAAGGCACGCAGTCCAGCAAGACGTTCCGTTTGCGCAGCAAGGGGATAAAAGGCGTACGTTCAGGCTACGCTGGCGACTTGTTTTGCCATGTAGTGGTCGAAACACCCGTTAAATTGAGCGAGCGTCAAAAGGATCTTTTGCGCGAATTTGACGAGTTGACGACCGAAGGTGGTGCTAAACACAATCCGCAAAGCAAATCGTGGAAAGATAAGGTTAAGGAATTCTTCGATTAAGCACGAGCCAGAAAAATCGTGCGTTAAATTGTAGATGTTGCCAAATCGACAAAAGCCGCTGATCGAGACTGATCCGCGGCTTTTTTATGGGGCTTATAATGTCTTGACCGAGGTTTCTCGTCTCAATGATGCTTGCCAATATGAAAAAAATAAAAATCCAACCGCATTTTAGATAAAATGGCGTTCATGCGGATTTACATGAGCTATTAATATAATCATGGCGATTGCGCGCTTCTCTGAATGGAAAACAATGATAGAGCACAAAAATGTCCTGACCCGGGAACAGCTTTTTGAAAGCAACCGAAAATGGGCTGCCGCGATGACGGCACGGGAACCTACGTTTTTTAAGACTCTGGCGGCACAACAATCTCCAGATTATTTCTGGATCGGTTGTTCTGATAGTCGGGTTCCTGCAAACGAATTACTGGGTCTGCGACCCGGTGAATTATTCGTGCATCGGAATATTGCCAACGTTGTGGCACATAGCGATTTGAACTGTTTGTCAGTCCTGCAATTTGCAGTCGATGTATTGAAAGTGAAGCATGTATTTGTCGTCGGTCATTATGGCTGCTCGGGCGTGCATGCTGCGCTCACTAAACGCCGCGTCGGGCTGGCTGACAACTGGTTGCGCCATGTGCAGGACGTTCATCAAAAGCATGAGCGGTATCTCGGAGAAGCGTTGTCCGAACAGATACGCCATGATCGCTTGTGCGAACTTAACTCGATGGAACAGGTGTCGAACATCTGCCAAACTACAATCGTGCAGGATGCATGGGAACGCGGGCAGGAACTGACTATCCATAGTTGGGTTTACGGCTTGCAGGATGGCTTGTTGCGCGATTTAGGGGTAACCGCCAGCAAACCGGATGATTTGCCAAAAGCGATGGCTTGCAGTCTTAAGCGTTACGACTAAAGTTGATTGCCGATAGAGTACGCCGGATGCACGAGGTGTCGTCGGCTAAAAATGGTGCCCCAAGAACCTGGAAGGCTTTCTAATCTACTTCCGGGGATATCGGTTCGGTCCACCTGTTACTTTATATCTCTGATGATGGCAAAAAATCCCCAATCGGTCAGAAGCCATTGGGGATTTTTGTTTTTAGGATGATGTTGAAACGTCGTCTTTAGAAGCAATGTTCCGGCCCAGGAAACGATGTGTCCTTCACCGCCGCAATATAAGCTTTGATAGCGGCGTCAATGTTTGGTTTGCCTTCCATAAAATCTTTGACGAAACGGGCCTTGTGCCCTGGAAAAACTCCCAGCAAGTCGTGCAGCACTAATACCTGTCCAGCGCAGTCAGGCCCTGCGCCGATACCGATAGTAAGCATCGTCAACAGCGCGGTCAGTTCTTTGCCCAGCGTGGCAGGAATGGCTTCCAGCACCACCATGCTGGCACCGGCCGCCTGCAAAGCCAACGCGTCCGCTTTAATTTGCTCGACTGCCTCGGTAGTTTTACCTTGTACTTTGTACCCGCCCAACTGATGCACCGATTGCGGAGTGAGGCCCAGATGCGCGCATATCGGAATCCCGCGTTCAATCAAAAACCGAACGGTGGGTGCCAACCAGGCACCGCCTTCCAGTTTGACCATTTGTGCGCCAGCCTGCATCAGTTGCACTGCGTTGGTAAATGCCATCTCCGGGGTGCCATAGCTCCCGAACGGTAAATCGGCGAGTATCAAAGCGGTGGGTTTAGCGCGACTGACACTGGCGGTGTGATAGGCGATGTCCTGCACCGATACCGGAAGCGTTGAAGAATGCCCCTGACATACCATCCCGAGTGAATCGCCCACCAATATTGTGTCGATGCCGCAACGGTCCAGCAATGCCGTAAAACTAGCATCGTAGCAAGTCAGCATGGTAATTTTTTCACCTTTTGTACGCATGGTCTGCAACGCCGGGATCGTGACCGGTTTGGTGCGTACCTGCGACGCTGGAGGTGTGTCTCCCTGCAAATAACCTGCCATCTTTATTCTCCGCGATTAAAAAATTCACGCTTGCCGCGCATGCTATCAATGCGCGCCAGTAGTAAGTCAAAATCGGCATCGCTGCCGGATAAATCCATATGTTCGTTATTCACGATCAGTAACGGCGCGGCTTCGTAGTCGTAAAAGAACCGACTATAGCTTTCACATAAGCGCTTCAGATACTCTGGGGTAATTCCAGCTTCCATCGGGATGCCGCGTTTTTTGATACGCTCCAGGAGCGTTCCGGGCTCAGCCTGCAGATAAATCACCAGGTCCGGTGACAGCACTTGGGGTCGCAACTGATCGTAAAGTTGTTGATACAATTTAAGCTCGTCATTTGCGAGCGTCAGGTTCGCGAAGATCGGATCTTTATCGAGCAAGAAATCTGCCGCAACCGCAGTTGTTGCCTCGAACATTTCGCCTTGCGCCAGACTGCGCAATTGATTGATGCGCTTTAATAGGAAAAACATCTGCGTCGATAGCGCATAGCGCGCCGGGTCGGCATAGAACTTCTCCAGAAAAGGGTTACTTTCCGGCTGTTCCAGCAACACCTGCGCGCCCATATGCGTAGCTATTTTTTGGGTCAAGGTTGTTTTGCCGACCCCGATAGGGCCTTCAACAACGACGTACCTGTAATTATGTAGATTCATAGTCGGACGATAAAGTGGTTTCGATTAAGGGGCAATTCGCAGGTAACGTTGCTGAGCGGCATCAATGTTAAAGCCTTCATCCTCACGCCATAATCGCGGAGCGCGTCGGGTGCGAAAATTCTGCAATCACGAAAAAATATTAACGCTGATCGTAGTGTAAACGCTTTCCGGCATAGGCTTTATATCGATGCGAATTGTGTGCAAAGGTTGCCTAAAAGAAAAATTGTTATATTTTAGCGATTGCCTGATCGTCTATTTGCGGGACAAATTGATGCGCATCGCCCTGTCCGGGAACGGTAATAAACGGATCGATCTGTAGCAACGGAATTAATACAAACGCGCGTAGCATCATGCGCGGGTGCGGTACGGTCAATGTAGCATCGTCTATCGTCATCGTCCCGTATAACAACAGGTCAAGATCCAGTGTGCGCGGCGCATTGGGATAGGGACGTTCCCGGCCAAACCGTTGTTCGATATCTTGCAGTGCTTGCAGCAGCGCATGGGGCCCAAGTTGGGTGTCGAGACGCACTACCGCGTTGACATAATCATCGCCGCTGGACGCAATCGGCGCAGTGCGAAACAGGCTGGACTGGGCGCTTAATGTGGTTTGCGGTAACGCGCCAAGTTGCACTATTGCACTGATTACTTGTCCCTGTGCATCGCCTAAATTCGCACCGATACCGATATAGGCGGTGACGCTTGGTGCCTCAACCATCGTTACGCGCCATCTTGTGTGTCGTTGCTGTTGCCACTGGTACCGGGGCCACTGGTGCTACGCGGGCTACGCCGACGCGCACGTTTTTTTGGCGGCGGCCCTTCGTTGGCCAGTTTTGGCTTCTGTGCCAGCAAAAGCTCGCGACCGCTGCCGTCGGCTTCCATAAAAGCGGTCCACCATTCGCCGAGTTCGCTATTCAGTTCGCCCGAGGCGCAACGTAACAGCAGAAAGTCATAACCGGCACGCAGTCGGATATGCTCCAGCAACTTGTAGGGCGCTTTGCCGACGCGGCGCTCAAAGCGCGGCTGCATGGCCCAGATATCGCGCATGTCCGACGCAATTTTGCGTTGCAGTGCCAACTTGTCGGTTTGTGCGTTAAGCACGTCGTCCGCCGCTAAGTGCAATGCAGGAATAGGAAATTCTCCCGTCGCCTGATAGGCCGTCCATTTTTCCAGCACCTGATGCCATAGCAACGATGCGAAAAGGAAGCCGGGAGATACCGGTTTGCCTTGCAGTACGCGCTGGTCGGTATTGGCGAGCGCCAGGGTGACAAACTTTTCCCCCATTGGCTGTTCTAGCACCACGTCCAGTAAGGGCAGCAAACCGTGATGCAAACCTTCTTTTCGGAGTTGTTGCAAACAAGCCAGCGCATGACCGCTCATCAATAGCTTCAGCATTTCATCGAACACGCGTGCGGTCGGTACGTTGTTGATTAGCGTGGCCATGACAGGAATGGGCGCACGGGTTTCGGGCTCGATGGTGAAGTTGAGCTTGGCGGCAAAGCGGACGATGCGCAACATCCGCACCGGATCTTCACGGTAGCGGGCCTCGGGAACACCAATGATGCGCAAGGTTTTAGCGCGAATGTCGGCAATGCCGCCATGGTAATCAAGGACGCTTTGGCTACTCGGATCGTAATACATGGCGTTAATCGTAAAGTCGCGACGCACGGCGTCCTCATGTTGCTCGCCGAAGGTATTGTCGCGTAGCACGCGCCCGTGCTCATCCTTTGGCGCTCCCGTTGAAGAGGCACCGCGAAAGGTCGTTACTTCGATCAACTCCTGACCAAACATCACGTGGACGATCTGAAATCGCTTACCGATCAGAAAAGCGCGCCGGAACAAGCGCTTGACCTGTTCGGGCGTGGCGTTGGTAGCGACATCGAAATCTTTTGGCTTGACGCCCAGTAGCAGATCGCGCACCGCACCACCGACGATGAATGCCTTAAAACCGGCCTCTTGCAACGTACTAGTGACCCGTATCGCATTTGGCGACACCAGTTGCGGGTCAATACCATGTTGCTTGGGGCTTAATACCACTGGCTTGGTATGGTCGTTCGCCTTTTTTTTGGGTCCCAGAATGGAGCGAATCAGCTTTTTGATCATTGTGCTTAGAGTAGTTGTTGGCCTGGCGTCGTCTCGACGGGAGACGACCTCGAAAAAAACACCCCACATGCCCCGCGTCTACAAATGCTAAATAGGCGACGCTGGTCGGCATCATTACAAACCCTGCGGGTTTGCAGCATCATACATACCGAGGCAATTGCGGGTGGTTTTATGCGGTGTTTAGTTTTAGTGTTATCTCTATTCGTCGAATAATTGCAATATCGACCAGCCATGGGCGTCGGCATGCGCTTTAAGCTGAGCGTTCGGGTTGGTCGCGATCGGATCGGTGACCAGCAAAAGTAGTGGCAAGTCGTTATGCGAATCGCTATAGAAAAAAGTACGGGGAAAGCTCGCTAACGTCATATCCATGGTCGCCAGCCAGGCATGCGTATGAATAACCTTGCCAGGTCCGTAGGTCGGCGTATCTAGCAGTTTACCTGTGATTTCGCCTTCATCGGTGGTCTCTGGATCGGACGCAATCAGAAAATCGACGCCCAGTGCCTTGGCAATCGGTTCGGTTACAAAACTATTGGTAGCGGTCACGATAGCCACCAGATCGCCCGCATCATGATGTTGTTGCAGCAGATCCAGTGCCTGTGGTGTGATCCTCGGCAGGATGACTTCTTTCATAAACTGCGCGTGCCATGCATCCAGTTGCTTGCGCGGAAAGGTCGATAGCGTACCGAAGGTGAACTCGAGATACTTTACCGGGTCAAGCGTCCCCGCCTGATAGTGTGCAAACCACTCTGCATTGCTTTTTTGGAATAGGTCGGCATCGACGGCACCGATACGGATCAAAAACTGACCCCATTCAAAATCCGAGTCAATCGGCAGCAAGGTGTGGTCTAGGTCGAAAAGGGCCAGATTCATAGTGATTTTTCTTCAGATTCGAGTTGTAACAGGCTGCGTAATAACGGCAGGGTTATAGGGCGCTTGGTTTCCAGCGAATAACGATCAAGTTCATCCAGCTTTTCCATTAACGAACGCATATCGCGTCGAAAATGTGTAATGAGATAGGGTAGCACGCCACTCGACAGGGTAAGACCTCGGGCTTGCGCTGCCTGGGATAGTGTAGAGATTTTTTCTTCGTCGCTTAAGCCATGCAATTGATAGATCAGTCCCCAGCCAAGTCGGGTGCGCAAGTCTTCACGCACCGTATGCGTTAATTCTGCCGGCGGTTGCGCGCCGCTCGTAATTAGCCAGCCACCATGTTCACGAATTTGGTTAAACAGCGCAAATGCCAGAATCTGGTCGTCAGCGCATAACTTGTCGCAATCATCGATCAGATAACCGGTGTCTTCGGGCGAAAAGTGAAATAAACCTGCACTGTAGGCCTCATTGTATTCGGTCGCATGGGCCACATGATGTGCGTTTAAGTCGGCAGCACTAATCAGGTGCGCGTTGGTAGCGCGCGCAAAGGCCTGCAGCAAATGGCTTTTGCCAGCGCCGGATTGGCCCCACAGATACACAAAGCGATCTCCGCGGGCAGTGATCGCGGAAGCGGACGGCGCTGTCAGTTGTTGTAAAAATTGCAACACCTCGGCATTGTTGCCAACGACAAAAGTATCGAGGGTCTGAGCGTCGTCGGTCGTGATATCGAGTAATAACTGCCTCATGCTGAGTTTCTCATACTTAATTGCTACTTAGTTACTACTTTAGCTACTTTTTCATTATTACGTTGATCGATATCGTAAGGACGTCAGACTCTTCCGCATCGTAAGCAGCATTGCGAAGGTCAAACGCTCAAAGTGCATAAACTGTAGCAACGGGATTGGTTTTTGCACATGCAGATCGGCGGAAGAATGGACTAACATCCTTCGCCACATTCGCCAGGCACTACAGAATCCGAAAGATGTCTATTTTACATATTATAAAAGCTGCTACTAAGATAATGCATGCGGACATGTTTGACGATTACCGACATAATCGCCGAAGTTGGTAACGCCAGCAAGACTCCGACAAAACCAAATAGCTGTCCAAACGCCATTAATGCAAAAATAACAACTAGCGGATGCAGTCCAATCCGCTCTCCCACTAGTCGTGGCGTTAGAAAAAAACTCTCCAGCACCTGACCCAACCCGTACACAATCGCTACGGCAATCAGACCGTGAAAACCGCTAAACTGCAACATTGCTGCAATTAGCGCCAGGATCAGACCTAACCCAAAACCAACGTAAGGGATAAAAACGAGCAGACCCGTGATGATACCCACCGGCAGCGCCACGTCAAAGCCGGCGATCGCCAGCCCGGCAGAATAATAGATCGCCAGCACCAGCATGACCAGTAATTGACCGCGGAAGTATTGCGCCAATAAACCATCGACTTCCCGGGCCATATCGTTGGTTTTTGCATGCCAGCGCATCGGTACCAGCTTGCCCACTTTTGCCAGAAAAATGTGCCAGTCCAGTAGCAAATAAAATAACACGATCGGTACCAGCAATAGTGTTGTGATCCAGCCAAGCACTGCCGTACCCCCGACCTTGGCCGAGGCCAGTACCGCCGCCCATATCTCGTCGCCGCTGGTCGCCATTTGCTTGGCCAGCATCTCTTTGATACCGCTGCTACTAAGTCGGAAATGAATGCCAAAGTCCTCCAGATGAGGACCGATCACATTATCAAGCTTAGTCAAAAAGCTTGGAATTTGACTTTGCAGCAAAGGAAACTCAGTCCGCAAAACGGGAATTACGATCAGAATAATTGCCAAAACAGCAAGCAGTAAAATCAACATCACAATCAAAACAGCCATGGCCCTTGGTAAGTGGAACTTCCCAATACGTCGCCGTGCCAGCCAGTCTACGCCCGGGTTCAAAGCGTAGGCCAGGATAGCGGAGGCCACAAAGGGAGCCATGATCGGCCCCAACGCCACAAATAGCGCTATGAGCAACGTCCCCACAACTAACCACAACATTGTTTGTTTTTGTTCGTCGGTAAAAGAAAATGGCATGTAATTGGGGGATAGTTGAATCGGTTTGATAAAATAGCGTATTTATCGCGGTAACAAGACAAAGTAGGCACACTAATAGAGTGAATACTTATGGTTATTTTGTTATGCGCGGACGAATTCTTCTATTTTACCGCCTATGCTGGCAATCACATCATGACTTCAACATCCAATGTTTCACTTTCTTATCGCGACGCCGGTGTCGATATGGACGCCGGCGACGCTTTAGTCGAGGCCATCAAGCCATTTGCCAAGCGCACTATGCGTGAAGGCGTCATGGGCGGCATCGGCGGCTTCGGTGCATTATTCGAGATTAGCAAAAAATTTAAGGAGCCAGTACTGGTCTCCGGCACCGATGGCGTCGGCACCAAGTTAAAACTCGCTTTTATGCTGAATCGCCATGACACCGTCGGTATCGATCTGGTCGCCATGAGCGTCAACGACATTTTGGTGCAAGGTGCCGAACCGCTATTTTTCCTGGATTATTTCGCCTGCGGAAAACTTGACGTAGCCAGTGCCACCGATGTCATCAAAGGCATCGCCCAAGGTTGCGAGCAAGCCGGTTGCGCGCTTATCGGCGGCGAAACCGCAGAAATGCCAAGTATGTATCCGGATGGCGAGTACGATCTGGCCGGTTTTGCAGTGGGCGCAGTAGAAAAATCGAAATTGATCGATGGCACCAAAATTACGCCCGGTGACGTCATTCTGGGGCTGGCATCGTCGGGTGCGCATTCTAACGGCTACTCATTGGTCCGCAAAATTCTGACAGTCGCGAATCCGGACCTGAATGCCGATTTCCACGGTCGCCCACTGGCAGATGTGCTGATGGCACCCACCCGCATTTACGTCAAGCCATTACTGGCCCTGATGGAATCGATGGAAGTCAAAGGCATGGTGCATATCACCGGCGGCGGCCTGGTCGAAAATATTCCGCGTGTGTTGCAAGACCACCTTACTGCTGAACTGCATCGCGACGGTTGGACCATGCCGCCACTGTTCTCGTGGCTGCAACAGCATGGCGGCGTTGCTGACGACGAGATGCATCGCGTCTTCAACTGCGGTATCGGCATGGCGGTAATCGTCGCCAAAGAAAATGCAGACGCGGCATTTGCGCAACTGCAATCAGCGGGCGAAACGGTATTCAAAATCGGTGAAATCCGTATCCGGGCAGAAGGCGAAGCGCAAACAATCGTGTTGTAAATTCGCTTATGCAGGTTAAGCAGGTTGATGTCAAAATGGCTGCCGATATTTCGGTGGCCTTTTTTTCGCAGGCCCGTTTTTAAGTCAGCTTGCCTCCGTAATCGCTCAGATCGCTCAGATCGTTAAGAGCGACATCCGCTGGCTATTCGCCTTGCCCCATCCCGCGCACATCCAGGTGGTGCTGGCTACGCTTTCTTCTCGTAGCATTTTCGGTTACGTCAGACCGACTGGTCTGCCGGTCGTTCTCTTGGTAACGTTCGCCATAAAAAAATAGAATTATCTCGGCTAACAACAGAAAAGTCTGTGTAATTTTCAGTGCTATCTCATATCAAGTAGCGCATGCCACTGTTAATCTACCGATCTCCAATTGTGTTGGTGCCCATGGCCGCTAAGTGTTGCGGCGCGTTAGCCGGTGGTGCATCAATTAGTAACGATCCACATTGCACCCTCATCGCCGCGTCAGCTTTCTTAATAAAAATAATTATGCGAACACTTACCATTAACGAATTTTGCATCAAATATATTTGGGGCAGTGAAGGCGTCGGCGCGCCGAAAAGCGAGATATGGATAAATGGCCAGGCTACCGGACAACGTATCCCGGTCGGCACCGTCGAGGCAGCGGTTGGTTGGAAAGACTACTATTTGATCATCACATCTGATAGCTATCGATCCGAAGACTTTCTGGATATCCTCCTCCTAAATAAGCAATTTATCTTACAAAACTCAGCCTGCATTTGATCGGGCAAAGGCGCCGCCTCGTTTGCAGACTTGACGTTAAGTGGCCCAAACACGATTTCTTTTTTATTCATGAATGATACGCGCTGGAATATTGAGCTATTGGATAAGCCGGTTTTTAGCGCGTCCTGCATTTCGGAGCGCCTGAGTGTCATGCGACCATTCAAATTCAGCCGACACTTTAAAGTTTCCGCACGCCGCGTTTCGCGCGCTTCTTAAGCACATCGAAAAACTTACAGCGCGCTTCGCGCGCCTGTTAGTCGCCTCGAAAAAGTTACAGGCCTTACGCATCTCTCCGGACGAAGTGCTCCCTTATCCATGACTTGCACGCAAATCTGGGCTCCTCGCTTCCTCTGTATTTGAGCGTTATCAAATAAATTGACGCTATACATCGCGCTTGCACGCATCTCTCCTTCTCCTATGACTGCCCAATTTTTGCAAGCGTAACCAAGACTATTCTTAGTTTAAGTACAGATAATTCTTGGCTATTTTCAGATAATTCTGGGTATTAATTTCTGCATTTAACGCGTACTGTGTTTATCAGGCTTTGTGATTTGAATTTAGAGGGAAATTTCTGAATTTGAATTTGGTTGCGCTTCCAATTAACTCATTAGTGGTTGGACACTGGGAAGATAACCGCTGCACATTATTGCGCATACATGGGCCTTTTTTAAATTTGCCGTTTAAACCTAACTAGAAGGATATTTTATTATGTTAAATATTTTATTGGTGACTGAACGTGACGATGCTATAAATAATAAGGAAGAAAAAAAATTCGAGGACAGCATCGTAGTTATCGATGCAGCACAAAACACGAAAGGCACGCCTGGGGGGGCAATACTTGAGGGAGCTTATTTTGTGAGATCTTTTGCATAAGAACTTGAACGAGAGTCAGATAGAGCTTCCTAAATATATTTTGGAAGCTCGAAAATATGAAAAAAATTATAGCAAATGAATTCGAAATTCATAATTTGAATTATCCCAAGTCTTATCAGGATACTCAGATCAGATTGACGACCCCGGATGGAAATTTTAGAAATCTGTCCTACTTCTTATATGATGAAAATACCTCGTTTAATATGGAGATTTACGAGTCGAAGTTAATCATCAAAAATGGGCTGGAATCTACACGCAGCTTTTATATTTCGACCTTGGAAGACCAGATAATATTTTCGAGTGACTTAACGAAAATTTTAGGTTGCGCCCCAGAAATAGATATTAGTTGTGCACTTAATTTTATTTTTTTGGGGGAAGTCAATCGATTAAATACGATTTGGAAAGGGGTTTCAATAGTACCGCCCGGTACTTCCATAACGATTGACTATTCCTCCAAAAAATTGGACGTGAGCACAACATTTCTTTTAGACGAAATCCGGTCGCCGTGTTCTAATCTGTACGCGGTAATAGCGGCAGAAATACGAAAAAATGCCAACGAATGTGACGGCATTATTATCGAATTTTCAGGTGGACTAGACTCAACAACCTTGATGTACGCGGCTCATGAGGTAGCAGCTATCAATGATAAAAAAATTCTGGCTGCAACATGGGCATCAAATGGGTGCAGTTCAAATGATGACGTTAATCATGGGGCAAAAATAGCACTTAGCTTAGGAATTGAGCATGTGATATTTGATATTGACCCTGACATGTTGTTCGAAGTAATTACTGTTGATAAATATCCAGATAATCCCTCCGTAGCTATTTGTTTCGAAAAATTTAGACGCAGTTTTATACAGAAATCAATAGAAAAACTGAATGTCAAATATCCACTTATATTGAACGGGCATGGCGGCGATCATGTTTTCTACGCCTCGCCTACGGTTCACATGCTGAGAGAAGCTTTGAAAGACAAAGGATTAGCTTTTTTTCTAAAAAAATCGCTTGAGTTGTCCTGCTATCGTCGGGTCGGCCTAGTTCAAGTAATCAAAGAATATCTACAAAGAAAGTCGGAAACGAGTTACGTTAAAAATCGCTATATTAAACCCTCAATTTGTGCTGCATATTTTGATAAACACAGCACGAAATACGGTCACTTTGGAAATGGGGAAGAATTTAGGAATCATAGTATAGAGCAAGCACTATGTGAAAATAGTAACTCAAAAAATCGATTTGAAAATTGTCACCTCAGTTTTCCGCTGACAAGCTCACCAGTTATTTCATATGCGCGGGATATTCCCGTATACGATTTATTTAACTCTACACAAGATCGACTTGTTTTTAGAGAAGAAATATTCGCAAGATGTAATTCCGCTGCTATCTTTCGTAGAACTAAGGGGCATGTTACAGGAGTCTTTCAAAAGTCACTATATGCTAAAAGGGAAAAGATCAGGGATTTAGTTTATAACGGATATTTATATGAGCATGAAATTTTAGACTTGGATAAATTTGAATCTACACTAATATCTTCGTCGATTGGTTTAGGCGGAATACCTTATGATTTTATGAAGATTATCGCGTTTGAGTTGTTTGTTAAAAGTTGGGATAGACGGATTTCAGAAAGAAAATTTAAATGAACAACTATTTAATTTTTTCTAGTTTTTGTCACCATATGTTACTTGAAGACGAATTTATAATTTTGATTGAAGCTAAAAATCAATATATTTTATTGGGAAAAAATGAAAGTATAATATTGCTTGCGGCTATGAATAGCGATACGCACATGGATTCATCTGTAGTAAAAAATCTAATAGCGAATGGCGTGATCGTATACGGGGGAAAAGAAAAAACAAATAATAGTGCGTAAAGAACAAGCTATTGGAATGGATAATTATGAGTGGAGATTAACTAATCAGTTTAAACCAGTGACTAAAAAAATAAATTTTCTTCAGTTATTAAAAACTCTCATTTTTCTCTATAAAATAAAACGCAAAAAAGATGCCAAGGGAGTTGGTGGTTTGCTAACAATGATGCGTAAAGAGAAAATAAAGATATTACATTTAAATAGTGCAGAGAGTTCGCGATATGCCGTCGATTCGTTACTTTCTTCTATATTCATTGCTGAGAAATTTTTCACAAGGCAATTCTATTGCTTGGAGATATCAACTGCGTTATTTTTATTATTACTTAAAAATAAGATAACTGCTGAATTTGTAATAGGAGTTCAGAAGTATGACTTCATAGCCCATGCTTGGGTTGAAATAGAAAACGTGGTTTGCGGAGATGTGCAAAGTTTAAAAACAAACTTAGCGGAAATAATTCGAGTTTAGTTATCACGATAATAGAATCTAGCGCTTAATAATTTATTTTAAAATAATATTAAATATGCTCATAAAAAATTATCTCCACGCACTGCAGCTTACCAAAAGTAATTACCCAAAATTCATCCGGCACTTTGGGTCTGCCTCGATACTTCTCGTCCTGATTGCGTTACTGAACGCCGCGGTGCCGTTGCTGCTTCGGGAAACTACCAATGCGATCACTGCGCCGCACAAAACCGTTTTCATGATTTATATGATCGCCAGTGCGTACGGTATTTGCTGGACCGTTGCCAAGATGATGGAGTGGGTAAAAAATATTATTTCTGCGGCAGTGTTGGCCAGGTGCGATGCCGGTTTTCATAAATCCATTTTTACGCATTTTATTCACCTTCCTATGGGAACGATCAACAAGCTTGATCCTGGTGTGTTCATTGCGGATATGTCGCGCAGTTGCGGCAGTTTTAGTGCGATTACATTTTCAGTTTTTTGGGTGTTATTTCCGGTTTTTATCGAGTTGGTGTTTGTATTTTCGATTTTAGCGAAATTGATTTCAGTAGGTGCTGCCGTATTATTTTTGATCCTTCTGCTGGCGATTTTGGGACTGGCTTTCTTCCTGGCTAAGAAGAGTCAGGCGTCGCACGCGTTGACAATGAGAGCGAGCAACGATCTTAGCTCGCATCTGATCGAAAAAATACACTTTATCGAAGAGATGAAGGCGAATAACGCCTACCCCAAAGAAGATGAAATCATCCGCAATAAGTTACTTGGATATGTACGCGCGGTCACACAAGGGAACCGGCAAATCGGCATGTTGATGGTGATCCAATCGCTAGGAATCGGTGCGATTCTTATCGTGTTCGTGCTTTATACGGTCCAGCAAAATCTTGTCGGTAATTTAAGCGCAGGCGATTTTATTATGATGACGGGCTATATCGTTCAGTTGACTTTGCCGATGGCCTATTTGTCGTCGTCATTTATCAATATCAGGAAAGATTTTGTGCAATTAGGGGCCGCGCTAGCGTATCTGCAATTGCCCATCGAAATTGCTTGCGGCGGTGCAAACAGCGTGCCGCTCTCCGCTGAGGGACAGCGAAACGCGCAGAGTCACGAGCAAAGTCATGAGCAAAATCACGAGCAAAAAACTGATCTTTTCGTCCTGAAGAATGTGGTGACGGAATTTGACGGCAACAGAATATTGGAAAATTTTTCTTTAACCATTAAGAGCCAGCAGCTCACCGTTATCCGTGGGCCTTCCGGCGCAGGAAAGTCGACCTTGATAAAGATGCTGATCGGGTTCATTCAGCCATCAAAGGGGGAGATTTTTTTCGAAGGTAAATCACTCGGTTCGGTCGAAAAGAACGCGCTGTTCGCTGAAGTGTCGGTCGTCCTGCAACACCCGATCATCCTCTCCGGTACTTTGCGGGAGAACCTGTTATACGGGACGCAGCGGGCGGTGCCCGATCATGCGTTGCTGGAGATTGCCGCGCTGGTAGAAATCACCGAGTTGGGCGGCTGCAATGGCAGCGACGTTTTGGCGTTGGATCTTGGCATTCAGGGCAAGGCATTATCCGGCGGGGAGAAGCAGCGTATCGCGATTGGAAGGGCGCTGGTCAGGCAAACCAAGATACTGCTAATGGATGAGCCTACGTCGGCGATCGACTCTGCCAGGGCCGGCAGAATAATTGAAAGAATCAGGGGTCGTGTCGAGACGATGGTGGTTGTGAGTCATCGCCACGAGTTGATTGAGATAGCCGATACGGTTATCGATCTGGGAGATGCATCGCTGCTACAGAATCCTCTGACCGGGGGCGGCAGAGGCCAAGGCGGGAGATCAGAGATAAGAGCTCAGAGGCAAAGCCGGCACCCTCGCAGGCGACGCGAATGATGCAAGCGCTATTTTTGCGCGGTTGCTTCGCTTTGCGCCAGCGTTTGGAGTGCAGCCATTGTTTTGTCCCGGAAGCCGGCTTTCGGCATCGATACCAAAGCCTGACGCAAGTCGGGTTTTAATGGCGCTAACGCTAACTCTGCGATGGTCGCTGTGGTGTACCAAACCGGATCTTCGATTTCATCAAATACTTCTCTCAAACGACTGGACCAGCCGCTTGAGATGGACTTGAAATATTCATTTTTTGAGTCGATGGTAACGAAGCGGGTCAGCGCAAGCTGTTCGCTTTCATACACCAGCAAGTCGAGGGGCAAGCCCACCGATAAGTTAGAGCGCAAGGTCGAATCCATTGATATCAATGCACACTTGGCAGCCTGGTCCAGTGTGATTTCGGAGCCTGCGAGCACGCGATCAATAATCGGTTTGCCGTACTTGGATTCGCCAATCTGGAAGTACGGGTTTTCATCATGCGCTTCGATGAAATTACCGGCCGAATAGATCTGAAATAAACGGCATCGCTCACCTTTGATCTGGCCGCCAAAAATGACGCCGACGTTGAAGTCGATACCAAAGTTCTGAAGCGCGCTGGCGTCACGCTCATACACTGAGCGAATGGCCGCTCCTACGATCTGTGCGGCCTCGAACATCGATTCGGCGTTCCAGATAGTCTTCCCATCGGGATTGACGTGTTCCGAGATAATCTGTTTGATCGATTGGGAAATGGATAAGTTGCCCGCGGTCATCATGACCAGCAATCGATCTCCCGAATTCTCAAATACACTCATCTTACGAAAAGTGCTGACGTGATCAACACCCGCATTGGTACGGGAATCAGACAAAAAAACCAGTCCGGTTTTGAGGCGCATAGCAACGCAATAAGTCATGATGTAATGCTCGGAATGCAAAAAAATTGATTCTACAGCATAGCGATTTAATCCCGATCATCTAATCTAAAAACCGATCTCAACTTCCCAAAAAGTGTGCAGTTTATTATTTACACAATTATTTCTTATGAGACATTTTGTGACAAATAATGCGCTTTATGTTGTTGCTATTACGTTGACGTTTACGCTCAATGTTTCTGCACCTCCGCCGCGGCGTACGCCCCGAACTGGTGCGGCCGATTCGTAATCGCGTCCTATTGCCAGCCGGCAATAAGCATTGCTCGCAAAGCACGCATGGGTGACGTCGATACTAATCCATCCTGTGAAATCGGCCTGCTCGACCCACGCATCGACCCACGCATGGCTTTCGGCGTGATCGCTATTGCCGGGATCGATATAACCGGAAACGTAGCAAGCCGGTATCCCGACCACATGGCAGCAAGCCAGGAATAAGTGGGCGTGGTCCTGACACACGCCTCGGCCTAGTCGCAACGCATCATCCGCGCTGCTTGTGACAAGCGTGCTACCGCTCTGGTAGGCCACGGTGCCGCAAATGGCCTGTGCCAGCGCAAGTAATTGATTGCTGTTTGCGCCTTTGATGAGATGCTTGTGAGCAAACGCGATAATCGCTGATGTCGGCTGTGTGAGGGGCGATGCAACCGTGAATACGAACGGTGAAAAAGTCCCCTGTTGCGGCAGCCTTCCCAAAAATAAGGGGGTGACCGCGACAGTGCCCTCTGCCACGATGCGGACGTAGGTATGTGGAATTGTAATCGTCAACATATGACTCAGATTGCCGAAGGCATCGACAAACGGATGGCGTGCACCTGTGCTAGTGATATGCCAGTCAATGGTGCGCTGATGCGCTTCGGCACGCGGCGTTAGCCGCAACTGTTGAATTGTATAAGTCAGTTCTTCAGTGTAGCGATAAATCGTCTCGTGCCTGATGGTCAGGAGCATATTGGTCAGGCCGCCAGGGGAACCAGAAAGTCCCGACTGATCCGGTTGCCCAAGTCAAAGATACGATCAAAAAACAATGTCAGATAATCGTGCAGGCCTGCATCGAGAATTTCGTCAATGCTGCTGAACTTTAGTTCTGCGTGAAGTTTGCCTGCGAATCGCTCGGTATCGGCCGAAGCATTATTACTAACGTGCCGCAGATTATTGACCACCTCTTCAAGACAAGCTGCTAGCGAACGCGGCATATCGGTGCGCAAAATCAGCAAATCGGCGACGCGGGCGGGCGTGATGACATCGCGATACACTTTGCGGTAAATTTCAAACGCTGACACGGATCGCAAAATTGCGGCCCAATAGTAAAAGTCAATTTGCGGCTCGGCTTTAGCGTCTAGTGTAGGTGCTTGTTCCCGTGTTTGTTCTGGATCTTGATCCAGATTGAGATCTGGCGCTGTATCTTGCATCTGAGCTTGCATCTGAGCTAGCGTCTGGGTTTGTGATTGCGCTTGTTTTTGGTGCTTATCTTTGGCGTTATGAAACCTGACGTCGATGATTCGTGCGGTATTGTCGGCGCGTTCTAAAAAAGTACCCAGGCGGATGAAATGAAATGCTTCATCCTTCAGCATCGTACCGATAGTGACGCCTCGCGAGAGGTGTGAACGATGTTTTACCCATTCAAAAAATTCAGCCGGATTTTGTTCCAGTGAATTGGTTTTTAGATACGTCTGCATTTTGAGCCAGGTGGCGTTCTGAATTTCCCACGCCTCGGTAGTCAACGCTCCGCGGACAGCGCGCGCGTTTTCCCGGGCTTGCGTAAGGCAAGCGGAAACAGATGATGAATTTTCAGGATCGCGCACCATAAAATCGATGACATTTTTTGGTGTCAGCGTTTTATGCCGTTTGTCATAAGCTTCCTGCAATTCGGAAATACCCAACAGCGCGCGCCAGCCTTGTTCTACGTCTTCTGCCGGCTGCGGCAACATGCCGGTTTGCAGATGGACATCTAGCATGCGTGCAATGTTTTCGGCGCGTTCGGTATAACGGGCCATCCAGAACAGGTGATCTGCGGTGCGGCTTAACATGCTATTTCTCCAGTATCCAGGTATCTTTGGTGCCGCCGCCTTGGGAGGAGTTGACTACGAGCGAACCTTCTTTAAGTGCCACACGGGTAAGGCCGCCACGCACCATTGAAACGCTTTTGCCCGAGAGAACGAACGGGCGCAGGTCGATATGGCGCGGGGCAATACCTGCGTCGACATAGGTCGGGCAGGCCGAAAGCGCCAGCGTTGGCTGCGCGATGTAGCCTTCTGGATTAGCGATGACGCGTGCGCGGAAGTCTTCGATTTCTTGCTTGGTGGATGCCGGACCTACCAACATACCATAGCCGCCAGCGCCGTGGACTTCCTTGACTACCAGATCCTTCAGGTTCGCCAGCGTATATGCCAGGTCGTCTTTTTTGCGGCACTGAAATGTTGGAACATTGTTTAGAATGGGTTTCTCCGCCATATAAAACTTGATCATGTCGGGCACGTAAGGATAAATTGATTTATCGTCAGCGACGCCGGTACCGATAGCGTTTGCCAGCGTTACGCCACCGGCCCGATATACAGACAGCAAACCGGGTACGCCTAGAGTGGAATCCGGGCGGAAGGCCAGAGGATCAAGATAGTCATCATCGATTCGGCGATAAATCACGTCCACCCGTTTTGGGCCGCGTGTAGTGCGCATATAGACCGCGTTGTCGTCAACAAACAAGTCTTTGCCTTCGACCAGTTCCACGCCCATTTGCTGGGCCAGGAACGCGTGCTCAAAATAGGCTGAGTTATACATGCCGGGTGTCATGATCACGACGGTTGGATCGGTGACGCCCACTGGCGCAACCGAGCGCAGATTGTCGAGCAACATGTCGGGATAGTGATCAACCGGGGCAATTTTATGGCGGGTGAACAATTCAGGAAACAGGCGCATCATCATCTTGCGGTCTTCCAGCATATAAGACACGCCGGATGGCACCCGCAAATTGTCTTCCAGTACGTAAAACTCACCTTGACCGGCACGCACAATGTCGACGCCCGCAATATGCGCGTAGATATCTGACGCGACGGAAATGCCCTGCATTTCTGGCCGGTACTGGGCGTTGCGGTAGATTTGTTCAGCCGGGATCACGCCTGCTTTGATGATGTTCTGATCGTGATAGATATCGTGAATGAACATATTTAGCGCTTTGACGCGCTGGATAAGTCCCGCTTCCAGTACCGACCATTCTGCCGCATGAATGATGCGCGGAATAATGTCGAAAGGAATCAGGCGTTCGGTGCCCGCATCGTTGCCATACACCGCGAAGGTAATTCCAACACGTCGGAAAATGACATCCGCTTCGACGCGTTTTCTAGCAATGGTTTCAGCAGATTGCTGTCCGAGCCAATTAGAAAATTCATCATAATGAGGACGTGCGACATCGCCGCCGTCCGTGTACATTTCATTGAAAAATTTTGCCATAACCTTACTTCGTCGTAGTTTGGGACGTAAATGTCAAAAGAGCAACAAATTGCGTTGACTCTTCATCTATATGGTTTAGTTTTAGTTTTATCAAAATAGCATTATTCATACTGCGTAGCAACCACCTTGCACCATTTAAGGTGTCGCGACGTTTGGCCATGCGACGTTACTCGCTATTGATGGGGGAGGTCGCCGTTAGCTCTGTATACCAAGGCGTGGGTTTAGGGACCGCGCATGGAGCAGGGGCGTCTATAGAAGTGAAGTTGGCGGGGCCGGCGACTTCCAGATATTCCATATCTGGGGAGTAATCAAACAAAAAGTGCACTATTCCGGGGCGCTGGTGCACACAATCGCCCGCGCAGACCAGCGTTAACTGATCTTCGTACATAAAGCGGGCCCAGCCTTTGAGCATATACACGATGTGGAAATTCGCCTCATGCCGATGCCAGCCGGTGCCCTCTTCTGGTGCGCGATTGGCCTTCACCAACTGGGCGACGACCTGTCCGCCGGTAGCGGCGCTTATACCGAGGTCGCGATATTGAAAAAAATCCCGAAGACCGCCGGTTTCAAATGCGGTGTCGCCTTCGCGTATGTGTGAAAACGCGTTTTTTGAGACGAGTTGGTCATTAGTGTTTTGCGCATCCATTGCATTTTCCTTTCATGCAAAATACGAAATAAACACCCCATGACAACGTTCAGGTTTAACAACCTGGATAAATTGGTCGCATGGACTGTTTCCGAGAGACTTAACAGCTACATACAACGCATACGCGCAAAATATGTCTTAACTCTACTCCTGATTCGGCCTCGTGCGGTAGGCGAAATATCGGCACACAGAAGAGAATTTATATCATTTACTGAAGCAATTGTCGTGCCAATCTCGCGCTGTGAAATGGAATATGATTTTTAGCGTTTGTCCGCAACGAAGTAGCTTGAAATTTTATAAGGCAATAACGACAAGGCTCGATGATCTTTTGGCTTTTTTTCCATTTCGGCGACTTTACGTGGAGTTCTGATTGCCGTCAGGGCGCACGGATGTAATCAACCAACGCCATGGTTCGCGCATCGGGTGGTGGCGTCAATAGGCTTACGACGACCATCGCCAATAACCCCGCCGGTACGCCAAAAACCCCCGCCGAGATCGGGGCAATGTGAAACCATTGACCTGCGACCGTTCCGCCGAATGCAGGAAGCGTATGCAGCATGTAAAACACGCAGATACCGAATCCCGCAACGATTCCCGCAATAGCGCCTTGCTGATTGGCTCTTTTCCAAAACACCCCTAGCATGAGGGCTGGGAACAGCGCCGAGCCGGCCAGCGAAAAGGCCGCGCCCACCATTGACAAAATATCCCCAGGCTTCAGCGAGGCCGTGTACGCCGCCAGCAACGCGACAACTAACAGCAGTAATTTAGAAATCGTCACCCGCTTTTGCGTGGATGCAACAGGGTCGATTATTTTGTAATAAACGTCATGCGACAACGCGTTTGAGATCGTCAACAATAAGCCATCTGCAGTCGACAGCGCTGCGGCCAATCCGCCAGCGGCGACCAAACCGGAAATAAAATAAGGCAATCCGGCAATCTCGGGCGTCGCCAATACGATCATGTCGCCATCGAGTGTGATTTCAGACAGTTGTACGATGCCGTCGTGGTTAAGATCAACGATGCTGACGAGCGGATTTGTTTTATCGATATTGGCCCAGTAGGAGACCCAATTAGGCAGATGCGTATATTCCGTACCGACCAGCGAAGTATAGATATCGTACTTGACCAGCACCGCCAGGGCGGGAACTGTCAGGTAGATCAACAAGATAAAAAATAATGTCCAGAACACCGACTTACGGGTTTCTTGCACAGACGGTGTCGTGTAATAACGCATCAGAACATGCGGCAACGCTGCGGTGCCCAGCATCAGACAAAAAACTACCGCTAAAAAGTTATTCCGCTTGATATCTGAGGCTTCCTTATCCTTCCCAGGGAACGGCGTCGCTTGTGGCGTCGGCGGTTCGGCATGGGCCAGATTCATGGCCCTGGCATCCATCCAGACCAGTCTGGCCTCTTCCGGCGATTTGGGATAATCGCTTAACTTGCGATTGGCGGCCCGAATCTCAATGAGCGAGGTCTCGCTATTATGTTTCAAGACTTTAAGCTGGCGCTGGGCTTCAATTCTGCCTTGCGTCCAGGATTGCGGCAAATTGTTGAGGCGTTTACCAAGCAAGTCGGCGCGCGCGCGATAGATATTGCGTACTTCCAGTTCCTTGGGATCGTCGCTCAACGTTTGTTCGATATCGCTAAGCTGCGTCATGACTGAGCCATACGCCAGTTGCGGTATCGGATTGTGGGTGTGTTTGGCCGACAGCCAAATAACAGGAATCAGATACGCAAAAAGAATAATCACGTATTGCGCCACTTGCGTCCATGTGATCGCCCGCATCCCGCCTAAAAATGAACAGACCAGAATACTCGCAAGGCCCAGAAAGATGCCGACCGAAAAATCAACACCCGTGAATCGGGATGTGATGAGGCCGACACCGTAAATCTGCGCAACGACGTAAGTAAACGAGATCAGGACGGTAGCAATGACCGCTAAAAGTCGTACCGGATTGCCGCCAAATCGCGCGCCAGCATTGCCGTTATAGCGCGCTGCCAAAAAGTCGGGAATGGTGTATTGGCCAAACTTGCGCAAATAAGGAGCGATCAGCAAAGCCACCAGACAATAGCCACCGGTCCAGCCGATAATATAGGCCAGTCCATCGAATCCCTGCAAATATAGCCCCCCGGCCAGACTGATAAATGTAGCCGCGGAGATCCAGTCTGCTGCGGTCGCCATGCCATTAAATATGCCTGGCACGCGACGTCCTGCAACGTAATACTCCGACACGTCGGAAGTCCGGCTGACTACGCCGATGCCGGCATACAGCGCGATGGTCGCGAACATAAACAGATAGCCGATCCACGAACGCGGGAAGCCCTCTTTTTCGAGGATCGCCAGAATAATCAGAAAGCCGATAAAGCCAGCCGTATACCAAGCGTAATAGCGTGTCAGACGCGCCAGAAAGGACTTATTTTTCATAGTCGACCCGATTGACTTGTGTTGGTTGGGACGGCTGGATCGACTGAGAAGTAAGGTCGCGCGCCTCTAGCGCTGCCTTTAATGCTGCTTCTAATGCTCCTTCTAATGCCGCATCGCGGTCGAAGCGCTGCATTTGCCAGGTATAGATGACTACGATGAAGAGATAAACGACGACCAGGCCCTGCGCGGCCATATAAAACGAAAGCGGCCATCCGAACAAGGTTAGACTCGACAGCTCGCGCGCAAAAAATACTACCAAAAACGTCACCAGCCCCCACACGAGCAACAGGCAAAAAGTCAGCGTTTTGGTCCTGCGCCAATGTCGGGCACTGGATGTAACGGCGTGGTGTAGGCTGGATTGGACCATGGTCATTATAAGAATACAAAAATTCAGGAAGCTTTAAACCCGCTGCCGTCAGGCGTATTGCGGAGTATTGTTGATGGCACCAAAATACATTTTTAGTTATTAGGTTCTAGCGACGTATTTAGCCATATTTTTAGCGATATTCATCCTGCAGGATCACCCCCGAACGCAATCTGAAAGTGACACGAAACAAACACCCCGGCTGCTTCGGATCAGGACAGCGCGGATTGTAAAAAATGGCGACTTCCGCATTATGTTGCTGTGCAATTTCACGCACGATTGCGAGCCCGAGTCCGCTGCCAGAAAGATTGCTATCGAGAATGCGATAGAAGCGCTCAAAAACCCGCTCGCGCTCGGCCGGTGGAATGCCGGGACCGGTATCCTCTACTTCAAGGATCCCTTCCTGCCAGCTTTCGCCGGGCCGGATGCGCAACGTAACGTGGCCACCGGCGGGTGTGTAATGCAAGGCGTTATCGATGAGATTGCTCATTAACTCGCGCAGCATGATCGGGTTGCCGATCACCGTCAGTGGATACGGTCCTTCCTCAAATCCGAGATCTATTCGCTGCGTAAATGATGCCTGCACCCAATCGCCAATCACATTGCGCGCCAGTTCGGATAACTCTATCGGGACCAGTGCGGTGCTTTCCTGTGTTTGATTTTCTGCGCGCGCCAGCGACAGTAGCTGATTTACAAGGCGCGTTGCAGAATCGGAACTTTTGGCTAATTGTTCAAGCGAGCGTCGAATATCGTTGCCATCGGTTTGACGCAGCGCTAGTTCCGATTGCATCCGCATGCCAGCCAGCGGCGTTTTCATTTGATGTGCGGCATCAGCAATAAAGCGCTTTTGCGTCTGTATCGTCTGCGAGAGTCGGGCCAGCATATCGTTGAGCGAGCGCACCAGTGGCGATATCTCTTCCGGTACTTGTCCCGAGTCGATCGGACTTAAATCGTCGGGTCTGCGCGCGCGTATGCGTTGCTGCAATTCGGACAGTGGTGATAAACCGCGCGACAACGCAAACCAGACTAAAGCCAATGCGATCGGCAATATCAAAAATTGTGGCAGGATCACGCCCTTAATGATCTCGTTGGCCAGTTGCGCGCGTTTCTCCAGCGTCTCACCTACCTGAATTAGCGCCATCGGCGGTGCCGGGTCATTGACGTTAGTGCTGGCCACGTCGTTGCGCAAATCAATATAGGTATAAGCGACGCGCACGTCCGTGCCATGCATCGAACCATTGCGAAATTGTACAGTGCCGGCATGCGGAGGATCTTCATCGGGCGCAATGGCGGGCATTTCACGATCGCCGTCTACATATTCCCCTTTTGGACCGGTAATCAAAAAGTAGATGTTGTCAATGTCGTCGGCGCGCAAAAAATCACGCGCCGCGCCTGATAATCGCGTCACCACTTTGCCATTGGCCTGAGTGACCTGCTGGGAGAGCACGGTTACGCTATCGTCCAGTGCGCGATCAAATGGTTGATTGGCGATGGATTTTGCTACCAGATAAGTGATGGCGATACTCATCGGCCACAGTAACAGCAAAGGCACTAGCATCCAATCCAGGATTTCGCCGAATAACGAGCGCTGAATCCGTTCTTTAGATTCTGTCTCCGGCAGGAGGCTGCTGCCGAAATCAAGCGCATGCGGTTGTAGGGGTGCGGTTTCCGAAGCTTCGTCAGGATATTGCGCGGCCCGATCCACAATCTGATCTGTCATAGGTTAAGTCAGTTCGTTAACCCCTCATCACGTATGAGCGTGTTGAGGGTTGCGCATCACGCTTTGAGTACAGTGTGAGCATGATCTGAGAATCGCATTAAGAAGCTAGACAGCGCCAGAGGTCGGCGCAGGTGCAGGTTGAGGCGGAGGCGTCTCAGGAATTTTTTCGAGGCAATATCCAAGTCCGCGCACCGTCGCAATTCGTACCCCGCCTATTTCGATTTTCTTGCGTAATCGATGAACGTACACCTCAATCGCATTATTGCTGACTTCTTCGCCCCATTCGCATAGATGATCAACCAGTTGTTCTTTGGAAACCAACCGTCCGGTGCGCTGCAGCAATACTTCCAGCAAACCGATTTCGCGCGCTGACAAGTCCAGCATCTGGTCGCTTATATAGGCGATGCGGCCGACCTGATCGTAGGATAAAGGGCCATGTTTGATCACGGTCGGGCCGCCGCCCGCGCCCCGGCGCGTCAGTGCTCGTACGCGGGCCTCCAGCTCAGACAGCGCAAATGGTTTCGCCATATAATCATCGGCCCCTAAATCCAGCCCTTTGACGCGCTGTTCAATAGAGTCGGCTGCGGTCAGGATCAGGACCGGCAACCTTGAATTGCGCGCGCGCAAACGACGCAATACCTCTAGGCCCGCCATTTTGGGCAGGCCCAAATCCAGAATCAACAGATCGAAATCCTGCGTCGATAATGCAGAATCCGCTTCTACGCCGTTTAAAACGCAGTCGGTCGCATAACCTGACTGGCGCAAGGATCGGGTTAATCCGTCAGCTAAAACACTATCATCTTCAGCAAGTAAAATGCGCATGGCTTAGGTTGCCTTTAAGACGTTCTATGGTCTGAATCGATCTGAATATGTCTACATACAGTCACTTCAGTGGCCATGTTGGAGGTCATACTCAGGGGTGGACATTTGTCGGCTTTTTTTTCTGACTTGTTACTTTGGTCTCGACCGTAGTCTATGGCGTTTCTGAGGTAGCGGCAAGCGTTGCGCCCTGTTGAGCGTGAGATTTGTTACTTTCGCTAATGGAATAACGGCGTACAGCGTACGACGCATAAGCCGTTATTGCAGGCCCATCCGATTTCGCGGCGTAAAACCGCCGAAAAAGCGGCGTATTCGTGATGCTCAGCACCACTTTTGGTATAATCCACGTGTTGGTATCCGTACACTTGTTATTGATATCTGTTATTAGTGTTTTTATTGATCGCTTACCGAATAGCTACATGTACCGAATGTTGATTCTCTTCTTGACGTTTTTATTGCCTTTGCAAGTATTTGCAGGCGGTATAGACGCGCATATCAAGATTGCACATCAGGCACAAAATAACGTGGCATTTTCGCAGGCGCATCAGATCTTAGAATCCGCTCATCAAGTCGCGCAACAAGCACACTTATTTGATATTGCGGATATTGCCGATATGATCACAGATCAAAGCGGATTTGATGATTGTTGCGCCTTCGGTGACGATCCGGCGGATTCCAGCTTGCATGCCGATCTGAGCGACGAACCGGTGCCAGCACATGGTTTTACTTTTCCGCCTAAACAGTCGTCCCTAGCCCTCGCGCATAGCGACGATAAGAAGCGCGAACCGCCTTACTTACCGCTAGTTCCCCCACCCCCTCGCGCCTGACTTTACTAGCCAGCTCTGGCTAGCTGCGCCCCTGTCATTGAGTCGTCTTACACGGCGACTTTTTGGCGGCGCGTTACCCCCAAATTTATTTCAGTTTTAATTTTTTTTGTGCATTTAAGCTGGTTGTGCGTCTCGAAAAATCGGCATTTAGCGTTGTCATTGTGCTTTCGAGTTATACGCCTTTAAAGTGGCTATAAGGTCATTAACGTATGCAGCGTTGGTATTGATGGCTATCTTGCAAGATTTTTCTAAATTTGCGAGTGCGCGTATGGATACTTTCAGGGACGGCAAGCAGGAGTGGTATAGGGCGGTATGGCAATTCAAATGGTATGAATTTATTAATCGAGAGGCTACCTAACTACACCGTTAAATAGCATTTCACCGCTTTACATTACACCAATTAATATTTTAGGAGTTAGTATGAAAAAATTATTTGTGGCGCTGATCGTCGTTGCGATGACGCTATCAGCAGGTCTTTCATCAGTAGAAGCAAAACGTATGGGCGGGGGCGGTTCGTTCGGTAAAAAATCGCAGAGTATGAGTCGTCAGCAGGCCACCCCGGCGCAAAATCAGGCCGCCGCCAAGGCTGCTCCACCTGCCGCTGCAGCGGCGGCGGCAGGTGGCGCGGCGAAGTCCAGTGCCTGGAAAGGCATGTTGGGTGGCGCGTTGTTAGGCTTGGGTTTGGGTGCGTTGTTGTCTAGCATGGGTTTGGGTGGCGCAATGGCCAGCATGATCAGCACTATTTTGATGGTGGCTTTACTGGGCATAGCCGGGATGTTTATTTACCGCATGTTTCGTAAAAAAATGGACAGCAACAATAGTATGAAACCAGCATTTTCTGGGGCAGAGCAGTCAAACAATGTCCATAATGCTAATTTCACGCCAGAAATCGCGTCGCGTGTAGAGCCTTCGCAAAAGACAGCATTTGGTGGCTCGTCATTTGATAGCGCTCCAGCCGCTGGCGCAACAACGGGTATTGCGTTCGGTGGCGCTAAGCTACCAGATGCGCCGGGCAATAATGCTATCGAAGTGCCGGCTGATTTTGATATTGCAGGCTTTGTCCGTCATGCAAAAATCAATTTCCTCCGCTTGCAAGCCGCTTGGGATAAGGCAGATATCGACGATATTCGTGATTTCACGACACCAGAAATGTTTGCTGAATTGAAAATGCAACTGCAGGAGCGAGGAACGTCCGTTAATAAAACCGATGTAGTCACAATTGAGGCCGAATTCCTTGGTCTGGAAACTGTGGGCACGGATTATATGGCCGGTGTGAAGTTCTCCGGGATGATCAAGGAAGATCCAACCAAGCTAGCCGAACCTTTCAATGAAATCTGGAATCTGACCAAGCCTATTAACGGCAACGGCGGTTGGACCCTGGCAGGTATTGAGCAAGTTGCCTAAACCTGTTCACGATCTGACTGCGCGGCCATGATTTGATGACGCCCGCCCGTTGCAGGTCGTCAACAGGTTTTAGATGGCCTTCAGTAATATCTGCGTTAAAAAAACCATCTGCGGGAGACCGCAGATGGTTTTCGTTTTTTTTCATCCTGGTCTATGGCCGTCGTGTCCGTGGCGCTGCGCTCATATAATCGTTGATGCTCACGATTTTCGGCCAAATGCAGGCTCCAGAAGGGAGCCAAAGTGAGGATCTAGCGTCAGCCAGACTCAAAGCCCGCGAAAGAATGCGACTAATTCCGGCACATCCGAGTAGGCTACATTAAAGCGGAACCATGGCTGATCCGGTGGCGTCAGGTGAAAAAAATCTCCGGGTGCCAGCCAGATACCGTCGCGCCGCGCAAGATCGGCGATATCCCGCGCCGATAACTCAGTGCGGTCAAATTTTGCCCAGGAAAACATGCCGCCACGCGGGGTCGCAAACGGTGTCAGTCCGGCCTCAAGCAGTCGGGCATTAACCCGTGCCTGTGCATGCAACAACGCCGCTGCCAAGTTCTCAACATGGCGTCGATGATGACCTTCGGTGAGCGCACTATGTACCAGTCGTTCTGTAATTTCGGAATTGGTAAGTGTCAGGACCATTTTGGTATGCACCAGTTGCCGCGCCAGTTCACGCTGGCAGGCGATAAACCCTAGGCGGAGCGATGGCGCGACCGTTTTGGAAAAACTACCGACGTAGATGACGCGTTGCAAACCGTCCAACGCCGCCAGCATCGGATCGTTAGGCTGGCCGAGTTCGCGAAAAATATCATCCTCAACTACCCAGAATCCGTGGCGCTCCGCTGCCTGTAAAACCCGCATGGCGCAGGCTGGCGTATAAGAAGTTCCGGTCGGATTGTGCAGCACACTGGTAGTGAAGTACAGCACCGGTTTATGTAGCCTAGCCAGATTTTCCAGCGCGTTGGTGTCGATGCCAGTGGGTGTGCGCGGAATGCCGATAACGTTGACATCCGCCAATCTGAGCATCGCGATCAAATTGCAATAACTAGGGTCATCGATCAACACTGTATCCCCGCGCTTGACCATGGTTCTGATAATCAGATCAAGCGCTTGCGTGGCCCCATGCGTCGTCAGGATTTGATCGATCGGTACCTCAAGTGACCATTGCGCCAGAAATTGACTGATTGTCAGTCGGAGTGGCGCGTAACCGTACGGATGACCGTAACCGACCTGTTGCGCGCCGGGTGCCCGAATAATACGCCGCTCGGCTTGATGCAAACCGTCATCATCCAGCCATTTACCGGGGAGCCAGCCGCAGCCAGCTTTAATCGGTACGCGCTCGTCAGCAAACATCTCGGAAAGTAACCAGGCTGAATCGATGACCGGAGCGGGTGGATTAAAAACCGGTGTCGGCGGAGATTGCGGAGATTGATAGGCGATAAAGAAGCCAGCACCGCGTCGCGCTGCCACCAGGCCACGTGCCACCAATCGTTCGTAAGCCTCTACCACAGTCGAGGTACCGACGCCTTGATCAGTACCAAACCGGCGTACCGACGGTAATTGCTCGCCCGAGCGTAATGTACCTTGCGCAATCAAATGCGCCAGACCCGCCACAATTTGCTCGACAAGGCCGGTAGCGGATGCCCGTTCCAGCGATAACAAAATAGGTTTGGCCTGCGCGCGCTTCATGGTGATTCCAAATATAAAATAATAATTACAAAGATATCTGTAGGGAAAGTCTAAACGTAGCAATACAGTTTTTCATATAAAACAAAAGTGTATCTAACAATATTGACGCTGTCCCGTAATAATAAATTCAATTGAAATAAATGATCAACAATCTACTTTAGGTGCGCGCCATGACCCCCAACTCCAGCCCCGCTGATTTATCCGCTTTCTGGATGCCATTCACTGCAAATCGGGACTTTAAAGAGGCTCCGCGCCTGCTAGCCTCGGCGTCTGGGGTCTATTACAAGGATGTAAATGGTCGTCAGATTCTGGATGGTACGGCGGGTTTGTGGTGCGTCCCGCTCGGCCACGCGCAGCCAAAAATCGTTAAGGCGGTGCAGGATATGGTCGCCAAACTGGATTTTGCACCGACATTTCAGATGGGCCATCCGGCGGCTTTTGAGCTGGCAGAGCGTCTCAAGCAATACACTAATAACCGTTTCAGTAAAGTGTTTTATACCAATTCCGGCTCCGAATCGGTCGATACCGCGCTGAAAATGGCGCTGGCCTACCATCGCGCGCGCGGCGACGGCACCCGGACCCGATTGATCGGTCGTGAGCGCGGCTACCACGGCGTCGGATTCGGCGGTATTTCGGTCGGGGGGATTTCCGGCAATCGTAAAACTTTTGGGTCGCTGCTGACCGGCGTTGACCATATGCCGCACACCCATAACCTGGAAAAAAATGCCTACACCAAAGGCCAGCCGGAATGGGGCGGACACCTGGCTGATGAATTAGAGCGCATCGTGGCTTTGCATGACGCGTCCAATATCGCCGCCGTTATAGTGGAGCCGGTCGCGGGATCAACTGGCATTTTAGTGCCACCAAAAGGTTATCTTAAGCGCTTGCGGGAGTTATGTACCAAACACGGTATTCTGTTAATTTTTGATGAAGTGATTACCGGTTTTGGACGCCTGACGACACCTTTTGCTTTTGACTATTTTGACGTCGAACCGGACATGGTTACTACCGCGAAAGGTCTGACTAATGGTGTGGTACCGATGGGCGCTGTGTTTGTTAAGCAGCATATTTACGATGCGTTCATGGATTGGCCAACCGGGATTGAGCTATTCCATGGCTACACATATTCCGGCCATCCGCTGGCTTGCGCTGCCGGTCTGGCATCGTTAGATATTTTTGAGAATGACGGCATTCTGGAACATGCCAAAGGCATCGCCGGCTATTGGGAGGATGCGGTGCATTCGCTCAAAGGATTACCGCATGTAGTGGATATTCGTACCATCGGTTTAATTGCAGGCATTGAGCTAGCTTCGATTGCGGGTAAGCCTGGTGCGCGTGCATTCGATGCGTTTAAGCAGGCATTTAATGATGGCATTCTGATTCGTACCACTGGCGACATTATCGCGTTATCGCCGCCTTTGGTATTTGAAAAATCACATATCGACGAGCTAATTGGAAAGCTTTCGGGCATTCTGCAAACACTCGACTGAACATCAGGAACCGGAGCCGGTCGCACCAATTGCGACGCTCCGCAGAAAACACCCCGCCAACAGAACTGTTTAACAGAATCACATGTCCACTCTTCCTGTCGTTTTTGATTTTAACAGCGCAGCATTTCCACCATGGACACCGCTAGCGCGAGTGCGGAGTTCGCATTCTTAAAAATGAAACGATCAGGTAATGATCTGATGAAGTTCCGTTAAAAATTAAGATGACATGCGCCAGGTTCATGTCATCTTTTTTTATATGTGGGCACAGTTTATGTATGAGAATAGTTTGTGACTATATTGGTGAGCTTAAGTATTGGAATGGTGCGGAACAACATAAAATTTGCACCTTTTTGCGGACTATTTATTTTGTGTAAATAAAAAATAAATAAACTGAAGACGCATAAAAATGCGAATCGCGTTATACACTTCGTAAGGTGGTTTTCATCGCAAAGCCCCGAAATAAATCATAAAAAATTATAACGATATCGAGACCTCGTACAGGAAGAAAATATGTCCTCACCGAAGCATATTTTATGCAACCTATCTGTTAGCGCGCAGTTTAAAAATCCCCTTTTTCTCACCGCATGAGAACGTGCGGTAATAATGCGACACGTATCTGTCTCCGGTTAGCCGGTGTATCTGTCATGTAGGTATTTCAAAAATCCAGTGTCAAAATATTTTTTATCAGGCACAGAAATTGCTGTTGTTGACTGTAACGTTTTTGCTTTAATTCGCTTGGTAGGTAACTTTTAATGTTGGTCATTTTTGGAGATTTAATGATGGTTAATCGCCGTGATTTTCTTAAGCTTTCGGCCCTGGCTGCACCTGGCACTCTGGCTTTCGGGAATGTGTTTGCGCAAGCCGATGCGATCCAGTTCGGTTGTCCGGTTCCGATGTCCGGCGCATTTGCCGCGAACGGAAAATATGCTGATATTGGTATGAAGCTGGTGCTCCAAAAATATGGCAAAGTGCTGGGTAAAAATCTCACCTATACCACGATAGATACGGAGGGAAAGCCCGCCACGGCTGTGCGCAAAATGCAAGAAGCGGTAGAAAAAGGAACGCACTTTTTTGCCGGTGGTATTTTATCTTCGGAATCCCTTGCAATGGGCAAGGAAGCTGAGAAAACTAAAAGCGTTTTTATTACTACAGCAGGTGCTGACGAGATCACCGGTAGCGAATGCAACGCTGCAACGTTCCGCTGGTCCGTCCCGACGTTTGGTGCGATCGCACAGACCGTGCGGCCGCTGATCGAAAAACTGCCTAAGGCAAAACGCTGGTATACCATTACGCCCCAATATGTATTTGGCGAGGGCTTGCTTAGCGCGGCCAAAGACGTCTTCAAAGAAAAAGGCATCGAGCATGTCGGCAACAGTTATCACTCTCTCGCCGAGAAAGAGTTCAGCGGTTACCTGACTAATGCGATGGCTGCCAAACCAGATGTTTTGCTGTTGCTAAATTTTGGATCGCAGGCATCCGATACGTTGCGTCAAGCGGTCAGTTTCGGCATGAAAAATAACATGACGATATTGATGGCCTGGGCCTCGGGACTGGAGCAATTTGAGGCACTGGGCGCGGATATCTGTGACAACGTTTATTTTGGCGCGCAATATTGGCACGCGATTGATTCTCCCTTCAATAAAGAGTTCGTCAGCTTTGTCAATTCAAGTCTAAAAATCGACCCCAATTATAGTCTTGCCGGTTCTTACATCTGCACCAAAATCGTATTGGATGCGATTGTAAAGGCGAACAGTATCGATCCAAAAGCCGTGATCGCTGCGATGGAAGGCGTGAAATACGAGGGGCTGACCGGCACCGAAGAAATCCGCAAGGGCGACCATCAGGTGATAAAAAATTATTACCTGCTAAAAGGAAAATCGAAATCAAAAATGCGCAACAAGAACGACTACGCTGATATCGTATCGTTTGGTAAATCGTTTCTGCCGCTAGATAAAACCATGTGCAAAATAGCCTGAAAGCAGGGCTAGGTTTTGAGGTATCAGGTGACTACTAAAGCGCGATGCGACGATGAAAAGGGCCATCGCCGCATCGCGTCAATTCATAAAGTCTTGAGGTGTCATGAATATATATCTGTTGCAAATCGCTAACGGTATCGGTATCGGCATGCTGTATTTTTTGCTCGCGGTCGGCTTGAGCATCGTGTTCGGCCTATTGCGGTTCGTTAATTTTTCGCATGGTGCGTTTTATCTTATCGGCGCCTATTTTAGCTATCAGCTCGGCGTAATGGGGCTGGGATTTTGGTGGTCGTTGCTGGTGGCGCCGGTGATCGTTGGTGTATTTGCGTGGGTAATAGAAAGATTCGTTTTACGCCATATCTATGCTTTGCCGCATCATTTTCATATCTTGTTTACGGTAGGATTGGCGTTGGTTTTGCAAGAGGCGGTGATCTCTTATTGGGGACCGTTAGGTGCCAATATTTCACCTCCCGATATTTTGCAAGGCGTCGTGATGTTTGGCAGTTTCATCTTCCCTAAATACCGTCTGTTCGTCATTGCGGTGACCGCAGTGATGGCGCTGTTGCTATGGTGGGTGCTTGAGGGCACCCGGCTTGGCGCGATCGTCCGTGCAGGTAGCGAGTCGACCGAAATGGTGTCGCTGCTTGGCCTTAATATTGACCGCATTTTCAGCCTGGTTTTTGCTTTAGGCGCGATAACAGCGGGACTGGCGGGCGCGCTGGCGGGACCGATCCGCGGCGTAGATCCTTTTATGGGCGTCGAGGCATTAGGCATCGCGTTTGTCGTCGTGGTGATCGGCGGATTGGGGAGTTTTTTCGGTGCCCTTGCCGGTGGTTTGCTGGTCGGCATCGTCCAAAGCTTAATGAGCACAATCTGGTCAGAAGGGGCACATCTGATGATTTATGTCGCCATGGCAGCAGTCATGCTGTTACGACCTAACGGCCTGTTTGGCCGCTCAAGCTGAGGAACGCGCAATGAAAATTATTCTGCATTATCGCTTCACGCTGCTGGTTATTGCGACTGTATTAGTCCTGCCCTTGCTGGTGAGTTCGGGTACGCTGGCGACCGAAGTACTGATCTTTGCGCTGGCAGCTTTGGGCTGTAATCTTTTGTTAGGCTACACCGGTCTGATGTCATTCGGCCAGGGTATTTTTCTTGGTGTTGGCAGCTACGCCACGGGACTATCGTTGTTGCATCTCCACGTGTCTTTATTGCCCTCACTACTGATCGCGATGCTGATCGGTGGGTTGGCGGCATTGGTGGTCGGCTGGTTTTCGATCCGGCAGCGCGGTACTTACTTTGTCATGTTGACGCTGGCTTTTGCGCAGATGTTTTACTTTCTTGCGTACACCTTAAAAGATGTTACCGGTGGCGACAATGGCTTGCTAAATATCCCGCGGCCTGATTTATCACTCTTTGGCATAGTCCTGTTGCCGACGACCACGTCCTGGCAGTACTACAGCTTCGTAGCGGTAGTGTTTGTGTTGATGTTCTGGGTGTTACAGCGCATCGTCGATTCGGTATTGGGGCGGACTTTACTGGCGATCAGCGACAATGAAACCCGCGCAGCGGCAGTGGGCTACAACATCACATTGTTTAAATTGGCCGCGTTTGTGCTGTCCGGTGCCGTGACCGGACTGGCGGGCGGTCTGCATGCAATGATGACCGGACTTGCGCCGCTTTCCAATATTGAATACCACACCAGCGAATCGATTTTAATCATGACCGTCATTGGCGGCACCGGTAGTCTGTACGCATCGGTATTGGGTGCCGCATTTTACGTACTGATTGGAAATTGGTTGTCGAGTCTTTGGCCGCGCTGGCTGATGTTGCTGGGCTTGCTGCTAATCGCTGTCAGTCTTTACATGCATAAGGGCTTGTACGGCGTTGCACAGTCGCTGATCACGCGGGTGAAATTATTCCGCCGCGCTAACAAGTTAGACGTCGCGCATCACATCGATATTAAAGAAATACGCAAAGAAACGCCCAAGGAGACCCATTCATGACCGCCCCGATCCTGAAAGCGGTAAATGTCACCAAGCGCTATGGCACTTTTACTGCCGTCAACAATATTACGTTGGATATCCTGCCGGGTACCGTTCATTCGGTCATCGGGCCGAACGGTGCTGGCAAGACGACGTTGTTTCATGCGTTGACCGGTTCCACGCCGATCACTTCCGGCAGCATTCTCATCGAAGGCGAAGAAATCGCTCACTTGCCGGGCTTTAAGCGCGTGCGTAAAGGCTTGGCGCGCTCGTTTCAGGTAACTAGTTTGTTTCCGAATCTGACCGTACGCGAGAATTTGCGACTGGCCGCACAAGGGACGCGACCGACCCAGGCTTTTAATCCATGGAGGCGCGTAGAGTCGCTGACGATGGCTTGTGATATTGCCGATGACCTGCTGGGTAAATTAAATTTGCATGGTGTGGCGCAACGTTTATCAGCGGAATTATCACACGGGCAACAACGTCGTCTGGAGGTTGGCATGGCGATGGCGGGGCAGCCCAAAGTCATTTTTCTTGACGAGCCAACATCCGGCATGGGCATTGACGACATCGGTGAAATGAAGCGCCTGATCCACGGCTTGCGCGATAACTATACGGTGCTGTTGATTGAACACAATATGGATATCGTGATGGATATCTCCGATCAAATAACCGTGATGCAGCAAGGTCAGATTCTGGCGCAAGGCAAGCCGGATGAGATCCGCAACGATGAACGCGTTCGCCGCGCTTATTTAGGCAGCATGATCACCGGAGGGCGAGCATGAACACCGACTTCATACTAAAAGTTGAGAACATACACAGCTTTTACGGCAAAAGCCATATCCTGCAAGGGTTATCGATCAACATTGCGGCCGGGGAGGTAGTAACGCTGCTGGGTCGTAACGGCGCCGGTAAAAGTACCACGCTTAAAAGTATCGTTGGCGTGGTCCGACCACAGCAAGGCACGGTTATTTTTCAGGGTGATAACGTGGCCGGTTTACCTGCTTATAAAATCGCCTCGCGTGGTATTTGTCTGGTCCCAGAGAATCGCGGTATCTTCAAATTATTGACTGTTGAAGAGAATCTGACGATGGCGGCGCGGCGCGAATCTGCGTGGGGACTAGCGGACATTTACAGGATATTTCCGCGCCTGAAGGAACGGCGCAAAAATGGCGGCGGCCAATTGTCCGGCGGCGAGCAACAGATGTTGGCGATCGGTCGTGCGCTGATGACGCACCCTAAAGTGATGATGCTCGATGAGCCGGTCGAAGGATTGGCACCCGTCATTGTTGACGAAATCGTTGCCCAACTAAAGCTGATTAAAGCCACCGGAATGTCAATCATTCTGGTTGAGCAGAATCTGGAAGTGTGCACCCAGCTCGCAGACCGTCATTACATTATTGAGCAAGGTCGCGTGGTGTATGCGGCTAGCAATGCCGATTTTCTGGCGGATGATAATGCGAAGGATCGCTATCTGGGCGTGAATCTGGTCGCTTAAATTCAGCACGTACCGCAGCACAATTACTCACCGCAGCACAATTGCAGACCAAGCTTCTAGTCCGAGCTTTTTAGACAGTGCAATAATTTACGGAGTTATTTCGACTATGAAGGCTATTTCACCAACTGATGCTTTACGCATAGACGGCACCCGCTTGTGGCGCTCGCTGATGGATCTGGGCGCGATCGGCGCGACGCCAAAAGGCGGCGTCTGTCGTCTGGCGCTTACCGACCTGGATAAACAAGGCCGCGATCTGGTCTCGGGCTGGGCAATCGCAGAAGGTATGAGCGTAACGGTCGACCAGATCGGTAATATCTTCATGCGCCGTGCTGGACGCAACAACGATCTGCCTCCGGTTGTCACCGGTTCGCATATAGACACGCAACCGACCGGCGGCAAATTTGACGGCAATTACGGCGTGCTGGCGGGCATCGAAATTATCCGCACGCTAAATCATTACAATATTCAGACCGAAGCACCGATTGAGGTGGCAGTCTGGACCAATGAAGAAGGGTCACGCTTTGTGCCGGTAATGATGGGCTCCGGCGTCTTTTGCGGTGCGTTCACGCTGGAGCATGCCTATGCCGCGGCCGACACTGGCGGAATAACGGTGAAGGACGAATTGACCCGGATCGGTTATATCGGCGATCAACTATGTGGCGACCATCCTATCGGCGCGTACTACGAGGCGCATATTGAACAGGGGCCAGTGCTGGAGAACGCCGATACCGTGATCGGCGTGGTGCCGGCAGTACTCGGCCTGTCTTGGTACGATTGCACGGTGACGGGTTTTGAATCGCATGCGGGACCGACGCCGATGGCAATCCGCAAGGATGCGTTGCAAGTCTCGACCTACATTATGCAGGAGGTGGTGGCAATCGCGCTACGTTATGCCCCGTATGGCCGCGGCACGGTCGGCGCGGTGCAAGTCATGCCGAATAGTCGCAACGTGATTCCCGGGATGGTGAAATTTTCGATCGATTTACGTAATGTCAGTGATGAAGCGCTGGATAGCATGAACGCAGACTTATATGCCTACATCGATAAGATTCGCACACAGAGCGGACTAGGAATAGCATTGGAACGCGTCTCCTATTTTCCGCCCTGCAACTTCCATCCGGACTGCGTCGGCCAGGTGCGCAATGCCGCCAGCATGCTGGGCTATGCGACCATGGACGTGGTCTCAGGCGCTGGGCATGATGCAATTTATACGGCCCGTGTCGCTCCGTCAGGCATGATTTTTGTGCCGTGCAAAGATGGCGTCAGCCATAACGAAATCGAAGACGCCAAACCGGAACATCTGGAAGCTGGTGCCAACGTCTTGCTGCATGCCATATTGGCCAGCGCGGTAGTGGTCCCGTCTAAAAATAATCTACGAAGCGTGATTAAATCTGAGGAATAAGCCATGCCATTAAAAATTGTTATTGCACGCCTGAATCACGAGACGAATACTTTTTCGCCGATCGCCACACCGCTCGATGCATTTGTACCGCAATGGGATGAGGCAGCCTATCAGGATCAAAAAGGAGCGCGTACGGCGATGGGCGCCTTTCTGGATATCGCAGATGGTCTCGGTGCCACGATCGTTACACCGATCGCGGCCATGGCTAATCCCAGTGCCGCGGTCGCAGCCGACGCTTATACGCTCATGAATGACGCCATTCTGCGGGCTATCGCGGCCGGTTGCGACGCCATTATGCTAGATTTGCACGGCGCGATGGTGGCCGAAAATGCGGAAGATGGGGAGGGCTCGCTATTACAAAAAATACGCGCCATCGCACCGGATACACCTTTGTGTGTCGCGCTCGATTTGCACGGTAACGTGACGCAGAAGATCATCGATAATGCCGATATCATTGTTAGTTTCAAGACCTATCCGCACGTCGATATGTATGAGGCAGGCGAGCATGCGGGGCGCTTGCTAGTCGATCTGCTGCGACAAAAAAGCCGACCCGTAATCGGCTGGCGTCAATTGCCGCTGCTATCCGCCTCGCTGACCAGCAATACGTCCGCCAGCGCAATGCAACGAGGAGTGCAGGCCGCTATCGCGGCAGAAGCGGAACCGGGGGTGTTAGCGGTGTCAATCTTTGCTGGTTTTCCTTTATCCGATTTTAAGGACGCCGGGATGTCGGTAGTAGTGGTCGCAGACAACGATCCTGTACTCGCCGATCTGGTGGCCGAAAAAATCGCACGCTCAATCTGGAAGGAACGCGACGGCTTTGTCTACGACAGCAAGCCATTGCGCCTTTCGCTCGCGCGCGCAAAAGGACTGGCGGCAGGCCCTGGTGTTGGTCCAGTGCTGTTGCTCGATCACAGCGATAACGTCATGTCCGGCGGCACGTGTAACACCATGGATGTGTTGCAGGGTGCCATCGCGGAAGGTCTGGAGGATATCGGCGTCGGACCAATCAGCGATCCGCAAGCGGTTGCCGAATTGATTGCGGCGGGAGTCGGTGCGATCGTCACCGTGCCGCTCGGTAATAACGTAGCGCTGACCAAGCAAGGCATCACCAAAACACCGCTCACATTGACTGGTAAAGTATTGGCGATTACGGACGGCCAGGTTCACGTAACCGGACCGATCTATACCGGGTCGACGATAGCGATGGGAAGAAGCGTATTGTTCGATATCGGCGTCGCTCAAATCGTGGTTACCGAAGAGCGGGTGGAGCCGTACGACCTGGGCGTATTCACCAGCCTGGGGCTTGATCCTACTGCCAAAACCTTCCTGCTGTTGAAATCACGCATGTATTGCCGCCCGGTATTCGGCCCTATCAGCAGAGGTTTGGAAGAATGCGATTCCGATACCGGCGGACCGACCAGTTCCAATTTTGATTTGTTTCCGATCAAAAATGTACGTCGGCCAATTTATCCGCTGGATATCGACACTACCTGGTAAATCTTATAGGTATAACTTGAGTATGCCGCATATTTTGCGATACGGTACGCAGACAAATTGTATAGAGGGTGCGGTATAACTGTGTGGCGTGGATGCGCAGCTGGAGAGATTACGCCGATCATCAAGCATCCAGCTTTCTGACAGGGATATTTGCCAGCATGTCTGCGACTAACGCTTCCATACCGATCTCGGCATGCCAACCCCAATCAGTTTGGGCCTGCGTATCGTCAAGACTCTGCGGCCAGCTATCGGCGATTTCCTGCCGCTCGTCCGGGTGATATCGCACTTCAAATTCCGGTAACGCGTCCTTGATGAGACTGGCTAACTGGGCCGGATTAAAGCTGACTCCTGCGACATTGTAAGATGAGCGCACGCGGATTTGCGTTGCCGGAGCCGCCATAATACCCATGGTGGCGCGTATAGCGTCAGGCATATAGATCATCGGCAACGTCGTTTCGGGGCCAAGAAAACATGTATAGACTTCACCTCGTTTGGCTGCATGAAAAATCGCAATCGCATAGTCGGTGGTGCCGCCGCCGGGTGGCGATTTATAGCTGATGACGCCAGGGTAGCGAATGCTGCGGACATCAATGCCATACTTGGTAAAATAATATTCGCAGAGTCGTTCACCCGCCTGTTTACTGATTCCATAAATGGTAGTCGGATCCATAATCGTCAACTGGGGCGTATCAATCGCTGGCGTATGGGGTCCAAATGCGGCGACCGATGATGGCCAGAATAATCGCAAAGGTTTCCCGGCCAGACCACGTTCACGCGCCAGTTCCAAAATATTCAGCAAGCCGTTTATATTCAACGTCCATGCCCTCAACGGGGCCTGTTCGCCAGTCACGGACAACATCGCTGCCAGTTGATAGACCTGCGTGATTGCGTGGCGTGCGACAACTTCCGCAAGCCGGTTGCTATCCAGTACGTCCACGCGCTCATAACGCGGAGCGCCATACAGACTGGACGGGCTGATATCGGCGGCTATGACGTTGTCAGCGCCATGTTGCACGATCAGCGCGTCCACCAGTTCGCTACCGATTTGACCGTTAGCGCCGATGACCAGAATCTTTTCCATTATTTCTATTCCTGATTTTTCAGTAAGCCGAGCTCACGTCCGACTTGCGCAAAAGCCGCCAAAGCCTGATCGAGTTGCGCAGTGGTGTGCGCCGCAGACAGTTGCACGCGCACGCGCGCTTGTCCCATTGGTACGACAGGATAGAAGAAGCCGGTCACCAGGACGCCCAGCGCATATAGCCGTTGCGCAAATTGCTGTGCAACCGGCGCATCGAACAGCATCACGGGCACAATCGGATGCGTACCGGGTTTGATAGTGAATCCCAATTGCGTGATGTGGTGGCGGAAATGCGCAGTATTGGCGTGCAAGCGATCACGCAGTTCGGTGGAGGATAAGAGCATGTTCAGTACCGACAGCGATGCACCGGCGATCGATGGTGCCAACGTATTGGAAAACAAATAGGGCCGTGATTTCTGGCGCAACGTCTCAATCACTTCGCGTCGTGCCGCGGTGAAGCCGCCCATTGCGCCACCAAGTGCTTTGCCGAGTGTGCCCGTGATGATGTCGATGCGGCCCATGACATGATGATGCTCGTGGGTACCGCGTCCGGTCTGGCCCATGAAGCCGGAGGCATGGCATTCATCGATCATGACCAATGCGCCGTATTTGTCCGCCAGATCGCAGATCTTGTCGAGTTGGGCAATCGTGCCATCCATCGAAAATACGCCATCCGTCACAATCACTTTGTGGCGCTTGTCGGCTGCTGCCTGCAGCTGGAGTTCCAGATCGCCCATGTCGTTGTGCGCATAACGGAAACGGTTGGCTTTACACAGACGGATACCGTCAATGATGGATGCGTGATTTAACGTGTCGGAGATGATCGCGTCTTGCTCATCAAACAGCGGCTCAAACAATCCGCCATTGGCATCAAACGCTGCGGCGTACAGAACCGTGTCTTCCATCCCGAGAAATGCCGACAACGCCTGTTCCAGTTGCTTGTGAACGGTTTGCGTGCCGCAAATAAAGCGCACTGAAGATAGGCCGTATCCATATTGCCGGGTGGCATCAATGGATGCCTGGACTAATTTTTCATCCCCGGACAAGCCCAGATAATTATTCGCGCAGAGGTTGAGAAGGGTGCGGCCATCGTCGCATAGCACTTCTGCACCTTGTCGAGAACTGATCACGCGTTCTTGCTTATATAGGCCCTGAGTGCGAAGGCCGTTCAGGTTGGCGTCTAAATCAGCGTAAAAGTTTGCTTTGGGGGATGGCAATGTCATTACAACTCCTTATCAATTTCGATGCACGCAACGTATCTTAAGACTTGCGCGCTTGCTTTGTGCGCAGCCGCGGCTCGGGGCACGTGCGGGTACGAATGCTCGGGTTTATTCAGGGCTGCCAAGTGGCCGCTATAGGCTATCGCCGTTCATGTATAGGCGGCAACCTCTGAGGCCGGTTACTGTCCTGGAAAATCATTTAACGGGGGAATATATATCGCCTTAACATGACCTGGTCGGTACCTACGACTACTTTAATCCAACTTAATACGGTTTAATGCATTCCGTCTGGTAGGATATAGTTCGATATAAAGAAAATATCCACTATATCGAACAAAGATTCAATATAGTGGATATTAACCACTGCCATTCAACATAGCAAGCACATTTATGCATCCTCTTATTTCCAGCAATCCACCTCCAGAAGTCGGGGCTACGCTGCAAAGACTGCGCCTGAAGCGCGGGCTGACACTAGACGATTTATCGCGCGCGGCAGGTGTTTCCAAATCAATGCTGTCTCAGATTGAGCGCGAAAAAGCTAACCCGACGATTGCTGTCACGTGGCGGCTGGCTAACGCTCTCGGAATTGGCATCGAGGAACTACTTGCCACGGACACCTCGGAACGGGAGGTCATCCATATCATGGAGCCGCATGAGACGCCGACATTACCCGGCCTGCATGCCGGTTATGTACTGCGAATTTTGGGGCCGATGGACCTGGCGGGAAAGTATGAGTGGTATGAACTGACATTGGCCTCGGAAGGCGCGCTGATTTCCACACCGCATGATCCGGGCACCATGGAGCATTTGACTTTGTTGAATGGCGGGGTAGAGGTAGTAGTCGATGGCGTGAAGAAAAAATTGAAAGTAGGCGGCACTGCCCGTTATCAAGCCGATAAAAATCACGCAATACGCAATACGGGAAAGACAGATGCCAGGGCGTTACTGGTTGTAATTCATCGCTAACCTAAAAAAAGGGGAGCGGAAAATAAAGCGCGATGCAACGCAGCAACCCCTCCCCATAAAACAAACAGTATGAGGTGATAAAGTCGCTGCAATTTGAGACCAAATTCGCTCACAGGTTTACAATATGGATGAGGAGTGGGTTGCCGCCCATTTGCAACACTTTCCGATTTAAAGTTAAAACGCTTGCATAGTTCACTGTTTTTTTATACAGTACTGTTTATTGATACAGTCTTACACCTTTTTTTGCCGAAAGAAACCCTATGGACGATAAAAAATCCGCAGCAAATCCCGATAAAAGTAAGGCTCTTGCCGCAGCATTGGCGCAAATCGAAAAGCAATTCGGCAAGGGCTCAATCATGCGCATGGAAGATGGCGCTGTGGTTGAAGAAGTACAGGTTGTCTCTACCGGATCGCTCGGTCTCGACATCGCGCTGGGCGTCGGCGGTTTGCCGCGTGGCCGGGTAGTCGAAATTTACGGGCCTGAGTCATCGGGTAAAACGACGCTGACACTGCAAACAATTGCCGAGATGCAAAAGCTTGGCGGTACCTGTGCATTTATTGATGCAGAACACGCGCTTGACGTCGGTTATGCGCAAAAATTAGGTATCAATCTGGCAGATTTGCTGATTTCGCAGCCAGACACGGGCGAGCAGGCGCTTGAAATCACCGATGCGCTGGTGCGCTCGGGTGGCGTTGACCTGATCGTTATTGACTCCGTTGCGGCATTGACCCCGCGCGCCGAGATTGAAGGCGACATGGGTGATTCATTACCAGGTCTGCAAGCACGTCTGATGTCGCAAGCGTTGCGCAAATTGACCGGTAGTATTAATCGTACCAACACTTTGGTTATTTTCATTAACCAGATTCGTATGAAAATTGGCGTCATGTTCGGCAACCCAGAAACCACCACTGGTGGTAATGCATTGAAGTTCTACGCCTCGGTCCGTCTGGATATTCGCCGTACCGGCTCAATTAAATCTGGCGACGAAGTGATTGGTAACGAAACACGCGTCAAAGTCGTCAAAAACAAAATTGCACCGCCGTTCAAGGAAGCGCATTTTGACATTTTGTACGGCACAGGTACTTCACGTGAAGGCGAAATTCTGGATCTCGGTTCAGACGCAAAAATCGTTGAAAAATCGGGCGCCTGGTATAGCTACAACGGTGAACGCATTGGGCAAGGTAAGGACAATGCACGTAACTACCTTAAAGAACGCCCAGAACTGGCGCGTGAGATCGAAAATAAAGTACGTGCCTCGTTAGGCGTACCGTTGCTAGAAGGGGCAATTTCAGCCGAAACAGACAAATCGGCAGAGAAAGCCGCCAAAGCAGCGGAAAAAGCAGCCGCCAAAGAAGCCGCAGCGGCAGCAAAACCAGAATAAGCGTAGTTGTGCAAAATCGAACTGAAAGCGCCATGTTTTCGGTTCGATTTTTAATTTGTGGGAACCGCATTCAGTAATGGCAAAACCGACAATCAGCCTTAAATCTCGTGCGCTTCGATATTTATCGATGCGTGAGCATAGTCGCATGGAGTTATCGCGCAAGCTATCGCGGTATATACAGGAGGGCGATAATGTTGAGGTGTTGCTGGACTGGTTGGAGGCGTCGAAATTTCTATCCCAAGAGCGATTTTCAGAATCGCTCGTCCACCGTCGGGCAGCACGATACGGAAATAGCCGCATCGTTATGGAATTAAAAAGCCACGGTATTAACGCCGAGGCGATTAATTCGCTTAAGACACAACTTGCGGACGGAGAGGTCGCCCGTGCCCGCGAAGTATGGCAAAGAAAATTCGGGCATCAGCCAGTTGACGCTAACGAGCGCATGAAGCAAATGCGTTTTTTATTGCAGCGTGGCTTTTCTCATCGCGCGATACAGGCTGCGATAAAGAGCGGCGGCGATGATATCGATTTCGATGAAGACGAGACTGGGTGAGTGTCGGTAAAGGCAGTAGCGCAGACTGGATCGAACGGTGTATTGGGTCGCATTGAATAGGGAGACCCGTGACGGTACTTATGATATGAACGTCGCTTCAGAATGGATCTGCATTAAAACTGCATTAATTTAAAGCTGAAAATATAGCGTTCTTACATACACCGTCTTTTTCATTGGTGAGTCCATTTGTCCGTTGTTTTTAAAGTAGATTAGCTGATTATGTTTAGGGCTTGGTTTACTGCTACGGCTAATTATTCTTACCTCGTGCGGTTACTTTGCCCCATTTAATCCCCTCCTTAATCCACTCCATTACCTTATGGCTTTGCTTTACGTCGCTCACAGCAACCGTGTCCTTCCAAATTGAAAAAATGTTAATTAAATAATTTATGTGTTATGTCGTTCAGTTAGAAAGGCGACGATAGAAAGTGATTCAATCCGATGCAATTTGCTGCAACGCACACTACCTCACCAATTCCCTCCAGCTGTGCTACAATTTTGAGGTTTTTTGCAAACCGCAGGAGCGGCAGCTACTATAGAAACTGTAGTAGCGATAAGCAAATCAGACCATCAAAATGTCTCTATTACCTTCTAATTCCCGCCGGGCGCTACAGCACACGCGCACCATACAAATCGACGCGTTCATACGTGAAGATGGCTTATGGGAGTTGGACGCGCACATTACCGATATAAAATCCAGCGAACTTAAGTTGATCCGTGGCGTCTTGCCTGCCGGTGAACCTCTGCACAACTTATGGTTGCGGTTAACGTTGGACCATGAATACAACATTGTCGAAGTCGCCGCAGATTCTGAGGCTGTGCCTTATCCCGGGCATTGCAATACGATCGCTCCCGCCTACAATCAACTGGTTGGCTTGTGTTTGCTAAAAGGCTTTCGGTATGCCTTGAGAGAGCGGATTGGCGGCGCAATGGGTTGCACCCATTTAACTGAATTGGCACAAATCTTACCGACGGCAGCACTCCAGGCTTTCTCTGGTGAATCGCCTGAAAGTGGCGATCAATCTACCTCGGATGCAGGTCAAAAAAAGCCGTTTCAGGTAGGCAGTTGTCATGCGCTCCGCAGAGACGGCGCAATCGTTGCAAAGTATTATCCAAGGTGGGCAATCCACCCGACCATGGAGCTGGTACCAGCTATAGCATCGGTTTCAGAACAAGACACTGCATCAAATTTAATATCAGGCCTGTCGTCCCATCCCGCGTCGAGTCCGGTACAAAATAAAGTAATGAGCCAATCACGAAATCAAGCACTAAGCCAGGCATCAAACGCAGTCCCAGATATCGAGTCCAGTAAGCGCAGTAAATGATTTTTTTCGTCATTATTTGTCATTGCATTTGTCAGTCCAACCAGCAGGTTAATTTAAATCAGCGTCAGAAGGGAAGCTCGCATGAAAATCCATGAGTATCAGGGCAAAGAAATTCTTCGTAAATTTGGGGTAACAACACCACGCGGTATTCCGTGCTTAAGCGTCGATGAGGCCGTTAAAGCTGCTGAAACTCTCGGTGGCTCGGTATGGGTCGTGAAGGCGCAAATCCACGCAGGAGGACGCGGTAAAGGCGGCGGCGTAAAAGTAGCTAAATCGCTCGAGCAAGTGCGCGAATTTGCCAATGAAATCCTAGGCATGCAACTGATCACGCACCAAACTGGCCCAGAAGGTCAAAAGGTCCGTCGTCTGTTGATCGAAGAAGGCGCGGATATCAAGCAAGAGCTATACGTCAGTATGGTCACTGACCGTGTAAGCCAGCGTGTGGTGCTAATGGCATCGAGCGAAGGCGGCATGGATATTGAAGAAGTCGCAGCAAGCCATCCTGAAAAAATCCATCAGGTGGTGATTGATCCATCGACAGGATTGACCGACGCTGACGCGGATAGTATTTCTGCCAGAATCGGCGTGCCAGCGGGCTCTATCGCTGACGCTCGGGTGCAGCTGCAAGGTCTTTACAAAGCGTATTGGGATACCGATTGCTCACTTGCCGAAATCAATCCGTTGATCGTTACCGGTTCAGGCAAAATCATCGCTCTGGATGCAAAATTCAACTTTGATCCTAATGCTCTGTATCGTCAGCCGGAAATCGTCGCGTATCGCGATCTGGATGAAGAAGACCCAGCAGAAGTAGAAGCATCGAAATTCGATCTGGCCTATATCTCGCTGGACGGTAATATCGGTTGCCTGGTCAACGGCGCTGGCCTGGCGATGGCGACCATGGACACGATCAAGTTGTTCGGCGGCGAGCCGGCCAACTTCCTCGACGTCGGCGGTGGTGCAACAGCAGAAAAAGTGACCGAAGCGTTCAAGATCATGCTGAAAAATCCTGATTTGAAAGCCATTCTGGTAAATATTTTCGGCGGCATCATGCGCTGTGACGTGATCGCTGAAGGCGTGATTGCGGCATCGAAGGCGGTTTCTTTGAGCGTGCCACTGGTTGTGCGCATGAAGGGTACGAACGAAGAAATCGGCAAAAAATTGCTGGCAGAATCGGGCTTGCCTATCATTGCCGCTGACAGCATGGAAGAAGCGGCGCAGAAAGTTGTTGCTGCAGCTAACGGTCAGTAATCAATAAATAAGCGCATTGCATTTAGCGATCTGAGAATTTAGCGATGATTAATTTGGCAATCAACTGACAAATTGATTCACGTTCAAAAATAAGGCAAGGAACAAACATGTCGATCCTGATTAACAAAGATACAAAAGTCGTCACCCAAGGTATCACTGGCAAAACCGGTCAATATCACACACGCGGTTGCCGTGATTATGCAAATGGCAAAGAAGCTTTTGTCGCGGGCGTGAACCCTAAACGCGCTGGCGAAGATTTCGACGGCATTCCTATTTTTGCTAACGTCGCAGAAGCCAAGGCCGCCACCGGTGCCAACGTTTCGGTGATTTATGTTCCGCCAGCAGGCGCGGCAGCAGCGATTTGGGAAGCCGTAGAAGCGGAACTGGATCTAGCAATCTGTATTACGGAAGGTATTCCCGTGCGCGATATGCTGGCATTAAAAAACCGTATGGCCAAATCCGGTAGCAAGACTTTGCTGCTTGGACCAAATTGTCCAGGTCTGATCACTCCTGACGAAATCAAAATCGGCATCATGCCAGGCCATATTCACAAAAAAGGCCGTATCGGGGTGGTCTCGCGTTCGGGCACATTGACGTATGAAGCAGTTGGTCAATTGACCGCGCTGGGTCTGGGTCAATCATCCGCGGTTGGTATCGGTGGCGATCCAATCAACGGCCTGAAGCACATCGACATCATGAAGATGTTCAATGACGATCCTGACACCGACGCGGTCATCATGATTGGTGAAATCGGCGGCCCGGATGAAGCCAACGCGGCTTACTGGATCAAAGACAATATGAAAAAGCCAGTCGTCAACTTTATCGCTGGCGTCACTGCCCCCGCTGGCAAACGTATGGGTCACGCTGGTGCGTTAATTTCTGGCGGTGCCGATACAGCGCAAGCCAAACTCGACATCATGGAAGCTTGCGGTATCAAAACCACCAAGAATCCATCGGAAATGGCACGCTTGTTGATGGCAATGCTGTAAATTTATATTTGCGGTATTTGCGATATTTTTCGTAAGGCAATATAAAACTAAAGGAGCTTCGGCTCCTTTAGTTTTTGATACTTCAGGAAATTGCCAGACCTTCCTGCGATCCACCAAAATTTATCTTAGGTATACGATACCACCCTAGGGGACGTATTGCGTGTCATCAAGTCAGCGCGCTCAAACCGCAGCAGCCGGCAGGATCTTAAGCATGTCCCCATTGCAATAGCGCATAAGGTAGTTTGTAGCATTTGAAAGGTCCCGCACGTTCCAAAAGAAGTATTGATTTTACGCGTGGTCGTCAGGGCGCGAGTTTATACTATAGCGTCGCCCATATACGCTAAACATTCTCCATTGGCGACTTCCGATTACCTTCAGAAAGTTGGAGCCGTTTTATCTTGTTATGGGGGTAAAATCGGATGAGAGACGATCCGAGCTTGTTAAGATTTATGTTTGCCTTATTCTGGCTTTCTTTATTCTTTATTGGCTGTACCAACCCTTTAATCTGATTTCAGAGTTGCTCCAATCTGAATGTCCACTCAAAAATTATCCTTGATCATTACTTAACATGTCCAGTACCTTACGATTTGAATTTTATGCCAAGACTGATGTGGGTAGAGTGCGGCCGGAGAATGAAGATGCCGTTGCGATAAGTGAGAGCTTGCAGCTAGCTATTTTGGCCGATGGTATGGGCGGATATAATGCTGGCGAGGTTGCCAGTAATATCGCTGTCACCACGATCATGGATGCGGTGCAGCAGCTTTTGCTGGAGAACGAATACAGTCATCCCGACGACCAACCCGCCGTGCGCCGGCTATGTTTAATGCAGGCCGTCAGAAAAGCGAACACCGCAATTATTGAATCAGCTCGACAGCAGCCGGAATACCGCGGCATGGGCACGACTGTGGTGCTCGCCTGGTTCCAGGAGGACTGCGTTAGCATCGCCCACGTGGGCGATTCGCGTGCGTACTTGATACGGAATGGGGAGATGCGGCAATTGACGCGTGATCACTCAGTGGTGCAAGAGCAAATTACGGCAGGGTTGCTGAAGCCCGAGCAAGCAGCGATCGCGACAAATCGCAATATCATTACGCGTGCGGTGGGCGTCGCCCAGCAGCTTAAAGTAGATATCGATGAGCATGCAATACAAGCAGGCGACCTTTTTATATTGTGCTCCGACGGTTTAACCGATCGACTTTCTTCAGCGCAGATATTAGTCATCATTAACTTTGCCGACAGAGATATCGCAACGGCCTCAGACCGACTGGTTGAAGCAGCCAATGATAACGGCGGCCAGGATAACATTTCCGTAATATTGATAAATGTCATGCACTAAAGTCGTTAATAGTCTGGTTCATGACCTTATAAAGCTGTAACTTTTTACATAGTTTATGTCCTCTTGACCAAGTGGCAGAGCAAGACGTTTGTAACGCCATAAAATTTAAAATATTCAGAACAACTTTGTATCCCGTTGTTCCCGTGTACAGGAGAGAGAGGCATGGCGAAGATCATCTTGACCCAAGCCGGCAATGTAGTGCGAGAGATGGCGCTGCACAAGGAACGTACCACCATTGGTCGCAAGTCGTACAACGATCTGGTAATCGACAGTCCTACCATTAGTGGCGACCATGCGGTCATTATTGCTGGTATTAACGAGGCCTTGCTGGAGGACCGCAATAGCACCAATGGTACGCAGGTCAATGGTCGGGCGGTCACCAGGCATGCATTGCAGCACAACGATGTTATCCAGATGGCTGGTTATAAACTGCTTTACATCGTGGATGACGTCCTCGATGGTAAACGTGGTCTTGATAATCGCCACGAAGAGTTGCCGATAACGCAGCGCGACGCCACCATTACCGTTCTGGACGGACCCAGTACAGGCAAAATAATAGCGTTGACCAAGGTGCTTACGACGATAGGCCGACCGGGAATGCAGGTCGCCATTGTCACCAGAAGAGCAGAGAGTTTTGAGCTGACACATGTCGAAGGAACACCCTTCACCTGCATCAACGACACGCCACTGGATATCGGTGCACGTCCGTTAAAAGACGGGGATGTTATTGGCATCGCCGGATCGACAATGAAATTTTCCTGCAGCTCGAAGATAGGCGCTTGAAGTGTCAGGCTAAGGTAACGGCATTCAAAGGCGTCTAAAGGCTTCTAACCCCTGGCGCTGAAGGCACTTCCAAGCCCTTTCAAAGCTTACGCTGACCGCAAGAATGCAAATCAGCGCAAGCGCCCCAGTGTCAAATTAAACGTTAAACAGGAAGTTCAAAACGTCCCCATCTTTCACTACGTATTCCTTACCTTCAGCGCGCATCTTGCCTGCGTCTTTCGCGCCGGATTCGCCCTTGAAGGTGATGAAATCGTCGTACGCAATCGTTTGAGCGCGAATAAAGCCGCGTTCGAAGTCAGTGTGAATAACGCCAGCAGCCTGCGGACCGGTGTCGCCCACATGGATGGTCCACGCGCGAACTTCTTTGACGCCGGCAGTGAAATAGGTTTGCAGACCGAGTAGCTTGAATGCAGCACGGATCAAGCGATCCAGACCGGGCTCTTCCATTCCCATGTCGGCCAGAAATTCATGTTTATCCGCTTCGTCCAGATCCGATATTTCTGATTCAATTGACGCGCAGATGGGCACCATCGGCGCATTTTGCGATGCCGCGTAGGCGGTCAATTGATCCAGCAAAGGATTATTGGTGAAACCGGTATCCGACACGTTGGCGACATACATCGCCGGTTTTGCAGTGATCAGGCACAGCGGCTTGATCAGGGCCATTTCTTCCTCATCCAGACCGCAGGCACGCACTGGCTTGGCTTGATTCAGTTCTGGCATCAGACGCTCCAGAATCGCGACCAGTTTGGCGGCGTCTTTGTCGCCAGAGCGGGCTTTTTTGTTCTCGCGATGAATCGCTTTTTCGACCGTTCCCATGTCGGCCAGCGCCAGTTCGGTCTGGATGACTTCAATGTCGTCTAATGGACTTACTTTGCCAGCGACGTGAATCACATTGTCGTCTTCAAAGCAGCGCACGACGTTAACGATGGCGTCTGTTTCACGGATGTGGGCGAGAAACTGGTTACCCAGGCCTTCGCCTTTGGATGCGCCAGCGACCAGACCTGCAATATCCACAAACTCGACCGTGGCTGGCAAAATCCGCTCGGGCTTGACAATCAGCGCCAGCGCCGCCAACCGTGGGTCCGGAACTTCGACCATGCCGACGTTGGGTTCGATGGTGCAGAATGGGTAGTTTTCTGCCGGAATGCCTGCTTTGGTCAGTGCATTGAATAGGGTGGATTTGCCAACGTTAGGTAGGCCGACGATACCGCACTTGAGACTCATGAAAATCTTTCTAGATCAATAGGTACAGATACAGACAGGCCCGACGCCGTATATAGACTGACACAAACTTGTCTGCTAGTCGGAACCTGTAATAAGTTAAATGCGGAACCAGGACGCACCACACAGATGTTCTACAGTGCGCACGACTGGCTTGCAACAATATCAACGCAACCGGGCAGTCTTCACCAGCTTTGCAGGAATTTGTTCAAAAGGATGCCTATTGTAACTCTGTCGGAAGGTGTTTTCCTAAAGGGGAGCGTCAAAAGCCCGCTATATCTGTGAGATTTTGTTAAGTGGTACGCTTGTGTGCGGTACGCGCTGCATTGGCGCAACCCTGATGCAGTATTTATTGACCGTACGTTGACCGGCCACCGTAATTTTCGGAGGGCCGGGCCTGCGTGTTGTCAAACGCGCTTTGTAAATTTTTTAACAAAATCAGCGTGGGTCCGCTTTTAAGTGTACCGGACCCGCGTCGACATCACATGTCGGTTTAACTATTAAAACAGCTTATTTACGCCCAGTTGAAAGGCGTTGTTTTTACTGCCACCCGCAAACTCCCCGCTGTAGGCGACGAACGCTGTGGTGCTTGCTGGCAATTTGATGTTGGCGCCCAATTCCAGACGCGCGGTATTCACAGGACCCCGATATGCGGGCATGCCGAAACTGCCGCCCATGCCGACTATGTGCGCGCGGACATCATTCGGCGTGTTTTTATACTCTTTTTCCCACGTTACTTTGGCGAACGGCTGGATGAAATAAGAGCCCATCGCCCGACTTGAGGTAAATTGCAGACCTAAGCCAGACCTCAACGATGTACGGGTTTGCTGATCAAAGTGCATCGCCGTACTGTCGTTGCCCATTTCATCGTAGCCGTCGACTTTTACCTGCTGCCAGGTTAAGTTCACAACAGGGCTGAGGGTTGCGAGACCGATGTCAACGTCATATTGCGTGCCTAGGCGCATAAGTAATTGATTGCCCGCCGTTTTTCCGGTTTCACTCCGTATTGCTGGGCCTAGCGCGATGCTGCGGGTTACGTTGTTGTACTGGAGCAAACCTGCCAGACCCGTGGCATTGATTGCCCAAGCGCCAGTACGATACTGGGTATAAGCCGCAAGCATATTTTGGTCCAGTTTGAAGTGCCCGGTATTGCTGCCAAAACCGGCTTTATTCTGTCCGTAACCAAATGCAGCGCCGATCATCCAATGGGGATCCAACGCGTAATCGATACCGACAGTTGCGCTGTTAACAGAGCCTTCCAAGCCTTGCATATTGTCTGTTTTTTGGTAATTTTGCCGGAGGTTGTTGACTACCGCATAGGCTTGCGGCTTGCCCACGATAGTTGGGCTGTCTGCAAATAATCTGAACCGATTATCAATCGCTGTGGTCTGGGCCTGGGCACCGACGAATGGTGCGGCTGCCAGCATACTGATTTGCGATGGCGCCACTAATACGGACTGCACGTACTGCGCGAGAATGGCATGCGCCGCGCCGGTAGGATGGACGCCATCGGCAAACAGGTAAGTGCGATTAGCATCAGGCTCTACCAAAGTGTCTCTGGTGCAAAGGCCAGCAGCGATCGTACCTAACGCTCCTACCGAAGTGCAGGCTTCAGAAGTGACGTTTTTAAAGCCATATAACCCCGGCGTCCGTTTGACCTCATTTAGCAAACTAAACGTATCCAATGCAATGATATCGCCGCCCAACTTGTCGATACTTTGATTTAAGGTTTGATTAAATGTATAGGACGCGGCAGTCCAGAGACGTTGTAATCCGAGGTGGGCCGCGAGCGGTGTGCTGCCAATATCCGGTAAGTTCAGCACCATTACTTTACTAACGCCAGCGTGTTGCAATCTGCCAATTAAACCTGCGACGTTAACTGCTTCACCTGCCACATCCCCAATAATTAGCCGTGCGGTGGCCGCTTGCGTTGCGGGCGACTGGAAAGGAAGCAATCCGGCGGCGTTCTGTTCCGTGTAAACGAAAACATCGTTGGCCCCCGCCCATATACTGAATAACGCTTTTTTGTCCGGTTGCGGATGGCTGGCCAGATAGGTATTAATTTGGTCGGTTGCGGAAGGAATTAATGGGAATAGTTCATGGAATCCAGGTCGACTGACGCGCGCCCCGCCAATAGCATAATTGGTTCCACCGCGCGTTGTGACCCCCTTGTTTGTCAGGACAAACGCAGGGTCGGCTTTCAAGCCATTTTGCCTTGCCAGTACTTGAGACCAGGGTAAATCGGGGTTGGTTGTAAATGATGGTTGTTGGCCAACGCCCGAAAAATACCCGCTGTCTGTCAATGAGTCCCCAAAAAAAATTATTTGTGAAAAATTGGAGGCGAAGACATTCGGTGCGGGACAAAGGCCTATGCCAATACTTGCACTTACGGTAGAGAGTGTCCAGATCGCCTGGCGAGCGCGGGTTTTAAAGCGCGGGACAAAAAGATCAGAAAAAAGGCGCGAACGACGTGAAAGGGCAAATGGTAGCGAAACCACAGCAATTCTCCTCAAGTGATGAGCGGGCTTATTTCGATAATGAGCGACAGCGAACAACCATGATTGACAGTAAGCGGCCGTGATTCATAGAGACGTTAGCCATGGACGGCAGCGTCTGCAGAAGCAGTTGAAACATGATGGTTATCGGTGACGAGCCAGCAGTTTTTTTAAGTCAGGAGTTTTATTCTAGGACAATCGCACCGTCTTTAGAAGGCCGAGGACGAAAGACAGGGAGAATACTTAAGTCAGAGATTTTTTGGACCAGAGGAGTGGCTTTGAATGTGGATGAACGCTTTGCCGTCGATGAGGCCGACATCATGCCCACCCAATTTGACTCCAAACGGCACAAAGTTTACCAGGCGATCAGCCTGTCATGGTCTTAACGGACCCCGAATCACGCCATTCTTCAATTACCCACCTGAACAAAATCTATTGATTATTCCTGACCGTTTTTAGCGCGCAGGCTGCGGTACTCAGGCCGCTCACGTTGTGCGCTCTGGTGGGATTTTGACTTATTTTGCCGTATGCAATTGCATGGTGGCTTCTGAAAATTTGCCTTCGCATAAAAGTGGCAGGATCTTCAGACTGTCGGCAATTGCCTCATCCAGTAACGGCTGCTCTTCCTTGCGCGGGCGGTGCAGTACAAAATCTGCCACCGCTTGTTGTAAATTCAGGGTGCGGGGATGACCAATGCCGATGCGCAAGCGCCAGTAATCCTGAGTGCCGAGTGCCGCAGTGATGTCTTTCAAGCCGTTATGCCCACCAGATGAGCCGCCTTTTTTAAGTTTGGCAACGCCGGGAGATAAATCCAACTCATCATGTACGATCAGTATTTCTTCTGCAGCAATTTTGTAAAAACGCGCCAGAGCGCCTACCGACTGGCCCGACCGGTTCATAAAGGTCTGCGGTTCGAGCAACCAGACCTCTTGCGCGTTAATTTTAGTCTTGCCCATCAGTGCTTTGAAATCGGCCTTGCGTTGCAGGCTACAGCCGACATCTTGCGCCAGATTATCGACCAGCCAAAAGCCAGCATTATGGCGGGTTTGTTCATATTCCGGGCCGGGATTGCCGAGGCCGACGATAAGGCGAATTGACATGAGATTCCGAGTAAAGCGTACGGTGAAACAGAGGCGGTAAAAAAAGTCCGCCAACTGCATGCGATGGCAGTGCAACTGTTTAATCTTCTGCTGAAACAGGGTTTAGGGAATCTGCAGAACAGTTTTAATTTTTTAGATTATCACGGAAGGCAAGACGAACCGCAACATCGGTATAGAAAGCCGGTCTCTATGCATGGGCGAACTATATATTCCTGTAAATACATGTATAACAATGCGCTGATTGATCGGCTGGTTGGTCGGCTGATTGATGCACTGTTAACGCACTTATTTATGCGTTCATTTATGTGCATGTGCGTCGAGCATAAAAAAACCCGCCACAGAGGGCGGGTCTTTCTAGTCACCAAATTAGCTGACTGATTACTTTACTTCTTTTCTGGAGCAGGAGCGTCTGCAGCAGGCGCTTCTGGCTCAACTTTACCTGCAGGGATCGCAGCAGTTGCGATCGTCAGGTTTTCCTGGCTGACAACTGTGACGCCGTTAGGTAGTTTCAGGTCAATCAGGTGAATCGAGTGACCGACTTCCAGAGCGGCCAAATCAACTTCAACGAACTCAGGCAAGTCTTTTGGCAAGCATGAAATATCCAAATCAGTGATAACGTGGCTGATGATACCGGCCGACAATTTCACTGCTGGGGATAGTTCTGCATTAACAAAGTGCAGCGGCACTTTTACGTGAATTGCTTGTGAAGCGTCTACGCGCTGGAAGTCAGCGTGCAATACCAATTGCTTGTATGCGTGGACCTGGAAGTCACGCAACAACACTTTTTGCACTGCACCGTCAATTTCCAGATCCAGAATCGACGAGTGAAAAGCTTCTTTTTTCAACGCGTGGTAAAGCGCGTTATGATCCAGCGACAGATTAACCGGCGCGTCAGCACCACCGTAAACGATACCAGGTGTTTGGCCAGCAATGCGCAGGCGGCGGCTCGCTCCGGTCCCCAGCTCTTTGCGTACAAATGCGATAACTTTCATTTTGAAACTCCAATGTTTGCAAGACTCGCGCCTTGCGGTAAAAATCACCCGCGACCAGGGGATTTAAGTACACCTCTAAACAGGACAATCCCGCTCAGAGGTTATAAATTCTGAATAATTTTACGAGTCGGCGAACAGCGACATTACTGAATCGCCTTTGCTGATACGCTTGAATGTCTCCGCCAGCAGTTCCGCGCAGGACAACTGACGGATTTTGCCGCAGGCCTTTGCTTCGGCGGAGAGCGGAATCGTGTCAACGACAACCAGCTCATCCAGCGGCGAATTGACAATGCGCTCAAGGGCAGGACCGGATAACACCGGGTGCGTACAATAAGCAACAACCTTTTTCGCGCCACGCTCTTTTAATACTTCCGCTGCTTTGGTCAGGGTGCCGGCGGTATCCACCATGTCATCCATAATCACGCAGTTACGGCCTTCGACTTCACCGATGATGTTCATGACCTCGGATACGTTGGCTTTTGGCCGACGTTTATCGATAATGGCGAGATCACAATTCAGACGTTTCGCCAGCGCCCGGGCACGTACTACGCCACCGACGTCTGGAGATACAACCAGCAGATCATCATAGTTTTTGCTAACCAAATCACCCAGCAAGATCGGCGATGCATAAATATTGTCAACCGGGATGTCAAAGAAACCTTGTATCTGGTCTGCATGCAAATCCATGATCAGGACACGTTCAACGCCCGCTTCCTGCAGCATGTTGGCAACGACCTTGGCCGAAATCGCAACGCGTGCTGAGCGCGGACGGCGATCCTGGCGAGCATAGCCGAAGTAGGGGATTGCCGCAGTGATGCGACCAGCGGACGCACGTTTCAGCGCATCGACCATCAGCATGATTTCCATCAGGCTGTCGTTAGTTGGCGCACAGGTCGATTGCAAAACAAAAACGTCCTTGCCGCGCACATTCTCATTGATTTCAACGGCAATCTCGCCATCGGAGAACTTGGTAACGTTTGCTTTACCTAACGGAATGCCGAGCTGTCTGGCAACTCCAATAGCTAGTTCCGGGTTTGCGTTGCCGGTAAAAACCATAAGGTTTTCGAGTGCCATGGAGATCCCTGAGTACAGTCGTTAAAAAGTTGAAAGGCCAAGTTGAAAAGCCGACAATGCCCGACTATGAAGTCTTGCGTTGGCGGCTTATCTTTGTATCATCGTATTTTTCGCGTTGTTATCGGCTCATAATGCTGCTGCCTGATAAAACTTCGCTGGTTTCTTTTATTGCTTGACGTGACTGATTTTGCGTTAGCACTAAATTTATTACTTAATCACTAACGCAGGAACTAAATGGCAGGGGAGGAAGGACTCGAACCTTCGAATGCTGGAATCAAAATCCAGTGCCTTAACCAACTTGGCGACTCCCCTACGCAACTTTGTGTTGGTCATAATCGTCAAACACTACTTTAGTGCTTGCGTTTCATGACCAATGAATTAGGGACCAGATTATAGCAAATCTTTTAAAGGATGGGAGCTTATTCCTTTAGCTTTCCACACTTTCCAACACTTCGGTACTAATTGCAGTACTTTGCTGGCTTGCTCTTCCCGTTCAAATGCACAAAAAACACATGCGCCTGAACCGGTCATCCTCGCATCTCCGTATTGTTGCAGCCAATGAATAACTGCGGCAACAGCAGGGAAAAGTCTGGTAGCAACGATTTGTAAATCATTCTTTCCGAAGTAATCCTGATGCCCCGAAAAGTCCGCCATTTTGACCAATTTTGTCGTCCGTGTCAATTCTTCTGACGAAAATATTAACGAAGTGGCGATTTGGACACCAGGTTCAATGACAACGTACCAGCGATCGGCGGTTTCTACCGGCTGTAAAGTCTCGCCAATGCCTTCGGCAAATGCATTTTGACCAAATATGAAAAAGGGTACATCGGCACCCAATCGCAAGCCAATCGCCATTAATTCCGCGCGATCAAAGCCAGTTTTCCATAGGTGATTGAGCGCCATCAATGTGGTCGCGGCATCGGATGATCCGCCGCCAAGACCGCCGCCCATTGGTAAATTTTTTTTGATGGTAATGTCGGCACCGAGGGGGTGTTTGCCATGCTTTTGGGCGGCAGCGATTTGTAGCAATTTTGCCGCGCGCACAATCAGGTCGCTTTCGGCTGGAACCCCGGATACCTCCGATACGCGATGAATAACGCCATCGTCGCGGGTATCAAAGTCCAGCGAATCCCCATAGTCCAGCAACTGAAATACGGTCTGCAATAAATGATAGCCATCTGCACGGCGGCCATTGACGTGCAGGAAAAGGTTTAATTTGGCTGGTGCAAGGCAGTGTTTAAGAGAGCGAATCATAATAAGTTTTATAACAAACTTTGTAGCGAATTTTTTTACAAACCACAGTGAACCTTCGGTAAAACACCGGCAAAGGAGCGCGGTTTAATCGTCTCGACCGCCTAGTGTCGTTAGGCGTTGTCAATGAATCTGAGCACTGTCGACGACGATGCGAATCGCCACCTCACCGGCCTGCTCGGTACTACGGGTCAGATCGATGCGCTTGGGGGTGCTGTTGGCATCGCCAGTTAACCCCTCAGCCGGTTGCCAGCCCGTATATTGAATAGCCCAATGATCGGCTGTGGTGATGTTAGTCGGCTCTTTTTCGCCCGACGGCTGGATATTAAAACGCTTGCCGTTGATATCTGAGCCAAAGCCTTGTAGCCAGTCACGCAGCCCTGCAATCGGTAACGGCCACCCCAGTGCCTGCGCCGTCAGCAAATCAACGTCAGCGGCTGAGCGAGGCGGTTGGCCAGCTTGATGAAGAGTGGATTGCTGCGGCGTGATGTCAATGGTCGCTAAGGTTTGCCCCAATGGCGACAGTAACGTGACGAGGGTACGCTGGCTGGCTTGTGACCAGGTAAAGCTGCCATGTAGCGCTTGCTCTTTGCCGTCTTGTTGATAGCGCAATGACAAGCGTCCGTTGAAGTCAATTGCCGGGTGATATTGCCGCGCGGTTTGACTGCCATGATCGCCATTGGCCGCAGTTGTCAGAGGTGCGGAGGGCGATGTCAGTGTCGCGCAACCAGTAGTCGCCAGCGCGACCGCTATAAGGCTTATCCCTGTCATGGACCGAAGGTTTGTTAATGGGGCCAGTCCGCTACGCAGGATTTGCCCCGCTTCGGCGATCGCTGCACGCCATCCAGATGCGTTGTTTTGGGTGGCGTTTTTTACAAGCATACGATCCATTTGGCACAGCGATATCATCATAGGTGGGCGCGCAGGCGTGCCAGCGTGCTGGTTAATGATGTATTTTTAGGATCTTTGGTTTGCACTTCGCGCCACACTTTTTGCGCTGCATCTTTTCGCCCGGCTGCCCACAGAACCTCGCCCAGATGGACTCCAATTTCCGCATCAGGCAACGCGGTATAAGCTGCTTGCAGGTGCGTCTCGGCATCAGTCAGATTCCCCATTCTAAATTCGACCCAGCCCATGCTATCGAGAATAAATGGATTTTGCGGAGCGAGCGAAAGCGCTTTTTTAATTAATTCGAATGCTTCCGGTAACCGGACGTTGCGATCGGCTAATGAGAAGCCCAACGCGTTATACGCATCCTGACTATTTGGCGCCAGTGCGATTAATTTGCGAAGAGCGGTCTCCATCAGGGTGACATTGTTCAGCTTTTCCGCCACCATTGCATAGTCATACAAGAGGTCAGTATTTTTTGGATAGCGTTTGAGCGCCGCGGCAAGGACCCGTAGCGCTTCACTGTTTCGGTTCGCTTCGCGCAGTAATTGCGCGTCAAGCTGGGTTACCTGCACTTCTTCGCCTTCGCCATTGGTTTCAATATGGGCCAATACCTGTCTCGCACCATCTACATCGCCGCGCTTGGCTATCAATAATGCACGCCGAAATTGGGTGTCGAGGTAACCTTCTCCGGGACCCACCTGTGCCAGCCATTTTAGCGCGCCGTCAATATCGTTACGTTCAGCGGAAAGCTGGGCCAGGATTTGGAGGGCTTGCGTGTTGTCGCGGTTTTCGTCTGGATGGGCGGCCAATTTTTCGACATATTGCATCAAATATTTTTCGGCGACTGTTTTGTCGCCAATTTGCGCATTGAGCAATCCCAGCGCCAGCAGTGTAGTCAGGTCGTCTTTATCGGTTTTCAATAAAATTTCAAACTGGCTGCGGGCGGGGTCGTATTCTTTTTGCTCTACTAGAATGCGTGCGTAGGCGATGCGTACTTCACGTGCCTTTGGATGGGCCGCAAGAAAATCAGTGAGCGCTTTGGTCGCAATGAGCTTGTCGGGGGCGACTTGGGCTACCGTCAGGATAGCGAGTTCAGAGTCCGGCTTAAGTTGCAGTCCAAGACGGGCCTCTTCAGTGGCGCGGGCAGAATCGCCGTTGGAAAATGCAGCCTGCGCCAAGGCTAAATGTGCTTCAGGCATGGTCTGGTAAGGCGCTACCAGCGTTTCCAGCATCCGCATGGCTGCGGTTTTGTCTTGCGCACGGCTGAGCAAACGCTGCGTCTGAAAAATAATCAGGCCACGGGTTGGTGGGGTCGCATTCGCGATCCGTTGCTCTAACACCGGCTGTGCTTCTGCCAGGTTATTACTTAGCAGAATAAAGCCAAGAAAATACTGCGTCGCTTCTTCGGACTGGGGCGCCAGTTCACGCCATAAGCGTATTGCCACCAGCGCGTCGCCGCCCTGCTTGGCGCTCAATGCCATCTCGGCAGCGCGGCGTGCCGGACGCGGGTCCCGGGTTTGTTGCGCGACGCTCATCAGCGTGGCGTAGCCCGCCTGCCAATTGCCACGTTGGAAGGCGATCTCGGAACTGATCTCTTTGAACAGAATTTCGCTGGTTAAGGTAACGAGCGGAAGGTGTTCATCCGCTTTTTTTTGTTCTTCGGCTACTTTTTCTTCATCCGATTTTTGTGCATTTGTTGCGTTTTGCCCATTGGGCGTGTCTTTGGGGTTACCAGTGCTATTGGTTGGCGCCAGGCCTGCACAAGCAGATAACAAGGTCGAGAGCGTAACAATGGCAAGAGCTTTTTTCAAGGCATATCCTGACTAGTAAAGCTAAGTTGTGGGGAACTCCCGCAAAAACCGCCACAGCGGCGTTTTGCTTTCCTGGCCGCACTAGCGTACTAGCGTACTATCTGCGTCGGCAGGATTGGCAAGCCCGTTGCCGGGACGATTTTGCGGAAGTCTTATTCGTTTCATTCCATCGCCATCCCATGGCGCGGGGACAATTTGCGTCTGGACCTGCTTACAATATAAAGGTAATCCTGATTTTACGCCCAACCGGGGCGGAATGTGCGGTTACGCTTGCCGCTTTTCCTGCTTGCGCACCATCCGGAACACTTTTTGCCATGTCCGGTCCCCGTTAAAGCTTGAGCCGAATTGGCGAAGTTTCAGAATAAGGTGGGGCGGGGTATCTATCTTGCGGATTGTGAGCACAAATTAGTACCAACTTAACACCAACCTAGCACCGAATCATCGTCGCGCGGTAAGATTGTAGATATTCTCCGGAAACGAAATCAGCCGTAACCCGGTCGTAAACTGGTCGTTTAATTACGCATTTTGTGAACCAACTTTTTTGAATGCCGTTAAAGTTATGCCAGAACTCCCTGAAGTTGAAGTGACCAGACGCGGCGTAGCGCCCCATATTGAAGGGCAGACCGTGACGGAAGTGGTATTACGCCGGAGCGGTCTGCGCTGGCCTTTTCCGCTGGAGTTGTCATCTCATCTGAGTGGTCAGATTATCCGCGGTACCGGTCGGCGCGGTAAATATTTGCTGATCCATTTTGATCACGGCACGTTGATCGTTCACTTGGGCATGTCCGGAAATTTGCGGATTTTGCCATTGGCGACGATTCCAAAAAAACATGACCATTTCGATTTGGTGGTCGGCCAGCAGTTAATGCGCATGAATGATGCGCGTCGTTTTGGTGCCGTTCTATGGCACCCAACTGGCGACGGGCCGCTTGCCGAACATGTATTGCTGGCTAAACTTGGACTGGAACCTCTGGAGGATATTTTTTCTGGGGAGATTCTTTATCAACAGACGCGCAACCGGAGCGCGCCCATTAAACAGGTTTTACTGGCTGGCGATATCGTCGTGGGGGTCGGCAACATTTACGCTTGCGAAAGTTTATTCGAGGCGGGTATTAATCCCAAAACTGCGGCCCACCGCATCGGCAAGGTACGGTACAGCAAGTTGGCGGGCGCGATTCGAGATATTCTTGGTCGCGCGATCGAAAAGGGTGGTAGTACCTTGCGCGATTTTGTCGGCGCTGATGGGCGCTCCGGTTATTTTCAGCAAAGTTATTTTGTCTATGATCGGGCGGGCGAGCCGTGTCGGGTGTGCGGGTTGCTAATCGAACAAATTAAGCAAGGACAGCGTTCAACATTTTATTGTAAATCCTGTCAAAAATAATTAATCGGTTGCAGAATCTTGTGGTGCACAAACCTATCCTGAGAACCTACCTAAAAGCGCGCAGCTAATGACAATTCCATAGAAAATGGTTGCATGCGCTCCTAATTGAACCTGTTGAAAGTTGCCGCATAAATGAAGCGTGTTGTAAATAATCTTGCCCCCACAAAGGGCGTCGTTAATTTTGACGCCGCTAATGTCAATAATGGCTCGTCTCAAGCTCAAATAATGCATGAGCAGTCTGCGCATTTTGCCGATCCCGCCTTTTCCGAGGCTGTCATCCGCTGGCAAAAGCAATACGGACGACACGCCTTACCGTGGCAAAATACGCGGGATGCTTATCGTGTCTGGCTGTCAGAAATTATGCTGCAACAGACGCAGGTGACGGCGGTTATTCCTTATTACCACAAATTTATGGTGCGTTTTCCAGACGTGCAAAGTCTGGCACAAGCGCCGAGCGAAGACGTCATGGCGCATTGGGCCGGGCTTGGTTATTACACGCGTGCGCGTAATTTGCATCGTTGCGCCCAGCGTGTTGTGGCGGAATACGGCGGCATATTTCCCGATAACCCTACCTTACTTGAGGATCTGCCCGGTATCGGACGTTCTACTGCAGCAGCAATAGTCGGATTCTCATACGGCGTCAAGGCCGCTATTCTGGATGGTAACGTAAAACGGGTTTTCGCCCGGGTATTCGGAATCGACGGATATCCGGGAGCCAGGCTCATCGAAGAACCTATGTGGCGCCGGGCCGTGGCTTTACTACCAGAGGATGGTATTGAGTCGTATACGCAAGGATTGATGGACTTGGGTGCCACTCTTTGCACGCGCAGTAAGCCAACTTGTGGCGTATGTCCGCTTGCGCAACGTTGCGTCGCACTGGCGACAGACCGGGTGTCAGAGTTGCCAGTGCGCAAGCCGAAGAAGGCGATCCCAGAAAAACAAACGGGAATGCTGGTAATTGTTGACCGCAATCAGGTGCTGCTGGAACAACGACCGGACAGCGGGATATGGGGTGGCCTGTTGTCGTTGCCGGAGTTCGATATGGCGCTTGATCTGGAGGCATCTGTGACGCGCTTGACGGCGCCCTTTGGGACCGTGGCTTCGTGCGCGCCGCTACAATCCATCCTGCATGTTTTCACGCATTTTAAACTGCAGATTTCGCCTTACGAAATCAAGCTTGAACGTCGTCTCCACATGGCAGCGCAGTCGTCATACGTCTGGTACGCAGCGGAAAATTTGGCCGATGCGCCGTTACCGGCACCGGTTAAAAAATTATTGCTCGCGGTGTTTCGCCAGGATGATCTTTTCGTGTGAAGCCGGAGTCGGAGAGGCGCTTTGAAAAGGCATGCTCCGGAAATGTTGCGAAACAAAATTCGTTGTCGGGTTTAACCGGACTAGCTGAGTTGGCGATGGCGCCGCACGACATGCTCTGCCGCTTCAAAATGTTGTGCAAGATGCTCGACCATATAGACCGATCGATGTTGCCCCCCGGTGCAACCGATCGCGACCGTCAGATAGCTACGATTGTCCTGTTTAAAGGACGGCAGCCATTTGGTAATGAACCCCTCAATGTCGTGCAGTAGCTCGGCCACTAATGGCAATTCATCCAGAAAATCGATCACCGGTTGATCGCGGCCATTTAACGGGCGCAAAAGCGGATCGTAGTGAGGATTAGGCAGCATGCGCACATCGAACACCAGATCGGCATCTAGCGGAACGCCATGTTTGAAGGCGAACGATTCAAATAGCAAAGTCAGCGGCGCATGATCGGTATCGACAAAGCCTTTTATCCAGCTGCGCAGTTTGTTGGTGCTTAAATCGGAGGTGTCGATAATATGACCCAGACCTTCAATCTCGACCAGTAATTCACGTTCGTTAATGATGCATTCGGTAAGCGTCAGGCGGTCCGACGGATTTTGTCCGGGACGCAGACGATGCGACAGCGGATGGCTGCGCCGGGTTTCAGAAAAACGCGCGATCAATGCTTCAGTTTGCGCCGTTAAAAAGATGACCTTGACGTCGTGACCCTGGGTTTTAAGTTGCTGGATATCCGAAGGTAGCCTGGCTAGCGAATCGGCACTGCGCGCATCGGTGGCGACCGCCAGCATCTGAATGCCTTCGTTGACACGGGTCGCGACTAGTTCGCGCAATAGTGTGGGCGGTAAGTTATCGACGCAGAAGTAACCGGCGTCTTCCAGAACCCGCAGGGCAACCGATTTACCAGAACCGGAAATGCCGGTGATAAGAATTATTCGCATAATGGTTGTTATCGCAATTTTTTTGCATCGTTATGCTACCTGGTGCCGCGCTACGTCGCCTTTTGCGGGACATCGGTGTCATGCCGATTTGTTCAAATTCAGGAATAAACTAATGTTGACGGGAAACATAACATACGTGCCGGATAGTATCAAATCGGGCACGGGTTAGATGGGGCTGAGTTTTTCTGATGATCGCCAATTTTTAAACAAAATTAACGTAATAAATAAGCCAGATACTTGCGATGATTGGCGCTCGCACTGGATGGCGCTGCTTCAAGCGAAGAGCTAGTAAAGATCGCTTTCGCTATCCATCACTGCACGCTGACGGGCGATGAAGTCTTTTAGCGTGTCGATGCCGCGTAGTTGCAATATGGTGTTACGCACTGCGGCCTCGAGCAGAACCGCGATATTGCGTCCCGCCGCGACCGGAATGATTACTTTGCGTACGGGCAATCCCAACACATCATCGTAGTGCGCATCAAGGGGCAGGCGCTCGTAGTTTTCTTCCAGCGTGGCCCGCCGCACCAGATGAACGATGAGTTTTAATCGCATTTTGCGACGAACCGCAGTTTCCCCAAAGATCGTTTTAATATCTAGCAAGCCCAAGCCGCGTACCTCTAACAAATTCTGCAGTAACGAGGGGCAGCGGCCTTCAATCATATTTGGGGCAATCCGGGCAAACTCAACCGCGTCGTCGGCAACTAAACCGTGACTGCGTGAGATGAGCTCTAGCCCTAATTCGCTTTTACCCAGTCCGGACTCGCCGGTTATCAGTACGCCCACGCCCAGCACATCCATAAAAACGCCATGCATGGTGATGCGTTGTGCCAGTTTTTTGGAAAGATACACGCGCAGATAATCGATCACCTGTGCTGCAGGCAACGGCGTTGAAAATAAAGGAATATTTTTTTCGTCGCAAACATCGAGAATATTGGGCGGTGTCGCCAAACCCTGCGCGATGATAAAAGCGGGCGGGGCACCGGCAACCAGCTCGGACGTCTGATAGGCGCGCGAGGTCTCGGACAGGCGTTTGTAGTACTGGGTTTCCTGATGCCCGAAAACCTGAATACGTCCCGGGTGAATCAAGTTTAGATGCCCCACCTGATCGGCTGCGGACGCCGCATCCCCTGAAATCAGTCGTTCGCCGCCCGGAAACCCGGCAAACCAGCCGAGTTGCAGCGATTCCCGATTATCTTCGTAAAGTTGTTGAATGGATAGCGGAGTACTTGAAGGCATAGTCGGGCGTCGGGCGTTGTGCTTGATTGCGGTTAAGTTGCTGAGCGGCGATCCGAATTGGTTTATTTTATGCGATCTTCAGACGGCCTGCTCGTTTCTTAGGGCAATTTGATTATGGTTTATTTTGCGTATTCCCAGTCTGCATTTCGTTAGCCGCCGGTTGCCATGAAATCAAGCGGGCGTGTATCGATAAAGGATCCGGATCGGTGCTTAATATGTCCCGAAAGACATCGCTTGAAAACATTTCTGCGACTTCTGACAGGATTTCAAGATGGTGCTGGGTTGCATGATCTGGAACCAATAAAAATATAAGCAGGCTTACCGGTTCACCGTCAGGCGACTCAAACGGAATCGGCTCCGACAACCGGACAAAAGCGGCAAGTGGTGCTTTCAGGCCTTTTACCCGTCCGTGGGGGACCGCGACGCCGTGCCCGAGGCCGGTTGAGCCTAATCTTTCGCGGGCAAACAAGTTGTCCGATACGGTAGAGCGTGCGATGCCACAGTTATTTTCAAAAAGAAGTCCAGCTTGCTCAAAAGCGCGCTTTTTGCTGGAAACTTCCATATCCACCACAACATTTTGTGCGGGGAGAATTTTTGCAAGGTTAGTCATTTTTACGAATTAGTGATTTGCGCGTCGGGTTGTTGTGCAGAATTATAGGCCTGAATCCGGCCTAAAGCACCTGCCCCCTGTCCGCCAGCCAAAATCATTTAATGAGTGTGCGGTGCAGGAAATAAAGCTGCTTTATCACCATGGTTTACTACGCCAAAATCATTTTGTTAATCGATTTCAAAGCGCGCGAATAATAACAGAACGTCGCCGTTACCTTTATTGCTGGACAAGCGCGGCACATAAGATGCCATAAGTTTTGCTTTTTTTGTCCCGAATCCGGCGATAGGTAATGGTATCGGAAAGGGAAAACCACCGAAATAATCCTGACGACTTACCAGCATCGCTGTGTAACCCGCACTAAATTCCAACGGCGTTTTTGGAATATCGAAGACCCACTCGTATGCGTACCCTGCCATTAGCTGGGGCTTCGAATGCGAGTCGCGGATGCCGAAAAAAAACAGCGATTCGTCGTTGCCAGCGGCATTTCGGAATGTGCGCCCTCCACCGATACCCCACGCCTTTTCGTTTAGCTCACGAATGCGTTCCGCAGTATAAGTGTTGCGACCATGATAAGAGTAGCCAGACAAATAGAGCTCTTCCGCGCCGTTGTCGACGATATTTCCGAGGCGGTTCTTAGTATGTTGCCACCAGCCCGCGCTATCGGTAGTTTCTTGGGCGTAGGAGGTGGATGTGCATAACATAATGATAATACTCGTCATGCAAGACGATAAAAATTTTCTACACATAAATAACTCGTAAGTAATGAAAGGTATGGAAACATAGGTTTCCATACCGCAACGTCAAAGTCTGGCGCAAGAAGGCCTGCGATGACGATCGTTTGTATTTTTGATGTAACCGGGGCAAATACCTGCACGTCACCTGCTCGTCACCTATTAGTGGCACCTAAAAGTGGGGTTACTGACGCGCGAGACGATGGTTTGATGGTTGATTGCCGGAAAAGTTGCAGCGCCACGGATTAATGTCCAGACCTCCGCGGCGGGTATAGCGTGCATATACAGACAGTTTTTGCGGTGCGCAATGGCGCATTATGTCCATAAAAATGCGTTCCACACATTGTTCATGAAACTCATTATGGTCGCGGAAACCGATCAAATACTGTAGCAAGCTTGCTTGATCAATAGGCGTGCCGACATAGTGGATTTGCACGCTACCCCAGTCAGGCTGCCCGGTCACCAGACAGTTGGATTTGAGTAAGTGCGAGAGCAGCGTTTCGGTAACAGGGATCGCGTTGCGGTCGGTTTTGAGCAGACTTGGATTCGGTTGATATTCAGTGACTTCAATATCCAGACGATCAAGAAGTATGCCTTGTGGTTCCTTGATAACCTGAGTCGAGAATGCATCTGCTGTAGTCAGTTTTACCTGGACAGTAGCACCAAAGCCGAGCGATAAATCGGCCCGCAACAGTGCCAGCAAAGCGTCGGTATCGGCCAGTCGCGTTTGGTTAAAAGAGTTCAGATACAACTTGAACGATTTTGACTCAATAATATTGGGGGAATCGGCGGGTGCCGTAATGGTGGCAATGGCGACTTGCGGTTTGCCGCGCAGATTAAGCCAGGACACTTCATAAGCATTCCAGATATCGACGCCAAAAAACGGCAATGCCCCGCGTATTCCCAGTTCTTCCCGTTTACCCGAGCGGGCAATGGAAAATAACAGGCTAGGGTCGTATTCGGCCTTGTAGGTCGCGATTTTGCCTAAGGGCGAGAGTTCTGGGGTAGTGGAAGCGGTCATGTTTTGGGTGATGCATAAATGAGGTCGGGATGTAAGATCGCCCGAACCTCGAGTCAACAATGGTAGCGTGAAGCCGAAGGAATTCTGATCGGAACGACAAAAGATTTCCGCAGTATCACATTAGCACAACAAAATAAATGCCAAAAGGGCGAACGAACAGGGCCCTTAGGCAAACCGCTACTAAACCAGGTCCAATCCAAGATTTAAAGACGCACGGTCACGCATCGCAGGAAAATAATAGTCTCGATTTACCCGTACTACCACATTAAACGTCTACTTTAGCCCAGGAATAATTTATAAACCGGGTTCTCGCTTTCGTCCCAGTATCGATAGCCGAGATTGCCGAGAAATAAGCGGAACGCCTTCATTTCTTTTTTCGGTACCTGAAGTCCGATCAAAATACGGCCGACATCGCCGCCCTGACTGCGATAATGAAACAAACTGATGTTCCAGTTTGGTGCCATGCAATCCAGAAAACGCATTAATGCGCCCGGACGTTCCGGAAACTCGAAGCGATACATCAGCTCGTTCTGGGCCAGCGCACTGCGGCCGCCCACCAAATGGCGTATATGTACCTTGGCCAGTTCATCATGGCTCAGGTCCAGCGTGTTGTATCCGTGCTTTTCGAAATTCTTGGCAATCAGTCCGGATTCGTCGCGGCTGGACGTTTGCAGGCCGACGAAAACATGCGCGGCGCGTTCATCGCCGATCCGATAGTTAAATTCCGTGACGTTGCGGTCGCCCACTAATTTACAGAAACGGGCAAAAGTACCGCGTTCTTCTGGCATCGTGACCGCAAATACGGCCTCGCGCGATTGTCCCACCTCGGCCATTTCTGAGACGAAGCCCAGTCGGTCGAAATTCATGTTGGCACCGGAGGCGATGGTAATCAGCGTCTGGTTTTTGATCGGTTTGCGTGTGCCTTTGGCGCGCTCGACATAGGCTTTGGCCCCGGCGACCGAGAGCGCCCCGGACGGCTCCAAAATGCTCCGGGTGTCCTGAAATACATCTTTGATAGCCGTGCAAACGGCGGCCGTATCCACCAGAATGATTTCATCCACGTAAAGTTTGGCCAATCGAAACGTCTCTTCGCCCACCAATTTAACCGCAGTGCCGTCGGCAAACAGGCCCACGTCGGACAACGTTACCCGCCGACCGGCTTTAAGACTGCGTGCCATGCCATCAGAATCGACTGTCTGAACGCCGATAATTTTTATTTCCGGGCGGACCGCTTTCACGTAAGCAGCGATCCCTGCAATCAGACCGCCGCCGCCGACGGGAATAAAAATCGCATGAATAGGGCCGGCATGCTGGCGCAAAATTTCCATGCCTATCGTGCCTTGACCCGCGATGACATGCGGATCGTCAAAGGGATGCACAAAAGTCAGCTTGTTTTTCTTTTCCAGCGTCACCGCATGGTTGTAGGCCTCGGTATATGAGTCGCCGAACAGCACCACCTCACCACCACGTGCGCGCACCGCCTCGACCTTGACCAGAGGTGTGGTGGTAGGCATCACGATCAAGGCGCGACAGCCAAGTTTAGCTGCCGACAGGGCCAACCCTTGTGCGTGGTTACCCGCAGAAGCGCAAATGACCCCACGTTTTAGTTGCTGTGGCGTCAAGCTAGCCATCTTGTTATATGCTCCGCGCAGCTTAAAGCTGAATACGCTGTGCATATCTTCGCGCTTGAAATAAATCTGGTTGTCCGTCTTAAGCGAAAGCGTCCGTGCCAGTTCAAGCGGTGTTTCCTGCGCGACGTCGTAGACGCGGGCAGTCAAGATTTTTTGCAAATAATCTGTAGGCATGGTCGGGTCAAATTAGCGCGCTACGGCAGATCAGGAGGGTCCTGGTCGCTAGCGCCTGGTCAAATTTTCATGTCTCCCAGTTATGAAGACAGCCGGTCATTATAATGGACCGCGTTGCGCAAGGGAATTAATGGTTGAGTGGCCAACTATTTGGTGCACGGTTACATACGCTTAAATACCCTGAAAGATGCTTGAAAACAGCTTCCAGGCTTATGGTTCAGGGCGTATATGCTTTTCAATCCGAACCTTGCGTCAGCTAGCAGCATGGTAGATTTTGCTGCCGATGCACCCCTTTCACTCTTATTGAAAATTTATTATGATCGAATCCGCTGTTGTATGGTTGTTAAGCTTGCTGGCGGTACCCGCAGTTGGATTGTGGTCGGTCTTTTTCATTAGCTTTGTGTCCGCAACTTTGTTGCCTTTGGGATCAGAACCGGCGGTGTTCGCCGTCATTAAAGCCAATGGCGCGTTGTATTGGTGGGTTATTGTCGTTGCGACTGCCGGTAATACGCTCGGCGGCGCACTGGATTACTGGATGGGGTATCGGGCCAAACAAGCTTTTCCGCAGGAGCGCAAAAGCCGCTGGTTTTACTGGTTAGAGTATTACGGCCCAAAAACGATGATCTTAGGCTGGCTACCAATTATCGGTGACCCGATCTGCACCTTGGGCGGATGGTTGCGACTGCCGTTTTGGCCGTGCGTTATGTATATGGCCATCGGCAAATTTCTTCGCTATATCGCCATGACATGGATTTTACTGTCGGTGCCCGACGGATTTTGGCATAAGCTCGCCCAATGGGCCTTCTAGCTTCTTGTAAATTAATTATTTGTTCAATACTTAATTTATGCAGTCAACCCGTGCAGGATGATGTTTGCCAGTGCCGGTGCCACCAGCATCAATACGAGTGGGGGCACAATACGTACTTGCCACGGCAGGGTGCTAAGCAGGTGAGACAGCCCGGAATAGCGATTGTTAAGGACTTGATTGCGGGTGTTCATGGACATGCTCCAATAAAATGGTACGTAGTTAGGGGCGCTGGTGGTCGGTTACCCCCAAATTTCACTTTAGCCTTTGGCGGCGGCGTATGCGGCCAGCGTTCCGGTCAGGTCGTCTGCACCGTCATTCACAATGCGCCACATTTGATGCCACATAGATGCTTTCAAAAAAACGGGTTGAATAGTTACACAAAGCAGTTAAAGCGCTTTCGGTTGTAATTAGTATAGGTTAATACTATCAATAAATATAAATTGATTGTATTTATCAATGCCATTGCTCGTCCCTATCGTGCCATCAGATAAGTGGTAGTCTTATTCTTGTAGTCTTTTCTGCACGTTATGCGACTCTTTCTTCATTTTTCCCGCTGTGGAAGCGTTTCCGCACCTTCCTTCGCTGGCGGAAGTGGGAATCAAATGCAAATGTAAGGTCATACAAACATCACCTTGCCGTCGCGACGTCGCGCGATAGGCTAAAATGCACACTCAGTGGCAGCCTACTCTATTAATATACATGAACGCCCCAGTACAAATCCAAGCCTTAGTTACAGACGCTCCCCATGGCGCGACCCCTACACGCGTGCGTGAAATTCCTTACAATTACACCTCTTTTTCAGATCGTGAAATTGTCATCCGTCTCCTCGGTGAAGCTTCGTGGACGTTGCTAGATGAATTACGCTCCAAGCGTCAGACCGGCCGTTCAGCGCGCATGCTGTACGAGGTGTTGGGCGATATTTGGGTCGTACGCCGCAATCCGTACTTGCAAGACGATATGCTCGACAATCCAAAACGGCGGCAGGCGCTGATTGACGCGCTTAACCATCGTTTAGCAGAAGTCGACAAGCGTCGGCTGGGCGTTGCCCATAATGGTGTCCATGACGATGACGCGATCCGGCGCAGCGCCAATGTAGAGGCCCTGGTTCAGGCCGCACGGTTAGCTATCACCAAATTTTCGGATGAATTCCGGCAAACCTATGACTTGCGTAAGCGCACCAATAAAATTTTGGGGCGCTATACCGCTAAGGACAATATTAAATTTGACGGCCTGTCACGCGTCTCGCACGTAACGGATGCCACCGACTGGCGTGTTGAGTATCCGTTCGTTGTGCTGACACCCGATAGTGAAGACGAGATGGCCGGTCTGGTTAAAGGCTGTATTGAACTCGGTCTGACCATTATTCCGCGGGGCGGCGGCACTGGGTACACCGGCGGCGCGATTCCGCTGACGCCATTCTCTGCTGTAATCAACACCGAAAAGCTTGAGCAGTTGGGCGAGGTCGAAATGGCCGTGTTGCCGGGTCTGCAAATAGAATATGCGACGATATTTTCGGGCGCTGGCGTGGTCACCAAGCGCGTGGCCGATGCAGCTGAAAAAGCCGGCTTCGTGTTCGCGGTAGACCCGACATCCGCCTCCGCATCGTGTATCGGCGGCAATATAGCCATGAACGCGGGCGGAAAAAAGGCTTTGTTGTGGGGCACCGCCATTGATAATCTGGCGAGCTGGAGAATGGTTGATCCAAACGGCGACTGGCTTGATGTCACGCGTCTGGACCACAATCTTAGCAAAATTCATGACACGCCATTAGCGCGCTTCAAGCTCGAATGGCGTCATCCTGCCGCCAAAGGACATCCTGCAGAAGCGGTATTCAAGAGCGAGATTCTTGAAATACCAGGCGGGACTTTCCGTAAAGAAGGCTTGGGCAAGGATGTCACCGACAAATTTTTAGCAGGTTTGCCGGGCATTCAGAAGGAAGGTTGCGACGGTCTTATAACGTCTGGCGTGTGGATTTTGCACAAGATGCCAAAATTCACCCGCACCGTTTGCCTGGAATTTTTTGGTCAGGCGCGGGACGCGATTCCATCGATTGTTGAAATCAAAAACTATCTGGATGCTTTGCCAGCAAAAGGCGGCGGGTTCACTTCCATCCGCCTCGCGGGCCTCGAACATTTGGACGAGCGCTATTTGCGCGCTGTCGGATACTCCACCAAGTCCAAACGCGGCGTGTTGCCGAAGATGGCGTTGTTTGGCGACATCGTCGGCGATGACGAAAACGCCGTCGCTCATGCAGCCTCAGAAGTTGTCCGACTGGCCAATAATCGCGTTGGCGAAGGATTTGTGGCGGTAAGTCCGGAGGCGCGTAAGAAGTTCTGGGCCGATCGTTCCCGCACTGCGGCGATCTCCAAGCACACCAACGCTTTCAAAATTAACGAAGACGTAGTCATTCCGCTCAACCGCATGGGAGAGTACACCGACGGTATTGAGCGGATCAATATTGAGTTATCCATCAAAAACAAGTTGCAGTTGCTGGACGAGTTGCAGGCCTTCATCGGCAAGGGCAATCTGCCTATAAGCAAAAGCGAGGAGTCTGATGACGACGATATTACTGGCGCCGAACTGATAGAACAGCGCATACCGCAAGCAGAAGATCTGCTCGCGAAAGCAAAAATGCGCTGGACCTTTTTGTTGCAGCAACTTGATGCCCCTCTGGCAGATGTAAAGACTGAACTGGCGGTGCTGGGATTGGGTAAATTAAGCGCAACGTTTGAACAGCGCCTGATAACCCAACCGGACGCACGCCTGTTTGACGTCGTGCAGGATCGTACTGTGAGTGTTTCCTGGAAGCAGGAAGTACGCGCGCAATTGCGTCAAATATTCAATGGCGGCGCGTTCAAGTTGATTTTGGACGAATGCACGGCGATTCATAAAAAGGTGCTGCGCGGGCGCGTATTTGTGGCGCTGCATATGCATGCTGGTGATGGCAATGTCCACACCAACTTGCCGGTCAACTCGGACCATTATGAAATGCTGCAGGATGCGCACGCTGCCGTCGCACGCATCATGAAGTTGGCGCGTTCGCTGGATGGCGTCATTTCTGGTGAGCACGGGATTGGTATTACCAAGCTGGAATTTGTGACTGAAGAGGAGATCAAGGATTTCCGCGATTACAAATTACGCGTCGATCCGGAAGGCCGTTTTAACAAAGGCAAACTACTTAATCTGCCGGGTCTTGAGGCTGATCTTAGTAATGCTTACACCCCATCGTTCGGGTTGATGGGACACGAGTCCCTAATCATGCAGCAAAGCGATATCGGCGCAATTGCGACCAGTATCAAAGATTGTTTGCGTTGCGGTAAATGTAAGCCGGTGTGTGCGACCCATGTGCCGCGCGCCAACTTGCTGTACTCACCACGCAACAAGATTCTGGCAACGTCGCTGCTGGTCGAAGCTTTCTTGTACGAAGAGCAGACTCGCCGCGGCATTTCGATTAAGCATTGGGAAGAGTTTGAAGACGTCGCTGACCATTGCACCGTCTGCCACAAGTGTTTAACGCCATGCCCGGTGGATATCGACTTCGGTGAAGTATCGATGAACATGCGCAATCTGCTGCGCAAGATGAACAAAAAATCGTTTAATCCCGGCACGTCGGCGGCGATGTTCTTCCTAAATGCCAAGGATCCGGCAACCATCAATATGACCCGCAAAGTCATGACCGATTGGGGTTTCAAGGCGCAACGTTTAGGTAACGATGTACTAAAAAAGTTTGCCAAAAAGCAGACCAAAGCACCGCCGTCGACCATCGGTAAGGCACCGATTAAAGAGCAGATAATTCACTTTATCAACAAAAAGATGCCGGGCAATTTGCCCAAGAAGACCGCGCGCGCGTTGCTGGATATTGAAGACGATAAAGTCATCCCGATTATTCGTGATCCGCACACCACGACGGCCGAAACGGAAGCGGTGTTCTACTTCCCGGGTTGTGGTTCGGAGCGCTTGTTCTCGCAAGTTGGTTTGGCGACGCAGGCAATGTTGTGGCATGTTGGCGTTCAAACGGTATTGCCACCGGGATATCTGTGCTGCGGTTATCCACAACGTGGGTCGGGGGATTACGACAAGGCCGAAAAAATCATCACCGACAATCGCGTCCTGTTCCATCGCATGGCCAACACACTTAATTATCTCGATATCAAGACTGTCGTGGTGTCGTGCGGGACTTGTTACGATCAGCTGCAAGGTTACGAGTTCGAGAAGATTTTCCCCGGCTGCCGCATCATTGATATCCATGAATACCTGCTCGAAAAGAATCTGAAACTGGAAGGCGTCAACGGTACCCGTTACATGTATCACGATCCTTGTCACTCGCCGATGAAGTTGCAGGACCCGCTAAAAACGGTGAATGCGTTGATCTCGACAGTTGATAACCAGAAGATCGAAAAAAACGAGCGTTGCTGCGGCGAGTCTGGAACCTTTGGCGTCAGCCGACCGGACGTGTCGACGCAGGTACGTTTCCGCAAGGAAGAAGAAATGGTCAAAGGCGCAGATAAGGTGCGCGCTGACGGTTTCACCGGCGAAGTAAAAATCCTCACGTCGTGTCCGTCCTGCTTGCAAGGCCTGACGCGCTACAACGATGATTCCGGCACCACTGCGGATTACATCGTGGTCGAAATGGCCAAGCATCTGCTCGGCGAAAACTGGTTGCCCGATTATGTCAATCGCGCCAACAACGGCGGTATCGAGCGGGTACTGGTGTAATCATGACGGCAGAGCAAGCGCGCTGTGAACTATGCGAGGGTGACGGCGGCGAAGTGTTATTTAGCACCGCCAAATTTCGGGTGGTGCTGGTCGATGACGACCAGTACCCCGGCTTTTGCAGGGTCATCTGGCGCGATCACGTGAAAGAAATGACGGACTTATCGGTCGATGAACGTGCTATTTTTATGTGTGCGGTGTGGAGCGTAGAGTCTACAATACGCACCGTCATGCAACCGGAAAAAATCAATCTGGCCTGTTTTGGCAATATGACGCCCCACTTGCATTGGCATGTCATCCCCCGCTATCTGGATGATGCACATTTCCCGCAGCCAGTGTGGGGTAGCGTCCAGCAAACGACGTCGCCAGAAGCACTTACTGCGCGTCGTGCATTGTTGTCGGTATTGGTACCGGCCTTGCAGACCGCGCTTGCGCAACTATAACTTTTTTACGGATAGAATCATGCTCGGCTCCAAACAATCTGCTTCAGTTCCAACCCCTGTATCGTTCACAGCGCGGCAAAAATCGCGTGTGTTGGAGGTCGTGTTTGACGATGGTGCGGAATTCTCGTTGCCATTCGAATTGATGCGGGTCTACTCACCATCGGCTGAGGTACAAGGCCACGGCGAAGGTCAGCAAACATTGCAAACAGGCAAACGCAACGTTACCCTGGCTGCGCTTGATCCTGTCGGCAACTACGGCGTTAAGCCAACCTTTTCTGACGGTCATGAGAGCGGCATTTTCACGTGGAGCTATTTGTACAAACTCGGCCGCGAACAGGATGCGCTGCGGGAGGACTATTTTCAACGACTGGACGCTGCCGGGCATGGCCGCGAGGCTGGGCGCGATTTGTCGATGACGACCAAGAAAGCGGGCGGACACGGTTGCGGATAAGGTGCTGCGTCACTTTGGTCGCGGCATTGTCAATTCTCCGTTACTCCTTGCCATTGTTCCTTTCGCGGTCCCGCCATCGTTTAACATGTTAGATGGAATTGATCAGACCCTTTTGGTATTTATTCAGGAATAACGGGACGCAATCCGATGTTGTCAATTCCAGAAATCTGCAAGTTGTTTGAGGATGAGGGCGATGCGATGTATTCCGGCGAACCAGTCTCGCAACGGGAACATGCACTTCAGACGGCGACGCTCGCTGATCAAGCAGGCGCAACGCCAGAACTGATTTGTGCGGCTTTGCTGCATGATTTAGGGCATCTGCTCAATGCGCAAGGCGCGACGCCATCGGAGCGCGGCATTGATGATACCCATCAATATTTTGCGATACCGTATTTGCGCGGCTTGTTCAGCCCGGCGGTGCTCGAGCCGATTCGGCTGCACGTAGACGCCAAGCGGTACTTGTGCGCGACTGACATGGGCTACTTTGAAAAGCTTTCGGAAGACTCCAAACGCAGTCTCGCGTTGCAAGGCGGCGTGTTCAGTGCAGACGCGGCGTCGACTTTTATCGCACAACCGTTTGCTGCAGATGCAGTAAGTCTGCGACTATGGGATGATCTGGCAAAAGAGGCTGGCTTCGTTACCCCAGCGATGCCCTATTTTGCCGCCTTAATGTCAGAATGCGCCTTGAGCGGTTTGAATAGCTGACCAGTCAAAAATGATTAGCGCACAGGAAATTGTCTGAGCTTCTTGGTTAGCGCTACGCGGAAGTGTTTCTTATAATGAACTGCCGCATCGTGACGTTGTCTTTCATTAGCGGTGCGGGAAGACGCGGTCGGCGAGACGCGGTCGGCGCGATGCACAGGATTCAACACCACAACATTAGTAGCTGGCTTGTATAATGCTTGCTCAAACAAGGTTGCCAATATGACCAATACTACCCATTTCGGTTACAAAACCGTTACCGAAGAAGAAAAAGTTCATAAAGTTGCCGAAGTTTTTCATTCGGTTGCGGCTAAATATGACGTCATGAACGATCTGATGTCGGCTGGCATGCATCGTTTATGGAAAGCTTTCACTATCGGACAGGCGGCAATACGGCCTGGCTTCAAAGTGCTGGATATTGCTGGTGGTACCGGCGATTTAGCGAAGGCTTTTGCCAAGCGTGCTGGCCCAACTGGTGAAGTCTGGCTGACCGACATCAATGAGTCCATGTTGCGTGTCGGGCGCGATCGCGTCTTGAATACTGGCATATCAACCCCCACTTTGCTTTGTGACGCTGAAAAATTGCCGTTCCCCGATAATTATTTTGATCGCGTTTCGGTCGCTTTCGGTTTGCGCAACATGACGCATAAAGATGTCGCGCTGTCTGAGATGCGCCGGGTATTGAAGCCAGGCGGCAAACTGTTGGTACTAGAATTTTCCAAAGTCTGCGAACAGCTCAAAAAACCTTATGACGTGTACTCGTTTTCAGTACTACCATGGTTAGGCAAGAAGATTGCCAACGATGCTGAAAGTTACCGTTATCTGGCCGAGTCGATTCGCATGCACCCGGATCAGGACACGTTGAAACAGATGATGCAGGATGCGGGACTTTCTCGCGTGCAATATTTTAATTTAACTGCTGGTGTGGCCGCGTTGCACACCGGGATCAAACTCTAAGCACTATGTCAGGAGGCAGCATGAAAAAATTACTAGTCGTACTAATGTTAATTGTCAGCGCATTATCACTGACGATTTCGAGTGCAGAAGCACGGCGGCTTGGCGGCGGCGGTTCATTTGGTCGCCAGTCCTCGGGAATTTCACGCTCAGTTCCAAATAGTCCTTCCCAACAAAATTTGGCACGTCCTGCCGCGCCTGCTGCAACCCCGGGCGCAGCACCTAAACCAGCCAGTCCGTGGAGAGGTATTGTCGGCGGCGCACTGTTGGGATTAGGATTGGGCGCGATGATGTCCCACTTTGGTCTTGGGGGGGCGGGCGGATCGCTCCTGATGATCCTTCTGCTAGCTTTTGTCGTCATCATGGTGGTGCGCATGGTCATGCGGCGTAATAGCAATGCGGCGCCAGCTTATCCAAGCGCTTATTCGAATAATGCGTCTGAGCCACAGCGTGCCGTCAACGAACCAATCATGAACAGTAATGCCGGTTTTACCCCTGAGATCGGTTCACGGATTGAGCCGGTCCGGCCTTCTGCGTTCCAGACCGACCGACCAGTTACCGGACAGAGTAGCGTACCTTGGGGAATTCCTGCAGATTTCGATGTTCCAGGCTTTGTGCGTAGCGCCAAAACCTATTTCATTCGTCTGCAAGCAGCATGGGATAAAGCCGATACCAACGATATTCGTGAATTCACTTCACCCGAGATGTTTGGCGAGTTAAAAATGCAATTGCAAGAGCGTGGCGCGTCCGCCAACAATACCGACGTCGTGCAACTTGACGGCGAATTGATGGGTATCGAAACGGTCGGCGACCATTATCTGGCCAGCGTCAAATTTAGCGGTCTGATTAAGGAAGCACCGGAAGCATCCGCCGAGCCATTCACGGAGGTGTGGAATTTATCCAAGCCGGTATCGGGTCAGGGTGGTTGGATACTTGCAGGGATTCAGCAGGTTAATTAATGTGGATAGCGGTAGGCTGAGCGCAGTGCGTTCAGCAATTTGGGCATTTATTCGATCGCTTTAATATTTGTTATAAATAACCCTCTAATGCGCGATGCGCCGTCGGTTTTAAACCGCTTCTGATAAACTTGGACCGCCCCTGAATTGTCACGGGCGGTTTTGTTTTGTGATCAGGACTTCCCCTTGAACTTTACGCCCATTACCGTAGCCATTAACCATCTTCTCGCCCAAGAGCCTTGGGCGCAGCGAAAACTTGCCGCGCATGCCGGAAAAATCGCGTATATCGATAGTGGCGCGATCGTGTTCAAGTGGCAAATCACGGATGACGGCATGTTGCAGACGCCGGTCTTCGATGCTCTGCATACTGCGGCTAGCGCGTCTTTGGGCCACACTACGGAAGATACCGCGGCGGAAACCCGAGCGTCGATAGCGCCCAATGTCACTATTCGAATGAAGCTGTCCGATTTGCCATTGATGGCGCAAAACCCTGAACGGGCATTTTCTTACGTTAATATTGAGGGCGATGCCGACCTGGCCAGTGTAATTTCTCAAGTGGGCATGGGCATACGCTGGGATGCTGAGCAGGACCTGAGCAAATGGGTCGGCGATATTGCCGCCACGCGGATGGTCTCTGCCGCCAAGGCTACATTGCATACGGTAAAGACGACTCACCAAAAGTTGGCTGAGAATCTGGCGGAATATTTTCTTGAAGAAAAACCTTTACTGGTGCGTCCGCATGCGGTGTCAGATTTTACGCGCGAGGTGACGATTTTGCGGGACGATATGGAGCGGCTGATCAAGCGGGTTGAGCGCCTCGAACGTTCGCGAAATGGACCACCGTCGAAGTAGTAGTCGGCGTGAAACCTGCACGAAAACGTGGCGGACGGAATGGTCGCTGAAAGAACAAATTTACAGACGCTAGATTTTTCAGCGCCGCCATCGCACCCTGATGCCTGCCCTCGGACCGAGCAACCGGTTTCCAAATAGATCAAATGCACATATTAAGTTGAAAGCTGGGTACCAATGATTTTAAAACTTGCACGGATTACAAAGATTGCACGGGTCGCCATACGTTATGGGCTCGACGATATCGTGATGTCCGGATTTGCCAAGCCGCGTATTTCCAGATTGATTAACACGTTGTTATTTTGGCGTGATTTGTCAGCTCCACGCGGTGAGCGGTTGCGCAAGGCGCTTGAAGAATTGGGTCCGATTTTTGTCAAGTTCGGTCAGGTCCTTTCGACCCGGCGCGACTTGTTGCCGGGCGACATAGTGGACGAACTGGCGAGTTTGCAGGATCGCGTACCGCCGTTTAGTTCCGATCTGGCGATTGCGCAAATTCAGAGATCATTAAAGGCCCACCCTGACCAACTCTTCGCCAGTTTCGAGCGTGAGCCTGTGGCGTCTGCTTCGATTGCACAAGTCCATTTTGCCACGCTCAAAAACGGTCGTGAGGTCGCGGTAAAAGTGCTGCGTCCCGGCATGAAAAAATCCATCGACGATGATGTGGCGCTGATGCGCCTGGCCGCCGAGCTGGTTGAAAAATTGTGGGCGGACGGCAAACGGCTGAAGGCCCGTGAGGTCGTCGGTGAGTTTGATAAATACCTGCATGATGAGCTTGATCTGATGCGGGAAGCCGCTAACGGCAGTCAGCTAAGACGCAATTTTGCCGATTCCGATTTGTTGATGGTGCCTGAAATGTTCTGGGAGTATTGTTCGTCATCGGTCATTGTAATGGAGCGCATGCACGGCATTCCGATTTCGCAGCTTGACCGCTTACGCGCCGCTGGCGTTGATATGAAAAAGTTGTCTAGTGACGGTGTCGAGATTTTCTTTACACAGGTATTTCGAGACGGTTTTTTTCATGCAGATATGCATCCAGGAAACATCTTGGTGTCCGTTGCACCGGCGACGTTTGGCCGGTATATAGCACTGGATTTCGGGATCGTTGGCACACTGAACGACTTTGATAAAGATTATCTATCGCAAAATTTTCTCGCATTTTTTCAGCGCGATTATAAGCGGGTGGCAGAAGCACATATAGAGTCCGGCTGGGCGCCTAAAGAAACGCGGGTGGACGAGCTGGAATCAGCGGTGCGCGCTTGTTGTGAACCGATCTTTGATCGCCCGCTGAAAGATATTTCATTTGGGCAAGTACTGCTGAGATTGTTCCAGACCTCGCGCCGTTTTAATGTAGAAGTGCAGCCGCAACTGGTGCTGTTGCAAAAGACCTTACTTAACGTTGAAGGTCTCGGACGCCAACTGGACCCTGAGCTGGATTTGTGGAAAACCGCAAAACCATATTTAGAGCGGTGGATGAGCGAGCAAATCGGCTGGCGCGGACTGATTCAACATCTTAAAATCGAAGCACCGCGCTATAGCAAATTGCTGCCGCAGTTGCCTCGGTTAATACACCATGCGTTGTCGAAGGTCGTTGACGGCAACAACCGCCATGATGAGAGGCTGTTATTGCTGTCCATCGCTGAGCAAAAGCGCACCAATCATTTGCTCGGGATAGTGGTGTATTTAGGCGGGGGAATAATGGGCGGCGTTTTGCTCATGCTGATTTATCAGCGTTGGGGTTATTTCTTCTTCGGCGGCTAACTTCCTTTTAGCTGTGCAGGTAATGGCCGCTTAGAAGCTGGTCGTGCAGAATGAGTGCGCGGAAGATAGAGCTTAGAAGTTACAGCGTTGATGTTAGGCATAAAGTGAGGCATAAAAGTTAACCGGGTAAAAACCGGCGGCGAGTACAGGGTAGTTAACAGTTCTCCCTCTTCAATTAGCAGGGTTATTTTTGCTCTCATCGGGACCTTAATGCGGCATGACAGACCCTACAATACCGAAATCCAATCCATCGTCCGTGGCGATACCTTCGTTTAAGACGCGGGATTCTTCCACCTCTGACTTCTGGACCGAACGCTTCGAGCATTCTTTTACGCCCTGGGATAAAGGCGGGGTGCCACTGGCTTTGCAGAATTACATCTTGCGCACCGCGCCAGTTGTGACGCTGATTCCGGGATGCGGCGTCGGATATGAAGCCGCCTATTTGGCGAGCGCGGGCTGGGATGTGACGGCGATAGACTTTTCTGAGGCGGCAGTCCGCGCGGCGCAGATGGCGCTCGGGTCTTGGGGCGCGCGGGTAAAGCAAGCTGACTTCTTCACGTTTGTGCCGGATCATCCCTTGGGATTGATTTATGAACGCGCATTTTTATGTGCATTACCGCCAGCATTGCGCCCGAATGTGGTTCAACGCTGGGCAGCGTTGTTGCCTGCCGGTGCAACATTAGCAGGATTCTTCTTTTTTGGTGATAGTCCGAAAGGCCCGCCGTTCGGTATTGACCGTGCTCTGCTGGAACGGTTATTGCATCCCTATTTTGAGTTGATCGAAGATCAGGCCGTCATGGATTCGATTCCCGCGTTCGCCGATAAGGAGCGTTGGCAAGTGTGGCACCGCCGTCGTTGAAATGCGCGTAAATTAAGGGTAATTTTGCTACAATCTGCGGTTTTGCTTTCCGGATTAAAAAGACATGGCTTTGCTTGAAATTCGTAACGTAAGTCGCTGTTTTGGGGATTTTACCGCGGTCAATAACATCAGTTTGTCGATTGAGGCGGGCGAATTCTTCACGCTCCTTGGTCCGTCCGGTTGTGGCAAAACGACTTTGCTACGCATGATCGCCGGCTTCGATTTGCCGAATGCCGGGCAGATAATTCTGGATGGCGTCGATTTGGTCGGGATTCCTCCAGAGCAGCGTCCGGTGTGTACCGTATTTCAGAATTACGCACTATTTCCCCACATGACTGTCGCGGGGAATATCGCCTTCCCGCTCAAGATGGCGAAAATGTCGCCCCCCGAGATCAAACAAAAGGTTGTCGAGGCGTTGGAAGATGTGCGCCTGATCGGTTTTGGTGCGCGCTTTCCGCACGAATTATCGGGCGGGCAAAGGCAACGCGTTGCGGTCGCGCGCGCGCTGGTATCGCGTCCCAAGTTGCTGTTGCTGGACGAACCGCTCTCGGCAATGGATGCAAAACTGCGAGAACAAATGCAGATTGAACTCATCAATTTGCAAAAAGAAGTTGGCATTACGTTTGTCTACGTGACGCACGACCAGACCGAGGCACTAGCTTTATCGCACCGCATCGCCGTACTTAATCACGGTCAGGTAGAGCAGTTGGATGAGCCGTCGCGCATCTATAGTTATCCCCGGACCCGATTCGTTGCAGATTTTATCGGCACCTGTAATTTGTTTGATGGCACTATCGGTGCGATCGGTGCGATCGGTGCGCTTGATGCGAGCAATGAATTGAGCGAAGTCATTGTGGCCAATGGGGCCAGCGACACCGCCGAGCGTGAAAATACCAGCGGGCTAGCGGTGCATGTGGTGACCACGATGCCACCAAAGACCCCTCCCCAAATGTCGCTAATGGTTGCTGGATTGGGCCGCGTAACGGCAGCTTTACCGCCCGATGCTGAGATTGGTCGCAAGGGAACATTGGCGCTGCGCCCCGAAAAAATCCGCATTAGTGCTGTCATTTGCGAGAATAGCGCAGACAATCATTTCAAAGGCTACGTGAAGGAGTTGCTATATCTGGGCGATGTCACGGTCTACATCGTACAAACCGAAGGCGGCGCCACGATCGAAGCCCTGTTGGCAAACTCCGCAGCGGGACGTGCCAAGTTTTTTGAAGTCGGCGATACGGTAGAAGTGGCGTGGAGTTTTGACGCGGGACATTTTTTATATGCGTGAGAGCGCTCAGAGTAGTTCTGGTGAGGTCGCCCAGCCATCGCCCTCGCTACACTCTTCATCGCCGACTGGACGATTGGCGCGCTGGCTGATTAGCGGTCCTCCGTTGTTGTATCTGCTCGTCTTCTTCGCGATTCCCAGTTTGATCATGGTATTTGCATCGTTCCGCACCGCTGGTGATTATGGTGGGTTGGAACCGATTATTGATGCAGCAGGTAAACTCACGCTGACCTTTGAAAGCTATACGCGTTTTGCTTCTGATTTTATTTATACAGCGATCTTTTTAAAATCGCTGACGTATGCGCTGATCACTACTTTTTGTTGCCTGATCATGGCTTATCCGGTCGCGATACTGATTGCGCGTAGCGCCAAAAAATACCGGGATTTGCTGATCCTTCTGGTGATATTGCCATTCTGGAGCAACTTTTTAATCCGCGTGTATGCATGGATGATTATTTTAGGCCCGCAGTCAGGGTTGACCCGCGGACTAAACGCAGTGCTAGGAATGCTGGGGATGCAGCCGGTGACCTTGTTATTCACCGCCTTCTCCGTCATCGTTGGATTGGTCTATGTCCACCTGCCGTTTATGGTGTTACCGCTCTACGCCAATCTTGAGAAGCATGATTCCGCGCTGCTGGATGCCGCACAAGACTTGGGTGCTACGGCCTGGCAGCGGTTTTGGCGAATTACTTTTCCGTTGTCGCTACCCGGCGTCTATGCTGGCGCCGCGCTCGTATTTATCCCTGCTCTGGGGATATTTGCGGTGTCGGATATACTCGGCGGGACGGGTGGCATGATGATCGGCAATGTTATCAAACAACAGTTTCTAGAGACTCGGGATTGGCCATTTGGCAGTGTGCTGTCGATTGTGTTGACGGTCGCTGCGCTACTGGTCGCAGGTCTGGCTGTGTTGGTGTCGCGTCCGCGCAGGCAAAAATGAGGCAACCACAAGGTAACCAGACAAAATGATGGCTAATTTACGTCGCATGGATTTCCGTCGCACGGATAAGCGGACCTACGCGCTGTGGATCGTAGCGGTGGCGGTTTATGCTTTTTTATATGTCCCGCTGATTATCGTGATGGTGTACTCTTTTAACGATTCGCAGCTAAATGCGGAATGGGTCGGCTTCACCTTTGACTGGTATCGCAAATTATTTAGCGATGCGGAAATGTTGAACGCTGCAGCCAACTCGCTGATAATCGCCATCGTCGCCAGTAGCGTAGCGACCGTACTGGGCACGATGGCCGGTTTTGCGATGCATCGTTACAAGCTAAAATTACTGCCACTGTTGGTGCTGACGCCGATTGCGATTCCCGAGATTCTGATTGGCGTCTCGCTATTGCTGTTCTTTGTGATGCTCAACATCACTTTGGGACTGGTATCGATCACTTTGGCGCACATTGCGTTTTGTATTGGTTTTGTGGCCATCGTGGTGCGTTCGCGCTTATCCGGGATGGATGAAAGCCTGACCGAGGCTGCCCGTGATTGTGGCGCAACGCCGCTACAGGCATTCCGTCTGGTGACGCTTCCGCTGATCCTGCCGGGCGTACTGGCGGGTGCGTTGATGGCATTTACCCTGTCGATTGACGATTTTGTCATTACCTTTTTTACCGCCGGGGCCAACGCCTCGACCTTGCCACTGCAGATTTATTCGATGATTAAAATTGCGGTCACGCCAGAGGTCAATGCTGTATCCACACTATTAATGGTGTTGACGTTGTTTCTCATTGTGGTTGCCTCAAAATTGGCGCCCAGCGCGTTGCGCTCGCCTTCGTAATATTCGATAGCTCATACCAGTCATTGATCGTGTATTTATGCACGGTGTCATGTATCTTTACATAACTAATTTATCATCAAGGATTGCCATGAAAAATTTGTTTTCCGCAGTATTGCTGGTCGCGGGTATTGCTGGAGGGACAGCAACGGTCTCGGCCAAGGCTGCGGATGAGTTGCATTTGTATAACTGGAATAACTACATCGCGCCGGAAACAGTGCAGCGCTTTGAAGCCTTTTGCCAATGCAAAGTTATACAAACCTATTATGGCGACAATGAAGAAATGCTGGCGAAGTTGGCGGCGGGTGCCAAAGGCTACGACATTATTGTGCCCACGGGCAACGCGTTAGACGCTCTTATCCAGCAAAAAGCTTTAAAACCGCTGGACAAGGCGCAACTGCCGAACCTGAAAAACATTCATCCGACGTACCTCAATACGGCATTTGATAAGGGTAATCAATACTCAGTTCCGTATGCCTACACCGTTACCTTATTAGGTTATAACGAGCAAAAAATTAAAGAACTCGGAATCCCGGTAGATAGTTGGGCGACAATTTTTGATCCTGCGATCCTGGCCAAGATCAAAGGTAAAGTCACCGTACTGGATTCTGCCAACGAATTGATCGCAGCGGCACTGAAATACCGCGGTTACTCTGCCAATGACACCGATGAGAAGCATTGGGAGGAGGCGAAAAACGTCATCTTGCGCGCCAAACCATTTTGGGCGGCGTTTAACGGCACCAGTTATATCAAAGAGCTGACGGTTGGCAATGTCTGGGTGGTTCACGGTTATTCCAGTGATATTTTTCAGGCAGATGTTGATGCGCAGAAGGCTGCTCGCAAATTCCGGATCCGGGCAGCTTTGCCAAAAGAGGGAGCGGTGCTAGCGCTGGACAGCATGGTGATTCATAAGGATGCACCGCGCCCTGATCTTGCCCTGAAATTTATGAACTTCATGATGGAAGGCAAGAACGCCGCCGAATTGACTAATTTGATCGGAACCGGCAATCCGAATGCCGACGCAGCCCAATACATCAAGCCAGAGATTGCCAGCAATCCTGCAATATTTCCGCCGAAAAACGTAGTCAGCAAACTGGAAATGCTGAAGGATCTTAATGGTAAGCAACGTCGGACGTTAAATCGTTTGTGGACCGAAATTAGAGCGCGTTGAGGTGCGGCTTGATCACCTGAGGACATCATTTTGTAGGTTTGGGGCAGTTATTTTTACGGCTCTGTACCAGCATTGAGCGCGAGGGTGGCCAATTCGGGCATTCAAATTTTTGTATCAATTTTTGACTGTCGCAGCGTTAAGGTGTGGATTGTGGAAAAACCTTTATAATTCAGGGTTTTATACGCTTTTCGCGGAAATTTACCATGCCAATTTATGCCTATCGCTGCGAAGCTTGTGGTTTTGCTAAAGATGTACTGCAAAAAATGTCGGATGAGCAACTAACTATTTGCCCGACTTGCCACCAAGAGTCGTTCAAGAAACAAGTGACCGCTGCTGGGTTTCAGCTTAAGGGAACCGGTTGGTATGTCACCGATTTTCGTGGGGGAGCAGCGACTGGTAAAGCAGCGGCGAGCGCGGGAGACGAGGGGTCTTCCTCTTCTTCCTCCACCGAAAGTTCAACTCCCGCCCCGGCTACCGGGGCCACTGCACCAGCAAATGGCGCAGCCGGGGTGACCGCTGCACCGGCCGCCGTAAATAAAAGCGAGAGCGCACCCGCAATCGCATCCAAAACACCGTCTTCCGCAGCAACCTGACAGCACTGCGTTAAGCACGTTATCTAAACAGTCTTGGGTCAGCCCGCCAGTGGGGGGGTTGGGCCCGTTAAAGAAAATCATGCGCAAATATTTCATAACCGGATTACTGGTTTTGGTGCCACTGGCGATTACGCTGTGGGTACTGAATCTGATTATTGGAACGATGGATCAGTCTCTATTGTTCCTTCCGGCAGACTGGCGTCCCAAGGCATTGATCGGTTTTAATATTCCCGGTCTCGGCACGATCCTGACGCTGTTGATCATATTTTTTACAGGCTTAGCGACGCACAACTTTATCGGTCGGCAGGTGGTGGCGTTATGGGAGGCGATATTGACGCGGATTCCAGTAGTTAATTCGATATACTCCAGCGTCAAGCAAGTCTCGGACACCCTATTTTCAACCTCCGGAAATGCTTTCCGTAAGGCATTGTTGGTAGAATACCCGCGTAAAGGATCGTGGACGATCGCTTTTTTAACGGGTATTCCCGGCGGTGATGTGAAAAATCATTTGCAAGGCGATTATGTCAGTGTTTATATTCCGACGACGCCGAATCCAACTTCTGGGTTTTTTCTGATGGTGCCGCGCGCGGATACAGTTGAGCTGAATATGAGCGTTGACGAAGCACTGAAATACATCATCTCGATGGGCGTCGTTTCACCGCCGGAGCATGTGGACAAAAAACGCATTGGCGACGCTGTATAGATTGCAAGCCGCGTACTTAATTTGCGCTATGCGGGTCGATCCGGCCCGATCGCTCGAACCAGTTGATACCCGCGCAATCGCCAAGTATGTAAAACGGTGTTTTTTATAACCGTTCTCAATAACATTGAACTTAACACCTGAACTTCGGAAGAATTGACTATGTCCATGCGAACCCACTATTGCGGCCTCACCACTGAGGCACTTCTTGATCAGACCGTCAGCCTGTGCGGCTGGGTACATCGGCGTCGCGACCATGGCGGCGTGATTTTTATCGACTTACGTGATCGCGAAGGTCTGGTGCAGATTGTGTGCAATCCAGAAGAGGCTGAAGTTTTTAAAAACGCAGAAGTCGTCCGCAACGAATTCTGTCTGCGGATCACCGGTGTGGTTCGTAATCGCCCCGATGGTACTGTTAACAATAACCTGAATTCAGGCAAGATTGAAGTGCTGGCTCACACGCTGGAAGTGCTGAATGCATCCGTGACGCCGCCGTTTCAGCTCGATGATGACAATCTGTCGGAGACCACGCGTCTGACCCATCGCGTGCTGGATTTGCGCCGTCCGCAAATGCAAAACAATTTGCGTTTGCGTTACAAGGTAACGATGGAAGTACGCAAATTTCTGGATGCTAACGGCTTTATCGATATCGAAACCCCGATGTTGACCAAGTCGACCCCGGAAGGCGCGCGCGACTATCTGGTCCCGTCCCGCGTTAACGCAGGACATTTTTTCGCGCTGCCGCAATCGCCGCAACTGTTCAAACAGTTGTTGATGGTAGCCAACTTTGACCGCTATTATCAAATCGTAAAATGCTTTCGCGATGAAGATTTGCGCGCTGATCGTCAGCCAGAATTTACGCAAATTGATTGCGAAACATCGTTCATGTCCGAGCAAGAAATTCGCGACATGTTTGAAGGCATGATTCGTCTGGTATTCAAGAACGCTCTCGACATTGACTTGCCAAACCCGTTCCCCGTCATGGACTTTGCGACCGCGATGGCGCTGTACGGATCTGATAAACCGGACATGCGTGTAAAGCTGGAATTTACAGACCTGACCGAAGTCATGAAAGACGTGGATTTCAAGGTGTTTGCAGGCGCCGCAAATATGGAAAACGGCCGCGTAGTAGGACTGCGTGTTCCGGGTGGCGCAGCGATGCCGCGTTCAGAAATTGATGCTTACACGCAATTTGTTGCTATTTATGGCGCACGCGGTCTGGCTTACATCAAGGTAAATGAAAAAGCCAAGGGTCGTGACGGCCTGCAGTCGCCGATTGTCAAAAATTTGCATGACGCAGCATTGACCCAGATCCTTGTTCAAACCGGTGCGGAAGACGGCGATCTGATTTTCTTTGGTGCAGATAAGGCCAAGATCGTCAATGACGCTATCGGTGCATTGCGGGTCAAGATCGGTCATAGTGAGTTCGGTAAAAAGGTCGGCTTGTTCGATGATACATGGCGTCCATTGTGGGTCGTCGACTTCCCGATGTTTGAATACGATGAAGCCGGCGACCGTTGGAGCGCCTGTCATCATCCGTTTACCGCGCCCAAAGATGGTCATGAAGACTATCTCGAGACCGATCCGGGCAAGTGCATCGCTAAAGCCTACGATATGGTCCTTAACGGTTGGGAGCTGGGCGGCGGGTCAATCCGTATCCATCGTGCCGAAGTGCAAAGTAAAGTATTCCGCGCACTAAAAATCGATGCCGAAGAAGCGCAACTAAAATTCGGTTTCTTGCTCGACGCTTTGCAGTACGGCGCGCCGCCGCACGGTGGACTAGCTTTCGGTCTGGATCGGATCGTTACGATGATGACGGGTGCTGAGTCGATTCGCGATGTGATCGCTTTCCCTAAAACCCAGCGTGCGCAGTGTTTGCTGACGCAGGCACCATCGGCCGTCGAAGAAAAGCAATTGAAAGAACTTCATATCCGTCTGCGTGCACCAGAAGCAAAAGTGGTTTCTTAGCAGCTGATTGACGATGCAGGAGATCCTTTGATGTCGCGGTAAACAATTAAAAAGCGCGGTTTTCCCGCGCTTTTTTTATGGCTCGGCGAAATCGGTTTATAGTTGAGGAAGCCGTCGCGTTTATACGCGGTAATGGCAAGCTATGCCATTGTTCTTGCGCGTCGATCACCTTAGCGTTCAGTTTTGTGCGACACAAAAGGTGTGTATTTCAAGATCACGCTGACAGGTTGGCTCCTAATAATGGTATTTTTTTATTGTGTGCATGAATAAAATTCCCGAATCAGTTCTTGTTGTCATCCATACCGTAGATCTGCAAGTCTTAATGATTTCACGGGCCGATAAAGTTGATTTTTGGCAATCGGTTACCGGGTCCAAAGACACGTTAGCGGAAACTCCGTTACAGACCGCCATCCGGGAAGTCGCGGAAGAGACGGGCATCATCGTCGGGTCTGATCTCGTACCATCGCCACAATTACGTGACTGGCATCTTTCTAACGTGTATGAAATCTACCCGATGTGGCGGCATCGCTATGCGCCGGGCGTCACGACCAATACCGAGCATGTATTCAGCCTTCAGGTGCCGGCCGATATTCGCATAGTATTGTCACCGCGAGAGCATGTTGAATATCGCTGGATGCCTCACCGGGCCGCCGCAGATTTATGTTTTTCACCGTCAAATGCAGAGGCTATATTGCATCTTCCCCATTATCTTGGTTAAGTGAAATCGGCTTGGGTAAGCGGTTTGCGTGGGCTGAATTTTTCTCTGCTCTTTGCTTTTGCTATGTATCGTATTGTTGATCGATGATGCGGTGGAGCTTTCATCTTCTTCAGAAAGGACGCCATGAAAATACGCATTGCCACTTATAACATTCACAAGGGCGTCTCATCTTTCGGTAGTCGCCCGCGCGTGCATGCGCTGAAGCAGGCATTGGCGCAAATGGAAGCGGACGTTTTTTTTCTGCAAGAAGTGCAGGGGCGTCACGATTTAATGGCAGCGCGCCACGCAGCGCATTGGCCGGAACAGTCGCAGCAGGATTTTTTGGCAGGCGATTCGCACCACGCTGCCTACGGCATGAACGCGGTGTACGATCATGGGCACCATGGTAATGCCTTATTAAGTCGTTTTGCCATCGCTTCGCAAACCAATCAGGACGTGTCCGATCACTCCTATGAAGCACGCGGTATCCTCCATTGCGTCTTAAAAACGCCGGAGGCCGACGTGCACTGTTATGTCGTTCATCTGGGTTTGTTTGGTGGCGGACGTCGTCGTCAGACCGCCGCATTGATTGAGGCCGTGCGTAGTTCTTCGCCACCCGAGGCGCCCCTGATCATTGCCGGCGATTTTAACGACTGGGGCAATCGGTTAAGCGAGTTGCTACGGATGCGTTTGGATGTCGCGGAAATTTTCGACGAGCGCATAGGTGCCCATGGACTTGGCTATTATTTGCGCAAGCTGATGGGACGTGAACAGTTGCTTAAGGGGGCTTCATCACCCAAGATTAAACCGGCCCGAACATTTCCCGCTGCATTGCCCTGGTTACGGCTAGACCGTATTTATCTGCGTGGATTTACAGTTGACTCGGCGGAGGTGTTGCATGGACCCGCCTGGGCCAAGTTATCCGATCATGCGCCGATTGTGGCTACCTTGCAGTTGAAATAGTGCTTTGCTGGAAGCGTCAGCACCCCTGATGCCGATTGCATAGCAATGCAATACTGCTCTGCCGTCTAACGGTAATTTGCGGTAACTATTATGCAGTCCCACCTTTAACCGGCCTCTCCCCAATAATCATGACCATCATGCCCCTCATGACTACTTCCCACTGTGCTCGGTTAACTTAGCGCTATGCTGACAGTAAATTTTAGTGCTGATAATCACATCGATCTTTTACAAAGTGGTACAGAATTCTTTCCTGCCTTAATCGGTGCTATCGATGCCGCGCAGCATGAGATCTTTCTTGAGACCTATATTTTTGCGGCCGACGACACAGCGCAACGGGTTAAAGTCGCGTTGATGGACGCGGCCCGGCGCGGCGTCGCGGTCAGGGTTATTACCGACTGGATCGGCACGGGGCGCGCGCATAGCACTTTTTTAGAAGAAGAGTTTCTTCATACGCCGATTCAGCATCGGGTTTTTAATCCGTGGTTTCGCCGCGGCGTGGTCCGGACCCACCGCAAATTATGTGTGATTGACAGGCAGATAGCGTTCGTGGGTGGGATCAACATTAATGACGATATGTTTACTGACGACTCTCGGCACTTGCCTTTAAGTGCGCCGCGCTGGGATTTTGCTGTGCGGATAGTGGGGCCTCTGGTGTTTAGTGTGCATGCAGAGGTTGAGGCGCAATGGTTGCGCATGGGCGGAATGAAATTGCGTGCACGCTGGGAAGAGTTCCGCCGCACGCGTGTCAAAATCAGTCCTACCGCCCATGCGCCAGCGCTAGCTGGATTGGTTATCCGCGACAACCTGCGTAATCGCCGCACGATACAACGCGCTTATATGCAGGCGCTGGGACATGCGCGTGATAGCGCGTTATTGGCAAATCCTTATTTTGCGCCGGGCCATAAATTGCGTATGGCGCTGGTCGTGGCGGCGCAACGTGGCGTCAAGGTGACTTTGCTGCTGGGGGTCGGACATTATCGGTTGCAAGACGCGGTGACACACTCCTATTATCCTAAGCTCTTGAAAGCGGGAATTCGTATCGTTGAATATCGGAAGACCGAGCTGCATGCCAAAGTCGCAGTAATAGACGATGACTGGGCCACCGTTGGGTCCAGCAACTATGATGGTCTGAGCCTCCTGGTTAATCAGGAGGCGAACGTGGTTATCCGCGACATTGAGTTTACCAGAACGCTGCGAGAAAAAATTGAGGCCGGGATTGTCGATGGCGTGGAAGTGCACTTGGCGGAATTTGAGAGCATCGCCTGGCATCGCCGTTTTTGGCATGGATCGGCATTTTTGATCTATCGTTTTGCCATGAGCCTCATCACCATGGGCAACGGAAAGTAAGTCATGCTCTCCGGCGGGTTCGGTTCACACCAAAAAAACGGCGCATCAACAGAGGCGCCGTTTTAACCAGTCATCTAGACTTGTTACCTAAATTTGTACCCATGCTCCCTTAAATATAATTGGCCCGGTTGGTCCATTCGGATTAGGAGAGCCGCCCTTTGGTTCTAGCGTTACAGCCAATAGCGGGATCGACTGCGGCGTCGCATTAGGCGGTAAAGGTAACGTCACACTGCCGTTTGCGGCAACTAAGCCCAGTGAACGTGGTGGCCCTTCCTTTGGAACCGCCCATAATTCGAGACTCTTATTGGCCGCTACCGATTGCGGTGCGATAACTTTTACGACCAATTGACCATTTTGTGCGGCTGTTGCCACTGCGATCGGCGTCCCCTTGTCATCGCTTAACATTGCAACATACGACGTAACTGGCGCGACAGGAAGCGGTGCTAATTGTTTCGTCAACAATAACGATACCAAAATCAGTGCCGCTGTGGTCGATACCAGACCCAGTCCACGCCAGAAACTCAAGTCCTCCCGTAAGGAAAGCCAGAACGATGCTTTGCGTTGTCGCACAGCCAGGATTTGCAAGCCGAGGCGTTTTTCAATCGTAAGCCAGACGCCGGTCGATGGCTTTGCGGCAGGCGCAAGTTCTGCCATCGGGTGTAAACGATCTTGCCATTCCGCGACCATCAGACGCAAAGCGGCGCTATCCACCATATAACTTTCGAAGCGGTGCCGTGCTCTGCCGCGCAATGTGCCAAGCACGTACTCTGCTGCTAACTTCTCTAATAATGCCTGGTTTTTAAGAATGTTCATTGATTTTGCTCCAGCTTGCCGAGGCAGGTCCGTAAACGCTCTAGTCCTCGCCGGATCCAGGTTTTTATGGTCCCGATGGGGAGCTTCATTTGGTCTGCAACCTCGCTATGAGAGAGGTCATGGTAAAAAGATAATGCTATTGCCTGCCGATGTAGCCCCTCAAGGCGCGCCAAACAGTGTGCAAGTGCCTTTGAATCGGCGCTCATTTCTAGCGCTTCCAGTGGTGTCGGGTCAGCGCTTTCCATGGCGGTTATTACCTCCTTGTCGAATGTGTCCGCGTCAATCTCTACGTCGTGATCGGTGCGACGTAGAATGTCAAAAGCTTTGTTGCGTACGATTGTTGTCATCCAGGTCATCGGCGCAGCCAGACTTGCTTGATAACTGCTGGCACTATTCCAGATGTTGATGAAGCTTTCCTGTAAGACCTCTTCCGCGGCTTCTCGCTTAACTAATATACGCAGCGCAAAGCCAAACAGTTTCGGCGATGTTGCATCGTAGAGCGATCGAAAGGCACTCGCATCCTTTTGAGCAACGGCGGCAAGCCAGGTTTTCAATTGAGCCGGTTGTAGGTCAGTGGAAGACAATTTGATTTCCTTCGCAAGATATTGGGTGATTCAGCGTTTGCTTTATATCCCGACGTACGCCTGCAGTCAGGGGTAACGGTTAAGGAGCAGGGCAATTAACGCTTGTGATAGACAAGCACTTAGGCGAACAGATTAGCTTAGGCTTGTCCGGATGGCAACTTTTTACTCGGCTTTTTTGGATCCCGTCTGTTTTCGCCTAATGACACGACATTCAGACCGTACGCCAGCCATCGAAACAGGCTTAAATGGAAGGGGAGCGATGTAATGTTGACTTTGTTGATAAATAAAAGAAGGAGCCCAAATGACAGAGCCGTGCGGGGTGCATGATCGCGATTATTTTTTTAGCGAGTCGCGAATTTCCCGCAATAAAATGGTGGTTTCAGGATCCGCAGCAGGGGCGGCAGCAGTTCTGACCTTATTCACCAAACGCACCATCTGGAAAATAATGAAGGCTAATATAATAAAATTGAGCAAAATAGTCAGAAAATTGCCGTAAGCCAAAACTGCACCGGCTTTTTTTGCTTCTAGCAGCGTCATGCTTGCAGGTTGACCGTTTAGGGCGACGTAATAATTAGAGAAATCAAGCCCACCAACGATTTTGCCTATGATGGGCATGATGATGTCTTGTACAAGCGAGTCGACAATCTTCCCAAATGCTGCCCCAATAATCACACCTACGGCGAGGTCAACGACATTACCTTTGACTGCAAACGCCTTAAATTCACCCAGCATGCTCATGAGGTTTCCTATAGATAATTTTGCATTAAAAAGTTATTTTATACTGGGCGCTCTTCAAAAGGGTTAAACAAGGTTGATAAAAGTGTTGAATAAATATAATTTTTTATTCTTTAAACAATATCTTGCGGTAAATTCATGCCCACGATAAAGAAAAATGATCGAATGTGCCGATTTCAACGGGCATACAAAAAAAGTTCCGTGAATTTAAGTACCAAAGTATCTATTTCCTTTAAAACAGCGTGCAGCTTCGTTATAATCGAGGGTTGCTAGAAGTTTCACGCAGGTTTCGTATTTTGACTGATTGGGGTTGGTATGAGTATCGAAAAGCAGGTCGATTCAGGTCGGCGTGGTTTGCTCGTCGCTACATGTGCGGCGGGTGGTGTGGCTGGTTTGGCCACAGCGGGGGCCTTTGTGTCTACCTTCCAGCCATCGGAGCGTGCAAAAGCTGCGGGAGCGCCCGTTGAGGTGGATATTTCTGGAATTAATCCAGGAGAGATGAAAGTCTTTGAATGGCGCGGGAAGCCAGTCTGGATCATGAAACGTACACCGGAGCAAATGAAGGGACTGGAGCAAACAGCTTCTGAAGTCGCCGATCCGGAGTCGCTCAAGCCATACACAATGGACCTTCCTGACTATTGCAAGAACAAAGCGAACAATCGTGGTCACGCTGGTCATGAATCGACCTTGGTGCTGGTGGGGATTTGCCCGCATCTGGGTTGCTCGCCATCGTCCAAGTTTACGCCAGGTGCGCAGCCTTCGTTGCCCGACGATTGGGAGGGCGGTTTTTTATGTCCATGCCATGGCTCGACTTTCGATTTGGCTGGCCGTGTATTTAAGAATAAGCCTGCGCCAAACAATCTGGATGTGCCGCGGCATATGTATTTGTCGGATACTCGGATTCTGATTGGTAAAGACGAGAAAGGTGAGGCTTAATCATGGCATTCCACGAAAAAAAGCTACCGGCCAACGCGCCGATTGCTGAAAAAGCGCTGAACTGGGTCGATGCACGTTTTCCTCTGACATCCACCTATAAGGCGCATCTGTCCGAATATTACGCACCGAAGAACTTTAACTTCTGGTACGCCTTCGGTTCGCTCGCTTTGCTGGTTTTGGTGATTCAAATCGTTACCGGGATTTTTCTGGTGATGCATTACAAACCAGAGGCTACGCTGGCATTTGCTTCGGTTGAATACATTATGCGTGATGTGCCTTGGGGTTGGCTGGTGCGCTACATGCACTCGACCGGCGCATCAGCATTTTTCATCGTCGTTTATCTTCATATGGTCAGGGGTCTCCTCTATGGTTCATATCGTAAGCCGCGGGAACTGGTCTGGTTGTTCGGCGTCGGTATTTTCCTGTGCCTGATGGGCGAGGCGTTCATGGGTTATTTGTTGCCATGGGGCCAAATGTCATATTGGGGCGCGCAAGTTATCGTCAACCTTTTTGGCGCGATTCCTTTCATCGGTCCTGATCTGTCGCTATGGATTCGCGGTGACTATGTTGTGTCTGACGCAACATTAAATCGCTTCTTTGCGTTCCACGTGGTGGCTATTCCTCTGGTATTGATCGGCCTCGTGGTCGCGCATATCATTGCTCTGCACGAAGTCGGCTCCAACAATCCGGACGGCGTGGAAATCAAGGACACAGTCGACGCCAATGGCGTACCGTTAGATGGTATCCCTTTCCATCCTTTTTACTCTGTCCATGACGTGATGGCAGTTGCAGTGTTCCTGATCGTATTTAGCGCTGTGGTATTCTTCGGCCCGGAAATGGGAGGCTACTTCCTTGAATACAATAATTTCGTGCCTGCCGATTCGCTCAAAACGCCTCCGCATATTGCGCCGGTCTGGTACTTCACACCGTACTATTCGATTTTGCGTGCTGTGACATCTGACTTTATTATCTATCTGCAAGCGGGCGTCGCTGCTTTTGTCGCATTGCTATGGTTGAAGTCGAATCTTTCCGCGATGGTCAAGCTGGCCGCTACGGTAATTGGTCTGGTCGTTATTGCAGCGATGTTCGTGTTTGATGCGAAGTTCTTCGGAGTAGTGATGATGGGCGTTTCGGTCATTATCCTGGCAGGCTTGCCATGGCTTGATCATTCCAAAGTCAGATCGATTCGATATCGTCCTGACTGGCACAAATACGTCTACATCCTGTTCGGGATTACTTTTGTAATCCTCGGATATCTTGGTGTACAACCGCCATCGGCTTTAGGTGGCGTCGTGTCCAAGGTATGTACTTTCATTTACTTTGGCTTCTTCTTGTTGATGCCATGGTGGAGCGCAATGGGCACATTCAAGCAAGTGCCTGCTCGCGTTACTTATCATCCGCATTAAGCCGCGAAGAGGACATTACATGAAATTGCTAAAAAGTTTGCTTGCGACTCTTGTGCTACTGCCAGCGCTGGCTTTTGCTAGCGAAGGTGGCTATCCGCTCGATAAGGCCCCGGATCGCACCAAAGACATGTCGGCTTTGCAAAGTGGTGCCAAGCTATTTGTGAATTACTGCCTGAACTGCCACTCCGCAGCGTCGATGCGTTATAACCGCCTGCGCGATATCGGCTTGACGGAAGATCAGATCAAAGCCAACCTATTGTTTACAAGCGATAAAGTCGGTGATTTGATGCATGTCGCGATGTCGCCCAAGGACGCCAAAGAATGGTTTGGCGCTGCACCACCGGATTTGTCGGTGATTGCGCGCGCCAAAGCATCTGAAGCAGGTTCCGGTCCTGACTGGTTATATACCTATCTGCGTACGTTTTATAAGGACGACACCCGTCCAACCGGCTGGAACAATATGGTATTTCCGAACGTAGGGATGCCGCATGTGTTGTGGGAGCTGGAAGGTGTTCGTACTGCCAAGTATGAAGATATTAAGGATCCAGAAGAAGCAGGCAAGATCGAGCATAAATTTTTAAAATTCGAACAAGTCACCCCAGGAAAACTGTCCCGTTTAGAATATGACGTTGCAGTTGCCAACCTGGTGTCATACCTTGAATGGATGGGTGAGCCTTCCCAGGAAACGCGCAAGCGTCTTGGGGTATGGGTTCTACTATTCCTGGGATTATTCTTCGTTCTGGCTTGGCGTTTGAACGCGTCGTACTGGAAAGAAGTGAAATAACATACATGCTCGCGATTTTGCGGGCATGCGTTTTCGGGTGAGCCGTATCGCGCCTCACCCCTTTGTTTTTAAGGAACTATAAAAATGATGGTTCTCTATTCAGGTACAACCTGCCCATTTTCGCAACGCTGCCGTCTCGTTTTGTTCGAGAAAGGCATGGACTTTGAGATCCGCGATGTTGATTTATTCAACAAGCCGGAAGATATCTCGACCATGAATCCCTATGGCCAAGTGCCTATTCTGGTTGAGCGCGATCTGATTTTGTATGAGTCCAATATTATCAATGAATACATTGATGAGCGTTTTCCCCATCCGCAACTGATGCCGGCAGATCCGTTGATGCGCGCACGTGCACGTCTGATGCTTTTCAATTTTGAAAAAGAACTGTTCGTTCACGTGCACGTTCTCGAAAACGAAAAAACTAAAGGCGCAGAAAAAATTCATCAAGTCGCACGCGCAGAAATACGTGATCGACTCACGACGTTGGCGCCTTTGTTTTTAAAAAATAAATACATGCTGGGTGATGAGTTCTCGATGCTGGACGTCGCCATTGCGCCATTGCTATGGCGTCTGGATCACTACGGTATCGAGTTATCGAAGACTGCTGCACCTTTGATGAAGTACGCAGAGCGCATCTTTTCGCGTCCCGCTTACATCGAAGCATTGACCCCTTCAGAAAAGGTCATGCGTCGTTAATCGATCACGTTTTAATAGCCTGTTAAAATAGGTTATATTACGCAGTCGCGGGGTTGCCACCAACGCCGCGACTGCGGGATCTATATCGGATGTATTGGGAAGCTCTGTCGCTTCCCTGTAACTGGCACGGGGCATTTTTATCGTGCTAAGTGTCCGTAATTTGTCTGCAGTAAATTGTCTTATCGAAGTATTGCAACTGCATCTCGGCTGTTTTGTAACTGTATTACCGTAGCGTTGCGCTATATTGCAACCCGTACATTTGGTTGACCGCATACACCAAATTTCATGCTCACATTAGCACCTCTTTCGCATCGATAATGTCCGAAACCTCTACTAAGCCCTACTTGCTACGCGCCATTTACGAATGGTGTACCGACAACGGCTTCACTCCCCACCTCGCAGCCAAGGTAGATGCCAACACGCGTGTACCACAGCAGTTCGTGAAAAATGGCGAGATCGTTCTGAACATCAGCTTTGAAGCTACCAGCAGCCTGAAAATGGACAACCAATTTGTCAATTTCAGCGCGCGCTTCGGCGGGGTCTCCCGTGAAATATCGGTTCCCGTAGAAAACGTCATAGCCATCTACGCACGTGAAAACGGGCAGGGCATGGCATTTGAAGTTGCCATACCAACGGATGGGAAATCTGCCGACGCAGCTATGCACAGCGCGCCTGGCAAGGCATCACCAATATCCAGCGTACCGACATTGACCTCGGTCCCATCGCCAGGCACAAGCACACCTGAGAACGCAAATGGTGCGGATCCAGAAAAAGATCCTGAACCACCAAAAAAAGGTGGAAGACCCACCCTAACTCGAATTAAGTAATGTATAATTCTGTTCTCGCACTTTTGCTGGCTTAGCTCATCTGGTAGAGCACCTGACTTGTAATCAGGGGGTGGCGGGTTCAAGTCCTGCAGCCAGCACCAATATACACAATGCCTCCCGTAGATTTTACGGGAGGCATTTGCTTTTGTGGAACGCTAAAAGTACAGTATCAGTACACTCAGCATCCGCAAAGGCCAAATGGCAACCATCGTTAAGACCCCTTCCGGTACCTGGAAGGCACTCATTCGCAAGATCGGCTGGCCAACTACTTCCAAGACTTTCCGCACAAAGCGCGACGCCGATGACTGGTCGCGTCGGACTGAAGATGAAATGGTACGTGGCGTTTTTATTTCTCGATCACCCTCTGAACGAATGACCTTTGGCGCGGCACTCAAACGTTATATCTCTGAAGTCTCCACGACGAAAAAGCTGAAGACCCAAAGTAGTGAGGCCGGCTCCGCAAAACATCTGGATAAATTCTTTGGTAAATATTCTCTCGCAGCCGTAAGCAGTGAGCTGGTCGCGTCTTACAGAGATCAGCGACTCGCTGACGGGAAGGCAAACAATACGGTGCGCATCGAGCTCGCCCTGTTAAGTCATCTCTTTACGATTGCCATTCAGGAATGGGGGCTCGGAATCACATACAACCCAGTGGTGAATATTCGCAAGCCAAGCCCCGGAGAAGGGCGTGACCGGCGCTTAACAGTCACGGAGCAAGAGCAGTTACTCAACACCGTCAAACAGCACAGCAACCCCATGCTGGGATGGATCGTAATGATTGCGATAGAAACCGGTATGCGACAGTCAGAAATTCTCGGCATACGCCATTCCCACGTCGATCTAAAAAGGCGTGTAGTGCGTCTGAGCGATACAAAAAATGATTCGTCCCGCACTGTGCCACTCACTCGCGTAGCAACTGAAGTCTTCAAAACAGCGTTGGAAAATCCCCTTCGTCCTAGCGGTATTGACTTGATATTTTTTGGTGAGCCGGGCAAGGATGGCAAGCGAAGCCCGTACCAATTTAAGAAAATCTGGGGAGATATCAAAAAATCGCTTGGATTTGTAGACCTCCATTTTCACGACTTACGGCATGAGGCCGTCAGCAGATTGGTTGAAGCAGGACTAAGCGATCAGGAAGTGGCATCGATAAGCGGTCACAAGTCTATGCAAATGTTGCGGAGATATACGCACCTGCGCGCGGAAGATTTAGTGAAAAAACTCGATAGATTGCAAGATGAATAAGGATAAACCGCTTGTTACAAATTGATACAAAACAATAATTCCGCCTTAAATCGAAGATGAAAACAAATATCCGTGTTTTCTCTTTGTGCTTGATTTAATTGAACTTTCCGAAAAGCCGTTCAACAAGACATTAAAAATTGTCGCTACAAAACTGGCAAAATTGTCGATACAAGAAGTTAAAATTTGTCTTTTAAATCAATGACTTGCATTTGACAGGCAGTGGTGAAGGTCTATAGATTATGCCTTGTACATTCGTAATAAAACGAAACATTACGGTAACCAAGGCTATGACTACAGAAGAACTTTTGCTCGGCAAGTTTGGCCCATATATGACAATTGGTCAGTTGGCCGAAATACTCCATCGAAGCGCAGAAGGTTTGCGCATTAGTTTGTGCTCGGATAATGAGATGTCGCGTATTTTGCGACCAACCCGCGTCAAGTTTGGTCGCCGTGTTTATTTCCGCACGCTACAAGTGATCGAGGCATTGTCTCAAATCGGCGAGTCAAGTCAGGTGGTGAAATGACTCCCGCCAAACCTCAAGGTGAACTTTTCCAAGCGGAAACGCAGTGGTTTCATTTTTTCCGCTCGATGATTGATGGAGGGGGACTTGCGGAAATGACTGGTTCGTCGCTCAAGGTCTATCTCGTCATCAAAGCGCACAGCAATTATCACACCGGTGATGCATTTCCCAGCCATGAAACAATCGCTGAGCAATCGGGCCTGTCAGTCTCGCAGGTTAAACGGCTTATCAAGGATCTTGTGTCGTTCGGTTATATCTCTAGCTCCCTAGTTGGACGCTCCAGTCATTATCGGATACATGAAATTGTGCACATCCAGGATGAGTCTGGAAGCAATACTGGGAAGGCGAGCTGGGACTACAAGCCCTCAACGGTGAGGGAGTCCGTCGCCGATTTGAAGGGCGCTTTGCGGAGCCGCGATATAAAGAACGCGAGCATTGTTCATATCGAGAGATTACAGGTCAACGTTAATAATGTCGCTAGTGGCGGCGTAGTTTTCAACCTGCAGGCGACATTAGACCAAATCCAACCCAGTTTAAGAGAGCAATTAGTTGTTCTGCTCAAAAATGTCGGTGCAATCGCGCCAGGGACTTATACACAGCCCACCGGTGACACCGATCACCCATGAGCTGTGTATAAGTCGAATAGGGCCCACCCATGAACCCTTTTGGGCGGTAATAGGGTTCACCCATGAGCTACTAAAGAGAGAGATGTTTACTTATAAAGAGAGCGAAGCCGCGCGCTCTTTTGATATCTACAGCGGCTGCAATGTGGCGGACACCAGATTGCAGCCTGACCACAACAGAACCTGAGAAGAGGTCCGATATGGCTTTAGACATTATAACGTTTGACCAGATATCGAGGCTATGCGATCGCGATGATGTGATTGCAGAGTCGCTGATTTATCCAGACATGCGACATGGGTTTTCGCTAAAGATCACTTTGGGATCAGAGTCCTACTCAGTCGTACGACGCGATGGCAGTCCGCATTATTTCCGCTCAATCGATCTCGTTCTCGATGCACTTTTGGATGTGCCTAATATTTCGCCGTTCTTGACCTTGGATACCAGCGGATGGGCATTATCGACAATAGCGTCTTCTTGAAGGAATACCGCGCTACTACGGACAAACACTAGTACGGAAAGGAAATGAAAATGGCAATCGTGTATCAGGATGTTATTCAATTTGTAGATGCGGCATGCATTGAATTTGTTGGCCAAAAAGTGGAAGTCGTAGCATCTGCCATTGCCCCGGCCGCGTACGCCCTTCTTAGCGTGTACGTCATCATATGGGGGCTCACAAGCATGCGTGGAATGATTCAAGAGCCCATTACAGACATGGCCGTTAGGATGCTTAAAATCGCATTCATATTCGGTGTAGCTTTAAACGTCGCAACATACTCAACCTACGTCATTCAGAATGCCTGGGATGCGCCACAGGACTTGGCAAATGCCATCGGTGGCAATTCAAGCGGAACCGTTTCTTCGCTCCTTGATAGCTTGCTTATGAAGGGTTTTATTGCAGGCAAACAAATGTATGACAAGGGTGGAATACTAAGCGGTGACTTCGGGCTCTATATTGCGGCGTTTTGCACATGGGGTATAACCCTTGCTGTTACCGCCTACACTTGCTTCTTGCTAATCCTGAGCAAGGTAGCGCTTGCGTTATTGATCTCCGTTGGTCCGCTGTTTATCCTTTCACTGCTTTTTCAGTCGACCGCAAACTTCTTCAATTCCTGGATTCAGCAGATAACAAATTATGGAATGGTGAACGTATTGATCATCGCGGCCAACGCATTTGTACTAAAGATTTTTGAGCGATTTTCAGGGATTGCAGCCCAGCAGCAAAACGGCTCTATCGATCAGCTTATTCCCATGGTTGCGTCTGGAATAATTAGCTGCCTCGTACTAGCGCAAATTACCAGCATCGCCGCAGGTCTTGCCGGAGGTGTGTCTATGTCGTCATATGGCATGGGCCGCCTAGGATTATCGGTCTTCTCACGTCCCGCGCGTGATTTGGCAAGCGCCGGTTATCGCGGCGGTAAACAAGCCGCTGCAGCCGGTACAAAAAAGGCCGCGCGAGTAGGGTGGAGTGCTACTGGTGGTCGGGCTTACAGCGCTTACAAGGGTCGTCAGCGCAACAGCATATCCTCGAATTAATGGAGATATAAATATGAACCTGTTTCAATCACTTATTCACACGCTCAAGTTTATTTTGTTCACAGCATTGCTATTTGTTCGGCCAGTCATTCGTGTCGGCTGTGGTGGCATCGCCGGAATTTCACTTTTTTGCACACTATTTATTTTCACATTCATGCGACAGGAAACCACGCCGCTATTTGCCTTTCTATGGATTGGCCTCGGAATGACTGCTGTTTTATGGTTGTATGACGTGCTAATCATGCTGGTTGCACCAGACGGCTTTCAACTCATCTTTATGGTTTAATCTCATCTCCCCAGCCTTCCTTATCCTTAATGCCACTTACGCGCAGGCGGTTTTCGGCCAGCAGATATTTGCCCGATTTTTTTGGCTATTTTGGTTGCAGCGATGCGCCAAGCGAAAAACTAACATAAGGCATTTAAGAGATGTTTTTCCCGCGGCGCCTAACGCAAATTAATCGCAAATTCTTGTCGCCAACTTTCTTTTTCCGTAGTGGAAAATACGCATTTTTTCGTCATGACGAAAAATTCCGAGAAGGTAGTAGCTAATGCAGGATAGACGAGCGTGGTCAAGGTGCAGCACCTTCGGCGCTGTCAGGTCCTACGTCGACCATCGATAAACCAAGATCATTATTTATTTACTGTTAATTATTGATGGGTCCTGATTTGTACAATTTAACAATTTCCTCATCCAGATTCATGACTAAACGTACCCATAACTTATCTGAACAGTGAGAGGAGTTGATATAGACAGGGAGGTATTAATGGGATAATCCCGAGACATAGCGAGATATATGAAGGTAGTTTTGTAAAGTACTTACAAAGCTCAGGCTCTATAAAGAACCACGCGGAAATCTTTTTCTGCTATCAATTGGCTCAAAGCAAACGAACTCTAGCTGCTCTTTAAAGAGTTGCCCATAGTTAGAGCTCTGGTTCAATTTTTTCCAGCAATATTCTGTCTTCATGTCATGGCGTGCAGCAGAAGAAAGTAACATTTCCGACTAATTTAGTGGAACTTTAAGTCGTTTTGCATAATCGTCGATTACAGCGACCATTCGATCAAGGAGAGGTGCGAATTTGTTGAAATTGACGGTATTAGCATTCTTAGCTATAACGTTTATGGCGAATGCCGCCTTTCCATAATGCTTTAAATTTTCCATCTTGTTATCTCGACTAAATGTTTTGTCACTTAGTTTTGTTGCCAGTGTCGTTTTGTCAAAAAAATCTTCTATCGCTGTTTTTTTGTTTTTAGGACCTAACGGGGTTGGGACCACATAAAGATTGGCGATAACATGAATAAAGCTTGCTCTCCCAGCGGGCTTGGGTTGTTTCGTGATTCCAGCAATAGCACCGTAAATGCTATCGGCTCCACTATCGTTATCTATAAAAACGATGACTGGATGCTTTGGTGCAGGCGCCTTGAACTTTGTCCTTACGTCATCGTGATAGTGCTTTAAAAGGTTGCACACGCCCCCTACACCTCCGGTGAGTTCAGTAATCTGGCTCGTTCGTCGCTCGGCATACTTTAGAAAACGAACCTTGAGCAGGGGCTTTGTACCTGCGACAACGAGCTTTGGGTACGCGGCGGCAAGATTTTTGATGGCGCATCTCAAGTACACATTGTCCGTCTTACCCTCGCAAACAATAATAGGTTCAACAGGAGCAAAAAAAGCGTCGAAGTAAAGAAAACGTCTGAAAAGTGTTGTCCGTCCGGTTGTGGGATGAGGCTCTAGTCCATTCTTCTCACAAAGCTTGCTATTGAATCGGTCAACTTGATCGATGTATGAAAGCATTCCAAGAAGTTGTTTTCGCTTCCCTTGGTAGTTGAAGGCAACCTCTTTTCCAAGAGTGTCTAGCTTTTTATAAATGAATTCAAACTCACCCGTCTTGAAAAGCTTGTCCACCATCGAACGAACCTTGTATCGATATGTGGCGGGAACATTTACCTTACGATTGACAGTCAGACCTGTAACCTCTTGCCGGGAATCTCGGTATTGCATTCGGGTCTTTTGGGCATTGAAGCTGAATCCGCTCTTTGTGACAATGCGCTGTAGACTCTCGCCCGGCAGCCATTTTTGATCGCATCCCTGTACTGCAATCTTGTGCGAAAAACTTGGGTTGTTCGTGCTAAATGTTAAATCGTCTGCGTATCGCGTGTAGGTCGCGCCTTCATCCCTCGCCAGTCGCGCAAGCGGTATATCCATAGTGTGTCCAATTAGATTCGATATCACTGGAGAACAAGGGCTGCCTTGAGGAAGTTTATTCTCATGGCAAGCGATTTGTGCGATAACCGTCGCGACATTGGCGTGCAATTTAAAGTTGTTGTTTTTGAGAAAAAATGCGCGTACTCGACCAAAATTCATGCTACCGAAGAAATCGTGGAGATCCACATTGAAGACGTAACGACGAGTCACGTGTGCTCGGCCATTCGTCATGATCGAGTGGTATCGCTTAAACCCGTGTGCAATACCTAGGTGTTCATCGTCTTCTGCGTGTCCGTGTTCAGCGTTTATTTCAACAATACATTTTTGAAGTAGAAGAGATAATCGATATTGCAGTAGCTTAAGATCGCCTTCAGGCGCGTTAATTTCCCTAACGCCACCATGGCGTTTCGGGATGGTAAATTTCTTGTAAAGGTCTAGCTTAGGTTTTTTGTAAAGTAAGTACGATAACATTCCCGGTTTTATATCCAACAGGGGCGCTAGTTCTCTGAGTGATGTCGTTGCTTGTAATTGTTTTAGACTCGGCATAAGGTGCGAACTTAGTTATGAGAAATTCGCGGATACTCCTATGCGAACATAGCAAGCGCATCATAGCGGTAATAGAGGGATACCGAGGGCATATCCCGGGACATTCATTTCACATGCCATGAAACATGGCAAAAAATCTATCCGCGAATCCGACTCAATTTTAGCATACGGAAGTTGTCGTTAGAGTACTAATTTAACTCTATTACTATACTACACAGGCGCTCGCTACTAATTTGGCAGAACGCGGGGCACGAGCTGTAAGTCGGGCTACATGTTCTGACAAAGTTCTTTTGCTTAGCTTAGCTAACTGCTCATCATGCGTTGATATGTGCTCCCAGATCGTGCTCCGGAAATGTTTGTGAGGCGATTGAATTAGCAGTTCAATGCAACTAACAAGTATTTCCGTTACTTCCTTTAATATCATTAGTTGAACGACATCCAACTTTTCAATTTTTTCGGATATTACTTGGTTTACGGCAGTATTTTCACGATTTAGCGCAATGATCCATTGGCCGTGCGCCATCTTATTCCTGAGAAGCGCAGGTTCTTCAATGTAACGCTCAATAAGCCGGATTAATTTTTGTTTAATATTTGCAAGATCACCCGCATCTCTAACGGTTGTAACTTCCCGTAGGCCTAACTCCAAGCATTTTTGCCATGCTGCAGAAACCCCTTTTTCTTTTTTATATTGCTGAATTTGGAAAATTAGCCCACCACTAAAGCCTCTTGGTGTATGAATTAGCTTGAGAAAAACAGACTCTGCCCAAGAGCAATAAAGCAAACCTAATAATTGCGTATGGGTTTTTATACTTGTCTCGTTGATGGGAACGAGATCTCGATTGATTGTGCGCCTTAAATGTATCCACGCCGCATTCAAGGAGCGAACGTTTATTGTTTGAGCGCTAAAGACTACTTGTATCTCTGCGTCGGATAAATAAAGCGGGGAATTGGTTGCCAAAGGACACTCTGCAGTAAGTTATGGAATTTCCTTTGGCAACCTGGAATCGAACCAGGAACTCTCACCAAAAGGCGAGCGTTTTAACCATTATTAAACTAAAGCCTCAGTACAACGATAGCATAAAAACATTGCTTATCATTGTTTTAATTTAAATCACGTGTTGATCTATTTTCGACATATTGAGAGAATTGTCCGAAAACAACTTCGAGCTGCATTTCTCGGCTCACCTGTCCAACGGCCGAAATACAGCCAAATCCGGTTAGGCATAACATCCTCGCGGTCGGTTGATCCCACGGTAAAAAGACGCTCTATTTACCAATTTGCCTATTTAAGTCGGTGAGTGCGGCATTGCCGACAGAGTTACGTTTATAGAAGATTAGAAGACGTGCTACACCGATATCGTCGGCCCCACTAATACACCGCTTTAGCGCAACAGCAGTTGTTAAAGTTGTTATTTAGTAATTTATATGGCAGGATTGTTGCAATTGGTTTTTGTTTATGACCCACATGAAAAATTTCATTCCCTTAAAAAATTAGAAATTGCAAAGATATTCAATGGCAGACGATAACGCAGAAATTTTCAAGGGCCAAATCTTAGCCTTCGCTCAGGAGGTGTACCACTTTATTACAAACAACATTGTCTCCGGAGAAACTTGGGGGCGACTAGCCGCAGTATGTCTGTTACTAGCCATACTGCTGGTGGTTGGCTACCTTTTCTTTAAAGCACTAACAACAGCAATAGAAGGTTTGATAAAGTTAAGTGAGGCATATAAAAATAGTTCACTTGCTCTTGTTATTGGCACTGAGAAAAAAAGAAATATTAGAAGGCGTCAGCAGTTCTGTTCAGTACTCGATGCCGATTTAGCCTATATGGCAAAAGCAGAGAATTGGAATGATCAATATTTTACCGACCTCGAGGCGGAGGTCGAAACCGAGGGTGGTTACTATATTTCAGCTGTTGATAAGCTGCGGAAAAAGAAGTTCGCAGGTATTCGAAGAGTTTCCTCGCTTATCAGTGCGATCGACTCCAGTTCGGAGCGCACAATTTTACTTGTTGGCGATCCAGGTAGCGGAAAAAGCGTCGCATTGCGTCATCTCGCTAAGCAGCTTGCAGGGCGGGGAAGAAATTCAAAAAATCAGAAAATAATTATTCCTTTGTATTTAAATTTACGCGAGTTGGAAGCAGCACCTGGTATTTCTATTGATGCTGACCTAATTAAACAATTTGTGTCAGACAACATCCGTCGGGGTGATGCCGATACTTCAACGTATGTACGCGAAAATTGGCAAAATAATAAAGAGAACGGAATATGGTTTTTTTTATTCGACTCATTTGATGAAATACCTGATGTTCTACACGCAGCAACGGGTAGTCCAGCAGTAAGGCAATATTCACAAGCAATTAGGCAATTCTTAGATGGCATGGGGGAATGCCGTAGTGTTCTTGCTTCTCGGGAATACAAAGGCCCAGAAGCCTTACCTTGGAAGAAGTTCCGTATCCTTCCGCTCGGTTCCGAGCGACAAAGTGAACTAGTTAAGAATTCGTTTTTAGACGCCGATCAAATCGAACTCGTGCACCAGCATTTGGCCACAGATAGAAGCAAACTTGGCAATAACCCACTGTTTTTAACACTTCTATGTCGCTACGTTAAGGACGAGGGTGCTCAACCCGTGAATGATCACCAATTATTAACATCTCATATTGAGCGTTTAGCTAGCCGAGAGCCCGAGTATATTCTCAAAAAATATCACTTAACAAGCCAGCAACTGATTGAGGGGGCTAGAACATTAGCTGTGGCGTTTGCAGAAAATTCAGCCCTTAGTCTCGCGCCCAAAATAGATGAAATCTATTCAGTACTAGAAGATCGTTTTTCTTTAGATCAACTGCAGAGTTTAATTTCCGCACTCGTTGATGTAAAAATAGGACGTAATGACGTAGCCACTGCTAGGCAAGGAGATCGTAGATTTGCTTTTTCTCATCGGCGGTACCAAGAGACTCTTTTTGCGAACTTTCTCGCCTCAAACCCCACATATATTTCCCCCGTGGATTTGCTACTAGAGCCGCAATGGCGTGAATATTCGGTGACTTTACTGCAAACGCAAAGTGTTGAGGCTATTTTTCCAATATTGCAAGCCGCTACTAATATTCTTGTTAAGAGGAGCTTAAACCAAGTCAAGTTGTGTAGAAAACAAATCGGCCAGTACGCTATTGGTTATTTTGACTGGAGTACAGAGCCATTCATACGGATCCTAGAGATTCTTCAAGAGGGTTTAGCGCGTCGACTTATAGACGTTCCGGACGAATTATCAACGGCGATCTTCCACCTGTTGGAACCACGTTGGACCGATGGTGACTATTATGATAGGTACATGGCGATTAAGTTGGGGGGATTATTACCCGAGGTAGTTTTAACTCGCTATTTGCGTGTAGCGTTGGAAGACGAGCTTACGGAACTAGGGGCAATCGCATTTAAACAGTGCGTGTACTTGAGGGACGCTTCTCTCGAACTAAATCGTCTTATCCGCAAAAAATTAGCCACGGAAGCTCTCTCCGCTCGCGATACCGTGTCTAGACTTCGCCTAGAGGCTCTCGCTGCTCAATTACCAACGGCTGTGGGTGCATCGTACGTAACACATAGATGTCTCATGTTACGCCCCCTGCTTTCCAAGCTAAGCAAGGTGGCGTGGGTCGTTTCATTCCAAACCATTTTGTTACGTCGCATTCTTGTGCGGCTTGGAATCGTGAATTTATTCACTCAATCGCTGGATAGGCGTATGCCGACGTTACAGTATAAAGGGGGGGACGAATGGGTTTTTGCGTTTATAGTATTTCCAATACCTTTCTTTATGCGAGCAGTTCAAAAAATTTTCAATCCCATATTTAATGTCGATTCTAGCCATGTGGATAACCGGATTCATGAGTTTGTTGCTTCCCCATATTTTTGGTTTACGGCTATTATTTACGTTGCCTTTTTTGGCACGCTCCTACTGATGTATAAAAACCGAGTTGAGGGAGTGCGGCTGAAATTCTCAACCTTTTTTACCAAAGAACAATTCATATCGGTTGGGGGTGTGGGGCTAAGGATCATACTTATGGTAGCTTCAGTTTCATTGCTCGGCCTTTTTCCTTGGATTCTAGGCAATGGTATATATTTTTTCCTTAGCCTTATAGGGATTAAAATTTCGGTAGCTTCACGATATATGGAAATTGGACTTCCAACGTGCTTAGTTCTCGTCCTGATTGCGAGCTTAGCTATGATGTGCATAGGTCACAGGAATTCAAAGCGTAGAATGCGACGGCTGGAGGAGTTGAGGAAGATACCTTTCTTGACCTCTGACACTGAGATTCTTCTGAATGCGGAAAGCTTTTCAGAAGCACTTGTTTGGCTGAATAGAGCTCCGACTTTCCTGATAGATAACGACTCCGATATTCGAACAGCCTCTGCGCTTCTTCTAGCTTTACCCTTGGCTCTTGACTCGAACCTAGCTGAGCATTTCCCCTTGCTTAAAGCCTCTGCTGACCCTTCAAGTAGACAGCGGGTGACTGAGCTAGTCGGACGTCGGGTTCTCTCTATGTATTTAGAGCCCAATGTTGGCAAAGCGCGCGAGGTCAGGCGCGAAAGCGGTATTGACACAGTCCCCAACCCGCGCGCACCCGTGCAGCCCGCCAAAGCGGTCGCGTAGCGTTTGTGGTGGAAGAGCGGACAGCGGCCACTTACCGATGAGCCAGGTGATGACGAGTGGCAGGCCTTTTGCTGCACGCTCGCGGAATGCTGCAGCGTCTAGTATGCCCATGCGTGCTACTTGAGAAATGATAGGTAAGTCGCGACCCGCACGCTTGATCGCCTCGCGCATTTCCTGTATTGATGTGTGGCCGCGCATTAGCGCGTCCTTCCGTTCTCGCGCCTGTTTTTGGACAATGGCATGTTCGGGCTACATGGCTGTCGATGACGGCCGGGGCGGCAGCAATCGTGACGATCTGCGTGTCTCCCGCTGTTTTTAATTACCGGTTAGCAGATTTTTCATATTTCATTTTTCTATAACCGTGAAAATTATCTCTTCACGGTGTTTAACGCCGATGCGAATAAGTGCGGGAACAGCCATATATCGGCACGTTATTGGCCGTTACAATGTCTTTGAAAATGTATGATTTCCTCGGCATGGCGATCCATTTTTTCTGCGGCCAGACGTAACTTACGTGCCGATACATTGCATAATTTGCAATATAAATTGTTCTCATCGCATCGTTAATATTGAAACGATGCATGGCTAAAAATGTCTTACCTGAAGTTTTTTCCGTAGAAGTCGATGCGGTTCTTCGGCATGACGAAGAAATTGAAGTTGGCTCTAGCTAATGCAGGATAGACTAGCGTAGGCAAGGTGGCCCACCTTGCATGGTCCTCGTTTCGTCACACATGACGAAATTTCGGGCCTTACTCGTTACCTTGTTGCGGGAAAAAGCCTATAAATGCCGGTTACAAGGCCCGTGCTAAAAATGCGCGAGCTGCAGATGAAATGACGGTGGTGTTTTGCGGGGTACCCCATGTTCGCGAGCGGTCGATCAAAGATTTAGCAGCGCTCGATTAGAAATACCGTTCCTCGCTAATGAGCGCATGCTCAATTTCTTGGCTTAAGCTTTCGATGTATGCCGATAACCAGTCCTGAACCTTGGAGGAGTCGGTCTCAGTCAGCCATTTCCTCGCTCGATCTCGCTTCACCTTACAGTGTTGGCTGCGCGGACCAGACCAGCTTCCCATAGAGAATCTCGACATCACCGAACCTCCGACATGCTCCAATTCACCGTATTTCGCCAAGAACGCTTTCGTAAGGTCTCCAGCCGGACCTTGCTCAAGACTTGGGACCAAGGTCTCGGTAATCATTAGGGATCTGTGACCAGGATCGGTATCAATCCATTCGAAAATGTCTTCGACTCGGAAATTCAAAATTGCCAGTTCGACTGGGCGGCCGTGCGATCCACCTTCCCCAAGCCAGCGTATCATTATGTGCGCGCGTTCACCGAGCAGCTCTTGCGACACCAGCGCCCAAGCCTGCGCAGGATTCGCTGCGCAGATTTCGCCGGCGACTTTCGACACATGGCCACTGGCGGCAATGCCATGGAATGAAGCGGACGCGCATATCAAACGTCCCATGAGTTCCCCATCACTATTCGGAAATTGCGCCCTGAAACGCTTCGCAAGCCCATGCCAATAGTGCTCATCCATTGTGTTCATACTGTGGGCAAGCGCGCAGTCGTCACACAAAATCCTGAATGCCAATGCCTCGTCATCTGCGTGTGGCGGGAGCGAATGGCAGAGTTTACGCTCCGCAATCTCAACGGCAAACCGATAGAAACCTTCTTCCCTGCGTTCCAACATCGCGCTCAGCGCGCGTCTAATATTGGCAACGCCAACATTACTTTGCGTCGAGTTCCGGCCTAGTACGACCAGGCAATCGGAATCCATCGCGCCTGACTTGTATAGGCCCAGCACCGAATCAAAGATCTTCTCTGTCATGCCCGAGCAGACAACAGCCAGCAAAATCCATCGTTGCGGATCGGAAATCAACTGTTCCGCCAACGCCTCCCATCGAGTCGGATTCATGCCATGGACGCCGCGAAGATAGCCGGACAAGAACATCGAATATACAGGCGTTTGCGCAAGGCGCGTTTGAGTCAGCACCGCGTCATCAAATCGATAGTCCGCCAACGCGCCGGCAACGTCAAATCCGAATTGCTCGACGCGATACCCCTTGCTTTTGAAAAGAACAGGCAAGGCATCCGCGAGAAGAATATCGTCGCGTGCTGCTTCTTGCGCCAGTCCCAGACGGATGCGCGAGGCGATTTTACTTGGCTCATCGGAATCGTCATCTGACGGGTAGTCGTCCTCCCAAATGGTGCTCAACACATATCGGCGCAGCCGCTCCGAAAACGTCGTTCCAACAAGCTTTGTCGAGAGGGCCGTTAGCGCACGCGTGAAGTCTTCCGGGGCTTCGGGATTCCGATACCGCAAAAGCCGAAGGACCAGTTGTGTCAGTTCTTCGAAATTATCATCAACTTTGGAAAGTTCGTTCATGGCGTCAATGATTTCACCATGAAGAACATTGGTCCGTGCCAAATTTTCGATGGATGACAGCAGCGCCTTGTCGACCTCGGCTCTCCAAGCTGAATCGCCCTGAGCCCGAACCTGCATTAAGTCGCCCAACATTGAGCGCCATGGATCAATCAGCTCGCTCCAAACCTTGGCCTGCCAGAATTTCACCTCTGGCCTAAGACCTTGATACTCGACGCCGATGATTCGCGAGTTTCCGCGATTGCTGAACACCTCAGCGCTGGCCAAAAGCCCCATCGAGCGCTCAAATGAATCACCGCTTGTCAAAAATTCCTTTGCCAAAGAAACACGATCTACAAACGGAGCTTCTGTGGCCGCGCCGTTCGGAGAAAATAGAGCGGTGAAAATGCCTTTCGCGTTGTTCGAGTTGGTGGACGTATCTCCTAATGACAATCGAAGCAGGACTTTTGCTGCTTGGCGGAAGTGACCTTCCCATACCGCGATTTTCTCCAAAGCCCATGCAATGTTTTGCCGCCCCTTTTTCAATTCAGTAAGTTCGTCGTCAGGCCACTTTGAAAACGTCGATTTCAACAGCGCCAGGGTCGAGGCGGGGTCCGCTTCCGCCAACAAACTGATGAATGCCAAGCCCGTCTCGGAGGTCAGGAACTCACGATCGGCGAACAGGCCACTACGAGGATCCAGTATTGCTTTCACAATGTCGCGCGCGGACTCCACTCCATGGGCGTAGACGAAAGGCCGCATGAACCAGCCGTAGAGGCTCTTGGGCATATTGCTCATCATTTCTTTGAGATCGACTCCCGAGCCGTAATTTTCCCACCAGTCCCTCCACAAATACACTTGAAGCGCCGGTGGCACTATTCGTAGAGTGCGATCACCCTGAAGGATGCGACGCTTTCGGTAATAGCCAACGATGCTGTCAAACTTCGCCTGCGTGATCGAAGGATCAGTTTTCCCTACAAGTTTTGCTATAAATTCAGCCTCGTATTGAACCGGAATCCGCGCTCCAAATTTCTCAAACAAAGCGATGTGCCGCAATACCACTCTGCCGGACTCGTCGCCGCGCGTTTGGCCGTATCCCGATATGAAGCGGTCCCAGATTGGAACCGTGCCGGGCGTTCGCAAAATATCCTCTGGATTGTCCCTAAGATTTTCACCCAATGCATGCGCCACCCTGGCCGATCCACCACACCACTCGGCCCAGTTTCGCAACCCGACCTTATCGCCGATATACGACCGAAGAATTTCCTCAACTTGCGCGGCTTCCAACGGGGGCGCCTGCAATGTTTGCATGCCTTGTCCACCGCTAGCTTCCGGGCCATGGTCGATCGTGACCAACTTGATCAACTCGCGGCCCTTTAAGGCGCGCCAAATTGCTGAACGATCCGCATCGTCGCACTCGTCGACTACAAGCAGGACGGAGTAATTCCGACCTTTCTTCAACAGTTCATTGAAAAGTGGGCTGTTCTGAAAGTCGCTCGCCTGCCTGACATAAAGCGTGTTGGCTAAAAAATCAGGGTGTCGCAGTATGGCCTCTAATACGAGACGGCTCTTGCCTATGCCAGGTTCTCCAACGATTCGGACATGCTGAATGTCGGCGCCATCCAACGCCGCTTGCAATTCACCGATGAAGCTTTCCTGTGAATCACCCAGTGCCAACTGCTTCGTCATATCGGAATTATCGGCCCAAGATTGCGAGGTCTGAAACGGAAGGTCACCAAGCCCATTGAGATCGAGGCAAAGCGACGGGTGAAGGGTCAATAAGCTTATGATCTGCGTTACTCCGAGCACCGAAATCTGGGGATCGCCAAAACCACAATCCTCAAAAAACTTCCTTAAAAATCCACTTGCCTGCGCCTGTTGCTCGGTGGTGAGGTCATGACCCAAGGTGACGAGCGCATAAGCGGTCCCGGATTCCACACATTGAAGGACGGCCGCTCCCAAATTTGCGCGAGCAACAGGGCTGGCTCCAAACAACTCAGCGCGAATCTGGGCCTCTTGCCACGGCTTGAAAGATTCACCGGTCTTGATCTGAAAATGGCACGCGCCTGGCACCAAAATCGAATCGTAGCTTCCCTCGGTTTCAACGCTGGCGTCAATTCCACCGTCCTTCACCGTGATGTCCGAAGAGATCACAACATTCTGGCGCGGAATTCCTAGTCGCGTCACCTCGCTCCAAAGCAGATCGCGTATTAGCCGAACACCCTCTGCGGGATTGAGTAATTTGATCGCGGCGGGTTCGATGGATACCAGAGGTTTCTTCATTAGCGTTTCCCGTTTAGCTTGCTACGATGAGTTTGCGATCTACTTCTACCAACTGAAATCCCGGCTACTGGCATGGGACCTCGAACCCCAAGTTCCTTAAATGGCTTCACGGTCCATCTGCGAGCCCTTCTATCGGCGAGCGGCAGTCAGCAAATCCCCGCTCATGTCCTTCTTGAGCATTTCATACACAACGCCAAAGAACAGATCCCGCGTCACTTCGTCGCTCAACAGCTTCGTAGCCATGCTCTGATGGGTGCTCATTGCCTCAACGATTGCAGCGACGGCAGCGGCTGGCAGATTGGCTTTCATCGCCTGATCCCGACTGTTATTTTGCACCTGCGCCATCACCATCTCGTCATCGCGTAGCTTCTCAGACACATGCACCGCAAAGGCCACCTTATCTTTGTCACTGATGTCTTTGCCGAAAGCATCATTCAGTTTTTCAATCAACTCAGATAGATATTTTTTTTCACGGTCGCGGCCATCACGTAAGCCATTATCGGTAATCCCGTATAGCTCCGGTATCTGCTCAACCGCAAAAAGCCCAGTCAACGTATCACCCTTTATAGCTTTGTAATGCGTCAACGTCAGATCGCCCAAATCCACCTGCTCCGGCGTGATGCCTTTCAGACGCTTGCGCAACAGGCGGGCGTAACTGGCAAACGCTTCCAAGCCAGGGTCACCAAATTCCACCAGCTGCGCCACATATTCATAACTGCGCACGAACTTGGTCAGGCTCTCGCTAAAAATCATCAGCTCATCCCGCGCCTTGGTCTGTTCGGATCTCTGGACATCCGCGTGCGCCATGCCTTTCTGATCGTCTGCATCGCTCGCAATACGCCAGGCCTCATCCCATTTGTCGATGGCATCATTCAATGCCTTCAGTTTGCCGTTAAAGCGGTCGGTGGCGGCCTGGGTCAGGGAATACAGTTTCTGATGCGTAACACTCTTATTCACGATGGCATCGCCAAAGGCCGCGATTTCACTCGCTTCGTAAATCAACATGCCATCCAGGCGCTGCTTGATGTCATACACGATGTTGGGGTCTTGCACATCCGACACCTTGGCATCGCGATAAAAGGTCTTGAATGCGTCGACGATTTCTTCCGACTCGTTGGCAAAGTCTAGGACAAAGGTCTTGTCCTTGCCCGGATACGTGCGATTCAGGCGCGATAGGGTCTGTACCGCTTCCACACCTGAAATCTTCTTATCCAGATACATGGCCACCAGTTTGGGCTGGTCGAAGCCGGTTTGAAATTTGTTGGCGACGATCATCACCCGATAATCCTGGGTATCGAATGCCTTGCGCATTTCCCGCCCTTTCAGTCCAGGATTCATGTTGGTTTCGCTGAACTGATGATCCTCGGAAAACTGGCCATCTTGCACATCCTTGTTCGCGACCTCACCGGAGAACGCCACCATCGCCTGAATCCCTTGATAGCCCTTGCTTTGGCAGTAACGATCCAGGGCCAGCTGGTACTTCACCGCCGAGGCCCTTGAAGAAGTGACCACCATAGCTTTGGCTTGGCCACCCAGCAGGTGGGCGACATTGGCGCGGAAGTGTTCGATGATCAGCTCCACCTTTTGCGCCACGTTGGTCGGGTGCAACGACAGCCATTTGGCCAGGGCGCGCTTAGCGCTCTTTTCGTCCACGCGTTCATCGTCACTCTCGGCAAACTTAGAACCGATACGGAAAGCGACGTCATAGCTGGTGTAGTTTTTTAGCACGTCAAGGATGAAGCCCTCTTCGATGGCCTGCTGCATCGTGTACAGGTGAAACGGCACGGGTGGGTTGTCTTTGGATACCGGTTGCTCCGGTTGACGCGGCCGACCGAACAGGCTCAGCGTGGAGTGTTTGGGCGTGGCGGTGAAGGCGAAGTAGCTGGCATTACCTGGGCGTTGGCGGGAAGACTGCCATACCGACAGCTTTTCCTCCTTGCTCAGCGTCTCCCATTCTTCTTCGCTTTGCCCTGTCAGCACATAGCGCAAATCATCGGCGCTGCTGCCGCCGGTCGAGCTATGCGCCTCGTCGATGATGATGGCGAAGCGCCGATCCCGCAAACTCTGTTCGGCGAGGATTAATTTCTGTGCCCAAGGGAAGGTCTGCAGCGTCACCACGATGATCGGCACACCGGCCAGCATCGCGTCAGCCAACTGCTGACTTTTCGGCTTACTCGATTGCTGCCGGTCAATCGCGCACACCACGCCGGTTTGATGTTCGATCTGGCCGATGGCGTCTTGCAACTGCTTGTCCAGCACAGTGCGGTCGGTCACCACAATCACGCTATGGAAGTACGGTTCGCCATCTGGTCGACGCACGCGGATCAGCGAATGCGCCATCCAGGCGATGGTATTGGTTTTGCCGGAACCGGCGCTATGCTGAATCAGATAAGGCTGGCCAGTTCCCTCCGCCCGCACCGCATCGACCATCTTAGTCACGCCTTCCCACTGGTGAAAACGCGGAAAGATCAGGTTTTCTTTGAAAGTGGTTGTGCCGTTAACGTCCTGCATCTCTTTGCGCTCTAGCAGTACAAAGCGATGGAAGATACGCAACCAATTGTCCTTTTGCAGTACCCGTTGCCACAGATAACTCACCGGATAGCTGCCGTTCGCGCCCGGTGGGTTACCCGCCGCGCCATCGTTGCCCCGGTTGAACGGCAGGAAAAAGGTCGAGTCGCCAGCCAGCTTGGTGCTCATGCGGATGTCGCTGTCACTCATCGCGAAATGTACCACCGCGCCACGCTTGAACGCCAGCAGCGGCTCGACGCGGCCGGTCTTCTCATTCTTCGGCGGACGATCCTGCCGATACTGGTCCATGGCCGCCTCGACCGACTGGGTGAAGTCGGTTTTCAGCTCCACGGTGGCCACTGGAATGCCGTTGATGAAGAACGCCAGGTCGATCTCGTCGCTCTTGTCGAGTGAGTAGCGCAGCTGCGGCACGACCCGCAGGCGGTTAGCGGCATAGCGCTCCAGCACTGTCTGGTTGCGCTCATCCTCGGGCAGCGCCTGACTCATCGCCAAGGTGCCGCCGCCTGCCATCGCAAAGCCGTCGCGCAGCACATTCACCGTGCCGCCATCTTTGCTTTCCAGCATCTTCACCAAGCGATCCAGCACGGCAACTTCCGTGCCGGCGCCGTTCAGGCTGCTAAGCTTGGCCCAGGCTTGCGGCTGGCTGGTTTGAAGCCAGCCGATTACATCTTCCCGGAACAGCGCCCTGGCCGGGTCATAGCCGGTGGACTTTCCCAGCAGCCAACCGGCTGCCGTGAGTTGCTCGACGATATGGCGTTCAAGTTCGCATTCGTGGTGGATCTGGCTCATGGCGATGCTTTCTATTTTTTATTTTCGTCAGGTCTGGTTAGAGAAAATGGACTCCTCTTAACCAGCAACCGCACGCGTTCAGTATTTATCAAGCCGCCAGCTGATCTTGCCGGACGGTGTTCTCCCTAACGTCAATCTGGCCGGTAACAGCGGCGGTAATCAGCGCGCTGCGGCGCTCTTTGAGCAGTTCGATGCTACGTTCTGTTTTGCTGGTAAGCGTGTCGATGCGGGCTGTTTCGCGATCAATATACGCAACAATCTGTACCTGTTCGTGTAACGGCGGCTGGGCGGCTACCAATGCGACGATTTTCTCAATATTCAGATTCATTTGTGTACTGATGGATGCCGTCGTCAGCATTGGCTGTTTCATCGCTTGCATAAGGTAAAACAGAAACATCAAATCGTTTTCCCCTGTTGGAAGGAGGCCCACGACGCTGTCAGGGAAATAGGCAGGAAAATTAAGAATCGCGACATCTCCGATATTTGCCGCAATAGCCATTACCAAGGTTCCTTTTGGAAACTCTTTACTTACTGCAATACCCCGTTCATTCAGCGTCTGTTTGTAGCTAGTAATGTATCGAGATGTGCCTGTTATATCGCCAGTTTGGATGAACGGGAAGTCGCCATCATAGAAGGCGGGATCATTACGTGGCCTATGCGTAAATTTTCCCCTAAGCACATCGGCGAAGTATCCGAGCTGCTTAACAGTCCAATGCTCCGGCACCTCCCCCAGCCATTCCACGCCGGAATCTTTCATCTTTGCGGTGGGGTCAAGACCCTTGGTGACCGCGTGGGTGATCAACGCCTGCCGCTTTTCGCGCAGCAGTTCGATAAAACGGGTTTTCGTATTGACCAGACCGTCGATGCGAGCAGTTTGGCGATCGAGGTGGGCAGCAATCGTGCGCTGCTCCTGAATCTCAGGCACGGCAAATGGGATTTGACCCAGGACCTCCTGGGTCATGCTCGGCAGAGCTGTATTGGTTGAGTACTTATCAAACTGAATGGTCAATGAGCAATAGTAGAGGTACTTTCCTACTGCCTTAGGGCCGATCAAAGTGTAGAACATTGTATCAACCGTCCAGAAAGGCCCATTGATATAGAGCGGCCGATCAATCGTGCCCTTTCTTCCCAAAAGAACAGACTCGCCATTAAACAAAGACTTCGATGCCCTCGCAAACTCCCCGCCAGAGCCAATTACCGGAAAGCCCTCCTCGTCGGTTTCAACGTCCTTATAGTCCTTTCCATTTTGAATGACTGCAAGCCACTTGAATGGCACAACGCTCCAATGTTTGGGCACTAGGCCCAGCCACTCAACGCCGGAATCCTTGTGTACCGGGTACGACTTGTAATGGCTCATGCCGTCACCTCATTCAGCAGCGCGGCGATCTCCGCTTCCACTGATTTCAGATCGGCGTCGATGTCTACCAGCTTGCGCGGCGGCAGGTACTGGTAGAAGTAGCGGTTGAAGTTGATTTCGTAGCCGACGATGCCGATTTGGCCGTCCTTCTCGTCGCGCTTGGTCTCGTCGATCCACGCATCCGGCACATGCGGCAGCACTTCGCATTTGAAGTAGTCGTTGATGTCTCGATTGAGTGGCACGTTCTCGTTTTCGCGCAAGTCAGCATCGGGCAGCAGCTTGCCGTCAGCATCCTTGATCGGCTCGGCCTCGGGGCATTTGGTGCCGAAGCAGGTAAACACGGCTTTCTGTGCTCCCTTACCCAGCTTTTTCACCTTGGCAGCCTTCAGGAAGTTGAGCAGGTCATCAAAATGTCCTCCCCGTTCCAGCAACGAAGCGAAGGCATCGACATGCTCGGCACCCTTGGTGTCGCGGTAGGCGGCGAGGTTTTCCGTTGTGACAGCAAAACGCAGGCGCAGCGGGCGCTCGACGGTGATGCGGCGGTAGCCGAAGTCGGTGGTGTTGAAAATCTTGGCTGCAGCGACTTCGACAAAGCCATCGTGCAGGCGAGCAATCTCGGCGATCTGTTCTTCCGACAGCAACTTACGTTTGCTGCCTAACGATTTGCGCATCGGCGCGTGCATCGCGGTGGCGTCGATCAGCTGCACCCGGCCTGTGCGGCTAGCGTCCTTGTGGTTGGAGAGCACCCACACATAGGTGCCAATGCCGGTGTTGTAGAACAGGTCATTGGGCAGCGCAATAATGGCCTCTAACCAGTCGTTTTCCAGTATCCAGCGGCGGATTTCCGATTCTCCCGAGCCCGCCCCGCCGTTAAACAGGGGCGAGCCGGACAGCACGATGCCGATGCGGCTGCCACCCTGTGCTACCGGTTTGCGCTTGGACAGCAAATGCATCAGGAACAGCAGAGAACCATCGCCGACACGCGGCAAGCCCGCGCCGAAGCGACCGCCAAAGCCGAGATTCTTTTGCTCATCCTGCACCTGCTTTTGTACCTTTTCCCATTTCACCCCAAACGGCGGATTGGCCAGGCAGTAGTCGAACTGCTCCTGTGGCAGCAGGTCGTTGGAGAGGGTATTGCCGAGCTTGATATTTTTGGTGTCGTAACCCTGGATCAGCTTGTCCGCCACCGAGATCGCGTAGGTCTCGGGGTTCAGTTCCTGAGCGTACGGGATCAGCCTAGCGCTAGGGTTCCACTCGGCAACCTGCTCGATAGCCGAGGATAGGAAGCCACCGGTACCGGCGGCGCAGTCGTACACGGTACGCACCACGCCTTCACCATTGAGCGCTTCGTGGTCACTGGAAAACACCAGGGTCGTCACCAGCCGCACCACATCGCGCGGGGTAAAAAACTCCCCTGCAGTGTCGTTGGCCGATTCGGCAAACTTGCGAATCAGATGTTCGAACACCAAGCCCATCTCGTGATTGCTAATGACGTTCGGATGCAGGTCGATGGTGGCAAACTTTTGTGTGACCAGATACAGCAGATTGGCATTTTCCAGCTTGGTAAGCCAGCCGTCAAAAGCGAAGTGCTCAAACACCTGGCGCGCGTTAGCCGAGAATTTGGCGATGAAGTCTTCCAGGTTGGCACGGGTGCTGGTGGAACCGACCGTGGCCAGACTGAATTCGGAAGTATTGTAGAAACTCGCCTTGGCGGTACTTGGCAAGACCAGATCCAGATCAACCTGCGATCCTTTTAAGCCGGCGTATTGTTGCAGCACCTGTTTGCGGGTGGGTTCCAGTACGCACTCCAAACGGCGCAAGACGGTAAAGGGCAGGATGATGCGGCCAAACTCAGACTGCTTGAAATCGCCGCGCAGGGTGTCGGCAACGCTCCAGATGAAATCGGCAAGGTTTTGTTGGTTCATGATGTTATTGTCCATTTTCTTCGTTATGTTCCAGCGACCAACAATGCGCGGCGAGCGACGCCTGACGCTGTTTGAGTTCATTGATATGGTGTTGCAATGCGTCCTTTTCCGTCAATGCCGTGATGCTAAGCCGATGGATATTCTTGCGCATCGTGACCGCTCATTCTGGTCCATCGTGAGCGACCGTCGCGATTAATTACATGTGTCATATGTCACCGGATTACCGTCTTAATTTACACTGCTCGCCAACCTGCAGCGTCGACACCAATGCCGATTGGGAGAATACTTTCGTTATCATGATGCAGACTCAAGCGCCTGGGCAGCAGCAATCAAGTTTGAGACATGTTCAATCAGCTCTTCGACAAAGCCCACGGTAACATCGAGGTCACCTTCATATTCGGCTAAGTTGCGTTTTTTGTGAGCGTGGTTAAGCAACAGCCACTGTTCCGGTTTATATCCAAGCGTATGCTCTAGACATTGAAATACTAGGTAACGATTTTCGCTACGGTAGCCATGGGCCCGCAGGGCGGACAATGCAGCAGCATGGGCGGCATTGTAGGCAAGATCAAAACGGCTTTCCAATGAAAGCATAGGTTGTCTGGCATCCAACAAGCGCACGCTGGCAGAACGCAACAAGCCAGCCCGCTCCCGAGCATCGGGCGGTTCCGCTTTGAGCTTACCAATGCGCGCTAAATTAGCCAGCGCTGCCGAGGCGGGTAATATCATGTTCGGACCCTTTGACAAAGATTTTAGGTTGCTCCAGTACCCGGACAATGAATGACCGACCATCGCGCACGCGTTGGGCAAACTCGTCCGGTGTGTAGAGAGTCGGGTTCACAACGCGTCCCAGCTGCGCTTGAGCGGGCAATAGCGCTTCAAGTAACTCTGCATTTGACGGCACTGCTCCAATCACCATCAAATCGACGTCACTGTTGGCATGCTCTGTACCCTTGGCTAATGAACCGTAGACAAACGCAAAATCCACTAGCGGCCACACTGAATGAAGCGCTGCGCGTAATACATCGGCCACGCCGAACGTTTTCAAAACTATACCGCGCAGTTCTTCAAATATTGGGGCTTCGTGGTTGGCCTGATAATGCTTTTGGTTTCCTACGCGCCGCACGGTCACTAGGGCTGAGGCCTCCAACCGCGCTAGCTCGCGTTGCACGGCGCCAGAACCAATCGCCGCTAATCCGATAATTTCATTGGCATAAAACGACCGCTGTGACTGGCCGTATATAACTGCCAGCACTCGCTGTTGCGTCTTCGTAAATAGTGCGTCTGCGTAAATACCCATAATGGGCATATTAATACCCAATATAGGTATTGTCAAACCAATCATGCATGGCGTGAACGGCATGTGTGCGCCCGCACCTCAAAACACAACAGCTTCCGGTGCGGGTCTCCTAACATGCCCTAGAGTGCGCTTGCCAAAGAAACCAAAAAAATACGATTAACTTCGGGTTATCGCACACGGTTGTATGAATATGAATGTGGGTAACCTGCACAACTTGTTGGGCAATTGGGAAAAATTTCTCCCCATCCGCCGCACCGAACGTTTTTAGAACAATACTGCGTAGCTCTTCAAATATTGGTGCTTCGTGGTTTGCCTGGTAATGCTTTTGATTTCCCACTCGCCGCACGGTCACCAAGGCCGACGCTTCCAGCCGCGCTAGTGTTTATAAATAGTAAGTTTCCATCGCGTCTCCAAAAAAGACATTCATTTGATGTTCAAATTAAGGACATGACTTTCCTATCCAAACTATTATCGGTGATTCCGATTCCTTAGCAGCAGTCGCTTGTCGTGTACACCAGGAAATGGGGTTGTTTGATTTTCAATGCAATTCGCAGAAGCTTCTAAGCCGCGCAAGTGGCGTTTGACGAAGAGGGCCGGGATCGCTACCCCGTGACCCTCTTTTGAGCTGTATGCATGGCTGGGGAAACTTTATTTGTTTCTGAGCCGCTCGCGTGGTGGTTGACGAAGAGAATCGGGAGCGCTACACCGTGCTCCACCCCTACGCCGTGCGCGGGGAGCATTTTTTTCCATACAGCTTGGACCCATTTTCCCCTGACTGTCATTGCTCAACCAAGCGAAACAAAGCGCAATTGAAAGAAAATGTACCTACATTAAGACGATCATTGCGAATCACTTCAATGATATGGGCTAACTGGTGGGAGGGGGGCAACGCAACGACCTGTGATTAAGGGCCTAAGTCCCAGTGTAGGGGGCGGATGCTCAAATACCAGATAGAGCAGTTTTCGCTTCGGTAGCCATGGACGCGCAGGGAGAACAAGAGATAGGTTGGCACACCGTGGCACACGCAGGCTAACGTCTTTTGACGTACCATGCGAGTATCGCAAGCCCTCGGTGCGACCTCTGCGTGAGCATGCCCCCGAGGGCATCGGTTTTTCCTTGAAAAAACTTTGGTTTATCCCACTGATCGCAACTACCCGCTTGGCTCGACGACGCCAGAAACATTTGCCCGATAGCAAGCGACATAAGGCGGATGAACGGTTAATTTTGTTATTTGACGCAGAAGATAATAAATATTAAAAATCGTCAAATACTTTTTAAATCAACGATTTAGCAGATACGTTATTATTTATTTTCACCAATCCGAACGGTCTTCTTGGCAGCACTATCTTCAAGGAATCGAGTTCGGCGCGGTGCACGTTTTAAGGCGATCTTTGCGAATAATTTGTGGAAGTCTTTTCGAGGTGTTGCATATGCACAACGTCGATTTCATCTTCATTACTTGAGAAATCGACGTCAATCTCGGCATCGGCAAATTGAAATTCAGTACGATTGCAGTACATCCATACGTTTTTCTTGTCTCCGCCAAATTACGCTAAGTTACTGATTCTAAACTCTTTTTGATTACTTCAGCTTACGGTAGGTTTTCCTTAAATATCAAAGACTTACTATAATAGTTGCTAACTTGTAATCAGGGGGTGGCGGGTTCAAGTCCTGCAGCCAGCACCAATACACACAATGCCTCCCGTAGATTTTACGGGAGGCATTTGCTTTTGTGGAATAGGAAAGTCACTATGATTTCTTCAGCACTGTTCTTTAGAAGATGATGTACGTAAAACTTATCGTAGGCCTGCTGTAAATATCCCCTTCATAACATTCAAACCCAACCAGCTACCTAGCCGAGCCAAGCCAAGCCAAGCCAAGAAGATAGCAATCGCCTGCGTATTACGCTCACGCAACCGGAATCTATGTCCGAATTTGGCCAGACGCGTGCGGTTAATTTCGTTAAAATCTTTGTTACGAGAAGAGAGCGTAGTGTCCTTCTCACAAGCGCATTAAATCACTAAAACTGAATCAGACCAAACCCAACCCAAAAAATGCAAATTGTCGAACTCATATTGCTGGCCGCCATCTGGGGCGCCTCCTTTCTATTTATGCGTATAGGCGCGCCGGAATTTGGTCCGATTGCATTAATTTTTTTGCGAGTGGGGATTGCCACGCTAGTGCTGCTGCCGGTTGTTCGTTCGAAGGTTGCGCGTCAACAATTGCGAAGCAGGGCTTGGCCTTTACTGGTGGTCGGCGTTTTTGGTTCGGCAATACCGTTTTGTTTGTTTGCGTACTCGACCCTTTATATCAATGCGGGATTCGACTCCATCTTGAACGCGACGACGCCATTATGGACTGCTTTGATAGCGATGATTTGGCTAAAAATTCCGTTAGATAGATCGCAAGTGTTGGGTTTGCTGGTGGGATTGGTAGGCGTAATAATTTTAGTGTGGGACAAAATCGGGGATGGTTTGCCGGAAGTCTGGCTGGCTATCGGTGCGGTGCTTTTGGCCACATTGTCTTATGGGTTCGCAGCCAATTATTCCAAGCAGCGCTTGGCGGGTATTCCTCCGTTTGTGGTTGCTCTGGGTAGCCAATTCTTTGCAACGGTCGTGCTGTTGCCGTTTGCTCTTTTCTATTGGCCGGCGGGGAGCATTTCATTATCGGCGTGGTCAGCTTTGCTCGCGTTGGGTGTGGTGTGTACAGGTTTTGCGTTCGTCATATATTTCAGATTGATCGAAAATGTCAGCGCCGCTTATGCTACGTCCGTGACCTTTTTGATTCCTATCTTTGGTGTGCTGTGGGGTGCACTTTTTCTTAGCGAAGCCGTCAGTCTGAACATGATAGTAGGGAGCGTTGTGATCTTGCTCGGGACTGCATTAGGAAGCGGAAAAGTAAAATTTTCGAGCGTTCGTGTTAGCGGGCCGTAAAGTTGCTGCGCATTGATCTTGAATGCGCTGAGCGATGGATTGTTAACGAGTGCTTAGCGGCTTTAAGCATCGTTTCTTAACACACGCTCAGCGTGCGGTGCTGCCGTTCGTAATGCGTACCCGCTGGAATACTTCATGCCGATTTTTATATTATTTATATAATTTTTAACTTCGGATTAGTCATTGAACAAACGTGCCAGCTCAACCCCAGGTTCTGGCGCACGCATAAATGTTTCGCCGATCAAAAAGGCGTTAACGTTGGCGTCGCGCATGCGTTTTACATCATCTGGCGTACGAATACCGGATTCGGTAACAACCAGTTTGTCTGATGAAATATGGGGTAATAAGAGCAGCGTATTTTCCAGCGATGTCTCAAACGTGCGCAGATTGCGATTATTAATTCCCAGCAGCGGCGTCTTTAGTTTGAGGGCGGCAGTGAGCTCCTCGGCGTTGTGGACTTCGACCAATACGCTCATGCCCAGGTCGAGTGCGAGCGCTTCCATCTCTGCCATCAAGCCATGGTCCAGTGCGGCGACGATGAGCAAAATAGCATCCGCACCCCAATGACGGGCCTGATAGATTTGGTACGGGTCGATCATGAAGTCTTTGCGCAATACGGGCAGGGCGCAGGCGGCGCGCGCTTGCTGCATGTATTCTGGCGAACCTTGAAAGAACTTCTCATCCGTTAACACCGATAAGCAGGCGCCACCGTGCAGCGCATAATTGACGGCGATATCTGCAGGATGGAAATCGGGGCGAATCACGCCTTTGGATGGCGACGCCTTTTTGATTTCAGCGATAATGCCTGCTTTGCCAGCATCTACTTTTGCCCGCAGTGCAGCCTCAAAGCCGCGGATGGCTACTTTGGCGCCGGTGTCGGTTTCGACTTCACGTCGAATGCTCGCCAGATCCTGCCGCTTTTTTGCCGCGGCGATTTCATCGGCTTTGACATCGAGAATTTTATCTAAAATATCGGACATGCTGATGTTCCTTTTCTTTAATTCTGGTACCCGCATGTGCGCTGTTTGTGCGCTCGTATTTGCATAGGTATGCGGACAGCTAATAATATGTGCTTGCACATAATCGTTAAAGCTTCTGAAGATTCCATTTTTGTCCGGGTCGTCGGAGCGGCATCGTCAACGCAGAGTGGTACCGATCCCCGGCGCCATGCTGGAAGGCTTTTCTTTAGGTTTCAGCGCCCAACGTTTGCGTGGCTGTAATGAATTGTTCTAATTTCAAACGCGCGGTGCCGGAAGCCAGGACTTCCCGCGCTTTGATCAAACCGTCGGCAATTGAATTGCACACACCCGCGGCATACAGTGCGGTGCCAGCATTGAGGGCGACGATGTCACGCGCAGGGCCGGGCACGTTGTCGAGTGCTTCAAAAATTTTTGCCTTCGATTCGCCTGAATTGGCGACCTTAAGATTGCGGCTGGCAATCATTGGCATGCCAAAATCTTCCGGATGGATTTCGTATTCGCGGATTTCGCCATCGATCAGTTCCCCGACCAGCGTGGCTGCACCGAGGGACACCTCATCCATATTGTCGCGCCCCCAAACAACCACTGCGCGCTGTGCTCCCAGCCGTTGCAACACGCGGACTTGAATTCCTACTAGGTCGGGATGAAACACGCCCATCAAAATGTTGGGTGCGCCGGCCGGATTGGTAAGTGGTCCCAGAATGTTGAATATGGTGCGCACCCCAAGCTCCTTGCGCACTGGCGCAGCATATTTCATCGCTGCGTGATGATTAGGGGCGAACATGAAGCCAATCCCCGTCTGATCAATTGAACGGGAAACTTGCGTTGGCGTGAGGTTGATATTGACGCCCAACGATTCCAGTACGTCGGCACTGCCGGATGACGAAGAGACGCTGCGGCCGCCATGTTTTGCAATGCGCGCTCCACCGGCAGCGGCCACAAACATGGTTGCTGTTGATATGTTGAATGTTTGCGCACCGTCACCGCCGGTGCCTACAATATCGAGCAGGTTACTTGTATTAGTGGTGGGGACCGGCGTGGCAAATTCACGCATTACTTGCGCGGCAGCGGCGATTTCACCGATGGTTTCTTTTTTGACGCGCAGTCCCATGGTGAGGGCGGCGATCATCACGGGCGACATTTCGCCTCTCATGATTTTGCGGAACAGATATAACATTTCATCGTGGAAAATTTCACGATGTTCGATGCACCGCAAGAGTGCTTCCTGGTCAGTAATCGGCATGGATTCCTCTTGAAGCGGTTCGTAATAAGTAGTGGAAAACGTAACGCTTGGATGCTGAACGTAAGACGACGGCAGGATCGGCATTGAGAAAGCAATGCATTAAATATTGCCACTCTACAACGTCGCATCTGATTAAAAGTTGAAATTTACACGCGCAAAATAGCGGGACAAAATACGCCGGACTCACCATCATCTCTGAACGATATAAGCCGGTGGAGTCCAATAGAGTCCGATAGAGTCAGCAATAAATCCAGCCGTAACAATTAACGTTGCAAAAAGTTTTTTAATAACGCATGGCCATGTTCGGACAAAATTGACTCGGGATGAAATTGCACACCCTCGATATCCATTGTTTTATGACGCACGCCCATGATTTCACCGTCATCGGTCCACGCCGTGATTTCCAGGCAATCCGGCAACGATGCGCGCTCAATCGCCAGCGAGTGGTAGCGAATGACAGTAAAAGGATCTGGCAGGTCCGCGAAGACGCCGACACCGGTATGGTGGATTGGCGACGTTTTGCCATGCATGACTTGTTGCGCGCGTATGACTTTTCCACCGAAGGCTTCACCTATGGCCTGATGACCGAGACAAACGCCAAGGATCGGCAGCGTACCGCCCAGTTTTTGCAGCAACTCAACACAAATACCAGCTTCTTTGGGGCTACATGGGCCAGGCGATATGCAAATACGCTCGGGATTTAACGCAGCGATTTCGTCAAATGTAATTTCATCATTGCGGAAGGTGCGGACATCTTCGCCGAGCTCGCCAAAATATTGGACGAGGTTATAGGTGAAGGAATCATAATTGTCGATCATCAGTAGCATCAGATTTCTCCATCCAGACCATCTTGCACTTGTTCGGCTGCGCGTAGTACTGCGCGGGCTTTATTTTCAGTTTCTTCCCATTCGGTTTCTGGGACCGAGTCGGCAACGATACCGGCGGCGGCTTGCACATATAACATGCCGTCTTTAATGACGCCGGTGCGAATCGCAATGGCGACATCCATCTCGCCGCCGAACGACAGGTATCCGCATGCACCGCCATAAATGCCGCGCTTGGTCAGTTCCAGTTCGTCGATGACTTCCATTGCCCGTACTTTGGGCGCGCCGGAAAGTGTGCCGGCAGGGAAGGTGGCTTTTAGGACGTCCAGGTTAGACAGTCCTGATTTCAGGACGCCTTCGACATTTGAAACGATGTGCTGAACATGCGAGTATTTTTCGATCACCATCTGATCTGTCACTTTGACGCTGCCGGTTTCTGCGATGCGTCCGATGTCGTTACGCGCCAGATCAATCAGCATGACGTGTTCTGCGATTTCTTTTGGATCTGCGAGTAATTCTATTGCCAGTTGTTCGTCGCGTTCCGGGGTTGAGCCGCGCGGACGGGTTCCGGCCAGTGGTCGGATGGTGACTTTGCGTTTGCCTTCGGCGGTAGCTGTGGGCGCAGCCGTTTGTTCATTTCGTACCAAAATTTCTGGCGATGAACCGACAATTTGCATGTCGCCGAAATTATAAAAGTACATGTAAGGGGACGGATTGAGCGAGCGCAATGCGCGATACAGCATTAGCGGCGAATCAACGTAAGGTTTTTTGATGCGCTGGCCAATTTGTACCTGCATCAAGTCGCCTGCCATCACATATTCCTTGGCCTTGGCCACGGCTTTTAGGTATTCTTCTTTTTTAAAATCGCGGATGGTTTCAGTTCGTACCGATGCAGAAGTTACCGGCGCGTCTGCCGGACGGCGTAACATCGTTCGCAAGTCTTTCAGGCGTTGACGGCCTTTGGAAAATGCTTCTGACTGGGTGGGGTCGGTATAGACGATTAGGTATAGCTTGCCGGAAAGATTGTCGATGACCGCCAATTCTTCAGTCAGCAGCAATTGGATATCGGGCAAGCCCAGATCATCTTTAGGCGTGGAGTGCGCCAGACGCTTTTCGATATGGCGGACGGTATCATAACCAAAATAACCGGCCAGACCCCCGCAAAAACGCGGCATACCTGGACGTATTGCTACTTTAAAGCGGGACTGAAATTCGCCGATGAAATCTAGCGGATTGCCTTCTTTGCTCTCGATGACCTTGTCGTTCTTGACGACCTCAATACGAGTACCAAAACTGCGCATTAACGTTGTCGCGGGCAGTCCAATAAACGAGTACCGCCCGAAGCGTTCGCCACCCACGACAGATTCAAGCAAAAACGTATTTTTGCCTGCTTGTTGGGTTTGCGCCAGCTTAAGATAGAGCGTCAAAGGCGTTTCAAGATCAGCCAACGCTTCAGCGATCAGTGGAATGCGGTTGTAGCCTTGTGCGGCCAGCGATTTGAATTCGAGTTCGGTCATTGTTTCTCTCCAGACCGCTATTGTAGAACAGCGGCGGTTTATTGCAAAAAAACGTTGTCTGCAATGTGCTTAAGAAAGCAAAGCGACAGACAGCGGCGATCAACGGGTCACTTTGCCCAGGATTGCCAGCGTCGCCAGAGCCAGGCCTCAGGGGCGGCTAGTGGGACAGTACGTTTTTCTTGGAGAAACATCATTAAGAATATTTGTAATTAAGAATATGGTCAATACATTTGACCAAGACGATCGTGTCTTGATTTAGTCTCGGTTAGAGCGATATAAGATTAGCCGCACAGAGTAGCGTAGGTACTATACCATCCGAATCGACATTTTGTATAGGCTGTCCGTGATTGTAGCCATAAGGGACATTCAACACTTTGCAACCAGCAGCGCGACCGGCTTCAGAGTCGTTGGATGAGTCACCAATAGCGACAATCTGCGCCGGTTGCAGGTTAAATAGCCTGCATACCTCGAGAAACGGCAATGGATCGGGTTTCTTTCTTGAGAAAGAGTCGCCTCCATAGATGACTTCAAAAAAACGGCTCAAACCGGTGGCTTCCATTAAGGGTAGCGCAAATGCGACCGGCTTATTCGTCACGCAGGCCATCCGTAATCCCATCTCCTGCATTTGCTGAAGTCCGGTAATCACGTCTGGATACAAAGTTGCGTAATGTCCATTGATGGATAGGTAGTGACGTTGATAGGCGGCAAGTGCAGCGTCGAAATGCAACTCGACCTTTGCATCGGCATAATCGACGCTAAGGACCCGACGAATCAGGTTTTCCGAGCCTTTTCCGACAAAACTGCTAATCGTTTGCAACGATAATGGCGCCCATTCAAAATCTGCACGCATGCGATTGATCGCTACATGAAAATCCGGTGCGGTGTCCAGCATCGTGCCGTCCAAATCGATAATGACGGCCGCGATGCCTGTCAACGGCTTTAATTCTCGTGCTTGCTCCTCTGCATGAGGGGGCAACCCGGCGGCGCGCAGGGTCATACCTTTGCTAGCTCGCCGCGCATGGCGTCAATGACCAACTTATAATCCGGCTTACCAAAAATGGCGGAACCAGCGACAAAAGTATCGGCACCAGCTGCAGCTGCTTGTGCGATGTTTTCTATTTTGATGCCGCCGTCAACTTCCAGCATGATATTGCGACCGGAATCATCAATGAGACGGCGGACGATAGCAATTTTTCTGAGCGCTTCATGGATAAACGACTGTCCGCCAAAGCCAGGGTTGACCGACATGATGAGGATGATGTCGAGCTTATCCATAACATGCTCAAGATAATCCAGAGGTGTTGCCGGGTTGAACACCAGGCCGGCTTTACAGCCATGGTCGCGAATCAATTGCAGGGAACGATCAATATGTTCCGATGCCTCAGGATGGAAGGTGATGATATTTGCGCCAGCTTTAGCAAAATCAGGAATAATGCGATCTACTGGTTTTACCATCAAATGAACGTCGATAGGGACCTGCACGTGAGGGCGGATGGCTTCGCAGACGAGTGGTCCGATCGTCAGGTTGGGAACGTAATGGTTGTCCATGACGTCAAAGTGGATCATGTCGGCACCAGCGCTGACCACATTGCGGACTTCTTCGCCCAGGCGGGAGAAATCGGCGGAAAGAATACTGGGAGCTATTCGGTAGGTAGGTTTATTTGGCATGACGGGCACTCAGTGAGATGATGCATAAAAGATGCGCTATTTTACTCTGAGAGGCGCCTTGGGATGGTCAGGATTGCCGCATGCCCATAGTTTTCGTTGTCTTCGTATTGCGTTCTTGCTGAATTGGTGTGGAAACACCAGATTGACTTGTGGTCGCCTTGGGGTTGAGGATGACTTATTCTGTGAGTACACTAAACCATTGCTTGAAATTAGAGGAATTTGAATGCCCGCTTATGAATTTACTGTCACTGTAAAAACCCAATATCTGGAAGAACAATCGGATCCGGATCGTAATCACTATGTTTTTGCCTATGGGATAACGATCAAGAATACCGGTCAGGTCGCAGCGCAACTAATTTCACGTCATTGGGTGATTACTAATGCGAAGAACGAAGTTCAGGAAGTGCGGGGGCTTGGTGTGATTGGTCACCAGCCCTTGCTGCAGCCAGGTGAAAATTTCGAGTACACCAGCGGCACCTCGCTGACGACCCCGCAAGGGTCGATGTTTGGGGAATTCTTTTGTGTAGCCGAAGACGGCGAACAATTCGAGGCGCGGGTGCCGGAGTTTGTTTTATCGCTGCCACGAACGTTACATTGATGCATTAAGCGTTAAATAAGCGTTAAATAAGCGTAAGGCGCTACATTATGTAATGTCTCGTTCCCCGCTATTTTTTTCGTGGTGTGGGTTTACGGGGCGGCGGTTGATCCGGTTTTCTGCCCGACATAGTCCACCAGACAATAAAAACAAATAAGAAGAAGGCAAAACTCGCCTCAAGTATTATTAACCACATAAAGAACCCTCAATGTCATTCAAGTGCATAAGTTTAACCGTTCCTGCTCGTGTTTCTTCTCGCGTTGCAGCGCGCGCTTCAACTTTAATGTTAGCCCTCAGTTTAGCAGCATGTTCGACGGCGCCTTCTTTGGTCAAACCGACTGTCTCAATTTCGCCGTCTGCCATCGAAAATCCCATACCGGCGCCACCTTATACCGGCGCGTTGCCAGATATTAAAGTGCCTGCCGGCACATTGCGCTTGAGTACGTTTTCGGCCTTGCCAGGTTGGAAAAATGACGACGTGCGCCAGGCGATGCCCGCTTTCCTCACCTCTTGCTCAGCCATGGGCAGAAGGCCAAGTTGGGCTGAGCCATGTGCTATTGCGCGGGGTTTGGACGCGACGAGTGAAAGTGCCGTGAGGTCATTTTTCGAGGCATTTTTTACCCCGTACCAAGTAATAAATGCAGACGGAACCGACAACGGCCTGGTGACCGGGTATTACGAGCCACTGTTGCGTGGTGCCCGTAAGCGCGGCGGTGCGTATCAAACGCCGCTTTATCATGCGCCGGACGACTTGCTGACAATAGATTTGGCAGCTGTTTATCCTGAACTAAAAGGACTGCGCTTGCGCGGTCGGTTGGTAGGAAATAAGGTGGTGCCCTATCCAAACCGAGCTGAATTGGATAAATCGGGAAGTTTGAGTGGTAAGGAAATCGTGTGGGTGGACGATCCCGTAGATGCTTTTTTTCTGCAAGTTCAAGGTTCTGGGCGGGTTCAGTTGACCGATGGGCAAATATTGCGGGTCGCCTATTCTGATCAAAACGGCTATCCCTACAAATCGATTGGGCGTTATTTGATTGATAAGGGTGAGTTGACATTAGCGCAAGCCTCCGCACAAGGAATCAAAGCATGGCTGGTAGCTAATCCTGCCCGTCAACAAGAATTGCTGAATTCCAATCCTAGTTACGTCTTCTTTAAAGAGGAGAAAGTACTCGACCCGAGTCAGGGACCCAAAGGTGCACAAGGCGTCCCCTTGACGGCGCAACGTTCGATTGCGATTGATCCACATTTTGTTCCTTTGGGTGTACCGGTGTTTCTTGCCACGACCCAGCCGAATAGCGCCAAAGCCCTGCAGCAGTTAGTGGTGGCGCAGGATACTGGCGGCGCCATTAAAGGTGCCGTGCGGGCCGATTTGTTTTGGGGCTATGGGGACGAGGCCGGAGATAAAGCTGGAAGAATGAAGCAACGGGGCGCAATGTGGGTTTTGCTGCCGAAGTTGTTTCCCGTTGCAACGCGCTAATTTTGGGTTGAGTCGCTGCGCGAGATTTTGCTCATATATAGCTCTCTATATATGACTCTACATATATGACTCGTGCTTTCGACAAAAAGTGCAATTATCGCAACACCAGCACCGGAATAGTCGAATGCGCGAGCACCCTTTGCGTTTTACTCCCCAAAAATAGGCGACTTAGCCCGCTTCGGCCATGGGAAGCCATGAAAATGACATCGCAGCCGTATTTTTCTGCTGCGGTGATAATTTCTTCATCGGGATTAAATGCTTGCGCGGTAAGTATTTCGCATGGAACACCCGCCGCTTTAGCTGCATCGGCAACTTTTTGAACGTGGAGTTGCGCCAGCGCCAACATATTTTCTTCATAGGTGCCGGGATCTGCCGCCATCGTGCTTTCCGCCATGGGGGAAAATGGATAAGGCTCGGCGACTGACAATCCAATAACTTTACCGTTAGCAAATTTTGCAAATTCAATCGCGGCGACGATTGCTTTATCCGACAGAATTGATCCGTCTGTTGGCACCAGTATAGTTTTGAACATCGTGTCCTCTTTTTTGGTTTTCAAGAAATATGACGCTTTTAATCTCGCAACTCTTGCCGAAAAAAATAGATTCTTCTCCGGCATTACTTAGACACTACATGAATGGATAAATTCCGTCGCTGGTAGCGGGCGGTCGATATCTCCTTTCTAGCCACTTCGTAGGCGATAACAATCGTGCCTGTTCTTTTAAGGCGCTACAATCAAGTATTGTTCAAACTTACTATTTATTATTAGGAGACGCAATGTCATACGAAGCTATATTGGTTGAAACGCAAGGAAAAGTCGGTTTGATTCGCTTAAATCGTCCAAAGGCGTTGAACGCGCTTAACGATCAGTTGATGACTGAGTTGGGTGATGCTCTTAAAGCGTTCGACGCAGACGAAGCGATTGGATGCATCGTTCTCACCGGTAGCGAAAAAGCTTTTGCAGCAGGTGCAGACATTGGCGCAATGGCCAATTACTCGTATATGGACGCATTCAAAGGCGATTACATTACGCGCAACTGGGAAGAAATCCGCCGCATCCGGAAGCCGGTCATCGCCGCAGTCGCCGGGTTTGCGCTGGGCGGGGGCTGTGAACTGGCTATGATGTGCGATTTTATCATTGCCGCCGACAACGCCAAATTCGGTCAGCCAGAAATTAAATTGGGCGTGATTCCCGGTGCTGGTGGAACCCAGCGTTTGCCGCGTGCAATATCAAAATCCAAAGCGATGGACATGTGCCTGACCGCGCGCATGATGGACGCGGTTGAAGCAGAACGCGCAGGACTCGTGTCGCGTGTAGTGCCACTGGATCAATTGATGGCCGAAGCGTTGACTGCCGCCACAGTGATCGCCAATATGTCCCTGCCAGCGATAATGATGATTAAAGAGTCCGTCAATCTGGCGTATGAAAGCACCTTGACGGAAGGCGTCCATTTCGAGCGCCGATTGTTTCATAGCACCTTCGCTACTGAAGACCAGAAAGAGGGAATGCAGGCGTTTTTAGAGAAGCGTCCAGCCGTTTTCAAAAATCTTTAAAAATTGTTACAAAACCGCTTGCCATTGGTGAACTGCCTTGCTATAGTTCGGCCTCTGTTGAAAAGGACGCGCAATAAACGACACGGTGCAAGCGGTGTTGCGGGCGAAATTGGAGGCGGAAACGAGGTGGTAAATGCGGTGTTTTACGCAGGTAGTCAGCGTTAATTTGGTTTTAAATTGT
>NZ_JAAOZT010000029.1 GCF_011947285.1 Glaciimonas immobilis | reverse complement strand
TATCTGGCGCTTGCCAATACCGATCAGAAATGGTTCGACATGCTAAAAAGCCGCATCGATACCATCAACGCCGCCGACAATCTGTCCGGCTATCATCCGGCAAAAACCAACGCAGAAAACGATGCCCTGGTGCCGTACTATCGCGCTGACAAAATCAAAGCACAGCAAAACGCCCAACAGCAAACGGTCTTTTCACCGGAAGAGCAAGCCGAACTGGCACAATTTTTTCCGCTGCAAACGGATGCCGACGTGGCGGAATTACGCTCAGTGTTGATCGTTACGCAAACCAACACACGGCGTGAAGGCAGCGGCTATTTGCGGCCGCGGCATGTGTTTGAATAAGCAGGCGTTGAAATATCAACGCTGTTAAATGTTTTTCGCAACCTTGGCGAGTCGATGGTTGGGCAAGCACAGGTTGAAAAGCGCACCGACTAAAAGTTGATCATCTAACCCATCACAAAGGAGCGCCATGCCGCCTAAAATGCAAGACCTGTTTCGGACTGAAACAACCCATGTCGATGAAGTCAATCGGCGCGCCTCCATGAGTCGCCAATGGTTATTAGAACAGCGTAACAAACCGGGTGATCACCCGATCTCGGTCGACAATCATCTGGCATTTCACATCTGCGCATCGCATGCATTTCCCCACATCGTAGCGGATATGCAAGCCGCCAAAAAGAGCATCGATATCATTTGCTGGGGCTTCGATCCCGGCATGGAGCTGTTGCCGCGCAAGGACGGAGAATGGCCGCGTAGTCTGACTTATGGCGATTTGTTGCGTCAGATAGGTGAGCAGAAAATCGTCACCGTGCGACTGCTGTTATGGCTTGCCGAGGGACGCAGCCCTTCTGCATGGGCAGGCCGCATGGCGCACAACCTGTATGGTCATCCCCACTGGGGTAAAACCGGCAAGTCGGATCCCAATATTATCCGCGCCAAATTTTGTGAGCAGTGGTGGGATGACGCGCTCAATGGACGCATCCCCAATCTGCATGTGCGTTATCGGGCAGGAGATCCGGCCGCGGTAGAAGCCAGTTTGATCGACGAAGCGCAAAAGTTAACGGTAGTTGAAAAGGGCGGATTGAAGAACGTCAGCACGCATCATCAAAAGCCGATTTTGATCGACTATGAACTACCGGAGCAAGCGATCGGTTATGTGATGGGACTCAATTCAACCACGGACTATTGGGACACCCCCGAACATGCCTATAACGATTTCCGGCGCGGTCACGCATCGGAAGGCGGTGCAGACAAGCACAATCCTGCATTGCGTCTCAAGCCTTTTCGCGACTACGCCATCCGGGTGCGGGGCCACACGCTGCATTGCCTGAATCGCAATTTTGTGACCGCATGGGACCGGGCCCCGAGGAATGCCGATCCTTTTCCAGAAACCGGTAACCTGCAATTGCTACGGCAGGCAATCGCTCCCGCCAGCTTCGTCCTGCCCTCCGGCGCTGAGCGACAGCTCGCACAGATCGTGCGGACCCAACCCGAAGAAGGAGATAAAACCATTCAGGAGGCCTACTGGCTGGCAACCAGTCAGGCGCGCAACTATGTGTACATTGAAAATCAGTACTTTCAGTATGCAGAATGGGCTGTGCATCTGAAAGACATGCGTCGGCGCTATGCAAAGGGCATGCGCGATGCCGGTTGCAGTACCGATGTGCCCAATCTTTACGTATTTATCGTCATTCCTGAGGCCGAGAGAGCGAACATGGTGCCGCGCACCTACGATACCGTGGCGGAACTGGGCCAAGGCCACACCATGGCGACCTATGATGCGGCGGTACAAAAGCAACGTAAATTGATGCCTGCGCCCGAGGTTCCCGGGCAACTTGACTTCATGCAGTACGCACTCCCTGTCATCGGTCCCCTCAATGTACTGCGGGCAGGACGGTCTGCTGCCCATGCCGACGTCATTGCCTCCGCTGCCCGCAAGCAGGTGAGTAAAGCTGATCTGGATGAAATGGGGCTAAAAGTCCTGATCGCCAAACTCTACACCCAGGATCCTGAATCGGAGAAGTGCCGTGAAATTTATATTCATAGCAAGTTGATGATCATTGATGACGTGTTTGTAACGCTAGGAAGCGCCAATATGAATTTGCGCAGCATGGCGGTGGATAGCGAAATCAATATCAATTGTGTGCATCATAATTTCGCGAAAGATGCGCGGAGGCGGGTGTGGGGAAATCTGGCGGGGGAGGATTTGGATGGGGGTGACGGGAGTGCATTACATATTCAACAAACGCACGGAGATTGGATGAATAAGATGAAAGACAACGCCGCTATTGTCAAAGGCAAACCCGGTCGCATTGAAGACTTTATCACCACTTATTCGGATCCTCGTGGCACTAGCCTAACTAACGTTCGTCTGGCCAAAGTTCCTGCTGTAGACGATAAGGCCACCGCATGAATTTAACATGCGCTCCTTGTTGTCATAACCGCATCGTCCGAAGGATAAAAGTGACGGTCCTCCTATGGGGAGTGCCGATACTGCACATTTCCGTGCCAGTTATATCGTCGCACAGAAACCTTTATGACTGAAATGCACCCTGCATCGTGCGTTGCACAAAACGCGACCAGTTGGCTTTTTCACCGCTGGTCATTCCCGCTTCTTTTAGGTATGTTACTTTCACAAACGGCCTGTTCCATGGATAATAATCTTCCCCGCAATCTGATTCCCCCCCTATTTTTTCCCCACCGCACAGAATTTATCTGCAAGCATGAGCTGGCGGTAACGCCAGCCTTCGATCCCGAAGCCGAACAGTGGTTTCAACAGGCGGTGGCGCTGGATACGCCGGACCTGTGGAAGGATGATCGCGACTGGCCGCAGATCCTTGCGCTGTACACCAAGGCAGCCGAACGCAAGCACTGGAAAGCGATGAACAATCTGGCGACGTTATATCAGACCGGCGTATGGGGGTTGGCGGAACCGGATGATATATTAGTCCCGCGTAACGCCCGTGCGGCGATGGCATTGACCGAGGAAGCCATGCGGATGGGCATACCGCTGGCCTATGCGGTCATGGGTAATTATTATGCCGACAATTTTATTGTAGAGCAGGATGCGACGACGGCATGGGCGTTCTGGCAACAAGCGGCAGAGATGGGCAGCAGTTATGCGCAATTCACCATTGGGCATAGTTTGAATACGGGCTATGATGATCTTGAGCGGAACCAGTGGAGTAATGTACCGATTGCACTGAAAATGCTCGAATGTGCTTTCTCTCAAGGCAATAGTGACGCGGCAGAGGCTTTGGGGATCGAATATAAGCTGTTTCAGCATGACAAGCCTCGTGCACTCCATTACCTCCATGAAGGGGTCAAGTTCGGCGGTGGCGGATCCGCGATGTATTTGCGTGGGGAGTTTGATAAACATGATGGACTTTCCCCCAATGGTATCGACCCGTTACGCTCTGCTCGTTATCAGGTGTTTAGCGATGCTCTCGGCCGCAATCGTGATCTCCGCTTTCC
>NZ_JAAOZT010000028.1 GCF_011947285.1 Glaciimonas immobilis | reverse complement strand
AATTGCGATGGTGCTTTTGGCATGCCAGCTTTGAGAAAGCGGAGGATAAAATCCGACAGGCGCTTGTGCTGTGTCGAATCATCGTCGCAGAAACGCCTGCCTTTGAAGAGAGCTTGCGTCATCTGGACTATCGATTGCGAGATCTTTGGATGTACATCGAAGGCAACAAGACTTCACTTGTCGCCTATGCAAAGCGACAGAAAGAAAATAAGCCAATTTCAACGGCGATGGCAGAATCTGCGGTCAACCAAATCATCAATGCCAGAATGTGCAAGCGCCAACAGATGAGGTGGGCACCCCGCGGGGCGCATTTGCTGGCACAAGTACGGTGTGCCGTGATCAATCACGATCTCCCGGCGAAACTTGCCGCTTATTACAAGAAAATGAGCGAATTGCCGGAGCACATAAGCCGATTCCTTGAACTTTTACGGCGGGGGCTGAGCAAAAACCCCAGCCTTTTTAACATTCCCTTGGCAAAGCCGCTGGCAGCAAGGAGCAGATTACCAATCTACTTATTAAAATCAGTAGAACATCTTATTTTGAAAATGGAAGCCGACCTGATGGTGGCGAAGGAACGTGAGACGCCCCGCAGTACCACGCTGTCTTAGCGCCAGAAAATCCCGTGTACTCATCAAACGATGATAGCAACTTGCCATTTACTATCGATGCAACCTCATTGTTACCGTAACGATACTTACATCAGGGTACTCAGTACCGTAGAAGTAATTGAAGTGACTTTTATATGATCTGTAAGTATCTAGTCCAGACATACAACAAAATAAGGGAATCAGCAATGACAGTGAGCACCAATTTAAATGGCATCGACGTTTCACACTATCAGGGCCTAATCGATTGGTCGATCGTCAAATCTAATTCGATCGGATTTGCCTTTGCCAAAGCAACACAGGGCAGCAATATAGTGGACCCATGCTTCTCGACCAACTGGGCAAATATGAAAGCGGTAGGATTACTGCGTGGTGCATATCATTTCTTTGATTCTTCTTGCGATTCGCACGCACAAGCACAGAATTTTCTAACCACAGTAGGGAGTCTTGATGCAGAGGATTTGCCGCCAGTGCTGGATATTGAGGAGTTTTTGGGTGCTTACGGAAACACGGATTTGCCAACAAACGTCCAGACTTGGCTTGATGTCGTAGAGCAAGGATTAGGACGCAAGCCGATGATTTATACCGGCACATCCTTCTGGAATCAATATATGAATAATCAATTCGGCGACTATCCCTTGTGGATCGCCGAATACGAGGTCGCTTAACCGACGCTGCCTGAGGGCTGGACTAGTTGGACATTTTGGCAATCATCGCAAACCGGAACTATTGCGGGCGTTGTTGGCAATGTCGATATTGATGTTTTCGCTAGAAGCAATGATGACTTACTTGCGTTCTTGCAAGTGCCGTCTTCTACCCTACAACTTGGCGTACACACAGCATTGAATAGCCAAACCTATACGGTTCAGGCAGGCAATACGCTGTCAGGAATCGCATCTCAATTCGGTATCAGTTCAGATCAGCTTGTTGCTGCCAATAGTATCCAAAATCCCAATTTAATTTCGGTCGGAGAGGTTTTGACTATCCCAAGTTAACGTTGTCGCTATTTGATGCCGCGAAGTAGTCGGAAACGCCAGCCTCCTTAAATCCGGCACATGCCTCAAGATTCGCTTTGTATGCGGAGACATTCGGCTTGCATTCAATCTTGTAGTTCAGTTGGGACGGCTTCTCGCAGTGACGATAGCGACTTACCATTTATTGTCGATGTAACCCCATTGTTACCGTAACGATACTGACACTTGAATATTAAGTGCCATATATTAATAAGTAAGCGGACTACAAAAATGTAGCGTTTTGTATGAATACGAAAATTGGCTTGGATGAATACATGCGGTGCAGCGGCGGCCCGGACTCCTGCACGCTGGGATCAACGAAATCAAGCGCTTGGCGCGACGCCTCGGTGGTTAGCCCAGATGGGAAAAAGTATCGGTCGATGCAAACAAACGGCTAATTTCCCAATCCCGTGGGAGTTTTATGTCATTTGTTTAAAAATATCCCTCCAAGTCCGACGCCTGCTAGGCTTTCGTTGGTAGATTCTTGATAGTCTCGACGTAGATGCGCATCCGCTCTATCGAAATCTCCACACCATCGGGGAGCTTGTTACGAGGACGTATTGACACTTGGAGCTGAGTATCAATCGATAGCGCTGCGCCTTTAAAATGCGCGACCTGAGGCGTGATATCGAGGTAGCACTGCATACCGTTTGTTCCCTCTGAATTAGGCAAGCTAGCGTTCCTGAGTCCGAAAAGGCCAAGACTACCTAGGTATACCTCGCTGGTCGGCTTACCCCCGTCCGGTGCGGAAATCCTAAGATATACCCGAAGCACCGCAGCATCGAAAGTGCCTCGCATATTCTCTAACACCATGTATATACGTGAAGTCGTGCCGATTCCTCTCATAATCGCAAGTTCTGACGAGGTTTTCGACAATATCTCACCATGCACTTGCAAGACTGCCTCAACACCCGTAGATCGGACGTATATAGCGTCGTCACATGATGCAATAATTATTAAGCTAAGAGGCCCCATATTTTTACTCTGCTGGTTCATATAGGGAATCCATCGTACTTTAATTTTCGGATGGACCGCTTGAGCTGAGACAAGAATTACGCATGCCGACTCACGGAAAGGCTGTGATGGAGGTGCAGAGAAGCCGTTCGAAACCCTCGCAACCTCCAGTCAGGGCGCATCGGCGGATCCAAACGCTCGCAAAACATGATCAAGGCGACGATAACCATGCCTGCGATGTGCCACTGTGAAAGCGATTCGGCAAACAGCATGAGAGCCCAACATGAACCAAGACACCACATTCCATGTTCCAAACCGAAACGAAGCACGTCAATATCCGCCCTCCAGCCAAACGCGGCTAATGGGCGATGGTTATGGCATTGATTCAGACACCGTTGTTTGAGGGGTGAGACCTGCCAAAGACAAGCGATAAAGACAGTGACCCATGCTTGAAAATGCCCGTTTTGCATATCTTGATTCACAACCGCCTCCAGCGCCTTCATCGCTAAGCACGTGATAAACCAAATCGTCAAATATCCGATCAAAAAGAGCGACGCGCTCCGCCATTGCCGATCACTAAACGAGCTGATCCGGATATGGAAGAGCGGTGGCAGGCTTATGGGAGCCATCATAGCGACGATCATCAGCATCCACCCTCCGCTGACCGACAACATCCAATTCACCGTGGATCCTTGAGTCCAGCGTGAGCCACACATAAATACCGGCAGCTCCGGCCCCAACCAGAAAGGTAGCGCAACAATGGTTACCCACGCCACAAAACTCGTCACTAAGATATAGATCCGGATTCTGGTGAATTCATTTCTGCTGTAGATCATGGCGGTGGTGGTCGCTCAATACGGCTGGCGATAGATGCTTACCCGACCCACCTCGATATCGGTGGACTGAGGAAGCTCGTTCGATCGCACCAGGTTAACTTTAATTCTCCCGGAGGATAGCTTGTTCTTAACGTGCAACTTATCCACGAAGCGCGATATGTCGAGGACAAAGGTTAACCCAGCGCCGCCGTGCGCTCCGTTCTTGACGCTTGCGCTACGTAGCCCGAAAAGGCCTACGCTGCCGGCGTAGTGGGCCCGAAGCGTGTCGCGATCCGCATGCACAGGTAGGTCGATATAAACCCGGAGCACCGTTGCGTCCTGTGTGCCGCGCACGTTCTCCAGCTTAAGATACAACTGATCAGGGGGGGTAGATATAGAGGCTTGCTGAAAGCTTCCAACTACACGTTTTTGCACATCTGGGTGAAGCGTGACCTCAATGGGCGTACCGCCCGTATTGGAAACCTGAACTGGCCCGGCATTTGCACCAAATAGTTCGGCAGGCTTCCGTTGCGTGACCTTGCTCGGCAGGCTCTTAACTACGTCGGCGGCGCTGATCGCGCCTAGCGCGAACAATCGATGCGCGAGCAAACTCACAGCGGGTTTTAGCGGGGCCGTAACGTCTTGATAAGTGTAGTCCAAGCTCGAGAGATTTTGTACATCGCCGGGTGTATATACCCAAGGCTCATTATTGGGCATGGGCATCACAAATTGTGGTGTGGGTCCGTTGAGCCAATTGAGGTCGGTCGGGTTGGTATTGCCTGCTCCGTTCCAAACCGCCCACATCCGATCGATGTTGCAATGATGCAGGTAAAAGATGGGATCGAGCGCTGCGGTGTCTGGATCGGCCATCAACCCAAAGTCTGTGCTATTGATGTAACCACCGACGTAGACATGCACGAGATCATGCGGGTTTTGTTCGATATTCCCGTGAGCGCTGCCCCCGTGCGAAAACCCCGACTCCGGCCCACCGAATCCGGGCAACGGCGTTGCCGTATCTGAACCCGTATAGATATCGTTTTGCAAGCAGGTATCGGTCACATCCCCAAATTGTTGCCAGTTCAAATCTTGATTATGCGTACCTTCCCAAGCTTCGGTTGGAATGTAGATATTGCCATTATTGTCTGGACCGTAGCGCATAGCCACGTAAAGAGGATTGGGCGTACCATCGAGTAGTGTGGTGGCGCCAAATGCCGGTGGCATCAACGCTTCGGCGGGTTGCGATCCGCCAAAGTAATCCCAGTACGGAAGTGCCCAGGTGTTTGGACCGCCTAGGCTCACAATGTCTGCGCGTAACTGCGCCTCTAGCGCCAGTAGGTAACCGCGATGCCAAGGAAGAAAATACCAACTGCCATGTTGGCACTGATTCCAAAACTTGTCTTGGGTTGCTTGGACCGGCAGCGGCGTGGTCGGCACACTGGGTGGATTATTGATAGATCCCCATCTAATAAAAGCTGGTGCAGCTTGGTACTCAGCTGTATCGGGATTCACGAGCTCACCGTGGATTGCTGCGAAGAACCACCAGCTGGCCGGATCGTTGAGCGATCGCCCCATCATTTTTCCGACGCCTTTGGCGTACCACAGAAGATCAGCATTATTGAAAGTCCCGCCGTCATTCCAAGCATTCGTGCGCATGTAATTTGTCATTTTTTCTCCGCTTTCTATAAAGTATCTTTAAGGTAAAGTGTTGTAATCTTCTGCTTCACATTCTGGACACCGAACCGGTCACCATGTCGCAATTCTTAACATCTTCGATCTAAGTGAGAATTGTTGGGCCACAGTCGAATTTGGTATATAAAATATAGGTGGTTGAGTATCCTGATGTAAGTAACGTTACGGTAACAATCAGGCAACATAAAAGGCAGAGAAGGGACTGTTAAAAATGTGGGGGGGTAATTGCCTATAATCATGATGAGCAGAGTGCTCGGGTGTTGGAAATGAGGGGGGAG
>NZ_JAAOZT010000027.1 GCF_011947285.1 Glaciimonas immobilis | reverse complement strand
GGGGGGGTAATTGCCTATAATCATGATGAGCAGAGTGCTCGGGTGTTGGAAATGAGGGGGGAGTAACCAACTCGGGGAGAGCAGCATGAAGCCCGTCGTTCGGGCTGAGCTGGTGACGGATTGGGGCGAAACCACAATAATCGAAGTGGCGCGATTTGACCGTCCTGTCGAATTACTTGATCCAGTGTCGATTGGATTATCGCTTGCCGATGGCAAGCAACTGCTCTCCGGGTTACAGCAAGTAGTGATTTCTGCGCAAGCAGAGGAATACTGCGAAATACGACGCGTGTGCAGTCATTGCCGACGACAGACGCAACTGAAGGACTACCGACGACTCAAGATTGATACCGTATTCGGTACAGTCAGCGTTCGTAGCCCGAGACGCATGTCATGCCCATGCAACCGCCCTTCTATTTGGAGGTTCTGTTTAGCCCGTTATCGCAAATCATACCGGAACGTGCTGCACCGGGCCTTCTCCTGCTGCAGTCAAGACTGGCCGCGCGGATGCCATACCGGCAGGTGGTTGTGATGATGAAAGAATTTTTGCCTGGGACAGAAAAGCTGAATCATGTGACCATACGGAATAGGACATTACCGGTAGGGGCAAGGATAGACGCTATGGAATTGGCACCCGGCGAAGCACTATCACCGGACACGGAGTGGTCAATCGCAGTCGACGGCGGATTCGTGCGAGGACGAGAGAAGGTCCGGCCGGCCTCGTTCGAGATGCTGACGTGACGTCTTGCTGCGTCAGGGGTGAAGCCTCGCGTTTTCGCTTGTGTGCGTAGCGAAGTTCCGTCGATTGCAGACAGATTTGCCGCATTGCTTCAGACATGTGCAGGAACTACGTCTCCAAAGGTTTGTGTGATTACGGATAGTGGCAATGGCGTCCAGAGCATACATCGTCAGCTGCCGTTCCCCGCAACGCCCATCCTGGACTGGTTCCATCTCTCTATGCGTATCCGATATCTGGAACAAATCTCGCAAGGCATGCAGGCATGTTGCGAGACAGAAACGCATACAAAGAATCTCCTGCATCGAGAGATGACAAAATTGCGATGGTGCTTTTGGCATGCCAGCTTTGAGAAAGCGGAGGATAAAATCCGACAGGCGC
>NZ_JAAOZT010000026.1 GCF_011947285.1 Glaciimonas immobilis | reverse complement strand
AACTTATTGTGGATCTGGCAGGATCTTGGCAACCACACCCGCACCAACAGTACGCCCACCTTCGCGAATAGCGAAGCGCAGGCCTTCTTCCATCGCGATTGGGTTGATCAACATGACTGTGATCGACACGTTATCGCCTGGCATGACCATTTCTTTGCCTTCTGGCAAAGCGATCGAACCGGTTACATCCGTAGTACGGAAGTAGAATTGTGGACGATAGTTGTTGAAGAACGGAGTATGACGACCGCCTTCATCTTTCGACAACACATAGATCTCACCAGTGAAATGCTTGTGTGGCTTGATCGAACCTGGCTTGGCCAACACTTGACCGCGCTCAACGTCTTCACGCTTGGTACCGCGCAACAATACACCAACGTTATCGCCAGCCTGACCTTGGTCAAGCAACTTGCGGAACATTTCAACACCAGTACAAGTCGTCTTTTGTGTATCGCGGATGCCGATGATTTCCAGCTCTTCGCCCACTTTCACAATACCGCGCTCGATACGACCGGTGACAACAGTACCGCGACCTGAGATCGAGAAGACATCTTCAACTGGCAACAGGAACGCACCGTCAACTGCGCGCTCTGGCGTTGGAATGTAGCTGTCCAGTGCATCGGCCAGCTTCATGATCGCTTCTTCGCCCAACGGACCTGTGTCGCCTTCCAGTGCCAGCTTTGCTGAACCCTGGATGATCGGCAGATCGTCGCCTGGGAAATCGTACTTGCTTAATAACTCACGCACTTCCATTTCAACCAGCTCGAGCAACTCAGCGTCGTCGACCATGTCTACTTTGTTCAAAAATACGATCACGTATGGCACACCAACTTGACGCGCTAGCAAAATGTGCTCGCGCGTTTGTGGCATCGGACCATCGGCAGCTGAACATACCAGAATCGCACCGTCCATTTGCGCCGCGCCAGTAATCATGTTTTTTACATAATCAGCATGGCCCGGGCAGTCAACGTGCGCGTAATGGCGGTTGGCGGTCTCATATTCTACGTGCGAAGTATTAATGGTAATACCGCGTGCGCGCTCTTCAGGAGCCGAATCAATCGTGCTGAAATCGCGCATGTCGCCGCCAAATTTCTTGGTCAACACTTTCGAGATTGCTGCAGTCAGCGTGGTTTTACCATGATCAACGTGACCAATCGTTCCGACGTTGACGTGCGGCTTGGTCCGTTCGAATTT
>NZ_JAAOZT010000025.1 GCF_011947285.1 Glaciimonas immobilis | reverse complement strand
ACTCGAACTGGGTATTGTGACCATGGAAAGCAATCTTGCAATTGCCGTCGTACAAGATCTCGCCGTGGTCGGAAAAGTACATCATCGCTGTGAGCTGATTGCTTGCTTTTAGCGACTTGATCACCTGCGCCAGAAACCAGTCTGTGTATAGCACCGAGCCATCGTAACTGTTATTTAATGCGGCCTTATTCGCCAACTTGGTATAGGCGGGATTGATAATGCCGAACAGCGAGGGTTTCCATTGATCAAATTGCTGCGGATAACGATGGCTATAGTTCCAATGACTTCCTAAGGTATGCAATACAATCAATTTCTTAAGGTTTGGATCCCTCATTGCGGCCTCTAGCGGGGGCAGCAACGCCTGGTCAAAGCTAGATATGTCCGTAAAGCCACCCAAATTAAGGAACTGCGTAACGTCCGCTTCATTCGCGAAAACTGAAATAGGCGTATCAAATTTGCCAAAGGACATCTGATTGGATATCCAGTAGGTCTTGAAACCGGCTTCTTTGTACGCAGTGATGAACGACTTTTCATTGAATCCTGCGCGCAAACTCTGCGTCACGGATTTGCGCGAGATCATTACGGGAACCGACAGGCGCGTTGCGGCAACGCCGGTCAGCACGTCTGAAAAACTGACTAAATTGGGTTCCTGTTTGAGCAGGGGATTGGTCTCGCGTGCATAGCCGTTGAGGCTCCAGCGGTCATAACGGGAGGATTCCCCGATGACCATTACCACGATTTGCGCCGTGTCCTGATGACTTACCTGATGCGCGCCAAAGGCAAAATGTTGATTTTTTTGCTGTAAATCTTTTAGGTATCTATGCTCTTTCCAGAAATCGAATCCTCGCACCGCGAGGCCGAATGGCCAGGTCCCGCCGAACGACTCCGCAGCAAAGGGGACGCTGAGCCAACCGGGTAACTGCCCGAACCTTGCGGCGGCCGCAGCCATGACCACGCTAGTACTGTGTCCAGATGTCAGCGTGGAGTGCAGGAGCCCACTGCCAGACGGGTGGCCTAGGTTATCTATGCCTAGCGTTGATTGGGAAGGGGGGGCAGAACTTTTGATAGATGCCAAAGGCGTATCGGCGAACGGATTGGCAAATTCCTTGACACCATATTGCTGACCATACAACCATAAGCCAAGTGCCGCCGCCAGTAACAGGCAGATGCCCCAGCGCGAGCGGCCATGCCAGTCCAGATCGCGGGTGCGCGCCGCCGCAAACCAGCTTAATGCCCACCATACGATAATGCACACCAGCAAAAACGCCAGCAGCCAAAATTTATTACCCAGAAACTCGAGCGCCTCTGCCGGGGAGGTCTCGATGATGATCCCGAGATGGTGGGTAGAGATACCTTGTCCGTAAAACTTACGCAAATATAGTTCGACCGGAAGCACGATAAACGCCGGCAATAACAACCAGTGAAACCATGCCGGACGCTTGAAGAGCGCCCATGCGGCGACCCACGCGATGAACTCCGTTGCCACAATGCGCCACGGACGGGATACAACCTGACCGAATATCCACGGTGAAAAGGGTACCAGCGAAAGAATGAGGTAAGTGATTAATACAAAGAAGTTATTCCGGCGCAGCAAATGAGGCATTGTCATCACAGTGTAAAGAGGAAATGTATTATCCCGCAACGCTGAAAAATTGGCACCTACACGCAAGAAAAATCGGCTCCCGATAAGGCGGCGTACCCATTATTGCTGGCGGAACAGCGTCAGGTTCGAAAGAACAAAATGATTGGGGGCTGCCGATAGTCAGGGAATCGCCTCAACTACCGACCTGCGGCGACAATGCCGGTACAGAACACTGTTGCGAAGAATGAACATTCAGGTATATAGTTCCGGGCGGCTTGACCAAGCAGCAGCATACCGATATACTCGCGGGTTCTCGATTCCAAGTTTTATTGGTCTTGAATGTTCCCCGGCTGGCTTTTCTTGCTGAGGTGCGTTTCTCCTTTATAGCCAAATCGAACTGCGCGGGATTTTCGTGCAAGTATCTGTCCAATCCCGGACAACCGATTTCGGGATTGTTGTTATTAACGTCGTAATTTTGTTGGATAAAAAACGATGCCAACCATCAATCAATTGATTCGCCAGCCACGCGTATCTGCTGTTGTAAAAAGCAAATCGCCGGCGCTGGAAAACAGCCCACAAAAACGCGGAGTATGTACCCGTGTTTATACGACAACTCCAAAGAAGCCAAACTCGGCTCTGCGTAAAGTTGCCAAGGTACGCTTGACCAACGGTTTCGAAGTTATTTCGTACATCGGCGGTGAAGGCCATAACCTGCAAGAGCATAGCGTCGTGTTGTTACGCGGCGGCCGTGTAAAAGATTTGCCGGGTGTGCGTTACCACATGGTTCGCGGTGCATTGGATACTCAAGGCGTCAAGGATCGTAAACAATCGCGTTCGAAATACGGTACTAAGCGCGCTAAAGCAAAGAAATAATTTTTTGTCAGGCTCAGGCCAGATGAAATAGGTGTCGGTCCCCAATGGGCCGAGTAAGTGGAGAGCTATGATGGCTGTCCGCGAGGGTGCAGGAGCAAGGCTCCACACACTCAACTGAAGATTGAAAGGAATCGAAATGCCACGTCGTCGTGAAGTTCCCAAGCGGGACATATTGCCGGATCCTAAATTCGGTAACATTGATGTTGCGAAATTCGTCAACGTCTTGATGCTTTCCGGTAAAAAATCGGTAGCTGAAAACATTATTTACGGTGCTTTTGAGCACATCCAGACTAAATCCGGCAAAGATCCGCTGGAAGTGTTTGCTCTGGCTATTGGTAACTGCAAGCCGCTGGTTGAAGTTAAATCGCGTCGCGTTGGTGGTGCAAACTACCAGGTACCAGTAGAAGTTCGCCCTATCCGTCGTATGGCTTTGTCGATGCGTTGGTTGCGTGAAGCAGCTAACAAGCGCAGCGAAAAATCGATGCCACAACGCCTCGGCGGTGAGTTGCTCGAAGCTGCTGAAGGTCGCGGCGGTGCAATGAAAAAGCGCGATGAAGTACACCGTATGGCAGAAGCGAACAAGGCGTTCTCGCACTTCCGCTTCTAATAGACTGGATGGCTGTCTCCCGAGATGGGGACAGTTGTTCGCATCTGAAATTTGCTCGAGCCGAGCGCATATTTTCATTGAAAAATAGCGCTCGGTTTCGTGCATTAAAAGACTTAGGAATAAATCATGGCTCGCAAGACCCCCATTGAGCGCTATCGCAACATCGGTATTTCCGCTCACATTGATGCCGGTAAGACAACGACCACGGAACGTGTGTTGTTCTACACCGGTGTGAACCACAAGATTGGTGAAGTGCATGATGGCGCTGCCACCATGGACTGGATGGAACAAGAGCAAGAGCGCGGTATCACGATTACTTCCGCTGCTACGACCTGTTTCTGGAAAGGTATGGCGGGTAACTTCCCTCCGCACCACATCAACATCATTGATACGCCAGGTCACGTCGACTTCACGATTGAAGTTGAGCGTTCGATGCGCGTATTGGATGGCGCTTGCATGGTGTACTGTGCGGTTGGTGGCGTTCAGCCGCAATCTGAAACAGTATGGCGTCAAGCCAATAAGTACAAGGTTCCACGTTTGGCTTTTGTCAATAAAATGGATCGTACTGGCGCGAACTTCTTCAAAGTTTACGAGCAAATGCGTGCGCGTTTGAAAGCAAACCCAATTCCTATGCAAGTACCTATCGGTGCCGAGGAAAATTTTGAAGGCGTCATCGACCTGGTTAAGATGCAAGCGATTTACTGGGATGATTCAACTCAGGGTATGAAGTTTGATTACCGCGATATCCCTGAGCATTTGCTGGTCGAAGCCAAAAAATGGCGTGAGAACATGGTCGAAGCGGCTGCTGAAGCATCAGAAGAACTGATGAACAAGTACCTCGACGAAGGTGATCTGACAGAAGAAGAAATCAAAGCGGCGATTCGCCAGCGTACTATCGCTAGTGAAATCGTGCCAATGATGTGCGGTACAGCCTTTAAAAACAAGGGTGTGCAGGCAATGTTGGACGGCGTGATTGAATACCTGCCATCGCCAGTCGATATTCCGCCAGTACCTGGCATGAATGACGATGACGAGCCGGTCGTGCGTAAAGCAGAAGATACTGAGAAATTCTCAGCATTGGCATTCAAAATTGCAACAGATCCGTTTGTTGGTCAATTGTGCTTCATCCGTTGCTATTCAGGCACTTTGAATTCGGGCGACACCGTTTATAACTCTGTTAAAGAGAAAAAAGAACGTATCGGCCGTATTGTTCAGATGCACGCAAATCAACGCGAAGAAATTAAAGAAATGCTGGCGGGTGATATCGCTGCAGTCGTTGGTCTGAAAGATACAACCACCGGCGATACATTGTGTGATCCTTCAGCGATCGTGGTGCTGGAGCGCATGATATTCCCTGAGCCGGTGATCTCACAGGCTGTAGAGCCTAAGACCAAGGTTGACCAGGAGAAAATGGGTCTGGCCCTGAATCGTCTGGCTGCTGAAGATCCATCGTTCCGCGTCAAGACTGATGAAGAATCAGGTCAGACCATCATTGCCGGTATGGGCGAGTTGCATCTGGATATTATTGTCGATCGTATGCGTCGCGAATTTGGCGTGGAAGCGACTGTCGGTAAGCCACAAGTTGCGTATCGCGAAACTATCCGTAAGATATGCGAAGAAAGCGAAGGCAAGTTCGTTAAGCAATCTGGTGGTCGTGGACAATACGGTCACGTGGTATTGAAGATCGAGCCGCAAGCACCTGGTAAAGGTTTTGAATTCGTTGACGCGATCAAGGGCGGTACTGTTCCGCGCGAATATATTCCTGCAGTTGAAAAAGGCGTGCGCGCTACCCTGACTTCAGGTGTATTGGCCGGTTATCCAGTGGTTGACGTTAAAGTCACGCTGTTCTTCGGTTCATACCATGATGTCGACTCCAACGAAAACGCCTTTCAAATGGCTGCTTCGATGGCTTTCAAAGATGGTTGCCGTAAAGCCAGCCCGGTCATTCTGGAGCCTATGATGGCTGTTGAAGTTGAGACGCCAGAAGACTACGCCGGTACAGTGATGGGCGACTTGTCGTCGCGTCGCGGTATGGTGCAAGGTATGGATGAAATCGAAGGCGGCGGCGGCAAGATCATTAAAGCCGAAGTGCCATTGTCGGAAATGTTTGGTTACTCGACTTCGTTGCGTTCGGCCACTCAAGGTCGTGCAACTTACTCGATGGAATTCAAGCATTACTCCGAAGCGCCGAAGAACATCATCGACGCCATCGTGACATCGAAGACCAAGTAAAGACTAAGCAACATACGGTACGGTGCCCATCTCGCAAGAGGTGAGCATTTACCTGAAAAATTTCAGTATTTCATTGAATAATCGCTCTTTTGAAGGAAGAATAAAATGGCAAAAAGTAAATTCGAACGGACCAAGCCGCACGTCAACGTCGGAACGATTGGTCACGTTGATCATGGTAAA
>NZ_JAAOZT010000024.1 GCF_011947285.1 Glaciimonas immobilis | reverse complement strand
TTCATGAAGACTCCATTATCAAGACAGTGCCAGAGAAGTGAACGAACATGACGATATTATCCAACGGTGTCGACGCCGCATCCGGATGCCCGAGAATACTCGCGCCGCCAGGTCGCGGATGTACGCCAAGCCGCACTGGTTTTGAATGGATCTGGCAGAAATGGTTCCGTCGCGATGGTATGATGAGGCTGGCATCTGTGTAAGGTCCGCGGCGATCAGAATGCCAGAGAGTAGAACGGTTTTGTGGCATTACCCGAGCTGTTGCTCGGATCGGGCCTTGAATGAATTTTTAGTGAGCGAAATAATGTTGCTGCATCCGAGTAATAGCGACTCGCGCCTTAAAATTGACGTCAAGCGAAACAAAAGTGATTAAAAACGAAGTAAAAGTGTTAATAAGTTGACGTTCTGTCATTTTTGAAAAATCACTTTTTTTAAAAACAGAGAGTTACGGCACTGTGCGATATAAATATGCAAAATAGTTGATAGTGCGTTTTTATTTCTTTTCAGATAAGTTATTGTAGCCACCCGGACGGATGTGCAAGCGCAATGGATTTCGTTCTAAAACCTCGACGTCGATCAAGTCGAGGCACACCAGCCATTCGCGCCATGACGCATCCTTCGCCTCTTCAAATTCAGATAAATCAGTTTCCCCAAACTCAGTAACTGGTTGTGCAGCGCCCCCTTCAGCGATGCCAAAGAAGAGCAGGCGATGACTGCAACGCAGCAGGTAAGAGTTGGTACATCCTTGTCATATCGCGCGCCAATATAAAAAAGCCAGTACTCGTGTAGTCGGTGCCAGTACGCCTGTTTCGCCCTTGAGTGCAAGCGTCGATTATCAGCAGGGCGACTGGGTGACACTTCCGCCAGAAACGTCGTGCATGCGTCCAATAGCACGCTTCCGGTAATCGGTAATGTGCATCAGTCGACCACCGCCCACGCAACGACGGCAAGATTACATTGAGGGATGGCCCCGATTGAATTAGCTGGAGATCGCAGCTGAGCTGTAAGAATTTCAGAGGTCCGCCGAAGAATGCGCTTTTTATATGACGTGATGATAGGGCTAACTTTTTCTGGGTAAACGCCCTACGCATGGTATGTCTGTTTGGGTGCCCACACAGCGCAATGCTATGCTCTTTCGAGTGAGCGCTATCGATCGGGAAAGTGAAAGGTGGCGGTAAAAGTCAGGCATTATTGGGGTCTCCGCTTATTTTTTTACAATTTAGCAGTTTTTATATGGACGCCAAGTGCGCCACGTTTTTTACTAAGAAGCAACGAGGAGAAAATATTATGCCCACTTATGTTTGTAGCTACAACGCTGTAGAACTTACGCAACAACAGAAGAGTGAAATTGCCACGCGTATTACCGACATTCATCATGAAGTCACCGGTGCTAATGCTTTTTTTGTTCAGGTTATTTTTCACGAAATAGCGAAGGGAAATCTTTATGTTTCCGGTTCACCACCTGGCTCCGGTCAAGCGTGGCTGCACGGTCATATTCGAGCGGGGCGCAATGCTGAAGTAAAGGAACGTCTGGTGCTTGAACTAATGGCTGCCGTCAGCGAGGTCACACAGATCAAGCAGGAGGATGTATGGGTATATGTTAGCGAGTTGGCTCCACGCAATATGGCGGAGTACGGTGCACTTCTTCCTTTGCCAGGCGATGAGAAAGTTTGGTTTGAGCAATTACCGGCCGATGTTCAGCGGCGTTTGTCTGATCATTAAAAACGCAAACTATGGATTTGCTAACGACGATAGTGGTAAAGCCATACCTCAAATGCATTGTGACGCACGATGAAGTTAATACCCCAAGCCTGTCAATCAGCGTCCAATATTTTCCAGTAGTCAGCACTAACCCAGCACGCCAGAAAACAAAGACCTGTTGCGAGATTGCAAAAATTCGACATGGATTAGTCCAAATTAGCACGGTGGGTTATAGTCGAGTCAGCGTCAACACAACTAGACCAGTTATAGCGAGGAGCCAGAAAAAATGAATCCCGAACCGATTGCCCATCCTAACGTCAACCCTCACCACAAGGAGGGCGATGCCATACCGGAGGTGAAAAGCGATGTCGATAATGCGTTGGACGAAGCGCTGGAAGAAAGTTTTCCTGCTAGTGATCCCGTCGCCATTACCATCGCGAACCCACCAAAAAAGTCGATACAAAAACGGGCGAAGGTGGACTAGGAGACTGTTAAAAAGACTGGGGTTTTGGGTAGCCACTCGGCTTAAGGTCCGACATGTCAAACAGCGTTTGATATTTTTCATCAATCAGCGTGCATATTTGGCATTCGTGTCTTTGAAGAGCCTTAGCCAGCAAGGACTGGAAATATTACGAACCTGCTGACCCTAACAAAAAGTGGAAAATTTATCCCGATGTTTGAGATTTCTTTTTGCGCAAATCGTGATCATTTCGCGCGAATCTGAAGCATAATTGCGATCTTCTGACCGCCCATCGGCGTTTGATCACCGTCGCGCCAGTCGGGAAATGTGACATTTTCTGACTGCACTCCTTGGCGCAACAGAAAATCTACGGTCGCGTCGACTTCACTCGTCGCTGATTCACCATTGCTCACATCGGCGCGCAGCACGCTCTCGCCGTTTAGTGTCACGTGAGCGCTTATTTTTCTTCTGTCATCGCAATTTTGTTAGGATTTTTGGTTTTCGATACGCCGGAAAGAAGACCACAAGTCCGAACGGTATATCCCCAATATGCTCGTGCCCACAAAACCTCATTGCTGTACAAAAAGGCCGTAGCGTTGAATTCCCAAAGAGAATCCGATCGACGCTAAATTTGCGGAGAAAAATGCGAACCATCCATACTTCGAAACGCGGGTGTTAGTGGCAAGTAAAAGAGCGTCCATCAGCCCTAAAATTGCCCCGGTCCATTCTAATGCTGTAATCATTTTTTCTACTTGTTGTCGAAGCGGTCATCATTTATTAGGTTGCGAGTCGGAGCGCCAAACGCTGAGCATGTGCGACATCCACTCCGCACCAACTCGGTCAACTGCGTAAGCTATAAAGTCATCGGGAGTTAGTTCACGCATGCGACCTGACGCCAAGGCAAGGTACAGCATTTCGCTCTTTGAAAGTACATTTACGCGGTCGTAGTTGCTCGTCCAAGCTTCGCGCGCGATTTCGTCCAGGTGATGAAGTGAGCATGTTGGCGAAATCATCAAATTTCCACTGCTTTTGGTGGTGAGTTGAGAAGATAGAAACGACTTTCGCAAGTGGAAGACTTGTCCCCTCAGCAGAGAATTTCAATCCCACGCTTACCATGATCCTTATATGGGACTTTGCATGGTCGTTGCAGCTCCTTAATTCCCTCAATAGGTGAGCTTCTTCAGGACTTAACTCCAGACATTCATCATTTTGCTTAGTAAACCCACTCTACATGTGCAAGACATATGTTAGTGCGCGCCAGCCACAACGGCACAACACCGCTTTGATGCTTATTATCAATCCAAATAATTTAACGGAATGCAACAATACATTTACTGCGCATGACACCTATAAAAGGAGCAACACAATGGAGAACAAACCAATCGATACGGAAGTAGAATACGAGGCCGCGCTGGACAGGGTCTAGTATTATTTCGATTAAGAGCCGACGACCGGCATCCCGGATGGCAATCACTTTGAAGTTTTAGTGAGGCTGATCGAGGCCTACGGGAAGCTCGATCGTCTATCGCGCTCGCCAAAAGATGTACTGACATTGATGGAGAAAATCGAGCTGGCGGGGGCTGGTTTTCTCAGCACGACTGAAGCCATCGATACGACTTCACCGGCAGGAAGAGTGATGATGCAATCGTGGGTTCGTTCACTGAGTTCGAGCGTACCCGTGGCAGCTTGTTGGCCGCCCGTGATGAAGGTCGCATCGGCGGTCGCAGCCCTAAGCTCACGCGAGTGTAGTTAAAACCGGAGGAGCAGTCGATAAGGCAGATTAAGCGATAAATTTGTTCTTTTCCCTACTTGTTTCCGGGTCCTTGCTGACTGGCAGCGAAGCGTCGCCGTCAACCCGATCCGAGACTTGACCAACACCATCTTTATACATAATTGTGTAGGTTTCGCCCAGCCATGGCAGCTTATCTAGGCGCTTCGCGTCGTGATAAAGCATATTGCCTCGGCCTATATCCTTTTGGACAATAGTATCAGACATGCTCAAGATTTCCCTGTGTAAGCAGCGGCTTGCTGTGGATTTTGCAATTGCACTCCAATCAATGTCAGTCGTCCGCATGCGCTGACCGCTTTTTCTAGCTACAGAGATCACACTTTCAGCTTTTTTTTTACGTGAGTCAGCTGTATATCCGTATCGCCATAACGGTAGTCAGGACTACTCGGATCTGGTCGTTCGATAACGCTTCGAATACTGTGAAACTTAGGCTAAAATAATTTCATAAGCGCTTTGAGGGTATTTGATCGGGTATTTGATCGCGAAGCGTATAAATCATATAAAACAAGCAGATTGCTATTCTTAAAATATGATTAGCTTTGGTAGACTCTGATGGAATAACAGGTCTGTAATATTTAGGTCTGATCAAATTTGAACTTGACCGGACCCTTTTTATGATAGATTAAGCGCGTTTTACTGGGACATTTTCAATATCTGTACGACCATAAGTAAAGCCACCTGTGCCATTCCATTCATTATCAATCGCCATATGTGCAGTGAATTTTTCAGAGGTAAAACCTATTGCTGGCGGAGGGAAGTCTACATTGTAGGTTCCTTGAAGTGATACGATATGCGTAACTTTTCCGTATCCAGTAGCACGAATGACTCCTGTTACTTGCTTAATAGTAGTAAGGCCATTTGGGGGGGCAAGAGCTTGCGTGATTTCTACTGATCCCGATACACTATTTAAAGATGGGACAACCACCAAAGAAAAATGCATGATCGGAGCGCCTGGCATTCCTACATTACCTACGGTCCCGTTTACCAAATATGAACCAATCAAATTGACAGACATTGAATTCCCCTTTTCCTTTTTTACCTACTCGTATGGCTTTTCGGTTTCTGCCCCCTGCTTTTAAAGTGAGTTCGGGTTTTCACTTTTAAACTTTAGTTCGATTTATAGCTAATGCGGAAGAAATGTCCGGTAAGAAATAGTCCTACTTGTCAATATTTATAGTGGCTAAAATACCCATTATGAAACGTCTTGATAGCAGCACGTAAGTATCGTTACGGTAACATTCAGGTTACAGCCCAAGCAACACGACAAATCAAAATCAATCCTTGAGCCCATCGATATAACTCAAATCATCACGCTTATGCAGAACGTTTTTCCTGTTATAAGGCGCAATATTAATATTTCGCTGTACCGTCACAACCTCAAAAGCGATCTTTACGTCGGCATGAAACATATAAAGCACGTCCTTTGCCTTAACCACAAAATGCGCCGAATCTTCTGCCGGATTCAAGGCCTCGAATAGTCCTGCTATTTGCGGCTCGCTGTTATCAAGGTAAGCGTCTTCCTAAGGCCCTCTTAACGAATTCCGGCAACGGAATTCAATCGGCAAGAATTACCGGTTATCGCCATCGGACATGTAAAGTTCCAAGGCAGGAAGTCTTGAACTTGATTGACCGGATGGTCGGCGATATGGGTGAGCATATGGCGTAGCCACGCGTCAGGATCAATACCATTCAATTTCGCTGCGCCGATCAAGGAATAAATTGCGGTAGCCCGCTCACCACCGCTGTCGGCACCGGCGAACAGTTAGTTCCGACGTCCGATAGCGACGTCACGCAAAGAGCGCTCAGCCGCTGAATTATCGATTTCAATGCTGCCATCGTCACAACAACGTTTTAGCGCAGGCCATAGATGAGGCTATACATGATGGCAGCGGTCGTATCTGATTTGCGCGATAGCATCAGAAGCGTCGCCCGCAACCAGGTCTCGAAGTCGTCAATCAGCGCCAGCGATTGTGCTTGTCGTGCTGCGCGCCGTTGATCCGGTGGCTGGCCACGAATGGGGGCTTCAATCACATACAGTTCGCCGATCCGGCGCAATGCTTCGGTAGTGACAGCAGAAGGTCGCGCCACATGCAAATCATAAAATTTACGGCGTGCATGCGCCCAGCAAGCGGCTTCCACTACCTGGCCCCCTCATAAATGGCGTTAAATCCAGCATACGCATCGGGTTGCAACACGCCGGTAAAGGAGGCCAGATGTATTTACGGAAGAATGCGCAAGCGGGCCGGCGTGACTTTGATGCTTTGATCACAGCACGGACAGGCATATTTCACCCGCTCATGGCGGATCACGCGAACTTGCTGCAGAATAATATCGAATTGCTCGCTCACGTCCACGCCGATTTCTACCAGTATCGCGCCATCGTGCGCGCAGATACGGGCCGATTCTGGCAACGTGGTGCGAATGACTTCGCGTGGCAACGCCGGGTCCAGTGGCTTGCGGCCCGGCTTCTTGCGTTGATGCCCTGGAACGGGCACTGCTATTTCGCTCTCTGGCGAGGGCAAGGCAGCATTGGCCGCCAGCGCCTCTGCCTCATTGAGGAACAGGTCGCGTTGTTCGGCGCTGGGCGCTTCACTCTTGGCACCGAATAACCGGCGCTGAAAGGCTTCGAGCTTTTCCTTGAGCAGATCGCGCTCGACTTGCATGACGCGCAGTTCGTCGCGCACCACATCCCGCTCGCCGCGCACCGCCTCGCGCTCGGCGATGAGCGTCTGCATTGCATCAGCACTAAGGGAGGAGTGGAGCTGGGTAGGTGCCATGACAGACAACATACCGGAATGTGGCACCCGATAGGTTTACGTCATTTCAAAAATTAGGGCATTACCCGTTGTTTACCGACAACAACCGGGCAAAGGCGCGCTGTTTGATATCAGCTCGCCCGCACATAGCTGCGCTGCGGATGTTTGTGCATGGCGCTCAGGTCAATGCCATCAAGTAGCCAGTGTAATTGTTCGACGCTCAGTGTCAGGACCGCAGCTTCTCGGGGCCGGGCGAAGCGGTCCGCCTCAAGCCACTTGAACATTAACCAGAAGCCGTTGCGATTCCACAGTAACGATGTTATGCAGGTCAGGCCGGGGCAAATGGATCCAACCCCAGTGCCTGCTCGACGATGGCAGCAAGACCGTTAATGCTCTTGCGACCATCGACTGCATCCCGGTGCACATGCACCCTCAGTCCCGGGTCGAGGCGGAGAATGGCAACTGGCAAAGCATCTCAAGGAGCGACCCTACCTCGTCGCGGGCAACGCAGGGGGCATAGATCTCAATCCCATTGAGTAATCTGGCACGCAGCGTCGGCATCCGTACGGGCGTTACTGGCTTGGCTGCCACCACCGGGCCATCACCACCTGAGCTAGCAGTGCTGCAGTGGAAATGCCTTGTCAATCACCTGGGCTAGGACCGGTGCCTGAATCAATGTTTCACAGGTCGCGCAAGCCCATTTCCCGCGAACATGCCGTATCCAGTATATGAATATAGCACTGCGCAAACTAAGGGATAGTTCCAAGTAAGGAGGCCAAGTTTTTTTAGGGAAAACGCGTGGGCATCATCTGTGGAGGGTAGCGGTTTAAAAATTGTTACAAAACCGCTTGCCATTGGTGAACTGCCTTGCTATAGTTCGGCCTCTGTTGAAAAGGACGCGCAATAAACGACACGGTGCAAGCGGTGTTGTGGGCGAAATTGGAGACCGAAACGAGGTGGTAAATGCGGTGTTTTACGCAGGTAGTCAGCGTTAATTTGGTTTTAAATTGTTGTTGAAATGATTTAAAAAGAAGTTGACCAAAAACGTAAAGTGCTACATAATCTCATCTCTCTGTTGCTGACAAACAAAACGCTTTGTCGGTGCTGCGAACACTCCGGTGTGACGCCAAACAGAATCAGGTTCTTTAACAATTAACAGCCGATAAGTGTGGGCG
>NZ_JAAOZT010000023.1 GCF_011947285.1 Glaciimonas immobilis | reverse complement strand
CTGGAATACGCGCACAGTGTGCGACTGCTGGACATGGACAAACCTTCCGCTAACGAGCGTGGAAACTAAAGGTGACAACTAAGCATGAGAACGATGCAAGGACATCGCGGCGGTATAAACGATGCAGGAAGTCTAAACGCAAACAGCCTTCAGCAACGTTCAAAAAACACGCAATTGGTGCATCCGGTGCATATTCGCTCCTTTTACTTAGTTTAAGAAACATCTGAGTTGGCAAATTTTGTCTTGCATTTCAACGCAGTAAGATGTGTTAGCCTTTGGAATGCGAGACCGCTCTACGCTAGCAAAGTCACGCAACCAACGTCCCACTCCCACCCGATTATCCATTCCGATCAATAGGAATTCCCAAGGCAAAAAATCTCTCACGCAAAAATATCAGTAAAGCGCGGACGACGGGCGAGGCACTGCTGCGGTCCGGATAGACCATATTGAGCGGAGTTTCTTCGCCGACGTAATTGTCGAGTAGCGTGACGAGTTTGCCCTCCGCCAAATCTTCCCTGACGTCCAGCCAGGATTTATAGGCGATACCGAGTCCGGCGATGGCCCAACCGCGCGCGATGGCGGCGTCGTCCGTCATGCGGTCACCGCGCACCTTTATATCAATCGCATTTTTGCCCGAATGAAAGCGCCAGTTGTTGAATAAGCCGCGCTCCAGATAAAATAATAAACAGTTATGGTTGACTAATTCTTTTGGCGTGGCCGGGGCGCCGTGTTCGGTGATATAGGCGGGCGAAGCTACTGCTACGCGCCGACTGGCCGCCAACGGTTGCGAGATTAACGATGAGTCATCCAGTTTTCCATACCGAAACGCCACATCAATTGGCGCACTGAATAAATCGATGATCCGGTCGGAGAATTGCAGTGCCAGCGTTACTTTCGGATAGGTTTTCTGGAAGGCATTCAGCCACGGCAGCAATATGTTTCTACCTACATCTGCTGGCATCGATAAACGTAGATGTCCTTTAATTTCTCCATCGCTGCGCAGCAATGCTTCGCCTTGGTTTAATAGTATCAATGCTTGGCGACCGTATTCCAGAAATAGCGTACCTTCCGGGGTCAGGCGCAGACTGCGTGTTGAACGCACGAATAATCGCGTATTCAAATGTACTTCCATTCGCTTCAGGCTGGCGCTCGCGGTCGCCGGAACTAAATCGAGTTGGCGTGCCGCCTTGGACAAGCTTCCCAAATCTGCCGTAAGTACAAAAAGCTGGATGTCAGTGACTGAATACATTATCAATTTTTTTTTGAAAGTGAATCTAATAATAGGCTATTTATAAATTAACGCAAACGAGGATAATCCTTGAGCTACATTCAATTTTTTATTTCCTATCAGGAGCACTCATGAAAGCCGTTGCTTTAACCCACTATTTGCCGATCGATCACCCGGACGCGTTTCTTGACGTGACGCTGCCTACGCCAACGCCTTCAGGTCGCGACCTATTGGTTGCAGTCAAAGCGATTGCTGTCAATCCAGTCGACACAAAAGTGCGCGCACCCAAAGCCAAGGTAGAAGAGACACCGCGCGTGTTGGGCTGGGATGCTGCCGGCGTAGTGCAAGCGGTTGGGCCAGACGTCAGTAACTTTAAGGTCGGTGATAAAGTATTTTATGCGGGCGATATCACGCGTCCCGGTACTAATAGCGAGTTTCAACTGGTCGACGAGCGTATCGTCGGCAACATGGCTGTATCACACAGTTTTGAGCAGGCGGCTGCGTTGCCACTGACTGCCATCACTGCGTGGGAAGCGTTATTTGACCGTTTAAAGGTTTCGGTACCGTCGCAACCAACAATACTTAATAAAACGATATTAATCATTGGCGGCGCGGGTGGCGTTGGCTCAATTGCGATTCAATTGGCGGCGAAAGTTGCTGGCCTGACGGTCATCGCTACCGCGTCGCGCCCCGAGTCGGAAAAGTGGGTCCGTGATTTGGGTGCGCATCACGTCGTAAATCACTTTGGTGATGTGCAGTCACAATTGGCCGAATGCGGATTTCAAACAGTCGATTTTGTCTTGATTCTTAACGACACCGATCAGCATTTCCCTATGGCGGCGGCGGTGATCGCGCCACAAGGAATGATATGCACCATTGTAGAGAACGCAAAGCCGCTGGATGTTAGTTTGCTGAAATCAAAAAGCGCGGGTTTTGTCTGGGAATTCATGTTCACGCGTTCAATGTTCCAAACGCCAGATATGCAGGCGCAAGGTGATTTATTGAACGAAGTTGCACGACTGATTGACAGCAACGTGCTTGTCACAACGTTGGGCAAGGTCTTATTGCCGATCAACGCCACTAACTTGCGGCAGGCGCATGCCGCATTAGAGGCAGGCCATGTGATTGGTAAGATCGTGCTTAAGGATTTCTGAGCTGCATATTTGCCAGTAAATTAGTATTGCGGAATTACGTCGAATCTACTCCCAAAAGTGCATAATAATATAGCTAAATGGTGATTTAGGTCGGCGTAAGAGGCCCCCAGGAGGCGGGGTCGCGCAATTTTCGCGTTGCGCTGATTCCGCATTGTGTATCGAATAACGCCTATATGACACTTAAATCCCGTTTTTCACGCGCTGAGCAGAGCGTGTGACTAGGCATGGCTGTATAATGGCCATTCCGGATTTAACCCGCGGCTTATGCTGCACAACCCCTCCATATCGCCATGTTGATTTTGCCGGGTTCTAATGCCCTTCCTGCTTTTCGCTCCCAACGTCTTTTATCTCAACTGCAATTGATCGATGTCAATATCGCCGGAGTTGCCGGACGTTATGATCATTTTGTCGATGCATCCGCCACTTTGGGTCAGGACGATCTGGGTCGTTTGCAAGCGTTACTGACTTATGGTGACCCTTTTGATGGCACCAGCGGCGGCGAAGTGTTTATCGTCATTCCGCGTTTTGGTACGATTTCTCCCTGGGCCAGTAAAGCAACCGACATCGCCCGCAACTGCGGCATGACGCAGATCAAACGTATCGAACGCGGTATTGCTTATCAAATTCAAATGAAGTCAGGATTACTCGGCGGCGTTAAAAAGCTGAGTGAGGCCAGTATTCAGGCGATTGCCGATATCTTGCATGACCGCATGACGGAAACCGTATTGCGCAGCGCCGAAGCCGCCAGCGATTTGTTTCGTGAACTAGAAGCAGCGCCCTTGGCCTCAATTGATATTTTGAGCGGCGGAAAAGCGGCGCTGGAGAACGCGAACACTGCGCTCGGCCTCGCTTTGTCTGACGATGAGATCGATTATCTGATGGCCGCCTTCACCCGCGCTGAACGTAATCCGACCGACGTTGAGTTGATGATGTTTGCGCAGGCAAACAGCGAGCATTGTCGCCACAAGATTTTCAATGCAGACTGGACGATTGATGGCGAGACGCAAGACAAGTCGCTGTTCGCCATGATCAAGAATACGCACGAACTACATCCGCAAGGGACCGTGGTGGCGTATAGCGATAACTCCTCGATCATCGAGGGCGCAACCGTCTCCCGCTTTTATCCACGTGGGGCTGCCAACGGTAATGTATACGAATCTTCAGATGAGTTGACCCACATTTTGATGAAGGTTGAGACCCACAACCATCCAACCGCTATTTCACCATTCCCCGGCGCATCGACCGGAGCTGGCGGTGAAATTCGTGACGAGGGCGCAACGGGTCGCGGCGCTAAACCAAAGGCCGGATTAACTGGATTCACCGTCTCTAATTTAATGCTTCCAGACGCTAATCAAGCGTGGGAAAACGCTGCCGATGTGACGACAGTGAATGCTGACGACACCCGTGCAATCTATGGCAAGCCGGACCGCATCGCCTCACCGCTACAGATTATGATCGATGGACCGTTGGGCGGCGCTGCTTTCAATAATGAATTTGGTCGTCCAATATTAGGCGGTTACTTCCGAACATACGAGCAAAATGTCGCGGGCAACGTGCACGGTTATCACAAGCCGATCATGATCGCGGGCGGTATTGGCAGTATCTCGGACAAACATACATTCAAGAACGCTTTACCAGTCGGCAGTCTGTTGATCCAGTTGGGCGGCCCGGGCATGCGTATCGGCATGGGCGGCAGCGCGGCGTCGTCGATGGCGACCGGCACCAATACCGCTGATCTGGATTTTGATTCGGTGCAACGCGGTAATCCTGAAATGGAACGACGTGCACAAGAAGTGATTAACGCTTGCTGGTCGATGGGCGACACTAATCCGATTTTGTCGATCCATGACGTCGGCGCTGGTGGTTTGTCCAACGCGTTCCCCGAGATTACCAACGACGCAAAACGTGGCGCGATTTTTGATCTACGCAAAGTGCCGCTCGAAGAAAGCGGAATGGCACCAAAAGAAATCTGGAGTAACGAATCACAAGAGCGCTACGTGATGGCAATTGCGCCCGAGAGTTTGCCGCTGTTTGAGTACTTTTGCCAGCGTGAACGCTGCCTGTTCGCCGTAGTTGGTACTGCCACCGAAGAGCGGCAATTAAAGGTCATTGATCCGCAACACAATAACAATCCTGTCGATATGCCAATGGATGTATTGCTAGGCAAACCGCCGAAGATGCATCGTGACGTGCAACGTGTCGCCCAACATTTGCCTGCGGTTGATCTGACCGGTATGGATTTGCTAGAAGTATCGCAACGCGTTTTGAAGTTGCCGACGGTAGCAGATAAGTCGTTTTTGATCACCATCGGTGACCGCACGGTCGGCGCGACTTCGGTACGCGATCAGATGGTCGGTCCTTGGCAGATTCCGGTGGCTGATTGCGCGGTTACCACGATGAGTTTTGAGGGCTATCTGGGCGAGGCGATGTCGATGGGCGAGCGCACGCCACTGGCGGTGATCAACGCCGCCGCGTCCGGTCGCATGGCGGTCGGTGAAGCGCTGACCAACATCGCCGCCGCACCAATAGCAAATATCTCGGATATCAAATTGTCAGCCAACTGGATGGCAGCATGCGGTCAGCCGGGCCAGGATGCGGCGTTGTTTGATACCGTTAAAGCGGTCGGTATGGAATTGTGTCCTGCACTTGGCATTAGCATTCCGGTCGGTAAGGATTCGCTTTCAATGCGGACCACGTGGAAGGATGAGGCGGCGAACAAGGCCGTCACGTCGCCCGTGTCATTAATCGTCTCCGCGTTCGCCCCGGTCACCGATGTACGACGTGTTTTGACGCCGCAACTGCGTACGGATGCAGGAAACACAGCATTGATTTTTATTGATCTGGGCCGTGGCAAGAACCGCATGGGTGCATCTGCGCTGACGCAAGTCATGCAACAGATCGGTAATGAAACGCCGGATGTCGATAGCGCCGAAGACCTGAAAGGTTTTTTCAACGCCATTCAGCAACTGAATAACGAAGACAAATTGCTGGCTTACCATGATCGTTCGGACGGCGGTTTGTACACGACGTTGTGCGAAATGGCATTTGCCGGTCACACAGGCTTCTCGGTCAATCTCGATATCCTTGCAATGGAAAGCGAGCACGCCGCCGATTGGGGTGATTCGAAGAATTGGGCCGGTCAGGTGTCAGAGCGTCGTAACGAATTGACGTTGCGCGCCTTGTTCAGCGAAGAACTGGGTGCCGTGATTCAGGTGCGCGCCGAGCAAAAGTCGGAAGTCATGAACGTACTGCGGACCTACAATCTGGGCGCATGCAGCCACATCATTGGCAAACCTGATGCACGCGACGTGATTGAATTCACCCGGGACGGCAAGGTTATCTACAACCAGTCGCGGATTGCGCTCCAACGCTTGTGGAGTGAAACTAGCTGGCGTATCGCCCGCTTGCGCGACAATCCAGCCAGTGCCGATGCCGAATATGATCGCATTCTGGACGTGCTTGACCCGGGTATCACACCAAAAATCACTTTTGATTTACAGCAGGACGTGGCCGCCCCATTTATTAATGTCGGTGCAAAACCACGCGTGGCGATTCTGCGTGAGCAAGGCGTCAACTCACACATTGAAACCGCGTACGTCATGCACAAGGCCGGATTTACAGCGGTCGATGTTCACATGAGCGACCTGATTGCCGGACGCGCCCGACTTGATGATTTCAAGGCTTTTATTGCCGTGGGCGGATTTTCTTACGGCGACGTGCTGGGTGCGGGCGAAGGCTGGGCCAAGACTATTTTGTTTAATATGACTTTGGCTGAACAATTCTCGTTGTTCTTCAATCGGACCGATACGTTTGCATTGGGTATCTGCAACGGTTGTCAAATGATTGCCAATTTAAAAGGTATCATTCCCGGTGCCGAAGCGTGGCCTAAATTCACCCGCAATAAATCAGAGAAATTTGAAGGCCGGTTTTCGATGGTGCAAATCGAAGAGTCTCCGTCGATCTTCTTGCAAGGTATGGCAGGCACGCAAACCGCGATTGCCGTCGCGCATGGCGAAGGCTTTGCCGACTTCTCACAAACCGGCGATATTAATCAGGCGCTGGTCGGGATGCGTTATGTGGACAACAAAGGCCAGGTAAGCGAAGCGTATCCGTACAATCCAAATGGTTCGCCGCAGGGGATTACGGCGGTGACTACTGCTGATGGCCGGTTTAACGCGATCATGCCGCACGCCGAACGGGTGTTCCGCACGGTGCAGCAGTCCTGGCATCCTGAAGGTTGGGGCGAAGATTCGCCATGGATGCGCATGTTCCGTAATGCGCGAACCTGGGTCGGTTGATCGGTTAGCACGATGTCGATGTCCGATGTCGGCAACGGGTAAAGAATAGAGTAGGGCGGAAGGCAAACTGCTTTTCCGCCCTATTTAGTCTAGATATACGAATAATTTGGAGCAACACCATGACAATGACCTACGAAGAATATTTGGATGAAGTCACCACGCTATTGACTGAAAAGTACGATCTCATCGACGCTGCTGCGATCAAGCATGTGATGCGTGCCCAGGCGGCTGACTTTTTCACGTTACACGATGACCACCCTGAGTTGCGTACGCAAGAGAACGCAGTGCTGGATGCCAAGAAGATTTTTGAGCAAAAAAATAAGTCGCGCCCGGAGGCGTTCCACGGACGCACCAAAACGCCCGGTAAATGATCTTGTAAATAGAAGATTGGCAATCGCCTTATTCATCGCCTGAACAATTTGGTGAAGATTGCTGCAATTGTTTGCAGTTACACTTAAGACCCGCGCTAATTCAACCTCAGCGTCCATTTAATTTCTACGTTTAACATGACAGAATCCATTCGCCTCGCCAAACATCTCGCAGAGCTGGTCGCTTGCTCCCGCACCGAGGCAGAACAATATATTCAAGGCGGCTGGGTCACCGTTGACGGCGAGATCGTTGAGGAAGCCGGTTTCAGAGTCTTGCCGCAGCATCATGTTGCGTTATTGCCGGACGCTGTTCTTCAGCCGGTTGATCCTGTCACCATTTTATTACATTTGCCGGTGGGGATCGATCTTGCATCTGATCCGGCCGATTTGTCGCCGATACTGCAGTTTCTGAAACCCGCTAATTTGGCGCCAGAAGATCGTTCAGGCTTGCGCTTTCTTAAGCATCATCTGGTTGGTTTAACGGTGGTTAATCAGATTGAGGTCAAGGCTAGCGGTCTGGTAGTGCTCACGCAGGATTGGAAAATCACCCGCAAATTAGTCGATGATGCTGCCAAGATCGAGCAGGAATATATCGTCGAAGTGCAAGGCGACATTATCCCGTACGGTCTTCAATTGCTCAGTCATGGATTAAAGTTTAGCGGCAAGCCATTGCCTCCGGTAAAGGTTAGCTGGCAAAACGAGACGCGCCTGCGCTTTCCATTGAAAGCACCGCCGCGTGGCCTGATCGCGCATATGTGCGAAAAAGTCGGGCTGGAAGTGGTGGCAATGAAACGGATTCGGATCGGACGTGTGCCGATGGCTGGTCTGCCTGCGGGCCAGTGGCGATACTTATTGGGTTACGAGCGGTTTTAATGGTTGTCGGTGTCTGCAATGTTCCTGCATAAATAGCCAAATTCCATGTGTCCGGAAGCTTTCTATTCATGACGACCAAAGTATGTTTTTTTTACCATAGGATTGCCGAGACTGGCAATTCAGCTTCGATCAAAGATATGACAAACACCGTTACTAGTCCACCGTCGCTGATTCACTGGGTCGAAAACGATGCGCCGACATCGCTGCGCTGGCATTCGGAAAGCGGCGCATCCGCACCTAAGCGTGTGGTGATCGCGGACGACCGTATGACCGCCGATGCAGCTTTCAGACTCGCGTCCGAAGGCACGGCGATGTTGTGGCGAGGCGACTTTCAGAATGCGCGTCAGTTGTTGCAAGCGCTGGCACGTCGGGCTGATCGCAAGCCACCGAAACAGGCGACGGCACCAGGCGACATCTTTAATTTTCATCGGCAGGCACAGTCGCAGCGTGCGCGCACACTGGCCATGGTGTTGATTCCGTTCGACGACCACTACATTATTCCACTACGTCGTGCGCCGGATGTACAGCAGGCTTGCACGGAGGCATACGGCGTGGCAGACGGTCCTTTTGTCGCAACGCTACGGGAGTTGCTCGGTCTGGTGGGTGCACATGAATGGCGCAAGAAAGGGGTTGAGATCCCGGCATTAGGGGGCCGCATCCATCCGCATTACGGCGTGTTTTCTCCGGTGCGCGGCGAGTACGTAGGCTTAGTCGCAGAAGCACCTTTGCCGACCACTGATGTGGCTTTCGATATTGGTACCGGTACCGGAGTTTTGGCGGCAGTTCTGGCGCGTCGGGGGATTACGCGCGTGGTGGCGACCGATCAGGATCCGCGAGCGCTGGCGTGCGCAAAAGAAAACCTGACGCGATTAGGATTGATGGAGCAAGTTGCGCTGGTGCAGGCAGATTTATTCCCGCCAGGACGGGCCGCGTTGATCGTATGTAATCCGCCCTGGCTACCGGCTCGGCCGAGTTCGCCTATCGAATACGCAGTTTATGATCCGGAAAGCAGGATGCTGAAAGGGTTTCTGAACGGATTGGCGGCACATCTTGCGCCGGGCGGAGAAGGCTGGTTAATACTCTCCGATCTGGCCGAGCACTTAACCCTGCGCTCGCGCGCCTCGCTGCTGGGCTATATCGAGGAAGCCGGTTTAAGTGTCGTGGGCCGCATGGACATTAAGCCGCATCATCCAAAAGCTGCCGATGCGTCCGATCCGCTATACGCGGCACGCGCAGCGGAAGTAACATCGCTCTGGCGTCTTTCAGTACGTTAAAGTTGCTGTTCATCTGCAGTGGAAACGTCAAGAATACAACAGAATCAACCACTTATAAATGTCGAAGAAGAAATGACGACGATAGAAAGCAAGCGCTAAATATGGCCAATAAACCTTCTCGCACACTTACCTTCAAATGCGAAAAATGTACTAAACCAGTGCAGGTATTCTTGCAAAAAGTATCAGCTTGCTCGCATATTCAGCCTTATCAGGGCATCTGTAAATGTGGCGAACTAAAACGTCATGCAACCGGCCAAAAGGACGCGGTAGAATCGTATCTGGCATCTCCGACTGGCGACTGGTCACATCATCACCATTAAATCGCCGTGCATCATCGGTGTAGCACCGCCGCCGACAGGCAGGTGCTTGCTGTATTGTGATTTACAGCACAGGACCAAACAATCGTGCGACGTGCATGAGTACCCGCGTCAGGTAAGGCGTGTGGATGTAATCCTGTAGTTCGATTTCTTTGGTTAATGTGAAATCATCCCGCAGCATCGCTTCTACTTCGGTGGCGAAGGCCGTATCGATCGTTAATGCGGCGATTTCAAAATTAAGGCGAAGCGAGCGGTTATCCAGATTCATGCTACCGATTACGGTAGTGTCATCGTCGATCAACATCACCTTTTGATGGGTAAATCCGGGCTTATAACGAAACACACGTATTCCTGCGCGCACGGCTTCATGCGCGTAAAGCGTCGATGCCAGGAATACGGTGCGATGATCGGGCCGCGACGGCAGCAGTATCCGCACGTCCACGCCGCGAAAAACCGCTAGTTGCATCGCCGCGATCAGCGCGGAATCGGGGACTAAATAAGGGGTTGTAAGCCATATGCGCTTTTGCGCCGCGTTTATCAGCTGGATGAAAAATAATGAACAGGTTTCTTGCGCGTCCGCTGGGCCGGTAGCGGCAATCAGGCTGGTGGCCTGACCGTCAGTCACGCGTGGCGGTAATAATGGCAGCTGTTGACCGGTGATCCAGTGCCAGTTTTCATCAAACGCCAATTGCAGATCACTGACCGCCGGACCTTGCAATGCCATATGGGTGTCGCGCCATGGGGACAAAGGGGGTTTGTTACCCAGATATTCTTCGCCAACATTCAAACCGCCAACAAAGCCACGCCAGCCATCCACCACCACCACCTTGCGATGATTACGAAAATTAAGCTGGAAACGGTTGCGCCAGCGGCGTGAGGCGAACGGATGCACCTGAACGCCGCTTGCGCGCAAATCATTGCAATAGCTGCCTGGTAAGTCATGACATCCTACGCCATCGTAGAGCAAATAGACCTTCACACCTGCCCGTGCCCGTTCCATCAACGCCGCCTGCAGGCGACGACCGAGCGGATCGTCCTTGATGATAAAAAATTGCACCAGCACATAATGTTCGGCGGCGGCGATGGCGGCAAAAATTGCCTTGAAAGTTGCTTCGCCATTGATCAACAGCGCCATCTGATGACCGCTGAGAAAAGGTACACCGAGCATCGCGCTGATGGCGGCGTAACGTTGAGCGGCCGGATGGGGTGGGAATTGCGCGGTCAACGCGATTTGCTCAGGGTCGTCCAATCTACGCCTGCGTGCCATGCGGGAGTGGTGCAACTCCACATAACCGGTGAAATGTTTGCTACCTAAGAACAAATAAGGCAATAGTGTGAAATAAGGCAGGAGCACGAGACCAAATACCCAGGCAACCGCGCCTTGGGAAGTGCGGGTGTGCATCAACGCATGCGCGGCGGCAACGACGCCCGCGATATGCAAGAGAAGTACTGCGGCAGATACTAATTCAAGTGGCACATATTGCATTCAGGTTTTCTCCGAATTATGTTTGATAAAAACGATAGAACGTATAAAAATACATGAATTTTGGCTGTAGTACTGCGTGGCTGTTATACGCAATCAGAAATATTATTGTTTGTACTTCCAGTGCAAGTATTTTTTGTCGGCAATCAACGAAATATTATAAGAGACGACGGTGCCCAAATGCCGTTCAGTTAAGACCGGACGGCATTTTTATTTTTTCCTTGTAAACGCCTCTTCATCATTCCCGCTAAATCGAATACCCACTGGGAAGTGATTGAGGGCGATGACGATGGCGACGACTTCACAGTCCGTATGCGTATGTCGCCACAGGCGCGTGCCATTGTCGTCGTCGATCCGCAGGGGCGCAAACGTGTTCTGTTCAGTTCGCTACGCGACCAACGCCGCTACAAACCTCTCGATATTACGAACTACTACGCGCGGTGCTGGGCATCGAAACAAGTTACCGTGAACTCAAGCAGACAAATGCTGGGACCACGCTCACCTTGCGTTCAAAAACCGTGGACGGCGTCTATCAGGAAATAGGGGCACCCTGATCGCCTACAACCTGATCCGCCTGGAGATTGCCAAGGCAGCTTTAGCCGTCAAATGCGAACCCACGGAAGTCAGCTTCATCCGCACTTTCCATTTGATCCAGATCGCGCTTCACTTGGCCGGCGTCACCAGATCCTACGCACGCTTCCTGCTTCCATGAAGCATCTACGTGAAAGGCTCGTTAGCCTTCTCAATGACGAACGGCCCGATCAAGAATTCGAACGGGCCGTTAAGGCAAAACCACAGCGCTATGACACTCGCGTTCTACGAAAACCTGCGTAAGTGAACGGCATTACGACGGTGCCATCATTTAACTAATTACCCAGTCTTTTGCGCAAAATTTTCCCTGCAACGCGTTGTTGCACGCGGCGCTCACCCATTGGGAGATAAAAGGGCATAAGCAGTCGAGTTGATTCGGTCTCGTTCTGGTCCTGCATACAGCCCGCCTTGTATGCAGTAAGATTGAGCGTAGAAACAGTTTGGTCGTGGCAGTTGGATTGGGAATATTCAATATGTCCGCCGATAAAATTTATTTTGGGCGCGAATATGAAATTCAAAGATTACTACAGTGCCCTCGGTGTCGATAGAAATGCCACTGCCGCCGAGATTAAACAGGCATATCGCAAATTGGCACATAAATATCACCCCGATATCTCGAAAGATCCAAAAGGTGAGGAGAAATTCAAGGAGATTGCCGAAGCTTACGCCACCCTAAAAGATCAGGAGAAGCGCGACGCCTATGATACGTTGGGACGGCATAAGCAAGGAGAAAATGTCCAGCCGCCGCAAGATTGGCAGCAAGCATTCAACGATTCCAATGGTGGGTTCAGCGATGTCGATATGGCAGATATCCTGGCCGCGTTTGCCGCATCCCGCCATGCGGGGGGACAACCGCGGCAACGTCGTCCGTCCCATGGGCAGGATTATGAGGTCAAGGCACCCATCACACTTGAGCAGATATATGCGGGTGGCGAGATCGACGTGAACCTGAACCTGCCAGAGTACGATCAGCAAGGCCTGATACATCGTGTGCCGCGTACTTTTCGGGTAAAAGTACCAAAAGGGGCAGAAGACGGGCAACGCCTGCGTTTACCGGGCAAGGGTGGCCAAGGCAGTAACGGCGGTAAAAATGGCGACCTGTATGTCATCATGGTAGTGATCCCGCACCCTTTCTATCGGGTAAGCGAAAAAGATCTGTTTATCGATTTGCCGCTGGCCCCCTGGGAGGCGGTACTGGGTGCGACCGTTCAGGTGCCAACTCTGGGGGGAATGGTTGAGCTGAAAATCCCGCCTTCTACTGCCGCAAATCGACAGTTCCGCCTTGCCCGACGTGGCTTGCCAGCGGCCAACGGAGAGCACGGACATTTATTTGCCGTAGTACGGATTGAGGTGCCGAAATCATCGACACCGGCCGAGCAGGCATTATTCAAACAGCTTGCGACCGAGTCGACTTTCAATCCGCGCGCGCATTTTAATATAGGAGGTTAATGATGCGACCCCATATTGTGGAAGCGGTGTGGTTGAACGATGCAGGTCTTTGCTCGCTGGAGCAATTAGCTGAATTCTCCGGTCTAACGCGAGCCGAACTAGAGGACTTGGTGGAAATGGGCGAAATTGCGCCCACCAGCGTGGACGCAGAAAACAATCTTTATCAGACCCATTACATTGTCATCGCCAGAACCGCGCGCCGCCTGAGGGACGATTTTGAACTTGATGGACGCGGGATGGCGGTTGCGTTAAATCTGTTAAGACGGATTCGTGATCTTGAGGCACAGCTCAATAATGCACAGGCCAAACTGCCGCAATGATGGTTTGCCAACAATCCCGGCTGACCATCATGGACGCGAAGCCTCGAAGAACAAGTAGAAACGCTGGTACTGGGTCAAAATTTTGACGCTTGTGAATGTGGCTATTCAACCATGAAGATTCCGTGACGCTCAGGATGTATTGTGTGAGTCAAACGCAGCCTCTTCCTTTGGCACTTATAGCTACAGAAAATCGGTGCTATATAAATGCTATTTAAATCACTTTAATAATAAAATAGTCGTGTCGTCAAAAAAATTGAGGTTGTGATGGAAATCGAATTGAAGCTTCTCATCGCGCCGGGCGCCGTAACTGCCTTTCGCCGGCATTCCCTTTTAAAAAAATTGTCGCTCGCCAAGCCGTACAAGCAAGAGCTTGTCAGCACTTATTTTGATACGCCAGATGGTTACCTGATGCATCGTCATGCGGGCCTGCGGGTAAGGCAGGTCGAGGGGAAGTTGATTCAGACGCTGAAGGCGGGTGGCCGCGTGGATAGCGGGTTGCATCAGCGCAACGAATGGGAATCCGAGGTCACGCAACTGACGCCCGATATTGCTGCCTTACGATTGATGGTGGAACCTGCCTCCAAATGGGCAAAGATGCTCAATAGCGCAGCAATGTCGGAACCACTGATCCCGCTATTTACGACCCGGTTTCAGCGTAGCATATGGTTGCTGCGCTTGCCCGAGGGCGACGAAGTTGAACTAGCGCTGGACCAAGGCGAAATTGTATCTGGCGAGGTTGACAGCGCTGGCAATATGTCGGGCGTTCCGTCCACTACGTCAATTAGTGAAATTGAACTAGAGCTTAAATCAGGCAAGGCCGGCAATCTGTTCACTTTTGCTCTGGCGCTGCAAGAGACAATAGCACTGCGGGTTGGTAATATGAGTAAGGCCGAGCGCGGCTATCGGTTGTATGCACCGCAACCATTTATGATCTCAAAAGCAAACGCATGTAATTTATCGGATGCAAAGACTATCAATCAGGGCTTGCGGGCCATTATTGAAAATTGCCTGGCGCAGATTCAGGGGAACGAAGCAGGGCTTGAATATGGTGCCGACACAGAGAACGTACATCAAATGCGTATCGGCGCACGTCGACTGAACTCAGCGCTGGCGATTTTTAGTGAGTATATGCCTGCTTCTGATTTTTTGAGGGGCGAATGTAAATGGCTGGGGCATCAATTGGGTACGGCGCGCGATTGGGATGTATTTGCCGGGCCGACTCTGGATGCTGTGGCGCAGGTCTGCGAAGGTATCCAGCCGTTCATTCCCTTGCAGAAAAAGGCGACCGATTTTGCGCATGTGGGCAAGAAGAATGCGATCAAAGCGATCCATTCATCGCGCTATGCACGCATGTTATTAACTTTGGGCGCTTACATCCACGGTGCGCTAACAGAGGTAGGTAGTGGTTCACCGCAGTCATCACTATTAAAAGACGGCAATGAGTCGTTACGTAAATTTGCTACCGTCAAGCTAGAACATTATCAGGAAAAGTTGCGGGAACGTGGCAAAGGTTTGTCCGGTCTCGGTCCCGCGGAACGTCATCAACTACGCATTGCAGCCAAAAAGATGCGTTACGGTTTAGCGTTTTTTTACGCGCTTTATCCGGACAAAAAGGTCGCACCGTATAGCGACGCCCTCAGTGCTTTACAGAATACGTTGGGCTATTTGAATGACGCGCGTGTGGCGCAAGAGTTGTTGCAACAATGTGCCGACGGCAAGCCCGATCTGGCGACGGTGAGCGGATATGTAAGCGGATACCTAGCCGCGCATAACAAAAAAAAATTACAAAAACTTGATAAGCAATGGAAAAAATTTAAACAGGTGAAGCAGCCTTTTTAATTCGATCAAAGGCTATTTTCCCTCTACCAATGTTTGCAGCGTCAAGAGATTCAATAACTCAATTTCTCGGTTATTGACTTTTATCCAGCCTATTTTTTTAAATTGCGATAGCAATCGGCTGATTGTCTCGTTCGTTAATCCGAGGAAATTTGCGATTTCTTCTCGTGACATGCGAAGCTGAAAATTGGTAGCGGAGTAGCCTCGATTTTTATATCGGACAGACAAATTGAGTAGGAACGCTGCAAATCTTTGTTCTGCGCGCAGGTTTCCTAGTTGCAGCATGGCGTGGCGATCCTGAGCAATCTCATGGCTCATCATTCTATGAAATTGATGCAGCATGACTGGGACGTCCTTTAGCAGCCTCTCCAGATCCGTAAATGGCACCTCGCAAACTTCGCTATCCTCCAACGCCACCGCGTTGCATTGATGCCGATAGGCACTGATTGCCTCCATACCCAATAATTGCCCTGTCATCTGAAAACCGGATATATGGTGCGCGCCGTTAGCGTTGACTTGAAAAGTCTTGAAGTGCCCGACGCGGATAGCGTACAGGTTGACGAAGGGATCATTCATTCGATAAAGGGCACCATCACGAGGTATCCGTTTGCGGTGTTTGACTATTTGATCTAGCTTGTCCAGTTCGGCATCGGTGAGTCCTATCGGCAGGCATAAATCCCGCAGGTTACACGTCCCGCAGTGGGACGAAACCTTCGCGACAAATGCGGGCAGCGGGGAGGTAAACGGCGTGGTATTGCCCATCTTAATTACTCCATAAAAAAATAAAAGAGACGAGGACGGCGTGTGGTATTTCAAACGGAGTAACGAACAATGTGTATTGTTTTTTTTATAATTGTAACGGAAGAATTTGATGTGTATCAAGTAAAAATGTTGTCTTTATTGTTACGATTGTAATTGACATTCGCCGTACTGCAACTCAATTTTCAGAATGCGCGAAACATATCAATGCGGTATTGGTCTCAGTAAATTTGACGATTCGCTTAATGACTAAAACCAGGGCAATCGTGATTGTTGTAGGGGGCCCGACCTTAAAGGTATCGCCCGCAACGTTGGCAATGTGAGTCGCACGGATAAACCGGCGGGACATCATGGGAGTGTATATGACACGCTACACCAACTTAGTTAAATCACGCGTAGTTGTCTTGTTGTTTATCGGGGCGCTACCCTTTTTCTCTCTCCACGCGAGCGCACAATCCACGCCCGATTCCGGACAAAAAATGTTTGGAACGGACGTACAGCGGGAAACATATCTACGATCGACGCGTCAGCAGATTGCCGACTTGAGAAATGACATTGAGGCTCTGAACGCAAAAGCAAAAAGATCTGCCTCTGAGACCAAGGCACGGCTGGAACTATTAGTGCGCGGTTATCGGCGAAATTTGCGCGATATCGACAATCAATGGACCGATTTGAAAAATAGGAAGATGAGTAAATGGCAAGACGGGAAAAATGTCCTGGAGGCTTCAATCAAAAAGTTGCGCGCTGCAGTAGACAGTAATAAACAGTAATAGACAGTAATAGACAGTAATAGACAGTGAAATTGGCGAACGATTTTTTTGAGAAAAAAATTACTCTGGTGATGTCCAAAGGATAGTTGCGCGTTGTGTATGTTGTATATAAGGAAGAGATAGAGGCTATGATTGTGACCGCGCCCTGATACACTGGGTTAAGGTTGGTGGTCGTACGTTCGCATGATGGAACATTTTCGGGATCGACCACTTATGCGCAATGCGGGCCAACTACTTTAATAACTATTTTCATAATGACGAGCACTATCGAATCAAACAGCGCGGTATCTGCGCCAGCTGCCATTCCGTCCTTTTTTGCCACGTTACGGTCTGATTACTTTTTTTGGATTTTGTTTAGTCTGTTCGTCTTGCTGACAGCTTTTGCGCCAAATAAAATCGCAGAATATCCAGGGTTGGTCGATTGGCCGACGATTGCCACGCTCGCAGGATTACTCGCACTGACCAAGGGTGTGGAGTTAAGTGGTTATTTATCGCATTTAGGCGCGCAGTTGACAGCGCTGATGCCGACGGAACGCGCGTTAGCGGTCTTTTTGGTGCTCGCTACTGCGCTACTGTCGATGCTATTAACCAATGACGTTGGACTGTTTGTGATGGTGCCGTTGACGCTGAGCTTGCGTACGACGATAAAGTTACCGCTCACGCGCCTGATAATTTTTGAAGCGCTGGCAGCCAATGCCGGTTCGGCCCTAACTCCGATTGGAAATCCGCAAAACCTGTTTCTCTGGCAGCTTTCCCATTTGTCTTTTGAGCGTTATGTTCTCGCCATGTTACCGATGGTGAGCATCCTTATGATTCCCTTAGTCCTTCTCACGTTGGTCGCTTTCCCGGGTGTGAAACTTGCTGTGGAAAAAGATCGGGCAAAATCGTTAGTTAACAAAAAATTGCTATTCTTGTCGTTGATATTGTATGTGCCATTTTTGGTGTTCACCGACCTGCATTTCGCGATTCCTGCCGTCTTGGTTGTAATCGGAATCTATTTGATCGTGCATCGCACGGTGGTCGCGCGGATTGACTGGGCGTTGCTGCTGGTGTTCATTTTGATGTTTGTCGATTTACGGCTGGTGGCGCAACTGCCGCTGGTGCATGTATGGGCCGAGGCTGTGGGATTGGCGCATCCAGAACGGCTTTATTTCGCGGGTATCGTGGCCTCGCAGCTTATTAGCAACGTCCCGGCGGCGATATTGCTGGCGGAATATAGCCGTGACTGGCGTTTGATTGCTTATGCCGTCAACGTCGGTGGGTTCGGATTTATGCTGGGTTCGCTGGCTAACATCATCGCCTTGCGGATGACCCCGGACAAACGTGCGTGGATTACCTTTCACGCGTATTCGATTCCGTTTTTGCTCATCGCAGCTGGCTTGGTGTATGTTTGGCTGTTCGTAGGTTAGCGTGCCGCTTATGGGTTTTATGCGTTAATTTTGCGCATTAATTTTTAAACAGTGGCTGGGCCTCGCTTTCAATAGTCCTTGATCGCTTCAACCACGATGTGCAGCGTCACCTCGTCGCTGACGAAGGGCACAAAACGCCCCAGATGATAGTCGCTACGCAGGATTTTTACAAAGCCGTTGGCGCCACAAGCGCGCTTGCCGTATAGCACCATAAAGCGGCAATTAAAACTAGTTACCTCTAACGACACTGTGCGGGTAACATCCTTGATGGTGAGTTCTCCCTCTACCTGCTTCAAATTATCGCCATCGAAGAACAGGTGCGAAGAGGTAAAGCGAATCTTTGGGTATTTTTCGGCATCAAAAAAATCACTGGCACGTAATATTTTATTGAATAATTCAGTGCCAGTGTTGACGGAGGCCGCGTCAATTTCGATCATTATTTCTCCGGGACCGCTCGGCTGATCTAGCGCAATATACCCTGCGCTCCTGTCAAAGCGATTGCGCTGCATCGATAAGCCCCAGTGGCTATATTCGAATGAAACGAAAGTATGCTCCGGATCAATTGTGTAATGCTCCGCCGCGCTGGCCGCTACACTGACCGCACTGAACGTTAGCGCAATCAGCAGGAAAAAAAGACTGTTAATGTTGACCAATCTGGGGGGCATCAGGATGTTCCTTTGCTTTAATGGAATCCGATTTCTGATCAGGCGTTATTGTTGAATTGTAATGTTTGATGGCTGAAATTACACGGTGTCAGGCAGCCGCTTTATAATAGGCCAAATGTCCCCTCCTAACGACCAGAATCTGCTTCAAATTGCCGAAGGCTTATATATTCCCCTTGCCGAAATAGAAATGACTGGTGTCCGGGCCCAAGGACCGGGCGGTCAAAATGTGAATAAGGTGTCTTCAGCTATCCATCTGCGCTTTGATATTAATGCCTCGTCTCTGCCTGCTATCTATAAAGAAAAATTGTTGGCGTTGCAGGATCAGAGGATTACTAAAGATGGCGTCGTCATCCTGAAGGCGCAACAATCACGCAGTCAGGAACAAAACAGGATGGATGCCTTGCAGCGTTTGCAAGCGCTATTGTTGTCGGTGACCGTGGTGCCGAAGCGGCGCAGGCCTACCAAACCAAGTTATTCTTCGCAACTTAAACGCGTTGAAAGAAAAACGCGACGCGGTCAGGACAAGGCGATGCGTGGCAAGGTGGTGGTGTGAGTAGCAGCAGGTCGGCATTTCTGCGCCAGCCCGGTTAGGGACGGCGACATTCAGGAAGGGGTTGCAAGGGCACCGACCAAACCATCGGGCAAAATTAATGCAGACACGCGACAACCGAGCAGGGCAGCTTGCGGGGCGCGATGCCACTCGCTTATGGCAAGGCCGAGACATTTGAGACTGGCTTCATAGCGCGTCCATTCGTGCGCAAACGCCACAACTTGTTGCGCTTTAGGCTGCCGGATAAGGCGTCGGTAAGCCTGGTCACCGAGATATTCTTGGGCGATCTGTTCCCAGTCCGGCATGGCTTCTGGTCGCATTATGTCAATCCCAATGCTGCCCCCCAAGCGTATTGCGGCAAGCGATAATCCTGGTTGATGACTGATTGATAGTCCTATTTCTGGCTGGGTCAGCGTCACAAAAACGGGTTGGCCGGGATTCGAAATGATCGGTATAGACGCTGGAGACCTGTCCAGCAAAATGCCCAGCGCTTGCCGGATCGCCAACCGCACACGCTCGCGGGCGACGTCGCGTAGTGTTGTTACAGGTGTCACGATGCTAAGGACAATTAGTTCTGACCGCTGTTTGCCGGCGTCGCTGGCTTTATTACTACAATCTAACAGTAAATCGCCAGCAGATTGCGGCCATGCAAGCACAGGTATTGACGCCGCCGATCCTGATTCCGGCATGCGTTACACCTGACCTAGCCGGTTCATTTGGAGACCTTTTGTTCCGGTGCAGCCGGGCATCCGCGCCAGCTTGTAGCGGCAGGAATTTGTTCACCTTTCATGACTAAGGTTAAGGCCCCAAGCTTGGCATTGTCACCAACAATTGCGCTGTACAGGACCGCGCTGCGTGGTCCCATATAGACCCGCTTACCGATGGTGACATGATCCACCTTCATGACGCGGTCTTCGAATAAGTGGGTTTGTGGACAGGCGAGGGCGTTAAGCTCACTGTAGTCGCCGATGCTGACGCAGTCAAATTCGGTGATGTCTGTCGTGTTGAGATATACGCCACGGCCTATTTTGCATCCCAGCATGTTGAAAGCCAGCGGTAACCAAGGCGTGCCGCGCAGATAATTGAGCAGATTGGGTACCGCAATTCCTTCATACAGATTGGTTACTGCTTCCGACAACCAGACAAATGGCGTCCACATTGGGACGCTACATTTACGATAGCGCTTGAGGAATAACCACTTGATGCAGACGATCCACAAGAATGTACCGATACCATACATCAGACCCGATAAGGTCAGTAGCCAGATGACTTTACCCCACAAACCGGCACCGGCCAGCGGCATTAAATTTAATACCAGCGTATAGCCGACAGCAATGACGATGGCGTGGGGCGATACGATACGGAAAGCTTCGACCAGGCCGCGACCAAGCCGACGTCGTTTCGATGGCCGGAAAGTTAAATGCTCAGGGAAGCCGCTCACTTCCTCGCGCGCGGGAAGGTTGATGGGCGGTGATCCCAGCCAGGTATCGCCGTTCTGCATTTTGTTGTTTGCCGGTGCGCGCGAGTGAACGCCGATCAGTACGTTTTCGGGCAAGATGGTGCCGTCGGGGATATAGGCACCATTGCCGACAAAGCTCCGGCGCGAGATGATAGTCGGTTGCATCCGCATCCAGCCGCCATCAATCTGCTCATCGCCCAATAGAACAGCGTCGGCAATAAAAGTTTCTTCGCCGAGTGTCAGCATGTCCGGAACGACGCCTAGCGCGGTCGAAATTTCGGCACCACGTCCAACCTTGGCACCGAGTAGACGATACCAGAGCGGAGCGTACACGGTGGCATAGACGCCGTGTAACACGCTCAGGCTGGACTCCTGGATCTGATTGACCAGCCATTTGCTGCAATATTTGTTACTCCGCACTGGCCAGCTACCGGCGGTCAGTCGGGGCAAAATACTCCAGCGTATGCCCGCCGACAATAATGCCGTACAGATGATGAGTACTGCCGTGGCGGGAAACGCCATGACAAAATATTTGGACAACTGGAAACTTAACTGACTGCTTTGTAACCAGGGAAAGCGGTCGTAATTATCCAGCCAGTCGATCAAAATAAAACTAGGAAACACTGGCATGAAAAACAGGGTAGTTATCAGCAGGGCACCCGCCAGAAAAAATAGCGATTCACCGACCTGACGTGCACGCGTCACCGCTGGTCGCGGTGGGTTGGATTGCTTATCAAAGCCACCCATATCTTGTGCCGGAGATCCGCCCCATACCCGATTAGCAGGCACCGCTTGACCATCGCTGAGGGCTGACTGGCCTTCTAAGTGGCCGAACTCTCCGATGCGCGTATTGCCTTCCATTACAACGTAAGATCCGACATTGGCTTCACGCCCAATTGAGATGACGCCGATGTGCAATTCACCATGTTCTACGCGCGCATTTTCGAAGTTGACGGCATTGCCTACTGTCGCACCGTCCTCAATGGTTAGTAAATCGTGCACGCGCAACATGATCGAGCCAATCAGGACTTCCGAACCGATGCGGGCACCCAACGCTCTTAACCACCAAGTGTAGATGGACGAACCACTGAGCAAATAGGTCGGCGCGGCTTCGATCAGACGGTCAGTGAGCCACCAGCGATAATAGGTCATCCCCCAGAGCGGGTAGCGCCCGGGCTTGAGTCGTCCCAGAATGAGCCATTTGGCTGCAATGGCGATACCGAACTCAAAAAATGTTGCGAGCAAGAACACGCCGACCGACATGGCCACTGCGCGGAGGATGGAGTCGCCGGGATCGCCGGTAAAGAAGTGATACGTAAAAAATGGGGCAAGCCATTGCATCATGCGCATTGCCACCAACCATGGAACTGCTGCCGCTTGCGCCGCGCCGCAGGTCCAGCGCTTTAAAGATGAGGGGGCAATCCAGGTGGTATCGACAGCATTATCGAAGTCGTGCTCGGTTGAAAGTGTCTCTGCGATCTTGCCGATTAGCCGGTTCGTATAAATATCTCGCACTGTGATATGAGCAAAGCGCGGATCGGCGCGCAAAGCGGAGGCCAGTCGCGCTGCAAATAAGGAGTGTCCGCCAAGATCGCTAAAGAAATCGGCATTACGACGAATAGCCTGACCTGGGAACAACTTAGTCAGCGCACCGAACAGGGCTTCTTCCGCAGGCGTGTGCGGCATATCGGAACCGGCACCTGCGGACCCGGTGTCTATGATGGTCAGCGGTTGTATTTTAAGCGCTTTACGGTCAATTTTGCCCGACGTTAGTCGCGGCATCTCGCGCATTAGTTCGAAATATCCCGGCACCATGTAGGGTGGGAGGTGTTTGCCAAGCTCAGCGCGGAGGGTACCGATAACAATCGTAGTCCCATTTTCAGGCACAATAAAAGCGATTAGTTGATCAATCCCGTCGTCATTGCGCAGTATGACCGCGACGGTGCCGACACCAGGTTGGCGTGCCAATACTGCCTCGATTTCGCCTAGTTCCACTCTAAAGCCACGGATCTTGACTTGATCGTCGGTGCGACCAAGACACTGAACACGGCCATCAACGTCAATCCGGGCCAGATCGCCTGTGCGGTATAAACGACCATCATGGTCGCCCAATGACCATGGATTGATTAAAAATTTTTCAGCGGTCAAATCGGGGCGGCCCAGATAGCCAGCAGCAACGCCGGGTCCTGTAATACACAGTTCGCCGGTGTCACCGCGCGGTAGCAGCACCAAACCGGTTTCTATGGCCGGATTGATGATCAACATGCCATAGTTTGGTAATGGCGAACCGATGGTCACGGGTTCATGTGCGCGCAACGCAGCCAAACTGGCGGATACGGTCGCCTCCGTCGGTCCGTAGGTATTAAAGATTTGGAGGTTGGGTTTGGCCCAGCGATTGACCAGCGCCTCCGGGCACATTTCTCCGCCCAGATTAATCAGGCGCAAACTGGGAATCGCCTGATTGAATAACGCGAGCAGTGTCGGCACGGCATGCAACACGGTCACCTCGGCGGCGGTGAGCGCGATGGGCAGCGCTTCTGGATCTGAGGCAAGTTCTTTCGGCGCGATCCATAACGTAGCGCCAACCAGATAACTGATCCATATTTCTTCAAAAGACATGTCGAAGGCGACAGAAAATCCCTGGTAGACGCGGTCCGAGCCACGGATGCCGAGCACGGCATTTTCACTACGCAGAAAGTGGCAGATGCCGCCTTGTGTGATTTCGATACCCTTTGGCTTACCGGTCGAGCCTGAGGTATAGATCACGTAAGCTGGATGGGTACTCAGGAGGCCGGAGCGTCTTTTTGTCGGCGTCTCGGAGGACGCGAGTAAATTTTCAGCAGTCCAGATACTGCGTCCGAGATTTTGAAGGTGGGACGAAAAGAGGGCGCAGGTAACGATTCCCGGCGCGTTTGCATCTTCGAGGCAGACTGCTATGCGCTCGACCGGCGTGTCAGCATCGAGCGGCAGCCAGGCGGCACCTGCTTTGGCGATTGCCGCTTGCATAATCAACAGATCGATACCGCGCGGTAGCCACAGGCCGACGATTTGGCCGGGTTTTATCCCGGCCTTAATGAGGCCCGAGGCGGCGCGGTCGGCTGCGAGGTTGAGTTCAAGATAGGTAACGCTGTGCTCACCAAAAATAAGGGCGATCTGGTGGGGCACGCGCCTCGCGGTATCCTCAAGAAGGTCTGCGAGAACCTCGTTGCGTATGAGTTCTGGCCGGTCGGGGCCTAGCAAGATGTCGGGGTGAGCAACGGCTACTATTTTGGCAATACGAGCGAGCGAGGATAAGGTCATGAAGGGTGGTGCGGGTCAAAGCAAAGATGTTAACATGCGGGCAATCCCCAAACGTGGTCGGCAACGCAATATCGCGGTATTTGCGTCAATTCAGCAACAAACCATCAACAAACATCGACAACCTGAATAAATAAATCGCCCATATCTGGGCAGTGATATAGCTTAGCGATAACCAGAACGTGCACACTTAGGCCGGTGAGCGCCTATCAACAAACAGCGTTATTTATTAATGATAGGCAATAGTTTGGCGAATAGAAAGTAAGGATGTTGTGTTTTATAAAGATTTACCGCCTGATTAGCAAAGGCGGTTCGCAAATATCATTTGCCGTAAGTTACGGTACCGCGATCCGCTGTTGCCTTTTAAAAAATTCCCATAACATGTGTGTCGCATCGGGCCCCTCGCAGGCGTTGTAGTTGACCGTGCCGTCTCCGCCGCTCCACGCGTGTCCCAAGGCCGTGATTTCACAGACTTTAATCACTAATTTTCCTCCAGCGTAATATTCCTCCATCCTGTACGAGTTTTGTGGATTGCTGCTGTTAGCTGCGCTAGCGCTTTTGGTAGTGACGGCTACCTGGGATGCATCCGTCACTTTATTTAGCGCTATAAATTGTTGGGTTAGTTGTTTTGCGTTGACGGGCCGCACAACGGTGTCACTCAGGCCATGAATCAGCATGGCCGGCATCGTGGGGAATAAGGGATATTTTTGTACGATAGCGTTAATGGCTGCAGGAAAATTCTTGATGGATCCTCGTTGCATCACACCATATGCGCCGATGATAGAGTGTCCCGCGCCGAACACGGTCCCAGAATGGATGCCGACGGCGGTGATCAAATGGGGATAGTTGAGGGCGACAATGGACGCCATTGTCGCCCCGGCAGATAGACCGGCAATATAGACGCGGGTTTTATCGATAGGGTAGGCATCACTCACTACATTGATGATTGCAGCAATGCGTCTGGCGTCACCACCGCCCGCCTGAGTATCCCGGTTGTACCAGTTCCAACAACGTTTTAAGTGAGCGCTAGCAGATTGCTGTGGATAAAGTACCGCAAATCCTTTGGTCTCAGCTAGCTGGTTCATGCGGGTGCCGCGTACAAAGTCGTCTACATTTTGGTTACAGCCATGTAGCATCACAACCAGCGGAAGCGGGGATGGCGAGCTCGCAGCGACCGATGGTAAATAAAGCCAGTATTGCATTCGTCGCCGTGTCGCCGTACCTTCCTTTATTGACAGGTGATAAAACGGCAACCATCGACCGGGTAACGGTTGTGACTGAATGTCGGCTGTCTTTTTTTGGACGCGCAGAGAAGCCGGGGGCACTTTCTTTGCCGGCGATTTTACCAACTTACGTTTGGTCGGCGCGGGGGTGGCAAGAAGCTGTTTAACCAGCTTCTTGTTCTGAGTTTGTTGCGCCTTGTTTATTTTTTTGACGCCACGCCACCATAATCGACTAAGAGCTTTTAACATATGCGACGACTGAACTAATAAAAGAGTTTTTAGTTTAATGCGATTTGCGTTACGTCCGCAATTGTCGCGCTATTGACGGTTGTTTTTAAAAACAACACGGGCATCGATGGCGGTGCGCGTACCAACCTGCTAAAGGTCAGTTCGTGCTAAATTATTTCAGTGTTCATCACCTTTTAATCAAAAGTTATCAGGATTTCATTTTTAGCGGGTCCTCATAGCGCTGTCGACGATGACCTGCGCCTCCTTGATAATTAACTCCAGGTGGGCATCGTCGATAAAGCTTTCTGCATAAATTTTATAGATTTCTTCTGTGCCGGATGGCCTAGCCGCAAACCAGCCATTTTTGGTGCAAACTTTCAGGCCACCGATTGCGGCGTTATTGCCTGGCGCTCGCGTCAAAACGCCGGTGATTTTTTCTCCCGCCAACTCCGTGGAACTGATTTGTTCAGGCGAGAGTGCTGACAACGCGGCCTTTTGTGCCCGCGTGGCAGGTGCTTCCAGGCGGTTAGCAATGGGCGCGCCTAAGGTTTCAGTCAATTTTTGATACGCTTGCGCGGGATCGTTGCCCGTCCGTGCGGTCATCTCTGCCGCTAACAGTGCTGCCGTGATGCCATCTTTATCGGTGGTCCAGACTGATCCATCCAAACGTAAAAAGGCTGCACCAGCGCTTTCTTCGCCGCCAAATCCCATAGAGCCGTCGAAAAGACCGTCTACGAACCATTTAAAACCAACCGGCATCTCTACTAATTTTCGCCCCAAACGTGCGCAAACGCGGTCTATCATTTGACTGCTGACGACGGTTTTGCCTACGCTTGCTTCGTGACGCCAGTGAGGACGATGACGGAATAAATAATCAATGGCAACTGTTAAATAATGATTTGAGGGCATCAATCCGCTGCTCCGCGTCACTATGCCGTGCCGATCATGATCAGTATCGCAACCGAACGCGACGTCAAACTGGTTTTTTAAATCTATCAGACGTTGCATTGCGTACGGTGACGATGGATCCATGCGAATCTTCCCGTCCCGGTCGAGTGTCATAAAACCGAATGTCGGGTCGATCGTGTTACTGACTACGGTCAAGTCAATATGATAACGGTTGGCAATCCGCTCCCAATAGCGAACCCCGGCTCCTCCAAGCGGATCGACCCCGGGATGGATATCAGCGCTTTTAATAACTTCCATTTCAATGACATTACCAAGGTCGTATACATAATTGCTTAAATAATCGTAACGATGTGTTGTGGGCGCTAGCAGGGCTTTTTCGAAAGGCACCCGGCGCACGTCATGTAATCCCTTTCTTATAAAATTATTTGCCGCCGCTTGAATCCAGTCGGTAATGCTGGTGTCAGCGGGACCACCGTTTGGCAGGTTGTATTTGATCCCGCCATTGTCGGGCGGATTATGGGAGGGTGTGACAACGATGCCATCGGCTAAACCCGTGGTTCGGCCACGATTATAGGCAAGTATTGCGTGAGAAATTACCGGTGTCGGGGTGTATTCGTCATCCTGTGCGAGCATCACGTCCACCCCATTTGCCGCCAATACCTCTAACGCACTTGCCGCCGCCGGTATCGATAGCGCATGGGTATCAATCCCAAGGAATAGCGGGCCGGAGATATTTTGCCTTTTTCGGTACTCGCAGATAGATTGTGTAATAGCAAGCAGATGCCACTCGTTAAACGTATTCTGAAACGACGAGCCTCTGTGCCCGGAAGTCCCGAAGCTGACCTGTTGGGCCGCTATATTAACGTCTGGACGATTACTATAATACGCAGTAACAAGTTTCGGTATGTTAACCAAAGTATCCTGTGGGGGCAGTTTTCCAGCGAGAGGATTGATGTTCATCGCGTGACTCCTTAGAAAGTTGATTGTCTAGACCATCACGCTTTTTAGGGTGAGTTGAATTGGGGTTAATAATCAGCTGATATTAAGGTTGTGTCGTAAAATCGGAATCTGAATCTTGCACTGACGCTGAACTGCGATAAGTAGCTGGGTACTCTGCACAAGGTGAGGTACAGCTTTAAACAACTGCGTGATGAAAGTGTTGTGCTTGAGTGTTCCTACTCACCGCGGCAGTTATAACTGCTATGTTGATAATAGACCGCGCACCTTCTGAAGGAGTTCAATGGTTTCGTGATGCCGACTTTTATCGCTCTAATGATTAGTCCCAGATGCCGTTATCGTACCTGGTCTTATTGGAGGGGTGGCGGTAAAGTATATAAATGGATGGGCGAGTCTTGAGCGCTTGAATGATCCTATAAAACTTTATTTAAAAAACCGCTTGCCATTGGTGAACTGCCTTGCTATAGTTCGGCCTCTGTTGAAAACGACGCGAAATAAACAACACAACGTAAGCGATGTGGAGAGCGAAATTAGAGGCGGAAACGAGGTGGTAAATGCGGTGTTTTACGCAGGTAGTCAGCGTTAATTTGGTTTTAAATTGTTGTTGAAATGATTTAAAAAGAAGTTGACCAAAAACGTAAAATGCTACATAATCTCATCTCTCTGTTGCTGACAAACAAAACGCTTTGTCGGTGCTGCGAACACTCCGGTGTGACGCCAAACAGAATCAGGTTCTTTAACAATTAACAGCCGATAAGTGTGGGCGTTTAATGAAAGTGCAGCGGCAACGACTTCGGTCGTTGGCGTATAACTTAAAACATTAAATGTTCACAAAAGAAGAAAATAGGATATTAGACTGAGTTAAATCAGAAAGATAGCCTGTCAGTATTTTGAGTGAGCGATGGCAGAACTGTTAAAAGTTCAGCCAGGCAGCAATGCCACAAAACAGAGATTAAACTGAAGAGTTTGATCCTGGCTCAGATTGAACG
>NZ_JAAOZT010000022.1 GCF_011947285.1 Glaciimonas immobilis | reverse complement strand
TGGCAGCGCGCGCGTTCCAGCAAGCGCGAGTCGGTCGGATGGACAATCGCCTTTTCCATCGCCATGGTGTCGACAATCACACGCCTGATGCTGGCGGCCTTGATGATCACAGCCCGTTTGGCCGCTTCGATGCTTTGCGCCAGCAATTCTTCCATGCCGACTTCACCCAGGCGCTTGCGCCGGCGACTCAGACGCGCGGGGTGAGTGGGCGGTTCGATCTGCAAAAATACGTCTCGCCCGTGAACACCTGTCAGTAGGGATTCTCGACTCAACTCCAGACCACTCCTTCATCCGACAAGTCATAGAGATGCTGTACATACAGCAAACCGGCGATCAGCCGGGGACGCAGAGCGGGACGCCCGCGCCTGAACTGAAATGGCTCAGAGGCAACGCGATCAATGGCGTACCAAACAATCAGTGCTGCCAACTGAATCAGCGGATGGCGTGGATTTAAATGCGCCATTAATGGGAACCCAGGAGTTGCTCTGAGGGCATAGTTTCAGGTTGCGGACCCATAAAGACCTCGACAGAAGTTGCAAGGAAGTGAATATAAATATTCCATATCCTGCAAATTCAGCAACTACTTTTACGTATCCAACCTATGCCAGAGGCCGTTCTCTTGATTTATTCATGGCCGACTACTAAGCCCAAGCCTTGAACAAAATTGCGCTTCTCTGAGGTACGTAACCAATCAGGATGAATTATGAACTGCCCAAGTTGGATCGAAACTTTTGCGAGGCGGTTCAAGTTGCGGCAATATCTCACGGCCTGCCTCTAACAAGAAAAACAGTTGTACTAATTCACTTCTGAGACTACTAATTGCTTAATAAGGGGCGCTCGCCGCAATACCAGCCAAAGTGCAAAGGCAATCAAACCTCCGCCATAGAGATGGCCCAAGGACAACGTCTCGCCCAGAAAAACAGCTCCGAAAACTACGCCAAATAAAGGTACCAAAAAGGTCACGCTGGATGAGCGTAGCGCGCCAATATCGGCAATCAAACGAAAATAAAGAATGTATGCAGCGGTGGAACAACCTAATCCCAGTGCAGCCAGAGCTAACCACTGCCGTAGTTGCACCGGAATGCTGACATTGCCACTAACCACTCCATAGGTAAACAGCGGCACCATCAATAATGTGGCACCAGTTTGGCTGCCAAAAGCTACCAACTTGCTATCCAGATCGCCGTCTTTATAAATCCAATGTTGTGCAAGATATCCAGCTATCCCATAGCACGCGGCAGAAGCAAGGCAAGCCAGCGTGGCAGCAAACTCGGGCCAGCCAAAATGCAGCGGTCCCACACTAGTAAGTACAACCACACCCAACAAGCCCAACACCACTCCAAAGCTTTTTTGCCAGTTTAAGCTTTCACCAAAAAACGCCGTGCCTATCATCACGGCCATGAGCGGTGTAGTTGCATTGAAAATAGCCGAATAACCTGCAGGCAATACTCGTGCAGCCAAACTAAAAAGAATGAAGGGAATTGCAGAGTTAATTACGCCTAGTAGCAGGCTACGCGTGGCCTTTCCTTCAAAATTCCAACTGCTGCGTGTCACAATCAATACCGCACCTAAGCCCAGCGCCCCGAGCAGTTCACGGAAAAACGAGGTTGCAATTACGCCAACATGCGGTACTACAAAACGCATGAACAAAAAGCTAGAGCCCCAGATAGCAGCGAGTAAGAATAAACGGAAAAAATCTGAAGGTCGCATGGTTTAAGAAAGCCTATAGGATAAAATTGCAGGAGTGAATTCAATCGGACACAACACGACGACCTACCATGATTAAGTCGCGCTGTTTACCACAGAGTCGCGCAACACGTGGCATGTAACCCCACTGCTCAAAACCCTGCTTTTTGAACAGCTGAACACTGGCAGTATTAGAGGAAAAAATAGTAGTGACCAACGTTTCAATACCTAAATCTGGGGCTGCTTTAATGGCGTTACTTAAAAGGAAAGTACCAAGCCCCTTACATTGAGCGTCTCGATGCAGGTATAAGGCCATGTCCGATGTGATGAAATAGCCGGGCCGCTCATTCATAAAATGCGAAAAGGATAAATAGCCTGCCAACCCGGAAAACCCTAGCACAGCGCTCTCCGCAACCCACAGTGGGCGGCGAGTGCTGGCTAGATGGTTTTCAAACCAAGCCTCACGTAAAGTTTCAGTAACATGCTCGGTATCGCATGTACTTTCTAGCGTGTTTACAGCTTGATTGTAGATTTCAACAATTTGTGGCAAATCACCACTCCGCGCAAGGCGATATGTCCATTGCATAATTAGTCCTAATATTAGGCTTGCGCATGACTTAAAAATCAGAAATAACTTGAGCTTGGTAAACTAATTCGGCTGGGCCGGTCAGTGCTATCGTGTGATTGGCGCGCAGGTCTACTCGCATAGCACCGCCGGGCATTTGCACAGTCACAGTTGTATCCACGAGCCCTGCTTTATACGCCACAGCTGCCGCTGCACACGCGCTGCTGCCAGAAGCAAGCGTATAACCAGCTCCACGTTCCCAAATTTCAATCTGCATGTTGGAACGGTCTTGCACGCTGGCAAACTGCACATTGGCTTTTTGAGGAAATAGTGAACAAGTACTAATTCGAGGTCCCCAAGTTTGCGCGAATTCGGCGCTGGGTTTATTGACCCAAACCACGCAATGTGGATTGCCCAAGTAAACGTACGAGACAGTGAATATTTCGTGATCTAATTCCAGTCGATAATCACATAATTGCGGTAACTCGGTATTCACGCCTAAGGCCATTGCACCAAAGGAATAATTGCCCAATGTCACCCGGATAGCCTTGGTAACGGGTAAAAAGTCTACCTCAATGGTCTCACCTAAGTGAAACAAATATAAGCTGAGTCCCTCCTCTGGGGCGTGCCCTACATCGATTAGGTAGCGTGCAAACAAACGCAAGCCGTTGCCGCTTTTTTCGCATTCGGACCCATCCGCGTTATAAATTCTCAACCCATATGCACCCTCGGAAGTGAGCCAAGGTCCGATTAATACACCGTCAGCACCTATACCAAATCTCCGATTGCATAATCGGCGAATTAGCTCAGGCCGAACGGGTTCGCTTAACGAACTTGGCTCGATAATCAAATAATCATTACCTAAAGCTTGATACTTAAAAAATTTCATACGGCCATGATCCAGACAAAATAATGAGACACATCGAAATTTGGCGTGCAGTCCCCTGTGCGATGTTACGCACATTTAGTGGCATTAGAGACGATTAGATTAGCGGTTTAAGCAGCTAAATGTGTGCATAAATCTTCTTGAAGCCCTAGCATCAAGTTAAGATTTTGCACCGCGGCTCCAGAGGCACCTTTGCCCAAATTGTCTAGACGAGCAACCAATAATGTGCGATCTGGATAGGTCGAGTTAGCTAATACAAACAGCTCGATATTATTGCTGCCATTGGTACCATGAGGAGTGAGCATGGGTACACCGGCAGGGTCAATTACGTTAAAACCTTGCACTTTTACGAACTTCTCGCCTTCATACCTTTGCTGCAGTGTAGAGTGCAGCGCTTGACTGCGACCGGGCTCGTGCACTACCGGTATAAACACCAACATGCCTTGATCAAAATTCCCTACCGCAGGATGAAATATCGGTCGAGTACTAAGGTCTCCCCAGGTCTGGATTTCTGGAATATGTTTGTGATCGAAATCTAGTGTGTATGCTACATAAGCCGGGCCACCATTCTTGTATTGTTCCACCATCTTAGTACCACCTCCCGTATAACCAGAGATGGCATTGATGCAGAACACAGTGTCCCTTCGCAGCAACTTCTGCTCAATCAGCGGGCGCAAAAGTAAAATCGCACCTGTGGCATAGCAACCGGGATTAGCCACTTGGCGTGCACTAGCAATGGCGGCACGTTGGGTAGGAACAAGCTCAGGCAGGCCGAATACCCAACTAGGCACCGTACGGTGCGCCGAACTAGCATCCAGCACACGACAACCTACGGATTGCGCCAGTTGCGCGGCTTCGCGCGCTGCATCATCGGGTAGACACAATACGGTAACATCCACTGAAGCCATCAATGCGCGACGCGCTGAGGCGTCACGACGCAAATCGTATTCAATAGTGAGGACTTTGATATGCGGGTGCGCAGCTAGCCGTTGTCTAATTTGTAGCCCGGTAGTACCCGCCTGACCATCAATAAATATACGGAAAACAGTCATAATCTCCTCTTTGTTGGCTGATCAATATTCGCCTCCTGCCACAATCACGCGATCGAATGGGATGTATCTGCAAAGCAGGCGGATACCCCCGCCAGCCCTACCTTTAATTGTTCGGATTCACGCGCAAATGTAATCCGCAGACCTTTCTCTTCACCGAATACTTCAGCGGGCATCAACAGTACCCGACTGTTTTTCAAAACTCGGCGGCAAAAATCAAGCGAGGTTTCTTCGCTTTTCAAATATACCCATGCAAATGGTGTGCCTTCCGGTTCGACCAGCTCCACCCAGATTGCATGGTGCTGAATCCATTCCCGTAAAATGAATAAACCTTGTTGCATTAGCCCTTGGTATTGCAAAATATAGTGCGGTTGGCGCTCAAGTACTAACGAACCCAAGGTTTCGCACAGGGTCGAATTGGAAATGGTAGTCAAATGTTTGTAAGCCATAGCATCCCGAACAATCGCTGACGTGGCTGCAAGCCAGCCCACACGCAAACCAGGTGCGCCGTAAATTTTTGAGAGGCTCGCAACCGATACTATGTTATTGCTTTGGTGTACCAGAGACTCTTTCAGATCAAGAAGGTATTCTTCATCGGCAATCAGAAACAAACCGCGTTCTTCCACGAGCCGAACTAACGCAGCGCGATCAGTTACGCTGAGCATACGGCCAGTTGGATTGCACGGAGCGTTGATCACAATGGCGCGAGTATTATTTTGTATCACCGCCTCGATAGCAGCAATATCGAAATTGAAGCCAAGGCCATATGGCACGATAGAAACTGAGCAACCGATGGCTCTTGGTGCCTCCCATGATTGTTGCCACCCGGGTCCGGTAGTAATGACGTGATCACCTGGTTTAACCAAAGTACGGTAGATTAGGTAGAGTGCTTCCTGCGCACCATGAGCAATGCCGATTTGTTCAGCCGACACGCCATAAAGGTCGGCAACTTGTTCCCTCAAATGCCGCGCTCCCCGATCAGTGCCGTAATCCAGCACTACAGGAGGCAGCACTCCAAAGCTATTCAATGTGATGCATGGTGCGTTGCTGTCGCCCAAGTCAATATCGTAACGACCTAAAGCGTCTTTAAATACCCAATCCTGGATGCGATAGGTTTGCATAGCTGGGTTTAATCCTTTATTACTGGTTTGCACCAATGTCAGCCATATTGTCTTTTTGTACCGCTTCAAAAAGCCCCGCACGAATATCAAATTGATAGCACCAAGGCACTGGTTTGAAGCCCGGCGTTTGATTAAGAAGCAACATGAGCGCTAGATTAGAACCCCATGCCGTAGCCATCAAGCATGATGCGCTAAGTGATGCAACTTTTCGATGTGCAAAATCTAGGCTAGGTGCATCGGTGTAGGCCTTGTAAAGCGCAGCTGGAGTAAGGCCGTTGCCGAAGCGCTGTAATTGTTCTGTTTCGGTTTGGCTATCATTGATGCCGAAATATTCTTCAAAAGTCATCGCATCAGGTAAAAATAAATGTCCAGTTACACCAAATGCTACGGGACAGCAAATTAATACAGGAATACTTTTTTCTCGCGCTACTTTGTAAAGTAGACGCCGTGGCTTGATCACAAAAAAATCGAGGGTGTCGCAAACAACGTCCACGTCATCAAGATAAGCGCGAATATTATTTTCATCAATAAAATCAACAGTTCGTACGTCAATATCAGGATTGATTGATTCGAGGCGCTCTTGCAATACAGCAGACTTTTTTTGTCCTATAGTATGAACGGTACAACCAAACTGGCGATTCATGTTTTCCGGACCAAAAGTATCAGCATCAGCAATATTTATGCCGCCAACACCCATTCGAGCTAAACATTCCGCATAGGTAAAACCGGTACCGCCACAACCGGGTACCGCCACACGTCGCGTGGCCAATAATTCAAGTTCGGCTGGAGTAACTAGGCCGACCATGCGGCTAAACAATACATCTCGTGAAAAATTACTCATCACTTTTTCCTTGTTAAATTGCATCGCTTTGAAGGGTTTCAATTGCTGAGGCGACTACTCGGGATTCAAACTCTTTGCCATGCCATCGATCAGCCCATCGAGAAAATGCCACCACAAAAATGTCGCGATAACCTACTTCATCAATTGCAACAATTTCGTTCACGTAATGAAACATCTTTCGATCATTTAGCAGCGCAACCTCTCCTTCTTGCACTGTGCCACGGTAGAATGGCTCACTTTTTCCGCCCAAAGGTAACAGCGTCATTTCGGCACCGGTAATGCCTACGCGTGTAACCACAGCAATACCGACGAAATCATGGCCATCCTGGTGCGCGCCTTCGGGTACAGTCACGCCCGCTAGATCGGGGCGGGTATGCACGCGATACTGATGTACATTAATCTGCCAATCGTCGTGCGTTTGTAGCGGAAAGCCTAACGCCATCGCTTCAACTTGGGGCGTGAAATCCACTTGCAGTGGCTCATAAATACGTTGAATCCCACCAGCTACTTTGTTGTATTTAGAAAATGTCATATATGGACGGTGCGGTAGCAATTCAAATTGCCAGCGGTTTTCTGCAAAATACAATTTGTATTGCGAGAAACGTCGGTAACGATTGCCATTGCCCATATATTGATCAAAGACTAAATTCCCAAAACTAGCTTTCACTTCTTCACTGACCACTGGCATTTTAATAATGGCATAACCGTTATCATTTAGAGACATGATTCACCTTACGCAATTTGAGTAGCATTAAACTGCTCTTCTAAATGCGCCAACAATGCATTTAGATATTTCTCAGACGAATTCAGGCGGATCATAGCGCCAATCGCAATTTCACGACCTATTTCTGGGTTACTCGATACAGCAGGGGCTACTACGTTGTTAAACCACCCATTTGCGTGTACCGCATCAATTCCGATATGTAATTCGTGATAAGCAATCCCGACCTCCGGCAGACCATTACGACGCCACGCATTGACCACATGTTTGAAACGGCGCGGTGCCAAGTATTCCGTTACGCCAAAATAACCAATTGCTTTAAAATAATGTCTTCGCGATAAAGCCAGTGCGCCAGAAATATTCCCAGAGATTTGCGCGTCTAAAAGCATATTTTCTTGTAAATATTTTTCATCTACTCCTATCTGCTGCAAAGCAGTTTTGAACATCTTAGAGTGGACACCCGCAAGTTCGCCGTTGCCCATTTCATCAAAGTAGTTTTTAGCAAGTTCTAATTTTGGTTCTACGTCTACACCAATTTGCAAGAAGGCAAGGATGTCGTCGAAGCGGGGGTCAAGGTTAGTTTCTTGGGCAAAATAAAATGCCAAATGACTCGATTCCGCACGATTTGCCAAGAAATCGTTATATAAAGGATGCACACTCGAGGTGTGTTCTGAAATTATCTTTTTTAGCCATTTCACATAAGCTTGGCCATCTTTTGGCATCTCCTCCAGCCAGCCATCTGTCAATTGACTTAATTCATAATCGAACATGCTTTTTTCAAAGATCGCGGCAATATCACGGAATATCGGTTGCATCTCGCAATGAATAGTACCAATCTCAGCACTAGAGAACTCTCGTGTATATATAAGTGCTAATGCTTTATGTAACTCTCCTAGTGCAGAAATATCATTTCCGAAGTATGCGGTGTTTACTAGTTTCTGACTGTTACTACGGAGTTCGCTGCGCAGAACTTCATTAGCACTACATTTTTCCCACTCTTGAAAGTCAGCTTCAAGCATATATAAAAGCCAAGAGAAAATTTGATCTGATTTAACTTGCATATTATTTATCTTTCGAAGGTTTGAAAGGCGTTATTTACGGAAAACCATCGTAGCTTTGCTAGCCGATATGACCGGATATAAAGAAGAGAAATTGCGATTTATTTCTAAATATGAAATTTGCTTGATGGGCAAATCAAATTCGTCATAAATTGCATCGACCGGACATTCTGGTGCACACACGCTGCAAGAAATACAGGTGTCGGGATTAATAACTAGGAACTTCTCGGCTTCGTGAAACGCATCCACCGGGCATACATCAACACAGACTGTATATTTGCATCCATTACATTCCTTACCAACAATAAAAGCCATGACCTAGTTTTCCAATTGATGAAGATCGCGCGAAGCCTGAAAAAGAGAATGGCACCCGCATTTCTTTGGAACGCTCGACCATGATTTATCAGCTAAACATCAGGCAGATTAGTCGATGCAGTCGTTGTAAAAATTACGAATATGTAAAAACGGAGAGACTTGCTGTCTTGAAGACGGAGAAGGACCATTTTTTTGTTTGGTTAGAAAGACGCAATCGAAGGAAAATTTCGTATTCAAAGCATCCACTTCTTCATTTGAACACCGCACGAATATAACAAATCTACCAATATTCGATAACTATTAGATCTGATAGGTTTTCATGTTGTCCACGTGGGCGCCCAATTCCCATGCTCTGGCGCGCTCCACAGCCACCACGACATCGCTTTGACCGGGCATCTCGCCCTGTAGGATTTGCATGTCTACATCCTGACTTGGAATTCGATTTCATATGGCCAATGGTTGGTTCAATGGCACTGCGACGCTTAATCATCGCCTTCAGTCC
>NZ_JAAOZT010000021.1 GCF_011947285.1 Glaciimonas immobilis | reverse complement strand
GTCTTTGGCTAACTGCGCGCGCGCTTTCAGTATCGCCACATCGCCGCGCAGTAAATCGTTATAGCTCTTGATATTGTGTTGTTCTTGCGGCGTTGCGCGGTAATATCCGACCGAATGCTCCATACTCCCCAGACGCTGCCGCCGATAAGCGTAATACAACGTCATGTGCTGGCGGATGATGCTGTGATAGTCGCCGTTAAAGGAGCTGGCGGCCATATAGTCGTTCCACGCGTAGACTAATTTGGAGTGGATGGCATGGTCTTCTTTTTGATCGGATGCCATGATGCAATAGGCCGCCAGTGGCACCCCCGCTTTGGTCGCGGCCCGATGCATATGTGCTAATGCGACTTGCGATAACAGCATACTTACCAGACCTTTATCCTTTTCGATACCGCGTCCATGGTCGCCCGGTGCGTAACCGCCACCGAGATCGGCATGGACCCCCGGATAAACGACTTCGGTCACGTTATTTCCTGTGACCCGCGTGACGGGAAAATTACGGCGCTGTTCATGGGCGGCGACGTAATGGACGGTTTGCCGGACGCAGTCGGGCAACGGTTGCAGCGTTTCTCTGGCCCAGTCCCAATGCCCATCGGCCCAGAATGCCGGCGTAGTTTCGGCAGCGGACTGCGACATCCCGACACTTGCCACGCATTCGAACAGGCCTAAAAATTCAATGCGGGTGGGCATGCCGGCAAAGGTTTTATCCTTCACCAGCAAGTCATTAAACCAGTAACAAAACGCGCGTGCCAGCGTCGCGCCGCGTGAGAAACCGAAGACCGAAAGACTGATCAGCGGGATTTGTGGTAACGGGCGTTTCGTCCGGGCCTCGCGCAGAGCAGTATCCAGTTTTTTGCTGAGAGGGTCAAACCAGCTGCGGCGGTCGGGACGTGGTGCATGGGCATCCCGGAGGGGATCGCCGGTATCGATGTCTTGCGTGTATTGTTGTAGTTTGGCGGCGATGTCCTTATTATTAAACAGGGGAGCGTCGCTATTAAAGGCATTGTATACCGAGTTATACACTTCTAATAGGGCGAATAAAATTCGTGCCTGACCACCTTTGCCAAACGCCTTGCCTTCCATCGTTTCACGCCATTCGCGGTTTTCGGGGAAGCGGGTGCCGAGTCCAGGAACATAAATTCGATAGTGTCCGGGTACCTTTAGCCATCCTTTTCCATCGGCACTTTTATGCGCATTAAATAATTTAACGATATTGGTGTGACTCTTCAACGGTTCGTCGCGAATTCGGTTGTTGTCGGTGCCGTCAAAAAATACGCCAATATTGATGTACTGCTGGCACCATGGAATGTTTTTGGTGGGACGCGCTTCTTTACGCATGCGGGCGCAGGTCTCGGCGAAGTTTGGCGTCATTTCGTTTTCGACATTATCGGAAATAACCTGCGGTGCGGATTTTACTATGGCGTTCATTTATTCTTCCTCGGGTGGGGCGATAGTGACATTCATTAGAATGGGGTGGAGTGTGCTTCTTGGAAACGGACTCGACGACAAAACGCGTACTTCATCGTTGGCAAAAAAGTGGACGAATAATCTTTCTGGCGTGGCATACCATCGGATCGTGGTGGTTTTTTCTATCCAGTCACGTGCATTCGGCTTCCAGCGGACTTTGACCTTCATGCCGGGTTGCCATTGATCGGGTAGCGTAAATCCAGCTGCCACCACTCCTCCACCCATTTCATGCGGCTGGCAGTTGAGCGCATAAATGATGCTTTTTGCCATAGTGAGCGGTTCCTGTACGCCATAGGAATGTATGTAACCGTCTGTATGGTTTGCACAGGACATCGACACCGCTGTTGATGGCGTAGGCACAAACAGAGGGCGTGTATTTTGCGGTAAGTGGCTGATAACTTGAGGTGTGCTGCAAGCGCTCATACCCATCGCGGCGGCAAGCATCAGCGCGTAGTTGATGCATTGTTTTCTTCGTTTGGCAGCGCTGGATTTGATCATGGCTTAAAAGGTTATTTTGCTTATTTCGAATCGGACGAGGCGCGTAGTTTCTGGACTGTATCCAACATATCCAAAGCCTTATAAAAATCCGGGAGTCGGATTGCTTCTGCAATCAACGTGTAGCGCTCTTCTTCCTGTGTTAATTCTCGTTTGTTCAATTCCGGTAATAACTGACGGATTTGGTGGAAGGTCACGGACGATATGTGGTCCTTGACTGACGAAGGGGAATTTTCAAACAATTGCCGCAGGATGTAATCTGCTTCGCCGCTATCGATTAATCCGGCAAATTGCTTATCGGTGATGTTGATCGCGTTTGCATCGCCGAGCGCTGGCGGCGCGTAGGATGCTGCATCAAAGCAGGTCCCGTTGATGGTCGTCAGTTTGCCTTCGCGGTTGACCAGATGCCACGCTGCAAAGCCTGCGCAAAAAGCGTTGCGTTGGTTCTCATTCAGGTTTTGCAGAATATCCTCGCTACAGGTGGTGTCCGAAAAAGCGAGCGGAAAACACCGACCGTCGGACGGCGTACGTACTTGCAGGAACGCGGAGAAGTGGCGTTGCAATCCGTGTATTGTCAGTGGACTTTGCAGGATGCTGAACATCGGAACGCCGTCACTGCGTTCTAATAATCGGGGCAGGCGCGGCGAGTCGGCGGAAAGCAAAAAGGGCGCACATTCTTCCAGATCGCTCAATACGGAATTTTCGTAAAGCGAGACGATACCGGCCGGTGGTCTTTTACTTTGGTTAAACAGGTGTAGGCCTAACTCATCATCAAAAGTGCCGTTAATTAAAATCTTGGTCGTGATATTTTGATGTTTCTCTGTCAGCGTGACCAGCGTCGCTTCGATCTGGCGCAGCAAATTGGGATGGTGTGAATCAACGCCGTAAAACATGATAATTTTGCTTTCTAAAAAATTAAAAGGGAGGGGAGCCGAGGCGTGTTCCCGCCGCCCGTGCCGCTTTTTCACATTCCTTACAGACCGCCTGCGGAAACTGTGGCCACTCCACCGGCAGGCTATCGGGCCCGACCATCGAATGCCCGGCGGCATGGGCGGTCCAGCTACCTTTGGTGCCGCTGTTCATCCCGCTGGCATTCCAACGGCTATAGCTGCCACCGCCATTGATGCAGACTTCTTCTTTGGCGTTGATGGTGATCTGCGTGGCGGTGTGGGTAATGTTAAGTCTGGCTAAAATGTTAACGCTATCTTTCAACGCCGAGAGTTGAATGTCCCCGCTGGCGGCCAGCATTTTCATCCCCGCGTTATACGCAAACAGCCGAATCCCGTTTTTTACATTCGCGATCAACCGTTGTCCGACCGATAAACTCAGGCTCTCGCCGCTGGTCAGCGCGATCTGTTCACCGCTAGCAATATGCGTCGATTGTGGCGTCGAGGTCGCGATGCCCGCCGGGCTGGCCAGCAGCAGATGCGGCGCGCTAAATTCCGCAAACGTGTTGTCGGCGACATTGCCGCCGCTACCAGCCAGCGCCGATTGTTGGGTCGCCAGTCGGTGGATGATCGCATCGTTGTCGGCCGCCTCCAGCGCCCCATGTTGCTGCGCCAGAGCAGCCAGACGTTGCTG
>NZ_JAAOZT010000020.1 GCF_011947285.1 Glaciimonas immobilis | reverse complement strand
GAAGGTGGGCGTACTGTTGGTGCGGGTGTGGTTGCCAAGATCCTGCCAGATCCACAATAAGTTAGTTAGCGCGCCGCAAGTTTGGATTTTTCCGTCTTGCGGCGTTGATGTCTCAACGGCATGTCGTTATAAAGAAGTAAGCAAACGTTGTTTATCTAAGTTTGTAAAGTAAAGTAAAGTTTTGTAGTGAAGTGAGTTGTTAAGCCAAAAAACTCATCAAGTGTAAGCGTTAGGGGTGTAGCTCAATTGGCAGAGCGCCGGTCTCCAAAACCGGAGGTTGGGGGTTCGATGCCCTCCGCCCCTGCCACCGATTCTGGTGTAGGGTACTGAAAGTATAAATCCAAGTATGTCTAACCACCCTGTGCAAACAGTCAGCCCATCCGGCGACAAGCTCAAAGTAGTACTGGCAGTATTAGCTGTCGTTGCCGGCATAGTCGGCTTTTATTTTTTGTCGGACAAACCAAGCCTGGTACGTGCAAGTGTTCTAGTTGCCGGTTTGATCGTGGCAATTGCATTAGCATGGACCTCTACGCAAGGCCGTGGCTTTTTGACTTTCGCCAAAGAAGCAATCCGCGAAACCAAAAAAGTAGTCTGGCCTACCCGCAAAGAGGCGATGCAAATTACTGCAATCGTATTCGTATTTGTTCTGGTAATGGCAATTTTCCTGTGGGGCACCGATAAGCTCCTTGAGGTTTTGTTGTACGACGTGATTCTGGGTTGGAAATAATAATGAGCGAAAGCACACAAGACGACGCACAAGCAACGCCGGTCGAAGTAACGACGCCGGCGTCTGCGCCTATGGGCAAGAAGCGCTGGTATGTGGTGCACGCTTACTCTGGTATGGAAAAAAGCGTGATGCGTGCGCTCACCGAGCGTGCGGAACGTGCCGGTATGCAAGACCAGTTTGGCCAGATTCTGGTGCCAACTGAAGAAGTCATTGAAGTAAAAAATGGCCAGAAGTCCGTAACTGAACGTCGTTTCTTCCCAGGTTACGTACTGGTTGAGATGGAAATGACGGATGAAACATGGCATCTGGTAAAGAATACCAACAAAGTAACGGGTTTTATCGGTGGCAAGTCAAACAAGCCAACGCCTATTCCGCAGCATGAAGTCGATAAGATCATGCAGCAAATGCAGGATGGCGTCGAAAAGCCACGTCCAAAAGTATTGTACGAAGTCGGCGAGTTAGTCCGTATCAAAGATGGTCCGTTCACAGATTTCAATGGCAACGTCGAAGAAGTGAACTACGAAAAATCGCGCGTACGCGTGACGGTCACCATTTTTGGTCGTGCTACACCAGTCGAGCTGGAATTTGGTCAGGTTGAAAAAGTCTGATTGTGTCCCCATATAGGACGGCTGCAGTCATCGTTAAATGCAAAAATTGCAATAGAGGCATGTAGTTAAGGCTGAAGCATTGAAAAATTTGCAGAATAAGAATTTGCAGGGCGCGCCAAACGAAGCGCGGTAAGTTGTCAAAATTTACGGATTCGTTGTAATTAATAACAAAATTAGTAAGAGAGGAGCCCAACTAAGTCAGGATACTGATCGAAAAGGCGCTAACACTCAATCAACGCAGGAGCCATCATGGCAAAGAAAATTATTGGTTTTATCAAGCTGCAAGTTCCAGCTGGTAAAGCAAACCCATCCCCTCCGATTGGTCCAGCACTGGGTCAGCGCGGCCTTAACATCATGGAATTCTGTAAAGCGTTTAACGCACAGACCCAAGGTGTAGAGCCGGGTCTGCCAATTCCAGTTGTGATCACAGCATTTGCGGATAAGTCCTTCACTTTCATCATGAAGACACCTCCTGCAACTATTTTGATCAAAAAAGCTGCTGGTATCACCAAGGGTTCGGCTAAGCCGCACACCGACAAAGTCGGTTCGATTACTCGTCAACAAGCAGAAGACATCGCTACTCAGAAGAAGCCCGACCTTACTGGTGCTGATCTGGAAGCTGCCGTGCGTACTATCGCCGGTTCCGCTCGTTCAATGGGTATCACGGTAGAGGGTCTGTAATGGCTAAGTTAACTAAACGCGTAAAAGCGATCAAAGCAAAAATTGACAGCACTAAGGCTTATCCATTTGATAGCGCCATCGTATTGATCAAAGAATGCGCAACTGCTAAGTTCAACGAATCGATCGATGTGTCCGTCCAATTGGGCGTTGACGCAAAAAAATCGGATCAAGTTGTACGTGGCTCCGTAGTATTGCCAGCTGGTACAGGTAAAAGCGTGCGTGTTGCTGTTTTTGCTTCTGGTGAAAAAGCTGAACAAGCTAAAGCAGCTGGTGCAGATATCGTTGGTATGGAAGATCTGGCTGAGCAAATCAAAGCCGGTAACATGCCTTTTGATATCGTTATCGCTTCGCCAGATACCATGCGTATCGTTGGTACACTAGGTCAAATCCTGGGACCACGTGGCCTGATGCCTAACCCGAAAGTCGGTACTGTTACGCCTGACGTCGCTACTGCAGTTAAAAATGCAAAAGCTGGTCAAGTACAATACCGTACTGACAAAGGCGGTATCATTCACGCAACTATCGGTCGTAAATCGTTCAGCGATGCTGATCTGAAATCGAACCTGTTGGCGCTGATCGACGCATTAGCTAAAGCTAAGCCAACAACCAGCAAGGGTGTTTACCTGCGTAAGGTTTCGTTGTCGTCAACTATGGGTGCTGGCATCCGTGTTGAGCAAGCAAGCCTGGTTGCTTAATAGCTGAATCAAGTCCTGAGGGTGCCGCGATTGTGCAATTGTACAGCGCTGGCGACTCCGGCAAATCTTTGGGCTGGATTGACATCGTAATAATGATGTCAGTTCAGACAATCAAAGACCGTTGGGCGGCGTGCATGCAAGTTGATGCACAAAGTTAAAAATGTCGGGCGGCAGTCAAAGTCGTCCGGTACCCAGCGCAGATGGTGCACCCGAACAAGTTTTGTAGTCTCAACACTGCTGCGTTATTTATAGCGCGCTGGTACTGAACTCCTAACTTCGGACGCCGTGTTCGAACCGATGTGAGGTGAGTAGCCAATTGCGGCTATGTAGTTACTGAGCATCATTAATGGAGGGTTGATCTTGAGTCTCAATCTGAATGACAAAAAGGCCGTTGTAGCCGAAGTATCTGCGAAAGTGAAAGCTGCGCAGACTATCGTCTTGGCCGAATACCGTGGCATCCAGGTTAGTCACTTGACGCAACTGCGCGCCAATGCGCGTACCCAAGGTGTGTTCCTGCGTGTATTGAAAAATACATTAGCTCGACGTGCCGTTGAAGGTACCGTTTTTGCTGAACTCGCAAATGAAATGACCGGTCCGTTGATCTATTCGATCTCGGTTGATGCCGTTGCTGCTGCTAAAGTCATCGCTGACTTTGCAAAAACCAACGACAAACTGGTCGTCAAAGCGGGTAGCTTCGCTGGCAAATCGCTTGATAAAGCGGCTGTCGTAGCGTTGGCAAGTATCCCTAGTCGTGAAGTTTTGCTGGCCCAGGTTGTGGGCATGATGCAAGCTCCGATTTCCGGATTTGTGCGTGGTTTAGCTGCTTTGGCAGCGAAAAAAGAAGCCGACGCCGGCGTTGTTGTTGGCGAAGTTGCAGTCGAAGAAGTCGCCGCTTAATTTGTAATAGTTTAAGTAGCGCTTCGACGCTTTTTTCAGCGTTAGTACTAATCAGATGTTGTTATCAAATAAATTTAGGAGTTTCACATGGCACTTGACAAAGACGCAATCCTGGACGCAGTTGGCGCCCTGACCGTTATGGAATTGAATGACCTGGTTAAGGCATTCGAAGAGAAGTTTGGCGTTTCGGCTGCAGCTGTTGCTGTTGCTGGCGGCGCTGCTGGCGGTGGCGCTGCTGCTGCTGAAGAGCAAACTGAATTCACAGTTATCCTGACTGAATTCGGCGCGAACAAAGTTGGCGTAATTAAAGCGGTACGTGAAATCACTGGTCTTGGCTTGAAAGAAGCTAAAGACCTGGTTGATGGCGCACCGAAGGCAGTTAAAGAAGCGGTCTCTAAAGCAGATGCTGAAGCGGCACAGAAGAAATTGGTTGAAGCAGGCGCGAAAGCGGAAATCAAGTAATTCTGATTTCACAGTGCGTCTCCGCCAAGGAGATGCAGGAGTCAAAGTGCAGAATCCCCGGAATTGGGGGTTCGGCTTTGGCTCCTTTGTCGTTTTCAATTTTATTGTTGTTATAAGCTTACTCGTTCGATCAGATCGAGTCACCAGGTTCAGTATTAACCGGGTTAAAGCGTTCTTTGCAGCCAAGCTCGAAGGGCTGAGACTTGAGGTTTCGTAGCAGTTGGGTTTTATGGCTAATCTAAGCGGCTGACAGTTATTGTGAGTTGCCCGATCCAGCTATCAAACTTATCGAATCCTGAATTCTCTATCCTTTCAGTCACTCACGGAGTGTCCATGCATTACTCATTTACTGAGAAAAAACGCATTCGCAAATCTTTTGCGAAACGTGCGAATGTTCATCAAGTTCCGTTCCTGCTGGCGACCCAGCTCGAGTCGTATCTGGGCTTTTTGCAACAAGACAAAGTACCGTCCCAACGCAAAAATGAAGGCTTGCAATCTGCCTTTTCGTCCATCTTTCCTATCGTTTCGCACAATGGTTTTGCGCGTCTCGAATTCCTGTCATACGTCCTCGGTGATCCACCGTTCGACGTCAAGGAATGCCAACAACGTGGATTGACGTTCGCGTCGCCTCTGCGTGCCAAGGTGCGTCTGGTTATTCTTGATAAAGAATCGCCAACCAAGCCAGTTGTTAAAGAAATGAAAGAGCAAGAAGTCTACATGGGCGAATTGCCTTTGATGACAACTACCGGCTCGTTCGTCATTAACGGTACTGAGCGCGTTATCGTGTCGCAGTTGCATCGCTCGCCTGGTGTGTTCTTTGAACATGACCGCGGCAAGACGCACTCTTCCGGTAAATTGCTATTTTCCGCTCGTATTATTCCTTACCGCGGTTCATGGCTTGACTTCGAATTCGATCCTAAAGACATCCTGTTTTTCCGTGTTGACCGTCGTCGTAAGATGCCTGTCACGATTCTGCTTAAAGCCATCGGTATGTCGGTCGAGCAGATTCTGGCTAACTTCTTCGTCTTCGATAATTTCGCTTTGCGTACTGAAGGCGCAGAGATGGAATTTGTCGCTGAGCGCTTGCGCGGCGAAGTTGCGCGTTTTGATATCCTGGACAAAGCTGGTAATCCATTGGTCGCAAAAGACAAGCGGATCAATTCCAAGCATGTGCGCGACATCGAAGCTGCTGGTATCAAGAGTATTAACGTTCCTGAAGACTATCTGTTGGGCCGTGTATTGGCACGCAACATCGTTGATGAAGACACTGGTGAAGTCGTTGCTAACGCAAACGACGAGTTGACTGAAGAGTTGTTGGCAAAATTGCGTGAAGCGGATATTGCTACTATCCAGACTTTGTACACCAATGATCTGGATCAGGGCGGATACATTTCGCAAACGCTGCGCAGTGACGATACTAACGATCAGATGGCTGCTAAAGTCGCTATCTATCGCATGATGCGTCCTGGCGAACCGCCAACTGAAGATTCAGTTGAAGCGCTGTTCAACGGCCTGTTTTACAACGAAGATCGTTACGATCTGTCGGCTGTTGGTCGTATGAAGTTCAATCGTCGTATCGGTCGCGATGAGCTGACTGGCGCGATGACGCTCTCGAACGAAGATGTATTAGCTGTCATAAAAATCTTGGTTGAGCTACGCAATGGTCGCGGCGAAGTCGATGACATTGATCACTTGGGTAATCGTCGGGTGCGTTGCGTCGGTGAATTAGCAGAAAATCAATTCCGTGCCGGTCTGGTGCGGGTTGAGCGTGCGGTCAAGGAACGTCTGGGCCAGGCTGAAGCTGACAATTTGATGCCGCATGATCTGATCAACTCCAAGCCGATTTCGGCCGCAATCCGTGAGTTCTTCGGATCGTCGCAATTGTCACAGTTTATGGATCAAACCAATCCATTGTCAGAAATCACCCACAAGCGCCGTATTTCGGCACTTGGACCCGGTGGTCTGACGCGTGAACGTGCTGGTTTTGAAGTGCGTGACGTACATCCAACTCACTATGGTCGTGTGTGCCCGATTGAAACACCGGAAGGTCCGAACATTGGACTGATTAACTCATTGGCGCTGTATGCGCGGCTGAATGAGTACGGTTTCCTTGAAACACCATACCGCAAGGTTGTTGATAGCAAGATCACTGAGCAGGTCGATTTCTTGTCCGCGATTGAAGAAGGTCGTTACATCATCGCTCAGGCGAATGCGACTATCGACAAATCGGGCAAGTTATCGGACGAACTGGTTTCGGCGCGTGAAGCGGGTGAAACAATTCTGGTATCGCCAGAACGCGTTCAATACATGGACGTGGCAACTGGTCAGGTGGTTTCGGTAGCGGCGTCATTGATTCCGTTCCTTGAACACGATGATGCAAACCGTGCGTTGATGGGTGCCAACATGCAGCGTCAGGCAGTTCCTTGCCTGCGCCCGGAAACAGCATTGGTCGGTACCGGTATTGAGCGCACTGTGGCGATTGACTCTGGCACTACAGTGCAAGCGTTGCGCGGCGGTATCGTTGATTACGTCGATGCTGGTCGTGTAGTGATTCGTGTCAACGACGAAGAAGCGTTGGCTGGTGAAGTCGGTGTTGATATTTACAACCTGATCAAATACACCCGCTCGAATCAAAATACCAACATCAACCAGCGTCCTATCGTTGAAGTGGGTGATCGCGTCGCCAAGCTTGATGTGATCGCTGACGGTGCATCGACTGACCTGGGTGAATTGGCGCTGGGTCAAAACATGCTCGTGGCGTTTATGCCATGGAATGGTTACAACTTTGAAGACTCGATTTTGATCTCCGAAAAAGTGGTTGCCGATGACCGTTACACGTCGATTCACATTGAAGAGTTGTCGGTTGTTGCACGTGACACCAAGCTGGGCGCTGAAGAAATTACCCGCGACATCTCGAACCTGGCTGAAAATCAGTTGGCGCGTCTGGATGAAGCAGGGATTGTGTACATCGGTGCAGAAGTTGAAGCTGGTGATACATTGGTTGGTAAAGTTACACCTAAAGGTGAAACACAACTGACACCAGAAGAAAAACTGCTGCGTGCGATTTTTGGTGAAAAAGCATCAGACGTTAAAGATACATCGCTGCGCGTGCCTTCGGGTATGGTCGGTACGGTGATTGACGTGCAAGTGTTTACGCGTGAAGGTATTGTCCGTGACAAACGTGCACAGCAGATTATCGATGACGAACTGAAGCGCTATCGTCTCGACCTGAACGATCAGTTGCGGATTGTTGAAGGCGATGCCTTCGAACGTCTGGAACGTATGTTGATCGGCAAGGTCGTCAACGGTGGTCCGAAGAAGTTGGCCAAAGGCGCCAAGTTGACCAAGGAATACCTGGCCGACCTGGATAAATACCATTGGTTCGATATTCGTCCTTCGGATGATCCTACTGCTATTTCGCTCGAAGCCATCAAGGAATCGATCGCAGAGAAGCGTCATCAGTTTGATCTGGCGTTTGAAGAAAAGCGTAAGAAGCTGACCCAGGGCGATGAGTTGCAGCCCGGCGTACAAAAAATGGTCAAGGTTTACCTGGCTGTTAAGCGTCGTCTGCAACCTGGCGACAAAATGGCGGGTCGTCACGGTAACAAGGGTGTGGTCTCCCGCATTCTGCCGATCGAAGACATGCCGCACATGGCAGATGGTACGCCAGCTGACATCGTATTGAATCCGCTGGGCGTTCCGTCACGGATGAACATCGGTCAGGTATTGGAAGTCCATCTGGGTTGGGCCGCTAAGGGTCTTGGTCTGCGTATCGGCGAAATGCTGAAGGCGCAAACCGCGATTGCCGAGCTGCGTCAGTTCCTCAACACGATTTATAACGAATCGGGCAAAGTTGAAGATCTGGACAGCATGAGCGACGACGAGATCCTGCGTCTGGCTGCCAACCTGAAAAAAGGTGTGACCTTTGCAACGCCAGTATTTGACGGTGCAAACGAAGGCGAAATCAACCGTATGCTGAATCTGGCGTATCCGGATGCAATTGCCAAGCAGTTGGGCATGACGCCATCGAAGAATCAGGTCACGATGTATGACGGTCGTACCGGTGAAGCGTTTGAGCGTAGTGTCACTGTCGGCTACATGCATTACCTGAAACTGCACCATCTGGTCGATGACAAGATGCATGCACGTTCTACCGGTCCTTACTCGCTGGTAACTCAGCAGCCGTTGGGTGGTAAAGCGCAGTTCGGTGGTCAGCGCTTCGGTGAGATGGAAGTGTGGGCATTGGAAGCGTACGGCGCATCGTATGTACTGCAAGAAATGCTGACAGTTAAATCAGATGACGTTAACGGTCGTACCAAGGTCTATGAAAATCTGGTCAAGGGCGACCATGTTATCGAAGCCGGTATGCCGGAATCTTTCAACGTGTTGTTGAAAGAAATCCGTTCGCTGGGTATCGATATGGATCTGGATCGCGACTAAGCGGTTTCGGTTTTGATCCACGCTTTTGAGTCAAGCCGGGACAGGTTCATGCGGCACCGAAAGGTGCCAAATGACACTGTCCCACAACTGATTCAGCCAGCAGCTAAAAGGTCGGTGAAAATTGTCCCCTCATTTGTGAAAAATGAGAGAAACAATCCACTGCACTAACAAAAGAATTTAGTTTTTTCACGCCAACCTGGAGTGATACATGAAAGCACTGCTCGATTTATTCAAGCAAGTTCAGCAAAATGAACAATTCGACGCGATCAAAATTGGACTCGCGTCGCCAGATAAAATCCGTTCGTGGTCTTACGGCGAAGTCAAAAAGCCAGAAACCATCAACTATCGTACCTTCAAGCCAGAGCGCGACGGTCTGTTTTGCGCCAAGATTTTTGGCCCAATCAAAGACTACGAATGCCTCTGCGGTAAGTACAAGCGTCTGAAGCATCGCGGTGTCATCTGCGAAAAGTGTGGCGTTGAAGTCACGCTGGCAAAAGTGCGTCGTGAGCGTATGGGCCACATTGAGCTGGCATCGCCAACCGCACATATCTGGTTCCTGAAATCGCTGCCGTCACGTCTGGGTATGGTCCTCGACATGACGTTGCGGGATATCGAACGCGTACTGTACTTTGAAGCCTACGTCATCACCGATCCGGGCATGACGCCGCTGAAGCGTTGCCAGATCATGTCTGAAGATGACTTTGCTGCCAAGTACGAAGAATACGGCGACGATTTCACCGCATTCATGGGCGCCGAAGGTATCCGTGAATTGTTGCGCGCGATTGATATCGATCGTGAAGCCGAGACTTTGCGTCAGGACCTGAAAGATTCAAAGTCCGAAGCCAAAATCAAAAAATACTCCAAGCGTCTTAAAGTGCTGGAAGCGTTCCAGCGTTCGGGTATCAAGCCGGACTGGATGATCATGGAAGTATTGCCAGTGTTGCCGCCGGAATTGCGTCCGCTGGTACCGCTGGATGGTGGTCGTTTCGCTACTTCTGATTTGAACGATCTGTATCGCCGCGTCATTAACCGTAATAATCGTCTGAAGCGCCTGATGGAATTGCGCGCACCAGAAATCATTACGCGCAATGAAAAGCGGATGTTGCAGGAAGCCGTCGATTCGTTGCTGGATAACGGTCGTCGCGGTAAAGCCATGACTGGTGCTAACAAGCGTCCGTTGAAGTCATTGGCTGAGATGATTAAGGGTAAGGGCGGTCGTTTCCGTCAGAACTTGTTGGGTAAGCGCGTCGATTACTCTGGTCGTTCGGTCATCGTGGTTGGTCCACAACTGAAATTGCATCAGTGCGGTTTGCCGAAATTAATGGCGTTGGAATTGTTCAAGCCATTCATTTTCAACAAGCTCGAAGTAATGGGTATCGCCAGCACCATCAAGGCAGCCAAGAAGGAAGTTGAAAATCAGACTTCTGTAGTGTGGGACATTCTGGAAGAAGTGATCCGTGAACATCCGGTCATGCTGAACCGTGCGCCAACACTGCATCGTTTGGGTATCCAGGCTTTTGAGCCGGTCCTGATCGAAGGTAAAGCGATTCAGTTGCATCCGTTGGTCTGCGCGGCGTTTAACGCCGACTTTGACGGTGACCAAATGGCGGTCCACGTTCCTTTGTCAATCGAAGCCCAGATGGAAGCGCGTACGCTGATGCTGGCGTCGAACAACATTCTGTTCCCATCGAACGGCGAACCGTCGATCGTACCTTCGCAAGATATCGTGCTGGGTCTGTACTACGCAACGCGTGAACAGATCAACGGCAAGAACGAAGGCATGATGTTCCCAGACGTGTCTGAGGCAATTCGTGCGTATGACAACAAGGAAGTCGAACTGACAACCCGTGTCACCGTGCGTATTACCGAGTACCCGAAGGATCTGGTAACGGGCGAGTTCGTCAAGACCATCAAGCGTTATGAAACGACTGTCGGCCGTGCGATCCTGTCAGAAATTCTGCCTAAAGGTCTGCCGTTCACCGTACTTAACCGTGCGCTGAAGAAGAAAGAAATTTCAAAGCTGATCAACACATCATTCCGCAAGTGCGGTCTGCGTGCGACGGTGGTTTTCGCCGATCAGTTGATGCAGTCTGGTTTCCGTCTGGCGACGCGTGCCGGTATCTCGATTTGCGTCGATGATATGTTGGTACCGCCGCAAAAGGTGACACTGATCGCTGCAGCCGAGCAAGAAGTCAAACAGATCGAACAGCAATATTCGTCCGGTTTGGTAACTGCCGGCGAGCGCTATAACAAAGTTGTCGATATCTGGGGCAAAGCCGGTGATGACGTCGGCAAGGCCATGATGGAACAGCTGAAGGTTGAAGACGTGGTTCGCCGCGACGGCACCGAAGGCACACAAGAATCGTTCAACGCCATTTACATGATGGCCGACTCCGGTGCGCGTGGTTCTGCAGCACAGATTCGTCAGCTGGCCGGTATGCGTGGTCTGATGGCGAAACCGGATGGTTCGATTATTGAAACGCCGATTACCGCGAACTTCCGCGAAGGTCTGAACGTTTTGCAGTACTTTATTTCGACCCACGGTGCACGTAAAGGTCTGGCCGATACGGCATTGAAGACAGCGAACTCAGGTTACCTTACACGTCGTCTGGTTGACGTTACCCAAGATTTGGTTGTGATCGAAGATGATTGCGGCACATCGAACGGTGCTGTCATGAAGGCAATGGTTGAAGGTGGTGAAGTCATCGAAGCGTTGCGCGACCGTATCCTTGGTCGGGTTGCTGCGACTGACATCGTTAATCCTGAAACTCAGGCGACGTTGTACGAGTCCGGTACTTTGCTGGATGAAGATTCAGTCGAAGAAATCGAACGTCTGGGTATCGATGAAGTCAAGGTTCGCACACCACTGACATGTGACACACGCTATGGCCTGTGCGCACAATGTTATGGTCGTGATCTGGGTCGCGGTTCGTTGGTCAATGCCGGTGAAGCAGTCGGTGTTATCGCGGCGCAGTCAATTGGTGAGCCAGGTACACAGCTGACCATGCGTACGTTCCACATTGGTGGTGCGGCATCCCGTGCAGCAGTGGCGTCAAGTGTTGAAGCCAAGTCGAACGGTATCGTGCGCTTTACGGCAACCATGCGTTACGTCACTAACGGTAAAAACGAGCTGATCGTTATTTCCCGTTCGGGCGAAGTGCTGATTACCGACGACCATGGTCGTGAGCGTGAGCGTCATAAAGTACCGTACGGTGCAACCATGATCGTCAACGATGGTATGACGATCAAGGCTGGCGCAACATTGGCAACATGGGATCCTCTGACACGTCCGATCATTACCGAGTACACCGGTACTGTGAAGTTTGAGAATGTTGAAGAAGGTTCGACCGTTGCACGTCAGATCGATGAAGTAACCGGTCTGTCAACATTGGTTGTTATCGATGCTAAACGTCGCGGTTCTGTAACCAAAACCGTTCGTCCGCAAGTTAAATTGTTGAACGAACAAGAACAAGAAGTGAAGATCTCCGGCACTGAACACGCTGTGACGATTGGTTTCCAGGTTGGTGCGCTGATTACCGTGAAAGACGGTCAGCAAGTACACGTTGGTGAAGTACTGGCACGTATCCCGACTGAATCGCAAAAAACACGTGACATCACCGGTGGTCTGCCGCGTGTTGCCGAGCTGTTTGAAGCCCGTTCGCCGAAGGATGCCGGTATGTTGGCTGAGGTTACCGGTACCGTTGCATTCGGTAAGGAAACCAAGGGTAAACAACGTCTGGAAATCACAGACATGGACGGCAATAAGCATGAGTTCTTGATTACCAAGGACAAACAAGTGCTGGTCCATGACGGTCAAGTAGTGAATAAGGGTGAAATGATTGTTGACGGCCCGGCCGATCCACAAGACATTCTGCGCCTGTTGGGTATCGAAGCGTTGGCACGTTATATCGTTGACGAAGTACAGGACGTGTACCGTCTGCAGGGTGTGAAGATCAATGACAAGCACATTGAAGTGATCGTCCGTCAGATGTTGCGTCGCGTTCAGATCGTTGATGCTGGCGATGCTAATTACATCACTGGTGAACAGGTTGAGCGTTCAGAGTTGCTAGATGAAAACGACCGCGTTGTTGCGGCTGGCAAGATCCCTGCAACCTACGAAAACGTATTGCTGGGTATCACAAAGGCATCGTTGTCGACTGACTCGTTCATTTCCGCTGCATCGTTCCAGGAGACTACACGTGTTCTGACCGAAGCTGCGATTATGGGCAAACGCGATGGTCTGCGCGGTCTGAAAGAAAACGTTATCGTTGGACGTCTGATTCCGGCTGGTACGGGTCTGGCATTCCACCGTGCACGCAAAGAAAAAGAAACGTGGGAAGCGGAAGAGCGCACGGCGTTGCTGCAGTCTGAGCAACAAGCGCGCAATCTTCAGGCTGAAGCAGAAGTACACGCGGCAGAAACACTGGGTACGACTGACGGCGAAGCATAATGCTTTGATGTTGTTCTTGTAGGAAACGGCACCGGAGAAATTTTTCCGGTGCCGTTTTTGTTTGTGCGATCATGTTTGGCGCGATAGAATTGCGATGTTCAGATACTTGATTAGTGCAATATTGTAGGGAAAACGCACATGCAGACATTGGAAAATCATCCGCTTGATGTGGCGACAGCTGCGACAGTCAAAGCCTTTATGGAAAAAGTCACTGCCGTGTTTCCTATACAGGGTGCCATATTGTTTGGAAGCCGGGCAAGAGGCAGTTTCCTGTCAGACAGTGATGCAGATATTGCGGTTTTACTTTCAGGGGCACACGGCCAGTTCGTAGCGACGAAAATGGCGCTTTCTGACATGGCATTTGATGTCATGCTCGATACCGGTATTCGTGTTGAGGCAATTCCTGTATGGGAGGATGAATGGGCAAGTCCCGACACCTACAGAAATCCGTTTTTGCTAAAAAATATTGCGCGCGATGGCATCATCATCGAGTGAACGCCACGGTGCCAAAAGATTTGATATGTAAAGCTGGTCGTGCCCTTGAGTCAGCACAATTATTGCGCAATGCTGGCGATATCGACGGCGCATGCAACCGTGCTTACTATGCAATATTTGATGCTGCCAAAGCCGCTTTACTTCAAATATTGCCTGGCAGCGATCCGATGGTTGGTAAAACCCCTATTGGATTGATCGCTGCATTTGGGCTGCATCTGGTTAAAACCGGCCTTGTCCCCGCCGAATTCGGGTGAACGTTTAATCGCGCACATGACATTCGGAAAATGGCTGAATACACCGGTGACCTGACTGATAGTGAACAGGCTGATTTACTGATTGAGCAAGCAAGAGAGTTCGTTGAGTGGATGGATTAGCGGATAATTTCCAGCTCTCCCCCGAGCCGCCATCCGAGGTAGCGTACGTCAGGCAATCGTCAGTATAGATAGCCGCTACAGGCGGTCGGATCAATCTTTCACCTGTACCAGTGACTTGCCGTTATCCTTTACCTCCCTGCAATCTCCCTTGAAGGTCGAA
>NZ_JAAOZT010000002.1 GCF_011947285.1 Glaciimonas immobilis | reverse complement strand
TGCGGCCCGGCAAAGTCGTAGCGCGGCCAGCGCGCAGCTTAGCGTAGTGCACGATTCTTCGTACTCGACCTCATAATTTCCGAGTATTGAAATTTGCCACGAACCAGACAACTTGACTTGCCGTTATGGCTGCCAACTACAACGCATTGGCGAGGATATCAGTGAGAAACTTAACTATACGCCAGGCGCATTCAGCGTCGAACGTCATGTTCGCGGGCAATGGGCTTGTGCGAGCTGTGAGACATTGATTCAGGCACCTCTCCCGGCCCAAGTGATTGAGGAAGGCATTCCCGCTGCAGCACTGCTGGCTCAGGCGCTGGTGGCCGGGTATGCCTATCATCCCCCCCCCTTTATACCGGCAAATCAGTATCTTCGGGCGCGTCCGTTTGTCGTTGCCAATTTCAACCCTGGGTGCTTGGGTAGGTATTGGGGGGTTGCGCTGCGCGCTGAAATGTTGCGCGAAGAGGTTCTTTACGCCGATGAAACACCGCTGCCCATGTTGAGTACGGGTAACAAGAAGACCACCGTGGCTATCTGTGGGCCTCTGCGAGCACACGTTTCTCTCCTCTGCGGGTCGTCGTTTATGACTTTGCCAAAAGTCGGGCAGAAGAATACGCCAGAAATTCCTTGGCGACTGGAATGTCAGTCTGATTTGCGACGATTATGGTGACTACAAAAAAGGATTCCAGCAGGGCATTTTGACAATCGGCGGCATGGCACACGCACGCCGAAAATTCTTTGATCTGCCAATCGCCAATCAAATCTAGATTGCCGAGCAAGCTGGAAATTCTTTACGGCCCTCTACGATATTGAACGGGAGGTCCTCACCCTCACGTCCAAAGAATGGCGGAAAATTCGCATGGCGTGCGCAAAACCGATTGCCGACATGCTGCATGCGTGGATGCAGAGTCAACGCCAGATGGTACCGGAGTGGTCCGCCATTGCCAAGGAACTGGATTACAATCTCAAACGCTGGAATGCCCTCGTCCGCTACTTCGATAACGCCTACCTTCCCATCGATAACAATTGGATTGAAAATCAAATAAAACCGGAGGCAATTGGGAGATGAAACTGATTATTCGTCGGCTCCCTGCGCGCCGGAGAACGCGCGGCAGCCCTCAGCGATCATGAGCTTTATTCAATCCGCCAAGCTCAATGGACACCATCCGTATCTTTATCTCAAAGATGTGCTCACGCGTTTGCCTATTCAAAAAGCCAGCGACATATCCTCACTCTTGCCGCACCGCTGGAACCTTGACCTGTCAACCGTCTCCTAACGCGGATCGCTAAACGGTGTAGGGGTCAAGGAGACTTCGCTAGCCGCTTACACTCAGGCTTATCGTGCGCGCTGATCATCAAGCGTTTTGGGAACGGTCTTTGTCGGTATGATCGCTGCACCGGCCGCGAATTGGTAGAGGCCGAGTTTCAGCCGATGTATCGGTCACCCAACTGGCGTAAGGGTGTATCCGCCTGCTCACACTGCAAATCTATCGCGTTAGAAGGTCATCTCTTCGCGACTACTCAAACATCTCTCTATAAATTTATGGTTAAACTGCAAATTATACGAGTTTGGTGGGGTCGTAAAGTTCATCTAAGGTATTACGGAATTTCGCCCAGTGGCTCTGGTAATAATCTGAAGTAGATGTTTTTACTGCATCATTACTCGGTTCTTCGTCAAAAATAACGGTTACGAGTTTGTCATAACGCTCTTCCTTTTTATCTCCTTGCAGGACGTGCTTAAGTCCCTCTGATAATATTTTTCTTCCCAGGGGACCATAATTTTGCGCTGCGAGGCCAACTTCCGGCAGTAGGCGATTAAAATTAACAGACTCTCTGTCATGACTAGTTTCATCGGTAATAAATAAATTAGCCATGGTAAACGTCGGGAGCCCAATTTTAATGGCATTAACCGATTGTTGTATCAGACTCTCTTTCAAGGAAAGTTTGGTGTCGCCGATGCCATTCAAAAAGTCACTGCAAATGCAAATATCATTTTTTATATACTCTTTATCCGCGCACGCTACCTCGGAAAGTTTTTCTTTTATTCCTTTAATATATTGCTGCTTGATATCGCTTCCAGATTCGGCCACTTGTTTCAAGGAGGCTGCAATATCAGTATCCTTTTTTACGGTTAAAGGATCGATGACATTGAAAGTATTATCAATCAAATCCTGAATCGAGAGTTTCCTCAGGTTTGATGATGGTGTGTTACCGCCGCTACTTATTGAACTCAGCATGTGTTATTTCCGTGAATGAGATGGTGGGCATACCATAAATATTTTTACTTAAAAAAGATTGCAACTTTCGATCATTTCACATGAAAACATAATTATTTTCCGAACCTGTCGCATAACATTTTTAGTAATGTGTTCGCTCAACTCAGTGCTCGCCGCCTCGAAGGTTGTCGACATTGTCGGTGTACAGATTTGGAAATCAGGACAGCGGCGCGGTGTGACACGGGCTCTGAAGGCGATAATTAAGCGCCACAGTGCCATTGAGCCGACCATTGGCCATATGAAATCGGGCGGCAAGCTCGACAAAAGCTGGCTCATAGCCTTGGGTGATGCGATGCACGCGATTCTGAGCGGTGCTGGCACAATTTACGCATGATCTTGAGAAAGCTGCGGCTTTCTTGTGACCAAATTCTGGACAACTTGGGGCGCCGATTTCTCACATCGCATCTGACGACATCACCACTGAACTGAAAAATTGAATTATTCACGGCCGACTACTTAGGTCGACACCTACAGGTTTTTCATTTACTACGACGTTTCGATTAGAAACAGTATCGTTTCTCAAAGAAACGAACGCGACCCAACCCGTTTCATCACGCACGGTAGAGCAGGCGCCTAGAGTCAAATTCCCCAAGGCTCTGGCCAAAATTACCTCGGCGGCGGGAGTGATCAGGACGATAAATTGGTCTGGCACGAACTATGCTAATTTGAATGAAAGAAATTATCTTTTGAGGCAGTACGCGGCATTAAAACAATTGTTCACATAGCGTACAAAATATTGCATCCACCGGGTTCAGTTAGGCTATTGCAAGCATCTTAAACTTGCAAAAGCAGCAGCTTTTTGCGGAAAACGCAGGCTAAAACCACCGTGGTCGCTATATTAAAAATTAATTCGCTATTTGTGCTGGTTTCCAAATGGAGAAGATCTATGAAAATTGATGACAAACTCTTTCGAAAAGCAATGAGCTCGTTTCCAAGCGGCGTGACGATCGTTACTACGCTTGATACGGAGGGACAATCGCGGGGATTCACAGCAACCGCGTTTTCTTCACTTTCGTGTAATCCACCGATGATCTTGATCTGTCTTTCTAACAAAGCAGAGTGCTTTCAGACATTTACCTCGTCGGGCCGCTTTGCGGTCAACATTCTCAGTCAGGACTATGAACAACTCGCAATGCGCTTTGCGACGACGGGGGCTGACAAGTTCGCCGGTGGCGAGTTCGTATTAGGGGAGAGTGGACTGCCCGTTTTGCCTTATGCGCTTGCTTCGCTTGAATGCAAGGTCGACCAATTTCATCCTGGTGGCGATCACGTCATTCTCACCGGGATCGTGGAGCACGCAAACGTCCATGAGGGTGAGGCTACCGTTTATTTTGGTGGAAAATTTCGCTTTTTGGCGGAACTTGTTCCGGCAAAAATTGATGCGTTAAAACTTCAAGTTACTGCCCTGATGATTAAGGCAGTTCGCAAGGAAACCAGGGCCGGTACGCTTGACTGCAGAGCGGTCCTCGACGAGACGGGATGCGACGTACAAAAAGCTATTGATTTAATTCGTTCACGTGGACAGAAGACGCCCAAGATTGTTTGGGTGTGAAGATGATTCGTCCAGAGCACGATAGCATTTTAAAAATACCAGGATTTATACAGGTAAATGAAAGCGAGGGCGAGCCTGTTTCGGCGGTGCCTGCCGGTGACGCGGCTCCCGGAGTTATCGCATTTACGCGCGACCGAGCTGGCCTTTCAAAGTGGTTTTTCGCTGCGAGATTCTGATTGGTAGCTGGCAAATTAAATGGCCTGTTTTTCGGGTGCTCGCGGTTGTAATACTTTATTAATCTTAAATAAATACTAGGAGATTTCGATTATGGCTCGCGAAGAACTGGAAGGCGAATGGACTCAGGGTTGGCCCGATCGAAAAAGAGCGCGCTTGATGCCCAGTAAAGATGCAGATGGGCGAACGATCTACGCCCGGACCCCAATTCTTGAACTAGAAGGCCTGATTACGCCGACCGATGCCTATTACATCATCGCCCAACTGAATATGCCAGAACCTATCCACCCAGACGATTACGTTTTTTCGGTGACCGGTATGGTAGATCGGCCGCTGAAACTGACGTTGAAGGATTTGCAGCTGCTACCAAGCCGGACGGTCCGCGTGGTAACCGAGTGCGCTGGGGACGACGGGGAGTTTTTCGGGTGGCAAAAAAATGGCGGCAAGAAACCGTCGCGGCTGAAGAAGCAGGCAGAAGCGGGAGGGTGGAATCAGATGGTCCCGGACGGCAAGAAGCCGGAAGTGGCTGAGCTTTTGAATACCATTCCGACCACTTGTCTGGTCAGCGGCGGCGAGTGGACCGGTGTGCCATTGTCGGAAGTACTTAAAAAAGCCGGAGTAAAGGCGGGTGCCGTCAGCGTGCATCTCGTCGGATTTGACAAGGGCCGGCCAGATCCAACCGCACAGTATCTATCTTCAGGTCGCACCGACATCGAGATATTCGATCCGGGGATCATTAACTATGACAAGGCGCTGGAGCTTGAAAAAGCACTACACCCGGATACGATCCTCGCATGGGCGCACAACGGAGAACATCTGCAGCATGTACATGGTGCACCACTTCGATTGGTAGTGCCCGGGTGGTCTGGAAACTGGTGGGTCAAGTGGATCGAAGAGATCGAGCTACTCGACTACACTCCTGACTGCTATTACCAGACGCATTACTTCGTTCTGGCAGACACGCCCGAGTCGACCGATCGCAAGCCATGCAAGGCATTGGGATGCAAGAGCATCATAACGTATCCAATTGATGAAGATTCGCCGATGGAGCCCGGTGCACATGCTGTGCGCGGACTTGCCTGGAGCGGTGGCGGAGCCATTACCCGCGTTGAGGTGAGTCTCGATGACGGCGAAAGTTGGCGCGAGGCCTACGTTGAAGAACACCAAGACAAATGGTTATGGAAACGCTGGTCGTTTGTGTGGGAGGTCCACAAGCCGGGTCATTACAAGATAATGGCGCGCGCGTATGACGAAATTGGCCGCATCCAGCCTACACAACCCTGGAATTTTCAGCAAAAGCACTTTGATGGGATTGTTCCCGTTGATGTTGAAATCCGCTAATAGAGGAGTACCTCAATGCATATCGTTGTCTGTGCCAAGCAGGTTCCCAACCCTGAAATCGCATCCAGTATTTTTAGAGTGGACGAGGTGAACAAGCAGGTTGTCGCAATCGCCGGCATGTCAATGGTGGTAAGCCCTTTTGATGAGCAGGCCATGGAAGCAGCATTGCGTATCCGGGAAAAGGGTGAGGACGTAAAAATTACGATCATGAGTATGGGCCCACCCTCTGCGCGCGATGTCATTAAGTACGGATTGTCGATGGGCGCTGACGAAGGCGTATTACTGACCGATCCAAGTTTCGACGGTGGCGATGCATTCACGACGGCGCTGGTTCTGACCGAGGCAATCAAAAAGTTAGGTGGGTGCGACTTGGTACTTACCGGACGCCAGGCGGCTGACTGGGACGCAGGAATCGTCGGATGTGGCATTGCCGAAATGCTAGGTATTCCTGCTATTACCTTCGCTAAATCTGTGCAGGTGGACGCGTCGACGCTGCGCGTGATTCGTGTCTTGGATGACGGGTTCGAAACCGTTGAAACGGCTCTACCGGCGGTGGTCACGATCTCCAACGAGCTTGGCACGCCTCGCACTGCCAACCTGCGTGAAACCATGCGTGCAGCGCGCAAGCCTGTACAGGCATGGACTGCCGCCGATCTTGGACTCGCAGCAACCCAAGTCGGTAACGCGGGCGCGCGCCGATGCCTGGAAAGGCTGTATGTGCCAGTCAAGGCGCGTCATTGCGAGTTGATTAAAGGTGCCTCGCCAGAAGAACTTGCACGAAACCTGGTACAGCGATTGCAAGAGGCCAAGCTTATTTAACCGTCTTATATCAGCTTACGGAGTCAGTCATGACAAAAGCAAACGGCATATTGGTAATAGTTGAATTGAAGCAGGGTAAGCCGAGCGGACCAACCTGCGAACTGCTTGGCTTGGCTGCACTATTGGCCAAAGACACCGGCGGCAAGGTTTTTGCAGCTGTATTCGGTTCCGCAATCGATGCGGCAACGCAAACGCTTATCGCCCACGGGGCTGACATAGTGTACCTGGCAGACCATCCTACACTTTCAGAATATCAGGCCGACGCTTGGGTCCAAAGCGTCGCTAAGATTACTCTGCAAGCGGTTCCAGCGATCGTGCTACTCAACCATACCGCCACAGGCGCTGATCTCGCTCCGCGCCTTGCTTTTCGCCTGGGCACGATGGTTGCAATGGGTGCGATCGAGTTGGCTGTCAAAGACAGTGCGTTTCATATAACCCGTCCGTGCTATGGCAACAATGCTCGCGAAGTGTTGTCGATTAACACCGAGCCGGCAATCGCGACCGTAAAAGCCAAGACCCAGGAAGCCCTTGTGGCGGACTATGGTCGTGTAGGGGAGGTTATAAGCGTCCCTATCGACATTGATCCCGCCACCCTTCGTACGCGTGTCGTTGATCGGCAGCGGGAAGTATCAGAAGGCGTTAGTTTAGAAAGCGCGACCATCATCGTGGCCGGCGGGCGCGGCTTGGGCGGCCCCGATGGCTTTCGCGAGCTGGAAAAACTTGCGAGTCAGCTTGGTGGTGCGGTAGGCGCCAGTCGCGTCGCTTGTGATCTGGGTTGGTGTCCGCCCTCCTGGCAGATCGGCCTCACCGGCAAGACCGTCGCACCCGATCTCTATATTGCGGTCGGCATCTCCGGCGCCAGCCACCATCTGGCAGGTATTGGTGCAGCCAAGACCATCGTGTCCATTAACAGTGATCCGGACGCCGCAATGTTCGATGAGGCCCGCTATGGCATTGTTGGCGATCACAAGGAAGTGCTGCCAGCATTGGTTGCCGAAATCCATAAAATGAAAAGCACAGTTACTTCCGGTGGGCAGTTTACGCAGGGCGTGGGCTGACGAGTATTGTTATCCGAGATGCATGGCGGATTACTCAGCCGGTCAGCGTCAGAAAAGCTTGGTTACATTATGGATTGGCCGCAGCTTGTGCATCAGGCTGCCAGTCATTAGTGAATTGCACCCGTACGCAAGTCCTGGTAAGACGTTGATTGACCAACTTTCAAGGAGTGAGAGTGTTAGATCGTTCGTTCATGGAGTATGACGTGGTGATAGTCGGCGCAGGGCCAGCGGGTCTGTCAGCCGCTATTCGCCTGAAACAACTGGCGAAACAACATAAACGCGAAGTAACAGTCTGCGTGATCGAAAAGGGTGCCGTCGTCGGCGCACATAACCTTGCCGGGGCAGTGCTGGAACCGCGCGCCCTGAACGAACTCCTGCCGGATTGGAAAAATTTGGGCGCGCCCCTCATTACGCAAGTAAAAGAGGACCGTTTCATGTTTTTTACTAAAAATAAAGCGATGAAACTGCCGACTCCGCCATCTATGCACAACGGGGAAAACTACGTAATAAGCTTAGGCAGTTTCTGCCGATGGCTGTCGGAACAGGCCGAATCACTTGGCGTTGAAATCTATGCAGGGTTCGCTGCCGCCGAGGTACTCTACAGAGATGGCGTCGTCTACGGTATCGCCACAGGAGACACTGGTGTAAGCAAGGCGGGCGCGCACACTGACCGTTATCAGGCGGGTATGGAATTGCACGCGAAGCAGACGATTTTTTCCGAAGGCTGCCATGGCTCGCTGACCAAAACACTCTTCAAAAAGTTTGATCTGCGCAAGGGTGTATGCGCGCAGACCTACGGCATCGGGATAAAAGAATTGTGGGAGGTCGCGCCCGAAAAGCATCAGTCCGGACTCGTGATGCATTCGGTCGGCTGGCCGCTAGATAACCAAACCTATGGCGGCTCGTTTATGTACCACCTGGAAGGCAATCAGGTCGCGGTGGGGTTCGTTGTTGGACTCGACTATTCGAATCCGCATCTGAGCCCCTTCAATGAGTTTCAGCGATTTAAAACACATCCAGCGATTCGTGAAACCTTCAAGGGAGGACGCCGCATCGCCTATGGCGCACGCGCCTTGTCCGAGGGTGGATTCCAGTCTATACCGAAGCTTACTTTCCCTGGTGGCATGCTCGTTGGCGACACGGCTGGCTTTCTCAATGTGTCGAAGATAAAAGGCATACATACAGCAATGAAGTCGGCCATGGTCGCCGCCGAAGCGACCTTCGACCATTTATCAGTTGGAGTCATCGAACCCGAAATCAGCGACTATCGCGCACGCCTCGAAAACTCCTGGTTGTGGCAGGAGCTTCGCCTGACCAGAAACATTCGCCCTGCGTTTCGATGGGGTTTAATCGCGGGCATGGCGCACGCCGCGTTCGATACCTACGTGCTCCGCGGAAGAGGGCTCTGGACCTTGCGCCACCATGCCGATCATGAAATGCTCAAAGACATAAAAAAATGTTTGCCCATCTCCTATCCCAAGCCAGATAACAAGATTACTTTCGATAGAACTTCCTCGATCTTTCTGTCGAACATACAGCACGATGCCGATCAACCGGTGCATTTACAGCTTCGTGATAAAAGCATTCCAATCGCAGTCAATCTCACAAAATACGGGGCACCAGAGCAAAATTATTGTCCAGCCGGCGTGTACGAGATCGTGCGCGATGCAGACGGCCACAACCCGGCGTTATTGATCAATGCGCAGAATTGTATTCATTGCAAAACCTGTGATATCAAAGATCCTACGCAGAACATTGACTGGGCTGTTCCGGAGGGTGGCTCTGGTCCGAACTATCCGAACATGTAAATTTGTAGTCCGCCACGGATTGATTTCGACCGCTTCGTGCACCAACGCTGCGGGCGTTCAATCCTAACGCTGTAAGACGATGAATTCCAGGAATGCCTTAACCACATCATTGTGGAATAAAGGGGTGATCTATCCCGCAAATGTTGGATTTTATAATATTAAAATAAGGAGACTCACAATGACGGGTGATTTCTTAGGCGTTCCCTTGATGTTCATAGGCATAGCAGTAACGCTAAATGCGGCTTGGCTAGGGCAAAAAGTTGATACGCGCGATGTCGGCATTTATAACCTGCTTGCCGGAACTCTGGGGGCAATCGGATCAGTTTATTTCGCGTGGGCGCATTCAAACATTCCATTGTCTGCTGCGGTAATGCTATTTGCGATGACATTTATATGGGTCGGTATCAATGCAATTCGCGGTGCTGTGGACCAGCGTGCTCTTGGCTTGTACTGTCTGCTGGTCGCTATCATTACCATTCCCTTTGCGATCCAGGCTTATCGTGGCGGCGACCTTGGCTGGGCTTTCGAATGGGTTACTTACGGCATACTTTGGTATTTGTTTTATCAATTGATGGGTCGTGCAAATACGCGGTCTATGGGGCTGACTATCGCAGTTACCTATTTTGTCGGCATCGAAGTATTGATAACGGGCTGGGTTTATTTGTACGGCTACTGGCCCTTTGGAAAAATGTGGCCGCTTCAATAAGGAGAAAAGCATGAACATAAACCTGGCGCAGACCGAAGAGATTGTCGCTGAGCTGAAAGCTGGACGGATGGTCATTTTAGTTGATGGAGAAGATCGCGAAAATGAGGGAGATCTTGTGGTGGCGGCAGAGTTTGCGACGCCGCAGGTAATCAACTTTATGGCTACGCATGGTCGCGGGCTCATCTGCCTGACGCTTACGGATGAACGTTGCAGGCGCCTTAACTTACCGCAAATGGTTGTCGAAAACCGAACTTCCCACAGCACGGCATTTACGGTTTCGATAGAAGCTGCGACCGGTGTAACGACCGGTATTTCGGCAGCAGACCGTGCGTGTACAGTCAAGGCCGCTGTCGCACCTGATGCGACTAATCTTGACCTGATTCAACCTGGGCACATCTTTCCATTGCGCGCACAACCGGGCGGCGTGTTGAGGCGAGCGGGCCACACCGAAGCGGGATGTGATTTTGCACGGCTGGCCGGATTGGAGCCTGCTGCAGTGATCTGCGAAATCTTCAAGGATGACGGGACGATGGCACGCTTACCGGATCTGGTTATTTATGCAAAACTGCATGGCCTAAAACTCGGGACTATCGCAGACTTGATCAGCTACCGCATGCGAACCGAAAAGTTGGTGGAGCGGGTAGCAAGTCGTTTCATCAAGACCAATTACGGCCGATTCAATTTGACTGCTTATCGCGAGACTTTATCAGGCGTCGAACATTTTGCCATACTCAAAGGCGATATTAAAGCTACGACCGAGACCTTGGTAGGGGTGCAGGATATGCCATCGGCGATGGAGATGCTGCAGGTAAACGGCTGCGGCAATTTCTTTTCCTTAAATCAGGCTTTGGAAAAAATCTCCGGCGTGGGTGTGGGTATGATGATCTTGTTGCAGCAGCCTGAGAACCAGGCCGGATTAATAGGGCGGGTAATGAGCGAGGACTCCGTTGGACTAGCGAAAATGCTGGACGTAGTAAGCCAAGGTATCGCTGCGCAAATATTAAAAGATGCAGGCGCTGGCAAAATAAGGCTACTGACAACATTACGGACGATGCCGTCACTTGTAGGTTTTGGTCTTGAAGTGACCGGTTACGAAAGTCAGGTTCCGGAAAAGCTCGTCAACGCGAACAACTGGCTCAGTGATCGATTTACGTCACAGTTTTGGGTTGGTGGTCGTACCCAAGAGCAGCCAGATGAGGATGTCAATGTGATGCAGCGACATTGGCAGCTCCAAAGTTAACTCTGTGTTCATGCGCCGTGTCGACCCTGCGTGCTGGGGTCGACGTTTGGTGAAACTGTGTAGTCGCTAATGTCAAAGATGATCAGGCGCACATCGCCTAAGCTGTCAGGTGAGCGACTTTTCGCAACCCGCACACCAGAATCTATGTGATAAAAAGCCGCATTCGATAAACAGATTATCTCAACCCTTGGCGATTGTAAGCATCTTCAGCGCTTCCATTTTTACGTACATCGTTTGATTGGTTTTATGTGCCAGAAACCCGGTAGCGTCGTCTATCATCGCCATCAAGCCTACCCTCAGGCAGGTCCTCGCTATTGAAATTGCTTGGTCTACGGATTTGCAGTTGGCCCGGCTCAGCAAGTCGCGTTCCCAGGCTTCGAGATATTTCTCTAATATCTCGATGACGATCAGCGCGTCATAGCCGATTTCATGCTGTTTCATTCCTGTAATCTTGAACGTAAATGCATTGCTTTCAACCAGAGCATTATTAATCAACGGATTTACTTCGAGTAACGCTAGCAAGTCCACGCTCTGCTCTCCAGCTGTTAACAATCTCGTCAGTTCTTTTGAGGAAAAGGCGCGCCGGAAGTCGTTGAGCACGTGGCACTCATAAGCAATACCATTGATCTTTAATTTGCCGCGGAATATCGAACTAGGTATCACTGCATCGTCGCCGCTATGGGCTGATTCAAGCGCTGGTTGATTGTGGTGTTCCGAAGTCATCCCGAAGCCCTTTTTGGTTGCCAGGATAGTATGAAAGAAAGTGCTGACTCAGAAGGTAGTACTCTCTATGCCAACATAAAACATGACCACTACAAAGGTGGTGGAATCGAAAAGGATGAAAACAAAGCGCATTCAGATTTGAACAGTGACCTCCGTTTGCAGAGTGCTCGATACGATTGAGTCACAAATTGGCTTACTGCATCAAATTCAATCTACGCTTCAATAATTATTTTCTATAAACGCAGTGGCCCTCGAATGTTTTGCGTCGAGATAAGCTTTGTTGAGAGGATTTTCATGTTCGGTGGTGAGAACCTGTCCCGAAACCTCAATCCCGAGTTTACGCAGGTTTTCAATTTTCTCTGGATTGTTCGTAAGTAGCCGCACCGTCAGGATACCCAAAGCACGCAACATTTGCGCTGCGATATTGTATTCCCGCGCATCTTCTGGATGGCCTAAAAGTGCATTTGCGCTATAGGTATCCACGCCGGTTTCCTGTAGCAAATAAGCTTCAATCTTTGCCCGTAACCCTATGCCCCGGCCCTCCTGGCGAAGGTAAAGCAGAATTCCTCCAGTTTCAGAGAATATCCTCAAAGCCTCTTTGAGCTGTTCACCGCAATCACATCTGAGCGATCCTAGCGCATCGCCGGTAATGCATTCCGAATGTATGCGTATCAACGGCACGCCGGTGAAGTTATCCTTTGACTTAAAAATAAGCGCGAAATGATCTCGCCCGTCGTCTCCCTCAAGGCCATAGAATGTCGCGATTTCCGGATGACCTCCTGTTTTAAGCGGAAGCTTTGCTCGCGTTATCTTCAATGCCATGGTGTCATTAACCAATCTGTTCTGAGCAGCGCAACACGCTTTTGGTGAGCGCCGTTACTTCTAGTTCGACGCGCGACTAGAAAAATGACAGGAGTAACGGGGTAAAAATTACTCACCTATATTTTCAGTGCGCCGTTAATGAAATAAATTTGGTTATATATTATTGCAATCCAGAACTGCGAGGCCCCACTTTACAATTTACGCAATTTTGTACAAATCCTGACGCTGTTTTCAAGATATTTTTGCATTCCCACGAAACCATCTTTACACCCAAACAATTTTGGGTGTTTTCTGTCCACGCAAACGAATCAACTCGATAGCCTTTTCTACGTCGCATCCGGTCTCCTCCAGAACTGCCCTGCAGTCGAGGGTACCGGCTCGGGTTTCCTTGCGAACTGCCTTTATCATCAAGGCAGTAACTTGAATTTTTAATTTTTCGTCAATCTGCATAAGTCTTCTCCATCTAGAAATCAGCACAAATATCGACTAGATTTTCAAGTATAGCCACCCAGCTCGGTATTGAAGTTTCACCCCGTCAAAACCTAAAGCAAAATGCTATCAGGAACTGTATTTCTATCTAATCATCGTAACTAGTGGAGGTATCCATACCGATGCCTCCATGGTTTCTGGGGAACGATGCGACCAGACCCTGGCTTTTTTTCGGCAGTTCCTTGTATAGCTTCTCCGCGTCTAGTGGCGACAACACTTCCAAGCTATCCTTGCCGCTTTCGCGTTGAACAAAATAGTTCGAGTTGGATGCTCGAAATAAGAAAGTGGATTTTTCGTCTGATGCCAGCAAATAAGACGTGTCAGTCCGGTAACGCTCGCCATCAACAACCATAGATATATTCTTTGGCTCATTCATAATGTCCTCGAGTAGTCTTAAAAAAATGGGTGCTTTTTTAGTCGACGTTGGGTCCGACTGTGGCATCCGGAAATCTAATAACAGCTGAGCGGCGCTGTCCCGGTCTGGCGATTTTTAAATTGTAAACGCTATTTAGGTGGTCAATACTTTTCGAATAATTACCGGCCCGCTTGCACCCAGGGCTTCTTGCGGGAGGTGTTCATAAAGCCTCACGACGCCTTCTCCCAACTGTCGTAGCCGATCAATAATGCCCACGTCTATCAAGGTTTTTTCCGAATAATGATCATTATTGATATAGACCGAACCTGGCAACACGAATGCATGGAAAAAGCCAAGTAGTGGCTTCAACTCGTGCTCCAGTGCCAGGTAGTGGTGGTCACTCGCAGCGGTGGCGATCAAGCCGACCGGCTTGCCGGCCAATGCATCATTTGGGATGATATCGAAAATGTTTTTTAAGATTCCAGTGTATGAGCCACGATACATTGGCGTCGCTACCAGAAGACCATCTGCCGCCTGAATTTTCTTAATAATTTCCTGCGTCACGCCCTCGTACTCCTCCGGATTTCTGCCATCACAAAACTGTACATCGTGGTCGCGAAGGTTAATTATTTCGGTCGAAACTGAAGGGTTAAATTTACCGGCAAATTCCATTGCCATTTCAATTGCAATCAAGGTTTTAGAGCAACGGGGCTTTACTGAAGGGCTGCCCGACAATCCTAGAAGTTTCAACATATCCTCCGCTTGAGCGTAAGTTCATCAGGATAACAACGGGCCATCCGAAGTGCGCGCAGTTCAAATTCAGTTTATTGCGAACACCCGCGAGAATGCTTCGTTAAGACGATTTTGAAAGGTGCCCTCGCAATTCACGAGGACACCAGTGCCTGCTTAAGCCGCTCTTGCCTTTTTCTTTCTAAGAGCTTCTTCTTTTTCACGAACAAGGGGGATTACCGTCTTACCAAACTCAGCCAGTTCGGTGTTGTAGTGCAGGAATCCGCATAGGATGACTTTCATCCCCAGTTCCTTCAACTCCATAATCCGGTCGGCTACTGATTCAGGGGTTCCTATCAGGCCCGTCTTAAAGCCGTCATTGTATTGAACCAAGTCTTCAAATGAGGAGTTGGCCCACATGCCGGTACCATCTGACGAGGAACGACCAGCATTCTTCACTGCTTCGCCAAAGCCTTTTACAGCTTCGACGTCCGCGTTAGAGATGATGTCGCGAAGTGTTTCCGTCGCCGCCTTCATGGTCGGCCGGACAATGCAGAAACCGTTTGCACCGAATTGCAGTTCGCTCGGATCGCGGCCAGAAGCAATTGCCGCCGAAATAGTTCCACTCATGATGGCTTTGAAGCCAGCGTTGGAATTTCCATTCATGAATAGACAGTCGGAGGCCCGGCCTGCCATTTTCTGAGCATCCGTTGAATTTCCACCTTGGAAAACAACAATTCGGTGAAGTGGTTTAGGTAACATCGGAGCAGCGTTAATTTGATAGAAATCCCCGTAAAACGTGAATTCGTCTTCAGTCCACATTCCCTTCATAACGCGGATAAATTCTTCTGAACGGCGATAGCGCTCTGAGTGATCTAGCCAAGGAAGGCCAAGTGCTGTAAATTCACCTTTGAACCAACCGCTGACCACATTGATTGAAGTTCTTCCGCCACTAATAACATCTAGCGATGCCTGCATTTTTGCGACAATCGCTGGGTGCCAGAGACCTGGATGGACTGCCGTGATCAGTTCAAGGGTTTTAGTTTTCGCAAGGATTGCCGAGGAGATCACAAACGCTTCGTGCTGATGATCTGCTCCATAGCTCGCGAACCACCGTGTTTGCGCCAACGCCGTAACGAAACCATTGGCTTCGGCGTCCTGCGCATATTTGATGTTGGCTTCTGGACTCCAATCTGTGTCCATCGGAATGGTGGTAACAACGAGCCCGCCGGAAATGTTCGGAACCCAGTAAGCAAATTCTAACTGGTCCGACTCAAGCCAAGCGGATGGTGCTGCTGGGTTTTCGGAATTGGGTAACAACCTAGGATATGTAGCCATATTTTAAAACTCCTTATCAAGGTGATTAAATAATCGTAAACAGCTGCGGCATTGAATGTTTTAACGTAGATCTAAACAGCGAACTTTCTATGCATCCGACCCGGCGGAAAGTTCGAAAATCAAAAGCATTGAGCGACTCTAATGTGTGGCAACCATGCTCTGGCTCTTGTTAGAAAACGCAGATATTTTCTCGTGCCTCGTGGAAGAGTTGCTGCTCCGCATAGATAGCCGTATCCCCGAAGCGCGTGGGAGTAAAATTGGGGGCTCTTTCCATTCGTTAGAATTACGTGCCATGCCAGTTCCTTTTAGAGTCGGTGAAAATCAATGATTTGCCATACTCGATGAGCAGCAAACCTCTTTGAACTCTACTGAGCATAGTTCGTGCCAGACCGGTCGGATCAGCTAAATCGGCCGCCCCGGAGAGGAGGTTTCGGCAAAGCGCCTTAGCACTGTGCTTTCGGAAAACGTGGTGTGCAGTGCGCGAGGAGTCGGCTTGAGCAAAATTTGTTTCTTTGGGAAACGATGCCGTTTCGTCTCGAAACATCGCAACGATCCATAGCGCTACTGGCAGATTCATACATTGTGATATTGATTATGACTGCTGTTTTGTCCATCTAAAAACCAAATGTAAATGGCGTTATCGCAAGGTAGTCGCGTCGGTAAATACCTTTGTCTCCGGTAATGCTTGCGATACAAACTTTCGTATCATGCATGGCGTCCAGATAAGACGAATGTCAAAATCCGTGGTAATCGTGCCTACTTAAAATGCGCCGTCGATCGTGATGGAAACACGATTGAATTTAGCTTAATGCCGCATCTTGAATAACTTTCGGCAGAGGGCTTTTTTTACAGAAGGATCAAAATACATTGCCGCGCAATGGACAACATCACACTCAATAGTTACGCCCCCGTATTTGCCAAAGGCCATTTTGCGGGCGACGGCAGTGATGGCTGTTCCACTGAATGTCGCCTGCGAAGTGCAGAAATTATGTCCATGTAAAACGCTCCGGATGCCTGGGGTTAAAACAACGGATAGTTACGCATTTGGAGGTAAATTAACAGACGTTGCTTCTGCTCATCGGGAAAGTGTTTCACACTGTTTGCGATCGTTAATGCAATGCGATCCAAACTTTCAAGACCAAACATCAGTCCGATATGAGACTTGTTAATGCAATATTCTGCAAGCTGGAACCATGGTTTATCGCTTTTTAAAACCGAAAAAAAAGCGCCGAATTTAACAAAAAAGTGGAAGTTATTGGACGCTGATTGACAAGAGGCAAATCCAGACGTAAAATTTTTTGCAGGGATCGTGCACCGATTTTTATTTTTTACGGCGTCGCATAAACGAAACCCCCATTCTTATGATTGCGCGGTATTGCTAAATCGATAGTGGATGCGAGTTTAGGGTATTGAGGATTGATCAAGGCCCAATTATTTTTTTGCTAACTCATTGCTATTATCAGGACGATTTCGGCGACGCGTAACCCTTGGCGGATAACAATAAATAGGCCTCGATCCCGTCCTATGCAGTCGATCATAGTAGAACAAGAGTTGCTCTTTAGTTTTGCAGACGGTCTGCCCTGGCCAGTAATAGTGATCAGCGGCGACGGGCACGTGATACGCGTAACTAGAGACATTCCCGGTTTAGAAGACGCCCATCAAACCAATGAGCGCTCGAATCTTGCGGCCTTGTTCCCCGAGTATTTTTCGATACTCCGCGGCAGTGTGCGTTGGCTCGTTCCACAAGAAGCCGAGCTGACGCGGCAGCTCACCAACGGCATTGTTCACGAGCGTATAATTCTTTGTCGCGTTTTGACAGGGGCGTTTTTGATCATTCAAGACCAAACCTGGTTGCGTACGCTCGAAATATCGAATGTCCAGACTGCGCGTCTTGCAGCGCTTGGATTCATGGTCGCGGGCGTCTGCCACGAGGTAAGCAATCCTTTAACTTCCATTTACTCGATTGTGCAGATACTTAGATCGGACGAGAAGAAGGAGTCTGGTTTCCTTGATAAAGGACTGAAAAGTATTGCAACAAACGTCACGCGATTACTCGGTATATCCCGACGACTCCTGAACTTTGGCAGAGTAGGTGATGAGCAGCGATCGACTTTTCCAGTCGATGAAGCAATCAAAGAAGCATTCGTCATCATAAGGCAAGATGCAGGTGCCCAGGATGTCTCACTAGAGTTCGAGCCCGATCCGGATGCAGTCATCTTCGGCAGCATCAACCAAATGCAACAAGTGTTCGTCAATATTTTTGATAATGCAATTCAGGCAATGCGCGGGGTAGGTAAGCTTAGCGTGAAGACCCTGCGCAGTGATGGGGAGCGCATCACTGTTTGGATTTGCGACACTGGACCCGGAATTTCTGAGGAAGCCTTGCCCCGGCTTTTTGAACCATTCTTTACCACAAAGCAGACGAGTCGCGGATCCGGGTTGGGTTTAACCATCAGCCATGAAATTCTACGCGAGCACAATGGTCTGATCGAGGCCAAAAACAATGCCGATGCAGGGGCATGCTTTTGCGTTGACCTGCCGCTGTATAAGGGGAATCCATGAACACAGGCAAACCAGAATCACACCATGTGTCGGTACGCACCGAGTGCATTTTAGTCGTTGACGATGATGTTGGAATAACCGAAGTTGTGCACTGGATCCTGCAGCAAAAGGGCTACGAATGCATTATTGCCAATACTGGGGCAGCGGGCCTGGCGGAGCTGAATCTTCATGACTTCGACCTTGTCATTACAGACTTAAAGTTACCAGATATGAGTGGTTTAGATGTCATCCGGTCGATCAAGGAATTGGAATTGAAAATGCCCATAATTCTGATGACCAGTTTCTCATCTGTTGAGAATGCCATTGAGGCGCTGCGCCTGGGCGCTATTGATTATCTGATAAAACCTTTTCACAACGAAGGCTTTGTTTTTGTTGTGGAACGCGCAATGAACGAACGCCGCATCCAAAGGGAGAATGTCGTTCTCAAGCGCAGTTTGCGTAAGGTTTTTTCCAAAAACGCGATAATCGGTGAAAGCGACGGAATCAAAAAAATGCTTGCGATGATTCAGCGAATTGCTGCCACGGACGCTAACGTGTTGATCCAGGGTGAGAGCGGTACCGGCAAGGAACTGGTGGCCCAGGCTCTCCATTATGGGGGAAGCCGCGCGGATCGCCCTTTTGTACCAGTCAATTGCGGAGCGATTCCATCAGAACTATTAGAGTCGGAACTCTTTGGACACACTAAAGGCGCATTCACCGGTGCCGTAGCCGCGAACGCGGGCCTTATTCGAGAGGCCAGTGGCGGAACATTGTTTCTCGATGAGATATCTGAAATGCCTTTAAATATCCAGGTCAAGTTGCTGCGGGTCATTCAGGAGAGGCAGGTTCGCCCTTTGGGATCAAATAATAGCTATGTAACGGACACACGCTTCGTTGCAGCGAGTAACCGAAATTTAAAGGTAGAGACAGAAAAAGGCACATTTCGCGCAGATCTATTTTATCGGCTTAATGTGATCACAATTCAGGTTCCTCCGCTGCGCGAAAGAGCAGAAGACATTGAAAATTTGGCGCAGCACTTCTTGAAATATCACAGTAGAAAGCAAGGTAATCGCATACTTGGGATGCGTCAGGACTTTCTGGACTTCATCAATCAGTACGACTGGCCGGGCAATGTTCGAGAACTCGAGAACCTGATCGAACGGGTAGTCATTCTTGCGGAATCCGACATCCTTACCTGCGAAGACCTGACCGACATGCTTTCGGTCTCGTCAAGTGAAATGCCCTTCTCGGCTAAAGAGGAAAGACCTTTGTCGATCGATGAGTACATCAAAAAATTCATCCTTCAACATCAAGACAGTCACACCGAAATCGAACTTTCCTCGATGTTAGGCATAGGGCGCAAGGCTCTTTGGGAGCGTCGTCGTTGCTGGGGAATTCATAAGGTAAAAGAGGGCGATGAAAATGTATCGCCGGAACCGCTCGATCGCGATTTCCGTTGATTCAAGTCAGTCTTCTGGCAGGACGGGCGAAGGCGTACCGCAAGAACTGTAATGTGCTAAATGTACGCGTTCGCTTTTCGTCGCAGTTGACTGATGTGGCACCGCGTTGAGTTAAAGGCACGGAATTTGCGTTCATTCTTATGGACAGTCAGGCAAGCTGTGCGATCGCACAAGGGATATTTTGATTTTCTGCATTGCGTAATCGCGTGTTAAGAGCCGCTCACATCTCACCCTGTTTGCTAGTCATAGGAGAACCAAAATGCCGGATTTTATTGTTCAGGAGGACGCGCTGCGCGCTGCACGTGTGCAGATTTTTTCGCAGACTCAGTTCTTTTCTGATCTATCCAATGAGCAGTTGATGCTCGTGTCGTCAGCCAGCCACATTGAAAAATATGCTAAAGGCCATCAGATATATAAAATTGGCGAGAAAGCCACCAAGCTCTATGTTTTGATCGAAGGCATGGTCAGATTTGCAATAAGTTTTGATCAAAGGGAGGCCTGCGCCGGTAATATTTTGCGTCACGGGGAAGTGTTTGGTTGGGCTGCGCTAACGCCAGCGTCCAGAGTGAGAATAGCTTCGGCCTCTTGTCTTACATCGTGCAGTATTCTCGCGATAGATGGCGACACCCTTCTGCGTTTTATGGAGGAGGATCATACATTAGGCTATAGATTGATGAGTCAATTAAATACCTTGATAACGGGAACGTTAATAGCATTCGCAGGTGGATGAATCCGGCCTCGCGTAATGACGGAATGTATGCTTTACCGTTTCTGCCTTCGAGGGCATGAGTGATCGTCGGATTGAGGTAGGTCGTCATCGGCCTACTGATCGCAGCAGTCTGCAGGGATAGAAGACTGCTTTTCGCAACAGTTTATCTTTTCGTTGGCTTCTCAATTTACGCCGCAATACGTAATGTTGACGACTCTTTTTACCGCCATGTTGGCCCACATTTCCGCTGCTTTTCTTTCAATCGACAGTCGGAGCGCTTTCCGGTTTTGCTTATGGGCTTGCGGGTGCCAGCGGACCGACTTTTTCTATGCCGATCACACTGATGTTCAGATTTTCGTTCCTGACCATTGTCGGAGCGACTCAACGAATACTAATTCAGACAATGGTCGGGAAAGATAGGGAATCTGCAATATAGATCATCGATATCTAATTTACGTGAATTCGCCGTCCTGACAATCCTACCGATCGCTGCGATGTTTCGAGATGAAACCGCATCGTTTCTCAAGGAAACAATCGCGCCCTATGCCGTGGTCTATCTGACTTGGTTTTGAGCTCAAAAAAACATTCCTGAAGCCGTCGACAAAAAGGAGAAAAACCAGAACTCAAAAAAATTTCATAAATACACCCTCTAGTGAACAACTCGCTCGGAATTTACCGCCTGACCGGAATTACGGCTTCTGGATAATTGATCCGGGTGTAGCAATCGAACTGGCACAAGCTATGCTTATCCTGATTAATGATGATTGTTAATTATCGATTATGGCAAATCATCGATTTCCCTTGACTCTAAAAGAATTGGTTATGGCACGTATCTCTAAAAATCGTACGTTCACTTTAAGAGAGTTCAGGTGGAATCCCCACAAACTATTGAAGCGCTGATCTATAAGTCTTGCCTGATTTTGGATGACAAAGACTTCGACGGTTATTTAGGGCTTTGCGATACGGCGTTTCATTACTCTGTCTCCACATATAACCCGGAAATTCGCAAAGACATGATCTGGCTTGAGCACGATCTGGAAGGAATGAAGACCTTGTTCTCTAATCTGTCCAAACATAACAGTAACTATTATCCGCTTAGCCGCCGCGCGAGGATCTATGTGGTCGAAAAATTGGAAGACGGACTCAAGACAAAGGTCACCAGCGCGTTGCAAGTATTCAGGACTTCGCTGGATGGCGGCGTGACCGAGCTTTTTGCCATGGGAAAAATGATAGACGTAGTACAAATGTACGACGAAGGATTGAAGTTTCTAGACAGGAATATCCGACTAGAGGCCCGGATGCTTGGCTTTGGATTCCACATTCCGTTTTGATCACAAAGAACAAAGGCTAGTTATACTGATTAAGAGAGTTTAAACAGATCTTATTTTTAAAAAAGGGAATCACAATGTCACACGACACAATTGATAAAAATGGCTGGCTGGGCACGGATAATGGCATGCCAGCTGTCGGCGCAACCGCTGAACGGTCAAAGCTGGTGGAAGCGCGATTCATTCAGTTATTTGCCGACATGACCGGCGACCATAACCCATTGCATTTTGATCAAGAGGCTGCAGAAAGATCTGTTTTCGGGGGATTGATCGTTCAGGGGGGCGTCACCTCTGGCTTGCTAAATGCCGTCGTGGCAGAAGACCTTCCCGGTCCGGGAACAGTATTTCTTGGCGTTGAATGGAGTTTTGTTAAAGCAGTTTATCCCGGTGACACTATTACCGGTCGCGTTGAAGTTCTCGCAGTGCGACCAGACAAACCAATTTGCAAGATTAACACTACCATTCATAATCAAAACGGTGAACTTTGTCTGAAAGGGACAGCAACTACCTATACCGTTTCACTTAAAAATAACTAACTCTAAGGCTCTCCATAGATGCGGATACGGTGACATCATGCAACCCAATAGGGCGACATCTATGTTTGCCGATATAGCGGCGGAGCAGCGCAAAGTTGCCATGACGAGAATCAGTCTTGCGGTCGAATGGTACTATTTTTATAGCTGCGGAACCTGCGCAGCGCTTATTTTTCCCAGCGATCCGGCAATAGACCCATGGCGGCCTGCGCGGTCGGCTTACTGCGAAACCTACTGGGAGGAGCTGTTTTCGGCCACCACGGAGATTGCCTAGTATGAATCGAAGCACAAGGACGTATGCTTAAAATCTCGATAGGCAAGACGGTTACAAGTTTTAACGCGAGGCCACAGCCAGCGCTGGCAGGTAAGCGCTGGTATGTTCTCGCAATGCTGTCATTGTGTCTTATTCTTTCAATGACAACATGGTTTTCCGCGACAGCTGTCATCCCCCAATTGCGGGTTGCGTGGGGCTTGACCGATTCTCTCGCGGCATGGCTGACGATCGGCGTGCAGATCGGGTTTGTCATTGGCGCCGTCGGCTCGAGCGTGATGAATCTTTCTGACGTCGTTCAGGCAAGACAATTGATGATTGTGGGATCAATCGGCGCTGCCATCGCCAATTTGTGTATGCTATTTGCAGGCGACGCATGGCTCGCCATTACCTTTCGCACATTGACTGGCGTTTTCCTTGCTCTTGTCTATCCACCCGCACTTAAATTAATCGCAACGTGGTTCACCACTGGTCGCGGCTTTGCGCTTGGCGCTTTGGTCGGTGCTGTGACGCTCGGCTCGGCATCGCCGCATCTGGTCAACGCTGTCGGCGGCTTGCAATGGCAAATAGTGATTACAACGACTTCCGTCGCTACTTTGACGGGGGCTCTGCTGGTTGCTTTGTTCGTGCACGACGGTCCGTATCCATTTCCGCGTGCGCCATTCAGCCCTGGACGAGTAAAACAAGTTTTTCATAATCGCGCTATCGTACTGGCTAGCCTTGGATATTTCGGTCATATGTGGGAGCTTTATGCGATGTGGGCATGGTTCCTGACCTTTGCCCGGATGGCGCTTGCAGCACAGCATTCGGGCGGCGCGACTGCCGCATCGTTTCTTACCTTTGCAGTTATCGCGGTGGGGGCAATTGGCTGTATCGTCGGAGGTGTCTTTGGTGACCGTTGGGGACGGACGTTGACTACTAGTCTCATGATGGCTCTTTCCGGCGTATGTGCTGTGCTTGCTGGAGTTGTGTTTGCTGGTCCGCCATGGCTGTTCATCACCATTAGCCTGGTGTGGGGATTCACGGTGGTAGCGGATTCTGCGCAATTTTCAACTATCGTGACCGAATTAGGTGATCCGATGTACGTCGGTACCGCATTGACCCTTCAGTTAGGACTAGGCTTTATATTAACTGTGGTTACGATTTGGCTCTTGCCGCTGGCGGCCACCTTGCTAAACAGTTGGCAATGGGTGTTCCTCATTCTTTTGCCAGGTCCCTTGCTGGGAATCATCGCAATGCTCTTGTTACGCCGGTTACCGGAGGCCAAAAAAATAGCCGACGGTAATCGCTAGCAAAGTTAGAGTGCGAAAAGCGATGCGGAGCGAAAAAATCATTATCTTCATACTGGGTTGGCAGTGAGGCCTTGTCTTGATGAGCCAATCGTTGAGAGTGCCTTGTTCTTGGTCACACCCCGGATGTGACCGATATAGCGAGGATAGCGCTGAATGTAGCCGCCTGCCAACGATAGGCAACGGGGTTGCCCTACTGATTTGATTGTTTCATCAACAGGATCTATCAACGGAGCGGTACATGAAAAAAATACCAAGCAGTCGCCCATACTCCACAATCAAGCAAACCGCCGAAGCACTGGAAGAACAAGAAGAGCGATTTCTTGCCAGCGAACGAAAAGATCCCTTGTCCCCTTATTATCGTGGCTCATCGACACTAGCAGACCAGACAATGCCGCAACGCCGGCGCTTTATGTTGGGAGCCATGGCTGCGTTAGGGACGGCAGGGGGAACAGCCCTGGGAGCGACGCCTGGTTCTATACAGCGGCTGGTTCCTGAGGATGCGACGAAAACGCCAGGTATAGGTGTTGCCACTGAAGATGGCGGTTATGGGACTCGCTCACAATTCGAGACCGAGGTGCGTACTCGCTTTGCGACGAAAGCCGCGGAATCGTCCTGGAGTTTTACGCCGTTGCAAAATAGCCTTGGAATGATCACCCCGTCTGGCCTGCATTACGAGCGTCACCACGGGGGTATCGCCACGATTGATCCAGCTAAACATAGTTTGTATGTGCATGGCATGGTCAAGCAAGCCAAAAAATTTTCTATACCTGACCTTAAGCGTTTTCCCGTGCTGTCACGTTTTATGTTTCTCGAGTGTTCCGGCAACGGGTTGACGGAATGGGCCAAGCCTACCCTTAAAACGGTGCAGGGAACGCATGGCTTGACATCCACGTCTGAATGGATCGGCGTTCCCCTGTCCACGATTTTAAATCACGTAGGTTTGCGCCCTGGCGCAAAGTGGCTATTAGCTGAAGGCGGAGATGCGTCGGTCATGACGCGTAGTATTCCGATAGAAAAGGCATTGAAAGACTGTTTGTTGGTCTACGGCCAAAATGGTGAGGCGGTCCGACCTGAACAGGGTTACCCGTTGCGTTTATTCGTACCCGGCTACGAAGGCAACATGTCCATCAAATGGCTACGGCGCCTCGAGGTCTCGGATAAACCGTTTATGACCAGAGAAGAAACCTCCAAATATACCGACTTGATGCCGGATGGTAAGGCGCTGCAATTTACCTATCTTATGGAGGCCAAGTCAGTCATTACCTATCCATCCGGCGAAATGGTGCTTCAAAAGCCCGGCTTTTATGAAATTTCTGGTCTGGCTTGGTCCGCGCGCGGCAAGATCAGGCGAGTGGAGGTCTCGGCTGACGGTGGGAAAACATGGCACGATGCTGTCTTACATGGCCCTATCCTGTCCATATGTCACACGCGGTTCACTTTGCCGTGGAAATGGAATGGTAAAGAAGCTATTTTGCAAAGCCGTTGTACGGATGAAACCGGCTATGTCCAGCCCACGATTGGCGATCTGACTGACAACCGGGGCATGCTGTCGGTGTATCACTTAAATGCTATTCAAAGTTGGAAAGTGGCTACGACGGGGGAGGTAACAAATGTCCATCATTACTAAAAAAAACATCGTGCTCACGGTGTTCAGCCTGACATTTGTCGGCAGCGTTAACGCTCAGTTTCAAGCCTCTGAAAAACTATCTGTAGCGCAAGCGGCCAGGATGCAAGCGCGCAAAACAACAGGCACCGCAACTTCAGTTGCACACGACCCTTTTGATTTCGGGACTAATATTACGGATGCAGACTTGAAACAATTTACATCGCCGCTACCGGACGGTCGAGGTATGCCGGTCGGTTCTGGCACAGTCATGCAAGGTAAAATAATCTATACGCAACACTGTTTAGCCTGTCACGGAGCAAATTTGGAGGGCGGATTTGGCGACCGGCTGATTGGCGGGCGTGGAACGCTTGTCAGGAAAGAAGGAGTAACCCCCGTTAAGACTGTAGAAAGTTATTGGCCGTATTCGACCACGCTATTTGACTACATCAAGCGCGCTATGCCATTCACGTCTCCTAATAGTTTGTCTGACGATGATGTTTATGCCGTATCTGCTTACATATTGTCTCAGGCCAAAATAATTCCCCCCGATGCAACGATGGATCAAGACAGCATGCCTAAAGTTTCGATGCCAAATCGCAATGGATTTATCCGATCTAATCGTTAACAATCATTACCGAAGTGTTCAAAAAAAACAACCACGACAAGGTCTCGGTAAAACTGCACGCGAAAACGTCAAGGGACGCGCTGAAAATTCCCCCTCTGGCGCAATTTTTACGGACTATATGCGCACGCGATCACCGCTTGGTTTGGTTGAGCGTATCTATCGCGACGTGCGCCTGCCACATATGCGAACGACCCAACCGTATCCGGCGCGTGGTCATCGGGCGAGCGGTCGCCCAGTAACGCCTTGCGTTATGTGGGCAGAATTAAGAGAGCGGATGAAATAACTTTAAAGAGACTGTCGCGCCGATGACTGTTATGCATGGCGAATCATGCGAAACTACAAGGTGGGCCCGTTTTGCCAACCGACCAAGCGTCTTGCAAGAGGGCAAGTAAGGACGGCGTAGAATAAATACCGATCAGCGAATCGGTTTGCGCATAGCTGGGAATGCAAGTAGAGAGACAGTTAATGGTAAAACAGACGTTGATTTACAATAAGCGCTGCCTTTACTATGACAAGCAATGCCCAAATAAAATCAAATAAAAAGGAGACAACATGTCATTCAATCAAAAATACCAAGAAAAACGTTTAAGCGCAGATGACGCCGTTCGGCTTGTCCATAATGGCGATACCATAGTCGTCCCGACTGGCTCCGCGGAACCGCCAACCTTGTTGATAGCATTGTCCGAGCAGCGCCGCGATTTCAGGGATGTGCGGGTCTCCCAGATTCTGCCATTGCGCAAATACGGTTATTACGACCCCGAGACCACCGAGCATGTGCGACACGTCGCGTACTTCTTTGGTCCGGCATCGCGGGCAGGCGGGCAGGCCGGTTGGAGTGACTATATACCAGCCTATTTCGCCGAGTTGCCGACACTGCTCAGGCAAGGTCTTTCACCCGCCAACGTTGTTTTCAGCATGGCGTCGCCGATGGACGAGGAGGGCTACTTCTCGCTAGGTTTAGCCGCCGACTATACGATGGCCGCCATCGAAAAGGCGCGTGCCGTGGTCCTTGAAGTCAATCCCAACGTACCGTTTTCTTTCGGAAACTGCCGCGTTCACATTTCGCAGGTCACTGCTATTGTAGAAAGCGACGAGCCTATTCCGGAAGTCGGTTTACCCAAGATTGGCCCGATCCAGGAAGCGATAGGCAAGTACGTCGCGGATATGATCAATGACGGTGATACGCTACAAATTGGCTATGGCGGCATCCCGGATGCGGTGGTAATGCAACTAACCCACAAACGCGATCTCGGTATTCATACAGAAATGCTAGGCGATGGTTTGATGACGCTGGTGGAATCCGGTGCCGTCACCAATCGACGCAAGAACTTTCATCCGAACAAGATGTTCGCTACGTTTGCGCTTGGCTCTAAAAAGTTGTACCAGTTCATGCATCGTAATCCTGCTTTGGAAATGCATCCGTCGGATATTACCAACGATCCGTATCTTGCCGGCCAGAATGACAACCTGGTCACGATCAACGCGACCATGCAGGTTGACCTGATCGGTCAGTGTGGTTCCGAAACGTTGGGTTTTTGTCCTGTATCAGGGACTGGTGGACAGACCGACTTCGTGCGCGCGGCTAATCGCTCCAACGGCGGTAAGTCTTTTATCGTCCTTCCGGCCACCGCGAAGGATCAGACCATTTCCCGGATTGTTCCCACACTAGCCGCAGGCACGCATGTCAGCACCAGCAAAAATGACGTGAACTACGTCGTGAGCGAATACGGTGTTGCACAATTGCGTGGAAAAACCGCCCGTCAGCGTGCTGAGGAGCTTATCGGCATCGCGCATCCTGACTTTCGGGGTGAATTGCGCGAGGCGGCTAAAAAGATGAATCTGCTATAAGCTTCTGCTAAAAGCTTTTGCTATATGTGTCTGCTATAACTAAGACGGCAGACACGCTGATCAACAATCGCGTAGCGAGTTATTGCCCGCCACGCGCTTCAGAAAGTGCAATCGTAAGATGCTGAACTTTCTTTTTCAATAGATCACGCTCGTCGGTCAGTTCTGCCACCACCTGCGCCAAACGGAAAATTTCTAGCTGATCCGCCGAGGCGTTCTCTGGGGGGGGCGGTAATTCGGGCTTGGGTGGTAGTCGGGCTTCACGTACCTGTCTTGCCGCCTGACGCAGTTCTTTTTTGCCGCCCGCGACAGCGGCTATTTGTTCTTCACTGGACAGCGACGCCACAGCAGCAGCGGCATTGATAGAAATGACGCCGGACTTTATGGCATTGACTAGTTCCGGCGCGGCGGTCTTTTGGATTTTCTCGATATTCCCCAAGGTCGCACTGCTCATGCGGGCAGAACGCGCAACGGCCTCTCTGTTCCAGGGCGGTTCACGCTCGGACTTAGCGGTGGCATCAACTGCTGCTGACTCTTCCGAGGCTGGCTTGGCTGGTGCCTGTGCCATACGCGATGATACGATTTCTTTTTTTCGTAGCGCAAGCACGCCGCGTTGAAAATCCGACACGCTGCGGCGTCCCAGATGGTTATCGATCATCCAAAGATGCACATCGTCCAGCGACGTGAAAGTTTGGCTTTGGATGGTATTGAACGGAATTTCGTGTTTCTGACAAATACTGTAGCGGTTGTGACCATCCACCAGCAGATCGCCCCACAATACCAGAGCATCGCGACAACCTTCGGTCAGCAGGCTGCGTTCCAGCGCAGTGAATTCATCTTCGGTCAGGGGATCGATATAGGCGCGCAAGTCTTCGTTGATAGTCAGGGTCATGGTTCTGTAAAAATAAAATGATAGCGCGCAGTGTACGCAACGCCGTCATTTTACGCCAGACAGCGGTCCATGTTTTCAGGCGCAGGTCGCGGCACTCTTGCCTCTTCAAGGTTATTCAAAGAAATTTTTTAGTCCGGGACGTATAAAGAGCAACGTTTTGGGACGCCCATAAGCAAAATCCCATCCGAGACTATCGGACGGGATCTATCCACCACATAATCGGTACTCAACGCGTCGGCAGCTATGACGCCATCGGATGAGAGCCGGTTGCGCTAATCCAGAAAGCCAATCGAAATTCCTGGAATCGCCGCGACAATTAATAAACCCACCAGCAATGCGCCAAGATAAGGCTAAATTCTGCGCATGCCCGCGTCTGGACTGACCCGACCAATTGTGCACGCGCTGTAATAGCCGAGACCAAACGGAGGGGCGAACAAGCCGATGCCCATCGCCAAAATCACGACCATGGCGTAATGCACCTCGTGCACGCCAATTTGTCTGGCAATAGGAAACAGCAGGGGACCAAACAGCACCATCCCGGGAATTCCTTCAAGCACGCTGCCCAACACGATGAATGTGACGATCGAAATCAGCAAAAAGCCCCAACGACCGCCCGGCATCATCGTCATAAGCGAGCTATATCTGGGACGCGTGGCCGGTGCGCTTGGCGCGATTGGCAACGCTACTACCGATGTCCGCAAGGGCGTGCGCAATACGCTGTATGTGCATGCCAGCCCAAGTTTTAGTAGCCTGTGGCTAATGCCGCGTCTGGGCAGCTTTGCACGCGCCCATCCAGACATTTCGTTGTCGCTGTCGGCCTCGCCAAATCACTCGGACTTTGCGCTGGGACAGGTTGATATCGATATTCGCTACGGCGTCCCCAATTGGCCGAATTTGGTGGTGGAGCCGGTTTTTGACGAGAAAATTCTCCCACTCGCGAGTCCCGATTTGCTGGCGAAACAACCGATACATGTACCGGAAGATTTGCTCCAAAGGCCATTGATCCAATCCACTGTCAGCGTCGTGCAATGGCCGGTCTGGTTTGCCACGCGTGGCATCGTCGGTGGCCCCGATCGGTTTGCATTTTGGTTTGACCGTGCTTATCTCGCGCTGGAAGCGGCAGTGTTAAGTCTGGGAATTGCGCTCGAAAGCGCAGAGATCGCGGCACCGCATATCGCGGCCCGACGCTTGCGTACCGTATTCCATCCGGCATGGGCACTCGACGTGCGGGCGCACTTCATGGTCTATCCGGAACGGCACGCGCACCGTACCGAGGTCGCGCATTTTATTACGTGGCTGCGTCAGCACGTGGCGGCGTCAGGTACGAAGGCAGGGCGGGGCTGATTTTACGACCGCTATGAATGTGGGCTATCTCCTTTCTGCCGCTAATCGGGAAGGTCGTCCACACATATCATAGATCCGCGCTTTCGCGGGCGACATCATGCCGGTTAGTCTGGGTGGCAATAAGCCCTCGCACCGTGTGGTGCCGCCTTGAACCCTGCCAGAGACTTTGCCAATAACGATAACTTGTTAAGCGCCGTGTAATTGGCGGCGTTGACAACGTCGGGAAGTATCATTTGCGTGAAATGCCACGCGACGGCAGATAGACATCACCGTAAGCGATTCTTTCTGTGCCCAATGACTCCAGCTTTTAGTCTTCGGCTTTATGGCAGACGGCCTCGATACGGTTGCCTTCCGGATCGCGTAAAAATGCAGCGTAATAAGATCGATGATAATCATGCAGGCCAGGTTGTCCGTTGCAAATGCCGCCTTTTAAAATACCGTTGCGCCAGAATGCATCGACTTCTTTCCGGGACGAGGCTTTGAAGCACCAGTGACGGCGTGTAGCGTCGTCGGGTTGCAGACCAAGTCGGATTGAAAAATAGGTTAAATCCGGCCTGTGTTCGTCAGCGCGCTCACCGTAACCTATCCATCCGTTCTCAAAATCTGTACCTACCTTGCACACGCCCAGCGCCAGAAAAACGGCATCGTAAAATTCTTCCGCACGTGCTAAATCGGTCACCGTAACCGAAACATGGTCAAGCATAGTTAGCCCCTAAATGATAGTAAATATTCCCGGTAAATTATATGTCAGTATCAGCGTGAAAATTTGAACACACTTGGTCCGCCATAGGTATTGCGCCTTTAGGCGGCCCTAAGAGCACCTAATTTGACATAGCCTTATAATAAAGAGGGATGCTTAAAAGGAATGAATCTCTGATACTCTTGTGTTGCCAACTGCTTAATTAGCGCATTTTCCGATAGGGCAGAGGCAATCAAATATTTGTCAAATATTCTGTAGCCCTTCCAAAAAACAAAAACACGATAAAGAAGGAATCAACAATGAGCGCAGGGACAAGATTAGCGGGAACCACGGATCCGATGCATATTTGGGAAGGAGCGGGCGGCGTTAAGATTGCTGGTGATTCATGGGGCGATCCAGGCGGTCATCTGGTGATTTTGCAGCATGGCGGTGGACAGACCCGGCACGCCTGGAAGCATACGGGTAGATTGCTTGGTGCGGCGGGTTATCACGCGGTCGCCTTTGATGCGCGTGGTCATGGTGACTCCGATTGGGCACCGGACGGTTTGTACGGGCAAGACATTATGGTGGAAGACCTAAAATGTGTGATTGCCACGTTTGGTAATCGCCGCCCGGTGTTGGTCGGCGCCTCAATGGGCGGTGGCACCAGTCTGGTTGCGATTGGTGAAGAGCACGTCAATGCGACCGCGTTGGTATTGGTAGACATCGCGCCCCGCATTGAGATTCAGGGTATCGATAAAATTCAGGCGTTCATGAGTCTGAAGCCGGATGGATTCGACTCCTTGCAGGAGGTAGCTGACGCGATCGCCAGCTATCAACCACATCGTGAGGCCCCGAAGAATCTTGATGGGTTGGCCAAAAATGTTCGTTTGGGCAGAGACGGCAAATACCGCTGGCATTGGGATCCACGGTTTCGACCGCAACGGCACGACTTTACCGCGCGCGCCATTCGCCTCACAGAGTGTGCGCGCAGATTGCGACTGCCAGCGCTTCTGGTACGCGGCGGTCTGTCGGATGTGTTAACTGAAGAGGGCGCGCAGGACTTTTTGCGACTTTGTCCGCACAGTGAATATATTAACGTGACTACGGCGGGGCATATGGTAGCGGGTGATCGCAATGATATTTTCGGCACGGAGGTCATCGCGTTTCTCGCGCGGCAGGTTCCAGCAGCCGGTACACCGACTTTCCCATCCCAGGTGTTGAATCCACAGACGACTCGCGCGACCGGACATATGTTCGATGTGCCCTGAGGCCGGTTTGCTGATGCGCTTACACAACCTTTAATCAGGAGACCAATGTAATGACGGGCGACGCCAAAATCGAAAACTCACATCTTACTAAACGAGATATGGCGCTCTTGCGTCACGCAATCACATTATCCAACGAGTCGAGACAACGCGGTCGCCATCCGTTCGCCGCCCTGGTCGCCGATGAGAATGGCATTATTGTCGTCACCGCCGGTAACAATTCAATGCCACCGGAAGGGGATCCGACCCAACACGCCGAGCTCGTCGCTGCAGCGCGCGCTGCACAGAAGTTCAGCCCCGAACAACTCGCCAAGAGTACGCTTTATACCAGCGCCGAGCCGTGCTGCATGTGCTCAGGTGCGATTTATTGGACCGGTATCGGTCGTGTGGTGTACGCATTGTCTGAGCATACTTTGCTCGGACTAACAGGTGATCACCCGGAAAATCCCACCTTTTCGCTGCCGTGCCGTGAAGTGTTTCTCCGCGGTCAACGGCAAATTGAGGTTATCGGTCCACTATTGGAGGATGAGGCCGCTAAAGCGCATGAAGGATTTTGGAAATAACAAGAACGAGCGTAATGCTCTAAATTAAACAGGACGTTGTAAGTGATTGTAAAGAAGCATTGTCAGTCGCATCAACCCGGTTATAGTTGGCCTGTCTCCTCCAACACCTCCTAAGGTTTGGTTTTAGCCCGCGACCGCAAGGTTATGCGGGCTTTCTTTTTTTCCGCTATACAAGTTAGATGGTGTAACGCCAGCTCATCCTTAGCGCAAATTGTCTTGAAGTCGTTCCTAAGTGCTAAAAGTACCGAAGCAACGGACGAAATCCCAACGTGGCTGATGATACGTGTAAAATTGTTTACCATTAAGAATGGTCCCATGCGCAGTACCTACTATCAGTGTTGATAGCCAAATTAAACGAGGCCCTGATTTTTCGGGGCGTTTTTTTTAATTGGCTGTCTCGTCATGATGTGCGCGCACGCTGACCGCTTGGTAAATAATATTGCGTTTTATCTTGAATAATCACATTTGGAAATAAGTATCATGCTCGTCATTACCATTAAGCAAGGCAAGGAAAAAAGTCTGTTAGTTCGGCAGCCATGGATTTATGCCTCTGCCATTGAGCGGGTCGAAGGCAAGCCCGGAGAAAATATGCAGCTTGGCGCGACCGCGCTGGTGCATTCGTCTTCCGGTAAATTTTTGGCGCGTGCTGCGCACAGCCCTAAATCCGAAATTAGGGCACGAGTTTGGACTTTTGACCAAAATGAGGCGGTCGATCATGCATTCATGAAACGCCGCGTCAAGGCCGCAGTCGCTGCACGCAGTTTGGCCGCGGGTAGAAAAAATAGCGCCGCTACCGACGTAGTGCGTCTGGTATTGGCAGAAAAAGATGATCTACCGGGTTTATTGGTGGATTGGTACGGTGGCCGTCAAGGTTATCTTATTTGCGAATTTCAGGCGGCAGGGGTGGAAGCCTGGAAGGTGCCAATTGTTAAGGCATTGATGGCCGAAACGGATTGCCTCAACGTATACGAACGTTCCGACGAACTGATCCGCAAAGGCGAAGGTTTGCTCAACGTATCGGGCGTGTTAGCCGGTGAAGAGCCGCCGGATGAAACGCAATTTACGGAAAACGGCGTGCGTTTTGCGCTGGATATCAAAACGGGAAAAAAGAGTAAATATCGGTAAATCGAGATTTACTCTTTGTCTTTGGGCTCATCAAGAAATTGAATAATTACGCGATTACTTAATTAGTTGATTACTTGATGACTTGATGACTTGATGACGCATGAGAAGATAAGCCTGAAGGCGTTATGCTTTTTCGCACTCCGCTCTAGCAACCGCAGGGTGAGACGCCAGTAATAAATCTCAGGCGTTATCCTAAACTTTCCAGGATCCGCAAGGTGCTGCTCTCTACCAGGTCGCCAGCTTGGGCAATCCATGCGACGACGTGCGGCGCTTTAAAGTGCTGATGCAGCAATTCGCGACTTTCCCAGCGCTCATAGAATACGAAGGTGCGCGGATCATCCAGGTCGCGATGCAGGTCATATTGAAGGTAACCCGGATCGGCCTGGCTTGGCGCAATCAACGCACGCATCGCGGCTTCCATTTTTTGTTCCTGACCAGGTTTGGCAGTGTTGATGGAGATGACGGCTATTTGGGACATGTTTTCCTCTATTTGGTTGATACTTTATAATCGGCAGCCTAGCAAAGATACAGTAAAAAGATAAAGTAAAACTCAGCAAGGCGCAACAGTTCAGGCAACTCATACAAACGTTGCAGAATCCTTCGATTGCCCATCATATAGAAAGTCCGTAATGAGTGAAAAATTAGCGCCAGCGACCAGCGAAGATTTTCTTCCTGTGGGCATGCTTGCCAGTGGACGCGGCCCGGCCAAGGCAATGGAGAGCGTTGCCAAACGAAATATTAATGTGGAGGGCTGGGAGCCGTTTCACTATGAGCAAATTTCGGCCACGGAATATGAAGTGACAGGTGGGATTCCTGCGATGATCGGTGGCGCAAAAAAATGGCCGGAACCGCACACAACGGTGATTGTTCTAGAGCAGGAACTGACGCAAGAGTTGCAGGCAAATGCCGTAACAGACATGCCGTCTGTCGGGGAGATTGCGCCGGTTATAAGCGACGCTGTGCAAACTGCTGTTTTGGTACCTACCTTTTCAGCGTCGGCGAATTCGCATACCCGCCCGCAATTCATGACCGTTATCCTGCGCATGCCGGACGATGAGGCTGGCCATCGGCGTCTGGCCGAAATGCTGGCTTTGAACAAAAATTTCTTTGGCGCGGACGTGGTATCTACCGCTTTTCAAAACGATATTATGGTGAGTGCATCGCTGCAAAAAACTATTTTAAAATAAAAGCCAGGATCACATTTGGCGTTAATTTGGTGGTTTCAAAGCCTGGCCAATCGGGTTGAGTCCAAGGCCATGCAGTACGCGTTCGCGCAATTCTGCGGACGTTTGGGAGATGATTTCTTCGGGCACCTTGAATTTTCGCGTGAGGCGCTTATGGCTTTCAAAGCCATACGACACCATAAACGGATGCATGCCGGACTGAATCCCTGCAAGAAAATCCTTCTCCTCATCACCGCAAATATAACAGCGCGCAGGATTGATATTAAAGTGTTCTCGGGCGGCGCGGAATTGTACCGTCTTTTCTTGGCGTACAGGTATGTGAGCAAAAAAATCCAGCGCATCAAGATCAATGTCATGACGTCGAAACAGCAAGCGTAGCGTCTCCTCGGGCTCGTTGGTGATGTTGCGGGTGACCAGACCGACAATCACATCCGGTGCGGCGATCAAGGTTTGAATGAGTTCTGCTATACGGGGATAGAGTTGCGCTTCCTCACGATACACCTCGGTAAGCGTTTGGATGATTTGTTTGCGGCTTTGCTTGCCTATCTGCTTTTTGATATTGGAAGGAAAGTCTCGTAAGCCACCAAGATATTTAAAAATATGGCGCCGCTTCTGAAAACTCTCTTCATCTCCGATCGTCATATTATGTCGCGCAAAGGTCTTATCGATGGCGTTAAATGCGTCTATGGTGGTGCCATCGGCATCCAGAATAATCAGTCGCTTGTTGTCGGTGTACATATCTTACCCGTGATGTTATTTGTTAAAATTTATGAAGGCATTGCAGCGGCTATAAGCACGGCGATTCCGTCAGCACCCTACCTAAATTATGTGACATGATCGTGACGTTAGTGAGCGACTGGTTATTTACGATGCCATAAGTTGCCGGATTGTCCGCGCTAACGGGATGTGAACGATGATTATAGAAAAAAGATTTCTATTTTTGGTAATAGTCGCTCAGGCGAGCAAGGCGTAAAAAAACCACGTGTATGAACGTGGTTTTGGCGGAGCAAGGAGCAGAAGTACAAGTGGTGCACAGTCTTTGCTAGCGCTGATTTTTGTATGATAAGTGTCCAACCTTGCGCCCGATTCCATGAAGCATCTATGACGCCTCCGTAACTTACATCTCGGTGTGTTCCGATGCTGGCTGCTCTGGTTCATTTGAGCCTAGCGGTGCTGGTGATGTTTTCATCACGCGCTTTTTGCCCATGAGGCCCAAATCTGCCCCGGTAATGCCATATTCCTGCATCTTGGTTTTGATTTCAAGAATAACGTCTGCGAGTTCGACCTTACGAACTTCTTCGGCTTGCTGGCGCAACTGTTCAATTTGCTCTTGTAGTTCTCTATATGTAGACATGTCTAAGGCTCTCTTATGCTGGTCAGCCGAGAAGTATACATTAAGCACGCGCCTAAGCGATCAGCGCTTTAGAAAATCGGTTAATAATTTTACGGACGGCTATCTTTAGTCTTAAGGGAGCGTTTTCAACGCTTAACAAGGACCTTAATCAAATGCCGGAGGAGGGCCACGCGACCGTTTCAGACCGCCCTGATAGAGCCGGACAAATTTACGAGCTTGCAAAAGATTTGACCTCAGATGACAACTCTCTCAGACATGAATGTCTGCAAATAACTGCACATTTTTAACTAAGGCTTCAACATGGTGCGTTACTTAATCGCCTTGTTATCGGCGGCAGGCTTGCCTTTTGCGCCGCTGCACAAGCATATGAATATTGTCACCCATCGCAAGTCGCAAAATGACACAAGCCGCGAACAGTATGAAGCATTAATTTGCAATACCTTGTTGGCTTAAAGGACATGGCGCACGCGGTGCATGTCCAAAACCCGGGCCCGCAAATAGAGATGCGCTACACGGCTATGCCTTCCCAACTGGCTGATGGTCCGGAGACCGCGGTCTTATTCAGTACAAACTGGATGACCCACATTGAGCGGTTCGGCCTAGAGCGCGCACAGCGTAGCACGCAAGGAGGCGCTAACTAGGTCCCACGCGCCCCTATTGCCGTCCTTGACAGCAGTAAAGATGGCTGCGTTTCAACGCTGAAAGGGGATTTCTCCACGAAGCCAGAAAATATTTGGATGTCGTTTCGGCAATAATTATTCTGCTGCTAAAAAGCAGGGTCTCTATTACAAAGTCAGCCATTTATTGTATTTTTGACTAGCTTATTTGATAATAATTCACTATTCTAAGGGGTCTGCTGTGAAGCACCGATAATATTTATCGAATATCTATCAGGACATACTTGCATTGATCGAAAAAGGGTTGCCCGTTGCGAATGAAAGATTGCGACAGATTTAACGGTCAATACTATGCCAAGATGCGGCTGAAAAATTGTGAAAGCAGACCTGTTTATTCGCTCACCGGGGGTTTGTGGTAGTGGGGATAAAACAGTGAATCTCCGGGTAACCGAGATCAGCGTTAACAAATTTAACCAAAAACGGGGCTTAGAAGAATGAAATATTTTTCAATAACGTGGATATTTAACGCATTCGGGAATATCTTGCTGATCATGCTCCTATCTGGATGCGCGCCCGGTACCCTAAAAACTGTTGAACTAAAACCGCTGCTGGTTACAACGGGTACGTCAGTTGTCAGCGGATCTTTCGGTTTTTGCGACAAAGAAGGCGTGACTCCCGTATCGACTTTTTCTTCAGCACCGCCAACGGTCATGGTCGGGTACGATGATTTTTTTAAGGGTGGCAAGGTACCTTTTGCTTGCGATGATGTGCGCGTGTCCACATTCAAAGGCGGAGTAAAATTTGACGTCAGCCAGTTCGACAGCATTACCAATGCGGAATTATTGCTTGATACGATCAGGTCTGTATCCCGCGACGATGGCAGATTAATCGCCACAGAGGTACCGATTTCCTATGCAAACAAACTTTGTATGTCTACGGAAATTTATGCGTCCCCGATGCTCTGCGATAACCATACGCGATTGCCGGTGGGAGAAACTATTAAGGTCAGAGTGTCTGAGCAAGTGGGTGATTGGGTAACGATGAGTCGCAATAATTTCGGGTTTGTTCTGAAAGGCCCTCGCCCAGAGTTTTCAATACAAACACCACCGCGAGATAACAATGCGAAGGTAAGTTGGTACAGTAACTTTCGTCTGCGCGTTACATATCAGCCTGCGCTTAATTCCCGGGCTCCGCAGTAACTCGAGCCGTGCAATCAAAAGTCGGTGTGAAATGCCATGTTGAAAGTAGTGATTTGGTAGATGAAGGAACTATAATAGTGCTACCTCGGCAGCCATCTCTCGGAATATATCGGCAAGTGATATTTCATTCCGAATAAGCTGTTCGCTCATAAACAATACCCATAAAAAAACGCTCCCTAGAGCGTTTTTTTTATTACACAACGACGCGCAATTTAGTAATAATAAGCAACGTCGCTATGTAAACGGATTCAGACGATAAAGATTATTGAATCTTTGCTTTTGCGCGCAACTCTTGTTGATATGCTTGCAGTTTTTTCTGTTGTAGCGCTTCAGTGATTTGCGGTTTGACTTCAGCCATGGCAGGAATCTTGGCTGGACGTGACTCTTCCAGTTGGATCACGTGATAGCCGAATTGTGTCTTAATCGGTGTTTCAGTGTACTGGCCAGGCTTCAACGCGATCAGTGCGTCAGAAAATGGCTTAACGAAAGAAACCGGGGTTGCCCAGCCTAGATCGCCGCCATTAGCTGCAGATCCTGGATCTTTGGATTGTTTGGCCAGATCTTCGAACTTTGCACCGGCTTTTAGTTTGGTGATAATGGTTTTTGCGTCCGCTTCGTTTTCTACCAGAATGTGACGCGCATGATATTCCTTGTCGCCAGCTGACGCTTTGAACTTATCGTATTCTGCTTTAATGTCTGCATCGCTGACTGGATTCTTTTTAACGTAATCCGCTACCAATGCGCGGATCAGGATTGACTGACGAGCGATATCGATTTGCGCCTTAACATCTGCTGAGTTCCCAAGGCCTTGTTTTTCAGCTTGCTGAATTAATACTTCGCGATTAATTAGCTCTTCTTTAACCATTGCGCGCAATTGCGGAGAGTCGGGCTGGCCGTTACCTTGCGCAGCCATTTGTGAAATCATCAGGTCGGCGCGGGAAGAGGGAATCGCCTTGCCATTAACCACGGCGAGGTTCTGGGCAAAAGCGGGTAACGCGGCTGCAGCAAAAAGTACCACCAGCAAGTGAGCAGGTTTAAAAGTCATATTCAAATCCTAAATAGTATGGGGAGTTGTTAAAGAATAAAACAGAATATAGCGAGAAATAGAAGAATGTTTTAATTGATATGTAACTAAACTTCATCAAGGATTACAGTTTTGCGTTTTAAAGAGTTCAACACTCCGATGGCGCCAACGCAGTAATCGCCAAGGCATGAATTTTATGTTGCATCATGTCATCTAAACAATCATACACCAGACGATGGCGACTTATACGATTTTTCCCTTCAAAAACCGTCGAAATTAACCTAAGTCTGTAATGACTACCGCCCGATGCCGCCCCGGCATGCCCCACATGCATAGCCGATTCATCCTCCAGTAGACATTCCGTCGGCAAAAAAGTTGCAAGCAACCTCTCCCGAATTTCCTCTAGTTGCGACATCATTTAGGCTCCTTGATGTGTTTGGAGAGAAAAAGACTCTGACCAATCACAAACGCAAACATTAATCCCATGCCCCCAAACAGTTTGAAATTTACCCATGTATTGAGAGAGAAATTAAACGCGACATATAAATTTAGTAGCCCCATGAAAATAAAAAAAGCGCTCCATGCGAAGCCGACTTTGGCCCAGATTGGCTCTGGCAAGGCCATCTGTTTTTCCATCATTGTACGAATCAAGTTCTTTTTCATTATCAACTGACTACCCAGAAGTGCTGCCGCAAAACACCAATACAAAACGGTAGGCTTCCATTTTATAAACGCATCATTATGGAAGTAAATAGTTGCGCCGCCAAAAACTGTAATAATTATCAGGGAGACCCAGAGCATGGGATCTACTTTTTTACGTCGGCTTAGCAAATAACCGATCTGGACCAGTGTGGCGACTATGGCCACAGCCGTCGCCAATATTATTGGTGCTTGCGCTGCGGTAACGACGCCGCCTGACACAAAACCAGATAAATATTGGGAGACGAAAGCTTGCGCGGCGTCGGTATGGCCTTCGCCCCACTTAAAAATACCGAAAAAAAGTATTACCGGAAATAGGTCAAACAAAAACTTCATGGACTTTACTTTCGTAATTGTGCGGAGCTTGCTCAGACAAACGCAGTTGCGCGACGTGATCAAATAAACTTAAAAGCGTAACTTAATTGCACTTCAATGAATCATGCTGGATCAAATCTGAGCGAGGCGGAGTTAATGCAATATCTTAAACCGGTAGGCGGAGGGCCGTCAGGAAATACGTGCCCAAGATGCGCGTCGCATACGTTGCATAAAATTTCGGTACGGGTCATCCCATGAGCGCGGTCAATCCGTTCGCGGACATTTGCTGCATTAATGGCTTTGAAATAACTTGGCCAACCGCAACCGGAATCGAATTTAGCATCGGATTCAAATAGGGGCGTATCGCAGCAGATGCACGTATAAATGCCATGATCATGATGATCCCAGAACTTTCCCGAAAACGCGCGCTCGGTCGCTGCCTTGCGCGTGACTTCGTATTCCATCGGTTCTAGTGCCGCACGCCATTCTGATTCGGTCTTGGTGACTTTCGTATTACCCATGGTGTTCTCCTATTTTTACCGGATAGTTTTTGAATGTCTCTGTGAGAATGTATGAGCGCTTTCTTTTCCACTTGCCTTAATGCAAGGAAACCAATTTGCTCACTCCGTTATCGTGTACACCTGCTAAACAAATATATGTTTATGAAGAACAACTCACTTCCAGTCCGTTTGCCCAATCTGGCGGCAGCGCAGCATAATGCTCATGCTCAGGCTGCTCATCAAATGGCCGCTGTAAAATGTGCAGTAACTTTCCGACTTCGGAGTAATCTTTGTTCTGTGCTTTTTCGATAGCCACCTGCGCCAAATAATTACGCAGAATATATTTGGGGTTGGTTTGGTGCATTTCAAGGCGACGAATCTCGTCCTGGCTATTTTCGGCTATCAATCGGATTCTATATTGTATCGCCCAAGCGTCAAAACCGGCGCGGTCTATAAATAGATCCCGTAATATCGCATCGGTTTCTGGACGCGCACATTTTAACTCGCCTAGCTTACGAAAGAATAGGGTGAAATCAGTATGGTTAGCTTGCATTAACGCAAACAACGTATCGAATAACTTGGCGTCTTCCGCTTGAGCAGTGCATAGGCCTAGCTTTGCATGCATTAATTCATCAAACTTTTGTGTGTATTGAAGTTGATAATCTTTCAGTGCATCTTCGGTCTCTTCGACGCTGCCAATTAATGGCAATAAAGTCTGGCCTAAGGCGTAACAGTTCCAATGGCCAATTTGCGGTTGCATATTATAAGCATAGCGTCCTTGTTGATCGGTGTGATTACAGATATGACGAGGATCGTAGGCCTCCATAAATCCGAACGGACCGTAGTCTAATGTAAGGCCCAGGATCGACATATTATCGGTATTCATAACGCCATGCATAAATCCGACTGCCTGCCATTGCGCTATAAGGTGCGCGGTGCGCTTGGTCACTTCGACCAACAAGTCGTGGTAGCGATTTTCGCTGGCCACTAGTTCTGGATAAAATTGCGCAATCACATAGTCGGCCAAAATTCTTAGTGAGTCATATTGCTTGTTATAAAACCAATGTTCAAATGAGCCAAAGCGCACGAAACTTGGCGCTAGCCGCGTCACCACAGCGGTCGTTTCTGGCGTTTCTCGCATAATAAATTGATCGGAGCCGATAACACTTAAAGCACGCGATGTCGGAATGTGGAGCGCGGCCATGGCTTCCGAGCATAGATACTCGCGAATTGATGAACGCAATACCGCACGACCATCACCCATGCGCGAGTAAGGCGTTGCCCCTGCACCTTTTAGTTGTAGTTCGATGCGACCAGCACTGCCGTCTTGTGCGGGTGTATCGCCCAACAATATCGCCCGTCCGTCGCCTAACTGCCCTGCCCATTGTCCAAATTGATGGCCCGAGTACACCGCAGCCAGTGGTTGTGAGTCATCCAGCAGTTGATTGCCGGAAAAAGTTTCAATAAATTCTTTTGAGGAAAACGCAGCGTGATTAAGGCCAATCATAGCGCCTGCTGCAGGATTCGCGTCAACCAGATAGGGCGCGGGCACCGGCGTCGGCATCAGTCTCGTATAAAAATTCGACGGTAATGCTGCAAATCCGTTACTAACAGAAAGGTCGATAAATGCTTCTTTTCTAGTGTTTACCGTTGAGTCAGACATGCAGGTTCCTTCGTGGTCAAAATGTGGTTTCATGCCGTATTTTGACAGAGATCGCGGATGTCGTTTTCAACCATTCTCAATTCTTGCCTCAATTCTTGCCTCAATTCTTGCACCTGCTAACTTTTGTACTGAGATTCGACTTATAACTCTACCGGCATTTTGAACTATAACGTTCAACTTTATAGTTCAAAATGCCGGGCCGCCATCTGAAACCATTTAATCCAAAGCAATAGGGTTTTCAGGTTCGGAGCTAGAGGGTTTTATAGTATTTACAGCACCTACAAAATCGTCCTCAATAAGTGATGTTGACGCCTCTTTAATCAAGCGCTTGACAAGGCATCCCAAGCGTCTACCACCTCACGGAATGCGTCGACTTCAATTGGTCAAAATCGTGTACCTGCTTCTCTTCGCTTCGGCAATATTCAATCCCGTCGCATAGATATTTCCTAACCTGATCAGCGTCAAAAATATCGCCTTTATACAACTGTAAAAAAACCTCGGCCAATATCTTCACTGTCTCCATTGCCCTGGCTTCCAGAGCGCCTCGTAAAGCGCTGGACCCGTCGCTCCCTTTGCCGGACAGAATTTTAAAAGTTGCTTGCGACGTGAGTTTTTTTGTTCTGCCTGACGGACAAGTACACTGCAAAATACCCGAATCGGACTGGAAAATCCCGCTCTTGCTCCGACCGTTAACAATAGTATGAAAGGTGTACGCTCATTTAACGCCCCCATTAAAAATTGCGTGCGCTCGTCACTGTTTAAGAAGTCGGGTTATCTTCATTAAGAAAAATGTCGCAAAACACCTGCATCGGACCAGCCTGTCCTTCCAAAAATGCGTTGCTCGCAGCAGATGTGCGATTGGTGCAGGTGCCAAATAAAAGTCGAAATCGTTGTAACGGCGTGAGGGCATGCGATTTATTTTCATCCAATAGTGCCTCGCAAAAAATACGCCTTAGTTCTGCGTGGCCTTCACCGTATGCTTTTGCCAAAGCGCACTTGCCTTCGTCTGAAACCCCAGCCAGACAATCAAAAATCTGTGCTGGGGTCAAAAGTGGACGTTCCCCCTGCCCAAGCGCCAACACTTTTTCGATTTACATGTTAACTTGTAGCGCGTCCCCACGCCCGATAGCGATGTTGAAAGCGGATAAACCAGCATTTTTGCTATTCAAAATTTGCGTAAGATTTAGTGCCGATATCAAATTTTGGACCGAGGCTTCCTTTAATATATCGAGAGAGACAGCGATCGCATTGGCGTCCACTCCGGTTTGCATCGCGGTAACCAAGAGGGGAGTGTTATACATATCTTTAGATTCAAGGATTTCCATAGCGCTCTTCGAACACATTTTCAGCACGACGCATGGAGTGGGAAACCGGGTCGCTGCGGGACGGGCTGTAATTAGATAGGGGGGAATTTTCTCCTAATTTTAAATTTTGCGCTAGTGCCTCTGAAAGTATTAAACGACGCTCATACATCGATAATTTTTGGATATTTCCTTCGTGCTGTATGAGGTATTCCGCAATGCCTTCAGGCACCAATTTTAAAAATAGCGCTTTTATTTTCGTGGGGGAATTAGGTTAATACGAAACCACGGGAAAGGGTGGCATGCAGAATGCACCTCGGGGCAGGATATAGGTGTAGAGCATAGTCTGCGAAGCTGAGGGCAGGCCTGCAAAAAAGGTCCATTTTGCGGCAGGAGCAGATCCACGAGGGGTGCCGAGGATTAGAATGCGCTGGGCTAATCAGATTCTCTGCCTGCGTTGTAGGGGAGGGGCGCTTGATTTGGTGAGAGCAAACGCGACTAAAAAGGACACAAAAATAATCTACAGGTGAATGATTTTTGGAATGCCGTCCTCAGACGTTGCCACAAGAAACTATATTTTGAACGCACTTACATGGCGGGGCGATGATGAAACAAGAGGTGCGCTAACACTTAAAGACAAGGGCAGCGGTGGGATGGCTAACAGGCTATATTTCACCAATAGTCTTCAGTCACAAATTGCCCGGGAACAGCCTTGCGGCAAGGTCGCATGCCACGTTGATAGAGGATATTTCTGGTTGCCGTTATCATGTCTGGATTGCCACAGATCATTACGCGGGAGGAGTCGACGGTGATCGGACGTCCTGCGGTACTTTCAAGTGCGCCATTTTCCAGGATAGTCGTGATGCGTGCATGTAAATGACGCGGACCTGTCGTGTCGGTGTCTCGTGTGGTTGCAGGAATTAAAACCAACTGCGCACCACCTTCCGCTAAGGCAGGACGTTGCGGCAAACTCTGCAATAACGGCTGATAAGCCAATTCTTCAGTGTTTCGCACGCAATGCACCAGCACCAGGTTGCGGAATCTTTTCCATACCGACGGATCTTGCAAAATGGAGATGAAGGGTCCAAGTCCGGTGCCGGTGGCCAGCATCCAGAGGTCTTCACCGTCAACGAATCGATCTGTGGTCATGAATCCATAACTGAATTTTTCCACGAATATCTGGTCTCCAGAACGCAGATTGCACATCAGCGCAGAAAAAGGGCCGTTCGGTACCAGAATAAGAAAGAACTCAAGCTCAGTTTCGTTTGGAGCAGATGTCACCGAGTAGGCGCGCGACACAATCTCACCACTCTCGGTCACGAGTCCAAGGCGCGCAAACTGACCGGGGGTGAATTGATAGCCCGGCGGACGCGTACATCTGAATGACAGCAACGTCTTGGTCCAATAATGCACGCTGGTGACGGTTTCAGTTGTATGTTTTGGGCTATTGCCTGCGCTAATTATGTTACTTTTTACGTCATTGGTCATATGGTCAGAAAGAAAGTGAAAAAGCGATAAAAACCGCTTGCTGAAACTGGGTATCGACTACTTGGTGCGCGGAGCCTGATACCTGACGTTGGGACGAATGCAGGGGTCAAGTCCGCAATGCGCGCTTTAGACCATTCCAGATTTCCACCTTGTTACGTCCCGTTTCTTTCGCAATATAAAGCGCTGTATCGGCACGCGCCAATAAATCGTCGAAGCCGCGCACCGATTCGTCCATCACGCTGATACCGATGCTGATCGTATATTTTATTTCGCCACCTTCAAATGTAACGCATGCTGCCTCGACCCGCTTACGGAAGCGTTCCGCTAACTGGAAAGCACCTTCACTATCGGTTGAAGGTAGCAACGCGGCAAACTCTTCGCCGCCAATGCGCGAAACCGTATCAATTTCACGCATGGACTCCCCCAACGCGGAGGCAAGGTCGCAGAGCACCAGATCGCCTGCAGCATGACCATAGGTGTCGTTGACCTTTTTGAAAAAGTCCGCATCGATAATCATCAATGAGAGCGGGCGAGGATGCCGATGCCAGCGCTTCAATTCAAGTTCAGCGGATTCAAAAAGCGTACGCCGATTCGCGATCCCCGTCAAATAATCGGTCGACATGGCGTTTAGTCGGGCGCCGGCGTCGCGCGTACGAGCGGTAATGTCTCTTATGATCAATGCGTAGCGCTTTTCTTCCTGTAATACAGAAGGCGCGCCGCCACCGGTTTCGGCTACCATCTCCTCAATGGGCACGATCATGCTACTGCTCCAGAAGCGGGAGCCATCGCCTTTCATGCGCCAGCCTTCGCTTAAACTCCAGCCGTCTTCGTCGGCCTCTCTTAGGTAGTCTGTCATGCGGTCAATGGAAATGCCTTGATCTTTATAAAAGACCGAAAAATATTTCCCCACGACTTCCTTTGCGGTAAATTTCGTCACCCTTCCTATGCTTGGGTTCCATTCCTGAATGCGTCCATCGTGATCCAGGCTCATCAACGCGTAATCAGTGACACCGGCAGTGATCGCGTTGAGCCAGGCGGTGTTGTACTTTAATTGGCGCTCCTGCGCTATTACCTGTGTCATATCTGTGAGAACTGCCATAAGTCGGTCTGGAGCCAGTTTGATTAAACTTATTCCAAGCATTTTGGGCTCTTCCTTACCACGAATTCCTCCCGTTAGTTGCGCCCTGAATCCCTCGCAAATTGCGCCCTGCGGTGATATAAAATCTTCCGCCATGCCCCGTAATTCGGGGGCGACTGATTCGAGGACTTTAAAAAGGTTAGCCAGGCCGCCGTCTTTAGAAAGAGGCATTAACAATTGCGCCGATAAGGGATTCATGAGCTCAACCTCACCGGCGGCACTGGTTTGCACGAGGCCAACTGGGGCGAGATAAAGAAATTGCAGTAATGCTTCATGCTCAACTGCCAAATCTTGCGTTCCGCTATGAGCGCTCATAGAGCGCGTTGTACCAGAATGAACTGAAGGTCCAGGTCCGGACTAGACAAAAGCCGGAGTTTTACCTGAACCGGTCGCATGCGTAAAGTGAGGACGTAATCGATAACCATATCCAGGGGAGTGTGCTTTTTTTGCGCATCTTCGAAACGTCGTGCGACCATAAAGTTATTCATACAGGGCGCTACGTTGATAAACAATAGCGCACCTCTTATATTGTCTGCGCGAAGCCCAGCCAATTTGGCTTCATAAACGTTGTAGCGGTGGACAACGCCCGCTCGGTCGAAGCCAATCACGCCAAAGTCTAATGCGTCAAGTTCCTCCGTGGACGCGTGAGCAATCGATGAAATCAGTGCTGCCTGATTAAATTGAAAATTAGCCATTTCAAGCATGTTATCTCCGCAGGTTTTTTAACTAAAATAAAGTTAAATATCAATGAAATATGGCAGAAAAAGCTAGCACTAAAAAGTTAACACTAACAGTGACGTCAGAAAGGAAGTTTGTGCACGCAGAATAAAGTGCACAATTTTTGAAAGAAAATCGGTGACAGCAAACGTTTTGCTAAGTGAGGACTTTTGATGGTCAGTTATGACCCGGCGCGGAAGGCGCAGAGAGTTGCGCCGGTGCCATTGCTACAAATTATGTTTCATAATACCGTAAAACGAGACTGGTCGACGGGTCTTTATTCGCATCGCCCCGGTTGCCCAGGACAGCCAGATCCAAAGAAATGTTGCATGCGTAATTTCCACCACAGTATCTATTTCTGCGGCGACACTCTCTTAAAGCCAATAACCTAATGATCGGGCTGCCCATTCCTTGATACGGTCAGCGAAAGATCGGCGGCTCCACTCATCCTTAGTGATTTCATCCGAAGTGCTGAGGTCATCATCAAACGCATTTTCCATCTCGCCACCAAATTCCTCGCCTAGAACCACTACATTAGCTTCGTAATTATGAAGGAAGCTACGTATATCCATATTTGCAGATCCTACCGTAGACCAGTTGCCGTCGATTACTGCGGTTTTAGCGTGCAGTATTGCCACTTGCAGTCGATAGATCTTAATGCCCGCTGCAAGCAGTTGATCGTAATATGATTGTCCCGCCTGCGATGCGAGACCGCTATCAGAAACGCTGGGGAAAATCATTGAGACCTCCACACCGCGTTGCGCGGCGTCGGTCAAGGCCTTGACCATTTGTTGATCAGGGGCGAAGTAGGGCGTTGTAATATGGATAGTTTTTTTTGCATTCTGAAGCGCCTGCATGTAGGCTTTATACAAGATAAAATCGCCATCAGGCCTGCTGATCAAAACGCGCACAACTTTATCGCCGCTTTTTTGAAGGGGCGGAAAGTACGCTAAATCCGGCAAGTCTTCTGTTCCCTGCCGGGCCCATGTGCGCATGAAAGATAATTGCAGAAATGCCGCCGCTGGGCCTTCGATCATAATATGTGTATCGCGCCATCCGATGATGCCGTGAGTATTTTTTTGTGAGCGAAATAATGAACTATTTGCGTAGGCTGCGCTGATGTTTACGCCTCCAGTAAAGGCAGTTTTTCCATCGACGACCAAAATTTTGCGATGGTCTCGATTATTTAGCCGCCATGCGCCGATACGCTTAAGGGGATTAACCGGATTAAACTCTACCAACTTAATCCCAGCGCTGCGCATACGCTCAAAAAAATCCGCCGGGGTTCCTATCGTGCCCACGCTATCGTAAATTATGTTGACCTGCACCCCGGCACGCTGCTTTTCGATTAATAAATTTGCAAACTTTAAGCCAAGGGGATCTTGATCAAAAATGTAGGTTTCTAAATTGATATTATTTTTTGCGTGTGCAATCGCCTCAATCATTGCGTTTAGCGTTTGAGGACCGTCGAATAATAACGTTACTTTATTACCTTTAATTGGTGGTGCCGTCGCGGCCGCATTTTCCAACGCGGCCAGTCTTTGCAGGTCAACGTGTGAGTGGCGTAATCGCGATACCAAAACCGATGACGCGCGGAGGTTTTCTTGTCGGTCTTTGAGGGCCAGCGAGCCAGCGACCGGTTGCTCATTGAGCGTACTGACATCGGGTAACGACGCGCAGGAGGAGGCTGCCAACCCTAATATCGCGACCAACAGGATTCGGCCTAGAGGAACAAATAGCGCAAGATTGGATCGCGTAGTGAGCCCCGTAGCGAATCTCTCGACAAATTGCATGGTGAATTTCATGGCGCGTCTCGTAAAAAATTTGGTAGAAAATCTCATCAGGTATTGTCATCCCAGGTCTAACAAGGGCGCTGGCAGGCCCACTATTTCATCGTCAGTATATAGGCAAATGGTTATTTCCCTAAAAGCACCAATCCCAGGTCAAGCTGTAAGGGAGCGAAATCTATTCAACGGTGCTTGTGCAAACAGAAAGTATTAAACAATGCAGGTGGGGGTAAAAGCTGGGCTTTTGGTCGATGGAGTCAAGAGCTACTATCATTCGGTGATTTGATCACTAAGCGTCTACCCGCGAGCGTTAGATGCGTAATGGTGTGAGGAATAGTGGCGTTCCTGGCCATCCAGCCGCAACGTATTTTACGACGGCATAACCGACTCTTTACGACATGCAATGAATGCTCTGCTGTATGTCCTGGTCAACTCAAAACAGTCAAAGTCTGATATTCGGTCCTAGCATATTGGCTGTCACGGTCCGCGTGAAAAATCCATTCAGGTGCGAGCTGGCGCATTTGGAAGGCCTGAGATAATGCCCGCCAAATCAAGTGCGTGTGTATCGTAGGTAAACGCGTCTAGCCGACAATTTTCCGTGGATATAAATGCATCACCAAAGCCAGACATGACCAGCCTTGTCGGGTTTGGATAAGTCATATCTGAGACCCAGGAAAGGTCAGGATGCGCCAGGTTAAATTGCCGATTAAGAATATTATCGGCGACAGGCATGTAATGTTTGCTATCGGTCGTATCGATAAATTTACGCTTCCATACTGGCCGACATTGGGCTTCACGCGACAGCACTGCAAAACCGTAAGAGCGGCATTCGTCATGCTATGAATGAGCTTGTATCTCAGTTTTCAGACAGTACGGTGGTGCCAGAAACCGTCATTCTTCTAATCGACAAAATTTGCAAAACATCGCCAGAAGCGCAAATTGTGAATTTTAAATCTGTATCTTTTCTGGTCAATGAAAGTGTGCGGACCCGCTCGGTGGCGCGTCTTCTGGCATTTCAGGATGTACCAGTTCGCCTTCTGGATCGGCGTAAAATGGCGAACCGCAATCGTCGCAAAATTCCATCGCGAATAATTCATCATGACGCTGTATGTCACTGATGCCGCACTCGCGTAGCAACGACAGAATTTGTTCTAGCGGCGTTTGACCTTCGGTCTCGATATCTGTTGGGTCAGGCGGCTCCTCGATAGCTTCTTCTTGTCCATATAGCGGCCACACTACGCCGTAGATAATTTCAGTGGTTTGTCCGATGGAAAATCCTATGCGGTATTCGTCTACACGATCGCTCTCTGGCTGCTCGCTGAAACGACCAATAGTAACGTGCAGATCTTTGCTTTCGATTTCCAGCGTGGTGGAGAGGTAATAACTAGCGGCACGCAAAGAGACCGGCCGAATTTGCTTGTCGCCCTCACGACAGGCGACAAAGTAGGCCTCTGGTAGCAATAAGTCGATCCCGCAGCCGGGCAGGAGCCGACTGACATTAGGCGTTACCTGTGCCAGCCAATGCTCTAATGCAACGCTTTTTTTGGTTGCAGTGCTGGATGCGCTGATGTTACTGCCACTCAGTGCGCCCGGTTGCCAGCAAAAAAATGCGTGTCCGGTTGGCACCACCAAGGTAGCCAGCAAATATCGCGTGTCGGCCAAAAATGGGGCGGTTTCAGGGGCGTTGGGTGGATTGGTAACAATGGCCCCGGTAAGCGCTGCTTGCGACATACGATGCATTAAAGCGTAGGTGTCGGCGTGTGAGCGCGGCAACTGATCAATGGCATACAAGGTCGGCATCAGGGCAACGCGGACATCGGAAGCCAGTATATGTGCGTGCATATGACCTGTTAAGGTGGCGACCATATCGGGCGGAACGCTTCCTGAAGCAATTGAAAACCGCGTCCAGGCCAACACCGGTATAGCAATTAATAAGGTGTCATAGCGCAACCCCCCATGCTCGATCGTCGAAGATTCGCTACAGGCTTCGACTGCATCCATCAAGGCTTCATACGCGTCTGCCTGCTCGGGAAATAGCTGTTCCAGTGCACTATCGATTGGTTCCTGATGATGGCTTTTAAGGAGCTTGCTCAGATGCGTATCGAGCTCGTGCTCCCAAGCCCGTTGCTCTATGCGGCTAGAGGCAAGAACCAGTGCTTGGGCGAGTTCAGTCAGTCGGTGGCTGTCGGTGGAGAACTTACGTGGTGTTTTAGACGGACGGCGCATGATGGTTTGGTACTTTGCGTTGTGAACGAAGAAAATTGCTTAATTGATGTCTTCTATTGTAGTGGACTATCGACGCGGTGACGAAAAAAAACGCCAGCCTAAGTAAATAGTCCGGCGTTTTTTGCTACCCTTTAGCGGTCGTGCTTGTTGCAGCAGCGCATGCTACTGGTACTAAACACATTGCTTTAATACATCGTGTTAAAACATTTACTATGCAACGAAACTGCGACTGGTTGCCGGTCTATACATCAACCGCGACCAGCCGCAACTTACCTTATGCTGCCAGCAACTGACGCAACACGAATGGCAGAATACCGCCGTGTTTGTAGTAGTCAACTTCAATAGGTGTATCAATGCGCAGCAATACAGTCACTTCTTGCGTATCGCCGTTTGCACGATGAATGACAAGGATGGCATCTTGTTGTGGCTTGATTTCACCGTCAATACCTTTAAGGTCAAACGTTTCGTCGCCGGTGATGCCCAGCGTAACGGCGCTGTCGTCGCCCAGAAATTGCAGTGGCAATACGCCCATGCCGACCAGGTTTGAACGGTGAATACGCTCAAACGATCGTGCAAAAACTGCTTTCACGCCGAGTAGTTGCGTACCTTTAGCTGCCCAGTCACGTGACGAACCTGTACCGTACTCTTCGCCTGCGAAGACCATGGTTGGAATGCCGTCATTGACATATTGCATCGCTGCATCGTAAATCGACATTTCAACAGCGGCAGGTTGATGCAGGGTGATGCCGCCTTCAACACGTGAACCGTCTGGTGTTGCCGGGATCATCAAGTTTTTGATACGGACGTTAGCAAAAGTGCCGCGCATCATGATTTCATGGTTACCACGGCGTGAACCGTAGGAATTGAAGTCAGCCTTCAGGACACCATTTTCTGCCAACCATTTACCAGCAGGGCTGGATTCTTTGATCGCACCGGCTGGTGAGATATGGTCGGTTGTGATGGAGTCGCCAAAGACGCCCAAAGCGCGCGCGCCGGTGATGCCGGTAGCAGCCGGTTTCGGCTCCATGGTGAAGTCCTGGAAGAACGGTGGTTCAGCAATGTATGTCGAGGTTGGCCAGTTATAAACTTCACCTTGTGCCACGCCTTTAATGCCTTCCCACAGCTTGCCCGGTGCGCCTTTTACGTCTGCGTAGTTTGCCTTGAAAGTCTTGGCATTCATCGCAAATTTCATTAGCTTGGCAACTTCTTGCGAAGTAGGCCAGATGTCGCCCAGATAGATATCTTTGGCTTTACCATCTTTGCCTTTACCACGGCCAACTGGCTCAGTCATCAGATCGCGCGTCATGTTGCCGGCGATGGCGTAAGCCACAACCAACGGTGGCGATGCCAGGAAGTTAGAGCGAATGTTCGGATGAATCCGTGCTTCAAAGTTACGGTTACCCGATAGGATCGCTGACGCAACGACGTCGTTTTTAACAATCGCTTCGTTCATCGCTGGCGTCAAATCACCAGCATTACCAATACAAGTGGTGCAACCGTATGCAGTGACGCCAAAGCCCAGCTTTTCCAGGTACGGAAGCAGTCCGGCAGCGGTCAGGTATTCGGTCACAACACGTGAGCCAGGCGCGAGCGAGGTCTTGATGTGTGGTGAGACTTTAAGGCCCGCTTCAACCGCTTTTTTAGCTAGCAAACCAGCCGCCAGCATGACACTTGGGTTGGAGGTGTTGGTGCATGAAGTGATCGCTGCAATCAATACATCGCCGTTCATCAGCTTAACGCCATCAGCGTTGACATATTTAGCGTCGAGGTCTTCGGCTTTCTTGTTGAAACCGCTCTCTGCAGCAGATTTACTGAACAATTCAGCGAAGTTGTTTTTTACATTGCCGATTTCGATACGGTCTTGTGGACGTTTCGGACCCGCCAATGATGGTGCAACTGTTCTTAAATCAAGTTCGATAACAGTGGTGTAATCGATGTCGCCTTCTTTTGGAATGCCGAACAATTTTTGTGCGCGGAAATAGCCTTCGAAAGCGGAGATTTCAGCCTTGCTGCGCCCGGTGCCCTTGAAGTAGTCCAGCGTTGCTTCATCAACCGGGAAGAAGCCCATCGTTGCGCCATATTCTGGTGCCATGTTGGCGATGGTTGCGCGGTCTGTCAGGCTGAGGGACGCAGTGCCTTCGCCGAAGAACTCAACAAATTTGCCAACAACCTTTGCTTTACGTAGCAGTTCTGTGATGGTCAGGACCAAGTCAGTTGCGGTACAACCTTCGCGCAATTGGCCTACCAGATTGACACCGACAACGTCCGGTGTCAGGAAGTAAACCGGTTGACCCAGCATACCCGCTTCCGCTTCAATACCGCCAACACCCCAGCCGACTACGCCGATACCGTTAATCATGGTGGTGTGGGAGTCAGTACCGACCAATGTATCCGGGTAAAACACGTCACCCTTTTTGTGCACGCCGCGTGCGAGGTATTCCAGATTGACCTGGTGGACGATACCGAAGCCTGGAGGAACAACGCCGAAAGTATCAAATGCCTGCATGCCCCATTTCATGAACTGATAGCGCTCGTTATTGCGCTGAAATTCCAGTTTCATGTTGAGGTCGAGCGCTTTCTTTTCACGGAAATGATCGATCTGCACAGAATGGTCGACAACCAGATCCACTGGCACCAACGGTTCAATATTTTTTGGATCTTTGCCGAGTTGGGCGGCGACGTTACGCATCGCAGCCAGGTCAGCCAGCAGTGGTACGCCGGTGAAATCCTGCAGGACTACGCGAGAAACGACAAAAGGAATTTCTTCCGTACGTGCGCCAGTTGCGCTCCATGCAGCCAGTTGCCGAACATGTTCTTCAGTTACTTTCTTGCCATCGCAATTACGCAATACTGATTCCAGCACGATACGGATGGAGACCGGAAGGCGTGAAATGTTAATACCGAGTTTTTTTTCAAGTGCAGGCAATGAATAAAATTTGCCTTTCTTGGTATCGGAAATTTTAAATTCCTTGAGCGTGTTCAACGTGTTGCGAGACATGATTTCTCCTTAATTAACAATCCAGGTATTACGGTAATGGGGTACATCTTTGGCACGCATTCAATAGATGAACGGCACTGGTTTACATCTGGCCAGTGTCAGCACGCGAAAATCTCGCACTCTTCCTGACCTAAATTAAAAATTTTAAGCCTGCAAAGAGTCTTTGAACGTTCTTAACGACTTAGAACCCGCTTGCGATCAGCGACGCACGGGCATTATTTGCTGAAAAGGGCGCGAAATATCGGAACGGTCTTGATATCTTCAGTATTTTCAACGCTATATAACTTCTAGTCACGTCCGAGCAGTCAGATAGTAAACTGGTTCTTAAAAAAAGATAGACACTACCGCAGCCATCAGCATACTTGCCACTCCGCTCCAACTGGGCGTGGTAGGTTTGGTCACGGTATTGCCGTATTTCGATTCTTAGCTACGGGCAGGCTCCGCAAGGTTTCCCGTAGGTGCCGGTGCAGGGACCGGGCTCTGCTCGGACGACATGCATTCGTTAGCTAGTTGTTGACCCTTTTTTGAGTCAAGCAACATACCTTTAGTCGGAATGCCAATCCAAACCAAACCATATTTGTGATTTTCATAACGACTGGCACCCGTTGTTGTACTAACGGTGGTGAGACGATGTAGCGTATTACCCCAGCGTAAAGCGATGTGCTTAGGATCTGCAGCGTTACGGTAAATCGTCAATTTGTTACCAAGCTCGCACTTGTAGTCGATGGCGATATCGACTTTGATATCTGGCGTGCCTTCATCTTCGCCATCGTCCGTTTCAAGAGCGGGTATCGCTTTCTTCCCGGTAGATTTTTTAACGGTTTTCTTTTTGACCACTTTTTTGGTCGGCGCAGGCTTAGTGTCAGTAGTTTGGGCAATAGAACTCATGGGCGCAGCGATCAAGAAGCTGGCGCAGAGCAAACTGAGGAAAGTAAAGGTCTTTTTCATTTTGTGTGAACGGGTAGTGAGGCAGTGATTATCAGGCAGTAAATATTACGCAGAAAATGATGACGTTAGCAGGCGCAATAGAATATTTGTAAAGTATAAAAAAGAATGTCTAGTGTAAAAATAATGCGTTGGCAAGCGGTGGCAGGGTAATTCCACTATTTTTTGCCCTTTGTAAAACCGTCCAATAATAACGGTAGCTGGCGCGATCATGCAGAGTGCCGCGATGTTGTATTGGACCCCATGCTGCTTTTTGAGCGGCAAGTAAAATCTCCGCGGCTTCGCTGACTTCGGATTGCGATGGCAAAAATGCGTTCAAAATTTGCTGCACTTGCTGGGGGTGAATACTCCACATACGCGTGTAGCCAAATTCCATTCGGGCACGCCGCGCATCGTCTGCAACCACCGCATTGTTCTTGATATCGGTCGTGACGTTGTGCGAAGGTGTTTTGCCGTGCGCGTGGCAGGCCGCAGCAATCTCAAGCTTGGCACGCGTGACAAGGGGATGAACGAACTGCCCGGGGGAGCGCATCGCATCGCTTGGGATGGCACCATAGTGCGCAGAAACAAAATCCATGATGCCGAACGACAGCGACTCAATTTGGGGCAGTGCGGCAATTGCGGTTACATCGGCTAAAGCACCGTGGGTTTCAATCAGAACGTGGACAGGCATTGTTGTTCTGCCAGCGCGTTGACTGTGGTGATTAATCAGGTCCAACGCTGCAATAACATCGGCGACACGCTCAACTTTAGGCAACATCAGATAGGCCAATCGGGTGGCAGCAGTGTGGCAAATGATTTCTACATCTTGCTCAAAAAAGCTACTCCCCACGTCATGAACCCTTGCACCGATGCGATTGAAGCGATTGTCCGGGCTGGCGATAACCTCCGCCACCAGACGAGCGTGTGCCACTTCGTTACCGGAGGCGGCGCCGTCTTCGCAATCAAAAGTGATGTCAAATACTGGACCCAGAGTATGCTGAAGTGTGACCGACTTGCGCATTATTTTTTCTGCGCCCGCGTAGTGATCACATGCCGGTAATGAGACCGGTTGTTGCTTGCCTAGGAATAAAACCTCGGTAGGATGCATTCGACTTGCTTTTGCGTGAAAGGACTTGGATAGGGTATTAAACTTTGGCTTTTACTGAATAATTCAACTGCACGCTGCGAGAAATAGCTTTAATTTTTTGTATATTAAAATGACTATGACTGGTATTGGTTACACTTCTAACTTACCGGATTTTAGTTTCCGCGTTTCAGTTACTAAACCTTATTACCGAATCTCTCCGCCGAAATTTATCGTAATACTATTTCTCCTTGATATCCCAAAACAAAAATAGAATATCAAGGATGAATATTCGGACGCACGCGACCAGTAAGCGTCGCATGCGTCATCGCGGCAGGACTTAACCTACCAAATGCTTCACGCCTTCACGCTCTTCCAGCAGTTCGTTCAACGTGACATTGATACGTTCTTGAGAGAATGCGTCGATTTCCAGGCCCTGAATAATGGTGTATTCACCGTTTTCAGTAGTGACCGGGAAGCCAAAGATTGTGCCTTCTGGAATGCCATATGAGCCATCCGACGGAACACCCATAGTCGTCCACTTGCCGTTAGTGCCAAGTATCCAGTCGCGCACGTGATCGATTGCTGCGTTGGCTGCGGATGCTGCCGATGACAGACCGCGTGCTTCGATGATGGCTGCGCCGCGTTTGCCGACTGTTGGCAGGAACACGTCTTTATTCCACGCATGGTCGTTGATCAAATCTTTGACCGACTGGCCTTCAACGGTCGCGTAACGATAGTCGGCATACATGGTTGGCGAGTGATTGCCCCAGACAAACATTTTTTCGATTGCGGCCACCGGCTTACCAGACTTGGCAGCAACTTGCGACAACGCACGGTTATGATCCAGGCGTAGCATTGCAGTGAAGTTTTTGGCCGGCAGGTTTGGTGCAGATTTCATCGCGATGTAAGCGTTGGTGTTGGCTGGATTGCCGACGACCAGTACCTTGACATTGCGGGAAGCGACCGCATCCAGTGCTTTACCCTGAACTGTAAAAATTTGAGCATTGGCTTCGAGCAGATCTTTACGCTCCATACCTGGACCGCGAGGACGTGCACCCACTAGCAGAGCAACGTCAACGTCCTTGAACGCTGTCATCGGATCGCTATGTGCGGTTACCTCAACCAGTAGCGGGAATGCGCAGTCGTCGATTTCCATGATGACGCCCTTTAATGCTTTTTGGGCTTTTTCGTCAGGAATTTCCAATAACTGCAAAATGACCGGTTGGTCTTTGCCGAGCAAGTCGCCATTAGCGATGCGGAATAACAGGGAATAACCGATTTGACCAGCGGCGCCGGTTACGGCAACACGCATTGGGGTTTTAGCCATGTTGAATCTCCAGAGTGGTAATGAAAAGCGTAATCTATATTGCGTAACCTCATATGATACCGTCGAATGCAGTATGCGTCAGTTAGTTTTGGCGACATTCCTGCCAAAACCGCCAGCACTTGCGGAGCCACGGAAAGTTTGAGGGTGCAATCTATAGCTGCACGGGTCGTTTAAGACCAACGCGGAATTAGTGTGGTTTGCGTAAATCGACCAGAAAGCAATTTGGCGATCCTAAGCAAAATAGGTTTGTAGCGAGTGTAGGCGCACCAAGTTTGTCTGTCAATCACTATCTTATATCTTATATAAGACATCTTAATGATGTACTTTGTGCTGGACTAGCTGGGTAGTTTTGTGTTGAAATATTACGTTATGAGTTCCAATCCAACAAATATAGTCATTGCTGATCCAGCCACCCCAGGCAATATTGGCGTCCCTGCGGCATCTCCCACATTCAGCCCCCTCTATCAACAAATTAAAGCGCTCATCATGCAGCGCCTTCAGTCTGGCGAATGGAAGCCCGGCGAGCTCATTCCCAGTGAAGTAGAACTAGGCAATCGATTTAAAGTCAGTCAGGGAACCGTGCGCAAGGCAATCGATGAACTGGCTGCAGAAAATCTGGTGATCCGGCGTCAGGGAAAAGGGACATTTGTTGCAACGCATCACGAAGATAAAACGCAATTTCGATTTTTGCGATTGATGCCGGACGACGGACAGCCGAAACCCGCCGAAAAAAGAGTCATCGAACTGAAGCGCTTACGGGCTCCAGCTGAAATTGCACGGCTCTTAAGCATGAAATCCGGAGATTCTGTAGTATTCGTTAAGCGCGTTATGTCGTTTGAGGGAGTTCCCACCATTGTGGAAGAGTTATGGTTGCCGGGCGTAATATTCAAGAGCCTCACATTGGAACGTCTAGCAGAATATCGAGGGCCGATGTATGGCTTATTTGAAACTGAATTTGGTACGCGTATGATCCGCGCCACGGAGCAGATACGTGCGGCCAGCGCGGATGAAGAGATCGCGCTTTTATTAAATGTAGCCCCAATGTCGCCATTATTAAGCGTGGAACGCGTGTCGTTCACCTACGGTGATAAACCGGTTGAGGTTCGACGTGGCCTGTATGTAACGGCGCATCATCATTATCAGAACGAATTAAGTTAGAAATTGTATATTTGCCCTACGTATGCCGAAAAGAAAAGTAGACTAGCGAGGTGTTTGTGGTGATAGGTGTTGCTAAAGGTAATACAGGCGAGCGTCGGTACAAAGGCAAGCCACTGAGTTTGTTGAAGTGTGTAGTTTGAATGGCAAAGTGTAGGCAATAAACCGGTCGTCATTACCGCAAAACGCCATAAGGCGGCTGAATATTTAATAATAATGGTGTGCTGCACCAAAATAAGCGAAAATCATGCAGTTGTTTAATCGCAATTGTTTCAAATACTGAGGAGAACCCCCGTTATGCCCGATGCAGAAGCCGAAAAAAATCCGCGGCCCCAATTTCGCAACATACATATTAGTCACATCATTGGATACCGGTTGCCACTGGCAGGTTTCATCTCTATTTTGCACCGAATCAGTGGCTTGTTGATGTTTTTGCTGCTGCCTTTCATACTATTCTTGCTTGACTCCAGTTTAGTGTCGGAAACCTCCTTCGAGTACCTAAAGGGGTTTACGTCGAACTGGTTCGTTAAACTGATTATTTTGGCATTGTCGTGGGCTTATTTGCATCATTTCTGTGCTGGCATCCGTCATCTGGTCATGGATAATCATATCGGTTTGGACAAAGATAGCGCACGCAGGTCATCGGTTGGCGTATTTGTTGTTAGCCTGCCGCTGGCGCTTATCGTGGCATTAAAACTATTCGGAGCATTCTAAATGGCGAATAATATTGGCTCAAAACGCTTGGTCGTTGGTGCGCATTACGGTCTGCGAGACTGGTTGGCACAGCGTGCTACCGCGGTTGTCATGGCGGTTTATACCGTCGTTCTGCTAGTCTCTTTTTTGACCGCAAATGATTTCAGTTATCAGGGGTGGGCGGGATTGTTCTCGCATCAGTGGTTTAAGCTGGCGACTTTCGTCACGCTGATGGCGCTGTTTTACCACGCCTGGATTGGTGTTCGCGATATCTGGATGGATTACGTTAAGCCTGTCGCTCTGCGATTGGTATTGCAAGTTGCCACAATTTTGTGGCTAGTCGGTTGTGCCGGATGGGCGGCGCAGATTTTGTGGAGAGTGTAATCGTGGCAGCAATCAAATCCACAATTCCTACACGCCGCTTTGATGCGGTAATCGTTGGTGCCGGTGGTTCCGGTATGCGTGCTTCGCTGCAGTTGGCAGAAGCTGGTTTAAATGTTGCCGTGCTATCTAAGGTATTTCCCACACGCTCGCACACGGTTGCGGCGCAGGGCGGTATTGGTGCTTCACTGGGAAATATGTCGGAGGACAACTGGTACTGGCACATGTTTGACACGGTCAAGGGCTCGGATTACTTAGGTGATCAGGATGCTATTGAATTTATGTGTCGCGAAGCAGCCAAAGCCGTTTATGAACTTGAGCATTTAGGTATGCCGTTCGATCGTAACGCTGACGGTACGATTTATCAGCGTCCGTTTGGCGGGCATTCTGCGCACTTCGGTGAAAAGCCAGTTGCACGTGCTTGCGCTGCGGCTGACCGTACCGGTCATGCATTGCTGCATACTCTGTACCAACGTAACGTTCGCGCCAAGACGCATTTCTTTGTTGAATGGATGGCGATTGATCTCGTTAAAGATGCTGACGGCGATGTTTTGGGCGTGCTGGCACTTGAAATGGAAACCGGCGAGATCATGATGCTGGAAGCCAAGACTACAGTCATGGCAACGGGTGGCGCGGGTCGGATCTGGGCCGCATCAACCAACGCCTTTATCAATACTGGCGACGGTATGGGAATGGTTGCACGTGCCGGCATTCCGCTGGAAGACATGGAATTTTGGCAGTTTCATCCAACTGGCGTTGCCGGTGCGGGTGTGCTGATTACAGAAGGTGTTCGGGGTGAGGGCGGTATCCTGATCAATTCTGAAGGCGAGCGTTTTATGGAGCGTTATGCACCTACGCTGAAGGATCTTGCGCCGCGTGACTTTGTATCGCGTTCGATGGACCAAGAAATCAAAGAAGGTCGCGGTTGCGGTCCTAACAAGGACCACCTGATGCTGGATCTACGCCATATTGGCGCCGAGACCATCAAAAAACGTCTTCCATCGATTCTGGAAATTGGTCATAAGTTTGCTAACGTGGATGCGCTCAAAGAGCCCATTCCTGTCGTGCCGACGATCCATTATCAAATGGGTGGAATTCCGACCAACGTTTACGGTCAGGTAGTGGTGCCTAAAGACGGCATCCCTAATGCAATCGTCAATGGTTTGTATGCGATTGGTGAATGTGCTTGCGTTTCTGTCCATGGCGCAAACCGGCTGGGAACCAACTCGCTGCTGGATCTGGTTGTCTTTGGTCGCGCTGCAGGTAATCATATTGTTGACAGCAAGCTTAAAGAACGCAGTAATAAGCCGCTTCCAGCTGGTGCAACAGACGCCGCGATGGCACGTGTCGCCAAACTGGAAGCCAGTACCGGCACCGAGCGTGTGCAAGACGTTGCTAATGATATTCGTAAAACGATGCAGCATTATTGCGGCGTTTTCCGGACCGATGAATTGCTCCAGCAAGGTTACAAAGAAATTATGGTGCTTGATGAGCGCCGTAAGAATGTTTCCTTTCAGGATAAGTCGATGGTTTTCAACACTGCACGCGTTGAAGCCCTTGAACTTGACAATATGATCGAAGTAGCGAAGGCGACCATTACTGCCGCAGCCGCTCGTAAAGAATCACGCGGCGCGCATGCGCATCGGGATTATGAAAAACGCGATGATGAAAACTGGATGAAGCATTCGTTGTGGTACTCCGAAGGTAATCGTCTTGATTACAAGCCGGTAATTACCAAGCCTCTGACGGTTGATACGTTCAAGCCAAAACCACGTACTTTCTAATAAGGTCTAGCCATGTCACGTACTATTAAATTTAAAATCTATCGCTACGATCCGGACAAGGATACGAAGCCTTACATGCAAGATCTGACGGTTGAATTGTTGCCGACAGATAAGATGCTACTTGATGCTTTACAACGCATTAAGGCGGATGTTGATGACTCGCTGTCGTTGCGTCGTTCCTGCCGTGAAGGCGTTTGTGGTTCTGATGCCATGAACATAAACGGTAAAAACGGCCTGGCGTGCACGACTAATCTGAACGAACTATCTGAGCCAATCGTCCTGCGCCCATTACCTGGATTGCCAGTAATTCGTGATCTGATCGTCGATATGACGCAGTTTTTCAAGCAGTACGATTCAGTCAAGCCATATCTAATTAACAACACTATTCCGCCGGAAAAGGAGCGTTTGCAGACTCCCGAACAGCGTGAAGAGCTGGATGGCCTGTACGAGTGTATTCTGTGTGCTTGCTGTTCGACGTCATGCCCTTCATTCTGGTGGAATCCGGACAAGTTCGTCGGACCCGCAGGCTTGTTGCAGGCTTATCGTTTCATTGCTGATAGCCGCGATGAAGCGACCGGTGACCGTTTGGACAACTTGGAAGATCCGTATCGTTTATTCCGTTGCCGTTCGATCATGAATTGCGTTGATGTCTGCCCTAAGGGATTGAATCCTAATGCAGCTATCGGCAAGATCAAAGAACTGATGGTTCGTCGCGCTGTATAGATGGTTCGGCTGTAAAGAATTATTGCAATCGTTGACTCTGATCAGAAGCATTTGAATTTTTGATCAGAGTCGTATTAAGAGTTTTTGCAGTTGAGTTATATTGATTCATCGGTGATCCATAAGAACCACTGTGTTAAACGGAATAAATAAATCATGACCATTACTCACCAGGACGACCCCGCAAAGCGCGCAAGATTGCGCTGGCGTGCACGGCGCGGCCTTTTGGAAAATGATTTGATTCTCACCAGATTTTTGGATGCAAATGAATCCACCATGACGGACGACGATGTCGATGCTTTCACGCGATTGATGAACTTATCCGATGGGGATTTGATGAATTTGCTGATGGGACGCAATGAGGCCGAGGGCGAAGTGAATTTGCCTCAGGTGCATGCTTTGGTCGCGCGACTACGCGTTATCTGAGCAAGAATGATTCCGCCATTGACGCTATATAGTCGGTGAAATGCGACACTTTGCATGCGGAGCAGCAGCGTATAAACGTCTTGTATTTTTATAAAGCACCACCTGTTGAAAGAGGGAAAGCCATGACCAACGCTGAAACAAAAGCAACGCTATCATTTTCTGACGGTAGCCCATCGATCGATTTTCCAATTTACAAAGGGACCGTCGGTCCTGAAGTGATCGATATTCGTAAATTATATGGTGCGACCGGCAAGTTCACCTATGACCCCGGTTTCATGTCCACTGCCGCCTGTAATTCATCGATTACCTATATAGATGGCGACAAAGGTGAACTGCTTTATCGCGGTTATCCGATCGAGCAACTGGCTGTCAATTGCGACTTTCTGGAAACTTGCTATCTGTTGCTGAACGGTGAGTTGCCAACGGCAGAAGAAAAAGTCACTTTTGATGCCACTGTGACCAAGCATACGATGGTGCATGAGCAGATGCAGTTTTTCTTCCGTGGCTTCCGTCGTGATGCACATCCGATGGCTGTTCTGGTCGGTACAGTCGGCGCACTGTCCTCCTTTTACCATGACTCACTGGATATTACTGATCCTCACCATCGTGAAGTGTCAGCAATCCGCCTGATCGCAAAGCTGCCAACTCTGGTAGCGATGGCTTACAAATATAACGTTGGTCAACCGTTTGTTTATCCGCGTAACGACTTGTCATACAGTGCCAATTTTATGCACATGATGTTCTCGACGCCATGCGAAGAATATAAGGCTAGCGATGTATTGGTGCGTGCTCTGGACCGTATCCTGATCCTGCACGCTGATCACGAGCAGAATGCTTCAACATCAACCGTGCGTCTGGCTGGCTCAAGTGGCGCAAATCCATTTGCCTGTATCGCTGCGGGTATCGCTTGCTTGTGGGGCCCTGCACATGGCGGCGCCAATGAAGCGGCACTGAACATGCTAAAAGAAATCGGTTCTGTCGATAACATTCCTGAATTTGTACGTCAGGTTAAAGACAAAAATTCGACTGTCAAGTTGATGGGCTTCGGTCACCGTGTTTATAAAAACTACGATCCACGCGCTAAATTGATGCGTGAAACCTGCTACGAAGTGTTGGCAGAGTTGGGACTAGAAAACGATCCATTATTCAAGCTGGCAATGGCATTGGAAAAGGTAGCGCTAGAAGACGAATATTTCGTTTCCCGCAAACTTTATCCGAACGTCGATTTCTATTCAGGCATCGTACAATCAGCGTTAGGCATTCCAGTCTCGCTGTTCACCGGAATCTTTGCAATGGCGCGTACCGTAGGCTGGATCGCACAATGGAACGAGATGATTTCCGATCCTGAGCAAAAAATTGGCCGTCCGCGTCAATTGTTTATCGGTTCACCTACGCGCGACGTAGTGGAAATAGAGAGTCGTACTCCCGCAAGTAAGTAAGCAGATAAAAAAAGCGAATCGGAAGATTCGCTTTTTTTGTATTGGAAATTAGTAGTTATGCTATGCTCTTGCATCAATGAAGTATTAGTCGGGGTTGCAACGGATAACTGCATATTTGGTCAAGTCCATCAGCGCTATGTTCAGCATTGAAATGTGGCAGAGATGACAAAGTCGAAAAGTGTGAGCACACGATTGTTATGCAACACGTCGTTTCCAAAGAATGCAGCCTTAAGTAAATCGACGAACAAGTCAGCAAGAAGCATAATAAATAGAGTAATCAGCAAAGTAACAGGTAAAGTAATAAATGCAGTAAATAGCAGTTGTAATCTAATCCCTTCCCCACAACTTGATGTGCAATCCGCTAACCGGTCAGGCCGTGTCGCGGAAGGTTATATGAACCCGCTAATCTCGCGATACGCGAAGAAAGGTGAGCAAGATGATGCAGCAATATAGCTCTAATTCGTATCTCTTCGGAGGTAACGCACCGTACATTGAAGAGCTGTACGAGTCATACCTCGACAATCCCGGATCTGTCTCAGATAACTGGCGCGCGTATTTCGACGCCATGCAACACGTGCCTGCAGTCGACGGCTCAGACAAGCCAGACGTTGCCCATGCAACCGTCGTCGCATCATTTGCCGAGCGCGCAAAGAATGGCCCAATTCGCACGATTTCAGCCTCAGCTGACGCCGAAATGGGCCGCAAACGTGTCGCCGCCACGCAGCTGATTGCCGCTTATCGTTATCTTGGATCACGCTGGGCCAATCTCGATCCGCTGCAGCGCCAGGAACGTTTAGCTATTCCTGAGCTGGATCCTACATTTTACGGATTTACTGATGCGGACATGGATATCGTGTTCAACATCAGCAATACCTATTTTGGCACCGAGACTTCCACGTTGCGCGATCTATTGAATTCCTTGCGCGATACTTATTGCCGTTCGATTGGCGCTGAGTATATGTACGTGAGCGACCCGACTGAAAAACGCTGGATTCAGGAACGTCTTGAGTCGACCCGTTCGGCCCCGACATTGACAGTAGAAAAGAAAAAGCACATCCTTGAGCGCCTGACGGCAGCCGAAGGACTTGAGCGCTACCTGCACACACGTTACGTTGGTCAAAAGCGTTTCTCGCTTGAGGGTGGTGAAAGCTTTATCGTCTCACTCGATGAGACCATTCAGCGCGGCGGCGAAAAAGGCATACAGGAAATCGTTATCGGCATGGCCCATCGCGGCCGCCTGAACGTTCTGGTTAATACTCTCGGCAAGATGCCGCAAGAATTGTTTGCTGAGTTTGAAGGTAAACACGGTGATGATTTGCCAGCCGGTGACGTTAAATACCATCAGGGCTTCTCCTCCGACATTACCAGTCCAGGCGGACCGGTGCATTTGTCGTTAGCATTTAATCCATCGCATCTTGAGATCGTCAACCCAGTGGTTGAAGGTTCGGTTAAAGCGCGTATGGAACGTCGTGGCGACAAAGACGGTGCCCAGGTTTTGCCGATTCTGGTGCATGGCGATGCTGCATTTGCAGGTCAGGGCGTTGTCATGGAAACGCTCAATCTGGCGCAAACACGCGGTTACGGCACAGGTGGTACCGTACATATCGTAATTAACAATCAGATTGGTTTTACTACTTCAGATCCACGTGACTCACGTTCGACGCTATATTGCTCAGACGTTGTCAAGATGATCGAGGCACCCGTATTACACGTCAATGCGGATGATCCGGAGGCGGTGGTATTTGCCACCCAGATCGCACTCGACTACCGTGTTGAGTTCAAAAAAGACATCGTTGTAGACATTATCTGCTTCCGCAAATTAGGTCACAACGAGCAAGATACGCCAGCGTTGACGCAACCGCTGATGTACAAAAAGATTGCCCAGCATCCTGGCACCCGTAAAGTGTACGCAGACAAGTTGACCGCACAAGGTACTATCGCGGCCGACGAAGGCGATGCAATGGTTAAGGCCTATCGCGACGCGATGGACGCCGGTAAACATACGGTTGACCCGGTCATCACTAATTTCAAGAGCAAGTATGCCGTAGACTGGTTGCCGTTCCTGAACCGTAAGTGGACGGATGCTGCCGATACTGCAGTGCCGCTAACTGAATTAAAGCGTCTTGCTGGCCGTATTACGACCGTGCCAGATGACTTCAAAGTGCACGCATTGGTTGAGAAAGTATTGAATGATCGCGCCACCATGGGTCGCGGTGAATTAAATCTGGACTGGGGTATGGGCGAGCACCTGGCCTACGCATCTTTAGTGTCGTCGGGTTACACGATTCGCCTGACGGGGCAAGACGCCGGTCGCGGCACCTTCGTTCATCGTCACGCCGTATTGCATGATCAAAACCGTGAGCGTTGGGATGCAGGTAGTTATATCCCGCTGCAAAACGTGTCGGATCAACAGGCACCGTTCAATGTCATCGACTCGGTACTATCTGAAGAAGCAGTGCTTGGTTTTGAATACGGTTACTCTACAGCCGAGCCAAATACGCTCACTATCTGGGAAGCGCAATTTGGTGACTTCGCCAATGGCGCGCAAGTCGTTATTGATCAGTTCATCAGCTCCGGCGAAGTGAAATGGGGTCGTGCATCAGGCTTGGTCATGATGCTTCCGCATGGATATGAAGGTCAAGGGCCAGAGCATTCTTCTGCGCGTCTTGAGCGTTTCTTGCAGTTATGTGCAGACAACAACATGCAAGTTGTTCAGCCGACTACCTCAGCGCAAATTTTTCACCTGTTGCGCCGTCAGATGATTCGTCTGTTCCGCAAGCCGTTGGTGATCATGACACCAAAATCACTGCTAAGGAATAAAGATGCCGGTTCGCCGTTGTCGGACTTGGCAAAGGGCACGTTCCAGACCGTCATCGGTGAAATTGATGACAAGATTGATACCAAGAAGGTCAAGCGTATTGTTGCCTGTTCGGGCAAGATTTATTACGATCTGGTGAACGCACGCAAAGAACGCGGACAGGCTGATGTCGCGATTATCCGTCTGGAGCAGTTGTATCCGTTCCCGCATAAAGCATTTGCTGCCGAGTTGAAGCAATTTTCGAACTTCACCGAACTGGTTTGGGCGCAGGACGAGCCACAAAACCAGGGTGCATGGCTACAGATTCAGCATAATATTTTTGAAAACCTGGATGATGGTCAAAAGCTTGCTTATGCAGGCCGTCCAGCAAGCGCATCGCCTGCGGTGGGTTACTACGACAAGCATTACGCCCAATTAAAAACCTTACTTGATACCGCGTTTTCAAAGCTCAAAGGCTTTGTTCTTACCAAATAACTGAAACTGAAGCTCAGACGTGCTGCAATAACATGGCACGTCTGATACGCACCAATTACGGAGAAATTCATGGCACTTATAGAAGTTAAAGTCCCCCAACTATCAGAATCTGTCGCCGAAGCGACGTTGTTGCAGTGGCATAAAAAAGTAGGCGATCCAGTAGCGCGCGATGAGAATTTGATTGATATCGAAACTGATAAAGTCGTACTGGAGCTGCCAGCCCCAAACGACGGTATCGTGGTTCAGATAGTTGAGCCTGATGGTGCGACGGTCGTCGCCGGTCAACTTATCGCGATTATCGATACTGATGCAGCGGCCAAAGTCAGTCCAATGGAAGTTTCCGCGATCCCAGTCCCGCAACCTGGTCATGCTACGACGCCTGTTGCAGCCCCGGAACTAGCTAGTAATTCTGCGGCTGGCATCGCGATGCCAGCCGCAGCTAAACTGTTATCAGAAAATAATCTGACAGCAACGCAAGTCGCTGGCAGCGGTAAAGATGGTCGTGTGACCAAAGGTGATGTTCTTAATACGCTAGCGACTAAGCCAGCAACACCGGTGGTGGCTCCAGCTGCTGCAGCCGCAAAGCCCGCACTGCAACAGGTTGCTGCGCCAAACAAAGCGAAAAAAGAAGAACGCCCAGAAGAGCGCGTGCCCATGAGTCGTTTGCGCGCCCGTATCGCGGAACGCTTGATTCAATCGCAATCGACCAATGCCATCCTGACGACGTTTAACGAAGTTAACATGCAGCCGGTCATCGATTTGCGTAGCAAGTACAAAGATAAATTCGAGAAGGAACATGGCGTTAAGCTCGGTTTCATGTCGTTTTTCGTCAAGGCTGCAGTCGCTGCGCTGAAAAAATACCCGGTAGTGAACGCGTCTGTAGACGGCAACGACATCGTGTATCACGGGTATTTTGACATCGGTATTGCTGTGGGTTCACCACGTGGTTTAGTCGTACCAGTGTTACGCGACGCCGACCAGATGTCGATCGCCGATATCGAGAAGAAAATTGGCGAATTCGGCGCTAAAGCACGCGACGGCAAACTGACGATGGAAGATTTAACCGGCGGTACGTTCTCTATCTCCAACGGCGGAACATTCGGTTCGATGCTGTCGACACCCATTATCAATCCTCCACAGTCGGCGATTCTGGGTGTACATGCAACCAAAGACCGGGCCGTAGTTGAGAACGGTCAGATCGTCATTCGCCCGATGAACTATCTGGCGATGTCCTATGATCACCGCATCATTGATGGTCGTGAAGCAGTGTTGGCACTGGTAGTTATCAAAGATGCTTTGGAAGACCCAGCACGTCTGTTGTTAGACCTGTAATTAGAGAGTATTTTTGTGATAGAGGTTTGTGCTTCGATGCTGGTTAAAGTCCCGACAGGGGACTCCAACCTGCATCAAGCGTGTGCCTGTGGGTGAGCCAATATCGCAAAGCGCTTCTTTACGCGATTGGCGTTTGTCCAACAAATAAGCCCACGATGAACCTAAGGCATAGCGCACTTTTAGCAATCATCAGTGCGCTTGGCGTTTGGTGTTTAATGGTTATTGCTAAGCGGCGACTTGTTTTGTAATAGGCAAAAATACCGGATTTACTGATACTGACGTAATGCGTAATGCGTAATGCGTAATGCCTGATAGGCAAAGAGCGCCGTAAACGAACGAAGGAAAAACTATGAGTAAGCAATTTGACGTTATCGTGATCGGTGGCGGTCCTGGCGGTTATATCGCAGCAATTCGTGCTGCACAATTAGGTTTTAGTACTGCCTGTATTGATGAGTGGAAAAATGCAAACGGCGATCCAGCGCCGGGCGGCACTTGCACCAATGTCGGCTGCATTCCCTCAAAAGCTTTATTGCAATCGTCCGAGCATTTCGAGCACGCAGGCCACAGCTTTGCCGATCACGGTATCGACATCAAAGAAATGACCCTGAATTTGCCGCAAATGCTGTCACGCAAAGATACAGTCATCAAGCAAAACAATGAAGGTATCCTGTATTTGCTGAAGAAGAATAAAGTAACTTTTTTTCATGGTCGAGGTTCCTTCGTTGGTTCTTTGGGTAAGGCCGACGCCGAAGGCTACGAGATCAAAGTGGCAGGCAAGAGCGAAGAGTCAATCACGGCCAAGCACATTATTCTGGCGACCGGCTCCAACGCGCGCGCGCTGCCTGGCGCAGATTTCGACGAAAAATTAATTTTATCGAATACCGGTGCACTATCAATTGGTGCCGTGCCTAAAAAACTGGGCGTCATCGGTGCTGGCGTTATCGGTCTCGAAATGGGCAGTGTCTGGCGGCGTCTGGGTGCAGAAGTCACCGTACTCGAGGCGCTACCAGCTTTCCTCGGCGCGGTAGATGATCAAATCGCAAAAGAAGCGGCTAAATTATTTGCCAAGCAAGGACTGAGTATTAGTCTGGGCGTCAAAATCGGTACAATCACTGCTGGTGAAAATGATGTTTCGGTCGAGTATACAAACGCCAAAGGCGAAGCCACGAAAGCGGTATTCGACAAATTAATCATTTCCATCGGTCGTACGCCAAACACTATCGGACTGAACGCCGAAACTGTAGGTCTGCAACTCGATGAACGCGGATTCATCAATGTTGATGGCGATTGCAAAACCAATTTGCCCAATGTTTGGGCAGTTGGCGATGTGGTGCGCGGCCCTATGCTAGCGCACAAGGCCGAAGAAGAGGGCGTTGCTGTCGCAGAGCGCATCGCCGGTCAACATGGTCATGTAAATTTCAACACAATTCCGTGGGTTATTTACACGTCACCGGAAATCGCATGGGTGGGTAAAACCGAACAGCAATTGAAGGCCGAAGGCGTTGCTTACAAGGCAGGTACTTTCCCCTTTCTGGCAAATGGTCGGGCGCGGGCGTTAGGCGACACTTCCGGTATGGTAAAGTTTTTGGCGGACGCCAAGAGCGACGAAATCCTGGGAGTTCATATCATCGGACCAATGGCTTCGGAGCTAATTTCGGAAGCCGTCGTCGCAATGGAATTCCGCGCTTCTGCCGAAGATATCGCACGTATTTGTCACGCCCATCCTTCATTGTCGGAGGCCACTAAAGAAGCTGCTCTGGCTGTCGATAAGCGCTCGCTTAACTTTTAAGGAAAAGCGATGCCTCATTTGATCCCGTTATCGATACTACTAACCAGTGTCATAACCATGTGTGTTCTTACCGGTTGTGCGACGACGGGGCAAGGCAACGGACACGTCAAGATTGAAGCCAGCTCCGGCGAACAGTCGATCCATGCTGCGCGCTGCGTTGTAAAAACCGATGGCGGTACCTGGACCGTCACTACACCCGGCGAGATCGTTATTTCTGCTCCGGACGGGGACTTGCACCTGAAATGCAGCAAGAGCGGATACCGGAACGCAGAGATGACCATTAAAGGGCCTCCGGGTGCTGGCGTACCAAACATGGGCAGCGGCGCTCCTGGTGGCGGTGGTATCGGCTTAGGCCAAAACACCCGTATTCCAACGGTAATTGATGGCAAAAATAGCGCCTATCCCGATCAGGTAATGGTCAAACTGGATCCTCTGTAGATGTCGCTATCGTAACGATTGAGCGCGGGTGAGCAGTGGCTCGCCCATTTTTGTTTTTACCCAATCGTTCTGTACTTGTGCGTAAGTGCGGTTGGTAAGTTAAGCATGCGAGAATTCACCATCATGAACGTCCTGGAATGTTATGAGCAGACGTTAGCTCAACGCGGCTTTACGTCCGATGCAGCGCAGTTGCAGGCGGTTGAACGACTACAGCGCTCCTATGAGGAGTGGGTTGCCTTTAAGGCACAGCGCTCCAACTCTTTTAAACGTTTGATCAATCGCCCCGACATACCGCGTGGCTTGTACATGTGGGGTGGCGTCGGACGTGGCAAATCGTTTCTGATGGACAGTTTCTATTCGGTGGTTCCTGTAGTGCGCAAGGTACGCTTGCATTTTCACGAATTTATGCGTGCGGTGCATCGGCAGCTGGATGAATTAAAAGGGGTAGAAGATCCGCTGGATGAAGTAGCCAAAAGAATTGCAAAGAAATATCGTTTGATCTGCTTTGATGAGTTTCATGTTTCGGATATCGCCGATGCGATGATCCTTTACAATTTGTTGCGCGCGTTATTTGAGAATGGTGTCTCGTTCGTGATGACGTCCAACTATGAGCCAGAGACACTGTATCCCGACGGACTGCATCGCGATCGTATGTTGCCCACCATTAAACTCTTGCGCGATAAACTCGATGTTATGAACATCGACGCCGGGATAGACTATCGGCGACTCGCGATGGACCTTGTGGATAGTTATTACACGCCCCTGAACGGTGTCAGTGATCGGGCCTTGCGCCATGCCTTCGCTGGCATAGCGGAAATTGCGGACGAAGATCCTGTGGTGGATATCGAAGCCCGCAAAATAAAGTCGCTGCGACGCGCAGGAGGCGTCATCTGGTTTGATTTTGTGACGCTTTGCGGGGGTCCGCGCTCGCAGAATGATTATCTGGAGATTGCCAGCCGCTTTCATACAGTGATATTGTCCGGCATTCCTCAAATGTCAGCGGCAATGTCCTCCGAGGCACGCAGATTTACTTGGTTGATTGATGTGTTTTACGACCATAAGATAAAACTAATCATGTCCGCCGCGGTACCTCCCGACCAACTCTATACCACAGGCATGCTTGCCAACGAGTTCCATCGGACGGTGTCACGTATTAGTGAAATGCAATCGAAGGAATACATGGATGCGGAGCAGCGGGGTACCGCAGCCGCTATTGCATAAAAGAAATAAAGATAGATCGAAACTTGGTTCGTCACATTTATTGACTTGGACCAATGATGAAAACTACCGGATTGCACCATAGTTTTGACATTATCATTGTCAAGCGTTGCGCGATCAATCAGACTGTGGGTCGTGAGAGGGGTAGTTATTAATGCATGAATGTAACGAAATGGAAGGAAACCTGTGAGATTGACCTCTTTTGTTTTTCAAACGCAACCACCAGTGAGCAAGACATACGCTTGTTCTCAGCGCGCTATATCAATAGTATCCATCATATCGAATATTTCTTTTGCAACAATTTTTTTCTTAAGCTGCGCCATAATGACCGGCACTGCGTCGGCACAGGATGGTATCAAGGTGGCGGATGATATCAACATCACATCCGACAGCAAGCAAGTCAGTAAAGTAAGTGCCGGACAAGAAGATACTGCCCAAAGTGTCTCGCCAGCCAACGCGCCTCCGGAGAATGCACAGAGTGCCAAAGACCCCGTTCAACCGTCGGCTCAAGCGGTAGATAACTTGATGAGAGACCCTAATTCAGTATTCGACTCATCCATCCCTGCTGCAGAATTTATAGCGCGCCACCCGCCAGGTTCCGTCACTTCGGTGACCGAGGCGGATGCGGTATTGACCGATGTAACCAAAGCACGGACCGAGGTAGAACTACGCAACCTCAATGAGCAGCGTGTTTGTTATAAAAAATTCTTTACCACCTATTGTTTGAATGCCGCTAAAGAGCAGCGCAGACTAGCCCTAAAGCAGATTCGTCCGCTGGAAGTGGAAGCGAATGCATTTAAGCGACGTGCCACGGCTGATGACCGGGATAAGGCACTTGCAGAACAACAGGCTAAGACGGAGGCTTCAGCACCGAAAGTACAACAGGATCAAAAGGACAAAGAACTATCCAACGCAAACAAAGTTAAAGAAGGAGCTGCAAAGAACGCCGCTGTCCAGAGCAATACGAAGTTGCATGCTGGTGAGGCTGAGAAGCGGGTTTCGGACAATGCCAATAAATTGCAGAGTATCAAGCAGGCCGAAGCTGCCAGAGCATCTGAGCGCGCTGCGAATAGGGCGGCATTTATCAAAAAAGGCCAGGACGCAGCCGCACGACAGAAGGTAGTGGCTGCAAAGAAGGCTGAAAAAGCACGTCAGCTGGCCGCGAAGAAAGCTGCTTCCGCTCCGGTAGTGACGCCGCTACCGAAGACGGTGATTGTGCCTTCACCAAGCCCGTCGACGCCATCGGGAACAACGTCAGTGCCGGCGGCGCAGCCGTAAGCAATGTGGTGGAGTCTGCGGCTGACACAGGCATCCTATCTTAAATCAATGCTTGATTCTGGGTCCATCAATCATCGCTTGCATATTTGTTAAGGTGATTGGCGCCTGTTTCTGAGGCAAGCAGCAGGTGGGTTGGCGGCGAATCCGGCACAAGTCCCTTGCAACGGTCTCGGTAGCCGGTATTGCGATAGTCCTTGCGACGTCCGCCGCTAACACTCTTCATCATCTTCATCATCTTTATTGGCCAGCCACCCAACCGTTTTAGCTCACATAAGTATCCGCCGTAGATTGAGATACTATGAAACCATAGGCTTTACCGGGCTGAATTCAATCGCGCTCATCAGTACGCTGGCCATCGGATTCTATGGTGCTTCTGGTCGTGATATTTTGCCTTCGCTAATTAAACGTTCAACAAATGAATGATCGCATGTATGTTCGATGAACTGCCGCGCCCAAACCGATAAAGGCGAGAGTCGCCGACGTGACTCCCGGTTGCCATGTCGTCCGGCGATAGCAGCAGTGCCACCATGGTAGTGTGAGGATCGGTTTGGCTATCCCGGGGGCTTTAGGCGCTGAAAAGGGCAACACGATCTGGTTGTTCCTTGTGCTCTGCAAGGTGCTGACCGGACACTACATCGATCTTATATTGGCGCATTGGTCTGCGTAGATTAAACTGCGTTCTGGAGGGTAGTTTAAATATGCCGTAATTATATTGGCGCGACTGTAATGCAAAGTATTGCGCCGAAAATAATAGCAAAATGGTAAAAAATTAGATTAAGCGTTCTTTGGCTTAATATTGCACTCGGGCTTGGATTATTTGCCCCATCATTTAAACTAGAGGCTTTTCATCTACTCAATGTGTTAGATAGATAAAGTTCGACTATACGCATCAACATCTTGTGCCAAACGTAAAATATTTTCTTAACTTTTGTTGAATTCATCGCGGGAATGTGACTATGCTAGATCGAGAAAATATTCACCGCCGTATCATTGAGCTTGAAGTAGAACATCGCGATCTGGATGCTGTGATCGATGTAATGGCCAACGAGGTGCGGCGCGAAGAGTTACAATTGCGGCGTCTGAAAAAGCGCAAGCTGCAGCTAAAAGACCATATTACCCTCTTAAGAATGCAATTAATTCCGGATATTCCGGCATAGGTAAGCGTCAACCGGAATGGGTGAGCGACGGCATAGGCTTCAATCCTCTAGCCGGTTCGTCCATGATCTTGGTGTCATTGGCGACAAATGTCGCTTTGGTCCATTTCATTTTGCGATTCAATGCTGCCGTTTTATGTTGCGATTCGTTGTTATATCCCTTAAGCCTATTACTGACAGTTACCTTGACCGACGACACATCCTCTTTAGCCGAAAATGCACTTCCTGCTGGCAAGCATGACGCCGATATTGACCAATTATTTGGTCCGGGCGGCCCACTGGGACAAGTCGTCGGAGGATTTCGCCCCCGCCTCGCTCAAACAGAAATGGCTAAAGCGATTGCCGAAGCGATCGCCCAGCAGACTACTTTGATCGCAGAAGCTGGTACCGGAACCGGCAAGACCTTTGCCTATTTGGTTCCTGCGCTCCTTTGGGGCGGTAAGGTGATCGTCTCGACCGGTACCAAAAACTTACAGGATCAGCTATTTTCACGGGATATTCCGACCGTACGCAAAGCGCTCAGCGCGCCGGTATCCATCGCGTTATTGAAGGGCCGGGCAAATTATGTCTGCCATTTTCATCTGGAGCGGACGCTTCAAAACGGGCGGATGACATCCAGAGAAGATACGGGTCATTTACGCGAGATTTCGCGCTTCATGAAGACCACCAGTTCAGGCGACAAAGCGGAACTGTCGAAGGTACCCGAGACCGCCTTGATCTGGAACCTCGTAACCTCGACGCGAGATACCTGTCTGGGGTCCGAATGTCAGTATTATCAGGACTGTTTTGTCATGAAGGCCCGAAAAGAGGCGCAGCAGGCGGATATCGTGGTGGTTAATCATCATTTGTTTTTTGCCGATGTGGCGCTCAAAGATACCGGCGTCGCCGAATTATTGCCATCGGCTAACACCATCATTTTTGATGAGGCGCACCAGTTACCAGAGGTGGCGACGTTGTTTTTTGGCGATACGGTGTCGACCTCACATATTCTTGAATTATGCCGGGATGTGCTGGCAGAAGGACTTTCCCATGCGCGTGACGGCGCAGATTGGGCCAAGGTAGTCATGCCCGTCGAAAAAGCTGCGCGGGACTTAAGATTGGCGTTTCCTCAAGATGTCGTGAAATTGGCAGTCAACCAGATCGCCCCATCCAGCGTATTTTTCTCGGCACTGGAGACCTTGCGGCAAGAGTTTGACAGCATGATCGCAACGCTGGAAAAGCAGGCTGAACGTGCGGAGACGATTGAACAATGCAGGGTTCGTGCGATTGAACTCGGTATGCGGCTCGACGCCTGGAATAAGCCGGAGTCAGCCAGTGCCACAGCCAAGACAAATAGTATTAAGGATGCAGTGCATGGCGACGCAGAAGGTCGCGTGCTGTGGGTGGAGGCATTTTCTACCTCTTTACAATTACATCAGACACCGCTTTCCATCGCGCCAATTTTTAATAAGCAGCGTGAGGGCGTTCCGCGTACCTGGATTTTCACTTCCGCGACGCTGGCGGTAAAAAATGACTTCCAGCATTACGCCTCCCAAATGGGTCTCGCAGGTGAACCAGCGCAATCCTGGCCCAGCCCGTTTGAATACGGCGAACAAGGTTTATTGTACGTGCCGCAAAATTTACCGCAGCCAAACTCGCCGGAATATACCGATGCAGTGATCGACGCTGCTTTGCCAGTTATTGAGGCCGCAGGTGGTCGTACGTTTTTGCTTTGTACCACCATTCGCGCCGTGAATCGCGCCGCCGAACGACTGCGTGCTGAATTTGAAGAGCGCAATCTTCCGTTCCCTTTATTGGTACAAGGCGAAGCAGGGCGGACCGAATTGCTGGACCGCTTTCGCGCTGCCGGTAATGCCGTATTGATCGGCAGTCAAAGTTTCTGGGAAGGCGTGGATGTACGTGGAGAGGCGCTGTCGCTGGTGATCATCGACAAACTGCCGTTTTCGCCGCCGGACGACCCAGTGCTAGCGGCTCGCATTGAGGCGCTGGAAAAAAAAGGAATGAACGGTTTCATGCACCATCAATTGCCTGCTGCGATTATTAATTTGAAGCAGGGTGCCGGGCGGCTTATTCGTGATGAGACGGACCGTGGGGTGTTGATGATTTGCGATCCTCGCTTAATTTCCAAAGGCTACGGCAAGCGCATCTGGCAAAGCTTGCCGCCATTTAAACGCACGCGCGATCTCAGCGTGGCAACCGGTTTCTGGACCGCGTTGCCTCCCGCGACCTGACGATTTGCAGGTTTGCCGCCGTTAGCGCGCATAATAACCGCTTCGTATACACGCGTAGCCAAGAAGATGACGCGCAATGACGCGGAATGGCCCCAATGACCCGCAAGAATTCGCAGGTGCTCCTGCAGGTCAAAAATCGGGAGACTGTCATTAACCTGTAATAATGCGGATTTATTGTTCATACCATTATTAGCGATGACTTCCTAAGCAGTTTTTTCAGCGCCTGATATTCGCATACATGCGTAGTCACGCAGAATCAATCAATTTTTCAGTCGTATTAGAGTTGTACTCTGGTGGCTGGGGTTGTTCCTATATAACGTCGTTCCGAATTGCGTAGATTGAGAGGTAGTAATGTTTGCAGCAGTCGATTTGGGTTCCAACAGTTTTCGCTTGCATATTGGCAAATACAATGGTGATGCAATTCGCGTCATAAAAAGTGCACGTGATCCCATTCGGTTAGCTGGCGGTCTGGATAGCAAAGGCAATCTGACCGAAGCGGCGATGCAAACCGCGCTTGATTCGCTTTCCCGTTTTCGTCTAATTCTTGCCGATTATCAACTGGAAGCAGTGCGCGTGGTCGCCACTAATACATTACGTATTGCAAAAAATGCAGCGGCGTTTTTACCAGCATTAGAGGCCGCGATAGGTCACCCGATTGAGATCATTTCTGGCGAGGAAGAAGGACGTCTGATCTACATGGGTGTTGCCAGCATGCTGCGTCTGCCCCATGAGAAGCGTCTGGTGCTGGACATCGGCGGCGGCTCGACGGAATTAATTCTGGGCCGCGGACAGCAGATTGAACGGGTTGAATCGTTTGGGATCGGTACCGTTAATCAGAGTCTGGCCTTTTTTGCCAATGGTAACATCACACCCACCGCGTACGAGGCCGCCATTCTTTCTGCGCGCAGTCATTTTGAGGATGCCGCGCCATCTTATCGTCCCCAAAATTGGACCAACGCTTACGGGTCGTCAGGCACCATCCGCGCCATCGCAGAAACAATCGATAAAAACAACCTTGGTGATCGTCGATTATCTTACAAAAGCCTGGAAGCACTAAAAGAGCGATTCCTTCAGATGGGACATATCAGCCGCATAGACATGGTTGGCATGAAACCGGATCGCGCCTCGGTCATCGTTGGCGGCGTTGCTGTGCTGAGTGGATTGATGCAAGAATTGGGAATCGAAGTGTTGACGCCGATTGAGGCCGGGCTGCGCATGGGTGTCATGTGGGATCTGCAACTGCGGGGTACGCGGCTAGATCGGCGTGAGCAGTCGGTGCATGATTTTCTGCAACGGTTTCATGTTGATCGATTGCGCGCCAACCGTGTGGCCGAGACGGCGAGTGCGTTATTCGGCTTGCTCAGGCCCACTAATGATACGCTGGAAAAGTACCTGCACTGGAGCGGCTTGCTGCACGAGGTGGGGCTGGTTGTATCGCAGAGCGGTTACCACAAACACGCGGCGTATTTAATTGCCAATGCGGACCTTTCCGGCTTTACCACGCGTGAACAGAAAACCATGAGTCAATTAATTCTGGGGCAAAAAGGCAATCTGCGAAAAATCAGTGAAAGTCTGCTTGATCCAGATTTTTCCAAAGCCGCGTTGGCGTTACGGCTCGCCGTGATGTTTTTGCACTCGCGCATGGAGGTGAATCTGGATGAAATCAGGGTCAAGATGAAGAGCAAAATTGAGCTGGACATCAAGCGGGAATGGGTCGCAGACCATCCGACGGCAACCTATTGGATGGAAAAAGAACGTGAATGGTGGCGTGAAATTGGCGTGGAATTTGCTATCAAACGTACTTGAGATTAACGCTTCACAGACGAAGCGCTGCATCGGGCGAGACTATCTGCGCCATCAAATACAGCGAACAAACGACTGCTTCACTGTTGACCTTCCTTTACACCTGTATGTGAATGCATTACTGATCTGCGTGAGTCTACGCAAATAGTCGTGATAAGCGAGATCGCATTAGACCATCGGACGCAGATTTCATACCTTAATTAAAATGACGCGACGCACAATGGATTTACGTGGGCGGCGTAACGTAGGTCTCACTTAAACCCTGGCGTATTTTAAAAACATACGTTGCAAATTCTGATTAAATTGAATATATTATTTATACTATTTAAATTTTGGAGTATACATGGCCACCCGTGCACCCGTCGACGCTGTACCCGCATCAACAAAAAAACCAGTAGCAAAGGCCAAAGCTAAAGTTAATGCTAAAAAAGTAGCCCCGCCGAAAACCGTCGTCAACGCTACCGCAACAGCGCCACCCGCCACAAAAAAAGCGCGGGTTGCAAAGAAGGTGGCGCCGGCAAATACCCCTGCAACAGCTAAACAGCCCATCCTCAGCGCGCCTCTGGCAGAGCTGTCAAAAGCGGTGCCTAAAGCGCTACCGAATGCAGTAAGCGCGGTTAAGCCAATCGCCGCAACAAAAGCCAAGCCGAAAAAAGCGAAGCTGGTTCGTGATAGCTTCACCATGCCGGAAGATGAATATCAAGTGTTGAGCGACGTTAAAAAAGCCTGCCTCAAAGCTGGACTTGCAGTCAAGAAAAGTGAACTGCTCCGGATTGGTGTGTCATTGATCAAAGGTTTAGACAACGCCAAGCTCAAGGCGGCAATAGCCAGTTTGCCGTTAGTGAAAGCCGGACGTCCAAAAAAAGATAAGTAACTCCAATCGGAGCGGGGCAGATCATCTGTCCTCCCCATCCATTCCGCGTCGGGCAAACGAACCAAATCTCGATGAAAATCGAAATCCGTCTGACGCAGGAACGTCTCCCGACAATGGAGGAATTGAATTCATGGATAGTCCCGTTTGAGGCTATCACCGACGATGGTATTTAATGAGGCAAGGCTGCAACGGTTCAATAAGTGGTTTTTTAGGATCCATATTCAATGCTCGCCGATAGAACCGGTGGACCCAAGAATCACAAGACGCTGTAAAGTGGCCGCAGTGCAGTTTCCATACTTAATCCACAAAAGAGCGTTCAATCACAAAATGCCCCGCTTGTCGCGCTGCCCCTTCAGCAAATTTTCGTTGCACCAACATCGTTCTTAAATCATTGAGCATGGCCATGCTGCCGCAGATCATCACGCGATCATATTCAGGATCAATCGCAGGCAATGCGATATCCGTAAAGAGTTTTTGATTTTGAATCAATTCGGTGATTCTACCCTGCGCTGGAAATGGCTCACGCGTTACTGTCGGGTAATAAATCAATTTTTGGCGCACAGCTGCACCTAAAAATTCATGATTGGGTAATTCTTCCTTCAAGTATTGGGGATACACCAAATCGCTTTTTTTACGGACACAATGTACGAGAATAATTTTCTCGTATAGGTCATACGTTTCTGGGTCTTTGATAATACTCAAAAATGGCGCCAAACCAGTGCCTGTTCCTAATAAATATAAGCGTTTTCCCTGCAATAAATTACTCAACAACAGACTACCCGTTGGTTTTTTTCCGACCAATAAAGTATCTCCAGGTTGGACTTTTTGCAGGCGCGATGTCAGCGCACCATCTTGCATTTTGATGCTGAGGAATTCCAAATTCTCTTCATAATTGGCACTGGCAAAACTATAGGCGCGTAATACCGGCGCACCATCAGGACTTTCAGGGTTTGGCAAACCTATCATCGTGAATTGACCATTTTCAAAACGCAATGAATGTGAACGCGTCGCTTCAAATGAGAACAACCTATCCGTCCAATGATGAACTTTGGTGACGGTTTCATGAAAATAAGCGCTGGAGTTCATCTCTGCACCTGACTGCCAGAAAAACGCACTACTGGCAACGATGTAGAAAGCATCTCTCCATCCGTCTTTTTCATCATCCCCTCCAATCGCAATTTTGCCGACACATCGCCACCATATTTAGACGCTACATAAGCATCAACCAGTTGTTTAAAACTTTCTGCGATGGAGTCGCCCTTTAAGGTCAATGCCCTCACGCCATCAATATAAACGGGCGCAGAGGGATGTTCGCCGGAGCCGGGTAGGGAGATGCCGATATTGGCTAACTTACTTTCCCCTGGCCCATTCACCACACATCCCATCACTGCCACGTGCATTTCTTCAACACCTGGAAACGTGCGCCGCCATACCGGCGTCTGGGTACGTAAATAGGTTTCAATTTGACTGGCCAGTTCTTGAAAAAAAGTGCTGGTAGTGCGCCCACATCCTGGACAAGCAATCACCGTCGGCGTAAACGTTCGCAATCCCAAGCTTTGCAATATCTGTTGCGCAACCACCGCTTCTTTAGTTCTGTCACCGTTCGGTTCTGGCGTCAGAGAAATGCGGATGGTGTCACCTATCCCTTGTTGCAACAAAACACCCAGAGCCACTGAGGAAGCCACAATACCTTTTGATCCCATCCCTGCCTCAGTCAATCCCAGATGCAAGGGATACTCACAACGTTGCGCCAATTGACTATAAACAGCAATCAAATCCTGCACGCTGCTGACTTTGGCAGACAGCACAATTTTGTTCGCAGGCAAACCAATTTCAACGGCACGTGCGGCATTCTCCAGAGCCGAAACAATCAATGATTCGCGCATCACTTCTGCGGCCGTTTTCGGTTGCGGAAATTTTGCATTTTCATCCATCATGCGTGCCATTAATGCAGGATCAAGACTGCCCCAATTGACGCCGATTCGTACGGGTTTATTAAATTTGCAGGCAATTTCTATCATGCGGCAAAATTGTTCATCTCGCTTAGCCCCCTTACCAACGTTGCCGGGATTGATGCGATATTTGCTTAAGGCCTGCGCACAATCGGAATAGGTAGAAAGCAAACGATGGCCGTTAAAATGAAAATCGCCTACCAAAGGGATATCGATATTTTTCTGATCCAGCCGATCACGGATGATGGCAACCTTTGCAGCAGCCTCATCATTATTCACCGTGATACGTACCATTTCTGCACCAGCACTTGCAAGATCCATAATTTGACGCACTGTGGCATCTGCATCAGCAGTATCGGTATTGGTCATTGCCTGTACAACGATGGGTGCATCACCACCTATGCGTATTTTGTCGACTTGCACTTGTTTGCTCATACGGCGATCAATGATGTTGTTCATCGTTTTTTCCTGATAAGACTTAGATCAGACCCGCTGGCAAATTAAACACTGCCCGCTCTTGCCGTCCCGCCATCACCTCCACCTCTATCTTGGTAATGCGCCGTAGAGCAGATAATACATCTTCCACTAACACTTCCGGGGTGGATGCTCCTGCTGTCACGCCAACTGTCTCGACATCGCGCATCCAGTCAACCTGCACCTCACTTCCATCAGCCACGAGATAACTTGGCACACCTGCTTCACTAGCGATGCTGCGCATCACCACAGAGTTGGCACTATTTTTCGCACCGACTACCAACACAACATCAACACATCGACTTAATTCACGTACTGCCGTCTGTCGGTTCTGTACGGCATAGCAAATATCACGTGTATCTGGTCCGACTATATGAGGGTAACGACGCTGCAAAGCATGAACGACGCTGCGGGTATCGTCGATACTCAAAGTTGTTTGGGTGACGTAAGCTAATCGCGCATCCGCAGAAAATAATAAGCCATCAACATCTGACGCATTACGCACAACCGTGACGGGTGCATTGACTTGCCCTATTGTGCCAATCACCTCCGGATGTTCTGTCTCTCCAATCAAAATCAACTGATAACCTTCAGCGATATATTTACGTGCTTGATTGTGCACTTTAATCACCAACGGACAAGTCGCATCGAACACGTGCAGTTGCCGCGCCTGCGCATCGTCTTCCACCGATTTGGCTACACCATGTGCACTAAAAATAGTGATGGCACCACGAGGCACCTCTGTCAGATCATCAACAAATCTTGCCCCCTTTTGATGCAAGCTATCTACAACATGTTTGTTGTGGACGATCTCATGGCGCACATATACCGGCGTGCCATATTTGAGCAATGCATGCTCAACAATATCGATAGCACGCACCACGCCAGCGCAAAAACCGCGAGGTTGAGCAAGTATCACGCGCATCACGCGCCTCCTTTTCCATCATCAAATCACATCCATCCAACTTAGCAAAAACTACTGACAATACAACCCCGTACAACTACTAGCATCATTTACCTGATAGTTGTACGGGGTTGTATTGCCGCGATATTGATCTATTCTCGATTTCAATGACGGTACGAACGTCCCGATCTAACGCTATCAGGACTTACCCAAAATAAAAGGATACCGTTTCATGGAAGAGGTATTAATACTGGTTGACCACAACGACCAACCTGTTGGCTTCGGTAATAAATTGGAAGTTCATCAGACTGGAACGTTGCATCGTGCCTTCTCGATTTTTATTTTTAACAGTGATGGTCACATGCTGTTGCAACAACGTTCAGCTACCAAATATCACTCAGGGAAATTGTGGACTAATACCTGTTGCGGCCATCCTCGCCATGGTGAAGACATTGATACAGCGGCACATCGTCGGTTACAAGAAGAAATGGGATTTAATTGCTATTTGCAAAAAGTAGGGGCAATCACTTATCAAGCGCGTGTTTCAAACGAGCTGATAGAAAATGAATTTGATCATATCTTTATAGGAAAATTTGATGACAATCCCGTTCCGAATCCAGCTGAAGTGGAGCATTGGAAATGGATCAGTGCACCAGATTTATTAGTACGCATAGAAGCACAACCTGACGACTTTACTATCTGGTTTAAAAAAATTCTGATGGAGGCTGACGGTTGTTTAGAACATTGGCAAACAATCGCCAATATGCAAACACCCAAACAAAATAATAGCAACAAAAAATAGTGCCCATCTGATGCATATTTGACTCAGGAGATTGCCATGTCCCCACGTCCTCTATTGACATCCGTGCTCCGCTTAAGCGGCGCTACAGGGTGACTACCGACTCGAAGCACAGCTTGCCAATAGGGGAGAATCTGTTGGCCTGGAAATTTATGCCCGATGCGCCAAACCAGGTGTGGACATCCGACATTACCTACTTGTGGACTGATGAAGGCTGGTTGTATCTGGCTATCGTTCTTGATCTGTTCAATAGGGAGGTGATTGGCTGGTAGCTCAAGCCCCGGATGACGACCGCTATCGTGATGGACGCATTGAAGATGGCATGGTTTCGCAAAGGACCGCCACCACGCATGATGCATCATTCGGATCGGTGCAGTCAGTACGCCAGTCATGCATTTCAAGTACAACCCCAGGTATTTGGCGTGACGTGTTCTATTACACGATAAGGGACCTGCTGCGCTTAAACCTCTAAGTATCCACGCACGGCTTCTTAATAGTTTGGCAGATTTAGTAATCGATCAAATTTATTGCGCAACTTTGGTCGTAAAAATAAAATTTTGGATAACCGAAATGGACGGTGACTATGTATGACTTACTCGATACCATCAATACACCAGCATCGCTAAGACAACTTGAACGAAAAGATTTATATCAACTTGCTAACGAATTACGTGCTTTCCTGCTTGATAGCGTGTCAAAAACCGGCGGTCATTTGTCATCCAATCTAGGTTCGGTCGAACTCACCATTGCCCTACATTACGTGTTCGATACGCCGCACGATCGCATCGTCTGGGACGTCGGACACCAGTGCTATGGCCATAAGGTGCTTACAGGGAGACGCCAATTGATGTCGACATTACGTCAATTCGGCGGCATCTCAGGTTTTCCGCGACGTGACGAATCCGAGTTCGATACTTTCGGCACTGCACATTCCAGTACTTCAATTTCCGCTGCACTGGGTATGGCGCAAGGTGCCCGCTGCAAGAATGAAAAACGCCATGCTATTGCGGTGATCGGTGACGGTGCCATCACAGCCGGTCTGGCTTTTGAAGCAATGAATAATGTCGGCATATGCAAGGACCTGCCGATATTGGTGATACTCAATGACAACGACATGTCAATTTCTCCACCAGTTGGTGCACTGAGTCATTATTTAGGGAAATTAATTTCCGGCCAATTCTATTCCTATGCAAAAAAAGGAGCCAAACTGGCTTTGTCGATCGCTACTCCCATACGCGAATTAACACTTGCCCTCGAAAAACATGCTAAGGGATTAGTGACGCCAGCAACCTTATTCGAAGATCTCGGCTTTTATTACACCGGGCCCATCGATGGCCACGATCTCGATGCCCTGATCCCCGTGCTACAAAATCTAAAAACATCTCTTGGGCCGCAGTTCTTACATATTGTCACTCAAAAAGGTCACGGCTATCCGCTCGCGGAAGCAGATCCTCTTCTCTATCATGGCCCAGGAAAATTCAATCCAGTTGAGGGAGTCACTCCCGCTAAAGAAGGTAATAAAACTTACACGCAAATTTTTGGAAAGTGGTTATGCGACGAAGCCGAGATAGACAGCCGTGTGGTGGCGATCACACCCGCTATGTGTGAAGGCTCTGGTCTGGTCGAATTCGCGCGCCGTTTTCCTGATCGCTATTTCGATGTTGGTATCGCCGAGCAGCATGCAGTGACCTTCGCCGCTGGCTTAGCCACCGAAGGTTTAAAGCCTGTGGTCGCGATTTACTCGACGTTCCTGCAGCGCGCCTACGATCAGCTGATCCACGATGTGGCCTTACAAAAGTTACCTGTTGTATTCGCTATCGATCGCGCTGGCGTGGTCGGTGCCGACGGCGCCACCCATATGGGTTCCTATGATTTGGCGTTCATGCGTTGCCTACCGAACCTGATCCTGATGGTGCCGTCTGACGAGGACGAATGCCGTCAGATGCTACACACAGCGCTGCGACAAGACGGGCCGTCTGCCGTGCGCTATCCGCGCGGGGCCGGGCCTGGGGTAACGCCTGCAAGAACACTGACAATGCTGGCAATTGGCAAAGGTGAGATACGCCGCACAACATCCTTGCTAACTGGTCGTATCGCAATTCTTGCCTTCGGCACCATGCTGGCCCCGGCCCTTGCCGCCGCCGATGCATTTGACGCGACGGTTGTTAACATGCGTTTCGTCAAACCCCTTGACAACGACCTGATCAGGAAGCTAGCGCACACGCACGATATGTTGGTGACCGTAGAAGAGGGCTGCGTCATGGGTGGTGCCGGTTCCGCCTGTCTGGAAAGTCTTGCTATGACAGGTATTGCCATTCCCGTTCTACAACTCGGGTTCCCCGATCAGTTCATTGAGCATGGAGATTGTGCAAAATTGCTGCATGTCTGCGGTTTAGATGCGGCCGGTATCGAAATATCAATTCGACGTTGGATGGATGCGATAAAACTATATGAACCTCATCGACATCGCTGATAGACATGTGGAAGTGTCACTCAATACAGCTATATCACGATGAGACATCAGCTGCTTAATTTAGCATATGGAAAGGAATAAGAATCATGATATCGAAAGGCAGCACGCCTATACTTACTTACCCTTGGCCTTGCATAACAAGTTCACTTGAAGATGCGTTGTTGGAAGAAGAAATCACTTGGCTCGATTCCGATTATGATTTTTTGTCCGATGCAGCCCGGGAAAAATATAAACAACATGATTTGGCCAATCTGGCAGTATTCGTAATGCCCTATATCCGTGATTATGAACGCCTTCGCCCAGCTGCCAGATATGTGCTTTGGCTATCTATTTTTGATGATTACTATGAACTTTGCCCTGTGAATGAATTGGCGTTAATTAGGGATCGTTATGTCAATGTAATATTGGGCAAGGAGCCAAATTCCAATGATATTGGACTATTGCGGCAAGTTGCACAATTCAGAAAAGAGGTATTGAATTTTATGCCTTCTGAACTACTTGAGCGAGTAGCCATGGATTTTCATGATTACGTCACTTATGGAATGATGGAGGAATACCCACTTAAACTCATCAAACCAAAACGCTATCCCTCCCTCATTCGGCTTCTATCGATTCGTGAATATGCCATCGGTATGTATCCCTATTTTCATATGGTTGATCTTGCCATCAGTTATGCGTTACCACGTCATATATATATACATCCCGTTATAAAGCACATCAAGCGCCTGCTTTCGTTAATCTTGATGATTCAAAATGACTTTGCTTCTTTGAAAAGGGACGCGGTAAGAGAAACAGAGATCATGAATATTGTGCTGGTTATTCAACATGAAAATAAAATTTCGCAAGAAGATGCCTATTTCGAAGCCATCCGCCTCCATGACGCATATGTAGCTGAAGCTGTCGCTTTGCATCGCAATCTTCCTAATTTTGGCTCTGATCATGCTGCTACTGATGACTATATATGCCATATGGAATTGACAGTAGCTAGTACAAATAAATTTTATTACTCCGTTAAAACAAAACGCTTTGCGCCCTACGCATATCCTGAACCAGAATATGAGATACCCCTTTATAAAACAATCTCTTGAAAAAATTGAAGGAATATCATATGCAACAAGTTTATGATTATGTCATTGTGGGAGGAGGATCAAGTGGATGCGCTTTGGCGGGACGTCTGAGCGAAGATCCAAATGTTTCGGTTATTTTGTTAGAGGCCGGTGGCAATGGCAATAGTTGGCTTGTTAATACCCCCGCTGCGGTAGCGTTGATGGTGCCAAGAAAACTCAACAACTGGGCCTTTGAAACCGTACCTCAGCCGGAACTCAATGGACGCAAAGGCTATCAGCCTCGTGGCAAAGTATTAGGCGGCACCTCGGCCATCAACGCCATGGTTTATATCCGCGGTCATCACAGCGACTACGATCACTGGGCAGCACTGGGAAATAAGGATTGGTCTTACAAACACGTACTACCTTACTTCAAAAGATCAGAACACAATCATGAATTCAACGATGAGTGGCATGGTCAGAACGGGCCTCTTCAGATCAGCAAATTACGTACCAATAATCCATTTCAACGGCATTTCTTGCATGCCGCCGAACAGATCGGATATCCCATTAATCAGGATTTTAACGGAGCCCAACAAGAAGGTATCGGAATCTATCAGGTCACCCAGTATAATGGACAACGCTGTAGCTCCTTTCACGCCTATGTATTGCCACATCTTGGCAAGCGTAACAATTTAACTGTTGTAACTGGCGCCTTTACTCAGCGTATTTTGTTTGACGGAAAATGTGCCGTTGGCGTCGAGTATAGACAGGGCGATCAGCTCCATACCATCCGAGCGCAACAAGAGGTAATTCTGAGTGCCGGCGTATTTCAGTCGCCACAATTGCTTATGCTCTCCGGCATAGGTGATGCCGTTGAATTACAGAAGTTGGCAGTTCCCCTGGTACATCATCTTCCTGGCGTAGGAAAAAATTTACAAGATCACCCAGATTTTATCTTTTGTTACGAGTCAAAAGACATCAACCTTTTTGGATTCTCAATCAAGGGTGGAGTGCATCTGGCAAAAGAAATTTTACGTTACCGTCGCGAACGCCAGGGTATGATCACTTCCAACTTTGCTGAGGGTGGCGGCTTTCTAAAAACGCGGCCAGAACTGGCAACACCCAATATCCAACTGAGCTTTGTGGTTGCGATGATCGACGACCACGCGCGCAAGTTACATGCAAGCCATGGATTTTCCTGTCATGTCAGCTTAATGCGCCCCAAAAGCATTGGTAGTGTCAGCTTGCGAAATAAATCTATTGAAACACCACCAGTTATTGATCCTAAATTTCTGGAACATCCCCAAGATCTGGAGGACATGGTCGAGGGCTACAAAATGACTGAAAAATTGATGATGGCCCCGGCCATTGCACAATTCATTACAGGTATTCCCTTTACTTCTCAAGTCAAAACCGACGACGACATCCGTGCAATTCTTCGTGCCCGCATTGATACCATGTACCATCCGGTAGGCACCTGCAAGATGGGTATTGACGATATGGCCGTGGTTGATCCAAGTCTTAGGGTGCATGGTCTAAAGGGACTACGCGTAGTGGATGCATCCATCATGCCTACGCTCATCGGCGGCAACACCAATGCGGTATCCATCATGATTGCAGAAAAGGCTACGGATATGATTGTTCAAGAACGTAAATTGTCTTGTCTTGTCGCTAGCAATTAACTGCGAGAATTCAACCATGCCTTTATTTCTGAAAGCCTCTATTTCATTAGTGCCGGCACCGTGATGCGACGTAGACCAAAGTGGTGACATACCGGTAAGAAGATGACCCGTCATGCAGTCCCCATCCTCCGTCGAGCCGCCGGGTAACTTCAAAATATCGGAGTATCCCATCCCGGTCAGACTTATCAGGTAAGTATTTAGAAGTGCTTTTTTACTTGCACGTATTTTCTCAAATTCATACTGTGCCTCTTACATCGCACGATGTAATGTAAAAAAAGGGGTGGCCATTGTGGCCACCCCTCAATACTTTGGTTAGTTTGCTGCTTAAGCGATTAAGCCTTCTTCAATTGATCCCGAATCGGCAAATCGCGGATGCGTTTACCCGTAGCAGCAAAAATCGCATTGCACAAGGCCGGTGCAATCGGTGGCGTACCCGGCTCACCGACCCCACCCAACGGCATATCGAACGGGTGTTTAACGATATGCACGCGAATATCCTTAGGAGCGGACAGAGCCCGCAGGACGTCATATTCATGAAAATTACCCTGCACCACAGCGCCGTTCTTGAAGGTAATTTCGCCTGTCATCGCAAGGCTCAGACCCATAATGCAAGCGCCTTCGACTTGTGAACGTATACGGTCAGGTGTAATCGCAGGGCCGCAGTCAATGGCAACGTCCACCCGCGGAATACTGATTTCGCCATTTTCATTGACCACGACTTCAATCACCGCCGCCACATAGCTCATGAAGCTATACGCGACCGCCAGACCTAGCCCGTGTCCGGCAGCAACCTTGCGACCCCATCCGGCCTCTTTGGTTGCAACGTCCACCACGTTACGCATGCGGCCTGTGTCCAGTGGATACAGCGTCGGGGATTCGCCATAGTTGGTCGTATCGGACATTTCTTTCGGCGCGATTTTGCGTGCTGGTCCGATTAAGGCAAGTAAATACTCGCGATGGTCACGCTTGGCGGCGGCAGCAAGTTCGGCCACGAACGATTGCACCGCAAACGCGTGCGGAATGTTGTACACAGAGCGAAACCAGCCGATGCGCGTATGTGCAGGTACCTGAGGAGACTCTATACGAATATTCGGTATCAAGAACGGGATATTGATTGCGCCCATTCCCAACTCGCCCGCAGTTTCGCCCATCGCCCCGACGACGAATGTGGAAGAAATCGTCGGCGCCGCGCTGCGATGCAACCAGGCCAGCGGCATGCCTTTATCGTCGAGTGTCGTTTCGAGACGTTCCAGCGAGACAGTGTGCAAATAGTCATGGCGCAGGTCATCTTCCCGGGTCCATGTCAGCTTTACCGGTTTGCCATCCATTGCTTTGGACAGCAGGGCGGCTTCTGCTGCAAAGTCCGGCTTGGATTTTCGCCCGAATCCGCCGCCCAGCAACGTCACATTTACTTTGACGTCTTCACGCGTCACGCCGAGGCTCTTGGCAACGGTTTCAAGGGTGGCTTGCGGGTTTTGAACGCAGGCCCAGATCTCACATTTGCCACCGACTATGCGTGCGGTAGCTGCCGGTGGTTCCATGGTGGCGTGCGCCAGATGCGGGATATAGTACTCAGCCTCAATTTTTTTGCTGGCATTAGCTAACGCACCCATGGTGTCGCCATCATCGCGCATGACTTTAGCGGGTTTGCGGGCTGCTTCCTGCAGCGTGACCTTAAACGTGGTCGAATCGTAGTTGCCGTTAGGGCCGTCGTCCCACTTGATCTTCAGCGCGTCGCGTCCTTTGATGGCCGCCCAGGTGTTGTTGGCAATTACGGCGATGCCCCCCAAAGGATTGAATAAGGCCGGTGGCGGACTACCTTTCAGTTCCACCACGCGGATCACACCGGGGACCTTCAAGGCGTCGGCCGCATCAAAGCTGGCGACCTTGCCGCCGAATACCGGCGGACGCGCGATGACTGCATAGACCATGCCGTCGATACGTGTATCTATCCCATACTGGGTGTTGCCGGTGACGATATTTTGAAAATCGACGCTGCCGTATTTTTCTTTCCCAATATAGCGAAACTGCGCATCGTCTTTAAGGCGCACCTGATCGGCCGTCGGCACGTTTAAGGCCGCGGCATCGACTGTCAGTGCGCCATATCCCAGCTTGCGCCCGGATTTAGTATGATGAACCTCGTGATTTTTGGCAGACACTTCCGATACAGGGACTTTCCAACGGCTGGCGGCTGCTGTTTCCAGCATTAAACGGGCGGTTGCGCCAACCTGACGCATTGGCGTAAAGAAATGCCGCATGCTGCGCGATCCATCGGTGTTCTGGTTGCCGAAGCGACTCTCGTCGGCATTGGCCTGTACGACGCGGACATGACTCCAGTCAGCATCCAGCTCGTCGGCAACGACCATAGGCAGACTGGTACGAATTCCCTGGCCCATTTCTGAGCGATGTGCAACGATGGTCACAATGCCATCGGTGCCGATGGCGATAAATACTAAAGGATTATTAACCGTGCCGCCCGGCATCTTGGCGCCACCGTATTTCTTGTCTGGCGCCGGGGCATCGGCAGCGCTGACGATACCGTGTGCGCCGACGGTCAACACCAACCCGGTAAATGCACCCACGCCTTTAAGCCAGTTCCGGCGCGACATGTCATTCAGGCCATTGGCTACTGCAGCTTCGGTATCGTTATGGCGATTTTGTGTGGACTGCATCAATTCACTGTCGTAAAACGTGCTCATTTGGCGACTCCATTGTTTGCCGCAACCTGTTTGATCGCTGCCTTAATGCGGGTATAGGTACCGCAGCGGCAGATATTGCCACTCATGGCATTGTCGATTTCCTCGTCAGTCGGTTTGGGCGTAGTTTTAAGTAACGCTGTCGCTGACATTATCTGACCGGCCTGACAATAGCCACATTGCGGTACCCCTAGCGCGACCCAAGCCTGTTGAATCGCTTTGCCGACGCTGTCGTTGGCGATTACTTCAATCGTTGTAATTTTTTTACCCACGGCGGCGCTGATGGGCGTCACGCAGGAGCGTATAGGTGCACCATCCAGATGGACTGTACAGGCACCACAGAGCGCCATCCCGCAACCAAATTTGGTGCCGGTCAGGCCGATATCGTCGCGCAAGGTCCAGAGGATAGGCGTGTCTGCTGGCAGATCAATATTGTGTTGCTTGCCATTGATATTCAGTATTGTCATTTTTTCCACTTTGAGGTGTGTCTAGTAATGGGGGCGAAACCAAGTTTAGTGAACTAATCCAACGCATGGATGTTACTCAATTGTAATCTTGCTATGAATTCAATGTTGAAAAGACGCGGTTTTGCTCTATAAACTGTAGTGAGCGGGCAAAAAAAAATAGCGGCGCCGACGCAATCAGTAGCGAACAGCCGTTTCCATGCTGTAGTATTCGAGGATCAAAAAACTGATTTCTAAGGACTCATGGCTGTATTTCAAAAACCAATTGTGATGCTCGATTTTGAGACCACCGGTTTGAGTCCTGCGATGGGCGACCGCATTACCGAGGTCGCAGCCCTTAGGATTGTGGAAGGCACTATCGTTGAGCGCTATGTCTCGTTAGTCAATTGTGGCGTGTCGATACCGTCATTCATCACGCATCTGACGGGTATCTCGCAAGCAATGGTAAATCACGCGCCGCCCGTCTCTACAGTGATTCCGGAGTTATTGCGGTTTATTGGCAATGATGCGCTGGCGGCACACAACGCTAGTTTTGATGCAAAGTTTTTGTTGGCAGAAAGTGCCGCGCTGGATTTGCAGCCACGCTACAACGCGCTGATTTGTTCGTTAAAATTATCACGTCGGGTGTTTCCCGGCATGACGAGCTATAAGCTGGGATCGCTGGCCTCAGCGCTGAGCATACCGTTTCTTGGCACCGCGCACAGAGCCGAAGCCGATGCGGAAGTATCCGCCCATTTGTTGCTACACGTGGCACAACGGCTGGCGCATACCTATCGTGTAACGTCAATTCATCCGGATTTATTGGTATCGGTTAACAAATTGGCCGCGGCCAAAGTACCCGACTTTCTTGCGCGTCAGCTGCGCCAACTTGCTACGGCTGCCTGAAACGCTACAAGGTGTCAGGCCAAGCACCGGACATGTACGCTTATGTGATGCAAATTAACGGTATTTTGCGGGTCACGCGCAAAATCGCAGAAAGGTCTGACCTTTAGGATGAGGGCTTACAGCTCAGATATAAACCGCATTTTAAAGTTACGGCCTTTAATATTGCCATTACTTAGACGCGAGAATGCGTGTTTAGCCATCCGGCGGTCCAGCGCGACATACGTCATGAACTCAAATACGCTGATTTTACCGACCTGATCTTTGGTCAGGCCGACATCGCCCGTCAATGCGCCCAATAAATCGCCGGGACGCAGTTTGTCTTTTTTTCCGCCCATGATGCATAGCGTTACCATCGGGGCCTGCAATGCGCCGCCTTCGGCCGGTTCCAGGGTATTCAGCTCAAACCAGGTAACCGGGCCGTTCTGATAATCCTCGATCAACTTGACCCATTTTTTTTCATTGGGCGCGCAAAGACTAAGTGCCAGACCTTTGTCGTGTCCGCGACCGGTACGGCCAATGCGATGGATGTGGACTTCCGTATCTTTAGATACGTCGACGTTGATAACTGCCCCTAGCGTCTGAATGTCCAGACCCCGCGCGGCAACGTCGGTGGCGACTAATACTGAACAACTCTGGTTGGCAAACTGCACCAGAATCTCATCGCGCTCACGCTGTTCAAGCTCGCCGTATAACGCTAGCGCGCTAAAGCCCTGATCACGTAATTGCGCAGCTAATTCGCGGCAATGAATTTTGGTATTGCAAAAGGCGATGGTCGATACTGGCCTGTAATGGTTCAGCAACTGGGCGACTGCCGCATTGCGGCCATCGTAAGAGACCTCGTAAAAGCGCTGCTCAATTTGTCCAGAATCGTGCTGCGCTTCCACTTTTACTTCAACCGGCTGGCGTAAAAATTCTGCGCTGGCTTTACGGATATCGTCAGGATAGGTGGCCGAAAACAGTAAGGTCTGGCGACGCTTTGGACAGGCACTGACGATGCCTGAAATCTCTTCGTAAAATCCCATATCGACCATCCGATCTGCTTCGTCCAATACTAATGTCTGGACCGTTGACAGATTAATGGTGCCGCGGCCAATGTGATCGCGTATCCGTCCCGGGGTGCCGACGATGATGTGTGCGCCATGCTCCAACGAACCAATCTGCGGTCCCATCGGTGAACCGCCGCAGAGCGTCAAAATCTTGACGTTGTCTTCCAGTCGCGCCAATCTGCGTAACTCTTTTGCTACCTGATCGGCCAGTTCACGCGTCGGGCAAAGTACCAATGCCTGAATCGCGAAGTAGGTCGGATTAAGTTTATGCAAAATACCAATGCCAAACGCGGCGGTTTTACCGCTACCGGTTTTGGCCTGCGCGATCAAATCACGCCGCTCCAGAATCACTGGCAAACTTTGTGCCTGTATGGTCGTCATTTCGTGATAACCGAGACTATCAAGGTTACGCAAAAGGGCGGGCGACAGGGGAAGATTGGAGAAGGATGAAGTAGTCACAATGGCGGTCATTGACAGAAAAGGGGGGAAGTCTAACAGGCGCACCAGTTTAGGGATAGGGTTGATGCTGTTTTGATGGATTTTACTGGTTTATTGTTGGGTTATCGAGAATTAACATTAGCGGGAAAGCTGATGCAGATCACTAAAAGAAAGCCCTAAAGGCGTTGTTCGAATTTTTCGATGATAGATATGAAAACTTTCCGTTTTTGTTTTGGTTTGTTGACGTCCATAATGGCACCCATGGTTACGGCGCCGGGCAATCGAAGAATGAAAGAGGTGTCCGAACAACGCAGTTTATCGATCGAAACTATCGTCAATAAGGAACGGAAAATATCATGTTACAACTACGTAAAAGCAGTGATCGCGGCGTGGCAGACCATGGATGGCTGCAATCCAGACATACTTTTTCATTTGGTCACTATCAGGATCCGCAGCACATGGGTTTTGGACCCCTGCTGGTCATCAATGAAGATCGTGTGACACCGGGGCAGGGCTTTGGTACGCATGGTCATAGGGATATGGAGATCATTTCTTTCGTGCTGGATGGCGCCTTAGAGCACAAGGATAGCCTTGGAACAGGATCAGTTTTGCACTACGGTGATGTCCAGCGGATGAGTGCGGGCACTGGCGTACGGCATAGCGAATTTAATAGTTCGGCGAGCGACCCGTTGCATTTCCTGCAAATCTGGATTGAGCCGAGTGTAAAAGGCATTCCACCAGGGTATGAAGAGAAACATTTTACACCGGCCGCCAAGCAAGGCCAGTTGCGCTTAATTGCCTCATCCGATGGTCGTGACGGTTCGGTTTTGATTCATCAGGATGCTAGTATCTTTGCCGCTTTGCCGGGCAAAGAAGACATACTGACGCACGACTTGGCGGCTGGTCGTACTGGGTACGTCCACGTGATTCGGGGGGCGATCAGCGTGAACGGGACCGTCTTGATGACAGGCGATGCGCTTAAAATTTCGGACGAAAGCCTGATCACCCTTAGCGGCGCAGGCAGCACTGAAACTGGCGAGACGACAGAGATACTGGTGTTCGATCTGCCATATTAATTTGGTTAGCAACATTTTATTCAGGCTCAACTGAAGCTGGGCCTTCTTTTGTCTGCTATCTGAACCGTAGTATTGGTAACAAAGGCGTGATTGCACTAGTGGGGGGGTGAGTTTCCTGCAACATGGACACTTTAACCTCGCGATATTATTGGGGAACGGGCTTTAACTGCCAATCCAGTACCGCGTTTGACAGCGCAAACGATGGGCGCATTTTATTCCCTAATTAACGTAACCCACGCCGGAACTGTCCGAAACGGTTAAACTCTCGGACGCTCTGGTTGAAGAATTACTGCCCGCGGATGTAATCGTTATCGGCGCGCCGATGTACAATTTTCCGATAAGCGCAAATTAGCAGGCTTGGATCGATCATGTTGCGCGCGCCGGACTGACGTTTACATAAATCGAAACTGGTCTGGCAGGATTGTAACTGGCAAAAAAGTCATCATATTCAGTCACGTGGCGGTAGTAGGCCACGGCGCCGCAAAGGCCATGGATTTTCATGAAACCTACCTGCGTAAAGTATTAGGCTTTATCGGCCTGAGTAACATCAACTTCATTCATACAGAGAGGATGGCAATGGGCGAAGAGGCGGTGGCCAGCGCACTATTGCATTCTCGTAGTACGATGACTGAATTAATTCCAGCCTGAATTATTTAATCCGTTGGCAAGGCACGTCATTTGTCCTGTGACGTGCTTTTTATATTGAAGTTACGTATCTAACTAATGAGCACCCATATAACACCTAACAATGCCGCCGCTGCCCAAATCCATGAATCATTGGAATATGTCACTTCCTGCGCTCTGCCGACGCCTTGGGCGACGTTCCAACTGCATGCCTTTATCGATCATCCTTCCGGGAAAGAACATTTGGCATTAGTCTTGGGCGACGTCAATGACGGCTTGCCGGTCTTGGCGCGGATTCATTCAGAATGCCTGACAGGCGACGCACTATTTAGTCAACGCTGCGATTGCGGGGCGCAACTCGAGGGTTCGTTGCAGCAAATTGCAGCAGAAGGACGCGGTGCGGTGCTGTATTTGCGCCAGGAAGGCCGCGGCATAGGCTTGCTCAATAAGATTCGTGCTTACCACATTCAGGATTCTGGAGCGGATACGGTAGAGGCCAACCAGCAACTCGGCTTTGCGGACGATTTACGACATTACGGAATGTGTGAGCCGATGCTGCAATATCTCGGTATCAAAACTTTGCGCCTGATGACGAATAATCCGCGCAAGATGGATGCGCTCAAAAAAATGGGCGTCCCGGTAGTCGAGCGTATCCCGTTAATCTTAAACAGAAATCCTTTTAACACGCGCTATCTGGATACCAAGGCAGCCAAACTCGGGCACATATTGCCAAACGAAGGTCTGGAGCATCAGGACGAAACCGAATAATCGGTTCTTGCCGGGCTTCTGTCACGATAAGCATCTATAAGCATAAAGACAGCACATTCTAATAATAATCAGACAAAAAGGAGCCATCATGCCCTACGTTCGTTCTCCAATCGACAGCGGCAATCTCGCTAATGCCAATGCTGCGAATACCAGCAAAGCGCCGCGACTGTACTTGGAGGACATCGTAACCGGCCAGCAATTTACGTCGGCGTCGCGGCAGATAACTGCTGACGAAATCAAGCGTTACGCGCAGCAATTTGATCCGCAGCCTTTTCATCTGGATGAGGAAGCGGCTAAAAGCACGTTCTTTGGCGGTTTGGCTGCAAGCGGTTGGCATACCGCAGGGATAACCATGCGATTGTTAGTGGAGAGTGGCATGCCATTGGCTGGCGGTATTATTGGCGCTGGTGGAGAAATTACCTGGCCGCAGGCTACCAGACCTGATGATGTGTTGCATGTTGTAACCGAAGTGATTTCTGTCACGCCGTCCCGCTCACGTCCGGACCGGGGCTTTATTCAGGCACGATCCCAAACCTTTAACCAAAAGGGCGAGGTTGTACAACTACTACTCGCAAAGTTAATGGTTTGGAGCAGGTCTGTGAAGACCTGATAGAGCGTTAACGACGCCACTAATTATATCCAAGCCAAACCACCGATATGCATGCTGCACGCGCCTAGGGGCGATCACGCTGCTCCCTTCAACGTCGTTTATTTTCCTTGATAAATAAACTATGATTCGGCGCAAAGTTAGCGTAGAGCGGAAGCAGGGCAGCGCCAATGGCGTGCGCATTCGATCCAATTGTGCCAGCATGAATTGCGGGACGGGCAATACCCTCCCAGCAGTAGTAATTCATTGCTCTTTCTATTTCTGTTCGTAGTTTTTCCAGCAAAGCACGGTCACAAGATCCGTCAATAATCACCGCGTCCAGGTCAAGCAGGCAAGTTGCGCTGTCAATCGCCAGCCCAATGGCGCAACCTGCGCCATCTAGGCAGGTGCGGGTGTGGGTCAGCCAGGGCTCTTCCAGCACACGCTGATCAAATAATGCAAGAGGGTCGAGATCTGCAGCTACAAATGTCCGTTCCAGCGTTATTAGCGAGGCTTCACTTAATAACTGTTCTGGTAGCGCGGCGTCGTCTGGTCTTGCCAATCTCACCGGGATGGAGGCAAGCGCACCAGCGTTGCCATGCAAGCCTCCTCGCAGATGCCCATCAATCACCACGCCACCGCCAATAAAAGTATCGACAAAAATATACAAAAAACTATTGATGTTACGGCCTTCGCCCGTCACCAGTTCGGCGACGCACGCCGCTGCTGTGTCTTTACAGAACTGCACAGGCAGAACGGTTATATCCTGCATCTGCCGGGCAAAATTAATGCGCAGCCACTGGTTAGCTTGATGCGGATGTACATTCAAAAGTTTATGCCAGCCGCTTAATGTCAGCGGTGCCGCAATGCCGATGCCACTTAATCGCCGCGCTTTTTTCAGCCCTGGCGATTTACGCATTTTTTTAAGTTGCAAGTCGATTTCTGCGAACAACTCTTCGGGATCAGGAAAAGAATAGCATAGCGTGAAACGCTCACGGACCTGCCCCAAAAAATCCAGCAGAAGAATATCCATGCTGCGGCGACCGACCTTGATGCCAATGGATAAAGCGCCCTCCGGATTCAGCGCAAAGGAAACAGAGGGCTCGCCAATTTTCCCGCGCAATGTCTCCAGCTTGATTATCAAACCTTCGTCTATCAAGCGTTTAATAATAAGCGCAACCGCCTGAATACCCAGAGTGGTGATTCGTACCAACTCCGTTTTTGGCATGCTGCCATGCGTGCGCAGCGCTTGAAGTACCACGCGCTCGGGAAACTGACGTGTGCCAATTTGATGGGACGCGTGCGGACGAAAGCCCGCTGACACTGTTGATGAGCCGACCGATTTATTCAATTGGAATTGAAAGCTAGAAGTTGTTTTTGTAGATGACAGAGAAAAAAGGTCGTCATGCTGCCATAGTCGCGCTGTTGATCGCCAATGGAAGTTAGTGCTACAGTAAATTTAATTGTCATGCGGTCCTTCTCTTTATGCGTGCCCGGGCATCGAGATGGCACTTTGTGAACTATAAATAGTTTCTCATGTGAAATTATTCTACTCACGCAAGCGAATATATTCCGAATAGATTAATAAAACAAATGCACTTGTTATTCGTTAACTTAATCACCTCAGATGGCATGCATCTCCCGGTGCGAAATCATAATTACAAACGTAAAGGATTTAGGGATGACAACTACAAAAACGTTGACGATGGACGCTTGTTTGGCGAAATTACGGGAGCGCTTAACAGGTGGACACCGGATTATCCTTGGCGTCGTCGGGCAGCCTGGTTCGGGCAAGTCGACGTTCTCGGAAGCACTGGTAGCGGGTTTGCCAGGACAGGCCATTGCGGTGCCGATGGATGGTTTTCACCTCGCTAATAGCGAATTGGACCGCTTGAAGCGGCGTGATCGGAAGGGTGCTGAAGACACATTTAACAGCGCCGGATATGTTGCGCTTCTCAAAAGATTACGCGATCAGCCCTCTGGCGAGGTGGTGTATGCGCCCGAATTCAGGCGGGAGTTCGATGAGCCAATTGCTAATGCAATCGCCATCACGCCAGAAATCCAATGCGTCATCACAGAGGGTAACTACCTCTTATTGGACCGCGGCCACTGGCGACAAATTAGCGGCTTGCTCGACGCGACCTGGTATCTGGATATCCCGTCTGAGATTCGACAAGAACGACTGATTGCGCGTCATAGGCAATTTGGTCGGGATGAACAGTCTGCCCGTGCATGGGTCAGCCAAACGGATGAACCGAATGCTGTTCTGATTGCCGCAACACAAGGGCGCGCTGACTTGATTTTTAACTGGTCTTCCAGCGCCTGACATGCAATTGCGTACGCTTGGATGTGTTTCGGTGCCGTATGGAGACGATTAGGTCGCATTAAAGCGGAAGGTCGGGCTTGGCCGTTTTGCCGATGCAAGACTATGCGGTTGCCACCGGGCGACGGCAAAATGGAAGAACTTAAATAGCAATATTTGGTCAGAATGGGGAGAGTAAAACATCTCGATGCCTTGTCGGCGTTAGTTACAGACGAGGGTACCTCGGAATAAATTGATTGATTTGAAGGCCGCTAAAATGTAAAGGAGTGCCCATGTCATCGATAGACCCAACAACACCCGTAGCAACGCCAACTTCAGCAACTCAAACCGTGGTCGGTGTTTTCGATAATTATCTGGCAGCTCAACGGGCACAGGATGCACTGATTGCCTCGGGTTTTGATGCCTCCGATGTGCATGTGCGGATGCACGAAGGTCACGCAGCAGTGACCAGCCTAGAAACACAATCAGGCGGCGTAGCGGACAGTTTGCGCGACCTTCTGGCACAATTATTTGGCCGTAGTCATGAAGATATCGGGCATTATTCCGAGGCCATCAGGCGAGGACATGTCGTCGTCGCGATTTCAGTCGTGGATGACGCACTGGTTCCGGTAGCGCAATCCGCTCTGCGTAACGCTGGCGCGCTGGATATCGAAAAGCAGGTGCATAACTGGCGCGAGGGCGGATATAGTCGTTTCGATCCTGCCGCGAGACCGTATTCAATCGAAGAGATCGCGGCAGAACGTGCGCAGATTCGGCCCGCGTTAGTAGACAATCCAGACATCCCGACAGGATCTGAAAATAGCGATTATTTTCCATCGCGCGCTTATCCGTTCCATATGGCGCAGACTCCCTACGATGACATTATGGGCAAGTCGGGCGGTGTCATCACGGGCCGCTCGGTTGCCGACGCTCCTGATAACGACACACTCTAAAATTGCCATCGGAGCACTTCCGTTGTTGCATGCAGGACTTAATACGACGGACGCCTTGTGCGTCCGTTTCACATGTTGGTATCAATCCCTTTTTTGATTCGATGGGCATTCCCATTGTTTGACTTCCGCCAAAGTGGCGCCTTAAGGTAAATATCGACCCGATATCGGTTATTTTTGTGGCGGTCATTGCATCTTGACGGTATCTTAAAAAGAACTGTCAACATTGCACATGGCGCGTTATATTTATTTTTTACGCGCAACCTGATCGGAAGACACTTATGCAATACAAATGGAATTGGATGATGAAGGCCAGTCTGCTCGCCATTTTGACGCTGCATGGGGCTGGCGCTATCGCCGCCAAGACTTTGGTATTTTGTTCAGAGGGTAGTCCTGAAGGATTTGATCCGCAACTCTACACCTCCGCCATATCATTTCAGGCTTCATCGGTGCCGGTCTTTAATCGGCTGGTCGAGTTTGAGACCGGTAGCACCAAAATTGTGCCCGCATTAGCCGAATCCTGGAAGACTTCTGAAGATGGTTTAACTTATACTTTTAATTTAAGGCGTGGCGTTAAGTTTCAAAGTAATGCGCGCTTTAAGCCCTCGCGTGATTTTAATGCCGATGATGTATTGTTCTCCTTTAACCGCATGGGTGACCCTCACCATCCTTTCCATCAACTGCCGTCCGGGCAAAGCTTTGCGTACTATCTGGACATGGGAATGGATAAAATCATCGATAAAGTGGAGAAGCGCGACGACTACACAGTGGTATTCACGCTCAAGCATCCTGAGGCCCCGTTTATCGCTAATCTTGGCATGGATTTCACGTCTATCATGTCGGCGGAATATGCCGAAAAGATGAAGACGCTGGGCCTGCAAGATGTCATCAATCGCGAGCCGGTTGGTACTGGACCGTTTCAGTTTGTCTCCTATCAAAAGGATGCCGTTATTCGTTACAAGGCATTCGATGGTTATTGGGGCGGGCGTCCAAAAATTGATTACCTGATTTTTGCCATTACACCGGATGCTTCTGTCAGGTACGCCAAACTCAACGCCAATGAATGTCAGGTAATGACCCTGCCGAAACCGGCGGATATTCCTTTGATCAAAGCCAATCCTGCATTCACTTTACTCAGCAAAGAAGGCCTAAACGTGGGCTACGTTGCCTTTAATGTCGATAAAAAGCCATTTGACAATAAATTAGTCCGCCAGGCGCTGAGGATGGCGACCGATAAGCAGGCGATATTGAAGATCGTTTTTCAAGGCGCAGGCGTATTGGCTAAAAATCCAATTCCGCCCACGCTCTGGTCCTATAACGACAAGGTTGTGGACGATGCTTTTGATCTCGTGAAAGCGAAGGCGCTGTTGACCAAGGCAGGCTATCCGAACGGCGCGGATATTGATTTGTGGTACCTATCCGCGACCCGTCCCTACAACCCCAATGGCAAGCGCATGGCAGAGCTTATGCAGGCAGACTGGGCTAAAATCGGGATCAGGGCAAGGCTGGTCACCTACGACTGGGCGGAGTACATCAAGCGCAGTAATCAAGGTGAACAACAGGTAATGATGTACGGATGGAACGGCGACAATGGCGATCCAGACAATTTTTTTGCGACTTTGTTAGGTTGTGATGCGATTCCAGGCGGCGGTAATAAAGCACGCTGGTGCAATCCTGCCTTCGAGACCTTGATCCAGCAAGCTAAGCGCACCCCGCGTCAGGCAGAGCGCGCCGCGCTGTATGAAAAAGCGCAGGTGATCGTGCATGAAGAAGCCCCGTGGATCACCATCGCTCACGCAGTACGGTACGCTGCCATCCGTAAAAACGTAATCGGGTTCAAAATGTCGGTATTCAGTGAGTATGAATTTCAACATGTTGATTTGGCGCAATAACCGACCAGCATTCGCGCTTACCTTTTGTGCAAATTTCCCCTGAGATGTGGTGGACGACCTGGTCAATCCGGCAATCATTTGCTATGCCAAAGCAAGCGCTCGCATTGTTGGCCTGGTGGGAGCGAAGCATACAATATGCGACATTTACAGTCGTCCCAATCGTTTGTGCTGTGTTATTGTGCTACGTCTATATCAATAATTGCAGATTGTTGATTGGAACATACCAAGATTGTTGTTGCCGATCCCACCGGGCCCCTATAGCTTTGGCTTCTTCTAATAATTTCAATGGACTCGCCAATATTTGGTAATTAATAAACTCTCCATGTCGCTCTTCTTATCCCGAACAGGTTAGATATAATGAAATCCCGCTTTCTGTACGCTGCTCTTATTTGTTTGTTTTTTTCTACGGCTCATGCTGAAAATAATACGGTTATCACAGAAAGTCAGCGCGCGGAAATGGAAATGACCGCCAAAAACCATCGAATTGATTCTGCTCACGGACAGTATACGTACCTGGTAATCATTTACAATAAAAGCGAAAAAGCCAAAAATCTGAGTGGGCGAGATTTTGTTGCAATTGATGGGAAAGGTGCTCGCTATTCAGCTGGCCTAATTGATCGTGGACTGATTAATAAGCGAATGACAGGGCATGAAACGCGCAGTGGAGTAGTGGGCTTCGAAATTCCTGTTGACCGAAAAATCGTTAAGTTGCTGCTAGAATAATATTTTAACTCGTCCTGGTGGAGAGCATCGCTACACTATTACGACATTTACGGTCGTTAACTTTGTACCTCTTGGATGGGACTAGTAGTGGGCTGGCAGCGCCGTCGTCGCTCGGAATTCGGCTGACGCATCGCGACTGGAGCCAGGGGGCGATCTTCATCACCGGGCATGGCAAGACGCCCGAGTCCAATCCAGACTGGGCGTTACTCGCAAAAACGGGTTTGACGCTGGTAATTTACCTACCTCAGGAGGCCGGACGACTTTCAGGCGTGGCCTTTTTACTCAACGCAATTTGCACGATGGATGCCACCGCGATATTCAGCACTAAAGCAATAAGACCGGTATAAATCGTGAAATTAGTGCCGTTGATTAAAAAGGTGTGCACAGGCTTGATACCATCCGAAAATGCGAGCCAACTTCCACCTGCAAGTCCGACAGCCCATCCGGTCAATAGCGCAGGCCCGCGGAACCAGCCAAAGAAAAGACCGAAAACTACTGCAGGAAACGTTTGCAATATCCAGACTCCGCCTAGTAACTGTAAATCGAGCGCAAATTTGGTAGGCAAAAACAGGATGAATACCAATGCGCCGACCTTGACCACCAGCGATACAATCTTTGCTACCTTTGCTTCGCCAGCGGGTGTGACGTCCGGTTGCACGTAAGCTTTCCAGAAGTTACGTGTAAATAAATTGGCTGCACCAATCGACATCACCGCTGCTGGTACTAACGCGCCAATCGCAATGGCCGCAAACGCAAAGCCTGCAAACCACGGTGGGAACAATGCATTGAATAGCGCGGGCACCACGTCATTGTTGTTCTTGATCGGCAAATTGGCCGCATAAGCCATATAACCGAGTAACGCGATCAAGCCTAACAACACCGTGTAAGCTGGCAGGAACACCGCATTTTTGCGTATCGTGTCTGCGCTTTTAGCTGCAAAAATGCCGGTGAGGGTGTGGGGGTACATGAACGCGGCCAAAGCGGAACCAATCGCCAAACTGGCATACGGCAACATCTGCGCAGGATGCAGAATCAGACCGGTAGCCCCGCCTTTAGCAGCAAATGCATCGCCCGCTGCCTGGAATACATGGCCATATCCACCAAGCTTGGACGGTACCAGAACCACCGCCACCAATACCACAATGTAAATCATCAAATCTTTGACAAAAGCAATGAGCGCGGGTGCCCGCAAACCAGCAGAGTAGGTGTAGAGCGCAAGGATGATAAAAGCCGCCGCAAGTGGCAGTTCGCCGGTCAGACCCAGGGCCTTGATAACGACTTCCATACCCACCAGTTGAAGGGCAATGTACGGCATGGTCGCGACCACGCCGGTGACGGCAATTGCCAGCTCCAGAGGACGCGATTGATAACGACCGTACACCACATCCGCTGCCGTGACATGACCGGCTTTCTGCGCCTCATGCCACAGTTTAGGCATGATCAAAAACACGATCGGATAGACCAGAATAGTGTAGGGCAGGGCAAAGAAACCATAAGCACCAACGGCATACACCAGCGCCGGCACCGCGATCACCGTGTAGGCGGTATAGAAGTCTCCGCCTACCAAAAACCACGTAATCCAGGTGCCGAAATTGCGACCGCCCAGTCCCCATTCATCAAGATGCGCTTCTTTTTTGGTACCGCCAGTTTGCCAGCGTGATGCCAAAAATCCCATCACCGTCACAAGTGCAAAGAAGAAAACAAAGACCGCTAGCGCTGTCCAGTGGATTTGGCCGTCCATTATTTATCTCCTTTTGCAAGACCATGTCGATAGACGATCCAGATCAGGAGAGCAGTGATGGGAACCCAAAGCAGTTGATACCAGTAAAAGAAGGGAAAGCCGAGTAGCGCGGGAAGTTCCTTGTTATAAAACGGAATCCAAAGCAAACCGATGAAGGGCAGCAACAGCAGAATTTTCATCTATTATTCTCCTTGTTTAGAATCCAATATTTCCTAAGTGCACTACATAACAATAGGCGTTTATGCGCTGAGCGCAAGCGCGTTACCAGCGCGTTGGCTAGCTACTGAAGATTTTAGAGCAGCTCATGCTTACCATATTCGGTTCAACGGCTCGCGTTAGAGTCTCCGTATACGTCACTTATAAATTCGTTGGGCAGCGTCTCAATCGAATCCATCGTATCAACGTTCATGGCAACAACCCGATTACGCCCGCGATGCTTGGCTTGGTAAAGCGAAGCATCGGCAGCCGCGACTAATTGCCCTGGATAGCAACCTGCGATGGCGTTGACTGTTGCAGCGCCGACACTAACCGTCACAAATCCACCTGACGTATCAGCAATACTCAGTTGCTCGACGGCGGCACGAATGCGCTCTGCCACTGCCTGAGCACCATCGCTGGTCACTCCCGGCAAGATGACGGCGAATTCTTCGCCGCCATAACGTGCGACCAGATCATAGGCGCGCAATGGCGTGTTGGCCATAGCTGTGGCGACCCGCTTGAGGCAGTCATCGCCAGCTTGATGGCCAAAACGGTCGTTGTATTGCTTAAAATTATCGACATCGACCATCAACAATGTCAATGGATCAGATTTACGTAGCGCGCGGCTCCACTGACTGTCCAGCGCCTCGTCAAAACTACGGCGGTTTGCGATACCGGTCAGACCATCTCGGGTCGCAAGATCCTTTAGGGCATCTTGCGCTTCCTTCTGGACGGTCATGTCACGTAGTGTTTCAACGACCGATATCAAACGTCCGGTTTCATCATAAATTGGGCCAGCATCAATCGCCAGATAGCGTCTTATGCCGAGTTGTGGCATGACGCACCAGTTCTCCGCATAAAGCCCGTTGGGGACTTTTTCAATATTTTTGTTCCATATATACAGATTGTTCACATCGCTGGTCCGCTCGTGAACGATGAGGTCTGCCAGACAAGGTCGCGGTGCCGAATAGAATCCCCGCCAATGATTTGACGTGCCGATCATTTCACTCGCCGCAATGCCAGTAAGCCGCTCGCAAGCGATATTCCATATCACCACTTTGCACTGGGGATCCAGAACAAAGGTGGGCACGACGAGGTGTTGCATCAGACGAATGGCGAAACTACGGTCTTCCTCATTTTTCAATATATTTTTCGCGACTTGCTCAGCGGCATTTTTATTTTTCATTGTGTCTCCATAATTCATAAACCAATGATGACGATTAACTTTTGCATCCGTAGAAAACATATCGAATACAGATATACTGCAGCAGCGTTACTTTGTTGATAATAGCGTAAAGATAAGCATAAATCAGGCGTTTACTTTCACGGCAGCACGGCATTTTTCAATAATATTATCTGCTTGAGGGCTGGTGGAGTATTAATTATGGTTTCTGATTAGAACCGGGCCACGATGTTTTCGCGTGGCAATAAAAACTTATACCGATTGCGTCCCACGGCGCGATCCGTATTTGCGAACTCGTTGGTGTATGTTTAGTGATAATTTCTTTTTTTTATAATAATTGTTGTACATCTGCCGGTGACGCTGAATCTTCAAAGATTGATCTGCGGCTCCTGGCGGATGCTCCCTTAAAGAGTATGTAAAATGTTTTTGCGTTCGCCTGCTAGCTCACCATTCTTTCCTAAAAAAACCCCAAGGACTTCGCCATTTGTTTTAGCTTCGCTAGGGGTGCTCAGCACATTTTGTACTATGAGTATCGCAGCTGACGGCCCCGGGCAATCGCTTCAAGAAGTCGTGGTCTCGGCCAGTCGGAGCGAGCAAAGCGTTATGGACACTGCTGCGTCAATTGATGTGGTGAACGCTAGACAGATTCACGACGGTACGGCTGAACAAAATATGTCAGAACCGCTTGCGCGAACACCCGGAATTTTTGCGCTCAATCGTCAAAACTATGCACAGGATCTGCTAATTTCTTCTAGAGGTTTTGGTGCCAACTCGGCGTTCGGTGCGCGTGGCATCAAAATATTTGTCGATGGAATACCGGGCACTGCAGCTGACGGACAGGGTCAGATTTCTCATATTGATCTGGCTTCCGCGGATCATATCGAAGTCATGCGCGGTCCATTTTCTGTGCTTTATGGCAATTCTGCGGGCGGCGTCATAAACGTTTTTACAGAAAACGGCAAGCCGGGGGCGGAAGTGATGCCGTATTTTTCGTCAGGTTCGTTTGGCCAGCGCAAATATGGCGTCAAAATCGACGGCGATGAAAACGGTATCAACTACCTATTGGACGCCGGTGCGCTGCATACCGATGGCTATCGCGAACATAGCGCCGCTGACAGGAATAACGAAAATGCGAAGTTGCGTTTTAAATTAACGCCAGACACTTCGGTCACGGTAGTCGCCAATCGCGTCCATCTGACAGCACTTGATCCGCTAGGACTGACTGCCGCGCAATTACAAACAAATCCACGCGGGGCAGGAACCGGGGCCGACGCTTTTGCTACGCGCAAAAGTGTCGATCAGACCCAAGTCGGCGTAACGCTCAATCAACGTATTAGTGCGACCGACTCGCTCACCTTTACGCCCTATGGTGGTGAGCGCAAAACCACGCAATTTCTTGCATCTGCGGTAAATGGAGTGATAAATCTTAAGCGTGATTTTTTTGGTATGGATAGCAAATGGTTGCACGCCGCGAATGTCGGCGGCATGCCATTAAAACTGGTGGCCGGCGTCGATGCCAACGAAAACAGGGATCATCGCTTAACCTACTCAAACGTCGGTGGCCAGCAGCGCGTGGCACCGACAGATCAGGATTATTCGATGGAGGCGCGCAATCTTGATTTCTATTTGCAAGGGGAGCTGCATCCGACTGACCGCTTGGCATTCACCGCCGGCGTACGTCAGTCAGAAATCACCTTAAGCGCCGACAGTAACAATAATCTGGCCTCATTGGGGTCGCGCACTTACCAAGCGGTGACCGGCATGATATCGGCGCAATATTATGTCCAGGAAAATGCTAACGTGTATGTGTCTTATGGTGCCGGCTTTGATACACCGACATTGAATCAGATCATTTACAGCCCCAGCTACGTCACTTCCGGGGGAACCAATACCGGCAATATGAAGCTTAATGCGGCTAGGACGAAACAAGTTGAAATTGGCTATAAAAGCGAAATCTCCAAAACTGCTTTGGTAAAAATTGCGCTTTTTCATGCAGAAACCACTGACGATATTGTACTTGCGGCCAGCAACGGCGGTAAATCATCCTATATGAATGCCCCAAAAACGCGTCGCGATGGATTGGAACTCAGTACGCAGGTGAACCTGCCTTATAACCTGCAAGCGAACGTGTCCTACACGTTGCTGGATGCCAAGGTTGCGCAGACTTACGCCCAAACCGTTACTAATCCAGCGACTAATGCGTCGACTTCATACTCTGTTGCCAGCGGCAGGCGGATACCTGGCGTCCCTGATCAAGGATTATTTGCTGAGCTGGTGTGGCGCAAACCTGACAATTCGTTGGAGCTTGCGGTGGAGGGAAGAGCGGCGGGCAGTATCGTTGCCAACGACGTGAATAAGGCTTACGCTGGTGGATATGGCTTGATGAATTTGCGCGCAGTTTTTCGGCAGGCAGTTGGAAAATGGACGATATCTGAATTTGCGCGCGTGGATAATTTATTCGACCACTCCTACGTGGGATCTGTCATTGTTAATCAGGCCAATAGCCAGTTTTATGAGAGCGCACCTGGGCGCAACTGGTTAGCTGGCTTAAGCGCTAGCTATCGGTTCTAACTCAGTCACGTATTCAGTGGATGATTCAGTCCCTGAATCGACTAGCATAACAAAACTGACAGGCCGAAGTGCAAAGCGGGCGTTACGCAGCAGATGAACCTTTGATAAGATGAACAATCCCGTCATACTTGGACTCACTTGTCAAAAGTACAGCGTGAACGCACGGGGGCTGCCATGTCCAGAAGCAACAAAAGAATGTCACCTATCGTTGTTCTTGGATGGGCACTGATCTGCTGGTTAACGCCGGACCAGATTGCTGAAGGTGCGACGGCTGAATCTAACACTGCTGGCAAACCACCCATTTCCGTAGAGGACCTGTCGCCGAGCAACAGTAAAGGCTACGCCTCGGTCGCATTTGGAAATGGCATCCTTTACGGATCTGGTATCAATCACGCCAAGCCGATGAGATGGCGTGATGGAGAGCTCAGATTCGGACAACCTGTCGATATTTTCGGACTAGTTTCGAGCGGACACATCCCAACTGGCGAAGCGCCTCGGTTTGACGTTGTGTACTACAACGAGGGCCATCCTGATAACAACCATCGCGATGGTTACGCGCTGCAAGTGGTGCTTAGGAAAAGTCTGCGCCCTGACTTCAGCGCCGAATTTGGCATGGGGCCGTATTTCAGCATGAACAGGACCACCATCAACGGCACGGAAATCGACGATGCGCGCGTCGGGGCCATGTTCTCTTTGGCGCTGCTCATAGACCTCGATAAATCCTCGTCCGGGCTTCATTTACGGGCTGGCTACACCCATATACTCATGCCCGGCGCCCCCTCGTCGGATGCGTTATTCATTGGCGTCGGCAAAGAAATCGGACCCGCAACTTCAGACCCACCTAACAAAGCACTCAAGCGTACGATATGGTTCGGCGCAACGGGTGGCTTTGCACAGACCAATCAATCGGGACCCGGCAAACGTCCGGGTTACTCCCTGGACGCAAAAAGTTACGCCAATCAATGGGCGACCTCGTTTTCGGCGATAAAGGAAGGCGATGATGGCGTCCGCGTGAATCGTCAAGGAGTCGCCGCGCAACAGTGGACCGTGCAACGAATCAACGAAAACTGGGCTATCAGTGCTGGTGCTGGCCCATATCTTGCGGTCAATAAGCGCCAATCCGATAACTGGCGACTCATGGGCCTGGTCACCATCGCGCTGGACCGCGATCTGGGCAACGACTGGAAAGCGATCGCGAGTTTCCGACGAGTAGTGACATTTCAAAATCGGAACGACGTGGATCTAATGACCATCGGCCTCATGAAACGCTTCAGCTTTTAAAGGCAATACGGCAGGACTTGTAAGCGTCCTACATTTTTTTCGGAAAAAATCCTACATTAAACAGCGAGTATTTGCTTCACAATTAAAATTAAGAGCAGTCTTCACAAACAATCTCCGCGGACCGTCTTTATTAACAATTTTGTTCGACGGGTCTCGCGCAAATATAGAGCGCGGCGGAATGCATTGAATAAAACGCGGGACACAACGACCACCTTGTTGCGAAGGTAATCGTAGCGTCGCCGGGAACATGCGCAACGAAGTAGTTCTGTTTCTATCTTGCGAACGGAAATATTATGCCAACATATTCCTATCCTTCCCCCCCTTTTTCTAAACAGAAAGAAATTCGCCCTCCGGGTAACAATCGGGAAATGTATCCGTTGCCGGACCATGGGGAACAATCTTATAAAGGATCGCAGCGTCTTGCTGGCAAAGTTGCGCTCATTACCGGGGCAGATAGCGGCATTGGTCGCGCGGTGGCAATTGCGTATGCACGTGAAGGCGCGGACGTAGGAGTCGCTTACCTAAATGAAGACGAGGATGCCAAAGAAACGGCGCGTTGGGTAGAGGAGGCGGGCCGCAAAGCCCTGCTGTTGCCAGGTGACATTGCCGACCACGAGCACTGCCGCACGTTAGTGGCGGATACAGCACAAGCATTCGGGCGGATCGACATCCTGGTCAATAACGCAGCCTACCAAATGAGTTACGATAGTTTGGAAGAAATCACTGATCACGAATGGGATAAAACATTCTCGGTCAATATTGGCGCAAACTTCCGAATTACTAAAGCAGCGTTACCCTATATGCGTTCAGGCAGCACAATCATCAACACTACCTCAATTAATGCGGATGCTCCCAGTCCCGGCTTGATAGCATATGCGGCAACCAAAGGTGCAATTCAGAATTTCACCGGGGGCCTTGCGCAATTGTTAGCTGAAAGAGGGATACGCGTAAACTGCGTCGCGCCAGGGCCAATCTGGACCCCCTTAATTCCTTCCACCATGCCTATGGAAAAAGTGAAAAACTTCGGCCTGCAGGTGCCAATGAAACGTCCCGGTCAGCCTGCAGAGCTCGCCGCTGTATTTGTAATGCTCGCTTCTGATGAGGCCAGTTATATTTCCGGTGCAACCGTCGCTGTGACAGGGGGCAAGCCCATTATCTAAATTAACGGGCGCAGCACAGGCCGTTAACCGCGACTTTCTTTAACGTGAAGGTTACGGCGGCAGGACTTCTTCAGGAATCCCGGGCGGCCATTCTCGGTAATCAACCAAACGGCGTGTCCGATTTCTTCAGCGTGCGCAATACGAACGTCGATTTGCTGTGACGGATGCCCGGAATTTTGTACAGCTTTTCTCTTAACAAACGTTCATAGTCCCGTGTGTCTTTAACAGCAATACGAATGTAATAATCGTAGTCACCCGACACCAGATACGCCTCGACGATTTCTGGAATGGTTTCCAGGACGCGGCCAAATTCATAAAGCGTGGCATCGCTGTGGCTTTCAAGGTTAACTTGAACAATTACCGTATCCTGATAGCCCAGTTGGGCGAGATCCACCTTCACCGTATAGCCTTGTATCGCCCCGGATTCCTCCATCCGTTTGATGCGGTTCCAGCACGAAGTGGTCGATAACCCAACCTCCTGTCCGATGTCTTGGAAGCTCTTGCGCGAATCCTGTAACAGCGCTCGCAAAATGGCGCGATCCTGCATGTCGAATAGTTTTCCTTCCTTCTTTGAAATACTCATATTATTTTCCGTATTTATGCAAATTAGGCTGAAATTATGAAGCCTTTTCAGGCTTTAGAAGAATATAATTTTAGTATGAAAACCTTCCAGAATGCACTAATGCCCGACAATATAATGTTGGCCTCCGACCCGCACACGCCATTGAGCGGCGCCCAGATGTTGTTGCAGACGCTAATTGCGTGCGGAGTAGATACCATTTTTGGCTATCCGGGCGGTGCCGTATTGCCACTTTACGATGCGTTGTATTTAGAGCCGCGCCTGCGCCATGTTCTGGTACGACATGAGCAGGCAGCGGTGCACGCGGCGCAGGGTTATGCGCGTTCGACTGGGCGTCTGGGCGTGGTCATCGTCACCTCTGGCCCCGGCATCGCCAATACGACGTCGGGTTTGCTCGACGCATTAAGTGATTCGATACCGGTACTGTGTATCAGTGGCCAGGTTGCCACGACCGCCATCGGCACCAATGCATTTCAGGAGTGCGATGCGCTCGGTATCTCCCGGACGGTCACCAAGTGGAATGGGCAGATTGGACACGTGTCTACTATTCCCGATACGGTCCGGCACGCGGTCGCGCAAGCCACGACCGGTCGACCCGGCCCGGTGCTAATTGATATTCCGAAAGATATTCAGGGACAGGTGTTTGTTGCGCACCCCACGTCTGCGCCGGTTGCCGAAACGCTACCGTTGTCTGAGGGGCAACAGCGCTTGCCCGCGACCGCACTTATACGCGAAGCCGTACAGATGATCGCCACCTCACGCCAGCCTATTTTCTACGGGGGAGGAGGGCTGATCAACTCGGGCCGTGACGCATGCACGCAATTTGCCGATCTGGTCCACAAAAGCCATGCGCCGTGTACGCTCACGCTGATGGGTTTGGGCGCATTTCCCGCGTCCGACCCTCAGTGGATTGGCATGCTTGGGATGCACGGCACGCTGGAAGCAAATCTGGCAATGCACGAAGCTGATCTGGTCGTTTGCGTAGGCGCACGTTTCGACGATAGGGTAACGGGTCGCTTGCAGGACTTTTGTCCGAGAGCGCACATCATCCACATCGATATCGACCCCAGTTCCGTCGGCAAAGTAGTCAAAACAAAAGTTGCTTTGGTTGGGGACTGCGCCCAAGTGTTGGCAGTGCTTAATGCAGAATTGGAATTGATGCCGATTGAATCAGCGCGCACAACAAAATGGTGGAAGCAGATCAATCAGTGGCGCAACGAAAATTCACTGGGCTTCACATCCTCCGCCCCCAACATTGTGCCTCAGCAATTGATGCAAACACTGGCCGATCACCTTGAGGGCAGCGACGCGATTGTGTCCACCGACGTCGGTCAACACCAAATGTGGGCCGCGCAATACCTGCGCTTTGAAGCGCCGCACCGCTGGCTCACCTCGGGTGGCGCCGGCACGATGGGATACGGGTTGCCCGCAGCAATTGGTGCGCAGATTGCGCATCCCGACAAGTTGGTGGTGTGCGTCAGCGGAGACGCGTCCATTCTGATGAATATTCAGGAGATGGCGACGGCCGCACAGCATCGTTGTCCGGTAAAAGTGGTTATTTCGAACAACGGCTGTATGGGAATGGTCCGTCAATGGCAGGAGTTGCATCACGGCGCACGGTATAGCCATAGCTACAACGAGGCATTGCCAGATTTTGTCGCGCTGGCCAAGGCATTCGGTTGGGGTGCGCGTCGGGTGGTTCTGGCGTCCGAACTGGACGAAGCGATCGCTGAATGCTTGTCCTGGTCTGGACCGTTCCTGCTTGATGTTGCAGTCGAGCAGCTAGAAAATTGCTTTCCAATGATACCCGGTGGACGTGGACATCATGAAATAATGCTTTCGAAAAATCGCTGGTATGACAGACGTACAGGCACGATAGTCTCGAATCCGCCGGGTGCCGAGTCTTAAGCCGACCTTAATCAACAGCGCTAACAGGGCAATCCGGGTAAGGGCGCGATGGCCTCAGGTGGCGGCATAAACTTCCAGTCGCGATAGGAAGTCTTGCCGTCGAAGCTCAGAAACTGCAGGTCGAAATAACCGACTTCGATCAGCTTGCCCTCCGCCAGACTGTACACGCCCATGATGGTTGAAGCGCCAAAAGCGATAGGTAAGCATGGTGGCTATTGGTGGTGGGCACTTTGACCACCAAATAATTGACCCATCATGTCGAGTCGCTATTAGCGTGCGTCGTCTTAAGCAATTTTATTAAGCACGCTACTTGTGGGTCGACGTTTGGATAGCGATAGCTTTGGTTGTGCCGCCGGGCTGCAAAGACGCTGTTCTGTCGTCCGTGCACGCCCGAGCAGAATGGCTCCCGATGGTTCCGCCATGAAAAACTTCCCTTGATTGCACGGTGCGCTGCCAAAAATGCCTACGGCAGTCATCTAAAGAAATCTTTACAACTCTTAATTGGTGATGCCAGCGTTGTCGCCGGTCCCACGCGGTTGCCCATCCTTGCCATACGTGCCCCTCGCATCCTTAGAACCAAACATATCTGCACTCCTTGCGGCACGGTATAGGACTGCAAAACGTGCAAATGCGTAAGCTAAGCCACACTCGATGGTCTGCACTTTCCTTTTAATTTCATAGTTTTGTTAGTAAGAATATCACGATTTTAGGATGAAATAATAATAAAATTACAACATTGTATTTTGGAATTGGAGCGTATATTATTATTTTAATAACACAAATAAGTTGTCAATGAACACCCATCAAAATTAACAGGGGAGATTGCAATGTTCTGTATAGAAAAAACGTCGCCTTAACGTGTCCATCATCTCAAGCGCACGGCGATTGCCGCGCCTCTTTCCCGTTAGCTTTTGGCCTATGTCAACGTGCCGATTAATTGGTCACTGAACGCGGCTTTGGCGCACACGCAGGGTTGAAAAAATTAACTGCATGAGCCTGACAATGTTGCGGCTTCACGCAGGCTGCCTATTGTTCATTCGCTTGGACGTCGTCCCCTGATCTGGGGGGCATTTTCCAGCTTCTAATTCGACTATCGGAGTACAACATGCATCCCAATCGTACGATTTTGAAGGGCTTCTGTGGCGCCTCTCTGTATCCGGCGGTAGTTTCCGTTCGCACTGCCGAAGCAGGTACCGGCGTGAGGTCAGTGACGGGGGTTACCAGTGAAGGTCCACGGGCCGATTACTTTCCTAATGTTGATTTCATGGATCAGGATGGCCGCAAGATAAAGTTCTACGACGACATTATCAGAGGCAGGCTGGTCGTTATCAACATGATGTACACCGCGTGCACCGGAATCTGTCCGCCTAACACTGCCAACCTGTTGCAGGTGCAGCAGGCTTTAGGCCCGCGAATTGGACGCGATGTCCACATGGTTTCGATTTCGCTCCACCCCGAGTTTGACTCACCTGCGACGCTAAAGGCGTATGCCAAAAAATACGATATACAGCCGGGCTGGACCTTCCTCTCAGGAAAACGCGGCGATATGGAATCGGTGCGCCGCAAGTTGGGTTTCTACGATAAAGACCCTTTCGAGGATGCCAAATTGGCGCGCCATACCGGCATGCTGCGTATCGGTAATGAACGCATCGATCGCTGGTGCATGGTGCCATCGCTATCCCCAACGCGTCAAATCGTCAAATCGATCCTCGATATGGTTTAGGACCAAAAAAGTGTTTCCGAGGATTCGAAACTAAACAGCTTCATATAAAAAACGAAGAATAACGAGAGGGTAATCATCATGAACAAGATCAGGGATGGGGTAAGGGAGGCATCGTCCGAAAGATTACAAAAGGTGTTCGAAGAGTCGCAGATTACCCATAAATTCAACAAGATCCTTGCATCCCGCGGCAAGGCAAAGTGGGGGGCGTATGGCCTGATCGCTTTGGCAGTCTGCCTTCAAATGGCAGCGGTAGGGTGGTTGTACGCAGAGGTAGGGCGGCCGACTCTCCCGCTACAACGTCCGCTGGGGACACTGAAGAATGTACCGTTACCGGGGCCAGCGGGGAAGGAACTGGCAGAATTTCGTGCGCGACCACGGGCGCGCCTTTTGCAACTAGGACAAAAGCTTTTGCGCCAGAAGGTACTTGCTGACCAAACCATCGCGCCCATCGATAGCTTTTTTTGGGAGGGCTGATGTCTAACGTTCCCACCTATAGCGTTTGGCAAATTTAAGTACATCGTCGCGGTTAATTGCCTCCTGCGAGACCGTCTTAGTGCGAAATGCTTTCGAGCGAAGCGCCGCGAGTGCGTGGTCCAAAAGTGCCGATTGTTATCATCACGATGAGCATCGCGCCGGCGATAAAAATGAATACTCTGAGACCCCAAATCGGCCCAGAATGTGGGCAATTATAAACGAACTGAACACGGCGAAAAGACGGCTCCAGGAGTAAGCGAATCCGACTGCTCGCGCTCTGATACCCGTCGGGTAAAGCTCTTGCTGGTAGGTATGATAAGTGAAGGAAATAATATTGCGCGCTAGGTCATAAAGCGACTTAATCGCCGTCTGGGTAAGCCGGATGGACAAATGTTGATGCATCAAAAATCCTGTTTCTTAAGCTCGGCTCTTGATGCTGTAATTTCGTATAATTTATATTATGTCAAATCGTACGTCGCAAAAAAGCCTCAAAAATCACAATAAAAGCATGGTTTTACCGGATTTTTCTTCGCCCCACACTTGGACCGGCAACACCGTAACAAATCTAGTATCTCCCGCCTTGTCATGCCTCCTAACTGGAGGCTTTTTTTATGTATGGCCACCTTCCGATACTCCCGTTTTCGCCGTGCCAAATTCCACTGCGTTTTGCGCAAGTTCCGAAGAAACCAATACGACTGACGTATTTCAGACATCATATGCGAACGCTCAATCGCACTAATAATCAACCACTCAAATAATTCCAGTTGCATACAAATTTCTCAAGGGAACATGACGGAATACATTTTATTTTTTCCCTAAAAGCAATATTTTTACGATCCGTGACCCAGATAGCAAGTTCATCGAGTAAAGCCGTACTCTCACGCTCGCACCGTGCCTTATACTCCCGAGAACGGACTTCCAAACATCTTTGATCGATATCATTCATGTTTCCTCCGGTAAACTATATGGTATCAAAAAGGACAAGCATTTACCAGCGGCCCCGATCTCGGCGCGGTAGCTATCCAAACAACGCCCAACGCGTTATTACACCAAGTCTGGACACCCTCTAACCCGAACTCAGCAGCGATAGCAAAAGCCGTTTGAACAGCGCCGAGCATATCTGTGGACGAGATTCGCCAGGTGTTCACCTCAGGCAGAACAATGCCCCTCGAACGGAAATACCGCTTTTGATTCAACTCGCGAGAATCCATTTTCTTGCCGACGTATTTAGCAATGTAAGAAGCCAACTTATTAGCACCGTTTTTGCCGAAGCCGAACTTATGCGGGTCACGCACATTCGCTTGGCCCATTTGTTGACCGCCCTCGCCCACTCCGACAATTGATTGCCAGATCGAACGAACCAAAACGTAAGACTGGCGACCGTGCACAGCGATATGGAAGTGAATAGCGCCCCGCTCTTGCTGTTCAATCACCGCAACGTAATGGAACCCGGCCACCTTGCCGACACGCCTTGCAAACGCCTTTAAATGCTTTAACGCCAGATCACGATCAGTCATGTTTTCCCGATACGTCAATGTAATCATGCGGTCAGCCCTAATTTCCTTACAACACAAGCGCACGTTCTTTTTTGCACGCCGAGAAGCATCCTCATCATTACGCTCACGCTTTTCTGATTTACCACGCTTTGCCGGAGGAAGCGCCAACGCCTCACGACTGATAAAAAACTTTTCTTTGGAAATCACTATTTCTGCTTGACCATCAGCAAAAATACGTTGCCGGGCCGTAAATGTATCTTGCCAGCCGTGACCGTCATCATTCCACCAGTCAGGCTTAGAATTTAATTGCGGAGATTGTGAAAAATCGATTGACGATTCGAGAGATTCATTAAATAATTCAGACATTCTATTTTCCTGTTACGATCAGGTGAATCGAAGGCCTCCCGGACTGTAATCCGGTGAGGCTTTTTTTTTGTTTAAGTCAAAAACTGAATTTCAGAAAACCAGAAAAACATGAACTTCCATAGTGCATTGACCTGTTCATGTTCTTAAGTGTCCGTAGTACAAGTTTAGCGGCGCTGCGCGCCGCTCGCCTTCGTACCTCAGTCGGCGTCTCGCATCCCGCACACCTAATACAAGACCAACTTCAAAAACGGTCTTTAAGGCGACGGTATAGTACGTGCAAGGCATTCATTCCAAAATTAGGCATTAGGACTGCCCGCCTAAAACTTGCCCTTCAGACGCCCGGAGGGCGACAACCACCGAGCGCCGAACGATTGCATATAATCGTAGTTCTTTACTCGGACGGACTCGCAAGATTTTGCACTTCGTGCCGGCTCTGATCAAAACGTACATTACTAATCTCGACCGAGAGCCACTTCGTCATTTTTGCAGCAACAATAAGAGTTAAAGACATACGCTCAGCATCAGTCATTTGAGAAATGATCTCCAGAGCTTTATCATATTTTTTCATGTCCATAATTCACTTTCAAAATTAGCGGCGGAAAACCATTCTCATTTAGAACCAACAGCACCGCCGCGATGCTTTCCGAGAACACCGTAACCGTCTTCGTTTCCAAGCGTAGCCAGAACCGGAACGTTAGCGCTCGACGCCCTCACCTCACGCCCATCTTTAGCCGAAAGCATCACAGCGCCAGCACTCGAAACACCTGGCGAATTAGTAGCCAATTTAGCCGTATTTCCATTCGGATCAAATTCCATGTAAAAACCACGCGCAACAATGTCCCGACATAAAATTTCAGGAACATTTATCGGCGTAGCTTGTTGCGTATAGCAGTTACAGCGTTTCCGATCGGATATGCAAGCAGCAGGTACAGGCACAGAAACAGGCTTCGTCATCTCATCATACCGGGGCGCAGTTTGCGGAAGACCTTGCACACGAGCCGTGCGATCATAAGCAAATTGCTTCGCATCTTCCATCGCATTTTTATACGAAACACGGACAGACGATCCAGACGCTTGCGAAGCCGGTGCAACCGGCGAACCTGTTTTCGCATTCACCTGCAATTCAGGATGGATTTTCTTTTGTATATTGCCATACACCATATACACAAGACCACACAGCAGAATCACCACGACCCCTAGACCCCACACTTTCATCGGAATATTACGCTTAACAGTGTGCTGTTCAGCAGACTTGTAATACGTATAAACCTCTTTCGGATATCCCCATTTGTGTTGTATCGAGTCTTTGCGGCTGGAAGGCTTTTCCGGAGATTCGCGCACACTCATCCACTCATGCACAACCGCTCTTTCCATGCCGAACGTACGAACAATATGCAAATGCTTACCAACTAATTTGCGCACAAAATTATCAACCAGTGACGGATTTTGCGTAATCAACACAATGTCGAAACCTAGATGACGATGCACCGCTAATTGCGAATACCACTCAGGCAATTTCGAGCCGTTTGGTTTTTTCTCAAAAACAAATTGCGCCTCATCGATGACAATAATTGCACCTGCTGGACAGTCCATCCACTTGGTCGGATCAATCTTTGTCCACGGAAGCATAAGCTGATTAATGCCGTGATAAAACACCTCACGCAATTGCTTGCCCTCTTTTTCACGCTCTCTATTTTCACGCTCAACCCACTGCTTAACGTACCACAGCGTATATAACGTTTTGCCATTGCCGGGCAATCCGGTAAATAGATTTAACATTATTTGACGACCATTTTAGTGATCGATGAACCAGTGCCAACCTTGATCGCCAACGCCGTAGCAAACGCAGAAAACACTGTTGTGATCGCTTTATCGACCCACAAATAGCCAATGAATCCAATCACGTCAGCACTCAAACCACCGAAAGAAGAGATGACCGACAACTTAATTGCATCGACACCATAACTAAGCCCTGTATAAGTCAAAAAACTAATACCGAGCGCAAGGAGAATCCTACCAACCAGTGACCCCAGAACAGGCGCTAATGCACCCCAGATCGCATTAATCAACAAAGTCCAGCCCATAACGTCAACTCCTTAAAATAGCGCCTGAGAGCATGAAATACGAAGCCATTAACGCAGAAAACATAACAGCAAGACGCAATGGAATTAGATAAGGACAAACGTTAGAAAACGGGATCACTAAAGTACGACCACCATAGTCAAAACTTTTGTCTGCGAAACACGACGAAGCGCCAAGAAAGCCAGAACTGTCAAGGCCATGACCAACAGACATATCAATAATCTGCCCATTTGCTTTTGTTGGAAGAGTATTAGCCAGCGGATCGTTACCAGAGGCCATCTGATCGTACAAGTTATTCGCTGCGGTAGGGACAGACCGCGCGCAGTCTTCGTCAGCAATTCTTTTTAAAATCGCACCCTGAATGGCGTCACCGTCAACAGCGACATTTGATACAGCACCAGTACAGCCGCCAGCAGAGAGTACTTGCGAATTCCGACACGCATTTATGTTTGGATGAATCGTACAAAACTGTTTATCAGGATCTGGCAAACCATCCGCTTTACCCGGTAACCCTGTGGCATTAGGTGACGTTTGAGAAGACGTAGTACAAGATGACTTTCCATCTGTACCAGTATTGCAAACCTTGGTATCAGTCGTTTTACTTCCATCTGAATTATTAGAAGAAGATGTATCGGTGGCAGTAGTCGAACCGTCGGGATTCGTTGCTGTGACAGTCGGCGTGGTAGATTTAGTGGTCGAGGTATCCGGAGTTCCAGCAGCCGTGCCAGAGCCGGCACACATCGGCGTACCGGTTGAATCCGTACCAATATTTACCGTTCCAGCAGGACAGCCCCTTGACTGATCGCCTGACGTTTTGATCGTAGATGGCACAGCAGCAGAGCCGGGCAATCCATCATCGCGTGAAACACCGCCAACAGACTGAGTGCCATCCTGAGTATAAGAAAAAGTACAATATTTTTGGGCTGAAGGAGGACGCGAAAAACATTCCTTAACACTAAACGGAGCACTGTAATTAAAATTACACGCACCATCATTTTCAGGAATTTTTCCGTTGTAATCATTACCGTAAACATCGCCAAACTTGACCGTAAAAACAGTAGTTTTACCAGCTACACATGAGTTTTTAGGTGGAAGACAAGCCAGAGTGACAGAATCAACAGCGTCAGGTGCGTCACACGAACCCGTAGGCGGAGGAGGCTGACCATTCATGTTACCGTTATAAAGACACGTACCAGTCAAAGGATACGCTGAGTGTAAAGACCAGTCCAAATTTAACGCTTTGCTACAGTACAAAGCAGGACTACTGTAACCACCGAAATTATAAGTAGAAGCGGCACGACTTACCTTATGAACACACATCATCACAACGGCAATTGCCACACCAACAAGCACACGCCTAAGAAAATAGTTCATGCTAAAAACAAAATCCAAAACGCGCCGAGAAAAGTTACGATCACAAGCAAGCCCATACATCCCCCGATACCGTTAACTAACAACGGAGGCCGAAGCCCCCGCCGAATCATCAAACTATTGCATTACGGATAATCGCAAAAGTGAAACGAAGTATATAAAGCGCCACACCCGCAGCTCCAACAATTAACACGGTTATTAACGCCCCGTCCAGTGCGCTAATATCGACGGAAGACATTAGAGCGCAGCCCGAATCCACTTATACAATTTCACGCCAACAAACACCCCAAACACCGCCGCACCAACCAACGCAACATTTGTACCAGCGCCAGTGATCGCAGTCACATCGACAGTATCAGCCATCGAAGCACCAGCTAACGCAGTACTAGCAACAACAATTCCAGCACGAGAAAACAATTTATTCAGAGTCATTTTGATCACCATTTAAAGTACGAACGAACATTCGAAAAGCCCAAGCCGTAACCCACACGGAGAATATTGCAAGGGAATATGTAGCACCATCATTTGCAGACATTAGCAACAACGAGCCAGCTATGTCCGCCCCACTTTGCACAACATAAGTGCAACTCGACACATCGGTAACAGTTGGATCAACCTGCAATAAATAAGACCCGTCAGCCTGTTGAACTGCTACCGCACACGTACTCATTTTTAAACAACCTTAGGAGCAGCGAGAGAAACACCAGATGTAGCCTTAAGAGGTATTGGCGTAAGCAAAGAAACAGCAGATTCAACCCGTTTTTGCTGCGAAATAGCTACTTCAAATTCAACCTCGTACATACCGGGGACTGTATCCATATACCGCTGAGGTAAGAGCAACTCACCTACCAATGGCTCAATAACACCAGTATCCTTATTTACTTTATGCACGATGCATTGCGCCATGCGCATATCGTAGTCATTACCCGTTTTTTTAGACCGCCCGGCATTTGTAACAACGTGCAAAATTTGAATTGTGCTTTTCATAATTTTCTAACCTCTAGGTTGATTTTTAAGACTGATCGATGAAATCTGCTAAAATCAGATTATCCCAAACAGAGATATCCCAGAACGAGATATTATCTCAAAACGAGAATTTTGCAAGGAAAAAACATGCACATCGACAAATATTTAAATGCGGCAATGAAAAAACACGGAATCAAGACGGATAGCAACCTAGCCGACTACCTCGGTGTTGCACAGAACACGCTTAGCCAGTACAGACACGGAAAACGTTTTATTGATAACGAAATGTGCATGAAATTAGCACTTTCGCTAGACATGGATAGCCCGATAGATATCATCATGGCCGCAGATGCAGACCGAGCAGAAATGAATGGTCAAAAATCATTATGGGAAGTTTTTTCGAGGAGGACAGCAACAGCGGCTAGCGTTGCTCTCTTAACAGGTGTTGTCACTTTATTCGGGACACCGACACCAGCTCAAGCCTCACCCCTGCTAAAAAGCGTAGGCGTAGACTTTATATTATGTCAAATCGAAGAACAAGATTAATTGACCTAATCACAATAAAAACATGGTTTTACAGGGTTATTTTTGGCACCGCACTTAAACCGGCAACAACGCAACAAATCGAGCATTTCCCGCTTTGTCATGCCTCCCAACCGGAGGCATTTTTTATGTATAGCAACCTTACGATACTCCCGTCTCCTCCTAAGTATTCCGGTTTCAGCCCATGCGCAAACTCCAGCAAGCGCCGCGCCATATTTGCAACGGACTCCAGATATTTGGCTTACTTGAGTTGCTTAATGAATACTTCACCAGTCTTTGTAACAGCTCAATGCAAATGGAGCACTCACGCATCGTGCGACAAGCCCAAATTCTCATTAGCCGGAACGGCGATATCCAGCAGCCTCGGCTTTGGCAAATGCAAGTTTTTCATTAAGGCAATGAAATCGGTTCGGTTACAACCTGCTAGCCGTGCGTTATGTGTCTTCTCCCAACCGATGGTCGAAACTGAACGACCCTTGTAATCATGCGCAGGCCAGACTTTCGTGTCTTCTGATAATGTAAATAATTTGGTCGTTATCGAGGTATAAAGTGCATCGGCACTGCCGCTCTGGAAATCGGTACGACCACAACCATCAATCAAAAGAGCGTCGCCCGTAAACACATTGTCGCGCCACAAATAGGACATGCTGCCTGCAGTATGTCCTGGCGTATGAATGACATAAAGTTCTTCACCTGGGGCAAATACAATCCGATCGCCATCATTGAGCTGCAAGTCGGCAGGCCCGATACCGCATCCGGTGGGAGCGCCCGACTTCGCACCTGTGATTTGACATAATTTTCCTGCTGAAGTCACATGGTCTGCATGAGCATGCGTTTCCAGTACATAGGTAAGGCTTAGGCCGAGTCTATCCAATTGTTGCAAATCACGTTCCCAATGCCGTGCCACCGGGTCTATGATCACCGCTGCCGTTTGACCGGGAATAAAGAGGAGATAAGTGAACGTAGAGGATTCGGTATCGAACAACTGTAGTGGATTCATGATTGCACTTCCTGAAATTACGTTTGAAATGCACATAGTGAAAGCTGTCCAGTTCAGTATATCGCGAGTAAGGGTACGGCCAAAATTCCGCCGTCCGCGCCAGTTAGCGCGAGGATGATACCGACAATAAAGCCGAGAGTAAAAATCATCATCGCAACCCTGCCCTGTCTTATGTCCTGCCTCATACTTTACCCGGGCGCGCCAGCCACTCGCGACCCTTGAGCATCAACTGCCAATAGATCGCTGGCAGCAGGTTTTTCTTGAGCACCCATGCAAAGCGGCTGGCAACCGTAGGATCGATTGGAAACGTCGGCAATAATTTTCCACCGTAGCCAAATTCTGCCAATACTACTTTTCCGATTTCAACGGTTAATGGACATGCGCCGTACCCGTCATATTCGGTCATCAGAGCGTGCTGTTGACGCAGCGCCAGTAAATTTTCTGCCACCACGACGATCTGCTTGCGTACTGCGGCAACCGTCTTAGCATTGGGTGCAGAACAGGCGTCGCCGAGGCTGAAAATGGTTGGGTAGCGTAAATGCTGCAATGTTTTTTGGTCGACCTCCACCCAGCCATCGGCATTCCCGAGGCGGCTGGCTTTGATGACATCATGCGGAATCTGGGGCGGCACCACATGCAGAAAGTCGAATGATTTTTTCACTCTACTGGTCTGGCCGTCGCTGTCTTTGACATCAAACCATGCCGTACGGGCTGGTCCATCAACCGCCACCAGATTTGAATTGAACTGCAAATTGGCCTTGTAACGTTCGATATAACGCATCAAGGCTGGCACAAATGACGGCACACCAAACAACACGCCGCCAGCATTGTCGAATTCGACGCTGATATTGGACAACACGCCTTGTGCCTCCCAATAAGAGCAGGACAGATACAACGCTTTTTGCGGTGCACCAGCACATTTGATCGGCATCGCGGGTTGGGTGAAAATGGCGTGGCCGGATCGTAGCGTCTGCACCAGCGACCAGGTGTAGGGTGCCAGATCAAACCGGTAATTCGACGTCACGCCATTGCTCCCCAATGTCGCTTCAAGACCAGCTATGCCCGCCCAATGTAATTTTAGTCCTGGTGCAACGATCAGGTATTGATAGCAGTGGGTCGAACCGTCTGAAAGGGTCAGTTGTTGATTTTCCGGATCAAAGCTGCTGGCGCACTGTTTTAACCACCGGACAGTCGCCGGTACCAGGTCGGCGGTGGGTCTGACGGTGTCAGCGATATCGAATTCGCCCGCACCGACCAGGCTCCAGGCCGGCTGGTAGTAATGTTGTTCGCTGGGCTCGATGATACTGATCTGAAGTCCTGGCTCGCGCCGCAGCAGGCTAGCCGCCACGCCGATCCCGCCAGCACCGCCACCGACGATGAGTACATCGTGCGTAAACTGTTGAGCAACAACTTTCCCGTCAGTCACGGCAAGCGGGCCAGGCGCAGCGTCTTGTGCAAGCTGAAACGATGTGGAAGCGCGTCGCCCGCTGCTGCAATAAGCGAGAATCGGGGCTGAAATCAATTTATATTCTCCTAATATATTTAACTATATACTATTATTTAATATAATGTTTTAAGTAAACAGATTGGATATAAAGATGAAAAGTAATGGAGGAGGAATAGATATCCAAGCGATGCGACTGGCCGCCTTGCAGGCCAGTAGTTTGTTGAAAGCGTTGGCTAACCCTGATCGCTTGCTATTGTTATGCCAGTTAAGCCAAAGTGAACACAGCGTGGGCGAACTTGAAACCTTGACCGCCATCTTGCAACCGACCTTGTCACAGCAGCTCAGTGTCTTGCGCGAAGAAAGCCTGGTCAGTACCAGACGTGAGGGCAAACAGATTTTTTACAGTATTGCGAGTAAGCCGGCCATGGCCGTAATGCAAGTGTTGTACCAGCAATTTTGTATCACTGGCGCTGGAAAAAGTGATGGTTGACTGAGCACACTTCACGCCATGGTCCTCGCTGACAGGCGGATTATTGATCGGTATCGCTACTGCGTTCCGCTTTTCTTAAAAGTCCTGATCACGGTCGGACAATCAGTTGATGATGCGCATCAACGCCGATATCGCCACGCAATTTTGCATGGGTTTTACCATCGGAATGGTAAATCACCAGCACCGCATTATCGTGCGTTAGTGGCGACGGCGAAATGATCGTGACATTGGCTTTGCCTTCACCATCAGAGACAAATTTGTTCGCGGTTCCATTGCCGTCAAGTGGCGTAAATCCGACTGGCTTTTGATCAAAATGGTTTTCGAATACGCTATAGACGCCGTGTGGATATAGATGGGTCAAAATTAACGTAACTTTTTGTGTTCCATTAGGCATGTTGGTCAAAACAACGTCGCCCTGCCCGGCCAGCCAAGCCTTCAGTGTCATGTCCAACGACTTGCCCGTGGCGTTCATGATCGGTAGCTCGGGCATATCGGAAATCAGTGCATTGCGTACCCCGGCAATATGCTTAATGCCTTGCGGGCCGGTTGCTGCAGGGGCCGTTGGCGCTGCGACAAATACCTGCGGGTCAAGAGGAATTTTCTGTTGGGATTCACTAGAAAAAAAAGCGGCATGGGTCTGCAATGGCAATACCCGTGAGGTATGGTCTGCGAGCGCGGTCAGACTGGTTAATGTTGCTAACCCGATAATAGTAAAGTCAACGGTTTTTTTAATATTTATTGTGTAAAAGCGCATCATTTTGATCCTTGTTAACAACATTTAAAAGCGATCGCAATCGCTTCCAACCGGCATCGAAACCACCTGTTGATTTTTATCCCGACCACCAGATCAGCACTACCATCTCGTGCCGCACGGATGTCGCACTAAGCAGACAATCATTCATAGATGGCGCGCACATGGTTGCGTATAAAACGCATACACCTGGAGGCGAATCGGGCTAGAACATCGCAATCAGTGAACCCTTATCTAATCCCGGTTCTGTTTCACAAACGCACAAAACTCCGGAAACGTTGTTAAATCGTGGCCCATTTTCTTGGCTTCCAGCATGGTTTGCTCGCCGTTCCAGCCGTGCTTTTCTGCCATGCTCAAGCAGAGTATTAACGCCGCACGGGCGCCGCTTAAGCAATGCAGCAGAAATGGCCCCTCCTTGTTTTTGAGTACATCAGTCAGGTCCCTAATCTGGCGCGCGTCCGGCGCTGTTTTATTGACTGGAATGTTAACGTAAGACAGATGATGTTTTGTGGTGAGTTTCTCGTTGGAGGTAGTGGTCTCGGACGGCTCCCGAAAATCAATGATCGTGCGAATTCCTTGCTGTCTGGCGTCCTGCAGATCTTGATCACTTGGCTGCGGGCCGATATAAATTTCGTCGTCAACTTGTTTAAAGGTACTCATGATGGTCCTCTTTTAAGGGTTAAACAGCGCACCTCGGAAGGTCGTCATCGGAATCCATTGCCTGCTATAGAAAGCAATTTACACCCCGCTGTCGCTGGACATCCACCCACAATGCTTCGTTCTGAACGCGACCCACACTTCATATCAGTTCTCTAGCTTACAACACAATTACGGGGTTCAAATTAAGCTTCCTGACTGTTTTTTCATTATGCAATTACTTCATCGCGATCGCAAGATGATGCGCATTTTTTAGATTTTCCGATCAAATCGGAGCAAGCAGCAGTGGGAATACCTTCTCAAGGGTGTATTTAGTTTTGTGTAATCGGGCCAAAATCGGCCACTTGCAGGCAATCATGATCTGCCACATGCTGTCTCATCTGATCGCGATTCTGAGCAATAGCTTACCGATATCGATTATGGATGTTTGCTATGCAATAAAGATTCAATAATTGGGCAGGAAACATCGGTGGCACCCTCTTTACATTGTCCGATGAGGCCTTTCAATGTAATGCGAATGCGCTCCAGATCTCGAATTCGATCTTCCACAATTTTTAATTTTCTTTCTGCCGCATCGTGCGTTTTTGCACAGGCATTGGTTTTTTGCAATGCAAGTAATGCACTCACTTCGTCTAAGGTAAAGCCGAGCGTCTGCGCGCGCTTGATAAAACGGACTCGCTCGATTGCAGCCTCGTCGTAATAACGCAGCCCTCGCAGCTTTTTCGGTGGCTCGACAAGAATTCCCCTGCGTTGGTAAAAACGAATTGTCTCGACGTTCACATCTGCAGCAGCAGCGACTTTGCCAATTGTCAACTTCTCATCCATAAATGCCTCCTCTCATGTGCAAAAAAGATTGACTCCGTACTACAGTACGGAGCTTATAGTACCGTATTCGCTTAAATTTGAGACCTATGAACAACGACAAACTTGCAAAATCAACCCTCCTCGGAGGTGCTTTAGCTGCTATCGCTGCCTCTGCCTGTTGTTTGGGGCCACTGGTGCTTGTAAGTCTAGGGATCGGCGGCGCATGGATTTCCAACTTAACGTTGCTAGAGCCACTGCGACCAGTATTTATTATGGTGGCACTGCTATGCATGGCGCTCGCTTACCGGCAAATTTACCGGGGGCCTGATGCAGCCGACTGTGTACCTGGCAGCCTTTGTGCGCTACCACAGACCAATGTTCGATACCGCGCCATGTTCTGGGTTATGTCAATTCTGGTCCTGATTGCGTTGGCTTATCCGTACTTTGTGACGTTTCTCGAATGACACGTTGTATCAACGCCATCAAACTCGCGAAAAAATGCAATTTGTAGCTTGTGGCCCTGAGTGCGGTATGGCTTTTCGGTGATTATGCTGTATCAGCCTACGCTTGATTTAGCCGCCCTCTTTCTTAACCATTAGGAAAAATCATGTTCAAAACAATCCTTACTGCCTCTTTTGTCTTGGCGGCCATTGCTGCTTCATCCAGCGCGATTGCTGCCATCCAAACTGTCACGCTTGATGTTCCCGGCATGACATGTTCGTCATGTCCGATCACGGTAAAAAAAGCACTGATGAAGGTTGAGGGCGTCCAACAGGTCAAGACCAATTTTGATAAAAAAGAAGCCGTCGTGACTTTCGACAATGTCAAAACCAGCACTGCCCAATTGCGCAACGCTTCCGGCAACGCGGGTTACCCAGTATCGGTCAAGATCGCGCAATAAAATGCAAACACTCGACTTTCACGTTACAGGAATGACGTGCCACCGCTGCGCGACATCGCTTGAGGCGATACTTGTCAAAGTGCCCGGCGTAAGGAATGCAACGGTCTCGTACGCAAAGCGTCGTGCGAGCGTGGGCACCAGTGCTGGCATGGCGGCGGACACGGTCATACAAGCGATTCGCGCAAAGGGCTATGATGCCCATTTTGACAACAAAGTTACACAGCCCGGAGCTAAAGGTGGTCAAGCCCTCAAGGTGCTGATAATTGGAAGCGGATCAGCATCATTCGCCGCAGCCTTGAAAGCCATTGAAGAAGGTGCGACAGTCACAATTATTGAAGCCGGTGTCGTTGGCGGTACGTGTGTAAATGTCGGCTGCGTGCCGTCGAAGATACTGATCCGGGCCGCTCAGCTTGCTCATCAGCAGTCACAGCATCCGTTCTTTGCAATCGAGAGGTACGTGCCAACCATCAACCGGGCTGCGCTTTTGGCACAGCAGCAAAGCCGGGTGGAAGAACTACGCTACGCGAAATATGAAGCAATTTTGGAGTCCAGTCCGAAAATGACACTGGTGCGGGGACGCGCGCGTTTCATTGACGCCCATACTATTGAGGTAACCTCCGACACTGGCACGCCACAACGCTTTGGCGCCGATCGCATCCTGATCGCCACCGGTCGCTCCCCGGTTATACCTTCAACGCCAGGTTTGGCAGACACCCCATACTGGACGTCGACAACGGCCCTACTGGCGGACCAGGCACCGAAGCATTTATTGGTCTGTGGAGCGTCGGTCGTAGCACTTGAGCTTGCACAAGCATTTTTGCGCCTCGGCTCGAAAGTTACCTTGATTGCACGCTCTACGCTTCTGTCCAAGGAAGACTCCGCAATCGGCTCTGGCCTGCAAAAAGCGCTGGAAGCCGAGGGCATGCGCATTCTCAGCCATATCCAGATCAACAACGTTCACTATGACGGCAACTTGTTTCATCTTGAGACGGCAGCGGGCATCATCTCTGGTGACCGGCTGTTGATTGCAACTGGGCGCGACGCAAATACGCGCGGGCTAGGTCTGAAAGCTGCTGGCGTAGCGACAGACGCAAGCGGCGCGGTGATAATTGATCAGTATATGCGCACGTCCGTCACGCATATTTTTGCAGCAGGCGACTGCACTAATCAGCCCCAATACGTGTACGTAGCGGCCGCAGCTGGTACGCGCGCCGCAAGGAACATGATGGGTGGCAATATTGCGCTGGATCTGACTGCAATGCCAGCTGTCGTTTTTACAGATCCGCAGGTGGCGACCGTTGGCTTGACTGAGGCAGACGCCGTTGCAGAGGGTTTCGAGGTCGATAGTCGTTTGCTAACATTGGAAAACGTGCCACGCGCTTTGGCGAACTTCGATACAACTGGTTTCATCAAGCTGGTTATCGACAAAAATACCGGTCGACTGATCGGCGCGCAAATCCTGTCGGCGGAAGCCAGCGAAATGATCCAGACGGCGGTACTGGCAATTCGCAACCGCATGACAGTGCAGGAGCTGGGCGACCAGATGTTTCCGTACATGACGATGGTCGAAGGCTTGAAACTTTGCGCGCAAACCTTCTTCAAAGATGTCACACAACTGTCCTGCTGCGCTGGCTAACAAGAGGCAATGCGGGACGCTATGCGGAAGGCAGCCGAATCACGCATCAAATAACAGGAGTTAAACCATGAATAAGCAATATGATCTGGTTATTATTGGTGCCGGAACAGCAGCGATGACGGCAGCAATGCCGGTGCGCGCAGCCGGATGGCAAGTTGCCGTCATTGACTATCGTCCCTTTGGCGGTACTTGTGCCTTGCGCGGATGTGATCCAAAAAAAATGCTGATTGGTGGAACCAGCGCTTTCGACCATGCACGACGAATGCGCGGCAAGGGGCTCGCCGGAGACGCGCATATCGATTGGGCGGCATTGATGGCGTTCAAGCGCACTTTTACCGATCCTGTATCGATAAAAACGGAGCACCAGTACAAAAACAAGGGAGTCGATACCTTCCATGGTACTGCACGCTTCGTCGGCAAAAATACGCTACAGATAGGAGGCGAATTGCTCGACGCAAAACATATTTTGATTGCGTCAGGTGCCGAGGCAATCAAGCTGAACATTCCGGGTGAAGAATACTTGATAAATAATGAGGGCTTTCTTGAACTGGAGTCCCTGCCCCACCGCATCGTATTGGTAGGAGGGGGATATATTGCGGCAGAGTTCTCGCATATTGCCGCGCGCGCAGGCGCCAATGTCACGATTTTGCAGCACGCGGAACGGATGCTCACCGAGTTCGACGGCGATCTGGTCGACTGGCTGATGCCCTCCTTCAAAGCCCTTTGCATTGACGTGAAACTTAGCACCACTGTCGAAAAAATTGAAAAAATTGGCAATGGCTACCTGGTCTTTTCATCACGCGACGGTAAGCAGTCTATAACTGAGGCGGACTTGGTGGTGCACGCGGCGGGGCGCAAGCCTGCATTTGCCTCGATGGACTTATTAGTTGGCGGGATTGAAATCGAGAACGGACGATTAACACTCAACGAATACCTACAAAGCGTGTCCAACCCTTCGGTTTATGCGGCTGGGGACGCCGCGCAGATGGGACCGCCCTTAACGCCGGTGTCCAGTCACGACGCAAAAATCGTTGCGGCCAACCTGCTGAACGGAAACCAGCAAAAGCCGGATTACCGAGGTGTTCCCAGTGTTGCTTTCACGCTTCCTCCTATTGCCGCAGTGGGAATAACGGAAGCCGATGCGCGCAAACAAGGCCTGCGGTTTAAGATAAAAAGTCAGCAAACAGCGACGTGGTTCGCAGCCCAACAGCAGGCAGAACCGGTCAACGGGTTTAAGGTGTTGGTTGATGAAAAGACCGACCAAATACTAGGCGCCCATTTGGTGGGACCCAATGCGGACGAGATCATCAATCTTTTCGCGCTAGCTATCCGACATGGCTTGACGACACAGGATCTGAAAACCACCATGTTTGCCTATCCAACCGGTGCATCGGATATCGGGTCAATGTTGTAAATAGAGGAATGTGAAAAGGCATGCATCGGTTGATTTCAGTTGAATACACAACAAAGAAGAGGTGTAATTATGAAGCATGATTTTTCTCTCGCAAAAATGATATTAATCATTTTTGCGATCATTGGGGTCTTGGCGACCGTTGGCGCAGTTGGTATGTTGATCATGCATGGCAGCATGATGGGAAAAATGGGATCGGCTGTCGGCATGGCTAATGACTGTCGGGGAATGATGGGTGGGCGACGTTAGAAATTCCGGCTGTTCTTTTTGAAAAAGCGCGCTTACAAGTTGCCATGGAAAAAGATGCCCGACTCTTGGCAGTAGCAGACGCGAAAGACTGGGTCTATAAGCATAGATCACAACGCTTGAGCTACAAGATAAAGAGTTTAGCGAAATGACCGCCCTACTAGCGCAACAAGGCTAGGCATTTGGGGAGACGGACGAGCTGCGAGGGACTTACGAAGGCACTGTTTTCAGCGTGTCCACATCCTATTTAGCACAATTTGACAATGTGCTAAATAGGATGTGATATGTGACGGCTAATGCTAAATACTGCTCAGTAGTTTCGAACCTACGCAGAGAAGGACAATTTGACGATCTTCCACTCGTTTCAGGATGCCCCGGCTATTATTAAGGACTACTAGAAATAACAGACCAATGTGAAGTAGTTCTGACTTGACCTGACATTCGTTATACGAATCGCTAAACGTGTAATTCAGGCGAGACAGCAGGAGGCTCCTGAAGCGAATGCTAGAACTTCAACTAAGAGCATCACAGCACTTCTTGTATTGCTGACCGCTTATAAAAATATGAGTACTAAAATGCGGTTAGGCGTTTTTTTGCGCAAGAAGCAAGGTCTATGCAGTCCAGCGCCGGCCCTGAATTCGCAGCGGCGCGGCCGCCCTCCGGTATTTCTTAATATCTCTGCTACTAGAAACGTGCCGACTGCACATACAGTGCCGCACGCCTGATATTCCACATATGGCGACGAGACCGTGAGCCACTCACTTCAATATCAAGTCTCCGAATACATCGGGGCGATTGTGGCACCCATATCCGACGTCGATTAGGACGGCCGTGACAGAGGAATTCCGTATGTCGCGACGGGTGGTATCTGGTAGGCGGCTGTCTTAATACAACAAATCCGTTAACGATCTTCGACATTCGATGCCGTTTCAGCACAACTCTTAAGTAAAACACCTAACTATGTGAGCTACCTGGGGAATACGCATCTTCTGTGGGTAAAATACGCCGCAGCGACTTTGTTGCCGCTTGAAAACATTGCGGCAGACCTTCAACAATTAGTGAGAAAAAATGGCACTTGTTTGCATTAACCCGGAAAACTTCTCCCCCATAAAGGTATTGAAAAACGCGGTGACCCGCAATATTTTGTTGCACTTCATCGTCATATTTTTGGGGTTGTTGGTGTACGACCTCGGTGGCGTGGACATGCATTCGCTATTGAAAAAAAGTGCGCTAGTGTTCCTGTTTTGTATCGGGCCGCTGAATTTGTTATTTTGTTTTCAGATGACACATCGCGCTGCCAAGTATTGCAGTACTGGTCTGGCGATCATTTTTTTTCTTGATGCGACAACTAATTATTTTTTGCAACTGCATTACGGATTATCACCAAACACTTCGATTGTCTGGCAATCAATATTTAATACAACCTCGACCGAGGTATGGGAATTCTTGGCAAGTAATTGGCGTGATGTCACGGAAGCAGCATTAATTTTTGTTGCGGTTACCGGGGGCGCGCTATTTGTTTTAGGAGTCCTATCCCGTAGGGTGTTAAATGATCCAATAGTTCCTCGGCGCCTGGAAAAAATGGTTGCGATCTTTTTTACTATGATTGTCATTGCGCTGCATTTCAACCCAACCATGCGAGATGCCAACCCGATCGCTTTCTGGCCTATCCGTTATCTCGAATACCAAAGGGACATTGCATACTTCAAAGAAATGCAGGCCGCGATGAAAATTGCTATCACCAGTCAAAACGTTGGTCTCTTGAAAAGTGAAGCCGGATTGCAACGGACAGTGGTATTAGTTATTGGAGAATCATCGAATCGTGATAACTGGTCTTTATATGGTTACCCAAGGAAGACCACACCAAAAATTGACGCGATACGAAACGACATTGTCGTGTTTCGCGATGTCGTTTCTGCAGCAGCATACACACAAGACGCATTAAAAATGTTGCTTACCCCCGCCACGCTTGAGTCTCCTGAGCGTTGGCAGACCGACCCCAATGTGGTGATGTTAGCTAAGTCGGTGGGGTATAAAGTTTTTTGGTTATCGAATCAGACGCACACTAACAGAGGTGATACTTTTGTTAGTATCATCACAGAAAATGCAGACGTAAAGACCTTTACCAATTCAGGATACCGCAGTGCCTCGCCGCAGGATGATGTTCTATTGCCTCATGTTTCAGCGGCATTAAATGACACCGCTCCTCTTAAATTTATAGTCGTGCATCTTTGGGGGCAGCACCAAATGTACTCAAACCGTTATCCATCGAATGCCGGAGTGTTTGATTCAAGCGATGATGCGGTTGCACAGAGTATGCGCAGCAGCGGTCGCTCCCGATCGATTATCAAAAAGCGCAATGAATATGATAATGCCATTCATTACGGTGATCAGGTATTGGCAAGTTTAATCGGCTTGGTTGCCAAGGAAAGTAAAGAGGTCCCGACTGCACTGTTGTATGTTTCAGATCATGGTCAAGAGGTTGGTCATAACCGTGATTTTGCCGGTCATTCAATTAAAGAAGAATCCGGTTATACCGTGCCAGCATTATTGTGGGTGAACGCCATATACAGTCCTTTCGCAGTAAATAAAACCAAACTTGAAAAACGGCCTTATCAAACCGATAAAATGGATACAACGTTATTGAGGCTATTGAGGATATCCAGTGAAAATGATCAGCCGCAATACGATTTATTGGGAAAGGATTTTGCGCCGTTTTCACGTGTAATAAATGGTTATCCATATCAGTCGGGACAATCCGTTGAGCCCGCTTAATAATGAGGAGAAAGAGGTAATAAAATTTTTTGTAGTTTGCCTATCTTTAAATTTTTTTGGAGTACTTGTTTACAATATCTAATGCTCACAGGCTCGTGGCAGGGCCTATCGCGCATTTATGTAGTTGGTTATTTGATTCAAACATTGCTTGCGCTTTCATTTGGTCCGCCGCAGCAGATGGCCTGCGGCATTTTCGTCAAAACGTTCCGCTTCCTCGATATAGCCCTGCACGGTGCCGTCATGGCGCCAACCGCCCTGCCGCTTGATATCCTGAAAACGCGCTCCTGCGCGGTAAGCGCTAGTTGCCAGGCCGCGACGCAAACTGTGGCTACTTAATTGCGGTACATACGGAAGTTCCGCCAAAGTTGCTGCGTTGGTTAAAATCCCATTAAGACTTGCTTCATGCATTGCATCAACACCGATTTGCCCCCATTTGTTGATCCCTCTAAATATCGGTCCTGTCGTAATTGCAGCTGCCTTGCACCAGACTCGTAGCGCGGTGGGTGGACAACAGGCATTTTCTCCATAGGGTATAGCTTTGATAATACCCTCGCCTTTTTGGTCCGTCTTGGAGCGCGGCAATGTTATCAGCACGCCCTCCGGCTCCCACAAAATATGCTCAAATTGAAGGCGGACGACTTCGCTACGCCGATATGCCCCAAAGTAAGTGATTTGCAATAACGCGTTATCACGCAATGCTTTTAATGATCCTTGCTGCTGCAAAGCGGTCGCGATCAATCCCATATCCGCCACCGGCAGCGCCTTAGCCTTTTGAGCGGGCACACCGTTTTTCCGCTGTATCCCCAGCAAGGTTTTGCGCACAGTGGGACTAGCCGCGGGATCCGAAAACCCCTGCTGAATATGCCATTGCGATAACGCCGTCAGACGTAATGCTAATGTGCGGGGATTCAGCAAGTGTGCAAAATTCAAAAGATAACGCAACACCGTCGCTTCGTCCGCAGGAAGTATGCCGCCCCACGCCAAAAAATGTTTGATCGCCGAGCGATACGCCCGGCGCGTGTTATCAGAGGTTGCGGCCGCGAGAAATTCACGGTGTTGTAATTGCCATGGCGTGACTGAATTGCTGGGGGCGTCTTCACTTAACTGTGTTTGACTGTCTTTAACGCGGATGTTCAACGCATTGGTCCTTATTTGAGTGGTGACACTTTAGTGTCCGTTGTGAGCATCTAATCCGCCGGTATGAGTAGATTAATTAATCCAAAGAAAATCAGTTTTTTCAAGACGAACAATTCCGTGGTTTCGCTGTTCATCTGCTTAGCACCACACTGACGTAAAGCGCGGAAATGAACCCAATCCGTTTTTGTAACGGATATTACAACGCTGTTATTCTACATCAAAATATAACACACGATAACATACATTATCGTGTGTTATATAGCGGAAATTAAACCCAACAAAAAATGATAATTTAATGTATTATTACGTATTATGTATTACGTTATATTAAATAAATTGGGATAGAAAATATGGGCCGAATTGGAATCTTATATGGCGACGTAGCAAAAGCCGCCGATATGCTCATTGCAGAGGGTAAAAATCCTACGGTCGATAGCGTGCGTGAAGAATTGGGTAGTACCGGAAGCAAAAGCACTATCGCTCCCCTGCTAAAACGCTGGAAAGCAGAGCATCATCAAAGCGTGGTGACGCTGGATGTCGGCATTCCGCCGGCATTGATTGATGCGGTAAAAGTGGTTTTCGATAATTTGCAGGCGGATGTAGAACAAAGAATCATTGATGCACAAGAAGCACATCAAAAAGAACTCGCTGAGATGGCGGAGGTTTTGCAACGTCAGCACGAGGAAAACGCCGCCGCCGCTGAAGCCAATCTGGAATTAAGTGAAGAAGCCGCGCGCGCGCAACAGGTATTTGAACAACTACGCGCCGAACAACGGGCACTTAATTTAGCGTTAGCAACCGCGCAAACCGAAAACACCGGCTTGCAAAATCGTTTAACGGATCGCGCCGCCGAGATCGTGACATTGCATCAGCAGCTCGGTTACGCCCGCACCCAGTTCGAGCATTATCAAGAAGCCAGTACGATCCAACGCACGGAGGAACGCAGCGGATTTGAGCAAAGATTAATGCGGATGGAGCAGGATCTGGCGGTCAATCGCCAACAATGCAGCGATCAACTATTGCATATCTCCCGTCAAGAGGTGCAGCTAGGGCTCATTCCAACATTAGAACAAGAGATTTTGGATATGCAAGAAACGGCGCGGGCACAGCATCAGCAAGCCGCATTGGTAACCGCTGAACATGCGAACCTGTCATTCAAACTACAGCAACTCTCCACCGATCGTGCAGAGCTTAAAAATACTCTGGAATCAACCCAGAAGGCATTTCTGGACACCCGCATGCAGCTCGCCGTCAAAGAAAATGCGACGATATTATTGGAGAAACAATTTGCCCAGGCAGAGCAGAAACTGGAACGACTATTGGAAGAAAAAAGTAACTTGTTACAAGAACGGGCTATATTACAAGCGCAAGCTCTGGCGAGTCCATCGGCCTCTCCGTCCCATCCAGCATAACCAGATGATTTGCATTAGCGAAGTTGTGTTACCCCCCCGAATCACAATATAGGAGCGCTATTCCAAACGGGATGAAATGTGCGCTCAGTCACGTCCCCCTGCTTGCTCCACAAGATTTTTTATGGTTATTATGCATAATCGGTGCATAAATATTCGGTCGCTATTATCACCGTTAGCACCATTAGTCTTCATAGACAATTCCCCTCAAGAGGCCACTTTCCCATGTATGACATTCAAGAACGTATCGCAATCAGCTTCAAGTCACAAGGTCTGATGGCGACCATTGACGCGCAGCTGGTTTTAATCGCCGAGGGGGAGGTTCACATAGAATTACCATTTTCTGCGCACCTTTCCCAACAACATGGCTATGTTCACGCTGGCGCAATCACCAGCATTCTTGACAATGCGTGTGGCTATGCGGCGCTCACCAAAGCACCGCCCGGGTACGAGGTCGTCACGGCCGAGTTTAAGATGAACTTCATGCGGCCTGCGATTGGTGAACGATTTTTAGCTATCGGAAAGGTACAAAACTCCGGCAAACTACTCACTGTCTGCACCGGAGAAGTACGAGCCCTGTCAGGAACTATCTGGAAAGTGATTGCCATGATGCAGGCAACGATTGTTAATGTCCCTGTTTGACGTTTGATGTCAGCTCGGATGATCGGTCGAGGAACCCGTTCGCGTGGATACCGTATAGGCCAAAGTTGTGTTAATGTTACCGCAAACATTGGTCCTCTACTTCGCGGGGTTCCCCATGCAATTTTTTAAATTATCGATTATTTCCTGCGCTGTCATTTTTTTGTTGAACGCGTGCCACAAGGAAACCGAATCAAACGTCACCGCACCTGGCACCGCAGAGACTACGAAAACCAAAGTCCTTGAAACTGGCGCGGATATTCTGCAACGCAAGCCACCTATCGCTGCCATCAATGCCTATCTGGATGGGTTTCATTTTTACAATGGTAAGCAACATGTCCAGATGGAGGCACACCACTACTGCGCAATTCTTAATGAAGACGTTATTCAATGTGTCATTTACGACGGCAATGTGAAAGACGCCAAGCTCATGGGGGTTGAGTACATCCTGAGCGCCAAACTGTTCAAGACATTGCCGGATTCAGAAAAGGCGTTGTGGCACAGTCACGTGCAAGAGGTCAAGTCTGGCCAGCTCATCGCTCCCGGCATTCCAGATGTAGCGGAAAAAGAGCTCATGAAAAAGCTCGTTGGGACCTACGGTAAAACGTGGCATACATGGCACACGGATGTCGATAAGGTGCTACCTTTGGGCGTGCCCCAACTCATGATGGGGTTTACAGCTGACGGACAAAGCGATCCTGCCATGATTGCGGAGCGGGATAAGCGGTTCGGGATATATAGTGCCAAGAAACGGAAAGACAGAGAGGACATTCCCTCGCCACCAATTGATCCGGCGGTCAACGCCTGGGAACATGGAAAAACATATCAGATCGCCGATCCAACGGACAGTCAGCATTCACATGAGGCCGCGCCCGCTAAAAAGTCAGATAGCCGAGAGACCAACGCTCGTTCCAATAAAGAATAACAGCATATAGTCCTGAGTTATGCCATAGGCGTGTTAATTTCGGGGCGCTTGGTCTAAACGATTAAGGCGACACCACGAGTGCACCATAAGGATGCCACGTGTTAACTTAGTTGCGTTTATGGAATGCGAATTAATTCGCTAGCGCACGAGTCGTAAAGCCGATCGCGCAAACGCATTGCCGTTGCAAGCCCAGTCCACCGCTTGCCCTACTCACTGCCAACACAGGGGATCAGATCTAGAAGTCAAGACGATAAAATGTCGCTTAATCTACGATTTTGTCCGCGATGAAAACTTTAATCTCGGCTTCTTTGAAAACATTTACTAGTGTGTCCGGTATCGGTCTGTCCGTAAAAAGAGCGTCAATATCTGCCAATTCGCCCAATTTTACTAAAGCGGGACGGGCAAATTTAGAATGGTCGGCAACTAAAAATACGGTGCGGGATTGCGCAATGATCGCTTCCGCTACCCGCACCTCACGGTAATCGAAATCTCGCAGAGCGCCGTCCGGATCGATACTGGAAATGCCGATGATCCCAAAATCTACCTTAAACCGTTGAATGAAATCGATAGTTTCTTCGCCGGTGACGCCTAAGTCGCGCGCGCGCACCACTCCCCCTGCAATGATGACTTCGCATCCGGGATATCCGCTCATGATCGCAGCGACGTTCAGATTGTTGGTGATGACGCGCAGATTGCGACGGCGGCTCAGCGCTTTGGCGACTTCTTCTGTAGTGGTGCCGATATTAATGAATAAGGTCGCCTGATCGGGGATATGTTCGGCAACCAGGGCCGCGATCCGGCGCTTTTCTTCTGACTGTAAGCCTTGTCGGGCACCGTAGGCTATATTTTCAGCGCTGGATGGCAGGCCCACGCCGCCATGATAGCGTTGCAGAAGATTATGGGCGGACAGCATATTGATATCGCGCCGGATGGTTTGCTGCGTCATCCCAAAGCGATTGGCGAGGTTTTCGACCGTCACGAAACTTTCTCGCTGGACGTAATTTATTATTTCTTGCTGACGTGCATTGAGTGCGAGGTGAGGTGTTTGTGCCATAAAACGAATGCGATCTCGAGGTGGTGAACCAAAGCTAGCTGAGTAAAAACCAGTGAATATTTAGATTTCAAGTAATCAAGCACATATATTGAGTGACATATATTACCGTTGATTAGCATCGATTTTTGAGGTATTACGGATTATGTGTCAATCTATCAAAGTAAGGATGAATTTGGTGAGGAGTAGCATCTCGCCGCCAAGCAAGGACCGGGAGATGCAAACCAGCTTGAACGCCTACTGCGTTGCGACCCCATATTGGACATCCATCGGCATTCACTGCGTCTGCAGCGCGTTTACTCCATTAATCCGCGTAGTGCCTGACGACGGACCGCGCCATTGACGTCACCGCGGATTAATGTAATAGCGGTCTGCGACACGTACCCATGCACACCAGGGTCAGCCAGTATCGGCTGAACATCGCGCAAGGCCGCAATCAGCGCTGGCGTCAGCTTGTCGAGTATCGGACGGATGTCACGCGCCAGGTCTGGAGCATCATCAAACTTATACTCAGTCGGAATGGATTTGCGCCATTCAGACAGCAAATCATTTTGAATAATTTTGCCGGCATCAAATTGGTCTTGAAAAAAATGACGCACTAATGCGGGATTTAATCCTCCTAAAGCGTCTGCCTGTGCGGCGACGCTGTCAAGGATTTGTAACTCCCGTTTAGGATCATTCACCGATGCACCTGAGTTCCATTTGGATTTGGCAACGCGCTGTGCCACATTTAAGCGCTGGTCCATCAAGTTAAGTAAGTTGTTGATTTTTTTCCTCGTGGACGGTGCGATAACACTATCGTTAAAAGCAAGCTGATCGACTGGGCCAGGTGCCAGATTTTGGCAGGCGCCCACGAGCAATACGAGGACCAAACCAGATGCCCCGCGCAAATACCTTGAATAATAAACGTTTAACATGCGCTCCCTTAGTTCAAAAATTCGATGATTGAGCCACTATTTTAACTGTGGTTAAAAATAGACCCGCCAATTTGCGTTTTGCGGGGCAATTGCTGCCCAGTACTAGAATTTCATTTCAAAAATACCTTACAGAAATAAAGTCCGGAAACCGCGAGACATTGCACTCCAGAAGTTTGCTCCAAAGTATTATTTATAAATTCTTTTTGCATAATCTGTCACCTAATTTGCAGCTTCACAACATAAAAATCATCAATCAAACGTATACTATAGACTTTGCAATTAGGAAACATTCTGTATGTTGACCTCGATCAAACTGATTGAAGCTGATCCATTTTCCGATAACGTCGATTACCTGTCCACATTGGTCAAGACGTTGCGACCACCGGAACCAGACGATCACCTGACGGCCACGCAAAACGTACGTGCGCTGCTGGACCTGTTACGCAACGATCCCGCAAGTGCCAGTGCACTACGGCATTACTTATTGCACCTGTATGCGAGTCGACGTCAGACAAGTTTGTATACCGATATCGGCATTCTTCCCAACGCAGGATTTTTCACCGAACTTTTCCAGCGGATGTCGTATCGCGTTTTGCCGCCCGCGCTCGATGAGGCTTATCTGCGTGATTGCCTGGACCGGGTGCTACCCGCCGAGACCGATTATAGGTGGATCAACGCGATTCCGACTGAGGACTGGCTTGGTCTGATTGAAATCCTCTATGACGCCGCCCCAAACACCGCCGACAATATTAACCATGGCATCGTCGATTTGGCTAGTACAAAAGCGGATAGTGCAACGGCAAAAGAAGCCCCGCAGGTCACAAATGTTGTCCGCGATCTCCGGGATCGTCGCAAAACGATTACAGAATTATTGGAGGCAATGCAAACCTTGTCGTATCGTATTAGCGCAATGGGACTGGAGCCATCGTTAATCCGTTTGTATCCGGAGATGGAAGATATGGAATCGCCATTCTTGATGCAGAACGTAGAGTTTCACCGCTATCTTGCGGGGTATCGGCGGTATCTTGAAGGCGAAGTTACGATCGCGAATGTCAATGGCGCGACAGCCGAATATGGCAATGATGCGCAGAGCAAAGCCGATACAACGCCGACCAGGCAGCAAAGCGCCGCAGCGCTTATTCAGGACGCCAAACATTTACAGGTGATGTTGGATCAATGCAGCGATGTAGTGATCAAAATACGCAAGAATGCGTTGAAAAAAGGCACCAGCGTTGCCCTAACCTATTTAGTCGTGCGTCTGGACCAAAGTATCATTCGACTACGTAAACTGTTAATGCTGGCCGACGTGGAGGATGTAGTCATCGCTTCGGAGAACGGCCAAAAAATTGATCAAGAGGCAGAGGCCCCTTCTACGTGCAGCAATACGGAAAAATTGACCGCGAACGTCCCCAGCAACCTTTCAGTCTCTCCCGAGCAAATTGCAAAGCGTAACGCTGCGATCACGTTGGCCCGGGAACTAATAGAAGCGCATAACCGAAAATATGCAATTCGTGAGTTATTTGCCAGTAACATTAATTTATTGGCGCGAAACATTACAGAGAATGCCAGCCGAACCGGCGAACATTACATCGCAGAGAGTCGCAGCGAGTTCAGCGCGATGTTTCGTTCTGCCGCTGGTGCTGGGGTGATCATCGGCTTTATGGCGATGATGAAAATCCTATACTCGTATTTACGCGCTGCGCCGCTGGTAGAAGCATTTTTGTTCAGCATGAATTACTCCACCGGTTTTATGTTGATTCACGTGCTGCACTTCACGGTGGCGACCAAACAACCCGCGATGACCGCATCAAGGATCGCAGCAGGCTTGCACAGCAAGGATAACCGGAACATTGATATCGACAGTCTTGTCGACTTGATAGTCAAAGTATTTCGTACGCAGTTCATTGCGGTGACCGGCAATCTCGTTGTGGTCTTCCCCGTGGCGTATGTCATCGGTGTGACCTGGTTGCATATGTTTGGTCACCATCTGGTAACGCCTGACAAGGCGCAACATCTGCTGCATGACCTCGATCCCCTGCATAGTCTCGCCCTCTTCCATGCAGCAATCGCTGGCGGCTGCCTTTTTATAGCGGGTCTGATCTCCGGCTATTATGATAATAGTGCGCTGTACACGCACATGGCAAAGCGCATTGAACGTGTAAGATGGTTGCGCAAGTTAATAGGACAGGAACGACTGCAAAAGGTAGCGGAATACCTGGAGAGCAATCTGGGCGGTTTGATGGGTAACTTCTATTTTGGCATTTTGCTGGGTACGATTGGTACTGTCGGATTTATGGTGGGGCTGCCGATTGATATCCGGCACATCACCTTTTCTGCGGCAAACTTTGCCATCGCTTTAGTCGGCCTCGATAATAATATGGGATGGCAGACGGCGGTCCGTTCGGTGCTCGGCATTTTAGCCATCGGGACAATTAATCTATGGGTCAGTTTTTCATTAGCGTTATTTGTCGCTTTGCGTTCGCGCCAAGTACACTTTCGCCAAGGTTTGCCATTAGCGAAAGCGATACTATCGCGCTTTTGTCGGCGGCCAATAGACTTTTTCATTCCGCATAAGGATGTCGCGCCTGAAGCTGAAAGTAATTCGGTAGCGTGATTGTTCCACGGGAAGCGGCATGCAACGCACCGGTCCTGACCGATTACAGTTCCGTGCAAAAAGTAAGTAAGTATTGTTGACTGTCCTGTTTGCGATGAAGCCCAGCGCTTCGATGAAAACAAATGTGAGTGGTTACGCGACAGTCACTATCATCTGGATTGCATGTAAATTAAGCTGTTCACATTTTTGGTCGGTCAGTAGGATTTGCTGTCGATTAAAACCGATTTCCCTGCAGTTAAGCGTAGCGGCTCGGGTTTCCTTGCGAACTGCCTTAATCACCAGGGCAAGTAACTTGAAGTTTAACGCATCAATTTTTGCCGGAACAAGTTCCGCCACCGGCGAACTTGTCAGCACCCGTCGTCGCAAAACGCATTGCGAGTTGTTCATAATCCTGACTAAGAATATTGACCGTAAAGCGGCCCGACGGCGTAAATGTCTGGAAGCACTCTGCTTTGTTAGCAAGACAGACCAAGATCATCGGTGGATTACAGCGACGAAAACGCGGTCGCTGTGAATCCCCGCGATTGTCCATCTGTATCAAGCGTAGTAACGATCGTCACGCCTCTTGGAAACGAGCTCATCGCTTTTCGAAAGAGCGCCTTGATAGCATCCAACCGTTATCATTCCCCGTTGTCGGACGCTGCAAATAGACAAACAGTGGCTTAGAAGTATTAAATATCATCGTCACTTCTTCGCTCTAGCCGACTGAGCTTTACTCTATGCTGAGGAATATCGGCCCATAACGATGGTGTCAGCGGCGGTGTTGCTTCGTCAGCTACACCTAAAATAAGCAGCGCAGTGAGGTACGCACCCGCACCCGTGCCCGGATCGCCTTTTTCAAGACGACGCAAGGTCGCCTCTGAAATACTCATACGACCGCAAAGGTCGGCCGCCGTGATGCGTTGGCGCAAGCGTTGCGTATGAACGCACCGCCCCCACGTGATCAGACGTTCATGCACCAGCGTGGGTAACGTATCAATGTTCAAGAATTTTTTAGGCATCAGAAGACCCTCATAGAAAGCAGCTTATACTTCAAATACAACTTTTATAAGGGGATAATGAGCGATTACCTCGTCATAGATAGACAATAATTTATCATAAAGCTTTATCTATAAGGGCTTATTTCAAAGAAACACTAATTTGCTGAAATAATAATGACTGGACTCAGGTCATTATTGAGCATAAAGAGGTAAAGAGCGTAACTTGGCGCTAACCGAGGCATTGGTCAGAGCACTTAAGCGCTGCTGTTCAAAATCAAGCGCCGTCACTTCGTAAGTGTTAGGGTCAATGGCGATTCCACCCAGACAGTTCGACTTTCGCGATATCCGCCCTAAGCGAGATCTGAAATAGAAGATATTCCAGGGGGAAGCCACTTGCTTGGGCACAAGGAGCAAGAAATTACTAAAAAGGTTTATCGCTGCGTTGGTGAAACTGTGAAGCCAACTAGATAGCCGATAAGCAACTATTTAAAATTTCCACGAAATTAAAGCGCTTTAAAAATTTTTCGTTTTGCTTCGTCATGCTGCCTAAATAATAGGCAAAATCAGCGGGAGTTGCGGAAGTGGTCTAATAGTTGCGGAAGTGATTGCCTTAAAAGTATCAAATACATAATTAAGCAATCAAACCCCCAAAACAAAAAAGCCCTGAATAATCAGGGCTTTATGCTTAAAACTGGCGGAAGCGGTGAGATTCGAACTCACGAACGGGATAAACCGTCGCTAGTTTTCACGTCTACTGTCTAAGTCAATAAACTCAAAGAGTTACGCCCCTTTCCGTTCCGCAACCCCTCTAAATCGATAGCTCGCAGAGCCAATGCTGGCGCGGGGCTGGTTTTAGTTGCGGAACTGATTTCGAAAGAAAATACCCTTCTAATAAAGCGCGAATATATATTACCTACGTTATTTTTTGTCGCCACAATAATGTTGACTGGCATAATTTGTGTGAGTACAATAAATAATATGGAAATAAGCTTCGACCCCGACAAAAGTGAACGCAACGAAATTGAGCGCGGTTTATCATTTACTCTTGTTGAGGAAATGGACTGGACGGCGATAATTATCGAAGAAGATATCCGCAAAGAATATGGTGAACGCCGTTACGAAGTGTTAGGAATGATCGAAGATCGACTACACGTTGTAGTGTTCACACCACGCGGTGATCGAATACATGTCATCAGTCTACGCAAAGCAAATTTGAGAGAGGTGAAACGATATGACGAAAATACTTAAAACACGCTCCGGGCGCGAGATAATTCTGCCCACACCAGAAGAAGATGCAGCTATTAATGCGGACATTCTTGCCGATCCCGATGGTCATGAATGGACAGATGAGGATTTCGCACGTGCACGTCCTGCCAGCGAGGTTTTACCTAAAATATTTGGTGAAAAAACTGCCCAAGAAATGCTCAAGCCACGCGGTCGACCTCGCGCAGAACATCCTAAAGAGCGTATCAACATCCGCCTTTCACATGAAGTCGTAGAGCACTTTAAGTCTGAAGGTCAAGGGTGGCAGACGCGTATCGACTCCGCGCTACGTCAGTTCATTTCCGAACATTCCAAATAGTTTTTATGAATAAATTGAAAGGCGTCACTTCACACCACGAACGAGAAATCGCTGAACTGAGCGCTTATCCTAAATTGGCTGTGGAATATTAAAAGCTGCACGGGAATCGCTCGACAATCCCGAGAATCGTGCTGCTGGCTTAATCGCGCTTCGTACAGTCGCTGAAGCCTATGACGGACTTGCCCCAGTTGCTACTGAATTTGGCATCGGCCCCGAGTCCTAGTAAGGAGCTATGAATATGAAATGCCCATCGTGCGCAGCAGCGGAGATGGTTCATGACACCCGCGATCTGCCGTACACTTCCAAAGGTAAAACTACCACCCCTCCCTTGGTGTCAGGTGATTATTGCCCGACCTGCGATGAATCCATTTTAGGTATGGATGAATCCCGGCGCACCATGCAACTGATGCTGGCTTTTAACAAGTAAATCAATGCCCCATATCGTTGCCTCTGGGCTTTATCTGTGTACGACAACTAACGGCCAGAAGCGGTAATCCAAATGATTACGATCATGACGAGACATTAATTTCGACTTTTTGCGGATTATTATCAGATATACATCCAGACAAGCTTGATAAACTTGGTAGTACACTGTCAACAATCTGAACAATAAACAAGCGCCCAGCGAGCAATCAGTCATGAGCATAGAATTCCTTCGCACACCTTTTGAAAAAGCCAACTACTTGGCCACTCTGCTTTCCTCTCACGCGAGCGGCGGCAATGCCAATAAGAACGAATACAGCGCCCTTCGGCAAGAACTTTTGTCCATGCCCGATATCGAGCACCTTGTACCGTCATTTGTTCGGCAAAATCGGGACTTGACGTCCTTTTGGCACTTCATCCAACCCAAATTCAAGATTTACAAGGAACGCCGCGCCTACATTTCAGAACAGTTCACCCCCTTACTAGATTTTTTGGAATTCGGCCAGCAGACGGGGAATTCTGAGCCGAAGTCGGTTCCCAAGCCCGTCTCAAACATGCCAAAAGTTTTTGCAGGAGGTGATGCAATCGAACCGGTCGCGCGGAACAAGCGGAAAGTGTTCATCGTGCATGGTCGCGACAACGAAGCGAAGCAGGAAGTAGCGCGCTTTCTTTCGGACCTCGGACTTGAGCCAATCATTCTGCACGAGCAGGCCAGCTCAGGCATGACGATTATTGAAAAAATTGAGCGATATACCAACGATTCGGACTTCGCACTTGTCCTTTATACCCCATGCGACCATGGACGCGGTGCGCACGAAACGAATGTTGCTGCCCGCAGCCGTGCTCGACAGAACGTGGTCTTTGAACACGGATATTTGATGGCCAAACTTGGTCGCGAAAATGTCTGTGCACTGGTGAAGGGCGACATAGAAACGCCCAACGACATCAGCGGGGTTGTCTACGTTCCACTCGATGGCTTCGGTGGCTGGAAGAGCGAGGTGGCGAAAGAATTGAAGGCCTGCGGCTACGTTATATAGGGCGTGCTTTAGGGTCGCGGCAGTTCACCAATAATGTCAATCGCACCGGATCGAAGGACGGCTATGGGTCGAACTCGGTCTTTCGATAATGGCTTAATTCGTCCAAATCTGACCGGTAACAGGACATCTTTAACGTAAAAGTTCGCCTCAATGTACTTTATTAGTTGCATAGCAAATTACTTAGGCGTAATATAAACATATGTTTGATAACTGCCTATATTTCAATACCACTGCACTTGCCCGCGCGCTCGAACGCGAATGGGCCAAGGCGTTCGGACCATTTTTTTTAACACCATCGCAAGCATTCATGCTGCGGGTCGTGTTAAAAAAACCATCGTTATTACAAAGCGAATTGGCGAAAGAAATGGCTATTTCCCGTTCAACCGCGACTCGCGCACTGGATGGTTTGCAAAAGATGGGTCTGGTAGAGCGACGTCGAACAGAGTCGGACGGTCGTGAATATGCAATTCATCCGACTGCACAGGCTCAAGCCATGAAGGAAAGTCTGAATGCGGCAAGTGCAGTAGTTACAAAGCGTTTGAAAGACGAGTTGGGACAGCGACAATTTGAAGAAACAGTTCTGCAAGTAAAAAGTATTCGTACGACTCTGATGTAAATTTTTTTTAACCATATAGTTGCATAGCTAACTAACTGAAAGGAAATCTAAATGCCCATTCTTAACGTAAAAGTAAGCGCAATAAAATCACAGACTTTAACCAGTGAAATATCTACGCTTTTGCTTGATCTCACTACACGTATTCTTAAAAAGAAAAGGGAGGTAACGTCAATTGCAATCGATTATGTAAATCCTGAGGACTGGATTGTTGGCGGCATCTCACTTAAAGAGCTTGCGAAAAATACCTTTTACTTAAACATCACGATTACGGACGAAACCAATACTAAAGATGAAAAGGCACTTTACATCAAAGAAGTTTTCGACGGATTCGCGAATATACTCGGAGATATCCATGAGGAAAGTTACATTTATGTTCAGGATGTGAAAGCCGCATCATATGGATATGGCGGGTACACTCAAGAGTATCGCTATCATCATTAAAACGCATGGTGCGGCTGTAAGCCAGTCAGGTAACGACGCTTGTTTTCCGTCACACGACTGGCTGCTCAGGATCGAAAGCAGGCGACAATTTCTAAATTATAATTAGCCGCCTTCGTTATATTTCAGCTATACGGCTTAACGTCTTATACTATCGTTGATAGTCTAAAACAATCCTGCAGGCTCCGATTCGCGATCCTAGCTATAAATAATCAACTCAATCCTCGCCGCTGCCTTCCCTCCTCCCCCAACCATGTAATCAATCCCCACCTCCTCCATCTGAAATTCACCAAATATCGCCCGAATATCCGGATGGTCATTGATGCTTAAAATTGCCTTGCCCTTGATCGTCCGCATCAACTCCGCCATGCGCACATACTGTTCAATTCCGAAATCCACGCCGTAGCCAGCGGTCTGCCAATAGGGAGGGTCCATGTAGAAAAAAGTATGTGGCCGGTCATATTTGGTAATACACGCCGCCCAGTCAATTTTTTCTATGTACGTACTGGACAGCCGCAAGTGCGCTGCGGAGAGATTTTCTTCTATGCGTAACAAATTCAGCGGTGGTGCGGTGGTCGCTGTTCCCCAGGACTGTGACCATCGACCTTGCCGCCGAAGCAGTGCTGTTGCAGGTAAAAGAAGCGTGCTGCGCGCTGGATATCGGTCAGGGTTTCTGGCGGCGTGTCCTGCAGCCATTTGAATACCGCCCTGCTCGATAGCGCGTATTTAAACTGTCGTACGAACTCTTCCAGATGATTCTGGACGACGCGGTACAGATTAATCAGCTCGCCGTTGACATCATTGATGACCTCGACGTCGGCTGGCGGTCGCAAAAAATATAATGCTGCGCCACCTGCAAACACTTCGACGTAACAAGTATGTGCAGGGAAGCGCGGGATGAGAATATCGGCAAGGCGGCGTTTGCCACCGAGCCACGGGATGATAGGAGTTGCCATAGGGAACCTTTGGTTGTGCTAAGATGCGCCCGCCTCGCGAGGTCGCAGAGCCTTGGCTTGGTTCACTGGCCTGTTCAGTGGATTGAGGCCCAATCAGTTGTTAGTGCAACTGGTCGGGCGCTCTGTGTTTTATTGCTGAGTGATGTTCATCTTGGATTGCAGCTGGCAATCTGTTTCTATTCGGTCCTGATACGGATCCAGAGACTGCAGCGGGGCTGGGATATATTCGTCCCGCTGGATCAGCAAAGAACGATCTTTCTATCGCGAGTGTGTATGCCTGTGAAATTCCAAAGCAGAAGGCGAATCTCGGATTTATCATTCAGGCTTGCAATGCACATGATAGTTTGGTCGCAGCTTTGATGATGGCGCAACGTTGCCTTAAATCGGTAGAGCACGAAGACGCCCCCTGCATGGATCGCATCAACACCGCCCTGCTGCAAGCAGGTAAGTCATGACCATCCTGCAAAACATTCTCGGCGCATTCGCAGCCATCCTGTTCATTAGCATTGCAGGTGCCATGACCACCAACGGCGAGGACAACACGGCACTGACATCGGAAGAAATTGCAGCCGAAGTGGATGCGCAATCTGGTCGATGCTGCAAACCAGAACAGTCCAGAGCAGAGATATTTCCCCAGACACATTGGGTTAACGACATCCGATCACACTCGCCATGCTGCTGACAAACGTGACAATGACCGTCGGTGAAAAACTATTTGAATTTTCTAGTGTCGATGATTGGCATGAAACCGTCCGCGAAAAATTTACCGAACATCAGGTCAACTGGGACGTTGTGACTTGTGTGAGCGCCAGCGGCCATGTTTGCACTACTGCGCAAGAACTCTATGCCGCAGACTTCCCCGTCAAGGTTTATCACAATCCTTAGGAGCATCAACATGCGCAAAGAAAATGGGAATTCATGACAGCATTCTTTGAAATGCCGATCAGCACCGAAACCTTAGAGCCGGATGAGACCGCGACAATCACCGGTTGCAAGGCGCGACGCGATCAAATCGACTGGCTCTCCAAAAATGGTTGGACCAGTCATGCAAACAAAGCTGGCAATCCCATCGTAGGACGTTTGTATGCTCGGCTTAAGTTGAGCGGCATCAATCCGGCAACTCTAGGATCGGCTACCGGGTGGGTACCAGACTTATCGAAAATACGGTGACGCTGACATATGCGACCTAAATCAACATCGCGGGATTTGCCACCGAATATGCTACGGCGTACCCGTATCCGAAAAAGCGGTTTGAAGTGGATACGATATTATTACAATGGCCGTGATGAAAATGGCAAACGCAAAGAAATTCTTCTCGGGTCCGATCTTACTGAGGCTAAGCGAAAATGGGCGGAACTTGATTGCCCACCCATTCCGGTAGATACCAGTTTGTGCAGATATATTTTCAATCGATATGAGCGCGATATCATCTCTCAAAAAGCTGTCGGCACACAGAAGGAAAACGGCTGGTCGCTTAAGCAATTGCGGATAACGTTTAACGATGCTCCGATCAGTTCCATCACGCCGCACCATATCGCCCATTACCGGGACGCTCGCACCGCCAAAGTCCGCGCCAACCGAGAGCTTTCGCTTTTGTCTAATATCTACAACATGGCGCGCGAATGGGGCTTCACCGAAAAAGAGAATCCATGCAGAGGCGTGCGGAAGAACAAGGAACACCCACGCGATTTTTATGCAGATGCGCCGGTATGGGATGCGGTTTATAACGCCGCTTGCGAAGAGTTACGCGATGCGATGGATATCGCGTATCTGACGGGCCAGCGCAACGCTGACACGCTAAAAATGATGCATGCTCACGTCAAAAACGGCGCATTGGAAGTCAGGCAAGGCAAAACTAAAAAAATCCTCCGCATTGTCCTGGACGATCAAGATATTCGCTCTGAACTTGGTATGACAATCGACAAAATTCTTGCGCGTAAAGGGAAAGTTAAAAGCGTGTACCTGGTAGCTAACAAGGCCGGACAGCCGCTGAATAAGGGAACGCTGCGCACAAGATTCGATAACGCTCGGATCGCGGCGATCAAGCAGGTCATAGCTGAGAAAAATGGCGACTTCCAAGAGTTGGCAATCCGGATTAAACAATTTCAGTTTCGTGATATCCGTCCAAAAGCGGCATTGGAGATAGCGGATATTGGCGCGGCTAGTCGGTTACTGGGGCATACCGAGCAAGAAATCACCAAAAAGGTTTATCGACGTGTGGGGGAGAACGTTAAGCCGACTCGGTAATTAATTTTTCATCGGCCAACTATTCTTTGCCATCATGGCCAGGTCAAGTCCAAACCAAGCGTTCTGCTCAGGACGAAGGTGACGAACCCCACGCTAAGGAGCGATAGTACGAAGACTGCGGCTACCTTGCCGCCCGCGCGTAGCACCGCGCGCATGTCCCTCTCCTTCGTCCCTTTATCGTAATGCCATTTGATGGCGAAGAACATGCCCGTGCCTAACACAAGAACCTTGAACGTAACGAGGACTATAGGGATCCAATCCATGATTTTAAGTATTTCCTAATTTTTATTTGACACTATCTATTGTGAGGAGCACTACCTCAAAACGCTGCTTCAGCCGCTTAATTTTTGAGCAAAGGGCAAATCATGACGAACGAGGTCGGAACTGAATCCGGTTATGTGTCTGGCGTAGGACCTGAGCATGAATAGCCTCGCAGCACAACGTCCGCTTTAGGGCGAGTGCGGTCATACAAAGACTACTTCCTCCCAACTTAAATTTCCCTACCCTTGTTTACACAACGCGATGCGTTGTTAGCCAATCTCGCAACGCATCGTTCATCTTGGTCTGCCATCCGTCGCCACCCTGCTTGAATGCCTGAATCACATCCGCATCAAACCGGACCGTCATCTGCACCTTGGTGCCGCCTCCCACCGGGCGACCGCGCATTGGACGCAATTGTTTAAATTCTGTCGGGGACATTTCATAGCTATCTGGATCGGCAGCGATTCCCGCATTGATCGCGGCGTTCTCTTCCGCAGTGGGCATAATCGTGCCCGATTTAAGTTTCGGCATAGCGTTTCACCTCTCGTTCGTTCGCCGTGCGAAGGCGATGATGCAGCGCACATCGTCACGATCTACAAAAACAGTACAGGTGCAAATCAATATAAGCATACCCAATCATGCGCTCCTCGCTGTATGAGTGTCGCGTGTCGGCGGTCACATACAACGTGTCCCATTCAATCAGCGCCGCCGCTGCCAAAGAAATGGCGTGCTTGATTTAGTTGCTATTGTCGTTGGCTTGGTCAAATGTAATCTCCATATGCATATAGTGTAACTACATTAATGGTGATTGTAGCAATAAAATCGTAACTACGTTTAATCGTCGCCACCCTTCCCTGCAGAAATCGGTGAGATTTTATACGGTGGGAATGATGGCTGTTTTTTTGACTTAAAAGCATCATTTTTAATCAAAAAATAGCAGGGGTTGCGGACGCATTGATTTAGTTGCGGACGTTTGTCTTAAAAGATGGCAAACACACATCTAGGCAATCAAACCCCCAAAACAAAAAAGCCCTGAATAATCAGGGCTTTATGTTTAAAACTGGCGGAAGCGGTGAGATTCGAACTCACGAACGGGATAAACCGTCGCTAGTTTTCAAGACTAGTGCCTTCAACCACTCGGCCACACTTCCAGAGAGGCGAATTATACATAAGTCGCACTGAAATGACGATACCTGTATGCAAAATTTTAAGTAATTATTGATTTTTTTGTTTCAGGTGCGGTTTACACCGCCCCAAAATGATCAATCTACCAAAAACATCTGTTGTAAATCGTTAAGAAAGCGCGCGCCCAAGGGGGTTGGCTTTATCAATTTATGATCCCGGTACAGCAAGCCTCTGGCTTCTGCTGCGTTGAGAGATTGCTCGATTGTATTCAAGGACATCCCGGTTCGCTCTGTGAAGAGATTTACCTCAAAACCGCCATTCAGACGCAACGCGTTGAGCATGAACTCAAATCCTAGCTCGTCTCTTTCAATTTCAAATTCGTCCTGCACCACGTTGCCGAGGCGCGTTTGCTCCAGATATGCTTTGGGCTGCTTATAACGCATTTGCCGGATCACACGATGGGGAAATGAAATCTTGGAATGCGCGCCCGCACCGATGCCAAGATAATCGCCAAATTGCCAATAGTTTAGATTGTGGCGTGCCTGCCGGCCCGGCTGGGCATACGCCGAGACTTCATAGTGCCCGTAGCCAGCCTCGGAAGTGAGGGCGGTGATCATGTCTTGCATTTCGGCGCTGGCATCATCATCAGGGAGCTGTGGCGGAAACTTGGCGAAGTAAGTGTTGGCCTCCAACGTCAAATGGTACATTGACAGATGCGGCGGTGCAAAGCCAAGAGCGGTCGTCACATCCTGGCGCGCCTGCTCCTGCGTTTGCCCGGGCAACGCGTACATTAAATCAAGGTTGAAATTTTCAAATGTGCTTTGCGCAATGTCTACCGCGCGGCGGGCTTCACCGTCGTCATGGATGCGGCCTAATGCTTTGAGATGATCGCCGTTAAAGCTTTGTATGCCGATGGATAAACGGTTTATTCCACTCGCCCGATACGATTTGAATTTCTCGACTTCAAAGGTGCCGGGATTCGCTTCCATGGTAATTTCAGCGGCGCCGTCTAACGGCAACAACGCCCGAATGTCTGACATCAAACGATCAAGCCCAGCCGCTGACATTAGACTGGGCGTTCCACCACCGATGAAAATGGAATACACCTTGCGTCCCCAAATCAGCGGGAGCGCGTTTTCAAGATCGGCGCGCAACGCATTGAGATATTCCTCTTCGGGAAAACCACCCTTCGCCTCGTGTGAATTAAAATCGCAATACGGGCATTTTTTGACGCACCATGGAAAATGGACATACAGCGATAACGGTGGCAACGCACTCAGATGCAGTGTGCCGGGCTTCAGATAAGCCAGTGCTGCGTGCGCGGCACCATCGAGTGTTTCCCCCTGTGTTTGGGTCGAAACATTGCGGGGTTTGTTTGGCTCGCTGCCAATCAGCTTTATAGGAATCATTGGAATTTTTTAATTAAACCACGTAACGCCTGACCGCGATGTGAGAGGGTATTTTTTTCGGCGGATGTTAGTTCAGCGGCGGTTTTTCCAAGTTCGGATAACAAAAAATGCGCATCATAGCCAAAGCCTGCCGCGCCGCGCGGGGTTGCAATGATTTCTCCGTGCCAACTGCCATCTGCGATAATTGGCTGTGGATCATCGGCGTGACGAACATATACGAGTACGCAATAATAATAAGCCGATTTGTCGTCATGCGCAGCGAGGTCTGCTATCAACTTGCGATTGTTTTCTGCATCGGATTTGGGTTCGCCAGCGTAACGCGCCGATAGAACACCGGGCGCGCCGTGCAATGCATTAACGCAAACGCCAGAATCATCAGCCAAAGCGGGCAAACCCGTAAAGCGGGCGGCATGGCGCGCCTTTGTTAGTGCATTTTCGACAAAAGTAAAATAAGGCTCATCCGCTTCAGGGACGTTAAATTCGCCTTGCGGATGCACGTCGAACCCCACTTGCGCGAGTAATTGCCCAAATTCTTTTAATTTTCCAGCGTTATTGGAGGCTAAAACTAGTGGACGTGACATAAATAGTGGCAAAAAGTAAAAGGGAGAAAGCGATGCGCTCGCACCGCTGAACGACATAGGTTACCAGAGAGCGATTTTGTGGGTTGAAGCCCTCGCCCTCTTATGCGGCCAAGCCCAACACTTCGCGCTGCATGGCGATTAACTGGCCGATACCGTTTTGCGCCAGATCCAGCAAGCTATTCAACGCTGAGCGATCAAATGCGACGCCCTCTGCTGTGCCTTGCACTTCAATGAAATGACCAGCATCGGTCATTACCACATTCATGTCGGTGTCGCAGCCGGAGTCTTCCAGATAATCCAGATCCAGTACCGGCGAGCCCTGAACCACGCCGACCGAAATTGCAGCAACAAAATTTTTCAGCGGCATCGCGGCGATCACTTTACTGTCAACCAGCGTAGAAAATGCGTCGTACGCCGCCACCATTGCACCGGTGATCGCCGCTGTCCGGGTTCCGCCATCGGCCTGAATGACATCGCAATCGAGATGCAAGGTTCGCTCGCCGAATGCTTCGAGATCGAATGCAGCGCGCAAAGAACGACCGATCAGCCGCTGTATCTCTTGCGTGCGACCTGATTGTTTGCCGCGTGCGGCTTCACGATCCATGCGGGTGTTAGTGGAACGCGGCAGCATGCCGTACTCCGCCGTTAACCAGCCCTGCCCCTTGCCTTTTAGAAAGCCAGGGACTTTATCGGACAGGCTTGCCGTGCAGATGACTTTGGTATCGCCAAATTCAATCAACACGGAGCCTTCAGCATGCTTGGTGTAATTACGGGTGAGGCGCACCGCGCGCAAGGCGTCTGCGGCACGGCCACTGGGACGAGAAATTATATTTGATGCAGAAAGCATTGTTATTCCTTGGTAATATTTTGGGAAACGAGGCTACTGATCGCTGCCGCAGATTGTTCCATAGCGCCCCGGATTTCTTCTGTCGCTTTGCAATCTCGGCATCATTTAGGATGTCGTTGGCGTGGGCTATTGAGGAGGAAGCATTTTCCGAGGACAGAATTGTCGTCGGCAAGCGAGCCTTTGGCAAGGCATCTGTCAATATTCCTGTTGAGGGCGTGTAAGTTGATTGTGCATCGGCATTGCCAGTGCCTTCCCACAACATCGCCAACGCGGTGACATTATCGCTTCTTTTACCGGCAATGCTGACGGCGCTGCGAATCAACGCTGGAATTACGTTAGAAATAATGTCATTTTGAAAAAATTTCACCAACTCATGGTCGGGTAACATGGACCATAACCCATCCGAGCAAAGTAGCATGACATCACCCGCTTGCAAGCTAACAGGCCGGGACAATTCAACCTTCGGTACTTGATCTGCTCCCAAGCAGTTGAACAACTTATTCCGATCGGGATGTGTGGCACGCTTTGCTGGGTCGGCTTTGCCCAGCGCAATCAGCATCTCGATACGCGAGTGATCCCGGGTGCGCTCGCGAATTCGGCCGCGCCGCATCCAATACAGGCGTGAGTCTCCGCAATGCGCCCAGGAAGCGCTGTTATGTTGAATCAGGCAGGCGACGACTGTGGTGCGCGGGGTCTCGGGTAAATTGTGCGCCTCGCAATAGTTATGAATTGCCATGTGCGCGGCGAGGAAGCTTTCTTTAAGAAACAGGTCCGGATTTTTGATATAAGGTTGCGCGGTTTTTTTGAATAACGTTCCGATGGTGTGCATGGTAATGCTGGCGGCGATTTCGCCGTGTAAGTGTCCCCCATGCCATCGGTTAATAACAGTAACAAAGCTTCACGCGTGAAGCTATATCCCATCCTGTCCTGATTGACCTTGCGTCCACCAATATTGCTTTCTTGATAAACTGAAAATCGCATGCGCGCTCGTTTGGTTGATAAGAGAAGCGCCGAAGCGCAGTGTGCAAACAGACGATCAAACAACTAATACCAAATGGGCGGTCTCCGACGGTAACCGGGGCGTCTGGGTTCAAGCCCCTTCGTTGCGACCATCATTGCGTATTTTCCTGAATAGTATCGCCTACAGCCGGTGCCGAACGGCGAAATTGCCGCAATTTTAAGGGGGAGAAGAATGTGGCGCGTAATTTGCGCCAAACCCGTTTCCAACTCCCTACTTTCTCTATCTGCGCTGGTGCCATGAGCGCCCGCTGCAATGCAAACACACTTTGCGGACGTTGCAATGGATCAATCATCAAGCTCCACCGAACCAATTGAATTAATTCGACGGAATATATATCGCTTAGAGTGCGGAAATGGCTTTCCATTTTATCGTCAATTTTGCGCTGATCCACTGGTTGCGGTGGTGCGCCGGCCATGCAGGCAAAGATGGACGCGCCGATACTATATATATCAGTCCAGGGGCCTAGATTGCCATTCTTCTCGTATAACTCGGCAGGCGCAAAACCGGGCGTGTACATGGGATATAACTTAGGAGAATCGGTACGTAACGTCTGACGGGCAGCACCAAAATCCAGCAAAATGGGCGTGCCGTCTGCGCGCAAATAGATATTCGCTGGCTTGATATCCAGATGAAGCAGCTTGTGTGTATGCACTTCGCGCAAGCCATTCATCACCTGACGAAACATTTCACGAATAAATTTTTCGGAAACCAGCGGCTTTTCGCCACGGTCCCGACGCCGCAAAATATGCTCCTGCAAAGAGCGCCCGGACTCATACGCCATCACCATATAAACGGTCTCATTTGCGCGAAAAAAATTCAGCACACTAACGACGTTGGGATGGGAAATATGGGCGAGTGCCCGCCCTTCCTCAAAAAAACATTTCAGACCAATCCGGAATATCGGTAAATTTTCTGGCGGAATTGCGGGCGCCAACTCACCCCACTGGCGCAAGGCCAGCGAACTCGGCAGATATTCTTTTATGGCGACGGCATTACCCTCCTCGTCATAAGCAAGATAGACAATACTGAACCCACCGGAAGCAATTTTCTTTACAATGCGATATCCAGCAAGCTTCAGTCCGTCAGGCAGTGGGGCATTGGTTTGTGCTGCCATACTATCCTTGTTCCTTGATTGGTTTAAGCCAGCAATTTGCTACTTGCCTGAGATTGTCTTGATAATTCGTAAAATTGTAAACAAGAATCAAAAAGGACCATATTTTGACTATCTGTAGCATGACCGGCTATGCCGTCAATACCGCTCAAAGCACCGCAGGCACCATCACCATTGAACTAAAAAGCGTCAACTCACGTTTTTTAGATTTGCAATTCCGTATTAACGACGACCTCAGAGCACTTGAGCCAGCGTTGCGGGAGGCGATTATGGCGCATATCAGTCGCGGTAAAGTCGAATGTCGTCTAAGTTTTGGACGCAAAGCGGGCAACGAGAACACGCAAGCACTCAATACCACCTTGTTGGCTTCTTTAGCCGAACTGCAAAATACAGTACAAAAGCAATTTGGTGAGGCAAGTCCACTTTCTGTTGGAGAATTGCTACGCTGGCCGGGCGTGATCGAGGAAATCGTAATTAGTCAGGACACGTTGCATGCTGACGTGCAGGCGACAATGGCAATTGCCCTCGCCGCTTTTGTTGACTCACGCGCCCGAGAAGGCGCTGCGCTAACGGCGACGCTCGTGGCGCGCATTGATGCGATGGAAATTATCGTTCAGCGCATCACGCCACTGGTTCCACTGGTTATCGCACAATTCCAGCAGAAAGCGATTGCACGCATGCAGGAGGCGTTAGGCTTTGCGCAACCGGATTCTGGCGCTAACGCGGGTCAGACAACGGCGCAGACTTCTGGTTTATCGCGGGATGAAGCAATGGACAGAATCCGGCAAGAGGTCACTCTTTACGGTATTCGCATTGATATCGCTGAAGAGTTGTCACGGCTAGGCGCACATTTAACCGAAACCCGGCATATTCTCAAAAAAGGTGGCCAGGTTGGCAAACGTCTTGATTTCATGATGCAGGAACTAAATCGTGAGGCGAACACGGTTGGCTCAAAAGCCGCGATCAAAGAGTTAGCAGACGCTTCTATGGAGTTGAAATTGTTGATTGATCAAATGCGGGAACAGGTACAAAATTTGGAGTAAGCGTTAAAACGTCGTCGCTTAAGGTAATTTAAGATGATGTATAACGCCCTACGCTGTCAGCCAGCGTTTAGCGCTGAATCACAGGCGCTTTAATGCTGTCATGTGCAATAAAGCCGCATCACAACTTGTGTATCACAACTTGTATATATGCTTGCGGGGTAAAGCGCAAAGGCGAATGCATTGCCTTACGGTTTACCCCACAAGTTGATTCACGCAGGCACACCCTGCGTAACATTCCAATTTCAGAACGCATCTCCAGGCACACGGACCCAACCCTCCATTAACACCCGGGCACTACGGCTCATGATGGCCTTGGTAACAGTCCATTCGTCGTTGTTCTTACTAGCTTCTGCACCCACCCGCAAGGTACCTGATGGATGCCCAAAACGTACTGCACTTAACGCGCCACCGCCAGCGGCAAGATTCACCAATGTGCCGGGTATCGCTGCGGCAGTACCGATAGCGACGGCTGCCGTGCCCATCATGGCGTGATGCAGTTTGCCCATGGACATCGCCCGCACCAACAAATCGATATCACCCGCGCCGACCGGTTTGCCACTGGACGAAATATAGCCAGCTGGCTTGGCGACGAAGGCTACCTTTGGCGTGTGTTGCCGATTGGCGGCCTCATCGACATGCTGGATGAGACCCATGCGCACTGCACCATGGGCGCGAATAGTCTCAAACATTGCCAGTGCTTTAGGATCGCCATTGATCGCGTCTTGTAGCTCAATGCCGGTGTAACCAATAGCTTCGGCGTTCACGAAGATGGTCGGAATGCCAGCATTGATCATGGTGACGGTTAACGTACCAACACCCGGAACCTCAAGCTCATCAGTCAGATTGCCAGTAGGGAACATTGATCCACCAGCTCCCTCTTCATCTGCTGCCGGGGATATAAATTCAAGTTGGACCTCCGCCGCAGGGAACGTGACGCCATCCAACTCGAAATCGCCGGTTTCTTGCACCGCGCCGTCCGTGATGGGCACATGTGCGATGATGGTTTTGGAGATATTTGCCTGCCAGATACGTACCGTCGCCATGCCGTTTTGCGGAATCCGATCGGCTTCAACCAAGCCGTTACTGATCGCAAAAGAACCCACCGCAGCGGACAGATTGCCGCAGTTACCGCTCCAGTCGACAAAGGCTTTATCGATGGCGACCTGACCAAACAGGTAATCGACATCGTGATCGGGCTTGCCGCTTGTGGATAGGATAACTGTCTTGCTGGTACTTGAGGTGGCGGCACCCATGCCATCAATCTGCTTGCCGTAAGGGTCTGGGCTACCAATGACGCGTAATAACAATGCATCGCGTGCTGCGCCGGGCACCTGCGCTGCCTCGGGTAAGTCTTGCAGGCGGAAAAACACACCTTTGCTGGTACCGCCACGCATGTAGGTGGCGGGTATTTTAATCTGGGGTGCGTGAGTCATGGTCATATGGTCCTGGTTAGTCTGTGCGGCACATTCCTGCACCGCACAGCATCACAATTTTGATGCAGCTACAAAGTACTTCAGGCAGCTACCGACGACTCAAGAAAGTCCTGAGCGAACCGTTGCAGTACGCCGCCAGCTTCGTAGATCGACACTTCTTCTGCGGTATCCAGACGGCAGGTTACCGGCACTTCCAATCGCTCACCGTTCTTACGATTTATGACCAATGTCAGCGTGGTACGTGGTGTACGTTTACCAATCACGTCAAAGGTTTCGGTGCCGTCGATGTTCAAAGTCAGACGATTGACGCCTGGCTTGAACTCTAATGGCATCACGCCCATGCCGACCAGATTGGTACGGTGAATACGCTCAAAACCTTCCGCTGCGATGGCCTCAACACCGGCCAGACGGACGCCTTTGGCAGCCCAGTCACGCGACGAACCCTGACCGTAGTCCGCACCGGCGATGATGATCAGCGGTTGCTTGCGCTCCATGTAAACCTCAATCGCTTCCCACATGCGGGTGATTTTTCCTTCCGGCTCTACGCGGGTCAGCGATCCTGCTTTGACCTTGCCGTTTTCCAGCACCATTTCGTTTTTCAGGGTTGGATTGGCGAAGGTGGCGCGCTGCGCGGTCAGGTGATCGCCGCGATGGGTGGCGTAAGAGTTAAAGTCTTCCTCAGGCAAACCCATTTTGTGCAAATACTCACCGGCTGCGCTATCGAGCATGATGGCGTTCGATGGCGACAGATGATCGGTGGTGATGTTGTCGCCCAATACGGCCAACGGACGCATGCCTGTCATCGTACGCTCCCCAGCCAACGCGCCTTCCCAATACGGTGGACGACGGATGTAGGTGGTTTGTGGGCGCCAGTCGTACAGGGGGCTGACTTTTTCGCCATTATCGGCAACTACGGCAAACATCGGCTCGTACACCTTGCGGAATTGTTCCGGCTTGACACTAGAAGCAACGATTGCATCGATTTCTTCGTCAGACGGCCAGATGTCTTTCAGCGTCACGGGTTGGCCGGCGGCGTCAAGTCCGAGCACATCTTTCTCAATGTCGAAACGAATCGTACCGGCAATCGCGTAAGCCACTACCAATGGCGGTGAAGCCAGAAACGCTTGCTTGGCGTAAGGATGAATACGACCGTCAAAGTTACGGTTTCCGGACAGGACAGCGGTAGCGTACAGATCGCGGTCCAGCACTTCTTTCTGAATAACCGGGTCCAGCGCGCCGCTCATGCCGTTGCATGTGGTGCAGGCAAAGGCCACAACACCGAAGCCAAGTGTTTCTAGTTCCGACAACAATTGGGCTTCTTCCAAATACAGCTTAACTGTCTTGGAACCAGGTGCCAGCGAGCTTTTTACCCACGGCTTACGCGTCAGGCCACGGGCGTTGGCGTTGCGAGCTAACAAACCAGCAGCAATCATGTTGCGCGGATTGTTGGTGTTGGTGCAACTGGTGATGGCGGCGATGATGACGGCACCGTCTGGCATCAGACCGGGTTCGTTCTCTACCTTGCCACTGATGCCACGTGCAGCCAGTTCGGAGGTCGGCACGCGGCTGTGCGGATTGGATGGTCCAGCGATATTACGTACAACTGAAGACAGGTCAAAATTAATGACGCGTTCATATTCCGCGTTCTTCAGGCTATCCGCCCACAGGCCGGTTTCTTTCGCATACAGTTCGACCAATTTGACCAGCTCGTCGTCACGACCGGTGAGCTTCAGGTACTTGATAGTTTGCTCATCAATGTAAAACATCGCTGCAGTGGAACCAAACTCCGGTGCCATATTCGAGATCGTGGCGCGGTCGCCTAGAGTCAGGTGAGACGCACCTTCACCGTAGAACTCAAGATAAGAGGACACGACCTTCTGCGCACGCAAAAACTCGGTCAACGCCAGTACGATATCCGTCGCTGTGATGCCCGGCTGCGGCTTACCGCTCAGCGCAACACCGATGATGTCGGGCAGACGCATCCAGGACGCGCGGCCTAACATGACGCTTTCGGCTTCCAGACCGCCGACGCCGATGGCAAGCACACCTAACGCATCGACCATTGGTGTGTGGCTGTCGGTACCGATCAGCGTGTCGGGAAATGCAATACCGTCTTTGACTTGTACAACTGGCGACATGCGCTCCAGGTTGATCTGGTGCAGGATGCCATTGCCCGGCGGAATCACATCGACGTTCTTGAACGCCTTCTTGGTCCAGTTGATGAAGTCAAAACGATCTTCGTTACGGCGGTCTTCGATAGCGCGGTTTTTTTCGAACGCGTCTTTATCGAAACCACCGCGCTCGACCGCTAACGAGTGGTCCACAACCAGTTGGGTTGGTACGACCGGATTGACCAGCGACGGGTCACCGCCTTGTGCGGCAATAGCGTCACGCAGACCGGCAAGATCGACCAGTGCGGTCTGACCGAGGATGTCATGACATACGACACGCGCTGGAAACCACGGGAAGTCCAGATCGCGCTTGCGTTCAATGAACTGCTTCAGGGAGTCGGTCAGCGTCGCAGGATCGCAGCGGCGCACGAGGTTCTCGGCCAGCACGCGTGATGTGTAAGGCAGTTTGTCGTAAGCGCCAGGCGTGATTGCATCGACCGCGGCCCGCGTATCGAAGAAATCTAGTTTGGTACCGGGAAGGGGTTTGCGGTTTGCTGTATTCATGGCTCAGTCCGGGAAGAAGGAAATGATCTGGGGCAGGCTTTACTGGGTCTTGCATCCATCCGGACTGCAAGGCAGCCAGAATAGATATTCCTGAACGTTTTATTGGCATGACTGCGAGTCAATTGTAGACGCGCTGAATTGTGCACACAACCCATATTCAGCGCGGCTGACTCTCCGGGAATTAGCGCTCGCCGATAGGTACGAACTCTAAATCGTCTGGTCCGACATAATTCGCCGATGGACGGATAATCTTGTTATCGATACGTTGCTCGATCACATGCGCAGCCCAACCCGACGTGCGGGAAATCACGAACAACGGTGTAAACATCGCAGTTGGTACACCCATCATATGGTAAGAAACGGCCGAGAACCAGTCCAGATTAGGGAACATTTTTTTGACTTCCCACATCACGGTTTCAAGACGTTCGGCGATGTCAAACATTGTGGTTGAACCAGCATTTTCCGACAAATTGCGGGCGACTTCCTTGATGACCTTGTTACGCGGATCCGATACGGTGTAGACCGGATGACCGAAGCCGATCACGACTTCCTTGTTCTCTACGCGCTTACGGATGTCGGCTTCTGCTTCGTCCGGATTGTCATAACGCTTCTGGATTTCGAAAGCGGCTTCGTTCGCGCCACCGTGTTTAGGGCCGCGCAAGGCGCCGATGCCGCCGGTGATTGCTGAGTAGATATCCGAACCTGTGCCAGCGATCACGCGTGAGGTGAACGTCGAGGCATTGAATTCATGTTCTGCATAAAGATTAAGCGAAATGTGCATCGCTTTTTCCCATTCGGCAGATGGCTTCACGCCATGCAACAGGTGCAGGAAATGACCGCCGATAGATTCGTCATCGGTCTCAACTTCGATGCGCTTGCCGTTGGTGCTGAAGTGATACCAGTACAACAACATGGAGCCGAACGATGCCATCAGGCGATCAGCGATATCGCGTGCACCCGGTGCGTTGTGATCGTCTTTCTCAGGCAACGTGCAGCCAAGTACCGAAACGCCGGTACGCATCACGTCCATCGGGTGCGATGCGGCAGGCAACGCTTCAAGCGCGGCCTTGACGCTGGCTGGCAAGCCGCGCATGGATTTTAGTTTGGCTTTGTAACCCTTTAGTTCGGCCGCTGTTGGCAACTTGCCGTGGACGAGTAAATAGGCAATTTCTTCGAATTCGCAGGTTCCTGCGATATCCAGGATGTCGTAACCACGGTAATGCAAATCATTGCCAGTTTTGCCGACCGAACATAGCGCAGTATTACCAGCGGTCACGCCGGACAGCGCTACGGATTTTTTTGGCTTGAAAGGGGTTATTTGGGCTTCACTCATTTTTTGTATCCTGATAGAAAATATTGAAAGTGATCAGTCGTTCTTATTGTGCTGGATTATTTTTTCTGGGCCGCAAACAAGGCATCCAGATGCTGCTCAAAATCGTGGTAATTGATCCGGTCATACAATTCCATGCGCGTTTGCATGGTATCGACCACGTTCTTTTGCGTGCCGTCGCGGCGGATTGCGTTGTAGACGTTTTCAGCGGCCTTGTTCATTGCGCGGAAGGCAGACAATGGATACAGGACCAAGCCGACATCGGCTGACTTCAATTCTTCTAATGTAAACAAAGGTGTAGAGCCGAATTCGGTGATATTAGCTAATACCGGCACCTTGACTGCAGCAGCAAATTTTTGATACATCGACAACTCAGTAATCGCTTCCGGGAAGGTCATGTCGGCACCAGCTTCGACGCAAGCCATCGCACGGTCCAGTGCTGAATCAAACCCCTCGACTGCCAGCGCATCAGTACGCGCCATGATGACAAAATTATCGTCAGTACGGGCATCGACTGCTGCTTTGATACGGTCAACCATTTCCTGCTTGCTGACGATTTCTTTGTTAGGACGATGACCGCAGCGTTTGGCACCGACCTGATCTTCGATGTGGATCGCTGCCGCACCGAACTTGATCATTGATTTGACGGTACGTGCCACATTGAAGGCACTGGAACCGAAACCGGTATCCACATCCACTAAAAGCGGCAGGTCGCAGACATCGGTGATACGACGCACATCGGTCAGCACGTCGTCCAAATTGGAAATGCCCAGATCGGGCAAGCCCAATGAGCCGGCGGCGACACCGCCACCAGATAGGTAAATCGCTTTGAAACCAGCACGTTTAGCCAATAAAGCATGGTTGGCATTGATCGCGCCAACCACTTGCAAAGGGGATTCTTCGGACATCGCTTTGCGAAAGGCAGCACCTGCGGAATATTGACTCATGTCTTCTCCTGATGGATGGCAAATTTAGAATTTAAAATCATTGCGTGCAGAGATTTGCACCGGGGCTTTCCGGTTACAGAGCAATCAATGTGCCAAGCGAGATTACTTCAGCGCTGTAGTGTTTCGAGTCTAGAAAATAAATATCGAAATCAATGACTTAGGAAACGGATCGTATTGATGGAAATAATGAAAACCAAAAGGAATGATTAAATTGTTTCATTAAATGTTTCATTAAATGTTCCACTGACAAAAATTGAAACTTTTATATGCAACATTATGAAACAACCAAAATCCTCCCACGCAACGCCAGGGTTTACCAACGATAAGTTCCAATTGATACCTACGTGCATAAAAACGACAGCCATAGCGTCATCGTTTTATTCAGAAAATTACACTAATCGTAGCGCCACCGTGTTACTAAAGCCGTGGCTCATATCGATCATTATTTACTGCTCTTGAGAAGTAAAAGCCTTCAAGTCCTTAGTACGTTGCGCCGCATGGTCGGTCATACAGGTGAGGTAAATGACATTTCGCAGCGTACCTCCCTCGTTATAGGTATAAAGCCCTTTGCAGTCATTTTCCCGGAAAGTGATCCAGGCACGCTGCGCTGTAATAACGTACGGCCGAATGACCGAATTGCGGTAGTCGGGCGTGTCTTTTGTTGACAGTTTTTTTAGCAATGCCTGGTAAGCTTGATTCAGCGCTTTATCGCCTTGTTCGAACTGTTTCTGACCACACGCATTAATTTCCATAGTGTTGTTCTGCGTTTTACATGGATCAGCAGCCTCGGCAAAAGCCGTCAGTGGCAACACAAAAATTAAAGCCGTCAATAATCTACGCATACTATTCCTTAAGCCCCCACTCGTGAAGGATCAACCGGCGAAAAAAAAGCCAGCAATCGCTGGCTTCGACACTTAATTTAGCTCTTCAAGTCTTATCTTGGTCACTGCGCCAACCACCGTCGCCAATGCTTCGATTTTTGCTATCGCAGCTTCGACATTTTTTTCCTGCGTCTGATGTGTGAGCATGATGATATCGGTACGGGTTTCGCCCTCCGCCGGTTCTTTTTGCAGCATCGCGCTGATAGAAATCAACGAATCGGCAAGGATGCGGGTCACATCGGCCAGCACGCCAGTCTCGTCTGTGACGCGCATGCGCAAATAGTAACTGGTGGTGATTTCCGACATCGGCAAAATCTGTATGTCAGTCATGGCGTCCGGCTGAAACGCCAGATGCGGAACGCGATGTTCCGGGTCAGCGGTCGCCAATCGTGTGATGTCGACCAAATCTGCAATCACTGCTGAAGCAGTTGGCTCAGAACCTGCGCCTTTGCCGTAATATAGCGTTTCACCAACAGCGTCGCCGCGTACCAGCACCGCATTCATCGCGCCTTCCACGTTGGCAATCAATCGACTTGCAGGTACTAAAGTCGGATGCACGCGCAACTCAACCCCTGCTGCGGTACGTTTAGCAATACCCAAAAGCTTAATACGATAACCGAGTTGTTCCGCGTAGCGAATATCAGTGGCTTGTAAACTGGTGATGCCTTCCACATGCGCTTTTGCGAATTGTACGGGAATGCCAAAGGCGATGGCGGCCATGATGGTTAATTTGTGCGCAGCATCGACGCCTTCAATATCGAAAGTCGGATCCGCTTCCGCATAACCCAGTCGCTGCGCTTCTTTTAGCACCACGTCAAAATCCAGCCCTTTATCGCGCATTTCCGACAGGATAAAATTGGTAGTGCCGTTGATGATGCCTGCAATCCACTCAATGCGATTAGCGGTTAACCCTTCACGCAGCGCCTTGATGATCGGAATGCCGCCCGCGACCGCAGCTTCAAACGCTACAATCACGCCTTTCTCTTGCGCAGCCTTGAATATCTCGTTACCGTGCGTTGCGATCAGAGCTTTGTTAGCCGTAACGACATGCTTGCCGTTGGCGATTGCCTTTAGTACCAGATCCTTGGCAATACCGTAACCGCCAATCAATTCAATGACGATGTCGATATCAGGATTGTTGATCACCAGATTGGCGTCACTGACGACCTCAACTTCGCCGTTCGTCAGTTCTCTGGCGCGCTCGACGTTCAGGTCAGCCACCATCGTAATTTCAATGCCTCGCCCGGCGCGCGCTGCGATCTCTTGTTGATTACGTTTTAAAACATTGAACGTGCCCGAACCGACGGTGCCTATACCGAGCAAACCTACCTTGATGGATTTCATAATCTCAACTATCTGTAAAAAATTCTATTATCGAAACGGCACACGGTCCGTCTCAATGGGGTGAAAAATCGCGCAGCGTCATCCTGAATGATCTTGCGCGCTTAATTTGCCGCGCTTAATATATGCCATGTGATCTGATCGGCTACTGGATCGACCATCTATCTGATCGGATAGTAAATGTTTTCAGGCGCTGCCATGCAAGATCAACTTTTCAAGGATGACTTCGCAGCTAACTGTTTTTACATATTACCGTGCCGCTTGCGGTAGCCTTCCAGAAAATGCGCAATGCGCCCAACCGACACCTCTAAATCATCGATATTGGGCAAAAATACTACCCGAAAATGATCCTGCGTCGGGCAATTGAAGCCGGTTCCCTGCACCACCAGCACGCGCTCTTCTGCCAGCAACTGATAGGCAAAATCCTGATCATCGGCAATCGGGTACATTTGCGGATCAAGCCGGGGGAACATGTACAGCGCCGCCTTTGGCTTGACGCAGGTAACACCCGGAATATCGGTCAGTAATTTATGAGCCATGTCGCGCTGACGCGTCAAGCGCCCGCCCGGCCCCACCAAATCATTGATACTCTGATAGCCGCCCAGTGCCGTCTGAATCGCATATTGCCCGGGCGCGTTGGCACATAAACGCATCGAAGCCAGCATGTTCAGGCCTTCAATATAACTCTTTGCGTGGCGTTTTTCACCTGATACAACCATCCATCCGGCACGATAGCCACAGGACCGGTAGTTTTTGGATAAGCCGTTGAAGGTTATAAACAGCACATCGTCGGCCAGTGATGCCATCGACGTATGTGTGTGCCCGTCGTAAAGTACTTTGTCGTAAATTTCATCCGCGAAAATAATCAATTGATGCTCACGTGCCAAATCCACAATTTCTTGCAATAGCGCATCCGGATATAAAGCGCCGGTCGGATTATTGGGATTAATGACAACAATCGCGCGCGTGTTGGCGTTGATTTTATTTTTTATATCAGCGATATCAGGAAACCAATCGGCCTTCTCATCGCAGATATAGTGGCGCGGAATACCCCCCGAGAGGCTTACGGCAGCAGTCCATAGAGGATAGTCAGGCGAAGGCACCAGTACTTCGTCGCCGGTATTGAGTAGCGCGTTCATACTCATGACGATCAGTTCCGAAGCACCATTTCCAAGATAAATATCGTCTATGGTCACGCCCTGAATGTTCTTTTGCTGGGTGTAATGCATGACGGACTTGCGTGGGGCGAACATGCCTTTTGAATCCGTGTAACCCGCGGCGTTACCCATATTGCGGATCATATCCTGAACGATTTCGTCGGGCGGCTCAAAACCGAACACCGCGAGATTGCCGATGTTCAATTTGATAATTTTTTGACCTTCCTCTTCCATTTGCCGCGCTTTTTCCAGCACCGGTCCACGGATATCGTAGCAAACGTCATCCAACTTTTTTGATTTTTTAATCGTTCGCACAGCGCAATCCTTGTTATTTGATAGCAAATTTACATTTACTTACGGCTAGTCGTCTATGTCTCAGCGCGTGGCGGAAGTTGACAGCACTCCTGATCGTGCTGAATAATTTCGTACTGAATACGTTATTACCACGTTTATCCATGATGTCATACCCAAAATAACTGAGCTGAATGGCTTTGGCGCGACTATCACTCTATTAGTCTAACTTTTAAATAGCGGCAAACAAAAGGCTAAAGGTATAGCCTGACCAACGGTGCCTCAATCTCTTAAACTAATCACGACGCTCATCGCGGACCCAAGCGGCACGGAAAACCGACCAGAACTCCCCATTTTGCCGAAAGCGTGAAGCTTTATCAATCGAATTATCACGTAATAGCACGTTCTTGCTCACGGAAAACGCTACAATGCAGCACTTTATTTTCCTTTTTACGGAATTGGCGGACTGCCGACGGTCTAATTTCAGTCAATCACGCGGAGAATCAGACTATGAAGCTTCATCACACAGCCACGCAGCAATACCAGACAGTAACCGCTTATGACGACGACGGTGTCGACATCAATTTGGTGCGTTTTAATTACAGTCTTCTGGTCTTGCCCGAAATGCCGCCAGTAGCCTGGCCGGTTCGCAGCTTTGATCGACTTGATCCGGAGCATTTCGCGCATATCGGCAGCACTGATCCAGACGTCGTGATTTTAGGAACTGGCAAGCGCCAGCGCTTTGTCCATCCCAAATTGACAACGGCTCTGACCGCCAGACGCATCGGCGTCGAGTGCATGGATAATCAGGCAGCTTGCCGTACGTACAATATTTTAATGGCTGAAGGCCGCAAGGTCGCGCTCGCATTAATTTTCGACATAGTCGATCCAACCACAACCACCAAGGAACCCGCTCAAGATGCGTGAACTGCATAAATCCAAAACCTTTGTCTGGGGTCTGTTTTTCTTGTTTTGTATCATCTGGTGCTACATGTTGGGTGCACGGACGCTGGTGCCGACCGACGAAGGACGCTACGCCGAAATGGCGCGTGAAATGGTTGCCACCGGTGATTGGATTACATTGCGGTTAAATGGCATCAAATATTTTGAGAAACCGCCGCTACAAACCTGGATGAACGCGCTTACCTTTGAGATATTCGGTCTGGGCGAGTGGCAAGCACGGTTGTGGACCGGTTTATGCGGTTTGCTAGGCGTTGTGCTGGTCGCGTTCACTGGCCGAAAAGTCTTTTCAGAGCGTGTCGGCTTTTTTGCAGCACTGGTGCTGGGATCAAGCTTTCTTTGGGCGGGATTGGGTCATATCAACACGCTGGACATGGGTCTGGCTGGCATGATGACGCTATCGCTGTGCGGGTTACTATTGGCGCAGCGTAGCGAGACTACTACCTTGCAGCAACGTAACTGGATGCTGGTGTGCTGGGCCGGTATGGCACTAGCAGTATTGTCCAAAGGTCTGATAGGACTGCTGTTGCCGGGCGCAGTGCTGATCCTTTACACGCTGTTTTCACGCGACTGGTCAATCTGGAAACGTCTGCATCTGCTCAAAGGACTGGTGTTGTTCTTTGTTATTACTACGCCATGGTTCGTTCTGATCACGCTAAAAAATCCAGAGTTTCCTCAGTTCTTCTTTATTCATGAGCAGTTTCAGCGCTTCACCAGCAAGATTCACCACCGTTATGGTCCACCGTACTACTTCGTGCCAATTCTATTGCTGGGCATTATTCCTTGGCTAGGCGTGCTGTTTCAGAGCCTATGGAATGGCGCGCATGAGCGCAGCGCTTCGTCCGGCTTTCAGCCTAAAAAACTATTGCTGGTCTGGACGCTATTCATCTTTGTGTTCTTCAGCATTTCCGATTCAAAGTTGCCATCGTACATTCTGCCGATTTTCCCGTCGCTGGCGTTGCTGATTGCCTGTCATCTGGATAACGCCTCAAACAAGGCGATCAATGCCTCTGCGCTGCTATTGTTGATACCGGGCGCAATCGGCGTCGCGCTTGCTTGGAAGATTCCAGCGCTGGCAAAGGATGCGTTCTCGCAACCGTTAATGGCGGCGCATGTACCGTGGGTATTTGCAGCATCGGTCATTGCCTGTATCGGTGCAATCGCCGCGCTATTGCTCTCACGTCGCCAGAAAGAATGGGCGATTGTGGCGCTAGCTGCCAGTGGTTTTGTGGGCGGACAACTGCTGATGTACGGGCACGATCCGCAAGGTCGCTATTCGGCTGGAGTCAATCTGGTGCCAGCAATTCAAGCCGAATTAACCCCTGAAACGCCTCTTTACGTCGTCGGCAAGTATGAACAAGCGCTGCCGTTCTATCTACGCCGAACCATGATCATGGTCCAGCATATGGATGAGCTGGAGTTCGGCCTGACGCAGGAGCCGCAATTGTGGATTCCAACATTGAATGCCTTTGCGATCAAATGGACCGCAGACCACGCAGCAGGCAAAAAAGATGTTGCCATCATTCGGCCAGAAAATTACCTCGAATTGAAGGAACGCGGTTTACCTATGCGGGTGATTGCCCAAGATCCACGCCGTGTAGTCGTGACCAACGCGATGCTGAAGCCCGGCGAGAAGCCCGATCCATCCAGGACATCTGATGCAGAGATGAGCCAAAATACTTCGGCACCTGAGACGGCCAGGTCTGCGTTAGCACCAGCAGCGGCACCTGATGCGAGCGTTAATCCATCTGCTGCGGCCTCTGCACCAAAGGAATAAGCGATGACCATCACGACGTTCGGTTTTATTTTGACCGGTGTATTTCTCAATGCTTTGGCGCAGTTGCTACTGAAAGCCGGCACCAATGCCGTGGGCGCTATTCATTTGACGAGTGAGAACTGGTTCCCTACCGGCATCAAGTTAATCACGCAACTGCCGATACTCGGCGGCTTGACCTGCTATGTTATCTCGGTCGGAGTGTGGATCATCGGGCTGTCGCGGGTTGACGTAACTATTGCCTACCCGTTGCTTTCGCTAGGCTATATCGTCAGCGCGATTGGCGCATGGTATTTTTTGGGTGAAGCGATTTCTGCGCAGCGTATCATGGGAATTGGTGTGATCATTGTGGGCGTAGTGTTATTGACGCGTAGTTAATATACCGATAACTTGTTGCGCCAGAGTATAGGCGCGACTGAAATCAACTCCCTTGATCGTTGCATGCTTCGCCCGTCTTCAGTCCCTGGTGTTTAGGCGCCAGGCACCCGACCATTGGTTCGCTTTGCATTAGATATCGCTGACATTTGCATCGCTGACACTTGCATTTTTACCTTTAAATATTGTGGTCCACATCGCTATGAGCCAACAGCCTTTTCTCCCATTTTCCAAACCCACAATTGACGAGGACACTATCGCTGCCGTCGGTGAGGTCTTACGCTCCGGCTGGATTACCAGTGGCCCCAAAGTTCAGGCTTTTGAAAGCCAGTTATCAGCGTATTTCGGTGGTCGCCCGGTGTGCACGTTTAACTCCGGGACATGCACGATGGAAATTGCATTGCGCATTGCGGGTATCGGCGCTGGCGATGAAGTCATCACTACGCCAATCTCATGGGTTGCCACGGCCAATGTGATCATTGAAACCGGCGCAACACCTGTGTTCGCTGATATCGACCCGCTTACGCATAATATCGACCTTGATAAGCTGGAATCCGCCATTACACCGCGGACCAAAGCCATTATCCCGGTCTATCTGGCTGGCTTGCCAATAGATATGGATCGTTTGTACGCCATTGCTAACAAACACCAATTACGCGTCGTCGAAGATGCTGCCCAGGCACTTGGCTCCTCTTGGAATGGTAAGCGCATTGGTGCATTCGGTGACTTTGTATCCTTTAGCTTTCAGGCCAACAAAAATATTACGTCCTCCGAGGGCGGTTGCCTGGTATTAAATAACGCTGAAGAAGTACGCCTGGCCGAAAAATACCGTTTGCAAGGCGTTACCCGCAATGGCTTTGATGGGATTGATGTCGACGTTTTGGGCGGAAAATTCAATATGACCGATGTCGCCGCGGCGATTGGCCTGGGTCAATTCGCCCATATCGACGCGATCACAGCCCATAGGCGCCATTTGGCACAACATTATTTTGCCTGTTTTGGTAGTGATTTCACCGAAAAATATGGTGCCGAATTGCCGATCCCCGATTTCCAAAACAGTAATTGGCATCTCTTTCAGTTGATCTTGCCAGAACGCACCGACGGTAAGCCAGCCCGGGCGACTTTTATGGAGCAAATGCAGGCGATGGGGGTCGGTGTCGGCTATCACTATCCGCCAATCCACCTGTTCACAATGTATCGTGCGCTCGGCTTTAAAGAAGGCATGTTTCCGGTCGCAGAAAGAATCGGCCGTTTGATCGTGACCTTGCCGATGTTTAATGCAATGAAAATCAGTGATGTCGAACGCGCAGTGGACGCGGTAAAATGTGCGCTTAAATAAATTACAAAAGATTCATGAAACCTGAAATCAGCGTTGTCATCCCGGTTTATAACGAAGAATCCGGCCTTGCCCAGCTATTTGATCGCCTCTATCCGGCGCTTGATGCACTTGGTACATCTTATGAAATTGTTTTCGTCAATGATGGCAGTCGCGACAGCTCGGCGGCGGTATTAGCTGAGCAATTCCGTCTGCGTCCGGACGTGACGCGTGTCGTGCTGTTCAACGGTAATTTTGGTCAGCACATGGCAATTCTGGCCGGTTTTGAAAGTAGTCGCGGCGAAATCATCGTCACACTCGACGCAGATCTTCAAAACCCGCCGGAAGAAATTGGCAATCTGGTGGCTAAGATGCGTGAAGGTTACGATTACGTCGGGTCAATCCGACGCCAGCGCCAGGACTCTGTCTGGCGCACGGTTGCCTCTAAGGCGATGAATCAATTACGTGAAAAAATTACCCATATTAAAATGACGGATCAAGGCAATATGTTGCGCGCTTATGGCCGCAACGTGGTTGACTTGATAAATCAATGCAAAGAAGTTAATACCTTCGTACCGGCCTTGGCGTACACCTTTGCGCGCAAACAAACCGAAATCACTGTTGAGCATGAAGAACGCTCGGCCGGGGAATCAAAATACTCGCTGTACAGTCTGATCCGCCTGAATTTCGACCTGGTGACTGGCTTTTCATTGATACCGCTGCAATTATTTTCGCTCGTCGGCATCGTCCTGGCGTTTGGTTCTGCTGCGTTATTTATTTTGCTGCTCCTTCGACGCTTCTTGTTTGGCGCAGAGGTACAGGGAGTGTTTACACTGTTTGCGATCAACTTTTTTTTGATGGGCATGATTCTATTTGGGATTGGCCTGGTCGGTGAATATGTGGGTCGCATTTACCAGCAGGTACGCGCACGTCCGCGCTACGTCGTTCAGGCGGTGCTGGAACGTGATACCAACGCCAACAGGGATGCCGCATGAGAGCAGTGGTCTTCGCCTATCATAACGTTGGCGTTCGATGTTTGAAGGTCTTGATGGCCCGCGGAGTCGATATTGGGTTGGTGGTTAGTCACGAGGATAACCCGCAAGAGACTATCTGGTTTGAATCGGTCGCTGCATTATGTCGTGAGAACAATATACCAGTTGTCACTCCGGTAGATCCGACAAATCCAGAGTTGCTTGCTCACATTACGGCGTTACAGCCTGATTTTATTTTTAGCTTTTATTACCGTCACATGCTGCCGGTAGGCTTGTTGGCACTTGCAAAACATGGTGCATACAACATGCATGGTTCGTTGCTGCCAAAATATCGCGGTCGGGTGCCAATTAACTGGGCGGTCCTGCATGGCGAAACCGAAACAGGTGCCACCTTGCACGAAATGACGGTTAAACCGGACGCCGGTACTATCGTCGCCCAAACGTCCGTGCCGATTTTGCCGGACGATACTGCGCACGAGGTGTTTGGGAAAGTCGTGGTGGCGGCTGAGCAAACGTTATGGCAAGCATTGCCAGCGATGTTGGCCGGCGCCACGCCTGCGATACCGAATAACCTTGCCCAAGGTAGCTATTTCGGCGGGCGAAAGCCAGAAGACGGCCAGATAGACTGGCACCAACCGGCACAAATAGTGTACAACCTGTATCGTGCGGTAGCACCGCCCTACCCCGGTGCCTGGACGGTTATCGGAGGTGACACTTTCGTCATCGAAAGTGCCCGTTTATCCGCACTTCCCGCACCAAATTTGCCTATCGGGCTTGCAGTAGTGGATAATTGTATTTTTGGCATATGCGGCGACAATCGTGCGTTGCTTATTAAGCACTTGTCGTTGCATGGAGAACCTGTGACGCCGCAAGCCCTGCAAGCAATGCTATAAGTGAGTCGACCACCACCAAGTTGACGGTGTCGCCCCGCTCTTTGACAATTTGCCGCGAAACCATGTAAATGAAACAATAAGCGATTGGACTCACGAAAACCGTCTCAGCAACGCGTTTACCAACCTGCCGATGCAGGCAGTTTGTTAGATTTGAACTACGGCGGTCTGGCCACGCTGGCGCCAAAAAGCGCAACGTAGCTGCGGGCGATTTCCCTAAATCCTGATACGAACAAGAATGACAACCCATTACACGATACAACCATGAAAAAAGTTCTTATTCTCGGCGTTAACGGCTTCATAGGCCATCACCTTTCAAAACGCATTCTGGACACTACCGACTGGCACGTGTACGGTATGGACATGATGACAGACCGCATCCGCGATCTGCTGGACAATGAAGATTACAAATCGCGCATGCACTTCTTTGAAGGCGACATCACGATTAATAAAGAATGGGTCGAATACCACGTCAAAAAGTGCGACGTCATTTTGCCTCTGGTCGCCATTGCCACGCCGTCAACCTACGTCAAAAAGCCGCTAAGTGTCTTTGAACTGGATTTTGAGGCCAATTTACCGATCGTTCGCTCAGCGGCAAAATATGGCAAACATTTGGTTTTTCCATCGACTTCAGAAGTCTACGGCATGTGCCATGACGAAGAGTTTGATCCAGAAGAATCCGAGCTGGTTTGCGGTCCTATCAACAAGCCACGCTGGATTTATTCCTGCGCCAAGCAATTGATGGATCGGGTTATCTGGGGCTATGGCATGGAAGAAGGCCTGAATTTTACCTTGTTCCGTCCGTTCAACTGGATTGGTGCTGGACTCGATTCGATCCACACCCCAAAAGAAGGTAGCTCACGTGTGGTCACCCAGTTTTTCGGACATATCGTGCGTGGCGAAAACATTTCACTGGTCGATGGCGGTCATCAAAAACGTGCGTTCACGTATATCGATGACGGTATCGATGCTCTAATGAAAATTATCGACAACAAGGATGGCGTTGCCAGCGGCAAGATCTATAACATAGGCAATCCTGTCAATAATTTCTCAATCCGCGATCTGGCAGACATGATGCTAAAACTGGCTGCAGAATATCCAGAATATGCGGACTCGGCAAAGGACGTGCAGCTGATTGAAACGACTTCTGCTGCCTATTATGGCAAAGGATATCAAGACGTTCAAAATCGCGTACCGAAAATCACCAATACATGCGATGAGTTGCACTGGCAGCCGACGACCGATATGGCCGACACGCTGCGTAACATTTTTGATGCTTACCGCGGCCAAGTCGCAGAGGCCCGTGCCTTGATGGACTAATTGATGCATTAAAAAGACGGGCGTTCGGGGCGGTTGGGATGCTGGGGGCGCTTGTTTATGGGCGTCTTTCATTCTGCAGAAAGGTACTCTCTGATTTACTTGTAACGCCGCTTTGCAGCATCCGTTTGCATTGAGGGCATCGCCCGTTCCCGACCGCATGATGCGGACCATATTCACTCTCAGGTACCCCATCCACCGTGGCTTTTCTTACGCTTAAAATCGACGCTGACACCGATCGTGGCACCCGCGAGGGAGTGCCGAATCTGGTGCGCATGCTGACCAAATATCAGGCCCGGGCCACCTTCCTCTTTTCTCTTGGGCCGGACCATACGGGATGGGCACTGAAACAGGTATTCCGACCTGGCTTCTTTAAAAAAGTGTCGCGCACTTCCGTGGTTGAGCATTACGGACTCAAGACGTTAATGTACGGTGTCCTGCTTCCTGCACCGGATATCGGAAAAACTTGCGCCACGTACATGCAAGCGGTTCAGGCTGCCGGCTTTGAGTGCGGCATTCACACCTGGGACCATCGGGTATGGCAAGACCATGTCCGGCAAAAGGATAGTGCCTGGACCCAAGCCACCATGCAGCGGTCGTATGACCGCTTCAACAGTATTTTTGGCGTAGCGCCCAAAACACACGGAGCCGCGGGCTGGCAGATGAACCCCTACGCTTTCAAACAATTGGAAGCTTTTAATATTGCCTATTCCTCCGACGGACGCGCGATGTTGACGGAATCCGGGGCACTAGCTGACCCGTTAGCGGGCCCACATCGTTTGAGCGTGCAAGGCTCGACGCTGACATGCATCCAGTTGCCGACAACGCTGCCAACGCTGGACGAATTACTCGGTCGCACTATTGATGGTATCGAATTAAATCCCACTAATATCGCCGCGCACTTGTTAAAACTGACGGCGACACCTCGCGATCACGTATTTACCTTGCACGCAGAACTTGAAGGACAAAAACTCGCCCCAATATTCGAGCAGTTACTTCAGGGATGGCGCACACAGGGATACGATCTGGTAGCGATGGAAGATTATTACCAGTACGTTAAAAATCAGGTATTGCCAACCCTACCGCTTAGCTGGGCTGAACTGCCGGGTCGCTCGGGCGATATGATTATGCAGGGCGAGGTGTAATGCGCAACCAGGCACTGTCTTCTTTATTCGACCTATCTGCACTCTCTCTGCGCTAAGAATCATTTTAGAAATTTTATTCAGGGAAAAGGATTAAAAGTGGCAGACCACGCATCAATTACTAACATGACTGTGCCCGAATTTTCTGCCGCGATGACTGGCGAGCAGACTTTCAGGCTATCCGACTTTCGTGGTAAAAACCTGGTCATCTACTTTTATCCAAAAGACAACACGCCCGGCTGCACTACAGAAGGCATCCAATTCCGTGATCTTTATCCAGAGTTTCAACAAAACAACACGTTAATATTTGGCATCAGTCGTGATAGCCTACGGTCGCATGAGGGCTTTAAAGCGAAGCTCGCCATGCCCTTTGATTTAATTTCAGATCCGGACGAGACTTTATGCGCTATGTTTAACGTCATGAAAATCAAAAATATGTATGGCAAGCAAGTACGCGGGGTTGACCGCTGCACGTTTGTGATTGACGGCGCCGGTACATTGGTGAAAGAATGGCGTGGAGTGAAAGTACCTGGGCACGTCGCGGATATACTTGATTTTGTGAAAACTATAACCTGAGTTTCTAAATCATTGAAATCTAAAAAAACTAATTATTGGAAAGCCGTTTGAGAATAAGGTCTTTGGCCTTCTCAAACGGCTTTTTTACTTTGCAATTTGAGAAACGTTCTAAATGTGGTCGCACCATCCTTTTTCTACACTGTAATTTGTTGTTTTGAGGTTGTTTCATTGGTTGGTCCGGTACGTGTTTTAATCTAACGAACTATTTTTTCATCACTAAAGCGAGGTTTTTTATGCCCCTACCAAAATTACCGACCAAACCCGCTGCCCTCCTTTCGGTCCAGGATTATCCAAAAGCGGAAATTGGCAAGACCGTTAAGCCTCGCATTGCAATCGTGGAACCAGTCACCCGCCCGGTTCGCACTGCGCCAATAGCAAAGTTAACATCAGCCCCACAAGCGCGTAGCAAAACAATTGAGAAACCTGCGCAAAAGCCCGTAGAGAATCTTCCGGTTGAGAGCCGCAAAAACGACCAATCACCTGGCCATAATCCGCGCTCGGTCGTTGATAAAACCGTTAAGGTAGAAGGTCGTCCTAAATCCAATACCAGTCGCGCAGCCGATAAATCTGGCGTCACCAAATTATTTGTTCTCGACACTAACGTATTGATGCACGATCCAAGCTCGTTGTTCCGCTTTGAAGAGCACGATATTTACTTGCCGATGGTGACACTGGAAGAACTCGACAACCACAAAAAAGGCATGTCGGAAGTCGCGCGTAATGCGCGTCAGGTATCACGCTCGCTAGATGCACTGGTAGGTGACGTGGTCGACGACCAGATTGACCATGGCATCCCATTATCTAAACTTGGTAACAAGGATGCCAAAGGCCGCCTGTTTTTCCAGACCAAGCTCCAAAACGGCACGTTGCCAGAAGGCCTGCCGGTCGGCAAAGCAGACAACCAGATTTTAGGTGTAGTACGTGCACTGGAATCTGAAATCCCCGGTCGCCCTGTGGTATTGGTGTCAAAAGACATCAATATGCGTATCAAGGCGCGTGCTATGGGTCTGCCAGCCGAGGATTACTTCAATGATCATGTGCTGGAAGATACCGATTTGTTGTATTCGGGTATCCAGCAGCTTCCCGATGACTTTTGGATCAAGCACGGCAAAGGTATTGAGTCCTGGCAAGAAAACAAGCTTGGGACCGGCTACACTTTTTATCGTCTGACTGGTCCTCTGGTACCATCGCTGCTGGTAAATCAGTTTGTCTTCATTGAACCGAAGAACGGAGAAGCAGCCTTTTACGGACAAGTTCAGCAAATCAACGGCAAAACCGCTGTGTTGCAATCCCTACGCGATTATGCGCACGCAAAAAATAGCGTGTGGGGCGTCACCGCACGTAATCGGGAACAGAACTTTGCCTTGAATCTGTTAATGAATCCGGAATGTGATTTCGTTACATTGTTAGGCCAGGCCGGGACCGGTAAGACTTTGCTAGCATTAGCCGCTGGATTGGCGCAGGTGCTAGAAACCAAAACGTATAACGAGATCATCGTGACGCGGGTAACAGTGCCAGTCGGGGAAGACATCGGCTTTCTGCCGGGTACCGAAGAGGAGAAGATGGGCCCCTGGATGGGCGCGTTCGACGACAATCTTGAAGTACTTAACAAATCGGACTCTGATGCCGGTGAGTGGGGGCGTGCAGCAACGCAGGATCTGATTCGATCACGCATCAAGATCAAATCTCTCAATTTCATGCGTGGCCGTACTTTTGTGAACAAATTTTTGATCATTGACGAGGCGCAGAACTTGACGCCAAAGCAAATCAAAACCTTGGTTACCCGCGCCGGTCCAGGTACTAAAATCATCTGTCTTGGCAACATCGCACAGATCGATACGCCGTACCTGACCGAAGGATCGAGCGGGCTGACTTATGTCGTCGATCGTTTCAAGGGTTGGTCGCATAGCGGTCACGTGACGCTGGCACGCGGTGAAAGGTCCCGTTTGGCCGACCATGCAAGTGAAGTATTGTGATACCGCAGCAACGATAGCGCTCTGACTTAAGGGCAGCTGAATAAGGTTCCGGTGCGCTATGCTATTAGGGAGCAATTCTGTCGAATTGCTCCTTTTTTTATGCTTGGAAAAATGCTCTGCCTTCACATTTTTCAGCTGATCCAACGCCCTTTAAATAAACATTCTAAAAAACAACGCTTCAACGCTTAAACCATGCATTTTGAATATTTCTTCTATTTTTACTATTTCTACAGGATAACAGGACTGTTGCCCTTTATGTCGCGCCATCATCACTCTGAATAAATCTAAAATTCCATGGTTTTTGCCAAAAACGCGTATATAGCATTTCTTGCATTTACAACCTCGATGCGACAAGTTTAAAAATCCTGTATATTCTTGCCTAGGCAATGAATAATGAAGAAATAAATTGAACAATTCTGGCAGTAAGGTACATCCCCTCTTCAGCACGGATGACTATCAAATAGAAGATAGCATCGGCTATTTGCTGGCGCGTGCGCGTACAAGGTTAATGAAAAGTGCAGACGAACTGCTAAGCACGTTCGGGATAACGCACGCGCAAGGTGCCATATTACTGATGCTGTCAACCGGCAAGTATTCAACCGCCGCTGAATTGTCTCGAGAGACTTACACCGATGCAGCGTCAATGAAGCGCATGATAGATCGCCTTGGAGCGCGTGGTCTGATTGTCCGCACACCCTGCCCTCAGGACCGCCGGTTGGTAAAACTGGATCTCACCGACGACGGCGCAGAGCTTGCAAAAAAAATACCTCCTGCTTTCTGCGCAGTATTGAATAAACATTTCGTCGGTTTCACAGCAGAAGAAATTGGTTTTCTCAAGTCGTTGTTACGGCGGGTGCTTGCAAATCCGGTATAAAACAACTCATCCAAAACTCATTGCCCAGGCAAGATTTTTTACCCACAAAGTTGCCCACCATACAGTCCGATCCATCATCCGATCCCTTGTTGCTAACCATGACATTATCAAAAGCAGTTAAACCCATCTTCCCCATGAATACTCCTATCCAGACACCGCCGGCTTTGCATTTGAAAAGTATACGGCGTGTGGCGATTTGTGCAGCGGCCGCACTCTTGTCTGCATGTGCCAACATGAGCGGCATTCACACTACCGCACATACCAACGCGCCAGCAGATTACGCCGCCGCGGCCTCGCTACCGGACCAGGGAGGCCAATGGCCGGATGCTTCGTGGGTCACCGCTATCGGCGGCACAGCGCTCCAACAACTGACTGATGAAGCGCTGGCGGGTAATCCGGACCTGCAGGCAGCCGCCGCGCGGGTGGGTGCCGCCCGAGCAATGGTCGAGGCAGCGGGCGCTGCTTCAAAGCCGCAGGTTGGGGCGAGCTTTTCGACCACCCGTCAGCGCTTTACCGAAAACAGTATTTATCCGCCCCCTTTCGGTGGTTCATATGTGACCGATAATGAACTGGCCCTAAATTTCTCTTACGACCTCGACTTCTGGGATAAACACGGCGCAGAACTACGCTCTGCGCTATCTCAAAGCAAAGCAGCTGAGGCGGAGCATTCAGCTTCCCGACTTATGCTGACGACCGCCGTCGCTCGCGCATGGATCCAGCTAGCCAGACAACATGCGCAACTCGATCTAAGCGATCAGCAACTGGCATTGCGCGATCATTTGGATCAACTTACGCAACAACGCGTTGCTGCCGGGCTCGACACCCAGAGCGATAACCAGCAAAGTCGGGTTCAGGTCGCGAACCTGCGCAATGAACGTGCGCAGTGGAATGAAGCTATCGCGCTGACTCGCAATCAATTGGCAGCATTGCTGGGCCAAGGCCCGGATCGCGGTTTGCTTATTCCCAAGCCGATGCTGCCAGCAGAAGCAGTTATCGCCCTGCCCGACCAGTTGCCGATGGGTTTGCTTGGACGTCGCGCCGATATTGTGGCGGCACGCTGGCAAGTAGAAGCTGCGCAAAGCGATATCAAGGTCGCCAAAACCGAGTTTTATCCTAACGTCAATCTATCGGCAATGGTTGGCTTATCGAGTCTGGGCTGGACTAACTTCTTAAGCAAAGGCAGTTTAGTCAATGGTATTGGCCCTGCCATACATTTGCCGATATTTGAAGGCGGCGCATTGCGCGCACAATTAAAAGGTCGGGTTGCGCTCTACGATGGCGCCGTCGCGACCTACAACAAGGCACTGACGGATGCGTTACATGAAGTTGCGGATCAGGTGCAATCTTTACGCGCCGCTGAGATCGAAAAAAATAATCAAGAAGCAGCGACCCTTGCCGCTGAGCGCGGCATGAAGCTTGCACAGCAACGCCAGCAGGTCGGCACCGCTAACATGTTACAAGTCGTGGCGACCCAGATTGCCTATCTGTCGCAACGCAAATTAGAACTTGATACGCGTGCGCGCCGCGCTGATCTTCGGATCGGCCTGATCAAGTCATTGGGCGGCGGCTTTGATGCCGGCACCGAAGGACTGATACCGGCGGCAAACTACTCTCAGGATTCAACCAAAAGCAGTAGCATTAATACATTGTCAAACCGTCCAACTCTTGCGAATGCAGCGTCATGAATACACCTAATCAAACCCCACAAGACACTACCAATGCTGCAACGCCTTCCAGTGCAGCGGTACCCGATATTGCACAGCCAATTGAGACCAAAGGCAAACGCCGCGGTTTGCTGATCGCATTTACCACCCTACTGGTTATTGCGTTGATCGCGTACGGCATCTGGTGGGCGATATTTGCCCGCCATTTTGAAAGCACTGATGACGCCTACGTGTCTGGCAATGTAGTGCAAGTGACGCCTCAGGTGAGCGGCACGGTGATCGCTATCAATGCTGATGATACTGAGCTTGTCCATGCGGGCAATCCTCTCATTAAACTCGATCAGGCAGACGCGAAAGTTGCACTTGATCAGTCGGAAGCGCAACTTGCGCAAACTGTGCGCGAAGTGCGCACATTGTTTGTGAATAACAGTGCCTTGAACGCGAACGTCACTGCGCGTCGCGCTGAAGTAGAAAAAGCCCGCGCCGACCTGGGACGCCGCCAGCAATTAATTGCGACAGGCGCAGTCTCCAAAGAAGAACTGGAGCACGCAAAGGTAGCCTTGCAAGGCGCTGAAGCGGCGTTAGTTGCCACCAGCGAGCAACTCGCATCAAACCGGGTCTTAACGGATAAGACAACGGTCAGTGAGCATCCGAATGTATTGCGTGCCGCGGCACAAGTGCGCACTATGTACCTGAACTTTGCGCGCACCACATTACCTGCGCCTATTACTGGCTATATCGCGAAGCGCTCGGTGCAAGTTGGTCAACGCGTCGCCGCCGGTACAACTTTGTTGTCTATCGTGCCGCTCAATGCCTTATGGGTGGATGCCAATTTTAAGGAAGTTCAGATTTCCAATATGCGTATCGGTCAGCCGGTCACATTGGTATCCGATTTATATGGCTCAAAAATCGAGTATCACGGGACAGTTTTAGGATTGGCAGCAGGCACCGGTTCAGCATTTGCACTGCTTCCAGCGCAAAATGCCAGCGGCAACTGGATCAAGATCGTTCAGCGTATTCCTGTGCGTATCACCCTGGATCCTAAAGATCTTGAAACGCACCCGTTGCGCATAGGCGTGTCTATGGATGTCAAAGTCGATATCGCAAAAACCGAAGGCACGTCCCTGACATCGGGCGCGGAAACCAGAACGGCCCCCATGTACCAGACCGAAGTGTTTGATAAATCGGGCGAAGAAGCTGATGCGATTATTAGCCGCATCATCGCCACCAACAATAACAGTGCATCGGGTAATTCTGCTGCAGTTGTGGCACATTAAAATCTTTGGCATCTGGTCCCACGAAAATGTCTGCACGCGCGATGGTGCCGCACTTGAGAAACCTCAAAAGTTTCTAAAGCTTCAGCATTGTGATGTAGAACTTTTCATGGGGTTGTTGATCAATAACCGAACCGGAATGCATGCATGAGTTCCCCTAATACACCACACCCACCGTTACAACCGTTGACGGGTGGCAAACTGGTCCTTGGCACGATAGCCTTATCGCTAGCCGTGTTCATGAACGTACTCGACTCGTCAATTGCGAATGTTTCTATTCCCGCGATCTCTGGCGATCTGGGCGTATCACCGCAGCAAGGGACGTGGGTCATTACGTCCTTCGCCGTGGCGAATGCTATTTCCGTACCACTGACGGGTTGGCTAACCCAGCGCTTCGGTCAGGTCCGGCTATTCATTACGTCGATTATTCTTTTTATCCTGTCATCGACGCTGTGTGGACTTGCACCAAGCATGGAAGTCCTGATCGCAGCGCGGGTATTACAAGGGGCCGTTGCAGGGCCGATGATTCCCCTCTCGCAATCGTTGCTATTAGGAAGTTATAAGCCCTCAAAAAGTGGAATGGCCCTGGCATTCTGGGGCATGACTACGCTCGTGGCACCCATCATGGGGCCGTTGCTTGGAGGGTGGATATCCGACAACTACACCTGGCCGTGGATTTTTTATATCAATATTCCTATCGGTGTATTTGCAGCGTGGGCCACTTGGTCCATCTATAAAACGCGTGAAACGGCTACCCGTAAGTTGCCAATTGATTCGATTGGGCTTGGGCTCCTTGTAGTATGGGTCGGATCGTTGCAGATCATGCTGGATAAAGGTAAAGAGCTGGATTGGTTTAACTCAGGCCAAATCGTGATTTTGACGGCGGTTGCAGTCGTCGCCTTCATCTATTTTGTGATTTGGGAGCTGGGTAGCAAACATCCCGTTGTGGACTTATCGCTGTTCAAAAGTCGCAACTTTAGCGGTGGCGTCATTGCCATTTCGGTTGGTTACGGTTTGTTTTTTGGGAGCCTCGTGATCTTGCCACTATGGTTGCAAACGCAACTCGGTTATACGGCAACGTTAGCGGGCGAAGTCATGGCACCGGTCGGCATCTTTGCGATCATTATGTCGCCGCTTATCGGTAAATTATTACCGAAGGTGGATGCTCGCTGGGTCGCGTCCGCCGCGTTCCTGATCTTCGCGATAGTATTTTTCATGCGCTCGGCATTCACGCAGAACGTCGATACCATGCAGCTAATGATCCCCACCGTGATTCAGGGTGCGGCTATGGCAATGTTCTTCATACCCTTGACCTCCATCATTTTATCGGGCCAACCGCCCGATAAAATTCCGGCCGCAGCGGGTTTGTCTAACTTTGTCCGGATTATGTTTGGCGGGATCGGTACCTCAGTTACCAGCACGTTTTGGGATCGTCGGACGGCATTACATTACTCACAGCTATCCGAACATAGCGGGCCGACTAATCCCGCGTTCACCGATGCTGTGCATGGCCTGACGGCGCAAGGCATGTCACCCCAGGGTGCATACGCTGTCATTGATCGATTGATGACAGTAGAAGCCAGCACCAAGGGCGCTACGGATATTTTCTGGATATCGGCGGTGCTGTTCCTGTTCTTGATTGCACTGGTTTGGCTTACTAAGCCAATGAAATCAAGCGTTCCGATTGATGCAGGCGGGGCGCATTAAAGACGCAACATGGGAAACCTGTAGCAAGCTTTAATCAACGACTGCAGCGGATGATAGAAACGGAAGACAGGACGGAAGATTAAAATGGATGGTATGCAGCTTTGCATACCATCTATTTTTTTATTGCCTCACAGATGGTGGCTTGGTTAAGGCCGCTGCGGATTGAAAATGCGAGCATCCGGCACTGTCGGCACGCGACTGCTCAGGGCAACGAAGCGCTCCATTTAAGTAAGTTCTCATACCTTATGTTGCCAATTACCTGACAATTCAGCGGGAGGTTGCTTGCATGGAGCCTAATGAGCGAGCCTCCGCTGCGCGGCGACTGCGACGACGCTTGATTCGATCAGATCGTAATTTAAACAAAAGCCTTCGTTGAAATCATTGTGACAGTAGGCTGGCCCAAGGATGTTCACATAATAATAGCGTCAATATAAAAAAGCGGACCTCCAATTTCTTGGGGTCCGCTGTTAACATTTAGACTCGCTAACAATAGCGCATTACAGGAATAATTTTCCGACCCACCAAGCGATTGCTGCAATAAACGCCGATGCAGGAATCGTAAATATCCACGCCCATACGATGTTGCTTGCTACGCCCCAACGCACTGCAGACATCTTCCGTGACGCACCAACACCAACAATTGCGCCGGTGATAGTGTGGGTGGTAGACACTGGGACTCCCAAAATCGTCGCCATGAACAATGTGATAGCACCGCCAGTTTCGGCACAGAAACCGCCAACCGGCTTTAGCTTGGTAATCTTTTGTCCCATGGTTTTAACAATTCTCCAGCCACCGAAAAGCGTACCTAAGCTGATTGCACTATAGCAGGACAGGATCACCCACCACGGCGGTAAGGAGTCTGTGCCATTTGATACGCCAGCGGCAATTAACAGCATCCAGATAACACCGATGGTTTTTTGCGCATCGTTTCCACCATGGCCGAGACTGTACATTGAAGCCGATACCAATTGCAGTCGGCGGAACCATTTATCGACCTTGCGCGGCGTAGATCGCACAAAAATCCACGACACCAGCACCATCATGATGGATCCAAACACAAATCCAAGTAAAGGTGATAGCACGATGAATGCGATGGTTTTAATCAGGCCAGAAGAAATTAACGCGCCGGTACCGGCTTTGGCTACAGCGGCGCCCACCAGACCACCAATCAGCGCATGCGATGATGAGGACGGGATGCCGTAATACCAGGTAAGGATGTTCCAGCAGATTGCACCCACCAGAGCGCCGAAGACCACGTAATGATCAACCACCTCCGCATGAATGGTGCCCTTGCCTACCGTCGCAGCAACGTGCAGCTGAAAAACCGCTATCGCAATAAAATTGAACACTGCCGCCATAGCGACAGCTTGTTGTGGTTTCAGGACGCCGGTAGAGACAACTGTCGCGATGGCGTTGGCAGCGTCATGAAAACCGTTCATGAAGTCGAACACTAAAGCCAGTGCAACAAGAAAAGCAAGAACGTAAATACTGATATGAAGAGTTTGCATGGAAAGTTGAGTCGTTTAAATTACATCGAGGTGGCACGATAAGTATTCAAACTTATTACCGCAGATGGCAGCATGATCGGCTACCCCACCATGGCTCAGCACGTTATTTCAGGCGTGCTGTGGCGGATAACCTTAAGCGTTTTCTACGATGATGCCTTCGATGATATTTGCTACGTCTTCGCAGCGGTCCGTGACTGTTTCCAAAATTTCATAAATTGCTTTTAGCTTAATCAATGTGCGCACATCCGGCTCATCCCGGAACAGCTTCGACATCGCCGCACGCATGACATGATCGGCGTCCGATTCCAGTCGGTCAATTTCAGCGCAAATTTCCAGTATCTTGGTCGAATTATCCATGTTGTGCAACAGTGCGACCGCTGCCTTGACCTTTTCCGCACAAGCCAGACAGAGTTCTGCCAAACGTTTCGCTTCAGGCGTGATCGCCTTGATGTCATACAACGATATCGTTTGCGCAGCATCTTCCAGCAAATCAAGAATGTCGTCCATGCGCGTAATCAGCTTATGGATATCATCCCGATCGATCGGTGTAATAAACGTCTTGTGCAACATATCAATTGCCGCGTAGGTAATCTTGTCCGCTTGTTTTTCGATGCTTTCAATGGCGTGGACCCGAATTTCCAGATCGTCGAAATTGGTCATCAATGCCACCATTTCTTTTGCGCCCTTTACGCACAACTCGGCATGTTGATTAAAGAGTTCAAAGAATTTGCCCTCGGTGGGCATTAATCGTGCAAACATATTTTTTCTCTCTTCTTCATTAAAGCTGGATTAAATCTTTACTGTGATACCTGACGCATCGCTCAATTTGCTGCTTGTCAATCAGGTAGTAAAGCAAACAACGATTACACGTTCAAACGCATCGTTGCGCATACTAATGCTTTACCAGACGCTAGTCTCCGCCTTGCGGAGCACCGAGTCCACCGGTGTAATTCTCAAATTTAGTATATTGCCCAAGAAACGTCAGCCGTATGCTACCAATCGGGCCGTTACGCTGCTTACCGATAATGATCTCGGCGGTCCCTTTTTCCTGAGAGTCAGGGTTATAAACTTCATCACGATAAATGAATAAGATCACGTCAGCATCCTGCTCAATCGCACCTGATTCGCGCAGGTCAGACATGATCGGTCGTTTATTGGGGCGTTGCTCTAGTGAGCGATTCAACTGTGACAGCGCAATTACCGGACACTGCAACTCCTTGGCTAAACCTTTCAAATTTCGCGATATCTCAGAAATTTCAGTAGCGCGATTTTCTCCTGCGGTATTGCCCGACATCAGCTGTAAATAATCGATGATAATCAGTCCTAACTTGCCGCACTGGCGCGACAATCGACGCGCGCGCGCGCGCAATTCCATCGAGCTTAACGCTGGCGTTTCATCAATATACAACTGCGCATCGTTCATCTTCTGAATCGCATGCGTCAGGCGCGGCCAGTCCTCATCCACCAGACGCCCGGTACGCAAACGATGCTGGTCCAGTCGACCGACAGAGCCTAGCATACGCATTGCCAGTTGAGTACCGCCCATTTCCATGGAGAATACTGCAACAGGCAGACCGCTTTCGATAGCAACCGTCTCACCTATATTGATAGAAAACGCGGTTTTACCCATAGATGGTCGCCCAGCGACAATAATCAAATCTCCTGGCTGCAGTCCCGATGTCATCTTGTCAAGATCCGCAAAACCCGTTGGCACGCCAGTAATTTCGCTTTGATTATCGCGACTATAAAGTTCGTCAATCCGTTCAACAACTTGCGTGAGCAATGGCTGAATTTCTTGAAAACCTTGTGCGCCGCGCGATCCCTCTTCGGCAATCGCAAAAATCTTCGATTCCGCCTCGTCCAGCATCTGCTTGACTTCTTTACCCTGCGGACTGAAAGCCTGGCCGGATATCTCATCGGCTACCGTAATCAACTTACGCAAGATACCGCGGTCGCGCACGATCTCGGCATAGCGACGGATGTTTGCGGCGGATGGGGTGTTTTGGGCTAACGCATTGAGATAAGTCAGTCCACCGACCTCCTCTGCCTTGCCGGTACTGCCTAACGACTCAAATACGGTAATAACATCGGCCGGTCGCGAGTTATTAATCAGCTTAACAATATGCTGGAAAATAATGCGATGGTCGTAACGATAAAAATCGTCCGCACGGACAAAATCGGCGATTCTGTCCCATGCGGCATTATCGAGGAGCAACCCACCCAAAACGGATTGTTCCGCTTCGATCGAATGAGGTGGTACTCGGAGTGAATCTAACTGTGGATCTGAAGGTGCATGCATGGCGCGAATTATACCTGCTTACAAGTTTGACTCTGTTGCGGTATACAAAAAAAAGGGCAATAAAAAAGCCGGGAGAACCCGGCTTTTAGCATTACAACAAGTATTAAGTAGTCGCCAATAAATTTTCGGTCGCTACTTAAGCAAACACTTAATAAAATTAAGCGTGTTCGCCGATAACAGTAACAGTTACATCAACTAGGACGTCAGTGTGCAATGACACAGCAACGGCGTGATCGCCAACGATCTTCAAAGGACCGACCGGTAAACGTACTTGTGATTTTTCAACAGCAAAACCTTGTTTGGTCAACGCTTCAGCGATATCAGCATTGGTGACAGAACCGAACAAACGGCCATCCACACCTGATTTTTGCGAAATCTTGACGGTCAGACCGTTTAATTTTTCGCCTTGCGCTTGCGCAGCAACTAATTTTGCAGCAGCAGTTTTTTCTAGTTCTGCACGCTTGACTTCAAATTCAGCGATAGCTGAAGTTGTAGCCCGGCGAGCAAGACGTTGTGGGATCAAAAAGTTACGTGCATAACCATCTTTTACACGAACAACTTCACCCAGATTGCCGACATTAACGACTTTTTCTAACAGAATAATTTGCATGTTTCTCTCCTCAAGTCGTCAATTAAACGTTGTGCAGATCGGTGTAAGGCAGCAGAGCAAGGAAGCGCGCGCGTTTGATCGCGGTGTCAACTTGACGCTGATAAATTGCCTTAGTACCTGTCAGGCGTGCTGGCATGATCTTGCCATTTTCCTGAACGAAATCTTTCAATGTATCGACGTCTTTGTAATCAACGCTAGCAACGTGTGCTGCTGTGAAACGACAAAACTTTTTACGCTTGAACAGCGGGTTTTGTTGTTGACGCTTATTTTTCAGTTTGCTTTTATCGAACTTTTTACCGAATGCCATTTGAGGCTCCTGTATAAATAATTAGGCCGCAGTTTCAGCTGCAGCAAATTCAGTGATGTGAAATACCAGACTTCTACCGTTGCGACTCTTGCGGGCCAAAAATCCTGTAAACCAGTACTGACCACCCAACACCGTCTGATTGAATCGACCCGATATCTCGCCTATGGCAAGCGCGGCAATTTCAAATTCAACCTGACGCTGTATTCCCGCTTCATGTGGTGACGAACGACTCAGCAATATTGCTGAAACGATCGGAATACCAGCTGGCGTATAACGCAATACTTCACGTTCTGCGATTTCGGCAATCAGTTGAAGCGTGTTATTGAGTTGGCTCACGCCGGTCTATCGGAAAAAATGGTGACACAAAAAATGCAATTAATTGGCAAAATTAGGCGGCTGCAGGAGCTGATACTGGTGCGGCTGGTGCTTCAGTACGATGGCTTTTAGCAGCATCTTCTTTTTGCACAGCTTTCATCATTGGCGATGGACCAGTTTCAGCTTTTTTCAGCTTAACCGTCAGGTGACGCAAAACAGCATCATTGAACTTAAAGCCTGTTTCGATTTCTGTCAGTGTTTCGCTGTCACATTCGATGTTCAGGCAAACATAATGTGCTTTTGCAAGTTTCTGGATCAGGTATGCCAGTTGGCGGCGGCCCCAATCTTCAACGCGATGAACGATACCGCCACGTGTAGTGACAATACCTTTATAGCGTTCGATCATTGCAGGCACTTGCTCGCTTTGATCCGGATGGACGATAAATACGATTTCATAATGACGCATGTAAGCTCCTTTTTGGACTGTTGAAAATAGCCCACCCCGGCGTCAAGACGGGTGTGGGAAGAGGAAAGTCAGACACTATACAGTTAAACCGCTCAAACTTCAATGCTGACACCAAATCGTTTGATATTTCGGCAATGGATGTGCAAATTTACTTGCAATTGCACGAATACTGTACAAAAATACAGTCTGTTTATATACACAGTCCCATCATGCGCCGTCTGCGTGTAGGACGCGTCCCTCCCAATTTTTAGCTTTTGCGCTTTCCGAGAGTCGCCCAATCTATGATCAAATTGACCGCTCGCCAACAACAAATACTCGATCTCATCAAAAACGCGATCGAAAATACAGGCTTTCCCCCCACACGTGCCGAGATCGCGACAGAGCTAGGGTTTAGGTCCGCGAATGCCGCTGAGGAGCACTTGCAAGCGCTCGCCCGTAAAGGCGCGATTGAGATTTCGCCGGGCACCTCGCGTGGCATACGCCTGCTTAATAAGGGGCCCGCGGGCAGTGGTCGCGCCCCAAGCATTGGCGGGCAGCAATTTACGTTACCGCATCCCGCTATGATGCAGCTCAATTTACCGCTGGTAGGTCGCGTAGCTGCCGGTTCCCCGATTCTGGCGCAAGAGCACGTGCAGGCCAGGTATAACGTTGACCCTACATTTTTCAGCGATAAGCCGGATTATCTGTTGAAGGTACGCGGTATGTCGATGCGCGACGCTGGCATTCTGGATGGTGATCTGCTGGCGGTTAAAAAAAGCGAAACCGCCAGAAACGGGCAAATTGTGGTGGCGCGATTAGGTGATGATGTCACAGTAAAACGCTATCAAAAAATCGGCTCGGCAATAGAGCTACTGCCTGAAAATCCAGACTTTGAACCTATTGTCGTCAGTGAAGATCAGGATGATTTTGCGCTCGAAGGCCTCGTTGTAGGCTTGATGCGCAACTGGGGATAAGGGCGCACGTGCAGGATGCGTCCTGCACGTTTTACGCTGCCGCACGCGCTCGTATCCACGTGCGTGCGCATTCGCATTCGCTCTTATCTGCGCGCAGCTTTCCTGCCCGCCTTGGCATCTCGCCCCTACTTTCCGAGCCCATACTGCCTCTCACCATGCTTGCGCTTAGTCTTGGATGAACACAATGCTAATCTGTTAATGCTGAAGTGAAAGTCAATGCGGACCACCTCTGCTTGCCCATGCACGCTCGGTGGCTCCCGTTCGGGGGCGGAAGCCTTTCAAATACTGTGCAAGCGCTTCAAAGACTTTATTACCCCTCGCTCGCTCTAACGATCCAGGCGGCGCCGCTTGGTCAAAATTTGGCTAGCGATTCCGCGCAAAATATTCACCTCTTCTGTCTCTAACCGTGCCCGTGAGAACAAGCGCTTCAACCGAGGCATAAGTTTTTTTGGGTGGGCAGGATCAAGAAAATCAATTTCGATCAACGCCTTTTCCAGGTGAGCGAACATGCCCTCGATCTCTACCAGATTAGCGGTATCGCCATGAAACCCTATTTCGTTGTTAATTTCAGCGGACGCGTCCCCCGATTGTTCTAAGCTAGCAGCTACGCGGCACTCATAAGCTAGCACTTGAACGGCTTGCGATAAATTTAACGATGAATAATCGGGATTGGCTGGAATGTTAATTAATACATTACATTTTTCGACAATTTCGTTAGGTAGGCCGTACCGCTCACTGCCAAATAAAATTGCCCCCGTCAGACTAGCATCCTTCGCGAGCTGAATGGCGACCGCCCGCGGCGCGCTCACCGGCGGCGAAAATTCGCGTAAGCGTGCGCTCAGTGCGGCGGCAAAATTACAACCGTCCAAGGCTTGCTCTACCGTTTCAACTATCCTTGCGGATGCGAGAATATCCTGCGCCCCACTCGCTAATGCGATGGCTTCCTCACGCTGAAGCACGTCGGGATAACGTGGATTTACCAGTACCAGCTCGGAAAACCCCATCGTTTTAATGGCACGTGCGGCAGCGCCAACGTTGCCTGGACTACTAGTGTCTACTAGTACAAAGCGCAGGCGATTGAAAAGAGACGTGTTGATTTTAGTCAGGTTCATTTAAAATAGCGTTATTCGCAGGTTAATTTTCAGGAAACGCTGGTGTTCGGTGTTTTTAGATTCTTTCAGAACCATACTGGCGCCGCGAGAGCAACGCGCATCAGGTTCCAATACAGTCTATTGAGTATTAGCAAAAACCGTTAAGACAGCCTGCATCGCTCATTATTATCAATATAGGTGGTTCTGTTCCTTTTGGCACAGTGCCGCCATTTTAACGGAACCGAATCCAGTTATGCATCCAATGCTCAATACGGCCATCAAGGCCGCCCGTCGCGGTGCTGCAGTTATCACGCGCGCCTCGTTCGATCTCGACCTGCTCCAGGTAGAGAAAAAAGCCCATAACGATTTTGTGACTGAAGTTGATAAGAATGCCGAAATGGCAATTATCGATATCTTAAAGAACGCCTATCCCGACCACGCCATTCTGGCCGAGGAATCTGGCGCTTCTGAGAATCTTCATGACGAGAACGAAAACGTCTGGATCATTGATCCCATCGATGGCACCACCAACTTCATCCACGGGTTCCCCCAATATTGCATCTCCATCGCGCTACAACATCGCGGACAGATCACCCAGGCGGTGATTTACGACCCTACCCGGAATGATCTATTTACCGCCAGCAAAGGCGCGGGCGCCTACCTGAATGAAAAACGTATGCGTGTCAGCAAGCGTAACCGGATGGCCGACGGTCTGATCGGTACCGGGTTTAACTTCCGTGAAACCGAAGGGCCGGTCATGGACGACTACATGAAAATGTTCATCGTCATGTCACAAAACTGCGCCGGCCTGCGTCGCGTGGGTTCCGCTGCTCTCGACTTAGCCTACGTTGCTGCAGGTCGGTTGGACGGATTCTTCGAAAAAGGTCTGAAACCCTGGGATATCGCCGCCGGCACATTGCTGATTACAGAATCTGGCGGAATTGTAGGAAATTTTGTCGGCGACTCTGATTATCTGTACAAAGGCGACGTTTTGGCAGGCAACCCTAAAATGTTTGCCCAATTGGTGAGCTTGCTTTCGCCTTACGCAAAAAAATAAAAAATCAACATACTTTATTTTGAGAATGCCGCAATGATGCGGCATTTTTTATTAAGCTAAAATTTTCGCATCTGATTGACCGGCTAATTTGACGCCACGCCTAATTTAAAAAAATCCACATTAGCCGTTGGTTTAACGTTAATCCCGGTCCCGCTTTAATAGGCTCCTTCACATTCATTTATATGACAGGGTGATGACGATTTGCACATACCGTTCGGACCGCAAATTAACGGAAAGCAATAGATGACCCCTGCAAATACGCGTATTTATGTTTATCGCTGTTATACTCTGCCCGAGCGCGGCTATTCTCCAGTCAAATGCCGCCGCAAGAGAGTCAGCTGTAGGTAACTTGGGTAGCTTTTAGCTAACTTAATTATCCAGCCGGTTCCCTAATTCACTAATCCCGTTTGCCTGCGACTGGCGCCCTATGCGGCGACAGGCCGATATTCTTTTATTGAGCTTCCATGTTATTTTCTGAACTCGGCTTGTCCGATGCTATCGTTCGTGCCGTCACCGAGCACGGTTACACTACGCCAACCCCAATTCAAGCGCAGGCAATCCCAGCGGTTTTGGCGGGCGGCGACTTGTTAGCTGGCGCGCAAACTGGCACCGGAAAAACCGCTGGCTTTACTTTGCCAGTGCTGCACCGCCTAGCCACCTCACCTACCAATCCCACCGGTTCGCAGCGCCCGATACGCGCCTTGATTCTGACGCCAACCCGTGAGCTGGCAGCTCAGGTTGAAGAAAGCGTGCGGTTATATGGCAAATACCTGCCACTGACTTCCGCAGTTATTTTTGGTGGCGTTGGCATTAATCCCCAAATTAAAATCTTGAAGCATGGCGTTGATATTCTGGTGTGTACGCCCGGCCGTCTGCTTGATCACATGCAGCAAGGTACCGTCAATTTAACGCACGTCGAAATTTTGATTTTGGACGAAGCTGACCGCATGCTTGACATGGGCTTCATTCGCGACATTAAAAAGATCCTTGCAGTGTTGCCGAAGAAACGTCAGAACCTTTTGTTCTCTGCGACCTTTTCTGATGACATCAAAATCCTCGCCGATAGTCTGCTGAACTCGCCAGCGATGATTGAAGTCGCTCGTCGTAATTCGACCGTTGAAGTGATTCAGCAAAAAATCCATCCGGTTGATCGCGATCGCAAACATCCGCTGCTGGCGCATCTGATCAAGACGTATTCATGGCCGCAGGTATTGGTGTTTACGCGCACTAAACACGGCGCAAATAAACTGGTCGAGCAACTCGGCAAAGATGGTATCACCGGAATGGCGATTCACGGCAACAAGAGCCAGTCTGCACGTACCAAAGCATTGGCTGAATTTAAAGACGGTAGCTTGCAAGTGCTGGTCGCAACTGATATCGCTGCACGCGGTATCGACATCGATCAGTTGCCGCACGTCGTCAATTATGACCTGCCGAACGTGCCCGAAGATTATGTGCATCGTATCGGTCGTACCGGTCGCGCTGGTGCCACTGGTGAGGCAGTATCGCTGGTCTGCGTAGACGAGCATCAAATGTTGAAAGACATTGAAAAACTGATTAAACGCGAACTACCAAAAGAAATTATTGCTGGCTTTGAACCAGACCCAAATGCCCGCCCACAAGCGATTCAATTGCGCAGCGGTGGCGGCGGTGCGGGTGGCGGTAATCGTGGCGGTGGCGGACGCTCACAAGGTCAACGCACGGCTGGTAAAGCTCCTGCATCTGGTGCAAAGCCAAATACTGGCCCGGCAAGAAGTGGCAATGCCAGCTCGCCACCGCGCCCTGCTTCACCGCATCGCTCAGGTGGCCGTGGTCGATAATTAAGGTAAGCAGTAGCGCGCTAATATTAACTTTCACAGTTGGTAAGCAGTAGCGCGCTAATATTAACTTTCACAGTTGGTACGCAGTTGGTAGTTAGCGCGATTCAAAATCGAACCGAGAGATGTAAACGTAAAATAGCCGCAGCACTTTCTTGATGAAAATGTTGCGGCTATTTGCATTCTGGCAGTGCGTGCGGTGGGCTTTTCTTTGGTTTCTTCTTCAAAGTGCATAGCACATAACCACGCTGTTTAGCGGACTACAGGAATTCTTCGCTCGCGCTCTGCACGGGCGCCTCAGACCTTTTAAGGACTTGCCTGAGATGTGCGCGAGTATTTTAGCGACCTGCTCAGGGCGGGTGAAAACCGCCTGAAGTGTCTGGACCGAATGAACCCATTTACGATGAAGACCCAGTTTTATGAATTTGTTTTACATTGTCGAATGTGATGATGTATCCGCATGTGGGTGCGCATGTTCGTGCGCATATTCAGGCATTAGTTTGGGCGCTTATTTAAAGGTTGGATGGTGCTTTTTTTTGCAATTCAAAACCGCCACGAAAAATAAAAAAGGCCTGTCAAAGACAGGCCTTTTTTATTCAATATGGTCGGAGTACAAGGATTCGAACCTTGGACCCCCTGGTCCCAAACCAGGTGCGCTACCGGGCTGCGCTACACTCCGAAGACACGCATAGTACACCGAACTATGGTCCCGAGCAAAACAATTTTACGATTTATTAAATTTAATTTTAACAGCGCTGCCAAAGCTTAAAACTCTGATGCGCTCTCAGCAGAATCGACCAGATTGGAATACGTTTTTTTAACGAAATTAATCTTTCGTTCATAACTTAATATCGGCCACGGCAGCTTCCATTAAATAAAAGTTACCGCACCCCTCATGTCGTCTTACACCAATTAAGGCACTAAACAATGGCGATAGTATCGATGCGAGCGACGGGGCGAGCGACGGGGCAAGCGACGGCCGGCTGCAGCGTTTTAGCTTAACTTACTCAAGCGCTGGAAGCAGCTGGCGTGCTATATATTTTCACACGCAATCAAGCCTGTTCAAATAACCGCTGACCAATACACTCACCTTTTTTACCATCGGGTGAGCACGCAAATAACGCGCGCCCGACAGTCTTAGTGAATTGGTTCAACATATCAATTAACCCTTTTTTTTGAATATTTTCTTAAATCCGATGCCCGGATCGCGCTCATAACACTGAAATAATAAACTAGCAGGCGTCATAGCCTGACGCAACGGTGACCACCGCCCGCCACTACGTGCTACGCCCTCGTCCTGCGGATTTAAGTCCGGCGTAAGATTTGGACGCGATCATGGTTTCTGGCGCGGCCAGTAGCGCGTGAGATGTTTCGGCGATAAGCGGATTCCCATCTTTATCGTTTGCTTCAAGATCGCGCAGATCGAACTCGTGCTGCTTGCTTATTAGCGCGCCGGAATATTTATGGCACCCACCGGTTTTTTTCTGGAACACCAGCTTTGTCCTATCCCAGTGCTACAGCGCGATTCTAATCTTCCGAAGTGATCCGCGTCGGATGAGTGATTACTTAGTTACCATCACACATCCAGACGAGGCGAGGTTTTAATAGGTTGCTACAAATCATTATAGTTTTAATTAATAATATTAATTAATAATTACAAATATATAGTTTTTCTCTATGTTAATAGAATGGATGTGCGTATGTTTCCGCATGATCATAAAAGGATTACCGCCATGTATTTTAAAGCCACATCAGTACCGCGCTTTCGCGCACTTTGGATTTCCTCACTACTCCTCGCGTGCAACGTCAACGCCCAAACATTAACCCACGATAACGGATCGCCAGTTGGTGATAACCAGAACTCGCAAACCGCAGGAGAGCACGGCTCAACTCTTTTGCAAGATACGCAATTGATTGAGAAACTTCAACGCTTTGATCGCGAGCGCATTCCTGAGCGGGTGGTGCATGCGCGGGGTACTGGAGCAGCAGGTGAATTTGTGGCTGTAGATAATCTCTCAGCATTGACCTCCGCCAGTTTGTTTGCCACCGCCGGTAAAAAGACGCCCGTGTTTGTGCGCTTTTCAACCGTAATTCATCCTAAAGGCTCGCCAGAGACCTTGCGTGATCCTCGCGGCTTTGCCACCAAATTTTATACCGATCAAGGCAATTGGGATTTGGTTGGTAACAATTTGCCGGTCTTCTTTATCCGCGACGCTATCAAGTTTCCCGATATGGTGCACTCCCTAAAACCGTCGCCAGTAACTAACGTGCAGGACCCAAATCGATTTTTCGATTTCTTTAGTCATATTCCTGAAAGCACCAACTTACTAACGCGGGTTTATTCCGACCTCGGAATTCCAGCTTCGTATCGAACGATGGATGGGCACGGCGTGCATGCCTTCAAAATGGTGACTAGCCAAGGCGACGTTACGTATGTGAAATTTCATTGGAAAAGTCTTCAGGGTGTAAAAAGTTTGACACGTGCAGAAGCCGCAAAGGTTCAGGGCGAAGACTTCAACAATCTGACCGATGATTTGTATGCCGCGATCAAGCGCGGTGATTTTCCAAAGTGGGACTTATATGTGCAATTAATGAAGCCGAAGGACATGGATAAATTCCATTTTGATCCGCTCGATGCGACAAAAATATGGCCAGATATACCTGAGACAAAAATCGGCACCATGACACTGAACAAGGTGCCGGACAACTTTTTCGAATCTACCGAAATGGCTGCATTCGCACCATCCCGACTAGTTCCAGGCATTGAACCATCGGAAGACAAGATGCTACAAGGCCGTTTATTTGCCTATGCAGATACGCAATTACACCGCTTAGGCCCGAACAATCAGCGTTTGCCAATCAATCAGTCATTGGTGAAGATAGAAAATTACAATCAGGACGGTAGCGGCGATGCGGGCAAGCGCAGTGGTGATGTAAATTATCAGCCTTCACATCAGGCCGGAAGCCCAACTGATGATCCACGGTATAAGTCGGTGCGTACCCCTTTAACGGGTTCTACGCAGCAGACATCCATTACGAAAACTGATAACTTTAGCCAAGCTGGTAATTTTTATCGGGCGTTGCGCGAGCAGGACAAAACTAATCTCATCGGTAACCTTGCTTCAGACTTGGAGCAGGTTAAAAGTCCTCAAATTAAGCAAGCCATGCTTAGTTACTTCTACAAAGCCGATACCGATTATGGTACGCGTCTGACTGCTGCGGTTAAAGGCAATTTGCCAGATGTTCAGCAGCGTGCAATCAAGCTAATCGATTAGAGGAGTTTTGTCATAGTGCGTGCAAAATAGGGGAAACCTGATGATGCACGGACTCCTGAACTTTCTGCCTTTGCATAACTTTATCCTAAGTATCAGCAAATGTAATTTGGTACTTAGGACTCAATCGCGAGGTCGACGTGTGAGAGTTCAAAATTGAAAATAACAATATGTTTGTAATAGTTTAGACGACCTGACAGTTATACTGCGTAGTAACTGTCAGGCGATACTTATTGGCTTAGTTTAGCAAATTTATCGCGGCATCGCCCCTTCCACCAATTACAGTCTGCATCGCGCGTATTCCGATGAACGTGACCGTTGCCCATCGAATGGCATTACACGTTCAAATTGTATAAGACCGTTCACGATAGATCTGTTTTCCCCTTTTATAAGTTTCGGTTTGGCTGCACATTGACTTACTGGCCAAGGATTGTGTCAACAATCGCAGAGATAGTTTGTTTAGGCGTGGAAGTGATCAATGAGGAATTGGTTGGTAATAATTGTCGTTTTGCTGGCGCCACGGTCGTCAATAATCTTAAGCAAATCATTGAGTATCGAGACATCCGTCTTAGCAACTTGTAGCAGGTATTGGCTGAAGGCACCGATGGAACAGCGTATACCTCGTTCGTCCTGCAAACGGGATACCCATTGATATAGTGCCGAGTAGCCGCGTCGCCGGCGATACTGAGCCATTTACAACCCACTTAAGTTTGCCGGCATCGAGGGCCGGTAATCAGAACCCCAGCATTCACTTAGTACCGGGCTCATGACGGCCCTATTATTAATGCCACGAGCTGGACAAGTATAGATATCTTCGAAGCTGGCCTGAAGGTGCCAAGCCGCCAGTTAACTTTAACTGGCGGCTTGGCTGCTTTAGGAAGGACTTAAGATGTGATTGAGTCGAAACGATCGAGATTCATCACCTTTGTCCAAGTGGCCGCAAAATCATCGACAAACTTCCTTGAAGCGTTGGCACTCGCATAAACTTCGGCAACAGCGCGCAATTGAGCGTTCGAGCCGAACACCAAGTCAACACGTGAAGCGGTCCACTTGTGTTCGCCCGTCTTGCGGTCACGTCCTTCGAACCGATCTTTATCACCCGACACAGGGTTCCACTCCGTGCTCATATCAAGCAGGTTAAGGAAAAAGTCGTTGGTCAACGTGCCCGGATTTTTAGTGAACACCCCATCCTGCGTCTGACCGACATTGGTACCCAGCACGCGTAGTCCACCAATGAGTACGGTCATCTCTGGGCCGGTTAACGTCATTAGTTGCGCCCGGTCGATCAGCAATGCCTCTGCAGGTACGCTGTAGCGCGTCTTCTGATAACTCCGAAAGCCATCGGCGATCGGCTCCAGCGAAGCGAACGACTCCACGTCAGTCTGCGCTTGCGACGCATCCGTGCGGCCCGGTGTGAAGGCAACGCTGACCTCGTGACCGGCATTTTTGGCTGCTTGCTCCACGCCTGCGCTACCGGCAAGCACTATCAAATCGGCCAACGAGATCTTTTTACCGCCTGACTGTGTGGAATTGAAATCTTTGCAGATTCCCTCCAGCACCACAAGTACGGCAGAAAGTTGTTGTGGCTGGTTGACGGCCCAGTCCTTCTGCGGTGCCAGGCGAATGCGCGCACCATTGGCACCACCGCGCTTGTCGGAACCGCGGAATGAGGAGGCCGAGGCCCATGCCGTTGTAACGAGTTGAGAAACCGTCAAGCCGGATGCCAGCACTTGCTTCTTGAGCGAGGCGGCATCTTGCAAATCAACCAGCGCATGGTCGACTGCAGGAATCACGTCTTGCCAGATCAGCTCTTCAGCCGGTACCTCGGACCCGAGATAGCGAGCGCGGGGCCCTAGGTCGCGATGGGTGAGTTTGAACCAAGCCCGCGCAAAGGCATCGGCAAACTGATCGGGATTTTCCAGAAAGCGTCGAGAAATCTTTTCGTAGGCAGGGTCTATTCGCAACGACAGGTCAGTCGTCAGCATCGTTGGGCGGTGACGCTTGGAGGGGTCGTGAGCGTCCGGAATTAGTCCGTCGCCACCTTTTGCAACCCACTGATGCGCGCCAGCAGGGCTCTTCGTCAATTCCCACTCGAAGCCAAACAGGTTCTCGAAAAAGTTGTTGCTCCACTGCGTTGGCGTTGTTGTCCAGGTAACCTCCAGACCGCTCGTGATAGTGTCGCCGCCCTTACCTGTGCCGAAGCTGTTTTTCCAGCCGAAGCCCTGGGCTTCGATGCCAGCTGCCTCAGGCTCTTCGGCGACGTGCTCCGCCGACGCCGCGCCGTGGGTTTTTCCAAAACTATGCCCTCCAGCGATGAGTGCGACGGTCTCTTCGTCATTCATAGCCATGCGGCCAAACGTATCGCGAATGTCGATGGCTGCAGCAAGCGGGTCTGGATTGCCGTCCGGGCCTTCGGGATTGACGTAGATCAAGCCCATTTGGACTGCGGCCAGTGGGTTTTCAAGGTCGCGCGTGTGCTTCACTTCGCTATTGTCGTCTTTCACGAGCACGCCATGATTCTCTTCCACTCCCGGCGATCCCTTGGAATAACGGACATCGCCGCCGAGCCACTTCGTCTCGCGGCCCCAATACACATCATGGTCCGGCTCCCACACATCCTGGCGCCCGCCTGCGAAGCCAAAAGTCTTAAAGCCCATGCTTTCTAAAGCCACGTTCCCGGTGAGGACTATCAGGTCGGCCCATGAAATTTTCTCGCTGTATTTCTGCTTGATCGGCCACAGCAGACGGCGGGCCTTGTCCAAACTCACGTTGTCCGGCCAGCTGTTAAGTGGCGCGAAGCGCTGTTGCCCGCGGCCAGCACCCCCGCGGCCATCGCCAATGCGATAGGTGCCGGCGCTATGCCACGCCATACGCACAAATAACCCACCGTAGTGCCCGAAGTCTGCGGGCCACCAATCTTGAGAATCTGTCATCAACGCTGTCAGGTCTTTTTTTACCGCAGCCAGATCGAGGCTCTTGAACGCCTCGGCGTAATTAAAGTCCTGGCCCATGGGGTCGGACTTTGAGGAGTGCTGATGAAGCAAATCCAAGCGCAATTGCTGCGGCCACCAGTCATGGTTAGTAGTTCCAACGCCAGCGGCGGCACTAAACGGACACTTTGCTGCGGTATTTTCTGTAGTCATGTCAGATCCTGTTTTTCAATGAATCAATAAATGAAGAAAGCCAATTGATTATAGTGCTTCGCTTAGTGCTGTGGATTGGTAATCCTTATCGCCGCGATAGCGTAATCTGGAATTCCGTCTGGAGGGTGGTGGGCGGCAAGGTCGAAAGTTATTCTGTGCTATTTCATGCCGAAAAACAAGTATTTCCCGATAGATAGCAGTCGACACCGGAAGCTTAATCGCAAATACTTGTAAAACGTACAGAAAAAATATGTTGTCTTGGTGAAATATACGATAACCATTCTTTAGCGGTTTTCGGTATGTGTTTGTTGGAAGCATGCGAGTTTCGTCCGACGCGGACCAAACGTAAATCCGTACAGCTACTCAAAATCATCACGCTGATTTGAACGCTATTGGATAAAGGGGAAGAAAGAAACTGGTGCGTCGGGAGGGGCTCGAACCCCCGACCCATGCCTTAGAAGGGCATTGCTCTATCCAGCTGAGCTACCGACGCAGAGACAAAAATAACCGAACCAGCAAAACATAAAACGACGTTAAAAAAATAAACATCTTCAGAATTTAGCATTCCTTTACATAGCCACAAACGCGGGTAATGAACAGCGTCCTTTAAAGCAGCGATTGAAATGCAATTCAGAAAAAAGCTTAAGAATTTTAGTCCACGTTAGCATCAATACAAGGCAACAGTAAATTCTAAGTCTGATGAAGACCTATGCTGATAAAAATGTGGTGCATATTTTGGTCAGGCATTTTTATCGGTATGCAGCATTCTGAAAATGAAAAAGCGGACTGTCCTAAGACAGCCCGCTTTAATATTGGTCGGAGTACAAGGATTCGAACCTTGGACCCCCTGGTCCCAAACCAGGTGCGCTACCGGGCTGCGCTACACTCCGAAGAACAGAATCATACCCGCGAACATCATTTCGGTCAATATGTTTAACCAAACTTTCTTTAATAATTTACATTTTTACGTCGGATAAGATCAATTGGGGCCTGTCAAAAACTGCACTAAAACAACTGCCCTTTCCTGGCGCCGATTCAATTAACAAATGCCCACGGTGACGCAGCAAAACATGCTTCACGATTGCCAGTCCAAGACCAGTTCCTTGCGTAATGCGGGAGCGTGTTTTGTCCACCCGATAAAATCGCTCGGTCAATCGGCTCAAATGCTCTGCAGCAATTCCGATACCGTCATCGCACACTCCCAGCGCCGCGCCTTCGCCAACCATCTTCCAGCTGATCTGAATTGATCCGCCGTCTGGGGTATAGCGCACAGCGTTGGTCAATAAATTGGTGAATGCACTTTCCAGTTCATCGTGATTTCCCTTCAGGTCAATGGCCTGAGCGTCGAGGGTAATCAGATGTCTCCCTTCCGATAGCGCACGCGCCTGATCCACGATGCGATGGAGCATAGGCAGAATTCGCACGGTTTCTGCAGATGGTTGCTGAACCAAAGACTCAAGCCTGGTTAACGCCAGCATATCTGCCACCAGTCGCTGCATGCGCTGGCCTTGCTCGGCCATCAAATTGAGTTGACGCTGACGCGTTTTGTGATCCATTTCGGTCGATAAAGCATGCTCCAGAAAGCCGTTGATAACGGTTAATGGGGTACGCAATTCATGCGAAGCATTCGCTATAAAATCGCGCCGTAAAGTATCGTTTTTTTCGGCTTGCGTCAGGTCATGCGTCACTATAATTTGACGGCGATTATCGAAAGAGATTAACTGCAGCTGTATTTTTCGATGATGGTGGACAAACGCTAGCGGCTGTTCAAAACGACTTGATAACATGTAATCGACAAACTCCGGTGCGCGAATGAGATTGGTCAGCAAGCGCCCTTCATCGCGCAATTGATCAAGTCCCAAATGTTTTTCTGCGGTCGGATTACACCACTCCAAATGCATCACGCCATCGACTATTACCACGCCGTCTGGCAACAAACTCATCGCTTGCCGAAAACGCGCCAGCCACTCCGCCATATCGACCCTTGAGCGCTCATCTTCACGTCGGACATTTTCTAAGCGCTTTGCCGCATGCGCCCACAATCCCCAAGTCTTCGGCCGTGGGGTGCCATAAGGCAAATCAAGCCATTGCTCAATTCGATAGAGCGACCATATCTGCAAAAACAGGAGAGCAACCAGCGACAAGCCAAACCAGACTAACCCTGCGACCACGCCGAACGATGCAGCGACTGCCAAGATAATCAGGCATAGCAACGCGAATCTCAGTAACGTCGGCACCCAAAATGTTCTTGCTTTGCGACTCGCGCGCGCGTGGGTATTCATCAGCGTTTCATGAGGTTGAATGGGAGGTTATTTTATAACCGACGCCGCGGATCGTTTTAACATAGTCGGCTGCGAGCCCTAAAGACTTACGCAGTCGCATGATATGAACGTCGACAGTGCGCTCCTCAATAAAAGTATGATCACCCCACACTTTGTCGAGCAGCTGTGCGCGCGAAAATATGCGCTCGGGATGCGCTATAAGAAAGCGTAATAATTTAAACTCCGCCTGATCGAGTGCAATGGCCTGATTCTCAACAGAGACCTGATAGCGATCAGTGTCGATACTGATGGTTCCATACTTTAAAACGCTATGACCTAATTCAGGCACTTTTCGACGCAATAACGCCTGAATCCGCGCTACCAGCTCCATTGGAGAAAATGGCTTGGTAATATAATCATCGGCACCATCATTCAAACCGCGGACTTTATCCTCATCCATCCCCTTCGCCGTCAACATGATGACGGGCAAAGTGGCGGTCCGGCTATGAGCACGCCACTCTTGCAATAAAGCCAGGCCGGAAGTATCCGGCAACATCCAGTCAAGCAAAACCAACTGTGGCAATATCGCACCAATCGCCGCCCTCGCCTCGTTGGCATTTACCACGATATCACAGGAAAAACCTGCAGCGTCGAGCGTAAATCGCAATAGCTCGGCGATGCCAGGCTCGTCTTCCACAATCAGAATGTTTGTGTGATGTTTTGACATCTATGATCTGAATATTTAAAGTTAATGAATTTATACCAAGCTAAACACGGGATTTTATCCGATTTTCAAGGAAATTTTATCGGCAATCCTGCGTGCCATTGACTCAGCCAGTTCAGTAGTTTTGGCCTCTACCATTACCCGAATTAACGGTTCCGTGCCGGAAGCCCGAAGCAAGACGCGACCACTTTCACCAAGTTCCGCCTCGACAGCCCTTTTTTCGGCGACAACTTCCGCTTGTTCCTGCCAGTTAAAACCGGCAGCTACTTTCAAGTTGATCAAGGTTTGTGGATACAAGCTAATATCAGCCGTTATTTCGGACAGCGATTGGCCGCTACGGCTTAACGCGGACAATACTTGCAATGCCGACACTATGCCGTCGCCAGTCGTGTGCTTGTCCAGACACAACAAATGTCCCGAACCCTCGCCGCCTAAGTTCCAGCCGCGCTCTTTCAATAGTTCCAGCACGTACCGATCACCAACTTTGGCGCGGGCAAATTCAAGGCCCATTTGATGGAAGGCCACCTCTAGCGCCATGTTCGTCATCAACGTGCCCACGACGCCGTTGACGACCCCTGTTTTAAGTCTGTCTTTGACCATGATGTAAAGTAATTCGTCGCCGTTATATATACGACCGGCAGCGTCAACCATAATCAGACGATCCGCGTCGCCATCCAAAGCAACGCCCACATCCGCACCGTTTGACAGCACCGCTAACGCGAGCGCTTGCGGTGCGGTGGCGCCAAAGCCTGCATTGATATTGAAGCCATTCGGCTGGTTACCGATTGAGATAACCTCTGCGCCTAATTCATGAAAAACATGCGACGCAATATGATAGGCAGCACCATGCGCTGTATCGACCACGATCGTCATTCCGCGCAGATCAAGATCATTGGGGAACGTACTTTTACAAAACTCAATATAACGGCCCGGCGCATCGTCAAGCCGTTTGGCCTTGCCTAGCTTGTCCGATGTGACACAGAACATAGGCTGCTCTAGCGCCGCCTCAATTGCAGCTTCGACACGGTCATCCAACTTAGTGCCGTGCTCTGAAAAAAATTTAATCCCATTATCGTCGAATGGATTATGAGAGGCAGAAATCACCACTCCGCCGGACAACCGCAGCGCCCGCGTCAAATAAGCAATCGCCGGGGTTGGCATCGGTCCGGCAAGCATAACGTCCACACCAGCAGCAGCAAATCCTGCTTCCAGCGCTGCTTCGAGCATATAGCCGGATACGCGCGTATCTTTCCCAATCAGTACGGTTGGCTTTACCGTGGCGGATTCCGCCTGCGCAAGCACTTTACCTGCGGCGTAACCTAATCTCATCACAAAATCCGGCGTAATTGGCGCAATGCCCACACGCCCACGAATACCGTCAGTTCCGAAATATTTGCGAGTCATCTATTGCCTGTTTTTTTATGTTCTTATTTTTCTATATGTAGAACTGCTGATACTCAAGCCGTTCCGCCTCTCCGCCGATTGATCGGCGAGATCACGCTATCACGCTATCGCGCGCAATCTGCAAAAGCTCCCAACCTACATACGGTAGGCTTCTGTATTTTAAATTTTAACTTTTCCTGCGTGCCAGACCGCAAGTGCATCAACCGTTTCTGTCACGTCATGAACACGAATTATTTTCGCACCCTGTGCCGCTGCAACCAGCGCCGCAGCAAGACTTCCAGCCAGTCGTCGTTCAATCGGCTTGCCAGTCAAATCCCCCACCATAGTTTTACGAGAAATCCCCGCTAACAGTGGCAAATCCAATGAATTTTGCATTAACCCAATATTTTCAAAGAGAACAAGATTATGAGCAAGTGTTTTTCCGAAGCCAAAGCCAGGGTCAATACAAATACGGGAGCGATCTACCCCCGCCATCTCCATGATCTCTACCCGTCCCTGTAAAAAAGTGCTGACTTGTGCCAACACATCGTTGTACGCGGGACGATCCTGCATGGTTTGAGGCTGACCCTGCATGTGCATGACGCACAAACCACAATCACCATCCTTAACCGCGTCTAGCGCGCCGTCTGCCTGAAACGCATTAATGTCATTAATCAGATCAACCCCGGCAGCAAGCGCTTCACGCATTACCGCGGGTTTATAAGTATCGATTGACAATGGCTTCCCACAATCTCGCAACGCATAAATTACCGGCATCAGCCGATCTAATTCTTCAGATAAGGATAACGCCGGACTGCCCGGTCGACTGGACTCCGCACCAATATCGATAATATCTACCCCATCGGCAATCATCTGCTCGGCATGCGACAGGGCAAATTCCAGCGAAAAAAAACGGCCGCCATCAGAAAACGAATCCGGTGTGACGTTAAGTATTCCCATCACCAGTGGTCTTGCGTTCGGCGTGCCTAGCGGCAAACGGTAACGTCCACATTGAAAATATTGTTGCATCTTTTACTCAGGGAAAGAAAAAAGGGCGAGGATTGCTCCTCACCCTTTATTGTTAATATTGATTGCTCTTGAACTTGTCTGAACACACTTTTAGCTAACAGGTTGTAGCCTATTGCGTCGGGCGAGCGCTGCGAATTGATTTATGCAAGTTTCACAATCATCATGGATTTGAGGCCATGGAGTTTGCTTCAGTTTGTGCGCCTACGATGCCAGGCGCTCACAACGCTCGCTGCGGTGACAAAGAAGTCTAATCAATATCATGCTGGTGCAGTTGCGGTAGGAGAAACACCTCCAGAGGAGCTATCGGTTGGCGTCTTCTTGACCGGAATGCCGTATTTCGGCAAACGTGGTGAAAGGCCTTCCATAATATCGTTAATTTGATCGGCATCGATCGTTTCCCAATCCAGCAAAGCCTTGGTCATCGCCTCGACCTTATCGCGATTTTCTTCCAGCAAGCTACGTGATAATGCGTATTGTTGGTCCAAAATACTACGAATCTCTGCATCAACCTTTTGCTGGGTAGCTTCTGAAACCGTCTTCGCAGCCATCCGGCCAAAGTAAGCATCTTGTTCCGTGTCTTCGTACACCATCGTACCAAGGGTCTCTGACATACCGTAGCGCGTTACCATCGCACGGGCTAGTTTAGTTGCACGTTCAAAGTCATTAGAGGCACCAGTAGACATTTGATGCATGAAAATCTCTTCTGAAATGCGACCACCGAACAGAATCGCAATCTCTTCCAGCATCTTGTCTTTGTACATATTGACACGATCATGCTCTGGCAACTGCCAGGTCAGACCCAACGCAAATCCACGCGGCATAATCGTTACTTTGTGGACCGGATCAGCTTTTGGTAACAACTTTGCGACAACAGCATGGCCGGACTCGTGATAAGCAGTATTGCGACGTTCTTCTTCGCGCATAACAGCCGACTTGCGCTCGGGCCCCATTACAATCTTATCTTTAGCGTCTTCAAAATCTTGCATTTCTACCAGGCGCTTGGTGCGACGCGCAGCAAACAATGCAGCTTCGTTGACAAGGTTAGCCAGATCAGCACCTGAGAAACCAGGGGTACCACGCGCTAATATATCAGCCTTAACGTCGGTCGAAATAGGCACTTTACGCATGTGCACGTTAAGAATTTGTTCACGGCCACGGATGTCAGGCAACCCAACGACTACCTGACGATCAAAACGACCTGGGCGTAACAGTGCCTTATCGAGCACATCCGCACGGTTGGTCGCGGCAATAACGATTACACCGGAGTTGACCTCAAAGCCATCCATCTCAACCAGCATCTGGTTCAGCGTTTGCTCGCGTTCATCGTTACCGCCGCCCATGCCAGCACCGCGATGACGACCGACCGCGTCGATTTCATCGATAAAGATAATACATGGAGAATGCTTTTTAGCATTTTCGAACATATCGCGAACGCGTGAAGCACCAACACCAACAAACATCTCGACAAAATCAGATCCGGAGATCGTGAAGAAAGGTACTTTCGCTTCGCCAGCAATTGCACGTGCGAGCAAGGTTTTACCAGTACCTGGAGGCCCAACCATCAAAACACCGTGCGGAATACGTCCGCCCAATTTTTGAAACTTAGTCGGGTCACGCAAGAAATCGACTATTTCAGAGACTTCATCTTTAGCCTCATCGCAACCAGCGACGTCCGCAAAAGTAACTGTATTTGTGGTTTCATCCAGCATCCGCGCTTTTGACTTGCCGAAAGAGAAGGCCCCGCCTTTGCCACCGCCCTGCATCTGACGCATAAAGAAGATCCAGACCCCTAACAACAAAATCATCGGGAACCAGGAAATAAATATTTGCGACAAGAAAGATGGCTCTTCCGGCTGCTTAACATCGAACTTAACGTTGTTATTGAGCAAGTCGCCAACCAGACCACGATCCAGGAACGTCGTGCTGGTTTTGACCTTTTTGCCATCGGACGTGTTGGCAATGATGTTTCGGTCTTCAATCACCGCATCAGAGATATGCCCCGCCTTGACCTCATTTATGAACTCAGAATAGGCCATAGGCGCTGCACCGCTAGACAATCCCTTTGCATCGAATTGTTTAAATACGGTAAAAAGCACCAAGGCGATTACCACCCAGATGGCGGCTTTTGAAAACATATTATTCACTAGAACTCCTTGAGCGCGCGACGCGCCGATTTACGTATTAATTCGGGGTAGGCTCGCACTATATTTGTTGCTTTTAGTAGAAACCTGATTTTACTCGGAATCACCCGTCGATACTAGGTAGGATATGTGGACGTACCCGCCATAAAACAAGGATAAATCCTCAAATTAACTCGTTCCGATCGGATTTTATGCAAAATTCTTTAAACTTCGACCCAACAGAAATATTTCGGAGGACTTATCACGACTAGCTTTTGGCTTTCTGGAGCCAACGGTTTCGAACGTGGAGCGAAATTTGCCTAAAATCTCGTTGTATCCTCTTCCATTAAAACATTTAGCTAATAATACGCCAGATGGCTTCATGTGGTTTAGCGAGAACTCAATTGCCAAATCGATAATTTCCTCCATGCGGGCTGCATCGGCTATCGCAATCCCGGACAGATTGGGTGCCATGTCGGACAATACAAGATCCACTTTGCGCCCTGCCAAGAGGCGCTCAAGCTGCGTCAGGCTCTCTTGCTCCCGAAAGTCGCCCAAGATAAAATGCACGTCGGCAATGGGATCCATTGGTAATATATCCAATCCGATGATGGTGCCATGGATGCCCCCACCCTCCAGCCCCGCCAGTTTATTTCGGACGTACTGAGACCAACTGCCGGGAGTTGACCCAAGATCGACAATAATCTGCCCCGGCTTGATCAATTTATCAACTTCGTCGATTTCTTTAAGCTTATATGCTGCCCGGGCGCGATAGCCATCTTTCTGTGCCATCTTCACATATGGATCATTAATGTGATCGTGTAGCCAGTTTTTGTTTAATTTCTTCTTTGCCATTCGCGTAGAATACCGTTTTTAAGGAATTTTTTATTTATGTTGAAACTCACACCCGCTGAGCGCAGCGAACTCCGCGCCGAAGCCCACGCATTAAGTCCCGTAGTTTTGATCAGTGAAGAAGGCTTGAAGCCCTCACTGCTAAAGGAAATCGATAACAGCCTGAATTCTCACGGGCTGATTAAAGTGCGTGTGTTTGGCGACGATCGCGAAGCGCGGATTGCAATCTACGAAACTATTTGCGACAAACTCGGTGCCGCGCCGGTACAACACATCGGTAAACTCCTGATAATGTACCGCCCGCAAAAAGATGTGGTCAAGGCTCGTGCCGAAACACGGGGCAGAGGTATGCGGGAAGTGACTATTGTGAAACCAAGCCCAAGTGGTACTAAGCGACCTTCAGTTACCAAAGTTATGGTGAAAGGTAACGAACGCGTTACCGCTGGCGGCAATATCAAACGTACCAAACCACGTCAAAAGAGCCCTAAGAAATCTGCACTTGGTCAATAGACTATTTAAGCACCTACTGCACCTCACAAGTACTGCCGCGGACATAAAGTACGCGGCGCTTACGATCTTCAAGTCATAAATTAACTTACTTGGTCATTTCCAAGTCCATAACCATTGCACATTCATAAATGCACTCTTAACAAATCACTTTAACTAAATCACTTCAAGGTCTATAGTTAATCGGACCGCAATTTCGTTGGAAGGCGTCCGAAAGGCCGGTGTCCATGATGATCGCTACCGTTATGAAACAACGCTTTTAGGCCTTTTTTAACAGGTGCTATAACCCTAAGTAATTTCAATTATGGGAGCGCTTATATTAACCGAAGTTGCAGGGGTAAAAGATGTCACGAGCATCTCCCTACATTGATATTTCCGTAACGGGCGTCAACGCAATGTACGTAACCGTAAAATCAAGCCGATGCCTAGCAAGCTTTGGATTAAATAAATTCCACTTGCTACGCCATGCAATATACCAAACTGCGTTTTTGCAGTAGCGCTCATTACTCCGCCCGCGCCTGTGGCTTCCCGTATTGATGCCATAAAGGGCTGCAACCCAAAATAGCCAATCAGCGTGCATACCAGCAACGCCAATGTCAGGCGCAATAAAGTCTTCCGCAACGGCGCATTATCATCTGCCGTACGAAAACAAAATAATAACGTCAGCATCAAACCACACGCGACGCTTAACCATGCTTCCACCCTGAATAAGCTGCCGGCAATCGTACCAGCCAGCACACGATCCGCCAAGGTAGCAAATAAAGTCGGCGCCACGACATATCCGACGGTCCACAAGCTACCTACCCATAAAGTCGTTATCAATAATCTTGCCCGTACTACAATCATCGCGACTCCCAAAACGGTCTTTATCAATCTAATTTCGATGGGCAAATGTGCCCTGATGCCTTTGTGTCCTGCATAAAAGTCGCTCAGCCCGGCGCATAGGCTATTCGGGCAACTGGAATATTTATGGTCGCTGCACGCTTATCAGGCCCTGCAAAATATAATGCACACATGAAATGACACCCATATGTGCAGGCGTGAATAAGTCATGTATTTAACTCATGTCTTTCCGCATACATAGCAAAAAAGATCAAATATAACGCACTTCCAAAATCTCATATTCACGAATTCCCGATGGTGCTTGAACACCGACGACATCGCCAGCACTTTTACCAATCAATGCACGCGCAATCGGAGACGTGACCGAAACTTTTGAAACCTTGATATCGGCTTCGTCCAAACCGACGATCTGATAGGTGACTTTTTCACCTGTTTCGAGATCTTCAAGATCTACAGTGGCGGCGAACACTACACGACCGTCGGCATCAAGCGTTGTAGGATCGATAATTTGGGCAGCGCCCAGCTTACCTTCCAAATCAGCGATACGACCTTCGATAAAGCCCTGACGCTCTTTAGCTGCGTCGTAGTCAGCGTTTTCCGACAGGTCGCCATGCGCGCGCGCCTCGGCAATCGCATTGATGACGGATGGGCGTTCTTTTGTTTTCAGGCGAACTAGTTCAGCTTTCAATGATTCGGCGCCAAACTTGGTTAAAGGTACTGAGCTCATAGGAGTCTTATTAAAAATCTACTTAAAGTTTGTCAATTGGGGGAATTACGAGACGGCACGCTGGTTGCTATGCCGCCCCTTATAATCCACCAGCATTATGTTCAAGTCTGACGTTACACTCGCCCCTTTACGGTGCTTTGCATGAAAACCCCGTCGACTAAAAATCTAAATAATAATTTCTTGTCCATGCCCCACATCAATGACTAAAATTGATCCACTATCGCTTTGGGATACTAATCAGCTTTTACTCACCACGAGTATTACCCTCGTAGCGTTCACCAGCCCACAAGCACTATTTCAAGATAATGTGAATTATCAGGTCACTAAAATACGGCGGAGGTCGCTGACTGTGCCAGTTACGGCACTGTCGGCGACCTCCGCCAGGGACGTCTAAAGAAGACTATTTGTACGTATCTACTTAGTGTAAGGTTTTATGCAAACCTTGTAAATCATAGACATTCAACTCGTCCAGATGACGCATACCTTGCACCGCGGCTTCCGCCCCGGCAATCGTCGTGTACGTTACCGCACGTGCTTGCAAAGCCGAAGTACGGATTGCTCGTGAATCAACAATCGCGCTACGTTTTTCTTCTACAGTATTAATGACCAATGTGATTTCATTGTTTTTAATCATATCGACGACGTGCGGACGTCCCTCAACGACTTTATTAACCGTTTTTACGGGAATTCCAGCAGCCTGAATTGCCGCAGCGGTGCCTTTAGTTGCGACCACCGAAAAGCCCATGGCTACTAAATCTTTGGCAACTTTTACCGCACGTGGCTTATCGCCAGCTTTGACGCTGAGAAATACCTGACCCGAAGTTGGCAGCTTGATGCCTGCGCCAAGTTGGGATTTAACGAATGCTTCACCAAAGGTTTTGCCGACACCCATCACTTCACCGGTTGATTTCATTTCCGGTCCGAGAATAGTGTCAACGCCTGGAAATTTAACGAACGGGAACACTGCTTCCTTGACGCTAAAGTACTTCGGCACGACTTCGTCTTTAATTCCCTGACTATCCAAAGATTGACCAACCATGCAGCGCGCCGCAATTTTAGCCAATTGCAAACCAGTAGCCTTTGAAACGAATGGTACTGTACGCGATGCGCGTGGGTTCACTTCAAGCACGAACACGACATCTTTGCCATCAATCTGCTGAATCGCAAATTGCACGTTCATCAACCCAACTACGTTCAGACCTTTAGCCATTAATGCTGTCTGACGCTTCAACTCCTCAATAGTTTCCGGCGCCAGCGAATAAGGCGGCAACGAACATGCCGAGTCACCCGAGTGAACGCCTGCTTGTTCAATATGTTCCATAACGCCACCGATGAAGGTACGCTCGCCATCTGACAAGCAGTCCACATCTACTTCAATCGCATCGTTGAGGAAGCGATCCAGCAATACCGGCGAATCGTGCGAGACCTTGACCGCCTCGCGCATGTAGCGTTCCAGATCGCGTTGCTCATGAACGATTTCCATCGCACGACCACCCAGCACATAGGACGGACGCACAACTAACGGATAACCGATCTCTTGCGCCAGACGGAGCGCATCTTCTTCGGTACGCGCAGTGCGATTTGGCGGTTGACGAAGATTGAGGTCATGTAACAGCTTCTGGAAGCGCTCGCGATCTTCTGCCGCATCAATCATATCCGGCGAGGTACCTACAATCGGCACGCCATTCGCCTCAAGATCCAGCGCCAATTTTAAGGGCGTCTGACCACCGTACTGTACGATGACGCCATATGGCTTTTCTTTATCGACGATCTCAAGCACGTCTTCTAGCGTCAATGACTCAAAGTACAGGCGGTCGGAAGTATCGTAATCAGTCGAGACAGTTTCTGGATTACAGTTGACCATAATGGTCTCGTAACCGTCTGCCCGTAAAGCCAGGGCCGCGTGAACGCAACAATAGTCGAACTCAATCCCTTGGCCGATACGGTTAGGACCGCCGCCGAGTACCATAATTTTCTTTTTGTCGGTTGGATTCGACTCGCACTCTTCCTCGTAGGTCGAGTACATGTAGGCTGTATTGGTTGAGAATTCGCCGCCGCAGGTATCCACCCGCTTGTACACCGGACGCAGGTTGAGTGCGTGACGTTTAGCGCGAACTTCAGTGTCGGTAACCTTCAGCAACTTAGCCAGACGACGATCGGCAAAACCTTGTTGTTTTAATTTATACAAGGTGTCGCGATCCAGACCTTCCAGCGTTTGCGTGCTTTCTAGCCATAACTCTGTATCGACGATTTCTTTGATCTGGGACAGAAACCACGGGTCGATATGCGTCAGCTGATGCACTTCTTCCAAGCTAAAACCTTGGGCAAAAGCGTCTCCAACATACCAGATGCGGTCCGGGCCGGGTTCGCCGAGTTCTTCTTCGATGACTTCACGGTCCTGGGTTTTTTCGTTCATGCCATCTACGCCGACTTCAAGTCCGCGCAATGCTTTCTGGAATGACTCCTGGAACGTGCGGCCAATCGCCATCACTTCACCAACTGACTTCATTTGTGTAGTCAGATGGTCATCCGCGGTAGGAAATTTTTCAAACGCGAAACGCGGAATTTTGGTGACTACATAATCAATTGAAGGCTCAAATGATGCAGGTGTTGCGCCGCCAGTGATTTCATTACGCAATTCATCCAGCGTAAAGCCGACCGCCAGCTTTGCAGCAATTTTAGCGATCGGGAAACCAGTCGCCTTTGAGGCCAATGCTGATGAGCGTGATACACGCGGGTTCATCTCAATCACAATCATCCGGCCATCCGCAGGATTGATTGAAAACTGCACGTTGGAACCACCCGTATCAACGCCGATCTCTCGCAACACTGCGAGAGAAGCGTTACGCATGATCTGATACTCTTTGTCCGTCAATGTCTGCGCTGGCGCAACCGTGATTGAATCACCGGTATGCACACCCATCGGATCAAGATTTTCGATAGAGCAGACGATGATGCAGTTGTCCGCCTTATCGCGTACAACTTCCATCTCGAATTCTTTCCAACCGATCAAAGACTCTTCAATCAACAACTCTTTAGTGGGCGAAGCTTCCAGACCGCGCTTGCAAATCGTTTCGAATTCTTCGGCATTGTAAGCGATACCGCCACCCGTTCCACCCATCGTGAACGACGGGCGAATGATGGTTGGGAAGCCGAGTTCTTTTTGTACAACCCAGGCTTCATCCATGGTGTGCGCAACACCCGACCGGGCCGAACCCAAGCCAATTTTGGTCATCGCGGCTTTGAATTTGGAGCGATCTTCTGCCTTGTCGATTGCCTCTGGCGAAGCACCGATCAATTCAACGTTGTACTTGGTAAGGATGCCCTGATGATGCAAATCCAATGCGCAATTCAGTGCGGTCTGGCCGCCCATCGTGGGCAAAATGGCATCTGGCTTTTCTTTAGCAATAATGCGCTCAACGACTTGCCATGTAATTGGTTCGATGTAAGTGACATCGGCCATTTCGGGATCGGTCATGATGGTTGCAGGGTTACTGTTGACCAGAATGACTTTATAACCTTCTTCGCGCAGTGCTTTACAGGCTTGTGCGCCAGAGTAATCGAACTCGCAGGCCTGGCCGATAATGATCGGCCCAGCACCTATAATCAGGATGCTTTTTATATCGGTACGCTTAGGCATTTTTATTTTTCTCCATCATCGCCACAAAGCGATCAAACAAAGGGGCGACGTCATTCGGCCCGGGTGATGCTTCCGGGTGACCCTGAAAACAAAAAGCTGGCTTGTCAGTGCGGGCAAAACCTTGCAGTGAACCGTCGAACAATGAAACGTGAGTTACGCGGCAATTCGCTGGCAAGGTGGTAGCATCAACAGCAAAACCGTGATTCTGCGAAGTGATCATTACCTGCTTGGTATCAAGGTCCTGGACCGGATGATTGGCACCGTGATGGCCGAATTTCATCTTCATGGTCTTGGCACCAGAGGCCAACGCCATGATCTGGTGCCCGAGACAGATACCAAAAGTAGGAATACCACGTTCGATCAATTCTTTGGCCGCAGCAATCGCGTAGTCGCAAGGCTCTGGATCGCCAGGACCGTTGGAAAGGAATATGCCGTCAGGATTGAGCGCCAGTGCTTCAGCCGCCGTTGCCTGCGCGGGCAATACGGTCACTTTGCAACCACGTGCGGCGAGCATGCGCAGAATATTGAATTTGACGCCATAGTCAAACGCTACGACATGATATTTAGGGGTGATTTGTTGGTCGTAACCGCGACCGAGACGCCATTCAGTCTCGCTCCAGCTATACGATTTGGTGGCAGAAACCACTTTAGCCAAATCCATGCCGGACAAACCGGGGAAGCTTCGGGCCAACTCGAGCGCCTTCGCCGTAGCAGACGCAATATCTGCATCAACCGTTACAATAGCACCGCTTTGGGCACCTTTTTCACGCAAAATGCGCGTCAATTTACGCGTGTCGATTCCTGCAATGGCGACTATATTTGCTTCTTGCAAATAAGACTCAAGCGTTTGCGTAGAGCGAAAATTGGAAATTAATCGCGGCAAATCACGAATGATCAAGCCGGCTGCGTGTACGCGTGAGGACTCGATATCCTCAGGGTTGACGCCGGTATTGCCGATATGAGGGTAAGTCAATGTGACGATTTGTTGACTATAGCTTGGATCGGTAAGAATTTCCTGGTAACCGGTCATTGCGGTATTAAATACCACTTCGCCGGTCGTTTGGCCGACAGCGCCAATTGAAAAACCTTGAAAAATCGATCCATCAGCTAGCGCTAGGACGGCCGGAACAGCATGGCCAGTAAAAAATGGCGGCAAAGGTAACTCCTGATGTTGTTACCGCCGCTGCGCTGTTCCAAACGACCGCTAATGAACCTCCAAGGAACCTGGAGAATTAAATAGTCTTTTTGAGACGAATTGAGAATGTATGCGCTACGGCGGAGTAAATTGGGCTTAACCCTGCGATTATAGAGTAAAACCGCCCTTCCGACAATCCAGACAGCCTGGCGTCATGTACAAAATGACCTGGATTATTGCAACGTTGGCAGCGCCGCGCTGAACCAGTGGAGTAATGCTGCGTCCGCGCCCGCAATAATCCGTTTAATTCACGCTTACAACTCTGGCGTCGATGAACATGCTACAAAATAAATTTGTCAAATGATTATCACAATAAAAACAAAATTATTTTTGAATGAAGAGTCATTGATTACTACTAATTGATTACCGGAGTAGCCCCCAAAAATTCTTGTAATATCTGACGGCCCTGTCCGGCGCGCGGCGGCGTTGGCCGCTGCTCACGCTGTGCCGCAACGAGTGCCTTGCAGTGCATCCCGCTAGGTTCGCCATCTATTTACAATAAATTCTTGCGGACTAAATGGTGAAGTAAAAGCGATACACGCACAGAAATGTGCGTCCCCCTTCTCTCCACACTTGATACTTATTTATCCAGACCTTATCAGGCAGTCAGAGCAGCGATACCGGCCTTGGCAATTTGAACATCTTCCGTTGACTTGACGCCAGACACGCCCACTGCGCCAAGATATTGACCGTCTATAACGATAGGCACACCGCCCTCAAGCAGACCTTCCAGATTAGGTGCCGTGATGAATGAAAAACGACCATTGTTAATCATGTCTTCGTATACTTTTGATTCGCGCTGGCCCAAGGCAGCAGTTTTGGCTTTGGCAGGTGCGATATGCGCAGAAATCGGCGCCGCGCCATCCAGACGCTGCAACCACAATAAATGACCACCATCATCAACAATAGAAATTGTTACCGCCCAATTGTTTGCTTTGGCTTCGGCTTCTGCGGCGCCAGCAATTTTCTTTAGATCATCTAGTGTTAATACTTGTTTCGATTTCATTATTTCTCCTTAGGTAATAGGAAATATTGTACTTGAGTGAGGCGTGATGGTGGTAGCCCAATAGAAATTCGGCAAAATAATTTATACGAAAATTGAATTTATCGATTAAAATCAGCGATTAAGCACTTGATTGGGGAACTTGCAACCGAATTTGCCGTGTCGTTATGCATCTTGAGTTAAGCCCTTTGAAACTAAACTTCCGTTGTAACCTTGGCTGACGTCTTAAGGCGCCCTATAGGTTATGAAATTAGTCGACTGGACTTTTATTCACTTACATTCACGTGGTCACTTGACCAGAGCCTCAATTACGATGACGATCAAAATAGCGTTCCCCTTATTTCGTGTTTTAGCAATGACGGGGATTCTACTCGCCAGTTGCTCGATAGCCAGCCCGGCATGGTCAAGTGACATCACAGATCTCGACAACCATCCTTCTTCACAGCCGCTCCGCAGTAAGTTCCAAATATTCACCGAGCAACTCACAGAGCGCGCCTCCGATCTGGCGCAAAGCGCGATCGGTTTGATCGGAATCAATTACAAATACGGTGGCAACACCCCACAAACCGGTCTCGATTGCAGCGGCTTGGTACGCTATGTTTTCAAGCAAGCGCTCGGCATTGAGCTTCCGCGTACCTCCGCCGAACTCAGTCATGAAGGCGAAAAAATCGACAGAGATGATTTGAAACCCGGCGATCTGGTATTTTATAACACGCTAAAGCGAAGTTTTTCTCACGTTGGCATTTACCTTGGTGACAATAAATTCATCCATGCGCCGCGCACCGGATCGTCGGTTCGAGTCGAAAGTATGGACCTGGCGTATTGGAAAAACCGTTTTAATGGCGCAAGACGCATCAGCGACCTTGACCCTGCCACGGTAGCCAACATCAGTGCTAGCCAAAAATAATAATACTCGCTGCATTGCTCCAATAAATACGGCGGCGATGGCAAAGATTTCGGTAACAAAAAGCCACGTCCTTGGACGTGGCTTTTTGTTATTTGAACGACTTGCGGCATGGTAGTATTTTTTTAGCCTTGCAGTTAACCGGTTCCCATCGGCGCTACCGCGCCGAACTCACACGGCAGGATTAGCCACCACGTTTTTCAAGCAACTTCTTTTTAATCTCGGGCATGAGCGTCATCGTAGCCTGCTCGCCCGCAAGGATCGCCATGTTGCGGGAATTAAAATCATTGGCTTTCATGGCATGTAGACTCGGACGAATCACGATGTCCGCCTCCTTCAGGTCCACACTATTTATCGTCTGGCCCATAATCGCAAAGGTTTGAAGTAACACATCGACTGAACTAGATGCCGCCTGCGCCTCCGGCACCGCCGATAGATTGACCGCAATCACAAAGTCGGCACCCATTTCCTTTGCAAAACGTACCGGCACGGGTGCCACCAATCCGCCGTCTACGTATTGATGCGAGCCGATTTTAACCGACTGAAATACACCGGGCACCGCAGAAGATGCGCGTACCGCCAATCCCGTATTACCGCGTCGAAAGAGGATCGGCTGTCCCGAATTCAAGTCCGTAGCGACTGCACCAAAGGGGATTTTCAATTTTTCAATGGGTACATTGCCGATAGTATTATTTACATAATTTTCTATGCCTATTCCTTTGAGTACGCCACTTACTTTTGCAAAAAGCGGTATGGACCAGTCAGAGAAGGCAGCTTCGTCCATCTTTAATGCAAGTTTTTGTAATGCGAAACCGTTATTGCCCGCTGCATACAGGGCACCGACAACGCTGCCTGCGCTGGTGCCCACTATAATGTCTGGGACGATGCCTTGGGCTTCCAATGCTTTAATGACCCCGATGTGGGCGAATCCGCGCGCCGCTCCGCCGCCAAGGGCCAATCCTATCTTGACGTGACGTGGAGCCTCTTTCTGTACAACTGGCACCGACTCAGCCGGCATAATTGGCGCACGGGGGGCTATCGTCGTGCAAGCAGCGACCAGAAACAGCCCAGCCAAAATAGCAAGGCGCGAACGATGGGCGTGGGGGTGATGGCTAATTAAGCAAGATTTCATGAGGTAACGATTCGTAAAGGCGACTGTCAGAGCCACGAATTTTAACCTACACGCATCGTCCCCGCGTGAACGACTAAAAATTGACGTGCGCCCTAATAACGATATCGTCCCACGCCGCGGGAAAGTATTTCCCTGCACGGTTCTTGATGCCCATCATACCGCTTGGTATCACGGGCATCACAATCGGCGATGTGCGTTTTTTGCCCAACGAGGACTACCGTCAATCCAACGTGACTTTGTTCGCACGTACCGAGGATGCGGGCAAACGGGCGGTAAAGACGCTTCCTTTTTCAGGACTGGATTCTACCCCCAGCACACCACCATGTCGCAGCAGAACATGCTTGACAATCGCAAGGCCAAGGCCGGTGCCGCGGGTTTCACGGGAACCGCTTTTATCGACCCGATAGAAGCGTTCAGTCAGACGTGAAATATGCTCGCGGCTAAAGCCGATACCCGTGTCGCGTACGACAAATTGCGGACCAATCTGCGTATTTTGCCAAAGTAAATCAATTTTTCCGCCAGCAGGCGTATACCGCACCGCGTTAGATACCAGATTATTAAAAGCACTGCGGAGTTCTTCGGTATTGCCATTAATATCCGGGCCTTCAATGCGCAAAGAAAAAACGTGTTGCCCAGCCGATAATATTTCGACTTCTTGCAAAATATTTTTCAGCATGGCTTCAATGAATACCGGCTCCGGGCGCATCGGATAGTCAATCGATTCAAGCCGTGTCAGGGTCAGCATGTCGCCTATCAAGTTCTGCATGCGTTGCCCTTGCTCGGACATCATCTTCAAATGTCCGGCCCGCACCTGTGGATCAAGGTTCGGATGCGCCTGTGCGATCTCCAGAAAGCCGTTGATCACGGTGAGCGGCGTTCGCAATTCATGTGACGCATTGGCAATAAAATCGCGTCGCATCATGTCAATGCGTTCTGATTCGGTGGCGTCATGCGTGACCAGAATCTGACGGCGATTCTCAAATGGGATAATTTGCACCACTAGCTTGCGCTCTCGCAAATTCAGCAGCAAAGGCTGATCGTAGCGCCCCAGAATGATGTAATCGATAAAATCCGGATTGCGGATTAAATTGGTGACGCGCATCCCCTTATCGCGGCCGTGTCGAAGCCCTAGATGGCGCTCGGCGGCAGGATTGCACCACTCCAGAAATAAAACATCGTCCATGATGACGACGCCATCCGGCAACAAATGCATGGCTTGACGAAAGCGGGCCAGCCATTCGGACAGTTCGGCCTGATTTTTTTCGTCATCACGTCGCAGTCGATACAAACGCGAAAAAATGTCAGTCCAGGCACCCCAACCATCAGGCAATTTCTGGCCTTGAGGATTATCAAGCCAACCGCCCAAACGATATAAATAATGGAGCTGCAACACCACCATGACGAACATTGTGAACAGGCAGAACAGCAGCCCGGCGGTCAGGCCAAAACAAAAACATACAATGGCCGAAGCGCCAAAAATCATCAGCAGTCGAAGAGCTGCCGGTATCCAGAACAACATCTTTGGATTCATAGGGTCAAATAAGATGAAGCAAATAAGTAAAGAGAATAGACGTGAGGCGCAACGACGCAGAATCGTAAATCTCCGCAGGTATATTAAGACATACGCAACCTTATCTTAATATTGGGCTACAAGTCCTGGCGATGCAAATTGCAAGTTGCGGCAAGTAGCCTTTGTGGGCGGTTTTGCAAGCATCCTGTTACTTTGTCGACAGCATATAGCCGACGCTGCGCACGGTACGGATCAGGTTATCGACCTCGTGCAAAGCCTTCCGCAGACGCAGGATATGTACATCAACTGTGCGCTCTTCAATCACCACGTGATCGCCCCACACTTTATCCAGTAGCTGGCTGCGCGAAAAAACCCGATCGGGATTCGCCATAAAAAACTTTAGCAAGCGATATTCCGCATGTCCGATATCGATTTTCTGCTCGTTCATCAAAACCGAGCAACTCGCTGGATCGAGCGTCACAACGCCAGCCGACATGACACCCGTCATCTGATCGGGATTTTTGCGTCGCAGCAGTGCCTTTACGCGGGACGTAAGTTCGCGCGGAGAAAACGGCTTGGTCATATAATCGTCAGCGCCATTATCCAGTCCGGATATCTTATCCTCCTCCATGCTCTTGGCCGTCAGCATCATCACCAGCGTTGACTGGAACTGTCGCTCAGCGCGCAACCGCGATAAGAATCGGAGTCCGCTTTGGTCCGGCAGCATCCAGTCCAATAAGATTAGTTGCGGCGTCCGACGCTGAATTGCAGACCAGCCCTCGGCTGCTGTGAAGGCTACGACGGAGCTCAAACCGGCCTCGGTCATGGTGTACTCGATTAATTCGGCAATCGATGGTTCGTCCTCAATAATGAGGATAGATGCTTGGTCAGCAATCATCGGTATAGGTTCATATTGAGGTGTGCAAGCCGTAAAATGAAAACATACATGTTATCCCCTGTCTTTTTGACGCTCCAACCTGCCACTGACGTTTTTTGTAAAACGCCCGCACAGATCAGGTGCCCGCATCAAGGTGAGTCGCCGCATAATCGGTATGCCGAATGTCTTTGCCTTCGACAATGTAAATGACAAATTCGGCAATGTTTTTGGCGTGATCCCCGATACGCTCAATGGCCTTGGCGACCCACAGAGTATCCATCGATGCAGAAATCGTGCGCGGGTCTTCCATCATATAGGTGATGACATTGCGCATGATTGACCGAAAATCTCGATCAATAATGGCGTCATCTGAAATCAGTTTGATGGCCTGCTTTTCATCCAGTCGTGCCAGTGCATCTAGCGCGTCATGCAATAAATCCGCCGCCGCCGTGGCAATTACCCGCACCGTTTCGCTATGATCGATGCTACCGATGCCACGTTTATGCAAATGAATAGCTGTACGAGCGATTTTAGCGGCCTCGTCACCGACGCGCTCCAAATCGGTAATCACTTTAACTGTCGCCATCACTACGCGCAAATCGTTTGCGGTCGGCTGACGTCGTACGATAAGGTGACTACAGGCATTATCGAGCTCTACTTCGAGTAAATTGACCTGGTCGTCATCTTTGATGACACGTTCGCCAGCGGCAATATTGCCATTGTGAAAGACGTTCATCGCCTCCTGAAATTGCCGCTCGACCAAGCCGCCCATGAGCAAAACTTTAGAGCGGATCGTTTCCAGGTCGGAATCATATTGCTTTGAAGAGTGTTCGCCTATCATCTGGGGTTTCCTTACAGTTCTATACGGATTGAATAAGATTCAAAAAAAGAATTGGCATTTTTTTGCATGCCGAATTAATCAATACGGTTATCCAAAGCGACCGGTAATATAATCCTGCGTTTCTTTCCGCGCCGGATTCATGAATATCTGATCGGTCTGACCAAACTCCACCAACTCGCCCAGATACATATATGCCGTAAAATCCGAGCAACGTGCGGCCTGTTGCATATTGTGCGTGACGATGGCAATGGTGTAATCCTGCTTCAGTTCGGTAATCAGCTCTTCTACCTTGGCAGTGGAGATCGGATCGAGTGCCGAGGTCGGCTCGTCCAACAAAAGGACTTCTGGGCGGACCGCAACGCTGCGCGCAATACATAGACGTTGTTGCTGACCGCCAGAAAGGCTCAGGCCGCTTTTGTTCAATTTATCTTTGGCCTCGCCCCACAGCGCCGCCTTGGTCAGTGCCCATTCCACGCGCTCATCCATTTCACCCTTTGGCAGTTTTTCGTACAAACGAATGCCAAAAGCGATATTGTCGTAAATCGACATAGGAAAAGGTGTCGGCTTCTGAAATACCATCCCGACCTTGGCCCGCAACATATTCAGATCCTGACCGGCATCCAGAATATTTTTACCTCCGTACATAATCTGTCCTTCAGCACGCTGACCGGGATAAAGATCGTACATTCGGTTAAGCGTACGCAACAATGTGGACTTGCCGCAGCCGGAAGGTCCGATAAAGGCTGTCACCTTTTTCTCGTTGATATGCAGATTAATATCTTTCAATCCCTGAAAATTGCCATAGAAAAAATTCAGCTTTGAAATTTCTATCGTCGGCTTTTTAGACCCGTCGTGGCTTTGAAGTGTTTGGTTAGTCATGGCAATCGCAGTCATTAGGAGCAATGTTAAATAGACTTCTCCGGGAACCTACCGCGTGTCGCCGATGTTCTTCGCGAACATCAAATAGGCGGTGTGCGCTAAGGATCCCAAAAAAGTGTAGTGCGGTTTTCAATATCTGGTTCAAGTGTATGCTGACGCTACGCGATGAAAGTAATTCCCGCGCCTTCTGCAAGCAGATTCTCAACCCGGAATTTTTTGGCTGAATAAGGTCCGTGCGATGATGTTCAGAATTAATACACCAAGGGTAATCAGCAACGCACCTGCCCACGCCAGCGCCACCCAATTATCGTAGGGACTATTAGCAAACTGGTTAATTACGCCGGGCAAATTAGCAATCGGCTTATTCATGTTGGTGCTATAAAACTGATTGTTTAATGCGGTAAACAGCAATGGTGCAGTTTCACCTGCGATCCGCGCCACGGCCAGCAACACGCCGGTCACTACGCCCGCCTTAACCGCACGCAAACGCACCGTCAAAGCAACTTTCCAGCGGGGCGCACCAAGTGCAAAGGCCGCTTCGCGCAAATTTCCGGGCACCAGCTTAAGCATATTGTCAGTGGTGCGCACCACAACCGGTACCGCAATCAGCGATAGTGCGAAGGTTCCGGCCCACCCCGAAAAATGGCCAATTTTGGCGACATAGATCGCATACACAAACAGACCAATCACAATCGAAGGGGCCGACAACATAATGTCAGTGACAAAACGTGTCACTTGGGCAAGTTTGCTTTGTTCTCCATATTCAGCCAGATAAATCCCGGCAAGTATGCCGATAGGCGTACTGATCAGCGTTGCTAAACCCACCAGCATCAGGCTGCCAACAATGGGATTCATCAACCCGCCACCCTCGCCACCGGGCGAAGGCGTATTTTGCGTCAGCAACCCAAGGTTCATGGCTCCCAAACCTTTGTAGACAAGGGTCGCCAAAATCCAGGTCAACACTATCAGTCCGAACGCCATCGCCAGAAACGACATCACCATGCCAATTTTATGGACCAATATACGCTTGCGGTAGACCTTGTCAGCAGATGGATTGACCGGAAAAGTCTGTGAAACCAAGTCTGAATTCTGCGCGCTCATTTGGCACCTTCTTTACGGGACATTCCCATCAACATCAACTTAGCTGCCGAAAGCACCAAAAATGTAATAACGAATAAGATAAGACCCAACGCAAACAGCGCGGAAACGTGCAATGTTGAAGACGCTTCAGCAATCTCGTTTGCGAGGGTCGATGCAATACTGTTACCAGCACCAAATAACGACCACGATAAACGGTGCGAATTGCCGATCACGAAGGTCACCGCCATGGTCTCACCCAGAGCGCGACCTAGTCCCAGCATGACGCCGCCTACTACGCCAGTTTTAGCATATGGCAATACAACCTTCCGAACAACTTCCCAACGTGTACAGCCGAGACCGTATGCGGATTCTTTTAATACCGCGGGGACCACTTCAAAAACATCGCGCATCACGGAAGCTATAAAAGGAATTATCATAACCGCCAGAATCAATCCGGCAGTGAGGATCCCGATGCCCATTTGCGGTCCAGAGAATAAAATGCCGATACCGGGGATATGGCCCAAAGTATTAGCCAGCAATGGTTGCACATATTCGGCAAAAAGCGGGGCAAAAACGAACAAGCCCCAAATGCCATAAATGATACTTGGGACGCCGGCCAAAAGTTCAACCGCCGTACCCAGAGGCTGACGTAATCTGGAAGGACATATTTCGGTTAAAAATAAAGCGATGCCAAAGCTGATAGGGAACGCAATCACCAGCGCGATAAACGATGTCACCAGCGTGCCGCCAATGGCCGTCAGCGCACCGTACTGGTCGTTCACCGGATCCCACTCAAGACTGGTGATAAAGGATGGTCCGAAAGCGTGAAAAACCGGCCATGCGCCGATAGCTAACGAGACGATAATGCCCATTAGGACAAATAATACGATGAGCGAGAATCCCATCGTAATTTTATGAAAAAAGAAATCCTGAATGCGTTGTTTGCGCATCGTGACAAGCAGTGCTTGTTGCGACAAACCCGCTTGGTCAACGCTCTTAGGCTGAAGGGAGACTGGCTGTGCCATAACAGGAATATTTGCGCTCATGCGTAGCGAAATCCGATGAAGTGTGTGTCATGTCCGTCTATAAATCCGGGACTTATAAAAAATCTTGTACCCATCCGGTCACGCTATAAGTGGTATGCAGTGCGTGAAATGAACGACTAAGTTGACAACGTAAGGGGCTTTTAAAGGTAAATTGCGGTAAAGCCGTGTTACAGACGGGCGGTCTGTTAAAACCGCCCGTTGCTGCATTTTAAACGACACCGCCTTGATGAGACCAATAACGAGCGATGCCTTTTACTGCTAGCTTATATTGACAATTTATTTATTGCTGCAGCAACCGGGATTTGCTCAATGAGCAAAGCCAGTTACCAGATTGCCTTACCTGCGCTGTCTTTAATGTCGTTTTTCCACGCTTCAGTCACTAACTTAACAACCGATGCCGGGATCGCTACATAATCCAGCTCAGTGGCTGATGCGCCACCATTTTTGTAGGCCCAATCAAAAAACTTCAACACTTCCTTGCCTTTTACGCCGTCTGCTTGCGATTTATGCAGCAAGATGAAAGAAGCGCTAGTGATAGGCCAGCTGTTTTTTCCTGCGGCATCTGTAAAATCCAGTGCAAAACCAGGGGTCTTGGCCCAGTCCGCACCCGCAGCAGCAGCTTTGAAAGTCTCATCGTCAGGTTGTACAAATGTGCCGTCATGATTTTTCAGTTGCGTATGCTGAAGCTTGTTCTTTTTTGCGTAGGCGTATTCAACATAGCCAATTGAACCTTTGATCTTCTGGACATTTGCAGCAACACCTTCATTACCTTTACCGCCCACGCCGACCGGCCATTTCACTGCAGTACCAGCGCCTACGCCAGTTTTAAATCCTGGGTTGGCCTTCGACAGGTAACTCGTGAATACGAACGACGTACCTGATCCATCAGCACGATAGACGACAGTAATATCGCTGGCTGGTAGTTTGACGCCCGGATTGAGTGCAGCGATTTCTGGCGCGTTCCATTTGGTAACCTTGCCCAGATAGATATCGCCCAATACAGCACCCGTCAGTTTGAGCTGACCCGGTGTGACGCCCTCAAGATTAACGACCGGCACTACGCCACCCATGATCGCTGGAAATTGCATCAAACCGTCAGCGGCTAACTCTTCTGCCTTCAATGGCATATCCGAGGCACCAAAGTCAACGGTTTTGGCTTTGATCTGCTTGATACCACCGCCCGAACCGATTGATTGATAGTTCAGGCTGTTCCCAGTTGCTGCCTTGTATGATTCGGCCCACTTTGCATATATCGGGTAAGGAAATGACGCGCCTGCGCCGGTGATTTCCGCAGCCATTACGGATGAAACCGCGAACGATGCACCCAGCGCCAGGACGATAGATGAAATGAGTTTATTAAGTCGCATTCGGTGCTCCCTTATTTACAAAATTAAACACTATTCGTGAAATGAAATTTGAAGCCTGCAAACAAAGTCATGTAAAACTAAGCCAATAGCCCATATTAATACTCACTAAATACTCACTATCTAGTGATCAAGCGCTTTTTAATTGCTTAATAAGTATCTATTAAGCTCTTATTTTCACAACCTTCATTGGCAGCCGGAACTTTAACCAAGTTTTATGACATTTTTGTGACACTATCTTCCGACCAAAAAAACCATGAAAATTTGTCACACAGGAATAATAAAAGGATCAAAACGCTTTCATAATTGTCATCAAGATGTCATATTGTCTGCATAAACTCCGCCGAAACTCTTCTGGCACGTCCTTGATAAAATGAAAAAATCACCAGGTACAGACGAAGGCAACGAAAAAAACAAAGCAAATATTGGCCATAATCCCTTCTATCTGAATCGCGAACTATCATTGCTCGCCTTCAATCGCCGCGTATTGGCGCAGGCCGAACACCACCACATTCCGCTGCTCGAGCGATTACGCTTTTTATGTATCGTCAGTAACAATCTTGATGAGTTTTTTGAGGTGCGCATCGCCAGTCTGCTGGCCACCAGCCGGTCCGAAGGTGGTAGCGATGCGATCGACTCCCCTGCCCTTACCGAGGCATTTAGACTTACCAGCATAGAATGTCATGACATCGTTGCACAGCAATATGCCATTCTGAATAAAGAGATATTGCCGCAGCTGTCTGCGAAGGGCGTTCACCTGCTGCGCCATAAGGACCGTACTGAAGCCCAGCGCGCCTGGGTAAAATTCTATTTTGAAAATGAGATTCGGCCATTACTGACACCCATCGGCCTCGATCCCGCCCATCCTTTTCCTCAAGTACTAAACAAAAGCTTGAACTTCATCGTTGAAATGACCGGTAAAGATGCTTTTGGACGCGCGGCAACGATCGCCATTATCAAAGCGCCACGCGTGCTGCCGCGCGTCATCCGGCTACCAGATGCTCTGTCCCCTAACGGGATATCCTTCTGCTTGTTGTCGTCGATTATTCATGCGCATATTAAAGATCTTTTTAGTGGGCGTCAGATACTGTCTTATTACCAGTTTCGCGTTACCCGAAACAGTGAGTTGTGGGTGGATGAAGAGGAAGTCAAAAACCTGCGTCAGGCGTTGCAAAGCGAGTTGCAAAGTCGCCAGTTTGGCGTCGCGGTCCGTCTGGAGATAGCGCAAGATTGTCCCGCCCATCTCTCTAATTTTTTGTTAAATCAGTTTTCAATCGATTCAAACCGAATGTACGCGGTGGACGGACCGGTTAATTTGGTGCGTCTGTCCGAAATGATTGATCAAACCGCCCTGCCTAAACTGCGATTTCCTCCATTTACGCCCGGCCTGCCGGCGCTATTGCTCACCGACGATATTTTTACGCTATTAAAGAAAAAGGATGTCCTGCTCCATCATCCTTTTCAATCATTCCAGCCGGTTATTGATTTCATCCGCACCGCCGCCTACGATCCGTTAGTCGTCGCCATCAGGCAGACAATCTATCGCGCCGGGATGAACTCAGATTTGATCGAATCCTTGATTACCGCGGCGCAATCGGGTAAAGAGGTAACCGTCGTCGTCGAGTTGATGGCACGCTTTGATGAAGAGGCCAATATCAACTGGGCTGACCGACTGGAACGTGCCGGGGCCCATGTCGTGTATGGGGTAGTCGGACTTAAAACGCACGCCAAACTTGCGCTTGTGGTACGACGCGAATCAGCTGCTTCTTCGTCAGCCAATAATGGCGGGGCCAGCGGATTGCACTTTTATGCGCATTTAGGTACTGGTAACTACCACCCGAACACGACCAAACTCTATACCGACTTTGGTTTACTGACCGCCAATCAAAAGCTGGCGATGGAAGTCAACGAAGTATTCATTCATCTCACCAGCCTGACCAAGCCTAAAAAGCTGGATTACCTTTGGCTGGCGCCATTTGCCCTGCAAAAAGAAATAATCCGCGCCATTCGCAACGAGGCAGAAATTGCGCGCCAGGGTCGTCCTGCCCGTATCGTCGCCAAAATGAATGCATTATTGGACGATTCGGTCATTAAAGCCCTGTATGCCGCGTCTGCGGATGGTGTAAAAATTCAGCTGATTATTCGGGGCGCATGTGCGCTTCGCCCTGGCGTGCCGGGCTTATCCGAAAACATCACCGTGCGGTCGATCATTGGCCAATTTCTCGAACACACCCGGATTTATTACTTCCGAAATAACCTGCTGCATGATGTCTATCTCGCCAGCGCCGACTGGATGAACCGAAATCTGTTCAGACGTGTTGAAGTAGCGTTTCCTGTATTAGATAAGTCGTTGAAACGACGCGTCATTAGCGAGGGATTAACGCCTTACCTTAAAGATAATGTTGACGCTTGGGAATTATCCTCTGCTGGAAACTGGAGCAAGCCAAAGCGCAGGCCACGTCGGGTGGCATTTAGTGCGCAGCAACACCTGATGGCGTTATTAGGCGGTTCATCAGAATCTAACGGAGGCTGATTTTGGACAGTTTTAACGATTTATTGCCACTTACAGCGACCTGCAGACGGACAAAATTTGTACGCTCATCGCCATCCAGCAAATCACGATAAGATTGGTTATCTGATTAAGGCTCCACCGGTGATCTGGGCTTTTATCGGGACCGCGACGCGACCGGTTACAAGACATTAATTTTGGCAAGGAACTTAATATGGAACTGATCTTATGGCGTCACGCAGAGGCAGAAGTGGGGGAACCAGACGAAGGCCGCGCGCTTACCAGTAAAGGCCACAAACAAGCCTGGAAAATGGCCGATTGGCTGGACCGTAACTTACCCAATACCTGCAAGATACTCTGCAGCCCTTCGACCCGTACGATTCAGACTGCCGAGGCGCTCGGCCGCAAATTTAAAATTCATCCCGATTTAGCTCCCAATTGCACGCCGACGCAATTGTTGGCGGCGGCGCATTGGCCTGACTCCCGCGAAGCGGTGTTGATTATCGGACACCAACCAACCTTAGGTCAGGTTGCCGCCCTGCTGATTGGCGAGGAGCGTAAAGATTGGGCGATTCGTAAGGGCAGCGCCTGGTGGATCGCGCAACGGGAACGCGGCGACATTACAACGACTTATTTAAAGGCAGTGATGGCGGCTGATCTGATTGGAAAGTAGCTAAGGAAACTCGCCCATCGTTGTCGAACGGTCGCACGTCTCCATCTTATTGCTTTCCAGCGCCCTTGCCTCACCGCGTGGCAATTTGTATCGATGCAGCCCCATCACCGGGCGGCCCGACATGGCGGCCTGCGTTGCCATGAACTTGGCGTAAATCCTCAATAGCTTTCTGTCACGATGCTCGGATGCGCGCTTTTTGAAAGCGGATCACGGCGCGTCTATATACACTTGCAATGAGCGAGCATTGACGTTTTAGAAGCGTAGCGCCGACTACCGTTGGACACAGCAAGACATTTTTTCTCTAAATGAGGAAATTTTATTCAGGCAATATCACTAACAAGCTCATTGCCACTCACTTTACCCGATCAGGAAAGTCCAGTGTCAAAAAAACCGTTATGAGCAAACCTCCGGCAACGTGCGCCAGCGCCTTGCCTTCAGTAGAAGCATCGCAGAAGTCCACCAAAGAATAACACTGACCACCCTGAACGTTTCTTCAAAAGATTACAAGTGTCGCAAATCATTCACCGCGCAAGACTTTAAAAGTGCAAGGGGAATACGGCCAACGAAGTATGCGCAAAACCCTCCTTCGCTTCGACATGTAGAAAATATAAAATCAACGCATGCAAAGTCACTCGAAAAATGCGCGGGGTGGAACAATCTCCCTACAATATCCGTAAAGGTGGTTCTTTTCTTGATTTACACATTTCACTTAAAAGTAATCAAGAGCTCCGCGAGCCGAGCCGGACATAATCGTTCAGTCAGGCACTACGTCAGTATAAGCTCCATGCCTCACAAGCAGGTAGCCAACCGCAGCTTTCGATACCGAAGGATAGCGGGGGAGCCGCACAGACGACCAGAAAGGTAATAAATACACCCGGCTATACACCCGGCTTTTTGCCCGCCGCCCTGAGTCACAATCATGACGATCCCGCTATTATTTCAGACAGTGCCGAAGATCCGCTAAGCCAATATGATAACGTTTCTGAAAAATCGCCCCTTTCGGCTTCATCAGCCGATCAAGAAAAGATAGCGCATCATCCATAATTTACGTGGAGATCAACCATCCTTTTACCCTGGCATTAAAAGAAACCTCGGCAGAGAGGAGTGGGCGCGTATCCGATGAAGCGATTAAGCCAAAAGTAACAACGGTGAGAGCAAGTCGCTCTACAAACTCCTTCAGAGACCCGCTGCGGCACTTCCGCCGACTCATCACATCACCGTTCTGCTCCTCAAATCGGGATTAATTCCTAAAGTGGGTTCGCGCGGTAAACAGGCGCTGGTTTACCGCAAAGCCTCATTCTCCGGACTCGAAACTCGGCTAGGAAAAAGCAGACGTTGGGGCTTTACTATTCTAAAGTTCCATAAAGACATGCGTTATAAATGCTGCCCTAAACATTTCCACTAATAATAATATTGATACCGATGCGCGCTTTTTAAAAGCCAACTAAGCAAAGGCGGCATACACTCGCAAGAATCAGGCTGAACAGACTCAGCAAGCCTGGCCCCCGTATTCGGCACCAGCCCATTGCCAAACGCAACTATCCATTACGTTAACAATTTTTGGCTAAATACTATGAAAATCATACTAGGAATTTTCGCATGTTGTCGGACTTCACAAGCGCAGAATACGGCGTCAAATCAGGAATCAAATCTCGGTGGTGGAAACCCTTCACGATCTCTGCTAAGTGCTCACGTCTCGGGTGCCAGACAAGCGCCGAGCAGCACTTTTTATTTTCCTTCCGCTAATGGTGCAAAGCCGAACAGCGCAGCTACTACAAGTCCTATGCCAGTGAAGGAGGTCCGACACCCCGTAAATAGTAGCAACACAGCATTCACGTCAGGTACCTTGATTCATAGGAGTGGTCCAATCGCACCATCGTCTTTCGAAGCAGAGGCGACAACAACAAATCGAGTGAACCCGTCACGACCAAAGTTAGAACATACAAGAACTAACGCCAAAATAGGCCTGAGATGCGCCGCGGCGGATAGGAAATTCCAGATACTTTTGAAGGAAACAGCGGGGCATGAAGCATACTATTCAAGACCAGAAACCACGCAAGGTCCCGAGTATCGGAACACGGCGTCGCCCGCGCAAGAAGCACGAGATCAGCGCACTTTGAATCCGCAGACTGATTATCACCCCGAAGTATTATCAAGCCGGAAGGTCGGTGCTATCACCAAAACCGACCTCCCGCATCAAGAAAGAGCTAACCGCATAACCGCTTGCGCTGAAATTCGGCTTACAGCAGTATCTGTCAAAAAACCATCAGAAATCGGTAGCAAGCAAACCGATAAGCTAAACAATAAGCTAAGTAATATGCGCATTGATGCATGCACGGATAACCCGCTTGATGGAAATGCAGCCTCTGGATCCCGCAACGCAATAGAAGGGACCATCACGCACATAGCTTGACGGCTTTTCGCCTATTTACCCCGACGCAAGACGTAAGCGGTTCGGCCTTTTTTGACGATTTGCCCACCTTCCAAACAACCCGCAAGGACTTTTCAGGTTAAGTGCAAACCGGATAAAGATTAAACAACATAATTGAAGTTATATGGAGAAATTGTATGACGGTCACATCAGCAAGCCCTAGGTTGAAGGTTACTCCAGGTAATTTTCTGCAGTTTAACAAATGCCAAAATTATAATAATAATGCGAAGGTAGCGCCAGCAACAATAGCATTAAGCACAGCACTTACACGAGCCGGACCGGTAGTGTATTCAATTATAAAAAATTTCGAAAATCAGCAAACGAATAATGCGTCGACGCTAGGTAAAAACGTTCGAGTGGCGAGAGGTCTCACCAGAGAAAATATGGAATATGTCGGTGGCGGGTCATTAGGCAAAAATGGTAGCCGACATGTCCAAACAATACTCCCTATCCTGGAAAATCCATTTCGGAAGGCGGTATTCCTAACAGGTCCCCCCGTGCCAATAAAACTAGGAAATTTATGTCGCTTATTTTTAACTGAAAATGATGCACTAAATACCAAACCTCTTATTGCGGTGACGCCCAACAACAGAGGTACGATTCGAACCATTGAAAATAATGCACGAAATAATAAGTCGAATCTACCACCGACACAAGACCGGATTGATCTCATTCAAACTAGTTATCCGCCATCGCCGTCATCCATGGTGGCCACCTCGCGCGGAATGGCTGGCAATCCAATGCAGGATAGAAGCATTCCACCTGAGTCTTTATGGTTAGGTCCGAAACCTTCGCCGACTACATCGCGAGTAAAACAATTTATTCCACTCTTCACACAATCGGACTCTGCAATTAAACGATCGGAAGGGGAAGCTAATAAACCAGCGTTACCATCAAATAAACTGATATGTAAAGTCGCGCCTCGCCTCGACATGTTTATATCATACGCAAACCGAGGACTTGATTATCCAGAAACGGTGCAGGCCCTATATGACACAATCCCACCTCCGCGTCATTTGCCCGCAGCCCCTGTTTATGCCACTGTACTCCGGGGTCGGCGTAATCGGTCGCCCGATAAAGTGACGCAAGCCCCACTTGCCCCTGCTTCGACTCTGGACGACAGGCAGCGTCCACACATAGATAAGTATAATTACGACCCAAGTTGGGAGCGCTATCCACCCAGCAATTTATCTACATTTGGCAATCATCAAGAACAACCAAATATGGCCGAAATGTCTGCAGAGCCGAAACCAGTCGCTGGCCTTAACGGCTCTATCGAAAGAAATAGTACATATTCACATCAACAGCTTTTTGATGAAAATCCGTACGACGAATTCAGCGATTTTATTTCTGATGTTTCCGATAATAATAAAACCTGGCTTGCCCAAATGTCTGAGCACGCAAGCAAGCTGAGCAGTGTGACTGCGGTAAAGCAAAATACGCGCCTCAACGATACAGGATTGCGACCAAAGAAGGCTTCCGATGCAAGGGAGAATACACGCAGGTGGTGGGCAATTGGCACTACGCCGCTACACTTTATTTCGACGCAAATGGGCAGAGTTTGGGAGGGAATAAAATCGCTTTTTCGGTCACCGGCTTAATGCAAATTCATCACCACCCAGAAGCCGCAGCATTATTAGCATAATGAATAATGCGGCCCAATCATCATCAGAAAACGGTGACCGTCTCACTATAATCACTCATAAGCGAATCACATAAGCGCAGTGATCAAATTCGGCTTCTCAAGCTCGCAATGTATAAGAAAGGACATCAAAAAATACTATCACCACAAGTTCACAATTACTAAACGTGATCGGCACAGCCGTTCCTGGCTGTTTTCGTATTTCACACCCAACCCGCGAGGACTTTGCACTACCTGTGCGAGGCAATCTGAGGTTGAGCATCATAGTTGAAATTTTACGGAGAAAATTTTATGACGAGCTTCACATTAAGTTTCGGACCCAGTGCTACCCAAAATTCGTGTCGTCAGTCGGTTAGCGCGCCTCAAAATACCGACATGTATAAAAACCCAGTAAGACCGTCGAAATTCAAATCAACGGTTACCAGCGTCGAAGCGGGGATGACCGTGTTTATGGACAGTCTCTTGAATGAGGGAAGAAATAACACATCGACGGTAGGTCAACGTATTCGGAGCGTGACGGGAGAGGACGGTACAAGAATAGGAACTTCTTGCCGAATGATGTCAGAGGAACACCATATAAAAAAGAGTAAACCACCAATTAAGCCGAAACCAAGCGTGAAAAATCGACTCCAAAAAAGTCGCGCGCCATCGCCGCCAACCGGGGGAATCGGCAGACCTGCAATCAATAGCAAGCCAATAGAAAAAAAAGCCCACCACCGCCAATCCGCTCCAGAAGACCAACTTTCCCAGTCATATCATCGCTAGAAGAGTTTCGAGCGATGAAGTCAAAATTGATGGCTGAAATTAAGCGCCCAGCGCTGGGAAATAACCTAACGGTGTTATCGAAAAACTTACCGACCGGCACGGTACCATCCTGTAGCGAGCCGATGGTCTCAAATGTGCTCTTCGCCCCTTATTCTGCACCAGCAGTCGAGTCACCTTATGACACACTCCCTGCTACGCGCTATTCGGCTCCAAAAGAGGAGTCGCCATATGACACTCTGAGTCAGTACAATCGCACCTTGACCGACGGACCTGATGTCACCCGGCGTGCGTCACATTTAGATCCAATCAATAGGCCTAGGCCGCGTATACCAGATGATGTTTCCAGAGATAAATTTGAAATTTATAAGGAAGAAGAAGTATCTTCACGAGGGAAAAGTTACGAACCGTTGCATACAAACCAAATGTCTCCTCAGGCAAAAAACTCGTACTCCCTAGAGGACTATTTCGAAAAAAATAGAGTATATTCAGATGAGCCATACTGCACCGAGTCGTTATATACAGAGCCTCGTTCCGGTACTTTTAATTCTAGGGCATTCGATCGCGGCAGCGACAGTTTTAGCGAAATGGCCTGCCATAGAGACGCCCCAAATAGCATATCTGCGACAACGGAAAATTCACACCAGACGGGTACCGCATCAAAGCTAAAATCCGTTGCCATTGATAACGACAAACCGTCCAAGGGCTCGGCGGTGAGCTCTATAGGACACTTTTTTTCGAGGCAAATACGGGGTATATGGGACGTAATGACATCCTTTCGTCGATACCTTCCATTTATAAGCTAAGGGCCGGTAGGATGACATAGAGAGATACCGCAATCTTATTTGCTGAATGCTTGCCTTAAGATTGCCATCATTTCGTATAAGTTTGTGAAAGAAAGCAGAGCCAGCACCCTCTTAAAAGGTAGGGATGTTCGAGCGTGACATTCGCGCTCAAATGCGTCATTTCCGACATCTACGCTTCAAGCTTTTAATCAAGCATCAAGATTACGAACCAATGCGATAGAATAACTTTACACTGTATCCTTACCGCTTCGAATGTTTGCGGATAGGGATTAAAAAAATCCAGCAACGGTTCTTGTGAACGGCAGTTTTAGCGCGGACCGAACACAAGCGCGCCAGCGCTCTCAAATCGGCAAGCTAAGATGATAACGACGGTTGTCAGCCTATTCACTTTAAAGAAGTTAGTCTTACTGGGCGCGCCCGTGAACGCTATCTGCCAATAATTTTGAAGGCGGCCCCAAACATTTTAGCCATACAACGGTCGTGACCATATGAGGCGATATCGTACGGCTTTTCAGCTATTTTTGGCTACGACTCTGCTTGATGGAACCAGCCCGACCTCAACTGCGTACTGGAACAAGTCAATATCGCGATCAACGCCAATCTTTCGCATGGCGCTGTTTTTCTGAGAGCTGACGGTCTGTTTACTGCGATGTAACTTGCCTGCGATTTCACTGATCCCCATACCAGACACATACAATCGCAACACCTCGGACTCCCGCTGCGACAGAGTCCGACGGTTTGTGGTGCCACTACACTCATGCAGAATAGCTTTAATTGTGGGAGAAAAAAATTCACCTTTGTCGCTGCAATAAGCGATATGCACAGCAGAGATGAGATAACTAACATCGTCCGTTTTACTAAGAATGCAACGCACCCCCAAAGATCGCAACTGCCCTAAAATTGCAGGATTATCTATCATTGTCATCGCCACAATTCGCACTTCAGGATAACGACGAAGTACAAATTCAAACATCGGAATGCCATCGCCAAATTCGCCGCCCGGCATCGCGTAGTCCGCGACCAGAACATCGCACGCTCCTTTATCCAAAAGATGAATTATTTCTGTCGAATTGCATGCCGTAGCCACGACTTTTAAGTTACTTGCAGAAATAACTGATTTGATTCCCGCGAGCACTGATGGATGATCATCAGCTAGAATAACTTTGATATTTTTTACGTCCACTGATTGCCTTAAAAATTTCGTTATTAAATAAGCGCTGAACGCACGTAAAGCGTCGCAAGCGAAAGGTGGGAAGAGAATCCAATACGAAAACCCTCCGCGGGATTGTGCGCTAGCCAAAAATATTGATTCGAATGTTTTCGAAAATAATCATTTCCGAAAATATATCTCTCCGGTAGGTGTGCGGTAAAGAAGCCTCAAACTAAAGGCTTCAAACGTGTCCCCGCGCAACGCCATACCACGCGAACAGGTTAACTTTCTGAGCGACGCCCCCGGCAATCCATGAGCGCGGGGAGCAGGTGTTAGGGGCTACATTTTTTGTGTTAGCGCGGATTAATTCGTTAAGGGAAGGCCGGAAAATTGACGGCAGGTATTTTCCGTTTTTGCCGTCAATGCACCATTTGACAAAATATGGCTTAGCGTGAACATGGCATATCCGTAACCCATGCGGGCTACCTAACTACCAGGATTACTTACGTCATATTTTGATTCAACCGCTTAGCGTCAAAAGATGATTTCCAGTTCATCTGAAGGTTACCGATCAAAAAGAAAACTACACGTAGTCGCACCAAACAGCGTTCACAATCTCGCTTTATGTAACAAACCTCTTGATTTCAACAATTACGAAAAAGATTTATACAGACCGAACAATAAATTTAAAATAGTCGCATATAGTACACATTTGAAATGACTTAAACGACTAAGAACATTCTGATGTTGTCGGTCAATGATCTTTCGAGCAGACGATATTTTTTAAAAAATGTGACCTTGAATATCGTTCCGTGCTAAATTCTGGCTCACGGTCGTCACTGAATTAAAGAATCGCGGCGTGCAAGACATTTTTATTGCGTGCGTCGATGGACTAAAGGGTTTCCCTGAGGCCATCGAAATGGTGTATCCGAGGGCCACCATTCAATTGTGCATCGTCCACATGGTGCGCAACAGCCTGAACTTTGTCGGGGGGAAAATGCGCAAGGAAGTCGCCGCCGATCTCAATCGTATCTACACGGCAACAACCGTCGATGAGGCCGACATCATGCGCACCGAATTGGAATCAAAGTGAGACAAGGACTACCAGGCCATCAGTCTGTCCTGGCGGCGGAACTGGGCGCGCATCACGCCGTTCTTCGGTTATCCACCAAAAATCCGCAAGGTCATTTACACCACCAACGCCATCGAATCGTTTAATATGAGTCTGTGCAAAGTCATCAAACACGCCGTTCATTTCCCACGGATGAGGCCGTCAGCAAACTTTTTATCGCCCTCAACAACATCAGCAAGAAATGGACAATGCCGCTGCGGGACTGGAAAGGCGCACTTAATCGCTTCACAATTCAGTTTGAAGAACGGATGACGCCGATTTAAACGACATTCCGTTTACACAAAATCCGGTACATCCTCGGTACCGAGCAATCTCCCAATCTGATATCGTTCACTAACACGGCGAATGAAAAGGCAAGATATCGCAAGTCAGGCCGCTCGAGACAATGTAAAGACGCGACCGCCGCGCTGGCAGATTCCAACTTTGACTTTACGATCATCTGGTTGATATCGGATGATCGCAAATAGTCGCTACAAGTTACATAAACGCCTTCAGGATCGGTTGCAAACACGCTGCGCCGAGTCGGGCACTACGCGCACCGTCCCAGCCATTTATCGCATCCGGTAAATTAGCGTTATCCTTAAACGGCAACTCCAGTGTCAAGGACAAACATTTGAAAGTATAGCCAACATATTTTGACGCAAGCGCCAACATTTCGGCGTTGTACTTACCCGCCCCGTACCCGTACCGGCTCTGAAAATCCGGGCTGGCAGCTTCAAAATCGGCAATAAATTTACCTTGTTCTATCATTTGTTCTGCTGTAAATCCTTCGAGCATCTCGGACCCTGCAACGAAAATATACGGCAAAGCTTCGTCGCCATGAACATCAAGAAAAATGTCGCAACCTATCTCGTGCATTTTGTTTTTTACAAGAAATACTTCTGGACTTTTTTCCACCGACGGTGTTATCCACTCCCGATTCAAATTAGCGCCCGCGGCGTTAGTGCGCAAATTACCGCGCACGGAGCCATCTGGATTCATATTGGGCACCAGGTAAAACACGGCCCCCTGCAAGACACGCCGTGCAATTGGATTAGCACCATCCAGCAACGCATCGACCATACCTTCAACAAACCATTCAGCCATAGTCTCGCCGGGATGCTGGCGCGCAATAACCCACACTTTTTTGGTCGCTGACGGATTGCCAATCACTAACATATTAAGATCGCGTCCTTCTACGGTAGAACCTAAGTCTTCCACACGGACCAGCGGCGATTGCCCCGCCCTGCCCAGCAAAGACAAATGCCGTTCCCAAGTATAGGGTTCAAAATAGGCGTAAAACACGCTATCGCGTTCGGGCGTATGCACTATGCTCAGAACTTGACCATCAAACGTTGTAGGCACCCTGAACCAAGTCGCGCGATCATAACTTGCAATCGCCTGATAGTCTTTCCAGCCATTGGGGTAAGTAGTTTGTCCTGCATTCATTAACTTGATATTGCAAGCCTCACCGCGCGCGCCCTGTAACCGAAAGTAAAACCACTGCGTAAATTCAGCGTGTGAATCGCTACGGATATTTAATTCGATATGCTGCGGTTGGTCCGCACGCAAAACAACGATGGCACCACCATCAAAATGCTGGCTAATTTTTATCGGCATAAGTTGGTCAGATTAGGTAGCGGCAGCGACTTTACTGAAAGATCAAAGAAGTCTCGACGCGTAACTTTGTTGAATTTTTTTGCAACCCAAGTGGATTGAAAGCACTTTTACCCTGATATAATAGCAGGCTTGTCGGGGCGTAGCGCAGCCTGGTAGCGTACTTGGATGGGGTCCAAGGGGTCGTAAGTTCGAATCTTACCGTCCCGACCAATATAATCAAAGGGTTAGCGAAAACCCTGTATGGAAACGCAGCACTATATATTATAGGGTCCTATAATATATAGTGCTGTTTTTTTATAGCCCCATCCCATTCGTCCGGAGGAATTCTTATGCTTCCCTCACATCTCTTTGTCGTGTGTCATGGTCTAATAAAAACATACAGCTCAATAGGTGATAATTCAATTATTGAGAGGTATTTGAAATATGACTAGGAAACGCAGAACGTTTGACGCTGGCTTTAAGGTTGAAGTAGTAAAGATGGTGCAAGAGCAAGGATGAGCGTAGCCCATATAAATTACAGCACCCGGGTGGGCCCGACGGCTATTCGGCACTGATTAGAGCAAGTCACTGCTGAGCAAAAGGGTCAGTCTGGCATTGGCAAACCATTGACGGCTGATCAGCAATGAATATGCAAATTGGAACAAGAGAACAAGCAGCTGAAATCAGACAACGATTTATTAAAAAATCGCCCCATGGCCGGCCGAGTACCTTATGGATAGAAACACCAAAGGCGTATGCGTGATGCCGGCTTAAAAGAGTAAATTCTCACCATGGTTCAGGTTCTTCCCGAGGTGTCCACATTTTTGCCATAAAGCTGTTAAGCAAGCCATTGGACACTACGGCATACCTGAGGCTTTCGTAAAATCTCGCGTAAGTCGGCCCATCCTTACCAATCTCGCCCTCTAATTTTTCCATTACTGCGGCGATTGCACCAGTATGTGTTGGGATCGCTGCATATGGCGTTTTTCCCTTTTCGTTAGTATAGCCTTGCAAGCAGTTAATAATATCGTTGGTGCTGGGGTAAGGGTTAACTTCCAATAGATCTTTAAATGTTTGATACAATTTTTCCAGCTCCTCCCCTTCTGGCGCACTGCGCTGTACGCGCTCATCCATTTTAATAACCCCGTCCCCGTTTGAAGCGGCTGTTTTTTGACTCTGTGATATCGCACTATTAATTTGTTGGATCATGATTTTCTATACCTTCACGCGTTGAATAGGGGGTTAATGAACCGGACTCGAAAATCTGTGCCAGACGTAATCTACACTCCTCTTTAATGGCGTGGCTCTGCATGTATGCAGCAGGCAATTCACTCATCAAACGGCTGGAGGCCAAACTGACGAAATCGTCAGGCGAAAATTCTGACACGTGCTCGCCTAAGCGGAGTACGAAACGTATTTCCTGATGGTATTCGATATGGATATCCCCATCGAAATATGGACGCAATCGCGCTACTAAAGAGCGATGACTCGACCGAAATGATTCGGGAAGAACGAAATTTACATCCAGCTTATTTTTTAAATTTTCCTGAAGAATTGACTCCTCAAAAAGGCCTATCACAACTTCTGGATTGTTTACGCAGCCAAGCAAGAGAGTCCGCATTTTCTCCTCCAGACAAGCCTGCATACTGGCCGCTAGCGCAGTGTGACGAGATAGGTATGCAATTAATTCGCCTGCTACCTGAATAATTCCTTCTGCATAGCCTTCGGACTGCGCCTGTTGACGTAGTTGCTGCGCCTCTATTTGCGCAGCCGCCACCAAAATTTTAGCGCGGCGGCGCGCCTCGGCCAAGAGGTTAGATGATTTACTATTATTTTGTAAATAACTACCGCGAACAAGCACGCCTTCTTCCGGCGAAAAATCACAAATTGTCTGGATTATTTTTGGCATATTGTATTGCCTGAGAAATGAGAAACAGGTCCGTTGGCGATGTGGGATTTGGTTTTAAGGAAAGCGAGGGCAATTGCACTTTCGCAGTGTTGAAATCGGGTTCGCAATAGGTCGAAAATAGTTCGTCGAAAATAGGTGGAAAAAGGAGGGCAAGTCGTATTTTCAGGCCATTGGAAGCATGGCGTTGCCATTCAAGAACGTGCATTAATCCGACCCACTGAACGTCGCTGGACAATTTTTTTTCGTCGTTTTTCCGAGAGGCACAGTCCCTAAGCGAAAGCATCATAAAAAATCTCACAGGGGCGGATAACCGCAATAACTCTCCTCTCCATCCCAAATCCCGCTTCAGCAATTGCGCCCCAATCAACGTACAAATGTAAGGAAGAAGTCGCCAGTTCAATATTAATTGCCGCTCCACCGCAGAGATAGTAACGACCGAGGAGCCTCCGGAAGCGCCACCGCCAGTGCAGACGGCAGACTTTGATTCTGTTAATCCGTATTGGTGAATTAACATTTGGTTGATCACCCCCCGCTGATAGGGTGTATCCAACAAGCGTGGCAGTTTCATTCGTTGAGAGTGAATGTAACTAAGGGGATCAAACATAATCTGCGTCAGACGAGCATGAAAATCAGCCATGATAAACTTTCGTCGTGGGCGGAGAATCACCTTCCTGCGCTATCTGCACAGAGGGCGCTCGAACTGGCGCCATCGCGTCCAACGCAGCTTTAGGGGGTGGCAAACCGTACCAGCCGTTCCGCGGGATTGATCCGCCCGTGGATCCAAGCTGGCCCTGCCGTCGCCAATACCAAAATGCGCCACCTAGCGCTGCCAGTAACAACGCGGTTATAGCTCCTAGCCAGCCAGCAGATGGTAGCGCTGCCTGTTTTTTCACAATTTGTGTGGGCGCATTCTGCAGAATATCGCGCTTTGAGAGAACAACCGAAATGTTGTCATAATCGACCTCATCAAAACTGTTCTTCAGAAAGCGCTTGACACTATTAACCAGCGCCTGAGAATCTACCGCCTCTTCATAAGTAATTAAACTTGATAGATGTATAGGACGATTTTTTTTCCCCCGCTCCGCACCATCCAGATCATAACTTACATGCACTCTTGCGGTCACTACACCCGAAATCGTATTAAGGGATTGCTCCAACCGTTGTTCAATCGCTGAATATAATCGCGCCTTTTCGGCACGTGGGGATGCCACCAATGAATCGATCGGAAACATATCCGCAACTTCAATGACATTGCGGGAGGGAAGATCGTAAGCCTTGAGAATATCCACAGCAGCTGCAAAATCAGCCTTTTGAACATCAACGCTAAACCCACTTTTACCGTTATTTTGTTTTTGCCCGTCAATATTATTTCGATGCAAGATCGCCACTACTTCATTAGCCTGTTTTTGTTCCAGGCTTTGTAAAAGATTTTCTTGTTTGCATCCGGCCAGAACAATGCAGATCAAAATCCAGACACAAGTTTTCATCATCACGCGCGTAAAAGTGTCTCTACTGTTGACACAGCCTTACGTGTCAAGGCGCTGATAACTTCTACTTCTTGCTTATAATCACCAAGACGCACCTGCAACTCAAACAGCGCACCGGGCGATGTTATATTTTTTGCGTTAGTCACTGCGCTCATAAAGTATTGGTACTCATTCTGCGTAGCGACCGAACTCGATGCAAACGCGTCGCGCAGACGATCATCCAGCGATATCGAACTCATTTCATTAGGAGAGATATCAGAAAATTTTGCGCTCGACGCGCGCTCTATATTTGCGATTGCATTAATAGTCACAACAAATAACTCCATCCAAAATATTTAAAAAAGAAGCGCAAGCACTTCACTCAACCAACCTTAGGCTGTTTTCGAAGCCTCCTGCGAGCGCAGATACTCGCGCGAACACCCCATTGCGCGGCACTCACTATCCTTATAGCCTACAGGCCATTTCGGTTGATGCGGCTCGTACATCTTGGCATCACAGCGCTCAGTTCGGTTCCAAAAAAGCCTAGTTATTCATAACAGCGACGCAATGACTAATTTTTCGATTACCGAAAGTTCGCAACGATGGTCGCATCTATATCTTTCAACGTCTTAACAGTCGATGATTGCGCATTACGCAAGATACTTATTTCAGAAATAACCGCCTGGTATTCTGCAAGGGTAGTAGGATTAGTACTTTCACCTCCAGTTGATAGCAAATCGCGTAATCTAATTTCATTCGCGAAGAGTGTTGCGCCAGCTGCTTCAAACGCCCCTGCGGTTCTTACTAAAAGACCAGCGTACGCGCCTGTAAATGACATATTTTTTTCCGTTTCTATAAATCGAGAGGTTAAATAATCAGTCACAAAAAATATCACCATCCAAAATATTTATAACAAAGAAGCGCAAGCACTTCCCTCAACTCACCTTAGGCTGCTTTCGCATTCTTCGGCGTCCATATAACTGGCGCGAACACCGCTTCAAGCCACGCTCACTATCCTTGTTACCTACAGACCATTCCAATTGATGCAGTTTGTACAGCTTGCCATCACAACGCTCGTTACGTTTCAAAGGAGTCTCTTTAGTCGTAACAACGACGCAATAAATATTTTTCAATTACCGGAAGTTCGCGACGATCGTCGCATCTATGTCCTTCAATGTCTTAACGGTGGATGATTGCGCATTACGCAGGATGCTTATTTCGGAAATAACCGCCTGGTATTCTGCCAGAGTAGTGGGATTAGTACTTTCACCTCCAGTTGATAGCAAATCGCGTAATCTAATTTCATTCGCGAAGAGTGTTTCGCCAGCTTTTTCAAACGCTGCAGCGGTTTTTACAAAGAGGCCTTCGTATGCCATATTTTTTTCCGTTTCTATTAATTACAGAGGTTAATAAATTACAAGGATTGGGGGAAGAGCCAATGCCGGGGAGTCATCTTGATGTAACCATGACTTCCGTATTTAAATGACTTATCTTTCAATAAGTCATCCTTCAGTTCGACGGAAAAATGTACGTACCTCGAACCAAATTTTTCATAATAGTTTCGCGTAAATTTTTGAAGGTTGAGGAGGTCTACATCGGTCAGTCCGCCCTGCGTGACTAACGTAAGACGTCCATGATCACGTGCACTGGAATAGGTAATTCCTAATCTATCCAGACCTGCCCTGGCTTTTTGCTCTAACATGGCATCCTGCCATTGATCAATGATCACCGTCTCGACGTAGGGCATCCAACGCATCATTTGGCCTATCAGCATTCTGCGAGACTCACCCGCGAGCATTGCACGCTCATCACTCAATATCAGAACTGGCCGAGTGGCCACGTCCAGTTTTAAACGATGAAAAGCAAGCGTCGGATAGGTTGCCTGCAAGAGTTGATTTATCCGCGCTTCTTCCGATTTTACCGAGGCGATTTTCACCGTGTTGCTCATCCCTTCACGGAGCAACGCCTGCCTGCCCCACGCCATGTCTCTTTCGTTCTCAGCAAAGACATACATGTTGCCGTCGCTTCCCTTCGCTAACTGGTAATCGTCGAGCGATCCACTAATAACCGAGGCGACGTCAGCAGTACGCTTATCATTATTATTTTGACTCCAAATAAAAATGGCAATTGATATTGTTATCAATAAAGCGACAGCACCGCCGACTCCCCATCGGGTTGCAGGAATCGATAGGCTATTTTTCTTGGCTATCAATGCAGGTGACAAAGCATCAAAGATGCTTCGGTTCCAATCGTCAGCAGGCTGCTTGACTGAAAATTGCACGTTGCCTGCAATGCAAATTTCTTGGTAGTTCCGGCACTGTACTTCAACAGTGTCACCTAAAAGGCGCAGTACAAAACCATCACCCACACTGCCGTCGTGGATAATCTCAAAATTAATGCCGCCCTTAGGCATTGGCACTACTACCGTATTATGTGGTAACTCAGGTACCACTTCGCTAGCCACCAAATCCTCTACGAATCCGACGACGAACAATGTGCTACCTTCTTCAAGGCTATACTCGCATCCACGTAGGGGTCCGCTTAGCAGGCGCAATACTGCGATTACGTTAACGGCTACGTTATCGGGGCCTTTCTTTACATTCAAAGTCATATCAAATTATTTTCGCTATTATCGGAAAGGTGTCCTAACAATCATCGCAACACCAAGGTAATTTGCGCTTGCAGCCTAATCGTTAAAGCGCTCACCCCCGCTCAGGTTCGCTGACCTTTTAAACCAAACACAGTCTATCTAATTTTGTAGGCTTTCGATATCAGACCAAAACGAAACACCCTCCGAATTGAATAGGATTGGTAAGAAGGGCTACGGGAGAAAGGCGATTTAAATGGAAACAGGCGAGTTCGGGCACGCTTAATCGCTCCGAAAAGTAAGCTGTCGCATTAAGTATCTAGGCCGACATCGTGGGCGTGGCTGCATGCCATTTAAACGCGCCACTGAGCAATAGACTGGCGGCACCAGATCAAATGCTAACGCTTAAGTAGCATGAAGAAGTACTCATCCGTACTCGCGCATTGAAGACGGGATGGCGTGGCCTACGTGCAGGAGGGAGGCTAATTTTAGTGTGAAAATATTTTCACACTTTACAATTCGGAAGAACGTGTTGCGCTAAGATATCGCTACTTTTTGTCACAGTAATGATCTCAATTTTCCGATTATTGATTTTGGTGAATCAGGTGCACTACATGGTCGCAAGCGCTTCCCACGGATAAAAAATGTGGCAAATCGTTGACTTGAATATCAATGTCAAACATATCGTTCAGGTCGTGAGCGACCTGTAACAGATCAAGGGAATCGGCACCAAGGTCATCAATCAACAATGCGTCATGCTCAAGTTCTTCATAAGGCATAAAATATTCAATAAAATATGTCTTGACCTGATTATGAACATCAGACGAACTGGTCGCTAAACACACGTCCGTCGGCTCCATCATGTAATTCATAGATAATGTTCCTTCATTAGTTTTCATCGTTTCTCATTCATTAATTGCATGGTTACCTCATCGAACAATATAAATAAGGCAACGACTTAGCATGTTGAGTTCTCTACCATGGGTATTTTTTTAGCTGGTCATAGAAGAAATATTAAATGACCAGCTACTTCTGTCTGTCAGCATCCCATGCGCGACCGACTACAGGTGACGACCGCGTCAGGTGGTCCTTGCCGCGGTAGAACGGACGTTGACTTCCACTTGTACTTTCTACCGGCGGTCTTAAGCCGTCCTAATTTGCTCTCCTTCGTTGGCTTGGTTGGCAGGATTAACAATCCGGGTTTTGGGATACGTAGTATTCAGCGAAAGAGCGTCCGAGCTTACCTTGAGCGTGGGAACGAGTCCATAATGGGGAGGACGAGGAGGCACAAATGGCACCTGTATGCCATTTTCGACCTTTGAGAACCCAGGGCCGGCCAAAATCTTTGGCCCGGTCGCTAAAGAAACGCGAGGGGGATTCTGATACGTTGAAAATGCCTCGATAGGTGCGCTTTGGGTTCCGGTTGAAATAGCAGAACCGGTAGGCGAGGCAAGCTGTGATGCATCAGTATTTGTGCTCGATGTGGCACTGGACATGAACTGCATTTGAGCCTTTAGGACAGCTGTTGCAGCAATCTGATCCTCTTCAAGCTTTTTCCAAGTCTCCGTCCAACGATTTAGTTCAAGACCTAGATCGCGTTTGCGGGAATCATTTAGCTTCGTTTGGGCCTGAGCGATTCTCCGGGCTTGTTGCTGAGCCATAACCGTGGCTTCAGTGTTTCGATGCTGAGCTGTTAGCAGTGCATGTACTTGAGCTTGTAGTGAACCGGGGGGAGTGATTTTTTTGCGCATCAATGAGGTACTGGTGTCCAGGGATGGGTGGCTTCCGGTGGCGTACTGCGACCCTAAGGATGCTATGCGTTGCCCGTCGTTAGAGTCCGTGACTTGCACTGACGCTGAAGTTCGCGTGCCGATTCCAGAGGTATTGGTCTGCATCGCATTTGTTAGAGCGCCAGCTGGAGAGGTACCGCTCACCCCTACTACGACAGGGCGAGCGCCAACTTGGGAGCCGCCGTTTGCTCTATTGCTTTGGCGGGAATCATTTAATTTCGTTTGGGCCTGAGCGAGTCTCCGGAGTTCTTGAAAACCCATAACCGCGGCTACAGTGTTTCGATGCGGATCTTTTACCATTGCATTTAGGTCGGATAGTAGGTCGGCTGGCAGCTTGGCTTGCGTACCTCCATTGCGTATCAGTCCGGTACTAAAGCCCACGGATTGGCTGCTTCCAGCGTGAGAATCCGCGCTTTGCATGGATGCATCAGTTTGATCGCCTATTCCAGAGGTATTGCTCTGCACCACACCAGTTTGATCGTCAGTTTCAGACGTACCGCTCATACCTCCTACGACAGGATGAGCGCCAACTTGAGAGTCGTTTTTTACTCTGTTACCTTGGCGGGAACCATTTAATTCCGTTTGAGCCCGAGCGAGTCTCAGGAGTTCTTGAAGACCCATAACCGTGGCTACAGTGTTCCGATATGGATCTTTTACCAGTCCATTTAGGTCGGATGGTAGGTCGGCTGGTTGCTTGGGTTGAGTACCTCTATTGCGCATCAGTCCGGTACTAATGCCCACGGATTGGCTGCTTCCGGCGTGAGAGTCCGTGCCTTGTACGGACTCACCAGTTTGATCGCCTATTCCAGAGGTATTGCTCTGCACCGGACCAGTTTGATCGCCAGTTTCAGACGTACCGCTCATAACTCCTACGACAGGGCGAGCGTCGACTTGAGAGTCGTCGTTTGGTCTATTGCCTTGGCGGGAAACATTTAATTCCTCTTGGACCCGAGCGAGTCTCCGGAGTTCTTGATAACCCATAACCGCGGCTACAGTGTTTCGATGCGGATCTTTTACCAGTCCATTTAGGTCGGATAGTAGGTTGCCTGGTAGCTTGGGTTGAGGACCTCTATTGCGTAGTCCGGTACTAATGCCCCCGGGTAGGTTACTTTCAGCGTCATACTGCGTCCCTACGGACGTCATCATGAGTTGCACGGTTTGAGATCCCGCGCGTTGCCCGACCCCTGAAGTTTGCACGCCGATTAGAGAGGTACCGTTCTGGGTCGCGCCAGTTTGATCGCCACGTTCAGACGTACCGCTCATACCTCCTACGACAGGGCGAGTGTTGACTGAAGGATTGTCATTCACTATCAATTTGTAGGGGGATTCCAGTGGGGTGGGTTGGGGTGTAGCAGGCGACGAGTCATCTTTACCGTTGTTATTCGTGTTGACAATCTTGATATTAATTGGTTGCAACGGAAAATTAGCAGGTAACACCGGTACAGTCTCGTCGGAATATTTCCGTAATGGAATATTTGAAAATTCCGGTAATGGGCTACTGGAAGACCGCTGTAATGGGCTGTTCTCCTTTGGCGTTCCGTCCGCGACAGGTGCGGGATCCTCTGCATTTGCTTCCGCGGAACGCATCAGTTCAATCCAATGATGAGCAACTCTGACTTCATCCATCCTACCATGTAAATTACCTGCACTAGTGCCTCCTGTTGGAATCGCCTTTAACATCCGGCTAGCCGCTTCCGCGGCGGCTGTAGAAATAGTGCCCTTCGCTGCTTTAACGCGATTCCAGTTATCTGGCTTTAGTTCACCATGTGTATTTTTTATACAATTTACGATCTCTGGCCACACCTTCTCATCAAATATGGCTTTAAATAAATCCGGTTTCCCTTCACCCCCTAACGCATCTAATTTAGCCAAAATTTTGCCGCTAAATTTTTGTACGTCGCCTTGGTTGTTAGCATTACTCCATGCCGAAAATCCTGAGTTCACACCCAGCTTGTCGCTCATTACTAGCTCGCCAAGCTTTCTTGATAATTTGTCGTGATCAAGCGCTACGGCTGAGCCACCGATTTGCTTGTACGTCGCTAGTGCCAGCGCCATGTCTGCAAAAACCATTTTGGGTACATATTCGGCACCATTAACGTGTGCCATAAATAATGCTGGATTGTGAGTGGATTTTGATATCGCCGTGAACGCCTCATTCTCCGCTTTGTCGATAAGCCGAAGATTATTAGGCGATTGATTAACCTCAATCTCTTCGTCGACGACTAACTCATTAATATTTGAAAAAGTTTCAAGGTGCACTCTTTCTGCCACCGCGTGAATACGATCCTCGGCAGTTGCCTGAGGGTCGCTGTCGAGAATAAATGCGGATGACTCCGGCGACGCGAGGCCCACAGAAGATGCGCCCGCGCTTTTTACAAGCGTTGAAAATGGCATTTGGCGAGACGAACCCTGGTATGCCGTCGGGATTAATGGCAGGGATGCACAGCGGCTAAGTGGTTCAGGCATTGACAACTCCTTTATGTGCTGTCGCACAAATTAATAATCTATTTTTTTAAAAATTGAAACACAGCGAAAGACTTCTTTTAGAACGTGCTACGACTTACGCGCACTCATGTAGACATTGCGTGTTCGCAATGCTCCTAATCCTCGTGACATAGAGACCAATCCGATTGGGCCATTCCGTGCGCTTTTTTCTTTACGGCAGTCACTACGGTTGCGAAAAAAAGTAAAATCTACTTATGCGAACCGTTTAATCATCTCCATCATCATCGCGGTCATCATGTCAATGATTGCGGTACAACGATTGACGAAGGCTAAAAAACTGGTATTGGCTTGACTATATTTTTGGTTGCGCTTTTGCAGGGAATCTTCAATCCTGTTGACTTGCGCATCAAAGCCACTTTTCCAAACGTTATATTCGGCGATAGTAAGTACCATTTCATTTCCGTTAGTGGGCCACCGGCCGTCTGGAAAATCGGTGATTAGCTTTTCCACTTCCGAAATGTCTGGAATAACGCAATATGTCCCATCGTCATTTTTAACTACAGAACTAGCGGGTAGCCCTAACTTTTTAGCGATAGCGTTTGCCTCACCCTCGGTAATACCACTAGCTGGCGCTTTGCCGGCAATCACTACCTCACTTGACGGGATGGGTTTATATTTATCTACAATAGCCTGCATAGCATCTTTTAAATCCTTGCCCTTAATCGCCATGTACTTATCGTCTTTAGTACTGATGTGATCGCTGAGCGATGAAATGAGGTCTGTGATGTCTTTATAAAGCGCCATATATTTCGCCATTGCCGCGGCGTTCTGGGCCAGCTCACCCTTGTCATAGTTCTTAATATTTTCTGCTAATTGGTCCCATATAGTTGAGGAATTAAAGCCGCCATCTGGGTAACCAGATGACACCACTTTTTTTGCGGCAGCAAGCTGGTCCGTAAACTGGTCACCCATGGGACCCATTTTGGTATCGAACAAGTGATCGGTTAGCACCGCTTTATCCAACGCCTCGATTAACTGCGACAACTGGTCTCGACTGAACAGAGAAGGGGTGAGGATGTCACCAGCACGCGCCTCTACTGGCGGGAATACCGCAGGACGTAAAAAACGTTCCTGCGCTTTTTTTACATCCTCGTGCGCTATACGGCGCATCTCGAGCCCGTTAAAAAGCGTCCTTAAATTAGAATTACAATTATCTAGAATGCTTAGCTCAGCCTCCGTCAATTGTCCCTCCAAGTTTGCTGGGACTACAAAGCCAAGAGATGTCAGGGCTGGCACTTCTGCAGCTCTGCGCGCTAGCGGTGGCGATGATGGCGGTGCGTTGCCGTGGACAACCATGATTTATCTCCTGTCGGCACTTGCCGATATAAACTATTAAAAAAAACTAAAAAAAGAAAAAGTAATAAAGCAAAAAAAGCATCCAACGCACGACCAAACTTATACCAACTTAGGTTCGTTTCAGTAATGCTGTCTAAGTAACCCCCAATAATTTTTTGTGATATCTGGCTGCTCTGAAAGTTGCTCTGCGGCGTTGCTCGCTGCTGCGTTGCCCAGAGCTCGCACCGTGTCGCATCGGGCACCTTGCAGCGCATCCGGCCATGTTCGCCATCTATTCACAATAAATTCTTGAGTGCTACTTAAGCCCTAAGATTTCGAGATATGGTATTAAGCGTTTCTAAGTTTTGATTAGTCGTCGTCGCAATCAGTGTAATTATTTTCATGAGAAACTCCGCCGCGCGCTGTGCCGCCTGGTGCTCACTCTGCTGCACGGATGACGCAACCGTTCCATCGGCCTCATCCAATTTAGCTGCTGCTGCTTGCTGTGACGCGGCAACCCCTGCTGAGTTTGAGGCGATCAGGGAAATAGGCTGTGCAAACCCCATGACTGCATGTGCCCCCGCTTGTTCAAGCTGGAATTGCTGTTGGTTCATTTTAGACGCGAGATCTTTATTCGCGATCATCGCCTCGGTACGCAGCCTCGTTTGACTAAGTACTGTGTGCTCCTCCTTGTTTAATGCGGGCTGATTAGGTTGCAACGTCAGGCTTTTTCCATTTGCATCTAGCTTTTTTAAGCCTTCCTGTGGGCTGTTGCCGGTCAATGGCGCCATCGGACGATTCAAGGCACTATCGGCAGTAGCAGCCTGGTGGCGGAGCTTGGCCGCCTCGCGCCCATTAGTGGAGATATCTTTAACCTGTTTTGACGTTGCCTTCGCGTGTGCTTTATATCCCCCCGCTGCTACAACCGTTCCCAACGCCGCTCCGGCCACCGCCCCACTCAGATTCATCACTGAAGCATTCACCAATTTGACGCCAGCAGCTTCAATCAGCTTTACTGAGAGTGAGGACATTGCTGCAGCTGCGACATTGCGTTTGGTATTATTCAGTCCTAGCAACATAAACAAACTGAATAAAAGCTCCGCAAAACGGTCCACGCCTCTGCTTTCCTTTGCTTCTTTTTCAACTGCCCCTATTTTGCTATCGATTAATTTAACAACATTGTCTTCTTTACTAACAATTGCCATTTCACGCGCACAAGCAATAATTTCTTTGCGGGTCTCTGGCGTAAGGAGACTGCTGGCATTTTTAAGATTGGTCCGCATATCCATCACTGCAGATGTTTCTAATTGTAAGGCTGCTGAAAAAGCGGACATTGAGGTCATGTCAACATCGGATTTTTTGACTTCTTTACTGCTTTGTACGCTGGCCTTGTTCGTCGGGACAAACACTGGCATGAAGCTTTGATTGATAGTATTCATTTTTTCCTTGTTATGCTTTTTGATTAAACGACACTTGCGCTACTCATTGCACGGGTGACTACTAAACTGGTGCGGGTATGCTGATTGATCGCGTCACTGGCCTTATTAAAAAATTCCTGCGAAACATTGAAAGTATTTTGGAATACACCTATGAGCGCGAACAACATGTCGCGTATTACATCCATTTCTTTGCCGGCAAACTTGATTTTCGCCAATGCCTTTGCGGCATTAAGATTAGCGACCTCAGTCGCCACATCCAAACCACCTGTAACAACCGTTTTGGTCAGATTGACGCCCGTGCTGACCTGCACCATCCGACTTGCATATATTTGTTTGCTTGCCGCGTCAGTTGACAGCCCCAAACGCTCAGTCACTGCATTAAACCCACGCGTTGTTGCAGCAGATAGTTGTTTGGATGCTTGCGCCATCGCTTTTTTAAGAATTGCCGGAATGAGCTTGGCAATCGTTTTTTCCATGACACGGGACATTACGGAACCGATTTTGCTCACTACGCTAGAAACCCCACTCGCAATTGCACCGCCTGCGCCCGTTACCGCAAGGGCGACTACGGCGACCGCAATGGCGACCGACACCACGATCATGCTGGCCATTTTGGCTGTCTGTTGATCGACGCCTAAACCTTCAAGTATGCTGGATACCTTATCCATCAGAAATTGTAAAACCGGTTGCAATACTTTCATCAGCGGCTTCATTGCCTCGTCCATAAAAGATGTGCCAGTTGCAGCAGCATAGACTTTGTCAGCGACCATTAAGGCGATACCGATACCCGCCAAAGCAAGACTTGCACCGCCAGTAAACACAGCGCCAATCACTGCGACCGCAGTAACGACGGCACCTAAAATTTTACCTACACAACCCATGGTTTTATTCAGGGCCTCCGCCTTGGCGATATCTTTCGCCATTTTTTCAGCTTCTGAAGCAATTTTTTGTAGGCGTATGTCCTCCTGAATCTTTAACAGCGCTCGATCCGATTCAGTACGGACTTCGCCGCTTTCCATCATCATCTCCGCTACAGCTGTCATCAACATCAACATTCGCGTTATGTTGCTTACCTCCTTTTTGACGAGAGATATTGGAAGCCCTACACCATCTTTTTCAGCTTGGGTGAACAGACTATCGACCTTCTCTTGCAGACCCATGATGGAGGTCTTCAAAGAAGTGATTGCGCCCTTTTTTTCTGTCAATTGCGCATGTTTAGTCGCAAGCGTAACCTGAAGTGTGTCACGGGATTGCAGCGCTGCATCGTACTCTGGGGTTCCCTCTGCTGCTGCCGCAAGAACGCGCTCAGCTTCGGCTAATTGATTCTTTATCGCTTGGATATCGCTGAGCAACCCGCCTAACTGTCCGTTCAAATTGGCTAAATCAATGTTGGCCTTTTCAACCGCTAATAGCGCGACCTCATATTTGGCTGCGAGGTCAATGGATGCACTATGACGAGAATCGTTTTGCCCGGCCTGGACATGCGAATTTATAGCGAGTTTGCTAAGATCAGCTGACGCGAACCCGGCCATCATTTCAGCCAGCGCCATGACAAATCTGGAGCCACTACTTATAGTACCGATTGTCTCATCATGCTCCCTCCCCTTCGGCGCGGTCAATTGAGGGCGACTGATATCTGTACGGTACTCCTTGCCAGAATTCATCTCGCCATCAAGTGCGAGCGTCGCCAATTCACTGGCCACCTTTTGCGCCTCTTTTACAAAGAGCGGAGGTAGTTTAGTAAGTTGTGTGGCTTTTTTGGATAACTGCGCATCGGATAAGAAATCAGCACGCCCAGAGGCTTGCTTCATCACGACATCCATTGCCGCTCCTGCTATTCTCACGCTCATCTGCTACCCTTTACTGTTATTTAGACGACTTACTTCGCCCCTCTTGTAAAGCCATTAAGTATGCATTCGCAATTTTCTTAATTGACTCATCGCTTGCATTTGCAACGACTGCCTTAAAACACTGTTTCGCTTTACCGGACTTCCCCATTGCCAATTGACATTGTCCTGAATACAGCATTGGTCGGTAATCATCCTTCCCTTGGGCAAAAGCAACCGCATATAAATCAGCAGCCTTCTGGTGTGCCCCTTTCAGTTGGTATACGGCAGCCAGCCCCATCAAAAAATCCGGACTATAAAAATCATAGATACAAAGGAATCGAAAAAACTTTTCTGCTTCATCCAATCGTCCCTGATGATAAAAATCGTAGGCGACCCCATATAACTCATCCATCTGCTCGTCGGAAATCCCATGCATTTGTTTGAGCGTTACACCTTGGCTGACGGCATCTAATATGGTCTCAAGGTTTTCTTCATCAAAATCTTTAGATTGATGACTCATTATTTATCCTTATGCGTCATCAAACGATGGCGCTAGTATTGAATATTTCACTTCTTTCGGCATTAAAAAAACGCGCATAAAAAAACGCTTAATTTAAAAATAACGCTTAACGTGGGTTGTACGCAAAAAAACTTAAAGCCGGTATCATTTTCGGGCCGCTTGATTATCACTTTTTGTATCTTCCATGCTATCGGTTGTGCCGGTATTTGCTGTTCCTTCAACAGCGTCCTCGTGGCTTGGCGCTGGTGTGCTCATGCCCGCCAACTCAACCTCTTGAAGCCATATAAGCAAATGAACAACGGGATAAATGACATCCATCTCAACCATCGAATAAATTTTATGCGTGTGATATATACGCCGTGCAAGAGCCACGTCTACGATCACTGGCACGCCAATTTTCTCTGCGTACCGTCGCACCGCCAGGGCGCGCTGGTTACTTTGGCGTACAGAGACATACGGAATCGGAGACACCTCTGGCTTGTAGTAAATACCGATGGCGATATGGGTCGGATTGGCTATAATCATTTTAGAGTCTTTGATGTCGTCCATCTCTTGCGGACTCAACATTTCCTGGTACTCCTGCCGGCGTAAGGTTTTGATCATCGGATCACCCTCCTGATCCTTGTTTTCACGCCTCACTTCCTGTTTATCCATGCGTAAATCTTTTAGATGAAGAAAGAACTCCGCCAATGCATCAAAGATCAAAATAATCATGACGCAGGCAAGACTAATAAGGACCAGACTGATAATCAATTGCCCCCAGATATCAACAATCGCGAATACAGAAGCGTGAATCTGAGAAAATAGCAGGCCTTGATGCCACCACCAGGCAAGGACAGCGGCGGCGCCAAAACTGATCAGATAGAGTAGCGTCTTGATGAAATCCTTCACCGTCCGCAAGCTGAATATTTTCTTAAATCCCTTCATGGGATTAATCGCACCGAAGTTCACTTTAAGTGCTTCACCGGCCAATGAGAATCCACTCTGAATGAGTGAGGGAACAGCGGTGGCGAGAATACTGAGCAATATAATCGGTGCAATAACCTTTAGCCCGGCTAGCATCACGCCAGCGACGTAGTGGTGGAGGTTCACATTGAACCCACTGCGAATCACTATGATAAGGGCGGCACCGATTTCTGCAAGTGAGCCCAGCCATATAACAAAAAATACACCGCAGAAAGTGAGGCAGGCGACCACTAGATCACGTGCCTTAAACGACTGTCCCCGTTTGGCCGCGTCTTTCTTTTTCTTAATTGAGGGTTTCTCAGTTTTGCTGGCAGCGGACACCGGTTACTGTCCTTTAAACCAAGATGACAATTGACTGGATCGCAACGTTAATTGCATAATCTCTACTGGGAAAACGGGACCGAAGTAGATCAATAGTGTCAGCATGGCTAGCAAACTTTTTATAGTGAGCGACACTGAGAACGCGTTAAGCTGCGGCGCAAAGCGCGACAATAGCCCTAACGTAAATTCAGATAAAAGCATCACTGCGATGACCGGACTGGCGACTACTATTGCCTTGGTCATCAGCTCAATTAGGATAAGTAAAACAGGCGAAGACGAAAAATCGCATCCCTGTAGTGGGTCACATAACGCATAACTGTTGTTGACAGCTTGCGCAAACAGCAGCATACCGCCACCCTGTAGATAAATCGCGGCTGAAAATATATTAAAAAAATTGGCAAGCTCAGAGGTGTCAACCCCATTTGATGGATCGATCGTACTGCTAAGCGTGGCGCCACGTTGATTATCAATAAAATTGCCAACCGCATGGAACACCCAAAATGGCCATGCGAGAAGTGTCGCAAGAATCAGGCCGATGAATAGTTCCTGCGCGATTGCTGCGATGTAAGCGGTGGTTTCGACCTTTGCCATTGCATCTAGTGGCATCGGCCAAAATCCCATCGCGATGACCATGATCACCGCGTTGCGGGTTGCTCCGGTCAACACAGTTGTGTTAAAAAATGGAAGCATAAAAAATATCGGTGCTAGCCGGACGTACCCCAGCACTGCCCCCAGCAGCCAGGTATGCAGATCAAAGAAGAGTGTCGCGTTCATTGGCGATGATTAGCCGATTGCCATACGCATCATTTCTTGACCGAAGTTAAGCAGGACTTCACCATACCAACCCGACAACAAAAAGAGGCATAGACTTACTGCTAATAATTTGATTCCGAACGGCAGCGTCTGCTCTTGCAGTTGGGTGACGGTCTGGAACAGTCCCACCAACAGGCCGACGATGGTCGCCACGGCCACCGGCCACAAGACTAATATAAGAACCAAATACAAGCTCTTGTTACCGGCATAGGCAATATCGTTCATGGGACTGTTCCCAGATCAATGTATTGCATAATTAATCCTTGACTTAAAATCGACCAGCCATCTAGCGCGACGAAAAGAATGAGCTTAATTGGTACCGAAATCACAACAGGACTCATCATCATCATCCCCAACGCCAGTAAGATGCTGGAGATCACCAGATCAATCACCACGAACGGGAGGTACAAATAAAACGCGATTTTAAACGCGGCTTTTATTTCACTCAAAGCATATGCGGGTAGCAGAGAAAAAATGGACGGTTTGTCCTCACCCTGAATATAGAGGAGCCCTTTTTCTGTCAGTCGCGCAACGTGAATCTTTTCAAAAAAGGAAGTGAGTTCCGGATCACTGTATTTTTCCAGATATCCGCGATAGCTATCCAAACCGTTGTCTACAAATTCGGTCACCGACGCCACATTGGAGAAATTGACAGGATTGGCGCGCTGATAGTCCATTATGGATTCGGCCACGGGCATCATTACAAAGACCGACATCATCAACGCCACGGCATTGAGAACCAGATTTGAGGGGACTTGTTGCAGTCCCATCGAATTACGCACCATGATGAATACGATGGAAAACTTCAGGTAACACGTTCCGCCTGCAACCAAAAATGGCAGGAGCGTGGCAAACGCCAGCATCCCAATGAGTGAAATGTCATTAGACATTTTTTGTTCTGGAAGAAATCTGTGTCACTTCTACGCCCAGTTGTCCATTTAATTCAACTAGCTCACCCTTACCAACAACCATGCCGTTTACGCTAATCTCGATTTGCTTTTCGCTGCCTGGATCAAGCGCCAAAAACTGCCCCCGATATAACGCAGCCAGTTGCGCCACAGTCAAGAGATTACGTTGTAGGACAAAATCAATCCGTAGCGGAATATCATCCAACGCTTCCTGTGGTATAAAGGTCTCTGATTTTTCCTGATAGTCTAGAACTTCCACTGCAATTTCTCCTGTTTCATTGATTGAAAAGTGTGCCAATATCTGCGCCCCGCTTTGTAGTTCAAATTGGATATTTCCGATAAGCAAGACGTCGCCCTTGCGCGTGCGGCATAGAAGGCGTCGGGTGACGTGGCTGCTCCCCAAAAGGAAAGCCAACTTGACCGGAAAATCCAGCGCCTCAGCCGGTAATGAACGATCGCCCGGATACGAATAAGTGGGAAAGTTATCTAGCCAGATTCTTCCCTGTAAAGTGTTCACCGACACATAACAGCGCTTATCGTTAACTGGCGGCACCAAACGTGCGTGGATGCGCGAGTAGTCGAGTTCTGGCTGTTTTAAACACAACGGACGTTCGCATGCGTTAAACAGGCTTAGCACCTGTTGCGGCCCATTGCGCTCGTGCCGTGCGGCGGCCGCCAAAGCCGGGGCGGTATGGCTAAGCCACGCCGATAAATCCAAAAAGCCGCTCCAGTTAGCATCGTTAGCATCCTTGCCGTAGGCTGTAAAAGCGATCAGCATATCGGTAGTCACTATCGGCGAAAAATCCGATTGGTTATCGTACCCACACCAATGAGCGAGCATCCTGTTTGCATCCACGCTGGCCTGACTAATACGTCGGAGAGAAGAAAAACTCATTGCTCCTCCTCATCCGGGACGGTCCAGTACTGCTTGGAACCTTCGCGTTGCTCGTCCTGCGTAGACTGCACCACCCAATTAGGCCCTTTGTTGGTGACCTGCTCGTTCAGCCGCTGTTCAACCAGACTACTAGTCGGATGAAATAATACTGCCGATTTCTGTTGTTCTGCCAAGCCGGATTGATGAGAAATTCGGACTGCGTGCTCTTGTCCCCAGGACTTAAAGTTATAGATCAGTTCACCAGATGCCGCTTTATCTCCCTTTATTTTGATTGTTTTTGCGTCTGCTTCAACTTGCATCGGCTGCTGCAGGGACCGTCTCAGGCTTGTTTTGCCAGAGCTATCGTGATGCAAGCGCTCAGGCACAAATTGGCTTACCAATTTTCCTTCTCCAATTAAGGTACGCGGATGCAATTCATCAATATCCGTCAAATCCAATCCAGCAAGTTCGGCCGGTGCGCTGCCGGTCTGGTCCGGATCCGGAGTTTGGCTAGCGACCGCCTGGAATGGAAATGACCCTTTTTCCGCTTTCAGCAGAAATGAATTTACAGCATTGGCCACCACGGACTCATGGCCTGGGGAATTAACATCAACGGTTTGATTGTCTATCCCGTTGTAGACCTGCGCGATTGTCCGCGTACTTCTCCCTGTCTGCAATAGTGCTAGGGACAAGTGTGGCGCGGCTAGTGCGGCGTTCGCGGTTTGCGGTCGTTGCGTCCGCTCTGTCCCACCTGCAACGGTCATCTGCAATCGCAGAGGGTGTTTGTCAGGTAGTTGTTCAGATGAATTTTTACTTTTTAACTGCAATATCGGACGGCCACGTTGCGTACCGAGAATACTTCTGTCACTTGCACTAGCCGTACGACTTTCGATAAATTTGAAACTTTCGATTGCCCCTCTTGTACCCAAAAATTTTTTACTAACCGAAATTTGTACTAACGGTGCGCGTTGCGTCAGATTTAAAGGTGCGCTTTGTGTCATATTTAATGGGGTCCCTGACGTAAGGTGTAACGGTAGCGGGACCGGCGTTAATTGCTGTAACGAGCACATTAGCTGCTGAACGTCCGCACCCATATCCTGCTTTTTGGGGGCGGCTTTTTCAGCATTTAAAATTAGGCTCTCAACAGCAGGGTCAGCAGTTTTCCGGGCTGTTGCGACGGATATAGCGTTACTTATTTTTTCCATGATAAACGGCCCTCTATTTCTGACTCTTCAAAATTTAAATTTTTAATCACTTGGTTTTTAATCTCCCCTGAAATTAATAGTGCATATTTTTCATGCTTGGACCGAAGCTGCTTACATAATGAATGTTGCGCGGCAATCTCCTTTTCACAATCCACTGCTCGCACCTCGCATAAATGCATTTCCAGACGCAAGTCCTGCGTTTTGCGCTGAACGGCAGCGGTTTTCCGTAGCCATGAAAAAATGCCTATGCGATCGGTCGTTAAGCCCGCCAGCCCACCGCCTTGTAATAGCTGATGCTGCAATGAAATTGTGCGATTTAATTTGCTGCACTCGTTTTGGATTTGCGAATATTGACGTTGCAATTTTTCGAGATGGCGCATATGAGACCGTTCACGAACCACGTTAGCCCGCTGGAAGGTCTTATATTTATTCAGCAAGTGCATGCATGGCCTCAACGGTCGCTTTGATGTCGCTAGGCTCGTCGCGATTCTGCCGCAGCCAATCGAAAAGCCGATCCTTTTGCGCCAGAAGTCGGTCGTTATCGGCGTTTTCTCCTGAGCGATATTCCCCCATGTCGAGCATCAATTGCATCTCTTCAATCCGACTCAATTTTTCACGTATCAGTGCCGCGTTGTTTAACTGGGCGGGATCGCATACCTGTGAAGCCACACGACTCAAACTTCGTAATACGTCGACGGCGGGGTAATGATTTTTAGCGGCGAGCTTTCGGCTCAAATAGATATGACCATCTAAAATAGAGCGAATTTCTTCGGCTATCGGATCGGCCTCGTCTTCGCTTTCGAGGAGGATCGTATAAAATGCAGTAATGCTACCGTTGGTTGTGACACCCGGCCTTTCCAGCAATCTCGGTAACGACTCAAATACGGAGGCGGGATATCCGCGACGTGCCGGTGGCTCGCCGGCGGCTAATGCCACATCGCGCAAGGCACGCGCATAACGCGTCAATGAATCTTGCACCAATACCACCTGCGATCCGTGGTCACGGTAATACTCGGCCACCGTGGTCGCTAGCAATGCTGCGTTGCGACGATCGATGGAAGATGCATCGGAGGTTGCGTAGACGACAACACATCGGTTCAAATGTGGCGAGTGCTTTAGCGACTCAACAAATTCAGTTACCTCTCGTCCGCGCTCACCTATAAGGCCTATTACAAACACGTCGGCTGACGCTTGCTCTATCAGCATATGCACCAGGCTAGTCTTACCGGCCCCGGCCGGAGCAAAAATTCCCAACCGCTGACCAATCCCGCAGGTGGTTAGTGCATCGATTACTTTAATCCCGCTTTGAAATTTTTCCTGAATCGATGTACGTTGCCCGAATGAAGGCGGCGGCGCGTCCAAAGGGCGCCATTGATCAGGCCGTATCGACGGCATTTGTTCTACCAGACGGGCGACACACACACCATTAGAATTCAATACCGTACCCAATACGCCGTCATTGAGACGTACTGTCAAAGCCCCGCCTGTCGGCACCAGTACCGATTCACGCGAAAGGCCTTCGGCATTCCCCATCAGACTGAGAATCGCCATGTCGCCCCGAAAACCAATCACTTGTGCCCGCGCTGATACCTTTACCTCCCGCCAGTGCCTGCGAACTTCGCAGACTTCACCAACCGATACGGCGCGCAATCGTGCCTCGATGATCGTGCCCGACAGGTGATGCGGGTGAACGTACTGATTTAGGAGGCGTAACGGCGTCATTGTCTTATAATCTCCATCACGCGAGATTGGCTTTCAAAGAACGCATTGATGGCTTCAGCCATCAATTCTGCACTACCCAGATAGGTATCTGATATATAGGCGCAGAGCTGTAAACGGTCATTACTCTCGCGAATAACCAGCTGTTTATTCTCACTATAAATAAATCCACACATGATTTCTCGCAGCAGATTTTCGGAATGATAGCTAACAATACTTTCGTTAAAATCGCATAGGTCGCACCAGAGCACAGTACTCTCATCGATCTTCCCAACATACATGGAAGGCATATTTTCTAATTCAATCTGGACTGTCGCGTGATTATCCAGATCCTTAATCAAGCCGGCCTCACAACCACTATGCAACAGGGCGCTTCGTACCAACTCACCGAGATTATGCTGACTCATTTTTTTCCTTAAAAAATTCTCATTTCAATGCCTGCGGGTATGGCGCTGGGCATTTCCGTTAAACACTCCGGCACACCATTAACGTACCCAGCCCTTTTCATAGCGCCCATTGCCTTCGATAAAAGGGCGTACCTCTGGTTATTTTGCTAGGCAAGATTGCCTTACTGCTTTAAATTACCTTGACGACATTGACGTTAACATTACTGCTGACTTCCCCAAAAGAAATCACATCTAGATCCCGGAAGCGTACCTCTAATAATTTTTTAACAAAACGGCGAACGTCAACACTGGTGAGCACAATCAGATCTTTTTGTGATATTGGAAAGGCTTGAAACAGCAAGGTAAATTTATCGATAATTTCTTCGGAAACAGATGGTTCAACATTCAAAAATGCGCCGCTCGAATTTTGGCGTATTCCTTTGCGTACCTGTTCTTCGACTTCCGGTGAAAGCATTACAACGCGTAATTGGTTAGCTATAGCAAATTTATGCGATATGTAACGTGCCATAGAACCACGGACATGCTCAACCAAAGCGATCACGTCTTTTTCTCGTCCGCCCCACTGTGCGAGCGCCTCCAAAATCAGCTTAAAGTTACGAATCGAAATTCTTTCTGAAAGCAACCGCTGCAAGACCTCCGCTATTTTTTGTACGGTGACGTTCCGTAATACCTCCTTAAGCAGGTCCGGCATGTCCTTCTCCATCTTGTCGAGCATCGATTTGGTTTCCTGAATACCAAAAAACTCTGAAACGTGCTTCACTAAAATCGACGCCAGACATTGGTATAACTCATCCTGCGCACTGCGGACCTGAAAACCCAATGCGACTAATTCCGCTTTGCAATGAGGCTGCACCCAATGACAGTCCTGACCCGCCGCGTCCTGATCGGTGTTGACCGTAATTCCCAGTTGTAAAATTTCTTCTGACATTTGAACGAGGCACATTTTTCCAAAACGAATGCAAAGTTGATCGGTCCTGATTTCATTGATCAGTAACACCAGATGATCAGGTTTCATCTGGTCAGAACCGCGAATTACAAAATCGGGCAAACGTACGCCATAGTCGACAAAGAACTGGCTACGCAGCCTCTGCCCAAGCTGCCTGTCAACACATTCCTTTTTTTGTTCCTCGGACACGAGCAGAATAAATGTGACCGTTTCGGTGATAACGTTATCGAGATCGGTAATTAATCCTAGCTGATGGTCATTACCCTGATCGGTGTCCTGGACGAGCAACGTAGGATCGGCTAATTGTTGGGCTTCTTCCTTCTTTTTCTTAAGGACGCCAATGTACAGATAGCCACCCAATAACAGCGCAAGTCCAAGAAAAACCATCATTGGAAAGCCGGGCAAGAAAGCTACCGCGATAGCAAGAACGGCAGTGATTCCAACAGCGAAAGGCTTACCTAATAATTGACCCATGATGTTGCGACCGAGATTGGAATCGTCGCCATTAATACGTGTAACAATTAATCCGGCGCTAATTGAAATTAGTAACGCGGGAATTTGTGCTACCAGGCCATCGCCAATTGTTAACATGGTGTAGGTCTGCAGTGCTAGCGACATGTCCATGTTGTGCTGGGTTACGCCGACTGCGATCCCGCCGATGAAATTGACGAACACGATAATGATGCCGGCGATTGCGTCGCCTTTGATGAATTTCATTGCACCATCAAAAGATCCGTATAACTGACTTTCGCGCTCCAAGACATTGCGTCGCTCTTTGGCTGCATCGCCGTCAATCACGCCAGCCTTCAGGTCCCCATCAATACTCATTTGTTTGCCGGGCATTCCGTCCAGCGAAAAACGTGCGGCTACTTCGGCGACGCGCTCAGATCCTTTGGTGATAACGATGAATTGAACGATGGTAATGATGGAAAAAATGACGAATCCTACAATCAGACTGTCGCCGATAACATACTCGCCGAAGGTACGAATAATTTCCCCGGCGTCGGCTTCGGTAAGAATCAGCCGACTGGTGCTAATAGAAAGCGATAGCCGAAATAACGTTGTGATCAGCAAGATGGTCGGAAAGGTCGAAAAATTCAGAATTTTATCGACATAGAAGGATCCCATGAACAACAAAATGGCAATGACAATATTGAGCCCGATCAAAAAATCGACCAGGAACATTGGTAACGGCACGATCAACATGGCGATAATCATCACCATTAACATGACGATGATTAATTCCGGATGTGCTCTGGCATTGGTAAGTAATTTAATGATCATCTATAAGGTGCTCTCGCTAGCCTGCGATTCGCCGTTGCTCCAGCAATTCTGCGGTGTAGGTTATATCGCTCATGCGATCAAATGCGGCAATAGCATCGGAAGACACGCGAGCATTCTGAAACAATTTATCCGGCAACTGCTTGTAAGCATTCCGCACAGACTGGATCAAAACTGAACGTTCACGACTGGTTTGCAAGATACAGCCGGGGCTAAGTGCCTGATCCAAAAGAGCAGACATCGGTTTTTCATTTTTTGCCATACCGCATAACAAAAATAGCCACTCGGCTTCCTCATCCGGGTGGGCGAGTACTATTTTTTTTTCGAGTAGTCCGATCACAAAATCTCTGTCGGCGGTGCGAATTATCCGCAGCGTCTGCATGCGCGCGCAGAGGTCGCTAAATTCCATCGTGTCGCAACTGGGATCTTCGGACCTGACATCAATCAATAAAGACTCTTCTACAAAGTTAAGCACCGTCTGGCGCTTTTTGTGACCGTAGGTAGCAATCCACTCTTCGTAATCGCCGATGGGTGCATGGTCGCTCTCCAAAAATCGGCGATAGGTTTGCCTTAGATACGAGGCTTTCAAAACGAGTGAGGCACCGAATAGCCGCGCTTTTAATGCGCAATTAATACCCGCCTTAAGCATTTTTGAATTGGATGTCTGCTCGACGAGCGCGAGAAGACTTTCGAGCCGCGCACGTCTAATCTGAGATAATTCCCTACCTTTTAATAGCTCTTTAAGTACTAGGTAGAGATCGCTTTCGTCGGGAAACAGGGCGCGTGCCTGGGCTAGCAATGTATCCATGTTACTTGATAGTACAGCAAGAATTTCGACGAGCTTTTTTGCTTTCGGTATGGCGTCTTCTTCAAGAACACGCTCGAAATTTTCGCCCGCTGCGCCGCCTTTTTGCTCCAGATCTTTACGATTACGAAATTGTGTCGCCACGCTAGCCATATCATCTGCCATGTCGGCGAGTTTTTGCTGCAGTCCTGCTGGTGTCTGGTCATCTGCATAATCAAAATCTGCTTGTTGGGCCCCGCCATCGGTTCCCGTCTTTACAGATTCTTGCTGTCGCGTCTGGGCCTGAAATGCCGTCGCTATTGGAGGTCTGGAGATCGCATTAATGGCCATTGAAATGTTGCTCCTGATCGACCCCGCCTACCTCGGACGTTTTATCGAGACTGTTAATGAGTGCATCGAGCGAAATTTCCTCTTCCAGATTTTTTCCACTCAGAACGATACCGTCATCAATCTCGCGCGGTCTTATTAAAAAAACGCGTACAGTATTCTTGTTATGCGATTGTTTATAACGAAAGGCGCTACCAATGAACGGCAGGTCTCCCAAAAAAGGAATTTTTTCGATCTGATCGCCGCTTTCGCCGCGGGTATAGCCGCCGATTAGCAAACTTTTTCCCTTCGGAACTCGCGCTACAGTACTAATTTTTGTACGCCCAACCGTAGGCAACGCGTCGTTAGACTCCTGCTCGCTCCGAGCCACTTCGTTGCCGTCCTCAATGTTAAGCGATAGTTCCACCTCATCAGAGGTAGTAAATCGCGGGAGGACATGGATGAGCGTACCGTAGGTTACATGCTGCAGTTCCACCGCACGTTCGGCGACTAACGGTGTATAAAAAGTGCGGCTATTATCGAACATTGCCGGTGTATTCTCTTGTGTGAGCAATACCGGACGCGAAACGATTTGCGCTTTGTTATCGCGCGCCAATGCCATAATCGAGGCCATAAACTGCACCCCTTCTAAACTCGCTATCGACGGATCGGATGCGCCTTGGTTAAATTGGGCGCCAAATTGCCTGCCTATTGATAATGCGCCGCGCCAGTTGACGCCAAGTTGATCCAGATCATCCTTTTGCAAATCGATGATCCATAGCGCAAGTTCAACCTGTCTTTTTTTCTCGTCCAATGCGACGACCAGATTGCGTATAAAGCGAATTTGCTCACTAGTCCCCTTTACCAGCAAGCTATTAGTTTGGGGGTAAGCGATGATCCGGACATTTTCGGACAATTTCGCAGGTAGAACGTTGGCCGCTCTGCTCACGCTGGAAGGTGGCACGGCATCCTCGAACGTAGGGTCCGGTAACGACAAACCATTAGTGGATTTCTGTACTTCCGGTGCTGCATCTTTCAGTTGACCACTGAGCAAATCGTTGACGACTGTAGCGATGCCCGGAATAACAATGGTGTCATCGCGACGCGTGTAGGATCGGTCGGATACGAACGTATTATCAAGTTTGATTACTTCAATACGTTGCTGTTCCTGATTGACGACCAGACTATCCATAAACTCGGCGGCCTGCGTTACTAAATCGACATAGATAGGAGGACCGGAGACGTAAAATATACCGACACCATCGCTACGTAACGGATAACGCGGATCACCCAAGCCGGATTTTTTCAGAAAATGCAAAACTTCTTTAATACCGATATTTTTTAAAGTGATTATTCGGTTTTTGGTTTCCGACGCATCGTAAACATAGATCGCATGCCCATCGTAATAATTAATAAGACCCATTTGTTTGCTGACGGCACCTACAATATCTTTATCTACGAGGTTAAATTCTCCAGAGATTTGTTTACCAGCAGCCAGTTTGCTTACGATAATTGGCTTGCCGCCATGCGAAGAAACGCCGCCCAGAAAAGATCGGAGGTTCTCCTGACGTGCAACGTATTTCGGCGCGTCGCTTAACGTGCCGACGTCGAGTGCAAATACCGAGGCATGGAGCGTCATGCTGACGGCGACAAGCAGCCAATTCAGCTTGCGGCGCAATTCCTGCTCTTTCACATCAAATCCTTTTTGTCCGTACTGTTATCAAATAAATGCGTCAGGCTGAGGCCTAGCGATTGCCTTACCGCATTAGAAAAATGTGAGGACGATGCATAACCATGCAACATCGCCGCCTCTGTGATTGTTTGTCTATCTTCAATCACCGCCAACACCGCTTTAGCAAGCTGCCAGTCTTTAAGCGAGGACTTTGGACTGCTGCCAAGCCCTGAACGAAACAATCTACGGAAATGACAGGTCGAGACACCGTAACGTGCGCTTAGCGACTGCAGCTTTTCGCCACTGCCGCCTTCTTGCAGTAAAAAAGAAACCATCGAATATGCTTCCATGCGACGTAAAGCCTCGGATATGCGTATGTATTCCGGGGTTTTATCGATTGCCATGCGTAAAAACCACGATTTTAGGCAACGACCTTTAACCGGTAGTCCTTTGAGAAATTCAACGCTATTGTCTATCTCTGGACTGATTGGCTCGTTGCGCTTGCCTAATCCACTATCAATAAACACTTGAAGCATAACGAGCATTTTTATGGATTCCAGATTCATGACTTGCGCCTCTTTATTGCCTTTTTGTGATCGATACAACGCGCGAAAGATGGATTGCTCTGCATGCTCTAAGAAACAATAAAACGCGCCTTTACTCCCCTGATTTAGAGCGTGTATTCAGCACTTTTTGATCTCTAATTCAGTACGTCAGAACGCCTTACTTATCAAGAGAAATTATATGTATCTCAACCCAAAAGAAAAATGGGACGAGACTTAAAAAGTGCCACTCGAGATTAGGACAAAGATGAAAAATACGCGCGAACGGATCAGAGTCAAAAAAATTTACAGTTGCGACACCGCCATACGATGACAGGACTTACGCAAGACCGCCCGAGCAAGGCGTGCCAACGAAGATGGCGCACCCCACCCTCCGGTCACGGTAGTCGGGTCAAGGTGGCCTGAGCGCCATGCTCTGCCCACGTAGATGGTCAGGAAAGCCAATGCCGCTGGGGCGATATTGCTTATAAGCCCTAAATTCAGGCATTCGTTTGGTGGCGGAGGAGCTGGTGAAATTCGAGGTAACGCGCGGATCTGCATCACAGGAGGGGCATCAAGACTGCTTGTCATGGCCGGCAATAACGGACGGATAGTTAAATGGCCCGGCTAGAAATTTAGCAAGTGAGCGAAATTTGAAAGCGCCTCACTAAGCCAAAAGATAATATTAATTAGGTAAAAGCCCGATTATACCGTTCACAATTTAGCCAAAGGAAGGTACCGCAACAAAGCAACGCTATCACCACTATCAACTCTGAAATTATCACCTTCCTTCATGAACTTTTTCCACGGTCTCTTTTACTGACTATTTTTACTGTTGAGCGCACGTTATCAGACCTTGCGATTTGATTAACAACATTTGAAAAAATGACACCACGCGCTTAATCGATGTATAGCCGCATGCAATAAAAGTGGCTTACGATTAGTTGAAATAGGTTGCCTGTCAAGAGCAAAAGGCGCATTCGCCACGCACACGTATAGCCAAAATGAAAGAAACGTAAAATGAAAAGTATTACGCCAGTCAGCATATCTCAGCCCACCTCCTCCGTTTACGCCATCCCAGACAATATCACCGCCACCGCCCCTGTCAACGACACGCCGGATTCACCAATTATTACTCTGTCAGGTGACATACGAGAGTTTCAGGCTCCCCGCGATGACATCGAATCCTTGAGTCTTCCAAAACAGGCGTTGTTGTGGATACTTCACGCACCTGAGCCATTTTTTAATGCATTCCAAGACATAGCAGTTCAGCAAATCAATAACAACATGAAAGAAATGCGTGGGAAAGTGCAAGATATCAAGCTCGAGTTGATAAAGCATAATGATGCAGATCAAGTTGGCGATCTTATCGACACTATTCTTGATTATCATGCCGCGCAGGATGAGGGCACCGACTCTGAATTGATTCAGCTGCTAAGCGACAAGTGCGACACCCTCATGCTAAGCATGAAGATGAGCACAGGCACTATGCGCTTTCTTCAGCTAGTTAAAGGAGCGACAGGAATACGCACACCGCTGTTAATCCAGCAATTTGCACTTGGCGCTGTGCTACCAGAGATCCCCGGCGTATCGTCAAAAGTGGGACTACAATTCCATACTCTGTTCCCCTCGCGAACGCTATGCAAATGTCTGACCGATGTGCAGATGAACCTTGAGACCCATATTCAGGCATTTGCTCATCTTGAAACTGGCTGGGCGCCAGGTATTGGGGAAGCGATTAAGGGCGGCGCCTATGTGGGGAACATAGAACATGTGGGTTTTGACTACAAAGTATACGAAGGTGGGGTGGGAATGCTGCCATTTTCGCTGGACAATTTATGTATCGCTTTTGAATCCGTCCAGCGCGCTGAAGTTTTTCTGTCGGCGAATCAATCCTTAGGTAACTTCCAGGTGAATGAACAATTCACTTTAGGCGGCGACTACGTAGAGCAAGAGCTTTATAAATGCAGTCCCAGCGGTCTATTTGCTGCCGGAGGGCGTGTTACCATTCAAGGCGTAGCCGCTGCGGCTACAGCGGGTACGGTGGCCGGCGGCATGACTCAATCCGTGGTGGGTGCCGCAAGCATACCCCTAGCGCTGGCGTCGGCCGTATTTGGATGCTGTTTTGGCGGCAAAGTAGCCTCTAAATTGAAGCTTTTTCCGCCGACCAAATCGGTAACTATTGTTGAATTATGCACGGTTGGATTCGACGGAGGGCTCACTACTAGCATGCCAGTCGCGGGGGGGCTAAATCTAGGCGTTAGAGGATTACATAGATTGAACGCCTCTGACGTGATTGTTGAAGACAATACCCTCCTCCTAACTAAAGATGAACATGGGGAATCCGCCGCTAATGGGGCAGTAGCGATAGAAGACGGACTCGATACCAATCGTAATGCCATTCCGGTACTACCCTCCTCACCGCAACCCACCGAAAAAACACCGGAGACATTAGTGAGGCACAGGAACCGGAGTAACACCGCCAGCAGCATTAATGCCAATAGCATCAATAGTGCCTATTCATCAATGCGTTCGAAAAAGAACAATAACACGCGTTCCGAAATCCCTAATTTCGAGATCGTAAATAATTCTAAATAAGTCAACTAACGGGTATTGCCCGGGGCTGAGGATTACTGGTTATTGCCTCTAAAATACCAGACTTCTTTTGAAACGTGCTAACCCTCGCGAATACTGCCGCAAACGTTATGGGCCGGTGCGGAAAACTTTCATGGCCCTAATACCATTCCGGTTGCGCTCCGCGTGCCTTATCTTTTCTCCGTTCACTAAGGCACCAAAGGAAGGCTTTCAAAAGGTGGCGTCAGGTTTGTTACTTTTTTGTCGATACAAATCCCTATATTATCGCCCGCAATGAGCGAAGCGATAATGGAACAGGATAAAATTAAACGATCGTCATTTTTTTTCATAACTACTTTCTGCAAAGGTGTCCCGGATCAAAAGTGTTTGAAGAGCCTCTGCGAAGGAACTGGTATCGGGCGCCTTGCGTTTCGATTTTCCTGATGCATCGTTTAACTTCAACCGGGCTGCCAACAACGTACGAAAGCTGTAGCCAAACATATCTGGTGACATGAATGCCCTCACCTTATCATCCGCAGGTCCGTTATAGACTGAATTAACAAAGACTTTAAAACGCGCTTGACTGAATAGTTTGCCTTGCAATACCTCAGGAAAAATGGTTGCCAAACGATTGGGCAAGACTCTATAGAAGTGCTGGAGAAATCCTTCCATCGCAGCTTTATTAGTGTAGGCGAACTCTGTAAATGCCGAAGGCGAATGAAGTAAGGCCTCTGCCTCCCTCCGTAAGGACCCTTTGAGGCAATGACCGAACGGGGATCTGGCACCATTAAAATAAATCTCGTCCTTACTTTTCTTAATAGCAAAATGTGACAGCTCGTGCTGCAATACCTGTGAAAACTCATCTTCGGCAGCTGTCGGTGACAAGAACGTTGCAGTCGATAAGAAAACATGATCCCCTGCTTCAGAGTAAGAGTATCCGATAATCACCTTGCCGAAAGTGTTCGCCTCTTGGGGTATTTGTTGTCGGTGTTCATCCACGTTATACCGATACCGACTGCCATCGGGCGCGGTGACAGGTGATATGATCCGAAGTTTGTCGGTACTCCCGGCACCCGAGTGGTCCCGAAAGTCCTTGAATATCCCCAAGACTTCAAGTTTGTAACCGTCAGATAGTTGTGCAGCATCGACATGAAAATTTTTAGCGAATTCAGTCCAAAATTGTGTCGCATCACTCTGCGCCCAATTTAATAATTCCTGCGCGCCCAAATGGCTGCTGGAGTAGACCTCACTAATCTTCGTAGCAAAATTCGCTCCGTAAGCCGTCCTGATTTCATCTAATCCACTGGCTTGAATCTCGAATTTCCAGTCGAATGCCTCAGTAACTTTGGGTTTAATCTTGGTAGAAAATATTCGCCGCCAAAGCTTGACGGCTAATCTCTCCCTTGGTTTAGCATACTTACGTTGGTAAGTGGTAATTAGTTCCTCAAGTTTCTGTGCCTTAGCTGTGTAATATGCCAATAAAACATCATTTGTGTGCAATCGTTCGGAAAGCTTATCAGCCAAATCACAGACCTTGTATAGCTCCACTTCATGCCCTTCAAAATCGTGGCCTTGCTTGATCATGAACTGAAGGCGCGTTCTCATTTCTTTCCAAAATATTCTCATTTTTGGTAATAGCTGAATACTAGGCGCAATGGGGTCACCGACCGCACGTATTAATTTCATGGCACTGGGCAGCGACATCATCAGCTGGCTATGCTTGCTATCAATTATTTCTTCTAGACCCCATCTAAGTTTAGGATTATTTGACATCATGCTTAAGATTTCATCAGACTTGTCTAAGGCTTCCAATTTAATCACCCTCTGCTCATGAAATGGACGCGTTTCAATTTCTAGTTTGACGAGCGTCGCCATAGCCTCTGATCGTCCCCCTCCTGTAATCGGCGTGATAGTAGGGCCGAGTGTGGTACTGCAACCCGCCACTGGCGTGTCGGACCGCCGCACTCTACATATTTCACTTTCACGTTCGGAGGCGGCTTCAAATTCATTTTGGTGATTAGGTCCTGCACGGAAAAATTTATTGCCTTTTTGATCGGTGATCTCAAGGATGAAGCGCTCGCCGTTAGTGTCGTCCGAATACAGTTTTTCTACTCGCCATCCTTCAGGTAAATTCAAACCGTATTTCACAGCCTCCTCTAAAGAAACAATGCTATCGGGCAGATGCTTTACCGGGGTGATCAAATGCGTTTTGATTATCTTGCTGGTAAAACCATCAAAAAGCACATCAAGGCGCAAATCTTCTGGCAAACTCTCACCAACAATGCGCCATTCCGAGGACTTCTCAGAAGGATGAGATAACTTTTCAAGCAAAAAATCTTTTCCGTGCAACTTTATGTAATGACGATCGCCGATGGGGTAAATACTACGATCTGCTGCGTCTGACACCGTGGCGAAGTGACTTTCAAATCCTTTCAGTCCACCAAAATATCTGTTTTCCTTCAACTTATGCGAGATGGATCCGGAGTCGATCCCAAGTGGTAAATTTTCCTTAAAACGTTCCCATAATAGGGGGTCCTGATCCATCAAATGCGCATATCCATCCAACCACGCGGGTGTCTGCCGCTCCAGCGTTCGCGCCGCCTCGTTCCATAAGTAAGCGATGTCTTGTTCGGATTCTTCGGATCTCATGATGAGATACATCGCGCCGCTTTCGGGCTTTTGTATAAAGGCTTTGTGTACAAAATGACTGGGGACATTTAAGGTATTCCCATCAATTGAAATCAGGTCTGGCAAGCCCAAGTCATCTGTCGATGCGGCACCCATCATGTCCGAAAAGCTGGTCCTTAAATGCAGATCTTCTCGCGGAGTCGCGAGGAATTCATTTACAAGCGGTTTAAAGTCCACCGGATCCAGAACTTTGGAATCTTCACTATGTTTTTGCCCGGAGGTACGCGATGCAACTTTATCCGTCGCAAATTCTTTTTCGGAGGAATACTTAAAGGGTGATCGTACAGCCTGTCTGGCCCCGCCCCCAAACGCATTCAACTTGACAATATCGCTAAAACAAAATAATGAATCCAATACAAAAGCGTCAAGCTGATCCTTGTGACCTTCATCCGTTTCTTCCGGGGTGAACGTCATTTCACCGGCATCAAGGACAGTAAGCACACAACTTCCTTTAGGAATTATCCCGATAATGAATTTGCCGATGATGTAGACCTTTGAATGAACGAAGTGTCGTAGCCACGTCTCGTGTGGTATGTCCGCTGGCCTGGGCGGAATTAACTTATGTATCTCAGGGGGTAAAGTTTGCAGATTAACAACTTTTTTGGCAAGATCATCCAAGCAATGTTGTGTGCCGCCATCACACTTGAATATTTCACGGCGAAGGTCGTAGACGTTTCCGCCTGGAACATTGGTACGTAAGCCACTCGTAAAGCTACGATGAAATTTGGTCACATAGGCATCAATCCCGCCGACCGCATTTATTTTTGCTGTAATATTGGAAGCGACCGATGAAGCCCAGCCACTTTCTTCGGATAATAAGTAAAACTCGACTGTGGGATCATTAAATCCTCCCTTTCCCACCTGCACGATCAGGCCAGAACTTGGATGAAAGACAGAGGTGTAAAGGGTCCCGCCGCTTATTTTTTTATGCAAAGTTAATTTTGGGGTGAGTAATACCAGGTCGCCGGATCGGGCTGCACTCTCTATTTTTTCGCGATCGACTTCGGGTAGGTGAGCAAGACCGTAGTGGTATAAGTTTTGTCTGTCTGTTTCTAGTTGGCTCAGCATCTGTTTCGATAACTGCTGATCAGAACCTTGTGCGCCGGTGACGCCACGAATGCTTTGCAAAAATTTTTCTTCGCTATCTTTGACTTTTTTTTGCAGCGCTATTTTTTCCATTTGAGGCCCAATCAAGTGAGCAAGCCCGGCTCGCATTTGATCATCCTCACTCATGGCTGCACTCTCCTCCATGGCATTTTTGGAAATTAGTTTGCCCAAACTCTTGAGGGTAGTCACCACGCTGCGCGGCCACGCCTCGGAAGCTAAATCGATCAGGCAATGCAGACCTGCTTCATGCAATGAGGTCGCCGTGAAGACCGCCCCAGGTTTGGGTGGGAAAAAATTAAAAAAAGCCGCGCCGATGCGGATTAATGCACCCTCATGGCTGAGGTAACGCGTTTCACGAAAAACCGGATCCTTAAGATTAAACCGTGCCTGAAACAAAGGCTCAATATCTTTGAAGATCGCATCGATATGCCAGCGGCAGAGCGCGGTCAATCTGCTGCGCTCAACGGCATCAAGGGAAGGAAAAGACATCTGCAGCATGCCAACAAGCGTCGTCTTGGTCCTTTCAGCGTAGCCTGTCAGAGCGCCCAAAGGAAGTCTGTCGGTAAGTGTTGCCCTCACATCTTCCTGTATGGTTTCGAGCAGTGTTAATAGATTGGGCGCGCCGTCGACGTGTGCGAGCGCACGGAAAAAAAGACGCGCAACGTCGGCCTGAAGGTCCGCTTGCGGCATCGCACGTTGCGGACGTGCCGGACTATCGATACCCCGCCCCCGACTCCCTACCGGCTGCTGAAGACTAATTGCGTAATTGGCGACTGAATACTCGTATTGATTGACCGAATATTGTCCTGTGGCGGTTGGGGAAGCGGGTATTATCGGGGCAAAGCTATCCAATAATTTATTCGCGGTCAATTCGACCTTGCTCTGGGCTTCGACTTCGGCTTCGGCTTCGATTCCTTTAAGGCGTTCATCCTGGAGAAGATCGGCTGACCATTGGTGGTAAATATTCACGCCAGCGAGAATTACTGCGGCATCACTCACCACTTCGATGGGTAGCGGATTAATCATCAGCGGGGATGTCGTGGAAGGGGCTGTGCCCGCCGCAACCGGGGCCGCGATGGCACCAGTGGTCGTCGATGTCGGGTTAACGACGTTGGGCACCAGCACCTCCATTGTCATTTTTTTCCGATGTTTTTGTTCTGGTGGCCACCATTCTGGCCCCATTACGAGGTCGGGAATGGCTGCATCGGCTGCAACGCCAGGAAATAACGCGGGCAGACTTTGATAAATATTATCTCCGTATCCCATGAGCTTGTTCGCGAAATTTTTTATTGGGGTTGAAATCCAAGAAGAGCCTCCGATGAACGCGGGACCTGCATCGTTAGCCGTTTCAGTTATGGTTCTCCCCTCATGGGGATGGCTAATATACGGTCGTTCAGTGGCCTTATTTATTTCAGGAAAACGTTCATTGTTGTGTTCGCGCCAAGCCGTCAAAAAAGCCATTGGTTGCACAGATTGCAGTAAACCGATACCAAAGCCCGATAGCGATTCCCGACCAGGTCGCGGCGGCCTGCGTAAATCCTCATCCCCACCCGACAGGTGGGTGCTGATCTCTTGCCACTCGTGTGTCCATTCTTTGTTCTCCATCTCCTTACGATCATCTCTTTTTTTGATTTGCTCCTTGCGTGACACCCGCCGGGCCTTGTTAGACGACGACTTAATGTTAGTTGATGGGGTGTGCGTTTTGCTACAACCTATTACCTCTGTCGCATTGCTACAACTTTTGAAGCGCTCACACAATCCAAAGCTGGGCACTGATGGGATGTCAGCGCCGGCCGGAGAACGAACTCTTGTAGAGGGTAATCCCGAAGTCGGCGGGGCGCTGAAGGTTGAAGCGGAAGTCATAACCATAGGAATCCAATATTAATTAACCTACCAATCGCAAAGATGACGTCTAAACAAGTCACCACCATGGCGCATCCCGCTTTTTTTCGTGAAATCGCGATGCTTTTGCATCGCCGAAAACATGTAAATAATTAACGAAATAAACAGTACATCACTTGAATACACGTATCACTTCCAGCACAAATACCTATTATTTTTCGGCCCATCCGTTGAAGGCAAAGTGTTGCCATAGTCATGGCTAACGTTGTTCTCAAGTCGACAGGCCGCACATCAGTGCAGATAACCATTATCGATAATAAGTCGAACAAGTCCCATAAATATCACTCCGCTTTGCTCTTGTCGTTAGGACCACAACGAAAAATGCCCATTAACTCTAGTACTTTGGATCGCTAGATGTTTATATGTAAATCGCCTGACGTTTCTCATAAGAAATTTTTTGTGTTGTGCGTGCGTTGTGTCTAATAAAAACATACGCAAAAAAAACCAAAAACAGAAATTGAGAAGAACAGACAGAAAAGAGAGACTCAGAAAACAACATATATAAATATGTCGCGCCTATGGCGCTTCTACGAGTGAAAGCCATTCGGATGGGCGATTGCCATGATGTACTCTGGCATGGATAATAGGTCCATGAAGTATGTACAGACCTCAAAGGCTGATCCAATAAATGGAGGGATACGCTATATAATACTAATCGGGGCAAAATACGTTGCCATTACCTTCTTTTTTAATAATTGATTACAGCAGCATATAAAAAGAAATATTCGCTTTGCACTGTTGCGGCGAAGTAGTCGTCGTCCCGCCTAATTATTACCTAAGAGGTTTGTATGCTCTACCATATGCATGAATTTAGCCGTTCCTTACTCACTCCTCTGGTGCAATTTGCAGAAACGAGCGCTAAGCTTTTTACTAACCCGGTGTCGCCGTTCGCCCATGCGCCTTTCGCGCAGCGTATCGCTGCGGGTTACGAGCTTATGTACCGCCTTGGCAAAGATTACGAGAAGCCGAACTTTGACGTCGGCACCGTTTTAGTAAATGAAAAAGAAGTCGCCATTGTGGAAGAAGTCGCGATCACCAAGCCATTCTGCCGCTTATTACATTTCAAGAAGGACTTAAGCGATAAAGAAATCGCCGCTTTAAAGCAACCTACGGTGTTACTGGTCGCACCACTTTCAGGACATCACTCTACCCTGCTGCGCGACACGGTAACGGTCTTGCTCGCTGACCATGACGTATATATTACCGATTGGACCGATGCACGCATGGTGCCGGGGTCCGAAGGTGCTTTCCATTTGCATGATTATATTTTTTATGTGCAGGATTTTATTCGCTCGCTCGGACCGAATCTGCACGTGATTTCGGTATGTCAACCGACGGTCCCGGTCCTTGCCGCGATCTCATTGATGGCGAGTGCTAAAGATCCAAAACTACCGAAAAGTATGACCATGATGGGCGGTCCCATTGATGCGCGCATTTCACCGACGGAAGTCAATAATCTGGCAACCGAAAAGCCGTTTAGCTGGTTTGAAAATACGGTTATTTATACGGTTCCGTCGAACTATCCTGGTGCCGGTCGTAAGGTATATCCAGGGTTTCTGCAACATGCCGGATTTGTTGCAATGAATCCCAATCGCCATGCGCAAAGCCACTGGGATTTCTATATGCATCTGCGTAAGGGCGATAACGAGTCCGCAGAAAATCATCGTAAGTTTTACGATGAATATAACGCGGTGCTTGATATGCCGGTCGATTATTATCTTGAAACCATCAAAACCGTGTTTCAGAATTTTAGTTTACCCCTCGGCACTTGGGAAATTGACGGCAAGCTTGTCAAACCAAAGGACATCGAGACCGTTGCACTGTTTACAATCGAGGGTGAATTGGACGATATTTCCGGACCCGGCCAAACCAAAGTTGCGCACGACTTATGCTCAAGTATTCCCGCCGATAAGAAACGCCACTTTACAGCCGAGAAGTGCGGTCATTACGGTATATTCTCGGGACGTCGCTGGCGTGAAATGATTGCACCGAAAATCACGGAGTTCATTAAGGCCAACGCGTAAAACGTAATGAGATTGATTTACACATAATAATCAAAGATGTTCGGATCGCAAAAGCCACTCATTTAAACCGGGTGGCTTTTTTCAATTGGCGCATCAATGATTTACACGGATAATAGGCGTTTAAGTCGTTATCATTTCCCGTGTCCCACCATAATATTCCATTCTCCGTCGACCTTGCCGACCAAATTGAAGCGTTATTGCCCCAAACGCAATGCACTAAATGTGGATTTTCGGGCTGCCGCCCCTATGCTGAAGCGATTGCCAGCGGGAGTGCCGACTATAATCAATGCCCGCCGGGAGGACAACAAGGCGTGCAACGGTTGGCGCGGCTGCTAGATGCGCCAATCATTGCGCTTAATCCATTAAACGGCATTGAACGTCCGCGTCCACGCGCGGTCATTGACGAGGCTGCGTGCATCGGATGCACCTTGTGTATCCAGGCCTGTCCGGTGGACGCCATCATCGGCGCGGCCAAGCAAATGCACATAGTGATCGCGGATTTGTGCACCGGTTGCGATCTCTGCTTGGCGCCTTGCCCGGTGGACTGCATTACAATGGTCGATGTCACTCACGGGAAGACCGGTTGGGACGCATGGACCCAGCAACAAGCGGACGATGCGCGCCAGCGTCATGATTTTAGGACGGCGCGTTTGCAACGTGAAAAACGAGAGAACGATGACCGCCTTGCAGCTAAAGCTGCGGAAAAGCTGAAAGTTATTGCAGCGGAAGTCGCCATAAATCCTGCGCAAAAAATCGAACAGGACCGCAAAAAAGCGATCATTCATGCTGCAATTGAGCGCGCTCGACTAAAAAAAGAACAGCAGGCTGCAGAGCAATCACAGCTATCAGGAAAGGACGTTTTATGAATACAGAAAAACGTCGTGAAATATTTAATCGGCTTCGCGCTGTCATGCCGCACCCTACCACCGAACTGGCCTATACAACGCCGTTTGAATTGTTGATCGCTGTGCTCCTGTCAGCGCAGGCGACGGATGTTAGTGTGAACAAGGCCACGCGCAAGTTATATCCAGTAGCGAACACCCCAGAAAAAATCTTCGCACTAGGTGTTGATGGATTGATACCTTATATACAGACCATAGGCTTGTTCCGAACCAAGGCGAAAAATACTATCGAGACCTGTCGGATGCTAATTGCTCTTCACGGTGGGCAAGTCCCGCACACGCGTGAAGAGCTGGAAGCGCTACCCGGTGTAGGACGAAAGACCGCCAATGTAGTCCTGAATACGGCCTTCGGACATTCCACCATCGCCGTGGATACGCATATTTTCAGGGTCTCGAACCGCACTGGTCTAGCGCCCGGCAAAGATGTGAATGTTGTAGAACAAAAATTGATGAAAGTAGTACCGACAGAATTTCAGCTGGACGCACATCACTGGCTCATACTGCTCGGACGTTATACTTGTCTCGCACGCAAACCGCTATGTTGGAACTGCACGATCGCGGATTTGTGCGACTACAAGGCCAAAACACCACTTCCAGAAAAAGGTATTTAGCACGCTATGCCAACCCCACACACAGAACATCACTTTGAGGCCAGCGATACCGTCCGCGACGTAGTCATCGGCATGGCTGACGGGCTAACGGTTCCCTTTGCGCTGGCCGCAGGAATTAGTGGTGCGGCGGTCGCGATCAACATTATCGTCACCGCGGGGGTTGCCGAAATCGCCGCGGGTTCGATCGCGATGGGATTGGGCGGGTATCTTGCCGCGCGTACCGAGCGTCAACACTATTACGCCGAACGGCACAGGGAAGAACAGGAAATCCTGACGGTACCGGACCGCGAGCGCAAGGAAGTAATCGATATCATGGCCCAATACGGCGTCACTAAACAAGAGTGTGAACCCATGCTGGCGGGCCTGGAACGTTCACCTCTGGCCTGGCGGGATTTTATGATGCGCTTTGAACTGGGTCTGGAAGAACCACATCCCGCCGCAGCAAGAAAAAGTGCAGTAACGATCGCGCTGTCTTATCTGGTAGGAGGCATGATTCCGTTATCGCCTTATATATTTTTAAAAACTACTGAAAGCGCACTGACGTTATCGACCATCGTGACCCTTTTGGCATTGTATATATTCGGCTATTTGAAGGGCAGCATTACCGGCACGGGCGCGCTTAAATCCGCGTTACAAACATTGCTAGTCGGTGGCCTGGCTGCTGCTGCCGCATTCAGTATCGCCAAACTTATTAGTTAAAGTAATATTATGTTCAATCCTTCCCAACAAGACGTTCGTCGTTTTTTTTGCGAAACCTACCGCAAGTATCGGGCGAACGAAATTTTATCCCCGATTGAAGCTATAGCCCGCGATTGGGTCATCCAGCACCCTGAATATGCTAACGATCTAGACGATGTAGACGCCGCCCTTGCTGCGGACTATTCGGTGGAAAATGGCCAAACCAACCCATTCCTCCATCTGGCGATGCACCTGTCGATTGCCGAGCAAATTTCGATTGACCAACCGCCCGGAATCCGCGCCGCTGCCACAGCGTTGGTGCAACGACTGCAATCCGAGCATGACGCGTATCATCACATCATGGAGTGTTTGGGCCAGATGATCTGGAATGCGCAACGCAACGGTCTGCAACCGGACGGGGCTCAATACATTGAATGCGTGAAGAAGAAAATTTAACGCCAGATAAAATCGCTGCCATATGGCTCATTAAGCATTAATGGCTTCTATCGCGAGATCGATATTAATCCTGATCTTGCTGATGATGCTAGCGATCTGGACAATCCGAACGATCCGGGTGCTGGCTGCGGCAAGCATTTTAGTTTATCGATGTAATAATTACCTCGCACCCCTGATCAATTGGTACGCAATATACAGGGTAGCGCACACGAAAAAGCCACCAACAATCATAACAATTGATGGTGGCTTTTTATCGTTACAGGTTGCACGCAACCCATAAACATCTACCTAAATTATTTTTCTAAGACCAATGATGTTGGTAAGCTGTGCACATAAGCGGCGATATCTTGCACATCCTGATGCGTCAACGCCTTGGCAATCCCACCCATAATCGGATTGGTACGACCGTTAGGTCCCGCTGCACCGCGCTGGTAAGCTATCAGAGCGTGCGCAACATAGTCCTGATGCTGGCCAGCTATCTTTGGATAGGTTGGTTGAATCGGCGATTGTAAATTCGCGCCGTGGCATGAAGCACAGGCATATTTCTTCACTGCGGCCTCACCGGCGGCGATATTTCCGCTGGCCAAAGCACTGACAGATGCCGTCGCGGAAAGAAGAAATAGCACGCTAGTAACGAATTTTTTCATAGTGTGTGTTCCTTATTTCTGCTGAGAGTAGTAAGCCGCGAGGTCGGCCATATCCTGATCCGACAACGTAGTAGCAATCCCTCGCATCGTCGGATGCTGGCGTTCACCTTTTTTATAGGCGACCAAAGCACTTACAATGTACTGGGCAGACTGACCGCCAAGCATAGGCACCTGATATACCTCCGGAAAGCTAGCCTTGTAGCCGGGAATACCGTGGCATCCGATACACATGGACACCTTGTTTTCCGCTGCCTTAGCGTTACCAACGATGTCCGCAGCTGCGGCTATGTTGGCAATACCCGCGAGCGCGAGAAGTGCAATTAATTTTTTCATAATAGCGTGGGTAAATAGCCGAGTAGTTGTAGCGAAACCGGTTCGGTTTTCGGTGCGCCTGCCGCCTATAATTGTTAAGGCGACCACTCATGCCATCACCTCTTAACTAACAGGCGAGACAGAATAGGTCGCTATCCGAAACCAAAAGCGGTTAATTTTAACTCAAGATTAACCGCTAGTCCACGCCCGGCGACGTTGCCTATAATTCAAGTCATTCGCTTTTAACTAATGGCACAACATTTTCCACATGGGCCTCGGTCAGTTCTTCGTTGATATTCTGTGCATCCTGCGATGTATTTAGCACAGAAGAATCCACGGTACTATCTTGTGATGCCTGTACTGCGTCGCCATCACCGGGTACCGACGTCAAGACCACTACAGTTTCGGGAAAAAGAAATGAGCGTGGTGAAGCACTGAAGCGCCGTAATACGGCCCGAAATACCAAGCGTCGGATCCGTACCGGAACCTCACGTGCGCGCAAAGCGAGCACCATTGCGCAGCCAAACGACACACCGACGTTTAACAAACCGATACTGGCAATACCCGCCACCGCAAGCCAAAAATGCGGCATCATCAGCACCGACCACCCAAGACTGCTGGCCGCCGCCGTCAGGCCACCGGTTGAAAGAGTGACATGGCGGACGTCCAGCGGCAGGCCGAAAAACTGCGCGATCACCGGTGACATCCCAAGCAGAACACCTAGCGTTATATTGCCTACAATTTGCGCAATGTGACGCTCCAGCCACGCCGCCCAGCGCTTTGCGCGCAACGCGCCCAGTATATGCACCAGGCGGCGTTGGTGGGTCAATGCATCACGCAACCGCCTTAACGCAAACCAGTTGTCAGAAAATCCCGCCGCCAGGCTCGATAACCATAATAAAATACCAGTTAGTGCAGCGAACAAAGGCGTTGGCCCAATGATCGACAGACCGTCGATGGTCGCCTGCGCATGCCCGGCATCCAGCATCGGCTTATGACTGGTAAATAGTATCGCGAGCGAAATAAGCAACATCGTCGGTACCACTGCGATCAAATTGCCAAAAACGGCGGCAGCTTGCGAGCGCAGTAACAAGGCAACTTCGGCAATTAAAGTACGCAGGCCTTCCACCGTATCAAGTTGACTCATTTTAGCCGCCAGCGCAGGTGCCGTGACCGCGGGCTGTTTGGTAGCCAATACCCCACCGATGGCAGAAATCGCCAGAAAGCTCACGGCGTAATTCAGCGATGCAAACAAGCCCTCAAAAAATCGTGCGAGACCGGCAGAGGACAATACCGCTTTACCCAAGACGGTGAACGCTGTGAGAACGCCGCCACGACAAGCAGCCATTAGCATGGCGCGGTATTCCCGTTGGTCACGCGCAATATATTGTTCGCCATGGTCGGCGTTGCGTTCCACCATTTTGCGGGCAAGCAGAGAAAAACTCCTGCGCACCAGGCCACGTATCGATGACCGATGATGGTGGGCCAAAATGAAATCTACCAGCAGTGCCTGGATCTGCCCCGTGCCTGAAGTGGTTTCAACGGTGGCTTTAATGTTAGTCGTATTGGTAGACTTACCCACCAATCTTACGGACGCTCGATGGTTTAGCTGTCCAGTGGATTGATCGCCTGGTTGCCCGGCTAACTTTCCGGATTTTTTACTCGGTGTCTGACCACCGGCAATCGACACGCGATTCATATCGCTAGTGCGAACGGCTTTCATCGTAGGGGGACGGCTTTGTTCGCTCCAGTTTCCTGCCGCCTCCTCCAAAGGTTCGGCATCTCTCGTGAGCGCATCGCCGCGTTCATCAGTTAGTTCATCTTGCAGCTCGTCCTTGAGCGCCCGTGCGACCTCCAGCAACTGTTGGGATGCGACAGCCGCACGCAGGTCGATCAGACGCGTCATGCGGCTCAAATGTGCACGCATCCTCTCAACCCGATATACCAGACTCACAGAAACACCATGCTCGTCCAGATGACCGTAAATTCGGTCGGTCTGCGCCTGACAAACCGCAATCAGCATCCGAACGCTGCGCAACGCGGCCTCGTCGGTGGGACTGAGGTACAAATATCTCTCCAGCTCCCGCCGAAGAACCATAAACGGCGTCGCCTGTAACGGCATCTTTGGATCAAGACGATACCGGAACGCCTTGCTGACGCCATCTGCCAATACCGCGGTCACCAGATAAATCAACGCTTCATCAATTTGTTGATGATAGGAATGCGAAATACCGTCGTCGGCGGTCAGCTTCCAGATTCTCTGGACCGTCTCGGCATCTAACTCAAGCAACCACTCGGCATCTGCCGGATGCGGAAACATCGCGGTAAATAGTACCGACAGATCTGCCTCCGAAGGCGGTTTCGGCAGCAAATACTTAATGATATGTTCGGAAAGCTCATTGAAGAACGCAGGTTCATGTGGGAGACCAGTCGCGCAAAAAAGCTCTGGGCCAGCGGCTTCGCGCAAAGTTTTTTGTAGCGTCGTCTGCACTACCCTGCGCACATCGCGATGTGCGTCTAACCAGTCCAGCATAAAAACAACGCGTTGCTGCTTCACGCGGCGCCAGGCACCCTCCTCCCTTAACGAAACAACAGGCTCATGGCGAATCCACTCAGCGATATCGATTACCCAGTTCGCGCGCTCTTGCCACGAAGAAAAAGGATTGGCGCGTCGCATTAATGCTTCCAACTCGACCAAGTACTGCCCTAAGTTATTACTTTGATATTTATCGCCACTGCGAAATCGGCGCCACATGACACGTATGCGAAGGAAAAATATTTTCATTTAATGATTTTTAACAAGTGTCGGATAGGTAATGCCATATCTTTAACATGATGGCCAATAAAGGATTAATTGTACATTTTTGACAATAATAATTCCTTTAATTTATTTTGCGGCTTGCGTTACTTTTTCAATGTAACCGCCCTCGCTATGTCTTTTGTCGTTGTACCTTATACTAGATTTTATTTTCCTCCAGATGACAACACCATGCGTCCACAAACCCGTTTTGAAGGCTCCGAAAAGTATGTCGCGACAGACGACCTCAAGTTGGCCGTTAATGCCGCCTTGGTACTGCAGCGTCCCTTGCTGATTAAGGGAGAACCCGGCACAGGAAAGACCATGCTGGCAGAGGAAGTCGCCGTTGCGCTTGATATGCCGCTGCTTCAATGGCATATCAAATCAACAACGAAAGCGCAGCAAGGATTATATGAGTATGATGCCGTGTCACGTTTGCGTGATTCCCAACTTGGCGACGAGCGCGTAAAAGATATTCATAATTACATCATTCAAGGTGTGTTGTGGCAGGCTTTTAATGCAGACCGGCAAGTGGTCTTGCTGATCGATGAGATAGACAAAGCGGATATTGAGTTCCCCAATGATTTGTTGCGAGAGCTCGACCGGATGGAATTTTATGTGTATGAAACGCGGGAAATGGTCAAAGCGAAATTTCGTCCGCTGGTCATCATTACGTCGAATAATGAAAAAGAATTGCCCGATGCATTTTTGCGTCGTTGCTTCTTCCATTACATTAAGTTTCCCGACAAAGAAACCATGCGCGACATCGTCGATGTGCATTATCCACAATTAAAAAAGGATTTGCTAGCGCAGGCTTTAGAAACGTTCTATCAGGTACGCGAAGTTGCCGGACTAAAAAAGAAACCGTCAACCTCCGAGTTACTAGACTGGTTAAAATTACTGCTGGCGGAAGACATTCCGGCATCCGCCTTGCAAAGTAGCGATATTAAAACCATTGTGCCGCCACTGCATGGTGCATTACTAAAGAACGAACAGGATGTGCATCTGTTCGAACGTCTGGTCTACATGGCGCGCAAAAACCGATAACTGCAATAGTCTGTGGATCTGAGAACCCTCAATGCTGATCGATTTTTTTTATACACTTAAAAGCGCCAAAATTCCCGTTTCTATCAATGAGTTTCTGCTTCTCCTAGAGGCGTTGCAGAAGCAGGTCATCACGCCCTCACTCGATAATTTTTACTATCTGGCGCGGACAACATTGGTGAAGGATGAGGCCCACTACGACAAGTTCGATAAGGCGTTTGGTTTGTACTTCAAAGGCATCCAGACAATCTTTGAGAAAAATCCCGAAATTCCTCTCGACTGGTTAATGCAGCGCATGAAGCGTGACCTGACACCCGAACAGATGGCGCAACTGGAAAAGTTCGGCTACGACAAGCTCATGGACCGGATTAAAGAGCTGCTGGAAGAGCAAAAAGGCCGCCACGAAGGCGGCAATAAATGGATCGGCACTGGCGGCACGTCGCCTTTCGGTCATGGCGGCACCAATCCCGAAGGCATACGAATGGGCGGCAACGGTGGCAATCGCACTGCGGTCAAAGTGTGGGAGGCACGCGCCTATAAGGACTATGACGACGAGCGTGAACTCAATACCCGCAACATTAAGGTAGCACTGCGTCGACTGCGTAAATTTGCCCGTGAAGGCGCAGCTGAAGAATTAGCGCTGGACGACACCATCCGTGCCACCGCCAACAATGCTGGCTATCTTGATATCAGAATGCAGGCGGAGCGCAAGAATAATATCAAGGTGCTCATGCTGCTCGACGTTGGCGGCAGTATGGACGACCATATCGCCCGCACCGAAGAGTTGTTTTCTGCTGCGAAAACCGAATTTAAAAATATGGATTTCTTTTATTTCCATAATTGCGTCTACGATTATGTCTGGAAAAATAACCATCGCCGCCATGCGGAGCGGTTTCCTACGTGGGATATTTTGCGTAAATATAAGCCTGACACCAAGCTGATCTTTGTAGGCGACGCCACCATGAGTCCCTATGAGATTTTGCAACCGGGTGGTTCTGTCGAATATAACAATGAGGAAGCCGGTGCCGATTGGCTGCAGCGCTTTACCAGCGCGTTTCCCAAATTTATATGGCTCAATCCTGAACCTGAAGGTCTGTGGCAATACCGGCAATCGGTTGATATTGTCCGGCAGCTTATGAGTAATCGGATGTTTGGACTGACTATTGATGGGTTGGAACGGGGAATGCGGTTGCTGAGTAAGTAATGCACTACCGTTTAGACAATGATTGGTTGCTGAGACGGTTAGTGCTTCGTGGGTGCTGGACTGGAGTGGCACGGCTCGCTTTATATATCAATGCGCCGGTGACCGATGCATAGGGTTGAACACATTACGCCGGTGATAACAAGAACTTGCTCAATGCAGTGAAAATTTGCGGTTGACCTAAGTCGCGCATCAAAAATCCATCGCAGCCGCTTTGTTGCGCCAGTGCTGGATCATAGGCAAATCCACGGTCTGCTAAAAAAATCACCGTAATCCGGGTCTTATTGTGCCATTGCTTGATTTTGCGGCAGAAAAAATACGGATCCAATCCGCTTAACTGCGGATTGATCAGTATGATCGAAATAGGTAATTTGGTATAAACCTCGTTGGCCGCAGCTGAGTCCCCCACCCATTCCACCGGTACCAGCCGCTTTAACATGGTTAATGCCAGATCGTCGCGGAATAACGCGTCCCGGTCGACCACCAGAATACGATCCGTTTGTGGCGGTCGAGACCGCATTTTTTCATAATCGCGGGGGTCGGTTAAATCCAGATCAAGTCGTTCGCGCCGGCGTCTCTCAGGAAGGCCAACAGCTAAAAGGGGTGTTTCTGCATTTTGTTGCGACAAAATGTGACGATGCTGCGAAATCAGTTGATCAAGTGCATCGAACAACCTTAGCCACCTGATCGGCCTGGCAATAGCTAAAAATGGCATCTCCACCAACGCTGTGCCGATCAGCAAAATGGGACAGGCGTTTTCAGCTTGTGTTTGTGTCAATGTTGCAAGCGCCTGCAAATTATCGGCATTGACCAGACTAATATCCGCCCGCTGCAGACTATCGGCAGGTAATCGAAAATACCGATAAGACCGATGCGACTCCACGGCAAAGGTCGCATCGAATATGTTAATCTCTCGCGGCGAGAAACCAGAAAGCTGAACCGCGACAGATTGTATTTTTTCTTTCATGCTGTAATCTCCAAAGCTTGATGCCAGCAAGCTATTTGTATAAGTATTGGGTCTGATCAGTCGGGTGGCTCCCAGGCGCCTACTCTTTCAATTTTTGCCCGTCCTCATATATTATGAGAAGTGTCTTAATATAATGGCTTACGAAAATCAGTATGTTGTAATGACTTAAATGACAATAACTAGGCATTTACAGAAAAGAAAGATCGGAATCCGAATCTATTGACTTAGTATCAGCTCAGGTCTGCGCAGTAAGATCGTAAATAAGTACTTATAAGTAGAAGCTGTCTCTTTCGCAATTTTTCCGAAAACTTCATTAGAATGCGCACAGGACACTAATTCCGCCTTTAGATAATACTTGTTTTTTTGTATTTATTTATCGAAAACAAACATTTTCATCGCTCCCCAAACAGAATTGCATGGCAACTAAAAAAATTCCGCTTTCAGACTATAGTGAATCATCCATCCGCGTCCTCAAGGGACTGGAGCCGGTCAAACAACGTCCCGGCATGTACACGCGCACCGAAAATCCGCTGCATATTATTCAAGAGGTGATTGATAACGCCTCCGATGAGGCGCTTGGCGGTTATTGCAAAAATATACTCGTTACTATTAATACGGATGGTAGCGTCAGCGTGGAAGACGACGGCCGCGGTATCCCGGTCGGCATGCACCCGGAAGAAAAAGTCCCGACCGTCGAAATCGTTTTTACGCGCCTGCATGCTGGCGGCAAGTTTGATAAAGGTAGCGGCGGCGCGTATGCGTTCTCAGGCGGCCTCCATGGCGTGGGCGTATCGGTCACGAACGCGCTCTCTACCCGGCTAGAAATCACGGTATGGCGCGAAGGCGGCGTCCATCAACTGGCATTCTCCGGCGGTGACCTGATTGAAAAGTTAACCACCCGCCCACAGAATCGCGACGATAAAAAGTCCGGCACCCGGGTGACTGCATGGCCGGATCCGAAGTATTTTGACTCCCCTGCCATTTCCCAACCGGAATTGCAGCGCTTGCTGCGCTCCAAAGCGGTATTGCTGCCGGGTGTCAAAGTCACGTTGCTGAACGCCAAAACCAACGATAGCCAAACCTGGCAATACGATCAAGGCCTGCGCGGCTATCTGATGGAATCGCTAGCGCAATCGTCTAGTTCTGAGCCATTGATCCCGTTATTTGAAGGTGAGCAATACGCTACCGCCGAGACCGAAGGATTTGCCGAGGGCGAAGGTGCAGCCTGGGTCGTCGCCTGGACCGAAGACGGCGGCATCGTACGCGAATCGTACGTCAATCTCATACCAACGTCGGCAGGCGGCACCCACGAATCCGGTTTGCGCGAAGGCTTGTTCGGCGCGGTCAAAAATTTCGTCGATATGCATTCTCTGTTGCCTAAAGGGGTCAAGCTATTGCCTGAGGATGTGTTCGCCCGCGTCTCGTTTGTACTGTCGGCAAAGGTATTAGACCCTCAGTTTCAGGGTCAAATCAAAGAGCGGCTGAACTCGCGCGATGCGGTCCGACTGATATCAACCTATACCAAGCCAGCGCTTGAGTTATGGCTGAACCATCACGTCGAATATGGCAAAAAACTGGCCGAACTGGTCATCAAGCAAGCGCAAAATCGTTTGCGCTCGACCCAGAAGGTTGAAAAGAAGAAAACTTCCGGCATCGCCGTTTTGCCCGGCAAACTCACCGACTGCGAATCCAGCGATATTAAACGCAACGAGCTATTTCTGGTCGAGGGTGACTCTGCGGGCGGTTCTGCCAAAATGGGCCGCGACAAAGAATTTCAGGCAATTTTGCCGTTGCGCGGCAAAGTGCTCAACTCTTGGGAGACCGAGCGCGACCGTTTGTTCGCTAATAACGAAATTCACGATATGGCGGTCGCTATCGGGATTGATCCCCATAGCAAAAACGACATTGTGGATTTCACGACACTGCGTTATGGCAAAATCTGTATCCTGTCAGATGCTGATGTTGATGGGTCCCATATTCAGGTGCTACTGTTGACGCTATTTTTCCGTCACTTCCCACAACTAATCGATCGAGGCCATATTTGTGTCGCTCGACCGCCACTGTTCCGGGTTGATGCGCCAGCGCGAGGCAAAAAACCGGCCCAAAAAATTTACGCTTTAGATAACGGTGAACTCACCGCGATCGAAGATAAGTTGCGCAAAGATGGCGTCAAAGATGGCTCATGGACCATTTCACGCTTTAAAGGTTTAGGTGAAATGAACGCCGGACAATTATGGGAAACCACGATGAATCCGGATACCCGTCGCTTGCTGCCGATATCGTTAGGCGCGTTCAATCTGGAAGCGTCGGAAAATCGCTTCAACATGCTCATGGGTAAAGGCGAAGCTTCAGCACGCCGGGCCTGGATCGAAGAGCATGGAAATGAGACCGAGGCCGATATCTAATGAATTTATTGGCACCCATACGTCGACTTTTACTATCGCTGGCAATCATGTCAGCACTGGTAAGTGTCGACGCGCGTGCCGATATCTATGGTTTTGTCGACGAGCAAGGCACCGGTCATTTTGCTACTGAAAAGCTTGATCCGCGCTATAAACTCTATGTACGCGGGAATGCAACATTTGACTCGTCGAAATTTTCTCCGCACCCTGGTGACCGATCGGCGGCGTCTGATTTAAATGTTACCCGCACGCCGCTCTATCGTAATTTGTCGCAGCATCCTGGACTGAAAAAATTTGAAACCTTTGTGAATCAGGCCGCCAAAGAGTTTGCTTTGGAACCCGCACTGTTAAAAGCGGTGATGGCGGCAGAATCCGGTTTTAACCCCACCGCTGTTTCGCCCAAAGGCGCTGTCGGCCTCATGCAAATTATGCCTGATACGGCCGAACGCTACGGCGTCACCGGTGACCAGAAAAAATCAATTCAGCAAAAACTGACCGACCCACGTACTAACATACGACTAGGCGCACGCTATTTGCGCGATTTGTTATTGATGTTTCCGTTCAAGCAGGACCTGGTGATCGCCTCTTACAATGCGGGAGAAGGCGCAGTCAGAAAATATAAAAATCAGATTCCGCCCTTCCCGGAAACGCGCAATTATGTACAGGTTGTTGCGCAGTTTTACCAACTATACAGACCGGCGCAACAGCGTGAAATAAAACGCGAAGCAACCCTTGAAGCTAGTCCTGAAGCACAATTTGACACCACGAGCAGAGTGGCAAATGCCAGTCAGGGCGGCGCAAGAAGCGCCAGGCGACCACGCATTCATTTAGTCATTCCAGGGCGTCGAGCATTGCCTGACGCCGTGCAATCGATCATCGAATAAACCAAACGAATAATCCTCTGAAACTTCATGACTGAACAAAACGATCTGTTTGACCTGCCGCCACCTGACGGCGAATCTAGTGAATCACTAACTCTCGCAACCTTCGCAGAACGCGCCTATCTGGACTACGCTATTTCGGTAGTCAAGGGGCGCGCTTTGCCCGATGTCTCTGACGGCCAGAAGCCGGTTCAGCGCCGCATTTTGTATGCGATGAACGAGCTCGGGCTGAACGCAAATGCCAAACCACGCAAATCGGCTGCTGTGGTGGGTGATGTATTGGGTAAGCTGCATCCGCATGGTGACCAGTCGGTCTATGATGCGCTGGTGCGCATGGCGCAGGACTTCTCGCTGCGTTATCCGTTGATTGACGGTCAGGGCAACTTTGGCTCACGCGATGGCGATGGCGCGGCAGCGATGCGATATACCGAGGCGCGGCTTACGCCAATTGCCCGGTTGTTGCTTGAAGAAATCGACATGGGAACGGTTGATTTTCAGCCGAACTACGACGGCTCCACCGTAGAACCTAAACTGCTGCCTGGACGTTTACCGTTTGTGTTGCTAAACGGCGCGTCCGGGATTGCGGTCGGTCTGGCAACAGAAATCCCTTCGCATAACCTTACCGAAGTCGCGAAGGCGGCGGTTGCGTTGATACGTAATCCTGATTTAACGCATGCCGAATTGATGGCCTTGATTCCCGGGCCAGACTTTCCCGGTGGCGGCCAGATTATCAGCAGTGCCGCGGCAATTGCTGACATGTATGAGGTGGGTCGCGGCAGTCTTAAAGTACGCGCCTGCTGGAAAATTGAAGAGTTGGCGCGCGGTCAATGGCAGGTTGTCGTTACCGAGTTGCCGCCCAATACTTCGTCGCAAAAGGTGCTGGAAGAAATTGAAGAGATTACCAATCCCAAGATCAAGCTCGGCAAAAAATCGCTGAGTCCGGACCAAATGGCGCTCAAACAAACCATTTTGTCGGTATTGGATGCGGTCCGTGACGAATCTGGACGTGATGCGCCGGTGCGACTGGTGTTCGAGCCAAAGTCTAAAAATATCGACCAGACCGAATTCACCAACATGCTGTTGGCGCATACCTCATTAGAGAGCAGCGCTTCGATCAATCTGGTGATGATCGGTGGCGATGGCCGGCCGCGCCAAAAAGGGTTGGGCATGATTTTGCGCGAATGGATTCAGTTCCGGTTCGCAACGATTACCCGCCGCTCGCGATTTAAGCTACAAAAAGTAGAAGACCGGATTCATATTTTGGAAGGTCGCGAAGCGATTCTGCTCAATATCGATAAGGTCATCAAAATTATTCGTGGGTCGGACGAGCCGAAACCTGCATTGATGGAGGCATTCAAGCTATCCGATCGTCAGGCCGAAGATATTCTGGAAATCCGTCTGCGCCAGTTAGCCAGACTCGAAACGATCAAGATCCAGCAAGAGCTGGCGACCTTGCGTGACGAGAAGAAAGGCCTTCAGGATTTGCTGGAAAACCCCTCCTCGCTAAAACGCCTGGTCATCAAAGAAATCGAAGCAGATCAAAAGCAGTTTGGCGATGCCCGACGCACATTGATCGAGGCTGCAGAAAAAGCGGTAGTAGAAACCAAAGTCATCGATGAGCCGGTCACCGTCATCGTGTCGCAAAAAGGATGGATACGCGCACGGAACGGCCACACCCAGGATGCGGCGCAGTTCACCTTTAAGGCAGGAGATGCAATGTACGGCGCGTTCGAATGCCGCACGGTCGATAACCTGCTGGTGTTCGGCTCGAATGGCCGGGTTTACTCAGTGCCGGTCGCCTCTCTGCCCAATGCGCGCGGCGATGGCATACCTATCACTACGCTCATCGACCTGGCTAATGGTAGTAGCATCTTGCATTACTTTGCAGCTTCGGCAGACGTGACGCTATTGCTTGCTTCTTCCGGTGGTTACGGATTTACTGCCAAAGTTGGCGATATGCTGAGCCGCGTTAAAGCCGGCAAAGCCTATATCACGCTGGAAGATGGCGATATATCGCTGCCACCGCGCCCTATCGGTGCTAACGCCAGCGCCGTTGCGTGCTTGTCTGAAAAAGGACGGCTGCTGGTGTTTGGCCTCGACGAATGCAAAACCCTCACTAATGGCGGTCGAGGTGTCATTTTGATGGAGTTGGAAGGCGCAGAAAAACTACTCGCCGCGCAGCCTGTCAGTCAACGCGGGGTGATGGTCTCCGGCATTGGACGCGGTGGCAAAGCGCAAGATATCTCACTATCGGCAAATGGACTGATACCGCATATTGGCAAACGGGCGCGCAAAGGAAAACTGCTAGAATCAAGACTTAAGCCGTTGACATTAACGCCGTTGGTATAATGCGCGCAATAAGCGGTTCTCAACGGCAACTCCACTCTTAAGGAAAACGGTTGTGCTGCATAAAGTCTATTTAGGCGTGATCGCCTTACTAGTATTGACGACGCTTTCAGGTTGTGCAACCTGGAAGCATCCCTATAAAGGTGAGAGCGATTTTTATCGCGATAAGCTGTCGTGCGAAAAGCAGGCAGCTCAAATTTATCCGACGATAATCGTTAACCAGCTTAATCCAGGCTATCAAAGTCCCTCCACTACTAACTGCCGTAGATTAAATGACGACAGAAATAGTCCCGTAGTTTGCAATACGACGCCGGGCATGTATTTGCCGCCATCGTATTCGCAAAGCGATGTAAATGGTGCACGAAGGGAAGATGCAGTTAATTCCTGCCTGAAGGCTGGCGGGTGGCGCTTAGAGTACTGAAGTTAAATCGAGATTTTATGCGTGGCCGAAGCTACGGTTTGCAACTTTCCCTAAAGCATAACTGATCCACCGACCAGCGCCCCAATCGAGGCTGGTCAGTGGGCTTCCAGCGCTAATTTAAATGTTGTGCCATTACAATTTGGCAGCGATCAACTTGCCTAAAATTTCAATGCCTTCACGAATCTTTGCTGGAGGTACTGTCACAAAGCTTAAGCGCAAGGTATTCGATTGCGGCGTGTTCGCAAAAAACGGCGCACCCGGCACAAACGCTACGTGCTGTTTGATCGCTTCATCCAGCAACTTCATGGTGTCGATATGCTTAGGCAACGTGACCCAAATGAACATCCCGCCTTCAGGCCGAGTCCAGGTGGCACTGCTTGGAAAATACGTGGTCAGCGCTGCCAGCATGGCATCGCATTGATCGGAATATAGCTGCCGAATAGTCGGAATATGCGTATCAAGAAAACCGTCCTTAACAACTTCATGCACCACCATTTGCGTCAGTTGCGCGGTATGCAAATCGGTCGCTTGTTTGGCTTGTTCCATCTTGTCGACTAACGCACGCGGTGCGACAACATACCCGAGACGGATACCCGGGGTTAATACTTTAGAGAACGAACCCATGTAAATCACGCCGTCTGGGTTCATGTTCAGCATCTTTGGCAGCGGCTCACTACGATAGCTAAGCGCGCCATAAGGATCGTCTTCAATCAGCGGCAGGTTTAATCGTGCACAGATGTCGACCAATGTCTGGCGGCGTTCTACCGACATGGTACGGCCGGTCGGATTTTGAAAATTAGGCAGCGAATATAACAGGCGTGCGCCTTTGCCGAGGGTAGCGACCTCGTCAGGTATCAAACCGCCATCGTCAGTCGGCACTGAAACAAAATCAGGGCCGTATAACGAAAACGCCTGCAACGCTCCGAGATAACTTGGTGTCTCGACCAATATTTTACTGCCTTCGTCGATCAGGACTTTACCCAGCAAATCCAATCCTTGCTGCGAACCCGAAACCATTAACACCTGGTCCATCGAAATCTTCGAACCGTTAATCGACAATGAATTGGCGACCCACTCGCGCAATGGCGCATAGCCGTCGGTGGGGCCGTATTGCAACGCAACTTTGCCCTGTTGCGTGAGGACCTTATCGAACGCAACTTTCATTTCCTCGATAGGAAAAGTGGCTGGAGACGGCAGTCCGCCCGCGAAAGAGATCACTTCCGGCCGCATGGTTATTTTTAGAATTTCGCGAATAGCGGAACCTTGCAGTTTTTGTGCGCGTTCCGAAAAATGCCATGTCAACGCGTTTGGATTCTCAATTTTCATTACTGCTCTCTTTTATCGGTATTAACGATTGCAACATCGATCACGGAGTGATGACTGTCCAATCATAAAACGTACAAAATCTAGTTAATTTCCGCGATCAATTCAATTTCAACACAAGCGCCAAGAGGGATTTGCGCCACACCAAATGCGGAGCGTGCATGTTTACCCGCATCGCCAAATACTTCCGCGAGTAATTCTGAGGCACCGTTCGTGACCAGATGCTGTTCGGTAAAATCGCCAGTTGAATTAACCAGACTCATCAATTTGACGATACGTTTTACGCGGCCCAGATCGCCATCGCATGCCGCTTGCAGCGTAGCCATTAATTCAATGGCGATACCGCGGGCAGCTTCTTTACCTTCTTCGGTAGTCGTATTCTTGCCCAACTGACCAACCCACACTTTCCCATCTTTTTTGGCCAAATGGCCTGAAAGGAAAACAGTATTGCCAGTTTGGGCATACATTACGTACGCCGCAGCCGGTGCCGCGACCGCAGGCAATGTGATATTCAGGGCTTTCAGTTTTTCGTAAACGGACATCTTTCACTCCAATATAGACAAATAAAAAATACGGCTATGCCGATGTACCGGCAGCAAGGCGGTGATTATCTCAAAAGTATCTTCGTTTTGCGCAAAAAGTACATGATTAGCATCAATAATAACCAGGCCGAGCTTAACCTAATACACATTATGCATGTAAACCGGTGGCAATTTTGCGCGGTATCGGCTTTGACATCGGATGGTGCCATTCTCACCGGACATAAAGTCAGCACAGAATTTGCCGCACTAACGGTACTAAAAAATGTTCAATTATGCGGCAATTTCAGGCCGTCACCATCGCGGGCAATTAGATCCTACAACCAGATTGAAATAGCAGAATAGATGGTTAATAAGACCATCACAGTACAAAACACGCGCTGCCAGACTGTTTGTGCGAGATACCGCCGCAATACCGAACCCGCTCCCGCCCATACGCTAACACACGGTAAGTTGATCGCGCTAAATATGGCGCAATACAGGGTCAGCGCCAACCAGAAAGGCTCTACCAAAGGCAAGAAAGCTGACGCACTAGTGATGGCCATTATCCAAGCTTTAGGATTGGCAAACTGAAACAACGCGGCGCTATAAAAAGACATCGGCTTGGCGTTGCGGTCAACGTCTGCCTGAAATGACATATTGCGCAGTTTCCAGGCCAAATATAGTAAATATCCAGAACCAAGCGTCTTCAAAATTACCTGGATCGAAGGCAGCGCTATCAGCAGACTACCAATCCCGAGAGCACATATCAGTAGCAACACGCAGAAACCGGCCGTAATTCCTAGCATGTGCGGGATCGAGCGCGTAAAGCCAAACATAATTCCCGACGATGTCAGCATGATATTATTCGGCCCCGGCGTGATGGACGACACAAATGCAAATACCGCCAGCGGCAACAAAGATTCCATAATCATGCTGCACCGCCCGTCACCGGATGAAAGGGCTGGCGCAATGCGCCGCCAAATCGCCGCATGATGGCAGTAAGCGCCCCGCGGTTATTGACACACGCGATGTCGACCTGGCTCGTCGCTCCATCAGCCTCGACCACAATCAGTTGATCGGGCCGAATAGACAGGCGCTCCCCGGCACTCAGCCAATGATCGTGGATGTCGCCCTCGCGTGTAATCCAGACCCGTCCCGCCAGCACGCGCAGAGTACAAGGGCGCAACGCAACGCCAGAGAGTACTTCGCCGACGTTCATGGTATGGGATTCCTTCATGAATAATTTTGTCATTGTATTTTTCATCGCATGCCACCTGAAATTTCACCTGAAAACTTTGCATAGTCGGTTGCTATTAGCACTTGCGCATTTGCGTATTCACGATTGTCAAAGCCAATCGGATAGGTGTATCCTAACTGACATCAGCAATACAGTACCATTACACTTCGCAAAGTAATTCCTTATATTGCACCGGTAATATGACCAATACACTTAAATCTCGCCAATTTGCTGCACCGCGATTAGTCGGTACGCCGCAATTATTATCACGCGACGCAGACACCTCGCTGGTAGAGCAAATCGTGCGCTCCATCGAAACGCGCATCGATGACAAGCTGCTACGTACAGGCTCGCGCATGCCCTCTATCCGGCAATATGCGGAGTTCAACGGCGTGTCGCGATTTACGGTGGTCGAGGCCTATGATCGCCTGGTGGCAAAAGGCTTTCTGGAGTCGCGGCGCGGTTCCGGCTTCTATGTGCGGGAACGCTCACCGTTAATTACGACACATCAGGCGCCCCAAGCGCATCAATGGCAGCCGCCGTTGATCGACGTCGTATGGCTGGTGCGTAATATGTTCAGGCAAATGCCAAACCAGAAAAAGCCCGGAACCGGGATGCTACCGACTGAATGGCTAGACGGGGACTTGATTGCAAATGCGTTGCGCGCCATCAGTCGTCAGAACGCCAGCCAGTTGTTGGGGTACGGCGATCCGCAGGGCTTTTTGCCTTTACGGCAGCAGTTGCAGCTAAAGCTGGCTGAGCTTGAAATCGCGGTAACGCCCGAGCAGATTGTGACGACGACCGGTGTCACCCAAGCGCTGGATATCGTAGCGCGTCACTTTACGCAGCCCGGGGATGTTATTTTCGTTGACGATCCGACGTGGTTTTTGATGTTTGGTTCGTTTGCTGCTCTGGGTGCCAAAGTAATTGGCATTCCGCGTCTGGCAGACGGGCCGGACATCGTCAAATTGGCTGAGCTGGCGGCAATCCATAAGCCAAAACTGTACGTGCTGGTGTCGGTATTACACAACCCGACTTCCACATCGATGTCTGCAGCGAAAGCGTTCCAGACCCTGAAAATTGCGGAAGAGCATGATTTCATCATTGTTGAAGACGACATTTATTGCGATATGCACCCTGGTTCGGCTGTACAGCCGGCCACCCGTCTGGCGACGCTGGATCAGCTAAATCGCGTTATCTATCTGGGCGGATTTGCAAAAACGTTATCGGCCAACCTGCGCGTGGGATTTATCGCTACGTCGCATGAAACGGCGCAACATCTGGCGGATCGCAAAATGCTGACGACGCTAACCACCTCAGAAATTGGCGAGCGCGTGGTCTACAAAATACTCTCTGAAGGACACTATCGCAAGCACGCCGATCGCCTGCGAACCAAGATGGATATAGCGCGCGAGAAAACCGTGCGGCATCTGGTACGCATTGGCATGAACGTTGATATCGCGCCGCCCGCCGGAATGTTCATTTGGGTCGATACGGGCTACGATACCAATATCCTGGCAGAAAAAGCGGCGGCGCGAGGCTTTATGCTGGCACCGGGCGCGTTATTTTCACCAAACCAGTTACCATCTACCCGCATGCGGATTAACGTCGCGGCCATGTCGGACCCCGAAATGTGGCGATTTCTTGAGGAAGAATGCCAGCGCTAAAGACGGTGGCGACGACGGTAGCTGCAACAAACCCACGAAAACCCCTTGAAATAGTCAAAGTGCACCCCATTTTTGAGAAAATTCGTTTTTGTGCGGGTGGTTGATACCGTCCAGTAATAGCGTCGATTTTTTCCATTTATTTTCATTTTTAGAGGTAAAAACAATGGCCGTATCCGAAAAGCAAACCCTGGGGTTTCAGGCAGAAGTCAAACAATTGCTGCAAATGATGATTCACTCGATGTACTCTAACAAGGAAATTTTCTTGCGCGAGTTGGTATCGAATGCTTCTGATGCTGCCGACAAGTTGCGCTTCGAAGCGATTAACAACGGTGCATTGTTCGAGACTGATCCAGAGCTAAAAATCAAGGTTACTTTTGATAAGGCCGCTCGCACCATTACCGTATCCGACAACGGTATCGGTATGACGCGAGACGACGCGATATCGCACCTTGGCACCATCGCCAAATCAGGTACCAAGGAATTTTTCTCCAAACTGTCTGGCGATCAACAAAAAGACGCTGCATTAATCGGTCAATTCGGTGTGGGCTTTTATTCCGCCTTTATTATTGCCGACAAAATCACTGTTGAAACCCGTCGCGCTGGCACCAACCCGACCGAAGGTGTGCGCTGGGAATCCGAAGGCGCTGGCGAATTCAGCATCGAAGCGATGGACAAGGTCAGCCGTGGCACCGACATCGTTTTGCACCTGCGTCCCGAGGAAGATGAATTTCTGTCAGCCTGGAAACTCAAATCGATCATTCAGAAATATTCCGACCATATCTCACTGCCGATCCTGATGCAGAAAGAAGAATGGGACGAAGAAAAGAAAGAAACACTTGTTACCGAACATTTCGAGACCGTCAATCAAGCCAGCGCATTGTGGGCGCGCAGCAAGTCGGACATCACTGAAGAGCAATACGTCGAGTTCTACAAACACGTCTCGCACGACTTCGAAGCGCCGCTGATTTATACCCATAATCGCGTAGAAGGCCGCAGCGAATACACGCAATTACTGTACATCCCTGCACGTGCGCCATTTGATCTATGGGATCGCAACAAGCGGGGCGGGATTAAGCTATACGTCAAGCGCGTTTTTATCATGGACGACGCCGAACAATTAATGCCGGTCTATCTGCGCTTTGTTAAAGGCGTCATTGACTCAGCAGACTTGCCATTGAACGTCTCACGTGAAATCCTGCAAGAATCGCGTGATGTACGCGTTATCCGCGAAGGCTCGACCAAGCGTGTATTAAGCATGCTGGAAGAACTGGCAAATAACGATGACCAGGCACAAAAAGACAAATACGCAACGTTCTGGACCCAGTTCGGCCAAGTACTGAAAGAAGGCCTGGGAGAAGATGCGACCAATAAGGATCGTATCGCCAAACTACTTCGCTTTGCTTCTACCAATAATGATGGCGACGCCCAAACAGTCTCATTCGCCGATTATATCGGTCGCATGAAAGAAGGTCAGGACAAGATCTATTACGCCACTGGCGAAACTTTTACTGCGGCCAGGAACAGTCCGCATCTGGAAATTTTCCGCAAAAAAGGTGTCGAAGTATTGCTGCTAACTGACCGTGTTGACGAGTGGATGCTATCGTTCTTGCAAGACTTTGAAGGTAAAGAGTTGGCATCAGTCGCCAAGGGCGGACTGGATCTCGGCACGTTGGAAGACGAAGCTGAGAAGAAACAGCACGAAGAAACTGAAACCCAGTTCAAGGATCTGGCTGAAAAGATGAAGCTTTCGCTCGCTGCCAAAGCTAAAGATGTTCGCGTTACTTTCCGCCTTACTGATTCGCCTGCCTGTCTGGTCGCCGATACTAACGAATTATCCGGCAACTTGATGCGGATGTTGAAGGCCGCTGGTCAGGACGCTCCAGACTCCAAGCCAATTTTAGAGATCAATCCAGACCATCCGTTAGTACAGCGTCTGAAATACGAAGAATCGAAATTCGACGACTGGGCGAATATTCTCTTCGATCAGGCAATGTTAGCCGAAGGCGGCGCACTGGCTGATCCGGCCTCCTTTGTGAAACGCCTCAATGAGATGTTGCTAGGTCTGTCTGCGAAGTAAGTATCACTAAAGTTTAAAAGAAATACCAAAAACAGGGAGCCAGATGCTCCCTATTTTTATAAACAATAAATACACCCTGAGTCTTCAGTCGTCAAATTTTTCAAACAAATATTGCATCTGATTGACCATCTGCGGAACCGTTCACCTACGCATATACAACGTGCCGTTATGCCGATTTATTTATTATATTTGGCCCTGGTTGTTGCGACGCAGCTGTCCTTAGCAGACCCGGCCAGAGAATCGCACTTGGTGATTGCCACGTCATAGTCGGCGTCGCGCTTGTCCATCGTCGCTTTCGTTTGCACCTCATTCATTTCTTTGTTGGACTTTGCATCAACTACTGCCTTGGTATGTGCTGCTTTTGCTTCCTTGGCACAAGTGTCTTTTGCATTTCCGTTGAACGCATTGCATTTCTCTTTGGCAACTGCATAGTCGCCGTCTGCTGCTTCGATGCGCGCTCCCATGTATGCTTTCGGGGTATTTTTGTAATGCGCTTCGGCTTCGGCTTTACTACGTTTTTCGGTTGCTTTGGCCTCTTCGATACATACATTCTTAGGATTGCCGCTCAAAGCATCGCATTTGGCGCGTGAGGCTTTATAGGTCGCGGTAGCGCTGTCTTCAGCCGCCTTGTAGGTTGTTTTTGCAGTATCAGTCGCCGCGGGCGCACCAGTAGTAAACCCAAAGGTTGCAACACTGAAAAAAAGAGTTTTGAGCAATCTTTTCATTTTTTTTCCTTTGACGGTGAACAAATGAAAGCCCACCTGGTTTCGCTTGTGACTGATTGGCGTGGTGGGTAATAACGCATTCCAAGTGAATGATAATTTTTAATATAGTAAATAATCTAACATTTGGCAATTTCGATCTTTCGAAGAATTGCCAGCACTAACGCGGCTGCCTTCCTTGCATTTGTAAACTGCAAAGTTAACTCCAAGATAAGTGCGGAAAGTAAATCGGTAATGCGGTAATTCAGACACAGTCCTACAAACAGTTAAGGTAAACGACACCCAAAAATGTTGGTAGAATAAGCATTTTCATCGTTGCGGCGAGATGTCATGACGTTAAAAAATATCTGGATTCTGATTAAAGCCGCAACCTCATCCTGGGTCGATGACTATGCGCAAAGCATGGGTGCGGCGCTGGCTTACTACACCATGTTCTCAATCGCCCCGTTACTCTTGATTGTGATTTCAATTGCCGGACTAATCTTTGGCGTAGACGCCGCACGCGGCGAAATTGTCGCGCAACTGCAAGAATTGATGGGCCCGCAAGGTGCCCAAGCCGTGCAAGGACTGCTTGAAAGTGCCAGTAAGCCGAGCCAAAGCATTGCCGCCACGGTGGTAGGGGGAGTCTTGTTGCTGGTTGGTGCGACCACGGTTTTTGGAGAACTGCAGACTGCGCTAGATCGCATATGGCGTGCTCCCAAAAGAGACAAGGGAGGAATCTGGAGCTTACTGCGCGCACGCCTATTGTCTTTCGGTATGATAATGGGTATCGGATTTTTGTTGATTGTATCGCTGGTAATCAGTGCAGCGCTCGCTGCATTAGGGACAGTTTGGGGTTCTCTGTTCGAAGGATGGGAAATTCTCGGTCATTTAATAAATTTTATTATCAGCTTTGCATTCATCACGGTCTTGTTTGCAATGATTTACAAATTTATGCCGCGGGTAAAGGTTGATTGGGCCGACGTGTGGATCGGTTCCGCCGTTACCGCCCTACTCTTTACAATCGGAAAATTTTTGATCGGTCTGTATATCGGTAAAAGCGGTATGACTTCAGGATTTGGCGCTGCCGGTTCGTTGGTCGCCGTACTGGTGTGGGTGTACTACTCCGCTCAGATATTTCTGATGGGCGCTGAGTTTACCTGGGCTTACGCACTGACTTTCGGATCAAGAAAGGAGCAACCGATGCCTTCGGCGGCGCCCGCCGTTCCTAGTCAGGCGACAAAAAAAAAGCCCAATAACACCTTAATTGAGGCGAAGAACGCAGCGATAGCGGAAGACCTTAGCAAAAAAAGGGAAAGTGGAACATCGTAATTGCTGAGTTCCGCCAACGAAATGCATCCATCCGAGACCATCTTTTTAAACCGACTCTTCATGCATCCGTCTCAAACAAGAAGGGCTGAGGCCGGATTCCCAGATACCCAGATAGGACTTTAATCCGGTCATTAAGTCGCCTTGCCGTCACTTTGAGATAAACGGCGATAAATTGTTGATGAGTATCGGTATTAGCCATGGTGCAAGAAATGCCGTCAGCACGCCGTTCATTCCCATTCCCAAACCAGCGAAAGCCCCCATCTCGGCACTGACCTGAAACGCGCGCGCAGTGCCGATCCCGTGCGAGGTCACACCTAATGCAAACCCACGTACTTCGTGAGAATCGATGCGCATCCAGTTGAACAGAAATCGCCCAATAACCGCACCGAAAATACCCGTGCCAATAACCAGCACCGCTGTCAATGCCGGAAGGCCACCTAATTTTTCGGCAACGCCCATGGCTATAGGCGTGGTCGCCGATTTCGGTCCGATAGAGATCGCTAACTGATAAGATCCGCCCATCAGCACAATGATGGCTACTGCTGAAATGATTGCCGTCACGGAACCGGTAAACAATCCGCAGACCAGCGGCACAAATGAACGGCGCAAGCGTGGCAACTGACGCGCCAGAGGAATCGCCAACGCCACCGTGGCGGGACCAAGTAAAAAATGCACGAATTGCGCGCCGGAGAAATAATCCTGATATGACATTCCGGTACTTTTCAGTATCACTACGATTAACGCAATGGCGATAGCGACAGGATTAGCGAGCGGAGAAAACTTACAACGGCTATATACCCAGAACGCACTTGTATAGGCGCACAAAGTCAGCGTCAAGCCGAGTAATGGTGAGCCGGCAAGGTACACCCAGATGGTCCCCAACTGCGCAATGTTATGCATGCTCATTCCCTTTGGGTGGAATGCTGCTTAAGTCAGGGGCAGCAGGATCGTCCTGCAGCACCTCGGGTATTGCATCGTCCTTCTGGTGTCGCCGCGGCATAGTCAAGCGCATTACCGTTGCCGTCACCGCCAGCGTAAGAATGGTGCTGGCCACAACCGATACAATCACTGCCAGCCAATGCCCGCGGACCGTGGCGGCAGATACAACAATACCGACGCCTGCGGGTACAAATAGAAGCGATAAATGACGTAATAATTCGCTACCGGTTTCTTCAATGCGCTCCAGCAGTCCGGGAACAAGTAGCAATGCCACAAACAACAGCAGCATACCGACGACAGGTCCGGGTATGGGTAGATTGAGGGCAAAGGTGATGCCCTCGCCCAGACACTGAAAAACAAGTAAGGTGGCAAATGTCACAAGCATTGGTTAAACCCTTTATTTCCCTAAAAAATACTCAAGACTTGTTCACCCTCATCCGCGACAACAGATAAGATAATCGATAGCGGCAATACGGCGGCAACGGGTAGCACCTGCAGAGTCAATAGCATTACTGCGACTAGCAGTAACATTCCGGCGGCAAATCCGAGCAATGGCGAACAATAGTAAATTAAAGCCACGACTGGCTACCAAAACATTGTGCAGCGTTTAACGGCCGCCAGAAACGTCTATAAACGCGCCCGTCGAGTAGGATGCCTGATCCGACAGCAGCCACATTATTGCTTGCGCGACTTCATCCGAACCACCACCACGCTGCATTGGAATCGCGTCTTTTACTCTGTCCACCCGCCCGGCTTCACCGCCACTGGCATGGATGTCGGTGTAGATAACCCCAGGCCGGACAGCATTTACCCGAATACCTTGTTGGGCGACCTCCTTGGCTAATCCTGTTGTCATGGTATCAATCGCCCCCTTAGATGAAGCGTAATCAATGTATTCTCCGGGGCCACCTATGCGGGATGCCACCGAGGATACATTGACAATCGCGCCGCCCTTGCCGCCCATCGCCGTAGACATGCGCCTGACCGCTTCGCGGGCACAAATAAAGCTACCGATGACATTGGTTGCAAAGATTCGCTGCAAACGCGCGGCATCCATTTGCTCAAGACGCATCTGCGTTTCGAGAATGCCAGCGTTGTTGACCAATGCCGTCAGCACCCCTAGCTTTGCATCGACCATCGCAAAAAGTCTTACTACGTCTGCCTCTATGGCGACGTCAGCCGCAACTGCAATCGCAGTCCCACCTCTCGCTACGATAGCGCTGACCACTACTTCAGCGGCATCGCGGTTGCGGACATAATTGACGCACACTGCGTAGCCTTGCTCACCTGCCAAAATTGCCGTTGCAGCGCCAATGCCGCGACTGCCACCGGTAATCAGAATCACGGGTTGATGCATGCGGATACTCCTGAATAAAATAGTAAACTGAGAACCTAATATAAGCAGAATAACTCGCTTAGGTGGGCAAGACACTTTCGTGCATAGTAGTTATTATCAGTTCAAACCAATTACGATTTGAAAAAGGCGAGATAACATATAAACTTTACATTTACAGGGCCGCAAGTACGATTCGCGCATACCCTTTGTTCGCTTGAGGATGCACGCATGTTACATCACGCTAAAAGGCGCATAAAGTCGATAATATACCGATCCCTGAGATGTTAACGTCCAAACACCGTATGCTAACAGCGTCACCCTCTTCTATCCTTAAGCCTGAAAATACCAGCCTCACAGGTTTCGCCCCGGTCATCGATGAAAATACGCGCATCGTGATTTTGGGGAGCTTCCCAGGAGTCGCGTCGTTAGCCGCGCAACAATATTACGGTCACCCACGCAATCAATTCTGGTCCTTATTATCGGCGGTACTCGCTGATGATCTTGTCACTTTGGCTTATGCGGACCGCCTGACGCGGTTACTTTCGCGTGGGGTAGGTTTATGGGACGTTCTTGCGGGATGTGAGCGTAGTGGTAGTCTCGACAGCGCAATTCGCCATCCTCTCGCTAACCAGTTTGATTTGCTACAGCAACGCTGTCCGCAATTAGTTCGGATTTGCTTTAATGGAAAGACTTCTGGCAAGTTTGCCGGTCAGTTTGAGGCGGCTGGTTTTGAGACCCTGATCTTGCCGTCATCCTCGCCAGCCAACGCGCAATCTACATTTGTGCAGAAGCTAGCCCTCTGGCGCGGTATCATGCGGTAAAGATACTATTTTTATCGGATGTCACCCCAATTTCACCTTTCAATGCAACAATTTACGTCTTACCAATACTCAGACAATGCTGATCAAACGCAAATCCATCGAAGCCGAAGCTAATCTTAAAGCAGGTCCCAGCAAGCGCCTGAAAAAAATCGATACTAAAGAACCTAAAGCCGAACCAAAACCTCCGCGCAAGCCCAAGTTCGCTCCCGTTACTTTGTCCGAGCAAGACGGCGTCCGTTTTCTTCATTTTGGTACCGAGTGGGTCCAGGGCGCGATGCGTTTACGCAAGCCAGACTGGCTGGAACTTGAATACGCCCAGCAAATGATGGCGTGGATGTTATTCAATGACCAACCAAAACATATCGTTCAGCTAGGCTTGGGTACCGCTGCGTTGACCAAGTTCAGCTATCGTCAATTTCCCGCTGCGCGCGTCACTGCGGTCGAGCTCAATCCATCCGTACTGACGATATGCACGACCATGTTTAAGCTTCCACCAGACGACGACCGTTTGTCGGTTCTGGAAATGGACGCAATGGACTTTGTTATGAATCCGGCTAATCGCACTACGATTGACGCGCTGCAAGTCGATTTGTACGATGCGACCGCAAAAGGTCCGGTTCTCGATACACCAGAGTTTTATAGTGCTTGCGCCGCGTGCCTGACCGATGATGGCATCATGACTGTGAACTTATTTGGCGATCATCCAAGCTTTGCCAAAAACCTGAAAGCCATGCTGTTCGCATTTGACGATGTGTGGTGTTTGCCTGAGGTACACGATGGTAACGTCATCGCCATTGCTTTTAAAACTGCATGGAAGCCGGATTTTACGACGCTTTATGAACGTGCGACCGAAATTACCTTAGAAACAAAGTTGCCCGCAAAAACCTGGGTCAACGGGATTAAGGTCTGGCACACCGAGAATTAAAAGTTGGCGAACTAAATATGCGTGAACATGAAGGCGGACTAAAATAGCTTTGCCGACAGACGGGACTTAAACCGACCAGCCAATGAAACGCGATGAACGAAACGATGAATAACGGTTTAAACAAGATTGCGCCGAAAACACTTGACTTGCAGCAAATCTTTACCTGGCTGGTGGCAGATGGCACGGTCCTTAGAGACGATGCCAAAGATTTTTATGCGCAGGCGCAAAGCATTTTCCGCAACGCTACTATCGCTATTCATCCGTTAAGCGCCGTGGCGCAATGCAAACGTCTTACCGCCCAGACGCCGCCCCGGGCCCTCACGCTGGAGTGGCTGACCGAATGGATGGCGCGCAAGGTCGGCTTGTCTTTTTATCGCATTGATCCGCTTAAGATCGACTTCGCCAAAGTGGCAGACGTTATGTCTGCGACGTATGCCGCACGGTTTAATATATTGCCAGTTGCGCTAACTGCGACCGAACTTGTTATCGCAACCGCAGAGCCGTTCCGCACTGAATGGGAACCGGAAATTGCTAAGATAACGCGGCGTTCCATCAAGCTGGTGATTGCAAATCCGGTTGATATCAGCCAGTACATCACGCAATTTTTTACGTTGGCAAGGTCGATCAAGAGCGCGCATAAATCTGGCGGCCAGGAATTATCATTACGCAATAACTTCGAACAATTAGTCGAACTGGGCAAAGCCAATAAACATGTAGACGCCAATGACAGGCATATCGTCAATATCGTCGATTGGTTATGGCAATATGCATTTGAGCAACGGGCGTCCGATATCCACATGGAGCCTAAACGAGATTTTAGCGCTATCCGGTTCCGCATTGATGGCGTGCTCCATCAGGTGTATCAGGTTCCCGCGATTGTGATGATCGCCATGACGGCGCGCATCAAATTGCTGGGCCGCATGGACGTTATTGAAAAACGCCGCCCGCAAGATGGGCGCATAAAAACGCTGACCGCTGACGGACAAGAGGTAGAGTTACGTTTATCCACTTTGCCTACCGCCTTCGGTGAAAAATTGGTGATGCGGATTTTCGATCCAGAAGTAGTTGTTAAGACATTGCCCGAGTTAGGGTTTCCCGCCGAGGATGCAATGCGTTGGGATGCCCTCACCAAAAGGCCACACGGTATCATTCTAGTCACTGGCCCGACAGGATCAGGTAAAACAACCACACTTTATACCACGCTAAAAGCGCTGGCGACCTCGGAGGTCAACGTCTGCACGGTTGAAGACCCGATTGAAATGGTCGAACCCGCCTTCAACCAGATGCAAATAAATCAGAGCATCGATTTGACTTTTTCAGATGGCGTACGCGCCTTGATGCGCCAGGATCCAGACATTATTATGGTCGGCGAGATCCGCGATCTTGCCACCGCAGAAATGGCCATTCAGGCCGCGCTGACCGGGCATCTAGTGTTATCCACTTTGCATACTAACGATGCTCCGTCGGCAATCATGCGACTACTGGAACTCGGCGTGCCTTACTATTTGCTGGAAAGCACCATGATCGGCATAATGGCCCAACGACTTGTGCGCACTTTATGTCTCCATTGCAAAAGTGCTGACGGGACGATCACCGACGAAGTATGGCAAAATCTTGTGAAAAATTTGCCCATTCCCAAGCCCCAATTTGTCTATCAACCGGTTGGCTGTCCCGAGTGCCGCCAAACCGGCTATCGCGGGCGTACCGGGCTGTATGAACTGCTGACAATCACGGCCTCATTCTCTAAAATGATTCAGGCGGAGACCAATATTCAGGCGTTAAGACAGCAGAGTATTGCTGACGGCATGAAACCATTGCGCGTTGCTGGCGCATTTAAAATTATCGAAGGCGTTACTACCGCGGAAGAAGTATTTAAAGTGACTTCGGCACTAACGTAACTTCCTTCAATATCTTATCGAATAAACTTATGATGAAAATTCTCATGACTTTCTGTTTGGCACTCGGCCTGTCGGTTTTGGCATCTGTTGCGCAGGCGCAAACTAATGCCACTCGCGCGACAATTGAAGCGCCAGGAAATGCGACCGCGGTTGATTGCCAACATTTAAGGGATCGTATCAACGAACTGGATAAATTAGAACAACAGCGTTTACTGGATCGTGGAACACCATTTGAAAACAAGCGCCCTGCAGAATCGCAGGACTGGATTAATCAGCAGCGCAAAGAAACACAGACGAAAATGTTTTTCGGTAAATGTTAATTTTCGTCTGATAAAGGCCCAAAAATGTTAGAAATATTTGCCAAAGAAACATCCCCACAACAGGACAGTCGGCAATTAATACAAATGTGCCCCGCCAAGGCTGCTGTGAAGGTAAAATTGTGCGTTATTGCGGCTGAGGGCATATAAGCGTTTTACGTGGGAGGTTGCGCATACGAGGCTTTAGAATGTGCTCGGTATTGCGCAAATGGGCCAGCATCGATGTGCCACCACTAACTCAGCAATAATAATTAATTAAAGTTGGCAAAAAACAAGCGTTAACAACGCCAAGTACACGCAGGCAAACACCGGCAATATCAATACACAAGAGGATTAGATTGAAAACAGCACTAGTCGGCGACTACAGCATCCCTGAATTCGACAAAATCATCATGACTAATTTGTTGGTGTCCGTGGTGGACCTCAACATCGTCAGACAAGAATACAAACTAATCGGCATCCTTAACGCCGACCAGGAAATATACAGAGTGATCGGTGCAACCACTGACAATCAATACCTTAATGCATGCGAAGAACTGGACGACATCGGGTTAGTCGACGATCTACAAGAAAGTGATCGTGAAAAAAATGGTTACGACGCTATTTATAGCTTGGATCAGAGTGCGGAGCTTTAACACGCGTTAGGGTGTAAGCCCTCAATGATCGATAGTTTTCGGTCAGAAAAAATAAAAAAGCGCTATCCATTGATAGCGCTTTTTTTATCGACTTCCATGTCGTTAAGAGCATATTCAAATGCGTACCGGTGGTTGGCAGTTACCGTTTGCGATCACCTACACACTTCCCAACGATAATCTTCTTTATGCTGCGTCGAGAGACCATGAGAGAGAAGATTGGTCGCGGACCAATTCCGTTCACTAACCAGCAACCGGTCTTGATTAAACTACAGGGCGTTATTAGCGGGGCGAGCCGTTAATTGCTCAGGCCCGACTCCGCATGTATTTCCGTAAGAAAGCCTGACAGTTTTATGGTTAAACCGATTCCATATTAAAACCGATGACGCAACCCTACGCGCACAACCCCTTGTTGGTTAGAAGAGGATATATTGGCGGTGCCGGCAATATGCGCGCTATCGAGATCTGTGCCTGTGCGCTGTCCTGCCCGGCGTTGATACGCAACCTGCGTGTAAATATCGGTGCGTTTAGATAAATTATAATCAAGCATCGCGCCCAACATATGCCAGACGGGTTTGACGCGCCTACCACCTTCCGCCATCTGCGCACTTCCCTGAGTGTAGGTGTACATTGTCCCCAACGAAAATGAGGGGCTTAATTTGTACATACTATTGATTTCGAAATTATTAAATTCTATTCCGGATAATCGCTGCAAATAAGGGTCAACGTTTTCAGATTGCCCGGGAAAACTTTGCAACCCGACCGGATTCTTAATTTTGGTATGGAAGTAGATCATATTAATCGCGGCCGCGCCCACTACATAACCAGCGCCAAGCCCTATTGTCTGCTGGTGATCAGAAACAAAGTTAACATCTGCGTTGGAAATAGAGCCCGTATCGATTTGCGATGGAACTCCACCTTTCATGCCCGGATGGTTCAGGTTAATAAACCCGGCGGCCAGCGTCAGCGGGCCATTGTTGTAACGCATACCAAAGCTGTAGGTACTGTTTTGCGAAAAAGATCCTGCTTGTTCACCCAATCCGATAGCGCTACTAAATGTGAGACCATTCATCGTCGGACTGGTGTAGTTAAGAGAATTTTCAAGCGTGAAAGAGCCGCTGGTATCGTTATCGAACGGGTGGGTAAAAAGGGTACCTCCCCAACTGTTGTTGGCTGTCAGCCCTCCAGGATAGTCGCCCAGCGCATCGGCTTGGCGCCCAAGCGTCAACCTCCCCGCACTGGCGCTACTGAGACCAACAAACGCCATACGGCCAAACAAGCGACCACCTTGCCCCATGCGTCCGTTGTCGGCGTTAAAACCATTTTCCAGTTGGAACACTGCGCTTAATCCGCTACCGAGGTTCTCGCTACCCTTAAAGCCTATACGACTACCGCTGGCGTTACCACTTTGTAGCTGCGTTAGTGTATTTCCGCGAACGTTATCGGTGTAGTTGATACCCAGATCCACAATGCCATAAATTGTAACGTTGCTTTGCGCCAGTGCCAGGTTGGTCATCGCCCCCAACAACCCTGCTGCTAACATGATTCTTTTCATCTGTTCCCCCAAATTTTAATTGAATTTATAAATAGATCTCTTCCAGTTGTAGTGCCCGGCGCATTACTCACAATCGCGGTCATAATTCGAACTCGGCTATGCCGTTGGCTCCTTTCACTTGTTTATAAAATTAAGCTTTCCAAAAAAGTTTTTACGAATTGAAAACTGGTAAGCGGCATCGCATACGGTCAAAACCGGATGCGTGGACGGTGGCAAAAAATCTATTCCGACGGCATCTCTGCCCGACTAAGCATGGGTGTCTTTGTGGCGAAGAAATTCAGCCAACTAAAGTCGACAACAAATTTAAATAGGGGCGAAAAATCCTATTTTTCAGCACGCAAATGGCAATTGGTGTTAATAATCCTACGGAAATATTTACGGAAAGTATCTAAGACTTATCTGAAAATGGACCGAGAATTATCTGAAAATGAGGAAAAATTGGAGACCTACGCGGAAATTACACATTCTGAAAAAATTAATTTAACGATGTTTGCATTTTGCCTTGAGCGAAATGTCCACCTAAGCGTGACGGCTACAAGTAAAATTTAAGGATTTTTTCGTTCGCCATTGATGGGAGAATTGGTACGCACCAAGGCCTGGAAGTTGTCTAGTTCACTTTGTAACGGGTTGTAAATATTATCAACCTGCATGGATAATGATCGTTTATTACAGTTGACCCCGCCCGCTGAGCTAAATTAACAACCAACTATGTGAATATTATTTTAGTCAGAGTGCGAGTTGTTCGCGGCACCAGCATCACAAAACGTATTTTTGAATAACGAATAAATAGCAAACATTAGGGATTAACGTCAAATGAAAAAATCAACTTCTGTAGTATGTCTTTTATCTGCAATACTGTTCGGGAGCGCAAGCGCCGCTGCGTCCGCGCAAGAGGCGTCAGCTGTGACAAATAAGAGCAACAGTGCGAGCGTCCCCACCATAGGCTCGCCTAAAGAGGCTACGCCTGCAACACTGACGCGTTTGGCCACCCAGAAACGTTTAGCCGATTTGAAGCGTTTAGCCGATCTGAAGCAGAAGTTAAATCTTAAGCCATCGCAGGAAGCGGCATGGGAGTCGTTCTCGCGTGATCTGAATGCGCAGGCAGCATTGCGGGCCCAGTCAAAAGAAAAAACAAAGAACGCGCTCGGAACGGATTATGAGAACTTGCCAACGCCGGATAAGATGGAAAAGATCGCCACGATAATCCGTTTAAATGCGGACTCCATGAGTCAGATCGCATTGATTACAAAAACGTTTTATACCGGGTTGAGTACCGAACAGAAAACCATATTCGATCTTTTTGCAAAAAGCAACTGGAACAATCGAATAAGGGAGCAACTGCGTTAATGCCTTTAACCTCGGTATTCAATGGCGGTTTCTGGTATCGAACGCCCCGTTTGGTAACCGGGGTATTTAGAGCTTATGTCTGCGCGCTTTAAAGTTTAGAGCAACTTTTAAAGCCACATCATGACGCAAAGTATGATGTAGATTTAATCTTAAGTTGAGCGATCCTGGATCACAGTCTCGCACAAAACTAATTTAATGGACGCGACTATTTCACCAGATTATGGTTGCTTGATAGTTAAGGAGGAACGCTGCAGCAAACGCGATTCCGTCCACCGGTCTTTGCAGCATATAGGGCCTTATCGGCAGCCTGTAACAGTTGCAGGGCATTATTCTTATGACGGACGGGTATCAAAACATCAATACCAGCACTAATCGTCACAATACCCAAGGGGGACCCTGCGTGCGCAATGGCAAGGCTGGCAATCGACAGACGGATATTTTCAGCAATTAATAGTGCGCCATCCATGTCGGTTCCGGGCAATAAAACGCTCAACTCCTCGCCGCCATATCTGGCCGCCACGTCGCCGGGCCTGCGTTGCCCTGACCTAATGATGGCGCTAATGCGCCGCAAACATTCATCGCCGGCGACATGCCCGTACAGATCGTTATATTGCTTGAAGCAATCTACATCTATCATGATCAGCGCGAGTGAACTGACATTACGCGTTGCACGACTAAACTCCTTTTCAAGCGCAATATCAAAATGGCGCCGATTGGACAGCCCTGTCAGCTCATCTTGCAACGTTTGCCGTTGCAGCGCATGATTCAGTAACTCTAAAGCGTCCCTTGCGCGAACGATTTCTGCCTCTGCTTCTTCACGCACCTTGATTTGACGGATTAAATAAAATCCCAATAGCACCAGCACGATCAGCAAGATAAGTACGCCTGCTGAATGCAAGTAAGTGTCTGCACGCCAGTCTGCGAGAATCTCATCCTGAGACAAAGCAACTGAAACAAAAAGAGGATAGCGGTCAAGACGTCGAAAACTATACAACCTTTTTACGCCATCCAGTGCCGATTTTAAAATTACCGTTCCGGCACCTCCTTGCGCATCAACTACATATCTCCACAGAGGATAATTTGAAATATTTTTACCGATGGAGTCTTTCAAAAGAGGGCGCCGGGTCAACATGACAGCCCCATCCAAGGCCAGGGTTATCGCGCCATGTCGACCAATGTCGAAGCTCTCGTAAAACTTATTGAAGTAACTGATATTGATTGTTGCCAGCGCCACTCCCGCAAAACTGCCGTCGGCATGGTTTATCCTGCGCGACAAGGTTATGATCCATTCGCCCGTGGAGCGACTACGAATAGGCAGTCCAATGTATGGCCGCGGTTCCCCATGTGTGCGGTGGTAAATGAAATAGTCCCTATCGGAATTATTCAAATCCGATACGGGCGAAGCTCGGGAGTTGGTTAGCCAACGACCATTTTCATCGTATAAAAAAATGCCATTTAACTGCGGTAACGCAGCAACCCGAACCGCCAGCAAAGCGTGCAGCCGCCCGAGTGCGGCTGGATTTACTCCATCGGTCTGGATTCGCTCAACCAGTCCCACCAACACCGTATCTGCTTCTTTTATGGTGTCGTCGGCTTGCTGGGCTATTGCGCGCGCCATATTGGAAGTGGCAATGTCCATTTCGTGCAACTGTGTTGTACGCGCCGTCCAGCTACGCAAACCGTCTACAAAAACCAGCGAAACACATACCAGAACCACAAAGAATCCTGCTAACCAGGTAATGGACATTCTTTTTGCAGCTGACGCGGTGTAAGGCAGTCGTTCGTCTTTCCAACCCATTATATTTTGTGCAATCGCTGTAAATGCAATAAGTAATCAAAGCGACCTCATTAGATAGAAGTCACGCGTTATCATACTTGTTTAGAATTTTTATTATTTTACAGAAACAATCGCCATTTACAGAAATAAGAAAGCCGTTAAGCGCTGGTTAACTGCATTGCATTAGATCGGTCACATAAATTTTAATATTTAATTAACTATTATAATTATGATTAAAATGTAAATATTTCAAATGAATACCGTCGAGAACGCCATCCATTTCAACGTTATCCGTCAGCTCCCCCGCTGACTATCGTTCGTTTACAATCATCTGCCGATCTTCGCTAAGCAAATGTAAACATCGGCGGCGTTCTGATTACTCCTATCAGACAAATGAATAAACAAACCCTGCCGCCGGTGTCATCAGCCAGGCTGCAAACTCACGCGTTTTTTTACTGAGATCCTTCGCGTGCCGCCAATGCCTTGACAAAGTGGGGGTTAGGCGAAATCGGCCGTCATTGAACAACTCCCCTCTCTTTTAATCTTTGTATATCAATCTCCGCAAATCCTAGATCAGTCAATACCTCTGTTGTATGTGCACCGAGCGCAGGACCTTGCCAATTAACCTGACCCGGAGTTTCCGACAATTTAGGGACGATGCCGGGCATTTTTATCTTCACGCCGCCTGGCAATTCTGCCGAAAGTATCATGTCGCGCGCCTGATAATGCGGATCGGCAATAATATCAGCGACTGAGTAAATACGACCGGCCGGGACATTCGCGCGTTCCAGCGTCGCCAATACGGTCTCGATTGAATTGGCAGAAGTCCACCCCGCAATCGCAGCATCCAGCAATCCTACTTGAGTTACGCGACCATCGTTATGTTCAAAATGCGGATCGTCGGCCAGATCGTCGCGACCAATCGCGCGCATCAGGCGCTTGAAAATCGGATCGCTATTGCCAGCAACAACTACGTAAGCACCGTCGCGCGTCGGATAAGTATTAGACGGTGCAATACCGGGCAATGCACCACCACTACGCTCACGCACATGCCCTAGCAGATCGTATTCTGGAACCAGACTCTCCATCAAATTAAAGACACTTTCGACCAGCGACACGTCGACAACCTGACCATCACCCTGACCGGTCTTCACACGCAGTATCGACATCAACGCGCCCATTACCGCATGCAGCGACGCCAGAGAGTCGCCGAGGCTAATGCCGACGCGCGCGGGAGCGCCGTCTGGCTCTCCTGTGGTGTAACGGATGCCGCCCATGGCCTCGCCGATAGCGCCGAATCCGGGACGATCCTTATACGGTCCAGTTTGCCCGTAACCAGAAATCCGCACCATGGTTAGTTTTGGATTCAGGGCATGTAGCACGTCCCAACCCAATCCTAACTTCTCCATTGCACCGGGTTTTAGATTTTCGATCAGGACGTCAGCGTTGCTGGCAAGGCGCTTGATGATCTCAATGCCTTCTGGCGATTTCAAATTAATCGAGATCGATTTCTTGTTGCGTGACTGCAGATACCACCAAAGCGAGGTGCCCTCGTACAGTTTGCGCCACTTTCGAATGGGATCACCAGTGACCGGCGCTTCGATTTTAATCACTTCAGCCCCGAATTCACCCATCATGCGGGCAGCGAACGGTGCTGCGATCAAGGTACCGATTTCTATGACACGAATACCTTTAAGTGGTCCACTCATTACCGTCTCCTTCTATGTTTTTATTAGCAAAATATTTAGTGCCATGCGCAATCGAACACGCGGCTACTGGCTCATCTATAACAATGTTTCTACCATTGGCAAAGTATTCATCGTTTTACATGGTGCCACATATTGAGCAAATATTGAGGGCAAGTCCGAAGGTACGCCATACAAACGCATGAAGAAACCGGACAAGCCGAGCCGTCTTCATGCCGGATACAAGTAAGGCGAACCCGATTAGGCCGTTCAAGGCTGCCCCTTTAGCACCGGAGAGGGCTAAAATAGCGCATCAAAGAAGGTTTGTGTTTGTTGACCCAAGGACGACTAGAATCCTAGAAATATTTATTTAGGAGAAATTGACTGCTTTCTAGATTAACTTTCTAGATTAATTTAGTTTCCGTCATCCGTTTGCACAATACTTAAGGGGCATCCCAATGCATAGTATTAGCCATATCATTCGCGCGCAGGTTCGTGATATTGGTTTTCCGGTCAGGCGCTTGCTTCCGAATGAGGAAGTGCGCACTGTTGGCCCGTTTGTATTTTTTGATCATATGGGACCGTTCACATTTCCTGCAGACAGCACTTCCGGTGACGTCCGGGCGCATCCGCATATAGGGCTGGCGACGGTAACTTATCTTTTCTCGGGTGCAATGATGCATAGAGATAGCCTGGGCAGCGTGCAGCGCATCACTCCCGGCGATATCAACTGGATGACATCGGGGCGAGGCATCACCCATTCAGAACGTGTGCCGGAAGATATTCGGCAACAGGGGATAGCGGTACAGGGTTTGCAAATGTGGGTCGCCCTGCCGCAAAAAGATGAAGAAACAGAACCGGGATTTTGGCACACACCTGCAGTAAATCTTCCACGCGTGAAGTTGGAAGGCGCAGACTTGCATGTTCTTGCAGGCCAGGCATTTGGCCAGTTATCACCGGTCAAAACATACAGTGAAACACTGTATGTTTCGGCCAAATTGAGCGCTGGCGCGCAACTCCATGTAGCCCCGGATTATGCCGAACGCGCTATTTATATTCTCAGCGGCACACTGTCGATTGATGGCCAGACCGTGCTACAAGGAGCGTTAGTTTTGCTGGTGACCGGCGCTGATGTCTTGGTAGAAGCACAAAGCGATGCTTCGTTCATGCTCTTAGGTGGTGAACCACTCGATGGCCCACGATTTCTGTGGTGGAACTTCGTCGCCACCACCACGGATCGCATCGAAGTCGCAAAAGCCGCATGGGCAAATCAACAGAAGGACTTTTTCCCACCAGTACCGGGAGAAACAGAGTTTATTCCGCTACCAGAGCACTGAATGAGGGCGCGGCCGTGCGGGGATACGAGTGGCACTTACAATCCTGATGTGTGCAAGACCAATTCTGCCGGCATTAATCCCGTAATAATAATTCCTACGTAAAAAAGAAAAGGTGGCCATTCTTGTTAAGAAATGGCCACCTTTGATACCGTATATAGCTATTTCAGTCACACTCAGGCAGTACTTTTTTCCTTAGCCAACGATGCCATATCGATCACAAATCGGTATTTAACGTCGCTTTTCAGCATTCTTTCGTAGGCTAGATTTATATCCTGAATAGGTATAAGTTCTATATCGGAAGTAATCCCATGTTCAGCACAAAAATCTAACATTTCCTGCGTTTCTTTGATGCCACCGATCAATGACCCGGCCAAACTGCGCCTTTTCATGATCAGACTGAAAACGTTTGGCGACGGGTGTGGCTCGGCTGGCGCGCCTACCAGAGTCATGGATCCGTCCAGCTTTAACAAACCCAGAAAATTATCCAGATTATGCGGAGCGGCTACAGTGTTGAGTATGAAGTCGAAAGAATTCACGTGTTGTGCCATCTGCTCGGGGTCTTTTGACACGACCACCTCATCAGCACCCAAACGTAAAGCGTCCTCGGTCTTGCCTGGCGAGGTCGTAAACAACACAACGTGCGCACCCATTGCATGCGCAATTTTCACGCCCATATGTCCAAGTCCTCCTAGGCCGACTATACCAACTTTGTGTCCTTTGCTGACCTTCCAGTGACGTAAGGGGGAGTAGGTCGTGATGCCCGCGCACAATAGCGGGGCTGCCGAAGCGGGGTCAAGTTTGTCCGAGATATGTAAAACGAACTTCTCGCTAACCACGATATTATTGGAATACCCACCGAGCGTCACGCCACCGCTATGTTTGTCTTCGCCATTATAGGTGCCGACAAAACCAGTTTCGCAATATTGCTCCAGATCCTGAGCGCAACTTGGACAGCTTTGACAAGAATCGACCATACAACCAACGCCGGCCATTTCGCCAACTTTGAAGTTTTTTACATGCGTGCCGACCTTGGTCACGCGTCCGACAATTTCGTGGCCCGGTACGCTGGGGTAGATAGTGTTATGCCACTCGTTGCGAGCAGTGTGTAAATCAGAATGACAGACGCCGCAATACAAAATCTCGATCTGAACATCATGCGGACCGGGTTCACGGCGTTCAAATGTAAAGGGGGCTAAAGGCGTCTCCGCAGTGTGAGCGGCATATCCAATGGATGTAAGCATTTTCAATTTCCTTTATGTTTGGTTAAACAGTTAATCGCACTGCCTAAGCCGACAATGGTAACGCCATCAGGAAAAAATTTCTTGAAAGCGTCTGTTTTGTGCAATTCAACAAGAATAACCAACGCTAAAAAATGCCGATAAAGCAGTTGATCCTATCTCTCAAGAGAATTACCTGACGGCAATAAATACCCAAATCGAGCGTCAGCGAACGATATTTTTCCCCATAAAGCGACACGTAATTTCAGTATAAAGAATCATACAGCCCAATTTTTAGGGGATAATGCGCCCCCAGCCAATGACAACTACTTGGCTCACCCCTCATGTTGGAGAATATTTTGATCATCGAAGCCCTTTTACCTACCATCACAGCACTTGTCCAAAAAGCAGCGCGCGATCGCGACAGCGTTACCTTTAATGCGTTGTACGCGCTGTTTCCAAAAAAGACACCTGCACAACAAGTGCATGCAACCCTGGATGCTGCTTGCGCCAGTATCGCAGATGCGTCTAGCGCGATTTACTCGGTCGTGATGGTTAAGAAGGACACTGGCTTACCCGGCGATGCGTTCTTTGTGACGTTTAAAGCTATTCATGATGCAGAATACATAAGCATCGCGGGCGACATTGCACCTCTTAATTTGACCTTGCCGCAAAAGCAACTTCTTGTGAATGCCGAAAAAGCCAGGGTCTATGTGCACGCACAAGTGTGATCAGACGATGTTAAGGGCGGCTCCCCTGGTGACTGAATAAACCCCATTGCCCAAACCGATAAAGGATGATCATTGCCAAAGGCGTGCCGCTATGTTGCTAGCGGCACTGACGGCGTGGGTGCAGAATCCGCTTAACGAAGGTGATTAAGCATGTGATTGCCAACACGTGCCTTGCGTGGATGCTGATACCGCCAAAGCAGCCACCCACTCGCTATCAGGGTCAACAGTTCAGTAATCAATAATGCGTACCAGATCGCGTGGCCACCGAAGTATGCATTCAATAGCCACAGAGCGCCTAATAACAATACCCAGCTTCGCAAAATAGCAATAATCGCTGAGGCACCTGGACGCTCGACCGCAGTCAGATAACCAGCTGCGATCAAATTACAACCTGCGGGCAAAAAGGCCAACGCGTACCAGATAACTACTGGCGCTAATATTTCCCATGCCGCCCCGCCATCAGGCAGGAACAGAAAAGTAAGCTGCCGCGAAAACATGACCATCACAGCCGCTACCACGACGGCGACGCCCATTACCGCCAGCGTCCCACAATAGAAGACAACCCGCATCGCTTGCGGCTGGTTTGCTCCTCTATAAAAACTCACCATAGGTTGCATACTCTGAACAAAGCCAACCATTGTTACGGTGGCGGCAAGCGTCATGTACTCGAGAATAGCGTAGGCAGCGAGGCCGCTTTCGCCATAGGCATTAAGCACCAGCCGATTGAAAGTGAACACGGTGACGACCGCCGCAATGGCCCCCAAAAATTCAGAGGAGCCGTTGTACAGTATCTTGCCAATGTAACTTCCCTGCTTAAACGCACTCCTGCACGGTCTGATATTCACCGCTTTGAACACGTGATATCCGAACATCGTGACACTGGAGACCAGCATGCTTATACCTGTAGCCAGTCCCGCACCCTTCATATCCCACGTCAATGAGACGATCAAATAATAATCCAGAAAGACATTCACTAAGGCACCCAAAAACATTGCATACAGGCCGAACGTAGCGGCTTTTGTCCCCTCGGTTCGTAAAAAAAACTCCAACGCGTACAAGGTCTGCGCAAACAAAATAAACCACGCATAGCCACGCATATAGTCTTCTACTATTGCCGCCAGCTCACCGCTTGCGCCCATCCATCCGGCTATTCTGGATGTATTAGTCAAGACCACCACGCTCAATCCAATGCCAATAACGAGCATGCTCCATAGCGCTTGAGTGAACACTTGCCGTGCCTCGTCAAACCGCTGTTGACCGGAGAGGCGTGCAATTAATGTGGCACCTCCGACACCGATCATCAGGCTGACAGCGTATGGCACATATAGGAGTGGAACGAGTAAATTGAGCGCCGCAAGTGATTGCGTGCCCAGGTAGCGTCCGATAAAGATGCCATCCACGAACGTATAAAGTGTGTAGACCCAACCAGATAATAGTGTCGGAATCGCCAAAGCGATGAACTGTTTACGTAGTGATTTTATGGAGGTGTTTTGCATAAACGTGATTTTCTAATATATAAAAAAATGCACGATTCGAGCGTGTTGTGTCTGCTGCGTTGGGGCCGCGATTGATGGAATCACGCGAAAATCATAGAATGAAATAACAATGAAGTCACTGTCAGGTTTTACCGGTAACTGACGTTAGTAGCCCGGTAAACTGCCGACCTTTACCTTTAGGAGGACTACGTCCGCGCCTCCTCTGAGCGGTAGGGCCCGGGCAATAAAGGATGGGTCAGATGTATAAATTAAATACGTAGATCTGACCGGGAAAGTTCTGTGGGTTCGAATCATAAAGACAACGTATCGATAACGTGCAACGTCCAGCCTCTACATTAGAGGTTTGATGCAATCAAGATGTCGCTTGTCGTCTTTTAAGCACTAAAGCACGTGCCTTGTCATAACCCATGTTGTAAAGCAATGTATAAGGCAAGAAAAATAACAGAAGACCGATGTCAAGGACGAAAGCGTCCAGCAGAGTCATGTTCAACCACCAAGCGGCTAAGGGCACCACGGTCACTATCAGGCCCAGTTCAAAAAACACGGCATGCACTACCCGCACCTTGAACGTACGCACCAAATTCAGGCGACGTTCCACGCTGTCAAACAAAGCATTGAATGCGACGTTCCAGACCATAGCGATCAATGAAATCATCAATGTGAGCAGGCCAGCATGCGCCATTGAAACGCCCATTAACCAGGACAATACCGGTGCGCTGATAGCAATGGCCAATAGTTCGAAAATTAGCGCATGAAGGCCGCGTTCGGCGAATGATTTTCGGTTACTGCTGCCATGCGAAGATTTGCCGGTTTTGGCCGCATTGAACGCGCTGTTTAAATTGGGGGTTTCACCGGTGCTGGTTTTGGTGATTTTGCCACTCATTGTGCTGATATCTATGCTGCTATTATTTGTGCTACCCATACAAGCTCCTAAGCTCTATTTATTTCTTCATTTAATTCAATTTACTGCGCTTACTTCGTGCTCTTATTTACTTTGTAAGTGAACTTCACTTCCGTACTTCGTTACCGCTAATGTTCGCTATTATCGTCGCCACATCTGATACTATAAAATCAGTAACCATCGTTTTTTCCGATATATTGATCTTTTATCCATAAGGTTAGCGAGAGCCATGGCACATTCTCTTGAAGCGTTGTTTATGTTTGTAGAGGCAGCGACGCTGGGATCTTTTTCCGCAGCCGCTCGGAAATTACATAAACAGCAATCAACGGTCAGCGAAGCTATCGCTAATTTAGAAATTGATTTCGGCCTATTATTATTTGATCGCTCTACCCGGCGCCCGACGCTAACTGAGCAAGGCAAAGCGATGCTAATCCACGCGCAGCAAGTGCTGGACGCTCACGATCGATTATCTCGCTCCGCGCATCGGTTGGCGGGTGGTTTGGAACCGACGCTGACGCTGGTCCTGTCGGATATGTACCAATCAATGCGATTCGACTCCATCCTGATCGAATTCGAGCGTCGTTATCCTGAACTCGAACTGGAATGCATGATCGCCGAGCATACCGATGTCGTGGCACTGGTGCAAGAAGGTCGGGCGCAACTTGGCCTGGTTGGCGCGCAGCAGGACTATCCGCCAGATGTGGGATTCGAATCGATGTCGGAGCGCTCAGAGATCGGGCTCTATGTTGGCAACCAGCACCCACTTGCAGCGGTCCCGCATGTCACGACAGAAATGCTGCACGACGCCCGAGAACTCCGACTTAATACTTATCTCAACGATATTGTGGAGCGCCGCCGCGGGCTATGCTGGTCCTCATCCAGTTACCTCTTACTACTCGAAATGACGGAGCTTGGATTCGGTTGGGCTGAACTTCCGCGCTGGCTGGCTAAGCGATTTGCTGCCGATGGACTGTTAGAGTTGCAGGTTCGCGGATGGCCGAAAACGGTGCAGGTTGATGCCGTCTGGTCGCGGCGTCACGGACTGGGACAGGCGGGCGGATGGCTATTGGATACTTTGTTGGCACCTTAAAAAAATCGCCCGGCAAAAACCAGTGCGAACGTCCACCATCAAAGCTGTAATACAAACCATATCACCAAATGAAAGCTATCTTAAGTTAACGTGAAGATGGAGGAATAGACTTATAATGCAACAGTGTTGCACACAAATTACGCCCGGCCCATTAGCTGTGGCATCCAAACTCCAAAAACCTATGAAAGGCAACATGAAGCGCGCAATATTTAGCGTGGCCATTAGCGCCCTGCTCTCTACCGTATTTTCTTCAGCGATTGCCCACGAGGCCCACGTGCATGGTGTAGGTAAATTGGACGTGGCAATCGATGGCGCAGAAGTTACTTTGCATTTAAACACGCCGTTGATGAACCTGTTGGGTTTTGAACATGCCGCTAAAAATTCTAAAGACCGTGCCGCCGCCCAGAAGATGGCATTTCGGCTGCGGGACGCGGGAAGAATATTTGTGACCACGCCTGCTGCGGGCTGCCGCGCTATATCGGTCAAGCTGGCATCCAATGCGATCAATCCAATATTGCTCGGCGAGCCTACCACGCCACCCGCGGCACCAGAAGCCTCGGCACACGGCCATGCGGATCTGGACGCCGATTTCATCTTGCAATGCAGCCATCCCGATCTTCTCGAAAGTATTGACGTTTCGCTCTTCGAAAAGTTTAAAGGCTTTCAGAAAATCGATGTCCAAATGGTGACGCAAAAAAAACAGTTGGCAGTAACGTTACGGCCTTCTGCTACCCGTATTTCATGGGAATAAGATGCGGTTATTAGTATGAGCGAAAACTTTGGCAGCCTTGGCAACCTCGATAATCTCACCGACAGGGATAACCCCAGAGACCTGAGCAGCCCGCGAGAAGTTGTCATCGCTGTCGAGAACGTATCCTTCAGTTGGCCCGGTCAGTCGACACCCACGCTGCAACTTGATGCGCTGAACGTTGAACGTCAGGACCAAATTTTCATTGCGGGTCCTAGCGGCAGTGGCAAGAGCACATTGCTAGCCTTGATCGGTGGCATCGTAGTGCCGCAAACCGGCACGATTACAATCCTCGGAAGTGAACTCCATAGCCTCTCGGCCTCGTCCAGAGACCAGTTTCGCGTTGATCATATTGGGTTTATCTTTCAACAATTCAATTTGATTCCCTATTTATCGATTCTGGATAACGTATTGCTACCTTGTCACTTTTCTCGCTATCGCCGTCAACGTGCGTTAGCGCAAGGTGCTACTTTACGACTTGCCGCTGAATCTTTATTGGTTAGCCTCGATTTAGCGCCGTTATTGTGGCCTAAACCAGTGACGCAGCTTTCTATCGGTCAGCAACAACGTGTCGCTGCCGCACGTGCGCTGATCGGACAGCCAGAGATTATCGTAGCAGATGAGCCAACTTCGGCACTGGACGCAGATCGCCAGCAGCGTTTTCTCGACCTGATCCAGCGCGAGTGCGAACAAGCGCATTCAACCCTATTGTTCGTCAGCCATGATGAACGATTGGCTGCGCGCTTCAGTCATCGTCTGGCACTCAATGAACTTAATCATGCCGCGCAACTGGAGGATCAATGATGCGCATGTTGATCCGACTAGCCGCCCGCAGCGCCTGGAATCGTCGGTTTACGCTAGGTCTTATCTTGCTCGCGATTGCTTTATCGAGCACCTTACTGCTCGGCATTGAACGGATTCGGCATGATGTGCGCGAGAGTTTCTCGCAATCCGTCTCCGGTACCGACCTGGTGGTTGGCGCCAGAACCAGCTCGGTACAGTTGATGCTGTATGCGATCTTTCATATCGGTGGTGCCACCAATAACATCGGCTGGGATAGCGCGCTAAAACTGGCACGCAATCCTGCCGTGGCGTGGACTATTCCGCTTTCGCTCGGCGACTCGCATCGTGGCTTCCCGGTACTGGCCACTAACGGCGACTACTTCACGCATTTTCACTACGGTGATAAGCAAGCGCTGCGCTTCGCTGAGGGACATCCGTTTCAGGAAGTATTTCAAACCGTATTGGGCGCAGACGTCGCGCAACAATTGCATTACAAAATGGGTGACAAAATTACCCTCAGTCATGGCAGCGGCAATGCCCATCTGACCGAACATGCTGATAAACCATTCATCGTTAGCGGTATTTTAGCCAGCACCGGTACGCCAGTTGATCGTACGGTCCACATCGGGCTAGATGCGATGGAGGCGATTCACCTTGACTGGGAGGCGGGCGCGCCGATCAAAGGCCTGGTTATTCCATCAGAAATGGTCAAAAAGTTTAACCTGACGCCTAAGACGGTCACCGCCGTGCTGGTGGGACTAAAGAATCGCGCCAGCGTTTTTGCAGTGCAACGTGACATTGCCAGCGATAAGGACGATCCTCAAATGGCGGTCTTGCCCGGCGTCGCGCTTGATGAACTATGGCAGGTCGTTGGCATCGGTGAAAAAGCCTTGCTGGCAGTGTCCGCCATGGTCGTTGTAGTGGGATTGGCTGGGCTGGTCTCTTCCATTCTTGCCAGCCTCGGTGAAAGGCGGCGAGAGTTAGCGATCCTGCGGTCGGTTGGTGCGCATCCGATTGACATTTTTTTTCTGTTGGCGCTGGAAGGTTTTGTCGTGATGCTGGCAGGCGTGTTATTTGGGATCGTTTTGCTGAACCTTGCGATCCTGTTGTCAGGGCCAATATTAGCCTCTGAGTTTGGGATTGCGTTGCATCCCGCTTTGCCCACGACGGGCGAATGGTTTTTGCTGCTCTGGACAATACTCGGTGGTTTGATCGCCAGTCTATTACCGGGATTGCGCGCTTATCGACTGAGTCTCGCCGATGGCCTGACGCCAAAGTCCTGAATGTAAGAGAAGGTGTTTGATGAAAATTTTTTTATGGATCGTGGCTATCGTGATTGCGGGTTTAACTACCGGCACGGTGGGACGCTATATCGTGGCCGATCGCAATGCTACAGCGGCGTTGAAGGCATCGATTGAGACCGGGCAAGCAAGGCAGGATGGGGGCTATAAGATTGGGGACCGCTTGCAGCAAGCGCCTCTGGTAGCATCGGCTCCAGACAAATCGACAGTCATGACCAGATCACCCTTTCAAGAAATAAAATGGGAAGAACTTGCCCCGGCGAGTTGGGACCCAATGAAACCGTTCAAGGGTATCGATCTGAACAAGATGGAGGATGGTGATCCGCGTGCGGACGCAGCGCTGCAAAAAGCCAGGGAATATTGGAAGAACGCCCCGATTAATCCCGCAATGAACGGCAAGCTGATCAAAATTCCCGGATTCGTCGTATCGCTGGATCGTGAAGGCGAAGCGCTAAAAGAATTTTTGCTGGTGCCTTATTTTGGCGGCTGCATCCACGTACCACCACCACCGGCCAATCAGATCATTCACGTCAATAGCACCAAATCGATCAAAGGTATTCGCACGATGGATGCGGTGTGGATCAGCGGCACGTTGATTGTTAAGCCCTCCTCCACCGAAATGGGTGATGCCGGATATTCAATGGTGGCACAGAACGTCGAGATATACAAAGATTCGGACCTTAAGTAATCAAAGGACAGGGGAATTTACCTATGCGCTGTATCCCTTATTTCATCAACGATGAGGCAATACAATCGTTGCTACAAGTCCACCTTCAGCGTGGTTAGCCAGTAACAATTCGCCGCCATGCGCCTGTATGATATTGCGCGCAATGCCGAGGCCCAATCCCATACCACCAACATTTTGCTCGCGTCCGTGAGCAAGTCGCAGATAGGGTTGAAACAGACTGGAAAACGCATCCTCAGGGACGCCAGGACCGTGGTCGCGAATTTCAATCTTTATATCGTCAAGCTCTCTGTTGTCGATCCCTTGTTCGCTTGAATTAATAGCATGCCGTCTAACCGAGATAGTGACTCTTTCGCCATAAAACAGCGCGTTATCGAACAAATTGCCAATCGCACGTTTAAGCGCCAGCGGTTTTGCCATGACGGTCAGTCCAGACTCAGTGAATGCCACCGCATGACCTGCCATCTGCGCATCACGAATCATGCGCTGGATCAGGGGATCAAGCCGAACCTCTGTACGGTTTTCATGGATATCGCTATCTTTTACCGACTGCAAAGCACCCTTAACCATCATATCGAGCTCATCCAGATCCTCATGAAAATCGGCACGCATGGCGTCGTCATCCAACAGTTCGGTGCGCAGTTTTAAGCGGGTAATCGGCGTGCGCAGGTCATGTGAAATAGAGGCAAATAGTTTCTCCCGATCCTCAAGATAACGCTTAATCCGATCACGCATAGCTCTAAAAGCGCGCGCCGTTTTAACAAACTCCCGACTTCCTGTTTCTGGCAGATCAGGGACGGTGTCGCCTTTCCCAAAAGCTTCAGCTGCATCCGACAATGCCGCCAACGGCCGCGTGGTCCAGCGCACGACTAATATCGATAGCAGAAGCACGGCAGCTAACGACAATGCCTGTAGCATAAGACGATCCGGCGATAACGGACCGTTGCTTTCCAAAAAGTAGGGGTTTGGCATAAGCGCTGCAAGATATAACCATTGGCCCGGCTCCAGCTGAATCTGGATCACCAGAATCGGCGCGGGATTCGGTTTGATTAACAGGATATGTTGTACCCAATTATCGGGTAAATCGGCAATTTTAAGACCGTCATCCGATACGTTCAGATCATCCGGCCAGGCAAACGCCAATTTGAATCCGGATAAAAATGGTAGTTCCTCCCGCAGCGTTTTTAAAACGGTCTGGCTTGCCATATCTGCTAATGCATTCTTCCCTATCGGGGTCAACAGGATCGGGGTGGCGTTAGCATTTACAAAAAAACGGGTACCGCCCATTTCACGCAACTGCTGAATCATCAGCGGTCGATAATTTGCCGGCAGGCTTTTAAAATAACGAATAGCGCTCACCGCGCTGTGTGCAAGATGTTGCGCTGCGATACGGGTTTCTATCTCCGATTTATTCCGCAGTTGCGCTGACCAGATGACCCCGCCGACCAATTGCGTGACCAGCACGCCCAGCACCATTACCAGGGATAATTGTCCTAGCAAAGAATGCGGCAGCACCCGTGCCAGCACGCGAGCAAAAAACCGTTGATAAGTATCAGGTATCAATTCGAGGTCTATGTCGTTGTCGTTGTCTATGTTGCAGAAGACACGACGTCGGCAGCAAATACGTACCCTGCGCCGCGCACTGTTTTAATTAATTGCGGCGCTTTTCCGTCGTCATTAAGACGATCCCGCAACTTGCTGATTTGAACATCGAGCGAACGATCCGTCGGACCTGAGTCACGACCGCGGGTCTCCTCGCACAACACGGCGCGGTCAAGGATATCGCCCGGATGTGCAACAAAATACTTCAGCAACTGGTAATCCAGTCCGGTCAGTGCAACCATCTTTTGCTCTGCGTCCACGACTGTTCGCTCTATTGTGTCAAGTGTAAAACCCAAAAATCGATAATAACGCGGCGCACTGGCGTTATCAAATCCCATACGGCGGTGGATGGCTTTGATCCGCGCCAGTAGCTCACGCGGGCTATAGGGTTTGCCAATATAGTCATCCGCACCCAGTTCCAGCCCAACCACACGATCGGTTTCATCTGAGCTGGCGGTCAGCATGATAATGGGTACGTTGGAGCGGCGCCGGACAATTTTGCATAACGCAAAACCGTCCGTATCGGGCAACATCACGTCCAGAATCACCAGCGATAGCGCGTCGGCCTGACGCTGAAACTCCGCTAGAAAAGTCTCGCCGTTATGGGCCAATATGACTTCATATTGGTTTTTTTCCAGATAAGCCTTCAACAGGATCCGGGTCTTTTGGTCATCGTCGACAATTAATATCTTACGCATGGTCTGTATGAGAATGCTGTTATGAACAACGTAAAAGGGAGATGCTGATTATTCCCGCTGTTCTGGTTTAGGTGCCGTGCGTGCAATCGCAGCCAGACGTCGCTGCGTGTCGTCTTCCGTTATTGCATTATCCATAAAATAGCGTCGTACTTCCGCCACGATGGCATCTTTGGTGGTCTCATCGGTTGCCATCCTATGCACCAGACTTGGCGCCTGAAATGCGACTCCCTGACCGAAGCTCCGCCACGAAGCCAGGGCGCAACTATCCATCTTTGCCATATTGGGAACCTGCCAGACCGAAATAGAGCCCTTATGCTGATTGTAATCAGTCTGGACCGGCGCTGACATCACAATCTGCGCAAGTTTTTCCTGTGCTTTTTGATGGGCGTAATTGCCAGCAAACATCGCCAATGTATCCACGCTATAAAGATGATAGTCGGCAGTGCCAGGAACCGTGCTGCAACCAAAATCAACATCGACCTGCAGACCCCATGCCTGTAACTCGCCTTTCACCCAGTCGCCCATGACAAACATACCAGCCTGACCATCCGCAAGCTGTCGTGTGACGGCATTCCAGGGTCGCTCCCTGATGGGATCGGGCATCCATTCTTTGAGTCCGCGTAGTCTTTTCAGGGCATGCCTCAAGCGACTGTCCGCGTAAGCTTCGGGGCGCAGTTTAACAAATAACTGGCGATAAAATGCGGGGCCGCTCTCTGCCAATACCAGCGTTTCAAATAGCGTTGCCACCTGCCACGCCTCGCTACTTTGCGCTAGCGGCGTAACACCTGCCCGCTTTAAGGTTGATGCAACCCGCTCAAAATCCATCCATGTTTGGGGCGCGGATAACCCCAGGCGATCAAATATTTTCTTGTTATAAAATAGCCCATTGATACGCTGTATGCCGAGCGGTGCGGCGACCACATGGCCGCGATTCTGGAGGAGTTGCCAGACCGTGGGGAATAACAGTTTTTCCCAATTAGCGGGCCGCGCCACGCCGTCAAGCTCCAATAGCAATCCCAGATTAGCCCACTCACCGAAAACAACGCCGTTCAATTGCGTGGCCTCGGGGGCATGCCCCGCGAGCACTCTACTCTTCAGGACCTTGCTGGCACCCAATCCGGCGCCACCGGGGATCGCCGCGTCACGCCAGAAAATATTTTCTTGTGCCAATTTATCGACGATCACCTTGGCGGCTTGACGTTCGCTATCCGAAGTCCACCAATGTAACACCTGCAGCGAAGTTGGTGACGACCTGGCGTCGATGCTGTTATCACTATTAGCTACAGCGCCGAAAGACAGCGTGGGCGACATGCTCGCCACCATTATCAACGCTATGACCGGAAGCCATCTTTGTCTCCTCGCCTGGTAAGTGAGGTGTCTCTTCTTTGATTGTTCAATCATCTATTTTTATCAATTCACGGCGACTTATCCCTGCGATGCTACGCTTATTTTGCTCGTCTGCTTTGCTCGCCTAATTTGCATCGACATCGCCAGACTATAACGCAGGTGAGCGGTGTACCCCGCTTTTGTTCAATGCTGCGACCTACATCCGCCATAGTTTTGTAAAGTTTTGTAAAGAAAATTTAACTTTGCTATTTGCGTTATGACGGACTTATTTGGTGTTCCTTGCTTGCGCCCGTATGTGAGCGCACTTCCGATCCTATGCGATGTAAAAATATGTAAAGGCTCACTCTCGTAATTAAATAATAAATTCATATAAATCAATTACTTAGTATGTCCTGGTATTTCACGGTGGGCCGATTGGCTTCACAAACCGTATGGTGCTACTGTGATTCTGCTGCGCCAGTCTACCGTCATACAAAGACTGCGGCAATAACCTCGCACAGCATAAAACCCGGTGATTGCAAGCCACTCACGATAGATGCGCCATACCTTCACCATATAATAAAGAGGAGACAATCAATGCAACACGCTTACAAAACGCAGACGCTATGCAATGCGGTATTGACCGCCGTGGCTGTACTGGCGACCTGCGCCGCGCTCACCCCCGCTCAGGCGGGTACGCTAACCATAGAAAGCTGGCGCGTGGATGACAAAGCGTTGTGGGAAAGCGTCCTGATTCCTGCGTTTCAAAAAAAGAATCCCGGGATTCAAGTCAAATTTTCTCCTACCGCACCGACCGAATACGACTCCACGGTCAACGCGCGCCTGACCGGCGGGACGGCCGGCGATTTGATCGCCTGCCGTCCTTTTGATGTATCGCTTTCGCTATATAACAAAGGCAAACTAGAAAAACTAGACGGTAAGCCCGGCATGGAAAACTTCCCTGCATCGGCCAAGGTTGCGTGGCAGACCGATGATGGTAAAGATACTTTTTGCATGCCTATCGCATCCGTGATCCACGGATTTTTATATAACCAGAAAATCTTCAAGGAACTGAATATTCAGCCACCTAAGACCGAGACAGAGTTTTTCAAAATACTCGACACTATCAAGACCAACGGAAAATATGTCCCGCTCGCACTCGGCACTGCCGATCAGTGGGAGTCAAGCCAGATAATGTTCACAGGTCTTGGTCCCAACTACTGGAAAGGTGAAGAAGGTCGTAAAGCGCTGATTTCAGGCAAGGCAAAATTCACTGACCCGCAATTTGTCTCGGTCTTTGAGTACGAAGCAAAACTCGGCAAATATTTATCCAAAGGCGCGAGCGCACAAACCTACGGCGATAGCCAGAATCTGTTTGGCTTGGGCAAGGCCGCTATCTATCCCGCCGGATCGTGGGATATCGCCTTTTTTAATGGCAATTCCAAAGTAGAAATGGGGGCCTTTCCTCCGCCGGTCCCTAAAGCGGGCGACAAATGTTATATCTCCGATCATAACGACATCGGTATGGGCGTGAACAAAAAGTCCAGCAATAAAGAAGACGCCTACAAATTTCTGGCGTGGCTGGGCTCACAAGAATTTGCAGACATTTATACCAATAAAGTCACGGGTTTTTTCTCGCTATCCAACCATCTGATCTCGGTTAAAGATCCAGTCGCCAGACAAATGATCGACTGGCGCAAAACCTGCTCGTCGACTATTCGCCTGAATTCGCAGATTCTGAATCGTGGCACGCCCAGCATGGAAAACGAACTCTGGAACGTCAATGGACAAGTTATCAACGGCAAGTTAACACCTAAGGATGCTGCGGCACAAATCCAGACCGGCTTTGCCAAATGGTACAAGCCTCAGCAAAAGTAATAGAAATAGAAATAGAAATAGTTAGTGCAAGGCAGACGGCAATTGATTGAAAAAATTTTGACGATCAATTGTCTGCCCTAAACAGAGGACGACCGGTTAAAGACTAAGCAATGAAAAAAACATTTCCCTGGCATATCGTCATTTTTCTGACGCCAGCGCTGATCATCTATTCGATGTTCAGCGCGCTGCCATTGCTGGACACGCTCCGGCTTGGCTTCTATACCACTAATGATGCTGGCGCTCACACCTTCGCCGGATTATCCAACTATTACACCATCCTGTTCGATTCCGACTGGTCGGCGGCATTTTGGAATGCGATGTTAAATAACGTGAAGTTTTTTGCGATTCACATGTTGCTGCAAAATCCCATCGGCCTATTGCTCGCTACACTATTTAGTCTAAAAGGTCTGCGCTGGGCGCGTACTTATCGCACGCTGATATTTTTGCCAACGCTGCTATCGGTCGTGATTATCGGTTTTATCTGGCAATTGATTTTGTCACCACTATGGGGTGTCGGCGAAAAGCTGATGGAATTCGTGGGCATGGCTGATTTCTTTGCGCCATGGCTGGGTCAGCAATCAACGGCGCTCATCACCCTGGCACTGATCTCGGTCTGGCAATATATCGGCATTCCGATGATGTTGATTTATGCTGCGTTGTTGGCGGTGCCAGAAGAGGTGCTGGAGGCGGCTTATGTTGAAGGTGCCAGCGCATGGCGTATTTTTTGGCAGATCAAATTACCCTTGATTTTGCCAACGCTGGGATTAGTCACTATTTTGACCTTCGTCGCTAATTTCAACGCCTTTGATTTGATCTATTCAGTCAAAGGTGCGCTCGCCGGCCCAAACTATTCAACCGATCTGCTCGGCACATTTTTCTATCGCACGTTCTTCGGTTATCAAGCCCAGGTCGGTAGTCCTACCATGGGCGCGGCGGTGGCAACACTGATGTTTTTGGTCATCCTGTTGGGCGTGGGGGTGTACTTTTATGCCATCCAGCGCAAATTGACACGGTATGCACTTTAAGCTATGCAGCAACAATACGGACCAATAAGGGCCATCCATGACATCTTCCACCGCGCGCTCCTGGCGACCATTGCCGAATATCGGTCGAATCTGGGTCCATACCGTATTGTGCGGTTATGCGATCGTGGCACTTTTTCCTATCGCGCTAATCCTGATCAATTCAGTCAAATCACGTGAAGCCATTTTCGACAATCCACTGGCCTTTCCCACCGTTGCGTCGTTCTCGCTGACTGGCTTTGAGAAGGTGCTGACCAATACCAACTTCATGCTGTATTTTGGCAATAGTCTGGTTGTGACGCTCGGCGCTCTGGTGCTCATTGTCCTGTTCGGTGCAATGGCGGGTTGGGCGCTATCGGAATATACCTTTCGGGGCAATCGCGTGCTGACGTTATTTCTGGCGATCGGGATTATGATCCCTATCCGTCTGGGCACGGTATCGATCCTGCAGTTGATTGTGACGCTCAATCTGATCAACACGCGTACCGCATTGATCCTGGTTTACACCGCGCAAGGCTTACCGCTCGCTGTAATGATTTTGTCGGAATTTATCCGGCAAATACCGAAAGAATTAAAGGAAGCCGCACGCTGCGATGGGGTCGGCGAGCTTAAGATATTTTTCCAGATCATTCTGCCGCTAATTCGTCCGGCGATTGCCACGGTCGCCGTGTTTACGATGATTCCGGCATGGAACGATCTTTGGTTTCCGCTGATTCTGGCACCGGGTGATGACACCAAAACCGTGACCCTCGGCGTTCAGCAGTTTATCGGCCAATACGCTACCGACTGGAATTCGGTATTGGCCGCTTTATCGATGGCGGTGATTCCGATTCTCATTTTATACATGCTGTTTTCGCGCCAACTTATACGCGGTTTGACTTCCGGTGCGGTGAAGTAATTCGTAATTATTCGACTTATTTATTCGACTTATTTATTCTACTTATTAGTTCGACTTATTCCAGCTTCGAAAGCGCCACTCAAATCAGTCAAAAGCGTTATCGGATTACATTACAGGTAAAACTATGGCCAGTGTCAGTATCAAGCAACTTAAGAAATCATACGATGGTAAGCAGGATGTACTGGCCGGGATTAATCTTGAGGTCAAAGATGGCGAGTTTTGCGTGCTGGTCGGTCCGTCCGGGTGCGGCAAATCAACCCTGTTGCGCACGCTATGCGGTCTGGAAGAAATTAGCGAAGGAGAAATCGCCATAGGCGATCGAATAGTTAATCATCTTCCGCCAGCCGAACGCGGTATCGCCATGGTGTTTCAAAGTTATGCGTTGTACCCGCACATGTCCGTGTACAAAAACATGGCATTCGGACTTAAAGTCGGGGGCGCGGATAAAACCGCCATTGACCAGCAGATTCGCCATACCGCAGAAATCCTGAAGATAGATCATCTGCTGGACCGACTGCCACGCGAGCTCTCGGGCGGTCAGCGCCAACGGGTCGCAATTGGCCGTGCAATCGTCCGCAAACCTAAGTTGTTCCTATTTGATGAACCGCTCTCCAATCTGGACGCGGCGTTACGCGTACAAACCCGCCTTGAGATCGCAAAACTGCACCGCCAGCTGGGCGCTACCATTGTCTACGTCACCCATGATCAAGTAGAGGCGATGACGTTAGGCGATAAGATCGTGGTCATGAACGATGGTCGTATTCAGCAATGCGGGACGCCGTTAGCGTTATATCAGCAACCAAAAAATTTATTTGTGGCAATGTTTATCGGCTCGCCTAAGATGAATGTGTTGCCTGGATTGGTAATGGCAATCGAGGAAAATTCTCTACAAGTACAATTAGATGGTGGGCAGCAGGTGCTGACGCAGGTTAGCGTGGAGGAGATTAACGGCACAATTCGTATCGGCGATCCGGTTACAGTAGGGATACGGGCAGAACACATTGTCGAGAATAACGCTGCCAGTGAAAAGTTTAGCGCTAAGGTGAATATCGTAGAGCATCTGGGCGAAGCAAATTTTATCTACGCAACGCTTCAAAACGGTCAGGATATCGTGGTGCGCGGTGACGGTAATAATACGGTCCGCATCGGTGAGACTATGACTTTATCGGCGGCCAGTAGCGCGTTTCACGTGTTTGACGTCAATGGCAACGCATTGCGGCGCGTTAAACCGGGCAACTTGATTTCATCAAAACAATAAGCGCATCAACACAATAAGTGCGAGGAAGATGGCAAGATCGCTATTGATTTTTTGATATCAACACCCGTTATTGCTGGCAAAGACAGTAAAGAAAGTAAGAGCGGCAAGCAGACACAATGATTCTTTTTTTATTGCTGGTATGTCATTTGGCGGCGAAAATAGATAAACATTTCCCCTTAAGCCAAAACACACAGGATCTGAAGTGAATACAGCGTACGATTATTTGGTCGGGATTGACGGCGGCGGCACGAAAACGCACATCCGTATTGAGCATCCGGACGGCACGATTATCTCCGAAGCCTTTGCCGGACCGTCTGCCCTCATGCATGGCAGAAGGGCAGCGTGGGAGGCTATTGCGTCAGCGGTCGATGCAGGCTTTCACAACGCGGGACTGCAAGCGCCGTCTTATGACAGAATCGCTGCGGGTTGCGGTTTGTCGGGCGTTAACGTGCCTGCCTGGGCGGCAGAATTTACAGCACTTAATCCGGGATTAGGTAGTATCGTCGTGGCTTCAGATGCCATTACAACGCTTTTCGGTGCACACCGGGGCCGCCCCGGCGCAGTTATCGCGATAGGTACGGGCAGTATCGGCGCGGTGCTGCGCGCTGACGGGACACAACACATTATCGGCGGCTGGGGCTTTCCGTCAGGAGATGAAGCAAGCGGTGCGTGGCTCGGCATTCTAGCCATCAATTACGTCCAGCAAGTGTTAGACGGGCGCGCACCCGATTGCCCTTTAGTGGCAGACGTCATCGCGCATTGCAGCAGCGGCGAGACCGACAAAGGGAGTCATGATAGCGTTCTGGGATGGCTGGCACGGGCGAACCAGAGTATGTACGCGCAATTGGCACCGTTGATCATCGAACACGCGGCAACAGATGCCGTCGCAAAGAATATGCTTAAAAAAGCCGGTATAGAGACGGCAAAAATGGCGCTGGCACTGGACCCCTCCGAACAATTGCCGCTCGCTTTATGCGGCGGTCTGGCAAATGCGATGAGCGGCTATCTGCCAAAGATCTTACGACAGCGTGTCGTGCCACCGCACGCGGATTCGGCCGCCGGAGGATTACTGATGCTTCGTCAGCATTTGCAGCCATGAATTTATAAAGAATATGCTGTTGATCACGTTAATTAACGTTAATTAACGTTAAGCTCGAAGAAAATCTGATAGATGCAAAGAAAAGAAAAACGTTTTTGCGATGTACTGTCCGCCATCGCTCCTCGTTACTTTGACAGATTAATTTGGCAGCACATTTCATCTTGGACTGGCCCGAACATACAACAACGGATTTAACCTATTTGTGGAGCAGATTTGATGCACTTGAACAAGCCCCTGCGCGGCAACATACTCACTGAACATGGATGGGTTGCCGGTGCAATCAGTTTCACCGATCTGATCACTGATATCAGCGGCGAACAGCTGGATTTTGATCCTTTTCAAAACCTGACCGGCACCGCGCCCTCTGCCGACTTTTCAACTGTCCATTTGCCTGTGCATTCAACGGCTCATTCAACGGCTCAGTCCGCTGGCCATTCAGCTGGCCATTCAGCTGATCAGGCTGCTAACCATACACGATACGATCAATTTATTCTGCCGGGATTTATTGATTTACATGTTCATGGCGGCGGCGGCAAGGATGTAATGGATGCCGGAGAAGCGATACATCTCATCGCCAAAATGCACGCCCAGCACGGCACTACCAGCATGCTGGCAACGACAATGACCGCACCCGTGGCTGATCTCGAAGCGGCCTTAAGTGCTATCGGGCGGGCCTGTCTGATGCGTTGCGAAGGCAGCGCCCGCGTACTGGGCGCGCATCTGGAGGGTCCCTACATCAATCCCGGAAAGTTAGGCGCTCAACCAGACTTCGCCGTCGCCGCAACGCTAGAGCAGGTTGACTGGTTTCGTAGCTTTGCACCTCTTAAACTCATTACGATAGCGCCGGAAGTTGACGACCATCTGGCACTGATCAAAACGCTAAGCGCAAGCGGCATGCGAGTGCAAATCGGTCACACCCTGGGCACCTATGAAGATGGCGTCGCGGCGCTGAATAATGGCGCGACCGGTTTTACGCATCTGTTCAATGCCATGAGTCCTTTTCATCACCGCGCGCCGGGTATGGCGGGTGCGGCGCTGGCGCATGCCGAGTACGCAGAACTAATCCCGGATTTGCTGCATGTCCACCCGGGCGCAATCAAGGCTGCATTGCGCGCCATTCCACGCTTATATTGCGTCACAGACTCCACCGCCGCATCCGGCATGCCCGATGGTGAATATATGCTGGGACGCCAGGTGGTGCATAAATGCATGGGCGGCGTACGACTTGCCGATGGCACATTGGCTGGCAGTACACTGACCATGGATCAGGCGTTACGTAATCTGGTAGCGCTAGGGATTAATTTGGCTGAAGCATCACTGCGCACCGCTACTTATCCGGCGGATTACCTTGGTCTGAGCGAGCGCGGTCGGCTGGCACCCGGTTGCTACGCTGACATTCTGGTGTTTGACCGTCAGCTTAATCTCACAGCTGTGTACGTAGAAGGAGAACAGATTGACCTTACCATCACTAATGCTTAAAGAGGCATATTCCGCCGGGGCGCACGTAGCAAGCCAACTGGGACAAGATCGTGATCGCTACGCAGAACTGGGTCGCCAGTTGCGGGGGGCACCACCGGCCAGCGTTGTGACAGTGGCGCGGGGCAGTTCCGACCATGCCGCCGGTTATTGCGCGTATCTGATCATGGCCCGCTTGGGACATATCGTCGCGTCTCTTCCGATGTCGCTGATCACCTTAAATGATGCGCCGTTGATGGTACGGAATGCACTCGCTATTGCGATTTCTCAATCGGGACAAAGTCCCGACGTTGTCGCCCCGATCCGTTACTTCCGTGAGGGTGGCGCCACCACCGTGGCGCTGGTTAACGATGCTAGCTCGCCGCTGGCGACCAGTGCGGAATGGTCTATGCCGCTGCATGCAGGTCCTGAACTGAGCGTCGCTGCCACCAAAAGTTTTATCGCGAGTATGGTTGCCGGGGCACTACTGACGGGGCATTGGCAAAATGAGCCTGGCTTTCTGGCTGCACTGGACACGCTGCCAGAAGCGTTAGCAATGGCAAGTCAATGTGACTGGTCGGCTGCGTTGGAAGTCTTGACGCCAGCGACCAATATCATGGTGGTCGGACGCGGCATCAGCTTTCCAATGGCCCTGGAAGCAGCCCTCAAGCTTAAAGAAACCTCGGCGATTCAGGCCGAGGCATTTAGCGGGGCCGAAATCAAACATGGTCCAATGGCGCTGATCAATGATGGCTATCCACTGCTGATATTTGCCACCCGCGGACCGACACAGGCCGGATTGCTAAAACTTGCGGAAGAAATGCGTGGGCGCGGCGCCAAGGTATTATTGGCCGCACCAGATAATGTCGCCGAACGCAACCTGACACTACCGATAGCCGCGATGCCTGATCTTGACCCTATCGTCGCTATTCAGGCATTTTATGTGATGGCGGCGCAGCTATCGTTAGCCCGCGGTATGGACCCTGATCGCCCGCGCCATCTAAATAAAGTTACGATCACCAGCTAAGGTCACGATCACAAGCTGATGCCATTGAAAGCGGCGCAGGTTGACGCCGCTTTTGATGCGGCGACTAGCGCGTCCTGGAAGCGTCACAAGATCCACCGTCAAAAATCCCGCAACCGGTAGCGCCCGCCATCGATATCGCGATGAACGCCAATACGACGCAACCATGGCGGGATGTACTGCGCGTTTATGACGGCTTAACCGCGACCAACAAAAGGCATATTAGTCGCCATCACCGTCATGAACTGCACATTCGCTTCCAGCGGCAATCCCGCCATGTAAAGCACCGCCTGCGCTACATGCTCGACCGACATTCTTGGTTCCATCGCGATCGCGCCGCTCGCCTGCAAAATACCTTTTCCCATGCGTTCTGTCATGTCCGTGGCAGCGTTGCCAATATCAATCTGTCCACAAGCAATATTATATTTTCGGCCATCAAGCGAGGTGGCCTTGGTAAGTCCGGTTATCGCATGTTTGGTCGCGCTATAGGCCACCGAGTTTGGGCGCGGTGCATGGGCGGAAATGGAACCGTTATTAATAATCCGACCGCCACCCGGCTGCTGAACCTTCATAATGCGAAAAGCTTCCTGGGTGCACAAAAATGCACCGGTAAGATTAACGTCTACCGATGCTTTCCAATTGGCATACTCCACCTCTTCCAGCGACACCGAAGGCGTAAATATACCGGCGTTATTGAATAACAGGTCCAGTCGTCCAAAGTGGGCTTGCACGTGTGAAAATAAGGCTTTGACCGAGGCCGGATCACTCACATCAGCAGAAACAGCCAATGCATTAACGCCATTTTGGCCAGCCGCCGCAACTGTCTCGTTAAGCGCATCCAGTCGGCGCCCTGCCAATACGACAGAATAGCCATTGTTAAGTAAAGCGATAGCAATGGTCTTTCCTATACCAGACCCAGCCCCGGTGACGAGGGCTACTTTCAGTTCAGATCCAAGGTCAGTTGAAGATTGAATGAGCGCCATTTCGATAATCCTTGATCGTTTAAATACCCGATATTATGCACACAATCCAGTGTAGGTTTTACCTTCGTTGATAAATCAATGTATTGCCTGGTTGCTGCAATGGGGCTAGGGGCTAGGTCTATCCTTAACGCGCCATCCGAAAATTATTATTAACCAGCGACAGACACCGACCAACCCTGTCACTGAAAAGACCACTTAAATCAAAGTTGAATACCAAGCAGCATGTGGCATCGAAGTCGAACGGCAAAAAACACAGCCAATAATAAGTATTTACCGCGACTTTGCGTGATGTAGTAGACGCCCGTTTTATTTTATTTTACATTTAATCCGCAATAGTCATCTCATTGCGAAAACCATCCGGGCCAGCGGTATCGGGTTTCGCTCGGCCAAATTATCTGTAGCGATTTTGTGGTCACACTCATTGATGGTTAGCCATTTGCAAATGAGGAACCGGCACAGCGCTCCGGTTAATTTGAGATCGGAAGCGCTGTTTGCTGCGCTCTTCCGTTGACGTCTGATGCTGTTTTTTTGTATTGAAACCGCATCCTCTCTGTCGCAATATGTAGTTGGCCCGACGACACTGTCAGGCCGTATCACCGTGTAATTCCGTTACCCCAGCACCATGCCCGATCTCGTACGCCGCGTCGGCCCAACCTTATGTGGCACCTAAATCAAAAGAAGGAATTAAAGCATCTAAAACGAGGAAACCAATATGAAGAAAATTCTAGTGCTCTGCGCTTTGTGTTCGAATATGGCGTTAGCAGAAGGCTCCGCAATAGACAAACCCGACCCGAATTTTACGCATTACTTATCACCGTCGGGACCCTTGGCTAAAATACCCCAACGACATCCCAATAAGCGCCGAGGCCATTTCGCATCACAAACCCACGCGGCGGCCAATGGCGCCGATACTTACACTTATCTGCGTTGCTTTTATCGTACCAACAATAATCCAACAACACCCTCGACAAAATACGTGTGGGGGCGAGACCAGTCGGATGGCGATTATTACCGTATCCATGGCTATTGGTGGGGAGCCGGCGCACTCATATGGAAGAATATGTTTTATAGCGATGTTACTCAGGATATATTGCAGACAGTCTGTCGCGATACCCTCGCCGCGAGGGAAATTGCGCAACCTGTGGCAATGGTAGCCGCTGCGGACAATGTGTTCTCGTTCAATTACAGCGTATGGACTACCGATAGCGCGGTACAAACCGGGATCAACAAAATCATAGCATTTGGCGATAGTTTGTCAGATACCCAGAACATTTATAACGCAACCGAATGGCGCTTCCCGCAACCAGATAGTTGGTTTCTTGGGCGTTTTAGCGATGGCAAAACGTGGGTCGAATATTTGGCAGACAACTTACGTCTGCCACTTTATAACTGGGCCATTGGTGGCGCAGGCGTGAAGACTAAGGTTGTCATTCCGGGAGCGATCCAGCAAGTACAGTCCTTTGCGGAATACATGCAAGTCGCACACAATTATCAGCCTCAACACACATTGTTTACCTTATTGATAGGGGCAAATGATCTGATCTTTTACAAGCGAAGCGTTGACGAAGTAATTGATGGCACAAGCAAGGCATTACAAAATCTGATTTATTTCGGTGCTCGCAACATCCTGCTTCTAAACTTGCCAAATGTTGCCCGGACACCCATCTTTAAATACAAAACTAAGGGACCGAAGGTTGCCGCTCAGGTAATTGACCTAAATACCCGATTAACTGCACTTGTAGCATCCTTACGTGAGCAGTACGGCGACAGTCTGCATATTCAATTATTTGATACTTACGCACTTTTTAATGCACTATTAGAAAATCCTGAAAAATATAAAATAGACAATATCACCCAGTCTTGCCTAGATATCAACAGCGCTTCTAATACCATTTTTCTGGAGAAACATCGCGCGCGGTCAGAATGCACTCACCCGGACCGGTTTATATTTTGGGATGCCCTCCACCCGACTTCGCATACCCATAAAGTGCTGGCAGATGCGATAACGCAATTTTTGAATCTGGCCCGATAACGGACGTATGTTGCGCATCTAAACGATAGCGCTTAAGGGGTTTTGCGCACCAATGTTGCTGGATATCGCCGCATCGCGGGAGTGCCGTTACTATAAAAATAAAAACGGACTACGGCATGCGCGTACTCCTCCGACCCATCAAATACGTCCGATCACATCAACTTGAGGATTTAAGGTGATAATTCATTTTTATAGCGTTAAAAATGGCGTTGGCCAGCGAGGCACCTCCACATGCTCCCAGTTTCAAATACGAATATAAATTTAGCTTACAACCCGATTACCCTGCGTTTACGTAAAAATATCACGTGGCATATCAGCGCAACATCAATCAACAAATAACAAAGTCGTCGCATCGGAGTTTACATGTCTTACCTGCTTCAATTGATCGAACAATACGGTTTGATCATTGTCTTTTTAAACGTCTTACTATCCCAGTTAGGCGTGCCGGTACCAGCATACCCCACCTTGATTATTACCGGTGCGCTTGCCAGCGGTAGCCAGCAGTCGGCAGCGGTCCTACTCCTTACTGCAGTAGTTGCGGCCTTAATTGCTGACTACGGTTGGTATCTGGCAGGTAAGCGCTACGGTCGAAAAGTAATGGGCATGCTATGCCGTGTTTCTCTCTCGCCCGACTCTTGCGTGCGTCAGACCGAAGCGATCTACGGCAAATGGGGCGCGCCTTCATTATTGATTGCAAAGTTCATTCCCGGCTTTGCGTCAATTGCCAGTGCTTTGGCAGGCACCATTGGAACGCGCCGCACCACCTTCGTATTATTTGATGGTTTGGGCGCAACCTTGTGGGCCGGGCTGGCGATTTTTCTGGGCTCGCGCTTTAGCACGGCAATCGACCAATTATTGCTGATTTTGGAAGAACTTGGAGAATCCGGGCTAATCGTGATTGTGGCCGCGATAGGTATCTTTGTTATTGGCAAATGGTGGCAACGCAAACGCTTTATGCGATCATTATCCATGGCACGTATTTCGGTGGCTGAACTGGATCAGTTACTGCAACAGGGTATAAAGCCAGCGATTGTCGATGTGCGTTCTCCCGTAGCCCAAAAGAACGGCTGGATTCCCGGAGCGGTCGTCACCACCATGCAGCAAATCAATACTTTCACGCTTGATGCGCCCACCGATCAGGAAGTCATCGTCTATTGCGCCTGCCCCAATGAGGCCTCGGCAGCCATCGTCGCTAAATTATTAATGCAGCGCGGCTACAAAAAAGTACGCCCATTAACCGGCGGCATCGATGCATGGGTGGCCGCTGGCTACAATGTAGAAACCTGAGACCTGCTAAGGGCTAGCAGAATGTCGGTTAAATGCTTTAAGGCATCCAGCTACTCATTCAGCTACTTAATAGACGAAGGATAAACGAAGGTTGGCATGCTTAGATTAAGTCTTGATGCGCTACAAATTTTGGATGCCATTGACAGACGTGGGTCGTTTTCCGCAGCGGGGCTTGCGTTACATCGGGTTCCCTCCACCATCTCTTATACGGTGGCCAAACTAGAACAGGATTTAGGTATTCAGGTATTTGAGCGGCGCGGGCCTAAGGTCACCTTGACACTGGCTGGCGCAGAACTTTTGAAAGAAGGTCGCTATATTTTGAAAGCTGCGGAAGATCTTCAGCACCGGGTCCGTCGGGTCGCATCCGGCTGGGAAACCGAACTGACCGTTGGCCTGGATTCGCTATTTTCGGGTGCCGTGCTGGCAAGCGATATCGCCGCCTTCTATGCGGTTGCCGACCATACCCGATTGCGTATTGCGAGAGAATCGCTGGATGGCACCTGGGAGGCATTACTTGAGCGTCGCGTCGATTTGCTTATCGCCGCACCTGGCACCGGGCCTGCTGGCGGCGGCTATATTGCTGAGCCATTAGGTAGCCTGTCATTTGTGTTTGCGGTAGCACCCACGCATCCTTTGGCGCAAATTTCCCATCCGATAGGCAAAGCGGATATGCATCCCTACCGCGCCATCACAGTAGCGGATTCGGCCAGAACAATGCCTGCGCGCACGGTCGGACTTTTGTTGGGACAAGATACGTTAAGCGTACCCGACATGCAAAGCAAATTCGCCTTGCAGGTTGCTGGCATAGGCTTTGGCTTTCTGCCAGAACCTTGCGCGCGGGTGGCGCTCGCTGCCGGGTTACTGGTTGCGAAAGCAGTCGAAGAACCCCGACAGGATGAGATATTTTATCTGGCGTGGCGAACCGGTGAAAATGGCGCTGCGCTGGCGTGGTGGATAGAGCAAATGAGGGATTCGGATGTGATGCACCGGCTGACTAACCGTCTTGCCCAGTCGATTGATTGAGCGGGCATTTTCATCCTTATTTTAATCACTTTTTCACCTTTACATGACTCTTCACGACGGAGCCTGGATGGGTGCCTTTTGCTGCCGAAGATATTCGCTATGCTTCATCTCAAGGTAGGCAGCGCGATCCATTTCGTGTAACTGTCTGGAATATTGCTCGGTAGACGAAAACCAATGTTCGAGGCGCATTTCGCGCTGAGCCGTTGACGGCGCAGCAAGATAAGAATCAATGGCCAGGTAATAACGCATGGTATTACGCTCCACCAAGCCACGCACGCCGCCAATATAATCTGGACGTTTTTGGGACGGAGTATTTGTCGCGTCCTGTAACGTAAAGCCTACTTTGTCCCGACCGATTGTCGCAAGATAACTTTTCATCGCCATACGCCCGGTAAAGCTATACGCGTAAGAATAGGTCATATGCAAAAAAGTTTTACCGTTTTCAATCGACACAGCCTCAAGTTCAATATGATAGTCGCTCGTACCGAGTGGACCGGTTTTTGCGTTCAGGCGCACCGCAAAATAATCAGGCGTAGTCGCTACGACACCATAAGAAAACTTTACCTGAAATGCTTCGTATAGCGGCTTATCGTACTTGGTGCCAATGCTCACCAAAAGGTTACTACCGCCCTTCTCTGCTGATGCATGGCAATATTTAATATTTATGTGCAGGTTTAGCACATCACACCAATGCGCTGGATCGTTGAGTGCCGCGTTTAAGGTAGCAAAAGAATTCCGGCTCAGTCCATTCCAGATAGGAAGATTGGGACCGCTATTGGGGTTGTCAAGAACATCAGCGTGTGTGCGTCCTTCACGCTGGACCACTGGGCGCCTTCCTTGGCGCATTCTTAGCGTACTTTGTATTCCTATTTAGCAGGCACGCCCAATAATCAATTGTCATTTAATGGCGTTAATTCACCATCAAAAATTACAAAATTTCCTAGTAGAAATATGATTGTAAAGATATATTTAAAGAAATTTTACAGTTACAGGGCATCTATGAATATCCCTTATCGGTCGAGTTTTTCCAATGATATTGATCGAAATACACAATTTTTTGCTTATAAGCTGCGTGAGCATGAGCGATTTGAATATTGGGCAGACGTAATTAATAAGCTAAGAAATCCAGCCGAGATTGATAGTTCCGAGCGCAAAAAATTTCATGCGCAAATCAACTTTTTCGATATGGGTGATGTGCTTTACACACATTCTCAAGGCACGAGCCCATTTACTGCACGCCGATCAAGTCACCACATTGCGCAAGCAACTAAATATCCATTCCACTTAATTATAAAACAGGCAGGTGGGGGGCAAGTAAGGCAAGGAAGATTTAACGCGAATTTGAGTGCGGGGGACATCGTTTTGATTGATACCAAACAAGACTTGGTCAGCGAAATGATTGATTCTAAGGCAATAGTTTTGGAGATCCCCGAGATTCTTATGAAAGCTTGGATACCGCACCCGGAAGATTATGTAGCACAAGTGATGCCAAGCGAAAAAGGGTGGGCAGCGGTATTAGTCACATATTTAAATAATTTGAATTTAAATGCAATTAAACACACCCGACCGCATCACCATATATTGATAGTGGAACATATACTTTCAATTTATTTATTGGCCCTTGAAGAGACAAATTTTATACATACTCGTCAAGAAATATCTTCTTTCCATAAAAAAGATGATTTGTATATGAGCATGCAAGCGTGGTTACGCAAAAATTATATGGACGCAGAGATTTCCGTAACGAAAGTTTCCGAGAAATTTGGAGTTTCTGTGCGTGAAGTTCGTCGCCAATTTAATCTTGCACCTAATAATTACACTTTTTTTGAAACTTTGCGCTCGATGCGATTGGATGCGGCGCAGATTATGTTAAAAGATCAAGAATTTTCTCACTTAAGCATATCTGAAATTGGATATAGATGTGGTTTTTTGGATTCTGCTTATTTTGGACGAGTATTTAAAAAAAACATTAACTGCTCCCCTGGTTCTTTTGCAAGATATCATAAGAAATCAGTAAAGCTAGAGGAAAATAATAGTTAGTATGCTAGCCTAAAGTTGCGAAGGGATAAAATGAGTAATATAGTAACAAGTTGTTCTTCGAATGTTCGAGTTAATAATAATATAATGGCAACTTATGATCCGGCCCAGTTATTAGATGCCGTGATTCAAAAGCTGCATCTTAAAAATGACGCTGCGCTAAGTCGGTCGTTGGAAATATCTCCTCCTATTATTAGCAAAATACGTCATAGACGCTTCGGTTCTAATCCGAGAGGTGACAGGCTTATCTATATACCAGTTGCGAGTACTCTTAGGTGATCGTCGCAAAATTCTTCGTGGTAATACCAAAATTTCTTAAAATATTAATTGACGATATAATAAAATTTATCGATATCCAGTAAGGGGATCATCGATCACTGCGAAAAGTATTCAGCAAATCAAGGCAAGGAATTCAACACGAGTCAGAAGCTAAAGGTAGTGCAGATAATCAAAAACAATCCTGACTACGCAGCATAGCAGTGACAAGGTATAGGTGCGACGCGATTCATCGTTGGCTGACACAATACAGCAACGAGTAGAAAGGCCAAGCCTGAAAACGCGCACCTACTGGAAGGCGGTATAACCGAATAGCTATCAAAAGTTATCAAAATTACCGTTTAGTCACAGGAATGATTAACCAAACCGGACCATTTTTTTGGCAGATGCGCGCATCCCCAATAATGCTACTCAAGTTTCCTTGCCGTTTAACAGATGTAGCGAAGATTTTTTGACATAGGAAACTCAATTCGGTGATGGAGAGGTTCTTTTGAATCTTAAATAGGGCTCCCAAGCCACGCAGAAGGCGATTTTGACAATACTTCGTCGAATTTTATAAATAATCCAGATTGCATTTAACTTTTGGTTATTTGTCACCGGAAGTATTTGGGCGGTAATTAATAAATAATTCTTATACAAAATTTTTTTAAATGGGTCCAACGCTAAATATTTTATTTATTAATTAGGTATAGCATTCGGACATGTTGAGATCAACTTTCTTGTAATTAAAGTTAATTATGAAGTACTTTTATTTATATAGAAAGATAGTCGCCAAATGAAAAATCCTGATGGGCCACTAATAAATTTGAGAGAAAATCGGAACAAATTTAAGGGGGAATACGAAGATATCAAATCACCGAAGATTTTTAATGCTGCGGCAGATTGTGGCAGTGGAATTTCGATTGTACCCGTGCCTTTTAATAAATTTCCTTTAGATGTAGGTACGGCCGTTCTTAAAATTTTAGAAACCGTAACTCATAATGAAAATAAAAATACTTTTCGGTACGCACTGCAACTTACGGAAGAGCAGGAATCTATTGATGAATCGAGCCCACCTGAAGGTGTAGTGAGTAAAATTGTTTTAACCTTTTCGAAGCAAAATTTACTATGTGATTCAAATAAAAATAACTTATTAATTCTAACTATTCCCGATTCCTGTGTTAATAAATGGTTAAATCCATCCCAGAAATATATTGGTATAGAATTATCGGCAACTAAAGGTTGGGGTGCGGTTCTTTCTTGTTATATTCGAAACGTGCCACAAAAAACATTAAAATGCGGAAATCGTCTCGAATTAATATTAAACCATATAATGTCTCTTTATATTTTTGCGTTCGAAGAGGCCTATCCTTCTCCTACGCAAGAGCATAGTTTTCGGCGTCCTAAAGATCTTTTCGGACGTATGTATGACTGGATGGAACAGCATTACATGGTCCCCGATATGTGTGTCATGCGGCTTGCACAAAATTTTAATATTTCTTTGCGTGAAGTACATCGACAATTTGCTTCTAATTTAGAGGAAAAAACTTTTTTAGAAAGTCTGCGAACAATGAGAATGACAGCAGCCATACGTATGCTAAAAGACGATCATTTCTCAACGCTTACGATCGCAGAAATTGGCAGGCGCTCTGGATTCGATGATCCCATTTATTTTTGTAAAGTATTTAAAAAAATAACTGGCTGTGCCCCAGGCTCATTTTCGAAAGCTCATAAAAAAATTGTATCAATTTATGATAAGCAATGTGTGCTGGCCAAGTCAAAATAAAACTTCTGGCGTAGGTTTAATGCCCACCCGATTACCCTAATGCCACGCACCTAAGGCAGCCTCGATGACAACGTTTTCCACATTTGGAATACTGCGACAGCAAATGGGCCGGATCAAAAAAGTAATCGTGAGCTTTAAAAAAGTTTAATATCGTCCAAAATTCAGCAGACCAAGGGGATTTTATGGGTTGGATCGCTTGAATTTCGACCCTTGTTTACGATTGCAGCCTCTTTTCAGTCGACTTTTCTTCGCTCTGATCGCTACGGGGCGGCATTCTTTTAAAAATACTGTACGCTTCAGCGTTATAACTTCCCGCTTTCAGATTAGTGCAAATCGGGTTGCATATCCCGCCGATGCAGCACATTAGTTTTCCTCCCATCTGTGACAGCCCACGGAAGACATTTTTGATTCTGGCACGCAGGGTAGCGATGCCGCAATTACGCCTTTTGCGCTGCGTAAATGGCCTTACTGGAAAATCCTCTGCATGAATCTGCACTTGCCAACTGGCACGCATCAAGCTGGTTTCTCTCTGCACGCCAGGTAACCGTGGTCGGCATAAACGCCCCTGATGGTGTTATTAAGATCGACATCTTTCTGGGCACGCCTGTTCTTTTTCCATTCGATGGACATGATACTTTGCCTGGCGATGTCGGCCTCTTCGCGTTTATTGGATTGTATCGACGCCTGCACTAACAAGGCATCAATGGTCTGGCCCCAACGCGCCATATACCCATGTGCGAGCAGTCGTTGCTGTATCTGGTCGAACAATTGCGCTCCCAATCCGGCTTGCGCCTGATGGTCGCGAAACAGCCGAATGTTTTTGCATCAGGAGTTGGGCTGCTGCCCGTCAGGTCTAAAAAGTCAGAGAACTGCGACGGTTGGTGTTCATCAAGCAACTGGTATTCACGCGCGTCATCAACGTCTTCCAATACCGGCCGCCCACCTTTGGCAGGCGAGGGACAAGGCGGCACACATAAGTAACAGCGGATTGCGCCACAAAATCGACATGTTTGCGCAACTCGATCAACGGATGACTTAATCTCTCTCGACGATTCCCAAGCTCTTCCTCAGCAAACAAACTCAGTTTCAGGACGATCATCAGGCAGACTCACGACGTAAAGTGGCTATATAGAATTTTACGTAATCGCTCAAAGTAAGGGGAAGTTTTAGAGGTCAGCTTAAAGGAAGATGAGGGATTCTTAACAAATTCCGCCCCGCCGTTGCTAACGCAACAAAATCGAACGCGGCACGAATGAACAGTCATAAAGTGCTTTATTCATATAAAAAATATAAACTTCACCATATAATTCGCAGCTTAAGAGTCATTGTGATAACTTTTAAGAACGTGAGAGTTATGACCTGACGCAAGTGCATACCTGTTGCACAGCGATGAGATTGTAGTGTTAAGTAACGCAGGATGTCAGAAGGTAGAAAAACGCGAAGAATAAACTTCCTCCGTTACCTGACACTTCCGATGCGCCGCTCCAAACGCAAGGCCCGGCCGAAAGTTAAACTCGGACGCAAACGCGACAAGCGATCGGCCTGATCACTCGCCCCTAAGACAAAGCCGCTTTTTGCGTTGCTTCGTTCGTGGGCTCACAGCTTCGGTATTTTGGCTCAACTAATATCAACACATTCTGGTGGCCCAACTCGGGGGCACGCTTTTGTTGTGAGTAAAGGTTTTATGGCAGCGCTTTGAAGCGACAGGAGCTAAGAGTTATAAACAAAGATTTAAATGATGTTAACGTGCAATAGAACGATTTTCCCAACGACCATACCAAGTACTGCAAGAAGGCAGCCTGATTAATGGTCACACGACATTCCAATAGCTATTCACGTGGACGGCGTCAGATGGCATGACATCAAGCTGCTGCAGCCGACATGGAAGCCTTTGAGCTTGATCATCCATGCCATTAATAAAAGGCACGAAGGTTTGCACCTTGATAAAAGGTATGACTTTATCAAAGTAGGTCAAATGGTTTAGCAATTTTATTTTGCAAAGTAAAACAGAGCAAGTGTAAAGAAAGCAAATTAATTAACAGCTAGGCAAGGTTTAGCTCCCACTTGTGGGTAGTAAAAAGCATGCACAGCTTGATAAACATGTTCCGAAGTTTCATCTACTTTGACTAAAGAAGATAAAAATTATCTTGTTTTTTATCTTATTTTGGACGTCATAAGTTAGTGCTACAGATAGCTATTAATACAGATCCACATTGATACAGTTGTAATTTTAATCGTTCTTTAATTTCTTAACTTTTATTATTTTAAGCTCGACGGATTGAAGGCTGCAGCCACCAAAGATGTCGTGTGGCAATTATATAGCTCCTTGCGAATTTGGTAAAGACATTTGAAAGGTCACTTTACTTATATCGGTGAACGATCCGGGCGTATGAATGTAACAGTGTGCCCTGGAATCTGGTAGGTCTGCCCAGTCCGCTGGACCGCAAGCATGGTGGCGACTTGGGGAGACGGCGCAGCAACGACGCCTTGTAGCTTGCAGTACTTGCTGCATCGTGCCCGATAGGATGTCGCTGCGGCGCAGGAGTAATTGCTCGATTAGGTGATTGAGTAGCTGGGTGAGTTAAAAGCTCACTGGAACGCGATGAGGGAAAAGTTCACAAGCAGTTAGCAGACGATAAGACGACGCATTGCGGCAAAGGTGCCCGAGCACGTCACGTTTCCGTTTTTTCTACAAGGTGTATGCCCACTTTTGAAGGAGGCAACACGAGATTACCAATTATCCATGATGGAGTTATAAATTTTCGTATGATTAATCAAAAATACTGCAAAAAATACTACCTTAAACAGCTTGTCGCTGTTTCTCTTTTGGGACTGCACATACTGGCTGGCGCCACCGGCATCTTGCCCGATACAACTTTATTGTTAATTACAGAAAAAAGTAATAACGCTCAAATGGGCGTACTAAACACGGACGATGAACCGCTGCTGTTACTTACGACCATCGTCGATATCCCTGATGACAAGGGCACTACTGTCTATCCGCTTCCGGCCGTCATGCGTGTTGAAGCGCACGGACGTCAAATCGTCAGGTTCGTCCTCGATGAAACGGCAACGCCCCTCAAGGTACAACACTTGAAACGAGTCCTCTTCGAGGGTATCCCTGCGGTCAAGGTCGATGGCAAGGGCAAGATCAGTACCACTGTCCGGCAAGATATGCCCGTCATTATTTCCCCGGCCGGCCTAGAACAAGACCCGATGCCCTGGAAAAAACTGCACTTCCACCTGGCTGGCGACCAGCTTACGCTCAGCAACCCCAGCCCATATGTGGTGCGCTTGTCGCAAACCATTTCGCTGTTGATGACAAATACCAGCTTGAAGATTTTGCCGCGTACATACGTGTTGCCAGGTGAATCGTTTTCCGTAACCGTGCCTGGCGGCATAACGGACACGACGACATCGCTGCGCATTTTCCCAGCATCACCTTACGGTTTTGACGTCGACCCTTTCGATGCTGCCATAGAACGTTAAAGCCTCGCCGCGACATGATTTTTGTATCTCACTCACCCTTGAAGCCTCGCTTACCCATTTATGTTGTATTTTCAAACTCATTCGGTGCTCGTTTCGCTTTTGCCATCTTGCTGGCCAGCTTGGGCATGCACCAGCTGCATGCCAGCGAAACCATGCAGGCGACGGGTGAGTCGGCCCCTATTCTGCTTGCCGCAACCGCGGTCATTAATGGCAAGGACAATGCCCTCCCCCGCGATGGTGCGGATATGCAAGAATTTGATAGCGACATCATGAAGGCACGCGGACTGCAACCTGAAATCAGCGATTATTTCCGCAAGGCTGCGCGCTTTCCGCCCGGAAAGAGCATCGTCGACGTCATTATTAATGGTGCCCCGATCGGGCGCAAAAATGCAGTTTTTGACGAGACGGGCAAGCTGTGCTTTTCGCCATCATTCTTACGCTCAGTCGGCCTGATTGGTGCCGCCAACGTGGCCTCAAAAAAAGTTCAAATACCACCTTCGGCAAACATAGCGACAACGCCACTAGCAACGCCAGCGCTCCAGCCATCGGTGCAGTTAGCCTTGACGCCCAATCCAGCAGAGACCTCCCTTTGCCCTGGCCCTGGCGGGGTATCTGCGCAAACCGTTGTCGTGCTGGACGCCTCCAAGGTCACGGTCGACATCACGACACCCGTGCAAACAATCGTCGCGCTGGCAGCTGCGCAGATTGAACAAGGCGGCACTGCGGCCATGTTTAATTACCGCACGTCGACGTTTTCCAACATTCTGGCGGGACACGCAAAAAGCTACTTCACGCAAGTCGATACGCAGGCTGGCTTTAACTGGAACGACTGGATAGTACGTTCAAACCAGTCGTATTCGAACCAGAACGGCCAAGCGCAATGGCGCTTCGCTAACGCTTATGCGCAAACCACCTTTGTCGATGAAAAACAGATTTTGCAAGGCGGTTTCACGTTTACGCAAGGCCCGATGTTTAGCGGTATTCCGTTCATCGGCGCCCAATGGTTTCCAGAAACAGCGTTGCGCTCTCAAAACAAATACCCCGTCACAGGCATCGCCGCAACGCGGGCGCGCGTCGTCATCTCGCAAAACGGCGTCATCTTGCTCTCCACCGTGGTGCCACCCGGCCCGTTCAAGCTCACTGACTATCAGCGGGGCAACCGTACCGATGATTTGCAAGTAAAAGTAACAGAAGAAAATGGTGCCGAACAGCGTTTCACTGTCGCTGCTAGCGACACCTTGCTTGCCGACGCCAATGCCGCGACTGGCGGGATTTACGCTTCGGCAGGCATGTTGTCGGACGTTGGCTCCAACAGTGGCGTGCGTTCGGTGCCGCTGTTAACGTTTGAAAAGGGCTGGCAATACAACTCGATAATTAGTTTTTCTACAGGTGCCCTGGCGGCTGGGAAATATGCTTCCGTCGGTGCTGCAATGGGCGCCCAATCGAACCCGTTGGATCGGACGGGCTTATATGGCCGCGCTTCCGCCTATGTGCAAGCGCTGGCCGCGCGCGACATGAATAGCGGTACGAGCGGCATGCTGGGCAGCACCTCGCTGGCCTGGGCCAATGCCACTAATGTGCAACTGGGGTTGTCCGCCAATCTGCGTACGGCCCGTTACCGTTCCGCACAAGAAACCCAGAGCAAGGTTACCTCTCTCAATGGCCGACAAGACGACCCGCAAGCGGCATCCGTGCATGCGCAAATGGGCGCGAGCGTCCAATGGAACAGCAAATGGCTGGGCACCCTCAATGTCAGCGTCACACACCAGACCATGTTCGCGGCACCAGCGACGAACACTTACGCGGCTGGATGGAGTTCGACCTTGGGGCCGGGGCAATTGGGCGTGTACCTGGCGCGCACCATGCAAACCTATGCAGCCAGTCAAGGGACAGCTCAGGCGTCTAATCAGCGTGCAGGACAGTCTAACAATAGCCTGTTCATCAATTTTTCGGTTCCATTAGGGCATGACGCCACGTTCACCAGCAATGCGCACCGTTCCAATAACACGGGCCAGCAAAACACCGTCATCGACACCAGCATTGAGCAGCGCCTGAGCGATACGTTCAGCTACAGGGGCACGTTTGAAAAGACGGTTTCTGCACCGGACTCGGGGGCAAAAAACATATCGTTCAATGCCGTACCTAGGTATACGTCGATTTCGTTTGGCGCTGGCAGCGCGCCCGGCATGAGCAATTACTTTGTCCAAGCCAGCGGTGGCGTCGTGATTAGCGGGCAAGGGGCGGCGTTCGCAGCCAATCCGATCCAGGATACCTTTGCCGTGGTCAAGCTCGGCGACATCGCTGGCGTAGAGTTGAATACGCCGCAAGGCAGCGTCTGGTCTGGCTACAACGGTTTGGCTGCCATTCCTGGGCTCATTCCATTTTCCAATTCGAACGTGGAAATTGTCACCCCTTCACTGACATCCGATATTGATGTCGAGCAGACGGTGCAAGTGGTGCGGGCCGGGCGTGGTGCCTTTGTCCAGCTCGACATGAAGGCAAGCAAGGTGCAGCGCGTGTTATTGGCGATCACCCGCAACGGTGAAGAATTGCCCGAAGGCTTGCCTGTATTCGGCAAGGAGGGCGAATTTTCTGCGATTTCGCTCAAGGGTGGGCGCGTGATGATCAGTGATCTAAAAAATGATCGGTTGTACTCGGTGCGCATGCTTGATGGTGCCACTTGCACCTTGCAGCGAATTGCATTAACCGAGATAACCGCAGGCGGCAGCTTTCAGCGTGGCACTGCCACCTGCCAATAAAGGAGAAATTATGGTCATCCGCCACATTACCGATACAAGCGCTCGCATACTATGCGCCGGGCGTCGCGTTGCTCTGATTGCGACGCTGCTGCTAGCAGCTGGTGCCGCGGACGCTACTTGCCACGTGGTGGTGTCGATGCAGAGCGTGCAGCTCGGGCACTTGTCAGTGGCATCGCTGCGGCCCGCCAGCGTGGCGGGCTACCGCTCGATGGGAACAAAAAACCAGGTAATCAACGGCAGTTGCGACGCCACCCAAGCCACCTTCCGGCTCCAGTTTGGCAACCTGACCGCCATCATAGGTAAACCACTGGTGCGCTGGGGCGAGGTGGGAGCGATGCAATTGCGGATCCAAGGTGCCAGCGTCGGTGGCACTCCCGTCCAGATGAAGGTTGAAGGAGTAGCGGCAAGCGCCTATGCGGAAGGGGTCGATATAACGCAAAACGGCGTCATCGCGCTGGACTTGTCACGCGTGCCCGAGAAGTCCAGGAAATCATTTTCCCTTCAACTGCAGTTGACCGGATTATTACCTGACAATTATTCGCTACGTTCTAAAGTGTTGTTCGAAAGTAGCATTTCTGTCCAATTGGTGGGAGAGCAATGACCAAAAGTGGCGTGCTGTTAAGTCTGATATTAGTCACGATGTTTGATCCCGACATCCCAATTTTTTAGGCAAATTTTATCGAGCGGATGGTCTGATGAATGGTACTAACAATATGCCATAAAAGAGTATTCCCCGAGGCACAAAGTCCGTCGATTCGATGGTGAATTTTACCTTTCCGGTAAATATCCGCTTTTAATTATTGGGGTTAAAAGAGGTGCATCCCATTTCCCACATTATTATTTATGGAATTAAAATCATGTTCAAAAAAATATTGGTAGCAGGCGCACTGTTGGCAAGTGGCGTGCTGTTAAGTCTGATACTAGTCACGATGTTTGATCCCGACATCACAATTTTTTAGGCAATTAGTGGATGTTCTGTTGATATTAACAATATTCCATGAAAGAGTATTCTCCGAGGCACAAGGTCCGTCGATTCGGTGGTAAATTATTTTTAAACATATATTCACTGGAAATAATTTGAATGCATGGATCTACATAACTTGTTCCTGAATAAATAGCGCTCGACAATGACGCGTCAATTTTAAATTATTAATTTACCTTACCGGTAAATATCCGCTTTTAATTGTTGGGGTTAAAAGCGGTGGATTACGTTCCCAATTTATTATTTATGGAATTGAAAATCATGTTCAAAAAAGTACTGGTAGCAAGCGCACTGTTGGCAACAATCATTAATGCCAACGCAAGCAGTTCAGCTTTCGGATTGACCGGAACGATTACGCCCGAAGCGTGCAATGTGACATTGACGGGGGGAACAGTCAACCTCGGTTCGATTTCAACATCGGTTGTAAAAGGTTATGGGACGCTCGGAACCTCTTATTCAATGCCAAATGTGTTAGTACCCATTAGCATCATCTGCTCGGCACCCACCAAAGTGGAAGTTTCTTTTGTGGACAACAAGGTAGGGAAAGTATTTGCTCTGGATGCGCATGATGCCATTCGGTATGGCATTGTGGATGGTGCAGGCACGACAGCTATTGGTACGTATCAAACGAGTTTTACCAGTACGGTTATCGATAACGTCGCAGTGGGTCAATTTTTAAACGCTCCCAACAACACCACGACCTGGACTGCAACCGGCCCCACCGGTCTTCCTGCGTCTTTTGGCGCGCAAGGATACACAATTGGCTTTGCCAAGCTGGCCGGCGCCACGACACCAGATTCTTTTACAACACTTGCCGGAAACCTAACGTTTTCCACTTTCATTAGCGGTGTTTATGTGAAGTCTGCAACTGCGGCTATCACGCCAACCGGTTCCGGTACCCTGACGCTGGTTTACCTTTAATTCGATACAAGGCGCTTTCAATGCGCCCGTTTTTTGACGTACACAATCATCAAAGTTTAGTTTAGGAAAAAAAGTTGTATCGCAATTATGTTCGTCTGAAAATTTATTTCTAAAACATCTATTTAATGGAGATAGTCTGAATCCGTGTATCTACGTAACTTGTTCCTGAATAAGTAGCGATCGACAATGACGCGTCAATTTTAAATTATTAACTTTACCCTATGGGTAAAAATATCCGCTTTTAATTGTTGGGGTTAAAAGAGGTGCATCACGTTTCCCACATTATTATTTATGGAATTGAAATCATGTTAAAAAAAGTACTAGTAGCAAGCGCACTGTTGGCAACAATCATTAATGCCAATGCAAGCAGTTCAGCTTTCGGAGTGACCGGAACGATTACGCCCGAAGCGTGTAATGTGACGTTGACGGGGGGAACAGTCAACCTCGGTTCGATTAACGCATCGGTTGTAAAAGGTTATGGCCTAGCGCAAACCTCCTATGCAATGCCATCTGTGGCGGTACCCATCAGCATCGTCTGTTCGGCACCCACGAAAGTGGAAGTTTCTTTTGTGGACAACAAGGTAGGGAAAGTATTTGCTATAGATACAAATGATCCTATTCGGTATGGCATGGTTGATGGTGCAGGAACGGCAGCTATTGGTTCGATTGCAATAAATTTTAACAATACTGTTATCGACACCGTCGCAGTGGGTCAATTTTTAAACGCCCCCAACAACACCACGACCTGGACGGCGACCGGCCCCAGCAATCTGTCTGCCATTTTTGCTTCGCCCGGCTACACAATTGGCTTTGCCAAGCTGGCCAGCGCCACGACACCGGATTCTTTTACAACGCTTGCCGGAAACCTGATAATGAGCCCTTACATTAGCGCTGCCTATGTAAAGGGTGCAACCGCTGCCATCACGCCAACCAGTTCCGGTACCCTGACGCTGGTTTACCTTTAATTCAATACAGGGCGCTTTCAATGCGCCCGCTCTTTGACGTACACAATTAGCAAAATTTATTAGGAAAACGATAGTTGTCAACAAAGTTGACGGGTCAAGTTAGGGTGCTTGCTTTAGTGTTTCTGGCTGATTTCGTTCCAGATTGAGCCGAACCTCGTTCTTTAATACCCAGTGTCGGGTTCACTTGATCTCCCAGATAGCCCGGCTTTTTTTCGCAAAATGATCAGCTCTGCTGCCTAGGCCGGTGCTTTTCCCTTGCGCTGCAATTCCTTCTTCAGCTGCTTGATTTCATTGCGGTGATTTTTACCCTCCTCACGCTTGGTCTGCTGACACTCTGCAGAGTGTGCGTCGGCGTCCTGACAGGCTTCACGCCGCATAGCAATTTGCTGGACGAACAAAGCTTTGATTCGGCAATATTCGGCCATCTCGGCTTCATTGATATGCACCGTCTACAGCACCACCTCAAATTACCATTCTTCAGCATTCCTCCGTTACCCCGCATCGGCACTCCCTCTGTTTTTAACTGGCGTCGCCAATTATAGAAGGGCTGTTTCTGAGGTGCCGTTCTCACGGGCCAGCTCTGAGAGCATTCTGAGGCCATCATTCGCCTCAAAAAGGCTTCCTTCGTTCTGCGGAATAACGTTTCACTTCACGACTTTGCTCCACCCCTAATACATTTATAAAAATCAAATGACGCGACATCTATGCTGACATAGGGAGTTTGTGCGTTGGCCAACCATCAGCACAAGCACAGTGGACTGAAATTCGTCACACCACGCAACGGCATGATAAAAAGTACAAACGAGATTCAAGCAACGTAAAGACGCCTATGGGGTAGCGAGAAAATGCACACCGCAACGATGGTCAGGTGCTACCATAAACTGAATATTGTAATATCAGGTGTGCTCAATCCCGAACGAAGTGAACCGGAATTAGTAAAGATTGCTGCTTGAAATAGGCGACAGGTCGCTTGACGGTGACCGTTCTTGAATAAATAGCGATCGACAATTACGCGTCTAATTTTAAATTATTTTAGTTTTACCCTTCCGGTAAATACCCGCTTTTAATTGTTGGGGTTAAAAGAGGTACATCACGTTTCCCAAATTATTATTTTTGGAATTGAAAATCATGTTCAAAAAAATACTTATAGCTAGCACTCTGTTGGCAACGGTCATTAACGCCAATGCGAGTAGTTCAGCTTTTGGAGTGACCGGAACGATTGCACCCGATGCGTGCAATGTGGCCTTGACGGGAGGAGCAGTCAACCTTGGTTCGATTTCAACATCGCTTATCAAAACTTATGCCGTAGTTGGCACCTCCTATGCCATGCCAAATGTGTTGGTACCCATTAGCATTATCTGCTCTGCACCCACCAAAGTGGAAGTATCTTTTGTGGATAACAAGCCAGGGAAAACATTTGCCCTGGATGCGAATGATGCTATTCGGTATGGCATGGTGGATGGTGCAGGAACGGCAGCTATTGGTTCGTTTCAGATAAGTTTTGTCAATACTGTTATCGACACTGTCGCAGTGGGTCAATTCTTAAATGCTCCCAACAACACCACGAGCTGGACGGGGACCGGCCCCAACAATCTTCCTGCCTATTATGCTGCGCCGGGATACACCATTGGCTTTGCCAAGCTGGCTGGTGCCACGACACCGGACTCTTTTACAACGCTTGCGGGAAGCCTGATAATGACATCTTATATTAGCACTGCTTATGTAAAGGGCGCGACCTCTGCGATCACGCCAAGTGGTTCCGGTACCCTTACGTTAGTTTACATTTAACTGAATACAAGGGCGAATACAAAGGCGAATACAGGGCGCTAGTGAATAAATAAATAATAAAAGGCACTTCTAGCTTGGGCATGGCAGGTAAAAGTAGTGGATGGATTTGCTGGAACAGGGAATATTCATATTCACTTTCTTGCAAATTCTATTGCGTTATTTGTAAGTTAATCAAACGAAGTAAATTTAATCGGCGCCCTCCCCATCAGCCTCCGTCAAGCCACCTGTCGCGTCATTTCATGCAACCATCTTTACTAAATCCGACGCACTTCGTTTCAGATTGGGCCACGCCCGGTATTGCGATAACTCGTTTATGCCAGCACTGACTAGCGTTACCGGTGTGGTGCCGTGAGCAAGCCGTTGTATTTGGCGCTCCTTAACATTATCAAAAAGAAGGCAATGCCCCTGCGGGAAATTACGCTGAAAAATTGATACGATTTCACACGATTTTCTACACCCCGTATTTCATACGTTAAAAAAATATCACAACACTCCTATAATACATTTTAAAAAATCATAAAAAGTGGCGCCTATATTTATGAAAAAATGGCATGAATTTACTATTGTTTTTGCTTATTTTTCATAGTTTTAATGTCTATTTACCCGTAACATCATGAGGGGTTAAAAGATATTAGTCCACAGTACTTGATATATTTATTTGCATTTTGTAATGCTGCTGACTGAATTATGAGCTTCTATATGAAACTCTTCCATTAGCACATCATGAGGGAAGCGTTCATTTCCTTGGGTGGATATTTCTTCTTTTGTAGCGCGAATTTTATCCCGCTAATTTTGCTTCTCCTTTTCAGTTTGCCAGCATTATAAACGCCGGATTGGTGATCGATAGTCGAGTGTCGAATGTAGCCGCTTATGATTATAAAAAACTTCCACATACTTAAAGCTAACTGACTTCATCTCGGCGTGAGTGGAGTAGCACAGTCCATGATGCCGTTGGTTCTTGAAGAGGTTGGACCAGTTGTCGGTCAGAGCATTACTTTGGCATTTTCTTTTGCGACTCATGGAGCAGGTCCTACCAAATCCCTTGAGGTGTGCTTGAAACGCATAGCTGACGTACTAATGCCACGACCAGAATGATGCATAACGCTTGGTGCCGGTCACATGCGAAACCATGCCATATTCAATCCGTCGATCACGATATCGTTCGTCATATCGTTCGTCACACGGAGCATGAGCGACCGGCCAATCACTCCCCTATTGAGCAGGTCCACAACAACTGCCAGACACAACTAACCTTTGTCACTTAACAGATAAGTAATTAATGTCGAGCAAGCACGGGACCGGACATTGAAATTTGTGTAGTGGCACAAGCATCAGCGCAAGCACGGTGGCCTGAAATTCGTCACACCCACGGTAGTCCCATGATGACCGGAATACAGCGATTCTAAGATACCGCGAGCAAGTCAATGAAGCTGCAAAACAGCGGCACCTGGAGCGCTGGTCAGCGCACTCGGATTAAGCACTGAAAAAGGAGTTTGGCTCAATTCAGAACGAAGTCATCCAGAAGCATTAAAGAAAGCAGCATAGCTCGAGGCGATATTTTTTGACAACTACCATGGATAAGGCGACATATCACCGTACTTAAATATGCATTTTTTAGGATTGAAATGAAAGGGATTATTTTTCAAGATTTCGTAACTATGATGGAGACGTTATTTTCGGTCGAAGTGGCGGACGAAGTAATGTCGATCGCGACGCTGGAAACGGCTGGAGCTTACACTTCCGTTGGCTCATACGATCATATTGAAATAGTCGAATTAGTAGGCCATTTAAGTGCCAAAACAGGTATTTCCAAACGCTTATTGCTCTGTGCTTTTGGCAAATTTTTATTCGCGAGTTTCATGCGAAGAAATCGCGTAAATCTTTTTGACCTCTATTCGACCTTTAGTTTTTTATCCTTTTTAGATAAAAAGATGCCTTTAGAGGTTAAAGAATTGTACCTAGACCAGCTACCAAGTTTTGATTGTCTCCTTCGAAAACCGTCGGAATTGATCTTAATATATTGCTCAAAATTTCCTTTTTCGGATATTGCAGAAGGTGTGATTCGCGGTGCTATCAGCCATTTTAATGAAGTGATATCTATAAGCCGGCTAGATTTATCTGGCGAACAAAGCACCCATACTCAATTCACACTCAAAATTTTAAATGAAACTAAACTACGATAAGGAATTGTACGAACGTCGGTTGACCAGAGCTAATAATGCGCGTCAACAAGCAGAAATATTGTTGGACGAAAAAAGACTGGAACTTTACTTTGAAGTAAAAGAGCGCGAAACCGCAGTCGTCGCCCTGCTTGAGAGTGAGGAGCGTTACAGGTTATTGGTTGAGTTATCACCGTTTTCAATTTTAATTGAAGTCGATGGACGTATTGTCTTCGCTAATGCCGTAGCACAACGGCTTTTCTGCACGTCACATTTGGACGATCTTTTAGGCTGGTCTTTCGATTCGCTGATGGTTTATGTGCCAAATAAGTATCTTCAAAATGAATCGGTTGTTAGTTGGGAAGGCCAGGCTTACCTTGGCGATGGTCGCTTGCTTGACGTGAATGTCAGCCGCGTTTTATTTAGCTATTTCGGTAAGCCGGGAGTACAAATAATCGTACAAGATATTTCGGAGTTCTGTCGCATTAACAAAGAAAAATCAGATTGATAGCAGACTTTTTATCCAGCTGTAAATTGCACGGATTTGTCTTGCCAAAACATAAAACTTATCGTATACGCCATCATATTGCTGTGACTAGTATCTATCCTTCACGAATCATGTGCATGAGTTCGATGTCGGCCAATACGTTTTTGACGGACCGAAAGAATTAAGTTGAGCATCTGATTGGTTAGACGCTTGATGGGCAATGGTCTCATCTATCCCCAGCCTAAAGCAACCTGACGCTTGTATGTACGGAATGAGCTTCCCAGTAACGGAAAAAAATCTGAGCACCCAGCTATTGATCGATAAGTAGTCGACTGCCACACTACATTCTTCCATCATTTCTTCAAAATGGCGGTAACTCACGGGCAGCCCTAAATACCAGCGGATGCACACCGACTAACATCGATCGAAAATCGCAGCATCTCGGTTCGCTATTATCTTCAAGGTCAGTAATCTCCTTGCGCGTATCGATGACTTTGGTGACGCGATAGAACCAAAAGGCTAATCTATCCGTCCAAATACAACAAAACTTTGCAAATGGGAGGTGTTGATAAACTTCAATGTCACAAATTACCTATTAGGAAATAAATAGTCATATCGAGAAAAAAATTTGTGAATCAGAATCAAACGCACGTTTATTTAAATATTTCAACGTAGGAGTTTTATGTAAATAGACTTGTTTCAGCCTATATCACTTATGGCAAAGGCTAAGTTGTGCTCCTTACAAAAAAATCAAATGAATTCATTTAAAAAAGAACGTATAGTTAGAAAGTCATTTTTTTAGCATTCGTTTTGATTAGTTGTGCCTGCGGTATAGTATTCGCTGCAACCTGTTCGGACTCTTCCCATTATAATGTGATCATCGGATTAAACGCAGGATCTACGGCTAAGAGGGTCTATATCAGCGAGTCCTGTTATCGGGGTAACTGATACAGTTAATAGTGGCGCTATCGAAACAGACAACGCATCAAATTCTAAAGTCAGTATTATTAACACCGGACCGCCACTGCCCGCTACTACTGTAGGCGAGCTGCAAAACGTTATTAATAAAACAATTCCTGCGTCACCCATCACGTCTATTTTAGGTACCCTACCTAGTGTTCTAAACTATGTTACTGAGGGAGTTGGAGCCACCTCGGGAACAGCTTTTATTAGTAGTATGAGTAGCAGTACAAACGCACCCACTAATAATATAATTCCTTTTTCCCAGATAACAACACTGCTAAGTAAGGTTAAAACAAAATAAGCTCCGACGATTCCGGCAATACGGGGTCAAACGCAGCCTGTTGACGGGGTCATAGGGCGTTCTGATAGTGTTCGGCGTAGAGGGCACCAACAAGCATAACATTGGTGGATTTAAAGCCGGATCGTTCGATGCCCACGCGGCATAGGCCTCCAGGATAGTTTCATAATAAGTGGTATGTATATGTCGATGTACGTCAACTGGTAGAGCAATTACTTATAATCACCCGTTAGTTGCATGACGAAACTTGTTTTCCAATCGAGCGGTTTCAAGTAGCAGGCGCAACACTGAGTTAAAAACTAGTATTTTTAGGATGTTGCAATAACACGATGTGCTGAATATAAACGATGAGCGGTATTTCATAATGGAGGTATGTTCGTGGTCGGTGTTGCACGCAATTTGTTGTGGTTACCAAAGAAGATTCAGTGGTGTCGAATGACCGGGAACAAAGCCCCGTAAACATGTAACTTGGGAGTCGCCGCAGCAATAGGCGACGCGCATGATATTTATGTATTAAGCTTTTTACCTTTGACGCCATCGCTTTATCGCTCAATACTTGACCAAGAACTCGGCTCAATTATAAAACACCGCTCGTCTTTTAGACTCAGCACATCGCGTTATTGCAACATCCCAAAGATACTTCTCATTGACTCGTTGTTGCGCTTGCTACTTGAAACCGCAATTATTTCAACATTACAATACTCTTCACGACGGAGCCTGGATGGGTGCCTTTTGCTGCCGCAGATATTCGCTATGCTTCATCTTAAGGTAGGCAGCGCGATCCATTTCGTGTAACTGTCTGGAATACTGCTCGGTAGACGAAAACCAATGTTCGAGGCGCATTTCGCGCTGAGCCGTTGACGGTGCGGACAATGTAGCAAGATAAGAATCAATGGCCAGGTAATAACGCATGGTATTACGCTCTATTAAGCCACGCACGCCGCCAATATAATCTGGATGTTTTAGAGACTGATTATTTGTCGCGTCCTGTAACGTAAAGCCCACTTTATCCCGACCGATTGTCGCAAGATAACTTTTCATCGCCATACGCCCGGTAAAGCTGTACGCGTAAGAATAGGTCATATGTAAAAAAGTCTTACCGTTTTCAAGCGACACAGCCTCAAGTTCAATATGATAGTCGCTCGTGCCGAGTGGACCGGTTTTTGCGTTCAGGCGCACCGCAAAATAGTCGGGCGTGATCGCTACGACGCCATAAGAAAATTTTACCTGAAATGCTTCGTATAGGGGCTTATCGTATTTGGTGCCAATGCTCACCAGAAGGTTACTACCGCCCTTCTCTGCTGACGCTTGGCAATATTTAATATTTATGTGCAGGTTTAGCACATCACACCAATGTGCGGGATCGTTAAGTGCCGTGTTAACGGTCGCAAAAGGATAATCTACCACGGCATATATATCGCCCTTTAAATGACTAGGGGATTCAACGGAGTTTAAAAATAAGGGCCGATTAAATTGATTATGCGTAAGCTGCGCGCCCAACGCCGTATATTTTGTCTTTAGGCTGGTAGCTGAATAATTTTCTGCTGCAGTCGAATTATCGGGTGTCTCGGCAATGACTATCCCAGCGCCTGTCCATAAGATGCAGACTGCTAGCAAACGTGTAACCCAACGAACCGTATAGATTAGAAATATTTTGTTCATTTAGTCTATTTACCGCTAGCAGAATATGCTCTCTGTGAAATGTCAAATGCTATAGGACCGTGTACCCGCTATCATTAGCGCATGTTTAATCAAAAACTCCCAAAACGTTATACTCATATAGAGTGACCCATTGAAACGAGTAGAAGTTCACTGATTGAAATTTGACGCTGTCAGCACTGCATCACGGTATAAAACATACTACAGCTTCTTCCCAAAGTTATGCTGCTAACTTTGCCAACTATCGATTGCGTTAGGCTTCCAAAAACCGGCTGTCATCCGCCATGATCGGTCACCTTGTGTTATTCAACACCTTCAAGTTATAGTAAGCCATGCGCTATAAACTATATTACTGGCCAACAATACAGGGACGCGGAGAGTTTGTACGCCTGGCTTTGGAGCAGGCAGGCGCAACCTACACAGATGTGGCCCGCCGTTCAGAACGTAGCGGAATGGGCGTTGCGGCCATGATGCGGTTGATTGAGGATCAACGCAATCCCTCGCCCTCTTTTGCGCCGCCATTTTTGCAGGCTGGCGATATGGTCATTGGACAGACTGCAAATATTCTCCTTTTTTTGGGACCACGATTGAATTTGGTGCCAGAAGACGAAGCAAGTCGTTTGTGGGCGCATCAATTGCAACTAACGATTGCCGACCTTGTCACTGAGGTGCACGACACGCATCATCCCGTGTCAAGTGAACTTTATTACAAAGATCAAAAACCCGAAGCACGCCGTCGTGCCAACGATTTTACAGCTGTCAGAATACCCAAATTTTTTGATTATTTTGAGTCGGTACTGGCGCGTAATCCGCATAATGAGCCCTACTTGTTAGGCGACAAATTATCTTATGTTGATCTCTCAATGTTTCAGATCATCGCCGGCTTACGTTTTGCATTTCCAAAAACGATGAAGCGATTGGCGTCCGGCTACCCTCACCTGATGGCGCTCCATCAATTAGTGGCTTCTCAACCGCGTATAGCACGTTATTTGGCATCCACCCGGCGGGTACCCTTTAATCAGCAAGGGATTTTTCGCCATTACCCAGAGTTGGACAAATAATCTGTCCGAATAAAACGCTGATTGCATCCTTCATTAATCTGCAAAAATGATCAATGTAAGTGCTTCCCAAGCACGGACCGCATCCATTAAACATTCCAATCAAAAAATTTACTTATAAATTAAGTGATACCTGTTGTCGCTTAAAAGTAAGAAAAATCGGGTTCGTGTCGCTTTAAAACAAAATTACTAATAGAATTTTAGGAAAATACTGTATATTTATACAGTGTATTGAGATTTTTATTTTTCTCATTTCATCAACTTTGTTAATTGCGTCAGCGGCTAAAGCTGCTAGCGCTTACTGCTGCTAATGATTATGTCCGCTATTTCACATCGTGTTTTACCGCCTCGCGTGTCCAGCATATCGGCTGCGGCACAGTCTCTGGTTGCCACATTGCCGCATGCACTGTGGCGCGGCAATCAAATGGCATCTTACCGTGGTGCTGTGATGGCCTCAGGTCATGCGGCGCTGGATCGGGAATTACCCAACGGCGGCTGGCCGCATTCTGCGTTGATAGAATTATTAGTACAACAAGCCGGCAGTGGCGAAATCCAATTATTACAACCGGTCCTAACAGCCCTGACACAACAGAATCGCCGGGTGATTCTGCTACAACCTCCGCATATACCGCAGATCGCGGCGTGCCGTGGGTGGGGACTCGCGACGCAACGCATGCTCTGGGTCAAGACTACGGGTAGCGCCGATGCGCTGTGGGCGGCTGAGCAAATTTTACGCAATGGAAGTTGCGGCGCGCTGTTGTTCTGGCAGCCACATATCAGGACCGATGCACTGCGCCGCCTTCATCTGGCCGCACAAGCCAGCGATACCATGCTGTGGATGATACGCCCTTTAAGTGCAGCGCATGAATCCTCCCCTGCGCCTTTACGGCTATTGCTGCGTCCGGCTAATAACGGCATTGAAGTGCAACTCCTCAAAAGACGGGGACCGCAACATGACCAATCGCTTTATCTGGCGTGGGGCGATAATGATATTGATAATGATGAGGATGGTGCATCCTATAAAGTCGCAGCACGATCGTCAAACACAACGCTTTCTGAACCGACAACCGGTCAGGGAAGCACTCCGACTATTAGTTCCGATACCGCAAGAAATCACCGCCCGAAACGGATGGTAGAGCAAAACAAAGAGTCAACAAAAACTCCCTCGGAGGTACTAATCCCGGCTGCTGAACCGGCACAGTGGGCACAACGAGAATTGACGCGGGTGGATCCTGATTGATGTGGGTCGATAATTTCGATCCCTTCTTAAACGTGATCACTTAGGAGGTTAATGTCATGCCTTTATGGATCGGTGTACACCTTTCATTATTGCCGCTGGAATCCTTGCGCCCGCGCTGGTCTGCGCCTGGTTTGTTGGCTGTAATGGATCACGAACAAGTATTGACGATGACAGCAGAGGCTGCCGCTAGCGGCATACGCCACGGGATGCGACGCGGCGGCGTAATGGCAATCGCACCCCTCACCGCGCTTTGTGAGCGCTCCCTCTTAAAGGAGCAAAGTGCGCTGGATGCAATCGCACTCACCTTATTGCAATACACACCAGAGGTCACGCATGCAGAAGAAGCCAGCCTGCTAATTAACATCAGCGCCAGCCTGAGTGCTTTTGGTGGCCGGTTAATGCTATGTCACCGGGTGCGTGCAAGTATTGATGCGCTTGGTTTCACAGCGCACATCAGCATGGGACCAACAGCTCAGGGGGCGTGGTTTTTAGCGCGCTATCTGGCGCACTCCCCTTTGCGCAAACAACGTCGCTGTGTCCGTATTGAAACGCAGATTCGTTACATTGAAGCATTGCCATTTTCTATACTGCCCGCCGCCCGACCTTATCAGGAGTGGCTCGAAGGAATCGGTTGCCGTACGCTGGGAGACTTGCGTAAATTACCCCGCGCCGGATTACAACGTCGCAGCGACAAACGCATACTGGAAGCGCTCGATTGTGCCGCTGGCATTGCACCGGAAATGTTTGAATGGGTGCAAGCGCCGAAAGAATTCTCGGCATATCTGGAATTGCCGGATAGGATTGAACACGCAGAAGCGGTCTTGTACGGTACGCGCCGTTTAATCCAGCAACTGATCGGGTGGCTGGCTGCGCAGCAACTGGCGATCTCCGGTTTTGTGCTGTCAATGGTGCATGAACGCGGACGGCAGGCGATTGATCCCAGTACTCTGGAAATAACATTGGCCGAACCTGCGTGGCATGAAGAACATTTGTTACGGCTGTTAAAAGAACGCCTCAACCGCTTTCAGCTGAGCGCACCTATCATTGCGCTGCGTTTGAATGTCACCCACGTCACGGCGATGTTGCCGCCTACCGCATCATTATTTCCTGAACCCGGTGGCACCACAGCGGACTATCATCGCTTGTTAGAACTATTAAACGCCCGCCTCGGCGCAGAAAATGTATTAATGCCAGCCGCATTCGCCGACCATCGGCCAGAAATAGCCAATAGCTGGCAAGCTGCCAGTAACCAGATGACGAATAAGCCTGCGCAGAGCACCCAGGAACGACTCAGCCCACGGCCATTCTGGCTATTACAACAACCGTTAGCGCTTCTGGTGCGCGACCATCGACCATTTTATGGATCACCCTTGAGGCTGCTATCAGGGCCGGAAAGAATAGAAGCCGGATGGTGGGACGAAGGTCTGGCCGTGCGCGATTACTTTATTGCAGAAGGCAGTGAAGCGGCGCGTTATTGGGTGTATCGAGAACGTGCAGGAGAAGAAATCAGCTGGTTTTTACATGGATTATTTGCCTGAATATTTATCGCTAATTGCACGAATTTTTGCGGTAAATAATTGCACGATTTTTTAAGCTTATTTCACCCTATTACAAATAGATTTCTTTTTTCTTCATACAAACAAATTAAGACTGCAGCACTCTTCTGCACCAAAAAATGTACAACACCTCCCCAAAATCGATACTTCCTGACTACGCCGAGCTTCATTGCGCCAGCAATTTCAGCTTTCTGCGCGGTGCGTCCCATCCAGAGGAACTGGTTGCTCGAGCGGCAAAATGCGGTTACCGCGCACTCGCCATCACTGATGAGTGTTCGCTGGCAGGTGTCGTCCGGGCCCATACCGAAGCCAGGGAACAACAGCTTCATCTCATCATCGGCAGTCAATTTCAGTTAATGGATCATGAGAGCAATCCGACTTTTTCGATCATCGTTTTGGCACAAAATCGCGAGGGCTATGGCAATCTGTCAGAGTTGATAACGTTGGCCCGCACCCGCGCCATCAAAGGTACTTACCGCCTTAGTGCCGATGATCTGAGCAGTCCCGACTCTACCAAAAAGCCACTAGAAGACGAGCACGCCTACGCCCATCTGCGCAATCTGCCGGATTGCCTGGTCATACTATTGGCAACTCACGGCATCGACGCCGACACACTCGCTACTCAGGCAGAATGGCTACGTAACACTTTTCCGCAACGGGGATGGATGGGCCTGACATTACTTCATCGGGCCGATGATGATCAGCATCGTGCTACCGTTGAAATGGTCGCAAATAAGCTGATGATCCCCATCGTCGCAACCGGTGATGTCTGCATGCATGTACGGTCCCGCAAACCATTACAGGACACCTTGACCGCTATCCGTCTGGGGCGGCCAGTCTCGGCTTGCGGCTACGCGTTGGCACCTAACGCAGAGCAACACCTGCGCACCCGATTGCGTCTGGCAAATCTTTACTCCCCGGCAGCTCTGGCAGCAACAATGGAGATAGCCCGCCTGTGTACTTTTTCATTGAATGAATTACGTTACGAATATCCTGACGAACTGGTCCCGGCAGGACAGACGCCCACCACTTATCTACGGCAAGAAACCTATATCGGGGCGCATCATTTATTTCCAGAAGGGATCCCGCTCAAGGTCCAAAAACAAGTGGAACAAGAACTCGACCTGATTAACGATCTCGGCTATGCGTCTTATTTTTTAACGGTATATGACATCGTTCAATTTGCCCGCAGTCAGGATATTCTTTGTCAGGGTCGCGGTTCTGCCGCCAATTCGGCCGTGTGTTATTGCCTTGGCATTACCGCGGTTGACCCGGACCGCAGCACGCTATTATTTGAACGTTTTATAAGCAAAGAACGCAATGAACCGCCCGACATTGATGTAGATTTTGAACATCAGCGACGTGAAGAAGTCATCCAGTATATCTATAATAAATACGGAAGATTACGCGCCGCGCTCACCGCTGTCGTGATCAGCTATCGTCCGCGCAGTGTTCTCCGCGATGTCGGCAAGGCACTTGGCGTTGATCTTGGTATCGTTGATCAGGTCGCCAAATCACATCGCTGGTGGGACGACAAACACAATCTGGATCAACGTTTTATCGAATGCGGGATTGATCCGCAATCAGCCGTGGCACAACAATGGGCCGCGTTGTCGCAGTCGTTATTGGGTTTTCCGCGCCATCTGTCTCAGCATCCTGGCGGATTTGTGATTTCACGCGGCAAATTATCGCGCATGGTGCCCATCGAAAACGCGACGATGAAAGATCGCAGCGTAGTGCAATGGGACAAAGACGATCTGGATGCGCTGGGCTTACTCAAAGTCGACATACTTGCCCTTGGCATGCTCACCATGCTGCGACGTGCGCTGGCTATGGTGGCACAACAACGCGGCGAACCTTTTGAACTGCGCGACATTCCTCCTGAAGATACGCCTACTTACGACATGATCTGCAAGGCCGACACGGTCGGCGTGTTCCAGATTGAAAGCCGCGCTCAAATGAGCATGCTGCCGCGCTTGCAGCCGAGAACATTTTACGATCTGGTGATTGAGGTCGCTATCGTGCGGCCCGGCCCTATTCAGGGCGGGATGGTCCATCCGTATCTGCGACGAAAGCAAAATCAAGAGAAAGACACACTTCCTAATGATGAATTAAAGGTGGCTTTAGGGCGGACTTTAGGCATCCCGATTTTTCAGGAACAAGTCATGCAAATTGCCATCATTGCAGCTGGATTCACGCCCGGTGAGGCGGACGGTCTGCGCCGTGCAATGGCGGCGTGGAAGCGCAAAGGCGGACTTGAAAAATATCGAGAAAAATTAATTAACGGCATGACCGCCAATAATAAATACGATAAGTCCTATGCTGAAGCGATCTATAGCCAGATTCAAGGTTTTGGTGAATATGGCTTTCCTGAAAGTCATGCCGCCAGCTTTGCTTTACTGGCCTATGCCAGTGCGTGGTTAAAGTGCCATGAGCCTGAAGCTTTTCTTTGCGCTCTGCTGAATAGTCAGCCGATGGGATTTTATTCGCCATCGCAACTGACCCAAGATGCGCGACGTCATGACGTTGAAGTGCTGCCGGTTGATGTCACTATCAGTAATTGGGAGGCAACGCTCGAAATTTCATCCCAACCCGGTGCAACGCGCCGCGCGGTTCGACTGGGACTCAATCTGGTGCGCGGTCTGAGCGCCGATAGCGTCGCAGCCATTGAAGCTGCCCGTGCTATCCGGCCATTTAACGACATTCACGACATGGCAGTACGCGCCAACCTAAAGCGTGATCAGTTACAGGCGCTGGCAGCCTCCAACGCATTGATCGCCATGTCCGGCAATCGTCGTCAGGCATTATGGCAATCATTGGTGAGTGCACCGGATAAGGATTTACTTAAAACGGCAAAAGTAGCAGAGCCACCGCTATTGCTTACTACCCCAAGCGAGGCCGAAAGTCTGGTTAACGATTACCGCACCTTGGGACTGACACTTGGTCGTCATCCACTATCTTTTTTGCGCAAACAACTGAGCGCCAAACGATTTGTTCCTGCCGATGTTCTGAACACATTTGCCAACGATCAACTGGCACGCGGTTGCGGGATTGTCACGGTACGCCAACGCCCCGGGACCGCCAATGGAACGATGTTTGTCACTATCGAAGATGAGACGGGCTCGATCAATGTCATCGTCTGGCCGTCCTTAGTAGACAAGCAACGTAAAGAATTGCTTAGCGCTTCACTTCTCGGTGTGTATGGGGTGTGGCAAACCAAAGACAAGGTTAGTCATTTGGTCGCTAAACGACTGGTGGATTTATCTGCATTACTTGGTCAACTACAGACTAACAGTCGCGATTTTTGTTAGCGCCGTGATCTGAAACACCATTAATCTGTTACTTACCCGGAGTGGCCGAGGCTTTTGACGATACCGGCACGATGGGCAAAATCGCTTCCGGCTTATCAGCAGTCGTGGTCGTGTTAGAAGTTGGTTGCAAACTACTCCCACTTTCTGCCTGGGACTCCACCATGTACTCAATACACGCGCCAGGATCTTCAGAACCATCCGCCTCTATTGCGACTTGATGCAACACATGTTGCGGATGCGCGGCGGGTGGCGCGGCGTCTTTAAGTTCGGCAGGAGTACAGTCCTGTCGCGATGATAAATTTGAATCTTCTTGATCGGGATTTTGTTGGTTTATCGCCACTTTGTCCTCCAGCCGTCTCAACATCATTTTCGTGCTTAACTTTTACGCTCAGGCTTCAATAGACCATCCAGCATAAACGTCGCGTCTATCATCCTCGTACTGCCATTTTATACCGCAATCTTCACAAACATAATGCGTCATGATTACAGCGGGTTGCCCCATATTGCGCACTTTGACCGGCTCGCCGACAGGCATCAGCCTGGCGTGACCCAAGCCCTTGCGCTTTCTTAATTCTATTGCATTGCATGCATCACAGGACATACGTATTCCTTATTATGGTCCAACGCCAGGCGTCGCACAATTGCTTCACTATTGCTTATCAAACTAACCAGCGTTAGAGTCAATGTCAGCCAGACTTTCACGGCCACGCACAGTGATTTCAAATCCAGCGCCAGCGGTTGCCAGCACAATGTGTCCTTTTCTGCCTAGGAAAGCTTCAACATCTGCCTCAAGCGGTGCCAGGGGATCAGTGGAAATAGCGCGCAAGCCTTCGATGCAACTCTTCACAAACAACGTTTGCTCACCTTTTTCAGTCAGGGCCAGTTGTCCATTTTTTCCATAAGCTACGTATTTCAGCCCGGAAAGGCGCTTAGCGTTGCGCGCTACACAAGCAGTCTCTTGACCACGGCGGGGGCGGGCGATTTGCGCCAGCGCGTCGTACTCATCTTTTGATAAAACGGTTAAGCCATTACTCATTGCGATTCCTGTTAAACATCTATCTATTATCGGCGTCCTAAAGCAAGCATCATTTTAACGCACGGCTATAAAAAGTTTGCTTCTATCGCATGGAATGGTTTATAAAATGAGTCTGCATGACGTTGGAACAGCGTGAATTTTGGCCTATGGCGCGGCGGATAACTAAGGATCGGCTTCAGCAAGAAACGGGAGCCCCGGCAACCTCTCCACCGTTCAATACCACAGTTTGCTCCGAACGATTAAGCAACGCCTGCTCGCGCCACTGACAGCGCCACTCACAGCGGCACCAGCGGCACAATAGGTGATTGACTTCGCGCCGCAGTCCCAAGCCAGCGCTCTGCCCGTTGGTAACCATCGCTCAGGCCGCAGAATTTCTGGTCTGCTCAACCCTACGGGCTTGATCTGATTCGATCAACAACTGATAGCGGGTTTCTGACACCCGCTGCAATAGAACTGCTGCATAGCGCTCTCGCTGAAGCCACTCTATGATCCAAGATGCCAATAAAATTATTGTTGCATATATGATAATTATATAAATATCCTTCACCACGAGCATCTCGAAGGAAGAGTACGGCTTTCTAAAAAAATAGAAAGCTGTGGGAAGACTAATCGCCAGTAATCCCGTCGAATGCCAGAATCCGAAAAAGCACGCCATCACGATACAATTGATCGCAAAAAACAGCATGGACATCGATTCATCCAATATATCGTTCAATACGAATCGTAAGCAGAACGTTAAAGCAAAGCCCAGTAAACAGATCCCGATCGAATTAAGCCCACTCTGTTTCCAGGTCCTACTATTTTTTAATTTCATTACAATCTTTAAATAATTAACTGCATGGTAGTAATAACGAAAATCGGCCAACGATTCCCGGTTTTTATCCGCGACGATCTTTCAGAGGCGAGTGATTATTTAATTCCCTGTAAGAAATATCCTTTAAATGCATCTCAATATTTTTCATCAGGAACTGTACCGTTTCATTTGTGACGATTTCACGTTCGTTATCCACGGTAATAATATGATAACAATCACCAAGCCAGATCACCTTCCGCATCTCCGAACTCACCTTCTCAAGAATCAACTCGGGATTTTTAGGTGACGCAGTTTCATCATCAATAGCGTGAATCACTAATATATTGGTTTTTACTTTTTTAAGCGATTTGCGCACATAAGCCATCATAAGATGCGCACCGCGGAGTTGTCGCGCGGGGATCGCTGCCGCGCCTACCGCTGCCACGCCATCTTTTTTCAGCGCGTTGGCAACGCGTCGTCGCATATCAAAGTTTTTGATGCCATAGGGCTCACCTTCTTTATGGGACCAGTTTTTATATCCCAGGAAAAAGGGGATTTGCATTAAATGCTGATACCAGGGTATCGACCATCCGTCATAACGAAGTACCGGTGACAGCGCAACGATGGCAATTGCCTCGGTACTGCGCGATGCGACCGCCAATGCGAGCGTTGCCCCCATGCTCAGGCCACATATAGAAACAGTTTTAAAGTTTGCTTTAAGCCGCGTGATCTCGCTATCAACCACTGCACACCAATCCTCCCAATGCGGTGTGACATCGGGATCCACGTGTCCTGCAGAGTAATTCGGTATCAGTAACTCTATGACGGCACAGCCATTTTTTCGTAGCGCCTTGGGTATTGAGCCCATTTCCAACCCCGAACCGCATAAACCGTGCAATAAAATGACTGCATGTTGAATGGGTTGGTCGCTGTGCATTTTTGATTCCATAGGCATAGTTTTAATTTTAATTCACACTATATTAATACAACTATTTACTGATCCAACAACGAAGCGCAGTGGGATCGTTAGCGATAGAGTCCGGTAAGCGACAAGTCAAGAAGTCTCCCTAACATCGCGTTAAGCAGGATTGTAGTCTATACCGATCTTTACCAAATAGATGGCGCCGCATATCCAATGTGATGCAATCAACCGTCTTTTAATTCGTCTTCTACTCTACGCTTGGCGACGAAAAATCCTCTGAGTGCCGTTTATATAACAGTAATTCCAAACTGATAACCATCTATTATCCCCTAATGGCTCAAAAAGTTTTGGCTACCTCCAAAAACCCATGCGCTACCCTCGAATATTTCACTATTCGCCTTACTACGGTTTTATCCCATCAAATATTTCTCGAATCACCGTAGGGCGGACACCTCATCCCAGCAAATGTCATCAAATCTTCATAAATTTTCATACGAGAACTGTCAAAATCCGCCTGAATCAGTTATTCGAAGCACAATCGGAATCTAAAAGGGCATGGCATGATAGTCGCAAAACGAAATACGTTTAATTTATCTTTGACTATAATTGCCGCAGCCGCCGTGCTGGTAGGTTGTAGTAATGGTAACCCGGGACCGGGCAGCGTACAGATGACAGGCGTAGTGACCTCCAGTGCTTTCAAATCAGGCAGCGCTACTGACCCGACATTTTTGGTCGGTTACTATCAAGGTGCGATGGTTTGCGTTGATGCTAATAATAACGGCAAGTGCGATGCCAGCGAAAACCCGGTCGTTACCGACGCCAAAGGCAATTTCAGTATCACCAGCGCTTTCCCCCAATCGCTTCTGGTCGATACTGGCACTACCGCTATCAATACAGCAACTGGCGTGAAAGTCAGTAAGCGCACCGTTTTTCGGGCCTCACTAGATCAAGTGACTGAGCAAGGCAAAGCCATTGTCGTCAGCCCACTCTCTTCAGAAGTAGCCCGTCTGATTGAAGCTAACAACAGCACCTACGCCATAGAAAAACAAAATCTGGCGACCCGTCTTGGCGTGCCGTTGACTAGCCTTCTGAGTGATATCAATGGCGTTAACGGCACCGCGCAAACAGCGATGATGAACGAGTCCAATGCGTTGACTAACCGGTTTGCGTTCGCCATCACCAAGCTGGATCGCGGAGATTTGTTTCCGGACGCGCTAGCAGTCTCCGGCGGCGATCCACGCTTAAAGGGTCAAGCCAACGTCACGGCAGCCACTGCGATGACAACCGATACGCGTGCGCCAATCACCTTTCTGCAATCCCAGCAGGCTGCTTTTAATGTGGAAGGCATTCCGCGCTATGACCATATCTTTATCGTCATGCTAGAAAACAAGGCGACATCGTCGATCCTTAACTCCGCCTATGCACCTAAAATTAACGGCTATCTAAAAGCCGGTAACCAGTTGAGTAGCTACTACGCAACCGGCAATCCGAGCGAGCCGAACTACACCGCACTTGGCGGCGCCGACGATTTCGGCATTGTCGATGACAATCAGTGGAACTGTGGCTCCACCGGTGCCAATGCACCACAGGACTTACCGCTACCGGACAATACGCAGCCTGGTCTTGCAAAATCGCCCTTTGTCGCGAATCCTGTCGCACCGACTAACTGCTTAACAGGCGGGGCAGCGCACAATATTGTCGATAAGCCCAATTTGTTTAACGCGCTGACTTCCGCTGGCCTGACATGGCGTACTTATAGCGAATCGCTAAATCCCGGCCAAGACTTCCGCACTGACAGCGTAGCCGATGCTGCGGTGATCGCGCAGGACAACGTCTATCCACCCGGCACGCTAGGCGGCAATACCGCAACCGTCGGCACCCCGAGCTTAAACCTCCCGCTACCGGCGAATTTGTATCGGACCAAGCATCACCCCGGCATGGCGTATCAAAACGTCCGCAGCGCACCAGAGTTTAATTACAGCAATCGTACGTTGGGTGGGGGTCAGTGGGACGCCAACCTTAAAAATAGTCTGGACTACAAAATTCCGGCTGGCTATGATTTTGACCAGTTGTCAACCGATCTGGCCAGCGGCAACGTCGGTAGCATCAATTTCCTGATGCCCGATCAGTGTGACGACATGCACGGTATTACCGTCAAAGGCACCGTCGGCAATAATCCCAATCAGGTCACCGCCTCCGATTGCAGCAGCGTCGCCAATAACGTCGCGGTCGCTACCGGCGGCGCGATCATTACGCGTGGTGATAACTACGTAGATGCCGTGGTCAAAAAAATCCAGGCATCGGCGATGTGGAAAAACCCGCAAGCGCGCATCGCCATCGTCTTGATGTTTGATGAAGGTAACGCCACCGCAGGGTTCAACTCGTGCTGCGGCTGGAATCCGGGCAATAGTACCGTCGCCAATCCATTAACACAAAACCCGGATGGCACATGGTCCGTTGACAACTCCGTCACCGCTTATACACGTGGCAATCGCGGCCATGGCGAAAGTATTTTTGGCATCCTAACCAATCAGACTGGCGCACCTACCGGCATCGTGGATAGCGACGCTTATAGCCACTTTTCATTTGTACGTACTTTGCAGGACATGTTCCAGCTGGCCGATCCGGCTGTCGACGCGTCGTACATGAATCGTTCAAAGTATTCAGAGAAATTTGTCTCAGCCAATATTCTTAATTTGCCAGAATATGCCGGTAGCGCTGATACCCACTTTGACTCTGTACGTCCGATCAATCACGCCTTTATAGCACCAGCCAGCTACACCGGCAAGCAATCGGCAGACGTGAGCGTGGCAGCACAACTCGGTCCGGATGCAACCCAGGCCAACGTCTGGGCATTGAAGAAATAGCAGGACCAGCCCCGGAGTGGATAGCGTTCCGGGGCATTATATTTTGTCTCTATAAAGTGAAACATTTTCTTGTTTCACTTTTGTTTATTTTAGCTGGGAGCGTTCTTTTAATGCAGCGTAGCAACGTTATGCGACAAAATCTTTTTATATTGATTAGCGCGATAGTAATAGTCCTCGTCGCTTGCAGCGGCAGTAATAATGGCGTTAAGAATGTAATGCCCGCAGCCGCGCCCGCCAAATCGGCTAAATCGGCTAAATCGGCTAAATCGCTCAGTTTGGCGGCCCAGGTAGGGCAACAGATGTTTTTTGACCGCACCTTATCCGGTTCGGGAAAAATGGCCTGCGCGACTTGCCACGATCCAAAATTTGCCTACGGCCCGCCAAACGATCTGGCCGTGCAACTCGGCGGACCGACTCTCACCGATGGCGGTGCCAGAGCAGTTCCGTCATTGCGCTATAAAGAGAACACACCCGCTTATGCGGATTTGCTGGACAACCCGGACGGCATCAGCGTGCCCGGTCCAGGCGGCGGCTTCAATTGGGATGGCCGCGCCAATAGCCTGGTAGAACAAGCAAAAATTCCGCTGATGGATCCGCACGAAATGGCCAACACGCGTCCCGCTGATGTCGTCGCTAAAATCCGCACCTCTACTTACGCGCCGCTGTTCTTGCAAGCCTTCGGTAGCACTGCGTTTGCCAACACCGACGCCGCATTCACTAACGCAACCGCCGCGCTACAAGCCTTTCAACTAGAAGATGTTAGCTTTCACCCTTACAACAGCAAGTTTGACCTGTATGCCGGCAATAAAATTGGCGGCACGTTAACCGTTGCCGAAAGCCGCGGCTTAAATGTATTTTCCGATCCCAAGACAGGAAATTGCGCATCTTGCCATTATCAAGGTGCCGGTCTTAATGGCAGCTCGGCTTTGTTCACCGATTTTTCTTACGAGGCGATCAGTGTGCCACGCAACCCTGCCATCCCTGCAAACAGTGATCCAGCGTATTTTGATATGGGCGTGTGCGGCACCATCAGAACCGATCACCTACCGATCAGCACAGACGCACCTAACCCATTCTGCGGCATGTTTAAAGCACCAAGCATGCGCAATGTCGCTACACGCACGACATTTTTTCATAACGGGGTGATGCATTCGTTGCAGCAGGTAATCCAGTTCTATAACACCCGCGACACGATCCCGCAAATTTGGTATCCAACCGTCGGCGGCGTTGCCAAACGCGTTAACGATAAAAACTTCCCAACTTATGGCTTGATCAAGACCCAATATGTAGGCGGTAAGGTGCAAAAGTACAACGATCTAAAGGCAGCCTACCGGACCAATATAGACACCCAGCTACCACTCGACGGGCGGGCAGCGGGCAGCGCACCGCCGATGTCGGATCAAAACGTCGCTGACCTGATCTGCTTTCTTGGCACGTTAAGCGATGATTACGATCCAGCAAAAACACCAACGTCCGCGACCTGCGCGAACTAAACAAAATCAACTTTAATCGTTATCATTAAAATGAATAAAACACTTATCGGTACCGTCTGCATTCTTGCAGTCACTGGCTGCAGCACCAAATCGGATGCGAATCTGCAAAATATGACCGTCGGCATGAACACCTATCTGGAAAAAAAAGGTGATCTTTGCCTCGCCAAATACACGTGGCCTATTGACGTCTCCCAGCATGACATAGATACCAAAGGCAGAAACGCGCTGCAAATGCCGGTACTGGAAAAAGTTGGTCTGGTCCGGTTATCGATAGCATCAGTCGACCTAAAAGAGTCGGAAACCGATACGCTTCATAAGGTCGACGTCAAACGCTACGACCTGACGGACGCCGGTAAAAAATATTATTTGACCAAAGAAATGCGCAGTCAGATTGCGGACGGCAGCGTACAGGTACATCAAGGAGATTTTTGTGCAGCCAAACTTAGTCTGGACAAAGTCGTCGGATGGAAAATGCTAAAAACCGCAAATGATCAGCAAGAAGCCGTGGTCACCTACACCTATAAGATAGAAGCAGCACCCTGGACCGAAGACGCCGCAGTGCGGCAGGTTTTTCCGATGGTTGCCCGCATCGTTGGCGGCGCGGGTGTCATGGAACTGCAGGAAAGCTTTCATAAAACCGATGAAGGATGGATTGCGGTCAATTTATAATTTGTTTAGCCACGCTATTGTAAAGAACTGCTAACCCATCCATAACCTGAAACACGATGAGCACTGTTATTCACTTTTCTCCCGATTTAAGCGTCTGGATCCTGCACAACCTCAATCAAGGCTGCGCGCCGACTGCATTGATCCAGGAGATGCAGGCGCAGCAAATGACAGCACAAGCAGCGCACGCGATTGTGGCTGCATTTGTCACGGCACGGCAATCGGGTCAACCGCCACCGGTCGATTCGGTCGTCATTGAAGACGCACAGCAGGCACCTCAGCCAGGCAGACAATCAGCTCAAGCATCTGAGCCGGATTATGTGTACGAGGCGCCTATTTTTCACTCAGGCTCCACGCTTCATACCACCGACCGCTCGGTACGTATCGCGGCAAGAGCTGCGCGTCCGATGCTTGCGGTACTGGAAGGATTACTCAGTGCGGATGAGTGTGAAGAACTCATTACTTTGGCGCGACCGCGCCTGACCCGCTCCACCGTCGTCGATCCCCCAACGGGACTGAACGTGGTGACCGGGCAACGCAGCAGTCTCGGCATGTTTTTTCGACTTCAGGAAAACGGCTTGATCGCCCGTCTGGACAAACGTATTTCGGAAGCCATGAACCTTCCTATTGAAAATGGCGAAGGCCTGCAAATTCTGCACTATCCGACCGGTGCCGGGAGCGCGCCGCATTTTGATTTTTTGATCCCATCCAACGCCGCCAATCAAAACTCGATAGCCCGCAGCGGACAGCGCGTCAGCACCATGGTGACGTATCTGAACGACGTGGCATCCGGCGGCGAGACAATTTTCCCGCAAGCGGGCTGGAGCGTCTCGCCCCAACGCGGCAACGCGGTTTATTTCGAGTATTGCAACAGCCGCAATCAGGTCGATCACGGCTCGCTACATGCAAGCAATCCGGTTGAACGCGGCGAAAAGTGGGTGGCGACTAAATGGATGCGGCAGCGCCGGTTTGTTTCTGCGGATGGTGTGTGAAGGTGGCTGAATTACGAACTGCTAAACGCGGCGTAACTTGGCCAAATAGATGCAACTTGCGCCCTACTCACGCTGCTATCCGAGATCGACTTCAATTGCGTCAATGTTTTCTACGGTCAACGCACGAATAAGTACTTCGATAAAAATCTTCTTTGCGGCGTTTTATTTTTTGCTTCAATTTCCGTTTCTGGAATGGGGTTACGGAGAGAGCAATCAAACGTTTTCCTTAAATGCGGATGCTGATGGGCGGGCTCAAATCATGCGCATCGCTAGAAATGTCGCAAAACATACCGCTGGTAAAACCGTTCACATTGGCAGGATTTCTCAGAAAAAAAACACCAGTGCGTGAAGCCACATCGCCATTCCGAAAATCATCTCATCGCATAAGTTACAATTCGGCTTAACTATAACGTACAGAGTATAGATATCACTGACGTTTTAGCGTATCCGACCTCTGGCACTTTTAAAGGAAACACTAGTGCTAGCTGTAAAAAATACTATTAATTCAATTCAGGCTCTGCGTGGCATAGCAGCGCTTCTAGTCGTCGGCTTCCATTACAGAGAAGCACTCAATCTGACCTTCCCCACCCTTGGCGACACGCTGTTTATAAATGGTGCGATAGGCGTCGATTTATTCTTTTTGATTAGCGGCTTCATTACTTTTTACGTTGCTAACAATCTCAACGATGGCCCCTCGTCCAGCCTCGAATTTATTGTCAAGCGCATTTGTCGTGTCATTCCCCTGTATTACATCATCCTGTTGCTTAGCCCGGGCAACACATTAAAGTCCCTATACGAGGTAGGCCGTTCACTGTTATTCATCCCTCTGGACGGCAGTCAGACCGGACCAATGTACGGCTACGCCAGCATTTTAGTAGGCTGGACGCTTAACTACGAGATGCTGTTTTATGCGCTGGCCGCAATCGCCATTGCGTGTGGCCGATGGAAATGGGCCGCGTTGATAACGATAATCGCAGGGCTAACCTTCATCCCCGCGCTCCTATTTGGCTGGCATGGACTGAATACTTACATAGGTTACCCATTTGAGAATACCTATCTGAAGCTCGCGACCAATCCGATGTTATTGGAATTCTTGTTCGGTGTGTTTATTGGCTACGTGTATACGTTTAAGTCGACAGCCAAACACCGGTTGGTGTGGTCCTGCCTTCTAGCCAGCGGTGCCGGATTTTTCATTTACTGTTATGCCACCGGATTTATGTGGGGGAACAAACCCTTGGGATGGATGATACCGAGCTTTTTCTTGTTATTGTCGCTGGTCGAGTACGAAAAGCGCTTTCCCGTCGTATGGCCGAAATGCATTCTGTTTGCGGGGGAAATTTCATTTTCGGTCTATTTGTTACACACCAAACTTTACAATATCGTAGAGAAAATATTGAAACGAACACCAATATTTGATTGGGATTACTACGGCTTGATATTGGTCGCTGTAGCTTTTGTGTTGTCCATTTTGGTGTCGGCGTTAACGTACAAGTATATTGAGATTGCTCTATCAAATAAATTGAAAACATTTCTCCTGAAAGGCTTTAACACTACCACAAGGAAAGTACAGACCGTGTGATCGAGCTGCGAATCAAGGCCAATTGATAGCTGCACCGCCAGATGTCCTGCGCTGTTGTTCAAAGGCGGAAGGTGGTGTGAGATCAAGAAAGATAGTAAGGCACGTTGATTTCATTGCTTATTTAGGTCGGGGGCGCCGCAAATCGGCATCTGGAGGGGAGAATTCTCCTGCTCGTATTTTAGCCACGGCATTCGCAACGGCGCTGGCAACATTCCGCACCTCCTGCTGCACCGCCACATCTCGATCTAAAACCTCATGGCTTTCCGCATAGGACTCGTAATAACCGATAAATCGATCTAATCGCGAGGATGTACCAGCATCAAGCAAGCCCATCCAATCCAGCCAATCCGACAGTCCCCGACGCACACCTTCTATACCCGCCACATCGCCATGAACTACCAGGCCATAAGCGCGACCAGCTAAATGCTTGGGGTATGACCACCCTTTCAGCTCCAGTTCCTTAGCTTTCTTCGCGTTTTTTCCTAACGTCGTCGTCGGATCGGGATTGCCGCCGTCCGCGCAAACGAGCCTGTCTATCATCAACTTCAGGACCGCAGGTGCTTGGTACCAGTATACCGGGGTCATGATAATAACAGCATGTGCAGCTACCCATTTTTCATAAATCTCGGCCATCCAGTCATTGGTCTGACGCTGACCATGATTGGGATAACAACTACAAGGCCAGTGACATAAAGGCATGGCAGTAGAAGCACAGCCCTTGCACGGATAAATATGTTTGTCATAAGCCGAAATAAGTAGACTGAGATCCAGAAAATCGACTTCTATACCGTCAGCTTCCAATGTTTCGGTTGCGAGTTTTATTAAACGAAAGGTCTTGGATATTTCGCCAGGACAACTGCCATCATTACGTGCCGAGCCGCAAATCAGTAACACCCTCGATTTAGTGGCGGAATTTTTTTGCGTTGCCTCGGCCACAATTAATTTATCCCGTATTTCTCTCCATTCCAGCGATAAATCATAATCAGGCACATCAAAATCCGGGCCAGCTTTGGTTGTAATTGGCGACTTATTGCCGTTGATATAGTTTTCCCACGCCACCTCCTCTAATTTAGTAATTTCTGCTTTCACCGCATCAAACGTAGGGTCCATATAAGAGCGTCGAAATTCAAGATGAAACTCATCTCTTTTAAGCACTGGAGGGGCCTGACCTTTGCGCGGTTCCGTCACGTTAATCTCCTGATGCGAGTTGGTAAGAGGGTTATGCCACACCTTATTTACCAAAACAATTTGTCCGATGCTGTATAGAGAAGCACCGGGCTAATAATGGATTAATCAATGCGCCCGCCCGTCGGCTAGTGACGACCACATTTCATCACCATACATCACGTTAGTCAGCCCGTGTAAGCCACTTCCGGCAATGATGTTTTTTAGCACTGAGTGCCTGTTAGTTTAATACACCGTACGGCAGATTCAAGGTGAGAAACTTGGCCTCCTTCTTTTTATAACGTACCAAGATGTGGTCACTGTCTGGCGTGACGTGCAAAACTGAGCTCGATCAGAGTACACAAAGTATCGGCATATGAAATGGGAATATAAACGAATGATATTGAACCGTAGGTGACAAAAAAACCCGTGATTTCTCTATGAAATCACGGGTTTTTGGTCTGCCTGAAACACCGGCGGATTTATTCTCGGAAGGTGGGAATCTAATAATCTCGTCTTCGCCTTATAAACAAATACTCTCTACTTTTAAATATCTAAACGTACTGTTACTGGTACTGTCAAAAATAATTCCTTAAGGCTTTTTCGTTACATTGGGGCGATTCGTTGATCACAATGATAAGACTAGCAAAAACCGCTGGCCTGCCTTTTCCGCTTTCGTCAATTTACTCCGTCAACGAATCGCCAAGCGTGAAAAAGCCCCTTGCGGGGCTGTGCTTGCAACAGAAAATTAATTATTATGAAGACTTGCGACGACTGACCATGCAGCCAATCAACGCCAGGCCACCCATTAGCATGGCGTAGGTTTCTGGTTCAGGTACTGGACTAACAGTCGAAGAAACTTCTTGATACACGATAGGGCCGATATAAATGCTATTTCTAGCCATGGTTGTACTAAATACGGCATGATCAATTTTTTTACTTGTTTCAGCCAATCCTAAAAAACCGGTCGGAAAACCGTTTATGGTTTTAAGTCCAGTAGGTCCCAACGTAATTGAGTCAATCAATATATTGGATGCTGAATAAACCGACAAAGTTGCAGGTACATGGTTAGCGACAAATTCGGCACCAAACATTCCTACGGGAGATGAAAACTTAACTAGAAGACCCCCAGTATTTGTATCTAGGTAACTCAGTTGTGTGCCAGTCCAACGACCTAAATAGTTCGTTCCATTTGAAATAGTAACCTCTGGTGAAACTAGCGTTGTAGCTCCAGCAGCAAAGCTGCTGGTTTGAATAGTTGTGGCACTAGTATCGAAATCACTAAGTGATACAGATTTAGCCATGGCGGTAGAGCCAGCGCATAAGATAAGGACCGCAGCAAGCGACTTATTGAAAGTTTTCATATTATTCCCTCAAGTGAATTTATAAATATTTATTGTATGAATAACTGGTCTCTCTTTAACTATTCTCTATTCTCGGTAAATAACAGTTTTTTTATTTCCTGTGAGTTACCTTCATAGCAAGAGATTGCCCTTTCAATTGTGCCAAAGAAAATTACTATAAAACCTACTAATATTTATTTTTCCTGATATTGCCTGTAGGCATAATATTTTCATTGATATAACGCTGTTCAAAACGACAGTATATGAACAGTCAAAAACCACACGATTTACGCGTTCAAAATATAGCCTTTTATATTTTGAACGTGTTCATATGTATTTGACCCGTTAGTGAACATATTTGGACGACACCGGACAAGCATGGATTACTACGGACAATCAAATTTAAGGATTAATCATGTCGACCTTCGCTTATAGCCGTGTCAGCACCAAAGACCAGACGACCGCCAATCAGACCTTCGATATTGAGAAGGCCGGTTACAAGATGGATTACTGGTTTGCGGATGAAGGTGTCAGCCAGCCAGCGGCCCCCGTTCAAAGCGTTGCTCGCCCAGATACGCGATGGGGAAACGCTGGTGGTCTCGAAGCTGGATCGCTCATCGGCACGACACTTCTGGGCACCAACCAGGAGACGATAATTTCGGGCGTTATGTCAGCGAAGAGCGGCAATAACTATTTCACGGTCATTCATCTCGATCCCGCAAGATTGATCATGTCATTGCTGGCGGTGGGAACAATGTACAAGCGCGGTGGCAAGCGTTTCATCGTGCGGTAATCCCCCCACCAAAAGATAGCGTTTAAAAGTAGAATTTCCTCAAATGCAATTTAAGGATTTTTTACATGAAGACATCACGCTTTACCGATAGCCAGATCCTGCAGATTTTGAAACAGGCCGAAGCTGGCAGTCCTGCACCGGACCTGTGCCGCGAACATGGCATCAGCACTGCCACCTTCTATAAGTGGCGCTCCAAATTTGGCGGCATGGATGCCTCTCTGATGACGCGGATGAAGGAACTGGAAGATGAGAACCGGCGACTAAAAAAGATGTACGCAGAGGAACGCCTGAAGGCAGATATCGTTACTGAGGCGCTAATAAAAAAGTGGTAGCGCCCTCCAAACGAAGAGAGATGGCGCAGTGGTCGGTTACAAACAGATTGGTCACGATTCGCGTGGCATGTCAGGCCTTTGGCATCAGCGAGACCTGTTACCGTTATTGCGCCAAACTATCCTCTGAGAACACCGTCATTGCCGACTGGCTGGTATGTTTGACGAGTAATCAGCGTAATTGGGGGTTCGGTTTGTGCTTTCTGTATCTACGCAACGTCAAAGGCTTCAAATGGAACCATAAGCGCGTCTACCGGATTTACCGGGCTCTGGAGCTGAATCTGCGCATCAAGCCGTGCCAGCGGATCGTGCGCGACGTGCCGCTGGCATTGGCAGTGCCCACCAAGATCAATGACATGTGGTCAATGGACTTCATGCATGACCAGCTCGCTGATGGACGCAGTATTCGGTTGTTTAACGTCATTGATGACTTCAACCGTGAAGGGTTATGTATTGAAGTCGATTTCTCGTTGCCTTCGAAACGGGTGATCCGGGCACTTAATCAAGTCATCGAGTGGCGCGGCAAGCCCAGGGCCATCCGCTGTGATAACGGGCCGGAATATATCAGTGCCGTCACATCGGCGTGGGCCACCAAGCGGGGCATCAGCATCGAGTTCATCCAGCCTGGCAATCTGCAGCAAAACGCGTATGTCGAACGTTATAACAGGACCGTACGCTATGATTGGCTGGCCCATCATCTGTTTGATTCGATTGATGAGGTACAAAATTTTGCTACCAGCTGGCTATGGACTTACAATCATGATCGGCCTCATATGGGCCTGGGCGGCATCACACCAAAACAAAAAACTGGTACTGGCCGCTTAACCTCTACTTTTAGCGCATCTTAAAAATGGGGGGATTACCCACCCATAAACAATCCGCCAGATTACCTTACTAACGAAGAGATAATCTTTAACAGTATTGTGATCATGTTCATGCAAGAAGAAAGTGCCATTTTCTATGGGGTTGGCGGTGCGCTAATTAATTGCGTTTGCTCAGAATATGGCCACTGTTATCAGAATCGCGCGGGAGCCTCAGCTTGGGGTAACATTGTCGTGGCCGATGCCGCTTCTCTAACAAGCGAACAACTGAAAAAGACTGGAATGTACAATTTTAGCTATAACGTGTGTACCCCTATCGAACGAGGAATAGCAATGGTAGGGTTATTTTTCGATCAATCGAATATTGGCTTTATATACGATCCACTACATTATGATGAACCGATAAAAATCAAAAATACTAATGTCATCGACTTTTCAGCTTTAGTGATCAATGCGGCGACGGTTCTCTCTCGAATTAATGACCCGACAAAATAATTTAAAAGTGAGCCAATGTAGCAAATTTTCCTTTTTTTCAAGCGCAGGATTTGCCCACTGTAAAAATATTTTGGCTAAAGGCGCCACGACACATCTACCCAATCGCCTCAACCATAAACGGCTTACTCTTCCCCTGCGCGATTAACCTCAGTCGACACCTTAAACCACTCAAAGCAATCCGCCCCCCCGCACCATCTGCCCCGGAGTCTGTTCAGCCTGCTCAGGCGACAAACTGTTATCCAATTTGTGTAATGCGTCCGCACATAGGTATAAAAAAAGAAAATTACTAACAGCAATCAAGACTATCGATGCGCCGCTAACCATTCGCGCAATGCGCCATTCATTCTGGTTTGCCAGCCGTCACCTTCACGCTTAAACGCGTCAACAATATCAGTATCTAAGCGCATAGTTATTTGCTCTTTCGTACCACTCCCTAAAGGTCTACCACGTCCTCGCACCGGCTTAAGTTGTGCCAATTGCGCATCAGTCCAAGGTAGATTATCGGGATCTGATAACGCGGCTGCGGTAGTTGCGACATCCTCTTCCGCTGTCGGATAAATAATTTTATGTTTGTTCGTCATGGTATCCGCCCACTTGCTTCCATCTAATTATTGTAGATACAAATATTACCCTAATCCAACAATATTTGTAGCTACATTTAACCAATGACTCGAGGTGTGACGGGAAACGACTCTACTGATAGTTTATTAATCCCTCCAGCTGCATCATTTTGCGTCACGCCTTCCAAGCCGGTCTAACCGAGCGCCCCGGGCTAACGGCCTTTTCTGCATCACCCAAAGTGCATTAAAAGCAGTCCCATTTAAAGACACCGCAGGTGGCGTGTGGAGGTGAGCGCTGGCGGGTCTAAAAGGCTATGTATTACCCCTTGTGGGGGCGTCAGGGGCTTCCTTGGGGTAAACCTAGGGGTAAATAGCGATTAATATCCGGCTCGCCTCCGCCCTGCCTGATGCTTCTGGTAGTCATCCCTGCAATCGGCATTACAGAACACGCGGGCATCGGGTACCGCCTCCTCACAAAAATGGCAATGTCCGTCGCCGCATAATGATGGCGTGTCGCGCACCTTGTTCAGGGCGGACTGGACGGCGGCGGCAATGCGCGCATCGGCGCGGTCGGCGTTGTCGCTCATTTGGTGCCTTTCTTTTGGACTGACAGATCGTAGCTGTTGAACTTCAGCACCTCTTCACCGAGCCAGTCATTGATCCCCATAAACTGCGACTGCAGCGGGACCAGTTCATTGCGGGCAAACACTCGCGCCGCTGGTTCGACCGCACCGAAGCCGCCAGTATTGTTCGGCATGATGCCCAGTAGCTGAGGCGGCACCCGGTGCGCGGCCAGCACGTCATCACGGGTCACGCCTTTGATATTGAAGAATTCATCCTTGGCCGCCACATCCGACACCGGCAGTATCTGAATCCCATCCTTGGAACCGTTCGGTGCATACATGAACAGGTTGCGGAAATTACCCGGCCCCTTGCTATCGCGCATCGCCTGCCGCAGGTTGTCCACGTCGGCATTATTCGCCGCTGCGTCGGTCATGTAAAAAATGAATCCGGCATGCGACCCATTTTTATAATACTTACGCCGAAACAGGGTTGCCGCCTCATTCAGCCAAGCCGACTGCAGCGCGCTCAGATATTGCGGCACCCCGTACACCTCCTGGTTCACATCCGGATCCATCAGATGACACACTGCGCCATGCCTAGAAGCGTATTCTTCCTGCCAGCCACGCACAAAATAATATTGATCCAGATCCCTCCCCCGGCGCACATACTTCGCCAGCGCATGTGCCAGCGACAGCAGTTTGCCGCTACGGCTGGTCCGCTTCTCCAGGTACGCGTTACCAAACGTTAAAAAGTCCAGCGTAAATCGCTTAAACGCATCGCGCGTCAGCAACGGCGTCGGCACGAAAGTTGAAGTAAGAATATTCGCCTTAAAATAGATCGCGCTGCTATGGTGCACGCTGGCATTAAACGACTTCGACAGCCCCGCATAACTGACCGGCGGTTCATACCAGCGCCCATTAGACCAGCACTCAAGACTGTCCAGAATCTCCCCGTGGTCCAGCACCGGGGCCGGATCGCCAAACGTAAACGCTTCAAATCCGGCGGCGGCGACCGGCGCCTCTGTCATTACTTCAGGGGCCAATACGGCGGTTCCATAGGCGGCCCTGCCCCGCTGTTTTCTACTCATGTATAAATCTCCATAAAAGATTGATTGTTGTGATTGCCACCCTCCAGTGGCTCGTGATCCAGCGCATGCATACAGGCCCACGCCAGATCCGCATGCCCTGTTTCATCGGTACGGCCAGCGTCGTAGGTGACCTGTCGGCCGCTGGCGGTGAGTGTTTTGCGGATTGCCATAAAGGCCTGCGCGAGATCGGTCCATCCGGCATCAAATTCCAACCGTCCTTTGCTAATCACATTTTTGGCTTTGAGCACCATCCGTGTCTTCACCTCGGGCGAATACAGGATGGCGGTGGCGGCAGGAAAAAATTGACGCACCAGCGGAAACACGCCGATGCCCATGCCGGTGGTGTCGATGCCGATAAACTCCACGTTGTAGCGCAGTGTCATGTGCCGGATCGCTTCTGCCTGCGCCTCGAAATCCATGCCGCGCCATTGGAAGCGTTCCAGCAACCGGAACTTGCCGCCGGGGACTAAAGGGGGTGCCAGCACCACGCACCCTGCACTGTCGCCAGTCAACGAAGGATCGTAGCCAATCCACACGGCACGATGTCCAAAAGGACGACTCGCATAAATCTTATAATCCGTCCAGTCCACCCAAGAATCGACCATGCACCGCTGCAACTCAGCCAGTGGAAACACCGACTGCGTATCATCGATAAAATTGCACATCAGCAGGTTTTCAAACTGATCCGGGCTGTATTCAAAATTGCGCAACTCATCGATATCGAACAGATCGCAGCCGCCGCGTTCCGCATCCATGATCGTCACGATATGGCGCCAGATTTTGTCCTCGCACGTCAGGCCCGCCGCCAAGCGCCCATGCGTGATATCGATATCGTATTGTTCAGCCTTCGCCCTGCGTTTATTAAATGCAGCCCCGGTCCAGAACGAATAGGCCTGATGCGTGATCGATGACGGTGTGGAGAAGTAGGTTTTACGCCAATGCTTATGGATCGCCATCCCCGACGCCACCTTGTTCAGCTCGGTAAAGTTATGCGTCCAGAAAAACTCATCGAAGTAAAAATTGCCGTGATAACTTTGCGCGGTGCGGGCGTTGATCCCCAAAAAATACAAGTGCGCGCCATTGGCCAGAATGATCGGGTCGCCCGTCAACTCCAGGTTTGCCGCCTCGCGTGCGAACTGGATGATGTACTGCTTAAACACATGCGCCTGCGCCTTCGACGCCGACAAAAAAATCTGATTGCGGCCGGTCGTAATCGCATCCGCCAGCGCCTCCCGCGCAAAGTACCAGGTCGCCCCAATCTGGCGCGACTTCAGGATCGCCCGGGTGCGCTGATGCCCATTGCGAAACCACACCTTCTGATAATCAAACAATGAATCGTGAAACGCCTCCAGCAACAACTTCTTTTGCGCCGCATCGATATCATTACGCACCGGCTTCTTGCGCGGTGCAGAATACCGATTCGCCAACTTAGGATTCAGATCGACCGCATTCCCGCCCGGCGCTTCATAACGTCGTACCCGCGCTGTCTGCACAATCTGCCGCATCAGCAGATCGATCTCTTTAAAATCCCCGCCAGACTTCTGGTCCTTCGCAATCAATTGCACCAGCCGCGTATCCAGCGCCGCCTCCACCTTTTCTAACACCGGCGCACTCTCCCAACCGTCGCGCTGCTTCCAACTCTCCACGGTCGAGCGATTCAATTTAAGGTGACTGGCGATCGATGAAATACGCCAACCCTGCCAATACAAAAACTTAGCGACGCGGCGTGGGTCCGTGTGTTGATCCGTTGCAAGCGCAACGTTTAAATCGACTTCTGACACCGGTATGAGGGGAGATTTTTGCATGCCGCAAGCGTAGGGGTCACGCGCGCGTAATGCTCGTACCAGCAAGCCAGTAAGCCCCATAGCAACCCGCTGCGCGTTGAAACCCCACGCGCTAACGGTGACTATGGCGCTATTCCCTCACTTCCCGATAGCAGAGCGCATCCATGACCACCAAATCCAAGTTCTTCCGCGTCGCCACCGAAGGCGCGACCACCGACGGTCGTAAGATCGACCGCAAAGCTATCGAGCAAATTGCCAGGAATTTCAACCGCACAACGTATGGCGCACGGATCTGGCTGGAGCATAAACGCAGCCTGTTACCGGACAGCCCGTTCCGCGCTTATGGCGATGTGCTCGCCGTCAAAGCCGAAGAAGTCGATACCGACAGCGGCAAAAAGTTAGCCCTGTTTGCCCAGGTTTCCCCGACGCCCTCGCTAATTGCCATGAACAAAGAGCGCCAAAAGATTTACACCAGCATTGAACTCAATCCTGATTTCGCCGATACCAGTCAAGCCTATATGGTGGGCCTGGGCGTCACCGACAGCCCAGCCAGTCTTGGCACCGACATCCTCACCTTTGCCGCCACCAGCGGCGTCAATTTATTTAGCGCCCGCAAGCAACATGTGAACAATCTGTTTTCTGAAGCGATTGAAGCCACGCTCGAATTTGAAGAAGACGACCAGCCGGAAGTCACAGAAAACAAATTTTCCACCACCGTTAAAAACATCCTCAAACGCTTCTCACATAAAGAGACCAGCGATGATGCGCGATTCAATGACGTCAAAGAAGCGCTGGAAGCCGTCGCCCATCATGCCAGCGAAACCGCCGCATCCTTTGCCACCCAAAGCGCTGCCGCAGATAAAAAGATTAGCGAACTCGAAGCGGCACTGGCCGCATCAACCAGCGCCTTTACTGCCTTCAAAGGCCAGATGGACACGCAAGACGGCAACCCGTCGCACCGGCCACCGGCAACCGGCGGCAGCGGCACGGAACAGACCGACTTCTGAACGCGCGATCAGCGATATCTCTTAAAACCCCTATTGGAGCACCCATGAAAAAAATCACCCGCGTCGCCTTCGACCACTACACCACGCGCCTGCAAGAACTGAACGACACGGCCAGCGCCGCAGCCACCTTTGCCGTCGCCCCCACCATCCAGCAAAAGCTGGAAACCAAGATGCAGGAGTCGAGCGAATTTTTAGGTAAGATCAACATCCTCGGCGTCACCGAACAAGAAGGCGAAAAGCTCGGCCTCGGCATCTCGGGACCAGTGGCCAGCCGCACCAACACCGCCAAAAGCGACCGCAAGACGCGCGACCTCGGCACCCTCGACAGCCATAAATACCGCTGCGAAAAGACCAATTTCGACACTCACATCAATTACCAGACACTGGATGCTTGGGCCAAATTTCCTGACTTTCAAAGCCGCGTCGCCAACGTCATTCTCAAACGGCAAGCGCTCGACCGCATGGTCATCGGCTTCAACGGCACCAGCATCGCCGCCGATACCGATCCTGCGGCGCATCCGCTGTTAGAAGATGTCAACAAAGGCTGGCTGCAGCACTTCCGTGAACAGGCCGCGGAGCGCGTCATGCAGGAAGGCAACACGCCCGGCCAGATGCTGATCGGCCCCGATGGCGACTACATCAATCTGGACGCCGCCGTCTATGACGCCATCAACCTGCTCGATCCGTGGTACCAGCAAGATACCGGTCTGGTCGCCATCGTCGGGCGCACGTTATTGCACGACAAATATTTTCCACTGATCAACATTAATCAGGCCCCCAGCGAAACGCTCGCCGCCGACATCATCATCAGCCAGAAGCGCCTCGGCGGCTTGCAAGCGGTCAGCGTGCCGTACTTCCCACCCAACGCGATTCTGATCACCCGCTTTGACAACCTGTCAATCTACTGGCAAGAGTCCGGTCGCCGCCGTCGCATCGTCGATGAAGCCAAGCGCGACCGCATCGAAAATTACGAATCTTCGAACGACGCCTATGTAGTCGAAGATTTTGGTCTAGGTGCCCTCATTGAAAACATTGCGCTGGTCGCCGCCACACCGAAAGCCTGACGATGTCCCACCTTTCCCCTGCACTGCGCCACAAGGCCCGTACGCTTGCCGCCAAAGCCGCCGCCGACACCGCGCCCGGCGGACTGACTGGCGGCAATGCCTACGAGCTGATCCACTATCAATTGATCGACCATCTGCGACGTATCAAGCAAATCCAGTCAATCGAACAAAAGAATACGCTCAAGGCAGAATTGTTGCCCGAGTATCAGGACTGGATCGACGGCGTCTTAAGCGCGGGCAAAGGTGGGCAAGACGACGTACTCACCACGCTCCTGGTCTGGTATATCGACGTCGGTCATTATGCGCGCGCCTTGCAGGTGGCGCAGTACGCGGTTACGCACAACATGAGCATGCCGGACCAATACAATCGCGACATCCCGACGCTACTAATGGATGAATTTGCCGACGCCACGCTGGCGGGCAATATGCCCGCCGAGGTTGGCCGTGCCATCTTAGCCGACGTCATTGCACTAACCGAAAGCAAAGACGCCCCCGATCAGGCTCGCGCCAAACTGCACAAAGCCTATGCCTATGCACTACTCGACAAAAGCAACACCGCCGACCCTATCGCCGAAGGCCTCGATCCCAGCGAGATGCAGCAAGCGCTGCCGCATCTGACCCGTGCACTAGCGCTCGACAAACGGATTGGCGTCAAAAAAGACATCGAACGTCTGACATTGCGCCTTAAAAAAGTGCCCAAGGTCTAGACGTTCAACAGAGCACCCAAGCGGCGCACGGCGGCGCGGGTCGATAAGGCACGGCGCAATCCAACACCTTAAGACACCCGCCCACCGCCGTCCTACCAGAAAGTCGTCATGCCCTTTATCCCCAAAACCACCATCATCACCGATGGCGTCCCCGAACAAACCGTCGTCCACAATGACGGCTGGTTCCCCGACATTGATCTGCATCATATGCGCGACGCCATGCGGCTTGACGGCACCGTCACCACCCCGCGCCTCATTCAAGCCGTCGCCGAAGCCATCCTGCACGTCAACGCAGAACTCGACGCATGGCAAGACGCGCAACTGGACGACGGCTACATCGCGCTCGAAGCCGTCCCCGCCAAAAAGGTCAACCAGGAAAGCAGACTCGTCATCCATTACCGGCGCGCCGTCTACAGCACCGCCAAAGCCGACCTCATGGAAAAGTACCGCGATTACGACAGCACTGCGTCGTCATTGTCCAACAAGAAAGCAACCGACAATCTCGACATCGGCCCCGGTGAACAACGCCGCAACGCGCACTGGGCCATCGCCGATATATTGCAACGGCATCATTTAACCGTTGAACTGATCTGACGCCATGCTAGTGCGCGCCCAACAACACGACACGCTCGATCTGCTGTGCTGGCGCCACCTCGGTGCCACCGCCCGCGTGGTCGAAGTCGCGCTGGAACTGAACCCCGGCATAGCAGACGGCGGCCCGTTCATTCCCCACGGTCATCTTGTCACGTTGCCAGACCCTTCCGCGGTCCCCACCAACACCACCCAGACCATCAGTCTCTGGGATTAACAAGTGAGAACGTCATGGCCGAACCCAGCACCTCTTTTGTCCTGACCGCCGCCGCAGGCATCGGCCTGTCCTCCCTCTATCCCGGCATTGACGGCAATGCCCTCATCGGTGCCTTCGCCGGAGCCGCATTGGTCGCGATTTCCAGCAAAAACCTGCCGCTCTTCAAACGGCTGGCCTACCTCGTCATCTCGCTGGCCATCGGTTACCTCGCCGCGCCCGAAGTCATCCAGCACACGCCGCTCAAACAATCCGGCGTCGCCGCCTTCTTCGCTTCCGCGGGTGTCATTGCCCTGACCCTGCACGGCATCGACCTGATTAAAACCATCGCACTACCCGACTGGCTACGCAAAGGAGACCGCCATGATTAATGCAGCAGACGCCATTAGCGTCACCACCACGCTACTAACCACCATCGAAATGCTGAGCTACGCCGCCACCTGCATGCAACTGCTGTGCTATCAACGCGGCCTTGCCAACTACCGCATTCACATCTCATTCATTGCATGGATGCTCATCGTCTTCACCGGCACCTGTGCGCTCGAAATAATGCTTGGCAACAGGCAAACGTCGTTCGGCCACGCCGGAATCGCCTTCACCTGGTGCGTCCTGGTCTATCGCGCACAGGGCAATGTCGCCCATATCCTTCGAGGTAATCTATGACCGCATTCACCGAACACTTCACACTCGAAGAGTTTGTCCGCAGCAACAGCGCCCACATTCTCGGCATCAACAACACGCCCACGCCCGCCATCATCGTCAACCTGCGCCGCCTTGCCCGCTTTAATGAAATGGTGCGATTAGAACTGGGCGGCGCGGCAATCACCATCTCCAGCGGGTATCGCTGTCCCGCACTTAATCGGGCGGTAGGCGGTGCTAGTAAAAGCGCGCATCTCGACGGCCTCGCTAACGACTTCATCGCTCCCGCATTTGGCACACCGTTTGCCATCTGCCAGAAGATCGAAAAATCGTACCTGCATTTCGATCAGCTGATCTATGAACGCGCCGGAGCCACCGTCTGGGTCCATCTCGGCATCGCTGCAGAAGGCAAAAAACCGCGACGCCAAGTCTTGACGGTGGATGGCAAGGGAACACGAATCGGACTCTGGCAATGATCAGTAAATGGATTTCTATACTATTGATCGTCGGCGGTTTAGCCACGATGCTGTACGTCCAGCGCGGCAGCCTGAGCGCAGCAAAAGGCCGTGCCGACCGTGCCGAAAAAAACGTCAGCGAGCGCGACGCCATCATCGATACCCTCAACGCCATCAACGCCCGTCACCGCGCCGCCACCGTCAAACTGCAAGCGGATCACGCAGGCATCGCCGCCACGTTATCGGCCCGAGAAACCCTGATCAAAAAGCTCCAACATGAAAATGCCACGATCCGCCATTGGGCCGAGTCTCCTTTGCCTGATGCTATTGCCCGGTTGCGCCAGCGTCCCGCCGTCACTGGCGCGACCGCTTATCGTCAACGCCTGTCCGCCGGTCATCCGTTGCCAGCTCCCAGCCAGCGCGCCGACGACTAACGGTGCGCTGAACCTAACACTGGAACGCACCGAAGCCGCGTGGGCCACCTGCGCGGCGCAAGTAGACATGATCGTCGATTGCCAACAAGAGATTACTAATGCAAAAACCAGACAGCCTGAAAGCCCATCTCATCGCGTCCGATCCGGACCTGCGCCAGAATCCTGAGAAGCTATTAATCTTCGCCGATGAAGGCAATATTGTCGCCGCCGGTACCGGGTCGCTATCGTTTGAATACCGCTTCAAACTCAATATCATCATCACCGACTACAGCGGCGGTGCGGATGCGATCATGGTGCCGCTGTTGGCTTGGATCGCCGTCTATCAAAACGAACTGTTATCGAACCCCGACCAGCGCAAGACCGGGATTGGTTTCGAGATGGATTACAACAATCACGCATCGCGCGATATATCGATCAAGCTGGAGTTGACCGAACGTGTCATCGTCAAGCGCGGCGACGCCGGACGGCTGGAGGTGCGTCATCTGGCCGAACCGGTACCGACACCCGATTATCAGGACAATTTCTGGCGACTATATGAAAGTTATACGTTGCTGGCCGAATGGCATACGCCGACCGATCAACCATGAGCGGCGATCTCTGCGCCATCGAAGCATGGGCCGGAGCGCTGCTGGCCAAGCTGGAACCCGCTCAACGCCGCGCCATTAATCGCCAGGTCGCGCAAGACCTGCGCCGCAGTCAGGCCCAGCGCATTGCCAGCCAGCAAACGCCGGATGGAGAAGCGTACACGGCGCGTAAAAACCGCAAGAACCTGCGCGGCAAAAGCGGTCGCATCAAACGCCAGAAGGCGGCGATGTTTGACAGGTTACGTAAATCGAAGAGCCTCAAAACAACGCAGGATGCGCATCAGCTATCCGTTGGGTTCTTTGGGCGCGTGGCACGCGTCGCACGCGTGCATCAGGAAGGATTGACGGACCGGGTCGCAAAAAAAGGGCCGGAAGTTCGCTATCCGGCCCGTCCGTTACTGGGCTTTAGTGTTGAAGATCAGGTGGTGATTCGGGACTCGTTGCTAAAACATTTGACACTGTAGCGTTCTTTTAGCCCGGCAAACTTCAAACAACAATGCATAAAGGCGACTCACTAATTTTAAATGATATCATTTTGTGCTATCATTTATCGCATGAAAGCAAAACACCGAAAAACGTTACAAGCCGTGTTCACCAAACCAACTTTGCCCGGTATCATTTTTTCAGATATGGAATCATTAGTGATTGCTGTTGGTGGTCTGATACGCGAAAGCGAAGGTTCTCGCGTGGTATTTGAATTAAATGGAAAACGGCTCTACCCGCATCGCCCCCATCCCGGTAAAGAGGCCAAACGTTATCAAGTTGAAGAACTCCGTGAATTGCTTACTTCACAAGGAATTACACCATGAACAACACTATGATTTACAACGGCTACACTGCCCGCGTCGAGTTTGATCCTCGCGACAATATTTTTGTGGGACGTGTGCTTGGCATCACTGACAGCATCAGCTTTCACGGTGAAACGGTGGCTGATTTGACTGAAGATTTTCATCAGGCCGTCGAGCATTATTTGGCCGACTGTAAAGTTACCGGTCGGGCAGCTGAGAAACCGGCATCTGGTAAGCTTATGCTGCGGGTACCGCCGGAAGTCCACGCCGCTGCTGCCATCGCCGCACAGGCCTCCGGTAAAAGCTTGAACCAGTGGGCCAGCGAGGCATTAGCACAGGCTGCTCACGCATAAAAGCATAAGACTAACGCTTTGTAGCCGGAAGGCTGCGGCAGATAATGGTTTATTGTCATCGTGCCGACACTGTACGCGTCATCAGTCTGCGCAAGGCCAACCCAAGAGAGGTGAAAAATTATGCCGAAACTTAAATCAGGGACCATTATTCCCACCCCCGAGGAAACCGTCCTCATCAATGCCGGGATTGCCGCTGATCCGGATAATCCAGAACTTACAAGAGAATGGTTCGCCAACGCGAAACCCGCTAGCGAAGTATTGCCGCCGGAAATCTACACGGCATTAGTTACTAAGCGCCGCGGCCGTCCGAAAGCCGAGGAAACGAAGGTATTTACGGCCATTCGTCTGGATGCCGATCTGCTGGATGCTTTCAAAGCGACCGGTAAAGGCTGGCAGACGCGCGTCAACGCGGCCCTGCGCCAGTTTATTACCGAACATCCACTTCACCGGTAATCAAGGCATAGGTATGCTTACTTCGCCAGGAATTACACCATGAACAACACCATGATTTACAAGGGCTATACTGCCCGCGTCGAATTCGATTCTCGCGATAATAGTTTGGTCGGGCGTGTGCTCGGTATCACCGAAAGTATCAGCTTTCACGGAGAAACGGTTGCGGATTTGACTGAAGATTTTCATCAGGCAGTCGAGCACTATTTGGCTGATCGCAAAGTTACTGGTCTTGCATCGCCGAACAGGCTACCAGTAAAAGCTTGAGCCAATGGGCCAACAAAGCGTTAGCATAAGCTGCGCGCACCAATCGACGTTAGTCCTAAAAGCCCCTTCCTAGAGCGCGCGCGCTGGTAGAGTTGATAACCACGATATCAACCCGCTGCCGGATGCATTTCCATCAGCAACCCGGCACCATGCATCGCATGACTGCCGACATCTCCGAATTACTCCGCTTACTTCACAACCTGATTCGTCTGGGCACGATTGCCGAGATTGATCATGACGCCCAACGCGTACGCGTTAAAGTCGGCAACAATCTGACCAACTGGCGACCGTGGGTGACGATCCGCGCTGGCGACGCGCAGACGTGGTGGCCACCGACAATCGGTGAACAAGTCATTCTGCTCTCGCCTGAAGGCGACTTCGATCATGGCGTGATTTTGCCCGCGGTGTATTCGGATCAGTTTGCGCCCCCATCGACCGATCCGGCGCATCACACCACCCGTTACGCCGATGGGGCCATCGTCCAATACGACAGTGCAGCACATGCACTGAGCGCGACGTTACCGGACGGCACCAGTATTACCGTGGTGCCGGGTCAGATCACGCTGGATGCTGCCGAGTCGCTGTGTACCGGCAACCTGACCGTGCAAAAGAATCTGATCGTTAGCGCGATGAGTTCTCTGAACGGCGGCATGGCCGTGACCGCCGGTGCGTCCGGAGGCCCCGCTGCCCGGATCGAAGGCAAGCTCGAAGCGACCGACGATATTGTCGCCAACGGCATCAGCTTGACAGGCCATAAGCATGGGGGCGTCAAACAAGGTAATGACGCTTCCGGTGGCCCGCAATGACCGGCATGCACCGTAGCACTGGGCGGGCGTTATCGGGCCTCGCACATATCCGGCAATCGCTGGCCGATATCCTGACCACGCCGATCGGATCGCGTGTGATGCGCCGCGGCTATGGTTCCGAAGTGCCGGAGCTGATCGATCAGCCGCTAAACGGCGCGACCACGTTACGCATTTATGCGGCCACCGCGCATGCGGTGCGCCTGCACGAACCGCGCCTGCAATTGCACGGCCTGCAACTGCATCGCGATAAGGATGGGCGCGCCACGTTATTACTGGACGGCGTGGCCGATGAACAGAATATCCGGCTGGCGGTGCCGGTGCATCAGGGTCCGGTATGAGTACGTCCGCGATTGACCTGTCCCGCTTGCCGGTACCGAACATTGTTGAGGCGCTGGATTTTGAGACGATTCTGACAGAACAACTGGCGGACCTGACCGCCCGTGATCCGGTGTTCCATGGATTACTGGAATCCGACCCGGCGATGAAGATTTTACAGGTCACCGCCTACCGCGAATTACTGATGCGCCAACGCGTCAATGACAGCGCGCGCGGGCTGATGCTGGCGTATGCAATGGCCAGCGATCTCGATCATCTGGGCGCATTGATGGACGTCCCGCGTCTGACCGTCACCCCGGCCGATCCGGACAAAGGCACGCCCGCGGTCATGGAAACCGACGCCGACCTGCGCAAGCGTATCCAGTTAGCGCCGCACGGCTTCTCGGTGGCCGGTCCGGAGGGCGCGTATATCTTTCATGCGCTGGGAGCCGATAGCCGTGTGTTGGATGCGTCGGCGACCAGTCCGACGCCGGGGACCGTCATCGTGACGATCCTGTCACGGGACGGCGACGGCACCGCGTCAGCAGACCTGCTGGCCATCGTTGCAGCGCGCCTTGCAGCCGATGACGTGCGCCCGCTGACCGATTATGTCCTGGTCGAATCGGCAGAAATCGTCCGCTATCAGGTCCGCGCAAAATTATTCACTTTCCCCGGTCCCGACGCCGCGGTGGTAGTTGCCGAAGCACAACGCCGCATGGCGCAGTATGTGGTCGAAGCGCACCGCCTCGGACGCGGTCCGACACTGTCCGGCCTGTATGCCGCGTTGCACGTCGATGGGGTCGAACGGGTGGCGTTAAGCGTGCCGGATGCCGACCTGAACATCACCCGCCGTCAAGCCCCGTTCTGCGACGACATCCTGGTCGAATATGGCGGCGTCCATGAATAAGCGCCGCTCGCTATTGCCACCCAACACCACCCCGCAGGAACGGGCTTTGGAAGCGGCCACCGCCCGCATCTCCGACGTGCCGGTACCGCTCGGTCACCTGTACCGCCCGACGACGTGCCCGATCAATTTATTACCGTGGCTGGCGTGGCAATTGTCAGTCGACAGCTGGAAACCGTATTGGAGCGAAGAAGTCCGCCGCGCCCGGGTACGCAGCGCGATGGCAATCCATCGCCAGAAAGGCACCGCCAAATCGGTCAAGGCCGTCGTGGCCGCGTTTGGCGGCGCGATATTGCTTAACGAGTGGTGGCAGAAGACCCCGATGGGCGCACCGCATACGTTCGATTTATTGATGACGTTAAGCGGCACCGGCGGCGAGACAGCGACCGCGGCGTTTGTCGATGACGTGATCGCCGAAGTCAACCGCACCAAGCCGGTCCGCAGCCATTTTACGTTTACGCAAGGCATCCATACCCATGCCGAAATTGCCGTCGTCAGCGCCTTCCGGCCTGCGCTGTATGCCCGACTCAACCTTACCGAAGGGAATTAACAGCGATGTCCGGATTACCATTCATCACGACCAAAGTCGGTCGCGCAGCGCTGATCAACGCGGCCCACAACGGCACCGCACCGCTGACCGTCACGCACGTCGGCCTGACCGCTGCAGTGTTCACGCCCGACGACGACAGCACCGATCTGCCTGGTGAATTCAAGCGCCTCGACACGATCTCCGGCGAGGTGGTCGCCGCCGGCACCATCCACGTGACGATCCGTGACGACAGCGCCGATGTGTATCACGTGCGCGGGATCGGCTATTGGTTGAGTAATGGCGTGTTGCTGGGCGTCTACAGTCAGCCGGAACCGATCCTGCAAAAGTCCGCCCAGTCGATGCTGCTGTTGTCCGCCGATACGGTGTTTACCACGTTGGATGTGACGGCGCTGACGTTTGGCAACGCCAACTTTACCAATCCACCGGCAACCATCCAACGACAAGGAGTCGTTGCACTGGCGAGCGCTGACGACACCGTGACCGGCACCGACGCCACCCGTGCCGTGACGCCTGCGGGGTTAACGCCTGCGCTGACGCAAGCCGTGGACCTTCATAAAGAAGAAGTCGATCCGCATGCCGGTTACCTGACGCAGGAACGTGGCAATAAACTATATTTCCACAAGCTGGAAGCCGTGACCAACAGCGACACCGATTGCGACCTGCTGATTGCCAGCGGCGTGCGCGATGTGTCGGTGACCAACGACCGCGGGATTCTCGCGCATACCCACTTGCCAACGGATGGCGACGGCTACGGCTCGCTCACCACCTTTAACGGCGGTCAGTTCATCCATCAGTGCTATAGCAATGGCGGCACCGTCCAGCGCAGCTGGTCACGCACCGGTTACACCGGCGACAGTCCAACATTTAATGATCGCCCATGGAAGCTGGCATGGGATGGGATCACCTTCAATCCGGACGACAAACAGGATGCACTCGGTTTTACCCCGGTCCAGCAAGGCACCGGCGTCGATCAATTGCTCAATACCGTCAAGATCGGCTGGAATAACAAAGTCCTGAAAGCCACGGTGGACAAAACCGATTTGGGCAGTTTTGTCTTTTTGACGACGCTCAATGCGGCGCTGTCCGGCAAGATCAGCGGTAACCACAACATCCGCCTGCAATGGCAAGGCCGGGACGGTCAACCGACGTGGGTATATGGGGGCTATGCAGATCCGAATGATGGCGCGCTATATAATCCCGCTAACTTTAGCGTCCATTACGCCAGCAACGCCGGCAACGCCAATACGCTCAGCGGCATCAGAGCGCGCTACGTTGAAAATCCCGGGATCAAGCCCTATTACCTCTGGGGTATGGCCGCAGGATCACCTGCAGAAATGACGCTATTCCACCTTTCTCAAATTCCTGCAGTCCACTCGAGTGGCTTACATGAATTCGGCAGTATCGACCCCGGCAGAACCGGTGGTACCGCTGACTTGCCCAGTCCCTTCGTTCTGGTCGGATTACGCTCCAACGTCTCTGGCAATTTTCGGGTACATCTGCGCGGCGTCACAATGGGATTGGGCTAGACCACATGATGAAGAGCACCCAATGGCTGACACACGACCAACTCGCCTTTTGCGTATTAAAGATTTATCCGGAATTGATATGTGGCAAAGATTTCTGGACTTCTCACCCTATTGAGCGTAATCAACTTGCGCAAACCGGTCCGGCCATCATCGCCATCTGGGATACCGAGGTCACGCAGCCGACCATCAAGCAAATAAGAAGAATCTGGGCGCGTCATTTTGAAGAGTGTTTATTGGGCGAGGCAGAGTTGAACGCCGCGCAGACAAAGTTAACACTACTCGCCATCGCGAATCAACACGTCAATGACTATCAGGATCTGATCGACATTGAAGAAGCCACCGATAGCGATCTCAAAAGGCAAAAAGAATGGAAGAAATTCCGGGCCAATCTTAACCGGGTCAATCAGCAAAACGGCTGGCCGCTGCAACCTGAATGGCCGCAGCAGCCGGACGACCACACAGCCCGTTAAGCGCTATCCCGCATGTTTTGCATGCACCCACTTCACCACAGGATCCATCATGACCACAACCACGCTGCCACCAGTATCAGAAAATCCCTATGCCTATACCGATGTGCGCCAGCCGGTGCGCATGCCAAATGGAATTCAATGCGACGTCAAATTTGCAAACGCCGAGAACTACGTTTCATTTTTAGCCACGCCGAAGGATTTCTATGAACATGGTCGTCAGATTTATGCCGAGTGTGACGCCGGCAAATGGGGTCTCGTAGTGGACTACGTACCGACTGACGAAGAATTGTCCCGGTCCGCGTATAAGCGTATCTATTACGAGCTGAGCCTTGCCACGAACGACGTGAATAAATATCAGGACCGCATTGATCTAAATGACGCCACCGACACCGACAGGAGACTGGCCATTGCGTGGAAAACCTACCGCGCCGCGCTCAATCGCATTCCAGAAAAGCCGGATTTCCCGAACGATATTTGCTGGCCCGCCGCACCCAACGCCACTATCTGAACGCACCACAAACCTACAGGAGTCTTTATGGCAGCTGACTATCACCACGGTGTACGCGTCCTTGAAATCAACGACGGCACCCGTCCCATCCGCACCATCAGCACCGCCGTCATTGGCCTCATCGCCACCGCCGACGATGCCGATCCGGTCACATTTCCGCTCGACACGCCGGTGTTACTGACCAACGTGATTGCCGCGCTCGGAAAGGCCGGTGTAAAAGGAACTTTACGCCGCACGTTAGAGGCCATCGGCCTGCAAACCAAACCGTTTACGATAGTCGTCCGTGTGGCCGAAGGCGACGATGCGGACGCCACCACCAGCAACGTCATCGGCACCGTCACTGCCAGCGGCAAGTACACCGGCATCAAGGCGTTACTGGCCGCGCAAAGCAAACTCGGTATCAAGCCGCGCATTCTCGGTGCGCCGGGACTAGACACCAAGCCGGTCGCCAATGCGCTCGCCAGTGTCGCCCAGCAACTGCGTGCTTTTGCATACGTCGCCGCACACGGGTGCCAGACCAAAGAAGACGCGGTCGCCTATCGCAAGGATTTCGGGCAACGCGAATTAATGCTGATCTGGCCCGACTTTGTGAACTGGGACACCGCGACCGATGCCGAGGTGAACATCTCCGCGGTCGCCTATGCGCTCGGCTTACGCGCCAAAATCGATGAAGAAATCGGCTGGCATAAAACGTTATCGAACATGCCGGTCAACGGTCCGACCGGCATCAGTAGCGACGTATTCTGGGACTTGCAGGATCCGGCCACCGACGCCGGTTACCTGAACAGCCATGAAGTCACCACGCTGATCAATAACGGCGGCTTTCGTTTCTGGGGGTCGCGCACTTGCGAGGTGCCGGAATTCTTCTTTTTTGAGAATTACACCCGCACCGCGCAGGTGCTGGCCGACACAATAGCCGAGGCGCATTTTACGTATGTCGACAAGCCGCTGCATCCATCCTTAGTCAAGGACTTGATTGAAAGTATCAATGCCAAATTCCGCGACCTGAAAGCGCAGGGTTACATCATCGACGGCACCGCCTGGTACGACGAAGCCTTTAATAGTAAAGACACGTTGAAGGCGGGCAAGCTAGCCATTGATTACGACTACACGCCGGTCCCGCCTTTAGAAAATCTGGTGTTTCAGCAACGGATTACCGACCGCTATCTGGCCGACTTCGCCAGCCGCATTACTGCTTAACCCTATTTCCGATCGGATGTACAAATGGGCTTACCCCGCAAACTCAAAGATTTTAATCTGTTCAACGATGGCGCGTCCTATCTGGGACTGGTGCCTGAAATAACCCTTCCTAAACTGAGCCGCAAGATGGAAGAATACCGCGCCGGTGGCATGAGCGGCCCGGTCATGGTCGACATGGGCAACGAGGCATTGACGCTCGAATGGACCGCGGGCGGGCTGGTCGTCGACGCCTTAAAACAGTACGCTGCCAAATCGCATAATGCAGTCCAGTTACGCTTTGCCGGAGCGTTTCAAAACGACGATACCGGCGGAACCACCGCGGTCGAGATTGTCGTGCGCGGACGGCATAAAGAAATCGATATGGGTTCTGCCAAGGTCGGCGATGACACCGCACATAAATACTCGACCGCACTCAGTTATTACAAATTGACGGTCGACAACGCAGACATTATCGAACTCGACTTCATGAACTGCGTGGAAAAAATCGGCGGCGTCAGCATGAATGACGATCTGCGCAAAGCCATCGGTCTGTAATAAAACATTCTATTCACTCTCTCAAAAGGCACCACCATGACCATCACCAAACCAGATAACGCGACCCACGTCACCATCACTCTCGACGAACCGATCCAGCGCGGCGACACCACAATTACCGAAGTCCAGCTGCGTAAGCCAAAGGCCGGAGAACTGCGCGGCGTCTCCTTGGTCGATGTCGCTAATCTAGACGTCATCGCGCTGCAAAAAGTATTGCCCCGCATCTCGTACCCGATCCTGACCCCGCAAGATATCAACAACCTCGATCTGGCCGACCTGATGGCGCTCGGTGCCGAGGTGGCGTATTTTTTAGCGAAGAAAGCGGATCGGCACATGGTCTCCCCGACCGCGTAGAAAACGCGATGGCCGACATCGCCGTGGTATTCCACTGGGACCCTGCGGCGATGGCCACGTTTGAATTAACCGAGTTAATGGACTGGCGCGAACGCGCACGCTTGCGGTCTGAATCAGAGTAATAAGGAATAATCATGGCGGACCTCAGATTACAAGTCATCATGACCGCGCTGGACAAAATCACCGGTCCGCTTAAAAAAATACAGGCTGCTGCGTCTCCGACGGCCAAGGCCATCAAAGCCACCAGCGACCGCTTGAAAGAACTCGGCAGTCAGCAAAAAAACTTAATGAATTCGTTGCGCTCAAGCGCGGCCTCAAAACTACCTCGGTCGCACTACGCCATGCGCAGCAAAATGCCAAAGCCATCGGCGACCAGTTAGGTACGCTGACTGCACAGGCATCCCCTGCGGCGGCAGCGGTCAAAAAACTCAGTGCAGAATACAAGAAATCGCAAGCCATCGCAGAGAAATTAAAAACCACTTACCGTGCCAATCTGGAGACCAACAAGCAACTCGCCACCGCGCTGGCGCGCACCGGCATCAGCACCAAAAATTTAGGTCAGGCCCAGACGTGGCTCAAGGACAGCGTGTCGTACGCGAACGCCGAACTCTCGTCACAGCAACAAAAACTCGTCAGTATTGCCCGCCAGCAGGAACGCATGGGTGCAGCCCGCCACCGTCTGCACGCTACCCGTGCGACTGCGGGAAGTGTCGCCATGGCAGGCGCAGGCATGGCGGCAGCGGGCGTCGCCAGCGGCATGCCGGTACTCAAAACGGTCAGGGACTTCATGCGCTATGAAGACAGCATGCTCGGCATTGCCAAACAGGTCGACGGCGCGCGTGACGCCAACGGCAAACTGACCGCGACCTATTACGACATGGGGCGGGCGATCCAGAATCTCGCAACGCGGGTACCGATGGCGACCACCGAGCTGATCGACCTGACCGTGGCCGGGGCGCGCATGGGGATACAGGGCAAAGAAAATCTGATCGCATTTGCTACCAATAACGCCAAGATGGCGACCGCGTTCGACATGCCTGCGGACGAAATTGGCGACCAGATGGGAAAGATCGCGGGCATTTTTAAAATCCCAATCCAACACCTCGACAAACTCGGGGACGCGATTAATTACCTCGACGATAACGCGCTGTCCAAAGGCAAAGATATTATTAACGTCCTGCAAGGCGACTTAGCCGGTGCCGCATCGACCATCGGCTTGCCGGTGCGCAATGCCGCGGCGCTTGCCTCCACCTTTCTGACCCTTGGTGAATCACCGGAACGGGCCGATACCGCTGCATCCGGCATGATGCGTCAGTTGCAGATTGCCAAGATGAATCCGGAAAAGTTTCAGATCGGTGCCGGGATGATCGGCATGACGAGCACCGACCTCCAGATGGGCATGATCAAGGACGCACAAGGCACGATATTGCACGTGCTCGACAAGATCAACGCCTTACCGGCAGAATTGACAACGGAAGCCGTCACTCGCCTGTTCGGCAAAGACTGGAGTGGTGCCATCGCCAAGCTGGCCGGTGGTGTCGGGGAATACCGGCGGCAATTAGAACTGGCAAACGGCGAAGCCGCCAAGGGCAGCATGGACCGTGAGTTTGAGGCGCGGCTCGATACCTTGTCGGCCAAGTGGCAACTATTAAAAAATAAAGCGTTCGGGTTCTCCGCCATGGCTGGCAGCACGTTGAAACCGGCGTTGACAGACATCATGGATACTGTCGGACGCGTGATGGAACGCCTTTCGCGCTGGATCGAAGACAACCCTCAACTGGCTGGCACCCTGCTTAAAATTGCCGTTGTACTGGCGATCGTCTTAGTCGTGCTGGGCGCGCTGGCAATCGGCGTTGCCGCCATTCTTGGCCCCTTTGCCCTCATGCGATTTGTGCTTAGCGCCCTGGGTTTAAAAGGCGGCATTGTGATACCAATTTTAAAGGGCCTTGGTCGTGCCTTTAAGGGTATCGGTAAGATCATGTTGACGTTAGGTAAGATTTTGCTCAGAAATCCGATCATCCTGCTGATTCTCGGCATTGCGCTAGCCGCTTACTTAATTTATAAAAACTGGGACCCGATTAAGGCGTGGTTTATCGATCTGTGGAAGACGGTCACCGATATCTTTGATCGCGCATGGGAAGGCATAAAAAGTAGCGCCAGTGCCATCTGGGACTGGCTTAAAGAAAAGGTGGAATCCGTTAGCGACGGCATCGTCGACTTTCTTTCAGGTATGGGGAACAAGTTCATGGACATCGGCGGCGCGATGATGACCGGCTTAACCAATGGCTTTCTGGACGGCATGACAGGCCTCAAAAGTGCCATCGATAACGTCGCTGAAAGAGCCATCGGCTGGTTTAAAGACAAACTCGGCATCCACAGCCCTAGCAAGGTGTTTGCCACGCTGGGTGACTACACGATGCAAGGCTTAGCCGTCGGTCTGCGCCGCAGCAAGGACGCACCCGTGGCCCAGGTCAGCAGTCTCGCCAAGCGCCTGACCCAACTCGGTACCGGCATCGCCATTGGCGCAGCAACGCTGCCCGCGATGGCGTTTGACACGCGCCCACCAATGGCGAGCCGTGGCACCAGCGGCGGCACAGTTGTCCAGGGCGACACGATCCACATCACCATCCAGACCGCCCCCGGCATGGATGGCAACGCGATTGCCCAAGCCGTCGCCAAAGCACTAGACCAGCGCGACCGTGACAAGCGTGCCCGGCAGCGGTCCAGCCTGCATGACTATTAATTTTTTACAGGAACATAACCATGATGATGGCCCTCGGCATGTTCGTCTTCAGTCTTCCCACGCTGGCGTATCAGGAGTTACAACGCCAGACCGAATGGAAACACGTCAGCAACGCCCGCGTCGGTGCGCGTGACGCGTTCCAATACACCGGCAAGGGGGACGACACCATCACGCTGTCGGGCTGGATTGCGCCCGAACTAACCGGATCGTTGTACGCGCTCGATGCATTACGCCTGATGGCCGACACCGGTAAATCATGGATATTGATTCAGGGCACCGGACGGATTTATGGCGCGTACATCATCACCAGCATGACCGAAGGTAAAACGCATCTCGGGTCCGATGGCGATCCGGCCCGTGTGGAATTTGCGATTACGCTGAAATGTACCGATGACGATGTGCACAATGCAATAAACAATTTAGGCAATATCGGCACCCTGCGCGACATGCTCAATCTGGAAGGGTTGAATAACAATGTCAATGCGGTCAATGGCATCGGCGGTATCGTCAGCGGTCTTGGTAATCGATGAACGACCGAATCCCAGACTTTCGTGTCACGCTTGATGACCGTGACTTAACTGCTATCCTCCGCCCGCGCCTGATCAGCCTGACGCTGACCGAGTGCCGTAACGAGTCTGCCGACCAGCTCGACCTCGCATTGGACGACACCGACGGCCTGCTCGCGATCCCGTCCAAAGGTGCAACCATCCATCTGTACATCGGCTGGAAACATCTGGGTCTGGTCGACAAAGGCAGCTTCACGGTAGATGAAGTGGAACACTCCGGCGCACCCGATACCATCACGTTACGCGCCCGCACGGCGAACCTGATCGACACCTTCCGCCAGGTAGAAGAACACAGTTTCCACAACACCACGCTCGGCGCCATCATTGAGATGATCGCGTTCCGGCAGCAACTGACAGCGGGCATCGCCGATGGTTTGCGCGATGTGGCGGTCAAGCACATCGACCAGACCCGCGAGAGCGACGCCGCGTTTCTGCGTCGACTTGGCAAAAAGTACGATGCGGTCGCGACCGTTAAAAACGACACGTTGATCTTCACTCCGGCCAGCCGCAGCCAAACCGTCTCCGGCAAGCAACTACCAACAATTATCATCACGCGCCAAGCAGGCGACGGCCACCGCTATCACAGTGCCGAGCGCGACAGCTACACCGGCGTGCGGGTGTTCTGGCACGATGACAAACACGGATTGCGTCGCAGTGTCGTGGCCGGTGCGCCCGGTAGCGCCAAACGGCTGCGCACGACGTATGCCACTGAAGCCGATGCACGCACCGCCGCGGTCGCGGAATGGGCGCGCATCCAGCGTGGGTTAGCCACGTTTGAATTAACGCTGTCCGTTGGCAATCCTTTGCTGATGCCGCAATCGCCGGTCATCGTGTCTGGCTTTAAAGCCGTTATTGATAGCGTGGAATGGCTGACCGCCAAAGTCACGCATAGCATCGGCGCGGGTGGATTCACGACCGGTATTGAAATGGAAACCAAAACAGAAGAAGCCGAAGTCGAGCGTGAACAGCAGACTGATCCTGATCCGGGTATTACCGGCGTCACTGCGCATTGGCACGACAAAGTCAGCCATCAACGCGGCGAAGAATTGGCGGGAACGCGGGCCAAAACAAAGGCGCTTGACCACCGGTATGCCAGCAAACAGACGGCGTCCCGGGCCGTTAAATTGGCGTGGGCGAATATTGAGGAACGACGGACAATCATTGCCGAAAACGGGGATAAGTTGTAATGCCACCAGAAAACGAATGACCCTTGCTCAATGATATCTAAAATCAAAAGCAAGATCATAACGGCTTATCAATTACTAAAAAGATCCGAGTGGGTACCGGTACGCTCGAAACGCACAACTTCTGCAGTTGCAGTGTAAATCAACACCCAATCCGGCTCGATATGAAGGTCCCGGTTTGGCTTCCAAACGCCTTTGAGGGGATGATCACCTAACTCTCGCGGAAGGGACTCTCCAGCAAGAAGTAAGGCGATTACCTCACGCAGCTTTTGCATATCCTTGCCGCGTTTTTCTGCTAGTTTTACGTCACGTTTAAATTGTCCGGAATAGCTTGGCACCCGCATTAAATTCCCAACTGTTTAAACAAATCGGCTGCGTTAGACGCGCTATAGACATCCTCACCTCTTTCGCTCTTTCGCAGCGTCTCTGCGGTCAGGGCGTTAGGGGTTTCGTTCTCTGCAATATAAAGGCGCATTAAATCTCGGATAATTTGTGCAGCAGGACGATGGCGATCTGCCGCCACTGCCATAAACTGGTCGCGTAACGCAGCCTCCATTTTGATCGACATTTGTACTTCTTTAAGCATATTTATCTCCGAGGGTTAGTGAACTCTCGCCATTATACAAACTACCAATTGAATATTCAATAGATACCTTAAAAATACCGATTGGATATCTTGGTGTTGATTGCAACTTTTTTCACCATGACCAGAATGTGCATACAGAAAACTTGATTCCTCAGCATTTTGTACATACAATATAATTGATGGATATTACATTTGATGTTGATAAGAACGAACGTAACATCCGAGAACGGGACCTGAGCTTCGAACAGGCTGCCGATTTTGATATTTCTACTGCGGATATTACCGTGGATGAGCGTAACAATTATGGTGAAGAGCGCTATATCGCAGTGGGATACCTCGGGCACCGACTCCACGTGCTCTGTTTTACAGAAAGTGACGTCGGAATCCGCGTCATTAGTTTTCGTAAAGCCAACTTAAGAGAAGGAAAGAGATATGAAAAACCGCTTACCCTTAACCGATAAAGAAGGTGAAGTCCGCGAACTAACGACGGATGACTTCGCACGGTTTAAACCGGCCACAGAGGTACTGCCTGATTCGCTGTTGAAAAAACTAGGTGTAAGCAAACGTGGTCCACAGAAGTCGCCAGTCAAAGAACGCATCACCATCCGCCTGTCGCCGGATGTATTAATGCAGTTCCGTGCTACTGGCGACGGCTGGCAAACTCGCATGGACGGCGCTTTGCGTGACTGGCTCAAAGACCATGCGTTAACGCACTAATCTCGATCCGTTGTGCAGTAGGAGACCTCTTAACAAGTTCCTGTTGTATAAATCGACCGCGCCCAGCAATTGAAAGAGAGACTGAAAAATGGTTAAAAAAGTAGACCCCGAATACATTAGTGAAGACAATCCTGAATGGACAGCTGAGGACTTCGCAAAATCCCGGCCAGCCCGGGACGTACTGCCGGAGCTTTTTGGTAAAAAGGCTGCAGCCGAGATGTTGAAATCAAGCCGCAGCGTTTCAAATTTTAAGGTACCAGACTAAACAAGTGATAACGCATCCACCACTTGGTCTGGTGGTCTGTATTAGTCCCTAACGCGGTACATGCACGATTGTGGCATTGATCCAAAATCCCTTGATGCGCAGCTGGTTCCGTCGCCTCAATATCATGTGCTCTGGCCGTCCATTGATTGAGATCGGCTTCGGTAAATTCTGTTTCCCCCCGTATATCAATGCTGCGCTCCAACGCGATCCATTCGCTCGTGCGTTGGGCACTGTCGCGCGCTTTGACGCCAAAAGAAAATATCAACGAACAAGCGCTTGCGCCAGTGATGATGGCAGCGCATATTTTGATGATATCCGGGCTGGCCACATTAGCAAAAGCAATGGTGCCAAATAATAGCGAGGCCGCTTTCACAACATTTTCCCGATTTTCAAAAATACGGCGACGTTCCTGGTAGTACAGCCGATTCATCAGCGTACGTACCTTCAGTTCATGGCGGCGGTTCCAGATATAGGTGAAATGTGCATCAGTCAAGGTGGTTCCTTTTAAGTGCGCGATGGCGGTTTTGGAGGCGGCAATGTAGGTCGTGGCGGGACGTGAAATTTTTCGGTTTCGTCACCATTGTCCGAAAAATTTATTGTCCCCGGAAAGCGTGTACGAAGTGAAGCGCATTTAGTGAATAGGCTTGTAGTGTGCATGCTGCTCCTGATGAAAAAGTGCGCCGCGTTGCTGCGGTATATTGGGGGACTCAATTATTACAAAACCGCCGCCCGCTAACGCCTGTTATACATTTGTCAGACGTCTTTCTTATTTTCCCCCGCCGTTAAATTGAACGTCTGAGTGGCGGTGATATTGCCGGATACCTGCTGACAGACTCTGCCAAAGATGGAGATGACTGGACTTCCGCCGACACATGGCGTGCCGCTAATGGTACCGAGAATATTGGCTTTTTTTCGTAGATCCAAGGTGCGATATCCGTTGATTAGCTCGATTTCATCTACGGTAAGCGCTACCAACTTGGTAGAGGAATATACATTCTGCATTTCTGGAAATATACCTGCGTCGTTACTTCTCTCTTGCTCTGTATCGCGGGGAAAAATTTTTGGTTCTGGCATGCTTGTGTTGACTCCTGTTTTTATTACGTTACTTCTACTGCTTCTTCGAGCCATTCCCGAAAACTTTCTACGTCTGACATAGTTACTATCTCGACACCATATGCTATGGCATCTTTAGTTTTGGACGGACCGGCATTCTTGCCCGCCATCAGATAATCCAAGGTCTTTGAAATCGTTTTTCTTACCGTCCATCCTGCATTCTCGGCGAAGGATTCCATCACCTCGCGTTCGGCTTTTCTGTAGCCGGTGAACATGATATTGACTGGACCGGTTTTATAGACAGTGGGCGCTCGTGCAGCGATGAACCGAGGCGTAATATCGGCGAATAGTTTCCACCATTCTTCAACGGAAAGAATCTCGCCAGTCGACGAGCGCGTGATTGTACCGATGATGCGATCAGTTCGAAATGTCCGGCTGGCGCGGGCTTTAAGGCAATAACCTGCAATGTAGAAATCACCTCGTTCATTACTGTATTTTGAAGTCACATTGACATCACGAAGAGCAATATCTCCATCCGCATTCTCATATAGAAAAACGATCTGATCAGGTAAAGTGGAGGCCACCCTTTGTATCAATTGGGAAGGGATATTCCGAGTTGCCTTGCGTGCGGATCGTTTTTTGATAACGACCGACTCGCTTAACTTTTCTAAATTAATTTTCTGCTCTTGCTGTGCCCCCATGTGCGTCCGTTGACCGACCACAGCCATCTTTTCCAGCACCTTTTTTTTGTGTTCACGACCGTAGAAAACGACAAGTACAAAAAGAAAAAGTATGAATATGATGGTCGACCAATCTACGTGGGCGCCTAATGTGCTTAACACGCCAGCAACCATTGAAAGCCCTCCGCACGCAGCACCGATTAAGTGCCGAAAGATTGGTCTTACACATTTCGAGCCTAAATAATATACAAAGGCAAACCAAACCACGGGGAGCGATAATAATATGGCGGCATCTCTCATTAATCCTTTCGTCTTACTGAAGTTGTGCGAGGCAAATCTAAGCCACGCAAGGCCAATGGTTAAAACAAGACGAAAAAAATACATCACTAACGACGTGATGTATTTGTTTTGCATCTCATACCGATTACAAATGATAACCCGCAATCGAAAATGAAATCGTAAGGTTTTTCCGCGACTTTGATATCAGATAGTTGCTTTTATTTCTTCTAAAAGAATCGATTATTCTTAGACTGGCGGTTTCTTTTTCTTTGTTCCTCCGCTATGAAAAGTTTGCGGCGCTTTGATATCGCCGGTGACTTGTTGTCCAACTTCCCCATGAAGGACTACGTCTGGATTACCCTTCGCCGTTGGCACGGTTAGCGCTGTGCTCATGCCCCTACCATTCCTAAAACACCAGCTTTACCGCGAATAATTTTGACTCCTGTTTTATTAATATATTTCTCTTGCCTGTTCGAGCCATTTCCAAAAATTTCCCACGTCGAAGTTAATATTATGTTGAGTCCAAAATTTTGTAGGCTCGACTATTTTAGATAGGGACACAATCATTTAGTACTGCACTTCCAACTAATAGCCCGCCACCGACACAATGCCAGGTAACTTTCTTCCCCTTTAATAACGATGCAGCTAACGCCTCATGCTCACTGCCAAGGTTCGCCACTGCTGCCATGAATTCGTTCGTCGCTTTGAGGCGAACTACGATGTTATCAAACATGTCTTTATCTATACTTTGAACACTTCCTGAAACACGTAGTTTTTTACCTTTGTATTTTTGATCCGCTGCAACTTCGTTAACCTCGTAATCTTTTGAAAGCTGAATCACGGTTACCGACAAGATAGACGCCACTGGCTGTGGCGCTAGCTCCTTCATTAGGGAGCCATCGTTTGGCGCTATTGCGGCAGTATGTTGCGCGATAGTTTTATCCCCGTCTTTATTTTCTGGAACTTCTATTATGGCGACAATACACAGTGCTAGAACACCACCCGCAAATCCACCCATGTGACGAAAAAATGCTCCCTTCCCCTTGTTTTTCAACAATTTTGCCAAGCCCCACCAAACCAGAATAAAACTTGTCAATGCAATAAATGCGCCCATTCCTACTCCTAGTTATCTATTGCCAATAAATGCCGAATTTCCATGTGTTTGCACTCACGCTAATGGCACTCAATATGGAAGACAAAAAAAATACATCATTCCGTTCGAATGATGTATTCATTTTTATCTCATACCGATTACAAATGATAACCCGCAATCGAAAATGAAATCGTAAGGTTTTTCCGCGACTTTGATATCAGATAGTTGCTTTTTTGTTATCAAAATTGGCTGATTACTATGGACACCCCGCCATGCGCGTAATTAGTTTGCCTTGCCCCCACTGCCAACACCGTGTGCGCGCCGCCAAAAGCCGCACGATGTCTACCTTGATGAAAGAGATCACGTACATGTGCCAGAACCCGGAATGCGGTCACACCTTTGTCGCCAGTCTTGAAGTGCTGCGCACGTTGTCGATGTCGGCGATTCCTAACCCTGAAGTACGTATCCATTTATCCCAGCACGTCCGTAATGCTTGCGCTAATCAACTAGCGTTATTTAAGAATGACTGAGGCCGCTATGCGCGCCCGCACCATTCTCGCGCCGCCGTAGTTTTCCGCTAGCGCCATTCACCTTTTGACGTTGTACCCGGTCATGCCTGTTTTCAGGCATGCGGGATTTTTTCGCCCTTAAATAAGGAAAGCACTATGGAATATGTCAATAACTACGCACTACAGAATCAGGACATCCGGAAAAAAATGATGCTAGCGGGTGCTAAAGATGGCGTCATCACCATCCTGTGGGTGGTCGAAGGATTCCAGCTCATCGACCATGTTGAGTTCAACCAATTGATAGATTGCATCCATAAACTGCGTCAAGCCGGTGACGCCGACAACGCGGTAGAGCTCGCTTTGTTCATTACGGATGCCGATGATCATTCGCTCTTTTCTGACGGCACGCATTTCCAAGGATTGCAGTTTAAGTTTGTTGAGAATTTCCACGTCAAATTTTCCCATTTGTTTGGCGGCGATGAGGGTTGTTTTCAAGAGATTCCATCGGTTGTTTTAAAAAACGTACTGCGGCCGGGCATGGCTAAGTACGCCCGCAAGTATATGCAGAAGGAAACTATGCGCAACTACACGGCTTCTCCAAGCCCTGCCGCGCTATGAAGGCCCATCTCAAAACGTTCGGCGCTGGTTTGCTGTGCGGCTTCGTGATGTTTGCACCGGCCTTTGCGGTCGCACTTGGCTGGGTGAAGGGCTAATCCATGTTCGCTAAAAGCACTTACGCCCTGTTGATCGACAAGCTCGACTTGCGCAACTGGTTTATCTCGCGCAGCCATGCGTTGCGTGCTGACCATCTTGCAGCAGTGGGCGAAGTGCTGGATGCGCAAACTGCTACTTTTATCCATCAGCTGGGCGGCATGGCGGGGCATTGGTGATGGGTGTCTCGCTGATCGATAACCACCTGTCCTTCACGCCTGCATCCCAAATCATTGCCGCATGGGAGGCCGCTGAAGAGGCGATGACGCCACCCGATCATGCACGCGTCAAGTTAGTGGCAGCACGCCAGTTGATTAAGCCACGCTACGATGCGCAACGCTTGCAGCGTCTGACAGCGCAATCATGGGGCGTAACGCCGGAGCATGCGCGCCGCTATGTGCTGTACGTGGCGGGGCTGGACATGGCGCGTTGGGAAAGTCCGATCCATTCGTTTAAGCCATCAGAGCGGGCGGCGATCAAGGCGGCGGTGGTGGCCTCGGTCGGCATGTTTGAACGGGTGCTGCATGCGGTCTAAGCGCGTCGTTTTACCACTTCGGCAGCGGCATTTAAGTTTTCTGCAATCTGAACGCTTTGCACCGGAATTGGCGCGACTGCCTTACAAATGGCGCAGGCGCGTCATCGGTCTGGCGCTGGACAAAATGGCGTGGTCGTCCTGGTACAAAATTTATGAATCGCTGGCCACTACATTGGTGCGCGAATTTGCCGAGCGTTATGTGCCTGCTGGCGTGGATTTGTCGCAACACGATGCAGACATTGTGGCGACCGCGAAGAAGGCGGCGGCGCATGTGGTCTCGGCACTGTGGGGTGCGCAATCGGACCTGCATGCGTTGCAGATTATCCAGTGCGAATGTACCGAATACGGGATTGATCCGCCAGCGTTTGAGGCGCTGAAAGATGTGATCGCCCGCGCCGTCAATCCGCACTGGTGGCGCGCGCAATTGCGCAAGCGCGTCGGACGGGCTTTTGAGGCAGGCAATATCCGCCTCGGCTATGTGCACTACCGCGGCGAACCTTATGCCAGCAACGACACCGTGATCAACCGGCAGGCACAAAACCGCCGCAACGTATTGGCGCTGGAAGGCCAAAAACTAGAAAACGAATTAGGTCAGCAGTTCACGCTGGCCGAACTGGCCGGTACCACAACGGCGAACAAGGCAATACGACGAGGAGAATTAATGTTGCGACTGAATGGCTTTGAAACCATCGCTAAGGAAGTGGGGGACGAGGGATTATTTATTACGTGGACCTGTCCGTCACGCTTTCATGCGACGTTGCATTGTGGCAAACCGAATCCTAAATATAGCGGCGCAACACCGCGGGAGGCGAATGAATATTTACAGGATCTGACCGCCCGCTTCCGGGCGGCAATGGCGCGACGTGGTCTGGCTTTGTATGGATTCAGGATAGCGGAACCGCACCACGACGCCACGCCGCACTGGCACATGTTGTTGTTTGTCAGGACGACCGCGAAATTTAAGACACCGCATATACACGACGTAGCAAACCGCGTCACACGTCTGATGAAGCGCTATGCGTGGGCCGCTAACCGAGGCGAACCGGGTGCGTTTGCGCGCCGTCTGAAGGTGGAGCGGATTGACTGGCGCAAAGGGAGCGCGGCTGGCTATATCGCTAAGTATGTTTCCAAGAATATCGACGGCGCGCATGTGGGCGACCACAAGACCAAAGATGGTTATGTGGTGGTCACCGATTGTGTCGGTGACCAGGAGCTGGTCCCGTCGGCGCGGATTGACGCATGGGCCGCCTGCTGGGGTATCCGCCAATTTCAACAATGGGGCGGCGCACCGGTGACGGTTTGGCGCGAGTTGCGTCGGATCAAGGAAGAGATGGTCAACGAAGCGCCAGCGCCGATGCGCCGCGCCTGGAACGCAGCCCAAAAAATTGAAGGTGAAAAGCGCGCAGACTTTGCTGAGTATCTGCGGGTGCAAGGCGGTCCGGTTATCCCGCGTAAAAATTTAATCATCACACTGGCGAAAGATTTGACCACCTGCATCGGTCGCTATGGTGAAACGATTAAATCGACACCGTATGGCGTGCATTGTGCGGCGTTGTTTGGGGTGGTGTTCAAGTCGGTGCGCCATATCTGGACCCCTGTGCCATCGGACACCACCGCATGCGACGGGGCGGCAGTTGCCCTTCCTCGGACTCGTGTAAATAACTGTACGCACCCCGCGGTGCCTCTGCGAGAAAAACAGCCGGACTGGTCGTTTCCTGATGTGAATAAATTTCCTCAGGAGGCCAAATCCGCGCTCATTGCGGCATGGGCAGCGCTGAACGCCTGCCCTTATCCCCGTATTTTTGATGAACCCAAGGAGACACCATGACGCATTTACTAAAGCGAGTAGCACTGCTGGCCCAAGCGGTCGCAATCGACCCCGATAACATCGGGACTATGAGCACCGGTGAGGCCGTGGCTGCGGCCCTGCTGAACGGGCGGCTCGACCTGTTGTCGTCGCGCTTTCATCATCCGCTGGATGCGCTTGAGCGGCTGGATGAAGGCTGGATTGCCGCATTGCTGGAGGCGCATCGTTGTGGGTGGCGGTGAGGTGTTCTGTTTACATAGGGGCTTGCGCCCAATACGCGCAACTATTTTTAAAAGCCCACTTTGATTTAATCACCTCCGATTTTATGAGGCAGGCGTATCGACTATCGATTCCCTACTCTCTCTTCTAAACAAATTAAGGAAACAATGAGCTACTCAATCCTGCGCGTAAAAGACGTCATCGCTAAAACTGGCATTAAGCGCACCAATCTGTACCGGCAAGTTAAAGCCAAAACATTCCCAGCGCCGATCAACTTAGGCGCGAAGGCCATCGGCTGGATCGAAAACGAAGTGGACGCGTGGATCGAATCCCGTATGGATGCGCGCTGTCAGGAAGTCGATACTGAAGCCAATTGATCGATATAGTCGGACCAGTCCTGCATCATTTTTGTACGCTCGTTCAAAAACTTGGCACGATCATAAGCAGCGTCTACTTTATTTCCCTTGGCATGGGCCAGTTGCAGGTCAATGATTTCATGCAGGTAGCCGAGCTCCTGTTTGATGGTACCCATAGCCAGCGACCGAAAACCGTGGCCCGTCATCTTCCCCGCGTAACCGAGCCGTCTCAATAGGGCTAATATAGCGCCGTCTGACATATGTTCCGCCGGTCGATGCTGATTGGGAAAAACGTAATGATTTTTTCCTGTTAGCGGTAGCATCTCTTTGAAGAGTGCTAGCGACTGGCGCGATAGCGGAATAACATGGTCGCGCCCCATCTTCATTCGGACACCCGGAATCGTCCATACCGCTTTGTCCAGATCTACTTCTGACCATGGCACGGCAATCAACTCGCCTGTCCGCACAAAGGTATGCATCATCAACCAGATCGCTACCCTGGTCGCAATAAACATGCGGTCGGGCGTACGCGTCAAGGTCTGAATAAACGCTGGCAATTCCTCAACTTCAATGGCTGCAAAGTTGCCTTTTATCGGCACCTGTAATACGTCCTTTAACGGTGCAGCAGGATTGTTGGTGGCGTAACCGCACGCAATCGCAAAATTAAACACCCGGGAGCAAAGGCCGCAAGTTCTGCTGGATAACTCCAACGCGCCACGCGCTTCGATCTTCCGCAATGCGGCAAGCACTTGTTGCGGGGTGATGGTTGATACTGGCAACGCGCCAAACTGGGGGAAAATATCGGTTTCAAGACGATGGATGTTGTTCTGGGCGGTGATGGCCTTCCAGGTACTGAACCGGGCTTTATGCCATTCTCTCGCAACCAGTTCAAAAGTTTGCTGCGCGATTTGTAAATTGCCAGCCTTTTCTACCTGCTTGACTGCACTGGGGTCGCTACCAGCTTTAAGCAATTTACGCGCAATCTCCCAATTTTCTCGCGCTTGTAACAAGGTCACTTCTGGATATACGCCGAGGGAAAGAGACTTTTGTTTTGCCAGAAAGCGGTATGCGCCGCTCCAATATTTACTGCCGTTCTGATGAACAATAAGACAGAGGCCTCGTCCATCAGTTAGTTTATACTGCTTTTCTTTAGATTTAGCCGTGCGGCAAGCGAGATCAGTCAAAGACATGTTGGTGGATTTTTTCCTTGGGTTTTTCAACCATTGAATTTACCAACAAATTTTGTGTCTGTAAAGAAACAGCCCCGAATTACAGTAAACAAAAAACCCGTGATTCCTCTATGAAATCACGGGTTTTTGGTCTGCCTGAAACACCGGCGGATTTATTCTTGGAGGGAAGGTGGGAGTCTAACAATGCTCTCTAACCCTTATACATAAAGGCTTCGATGATTTTAAATCCATAATATGGATACAAACATGGATGCAAAAATAATTCCTTAAGCCTTTACCAAGTCAAAACCGCTCATCAATTTATCACCGCGCAAGATCGCTGCGTCGGACTTGTACCAAAAAGAGTCTTTAACCCCTATCCTGCCCTCGCTCTTTTTTTGACGTTGTACCAAATAGATGCTTGAAAGCCTATCCCGCCCTCACTGATTTTTCATACTTTACCGAATCGCCAGGCGCTAAAAACCCACCGAGAAAGGTGGGTTAATGATTCATAATTCCGTTATCGACCCAACGGCATTGGAGTAAACCAATTATTAAAATGGGTTCATTTTATTGAATGCCACATCAGTAATTTTATTATGGGAAAGATTTAATGTTGGGTTTGAAAGTTGAGTAGTTAGATGAAGTGCTTCAGTGAGCCGACGAATTAGCCGGTCGATGTCCTCTTGGCTTTCCATTGATATGACGTCATCTGCATTTCGCTCAATCATTTTTATGGCGGGCTTCACCAGAGAGTAATCGCTCGCAGACACGACGGCAATCCGTTGGCCTCCTCCCTGTGTTACCTCCCGGGCCTGATCTAACACGATGCTTTTGAATGCAGCTTGATTCCGTAGCCTTGCTGAAAGGTAATTTACGCCACGCAAATCCATCGTTTCCATAACATGAAGCGCACCATTTTTAAACGCAAAGTCTGCATACGAGTCAGTTTCTAGAGACACTGGATATTCGGATACGATCTGGCTTCGGCTAAGGTCATCCATATTTTTACCCATAATTTTCTGGGCCTTGAACCAATTTTTCAACTCAGCTTGAAGTTTAGTAGTTCGAGGGAGGCCTTTATTTTCTATCCGGATAACACGTTGTGGGCTTACAACTAATCTTTTTAGGAGACCATCGATATTGTCCTGTACTTCCTCTTCACTGGTTGCTTTAAACCAACCAGTTTGAGTATCAGTCGTGATCGGCGAGAACGCAGTTTGTAAAAAATGAACTCGATTTTCTACGGGAATTGCTGTTAAAGATTCTTTGGCCTGCATCGCCCATGCGTCCCACTTTATTGCTGAAAGGTTAGGATCAAGCGCCCTAAGACGATCTTTAATTATGTGAAGATGTATGGTGACATCGTGACCTCCAGGATGAAATACTACCAAACCTACATTTACACGTTCCCCGCGCATTACATTGGGCACTACGCGCAACACGGAAAAATAATAGTCAGTAGTTTTCATAGGCAAGCGATTAAATCGCTAATTCTTTGAGTTCTTTCGGCAGATGCCCACCATCCCACGCTTTCAGCGACTTCCTTATTTACCCACGAGGGTGGCATGGCCGCTACCCAGTTGCCGTATAACTGAGGTGTGATAGCCCCTAATGCGGAGGCGGTAAGACTAGACCTTCCATTGTCCCACAAAAGGCTATTTTTCATAAGCTGGATAGTATTTGCAGTATTTCCATTCTTTCTAGTGTGACTTACGTCAGTTTTCGGAAACCCACCCATCCACATCGCCCTTGAAAAATCTATCGCGATCATAGACCATTTCCCCGTCAGGCTTAATCTCCTGGATAAAAAATTTCCGCCATGTCTGTCGTCGTTGGCCAAGAAAATATCCAATGTCAACAAAGCACTTAGCTCCGCAGCGCAAGCCGCCAGTGCTGCGCTCTGATCGATCGGCATCAGCGCAGAAAAGCCCCCGACGCCCCCCTCAAATCTTGAGCCCAATGCAAAAGTACCATCTTGCATTACCAATGTAGCAGTTGCCGGAACCGCAATTTGACACCTAGCAGAAAAGCAATACCCAAGATATTCGGCTGCTGGCAAAGAAGGATTGGCAATTGAAGACTCTTTTGCCGCATATTCATGCCCATCGGCTCCAATCGCAATATAGCGAAGGTCGGCCGACCCCATCCCATTTGGAATGAGTTGTTTTACCTCTATTTCGAAAAGTGGCTGCTGGCTCACGGCGCTCCCAAGGTAGATTATTTAATTATGCTAGGCACCGCTGCATTGGCGCATTAATACTCATGAGAAATAATTGGCACGCAACTTGTGGATAATTTCTCTTAAGATTCATGCCACCGTGTTCCCATAATCGTGAATAGCTGCAAATTCGGTAATGCTTAACATTTCCACAAAATACACTATTGATTACTATTGGACAACATAATTTATATAACAATAATAATACCCTTTCCCGTACTCACCGCTTCCCCCATTACCCCCAATGAGTCTTTCTAATTTGTGGCAAATGCGTCAAACTACGAAACATTTCTTTAGGGAAACAATCCTGCATGTTCAAATTTTTCTCGTTATTTTTGACTAAGATGAGCTCCCGGCTAAGGCGCATAGGCTACGTAACTAAGAGCGGGTTATCGGCTAAAGACTTGCACACTGATGCATGGATCGTCGCCAGCGACATCGGCGAGAAGCGCGGGAGCGAGGTCGACTTTTCAGATCCGGATGATCAAGAGTTGGTTTTAAGCAAATTGTATAGCCAGACTAGGCGTCAAACCGATTCCCGCTTACGTTCTGCTATTTGCATCGATCAGGATATAGAAGGGGAATTTAAGTGGTCGGAACGGTTGCCTGCCAGTGCGGCCTCAGACCCGTTAATTTCTTTGCTGGAGCAAGAGGTGGCGCACGAGGTGGCATTGAGTTCTGCAGTCATACTTAAGTCCAGCTATTCAGAAGCAGCCGCCTATGTGATCGTACTTGCTCATTTCAATAATGAGCGTGAAGACGTCTGCACTTATCTTGCCATATCTGACAGCACCCTCTACAAACGGGTGGCTTCCGCAGCAAACCACGTGCGGGTACAGCCCTCATTAATCGACCGCATCGAGCGGGTAGGCGTGCGTTTCATGCCGCCACCAGGGTGGCAATATCCTGTCAGAGTAGAAGGGCCGGTCGCGGCGAAGCAATGGGGATGGGAGTTCTAACTCATCATTTCGTAAGATTTCGTGTGTGGCTCATTTGCCCTTACCGCTTAATTTTTAAGCCCTAAATTTGCGCCATCTGTTTGTGTCAGCATTCTTAGGCTTAGAGGCCTGACTTGGATATGAAGGGGAATTTTGTTGCCATAAGTTTATTGCCGTTATTACCTTTTTTGTTTTACACTTTTATGTACATAAGACTAACAACGCTGAGATACATCAAAGCGATGTACACATGTGGCACCCAAAGGTCTAATAATGAAAAAAATAATTGCAGTGCTGGCGATATACGTTTTTGCAGGGCAAGCAAGCGCCTATTTTTATACTGGAAATGACATCGTTAAGTGGTCTCGGGCTGGTGATCGCATCGCTGAAAATCGAGCCCAATCTGATGATTATTGGTACTCGGCTCTACTGGTAGGCTACGCTATAGCCACTTACGATGGCTATAGCGGTTATTTGTTTTGTAGTCCAGCCAATGCAAGTAGCGAGCAAGTTGTTGCGATCGTAAAGAAGTATGTAAATGAGAGGCCCGCAAGATGGGGTGAGGTGGCAAGCAACTTGATGATCGATGCCCTCAGAGAATCGTTCCCATGTGCGAAGCGGCATTGAACCCTTTTATGTTTAGTAATCAGAATATAGCTATGCAGGAGGGGATTAAAGAACAGCAGGCCGACTTCGCCGAAAACGTTTTGGGCGAGTGTGTAGCCCGCTGGGAGCAATCGCCCCCTATTCGTCAAAGCGGTCACAGGCTGTTACCGCGTGTAGTCAGCTCCGGTAATCGGCCCAGTTCATAAGCACGAGGTGCGGTCACACGATGTTACCCCACCGAGTCCGCTCAGGATAATCGGACTGATGCCTATCATGTGATCGATCACATGATCCATGTGTGCGGCGGTAAAGGCCGTGCAGGTGCGAACGCCCACCATGATGAGTTCAGGCCGGCCCGCTGCACGCGAAGTGCCCGCAATGCGCATCTCCGTAAATGCGGAGATAGACCGCACCCGCACCTACACTACAAAGCACCCTCCCCGTAATTAGCCCTTCCGTAACGTTGCGGAGGCCCAGAGTCCAGACGTTTTGCCAGTTCCGTAATCAGGCGGGTATCAGCGACAATTTACCCCGTCCCCTGGGCCCCGAGTTTGATCATTAATGAGAATGATTGTCGAACTCATTCACTACTCAAACGCCTATTTGCCTATATAGAGCGATTGACTTCAGCCATTTGGCATCTCGGCTGGCCTTGTGTCGTCTCTCCTGCTCACAGGTCCGCGAACAGCAGGGTATGCGCGCCCTCAATTGATACGCCTCTGCTTTAAATGCTTTGCCGCAGACCGGGCACTTACATGGAATTGTTTTGAAGCCCATATCGGTTTACTCCTTAACTGTGTGACGTTGCATGTTCGGGGAGCGCTCAGATTTGAGCAGTCCTGAGTTAGATAAACCGTTAATCATCGTTCTCTCCTTGTATGGATTGCGCACTCATTTCAATTTCAATGAAGCGCCCTTCGATCACTAGATCGGCGTCCTCGACCATTTCAAGGTGGCCGCGGTGTTCCTTGCAGGCTTTTGCCAAGATGCGCAGGGCGGCCTGCTCAACGCGCTTGGCGTGGGTAAGTTGCCGGGAGGTCTGAACTTGAAGGTACAAACCCGTGAACGCATCCAACTCATCGGCGCGGCGCTTCTGGGCACCCACCAGGAGCCGATGGTTTCGGGCGTTATGCCAGCGAAGGGCGGCCGTAATAATTTCACGTTCATTCATATTGACCGCCAATCGTTCGCCGAAATGAGTCCGGGTGACGCCACTCCACGCCGCGGCTTCGGGCGGATCTGGCGGCTCTTGATGCCATCACCCCGCTTAGCCAGTCACGTCCACCGGCAGCGAGGGCGACCTCCACCACCCCCTGCGGCAGACTCCACGTCGAAGCCCATCCAGCTCTGCCCACGGCGATATTGGTTGGGAAGTCGCGGCGCTCAATTGGCCATCCGTACTTTCTCATCAGTACCCGTATGACGGTATTGAGACTGGCATTGCGATTTTGAAAGATACTTTCAACGCCGGTCATGTCCTCCGATGCCAGCAAGACAGCCAATACTTCCGCCCGGGCCGTGTTGGTTAGCTTAGGGAACCTTCCGGGTCGCCCGTCAACCTGCGTTCCCGGTTTGCTTGTCGATGCGATACGTTGAAATGGCTTCCGGCTCGGCCGGGTTTGCTGTTGTTTTTGATCTTGCTTTTGAACCTGTTTCATGGGACGCCTTTGCTGTTGAAGTCATAACTACCGTTAGGTAAGTTAGGTGAAGGTGAAGGTGCATCACTTCGTTAAAGCTTTGCTATGCGTTCGCCATCAATTCGTCATGCCTTCGCTATGCGTTTGCCATCTGGCAGCCGCCCCTTTTATGCCAGAAACGGTCTTTGCCTCAGTGTTCTTTATTGCTTTTTCCATCTCCTCCCGTAGTCGGTTATTGATCCAATATTCAGGAGTGATATGAAAAAATCTCTTTAAAACCGATTCACTCGCCTTCCACTTAGCGGGGCTTAACCTGCAAATTGCCTGCAGCTGCTCTGGATCATTCGGCAGTCGCGCCTCAGACTTCCATGCAGCCATCAGCAATAGCAAATAAGCGCCGTGCTGTTCGGTGTTCAGGTGCATGGTGTCGGACAGATAATCCGACACGTAAAGCGGCATCCAAATGTCGGCTTTTTTCTTCTTTGGGACAACCATTACTTGCTCCTCATACGGACATCAATGATTAATTTGCACAGCGCCATTAACCCCGCGCGCTGATGCAGATCGTTGACGTCCTCACCGATCGCGTCACTCATGCAGTACCGCAGACCGGTTTTCTTCGCCGCCTTTTCGCCGGCGCCCGATACATCATGGTCCGCGCACACAAATGCACGCCCTTGGACCATTTCAGCTACATGCGCCATATTGGAATCGCTAAAACAAATCAGCACAGAGGCGTTTAAACGCAGTCTGCGCAGCGCCATTTCAATGGATAGGCCAGTCACATAGCCCTCACACAGAAACGTCTCTGCGGCGTTCCTGTTGCCAAGCCGAAGTACCGCGCCTTTCGCCCTCATGCCGAACGCCATCTTCTTTTCCCACTGGCGTTCTTCGGGCATCCATTCGATTGACTGCATACCTTGCAGCTGATTGGTTTCCAGATTGCGCATGGGGACGATTAAGACGTGATCGGCAACCAGACCGACTGCAGCCGGCAGGCCTTTGGCGTTGAGGTAGTAGTGCGTTTCCAGCGTGCACAGGTCGATTAGCTTTTGTGATGCCTCGGCGGCGGCGCGGTAACCCCGCTGCTTGCGGATCTCCTCCTCAGCTGTCGCTGCATCGCGTACAGCCCGGGCTCGCTGTTTTTCTGCTTCTTCCTGAGCGGAGAGCGGGCCGCGCGGCTGGTCGTTGTCCCTCCAGCCATTGGCCGCCGCTTCGTGAAACAGGGAGCCGATACCGATTTTCCCTGCGGTACCGATACTCCGCCACACGGCACGGGCTGACTTCTCGTTGTAGGACTCCGCACCTTGGCTCCAGGTGTCCCAGGCATCAAACCCATCTTCCGCAAATTCGGACTTGATCGCCATCGCCATACGCACCCAGAGGTCGCGATCATGCGGCGGCACAAACGACAGCGCGCCCGCTGCTTTGGCGGTCGTCATGCTGCCGACCCGCGCGAGAATGCAATATTCTTCGATTTGATTTTATTCATCACATTGCGGGTGATCGGCGTATTGGCCAACGCATCAAATTTAAAATCAGCGGGCGGCCAATCTCCCGTCATATCCTTGTAAAGATGCGACGCGCGGCCTCGCTGCTTTTCAGGCGCGCTGTTTCCGACGGCGTAGGTGCACAGCTGATCCCAAAGATGGTAAGTGTCATCAGCAAGTTTTTTCTTGCCAAGCATGACCTCTCGCATTTCCCCTGCTTCCACTTGCACCATCGAAGTAGACGTCGCCTCGTGACCACAGGAAATGCAGCGCTTAGCGAACGGAAAGAAGCCGCATGACGGACAACCTTTTGGTTCCTTGACCTTCTCCTCACGGCGAATCACTTTGTCCAATTTGTCACCGGCATCGAGTGCTTCTAGGCCGTTGTAATAAATGTCGCTGTAATCATCCATGAACCGCAGAATATTGCCGCTGTGATCCAATAGAATGCAATCGGTCTTACCAGTTTCGGGGGAGCTTCGCAGCCCCCTGCCAATCATTTGCATAAAAGTGCTCAGCGACTTGCGCAGCGGGCGACAGTCAACTACGCACCCAACGGTCGGCGCATCGAAGCCCTTGGCAAGCGCTTCGACACTTACCAGAATCTTGAGTGCTGAATCGGGCTGTTTGTACTCGGTTAACAGTTCCGCGCGTTCGATTGCATCTGTTTTAGAAGTGAACATTGCAGCCATGATCCCAGCTTCGTTAAACTGGCGGCATATCTCCTCGCAATGCGCTATCGTTGCGCCAAATACAATGGTCTTTCGGTCCTCTGCGTATTTGACCCACTCGACAACGACATCGCCCACAATTTCCATACCGCGTTCCTCTGCGGCTTTGTCCGTCCATTCCCCTCCGCCTATCGCTGCTCCGTCCATATTGGTCTTGGTGCAACTAAATACCTTCATCGGTACCAGTACGCCGGACAGGGTCAATTCATTCATCGTGACCGCGTTTATCAAATTACTAAACAACTTGCCCAGACCATCAGAGAACGGCGTCGCCGACAACCCCACCACTGCGGCACGGCACGTTTTAATATGCTCGGTCCATACGCTCAACTGCGTGTGAGCCTCGTCCACGATAATGACGTCAGCGTCTGGCCATCCGCGATTCTTCAGCGTCTGCGCGCTCGCGATTTGAAACGGCACATCGGGATTGAATCGCCAGTGGTTGGCCTGAATGATGCCGTGCACGGACAAGCCGTACTTGTCGGCCGCCTCGCTGGTCTGATTGATCAACGTCGTGCGGTCACACACGAAGATTACGCGTCGGCCTTTCAGCAGCGCCTCGTGTGCGATGCGCAGGCCTAAATACGACTTGCCGGCGCCGGTCGGCGCCATGATCAACTGGTTTTTGTGCCCAGCCTTAAGCCCCTTGCGCAGCGCATCGTGGGCAGTCGATTGGAACGGGCGCGGCTCTGGGAATGACGTACTGGCGTAGCATGGCGCCTCTTTTTCAAATAAGGTCGCGTTCATGCTGCGCGCTCCAATTTTTCCAGCTTCGAGCGCAAGGACTTAATCATGCGTATCTGGTCGTTGATTGTATTTTGATGGCCGGCGTTTTGCGATCTCAGCGCCGATATTTCCAAGCCCTTCTGTTTTAATTCCGCTAGGGTCTTTGCCAACGGGTCATCGTCAGATGCGAGCAGGCTCTTGATATAGTCCATCTGCTCGGCCTCGGCGCGGACAGCAAAAGCAATTTCTTCTGGCGATGGGCCGAAGTTCTCGGGGACGACTTCGGGCAGCGTCGCAGATTGTTTGATCTCGATGGATTGCGGTACTTGTTCGTCAACCGGCTTGGCCTTGCCGATATTGGCCGTGTTTTGCTCGTACACTTTGCCATTGCGCTCTACCGTGCGAGTTGCTGGCTTACTCATCCCTTCACCATGAAGAGATGGTTCATTTACCAGCTTTGAAACGAAGCCGGTCGAAACGCCGCACGCTTTTGCGATCTTTTCTTGGCTCCAAGCGGCCCATTCAGCATCGCCAAGCAAAGTTTTCACGGCACGGTGCTTATCCTCATTCGTGCGGCGCAGGCCATGGGAGGCATTGGCACCGACCGAATACAGCACGGCATCACGGCATAGACCATTGCGCACTTCGGCCATGATTTCCATGGCACCAGCCGCCTTGTGCGCGTGATAACGGTGGAAACCATCAGCCAGCCAGTAATTCGCTCCGTCGAAAAAAGTGATGATCGGCGGAAGGTCGACACCACCGCGTATAGCTTCAGCGTATTCGCCGATCGTTGCTTCGTTGAGGGCCGCGCGGGATTGGGTGCCGCCATCGATACGGATTGTATCGAGCAGGATAGTGTCGATTTTTTCCATTATGCCGCCGCTCCCAGATCGAGCGCACCCTGCGGATCAATGAAATCCACGCGGCGACCACGGAAGACGTACCGGGCGATTCCGCGATGCGTCAGACCATCTGCCGTGATTACATCCTCGCGCAGCGTATCGATGCGCCAGCCGCGCATTTCAAGATCGAAAACACGAGTTGCAATTCTGGCGAAACCGATTCCTACGCCCTCGGGAGTGTTGACGCCAGCGTCACCGCGGTACTGCAATATTTTCAGAAGGGTATCGAGCTGGGTTTCGGTTTTGGTACTCGACAATAAAAGATTCTTTTGGCGTAGCGCCTCACGAAACTTACTGATATGCTTCTCGCCACACCGCAATACTTTATTTTGAAGATTTCCAGAAGTCGCTTTTCCTTTGCCGGGGGCGACTTTTTTCGTTTTGGGCTTACGTGGTGTGCGGCTCATTACGCGCCGCCTTGGGCAATAAGGGCGCGAATATCTTCGACCTTCCAAGCGGTGACACGCTCAGACAATTTAATCCCCACGGGGAACTTGCCCGACTTAATTCCGGCCCACCAGGTAGATTTAGAAACGGGATAAACGTGAAGAACAGCTGGCAAGCGGACGTAGCCAGTATTTGGAAGGGTCTCAAACATTTATTGCACCTCATCGGATTAGTGATAATCCAGAGCGGGTTATTCCGCTCCGATGAAGTGCATTAGAAACTGGGGTGCTAGTGGGGTCGCAAGAGTGGGGATGTGGGGTATTTTTACCCTACCTCCTGGCAAATTTATCGTGATCAGCCATGCGCAAACGTGGAGGGTCTGACCTAGTTGCTACTTCCCAAGCATCGTCAAATGGATTATCACCAGCGCCAAACAGGTCCGGCCGCGATGTTTTACATGCTTTACGAAGTAATGCTTTATTGCCGGTCTCGATGCTTAGAACTTTATATCCTTTCGTTTCTGCCGTGGTGACTATTACTCTAATTTGCTTTTCTCGCTTCGACAAACCCAGTTCTTCTACGGACTGTGCTAGTTTGACTGATTCAGCCGCAACAGCTGGAGCGCCGTCTAGTTCTGGTCTACTCTCGGCGGGCGATCCAGCGGCAATGTTCTGAGCGGTGAACGGCGCTGTGGTCGTCTCCGATTCGCTTACTGGCGCTAGTTGTGGCATTAATTCCATTGAGTTGGCGGAAGGCGTTTCCGGACGTTTATCCTTATCTGCTAATTCGGCCATAGACCTAAATTCATCAGGAAATGACCAATCATAATTTTCGACAGCTAGTTTTGTTCCTATTCGAAAAAAAATCGGCTGGGAATACACCAGACTCTTGTTTATCCTTGCCATCGGGTGCAGGGACATTGGGGTGTTATTAGCCAAAATTTTAAGGCGACGCTCAAATTCTTTGCAAAATGGCTCATCAATAGATTTGTCAAACCTGCCGTTGTATATTGTTTTTACATCAGCAGGACTTGCATCTAACGATAGCGCAGTGAATTGCCAGAGTTCGACATGATTCATATCTCGCCAACTAGCCCAGTCAGGCTTTTCCATGCATACGCTCCTTCAAGCGGCTTCATTTAAAAGGGTCTCAGCCAGATCGGTGAAGGAGCCGACTTTTTGCCCGCTAAGGCTAGGCTGAGATTTAAACTTGTATTACGGTGGTCGTGTTCCGACTTTGCATTGATTATAGTCCTGAGCAGTGGATTTTCCGGGTCCATCGCCGCCGTGGAATGGGTCCGAGTTTTTCGGATCATCTCCCGGCGAATGCAATCAAGTCTCGCGGTCAAAGCAGATGCCGTGAGGGTGGCGTTTGAAACGCTACCCTTCCAAAACGCCAAACTGACGGTCTCTAAAGTGGCTTAAATCTTAATACCCGCATGACGGGTATTAACCAATCTAATTACGGAAAATCCGCATTTATAAATGTGAGCTGCGTCTACATTTCAAGTCCGAACGAGCCAAGCTCGACATGGAGGTATGTCCAGCTATGGGAAACCCCCAATCGGCATCCTGACCGCCATTGACGGATGGGATGATCCGAGCCGTCCCGCCTTTGGCATTCGTGTTCCTAAAGTTTCAGGAGCACGGAAGTCTAAGACGCCCGGAGCCTTTGATGCATATCCCGCCAAAGGCACAAAGTAAACGGGACGGCGGTCTCTAATGTGTTAAGTTAATGTTTCTCGCGCAACTAATTTAACGAAAGAAACTCCCGTGGAAGAAACATCAAAAATAGATATTTCGGATCTCTATGAAAAGGTCATCGCCATAGATGTAATGCTTCAATTTATCTGCTCAACCCTTTCGCAAGATCAGTCTGGAACACTTCTTCAGTTGATCCAAAAGTACCGTGACCATATTATTTCTATCGCGCCAGAATCGGAGATGGCAGCCACGCGGAAGGCGATGGATCAATTTACGCGGTTTGAGGAGATCCTAGCGGGCCTTCCTTCGGTGCCTGTCGTTCACTAACAGTTGTGCCGATGGCGGCATTTGTCATGCGATCCTTGAAACACCCTGTTTCCGACTGCTAGCCAATCAAATTCAAAAGAATGTCATTGGTTTCGGTCTCATCCATATACTCCGAGTCCGATAGGTAGCGAAACACGGCGATTGCCTCATCCTTTGTTTTGGCGCGAATGTGGGCCAGGCGACGGAATGCAAACCTTTCTCGCTCAGTTGATTCGGCAGCCGGATCGCCGGTACCATCAACAGCAGCTCGCATCTTATACAAACAATCCCAGTAGTCCAGTTCGTACAGGCAGTCGCTCAATGTGTGCGGCATCAGATCGGCGCGGGCCACAAACCGAGTATCTACCTTGACCCGGTCAAACGTCCACCCAGTTCCACGCTCTAACCCCTCAAGCGCCTCAATGCAAAACTGTTCCGCTTGGGTGCTTTCAAATAGGTCGTCACCAAATCGGGCGCGGGCCTCCTGCTTACGACTCAACTTCTTGACGCACCTCTTGGCCAGATCCTCAAGATCAGCAAATCCGATTGATGCGAACACTGCACTAAGCGATCCAGGATGCTTTGCCATCATGTGGCTGGCATAACGCTTCTCCAATTCGGCAAGCGGCGTCTTGATCCTGCTGGCACCCAGCATGGCCTTCTCGATCATCGCAGCCTGCCCAGTGCTAATCACTGAGCGCAGCCACAGAAGTGCGTCAACCTCCTTATCGCCGGTAACATCCTCCTGGGGCGGCAATTCCGGCACAGCCAGATCGGTACTGGCGCTCAACTTAAGGGGAGGCAGCGAGAATAACTCCCGGTGCTTCGGGTTATCGCGAAACTCTCCAGAGCGGGAGCATATCGTTTTCACGGTCCCCAGCGGCAACGCGGTCATCTCAGCCACCTGGCTCAAGGAATGGGCGCGACGCAGGTCGAGGACTTGGCGGCGCAACTGGTCGGGTATCTGGATTGCCATCGGTATATTGGTGAAACAGGGGTTTCATCTTGCCACACGTGAAACCCCTTGTTTCAATCTTTCTTTATTGGTTGATCGGGTTTGAATCGTAACCACTGGTATTTCAGTAACGTGCGCCATCCTCAAATTGAAGGTGGGATGATCGGGCGTTTGATCACGTTTTTAACGCGAGCAAGAGCGCCATGGAATGCGAAGTCCAATTTCAAATCCGACTTACCTCAAATCTTAGCGGACCGCTCCGATTTCAAATCTGACCAAGATTGTGTTGAGGGCCAAGCGCCACCGAACGCTTAAAGCCTGTGGTCAATGACCGGGGTCTAACGAATTTCCGTTATACCCCGGCGGCCATGTGGATTTGAAATCCAGAAGGTGAATCAAGCCATCCAGCTACCGATGACGACTCGCAATTTGGGGTCATCGTTTGGGCCGCTCGCACTTCTTTACCCCTTTTACCCCATAAATTCAAGGACAAACCCACAGAGGAAAAACACCTACAGATGGCAACCTCTAGAACATGTTCAGTTTCTGAAGTGATTAAAGAATAGGCACTCTCCTATGGGCGCTTGTTCAGAAACTGAAGTGATGGACCTCAAATTTTCAGTTCATCGCTTCAGAAACTGAACAAGTAGAGGCCTGTTTTGGGGCTAATCGCTTCAGATTCTGAACTACAGAAGTTAATTTTGTTGGGACCGATTTATTGCTCTCTTGAATCATGTTGATAAAGTTTAAATACGGGAATTTAGCCGGATCTATATCCATGCACCGATCATAATCAAGCTTCCACCACGTGAAGCCAAGCCACTCCGGGGTGCTTGGTGGATGACCCTTGCGAGTCAGCACCACGAAAAGGCATTCCAATAACGCGCTCTTGGCGTCCAACAGCGTTTTACTGGATTTCCAGCCGCATTGCCGCATGACCGTTATCGATGGGCACAACCGGCCATTATTCTTGCCGGTGTACTGACCCATCAAATCAATAGCAAGTTTTACCGCGCTCGGCGGTAGCGCCTGCCATTCCGATGACTGGATAATTTGCTTGGGCACCGGAACGAACCCATACGGGATAGATCCCTTGGCATAGTCACGTTTTGCCATTAGTTGCCTCATTTTTAGCCTTAGATTTACGCGGATCAGGAAGGGTACTCATAGAGCGCTGACCAACAATAGCAGCGTGATGATCATCGCCAGGCAGGACCGCGGGTGCCGCTCGCACCAGTCGTTTGAATCGGAAAGAATACTCATACTGCCCCCTTCCGGACTACGGCTATCGACGGGCGGCCACCGACGATCAAAGTTAAATGAGGTTGATTTGCTTTAATGCGTTGGGCTGCAACGTTTTGTGCGCCCATTAATAGCAATCCACGCTCTTCCTTATCCATGCTTTTAAATGCAGAGATCAATGCGGCTTCTTGCGGTGTGAGAGTCGCCATCATTCGGCCGCCTTCTGAAACCGAGTATTCTCGAACTCGATTTCGCCAGATGCTTTCTCGGCCAGTAACGACGCGGACGTAATCGCCATTCTCAGCAGACTCGCACGGTCGTTATCGTTGAACATTGGCGTTTCATAGTGCTCATGCGCCGCTAAACCGGCCTCTATTATTTCGAGAATGGTTGCAATGCCTTTTCCTATATCCAAGGCTGCGGTCTGCAATGAATGGTGGTGCTCGTATTTTCCGTATTGCCATTGGAAAGCCTTGAACGGCTCGGCTACGGCTTCGACTGGTGCCGACGTGATGGTGTTCTTTGCCATTATTGAGAGTCCTCAACGATTCTGCTGACAACGTTGAGCAAGTCTGCCAGCAGAAAGGCAATATCACCAGTGCTGACGTTATCTATTTTTCCGTCATATGATGCCGCTGCGACCATCCGGCTGACTGCTTCCATCCCACTTAGGAGGGTCAGTAAACTCCCGCCGTCGGAAATGTGATCTTTAAGTGCTTTAGCCGTAGTGGTCATGACAAGGCTCCCTCTAGCGCATTCAGCTTGTCCTGCATAGCTTCGCGCTCGGAGTCCAATGTATTTTCCATGTCGGCCGCCACACGAACACCGAATCGCGCAAGATTTTTTATTGAGTCAAGTCTCTTGACCAAATCCTTACCGGTCATGCCATCGGTAGAAGCCAGTGCCTCAAGGGCGGCCATGATGGGGCTGATATTATCGCTGATGCAGCTGTAGCCAATCTCCGCTACCAAGACCGCATCTTTAGCACCCTGCAGGGCGGTGTACTGCGCTGGCTTTGTAGGTTTCGCTATTTGCTCATGTTCGGTAGTGCGTTGCTTTACGCTAGCCGATGGTTTTTGATGTACTTCATTTGCAGTGCTATTATTGCTGGTCATTTGGACAAACCTCTAATTTGTGCTTTTGATCGGCAGCAACGGTGCTGATACATCGTTACTGCCACTTTTTACATTACTGCCTTTTGACTGAGTCTCGCTGCAACTGAGACAATTCCATCGCTCTGCTTTCTTCCAATCGCGTGACCACCTCGCTGTTTAGACTACGTCTGTTATCGACAGATTTATGCTTCAGCCAAACTTTTAATTGTTCTGGCAATCGAACTTGCAAAGTAGGAATTTTTCTCGCGCCTTCCATATGACCCCCTTTCGGAATTGGTAAAATTACAAATCAACACCATCTAACGGATGAAGCACGGTGATACTATAGCACCGTGCTTCATTGTGCGCAAGCACCGTGCTGTATTATTCTTCGGTATGGCTAGAAATGACCCACAGATGAATCTGCGCCTCCCGGTTGAGCTCAAAGAGCAAATTGAGGATGCCGCCGCAAAAAATAACCGTACGCTGACTGCTGAGGTCGTTGATCGACTTCAGCAAAGCTTTGAAATAGTTGCAGGGCTTAAGGAAAAGGAGATCGAGGCGCTTGCAGAAAAAATAGCGGCCAGACTCACTGATAAAATGAAAAAGTAATACATTAGCTCGTTGAAGCTTTATCGAGAACACCATTTTAGTGTTCTCGGGGGTTGCTAGATCAAAGCAGTTTTGCTGACATCTGTCGTGATGCTCGCAACCTTCACCGGCGAAGCTATCGAAGGTGACTTAATTTTTACCGCGCGCTCCCACGATGAAATCTCAGGAATTTTGCTTGCAGGGTGAGGTTAATTTTTGCCAAGCGCGCAGCTTCCACACTTGATACCGGCCCTGCTGGTCCTATTGGATGGCCACGTCAGCGATTTTGATAACGTTCATAGCGGCCATTATTTGACCTCCACGTTGTAATTTAGTGGGTCTGCAAAGAAGCGGTGAAGCTCCCGGTTACTGTAGGCCGTGCAACGAGGGGAAAACCTGATAGCTTGCGGTGCCTTGCCCGCTATCGTCAGTTGCCGGTACTTTTCCCGACATACTGGAGAACTGGGCGATCTGACTCCATCAGCTCATGCCATCAAGCGGAAGGGATTTGGGTGGGGTATCTGCTAGGGTTACTGCTGGTGTGATAGTGTGTGTTGCCATGATTGTCTAACCTTTGCTCGTTATCGCCAAGTAGCGAATAGAGCAAGATTAGATGTGCGGCATCAGGTGGCTAGATCGTCTAGCGGCTGGACGGTATATCTTAGCCGCTAGACGTGTCTCCATAGCGGCTAGACGGCTTTTCCGAACTTACCGGCAATTACTATGCCTCCAGCGACATTTTCAAGATAATCGGCATACTGCTGCATCATGACCTTGCGCTCATCCAGGAAAAGGGCACGGTCGTATGCCTCGCCGTAAGCATCGCCTGATGCGTGGGACAACTGGCGGTCCACGACCTCATGCCGATAGCCTAGACGTTCTTTTATAACGCCCATCGCTAATGACCGGAACCCGTGACCAGTCATCTTGCCGGTGTAGCCCATCCGCTTGATAGCTGCCAAGATGGTGCCATTGCTGGTTGGCTTTGTCGGGTCACGCATATTGGGGAACAGATGTTTATTACCGCCAGTGAAAGTGTGCAGCTCATGCAATAGCGCCCATCCCTGAGTCGGCAGGAACACGTGATGATCCACCTTGCGGGGCTTAACTTTCCTTTTGCCCATCTTCATACGCTGCCAAGGGATAATCCACGACTCATTGACAAGATCGACTTCGGACCATGGCGTCTCGATCAACTCGCTGGTGCGAACAAAGATCATCATCATTAGACGGAACATAACCTTCGTCGGCGGGTACATGTGGCCCTCGATCTTTTCGAAGGCGCGAATAAATTCCGGCAGTCCGTCCGCCGTGATGGCAGCATGGTTACCTGATTCAGAATGCTTAAGTGCTCCTTTAAGGCTTGGCATCGGATTGACTTCACCTCTACCGGAAGCTACCGAATAATCGAATATCTGACTGCAGACTTGTCGCAACCGCTTCGCCATATCTAGAGCACCGCGCTTTTCCACTTGGCGAAGCACGTCTAGCATCGTGGGCGCTTTGATGGTGGCTATTGGGTGCTTGCCGACTAAAGGGAATACATCCACCTCTAGCCTATGCAAGATGTTTGTCGCCGTTTGGGCTTTCCAAGTATCAAGCTTGTGTGTATGCCACTCCCGGGCCACAACTTCGAAAGTGTTCGCGCTAAGAGTCGCTTTGTTGCTTTTGTCGATCCGTCGAGCTTGTGCCGGATCAGTTCCTGCTTCCCTCAATGCCCGGGCTTCATCGCGCCTCTTCCTGGCAGCTAAGAGCGTTACGGCGGGATATGCTCCAAAAGTTAATCGGGTGTTTTTTCCGTTGGGCTGGCGGTAAGCCATGCGCCAAATTTTGGAACCGAGCGGGGAAACCTCCAAATACATGCCTCCACCATCTGCCAGCGTGTAGGACTTGTCTTTGGGCTTTGCACTTTTGACTTGAATATCCGTGAGAGGGGTGGCGAGTTTTGGCATCTTGCATCCATGTCAGTTTTGAGGTGCATCCATGTGCTCAAGTATGGATGCAAAAAACGTGGATGTAAATGGACAACGCTGGACAGTAGGCGACAAAAAACCCGCGTCTGCTCTATGGCGGAGGCGGGCTATTGGACTTATATGGACATCATAAGACATTGTCTTGGAGGAGAAGGTGGGATTCGAACCCACGTTACAGCGAAACTGTAAACCAGATTTCGAGTCTGGCGCATTCGACCACTCTGCCACTTCTCCTAATTGGTCGATTTGCTGCGTGGTCTGCAGCAAAGCACAAGATTATAGCAGAATATCTTGTCTACGAAACAGCTTTTTAAGTCTCCGTCTGCAAATTAATATTCTTTCAAATTCATGCTTTCGATTAAATAAATTCATTCGCAAATCGTCGGCCTTAAACCGTCGGCATCAGGCGTGTAATACCGCCCATGTACGGATGCAATACGGCTGGGATTTCAACGCTTCCATCAGCTTGCTGATAATTCTCAAGTATCGCGACCAACGTGCGGCCTACCGCTAGCCCTGAACCATTCAACGTGTGCAGTAATTCAGTTTTACCTTGTGCGTTTCTGAAGCGGGCTTGCATGCGGCGGGCCTGGAATGCTTCCATATTCGATATCGAGGAAATCTCGCGATAGGTTTTTTGGGCGGGCAACCAGACTTCCAGATCGTAGGTTTTGGCCGCGCCAAAACCCATGTCGCCGGTGCACAGAGAAACTACCCGATATGGCAGGCCGAGCTTTTGTAGAATAACTTCAGCATGGCCGACCATTTCTTCCAGCGCTTGGTAGGAGGTTTCCGGATTGACTATTTGTACCATTTCGACTTTATCGAACTGATGCTGCCGTATCATGCCACGGGTGTCGCGGCCGTAACTGCCAGCTTCGGAGCGGAAGCAAGGTGAATGCGCGGTCAGCTTCATAGGCAAGGCTTCGCTTGCGATGATTTCATCACGAACAAGATTGGTAAGCGGGACTTCCGCAGTCGGGATCAGATAAAGCGCTGCGCTATCTGCGCCCTGCCCGCCTTCTTGTCCGCCCTTTTTGACCGCAAATAAATCTTCTTCAAATTTAGGCAACTGGCCGGTGCCGCGCAATGAATCTGCGTTGACGATATAAGGCGTGTAACACTCGGTATAGCCATGCTCAGCCGTGTGGGTGTCGAGCATGAATTGCGCCAATGCGCGATGCAAGCGGGCGATCCCGCCCTTCATCACAGAAAAACGCGATCCGGTCAATTTGGCGGCGACGTCAAAATCAAGGCCGACACCGGCACCGACATCCACGTGGTCGCGCGCCTCAAAATCAAATACGGGTACCGTGCCTGACTTGCGAACCTCGACGTTACCGGACTCATCTATTCCAACCGGAACGGACTCGTGCGGTAGGTTGGGGATGATTTCCAAAAATCTGCTGAACTGATCTTGTACCTGTTCCAGTCGCGTTGCGGAAGTCTTCAATTCTTCGGCGATACCGTTAACTTCTGCCATGACCGCAGTAGCATCTCCGCCTTTGCCCTTTAACATGCCAATTTGCTTGGATAACTGATTGCGCTGGCTTTGCAGTTCTTCGGTACGGGTCTGAATTTGCTTGCGCTCCGCTTCCAGTGTGTTAAACGCGTCAACGTCGAGCTGATATTTGCGCGCAGCTAAACGGCTGGCGGCGGAGGCGATGTCTTTGCGGAGAAGTTGGATGTCGATCATGGGATGTGCGGACCTAAAGTTAAGTCACTAATGTTAAGTCACTAATGGGATAGCCGCCATTGTACCAAGCTAAGCCCGCATTGCGCGTAGGTGATAACCAATCAGCACCAAACGTTTTCTTTTTGCGATGCTGCGTGGGGTATAGCAATAATAAAAGGCACGATTTCCGCCAGGACTTTCGTCGTCCGCAACCTGCACTACCGGTGTATTCAGCCGAACGGCACGTCGGCAAATATCAGCATTCCGTGATCAATGCCTTTAATTAATCTCCGCGACCCTATGACAGGCGACCAGACGCCCCTCAAACTCTTCCAATGGCGGGATAATTTCACGACACAGTGCGATTGCGTGCGGGCAACGATTATTAAAGCTACATCCGGGCGGGGGTGCCAGTGGCGATGGCAATTCCCCGGGCAACATCATTTTTTGTTGGCGCTGGGCTGGATCCAGCCTTGGCGTGCTCGCTAACAATGCTTTGGTATAAGGGTGCATTGGCCGACTAAAAATATCTTTTTTGCCGCCATGTTCAACTGCTTTACCCAAATACATGACCAGCACCTCGTCGGCGATGTGCTCCACCACCGAAAGATTATGCGAAATAAACAGATAGGCTACGCCGGTGGCATCTTGCAAATCCATTAGCAAATTCAGTACCTGCGCCTGAATCGAGACATCCAGTGCCGACACCGGTTCATCGGCAACGATGACTTTTGGATCGAGCATTAATGCGCGTGCGATGGCGACCCGTTGTCGTTGGCCGCCGGAGAACATATGCGGAAAGCGATTGTAGTGCTCAGGGCGCAGCCCCACTTTGGCCATCATCGCCTGCGCTTTTTCGGCGCGTTGGGATTTGCTCAGATGGGTATTGATAATCAGCGGTTCTTCCAGCATCGCGCTGACTTTCTTGCGCGGATTGAGGCTGGCGTACGGATTTTGAAATACCATTTGCACCAAAGGGCGCACGCGCTTAAGCATTGCCCGGTCGGCGTCGGCAATATTGACGCCGTCCATCCATAACTCGCCATCGGTCGGCGGCTCGATCATGGTGATCTGCCGCGCCAGCGTGGATTTGCCGCAACCGGATTCCCCGACTACCGCCAAGGTTTTGCCCGGATTGAGACTGAACGACACGCCGTCAAGCGCCTTGGCGGTTGCCTTGGGCTTAAAAAATCCTTGCGAAACGTTGTAATGCTTACGAAGATTTTTGGCTTCAAGTAACACGTTCGGCGGGCTGATTATCTGTGACACTGATGTCAGCGGTATCGTAGTCGTCATAAAACCGTCCTACTATCTGGTTGGTTGGCTATTTTAGTATCAAATAATGGTTGAGCCTTAACGGGATCTACAAAAACCGGATCTACAAAATTAGGTGTTGGCACCCAGCCGTTGGTCGGATTACCCTCACCATCCAGCGGGAAATGGCATCGTACCAGCGCCCCGGAATTACCCGTCAGGCGCGGGCGCTCCTGACTGCAGCGGGTGACTGCGTATCGACAACGCGGACTAAGTAAGCAGCCTGTTGGCCGGTCATACAGACCGGGCACGACGCCGGGGATGGTTTGCAAACGATCACGGCCGATATTGTGCTCGGGCAGCGCTGCGAGCAACGCCTGCGTGTATGGATGCTGCGGTGCCTGAAATATTGCTGGCACCGGACCGGTTTCCAGCACCTGTCCGGCGTACATCACGACTACCCGCTGCGCCGTCTGCGCCACCACACTCAGATCGTGTGTAATCAACATCAGCGCCATGCCGCGATCACGCTGCAACTGCAACAAAAGTTCCAGCATCTGGGCTTGAACGGTAACGTCTAGCGCCGTGGTTGGTTCATCCGCGATCAACAGGCGCGGATTGCATGCGATAGCGATGGCCACCATGACGCGCTGGCTCATGCCGCCGGATAGTTGATGCGGATAGGCGTCGAGACGCCGTTCAGGGTCGGGGATATCAACTTGTTTTAATAAGGCCAGCGCCCGTTCTCGCAATTCTTTATTGGAGCCACCCTGGTGTACACGTAAAGTCTCGATGAGTTGATAGGCAACGGTGAAGGATGGATTCAGGCTTGTCATCGGGTCCTGAAAGATCATTGCGATGTCCTTGCCCAACAATCGACGGCGCTGCTTTTCCGGCATAGTTAGCAAGTCCCGGCCATCAAACGCCATGCGCTCTGCATTGACGCGACCCGGATAATCGATCAATCCCATCAGCGCCAGCGATGTGACGCTTTTGCCGGATCCTGACTCGCCCACAATGCCGACGACTTCGCCGGCTTCAATGGTTAAATCGAGGCCGTCGACGGCGGTAAAAGGAGAAGTTGTCGATCCAAACTTTACCTCAAGGTTTTTGATTTCTAACAATGCCATGGGTACTCGCTGTGTAATGGTTGTCATCAACGCTTCAATTTAGGATCGAGTGCATCACGCAACCCGTCGCCCATCAAATTGAACGCAAGTACCGAAACTAAAATTGCCAGCCCCGGGAACGTCACAACCCACCATGCGCTCTGGATAAACTCCAGCGCGCTGGCAAGCATCGATCCCCACTCGGGAGTCGGCGGCTGTGCGCCCAGCCCAAGAAAGCCGAGTGCCGCAGCATCGAGAATGGCGGTAGAAAATCCCAACGTGGCCTGCACGATGAGCGGCGCGGCACAATTTGGTAGCACGCAATTAAACATAATCCGCGTGGTGCCCGCGCCAGCGATACGGGACGCGCTAACGTAATCCTTTGCCAATTCTCCGATGACTGCGGCGCGGGTCTGCCGCGCATAATGCGGCAACATCACGATCGCAATGGCGTACATCGCATTTATTAGTCCCGGTCCCAGAATAGCGACGACCGCGACCGCGAGTAACAGGCTTGGAAGCGCCAGCATGATATCCATCAAGCGCATGATTGCCACTTCAATGAGGCCGCGGAAATAACCGGCCATCAGACCGAGCACTATGCCGAGTATGAGCGACAACGAGACCGAAACCAGTCCGATTATCAAGGACAAGCGCGCGCCGTGGATCAGCCGCGATAACATATCCCGACCGACCGGATCAGTGCCGAGCAGGAACCTGGCGGAACCGCCGGTTTGCCAGACGGGCGGTACCAGTGTTGCCTCCCGAAATTGCTCAATCGGAGAATGCGGGGCAATCACATCGGCAAACAAGGCTGCCAGCACGATGATAAAAACGATTATCAAGCCCATTACTGCTCCACGATTTTGGCTGAAATAGCCCCAAAATTCTTTCAGCCCATGTGGCGGCGCAGTGACCGCGATTTCAGCGATGTCAGCAACATCGCCTGGAGTCTCAACTTGGAGAGAGGTAGTAGTATTCATGCGTTGTGCCGGATGCGGGGATTGATCACGCCGTACAACAAGTCGACGACCAGGTTGACGATGATAATAATGGTAGCAGAAAGCAAAATCCCCCCCTGCACTACCGGATAATCACGCCGCTGAATCGCGCCGACCAGCCATTTGCCGATACCGGGCCACGAGAAAATGGTCTCGGTTAAAATCGCCCCCGCCAATAGCGTGCCGACTTGCAGACCGATCACCGTCACGACAGGAATCAACGCATTGCGCAGCGCATGAATACCAATGACGCGCCACGTAGACAACCCTTTGGCGCGGGCAGTCCGGACATAATCCTCGCGCAAAACTTCCAGCATCGCCGATCGTGTCATACGCGCAATCACTGCCAACGGAATAGTACCAAGCGCAATCGTCGGCAATATCAAATGCGATAGTGCCGATTTAAAGGCACCGGTATCGCCCGCTAGCAACGTATCGATTAACATAAAACCGGTGACGGGTGGAATATCGAATAGCAGATCAATGCGTCCGGATACGGGTGTCCAGCCCAACGTCACAGAAAACAACAGAATCAACAATAAGGCCCACCAGAATACCGGCATGGAATAACCGGTAAGCGACGCGCCCATCACCGAATAATCAAGGACGGTATTGCGCTTGACAGCGGCCAGAATACCAGCGGGAACACCGATGATCAGAGCCAATAACATGCCGCAAATCGAAAGTTCCAGTGTGGCAGGAAACAAGGTCAAAAATTCAGACAGTACAGTTTCATGCGTGGTAACGGACATACCAAGGTTGCCATGAAATACTTGTCCGAGATAAGTAAAATATTGCACATATAACGGCTTGTCGAGGCCGAACTCTTTCATCATCTGCGCATAGCGCACCGGGTCCATACCCCGCTCACCGGATATGGCTTCCACCACATTTCCGGGGATCATATGAATCAATAAAAATACTAGCAAGGTGATGCCAAGAAAAGTCGGTATGACCAACGCTGCACGTCGCAACAAAAATCCAAACATAGGGTTGCCTATTCAATAAAAAGCGCAGCGCATGAAAATGAAAGATGCCTCGTAAGCGTTTTTTACTTCCACGCGGCCGACATGGCGATTTGTGACCATATAGGCAGAAAAGTTAAAGAACCGTGCATCAGATAGTAGACTTATTTCGAAGCCCCGTGCACCTCGCGAATATTGCACGGCGCTTATCATCAAATGCCCTAAAGAGCATGCCAGTCGATGCCATCTGGACGCCTTGCCTGCCCGAAAAAGGCTGGTGTTGCAGAAGTAGTTTGCTATAAAAAACTAAAGTCAATCCCAGCGCAGCACCCGAAGGTTATAAAGGGCCAGTCCCAGTTGCTCGACGTCGGAATGACTTCAGTTTCTTTGTGCTACGGTACTTTACTTAACAATATCAACTTTATCAAAATAGAAACTATATGGCGTCGCCGGGATTTTGAAACCCACTACATTCTTGCGAACCGGCACAAAACCTACCGAATGTGCGATGTCGATCCACGGTGCTTCTTCGTGCGCAATGACCTGCGCTTTATCGTATAACGCGGCGCGGTCGCTTTGTTTGGAAACCAGCTTGGCTTTTTGAACCAGCGCGTCAAAATCCTTATTGCACCAGCGCGATACGTTGCCGCCACCCTTGACCCCGTCGCAGCTCAATAGGTTACCGAAGAAATTATCCGGATCGCCGTTGTCACCCGACCAGCCGAACATCATCGACTGCTGGTCGCCCTGCTTACTACGCTTGAGATATTCGCCCCATTCGTAAGTCGTCAGTTTGACTTTGACACCGATTTTTGCCCAGTCCGCCTGAATCAGCTCACCGATACGCTTACCGTCGGGGTTATACGGGCGCTGGACCGGCAGATACCACATTTCGATTTCTGTGCCGTTCGGGTAACCGGCTTTGGCCAGCAATTCTTTGGCTTTTTTCAAATCGTACGGATAGTCCTTGATCTTATCGTTGTATGACCAAAGCGTTGGGGGAATAGGATTTTTAGCGACCTGGCCCGCGCCTTGATACACCGTTTTGAGTATCGTTTCTTTATCGATTGCCATGCTCAATGCCTGTCGCACCAGCTTGTTATCGAACGGCTTCTTTTCTACGTTAAAAGCAATATAGCCAATGTTCATGCCCGGCTTTGAAATCAGATTAATGTTTTTATCTGCTTTCATTGCTGCCAAATCGGCTGGCTTGGGATACGACATCACCTGACACTCGTTAGCTTTTAGCTTGGCAAAGCGTACCGATGCGTCAGGCGTAATAGCGTAAATCAAATTGTCGATTTTAGGACGTCCGTCCCAATACCCCTCAAATGCCTTGTAGCGAATAACCGCATCTTTTTGATACGATACAAATTCAAACGGACCGGTACCGATAGGGTCGCGATCAAGCAATTCGCGCGTACCCGCCTTGTCCAGTTGCGCCGCGTATTCGGCGGAATAGATCGATGCAAAATACATGACCAGATCGGCAAGGAACGGTGATTCTGCATGCTTAAGCTTAAAGCGCACGGTGCTGTCATCGACTTTTTCAACTTTATCGATAATGTTGTTTAGACCCATATCCAAATAATAGCCAAACGATTGCCCGCGCTCCAGCGTGTGGAAAGGATTAGCAGGATTGCCCATGCGGTCAAATGTGAACACGACGTCATCGGCGTTCATATCTCGTGTTGGCTTGAATTTGGCGTTGCTATGAAACTTCACGCCTTTACGTAATTTGAAGGTATACACCGTGCCATCATCTGAAATAACCCAGGACAGTGCTAATCCTGGCTTAATGGCGGTTGTTCCCATCTCAAAATCAACCAGACGATTAAATATTGGAATAGCAGAAGCGTCAAAAGTATTACCAGTCGTGTACAGCTGCGGACTAAAACCTTCAGGACTCGCTTCCGAGCAGTAAACTAATGTTTTTTTCGCTTGAGCTGATGCAAGTCCGGCGCACACGCTTAACACGGCGACCAGACCTACTTTGGCAGCAAATTTTGCATTTTTCATCATCAATTTCTTCCATGGTTGATATTGCAATATCATGAGGGGTACCGCAAGGGCAAACAACTGCCACTTAACTACAGTTAACCAACTTATTTAACCTTTTTTATTTAATAATTTTAATTAGTATTTTATTTTAGAGGCCATTAACTTGCCATCGCAGCTTCTACAGCCTCACAGGTTTTAGGAATTGCGGGGCCCAGCACGCGTGCGCCGGTGGTCGTCACCAAAACGTTATCTTCAATCCGAATACCACCAAAATCCAGATACTCGCCAAATCGATCATAGTTAATCATGGCGGCATGGAGGCCGTCGTCCTTCCAGCGCTTAATCAGTGTGGGGATAAAATAAATCCCCGGCTCCACAGTCAGTACCATGCCAGCGCGCAAGGGTTTGGCCAGACGCAAATTGCGCATACCGAACAAGTCACTGCGCGTAACGCTGTCATCGTAACCCACGGCGGTTTCGCCCAAACCTTCCATGTCGTGAACATCTAACCCAAGTTGATGCCCTACCCCATGCGGAAAACAAATCGCGTAAGCACCCGAATCCACGACCTGCTGCGGATCGCCATTGAAGAAGCCCATCTCCATCATCCCTTCAACGATGACCAAGGCGGCCAGTTTATGTATCGCGAGATACGTTACCGCTGGCTTAATGGCGGCGATGGCACGCTCTTGTGCTGCTAACACGAGGTTATATAGAGGACGTTGACGCGCACTAAATTTTCCACCGACAGGGATCGTCCGGGTGATATCCGAGGCGTAACCTAACGCACTGGAAACCCCCGAATCGTTGACGACCAGATCACCGGCGACCAATTGTTGGGTATGCTGGCGACTGTGAAGAATCTCGCCATGACGAGTAAAAATGACCGGATAAGCGCCATGCAAATCATGGGACCGCATAATGCCTTCTATCATGCCGACGACTTCATATTCAAATTTACCGGGCTTGGTTGCCTGCATTGCTGCCACGTGCATTTTCTTGGTAATGGAGAGCGCGTACTCGATTTCCGCGATTTCATGTTCTTCTTTTATTTCGCGCAAATGAATGATCGCAGCGATCAGGGCCGCGGAGGTATTGATCGATACTTGTTCCGGCGTGCAGCGTAATAAACGGGACAGGGTAAGAATGGAATCGCCGCGATATGGTGGCAAGTAGTGGATTGTGCGGTGCGCTTTTTGCGCGCTCTCCAGGATGTCCGCCAGCGCATGCATTGGCATGACGGTAGTGACGCCAACTTCGCCCGCTAGCGCTACCAACGACGGTTGCGGTCCGGCCCAGATCACTGCATCGACGTTTGCGGCGTCGCCGAATAAGATATCGATTCCTGCGTCGATATCAATGATGCCCACCACATCGGGGCTATTCAGTCCAAATAAGTAAGAAAACGAAGAATCTTGACGAAACCAGTAATTATTGTGCGAAAAATTGATCGATGCATCAGAATTCCCCAAAATTAACAGCAATCCGGATGAGAACTGCTGCCTTAAATTCTGGCGCCGCGCGATGTACTGATTCATTGTAAACATGCCGCTCCTCAATCATTTTTTTATCATGCCACGGCTATTAAAATAAAATCTACCTTGAACTAAGATAATTCTGTGTTTTTTTGAAATTTTTCGTTAATACCCGCTTTTCTTCTGCAATTATTCCCTTTATACCATCGAAAATTTGTACTGTCCCAGTCCAGATTAGCTCGGCTTAAATTACTGGTATGTTCGAGCGCTCCACTCGATGGGAAACATTTTCGTCGAAGTGCGTAGAAAAGCCTAGACTTACTAAAGGCTGCGAAGTCTTTATGCAATCAATTACAGCGGACGTGGAGCATCTTGCATGCACTTTATTCCAGCGCAATGTAGCGCTTGCCAAAGATGAGCGGCACTGGCCTGATCTGATTGGATAAAAGGTTTGCTGTGGCGCTTATTCTTCGTGCCACTTAATCGTGTTAGGTGCGCTTATTTAGCCGTTATTCCGCGCTTTACTATCTAAGTCCCGTAACCACGCAAGCTTGTCAGCAATTTTGACTTCCATGCCCCTCGGCACAGGGGCATACCAACCAGGATCAGGCATGTCGTCCGGCAGGTAGGTCTCGCCAGCAGCATAGGCGTGCGGCTCGTCATGGGCGTAACGGTAGGCATGACCATAACCAAGTTCTTTCATTAGCTTGGTGGGGGCATTCCGCAGATGCACCGGCACTTCCCGCGATTTGTCTTGCTTTACAAACGCCATCGCCTGATTAAAGGCGTTATAGCCGGCATTGCTTTTAGCGGCGATCGCCAGATAGATGACCGCCTGCCCCAGTGCTAACTCGCCTTCTGGGGAGCCTAAGCGCTCATAAGTATTGGCGGCGTCGTTAGCAATCTGCATGGCGCGCGGATCAGCGAGGCCGATATCTTCCCAAGCCATGCGAACGATACGGCGCGCAAGATATTTGGCGTCGGCACCACCGTCCAGCATCCGGCATAACCAATACAGGGCCGCATCCGGATTGGAACCACGCACAGATTTATGCAGCGCTGAAATTTGATCGTAAAAGTTATCGCCGCCTTTATCAAACCGGCGCGCGTTCAGCGTCAGGGCATTTTGGATAAACTCTGCCGTAATCCGATTGGTACGGGCAGCGCCGGACGCGGTGTTGGTCTGCTCCAATAAATTAAGTAACCTGCGCGCATCGCCATCGGCATAACCCACCAACGTATCAATCGCGGCATCATCAAATAAAAGGTCCGGCAACACCGAAGACTGTGCGCGCGCCAACAACTGCTTCAATTCATCGTCCGTCAGCGATTTCAACACATAGACTTGCGCCCGGGAGAGCAATGCTGAATTGACTTCAAAGGACGGATTCTCGGTCGTTGCACCGATTAAAGTGACAAGTCCCGACTCTGCATAAGGCAACAATGCATCTTGCTGCGACTTATTGAATCGATGAATTTCATCAACAAACAGAATCGTGTGTTTGCCCATCGCCAAATTTTGTTCCGCCTGCTCCATCGCGGCACGGATGTCTTTAACCCCGGAAAATACGGCGGACAATGCAATGAATTCACAGGCAAATGCGTTCGCTGTCAGACGCGCTAAGGTCGTTTTGCCGACGCCAGGCGGCCCCCATAAAATCATGGAGTGCGGCTTGCCTGACTCAAAGGCCAGACGCAAGGGCTTACCCTCGCCCAACAAATGGCTCTGGCCGATGACTTCATTAAGGGTAGTCGGACGGAGCGCTTCCGCCAGCGGTGGCGTAGGCGCTACTTTAAAAAGATCAGACATGGCGACAGCGCTCTGCAAGATTGACGTGTTAAAAATAAAGACCAGTGATGGAATTGGAACAAACAGCCTGCTCGCAATGCGATATCAATGCATATTAATGCAATTCAGGAATATCGTGTAGCGTCACCCTGCGGCTTCTGCTTTCACTAACTGGCAACCCAAGTCAACCGGAGCCTTCAGGCAACAAGGGAAAGATTATGAGAAAATAGGCGCTCGCTGATAATGCCATGGCGAGTTCACCTTTCCAGCAATAAAGACGATTTTCTCCCAGCCTATGCCTTTTGTTGTGACCGACTCTTGCATCCTCTGCAAATACACTACTTGCGTAGATGTTTGTCCGATGAACTGTTTCCGCGAGGGGCCTCACTTTCTGGTCATTGCCCCTGACGAATGTATCGACTGTTCGTTATGCGTATCAGAATGTCCGGTAAATGCGATTTTTTGCGACACCGACTTACCTGCCGATCAACGTCATTTTATGCAGATCAATGCCAAACTGGCAGCTCGACCGGAATGGAAGCCGATCACACAGACCAAAGCGCCGTTGGCTGAGCATAATAAATGGCGCTCAGCGTTCGAAAAACTGACGTTACTGGACGAGCATTTTCTCAAACTGGCAATCTAGCTATTCATTCGAGGCGGCCTCAATTTAGCGTTCAGCCCTCCGAAAACAAATTCCGCCGCTTATTTACTGAATTAATTATTTAATTATCGAAGACGTCAGCGCCCTTCGGCACTACAAATTTAAAGCCGCCGCTCGGAGGCGCTGGGTTTTTGACGAAGTTTTTGAACGACAGCATTGACGTTTGTCCAAATGAATCCCGCAACTCCATCGCCTCCGGCAGGCCATTGCGCAACCCAACGCCGATCTTGTCGAACGTCGTGTCTTTGGCTTTGGGCGTTACTTCCAGCCACTCCAGACCGTCTTTTGGCTTCCCCTCTTTCAGGGTGAAATTCTTTTCCAGATCATTACTGCCAAATAAAATCGCCGCCGGGGAGGAGCCTAACGCGTTGCCCAGCTTCTTTGTCGTCACCTGATTAAGGTCTTTATCGTAAATGTACAATTTATCCCCATCGGCCTGTAATACTTGCTCGTAAGGTTTGGTGTACGTCCAAATAAACTTGCCCGGACGTGCAAAAATAAATGTCCCGGCGGATTGTGTCGATACCTTCGGTTTGTTGGTACCACCGTCGGTGGTGACCAGACGCTGTGTGAACTCACCCTTGGCAGATTGCGTACTGCTAACAAAGGACTTGAATTGTTCAAGCGCACTGGCGCCGGCGATCGCTGGCAGTAGGGCCAAAGCTACGGCAAAAATAGTGATAACTTTCCGCGTATTAAGCGACTGCATGGTGCTGAACGATAACGCGCTATTCGGCGACGATGGTTTGGTTTGGACTACATTGTGCATGTGTTTCACGATAACTTTCATTTCAGGTTCGTTCCAGGTTCGCTACCAACGCATAAAGTCAAAATAAACAGCAAGACCAAACGCCCAGCGTCTTGCGCTCTAACCTGCTGCGCTATTTTGCCTCAATATTTGGACGATTATTGAATGAAAATGTAACCGAATGTTTGGCAGAGAACGATCACTCGGGATTGCCCGCGGGTACCAATATCTCCCGGTTGCCGTTAGATTGCATCGTCGAGACCAATCCGCTTTGTTCCATTTGTTCGAGTAATCGGGCGGCCCTGTTATAGCCGATGCGCAAATGACGCTGTACCAGCGAAATCGATGCGCGGCGGTTTTTCAGGACGATGGCAACCGCCTGATCATATAATTCATCGCCCTCGGTACCGCCCGCCCCGACGCCGCTGACGCCCTCTGCACCGTCCTCGCTAACGCCGCCTTCCAGTATGCCCTCTACGTAATTGGGCTCGCCCTGCTCCTTAAGATAATCCACCACGCGATGGACTTCTTCATCCGACACAAAAGCGCCGTGCACGCGAATCGGCAAGCCGGTCCCCGGGGGCATGTACAACATGTCGCCCATACCAAGCAGCGCTTCAGCGCCCATCTGGTCCAAAATCGTGCGGGAATCAATCTTGCTGCTTACCTGAAACGCGATCCGGGTCGGGACATTGGCCTTGATCAAGCCGGTAATGACGTCTACCGAGGGTCGCTGCGTAGCCAAAATCAAATGAATTCCGGCGGCACGCGCTTTTTGCGCAATACGGGCGATCAATTCTTCGACCTTTTTACCGACAACCATCATCAAATCAGCCAACTCGTCAATAATCACCACGATGGTCGGCAATTTCTCCAGCGGTTCCGGCGCGTCCGGTGTCAGGCTAAACGGATTGGGGATTTTATCTTCGCGCTTCTCCGCGTCTATAATTTTCTGGTTATAGCCCGCCAGATTGCGCACGCCCATTTTGGACATCAACTTGTAACGCCGCTCCATCTCATTGACGGCCCAGTTAAGGGCGTGTCCAGCCTGTCGCATATCCGTCACGACTGGCGCGAGCAGGTGTGGAATTCCCTCATAAATCGAGAGTTCCAGCATTTTGGGATCGATCAGAATCAACCGCACCTGCTTGGGATCGGATTTATAAAGAAGAGACAAAATGGTGGCATTAATACCAACCGACTTACCCGAACCGGTCGTTCCGGCCACCAGCAAATGCGGCATTTTGGCCAAATCCGCGACCACCGGATGGCCACCGATATCTTTGCCCAGCGCGATAGTCAGGCTGGATACGCCGTCGTTGTATACCTTGGAACTCAATATTTCGGTTAAGCGGACGATCTGACGTTTTGGATTGGGCAATTCCAGACCCATGAACATTTTGCCCGGGATCACCTCCACTACGCGGATCGATGTCAGCGACAATGAACGCGCCAGATCGCGGGCAAGCCCGACAATTTGACTGCCTTTTACGCCCGTTGCCGGTTCAATTTCATAGCGGGTAATAACGGGGCCGGGATAAGCGGCAACGACTTTTACCTGTACGCCAAAGTCCGACAACTTCTTTTCAATCAGACGACTGGTAAATTCCAGCGTCTCGACGCTGACCGTTTCTTGTGCTGGCGGCGCCTCATCCAGCAAAGACAACGGCGGTAAATTGGTGTCGGGCAGATCCTGAAACAACGTGGTTTGTCGTTCTTTCTCGACGCGCTCAGATTTTTGCACCATTACTATCTGCGGCTCGATCCGTATCGGGGGGGCCTCTATCGCCTTGGCGCGTTCCTGCACTACGACGACTTCACGCTTCACGGCAGCAACATGGCCCAACTTGCGATCCTCGCGCGCGGCGATCAGGTTTTTGAGCCAGAGAAACGCACCTTCGACGGCGAGACCGATACGCTCGGCAACTGTTAGCCAAGATACATGAAAGAACAGGCTGAAACCGATTGCAAACAGCAGTAGTAACAACAGCGTTGCACCGGTAAAGCCAAGGGCATCTTGCGCATTCGCGCCAATCAAGCGCCCCAAGACTCCCCCAGGCGCACGTGGCAACTGCATGTGGAGTGAATACATCCGCGTATATTCAATGCCCATACTGCCAATCAGTATCAATACAAAGCCGATACCCCGGAGCACGCCCTCATGCGGATGCTCTGCATCGGGATCGGTCTCCGGTTCCAGACGGTGAGAAATCCGCTGATAACCACCCCACAACGAACGCAGCAACAAAATACACCACCACCAGGCCGAGGCACCAAACACAAATAGCATCAGGTCTGCCAGCCATGCGCCGACGTGCCCACCCCAATTATCCAGATGCGCCACGACTTTGGCCTGCGACCAACCCGGGTCTGACTTGGAATAGGTCAGAAAAATGATCATTAAATAAGCAGTAACGACCGCGAAAATGATCCAGCGCGCCTCTGTCAGAAGACGCACCAGACGGTTCTGCGGCGCTACCGTCGTTTTAGGTTTGGCGCTGCGAGTATAAGCTTGCGTTGTTCTAGTCATAAATCCAAATGGCAAAACCAATACTGGTTAATACAAAAAAACTTCCGGGGACCATAACTAATAGTGAAAACATTTAACGATAGTTGTTGGCTTACCAACATCTTCTTTGCGCTAATTCAACGAACGACATCACCGCTTCAGCTTGAATAAAAAACCGGGCAACCAATTGCTCTACGCTCAAGTATGGCAGCGTACCTGTTCGGTTGGCTTTTTAGGCGGGTTTTCGCGTGGAAGAATCGCGTTTTATCAAACAGATGAAATTATGCACCGGAATGGACCACGAATCACAAATGACATGCATCCTTTGACGCGCTGCGGCAAATTGGTTCTCGCTATCAACACAATTAGTTTGTCGAACACGTCAAATCCACTCCTTGGATTATAATCTTAACCAGTTTTAGGACAGTTTCTTGATACGGCCAAAAAACCTTCTCTTTTGTTACTGTTTTGGCCATTCTAGCCCGACTATGCTGTAAGACAACTATCGTCAGGTAGCGGTCTTCACAACTTGATATCTGGCATCAAGAACACCATATTAGAGAACAAAGATCTTTTTTGCCGATACTTTTTACCCTATACAGATGTCCACAACCTAATTTGTGCGCAGGCGCGCACTTTCATCCCTTGCCCCTGCCACGCCCAACTGAGAATAATTCATGACTATCGAAAAAACCATCAAGCACGCCAAAGTAATGATTCTTGGCTCCGGCCCAGCCGGCTACAGCGCCGCTGTGTATGCTGCGCGGGCCAATCTGAATCCCGTGCTGATTACCGGCATTGAGCAAGGCGGTCAACTGATGACGACAACCGATGTAGAAAACTGGCCCGGCGACCATGGCGGCGTTCAGGGGCCGGAATTGATGCAGCGTTTGTTAAAGCATGCCGAAGAATTCAACACAGAAATTATTTTTGACCATATCCACACCACTAAGTTATCAGAAAAGCCATTCCGCCTGATCGGAGACTCCGCCGAATATACGTGCGACGCGTTGATCATCGCCACCGGCGCATCGGCGCAATATCTGGGCCTTCCGTCTGAAGAAGCATTCATGGGCAAAGGCGTATCTGCCTGCGCCACCTGCGACGGTTTTTTCTACAAGGGTCAGGAAGTCGCAGTCGTTGGCGGTGGCAATACCGCGGTTGAAGAGGCACTGTATCTATCCAACATCGCAACCAAAGTCACACTGGTTCACCGTCGTGAAAAATTTCGCGCTGAGCCAATTTTGATCGACCGCTTGATGGCAAAGGTAGCCGAAGGCAAGATTGCGATCCAATATAACCATACCTTGGAAGAAGTTACCGGCGATACCAGTGGGGTCACCGGCATGAATATCAAATCAACCGTCGATGGCAAGGTCACATCGATTAACTTGCATGGCGTGTTTATCGCCATCGGCCACAAACCGAACACCAGCATTTTTGAAGGCCAGTTGACTATGCACAACGGTTATATCAAAACCAAAACCGGTTTGGAAGGCATGGCAACAGCGACCAGCATCCCCGGCGTATTCGCCGCGGGCGACGTGCAAGATCACATTTACCGTCAGGCAATCACCAGCGCCGGTACCGGCTGCATGGCCGCACTGGATGCGCAACGCTTCTTGGAAGAATAATTGAGCGTGCCGTCGCCGTTTTAGGTGACGGCGCTGTTCGATGAAGGCGATTATATGGCCCTCGACATCACTCACTTAATCGCCTGATCGTCATTAACGATGATGAACACTTGCAGGTATCAACCTCGTACTATGTGAAGGAAAGTGCCATGACCGCCCCGCTTAAAGATTTCACCGATCTAAAATCCCTTCAGCAAAAGTTGAAGGCGCAGGAAGAGGTTCGCATAGCCGAAGCCGCGGAACGCAAGCAGCGCGCCGAACAAGCAGACCGAGATGCCAACGTTTTCCGCAAGAGTGTCGGCAACATACAGCCTCTTACTTCTAAAAATAAATAAATCCTTTCCATTATTATCACCCGTTGAAACGACCATATGTCTGGCCCGATCAAAGATTTCCGCGCACTGAAACCGTTGCGCAAAGCATTAATGGTTCAGCGCGAAGCCCGTCTGGTTGCCGCTGCGGAACGTCTGCGCCTTACACAACAGGCAGAACGTGATAGTGAGAAATTTAGTCAAAAAATCGGTCCCGTGTTTCCCCTAAAATTGTCCGATACCCTTCCGCCCCATCAGTTTCATCCTAAACCGCTTCCACGAACAATTCAGAAAATGTTGGCCTTAGACGTAAGCGCTGACCATGCGACCATTCTGCAAGCATCGCTTTCGGACCAATTCAGTATTGAAAACTTGCTAGATAGTGAAGAATATTTACGCTTCGCACGCAATGGCGTTGGCGCCGATGTACTGACTAAATTACACCGTGGTCATTGGGCAATTCGCCAACAAGTTGATTTACACGGTTTGCGTGTAGATCAAGCCCGCGACACACTGGCAGAGTTTTTGCAAGTTGCGCAAAGACGTGGATGGCGCTGCGTCAGTATTATTCATGGCAAGGGATTTGGCTCGGTAAATCAGGTCCCCGTGCTAAAAGGCAAAGTACGCGACTGGCTGGTGCAGATTGAAGGCGTGGTCGCTTTCTGTCAGGCTAGCGAGGCCGAGGGCGGATCAGGCGCGTTAGTCGTCTTGCTGAAGTCCCGAACACGCCCGGATAATTAATCTCCGTTCTGATTTATACCGCCACGTTCGAAGGCATTCGGATTTTGGAGATAGCTTTGATCCAGCCCTTAAGAAAATGGGAAAGGATCAAAAGCGCCGCGCCAAACAATAAAAGACGGCCCCTATTGTTTGCAAACGAACGCGCCCCATATCTATAGGGCGGGCCACTTAAAAAATAAAAAAATGATAACCTAGTCGAATAATCAGTCCGACTGTATGTTCCGTCTTCGAGGAATTGGTATGCGTACCTATGACAAGTTGATTGCTGTAATTCGTGTTGGTCAAAGGAGCGGTAGCTTGCGCCCGCCTTTGACCGTGACGTTAACGATGGTGTAACCGCACCGTCCGGCAAGTTCTGCTTATCCATATCGTACAAAGACACCCGGATAATCCGGGCCAATTACCTGATAAGGCACTGTCATGACACGCAAAACACCGATTGAACGCTATAGAAATATCGGCATCAGCGCGCATATAGATGCGGGCAAAACAACCACCACAGAACGCATTCTGTTCTACACCGGCGTCAAGCATAAAATTGGCGAGGTCCACGATGGTGCTGCCACCATGGACTGGATGGAACAAGAACAAGAGCGCGGCATCACCATCACCTCCGCCGCAACCACGGCCTTCTGGAAAGGCATGGCCGGCAACTTTGCGGAGCATCGCATCAATATCATCGATACGCCTGGCCACGTCGATTTCACGATTGAAGTCGAGCGCTCAATGCGCGTCCTTGACGGTGTTGTGATGGTTTATGATGCAGTCGGCGGCGTACAACCACAATCCGAAACCGTCTGGCGTCAGGCCAACAAATATGGCGTGCCCCGGGTTGCCTTCATTAACAAGATGGATCGGGTGGGTGCGGATTTTTTTCGCGTTTATCAACAGATCAAGGATCGACTCAAAGGCAATCCTGTGCCGATTCAGATTCCAGTCGGTGCCGAGGATCACTTTCAGGGTGTAATTGATCTCGTTAAAATGAAAGCCATTATCTGGGATGAAGAAAGCCAGGGCGTAATATTTGAATACCGCGAGATTCCGGACGCGCTGCTTGCAACTGCGCAAGAATGGCACGACAAGATGGTGGAGCAAGCTGCCGAAGCAACCGATGCACTCACGGAAAAATATCTTGGCGGCGGACAACTCTCCGAAGCCGAGATCATCGACGGACTGCGACTGCGCACAGTTGCCAACCAGATCGTCCCGATGCTCTGCGGCAGCGCGTTTAAAAACAAAGGCGTGCAGGCATTACTGGATGCGGTGGTTGACTACCTGCCCTCTCCGTTAGATGTTCCGGCGATCCTCGGTCACGACGAAAATGATGAGCAGATTGAACGCCATCCGGCAGATAACGAGCCGTTCTCGGCGCTCGCCTTCAAGATCATGACCGATCCTTTTGTGGGCCAACTGACTTTTTTCCGGGTCTATTCGGGCGTCGTTAATTCTGGCGATTCGGTGTATATCCCGGTCAAGGGCAAGAAGGAAAGACTAGGACGCATTTTACAAATGCATGCTAACGAGCGCAAAGAAATCAAGGAAGTCTACGCGGGCGATATCGCCGCTGCGGTCGGGCTAAAAGACGTGACAACTGGTGACACGCTGTCCGATCCTGATCACGTGATTATTCTGGAACGGATGATTTTTCCGGAGCCGGTGATTTCACAGGCGGTGGAACCGAAAACCAAGCCCGATCAGGAAAAGATGGGGCTGGCCTTAAATCGCCTGGCGCAAGAAGACCCGTCGTTCCGGGTGCATACAGATGAAGAATCCGGACAAACGATTATCTCCGGCATGGGCGAGTTGCATCTGGAAATTCTGGTCGACCGCATGCGGCGTGAGTTTGGGGTGGAAGCCACGGTTGGCAAGCCGCAAGTAGCGTATCGCGAAACCATTCATTCCACCGTCTCGGATATAGAAGGCAAGTTCGTCAAGCAGTCCGGCGGTCGTGGGCAATATGGTCACGTGGTGCTGAAACTGGAACCGCTGGCACCGGGAAAAGGTTATGAATTTGTCGATGCGATTAAAGGTGGTGTGGTGCCGCGCGAGTACATACCAGCGGTGGATAAAGGCATTCAGGAGACGCTTAAAAGTGGTGTCTTAGCCGGTTATCCAGTGGTGGACGTACGGGCAACGCTGACATTTGGGTCCTATCACGATGTAGACTCAAATGAAAATGCATTCCGGATGGCGGGATCCATTGCGTTCAAGGAAGGCATGCGGCGGGCAAATCCGATCTTGTTAGAGCCCATGATGATGGTTGAGGTAGAGACGCCCGAAGACTTTATGGGCAATGTCATGGGCGATCTGTCGTCGCGGCGCGGCATGGTACAGGGCACCGATGATATCGCGGGCGGTGGCGGCAAAACCATCCGTGCCGAGGTACCGTTGGCGGAAATGTTTGGCTACTCTACGACACTGCGCTCACTCAGTCAGGGACGCGCAACTTACACGATGGAGTTCAAGCATTATGCAGCGGTGCCGAAGCATATTTTAGATCAGGTCAAGGTGACTAAATAATACGGTTATTGATCTGCGGTTTAGCGCATTGTTGATCGCGAGACTGCCCTACCTCAGGCTAAATCGCCGCTACCGGTGTAAGCAAAGCTGTATAAAAATGCCGTAGGACATCGAATGATGTCCTACGGCATTTTCACATCCGGTTGTGGTCGCCCGCATCGTTTAGTAGAACTAAATCGTGTACGCGCAACCAACAATTATTACTTCAGTTTTAAGGTCCAGTCCTGCAACGCCGCTAACGTTTTTCCTATGAATTCACGCGTTGGTTCATGGGTCAGGTTACCGGCGCTATCAAAGCGATCAGCTGCGCCGCCGATCATGACTTCTGGCTTATTCAATACCTTTAAATCTAGAAACACAGCGATCTGACGCAAGTGATATTGCGCGCGCGCGGTGCCGATTACGCCTGGGCTAGCGCCCATGATTGCCGCCGGTTTGCCAGCAAACGGTTGCTCTGGTGGACGCGAGGCCCAATCGATGGCATTTTTTAATACACCGGGGACGGAGTAATTGTACTCCGGCGTCACAAAAAGAATCGCGTCGGCATCCCGAATTTGCGCCCGAAAACGGACTACCGATTCGGGCAGGCCGTGTGCATGAACATCTTCGTTATACAGGGGAATGTCTGAAATATCGGCAGCAATAATACTCACGCCTTCGGGTGCAAGTTCGATGGCCGCCCGTAACGCCGCGGTATTAAACGAGCCTTTACGCAGACTGCCTGAAATGCCCAATATTTTGATCGCAGGTTTATCCATTTTTAACTCCTTTAAATAATTCATCAACGTCAGACTGACCATATCAGGATTTACGTAAAGCCGCCTCGGGACACCTAAAAACGCGATCAGTCGTTGCCGATAAGCATGATGACCAAAATATTCCGATATTGGAAACGAGGGGAACTGAGAATCCAGTACACCTCTCAACTGCCTTTCCACGCAACGCCGAGCCTAAACTTTTGGCTACTTTGATACCGTCAGACAAAGCTCAGGCTGCTGCCTGCTTCATTAAACAGGTGGCATGAACCCGCTTTGGGACGCACGCAAAGCTTCTTTCCTACGCACCATTCAAAATCCGTCTCCTGGACCTTAATAGACAAAGACTTTTCTACCCCGGGCAGCCGCGCATAGATCATCAACGTGTCACCAAGATGTTCAACTAATTCAACTTCAACCGGTAATCCATCGCCCGCAGGCGCAATCTCAAAGCTCTCCGGCCTAATCCCAACCGTCACGCTACCGCTTGCCAATGCTGCTGCGTGTGCAACGACGGCAGTAGTTCCTTCTAGTATGATGGTACCGCTTTCACCTATGCGCAAAACCAACTGCTCGCCATCCCCGCGACTGATTGTACACGGCAGAAAATTCATCATCGGCGATCCGAGAAATCCAGCAACAAACGTATTTATCGGCTGTCGATACAAGTCCATAGGCGGACCAACCTGTTCTATCTTTCCCTTGTTGAATACCGCGATGCGATCGCCCATCGTCATTGCCTCGGTCTGATCATGGGTAACGTAAATCATGGTGGTACCCAGCTCTTTATGCAGCTTCGATAGTTCCACCCGCATTTGCACCCTCAACGCGGCATCAAGGTTAGATAATGGCTCGTCAAACAAAAACACTTTCGGCTTGCGCACAATTGCGCGGCCGATTGCGACACGCTGGCGCTGCCCACCGGAGAGCGCTTTCGGCTTGCGATCAAGTAAATGAGTGATATGCAGAATATCGGCGGCGCGTCCAACTGCATCCTTCACCGCCTGCTTGGAGGAACCAGAAATTTTCAGCCCAAAGCCCATGTTGTCGAATACCGTCATATGCGGATACAGCGCATAACTCTGAAACACCATCGCCACGCCTCGGTCAACTGGGGAAATCTGATTGCTGAGCTGGTCGCCTATGTATAGTTCACCCCCGGTTATATCTTCGAGTCCGGCAATCATGCGCATCATAGTAGTTTTACCGCAGCCAGACGGCCCGACAAAGACCATAAACTCGCCATCCCTGATGTTCAGATCAATACCATGAATGATGTTGTTGATCCCATCGTAATTTTTTGCAATTGCTCGCAAACTCACGCTAGCCATTTAACTACCTCTATAAATTGATCCGGCGACACCAGCCAGAAATATGTGGGAACGTCCCAATGTCATCCTGAGGACTTATCAGCCCTTGATTCCGCTCGAAATGGTGCTTTGTACAAACCAGCGTTGAAACACGATGAATACCAGTAAAGTGGGCAAAGTAGCCATGACCGCAAATGCCATCACATCTCCCCAGTGGCGTGGAAACTGACCAAAAAATGTCTGCATCGCCAGTGGCAACGTGGCAAATTTATCGCCCCGCACCACCATCACAGGCCACAGCAAATCCCCCCAACGTGCCAGAAACTGGAGGATGGCAACCGTCGCAATGACTGGTTTCGACAATGGCAGAACAATGCTCCAGTAGATGCGGAAGCGTCCGGCACCATCCATCAGGGCAGCTTCTTCTAAATCTTTGGGTAGCGCGATAAAAAACTGATAGAACAGATAAATCGAAAATGCATGCGCGATGAATGGAATAATCTGGACCTGATACGAATCCAGCCAGCCATCCGCGCCCCCGAACCAGGGCAAGTTATTGACCAACAGTAGCAAGGGCACCGCAATTGCTTCGAAAGGAATGATGATCAGCGCAACCACCAACGCCAGTAAAAATTCACGTCCAAAAAAACGGAAACGCGCCAACGCGTAAGCCAGCATACTGTTCACAAGTACCCCCATCACAACGGTACTACTGACGATCATCAACGTATTAATAAATGCATGCAGATAATCAGTACGGGCCAGAACGTCACGAAAATTATCAAGTGAGATTTTTCCATACGGAACGAAAGCCAATATCCCTGACATGTCACTTAACAACTGAGTTTCATCCGTCTTTAAGGCAGAAACAAACATGAAAAGTAAGGGAATAAAAAAGAATATTGCTAGCATTGTCAGCATGCCGTAATGTGTCCAGCGACCTGCCCCAGGCTTGGAATTAACATTTAGCTTCATTGAACTTGCCTTTCTTCTTTCAGCAAAAACCGTTGCAGAATTGAAATCAGCAAAACAATCATGAAAAAAATCACTGAAAGTGCCGATGCGTAACCCAGCTTTCCGTTGCGAAATCCTTCCTGTACCATCAACATCACTACTGTACGGAATGAGTCGAGGGGCGCCACCGATCCGCTATTTGCGATGATTTGTACTTGGGTAAACAGTTGAAATGCATAGATCGTTGTCGTGAGCAGCACAAAAATGGTGGTATTGCGCAGCAGCGGTAAGGTAATGTAAAAAAACTGATGCCAGCGCGATGCGCCATCAAGCATTGCCGCCTCATACAAATCAACCGGGATCGCCTGTAAGCCGGCCAGAAACACCAGCATCTGAAATCCAACACCCTGCCAGATCGACATCAACATTACCGCTGGCAGTACTAGCATCGGATTACGCAGCCAGTCTTGCGGACCGATCAAATCAAAGCTGACGAACGCAAGAAAGTGATTAATCAGTCCCTGATCCGGGCTGTACATCAAGGACCAGATTACTGCTACCACCGCCATCGTGGTGGCAACCGGCATAAAGTATATGGTGCGAAAAAATTTTATGCCGCGTGCGTGCTTGTTGACCAGCAGTGCCAGAAACAATGCAAATGCTGACTGTAACGGTGCCACGAGAACCACGAAGAGAAAGTTATTTCTCAAGGCTGCGTAAAAACTGTCATCGTCGAATAAGCGCAAATAGTTACGCATGCCGATGAATTCGGTCGCCATCTGATCGTTCGCAATCAGGCGCTGATCGGTAAATGAAAAACCGAACGCCAGCAAAAACGGTGCTAATAAAAATAACGAAAGAAGAATCAGCGCCGGCGCGGCAAAAGCATAGGCGGTCAATGACTCACGTTTGTAGCGGTTGTAGTTTGGTGTACTCATGGCCTGACCGGGTAGCCCCTGTTATCTTCGATGTTTTGATCAATTTTCTTGACCGCTTTATCAAGCTCTTTTTTGACATTAGCACCGGCAACAATATTATTGACGGACTCATAAAATGCCGTGGTGATGGCAGGATAGGCTGGCGTTTGCGGTCTGATTACTGCTACTCCTCCGGAAAGTTGATCCAGATAGACCCTCAGCGGTCCGCCGTTGACAAAATCAGGCGATGCCGGTATTGCAGAAACGAGTCCCGGCACTGCGCCATTGGCCGCTGCAACGCGCAATACTTCCTGCTTCGACATCAGGTGTGCTAACAGCTTCGCAGCTGCTTGCGGCTGCTTGCAATTTGATGAAATACCCCAGTTCCAGGAACCGGCTCCCGTGACCGCTTTACCACCAAAACGCGGCATCGGGATCAATACCAGATCACTACCGAGGGCTTTTTTATAACCGCTGTAGGTCCAGTGACCAACGTACGACAAGGCAGATTTACCTTGCGTAAAATCATTGTCACTTTTGGCAGACGGATTAACATAACCTTGCCTGACCCACCTTTGCACCATCTGTAATGCCTTGACCGAACCGGGATTATTCAATACGCCGTCGGCTGACTGATAGGTCTTCCGATTGATCAGATCGCCACCGAAACTTTGAATTATTGGCGTGAAACTATAGGTGATCCATTCGCCAATACCGTAGTTGAATTTCATATCAAGCGGGTAAGCGACGCCGTCATTCTTTAGTTTCTTCAGTACATCCTCAAACTCTGGACCAGTCCAGGCATCTTCCACTGACGCAGGAATTCTGACTCCCGCTTTTTGCAACATTTTGAGGTTGCCCCATATCGCGAGGCCTGAGTCAAATTGCCCAACGCTATACAACTTGCCGTTGTAGGTACCCTGTTGGACCAACGTTTTGAGCATCGTATTTTTTAAATCGTTGATAGCTGGAAACTGGTCGAGCGCAATAATCTTGCCGCTCCACGCATAGTTATACAAACTAGGACCATCAAAGTCGAGAACGCAGGGCAGCTTTCTGGCCAGCGTGGCGGCGTTCACCTGATCGCTGTAACTGCCTTCCGGCAATGCAATGAACTCAACCTGAACATCCGTGTGGGCAGCATTGAAGGCCGCCACTGCTGCGCGGTAGACGTCACGTTCCGGGCCGGGCCCTGCATGGGCCCACATCGATACGATGATCTGGGCTTGCGTGCTGGCCGATAGCGCGGTGCACAACGCTAATGTTGCTGCGACCGTGATTTTTCTTATTGGTAATCGTATAAATCGCATTCTTGTCTCCTTCACGCTTTTCCCCCTAAACCGCGATTAAGTACTTAATTAAGATAAGTCCATAACCGCGCCAGATCAGCTGTTCCGTCAGTCCCTTGCACAGCCTTTAGAATCTGCACCGCCCGGGCCTTTTTTCCGGCCTCAATATAGACTTGTCCTAAACGAAGTTTGCCGTCCTCAGGACGCTTAAGTCCGCCTTTAGCGAGACCTTGTTCCATCATCGCGATGGCTTTATCAAACTGATTATGCGTCGCATAGTTATAGCCAATATTCACCAGCGCGATTCCCTCTTTTGCGTTCGTTGCCTGGCTATCACCTTGACCCATAGCCTTTACATCTTCTTCAAACTTTGTATTCACCATGTCGCGCAAACGCTTGTGGCGGTCAGCTTCAGCGCCGGATCCTAAGACACCGGACGAGAAACCAAGATCAATCACTTTTTTTGCTTCGGCCGGATAACCTGCCTGCAACGCCATTTGTGCCATTTCCATAAAATGGTTCGGCACGCTCATGTTGCCAGTAGCCATTTGCAAGCGGTAGACATCAAGCGACAAGCGCTCAGAAAATCCTGGCTTCGCCTCAATCCGCACAATCAGATCAGCCCAGTATTCTTTTTTTGGATAATGCGCCACCAGCCGCTCCAACACACCAATATAGCCAGCATCATCTTTAATTTGTTGATAGCTACTGCCCAAGAGCCGCAGCCGATCCTCAGCAGGCACGCGTGCCGCCTTATCGTCAGCCTGAAACTCTGCGCTAAGACCTTTTGCTGCAGCGCTGTAATCGCCGCTCAGATATTGCGATTGGATCAGCAATGCATGCATAGTTGCATTGCTGCCGTCGTCCTTCAAATAACGCTGCGTCCAGATCACAGTTTTCCGGTAATCTTTATTCCGATAATAATTACCGGCCATCGCTTCCATCAACTTTAATTGTTCCGCCACCGGCAAGCGTCCGCTACCAATGACGGTATCGAAAGCCTTGGCAGCAACGTCCGCATCTCCGGCAGCAGAAGCCGCGGAACCACGCATGCGCTCCGTAATAAAAATTTCGTAAGGGGTTTTGCCTTCAATCGCATCAAGCTCGGCTACCTTGGCTAAGGCCTCCTTATATTTCTTATTCTTCATCAGCTCTTGCGCTGACTGCAAAGGCTTACTGACTTCAGGACGCAAGCTATCGGATTCTGCGCTGGCATTGCCAACGCTTAACGTTAACGCCACCAATAGTATGCTAATGGCAAAGGTTCGGGTAGGGCTCATGACTATTGCCTCCATGTATGGAATCAAAAAGGCGGCGTAGGCCGCCTTCTCTTTTGCTCGCTCTGCTAGTTCTGCTGCTTATTTAATAAACTGCTCGTTACCAACCATACCGATTTTTGTAACGCCTAACCGCTGCGCCGATGCCATTACCGCTGCGACTGATTTATAGGGCACCAGCTTATTCGGCCGCAGATGGACTTCTGGCTGCGTTGGAATTAACGCTACCGCACGCAATTTGCTTTCCAACGCGGCGCGATCAGCAACGATCTGACCGTCCCACAACAACGTTCCGTCAAAATCAATATCAATCGTCACTACTACTGGCGGCGCACTCACCGCCGTCGCGGCATTGACCGGCAAATTCAGACTGACCGAATGATTCTGAATCGGAATCGTAATGATCAGCATGATGATGAGAACCAGCATGACGTCGATCAACGGTGTCATGTTCATCTCCATCATCGGCTCGGGGTCGGCAGAGCTGCTGCCGGAACCTAGATTCATACCCATCAATTACTCCCTTTAATAGTTCAACAGCAAGATTAACCGCCGCGTGCAGGCGGTTCTGTAATAAAGCCAACCTTGGCAATCCCGGCTCGCTGTGCAGTCAGAATCACTTTACCGATGAACTCGTAGCGCGCATCTTGATCGCCCCGAATATGCAGCTCTGGTTGCGGCACCATCACCGCAACGACTTTCAGCTTGGCCAATAGCGCAGTGGTGTCAGGCACTAACTGTTCATTCCAGTACATGTCGCCATCTTTATTTACCGCAAGATTGATATTTTCAGGCTTGGTCTGGTAAGGGCGGTTGATTTCGGCAGGCAGCTTTACTGGCACCGTGTGCGTCACCACTGGAATAGTGATCAGAAAAATAATCAGCAGTACCAGCATCACATCTACCAACGGTGTGGTATTGATTGCCGCAATTACTTCGTCTTCATCGCCGTCGGAAGAGCCGAGAGACATTGCCATGGCTTATCCCGTCTTTTTCAAATTCGCGCCACGACCGGCTTGACTGGAAGACATTACGCCGCTCAGCAAGACAGCGTGCAGGTCAGCGCTAAAGGCGCGGATATCTTCCATTGCTGCTTTATTGCGGCGTACCAGCCAGTTGTAGCCAAGCACCGCCGGTACAGCGACTGCCAAACCGATTGCCGTCATGATCAGCGCTTCGCCAACCGGACCAGCAACTTTGTCGATGGAGGCCTGACCTGCGATGCCGATTGCGGTGAGTGCGTGGTAGATACCCCAGACCGTACCGAACAAGCCAACGAAAGGTGCCGTCGAGCCGACCGTTGCCAACACCGCTAAACCATCTTGTAAGCGCGTTTGGACTTTTTCCGTTGAGCGCTGGATCGACATCGTGATCCAGGTATTGAAATCGATGCGCTCAAGTAAAGCACCGTCGTGATGCTCAGTCGATTTAATTCCAATTTCAGCGATGTAACGAAATGCACTGCCTGCTTTTAAATTATTGGTAGCGGCTTGCACCGAAGTACTGCTCCAGAATTTACTGCGTACCTCGCGCGCTTGTGCCGTCATGCGATATTGGTCAAGCAGTTTGGTGATCGTGACATACCAGCTGCCCATCGACATCAAGACCAATAAAATCAACACACCGCGGGCAATAAAATCACCGCCCTGCCATAACGCATCCAGACCGTAAGGGTTATCAACTACGACCTTTGATGCGGCTTCAGGCTGCGGCGCGGACTCTGCGGCGATCGCAGCAACCGGAGTGGATGCGGTTGCTACACTAACTACTGCAGAGTCAACCGCGAACGCTGGCGTGGTCAGGACTGGCCCCACCGTAGCAACCGAAATTAATACAGCAGAAAGCAATGCGGATAAATGTCTCTTCGTGTTCATATTTTTCTCCAATTAGAATTATTAGGCCGTACCAAGTATTTTTTGAAACTGGTAACTCATTCCAACTTCCAGACATACTGCAATTTTGCCAGGGATTGTTCCGGTTTTCCTTCAAAACTCCCAGGCTTAAACTTGCATAAGCTCAATGCACTACGTGCAGCATTGTCCAGGTTCTTGGACCCGCTAGATTTTTCTATCTTGGAATCAATCACCTGACCATCAACATCCACCAGAAACTGTAAATAAACCGTGCCCGTTTCTTCTGCTAGTAGCGATACACGTGGATACTTCGGCTTATCGCAAGCGCGCGAATCGACCACTGCAGCAATATGCACCGCTGCGACCACCGGGGCCGGAGTCGGTACCGGTCCCGGTGCTACCTCGGCTCGTTGCGCCGTTGGCATGACAGGGCTATCCGGCTTGACTGACGATACTGCTGTAATCGTATTTTGCTGCGGCTGTTGCTGCATCCGTATTTCTGGCGGTGGTATAAACGGCGGCGGCGGCGCTGCAAGTTTCGGCGGTGGCGGCGCTAACGGTTTATCCGGTGGCGGTGGAGGTGGTTTAAATTCATCCACAAGCTTGGTCTCGATCGGCTGCTGGATCACCTCGACTACTTTACGGGCCAGACCTGTAGCCAGCGCATAGACGATAAGAATATGAAATAAGACGACCAGAATGAAGCCGGTATATTTTTTTGCAGGTACTTGTTCAGTGTCTGAAAAATGCATGTTTGTCTCCTTCTTATATGAATATTGCGTCGATTTGTCAGGTCTGGCGCTCAAGCCACATGGTTCCCCAAGGCGGCAACTCAAGCATGTTCGGCACAACCGTTTCTGACAGACAGTCAAACCAGCGAACCGCAGGGCCAGTATTGAAGGAAAGCAGATCCAAGGTTGCTGCATGTTCAGAGAAATTTGATAGCGCGATGAACTGCTCTCCCCTTTTAAGTGCCAGAACTGCTAAATTTCCGGTAGCAATTATCTGCCGGGGGACATCTGCAGCAAGTATGTTCTGGCGCTGGCGCTGATGAATCATACGGCGGAAGGCGCTGAAAACTTTCCCCGTCGTCAGATCGGCCGAGTGACGCTGCTCATAACTCACGTTGTCCCAATGAGGACGTTGTAGCCAGCGACTATCAATGTTGCGCGCGGCCAGACTGGCTTCTGATACGTCGTTTCGAAATGCCATTTCGTCGCCCATATATAGCAGCGGTAATCCACCAAAAGCCAGCGCCAAACCATATAGCAAAATCAAACGTCGTTGCGCAAACTCAACATCGATTTCCGTTCGCGCACGGTCATAGCCAACCAGACTCGATGACATCCCGTTGGTGCCATGCACTGAGAGTCCTGGGCTGGTCTGAAATGCGGTACCACCAGAGAAACTATCAGGATCAGTACCAGCAAAAAACCGCGACACCGTCGCCAGTCGATTGCTATCGTCCCCAATACTGGCAAGCTCAGGACGGAGGACATTCCAGCCGATGTCGTCATGGCAGCGAACATAGGTCAGCCAGGATGCAGGTCCCGGTAAAACTGGCGTTGCCTTAATTACCTCGCACAATAAATCTGTACGTTGTTCTGCGACTGCGGCCCAGCCAGCGGCCATCAAACTGCTGTGGTATGCCAAATGACACTCGCGCCCAAGCCCCTCGTCTGCGCCGAAGTAGGCTGGCAGTTCTTGCATCGGCACAATCGCTTCTGCCTTGAGCAATACGCCGGGCGCGGCTATCTCGGTAATGCAGCGCAATATCTGCAAAATCCAATGCGCTTCCGGCTGGTTCATGCCGTTAGTGCCTTCGCGCTTCCATAGAAAGGCTGTCGAATCAAGCCGAAACACTTCGATACCGCGATTCGCCAGCCCCAATAAGGCGCTGACCATTTCGCCCAATACCTCGGGATTGGTGTAGTTAAGATCCCATTGATAAGGATAAAAAGTCGTCCAGACCCAGGCTTGCATCGCTACCGACCAGGTAAAGTTTCCGGGCGCTGCCTGCGGAAATATCTGCACCAGTGTTTGTTCGAACTGATCCGGGATAATGCGATCTTCAAACAGATAAAAGTAGTCACGCAATCTGGCATCGCCCCCTGCTGCACCCTGCGCCCAAGCGTGATCATCGGCAACATGATTCAATATAAAATCTGAGCACAGGCTAATACCCGCTTTTCGTAGTTGCGCAGTCAGCTCTTCCAGATCCCGCACGGTACCCAGACGCGGTTCGACATCGTCATAACTTGCTACCGCAAAACCGCCATCGTTTTCAATAGCGCGCGCTCGCAAGAACGGCAAAAGATGAAGATAAGTAACCCCAAGTTCCTGTAGATGCGGAATGCGCTGCGTGACACCGCGCAACGTGCCAGAGAAGCGGTCAACATAGGCGCTGTAGCCCAGCATAGTTTGCGTGAGAAACCAGTCAGATGAGTTCGCGCGCTCGGTGTCTTGTGCGCGTAAGGCGACCGAGCGGGCTGCATGCAAAAGCCCCACCGATTCCATCAAATTAGCAAACCATTCTGCAAAATCCGCCCGACTTCCGTATAACTGGGTTAGTCGCTGCAGTAATAACGGAGACTGCTCGGCAAAGCGTTGCGTGGCTTCTGCGTGAAGCGCAACAGGCAATACTGCCAACATGCGGGATAAAGCGGAAGAGGCAATTGTCATAGCAATTATTATTCAGTAGTACGGTGCTACGTTAGAAAGCAACCGCCCTCAGCAATCGCACACAGCGATTAACGGCACCATTACTGGCAAATTGGCGGACCCAAACAGGATAAATAAATTGGATGGAACGCACACTGCCTCCTATCGGAAGCAGTGTGCTATTGCTTAGAACGTGTATTTCAACGAAACCTTGGCGGTACGTCCATTGATGGAGCGGGCCGCGTTGCGGTCATCTTCCATCTCGGTGTAACCAATCGTATTGAACAGATTGTTGACACTCAACGCGATACTTGTTCTTGCATCGAACGCGTAGCTTGTAAACATATTGACCACGGCAAATGCAGGCAAGATTTTGGTGTTCAAATTATCGGCCCAAGACTTGGTGGTACCGATGACACTGGCACCGACGACGGCACTTCCAAAGCTATAAGACGGCGCAACCTGATACACCACGTTAGCCTGGCGGCGTGGCGCGTTGCCAATCGTCATACTGTCGGCAGCAGCGGCACCAACGATTTTGGCGTGGGTGTAGGTAACGCCACTATTGATACGGAAACCACCGATGCGATAGCCTGTTTCGAGCTCAACACCTTTGCCATCGTAGCGATTGGAAGTGAACTTTTGCGTGGTCAGCTCAAAGTTACTTTCATTCGTCTTGGCCTGAAAAAAGGTGACGAAGGTACTAAAGTTGCCTTGTTTCCATTTCAGGCCGGCTTCGTTTTGTTTGACTTGGTTAATCGATACAGGCGTCGTACCATCAAGCGGATTGCCTAACAATATGCGGTCTGCATTGAACGATACGCCATCGCTGACGCGCGCAAATGCAGCAAGATTGCTGGTAATACGATAGTTACCACCAATCGAGTACGACGTATTGCTTTTGCTATAGTTAACGATCTGCGTCGGCGACACTGGATAAACGCCGGTTGGTGCGGTGTTCACATTACCCGATACGGTCTGACGGTCAAAACGTACACCACCATCCAAATTCCACGGCCCGATTTCCAGCCCAGTGTTGAAGTAGGGCGAATTCATTTTGTATTGCAAGTCGTAAGTGCGTTCGCAGCACCCGCCGAATGCAACACCTTGAAAGCCAGTAGTGTTGCTGCCGTTTGCCAGCAGCGCGGGCTGGCTACCGCTAGCTTGCATCAAATAACTGTTGAAATTCCAGGTCGTTCCAACATTTTGATTGCTAGTCGATAAACCGGCTACAGTCGTCAACTTGGCGGCGTCTGTCAGCTGAAACACTTTTGAAACTTTTAGCTCATTGACCGTGTTACCCAAATCATCGAGAGAGGTATTAAAGACGACCGGGTTAAACACCAGCCCGGTGTACGGCTTGCCCTTGTTTGGTCCGGTTGCGTAGGTGGTGCCAGCAGCAGCCGGGGCAACATTATCGGCCGGGAAAATGCCAATAAATCTGCCGCTATTGCTCGATTTGCGGAAGTTTTCACTCACGGTCCATCCGTCACCGACTTTAAACGCACTCTCAAAACCGAATGAATTACTCGTCACGTGCAACCCGTCGTTGACGTTAGTAGCGATCCGGTTACCGTTGCGGTCCAGCACGATATCCTTGATCCAATATGGCGAGTAAAAGCTGGCAGTACGCGGATCAATCCCGGGGATTGTCGAAATGACGCGATTAGCGCTACCCGGCGTACCGCTAAGCATGACGGGGACTGGCAAATCAGTCGGGGTCTTGTCATCAAGATGCTTAAAGCTCAGTCTGATAAAGCCGTTATCAAACTCATGCGTGACATTCGCTCTGATCTGGCCGCCGTCTTCGGTGGTAACACCGGCAGGGCGCGCGCCGTTACCAGTTCGATAGAATCCACCGACAAAAAAGCGCGTCTTGTCCGAAATGGGGGCGCCATAATCGAAATCATAACGCATCTGATCGAAACCCAAACCTTTGGAAACGCCAATGCTGCCGCCTTTTTCCTCGCCAGTTTTGGTAATGAAATTGATAATGCCGCCGGGTGCGTTGGTGCCCAGTACTGAAGACGAGCCACCGCGTACTACTTCAATATGATCCAGGCCGCCGTCAACCCGCATGAATGAATCCGGCGTAGCGAATTGAAGATCGCCATTTTGCAGTATCGGCAAACCGTCTTCCTGGAATTGCACGTAACGTGCACCGCCGGCTGAAATCGGCACGCCGCGCACAGTGACGTTTGCATTGCCTTCGCCGCCCGAAGATTCGGACCGGACACCTGGAATTGAGCGTAATACTTCGGCTGCACTGGTGGGAGCGGCCATCTGGATCTGCTCCGCATCCATCGTGCTGATCGAGACGCTGGCTTTCATTTTAGTTACGCCCATAGGGGTACCTGTGACTACCACCTGCTCCAGATTCACAGCGTTGCCTTTTTCAGCACTCGAAGCGGTGATTTTGGCAGAATCAATGTTATCCAAGGCTAAAGCTGGCTTAACCTCCTGCGCACAAGCCGTTCCCATCTGCAATAACGCGACCGAAACTGCTGCAGCCAGGCGTGTAACTTTTATATAACGTAATTTCATAGTCCCCTCTTTTTTAATTTGACTTCCCAAGTGAAGCCAAAATTTATTGTTGGTTTTTTAAGCGCAATTGCAGCGTGTGTTTAAAAAAAATGCCAACACTACTTCTAGTGTTGGCGAATTGTAAATGCTTTTAAAATTCTTTGCAATCGATTGTATTAACTTATAATTCTAACTGTAAAAAATATTTTTCTTTAAATCAACATCCGAAATGATGAATTTTCACGCGCAATTTAACTAAATAAAGCGGGGTCCGAATTTAGATTATATTGAATAAAATCAGTATATTTCACCAAATTAACAACAATTAATGGCATATGTAGCTATTTATCTTCGTAAAATGGACAGATCACGTTGACGCTCCAAGGCGAATGTTCCCGGTAGCCGTATCAAAAATATCGAGTAGTAAGAAAAGAGCATTTTAATGCAAACGTTTGCATATAAATTTGTTTTTTGACTTGGTAGTTACCAGATAGTCAGTTCTTGGGCGGGGTTAGTTTCCTAAAATTAACTTTTCAGTGTAGGCTATCGCTTTTTACAATGGTATTTGGAGCCATTTTGACAATTGTTAAAATACAAATAAAATAGGCTATTAATGAGAGTTAAAGTGAGAGGTCACAGCAGTGCATGACTGTCGACTGTTTTACTTGATTTAAAAGCCAACGTTTTGGAAAATTATTAATGTCAGCTGCGTACCAGGCTTCAGCCTAACAATTTGGCCATCTTTGTTTTGAACTTACCAAGAGTGCAAATCGAAGATATTAAGAAAATTTAAACTGGCTATAACCAAAATGTGGATGTGATGGTAGACAAAAAAAAACAAGAATTGGAAGGCCAGCGAACTTCAGTTACTGAGCGTCGGCGTCTGCAAATGGTTGATATAGCCCGCTTGGCGGGCGTATCCACCTCGACCGTATCGCGGGCGCTAAATCAAAGTTCTCTGGTCAATGAAGAAACTCGGATTCGAATCGCTGAGTTGGCACGGTCACTGAATTATTCAATCAATATCGGTGCGAAAAATTTGCGGCTTGGACAGAATCGGACAGTTGCTGTTGTGGTGCCGTATGACGCGCAAACCCAACAACATTTATCCGATCCGTTTTTTTTGAGTATGCTTGGCAGTCTGGCCGACGCACTCACGGAGCAAGGTTTGGACATGCTGCTCTCGCGCATTGATGCCGAGCGGTTGGATACGGCGGCCCACTTTTACGATGCCGGACGCGCGATTGGAATCATCCTGATCGGGCAATGGCGCCACCATGACCAGCTCAATGAATTAGCCTCGCGCAGGGTTCCGGTGGTTGTATGGGGTGCCCAATTACCACAACAACTATACTGCACGGTAGGTAGCGATAACGTACACGGCGGTTTTTTGGCGACAGAACATTTGCTTGCGCTTGGACGACGCAAAATCGTATTTTTTGGCGATACGAATTTGCCAGAAGTGGCGCAGCGGTTTGAGGGATATCGAAACGCATTAGCTCAGAACAATATGGAATTCGATCCTCTATTATGTGTTCCCGTTTCCTTTATTGCTGAAAGCGCCAAGGAGGCAGTGCATGATTTGTGTCGACGCAACGTTGCATTCGATGCTATTTTTGCCTGTAGCGATTTGCTCGCGATGATGGCCATAAATACCCTGCGCGAACACAATCTGCATGTACCCCAGGACGTGGCCGTGGTTGGCTACGATGATATCGAACTGGCTCGTTATTTTCATCCGCCACTAACAACTATTGGTCAACCGATTCAGAGTGCCGGACACGCGTTAGTGAATTCTCTTTTATCTCAAATCAATGGTGACCGCGTTAAGCCACAGTTTTTACCAACCCAACTTATAGTTCGGGCCACGAGTAAGCGGACCGCCCTGCCCGATTAATATAACCGCACCGCAGATGCGCCGGTCACATGGCGCGGACTCAGAGACAACCAAAATTTATTGTATTGAATAGGAGGATTGGGCGCCTTTTTGTTAATTTCGGCATGTTGAGAGTCTTAAGTATAGTTGCGGATTTGTCCTATTATCGCTACCTGACGAACGCGCCCTTGCTCTTGCAATGCACTTATTCACCCAATAATTCCGCTATTGGCGCCATGCCTTCAATGTGCTCCGCTATCACCTTGATAATCACCACAATCGGAATCCCTACTAGTAGTCCCGCCATTCCCCATAGCCAGCCCCAAAATAGCAGTGCAACAAACACCGCAGATGGATTCATTTTGGCGATTCTCCCAGTCATCCAGGTGGTGACGAAGGTGCCGACGATCGCTGCGATTGTCAAAGAGACACCCGCGAGCAGGAACATCATGGAAAAGGTACCGAACTGCATGAATGCAGCAACACCCGTTACAATCGCAAATAACAGTGAACCAAAATAGGGAATGATATGAAGAAAGCCCCCTGCCACCGCCCACGCACCGGCGTTTTCTAACCCAATAATACGGAATGACAGCCACATTAGAAACGCCAGCAGGATATTGGTGACCAGCAACATAAACATATAATTTTGAATGGACGTATTGATTTCATCCAAAATTTGTACGGTCACTTTTTTATGGCTTAACGATGGCCCCGTTAATTTTACCAATTTACGTTTGAACGTATCCCCTGATTGCAACAAGAAAAATACCAGAAACAATACCACTAGCGCCTCTCCCAAAACGCCTATGGCGCCAAGCGAACCAGCCAGCAGCCATTCACTGAGTTTAGAGACAGAGGTGGAGGAGTCATGTATTTGCGATTGATTACCGGCAGCTTTCGCAAGCTCATTGGCCGCAGCCTGCATTTGCTGGATGGTGGTGGGATGACCCCCTCGCAACTTTGCGAGTCCTCGGGATAATTTGTGAGAGGCTTCGGGCAATTGTTCTACGATTGATTGAAACTCCCCGCGTAACGCGTCAGTGACCAGCGCGCCACCGCCCAGTATCGCCAGCATCACAATACTGGTGGCGACTAATCGCGGTAATTTTATGCGCTGCAACCACCCGACGACCGGGTTGAGAGTGTATGCGATAAAAATACCAAAGACCACCGGCGCTAAAAATTTTTGCGCCCATTGCAGCGCGAAGATAAACACGAACGTCGCAATAATCGTCAACGCCGCACCGCGGGCGTCCACGTGGATCCTGGTGGGGACTGACTCACGCGCTATTGTCGGGCCGAGCACACGCAACGGTTCGCCCGGCGTTTTGGTGGGCGACTCACCGCTGTCATCGGGCGCAGATGAAATAAGTACATCGCCCGTAGCAGGGACAACGTTGGCAGGTAGTTCTGCCGGAGCAATGTTCTTTTTATACATATAAATGGCTATATCAGATCGTCGTTCTTAGGTTGCACAGGGACATCCATGATCCCTGAATATATCTCGCACATATAGATATTATCCTGCCTCGGCGGGGGATGTTTCGCGTTTCGCGTCCAACCACACATTTTTTTTGTGGACAGCACTTGCCGGGCAGCAAATATAGTTTGGGAATCCAAAATTATTATCAATTCAGGGTATGATTCCTGTCGCCTTCTCTGGAGCAGTTCGCTTACCGCGTTGTGCGTAAAGAGAAAGCACTACGGTCGGTGGGTCGTTGTTAAATGCAGCTGGATTAATTGAGTCACATAGTGAAAGATCAAGATTTACTAAAACCCGCACAAAAGCAAATTGTTGTCATCGGCGGTGGCATTATCGGTATCTCGACCGCCTATTTTTTAGCACAAGCCGGGCATCAGGTCGCACTAATAGAACAACGCCGCAACGTCGCAGAAGTTTCTACGCTAGGGAACTCGGGGATGTTGGCAACAGCTTCCAGTACGCCATGGGCGGTCAATGGCATGAGACGGCGCGTATTTTCCGGATTGTTCAGTCAGGAGGCGCCGACGATACTAAATGCCCGACTTAGCCCTTCACTCTGGCGCTGGATGCTGCGCTGGACATCTACCCCAGAATTGCAACGATATCAATTGCACAGCGAGCGGATGCGGCGCCTTGCATCCTATAGCCAGGCTATTCTTCTTGAGATGCAGCAATACTATCGACTTGATTTTGAACAAACCACGGGACTGCTACAACTATTTCGTACCCAAAAAGAACTTGCCGCCACTGCCCCGCTCCAAGCCTTATTAGCCGAACGAAATATTGCACACCAGTTGCTGGACGGTGCCGCAGCGCAAGCCCTGGAGCCCGCGCTGCATACCGCACGCAGTGTTGCTGGTGGGCTATACTTTCCGGAGTTGGCGTCGGGCAATTGTACGCTTTTCACCAAACAATTAAAGTCCATCGCGCAAGCTAGCGGGGTGCAATTTCATTTAGATGTCAGGGTTGATGCGATTGATTCGCATGATGTCCGGGTAGCGTTAAAGATCGGCGCCGACGTTTTGCATGCCGACACTGTGGTGGTCGCGGCGGGAACCGGTAGCGCACCCTTGCTACGCAACATCGGACTGAACGTTCCGCTGCAGGCAGTCAAAACTTATACCGTCACCGCAGCAATCAAAAATCACGATGTCGCGCCGAAATTTGCATTGCAGGATGACGCGTATAAAGTGACGATGGCGCGCCTCGGCGAAAGAATCCGCGTTGCTGGCGTTGCGGAACTGGGTGCGCGCGATACCGAATTTGACGACAAAGCCCTTCGTACATTATTGAAGGTCACGCAAGACTGGTACCCGGATGCCGCTAACTATCACAACGCCCAAATGTGGACCGGTAATATTCCGATGCTGTCGGACGAAGTGCCGTTAATCGGCCCCACCCGCGCCAGTAACGTCTACATCAATGTGGGGCACGGCGGAAGTGGCTGGAGCATGGCATTGGGAGCGGCTAAAATTGTCGCCGATCAAATTTCAGGCAAACTACCGGAAATAGACATCGAAGGCCTGACGCTGGCACGATATCTACGTTAGCCGAAAGTAGTGAACCTGCGTTAATGTCAGCCAGCAGCGTTAAAAAGCACCAACCCGAAGAGGATAAATCGATGGCACTTTACGCAAGCGCAGAAATCCGCCGCACCGAATATGCGGCTCAGGCAATGCTCCCGCCCTATACATTGATGCAGCGCGCAGGAAAAGCTGCCGCCAACGCCGCGCTGCAAATGTTATCGGATGGCGCGTACAAGGCACGCATTCTGGTATTGATCGGCCCGGGAAATAATGGTGGTGACGCGCTGGAAGCGGCCACCCTGCTGACCCAGGCTGGAGCGGAAGTCGTCGCATTAGTGCAAGGGGATGTTAACAAGTTACCGCCGGATGCCGCCAACGCTCTCGCCCGCGCAGCACGCGCTGGCGTTCATATGATGCCGCCGGAACAATTTTTTACGATAGACGGCATTGCGTGGTCCCTGGTAATAGATGGTTTGTTGGGCATAGGTTTACAACGCCCGCTGGATGGCGCTTTACGTAGTCTGGTCGCCACCATCAACACCTTAAACTGCCATGTTCTGGCGCTTGACGTACCAACCGGGCTGAACGCGGATACGGGCATGGTGGTCGGTCCTGATGGCATCGCTATCGTCGCCGATCAAACCATCACCTTCATCAACGACAAAACTGGCTTACATACTGGCGATGGACCGGATTACGCGGGCAAGGTGACTGTCGCCGGTTTAGATATTTTGGCCAGTCTGGCACCGCCCGCACATTGCTGGCTGAACACTCCCGACTTGTTTGATAGCAACTTGCAACCACGCGCCCGCGATTCACACAAGGGTAGTTTTGGCAGTGTTGCCGTCATTGGCGGGGCCAGCGGGATGTCTGGCGCTGCGGTGCTTGCTGCACGCGCTGCGGCCAAAGCTGGCGCTGGCAAAGTATTTATCGGCTTTCTTGATCATGGGCCGGCCTACGACAGCAATCAGCCCGAGCTGATGTGTCGTGTTGCTGCTGAGCTGGACCTGACGTCGGTCACGTTGGTCGTTGGGACAGGTCTTGGGACCTCCCCGCCTGCGCATGACTTATTGGTAAAAACTTTAATGACCCCGCGCGATCTGGTGCTGGATGCCGATGCGCTTAACCTGATCGCCATTGAGCCAGCATTGCATCAGTTGGTAGCGCAACGGCGACAATCGGCGCTGCACACCATTATGACCCCACATCCTCTGGAGGCGGCGCGGCTACTTGGCGTCAGTACTGCCAACATCCAGTCAGACCGTCTGGCTGCTGCCCGCCGTCTGGCACACAACTTCAACGCGGTCGTCGTTCTCAAAGGTGCTGGTAGCGTGATTGCGCATCCCAATGGCGATGCCATAATCAACCCAACCGGAAATCCTGCATTGGCAACCGGCGGCAGCGGCGACGTATTGTCCGGCATTTGCGGCGCACTATTGGCGCAAGGATGGTCGGATTGGAATGCCGCTATGGGCGCGGTCTGGTTGCATGGAAGCGCAGCCGATCTTCTGGTATCGCAGGGGTGCGGGCCGATTGGCCTGACCGCCTCAGAATTAATTCCGGCAGTGCGAAGCGTATTCAACGAGCTTGTGTACAGCCGCTCCGCCGCAGGATAACAGCGCACGCTTGACTAAAACGTAGCCAAAAAAAATCGCAAACAGACTTACAAAGTCGATTTGCGATCTCCTGACGTAATGCATTAACGCTCGTTACGCTGTGTATTAAATCACTGTTGATCTAAATATCAGCCCACGAAGCTAAATTATCACATGCCGGATATCAAGCAGCCAGCGCGGGATAATCGGTATAGCCTTCTGGCGTCGCTGCATAAAATGTTTCTGAATTTGGTGCATTCAGCGGTGCATCCAGTTTCAAACGACGTGGCAAGTCTGGGTTAGCAATAAATAATTGACCGAACGCGACAGCATCCGCTTCACCTTTTGCCAGCAATTCTTCTGCTGCGGCTTTGGTCAACTGCTGGTTGGCAATATAAGTGCCACCAAATGCTTGCTTAAGTTGTGGGCCTAAGCGCGTTGGCGTTTGACCTTCGCGCGCGCAAATAAACGCGATGTTGCGTTTGCCCAGTTCTCGGGCGACATAGCTGAATGTCTCCAATGGATTAGCATCGCCCATTGTGTGGGTGTCGCAAGCTGGTGCCAAATGCATACCGACCAGTGGCGCGCCCCATACCTCAATACATGCATCCGTAATTTCAAGCATTAAACGTGCGCGATTTTCTAACGAACCACCATAAATGTCGGTGCGTTGGTTGGTGCTGCTTTGGAGAAATTGATCCAGCAAATAACCATTCGCGCCGTGAATTTCTACGCCGTCAAAGTTGGCTGCCTTGGCATTTTCTGCACCTTTACGGAAGGCTGCGACGATGCCGGGGATTTCTTCCAGATCAAGCGCGCGTGGCGTGACGTAATTACGCATTGGGCGTAACAGGCTGACATGTCCTTCTGCGGCAATCGCACTCGGCGCAACTGGCAAATCCCCGTTCAGCAGGCTTGGATCGGAGATACGACCAACATGCCATAGTTGCAGAATGATACGACCACCGGCAGCATGGACAGCCTCCGTTACATTTTTCCAGCCAGCAACTTGCGCGTCGGACCAGATCCCCGGGGTATCTGCATAACCGACACCTTGCGGCGTTACCGCAGTCGCCTCGCTAATGATCAAACCAGCCGAAGCGCGCTGAACGTAGTATTCGGTCATCAGGCTGTTCGGTACGCGACCTTCCCCAATTGCACGGGAGCGCGTCAACGGTGCCATGATGATGCGGTTAGGAAGTTGAAAACCGCCAATTTTGATAGGATCGAATAATGTAGTCATAATATTTATATTCTTAAAGTTGAAAAGTTAAAAAAGATTCTGCTAAAAAATCACTACTCGCAAGCCTCGCAAACACATAGGCACACGCGTGATGCCGAAAAAATCTAAACAAAAATGGGATCAGCCCATTGCCGGAGATGCTGTATGTATTCCTAAGGCCGATGCCTCTTTCCTGGCCAACCGCAGCGATAACTGCATCGCAACCACCGCTACCAGCGCCAGCGCGCCAGCCGCCAGCGGTACCGCTTGCAATCCGAGCCCCTGTCCAATCACAAGTCCGCCCACCCAGGCGCCGAGTGCATTACCGACGTTAAACGCGCCGATGTTGAGGGTGGCGACCAGATTGGGCGCGGCCTTGCCAAAAATCATCACGTTAATCTGCAAACCGGGCACTGCGGCAAAAGCCACCATGGCCCAGATAAACAGATTAATTTCCGCGGGGATCAGCGCCACGCTCGTCCATCTGAGCGTTGCTGCCGCTACCGCTAGCAGTACAAAAATCCCGGTCAACGCGGTTCCCAAACGCCAGTCAGCCAATCGACCGCCTACATAATTGCCTACGGTGAGGCCAAGACCGATTAAAAATAAAGTCCAGGTAACGCCGTGCGGAGTGACGTGCGTGACCTCTTCCAGCAACGGTGCTACGTAGGTAAATAGTGCGAACATTGCCGCCGAAAAAAAGGTCGTGGTCGCCAGCGCCGCCCAAATACCGGCGCTGCCGAGTTGTTTAAATTCGCTACGTAGGTCTGTCTTCTTCTCATCTTTGAGCGTGGGCAGCACCTTGGCTAAAGCCGCCAATGCGACGACGCCGAGGACCGTCACCGCCCAGAAAGGCGTACGCCAACCGGCAAACTGACCAAGCGCCGTACCTAAAGGCACGCCCAGCACGTTCGCCAACGTCAAACCGGTGAACATCAATGCCACCGCCGACGCTTTCTTGTTTTCGGGGACCAGACTAGCCGCTACCACCGAGCCAATTCCGAAGAAGGCACCATGACATAGCGCTGTTACTACCCGTGCAAACATCAAAAAGCCGTAATCCGCTGCTACCGCACACATCAGATTGCCTACTATGAACACGCCCATCAATATTAGCAAAGCACGTTTGCGTGGCAGCGAAGCCGTCGCCACCGCCATGATCGGCGCGCCAATGGCGACACCCAGCGCATAGCCGCTGATCAGCCATCCTGCGCTGGGAAGAGAAACCGCCAGACTGCGGGCAACATCCGGGAGCAAGCCCATGATCACAAATTCTGTGGTGCCGATGGCAAAAGCGCTGAGCGCGAGTACTAGTAGAGCAAGAGGCATGGAAGTCTTTGGAAAATTTAGGTGGATCAGATGGCAGCGTCAATTCAGAGGTTTGTCTTGATCGGACGATGAACGCTAATGAAACTCTTGCTGGCGATCAAAGATCCCCGTTTATATGTGCGAGAAATTGTTGAATGGTCTCTTCGTTGCGGCGATAAAAAACCCATTGCCCTACCCGCTTGGTCGTTACCAGTTCGGCGCGCTGCAATGTCGCTAAATGGGCCGACACTGTCGATTGTGATAACCCGGTACGCTTATCGATCAAGCCGCAGCAAACACCGATATCGAGCGGATACTCCTGTTCAGAAAAATACGCGTCGGGCGTTTTTAGCCATTGCAGTATTTGCCGTCTGACCGGATTGGCGAGTGCTTTGTGTATAAGATCGAAGTTCATAATGTCGATAGGTATTTCGTCTTTTATAGAAATGAATATTGGGTTTTACAGAACTTAATATCGCTATATTACGATACATCTAAAAAGTTTGCTGAGCGCGGTTGAAAATGCGGGTTTATTATCGAAATGGAAAGAGGAACAAAATCGCGAAATTACTTCGCTAGCGAGCACTTAAAAAGGCGCGGACTGCCTAATAAACAAAGGCAGTGGGATAGAACAATCCATCTGAGGCAGCCGCTTGCCGAAAGCAATCTGCCCCGATCCTGACAGCGAAATCCATAGATAGAACTCACGTTGAATCGACGTTGAACTAACATTGAACTAACATTGAACTGACGTCGAATTAACGTTGAATTAATGTTGAATTAGTGCTGAATAAACGTTGAATAAACCTCGATAGGGGCCGCACCCTCATTGGGTTACTTTCACGCCTTTCCAGAATGCAACCCGATCACGAATTTCCCGCGCGGCTTCCTTCGGCTCGGCGTAGTACCACACCGCGTCGGGATTAATCTTGCCACCGACCTCCAGCGTGTAGTAATGAGCAGTGCCCTTCCACGGGCATACGGACGTGGTGTCACTAGACTGCAAAAATAAGGGGCTAATCGATGACTTTGGAAAGTAATGATTTCCCTCGACGACGACGGTGTCGTCAGATTCAGCGATGACGATATCATTCCAGATGGCCTTCATTTTGTCTCCTTAATGCAATAAATAGCGCACTAGCGCATTAGCTAATATATAGCAGATGGAATCCCGGCGCCGCAATCAACTAGCATTGTTGCAAAAAATTTTAAAAATTGTTGAACGAAATAGCTTCCAGGCAATATGCATGCGCATTTTAGGTGTGGGGTTTCACTCTTCCTTCAGCCTCAATAAAGATAGCCCTTTACAATATTAATACCATTGCTGCGCGTATCTTGTGAAAAATACTAAAGGATTACAAATAACGTATCAGTCATTCATTTATGTTTTCCAACTAAACACTGTATCTATTTATTATTTATCTCACCATGTCACGAGAATGCCATATTCAATTGGTAACGTGCCGGGATGCGTAAAAAAAATATATCATATTAGAATTATGTGAGCGAGGTGACGTTCCCGTGAACCTGCGCCCGCTGCGTACAGCCGCAGCTAGAGTAAAAGGGATTGTCCAGGAAAAAAAGAACGAATCTTCTCTGCACGCGCTATGCGCTCTTGTAAGGAATAACGAAAATTGTGGTACAGATGAAAATAGCTACGGCATGTGTCACCAAATACGCATCAGGCACCGCCAGCGAACAGCCAACATTCGCAGCAAACATAGCACGCGAATATGCAGTATTGACTGACTACGCTCCCACTTACCGCGTGGATCACTGAATTTTTAAATATAAGTAACAGGAATTTCAGGTATGACATTAAACGTTCACGCACTACCCTTATCAAAAAGACTCACGCCAAATCGTTGGGATTTTCTGGTTTTCCCGCTTGTTATAGGTATTATCGCTTTTAGCGGACTCGGCGTAAAAGACACGCTCGCCCCGTTATCAAGCCTTACCGCTAATATCATCACGCTCGATCCCGCCAATTTGCCGGAATATGCCCTTAGGACGACTTTGCGCATGTTGGCCGCCATGGTTGCGTCGCTCGTGTTCACGCTCATTTACGCCACAGTCGCCGCCAAAAGTAAGCGCGCCGAGAAAATCCTGATTCCTGCTCTGGACGTACTGCAATCGGTACCCGTGTTAGGTTATATCTCGTTCACGGTCACTTTCTTTATAGCGCTCTTTCCCGGGCGTGTTATGGGAGCCGAACTGGCGGCAATCTTTGCCATATTTACCAGTCAGGCCTGGAACATGACGTTTAGTTTCTATCAGTCGCTCACCACTATTCCCGATGATCTGCAGGAAGTCTCACGCAGCTTCCACCTTTCCGGATGGCAACGCTTTTGGAAACTAGAAGTGCCCTTCGCCATTCCAGGTTTGATCTGGAACATGATGATGAGTATGTCCGGCGGCTGGTTCTTTGTGGTCGCAGCCGAAGCCATCACGGTGGGCAATAAAAGTATTACGCTGCCCGGCGTAGGTTCGTATCTGGCTTTAGCCATCAGTGAACACAATCTGGGTGCAGTTGGCTGGGTCATCGTGGTGATGACCGCGGTCATTATTTGCTATGACCAGCTACTCTTCCGACCACTGGTTGCGTGGGCCGACAAATTCCGCATGGAAAACACCACTGCACAGTTTTCTCCGTCGTCCTGGTTACTGAATCTGATCCAGCGTACGCGTCTGATTCAGGCTATTTTATTGCCGTTCGGTTATTTGTTCCGCCGCGTGATTACGGCCCCAATGCGTTTTAATCCGGGCAAGAGCAGTAACAGAAAATTAAATCAGCCCCCTGATCGGCGGGTCGATATTGCGTGGAACACCGCATTGGGCGTTCTGGCAATTTGGGTGATGTGGCGGGTGATCGCCTTCGTCGGCGCAGAGGTCAGCCTGGGCGAAGTTGGTCAGGTGCTGGTGCTGGGAGTCTATACATTATTGCGCGTGATGTTATTGATAGTGATCGCCTCTTTGATATGGGTGCCACTAGGCGTCCTGATCGGATTACGTCCACGGCTGGCAGAAAAAATTCAACCGCTGGCGCAGTTTTTGGCGGCATTTCCGGCTAATCTGCTGTTTCCGGTATTTGTCATTATGATCGTTCGGTTTAACGGCAATCCTGACATATGGCTAAGCCCATTGATCGTGCTCGGTACGCAATGGTACATCCTCTTCAATGTAATTGCGGGGGCAATGGCCTATCCCAATGACTATCGTGAAGTATCGGCAAATTTCAAAATAAGGGGTTGGCAATGGTGGCGTAAAGCCATGCTGCCAGGGATTTTTCCTTATTACGTTACCGGTGCCATCACAGCTTCCGGTGGTGCCTGGAACGCGAGTATTGTTTCTGAGTCGGTGTCTTGGGGCGATACTAAACTCAATGCCCATGGCCTGGGTTCTTACATTGCGCAATATACCGCTGCAGGCGACTTTCCCCGCATCATCCTTGGCATCATTGTAATGTCGTTCTTTGTGGTGATGTTTAATCGCCTGCTGTGGCGCCCCATGTATCACTACGCCAATAACAAACTGAACGCAACGTAAGCGCATATTTAAAGCTCTATCAAGGATACTCATGCCAAAAGTAACGGAAACAGAAATTTTAAAAGTTAATCAGGTGCGTCGCGGTTTTGCCAAGGCACAAGGCGAGTTATTAGTCCTTGATGACGTCAGTCTGACGCTACATGACGGAGAAATCGTCGGTCTGCTGGGCCGATCAGGTTGCGGAAAATCCTCTTTATTGCGCATTATCGCCGGATTGATCCAGCCGACCGGCGGCGATGTTACGTATCGCGGCCAACCGGTCAAGGGCCCTGCTGACGGCGTAGCGATGGTATTCCAGACTTTTGCGCTATTTCCGTGGTTAACTGTTTTAGACAATGTAGAGGCCGGTCTCGAAGCACTCGGAACGCCGCCCGCAGAGCGCCGCAAGCGTGCATTGGCGGCCATTGATCTGATTGGACTCGATGGCTTTGAAAACGCTTATCCGCGCGAACTCTCGGGCGGTATGCGTCAACGGGTGGGATTTGCCCGCGCGCTGGTGGTGGACCCAACCCTGCTGCTGATGGACGAACCTTTTTCTGCGCTCGATGTATTGACCGCGGAGACGTTGCGTACGGACTTGCTCGACCTGTGGAACGATGGCCGCTTGCCGATCAAGTCGATTCTGATCGTTACCCATAACATCGAAGAAGCCGTGTTCATGTGTGATCGCATTCTGGTGCTCTCCTCTAATCCGGGTCGTATCATCGCCGAGATCAAGGTGCCGTTTGCGCATCCCCGCAATCGACTGGACCCGGCATTTCGGCAGCTGGTCGATGATATTTATGCCAAGATGACCGCCAGACTCCAGCCGATTTCAAACCGTAGTAATCCCGGTCTGGAACTGGGCAGTCGTCTTAACCCGGTATCGACCAACCTGATGGCGGGTTTGCTGGAAACGCTTGCGGCAGCACCCTACAACGGACGTGCAGATATGCCGGACATCGCTGCGCAACTCCATCTTGAGATTGACGATTTGTTTCCGGTCGCGGAGGTTTTGCATTATCTCGGGTTCGCGGAAATGAAAGAAGGCGATATCACCCTCACGACGTTAGGACTGGCGTTTGCGGAGCACGGCGTACAGCAGCGCAAACAGGTCTTTGCGCAACAACTGCTGCGTCTGGTACCTTTGGCGGCACGCATCAAATCCGTCTTGCAGGAAAGACCCGGCCAACGCGCGCCGCGTGCACGCTTTCAGCAAGAGCTGGAAGATTACCTGAGCGATGAGGCTGCCGAAGAAACGATAGACGCGATCATTCGCTGGGGCCGTTACGCGGAAATTTTTTCGTACGACGACAAAAGAGAAATCTTCAGCCTTGAAGATATTGCAAGTTAGCAATAGCTTACCGCGTAGTCAGCGGTTGTAATCGCTACTGCGACAGCACGTCGGTCTGTTCTCAAGACAAAGCCGCCCTACCGGGAAGGTTATCTTAAAGCGGTGCTGGCAAAACAGGGCTTACGACCGGCATTTGCACAAGATACGCGTTGCGCTACACGCTCAGCGCGATCTGACCGCAGAGGCCATCTTCAGCCACTTTCAAGTCGGTACCCGTTGCGGCCTGCCTAATGGCGGCGTGTCGATCTGGGTAGAGTTGCCACCGGGACTCTCTTCTCAAAAAATATGCGAGGCCGCGCTACTGCGCGGAAAATACTGCTCTCTCCCGGACTTCTGTTTTCGAACTCTCCTCGTTACAATCATTTCATCCGCCTTAATTGCGGAATGCCCTTCTCCGACGACGTCATAAGGGCGTATCTAGATTTAGGGAAAATCATTCATGCGCAACAAAAATGATTTTTACGGCACCCACGACGCCGACCGCATCGAACCAGAAGCCTTACAAGTTTTCAAGCGTTTTTTGGTGGTCTGTTTGTAGATGATGCGCCTGAAAAAATTGATCAAAATCTGCAACTAATAATGGCTTGCTGAATAAATAACCTTGATACGCATGGCAGCCATTACGCGCCAGAAAATCTCGCTGCGCTTCTGTCTCCACGCCTTCTGCAATGACCGCGAAGCCCAGACTCTGCGCCAATGCCACGATGGTGCGCGCGATGGCTGCATCATTGGGATTAGTGATGATGTCTTTGACGAAGGACTGGTCAATCTTCAGTTGGTCCAGCGGCAGTCGCTTGAGGTAATAAAGGGACGAGTAACCGGTACCGAAATCGTCTAATGAAAAGCACACACCGCAGTTTTTGAGCGCGGTCATCTTGGCAATGGTTGCATCCATATTGTCGACCATCAGACTTTCGGTGATCTCCAGCTTAAGTCGGCGCGGGTTGGCGCCGCTACTATCGAGCGCGCCAATCAACATGTCGACGAAATTGGCATGTCTGAATTGACGAATGCTGACATTGACCGCAAGGGTAAGCCGCGCCGTCGCCGGTTGCTTCCCCCAAATTGCCAATTGCGCACAGGCAGTTTCCAGCACCCATTGACCCAGCGGTAAAATGAGGCCGGTTTCTTCCGCCAGAGATATAAACTCTGCGGGTTGCACCAGGCCGCGTTCCGGGTGGTCCCACCGTAATAAGCCTTCGGCGCCGGTAACCAGACTGTCTTCGTCCATTTGGGGTTGAAAATAAAGAACAAATTCCTGGCGCGGTAGGGCCCGTCGAAGGTCGTTTTCCATCGCCGCACGATTTGTGACGACCGCTTGCATCTCGACGTCAAAAAAACGCATCGCATTACGGCCGGATGCCTTGCCTTGATACATCGCCAGATCAGCCTGCTTTAACAGGTCGCCCACGGTGTCTTGCTGATCGCTGAACTGCGTAATGCCAATGCTGGCAGTACCGTGACGTTCGATTCCGGCGATGTGGTATGGCTTGCTAAGCATGCTGAGGATTTTTTCGCCTATTGCTTTGGCCTGCGACACCGCTGCCCCCGGATCGGCATCTAGTCCCAGCAGCATCACCACAAATTCATCGCCGCCCAGACGCGCAACCGTATCGCTGGTACGCACGCAAGTAGTAATGCGCGACGCCGCTTGCTGCAATAAGAGGTCGCCTTTGTCGTGCCCTAAAGTGTCATTAATGGATTTGAAATTATCAAGATCGATAAACAATAGCGCGCCTGAGCTTTGACCGCGAATATGCGTCGCCAGTGCATGCTCAAGTCGACTAATCAATAACAGTCGATTCGGTAACAAAGTCAGCTGATCGTAAAAAGCGAGTTGCTGGATTTCAAGCTCAGAGGCTTTGCGCTGCGTAATGTCGGTATCGATTGCAAAAATTGAATGCGGTTGACCGTCATCATCTCTCACGAGAGTCCAGCGGCTTTCTACCGTTAAAGTGTCACCACTCTTACACCGCTTTGTGATTTCGCCGCTCCATTCACCGCTATCCATGATTTTATTTTTAGCGTCTTCAAAGATGAGGGTCGAATCAGATATGAAATCTTCCATCGGCACACCCAAAACCTCAGCTTGCGTCCACCCATACAGACGTTCGGCGCTTTTATTCCAAAACAGGATGCGATGATCCATACCACGCACAATAATGGCATCCTGGGCTTTATCGAGTAGCGAAGCCTGATCGCGCATGCGTGCATCTGTTTCTTCACGCTCTAGTTCACTGGCAACGCGGGCAGCAAATATCTGGAGCGTTGACGTAATAAAGTCTAGCTTCTCCAACGGTGCGCGAAATAAAATGAAGAGCAATCCAATCGCATGACCGGCAGAATTATCGAGACGCCAACCGATCGCTGCCTGCGTTCCTAAGCCTGTCAGGAACGGCGATTGGGAAAAATCCATCGCGACCTCGTTAGATACCAGAAATTTGTCCGCTGCCAGGACCTCCTCGACCTGCGCGTCATGAATCATATAATCGAAATTTTCCGTGACAACACCGTCACTCACGCCAGCCAAAACCCGTGCCACGACCGGCTTACCGGGCATAAGGCGGGCTACAAACCCGGCACTGGCGCCGAGGGCCTCCGCCATATTGCGCGCCACCTGCTCAAAAAAGTCCTGGCCCGTACTCGCCGAAACGCCGGCAGCAATTTTCAGAACAGCGGACTGAATCTGATGCTGGTGTTGCTGGGCTCGAATACTTTTAATGCCGAATGCAAGATCGCGCGCTAATTCTTTTAGCAGATTAATTTCATCGGTCGAGACAACCATGATTTCTTCAGAATATAAGGTCAGCACACCTAAAATACCGTCTTTATCATGGAGCGGAAGATAAATTCCGCTGAGGTAACCGTGAAGTTGAGTTTCCAGTAACCATGGCGCAATCCGTTGATCATGCGACATATCCTCAATAACTATCGGCAAACCGCTCCGTACGGCACGTCCGGCAGGGCCGCAACCAAAGGGATCGTCCTCCGACCAACTAATCTTTAACTTACTCAGGAAGGCGGCGTCGTTATCGATACCGGCATAGGATTCAATCGTAATCGTGCGCCGCAAGTCGAATTGTGCGTAACCTACCCACGCCATCCTATAGCCGCCGATATCTACCGCCAGGCGACATATTTGCGACAGCAGCTCACGCTCGCTTTCTGCGCGAATAACGGCCTCGCTGCACCGGCTAAGCATTTTTAATGCGCGATTACTGCGCGTTAGTTCCCGGTCAGCTTTCTTGCGTTCGGTGACATCAACAATTGCTCCTGTCATCCGTGTCGCATTGCCCAGACTATTTAAAGTGGAACGTGCACGGAGCCGCACCCAGCGCAAATTTCCCGATAGAGACAATATCCTGAACTCAAGGTCAAACGACGCGTTGTCGTGCAGATGATTTTTGATCGCCCCACGTACACCTTCTTGATCGTGCGGGTGGATATACTGAAAAAAATGCCTCGACGAATACAAGGCGCCATCGTCAACCTGTTCTAACAGTGCCATCAGACGGGAAGAGCAATGCATGCTATTGGCTTCAATATCCCAGTCCCACAAGCCGTCACCGGTGCTTTGAATGGCAAGATGCAAACGTTCCTCGCTGATGCTGAGCGCGTGATGAACGCGTTTTATTTTGCTCAGGATAGATCGGGAAATGATGCTTCCCACGGCAATTAACAATGCGCCCATTAAAACGATTCCCAGCAGCAAAAGATGTTGTATTTTGCGTGATGCTTCGCCCAGGCCAGCAGAAAAATTAGATTCTAATTCATGCATAGGCAGGTTAATGGCTTTAATTCTGGCGCGGGCAAGTTGCGATGACATTGCATCATATGCCCCTGCTATTGTCTCCTTTTGTAACAGTTGTGCCTCGGCGTCAAGTGCTTTCACAAGGCTGTCGGCCTCCGCCCAGAAAGAAATTACAGGCGCCATCAAGTAAAAATGTCGAAAGTTGCGGAACAGGCTGACCATCCCGTTATAGTCGTCTGGATGATTCTCACCTTGCAAAAAAGCTTGATACACGACAGCCATATCGGGCATCGCCTTCTCTAGTTCAAGACGCGCTGTGCGATCCCCTTGCGGGATCGCGATTGCGTCAGAATAGGCTTTGAACTGCGCAGGATCGCGGGTATCAATATATTGCAACAAATGTCCCACTGCTGCGTTCTGCGCTTTGGAATAAATGCTTTCACCCACCACAAAACCACGTACCGAAGACAAAATATCCATGCTAAAGGCAGCCAACCCTACCAGCAGGGCGGCAGAAACTGCAAGCGGCCATGCCACTTTAATCCAATGCAAACTGGAAAAATTCAATTCAATTTTCAAAAGCGTTTTTAGTCGACGCATAGAAAGACGCAGGCAAAAAATGATGGGAGAGGGACAGTGCTTGAGGCTTGCTTTGATGACAAAGTATTAACGGATGCAAACAACGTTCCTGATCATAAGCTCATTGAAATTAAACGTGTTATTTTTATAATTTCAAGATAGCAATATATGGAATGCCAGGGCGCCACGTTGAAGTCCCGAGTGCTATATTTTAGCTAAGTTTATTTTAAAGGATTGCCCAGAGTAACGCTGTCTTGCTCTTGCGGATATGCTTCTTAATGTGTGCGCGAAAGCGGAAAAGACCAATTCACCCTAAATGCGGTGGAAAATATCCGCTTTTACAATGCATTCCCCTTCTTTGTAAGTCTCTGTAAGTTTCAAGCAAGCCTTACGTAAGGTTGGGGTAGCACACTCCACTCGTCGAGACGCGTAGAAAAGCGGACACACATTCTATTTGCAACGTAATGCCAGCCGCTAGCGACAAAAGCAATCGGTTACTGCAAATAGTCAGGCCCACAATATCAATAAAGGAGACCAGTATGGCAACCAGTATTGCTGCACCAAACGTTGCTTCTCGCGGAATTACGCCTGAAGAACGAAAAGTCATTTTTGCATCATCCCTTGGTACAGTATTTGAATGGTATGACTTTTATTTGTACGGCTCGTTGGCTGCAATTATTGCCAAGCAATTCTTCGCGGGCACGGATCCAAATACAGCTTTTATTTTTGCCTTGTTAGCATTTGCAGCGGGTTTTATCGTACGGCCATTTGGTGCGCTCGTGTTCGGGCGTCTGGGCGATATGATCGGACGAAAATATACTTTTCTGGTAACCATCCTTATCATGGGTGCGTCCACCTTTGTCGTCGGAATTCTGCCTAACTACAATTCTATCGGAATCGCTGCACCAATTATTTTGGTAGCGTTACGCATTCTGCAAGGTTTGGCGTTGGGCGGCGAGTATGGCGGTGCCGCAACTTATGTTGCAGAACACGCGCCAAATGATAAGCGCGGTGCATTTACAGCCTGGATTCAAACGACGGCGACGCTTGGCTTGTTCCTGTCGCTGCTGGTCATCTTGGGCGTACGTACTGCCGTTGGCGAAGAAGCATTTGCTGATTGGGGATGGCGCATTCCGTTCCTGGTATCAATCGTTTTGCTTGGCGTATCTGTATGGATTCGCTTGTCAATGAGCGAATCGCCAGCGTTTACCAAAATGAAGGCAGAGGGCAAAGTATCGAAAGCACCGCTAACCGAAGCATTCGGTCAATGGAAAAACATGAAGCTGGTCATTCTGGCTTTGTTTGGTTTAACCGCTGGTCAGGCTGTGGTGTGGTACACGGGTCAGTTCTACTCACTATTTTTCCTGACTCAAACCCTCAAGGTTGATGGTCCAACTGCGAACATTCTGATCGCATTGGCGCTATTGCTTGCCACTCCATTCTTCCTGATTTTCGGCTCGGTATCCGACAAGATTGGTCGCAAGCCTATTATTCTTGCAGGTTGCCTGATTGCCGCATTGACTTACTTTCCGATCTTCTCGGGCCTGACGCATTATGCTAACCCTGCTCTGGAAGCGGCATTAAAAACCGCCCCTGTGATCGTTACCGCAGATCCGGCTACTTGCCAATTTCAGTTCAACCCGACCGGCACCAAGAAGTTCACGTCATCGTGCGACATCGCCAAAGCAAAATTGTCCGCCATGTCGGTCAACTATGAAAACGTGGCTGGCACGCCAGGCTCTGCAGCGACGGTGAAGATCGGCGATAAAACGCTAACTTCGTACGACGCCAACGGTCTGTCGAAAGAAGATGCAGCCGTTAAAGATAAGGCGTTTAGCGCTGAATTGACCACCAATATCAGAGGTGCTGGTTATCCAAGTAAAGCGGATCCGGCGCAAATGAACAAACCGATGGTATTGTTGTTACTGTTCATTCTTGTACTGTACGTCACGATGGTTTATGGCCCGATTGCAGCGATGCTTGTTGAGATGTTTCCAACGCGCATTCGTTACACTTCGATGTCGTTGCCATATCATATCGGTAATGGCTGGTTTGGTGGTTTGCTACCTACGACTGCTTTCGCACTGGTGGCCTATAAAGGTGATATTTATTATGGCCTGTGGTATCCAATCGTCATTGCTATCGGGACATTCATCATCGGTATGCTGTTCGTAAAAGAAACAATTCATAACGACATTTACGCAGAAGAACGTTAGATCTAATAGGGTTAAAAAGCCTTTATTAGATCATGTTGGTGGGGACGACCTTCCAATCATTCCTTCAGCAAGTTGAGCCGATCAGGGTTACCTGATCGGCTTTTTATTTTACTTAAACAATCCTGATTGAACTTTCCAACATACTCTTCGTTTGCTCACCCTCCGCGCATCGGCTTGCTGCGAATCATGACGAGAGCATTCAAATTATGCACAATAGCTTATGATTGCCTCAAGCGTTACTTGTATAAATCAAGGCGGCACACCTATTCAGCACTTCCTGTCTAGGTGCGTTCTTAACACCTCCACTTCTGCAAACTAAATTTTCTGTTCAAAAATTATTGCTCCGATTCAAACGCGAAATCAATAACAATCTTTTGCAGCACTTGCTCTTTAAAGTTTGTCTAAGAATTCAATAGCGCAAAGTGTTGCTACTTGTGCTCGAAAGCCGATACAACGCCTCAGAGTAGAAAAATAGGTATTTATGGCTGTCCAAAAGCTTCAGGATTTGCTATCGTCATTAGCCATCTACCCATATATGAGAATATGAAGACACCTGTCAGAATCGGTACTCCGCTCTCCTCCTCCGCAACCAAGGTTATGTTGCTGGGCTCCGGTGAACTTGGCAAAGAAGTCATTATTTCGCTCCAACGTCTTGGCGTTGAAGTCATCGCAGTTGACCGCTATCCTAATGCCCCGGGTCATCAGGTCGCGCACCGTTCGCATGTTATTAACATGACTGATGGTGCGGCACTGGAGGCGCTGATTGCACTGGAGAAACCAGATCTGGTGGTACCTGAAATTGAAGCCATCGCAACCGAAACGCTGGTGGCAATGGAAGCGTCTGGCAAAATTACCGTTATACCGACCGCAAGAGCCGTTTGGCTTACCATGAACCGTGAAGGTATTCGCCGGCTGGCTGGAGAAACGCTTGGCCTTGCTACCTCACCGTATCGCTTCGCAAACAATCTCGACGAACTAAAAACTGCCTGTGGCGCCATTGGATTCCCGTGCGTGATCAAGCCGGTCATGTCCTCGTCCGGGAAAGGCCAGTCTAAAATAGATAGCGAGGCCGACATAGACGCCGCGTGGGCACACGCCGCTGCAGGCGGACGGGTTGATGCCGGTCGCGTCATCGTCGAAGGTTTCATCGACTTCGACTATGAAATTACGTTGTTAACGGTTCGTGCGTTAGAGGCAGACGGCAGCATCAAGACCCATTTCTGTGAGCCTATCGGTCATGTCCAGGTGCAGGGTGATTATGTTGAATCATGGCAACCGCATCCGATGCACCCTGAAGCGCTGGTTCGTGCGCGCGATATTGCAAAGAAAGTTACCGATAATCTCGGCGGTCTGGGCGTCTTCGGCGTCGAGTTGTTTGTTAAGAATGACATGGTCTGGTTCTCTGAAGTCAGCCCCCGCCCCCACGATACCGGAATGGTCACCATGGCGAGTCAGCAGCAAAGCGAATTTGAGTTGCACGCCAAAGCAATCCTTGGCTTGCCAGTCAATGTAGCCCTCCACACACCGGCAGCCTCGGCAGTCATTTACGGTAAGCACGATGCCAAAGGAATTGCATTTGAAGGCGTGGCAGAAGCGCTACGTGATCCAGGCATAGACATACGCTTATTTGGCAAACCAGAATCGTTTGCACGCCGCCGTATGGGCGTGATCCTCGCCGTTGCAAGCGACGTGGAGACCGCGCGCGTCCGCGCCAAACAGGCCGCCGCTAAAGTGAAACCAGTGATGCCGGTTTAACGTCATCATGAAGCGTTCTTCCATGTAGCCGTTTATGCAGTCCGCGTCGCTAACCATTGGTTGGCGACGCAAGGTTGTTTACCGTCGTATTCATAAAGTTATGCCGTGCCTGACTCAAAAACCTGCTTTACAGACCCCAGTTTTTTACATGATGTACAGTCCATTCACGTATTGATCTACAACATTGCGAACACCGGTCCCACAATATGTTCTTTCAAAAACCGCCGGCTTTTTGCCCAGTACGCAGAGGAAAATATCTCGCGATCGCACGAAAATGTCCGCCCGGTCATACCAATGCAAAACACCGCAGCTTGCGCTACACTATTCCACCTAATTACTGACCCACTTCTCTCGCAATTCAGAGCAATTAACATTACACCCTTCATCTCTAAACACTATGAAATTCGATGTCGCTATTATTGGTAGTGGTCTGGCCGGCCTCTCAGTTGCTCTTCATCTCGCCGAACAAAGAAAGGTTGCAGTCATCTCAAAACGGGCACTGCTCGACGGGGCCAGCAACTGGGCGCAAGGCGGCATCGCTGCTGTGCTGGACTCTGGCGATAGCTACGATGAGCATATTTCAGACACGCTGATTGCTGGTAGCGGGTTATGTGATGAAGCTGCGACGCGTTATATTGTCGAGCATGGGCGTGAAGCAATCGAATGGTTGATTGAGCAAGGGGTGCCGTTTACAACCGATGCCAGCGCCGAATTAGGCTTTCACCTGACGCGGGAAGGCGGCCACAGCCAGCGCCGCATCATCCATGCAGCCGATGCAACGGGACATGCTGTACAAGTCACCCTTGAACAAAAAATCCGCGCGCATCCCAACATTACCTTGCTTGAGGACCACTACGCGATTGATCTGATTACAACCAAAAAAATCGATGGAAAAGGCGTATCGCCGCAGTGTCTGGGACTGTATGCAAAGAACGTAAAAACCGGCAAAGTACTGACTATTAGCGCTGGACATACTGTGATGGCTACCGGCGGCGCGGGCAAAGTGTATCTGTACACCACCAATCCCGACACCGCCACCGGCGACGGCATCGCGATGGCGTGGCGCGCTGGATGCCGGGTGGCCAATATGGAGTTCATCCAGTTCCACCCTACTTGCCTGTATCACCCGTACGCCAAATCATTTTTGATCTCCGAAGCGATCCGCGGCGAAGGCGGTTTGTTAAAACTTCCCGGTACCGAAGGAGAAGATGCAGGCAAGCGATTTATGCCCGATCATGACGAGCGCGCTGAACTGGCGCCGCGCGATATCGTGGCCCGGGCGATTGACTTTGAAATGAAAAAACGCGGTCTCGATCATGTCGATCTGGATATCAGCCACAAGTCGCCGGAGTTCCTCAAGGAACATTTTCCGACGATTTATGCGCGCTGCCTTGAGTTCGGGATAGACATCACGACCCAGCCGATTCCCGTCGTGCCAGCGGTGCATTTTACATGCGGTGGCGTGGTGACCGACCTCAGCGGTCGCACTGACCTCCCCGGCTTGTACGCCGTTGGGGAGACCGCTTATACCGGCTTGCACGGCGCCAATCGTCTCGCCAGTAACTCATTACTAGAGTGCGTGGTGATCGGTCGTGCCACGGCTAAATATATCGAGCAACAACCAACACCGAAGGGACGGCCTCTACCAGCATGGGATGAAAGCCGTGTCATTGATGCCGATGAAGAAGTCGTTATCGCCCATAACTGGGATGAGTTACGTCGCTTTATGTGGAATTACGTCGGCATCGTCCGCACCAACAAACGCCTGGAACGCGCCCAGCATCGGATCCGATTGTTGAAAGAAGAAATTGATGAGTATTACACCCATTTCCGCATCAGCCGCGATTTGCTAGAGCTGCGTAACTTGGTGCAGGTAGCAGCACTTATCATCGAAAGCGCATTATCGCGCCGCGAAAGTCGTGGATTGCATTACAGCCAGGATTATCCCGAAACGCTAGCCAAGGCATTGCCAACGGTATTGACGCCGGACGAACCCAAGCCAAAGTACTACAATAAGCCAGACCGGCGCGCATAGTTTTCGTTGGCCAGGATATTTCTCCGCAAGCGTGTTGGTCAAATAAAGGAAATCGAGAAAGCTACCACGCTCGATTCCTTTATTTTATGCAATTCGGCCAGTTATCGGTCTCGGCTTTTAGTTCTGCTTTTAGTCAAGCACACGCAGAGAGTAATCGGCAGCCTGAATGTCCTTGGTCAGACTGCCAATGGAGATCCGATCGACGCCGGTCGCGGCAATCGCCCGCACGGTCTCCATGTTGATGCCGCCAGAGGCTTCCAACAGCGCCCTGCCCGCTGTCAGATTGACCGCTTCACGCATCGCATCCAAACTAAAATTATCGAGCAGGATCGAGACCGCGCCTGCCGTCAGCGCCTCATCCAGTTCTACCAGATCCTCTACCTCAACCTGTATTGTTACACCGGCGTTCAGTCCCTGCGCTGCGCGCATTGCGGCGCTAATGCCGCCAGCTGCTGCGATGTGGTTTTCTTTGATGAGGATGCCGTCATACAGCGCCAGCCGTTGATTGTGCCCGCCACCAACCCGCACCGCGTATTTTTGCGCCAGACGTAAGCCGGGCAATGTCTTGCGGGTGTCGAGAATTTTAGCGTTAGTGTCCGCCACAGCAAGGACGTAACGTCGGGTTGCAGTCGCTACGCCGGATAGCAACTGCAAAAAATTAAGCGCGCCACGCTCAGCGGTCAGCAGACCACGCGCAGGAGCCGTAATCACGCAGACTTCGCTGTCAGCGCGCATCAAGTCGCCCTCTGCATATTGCCATTCGATTTGAATCCGACCGTCAAGGCGTTGCATGACCGCCTCAAACCAGGGTGCGCCGCAGAGCACTGCCTCTTCACGCACGATCACGCGGGCCTTGACCATCGCATCTGCCGGCACCAACATACCGGTAAAGTCGCCGCTGCCCACGTCTTCCGCGATGGCCGCATTGATATTATTTTCAAATGCCATTTGCAGCGCATCATCAAACGGTGCAAAACGATTTTTTAAAGTGCTGACCGTGGCGATGGTGGCGCTATTGCTACGATTAGGGAGACTCATGCGGGACCGATTCCTGAAAATAATGCTTGTTCTTGCGCCAGATCGCTGGACGGACGGGTGTTAGCTTTGCGTTCGGCCGCAAAATCGAGCATGCGGTCGATGCAAATGACGGCCTTGCGGCTGGTTTCGGCTTCAACGTGTATTTCATTACTACCGGACTCGAGAACATCGGCTAAATTCTGTAAGCCGTTCATCGCCATCCACGGGCAGTGCGCACAACTTTTGCAGGTGGCACTGTTACCGGCGGTAGGCGCATCGATAAATCGTTTACCGGGCGCAGCCATCCGCATCTTGTGCAAAATGCCGTTATCAGTCGCGACGATAAACTCTTCCGCATCCAGCATCTGCGCTGCCGCAATCAGTTGCGATGTCGAGCCAACGACGTCGGCCTGGTCCACCACGTCTTGCGGCGACTCCGGGTGTACCAATACCTTGGCACCGGGATGCTGCTTGCGCAGGAGCTCCAGTTCTATCCCTTTAAACTCGTCATGCACCAGACAGGAACCCTGCCACAACAACATATCCGCGCCGGTTTTTTTCTGGATATACCCACCGAGATGCTTATCCGGTGCCCATAGAATTTTTTTTCCTTGCGCGTGCAGATGGGCCACGATGTCCAGACCAATTGACGACGTCACCATCCAGTCCGCCCGCGCTTTTACAGCCGCGCTGGTGTTGGCATAGACCACGACAGTACGATCCGGATGGGCATCGCAAAATGCACTGAATTCATCAGCCGGGCAACCCAGATCCAATGAACATGTAGCGTCAAGATCGGGCATCAGCACTCTCTTGTGCGGGCTGAGAATCTTGGATGTTTCGCCCATAAATTTCACGCCTGCGACAACGAGCGTCTGGGCCGGGTGATCACGCCCAAAACGGGCCATTTCCAATGAGTCGGAAACGCACCCACCGGTTTCTTCGGCCAGATCCTGTAAATCGGCATCTACGTAATAATGGGCCACCAGGACTGCCTGCTTCTCTACCAAGAGGCGTTTGATACGGGCCTTAAGTTCGCTTTTTTCCTGCGGCGAAGGGGTAGCAGGAACACGCGCCCACGCATGCGCGGTGCAACTGCTGCCCTGCGCCATTTGCGGGCGTTCAAATTCGATGGTTTTGATTTGTGTAGATGGCATGACGATAATAAACCTGAATCAAGTGAGAGGCCAAAAGGAGTATCGAAACCAAAAAACGGGTCTCTGACAAACAACGGAAGCCAATTTTACCGCCAACGCGAATACCTTGCTGCAATATAGCTGTGTAGCCATCTTCAAAAAACCACCGTAATATTAATTACCAATAAGGAGTGAGATGACAAATATGACAATTTTTGACAAAACCACACGCGGACGGGCTGAAATCGCGGTACGCGGACATAATCTTACACCACGCTTGCGCACGCTATTATTACTTATCGACGGAAAAACCGAGAGCACCGCGGTCCTAACTAAAGTTGCAGGGCTCGGATTAACCGCGACGCATCTCGATGTATTGTTTGAGACCGGTCTGATTGAGATCCACGCAAGCCGCGCCAATCCGTCTACTGTCAGTGCTACCTCCATCCCGCCAAATACCGTTAATATTGCGCCGCCTTTGCAGCCTATATCCACCGCAGCGCCCGCGCAACCGGTCGAGGAGGTCGGGTCAATCCTGCCACCCGGACAAAGTCAATTTGAGGCTATTTATCGGTTCTACAATGAAACGATCAAAAGCATGATCGGTCTGCGCGGTTACGGTCTGCAGTTGAAAGTCGAACGTGCAGGCTCGATCGATGACTTCAAGGAATTGCGCCAACTCTATCTGGAGGCGATATTCAAGTCCAAAGGCAAAGAAACCACGCGTAGCCTGCGTGATCGGCTCGATAAATTACTTTATCTGGGTCAACCGGGACCAAATTCCATTCATCTGGAATAGGTAACGTCCATTCAAATAAAACAATCGCTGCGTACTATCACTACCGCAATATGCGGCGCAAAAAAAAATCGCACCTGAAGACTCGGTGCGATTTTTTGCTATCTAAATTTGCTGCCTTAAATATCATCAATAAATTTCTCTGGATTCGCCGTCATTCTCGCCGTCATCCTTACTATGATGAATGATTGCTCTGTTAGGAGCAACCATTGCGCTAGTGCATGCCCGACCAAATCGATCAATTACTCAATACCCTGACTACTCAGGTAATCTTCGTAGTTACCACGGAAATCGATGATTTCACTCTCTTTTACTTCCAATATCCGGGTTGCCAATGACGATACAAACTCACGGTCATGCGACACAAAAATCAGCGTGCCGGCATACTTATCGAGCGCAATATTCAACGACTCGATAGACTCCATATCCATATGATTGGTTGGCTCATCCATCAACAGAATATTATGGCGACCTAACATCAGTTTGCCATAAGTCATGCGCCCCTTTTCACCGCCTGACAATACCTTAACAGATTTTTTAACGTCATCGCCACTGAACAGCAAACGCCCTAAAATTGAGCGGACCGCCTGATCGTCGTCGCCTTCTTGCGTCCATGCGCCCATCCAGTCGGTCAGCGTAATATCTGCGGCGAAATTCTCTGTCGGGTCTTGCGGCATGTAGCCCGGATTGGCATTTTCTGCCCACTTCACAAGACCGCTGTCGGCTTCCAAACCACAAATATCCTGACCACCTATGCTACGGAGTAAAGTAGTTTTACCGGCACCATTGGCACCGATAATCGCGATGCGCTCGCCAGCTTCAACCATGATGCCGAAGTTTTTGAACAACGTACGGTCATAAGTTTTGGTAATGCTTTGCACGTCCACCGCCAGACGATGGAGTTTTTTCTCGCCATCAAAACGAATAAAAGGATTGGCGCGACTCGATGGCTTGAGGTCTTCAACCTTGATTTTTTCAATTTGTTTAGCGCGGGATGTCGCCTGACGTGCTTTGGACTTATTGGCCGCGAAACGACGCACAAAATCTTGTAATTCAGCAACTTTATCTTTGGCCTTGGCATTCACCGACAACTGCTGCGCACGCGCCTGCGTTGACGCCAGCATGTAGTCATCGTAATTGCCCGGATACACCTTCAATGTGCCGTAATCCATATCGGCCATGTGAGTGCATACCTGATTTAAAAAGTGGCGATCATGCGAAATGATGATCATGGTTGAGTTGCGCTGATTGAGCACATCTTCCAGCCAGCGAATGGTATTAATATCCAGATTGTTGGTTGGCTCATCCAGCAATAAGATATCCGGATTGGAGAACAGCGCCTGTGCCAGCAAGACACGCAGCTTCCAGCCGGGTGCCACGTTGCTCATAGGGCCTTTATGCTGATCCATGGCAACACCCACGCCAAGCAACAGTTCGCCCGCGCGCGATTCCGCCGTGTAGCCGTCGTACTCTGCAAACTTGGCCTCAAGCTCTGCGGCTTTCATGTAGTCGTCGTCAGTGGCTTCCGGATTGGCATAAATAGCGTCACGCTCAGCCATCGCTGCCCACATCTCAGTGTGGCCCATCATCACAACATCCAGCACGCGCATTTCTTCAAACGCAAACTGATCCTGACGCAATTTACCCAAACGCTCGTTCGGGTCGAGCATCACATTACCAGCAGACGGATCCAGATCACCGCCTAAAATCTTCATAAAAGTCGACTTACCGCAGCCGTTGGCACCGATCAAACCGTAACGGTTACCATCGCCGAACTTGACTGATATGTTTTCAAATAACGGCTTAGCGCCGAACTGCATCGTAATATTTGCTGTGGATAGCACGGAATAAAGCCCTTAAAACAATATGGAATAACCTTATATTTTACCATTTTGCCAGACGGGGTTTAACCTAGACTATCGCGATATGCAGTTTAAAGCCAAATTTCACGCTAAAAATAACATAAAGTAACTTTTCGTCGCATTTTTACACCGTCTTTGGTGCGCTTCCCCGTGCTTTTCCACCAATGGCCAATAAGCGCTGCGCCAGACAAAAGATGAAAAGTAATGCACCGATCACAATTTTGGTCCACCAGGAACTCAGCGTGCCATCAAAAGATATGAGCGTCTGAATCACGCCCAGAATCAACACGCCGGATAGCGTACCCGCTACATAACCGTAACCGCCGCTCAATAACGTGCCGCCAATTACAACCGCTGCAATTGCATCCAGTTCCGCACCTTGCGCATGTAAACCGTAGCCGGACAACATGTACAGCGAAAACAGAATCCCTGCGAGCGACGCACTAAATCCACTAAAAGCGTACACCAATATTTTGGTTCGACCTACCGGCAAACCCATCAAATGGGCAGATTCTTCATTGCCGCCCATGGCATACACCGCCCGACCAAAGCGCGTGTAATGCGCCAGATAAATCGCCAACGCCAGCGTCAGGAGTGCAATCACCACGCTGGGTGAAATAAACGCGCCGAACAAATTGAGACGCGCTTGCGACAGCGTCACATACAGCGAATTATCAATTGTGATCGAATTTATGCTGATCAAATAACACAGCCCACGGGCAAAAAACATGCCGGCTAGCGTAACGATAAACGCTTGCAACTTAAAGAAATGCATCAGCGCACCCATCAATGCACCAAATAAGGCGCCCATCAGCAATACACATAACATTACGACTATTGGGGGCCAGTGCAACGACTGCAATAGATAAGCCGAAATCATCGTGGTCAGCGCCAATACCGAGCCGACCGATAAATCAATCCCGCCAGAAAGGATCACAAAGGTCATGCCGATACCAATTACCAATAGATAAGCGTTATCGATCAGTAAATTAAAAAATACCTGTGCGGAGAAAAATCCTGGGTAAGAAACTGCCCCCAGCACGAACATAATGACAAACAACACGACTGTGATTACGGAGGTGAAATAGGGAGAGTTGAATAATGTGCGCAAGCGTAAAGCACGGGAATTGTTTACTGTGGCGTTGGCCATTATTTACTCGCCATAAAAAAATGTTTAAAACGACGGACCCCGGCACTGGAGAAATGCCACCGAAATTGTGGTGATTGGGACAAGCAGACAATAAATACGACGATCGATTTAACCACCATATTGACTTCAGGCGGCACGCCGATGGAGTAAATAGTGTACGTCAGGGTCTGGATTATCAATGCGCCGATTACGCTGCCGAGCAGGCTGAATTTTCCTCCAGCCAGCGATGTTCCGCCCAGCGTTACCGCCAGAATGGCATCAAGCTCCATGAGCAACCCTGCGTTGTTAGCATCCGCACTTTTAATATTGGCACTGATCATCAACCCCGCCATCCCAGCGCAAGCGCTACAAAACATGTACACAAAAAAGATCAGCGCGGAAGTTTTGATACCTGCCAGACGGGACGCTACCGGATTGATACCGACGGCCTGAATAAATAAGCCCAACGCAGTTTTACGCATGAGTAATAGTAAAATGCCGCCGACCGCCAGTACGATAAACAATGAGAATGGCAGACCGAGCAAATAACCACTGCCGATGAAGAAAAAAGGTTTGTAATAGACCGTGATGATTTGACCGTCGGTGATCAATTGGGCCAGCCCACGCCCTCCTACCATAAGGATTAACGTCGCAATAATGGGTTGCAAACCCAGCGTCGACACCAACAATCCATTCCAGGCCCCGCATAGAATCGCTGCGCCCAGAGCGATAAATAGCGCCAGTATCATTGGCATTTTGCTGACGTATTCGGGCATGCCATTGATCACCGCCATGTCGCCGCCGATCAGACAGGTAGCAACCGCACCAGAGATCGCGACCACCGCCCCAACTGAGATATCAATACCACGCGTGGCGATGACCAGTGTCATGCCTAGCGCTACCAGCATCAGCGGTGCAGCCCGATTAACGATGTCGATCAGGCTGCCATACAAATGCCCGTCTTTCATTTCTAATCGAAAAAATCCCGGAATCATGAATAGATCGATCAATAGCAACGTAACTAATGCTGTACTCGGCCAAAACAGCGGATGCTGCAGCCACAGCGATGGCTTTACCGGACCCTGGACACGAGAATTATCTAATTTATCTGATACCGTCGCTTTTGATGTCGTGTTTACTTGTTGATCGATAGTCATGCGGCGTCTCCTGCGATCACTTGCAACACCGAAGCGTCGTCTAGCTCGCCCCGCAAATATTCACCGCAAGCTTTACGATCGCGCAAAACCACCAGGCGATCACTACAACGGAGCACCTCGTCAATTTCGGATGAGATGAACAGAATCGCCATCCCCTTGCGACACAATGAGACCACATAATCCATGATCTCCTGCTTGGCACGGACGTCAACACCGCGGGTCGGCTCGTCAAGAATCAGCATTTCGGGATCGGTCGCCAGCCAGCGTGCCAGCAATGCCTTTTGCTGATTGCCGCCGGATAGCTTGCTGATCGGCGTGTCTGCACTAGGTGTCTTGATGCCGAGCCATTGAATATAATTATTCGCAATTTCCTGCTGCCGTCTACGCCCGATGACGTGCATCAACCCCGCGCGCGCCTGCAACGCCAGAATGATATTTTCGCGCACGCTCAGCGCCAGAATCGCGCCCTCCTCTTTGCGATTTTCAGAGCAAAATCCAATCCCAGCCGCAATCGCATCGCGAGGAGAATTAAATTTCTGGATCTTGCCTTTAACTGCAATCGTGCCGCTGTCAGCCTTATCTGCCCCGAACAATAATCGCGCCGCTTCGGTCCGCCCCGAGCCTAACAGGCCGCACAAACCCAACACCTCGCCGCTACGGCAAGTGAGGTCTAGTGGAGCCAACGCGCCCTTGCGACCCATTTTGGATGCGGTTAAAAAGACCGGATCATCCTCTTCGACAGCCACCGACCGCGTAACCTCGGCAGTCGGCAATGTCTGTAAATTTTCTTCACGTGCTACGCTGGCGGCCTGCGCCTCTTGGGCACTTACGCCCACCATCTTATTGACCAGATCGAAACGGGTCAGCGCGCCAACCGCGTACTCACCTTCGAGCACGCCATTGCGCAAAACGGTGATGCGATCAGAAATCTCAAATGTCTGGTCGAGAAAATGGGTCACAAATAAAATCGCCATGCCCTGATCGCGCAAACGTCGCAGCACGGTAAACAACATTTGTACTTCGTTTTCATCAAGGCTAGAAGTAGGTTCGTCCAGAATCAGTACTTTCGCGGAGATGCTTAACGCGCGAGAAATCGCGACCATTTGCTGTACTGCAAGCGAATAGCGAGATAATGGGACAGCAACGTCAATCTCCACCTGTAGTTCAGCCAATAATTTTTGCGCATTTCTTTCCATCGTCGACCAGTCGATGAAACCATTCCGGCCATACCGCATAGGATAGCGGCCAATAAATATGTTCTCGGCAACGGACAGGTTAAGGCAAAGATTAACTTCTTGGTAAACGGCGCTTATTCCCAGATTTTGTGCGTCGAGCGTCGAGCGCGGCTGAACTGACTGGCCTTGCAATATTATGCGTCCGCTATCGGGGGCGTACACACCGGTCAATATTTTGATCAATGTGGATTTGCCAGCACCATTTTGGCCCATCAGGGTGTGGACTTCGCCCGGAAAAAGCATCAGTCCAACCTCGGTCAGCGCTTTAACACCGGGGAAAACTTTATTAATACCGCGCAGTTCCAACACTGGCTTGGTACGATCCATATCACCAGAAATCGACGTAGAAAGAGATGGGGTCATCAATGTCACCATTGGCAAAGTAATTTTCCGGGAAGATCACGCTACCGCATGCAAAAACATGCGCTAGCATGCGGCCGCATGTGGTGCGGAGGATGAGAGGTCGAACGCAATGAGGGCAGACGCATATACATACTCGCTCAGTAGCCGAGGTCTCGTCTGTTGAATCCTCATCGGTCGATCTTCACGCAGTTTTTAAGCGCAACCTCCTAATACTTGCGATTAGGAAATTCATTGGCAGCGACTTCTGCCGGGAACACACCTTCAAGCGTTGTGATTCGTTTCGGGACCGCCTTGCCTGCCACGATGTCCTTCGCCACTTGCATCAATTGCGGACCCAACAGTGGGCTACATTCAACCGTGACATTTAACTTGCCGGCCATCATCGCCTCGAAAGCACCTTTGACGCCGTCAACCGAAATCACCAGAATATCCTTACCCGGTTTCAAGCCCGCTTCTTCAATTGCCTGAATCGCACCAATCGCCATGTCGTCATTGTGTGCATACAAGACATTGATTTTTTTACCTTCGGCTTTTAGAAAGGCCTCCATCACCTCCTTGCCTTTTGCCCGGGTGAAATCCCCGGTTTGCGAGCGGATAATTTTCAGACGAGGATTAGTTGCAATTTCTTTCTCAAAACCCGCTTTACGATCAATTGCCGGGGCAGAACCGACCGTCCCTTGCAACTCAACGATATTAATGTCACCTGCAGGCATAGTCTTGGAGCGCTCAAGCAACCAGCGACCGGCACGATGACCTTCCTCAACGAAGTCAGAGCCAATGAACGTAACATACAGGGACTTATCCGTAACGTTGACAGCGCGATCAGTCAAAATGACAGGGATTTTGGCGCTCTTGGCTTCTTTTAGCACGGTATCCCATCCTGATTCAACTACTGGAGAAAACGCAATCACGTCTACTTTTTGGGCGATGTATGAGCGAATCGCCTTAATCTGATTTTCTTGCTTTTGTTGCGCATCGGAGAATTTCAGCGTCACGCCTGCCTTGCTCGCGGCGTCTTTAATCGACGCGGTATTGGCGCTACGCCATTCGCTTTCTGCACCTACCTGAGCAAAACCGATCACCAACGGTTTATCAGCGAGCGCATTTGATGCTGCACTCAGACCGATTGCTAAAAATAATGTGCACTGTAGTATTTTTTTGTTTGCGAACTTCATTTGTCTACTCCTTGGAGGTGGTTTAACACGCTGTTTGCGGTACACGCGGCGGATAGTCTCGTCGATGTATTTGTGAGATTCTTTATTTCCGCAATTTTTTGCCTTGAAACAAGCCGAAGATGACCTCCGAATGCCTCAAACCATCTCGTATCCTAGGGGAAATATTAATAACTATCTAATGAAATTTTTGCGACAAGCGATATGCATTTAGGTATTAACGATTTCAGGGAGCAATAGGTCGCGGACCCTGAATACCAACGCGGGGAAGAGGAAACTCGAGGCGGGAGAAGGCATATCGGGTTAGCAGACCAGCTAAGCCACAGGCATTACGGAAAAAAATGACAGCAAAAAAGAGCCCAGTAGATTAGCGCAGTTAGTTAGCTCAATACATCAGATCAATACATCAGAGCAATACGTCAGCTCAGTACGTCAGCTCAGTACGAGCGTGCCACTGAGATGAAGCTGAAAGCCGTCAAAACCAGACACCAGCTTTGCATGCCCGCCAACCGGCAGGGTCAGCTTGTCGCGAATATGGCCAAATGGCAAGCCAGTCAATATCGGTACCGAAATATGCGAGCGCAGATACGCCAGCATCGCGTCGAAATCATAGCCATTGTCATGCTCCGCCAACTGATATTGCGAAAATTTGCCCATCACGATGGCCCGTTGACGGTCTAAAATTCCGGCGTATTGCAACTGCAGCATCATGCGCTCGATGCGATAGGGATGCTCGCCAATATCCTCGATGAACAATATTCCATCTTCGATTTGCGGAAAATAAGGCGTACCGATCAAATGATTGATCATCGCCAGATTGCCGCCCCACAGCATTCCTTCAACGCTTACCTCTGGGTTGCCGCTTGCCACCACCTCCAGCGTTTGCTCGGGCTGCCGCAAACTTTGCCAAAAATGGGAGATCGTAAATTCGCTCAACGTGGCGTCGCCAAAGTCACTACACAGCATCGGACCGGCAAAACTCGGGAACCCGGTTTGGGCTAGTAATGCAAGCTGAAAAGCCGTGAAATCACTATGGCCGACAAAAATCTTTTTGCTCGCTGTGATACGCTCAAAATCCAGTAACGGCAAGAGCCGCGACATGCCATAACTACCGCGCATCGCCATCACCACCTGCACTTGCGGATTTTCTATAGCGGCGACTATTTGCGCTACGCGTCCCGCATCGGTTCCGCCAAAACGCTGATATTTAGTAGCACCATCATAATAGTTATAGACCACGCAGCCTTGCTGTTGCAGCGCAAGAATGCCGCGCCCCAAAACTTGTTCGTCTAACGGGTAGCCGCCGGGAGCGATCAATGCCACACCAATTTTTTTGGAGAACGCTGTATGTTCCGAAGGTGAAAGCATCGCGGCTGATGATGAGTTTTTTTGATCCACTGGTACGCTTTCTCTGGCCGGGATTAAAGTATAAATTGAGTTAGATCAGCTGGATTTTTGTTTCGCCAGACGACGCTCGGCAAAGAATAGTTTTAGCAATTTGCTACAGTCTTCCGCCAATACGCCACCGGATAAGAGCGTCTGATGGTTGAGCTGTTCTTGCGCAAACAGATTAACTACGGAACCCCCGGCGCCGGTTTTAGGGTCGCTGGCACCGTACACGACTCGCGCCAATCGCGCATGCAACATCGCTCCTGCGCACATTACGCACGGTTCTAGCGTGACATACAGTTCGCAGCCCGGTAACCGATAATTGCCAAGTAATGTTGCCGCAGAACGTAACGCCATAATTTCGGCGTGTGCGGTCGGGTCGTGATTGCCAATTGGCTGATTAAAGCCGGTAGCGACGACAATGCCATCCTTGACAACCACCGCTCCCACCGGCACTTCTCCAAGAGCCCAGGCATTGTGTGCCTGGAGAAGCGCCTGCTGCATGAAGATTGCATCGCGGAGGCTATTATCGACAGGTTGGAGCGGGATATTCATACAGACTTTATACAAAAACGGCAATGAAATAAAAACGACTTCAGCAAATCAATATCCACCTTGCTACGCTAAACACAAATACGCTACAAGACCAACAAAAGCAAGATCGCCTAAAGTACAGCCCTAACAATCGATCAGCGGTCTTCGGAAATCTCCGCCCAACAATTTGGCGTCTCGTGCAATACCAGCTTTTGCAGATGCAAGCCTGTGCCGTAATGATCTTTATAGGCTGCCTTAAGTATGTCGTAGGCAGTACGCGCCAAATTTTCGACGGTCGGAATCCGATCAATTACTACCGTTTTATGGTCCGGCAACGTTGCCAGGAATTCACGCACGGCGGTATCTTTTTCATACACAATGAAGGCATGATCCCATACGTCAACAAGATGCTGCTTGGCTAGTGTTTTAATGTCCGAAAAGTCCATGATCATGCCATTGTCGGAGCTTCCCTCAACTTCGATCACCGCACCGACCAGCGTAATTTCAAGGGTATAGCGATGACCGTGCAAATTGCGACACTGGCTTTTATGATCGGGGATACGATGGCCAGCATCGAATTCAAGTTTGCGGGTGATGGTTAACATAATCGGTTCTCATTAAATACTGGTGGCGCTAAATCGGAATTAATCGTTCAACGGGTGGCAGATCGCGACTTCGCGATAGCTGCGTCGTAAGGCTTTAGAAATAGTTAAGGAATTTGTAGAAGTTTATGCGTCTGCAAGCTCAACTTCCACCTTGGGTTACGCTTGCAAGTCGCAATCGCGCGCTCCAGATTATCGGCTAATAGCGGTCCGTCCATTGCCTGCAAATAGAAATGATCGAAATCAAGCATTTCATATGTCGCCAGCGATTGTCCTAATTGAGGAATAACGAGTTTAAGCTCATTTCCCTTTTTGACTTTAAGTACCGAACCCATTTTGGGACTGACGCAAATCCAGTCAACGCCCGCCGGCACATCGATCGTTCCATTGGTTTCAATCGCAATTTCAAATCCAGCCGCGTGCATGCTGTCGATCAATGCCGTGTCTAATTGCAGCAAAGGCTCGCCGCCAGTGAATACGACAAATTTGCTGGCGGCATAGGTCTCCGGCCATAGCGCATTGATGGTGTTAGCCAGCGCATCCGCGCTTTTAAACTTGCCACCGCCCTCGCCATCCGTGCCGACAAAATCGGTATCGCAGAACTGGCAAACCGCTGTACTCCGGTCCTCTTCACGACCGGTCCATAAATTGCACCCGCTAAAGCGGCAAAATACCGCAGGGCGCCCGGCATGAGTACCTTCGCCTTGCAGGGTGTAGAAAATTTCTTTAATGCTGTAAGTCACGGTGCTTCTCGCTAAATGGCTGGTAATGAATATCGGCGATTGATATCAGAAAGTGATGTGAGCGATCAATGCCGGGGACAACAGTGCAAATGTTGACGTTACCGAATAACATAATGATTAAGATGCGATAAAATTATAAATTCTGATTTAATTGCAGGCGAAGACAAACCACAGCGCACCATTAAAAAAGCGCGAGCCTGCATAAGCCGCGCTTATTAATCTGACAACCAGACGGTAACAGGCTGCATCGGCGGATGCCTATGAGGCTGCAAAAGTGGCGACAGAACTTGCTGACAGACCTACATTGATACCCTCGCCGTACCCACCAAAATTGTGCATCAGTAACGACATTTTATCCTACAACCGATCCCAGACCGCCAATGCCGCGAAAGGATACCGCTTAATAGGTAAATTACTCAAAAATTCATATGTTGCGATATTGGCAATTCACCCCGAAATAAATAGAATTTCGACAAATCAAGCCTCATCACTCGCTAAAAAACAGTAATGTTTGTGCCGCTGATTTCCTTACGCAAAGGGGGATGTCCCCCTGATCAATTGTCCAACCATTGATCAGAGGAAGCAAACAGATTAAAGCATCCTGGTTTCACTCATCAGCAACTCCACGCCGGCACCCGCGAAGTTTGCCAAGTCTCCCGCTGCTGCCTGTCCCAAAGGTGACCCAAGTCCTGCCTGAATAGCGGCAACCGAATCAAACTCTAGTGTTGCAATTAGAAAAACACCTGGTTTACCTGCAACTACGTGTACCTCGCCTTCGGACAGTTCATAGCTACGCAAGCCGGGAATGGCTTTAACTAGTGGCACATGTTTTTCATAATAATGGGTATTAAAAGCATTAACATCCACCGGTTGCTGGTAAGTCACAAAAAGTTTCGCCATATCTCGTCTCCTGATTCTTGGGTTTTTAGTTGAACTAACGCATTTTGTTAGTAAATTACTATATCAATAGGACAGCAAGACTGCAAGTGCCGATCTCCCGCATCGTCGATTGGCCCCAAGAATTTTCTCTGGTGGGAGTAGCCCGGTTATCCATGTCGGGGCTGAAACAAATCGTACCAGGACGTATTGACGTTTGAAGTATCAATCAAATTTCTTATCAGGTATTGCGGAATTAGTGGGATTGGTTAGTCACCGAGACGGTTAATGCTCAGTGGATGCTAATCGGGTGTGGCCTCAGTTATTGCCTGCACCTTTTTTGGTGGGTCGCTACGGTGTCGGTCATCAAGTCGCCCATGGAGCGCATCAGTTGGGCCTCGACCGTCAGGTGCCGGATAATTTTACCTGTGGCGGAAACGGTCCTGCCACCGACCCTACATTCGGTATTAAACGCGGCAATGGGCAGGACCTCATCAATCGCTTCCAGTCCGCGGGATATAAATTCTTGCGCGTTGTCTGCATGATTGGCGATAGCTCCGGCTTTCAGTGCCTGATCAGGTGATTAACGTATGGGAGGAAACGGCGTCAGCAATAGCTTTGTGCAGAAACCCAATCTCATACGGTGCGCGGTCAATGCTGCGAAAATGGGGATTAGCTTTTGGTACTTTTGGTATAACCGGCCCATGCTGTGGCGTGGTGGACTTGGTCATACTGCACTGCCGATCAATGCCGAAAAGTCGATGGAAACATCGATAGATAGCGGAGATTTTGAGGAAGCACAAATTTTATTTACAAAACGGGGTAGTAGTCGGTAGGGGGCGAAACCCGAAAGACCATTTTCCAAGTCGGTTGACACAGCAGTTATATGGAGCGAGTACAAACCCAGAACGAAAAAAAGAGCTACAAGCCGAAGCGTGTAACTCTTAATGGGAGGTTACGAGTCTCTGAGCAAAGGTTCTAACTAAACAGGCGCAAAGCGCGTAGTGAGCCAGCCTGTATTTCGGCATTTTCCATGTCGAGATAGAATGCATCGACTTGTCCTGCGATCTCGGTCAAATGGGCGTCTGCTAGCGGCTGATTACTATCATCAACGACCACACCGCCTAAACGCGATGCGAGCGAACGGGCACATGCAACCATCGCACCGTATCCGTCACGCGATTGCGCCACGCGAGGGACATCCAGCAGTAAGGTCAGACGCGCTGTGGTTTCGCTTGTAGCACTCGCGTTAATCGATAGCGAGAACAGGACGCCGCCGTCACCATCCGACATAATCAGACGCCCCTCTGGAAGGGCGTCAAATCCTTGTCGCGTCAACGCCGACATGAGCGTGCTGACTGCCCATGGCGCGCCTTTCGATTGAATGTTTACGCCAAGTTGCGCGTCATGCTCCACCACAAATTGATGCAGCGCGCGTGCACCTTGCATTACTTCTGTCATATCCGGAAAATCCGGCTCCGCGCCCACATCGTCGCAAATCTGACGCAGGCCAATGACCAGTTCAGAATATTCAATTTCATTCAATGGGTTGCTACGATTGGCCATTTGCACACCGGCCATCAAAGACTTATAAATACCGCCGTGCGCAATCGGCTCAAATCCGCCGTGTGCATCTTCACCGATAAAGTTGACGGGCTTATTGCCGACGTAACGCAAATTTTGTAAAGTGGGCAAAATTTTATCACCGCGAACTGACGCTTCCAACGCTAACGGAATCACGCAATCAATCAGCCCATCGACCGGCAACTCGGGTTGTGGCGGCATGGGCGCCGTTATTGGTGCCTGTTCCGGAGTAACTAGAGGTACCGCCGACTCTGCGCCTTGCGGTTCAATCGCATGTTGCTCGTCTGACAATGCCGTATTGTCCTGCGTAACCTCGGACGCCGTTACACTGTCGGACGGTGTTTCTGGTTCGAATAATACCGGCTCATGACGTTCTGGCCGCTCCACCCCCTCGGTCGAGGGCGTCTGCGGGGTCATCAAAACATCTTCATGCGAGGTGGAAAAAGCCCGCTCGACGCTCTTTTTGGCTTTGTGTTCTTGCCATTTATTATAGGAGACTACGCCAACGATGATGGCGCCGCCGACAACGAACAAACTAGTTTGCAGATCGGTCATGCTAATAAGGCCTTAAAGCGATCATACCGGCACACAATTGGGTGCTCGGGTACACGCAAAAAATAGTGAAATGGAGAGTAAATCATCGTACTACGCGCTACCGGAGCCGAAAGCCAAACCGGCAAGTCAGCGACAATATCAATGACTGCATAGTCATCAAAAAAACAAAAACTTAGCGTACTTTAGTCGCGCTACCTGCAACGAAAAACCAAAATTACCGTATATACACCGCGCCTTATACCGGCATGCTGCATCAGGCCACGCAAGCCACCGAAAATAACGTTACAACGTGCTTCACCGTAACATCCCGATTCGGGTTTATAGCTACGGCCTCAAGCAACGCCTCCGACGCCAAGGTAATGCCATTGGTGATCGCAATCAGATACTGCAACCCGTCATTATCGATAATTGTAAGAAAAATACCTACTGTTATCGGATAATTTCCTTAATTTCGCGTTACAGCCCTTTACCCTCACCTTAAAAAATAAATCAGTATCGCGCCCTCGGCCAATCCTGAACGGATGGAGCGGCGGTCACAAGTTGGACATAATGCAACTTCTTAATCATTTATTCAGACCCGCGAACCCCCTCAACGTTCCCGATAGTTATCAAGTACATTAGATTCAGCACTTTTGCTGGACGGGTAGATGTCCATAAATTTGACCGGTCCGAAAGTAGTAGTACGTGACAATATTTGACAACTTGATATTATCTTCCTCACTGCATAAACATTCCGAACCCCTTATGCAGCGGTCGCAAAGCCGCGCGCCGACTCCATATCAACTGCCACAATCCGCGATACGCCCTGCTCTTGCATCGTCACGCCAATCAGTTGGTTCGCCATTTCCATCGCAATCTTGTTATGGGAAATGAATAGAAACTGGGTATGCTCCGACATGCGTTTAACCATATTGCAAAAACGTTCGGTATTGGCATCATCTAAAGGCGCATCAACCTCATCCAGCAAACAAAATGGTGCAGGGTTCAACTGGAACATCGAGAACACCAACGCGGTCGCTGTCAACGCTTTTTCTCCACCGGAAAGCAAATGAATGGTGGCGTTTTTCTTGCCCGGCGGCTGAGCCATGACTTGTACGCCCGAATCAAGAATCTCGTCGCCGGTCATGATCAATTTAGCTTGACCACCGCCAAACAATATCGGGAACAACTCTGCGAAGTGGCCATTCACCCGATCAAACGTATCCTGCAATAGCTCACGTGTTTCAATGTCTATCTTATGTATCGCGTCTTGTAGCGTGTTGATCGCTTCGGTCAAATCGGCATTTTGCGCATCAAGGAAATTCTTGCGCTCGGAAGCTTGCGCCAATTCATCCAACGCTGCCAGATTGACTGCACCCAGACCCGCGATTGCATTGGTCAGCCGGGTAACTTCTCCCTGCAAATAAGAGGGCCGCATATCGTCGTGCAATTTTTCCGTCAACGCGACTTCGTCGGCGCCAAACTCAACCAGTTGCTGCGCGTATTGTTCCTGACTCAGACGTGCAGCCTGTTCTTTTAACTGCACTTCCATGATGCGGTCGCGCTGCGGTTGCAAACTGCGCTCAGCCTGCGTGCGGGTATCCTCGTGCTGCCGCAAGTTTTGCGATACCTGATCCAGTTCATGGCGTGCATCTGCCAATGCCCGCTCTTGATCGGTGCGTTTGTCGAGCAAATCCTGCAGCCCGGTTTGTGCGGCCTGATCGTCCAGACTCTCTAGCTCCAGATGCCCTTGCTGCATGTTGGCAAATAACTGTGCCGCCTGCTCCAGCGCGGTGGAGATGCTGCGCTTGAGTTCTTCGATCTTGTTCCGATGCGATTTTTCCGCGTATTCGGTTTCTTGCGCATTACGCTCCAGCTCACGCAAGCGTTGGCGCGCATCGTTAAGTTGCTGTTCTTTATTGAGATAGTCGGTTTGACCGTCTTCGTGTCTTTCCTGGAGTTCGCCTAACTCTGCATCAAGTTGCTCAAACTTGGCTTCCGACTCCATCTTCACTTGTTGCTGCTCGTTTTCTTGCGCCGCGATTTCCGCCAGATCGCCCGCGATTTGCGCGCTACGCTGATTAAAGCGTTCTTGCAATTCGGAAAGCTTCATCACGTCTATCTGCAAGCCATGCACCGCTTGCGTCAGGCCGTTATGGCGCTGCCGTAGCTCTTGCAAGCGCTGGGTTGCCTGGGTTAACGCCGCCTCCGCACGTACGGAGCGTGAACGCGCCTCATCGGCCAGCATTTGCTGGGCACGCAACTGCTTGGTGATATTTTCGATCTCCTGCTGGCGCGCCAGCATGCCGTCTTGCTCCGAGTCAGAGGCATAAAAACGAACGCTAGTCTTGCTGATGACATGTCCTTGGCGCGTCACAAAACAAGCGCCCACCGGAAGCTTGTTCCGATCCGCAAATGCCGTTACGGTATCGTCGGCGACAAATACATTGTGCAACCAGTCCTGCATTAAGGCGCGCAAACCCGGATCATTGAGTTGCATTAAATTGAGAAATGGCTTGAACCCGGCTGGAGCAGGACTACTGCTCTCTGCAGCGATGCCGTTCGGCGTAAACAACGCCAGTTTTCCCGGTGGCGCATCATTAAAGAAACCTTTGGCCCAATCGAGATTGGACATCTCCAGCGCCGATGTACGCTCGCGTAATACCGACTCCAGCGCGGTTTCCCAGCCTTGATCAATGTGCAACTTTTGCCACAGACGCGGCAATTCTGCCAGTTCGTGTTTTTGCAACCACGGCTGTACTTTGCCCTGACTCTGCACGCTTTCCTGCAACTGCTTGAGCGCACTTAAGCGCGCCTCGAGCTGGGCGTTGTTTGTGGTTTCAGTATTGACCTGTTGCTGCGCAGTGCGCCGTTCCTCTTCCAGACGCGGTTGTTGCTCCTGGGATTCTTCCAGCTGCATGCCAGCTTCTTCCAGCCCGGCCTGCTTTTCTTCAAGCTGCATCTTGAGATTAGTCAAATGCGTGGTGTCTGGCAGATTTAAGCCATTTTTTTCTTGAGAGAGGCGCTCGCGACGTCCTGCCAAGCCATTCAGAATATTGGAGGCATTACGCTGATGTGCCGATTCCAGCTCTATCTGCTGCTGGAACTGCATTATTCCAGCGCGGGATTCGGTGGTTTTCAATTGCGCTTCACGCCAGGATTGCTCAAGCGCGGGCACGTGATCGCCGTGTTGCTGCGCCGCAATCTGAGACTGTTCCACCCGAGCGCCCAACTCTTCAAGATGGATCTCGGCTTCTGATAAATCATCCTGATGCTGGGTACTTTGGCGCTGCCACTGATCGCGTTGCGCAGTCAATGAGTTCAACTGCGATTGCAGTCGATTGCGCGACTCGATAACAAACTTGATTTGCGCTTCCAGACTACCAATTTCAGAGTTGGTCTGATACAGATGGCCCTGCGCCTGATGCATCCGGTCGCCAGCGGCATAATGCGACTGCCGCATGTGCTCAAGCTCTAATTCAACATGGCGCAGTTTGGCGGTTTGCTCTTCCAGATCGGTCTGTGCTTTTTCAATCTCGCGGAAGAATTTTTCCTGCTCGGCCTTGGCTTCGTTTTTGCGCAATAACCATAATAATTTTTGTTTTTCTTCCTGATCGCCTTGCAATGCATGGAACTTGTGCGCCACTGCGGCCTGCGCTTCCAGCTTTTCCAGATTGGCATTCAACTCGCGCAGAATATCTTCCACACGTAATAGATTGTCACGTGTGTCGTTCAGCCGATTTTCGGTTTCACGACGACGTTCTTTATACTTAGAGACCCCCGCCGCCTCTTCCAGAAAAATACGCAACTCTTCAGGGCGCGCTTCAATAATGCGCGAAATCATCCCTTGGCCGATGATCGCGTAAGCGCGGGGTCCCAAACCGGTGCCCATGAAAATATCTTGAATATCGCGGCGACGTACCGATTGATTGTTGATGTAATAGGTGGAGGTGCCGTCCCGTGTGAGTGTGCGCTTGACCGCAATTTCGGCGTATTGCCCCCATTGACCGCTAGCTTTACCCATCCCGTTATCAAAAACTAATTCTACCGATGAGCGACCAGCGGGCTTGCGATGGGAGGAACCATTGAAAATAACATCCTGCATAGACTCGCCGCGTAACTCAGAGGCCTTGGACTCGCCTAATACCCAGCGCACGGCATCGATAATGTTCGATTTTCCGCAACCATTAGGCCCTACCACCCCAACCAGCTGGCCAGGGACCTGAAAATTGGTGGGATCAACAAAAGATTTGAATCCGGCTAATTTAATGGATGTTAAACGCACGTTATCGACTATTCTTATCAACGTCGGCGAGTATAATTCCGCCGAACTCAAAATGCATGAAGCGAGAAAAACCCCTCGCAAGAGATTGGCATCATATCATTCAGCTAGTCCGCTGTTGAGACGGAGAGTCAAACATATCAATAAAGTATGTTTGACAGCAGACAACAATAAAAAACAATGTTGACGGCCAACGGTTTATTACTATCAATTAAACAATAAAATTTGAAGTTTTTACCGTATATTCCCAGTTAAGGGACACCCGGTAACGCACTCCTGCGCCAAACATACTAAAAAGTGCTCGTACAGCACTTATGTATATAATGCCAAAATACGCGTTTAGCCTTTCGATTCTTTTATTTTGTTAATTAAAACCCCGTGAACCCACTTTTAGACCAGCTGCAACCCTATCCGTTTGAAAAACTGCGGATGCTCTTCTCCGACGTAACTCCGAATGCGGCGTATAAACCCATTAGTCTTGGTATCGGCGAGCCTAAGCATCCTACGCCTGCGTTTATCAAACAAGCATTAGCAGACAACCTGGACGGTCTTGCAAGTTATCCCAGCACCGCCGGGAGTGAAGCGCTGCGAAAGGCGATAGCAGGCTGGCTGGAGAGGCGGTACAGCTTACCGGCATTGGACGCAACTACCCAGATACTGCCCGTCAGTGGCTCGCGGGAAGCGCTATTTGCGCTCGCACAAACCGTGGTCGACCCGTCGGATCGCTCCGCACTGGTGATGTGCCCTAATCCGTTTTATCAAATTTATGAAGGCGCGGCGTATTTATCCGGAGCACAGCCATATTTTGTCAATTCGGACCCAGATCGCAATTTTGCGCCGGATTACGGCAGCGTTCCTGAAGATGTATGGGCGCGCGTGAAGTTGCTGTATTTATGCTCGCCGGGCAATCCTACGGGGGCGGTACTGACACTCGATGACTGGAAAGAGTTATTTGCGTTATCGGACCGCTACGGTTTTGTGATTGCCGCCGACGAGTGCTACTCGGAGATTTATTTTAAACCTGAAGCGCCTCTGGGCAGCCTGGAAGCGGCTTATCGTCTTGGTCGCCATGACTTCCCGCGCCTGATCACGTTTTCCAGCTTGTCCAAGCGCTCTAACGTTCCAGGTATGCGCTCAGGCTTTGTCGCCGGGGACGCCGCCGTCCTGAAGAAATTCCTGCTATATCGCACCTACCACGGCGCTGCAATGAGCCCGTCCGTACAGTCGGCGTCCATCGCCGCCTGGAGCGATGAAACGCACGTAGCAGAAAATCGCGCCAAGTACATTACTAAATTTCAGCAAGTTACGCCAGTACTTCAAGAGGTTTTGGACGTAGCGCTACCCGACGCCGGGTTTTATTTATGGGCAAAAGTCGATAAATACACCACGCTTTCGGATGTAGACTTCGCCAAGCGACTATATGCAGAATATAATGTCACGGTCTTACCGGGAAGCTATCTTGCACGCGATGCACATGGCACCAACCCGGGACAGCAACGTATCCGGATGGCACTGGTGGCCGAAGTAACTGAGTGCCTGGAAGCCGCACAGCGAATTGTTCGGTTCGTGCGCGGATTAAAAAATTAAAAACACAATTAAGCTGCAATCAGGAACCGCTACAGAACGCTCCCCAATACCGGTTGGACCCCAAGATAAGTGCCTCTGGCTTCATCGATAAGGGTCTGAGCCAAACACGAAATTTTCACACAAAGGTGTGTAATAAATAGGACTTACGCAAAATCGTCCCGGCACGGTCTTACCTTGCTAGCGAAGACAATACGCTAGAGAGGTAGGCAACATAACGTCGCTGGGGCGATTTGATAACGCAGGACTCTAACTTTTAAGCGATACATATCATGACTCAATCATTAGAACAATTTATCGACCAGGCTTGGGAACAACGTACTGAGTTTTTACCAAAAACAGCGCCCAAGGACTTGCGTGAAGCAGTCGCCAAGGTCATCGCTGAACTGAATCAAGGCACATTGCGCGTCGCCCAAAAAGTAGAAGGTAACTGGGTCGTCAACCAGTGGATCAAAAAGGCAGTCCTGCTGTCGTTCCGCCTGGAAGACAACATGCCGATGCCAGCCGGCGAGAACATGCAGTTCTACGACAAAGTTCCTACCAAATTCGCCAATTACACCGCGGACGATTTCGCTAAAGGCGGCTTTCGCGTGGTCCCGCCAGCAGTGGCCCGTCACGGTAGTTTCATTGGCAAAAACGTAGTATTGATGCCATCTTTTGTTAACATCGGCGCGTATGTCGATGAAGGCACGATGGTCGATGCATGGGCGACAGTCGGTTCATGCGCCCAAATCGGTAAGAACGTTCACTTGTCCGGCGGAGTTGGCATTGGTGGCGTATTGGAGCCGATGCAAGCCAACCCGACTATTATTGAAGACAATTGCTTCATCGGTGCGCGCTCAGAAATCGTTGAAGGCGTCGTGGTCGAAGAAAACTCAGTAATCTCAATGGGCGTGTATATCGGCCAGTCGACCAAAATCTACGACCGCGCTACCGGCGAAGTCACTTATGGTCGTATTCCATCGGGCTCGGTTGTCGTATCAGGCAATCTACCATCCGCCGATGGAAAATACAGCCTGTACTGCGCAGTAATTGTCAAGCGCGTAGACGCAAAAACCCGCGCAAAAACAGCTATCAACGAACTGCTCCGCGACGCTTAAAAAAATCGACGGAATCAACTTTACGTTGGTTCCGTCGCTAAATCTGTTGGTCGTATTTCCCCCTTAAGGAATTGTCATGGCAATGGATCGCTTGTTTCGCCTGATGCAGGAAAAAGAAGCGTCGGACATGTTCCTGACCATCAACTCTGTAATCCATTTAAAAATTAAAGGCCAACTGCTGCCGATCAATCAGCAAAAAATGGATAAGGCGACCATTCTTTTATTGTTAAACGAAGTCGTTCCCATCGCGCGCATGCAAGAACTCGAACGTGACAGCGAACTCAATATGGGCTTGCCTGTTACCGGCGTCGGTAGTTTTCGGTTATCGGTATTCAAACAACGCGGCAATATTTCAGCGGTTATTCGTTATATCCCGTTCGACATTCCGGCGTTTAATACGCTTGGCCTGCCACCGATCCTCACAGAGTTGATTAACCGCAAACGCGGCTTATTACTGGTTGTTGGCGCTTGCGGTTCCGGCAAATCGACCACCATTGCGTCGCTGCTGGATTATCGCAACAAAACGCAGGCCGGACATATTCTGACACTGGAAGATCCGATTGAATTTTTATTCAAAAACGAACGCTCAATCATCAATCAGCGCGAGTTAGGGATTGATACCGACAATCTTGGCGTAGCGTTAAAAAATGCGTTGCGACAGGCACCCGATTGCATTTTGATCGGCGAGATTCGCGATAAAGAAACCATGTCTGCCGCCCTTGCCTACGCCCAATCCGGCCATCTGGTCGTATCAACGTTACATGCGAACAATAGTTACCGTGCCTTAAATCGCGTGATCAGCTTTTTCCCCCCAGAGAGTCGCACTACGCTACTGGAAGATTTGTCGTCAACACTTACCGCCATCGTCTCACAAAGGCTAGTCAATACCATCGACGACAAACGTGCGCCCGCGGTCGAAATCATGCTCAATACACGGCATATCTCAGAGCTAATGGAAGAGGGGAAAATCAGCCTCATCAAAGATGCGATGGAAAGGAGCATGGCACCAGGTTCGCAGACATTTGAGCAAGCGCTCATGCAGTTGATCGAAGAAGGTATCATTAGCGAAGACGAAGCGCTTTCTCAAGCCGATTCCCCCACCAATTTATATTGGCTGATCAGTAATAGTGCGCCTGTGGTTAACCGAGCCAGTGCTGCACCAGTGCCGGAAAAAAGCCAAAGTGCTACTTACACGGAGTTCACGCTTGACCTATAAATGCAGTTACAACCGGTAGCAACCGGTTTAACTCATTCGAATTGGCGCTGTAGCGCTGTAACGACAACGCTCTGGGTTTTCTTTTTCGAATCTATAGGTGTAAGCTGATCGACAAGTCACCATGCCGGCAGTTAAATCATTAATTTAAACGACTCATCCCATACAAAGAATCTGATCAAGCATGGCAATAACTTTATACGGCATTCCAAATTGCGATACAGTCAAAAAAGCACGTACCTGGCTTGAAGATCAAGAGATCGCTTATACGTTTCATAATTTCAAAAAAGACGGCGTTAGCCCGGAACTGATCAATATCTGGCTTGCAGATATTGCCTGGGATGTACTGGTCAACCGCAAAGGTACAATCTGGCGTACGCTATCGGATCATCGCCGTGCAAGCGTCACCGACGGCAGCAGCGCAACACCATTGATGATCGAGTTCCCTTCCGTGATCAAGCGACCCGTCTTATTCACTGGTAAGAACACCTATGTCGGTTTTTCCGACGCGCTTTATCAACAGATTTTTAATCAATAATTATGTCAAATAACGTCGTCAGCAAAACCCTCGCGCTCGCAGAAGAATTGATATCCCTGTCGTCCGTGACGCCTCAGGACAAAGGATGCCAGGATCGTTTGATCGAACTGTTATCTCCGCTCGGCTTTATTTGCGAGACCATCCAGTCCGGTGATGTCACCAATCTATGGGCGCGCAAAGGCACAACGCAACCGTTACTGGTATTTGCCGGTCACACCGACGTGGTACCGACCGGGCCACGTGATCAATGGCAATCGGATCCTTTTTTGCCTAGCCATCGCGACGGCAAATTATATGGACGCGGTGCGGCCGACATGAAAACCTCCATTGCTGCGATGGTAGTGGCGGTTGAAGAATTTACCCTGGCAAATCCCAACCATTCCGGCTCGATCGGATTTTTGATTACCAGCGACGAAGAAGGTCCAGCCACGGACGGCACGGTGATCGTTTGCGAGAAGCTAAAAGCGCGCGGCGAGCAGCTGGATTATTGTATCGTCGGCGAGCCGACCTCCAGTGGTGAACTGGGCGACATGATCAAAAATGGCCGACGCGGAACCATGTCCGGAAAACTCATCGTTAAAGGCGTGCAAGGCCACATCGCCTATCCGCATCTGGCAAAAAACCCTTTGCATCTGGCGGTACCTGCGCTGACCGAACTGGTCGCCGAGAAATGGGACGAAGCTAATGATTATTATTTGCCAACGTCATGGCAGATGTCCAATATGCACGGGGGAGCCGGTGCTTCCAACGTGATACCGGGCGAGGTCATCATCGACTTTAATTTTCGGTTCTCGACTGCCAGCACGGTAGAAAGCCTGCAGCAACGCGTCCATGCGATTCTCGATAAACATGCCCTCGATTACACACTTGCATGGACCATCGGCGGTCGCCCATTTTTGACGCCGCGTGGCACACTAAGCGCCGCATTAGCATCGGCCATCAAGGCAGAAACTGGCATAGAAACCGAATTATCGACGACCGGTGGCACGTCGGACGGGCGCTTTATTGCGCAAATCTGCCCGCAAGTCATTGAATTCGGGCCACCAAATGGCAGTATTCATAAAATCGATGAGCACATTGAAGTGCGGTTCATCGATCCGCTAAAGAACATTTATCGCAAGACCCTAGAACATTTATTACCCTGATCAGCGAGTAGGAATCACAGTCCGGACAATACAGACTTCCCTGTTAGTATGTTCTTGTAACAACTATAAATCGATACATGATGCATAATACTTTTTCTACCATCCGCGATTTGCTGCGCTTTGCAGTCACTCGTTTCAATACCGAAGGGCTATTCTTCGGCCATGGCAGCAGCACCGCTCTGGACGAAGCCGCCTACCTTATCCTGCATACCTTAAAACTGCCGCTGGATAAAATCGAACCGTTTTTTGATGCGCATTTATTGCAGCATGAAATTGCCGCCGTATTGCGCGTGATCGAGCGTCGTAGTATCGACCGCGTTCCAGCCGCCTACATTACGCAGGAAGCCTGGCTCGGCGATTATCGCTTTTATGTCGATGAACGCGTCATCGTACCGCGCTCGTTTATCGCCGAATTAATTCCCGATTTCTTCTCGCCGTGGGTACAAAATCCTGCAGCGGTCACCAATATCCTGGAGCTATGTACCGGTTCTGGTTGCTTGCCGATCATGCTGGCCGATGCCTTTGGCAATGCGCATGTCGATACCGCCGATATTTCTGCTGATGCATTGGCGGTGGCGCGACGTAACGTGGACGACTACGAACTGAATGACCGGATAACGCTGATAGAATCCGATCTGTATACCAACGTCCCGAATAAAAAATATGATTTAATTATCACCAATCCACCTTACGTCAATACCGGATCAATGAACAAACTGCCAAGGGAGTATTTGGCTGAACCGCACATTGCTTTAGCGGGTGGTATGGATGGGATGGATTTAGTGCGTACAATCGTGGCTGGTGCCAAACAGCGCCTGACCAAAAATGGTGTGTTGATTGTGGAGATCGGTAACGAGCGTGCATACGCCGAAGCCGCCTTCCCAGGGATGGAAATGACATGGGTGTCGACCAGTGCTGGCGATGACATGGTATTTTTATTAACAGCCGATCAGCTCCCATAACAACAAAACGCTGCCAGAATTTAGGCGAATTGATAGAAAGCGCCTTATCATAGGCGCTTTCTTTTTTAGGGAAGCGCGCTGAAAGTAGCACGTTGGGTCGATTAGCGCTTATTCCGTTGCAAAAACGACGAAATTACAGCGTTAATAGAGGACTCACAGTGATTTACTGAAGATTCAATCAACCTTTGGTGTCTGATAATCACCTTACAGTGAATATTGACAACTGGTTCTTGAGGTTATTCTGGTTTTTATTCGAGGATTTATCCTTTAGATAACAGAATATCGCGACTTTTTGCTTCCTTTAACGCATATCAAATAAACACTTTTCATGATACGTTTTCTACAAGTTTCAATGATGCGCGGCATCAAGCCGTTGCTCGACAAAGTCGATATCACGCTCAATCCGGGTGACAAAATCGGTTTGATCGGCGCCAACGGGGCGGGCAAATCCAGCCTTTTCGGCTTATTGCGCGGCGAGCTTCACGCTGATGCCGGTGAAATCGATTTCCCGACCAAATGGCGCATGGCGTATGTCGCGCAGGAAACCCCCGCCCTTGACCGCCCGGCGCTGGAATACGCAATCGATGGCGATGTCACGCTGCGCCGCCTCGAAGAAGAACTAGCCTTTTTGGAAAGTGAACCGGAAAGCGCCGCTAACGGCACGCTGATCGGCGATCTCTACAGCGCGCTGGCTGACGCCGATGCGTACACGGTGCGCTCCCGTGCCGAGCAGTTATTGACCGGCCTTGGCTTCTCAATGGCCCAGATGCAAGAACCGGTCGCCAGCTTCTCCGGCGGCTGGCGCATGCGTTTAAATCTGGCGCAGGCGCTGATGTGTCCCTCTGATTTGTTGCTGCTCGATGAGCCGACCAACCATTTGGATCTGGACGCGATTATCTGGCTGGAAGACTGGCTCAAGCGTTACGCCGGTACGCTGATCATCATTTCACATGATCGCGATTTCCTTGACGGCGTGGTCAATGTGATCGTGCATATCGATGAACGCAAACTAAAACGCTATACCGGCAACTATTCATCGTTTGAACGTCAGCGTGCGGCGCAAATGATCCTCGCCGCCGGTGCGCTAGAAAAGCAAACCCGCCAACGCGCGCATCTGGAATCGTTTATTAGCCGCTTTAAAGCGCAGGCCAGTAAAGCCCGTCAGGCCCAAAGCCGGATGAAAGCACTTGCCAAGATGGAAGAGCTGGCACCGCTGCGCGCCGCTGCCGAATTTTCTTTTGAATTCCGCGAGCCACTGAGCGCGCCTAATCCGTTATTGACGATGGAAGACGTAAGCGCCGGTTATCGGATCGAAAGCGCAACCAGCCACGATGTCACCGAAAAGGTCATCATCGCCGGAATTAACTTTTCTCTGCAAATCGGTCAACGCATCGGCTTGCTGGGTGTCAACGGCGCCGGTAAATCTACCTTTATCAAGACCATTGCCGAAGAGCTAAAACCTCTGAGCGGTGACGCTCAGTTCGGTAAAGGCTTGTCCATTGGTTACTTCGCCCAGCACCAGGTAGAAATGTTGCGCCACGACGAGTCACCGCTGTGGCATCTGGCCAAAATCGCGCCAACTACGCGTGAGCAAGAGCTGCGCAACTTCCTTGGCAGCTTTAACTTCAATGGCCCGATGGTGACCAGTTCCATCGCCCCTTTTTCCGGCGGCGAAAAAGCCCGGCTGGCATTGGCACTGATCGTGTGGCAACGCCCTAACCTGTTGCTGCTGGATGAGCCAACCAACCATTTGGACCTCGAAACCCGCGAAGCATTAACCATGGCGCTGGCGCAGTTTGAGGGCACGCTAGTACTGGTATCGCATGATCGTCATTTGTTACGCGCTACCACCGACCAGTTCATCATCGTCGCCGATGGTAAAGTTGAGCCGTTCGACGGCGATCTGGACGACTACAAGGATTGGCTATTCAAGACCAAGCTCGCGGCCAAAAACAACGGTAAGGATACCGGACTGCCAAAAGCCAAAGAGACAGCAAAAGTTTTGAGTGCCGTAGCGCCCGCTGCCGCGCCTGTCGACAATGCAGACCGCCGCGAACAAAAGCGTCTGGACGCCGATGCCCGTCAAAAACTGGCAACGCTGAGGAAGCCGATTGAGTCGCGGATCAAACGTCTGGACGAACAGTTAGCCAAACGCAATGCCCAAAAAGCGACCGTCGATACGCATCTGGCTAATCCGGAAGTGTATGACAAAGATAAAAAGAAAGAACTCACAACACTGTTGACCGACCAGGCGTTCTACGCCAAGGAACTGGCACAACTGGAGGCGGAATGGCTGGAACAGCAGGAAGCATTGGAACAGTTGGGGAACTAGGCCAAAGTAACGATGGCGTTGATGCAGGCAATGCAGATAACGCCATCGAGACTCCTACTCTAGCCCGGCAAACCGTTAGCCATGACAGCGCCGCACGGAACCTCACCATCATTGGCTGCGGCAAGGTCGGCAAAACCTTAGGGCGACTGTTTAACGTGCATCGCACCTTCCAATTGCTGGATGTGCTAAATCGCTCGCATGACAGTGCGCGCGCCGCTTGCGCGTTCATGGGCGCTGGCAACGCCATCGCCAACTATGCAGCGTTACGTAACGCCGATATATATCTGCTGGCCGTCAGCGACGATCAAATCATTGCATGCTGCACAGCGCTTGCTGCCACTGGCAAACTTTCGGCGCGCAGTATTGTTTTCCATTGTAGTGGTGCGCTATCCTCTTTAGCGCTTTCTTCTGCGTCCGCACAAGGTGCATCCGTCGCCAGCATTCATCCGATTCGTAGCTTTGCAGACCCGCAAGCGGTCGCTGGTGACTTTGCCGGCACTTACTGCGGCAGTGAAGGAGACGCCGCTGCGCTGGCCATGCTTATCCCCGCCTTCGATACGATCGGCGCGCATTGCGTAACCATCGCACGCGAGAATAAAACGGTATATCACGCGGCGGCCGTATTTGCCTCCAACTATCTGGTGACATTAATTGATGTTGCCCGCCAGGCATATATGGAAGCTGGATTACCGGCCGAGATCGCCCTGCGCCTGATTGAACCACTGCTGTCAGAAAGCGCCGCGAACGCCTTCCGTCTTGGTCCGGCAACGGCACTCACCGGGCCGATAGCGCGAGGCGATATGGAGACCGTAAAGCGGCAATATGACGCGGTCCAATCCTGGAATCCTGACGTCGCGACGCTTTATCACGCTTTTGAAGGTTTGACATTGAAGCTAGCCCAACAAAAGAAATGATTTAAAACGCTGCTTCTACGGCAACCAACTATCCAATAACGAAACCATTCCTTCCCAAGGTCGGAAAGGAAGGCTTAAGATAGCAGATGCACTGCTTTAACAACAAGACTTCCTTAACAACAAGACTTACTGCACAGCGACTTACACGATGCTTAAAACGCAGCGCACTTTAGCCAGCCTTTCGCCAGCCTTTCGCCAGCCAAATTTGTTCCGTGCGATGCCTGTTGCATCCCGAGCGTATAAGTTTGTCGGTATAAGTCTTCACTCAACACCTCAGACCAAAAGGCCCCACATGACCACAGCAAAATTCTCCACATTAACTAAAATGGCCGCCGCACTGCTGATTTCCAGCGTGACCGTCAGCGCTTTTGCGACCGACCTTCTGGACACCATTAAAAGCCGTGGCATTTTAAAAGTGGCAATGGAAGGGAATTACCCGCCGTTCAATTTTAAAGATCCTAAAACCGGCCAGCTCACTGGCTTTGAGGTAGATGTAGCAAATTTGATCGCTGCCAAACTTGGTGTAAAAACAGAATTCACCACCACTGAGTGGAGCGGCATTCTGGCTGGCCTTGGTGCAAATAAATACGATGTCATTTTGAATCAGGTCGGCATCACCGATGAGCGTAAAAAAGCATTCGATTTTTCAGTGCCGTACACCATTTCAAGCGCGCAGCTAATCATTCGTAAAGATGAAAAGCGGAACTTCACCAGTCTGGAAGATTTAAAAGGGCTGAAACTTGGCTTGGGACAGGGTACCAACTTTGAACAAAAAGCGAAAAGCGTCCCCGGAATTGATGTCAAAACATATCCTGGTTCACCAGAATATTTATCTGATCTAGCCAATGGTCGGATTGACGCTGCGTTAAATGACAGTTTGCTAGTGGGTTATTTGCTGAAAAATACTGCATTGCCCTTGAAAGCCGGTGCGCCTATTGGCTCTATCGACAAGATCGGAATCCCGTTTCAAAAAGGCAATCCCAAGTTTCAGGCTGCGCTGGATAAGGCTATCGAAGACACCCTTAAGGATGGCAGCTTCAAGAAAGTATCTATAAAGTGGTTCGGTATTGATGTCAGTAAGCCGCCGACCGCAAAGTAAGATGGCGTAAAATTATGGCAGCAACTCCGCATATCAGCGATTGCGGGTTATGCTACCTTTTAGCGTACCTTCAGCCTCCTACTGCTTTAAAATGGTTGCCACATCAGCGACAAATATCCCCGCCCGATTTTTCGTGCGGGGATATTTTTTAATAAAGACCTTATGGAAATATTCGATTTACTGCAAATGGCGTTACCAACCTTGATCAAAGGCGTTGGCTACACCCTGATTTTTGCCGTCGCCTCCATGGTCGGTGGGTTAGTGCTAGGTTTTCCTTTGGCGGTCGCCAGGATTTTGCCTTCGCGCCTCTGCAAGTGGCCCGCGACCGTGTACGTCAGCCTGATCCGAGGCACGCCGCTGCTGGTGCAAATTTTTGTGATTTATTATGGCTTGCCCAGTATTGGCGTTAATTTCTCGCCCCTTACGGCAGGTATTCTGGCCTTAAGTCTGAATGCCTCAGCATATTTATCGGAAAGCTTGCGAGGTGCCATCATCGGCGTCGATAAAGGCCAATGGGCGGCAAGTTACAGCATCGGATTGAATTACTGGCAGACTTTGCGCTATATCGTCATACCGCAAGCGATCCGCATCGCCGTGCCATCAATGAGCAATACGTTGATCAGTTTAATTAAGGATACGTCACTGGTCTCGGTCATCACCGTGACCGAACTAATGCTGGCAACCAAGGAGGTGATCGCCGTCACCTTTCGTCCGCTACCGCTTTACCTCGCTGCTGCCGCAATTTACTGGGGTTTAAGTATTTGCTTCGAACGCGTGCAAAACCGACTTGAGAAAAAACTCGGTCAGGCGCACCGGATTAACTAAAACGGTCGTATCAAAACCCAAATTAGCAAAGCGCTCAAGTTGGCCTGACGCAGGATGAACGTGACCTGAAGCTTACCTTTTCCAGAACCGTGCGCGTTTAGTCCACGGTTACACGGTTACACGGTTAGTACGATTGGGGACACGGGTTGCGTATTATTACTTCACGATTAATTACTTCACCAGTACCTGCCGACTACTCCTTAGCCACGCTCATCTGCAGCTGGGGTTGTGGTCGGGCACCGGATCCTCATCCGGCGTTGGCCCCGGCCCCGGTATCGGCGGCTCTTCCGCGGGTTCAGGTGTTGGCGCACGGTGCGAGATACTGGTTGCTCGCAGATCAAAAAAAGCGGCATTGTTCATGCTCGTCTCCGTATATAAGCGTAAATCTACCGAAATTAGGGCCTGATCATGATTGGCTGATTATTCGTCCAACGCAACTAAATTATCGACCTCAATCCGTGCGAAATCCAAACTGCTATCGCGTGCTGCATCCCGTGTTGTGTGGATGCTTTCCGTATTAAGCCGGCTAGCGATTTCGGTATCCCCTTTGATTATTTGATACCCATCATGCCAAAGATCGTCATGCCCTTGGGTAGGCTGGGACACGATGGTATAGCCCTTGTAGTTCAAGACCTCAAACTGCTTGTCCGGTGAAAGCATTCTTACCTCTCGGTCTAATTTAGCTCAGTGTAATTATCCTAGCACGACTCAGAACTTTACGCATTTAGCGTCCAGGGCTTTGGTAGAACACAGCGTAGAGAATAACGACGCCTCGGGATTCCCAACATTCATGTTATTAAATTTGAACCAAATCCCGCAGGGTTCATCCTACTTGCATCACTGCAAGCATTATTGTTACTATAAAATTCATCATAGTAACTATAAATGTTCACACTCCTGTTTGTTGACAAGTCGACTATTTAGAAAGACCAATCATGACAACCGACCGCGAGAATGTCTCCAATGCAGGATCACATCGCGCTCCGCATTGGCGTATTGAGGACCTGGATTTTTCTGCAATCGATATCGCAAAGGTTCGCCCGGACGAAAATCTGTTCTATTTGGCGGCCTGCGCATCGTTTGTCGAAAGCGGATCAGATTTATACACGCAAAATCTCATCGCTTATTATGACGACGACCCAGAAATAACCGAGTGGCTGACCCACTATTGGGAGGTTGAAGAACTACAACACGGTAACGCACTGAAAACCTACATCGCCCATGTATGGCCGGAGTTCAATTGGCAACTTGCCTATAATAACTTCCTGGCAGAGTATTCGGGTTACTGCAAAGTCGAACTTCTGGAGCCTAGCAAAGCGCTGGAGATGGTCGCCCGCTGTGTCGTTGAAACCGGTACGGCCACCTTTTATCAAGCGCTGGCCCGCAGCACGCAAGAGCCGGTCATGCGCGATTTAGCCACGCGTATTGCCAATGACGAGGTGAACCATTACAAACATTTTTTTAGTTATTTCCGCCGCTTACGACAAAAAGAAGCGCTCAGCAGACGCCATATATTTGGGGCGCTACGGCGTCGGACGTTAGAAATGAAAACGGAAGATAGCGCCTGTGCGTTACGGCATGTATTTAAATTTCGCGAGCCTCAACACACCCACGATAACGCGCGAATGGAGGCTATTCACGCGGCCATGAACGCAACAATTCGTCAAAATCTTCGTGCACACATGACAATTAAAATGATGATGCGCCCTCTTGAACTCCCCTCAGTCGTTCAAACTTTGGTCACATATCCAGCGACACATTTTATGAATAAAGTCTTTTTGCGTTAAAGCTGGGGTTAGCGCCAAAGCGCTCAGGGGCAAACTCTGAAATCTGGGTCGGGAGGGACGCAGTTTCTTTCTCCGTCCTCCCTCCTAGTCCATCCCGGTCCTGCGGCCTCCCACAAAATAACTACCAAGCCCGATAGTTCAGTCACGCACCTCTGGCAAGCGACACTTTCTAATGCCAAACTGCGAACGCGCCCCATGCCAATGGCCTTATAGCGCTCCCCATTGGTTCAGTCTGCCACAAATTGTCGCATCAACAATTTCAATGCTTGCTTTTGGTGCGAAAATATTTCTGCTCCTCATTATGTTGCACTATAACCACCCAATAAATAGGACGACGATTTTACTATTATTAATTAAATAACTTTTTGTGCACGTAATCATTTCTTCCTCACCTTTTTACTACCCTCCGTGATTGGCATGCATCCTGCTAAGCATCCGGGTGGTTAAGATAAAAATGATCGCACTCTCATTTACGCAAAAAAGGGGATTAACATGACACGTCGCACAGTTTTAAAAGCTACAGTCCTCGGGGCGTTTGCACTCGCTGCCGCATCATGGTTGCCAGCAGCCTTTGCGGCAGATACCATCAAAGTCGGTATTTTGCATTCTTTATCCGGCACGATGGCAATCTCTGAAACATCATTAAAAGATGTCGCCTTGATGACCATCGCAGAAATCAACGCGCATGGCGGCGTGATGGGCAAGCAAATTGAAGCGGTGGTCGTTGACCCAGCGTCGAACTGGCCTTTGTTTGCTGAAAAGGCGCGTCAACTTATTTCACAAGATAAAGTATCTGTTGTGTTCGGTTGCTGGACCTCCGTATCGCGTAAATCGGTGCTGCCGGTTTTCAAAGAAACCAACAGCCTGTTGTTCTACCCGGTTCAGTACGAAGGTGAAGAATTAGAGAAAAACGTTTTCTACACCGGCGCAGCACCGAACCAGCAAGCGATTCCTGCGACAGAATATGTGATGTCCAAAGAAGGCGGCGGCGCAAAACGTTTCGTCCTGCTGGGCACCGACTATGTGTATCCACGTACAACCAACAAAATTCTGCGGGCTTTCCTGCATAGCAAAGGCGTCAAAGACACCGATATCGACGAAGTGTACACACCGTTCGGTCACTCGGATTATCAAACCATTGTTGCCAATATCAAGAAGTTTGCCGCTGGCGGCAAAACTGCTGTCATCTCAACCATCAATGGCGATTCTAACGTTCCTTTCTACAAAGAACTGGGCAATGCTGGCCTGAAAGCCACCGACGTGCCGGTCGTTGCGTTCTCGGTTGGCGAAGAAGAGTTGCGCGGCGTGGACACAAAACCACTGGTTGGTCATCTGGCCGCATGGAATTATTTTGAGTCGATCAAAAACCCAATCAATGCCGCTTTCATCAAAAAATGGAAGGCCTACGCAGCAGCGCAGAAACTACCTAACGCCGCTACGGTCGTGACGAACGATCCGATGGAAGCGACTTACGTCGGTATCTACATGTGGAAACAAGCAGTAGAAAAAGCAAAATCGACCGATACCGATAAAGTTATTGCGGCAATGAGCGGTCAAAAATTCAGCGCACCATCAGGCTATACGTTAGAAATGGACGCAACCAACCATCACTTGCACAAGCCAGTCATGATCGGCGAGATCAAAGCTGATGGTCAGTTCAACGTCGTCTATAAGACTAAAACCACCATTCGCGCACAACCTTGGAGCCCATACATCGTGGGTAACGAAGCCAAGCAAAAAATGTAATTTTGTCGCCTGGTTGTTTGAAACATGCGTCCTCTGCACATCGTTGCCGAGGACGATATCCGCAAGAGCTTATTTTTACCGCAACGATATTTTCGTTGAAATGCACTGCTTCCGACACTTCAGCTATCTACCGTCAATGACGATGCTTGACTGAGGTCTGTCAACTGCAGGCAACGCTACACCTAACTAAAAAAAGAATGCAATGACTCGGCTCAAAAAAACTCTCATGATCGGCTGGCTCTGCATTCAGTCGATGGCCGCCCAAGCTGCCATCGATCCGGCTTTACTTAAATCGCTGGCGGGTGACGATCCGGATATACGGATCGAAGCCGTCAACAAAATCGCCGCGCTGGCCAACGACGACGCAACCAGAATTCTTAACGCGCTCAATACCGACGCGCTATATGCAAGACCCAATGGCGATGTTCTGATCATTGATGACAATAAACCAGTCAATCCCGCTTTTAATCCTGCGACCGATCAATCAGGTCCGACGCCCGATGATGCGGAAGGTATTAGCGTCAATAATCGTTTGCGTGGCGTGGTGGAAGGCGCACTATCTGGTCTAAAATTATTTTCCCCAGATATCAAGCGACGCCAGACGGCAGCGACAGATTTATTGAAGAATGCTGATCCCGCGCAAATTCCACTCATCAACAAGGCGCTGCAAAAAGAGACTGACCCTGACATTCAGGCCACGTTGCATCAGGTCATCGCCACGGCTAATCTACACTCCCCAGATGCCGGATTGCGCAAGGCTGCCATCACCACTCTGGCAACCAGTACCAACGCCAGTATCAAACCGGCATTGCAACGACTGCTAGAAAAAAATCCCGACGGTAGCTTTATTGAACCGGACGAAGCCATACGAATTGAAGTCGTACGCACCCTTGCCGCATTGGATCGCCAAATCGCCACAACTGATTTCATCGGCAAAGTATTTTATGGTGTCTCGCTTGGTAGCGTCTTGTTGCTGGCAGCGCTCGGACTTGCGATCACCTTTGGTCTAATGGGCATCATCAACATGGCCCACGGCGAGATGTTAATGATCGGCGCATACACCACTTACATGTGCCAGATGCTGTTCCGCAAATTTTTACCCGGTGCTCTTGACGCCTATTTGCTGGTGGCGTTGCCCGCAGCCTTTATCGTCACCGCCGCGGTCGGTATAGCAATTGAGCGCGCAGTATTGCGCTGGTTATATGGCCGCCCTCTTGAAACCCTGCTCTGCACCTGGGGAATTAGCCTGATGTTAATGCAAACGGTTCGCACGATCTTTGGCGCTCAGAATGTCGAGGTCGCCAATCCGTCATGGATGTCCGGAGGCGTCACCGTGTTGGGCTCGTTGGTCCTCTCGTACAACCGTATTGTGATTATTTTCTTCGCGTTATTTGTCGTGTTTGCGGTCTGGCTGATCCTGAATAAAACACGGCTTGGCCTGTTCGTCAGGGCCGTGATGCAAAACCGCCGCATGGCCGCCTGCGTCGGTGTAGCCACTGACAAGATCGATATGATGACTTTTGGACTTGGTTGCGGCATCGCCGGATTAGGTGGCGTAGCGCTTTCTCAACTCGGCAATGTCGGTCCTGATCTGGGACAAAGCTATATCGTCGATTCCTTCATGGTCGTGGTATTGGGCGGCGTAGGTCAACTTGCCGGTACCGTCATCGCGGCGCTGGGTCTGGGCGAGGTAAACAAATTTCTGGAACCGGTAGCGGGTGCGGTACTGGCTAAAATCGCGATTCTGGTATTCATTATCGTGTTCATTCAAAAACGCCCACAGGGCTTGTTTGCTCTGAAAGGCCGGAGTGTCGAATGAAAATCTCTTCAATCAATCCACCGCCGCTGGTATCCGCCAACGTTACCAAAGTGGAAGCGCAACCGCAAACTAGTTTCCCCGTCTTACCTGCAAAAGCGGCGCTATTTTCTCGCCCGGCGTGGATCGGAATTGCCATATGTGGCGTAATACTGTGCTTGCTTCCCATCCTCAATTTAAGTTTTCCTGACGGCCACGTACTACATATATCAAGCTATACCGTGGCGCTGATTGCCAAGTTCATGTGTTACGCGATGGCTGCGCTGGCACTTGATCTGGTCTGGGGTTACGCGGGCATTCTCTCGCTGGGTCACGGCGTGTTTTTTGCACTGGGCGGTTATGCCCATGGCATGTATTTAATGCGGGCCATCGGGCGCGATGGCGTCTATCAAAGCAATCTGCCTGATTTTATGGTGTTCCTCGACTGGAAAACTTATCCATGGTTTTGGTCACTCACCGACAACTTCTGGTATTGCATGGCATTGGTGGTACTGGTGCCTGGTGTGCTCGCATTCGTCTTCGGTTATTTTGCGTTCCGTTCCCGCATCAAGGGTGTGTATTTTTCGATCATCACGCAAGCCATGACGTTTGCGTTCATGCTGCTGTTCTTCCGCAACAATACCGGCTTCGGTGGCAATAATGGCTTCACTGATTTCAAACGTATTCTGGGCTATTCGATTACTGCACCGTCTACCAAGGCTGTCCTATTTTTGATTACCTTCCTGTTTTTGCTGAGTACATTAGTACTGTGCCGCTGGATCGTGAACTCGCGTTTGGGTCGGGTATTGCAAGCCGTCCGTGATTCAGAATCACGCCTGATGTTCATTGGTTATAATCCGCTTTGGTTCAAGTTATTTGTATGGACGCTATCGGCCGTATTGTGCGGTATTGCAGGCGCACTCTACGTGCCACAAATCGGCATCATCAATCCTTCCGAAATGTCTCCGGCCAATTCGATTGAAATGGTGATCTGGGCAGCGGTCGGCGGACGTGGCTCACTGATAGGTCCAATTGTCGGCGCGTTCACCGTCAACGGCCTGAAGAGCTGGCTTACAGGGGCATTTCCGGAACTCTGGTTATATGCGTTGGGTTTGATATTCATACTCGTGACACTCTTCATGCCGCAAGGAATGGTTGGCGTAGCCACCAAATTAAAACAAAAATTTAGTGCCTCCAAGGAGTCTGCATGACCGAGCTCTTTAATCCCAAGCTGCCTGCTAGCACTGTCGACAACAGTCGCCATTCCGATCATGGCACGTCTTATGCCCGCCTTAAAACGGAGGGCCTGGACACCACGCACGGCGCGATTCTATATCTGGAAAACATTACCGTTTCGTTCGACGGATTCAAGGCGCTAAACAATTTGAATCTGGATATTTCCGTTGGTGAGTTACGCTGCATCATTGGTCCTAACGGCGCGGGCAAGACCACGATGATGGATGTGATTACCGGCAAAACCCGGCCAACGTCCGGCACGGCATTTTTTGGTCAGACGATAGACCTTACTCAGCGCACGGAATATGAGATTGCCCATTTAGGCATCGGTCGCAAATTTCAACGCCCGACGGTATTCGAACAGCACACAGTCTTTGAAAATCTGGAACTGTCGATGAAGATGGACAAGCGCGTCCGCGTCTCATTGTTTTCGCGCCTGACATCTGAGCAATTGGGCAAGATAGATGAGATTTTGAAGTTGATACGGCTCAATGGCCAGGAAAGCCGCATGGCCGGACTGCTGTCGCACGGTCAAAAACAATGGCTTGAAATCGGCATGTTGCTCATGCAAGAACCGCAATTAATATTGCTGGATGAGCCGGTCGCAGGAATGTCCGATGCAGAGACTGCCCGCACCGCCGAACTACTCAATGAACTACGCGGCAAACATTCTATCGTAGTGGTCGAGCATGATATGGGGTTTGTGACCGAAATCGCCCAGCAAGGCAAAGTCACGGTCTTGCATGAAGGCTCGGTATTAGCTGAAGGCAAGATGTCTGAAGTCCAGGCCGATGAGCGGGTCATCGAAGTGTATTTAGGCCGTTGAGCGGTGCCTTCCCGGACCAATAAGGCCAATTGCACTACATCTGTTCAAGCCGACAAATGGCGACAACCGTTCCAAAAAAATCCTCAGGATCAATGCATATGTTAAACGTCAACCAACTGAATCAATACTATGGTTCCTCTCACACCTTACGCGGCGTGTCGCTGAACGTAGAAAAAGGCAAATGCTTAAGTTTGCTGGGCCGTAACGGCGTCGGCAAAACCACGCTGTTGAAATGTTTGATGGGCGTATTGCCAACCGCGACCGGCAAGGTCACACTGGAAGGTCGCGACATCACCAAATTAAAGCCGCATCAACGGGCTGCCCTCGGCATCGCGTATGTACCACAAGGTCGCGAAATTTTTGCGCGCCTGACGGTAGAAGAAAACCTGTTAATGGGCATGGCGACCAAATCCGGCAAGAAGGCATCGCTGATCAAGGGCGAGGTGTACGAGCTGTTCCCGGTGCTAAAAGAGATGTTACAACGGCGCGGTGGCGATCTGTCCGGCGGTCAGCAACAGCAACTTGCCATCGCACGCGCCTTGCTGGCAGAACCAAAACTAATCATTTTGGACGAGCCGACCGAAGGTATCCAGCCATCGATCATTAAAGACATCGGGCGAGTGATCCGTCTTTTGCGCGAACGCGGGAATATCGGGATTCTGCTGTGCGAACAGTATTTTGACTTTGCCGAAGAGTTAGCCGATAACTTCATCGTGCTATCGCGGGGCGAGGTGGTCGCAGCAGGCACCCAGGCGCAAATGAACGATGCTAGCGTGAAACGACACTTGGCAGTATAGTCCGACCATGAAATTTGTTGACGTTCCAGACCTCCCCGTCCTGCTGCAAGACCCTGGCGTTGCTGTATCTGTAGCAGGCGTTACAGATACAGTAAAAACCGTCTCTTTACAGCCAGGTTCCCCCATAAAGTCTATGCCGTGGCAAGCACGACTGACGTTAGGCTTCGCCAATGATCAGGGCACTACGCGTTTGATCGAACGCAGTCACGTCGGGCCATTACGGGTACAAAAGCCGCTCTATCCAGAGCAACCGGCGGTATGTCACGCGATCATTATTCATCCGCCCGGCGGTGTCGTTGGGGGTGATCAACTCACTATTTCGGCTCAGGTTGGCCCTGCCGCGCATGCGCTGCTCACTACGCCCGGTGCGGCAAAATGGTATAAAGCCAATGGCAATATATCCCAGCAGAAAGTAACCCTATCGGTCGCAGAAGCCGCCGTGCTTGAATGGCTACCGCAAGAAACGATTTTCTTTAACCACGCTGTCGTCAAGCTCGATCATAACGTTGTCCTCGCTGCAGATGCCAGCTACATTGGCGGCGAAATCCTGTGTTTTGGACGGACCGCATCGGGCGAGTCCTTTGATAGCGGCAAGATTATGCAACGTACCAGTATCAGGCGCGGTGGCAAATTAATCTGGTTTGAACAAGGCACGCTTTGCGGCGGAACTACCGCCATGAACAGTCATTTGGGTTTAGCCAACTACACGGTGAGCGCCACGTTGATAGCGGTCGGAAAAGTATTACCTGCCAAGGTACTCAACGATTTGCGCCAGATAAGCGACCATTTGATTAAGGGCCATGCGAGAATCGGCGCAACACAAATGAAGTCCGTTTTAGTGATGCGGTTTCTCGGCCACTCCAGCGAGCTTGCCAGACAGTGGATGACGCAGGCCTGGCAACATATCAGACCGGAGTTATTGGGACGAGAGGCCGTAATTCCGCGGATTTGGAATACCTGAACTAGCCTTCAACATTCGAACACAAGACGAAAACACCGAAAGCACAAGATGGAACTGACTCCCCGAGAAAAAGACAAACTACTGATCTTCACCGCTGCGTTACTGGCAGAACGACGCAAAGCACGTGGATTGAAATTAAATTATCCCGAGGCGATTGCGTTGATTACTGCGGCCATCATGGAAGGTGCGCGCGATGGCAGGACTGTCGCTGAGTTAATGTCGGAAGGCACCAAAATTCTCAGCCGCGCCGATGTCATGGATGGCATCGCCGAGATGATTCACGATATTCAGGTTGAGGCGACTTTTCCCGACGGAACCAAGCTAGTGACAGTTCATCACCCGATTCCTTAAATCTGGCAATTGCTTCAGCCAACACACTACACTGGACACCAACATGATCCCCGGCGAAATGCTGATCGAAGACGGCGACATCGAACTCAATGTGGGCCGCAGAACCACCACCCTATCCGTCGCCAACAGCGGTGACAGGCCGATTCAGATCGGCTCGCACTACCATTTCTATGAGACCAATCCGGCATTATTATTTACCCGCGAAGATGCGTATGGCATGCGCCTTAATATTGCCGCTGGCACCGCCGTGCGCTTTGAGCCGGGCCAGAAGCGCACCGTAGAACTGGTCGCGTTGGCGGGTGAACGCATGGTGTACGGTTTTAATGGAAAAGTCATGGGTGCGCTGGATCAACCAGCTGAACCAGAGTCACCGACACAGAAAGAAGTGAAATGAGCAAAATTTCCCGTCAGGCGTATGCAGAAATGTTCGGCCCGACCACCGGCGACCGCATCCGGTTAGCAGATACCGCATTGTTCATCGAGATTGAAAAAGATTACGCGACCTACGGCGAAGAAGTTAAATTTGGCGGCGGCAAAGTCATCCGCGACGGCATGGGCCAATCGCAACGCAATCATCGCGATGTAATGGACACCGTCATTACCAACGCAGTGATCCTCGATCATTGGGGCATCGTCAAAGCCGATATCGGCCTTAAAAGCGGCAGAATCGCTGCCATCGGCAAAGCGGGCAATCCCGACATCCAGCCTGACGTCACAATGGCGATAGGCGCGGCGACCGAAATCATCGCTGGCGAAGGCATGATCGTGACCGCTGGCGGTATCGACTCGCACATTCATTTTATCTGCCCGCAACAGATTGAAGAAGCGCTAATGAGCGGCGTGACCACCATGTTGGGCGGCGGCACAGGCCCGGCGGTAGGCACTGCCGCGACCACCTGCACACCGGGACCGTGGCATTTGCACTCAATGCTTTCGGCGGCAGATGCGTTCCCCATGAATCTGGGATTTCTTGGTAAGGGTAACGTCAGTCTGCCAACGCCATTAAAAGAACAAGTACGCGCCGGTGCCATCGGTCTGAAGTTGCACGAAGATTGGGGTTCCACCCCGGCGGCCATTGATAATTGCCTGAACGTCGCGGACCGGATGGACGTACAAGTGGCGATCCATAGCGACACATTAAATGAAGGCGGCTTCCTGGAGCACACCCTTGCAGCGTTCAAGGACCGCACCATCCATACCTTTCACACCGAAGGTGCTGGTGGCGGTCATGCACCCGATATCATCGCGGCAGTCGGTCAAGGTAACGTATTGCCGTCGTCCACCAATCCGACCCGGCCCTACACTGTCAACACGCTGGACGAACATCTCGATATGCTGATGGTATGCCATCACCTCGATTCTGCGATTGCGGAAGACGTGGCGTTTGCAGAGTCACGGATTCGGCGCGAGACCATCGCCGCCGAAGATATCCTGCATGACATCGGCGCAATCAGCATGATGTCGTCCGATTCGCAGGCGATGGGCCGCGTTGGCGAGGTCATCATGCGGACCTGGCAAACTGCCCACAAAATGAAAACGCAACGCGGATCTCTGCCCGAAGACCCTAGCCGCAACGACAATTTTCGGGCCAAACGTTACATCGCCAAATACACCATTAATCCCGCTATCACCCACGGCATTTCTCATGTCGTAGGTTCCATTGAGGTCGGCAAGATCGCCGATCTGGTGTTATGGAAGCCCGCATTCTTTGGCGTTAAGCCGTCCATGATTTTAAAGAGCGGCATGATTGCTGCGGCACAAATGGGCGATCCAAACGCGTCAATACCGACACCGCAACCAGTCCATTATCGGATGATGTTTGGTGCTTACGGCGGTGGCCTCAAAACCTCGCTGACCTTTGTTTCGCAAGCGGCATACGACGATGGTATCGGTGACCTGTTGAAATTAAATAAACCGGTGGTGGCCGTAAAAAACATGCGGCATTTGCGCAAGCATCACATGATCCATAACAGTGCCACGCCACATATGGAAGTCGATCCGGAAACCTACGAAGTGCGTGCCAATGGTGAACTACTGGTATGTGAACCAGCAAGCATCCTGCCGATGGCGCAACGCTACTTTTTATTTTGATTAAATCTAATATCCCATGCTGATCCTCAATACAAAAATTGACCATGCAGCCCAGATCGATGGTGAACTGGTGCTGCCCTTTGACTTGCGTGAAAAAAGTCGCCTGCGCGCTACGCTGACCAACGGTCAGGAAGTCGGCGTCTTTACGGTGCGTGGCACCGTTCTGCGACACGGGGATTTAATGGCGGGCGTTGACGATGACGGCAGCGCTGCAGTGATAAAAATAATAGCTGCCGACGAGGCCACCTATAGGGTCGAGTGCACCTCCCCCTTCGCCTTATTGCGTTGCGCGTTCCACTTAGGTAATCGCCATACCCAGGCACAGGTTGGCGACGGCTTTTTGCGCATCAGAAAAGATGTCGTTCTACGCGAAATGCTGGAGGGACTCGGGGCGACTGTCACCGAGCAATTGGCAGCGTTTGAACCGGAATCCGGTGCCTATGGCGGCGGCCATCATCACAACGACGGACTATTGGCACCGGTCCCGCTACGTCAAAAAATTCATCGACCCGGCGACAAGCCCGAACCGACAAACTAAAGCATCACGATCATGCAAGCGACCGCCCTGCTCCATCTGTTGCAACTATCCAGCCCATCGCTGCCAATAGGCGCGTATAGCTATTCGCAAGGACTTGAATCCGCTATCGAGCAAGGCTTGGTTAAAGATCAGGTCACTGCCAAGAACTGGATCATTGACCATCTGCATCAGGTCGTCGCCTATTTTGAGGCACCGATCCTGTGGCGATTATTGCAGGCGTTCGAAAACCGCGATGCCGACGCTGTTAGTATCTGGACCGAGCGTTTTATTGCCGCACGCGATACCGCAGAGTTTCGCGCAGAGACGATACAGATGGGCTACTCGCTCGGCAAACTGGTGATTGATCTGCACATTGGCGATCCTACCTTGCTGGCGATATTGCAGGCGCAACCAGAATTGCCGTTGCCGACTGCTTTTGCTTTTGCAGCGGTGGCCTTGAAGATTCCCCCGGAAGCAGCGATGCTGGGAATGTTATTTTCCTGGTCCGAAAATCAGGTATTGGTATGCGTCAAATCCGTGCCACTCGGTCAGGTTGCTGGCCAGCGTTTGTTGCTGTCATTGCAGTCCGAGTTACAGCTCGCTGCGGAACACGCGCAACAATTGGAGGATGACAATCTTTCCAACTGGTCGCCAGGTTTATCGATACTATCGATGCAACATGAAGAACAATACAGCCGTCTATATCGCTCCTAGACCGTACCGAATTTAACTATTTTAGTAAGCGACCACCATATGACCAACGCAACCACTTCTAACGCCACACCCAACCCACTCCGCGTAGGCATCGGCGGTCCAGTAGGTTCTGGCAAGACTGCACTGTGCGAGATGTTATGCAAAAGTATGCGTGACGACTATGAGATGGCGGTCATCACCAACGACATCTACACCAAAGAAGATATGGAAATCCTGTTGCGCGCCGACGCCTTACCGGCCGAGCGCCTGATGGGTGTAGAGACCGGCGGTTGCCCGCACACCGCCATCCGTGAAGACGCTTCGATTAACTTGGAAGCCATCGCGCGCATGAGCGCTGACTTCCCTGATCTTGATCTGATTTTGCTAGAATCCGGCGGCGACAATCTCGCTGCAACTTTCAGCCCTGAATTATCAGATTTGACTATTTATGTCATCGACGTTGCCGGTGGCGAAAAAATCCCGCGTAAAGGCGGCCCTGGCATCACCCGCTCTGATCTGCTGATCATCAACAAAACCGATCTGGCCCCGTATGTAGGTGCTAATCTGGACGTGATGGCGCATGACGCAAAACGGATGCGTGGTGACCGCCCATTTCTTTTCACCAATCTGCGCAGCGGTGACGGCGTAGAAAAAGTCGTGGCTTTTATTCGCACCCAAGGCTTGCTGGACCGGGCAAAGACCTGAATCCAGCCCGCCATGCTGGCAATACGCTGGTCTACTGATCCTATCATTGTATTGCCAGCAATAAGTTACAACTTCCAAGCGCAGTGCGGCGGCGCTATTTCTGATCGCTAATCAAGAAACTGTAAGTAACTGAAGAGTAAAATTAGTTAAAAACATTTACACTTTGTTTTCACAATAACCTTGATACGAGACTATGGTAAACGCGTTAGTGAAACCTAAAATGTGCTGGGGCCGTGGGGTAGCTTGATGGGCATGCCGATACACAAACAACCTAAACTCATTATCTTTGATTTTGACGGAACGCTGGCCGATACTTTTCCATGGTTCGTTAATGTCTTTGATGAACTTGCCGATAAATTTGATTTCAAACGGCTTGATCGCGCCAATCTGGGCACAGTGCGCGAGATGAGCGCGTATCAGCTCATTATGTACCATCATGTCCCGCTATTAAACCTGCCCGCAATCGTAAAGCATGCACGTGTATTGATGCGAAGAGATATTGCTAACATTACTCTTTTTTCAGGCATGAACGAAGTGCTCCATCGCCTTGCCAAAAGCGACGTTATCCTTGCCATTGCCACCACTAACACTCATGCCAACGTGGTGCGTATTCTCACCGACGAAAATGCAGCGCTAATTGATCATTTTGAATGTGGATCATCACTTTTTGGCAAAGCAAGGAAACTCCGAAAATTGCTTGCTGCCGCGAATGTGACGGCAGGCGGCGCGATATTAATCGGCGACGAAATCCGCGATGCAGAAGCTTCCGCACAAGCGGGTATTCCTTTCGGGGCAGTAGCCTGGGGCTACAACTCCCTGCAATCTTTGCTCACGCAAGGACCCCAAGAAACATTTATGTGTGTCGAAGATTTGGCTCGAAAGCTATTGCCGCATACCGCGGGTGCCATCTGAGCTGAGCTGACGGTCAGAACGACACCTAAAGCTGGGCTTCGGTGTTTCGATTCATGTGGACGAAGAATGCCTGAATCGGCAACTCGCCAACTCGCCAACTATTTTGCCACAGAGGGACTGGGTGGCGCGGTTGCTGCTGTTTTGCTGACTTTGGCCGGTGCCGTTGTATTGTGCATCTAATCCCGCTTGCAGATTCAGGTTGCCGGCGTTGGCAGAAATTAGGCTGGTGCTGTGGCTGGTGGCGGTGCCGTCGGTGTTTTGTGCGGCGTTGGTTTTGCTGAAATTGGTAAAGCGACCGTTGACGCCACCGAGGATGCCGATACTGGTACCGCTTTGGTGGCTGTCGGTGTGCACGGTGTCAGTGTTGGCGGCGGCCAGCACATTGATGTTGCGCCCGGCGTAGATGCCGACGTCCTGCATAATCACTTGCATATACTTTTGGCGCCAGAAATTATACGCAGAAGGACTATCCGGCATGTGCTAGATATTGTATTAACTATTATTATTCAAATATTTGTGTAGCCCAAAAATTCATCAAGCAATTTCAGATTGTGTTCTACGCCTTCGGTGGTAGCTTCTAATGTAAAACGGTCCGAATTTTCATACGACCAAAAATCAGATGCTCCGAAATAGTGGGGACCTATAGCAAGCGAAACAGCACCTAACCAAAATTCTCTGTCTTGTGAAATTCCATAACGAATAACATGCTTCCTGTCAATTAAGAAATAAGTATCAAAAGCATTGCATTCAGAATCTTCGGTGTGCAAAAAATTACTTAAATGTCTATTTCCATTTTTTTGATAATAATTGAAAATGGTTTCGTCTAATAAATTGTGACTATTAATATCATTTTTTAACTGCACGATAAAACCCTCCACTTGTTTGTTGAATTTGATACCCAGCTTTTTTTAAATGAACATATTCTTGACGAGTGAAAGAATCAATCCTTGCCAAAGTTGGATCGGCCGTAAAAACAAACGTTTTCCCCTTCGCCATTTGCTGATCTAAAAACGACTTATTGATATTCCACATTTTTTCCGCTCCCAACTGCCCTTGCACTGTACCCCAATCAGACATCGAAAAATAGGTCGCGCCACGCGATTTTGCAATTGCATCGTATGAAGTATTACTGCCCGCAACGTATTTACCTAAAATGACTTCCGAAGCACCTGCGTTATGTGTGGAGCTTAAAGCCCCTTGCTCAAAAGTTTTTTTAATCACATCTGGCGATGCGCCATCTCTATAAAAATTATTTAATTGCGCCGCTGTTTTTTGCGCTGCCGCTTCCCCTGCGGTAGCAATCGCTTTCGTGCCGAACAGCTTTGCCAAGTTCGCTGTTAAATTTCCAGCCAGCTCAGGTACCGCAGCGATGCCCAGCATTTCCAGTAAGGTAGACTGATCAGCCTCTGCCAGTTTAGCCTGCGCAAGATCCTGCGCTGTCATGCTACCCAACAGCGCTGATTGCTGTGCAGTGATCTTTTGCAACTGGACAGGGTTGTCCTGATACAGCATTTTTTTCTGCTCCAGCGCATCCACAGCAGCAACAATACTATTTACCTTCGCACTACAGGCATAGGCGTTGTCGCAAGATTTCCCAGTATGTTTATGGGCAACAGCAACCCTGTCGTTCACCCATTCAGTCGGATTGGTAGCGCCATATCTGGCTTGTTGCTCCGGCGTCCACGAACCATCTGCATTGCCATTTAAAAATGGATTGGCACGTTCTGTGGCGGTGGCATCGAACACATTACCGGTTTTATTAGATGCGATAAATTGCTTGGCGGTTTCGTCGCTCTTACCACCTCTTTCCGCTGCGGTATCGACAATGGCATAGCCCGCTGACAATAAGCGTTGATAAGCATCTTCTACAGAAATACTTTCGCCTGTTGTATCTTGCAGATGCTCCCGATATTTCTTCGCATTCTGTTTGGCCCAATCGCGTTCGCTTTGATGCAGTTGCCTATTATTAGCATTCACGAAAAAATCACAAGAAAAAATGCTCCCACTACCACAAGACAATATGCGACTCTCCCAACTTGATTTTCTCCTTCATCGTAAGCAAATGGTCCAGGCAGATCCCAATTCTTAAATACTGCATGTGTCACCCATGTGACCCAAATAATTCCGCAGCCTAAAAATAATAATTCATGGTATTGATGCCTATTGAATAAAATTACCCCTTTTACCAAGCTGGCAATTCCAACCTGACTTAACAATAACCACAAGACATGGACGCGACTCACTCTTTCTCTCCCGGCTTGTTTGGTCTATGTTGTTGCCTATTCGCAAGGGCTTGCCATCCGCCACCCAAATCTACTAAAGCGACAATACGAGTTGCAATAACTTTGGTCAATCCATAAACACGTTGCAAATATTGTTGAGCTGCAAGCTGGGCCGCAGCGCTCACCACAGCGTTTTCTGTTTTGCCATCTCGATAGCTGGAGCTAACAGAAGCGATAGTTTCAACAACATTGGCTATCGCTCCGGCCGTCCCTACCGGATTAACAATCGTCACCACTGTCGCCGCCGTGCCAATATCATCCAATATCTTCTTATCCAACGCCTTCACATAAGCCGCCGTCCCCGGGTCCGACATATCCAGATTTTGCCCACCACAACCCGCAGAAGCACGCGGACAAGGGAAATATTTCGGCGCGTGCATTTTGCCGTCGACTAAAATCTGTTGCGCATAACGGCCCTCATCATCCAGCGGCAAGTTGGTTGCCGGATCACGTTTACTGTTATTCTCACCGGGCATTTCCGGCTTCCTGATCGGTGCCTTAATGATCACACCGGAAATTTCTTTATCGACGTAACCGCTGTTGATATACGGTGAATTTTTTTGATCATTGGTCGCATAGAATAAAAATTGTCCCTTACCGATAGACAGGTCTGGATTGGTCGCAGAATATTCCGACTGCAACGTATGCAAGAACGCTTCTGCCTTGTCGGAATACGGCACGTCGTAATCAAGATTGTAATCCACCAGATTTTGCGCAGTGTTCGCCAGCATTGCCATAGCACCTTGAACTTGTTCTGCGGTCGGATTATCGGTGTTGTACATTTCTTTCGCAAAACGACTGGCGTTCTGTTTAATCAGGGCCGTTTCTGTCGGATGTAATGCGCGGTTGTTAGCATCGGCATTTTTTCCCATCATGCCACCCATCCCGGCACTGTCCTTACCACCCGCCAATGCCCCCGAAGCCGCGCCCACCAGCGTGGCCCCCAGCCCCATCATTTCATTGTAGGCTGTCAGTCCTTCTTTGGTACTGATGTCATACCCATGCGTGAGCAGATAGTCGCTGATCAGCGGCGACAGCGCTTCTACGCTGATGCCTGACGCAATGCCGCCCGCGGCGCTGCTGCCGCCGAGCCTGGCCTCAATCAGGCCGACGATGCCGTGCATCGCGATCTTTTGTGGCGAGCCGTCCGGGAATCCGGCTTTCTGTGCGATGTCGCCGACCATGCCGTTTAATGCAGCGCCAGCGAGGTCAGCGGCGCGCTGGTTTTCTTGTGCGCGTTGTTGTTCGGCTTGCAGGTTTTGTGCTTGCTGCAGGGTCAGTGTGTTGCTGAGGGTATCATTGGCGGTGGTTGCGTCACGGGTGGTCAGCGTGTCGGCTGTGGCCTGACTTTGCGCATCTTGCGTTGCATCGCCGCTGCCGGTAAGGATGATTTTAGCGGGGCTGATCACGCTGTTGGTGTGGCTGTGTTGATCGCTGTCTTTCGGCATGCCGGCACCGCTGTTGAGATTGCCGATCACGTTGGCGGCGATGTTGCTGGCGACGCCGTTGGTGGAGAAGCCTGCGCTGAAGCTGTTTGATCGGGTGTGTTCGCTGTTGGTCAGGTCAGTGCTGGTCAAGCTGGCGGTGCGCAGTGTGTTTTTCTCTTTCTCCGCGGTGCTGGTGAGCGCGCCGCCTTGCAAATCGGTGTTGCCTTTGACGGTGAGATCAAAGCCACCGTTGCCTGCGGCGATGCCGCTTTGCCCGACCGCACTGCGATAGTTGTGATCAACGGTTTGTCGGGCGTAGTTGACGCTGCCAGTGAGCATGCTGCCGATACAGATTGGCGGAATACAGAGGCTGAGACTGAAGCCGCCGTTTTCTTGTTTGCTGTCGTAATTGTTCTGGTCTTGCAACGTCATGATGGTGAGATTGCCGCCAATGGTAGCTTTGATTTTATCTGCGGCTAATTGGGCACCAATCAGGTTGGTGTCGCCACCGCTGTTAATGGTGAGATGGTTGGTCGCGGTAATTTGGGTGTTGTCGAACGTCGTTTCACTGCCGTTGGCGTGGCCTTTGGACAGCGATGCGCCGAGCTGGAAGCTGAGGCCGGTTTGTTGACCGTTAGCGCCTAAGGTGGCACCGATGCCGACGTTTGAGCCGCTATTGGAGGACGTTAAGTCGGCGGTATTTTTAGCGGCCAGTAAATTGATATTCTTAGCTGCATCGAGCGTGATGTTCCGGGCTTGCAGTTTGGCACCTTGCATCGTGATGTCGCCTTCGCGGGCGGTGACGGTAATGGCGTCGGCCTGCACGGTGGTGCCGCGGGACTGGGTGGCGCGGTTGCTGCTGTCCTGCTGGCTTTGACTGCTACCGAGGTTGACGCTGACGCCGAAGCCGCCGCCTTCGGTTTGTGCATTCGCGTCCAGCGATTCGGTGGTGGTTTGGCTGAGTTGTCCGCCGCTGACCAACTGGTAGGCATCGTAACCGGCCTTGAGTTGCAATGCGCCTTTGAGCCGGTCGTTGCTGGTGTGCTGACTCTCGGTAATTTTATCGCCGATGCCGGTAATGGCGCCACCGATGGCCCCGGTGAGACTGCTGCCGAGCGTGACACTGTGGGTTTCGGCATGGGACTGGCTGTTGCTGGCATTCTGGATGGCTTGCAGATCGACCGCGTTAGCGGCGATAGTGAGCTGGTTTTTAGCGAGCAATTCTGCGCCTTGGGTGGTGATGTTTCCCTGGCCGGTGCCGTTGTATTGTGCATCTAATCCCGCTTGCAGATTCAGGTTGCCGGCGTTGGCAGAAATTAAGCTGGTGCTGTGGCTGGTGGCGGTGCCGTCGGTGTTTTGTGCGGCGTTGGTTTTGCTGAAATTGGTAAAGCGACCATTGACGCCACCGAGGATGCCGATACTGGTGCCGCTTTGGTGGCTGTCGGTGTGCAGGGTGTCAGTGTTGGCGGCGGCCAGCACATTGATGTTGCGCCCGGCGTAGATGCCGACGTCCTGATCGGCGGCGATCACGCTGGCGGTGATGGTGGCGTCGCGACCGCTGATCAGGTTGACATTGGCACCGTTGATGTCGCTGCCGCTGTGCTGGATGCCGGTGAAGTTTTGGGTCTGATCTTGCGCTGTGTTGCTGTGGTTAATTCCGGTCATCAGGTCGGCGGAAAAACCGGCCTGCTGTTCTTTTGTGACGTAGCTGCCGCTACTGGTGTTGTGGGCGCTGACGATCGTCAGATCGCGGCCGCTATTGATGGTGACGTCGCCGATGGCGCTGACGTGGCTGCCTTGGATGGTGGCATCACGACCGCTGACGATAGCGATACGGTTGCCCGTTAAACTGCTGCCGATGCTTTGATCGCTGTGACCGGCATCGTTGATGTCGATGCTTTCAGAGGATAGGAATCCGCTGGAGGCCATGTGGGTATGGATGTCATGGCTGCTTTGCTGGCTGCCACTAAGCACATTCACATCGCGCCCGGCAGCGAGCGTCAGCGCCTGATCGGCGTGGATCGTGGCGGCGGTGGCGGTAATATCCCGGTCTGCTGCCATGGTCAGGTTGCCGCCGATAGTGAGAGTGCTGCCGACGCTGGTGCTTTGCTGCGTGTTGTTATGGCCGTTGCTGCCCACATCTACGCGTGCGCTGTCGCTGGTGGTGACGGTGCCGATGTTCAGGTTATTTCCCGCCACAAGTGCGGCGTCACCAGTGGCGGCGATGTATGCGCCTTGCAGATTGATGTCATGCCCTGCTTGCATCGACAACTGATCAGCCCTGATGGTGGCTACCTGCGTAATGCCGGTATGGTCTCCGGTGATGCCGGTGATCTGTTCGACTTCGCTGATCATAGTGAGATTGTTACCTGCCAGCATGCCGACGCGCTTGCCGCGGATGGTGCCGCTGCTGGTGAGGTCGTTTTGTGCGGTGAGTACTACTTGCCCATCTTTACCGCTGGCGAGCATGGTGCCGCGATTGTCGATGTTGGTCGCGTTGACGATCAGGCGGGTATTGCCTTGCAGTGTACCGGCGTTGTGCAGATTACCGTAAGATAAATCCATCGTGTCGGCACTGATGAGCGCACCGGTGGGACGCGCTTCGGCTGCATTGCCTTTGGCTAAGTAGACGACCGGTGCGAATACTTGTTGGTTGCTGCCGTCTGGGAGTGTCACCGTTTGATTGACTAGCCAGACAATGTCAGCCGTTAAACTGGCTATTTGTGCCGCAGTTAAGGCGGTACCCGGTGTTAATGCGAATTGCTGAGCGAAGGTGATGCCGTTGTTCATCAGCGCTTCGTATTGCTGTTCATTGGTGGTGTTGCCCAATAACCGTTTGCCGGTAAGTTGGGTAATTTGATCATTGATCAATTTTTGTTCGTAGTAACCATCTCCCAGGCGCTTTTGGATCGCCATTGGATTCAAGCCGAGACGCCCCAGCATATAGTCGCTGGAGATGAATGTCTTATAGTTGGTGAAGGCCGGATCGGTTTCGATCAGCGGTCTGCCGGGTAATGTTTGTATCACAAATAGTTGATTGGTCGGCAGTCTTAAATTGGGAATCGCCTGACCTGGCCTGGCCACAGTGTGCGGGTTGCCAGCGGTGCCAGTGTTGCTGCCAGCAGAGCCTTCGGCAGTATCGACGGTTTGTCCAGTGCCAGTTAACTGCTGGCCGGATTGATTACCGCTTAATTGCGCCGCATTGCCACCGGACACCAGGTTGCCACCTGCGCCGTGGCCGATGGCAGGATTACTCAACCGGGCAGGTTGTGCATCACCTTGCCATATCGAGAGCGCGACATTTGCCCCCGGCAGAACGGTGTTAATGGCAGTAAACTTGCTCCATTGGTCGCAGGTTTTACGTCCCCCAAAACCGCAGCTTTTGGTTTGGTGATAGACCGTACCGAAGCGCTCAGTCTGCGCACCGCCATTGGGCGTGCCGACCTGGGTGATGGTGGTTTTACCTTGTGGAATGGTGTTGTATAGATAATCGCCGGTCCCGCCTAAACCGAGTCCGGCGACGATGGCGCTGGCTTGATTGTTGACTGTGCCGACGTTCAACAGCATATTGCCGTTGGCGTACAGTTGTCCCGGATCGGTGGCAATAACCTGATCTTGCATCGACGTTTGCGTGTACTTTTGTTGCCAGAAATTACGGAAAGTTGCACCATCGGGCGTGTGCAAGATCGTATAGTGACCATTATTGCTCAGATAAGCACCTTCGGCAGCTGTAATCCAATGGACGCCATCAGTCGAAAACCGTTTTACCTGTAGCGTTGCGATGTGCACTGGCGCGGTGGCAAAGGTCGGATTGAGGTTATTGAAGGTATTGGCATTGAGCGTGAAGTTGCCGCCAGCGTCGATCGTCGCTTGCGTATTGGTGACGACGTCGGCCCTGCCCGCGGCCTGATCATTACCATCCAGGCCGCCGCCGATAGCGATGTTGCCCAGACTGGTCATCAACGCATGCTCTTGATTGGTGATGGTGTGTGCGCCTATTTGCAGATCGTTACGGGCAGCGATGACCGCGTCTTTAGCGTTCAATAATGTGTTGGCACCCAAGGCCATATCGTCGCCGTAAATCCGACCTTGATTAATCAGATTATTTTTTGCAGTGACGACGCTGTGAGCAGAATTGATCAATGCGCCATAGTTATTAGTGATGTCACTTGCGGTTAAGCGCAGAGCGTTTTGTGAGGAAAGTGTGCCAGCATTAGTGAACAGACCGCTGGTGGTAAAACGTAGCACATTGTTGGCAGAATAGGTGTTGCCAGCGGTGTTGGTGTAATCGCCTTGCAGATTAATCGTGGCGTCCTGTCCGGCAATGATTTTGCCTTCGCCAATGAGCGTATTGGCATTGACTGATACATCCTTGTCAGACCCGATATTTCCTGCGGTGTTGGTGACGTTAGCGCTAGTCTCCAACACGATATTGCCACTAGCGCCAGCGGTGTTGCTAATTTGACCGGAAGTGTTATCGAGACTGGCGAGCGTTAACAGTATGTCACCTGCGGCACTTACTTTACCTTCGGCATTATTCAAGGTCAGGCTGGTTTGTTCGACGCTCAGATGACGTGCGGCAAACATGCTGCCATGGCGATTGTCGAGGGTATGCGTGATCGCGGCATTGAGATCACGCGCTGCGATCACCTGACCTTGTTGCGTGTTGCTGAACGTGGTGCCAATGATCGTGACATCACCGTTGCCGCCAATGGTACCGGCGTCATTAACGATGCTGCTGCCACTATCGATCGTCGTGTCGCCAGTGCCACTGTTGGCAATGCGTCCACCGCTATTATCAATGCTGGCACCGGCAATGGTTAACGTTGCCCCGGCACCGCTGGCTTCGATCAGACCATGGTGATTGTTCACTGCATTGCTGGCTGTAGCATCGATAGAACCATCGCTTTGGATGATGCCATCGTTATTCGTTAATGTGCCGTTGGTATTGAGGGTGAGATTTTGCTTGCTATAAAAAGTACCTGCGGTATTGTTGATATTGGCAGCGTGAATATGGGCATCCCCTGCGCTGCCGATCAATCCTCCGGCGGTATTCGTTAAACCTTGTTGCAAGTAAATCGTTAAGGCCAAGGGACCTAGATTCTGAATCGTGCCGCCCGCGTTGTGCAGGCTGTTCGCATTGATCGCCAGTCCCTTGTGAAGCGCCTCCATTTTGGCGTTGGTATTGTTGACGACACCGGCCGCATGTAGGGCGAGCCTGTCTCCGCTTAGATAGCCTTTACGGTTATCGATATCGCCGACGGTAGCCGTCACGGTCGTCGCACCTTGTCCAAACAGTCTACCGCGCTGATTATTGATGTTCGCGGCGATCACGCTGGTCGCGCCATTCGAACCGATCGTGCCGCCCTGATTTTGAAGCGCGCCAGCACCCACAGCAATCTGCAATTGACCTGTACCGGCTAGCGAAATAGTGCCGCCACGATTGTTCAACCGTTGCGGTGTCAGGGTCAGATCAGTGCTGTTAGTCTGGATTAATCCGCCATCGCTATTGTCGAGCGTATCGGCCACATCGATAACGCTGGCATCGTTACCGAATTGCGCGATGTGCCCTTGCTGGTTGGATAAATTAGTGGCGTGAAGAATGAGTTGACCAGCATGGATCTTACCGCTGTTATTGTTCAGCTGCGCAACGGTGGCGTTGATCCTGGCTGCATTGAGTGTGCCATGCGCGTTATTTAACGCGGCAGTCTGTACCGTGAGGACGTGCGCGGCGGCGATGCGCCCGCCGTCGTTATTGAGTTGGTGCCCAACGTTGGCCAATAAGCTCTTGCCAGCAGTGATGCTGCCGCTGTTGATCGCGTTTGCGGCAACTAGCGTGAGATCGCCATTGCTACCAATCACGCCACCTTGTGCGCCTTCGGCGGAGGTTCCAGCGCTATTGGTCAATAAACCGCGTACGTCCAACGCTAAGCCGCTGGTATCCAACGAGGTGATACGACCAGCGCTATTGTCGAGATTTGTGGCACTTACGGCTAACGCGTTGCCAGCTTGTATGCTGCCCTGTGCATTGTGCAGGTCGCCCGAGAGGTTGAGCGTCACACTGTGATTAGCGGCGATGTTGCCGCTGTGGTTGTCCACATTCACCGCATTGAGGCGCAGTTCTCCATTGGTTGCCAGACGGCCAGCGACGTTGTTAAAATCACCGGTATTGATCGCAAATGCGCCGTTACCTGCATGAATCAGTTGGCCGGCATTATTGTGCACGCTGCCTGCTTGCACAGTGAAATGATGCGCGTTGGTAGCAATGGTGCCGGATGTATTGACAAGTGCGCCATCGATCGTGATGCTGGTGTCACTGGCGCCAGATTGGGTGATACTGCCCCCGACGTTAGACAGCGCAGCGGAGTGGCTGATCAGCTGTGCGGTATTGATGACGCCGGAATCGTTGATGACAACGCCGGACGCATGAATTGTTGCGCTACCACTTGCTTGCAGAGTGCCGCCAGTATGTTGAATATTGCCTGCAGTGGACGTGAGTGTGACATCCGCGTTGGCGCTGGTATGTGCGCCAGTTAAGTCGATGCGCGCACCGGTCATACTGACGTTGCTACCAGCGGTATTCTGGCCGGTTGCTATTAAGCTGTCATCGGCGCTTAAGACGATACTGCCGACTTGTGTGGCTTGACCATTCGCATCAATACCTGCTGCCAGTACACCGGTCGAATTGATGCCGGACGCATTTAGGTCTAAATCACCTTGTGCGGCTAGGGTTCCGCTGTTGGTGACGATTCCTGCGCTGTCAATCTGCGCATGTCGGGCGTAGATCGTGCCCGTATTGCTAACGTCATCGCTACTATGTAGCGCGAATTGTCCGCCAGCATTGGTTTTGCCGTGGAGGGTCACTTTGCCATTTGCATCAAGGCTAAAATCGCCGCTTGATGCCATATCGCCATAGGTTCTGATGCCGACGCCTGCTTCGGTGCCGACTAATTTAATCTTGTTGGCATACAGACCGCCAAGCAGAGAGGTATCAATCGCAATTGTCGGTTGATCGCCCGTACCTTGAATGACTTCGATGCCGGTCATGTCGGGCGTCACGACATTCGCCCCGGTGACGATACCAAGATTGCTGGCGTGGATTTGTGCGTTAGCGATCAGGGAACGACTGATGAGCGACAGGCTATCGTTTGGCAACGCGTTGATGCCCGCGCCATCGACCGCGATATTGCCGCGGGTGACGCGATAAGCGGCCAGACTGCCTGCGCCGCCGAATTGCGGAACCCCGGTCGTAAGCGTGACATGGCCACCGTTGATCACGCCGAATCCATTGACGGACAGCCCGTTCGGATTGGCGATAATGACGTCGGCGCGCTGGCCCGCCACTTCAATATAACCGTTAAGATTACTCCGGGAAACACCCACGGTTTCATTCAGAATCACTTTGGCGCCAGTGTTGATCTGGGCGTTACCCTGAATGAATCCGGACAGTGTGGTGTTGACCGATGTGGGACTATTGTTCAGTATCACGCCGTGGCTATCGACATTGAAATCGGTATACCGATTATGACTGAGGCCGACAGCGTTAGGCTGGACAATTTGCACTACCGGCACGCCATTGGCAGCGCGGTCTATGATCGGCGCCGGCCCGCCATTTTTATAGGCAATCGTCTGCGCATGCAGCATCGTCACCTGACCGAACGCCGCTGCAATCAGAACACTAATGATGGAAAAACGCAGCAATGAAAAGGTCGATCCTGCGGGGGCATTGTTACCAACTGAACTTTTACCCCGGCCCGGGGTGCTGTCGGCTACCGCAATGAAATTACCAGAGGCATGACTGAAAATGGTGCGATAAAAATGCTTATTCATGTTTCAAATCCTGTACACAAATCCGCAGGGGATCTGCCAATAAGAGGTAAAGACTGCATGGATTGAGAATTTTTAAAATTGACTATTTAATATTGATACGTCAGGTTAAAACCAAACGCTGGTCTAGCCGTCTTAAACTGCGCAGGCTTGTATAAAGACCACCCAGCGAATAAATCATACGTAAATCCCTGGTACCCACCACGCACGCCGACCGCGGTTCCAGCCAGCGTGTCGCCGACTAAGTACTGAACCGATGGTCCATACACCTTACCGAGGTCAACGGCGATATACGCCGCCTGCGCAGAGCGGGCAATTGGTAGATTGAGTTCATTGCGGAGATAAAATCCGCGCTCAGCGGTTAACGTTAGTTCGCCATCAAAGCCGCGCACCGTGTAGCGGCCTCCAATCGAAAACTGATCGGTCGTGTAGAGTTGCGAGCGGGTATTTTGACCCCGGAAGGTGGCGACGTAGCTGAGAGGTTGCGACGCAATCTGAAATGGCACAGCGAGGGTCGCGTCGATGGTTTGCAGCGTGTACGTAAAGGTTGGATAGTCGGACGGACGCGCTTCAGGATTGCCCATGCCACCGAAAGCAGATGATCCCCAACGATTGGCTAGCGTGACATCAAGCTGGGCATTGCCGAGATAATGCGTATGCACCCATCCGAGTTCTACAAATGAGGTATTGCGCTTTTGAACGCCAATCTCGACATCGTCTATTAAAGTATTACTCCAACGCTTACCGACTTTGAGTTGCCAGCTATTTTTTTGCGATGCGTTGCGCTGGAATTGTTGGGCAACTTTAAACTCAAGATTTTTCGATTTACCACTGGAGATATAGTCTTCGTTATTGCCAGCGATTTTTTGATGATAGGTGTAATCGCTGGCAGAAAGGGCATAGTTCCAATATCCCATCGGCACCGCGTAATACACGCTATGGCCGCCCGTACCGCGATTATTGCCTTGATGATCAGTATCGGAACTCATCCCGAGATTAAAAATGTCGGAGAACCCTAGCATATTATTTACGCCAAGATTTAGGCCGCCTTGATAATGTCCCGTGCCTCTTGCGCCGCTGTCATCAAAATTGGCGGATAAGGTGTACGGCTTAGTGCGTTTGACCTCTAACATCACGTCGCTTTCGCCCAGTGCATCGGCTGGAACGATTTGCATACTCACATCCTGATTAGGGACACGCTTCAATTGTTCCAGGCCTTGTTCAAGATCGCGCAAATTGAGCAATTGACCCGCGCCCGTCGGAAACGCATTCCGTGGGGTGCCATGCAACGCCGCATCGGCAAAGCGGATGGTGTGGATAACGCCCGGTACCAACGTCAGGGTTAGCACACCTGTTGATAAATCCTGTTCAGGAATGCCAACCCGCGTGGTGCTGTAACCCTTTTGCATAATGCGATTAGTCAGGCGCTGCACGACGAGATTCATGCCCTGCTGACCGATACATTTGCCACTGTACTGATGCAGGAAGTCCTGTGCGAAACGGAAGGGATCGAAAGCCAGATTACTTGCGCCTGCAATGCGGACGGCGGGCGATATCTGCAATGGGACTGCCAAAACGAATTGGTGAATCTTAAAACAAGGGGATTCAACCGGTAGCGTGAGTGAATTGACGTCTTCTACAGAGACCGTGACTGCAGGTATTGGCAACGCAATATTCGGTGCGTGCAATTGGCGTGCGCGCTCAGCCGCCTCAGCTTGGCTGCGCTGACGCAGTTCTTCGCTGGCGGGGGTTTGGACAGTTTGACTATTTGCAGAGGAAAAAACACCTGCTAATAGCGAGAGCAAAGTGACTGTATGTGCAAGAACGACTAACGATTGAGGACGATGTGCGAGGTAAATATTTTTGTGCATGCGCTATCTTGTAGTTGGCTTCAGGTACAACGAGAATGCATATGCCCGATGGATATACGTGGGAATTTGCATGTCGTCTGCCAAAAAACCGTTTTTAACACACCCTTCCTGAAATGCCTTCAAAATCGCTCTTTCGAAATACAAAGACTAGTGAATTACTTATGAGTGTGATTTGAAACCGGTGTTATCGGCACCAATCTAATATAATTTTTGCAACATGCCGCTGAGGGCTGCCTGGCGTTGCAATAGCATCTAATCCACCAGAAATGCACACGGTAGATCAGGCGCGATCCGAACCTTCGGTAAGCTGGCGCGTCGCGCTGCTCCGGCTGAAAAAATGGGATCTGAACGGTAACGCGGTCCATCCCTGCATCTACAATCTCGAAAAAAACTCCGGCCGGAGCCGCTACCCCCAGCTAGTAAATTTGCCTCATGCTCACGGGGTTCAACTGTTTGCTAGCTGGCCTGTACACTATTCATGCCACGGAGCAACGTTTAAGCTAAGCATTGCTGCTCTTGATGACCGTATTGGCATGTCGCGTAATGACGCCGCTTCTCGGGCTACTCAACACACTAAATCGAGGCCAAAAAATAAAATCATAAAAACTATTGAATCAGTAAATTTAATTAATTTTACCTATTATTAATTATGAGCAATACTCCCTGTCAGAGAATTCTCTCTTCCCGCACTTCAAAGGAATCGCATGAATAAGCTAACAACTGCAGCCGGTGCACCAGTCCCCGACAATCAAAATATCCAGACTGCCGGACCGCGCGGACCAGCCTTATTACAAGATGTATGGTTTCTAGAAAAACTCGCTCACTTTGACCGGGAAGTCATCCCAGAGCGTCGCATGCATGCAAAAGGTTCGGGCGCTTTCGGCACTTTTACCGTCACGCATGACATCACCAAATATACCAAGGCGAAAATATTTTCTGCGGTAGGTAAGAAAACCGAAATGTTTGCGCGCTTTTCGACCGTCGCTGGAGAGCGCGGAGCCGCTGATGCAGAGCGCGATATCCGCGGTTTTTCACTAAAATTTTATACCGAAGAAGGCAATTGGGATCTGGTCGGCAATAACACTCCGGTGTTCTTCCTGCGTGATCCGATGAAGTTTCCAGACCTGAATCGCGCCGTCAAACGGGATCCAAAAACCAACATGCGTAGCGCCGACAACAATTGGGACTTCTGGACCCTGTTGCCGGAAGCATTGCATCAGGTCACCATTGTCATGAGTGATCGTGGCTTGCCGCGTTCCTACCGCCACATGCATGGCTTCGGCAGTCATACATTCAGTTTTATCAACGCAAAAAACGAGCGTAACTGGGTCAAGTTTACATTTAAGACCATGCAAGGTATTGAGAACCTGACCGATGCTGAAGGGTCCGCCTTAGTTGGGAATGATCGTGAAAGTGCGCAACGCGATTTGCTCGAAAGCATCGAGAAAAAAGACTTCCCAAGCTGGAAATTATTTGTCCAGATTATGCCGGAAAAAGACGCTGGTTCTTATCACATCAATCCTTTTGATTTGACTAAAGTCTGGCCGCGTAAAGACTATCCGCTGATCGAAGTCGGTGTAATGGAATTGAATCGCAATCCGGAAAACTATTTTGCCGATGTTGAGCAAGCGGCGTTTTCTCCTGCTAATGTCGTGCCGGGTATCAGCTTCTCAGCGGACAAGATGTTGCAAGGCCGTTTGTTCTCGTATGGCGATGCGCAGCGCTATCGTCTGGGCGTCAATCACCACCAGATTCCGGTGAATGCGCCAAGATGTCCGGTCAATAGTTATCACCGTGATGGCGCAATGCGCGTCGACAGCAATGCCGGCAGCACAATTGGCTACGAACCGAACAGTAAGGGTGCATGGCAAGAACAGCCAGACTTTTCGGAGCCGCCACTCGCGCTGGAAGGCGCAGCGGATCATTGGAATCACCGCGTGGATGACGATTATTACTCGCAACCGCGGGCGTTGTTCCAACTAATGACGCCAGCGCAACAGCAGGTGTTATTCGATAATACGGCGAGATCGGTCGGCGGCGCATCCAAAGAAATCCAGGCACGTCATATCGCAAACTGTACCAAAGCAGACGCTGCATATGGTGCAGGTGTCGCTAAGGCATTGGGCTTACTCGCTAATAATAAGTAAGTAGAAAAGTTAGCGTCGTTTTACGCGACAACCGTAAAAATACGACCTGACTAAGTCCGTTCGGTGTAAGTAGATGCAACGCATCGTGTTGAAAAATCTCCGAAATGGGAGTCTTCTTCGATACGCCCTAAAGGCTACTTATTCCGTACAGCCGATGCATATTGAGTAGGGGGATGCTTTGAAAACCAGTTTTGGTAACTGTCCTCAATATCACAAGCAGTGGTCGGTGGAAAGCAACGTCGCACCAGACTATCTGCCTGTTTTCGATAACCCGCCCGTATCAGCCAAACGCGGGTATAGCAGGGAGAAGTTACAGGTTGGAGAATTGGGAAATTAAAAAAATGTAGAAACAAAAAGTAGAATACAAAAAAGGAAGCCTTGTGGGCTTCCTTTTTATTTTTGGAGCGGGAGAAGAGGCTCGAACTCTCGACCTATACCTTGGCAAGGTATCGCTCTACCAACTGAGCTACTCCCGCGTTATCTTTGCTAACCGATACAGGAGGAGATTCCCGAAATCCAAACCTATCTGGAGAGTGACCTCGGCGAAAGGTGAATCTACTCTTGTATCGGCTATGCTTTACACAAAACCTGCAAAAAACATTTGAAGCCAACTAACGAAGGACCGAAGTATAGCAGTGCTGTATCAAACGTGCAATGGTTAATTTAAAAATCTTTCACCTTTATCATTTAAGCGACTAAACGATGGTGTGACTGCAACGCAACCTCTGAACGATAAAAGAATTATCCCATCAAACTATCGACAAAATCAACCTAAAAAATAAATTACTAAAACTATAACGACCATGTAAACCTGTCATGGTTTTAGTTTTTGCAGGCTTACCAGTCCTTACCTTTTGGCAAAGGCTGCTAAAAGCGCCGCTTGCCCAGTGGACTAATACCAAACCAGCCGGGTTATTTCGCAAGGAAAGTCCTTACATCGCTACACTACATTGCCACAATTTACTGCAAACCAAACGCCTGCAACACTAACCACAGGTTAGCGGCGGAAATCACGACGAACAAACCCCAGGACAATACGGACGTCGTCGTCGTGTTAGCAAAAATCCCCATCAAATCACGGCGACCAGTCAGTTTTATTAACGGGTACATCGCAAACGGCAATTGGAGACTGAGGACCACCTGACTCATGATTAACAGTCGCCCTACTGAATGTTCGCCAAAGATAATCACGCCAATCAACGCCGGTACCAGCGCAAGACTGCGTGTGATCAGGCGGCGCTGCCAGCACGGTATTTTTATTTTTAGAAAACCGTCCATAATCACCTGACCCGCAATGGTGCCGGTAAATGTGGAGCTTTGACCTGAGGCTAACAGCGCCACACCAAACAAAATCCCGGCCGCCGCAGTGCCCGCGATAGGATCAAGCAAATGGAACGCCTCATCAATCTCAACCGCAACAGGAGCGGCGACATTGTGAAACGCTGCGCCCGCTAACACCAGAATCGCGACATTAATAATCAGTGCTACCGTCAGCGCAAATATCGTATCCAGCCGCGAAAACCTGATCGCCTGTTGACGGCTCCGGTCGTTGTTTTCCACCACGCGGGTCTGCACAATAGAGGAATGTAAATAAAGATTGTGCGGCATGATGGTCGCACCCAGAATCCCTATGGCGAGATAAAACGGTTCTTGCCCGGCCAGCGCTTTTAAGGATGGGATCGCTCCGGCGGCGACTGCGGCCCAATCCGGCTTAACAAACAGCAACTCCGCAAACAGACAGACGGTAATCGTAAGAATCAGACCGAGAATTATCGCTTCAACCTGGCGAAAGCCTTTTCCTTTGAGACCGAGCACAATAATGGTATCGAAGGCGGTGAGTAAAACCCCCGTCACCAGCGATACGCCGAACAGCAGTTTGAATGCAAGCGCACTCCCCAGCACCTCCGCCACGTCGCAGGCAATAATGGATATCTCTGCAAAAAACCATAGCGTCTTGCCCGTGCGTGGACTGTATTGTTCGCGGCAATGCACCGCCAGATCTTTTTGGGTAGCAATCCCTAGCCGCATACTCAGGCACTGCAATACAATCGCCGCGATGCTTGACAGAATCACAACAAACAACAGGCTATACCCAAACTGTGATCCGGCCTGAATGTCAGTAGCCCAATTGCCGGGGTCCATGTAGCCGATTGAAATTAACAGTCCAGGACCGGCAAAGCGCATTACTTTGCGCCACAGCGGCGCACCGGAGGGAACAGCTACGGTGCCGACGACCTCAGAAGGACAAAACGGCGCAGTGGCCGTCGTAGGTAATCCAAACATAATTCTTTCGTTACATCATGCTGTTTTAGGATCAAACCGACTAATGCCGCCATGGCTGCAGAAGGCGATTAAATAATTCACCGCTAGTGTAACGGGTTTATCTCACTTGAATGTTTATACGGCCAACGCGAAACGCCACCGCTACGTGTGACTTTCCTTGCCGCGGTAAGCGTGCCCTCGACAATTGTTAAATCCAGCATTGGCACCAAAAAGTCTGGCCAGGCGCGGTGGATAAACGCTGTCGCCCGATTACGATCCCGCGCTATTTTAGCGCGGAATATATTGAGAGGGGGTAAAGCGTGCCTCCGCCCCGCTCAGCGGGACCGATTGTTGGGCCGATAACCAACGCATCAGATCGTCGCCCGCCATTGGTTGTGCCAGATGATATCCCTGCCCGAGATCGAAGCCCAGTTGCTGGAAAAACACTGCGTCGCTTTCTGTTTCAATACCTTCTACCACGGTCTGAAGATCGAGATTTCTTGCAAGGCTGACGATCGCATTGAGTATAACAACCGATCGCTTGTTGTTACGTGCTGCGGCGACAAATGACTGATCTATCTTGATTTCACTGAAGGGTATTTGGCTTAATAGCTGCAATGATGAATATCCCGTGCCAAAATCATCCAGGGACAGGCCGAAGCCATGCATGTGCAAGCGGGTGGCAGATTCCAGCAGACTTTTGTAGTCTTTTGGAAGGGCAGTTTCTGTGATCTCAATCTTGATGCGTTCGGGGCTGACATTGTGCTCTTTTACAATGCCTAACCATTGGTTAGGAATTGCACTCTTTTCCAATGTCAATGGCGAGGCATTGAAGGAGATGCTGATTTCGGGCCGCGCCGAATACCATTTTTTGGTGCAATCCAGCACATTGTGTAAAAGTTCTACAGTCAGCCAATCAATGAGACCTGCCGACTCCATTAAAGGAATGAATTGCGAGGGTGAAATCATGCCCTGGTCCGGGTGCATCCAACGCGCCAGCACTTCGACGCCAATTGGCTTACGGGTCAAAAAATCCAGCTTAGGCTGAAAATACGGCACGAACTGTCCGCGTTGTAGCGCGGTACTTAAATCTGCTATCGTCCAGCACTGAAATGGCAACCTCTTACGAAAGACGTATTTGGCCTTCGGCTTGTTGGATGCTGTCGCTATAAGATTTTTCAAACGCAAAAAATCGATAGGTTTTGTGAGGCGCCCTGCCAGCCTGAGACCATAATTAAGTACAATTTCTTCTGCGGCGCTGAGGAAGTCGTCTTCAAGCGCAGTGGCAATTATCACGCGACCGATGCGCGCGCGCGGAGCGCAGCGCAGAAATTCAAAGCCGTCCATCACGTCCATGCGCAGGTCGCAGATCGTGAAATCGAATAGATGCGCATTAGTTTCAAGCAGCAATAGAGCCTGTTGCCCGTTGGCAGCTTCGGCGATGTGAGCAACTCCCATTACTTTCAAATACATTACAAGCGTCTTGCGCAGGCTGTCGCTGCTTTCCAGAACTAGTATTTTGAGATGAGAAAAAATGCTATCAGGAATCCTCATAGGCCAGCATTCGACCAAGCATGCGCGGCGGATATCGGACTGCTAAAATTTTGCAGCGGATGAATCAACGTCGCTTGAAGCGACCAGTTGTATTCTGCAGCGAGACTTCGAGGTTGTTTGATCATTACATTAGAAAAATAAGTAGATTCTTATTCGACCAGAGAAATGGTCCGAAGTGATTAACATCACCAAAGTTAATCTCGGATCGCCATCTCAAAAAAATAGGATCAAAGTTGATATTATTAAAGTATTCATGCAGCGTATTTCTCCACCGACCGCAAAAAAACCCAATGTAGCGAGGGTTTTTTTTGCGTTTTAACTTCGTTTTAACGTCGATTATTTCACGGGCAGACCCGCAGTTAAACCTGTCAGAAGTGCTGTCACCGAAGTTACAGGACCTCCAACTGGGGTAGTAGCCGTTGCACTATTCACAGCACTAGTCAAACCACTGATAGCAGTAATAACAGGCGCGAACGAAGGCGTACCGGGGGCGGCTGGTAACAGACCGGTTACCGACGACAACGAAGGAACACCTGGCGCGGCTGGCAAGCCAGTTGGCAAACCACCCAATAGACCAGTCAATGACGGCAACGAAGGAGCACCCGGCGCAGTTGGCAAGCCACCCAGCAGACCGGTCAATGACGGCAACGAAGGAGCACCTGGCGCAGTTGGCAAGCCACCCAACAGACCAGTCAATGACGGCAACGAAGGAGCACCCGGCGCAGTTGGCAAGCCACCCAACAGACCAGTCAATGACGGCAACGAAGGAGCACCCGGCGCAGTTGGCAAGCCACCCAACAGACCAGTCAATGACGGCAACGAAGGAGCACCTGGCGCAGCAGGCAAGCCACCCGAAGTACCAGTCAGTTCGCTGAGCAAACTAGTCGGCGAACCTAAAGGATTGGTGCCGGTGCCAGAGGTCCCGCCCAGTCCAGCCAAGGGTCCGGTAGTGCCGTTACCCAATAGCGGTTGCGTGCTATTAGTCAAACTAGTAGTGCCGAGTCCTGCAACGGTGTTGCCCACCGCTGCAACGACGCCACTTAAAGCGGCGGCGCCTGGAGCCGGCGTGCCACCTAATTGCGTGCTACCACCAACGATCGCGCTACCCACTGTGGTGAATAGCTTATTCGCTGGCACATCGATTCCGGTTGTGTTACCAACCGTTTGCGTCAAAGTGTTAGCCGTGCTGGTTAATGGCACAATCAAAGTACTAGTTGTCATCGTGATCTGCTGGACCGGACCCGTAGTCAGTGCCGTTGTTAATGAGGGCGCTAACTGACTAATAGTGCTGCCTGTTGCACTGACCAAAGCACCGACCGGTGCAGTGATTGGCGCTAATGGTGCAAGTTGACCGGCACCTAAACCGCTGACCAGTTGGCCTGCGCTGTTCACGGTATCGCCGACATTGCCGACCGCAGCACCAGTACTGCCAACGGTTGTGCCAACTGGATTTGTTGTAGAACCAATTTGGCCAATACCACTAGTGACGCCACCGCCCACGGTAGTTAGAACGGCGCCGCTGTTTGTCAAGACGCCAGCCAAACCGGCATTTGCACTGGTCGGGAAAGGTGATTGACTAATTATTGGGGACCCGATGGCGCTTACTGCAGCGCCAACACCTGACACGACGGTACCAGTATTTGAGATCAAATTAGTAATAGATGCGGGACCGGCTGGTGTTGTGCCGCCACCTGAGCCCGCCGGACCCGTTAGGCCGGTAGCGCCAATAGCACCCGTCAACCCCGTAAGGCCTGTGGCACCTGCAGCACCGATTGCACCAGTAGCACCAGTAAGGCCAGTAGCGCCGGCAGCACCAGTAATGCCCGCAGTGCCCGGAGCACCGGTTGCGCCTGTAAGACCAGTTGCGCCGGCAACGCCTGGGACACCGGTAGCGCCAGCGGCGCCAGTTGCACCCGTAGCACCGGCTGGGCCTGTAGCGCCCGTAGAACCGGTGGCGCCGGTGGCACCAGTTGAACCGGTTCCACCAGTTGCGCCCGTACCACCAGTTGCGCCCGTTGCTCCTGTCCCGCCCGCGCCAGTCGCGCCATCCGTGGTCGCTGTGGGTGTAGCCGTTGCTGTTGCGGGGCCAGTTTCGTGGCCTAATGTGCCATTACCAGCGCAGCCGGATAACATCGCAGTGAACAATAATGACACGACGGCGATACTTCTTTTATGTGAGGTTTTGATGGTGGTTCTCCAGTTTCAATAATGCAGAAAGAGCCTGCTCTGGACTCCATAACGCAAATATCATGCCGGAAATAAATTCAATCAAAACAATTACTCGTTACGATAAAAAAAGACAAAAATTTTTACATAAATTTGTTTAAAATCAAAGACTTACAATATTAGACGAATATACATACATATTTTAAAAAGGAATTAAATTTGTATGCCACGCCGTAACATGTAACGTAACGTCTGGGTTACATTGCTAAAACTCGCCACCAGAAAAGCATTAAAGTCATACTCTGGAAGGGGCTGAATATAGCAACAAATATACAATTAAAGTCAGTTAAATAAGGCGTGTCGACACGTATATAAAGCGCTGGTCTGTACTCGCTCCATGTAACTGCTACATAACCCATATAACTCATATAACCCGAGTTAGGAAATAGTCTTCCAGATTTCGCTTACCTGCCGACTACTACCCACTTTTCGGATAGAGTTTGCGCTCATCATACTTTGCACCGTCACGTCTACCCAATCCCGCTTACCCATAATTATCTCTTCTTCATATTAAGTCTCTAGTCAGCGACAATCAAACGTTTAGCTTGACCAGGATCTCTTAACTATCTATATTCTGCATATGCATCCATGCATATGCAGACAACGACACGTAAACGGAAGGCAACATGCAAATTCAATGCACCTGCTCAAAGCTTCGCCAATTAACCCGCAAAATGACGGTCATCTACGATCATCATCTTGCGGCCAATGCACTGACGATTGGGCAGTATTCATTAATAGCGCGTATCGGCAAATCTGGCCCGATTGGCGTCATTCCACTGGCGATCAATATGGGGATGGATCGCAGCACCATGAGTCGGGCACTGAAGCCGCTTATTAGCGCGGGCTGGGTACAAACGGTCGATTTGCCGCTGGCGATGCTAACTGATAAGCGCTCGTTCGGCGTCACGCTTACCCCCGAAGGAACGAGCAAGTGGAAAGAGTCCATGCAAAGCTGGAACAAAGCGCAGGAAGAAGTCACAGCAATATTAGGCGACGAAAATCATCAGACGTTACTGCGCCTGATCGATGATGCTAATGATAAATTCCAATACTCTTGATATTATATGAACAACACTATACAAGCCATTATGTTACGCACACGCTTTAGCTATGTGTGGATTGTGGTTGGCATCACTTTTTTGGTACTACTTGCTGCCGCAGGAATCCGCGCTACACCTTCGGTCATGATATTGCCGCTCGAACATGAGTTCGGCTGGACCGTTACTACCATTTCTTTTGTTATCTCGGTCAATATTGCGCTATACGGGTTGATCGGCCCGTTTTCTGCAGCAGCGATGCAACGCTATGGCATTCGTCCCATTGTATTGGGCGCTCTGGTATTGCTCGCGGTCGGCACCGCCCTGAGTACCTTTATGACGATGCCGTGGCACATGGTATTGGCGTGGGGTATTTTGGTTGGCGCAGGGAGTGGCGTTGCTGCTAACACGCTAGCCGCAACCATCGTCAGCCGCTGGTTTGAGACCCGGCGCGGTCTGGCGATGGGTTTGTTGACGGCCAGTTCAGCCACCGGGCAAATGGTATTTTTGCCGTTGATGGCGTATATGGTCGAGCATTTCGGCTGGCGTTCGGTCGCGATATTAGTCGCCACGGTTGCCGCCATAGCAATCCCTTTGGTGGCGATATTCTTGCCTGAGCGTCCACAAGATATCGGCCTGAAACGGTATGGTCAGCTTGAAGAACTTCCCCATGAAAACACCGCCACATTAAAAAACCCCCTCTCAATTGCTTTCGATGCATTACGCAAGGTGGTCAAGGTCCGTGATTTCTGGCTATTGTTTTTTAGTTTTTTTATTTGCGGCATGAGCACCAATGGTTATATCGGCTCGCATTTCATTGCGATGTGCGGCGACTACGGTATTACGGCAGTGGGCGGTGCCAGCATACTTGCCATGATGGGATTGCTAGACTTGGTAGGAACCACTATGTCGGGCTGGTTATCGGACCGATTCAATCCTCGCGTGCTGCTGTTCTGGTACTACAGTTTGCGTGGTATAGCGCTGATCTTTTTGCCCCATGCGTTTGGTCTTAGTTATTATGGCTTGCCGATCTTTGCCATATTTTATGGTCTGGACTGGATTGCCACCGTTCCGCCAACTGTCCGTCTGGCCAATGACGTCTTCGGCAGACTCGCCGCGCCTATCGTATTTGGCTGGATCGTCGCCGGACATCAATTGGGTGCGGCGACCGCCACGATGCTTGCCGGGACTTTGCGCAATAGTTTAGGTACTTACACGGCGTCGTCGATGATGATGGGTGCAGCTTGTCTGATAGCCGGAGTGCTGGTGTTAAAAATTAAGGGGCAACGGATTGACGGCGGTTTAATTACACCCACTCCTGCTACAGCGTAAAGCAATCGATAAGCTCATCAAGAAGCTTATTAATTAACGAGCTTATTAATTAACAAGCTTATTAATTAACACGTCAACGATTTTGCTCGCGACTGATCAATGCCAGTAAAGTATCGAGACGATTGTTGTCGCTAGCAATCGCCAGACCCTCGGCAAATAAGGGCGCGGTGAGGTTAGTCAGGACAGTCCCGCTTGGCATCTCAACTGCCAGTCGGGCACCGCGCTCCCAGGCCAGCCTGACGGTTTCTGACCAGTGCACTTGCGTTGCCATATTATTTGCCAGGTCGGTAGCAATCAGTTGGGGGGCGAATAGTGCACGCGTGGCACTGGCACTCAGATACGATCTGACCGGACGCGTGACCGTTATCGTAGAAAACGCGTCTTGCATCTCGAGCGCTGAAGCGTCAAATAGTTCACAGTGTGACGGAACATTAACCGCCAACCGCACGACCTGGGTCGCACCGGAAGCCAATGCGGTTGTCATCACATTCTGCATCGCGTCTTCGGCACCTGAAACGACAATTTGGCGTGGCCCGTTCAAATTTGCCAGATACACCGGTGTGGCCGTTGAATGGACTGTCGCGATAATGGCGGCGAGTTGATACCGATCCAGGCCATTGATCGCCGCCATCCCATAACCTTGCGGATAGGCGTTTTCCATCAATCGCCCGCGCCGCTGCACCAAACGCACCGCATCGGCGTAATCCAGCGCACCAGCAATCACTGCCGCCGGGTACGCACCTATCGATAACCCCGCGACCATGTCCGGCGCGGCGTTACTTGCGATCAGGACTCGCGCCATAGCAACGCCAGCAATCAACAGACAAAGTTGCACCGCATAAGTGGAAGTGAGTGCCGCGGCGGTATCAAGCAGCAACGGGTCGACGCCGAGAATACTGCCGGCTTGCTGCAACGTATGCAGTACTTCAGGCGTTTGTGGCAGCGTATGCAACATGCCCGGACGTTGTGCGCCCTGCCCGGGAAACGTAAATAAAACGCTCATCGGATTGGGCGAAAAGGGGGTTGATGAATTTTGGCCCACGGATCGGCAGTCAGGATCGGACCGGTGTTGGTTTTCAGTAAAACCGAGTTCCGACCGCTGACCCACTCTGCAAACGCAAACCCGCCATTGCCGGTGTCGATCTGCATATCAATCCGACATAAATGAGAAACAAGTAATGTTTTCAATAATTTCACCGTTGCAAGAGGCAGAGGAGAGCTGGCGCGCACAACAAGATCCAAATCGCTCGCATCATGCAAAACCGGCAAGCCACTTGCCAGCGCGAAGCCAACGCTGCCGGTCGGTCCCCAACACAAACCCATCGTGTTAAGCAGCGGTGCAATATTCACCAGTGCCTGAACGGCGGGAAATACATCGTACTGCCCGTGTAATTTCCACGCTTCTGCACTCACCAAAAATTCTGGTGGCACGCAGTGCGCTACGGCGTTGACGGACAACAATGCCTTGAAGCGTTCGCTGCGCGTTTGGCCGCGCAGCCCGACCGGTAACCATTGCGCATCATCAACCTGCTCGCGACGCATCACGACAGGCGCGGCAACCAGCCACTCAGGACTTGCCCAAGCTGGCAATGGCAGTTCTGAAATCAAACTTTCGACGTCCGTAATCCATAATAAGTCATGCGGACGTAGAACCGTTTCTATCGCATCGTGAGGACGGTATTTATACATCAAAGAGCCTTATAGGCGTCTGCGATCAATAAAGAAGGGGAAGCAAAACGCTGCCCCGTCGTCAGATATCCTAACCGCCCATTATCGCTTTTGTAGCAAAATACAATAACGATGGTCCGAGCAGGCAACCGATGCCGGTATGAAATGTCGCTACCAGAGCGCCATAGGGGACGAGTCGCCGATCGGTTGCTGCCAGCCCGGCTGAGACGCCACTGACAGTGCCCGCAAGGCCACCGAATACCATTGCAGATCGCGGTGTTTTAAGGCCGAGAAAGCGCGCGGCGATAGGCGTTCCTACCATGACCATGATGGCCTTGAGTAATCCGGTGGCAATGCTCAAGGCCATCACGTCGGAACTCGCACCGATCGCAGCGCCCGTAACAGGGCCAACGATATAGGTCACCGCGCCTGCACCAATAGTGGTCATGCTGACCGCGTCAGAATAACCGAAAGCATACGCGACGCTGGCACCGACGATGAACGGCACCAGTGTGCCCAGCAACAATGAAACCACACCAATCATTCCTGCCCTGCGGGCCTCAGTGGCCTGGACCTCAAATGCAGTCGCGACGATAGCAAAGTCGCGCAACATGGCGCCACCCATCAAGCCGATTCCACCAAAAAGGGAAATGTCCGCCAGGCCTTTTTGCCCGCCGGTGTGAATACCGCCCCAATAGGCCAGCACCAAGCCAATCAAAATCGCAAACGCCGATCCATGCACGCGTCCGAAAGTCAGCTTGCGGGAGATGAAGCCAGAGAACATGACGATGATGCCAACTACTGCAAACGCTGTAATCAAGCCATTTTGCTGTAAGGCTTTTTGAAAAATTTCTAACATGATGTCCCCTTAAGCCACTGTAACTGGTTCAATTGCAAATGGATCGCTATCGGTCTTAGGTTCCATCCGATTGATCACCGCAATAAAGCATGCACAGAGCGCGACTGCGCCAAATGCAGCGATTAATGCTACCGGACCGCCGCGCAAGGCGGCGACCACATTCTGTTGTGCGGCCATCGCCACTACGACAGGGATGTACATAGCGGCCCAAAATCCTACTCCCGCCTCGGTGGGCTTAGGTAGCAACCCGCGCGGTTGCATATATAGTCGGGCAAAAATCAACAGCAACATGGCGATACCGACGCCCCCGACGTTCGTTTTAACGCCAATCATGTGACCCAGCACATCGCCGAGAAAAATGCCGAGAAGGTGGCAGATGGCCAGTAGAGCAGTTCCATAGATAATCATGTTTGTCTCCTAAATATTTTTAGTAATTTAAATATCAGCTTCAGTATTGATCTGAATTAACTGGACGTATTGACCTGAATTTACAGACAATATTTTTTAATCGAATTTCACTTATGCATACCGGTGTCTGCTCCCAGTTCCGCACGGTCCTCCTTCCATTGGGTGCGCAACATCTCGCGCACTTTTGCTGAGGCTTGTCGGTTTTTTGCACCTAGCCTGCCACTAAGATCACGCGCAGTATCGGTAGCAATGCTGTCGAACGCCGCTTGCAGGCTCTCGCGCACTATCTGGACTTCGCTGGCGGGTGGATTGCCAGGATGTTGCAGCGTCAGGCTTCGCCACAGCAACCCCAGCGATGCATAACTCTTGATGTCATACGCCATCGGCGCAATCCGGGCAGCAAACGCCTCCATCGCCTCCTCGGAGCGCAGAGTAATTCTTGCGGCAGAAGCCTTGCCCATTGCATGCACCATGACCTCTGGATCGTCGATAGCAATTAACCGATTGGCCTGGTAACCGTGCGCCAGAAACGCGCCAGACATGGCCTTGCCAACGATCAAACCGATAACTGGATGTCCTGCAAGTCGGGCGCTGGCGTAAGCGCCTGCCGCACCCGCTAACGCCTGATGTATGCCATAGGCTTCTTCACGTCGACCATAGGCCTGACTGGCCACATCGATCACCGCAACGATGGGCGTTTTGACGTCTCGATCACGGTCGGAATCAATAAGCTCCTGCACCGCACGCGCGAGTTGCCATCCTTCCACTAATCCGACCTCGCCGTTACGCGCCCGAGGAAATCGATTTTGCGGGTCGGGGATGACGGCTATATAGCGCGCGGGCTGTCCGGCAAGTTCAGCATCTGCCACCAACACCGATGCAGCGTAACCGGGATTTACTGGTGCGCTTACCGATCCGTTACTTGTCAGCTTGTTAAACCAGATCGCACCACGGCTCGGTTGCCTTGATTCTCTTTCTGAATCTAAATCTGCGTTCATAGTGACAATCCTTTTTGATAAATAGCGCGTACCGCCTCTGGCGTCGCCTGCACACTGGCATCGACCTCGGCCAGCGCGGCAAGAAATTCCGGATACCGATCACTGCGCTCTTTAACGGGCAATCCACGTTGAATAAATGCGCGCACGGTGTCGCGCATCAGTGCGCTGTCGTCTTCAATGTAAGCATCGGCCAGACCGGTGCGGTGACGTTGCTCACCGCCGGTAAAACTCCAGATAAACGGTCTGTCGCGCGCGTCATATTCGGCGATCCCGGCTTCCTGCTCAATCACAGCGGGGCCATTCAGCCCTATCCGCGCATCTTGTGTCACGACCACGTAGCTGCATAAGGCGGCGGCAATCGACATTCCGCCAAAGCAACCTACTGTACCCGCAGAAATCCCGATTACCGGCTGATAGCGACGCAGATCGACAATGGCTGAATGAATATCGGCAATCGCCGCCAAGCCCAGATTAGCTTCCTGCAAACGCACGCCGCCAGTTTCAAACAGGATCACGGCACCCGTCGGAATACCGTTGCGATTGTCTTCTGCCGCCAACTCCAGCGCACCAGCGATTTTGGCACCGCCTACTTCACCGAGGCTACCACCCTGAAACGCGCCTTCAATAGCCAGCACCAGATAGGGTTGCCCGTCGAAAGTGCCCTTCGCTACTACGACGCCATCGTCCGACTGAGTCACTACGCCTTGCATTGCCAGCCAGGGAGAAATCATGCGATCAAACGGGCCGATCAATTCGCGCATCGATCCGGTATCAAGCAACGCACGCGCCCGGCTGCGCGCTGTCAGCTCGATAAAACTGTCACGCTTAAGTAATTGTTGTATGTTCATTTGAGGCTTACCTTAATTTATGCGCGTTATTCAAACCAGTCGGAGTTCTTCAAACGCTTGCTCAATGCGTAAACGGACGACCCCCGGCGTCGCACCAAAATCGTTAATTTCGATATGCATGGCGGGCAAAACCGTGGCCGTAAAAATACGCCGCAATAGCGCTTCCCAGACATTTTCCATGCCGTCTACCGAAGTGTTGACGTGTATCGTGGTGATGCCGGTGTGATGCGCTGCATGCTGCGGCTCAATTAATACTTCCAGATCGCCCGAACCCACCACTCCCGTCAGTACCCGCGCTGTCGCTGGCGCACCGGCGGCAAATTCATAGGATATTTTTTCCATTTAGTTGTCCTCTTTTTGTGTCAGGTTCACACTTGAATTTCTTTAGTCAATCGATCAAGGAATAGAGCCGCAGCCAGCAAGTCCGCAGCGCCACCGGGAGAAACATGCCGCGCCAACAGATCATCCTCGAACACCTGCAGGGCCGCATTTCCTTGCGCACTTGCTGCACCACCCAGCTTCAATATTTTTTCGGCCCCGGCCTGGACGGCTAACAATGCGGCCATTCCGCCGCGCGACAATATGCACGTATCATCCAGTTCAGCGATGACGCTGAGTAAAGCGTTAAGCTGTGCGGCAAGTTCGCCCTCGCCGTGCTCGCGCCAATGTTTTAAAGCCGGTAGCGCCACACTGATGACATGCGGAAAACCAGCCTGCGCTTGAGCACGAGCCCCGCCGACGCCGTAAACCTGACAAGCGCGTTCGCCGTTATTGCCAGTAATGATCGGTGCAAACTGATCAGGGCATCGCGCCAGAACCGCCGCGCGCGCCGAGACAGCGGTAGCGGTTAATGCAGATTTATCCTGTGCCGCGGCAGTGACCAGCAAACCGAGCGCCCAGATCGCGCCACGATGCGTATTTACGCCTTTCGTGGCTGCCATCATCTGTACCTCACCAGCGCGACCTAAGCGACCGATCTCTTCGCGCAACTGTTGAGTATTCGGGATTGTCTGGCCAGCCTGCGCCATCGCCCAAAAAGTCGGGTGCAATGCCCATGCCGAATGACACATTAACTCCCAGCTAAGATCGTGATGTGCGCCGCGACTACGCAGGTCCACCAGACCGGGCTTTGGGGTCAGAGTAACCTCATCGATCAAGGCGGCTACCACCATGTCTGCAAGGCGTTCAGCGTACGATTTGAGCGCTGTGCCGACTTGGGCAATTGCGTTACTTTCCGCCCGATTCTGCAAACAGTCAAACGCAACATTGGTCGTCATTACCAGCTCCTGAATTTTGCAGGGGGTTCATACAAACCATCGGACCAGGTCACCAGATCGGCCACGCTCTTAGCTGCCAGCAACGAGCGGGTTGCCTCATTACGATTGACGCCCATATCTTCCGGCAGAGCAATCAAACCATCCTTGCGCAATTTTGCGGTGCTGGCAGGATCGTGATGCATGCCTATTGGCGTTACCCCGGCGACCGCAGCGATCATGGCTTTGCGCTCTTCGAGCGAGCGCGCTTTATATAAATAGGCGATACCTTCTTCGGTCAGTACGTGGGTGACATCGTCGCCATAAATCATGATCGGTGCAATCGGCATGCCCGATTCTTTACCTACCGCCACGGCGTCTAATGTTTCCACAATAGTTGGCTGACCGCCGCCTTGAAAGGTCTCTACCATTTGCACGACTAATTTTTTACCACGCGCCAACGGATCATCGGTTTCAATTAAATCCAGCCACGCCGGAGTAGGATGACGGCGACCACCGGGATCATGTCCCATGTTCGGCGCACCACCAAACCCGGTCAGGCGTCCGCGGGTGACGGTGGAGGAATTGCCAAGGCCATCCATTTGCAGAGTTGAGCCGATAAACAGATCGACCGCGTACTGCCCGGCCAACTGGCACAAGGCGCGATTGGATCGCATTGACCCATCCTTGCCGGTAAAAAACACGTCCGGTCGTGCTGCAACATAGTTTTCCATACCCAGCTCACCACCAAAGCAATGCACGCTTTCGACCCAGCCAGACTCAATTGCGGGGATCAGGGTTGGATGCGGGTTCAGGGTCCAGTTCTTGCAAATTTTTCCTTTTAGCCCTAGCTTCTCGCCGTAAGTAGGCAAGATCAGCTCAATCGCCGCAGTGTTGAACCCAATCCCGTGGTTAAGCGATTGCACCTGATGACGTTCATATACACCACGGATCGCCATCATCGCCATCAACACGTGCACGGGCTTGATCAGGCGGGGATCGCGGGTAAATAAAGGTTCGAGAAAAAAAGGCTTATCGGCCTGCACCACAAAATCGATCCACGACCCTGGAATATCGACCCGTGGCAAATCGGCTGGATCATCCACGATCTCGTTAACCTGGGCGATCACGATACCGTCGCGGAAGGCCGCAGCCTCGACCAATGCCGGGGTATCTTCGGTACTCGATCCGGTATACAGGTTGCCTTGCCGATCCGCTTTAAAACCCGCCACCAACACGACGTTAGGACACAGGTCAACATACAGTCGCCCATATAACTCGACGTAGGTATGAATTGCCCCAACTTCCAGAATGCCATCCTGCAATAACTGTGAGATGCGTAAACTCTGCGCACCGGCAAAAGCAAAGTCGAGCTTGCGGGCAATCCCGCGCTCAAACAAATCAAGATGCTCTGGCCGGCTAACACTTGGCATGATCAAGTGCAGGTTATTCACCTTGGACGGATCAATTTGCACCAGTGCACGGGATAAAAAATCTGCCTGTTTCTGGTTATTTCCTTCCAGCACAACTCTGTCGCCGCTGGAGATCAAGGCCTGCAGCGCTGCAACGATATCGGCGGTTCTCAGGACCGGACCGTCGGCCAAATGGGCAATTGATGCCAGGCGCCGGTGCTTTTCAGTACGGCGTTTGCTCCACTGCGGGTCAAGCTTTCTTTGGGCTTGCATTTTTTCTCCGGCATTCAGTCATCGTGACGAGTACATTAAAACCAACTGCGTGCTACTTCAATCAACCTTAACGACAGTTTATTAACTTCAGAGTAATGATTTAGCGTTAATATGCCTGGTGAAGCCACTGCGGCAGCTGTCGCAACATAGAAAATATAAAATAACGCGCAAAAGGGACAAGGGACTTTGTATGGCGATCGACGAGGCGATAACACTCAAAAAGTTAGAGGTTTTTTTAGCTTTTATGAAACTCAATAACATGGCACGGGTCTCCGAACTGCTTGATCAAAGTACAGTCAGCGTGCATCGCTCTTTACATTCATTGGAGCAAGCGATGCGCTGTCCATTGTTCAAGCGGGATGGCCGCAGCCTCATCCCTTTACAGAGTGCCTATATATTAGCTGAATACGCGCAACAGGCCATCAATAAAGTCGAAGAAGGCGTGCGCAAGGTGCATGAAGCGGCGGGCTTTAGCGCCACGCGACTGAAAATAGGATCGCTCTACTCGCTCACATTACGCTGCATTCCTCAGCTAATGATCGGACTAAAATTGCGTAAGCCTGCGCTCGATATAGACCTGACGCTTGGTTCCAATCGCGACTTGATCCAGCAGCTTGCAGATGGTCGGCTCGATGCAATCGTCATCGGTTTGCATGAACAGAGCAAGTTGAACAATCCTGACGATAATCAGGCGCTGGTTGCAGTTCCCTTATTCGATGACGATGTATTTTTGGCCGCACCGCTGCACTCGCCCTATGCGGGCCAACAACGCGTTAATCTAAATGACTTGCGGGACGAAAAATTCGTGACCCTGACTGACGGGTTTGTGACTTCGCAAGACTTTGCGTATTGCTTTGAACGCGCAGGCTTCGCGCCCAATATCAGCATGCGGGTGCAGGATATTTTCTCTTTGATAAATTTGGTCAGCGGCGGGATTGGCTACAGTTTATTACCAGGTCGCGTCGGCACGTTCAGTTCGCACATTGAACTCATTCCGCTGGAACCCAAATTTGGCGCGCGGCAACGGATTACATTATTGCTACCCAAGGCAAGGGAGCGCGACCCTAACCTGTTGGCGTTAACGGCAGAGTGCCGAATGTACGGGCGCAATGGTGGGAAAAGCGCATTTTTTTAAAGTACGAGTATAGGTATCGAATCGCGGCGCGTTGGTGAAGCGGCTCGCGATAAATCAGCCTGAATCAGTGAGATAAACCTCATTGTAAATAATTACACCAGTAAAAATCTAATTACGCAGACTGTAATCCGCCTAATAAATCAGGAAAGTACAAAAATGGACGCCAGCCAGCGTCCATTTTTATGTTGTACTCAATGCGAACTACTCACCAACCCCGTTTAGTCTGTTTGTCGCAACTTGATGATAATGCTCCGACAACTCGCAGCCGATCCAGCCATATCCATCCATGGCCGCAGCCACCAAGGTTGAACCGGAACCGGCGAACGGATCGAGGATAATCCCGGATGGTACGCAAATACGGTTGATTTGGCGCATTAACTCTGTCGGTTTGCCTGTAATGTGATGCTTGTCCGCACTCTTGACAACCTGGCGAATAACGCCGGGCAACACGCCGACACCGCGGTCTAGTGGCATATTGCCCTTGCTACCCCAGACAATATACTCACATTGCGCGCGGAAACGGCCCATAACAGGCCGCGTGCCTTCGGTTTTGTCCCAGACGGCGATACCGCGCCAGGAGAACCCCGCCGCCTGTAACGCATCGGTCGTCGTAGGCAACTGGCGCCAGTCACTAAACAGGCATATCGGCGCGCCTGGTTTCAATATTCGCCAACATTCCGAAAGCCACAAGATGCTCCAGCGTAAGTGGGAGCGTTGATCTCGATGGTCTCCTGCAAAGTCGTAAAAACCGCGCTGGCTATTACTTTGCACATATTTAGAGGTGGTATTGTTTTGCCGCGCGCCGATATGTAAGCCGCCGCTGGCATACGGTGGATCGGTAATGAGGGCGTCGACACTCTCGTCCGGTAGCGACTCAAGAAAAGGCAAACAGTCGCCCTGGTACAACTTATTAACTTTCAATTTGGCTAACTCCAATTTTTAGACGCTCCGAGGCGCTCTGAATAGAAACTCATAGTTCTCAGCTAAAAACCTACATCCCCCGCATCAAACACTCCCCGACCCACCGCGCGACTTGCGGCACGACGGCGTTTCCGGCAGCATGAGATTCTGCAAAGTTGGCCGCATCCAGTCCGGCGCAAAGCCCATGATCGTCAATCGTTCGCTGCCGATTAACCATCTGATCCCGGCGGTTAGCGGTAGCGATGAGGCCCGAACCGCTGATATTGATTTGGCCCGGGGCGCTTCCTGACAGAAGGGTAGGATGAGTCCATCCATCGATTTCGACGGGGTAGTCTGCCGGGCGCGGCGGGCCAGAAAAAGTGCCCACTGGTGCGGTGTCAGCCAGCAGCTCAAAGGGAGGATGTCGGCCACGACCTGCGACCATGAAAACCCGGCGGCGGCGCGTGGGGACTCCGAAATATTGAGCATTAAGCACGCGCCAGTATCCCAGATACCCGCATTCGGCAAGGGTAGCGACGACCGTCTGGAAGTCTTCGCCATCGTTGCTATTGAGCAGCCCCGTGACGTTCTCAAGCACCACCCATTGGGGCCGAAGCTCGTTAAGGATGCGGATAACTTCGAAGAACAGGCCGGTGCGGCTGCCTGCAAGTCCGCGCCGCTTGCCCATGGCGCTGACATCCTGACAGGGGAATCCTCCTGTGATAACGTCGACGTAAGGGAGGTTGTGAGCGCCGCAGAGTCGGACATCGTCGTATTGCGTAGCGTCCGGGAAGCGGCTGGCGAGGACCGCCCGGCAGACCGGGTTGATTTCGACTTGCCACACGGTTTTGAAACCGGCTTGTTCGAATCCGAGATCGAAGCCGCCGATCCCTGCGAACAGACTACCGATGGTGGGTTGTTGTTTGACATACATGAGGGCCTTTAGCATCTGGCGCTCTCTGGCGCTCTGATTCGGAGCTCGTGGCCCTCAAGTCGTTTAACGTGCCGCAGCGCGGACACTTGATACTGAGGTGCAGATAAATCCCTGAACCTAGCTTTTTCTGACAATTTCCACAGCGAATATCCTGCATTTTGTAAAAACCTTACAAAAATATGCTAGCCTTCGGACGCCTCCGGAGGTGGCGCGGCCCTGGCTGAGCTGGCAGGTACTGTCTGCTGGTGCGGGATGTGTACGGTGTTCGATGCACCGGACACGTCGCCGCGTCTTTTACTGAATACGTTACATCGGACCTACGACGCTCATAAACGTATAAATCGGGTCCGCCACAATCTCGCCTGATGCGTTGCCGCAATAGGCAAATAATTCGCAATAATCGGTGGAACCGTTGAAATGCTGCAGCTTCGCGCTACAGGAACCGGCAGAACCGATCGCCGCGTCGTTGCGGTTTCCTGCGATGGCGGCGATACCGTTTTTATACGCCATGCCGATGACCGGATCAGGAACGCCATCCTTATTGACCGTCACTAAAAATGTCACCTGATACCAGCCCGCCATTTTGGGCGTGAGCCGGTGCTCTTCCATCGAAAAACATTTGTCAGTATCGATCTCCACCGTGTCCAGGGCGACTTTGGTAAAGGTTGCAGCAGGCAGCGCCTGCGCCACACTCAACGACGCGCCAGCCTTGACCGCCATCGGGGTAAAGGACCGGATCCAGACTTTGCCGCTATGGATATATAAAGTCGGCCAGCCAGACGCATCCGGCTGATCGACTACGCGCACGCTCCAACCGGCCCGGGCCGTAAAGAACTCCCATCCAGCCACCACCGCCAGCATCGTGCTCCATCGCGCAAGCTGACCGGCCCGACCTTTCCATGCGCCGGTCGATGCGATCGGAATCAGATAGCAATCGCCATTGCGCGGTGACGTTGGCGGTGTAGCGGTCGTCGCGCTCTTCACGGTCGGTTGCACCAGCGCGTCCAGCCCGCGCCATAAGCGCATTAATTCTGCATAATGCTGTTCGCCAAACAATCCATTTTCTATCAGGCCCAGATTCGGCCCATTGGTTAAACTCATCGTGTTGATCCTCCTAATAAATCACCTAGGTCAAGCCCCAAACCATGGCGCTCAATCGTTACATCATGCTGTTGCAAAGACGCGATCCCATCGCGGGACGCGCTCAACACCAGACGGATATTTTGCAGGTAGCCATCAACCGCTACATCGGCCAGTTGATATGTCCATCGCGTCGTCATGAGTCCGGTCACGGTGCGCCGAAGCCTGGTGCCGCTATACAGTTTCAAAATATATGTAGTACCGGTTTCCGGTCCGATATTGCCCTGCAATGTGTCAATGATTTGATCCGCCTGCAGCAAGCGATCACGAAAACTAAACGACACCGTCAGCACACCCGCCACACTCGATGGGAAGCGCAAACCATTGACCAGCAGATTCCCGGGCGGATAGGGACGATACTGGCGCTGCACCAGCGTTAAACTATCGGTCCCGGCCAGCGCTTCCTGCAACACCGCCGACGAGGTGCGCGTCAGCAATCGCGCCTGAATTGTCATACCGGTCGCGTATTCGGTCTGATCCGTGCCTGCGGCATTGTCATAGAACCAGATCAACGCACCCGCCGCATGCGTCGCCGGTACGGTATCGAGACAGCCGCGTGCGATGGTGGCCATGCCAGTGCGCGGGTCAATCGCATCGATTCTGACAATCTCATCATCAATCATCGCCGCCGTTCCTACTTCAACACGGTTCAAATCCACCGCCCCCGTCAGCGAGATACTGGTGATGGATCGGTCCAGCACCGTGACCACCTTAGCCACAGGACAAAAGTCACCATTCCCACGATCAATAAATTTGCCACTTCTCCCTATCCGGTCCCGCAGCAAAAAACCCAGCGACAGCGAAGAAGGACGTTGCGCGAACGCGGCCAGATAACCGGCGCTGGCATCGATACTGGCCAGATTGGCAGGATCAAGCGCGGCGGCCAGTTCGCGATACGGCATTTCGATCAGGCGGCGCGTCACGATTGCCTTGGCACTCGTATCGGGCGCACTCCAGCCACTCGGTTGCACGTCCACATAACTGGTCGCTGGCAACCCAAACACATCCTGCACCGCAGTAATCGTAATGGCCGGATCGGTCAACGTACCGTCTTCCACCCGTCCGGCGCGCAGGATAATGTTTTCAAGTCCACGCGCCACATCACGAATCCGAAACACGCTTCCCGGCGCAATCTGGTAACCGCGGCGATCCAGCCGCACTCTGAACTTTTTGATAAAGCCACTCGCCGCACGCAAGTCGCGCTGCGCCACCCGTAACGCCAGCTCCGCGGTAGGAATGCCGGGATACTCTTTGGTAGCGCTGGCCGTGCCGCCGACAGACTGGATGGCCGCGTTGTTCTTTACCCGCACCTGTCCCGCGCTGTTATCGACAGGATGGGTAAACTTCACGATGACCTCGTTCGTGCCTGCGGTCTGCGCACCCGAATCATCGTCATCAATCGACAGCAGGCCGGAATCGTAATCAAACAGCGGCAACGTCAACGGATCGTAGTCATCGCGTATCAAGGTCAATTTAATCAGGCCGGTCGTGCGGTCGGTGTATAAATTACCGCCGATATGGTTGATGATGATTTGCGTAAAATTGGACAACGTATCTTGCCGCGTCCATTTAATGCACAATCCAAAACCTTCCTTGTATAGACAATCAGCCGCGGTCTTAAACGATGCATCGTCCAGTCGCGCCCGTTCCAGTCCACGCGCCCAGTCCCGGTTGGTCATGCATTCGTACAGAATATGCGCCGGATTCATTGCGCGGATCGTGCCTTTAGACATGCTGATCACCGCCCTGGACGGATACCACGGTTCGCCGTCCCAGCCCTTCAGCGCACGGCGCAAGCGAACGGTCCACGGCTTCGGATATTGCGTCATGCTGGTCACCAGACCATCGTAGAACAGCGAGCAGAATCCACGGAACGCCGGCACCAGCCCACCCAGCATTGTCGCCAACTCCGGATTCACCGCCTGATCGGATGCACCCATCATCACCTCCAGATCGCCGACAATCCCGCCTTCCTTTTCATCGCCGCCAAACAGGTACGGTTCATTCATAAAAATACGCGTGTTGCCGGTAATGCTGCCGCGCCAGGCTGTCCGGTCGGCGACTTTGATCTCGACGATTTCATCGACCGGACCACGGCACATGCCCATATGCAGGCCGAAATAATAGCGATACCCGACCGTCGTCTTTTTACCTTTACCCATGCGATAAATCGTCCGTGAGAACGACGGCTTTCGCGGCATGCGCGATCACCTGCAAGGCCAGCGCGTCGCCAGTCGCTGCCAGCACCGAAGCAGGCAGACCGTTTTTAACAAATTCCTGCCAGTCAAAACCGTAATGCGCAAACCAGCGTCGCGCACCCGATCCACAGTAGCCGGTACCGCCCTTAAAATCCGGCACCGAGTACAGATCGCGTACCGTGATCATCAGCGCGTCCGTCATCGCTTGATCTCCAGCGTCCGGTAGTTCCCAATCCCCAGCACCATCCAGTCGGTACTCCAGCAATCGCCAAAGAAGACCGCCTGTGCCGTGCCTTCATCAAATTGCGGAAAATCAAAATCTTCTACCGCTGCCGCTTTGGGCGTCGCCGGTTTAGGCGTCATCGCATACGTCACGATGAGCGAAATAATCATAATGGCCAGTTGCACGTACATAGTTTGTCCTTAAAAAATGGGGTCGCCCTGAAACGGCGATTTGCCCGGCATATGACGGATGCCGCCGTAGTTGACGCTGTTACCAAAACGGCTGTCGCACACCGCCATCACTTGCGTACAACCGGGAAAAGCGGTCACCGCTTGCCCCAGTGCAATACCGCTGGTGCCGCCCAACAGCATCAACTCGCTACCGGTATGTTTCTCTACACCACGCCGCTCAATCTCCCCCGCGTCGATTGCCCACTCGACAAAGCCACCACTAAAATAATCATTTTCAAAACGTGCAAACGCACCGGCGCTGATAGCGGCTCCGCTGGCGGACTGGACGATGGTGAGGGTTTTATGCAGATCGCGGTTGACCCGGCAGTTGCGATCAAATAGCGAGTGGGTACAACCGCGCTCGAAAGTCAGGTTCAGGCCCGGGCGGTCAAAGCTGGCCGTCAGTGATTGACAGATAATTTCGCAGCGGTCGGGCGCTGGCCACTTGACGCCGCTAATGCTGCCGACCCAGCACACCATCGCGTCGGACTCGCCAAAATGCATATCGCGTATCGTCAGCACAATCTCCGAGGACGGCGGCATGCCTCTGAATTGCTGGGCTACATCGAGGTTCCACGGTCCGGTGAGATTCAGCGCATCGGCGCTGGTTTCGCCAGTTTGCCGGATACCGTCGTCACTGATCGCGACCGCTTTAAAGACTTGATTTTGATAAGAGATATCACGGTCCGCGGTGCAGTACAGCCACCGTAAAGTACCGCGGCTGAAAGCGTAAAGACGGACGGGCTGGCCATCGCAGAGACTGCGTTCGCGTTGATCGAAACTCATAGGGGCGACATGGGCAAGTGCGTGTTTGAATACGCACATGCTACGGATTTGCGTCAGAGCACAATAGTGAACCGGTTCAACATTAGAGGGAAATTACGGGGACGCGAGCGCGCCCCAAAGAGGATTAACTATCTTCGCGAATACCGCGAAACACCGTCTGCACCTTGGCCACGCCATCGCTATCGGTCTCGTGCAATAGCTCGATATCGTCCTGATCCAACCGGCACAGCACCATATATGAGATGCGCGCCACATCCATCGGATGGGTCAGACGACCCAGCGGCGCATCAATCACCAGACGCTCCACGTCGTTACTGATTTCGGTGGCGCTGACGATACGTCGATACAGCACCGTGCCGTCAGACAACGACAGCCGAATGTCACGCCGTCCCGGCTGTCCCTTCGCAAAGCGCGTATAGCCGACGTACTCGATATCGATCGTCGTCGCATCAGGTGTTACGGTGGCCACCAACCGCAAGTCATCCGCATGCGTCGGTAACCACACAATTTTTTGACGGCCACGCAGTGCATACAACAGGCTGCGAAATGCCGCCTGATCGGCACGGCCATGCAATAACCAACGATACGACTGCACAACAAACGCCCTCTGCGCGGTATCGGTCACGTGCACCATGCCCGCGCTATTATCTAACTCCTGCACCAGACGCTGATACCCCGCAGTCAGTTCGTCACTCTCGTCCGGCAGCGCTTCCAACACGGGCACAGTGCGGTACAGCAATGCAGGAAAAATTTCCGGCCAGTCGCACGCCTCGGTCAATCGAAACGCCACCTCCAGCGACCAGGTCTGATCGGTTTGTCGCTTCGGGATAGGTTGCTGCACCAGTTGCGCGTTGCGCACAGGAAATAGACGCGACCCGGCTGGCCATGCTTGCATTGTCGGTCGCGCCAACGTCAGTGCAACGGCGGTAAGCCCAACAACTTCAACCGTCTCATAGATAAAAGCGTTATCCCCCAGCAATAGCGCCAAACCCCGCTCCCTAAAATCCCGATGCGTCGTATCACAACGAATCGTCTGCACACCCAACGCAAGATCAACCTTCAACCATTGCTGATCGTGCCAGACCGGCACCGCAAAAATACGGGCACCCCAGCCATACAGGGTCAAATCCAGCAATGCGCGTTCCCGGCGAGTCGCCAGCATCCTGGCCTCAAACGTACGCCGCGGCGACAGGCGAATGGCGCGGCGTTGTTCCGCGCCCGAAGGACTGGTCTGAATATCGGTCAGCCACGCCAACCGTTCCGTCACACCATCCGCCCAATCGGGCGTCAGCGTCCAGGCGATGATGCGATTCCCGGTAATCGGCAATGACGGCGACGGTACGCCCGAGAAATCCCATGTCAGGCGCATGTCCAGTACCGCCGGGCCGTCTGGCGTGACACTCACGTGCCAGATTTTTTCTTGCAGCGCCCCGAACAGCATCGGCAACGACCCGCTACCCACCGCAGTCACGCCGTCGTCCGTGCCACTGATACCGGTGAGCGTCTGCGGCACAAACCATGCGTTCCATACTTTAACGACGGAGGTCTGGGTAGACACCACATTGCCCAGCGCCAGTGCGGCAGGACGGATATGAATGCGGTGATAAAAATCGTCAACAAAGGAAGTCGTGGCCTGGGAAGCGATCATGCGCGGATTGGCATCAACCGGGAGTTTTCTGGTCAGAACACTTTTACCGATGGTGCCTGATGCAATTGTATAGGCAGGCCAGTAATCGACCGACAGGTCATGCAAGAACGCGCCAAGGTAAGCCGAAAACTCGCCACCTTGCGCCGATATGACGTGTTGCGCCGCGATGATCGCCATCTAAGCCACCACCTTATGATCCGGTGTAGCGGATAGCGTATCCCAGCGTTCCGGTGCCTTGTGCGCCATCGTAATCCGACGACGCGCCATTGCGCGATGTGATGACTTTTTTCATCCAGGGGTAAACCTTCCATCGGTCAGCGCCTAACGTGATGATATCGCCGGGGGCATGGTTATCGATGCGCACATGGCGAATATTGACCAGGTCTGCGACCAGCACAACTTTATTTTCTTCCTTAAATGGCTGATAGATCGGATACGGCAGTAGCACGGTTTCATCGTTCCAGGTGTTAGGGAGTAGCCGCAACAGACAGCGCACCCCAGCACTGCCAGAGGCCGTATTGATGTGGTAGAACGGTCCCGACCAGCCCCTGCCCTCCAAATCGGAATGGATGAAACTATTCCCGTAATTATCCTCATCCGGTTCAGGATCAAGCGGCACTTGAAAACCTTCTTCGATCCAAAATAACCCGGGGCATTGTGCAAATACTCTACCTTGGGCACTGGCATGCATGCTCACCTCACGGTTCCCGTTATAAACTTTGGTCGCTGCCGATGCAGAGAACCAGCCGCCCGTAGCAGAGGCAGGCAAGCTCTGCACATTGGACTTGCCAAACGCCAGATATTGATAGGAATCCACGTTGTAATTAATGACCACATAGACTTCATCAGGATCGTTAAATAAATAGATTTCATAGGTCAACGGGAATACCGGATCCGAGGCCGCATACCCCACACGCCGCATCGCAGCGTAGTTACCCGCCTGTCCGGTCAACGCGTCATGTTGATCAACACCGGTCCCGCCCCGGATCGCCAACGATTGCGGCACGCTCTTCGTATCGGCGACCAGCGAAAAGAACACGCCATTCTTCGACAGCACCGCCTCGCCTTTATGCAGCAACCAGCCATTCGCCACACACAGCGTGCAGATCGCTGCGCGCAATGCCTCCATCGTATTGGCGACACCTTTTATATAAGCCATCAGTGATCCAGTCGCAAAGCGTAATAATCGACAAAGCCGGTACGATGCGCATCCTCAATGACCACATGCTTCACACCATTAACGGTCGTCGTGTTTTCCACCGCATTGTTAAAGCCGCTGATAAAAAAGATCCCGTCCAGTTCGCCGTAAACATTCACGCCGTCAAATAGCACCACCGGCACCAGCGGATAAACGCCGCCCGTGTCCCGCAGCGTCTTATCGCGATCTCCCGCATTACCCAGCCAGTTCGGTGTGCCATTCCACGGATAGGTCCATGGCGTCCTCCATGCACCATCGACAAAGCGCATGTAAAAATTGGCGTTATTTCCCTGAACACCCTTGTAAGGCATCAACATACCGGTCTCAGAAAAGCGCGTCTCCGGTACGCCTTTTAGCATCCCGGCACAAATCACCGGATACGGATATTGCCCCGGCGATGCATACGGCAAAAACTTGCCCACATACGCCGACATATACACCGGCGTGCCAACCTTCAGCGCAAAAGCAATGCGCTGGCCGTTCACCGACAACCAATAATCGATGCGATTATTATGCGCAGGCACGCCAGACAAACGTACGCCAGGCTGGGTATCAAAGGTATTCCCCGGCACATAGCCGGTAAACACCGCCGCGACCAGATTGTAATAATCTTTCCCTTCATTCTGATAGGTACGAAACCCGACAAAAATTTCCTCCGCGCCTGACAAACCAATCCCTTTTAAAATCAGCTCACGATTGGCGGCCTCCGTGTCATAGCGCAATACCTCCCAGCCATGTGCAGAAGCAAAATCATGCAGCACCTGCAGCATGGCGTAGTGCGCCAGCTCCACGCTGTTATCAACAAAACCTACACTATGCGGCATTACTTGACTCCCAGAAGAGAACGAAATTTAGTCGGATTGCGCGTGATGTGCAGTGTGATCAGGCTCTCGCCTTTGGGTCCCCGTAACGCATCGGCAATCAGATCGTCATCCAGAATCGGTAACAAGCGTTGGTTGACCGTAACAGGACCACCTGCCGCAGCGGCGGGTTGCCCCATCTGATAGAGCGGTGCACCGGACCCAGACAAGCCGGGACCGGCACCGACTAGCCCGCCACCGGCATAGCCTCGCAAGCCTTGTAACGCCTTCATCCCGACCCGATTAAAATTGGATAGAAATGCCATCGCCCCGGGCTGGCGCACCACCTCCTGGCGGTTGACGAATTCGCCGCGATGGACGATCCCGGCAGGATCGTACTTGCCCCCGTGACCGGTATAGCCCCCATCAGAAAATCCGCCCGCCATCGATGCCATCCCGCCCACCGCGTTAGCAGTGGCCTGACTGGCTGCCGCAGCCGCCGCAGCAGTCAGGGCCGAAGCCAATACGGTGGCCGCCGCGGTGGTCGACGCCAGCGCACCCGTCGCGGTCGCGCTGGTGGTGGCCGTCGTCGCCATGCCTGCGGCCAGCGCTGTGGCCGCTGTTGTACTGGCCGTTAACGCCGCCGCATTCGCCGTATTGGCCGCGGTAGTGGCCGTATCGGACACCGCATTCATCGCCGAGCCCGCAACGTTGGTCGTCGCCCCCGCGTTACTATTGAACGCGTTCATGACACTGGTCTTGGCCGCACTCGCGATATCCTGCGCGGCCCATTGGGCTAAACCTTTGGCCATGTCTGCCAGTAATCCACGGATCACATCACCCAACGATTGCGTCCGCGTCGCCAGTCCTTCCAAGGCACTGGCAAATGCACCCTCAAAGGTCTTGCCAAACGCATCGCCGAGCGTGTTGGTGGCCACCCGCAATTGCGCGGTTTGCAATCGCAGGTTTACCACGCCATCGGCTAACTTCTGGTCCCGCGTGATGGCGGCTAACTCGGCCATTTTGGGAATCAGCGCATCCACTTCATTCGCGGTCTGTTGATGCAAACCAACCACCTGTCTGCGCGCCTCGATTTCAGAGATAAGGTTGGTCTGTAAATCGAGACGGATAGACTGCTCGCCACGAGCCTGATTGCCAAACACGCGCTGCACCTGTTGCTGCAGGTCGGCCAGCGCGCCTCGGGCGTTCTCGATATTTTCCAGATCGACCAGTTTCGCCATACTGGCGGACTTGTCGATATTCGGATTAGTCGTCTGCGCCAGATCGGATCGCAGTTGCCGGAACCGCTCGGTGATCCTGGCCGCTGTGACCTCGGCGGCGTTACCAGTGGCATGCAACAATTGCGCATCCAGATCGGCCAGTTCTTTCGGCAGACGATCATTGATCAGCTTTTGCTGTTTGGTCCGGCCTAATACTTTATCGAGCGCGTCAGCTTCGTTTGCCAGCGCCTGTAATTGACTGATTTGTGTAGGCAATAACGATGCGCCTTCTTTTCTGAACTTCAGCCACAACGCCAAGGCGGTAGCGCGCTGGTTCTCATTTTCTTTCGCGCCGCGTTCAATATTGTTTAGCTTCGCCTGTTCTGCGGCGATGCCCTGCGACAACGCCAACTTCTGACGCAAGAACGCGGTTTCGGATTTATCGGACCGGTCTTTGCCTTGCTGGTGGCCTTTGGGCGTCAGGCTTGCGGTGGTGCGTGCAATCAGCGCGTTGATGTCGGCCTGCGACTTACCTAGCAATTTCCCTTGGGCACGGATTTTAGCGGTCTCGTCGGTCAGTCTCTCGCGCCAGTTTTTAAGGCTTTCGGTGCGTAATCCCCACGACTTATCGGCATCGAATTGCTGGTCGAAATTAATTGCCCTGGTCTTTTGCGCAGTGGCCGACACTTCCTCAAAGCGCTGCATTTGCTGAAAGTAGAAGCGTCGATTCTCCAGCTTCTTGATCAGCGCGTTGTCTTCGGCCTTCCCACCGTCACCGCGGCCCCATGTATCGCGTGAGGATTCAGCCTGTTGAATCTGCGCATCGACTTGCGCGATCTTGTCGCCGAAGGTCGTATCGCGACCAATGGATTTAACCGTATCCCAGTAAGACGATGCAGCGGTGGTCGCGCTGTGCCAGGCACCTTCCAGATAGCCCAGGTTATTCACCATCGTCACGCCCAGGTGATCGGCCAGACGCAACGACAGTTCGCGCTGGGCCTCATCGGTGCGTCCCTGTTTTTGCGCGGTCTCGATATACCGATATTGCGCCAGCGACAAAAAGTGAAACTGCTGATTCAGCTTAAACGCCGCATCGGTCGGGTCAGCGAACATGCGTGCCAGATCGCCCGCCGCCTGCGTTGTCGTTTGATTAGTCGCCGCCGCATAGGTCTGCAAGCTCCGGGTCAGATTGCCAATCGTCCCGATGCCCAGCCGCCCGGATTGCACCATCGCGGTCGCCGCTTGCCTTGCAGCCGACACGTTAATACCGCTGACTTTACTCGCGCCTTGCGCCAGTGCCGTTACCTGATCGGCAGTCGCACCGGCAAAGTTACCGGTCGTCTGAATCGCCAGATTAAACGCCTTCGATTCTTGCGTGCCATCGTAAAAAGCTTTGGCCAATACAGATGCTGCCGCGCCAACCAACACCAATGGATTGAGCAGTAGACCGACCGCCACGCGGGTCAGACTAGTTTGCTGTGCCAATACCATCATCGACCCCGGCATCCGTGAAAAGTTACCCGTCATCGCTTCACGCGCAATCACCAATAACTCACGTCGTGCACCCACGGTCTGGATGCCCATTTGTTTCATCGCGTCGGACGCCTGCGCGCCGTGGCCGGACATGGCGCGCATGGCCTGATCTTCGGCTTTGGCGGCTGCCTTGGCGGCGGCTTCGTCACGATGCCACGCATCAATTTTGACGCCGATGGCCGCGGCGGCTTTTTGGGCCTCCCTGGTCAGACCGGCTTGTGCTGTGCGCATTGCTTCCAGTTCAGCGCGATTCTTCCCGAGCACGTCATATTGCGCCTGCAACCGCTGCAAATAGGCAGACGACGCATCCGCGGCCTTCGATGATGCGCTGGTTGCCTGAACCTGTACATTCGCCAGCCCGGAGTATTCCGACGCCATTTTGCCTAAAGATCGGCTGGCACCCGCTGCCGAGCGCGCTGAACGATCGGTGGCGGTACCCGATGCGCCGGTGGTCGCCGTCACGCGCTGGGTTGCAGTCACCACCGCATTGGCGGCTTGCTGGCGCTCCCGCGACGCACGCACCATTTCCCGGATACGGTCGGTGGCTTGCTGTTCTGATTCGCCTAATGCGTTGGTCGCTGCGGAAGCGGTCGCAGCACTATTGTTTAACGCATCGGTGCTGCCGCATACTTCGTTGATTTTTTGCTGGAAAGTATCGAACGCGGCGATACCCTGATCAAGATCCACTTTCAGGCGCATGGCGAGTTGAAGATGGGCGTTGTTTGCCATGCGATGTCCCTAATCAGTAGTAAGAAATTCGTGCAGTTGCTTCAGCAATGCATCCGCGTTTTTACCGCCACACAGCGCCGCATTTACATCCTCAATGCGGCGCGTGCGTTGCCGGGTTTCGCGTCGGATCGCTTGGCTAAAGTAGAGGTTTATTTGTCGCTCGGTGTAGTGGCCGATGCACCGGGCGCTGTGGTGGTGGGCGATGAGGGTGGCGTAGACTTCGCCCCATCCGACTGTGCCAAGGTCATTTCCTGCAACGCGTTTTCCTGTAACTCCACCTGGCGCCGCGACAGGTTGCGTTGCATAAAAAAAGAACAGTTCGCGCCCCACCACCACATCAGCAACGCCTGTCCGTCGCTGTCCGACAGCGCCCGGACCCATTCAACCTCTACATCCGCAGCCACCGCCGCCAGTTCGGTCACCGCATCGATATTGGCCGCAATAATCGCCAGCGCTTGCTGATAGTTGGCCGGTTGACCGGCTTTCATGGCTTCAAACAAATCATCGAGAAACGGCTGCATCAGCGGTCGTAACCGCATGCCTTCGACAAAGCCATATTCCCGCACGACGATATTGCGGCCATTGAGCATCGCCGTCCGCTCGGGATGCAGAATATCTATGTCATTGTCTGCGTTCTTTTTACGGCGGACCGGCTTATCGATTTTGCGCGCCATGACGGTCAGCCCTCCGGCAATTCGATACGCCCAAAACCACCCAGCGCAGAATTAGATGCATTGCGGGCATCAAACAACACGCTACCCTTGAACTCCAATGAACCGAAACTATCGTTAATCAGCGGCAACGTCCCGATCGGATCAAATTGGGCGCGGTACAAACTAACGCGAATGCGGCTACCGTCAACGGTATTAATGCCGTCCAGCACCAGATAGCGTTCCGGCGCGCCTTCTGTAAACATTGCCAGATTGACGCTGGCCGCGTAGGAATACGCCGCCTTGAAAGGCTCGACCAACCCGGCTTGCGTGGTGATATCGATTATCTCGACCATACCGTTTGCGGCACTATCAAGGCTATACGTGCTGTCCGGCGTCAGCGTCTTCGGTGCGTTAGGCGTGCTGTCCGTCAGCACCAGGTCGCTGATACTGGTGTGATCCAGCGCCACGACGTCACCGACCGTCAACGACGGCGGCAGCAATTCCCCGGTCACGGTACCGCCTGCAACGTTCGTGACCTGGCCGTACATACCCAGCGCCAGATTCTCGGGTGACACCGTTTCCATCGATAAGGTGATCGATGCTTTTTTAGCCTTCGACAACCGGGCAGCCGTCATGCGATTGCCGCTATAACTTTCGGTCTTTTCATCGGCATCGGTCGATAACGTGATTTCCAGTTTCCCGGCATCGTTGATCCAGCGCAAAGCGCCGGGCTTGCCGGAAGGAAGGCGCAACCCCATGTAAATTTTTCCCTGAAACGAGAAATAACTGTTCATTTATGTGCCTCATTATTGTGACTGGACGGTGCTTTGATTTTCTCGACGGGAAACGGTTGATCGATAATCTGCTGCTGCACCAGCCAGTCGGCGTCGGATGGATTGACCTCAATCTGCGCATTGGCCGCATACGCTACGCCGTCATGTGTATGCGGTTTATTCAGTGTTACTTTTTTCACGGGCTTTCCTAATCGGTAAAATTACGTTTGCGCCGCAGCGCCATCCCACACGGTCGTCACCAGATCCACCGCGTATTGCCAGTTACCTTCCATTTCCCCTAAGAAACGCTCGGCGACAAACTCCAGATCGCTCCGGCAACCACTCGGACGAAAGCCGCGTAACGCATCGCGCACGTCATCCAGCGCATCGACCGCGCCATCTCTGCCATTCAACTGACGCAAGACGACGGTAATCGTTAAGCCTATCGTTCGCGCTTGTGGTCGTGAGCATCCAGCCTTGGCAGGAACGTTCTGGCCGGACCTGACCAATGCATCAAACTGGCTACCGGGAAAGCTCAACAGCAACGCGCCTTTAGGGTGATTGAGGCGATAGGCGGCGGGGTTTTCAGGGAATAATTCCGCTGGCATATCCGGTATTTCTGCAATCAGTTTCGTCACCACGTCGTCCAGGATGGCGACGGTGCGCACACTCGACCTGGTCATAGGTCGAATCCTTTTTGCATCTGACTGAAACGACTTTTGCTAGCGCGCACCTTATATTTACCCGGCTCCTTGATCGCTTCGCCAGTCGGCAAGCCGATATGCAGGCGACCGTCCCGAATCTCCGCCAGTCGCGAGATGGCGCTGGCATAGGTGCTGGTAACCGCCTTGGGTAGCTCCGGTCCCTCGGGACGGCGGCAATACAACCAGTGGCGGGTCAGCGTCACTGCCACCTCGTTGATCATCGTCGGCACCGTGGGAATCGGCAACAAAAAGCGACCGCGCAGATTGGCATCGATCATCTCCTCGGCGGCTTTCACAGCGCGTTCAATGACCGCCAAATCAATCGTGGTCGCACGCGGATCGTCGTTCGATAAGGCAATCAATGTATTCTCCGGCATCGCCAGTTTGATGTCGTCAAGGGTGCAATAGCGCATGGTCATGGCATACGATCAGGTGGCGCTTAACTCGATCAACCCCTCCGGGCAAAGACACATCGCCAGCGGATTGGCCTGCGCTTCCAGGTCCCATCCCTTACCCAGTTTGCGCTCTTCCGCCTTCGCGTAAAACGGCAAGCCCATCGTATTCACGGTCTCGTTGTAATTGGCAGGGGCGTTATAAACCCGGAACATGTTTTGCGCGATCGGAAAAATGCGCGCCACATTAGCTGGCACAAAATCTTTACCAGACACCTTCACGTTATATTCGACAAACTCCATGCCGCCATGCACAAAACCGTTGCGCAGATCGCCACCCAACCGGTCCTGCGCAGCCTGCCAGTTCGCATACGCGGCCTTCACCGATTCATGCCCTGTCAACGCATCAAAGAAATCCGCCCCGCAAAATGCTTTGAAACCGGTAATGATCAGATGTGGTGTCTGTAGTTCGATATAGCGCTTTTGCTTAAGCAGACCGGCGCGTACATCCGTTTTAACGTCGGATAACTTGAGCGTATCGGTTTTTTTACCGATACCGAATTCGCTAAACAGGTCATAAATAACGGAGCCATCATGGTCAAGAATCTGACCAGCGATCGCGCCCATGCGCTGCCACTCGCGTGTGGCCTCCAGGCTTGCCTTCATGCCTTGCAACTTGTCGTTAATCACCGACGCTTGCCCGTTAATCGGTTGATCCGTGCCAAAGGCGGCAATATTCTGAATTTCAGCCGGTAGAATCTGCGCACTCACCGGCAGATGCGGGATAAGAAAGGTGCGACGCGAACGTTTTCCTTTTGCTGCGTGGGTCGGGTCTTCGCTACGGCTGATCGCCGGGACCAGACTGAGCCGACCTTCATACTGTTCAATTATCACTGACGTGGTAGTAACGCCTTTTTCAAGAAACAGGCCAGTCGCCCCGGCTTTACTCGGCACCGATGGCAATTTATTGATGGCATCCGTCAACGAGGTAACGGTAAATAAATCTGCTAAATTCATGTAATTCTCCTGAAGCTTTGATCGTGATGTGGGTAAGTAGGCGGCTTAAATTTCCAGCGTAGAGATAACGCTAATCCCACGGCTATCCAGTTGCGCGACGGCAACCTCGTACAGCACCGATGTCATATCCGACGGCCACAGCAACTTGCGGTTAGCCAGCACAGCGCCCCGCAAAATCGCCATGCCCTTTGCGTCCGCCTCAGCCGTATCGACATCGTCACCGGCGACCCCGACCGCCATTTCAGCGCCATTGGTCGCAGCCACATCAAGCGGCACATACTTGCCGTCAACGTGCGCAATCACCAATCCAGTACGGATCGCCGGACCCTTGGCAAAGGTCACGCGCTGTTTGGTCCAGCCTGTCTTTACCTCTACTAGCAACAGATCGGAGAGGTTATCGGGTTCGATGTAAGTGGTCATAGCGTGTTGCTCCTATTGTTTATTGTTTGCGGCGCTCAGCGTCAGCGAGCAGTGGGTTGATAGTTGAGACACTGGTAGCGCGGTCCTTGGTGGCCTGCTCGCCGAACGCGACGACTGGCGGCAATTCACTGAGGAAAGATTTAAAAGCGGTAGCCAGTGCCTGCTTGTCTTCACCTTCACCGAACGACACCGCGCCGCCATCGGCAAGCGGCTGTTCAGAAAAGTTCAGGAACGCCAAGACCGTTTCCTGGTGCTTCGGTGCAAGTGTCCCAGCGGCAATCTGCGCATCCGCAAAGGCGACGTTACCGGCGTTGCGCATGTCGGCGATACGCTTGGCTTCCCGTGCAGTAGATGCGCTCAGCACGGCCTTGATTTCAAGGTTCTCTTTTTGCATCGCAGCGGCTTGTTCTGGTGTCACGGTGTTCTCCTCGGAATAGGTGAGAGTGATGGCGTCGGTGGGCGCGTCCTCGCGGCCAGCGTCACGCATGTTGATGATGTGGTAGTCGGGGATAATCTGATCGGCCACCTGCAGGCCTTCTTTAGCAATCAGCCAGTCGCGCAACCGACTCCACATCGACGATTGATTCACCAGCGTCCAGTCGGCAAACTCAAAAATACCGTCTTCTTCACCGGCAGCAAAGGAAGCCTGCCGCAAACCCTTAACCGCCGGAGCGGTAGCGCCCAAAAAGCCAACGTGCTTCAGATACCACACACCCGGGACCGGATTGCTGGCGACATGTGGGCCGTAGAAACTGGAACTGATCTTCTTATAGCTGCCCGAATTGACGATTTCCGCGAACGCCGCAGGCACCTGCACCGGTTCAGCATTCAGATCGCCATTGCACTCGGACAACGCTTTGACCCAGCCATACGCCGGTGCATCCAGTGCAGGATGACCGACGACAATTGGCGCTTCGTGGATGGCCGGATCGTAAGCCGCGGCAGAGGCGGCAAGATCGGCAGCGGTCAGCGTCACCTTGTTACCGTTGATATCGGTATGGGTGCCTGCCTTGAAGATGTGGAGTAAGTTCATGCCGCCTATGGTGACGCGGCGGCGGGGGGGCGTCCTTTGAACGGGGGCAGAATTTAGGGGGTGAGACGGGGAAGGAAAGGCTTCACATGCGTACCGCTTGATGATAGTCTAACAACTCCACGGATTGCGATGTTATATCTGAACTCGGATTATTGAGCCGGAATAGACCAACACTTCGTCAATAATTACTCTTCCAAGGACTACCGTATGTCTAGATGCACAGCTCCAGTACGTGGACATAGTTCGTCGGCCGCTGCCGATGCATGCCCTGCATGCCGTTACAGCCGTCGCGGCTATGGCAACAGCAGGTCTTACTCCGCCCCTTCCTATTCCTCGTCGGGCAGCAGCGGTAGCGGCGGTGGCGGTAGCTCGAGCAGCAGTTCACGGCCGCGCTGGTCGAGGGCGGGTTCGTCCCTGTCGTACACCTCTGCCCAAGTGCAATCACTCACGCCAATCCGCGAAACCGTTGAAACGCGAGCAGCGCAGCAACCTGACCTTCGTGACGTGTTCCTGTGCCACGCGTGGGACGACCGACAGGGGGTAGCCAAAGAGCTGCGCGACTTGCTAGTAGCGGCTGGTGTAAAAGTTTGGTTCAGCGAGAGTGACCTCGCGCTTGGCGTGCCGATGATGCGCGCCATTGACAAAGGCTTAGCGAATTCGCGAATCGGGCTTGTGCTGGTGACCCCTGCGCTGCTGGCCAGCCTCCCAAGAGAGGGCGTCGCCGACAAAGAGCTTGCGGTACTGCTGATGCGTAATCAGCTCGTTCCAATTGTGCACAACACGACGTATGGCGCTCTCCTCAATGTCAGTCCTATGCTCGCCTCACGAAGCGGCCTGAGCACTGCAGAAGATTCAATGGCGGTGGTCGCGGCGAAAATCGCCGAGCTGATTGCTGTCTAGCTTTATTGCCCACGCAGGTTCGGCATAATACTTTTACGAATTGTAAAATCCCACAGATGCACGCCTCGAAAGATGGCGGGCATTTTTATTGCAGTTCACGAAAGACCGCTTCGGGCCGTTCTCGGACGGATACTCCCACAGCGAATGTCAGGTCAAGGCCTACTACTAAATATAAAGCCTTTATAAAAGCGTTCAAGATATCCCGCCGCGCTTCTTGGCATATCCGGTGATGTCACCGAAACAAACGTCATGTGGGGCCGCTCAGCCCGCCACCGCATTCCCAATATGATCCAGCCCCAACTGCACCAGTTCCTCCTCATCAGCAACAGACAATCCCAAAAACGGCCTCGCAGGCATATGAATAACATGCGCCCCGATAGTCACGCGTTGCGCAAAGTTGGATTTCTTCTTCTTGACGAACAAATTACCCACGCTGCCATCCGGTGCTTGCCGGAAGAAAGCATATTGCGATCGCGCCGGAATGCTTATATCGCCGCCGAACTGGTGAATCGCAGCATACGGACGATTGCTGCCCATCAGTACATCCGCGCCGTCGAGCTGATAGCGTAGACCTGCACCGCGCAAATAACCGTCCAGCGTCAGTATCTTGTCTTTGTTCTTTCTTTTACGGTTTTTGTACCGGGACGATAGTGCTTCCCACGCCGTGCCATCGGGTGCGGCTTGTTCATTAAAGCGGTTGCGGGTGGACCTGAGCAGGTACTCGCCGATGTCGCGTTGCAACTCCGCGGGGTTGGTTAATGCGCGGTAGGCTTTGCCTAGCGATGCGGTGGCGCGCTGGCTGTCAAACGTAAATTCAAAGGTTGACCCTGCCATGATGTGCCTTTATGGTCTAAAATAATGGTTCGGTGCCAGTATCGATATGTGCATCCGGGCCGCGCCCCTTTGGATACTGTCATTCGCCCACCCTGGCGCAGCGGGGTGAGGTCCCTCTTGTACTACTCCCAACGTACCGCTTCCAAATCTCCTTCTGTTTTATGCGCCGAACCACAGCATGCCTTTGCGCTGTTTGTTGAGGTAGTTGTCAACGCCGGTTGGTATCAGCGTCCAGGATTCAAAAAAGCCACTACGCTGTTGTGCCACCAGTAAAAGACCGCGTCCACGTCCCACGTCATAGGCTTTGACCGCTGAACTGCGCATCTCGTAATAGCCGGTATCTTTGTGCTGAAACAAGTTGGTCCAGATTTCAAACGGGTTGGCCAGCATGTCGAATAACAGTGGCAAATATTCTGCCCGGGCCGGATCGATATGGCGTGACAGCGTTGCTGCATCGACGGCCACTGGCAGACCTTTGACGTTGAATACCCGCGACTCGCCACCGAGATACTTTACCAATTCGGCATGTACCTGCATCGCGCTAGTCAGCGGCTCGCCTAGCATTGATGGTAACGGCGACAGCGGTATTTTTTCAGGTCGGCCCAGGTCTTTGGCGGTGGTATTAATTAGAGAGCGCCACGTACCGGTGTTGTTGGTGGCCGTACTGGACAAATATTCTTCGGCGCGTTGTGTCAGCCATTCTGGCCTCACCGTCGCGCCGGGTGCGTAGCCGAATCCCGGATCAATGCCGTCCGGGACGGTGACCGTGCGCGGGTGCGCGCCTCTGGTGCCGACGGTGACTTCTCGGGTGGAGATGGGCGGTGCCTGATCGGGGCCGGTTTTGCCTAGTCGGGCCAAATCGCGTTGATTGAGCGCGTGCACCGTGCATTGGCAGCCCCAGCCGTTGGGACCGAAGTGGGTTTTCCACCAGGGGTCATCGGCATGCAGTACCAAGCCGTCCCACGCGAGATGGTATTCACGCGGGTGTTCTACTGCGTCGCTATGCACGTATTGCCAATATGGACGACTGTTTTTGACTGCTTGCAACTGGGCGAATCGACCGGCGGCATAACTGGTGCGCAAATTGGTGTCGTAGATGACCTTAGAGCGCCAGTTGCGACCACCGTTGTAGTCCCAGCCGTATTTGGTCACAATCTGATCAAAGTCTTTACGAAACTGTTCCAGCGTAGTCCCTTGGTTGATCGCCTTATCGATGGCAATGCGGAAGTCGGTCACCAGATCATCGCGGTTAGCGCCCGCGACGACAAAGGCGTGATCATGGCCAGACTCAAACAATTGGGTCCAGTCTTCGGTCGATAGATTGATCTTGCGCTGGAAGAAGGCGATTTGCTCGGCGAAAGGGAGCGAACCGTAACTGGCCGAATAAGGCTTAGCCATTGGCTTCATCCATGATTTCAAATCGGCCAGCGGTTGCGGCTGCGTTCAGGGCCAGGCCCATCGCGCTCGTGTATTGATCCAGTGACATAGTCGGCGCTAACGCCAGCAAACCATCGCGCACTTCGTCCAGGGTGGCCGCTTGCTCCACGAGATTCTTGATTTGGCCGATCCAGTCATCCATCACCGGCATCAGGTCCCGGCTAAGTTGGTGTGCCATCATGGACGGTGGATCGGACGGCTTACTGGTGTGTTCTGCAAAAGTCGGATGTTCGGCAACCGGCGACATGGCGAGATTGACGGGCAACGCATCTTCACTCAAATCCGAGGCCTGTAAATCATACGTGCGTTGCCAATAACTATTGGTAAAACGCGCACCAGCCCGCGATAAGGTTTCGTCCCGCGTAGCCAGCGTGACATCGACCGCTTCCTCTTCCCACATTTTATATTCGGGATGCGGCCCTGCAAAATTCAGGTCGCACACCCAGCCGATCAACTCGTTGACCACGCCGGAAATCATGCTTTTGTCTTCGTCGCGGATTTCTGCGGTGACGACCAGGCCGGACGTGGCGCTGGCGTGGGTACTACTGGCTTCGGTCGATTGGTTTTGTCCGAGTAAAGCAATCGTGACTTCGGCACGCATTGCTTGCAGGAAGTTTTCGTGGACATCACCGGATGCCGCTTTGCCGCCTGCTTCCATGATCTCTACCGATGCATCGTCGGGAATCACGGCGACTGCGTCCTGAATCATGTTGGCCAGCATGTCGAGCAGGCGGTCGTTTTCTGCATCGTTGTTGGAGCGCGGCGTTTTGCCGATGACCCATGGCGTGCCGTACTTTTCAATGAACTTGAACCAGAAATCCATTCCGGCTTGCTTAAACTTGGTCGGCCAAAAGCATCGCGCCAGGTCGGGCTGTCCGTAGGGATTTTCGTAGGTGGGATCCTGACGGGCAATTAAAAACTTGCGCGGCAACAGTAGCTCGCCCGGATGCGGTGCATTGTTCGATCGAAAGCGCGGCTGATTCTGATCGTCATAGGCGAACCATTCCGCAGGCTTGCCGATCACGTCTACCGGTACGATCAGGCCATCGAGATTACCCCATATCACTTCAAGCGGTTGATAGCCATAAAATGCAGCATCGTGAATTTCACCGATGATGCGCTGCATCGGCAGCCTGGCAAATATCGCCTGCAATGCACTGGTGACGCGGGCGTTTGCCTGCCCGCGTTCAATATCCCATTTGAGCGCTTTGACCGCGGCCTTGCGGCGCCGGATGCAGCCGCCAATGTGCGCGTCCGAGCGCAAGTCGCGATAGACCTGAATCGATTTGCCCAGTTTGCGTAACACCGGGTCCGGGTTGGGCAATAACATGCCGATGCTGGCCACGCCGGATGCGGTGGCACGCGTGGCAATCTGATCGGCCAGCAAGCCGGTGCGATCACTGAACCTGGCAAACGTGCCGTCCGGAAGGTACAGGCCCTTGGGTGTTGCGCTTGATTTCATAGCCATTGGCTCCGGGTAATGATGGGACGGCGGGCGCGTGAGATGACCTTGACCAGACCGGACGGTGCATCGCTGGCATTCACCGCCAGAAAGCATGCCCACGCACGATCGGCATGACCGGCGCTATCGGAATCAGCGACAAAGCGCGGTGCGCCGGTCGGCCCTGAGATTTTTTTGAGCTTGTGTAGGTCAGACCGCAAATCGCTGTCACCTAAGGGAATGCGGATCTTTTTGTCTTCGAACGCTTCCTTGCCAGCGGTGGCCATGGTCAGTTTGGTCGGCACGGTAAACAGCACGCCTTCGACCCGGCTGGCACCGTAACGCGTCTTCGCATCCTCCACCGGTTTCTCGCCCATGCCGGTTTGATCGATGCAGGCGCGCAAGACGTTGTAACGCACAAACACGTCATCCAGTAGCGCATCCTGTTCCGCAAATTTGGCGCGCTTTCTGGTAATGATCTCGCGGGTCCACAGCACGTCGCCGACCAGCTCCAGCACCCAAATCACGAACAGGTCATTGCGCAGGCCGATATCCACCCCAACAAAACATGGACCACCAGCGTAATGCAACGGGTCACCGGCCTGATCATGTTCGACCCCGTCGATCAGACTGAATGACAGCCAGGCGCTGGCCTCATCTAACCATTTCAATTCAAACTCTTGCGCCCAGGCATCCTCATCGTTTAGGGCCGCGCGCATCGCCGCCACATCACGCGGCAAGCCACCGGCCACCGCATCGTAGATATCCACCAGATGACGCGACCAGACGCCTTCCAGCTTTTTGTCGGTCATCAATTCGTAAAACTTATTGCCCTTGCCGTTGGGCGTGGAGGTCACGCGCAACTTCCACCCGTTGGAGATAACAGGGAAAAGCGCGGTCCAGATTTTGCGACTGTCGGCATGAAAAGCGAACTCATCAAGAAACACATTGGCCGAGAATCCCCGCGCCGTATCGGGATTGGCAGGCAACGCGGTAATGCGCGAACCGCCCGGCAACAGTACGTCCAGCATCGTGTAACGCTCGCCGCTTTCGGCTTTGAACTCGCCTTCGATTTCTTTGATGCCGATACTGTAGGCCTGGCAATGCTTCTTGACGCCTTCCTCTATCGCCTCTTTGGCCTGACGCTCACCGCGTGACAGAATCACCCAACGGGCGCGACCGCCATGGGCTTCCGCCTCAAAGCAATCATCTACCACTTCCAAAGTAGTGGTGAAGGTTTTGCCACTCTGACGACAAAACATACCGATCTTGAAGCGGCTTTTATCGGCCAGCCAGTGCTTCTGGTAATCGTAAAGAGGAACGGCCGGACTCATCAGACGATCCCGTAAATTTCATGACGAATGCGCTGTAATGTCTCCGATGCAATCGCGCCGGTCTTGCCCATTGAGTCGAGCTTTTCACTTTGCTCGCGCAGCAGTTTGGCACGGGCTGACGCCTCAATCGTTTCACGTTCCTTGATGCTCATCGTCCGCGCTTGCATCGCCGCACGGGCGGCGCGGGCCAGTTCACCGACCTCTTTGACCGTGACGTCATCGCGATCATGCGTGCGCAAGGCGACGTTGGTCGCTAACGTGGTGACCGCCTGCGCCAGCAACGCACCGGCCTTGTCGCCCACACCTTCGCCTAGTTCATCAACCAATGCGCCCGCCGCGGTCTCGATCTCGCGCATGCGTCCGACCATCTCATCGAAGCCGGTCCGATAACGGTCCAGACTCGAACGGCTGGGTGTTTGCTGATCAGGGAATTGTTTCCGCACGTCGGCGATCATTTCGTCGAGTGTAAAACGATCCTCGCGCAACAGCTTTTCCAGATACTTGCGCACTGCCGGTTCCAACCGGGTGATACTCGATTTGCGGCCCATCTCAGGCACCCGGCCGGGCGACACCCGGCACTTGCGCACGACCACGCGCAATGTCGGTACCGCGTTCGGTAATAGTCGCCACCAGCACCGCGCCGATATCCTCAATTGTCAGCAAGCCTTGCTCGGCCAGCCAGTGCAATTCGGTTTTCATCTGGTCGCGTGTGGTCGCATGACCGAAACGATCCAGCGCCATCGTCAACACACTGCTATTGGCGCGATAGGCTGGCATGTCGGCCAGCAGACGCAGCACGACCAGCCGGATGTCATATCGCATATATTCTAAAAAACTTTGATGGGTGATGTTCGTCATATGCAGTCCTTTATTTTTTGTTGTTGAGCAGGTAGCCGTTCAATAACTCGATATTGCGCGTCAGCGAACCGGTCGAATCTTTCAGCGCGGATAGTTCGGCGGTCACCGCCCGCATGTCTCCGGCCAGACCATTTACCAACGCCTGATCGGGCAGATGCTTTACCTCGGATTCCAGCGTGGTCACACGCGCGGTCAGCGAGTGTAAATCGATGGCGGCGGCGGATTGCCGGTTGGCGTACCAGGTATAAATGCCGACCGCGCCCATGATCGTCCATTGCGCCAGCGTCACATAAAACCTGAAATCGTCGCTCATTGCACGCCCGATTCATGGCGTTGCTGGCAGTCGATACAGAAGCGGCAACCGGGCATCGCTTCGCGACGGGCTTGCGGAATCGGCGCGGCGCACTCCTCGTTACCGCAGAATAGGGCAGAATCGGCCACCGTTTTGCCGGTTAAATCTGCGCTTCGGCGCTGGCGATTAATCGCAATATCACGGGCTAATTGCTCGTTAGCGCTGGCAATGTCTAAAGGGTCTGTCATGGTGTCCTCCTTATTTCTTCCTGGTAATCCAATCCACACCATCTATCAACCGTCCGGCACATTCGCCGTACAGGTCGTAAAGCTCTTTGAGCGCCACGGCAATATCGTCGGCGTGGTTACCGACTAACTGCCCCGGAACTGGGCACTGCGTTGCGTACGCCACTGGCAGCAGTTGCGGCGGCGCGGCTGCGGGCGGCATTGAGGTTGCGCATGACGCCATCATCAAAACGGCAATCAACGCGATTGCCAGCGTTTTGAGCAAGTGCATTTTTAATCTCCCGCGTGGTGTGGGTATCGTGCGCTGCACGTTTGGTCAACGCCTGACGCATGCTCTTGCTGGCGGCGTTGCTGTCGTTGATTAATTGGTTGCTGGCTGTGATGATCTTGGTCAGATCGATGACCGATTGCGCATTTTGCCTGGCGCGTTCGTTGTCTGCGCCAAAGCCAAAGCCGAATAGGCCGCCAATGGTGCCACCCGACATCAAAGCGATCACAATAAAATAAAAGGAAGCAATCCCGTTACTCATTGCATCCACCTTCACCCCAATGCGCCGCCACATACTGCGACTCATAGCGCTTCAGAATACGTTGCGGATAGGTGCGGTTTTCTCGCCAGTTAGCGGCGGAGCGACCACTGTTAACGGTCGCCACCGCGTCGAACCAGGTCAGGCGATCCAGCCCCTTACGGGTAGCCAGCTTCTTGTCGCGATTGACCCATGACAAGCCACCGTTATAGGCCGACAACGTAAAGGCCAGACGTTCGCAAGGGTTGGCAGCGGCGATCCGATCAAACAACCAACGGTCATATTGCACGAGTGCACGCATCGACCAGGATGGATTAAACGGCTGCGCGCTCCCCACCGATTGCGGATAAAGCCCGGCGATCCATTTTGAGGTGGTCGGCATAAATTGCGTCAGCCCCTGCGCGCCCACCCGCGACATCGCGTCAGACCGCCAACCAGACTCCTGATAAATTTGTGCAGCGAAGGTCGCCACCGGTGCGTCCAGTCCCCACACAGCACGGGCATTACGAATAAGCTCCGCACGATACTGCCGTGCGGCCATCGGAATTTCAACGGCAAAAGCATCGCCGAAACCCAGGCCGCTCAACATCACCAGCAACAATGCCATGCAAGCGCGCGTCATCAAAGACCCAGCGCAACACCGAGCACCACGGCGGCGACAATTACCGCTCGCCGAATCATGGCCGAAGCAAAAATCATCTTGTAGCCATCGACCACCGGATAATCGACACCACCCAACGGCTCATCGGTACCGAAGCGCCAGTCGCGGTGCAAGTAACTATCGGGACGGCTGTAAGGCGCAATGGCGCGATCGATCCAGTAACCGATGACAGCGGCCAGAGAGATCAGGGTAATTTTGTATAAGGCGACGGGGATTTGAATTGGAGCCAGTAGCGCCAATGCGATCAGCAGAATGGCAGCGATAAGGCCCCACGTCGTGCTGCGTGGCAGGCGAAGGAAAAGCGGGATGTGACTGGTGATGCGGGACATGGGCGCTCCTGAATAAGGGTGATGGTGAGAGTGTCACCATCATGCTTAATCAGGGAGTGGGGGTCATTTGAACGGGGGCAACATTTACTGGAACCTGTGTTTCATGGATTATACCGAATCGCCCACACCATTAATCCTTTCAAAGATGTCACGATAAATTTAAAACTCTCCATTATTTGAAAAGGTGAGACCTTTTATAAGACCTGCTTTCTGTTGTTATCGAGAAGCGCGATCGAAGTTGAAATAGTTGTTGGTAATTAAGTTATATTAGCTCACACTCGACTACACATGCGGTTCTGTATCCTTCATCAGAACCTTTCGTTGAACGATAGGAATTGCCCTTAAGAGAACTCATGGTGATAATGGCTTTAATCCCTGCATGGGACATGCGTTACCCATCTTTTATTAGTACCGCTTATAACGGAATAAACACGAATGTATAGCTCGCAACAGGCTCCGTTTTCAGCCCGAAATAAAGGGGCTCATCGTCAAATCGATGCTGAATTTCCCCCGAGCGCTCAAATTGGGCTCTTGCACCTCCTTTTAGATTTAATTGACAGGGACTTTATAGATGGCTGGATTTCTTTGGCACGGGAGCTTCAGCGAATTGCTCGACTTCCACCTATCGAATATAACAATTCGGGTCCAAATAGTTCCCAAAGAGCAAAAAAAGACGCGGAACAGGCGCTAGCGGGACTAAGCTGGGATAAGGCTTATGACTTCTGCGAACGGCTGCACAACTACATGGCCCGGGAAGTTGGAATTCACTATAACAACGACTTCCAAGTAACAATGCAAAAAACTGAGGTACAGGCATTTATCGCTAGCGAACTTCAACGACTATTTTTCGAAGAAGAATTGGCCTTCGAGTTCACAGAAGGCCTAGTTCGTAGGCGCGGCAGAAAACACACGGTGGACATCGCTACTAGGGCACAAGTTGTTCTAGGCGACGTTCGTCTAGCCAGTGCGCGTAAACATTACGATAAAGCGCTACAGTTCTTCCGTAGCCCGTCTAGTCCAGACTACGAAAATTGCGTGAAGGAGGCTGTTTGTGCTGTTGAGGCGGCGGGTAAAGCCCTGTTCCCAGCGGCGAGGGCTGCAACCTTAGGAGACTTGGCCAAGTGGTTTGCTTCGGCGAAAGACATAGCTATGCCTAAAGCATTAGTCCAGACTATTACGGGTATCTATGCTTACCGCAGTGGGGGAGACGGCGTCGGTCATGGCGGTGCAGCAGGCGGTGCAGCAACGCGTGAGGTGGCGGAATATGTACTTGCGGTATGTGCCTCTCAGATTATTTACATGGTCGACCTGTCAAATTCTCATGAAAATGACGTACCTTTCTAGCGCCGTGAATTAAAATGTCAGGTAAGCAAGCTAGCGGTAAAGGAAGTGCAATTTTTCGTGTTCGTACACACGAAAAAGAGGCGTTTGAGAGAGAGCATGAAATGCTCCCTCATAATCGCGTATTAGATGATTTGTACGAAAAAATTTACTTTCATGAGATTGATGGACGCGATAAGGTCGCCCAAAGACTGCAACTTCCACTTGTTACATTTCTTGCGCTTGCTGGTTTCATTGGCCACATGCTTCAGAATGTTCAACGTACCAATGAGGCAGGCGCAGGTTTATGGTTCTGGTCATTTCTATTAATTGCAGTTCTTGGACTCACTAGTGCGGCGATTTATTTTGTAAAATCAGTAATCGGCAAGACATATAGCTACCTACCCGACCCTGAAGAGTGGAGTAAGCATCATAAACAATGTGTCGCACTTTATATTGACTACAGTAATGCCGATGCGCTTGTAGCCGCTGCAGTTAAAAAAAATATTATTGCGATATATATTAAGTGCGGGACTAAAAACGGTGCAATTAATGCAGAAAAAGCTTCTTACGTTTTCATAATCTTAAGGTGTCTCGTTGCAACAGCTCTCTTCACTTTCGCAGCCTTCGGATTTTTTTACTTCGGAAAGCTTGATAAGAATTTGACTCGTTCGATACAAAAAATTGAAATTTCCAGCCCCGTAATTTTCAGAGAAGATGTCATGACCAATCAAAAGCCTCCTCCTCCTCCTCCACCACCGCCCGCTCGGGAGATTAGGGAAGACCGCGGCAGACCTGATCAGCATAAACCACCGCCACCACGACCACCGAGTCCACCTCAACGAGGCAGCAAAAATGGCTAGTAAAAAACCGCCACCTCCGCCGCCACCGCCTCCCGCAACTCGCTCGGTTCTTGGTAGCATTAGTGAGAGAAGCGAAACTACTCGCCAGCCTCCGTCTTCACCCGTAAAGCCAAAAACGGGCAAATAGGTCGTCATGAGATCGGGTAAGGGTAAGTTTTTTCCCCTTACTCGGCATGGAGCGTCTACTTTGGTCCTCACCTAATTTAAGAATTCATGAAGCGAATATCAGTTTAATGGATAAAAAAATACTTTACTCCAAAACCCGACACTGCCGCATCTCGCATTTGACCAACGCTTGCTGCCCGTCCTCGCAATCAACCCGATAATTTTCCACACCGGGCATTTTGCCAATCAATACCGCAGTGCCCAGCGGTACGCAACTGGCTTGCCGCGCTAACCTTTCAGCCGTCGCCGAAGACTCTCCACCTTTTTCTACAACAGTCCCCGGAATAGTCGGTTGACCAGGAGATATAGCAACTGCAACGGTCAGCGCGCCAACACAACGCTCTTTCCGCAAAACCTGTAGCGCAGCCATCCGCTCATCCGCACTATTCACAGCGCCATTCTTTTCGATCACATTACCAATCCCATAATCACCCAAAAACGAGAGCACGGAGCGCCCATCAAATTGGCTTTCGGTATCAACCTTTTGAACAAAGCCTTCGGTCCGCGCGATCTCAATATTTATTTCACGACAGGTCAGTGAGCGCTTTTCATAATCAGTGACGCCGCTGAGACGACCGTAATTTTTGGTGGCGCAACCGGATAAGGTTACGGTCAAGGTTGCCAACAGAGTAATGATTAAAACAGTCTGCATGTTTATCCTAAAAAATTTAATAATCAAAGTATCGACAAATTTTGCGCAGGCGCACGTTACGGTTGTTTTTCGTTTGGTTTTGTTCTTGGATCGAACAAGCTATTTTGTGGCCGTATGTGCGTTAACCTTTCGCGGATTCATTCGCTTCGTACCGCCCGCATTCGCTTTGCGACTACGCGCTAATACCTTTTTGAAGTTGGCCAGCCGCTTTGATGCGGACTACGCCGCGTTAGCGAGTGAAAATAAATAAATAGCGCCAGCGGTCGTTCCCGCGGTGAGGAAAATTACCAGCAAATGCTTGCGGCCATTGGCAGGCGATGCATGAGTAGATTTTCGGCGGCTGTATTCCGATGGCGATCGTTTTAAATCCTCCAATGCCCACTGGAGTTTGATACCCATGTTTCGTACTTCGTCGGTTTTTTCTCTAATCTCGAATTTTAGGTTCGTGACCTTGTCCTTTGAAGTTTTGAGTAAGGCTGCCAGAGTAGTATTCCGATGGGTCTGCGTTCGTAGTGCATCATTTGACTGACGTATTAAAAAACGCAGCGAAGCAGTATTAGTGCCATCGCCTGCATCCCTGCTTGATTGGGCATTTTTTAGTAGTAACCGAAGAATACCTTTTGCCGGAATATAGTGATCAAGGTGCATGTCCTCGATGTTATCGACGCCCAGGATTTGGTGAATAGCTGTCCAGGTTTGTTCCCCGGAGTTTCCAAAATTTATGGCCAGTTCTTTAACCATATCATTCAGGGAGCGCCGTTCCTCACGGGTGAGACGACGGCTATTTCTGGGCTGAATGTAATTGGTGGCGTGGTATTGATTGCCACCGACGTAATCCCCGCCAGTATGTACTTCGTAATGTCTGCCAACCCCGTCCCCCGTCTCCTCCGGCATCAAATCTTCTAAAAAATCTTTTATCTGATTTCGTTCTTCTTTTGCCATACCTGCTGTTACCTCCTATTGTCGTTACACGGTAGTCATCACCGCATCCATAAAATCATTGAATCGGGTCTGGTCGAGATTCTTGTCGTCTGAAAATTTGGCATACAAGACGCGGATCAGACCCGCCTTTTTTTCCGGCTTCAGTTTGGCTTTACGTTCAGTCAGAAATTCCTCTACGCCGACAATGACTTGCTCCAGCAACGTCCAGTTGACGATAGTGCCTTGCGCAATCTTGGCGTCACTATGCCTGCCAGTGACGATGTATCCAATGTCCGCACCAGATTGCGCGATCGCCGCCAGGTAGTTGGCATCCGGTGATCTCTCGTCGCTCTCGTAGTTAAATTGTGTTTTTCGGCCTACATCGCACAGCGCTGCGAATTCGGTTTGACTCATGCCGAGTCGCTCGCGCTCTTCTTTAAGTCGTAATCCAATGCCCATATTTGTACTCATAATTTAAAATATTATGTTGACTATGGGTACTTTTGTACCCATACTTATATCCATCAATTCACGTAATACCAACTTAATGCAAATAAGCGCACACAAAAAAGGACACAGCACGATGACAAAAACACGTATAAAAATCCGTGAAGAATTTGCCTTCAAAGGTTTGTCTTACACCGCATGGGCCAAGAAGAATGGCTACAGCGCCAACATGGTGATCGATATCGTTAACGATAACGACACCAACCCAAAACGAAAATGCCTACGTGGCGAGTGTCACAACATTGCCGTCGCGCTTGGCCTCAAAGAAGGCGAAGTGTGTCGGCAGTCGGTAGTTGCGTGACATAGACCATGGCGACCTTTGATAAGTTCGGTTTCCCGCTAGCTACTGCGATTTGCGACGTTCTCTCGCTGCATCCATTGCATTTGCCATTTCATTCATCGTGCGCTGCGTCGGTAACAGATGCTCCCCGTCAAACCGGAGCGCTGTCGCCACCTGGCGCAAGTCCTTCGAATACTGCTGACCATCCAGCCTCCCCGCAAGCTCAAGTTTTGCAGCTAACAACATCAAAGCCCGAACCGTCCCTTCAAGACGGCCCGCCAGTTCATGAAAATCGGTTTCGTTCGTCATCTGTGCCTCACAAGTGATTGAGGCTTAAAGGTTAATTTAACCGAGAGATATTGGATAGTACCAGAGCAATTTTTTGTTTGGAATGCCAAAAATCAAAGGATTACATATGAAGGCAAGTCACAGCCGGAATTGGAAGCGTGTGCAACCGACGAGTCTTCGCCACGCATTGGAACTTTGCAAGGAGTATGCGCGAGAGCGCCGCAACGTGTCCATAGAGGGAATCGCTGTCAGAATGGGCGTCACCGACCACTGGACGATCTATAAATGGATTCAGAATGGTCGTATCCCTGCAAACATGGTTCACCCCTACGAAATGGCGTGCGGTATCAATTTTGTCACCCGCTTTATGGCCGCCAGCGATAACAAATTATTAATCGAAATACCTACCGGACGGGCCTTGGTTGACGCTGATGTGGTGGAACTGCATAACGGCTTTGGCTTTGCATTGCAGCTTTTGACGGACTTTTATAGCGGTAAGGCGGACGCTGGTGCGACCACCGATGCATTAATGACCCATTTGAACCAAGTAGCTTTTCATCACGCAAACGTGATTAAGCATGCCGCCCCGGAATTTCAATTTGACGGGCCGGTGATATGACGACCAGTTATACCAATGTCGGCCAGCAACGCATATTGAAACTGCTTCTCCTTCTTTTTGGCCACGAAATGAACGGCGTCACTTTAACCGACGTTGCCAAGTGGATGGACACTGCACCTCCTGTCGCATTGCGCGATTTACATAATTTGCAGGATGCTGGTATGGCCGAACAGATAGTCGATACCAATCGCTGGCGCTTGACGCCACGCCTACCGCAGAAGGCGCTGGCGATGCTGGAAGCAATGGATCGTGCTCAGCAACGCGTTACAGAAACTCGCAATCGTTATTCCCGCACCCCTGATTAATGGAGAACAGCATGGCACGTAAACCAACTAATACTACTGTTATCGAAGAGCTTGAAGCAAATATCGACACTGAACAATTGAACAGTGATGCCGATGCAGTCGCAATGCTTGGCAAACAAACTGCGACAGTTGCCAAGCAGCTTGGTTATAAGCTGGAATATAACCGCGAACGCGTTGTGCAGGAAGCCAGATTCTTTATGTCCCAAAGTGCCGAGGCAATGCTAGATGCGGGTCAACGTTTGATTCTGTTAAAAGAAAATGAACCACATGGCATTTTTACAGAAATTGTAGAACAACAACTTGGCCTAAACGAACGTGCTGCGAGACGCATGATGTCGGCAGCAGTCAAGTTTATGAATCCGGCATTGCAATCAAAACGGACAACGTTGTCCGTTTTGGGGAAGGCAAAACTTTATGAGTTGATGCTTGAGGATGACGGCGATTTAATGGCGTTAGCAGAAGGCGGCACGATTGCCGGATTAAAGTTGGATGCTCTTGATCGCATGTCTTGCCGTGAGCTTAAGGCTGCTCTGCGTGAGGAACGCGCCGAACACAAAGCCACCAATGATGTGTTAGACGATACTACAAAAAAATACATCAAACTAGACACCAAACAAGCCCGTATCGCACCACCGACACAAGACGATATCGGCTTACAGCTACGCAGCGAAAGCAGCAAATTTTCCCTTGAGGCGGAAGGCTTGGTGCGCGGCTCCATCCGTGACGGCTTTAAGCAATTACAAACACACGCCTTGGAAAATGACGCCAATCACGACGAATACATGTCCGGCATTCTGGCGCAACTGGAACGCTGCATTGTTGAGGTGCGCGGTGAGTTGGGTATCAAACAGGTCGCCAATGGCAATCAACTCCCAGCGTGGATGCATGACGCGGACGTCAGCTTGTCAACTGCGGCAGAGTAGATATGAGTGCGGCCATGACAGAGCGTCTGGTAGATATCGCGCAACGCGCACGTATTGCGCCGCAGGGCACCAAGGGTGCGATCTATGCCGCCGCATGTGCTGAACTGCGTATTTCATTGGGTACTTTACACAGAAAAATCAAGGATGTGGCAGTAACTTCCCCGCGCAAACGCCGTAGTGATGCGGGTAAAACTGCATTAACCCGGGACGAAGCCATGTTGATATCCGCAGTATTAATTGAGCATATGCGCAAGAACAATAAACGCTTGAAATCGGTAGAAGAGGCTATTGATATGTTACGCGCCAATGATTTGATTAAAGCGGCACGAACTGATCCGGCGACGGGCGAGTTACGCATGCTATCGACTACAGCAGTCGCCACCGGATTGCGAACTTATAAGCTGCATCCCGATCAGTTACTACAACCAGACCCAGCGATTCGGCTGGCTTCAAAGCACCCTAACCACGTCTGGCAAATAGACGCTTCGCGTTGCGTTCTGTATTACCTGAAGGTTACACCGGGGAGCAAGAATGATGGTTTGCAGATAATGCATAAAGAGGAGTATTACCCTAACAAACCGGCTAATCTAAAACGTGCGTTAGATGAAGCCTGTTGGCGTTACGTGATCACTGACCACACCAGCGGCACCATTTTTGTCATGTATGTGCCGGGTGGTGAAACCGGCGGGAATCTGGCCGATGTATTAATCACTGCGATGGTGGCGCGCGGTGCTGATCCTTTCCATGGTGTGCCGTATATGCTGATGCTTGATCCAGGATCAGCCAATACTGGTGCGGTGTTTAAGAATCTATGTCACTCCCTGCAAATACGGGTGCAGATTAATAAACCGCACGCACCACGCGCTAAAGGGCAAGTCGAAAAAGCACAGGACATGGTCGAACGATCATTTGAATCTGGCTTGAAATTATGGGCAGTGAATTCTTATGCAGAGTTGAATGCGCTGGCCTGGAAATGGATGCGCTATTACAACGCGACGGCGATCCATTCACGTACGGGTAAAACGCGTTATGCATCTTGGATGCAAATCACTGCCGATCAACTGCGTATTGCACCGCCGACAGAGGTGTTGCGAGAGTTGGCAATATCAGCGCCAGTAACGCGTATCGTCTCTGATTTTTTGACCGTGCAATACGACGGTGCCGAATGGGATGTATCGGGTGTACCGGATGTGATGGTGCGCCAGAAGATTTTAATTTGCTGCAATCCCTGGCGTGAAAACAGCATACAAGCTATTGGCGTCGGTGCAGATGGTCATGAACTGTATTTCGTCCTTGAACGCATAGAGAAGAACGAGCATGGCTTTGCCGTCAATGCGGCAATAATCAGTGAGAACTATAAGCGTCACGCTGATACGCCAGCACAGACCGCTCGTAAAGAAATCGAAATGCTGGCGACCGGCACGACTAGCTTGAGCGATGCAGCGGCGTCGCGTAAGGCGAAAAAACTAGCGTTCGGTGGACGCATAAATCCTTATAAACGTATTGAAGATACACCCTTGCCAGCGTATATCCCGCGTAAAGGTGAGCAATTGGAAATCGCTAATCCGGTGCAGGTTGACGTCCCGATGTTGACGGCGCCTGCCGCAATGTTGCGCATTGTTCGCGGTATTGATCGCTATCTATCGGATGAAGAAAATGCCTTCTTTAGCGCACGTTATGCCGGGGGCGTTCCAGAGGATCAGATCGCCGCACTGATCGCACAATTTAGCAATGTCGAGCAAGACGTCCCGCGCCTCGCGGTTGGTGGCTTGCGGGCTGTGTAAATTTTATAGGAATTGATATGTCATGCAAGATTAAACGTAAAGCACTCAGCCATGTACGTGGTGCTGTGATCAGAAAAATAAATCTCAGAGGACGCACGCAATTCTCTTCGATGTTGTTTCCGACTGGTCACGTACACGGTGCGTTTTTACGCGGTGATTACCTTACGGTAAAGCGGATCGTAGCGTCGGTTTTAACGCATCAGGACAGCTATCAATGCCTGCCAGCGCGTCTGCGGTCTGATATAGCGCGGTATGCACACGCTCTGGGAGAGTGCCGTGTCGTTGCGCTGCATCAAGCATTGTGTAGAGCTGATTAGCGATTAGAGCACGTTGTTTTGGCTCGTCTAGTAGCTGTCCCCAGAGAATCGCATCCAGCAAAGTTTCGTTAAAAAGCAAGCGTTCTTCAATACTTAAATTTTTTCTCATAGGTGCCTTGATGTATCTCAAATTAAAACGCGTACTGGTTGAGTTGCGTCTGCCTCAGGCCGCGCTTGCCGTGAAGTTGCAGTTATCCAACGGCAAGATGATGAGCCAGCCGACATTGGCGCAAATCATTAATCACGACGACTGGCCGAAGTTGACTGACCGCAAAGTGATCGAGGCGCAAATCATCGCTTTTGTATTTGGTCATGGCGGGAATGACGGACACATCCTTAACATTTTTAAAAATGATGATTCTGCTACCGGACTTTGTACCAGGACAGAAAACGAGCAACCCCAATCCACTAACCTAAAGGAGTCTGCCGATATGCTATTACGCAAACATACGCTGACCAGTGCTGCAAAAAAGAGGTTCCATATTCCACGTGACCCATTCACAGATGAAATGCAATGTGATGCCGATGTGTTTTTGTCGGACGACATCCGCTATGTCCGGGCAACGATTCGCCAGACGGCTAAACACGGAGGGATGCTGGCCGTTATCGGCGAGTCGGGCGCGGGTAAATCGACGTTGCGGCATGACCTGATCGAATGGATCAACGTTAATAAGGAACCGATTACGGTCATTGAGCCTTACGTGCTGGGACTGGAGGACAACGACGCCAAGGGTAAGGCACTCAAATCCATCGATATCGCCGCAGCCGTGATTCAGACGATTGATCCTAACGCCAAGCCCCGCCGCGGGAGCGAAGCGCGTGCGCGGCAGATGCATGACATGTTGCGGGCGTCGGCTCAGACGGGTCGTAAGCATGTGCTGGTAATTGAAGAGGCGCACGGGTTGCCTATTCCTACGCTGAAACATTTGAAGCGCTTCTTTGAGTTACAGGAAGGGTTTAAAAAACTGTTGGCGATTGTGCTGATCGGCCAGACCGAATTGGAGTGGAAGCTTTCTGAGCATAATCCCGAAGTCCGGGAGGTCGTGCAGCGCTGCGAGTTGGTGAAATTGCCGCCGCTGGATAACCATGTCGAGGCTTACTTGCGGCATAAATTTGTGCGCATTGAGGTCGATTTTGATGCGCTGTTTGATGTCAGCGCGGTAGATGAAATCCGTAATCGCTTACGCATTTCCAGCACTGAGGGCAGTAAGACCAATCGTTCGGTGCGCACGCAATCGTTGTGCTATCCGCTGGCCGTGAACAATCTGGTTGCCGGGGCGATGAATGAGGCGGTCAAGATCGGCGCTTCCCGCATTACCGGCGAGCTGGTGGCCGCGGCGGTGAGGGCTTGATGATGACGAATTTATCGGATTTGCCTGAAGGCTACAGGAAGGATGCGCGGGGCCACTTGATTCCGGTGTCATTGATCAAACCGATCGATCTTACGCGGGACAAATTGGTGCAGGAGTTGATGGTCAAGGCCAAGGTTTTGAATCGCGCAATCGCTGATTTTAAAAATACGGTATTCGGCGATGTGGCCGCTTTTGTTGATCTTTCCAGCGAAGAGTATGGCGTCAAGCTTGGCGGCAAAAAGGGCAACGTGACGCTGTTCACCTTTGATGGTGGTGCAAAATTGTCGGTGGCGAGTGCCGACAAGATTACTTTCGATGAACGGTTGCAGGCGGCGAAGGCGTTGGTCGATGAATGTATCGCCGACTGGAGTCAGGGTAGTTCGCCGGAGATCAAGACGCTGGTGCAGGAGGCGTTTAATACCGATAAGGAGGGCAATCTGAACACGGGCCGCATCCTTGCGTTGCGCCGTCTGGAGATCGCCGACGACCGCTGGCAGCGTGCGATGAAGGCGATTGCGGAATCTATTCAGATTATCGGCAGTAAACAATACGTGCGGTTTTATGAGCGCGTTGGGGAGACTGATCAGTATGTGGCGGTCAGTCTGGATATTGCTGCGGTTTGATTAAAACGTATTGGTAATACAGTTAGTCCAGCGCCCAGCTACCGGTGGCGCAGTATCGAAGATAACAGTAGCAGGTCGCATGGGCTTACACCTTTCACTCAGGAGCGATCCGAATACCCCACGTTACGGGGAACTTTTAAACTTTTAGGAAAACACGATGAATCAAGTAGAACTAGTCGCAGCAATCTCCGATCGGACCGATATCAGCAAGAGCGATATCGATAGCATTCTTAAAACTGTGGGCGCAATCGTCCAGGAACAATTGCCTTTGGGCGGCGACATCGCTTTGCCGGGGATCGGCAAGTTGAAGACCAGACAGAGTGCAGCCCGTACAGGCCGCAATCCTAAGACCGGTGACGTGCTCGACATTCCAGCCAAAACTAAAGCGATCTTTGTGGTGGCGAAATCCTTGAAAGACGCTCTCCAGTAAATCGCTTGTGAAACCGCGCCGCGGACCTTCTTAATTAGAGGGTTAGTAGCGCGGTCTGTCGGATGTGGCGGTCCGGCACTGATGAGCAGCTAACCATGATGGATATCACCCTATGAAAAATCGCCAGCAGTTTATTCAGCTGATCCATATTGCCAAGTCCCAACTGGGTTTGGACGATCCCACGTACCGCGCCATGCTGGCCGGTTTGGAACTGCCGGACTCAACGACAAAAATGGGCATTCCACAACTGGGTAAGGTTTTGGAACACCTCAAGCGTTCGGGCTTCAAGGTGCGTTCCAAAGCGGGAGACAGGAGCCAAGCGGACGACGATCAGTCAAAAATGCTGCGTGGTCTTTGGTTGGAGTTATTTAACCTGGGACATATTCGCGATGCCAGCGAGGCGGCGTTGACCGCTTGGGTCAAGCGCGAGACCGGCGCGGATGCGCTGCAATGGCTGAATGGTCAGCAAGCGCAGTCTACCATCGAAAAATTGAAGCGCTGGCGCAAACGCGTGGTGAAAGTGGGAGTACCTCCATTATGAAATCGGATCGTATGGAATCTCGGCGTCATGAACTATTGCTGGATATGACCGCGCATGCCTCGGGCATATTGACGGACCACGGTATACCGGAAGAGGTCGCCAATCAGGCTGCCTCCGCCATCGCGGATCATATGGCGGATCATTGGGGCGGGCAGCATTTTAGTTTTCCGAAGGATTATCTGTTTAAGTTGTCGGAGCGGGACTTGCTTATTTATGAGGAGTTTACTGGGTTTAACTATGACACTTTGGCGAGGAAATTTCGGATGACTGAGCGTGGGATGCGGAAGTTGATTGAGCGGGTGCATAAGCGGGAGGTAAATCGGCGGCAGGAGCGGTTGTTTGATTGATTGATTTTAAGTGTTGCCAAATAGTGAGAATGCCTAGTTAAAACGGAACCCAGTTCTAATCTCCCCCATTGATTAAGCATAAGCTCTTAAAGCCTAAAGAGGCCGTCAGCTTATCTGTCTCAATTAAAAATATCTTCTCACGTGGCGGAACGAACGAAGAGTCTATTTTTGTAAAATGTCGCATACACAACTACTAGTGCAACTTTTTTCGAAAATAAGCTACTTCGCCATGTATTTGCTTTATATTAATGAAACTGTCATAAAAATAACTAAATATCTCATAGGCTTGGCCTCGTCAAGCTGAACCCATTATTTAAACTTGGTTACCAAAAAATGTATATCAAAACGATGCATCTGAAGGGGTTCCGCAATTTCTCTGATGCGCAAATTGTTTTTGCGAAACAAACCTTAATAATTGGTTCAAATGATATAGGAAAGACAAATCTCATTTACGCGATGCGCCTGTTGCTAGATAAATCACTTTCAGAAGTCGACATTGAGCCTTCTGAACTTGATTTTCATATCGATTCGACCGGTGCTCAGGCCAATGAATTCGAAATAATCATACATTTTTCTGAAGTTCAGCAGGATGCTATTATTTCGCAACTACCAGGGCGAATCAGCGACGCTGAAGAAACTTATTTCAAATTCTCTGCCGTTAGAGAAACGCTTCAGCACAAGATTTTTGTAGGTTCCAGTCTTGCAAATCTCGAAGAGATACCGGCTCGCTACTATCTAAAATATTTGAATCTTCGATTTGTCAATTCACAAAGGGATTTAACCAAATATATACAGACCGAGAAGCGTCACCTTCTCCGCTTAGCTCAGGACAACCGCACAGAAGCTGTTATGCAAGCTGATAACAAGATTCTTAAAAAGATCGGGAGAGGGTTAAATGGAATAAATCAACGGGTTCGCAATCTCAACTATGTGTCGGCAGCGACAGGAGATTTGAATACCGAATTGAAGGCGCTAGCGCATCAAAATGCTAACTACTCTGTTCAACTCGACACTGGCTCTATTGAAGTTAGCCAATTCATTGAGAAACTTGAGCTTGCAGCAAGTTCGAGTGGTGCCAAAATGATGCTAGGTGGCGATGGTCGCAATAACCAGATTTTACTGGCGCTTTGGAAAGCCAAGAGTACTCGTGACCATGACATGGATAATGAGGTGGTAATTTTTTGCGTTGAAGAACCAGAGGCGCATCTTCATCCCCACCAACAGCGAAAACTGGCGACCTACCTTATTTCTAAATTGCCGGGCCAGTCTATTGTTACCACGCACTCCCCGCAGATCGTCGCAAATTATCAGCCCGACTCGATTATTCGTCTTTTGACTAAAAATGGTGCAACTCAAGCTGCCAGCGGAGGGTGTTCGTCTTGCATCGATGCAGCATGGGGCGACATGGGTTATCGGATGAGCATTCTTCCTGCCGAATCATTTTTTTCAAGTGCCGTGTTACTTGTAGAAGGTCCTTCAGAGATGCTTTTTTATCGCATGTTGGCAGCGCATTTGGACATTGACCTTGATTATTACAATATATCCATCTTGTCCGTAGATGGCGCTCAGTTTGAAGTTTATATCAAAATCCTTGATGCAATGGACATACCTTGGTCCATGAGAACAGATAATGATATCTCTGATATTTCGACTGGTCCCGCTACGGCTAAAATCATTTTAAGGCAACTGGCTGGAATTAATCGGTGTAGGAATCTGGTTGGTGAACCTCCCTTAGCCCATCAGCCTATGCCTTATACTCATTCCGACTCATTAACCGACGGCGCGTGGTCTAGCACATCGGCGGTAATTAATCGGCTTGGGATATTTTTATCAAAGACTGACCTAGAACACGATCTAGCAGAGGAGCTACCGGCTGAGTTTGCTTTGTTTAAGGGCACCTCTGAACTTGCAATCAAATACCTTCAAGGTAAAAAAGCGATTCGGATGCGGGAGTTTTTATCGGACCCAGGTGTATCACTGACGGGACTCGGCGGAGGGGAAGTCGCCAAACCTCTTAATTTCTGTGTTGCTTTAACCCTTATTTAATTATGAGCGAATTCACTCCTACCGCCGAACAAGTATTAGCAATAGATTATCTCGGCCATATGGTGGTCACTGCGTGTCCTGGGAGCGGCAAGACCGAGGTGATTTCCAGAAAAATCCGTACACTTACTGCCAGTCTTCCTTCTTACAAAGGTGTTATCGCGATATCGTTCACCAATAAAGCCAGCGATGAATTACGTGATAGATGCAAGGCGGGAAATCTCGACGTAAAAGGTAGTTTTTTTGGGACTATTGATAAATTTTGTATTGGCAGAATCATTTTGCCGTTTATAAAACACATGGTAATAATTTCTAATAGTCTTGAAATTAGTGTGTCCCGATTTGCTGACCTTTCGTCAAGTCAACAAGCCTTGTTTCCGGACTTTGAAAGCAGGCTGCCTCTAAAAACAAGCGACACAGCAGAAATTATTGGAGCTATATACCACCTCCTTCAAGATGGAATTATTTTATTAGAAGCAGTGGGTATTTTGGCGGTTCATGTTTTAAATACATCACTATCATGTCAGCGATACATAAAATCCGCCTATACGCACGTTTTCATAGATGAATACCAAGATTCCGGGGAGGCTCAACATGGCTTATTCCTAAAATTGCGTGACTTAGGGTTGATTGCGGTGGCTGTGGGTGATGGAGATCAATCCATCTATCGATTTACTGGTAAATTTCCAGAGTTTCTTGCAGAATTATCAGCCAGTAGAAGCGGATTTGAGGCATTCACAATAAGCGTTAATCATAGGTGCCACCCATCTATAGCCAATTATGCCAATCGTTTGCTTTCACAAGATCATCCGCTACTCCCGTCAACCGAAGTCGCAATAATAAGAAGACATTTGCCTGGAAGCCAAATTGAGATTGCGAGTTGGATAGCAAACCAATTAAATGCTACCAAAGCGCGATATCAAGTTATCAATAATAGGGACGTCGGTATTTTGGTTCGAAGTGAAAATACGGCGAAATTAATTAGCCAAAATATTGGGATTCCTCATAGAGTTTTTTTTAGTAATCCATTCACTAACTCTACCTCCCTGAGTTCCCGAATCATTGAGAGTTTGTTAACCTATCGGTTTAATACTAGACTTACGGCCCAATCCCTAATTAGCGAGTTTTCCCCTCTAGAGTTTACCGTCGATGTCAGAAATGCCCTTCGTATAGCAATTCAACTCTGTCGGCTATGTAGCCAAGACGAATTTGAGAGTAGTACTTTACCGGTAATTTTGGCGCTAACAGGTAAACCGCCTTCGGAAGAGTCAATAACGTTACTTCGGCAAGTATTTGAAAGTACCACTCACTTGGCGTCATTCGCACCTATCGCAGATAACGAAGTACAAATTCTCACTTTACACAAGTCTAAGGGTCTTGAATTTAAAATCGTTTTTCATTTAGATTTATATGACTGGATATTGCCTCGTCGAATAGTCCTCGAAGGTAATTGGGATGTCCACTATCATGACGAACAGCAGTGTCTAAATCTGCATTATGTTGGGATTACTCGTGCTCGCAAATTCTGTTGCTTAGTGACCTCGAGCAAACGATTCAATAGTTATAACCAAGTCAAAAATGGTGCCCCCTCACAATTTTTCGCAAGGCCAGGTCTAGACAATCTATTCGGATAAATGGCAGCTTCTGTAGATTGCCGTTCGAAAGGTGAAGAGCGCGCAAGTTCAACTTCAAGTTGAAAGCTACGAATGAAATGTGGGGCAACTTTTGTAACGCTTTTACAAATCGACGCCTCTATATTTCGATATGTCTCGCCTTGTTTCGGTAATATCTCAACCCTGCTCACCTATTTATATTAATCCCCCTCACGTTGGTCGTGGCAATTAGTGCGCTGCTTTACGTCACGCCTTCCCTGCTGTTACTGCAAATTTTCCAGCAACGCCGGACCGAATACTTCCTGCTGAATTTGATGGGCCGCGACTCCCCTAGCGAGAAGCGCCTGACGCTGGATTTGCATAAAAACGGTGGGGCCACACAAATAGTAATCGCCATTTTTTGGCAATAGCGCCTGATCCACCTGATTAAGCTCCAGATAACCCGCGTGGTCGAAATCATTGGCGGCCCGATCTGCGTCTGTCGGTGTCGCGTAGGCAAAATAAGTGGTAAGCATCGCTTCTTGTTGCGGCAAGCGCGATGCTGATTTCAACGCATTCAGCTCAGTTTTTAGTGGATGATGATGTCCGTCCAACGTCGCGTATAAAAAATGCACGGCGCGCGCAGGCATCTGCTGCAAACTGCCGTGCAACATGCTCATCATCGGCGTGATGCCTACGCCTGCACTAATCAAAATCAAGGGCACGCTAGTGTCTGTACCGATCACAAAGTCGCCGCAAGCTGGACTGACCCACAATTTATCGCCGACGTTGACTTCTGCGTGCAATAAATTAGACACCATTCCGGCTGGATTTCCTTGCTCATCCTTATCTTCCCGCTTGACGCTGATACGCCAGTGCGTCTGATGAGTGGCACCCGACAAGCTGTATTGCCGAAATTGCCGTAAATTCAAAGCAACTATGGTCGTTGCAATACTGATGTACTGGCCGGGCACGAAGGCAGGTAACGGCAAACCATCGGCCGACTCTAAATAAAAGGATGTAACGGTTTCGCTTTCTATTTGCTTGCGCGTAACGATCACCTCGCGCTGTTGTCCTGGTGTGATCTTGTGCGATGCATACAACTTCTTTTCTTCGGCGATAAACGTGCTGGCCAATGCACCATAAGCCTCAGCCCATGCCGCGATTAGTTCTGGCGTTGCCGCTTCACCGAGTACTTCGCCAATCGCCGCAAGCAAATGATGACCGACGATGGGATAGTGTTCTGCCCGAATACCGAGGCTTACATGCTTATGCACAATCCGACTAATGACCGGTGCTAGTGCATTAGCATTATCGATGTTTGCCGCATAAGCAAACAATGCGCTCGCTAAGGCTTGCTGTTGACTGCCATTTTCCTGATTCGCCATATTAAAAATATTTTTGAGTTCAGGATGCGCCTTAAACAAAAGGGTATAAAAACGCGTGGAAATAGCCACGCCGTTGTCACGTAATACTGGTACGGAGGCGTCAATGTAAGGACGAGCGGCTGCAGAAATCATGAATACTCCTATTAGTATATTTAAAATACTACAATTAGAATAAAAAAACAGCGCGACATAAGCGCGCTATTGACCAAAAAAATAGGAGGCCTGTTGGGCTAACTCTGCGCGTTACTAGTTGCGCTGTCCCAGTGCGCCACCTTATTGCGCCATCGTTGGTTGAAAATGCATGCGCGCAATGATGGCAGCGGTTTCAGGTCCGGCAGTTGCCGGCTGTACCAACTCGGCCAGGGAGTAGCGATTCATGTTGGTGTAAAACTCGCGCTGCCCGTTATCGAGTACGCGCTTCAAATAACAGTTCCCTTTCAAAATACATAAAGGCTGACTGCAATCAACCAGTTGCGTATGCCCTTCCATCACATTTAAAATATCGCCCAAATGTAGCGTCTCCGGCGCTCGCGCCATGCGCACGCCACCGTTACGCCCTGGGGTCGCCAAAATCCATCCTTGTTTAACCATCCGATTAACAACCTTGTTCAGATGATTTTTGGGAATATCAAAACGCTGCGCCAGTTCACCCACAGTGACTATTTCACGCGCAGGCATTGCGGCCAGATACATTAGGACGCGTAAGCCGAAATCGGTAAATTTAGTTAGCTGCATGGCGCTGATTCGTCAGTACAAAGGTAAGCAATGTAAGCAATGTAAGCAATGTAAGCAATGTAAGCAATGTAAGCATCATACATAAGTAGCATTTCATATGCAACAATTAGATGTGCAGAACTTTTACTGTGCATGCCTCTTTCGGAACCATGCATGGGCGGATGCAGATGGACTTACCCAGCAAGTCATTGCAACTCATTGCGCCATAAAAAAACCGATCCTAAGATCGGTTTTTATCAATCAAGAGGGGTTTAAAGCCCAAACTTTAATCAAATTTCTTCGTATAGCGGCAATGTCAAAAATTCTGCAAACGAAGACGAGGTCGACATCTCTTCAAAAATCGTGGCAGCGCGATCATAAGTAGCACCATCGCCAACCAGCGCTTTGACCTTAGCCAACTCTTCCGGAATCATCGCAACGACCATTTCAGCGGTGACTTTCTTGCCATTGTCGAGCACGCCTTTGGTTGAACGAATCCACTGCCAGACTTGTGCACGGCTAATTTCCGCTGTCGCCGCGTCTTCCATCAAGTTATGAATCGGCACGCAACCATTACCTGACAACCATGCGCCAAGATAGTGAATACCGACATTGATGTTGTAACGCAAACCAGCTTCGGTGATTGGCGCTTCTGGCTTGAAATCCAGCAGTTCTGCGGCCGTGACGTTGACGTCGGGACGTTGCTTGCTGATCTGATTCGGCTTATCGCCCAGTACTTTTTTGAACTCGGCCATCGACAATTCAACCAGACCCGGATGCGCAACCCAACCGCCGTCATAGCCGTCAGTCGCATCGCGTGCTTTGTCAGTACGTACGCCGCCCATGGCGATATCGTTCTTCTCCGGATCGTTTTTGATTGGGATCAATGCAGCCATACCGCCAATCGCCGGGGCATTGCGTTTGTGGCAGGTCTTCAGCAACAGCAACGCGTAAGAGCGCATGAACGGCGCGGTCATGGTGACCTTGGCGCGATCGGCCAGACAGAAATCCTTGTCCAGCTTGAATTTCTTGATGCAGGAGAAAATGTAATCCCAACGACCGGCATTCAGACCACTGCTGTGTTCGCGCAACTCGTACAGGATTTCGTCCATTTCGAACGCAGCCAGAATGGTCTCGATCAATACAGTCGCCTTGATCGTGCCTTGTGGCAGACCGAGTTCATTTTGGGTCATGACAAAAATGTCGTTCCACAAACGCGCTTCCAGATGTGACTCTAACTTCGGCAAATAGAAGTATGGGCCAGCACCGCGCGCCAATTGTTCTTTGGCGTTATGGAACATGAACAAAGCGAAATCGAAAATACCACCGGAGACGCGCTTGCCGTCAACCAGTACGTGCTTTTCATCCAGATGCCAACCACGCGGACGCACGACCAATGTCGCCACTTTGTCGTTCAGTTTGTAGGATTTGCCGTTTTGTTCCAGCGAAATCGTCTTGCGGATTGCATCACGCAGATTGATTTGACCAGTGATCTGATTATCCCAGACTGGCGAATTGGAGTCTTCAAAATCCGTCATGTAGCTGTCAGCGCCGGAATTGAAAGCGTTGATCACCATCTTGCGCTCTACCGGACCGGTAATTTCAACACGGCGACATTCTAGCGCCTGAGGAATCGGTGCAATCTTCCAGTCGCCGTCGCGAATATGCGCGGTATCTGGCAAGAAGTCCGGGCGCTCACCGGCGTCCAGACGAATAGCGCGTTCAACGCGGACCGCGAGTAGTTCCTGACGACGTGCTTCAAATGCGCGGCTGAGTTTAGCAACCAGTGCAAGCGCATCCGGCGTAAGAATTTCCGCGTAACCCGCCTGAATGGCACCGTTAATTTCTAAACCTGCTGGTAGTGTGAGTTGTGTCATTGCAATGCTCCTGTTTTTCGATATTTTAATGCTAGGTTTCAATTAAATTCTGGCAACTTTGATGCCGCTAGTGCATTAAGCCGTGGAGGCGTATTGTGCACTGCTACATTCTGGTTTGCACCATGTTCGGTATTCTAATTACGAAATGCCATTATTTTGATTTTACGTTATAGAGTATATTTAAACTAAATCGTCATAGGTGACCGCATTTATCATATGATCTATGCGTTTTAGTCACAAGTGGTAGAAACTTGTAAGTATTCAGAAATAACCGAGCCCGTGCCAAGTTGTGACCGCCATCCGCACCCTTCGGTCGAAAATAGAAACTAATTACAGCATGGATCAATTTAAGCAAATTTCAACCTTTGTAGAAATAGCTGCCAAAGGTAGCCTTTCGGCAGCGGCCCGGGCCGAAGGCATCGCGCCAGCGATGATCGGTCGGCGTCTGGATGCTTTGGAGGAGCGTCTGGGCGTCAAATTGCTCCAGCGCACGACGCGCAAGATCGCGCTGACCAATGAAGGCGAGGCGTTTCTGGAGGATTGCCAGCGTATTCTTTCCGATCTTGAGGATGCAGAGACGGCCGTCTCCGAACGAAGCGCGCATGCGAGCGGACATTTGCTCATTTCGGCACCCGCTGGATTCGGGCGGCAGCACGTTGCGCCCCTGATGCCGTCTTTTTTGACCGAACACCGTGATGTTACGCTCACTCTTAATCTGAATGACCGCGTGGTGGACTTGATAGGGGAAGGCATTGACGTCGCGATTCGGATTGCAACGCTCGCCGACTCCACATTGATCGGCACCAAGCTAGCCGATAACAAGCGCATCGTGGTCGCATCGCCTGCGTATATCAAGCGCCACGGCAAACCCCATACATTGGACGAGCTAGCCAAGCATAATTGCCTCGCCATGAGCAGCGACGGCAGTCAGCGTGGCTGGACTTTCCGCCAAAACGGCAAAATTGTGACACTTAAGGTCACAGGTAACCTGTTTTGTAATGACGGTCAGGTACTCCACGACTGGGCGATCAACGGCAAAGGCCTGGCGTGGCGCTCAATGTGGGAGGTGGGAACGGAGATAGAGTCCGGTCAACTGGTCACGGTGCTAGATGACTTTGCTGCGCCGGGGAACGACATCTACGCCGTGTTTGCGCAACGACGGCATCTGCCGTTGCGGATTCGGGCTTTTGTCGATTTTTTAAGGCATGCGTATGCGCAGGCGGATTATTGGGGTAAGGGTTGATTTTGGGGCTTGTATTTACCGAGTTATGCCCAGACAAAAATAGACCAACAACAGGTCCAATGATAGAGATTGAAGAGGTGTGCTTAAGTTACGCTCAGCCCCAAATACGGACTTTGGTTTTGAACAATGGGCTACCCGACCTTTTAGGTTGAATCCATACCAAGTTGAATTTTAATGATGTTTCAACAGCACGCATATCTGCCTGACTTAACTTTCCAAGCAGATCTTTAAGCCGTACTTTGTCGGCTGTCATGATCTGGTCGGCCATTACCTTACTTTTTTGACAAGCTAAAGTGATTACCGTCTCACTCGGATAAATACGTTCGACATTACTGCTTAATGGTACGACTTGTACTCTCGACATATGTCGGTTAGCTGCATCGTTACTTACAATCACCGCAGGCCGTGTTTTACGAATTTCAATGCCAACTGCCAAGGCAAACTCTACCCACCATACTTCATCGCACTTCATTTTCAACGTTTGGTAGGAGGGCATCACACCACTCACTGGCCTCTGCTTCCCGCGCAGCATCTGCCGCCATTGCTTCATAGCCGGCATCCAGAGAATCTTCTTTCAAAACATATGGACGCGCTAATCCTTCTAAAAACTTGCTAATATTGCCACGTCCAATAACTTTATGCAGACCAGCATAAACGGTCTCGTCAATCGTAATTGTCATCTTCCGGTGCATGATTTCACCCAATTTATATATGTGTACGTGTACACACTACTATAAATTGCCTATAGGTGCCGCCATCATATGAACTGCCGATCAGCAATTCTCCCCCTAAAACGCAATATCAATATTTCCTGCACTTAATTGTTATGTAGTACACTACTCACCAGCGGTACCACTAAGGTGCCGCGCCCTCCAAAGGGGAGTAGCTCTCAAATGCTGATGTGGTCCGGATATTCTCTGCGACATTGGCGTTTTACACGGTAGTCGTCATCACGGAACAAGCACAACGCTTGCGCCCGGTTACCATGACAGATGCAGGTAATCTGTTGAGCAAGACCTTTGTCAGCATGGAATCCATGCAGGCATTGTGTCGACCTTTCTCCTCACTACTCCTGTCATCCTCCATTCTGTTCGAGTTTAGCGTTGTTTACAGCTTAAAAAGCACCTTAAATGCGGCTTTAATACGGCTTGCAAGCGGCTTTTACTTTACATTTATGTTGACGGAGATTTTATGGATTTTTCAGCTTTATTTTCAATGCTGGGCATGGCCGACTGGGACATGGCCAAATTTTTTACCGCGCTTTTATCTATCGTAGTCATTGATCTGGTGCTCGCCGGGGATAACGCTATCGTGATCGCGATGGCCGCTCGCAATCTGCCTGATCATCTTCGCAAAAAGGCGATTATCTGGGGCACGCTGGGCGCTGTGGTTACCCGCGTAATAATGACTATCGCGGTCGTCTGGCTACTCAAAATCCCTGGACTGCTACTGCTCGGCGGCGCTGCGTTGCTATGGATTGCTTATAAGTTACTCAGCGATTCGAGTGGTCACACCATCGAAGGAAGCAAAATTACCAGCATGGCAGCGGCATTGAAAACCATCATTATTGCGGACACTGTCATGGGGATAGACAACGTTCTGGCCGTCGCGGGCGCAGCACACGGCAGTATTTTCCTGGTCATCGTTGGCTTGCTGATTTCGGTGCCTATTATGGTGTGGGGATCAACGCTGGCGTTAAAGCTGATCGAAAAGTTCCCGGTGACGATTTACATCGGTGCTGCGATTTTGGTGTATACGGCGGTGCACATGATTGTTACCGAACCGCTTATCGCCGGTTTTTGGGATAGCGTGCCCTGGTTGCGCTATGTCGCTTATATCTTCGGAATGGTCGTAGTACTGGGTGGCGGATGGATGGCATCCAAGTCTACAAGACAGGATAAAGCGGCATCGACAAAAACTGTTTGAAATAGATGGGGATTACGCAGGGTGGGAAGACCGAATCCGCCGAATCGGAGGCGGATACCGCACCTTCTGACGCGTCCTGTATAGCAGTCATTCTAAAATTCGCTGGCTAGGTGTGGCCAGCGTTTCCTTTACAACTATGCAGGTTACTGACGTTAAAGTGCCAGTAACCTGCTTTATCTTAGTGTTGCCCTCCTCCTAAATATGCCGCTTGCACTGCGGGATCGTTGCGTAATTTCTCCGCTGGGCCATGCACGGAAATACGACCGTTTTCCAAAACATACCCATAATCCGCAACGTTCAGTGCTGCCGCTGCAAACTGCTCAACCAGCAACATCGTCATGCCCTCCTGTTTTAAGCGCATGATGATTCGAAACACTTCTTCGACCAGAATCGGTGCAAGTCCCATTGATGGCTCGTCCAGCAAAATAACCTCAGGATTAAGCATCACCGCACGTGCCATCGCCAGCATCTGCTGTTCGCCGCCAGATAAGGTGCCTGCAAGCTGGGTTTGCCGCTCCTTCAGGCGTGGGAAAAGCTCCAGCGCTTTTTCCAGATCGTGCGCAATATCGCCGCGCGGACGTGCCTTAGTAAAACGAGGAAACGCGCCTAGCAACAAGTTATCGGTGACACTCATCGTCGCAAATACACGACGGCCCTCAGGCGAATGCGCCAGACCGGCGCGGGCGATCTTATGCGAGTCCAGACCGGTAACATCTTTGCCAGCCAGCATAATGGTTCCGGTACGAGGTTTTAGCATACCTGAAATGGCCCGCATGGTAGTGGTCTTACCGGCGCCGTTGGAGCCGACCAGCGTCACTACCTTACCTTTAGGTACCTCTAGAGAAATACCATGCAGTACTTCCACCTTGCCGTACGCGGCGTGTAAATTAGAAATTGTAAGCATCTCAAGCCCCCGCTTCGCTGGAAGTGTGTAGTATGACGTGGGCATCCGCTTCTGGGTCGCTAACGCTGCCCCCAAGGTAGGCTTCGATCACCGCAGGATCAGCCTGTACTGCAGCTGGCTTGCCTTCGGCAATTTTCTGGCCGAAGTCGAGTACAGTCACGGTGTCTGATATCGTCATAACGACATCCATATGATGCTCAATCAGAATAATAGTGATGCCATGTTCGCGGATCTTATGGATGATGGCAATCAACTCTACAATGTCCGGTGCAGTTAAGCCTGCGGCAGGCTCATCGAGCAGCAGCAACTCGGGGTTTAACCCCAGAGCCCGCCCGATCTCCAACAAACGCTGTTTGCCATATGGAAGGTTGCGCGCTTCTTCGTTCGCCAAATCTGCCAGGCCGACAAATTGCAAAATGCTGGCGGCCCGCACGCGCGCGGCCTGCTCTTCTTGTTTATAACGACGCGTATGGAACATAACGTCCGCTCCATTGCTTTGGAACGTGTGATGCAAGCCGACCAGAACGTTTTCTGTTGCCGTCATTTCACCAAACAACTGAACGTTCTGGAAAGTCCGCGCCACGCCACCCAGAGCGATGGCTGAGGGCGTCGACCCAGAAATTACCTTGCCATTAAATTCCACCACGCCAGCGGTCGGTTTATAGATGCCAGTCAGGACGTTCATCATCGTACTTTTGCCCGAACCGTTAGGGCCGATCAGTCCATGGACCGACCCTTTGACGATATTCAGGTCAACCTGATTCAACGCCTTCAGGCCGCCAAATTGCATTAATAATTGCTTGGCACTGAGCAAAGTGGTACCAATTTCAACGGTGCCGGAAGCTCCCGCCCAGACGGTATCGGCGACAGCCGTCACTGCTACCGACTTGTGAACTGAGAGGCCTTTTTTGGCAAATACGCCACGTACAAAACCTACGATACCGTCCTGAAGGTAATACACCACGAATAACGTCATCAGGCCGAATACCGTCAAACGCCAGTCCGTAATATTTTCTAACCGGTATGCAAAAATCGCCAGACCAATGGTCGCTAATACCGGCACCGCGATCTCACGCGCAGTTTTACGTTTTTTGAATAACAGGTACGCGCCTGACGCCACCCCTGCGACCGCAATCACTGTGGCAATATCTCGAAACAGGCTAATGTCCGACAGCAAGCTCGGCAACATCACCACAATGACCGCGCCGATTAATGATCCGGTGCGGCTCTTGCGACCGCCCATGATCACAGCCAGCAAGAACAGAATTGTCAACTCGAAGTTATAGGTATTTGGCGAAATGTACTCTTCCGAATACGCATACAAACTGCCAGCCAGACCAGCCAGTGCGGCGCTGATCACAAACGCGTAGACCTTGTAACGATATACCGACACGCCCATACAATCGGAGGCAATCGGACTATCGCGTAGGGCTTCAAAGGCGCGTCCGAGATGCGATTTCAGAATCCGATGGACTACCAACAGCGACAGCGCCATCAGCACTGCAACCAGATAGAAATATTCAACCTCGCTAAGCTTGTAACTCCCAAAGGATGGCTTGCTCAGCTTGATACCCATTGGACCATCAGTAAGGAATGACATTTCATTGATTAAAATGCCGGTGATGGTACCGAAGGCCAGCGTCACCATTGCCAGATATGGCCCGGTAACACGTAGCGCTGGCAAGGCCATAACAGCACCAAAGAATGCGGTCACCACCAAGCTGGCAGGCGCTGCGAGCAGAAACGGCCAGCCTAGCTTGAACACCAGAACGCCGGTAGTGTAGGAACCGATACCAAACAATCCCGCATGACCGAGCGATACCTGCCCGGTATAGCCGACCACGATGTCCAGACCAAACAAAAGGATGGCGTAAATCAAAATGGTTTCGGCAAGATGAATGTAATACGGATTATGGAATACCAGCGGAAACCCGCCCAGTACCACGATCCCGAGCAAGCCCAGTGCGAGTGATTTTTTGTTCATCATCACACCTTCTTAATAGCAGTTTTACCGAACAGGCCGGCAGGTTTAACGGCCAGAACCAGCAAAAGCAAAACCAAACCTGGCACTTCCTTGTAACCCGTGGAGACATAAAAGCCTGTCACTGTCTCGGCAATGCCCAAAATAAGGCCACCCACGATCGCGCCCATACCCGAGGTCAAGCCACCGATGATGGCAACCGCAAATGCTTTCAACCCCAAAGCCGCGCCCATCGTCGCGCCGGTTAAGGTCAATGGTGCCACCAATACGCCCGCGAAGGCGGCGGTTGCGGACGACAATGCGTAAGAGAACGTAATGACCATACTGGTGTTGATACCCATCAACCCCGCCGCATCCCGATCGTTGGACGTGGCAACAACCGCTTTACCATAAATCGATTTGCGGTTGAATAGCTCGACCGCCAGCATCATCCCGAGCGCGCCAAGAACTACAACGATTTGCATCGGTTGCACGCTTGCGCCAAAAACCTCAAACGGGGTAGCTGTCAAGGGCGTAGGAAACGTCAGGTCATCTTTGCCCCAGATGTTTTCTGCAACATTTCTAAAAATGATCGCCAGCGCGATGGTCGACATGATCCAGCCGAACTCGGATTTGATTTTGATCGCCGGACGCACGCCGATCCATTCCACCACGACGCCTTGCAATGCGCCAAACATAATGACTATCGGAATCATTAACCAGTAATTTAAAAACGGACCGCCATGAATGTTACCCACCAGACTCAGACCGACCAGCGCGCCCAGCATTAATGCTTCGCCCTGTCCAAAGTTGAGAGTGCCGGAGGTGGCGAAAGTAAGTTGATAACCGAAAGCGATGACAGCGTAGATCATGCCCAACGCAATGCCGCTAAAAACCAGCTGGAGAAAAATTTCCATATGTTTACCTCAAAGACTAAAAAATACAATAACAAATGCCAAGGTGTGGCAAGAAAAAAGCCAGTCCCCGGATCGCAAGGACTGGCCTGATCGTCAATATACGTTCATACAGCAAAGCCAACAAACGTATCTTGGTGGTGTCACTTAGCTAAAACGACACGGCCATCCTTAACAACACCAATATTTACCATTTCAGGCTTGATTGCGTCATGGTCGTCGTGGCTAAAAGGTTTGTTATACGTAGTAATGACACCCTCAACAGGCGTTTTCAAATTTTCAAGTGCTTCGCGAACTTTCGGACCGTCGGTTGTGCCAGCTTGCTTCATCGCCGCCGCTAGCAAGTAAATCGCGTCGTACCCTTGGGCAGCAGAGACGGCAGAAGGCATCCGATCTACCTTATAGGCTTTTTGATACGCAGCGATGAAGGTCTTGCGGACTGGCGTATTACCGTCTTGAATGAAAGTTTGCGGCATACGTGCACCGTCGCCGTTTTTACCTGCGTTGTCGATAAAATTACCCATCGACAAAGGCCAGCTGCCGATGATAGGCACCTTCCAATTGATTTTTTGCATGCCGTTTGCGATTTGGGCTAATTCTGGACCAATACCGTAAGTCAACACTACTTGCGCGCCGCCCTGCTTGGCTTTGAGCAGTTGCGCGGTCATGTCAACATCTTTCAGATTGTATTTTTCAACAGCAACCGGCTTGATGCCCTTATCTGCCAGGGCTTTCTCCAGATCTTTTTGCCCCAATTGGCCGTAATTGGTGGAATCTGCAAGAATCGCTACCTTCGTATATTTTAGACGTCCAACTGCTTCGTCAACGATCATTTTTGATTGAATTGTATCGTTGGCAGAGGTACGGAAAATATAGTTGTCTTTATTTTCCGGCGCGACGAATTGCTTGGTAATGATAGACCCGGTGGCCACGCTATTCATGACGGGGATTTTGGCTTCCTGATAAAAACGTTGCGATGCGAGCGCTACGCCTGTATTGGCAAAACCTACCGTGGCTACTACTTTTTCTTTATTGATTAATTCCTGCGCTACTTGCACGCCGCGTTCATTTTTTGCCTCGTCGTCACGCTCTACCAGTTGCAACTGACGACCCAGAATCCCACCTTTTGCATTAATGTCTGCCACGGCCAGCTTCACACCGTCACGCATGGAAACACCCATTGGTGCTGAACCACCGGTGAACGGTCCTGTAATGCCAATTTTGATAGGCTCAGCGGCAACGGCTGCGGTAACACCGACCATCGACCAGGTGAGTAATGCAGCAGTGACGAATACGTTAGTTTTATATGCCATGGTCTCTTCCTCTTTCCTATTATTTAAGTTCATCCTGCGCGCTTGACTTTGGTCACTGTCACGGCATGGAGACAATTCTTTGTTAGTCCGATTTTATTAGTATAAATTTAGCTTGGGCCTGCCCGAGGTTCTCAAATCAACACATTCCCGCATTCAACTTTGTCAAAATCTGCATTTTTGTTTTATTACCTAAAAATATCGGACAACGCAGCATTTCAGCCCACCCTTACAACTTCCTTACAAATTGGTTATTTTTAAAATCATTACATATATATTACGTACTATCCGCACAATCGGGAGCAAAGCGATTAAACCTTTTCATCACTTTGATGAAGTGTTTTCATGTATGCGGTTTCAAATTAATTTTCGATATCCGGATGGAATCGGGCACAAGCATTTTGATGCCTGCTGAGAAGGCTAAAAACGAGATGGAAATTTGTTTACGAGAAACATTTTGCGAAAAGTAAGTATAAAAATAGCAAAATCTGAATGCAATATATGGGGCGGCGAAACATCATTGCAGTCAAGTCAGTTAGGGCTCTACAGGTACTTCTGGCGTAATTTCATCGCAATTTGAGGGTACGGTATTTTCATTATTATTTTCCCTGTGGCAAACTATAAGGATCACGGGATCAATTATTAATGGGAAAGTAAGTAATGTTTGCATTACAGTGGTCGTCCATTTTTCTTGCCGCTTTCATGACATCGTTTTGTAATTTTCGATTGTTAAGTCTGGCGCTGCTCATTTTTGGTTATAGTGCCGCACTGGCGAACGGCCAACTCAGCTTAGCGGCAACTATCCCCATCATTTTGCTTATTTTAGCTGCCAGCGCTGTATCGGCGTACCGCAAGTGGCCTTGGAAATATTTCGGGCATGCCCTATTTATTGTCCTCGTCCTTGCGCTCGGTTTTCATTGGTTTCCAGGTTTTCATAACCCCAAGGTTTTTGGCCCAGAACACATCACGGCAGATGCGACCCCCTTCACCATGTACCTTAACCTGGATAAACCGTTAGCCGGTTTCTGGCTGGTGCTGCTCTTTCCGTGGATTCGACCATTGCACGAACTGCGGGTGTCGCTCATCTCGGGCATAAGCTGCATGCTAATCGCGACAGGAGCATGCATGACCCTGGCAGTATCGCTGGGGTTAGTCGCGTGGGCGCCTAAATTTCCTTCAGTCAGCTGGGTGTGGGCGCTCAACAATCTTTTGCTGGTTTCTTTTGCTGAAGAAGCTTTTTTTCGTGGCTACTTACAAGGTGGAATAAGCCGCATACTTAAACGATGCCCCTATAAAAATGCTTTGGCGATCAGTGTAGGGGCCGTTTTATTCGGCATGGCGCACGCAGGAGGTGGTTGGCAATGGATTGTACTGGCAAGCATGGCTGGCGTCGGTTATGGCGTGGCATATCACTTTGGCGGCTTTCAGGCTGCGATCCTGGCGCATTTCGGCCTGAATGCCACACATTTTTTTCTCTTTACCTACCCAATGCTACATCCAGCTTAAGCCGCCTCTACTAAGAGCATATTTTTATTTATATTCTTTGAAAAGTGTTGTCAGAGCACGAGGCGATGGCCTGTTCTAGCAATGTAAAATAAAGCCGGTCAAAAACACCGCAAGCAACGCATCTGGAAAAGAAGAAACCTTTACAACTTGCAGCGAGCACGCGCAGCAACTGAAGCCCTGTCGGTCAGGCAGGATAAAGAGGAACGAGAAGGGAACAATAGAAAAAGCAGGACGAAAAAAATCCCCAGCGCACCGGGGATTTTTAGAAACCGCTTGCTTCAGCTATTAGATAGGCTGAATGTTCGAAGCTTGCTTACCCTTAGGGCCAGCTGTAACTTCGAAAGAAACACGTTGGTTTTCTTGCAACGACTTGAAGCCGTTAGATTGGATTGCGGAGAAATGCGCGAACAGATCTTCACCGCCTTCATCAGGAGTAATAAAACCAAAACCTTTTGAATCATTGAACCATTTAACAATACCAGTTGCCATTACATTTCCTATTTCAGTTAAGTTGGGCTTGCGCCCGTTAGATCGTTTAAAGCAAGAAAGGAATGACAGACCAATACTGCACCACTAGCTCGAATCCTAAACGATTCCGCATTATACCGGATAATTCTTAAAAAATACAAAAAAATAAATGTATTCTTCAAACAATCATGTCTAGAAATCGCGCAAGGGAGTTTCCTGTTATTCCGTTGACCTCTTGCTCTACCATCTTTATAACTGATAAACGTGAAATGATGCAATTATTATCTTTAAAAACATGATAAAAAAAACATCCGTAAGGTTTCTTTGTGGCACTTTTCCGCTCTTACGCACTCTTTCATCGCCCTCACCCTATCGGAATGTTGCTTTTCGGCATGCGGCGCGACTGTAACGGGACTGTAATTCTCCTAAATATTTTTTATCGTGCAGGTCTTCCGCATAGTCGCAGGTCTTTAACCCTGCTTTTCGCAGGGAAGTAACGCTTTGAGCCCAAAATCGATATTGTCTTTTTTAATAATTAATTTCCATTACAGTAATATAATCAACGCACTTTTCCCCTTTGAAATAAAGACTTAAATAAGCGCGGTATCCGAAAAATGAAAAATGGGGCAGAACATGCCACCCCGACGCACAAAATTTAACTCTCGATCTTTCGTCCCTGATTTTTTTACATTTATTCTTACCTGCCAATGTCAGCCAATACCGAGACGTGCCCTTCCCCTGACTCTGATTCAGTATTAAGCCATCTGCCGTTTTCATTATTTTGGCGTGCGCGGGTGGCCTCTACTGTGGCAAACCAGATGCAAATCGTGGCAGTCGGGTGGCAGGTCTATCAAATGACGGGAAGCGCTTTTGATCTCGGTATAGTTGGACTGGTGCAGTTTCTTCCCGCGCTATTTCTAGCGTTGGTCGTCGGCCATGTCGCTGACCGCTATGATCGCCGTACCATTGCGCGTATCTGTTTGTTTATCGAGGGCGTTGCCGCTGCTGCGCTGGCTATCGGCAGTGTTCAGGGGTGGCTGACCAAGGATGCGATCCTGATCATTGTTTTCATTATCGGAGCCACGCGCGCGTTTGAATCGCCGACCATGCAAGCGCTGGTACCAGGATTAGTGCCGCCAAGGCTGCTGCCTCGTGCCGTCGCTTGGGCAGCGTCGGCTACACAAACTGCCGTGATTATCGGCCCCGCACTCGGGGGATTTATATACGCCATTGGCGCAAGCGCCGTCTATGCGATCAGTAGCGCTTTGCTCCTTCTTGCCAGCGTGCTTGTGAGCCGTATTCGAATAGAAACCGTTTTGCCCAAACGGGAGCCAGCCACGTTAACATCACTATTTGCCGGTATAGCGTTTATCAGGAGCCGACCTGCCGTGCTCGGTGCCATCTCGCTGGATTTATTCGCCGTGCTACTCGGCGGGGCGACCGCGCTGTTACCCATATTTGCGCATGACATACTTGCAACCGGTCCTCTGGGGCTAGGCCTGTTACGCTCCGCGCCTGCATTGGGCGCATTATCAGTGGGACTTTATCTCACGCGTCGCCCCTTAACCAAACGCGTTGGTCGCAGCATGTTCATCGCGGTGGCGATTTTTGGCGTGGCCACCGTCGTATTTGCGCTATCCCGATCCATGACCATATCCCTGATTGCGTTGGCGGTGCTGGGTGCGTCCGACATGATCAGCGTTGTTGTACGCTCTTCGTTTGTACAGTTAGAAACTCCAGATGCCATGCGAGGTCGCGTCAGTGCCGTCAATTCTGTCTTCATTGGTACATCGAATCAATTAGGTGAGTTCGAATCCGGCATAACTGCGGCGTGGGTAGGACCGGTCCCCGCAGTGTTGTTCGGCGGAATCGGAACCCTTGTCGTGGTCGCACTATGGATCAGGTTATTTCCCGAACTGTTTAAGGTCGATCGGCTCACTAGCTCGCCCGCCATGCCTGGCAAGCCTGCCACAGTCGCAGAAGCGGTGCCTTAATCAAACGCAAAAAAGGCCGCGTATAAAAGGCCGCTTATGATGCGACTAATTTATGCGTCGCCCCCGACAACCCAGGTGATGCTTTAGGTAAAGGTTAACACAGAAAATGCACTGCTGATGCGCTTCGCAGAATTAAGGCTACCTGCAGCGATCACTGGATACCGCTATAATTTAACGCCACCAATAACAGCTTATAGACACGACCGGCATACGCCTTAACGCATGTGCCGTCGCGACCAAAGGAACCACACAATGCAATATCGCGAACTCGGTCACAGCCATCTCAAGGTAAGTCAGATCACACTTGGCACGATGACATGGGGAGAGCAAAACACCGAAGCAGAGGCGCATTCGCAGATCGATATGGCGCTGGCACATGGCGTTAATTTCATAGACGTCGCTGAGATGTATCCTGTGCCACCCCGCCCCGAAACGCAAGGCTCCACCGAGCAATATCTGGGCAGCTGGCTTAAAAGTTCCGGCAAGCGCGATCAGGTATTGATTGCAACCAAGGCAACGGGTCCGGCGCGCAAACCTCACAATCCGCGGCATATCCGTGGAGGCATTAATAATTTTGATCGCAAAGGCCTGACCGACGCATTAAATGGCAGTCTGGAAAGGCTACAAACGGATTATGTGGATTTATACCAGTTACACTGGCCGGATCGTAGCGTCAACTGTTTCGGCAACCTAAATTACACCCATATACCAGATGAGGATACGGTGCCTATCGAAGAAACCCTGACCATACTGGCAGAGTTCATCAAGGCAGGAAAAATACGTCACATCGGTATTTCAAACGAGACGCCTTGGGGCATCGCGCAATTTCTCCGTGCCGCTGAAAAATTCGATTTGCCGCGCATCGTGACTATCCAGAATCCTTATAGTTTGCTAAATCGCACTTTTGAAATTGGCCATTCCGAATTTGCCTATCGTGAGCAGGTTGGCTTGCTCGCTTATTCACCCTTGGCATTTGGTGTTTTATCGGGCAAATATCTTAACGGCGCACGTCCAGCTGGCGGACGTTTAACCCTGTTTGAACGATTCAGCCGATACACCAATCCACAGGCCGAACGCGTCGTCGGGGATTATGTTGCCCTTGCAAAAAAACATGGTTTGGATCCCGCGCAAATGGCTTTGGCTTTCGTGACCAGCCGCGGTTTTGTGACCAGCAATATCATAGGTGCCACCACCCTAGCGCAATTGCAGAGCAATCTGGATAGTGTCAAAGTGACGTTGAGCGACGAGATATTACATGAGATTGAATTGATTCATACCCGTCAGCCGAACCCTGCACCTTAATGCAAACTAGCAAATAGAGTTAATAGCGTTCAGCAGAAAGTGTAGTTATTGGTACTTAGGGATACAAAGAACTTGCGAAAAATAGGACAAATTACTTGTCCTATTTTTTACTCTTATTCTCGCTCGGTCCCTGAGTGATAGTGATGACACGCTTACTATTACGGATATCGTCTCAGCGCAGACGGTCGCCAACACTGACATCAAGCCGAGTTTGAGTCACTCCCCACAACGATTGGAGGTGCGAGAACACGCGACCGTTCGGCATAGCGCTTCGCTAAAACGGCACAGACCATTAGCTGTATCTGGTGAAATAACATCAACGGCAATACCACCATCCCTACCGTATGGCTGGTGAAGAGGACGTTCGCCATTGGAATGCCACTTGCGAGGCTTTTCTTCGAGCCGCAAAATACGATAGTGATTTCATCTTCTTTATTGAAGCCTAATCGTCGACTGGTAAATGTCGCTATCGCAAGCATGGCAAACAGAAGCGCGGACAAAACGACCACTAACCCGAGCAAAGACACAGCTGGCAACTGCGACCATAACCCCTGCACTACAGCTTCGCTAAATGCGGTGTAAACGACCAGCAGAATCGATCCCTGATCAACGAATTTCAACAGCGCTTTATGCTTATCAACCCAAGTACCAATCCAGCGTCGTGCGATCTGTCCGGCGATAAATGGTAGTAATAATTGATAGACGATGTTCATGATCGAGTCAAATGAACCATGCCCCTGCCCGTGCGCAACCACGATTAAACCGACTAATACGGGTGTCAGAAATATCCCTATAAGATTAGAGGCCGAAGCGCTACATACCGCTGCCGGGACGTTACCGCGAGCAACCGAGGTGAACGCAATCGATGATTGCACCGTTGACGGTAACGTACATAAAAACAAAATCCCCAAGTACAAATCAGGCGTCACCAATGGCAAAAAAACGGGCTTGAATATCAAGCCCAATACAGGAAACAGAACAAAACTAAAGGTCAACACGGTCAAATGCAGACGCCAATGCATCGCACCTTCAATTGCCGCCTCACGCGATAATTTTGCACCGTGAAGGAAAAATAATAAGCCAATTGCAAAGGTCGTCAACAAATTGAAACCGTGGGCGACCTCGCCCTTAGCAGGTAAAAAACTCGCAAGAATCACGGTCGTAACGAGCATGAGGGTGAAATTATCTGGCAGAAACCGGGGACGAACCATGATGGGGTATAGGAGTGATTAAAGCGTTTAAAAGAGGCATAGGTGTTTACTTCGAACGACGGAGTAGCACCCTTATGCTGTTTTCTTCGGAAACTTACATGACGCGAGTACGCGATTATTCAGGATAATGATGCGTCTTTACCTCAACTTAAGAAACATATTCTACCCTGCCCGCACCAGACTTGCAGATTAGACACGTACTTCCGGTTAAATTTGCGGCGGCACGTTCGTTAATCTTCAACTCCGGCAAAAAAAAATGGCACCGCAGAGGTGCCATCGAAATCGAATTCATTGTAGGGTCATGGGGGCGCAACACTTACTTTTGAATTTGCGCTCTGAATATAAAGCATACCTTCCCTGTTACGTAAGCCTATTGCCAGCGATGCACGGCATAAAATGTTGCTACAGACTGCTAAGGACTTCGCGAAAATACCTTACGCAATATCACCATATCCAAAACATCAGCAACCACGCAAAATTCACGCACCCGAGGGCGGCTATTATCGGCGCCATACCGAGCAAGCGTCGGCCGGGCGCTGTTATATAGCGACCGGTAACACGCCACGCCAGCCAGGCGCTCCACAGCGTCGTCGCAATCAACAAAATCGCACGCAAGTCATTTGCCCAAAAAACCGGAATATGTTCGCCCCGCAATAGCGTCACTGTGGTGGCCGATAACCCCACAAAGACGCCGCAACCTGCCAATGGAATAGTTGACTGCACCAAGTGATTAAAGCGACTACGATCCCATCCGCCCAATAACCATGTACTAAAAGCGAACAGTACGGACAACACAGTGCCCATTACCAAGCCGGTCGTCAAAATATAGCTAACTACCAGACTGCCGTCCAGCCAGCTAAACACATCATTTTGCGCAGGATAGTTAGTAAATACCCACCACGGCGCGTTGGTAGCAAATGGCCACATAATGTCATTGTCAATCAACCACGTCGCTGTCGCTTGCTTGATCACGATGAACCATGGACTCGCCGACCAGTGAAATGCACCAATTGCGATTCCCATCAATCCATACAAAGCTAAAGCACTTTCCCATACGCTATTTTGCTTAGCGCCAAGGGACACTATTTCAACGGTTGGAGGACGCCATGTCAGCGTCACCGCATCGCGGTGATTACTACAACGCCCGCACATGTGACAATCTGCCGCGCCAGTCATTGCACGTAACGGCACTAACGGCGCGCAATTTATCGCGATCGTCTTTTTGCCATGGGTATTATAGGAAGCACGCCATGCCTCTTCATTCACCTTGTAATGAAAAGGTGCCAATTTTGCTAACAATCCAAATACGCCGTTGACCGGACAAAGATATTTACACCAGACGCGCTTTTCACGGCCATATAGATAACCGACAATAATGGCACCGATAGTGGAACCGCCCAAGACAAGCAGGACGGCTTTGGGATATTGATAAACACTGATCATTTGTCCGTAGACTGTCGTGAGCGCAAAAGCGACAAAAGGCCAGCCGCCCCACCGCATCCATCGCGGTATAGGTTTGAAAAGGCCACGTTTGCTGGCAAATTCAGTCAATGCGCCCTCGGGACACAATACGCCGCACCACACCCGTCCCATAAACACCATGCTGATTAGTACGAACGGCCACCAAAGACCCCAGAACGCAAATTGCGCAATCAAAGTGAGATTTGACCAGATATGGGCAGTTTCATCCGGTAGCGGCAAAAAGATCGGTACAAGAATCAACAATCCGTAAATGAGAACAACGCCCCACTGAATGCCTCGAATTAGGGGCGCGTTAAGGCGCATCCATTCTCCGACACGCGCCAAACGCGTTGACGAGGTCGGTGATACTGTTGATGCAGAGCAGGTATTCATGCGTTTAGGTTGCCAGTTTAGCCGCTGTGATATTTTTTGGGGTGGTCCGCTTTAAAAACACCGACACCAACACCCAATATCCTATGTAGACCAGTAAACTCATCAATGCCGGGTGAGCGCGATAACCGGTCAATACGCTGACTAAATTGCCAAAGGTTGCGCTATCGTCGAGTAGCCATGCGGTATTCCACATTGGGTCAACCAAGGCAGGGATAATATCCAGAGAAATTAGATGATCCAGCCCTGACATTAACAACCCTGCTGCAAGTAACAGCAACATGATTTCGGTCACTTGAAAGAAACGACGCCATGAAAATATTTTGCCGCCTAATTGCAAGAGATAGAAGGTCAGCACGGCTAAACCGAAACCGATCAGCGAGCCTATGAGCAAGGTTTGCGTACTTATGGCCTCCCCAGAATTCAGGCCATAGAGAAAGAGGACCGTCTCACTACCTTCACGTGCAATCGCCAATGCTGCCAACGCCAGGACGCCCCACCAGTTAGCAGTCTTCAAATTCGTTTTTAGCGAACTTTCCATGTCGCGCTTCATGGTACGGCCATTCTTGCGCATCCAATACACCATTTGCACAATCAATGCGGCGGCCAAAAGAACCATCGCGATCTGGTAGTAATCCTGCGCATCACCGGAAAGAATTTCGCTAAAACCTAATAAAGCAGCCCCCAAGCCGCATGCAGCGATAACGCCGAGGCCGACGCCCGCCCATAAATAAGGCAGTCCGCGACGCGTTGCTGCACCACCGTTCGAAAGCCACGCATGCAAAATGCCGACCACCAGCAACGCCTCAACGCTTTCTCTCCAGACGATAAATAATACCTGACCCATCTTTTATTTCTCCATCACTTGGTTATCAGCGCCGCGGCGCTGTATATGTTGGTTCTTTTGCTTTCACGTCTTCATAGTCAATGCAGACATCGCATTTTTTTGCCTGTTACGCACATAAGTGAAAATTCTGCCGATTCAATGGTGCGGTATATATGGTGCGGTATAAATTCTGTGCCATCAACGCGACCGTATCACCACAGCATTAGTTCTTACCGACGCGTCAAATGCCAATGTACCGCTAACCTCACCGAACCATTAAACAAGCAATGCATGGAATTACACGAGGCATTGCTATTTTGCAACGATAATGCCTTTAGCACTCAAGTGAAAATCATCAAAAAACTTATATTCTCCGGGTGATAACGGTGCGATGACGATAAAGGACTGCGCGCCCGGTGCAAGAACTTTTTCTTTACGCAACTGCACACTCTCAAACTCGACCGCAGACGTGCCGGTATTCTTAATTTCGATTTTGATTTTTACACCGCTAGGCACCTCAAGGCGGACTGGATTTAATACGCCGTCCTTCATCTCCAACTTGAATGTGGGCAGATCCGCTCCAAAAGAAACGTTTGCGGCGCACAACAAGCTCACAGCTAGCAGACCACGTAATTTTGCACCAACCATCAATGTAACTCCTGATCGAAAAATATCTACTTTAGTTAAGATCGCCATGCCAGATCACTAGACCGTATTAGCGAAACCCACCCGGATAACCCCAAATAATCTGACATTTATTGGCTCGCTAAGGCAGTGTTAGTAACCGCCTTTTTTGCCAACCCCTGCAAAAACGAAATCATTCTTTACTTCAAACGGCTTAAACCATGGGCCAACACCGGTTTCTTTATCCACATGCCGACCGAAAGGCGCAGCCATGTTGGAGGATGGCGGTGATATCTTCATGGTCAAAGTATATTTTCCCGGGCCGGCCAACTTGACGTTGTCGCCATAATGGGGACCGTCGTTGGCGACCATCGGCATCATGTCGCCCTTAATCACTTCTTTAGAGCCAACTTTTGTAAATTGGTATGAAATGACTAAATTCGGTATCCAATCGCCTTCAGCGAAACCATTTGGGTTGTCTTTAACAGCGCGGATATCAGCCTCTACGTGAATATCTGACAACTCGGCTTTGCGCATCATTCCTTCTGGTTCCATCTTGGTCGGCTGCAAATACACTGCGGCGACTTCCAGGCCATTAAAAATTTGCTGTTTGCCGATCGGGTATTCCGCGGCCATGACGTTACTCACAGAAAACGCACTCGCCAACATCACTAACGCCAAAACTTTCTTATCAGTCATATTAAATTTCGATCCCATTATGTCGTCCTTCAAAAACAGTAAATGATAATGATTATTGTTTGATTGTATCACTGCGATGGGCAAACCGCAGCATTGCAGGAGATTTGCCCCGCCGCCAGGTTGTGAGGTGGCCAAAACAATAACCTCCCGATTTACTGAAATCGATACCACGTTGCAATATCGCACTAGAAATCAGGGACTTATCTGGGCGCAGACTCTGAAATAGTAATTAATTCGTCAATCATGGCTCAAACGCAATTTACCGCTTTCCAATTTGCATTAGCTCGGCTATAATTTTGTCTTTCGCGGCTGTAGCTCAGCTGGATAGAGTACTTGGCTACGAACCAAGGGGTCGTGGGTTCGATTCCTGCCAGCCGCACCAGAAAACAAAAGAGTTGCCAGAGAAATTTGGCAACTCTTTTCTGGTTTTAAGCTCCTTAAAAAAAACCGCGCTAACTTTGAGCGTCAAGTCTGCTCTTCTGCTTCAGCATCGAACTTCGCTTCTCGTATAAGTGTCGAGCACGGCATGCCTGACTTTCCCCTCATCAACATTTCGAGTCCGGCTTCTCACCTATTTTGCGAATGATTTTTTTCCATCATTCCACCAAAAAATTATGCGACGTTTCGCTCATTTAAAATTTCCGATAAAGTTTTTCCCATTTTCTATAAAACACATATACAATGTCGATCTTTCGCGGCTGTAGCTCAGCTGGATAGAGTACTTGGCTACGAACCAAGGGGTCGTGGGTTCGATTCCTGCCAGCCGCACCAGACGTAAAAAGGGTCCATCGAAAGATGGACCCTTTTGTCTTTATGGCGTTTGATTTCATTTGAATGACCCATTACAAAAATAAACAAAATTATATTTGGCCGCACCGCCTTCATTGTGGGGCTTGTTTCCGCGCAACATCGTGACAAAACTACCGATCCTCTGAAATCGCAAGACCTTTTAATTTTCCCATCAGCAAGGTAGCGCTGCGTACTCATACGTGGTCGGTGGCCGCTCAGCAACAAATTATCCCTCCTAACGCCTGCAGCGCGCCGCTTGCACCTTATTACGATGGCGTAAAAAAACCCGGCGTTTTGATCGCCGGGTTTTTCTTTATAAGGTTACGTCATACAATAACCTTATACTAAGGGCCGCCCTGAGCCGCAGTGGACCACAGGTTTTTTACGCCTTGTGCTTCCACGGGAACTTCACGTCGCTATAAAGGTAAACATTACTATCGCCGGGGAGGATAAAGATCGCGACCCACCTCGTTAATTTGTTGCCGTAGCGCTCGTCGCTCGTCGGGAGATAAACGACCACGGGGAGCTTGTTGCCCAGCATCTCGGTTGCTACCTTCATTTTGATAGGGTCCGCCGCGGTGACTGTCACGTTGCGGTTCGTACTGAGGCGTGCCCCGTTGTTGCTGCTGCTGGTCGTCTCGTTCACGGTCATGCTCAGAGCGTGCGAACGCACCAGCAACTGCGGCCAGCATCAACAAGCTAAGACTCAATTTTCGGAACATCATATTCATAACGTTTTCTTCTGTGAATGCAGGATAACGGTTAAGATTTACCCGCTACGGAATCAGTGTAAGCCCCCTCACTTTTTGCGATAAGAGGTATTTGGTAAAGTTTGTAACACTTTGTAATCCCCATACCTTTGATATTTTTTGATGTGCACTCTGACGTTACCATACGACTATGAATACTCACAACACACCAACACAAACAGCCAACGCCCACCAGTACAAGATTCTGGTGGTCGATGATGATATTCGCCTCCGCGATTTGTTAAGGCGCTATCTGACCGAGCAAGGTTTTCAGGTAGTGACTGCTGAAAACGCGCAAGCTATGAACAAGCTATGGATTCGTGAGCGGTATGATCTGCTCGTGCTTGACCTGATGCTGCCGGGCGAAGACGGACTGGCGATCTGCCGCCGTCTGCGTGGTGCCGGGGACCAGACGCCGATCATTATGTTGACGGCAAAAGGCGAAGACGTTGATCGGATCGTCGGCCTCGAAATGGGTGCAGACGACTATTTACCCAAACCCTTTAATCCGCGCGAACTTGTGGCCCGGATCGGCGCAGTGCTGCGACGCAAAGGTCCGGATGAGTTGCCAGGCGCGCCATCTGAGACACCGCAGTCATTTGAATTTGGCGAATTCATTCTCGATCTGGGAACCCGTTCACTCAAGAAGAGTGGCGAATCCGTCCCGCTGACGACGGGTGAGTTTTCGGTGCTCAAGGTATTTGCACGGCACGCCCGCCAACCTTTATCGCGCGAAAAATTAATGGAACTGGCGCGGGGTCGAGAATACGAAGTCTTTGATCGTAGTCTGGATGTGCAGATTTCACGACTGCGTAAATTGATTGAACCCGATCCGGCCAATCCGCTATACATCCAGACTGTCTGGGGCCTTGGATATGTTTTCATCCCCGAAGGTCAGCCGCGCTGAATGACAATTTTATGAGCGCCCTATGACCACACCGCACCGTCTGGCGTGGCTAAAAAGCGGCCTTCTGTGGCGCACCTTCTTTTTGATGGCGTTCCTCATTACCATTAGCATGGTCGTGTGGGTCGCCAGTTTTCGCATTGTTGAACGGGGGCCGCGTGCTCAGCAGTTAGCGGCACAAATCATTTCTGTGGTGACAATCACGCGGGCTGCCCTCACTCACTCGGCCCCTGACTTGCGGCGCGAGTTATTATTTGATCTTGCCAGCAATGAAGGAATACGCATCTATCCGCTGGAAGAAAACGACAGGATTGACCCACCGCCGGACAGTGCCGTGATGCCGGAAGTGGAAACTGAAGTCCGTGCGCGCTTAGGTAACGATACAAGATTTTCTGCGAAAGTAAACGGCATCGGTGGGTTCTGGGTCAGCTTCACAATTGATGAGGACCAATACTGGTTGATGCTAGACCGCGAGCGGGTGGAGCGTACCTCGGGTTTTCAATGGTTTCAATGGGCTGCCGCTGCCATGCTGCTGTCGTTGCTGGGTGCGATGTTCGTCTCGGCGCTGATTAATCAGCCGCTAGCACGTCTGACCGCCGCCACTCGCGCAGTGGCTAGAGGTGAACAACCGGATCGTCTGCCCGAGACTGGACCGACAGAAATCGAAGACGCCAATCGCAGCTTTAACCAAATGGTTGACGATTTGCAGCGGGTCGACGCAGACCGGGCGATCATTCTTGCCGGCATCTCGCATGACTTACGCACACCTATATCGCGTATGCTGCTTGAGGTCGAAATGGCGCACTTATCAGATGATGCACGTATCGGCATGCAATCGGACCTGGCGCAGATGGATGGGATTATTGGCCAGTTCCTTGATTATGCCAAGCCAACCGACGTCAGCAGTTTTACCGTCATTGATCTGAGCAACTTCCTGCACGACGTCAAACAACATGCAGCGCGTCACACGGACATCCAAATCAACGCCAGGATCGCAGACAGTCTTTATATCAAAGGCAATGAAACTGAAATACGTCGGGTGTTCGCAAATCTCGTGGAAAATGCGCGCCGATATGGCAAATCAAACGGATCCGAAGTCGCCGAGATCGATGTTACTGCGATGCTTCAGCATGATAAGGTACTTATCGACATTTCTGACCGTGGGCCCGGCGTACCAGAAAGCGAGATGGAACGTTTGCTCAGACCTTTTACCCGCCTCGACACGGCGCGCGGTCAAGCTAATGGATCAGGATTAGGTCTTGCAATTGTCAATCGTGTCATCAAACGCCATGATGGAAAGTTACAGCTCTTTAACCGCAGTGGCGGTGGCCTGTCGGTTCAAATTACCCTGCCCTTCGTCAAAAATGGCGCAAGCAAGGCGTGACAAACTAGAAAAATGTGATCTTTGGGCGCAACCTAAGGTGCCCTCGCTGAGGCCTTCAACGGAATCCGCAAGAGGATGGCAGTCGATTTTACCTGGCCCACCCGTAGCGGTTCAGCGCTGAGAATGCTGCGCGGTATTTGGGTGCGTAGTATTAAACGTACTACGATCCGAATGACAACCGATACATTACAGCGGGAAATATTACAGGCGATATATAAGCGCCACCGCCTCGGCGGCAATGCCTTCTTCCCTGCCCAGATAACCCAACCGTTCATTCGTTTTCGCTTTTACGTTTACCTGACCAATACCGATACCGCAGTCCGCGGCAATGCGTTCTACCATCAGTCCGATATGTGGTGCCATTTTGGGCGCCTGAGCAATAATTGTGCAGTCAATATTACCCACACCAAATCCCGATACACCGACCCGCCGCACTGCTTCGCGCAATAACTTGCGTGAATCCGCGCCCGCAAACTCGGCATCGGTATCCGGAAAATGGCGGCCAATATCACCCATACCCGATGCCCCGAATAATGCATCAATGATGGCATGCAGTAAAACATCGGCATCCGAATGTCCCAACAAGCCCATACGGTGCGGAATCGTGACGCCGCCAATTATTAACAGTCGATCAGCGACCAGCGCATGGCAATCGTAGCCTTGCCCGATGCGAAATCCCGGTTGATTACTCATACGTACTCCTCAAAAAAATTTCTGCTAGTGCGATGTCATGGCGCAAGGTCACCTTAAAATTACGGGGGCTGCCCTCCACCAACTTTGGCAACAATCCTAACATCTCAATGGCGCTGGCCTCGTCTGTAATCGGCTGTGCCATTACCAGCGCGTTGACCAATGCGCGCTGCAATAAATGGTAGCGAAACATTTGCGGTGTCTGTGCCGCCCATAATTCGGCGCGGGATACGGTTCCTTGCGCGCGTACTGCCAAGTCCATGCTGTTCCCGTTTGGATGTGCCCGCTTAAGCGTATCAACCACTGGCAAGGCCAATAACCCACCGACTTCATCATCGTGCAACGCGGCCATCAAACGCGCAATCAGCGCCCCTGTCAGGCCCGGGCGGGCTGCATCGTGCACCAGCACCCAGTCTTCATCCGCCAAAACCTCCCGAATCGCATTAAGCCCGTTCAGCACCGTCAGGTGGCGACTCTCCCCGCCATGGTAAAGCACCGTCACGCGATCTTTCAAATGTGGCGCGGCTGCCAACAAATCCGCAATAAAGCCATCCTCGGCACTGACTACCACGTAGGTGTGCGTAATTGCCGGGCACGCAGAAAAACTTTCAAGTACATGCTGCAACATGGCTTTACCGGCAAGCGGCAAATATTGTTTGGGCAGCGTGGCGCCAATGCGTGCGCCTATGCCGGCGGCTGGAATCAAAGCGAAGTGTCGTGACAATTGCATACGATGGACGATTGAAAATGAAATAAGGAGAAATCGACTCTAACAAACCAATTCCAACCTCAGGAATGGCGTCACCGTAAAATATTATGCTTAATCATTACGCCCAATAAGGCTGATGAATAGACAATTGGTCCATAGTTTATAATGTGGCTCTGAATTTTAACTGTCAACTTGCGTAAACTGTGGCTTTTTTGTCGTCCGCCAGATGCTGCTTCTTCGCAGGCTGTCATTATTCTGCTCCGCTTTCGGGCATAACTGATATCGTCATAACCATAACAAAAGCGGCGCTGGAATCACAATCTGGTTATTCTGATTGTATAAGCAGGATGCAGGGCAGCAAATACGTTTCGGCGATTACCGCGTAGTAAGATTTTAAATAGGTTCACACATCAAAACCCAAAATCCGATGCACTTTGATCTAGAAAAATCGCTCCCCAAGCCGGGCGCACGTTTTGCGTTACCTGCGGTCCACGGATCAGCTGACGCCTACGCATTGGCCCACGCGGCCCTGAAACTTAAATCCCGGCAACAGATGTTGACCGTGATTGTCGCTAACGCCACCGATGCGCAGCGCCTGCTATCGGAAATACCGTGGTTTGCCGAGCAACAAATAAATGGGTCTGAGCATAGCGCGGCTAGCAAGGGTGAAAAATCCGGAACAGTGCCAAGTCAGCAAAATCAAGGTTTGCGCTGCCATTTATTGCCCGACTGGGAGACGCTCCCTTATGATGCGTTCTCTCCACATCAGGATCTGGTATCAGAACGCCTCGCTACGCTGTACGAAATCCAGAATGGTCATTGCGACGTATTGATCGTTCCCGCTACCACCGCCTTAGTGCGCATGGCGCCGCCGTCGTTTTTGGCGGCCTATACCTTCTTTTTCAAACAGGGCGAAATCCTAGATGAAGCGCGCCTGAAATCGCAGTTGACCCTGGCAGGTTATAGTCATGTGACGCAGGTGATATCGCCCGGCGAGTATTCGGTCCGAGGCGGCCTGATCGATATATTCCCTATGGGTTCGGTCCTGCCTTACCGGATCGACTTGTTCGGCGACACCATTGAGACTATCCGTACTTTCGATGCAGATACGCAACGCTCTCTCTACCCGGTGAAAGAAATCCGTCTGCTGCCAGGACGTGAATTTCCGATGGATGAAACGGCGCGGACTGCCTTCCGCAGCCGCTGGCGTGAAGTATTTGAAGGCGATCCTTCGCGCTCGGCGATCTATAAAGACATCGGTAACGGCATTGCATCAGCCGGTATCGAATACTATTTACCGCTATTTTTTGATGGCACGGCGACGCTATTTGAATACTTGCCCGCCACTACCACGTTTGCGCTGGTCGGCGATATTAACGACGCCATCATGCGCTTTTGGAGCGATACGCAATCGCGCTACAAGTTTTTAAGATATGACCGGGAGCGACCGTTACTGGCACCCGAAACAATTTTCCTCAGCGACGAAGACTTTTTTAAACTGGTCAAACCGCACGGACGGTGGATTATTCAACAAGGTGACACGCTGGCCGAAGATGGTAGCGCCGAGGAATCGGCAGCGTCGGCAACTTCAGCACCCTCGGCATCAGCGCTGTCCGCCGCTTTGCCGAATATCGCAGTCAATCGTCGGATCGACGACCCCCTCACCAATTTACGGGCATACCTGCTAAAGACCGATAAACGGGTACTGATTTGCGCTGAGTCCAACGGCCGCCGCGAAACGCTGCAGCAATATTTCACCGAATATAACCTGCCGCTGCAACCCTCCGAGAGTTATACCGACTTCATCACTTCGTCATCAAAATTGATGCTCGGTGTAGCGCCGCTGCATGTCGGATTTGAACTCGACGATATCGTCTTCATTACGGAAACCGAACTGTACGCAGGCAGCGGACGACGCATTGGCAAGAAAAAACAAGAAGGCGCGACGCAAGTCGAGTCGATGGTGCGCGATCTGTCAGAGCTTAAGATCGGCGATCCGGTAGTTCACATTAACCATGGCATCGGTCGCTACATGGGTCTGGTCAGCATGGATCTGGGCGAAGGCGAGACCGAATTTTTGCATCTGGAATACGCTAAAGATACCAAGTTGTACGTCCCGGTCTCACAACTGCATGTGATTTCCCGCTACTCAGGCGCGTCACCCGAAGATGCGCCATTGCATGCACTGGGATCAGGCCAGTGGGAAAAAGCCAAACGTAAAGCCGCGCAGCAGGTGCGTGATACGGCGGCGGAATTACTGAACCTGTATGCCCGTCGCGCGCTACGTCAGGGCCACACCTTCGAATTTTCCGCGCACGATTACGCTACTTTTGCCGATAGCTTCGGTTTTGAAGAAACTGTCGATCAGGCCGCAGCAATTAACGCCGTCATCGGCGACATGACCAGCGGCAAACCAATGGACCGCTTAATTTGTGGAGACGTCGGTTTCGGTAAAACCGAGGTAGCCTTGCGCGCTACGTTTGTCGCCGTACTCGGTGGTAAGCAAGTCGCGATTCTGGCCCCCACCACGCTGTTGGCGGAACAACATGCGCAGACCTTCGCTGACCGGTTTGCCGACTGGCCGGTAAAGATTGCAGAATTATCCCGGTTCCGCTCGGGCAAAGAAATTACGCAGGCCATGAAAGGCATGGCCGACGGCACCATCGACATTGTGATCGGTACGCATAAACTCCTATCAGGCGATGTCAAATTTGCGCGTCTGGGTCTGGTTATTATCGATGAAGAACATCGCTTTGGCGTGCGGCAAAAAGAGTCACTGAAATCGTTGCGCGCCGAGGTGGACGTGCTGACGCTGACAGCGACCCCGATCCCGCGCACATTGGGTATGGCGCTTGAGGGTTTGCGCGATTTTTCGATTATCGCGACCGCACCGCAAAAACGTCTGGCGATCAAAACCTTTGTCCGCAGCGAAGATGAATCCACCATCCGCGAAGCCTGCCTGCGTGAACTAAAACGCGGTGGTCAGGTCTACTTCCTGCACAACGAAGTCGAGACTATTCTCAATCGCAAAGCGATGCTGGAAGCATTATTGCCAGAAGCCCGCATAGCGGTTGCGCACGGACAAATGCACGAGCGCGATCTGGAAAAAGTCATGCGCGATTTTGTCGCGCAGCGTTTCAACATCTTGCTATGCACCACCATTATCGAAACCGGTATCGATGTGCCGACCGCCAATACCATTATCATGCACCGCGCCGATAAATTTGGTCTCGCACAATTGCATCAATTGCGCGGTCGGGTCGGACGTTCACATCATCAGGCTTATGCTTATCTGCTGGTCAACGACGTGCAAGGATTGACCAAGCTTGCGCAGCGGCGGTTGGATGCGATTCAGCAAATGGAGGAGCTCGGCAGTGGGTTTTATCTGGCGATGCACGATCTTGAAATCCGTGGCGCTGGTGAAGTATTGGGCGATAACCAGTCCGGTGAAATGCACGAGATCGGTTTTCAACTCTATTCCGATATGCTGAGCGAAGCTGTACGTTCACTCAAAAATGGCAAAGAGCCTGATCTGGCAGCACCGCTCTCCACCATGACCGAAATCAATTTGCACGTACCCGCGTTATTGCCGAACGATTATTGCGGCGACGTGCATGAGCGGTTGTCACTTTACAAGCGGTTAGCCAACTGTAATGTGCACGATAAAATAGACGACCTTCAGGAAGAGTTGATTGATCGTTTTGGCAAATTGCCGGATCCGGCAAAAGCATTAATTGAGACCCACCGACTGCGTGTGACGGCAAAACCGGTCGGCATCATCAAAATCGATGCGCATTCTGAAGCCGCACTATTGCAATTCGAGCCAAATCCACCGATTGATGCAATGAAGATCATAGAATTAATTCAAAAGAATCGGCATATCAAACTCAATGGGCAGGATAAATTGCGCATCACTATCAACATGCCCGATCTGGCTTCCCGCGTGAACCAGGTGAAGGCCACCATTCGGGCGCTCGTCGGCTAATGAATAACTCGCGGCATGAAGATCATGCGCCGATGGAACGTACTACCCGGATGTACCACTCGGATGCGCGTTTTACAGCATTATTTAATACAAAATAAGGAAAATAAAGAACATGAATTTAGTCCTGCAAAGCCTTCACCAAGACCGCGCCGCAGCCACGCGTATTGCTAAAAATATGGTTCAGAGTATCGCTCCTCTTGCGGGCAGCCAACTGGTCGACATTTCCGCCACCGCCTGGCGCTGCGAGGGGGTTGAATACTCGGACGCATTGAAAGCTGCGATTGATACGGCTTGTCACGCAGCGCAATTTGATTACGCGTTCGTGCCTTCTGACCGGACTCTGTCGGACTTCAAACTGCTTGCGATGGATATGGACTCCACTCTGATCACCATCGAATGCATCGATGAGATCGCCGACATGCAAGGCCTCAAACCACAGGTAGCAGCAATTACCGAGGCCGCCATGCGTGGCGAACTGGAGTTCAACGACAGCCTGATTGCCCGCGTAGCGCTGTTAAAAGGTCTGGATGCGTCTGCTCTTCAACGCGTGTACGAGGAACGGCTGCAACTATCGCCAGGTGCAGAAATCATGCTCGCGGCGATACAGGCTGCCGGTATCAAGACACTCTTGGTCTCCGGCGGATTTACGTTTTTTACTGATCGTATCAAGACGCGTCTGGGGATCGATTACACACACGCCAATGTATTAGAAATCGTCGATGGCAGACTGACTGGCAACGTCATCGGTGACATCGTCAACGCCGAAGAAAAGCAGAACACGGTAGCGCGTGTATGCGCGCAGCTTGGCGTCACCCCGAAGGCGGCAATCGTCATGGGCGACGGTGCCAACGACTTGAAAATGATGCACATTGCAGGGCTTTCAGTGGCCTTCCGCGCCAAGCCTTTAGTTCGTGCGCAAGCAAGTGTGGCCTTGAATTTTGTCGGTCTGGACGGAATCTTACCGATACTCGGCTGCTAACTGACTACCTAAGGCGGCCAACGTGAAGCAGCGTAATTTGGTGCCCCTTATGCAAGCCGACCCCAACCCGTTAAAAGGAGTTTAGCAATGACGCAAGAACTTGTATTCGATAACAAATTACATTCACTTAAAAATCTCGCGTGGTGGCTGTATTTATTTCATGGTGCCAGCCTGGTATTTTCGTTAGGGTTGTTTTCATTTATTCCGCTTATTATCAGTTACATGAAACGCGAAGAAGCCGCAAACACGTTCGTGTATAGCCATCACACCTGGCAAATTCGATCATTCTTGTGGTATCTGGTGTGGGCCGCAGTCGGCTTTGTTTTATTTCTAACTTTTGTCGGCATTCCACTCGCATTTCTGGTGTGGGGCGTCGCATGGTTATGGAAAGCCTATCGGTTGATTAAAGGCTTAATGGATTTGAATGACAACAAGCCGATGCCGGTTTAATTCGCACATCGGTTAGCGCCAACCGATACACGTTCACTAAAGATCGTAAGTGGGTTTTCAAAACTTGTTTACGATCTGTATATTTTTGTTACATCGTACCCAGTGCCTGCTCAATATCCGCGATTAAGTCCTCTGGATCTTCTAGTCCGATATTAAAGCGCACCAAAATACCTTCTTCGTGCCAATCTTTACGCATACCCTTGATGCGATAAGGAACGGCAAGACTATTGGCACCACCCCAGCTGAAGCCAATCTTAAATAATTTCAGGCTGTCTACAAAGCGGTCGGTTTGTTCTTCAGTGTAGCGCTTATCAAATAAGACTGAGAACAAACCGGCAGCGCCGGTGAAGTCGCGCTTCCAGATTTCATGACCCGGACAATCGGGAAAAGCTGGATGCAGCATCCGCGTAATTTCTGGTCGATGTTTAAGCCATGTAGCCACCGTTCGGGCGGCAGCGTCATGCGCTTCGAAACGAAGTTTCATCGACGATAAGCTACGCAGCACCAGATAAACATCGTCCATCCCAACGCCGAGGCCCAAATTATTGAAAGCAATTTCTACTAGCTTTGCCAGCGCCGGATCGCGCGTAATGACGGCTCCCATTAGTACATCCGAGCCTCCAGACTGGTATTTAGTGAGCGCTTGCATGACAATATCTACGCCATGATCAAAGGCCTTGAACGCCAGCCCAGCCGCCCAGGTATTATCCAGCGCTACCAGAACGCCACGGGCGTGTGCCGCAGCACAAATGGCTGGAATATCTGGCACTTCCATAGACACCGATCCCGGCGCCTCGGCCCAGATCAACCTGGTGTTGGGCTGGATCAGCTCGGCGATCCCCGCACCGATCATTGGATCGTAATAACGCGACGTAATCCCAAAATTAGAGGATAACCAGTTACTCAGCACACGGTTAGAACCGTACACGTTGTCCGGAATAAGGACATCGTCGCCAGTTTTAAGAAACGCGAAATCCACCAACGTGATCGCTGCCAGACCGCTGGGTGCGAGGCGACAATGCGTCCCGCCCTCAATCTGAGCCAAACGTGCCTCTAGCGTGAACGTAGTCGGCGTACCGTGCAAACCATAGTTATAGGCATTCTTATCGAGCCAGTCTCGATTACGCATCGCCGCGACATCTTTAAACAAGACAGTTGATGCGTGATAAATCGGGGTTGGAAATGCGCCAAAGCCTTGTGGAGCCACATAATCGCTATGAATGATGGCGGTTTGCAGTGATTTTTTGGTCATGTGCGGTATCCGGTTGATGAACTGTATTTAGCTAAAGTAGGCGGCTTCAGGAGGCCCGCATAGCACGCCGCAGGCCCTGTTCCCGCTACGCCCGCACGCCAGCTACGAGCATGACAATCCTGGACTTTATTCTTGACTAGATCACGTTAGAACAGATGGCTTAACGCCGATATTTTAACGCCGATATTTTAATACCGATGTATTAATGCCGATGTCTTAATACCGATGTCTTGATGACGACATTGATTTGCGCGGCAGCGAAAAAAATTGAAAGATATAAATAGATTTGGCGCGTGCCGCAAACGTTATTTAATGCCGGATTTGTTACGCGACGTATCGATTTGCACCGTCATAGCAAAAGGTTTAGTGATGGCATCGTCGGTTGTGGACCACATGCCAGTGAAGGTCGTGCCATTGAACTTACCCGACCACTCACCCGATACATCCTTACCATTCACTGACTCTTCCATCAGTACGTCACCGCCATCATACTCGCCAGCGACCAATATTTGGGCGGCTTGACCAATCGCAGAATACGTTCCTACCAAGCCTTCGGTCGGGTCGGGCTTTAACTGCAAGTGCATTTCAATCTTCGCATCGCCCAGCGTACCGCGCAATACCAAAGGTTTAGCAAACAAATCGACAGCCGGATGCGCCACGGAGGAGCCGACCAACGTCCGCGTTGCCAGCCCACCGGCGGCACCCGACACACCTGCGGTGGTGGCGCTATCACTTATCGGCACTGCAAAAGCCGAGTGTATCGCAGCAATCATGGCGGCTATCGCAACAAAACGCCATCTACGTAGACGTCCTTCGGAGCCATAGCCAGCGTCGTCAAGACAAGGCACCAGGTTTAGTACATCAGGATTGCGAGCACTGGTCAACGCCGTTTTCGCGCCGCGCAGTAGGCTCCGAAGGACGTCTAACATGTCATGCAGCGGCCCACAGATCATGCGAATCTGCCCCGGTGATGGTCACATCGACAAATTCGCCAACCACCAATTTTTTATGCGGTTCAAACGGCGGCTTAACGTACACCACGCCGTCGATTTCTGGGGCATCTGCGCTAGACCGACCCACGCCGCCGCTACCGTCGATTGCATCGATCAATACGCGCATGGTTTTGCCGACTTTGGCTTGCAAGCGCTTCTTCGAAATTTCTTCTTGTAGCAGCATCACACGTCCACGCCGTTCTTCGCGCAACTCTTCTGGTACTGGATTAGCAATGTTATTCGCGGTCGCACCGTCTACCGGCGAATAGGCAAAACAACCTAGTCGATCAATTTCAACTTCCTTTAAGAAATCCAGCAGATACTCAAACTCTGCCTCGGTCTCGCCGGGGAAGCCGGCAATAAACGTTGAACGTATCGTGATGTCCGGACACATGGCGCGCCATGCCTCGATGCGTTCGATATTTTTTTCACCGTTGGCCGGGCGCTTCATCCGCTTCAGGACATCGGGATGCGCATGCTGCAACGGCACATCCAGATAAGGCAAGATTTTGCCTTCCGCCATTAACGGAATAATGTGATCGACATGCGGGTAAGGATAAACATAATGCAGGCGAACCCATGCGCCATATTGGGCCGCAAGCTCGCCTAGTGCTGTAACCAATTGCGTCATGTGGGTCTTTACGGGCTTACCGTTCCAGAATCCCATACGGAATTTGACATCCACGCCATACGCGCTGGTGTCTTGCGAGATGACTAGCAATTCTTTTACGCCGGCCTTGAACAGGTTTTCTGCCTCCAGCATAATGTCGGCAATCTGCCGCGACACCAGATCGCCACGCATCGATGGGATGATGCAGAAGCTGCAGCGATGATTACAGCCTTCAGAGATTTTCAGGTACGCGAAGTGTTTCGGCGTGAGCTTGACGCCTTGCGGCGGCACCAGATCAAAAAATGGCGCATGCGGCTTAGGCAGATGCTTGTGCACAGCAAACATGACTTCTGTCAACGCGTGGGGACCGGTAACTTCCAGCACCTTCGGATGAATTTTCTTGATGATGTCGTCGCCGGCAGCGTCTTTTTTAACACCCAGACAACCGGTGACGATCACCTTGCCGTTTTCACTAAGGGCTTCGCCGATAGCGTCCAGCGACTCTTGTACAGCGGCGTCGATAAATCCGCAGGTATTGACAATTACGAGGTCTGCGCCATCGTAGGACTTGGCAGTTTCATAACCTTCTGCGCGCAACTGCGTCAGAATTTGCTCGGAATCAACTAGCGCCTTAGGGCAACCGAGGGAGACAAAACCAACTTTTGGGGCAACCGGGACGGCTACTGGGATAACATTTGACATGGTGATGAAAAGGGCGACTAAGCGAAGGCGCTATTGTACCCCTTCCGCCCGGGTGAATAGCTTAGAACCGGAATGGCGCGCAATATTAGTGCCAACATACGACAGCCACCCTCCGATTTGCTTGTTCGCCATGCATGTGAACTAGTGACAAGCCACAAACACAGCCCGTTTATTCTTTGTCTTTTTCAGGAGCCGGCGGTACAAAGGGAAAAGTGCCAAACATGTTTTTACTTTGGTTTTGCATTTTTTCTTGCATTTGTACAAACAGTGTTTTGCTCTGTTCAATATAGTTGCTCATCATGCCTTGCATCATTGGCCCCTGCACATTCATGAACTGTGCCCACATTTCAGGACTAAATGGTTTGCCATCGTAAAAACCCTTGGAATTTTCTGTTAACTTGTTTTGAATATCGATAAAGGCCTGAATATTCTTCTCAAGGTACGAACCCATCATGCCTTGCATTGCGTGACCATAATAACGAATGATTTGCGATAACGCAGCGCTCGAAAACATGGGTGTTCCGTTCGACTCCTCCTCCAGAATAATTTGCAGCAGGATACTACGTGTTAAGTCCTCGTCACTTTTGGCATCGATCACTGCAAACTCTTCATTTCCCAACACTAATTGCTTTACATCGGTCAGCGTAATGTAAGAACTGGTCTGGGTGTCATACAGACGACGATTTGGATATTTCTTGATCAGGCGCACAGAAATTTTTTTTGCAATGGTCATAGGAATTTCCAGTTTTTCGCGCATTAACGCATTTCAATTAAGTCAGGTGAGTCAATCCCGCACAACCATATTTTGCGCCAAATCGCAACAAGACGGGGGAGGATTAAGATATATTGCAACTAAAGCAATAATATCACTTTTGATGGGCAACTTTCGCCGAGCGTGAAGACTGCTTCCATCTTGGGTAAGAAGACCAAGCAATTCACATTACAAATATATGCCCTCTGCGAATGAACACAGAGGGCTTTACCGTCTGAACCGTTGGCTCGATGATTTAGGAGCGCAACCGATTAACCCATATGCAGGCCGCCATTCAGCGAAAAGTCGGAACCGGTTGCATACCCGCCCTCCTCAGACGCGATCCAGGCAATAATAGAAGCAATTTCTTCTGGCTTACCTAAGCGTTTGACCGGAATGCCTGAAATAATTTTTTCCAGTACTTCCGGGCGGATTGAACGCACCATGTCAGTACCAACATACCCAGGGGAGACCGTGTTAACCGTAACGCCTTTGGTCGCAACTTCTTGCGCTAGCGCCATGGTAAAACCGTGAATACCGGCTTTGGCCGTAGAGTAATTGGTTTGTCCGAACTGGCCCTTTTGACCATTGACCGATGAGATATTGATTATTCGTCCAAAACCACGATCGGCCATGCCGTCGATGACCTGTTTAGTGACATTGAATAATGAATTCAAATTGGTATCAATAACTGAGTCCCAGTCAGACTTTGACATTTTGCGGAACTGTCCATCACGCGTGATACCAGCGTTATTGACCAAAATATCGACTTCGCCAATTTCGGCTTTCACCTTATCAAATGCCGCCTTGGTCGAATCCCAGTCAGAGACGTTTCCTTCTGATGCGTGAATGTCAAAACCTTGGGCGCGCATACTCGCCAACCAGGGATCCTTCCGCTGCGAATTTGGGCCGCAGCCAGCGACCACGGTGTAACCATCTTGACAAAGACGAGTACAAATTGGGGTCCCAATGCCCCCCATTCCACCTGTTACATAAACTATTCGTTTGGACATTTTGTCTCCTCTTTTTTAATAAACAAAAACCGATGCACGCAGTGCATCCCTAAAACTCCCTTGGGGGGATTACTGTGGAATTCTAGTGCGGTCAACTTCGGCGAACAAACACGATTCTTAATTTAATCACGAACTAGTTCACAAAATAGATTGACCATATTTGCTTATTCTGCCCTTACTTTGACATAGCGCCCGGGGGCCGGTTCAATTAGTTTATATTGCGTGTTGCCGGGCTTGCGCGGTGCCGCTACTTTTTTCCCGCCGTGCTCGGTTAAAAATCCAGACCACTCCGTCCACCAGCTGCCCGGATGTTCCGTCGCACCATCGAGCCATTTCTCTGCAGCAACGCCGACGTTCGGATTAGTCCAGTAGCTGCGTTTATTCTTGGCCGGAGGATTAATCACACCAGCGATATGACCGGAGGCACCGAGCACGAACCGATTGCGACTAGCTTGCTTGGGATTGAGTAAAGTCGTTGAGGCGTAAGCAGACGTCCATGGCACAATATGATCTTCCCGCGAAGCAAAAATAAAAGTGGGCGCGGCGATTTTCCCCAAGTCAAGGCGTTCCCCCGCGACTGTCAATTTACCCGGCTCCTTCAGCGAATTTTCCAGATACATATTCCGCAAGTAATAGCAGAACATTGGGCCGGGCAAATTGGTGCTGTCGGCGTTCCAGTACAACAGATCAAAGGCGGTTGGCTCTTCACCTTTTAAATAATTCGACTCGACGTAATTCCACACCAGATCATTCGGACGCAAGCTGGAAAATGCGGAGGCAAAGTCACGGCCCGGCATCAGGCCGCCGGAGCCAATTTCTTGCTCACGCTTACTGATCTGCGCATCATCGATATAGACATCAAGAATGCCCGTATCGGTAAAATCCAGTAACGCTGTTAAAAGGGTCAGGCTCGCTAGCGGTTTTTCTCCGCGTGCATACATAGCTGCCAGCGCCGATGACAAAATTGTGCCGCCGACGCAAAAACCCAACGCATTGACCTGGTCCTGACCGGAGATTTCCTGCACTACATGGATAGCCTGGATGCCGCCCTCTTCTACATATTGATCCCACGTGGTTTTAGCATTCGATTCGTCCGCGTTACACCATGAAATTAAGAACACGGTATGACCCTGCTCAACCGCATATCGCACGAGCGAATTTTGCGGTTGCAAATCCATAATATAAAATTTATTGATGCACGGCGGCATGATCAGCAACGGACGCTCATGCACCGTTTTGGTCAATGGCTTATATTGAATTAGCTGAAATAAAGGGTTTTCAAATACTATCGAACCTTCGGTAGTGGCGACATCTTTGCCTATTTCAAAAGCTGTTTCGTCGGTCTGGGATATTTTGCCTTTTTGCATATCCGCGAGCAAATGCGCCATTCCACGCGTCAAACTCTCGCCCTTAGAATCAACCAGCAATTGCTGTGCAACAGGATTAGTTACCAGGAAATTGCTGGGCGACATCGCGTCGATCATTTGCTGAATGGCAAACCCGATTTTTCGTTTGGTTTTGACAGGCGCATCAACAGCGTCGGCCAGAGCGGTCAGATAATGTGCGTTCAGCAAATACACCGCTGCGTTAAATGCATACATTGGATTACTGGCCCAGGCCGCGTCATTAAAACGTCTGTCGGCCAACACCGGGGTGCGCGCAGCGATTGCATCCTCCCATAACGTGGTGAGTTGTCCGGTGTATTCCTGCTGCAGTTTCTGAAGCGCTTCGGGCACCAGTTTGATGCCCATTTCATTCAATTGCGCATCAGAAATGGGGGGCGTCGCCGGCTGGCCGGGGACAGAGCTAAACCACGATAACCATTTGTTAGGATCTGCAATTTGCGCCATACTTTTTGTCACGTCAGGGGACAAATTTTTCGTGAAGTGTTCCAGCATTAGCTTAGGTGCTTGCGATAACAATGCAGGGTCGAAGGCAGGGAATTTTTGAGTATTCATGCGGGTACCGGTGATTTCGCGTATTGTGCTGGATTGTCAGGGGTTAGATTTTCTTATTATATGTATATAGTCGCCATTGCCTGGATTTACGTCGTGCTCATGATGTCCATTACCGAACGAACAGCGGTCGCAGGTGTAATGACCTTTCTGTTCTATGGAGTAATTCCTTTGACAATAGTTTTATACCTGATGGGCACGCCTCAACGCAAGCGAAATCGACATAGAGCGGAACAAGTTAAGGGGATGCTTACGGCGAAGGATGCCACGATGCAATTTAACGACGAGTTAGTCGAATCAAATCGGGAATCGAGTCAAGCATCAAATCAAGATTCAGAACAAAAAACAGATCAAAAAATCGATTCCACGTTACTCACTGAACCCGCACTCGTCGAACCAGCGCTGCAACCGAAACAACAGCCTGATACAGAAACTATAGGGAAGAAATAGGCGCCATACAAAATATTTACCCAAACGGACTTCCAAACACAGTAACGCTGGAAAGCGCTGAGTCAGGGCTAAAAGTTACACACCGACATTAATCATGCCCGCGTCTGCCTCACCTGAAAATAGCAAAGTGAGACGATCGTAAACCGGTGCATGCTACTTCAACCATATTAGCGAGGCCATACGTCCAGTCACCTTGTCACGTCGAAATGAATAGAACTGCCGGTCGCTGACGGTACAAGCCCCTCCGCCGGAAACGCGATGTACGCTTACTTCACTCAAAACAGTTCGGGCGAGATGGTAGATATCCGCGAGATATTTAACGGCGTTACCTGAGAGCCCCACGATCGGTACGAAAGCAGCGTCAATCTGTGCCAACACCGTCGCCGATGCTAGCCGCTCCCGTGCGCTGCTTATAAAGGCCGCCCGTACGTCTTCACCGACCTCAAAATGTTGCGGCCCGATTGCCGGACCCAGCCAGGCCAATATCTCGCCCGCGCCAGCATCCCGCATGCACGCTACGGTTTGCTCGAGTACACCGCCCACCAGTCCCCGCCAACCGGCATGCGCTGCGCCCACTACGCGACCTGCGACGTCACAAAACAAAACAGGCAAACAGTCGGCAGTCATGATCGCGCAAACCACACCTGCACGCGTCGCGATGGCGGCGTCGGCATCCACCACATTCAAGGCTTTTGCAGCATCGACCACCCGCACTCCGTGAACCTGCGTCATCCATAACGGTTCGGCTGGTATATAGGGTGACAATAACCCCCGATTATGGGCAACATCCGCGGGATTATCTCCCACATGGTCACCCAGATTTAGTCCGCCGCCGCCCTCACCGTTATCGTAAGGGGGAAGACTGACGCCGCCGTGGCGAGTAGTAATCATAGCGCCGACATTCACAGGGGCATCGGTCCATGCGGGGATAATCAGTTTCATAAGATACGTCATAAATGTTTTACGCTAACGCGTCTTAGCGTCAGATGATGCGTAATTTAATTGCTTGAATAAAGTGTGGATTTGAAGTTTGAAGTTGAAGTTTAAATGTGACGTTTGAATGGGACGCTAGAACAGGAAGCTAAATGTAAAGCACTAGCGAAGCACGTGGGTACAGCGATCATGTACCCACGCGACACGCTGCAGGCTATACGCCTACAAATCGTTACACTCTATTCCGGGGCAGAAATACCCGAGCGCTCAATCAAATCAGCAAAATCGGCTGGGAGCGGCGTAAACCACTCACACTCATCTCCAGTTGAGGGATGGTTCAATCCAAGCCGCGTAGCCTGCAAAGCCTGGCGCGGGAACGCTGGCATCAAGTGCTGTTTGCCATATAACGTATCGCCGACCAAAGCAAAACCAATCGACAACATGTGTACACGAATTTGGTGCGTGCGCCCAGTCTCCAACTGGCAGCGCATCAGACTGACCGGACGCCCATCCAAAAGACCGCTTTGCAATCGCTCATAATGCGTGACAGCAGTTTTGGCGCTCAGACTTTCCGATACTGCCATCTTGATGCGATCGCGCGGGTGACGCGCCATTGCGGCATCGATAGTGCCATTCAGCTGCGGCGTGCCCCACACCAAAGCCAGATATTGGCGCTTAACCGTCCGTGCAGCCAATTGGCGGACCAAATCGGTTTGGGACTCTAACGTCTTGGCAACCACCATCAAGCCACTGGTATCTTTATCGAGTCGATGAACGATACCGGCGCGCGGCACGCCACCCAGTTCTGGCCAGCGAAACAGCAAGCCGTTTAAAAGTGTTCCAGACCAGTTTCCTGCCGCCGGATGCACGACCAGTCCCGCCGGCTTGTCGATCACAATAATATCGTCGTCTTCGTAAATGACCGAAAGCGTCATTTCTTCCGGCGTATAAGCGTGCTCATCTGGCGCTGGTTGCGGCAGAACAATCACCGTCTCGTCGCCAAACGCTATCATTTTGGTCGTGGCAACTTTGCCATCAACACTAACATGCCCCGCCTCCATCCATTGCTGAATGCGGCTACGCGAATACTGGGGAATCTGACTGGAAATTACTTTATCCAGTCGGGTTCCGCATACTTGCGGGGTCAACACCAATACGATAGGTGCAGCTGTATTTACCGCTGCATCAATTTCTTCGTTATCATCGATATCGGCTTCAAATTCTGCTTCCGTAGGGTTTTCAGCCAAATTTGGCTTTGTAAATGACGTCACTGCAAGTCCCATCGGCTATAATCCATCAATTGTTTACACGCATTCTTGCGAACCACCATGCAAAAAAAACTCTCCACACTAGCTGCTGTCGCATTCGCCCTCTCATTATCGGCATGTGGCCTCCTGCCCGACAAGGTCGATGAGACCGCAAACTGGTCTGCCCCCAAATTATACTCGGAGGCGAAGGATGAAATGAATAGTGGTGGTTACGATAAAGCAATTTCATATTTTGAAAAGCTCGAATCACGCTTTCCGTTCGGCACTTACGCGCAACAGGCCCAGATTGATATTGCTTACGCGCACTATCGGCAAGGCGACCAGCCGGAAGCACTCGCGGCGATTGACCGCTTTGTAAAATTGCATCCAAATCATCCAAATGTAGACTACATGTACTACTTGCGCGGTCTGGTTAATTTTAATGACAAAGTCAGTATTTTCGATTTTCTGTCCAAAGAAGACGCTACCGAGCGTGATCCAAAAGCAGCACGTGACGCTTTTGATGCATTTAAACAGGTTGTAACACGCTTCCCGGATAGTAGCTATGCGCCGGATTCGCTGGTGCGCATGAAATATCTGGTTAACGCGATGGCGCAATATGATGTGCACGTTGCCAATTATTACTTACGTCGTGGCGCCTATGTGGCGGCAGCAAATCGTGCCCAGAATGCAGTCACTGAGTACCGTGACGCCCCCGCCGTACAAGAAGCACTCTACATAATGGTACGCGCATACGACGCGCTGGGTATGAAAGAATTACGTGATGACGCCGCACGAATTCTGCAAAAAAATTATCCGGATAGCATCTATTATCGCGGTGGACCGATTAAAGCAGATAAGCCTTGGTGGAGAATCTGGTAGATTTTCAGCGTTAAACCATCAAAAGCCTCGCGATGCGAGGCTTTTTTATGATCGGACGGCTGTTAAAATTTTAGCGCTGGTAATAACAGGCGTAGTCGTTGGTAAAATAATTGCATTGAATAAATTAGTGAAAGAGTGAATTCGCCCCGCCCTATTCGCTGGCTTTATGGCCCATACAGGTAGAGAATCTTCAATAGGACCGGTTTATTTTTGACCCGACTGTTTAACGTTCAGTCCACTTCATCCCGTGGTGGAAATAATTCAGTTTACTACGGTAGACGAACTGCACCCGCAATACGTTTTGAGCCCAATAAAAAAGCGAAACACTAATTGACGTAAAATTGGTTGCCTCATATCAATCATTAGGAATTTTATGAAAATGCAAGACCTTACAGGTAAAGTCGCGGTTGTGACCGGCGCGTCGAGCGGTATTGGAGAGGCTGCTGCGCGCCTTTTGGTTCAAGAGGGAATGCACGTTGTCCTCGTCGCACGTCGTCGCCAACGTCTGGAGGCGCTAGCTGCAGAATTAGGTGATGCAGCATCTATCGTCGAAGCTGACGTCGCCGATACCGTGCAGGTACGGGCACTGTTTGACTTTATAGGCGAAAAATTTGGCGGGCTTGATTTACTTTTCAATAACGCAGGCTTGGGTATTCATGCGCCATTTGAAACCAGCCAGCCAGACGATTGGAAAAAAATGATCGATGCAAACTTATACGGGGTGTTAAATTGTACGCAGGCAGCGATCCCGCATTTGCGCGGTCGCGAAGGTGCAATGATCTGCTCAGTGTCGAGCGTTGGCGGTCGTTATGGTGTTGCCAACTGGTCGGTCTATAGCGCCACCAAATACGCTGTAGTCGGCTTTCACGATGCGCTGCGCAAGGAACTTGGACCAGAGCATATTCGCGTAACGGTCATTGAACCGGGTGCAGTATGGACAGAGTTTGGTGACAATGTGAGCACCGCGTTGAATGAGAGGCGCGAGCAACTTAATGCATTAACCTCCGAAAACATCGCGCAAGCGCTGGTCTATGCGTTTGCGCAGCCCGGCAACGTGTTAGTCGAAGAAATTTTGATACGGCCGGTTTTGCAGGTCGCTCCTTAATGTGTTATTGAGCCAAGCGTTGTGACAGGACGCGGGATATTGCCATTAAATTTACCTGCCATTTTTCGGAAAAGTAGCAAAAAGTATGGGACAGTTACCCGCGGTTCCGAAGCTAAATAGTTATTCGCTCCCGCGCTCCGGTTAACGATTTAAGCTACTTGGCGCTTTCTTAGCTTTTCTGCGCCGCTCCGGCTGCTTCTCTACCATCCCAGACCCGGCATCCCACTATTAACTTAGCATTCAAGGCGGGAAAAATGACGGAACGCGCTTGACTTAGAGCGCACTCTAACATTTACACTCGATACCATGACATCTTCCCTGACGATTCAACAAGCTGCAGCGGCAACCGGATTAACCGCGCATACGCTGCGCTATTACGAGCGCGTCGGTTTGATCGATCCGATACCCCGCCAGGATAATAAGCACCGGCTTTACCGCGACGAAGATATTGTCTGGATCGGCTTCCTGCTTAAACTCAGATCCACCGGTTTGCCGATACGAAAAATGTTGCGCTACGCAGAGTTGCGCAGGATGGGGAACCAACAGGAAAGCGTGTCTGAACGCAAGGCGTTACTTGAGCAGCACACATTGTCACTGGAAGCGACGCTGGCGGACTTGCAAAGCAATTTGACGGTTATGTACAAAAAAATCGCTATGTATGCCGCTATTGAAACTACTTACAGTGCGCAACCCGTGATTAACACTTTAGTTAAGGAGCATCAACATGAGCACAACTAATACCATGACTAACAATGCGACAAACGACAACCCGATGACCAGGCGCCAATTAGGTACTAACGGCCCTACTGTGTCGGCCATCGGTCTAGGTTGCATGGGAATGAGTGACTTTTATGCAAATCGTGATGACGTGGAATCAATCGCAACCATCCATCGGGCGCTTGAGCTAGGCATTAATTACCTCGATACCGCCGATATGTACGGTCCGTACACGAACGAAGAACTTATCGCCAAGGCAATCAAGGGCAAACGCGATCAAGTTTTTATCGCGACCAAATTCGGCTTCGTACGCGATAGCACAGACGTCAACGCGCGCGGAATTAACGGCAGTCCAGAATATATCCGCCATGCTGTCGAGGGCAGTCTTAAGCGCCTTCAGGTAGAGACGATTGATCTTTACTATCAACATCGCATCGATCCAAATACACCGATCGAAGATACCATAGGCACCTTGGCCGATCTGGTAAAGGCCGGAAAAATACGCTATATCGGTTTATCCGAAGCGTCTTCAGAAACGCTGGAACGCGCCCATAAAACCCATCCCATTACGGCGCTCCAAAGTGAGTATTCTCTGTGGACCCGAGATCCGGAACAGGGCGTGCTGGCGACCTGCCGCAAACTCGGTATTGGATTTGTGCCCTACAGTCCGTTGGGACGAGGATTTTTGACTGGCGCGATTACCGGTCCAGAGCAATTTGCCGAAGATGATTATCGCCGCAACAGTCCGCGCTTCCAAGGCGAAAATTTTGCCAAAAATCTATTGCTGGTAGATAAAGTACAAGAACTCGCGACACGCAACGGCTGTACACCGGGACAACTGGCTTTGGCCTGGGTGTTGGCGCAAGGCAACGATATCGTGCCGATCCCGGGTACTAAACGGCGCTCTTATCTGGAAGAAAATGTGAAGGCGGTCAGTATTGTTTTAAGCCAGGGCGAGTTGGCGGAGCTTGACGCGATCTTTCCGTTCGGCGTGGCAAGCGGTACGCGTTATGTGGAAAGCAGCATGAAAATGCTTAACGGATAAACCCGCCTCTTTTTGCCGGAAAGGGACGCTGTGGAGTTGATCCCAACTGATCTTTGGCGAGAAGTCTGCATAGCGCGAACCGTGCGAGGGTTCGCGCTATGCTTCCAAAATTTCATGCGATAGATGAACGGACCCAGCGATTTGCTTTTATCGGTTCAATGCGATACAGGCTTTGCAAAAACTGCTGGGTCGCGCGTTCCCATGAATAGGTCAGCGCATGCGCGCGGATCTTGTCGCGATCCAATCGCAGCGCATTCATGCAAGCGCGCGCAAGATCAAGTTCCAGACTTCCTGAGTAACCGTCCGCCACCACATCAATCGGACCGCATACCGGATATGCTGCTACCGGTACCCCACAGGCCATCGCCTCCAGCATGACTAAACCGAACGTGTCGGTATGACTAGGGAACACCAGAACGTCCGCACAATTGTAATAAGCGCTTAGTTCCTCATGGGATTTGCTACCCAAAAAATGCGCATCCGGATAACCTTGCTGTAGTTCTTCGCGCAACGGGCCATCGCCCACTATCCATTTGCTACCCGGCAGCTTGGCATTTAAAAATGCCGCAATGTTTTTCTCAACGGCCACCCTTCCTACGTACAAAAACAAAGGTCCTTTGATGCAGGAACGATCCTGTTCAGTCGGATGGAACCTCTCGGTGTCAACCCCACGCCCCCATAGCACCAAATGACGAAATCCACGCTTCTTAAGCGCTTCTAATACGTGAGGCGTAGGCACCATCACGGCTTTCGATGGACCATGAAACCAGCGCAGCCAGCGGTAGGTAAGTGCCAACGGTAGCATTGAGCGGGCACTCAGATACTCAGGAAAACGTGTGTGGTACGCAGTGGTAAACCCGATACCGTGACGCAAACAAAAGCGCCGGGCGGCCAGCCCCATCGGGCCTTCGGTCGATATGTGTATGCAATCCGCCTCAAAATCGCGCAACGCGGTTGCGACACGCGCATAAGGTTTGTAGGCGAGTCGAATTTCCGGATAAGTGGGACAAGCAAATGTAGCGGTACCGTCCGGAGTGACCAACAATACCTCGTGACCGGCGTTGCGCAAACAGCGACAGGTTTCCCGCAACGTATTGACGACCCCGTTAATCTGGGACAAAGAGGCATCCGTTATAAGGGCGATGCGCATAGTTCTCCTATTTTAGTAGTCACTATCGTGTTCTTCTGCCCCACGATTTCTTGCCAGGTGACTATGCGCAGGGCACCGCTAGCGTCCTCCACCAAAGCGGTCAGGCTCTCGACCCAATCGCCATCGTTGCAATAAATAATCCCGTTGATGTTGCGCATCTCGGGCTTATGGATATGTCCGCAAATGACGCCATCGAGCCCTTTCTTTGCCGCTTCTGCTGCTAAAGCATTCTCAAATGAGGAAATATAATTTACCGCATTTTTTACTTTAAGCTTTAAATATTGCGACAAAGACCAATACGGCAAGCCAGCACGCGCACGCCACCCATTGAACCACTGATTAAATTTCAGAATCACCGTATATAAACTGTCACCGACATAAGCCAACCATTTTGCGCAAGAGATGACGCCATCGAAGCGATCTCCATGCAGCACCAGAAAGCGCTTGCCCTCTGCTGTCGTGTGAATCAATTCATCGCGTATCTTGATACCGCCAAAATCAAGATCGATGAATTGTCGAATCGCCTCGTCGTGATTACCCGGAACAAATATAACTTCAGTCCCCTTACGGGCTTTTTTCAATACCGTCTGTACGACGTTGTTATGGGTCTGATCCCAATACCAGCGCCGCTTCAATTGCCAGCCGTCGATAATATCGCCCACCAGATACAGCGTGTCCGACTCAGTTGCGCGTAAAAACTCAAGCAGGCGCGCTGCCTGACAGCCGGTCGTGCCGAGATGTACGTCAGAAATCCAGATAGTGCGGAAGCGGATCGGTTCGCGTTTGACAGATGTTCCCGCGCCAGCAAAGCCGCTGTTCAAAAAACGCTCATCTGGCTTCATGGAGGACTCGATTCTGTTCGATAATGACGCGCATAACGACTGTCAAGTCTGGCTAGAGGTAAAAGCAGAAAAAAGTCCGCAGAATGAAAGTCGGGATCCCAGGCCGGATCGCCGCACACCCACGCACCACTCCGCAGATATCCCTTTAAAAGGGGTGGCATAACCGGCACGTGTCCGGCCTCTCGCTCGTGCACCGGGAACGGCGTATGTGGCCTGACACGATATTCGGCAGGTGAGAGACTTTCCTGATCTAGCGCGTGGTACAGAGCCGCCGCATTGTGACCGCCGTCGGCAAGGCTCACGCTGACACATCCCATTAAATAGTCGCAGCGCTCACGCCGCATGTATGCTGCTAATCCAGCCCACAAAAGCATGATGACGCTGCCGCTGCGATAGTCGGGATGAATGCAGGCGCGCCCCGCTTCCGCAAGACGGCCGCGCAAATGATCCAGGCGGCCAAGATCGAACTCCTTTTCAGAATAGTACGATCCCATCCTTCGCGAAGCGTGTGGACTCATCACCCGGTAGGTCCCCACCACGCGTAAAGTCTTGTTATCGCGAACAATCAAATGATCACAGTAAGCGTCAAACGCATCAATATCGAGACCATCTGGATTGACCAATGCAGACAAATTAAATGCCTCAATAAAAACCTTGTAGCGCAAACGTTGCACTTCGCGGACTTCTTCCTGCGTGGTGGCGATGCTAACGGTTAATTTGGGAGCAACCGGGTTGGCGTCGCGGGGAACGGTCAGTAATCGCATGCATCGTCCTTCTCAAATTTTGACAAGGCCAGATTAACGACGGATTACTTCAAGAAAATGACAGATATGTGTCGGTTTGATGACCTGGCAACAGCTTTCCGCAGACTCGGGCGAAGAGGTTGGGCGGTTGGGAGGTTAAAATAGCGAATACAATCGGCGTGGTATTTCAAAAATTCACAGAATTTTTTTACAGCGCTGAACCGTAACGGGATAGTCGAACCCATGTTTTTTGCATTGTAGCCAATGCTGGCAAGAGGCGTGCTGGAGCATTGCGCGATTCAGCTAAACCGAATCCGCATCTGTTGCGAACAAATCACCTTGCAACGATGGTTGCGATGTTGTTCGCGTATCTTTTTTCTCTAACGTGCTGACGCGCACGCCCAGTAGTCGCAGTTTTTGATGAAATGTGACACGCCGGAGGCATTCCCCCGCCGCGCGACGGATGGCGTTTGCATCGTCCGTTGACATTGGCAGCGTCACATCGCGGGTCACCGCGCTAAAGTCGGTAAACCGCAGCTTGATACCGACCGTGCGTCCGATATAACCTTTGCGTTGCAAATCGCTAGCCAGACGTTCACACAATTTTTTAAAAATTTCATAGAGCGTCGTGCGATCTGTCGTCGCGTGCAGGTCACGCTCAAAAGTTGTTTCACGACTAATCGATTTTGGCTCGGAATGCGTCACAACCGGCCGATCATCAATTCCGTGGGCCACGTTGTGCAGCCACGCGCCGTAACTGCTTCCGAATGTATCCTGCAATGCACCCGGATCGGCCTTGGCTAACTCCGCAATTGTGCGGATGTTTAACTGTTCTAATTTCTCGGCTGCCTTCGGACCGATTCCATTTATCTTACGCACGGACAACGGCCAAATGCGTATTTCCAGATCGGCCTCGGTCAGTATTGTTAAGCCGTTCGGCTTTTCCAGATCGGAACATATCTTTGCAAGCAGTTTATTCGACGCCACGCCGATAGAACAAGAAAGCCCAGTGGCATCGGTCACCGCTTTTTTAATGCGCGCTGCGACGATATGGATAGGCTCACTCTGATCGCTGAGATCAATATAAATTTCATCAATACCGCGATCTTCAATATGCGGCGTGATGCTGGCAACCGCTGCCTTAAACAATCTTGAGTAGTGTCGATAGGCGTCAAAGTCGGTCGGCAGCAACACGGCGTCCGGTGCCAGTTTGGCTGCCTTCATAATCCCCATTGCAGAAAAGATACCTAATGCCCGGGCCTCATAGGTTGACGTCGTAATGACGCCGCGACCAATGTAATGACGCAAAGTGGCATAACTGCGGCTACCATCGGCCAATACAACCGGCTGATGATCCGATCCCCCGCCAATTGCTACCGCCTGGCCGCGCAATTCGGGATAGCGTAATAATTCAACCGAAGCGTAAAAGGCATCCATATCCAGATGGGCCACATAACGTGGCTGGACCCGGACTTTAGAGGAAAATTCAGACATGATTGGCAATATATTTTATCTAAGCCGCCACACCAACCGCTGGTGCGGCGCGCTCGTGCTGGTGTAATGCATGCTGCTGTAATTCATGCTTGCCATGGTATATGCGCATCTGTGAAGCGGGCCATGAAATAGTCCAAAACGACATTATCGAGCAGATTATCAACACTTGACCGAACCAACGCCTTATGTGACACCAATTCCGTAGCGTAACGCAAACCAGCATTAAACCGGTTAAAGGCCGGGACATCTACGTTCCTTGCGCGACTTGCCGCCTTTCGTGCACGGTATTCCCATCCCCTCAGAAGATTCAGAGCCACGGCCCATGGTATCGCACATCGGCATAAGCATTGTCACGCAAACGCGGCACAATACCTTAAAAAGCCTGGGCGATTGTCCGTTGTATGAGACAGTCGAGGCAATAAAGAGAAATTAAACGTTCTTGCTGAAATTGATCATCTTTATATTGCGATCGCACTAACAGCCCTCGCCATTAAAAATAAAACAAAATCAAACAAGCTGCGACTTCTACCATAAATGCGCCTTAAGGAACCACACTGAAACAAAATATTTAACATATGTGAACAATTAAGGCTGTGAAAATATTGCATTTTAAAAAGTAGCGAGTAAATGCGATACAGTCTCTAATTAACACTGAAGGGTTAAATGTATGTGTTTTTTTGATGCATACAATCAAAGGTAATCTGTGAATTTATTCAATTTTAAAAAAATAAGACTCGGAAGGATGGCGATCGGTTGTCACGAAGATGGTATTCATGTAGTGCATATGAAGAAAAACGGGACAAGCAAACCCCGGGTGGAATTAATTTCCTTATATCGCTGTGATAAAACGGCACTTCAAAGTACTTTACATAAAGCAGCGCAAGACTTAAGCCTCCATCGTTATCAATGCCTCCATTTGCTGAATATCGGAGAATATCAATTACTCTCGATAGACCCGCTAAATGTACCGCCCGAAGAACTTAAAAAAGCAGTCCGATGGCGTCTGAAAGACATGCTGGATTATCATGTCGATGACGCTACCATAGACGTACTGGCTATCCCGCTCGATAAAAGTGGACCGTTGCATAACAATGCATTGTTTGCGGTGGTCGTTCGCAATAAGTTAATTGAACAACGCCAGCAACTGTTCGAGGGTGCCAATATTGCGTTGCGCGTTATTGATATTCCAGAGATGGCACAACGCAACATCGCCGCCCTTATTGAGCCGGAAGGCCATGCTGTCGCATTGCTATCTTTTAATACTGAGGGGGGGTTAGTTACCATTACGTTCGGCGGCGAGCTTTACCTTTCACGACGAATGGATACGACAATCACGCACTTACAGCGCGCTGACAAAAGCCAGCTTGAGCTGATTCATGAACGGATCACGCTGGATTTGCAGCGGTCACTGGATCATTTTGAGCGGCAATATCACTCTCTTTCACTATCAAAGCTGGTACTTTCACCCATGGGAGCTGAAGGCGCTGCGCTTGAAAATTATCTCTCGACCAACTTGTACATCCCGGTGGAGATATTAAATCTGGATACCATTCTGGATTTTTCCAAAGTGCCGACCCTTAACGATACTGAAAATCAACAGCGTTATTTCATAACACTCGGTGCGGCATTGCGCATTGATGAGAAAAAGTTATGAGCCAACAGATTAATCTTTTTAATCCGCTATTTTTAAAGCAGAAAAAATATTTTTCTGCGGTAGCGATGGTGCAGGCTCTAGGTTTGATACTTCTCGGCGCACTCTGTATTTCAACGTTTTCAGATTACGAATTCTCTAGTATTCGCAACGACGAAGTAACCTCAACAGCACAAGTAAACGTGGTGCAGGCTGAGCTGACCAAGGTTAGTGCGCAATACGTACCCAATCAAAAAGATCAACTATTGGCGGATCGCATCACTAAAGCAAATCTTGAGATCAAGTTCTTGCAACAGGCGTCGGAGACGCTTAACCGCGGTGATTTTGGTAATACGCTGGGATACTCGGCCTACCTGCTGGCATTTTCGCGTCAAATCGTGGATGGGGTGTGGCTGAGCGGTTTTAGTATTGTTGGCGCAGGTGCGGAAATGGATTTGCGCGGTCTGGCGTTACGTCCGGAATTGGTCCCGACATATATCGACAAGCTTAAAAACGAACCCATCATGCAAGGAAAAACTTTTTCCACACTCGAAATGCATATCCCCTCAAAGATAGCGGGCGATACCACGGGTTTGGCGAATGCACCGTCAGTCGCACCCTATTTTGCGTTTGATCTTCGGTCATCGGGCCTATCGAAAGAAAAAGCCATCACGCCGGTCGCCGCCCCTCCTACCGTCTCGCCGAGTATGACCACGCCTGGCGCTTCCGCTCCCCCCGATGGAAGCGCTATAAAGAAACCTGCGGAAACAGGCGGAGTAAAGCGGCAATGAAACAATATCTACAACAGGTGATCCTAAAAATTGATGGCAAGAGTCTGCGCGAACGCGCCATGATCTTTATCGGTGTGCTTTTCATTATTATATTGTTGCTTAATGCATTTTTATTTGGGCCGCAATTTGATAGACAAAAGAAAATGTCCCTGCACATTCAGACAAATCAGGCAAAAATTGCGCTCATGCAGACTACCATTCAGGAGAAAGTAAGAGCCCGGGCTTTTGATCCAAATATTTCGGATAATGCGTTATTAAAAAAATTGCAGGAGCAATCGCTACAGCTCCGTTCTGAATTGCTAGGATTAAACAATGTTCTGGTGAAACCTGAGAACATGACCTCACTTTTGCAAGATATTTTGAAACGTAATGGAGCGTTACGTTTAATCTCTCTCAATACTTTGCCTGTCACCAGCTTGACCCCTGCTGGGTCGAATGAAGTCAAAGATCCCGCGGATAAAACCCGCGTCGCGGAGGTTACCAAAGCGGTAGCGCCAGCGTCCGCTACACAGACCAGCGGCGGCGTTTATAAGCACAGCGTAGAAATAGTCGTACAAGGGACCTATCCCGATATGGTGCGATACATGTCAACGCTGGAAGCCCTGCCCTGGCAAATTTTTTGGGGCAAAGCGACCATGCAAACAAATACTTATCCCGAGGCCACATTCAATCTCACTTTATTCACTTTAAGCCTCGATGAAAAATGGTTGAATCTATGACAACATTCATCAAAAATACCGCCTTGACTATGGCTGCGGCAGGCGTTTTTTGCACAGCGTGGACATCGTTTGCAGACGCGCAAATAATGTCCGATCCCACGCGGCCTCCAGACGTAATCAATGCAGCGCCGGGCGATCCTGTGGTAACGGCCGGTCCCGTTTTGCAATCGGTACTTATTTCAAACAATAGCAAAATCGCGATTATTAGCGGCCAGACGGTAAAGTTAAACCAAAAATTCGGTGAATTTCATCTGGTTCGCATTAGTGAGACGGAAGCCATTTTACAAAACGGAAAAGCGCAGCTGTTACTCAAACTTTTCCCTGATATAAAAAAACAGTCTATCAATAAAAATACCGAAAAATTACCACCGCAAAATGTACAAATTAAGACAGTACCTTAAGCAAAGCATACCGAAGAAAACAGAGCACATTGCCGCTCGACCGATTTTGCGTCAATAATTTTGCGCAAATCGCAACAATCTACATCAACAGGCTTTAGAAAAGAGTATGAAGAAGACCCTTTTAGTTGTCTTGATAATAGGATTAGCGGGATGCACTTTACCTGCGCCGAAACGTGAAACGTACAATCTTATCAATACCGAAATGGACAGTGCGGTAGAGAATAATGCCAAGCGAGCGCAGCAGGAGGCGGTTTTCGCTTCACTTTTGCCGCCACTTCAGATTGAAATGCCTAAGACCCGTCAGCCGCTCGAAGAACGATTTAATTTGTCCTTCAATAATGTACCGGCGAGCCAATTTTTTATGGCACTGGTCGCAGGCACACAATACAACATGCTGGTCCACCCTGATGTGACTGGCACTATTTCAGCCAACCTTAAAAACGTCACACTATTTGAAGCGCTGGATGCCATCCGCGAGCTGTATGGCTACGAGTACAAGGTGCAAGGCAACCGTATTTACGTCAAGCCTCTGAGCCTGCAAACCAGTATTTTCCAGGTCAATTATCTGAGTGGCAGCCGCAAGGGTACCTCCGACATTCGCGTTATTTCTGGCTCGGTAATCGATGGGGTATCCGGTGGTAGTTCGGGTGGCGGCAACACATCAGGATCACAATCGGGAACATCCAGCCATTCGGTCGACACCAGCAAGATCAGTACGACTTCGAATAACGATTTTTGGGCAGAACTCAAAACGTCTTTGAACGCCATCATTGGCGACAAAGATGGCCGCAGCGTTGTCATCAGCCCGCAGTCCGGTGTGGTAGTGATTCGCGCTATGTCGGATGAGTTACGGAATGTCTCTACTTTTTTGAAGGCGACCCAATTATCAGTGGATCGCCAAGTTATTTTAGAAGCAAAAATTATCGAAGTCTCGTTAAATGACAATTTTCAGTCAGGCGTAAATTGGGCTGCCTTTGCAGCAAAAGGTAGCCGCACTTCCCTCGGTTATGTCGCACCCGGAACCACTCTGTCACCTAGCGCAGGAGCGACCCTGACAAGCGGGGGCAACAACGCGGTCACCGCAGTTAGCGGAAGCACACTGGGCGCAGCCAGCGCGGCTGCCGGGTCGCTGTTTGGTTTGGCTTTTCAGAATAGTAATTTTGCAGCGTTGATTTCATTTTTAGACTCACAAGGTACCGTGCATGTGCTGTCCAGCCCTCGTATCGCCACGATGAATAATCAAAAAGCGGTATTAAAGGTGGGCACAGATGAATTTTTTGTAACCAAATTAACGACGTCGCAAGGTGTTAGTTCTGGCAATACAACGTCGCTACCGGTCACAACGGTTGACGTCCACCCGTTCTTTTCCGGGGTATCACTAGACGTGACTCCGCAAATTGACGCCGTCGGTAATATCACGCTCCATATTCATCCCTCCGTGAGCCAGGTAACTACCGTCAACAAAGTAATTAATTTAGGCGCAAGCGGTGGTACATTAAGCCTACCGTTGGCCTCCAGCGCGATTTCCGAAACCGATAGTGTCGTTCGCGGGCAAGACGGACGCATCATTGCCATTGGCGGACTCATGCGGCAGTCTTCGTCGGCTGACCGTTCGCAAGTACCGGGAGCCGCAGACGTTCCTGTATTAGGTAATTTATTCCGCAGTAATAGCCGGGTAGCGCAAAAAAGTGAACTGGTCATCTTGTTGAAACCAACGATCGTACAGGGCGAGGATAGCTGGGATCAAGACATGCTCGATAGTCAGCGCAGACTGCAAGGGATGGTGCCGCGCGATTCAACTACCCTGCAACCAGCACAACCGATTCCAGCACAACAATAGCAATGTACATCGAACATTTTGGTTTGCGTGCATTGCCGTTTGGTATCACCCCTGATACCAGCTTTTTTTTCGCATGTTCGAATTATCAGGCTGCATTAAATACCTTATTGATTGCGGCCAAAAGTGGGGAAGGCTTCATCAAAATCACTGGCGAAGTCGGTACAGGAAAAACGATGTTATGCCGTAAATTCATGTCTTCCCTTGATGATAGTTTCGTCATGGCTTACATACCGAATCCCTCGCTTGAGCCACGCACGCTGATGCTCGCACTGGCGGATGAGCTGGAAATTTCATTGGCAGAGGATGTGAATCAGCATCGTTTAATGCAAGCCATCAATCTGCGCCTGATGAAGCTGGCCAGGCTTGGGAAAAAAGTAGTGCTGTGTCTGGATGAAGCGCAGGCGTTGCCGCTGGAAAGTCTGGAAGCACTGCGGTTGTTGACTAATCTGGAAACAGAAAAAAGAAAACTATTGCAAATCGTTTTATTCGGCCAGCCAGAATTAAACCAGAAACTACAAAATAACGCGATCAGGCAACTGACCCAGCGTATTACGTTTCAGTATGAAATCGCGCCGCTGACCCGGGACGATATGGCGTTTTACATCGACCATCGCCTGAGGGTTGCCGGATTCGCTGGTAGTACCTTGTTTACCCCTCGCGCCCTATCGCGACTATACAGAGCCAGTAAGGGGATTCCGCGGCTGGTAAATATTCTGGCACATAAGTCGTTGATGGCTACGTATGGAGAGGGTTCCCAGCAGGCTTCTGCGGCAAACGTTCATCTTGCAATCAAGGATACCTTTTTAGCAAAATCTCATCCATGGCGGTGGAGATTACTGTTTAGCTCACCATTTTTTATCGCCGTCATCGGTTTTGCTTTGGATTATTTTAAATGAGCCTTATCAATCAAATGCTGCGGGATCTGGACAAGCGTGGAGAGTCAGCGCCTGACCTCCCCGCCAGACCTGGTTACATCAAGGTAATACCAAAACCACCGGGGAACGCGCGGCTCATTTGGGCAACGGTATTGTTGGTATTGGCCTGTTGTGTGTTGCTGGTCTGGTGGTATTTAGGCCATGCTCAACCGCTTATCAAACCGATGTTGAAACCAGCCGTACTGGCGCAACCAGCGCCACCTGCTCAGCCTCAGAGCTTGAACGCTATCCCCGAAGACGCGACGCCACCGAAGAACGTGGTTCTTCCCGCTGCCGGATTGCCGGTCGCTCCCATGACTGCGACGGCCCTACCCTCAACCAATACGATCCAACAAAAAAGTCTGGAAGTAACAGCGGCACCGCAAAATTCTTCGACAACGATAGCACCGTCCCAACCTTTGATGCCTATGTCAGCGCCAGCAGCGAATGCGCTTGTGAAAAATGAAGTCAAGGCGAAAGACCTTAATTTCGCCAGCGATGCCAGCGAAACCAGCCATAACGGAGTTATTAATCCGACAGTTGACCAGGCCCTTGCAGCCACGAAAGAAAGGAAGACGCCACACGTTAGCGATGCAAAAATTGTTACCAAAAAATCGGTGAACATATCAGCACAAGACAGCAGTATGGCACTCCGCCCGGCCAAAGAAATCACGCCGCAACAGGCGATAGACAATCGTTATCGCAAAGCCATCTCTCTGATCGATGCCGGGCAATTACCGCAGGCCATCGAACTACTTCAGCAGGTTTTGCAACTTGACCCAAAACATGCCGCAGCACGCCAGACGCTGGTGGGCTTGCTACTGCAGGGCAAGCGTCAGGACGAGGCCGTGCGCATGCTGCAGGAAGGCTTATCCAATGATCCATCGTTAACCGGGATGGCAATGATTTTGGCGCGTCTTCAGGTCGAGCGCGGTAGCACGCGCATAGCGACCGAAACGCTAGCACATTCGCTTCCTTACGCCTTGGAAAACGCGGAATACCAGGCTTTTTTTGCGGCCTTGCTACAGCGCGATAAACGTAATAAAGAAGCCATTGAGCATTACGCGATCGCCTTGCGAAAGGTACCGGAAAATGGTCTCTGGTGGATGGGTTATGGGATTTCGCTACAAGCAGAAAACCGTCTGCCGGAGGCCGAGGATGCTTTTACCCGCGCCAAATCATCATCAACACTCTCGGCAGAATTACTGACTTTTGTGAATCAAAAACTACACCAAATTCAGCGTTGATGGTTATGACAGTCTCAATAAAAATGCCTTATGCAATTTTAATGTGCGCATTGACCTCCGGTCTCGGCACATGCGCAGGCATATCTTCCCTTTTTCAGTTAAACGCAATACCACCTCAAGTGAACCTGAAATGTTAGAAGCGTCCCAAGGTCCACGCAGCCTGATAGGGCACTTAGCGTTGCTTGTTACATTGCTTGCCAAATGGTGTTTTACACAGCACACCCGCTGGTTTTTGTTCATCGCACTACCCGTATTGTTATTGACCGCGCTACCGGCGCAGGCGATAGACTATACGTTTCCCGGCGCTTTACCCGCCGGATGTAGTGGCGGCAATGGCAGCTATACATGCGGAGCTCTTACTCTGGCGGGTGGCGATACCATCACTATCACCGCCCCGACCACCATCACAGTAAATGGCGCACTCTCAGTAGGGGCCAGCAGCAAAATTAATCAGGGCGGCTCTGCTTCGGACTTAATTTTTGTAGTAAGTGGAGCGATCGGCATCGGTGCCAGTACTATATCAACCGCCACCTTAACTTCCTCTGCCGCTATCAACATTGGTGCCAGCAGTATTATCAGCGGCAATGTTTCCGGTTCCGACGTTGGTGCCGTCAGTATCGGTGCTAACAGTATCGTTTCCGGCGCCGTTAATACTGTCACTGGTGCAATTACCATTGGTGCCGGCAGTTCTGTTAGCTCTGATATTACTAGCAGTCAGACCGGCACCATAACATTGGGGGCAAACGTTCAGGCTGGCGGCAACCTGAATACTAACACCGGCTCCATTGATGTAGGGGCTGGCAGCAGTATAGCTGGCTCTGTTGCAATAAGTGGCTCGGGTGCCGTCACACTGGGCTCAACAATAAAAGTCGGTGGCAGCATCACGACTACCTCCGGCGCCATCACTTTAGGGGCTAGTACAGAGGTCGATAGTTTGATCCAGACCAAGGGAGGCGACGCCATTACATTTGGGGCTAATGTCATTATCAAAAGTTTATGCTGCGCGGCAACCAACGACGCATCTTGCTTTAGCGGCAACATGCCGCAACCTCCTCCACAAATATGCCCCAAACCTAATCCCCCAGCCGCCGTCTCCGACCTCAGTACATTCGATTGCCTTGAGACAAGCACTAATACACCGTGGGACGCTTCGGCCCGCAAGCCATTATTTACCAAACTGGTTAATGCTAGCTTTAGCTTTGACATCGCGGCACTGAAGTCGGATGGCACGCTCGCCACCAATTACAGCGCAAGCAAAGGCAATACCAAGTCGGTTCTGGTACAACTGTTCAACGATACAACGCCGCCCGCCAGTTGCACGGCATTGGCTAGCCAAATTCCTGTCGCATCGCAAACTGTCACCTTTGGTGCAGGCTCAGCTGGGAGAACACAGAGCGGAAGTTTTACCGTCCTGAACGCGGCACCGATATTGCGTTGTCGCGTCACGGAATGCACTGATAGTTCATGCGCCAGCTTCACCGCCGTCGCGCCAGCTTGTTCTTCAGACCAATTCTCGGTCCGGCCTTCTGCGGCCACGTTGTCGACGTCAGCGATAGCAGGCGCACCATCCTCCAGCGCATTACCTGCAATTAACGGCAGTCAGGGCTTTGCCTTGCTCGCCAGCACCAATGCCAGCACCAGCTATGCGGGACTACTGCGCCTCGATACCGGAAAATTGACCGCGCAAACACCCGCGCAGAGTACAACCCAGCAAAGCGGTGGCGTCGTGGGCGTACTAACGCCATTTTCTTTAAGTGCTAACGCGGCGATGGTCAATGCGACCTACAGCGAGACCGGTTATCTCTATTTGGCACCTGGCGCCTATCGGGATGATAGCTTTACCTCCGTGGACAGTGCTAATGGCGATTGCATCACCAGCACCGCGGGCGATAGCAATCTTTCCGATACGCTCATTGGCGGCAAATACGGCTGCAGCATCGGCAACCAAACTGCTCTGTCCTTTGGCCGGTTCGTGCCGGATCATTTCGCCGTCGGTGCGGTGCCAGTGACAGCGGCATGCTCGGCGACTAGCGCGCCCTTCAGTTACTTCGGGCAAGATGGCTTTACTGCAAATTTCTCTCTCACGGCGCTGACTATGGCCAATACCATCACCCAAAATTACACTGGCGCGTATGCCAAATTAAATCCTGCCATCTATGCTAACTATGCGTTTACCACCAGTGTGTTACCGGCAGGATCAATGCTGGCAAGCGGTGCCACCGGGATTGCCGGAAGCTGGAACAATGGCGTAGCCAGCATTGTCGCAACGCTCCAGATCAGCCGCCCCAATGCCCCCGCCGCCGAAACTTTGGTCACGATATTTGCTGCGCCGGGCGACGGGGAGGTTACCATCGGACCCCCTGTCGTTGTTGGCCCCGCAACAAGTTTGCGCTATGGGCGTTTGAAGATGCAGAACGCGTACGGCTCGGAGTTGCTAGCATTGCCGGTGCCGCTCGAAGCGCAGTACTGGACCGGTAGCTACTACGTTACAAACACCAATGATAGTTGTACAGTTATCCCGATTTCCAGCATCAAAATGAGTAACTATCTTAAGCGACTTAATGCGTGCAAGACGCAGCTTGCTCCAGTCGGAAATATCACCATGGTCGCAGGTAAGTTGCCCGGTGCCGGTCTGGTGCTGACAAAGCCGGGGGTAAGCAATGCCGGTAGCGTTGACCTCGCCATCAACCTGACCGGCGCCGCTGTCGGCAACACCTGCGTCGGTCCCGCAGAGTCTCAGGCTACTAGCGCAAACATCCCCTGGTTTGGGCTTAACCCCGGTGCACGCGCTACATTTGGACTTTATAGGTCGCGCTTTATTTATCAGCGTGAGATCTATTGAACGGAGGCGGATCTGTTTGTGGTTTTTAAGTAGTGCCACAGGCCTGCCAGAACAAAATAATATTTAATAAATACGGAGCAAACTTTCCTTTGACAAGACGGTATTGCCACATAGAAATGATCCTCCTTTTTACAACACTTAAATATGAAATGTTAAATCTTTCTTCTGTTTCATGGTTACTTAAATGAAAGGTTTAATGAAACTTGCTGTAATATAAAAATTGCAAACAATTAATAAATTCTTGTGTAGTTGGTGACTCGTAATAATTTATTTTCTATGCCACGAATATTCAAAAAGAATATCCGGGCACAAATATTATTCTCATTTAGCATATTTAATCTTAAAGGTAATATCATGAAAAAGCAACAACAGTCTGGCTTTACGCTTATCGAATTAGTGATGGTAATCGTCATTCTGGGCGTTCTCGCAGCGGTCGCAGTTCCTAAATTTATCGATCTAAAAACAGAATCCCAAGCATCTGCTCTCGCAGGTGTTGCCGCGGGAATTGCAGCAGCCAGCGTTATCAACAACGCTGCACATCAAGCAAATAACGCCTCGGGCGTAGCAACTTATGGATCAACATGTGAGGTAGCAACTATTGCAATCATGGGAATTAGCGTAAATGGAGCTAACTCCGTAAGTGGTGCAATCACAACCAGCGGCCTACCAACGAACTATTCAGTTTCTGGGGGGGCTTTGAAAGTCGGGGATAATTCTTGTACATTAACGCTCGCAGGTTACTCGCCAACAACGACATTTAATCTTATTGGAGTTAATTAATTTAATCATTACATCCGCAATCAGTCAGGATATCCTTTACGTTTAATGCACATCTAAAACCAAGTGCGAACCAATATCCTGCCAAATTGATAGCCACATCCCGTCCTCCCGCCGAATATCCCCATTTCTGACAGGAGGACGCTTGCCATACACCGCAAAAATTAACGGTTTTACATTAGTAGAACTCGTTATGGTCATTATCATCACCGGCATTTTGTCCGTAGTCGTTGTCCCCCGTTTTATTGGTCTGGAAACTTTTCAGGCACGCGGCTTCTACGATCAGACTTTATCCATGCTGCGTTACGCGCAAAAAAACGCTATTGCCCAACATGCCAACGTATTCGTCAATGTGAACGCCCCGGCAGCAACGTTATGTCTGACCTATATTTCGGATAGCAATTGCGCCAGCAATGATGTAAATCAAGTCGTGCTTAATCCGGCCAACTCCCAAAAATTTAGCATAGTTGCACCGCGCCACATCACTATTGGATCAACCACCTCAACCTTCTCTTTCTCCGCATTAGGAAGGCCGTCCCCGGACGCAGCGGTAAACTTGTCCATCATCGGTGACGGGATCACGCGGGTAATTATCGTCGAACGAGAGACCGGCTATGTACACTGACTCCAGTCCTGACTGTCCGTCCACTTGCCGTGTCGTCTGTTTATCAGTTCCGGAATTAGTCCTTTGCTCCGGGTTCCGGCGCAATCAGCAATCCGGCATCACGCTAATTGAGTTACTGATGTTCATCGTCATCGTCAGTGTCGGTGTTGCGGGTATTTTGTCGGTGATGAACGTCACTACCAGATATAGTGAAGATCCGCTACAACGTAAACAAGCAGTCGCCATCGCAGAATCGATGCTAGAAGAAATCCGCCTGCAACCGTTCACCTATTGCGCACCCTCTGATGCTAACGCACTAACCGCTACTAACGTGGGCGGTTGCGCTGGCGTGCCGGGCATTTCTTCGGAAGATGTTTTACCTGCCTTCTCAAGAGTGAGTAACCTGTCCCGGCGCGAGGCCGACAATGTCGCCGATTACAATAACTTTTCCATGTCACCCATCCGCGATGTTCAGGGTACGTTAATTGAGGGGCTTGCATCCTACTCCGTTACGGTCACAATTCAGCAGGTTGGCGATACATTGACACCAAGCTTGCCTAAAAACGACGTATTGCAAATTGACGTACGGGTTGTTTCAAGCAATACCGACTTATCGCTGACGGGTTACCGTTTTCGCTATGCACCTAATGCCATACCCTAATGCGATACCATAACAACATGCGCCCTGCTCCCATCAAACGTTGCCGCGGATTTACGTTGATAGAAGCGGTAACGGTCATCGCGATCACGGGCGTCATCGCGGCGGTAGTCGTCGGATTCATCCGCAGTCCGGTACAAGGGTATTTCGATCTCGAACGTCGGGTTGAAACCACCGATACCGCTGATACGGCTCTACGCCGCATGGGCCGTGATTTTCGGCTTGCGTTGCCCAATAGTGTGCGTAGTGTGGGTACTTCCCCTTTGTGTCTGGAATATTTGCCGACGGTTACTGGCGGACGCTATCGTGCTGAGGCACCCGGCGCAGCGCTAGACTTTACGACACCGACCACTACTTTTGATGTGTTATCGACTCTCAATCCAATCCCTGCAAGTGGAGACCAGGTGGTCGTCTATAATCTTGGCATACCCGGCGCGGACGCTTATTCGGGCGAGAATCGCGCCACTATTTTGTCAGCCACTGCCAATAGCATTACACTGGATACCGCGACGCAATTTTCGTTAGCCTCCCCCGGCAACCGCTTTCAGATATTGCCTGCCGCCGAGCAAGCGGTTTTTTATGTCTGCACCAACAGCGGCTCGGGGATCGATGCAGCCGGTAACGGTAACGGCAGCCTATATCGTTTATCCCATTACGGGATCAATGCGGTCGCTCCGACCAGTTGTCCGGCCGTCTCCACAGACTCGCCTATGCTGGCGCAGAACGTTAGTCATTGCGAGTTTGACTACACTGCGGGCGTAACTCAACGCAATGGGCTGATTTCAATGCGAATAGACATTACCAAGGATCATGAAACCACCAGCCTATACAATGCAGTCCATGTCAGCAATTCGCCGTAAACTGCGTACGGCGCGCTTCCACCGGAGAAGTTTCCGGCAGCGCGGCTTTGCGTTGGTGTCGGCTATTTTTTTGTTAGTTGTGTTAACCGTTTTGGGGGCCTTTATGCTTACCCTCTCGACGGTACAACACGCAACAGCAAATCAGGATTTGCAAGGTTCGCGGGCACTTCAGGGTGCGCGGGCGGGTATCGAGTGGGGTATCTACCAAGCCATGATCCCGGAGTCTACAAATATGCCGACAGGTGGTTCGCCTTACGTTTGTCCCGCTGGTCCGTCCTCGATCAGTTCCCTTGGCGGGTCCTTGATTGGCTTTAACGTACAAGTTCAATGTACGATGGCGACATACACTGAGGGCGACCACCAAATCGGGGTATATCATTTCACGTCGACATCCAGTAGCGGGACTTCAGGCACTGCGCAGTATGTAGAGCGGAAGATGTCTGCGTCCATGAGCACCTGTCGGACAAATGGCGTGCCATGCAACGATTAAGGCGTAGCGAAGATTGCATTAACGCGACAACATATAGGCAAAACAAGGCGAGGCCGGTTGCGCCACGGATCTAAGACGACAGTAAATCTGTAGCCGACCGAAAGGTAACTTCTTTGCCCGGTTCGTTTGCATCACTTAACAGCGCTGCCTAATATGCAACGCAAAAGTTTCCAGGAGTTCTCATGGCCAGACCGGAAAAAATTCGCTTAGGTGAAATTTTATTGCAGCAAAAATTGCTATCGCTGGAACAGTTGGAATCAGGATTAAGCGAGCAAAAGCGCACCGGGCGAAAACTGGGTAAGATTTTCGTCGAAAACGGTTTTACGACGGACGAAGCCATTTCCGGCGCGCTGGCAAAGCAATTAGGGATTCGTTATATTCACCTGAAGCAGTACCATCTTAAGGCGGAAACGGTATGGCTTATTCCAGAAATACAGGCGCGTCGTTTTCGCGCAATCGCTATCGACATTCATGACGACGGCATATTGATTGGAATGGCAGACCCAACCGATCTGTTCGCCTATGATGAACTTGCGCGACTCCTGAAGCGGGACTTGACGGTAGCGGTCGTCAATGAAAATGAGCTTCTTCAGATGATCGATCGCTTGTATCGTCGCACCAACCAGATCACTGGCCTGGCGCGTGAACTGGAGCAGGATTTGGGTGATGGCACCATCGATTTCGGTACTTTGGGAACCGGCGGCGGCCTGGAGGATGCCCCGGTCGTCAAGCTTTTGCAATCTGTTTTTGATGACGCGACTCAGGTCGGCGCCTCAGATATTCACATCGAACCGCAAGAAAGGCGCTTGCACATCCGGTTCCGTATTGACGGTGTCCTGCACTTGCAAACAGAAGCGGACATCAAGATCGCACCCTCGCTGGCGCTGCGTCTGAAGCTGATGTCTGAACTGGATATTTCGGAAAAAAGACTGCCGCAGGATGGTCGCTTTGCTATCAAGGTCAAGCAGCAACAAATCGACGTCCGGATGTCAACCATGCCGACGCAATATGGCGAGTCGGTCGTCATGCGCCTGCTTAATCAAAGCGGTGGCATACTCAATCTAAACGCCATCGGCATGCCGAAACAAATGTTAAAACGGTTTCGTGCCATCTTGCAGCGGCCCAGCGGACTGGTGCTGGTGACAGGGCCAACCGGTAGCGGTAAAACCACTACTTTGTATGGTGCCTTATCAGAACTTAATACATTAGAAAGAAAGCTGATTACTGTTGAAGATCCGGTTGAATACCGTCTTCCCGGTATCAATCAAGTACAAGTCAACGACAAAATAGAACTTACCTTCTCCAGAGTGTTGCGCTCCGCTTTGCGCCAGGACCCTGACGTGGTGCTGGTCGGCGAAATGCGCGATCAGGAAACCGCGCAAATCGGTATGCGCGCTGCGATGACAGGTCACCTTGTGTTGTCTACGCTGCATACTAATGACGCCATCAGTACGCCGATCCGTTTGCTGGATATGGGTGTGCCGGGTTACATGGTTGCCAGTTCACTTCAGGCGGTAGTGGCACAGCGTTTAGTGCGCTTAATCTGTCAAAGCTGCTCAGAAAATTATATTTTGCAGGTCAACGAGGCCGAGTGGTTGAAGGCCGAACTAAAAGAGACGGTGAAAGACCATCGGTATGCGCATGGGCGCGGCTGCACCCATTGCAATGGCACCGGCTTTCGCGGTCGAATGGGAGTCTATGAAATGCTGGAAATTACGAAAGAAGTCGCTGACGCGGCCAACAGCGATAATCCAGCCCTATTCATGCAAATAGCCGAGAACCAGTTAGCGGGCCAAACACTCCGCCGTCATGCCGTAACGCTTGTTACAGAGGGCAAAACCACGGTTGGCGAAGCAATGCGCATCAGTAGTCAGTTTGAGGAGTAAAAATGCCTTTCTTTGCATACAAAGCCCGTAACGAACGCGGCGAGCAAGTCGAGGGCGTGTTGGAAGCCAGCGATACCAGCGGTATCGCTAGCCAACTATTTAACATCGGTATAACCCCGGTCGATATTACGGCAACCAGCGAAGCGACAGTCGTCGGTAGCGAATCCGACTGGTGGACCCGCTTTAGCGAAGAAAAAGTAAAACCTATTGATGTGCAATTATTCAGCCGACAGCTATATACGTTATTGAAGGCCGGTATCCCTATCATGCGCGGTCTTGCTGGCTTGCAAGAGTCCGCCACTAATAAATCATTTGCACGCGTGCTGAAGGACATCCGGGAATCACTCGACGCCGGGCGAGAACTATCGGCAGCGATGCGACGTCACCCCAAAATTTTCTCCAATTTCTATTTGAATATGATCCGTGTTGGAGAAATGACTGGTCGGCTAGAGGAGGTATTTCTACGCTTGTTTGCGCATCTGGAATTCGAACGGGAGATGAGTGAAAGGGTGCGTACGGCGATGCGCTATCCGTCGTTTGTCGTGATGGCAATGATGGGCGCAATTGTTGTCATAAATATTTTCGTGATTCCTGCCTTCGCCAGTGTCTACGCCGGCTTCCATGCAAAACTGCCATTGCCGACCCGAATTCTCATCGCTTCCTCGACGTTTACTGTCAATTATTGGCCCCTATTGCTGGCGGCGACGGTCGGGGGGGTGTTTGCATTCCGGGCCTGGCTGGCGACCGTAGACGGGTTGTATAAATGGGATAAGGTAAAGTTGCGTTTTCCTATCGTGGGGAAAATAATTCTAAAAGCGACCCTGGCCCGTTTCGCCCGTAGCTTTGCCTTATCCAGCAAAAGTGGTGTACCGATCGTACAGGCGCTTACCGTTGTAGCACAAACGGTAGACAATGCTTATATCGCTAGTCGCATCGAACAAATGCGCAATGGGGTGGAGCGCGGGGAAAACATTTTACGTACCGCGACTGTCGCGGGCGTGTTCACCCCGGTCGTATTGCAGATGATTGCGGTGGGCGAAGAAACTGGTGAACTGGACGATTTGATGGATGAAATCGCTAAAATGTACGAACAAGAGGTTGATTATCAACTCAAAACGCTGTCGTCCGAGATCGAACCCATTTTGATTGTGGTATTGGGCCTCCTCGTGTTAGTGCTGGCGCTGGGTATTTTCTTGCCTATGTGGGATCTTGGCAAAGTCGCAGGGAACGGATAATAGCGCGTTTCGGCGCCGGAACTAAAGTTCTCGCGCACAAGTTAGTTTGGTAATTAATAATTCTGCATTGGATAGAGACGTTCAGGGTTCAATATAGACCCATTTGAACATCATGCCACAGGGTTATCGGCGCTCACCGCCTTAGCGGTTTCAGCGACGTTGACAATTGGCGGACCCAAGGGTATCCACCGACTGACAGTCGCCATAAACTCGCTGGCAGTGCAAGGCTTGGTCAGGTAATCGTCCATTCCTGCTGCCAGACAACGTTCGCGGTCGCCCTTGATCGCACTGGCGGTAAGACCTATCACCGGCACTCTCATTGCCCCCGACACCGCTTCTCGTTGCCGAAGCTGTCGGGTCGCCTCATAACCATCCATTACCGGCATCATACAATCCATTAGCACCAGATCGAACTCTTTGAGTAATAGCGCATCCAGCGCCAGCTGCCCGTTTTCTACTTCCTCGACGATACATCCTCTTTTGGTTAACAGGACGCGCACCAGCTGTCTGCTGATCTCGGTATCTTCGATAACCAGTATCCGCATTGCATTTAACGGCTCTTGCCTAAGTGGTAACGCTACCGGCTTACCAGGTTCGCTATCGATAACAGGAAAATGCGGGAACGCGATGGTAGAAGCCCTGCATAGAATCCGAAACGTGAAGCTTGACCCTAAACCCAGGCTACTAGCACAATTAATCTGGCCGTGCATCAATTCAACCAGTCGCTTACAAATAGCGAGTCCAAGACCGGTACCGCCATATTTTCGGCTCGTCGTATTATCTTCTTGCCTGAACGGTTCAAATAAACGTGCCTGGGCGGCTTCACTCATGCCGATTCCGCTATCGAGGACCGAGTACCGTAAATGCACAACTTCTGGGGCGAGAATATCGGGATGCGCACTGCAATAGATTGTTATGGTGCCGGACGGGGTGAACTTAATCGCATTGACCAGCAAATTACCGAGTACCTGCCTTATACGTACCGGATCACCATCCACCCATTTAGAAGAAGACAAGCTGAGCGAAGTCTCGATGACAAGATGCTTCTTTTCTGCATTAACCTTATGCAGAGCAATGACATCAAAGATAACCTGAGCGGGATCGAAAGCGATGGTTTCCAACTCCATTTGTCCCGCCTCAATTTTAGAAAAATCGAGAATCTCATTCAGAATACGCATCAGACCTCTGGCACCGCTACGCACGTTATTGGCATAGGCTAACTGCGTGGCATCAAGTTTGGTGTCCAGCATCAGTTCAGACATACCGATAATTCCATGCATCGGAGTCCGAATTTCATGACTCATCGTGGCTAAAAACAGCGACTTGGATTCGTTGGCAGAATCAGCCTCCGCCTTCAACAGGAAGGCTTCTTTAGCGTCCTGCTCACGACGCTTTAAAATACTTGCGATGAGCATAAAAGCGATCGACAACGCGAGCAGGCTGATTAAAGCGATTCCGCCCATCAGTTGGACGGTCCTACGCCAACTCCCGAGGAAAAGAGCTTCGGTGATCGTTACATTAGCAATGAGCGGATAACCTCTGACCAAGCGGATCGCGCTCATGCGATAAACTTTTTTAAAATCGTCCGCCGCCCGCGGGGCACGCGACAAAATCACGTTGTCCGTCCATTTTTGCTCTCCAACCTCAAAAGTGGGGCCGGTGACGAATTTTTTTCCTATCAAATGCTCAAGGGGCGGCCAGCGAGCCACTAAAGTATAGTCGCGTAGATAAAGCGATACCGCCGAGTGCTCTCCTAAACTGACATTTTTGTAAAAATTCCCAAAAAAATCACTCGATATTCCGATGGTAACTATGCCTAGAAATTTTCCGTCAGGACTCTCCAGGCGTCGCCCTATATAAAAAATCCACTTTCCATTAGTTTTATTTGTTACAGGCTTACTGATGAACATCCCGGCATCCCTATTTTGTTGCTGATACGCAAAATAGTCGCGGTCTTTTAGATTTATTACTGGCACGGGAAATGAGCGCGTTGTGTTAATAACCTGTCCGTCCGCTCCAACGATCGTAGCGACACTGATCTGCGGCAGACCGCTGATTTTGTCACGCATCGTTTGAAAAGTCTGGACGTTACCCACTGCCTGCACCAGCTCGGCCTGATCGTGAATGTCGGCGGCTTCGATGTTCTCAATAATGCTATCCAGCACGAGGGCCGAAGAAGTCATCGTTTGCGAAGTATTTTCTGCGATGATCAGTGACAGGTTACCAAGCTCAGTCCCCCATGCTTCGATCGTCCGGTCATGTAATATCTTCGCCGATATTACTATCAATACAGCGAGTAGCGTAATCACTACGATACCAATGATCGCGGTCGCACGCCGTGCGCTCAACCCCCAGCTTCCCAACGCGCGGCATGACCGTCGCTTTTCTGTCGGTCGTATTAATGACATTGCAGGTGATTTTCAGAAAACGTTAAGTAAGCTGCCAACGAGATAATGATGGAGCGGAAAGGTGGAGCGCAATCCTGCACACGGTTACTGCTTGCGCGTTTGTTGTGACTATCGTTAATTTTTAGCGCTAACCGAGGTCCCCTTGAAAATACATTATGCTGTCCTTCACCTCCTGGGTGACCAGACAAAATAATAGCCACAATTTGCCAATATGTTGCGCGAGATATGAGACACCTTGGTCTTGCACCAATTGCTCCAGTTCCACGAGGCTGGAGGTCAACTGTATCGCCCCAACCAGGGCCGTAGTACCCCGAAAAGAGTGAATTTCACGCCCAATCAGTTTTGCATCTCCTACTAAAATAGCAGTTTTCAGACGTTCGAACATCGGTGGCGCTATCTCAAGAAATGTATGAGACAAACTGCGGAACGACTCAATATCTCCTCCAGTTGCGTTAAAAAGCACCAATGGATCGATATATATATATGAATTAGCTTGGTTCATCGTACGTTGTGCACTGCTTGTATATCCGGTAACAACGAAGATCCTGACAAGTGATAGGATGACTTGTCATTCGGGCGACTGATTAATCCCATCAATGTGTAAATCTATTTTGTACAAAATACTTAACTTAAGTAACTCCCAATAATTTCTTGTGATATCTGGCGACCCTATCGGCCGCTCTGCGGCGTAACCTGCTGCTAGCAATGCTTGCACAGGGTCGCAAGAGGTGCCTTGCATGCATGGGCCAAGTCCGCCCTCTATTCACAATAAATTCCGAATGCTACTTAGCATTGTGGGACCAAACCTGGGCCGAGCCTCCCACTAGCCTTACTAAAATTAATAGCTTTAGTATGCGCCGCGAATTGTGTAGGTGCAGTATTAATGCACATAAATAGGTATTTTTTCTGTTCAACCATAAATTGGTAGAAAAAATTTGCCCAAATACCCTCGAAGAATTTTACTGGCGCGCGTTAGCTTTTAATTTGGTGCGACCCTCGGGGTGTTTTGTGCGCAGCAAGCACGTAAATATCCGCGCAACTCATCGTAGTTCATCGGTTTACTAAAAAACACCACTCCGTCAGGAATTCCTCCACGGGCCTTCAATTCGGCAGGCGACAGACTTGATAGTATAGCAATATTTACCGCTGCCAAATGAGGATAACCCAAGATAGTATTAATTACTTCATAACCATCAATACCCTCCATCACGATATCTGCTAAAAGTACGCCCGGTCGGTGCGTCGCAATTTCGACCAGCGCCTGATAACCATTTTCGCAAAAGCGGAGTTCGGCAGACAAGTTCCACGAGGAAATTTGCTTTTCGTAAATAGCGCGCTGCATCGCGTTATCCTCGACCACTAAAATCGAGGTTTTTTTGTCCGGAAACATACCTAACGCGCCCACTCGCGACGATGTTGCCAGCGAGGCTTTATACGCCTCGACAGCGGCAAGCGGAATGCGCCGGTGCCCGCCACCCGTTTTCCACGCTTCAATCACACCAGCCTCTACCAATTGCTGGACCGAGGTCACCGAAATCCCCAACATCTGGGCAACGTTCTGGGTTGTACATATATTAGAAGAAGGCATTGATGAACTTTGCAATTTAAAAATATTTTAACTAAATGAAATAAATTTCCCGATAAAAGGATTACTTCTAAAAAGGGACATTTTAATACGCCATCTCCGCTCTGCTGTGCAATTCCGTAAATAATAGATAAAGATAATTTCTCTTTACATAATATAGTTTCCTAGTCTTTCTTGAAGCTGTGACATATGACAATAAATGTAAAACAATTGAAACAAATATGTTAAATCTGGTGGAGAACGCTTGCTTGATACACGAAAATATTATATCGATAATCGTTTTTTATTCCGTACCCTCCAAAGAACGAAAGATGAACTTTTCTGGAAGTCTTTACCCGAAATTCGTTCCCAGACCTGATTGATCGGGTCACCTCAGCCTCCTTAGAAAAGTGTGCGCGTCGAAACCGGTACCGTGGAGAATTTTAATAAAAAAATCGACTTTACCGGTCATCGCTATCCGTTAAGGGGTTAGTTCCAGGCCAATAACATGATGCTCGACATTTTCACCCGGCCCCATCAATTGGCGCATTTCTGAAAATGCAATACCGAAGGTCTCGTGTATCCGAATCAATACGTCGCCACTTATACGAATCTTACCGTGCCGAACTTTACTAATGAGTGGGGGGGCCAGGTTCAAGACTCTGCAAAGCGCAGCATCGTTTTTTAAAGCCTTTCGATGAAGCAGCTCATCGAGCAATTTACTTTGGTCATAATCCAGATTTTTTTCAGAAATTTGCAGTGTCATTTTAGGCTTTCATAGATGTTATACATTCTCAAGGTTCAATTCACAGACCTATTTTTTGTGCGCTCCATGCAATGGATTTACGCGACAGCAAAGTCAGCAATCTCATCGGTTTTGGCCATTTTTTTATTGAATCAAGTACTAAGCAGCCTATTGCAAGGCCCTTGACCCTGTCACCTTTTACAATATTAAAATTTGAGCACGATTCAATTCTTCAGCAAAAACTACAGCCGTTAGCAGTGCAATGAAAGCTAGCTGTGCCTCCGCGACGGCACGTTTTTTTTATTAATATTCATAATCGCACCCACTATCATCAGCAGGCGCTCAATTGCGCTTTAACTGAAGCACAGGCAATTGCTTATTTATTTCACGGGGCTACGCTACGACGAGACATTCCGCGTTCGTAATTAATAGTAATTAATTCCCACTTTATTCCTCAACACGATGCCTTTGATGTGAGTAAAAGAAGCGCGGGCAATCAACTTGCTAACGGCCTAAAGTTCGCCTTACCAAGTAAATAAAAATGGTAACTGTCTCATCAAATTATGCGCATTTATACTTATAATAATTTTTTATATGCAGAATGCTCATTATATCAGGACATTTTTGCATTTGAGTAATTTTAACAAATTTAATGAATTTGTCAATTACGTTGAAAATTGTTATCTGTTTTATTACATTTCTTACAAGAAATATCGGTAAATCAAGCTGCCACTCGGCGCCGGTACTGTCGATCTTTTCATAGCGCGTTGAGACGACTTCAGGAACTTACCGCCCTGCTAATGCATTACTGCGGTGCAATATGGGTAATAGCGCTTTCACCCCCGTTCAACGGTTAGCTACAATGCAACGGATGCATTTGCTCAGCATCATTATGCTGACCTCGCATAGCGATATTCAAACAGGGGTGAATGGATTGAAATGTGGCGCAGACAGGTTTTTGAACAAGCGGGCAACTCCACGCGCTATTACAAGGACGATTGATAGCCTGCATCGCAGATTCAAGTGCTTACTCGCAAGGCAGCAGACCATGGCGATTTATGCGCGATCATTGGGCCCTGAGCGCCCCGTCCGGAGATCCCATTTTGCTGATGCCTCTGAAAACGCTACTGATTGACACGATTGACACACTTGCAGACTGTAAAGGTCCTTTGTCAGAAAAAATGTTATTTCGGTCGCGCTTAGGCAATATCTCTTGGCGTATCAGGAACGAAAGCGTGAAGCCGTGAGAAGTAGATTGTGCAGAAAAACGGCGAAGACTGATGGTGTATCGCAGCCGATCAACGTTGCAATCGCGAACAAATAGCGACGGCCACGTCGTTACGGCAAAGGATGATGGATCGGGCGATATAACAAATTGACTGGAGCGAGCGCGTTGCGCTGGGCCGCGGGGACTACTCTCCGGCGTCGCGAATTTTGTTTAACGCGTCGTCTATGCGCTCTACGCCAATCACGGTCAAGCCTTCAATTTTATGTTTTGGTACGTTAGATTTAGGAATAACTGCGATAGAAAATCCTAATTTTGCGGCTTCTCGCAAGCGCTCCTGCCCCCGTGGCGCAGGCCTGATTTCACCTGCCAACCCAACCTCACCAAATACCACCAGACCGCGCGGCAGTGGTTTGTTGCGCATAGATGAATTAATCGCCAACAATACCGCGAGATCGGCAGCCGGTTCAGTAATTTTAACGCCTCCCACCGCATTAATAAATACATCTTGATCAAACGCGGCGATCCCTGCGTGACGGTGCAGAACTGCCAGCAACATGGCGAGACGATTTTGATCCAATCCGACGGATAAACGGCGCGCGTTCGGTGCGTGGGAAGCGTCAACCAGTGCCTGAATTTCTACCAATAGCGGGCGCGTTCCTTCTTGCGTCACCATCACGCATGAACCCGCTACGGCGACATCATGCTGAGACAAAAATAATGCAGATGGATTAGATACACCCTTTAAACCTTTTTCGGTCATGGCAAACACACCTAGCTCATTCACCGCGCCGAAGCGGTTTTTGACTGCGCGCACCAGCCGAAAGCTGGAGTGCGTATCGCCCTCGAAGTACAACACAGTGTCGACGATGTGCTCTAGCACTCGGGGGCCAGCCAGCGCACCTTCTTTGGTGACGTGTCCGACCATAATGATAGTTATACCGGTCTGTTTGGCAACCCGCGTCAACTGCGCCGCGCATTCACGCACTTGCGCCACCGAGCCGGGCGCGGAGGACAGCGCGTCGGAATAAACGGTCTGGATGGAATCTATCACCACGACCTCTGGCTTATGCTCGATTAAGGTGTGCAAGATTTTTTCAAGCTGGATCTCTGCCTGTAGCTTGAGGTCTTTAGCATCGATCGATAATCGCTTCCCACGCATGGCGATTTGCGCGCCGGACTCTTCACCGCTGACGTACAGCACTTTTTTGACGCGGGACAGATTTGCCAGCGCCTGCAACAAAAGCGTGGACTTACCTATCCCCGGATCACCACCAATCAAGACGACACCGCCGGCGACCAAACCACCGCCGAGCACGCGATCAAACTCTTCGATCCCGGTGCCGAAACGCGGTATATCAATCGCATCGATATCCGACAAACTGACGACGGGAGCGGTTTGCGCCAAACCCTGATGCTGGTTTGAAAAACGATTGCCGCCTGTCTCGATAATGGTTTCAACCAACGTGTTCCATTGACTGCAAGCGGGACATTGCCCGGCCCATTTGTTCGTAATGCCACCGCATTCGGTACAGGTGTAATTAGTTTTCGCCTTAGCCATCAGTATCAAAATCGTTTCTATAAATAGGGTGAAGTTACATTTTGGAGAATTCAGAGATCAGTCCGCTCAGGTACTCAATTAGCGCGACGAAATATTAGGACTAAGCCTCCACAAAAGGTACGCGTGCGGCGACCGCGCAAAGCAATTCATAACCGATAGTACCAGCCGCGTGTGCCACCTCATCTACCGACAATCCATCGCCCCATAGCAATACCTGACTGCCGACTTGGGCACCAGGGACGTTGGTCAAATCAACGGAGAACATATCCATGGACACGCGCCCAACTGTTTCTGTACGCACACCATCCACTATCACTGGCGTCCCGGTAGGCGCATGGCGAGGATAGCCGTCCGCATAGCCGCAGGCCACGACGCCAACTATCATCGGCGTGGCCGAAATAAACCGACTGCCATAGCCCACCGCTTCCCCGGCGGCAATATGCTGAATACCGATGATCTGGCTGGATAACGTCATCGCCGGACGCAGGCCAAAGGACTTTGCCGAACCACCGCCGGGGGTAGCGCCGTAGAGCATCACGCCGGGCCGCACCCAATCGGAGCGCAATTCCGGATGCATCAGGTCCACGGCAGAGTTTGCTACGCTACGGTCTCCTGCCAGCCCCGCGATTCCACGCTCGAAGGTGGCAATTTGTTGCTGTAGTGGAAGCCTCGCATTAAGTGGATCATCGGCGTTGGCAAGGTGGGTCATTAATGTGATATCACCCACGCCTTGCAAGGCACGCAAGCGCGCATGGGCCGCACGGAAGGCATCTGGCGTAAATCCCAGGCGATTCATGCCGCTGTTCATCTTTAAATGGATGTTCACTTTAGTTACAGTCTGCATAGCCAAAAAGGCTTCCAGCATGGCAATTTGCTCGACGCGGTGGACCGTAACTTCTAGTCGGGCCGCTGTGACGATATCAAGATCGGCCATGTCGAAAAATCCTTCTAGCAACAATATCGGCTTCTGCCAGCCCAGTTCTCGCAACTGCATGGCGTAATCTGGCTCAATCAACGCCAAACCGTCGGCATCGGCAAATCCGCGGATTGCACGTGCTAATCCATGACCGTAGGCGTTGGATTTTACGACCGCCCATATTCTTGCGCCTGGCGCACGCGCTTTTGCAATACGCAAATTATGACGCAGAGCGGAAATATCAATCGTGGCAAGAATGGGTCTGGGCATGAGCGCAATCGCATGAAAATTTGAACAGATTTCTATTTTACCGGATGGACAGCGCATGTATCAAAGACAGTCAGCTTGAGCAGTACCCTGAACACTGGCACAAATGAGCCCGCAAATACCACTACAAATAAATTGGATGCAATTATCCTCCCGCGCTGGCCGGAAGGGTTTAACCGCTGTTTGAATTAGCGGGTTGACCCATGCATAATCGTGAGCGGGCCATATTTTCATGGTATAAAGCATGCCGGGGACATTGAGATACATTTTTAAAATGCGCATGAATCGCGGTTTTTATACCATTATGGCAGCGCAGTTTTTTTCTTCGCTGGCTGATAACGCCCTGCTTATTGCGGCTATTGCATTATTGATTGAAATGTCGTCTCCGACCTGGATGACGCCATTACTCAAACTATTTTTTGTCCTCTCTTACGTGGTGTTAGCGCCTTTTGTCGGAGCGTTCGCGGATTCACTGCCCAAAGGGCGCGTGATGTTCGTCACCAATCTCATCAAAATTATTGGCTGCGTGATGATGTTTTTTAGCATACATCCACTACTTTCTTACGCGATGGTCGGCTTCGGTGCCGCAGCCTACTCTCCTGCAAAATATGGCATCTTGACCGAATTATTACCGGCAGAAAAACTGGTCGCTGCAAACGGCTGGATTGAGGGATTGACCGTCTCGTCCATTATTCTCGGTACCGTAATGGGAGGTGCTCTGGTCAATCCCCATGTGTCTTCCGTTCTTTTGACGCTGCATGTCCCTATTCTTAACTGGAGTCCGAACACACCGACGCAGGCTGCGCTAAGTGTCATCGCCGGATTGTACTTAGTTGCTACGATATTCAATCTTAAAATCTGTGATACCGGCGTACGCTATCCTCATCAGGAGCGCAACCCCATCAAACTGGTAGCCGACTTTGCACGCTGCAATGCCACACTGTGGAAAGACAAATTAGGTCAAATTTCGCTCGCAGTGACAACGTTGTTTTGGGGTGCAGGTGCGACGCTTCAGTTTATCGTGTTGAAATGGGCGGAGAAATCCCTGCATATGCCCTTGGATAAAGCCGCTATTTTGCAAGGTGTGGTGGCGGTTGGCGTTGCAATCGGCGCCGTGGCCGCTGCCCACTTTGTACCGCTCAAGAAGTCATTGTCTGTGATGCCGATGGGTATCGTCATGGGTCTGGTAGTCATGTCTATGACACTGGTGCACTCCATTTGGGTGGCTTATCCTTTACTGGTACTGATCGGCGCTCTCTCAGGCTACTTTGTGGTGCCAATGAACGCACTGCTCCAGCATCGGGGGCACGTGCTGATGAGCGCGGGCCACTCGATTGCGGTACAAAATTACAATGAAAACCTCTCGGTCCTGACCATGCTGGTGCTGTATGCAGTGATGGTTAAGCTAGACTTAAATGTTAATTATGTGATTATCATGTTTGGCATCTTTGTGTCCGGCACTATGTTTTTGGTCATGCGCAAACATGCTGCCAATCAGCGTGAGCACGATTCGCTGGCATCAATTGGCGAACAAAAGCATTAAAAGTTATCGGAGAAGGGTTAATATTTCCGATTCTAATGGCATTGAACGGAACCGATGGTCCGCGTAATACCTAATCAATCCAGGCATAGGCTTAGGGAGAGTCTGAATCACCTGGCAATTCTGGTCGGCGCACACCCACGTAGTGTCGCGGCTCGCACCGCCCAGTCGTCGGGCACGACAAATCCTCGCCTGCTTTCCAATACTTCTATATTATCTTTAGCATTACCAGCCATCTTGCACGTCTGCATTGTGGCAAGCATAACAGGCGAAAGATCATGATCGAAATGGGTGCTCAGTGCCTGACGCAACGTCGCGCCGCGGAGAGCATCCTTAAGCATCGCTTTTGCTGGCGCTAGCCACCGTTGCCTGGGCAGCATCAAATAGAACCCCTCCTCGTCGATCTCCAGCTCAGATAAGGGCGACCAGTAACCCCTGCAATGCTGCGGCGAGATACCAAGCTGGGCAGGAAGGAGAAATTCTTGCCGCTGATAAAACAGCCATCCCTTCACTAACGCTTGCGTCTGGACCACGGGTGCGCTCAGGTATGATTGGGCCGCCGGATCGTGCGATAGCAACAACTGGCGATCAAAGATTTTCTGAATTTTTTTTCCAAGTGTATCTGAGAAATTAGGCCCGATAAAATCGTCGGCAACCGAATCCGCTTCCCTATTTTCCAATAAATAAAATTTGGTAGCAAACTCCCAATGCGCCAAGCCAGCATGCTCTTGTAATAAGAAGTCAAATTCTCCGAGGGTGTCGCCCTTTGGCGTTCTTACCTGCAAGCCATGAGCGACCAGCAGAGCGTGCTGCTGAAAATAAAATGCCATCAACTTTTCGGCATACAAGCCTAGTCGTGTTGAAGCCAAGCTGCCCATATACTCATACAAGACCTTTTGCTTTTCAGGATCACTGTCAAGCGCTTGCAGCCACGCTGCCATGCGCATGAATGCCACCGGGTCGTTATCGCTGTGGCCAACAATATGGGCGATCTTTCCTCGCCACTGCGGCGCGTGTTTATCCAGCAAATCGGGAGAGTCCAGCAGCCATGCCAGCGCTCGGACATGGCGGTCCCCCAGGTGGTTCCAGCGTTGGTGGAACTGTGCCTGAAAGTCATCCATTCCCGGCAAGGATGCCTGAAGGGAGGACTGAGGTGATTGCGGCAAGGACTGAACCATAGGTTGAACCGTAAGTTGGCCCATAAGGTAAGACTTCAGGTGACCGATGCGCTAACCAAACAATGACTAAAAATTGAGAAAATGGCTGCAGCAACTACGCAATGGTGGACGCATAGCAGGTTTTTGCCAGACACAAGTCGCTCCATACCTTGGCTTTATCGGCTGGCTTACGTAGTAAGTATGCCGGGTGATACGTCACGATCAGTGGCAACCCGTCATAGCGATGTATCCTTCCCCGCAACGAAGAAACTAACGTGGTCGGCTCAAGGGCCAACAATGATAGTGCTGCGGTCTTGCCTAACGCCACCAGAACCGTCGGCTTAATCTGCGCAATCTGACGTTGCAAATAGGGCAAACAGGCGGCGACCTCCTCCGCTGACGGCGAGCGATCCTTGCCTTCGCTATCGGTAGGCCTGCATTTAACGACGTTTGCAATATAGACATTATCGCCTCGCCGAATGCCGATTGCCATTAACATGTTGTCAAGTAACTTGCCAGCGGGACCAACAAATGGCTCGCCCTCCTGATCCTCTGCCGCCCCCGGACCTTCGCCGATAAACAACCACTTAGCACGCTCATCTCCGACGCCGAAAACCGTATGCTGACGTCCTTGGCACAGGCCACAACGGGTGCAGTTAGTTACCGCTTCCTTCAGTTGGCGAATATCCATATTTGCGATGTCAGCCAACACCGTTTGTGCGTCTGCGGATAGTTTAAGTGTGCCTGGCTGAATGAGTGTCGGCACTAACGCCCAAGGGCTGACTTCTTCCTCGGGGGGCAGTAATGATCCGTCTTCCCAAGCTGATTCTTGATCTTTTAAGTGGGTACCCTGCACTCTGGGTATAGCCTCCAACGGTGCCGGTGCCGGTGCAGGCGTACTGATGCCAGCGTTTGGCAGCTCGGCAGTTGGCACCACGGCTACCATGGCAGCCGTCTGATGGTCGCTGAACAGTACCGTAGCGGTTATTTCTGGCGCCGTAATTTGGGGCGTAACCAAGTCATATCGGCGTACCCAGAGGGGGCCAATGTCGCACTCTTCAAGAAAAATCGCACGCCTTGATACCGCATTCATCGACAGGTTCTCATAGACATCATTTCATAAACTTTAGGTTACAGACTCAACCGCATGACAATGGCGTCTTCACGGGTGTTGTCAGCGGCCGGATAGTAGGATGGACGGCGGCCAATCTCAACAAAACCAAATCGGTGATACATCAGAATAGCGCGTTGATTGGACGGCCGTACTTCCAGTAATACCGAAGCCATAGCTTGCTCGCGCGCCAGTGCAGCAACCTGATCTAGTAATTGCCTGCCGATACCTCGACCGTGTAAATCGGTATGCACGCTGATGTTTAGCAAATGGGCTTCATCCACCACCGACATCATAAAAAAATAACCTGCTAAGCGTCGGCTGGCGTCGCGTAAGGTCCAGCACTGATACCCATGCCGAATAGAATCAACGAAGTTGCCGGAAGTCCACGGATGCGTGTAAGCGCGATTTTCAATCTCAACCACTTCATTTACATCGTCTATTGACATCAGCCCGAAAGAAAGTGGCAGCGCCACATTTTCTTGACGACCTGAATCAACATTGACGCTCATGCAGCCGCCTTTGCAGCCCTTTCAGCCGTAGTGAGGGCAACGTTATTACGTAAATAGAGCGGCTGTGCGTCCACTCCAGGCAATCCCATACCTTGTTCAAATGCCTGCAAGCCAAGCTGTGCAACATAACGCGCATGGGGCATGATAACCGGCTTGGTATTCACCGCAAAAGTTGCCGTTGCAAACAGGTCGGCGTATGCCGATAAACCGTTGCCGCATGCAAGCAATCCAGTCGCGCTACTTATCGGCAATACCTGTCCGGGTGCTGAAAGTGTAGGTGCCACAATCACTTTCCAGGCGTTACCCTCATGACGGTATTGCGCCCAATAGACCTCGGCCATACGGGCATCCAGAATGCTCACCACTTCGGTGGCACCATACTCCTCCAGACAAGCCTGCGCCATCGCTGCTAAAGTAATGACCGGCAGCACCGGTAGCGCCGCGCCAAAGGCCAGGCCCTGCACAATCCCGCAAGCAGTCCGCACGCCGGTAAAAGAGCCGGGGCCGACGCCGAACGCCAGGGCGTCACATTGAGCTAAGCTAATCCCGGCTTCAGCAAGCAGACTCTGTACCATCGGCAGGATGGTCTGTGAGTGGGTTTGTACGCCGACGGACTCGCGGCTAATTACTTGGCCATCGCGCAATAAAGCAGCGGAGGCAAGCTCGGAAGAAGTTTCAATGGCTAGAATAATCGGCATAATCACTATTTTACCGCGAGCGCCCCTCCAATCACAGGTTTCCATTAAGGAGGTTTGCAAGATCAACAAATAGTTTTGCACACTCGGCACCGTTAAACCTCAGAAACACCGCGGTGAAGCCCCCGGTTAAGGCTACACACGGTAAAATACTGCAATGCCTGTTCTAATTATTGATAACGAAAATCGCCCCCAGCTTGCTCAAATTTTGGCCGAAGACGGCTGGGTGGTCGCTTGCCTCTGCGCAGCATGGTGTGGAAGCTGTCGCGAATACCAGACCAGCTTTACCGCGTTAGCGCACCGTCACCCGGACACGCGCTTTGTCTGGATCGACATTGAGGATCAGGCGGATCTTATGGATGATCTTGACGTTGATAATTTTCCTACGCTGCTCATCCAGCGCGGACAAATCGTGACATTCCTCGGCCCGGTGGAACTTGATCTGCGACTGGCAGAACGCATATTTTTAGCGCAGCACACCAAAAATCCGGCCGAATTGGCAGCAGACGCATTCAGTACTGCCGAGCGCCGTAAGTGGCAAAGCAATGGCAACTTAGTATTACGGCTGCAAAATTCCGCCTCCAAAATGTCGGCGGAATAAGCAGACGTGGTGTAAATAAGAGGCAATGCGCTGTTATAACCTCAGCAAGTGCCCCCAACAAACGGCGCGATCTCTGGTCACGGCGAAAGCCACGGGTCCCGATCGGGATACGGAAATTCCGCAATCATAAAATCAACAAAACTACGGACTTTCCCTGATAATAGCCTTCGACTTGGATAAACTAATTGCACCGAGATCGTGTTGATTTGATGGTCAGGCAGGACGCGGACGAGCTTGCCTGTGCCAAGATCATCGCCCAATGAATACGAACTGCGCATGGCAATCCCCATGCCGGCAAGTGCACAATGACGTAACAAATCCGCATTATTTGACGTCACTTTACTGGTAATCGGGACCGACGAAATTCCTGCTCCAGACCTAAAAGTCCAATGATGACGAAATCGTTCATACGAAAAATTTAAACAAGCATGCTGCTGAAGGTCTTCCGGTAACTGCGGGGTACCATTTTTTTGTAAGTAATCGGGCGACGCACATAACAGCACTTCAGCGACCCCCAATTGACGTGCAATCATACTGACATCGAATTTCTGAAATACGGTAAAGATGCCGACATCAAAACCTTCCTCCACCAGGTCGACCGTTCGATCAGACATGGTCACGTCCAACGTGACATCGGGGTATTGCAAGGAATATTTTGGGAGCAAGCGCGCCAACTGCATTTGTCCGAAACTAAGCTGCGAATATATATTAAGTGTACCCGCAGGCCGCTTGGAACCCGCTGAAGCAAGCGCGTCAGCCTCATCTATCTCCATCAGAATGGTACGTACGCGCTCCAGGTAGAGCTGGCCCGATTCTGTCAGCGACATTCTACGCGTAGAACGATTTAATAAACGCGTCCCGAGGTGGTTCTCCAGATCGGCGACATGACGGGTAACAACTGCGTTTGAAAGGTCCAGAACGTTGGCGGCGCCAACAAAACTACCCTGCTCTACCACTTTTGAAAATACCCGCATTGACTGTAAGCGATCCATTTTTCTGCTAATCCCTTTTTACTTTTCGCTTATTATCTTATGTAAGCAAGTTTGAAACCGGTATCCCGACCGTTTTATCAGCATCTCTTTCCTATTATTTTTGCGCCTTTTCAACATCCCTTTCGCACGCATTAATGATGAGGATGGAGATATTAAATTTCTAATCTGAATCCTGCTGTTCCGGTAACCCAGCCCAAAGGTCGCGCCATTGCGATATTGTCTCTGTCTCTGGACGAATTAGCTAAAAGGTAGTCGCGCTGAAATTTCATCGCGGAACCAAGTGGGAATTTTATACGGACGCCAAAAACTTCAGCGCAGGGGGTTATCAATGGTATATATGCGCTATGTATAAGTGACCCGCTGACAACCCGCCCCAACCGCAGTCGATTTCAAACACAGACATTGCTAGCGTAGTACGGCGAGCGCGGACATAACTAGCGCTACCAGTGCCATCGCCATTGCAATGATCGCTATCCAGCTCGCACGCCGCGCTTTATCATGTGCGGCGACTAAGGTTTGCTCCAGCGCGGAAATAGTCACCTGCAACTGCTCCGCCAACGCCTTCGCGTTCTGGATATTTTGCAAGGAGACGTTCTGCAGTTCGGTGACTTGCTGTTGCAATATCTCGATCTGGTTCGCCTCGTTACCCCCTTTGAGCCTGGTAAAAGCAGGCTTTGCGGCATTGATAATATCTCCCAGGTAAGGGAGAATTGCTTTTGCTACAGGTAACCATGCGGCCATATTGTTCTCCTATCCTGTCAAAAATGCTTATGTTTACTGCACGTTAGCACCAATGTGACTTTAAAGGATACGCGCGTTGCCGGCAGTTGCGTTGCCGTGATCAAGCAAGCGTCCCGCGGCAATCGTGATCGTCTGCCGACACTGCACGGCAATGGAGGTATCGTGTGTTACCAACACCAGCGTGGAATTACGCTCCTGATTAAGATCAAACATTAACCGAATCACCGCGTCGCCCGTAGCGGCGTCCAGACTGCCGGTTGGTTCGTCGGCGAACAAAAGTGGCGGCTCCGTCACAAAAGCGCGTGCCAGTGCGACCCTTTGTTGCTCGCCCCCGGAGAGGTATTTGGGATAATGACGAAGTCGACTAGAAAGGCCGACCCGTCCCAGCATGATTTCGGCTTTTTCTTTTGCATTGGCATCGCCGTGTAACTCCAGCGGCAGCATGACATTTTCTAATGCGTTCAAGTGGCTTAATAACTGAAACGACTGAAATACAAAACCGAGCTTCTTTTTGCGGACGCCTGCCCTGCCATCCTCATCAAGCGCAAAAATATCCACATCATCGATTTTAACCGTGCCACTTGATGGCGTGTCCAGCCCGGCTAACAAGCCCAGTAGAGTAGACTTGCCGGATCCTGACGCACCGACTATCGCCAGTGTGGTACCGGCGTGAACGGCAAAATTGATGTCGTTAAGTATGATCAGTTCACCACTGGCATCCGCCACGCGTTTGGTGAGGTTTTGCGCCACAATAGAAAAATTATTGGCAGGCGTGGTAGCTTGTACATTAGAAGAATTAATCAAAGAGGATAGCTGCATGCGAATTATCAGTTGGAGGTGTAAAAAAAATATTGGGTGTGCGCATCAACCTGCAGCACGCATACCTGCATGGACAGACAAGGTCAACACCATTAACAAGGCCGCACGTCGCCACATTTTGCTTTCTGGCATGCTTGCTGTCTTTGGCGCTGGTGGGGCATTGTATGGCGTTGATGCCTTGGCAGCGGCTAACGATCATTCTGCATCAAAATCGGTTCTGGTGCTTGGCGACAGTTTATCTGCAGAATATGGCCTGGCGCGCGGCGCTGGCTGGGTGGCATTGCTGCAAAAACGCTTGCTAGCCCAAAAGATTTCGCTGGACGTCGTCAACGCAAGTATCAGCGGAGAAACTACCAGCGGTGGCTACGCCCGACTTCCTGCCCTGTTAAAGCAAAATCCCAATATCGTCATCATCGAACTGGGTGCGAACGATGCATTGCGCGGCCTTCAACTCAAATCCACAGAATCAAACCTGCGCGCAATGATAACAGCGGTGCAAAAAACCAATGCCAAAGTGCTGCTGGTCGGCATGCGTATTCCACCCAACTACGGACGGGACTACAGCGATAAATTCTTCGGTTTATATTCAGAGGTCGCCAAACAAAGCAAAGTACCTGTGGTACCGTTTTTATTAGAAGGCGTCGCAGATAAACCTCAATGGTTCCAGGCGGATCGTATTCATCCAGTCGCGGAGGCGCATCCGATCATGCTTAATAATGTCTGGCAAGAGCTGCAACCGTTAATCAAAACTATGCTGTCCGGGTCCAAGTAATTTCGCGCTGAATTTGCAGACTTATTTATTAACTTGGTATATCGATAGAAGCGTGAGGGCTTAGTGAAATCCAACAATTGGACAGTCACGAGTCTCAAAAATATCGCCTGAATCACAATACTTTATTGCCATGATTTTGGCCTCCGACACTCCTAAAAGCCTTGCAGCAACAACTTTTTTCAGGGCAGATCAAGGGACAGTGAAAAACAAAAAAGCCACCTAAAAAGTGGCTTTTTTTCTTAACAGTAACGATGCTTTATTTAGACGCCAGATTAGCGTCAACCGGTATGCTGGCCACCACCGGCTTGAGTATTTTCGCCTTGGCCTTTTTCTTTAATACATCTATATAAGCAGTCATCTCCTGCTGCGCCAACGCAGAGGCAATTTGCTGTTGCTCTGACTGCCTGCGCGCCTGATCAACCGCGGCGGGCTGTGCTACTTTACCTATGCGATAGACCGCATAACCTTGCCCCGGCAATGTTACACCAACGAACGCAGGCAACTTGCTCACATCCGCTTTCATTACGGCATCAAACACATTGCCCGACACGCTTTGACGATTCGCGCGAGATACGGTCTTGGCAGCGGCAAAGCCAGCCGTGTCATCTTTTGCTTTCAGGGCAGCGAATTTGGCTTCACCAGCCTTTACAGCAAACTCTGCTTCAGTAGCTTGCATAACCTTGGCACGGACCGATTCTTTCACGTCCGCAAAGGCTTGCTTGGTGACCGGCTTGTAGCTGATCACATGGCCTGCGATCAACACGCTTGGTGCCGCTTCAATGACCGCTGTGTTGCGCTTGTTTTTTATTGCGCCATCTGCAAACAACGCTGTCAGGAACTTTTGGTTGTTATAAGGTGCCGTCGGTGCAATCGCCGGATTAGGGTGACGCCCCAAATCTGCTACCGTTTGTACCGCTAGTTTCAATTTATCGGCAGCGGGTTTCAAGCTGTTGGCCTGCTCATAAACGGTATCGTTGAATAGGTCGGCCATTTCGGCGAATTTCTTGGCAGCCATCTGCTTTTGAATAGATGCGGCTATTTCGTCCCTGACCTGAGACAACGTCTTCACCGATGCGGGTTTGATACCGGTCAACTGTATGATATGAAAACCAAAATCCGACTCCACAACGTTGCTGATTTGGCCTTCTTTAAGCTTTTGTGCAGCATCAGTAAATGGCTTGACCATCATGCCCTCACTGAAAAAACCCAAATCACCACCATGCTCTGCGGAAGCCGTGTCTTGAGAGTTCTCCTTTGCAAGCTTAGCGAATTCTGCCGGGTTCTTGCGCACTGCCGCCAATAAGGATTCAGCTTTTGCTTTTGCCGTTGCTTTATCAGCAGCGGAGGCATCTTTTTTGGTCGTGATCAGAATATGACTGGCGCGACGCTGCTCAGGTGTCGCGTAATGTGCGACGTTTTGATCGTAATATGATTTGATATCTGCATCACTGACAGTCACCTGGGCTGCGACTGCTGCCATGTCCAGAACAACGTACTCAGCCTTAACTTGTTCCGGAATTTCGAACTGCTGACTATTTTTATCGTAGTAAGCCTTTAGCATGTCGTCAGTCACTTTGACTTGCGCGGCATAGTCGGTAGTCTTGAACAATAATTCCTGAATCTCGCGCTCCTGGTCGCTGATATTGGAAAAACGCAGCGCTACTGATTTAGGAGCAAAAGCGGTGCCCTGGACGGCGCCCGCCAATTGTTGTAGCGCCAGATCCTGACGGAGGCCAGCCTCATAAATTTTAGGCACGGTACCTTGCGCAGCCAGCAATGAACGGTATTTATCGTTGTCGAATTTACCGTCTGCGCCGTGCAGTTCAGGAATGCCCAGCAATGTTTGTTGCAATGTCAAATCAGAAACCATCAAATGCTCGCGGGTTACTGCGGCCATTTGCGCGCGCTGCGCAATCAGATTATCAAGGACACCCTGCTTGGCCGCTGGCGTGTCAAACATCTTGGCGTCGAATTGGTCGCCAAACATTTGTCGCATACGCTCCATTTGCTGCCGCTGCGCGGCATCCAGCTCTTGCTGGGTAATTGACTGCCCGGCGACTTTTGCGACCGCATTAGCACTATCACCAAAGCTGGTATAGCTTTGCAGACCGACAAGCGCAAACGAAGGGATAATCAACAGCAGAAGCAAAAACTGCATTAAGCGTTGATGGGAGCGAATAAACTCAAACATGGTCAGCCAATCAAAGACAGGTTGCTAAAATCACTAGCAGATACGAAAAAAGGCGAACTTTCGTTCGCCTTTTCAATTCTGGCGGAGTGGACGGGACTCGAACCCGCGACCCCCGGCGTGACAGGCCGGTATTCTAACCAGCTGAACTACCACTCCTAAAACTACTTTTATTGAAAAATTCAGCACTTTTCAAAGTTGATTACAACTATTTTTGCCTGACTAATTTGGTGGGTGCTGAGAGGCTCGAACTCCCGACCTACGCCTTGTAAGGGCGCCGCTCTACCAACTGAGCTAAGCACCCCGCAGTCATATTCAAACCACGTGTGATTTAAAACTGAGGGCCAAGCTAGTCAAACATCTGACGTGTGTCACCACGTCGAAGAACATTAGTTTACAGCATCTTTCGACGCTTTGCCAACCTTAAATTGAGGAACTTTAGCAGGATCCATTATAAATGACGCTCCAGTACGTGGATTGCAGTGACTACGCGCGGCGCACTTGCCTGGTGATAACGCCAAAATTCCACGACCCTCACCGTCGATTTTCTTATAAGGTAGTTGCAACGGACCCTGCAATATATCCAGCGCCCGCGACAAGCTGCACCTGAAATTGCTGCAGTGATAATAGCAGTTTGTTCAACGCTGTTTTTCAATCAAATGCGCCTTGATAAAGGTATAAACTTCAGATAAATTTCTCGACCCCTGCGCCTCCTTACTTTTCGCTTTTTTACTCAGGTCGAAATGGAGCAAAATACCCGCAGATCGCTGTGAATATCAAACAATTCCCCACAGCACGCGTCCGTTGGTTTGCCTATAGCAAAGGCAAAAATCAAAAAATTAACTCTCTGGCTAAATATCTATTCTCTGGCTAAATATCTATTCTCTGGCTAAATATCTATTCTCTGGCTAAATATCTATTCTCTGGCTAAATATCTATTCATAGAGTGGGAATGAAAAAAAACGCCCTCACGAGCGTTTTTTTGGTCACTATTTATCGACGAGCAACGAATTCTTTACCTGCTTGCATAGAGCTCCCGGAGCAGCGTCGAATTTAGCTCGACCGTTTAACGATTAATGCTTAACAACCGTTGTATCAGCCTTCTCACCAGCCTTGGCAACGGCTGGATCGACGACTGCGTCCTCGTCGGTCAATGGAACAGGTTGACGCTCCAGAGCGACTTCCAGCACCTTATCAAACCAGCGCACTGGCACAATTTCCAGCTTGTTCTTGATATTGTCAGGGATCTCCGCCAGATCCTTTACATTTTGCTCTGGAATCAACACGGTTTTGATACCACCGCGATGCGCTGCCAATAGCTTTTCTTTCAGGCCACCGATTGGCAATACTTCTCCGCGCAATGTAATCTCACCGGTCATCGCTACGTCGGCTCGCACAGGAATCCCTGTAAAAATCGACACCAGAGCAGTCGCCATCCCAATCCCTGCGGAAGGACCGTCTTTCGGTGTAGCGCCTTCAGGTACATGAATATGAATATCGGTTTTTTCAAACGCCTCATTTTTGATACCCAATTTCTTGGCCCGACTACGCACCACCGTGCGCGCTGCTTCAATTGACTCTTTCATTACGTCACCTAACGTACCGGTCCGTATGATCGCGCCCTTGCCTTGCATCGCGACAGCCTCAATCGTGAGTAGCTCGCCACCCACTTCGGTCCAGGCTAATCCGACCACCTGACCAACCTGATTTTCTTTTTCAGCTACCCCGAAATCGTAGCGGCGCACTCCGAGGAATTTGTCGATATTTTTCGATGTGATGGCGACCTTCTTCTCCTGCTTTTTAAGCAGTAGAAGCTTTACGACTTTCCGGCAAATCTTGGAAATTTCACGTTCTAGTGACCGAACCCCTGCTTCCCGCGTGTAATACCGAATGATGTCGCGAATGGCGCTTTCAGCAACGCTGATCTCATCGATTTTCAAACCGTTGTTCTTGATTTGTTTAGGCAATAAGTAACGCAATGCGATATTCGCTTTTTCGTCCTCGGTGTAACCCGACAAACGTATCACTTCCATCCGGTCCAGCAACGCTGGAGGAATATTAAACGAGTTCGATGTCGCCACGAACATTACGTCTGACAAGTCAAAATCTACTTCGATGTAATGATCCGAAAACGTGTGATTCTGCTCAGGATCCAGCACCTCTAGCAGCGCCGACGATGGGTCACCACGGAAGTCCATACCCAGCTTGTCAATCTCGTCAAGCAGGAACAACGGATTACGCACGCCGACCTTCGCCAGGCTTTGCAAAATCTTGCCGGGCATTGAGCCTATGTAAGTACGACGATGACCGCGAATTTCTGCTTCGTCACGCACGCCACCCAATGCCATACGCACAAATTTGCGGTTAGTAGCACGGGCGATGGATTGACCAAGCGAAGTTTTACCCACGCCCGGAGGACCTACGAAACACAAAATAGGCGCTTTTAATTTATCAACGCGTTGTTGTACGGCGAGGTATTCCAGAATGCGCTCTTTAACCTTGTCCAGGCCATAGTGGTCGCCTTCGAGTACTTTTTCGGCATTTCCCAACTCGTTATTTACCTTGGATTTTTTCTTCCATGGCAAACCGACAAGGGTGTCGATGTAGTTACGTACGACCGTTGCTTCGGCCGACATGGGAGACATCAACTTCAATTTTTTAAGCTCACTCTGGGCTTTTTCCAGCGCTTCTTTTGGCATTTTGGCAGAAAGAATCTTCTTTTCCAATTCTTCCAGATCAGCGCCTTCTTCACCTTCGCCTAATTCTTTTTGAATGGCCTTAACCTGCTCGTTCAGATAGTATTCGCGTTGCGATTTTTCCATCTGGCGCTTTACGCGGCCACGGATACGCTTCTCAACCTGAAGAATATCGAGTTCACCTTCGAGTTGCCCCAGCAGGTGCTCGTAACGCTTACCGACGTTGAAAATTTCTAAAATGACCTGCTTTTGCTCAAGCTTCAGCGGCAGATGCGCGGCGATGGTATCCGCCAGACGACCCGCGTCATCGATACCTGCCAGCGAAGTCAATATCTCCGGAGGGATTTTTTTGTTCAGTTTGACGTATTGATCGAACTGTTGAACGATTGCGCGGCGCATTGCCTCGACTTCAGCTTCGTCGCCTGACTCGGACTCAACCGGTGTCAGATCAGCGACAAAATGCGTATCGAGTTCACTGATGTGATGAATACGTGCGCGCTGTGCTCCTTCCACTAACACTTTAACGGTGCCGTCTGGAAGTTTGAGCATTTGTAAAATATTGGCGACGCAACCAATTTCATAAATATCGTCGGCAGACGGCTCATCCTTGGCAGCAGCCTTTTGGGCGGCGAGCATAATACTTTTGCCCTGCTCCATTGCGGCCTCAAGCGCCTTTATGGACTTAGGACGACCGACAAATAATGGAATCACCATATGCGGGAAAACCACTACATCCCGTAAGGGTAATAGCGGCAACCTGGTTTGTTCAATAACTGTAGAAGTTGTCATGGCGAGCCCTATCAAAGAAACTTATTATTGATGTTGGCACGAGTAGCCTAAACACAAGCCCTAGTTAGAATAAAAAACTTTACTACTTTTGCGTCAGTTGATAAAAAAACGATAAAAAAAGACGATAAAAAAGCCACACGCGAAGTCACCTCCGGGTGGCTTTACGATTGAAGCCAAATATTTTCTATGCGGAAATTGTACTGCTTTTGGTGAAAAAACGGGGATTTTTACCCGTTTTTTACCTAAATTTTACGAATTTTTACAAGTTCAGGATTTTGCCCCTGCAACCTTGGGTTGATCATGATAAATCATCAATGGCTTCGCCCCATGCGTGATACTGTTTTCATCAATCACTACTTTTGAAACGTTCTTATGACTAGGCAAGTCGTACATAACGTCGAGCAAAGCGTGCTCAAGAATGGAACGCAGACCACGGGCTCCGGTTTTGCGGGCTAACGCTTTCTTGGCGATCGCCTGCAAAGCAGCCGGTCGAATGTCCAGTTCAGCGCCTTCCATCTGCAACAGCTTTGCATACTGTTTGATCAACGCGTTCTTAGGCTCCACGAGAATTTGAATGAGGGCAGCCTCATTGAGTTCGGTTAATGTGGCGATAACAGGCAAACGTCCCACCAGTTCGGGAATCAAACCGAAACGCGTCAGATCTTCAGGCTCAGCATCTAACAGCACCTCACTTGAGGTCCGTTGCGTCTGGCTCTTCACATTTGCCGAGAATCCAATGCCGCTCTTCTCTGAGCGCTCGGAAATAATTTTTGTCAGACCGTCAAAGGCACCGCCACAAATAAACAGAATATTAGTGGTATCCACCTGCACGAAATCCTGATTTGGATGCTTTCGTCCGCCTTGTGGCGGTACTGAAGCCATTGTGCCTTCGATCAGCTTCAGCAGCGCTTGTTGCACGCCCTCACCTGAAACGTCGCGCGTTATCGATGGATTATCAGACTTCCGGGTAATCTTGTCGATTTCATCAATATAGACGATGCCCTTTTGAGCCTTTTCAACTTCATAATTGCAATTTTGCAGCAATTTTTGAATAATATTTTCAACGTCCTCGCCTACATAACCTGCTTCCGTCAGCGTGGTGGCATCGGCAATCACAAACGGCACATTTAGGGTACGCGCCAAGGTTTGCGCTAAAAGGGTTTTACCTGAACCGGTCGGCCCTACGAGCAAAATATTGCTTTTTGCCAGCTCAATATCATCTTTTTTGCCTAGATGCTTCAGGCGCTTGTAATGGTTGTACACGGCCACCGCCAGAATCCGCTTAGCAGTTTCCTGACCTATAACGTATTGGTCTAGCAGGTCACAAATTTCCTGAGGGATGGGCAGTTCGGACTTTTGTCCATCTAACGTTTCGACGCTTGATGCCTCGTCGCGAATAATGTCATTACAAAGATCAATACACTCGTCGCACACAAAGACCGAAGGTCCTGCGATAAGTTTTTTTACCTCGTGCTGGCTTTTTCCGCAGAAGGAGCAATAAAGCAGTTTTTCGCCGCTGGAAGTTTTTTTATCAGACATAGGGCAATATTTAAGTGAGCATCAATAAAGGGTGTCCGCCAGCCAGGAATGGTGTCAAGCCAAGACCAAAGAAGCGCGTATTGCGCAACCATTCCACTTTTAAATTGATATTACCTGCGAAAGACGAACTCGTCACGGCAAGGACCAATTTAAATGACAGTCGCGTTAAATTTTAACGCGCCGAAGGAAGACTAACATCAAAAAGAAAAAACGCCCGACCTATTAGGCTCGGGCGTTTTTTACACACCCGCCTGTCAGGCGCGCGTCGTAAGAACTTTGTCAATCAAACCGTATTCTACCGCTGCGTCTGAAGACATAAAGTTGTCGCGGTCAGTATCTTTACCAATCTGCTCGATGGATCTGCCAGTTTTTTCCGCCAAAATGCCATTAAGACGTTCACGCAAATACAAAATTTCCCGCGCTTGAATTTCGATGTCTGAAGCCTGACCTTGAGCACCGCCCAATGGTTGATGAATCATAATCCGCGAATTTGGCAATGAGAAACGCTTGCCTTTGGCACCCGCTGCTAACAAAAATGCGCCCATCGATGCCGCCATACCCGTGCATAACGTCGAGACATCAGGCTTGATAAATTGCATTGTGTCGAAAATTGCCATGCCGGCCGACACCGAACCACCCGGGGAGTTGATGTAAAGAGAAATATCTTTCTCAGGATTTTCACTCTCGAGGAAAAGGAGCTGTGCGACAATCAGATTGGCGGTCTGATCATTGACCGGCCCAACCAGAAAAATTACACGCTCACGCAGCAGGCGTGAATAAATATCATATGAACGCTCGCCGCGACCGCTTTGCTCAACCACGATAGGCACCATGCCGAGCATGTCAGTATCTAACGCTGAATTACGATGAAAGCTTGTCATATTTTTCCTTGTTAGAGCGCAATTGGCACTGCCGGAAACGAGATGCTATACATTGCCATTAACGCAAACTACTTTGCGAGTCTACAAATCAGTGCAATCCGATTGCAACTTCAGTGCGATGCGTTGTATCGCCGTTTCCGGTCAGGCCCATAAATCCGCTCGGCCTAATTACGCTGAATTAAGCTTGTTGTCCGTTGTTACCCATTAGTTCATCAAACGGGACCGATTTTTCAGTCACTTTTGATTTGCTTAATACGTAGTTGACGACGTTTTCCTCTAAAACAAGTGCTTCGACTTCTGCCAGACGGCTACGATCACTGAAATAATATTTCAATACTTCTGCTGGGTCTTCGTAACTCTGCGCAAAGTCTTCAACCTGTGCTTTAACTTGCTCGGCACTGGCTTGCAACTGGTTCTCTTTTACGACATCGGCCAGAATCAAGCCCAGACGCACGCGACGCTCAGCCTGGGCTGTGAACAGCTCCGGAGGAAACGGCATGTTTTTGGTATCCATACCGCGCTGAGTCATGTCCTGACGCGTCATTTCAACCAGACGCTGCACATCCTGATCAATTAGCGCCTTCGGCACATCCAGTTCGCTGACTTTGATCAGCGCATCCATCACGCTGTCTTTATTCTTCGCTTTAACACGTGCACCGACTTCGCGCTCTAAATTGAGCTTAATGTCTGCGCGCATTTTTTCCAGATCGCCGTCTTCCATTCCCAACGATTTTGCGAATTCCGTATCCACTTCCGGGAGGTGCGCCCATTCCAGTTTTTTCAGTGTGATAGTGAATTCTGCTGTTTTTCCCGCGACGTCTTTGCCATGATATTCAGCAGGAAAAGCCAGCTCGAAAGTCTTTGCTTCGCCTACTTTAAGGCCGACCGTTGCAGCTTCAAATTCTGGCAACATGCGACCTTCGCCTAAAACGAATACGTAGTCATCAGCTTTTCCGCCTGGAAATTCAACGCCATCGATGGTACCGACGAAATCTACAGTAACGCGATTTTCATTTTGTGCAGCAAGCTCGCTGCCGCCGTCTCCGTGCTCGCCATGCTCACCTTTAACGTGGTAATGCACACGTTGCTTACGCAGGATGTTAATCGTTTTGTCAATTTCAGTATCGCTGACTTCTGCTTTAGTTTTTTCAACTTCAACACCGCTCAAGTCGCCGATTTTAACTTCAGGGTAGACTTCGAAAGTCGCCTGAAAGGCAATTGAACCCTCTGGAACACCTTCGCTACCGGTTGGCTCGATATTTGGAAAACCGGCAACCCGCAAATTATTTTCATTCGCTGCTTCGTTGAAAGCGCGGCCAACTTTGTCGTTCAACACTTCATTTTCGACCTGAAAACCGTACTGCGCGGCAACCATTTTCATCGGCACTTTGCCTGGACGAAAACCCGGTGCCTTAGCGGTCCGTGCTCGCACTTTGAGGCGCTTTTCGACTTCGGTTTGCACTTCAGCCATAGCAATAGTTATGGTGAGGCGACGTTCGAGTTTGTTCAGAGTTTCGACTGCAATTGCCATGTGAATCGTCCAAAAATTAGAAATTCTTTGTTTTATGTGTGTGACCTGAGTAACCAAAAAGAATCAAAACACCGCGAAAACTATGTTTTTATCAATTATGCGGCTAAATGTTGCCATTTATACGCTGTTCCCGGCACGCTAAAGACCGATATTCTATACGTAAAACAGCACGTTGCGCCAAAACCCCTCATTGACCGGTCTTTGGCCCGTCATGAAGTGACGTCAAATACTCAATTCCCCCGCACATAAGAGCGGACGCTATTTTATCAAAATGGGCGTACCTGCTGGCACGGGAACAGCTGTGACACTGTTTTGAGGACTTCCATCCACTAATTTATCCGAGTATGTCAGATAGATCAATGTATTGCGCTTGGGGTCCACTATACGCACTATGTGAAGGCGCTTAAATAGAATCGACATTCGCTCCGTAAATACATCCTCTTGCAACGGTAACTTGTTGAGAAAACGCACACTCGCTCCCACCTGGCGACAAGCAATTGACGCTTCTGCACGGTCCTCCGCGAGGCCGACCGTGCCTTTTACTCCCCCGGTGCGTGCCCGCGAGACATAACAGGTAACGCCTTGCACCTTCGGATCATCATACGCTTCCACAACAACCCGATCATTGTGCCCAAGCCAACGAAACGCAGTACTCACTTCACCCACTTCTTCAGACCCGGCGGATGCGGTGCTTGCTATGCCGAGGTTTAGCAAAGCCGCAATACCGCCAGCAATTAACGCAGCAGTTATTGGTTTCATGGTTACCTCGCTTTTTTAAAATCGATACAAGAAGTGCAAGTCTGGCGACTGAAACGGTCCATCGATCAGTCCTATCCATTAACAATTTTATAGAAAAGATCAAAGCCGCGTGAGTAGAATTTAATCGCCATCCGGCGCATAAAGTCGCGACCATGAATTATCGATTAAAAGAGAGGTAAAGAAACGCAGAGTCGCTGGCAACGGCGACGCAGGAGGGTAAGTACCGGGCACAAAAAAGCCCTCATGAGAGGGCTGTTCTGACATCGCAGTACTTGATCAATCACGCATTGCCGAGGCAGTGGTGATTAGAGAAAAAAGCCCTACGATTATTTTTGCTGCATGTTTTGGTGCGGATAGAGGGACTTGAACCCCCACGTCTTTCAACGCTAGAACCTAAATCTAGTGCGTCTACCAATTTCGCCATATCCGCTTCAAGAAGCCGCATTCTAACAAAGAGCAACCCATTACGCTAGTCAATTATAAAGCCAAGCGCATAATTTATCTCATTCCTCGTCATAAGATCGTCCAAAGGCTGCGCTGGCAAGCAAGTGGACATCTATAAAGAGGGTAATTTCATTACTTAATCTAAGTATCATCCCTATACACATGCACAAAAGGGCCGAGCGGGTCCAAACAGATGCAGGGTGATGCCTTTTTGATTTATTATTCGAGGCTGAAAATGTTGCCCTGTTTTCAGATGAGGGTGCCATCCCGAATCGTGTTGCGATTCCCGCCACCACCTCATAACCACCCTTCTCGCCACCCGAAATGTTATTTAAAGCAACAACGCATCGATATTGCTATCAATATGCCCGTTAATCATTACGAGAACTTTCCCGTTGCCTCTTGGCTGCTGCCCGCCCGGCTACGACCAGCGGTGCAGGCAATTTATGCGTTCGCCCGCAGTGCGGATGATCTGGCGGACGAGGGTGATGCGCGTCCGCAAGAACGGTTGTCCGCCTTGGACGATTATGAATTGGCGCTGGATCGAATCGAACAACACAACACTACCGTGGACGCTTTATTTAACCCCCTACATAAGGTAATCGACCAATATGGATTGCCGATAGCGCCTTTTCGAGATTTGTTGTCGGCGTTCAGGCAGGACGTTGTGACGACGCGTTATGAGAACTTTGAGGATTTACTTGATTATTGCCGGCGCTCAGCAAATCCCGTAGGTTGCCTCATGTTGCATTTATACGGCGCAGCAACGTCGCAGAACATACGCGACTCGGATACGATTTGCTCAGCGTTACAATTGATAAATTTTTGGCAAGATGTAGCAATTGACTGGGAAAAGAGCCGGATATATCTGCCGCTCGATGATTTGCAACGCTTCGGTGTCGATGCGACCCACATTGCAACGTCCAGATGCGACGCCAAATGGCGCAATTTGATGCGCTTCGAGGTAGGGCGCACCCGTAAGATGATGCTGGATGCAGCGCCGCTCGCCGTGCGCCTTCCGGGCCGAATTGGCTGGGAGCTGCGCCTGGTGGTGCAAGGCGGTTTGCGCATTCTTGAACGCTTAGAAAGTGTCAATTATGATGTTTTCCGGCATCGGCCCACATTAGGCAGATGGGACTGGCTAGTTTTAGCATGGCGTGCTGTGCGGATGCGCTAACGTATTATCAATGCGCTGCAAGTTCCTGGCTAACCCAGTCCTTTGCGCCATATCCTAACTAGCACACCCAAGGTCGCAATTCAGTGGTGTCAGTTCTGGCGGCAAATATTGATTTTTGCTTATTCGATTTGTCCTGCCCGCCGCACTCGGTTAGCATAGCAACTTTGCGCGCTGCATTAAACACAATTACTTAAGTTGCTTACTATTTAAGCTGTCCGTTGCAACAACACCAAAGATATTTCATGTCTCCTGACGACTACTGCCAGCAAAAAGCCGCACAGAGCGGATCAAGTTTTTATTACAGCTTTCTATTTTTGCCTGTAGAACGACGGCGCGCAATCACCGCGCTTTATGCATTTTGTCGCGAAGTTGACGATACCGTCGATGACTGCACCGATGAAGCGGTGGCCCGCACCAAGCTCATGTGGTGGCGCAAGGAAATTGCCGCGATGGTAAGCGGTAGCCCGACGCATCCGGTAACCAAAGCGCTACAGCCGCATTTATCAACCTACGAGCTCAATAGTGAGCATTTGCAGGCGATTATTGACGGCATGGAGATGGATCTTAATCAAACGCGTTACCTGGACTATCCCGGCCTCAAACACTATTGCTGGCACGTCGCGAGTGTTGTAGGCATCTTGTCGGCCAGTATTTTTGGACTAACGCAGCCACAGACGTTGCAGTTCGCAGAAAAACTCGGCCTGGCTTTTCAACTGACAAACATCATTCGTGATGTAGGCGAAGATGGGCGTAAAGGCCGCATTTACCTGCCAGTGAATGAGTTGCAGCAATTTCACGTTACGGCCGCCGATATATTGAACGCGCGCCATAGCGAAAATTTTGAGAATCTCATGCGCTTTCAAGTCGCACGTGCCCAGAAAATGTATGACGAAGCGTTCGCCCTCCTGCCCCCAGCCGACCGCCGCGCTCAGCGCCCCGGCCTGATGATGGCAGCAATTTACCGTGCACTATTAAACGAAATCGAACGCGACGGCTTTCACGTTTTGAATCAGCGCATCTCTTTGACGCCGATTCGCAAATTATGGCTCGCCTGGAAGACGTATATTCGTGGCTGAGCCATCCTCGACTGATCAAAAATGGCGCAGACTAGCATGAGCGTTCCCAGAAAAAAAATAGCCGTTATCGGTGCAGGCTGGGCCGGTTGTTCGGCGGCAGTGGCTCTTAGCAGCAGCGCTAAACGGCATCAGGTGACACTGTTCGAAGCCAGCCGCGTGCTTGGTGGGCGCGCCCGCAGCGTCACCAGCGATGTTCCTGCGTCTGCCACTGCATCCGGTCACACTATGACGCACGATAACGGTCAGCACATCCTGCTCGGTGCCTACAAGCAAACCTTGCAACTGATGCGCAAGGTGGGTGTCGATCCGGCGGCGACTTTGCTGCGCCTGCCCCTGCAAATGTGCTATCCGGTTGGTAGCGGCGGCATCACATTCCAGGCACCGCGGCTGCCCGCGCCATTACACCTGCTGGCCGCGCTGTGGCGTGCTCAAGGATTGACCCGTGCCGATAAACTGGCGCTCGCACGGTTCAATTCCGCCGCTCGCTGGATGGGCTGGCAACTGCATGACGACTGTAGCGTTAGCACTTTGTTAGAGCGCTTTGATCAAACTGAACGGTTGACCCAGCTACTTTGGTCTCCGCTCTGCATCGCCGCACTAAACACGCCGCCGGAGCGCGCATCTGCCCAAGTTTTTCTCGCGGTGTTACGCGACAGCCTCGGTGCCCGCCGTGCCGCCTCGGATATGTTGCTACCGCGCGTTGCTCTTAGCAATTTGCTACCAAATAGTGCGGCAACTTATATCGCGCAAGCTGGCGGCAGCGTTCGTCTTGGTTGCAACATCAGACAATTGCAGGCTAATGGAAGTCAGTGGCGAGTTAGTACCACAGAATCCGTAGGGGATTTTGATGCGGTCGTGATAGCCACGCCGCCCGATACTGCGGCTAAACTATTAGATGATTTAACAGACACCACATTGCTCCAAGGCTTCACATACGAACCAATTACGACTTGCTATTTACGATATGCCTCGACTATTTTTCTGTCGCGCCCCTTTATGGCGCTGATCGAAAACAGATCCAAGGGCCATTGGGGGCAATTTGTGTTTGATCGCGGTCAACTTGATTCGACTCAGGCGGGCCTACTAGCCGTGGTTTTAAGTAGTTCCGCCGCCGCCATCGGCGATGGCCACGCGATACTATGCAAGGGGATTGCTGAACAGTTGGCCGAGGTCTTCAAGCTGCCCGAATTAGCACATCCGCACTGGACTAAGGTCATATCAGAAAAGCGCGCCACTTTTGCCTGCACACCCGCCCTTGCCCGCCCGAGTAACAGCAGCGGCCTGGCTGGCGTGTGGTTAGCTGGCGATTACACGATCAGCGACTATCCTGCGACTCTGGAATCGGCAGTAAGGAGCGGCAACCAAGCCGCAAAGGAACTGGATTTAGTGTAAAACGTCGTCGCGTGGTTGACGCTCCCCGCCGAGATAGCATAAGACCCGGACCTGGCAAAGAAACCCCGACAATAAAATCGTTAATAAAACTATATCCATTACCTTGTACAGACGCAAATCTCCCTCGACAAACGCATTTTCTTTTAGCCTTCGTAAATTTTAACGATGTTCGTGATTACGTTAATATTTGAGTTGAAAAATCTTCATCTTAAATCGATATCGATTTCTCCCAGCAATGCGCTGTTTTGCCCTAGGATATCGGAAGCGTAGACTTGAGATTAACTCCGCGTTACGCGTGCTTCATCAGTTATCAGTCAGGCGTCGTTCATCGCCCATTACTTATCACCAACGGAGAAACAATGCCCGTCATTACCTGCATCGAAGACCTGCGCATACTTGCTCAGAAACGGGTACCTAAAGCTTTTTACGACTATGCTGACAGCGGCTCTTATACCGAAGGCACCTATCGCGCCAATAGTACCGATTTAGCCGCGCTCAAATTACGCCAGCGCGTCGCAATTAACGTCGACGAGCGGAGTACCGCCACGACCATGATCGGCGAAAACGTCACGATGCCGGTCGCCATTGCGCCGACCGGACTTACCGGGATGCAGTGGGCCAACGGCGAAATGCTGGGCGCCATCGCCGCCGAAAAATTCGGCATTCCCTTCACCTTATCGACCATGAGCATCTGCTCGATAGAAGATGTCGCCAGTGTCACCACTAAGCCGTTCTGGTTCCAGCTATATGTCATGCGCGACCGCGGCTTCGTCAAATCTTTGATCGAGAGGGCCAAAGCGGCAAAATGTTCAGCGTTGGTACTTACCCTGGATTTACAAATCCTTGGTCAGCGCCACAAAGATATTAAAAACGGGATGTCGGTGCCACCCAAAATGACCATTGCCAATCTCATCGATTTGGCGAGCAAACCAGCCTGGGCCCTGCGTGCATTAGGCGGTCGCAAGACATTCGGCAACCTTGCCGGACATGTAAAAGGCGCAGATGGCATATTAACCCTCAGCAAATGGACCGCAAGTCAGTTTGACCCAACCCTATCCTGGGATGATATCGCATGGATTAAACAGCAATGGGGCGGAAAATTAATACTAAAAGGTATTCTGGATGTGGAGGATGCCAAGATCGCTGCCGCCAGCGGTGCCGATGCGATCGTCGTCAGCAATCACGGTGGCCGTCAACTTGATGGCGCTATATCGTCAATCTCAGCATTACCCGCCATCGTTGAAGCAGTCGGCGATCAAATCGAGGTGTGGTTCGACGGCGGAATCCGCAGCGGACAAGACGTGCTGAAAGCCGTTGCTCTGGGCGCAAAAGGCACGATGATCGGTCGGGCTTTTCTATACAGTCTGGGCGCAATGGGCGAAGCGGGTGTCACCAAAATGCTGGAAATCATGCGTCAGGAACTGGACGTCAGCATGGCGCTTACCGGCACCAAGGATATCAAGGATGTGGGGCCACAGATATTAATGCGCGGTTAACGATTGACGGCACGTCCGTTGAAATTAGCCGTGATCGCAACCGTTGTCGCAATATCTCTCTAGGTGGCCCCCCGCAATGGTGGGCGAAAAGGCGCCCGGGGGATATTTCAATCCGGCAGTAATTTTTCCGCTAAAAAGCCAGCAGCGTATAGAACCGCTGCTGGCTTTTTTTTTGCAGTCTTTCGCAACAATTTCAACTTTATCCCCTCATTTGCAATTCGGCACCGTTAAAGCGCTTTTGTGGTGAGGGGAAGCAAACGTAAATTCTCTCAAAACACTTCCGATAATTTCGTCACCAAAAACTCTCGGGCGACACACAAATCAAAAATACGCTGCAAAGAGCGTAAAAACAAACACCCTCCAAAAATGCCAGTTCAATTTCAGCGAAAGAAAAGTAACCGCGTAAGAAAAGTGTAATGCGCTTCGGTCGCCATCAACACCACAAGTACCAACAAGCAGAGTGGTGGAACCAGGATTGCATATATCAGCGCTAACCGCTCCCACGCCATGTGCATAAAAAATGCGACGATCAGGCCTGCTTTGAGCAACATCAATAACAAGATTAATGCCCATCGCAGGTAGCCGTGAAACTGCAGATAATCGACCATGTAGGACAACGTACTGAGCACGAATAGCAAGCCCCATATTTTCAGATAGAGACTGGTGGGATGCTGCTGCCCGGAATGAGGCGTTGGAGTGTCCATCATCGCACCTTACCAAAGATAAAATAACGCAAAGATAAATACCCATACCAGATCCACAAAATGCCAATACAAACCGGCAATCTCAACGATCTGGTAATTGCCGCTGCGCTCGTATCGTCCGAGTAAGATACGGACCGCCACCGTCACCAGATAGATCACGCCAAAAGTTACATGCAGTCCATGAAACCCGGTAATCATAAAAAAAGTCGCGCCAAATTGCGGCGCTCCCATCGCGTTGCCCCAAGGTCGCACGCCTTCGTTGACGATAAGATTAGTCCATTCGAAGACTTGCATGCTGACGAAAGCCACGCCAAATCCCGCAGTAATTAACATTAACGTTGCGGCCCGCACGCGTTCGCGACGATAGGCAAAGTTCACCGCCATTGCCATCGTGCCACTGCTGCTGATAAGAACAAACGTCATGATGGCGATCAACAGTAACGGCACTTCGGCACCGCCAATATGTAATGCAAAAACGATGCTGGGGTCCGGCCATGGGGTAGTCCCAGACATGCGCACGGTCATGTAGCCCACCAGAAAACAGCTAAAAATAAAGGTGTCGGAAAGCAAGAATATCCACATCATCGCCTTGCCCCAGGACACCTGAAAAGCCACGCGATCTGCGGACCAGTCATTCATTAACTGACGCCAGCCCGAGGACTTCACCTCCATTGGGTTGCGGAGCGCAGCCTGCTGACTGGCTGGATTTAATGCTTCCACCTGTGTGGCCGGGTTGATGGGCAGAACCATATTTCGTCCCCTTTTATGACGTCAACGAATTACCGCACACGAACCGGACAATATCCGGCGTGAGCCAACCCAAAGCGGCAAAGAGCACAATCCATACCGCCAGCAAAAAATCCCAGTAGCGTGCGCACAATCTGACCCGCCATTGCAAATCATGCACAGAACCACCGCCCCTTTGCCCGAAGCGGGCAAAACGTTCGGTCCTTACCCAGCCAACTAATCCCCCTACCACGTGCAAACCATGGATCGCGGTTAGCAAATAAAAAAAGCTGCCAGCCGGATTGCCTGCCGCTGTAACGTGTAGCGTTTGCAGCGTATACCAGCCCCATGACTGCGCGCCCAAAAATAATACCCCTAACGTGCCAGCCACTATCAGATAGTTACGCGCCAGCGCAGACCGGTTTGCTTTACTGGCCACATGCAACATCAGGCTGGCGGCAATCAGCGATATCGTGCTGAGCCATAATTGCCATGGCATCGCAATCGGCGACCAGTCGGTTGCATCCATGCGCATTGCATAAGCTGCCAAAAATAAGGTAAAAAGTGCGGTCGCCACACCCATAAATATCCATAATGCAATGCTTATCGGGGCCGGATTGGTTGCAGTGCGGGGCCAGGGGGCATTGTTATTCCGGCCACTTCTGGGGCGACTGTTTTGAAATTCAAAGTTACTGATGGCGCTCATGCCAATGCTCCTTTACGCAGATCGGGCGCTAATCCTCCCCCTGCTGGGGGTGCATTCTGAGCGATAAAATCCTCGTCCTCGCCGGGCATGCTATAAGCGTAAGCGCCACGATAGACGACCGGCAATTGCGGCCCCCAATTTCCATGCTCAGGCGGTGTCGAGGGTGTCTGCCACTCCAGTGACGCCGCGCGCCATGGATTGGGATCAGCACGCTGACCCCGGAAGGTGCTCCAGATTAAATTAAATATGAATAAGAGCTGGCCTGCCGCAACAACGAGCGCCACCACGGTAATGAAAACATTCAACGATGACACGGACGATGGAATAAATTTATAACCCTGAAACTCATAATATCGACGGGGCATGCCCAATATGCCAAGGTAATGCATCGGAAAAAAAATAGAATAGGTGCCAATAAAGGTAATCCAGAAATGTATTTTTCCGAGCCGATCATCGAGCATACGCCCCGAGACTTTCGGGAACCAGTGATAGATTCCTCCAAAAATAACCAGCAGTGGCGAGACCCCCATCACCATATGAAAGTGCGCCACCACGAAGTAGGTATTCGACAGTGGAATATCGACACTGACATTGCCGAGAAATAGCCCCGTCAGTCCGCCAATCAAAAACGTACTGATGAAAGACAATGCAAACAGCATTGGCACCGTCATATGGATATCGCCATCCCATAGCGTCAGTAACCAGTTATACACTTTGATCGCCGTAGGTATTGCAATGACGAGAGTCGTGGTCGCAAAGAAGAAGCCAAAATAAGGATTCATGCCGCTAACAAACATGTGATGCGCCCAGACCAGTACGCTAAGAACCCCGATGGCCAGTAATGCCCACACCATCGTGCGATAGCCGAAAATATTTTTTCGTGCGTGCACGCTGATCAGGTCCGAGACGATACCAAATGCTGGCAAGGCAACGATATAGACTTCCGGATGACCGAAAAACCAAAACAGATGTTGGAACAGCAGCGGACTGCCACCGTTGTAGCCAGTGACTTTACCCATTGAAATTAAAGCGGGCATGAAAAAACTGGTACTTAAGGTCCGGTCCAGCAACATCATGATGCCACTCACAAACAACGCAGGAAAAGCCAGCAATGCGAGTATTGTCGCCACGAAAATACCCCATACAGTTAGCGGCATCCGCATCAGCGTCATGCCCTCGGTGCGTGCCTGCAATACGGTAGTCACATAATTTAATCCGCCCATCGTCGCCGCGACAATGAATATCAGCAGGGAGACCAACATCAAAATAATGCCCCATTCATATCCCGGCGTACCGGGCAGTATTGCTTGCGGCGGGTAAAGGGTCCATCCAGCACCGGTTGGACCACCGGGCACAAAAAAGCTGGCCATCAGTACGATCACCGACAAAAAATAGGTCCAGACGCTGAGCATGTTTAAATAAGGAAACACCATATCGCGCGCACCCACCATCAACGGAATCAAATAGTTTCCAAACCCGCCGAGCAGCAACGCGGTCAATAAATAAATCACCATTATCATGCCGTGCATGGTCATGAACTGGTAATAGTGTGACGCATCAATACCTGCAAAACGTCCCGGAAAGCCAAGCTGCAAGCGCATCAGATTGGATAGCACCACGCCGACCAATCCCGCAATGATCGCGATACAGGAATACTGAATCGCGATCACCTTGTGGTCCTGACTCCAGATATATTTCAGGAAAAAACTTTGCGGTGCGTGATGCGCCATACTCTCGTCGGTGCTGGTCATGGACTTCCCCATCGAAGGTTGCGAAGTTATGCCTTGGTTATGCGTTGATTTTGCCTTGGTTATGCGTTGATTTTTCCGTATTTATGGATGCGTATGCCATTATTAAGCGCATTAGTACTGGCCCCAAAGTTGGGCGTCAGGTAATAATATTACTGACTTTTTTGGCCTTACTTCTTCTGTCACTACCGGGTTTCCACGCCATGTTCATTTGATCCAATAGGCGAACCAGACGTTGCAACATTTTGTTTTTTATCCGCGCCAATAGACTTGATATACGCTACGAGCGCCGATAGCTCGTCGTCAGTCATATCGATCCTGGGCATGATGGGCGTGAAACCTTTTACCCGGTGTGCTGTAGGATTGCGAATAAAATCGCGCAAATAGGCCTCATCTACGAACGCGGTGCTTCCATCTTCCATCGTTTCCGTCCTGCCAAATAAACCTTTCCAGGTCGGCCCCACCAGCGCTCCCCCGTCTACCGTATGGCAAGAAAGGCATGCCTTGGAAGTAGCCAGGGACTTGCCTTGTGCAACCAGCCCGCTAGCACCGGCGTTCGCACCCCCGGCGGATATTTTTGGCGGCAAAAGTGATGTAGCAAAAGTCGGCTGAGTGGCTAACCACTTTTGAAAAGAAGCCGCATCTTCCACCACTACCAAGCCACGCATATTGGCGTGACCCACTCCGCATAACTGGGCACATAACACTTCGTACCGCCCCACCTTGTTCGGCGTGAACCAAAACGACGTCACCATGCCCGGCACCATATTCATACGCGCCCGAAAAGGCGGCACATAAAAGTCGTGTAGCACATCCTGCGAACGCAGCATCATCTGGACCGGCGCATTCACCGGCAAATGTAATTCGTTACTATTAATGAGGATATTGTCCTGTCCCGCGCGGTCGCCCGGATCGATACCAAACGGATTGGTCGGGCTGACCAGACTGACGCTACTACGCCCTAGCCGTCCGCTAGCGCCAGGAAAACGAAAGCGCCACTGCCATTGCTGGCCTAGCACTTCGACCTTCAGTGCATTTTTAGGAACGTCGACAAAATTCGCGTACACCACCAACCCCGGTGCCAGTAACGCTATGATGCCGACCGTGGTAACGCCCGTCAGCCACCATTCCAGCTTTTTGTTTTCTGGATGGTAAACCGCGCGGTGGCCCTTGCGATGACCGAAGCGCAGCAACATATAGACAAGGAAAAGATTCAGAACAACGAAAACGAAACCGGTGATAATAAACGTGATCGTTAATGTGCTATCCATTTGCTGCCAGTTAGAGGCCAGCGGCGTAGCCCTCCATGGACTAAAAATATGGAATAGCACCGAAAGGTCAACAATAATGATAAGTACGACGGCCATAGTCATAACTATCCTCTTGTCCGACGTTAATCCGGACCAAGTGACGCGCGAGTAACGATCAGCGAGTAACGATCAATTGAAATTACTCTATTCCAGCAAATAACCTTGCCCGCCTTTGTCAAGCGTCAACGCACCAACTGCATAATTTACCAACCTGCAAGAATTAATACCGACAATTAATGCCGAGGATTGCGCCGCTCCCGTCGCTCCAAAGCCCAATAGGCAAGCCCGGTCACCATGCCGAATATCACGTGCGTTACTAGCGCTGCCCCGCCCCGCATTTCACTGAACCACGGGAAAATTCGAGACATGCCATAAAAATTGAATACATAAAGCGCAAGACCGAACACGACGCCTGAAATCAACACCATGCCTACGCTAGAATCAAAATGAAAAGGGGCAATAATCATGCACATGACGAGACCAAAAATAATGCCCAAAATATAGTGCGTAATCAACGCCGTGGCAACGATGGGAACATTAAACTCGGTTAAGCGAAGCGCGTCCGGTCCCATGACAATAGCGGAAATCCTATGCGACACCGCCCATGGACTTGAACCCGTTATGAGTGCCGACCATAGCAACTCCAGAACCATTATCGCCGCGCCCCCGAGGAACCCAGAAACCGCCGCCGCCACCCAGTCCGGCGCGCGCGATTCCAGATGATGCGTATGCATGTGAAGTTCCATCATGATCTCCCATAAAAAACGGCACCGTTAAGAGTCCCAATGATTTTTGAACACAAGCTGCCAACGCAATACTCAATAGGTGCTGTTGAATTTAGTGTAGTACAAATTTAACAACCTGCAAAAGAGTCGATGTGTTGCAGCGCACGCAGAGCAGTCTGTAACAATGGTCTCCGGCAAGATGCAGAGGTTAAATCTAGATTAAATGACCTGAAACGGATACGGACACCGTTGGCAGCACGCCGCAAGGGAGCACCGCAGCATAAAGCGATTTGTCTATCGCTCTAGTTTACTGCCAGTATCGAGCCTGCATAAGAATCTATAAACAAAATTGCACTCAATGGACCATCACATGACAATTGCCACAATTCACGCTGATTAATGACAGGACTGATACAGCCTCAATGCCAGATGAATTTCGAGTTAAGTAGCTGAAATACGATCGTATGACTAAGTGCGCAGGCGTTTTTTGCTTGACAGACTTATAATCGCTATCTAAAATTGGCGTCACAACATTTCATGGAGATCCGATCTTGGACAGTTGTTCTAGTACCCGTGGATGGGCAAACAGCCCGGCACAACTCGCTTAAGCCTTAGCCGACATCCCTCTGCTACAGCCAGCGAATTGTCGCGCTGTAGTATCGCATTTTCGGTGATCTTTATCACCATCGCATCGTATACTCCCATCCCTTTTAATTGACTCTTAGCCTTTTGCTCGTGCGCCGATTTTTTCGTCGTGACGGTCAGGGCTAAACGTTGTCTATGCGTTGGTTGCGTTGCTTGCGTTGCTTGCGTTGCTTGCGTTGCTATGCGTTGCGCTGCATTGCGACCCATGGACAGCTTGTAAAGGTGTTAACAATGGAATGGCAAATATTTTTAGTAAGAATCCTGCTCGCGCTCACTCTCGGTGCTTTGATCGGTGCCGAGCGCCAGATGCGTCAGCGCATGGCTGGACTGCGCACCAATGCCTTGGTGGCGATAGGCGCCTCGCTGTTTGTCATGGTATCGGCGTTTGAAACCGATCCGCAAGGGGCCACACGGATCGCTTCTTATGTGGTGTCCGGCATAGGTTTTTTGGGCGCAGGCGTCATCATGCGCGAAGGTGCCAGCGTGCGCGGCCTGAATACGGCCGCCACGCTGTGGTGCTCTGCTGCGGTCGGCGTATTATGCGGGCTTGGTCATCCACTTGAAGCGGCAATTGGTGCCGCCGCGATCCTCGCTACCAACGTGTTGTTGCGTAGTGTTTCGCATCTGATCAATCGTCAGGACCTGCAAGGTGCCAGCGAAGTTGAGCAGGTTTATCGCCTGTCCATTGTCTGCCGCCCGGACGACGAAGTACAAGTGCGCACTTTGATGCTGCACATGCTGAACGGCATGCCTCACCTTGTGGTGCAATCGCTGCACAGTGAGGACTTGCCGTCGGGCACTAAGCTGGAAGTGCGCGCCGACCTCATCACGTCCCCCAGCAATCATTTGCAACTTGAGCAAATCGTCAGTCGCGTCAGCCTTGAAAAAGGTGTCAGCGCGGCGCGCTGGGCCGTCCTGAATGACAAAGAAATCTAAAAGGAGGAATATCATGCATCTAGAAAAATGGGAAAAATTCTTTAGAATACATCTGCCATTCATCAGCCCAACCGCGTCCCTCAACCCCGCACACGAGGCACGGTTACCGTACCGGGTCGTAACGGTTTGCCGTGCCGCCGACAGGGCAATGGTGGAGCAATTAATCCGCCAGCAACTTCTTAATACCTGTGTCGTGCAGTACCACTGCGGCGAGCCGGACGGCACCAGCAACCTGACCAGCATCACGGTAGAAATGCTCTGCACCATCAGCGAGCGCGCTAACGTAGTGCAACTCGTCACCCGTCTGGGGCTGGAAAAAAGTGTGCGTAGCGTGCGTTGGGAGAGTATGCCGCACAATCTGGTTGCCTGACACCTGTCGCGGCAAAATAAAAGCAGTTGTCCGGCGGCTCAGAAATGGTGCTCGGGAATCGAGAAGCCTCAGGAGATCAGGCCGGGGTGGGCCATTCTTGAGCCTTGAGCAAAGGCTTGGGTCGCTGGGTTACCAGATCGCTGGATTGATATCGGCCTGTTTGTCCGCGCTAGTTGCCCAACGGCTCATATTAATCGGGGAAAAAATAAAGGCTTAATTTACAGCTTCCCGGCCTTCTTCAAGCGTGACGTCAAGCCTTCCACGATATCGTCATGGTCGAACTTTTTGGCGAAATCTATAGCGTTCATGCCAACATCATTTTTCAGTGTTGCGTCAGCGCCTGAATCAAGCAACAATTTTACCGTCAGGATTTTTCCCTCACGCGCTGCCATCATCATTGGCGTAGTCTGGTTGGGCGATCCTGCATCGATATAAGCGGACGCGTCCAGCAACATCTGTACAATTTCGTTGTTTCCAACTGTCGCGGCGTAATGTAAGGCAGTCCACCCGGTGGTGTTGGGCTCGGCCTCCTTGTCCAACAAGGCTTTCACCGCCGCAACGTTACCTTTATACGACGCCACCATCAGTGCCGTGTCGCCATTACGCGCCCGTACATTCAGATTGATTCCTGATGCATTTAACAATAAGTTAAAAGACTTCATGGCATCTTCACGAATGGCTAAAATCAAGCCGGTCTCACCGCGTTTGCTCTCGACAATGTTCGGATTCAGTCCTGCCGCCAGTAATTTGGGCAGGCGCCGGTAGTCATCCATCTGAACCAGTTTGAAGAATTCATCCGAGCTCGCCGCGTAACTACTAAAAGGCAACGTACCCACCATAAGTAAAAACACGCCGCCGGCGGCTTGGGACAAAAAGGTTCTACGCGGTTTCAGCAGCCGCATTTTTTCTAACGATTCAGGCATGCGTCGTCTCTTCTGGAAGCTTAAATAATGTAAAGAAATTTTCTGTCGTTTGCCGCGCGACCTCTGCTATCGGCATCCCCTTAAGATTGGCGAGATATTCTGCCACATGCACGACCAGTCCCGGCTCGTTCATTCTGCCACGGAAAGGCACCGGAGCGAGGTAAGGTGAATCCGTCTCAATCAGTGTGCGCTCCATTGGAACCGCCAGTGCTACGGCTTGCAAATCTTTAGCACTTTTGAAAGTGACGATGCCCGAGAACGAAATATAAAATCCCATTTCAATCGCCGCCTCGGCGACGGCTAGTGACTCGGTAAAACAATGCATGACGCCGCCCACTCCGCCAGCATTAGTGCCTGCACCTTCTTCGCGCATGATTCTTATCGTGTCTTCCGATGCAGCGCGGGTATGAATAATCAGCGGTTTGCCTGTCGCTCGCGAGGCCCGGATGTGGCGCCGAAACCGCTCCCGTTGCCATTCCAAATCACCTTTTAGGCGGAAGTAATCCAACCCAGTCTCACCGATGGCGATAATTTTAGGGTGATCGGAAAGTCGAATCAAATCGTCAACGCTTGGTTCTGGCGTATCCTCGTAGTCGGGATGAACGCCTACCGACGCGTAAATGTGGGGGTATGTTGTCGCGAGTTCTAAAACTTGCGGGAAATCCGGCAAATCGACGGAAACGCATAGCGCATGCGTAACCCGATTTTCGGCCATTTTCGCCAATATTTCCGGCATTCTGGCAGCCAGTTCAGGAAAATTTATATGGCAATGAGAGTCAATAAACATAGGAAAAATAAAAAAAACGCATATCAATAAATGGAGAATACAAACCTAACCCACGCGCTTGCCGAGTATCACCAAATCGCGTTCAATGCCATCCAGTGTCGCCACGCGCGGCATATTAGCCCAGCGCTCAAAACCGAATACTTCGAACAACTTTAAACTTGGCGCATTGTGACCAAAGATGAACCCTAGCAAAGTGTGTACCGCAACGTTGGGGGCATAGGCAACTGCTTGCTCCATCAGGTAACGACCAATCCCCTGGCCGCGAACGGATTCGTGGATATAAATAGAAATCTCGGCAGTACCGGCATAGGCGGGGCGACCATAAAAATCCGAGTATGACAACCACCCGACAATACGCGGGGATAGCGCCTCATTAGCATCCTGCGGGAGTTCCTGCTCGACTACCCATAGCGGTCGCAAGGTGGGATTGTGATGATCGAACCATGCTTGCCGCGAAGCAACAGAAACCGGTTCTGTATCAGCCGTCACCTCACGTGACGCAATAGTGCTGTTATAAATCCCAACGATTGCAGCCAAGTCTTGCTGCGTTGCTATTCTGTGATGATATTTCATGTTTATAAAGTGTGGGTAGGACGGCTGGAGCTAAGCGCGGAACCCAGGATCTCTTCGATGCGCGCGCGTAGGCGATTTCCGCCGTCGTCATCTGGAAAATGGACGCCGATCCCTTGGGCCCTGTTGTTATTGGCACCGGCTGGCGTAATCCAGGCGACTTTGCCCGCAATCGGATATTTGGCCGCGTCCTCCATCAAACTAAGGATTAAATAAATTTCATCCCCGATCTGGTATGTTTTATTGGTAGGCACAAAGACCCCACCGCTAGTTAAAAAGGGCATATAAGCAGCATACAAAGCCGATTTTTCTTTGATCGCGAGGGATAATACCGAGGGTCTTGCTACCTTGACACCACCATCAATCGTAGAATTTTCTGCCATATTTTCTCTCTCGTGTAACCATCGCCGGATGCCTGCCAGATCAATCGATGATTAATCGCATTTGGTTACCGTCTATAGTTCCCTGCATAATCATGACACTACCCACCATACTGTTATACGGTGCGCCCGTGCAACCCATTCGCCGCGTGGTGTATCACTCGTAAACTGCGCCGTTGAACGACGATGAATCGCGGCAATAACTAAAATGTACCCTTAATACACCCGCCCTCACATTCAGGCAAATAATTTTGCGTAGTCCAACAGCATATCCTCGACAAACAAGCGTGCCGACAATGGATGTTCGGCAATTGCCCGTCTCTCATTGCAAGCTTTTAGCGCAAGCATTAAATCGCCCGTGCGCGCTTTTTCGGAAAGTTTTGTCAAGGTTTTCTGATGGCGAGGATAATAGCGTACAAGGCCAGTCATTTTCAAAGAAAACAGGTCGTAAAGCCACCGTTGCTGCCATCCAAGCAACTCAACTACGGGTGTTTTTTGCAAACGCTCCGCGCATTTCAACGCTCCTTCGATACTGGGCGCTCCCAGATAGCCCAGTAGCTCATTGATGAGCTCTCGCCCCTCGCTTTGGGATTGTGCCTGCGCTGTCAAAGGTGCCCCGCCCTGCTCTGCGAGCCACATATCGGCATCCGCCACGCTCTCCTGTTGCAGCCAGTCCAGCGCCTCCTGCCTTGATGGCACGGGCATAGGAAACTTGCGACAACGCGACAATATCGTTGGTAACAAACGATCAAGACTATTTGATATTAGCAAAATTACGGTATTTGGGGGTGGCTCTTCCAGCGTTTTAAGTAATGCGTTGGCGGCGGCCGCGTTCAGCGCTTCTGCTGGATATAAGACGACTACGCGTTGCCCGCTCCGGTGTGTAGAAATATTCATAAAACCCGCTAGTGCACGAATTTGATCAATTTTTATTTCTTTAGATGGTGCTTTCGCAGATTTTGCGGTTTTTTTGCTATCGCCGGTGTCCTCGGAATCGCCGTCCCGAGCGTCTTCGTCCTCCAGAATTTCGGGGCGCACCCGACGATAATCGGGATGATTGTGTTGCCTAAACCAACCGCAGGATGCGCACACGTCGCAAGCATGCCCGTCAGATAACTGCTGATCGCAAAATATCGATTGGGCAAACCGTTCGGCAAAAGCCGTTTTGCCTATACCCACTGCCCCATGAAATAAAATGGCGTGCGGCATCCGCTCCCGCATTTGCTGCAGTTGCGTCCATGCATTACTCTGCCAGGAATATATTGAATTATTCATTAACAATCAATTAGTTACCAAACTCTGTTCATGCTATCACGGCTTACAATGACGGGAATCGTGCCCATCGTGCCCAATGATTCCAAAGGCGGCCGGAAACGGATTAGCCGCCTGGATGGTGCCTACAAGGCCGATATTATTTGCGCCAGACTTTGCTGAATATCGGCGATTGAACGGGTCGAGTCAACAATCCGGAAACGCGCAGGAAACTGCGATGCACGCCGCAAATATTCTGCCCGCGTGTCGGCAAAAAAAGTAGCCTTCTCCTGCTCAAATTTATCCAGATCCCGCGTGGCATCCAGGCGCGCACGGGCGACCTCCAGCGACACGTCAAATAAAAGCGTTAAATCGGGCTGCAAATGCGGGTGCACCCATTGCTCAAGCACTTCTAATTTTTGAATCGAGAGTTTTCTGCCGCCGCCCTGATACGCAAACGTGGCGTCGGTAAAGCGATCAGAAACGACCCAGTCGCCACGTCCCAACGCGGGCTCGATCACTTCTGCCAGATGCTCACGACGGGACGCAAACATCAGCATTGCTTCAGTTTCCAGATGCATTTTTTTGTGCAATACCAATTCACGCAAGGCCTCGCCAAGCTCGGTCCCGCCCGGCTCGCGGGTCGAAACAACGGTCAACCCGCGGGCACGCAACAAATCCGCTACGTAGCCTATATGCGTAGATTTGCCAGCACCGTCGATACCTTCAAAGGTTATAAATTTTGCAGATGTCATAAATTGCTAAGATTTCTGGTTTTCATAAAAGACTATGGGTCTGAGGCATAGCATAACTGACCTGCGCTACCGGTCGACGTTAACATCGTCTGGCCGATCGGTATTGTCTCACTACAATCGCTGAACTAAAACCGACCGGTTCGACCTGGCGCTGTAAGCCGCGCCGCAGCATGAATCATTTAGGGATAATTTAGCCCTAAATACACACAAATCTACCCTCGGTCTAGCGTTGATATTTATTCACCGCCTGATTATGTTCGTTGAGGTTGCTAGAAAAATGACTACTGCCATCGCCTCTGGCGACAAAGAATAACGCATCCGTCTTGGCCGGGTTCATAGCGGCATGCAATGACTCCTTACCCGGTAACGCAATCGGCGTAGGAGGCAGGCCGACGCGGGTATAAGTATTATAAGGCGTGTCGGTAGTCAGATCGCGCTTACGGATGCGTCCCTCGTAGCGATCTCCCATACCGTAAATCACGGTCGGATCGGTTTGCAAAAGCATCCCGATCCGTAATCGATTGACAAACACGCCTGCAATATTGGTGCGTTCAGCTTTGCGCCCTGTTTCTTTCTCAACAATTGACGCCATGATCAAGGCTTCATACGGCGTCTTGTAGGGCACGGTTTGATCGCGCGATTCCCACGCGCTATTGAGGCGCTTTTCCAGCAATGCATAGGCCTGCTTATACACTTGCAAGTCACTGGACCCTTTTGCGAACAGATAAGTATCGGGTGCAAACAGTCCTTCCGGGATGACGTAATCCGGGGTAATCCTGGCCATCAGTTCGGCGTCGGACAGTAGCTCCGTGTCGTGCTTGAGTGCACTCTGCGCGGCGATGGCCTGACGCATCTGACGGAAGGTCCAGCCTTCAATCACGGTCAGGGCCTCCTGCGCGAACTCGCCGCGCACCAGCTGCGTGATTAGGCGCAAAGGCGTTGTTCCCGGCTTTATTTCGTAACTTCCCGCCTTGACCTTGCCACTTTTTCCGGTGATGCGTACCAATAGGTCAAGCAGTTCAGGATTAATCGGAACCTGAGCACTCGCGATTTGCTGCGTTACGCTTTCGAGTCCACTGCCGGGCTTGATCGTAAATGGAATCGGGGCACCGCTATCAAACACCGGTTGCCGTGACCAATAAGCCAAGCCTGCAACAGCAAGTAATGCGAATAAAATAGCACTCAATAATAGTTTCTTAAACAAGGTCGATCGCTCCGCAGGTTTACTAAATAAGGTTGAGATGTTCCAAAATCGGCTAAACCCGACGCTTTTTTTGCGACATCACTATAATCAACCTAACATGATAATCGCTGAATAAAGAATCCACCCATTTTATGACTAAAATTACAACCACCTGGCAAGAATTTGTAACTGAACATGCGTCAAGCCTGACTTCTGACCTGTCCAACAAAGTACCTGCTGCTGACGGTAATTTCGTGACGCCGATCACCGACCTCGGACTGATAGCGTTGACCGGCGAAGAATCCGCCAGTTTTCTGCACAACCAATTAACCAACGATGTCGCGCAATTGCCTGAGAATCAGGCTCGGCTGGCCGGTTATTGCTCGCCGAAAGGTCGCCTACTGGCGACATTGATGATGTGGAAGAATGACCAAACCATTTTTCTGCAAATCCCGCGTGATATTCAGGCGGCGGTTCAAAAGCGCCTGCAAATGTTTGTCATGCGTGCCAAAACTAAACTGACCGACGTCACAGACACCCATGCAACGATCGCTTTGGGCGGCAACACTCTGGATGCCGTTTTATTACCCTGGTTTGCCGAGTTGCCTTCTGCACCGTATGCCAAAATCGAAAATGACGCTGGCACCCTGATACGCTGCGCCGACGCAAATGGCATCGCCCGGTATCAATGGATCACCACACCGGAGACTGCCATGCGTGCGTGGCCGACGCTATCCCAAGCTTTGCCGGTAGTCCACGCTCGGGTGTGGCGTCTGGGTCAGATTCAAGCGGGCGTTGCGCAAATCACGCTGCCTACGCAAGAGCAGTTTGTGCCGCAAATGATTAATTACGAGGTCGTCGGTGGCGTCAATTTTAAGAAAGGCTGCTATCCCGGACAGGAAATTGTCGCGCGCAGTCAGTATCTGGGTAAGCTCAAGCGCCGTGCGGTATTGGCGAACGTGGACGCGCTTGATGTAGTTGCGGGAACCGAGGTCTTTTCCAGCATCGACCCGTTGCAACCGTGCGGCATGATCGTCAATGCAGAGCGACTTAATGACGGCGAGAGCACTACCTCTTGCTTGCTGGAGATTAAACTGGCTGCATTGGAAAATGGCACGGTACATCTTGGCTCGGCCAGCGGACCGCAATTGCATTTTTTACCGCTGCCCTACGACATGCCGGACCCGGTAGAGCCTATCGCCAGGATTAAATAACCGTCGCTCTGACACCCCGTATTTATTGAACTCAACCACGCCAGCGATGAAGGTGTATGGATCTTTATATTTATTATCGCGTCGCCACTGAACGTGCTCCGCAACTGGCGCACACCGTGACGGCGATGCAAGCTGAACTATCGCGTCGACATCAGGTTGCCAGCGCGTTAAAACGACGCCCGGAAGTCAAGGACGGACATCACACCTGGATGGAAGTCTATCTGGACATTCCTGATGATTTTACGACGCACGTCGCGCAAGCGGCGCTGAAAAGTGGCGCAGATACCTTGATCGAAGGGCAGCGTCACGCCGAGCTTTTTATCTCTGAATCTTCTACTAGTGGTTCATCATGTGCTTAATCGTTTTTTCCTGGAAAGTAGTCCCCGGCCTGCCGTTTATTGCCGCCGCTAACCGTGACGAATTTTATGCGCGTCCCAGCGCCCCTGCCGATTGGTGGGAGGACCATCCGGATATTTATGCCGGACGCGATCTTCAGGATGGCGGGACCTGGATTGGGATCAGTAGAACCGGGCGCTTTGCCGCGATTACAAATGTGCGTGCACCTTCTGAACGAAATGAAAATGCGCCCAGTCGTGGCGCTCTGGTCGCAAACTTCTTGAGCGACAAAACAACGTCGGCAGAATATATCGCAAAGATCAGCGCAGACGCCGATGCATACAATGGCTTTAACTTGCTTATTCACGATGGCCGCGATTTGATTTGGTACTCCAACAAAGGTCAGGCCGACCCACGTAACGGGCTACCGTTGGTACCTGGGATTTACGGCCTGTCAAACGCGTTGCTAGATGTCTGTTGGCCGAAGGTGGTCAGGACCAAAGCACAGTTTGCGAGCTTGTTGTGCCAAAGCGCACCGGATGAAACTTACTTCGATATGCTGACAGATACGACGACCGCTGGAGATTGCCGGTTACCATCAACCGGCGTCGGAATAGAAAGAGAGCGCCTGCTGTCGTCGGTGTTCATCTCGTCGCCAGATTACGGCACCCGTACTTCCACACTGGTCAAGTTACACGCCTGCGGAACCGCGGTGCTGGACGAGCGCGCTGTGCGTTAACCGAATCAGGCGCATTATCCGAACCTTATCCGAACCCATTGCCTTGGTTTTATGCGTCTGAAATGATGCGGACACCTCATAAATAGCTTTAGCAAGTAAGCCGTCCTAACGGTCAGCGACGGTCAGCGACGGTCAACGCGCCAACCCACAACACAATCAGGCATCCGCCGCGCTATCGGAGACGCTCTGAGCCTTGCGACTTGCTGGCGTACTTTTCATATACTTGAAAGTACCGAGCGACTTGGCGACTAATTTATCACCGTTCCATAGCTCGGCTTCGCAAAAACACATGGTCGCAGAACGATGAAAGGCCTTCCCTTTCGCAATGATATGACCGCCGAGTTGGCCGCCCGGTTGCAAAAAACTGGTTTTCATTTCGACGGTAACAGCACCGGTCGCTTGCGGGTTAAGAGTACGTCCGGCTAAGGCCATCACGACATCGAGCATGGTCATTGACACCCCGCCATGCGTTACCTGACCGCCGTTCATGTGGTGCGCCTGCAACTCGAGGGAGAGAGTAGCCGCGCCCTCGCCCATTTCTACAAACTCTACGCCTAGATACTTCAAGAAGGGATTATCCAGCGGAAAAACGTGTGTTGGAAACATAGGTACTAACTATAAAATAAGCAAACGCAGGCATGCCGCGTAGGATAATGCCTGCAATAAGATGCGTCGCGCATATTGATGCAGGGTCCATAATACAGGGTCTTTAATACAGGGTCTTTAAACAGGGTTTGTTCAGCAGGATTTTAAAGCTGCGCCGCTATCAGCTTTGGTAATCAAAGCATTGTCGTGCTTCACGGACTGCACCGACAAATGGTTTGATCGCAATGTGCGTGGGATGATTTTGGTAGGCTTCCAATACTGCGAGTGAAGCAAACTCTGCATTGAGCAACACATCGTAGCTCGCCTCCAGACCGGTCTGTGCAATCACGGCTTCAAACTTGATAATGCCCGGAACAACTGTCGCGCAACTATCGAGCAATGCTTTTAGCTTTACGGCATTAGTCGCCTTGTCTGCCCCTTCTGCGTACTCTTTAAGCTTCCAGATAACGATATGTTTAAGGGTAACTGTCATGATGACTTTTCCAAAATAAAAATACAGAATCAATAATTTACAAATTCACAAATTCAAGAAGTTTACAAAATCAGTGTAATTTTTCGACCGCTACCAAGACGCCATCTCCGTCTGCATAAATCCAGTTGCCGGGCCCGACCGCGACACCTGCAATCGTGACGCGAATACCCTGTTCGCCCAGACCCTTTCGAATGCTGCGTTGAGGGTGCAAGGCCAATGCACGAATACCTACGTCGCACGCATTCAACTCGCTCACGTCACGCGCGCAACCGTTAACCACTATACCTGCCCAGCCGTTTTTCTCTGCCAGCTTACCAAGATTTCCACCGACTAACGCGCACCGCAAGCTACCACCGCCATCGACTACTAATACCTGACCGTTACCGGGGGTTTCCAGTGCTGCGCGAACGAGCACGTTATCCTCGAAAACTTTAAGTGTCCGGGCCTGACCAAAAAAACTGGTTTGTTTTCCGAACGCCAAAAACACTGGCGGTAAGACGTGCAGTTGACCATTGCCAAGCTTGTCCTCATTGGCATCACAAATATCGCAGGTTGAAAACTTCATAGTATTCTCCGTGCACAGGGGGATAAAAAGGGGGATAGTAAACCATCAATAGTAGACGATCGACAGGTGGCTATCCATTATGGGACTTACCCTATCGCATACATGAAAATCGCATTATCTCGGATGAATCGGCTTAAAGCAGCAAATCCTGACCAGATTCGCCCACTAAATTACGCGCAGCGCCGACAAAAACAGCGCTCAAAGCTGCGCGATCATCATACATGGCAATTGCCATTTGAAGGAACGTGAAGCCGTTTGAATGCATCGCACCCGCCGTTGCTGCGTTAATCGCCCTATGCTAAAGCAAGCATGTCACACCACAAGGCCAATAAAAAAGCCACTCGGTTCCCCTTGTGGCTTTTTAATATAACTGAAATAAACAAAAATACGAACAAGCGGCAGGCGCTGCTTGATCGCTTGATCAGGCTTCTTTATCAAAAGCTAATTCGTTATTATTGACCGTAATATGTACCACATCTTTCGGACCAAACTTTCCTTCTAAAATCAGCCGGGATAACGGATTCTCTATCTGCTGCTGAATCGCGCGTTTTAGTGGGCGCGCACCGTAGATCGGATCAAATCCGGCTTCCGCGATTTTATGCAAGGCGCTTTCGGAAATCTCAAGATGCATTTCTAACTTGCCGAGACGCTGCTCCAAAATTTTTAACTGAATCTTGGCAATAGCACCGATATTCTTCTCATCCAAACCATGAAAGACCACAATTTCATCGATGCGGTTGATGAATTCGGGGCGGAAATGAATCCTTACCTCCGCCATAACTTCCTGCTTCACCTCTAGCGGATCGCTGCCTTCCATCGCCTGAATCCGATGCGAACCCAGATTTGATGTCATGACGATCACGGTATTTTTGAAATCCACAGTACGACCCTGACCATCCGTCATGCGCCCATCATCCAGCACTTGCAACAAAACATTAAACACGTCTGGATGCGCTTTCTCGATTTCGTCCAGCAATATCACGCTATAGGGTTTGCGTCGCACCGCCTCGGTCAGATAACCGCCTTCTTCGTAACCCACGTAACCAGGAGGCGCACCGATCAAGCGCGAGACGGAATGCTTTTCCATAAACTCGCTCATGTCGATACGTATCATCGCGTCCTGCGTGTCGAACAAAAATCCCGCCAGCGCTTTACACAGCTCCGTCTTTCCTACGCCGGTTGGCCCCAGAAACATAAACGATCCGTATGGCCGGTCAGGGTCGCTCAAACCCGCCCGCGATCGACGAATCGCATCCGAGACGGCGACAATCGCCTCATCCTGCCCCACCACCCGTCGATGCAATTCATCTTCCATCCTGAGCAATTTTTCGCGTTCGCCCTGCATCATTTTAGAAACAGGTATACCGGTAGAGCGAGAAACAATTTCCGCGATTTCTTCCGCGCCGACCTGCGTGCGCACCAATCGTGGCTTGGCGCCGAGATCAGGATGCGCTTCGTTTATATCATCTTGCTGTTGCTGTAATACCAGCGCTTTCTCAAGTTCATTAAGCTTGCCGTATTTTAGCTCTGACACTTTCTGCCAGTCACTATTGCGGGTCGCCTCATCGATTTGCAGGCGTAATTTCTCGATTTCTTCCTTCAGGTGCTGACTTCCCAGAGCGCTGGCTTTTTCCGACTTCCAGATTTCTTCAAGATCGCCATATTCGCGCGCCAGTTTTTGAATTTCCTGCTCTATCAGGCTTAAGCGTTTTTGGGACGCCTCATCTTTTTCTTTTTTTACCGCCTCACGCTCAATCTTGAGTTGAATCAAGCGGCGGTCGAGTTTGTCCATCACTTCCGGCTTAGAATCAATCTCAATCTTGATCTTGGCTGCAGCCTCATCAATCAGATCAATCGCCTTGTCCGGCAAAAAACGATCTGTAATATACCGATGCGACAACTCGGCCGCAGCAACGATAGCGGGATCGGTGATTTGCACGCCGTGGTGGACTTCGTACTTTTCTTGCAGGCCGCGCAAGATGGCAATCGTGGCTTCCACCGATGGCTCATCGACCAGAATTTTTTGAAAACGTCGCTCCAGCGCAGCATCTTTTTCAATGTATTTACGGTATTCGTCCAACGTCGTCGCGCCGACGCAATGCAATTCCCCCCGCGCCAAGGCTGGCTTGAGCATATTGCCGGCATCCATCGCACCTTCTGCTTTGCCAGCCCCTACCATGGTGTGAAGCTCATCAATAAAGACGATTGTTTGCCCTTCATCTTGCGCAATTTCTTTTAAAACTGCTTTGAGCCGCTCTTCAAACTCGCCGCGGAATTTTGCGCCCGCCAGCAAAGACGCCATGTCCAGCGACAATACCCGTTTGGATTTCAGACTATCCGGCACCTCGCCGTTGACAATCCGTTGCGCCAGGCCTTCAACGATTGCCGTTTTCCCCACGCCAGGCTCACCAATTAACACAGGGTTATTTTTGCTGCGACGTTGCAAAACCTGAATCGCTCGCCGGATTTCATCATCGCGGCCAATCACCGGATCAAGTTTGCCCATGCGCGCACGTTCCGTCAGGTCAAGCGTGTATTTTTTTAGCGCTTCACGTTGGCCGTCGCCATCTTGCGATGCGACATTGTCGCCGCCACGCACGGCGCTAATCCCCGCCTCCAAGGCTTTACGGGTCAAACCATGTTGACGCGCAAGCGTGCCGGCCTCGGATTTATCGTCCAGCAAGCCCAGCAGCAACATTTCGCTGGCGATAAATTGGTCGCCATGTTTTTGCGCTTCTTTATCGGCCAGATTAAGCAATCCAAGTAACTCTCGACCAATCTGTACTTCGCCCCCGTGACCAGAGACCTTAGGCAAACGGTCCAACGCGACCTTTAGGGCGCTGGAAAGCGCCGCAATGTTAACCCCCGCCCGCTGTAACAATGACCGGGTGCTGCCATCATCCTGCTTCAGCAAGGCGATCAATGCATGGACCGGATCGATGTATTGATTGTCATTGCCGACGGCCTCACTCTGGGCGTCCGCGATAGCTTCCTGCAATTTTGTTGTGAGTTTATCGAAGCGCATGATTTCTCCTAAATATTCGACTCGTCAATCTTCTACTGTGAAAATTGGGACTTGGCGAAAAATTTCAAGAACATTGAGATCGGATAACATCATTTATCCTGGTTTCTACGTTTCTTCATTTTATTTCCCCGCTATCCCAAAAGGCCTTCCGGCGGCCGAGACTCGGAAGTTTACATCGATTGCAAAATTATTTCCATTGGGAAATTATATGGAATTAGCGTGACGTAAATGCGTCAAAAGTTTGTGCGCCACGGAAAGTCCGCGTCGGTGTATATCTTTGTACAAAATCTACAGGAGCTTATTGTGAAACGAACTATGATTTTATTCTCTCTCTCGGTCAGCTTGCTGGCCGGATTTGCAAACCAGGCACAAGCATGCCGTAGGCAACCGAGTTGTGTCGCAAACTGTACCAAAGCTTATCCCTATGATGATTGGAAGAGTCTAGGCCTGCGCGGCCTGTGTGAAATCGGTACTTCGCAGTATCCTGCTAATGGTCTCGACACCCAGAGGGATGATGGTTCTGAAAAATCGCAGCTAGGCAACATGATGGGTCCGATCACGGCCCGATATTAATAGCGCGCGCGATCAATATTGATAAGGGTCCATTCGCACGTTGATGCTGGGCGCATAGTGTGCGGGACGCATGTTATGGCATATGAATTAATGCAAAGGCTCTTAGCGCCATTTATTTAGTGCGGCATCGTCGCCATCACGCGCGTCAACCCATCGTGCACCGTCGGGCGTTTGCTCTTTTTTCCAGAATGGCGCTTCGGTTTTGAGATAGTCTATGATAAATTCGCACGCGGCAAAAGCCTCACCACGGTGCGCTGAAGCCACCGCGACCAGCACAATTTGATCTAACGGTTGTAAAGGACCGATGCGATGAATCACTAAAGCATCGACAATATTCCAACGTTGTTGCGCCTGTTCGATGATCGCGATTAACGCGCTTTCGGTCATGCCGGGGTAATGCTCGAGCGTCATTTCTGCAACGACACTGCCATCGTTGACGTCGCGTACAGCGCCCACAAAACTGACCACCGCACCAATTTTGGGATTGCTCCGGCGCAAAGCTAATAACTCGGTGGAGAGATCAAAATCGTCGGTTTGAACACGTACAGACATAATGCTATCTTTCAGTACATTGCGTGAGGTTGGCACAATAAGGGTTGCGCAATGAGGTGGCCTCATAAGGTAGAGCAACAGAGTTGCGCAATGCGGTCATTTAGTGCTGTGTTTAACAGTAGCTAACGCCACACCGGCACCAACAAAAACAGATCCTGAAATACGGTTGAACAGGCGTGCTCTTCCCTGCATGCGCAACCATGGTGCGGCTTTAACCGCAAAGCTGGAATAGAACGTCAAACCAATCAATTCGCAGCAAATAAAGGTTATACCTAAAATCAGGAATTGTGGGATTTGTGGCGCTTGTGGATCAAGAAACTGCGGAAACAGCGCGGTAAAGAATATGAGCGCTTTGGGATTACTGGCACCGACCAAAAAACCGTTCAGATATAGGCGCAATAACACGTGCGACGCTGCGGGCTTGGCCTGCGCGATGCCTGTATCGACATCAAAACTGGTTTGCCCGGAACAGAAAGCTTTAATGCCGATATAAATTAAATACGCTGCACCACACCATTTAATCGTCAGGAATATTTTTTCTGAAGATGTTAACACTGCGCCGATTCCAAAGGCCGAGACCGTCATTATCAGGCATACGGCAGTCAGGCTACCGCACGCTCCTATCAGCGCCCGACGCACGCCATGATTGACCGCATTAGTTACCGCGCTCAGCACTGTAGGGCCAGGGGTTGCGACTAATACGGCGACGGCGGCGAGATAAAACAGCCAGGTTTGAAGTTGCATAGCATCCTTTAAATGTCACAGTAAGGGATAGTCGCAGAGTCGCGTCGTTACCGCGCCGTTCCCGTCCCGCACTATCCGCCCGTCACCGGCGGAAAAAATGCGACTTCACAATCAACGCTCAACGGTTGTTCTGGCGTTGTCATGATTTGATTATAGGCCATGCGTAACGCGCGCCCTTCACCTAAAACCTGTTCCCATACACCACCACGGGCGCGCAAATAGGTGCGGACATCGCCAACGGTCAGCACGGTGTCGGGTAACTCCACCGTCTCCTGCGTCAAGTTGAGCGCTTCGCGAACGCTGGCAAAAAAACGTATTTGAATCTTCATAGGACTTCCTGAGCAAGACCATGCAATCCGAAATCTGGAGGGATCGATTTATTGCGTTATTAAATGAGTGCTTTGCGCCGTTAGCAACGCAAGCCGGTTTTGGTAGCAAAGATCGCTATCGTATCAACCCCGAAAATGGGTAAAAACGCACGACATCGCCAGCCGCGATGGTTTTTCCAGCGGGATTGTCGACCAGTCCGTCCCCCCAGACGGTTGAGGTCAGCACGCCAGAACCCTGATGCGGGAACAAATTCAGACCACCGCTCTCATTGATTCTGGCACGTAAAAATTCCTGACGACGGTCAGCTTTGGGCCATTCAAAATCTGCACGCATAGAATAGAAATGCGGACTAACGTTAGTACAACCTTGTAGTCGCAAAAGAAACGGCCGTACAAATAACAAAAAGGTAACCAAACTAGACACCGGATTGCCCGGCAAACCGACAAAAAATGCCGCACCTTCAAGCCCAAAACGATTAACTTCACCGAAGGCTAGCGGCTTACCCGGCTTCATGGCGATTTGCCACATGTTAATGCGGCCCTCTGCCTCTACCGCTGGCTTCACGTGATCTTCCTCACCGACTGACACGCCGCCAGAAGTAATAATCAGATCGTGTTGCCGGGCAGCAAGTCGCAATGTCTCGCGCGTAGCGGCGAGCGAGTCAGGCACAATGCCATAATCGGTAAACTCACACCCGAAATTCTCCATCAATGCGCGCAACACGAATCTATTTGAATTATAAATTGCACCCGCCTTCAGAGATTCCCCGGGCATTGTTAACTCATCACCGGTAAAAAAGATTGCGACGCGCAACTTACGCAATACCGGCAACGTAGCCAATCCCACCGAGGCCGCAAGACCAAGGTGCTGGGCCTGCAATCGAGTGCCCGCGGACAGAATATCCCGGCCAATCTGGATGTCCTCGCCAGCACGTCGAATCCATTCACCAGGTTTAGGCGCATGTCGGATAACTACCGCATCGTCGCCTGCCTCACACATTTCCTGCATCACGACCGCATCCGCACCCGGCGGGATCATTGCCCCGGTAAATATGCGGGCGGCAGTACCGGGGTGCAATGGTTGACCAACGTGACCAGCGGGAATACGTTGCGACACCGGCAAACGCGCGGTGCCACTCATGCAATCAGCTGCACGAACAGCATAACCATCCATCTGCGTATTGTCGGCGGGCGGTACATTCAATTGTGAAATCTGGGCAGTAGCGAGGACGCGCCCATTGGCCGACAGCGTGGGTATTATCTCAATCTCTGTTACGGGCCTGGCAGCCGTTAAAAGAACCTCCAGCGCGTCAGTGACCGATAACATCGGTGAGGATAGTGGTGGTTTTAGCATCTCTCGGCCTCCATCACAAACCAGTATGCCCGGCAATGTAGGCTTTAACCTTCGCCACATCGACTGCCATAACGTCGAACCGCTGCGGCAAGGCTTCAATGTTCTCAAAACCGTCTGGCCGCTCTGCATCGCGGCCTAGTGCTTCCCGGATCGTTTCATTAAACTTTGCCGGCAAAGCCGTCTCCAGCACAATCATCGTTACCCCCGGCGTAACATAATCGCGTGCGACTTTGACCCCATCGGCGGTATGCGTATCGATGGTCACGCCGTAGCGCTTTTCTACATCGCGAATAGTATCCAGACGATCTTGATGCGTCGACCTGCCGGACTGAAAACCATACTCTGCGATTTTGCGGAATTCATCGCCGTCGCTCCCAGGATTGCCCGATAAATCGAAACCACCTGCGGTCTCTACCTTATGGAACAAAGCGCTCAGGCGCGCATCATCGCGGCCTATCAAATCATACACAAACCGCTCAAAATTGGACGCTTTGCTGATATCCATGCTTGGACTGCTGGTATGGTATGTCTCAGCCGATTTCCGTACCCGGTAGATACCAGTCCGAAAAAACTCATCCAAAACGTCATTTTCGTTAGTCGCCGCCACCAGCTTATCGATAGGCAATCCCATCATGCGCGCAATATGTCCGGCGCAAATATTTCCAAAATTACCGGACGGCACGGTAAATGACACCTTTTGATCGTTGCTGGTAGTAGCGCTCAGATAACCCCGGAAGTAATACACCACTTGCGCGACGACACGCGCCCAGTTGATCGAATTGACGGTGCCAATTTTTTGCGCTGCCTTGAAGGCATGGTCGTTCGACACGGCTTTAACCATATCCTGACAGTCATCAAAAACACCTTCAACCGCGATATTAAAGATGTTCGGGTCTTGCAGGCTAAACATTTGCGCCGACTGAAACGCGCTCATTTTCTTATGCGGAGACAACATAAAAACCCGAATACCTTTCTTGCCGCGCATGGCGTACTCTGCCGCACTGCCAGTATCGCCAGATGTCGCGCCAAATATATTCAGCGCTGCATTATTTTTGGCCAAGGTGTATTCAAACAAGTTGCCTAACAATTGCATCGCCATATCTTTGAACGCCAGCGTCGGACCGTTTGACAGCGCCTGCAATACGAGCTTGCAGCCCGCCTTTTCTTCCAATACCCGCAACGGCGTAATTTGTTCGACGTCTTCGCCTGCTCGCCCATTGCGATACACGTCTGCGGTATAGGTTTTGTGCGTTAGCGCCTTCAAGTCGGCATCAGGAATATCGGTGGCAAATTTGCGTAGCACCTCAAATGCCAGATCGGCGTAAGACAGCGCACGCCAACGGTTCAACTCTGCATCGCTGACCTGCGGATATTCTGCTGGCAGATATAAGCCACCATCTGGTGCCAGACCGCCCAGCAAGATGTGCGAAAAGGTTTGTGCCGTAGCGTGGCCGCGCGTAGAAACGTATTGCATAGAGTTATATGTAGGTATAAGTCTGCAAAATGCAGATGGGAGATAAAATTTGGCTTAAATGGCTGGAGCACCCAATAACCAAATGTCCGGGTTAGCAACATTATAGCTGCCGATTACGACATATGGCTTAGCTATACTGAAGAGGGAGGGAATAAGTGGAATTTCCGCGTGCAGAAAAGCGTTAGGATGCGCCTAAGTAATTGCCATTATTAAATAAATGTTAGTAGGAGAGAAAACTTTGCCATGTGACGATTTGAACGTTAAAGATGTGTTCATTCAAAATTGTGGAGTGAATTTTATTGGTTGAGGTCGCCGCTATCATGTCAATCACCTAAGATGCTTTTTTTAGAAGGCTCCTGTTACTTTCAGCAGAATGGCTGGCCCATATCGAAAACGCGGTCAAATGATCGTTTTTTCCGTACAACGCCGCGCGATTTATCACCTTGAGCATGGCTGGAGCCTCGCCTGGAAATATTTTGTTCATTCTCACAAAAGCGATTTCTGCTTCTTTATTGTTTCCAGCCATCGCCCAATAAATACTTTGCCGCACAATTACGTTATTATCAATAAGGCTATTTAATAAGCGCTGGTTAAGAGCCGTATTTACTGACAAATCGCCGCTATTAAACTCACGACCAGTGCTATCGATAAAGTCAACGTACGGCTTCAGGAAGAAATTGCTCGGCATGCGCGCGATTTCGTTCACTTCTTCCACGCGCATGGTGGGCGACGGGAAATTTGATCTTCGGGCGTATAAATCAGTTACATATAAGGCCTCAAAAAACGAATAAAACAATACCGCCATCGCTAGAATCGAAGCCCCTTTAATAATTATGTCGGTCAAAAATCCAGGTACTTTTAATCGAATTCCCTCGGCCTCAAACATTCCTACAAGAACGCCAACGGGGAGTAAAAAATAGGCATACCAAAGTGGATATTCGAACAGACTATGCAGGCCAATTACAATAATTACACTAAATACAAATTGTTTTTCGCGAGATGAAGGAAATTTTATGAATGTTCTTAGCCATAAAAAAAATATCGCAAGAACTATTACCGTACAAAAAATTCCTGTTTCCGCCATTAGTTGTATGACGATGTTATGCAAATGATTGGCAGGCAACGTGGGCAATACATCTGCTTTCAAGAACTGATATGAGGGCAGTCGCCCCCATCCTATTCCAAACACTGGCGCATTCTTAAATAATGACCAACCAATGTGTAGCATATTAAAACGGACATCCCACCCCGTACCTAAACGTTGCGTGGCGGTAACCAGCTGGGCGCCATCGACCCGCGCCAGAATTGGCAGAATATAGCTTAGCAACAGATACGTCGCCGGCATGCACGAAATCCAGAAAGAACGGTGTAGGATGCGATCTGCATGGATTGTCAGCGCAGAACACCAAAACAAGAAACTTAAACTAACTACATAAATAAAGCCACTGCGCTGACCAGACATCACAAGTCCGCAGAATAACAGCAACGAAAAAGGCAGGTAGACTCTTAATTTAATCTTGCCACGCGCTAATAAATAATGCGTTGACGCCCAGCCTATCGCCAAATAGGACACCAAGTGGTTAGTCTGGGCAATATTGCCGTAGGGATTGTATCCAGCCATTTTGGGAGTAATAAAGGGCAGAAACGAAAAACCAGTCCAGTGGAGTTGCAAAAATTGCACTGCCACCGTGTACGCCCCCCCCACAACAAAATATATTGCAACCCATAAAGTGCAGCGCTTAACCAAGTCCATCTGGCGTAACCAAAATCCCAATTGAATCGCGCCGTACAAACTAACGAAATAACATAACGGCAAAACCACTTGCTGCGCGTATTCTGGGGGCTTAAAAGCCACGCTTATTACAACAAAAAAGAAAAGAAAGATTGCAGAGCATCCAATCTTTGGAATTAAGATTTCGCCCCTGCGTTTGCCATGAAAGCAGGCAATAAAGACGGCCGTCCAGAGCAAAAAAAATGCTTGCCATTCGGCGAATAAAGACGAAATTGGCGTTGGATGATAGGGCTGAACGAAGGGTACTAGGCATAACAGCCCTACCAAGGTCAATATCCAGCTCGTGGTGTCAATTTGTTTCAATTATTTATCCCTGTGCTTTTTAGATACGTTCCGTACGGGGAGGGATTAAGAATGGATTTTAGAATAATTTCCAAATAAAGATGTGCCCTACTCATCAACGATCCTAGGACTCAATGTCGAGACTGGTCGAAAACACGGCACCCTCAAGGAAATTGTCATCGCCTTTGCCTCAAACCCGTCCGCTTTGATAGCGGGTGATAGGCACTGACCGGACAAATGCGAAATTGGTACCTACCGCCATAAAATGGAGAGCAAAATCTGGTCGCCATCAAATATGTGAGCGCCGCACAAAAGAAAAACACCTCACTTCTTTTGAAGTAGAGGTGTTGATAATTCAAGTAATAGTTAAGCGTTGTTTAAGAACCATTCAACTTGGTAGATACATAATTGGCTGCGGCGCCTGTCATATTTGTCTGAGTTGCGCCCCAACTAATTGTTGAAGCGCCTGTGGCAGGAGTTGCAGTAAGGATCAAAGTAGCGGTGTTAGGAACGGTAGCGCCCAAGGCAGTAGTGAAGGCGGTTGTAATAATACCGCTCGACGCGGTGCTCGAAATTGTAATAGTTGTATTTGGTGCGGGAACAACGTTGACGCCAATAGACGCAAGCGCAGCGTTAGTCGCGGGGAATGCGCCGGTAGTTTGAAATTGCTCTGCCATCGCTGTCTTAATCGAATCTGTGGCAGTCGCAACTGCTGCAAGCTTCGAACGGACAACATAGTCCTGATATTGCGGAATTGCAATCGCAGCCAAAATACCGATAATCGCGACAACGATCATCAGCTCAATCAGCGTGAAACCCTTTTGCGCTTTTGTCGACATGCGACGGATAGATTTATTCATTTTGGAAAACTCCTGTAAATTCGGTTGGACTTCCCACCCTTTAAAGCAGGGAACGTGCCATGTATAAATTTTGTTACCTGACGGCAAGTCAATAGATTTATCTTAAATAGTTGTTGTCGCAAGCGCGACAAAAAAGGTCTTATCCCACTTAAACATGACCAAAACCGTCACTTAATGCAAATTTGCGTTTGGGTAAGCCACCGCGTCACATCGAGACCGAATAAGGGTGGAAATATGTTTTTGGCATGGCCTAATGCGCTCAGGCCGGTATTCATGCGTGCAGCCTGTCCTTATAAAGCGTTCGCTGTGGGTACCAGGCATCAGGGCTGTGGTACAAATTAAACATTTCACTGCACGCATCGGATCCCTCCGCAGCGCAAGCCCGCCACTGCTACAATGCTGCAATATCTGCCCAGCCATCTTAAGCGTCGCCCAAACGTTGATTGCCGCGCCTCCCCTATTTGCTAAGCACCCGAACCGACATGACACCGCCACTTTCACCATTATCACCAAACGAACTATTAAATGTAGCAGCGATGCCCGACGAACACCCGATGTCCGGAAGCTTATTTATGGTGGTCGCCCCGTCGGGAGCCGGTAAATCGACACTGGTCAACGCGTTACTGGCGCAAGAACCAGAGATTAAACTATCAATTTCTTATACAACGCGACCGCCTCGTACTAAAGAAATGAATGGGCGCGAATATCATTTTACCTCTGTCGAAGATTTCCGCGCGCGGCATAAGCAAGGTGAATTTCTGGAGTGGGCTGAGGTGCATGGCAACTATTACGGCACCTCACGCCTGGCGATTGGTGAGCAGATGCAGGCTGGAACTGACGTGCTGCTCGAGATTGACTGGCAAGGCGCGCAACAGGTCAAAAAACAATTTCCCCATGCAGTCGGTATTTTTATACTCCCACCGTCGATTGCCGCACTGGAAGATCGTCTGAAAAAGCGCGGTCAGGACGAGCCATCCGTGATAACGCGCAGGATTCTGGCCGCTGGTGGGGAAATCGCCCATGCCCCCGAGTCCGAGTATGTTATTATTAACCAAGAATTTGCTGCTGCCTTGTCAGAACTGACGGCCATTGTCAAAGCGACACGTTGTCGTTTTGCGCAACAGGCAGTACGCAACGCATACTTATTTGCGCAACTTGGCATTCATGCCAACCTAAGCTAACAACCAGTTAATCTTGACGGCAACGACGATAAAACGGCATTGCGGCGAGACTGATTTTGACATTGTATGAAACTGTTTTCGGAGAAAATATGGCCCGTATTACCATTGAAGATTGCATTAAGCACATTCCTAATCGCTTTCAATTGACTCTTTCTGCAACTTACCGCGCACGCCAGCTCCTGCAGGGTCATACCCCTAAAGTTGACGCAAAAGACAAGCCAACTGTTATTGCTTTGCGTGAAATCGCAGCTGGCAAAGTCGGTATTGAAATGCTAAAGAAGGTACCGGGTTAATCGTTCACTTCTTGCGGCTGTACCTATAGTATGAACCTGACTCCTCCAGATTCGACCTTACCATCAGCCGCTCCTGTTAAACGAGTCGCTCCATCGCGCCTGAAAAAAACTGTTTCATCTGAAGTTTCTAAAGATCATCCAGCGCCGCCAAATGGCGTTGCATCGATCACGCATCTTACTAATAAGCTCGCAGAATACCTTACCCCTTCGGAATTAAAGAAGGTCAAGGAAGCCTATCGCTTTTCTGATGAAATGCATCTGGGACAGATGCGTAAATCGGGCGAACCGTACATCTCCCACCCAATCGCTGTCGCTGAAATTTGCGCCGAATGGAAGCTTGACGCGCAAGCGATCATGGCGGCGTTGTTGCACGACGTTATGGAAGATCAGGACGTCAAAAAGGATGAGTTAATTGAGCGCTTCGGCGCGCCCGTGGCCAGTTTGGTGGATGGACTGTCTAAGCTAGACAAAATTGAATTCCAGAGTCAAATAGAAGCGCAGGCGGAAAATTTCCGCAAAATGTTATTAGCAATGGCCCGGGACGTGCGCGTAATCTTGATCAAGCTTGCCGATCGATTGCACAATATGCGTACGCTGGGTGTCATGATTCCAGAAAAAAAGCGTCGTATCGCGCGCGAAACGATGGAAGTGTACGTCCCGATCGCGCATCGGCTCGGCCTCAACAATATTTACCGCGAGTTGCAAGAACTATCGTTCTCACATTTGCACCCTATCCGCCATCGCACGCTGCAAAAAGCAGTGCGGGCAGCGCGCGGTAACCGCCGCGAAGTCGTCAGCAAGATTCTTGACTCTGTGAACACCACACTGTCCGCAACCGGAGTACCGACGCAAATCGATGGCCGTGAAAAGACCCTTTACGGCATTTATCGCAAGATGCGGAACAAGCATCTGTCGTTCTCGCAAGTTCTGGATGTATACGGGTTTCGCATCGTAGTAGACACGTTCGCCAACTGCTACGTCACGCTAGGCACGTTGCATGCGCTCTATAAGCCGATGCCGGGCAAATTTAAAGATTACATCGCAATCCCCAAACTCAACGGTTATCAGTCGTTGCACACCACACTGATTGGGCCATACGGTACGCCGGTAGAGTTTCAGATCAGAACGCAAGATATGCATCGCGTTGCCGAATCCGGCGTAGCTGCGCATTGGCTGTATAAAGACGAGGATGGCGACTTGAGCGAACTGCAGCAACGCACGCATGCGTGGCTGCAATCGTTGCTAGACATCCAGAAACAGACTGGCGATTCGGCCGAATTTCTTGAACATGTCAAAGTCGATCTTTTCCCCGACTCTGTATATGTCTTTACGCCCAAATCAAAAATTATCGCCCTGCCGCGCGGTGCAACGGCGCTTGATTTTGCTTACACGATTCATACCGACGTCGGCGACCAAACTGTGGCGGCCAAGATCAATCACGAGCCCGCACCGCTGCGCTCAGAATTACACAATGGCGATATCGTCGAAATCATTACGTCGAGCAGTTCACGACCCAGTCCAAACTGGCTCAGCTTTGTACGCACAGGTAAAGCCCGCTCCGCGATACGTCATCATCTGCGAACGATCAACTTAAATGAGTCGGTTGAGCTTGGTAAGCGCCTGTTGTCGCAAGCACTAGCAATGCTGAATCTGAATCCGGCATTGGCACCGGTCGTCGTCGAGCGTTTGCTCAACGAATCGAGTGCCAATTCGATGGAAGAAATTTACGCAGATATTGGGGTCGGTAAGCGCATGGCTGCTCTCGTGGCACGCCACATTATGGGCTTACTCGAAAATCAGCCGCTTTCCCTGCCTTTGCTGGATATGGAAGGTTCAGCGCTACCGGTTAAAGCGGAACCGGTAACCATTAACGGCAACGAAGGCATTTCAATTCAGTTGTCTCCGTGTTGCTTGCCGATTCCTGGCGATCTGCTGATCGGCCAACTTAAGCGGGATCAGGGTCTGATCGTCCACACTGAAGATTGCAATATTGCAAAAAGGCAACGTAGCAAAGATCCCGAACGCTGGATTGAAGTGCGTTGGGCGCAAGGTTTAAATCGTCGCTTTGATTGCCGCATCAAGGTGCTGGTGCATAACGGTAAAGGCATTCTGGCAAGACTAGCTGCCGACATTGGTGAGTCTGACGCTAACATCACTTACGTTAATATGGATGACGACAAAGACCTGATGATGACGCAACTGGTCTTTACTATTCAGATTGAAGACCGTGTGCATCTGGCCCGGTTAATGCGCAATGTGCGCAGGATTCATGGGGTCACCCGGATCTTGCGAGAGCGTAGTTAGTGCGCGACTGCATTTGAGAAATCGACATAACCGCCATTTGATGGCACCCGTCAGCATGGCCTCATACCTCGTGTAGCGTATTATTTCAAAGAGTGATTCTCAGTACGCCAATGAAGTACTGAAAGTAAAACAAAGCTGGATTTTCAGGGGATCGCTAGTGTCTCGATTCTTTTGCGCTCTAGTCAGCGACACTACTGTAGCGATTGCTTAGACCGTATTGGCAGCGGCAGTTCAACCACGTCAATACCCTCCTCCGTCAATGCTTCGCGCTGGCTGGCACTGGCTGTCCCACGTATGGCGTGATGGGGAACCTCGTTGTAGTGCATCCTTCGTGCTTCTTCCGTAAAACGCTCGCCCACATCTTCGGTATTTTTTAAAACATATTGTGCCATTTTGATGAACGCCGATTCCCGCGTCATCGCCATCTCACTACTTGCCGCAGGGGCCGCCGGTACGCTGGGTCCTCCTTGTGAAAGGTTCAGATGCGGTGCCGATGGCAATTTAGTTATCTGAAGACTTTCACAGGTCGGGCACGCAATCTGAAGTCGCTCGGATTGCGCTAAAAAATCCTGCTCCGAAGAGAACCATCCTTCAAAACAATGATGCTTGTCGCAACCTAAATTATAAACTTTCATCGCTTTGAGGCATCCATAGGAGTACGTGAACCATACCTGATAATGTATGCCAATTAATTGACATTCCCTCATTGAGGGCAATAAGTTAATTTCGACAAAATTGTATTAATCGATAGACTACAGTAAAGGTCTGCAGTAAAGGTCTGCAGAAAGTCAAAAATTTAAAAGTCTTTACGGGTCTATGGACCTAAAACGAACTTGCCTCATTACATTGATTTAGCGGCGAGGGAAAACAATAGCGGGATCAATCGGCTTTCCATTGCGCCGAATCTCAAAATATAATTTAACGGTATTGCTATCGGATTTACCCATTTCAGCGATCTTTTGGCCTTTGCTGACCATCTGCCCTTCTTTTGCAAGAATCACATTATTATGCGCGTAGACGGATAACAGCGAACCTGTGTGCTTTACTATGATTAAATTGCCGTAACCGCGTATCCCTGCGCCGGCATACATCACCTTGCCACTTGCAGTAGCCAATATCGGCTGACCGCTTTTACCAGCAATCTCAATACCTTTTTTGGCTAAAGAATAACTGCTCGTTTTAGTGCCTTCGGTAGGCCAGAGCCAGTCCAGACTGCTTTCGTCGCCATTGGCTGGCGACAGCGTTGCGGGCGGGGATTCTGTGGGCGCTCCCACATTTTGTGAAGCAAAAACAGGCTTTTTTGTCGATGCGGCAGTTACTGCATCCGTTGGGACAACGCGTAGCACTTGACCGATCTCAATGCCGTTTAAGTCTTCCAGCTTGTTCCACTGACCGATCTGTCGATGGTCTTGCTTAAACTTGCGCCCAATACTGTACAAGGTGTCGCCCTTTTGGACGGTGTAATACCCGGGGCCGCTATTAATGTCAGTGCTATTGCTATTACTTGAACTATTGCGTGCGCCGGGGCTGTCGCGCTTACTGCCACTGGTTGTACTACAGGCTGCAATCATTACGATTAGAAATACTAATAACGTCAGGCGAATTTTATGCATTCTCTCGTTTCACTATGTAGATTCGCGCTACCGGAATCCCTTGGGAAACGTGATGTACCGCTTTTCATTAATTTCGATCGTTACGCTTTCCTAAGACGTTCAACCCGACTATAAACTGTACTCTTAATCGCACTTATGACTAATTGACCTTTAACTTTCAGCTTCGTTCACAAGCCGTGGTGCACCTATATTTTTTTATCGCAAGCCACAAAACTTCAGACACATTATTTATCCGATGCTATGCGGTTTGGTAGAACCAACGCTGCGTCGCCCGGGCATAAATGCGCAATCGACGTTGCAGTCCGATCGGACGAGTTTGCGCTTGGGTTCATATTCGCGTGTCCGTCGACCTCGCAGTAAGCATCAACCGAATTGACTGAGGCTGGGGTCGAGGTGATCGCCATCGACTTTACCAGCACATTGAGAACCAGTCCACTAAGGCCCATGAATACGATAGTCCCCATTTGCCAGATCCACTTGCGACGCTGCCACTCGCGATCGGCGGCAATAGCAACGTCGCTAGCAGGAGAGATTTGCTTTGCCTCGGCTCCAGCCCCGGGAACGGCTCTAGCCACGGGAATAAATGCGTGCGCATTAATGCTCCCTTCCAGCCCGACAGCATAGGCTGTACTTTGGCCCTGATTCCCATTTGCGACATTCGTTGTCGTCTCATCTTTTACTCTTTTAACGCCCATATCCGCTCAATTTCTTTTGGCCTGATTATTAATAAAATTGTCAACAGATTCTCAAAACCCGATTACGATCTGCGCAGTCAGATTGTGAACAGATTACTGTTCCAGCGCAGTTATCACGCCATCTAAAAAACCATTCAAACTCGGATTATCAGTACTACTGCGCAGCTCCAGAGCTAATTCATTTAAGTCGGCTAAGGCGGTAAAAAGCTGTGCCTTGCGGTCCGGCTTAAGCGAGAGTCCTACTTCATAGCCGATATCGCGGCAAACCACCACGAACTCGGGATGTAAACTATCGGTCGGTAAAGGTGGGAGTGGCTCCGGTTTGGTGTCATCGGTCATGCTAGTTCCTTCATTAAAGCGGGGAGTTTATCAAACTGGCGCCCGCACAGGGTATTTTGCTGATGGTTTATCCGTGAAACCCATCAATTTAGTCAAACCTGCCACAAGGAGGTAAAACTGATGCGAACCAATACGTTGCGATGAACAAAAATTCGCGCTTAAAAATTCTGCAGGTTCTTGGAGGGATTGTTTCCCAGTAACAACATTGCATTTAGGACGTAATAACCTCGTGAAAATACGCGTTTGGTAAGCCCGTGCTACGATCCCACTCCACGGTAGAGGTACCGTAAAAATAGCCCATAAAGGAGTCCACATGACTAATCGTAGAATATTTTTGAAAAACTTGTCCCATATCGCAGCTGCCTCTGCAATAGGTATCTCTCTTAATGCGCGTGCGGAGCCCGCAAAGTTAGATGAAAAAGATCCCCAGGCCGTCGGGCTCGGTTATGTCCATGACTCTAGCAAAGCCGATAAAGCCAAGTATCCAAATCATACCGCGGCGCAGCAATGTAAAAACTGCCAGTTGTTTCAGGGTAAAGCCACCGACCCAATGGGCGGTTGCCCGCTGTTTGCTGGAAAACTAGTCGCTGCAGGCGGCTGGTGCAGTGCCTATAGCAAGAAGGCGGCATAATCGGATTAAAAAAATTAGTTCCATGATCGATGCATAAAGCCCAGCCCGCGCGCTGGGCTTTTGCGTTGCGTCGTTGATAGTGCCAACTGAGGGCTGGTCAAACCTCCATCAAGTGCGGGTCTGTCCCATTTTTCCCCGAGGAGGTACTAAGTAATAATGGACCCTCTATAAATGAGCGCCAGAAAATTATTCAAATCTGCTATTGTTACTACGGATATTTAATCCACGACCACTAGGAGACTTCCATGGATTTGGTAGATAAATTCGACGCCAAAGGCGCATCCGGTAACAGCTATCACGTGCACGTGTATCACGATCCGATTACAGCATCGTCCACAAGCGGTGAAGTGAGCGAATTACCCGGTCCCAAAAGTTATCAACTTTCTGATGGGAGAGCGCTACACCAATTGTCCGATACGAAATTTGAAATCGTACACACCAACGAAAAAATCTTCAGGGTTTGACTTCACCCTTACCTCAACACAGTCGTAATTCAGCACTGATACAGGGTAACAACGGCAGCACATAATGTGCAGGTAACGTGGATCCAATTCAAAAAAGCCCGCATGCTTTCTGTGCGGGCTAATTATTTTATCCAATGACTCTACCGAAGTTATAGTGCCTGATATCAAAGCGATTAGAGTGGGCAAAAACCGATGGACTTTCGACCCATCAACGTGTGCGCATCAAGCAGTGATATTCGCCCCCAGGGAGCGAATAGAGCCGCCTCTACCTTTTATTTAGTATAAAAAGGCGGTTACGGAACAGATAATTCCTACCGCTGCCGAAAGCACCGAGCCCCAAATCAGCCAGCGCCTTCTGGTCAACACCGTTATCGCAGCCAGGGCGACGGCAATCTGAATGAATGTCATGCCAAGGGCCAGACGCTCGTGCGGTCGCAGCTTGGCGTCTGACTCTTCGCCAAGTTTGCGCGACTCCGCCTGAAGGCCTTCGGCTACCGCTTTGATCTCTAGCTTCTGGCGCTCCTGTTTGTCTCTGTCCGCAAGATAGCGGGCCTTCTGTTCCGGCTTTTCGACCAGAGTCGCGACTGCTTCGTCGAGGTGGCTTTTAGTCGACTTTGATTGATAAAATGCCCACTGATCACTAGCTTCCGCTTGTTTTAAAATACTTTGATTTTTTAAAAACATGGCTTCGTTTTGCGCGGCACCGCTTTGGTAACTCACTAGGGCGCCTATCGTTGCCAAAATCGCCGTCATCAGCGCCACTTTTTGCGCTAATCCATCCCGCTCTTTTTCCACTGCCTCTTCAAGTGCGTGCTCGTGAGGACTAGGCACTTCGAATTCTTCTTCCATTATTTTCTCTTGGTTGAGGCTAACATTTGCAAAGGTTTTAAGGCTTCTTCGAGCGATGCGCCGCTTCGTGGCTTTTATACATCATTACCATGATCAAGTGAGAAAAATAAACAAATAATTTATCTGTAGGCTTTTTCTGGAAAAGGGCACGGTTGCCGAAAGGAAATATCACCCGTTTTTCTTGGATTTTATTTGATTTTTTTATCTATATTTAGCATATTCTGAAGCCCATTACAGATGGTAAAAGCAGCTTGCCCCCGCCCTGAACTTCTTCTTACTGGCGACGTCTGTCATTTTCAGGCATTATTAAATTATCAATAAAATATTTCAGCCAAACGCACAGTCTTTTTTCAACGATGCGCAAACCCGGAGAAACCAATGAAAAAAATTTCAGCGATCATCGTCCTGAATTATTTTCTGCTGGCATCGGCTTTTGCGCAAACATCCTCCGAGCCAGTCCTGACCGCGCGCTCCTGGCTATTGCTCGACACTAACAGCGATCAAATACTGACGGCGCACGATCAGGATAAGCGCGTCGAGCCAGCGTCGTTAGTAAAATTGATGACCGGTTATTTAGCCTGTGCGGCGATTGCGGAAAAAAAAATTAGCATGCTGCAGATGGTCAATGTATCCAACCGCGCCTGGAAGGTCGATCACGCCGGTTCGCGGATGTTTTTAGAACCCGACAAACCGGTAAGCGTTCAGGATTTGCTGTATGGTTTGATCGTGCAGTCCGGCAACGACGCTGCGGTCGCGTTGGCCGAGGCTATTTCCGGGACCGAAGAGACTTTTGTTGCGCAAATGAATAGCACAGCTAAAATCTGGGGCTTGAAGGACACGCATTTCGCCAATTCACATGGACTGCCAGACCCTGGTAACTATTCCACCGCCCGCGACTTGGGAAATTTAGCCACACACGTGGTTCAAGACTATCCCGAATGCTACAAAATTTACGCAACCAAATCTTTTACATACAATAAAATCACGCAACCCAACCGCAATCAGTTGTTGTCTGCTGATGGCGAAATTGATGGGATTAAAACCGGACATACTGCCGCCTCCGGCTATAGCCTTATAGCCTCTGCCAATCGATCCAACGGAAGCAGCGGGACCCGACGTCTGATCGCAGTCGTCCTCGGGGCCACGTCAGGGAGCGCCCGAGCACAAGAAAGCCACAAGTTATTGCAGTGGGGCTACCAGAATTTTGATACCGTCAAATTGTATGGACATGATGCGGCTCTGGTCACGCCAAAAGTCTGGAAAGGCAAACAAAACGAGGTGAAAGCAGGCTTCAATGAAGATATTTACGTCACCGTGCGGAAAGGCCAGTCAAAGAAAATAAAACAGACGATTGCGATTAATAATCCCCTGCTTGCGCCCATTGCTGAAGGTAGCAGAATCGGACAACTCAAAGTGTTGGTGGGCGATACTGTGATTCTATCAGTGCCGATTATTGCGCTGGCGAACGTTGAGCAGGCGAATCTATTTTCACGACTGATAGATAGTGGACGGCTCTGGGTGGGCGCTACTATTGATCATTTTATTAAGCACTAATTAAAGACTAGTCAAGCCCTAACTTCTCAGCAGCTGGTCGCTAATCACGTACTAAAGGAACGCGAGTCGAGGTTACTAAGGTTCTGCCCCTTGCCGCTAAAGTTTAAGATACGTTTATTATTTACAGATACCTTGATGGGGTCCTGAATCGCCTGTCATGCATGCTGATCGCATGCATGACACTGTTTAACGCTACAGGTTTTCAGCTAAGAAGGTCAATGTGCGTCCTTCTGCCAACGCAGCGGCACGCTGGTTATACATGGCGGGGCGACCCCAGCAATTGAACCCATGATCCGTATTGGGATAATCTCGGAAGGTGGCGTTATCCTTACCAGAAAACGCTGCCTTTACCGCTGCCACTTTGTCTTGCGAGATATGACTATCCTGAGCGGCGTAATGAAATAAGATCGGCTGCGTGATCTGGTCAGCGATATCCAGATGCTGTTCAATACCGCCGCCGTAAAAGCACACTGCAGCGTCTGCATGGCTCAGCGCCGCAGCCCGGTAGGCCAGTTGCCCCCCAAAACAAAAGCCGAGGGTCGCGACCTTACCGTTTAACTCAGGGAGTGTCCGCAAGGTTGCCACGGCATCGGCCACATCTTTTGCAGCTTGCGCGGTATCCATTTTTTGATAGAAACTAAACGCTTGCGCATTTCCCTCGTCGTCGTAATTCAAATCCAACCGAGGCGACATGCGCCAGAAGACGTCCGGGGCAAGCACAACGTAACCTGCCAGAGCGTATTGATCCGCGACAGTGCGGATATGCGAGTTCACGCCCCAAATTTCTTGCAACATTACAATGCCGGGGCCTTTGCCGGCCGGTGGTAAAGATAAATAACCACTAAAACCGGTTGCACCAGCGGTCGGGATGTCAATCCAATGTCCATTCATCGTGTAAACCTTTCAAATCGCGATCAGTTAATTTTGGAAATAACGCATAAATTAACGCTAATTTATGCGAGCACCAACGAAGGCACTTACCACTATTCATATTAGCAGATGTCCGATTTGCTAGCTTCACGGTCGCAAAAATCGCAAAAATACCCGGCTTACTTTGTTTGCAATCAAGCCGCTCACAGCTTTATCGTAAGCTTGAAACAAACTTCACCGTCCGGGTACGAACCAGGAACGGCCTCTATTGGATAGATTTCCATCGGGGAAGTATCACGGTAAATACGGTACCTGACGTTTCGTTCGACTCCACCGTTATCGTACCACCGTGCGCCTCCGTGATTTGACGCGCTATGAATAAACCCAGTCCCAAGCTCGTGGACGGACGACTGTGCGTTTGCCCCTCTACTGTCAGTTGGACCAGCGGCGTAAAAATCGCCGCCAATGATTTAGGCGGAATAACAGGACCAAGGTTCATCACCGTAACAACGATTGCATCGGAGCCCCCTTCTGCAAAAACAGTCACAGGCTGAGCAACGGTACGATATTGCGCAGCATTATTCAACAAATTAGAAAAAACCTGTTGCAATCGATCGCGATCAAAACAATCGACCAGATTGCCAGAGGTCGCCAGTTTGAACACGCAATCAGGGTGTGCAGCGCCAGCGTCCTCAAGAGCCGACTTACAAATTTCTTCAATACTCACCGCCGCACGCATCATCGGCATTTTTCCGCCAAGCTGGGTTCTTGCGTACTCAAGCAAATCGTTCACCATCGCATTCATAGTGGCCGCGCTCCGGACCACGCGGGCACCGATCTGTCGCACGCTATCTTTGGGTTGCCCCAATCGCGATAAAGAATCCCCTGCCATCGCCATTGTAGCTAAAGGACTTCTTAGATCGTGTCCAAGAATTGCCAGAAAAGTATCCCGTGTACGCGTTTCCTGATCTGAAAACGTAGTCACTGACTCGGCTAACGCGTGATCAATCGCCTCATTGAAACGCACCATATCGTAAGTAGTTTCCTCAGTAACCCGGCCAATTTTCGGCAACCACAAACGTAACACAATCGCTCTCAAAGCGCGGTATTCCGCAGTCAGTTGCGCTAGAGAAAAACCGCTAAGTTGGCGCAAAACACCATGCGTTGCAGCTGCGCTTCCGTCATCTGCCACCATCCCGGCAGCGCCTTCAATCTTGTCATTTTGTTGCTTTACACTTTGAACAGTCACAATATCAAGCGCTATTTCTTGTAATATTATTTTCACATGGTCACGCAGCGCGGTAGTCGAAAGCTGGTTCGCAGGGGCGCCGAGTGTGCGTGCAACAGATTCCCATTCTTTGATAATCTGCTCGGTGTGGCTGTTGATAAAACCAGATAGTTTCATAATGAGCGTTGTACCCTGAAGGTACAGTCCTTTATCGAAAACACCAAAAATCCCATAATATTTACAGGTGGCAACGCGATCAGGCGTACTACCAATCAAGTAAATAAAATACAACGAGTCGTTATAAAATAGATAATAATCTTAAAAGTAGAGACGCGCGAGATACGTTTAAAATATACGGCGCCGTGCCGCAAATGCGCACATCGCCCGCACATTAATATGAAGTCCCCATTTATGTGCAATCGCTGTGCTTAATTACCAGAACACAAGAACGCGCGTGCATGCGTATCTCGGAGTGAATTATATAAAATTCGCCACAGGTAAGCTATAAACGTGTGCAAGGAAAATTGGGAGACGCTAGTAGAATAAGGCTTCGCTACTGGCTATACACGCCAGCTTTGAAGAGCGCGTTCATGGCCGCAGCATTGCTTATCCAGGGGCCTGTAATGTGCCAGCAGCTTTTTGCAACGCGCCAATTAGTTGCGCTTCATCCTCTGCACTGGTCAGACCTATAAAGACAATTAATGAGAATTGATCCGCTAACCCGGCAAAGGGAATGAGCATAATGCGCAACCCAACCATGTTCAGCTCATAAGGTGACTTATCGTGCGTGAGCCAGACGATCCCTTTGGCACGCAGTATTTTTCCCGAGAAGGTCGAGAGTATTTCTTTTAGTTTTTTCTTCTCGAAACGACAGTCGAATTTAAAATTAAAACTACGTATTTCTACACCGTGAGCAGTATTTTTATGCATCACCGAAGCCGACTTGCCGTCGCAGCCCGAACCAATCACGGCGTCTATTGAAGAGTCAAACAGCAGCGCCAGCGCAATCTTTCCCTTTTTCGCGTCAACGATGGGTATCGCCCTGGTGATAAGGGAAATCTGGCGATGGACAACAGCTTTCTTCTGTTCCGAAATCAAATCGACCTTAGTCATTATTAACACGCTGGCCCCCATAATTTGACGTCGGGAAATATCCCCGACATAGGGGTCACGCAGGGTATTATGGATATGCTCCGCGTCGATTAAAACAGCGATCGCACATAATCGAAACGCTTTATCCAACAGGCCAATTTGCGCAATCCTTGCCGGGTCCGAAACACCACTGGCTTCGATCAGCAGGATATCGGGCCGCGTTTCGCGCGCGCTTATGTTGATCAACGCCTCAGTCAAACTGTCGCCAATAGAGCAACAGATACAGCCATTTTCTAAAAGTATGACATCGTCTGTTTTTGAGCGAATAAGCGCACCATCAACGTTGATACTGCCGAAGTCATTGACCAGCACGGCGATTGTTTTGCCTGTCCGTGCAGATAAAACCGCATTGAGCAAAGTGGTCTTACCCGCCCCTAGATAACCGCCAATTACCACCAGATCGATGGGTTTACGTCTATCGGGGGCGGCGGATAGCCTGTCTAAGTGTGATAAGGCGGTGGGCGTCATTTTGGAGATTTGAATATCTTGCCACCTAACACTGTGCCCCACACGGGAATATCTTTTAAGTGGTCTGGATCAATCTGCGTCGGGTCTTGTTCCAGCACTGCAAAATCAGCAAACTTTCCCACTTCAATGCTGCCCACCAAATGGTCCATCTTCAATGTATAAGCCGCACCCAGCGTGATCGCATGTAAAGCCTGCGCGACCGAAATACGCTCGTTTTCACCCAGTACGTGACCGGAAGATGTTTTTCGCTGCACCGCACACCAGGCTGTGAAAAGCGGGCTGAGTTGCGTAATCGGCGCGTCAGAATGGAACGCAATCGGGATGCCCAGGCGAAGTGCTGAAGCTGCCGCGTTCATTCTGTGGGCGCGGTCCGGTCCCATGGTTTGGGTGTAATGGGCATCGCCCCAATAGTAAATATGATTGGAGAAAAAGTTGATACAAAGTCCGAGGGCGGCAATGCGGCGCAATTGCGCCGCGTCGGCCATCTGGCAATGCTGCAGTGTATGACGATGATCCCTACGCGGATGCTTTGCCAATATTTTTTCAAATGCATTGAGGACCAGTTCTACGGCCTCATCGCCATTGGTATGAATATGAAGTTGCAGGCCATGGATATGAAATGGTGTAAACAACTCTACGAATTGACTGGGTGGGATAATCCATAAGCCATTCTCCTTTCCGTTAAAATAGCCGGGCCATTTCACGCGTGCGGTGAACCCTTGTATCGAGCCATCGACGATTACTTTTACCGCGCCATAATGTAGTTTTTGGCTATTTTCTGCGATGGCATCCTGCAATCTTTTTAGTCCATTTTCCGCGCTTCGTTGCGGTCCATAGGCGGGAACAATCCGCACGGGATAATTTTCATCCGAGGTTATCTTACGCAAATTTTCTGTGCCAGTTGCGGATAAATCATTAAGCAGATCAGTGGCCGTAGTCACCCCGGCCAGCTGCGCAACTTTTCCAAAATTCCAGATTGTATTTTCTTTTTCGCTGGAAGAAATCGCCAATTGTTTTCCAATGAGTCTGTAGACCGGAAACATTGCGGCGAATTCCTGCAGTTCACCGGATGGCCGACCATCTGCATCTTTATGAATACCGTCAATCTCGCTATCTTCGTCGATACCGGCTAGCGATAACATGGCCGAGTTTACGTTCATCAGATGGACGCTGGCATGCAAGATAGCAATTGGGCGGACCGCAGATACAGTATCCAATTCTTTCGCCGAGAGCCGTGCGGTGCCAAAGAAAATTGGATCAAATCCCCATCCCAGCAATTCGGCACAAGCGTCGGTCATTACCTTTTCGGCTTCTGTCAAACGTTGGATGACTTGATCTAAGGTAGTCAGTCCTTTCCAGCATTTTCCATCCGGTCCGCGTCTGTCGTAAAAGCCGACGTAGACGGCGTCCCACATCGCTCCTTCCATCAAGTGGCTATGTCCTTCCACTAATCCGGGCATTAAAATCTTGTCCCGGAAAGTAATATCAACGTCAACCTCACCCCATAGACTGACTTCTTCCAGCGACCCGACCGAAAGAATTTTTCCTTCGCGCACGGCAACACAGGTTGCCTCCGGCTGACTGCTATTCATAGTAAGAATTTTGCTCGCAACGAAAACTTGAATAACCGGATTTTTTATACCAGGAAAACTCACACGGACTCCACAAAATTAAGTAATGGCTGACAACGCTTCACGACAACACCGGCTGGATTTTTTTAGAAAATAATTTCATCAAAAAATTAGCGACAAAAAGGACGATGATGTTGCACACCAAACAAATCAGACCAATATTGATACCGCCCAAATCAACTTTATTGACATACATCACTATCGCCATGACTTGCCCGACGATTATTCCTAATGCCACGGCATTGGCTTTCACGCCTCTAAAAAACAGGATGATCATCATTCCCGGAAAAAATTGCGTGATCCCATAATAGGCGGTGTTAATAATCGTCAGCATCAAGTTAGGCGTAAACAACGTCAGGACGATGGAGGTGGCAAGGTACAGGACGATCACAAACATGGTGCTGGTCTTCTGCTTGCTTTCAGGAATATGCGGTGCCAGATTCCGCGTCACCAACGGCCCGATCGAAAGGCAGATACCCGCTAACACCAATAATCCCGATAGCGCGGCACCGGCGGTTACCAGGCCCAGTAACCATCCGGGCAACAAATTCACCGCAGCGGCGAAGAAGGCTTCATTTGGATTTTCAAGTTTTAAATTTGCACTGATGGCATAGTACGAGGCGACAATCAGAAACGGATACATCAACATATATAGTGGCATCGCAATTTGGGTTTTGCGTATCGTGTTGGCACTTTTTGCGGTGAAGAAATTTTGTACCGCAAAAGGAAACACGTAAAAACCTAGCGATTGGAAGAACATGGTGCTCATCGAAAACGTGAGCTGCTCCGTATCCATAGTGTTGCTGACATGTGCGCTGGCCGCACGAAAAACTTCAGTTACGCCGAACTCCCAAGAGACGGCCACCCCGACGATCACTATCGCTGCAACCATCAAAATATCTTTGAGGATAGCGATGTAAGCCGTGGCTCTTACCCCAGAAATAGCGATGTAAATAAATGCTAAAACCGCGGAAATGAAAATGAGATAAATTGGCTCCAGATTCCACCCTAAACTTTTTAAGGCGGCGACCAAACCGGTAAATTGCAACTGCCCCCAAGGAATCAAAAATAGAATCGCTGAGACGGCAACCACAACTTCCAGAAAGCGACTCTGGTAGTATCCCTTGAACAAATCAGGGAGCGTAATGGCGTTATATTTTTTGCCCGCCTCCCATATTTTTGGACCGATAAAGTAGCCTATCGGATAGGCTAATAAAATATAGCCCAGGAACCATACACCATAGGTTGCACCCTTGGCGTAAATCCCGCCCGGCAGACCGACCATGGTGCCGATGCTATAAATCTCTCCGGCAGCCAGAAAAAATACAAGGTAGACGCCAAACTGGCGCGAGGCGACAAAAAAATCATGAACGCTTTGGCCGCTATGGCCCTTTTTTGAACGAATTGCTAAATAGATTGAAAAGGCGATGAAGCCTAGAAAGACGACGGTGGACATAACAGCTTTCTGGTGGTTTGGTGGTTACCGAACGGGTGAACTTTAATCGTCGGCGTCGACGTTCTTACTGTCAAAAAAAATCCAGCAAGCGAGCATGCAAACCGATGTCAATATCATCCATATAAATATCCAGAAATAAATAAATGGAACGCCAAACACATTGGTATTAACGGCATTAACCCAAGGGAGCAATGCGATTACAGCGATATAAGGTATCCCTATACCGATCAAAAATTTCACCATTTTGCCTCCAGACATTTGATATTTTTTTCCAATATGCTGCAAAATTATGGGTCTTGCAAAATAATTATTCTTATCCCAATTACTTTTAGTTATACCGAGAGCGCGGGACGCATCTGATTCTGTGAGCGCACTCCTGCCCGACCGATGCCGAATCCGCTCAACTGATTTGGTAAAAATTGCTCCTTGCCTGAAATATCGGCAATAAGTCACAAGAGTGCGGGCGAACCTTTGAGCTGCACCGGGATGCGTTAGGGGGTAGTGTTGCAAAGATTGGGGAGCAACTACAACCTGCCACTCATCACTACACCACCGCGCTAAACCAGCCAGACGCTGGCGGTGCAAGCGGCGGCTTAACTATTTTCGGATCGAAAAAGTTGAACCTAGCCGACCAGCAATGGTTGCAGTTTTAACGCGGCGACCTTTAAGTTTGGAATGTATTCCATCAGTTGATCCAGCGATTGGCGGGCTGTCAGCGCATGACAGGCAACCGCCGCTATAGTGCGACCGTCAGGTGCGCAAACCGGTACGGCAATCGCGACCATCCCGTGTATAAATTCTTCATTATCAATGCCGATTCCGCGTACATCGAGACGCGTCAATTCGACGGCCAGAAGATCCACATCCACGATAGTTTTAAGTGTTAGTGGGTTTAAGACCATCATGGAAAGCATTTTTCTTTGATCGATTAATGGCAAACGCGACATAAATAATTTACCGCTCGCAGTGCAATGCATCGGTGCGAGCGTGCCCACCGGCAAATGCAGCCTTAAGGGTTCGGGCGTATCCACCCGATCAACATATAACACCTTACTGCCTGCCGGAATCGTCAGATTGCATGTCTCTCCAATCGCGGCGACAAGATCAACAAGTATGGCGCGGCAGCCCCGCATCAATGCATTATTTTTTAATGTAGACAGTGCCAGATCGGCTGCAGCGGGGCCTAATAAATAGCCGCGATCAATAGGCAGGCGGAGTACATATCCCAATTGTGCCAACCCTTCAAGGGTTCGCATCATCGTCGCTTTTGGAATCCCGGTGCGATGGGAAAGCTGTGACAGCGTTTGCGGATGTTGTGCTGCGGCGAGATGCTCAATCAGGCGCAGAACGCGTAAAACCCGCATGTCTCCGGGTTTACCCAGAGCACCATCCGATCGTGCAGAGTTTCGAAACAGTTTTGTCATTTTTTGTTCCACTTATCACCTATTTGTAAAATTCTGATTGTGAGCATGCTCTTAATAACATATTTTGGACCATTATGTTCCGGATAAAAGAATAACTGCAAAATAGAAAGCAGCTCGTTCGCCATGCCGATCGCAAAACCGCCTCACAACCATCATGAATCCCAACGATCCGGTTCTACAAGGAGACCACCGCATGTCCCGTAGTTTTGATTACATCATCGTGGGCGCTGGATCGGCGGGTTGCGTGTTAGCAAACCGCTTATCGGAAAATCCTGCCAAAAGTGTTTTGTTGCTCGAAGCGGGAGGACCGGACCATAACCTCTGGATTCATATCCCCGTCGGCTATTTCAAGACCATGCATGACCCGAAGCTGGACTGGTGTTACGTCACACAGCCTGACCAAGGCATAAACGGACGTCGCTTGCAGTGGCCCCGCGGCAAAGTGCTCGGCGGCTCCAGTTCCCTGAATGGCTTACTGTACGTGCGGGGGCAAAAAGAAGATTACGACCATTGGGCGGCACTCGGCAACAAGGGCTGGAGTTACGCCGAAGTATTGCCTTATTTTAAAAAGTCCGAGGATCAGGAGCGCGGGGCCGATGCTTACCACGGGGTTGGTGGTCAATTAAAAGTATCGGATTTGCGTCTGCGTCGACCCATTGCGGAACACTTCATTGCGGGTGCCAAAGACATCGGTATCCCTTATAACGACGATTACAACGGGCGCACGCAGGAAGGCGTCGGCTATTTTCAACAAACCGCGCACAAAGGTCTGCGCTGGAGTACAGCCAAGGGATTTTTACGCCCGGCCAAAAGAAGACCGAACCTCCACGTAGAAACGAAAGCGCACATTACGCGCGTTCTGCTCAAGGACCGCCGGGCCGTTGGAGTCGAATACCGCATGGACGGTCTGTTGCATCAGGTGAGCGCGAATGCAGAGGTAATTTTGTGCGCTGGCGCAATCGGCTCTCCCCAGATCCTGCAATGTTCCGGCATTGGTCCCGCAAAATTATTGCGCCGCGTGGGTGTTCCGGTCGTACACGATCTACCGGGTGTTGGACAGAATTTGCAAGACCATCTTCAAACCCGACTGGTGTTCAAAACGCGATTAAAGACACTCAACGATGAGGTCAATAATCCGCTTAATAAAATTAAGGTGGGGCTGCAATACCTGCTCTCACGCTCCGGCCCGCTAACCTTGGCAGCAAGCCAGGTAGCGATATTTACCAAGTCCGATCCATCAGTGGCGCGCCCGGATATACAGTTTCACATGCAGCCCCTTAGCGCCGATAAACCTGGCGAAGGCGCACATAAATTTTCTGCTTTCACGATGTCCGTCTGTCAGCTAAGGCCCAACAGCCGCGGGTATATTGCCATTCAGTCCAACGATCCTTTGCAATATCCCGAGATTCATCCCAATTACTTATCCGACGAACGCGACCATCCGGTAGTTATCGGCGCGCTTCGGGCGGCACGAAACATTGCAGGCGCGCCGTCTCTGGCCCCGCACATCTTGTCCGAATTTATTCCCGGATCAGCGTATCAGACCGATGCCGAGTTACTCCAGGCAGCGCGACAATTTAGCCAGTCGATCTACCATCCTGCGGGCACCTGCAAGATGGGCAGCGGTCCGATGGCGGTCGTAGATGACCGGCTGCGGGTGCATGGTATTAAAGGATTACGGGTGGCCGATGCTTCGATCATGCCTGAACTGGTTTCCGGTAACACCAATGCACCGACCATCATGATTGCAGAAAAAGCCGCTGATATGATCGTTGCAGATTCTGAAAAGCGGCAATCAGGCAACCTCTATCTGACCGGCACCGCAAGAGATCACGCGGAGCAAGCCGTATAACGGCCGTCGAAATCATCTTAAAAATCCTTAAAAAACGTTTTTTTCACACCTGAAATAAAAAACACTGCATCAAAAAGGGGGATTTGTTTAATCGCTCAATCGGTAAATATCTCCGAAAATGTGGTGCAGAACCACCACTATTTATCAAATAAATTTGAAGACATCATGCAAAATAGCGACAGTAAAAAAAAGGAATTACGGCGCGTGGTGTTAGCGAGCGTGGTCGGCGCCACCATCGAGTGGTACGATTTTTTTCTGTACGGCGTCGTCGCTGGCATCGTCTTGAATAAATTATATTTTCCTGGCAGCGATCCCTTGGTATCAACCATGCTGGCGTATGGCACATTTGCGGTCGGCTTTTTAAGTCGTCCGATTGGCGGCGTTATCTTTGGACACTTTCAAGACAAAATCGGTCGCAAGAGCATGCTGGTAATGACGCTGATGATCATGGGTGTTTCTACTTTCTTGATTGGCCTGCTCCCATCCTATGCGCAAATCGGCGTCGCTGCCCCGGTTATGCTGTTAATTTTACGCGTTGTGCAAGGGATAGGTCTGGGTGGCGAATGGGGTGGCGCGGTGCTCATGGTATACGAATACGCACCCGTAAAGGAGCGAGGATTTTACGCAAGCTTGCCGCAATTGGGTCTTGCCATCGGGCTATGTATGGCGTCGGGTGTGGTGGCATTGCTGTCTTATGTATTGACGGATGCGCAATTTATTTCCTGGGGTTGGCGCCTTGCCTTTATCCTGTCCGCAGCACTGGTATTCATTGGTATGTGGATACGTTTGACCGTGATGGAAACCCCGGAATTTCTAAAAATCAAACGCCATAGCGCCGAAACACAGATTCCCTTTTTTGACATGATAAAGCGTTATCCGGGCAACGTTCTGAAAGGGATGGCAGCACGTTATATCGACGGCGTATTTTTTAATATATTTGGCGTTTTTTCGATCAGCTATCTGACCAATTCGATTAATATCAGTCGCACCGATGCATTGATTGGCGTTATGGCATCGGCAGTTGTGATGTGCTTTTTTATTCCCGTTTTTGGTCATTTGTCGGATCGAATTGGGCGCACTAAAGTATTTTTCTGGGGCGCGCTGATCACCAGCTTTTCTGCCATTCCTGCATTCTGGTTTATGTTGCATAACGCTGACAATGTATTGGTATTATGGCTGGCGATTGTAATACCTTTTGGTATATTGTACGCATCGATCTACGGACCCGAGGCGGCGTTATTTTGCGATCTGTTCGACGCAAAAGTGCGCTATACGGGAATCTCGTTTGTGTACCAATTTTCGGGAATCTTTGCCAGCGGACTGACGCCGCTTATCGCCACTTATCTGCTTAAAACAGGCGGTGGGCAGCCATGGCACATTGTCGGGTATATCCTGTTTGCAGGACTGGTATCTGCGCTCGCTGCGCTGTCAATCGGCAAAGTTAAGCGCACTGAATTACAGTGTCGGACATTACGGGAAGCACGCTAATCGGCTGGAAAGTGACGTCGATCTTTAGCGTCACTTTATCGCCAATGACGGATAGTTTGCAGAACCCTTCCGCTCCGCTTCTCATCCGGTACGCTAAAGTTTCAACTCCAGCGTACCGTCTCATCATTCGCTTTGGTGCCGTTTTGTGGGCTACCTCAACGTGAATTCATTTGGTTAATTTTGGCGTGGCGATTTGTATGGACGCACGGCGCGGCATGCCAGTAAATGCAAAATCAACGTCGGGCTGACGGTCGCAAATGATATCCGCAATCGCACGTCCGGAGCCACACCCCATCGTCCAGCCCAGTGTTCCATGTCCAGTGTTAAGGTACAAGTTGGATATTTTTGACTTGCCGATATAAGGGACATTGGATGGCGTCAGCGGACGCAAGCCGGCCCAATACACTGGATTACCGTAGTCACACGCGTCGGGAAACAAAAACCGGACTCGCTGTGTGATGGCATCGCAGCGTGCTTGATTTAACTCGCGCGTGTAGCCGTTTAACTCACAGGTTCCTGCGACACGCAGGCGATCGCCTAGCCGCGACAATACCAGTTTGTGACTGTCATCCGTTAAAGATACTGTTGGCGCCGCGTCGGGATTAATAATCTGGTAAGTCGCCGAATAACCTTTGCCGGGGTAAATCATCAGGTCAATCCCAAGCGGCTTCAACAGCGGTGCCGAGAAGCTGCCAAGTGCCACCACAAAGGCATCAGCATGGATCGTCTCATGATGGCCGCTGGGGGCGATGACTTCGATCTTTTTAATCTGCTTATCTGCGCCACTTCCTTCTGCAAGCAAGCGCGTGACCATAGTATTAAATCGAAACTGAACACCGCGTTGCGCGGCCTTTGCCGCCAGTGCGCAGGTAAATTTATAGATATCTCCGGACTCGTCGGTGGCAGTGAAATCACCGCCAACAATCTTGTCGCGCAGCCCGGCTAACGCTGGCTCCAACCGAATAATTTCCTCTACGGTAACGGTATTGCGCGGACAACCCAGTTCACGCATCAGGGCAGCGGCGGCCAGCGACTTGTCGAACTCTTTGTGGTCGGTATAAAAATGCAGAATACCGCGCGTCAGCGCATCGTAATCCATGCCAATTTCGGCGCGCACTGCTTGTAACGTTTGTCGGCTATATTCTGCAATTGCGACAATCTGCCGAATATTGTGATGGATACGATGGGGCATGCATTCACGCAGAAAGTGCGCGCACCACTTCCATTGCAATAACTCTGGCCGCAGTCTGAACAACAGCGGTGCATCCTCTCTGCCAAGCCATTTGATGACCTTAAGCAAGGTATGCGGATTTGCCCACGGTTGGGCGTGCGATACGGAAATCTGACAGCCATTGGCAAAGCTGGTCTCTTGCGCAGGACCGGGCTGCCGATCAATGACTGTTACTTCATGCCCCGCTTTGCTCAGGAACCAGGCAGACGCGACGCCTGCAATACCAGCGCCCAAAACGACGACTTTCATGCTAATTCCACTTTCTGTTGTCCATTTTATTGCTTTGCCCGGCTCCTGCGCCGATGCGCTGAAGCCATGCGATCGGCAGTAACGGGTGATTTTGCCGGGAGCTTTCTTGTATTAGTACGCGCCCTCGCGCTCGCCCTCGCCTAAGTTGCGACATTTAGCGGCGGGGCGGTCTCGGATTCAATTGCCGCCAGCGCTTTGGCTGCGCGCTGCAATGCGGGCAGGAAATGCAACGCTTTTTCATGCGTCAGGCGCATGATCGGCGCTTGTATCGCGACCGCGAGGTTTGAGCGTCCTTCTGCGGCAGGTACCAACACCGCGACGCAAAGCAAACCCGGCAGAAATTCTTCATTGTCGATTGCGTAGCCATTGCGTCGCACCACCTCCAGCTCCTGCTCTAGCTTGACTGGGTCGGTTTGCGTATTGCTGGTGTATTTGGTCATCGGCATATGCGCCAGCAACCGGCGACGTTGCATGGGCGTCATTTGCGCCAAAAACAATTTTCCGGTGGAGGAGCAATGCGCTGGAACCCGTGATCCGGGCTGCAAATAGAAGCGCAACGGCGCAACGGTCTCCATCCGATCCAGATAAACGACCTCACTACCGGTGAACGCCGTCAGGTTGCAACTTTCCCCCACCTCTTCCATCAATTGACGCAACACGGTATGGCGTGCGCCGTGATAAGTGTTGTTGATCAGCAGATTCGACGCGAGCTTCCGCAGCCGAACACCAGTGCTGTAATGACGACCATCGCTCTCTCGCTGCAATACGCCAACGCCCTCAAGCTGCTGCAACATCCGGTGCACAGTCGGTTTTGGCAGGCCGGTCTCTTCGACCATGCCTTGAAGCGAGAAAGGTTGATCTTTTTCTGCAATAACCTCGAGCAAAGCAAATAAACGCATCGTTGGTGTATCGCCGTCTATTTTCTCGTGCTCCGGCTTTTCTGCAGGATGACTATTCATATGGCTAATTTATAGAATTATTATGATTTTAGGCACAAAACGTCTCAATTTTTGTAAAAAATAGTTTGACGACCTGATTTATACCTCTTACAGTACTATAAATATGAACAAATTGGAACAATTTGTACTATTTTTTGCATAATGCTACTTAAGGATAATGATTATTAAGGATACACGGTCATTCATCCTGATACTTTCCGAGGCCGAAATCAAGGGGTCGGATGATGGGGTTACCCAGTTTTGGCCAAGAGCAGGATGAGATGAAATGACACGAGTACTAACATTAATCCAACCCTTTAAGGAGGCCAAAATATAAAAATTGAATAGGTCACTCTAAAAATTCGTTTCGCCCTCATTGCCCCCACTCTAGCGGCGCAAGCATCCCTTAAATTTTACTTACTCAGCACTACTTAGCGCACTCGTGCATTTGTATTACTACTGAACGGAGAAACATGAAAAATACTACGAAGAAATATAAGAATTTGCTGTGCGGCATCGTCACCGCGGCATTGTTTGTCATTACTTGCGGCGCAATGGCGCAGCAAAAAGAAATCACAATTGCCTACCAGCAAATCAATGGACCATTTTTGGACGTAGTCGCCAGTGGGGCCATTGAAAAAGCCACTGGCTACAAAGTTGACTGGCGTAAATTTGATTCAGGCGCAAAGGTGGCGATCGCTCTGGCGTCGGGAGATGTGCAGATCGGCGTGATTGGCTCCAGTCCACTGACGGCCGCTGTGAGCCGGGGCGTGGATGTGCAGTTGTTCTGGATTCAGGACGACATCAATCAGGCCGAGGCGATGGTCGCGCGTAATGGTTCCGGCATCAATACGCCCGCCGATCTGAAGGGGAAAAAAATCGGCGTGCCGTTTGCCTCGACCACGCATTTTCACACCATGTTTGCACTCGAACTATGGGGCATTAAGTCTGCCGACGTACAACTGCTGAACATGCAGCCCAATCAAATTGCCGCAGCCTGGGAACGGGGTGATATCGATGCTGCTTATGTGTGGGATCCAGCTCTTACCAGAATCAAACAAAGTGGCAAGGTATTGGTGACCTCTGGCGAACTAAGCAAAAAGGGTAAGGCAACTTTTGACGGTATGGCCGTTGACAGAAAATGGGGCGAAGCCAACGCCGACTTTATGGCCCGCTTCGTAAAAATTGCGGCGGCAGCAGATGCGGCCTACCGTAGCAGTCCAGATAGCTGGACCATTGACTCGAAAGAAGTGCAGGCCAACGTAAAGCTCACTGGCGCTGAACCAAAGAACGTAGCTGCATCGGTTGCCTTGTACGCTTATCCCGACATTCAGGAGCAAGCATCGTCGGTGTGGCTGGGAGGCGGTGCGAATGGCGGCGTGGCCAAAGCACTCCTGGCGACGGCAGAATTTTTGAAAGGGGAAGGCAAAATTGACACTCTCGACAAGGATTACAGTCGATACGTTACTTCCAGATATGCGGATGCAGCGATGAAGTTAAATTGAGGTGATGTGAACTTCAGTAAATAGTAGCCCGTGCACCCAATCCCTTTGCCCGCATCTACCTGATCAAATAACGGTAGGTGCGAGGCTAGGTAAAGGCGCACCGTATAAGGAATGAACATGGAAAATCTACGTGTCAAGGATGTCAGCGTGATCTACCCCGGCAAAACCGCCGGGGAGAGAACACACGCGTTAGACAATATTAATCTGGATATAAATTGTGGCGATTTTATGGTCGCTCTGGGCGCTTCGGGATGCGGTAAAACAACGCTGCTGAACTTGCTTGCCGGGTTCATTTCACCGTCGCAAGGCAAAATTTTGCTTGGTGAGCGTTCAATTAACGGTCCGGGTTCGGAGCGCGGCGTCGTATTTCAAAAACACGCCCTTTTGCCTTGGCTCAACGTCATCGAAAATGCGGAGTTCGGTCTCAAACTACAGGGCGTCCGAAAACAGGAGCGCCGTACGATTGCGACCAAAAATCTGGCACTGGTCGGATTGCAAGAATTTCACGAACGCATGATTTACCAGCTTTCGGGCGGTATGCAGCAACGTGTCGGTATCGCCCGGGCGTTATCTTGCAAACCCGCCATGTTGCTGATGGATGAGCCAATGGCGGCGCTGGACGCGCTAAGCCGGGAGACGATTCAGGAGTTATTACTCGACCTCTGGAAAAACACCCAAACCATGTTCTTTTTCATTACCCACAGCGTTGATGAGGCCTTGTTTCTAGCCAGTCGCCTGATTGTCATGTCGCCCCGTCCGGGACGTATTACGCATAGCTATGACCTCGATTTTAACCAGCGCTTTTTTGAATGTCGGGATGCGCGGGCAGTCAAGTCCAGTCCTGATTTCATCCACATGCGAGAAACCGTTTTAGATATTATTTATAAAGATGAGCGCGCTTCAGCAAGGTCTGGGGTGTCCGGGCATGCATGATCCCGATGTGACGCAGATATCGTCCCTACCCTCAAACAACATTGTGCAGCCCACCGGACCAATGGCGAGAGGCAACGAAAGCGATAGCAATACCGGTAACCGGAGAACAAGAAAGGCAGGGCTATTGTCACGACTGTTTCCACATAAAGCGGCAAAACCCGGGGAAGCTTTTGGTGCGCCGGGCCAAGGAAGTTCGCGCACGATAGGCACTGTCACCGTAGTCACCCTATTTCTGCTGTGGTACGCGATTACTGCAACAGGTCTGGTCAAGCCGTTGTTTCTGCCATCGCCCAAGGCAGTCTGGGATAAGTTCATCCTGGTGTCCGCCGTAGGCTTTTCCGGGTCCACCTTGTTGCAGCATACCCTGGCAAGTCTGGCACGCGTGTTCGGCGCGTTCTCTCTCGCGTGTATTTTCGCGATTCCGATAGGCATCATGATGGGCGTCAGCCGGGTTGCACGCGGCTTATTCGATCCCCCGATCGAATTCTATCGTCCCTTGCCGCCTTTAGCGTATTTGCCGCTGGTGATCATCTGGTTCGGGATCGGTGAGTTTTCCAAGGTCTATCTGATCTTCCTTGCGATTTTTGCACCCTTGGCGATCGCCGCCCGGTCCGGCGTGCGGTCGGTATCGATTGAGCAAATACATGCAGCCTATTCCATGGGCGCGTCGCGTGTACAAGTCATCCTTCACGTGATTCTTAAAGCTGCGATCCCTGAAATTTTTACCGGAATGCGTATCGGTATAGGCGTCGGCTGGACCACTTTGGTCGCTGGCGAAATGGTCGCGTCGACGCGCGGTTTGGGCTTCATGGTGTTAAGCGCTTCGGAGTTTCTGGCTAGCGATGTTGCCATTATGGGCATCATCGTGATCGGCTTCTTTGCCTTTATTTTCGATCTGTTAATGCGTTATCTTGAGCGCATTATTGTGCCCTGGAAGGGAATGATATAAACAAGGCCAGCAATCGATAAGTAAAGTTGTTTGTGACCGCCACTGCTGAACCAGCACCGTGCTGGCCGCAAAGAGACCTCCTTCATAATCGTACGTCGCGATATTTTGAATCGATGGTCCATGCTTGTCGCCAATCTGTAGTTACTATAAAAATGCAGGCACGCTGTCGATTTTTTGCGGCGCAGACCGTGACCTGCTGCTTGGCCGGGCCGCCATTAAGTTCTGCTGGATCATGGGCCATTTTCCGCGCCTTTCAAGTCTCCTTTTACTTCCGCCTATAGGCGTATCAAGCCAGTTTAGACAATACCTAATAGTTTAATTAATCCCAGGCTGGCAATCGACAATACCAACAGTGATAAGACCACAACTATCGTTACACGACCGCCCGCTGTTAACACCGAACGGACATCGACCCCAAGCCCCAGCGCTGCCATCGAGACAATGGTGAGGAAATTTGCAGAAAAATGTGCTGGCGCGATCGCAATTTGCGGAATCAGGTTGAAAGAACGTAGCGCCATTAATAGCAGGAAGCCAATAATAAACCATGGCACCATATGAGAAATTGGCGTGCGGTAGACACGATCCTTACGACCACTTAAAGACAAGACCAGCACCACCGGCCCCAGCATCAGAACCCGAACCAGCTTGACCAGCGTGCCGATTTGCGCACTGGTTTGCGAGACCGCCGCAGTTGCCGCAAGCACCTGTGGCACGGCGTAGACGGTCATCCCGGCGAAGATGCCATACTGCGTCAGCGATAGCGAGAGTACCGGCACCAGCAATGGCAATATCAGCACTACCGCGACACCGAACACGGCGGTAAAAGCGATCGACGCGGCGACATCTTTACTGCTGGCGTGTATGACCGGCGCTACCGCGGCGATGGCCGAGTTACCGCAAATTGAATTGCCACAAGCTATCAGGACCGCCATTTTCGACGGTAAGCCAGCGACGCGGCCAATGCCATAACTGCCTAAAATCACCATTAACACCACGACTGCAATACCCCCGATGAGGTCAGGTCCTTTTTCTAAAATGGCGCTGGCGCTAATTGACGCGCCCAACAATACAACCGCGATTTCGAGTACTGTTTTGGCACCGAAGCAGATACCGGCCTCAAAACGTCCTTCAAATTTATAAAAAGTCCGCACAATAATGCCGATCACAATGGCTAGTACCAGACTTTCCAGCCATGCACGACCGAACAGGCGCTCCTCTACCGCTTCCAGCGCATAAGCGATACCTGTCACGACTCCACATAAAGCCAACCCGGGAATGATTTCTGTTACCGCTGTTATTGTAATTTTGCTCACGACTTCCGGCCTTTTGTTAATACGTTGAATCCATGTATTAATTATCGGGTGGACAAATAGTTCAGTCCATCTTATAGTTTTGCATAAATCGTTAACTAAAATCGAACAATACAATGACACTGGAACAACTACGGATTTTTGTAGAGGTCGCTGAACGCCAACATTTGACGCAAGCAGCCAACGCGCTTGCTCTGACGCCTTCAGCGGTAAGTTCGTCCATAAAGGTGCTGGAAAACCGCTATGGCATTCCATTGTTCAACCGGGTGGGACGACGCATCGAGACTAGCGAGGCAGGCCGGATATTTTTGACGGAGGCGCGATCCACGCTGGCTAGCGCCAGGGCGGCGGAGTTAACGTTATCGGAATTGGGCGGACTGCAGCGCGGTGCGCTGAGCATTCAGGCCAGTCAAACGATCGCCAGTTATTGGTTACCAGAACTACTCGTACGCTTCCATCAGCAATATCCTCAAATTGAACTCAGCCTGACCATCGGTAATACGCAGCAAGTGGCCCGGGCCGTGGTTGACGGCACTGCTGACCTGGGCTTCATTGAAGGAACCATAGACGAAGCCGCGTTGACGGTCGAAACCGTCGACCATGACCGCATTGTCGCCGTCGTCGGGCCACATCATCCTTGGGCAAATGGTAAGGGGCTAAAACCGGCAGATTTGCGCGCGGGCAAGTGGATCCTGCGTGAACCTGGATCGGGTACCCGGTCCGCCCTCGAAGAAATGCTTAAGGCAATCGGCGTTGACGTGCGCACTTTACAGATCGCGCTCACGTTGCCCTCGAACGAAGCAATACGCTCTGCGGTGATGTCCGGTCCTTATGTAACGGTTGTTTCAGAACTGGTGGTGACCTCGCATCTTCAGACTGGATTACTTTGCAAAGCCAACATTGACCTGCCGCTACGCGCGTTTTACCTGTTGCATCACAAAGCACGCTATAAAACCAAGGCTGCATTAGCGCTTCAGGAAATGATTCAGCGCCGGCAACGCTAGCAGAGAAAGGTTTCGAAACCTGTGCCGGTGCTAGATTAACTGCATCGGCCGCTTTTGGAAATGGGGTTTGGTTATCTATATGGAGCGTTAGGCCGGTTTGCAAACGGCCCATTACGACCACTAATATACATACATGGACCGGCAACCCAACAGGTCAAAGTTGTGTGACAATTTCAGAGTAAATAACTAATCTACCATCATCAAAAGGGCGAAAAAATGGCAAAAGTAACATTTATTGGTTTAGGCGTCATGGGTTCTCCAATGGCAGGACATCTTGCCAGGCACGGCCATGAAGTGACGGTGTTCAATCGTACCCAGTCACGTGCAGAATTATGGGCGACGCAGAACAAAGGGCAATTCGCTCCGACCATTGCCGCCGCTTGCAAGGATGCCGAATTTGTTTTTACCTGCGTTGGTAATGACAATGACCTGTTTCAAATAACCTTAGGCGATGAAGGTATATTGGCCAACATGAAGGCCGGTGGCATTTTGATCGACAATTCAACCTGCTCTGCAGATGCAGCGCGGAAGTTAAGCCAAGCGGCGAGTACACTCGGCATTAGCTTTCTTGATGCGCCGGTTTCTGGCGGCCAGGCCGGTGCGGAAAATGGCGCATTGACAGTCATGGTCGGAGGTACTGCAGAAGCTTTCAAGCGTGCAGAACCGGTTATAGCGTCCTACGCACGTGCGGTGGTCCATATGGGTCCGGCAGGCTCTGGGCAGTTAACCAAAATGGTCAATCAAATCTGCATAGCCGGACTAGTTCAGGCATTAGCGGAGGGTCTGGCCTTTGCCGAGCGCGCGGGCCTGGACGGTGAGCGCGTTATCGATGCCATCTCCAAAGGCGCAGCACAATCCTGGCAGATGGAAAACCGAGGCAAAACGATGTTGGCCTCAACATTCGATTTCGGCTTTGCTGTCGATCTGATGCGTAAAGATTTAGGGATATGTTTTGACGAAGCACAACATAACGGAAGTCAACTGCCAGTTACGCGTCTGGTAGATCAATTTTATGCGGAGGTTCAAAATCGGGGTGGTAATAGACTGGATACCTCCAGTCTGATGATGATTGCACGTACTGAAGAAAAAAAGCAATAAAACGATATCCCGGTATGCATGACGTTCAAAATTCTGTGAATTTTGAACGGACAATTTTATGGGTCCCGCTGAAGGAAAAACATTGTTTTTGCATTCCCCCAAGATCACTGAACCTTCTCCCAAAACGTCCTCCCACCGCAGGGCGCTATTTAATGGATAGAGACGCGCTGACACCCGCCGATTCTTTACAAAGTACCTTAATCAATTCTGCAAATTCGATAACGATATCAGTCAGCAGAGATTCTTTTTTATACGCCAGGCCGACATACATCATTGGTAGTTCCTCTTTCAGTTTAAGCGGTGTTATCGCTCCCTTGAAACCGGGCCAGGTCATGGCCGGGTCCGTTAGCACGCAAACATAATCTTCCTGCGCTGCCAGTTGTGAGTAGAGAACGGTTGAGGAACAGCGAATAATTTTTTCAGGCAACTTAGCATTACAATGATTAAAAATTTCAGAGAACATGCAGCCCGGGCTCTCCAATTTATCCCAGACCAGCCAGGTGTAATCGTATAAATCGGTTATCGAACGCAGGTTCGGCGGGCGGTTGTTATTCCGCATGCAAATCTGCACATTAATTCTATACAAAGTCTCCCACTGGAAGCGTGGCGAATTAGGTATTCCTATTCGGGAAACAACCCCTAAATCAAGCGTGCCATCGCGTAAACCTTCGGTGATTTGTGCCGGGCGCATCTCGTTAATATGGATATTGATTTCCCGATAGCGGCGATTGAACGCACTGATGGCTTTAGCTATAGGCCCCGAAGCGACGACTGGGGTCACACCAATAAAAACGTTTCCTTTTTTCAGCCCCGACAACCGGTCGATGTTTTCTTTTGCATGTCTGATCTCCTGATCAATCACGCGAGCGTGCCTTACCAATACTTTTCCAGACGGTGAAAGTTGTGCGCCCTGAGACGACCGCACTAGCAAACTTACCCCTAAAGCGGACTCAAGCTCCTGAATCGCCTTGGTGACCGCAGGCTGCGTAATATGCAAAGACTGTGCGGCCATACTGAGGCTACCGTGAGCATCAATCGCCATTAAGACCCTCAGTTGTTGTAGCTTCAAGAACTCTCCAAAGTCAGCTGAATATTTTTCCTTTATTACTAAAGCATTTCAAAAAAAACAATAGCATTTTCAGTGCTCGCCTGACTATCAAAAAAGACGCATGCCGCCTCGATCTCAACTTAGAGGCAAGGTGACCTTCCGCGCCAGCGATTGCAACAAGAGCGCAAGATCCGCCTTTAATAAGATGGGCCACGTCTATTCCATTAGCCGGGCGCCCTTCCCTTTCTAACCGAATTCACCCATTAACTTCAACAACTCACATAGAAATTTCATTTTATAATGCATTTTGTATCAATATTTTGATAAATTGATTGACAAGAAATAGTTGCCCCCTTAAAGTTTATTTAATTTTAAATATTGAAACAATTAGTACCATTTGTAAACAAATAACAGTAAAGGCACTACTAATGATCGATCACGTATCCCCTGCGAACCGCAAGCTCACGGTGGGGTTGCAAAAGATGACCCCTTCCGAAGCAATGGTTGAGACGCTGGTCGCCAATAGTGTGACGGACATGTTCGGCATCATGGGCTCGGCTTTCATGGATGCGATGGATATTTTCGCACCGGCGGGTATTCGCCTTATTTCCGTCGTCCACGAGCAAGGCGGCGGTCATATGGCCGATGGGTACGCCCGCGTCTCGGGTCGCCACGGTGTTGTGATTGGTCAGAACGGCCCCGGCATCAGTAATTGCGTGACAGCGATTGCGGCCGCGTTTTGGGCGCATAGTCCGGTGGTGATCATCACGCCGGAAACCGGCACCATGGGCATGGGACTGGGCGGATTTCAGGAAGCCAACCAGTTGCCGATGTTTGAAGAATTCACCAAATATCAGGGCCACGTGACCAACCCGGCGCGGATGGCGGAGTTCACCGGACGCTGCTTTGACCGCGCCATGTCCGAGATGGGACCGACCCAGCTGAATATCCCACGCGATTATTTCTACGGTGAAATTCAGGCCGAGATTCCGCAACCGCGTCGTCTGGACCGCGGTCCCGGCGGCGACAAGAGTCTCGATGAAGCCGCAGCATTGCTCACGAACGCCAAATTTCCGGTCATCATTTCCGGTGGTGGCGTCGTCATGGGCGATGCAATTGAAGAATGTAAGGCGCTGGCCGAGCGACTGGGCGCACCGGTCGTCAACAGTTATTTGCATAACGATTCGTTCCCCGCCAGCCATCCCCTGTGGACCGGCCCGCTCGGTTATCAGGGCTCAAAGGCGGCCATGAAGTTGATAGCGCAAGCTGATGTCGTAATTGCCCTCGGTTCGCGCTTGGGGCCTTTCGGCACATTGCCGCAGCATGGCATGGATTACTGGCCAAAAACAGCCAAGATCATTCAGATCGATGCCGACCACAAAATGCTGGGGCTGGTCAAGAAAATCTCGGTCGGTATCTGCGGTGACGCCAAGGCCACTGCGGTTGCGTTGATTCAGCGTCTGGCCGGCAAAATCCTGGTGTGTGACGCCACCGTAACCGCACGCGCTGCCACGATCAAGGCCGAAAAGGATGCGTGGGAAACCGAACTCAATAACTGGACCCATGAAAGAGACGCGTTCAGTCTGGCTATGATCGCCGAACAAAAGCAAGAAAAAACCCCGTTCGGCGGTACCTATCTGCACCCACGTCAGGTGTTGCGCGAGCTGGAAAAAGCGATGCCGGAAGACGTCATGGTATCCACCGATGTCGGCAACATCAACGCGGTGGCAAATAGCTATCTGCGCTTCGAAAAGCCACGCAGTTTCTTTGCTGCGATGAGCTTTGGAAATTGCGGTTACGCCTTTCCGACCATCATCGGGGCCAAGGTCGCCGCGCCGCACCGTCCCGCAGTATCGTATGCTGGCGACGGCGCCTGGGGCATGAGTCTCATCGAGACCATGACCTGTGTACGCCATAATATTCCGGTCACGGCCGTGGTGTTTCACAATCGCCAATGGGGCGCAGAAAAGAAAAATCAGGTCGACTTCTATAACCGCCGTTTTGTCGCTGGTGAGTTGGATAACCAGAGCTTTGCAGCCATTGCGATCGCGATGGGTGCCGAAGGTATTGTCGTCGACAATCTGGAAGACGTCGGGCCGGCGCTCAAAGAAGCCATCGATATGCAGATGAACGAAGGCAAGACCACGATCATTGAAATCATGTGTACGCGTGAACTGGGTGACCCGTTCCGCCGCGATGCGCTCAGCAGCCCGGTACGGTTGCTGGACAAATATAAAGACTACGTTTGATCAGTGCTTAAACCCGCACCACGGGGAAGATAAAAAGTCTCGCCGACTCTCCGCTCCTTATCTTCTGCGTTGTGATTTGACGGTGCGCAAATTAGGACCGCCTTGAGGTTATTGACGTGTAATTTATTTTCAATATTAATTGTGGAAAAACATGAGCGCTAAAGCAAACGAGCAAGCAGAAAAAGTGAAGCAAGAAGTATCGGAAGAATTTTTGATGGCGTTCAGCCAAGCATGGAACAGTCATGATATCGATGCGCTGATGAACTTTATGGCAGCAGACTGCACCTTTCATGCTGCAGCGGGACCTGAGTTACAGGGCAAAACTTTTACAGGACATCAAGCCGTCCGCGCCGGTTTTCAGCTGGCGTGGCAAACATTTCCAGATGCGGCATGGCTTGATGGGAAGCATTTTGTGGCAGGCGACCATGGCGTGTCCGAATCCACCTTTTGCGGCACCAAGGCCGACGGTACGCGGATCGAAGCCCGGATGGTCGATGTTTTCACCTTCCGCGACGGCAAGATTGCGGTGAAGAATGCGTACCGTAAGGACCGTCCACCGATTGTAGTGGTCTGAGGATGTCATCCTCACCCGCACCATTCGTGCCGCATCAAGGAGGTATTTTGGATACCGGTGTTGACACCACAGTTAAACCCAAGGCTGCGGATGCTGGCACCAGCACTACTCCCCAAAAATCATATGATCCGACGTACGATCCGCTAAAAGCCAGCGATCCTGCCGAAGGTCAGGAATATGCACCAACTTACTGGATCGGTACTGCCGGCGAGCCACCACCGGATGACGGCCCGATCACACACGATATTGATGTCGACGTTGCCATCATCGGCTCCGGGTTCACGGGACTGACCTGCGCGATTTTTCTGGCGCAAGAGCACGGCATCAAAGCGACGGTACTGGAAGCCAACCGGGTAAGCTGGGGTTGCAGCACCCGCAATGGCGGGCAGGCACAATGCAATGCGGGTCGCCTGAAGCGCTCCCAGTGGCTTCAGCGTTATGGCCTGGACACCGCGCTGAAGTTACATGAAGAAATGTGCGATGCGATGGAAACTTTTAAAGGATTAATCCGGGACATCGATTGCGATCCACAGCCAGGCGGTCATTTGTATATCGCGCATCGATCAAAAGTTATGCCAGCCTTGGAGAAAGAAGCCAAACTGCTGCGTGAAGTATTCAATTACGACGCCCGCATTGTTGATACCGATACCGTCAAGCGCGAATTTGTAGACGATAAAGAAGCGATGGGAGCGATGCATGAGCCGGAAGGAATCGGTATTCATGCGGGCAAACTCGCCTTTGGCTATCTCAAAAAAGCCCGTGCACTGGGTGCCAAAGTCCATCCGTCCAGCCCGGTACTCGGCTGGGTAACGCGCAATGGCGTGCATTATCTCAGAACGCCGGGCGGGATCGTGCGCGCCCGCGCCGTCGCAGTAGCGACAGGTGGATACACTTTGCAAGGGCTACACCCGAAACTGAAAAACCGTTTGCTACCGATCCTGTCGAACTCAATCGTGACACGGCCGCTGAGCGCTGCTGAGATTGATGCCTGTAATTTCCGCACCACGCAGATACTCACGGATACCCGTATCCTCAGGCATTACTATCGCCTGATGCCAGATAACCGCGTACAGTTGGGTAGCCGCAGCGCCATTACAGGCGCGGACGCACCGCAACAGAAATATAAAAATCTGTTGATCAGTAATCTGCATCGCAAATTTCCTGCATTGACCGGGATTGAGATCGATTATTCGTGGTGGGGATGGGTCGATGTCAGTCACGATATGATGCCCCGTATCGTTCAGCCCAACCCAAAAGAGACCATCTATTACGCTATCGGCTACGGTGGAAATGGCGTGATGTATTCGGCTCAGGCAGGACGCCGCATGGCCGAACAGATCGCGGGTAAAAAGGTGTCTGCACTTCCGATCTTCAACTCTGAATTACCCTTCCCGAATGTGATGGAAAAACTCGAATCGCAAGCCTTTGCACCGTTTCGGCGCCTCGGACAAAGTATCCTTTATCGCTGGTATTACCTGAAAGACGAAGTACTGTAAGTCCGACATTAAGGGGGTCGCGTTCGTCATATTTTTGACCTTGCGCGTTTTTTGACGGGGATACTGCACCTGACTCCGGTAGTCAGGGCTCTTTCTGTGAAAGCAGGGTGAAAAACCTGGATCAATTTGCTTTCGTCTACGCTAGTGGGATGCTTAAGCGACCTGTTGACGCACTCATGCAAACAATTTTATTCGCATCCGGCAGATATCAAGCATCCTGGCTGCCATCGCTTCGCCTACCAGACCATAGTCTGGCAGCTTCGGCAGTGCAACCTTGTCAGCAGCCTGCTTCATACGGGCGATCATGTCGTCGATCGCGAGATCAGCATCGCCAGCCCGTAAGCCCATTGTGCTGGCCAGCGTCCGAAAGTCTGCCCGGTTTAGCCGGTCGTCCTTGCCGTTCAGCTTGAGCGCCATTCGATCCCGTTCCAGGTGGGCAAAAACTCGCGTCGTCACCGCATCGTAAAGTGGTGCCATGCGCACGCTGCTGAACTGTTTGTCTCCTGGTTCGACAGTCTTCAGAAGTGCCATGTTCTTGAGATGCATGTCGCCGTCTGCGATCAACCAGGCAAAGAGAGCACGACGCAGGATGATGAAAAGATCCTCCTCCGATGCGGTCGATAATGACCGGACGGCCCGGGCGACACGTTCTATCGTCCCATCGTATTTTGCTGCGGTCGGCAGATCGAGCACGGAGCAAAGGTCTTCCAATGCAAACATCCGCTTGTCTTTGACGCTTTCGCGGATATCGAAGCGCTCGACAAGCAAGGCTGGTGGCATGCCATCCGGCATGGCGATCAACGCCGTTGCCGGAACCACAAATCCGGCTGCCCGGCCAAGAGCAAGGGCCATCCATTCGATCACCGGCAAAGCCTCAAACCCGCCGGTACCGGCAGGTTTCAGGATATGGGTGAATGGTGTGCCGGTGCTCGGCGAAAGCGTTCCGTTAGCATCAAGGTGCATCGGTGCCTTGATCTGGATGCCCGAGAGCCGGGGGGTGTCGGCGTGCTCGTAAATCTGCGCCAGATTGCGCTCGAAGCTTTGCTCGATAACGCTACGTCCTGGTCCGGCATAGGTGCCGGTGAATACGTCGTCTGCTGTGTACCGGTCGAGACGCGTCAGCAGTACATCCGGCGGCAGCGTTGCAAGTTCGCTCTGCTGCTCGACGATTGTGATGTTTGACATATATCGCTTGCCCGAGCGCAGCATCGCCCGCTCGTCGCGATCATGCAGAACCGCTTCAAGCCAGCCTTCCGGCAGCAAAGAGATAATGAACGGCGGCAGCTTTCCGGGTGTGGTCTGGCGTACTAGCGCCGGTCCACCAGCCTCACTCGGAAGCCAGCGCCATTCGAATCCGTCATGAGCCAGATGACCGATGGGTGCACCGTGCCAGGCCACGATCAGGTTGAGTGCTGCTTTATTGTGTACTGGCGACGTTGCCGGACGGCGCAAAAGGAAGCGCTCGGATTGCTCACCTTCACGGTACCATTCATTTTCACGGGCCAGAGCCCAAACAGCATCGGCTGCGGCCTTCGCGTCCTTGTATTCTTCGATCAAACGCGCGGCGATCGACTCCCGCACCATCTCGTCGATTGAGGCTGCATGCTCACTACGCAAGCGAAACGCCTCAAGAAAGCGCTGGCGGATCGATGACACATCGACCCGGAATTCCCCCATGCCGTCGTCCACGACAGCCGAACCGATCGAGGGATGGTGGGGGGCTTCGTTCTGAATGATCTCCAGCGCGCGAATGCGGGTCCGCTGGCTGCGGCGACCGCTCAGGAAAAGCCTGCCGTCCCGTGTTGGCCCCATAAAAATGGCGCTCGCTGCGGACAAGTATGCTTTGGGATACAGGTATCGAGCGATGCGGACCGCATGCCTGAGCACCATGGCATCTGCGTCGTCATCTGCGTCTACGTAGATACCGCGCATGAGTTGGACCAGCTTTCCCGTCTCTGCCCGATAGTAGCTGCGCGCCTTGTCAATGTTTTCGCCTACAAGATGGAGAGCCATTTTCTAACTTTCGCGTGTTTTATCTACGAGAAAGTTAGCATTCTTAGCAGGGTAGTGCAAGCGAATTATAACTTTTGCGTGTTTCATCTACGAGAAAGTTAGAATTTTTAAACGGTCGCGATCAAGGCAGGCATTACTTCGCCTGTTTCAAAAAACGCTCATTCTCAACTTCGATTTGGTCCGAAGCTTTCTCGGCCAGTAACGACGCGGACGTTATCGCCATTCTTAAGGCGTGCCCGGTAGTTATCGTTGAACATGGGCTTTTCCTGGTGCTCATGGGCCGCTAACCCGATCTCTATTATTTCGAGAATAGTTGCAATGCCTTTTCCTATATCCAAGGCTGCGGTTTGCAATGAATGGTCGTGTTCGTATTTTCCGTACTGCCATTGAAATGCCTTGAACGGTTTGACTACGGCTTTGGCAGGTGCAGGTGTGGTGGTCTTAGCCATTATTGTGCGCCCTCCCCAATGCGGCGTGCGAAGACGGTCAGGTCAGGCACCAAGTAAGACACCTCACAGATTGCCGCGTGTTGGTACTCCGGCGCACTGGCAATTAGTTGGCATATACCTGCTATTCTGGACAGCAAAATTGGGGGATTCGAATCATCTGCGAAATGTTTTTTGAATGCTGTTGGGTTGGCAGTCATGCTGCACCGCCGATCAAGGCGGACTGTTCGATGGAAACATCCGTTGTAAGTTCATGGCAATCTATCAGGGCATTCTTCTGACCATCCGAAGTGAGCACATCGAACACAGACAGCAACGTTGTTAAGGCGTTGGATTGACTCGTAAGACGTTGGATTATATGCAAACGGGATTGGATAGGCGTGGCGGTGCTAATTGACATGGATACTCCGTATTGAGACATGACCTCGTTTTGAAGCGAGGTGGGCAGGATGTTCAAAACCGTAATACGACGGCGGACAGTATTTCCCTTACGGGTCTTGTATTGCTGCCCCATCCCGCCCATAGGAATAAAACCATTGGACGAAAAAAGAGCCGTTGACTGTCGGGAAGGCATACCGCGTATTAAGGTGTTTTGAAGCACCGGATGCTTAGTGTACCTCAGCATATTGGCTGTGCAAAGACTTGCAGTGCAAAACATATCGGATTGGGCTGGCGATAAACTATACGAAATGTCTTCGCGCTAGTCGGCGCTACTTTTGGATACATGGTGTCGCCACCAGCAAGCATATAAGTCTTGTGGCAACAAGGATGGATGTAAAAAGGTGGTATCAACGGGCAACCGTGGGCGCAACAGGCGTTAAAAAACCCCTAAGCGTTTGATTTCTTAGGGGTCTTTAGGCAAACGTGGTGAACGTTTGCGATAGTTCTGGTGCCGAGACCGGAACCGCGTTTACCTATTAAAATCGTCTATTTTTTCCATAAGTACCGTCAAAAGTACCGTCAAGAATGAAAGTGTAACCTTGTATCGGGTTTACAACAGGACAGCGAGCTAGTCAGATTGCGGCAATAAGCGCGAGAAACGTTAGACTAGGTGCACCTGCTTTACCTTCGGTCTTATCGCATAAGCCAAGCCTTGCGAGCAATCCCAGGTCAAGCACGCACATACATCCAAGGACCACAAGCCTATTGCACCCCGTGGTCGACAGTCACTGCCGTTATCATTTTGTCGCATAGCTTTGGCCTCAGGCTTCTAAGCCGGGTTTGCACTTAGTGACGCTCCACGGCAAATAGCGGATGACTAAGATCACCCGCAGCATACTTTTTAGGTCGACTAAATAGACTTGATCGAGTCTCGATTCAATATTATGAGACCAAAATCTTCGCCAGTGATATCAGTCCGTACCTTAGCCAAAAATAGCTCACGAGCTTGCTGTTCTGACACTGCATCAACCGAGTAGAATTGCATGTTGTGTGGCAATGCTTCTGTAAGTTTATCGCTAAGACCTACCAAATACTGGTTCATCAAATTTTCCGATCAGTGACGTAATTTATATAAAAAGGCAAAGAAAAAGTTAGTATTCCTGCCCGACAAGAGCCGTATAGTTGACGGTCTTTTCCTTAGTGAAATTCATTAGGCTACCGCAAACTCAAGGGCAGAATTGAGTGGGGCGTTATGGCTATCACTAGAACTCTATGATACCTCGAATAGCCTATAAAGTCAATTAAATCAAAGAGTTATAATTTTTATTTGATAAATAAATAGCTATATAATTCCATATATTTTCTACTTTTCAACACAGGTTTAGGAGGAACAAATACTTGGCTATCGATGGCTTAAAATTTCTCTATCGATAAAGTCCAGGTACATATCCGGACCAAGTATTTTGCTGGCCACCTTCCGCAATAAAGTTAGCGCGCGGCCCGGTTTCCAAGTGACGGGTACACTTCCTGACGACCAGTTTTTCCATTTCGCTTACCTGTCAGCTCAAAAATTCGGCCCAAGTTTTTAAACTTTTCGTTCGCCTAAATGAATGGCGAATGGCGAGTAACCAGACCCCTGACGATATCTCTATCGTGCATCATTAATTAATAATAACCGGCTCCCCCGCACCAGTTACAATTCTCATTTGTGCCTAAGCATTTACAGCCCACCGTGACCGTCTTGCTGGAGATTGTTTTTTCTGGGATTTTAGCTAGTACTATCCGCGATAGATTGGAGGCGGCAATCTTCGGTGCCTCTATCTGAGCAGGTTGGATTTCTAAGCGAATTGGGGTTCTAACTTTTTGTGTTTGCAGCCTGTAATGCGCTTCTTGGTTTTTAACAACAAATTTAGATTTAGATTTGCGCTTTTTACTCGTCATTATCCAAATGGGTGCTATCGGTATCGGGGGCTCCTTAGGCAAAGCAACTTTGAGCGATAGGTGCGGGAACCTAGCTAAGTCGTCAATATATTGCCGAGTGACGTTATTTTTGGCCTTTTGTATATTGCTGCGAATCAAAGCATTTTTTTTAGCCCACCTTACAGCGCTCTCAATCTTTTTGTCGAATATGGGCTTTACGAGATTATCTGCTTGTTCTTCGCCTTGCTTCCCCCAATTGTTCCTCTTATTAGCGGGCGTTTTTCCTGCAGCCGAAAATCTTTCCTGACTCTGGATTTTTTTTTTGTTTTTTACAGAGTTACCTGACGCCTCCTTAGGGTCGGCATGCTGTTGCCTTTTCTTTGGCAATTCCAGTGGCTCTACTTTGCTTTGCCGCGGCGTGTGCTTTACCTGTAATGGCGAGGAAGCCAAAACCGGAGACATATGGGCATTTGCATGGTTACGCAACAGTTTTTCAATGACATTAACGTCGGAAATAACACCGTCACGCGTTCTAATTCGCATTCCTGACCCCTGTATGTAACGGTGCATGGAACAGTCGCTTACACATTAGGGGGACCGCTATAAAATTACGAGGAAACAACAATTTTATCTTTATCTTCCCCCACCAGCTACGCCTATCAGATATGTTGAAACTATAACAATAGAATTCATAAGATACACCGTGGGGGAATTTAGGTATACCACCTTTCAACGTTTATTATTAGATCGAGACTCATGCGTAGCTAATAGTTGCAGTAGCTAAACAAAGTAATATATTTCACTTCTATCAACTATCCAACCACCGTGATAGTCCTGTCACACACGTTGCTTGTCCAGCGCCGCTGCATTGATCAGACATTGTGCAGCCTGCCTCTGAGCCGTCAAAGCCAGCTTGATAGATTGTGCAGAGATGTGAGAATTCTTCTGCCCCTCCGCACGCGTCATCATTTTAATAGCCACCACTCCTAGCCATTGCGCCTGACCGATCAAGCTATCCCTCACGAACGTAACGTCCCCTACAGCCATCTGAGCCGAAGCGACTTGGTTAGACAACGCCAAGGCACCTGCTAGCTCCCCATTCCCGCAGGCTTCTTTAGTCACAGCCATAGCCCAGAATGCGGCAGGGTTACTTAGGAGCCTTCCGATATCCTGATCAGCGAGTTTGTCAGGATCTATTCGGTCTAATTTATCGGTGCGCTCCGCAAGTCGATTCCCCGCAGAGTAAGCCTTCGATGCTGCGATCTGCGCCGCGATCAGTTCCGAGTTATCCATTTTATGATCCTTTCACAATGCTTTAAATTTAGGGAAGGTAGTTCAGTTTAGGGAGGCTTTCCGGGAGGGTCAAAATATGGGGCGAAACCCTGCAAACCCAGCACTCATAAGGGTTTGCAAACGATTAGGGAGGGTTGGAGGGTCAATTACGCGTTCCGCTTTATATACATAAATTAGGGTATAGCACTGCTACCCTTTTTTCTTCTCTTAAAGCTGCCACGGGTTAGGGTATCCTCGAACACCAAAAGCCTAAGCCCAGCCTTGTTCGCAAGCGGTTTCTGACGTTTCCAGACCCTCCCGCTGTCAATGCACTGAAAACCTCTCAGGATCAAGCCCAGCCTAGCTCTAAGAGGTAGGGAGGGTCAAACCCAGACCCTCCACCAGATACAGCCCTTACCCTCCCTACCACCCGTGCTGCCGGGGCTTGCTTATCGCTTCAGTTTCGGCTTGGCTTTCGCCACCACACCGAGCTTCAGGTAAAGCTCATCCAACTTTTCCGGCGCAATGCCCCATCGCATCAGTCCATCTATCTTTTTCGATTCCCATCCCGCCAGCTTCAGGCCAGTTACCGTTTGCAGCCAAGCATTGCCTTCGAACTTGGCGGCACCTTCAGCGCTACCGCCACCCAGCCAAAATCGAACTTGGTCGCCACTAAACCTGCGGGTACAGTTTGCTACGCCACAGCCATCGGACAAATTCAGCCTGCCTCCGACCAGACTGTCGGCGACTTCTGCTGCCCGCTCGTGCCATGCGTTATGCCCTAGCCTTCGATCCTGCTCGCCAAAGGCAAGGCGGAGTGCCTTCGCATCTTTCGGGTCATCATCATCCATCCACCAGTGATGCCCCGCACGGTACATTGCAACAGCCTCGCCCCACAATTGTCCGGCATCAGCCCGTAATCGCTCTATCTGAACTTTGGTTACCTTCACTGGCCAGAATCTACGCCCACCCGTGGGATCAGTAAGATATTGCCTTTCATTCGTCGAACCAATGAAAACACAACTTCGTTTCCACGTAGTTTCCGTAATGCCATACACGCTACGGTAACTATCCTCTGTCTTGGTTATGAAGGTCTTGATGTCATTAAGATCGCGCCTGCCCAAACCAGCCAGCTCAGCCCAGTCTATTATCAAATGATTACGTAATGCGATCTGAGATTCTTTCCCAGCCTCCAAAGAAAAGCTCTGACGCATATAGCCTTCGCCTAAAGCTTCAGCAAGAACACGTATCGCAGTGCTTTTACGGGCACCTTGCTTTCCCTCCAAAATTAGCATGCAATCTGCCTGACATCCCGGTTTCATCGCCCGGGCCACGGCTGAAATAACCCACCGTGGTCCGACGGCCTGAAGGTATTCAGTGATATCCGTCCCTTCGTCAGTAAGGGTTTGTGCACCGAGGTAAGTCGATAGCCATCCCAATAGCCGGGGTTTGCCGTCCCAACCCGTGTGTAAATTATTAAGGCGTTCCAGGAGAGGGTTATAGGATATTTTTCTGGCCCAGCCGATCGCTATGCTTAGCGTCTGGTCTTGACGGACGTTTATATTCCATTGACGGCCTAGCCATCTGGATACCCCCAAATAGTGTATGTCTGAGAGCTGGCCTATGGCGTCGGGCATAGATGGGTCGTCAAACGCATCACGTAGCGAACGCGAGAGAACTGGCATGTTTGAGAACTCGTTAAAAAAGACTGTGCCCAATAAACGCGAGTCCCGAATCAATAGCTCAGTAATCGACCAGATATCCGTTTTCCAGCCCTTACCTTTACGCAAGTCCTCGAAACCCAGAACAAGAACCGATTTCGCAATTTCTATCTCTGCCGATATCGCCGCTTTTTCGATAGCTTTAGCTTCTACTTTTTCAGCCTGCTCCGCATCATAGAATTTAGTCTGTTTTTTTAGCGCGCTTCGGATCGTGTGCTGAATTAAAGTTCCTTTGCCTCGCTTTCCGTTCCATTTGTCCCTGAGTAGTCCGGAACCACGCATTACGGTTTCTAGGGCCGCTATCGACCGGCTGTAGTAGCTGGCCTCAATCGCCAAAGCAAAATCACCCTCACTGGGACCAGCATAGTCTAGATAATTTCCTTCAAGTAACTTTGTTATTCGGCCTGCTTTGTTGTTCTGTTTGAGCAACGCGAGAACTTCTTCAGCACTGCGCGATTCTGCGATTGATCCGAACTCCCCCAAATCGAGTGCGTCAGCTTCCGGTTCCTTGTCGCACCATTTAAAAGTGAAAACTTCCAGTTCTTTTTCTCTAGACGCAATGCTGATCGGCTTAGAGTCCGGCGGATAGGCGTTACCCGTTACAGTAAGGTATCTGGAGTCTCCTTCATCGTATATTTCGAGATGATGTTTCGGGGTAATTTGACGGTGCGTTTCATAAAACCGCCATCCGCGAATGAACATGCGCAATCCAGACCCAGATGGAGATTTTTCGCAGTAGCCCCCGATAGCAAGAAAATCTGCCACTATTTTCTCTCTGCCCTGAAGTACTTCGCCCGACACCGCGTCCAGGCAGCGGTCCAAGTCTAAGCCGACTAAGCCCTCTATATCGGAAGTGCCCATTAGCACTCCAACCCCAGCGTAGCCGCCCCGCTTGTACATTTCAGATGCTTTATCGAACGAAAGCCACGAATCTGGTTTCGCTACTGAAAGTACTCCGTCAACACCCCAAGGCACCTTTGCTGGTTTACCTTTGACCTGGTGCACCAATTTCCAGACGCACCATCCCTCAGCCCTTTCTGGCAATCCAGTTAATGCAATCGCGGCCAGATCCGGGGGCGTAACTTTATACGCGGGCGCTGACAAAGCAATATTTGTGCCAGCTACTATCTTATCGCCTGGCGACATCATGCTTTGACCTTTTTGACAGGTTGCTTTGATGCCAGCGCACGCACCTGCGCATGCATCAACTCAGCATACTTTACCCCTTGTGCCAGGGCGGTAAAAGCGTCAGGAATCTCCGGCGACCCTATCCCGTTTACTTGCAGTGCTGAGTAATCCCATACTTTTTTGAGATTAACGTTTGCGTCATCCGGACAAAGCGCCAAACTTTCCCCGCTGTCAATTTGCCGTCGTGTTAGAGCTACCATCGCCTGATCGGATATGTAGCCAGACTTCACTGCCACATGCATAAATATCGTCCAAATAAGGACCATGCTTTGCATCTCCTGACCCGTGATGCCTAGCGCTGGCCCTGCATCCAGCGACTTGTGATTAAACAAGTTGTGGTTTTGTAGTTTCGTATTCATTTTGTAACCTTTGTCTATAATTGACAAAAGCCGAGTACTGCCTCAATATTAGGCACACGCCATCTCAGCGTGACTAAAATCAAGCGATCAGTCCACGGCATATTGCCGTGGATTTATTTTTTAATTTGTGGGTTTGTGCACGCATCAAGATATGCGTTTATGTCAGAACTGCGCCAAGCGACACGGCGCGCAGATATCTGGATTTGCTTAGGGAAAAGTCCTTGATCGATACGACGAAAAATCGTACTTCTTGATAGGCTAGTTTCCGCGATCACGTCACGGAGCTGCAGCATTGAGTTGGTATGGTTTGCCATAAAATCCCTGTAATAGCAATAATTACACGCGGCACAATGCCTTGCATAATTATCAGGGATCGCCGGGGGCAGCCAGCTGGCTAGTATTTAGGACGCTTTCAATATTCCTCGGGGCTTCCCCCATGCGCAGTCTTGAAAGGAATGTGCTTCATTCCAGCTTCCGTAAGATTGCCAGGACCTGAAGCCTGTCAACTTAGTTTCCACGAGGCCCCCGCGTTGTTTACGGTTTTTTATTGCACCTCTAGCAAGCGTTTTTGAAAGCAGGTCTTAACTTTCTCGCACTCAATTGATATGCTACGGATATGCCAAGAACCTGTCAAGCAGTTCCACCACAGCGCAAACGCTACAATGCAAAAACATTTTTTATAAACTAAAGTTCATGCGCCAACTTCGCGCAACTGAATGGCATCCGCCCCAATGCGTAGCTTGTCCAGATAGTCCGACCATCGCTGCATCATTTCCCGACGCGCTGGTAAGTGTGCTGTCCTGTTATACGCGCGCCCGTTCGGATCTTTCACCGCATGTGCCAACTGGTGCTCTATCAGGTCTACGCGCTCATTCAAAACCTCATCCATGATCGTGCGCGCCATCGCGCGAAACCCATGACCAGTCATTACTTGTTTACTGAATCCCATGCCACGCAAGGCACCCGTGATCGTGTTTTCGCTCATACATCTCTTTTCATCCCGAATGCTAGGAAATACATACTTTCCATGGCCGGTTATAGCTTGTAAGTTTCGAAGAATTTCTACGGCTTGCGTCGATAACGGAACAAGATGGTCATTTCGCATTTTCATCTTTTCGCCGGGTATGCGCCATTCAGCTGTGCCAAGATCAATTTCGACCCATTCTGCAGAGCGAAGCTCACCTGGCCGTACAAACACCAGCGGTGCCAGCTTAAGTGCCGCTACGGCGTATGGATAACCTGAGTAAGAAAATATCGCCCTCATTAATACCCCGACCTGCCTAGGCTCAGTAATAGCCGCATAATTCTTTTTTGAGGCAACGGAAAGCGCACCTTTTAGGTCAGCAGTTACATCGCGCTCGATTAGCCCAGTGGCCACGCAGTAGCGTAAAACTTGCCCGCATAGCTGCTTTACTCGGTGGGCGGAATCGAGAACGCCGCGAGTTTCCATTTTTCTCACTGTCTCCAACACATCAATTGATTTGATATCGGAGACTGGTTTTTTCCCGATGAAGGGGAACACATCCTTTTTCATCCAGTTAGTTATCTTTTCCTGAGTACTGGTTGCGCGGCTTGCAGCCGTTTTTTCTAGCCAGATGCCCGCCACGACTTCAAAAGTGTTCGCGGCCGTTACCGCCTTCGCCTGCCTATTGTCAATTTTAACTTGACCAGGGTCTTTTTCATCGACTGCCAGAGACTTCCGCGCAGCTTCGCGCTTTGTCCTTGCATCAGCGAGAGATACATCAGGATAGACACCGAGCGCCAGCGTTTTGCGCTTGCCCCCGAACCGGTAATCAAAGCGCCAATATTTTCCGGGAACCTTGACCAGTAGATACATGCCTTCGCCATCGGCATATTTGTCGCCACTGGGTTTGCCAGTCGGCTTTACTGTCCTAATGAAGATATCAGTCAATGCCATGTTTTTCTCCCTGACGGTATCTGCTGTAACCGGTAACGCGCATACCGTCAGACATACCGCTGTTTGTGTGAGCTTTCATGCTACCTCTTGATACTCTCTGGCACAACAAAAAACCCGCTAGCCTATGAAGGTAGCGGGTTCTGAAACTTCTTGGTACTTCGTGATACGTGTACTTGGTGCCCGAGACCGGAATTGAACCGGTACGACGATTAAGTCGAGGGATTTTCTTACCACTTCGGCTTTAGCCGCCAGCGCATGCGCTGTTCGTGGTCTGGAGCACGCCTTCACCATGGTCTTGCGACTTTAGGTGCTCGCCGTCTGCTCTCTACACCTTCCCCCAAACTTTCGTCGGAGGGCTTGGCTCGGTATTAGCTCGGACTTTCGTCCAGGGCCTTCGCCGAGTTTGACGAGTTTCACCTCAAGAATTTCTTCAAGAGGGCTCAAATTAGTTTAAGTCCCTTGTGTCTACCAATTTCACCACTCGGGCATTGTGAATATCCGTGTTCTGGATCTTCGCTATGCTCTTTGCTTTTTTACGTTTTAGCTTAACGTCTGAACTTTTTTAACGCTTTTACTACCTGAGACTTTAAGTAAAATTTTTACTCTACCGGCTCGTTGCGTAAAATCGCGAAGTCCGCATTCTACCTAACGTTATAGTGAAAAGTCAAATGTAGAATAGCCGTCGAATTTAATTCATAAGCAAATTAAAACCAGACATCTAAAAACATTAACTTATCCCGAAAAGTTGGGACAACAAAACATTCTTGACAAGACAGGGCAGAATTTTATCAGGTTCTCATCGTAACGACTATCTTGTTGTCAAGATTTAGTAGCGGACATATTTTTTACGGTAGAAATAACCGCCCCGCTGATAAACGACGAAGAAAACATTGCGCCGCAGTATGACAGACTACAAAGTTCCGTGCAACGCGGCAGCAAACTGGTGGAATAACACGTTACATTAGGCAGTTCTTCCGTGCAAGATAGGTTTTGCAGGCACCGCGGTTTAAGAAGATTATTTAAGGACAAAAAAAAACCCACTAAATAATTAGTGGGTTAAATCCAAACCTTTGAGGTGTTGGAGGAGACAAATGAACTATACCGCAGTGCAGCAAAGCAAGTCTGCTTTATTATCGTGATAACAGATATATAGTTTATGTATACCATATCCTTTTGACTACTTAATAACTTCCAGGTAGGCCCGAGTATGGGGCTCACGATAGAAAAAATCATTGAGAATGCTTTTGCCGCACTAAGTTATCAACAGATTGTGTGAATAACCCTGTTAACAACTATCGCCTAATTCACCTAACTACCTGATTCCCAACACTTTAATTCTATCGCACAGATTTAGGCAAAACCACTTAAATATCACCATCGATTCTATTATATGAAATATCCTTCAGACTCCCCGCGCTGAGATTTGTGCACCGCGTGTTCACCCCATGATCCAGTCTGCTGTATGCCATGTGCGCAGAGGGTTAAGAGTCTGCATTTGTGTGACGTATATAAAACGTATCCCAGTCATCCTGATCCGTTTCTATAAAATGATGGTGCAAGTAAAAACCGTTTGATCAACTTCCCGTCAACGCCTTGACCTTAATCGGCACGCCGAGCGCGTCTGCCTGCGCAATTATACTTTGCATGACTTCGGCACCGATGCCGCGAGCTTGATAGTCCGGATGGATATATAAATGTTCCAGCGATAGTGCCTGTTCGACTGGCCTCAGGACAAAAAACCCGGCGTGCACGCCATTAACGAGGATGTGACGGGCATGTTCGGCTTTGAAACCGTTTTTAAGACGTTCTCTGGCGCGTGCCGGATCAAACTTTCCCGCCCGCTCCAGACTCTCGCGCATGGCTGCAATTCGCAGCGCGACCAGACTCTCAAAATCCTGCTTGGTCACGATAGCGAACACGATGTGCAAATTATCTTCAACCTGCGTTTTATAGATGGAATTCATACGTTGACTGGTATCCCCACCGGGAAATAACTGGATGTTAACTAAATGCGCGATGTGATCACACGACATCGCGACTAAACCATTTTTAGACGTTAAAAGAAACCGATGATCAGTGCTGCAATTGAGAAAACTTTGAAGAACTTAAGCTTTTAGATCAGATAGTGAATGCATCTTGCATCACAATTTAGCGCGCAGAATAGCATAAACGTAACGTTTCGGACACCTAAGGAAACCAGCCGGTGCCCGGTACAAATGCGATACAGCGCACCTAAAAACAAGTGGCTCGGAGAGCGTCGCCGTTAGCATCTCCCCGTCCATCTGAAGCCCATATAAGGGCGGATACTCATCGACGCCACATATGAAAAAGCCCCTGACGAATCAGGGGCTTATCATTCTTGGAGGAGGCGGTGGGAGTCGAACCCACGATACAGGTTTAAGCCCATATGCTTCCTTAGCAGGGAAGTGCCTTCGACCACTCGGCCACGCCTCCAAACTTGCTGCTACATCATGATATCGCTGCAGCAAGGCTACGCATGATATCTTTTCAAACGAACTTGGTCAATAAAAAGTCTGTCTTTTTTGCCATAAAAGGCAAAATTAAATTCTATTGGACTTTTTCCAGCTCAAACGCTTTGTGCAATGCACGTACGGCCAACTCCATGTACTTTTCGTTGATCAATACAGATATCTTGATTTCGGAGGTAGAGATCATTTGGATATTGATACCCTCTTCCGATAAGGTACGAAACATTTGCGACGCGATTCCCACGTGGCTGCGCATACCGACACCGACTACCGAGACCTTGGATACTTTATTATCGCCTACGATGTTGCCCGAACCAACATGTGCTTTTACTTTGCTGTCGAGCACACCCATGGTTTTATCGTAATCACTACGCGAGACGGTGAAGGTGAAATCGGTTTTGCCGTCCATCGACTGGTTCTGAATAATCATATCGACTTCAATATTGGCTTCGGCAACTGCACCCAGGATCTGATAGGCAATTCCTGGACGATCAGGCACGCCGATCACGGTAATTTTTGCTTCATCGCGACTAAATGCGATGCCGGTAATCGTAGCTTGTTCCATCTTTGTATCTTCCTCAAACGAAATCAGTGTGCCAGAAATCATTTCCTGTTCCAGCGGCATTAAGGGGTCAGTTAGCGAGGACAGCACGCGGGTTGGCATCTTGTAATTTCCGGCAAATTCGACCGAGCGAATTTGCAGAATTTTGGAGCCTAGCGAGGCCATCTCAAGCATCTCTTCGAAAGTCACCGTATTCAAACGGCGGGCATCGGATACCACGCGTGGATCAGTGGTATAGACACCATCAACATCGGTATAAATCAGACATTCGGCTGCGCCCATTGCCGCAGCGACGGCTACGGCTGAGGTATCAGACCCGCCGCGACCTAACGTAGTGATATTGCCGTTTTCATCGACACCCTGAAAACCGGTAATAATCACGACTTTACCGGCATCCAGATCACGTCGTACTTTAACGTCGTCGATGGAGTGTATGCGTGCTTTGGTATGTGCCGAATCGGTCTTGATTACGACTTGCCAGCCCGCGTACGACACGGCGGGTTGACCAATCGCCTGCAACGCCATCGCTAATAGTGCGACTGACGTTTGCTCACCGGTTGCGGCCAGCATGTCTAGCTCGCGCGGGTCGGGATTGGTATTAATTTCCTTTGCCAACCCTAACAGGCGGTTAGTTTCACCTGACATTGCCGACGGAACGACGACGATCTGGTGGCCCGCGTTATGCCATTTGGCAACGCGCTTAGCGACATTTTTGATACGCTCAGGAGAGCCCATCGAAGTGCCGCCGTATTTGTGGACGATTAAAGCCATAAGGTAGAGAGAGTGGGCAATAAAGTGCTAAGAGATAATGGCAGGATGCTAAAAATTCCAACCCTCAACTTTACCTGTTAAGCCTTAATGTGACAAGCCAAACATGGGTAAAGTGGTCATCAACCCTGCCAAGTGAACTATTTCACCCCATTTTTGCAGTTTTTGACTGTGAGGCGCACACTATTGCGGCAACAAGCCGCCTTCAGGGCTGTCTACAACTGCTCCGCCAGGCGCAGCTCCGGAAATACCTTACGCAACGATAAATTGTCGGCCTTCCAACGTAACGTGACATTGCCCCCGCCCTCTTCTGCCAATAAGTGGCAATCAAAGCCAATCCCTGCGGCAAACAGCAACTTTGCTCCGGCACGCACCAAAGGCAAACATTCGCGCTCCCAAGCCGGTATATCGGCAGCCTGATAGAGATATTTCAAGGCTTTAGTTGGCCGGTTAAAGGCCAACTTCATACGTTCGCCGCCGCTACGATATTGTAATTGCAGCGGTTGCTGGCTTAGCCAGTCGGCCGCCACACCTTGTTCCGATGCGTCAAAATGCAGAACGCCGCCGTAAATGGGAAAAGCCAGTTCTGCCTCACCGTTCCAGCGGAAAGGGATTGGATCGATCTCTTCCCGATCAAGATCATCGCGCGGCGTCAGAAAAACCCGGTTCCGATGGCGTCTGATATGGCATTCCGGATGCGTGACACAAAGTTGCGCATCGGCTTTTGCCGATAACAGTTGATCCCGCATTTCACTAAGCCATGCGCTAGAGGGCATGCGCAGATCGTGCAGACCAAACCAATAACGTAATAAATTATCGATACGTGCCGCACTTAGCTGCCGCACTTTTTCAAGCGCTAACCAATTGTCGCCAGCGCACTCACGCATGTCTTGCGCCGCCAACTCCACCAATAATTTTTGACTAGATTGCATGTGGCCGGCGGTGCGCGTTAAACGTTCCTGAAAGCCGACGAAATACTGGCTTAATACCGGCATCAGTTGATGACGCAGCGCGTTTCTGGCATAGCGTGGATCGTGATTCGACTCATCCTCAACGTACGTAATATCATGCGTGGTCGCATAATCTTCAAGTTGCGCCCGCGATATTGTCAGCAGGGGTCGCGCCATTAATAAGGTTGGATCGCCCAACAAAGTGGGCGCTGCATTGACGGCATCCATGCCCGACAATCCAGCAACGCCAGAACCCCGCAACAATTGCAGCAAGACGGTTTCTGCCTGATCGTCGATATGATGGGCGGCTAATAATAACGGCACCTGATGCTGACGGCACATCTCGCCTAATGCAGCATAACGACTATTGCGAGCGGCCTCTTCGACGCCGGTTTTATCGGCGTTACGCAACGCGATACGCCGCTGATCAAAATTGACGCCCAGCCGTTCGCACTCAGCAGCGCAATGGGCCAGCCAATGATCTGCGTTGGGACTAATCCCGTGATGTACATGAAAAGCGCTTAACTTGACCTGATGGTCAGCAGCATACTGGGCTGCCAACGCCAGCAACACGGACGAATCCAGACCACCGCTATACGCGATTGCCAATGAAGATGGGACCGGCGCATCGACAGATGACTGGCTTTCCGTGTCACCGTTAAAAGAAATAGAAAAAGCGCGCTGAATAATACTTTTCAGCGCGCTCTCAAACTGTGCGGTCATACTGACCGTTTGCGGATTTGCCACCGGATTTGCCTTCGAATTTATATCTACTCTGCCGCTGAAATTTCTTTAAATTTGCCGTAGCCCATCAATTTTTCATGCCGGGCAATTAGCAAATCCTTGGTTTTAACACCTTGGAATTGACGCAATGTATCAGCCAACGCACGTTTCAACAATCCCGCCATTTGCTTGGGATCGCGATGCGCGCCACCGAGAGGTTCATTGACGATCTTGTCGATCAGGCCCATTGCTTTAAGGCGGTGCGCGGTCAAACCCAATGCGTCTGCGGCATCTGCTGCGCGCTCGGCGCTTTTCCACAAAATTGATGCACAACCTTCTGGTGAGATCACTGCGTAAGTCGAGTATTGCAACATCAATACTGCGTCGCCGACCGCAATCGCCAACGCGCCACCGGAGCCGCCTTCGCCGATGATAGTCGCAATTAGCGGCACTTTCAGTTCCGCCATCGCATACAGATTATGTCCAATTGCTTCCGACTGACCGCGCTCTTCAGCATCGATACCGGGGAATGCACCGGGCGTATCGACAAAGGTAAAAATCGGCAAGCCAAATTTTTCAGCTACTTTCATCAAACGTAATGCTTTGCGGTAACCTTCAGGCTTTGGCATGCCGAAGTTACGTAGCGCCCGCTCTTTGGTATCACGGCCTTTTTGATGCCCGATCACCATGCAAGCCTGACCGTTAAAACGGGCCAGTCCACCGACAATGGACTGATCATCGGCGTAGGTGCGATCGCCGTGCAGCTCATGAAAGTCCGTAAACATCTCGTTGACGTAGTCCATCGTGTACGGACGTTGCGGGTGACGTGCAATTTGTGACACTTGCCATGGCGTCAGCTTGGCGTAGATGTCTTTTGTCAGTTGTTGGCTTTTTTTGGATAAACGGTCGATTTCTTCGGAGATATCGACTGCAGAATCGTCCTGTACAAAGCGCAACTCTTCTATTTTTCCATCAAGTTCAGCAATCGACTGTTCAAAGCCAAGAAATGTGGTCTTACTCATGGTGTTCCTTTGTTTTTGCACAGCGCCGGAGAGGCATTTACCTGAAAGGTACATTACTGCGCCGAATCTTTATTTTTCTGTGTCCCTCACCAATGCCCTTAAACCAAGCATTGGTACGCATTACTTCGCCCGACATCCCGAATGTTAATATTCTACCGGTAATGGTTCCAGGCTACGCCATAAATACCACGTGGCAACAGTACGCCACGGCTCCCAGTTGGCCGAAACTTCACGCGCATCGCTACGCGACACCGGTTCGCCCGAGAAGTAATTCACGCTAATTCCTTTTAATAACCCCACGTCGTCCAAGGGCAAAATATTCGGGCGAAGCAGATTGAATATCAGAAACATCTCCGCAGTCCAGCGACCAATACCGCGAATCTGAATCAACTCTGCGATAACGTCTTCGTCATCCATGCTGGCCCACTTGTCCGCATGGACCCGTTTTGCTTTGAAATGTTCAGCCAGATCGAGGATATATTCTGCCTTGCGCTTAGACAAGCCACAGGCAGCCAGTTGTTCGTGGCCCGCCTTCAACACTTGGGAAGGCGAGCATTTGGGGCAGATTAACAGAAATCTCTGCCAAACGGCTTCTGCCGATTTAATCGAAATTTGTTGTCCGATGACCGAGCGCGCCAAAGTGGTGAACGGTTCACTGCGTCCGGTCAGGTGCAAATCGCCAAATTGCGGTATCAATTTGCGCATGATACGGTCGCGCTTCATCAACTCTACTTTAGCGTCTTCCCAATAGGCGGCCACGTGCAGTTTGTTATCGGCAGTAATTATATTTTGCATGCGACCTAAGTCCTCCGCCATTCAGTTAGACCACTCGGCTTGTCTTCCAGCAGGACCCCTGCCGCTAGCAGTTCGGCGCGAATGCCGTCTGCAGCAGAAAAATCTTTGGCTTTCTTCGCTGCCAGACGCGCTTCGATCTTCAACTGAATGCTTTCTTCAGATAAACCGACAGCCCCCTCAACAGCGTATTCCCCTGTAGCACGTCCCTTTAGAAAATCGTCTGGCTCACGGCCCAGAAATCCCAAATTAGCGCCCAGCGCCTTCAATTGTCTTGCCAACGTCGCCGACTTCGTTTTATTAACCTCATTGGCAAGATCGAACAGTATAGCGATTGCAGCGGGCGTATTGAAGTCATCATTCATCGCCTCTACCGTTTGCACCGCGTGCGCCTCGTTCGCGTCGAATAACGCATCGTCGGGCGGCACCTCTTTCAACGCGGTGTAGAGACGCGTCAACGCGTTTTTGGCGTCATCCAGATTGCTATCTGCATAATTAAGCTGACTGCGGTAATGGGCACGCAAAATAAAAAATCGAACAACTTCGGCATCGTATTTTTTGAGTACCTCGCGTATCGTAAAAAAGTTGCCAAGAGATTTGGACATTTTTTCGTTATCGACACGAATGAAGCCGTTATGCATCCAGTAATTGACGAATTGATGGCCAGATGCGCCTTCAGATTGGGCGATTTCGTTCTCATGGTGAGGAAACTGCAAATCCTGACCACCGCCGTGGATATCAAATTGTTCGCCCATTAAATGTTCGGCCATCGCCGAGCACTCTATATGCCAACCCGGGCGACCTGACCCCCAGGGCGAAGCCCATTTTACCTCTGCCGGTTCGGACTCCTTAGAGGCCTTCCATAGGACAAAATCCAACGGATCGCGCTTGCCGGTATTCACCTCAACCCGCTCCCCTGCCCGCAAATCGTCCAACGATTTACCCGACAGCTTGCCATATCCCGGAAAATCCCTCACCGAATAATTGACATCACCATCGGTCGCCTTATAGGCCAGACCGTTGCTTTCAAGCTTGCCGATTAAAGAAAGCATTTGCGGTACATATTCGGTGGCACGTGGCTCATGATCGGGCTTTTGTACGCCCAGCGCCTTTGCGTCCTGATCCATAGCGGCGATAAAACGGGTCGTCAATTGCGAGATAGTCTCGCCATTCTCGACCGCCCGGCGAATAATCTTGTCATCGATATCGGTGATGTTACGCACATACGTTACGTCAAAACCGGTGTGCCGCAACCAGCGTTGCACCATGTCAAATACCACCATCACCCGCGCGTGACCGAGATGACAGTAGTCATACACGGTCATGCCACACACGTACATGCGCACCTTGCCCGGCACAATAGGGGAAAACGGCTGCTTCGCGCGCGCCAACGTGTTATATATTTTCAGGTTACTCATGGAATCTACTGGTTCAGACACAGAATCTGTTGTGCGACAGTAGCGGTCTTTGCATATTCCATCCTTGAAATACGCCTCGTTGCGCCGACATCATCGCCAAATCTCTTCTGCGTTGCTTAGTTTGATAAAATGCTTCTTTTCGCCGCAGTATATCAAACAACCAGACAACCACGCATTGCGGAAAAGCAAAATCGCAACTCTTACCTTAAACTCGCGAGCAAATACCCGTATTGTCACCAGAGCGCGACGCTCAAGCTCTGGTATATTGCACACAGGACACAGATTGACGCATTATAAATGTCGCATTACCTCATTACTCACCCCCAAGGGATATTTTATGCAAAGCTCCAAGCACGGCAAGCCACCAGGCGCAACATCGATTTCACGCCGCAGTTTTTCTCGCGCGCTGGTATCGTCAGTCGCCGCTATCTCGCTGACTTTCGCATTTTCTACGGCACACGCTGCTGACATGCCGCACGTCATGCTAAAAACCAATATGGGCGATATTGTCCTTGAGCTAAATGCAGAAAAAGCGCCAAAGACTGTCAAAAATTTTCTAAGTTACGTTAATACCGGCCACTACAATGGCACCATTTTCCATCGTGTGATTGATGGTTTCATGATTCAGGGCGGCGGCTTTGACAAAAAAATGAACGAAAAGGCAGCACCGAACAAGGTAGAAAACGAAGGCAAGAACGGCTTAAAAAATGCGCAATACACTGTCGCGATGGCACGTACTTCCGATCCACAGTCTGCCGGTGCCCAATTCTTTATTAATACCAATGACAATCAGTTCCTGAATTATCCGGGACAAGATGGTTACGGTTACGCAGTATTCGGCAAAGTCATTCAGGGCATGGATGTCGTCGACAAGATCAAAAAGGTAAAAACCGGCGCACAAGATGTGCCGGTGCAACAAGTCGTCATTGAGTCTGCGACCATCACCAAGTAAACTAGACGCTCCGGGTTATTATAGGAGGTTAGCGACCACAATTCCGAAGGTAGCCCGATTTCGGCCAATTGGCATTCTCGCGGCAGTCGCGAAAAGCAGCGCACGCTAAAGTTTCAAATAGACCGGATACGAACATGTGTATCTGGTCAGCGTTTTAAATTTTCAAATAACAATCCTCAAATAACAATTCTCAAATAGCAATTTTTACCTGTTAACCCATAAGGAACATCATGACAGTCATTCTGACCACAAACTACGGCAACATTACCATCGAACTAGAGGCAGAAAAAGCACCGAAGTCCGTTGAGAACTTTCTTGCTTATGTCAATTCCGGTCATTACAACGGTACCATCTTCCATCGCGTAATTGACGGTTTCATGGTGCAGGGCGGCGGTTTTGAGCCTGGCATGAAACAAAAGCCAACCAACGATACAGTGGAGAACGAAGCTAAAAACGGCCTGAAAAATTTGCCGTACACATTGGCAATGGCGCGTACTTCAGACCCGCATTCTGCGTCTGCCCAGTTTTTCATCAACATTCAGAACAACAGCTTTCTCGACTACCCAGGTCAAGACGGTTGGGGTTACTGCGTTTTCGGCAAAGTTACTGAAGGCATGGAAGTTGTTGACGCCATCAAGGCTGTCAAGACTAGTCGTACAGGTATGTTTGCAGACGTCCCGGTCAAGGACGTCATCATCGAAAAAGCCGAAGTAATTTAATTCCGAATCATCATCCCATCGCCAGCCTTATGTCCGAAGCAATTTTTTTTACGCCAGCACAAGCATCAGCGGTTGCGCTATTCATTTCTGACCTGCATTTACAGGAAGCGAATCCCCGCACCACGCAAGCGTTCTATGATTTTTTAGACACGCATGCACGCCACGCAGCGCAACTGTATTTACTGGGAGATTTGTTCGAATATTGGGCCGGGGATGATGATCTGGAGACGCCCTACAATCTTCAGATTGCCACCGCCATTCGTCAAATTAGCGACGCAGGTGTTTCGGTTTTCTGGATTGCTGGTAACCGGGATTTTTTAGTGGGTGAATCGTTCGCGCAAGTTGCTGGACTGACCTTACTGCAGGATCCATTTGTTGCCCTTATCGGCGGTCGGCGCGTGGCGTTAGCGCATGGCGACGCTCAATGCACTGATGATCTCGACTACATGGCATTTCGTGCCCAAGTGCGCAATCCGCAATGGCAACAACAGTTTCTCGCCTTACCGCTGACGCAACGCAAGGCTATCATCGCTGGCGCGCGCACAGAAAGCCGTAAAGAACAACAACACAAATCTATGGAAATCATGGATGTCAATCCACAGGCCATCGCAACGCTTTTTGCTGAGACCGGGACGGATACACTCATTCATGGACACACGCATCGCCCGGCACTACACAGTTATGCCGGGACTGACGTAACGCTAAGCAGGTACGTGTTGCCAGACTGGGAATACGACGTTGTGCGACAACGCGGCGGTTGGATTTCGATCGATACTGAAGGCCGCATTCGACGCTTTGGGTATACCGGCCAGGAATTGAGGTAACGGATACGCCTCTGTCCAGTCGCGGATTTACGAAAGAGACCCTGCGCGCAACATTTCTTACCCGCCCTTCCAATGCGGATGCCGACTCGTAACTCTCCATTCGGCAACTGGACACCGTTCCGCCATCTGCATACTCACGATTAAAGGATTCACCTTCTCGGGCGCCCTAATTAACAGGGGCATCCTTATAGCCGCATAGTTGACGGAGAGGATGAGGAGGCTAGTACTTTAATACCGGTATGCAGCGTTTTGTCGCAATCTTCCTGCGCGACATCATTCAACAACCAGTCGATTATCTCTTCAGAATGTAGACTTGGGTCATTGCGCGCAACAACTCCACCCGGCTTTACTAATCGCCCCATTTCTGTATCTTGCAATTGAATTAAATTCATCTAAAATTATTCAATACGATGCAAATTAAACAATTTCAAATTAGCTACTTTTTGTGATGATGGTCTCAACGCTCAACAAGAGACGCTAGGCGCAGGCGTCACGCCCATCGTCACGATGAGCATGGTCATAAAATGCCAGCAATAAATTAATAACGCAGGTTTTGATTAACGCAATGGAGGCATCATGGTTAGGCGAGATTTCATACTGAGAGCCACTGGAGTACTTGCAGTGACTGGATTGACTATTACCGGTTGCACCACCACATCACCATCCGATGCGAATGCCGATCCCGGCAAGCGCCGTCGCGAAATAGACACCGGCATCGACACCACGTTATCCCGCTTATATACCGCCGCTCCACATGCCCGCGAACTGGTCGCCAAAGCGAGCGGTGTGCTGGTCTTTCCATCTGTACTTGCGGCTGGACTATGGATAGGTGGCCAATATGGTGAAGGCGCATTGCGCATCGCCAATCGGACAGAGGCTTACTACAGCACCGCCTCTGCCTCAATAGGATTGCAAATCGGTGCGCAGTCCAAGGCCCTGATCTTCTTATTTATGACGCAGGACGCGCTAAACAAATTCCGCAATAGCAAAGGCTGGGCGGTAGGTGCCGACGCATCGGTCGCGGTGCTGAAAATCGGTGCAAACGGGGACATTGACACCACGTCTCTCACGTCCTCAGTCCTTGCATTTGTACTGACCAATAGTGGTCTGATGGCAAATCTGACGCTAGAAGGGACTAAGGTTACACGCCTTAATCTGTGAGGTAAAATCACCTTAAATTGATGCAGCCGAGGCCGCGGGCGGAGATTAAATAGTCATGGCGCATTTAAAAACCGCCGGGCGGGCGGCGGCCTATTACACCAGAATGGGTCAGGATTGCGTTACGGAATGTCGCCGCCATCGCAATCTTTAACTGCTGTATAAACAAGCACTTACGAACCAGCCCTTGCAGCATGTTTTCACTGCGTACCTTGTTGTAAACTTACTTAGTCATGGGGGTGATCGTCAGCAAAGTTAACAAGTAAACTGAGCGCTAAGTTAGCAATAGATGTCGCCACATCATTTAGTGGTAGTCGACATAAAATGGTCTATTTTTGTTGCCGCACTCACACCCTTCACCAACTCGACTTTTCCGCTCGCCAGTTTGTAAACGCCACCGACGATCATGAGTTTTTTCTGCTCGACGGCTTCGCTCAGTATCGTCGAAGATAGACTGAGCTTCTTGACGTTATCAATCACGTTCTGCCGGATCGCAATGTCCAGCAAGTTACCTTTTTGTCCCAACACCTTGCGTACCGAAGGCGTGAGAATTTTGGCTAACATTTGAATGTTCCCAGGATAACTAGCATTGTCCTTGTGCATTTTGACAGCCGCACCTATTGCACCGCCACGGCGGGTGATACCATCCGGCGAGGAAGTGCGTAGTCAGAATAACGCCGCCAGGCAAAAATAAATATGGGAGAGCTCCCACAAATGCACGGCAAATTCCTGCGTTGACATGGACAATTCTGCTTGTAGTCAAATACGGTCGATATAGACACGGTCCGTACAGAGCCACCGTCATCGCAAAAATTCAGTTTTAGCGAACATGATGGACAGTCATAGTCCGTACGCTGGGCACAGTATCGGGAATGCGGTTCGCACGGGCGCTCCGAGTAATTCAGCTAGGAGGATGGATCGCGGCATGCAAGACGATCCCAACATTGATCAGGGCAGCGACCACCTCACTGCATCCATGCGTTGCGCGCAGAAAAAAACCCACAATCCGGAGAGGACTGTGGGTTTTTACAAATAGGGCAGCGTCTATACTTTTTTAAGCATTGACGATCTTAATAAGCAATGAGATTAGGGATTTTGGATATTCGCAGCCTGCTTGCCTTTTGGGCCTTGCATGATATCGAATTGGACCTTCTGGCCTTCTTTTAAAGTCTTGAATCCGCCCATCTGGATTGCTGAAAAATGTGCGAACAAGTCTTCACTGCCGTCATCCGGAGTAATAAAACCGAAGCCCTTGGAGTCGTTAAACCACTTTACGATACCTGTTGTCATAATACTTCTTTCAAAAATTTCACACGATATAAGCTGGACACGCCAGAAGCCGTATAGCACCAACGCTATGCTCGTCCTGAATGAACCGCTCACTTTGCATTAAAAATATCAAACGTGAATGCCAACGCCATCGATATAAGCACGTCGTTAATTTGAAGCGACGCACGCTATCAACAGTAACTAACAAGACCGAAAACTTTCGTGATTCAGTCCTCGACACGTAATGACGCCGATAATGTGTTGCACTGCGTAAGCGCAACCCATAACAGCATCATCTACAATAAAGTGGGTAGCTGCTATCGGGCTTTGCCGTTTTTTGGATAGGGGAAAACCTGATTTCTGCGATTCTTCGAATTAAAAGCACGCCGTAGTGGGTTAGGCTGGCGCAAAAAACGATCCATTTATCTTGATCTCGTTCTCTTCAATATGCTGAAATAAGGAGAAATTTTTTAGGAACTTTGTTGCTGCAACAAAGGTACCAAAACGTGCCGAACAGCGTCACTCAAACTGTCGCTTAAATTCATTAAACTGGCTGGCTAAAGCATCAATCTGAGTGCGTAAATTAACAACCTGTTCCTCCAGCATCGCCACCCGATCCTGGCGGTCACTGCGTTGGACGGTCGTACTGGCATTATTTGAGAGCGCGTCAGCGACCAGCTGTTGTTCCAACATCTCATCACCCGCCAATAATTGTACATAGCGCGGCTCTTTAGTACCCGGGCCTTTCGCGAGGCGCGCTACTAAAGGAGGATATTTATCGATGAGAAATTGCAACGCCGTCTCGACTTCAGTGACCGTCGCAAACTCATGCTGACGGCTACCCCGCATCCGCAACTCCCCAGCGGTTTGAATACCACGCAACATCAGCGTCGTCAGGACTGCCAGTTTGTCGGACTCCAACGTCCATTTAAGACGCATGCGGTGCTCGTATTTGGCAACCCGGGCACCCGCCTGATTGACCTCCAGGACCAACTTACGCTGCATCAGACGCTGCAAAACGTCCAGTACCGTCGATTCCGAAATAGCCATCACCGGATCCCGACTTGATAACTGATTGCACCCATTGACCAGCGTATTTAACGACAGGGGATAATTATCCGGCGTCAATGCTTCTTTTTCGGCCAACACCGCTAGCACGCGAATTTCAAATGCGTCGAGGATGGACGCATCATCGTGGCCGGAAGAGATTGTTTCAGCTGTCATTATTGACTCCTGTAAGTTACTTTTGGTGACATATTTTGCTAGCCTCTGTGGGCAGTTGGCGATCAGTTACTTCATATCCGATTACGTCCGACACTTGACCCAGTCAGCTTTGCAGGCGGAATGATTCATACAATTATTCGACCAGTTTATTGAGTTCATCGGGATCAAATTTATCCAGAGGAGGTAAGCTATCGCAAGCGATACCCGCAGCCTTTAGCAGCGCGACAATACGCGCAATCTGGAGTTCTTGTGCAGCCGCATTGTCAATCAATCCATGCAAGGCTTTAGATAACGGATCATCGCCGTTCGGGGTCACCCCATACGCAGCAAACATGCGTGCCGCTGCGTCTTCTTGCGGGTTGTGGGTTTCTTTCTGGATGATGCGCGCAGGGTTACCTACCGCCGTGGCACCTGCAGGCACTGGCTTTACCACTACCGCGTTGGAACCGACTTTTGCGCCCTCACCTACGGTAAAACTACCCAATATTTTTGCCCCCGCACCGATGATTACGCCCCGGGCCAAAGTAGGATGGCGTTTGATGCCTTTACCGAGCGAAGTACCACCTAAAGTAACGCCCTGATAAATCGTGCAATCATCACCCACATCCGCAGTCTCGCCGATGACTACACCAAAGCCATGATCGATAAATACACGCCGACCGATGGTGGCACCGGGATGAATTTCAATACCGGTAAGAATTCTGGCGATCAGGGAAATAAACCGTCCGAGCAGCTTGAGATTGTGCTCCCAGCAGAATGCGGCCCACCGATGCATAACAATCGCATGCAATCCCGGATAGCAACACACCACTTCCAGGGCAGTACGGGCGGCGGGGTCTCTGGCCATGATACTGGCAATGTCTTCACGAATGCGACTGAGCATAGAAACTAAATTAATGTACTGTAAAGAATGGAAAATATTGCAAAGCAATAACGAGGCCTAATCTTATGCTAAAACCGCGTAAGCGTCTTCCGAAGTCCAGAATTGCTGACGATGATGGTGCGAGCCTCGGATGCAATATTTTGGTTAACAGCGGCTGGCATTACGGGAAACATGCTTCGATAAGCAATGTGGAAATTCGCGGTTACCAATGCAAATATCTCGCTTTACATTTTTTACTATTTTGCGGGAGTATTTATTTTAGTTATTACGTCAGTTTCAATGCTTATTCATAAGTTTGTTCATAAGTTACGTAACCGTTCACATCAACGAACAAGCGCCTAAGTTAACCACACACGCATCAGCAAAATGCATTTGCTGATGCGCACTGCGGTTTTCAAGATGAAACGCTTACACGCCTTTTATAATACGCTGGCGCCGGGCTTCGTAAAGGCAAACCCCAGACGCAACCGACACGTTCAGACTTTCCACCGAACCGAACATTGGCACGTGAACCAGAACGTCACAGGTTTCACGAGTTAGACGACGCATGCCTTCACCCTCGGAACCCATTATTAATGCTGCGGGACCGGAGAAATCAGCTTCGTACAAGCTTTTTTCACCGTCTTCGGTAGTACCGATCAACAAAATGTTGCGCTCTTTAAGCTCACGCAAGGTACGCGCTAGATTGGTGACCGTAATGTACGGGATCGTTTCGGCAGCACCGCTGGCAACCTTGGCCGCAGTGGCGTTCAATCCGACTGCACGGTCTTTCGGTGCAATAACCGCATGCGCACCCACACCATCAGCAACGCGCAAACAAGCGCCCAGATTATGCGGATCGGTAATACCATCCAAAATTAACAGTAGCGGCGGACCGTCAATCGCATCCAGCAGTTCATCCAAATTGCGCGCCAGCGATAACTCGCCGGCTTTTGCAACCACACCTTGATGGCGACGGGTGCCGACCATATTGGACAAGCGCTGATCATCGACGGGAAGCACCCGCACGTTAGCAGCTTTGGCTGTACCAATCAGGTCTTTCATACGACCGTCGACACGACTGGCATCGACGTAAATTTCTTCGACCGAAGAGGCTTCGTGACGCAGACGGGAAGTGACGGCGTGAAAACCGAATATCATTTTACTTTTCATGTTCTATCTTTTTTTCTTGCTTGGTTTTGCAAAAGCTTTTGGTTCGCGCGTGGTTTTTTCCGGACTGATGGCGACCTTGGCTTTTTTGCTTTTGGTTACTTTGGTTTTGGTAGCGCTTACATTGACTTTGCCGGATTTGTTTGCTTTAGTAGCGGGTATTCTATTTGCAGGCGTCGTATCGACTTTTGCCTTCGGTTTTCTGCTGCGCGATTTATCATGCTCAGTGTCAGCACGTCGCGCTTCATTTTTTAAAACCGTCTTGATGCCCGGTTCAGTGACCAGACGCAAATCGATCTTGCGGGCATCCAGATCAACGCGACTAACCTGCACCGTGACGCGGTCGGTCAACTGATATCGCTTACCCGTGCGCTCACCACGCAGTTCATGCCGCGCCTCGTCGTACTGAAAATAATCCGCGCCGAGTTCGGTGACATGGACCAATCCTTCGATGTACAACGCGTCAAGCTGAACAAAAATACCGAACGTCGCAACGCTTGAAATGGTCCCGGTAAATTCTTCGCCGAGCTTGTCGCGGATGAAGTAGCACTTCAGCCACGCCTCAACATCACGGGATGCTTCGTCGGCACGTCGTTCATTGGCAGAGCAATGGACGCCGAGTGCTTCCCAGATAGCGAGACTGCCTTCGTTTTTCTTTTTGCCGGCGGCTTTATCTTCCGCTTGCTTGCGCCGACCTGCAGGCGACAGCATGGTATTGAGAGCGCTGGTATCCATCCCCTTCGGCTCATAGCGCTTGCCCAACAAAATCGCCTTGATGGCCCGATGCGTCAACAGGTCTGGATAGCGGCGAATCGGGCTGGTGAAATGCGCGTAATGCGCATACGACAAACCAAAGTGACCGATATTTTCCGGATTATAAACCGCTTGCTGCATTGATCGCAACAGCATGGTTTGGAGCAATAACGCATCCGGACGTGCCTTAATCGCTGGCATCAATGCAGCATAATCCGAGGCCGAAGGCGTATCGCCGCCAGCCAGTGTCAAACCGACTTGTTTCAAAAATGTGCGTAAAACGGCGAGCTTTTCTTTGGTCGGACTGGCATGAATGCGATACAGGCCGTGATGCTTATGACGCTCAAGCAAATCTGCAGCGCACACGTTAGCGGCCAGCATGCACTCTTCGATCAGTCTGTGCGCATCGTTACGGGTGCGTGGCAGTATCTTTTCAATCTTGCCCGCTGCATTGCAGACGATGTACGTTTCGGTGGTTTCAAAATCAATCGCACCGCGTGCCTGACGCGCTTGCAACAAGGCATGAAACACGTCATACAGATGCGACAAATGCGGAACCAGTTCCGGGCGCTTGGCTGCTTCCGGCCCTTTGGTATTACCAAGGACTGCTGCCACTTCCGTGTAGGTCAGACGTGCGGCGGAATGGATCACCGCTGGATAAAATTGATAGGCCTTGATTTCGCCTTTGGCGGTAATCACGGCATCGCACACCAGCGTCAGACGATCGACATGCGGATTGAGCGAACACAAGCCGTTGGAAAGTTTTTCTGGCAGCATCGGAATCACGCGCCGCGGGAAATACACTGACGTGCTGCGCTCTAACGCATCGACATCCAATGCATCGTTCGGTTTGACGTAATGGCTGACATCGGCAATGGCAACAATCAGGCGATAACCAGTCGTGCGACCGATCTTGACCGGCTCACAATACACTGCATCATCGAAATCGCGGGCATCTTCGCCGTCAATGGTGACCAATGGAACATCGCGCAAATCGACGCGCTCCGACAGATCACTATCCACCACCACGTTCGGCAGCTTAGATGCCGCTTTGGTTGCCGCGGCCGAGAATTCATGCGGGACGCCAAATTTGCGCACGGCGATCTCGATTTCCATACCGGGATCATCAATATCCCCTAAAACTTCAGAAATCTTGCCGACCGGTTGCGTAAAGCGGGACGGTTGTACAGTCAACTCAACGCTGACCACCTGTCCGACTTTAGCGTTGCCAGGCGAACCAGCCAGAATAATGTCCTGACTGATGCGCTTGTCCTCGGGAGCAATCACCCAGGCGCCGTTTTCGTTGAGCAGGCGTCCGATCACGTGCGTGTTAGCGCGCGTGACGACTTCTACAATAGTGCCTTCCGGGCGACCCCGACGGTCAGTGCCAATGACGCGCGCCTTAACGCGATCGCCATTGAGGACTTTTTGCATTTCTTTTTCTGGCAAAAAGACATCACCGCCACCATCGTCCGGAATCAGAAAACCGAAACCGTCACGATGACTGCTCACGCGGCCTTCGATAAACTCCGAAGAATTGTTCAGTTTATAGATGCCCGCGCGATCCGGTTTGATTTGCCCGTCTCGGTCCATCGCATTTAGCCGTCGCGCAAACACTTCCATTGCGTCGGGGTTAACGCCAAGGGCAGCGGCAAGCGCATCGATATTTTGCGGTTCGGATGAAGTCCGCAGAAGGCCGAGAATTTCCTCCCGGCTAGGGATGGTGTAGGAGTATTGGCTCAAGAGGCGTGTTGGGGGTAGTTGATGATGGGTAGGATAGTCGGATCGGGAAAAGGTCGATCGGGAGTTTAATTAAGATAGAGCATAAAAGGTTTTGATATAGTTCCCAGTGTAACGGAGGAAAGGGCCATTGTCCTAACCAGCAACTTTTAATCACTATAAATCTTGCCTTCTACCGGCGTCAAGTTGACTTATGTTTAATTTCATCTATAATCCCTGTCTTCGCTGGATTTAGGCTAGACCTAAACTTACGAAAACAGCTTGAATAGTGTCACATTTCAAGCCCACGTGGCGGAATTGGTAGACGCGCATGGTTCAGGTCCATGTGCCTTCGGGTGTGGGGGTTCGAGTCCCTCCGTGGGCACCAGATGGTTGGTGCAATAGGTAGTGCATATTAAGTAATGCCTATTAGAAAAACCGCATAAGCATCAATGTTTATGCGGTTTTTTTATTTTTTGTTCGGATTAACATTCTCTGGGCAGGGCGCCAGGAGGGCATAGATCAACCCGGCGTAGCATCGCAACGCGTCGCGGTCTGCTGTCCTCTCTTCCAGCATAACTCTGCAGCACCTGCTGCTGGATGCGGAATGCCTTCGTGATCTATATGCGCGGTAAAGGTCCGCCATGCGCGTGCGCCCTGACGATCAAGCTCAAGACGTAACAGCCAGCCCGTAATGTTGGCCGGCTCCGTAAATCCATTAAATACAAAGTTGCCCAAGCTGTAAATAATCGGCTTGCCCCGATATTGTTCAACGTTCTGCGTTACGTGAGGATGACCACCAACAACCGCGTCCGCGCCAGCATCAATCATGGCCCGTGCTAGTTGTCGCTGGCGAGCGCTGGCCTCAGGCTCATCTTCCCAACCCCAATGCATGACCGGAATAACAAGATCAGCGTGAAATACTGTACGCGCCCGAACGATGTCAAGCTTCACCTGCTCATCTTCACTCCAGGCGATTCCCGGCTTATCAACATCGGCCTCAAAACTTCTTGGCAAAAATTCGTCGTAACCCAACAGTGCAATCCGCAAACCATGACGCTCGATAAGGAGGGGGCGATGCGCCTGCTGAAGATCGCGACCACCACCAAAGTAACCAATACTGCGGCTATCTAACAGGTCAAGCATTTGAGCAAAGGCGATGGGACCGTAGTCGCCGGAATGGTTATTCGCTAAACCCACTGCGTCAAAATGACGCTTCAGAACATCTAACGTACGAGGACTCGCACGGAATGTGAACGGTTTATCAGGCTCAGGGGTGCCTTTCGTAGCCACAACACATTCTAGATTCCCCACCCGAATATCGGCGGTATTCAAGATAGCCGAAAAGGGTGCGAAAGGGTCGCGCCCGCTCTTCACAACCTTACCCGGCCCCTCAGCAAGCATGATATCGCCAACGAACGCAATGGATACCGAAGGTCCGGCATTTTGCGCCGAAACCACTTGTATTTCGCTCATCGTGCTTAGCCCGACTAACACTGCCAACCAGTGCGCTGGCTTCATGGCGCAACCTCTAATAACGCGCATCCATATTGCAGATTCCGTTGCATCGGCAAAGAATATACGTCATTCACCCCTGTCAGCGCAGCGGGTCCAGCATCACGCAACGCCACCGGTGCCAGATATTTCACCTCATGCAATAGCATTGGTTTGGGTTCCGCATGATCATAAATGTACAATTTGATATATGCGATTTGTCGCGCGTCCCCAATCACAACCGCCTTAAAGCGAAAGCGACCATTAATATCTATCGCCTTAACTTGATATGGATCACTTCCCGCTAAAAAATCAATTATTTGTGTACTCCCACTTTGCATTATATGGCAACGCAAAACAGGTGCAGAAATGGCCATTTGAGGTACCAAAGCGCCGATCAGCCCACTGAGGACTAAAGTAATCTGAAATGTGTGAGCAAACTGAATGCCGCGAATCAAACGTCTGTGAAGTTTATGGATCATTTGTTGATATATAACAATGAAATGTCGATTAATGGAAGTTCTTGATAATGGTTAAAAAAAGACTTTCTATTCCAACACGACTTTAAGCACATCAAGTGCATTCAGATAATTTATTATTACACTCTTTCGTTGACCAAACCCTATGAATGCACGTATTATTCGTGCTTCGCAATTGCGAGAAACCTTAATTGGTGACTGCAAATGCCCACGTGGCGGAATTGGTAGACGCGCATGGTTCAGGTCCATGTGCCTTCGGGTGTGGGGGTTCGAGTCCCTCCGTGGGCACCAGAGTTTTTTGGTGCAAATGTACAAAAGTAGTACAAAATATACAAAAGTAGTACAAATAGAGAAACCGCATAAACAACAATGTTTATGCGGTTTTTTTGTTGGTGCGTCTTCTACCTTATTTTATGGATTGCGCAGGTTCTAGCGCGGCATCAGCCAGTCGTGGGCCGGATCATTTTTAAAATGCCAGGACCGCTTCGGACCTGCCATCACATTCAGGTAATAGCAGTCGTAGCCGTGAGGGGCGACTACCGGGTGGTAGCCTCTGGGAACCATCACCACATCGTGGTTTTCAACCGCCATCGACTCATCTAAAGAGCGATCATCGGTATAGACCCGCTGGAAGGCAAAACCTTGCGCCGGATTAATGCGGTGATAATAGGTTTCTTCCAATGCACTTTCTTCAGGCAGGTTGTCGGTGTCATGCTTATGCGGCGGATAACTGGAAGAATGTCCAGCTGGCGTAACGACCTCTACCACCAGCAAATGATCGGCAGGTGCGCTTTGCGGCAATATATCGCACACATAGCGAGTATTGCTGCCCTGCCCTCTTACTGATCGATTGGCGCTGGCAGGTTCGATCAATCGGGCCGCAAAATCGCCATGCCCTGGCGCGCTGCACACTGCAATTTCGGCGTCACCGTGCGCCGTAACATTCACCTTCTGCCCATGCGGTACATACACGGAATAAGGCGAGATAGGGTCAAACACGCTTTGGCGCTCACCAATCTCTGACCAGAATGCATCGCCTGCCCGGACGCTTACAATACCCCGCAGAATGACAATACAGATTTCACGCGCGCCTGTATTGAAGTCAAGTCGCTGATTCTGTGCCAATCGATATGCCGCAAAACCCACGTAATGCCATCGTGCCGATTGCGGGGTAACGTTGACGATCTCTTGACCATCCGGTTTGCCTTTGACTAGTAAGTGCATGCAGCCTCCGCAATGGCATGCACACTGCCGGTTTCAATCCCCTGCACCAGCGCCGCTAAATGTTGATAACCCATTTCGGCATATTGATAGCTGGGCGCAACCGCGGGGTCTTGCTCGGCTTCAACTACCAACCATCCTTGATAATTATTCTGGTACAACGTCAGTAACAATGCCGCAAAATCAATCGCGCCATCGCCAGGAACAGTAAAAGCCCCGTTAATCACGCTTTGCAGAAAGCTCCAGTTACCATTGCGCGCTAACTTCATGACCGCCGGGCGCACATCTTTGCAATGAACATGCGCTACGCGGGCGATGTGCTTTTTTAACACAGCCAACGCGTCGTCCCCAGCGAAGGTAATGTGACCGCTATCGAACAATAACCCCACCGAATCGCCCGTCAGCGCCATCAACCGGTCAATATCCGCGGCGGTTTCAACATACGCGCCCATGTGATGATGGTAGGACAGGCGCACACCATGCGACAGCGTGTAAGTGGCAAAAGCGGTCAACTTGTCGGCATATTCCTGCCATTCTTTAGCGCTGTTAAACTGTGGCCGTTTATACAACGGCTCTGGTTGCCCCTGAATCGCATCGGCCACTTCGCCATACACCATCACCTTGGCACCATTTTCTGCTAATAACCGCAAGTGCGGTCCGACGGCGACAATCTCATCGGCCACCGAATTAATCGCCAATCGCCCTGAATACCATCCAGAGACGCATTCCAGCGCGTACTTACCGAGGACAGCGGCCAACGCCGCGGGTTCTTTAGGGAACTTATTGCCCAGCTCGAATCCGCGATAACCTATTTGCGCACCTTCTGCGAGCGCGACTTCCAGCGGCGTCTCACCGCCTAATGAAGGTAAATCGTCGTTCATCCAGGAGATTGGATTGATGCCGATTTTTACATTAAATTGTTTGGTCACGATGATTTCCAATCAGAGTTTTTGGTTCAACTGGGCGTGTTCATATTGCTCACGCGCCACCTGCACTGAGTGTCGCGACGAGACTTCAGGTACCGCGACCTCCCACCAGCAACCGCCATCCTCGGTGGTGCGCTTAGCATCCGTATCGATACAGATCAAATAGGTACGATCAGCGGCACGGGCACGCAGCATCGCGGCTTCCAATGCTGCAATCGTCTGGACATTTTCCGCCAATGCGCCTAACGCTCTGGCATGCATCGCAAAGTCGATGTGCGGCGCACCCAGCCCACCTTGCAGGCAATCTTCCAGCATGTTGTTGAATGGCGCGCCACCGCATGCCTGTTGCAGCCGGTTAATGCAGCCATAACCACGATTGTCCAGAACGACAATAATCAGCTTTTTGTCCAGCATGACCGAAGTAGCGATTTCAGAGTTCATCATCAAATAACTGCCGTCGCCGATCATCACGATCACGTCGCGATCCGGCCGGGCCAGCTTAACGCCCAACCCGCCAGCAATCTCATAGCCCATGCAGGAATAACCGTATTCGACGTGATACCCGCCCGGCGTCGTTGTGCGCCAGAGTTTATGCAGCTCTGCCGGTAAGGTTCCTGCGGCGCACACCACAATGTCAGTCAAAGGCGAAGTATTACTCGAACGCTGTACCGCACCGATGACTTCGCCATCGTAAGGTAACGCGGGCAATGCTACTTCACGCCTGTTGGTGATGCCGCTGACGGTCGAACGCCATAGTTCTGCCTGCTCGGTTGCCTCGACTGTCCACGCGTCGCTAGCGCGCCAGTCTTTCAGTCCATCGGACAAAGCGGTCAATCCCAATCTGGCATCGGCAATAATTCCGGTCGCATGCCATTTCATCGCATCGCACGGATTAACATTGACGCTAATCAGCTGCGCCTGCGCAAATAAAGAATGCGAGCCGGTGGTGAAATCCTGCAGCCGACTGCCGACTGCAATCACAACATCGGCATGATCCGCCAAGGCGTTCGCCGCCGGCGACCCGGTCACACCTAACGCGCCCAGTTGCAATGGATGGTCCCAGGACAGAGCGCCCTTCCCGGCCTGCGTTTCAGCCACCGGCACACCATGTTTCTCTGCGAATTTACGCAAAGCTTCGGTGGCGTTGCCGTACAAAACGCCACCACCGGCGACGATAAGCGGTTGTCTGGCATTTTTCAGTAAGGTCAAGGCTTGCTGCAAATCTTCCTTAGCAGGAGGCTGAGCGCGAAACGACACCAGTTTCGGTTTAAAAAAAGCGAGCGGATAATCGTAAGCCATGGTTTGCACATCTTGCGGTAACGCCAGCGTGACGGGACCACATTGCGCTGCATCGGTCAGGACCTGAATCGCGCGTGGTAATGCCGTCAATAACTGCTCGGGATAATAGATGCGGTCAAAATAACGCGACAATGGCTTGAACGCATCATTCACGGAAACACTGCCATCCTGAAAGTCTTCAAGCTGCTGTAGCACTGGGTCAGGTCGTCTCGAGACAAAAATATCGCCCGGCAATAACAACACCGGTAACCGATTTACATGCGCCAGCGCAGCCGCGGTCAGTAAATTGGTTGCGCCCGGACCAATTGAACTGGTCACCGCCATCATACGACGGCGCATATTGGTCTTGGCATAGGCAATCGCGGCGTGTGCCATCGCCTGTTCGTTATGCGCCCGATAGGTTGGCAGTTCTTCGCGATATTGAAATAGGGCCTCGCCCAGACCAGCGACGTTGCCATGGCCAAAGATGGCAAACACGCCGCCAAATAGAGGCTCATCACCTGTCACCCGATCATCGGCATCATAGGTCGCCACGCGCAATGCGGCCAGATAACGTACCAGCGCCTGCGCCATCGTCAGCCGAATAGTTCCACAACCGTTGCTCATGCTAAGTGCTCCAGATTCTGCTCTGCCACCAGACCTGTCAGGACTGTTCGGGGTGATTGCTGCGCACTTCCGCGACTCTCCCGCCATACCCCAATCAGTCGCTCAAAGATCGTCCGCACCTCAGCAATTAAGGAAGCATCGTCGATCTCCCCTTGCAGCCATCGTCTTGCAGGCGCATGAAAAATGGTACGACCAACCATAAAACCACGACAGGTCTTGCTGTCTTTTGAAGCGAGAAATCCATGCGCCAGTTCCGCGACCGACGCATTCAATCCCAGCAACACAACACCGCGACAATAGGGATCACGCTCGGCAATCAAAAAATCAATTTCGGCCCATTGCGCTGGCGACATTGACGCCAACTTCCACCATTCGGGGTAGATACCGAGGTTGTACAATCGCTTGATGGCGCGCATTACCGTGTTGTCTGCGATTGGCATTGATTTGGGTGGAATGATTTCTAGCAGCAACTCATGTCCGCTTATCTGCACCGCGTCATAGAGTGCCCGGATTTGCGCCTCTTGTTCCAGCCGATTTTCCACCGTATCATCGGGGTGGAACTGCACCAGGCATTTGACCACATGCTCCTTGGGCCAACTGATAAGGTGAGAACCAATTGAACGACCATAATCGAACTGAAGCGGGTTCGACAGCGGCATTTCAACTGTGCGCCCGACCCACCAGCCGCGACCGGTGGCAGCATTCAACGCATCCTGTCCATAGCGATCATCAATCAAAACGCCGATCTTGCCTTGTAGTCCCAGCGCCTGTTCCGTCTCTGCTACGGCCTCGACAAGCAAGCACTTTAATGCAGACAAGCGCGACTCTGCTGCACCGCTTTCACGCGCCAATTCAAAAAACTGGTTCCGATGGTCGAACGCAAAGACGTTGACTTCGTTCCACGCGCGGCGCGGCGTCGTCACGCGATGCAAACGTGTCAAGTGAGCATCCAGATCTGGTCGTTGCAAGCGATCACTATTAGCGAGAAAATACGCTAGCTCAACCGGTGTCGGCATCGCCGGTGCGCAAGCGTGCCGGGACACGACCAATGCGCCACAAGCGTTGGCGTAACGGCAGCAAGTCTCATCATCGTCACCGTTGAGCCAACCTTTTAAAAAACCTGACAAAAATGCGTCACCGGCTCCCAATACGTTTAGTACTTCAACGCGCGCACCCTGATAGTTGAAAGCAACATCCAGACTGGCCGGAATCGGTCCCCGGATCACCGCGCAACCGAGCGGACCGCGCTTGACAACTAAGGTCGCGTGACTGACGGCGCGCACCGCTTGCAGCGAGGCGATAATATCGCTACCGCCACCGGCGATCATGAATTCCTCTTCTGTACCAGCGACCAGATCAAACTTCGGCAAGATGGCCTGCAGATGGGCCGTTACGCTCTGGTCTGCAATGAAGCGCGTCTCGCCATCGCCTTTGTCAGTCAGTCCCCACAACACCGGGCGATAATCAATATCGAGCACCGTGCGCACGTTGTGCCGATGGGCATAATCTAGCGCAAGACTACTGGTGCGATGAACATTCGCGGTCGAAAAATGCGTACCTGTAATTAACAATGCCTTGCTTGACGCAATAAAGGACTCATCAATGTCTTCTTGCGCAAGCGCCATATCGGCGCAATTTTCTCGATAGAAAATTAATGGGAAGGTTTCCTTATCCTTGAGCCCCAGCATGACCATCGCCGTCAGTCGATCAGGATCAATCTTAATGTGGCTGACATCACACCCTTCTGCGGCCAGTGCATTGGTCAAAAATTGCCCGTTGTGTTCATTGCCGACGCGCGCCAGCATTGCTGACTTCAAGCCTAAACGCGCGCAACCAAACGCAATGTTAGCCGAGGAGCCACCAAGATATTTGGCAAAGCTGGTAACATCTTCAAGGCGCGCCCCAATTTGTTGGGCGTATAGATCCACCCCCAAACGTCCCAGGCAAATGATATCGCGTGCGCGATCTGGTTCAAAAAGGGTTGCCGATGCAACTGATGATGTAGTCATGAATAATTCCTCTTAAATCCTGATACCTTCGAGTTGATTCATCAGCGTCTGCATTTCTGCGCCACCCGCCATCATGTCCAGCACCGCCTCTTTGGACACGTTATCTTTGGTAAAAGTACCCATAGATTTACCGCGATTGAGTAACGTAAATGCGTCTCCAATCGGGTAGGCGTGATGTACATTGTGAGTAATAAAAATTACCGAAATCCCACGTTCGCGTGCTTTATGAATCAGCTTGAGTACGTTAAACGATTGCTTGACGCCCAGCGCAGCGGTAGGCTCATCCAAAATCAGCACCCGTGCGCCAAAGTGAATCGCCCGCGCAATGGCGAGGCACTGCTTTTCTCCGCCCGACATGGTGCCAATTGCGTGATGCGGATCGCGCACCATGATGCCCATTTCGGCAAGCTTTTCAGTGGCGGTCCGCGCTGCGTATTGCATATCCATGACCGTAATGCCAAATACTTTTTTAGTCGGTTCGCGACCCATGAAGAAATTACGCGCGACCGACAATAACGGCACTAACGCTAAATCCTGGTATACCGTGGCGACGCCGACATCCAGCGCCTCTTTTGGCGAGTTAAAAGAAACCGGCTTGCCGTCAACCAGGTACTGTCCTTCGGAGGGTTTATGCACCCCGGCTAAGGTCTTGATCAAGGTTGATTTTCCTGCGCCGTTATCGCCAAGCAGGCAATGCACTTCGCCTTTTTTCAAGCGCAGAGTGACGTTTTGCAATGCAATCACGGAGCCAAAAAATTTACTGACATTTTCCAAAGCAAGAATTGTTTCACGCATCATTACCTCGCCTCCGTCACACGGCGACGGACATAGTTATTGAATAAAACAGCAACCAGCAACATCACGCCCAGAAAGACGCGAAACCAATCCGAATTAAGATTGGTATAAGAAATCCCAATCTGAACCACACCAAATATCAGTGCCCCAAAGCAAGCGCCGATCACCGAACCGTAACCACCGGTAAGCAAGGCACCACCGATGACGGCTGCGATGATGGCTTCAAATTCTTTTTGTAATCCGCGATCTGCGGCAGCGGAGCCTACATCGGCGACTTGTAATACAGCAAAAAGACACGCGCAAAATGCAGTGAATACAAACAAGGTGATTTTTACGCGGCGCACCGGCACGCCGACATTCTTGGCCGCATTGGCATCACCCCCGACTGCAAATATCCAGTTACCAAAACGGGTCCGCGCCAAAACAAAGCTGGCCACGATGGCCAATACAATCCACCAGACAATCACTTTGGGTATTCCACCCACTAGCGGCGCGCCTGAATCGGTGGTCGCGATCCAGTGTTGTTGCGCCATCCAGCGGAACAAACCATGGCCGACGGTACCTGAAAAGAACGCGTTACCAAGCCAGTCTTTCGCAGCATATTCACCGACGCCGCTGACAATGGTGCGATTGGCAAACATAATGGAAAGCGCCAACGTTAACCCGCGCAGAATAAACAGGAAAGCCAATGTGACGATAAACGATGGCAAGCGGGTCTTGATCACCAGATAGCCATTTAACCAGCCCAATGCCATCGATCCGGCAAAAGCAAACACGACCGCGAGCCAAAATGGCCAGTGAAAATACACCGTTGGAATCGCCACCATCATGCCGGCAAAACCAATCATTGATCCTATTGATAAATCGAATTCGCCTGCGATCATTAGCGTACAGGCACCGACGGCGATCAGACCCAGATAGGCAGCAACTTGCATCCAGTTAACGATACCGTCGAGATTAAACATGCCGGAATCGCCAGCGGTTACCCCAAAAATCACGAACACCAGAATGACACCAGCGAGCGAGGCAAATTCCGGGCGGCCCAAAAACCGTTTTAAGCCGCCCTCTGAGCGCACCCGTTCATCCTGAGCACTCTGCATTTTTTCCGTCGGTTCGTTGATTACAGGCGCGACTCTCTCAGCATGTGCGCTATGTGAACTCATACAATGTCTCCTACTTAGTTTTTTGACTTTTGCTGATAGTAACCAGTGATCTGTAATCTGTGATTTGATCGGTGATCCTTGATCCTTGATTCATGCCCGTGTCCGGCTTCCTGAGAGCAGCCCGGTGCTTTTTAAAACGACATCAAACTCGCCAATTAAGCGCCCGATCGGAGTCAGAATATTCTTCGCGTTATTCTTTTGTAGTCTCCATATCGGGCGACAAACAAACACCTGATAGATCGCTATGAAGAAAAACCCTTAACGATACTGCCCTGCGTATTTTAGAACTTTAGCGATATTATCTTTAGTAATATAGCCCGGGCCGGAGCTGATATGGCGTGGCCCATAAATCGGGGCCAGACCATACTCGGCAAGACGCGCCTGAAACTTTGGATTACCCTTCAATTGGGCTTGTATCGTGGCGACGTCGGAAGTCTTGGACTGCTTCATAATTGCCAGCACGGCGACCGGAATATAGCCTTGCAAATAGGGTTGCTGATCAATCGCAAATTGCACTGAGCCGTCCTGAATACCTTTCGCAATTTCATCAGATAAGTCAAAAGTAGCAAACCACATTTTTCCTTTCAGACCCATTTTTTGCAAAGCGCGCAAGCTTGGCCCAGCAGAATCCGGGCCCAGTGCCAACACCGCTTGCGTCCCTGGATTGTTGCGTAAATAGGCGGACACTTTACTCTCTATACCAGTCGGATCCTGGCCTGCGTCCAATGTTGATTTTTTGTAGTCAACGCCAAGCGCGTCAGCAAAACCGCGGCAACGCTCGAACGAAGATGGATTGGTAGCGTAATGATTGACGCACAAGAACGATTTGATACCGGCGGCTTTAGCCTTTTCTCCCGCACCCTTGCCAGCGTCATATTCTGGCTGACCAACGTGCATAATCGCCCCTAATTCTTCGCTTTGTTTCTGCGTACCGGAATTAATGGTGACTAACGGAATTTTTTTCGCCGTGACGTTGAGCATGGCTTTTTTCAGCACGCTGTAATCGGCAATACTAACAATCACGCCATCGTAATTGCGCGCCGCCGCTTGTTCAATTAAGCGCGACATGTCGGCCAGATCACCATTTGGAGGATTACGATAATCGACAGTGACACTAAAATCTTCACCGGCTTGCTTGATAGCATTTTTTATGGTATTCCACCAGGAATCAGAATCTGGCGCGTGGCTGATAAGAACAAATTTTTCGTTCATGGCATACGCTACGTTGACCGATACGGCCGACACGACCATGGCCGCGACCATTAAGACCTTCAAGAGCCATCTCGATCTATATTGTTGCATTTTTATCTCCAATTTTATTTTGTCCGAACTATAAGGTGCGGTACTTTGATGCCGACGACTAGCTTTTAGCTAATCGGCACTAAACAATAGAACAAGCGGAGACATAATGCAACTTTTTTTTCATTTAATTTTAATTTTAGAATTTAATTTTCAAATATAAAATATTCCTTATAATCAGTACATAGATAGTGTCCCACCAACGGATTTGCGCAACCTGCAGCCGAAGACAATATGCTAATGCCGAACCGCGTAGGTGGCCAAGAGAGCACAATGCCGCCAGAGCGATTTTGCGTAGGTCCAAAAAATACTAAAGAGGAACAACATGGCGGAAACTGCTACAGTCGATCAATTAATGCTGCAAATAGCGGATAAATATCCCACTCTTTCCAAGCAACTTAAAATCATTGCCAAATATATTGAGCAGCATCGCACCAGTTTAATGCTGGAACGCATCAGTGACATCGCTGAGCATTGTGATGTGCAACCCTCAGCTATCGTGCGCTTTGCAAAACAATTTGGGTTTACAGGCTTTAGTGAAATGCAGGCCGTGTTCAGGGATGCCTACACTGCGCAGACCGGCCCCTCACCAAATTATCAACAACGCATTCGCAAGCTGATAGAAACTAAAGCCTCTCCGCTACAAAGCGGCGCCATGGCGCGCGAATTTATCGATGCCAGTCGTAGCGGCCTGGATGAATTATTGAGCGGACTGGACGAGACCCGTTTCGAAGAAGCGGTCAAGCTTTTGCATAAAGCTGAGAACATCTATGTGATCGGTGTGCGCCGCTCGTTTCCTATCGCCACTTATATCGTGTATGCGTTGCAGCACACCAACAAGCGCGTGCATATATTATCTGGACTTGGTGGCATGTTCCGGGAGCAAATCCGCAGTATCGGCAAAAATGATGTTTTGATTGCTATTAGCTTTACCCCGTATGGTAAAGAAACGCAGGCTTGTGTGCGGTTAGCGCATCATCATCAGGCGAAGACATTAGTTATCACAGACAGTCAGCTCAGTCCATTAGCAAAACACGCAACTGTGTCGTTGACGGTAAAGGAAGGCAGCGCCTTCGCATTCAGATCGCTCACCAACGCCATGTGTTTATGTCAGGCATTGTTCATTGCGCTGGCGTACCGGCTGGAATTGAATGTTGAAGAGGCCAACGCAATCGACGGTTATGATGAATAACTGACCCACGGCGGACATGAGCGGTGGGTCAATAGGGCCTGGCGCGTGTGAAAGAGACCATCTTAACGTGCCAGCCCCCTCGGGCGTACTGACACGTACTGACACGTACTGACATTTGATGTGACGCCTTTCAACGTCAATTCACGTTATTTTCACAACATCACAGGCAATTTCGACACTAACGATTCGCGCATTGCTATCCCAATCCTGGTCGCCTCGGTCGCATCGTCCAGTGTCAGACTTAACGGCTCCTGCTTGCGTATGGCGTTAACAAAATAAGTCGCCTCACTCAGAAAAGCATCTTCAAAGCGGTCGAAGAAAGTAGGCGTGCATTCATTCCGGATTCCGGTCGCATCTGCAATTTCGACACGATGTTGGCGGGGATTGCGTCCTATCGTGAGTCGCCCTGCCGTACCTGTTACCTCTGTCACTGTTTCATGCCCATGTGGCATTGTGCGCGAGGCATAAAATGTCGCAATGCGGCCGTTCTCAAACTCACAAATCGCCACCCCATTATCGACGTCACCGCAGGCTTCTAATCCCTGATGTATTGCAATCGTGCCGCTGGCATAAACCCGTACCGGCTTGGGATTGCCCAGCATCCATCGCGCAAGATCAATATCATGCACGCTGCAATCAAGGAAAATACCGCCGCTGGTAGGGGCGAAATTGACAAAGAACCCCTCTGGATCAAATTGATCGCAGGTTTGCGAGTACACCATGAACGGCTGCCCAATGCTGCCGGACTGGATCTTTTTATAAGCATCCTGATAGCTAGCATCAAAACGTCGCACGAAGCCAATCATCACGTTCAAGTGCGGATGCAGCGTTGCCTCGGCATTTACACGACGACAATCATCCAGGTCCAGCGATAACGGTTTCTCACAAAATACGTGCTTACCAGCCCGTAACGCCTGAATGATTTGCTGCGGATGCATTGAGGTCGGCGTCACCAGAAACACCGCATCAAGCCCCTCGTGCGCTAGTAGCGCCTCGTAGTCCAGATACAGATTACTGATACCAAGCGTCTGTTTAGCCCACGTTAACTCGCTTTCAAGCGGACTACAGGCGGCCACAAGCGTCGCACCCGGAACGTGCTGTAGCAAGTTTTCTGCATGTCGCCGACCTAAACGACCTAGTCCGACTATGCCAATTTTTAAAGTCTGATGTGCGTTCATTAGGATCTCATTGGGATAGTTCTATCGTGCGATTTTCACGCCATGACAAGGTTGCTGCCTCGGCCAACGCTAACGCCGCAACACCGTCATCGATTGTGGTGCGAACCGCGCCGCCATTCACCAGTACATCAAAAAAATGCGCAATTTCACGGGCATAAGCGGCGCGATAGCGCTCAAGAAAGAAGTGTTCAGGTTTGTCCTGGCTGACGTTTTGGGCAGTCGAAGCCACTACCTCGGTTGGCTTGTGATTGCCAGCCTGAAGCATGCCTTTGCTACCCAGTACTTCAAAGCGCTGATCGTAACCATAGGCTGCGCGGCGGCTGGTATTGATCTGGCATAAGCGACCGCGGCGGGTACGGATGGTCACTACAGCGGAATCGATGTCTCCGGACTCTGCAATCGCGGGATCACTCAGGCAACTGCCGGTGGCGGATATGCTGACCGCCTCATCATCGAGTATCCAGCGGAAAATATCAAAGTCATGAATCAACATATCCTTGAATATTCCTCCCGAACTTTTTAAGTATGACACCGGCGGAGCGCCTGGATCGCGGCTGGTCACAATTAACATCTCCGGTTCACCTATTTCACCGGCTACCAAACGCATCTTTAATGCCTCAAAGGTTGGATCGAAGCGGCGCTGGAATCCCATCATGCAGGTCACGTTAGCCGCACCAACCGCTAACGCGCATTCCTTCGCACGCGCCAAAGCCAGGTCCACTGGCTTCTCGCAAAAAATGGCTTTGCCAGCAGCCACGGCGCGCAAGATGAGGTCAGCATGCGTATCAGTACTAGACGCGATCAATACGGCACCGACTGCGGGGTCTGCGAGCGCGATATCGATATCGACTACTTGTGCGCCATTTTTCCCCGCCAGTTCCCGGGCAGCCTGGACGTTGACATCGCTGATATATTTAAGTTTTACACCTGGCTGCAGTACCAAATTGGCCGCATGAATTTTGCCGATTCGCCCCGCGCCAAACACCGCTACATTGATCATTTGCGTTCTCCCTGATTGTTATTGTGGTGATGCCTATTGTAAGGAAAAACGCGTGACAGTAGAAATAATTTTCCATGTTTTTAAATAATAGAAATTATATTTCACATTCAATAACAAGAAGCGCATCCCTTCCTGTGAATTAATAGTTTCAAATTAGCAACGTAAATGGTTGGAATGTGAGTTATTTCCACAGAGCTAAAAAATAATTTGTAAATTTAACAATTATTTTCTGGTCGCCGGGACTTAATGATATAAGGAAGAGTATGCAATTTTATACAGATCATTACACTGGATTGGCCCCGATCACTTACCTTTGATTCATAGCATCTTCAACAGCACCAACCGGATATCTGACATGACGCCGCGACCACTGGTAATATTCTTTAGCGCTACAATCTTGCTACCGTTAATCGGGTGCACAACGGGTGAAGGCGTCGTCGACCCCGTTAGCGCCAAAGCGCCGATCACTACGCTTACGCCGACAAAAGTAATTCAAATGCGAACGCTGGCGACCCGCGTTACCCTGACGCTCGATGACGGCTATTCAATTATGTTGATGGAGGGCACACGCTGGCAGTACCTAGGGAAGGTAGCCCCGGGTAGCGTCTATAAACCTAAAAAAGGGACGCTAATGACTAACGATGAAACGCCAAAAACTTTTGACATAGTCACGTCAGAGAAACAGCTATTGGGCCTCTACTTCCCCGCAGAACGTCGATATGAGGCACTACCGCAACCGCTTTATATGGTATTTCAGGAATAGCAGAATTTAAGGCAGGATTGCAGTACAGGGAAACGTCACCTGATGACATAACAAGTACTCCAGAAGCCGAGCTCACCTTTCGGTCGCTGTTCTCTTCTCTTCGGTAGGACAAGGTGTCCCCTAACGCACCGCCTAAAATCGAACTTCCCCAAAAAAAAAGCCCCGGCGGGTGGCTGGGGCATTTCATTTATCGCTTTGAGGCTGGCTTAACGCGCCATCCCCCTCTTGGTCCACGCCTCTAGCTGGTGGGGACGCAAACTATCGTAATCTTCGAACGGCTGATGTATCCAGGGATTAGTAGGAAGGTGATCAACATAAAAATCCGGCTTGATTGTCGAGCAATCCTTCCACCAGATGACGGCCGATTTGACTTCCGTCACCGGCGCATAATTCTCACGCAGGTGGCGTTGTACCCGATCAAGCGTCACACCGGAATCAACCAGATCGTCGACCAGCAAGATGCGGCCAGCCAGTGAACCACGACTCATCGTGATGTGCGCAGCAATATCAAGTTCACTTTGCACTGTCCCAGCAGCCTCACGGTACGAGCTGGTGGACAGAATAGCCAACGGCACATCAAAAATACGGGAGCACACATCGCCTGGCCGCAAGCCGCCGCGCGCCAGACACAGAACCTGATCGAATTTCCAGCCAGAATTATGTACAGTGAGTGCTAGCTTTTCTATCGCCCGGTTATAGTCGTCCCATGAAACCCATAGGTGTTGGTCGTTAGAGACATTCATCGTGCTTATCTTCTTTTTAATTATTTAAAAGGATGGCGCAAAACAATGGTTTCTTCACGATCAGGACCAGTGGAGACCATGTCGATCGGCACGCCGACCAGTTCTTCGATACGCTTAACATAAGCACGGGCATTGGCTGGCAGCGCATCCATCGATTTCGCACCGACGGTGACTTCCGTCCAACCTGGCATTTCCTCATAAATTGGCACGCAACGCGCCGCTTCTTCCGCGCCTACCGGGAATATATCGACGACCTTGCCGTCAATGGTATAGCCAGTGCAAAGCTTCAATGACTCAAGGCCGTCGAGCACGTCGAGCTTGGTCAGGCACATCCCCGACACCCCGTTAATCTGTACCGAGCGCTTCAATAATGCCGCATCAAACCAACCGCAACGACGGGCGCGGCCTGTAACGGTACCGAATTCATGGCCGACGCTTGAAAGATGCAGACCGATACTTTCATCAGTAGGCAGTTCGGATGGGAACGGACCAGAACCAACACGCGTCGTGTAGGCTTTAGTGATCCCGAGTATATAGTGCAACATGTTTGGTCCGACACCCGAACCTGCAGCGGCATTACCGGCGACGCAATTGCTCGATGTTACAAATGGATAAGTCCCATGATCCACGTCTAGCAAACTTCCTTGCGCACCTTCAAACAATAGCTTTGCGCCATTATTATAGGCGGCGTATAGCTCGCTCGACACATCGGACACCATCGGTGCCAGACGCGGCACATTGGCCAAAGCATCGTCGAAGGTTTTTTGAAAATCGACCGGATCTGCCTTCAAATAGTTAGTCAGCACGAAGTTGTGATAATCAAGATTTTCGCGCAGCTTTTCAGCGAAGCGCGTTTCATTCAATAAATCGGCAACGCGGATTGCACGACGGGCGACTTTATCTTCATACGCTGGACCGATACCTTTACCCGTAGTACCAATCTTGGCGGCACCGCGCGCTACTTCACGCGCTGCATCAAGTGCAGTGTGGTAGGGCAAAATGATGGGGCAGGCTTCCGACACCTTGAGGCGTGATGCAACTTCCACCCCGGCGGCTTGCAGCTTATCGATTTCACGCAATAAGTCCGGAACTGACAAAACAACGCCGTTACCGATATAACATGCGACGCCCGGACGCATGATCCCTGACGGAATCAGTTGCAGCGCGGTTTTTTTACCGCCGATAACTAGCGTATGGCCTGCATTGTGTCCGCCCTGAAAACGCACAACACCCTGTGCGTGGTCCGTCAGCCAGTCAACAATCTTACCCTTACCTTCATCGCCCCACTGGGTTCCGATGACGACGACGTTTTTTTGATTACTTTTCTGTAACATCACTTAGTCCAAATTTTTGATAATCCAGTTGCCATTTTCGAGTACAACCACGCGGTCGCAATCGAACTCATCTTGATCGTTTTCGTGCCCTGGCAAACTCTGAATCACTATTTCGCCAGCGTTACGCAACGCAACAATCTTTTCCTTTAATCCTGCTTCGGTACTCCAAGGTGCCAGAATTGCAGCTTTACGCGCTGCACTCGGCATCAGGCGCGCTAACTCACGCAGATCCATCGAGAATCCGGTCGCAGGGCGCGAGCGTCCAAAGGTTTCGCCGACATGATCGTAACGCCCTCCACGTACCAGCGCGTTCGGCAAACCGCTAACGTAAGCCCCGAATATTGCACCACTTTCGTAATGATAACCTCGAAGATCGGCCAGATCGACAGTGACACATTCTTCACCTGCAGCGTGTGCCAGTGCCAGCAATTCATCTAATGCCTTGGCTATCGCAGGTAATTTTGGCAATATTTCACGCGCACGTTCAATTACGGTAATATCGCCATACAAATGCGGTAACGCTAATAACGCTGCGCGTGTTGGCGCACCGTAATCTACACTTATTTTAAGTAATCCCGGCGTGTCCTTTGCTTCGAGCAACTTTACCAAAGCCGTCTCGTCTTTGGTCGCCGCGGCATCTTCAGCAATAATGGCACGCAATATGCCTACATGGCACAAATCGAGACGCACCTTCGTAATACCCGCTAAAGCCAACGAAGCCAGCGCCAGATGCTGAATCTCTGCATCGGCCTCAAGCCCGGCATGACCGTAAATCTCGGCACCAATCTGGAATGGCTCACGGGTCGCATGGAGGCCAGAGGGACGCGTCCGCAATACGCTACCAGCGTAACAAAGTCGTGTTAGCGATGGACGATTTAATAAGTGTGCATCAATTCGGGCCACTTGGGTTGTCATATCCGCCCGGACACCAAGTGTCCGACCAGTAATCTGGTCCACCAGCTTGAATGTCATCGATTCGGTATCTTGGCCAGCACCAGCCAACAGGGACTCTATGTATTCCAGCATGGGCGGCATGACGAGCTCGTAACCGTATACGCGAAAATTATCAAGAATTAACCGTCGCAGGTCCTCGATCTTGCGTGCTTCGGATGGCAAGACATCGGCGATATTTTCAGGAAGAAGCCAATTAGGCATAGAAAGTAAACCAAAAGAAATTCAGCGCCGGTCAAAACCGGCGCGAGAGTACATCATGATCGAACGCGACCAAAAACACACCAACAATCAACACCCTAAATCCAGATGCCTTTGTTGTCCGACATAACTGGATAGCATAACTGCCTGAATTGCACTAGTGGCGCCAGGCTATGCGGAATGTATCAGAGATTTTCGTCGCCGTAAAAAAAAGAAATGGCGTCTGGATTAATGACGCCATCATATTACTGTTTTGCCAACCATTTTAAACACCATGCATCGTCAGAAAAAACGCATTAATGATGGTCGAAAATTGTTAAAATGCAACTAAGTTGCACCAAAAACCATTTGGATGCTTGGAACCTGTCTTTGTACTTTATGCTCTACCTGGCTCTACGGCAGTGCATAAAGTACATCTGTACTGTTGCACCGCCGCACCTGATTCAAACGGCTTTTGTTCACACCTGTTGCGGTCTAGACTTCGTATTACTTCGCAGCACCGACACCCGGATTCTTAAAATACTTAAAGAATTCGGAGCTAGGATCAATCACCATCAAATCCTGTCGGGTCTTAAAGCTGGCACGATAAGCCTCGAGACTACGATAAAACTTATAGAACTCTGGGCTCTTGCTGAAAGCTTGCGCATAAGTCTGCGAAGCCTTTGCATCGCCTTCACCGCGCATATTTTCAGCATCCCGATAGGCTTCCGCCAAAATCACCGTCCGTTGTTTATCTGCATCAGCACGAATCTTCTCCGACTCAGCAAAACCCGTTGAGCGTAATTCATTGGCCACACGCGCACGCTCTGACTTCATACGGTCATATACCGAAGCATTAATTTGATCAACATAATCAACGCGCTTCAAACGCACGTCAACAATATCAACACCGATCTGCCGTGCTTCTTCTGCAACCTTCTTGCGCAACGCGTCCATTACTTTGCCGCGCTCTCCAGAGATTACTTCGCGCACTGTGCGCTTGGTAATTTCTTCGTTCAACGCGGCTTTAACGATTTGAGACATCCGCTCTTGCGCACGTTGTTCATCTACGCCAAAACTCACAAAAAACAATTTAGGATCAGTGATCCGCCATTTAACGAAAGCATCGATCAGGACGTTTTTCTTTTCAGCAGTAATAAATCTGTCGGCCTCAGGTGGATCGATTGTCAATATCCGCTTATCCAAAAATACGACATTTTGAAACGGTGCTGGCAATTTGAAATGCAGCCCCGGCTCACTAATTACTTCTTTGACTTCACCAAAAGCAAACAAGATGCCGTATTGCCGCTGATCCACCACAAATACAGTGGAAAGCAACAATCCCAGTACGATAAACACGCCAACAGCGAGAGATATTAAACGGTTCATTATCTGCTCTCCCGATTACGGTTGTCACGGGAACGCGAGTCAATTACCCCTTGCGCATCACTTTCTTTCAACGGCACTACCGGTGCCGTGGCCGGGCTTATCCCGCTGGCTGCACTTGGCGATGTACCACCAACCGTACCGCTGGCAATTGATTGCGCAATCAATTTTTCCAAAGGCAGGTACAACAAATTATTTCCGCTCTTGGCATCAATCATGACTTTGGTAGTATTCGCGAAGATTTGTTGCATAGTATCCAAATACATACGATCACGCGTGACAGCGGGCGCTTTTTGGTACTCGGTCAACACTTGCCTGAAACGTGATGCATCTCCTTCTGCGTTCGCCGTCACACGGGCACTGTATGCCTCAGCTTCCTGCAACAGGCGCGAAGCTGCGCCACGGGCTTTAGGAATTACATCATTAGCGTAAGCTTGTCCTTCGTTCTTTTGGCGTTCGCGATCCTGGCCTGCTTTCACAGCATCATCAAAGGCCGCCTGAACCTGTTCGGGCGGTTGAACTCCCTGCATGGTCACATTAGTGACCTGTACGCCACTTTTGTAATGATCAAGAATTTGCTGCATCAATTGACCAACATCCAGAGCGACTTTTTCGCGGCCTTCATACAACACAAAGTCCATTTGACTTTTACCGACAACTTCTCGGACAGCGGCTTCAGCGACCTGTCGCACCGTTTCTTCTGGATTGCGAATTTGGTACAGCCAGTCCGCTGCGCTTTTTAATTTGTACTGTACTGCAAACTGAATATCGATGATATTTTCATCCTCAGTCAACATCAGGGCTTCTTTGGGCTGCTTATTTTTTGCGTTACCGCGATAGCCGACTTCAATTGTACGAACGCCGGAGACGTTGACAATTTCATGGCTTTGTATCGGGTAAGGCCAGCGCCAATTAACACCCGCCATTGTAGAGTGGCTATATTTACCGAAAGTCATGACCACGCCGGTCTGCCCTTCCTGTACGGTAAAAAATCCGCTAACCACCCAGAGAAATATCACAATTGCGCCAATAATGCCGACGCCGACGCCAGCGTTTTTGCCGGAAGGAAAGCCACTGCTGCCGCTATTGGAGTCGCCGCTGCCACCGCCGCCGTTATTTTTGTTACCAAAAAAACGATTCAGACGTTGGTTAAAATCACGCCATAACTGGTCGAGATCCGGTGGGCCATTATTCGGCTTTTTGCCGTCATTGTTTTGTTGGTTATCATTTTGCGGTTTACGGCCCCACTGCGGGTCGTTAAGCGAAAATTTGACACCAATTTTTTTGAATATAGAACCAAGCATTCGATCGTGATCCGGTATAAAAATAGGTTGGAATGCTCTTTAGAGGCGTTTTATCTGCGAGTCCTCGATACTTTGGGTATTTTCATTTTGCTGTTGATCGACCCTCGCCGCGTTGTTATCTGTTACAAATTCTGTAATTGCCTGACGCATCAGTCCAAGACCAGCACCAGTTTGAGCGCTTATAAAAACACGCTGAATTTTATCATACTCGTTACGCTCAATGCCCGGAGACAACTCCGCAGCATCGATCTTGTTCCATACAAGGATCTGTGGAATATGATCGGCACCGATTTCTTTGAGCACCAGATTGACCTGCTCAATTTGCTCCAGTCGCGCAGGACTAGCCGCATCGACTACATGCAGCAACAAATCTGCATGGATGGTTTCTTCCAGTGTTGCTCTAAAGGCGGCGACTAGTTGATGCGGTAGTTCCCGAATGAAACCGACGGTATCGGAAATCACGACATTGGCACCTTCGCCAAGATAGATTTTTCGCGATGTCGTGTCTAGCGTGGCAAACAATTGATCCGCTGCGTACACACCGGCCTTAGACAATGCATTAAACAACGTCGATTTGCCAGCGTTGGTATAGCCTACAAGCGAAATCGAAGGAATGTTGCTACGTCCACGTGCGCGCCGTTGCGTTGCGTGCTGGCGATGCAGTTTTTCCAGACGACCGCGTAAAGCCTTCACCCGATCCCCCAACAATCGACGGTCGGTTTCTAGCTGCGTTTCACCCGGACCGCGCAAACCTATGCCGCCCTTTTGCCGCTCCAGATGGGTCCAGCCACGAATAAGGCGGGTTGCCAAATGCTGAAGTTGCGCCAACTCTACCTGAACCTTACCTTCGTGACTTTTCGCACGTTGGGCAAAAATGTCCAAAATCAAGCTCGTGCGGTCAAGGACGCGGACTTTTAATACGCGTTCGAGATTGCGTTGCTGTGCCGGAGACAGGGCGTGGTTGAAAATAATAATCTCAATATCATCATCCAGGACCGCATCGGCGATTTCCTGTGCCTTGCCGGAACCGACAAATAAGGCAGCATCAGGCGCCCCTCGCCGTCCAGTGATGGTAACGATTGGCACCGCACCTGCCGACTTTGCCAGCAGGGATAACTCTTCCAGACTAGCGGCAAAGTCACCTTTGCCGAAGTCCACGCCGACTAATGCGGCGCGCATAGGAGGGGTCGAATAGCTGTCCGGGCGGACAGCAATTGATTACTCTGCGTCTGCTTCAAGATTAAGCGTCACAGCGCGTGCAGGCACAACAGTTGAGATGGCATGCTTATAAACCATTTGTGTCACGGTATTACGCAGCAGCACGACGTATTGGTCAAAAGACTCAATATGGCCTTGAAGCTTAATACCATTTACTAAATATATTGATACCGGGACGTGTTCTTTACGTAAGGCGTTTAGAAACGGGTCTTGTAACAATTGCCCTTTATTACTCATGGCTACTCCACTATGTTGTTGTGATTAGAAGTCAAACCGACTCCGTCAATTTGACGGAGTTTCTATGGTTGACTCGGTGGTGTATAACGAATGTAAACGATTTCTGCTATTCCTGCCAACGGAAATCTATTTTACCGGACGAGCAAACGGGTTCTTCCCTGACTTAAACTCGATACGTAATGGAGTCCCAATAAGCGAAAAAGTTTCACGAAAGTATTTTTCAAGATAACGTCGGTAGTTTGCATCGATCGCTTCGAGCGAATTGCCGTGAATGACGACGATCGGTGGGTTCATTCCGCCTTGATGCGCGTATCGCAATTTAGGGCGAATTGAGCCCTTGCGGCGCGGCTGCTGATGTTCAACAGCTTCCAACAATGCACGGGTCAGTTTCGGCGTCGTCAAGTTAGACATGGCCGCGGCATAAGCAGCATCGACAGACTTCATCAATGGAGCGATGCCAGTCGATTTCAGCGCGGAGATGTAATGCCATTTGGCGAACGATAGAAAATTCAGTTTGCGATCCAGATCGATCTTGATTTCATCACGACGCTCAGTCGTCAGACCATCCCACTTGTTGATGCCGACCACCAGTGCGCGTCCTGTTTCAAGAATAAATCCGGCGATATGCGCATCTTGCTCGGAGATATCCTGTTGCGCATCTAACAGTAATAACACGACGTTGGCTTCAGAGATAGACTGCAGTGTTTTGACCACCGAGAATTTTTCAATCGCCTCAAAAACCTTACCGCGTCGACGGATTCCTGCTGTATCGATTAATGTGTATTGCGTACCGTCGCGCTCAAACGGAATCTCAATCGAGTCACGAGTCGTGCCTGGCATATCAAATGCAATCACGCGCTCTTCGCCTAGCAACGTATTTACCAGCGTCGATTTACCAACGTTTGGGCGGCCTACGATGGCAAGCTTAATACTTCTTTCGTTACTAACCGGCTCTTCTACCTCGGGTGGGCGCTGAGCGAAAGCGAGATCGAGCGATTCCTCAACCAGATCGGCTACACCATCACCGTGCGCGGCAGAGATAACGTACGGATCGCCAAGTCCCAGTTCGTAAAACTCTGCGGTGACTGAGGTGTATTTCATACCCTCGGATTTATTCACGACTAACATCACAGAACGACCTGATTTACGCAGAAAATCTGTGATAGTTTTATCGTGTGGCGTCAGTCCCTGACGGCCGTCTACAATAAAAATCACTACATCGGCCTCTGCGACCGCTTGCTTGGTCTGCTTGGCCATTTCATGCATGATGCCGTCTTTAGCCACCGGCTCGAAACCACCGGTATCGATGACCAAAAATGGCCGCTCGCCCATACGACCCTCGCCATAGTGGCGATCACGGGTCAATCCGGGCATATCCGCCACTAACGCATCGCGCGAGCGCGTCATGCGGTTGAATAAAGTGGATTTGCCGACGTTCGGGCGTCCTACAAGTGCAATTACTGGCTTCATTAAGTTGTTACTCTGTCGCTAAAGCGATCAATGTCCCTGATTTGGTTTGAAAAATTACATTCGATCCCGCCACAACTGAAGTAGGCAAAACCGCGCTTTTATCGGCACGAACACGCGCCACTAACGATCCGTTTTCACGTGACAAGAAATGGATATAGCCTTCGAAATCGCCCACTGCAACAGAAGGGCCAAACGCTACCGGGCTAGACAGTTGGCGGTTGGCCAGCGCATCACTGCGCCAAACGACCGTTCCGTTGTCTATGGTGAAGGCACTCACTGCGCCGTGTTCGTCCGCCGCATACAGATTACGATCATCGCCGCCGACGCCAACAGCACTAGAGAAGTTTTTGACCCAATGGGCTGCACCAGAGCCGCCGTCGAAACAACCTACACGTCCCTGATAGGCTACCGCGCAGACGTCCTTACCTGTTAATAAAGGCATACCGGAAGCATCGGCCACACGTTCTAACTCAGTCGTTCCGCGAGGGTCGCCAATTGCCATTTCCCACCACGGGCCACCGTTAGCCAGATTTAATGCTGACAAACGACCGCCCGGCAATGCAACAAATGCCGCTTGCGCGACGATCAATATGCCCGGTGCAGAACGTAAAGTAAGCGATGGAACACTCCGTTGAGCCGTCCACTTACGCTCGCCTGATTCAGCGTCGTAAGCGGTAATCCGATTGTCCAGACTACGTACGATTACCAAACCTTGTCCCACCGCAGGCGAGGATAATATTTCGCTTGATGCCTGCGCCTTCCAACGCAGCTTTCCTTCTGCATCATAGACTAGTAGTGCACCCTTTTCACCGGCGACGGCGACAAAAAAACCGTCTGTTCCAACACCAGCCGTCAATTTCATTCCAGCATTGATACGCCAGGCGGCGACGCCTTTGGCAGCGTCAATCCGGGTCACTGTGCCATCCGCAGACGCAGCATAAACGCTAGCGCCCGAAACAGCGGGTGAAAAAGTATATTCTCCGGCATTACCGACCGAAGCCGACCAGACCGTACGCACTGTCAGCGCCGGCTTAAATTGCACTAAAGGCGCTGGTGGATTACTCGGCGCTTTACCGGAAAACAGTGAACAACCTGATAATACAATCACCGCACCTGCGCATGCAAATTTCACTGCTGTACGGACTTTTTGCAACTTCTGCATTTGCTTCCCTTTTTGCGAAATTTTCTGAGCGAATCTTTTAAACAGATGGAAAGTTCCGGGGATCAGGCCGCGGCTTTAGCCGGCGCTCCACCAATTGCGTCCAATTTTATTTGTATCAGTTGACGGGCCTGACTTCCTGCTGCCGACTTGTCGATCGCAGACTGATAAGCGACACGCGCCTCCGCTAGCTTGTTCTGGGCGACCAGAATATCGCCTTTACGATCAGCCAATACGCTGGCGAATTCAGGAGATACATCTCCGCTCAACACTTTCAAACCTTCATCATAAGCGTTTTGATCAAGCAGAACGCCAGCCAGACGCACTTTTGCAATGGTTTGGTATGCCTCTTCACGGCCATGTTCGATTACCCATTGCAATTGCGTTTTCGCACCATTCAGGTCGTTTGCATCAAAAGCCGACTTGGCAGCAGTCAGTCCTGCCATCTCCGCATACGCGGTCCTGCCGAATTTTTGTTGCATATCAGTCGCGGCACGCAGTACTTTAGCATTATCTTTAGCACCGACTGCTTTTTGCAGTTCTTCATACAATTGCGAGGCCTGCGCAGCCTGACTATTTTGGTAGAATTTCCAACCACCCCAACCGGCATAACCGGCCAGCGCGATGATCACCACCCATGTCGTGAGGTTACCGTACTTTTTCCACCAGTCGTTTATGGTCGCTAACTGTTCTTGCTCTTCGAGATTGAATGCCATGATAGTTTACTTTAATGGTGATAGTGAACGTGCTGGTGATCATGATCATGCCCATGATCATCGTTGCCAACTATAAGATCTACCAGATAGTCGGGAACGCCATCGAAAGGCACCACGGCCTGATTGCTGCCATCTTCTTTAACGCCTGCTTCGGCACGAAGTACTTTGACTGCAGCGGTATTATTGGCAACCTCATCTTCACCGATAATAACGGCATACGCGGCACCGCTGGCATCTGCCCGTTTCATTTGGGATTTAAAACTGCCACCAGCGTTCGCCGATGCGCAATGTAGCACAACATCCAGTCCCGCACTACGTAATCGCTCTGCTAAAACAAATGATTGCAGTTGCGCGGCCTCGCCTTGATGCACCAGATAGACATCGCATTCATTCCGGGTAACAGGCTCGCCACTGGCGCGCATTAACTCCAGCAAACGCTCTACGCCCATTGCAAAACCGCAGGCTGGCGTTGATTTACCGCCAAACATTTCAACCAGCGGATCATAGCGCCCACCGCCGCAAACTGTGCCTTGAGAACCCAGCTGATCTGTCACCCATTCAAACACCGTACGATTGTAATAATCCATACCGCGCACCAAACGGGGATTGATGGTGAACGGAATATTGTTGTGATGCAGGATTTTCTGCACACCTTCAAAATGGGCGCGCGATTCTTGCCCAAGATAGTCCAGCAATTGCGGCGCGCCATTGACCATCGCTTGCATCGCGGGATTTTTGGTATCCAGAATCCGCAAAGGATTGGAATGCAGGCGACGTTGCGCATCGGCATCCAGTATTTCTTGATGCTGCTCGAAATAGGCGATCAAATCTACGCGATGACGGCTTCTTTCTTCAGCATCACCGATGGAATTTAATTCGAGCTTAATGTTATCCAGTCCAAGGTCGTCCCACAAACGCTGACACAGCATAATTAACTCTGCATCAATGTCTGGGCCGGTGAAGCCGATTGCTTCTGCGCCCACCTGATGGAATTGGCGGTAACGCCCACGCTGTGGACGCTCATGGCGAAACATTGGGCCGCTATACCAAAGCCGTTTAGGACCGTCGTAAGTCAAATTATGTTCAATGGCTGCACGGACAACGCTTGCGGTGCTTTCCGGACGCAAAGTGAGATTATCACCATTCATTGAGTCGACGAACGAGTACATTTCTTTTTCGACGATGTCCGTGACCGCGCCTAAGCCGCGTGAAAATAAAGCGGTTGGCTCAACGATAGGTGTGCGAATCTGCTGGAAGCCGTAACTTTTTAACACGGACTCAACCGTATTTTCAAATAACTCCCATAGCGCTGCATCGGCAGGCAGGATGTCGTTCATCCCTTTGACGCCTACTATTTTTTCGACTTTTTTGATCTCTGACATTCTTCTTGATGCTCACTTAAACAGGCATTAAATTTTGGTGGCTGGTCGCTCTGCCCATCAGCGCGTCCCCAAGGCCAACCACGTTACAAACGTGCACTTTACCAATCTTGCGCTTACAAACTTGATTACCGGCCTTACGCGTTACCTGGCGCCCTCTGCCGGGCATATTCACAACTGGATATTCAATCGTGTATTCTGTTTTGCCTACAACATTGAAGACACTTCGCTCCGACGACTAACCGATAAGTCGTACATCAGAACCTATGCATCAAAATCTACCCAACAGTCTGTCCGGAGTAGCGTTTCTTGACATAGTCGAGCACAATTCCCTGAAATTCCTCGGCGATCCGCTCACCGCGCAAGGTCATCTTTTTTTCACCGTCAATAAAAACTGGTGCAGCGGGCGACTCACCCGTGCCCGGCAGGCTGATGCCTATATTTGCATGTTTGGATTCGCCCGGTCCATTGACGATACAACCCATGACAGCGACGTTCATGCCTTCAACACCGGGATAAGCTTTTTTCCATACCGGCATCTGATCGCGCAGGTAGGTTTGAATTTTATCCGCCAAATCCTGGAATACCGTTGATGTGGTGCGGCCGCATCCTGGGCATGCAATCACCATGGGTGCAAATTTTCGCAAACCCATCGTCTGTAAAATCTCCTGCGCCACCACTATCTCTTTAGTCCGATCGCCGCCCGGTTCAGGGGTGAGCGAGATCCTGATCGTGTCGCCTATACCTTCTTGCAACAGTATCGATAACGCTGCTGTAGAAGCCACGATGCCTTTGCTTCCCATGCCCGCTTCTGTCAATCCCAGGTGCAAAGGATAATCGCAGCGACGCGCCAATTCACGGTACACGGCAATCAAATCCTGTACGCCAGAAACTTTGCAGGACAGAATAATACGGTCTGCTGCCAATCCCAACTCTTCCGCGCGGATGGCGTTTTCTATGGCCGAGGTCACCAAAGCTTCATACATGACCTGCTGCGCGCCCCAAGGTTCATTTCGCAGAGCATTCTGGTCCATAATCCGCGCCAATAATGCCTGATCAAGACTTCCCCAATTTACGCCAATGCGCACCGGTTTGTCGTATTTGCAGGCTGCCTCGATCATTTGTGCAAACTGGGTATCTCGCTTTGCGCCTTTACCCACATTTCCGGGGTTGATTCGATATTTGGACAACGCCTTGGCACAGTCGGGATAATCATTCAGCAGCGTGTGACCGTTATAGTGAAAATCGCCCACTAAAGGCACGTCAATGCCCATTTTATCGAGTTGCTCGCGAATCGCCGGGACTGCCTGTGCCGCTTCCGGTCTATCCACGGTAATGCGCACAAGTTCGGACCCTGCCCGGGCCAGATCCTTAACCTGTATCGCTGTACCAATTGCGTCTGCGGTATCCGTATTGGTCATCGACTGCACTACCACCGGTGCACCGCCACCGATCAAAATCTGACGCGCGCCATAGGCTACCGTCGCAATGCGGCTAACGCGGCGCGCGCCTGGACCAGACGACGTAAAAGGATTGATATCCGACATGGAAAATTCGCTTTCTGACTTATTTCAGATTGAGTCGGGCAATATTACTCTTTGCACCGGCCTTCAGATCAACCGCAGCACCTCGAAACGTAGCCTCTACGCCGGCCAGATTACCCACAACAAGAGAGACGGGTTGATTAATATCAAACGTCTCGGTAGTGCCAGCTTTTCCTACACGTGAGTAGAGGGAAGTTTTATCTGCCCGTCTTATTTCAACCCAGGAGTCCTGCTTGAAGGTTAAGCTCAACTGGTTGACGGCACCCACAGCAGAGACTGCACCAACCGCGGGAACACCCGGTTTGAGCGCTTCAGCGACTACGGCAACGGGTGCCAATGCCGCGCCGTCGGTGATATTTTCCGTGCTTTTTGCTGCCTGCTCCTGCGCTGCATTACCAGTTTCAACCGTTGCCCCGTTCGATGACGTGGCGGCTGCCGATGCAGGTAAAGAAGAGCCAGATGAAACCGGTGCCTGACGCAATATGGATAAGCCGCCAAATTGCGCCAGCACCAGGCCGATCACGATGACCCCGACCACTCCGAAAATCCAGTTATAAGGCACCCTGCTATTACGACCCGCCAGTAACAGTCGGGACTCAGAAAAAATAGTTGCGTTGGGTTGCTTGCCGAATACCTGCACTTTGGCCGCATTGACTGGAACTGTACTCGGCAGAATTGTCGCGGGATCAAGGCCCAACATCTTCGCATAGGAGCGAATGTATCCACGTGTCATGACGATCGTCGGCAACGCATCATAGTCATCGGTTTCGATGGCATAGATTTGGCGCGGTGCAAGTTTTAACTGATTGGCAACGTCGTCGATAGACCAGCCATGCTGCTTCCGCATGTGAGCCAGCTGCTCGCCCACCGACAGCGCGGGCACTGCGGCAGGTTCGTTATTCTGAATTGCTTCCTCGCCGGAGGGTTTAGCAATAAGTTGTTCCGGCTTACTCATTTAAGACTCCGCGCTGATAGGACGCATATTCTGGCGATCCTGGATAAAGCCGACGCAATTGCGTGACCAGATTTGCTTCCGCTACGCGGTCACCAAGCTTACGCTCCACTTTAACGGCGAGCCATAAAACATCTGCCCCTAGCACGTCCACTTTAGTGACCAGGCCCATATAAAACCGTGCCCGCTCAGCATCATTGCGATCGATTGCCAGCATCGCAAGATGCACGTTAGTCAGAGGGTTTCCGGCATTAAACTGAAAAGCCTGCAAAAAATAACGCTCTGCACTGGCGATATCCCTCATCTTTAAACTACAAACTCCGGCGTTAGTAAGCGCCTTGGCAGGAGAAAGATACAATCGACTCTTTAAGGCAGTCTGAAAATAGGCGATCGACTCTTTTTCTCGTCCATTTTTGCAAAGAAACCAGCCGTAATTATTGGCGATATCCGGATTGTTTGGTGCTAACTTGAGCGCGCGCTGGAGATTATCGTCTGCTAGACCGGTTTCGTCCATGTCCATATAAATTAATCCGCGCACGCTGTATGCATCGGCAAGCGTTGGGTCCGCGTTGATGGCCTGCTTTACTTCATCTAACGCGACTTCCAGTTGACCCTGTCCATAATACCCGACCGCCAGTTCAAGCCGGATGCGTGCACGCCGCTGCGCATCGGTTAAGTCCGAATTGGTCGGAAGTTCACGACGTGCGCCGTCGTCGTTATCGATTCGGTTGTTACCGGAAACAGCGGAGCATCCCGCTAACATCGTCAGCACAGTGACGACGATCAGGGTGAAAACTATTGAGCCCCCTCCTTTCACTCGAATACCTCAACGATACGACCAAAGTTTTTACCAAATTTAGTCTGGTACTCAACCATTTTTTGCATGCGTTCCTGCACTTTGGTGCGATCCTGCACCTCACCGGCTAGTTGTCCGCAAGCAGCGTCGATATCATCGCCGCGGGTTTTACGTACCGTCGTGACAATCCCTGCATCCATCAAGATTTGAGCAAAGGCTTTGATGCGCGGATTATGGGACCGTTTGAGGCCCGACTCCGGGAAAGGGTTGAACGGAATCAGGTTGAATTTGCAAGATACCGCCTCACTACCGCTGCGACCCTGCACCAGAGCAATCAACTCGCGGGCGTTGGCGTCACTATCGTTAACGCCGTCGAGCATGCAATATTCAAATGTCACAAAGTCGCGTGGCGCAAATTCAAGATAGCGCTTGCAGGATGCCATCAATTCCCGCAACGGATATTTTTTGTTTAAAGGTACCAGTCCGTCGCGTAACGTATCGTTAGACGCGTGCAAGGAGACCGCCAACGCCACAGCACAATCTTGCGATAATTTGTCGATCATCGGCACTACGCCACTGGTTGACAAGGTGACGCGACGACGTGAAAGACCGTAAGCGTTGTCGTCCAGCATTAATTTCAGCGCAGTGACAGTCGGTTCATAATTGAGCAGAGGCTCGCCCATGCCCATCATAACGACGTTGGTAATCTGACGCTCGCCCTTTGGACCCGGTGCGATATTTTTGGATTTACGTAGTTCAAATTCGGCCATCCATAACTGACCGATAATCTCGCCGACCGTCAAATTCCGACTGAATCCTTGTTTGCCCGTAGAGCAAAAACGACAATTAACGGCGCAACCGGCCTGGGTCGAAATACATAAGGTTCCACGATTTTCTTCAGGAATAAATACCGCTTCTACTGCATTACCCTGGCCCACATCCAGCAGCCACTTGCGGGTGCCGTCGGTGGATGTATGGTCACTAATCACTGCGGGCGCGGCAACCATAGCACGCGTTGCCAGTTTGTCGCGCAACGACTTGGCCAAATCGGTCATTGCTTCAAAATCGTGCGCCCCGAACTGATGTATCCAGCGGAGCAATTGTTTAGCGCGAAACGGCTTCTCACCCAACTCGCCGCAATATTCGACAAGTTGCGCAGGGTCCAGATCCAGCAGGTTGGTGAGAGCTGTCATAACAAATTCCATCTAATTATTGACTCATCGCTGTGCACAGCATGCTTGCAGGCAATCGGATGCGCCAATCTACTACTATCAACTTCAATTAATTACTATCAACTTCAACTAATTAATGCGCATTAAATTATGCGTTTCATAAACTTGGATACACAAAGCTTGATACACAACGCTTGAGAAACAAAGCTTGAGAAACAACGCTTGAGACGCAAAGATTAATACGCATTTAACGCGGGTGTAAGACCCGCGTGCTACTTACCGCTTACTTGCGCCCAACAATTCTTGGGCACGTTGCAAAATTTCGACTTGCGAATTAACGTGAGTATACGTTCAATGCTGGGAAGAAATAAGCGATTTCAACAGCTGCTGTTTCAGCGGCATCGGAACCATGTACCGCGTTAGCATCGATAGAATCAGCGAAATCAGCACGAATCGTACCTTTGTCCGCTTTTTTAGGATCGGTCGCACCCATCAGGTCACGGTGGGTCAGAACAGCGTTTTCGCCTTCTAGTGCTTGCACAATAACAGGACCGGAGATCATGAAATCAACCAGATCTTTGAAGAACGGGCGTGCAGCGTGTACTGCGTAGAAGCCTTCTGCTTCAGCGCGGGACAAATGTATCATGCGCGCAGCAATGATCTTCAGGCCAGCTGTTTCGAAACGGCTGTAAATTTGGCCGATGACGTTTTTAGCGACTGCGTCTGGTTTGATAATCGATAGTGTGCGTTCAATTGCCATTTAAAAAAACTCCAATAAGTAAAAAGGGTCAAACTAATATGTATAAATCAATAAAACAATCACTAAAACAATCACTAAAACGCAATAACGCAATAATAATTCAGCCACAATCTGGCGCACACTTGCTCGTATGCGACCTTTGCAAAGCCTCACAAAATTGCGTGAAGTAAAACAGATTGCGAAACCCACCGCCAGGGTGATGTTTTAGATTGATTTATTATTCAATCAACCTTTGATTTTACCACGAAACCCAAGTGCCAAAGAAAAACCCATTAGCGAGGCAGACGTTTTCGTAGAACCTATCAAGAAGTTTGCTGTCTACGTTCTGTCGACGTTTCGGGGCGCGGATGACGGATGAATCGGTGCTTGTAACGATACCCGTCCACCAACGTGTTATGCTAGTCAGAGCTTACATTAAGGCATTTAAAGGGGCAATTATGAATCCAAATTTACAACATCGTTATGCCACAACAGGTACGACCGCAAGCGTCAGCGGCGTTCGCAATCGGGTGTTACGTAATACTTACTGGTTGTTAGCCTTGTCTATGATCCCGACAATTGGGGGTGCCTGGCTAGGCGTGCAAATGAACTTCAATCTGTTTGCCGGAAGTCCGATGATAGGGTTCATCGCTTTTATGGCGATCGCATTCGGTTTTTTTTACGCAATCGAAAAAACCAAAGATACCGGATGGGGTGTTGTCGTTCTGCTAGGTTTCACATTCTTTATGGGACTAATGCTCACCCGATTGATTGAGCACACGCTCCGGTTCTCGAATGGCGGAACACTAATTATGTTGGCTTTTGGCGGTACCGGTATCGTATTCGCTGTGATGGCGACGATTGCAACGGTCTCTAAACGTGATTTTTCAGGCTTGGGAAAATGGCTGTTTGCAGGTCTGATTGTTATCGTACTAGCGAGCGTAGCCAATATGTTTATGCAAATTCCAGCGCTTTATTTTGCAATTTCAGTCATCGCTATCGCCATTTTTTCCGCTTATATTTTGTATGATGTGCAACAAATTATTAACGGTGGCGAGACAAACTACGTTCGTGCAACATTAAGTATTTATCTGGATGTCTACAACATCTTCGTTAATCTTTTATCGCTCTTGGGTATTTTTGGCGGCAATCGCAACTGACTTAAGCGCGAATCGGTTAATTAATAACCGGTTGATTAAAACAGGAAGCCGACTGAAACAAGTCGGCTTTTTTGTATGGCAATGAGGGTCGAGCAGACAGACAAACAGTCATGGTTATTGCGGCTGAACCAAATCAAATACTGCTATCGATTCCACGTGTGCCGTATGCGGAAACATATTCACTACGCCCGCCTGCGACAATCGATACCCGCCTTGCGCCAGTGTTCCCGCGTCCCGGGCCAGCGTTGAAGGACTGCAGGACACATACACGATTCGGGTGGGCATCAGGTCTCGGCGACCGATATCAGACAACCCTACCAAAGCGGCGCATACCGTAGCGGCACCATCGCGCGGAGGATCAATCAGCATTCGGTTAAATTGACCAAGTGCAATAAAATCTGCAGTAGTCACCTCAAACAGATTGCGACTATAAAAAGTCGTTTTACCCTCTAACTGGTTGATGACGGCATTCTCTCTGGAGCGCACGACAAGCGCATCGCTACCCTCAATGCCCACGACTTCCCGCGCCAAGGTAGCGAGCGGTAACGTAAAATTACCTAACCCACAGAACAAATCGGCCACCCGGTCTTCGGATTGCACGCCAAGCAAACGTAACGCTTTAGCTACCAATACCCGATTAATTTGGTGATTTACCTGAGTGAAATCGGTTGGTTTAAATGGCATCCGGACATTGAATTCGGGCAATGTGTAATACAATTCGCTTTGAGCCGGATAATACGGTATGGCGGTTTCGGGCGGGCCGGTTTGCAACCACCATTGAACCTCATACGCGTCAGCGAAAGCCTTCAGCTTTACTTCATCCTCGGCGCTTAATGCTGCCATGATGCGCAACACCATTACCGTGACTTGGCCCTGCGCACTCTCGCCGACGGCCAGCTCAATCTGGGGTAAATGTTCAATAATCGTGAGCGAACCGATCAGCCCACGTAACGGCACAAGCATGGCCGATACCTTTGCAGGCAAAATGTCACAGCTAGTCATATCGGTGACATAGGGTGATTTTCGCTCGTGAAACCCAACCAGTACACCACCTTTCTTGGGCACATTGCGTACCGAAATACGGGCCCGATAGCGATACTCCCAAGTCGGGCCATAAATCGGCCGCAACACTAGGTCGGCTTTAATCTTGCTAATATGCCAAAGATTGTCTTCCAGCACCCGTTGCTTTACCGCAACTTGCGCGTTAGGCTCAAGATGTTGCATTGCGCAGCCCCCACACACTCCGTAAAACTGACATCGCGGTTTAATCCGCGACACCGACTCTCGGTGCAAGTCGGTCATGGTAGCAAATTCCCATTTCTTTTTCTTCCGAAACGAATGAAAACTTACATTTTCTCCGGGCAAAGCACCCTCGACAAAAATGACTTTTCCTTGACTTCCATCGTCATTTTGCAGATGGCCAATACCGCGCGCATCCATGTCGAGTGATTTGATATCAATGGTGTTATCTTGGTGCATAGGGTGAGGAGTACATTGCGCAATTTACCCGTCGCATCGTCTGTGCCGCGTCGCCCGATAAACCAAAGGCGTCCAATTAAATGGAAGACATTATTCGAACCTTGGAAGGCGGGAATATGTTGCGCTGTTGCAATACAAAGAAACGATTTGAAAGTGCAATGAAGAAGGTTAGGAAAGGACGGAATTATAACGACTATCTGTCCACTAGCCGCCACCTTTTATCCGTCCGTTGTCAATAAAGTTAAGGACTATAAAAAGGCATCCTTATCAACACCTTTTGCACCCAGCAAGCGTTTCAGCTTTACCAGCGCCTCTTGCTGAATCTGCCTCACCCGCTCGCGGGTAACGCCGATTTCGAGCGCCAACTCTTCCAGCGTTGAAGGATCGTCATTATCGAGACCAAAACGCCGCATGATCACGTTGCGTTGCTTATCGGTAAGTCGTTCCAGCCAGAACCGCACTAAAATTGAGGTTTCTTTTTGCTCGGCGCAAGAGTCGGGATTATCTTCGGTGGCACTCGGAAGTAAGTCCATCAGACTGGCCATTGGATCTTGGTCCAGAGGTGCGTCCAGCGAGGTTGCGTGCTCGGAAAGCGCTAACACCGTCTGGACCTCATCAACCGGGCGACCAACCAGATGGGCGATATCCTCGGCATTGGCGTCTTTACCGTCGTGATGCTGGGCCTCAAGATGATATTTTGCGCGCAGGATTTGATTTAGTTCGCGCACCATATGGACCGGTAAACGCACAGTGCGGGCCTGATTCATGATGGCGCGTTCGATACTTTGGCGTATCCACCAGGTGGCGTAGGTGGAAAAGCGAAAACCGCGTTCTGGCTCAAACTTATCGATGGCCCGCATCAGGCCCAGGTTTCCCTCCTCAATCAAATCAAGTAGGGTCACCCCGCGATTAATGTAATGTTTTGCGATCGAGACCACCAGACGCAAATTGTGCTCGATCATTTTTTGGCGTGCCGGAAAATCCCCCAGCTTGGCCAACGTCGCGAAATGTACTTCCTCGGGAACAGTCAGTAACGGGCGGGTACCAATCTGATTCAGGTAATGCTGGGTGGTATCGGTCGACAACTCCGCTGCCAGGACTTTTTTAAGTTCATCCACCCCGTCAACTACCACTACGACACCCTCAACACCCTCCGCTACATCGATGCCATCCTCAATATCACTGACCTCGGCATCATCGCCACACTCAATGGCATCTTTTTCAGCAGTTATATCGTGATCATTGAGAATGTCATCCGGCAAGTCTTCCGATGACATTTTTTCTTGATTGCTTAGTCGAGCAGGGAGGCGCTTGTTCATTAGTCGTTCGCTTGGTTGCGCTTGGTTAATTAGCCGTTGAAACCCTCATTGAACACATTCCGTTACCCTGCTCTGCTTCGTTCTGGTGCACTGTTCTACTTTCTGCCAGCTACCACTTATTCGCATCTATTCTATCGCGCCGCGCGAACATTAGCGACTAGGTAGAAATTTTGTTGGATCCACTGGCTTACCCTGTTGACGGATTTCAAAATGCAGTTTAGTGGATTCACTGTCCGAATTCCCCATCTCTGCGATCTTTTGCCCTTTGGTGACAGCTTGACCCTCTTTTACAAGAATAACCTTGTTATGCGCATAGGCGGACAATAAATTATTGGTATGTTTAACGATGACAAGATTGCCATAGCCCCGGATACCACTCCCTGCATACATGACTTTACCTGACGCTGCTGCCATTACCGGCTGACCGGATTTTCCGGCAATATCGATGCCCTTCTTGCCTTGATCGAAACCGCCTGACAATTTACCTTCTGAGGGCCACATCCAGTCAACGCGATCATCGCCGCCGCTGGCAACGCTTGGTGCAGGCACTGCCTTCTCGTTGTTCTTTGACGCTTCCGGCTTCGTATCCGTGCGTGATTCTGATCGTGATTCTGACCGTGATTCGGGCCGTGCATCCGGCCTCACCTCAGATCGCATTTCGTTGGTCGAAGGCGCATCCGGTCTTTGCAATTCGGCCAACGCGCTATCCGAATACGCACGCTTATCGCCACGGGGCATTGTCTTGTTACCGCCAGTGATTGCACCATTCGCACCATTCGCACCATTTGCACCATTTGCACCCGCAACCGCAGATGGCGAAGCATTCGAAGGGGTTGAACCCAGTTGCCTGACTTCAACGCCGGATTCGCTCGAAACGTTGCCCATCTGGGGAGCGCCTGCAAGCCCCCCGCCTGCCTCTGGAGGTTGCACCCGCAATACCTGATCAACCTTGATATCATTAGCGTTGTTGAGATTATTCCAGGTAACAATATCGCGATAACTTTGACCAAATTCCAGTGCAATCCGGTAAAGGGTATCGCCTTTTTTCACGGTGTAATAGCCAGGACCGCTAGCCTTAAGTGCGCCAGAAACGGCATTGGTGCTATTGGAGACGGAATTTACTGTCGGACCGCCGACTCTTCGTTCCACGACCGGCGCGGGGGTCCGGGTGGTCGTACATGCGGCGACTAAGCCGACTAATATTCCTAGCAATACAAGGCGTGTTTTCTTCATTCTCATTACAATTTTATTTGCGACGGGTCGCGGTTAAATTCAATTCTGTTCGACTACGACAGGTACGTAGGTCGGCCCACGTTGGTCGGGCCGAGTAAGTGGCCAGCAGACCCGGGCGCCGCTCGGATGACTTCGAAAGCCCTCGGTCACTGTAGTCATACAGTACCAGCCCGCAGCGGCACAAAATGACAATCTTCTAAGGTAGTACTGGTCCATTCGAATTTACTTATACGCTGGATCAACTGCAATACTTGCTGGCGCGAACCCACCGGTGCCACCAGACGACCGCCTATCGCCATCTGATCCAGCAATGCTTGGGGTACTTCCAGCCCGGCTGCAGCAAGAATAATTCCGTCAAAAGGCGCCGCTTGCGGCAGCCCAAGCATACCATCTCCGTAATGCAGGCGGATATTTGCTACGCGCAAGGGGCGCAAATTGGTCCTCGCCAATTCATGCAGTGGTTTGATACGCTCGATCGAATACACCTCCTTTGCCACCAACGACAACACCGCCGCCTGATAGCCACAACCGGTACCAATTTCTAACACACGGTTGAGCACCCCGCCGTGCTGGTTGTCACGCATTACCTCTATCATACGAGCGACAATATACGGTTGAGAGATCGTCTGGTGTTGGCCAATCGGTAACGAGGCATCAATATAAGCCTGACTAGCCAGACCCGGCTCCACAAACATATGGCGCGGCACCGCCTCCATCGCGGCCAGCACACTGACATCCCTGACGCCTTGTTTTGCTATCCGGGCGACCATAGCTTTGCGCACGCCTTCGGAAACCAGCGGTGTCGGTCGGTCCTCAGTCAGGTGCCGGGAACCAAGGTTTGTAACAGGTAGTGATTTTGCTGGCGATGACTTGCCAGCACTTACGGCAGAGGGAGCAGGATTAAAACCTTGTGGCTTTTTGGGCGCGGGAATATAAGGATTATTAGTTGAAGGCGATTTAGCGCTATCGGAAGCTGCGTTTCTGGTAGCGGTCTGCGGCGTTGCAACAATACGGGTGGTTCGTAGGCCCGAAGTCTTCGATTTGGCATCAACGAGGGCCGCCAGCGTCAAAGGGAAACGTTTGGGCGCTTCCGTCATAACAAATCCTTTGATAATGCAAGGAGTTGCGCGGCATGCGTGAGATCGATCTGCAATGGTGTGACAGAAACGTGGCCTTGGGCGATTGCACAAAAATCGGTCCCTTCGCTAGCATCTTTAGCTGCGCCAGCCGGACCGATCCAATAAATTTCACGACCGTGCGGATCTTTGGTCTTTATAACAGGTTCGGAAACGTGGCGCTTGCCCAAGCGCGTTGCGATGGGGGGTTTAATCTGATCGTAGGGTAGATTGGGGATGTTCACGTTCAAGAGAAACGGCTGCGGCAACGTGGCAAACTGGCGCTCGACGATCTCGCGGGCTACCTTTGCGGCGGCGTCCAGTTCCTCCCAACCTTTGCTTACCTGTGAAAACGCGATGGAAGGAATCCCGAACAGGAAACCCTCGGTAGCGGCCGCTACGGTTCCCGAATACAAGGTATCGTCACCCATATTCTGCCCCTGATTTATTCCGGACACGATCAAGTCGGGCCGAAAATTGAGCATGCCAGTCAGTGCGACATGGACGCAATCGGACGGCGTACCGTTAATAAAATAGAATCCATTCTCCGCCCGTTGCACCGTTAACGGTCGATCCAATGTCAGGGAATTAGACGATCCGGACCGATTACTGTCGGGCGCGACCACCACAATCTCTGCGATTGGCGCGAGCGCGTTTGCAAGGGCGATAATGCCGGGCGCGAGATAACCATCGTCGTTGCTGATGAGAATTTTCATAGCAGAATTTTACCTGAAGCCTGCAATGGGACTACGTACAAATTTGCGTATTTCAGGATTGATTGATCAATCCCCGCTAAATAAGGCATTTTTTGTATTATTCAAGCGTTTACGATAATGTCATCCGCGAATATTGCACCGCAACAAATATTCAACAAAAATTTATAAAAAAGAGTATTGTTAGCGTTAACAGCGCATGTTTTTCATATTTTTTCACCAACAGAGGACTTCTGAAGTTTGAATCCGCCAAGGTTTTTTCTGCGTCCTCGCGGTATTCACTTATCCCCCAAAAAAAGGAACCACAATGAAAACCAAGCCTATGCCTTTAACGAAAGCAAGCATGGTAGATGCTCAAGAAAACCCATACGCTGTCTGGAACGACGTTGCGGCCCAAACTTCTGAAATGATGACTGCCTCGGCGCAGGTCATCAGTCACCGCACAACGCGCATGGCACTCGCCGGACCTATGCCTAACCAAAGGGATAAGGACGAATTTAGCTTGATGGGTCAGGAAAAAATCGACGCACTGACCGAATCGACGTATGCCATAACCATGCGCCTGATGGGGCTGCAGCAGCAGGTCGCGAAACTTGCATTACAAGAACTTTTAAACGGCACCAAAGGCCTCCTGGCATTGGCAGCAGGAACATTTCTTAAGCCCATTTCGTCGGGGCGGAACCAAATGATTTATCGACAAATAACGCGCTCTGCCAAGGCATTGTCGCAGATCAATGCGTCGCTTGCTGACGTCGCGCAAACCGGCTTACACCCATTGCACTCCAGAGCGACGGCAAATGCCAAACGGTTGGGCAAGCTAAAACCGGCCTAGAGTGCGCTCGGCATGCCGTCCGGTAAGTGCCTGTCGGCATATTGCGACCATGCATACGGTGAGTCGCCAGCCAATTCGATCAGCGACGGCGCTGCTAGTGGATGGGTACTACACAAACAAGCAAAAAGTTGTTGATGTGGTATTGCGTAAAGATGTCCCTCCTGATCGGATGTTTCTTTTGAGCCGTCATTAACGGGTTCGCTCATGCGTTCACTCATGCGTTCACTCATGCCTTCATTAATGCCTTCATTAATGCCTTCATTATTGCGTTCAAACTGCGTCAGCTGACTGTTGACGTTGGAGGATAATTTAAACAACGCTTCTTTGGCGCACCACAATTTATAAAATTCGGCTGTTCTCACCGCTTCCGGTTGCCGGGAAAGCCATTTACTCTCGCTGACACCGAACGCAACGGCGGCCAACGCTGGAAAGTCACGATCAGGATCGGGTAGTTCAATGTCGAGACCGATCGTTGTGTCGGCGCTCACCGCGCAAGCGACCCATCCACGACTGTGAGATAAACTAATATGTGGCCGGTCGCCCTTGGTAGCTGGCCAGCGCGGCACGATCGCAACCGGTGCACCAGTTTCCGCGGTAGCAATACTGACATCACTGAACGCGACGCTACCGAGTCTGGCAATCGCAAAGCGCAAAAGAACGCGGCCTATCAAAAACTCTCGTTGACGCAGAGGTCGGATAAAACGTGTATAACGCAGCTGTTCCTCGACCGTTAGACAAGCGAGCCAGGGAGATAACATTTGATTGGACCAGCCGCTTCCATCAACGAGCCAGATTACGGCAGAGTACATGGACATCTCTCGCTTTGCGAAACCATTGGAAATCTCTTTAACAATGCAAATAATTGCAGCCTCAGATTAATATCACTCTGCTGCAGGTTGTGGAAAACATTACCATGCCGCACTTTCGATCAGATTTTTTTGAAAATTAAAGACGTATTAATTCCGCCGAACGCAAAATTATTCGACATAAAATAGTCGCATTCGAGCCGCCGCCCTGTATTAACGATGTAATCCAGATCTGCGCAACGCGGGTCTACATTTGTCAAATTAATTGTCGGCGCGAACCACCCTTCCTGCATCATATGAATGCCGGTCCAGGCCTCAAGAGCGCCGCACGCGCCCAGGGTGTGGCCGGTATAACTTTTGAGCGAACTCACCGGGACCGCATTACCAAATAACTGATGGGTAGCGTGCGACTCAGCGATATCGCCCTGTTCCGTACCGGTTCCATGTGCACTGACATAACCGATGGCAGATGGTGGTAAGTTCGCATCTTTCAGCGCTAATTCCATCGCGATACGCATCGTATCGGTATTGGGATGCGTTACGTGACAACCATCGCTATTGGTACCAAATCCCACCACTTCGGCATAAATTTTGGCGCCGCGTGCCAACGCGTGGTTCATCTCTTCCAAAATTAACGTTCCCGCGCCCTCGCCGATGACCAGACCGTCGCGGTTAAGGTCAAACGGTCTTGGCGTCAACTGCGCAGTGTCGTTGCGAATACTGGTAGCAAATAGCGTGTCAAAAACGGCTGCTTCGGTTGCGCATAGTTCTTCAGCACCCCCCGCGATCATGATATTTTGATGACCACTGGATATGGCTTCATAGGCGTAGCCGATCCCCTGGCTGCCGGAAGTACAGGCGCTGGAGGTCGTTATAACGCGGCCGGTGATCCCAAAGAACACGCCGATATTAACCGGTGCAGTATGCGCCATCATCTTGATATAAGTGGTAGCGTTAATGCCTTTGGTGGATCGCTCTTCCATCATTTTGCCGAAATCGCCGATAGCCTTTGGCGTACCCGCCGACGAGCCGTACGCGATGCCACAACTGCCGTTTTTAATGACAGGATCATTGATCAAACCCGCGTCGGTCAGCGCCAGTTCAGTGGCCCGGGTTGCCATCAGTGCGATCCGGCCCATACTGCGCGTGCTGCGGCGTGTATAAAGTTCGGAAAGCGCAAATTCTGCCGCTGGCGCGCCTAACTGGGTGTTCAGGCCATCATAATCCGCCCACTCCTCCATCCGCACGATCGCGTTACGATAACTGCCAAGATGCGCGCGAACACTGGTCCAGTCGCACCCTATCGGACTGATACCTGCCATGCCGGTGACTGCCACGCGTCGCGGCGTCATGCCATGCCTCCATTGACCGAAATAACCTGACGCGTAATATACGCAGCGTCCGCCCCCATCAAGAAACTGACCGTCGCAGCGACTTCTTCCGGCTTTCCGACGCGCCTTGCAGGGATCATCTTTAACGCTTCTTCTAGCGGCACGTCTGCGATCATGTCGGTCTCAATCAAGCCGGGTGCAACACAGTTCACGGTAATGTGACGTTTGGCCAGCTCAATCGCCAGCGCTTTGGTGGCACCGATAATGCCAGCTTTGGCTGCACTATAATTCACCTGCCCGCGGTTTCCAATCAAACCCGACACCGACGCCAACGTCACGATCCGGCCGGGAGCACGACGATGCACCATCGGCATGATCAATGGATTAAGAACATTGTAAAACCCGTCCAGATTGGTCTTCAACACGATATCCCAGTCTTCACCGGACATAGCGGGAAAAGCATTATCGCGGGCGACGCCTGCATTACAAACGATGCCGTAGTAGCAATCATGCAATGCGATGTCCGCCAATAAAATATCTGCACTTAACTGTCGATCACTGATATCAAACTGTACAACACGCACCTGCCGTCCCATCGACTGGATTGTTTCTGCCACCGCATCTGCTGCCTGACGCTGCTGATGGCAGTGCAGAATGATGTCATAACCATCACGTGCTAAACGCAACGCGATGGCTTTTCCGATGCCGCGGCTCGAGCCCGTTACCAGTACCGACTTATTTAAGCTGTCTGCGATACCGACCACCTTGGTGCCAGCCGCGTTATTGTTCGTTACCACCTTCATTCCGCCATTCCTTCTAGAAAACTTGTCACATCGCTGGGCTGAAACACAGTGATGGTCGCATGCGCCAAAGGCAGCATTCTACTAAAGGACACGCGGTCCGTAGCATGTTGCGCACGAACATAAGGATTAAACTCATCTGTATTAGCTATCCCACAACTGACCGCATTAATCTCGTCCGCTGAACTGGCTGCATCACTGACATTACCCGAATTTGTAACACTACTATCATTGATCACTTGATAAATCTGGCACCCAAACGATCCGAGGCCATTATCCGCTTGCAAAATCCGCTGAACCGCCACGTGCAGAACAGCGTCAGGCGCGAAAAAAGAGCAATCAGTTGTGTAACGCCGTGCGCCCAAAAGAAATCCTACTTTGGCTGCTTTGCCCGCGGAATGTGCCGTGCAACCAGCAAACGCGGCAATAGCCTGCGCCATGTATTCGAGACCGATCCAGCTACCGACGCCATCAATCCCAGTGAATAAACTGTCAGGTCGAATGGTCACCTCGGCCAGCAGGCGGTCACCCTGAACTGATAGTATCCGGTCTAGCAATACCATAGCGCCAGAATGGGGCAATACGCTGCGAATATCGGGTAGCATTGTAGTAGGTTTAGTCACTATTCTCGTCCCATCACCAACGCAGCATTAGCCCCGCCAAAGGCAAATGAATTACTCAACGCCCAGCGCAAGGGGCGACCGAGTCGATATCCCGCCGGGACCAGATTCAAAGCTGGCAAATCGTTATCGACAACGCCATCCCACAAATGCACCGGTAACCGGCCCGCCGGATTGTCATCCTGCATTGCTAGCCAACACAAAGCTGCTTCGATAGCGCCCGCCGCACCTAACGTATGGCCGGTGTAACCTTTAGTTGAACCGGCAGGCATATCAGCACCAAAAAGTTGATTGACCACCAGACTTTCCATTGCGTCATTTTGTGGCGTCGCTGTACCGTGCAAATTAATGTAGTCGATTTGGGTAGCACCAATGCCAGCGCGCCTAAGTGCCTGGCCGATAGCGCTGCGGGCGCCGTCGCCGCTAGGGTCGGGCGCAGAAATATGATGGCCGTCGGAAGACTCTCCCCATCCGCGCAACGCGACCGTCCCCGGTTGCGCGCTCATCAAAAACAGGGCGGCTCCCTCACCGATGTTAATGCCGTTACGATTGGCGCTGAATGGATTGCAAGGGGTGTTGCTGACCGATGCCAGTGCGCCAAAACCGGCAATAGTAAACGCGCACAATGAATCGACGCCTCCCGTAATGACCACGTCAGCAAGGCCCATCTGAATCAAGCGCGCAGCACTCGCCATGGCCTTGGCGCTGGATGCGCATGCGCTCGAATGCACATATGCGGGGCCGGTCACCCCTAATGCCCAAGCCAGCATCACTGCGGCAGAACCCATTTCTTGCTGGCTATAAGTAAATTCGGGTGGAAAAGTTATCCTGTTGCCAGCGCTTGATGCCCGATTAATTGCGTCAAGTTCTTGACCGCTGACAGGTGAGTCTTTAAGCGTGGCCGTATTTCCTGCTGTATTTCCGGCTGTATTCGCGGCTTTATTCCCAGCTCTGTACGCGGCTTTAAACGCAGCCTCGCTCTCCGCAATTCCGGAAGTGCTGGTGCCCAGCACAATAGCGATTCGGTGAGAACCATAGCGCGCGATCGCCGCGTCCACCGCTGGTCGAATTTGCGTTAACGCAGTGAGTAACAACTGATTATTCCGACTACGATGGGCCAACGGAAATTTATCAGGATCCATCTCCGCCAATACACCCCTGACCGCGCCCACTGGCAGCGCGCCGGAGGACGAATAGCGATCAGACATAACCAGACCGCTCCGCCCTGAGAACAGGTTGTCGCGGATCGCGGCATGGGTGTCACCCAGCGCACAAACAAGTCCGAGTTCATTTAAATAAAACATATCGTATTACCAAATTAAGGTGCGGCAGCACCAGAGGTGCTGGTAGCAATCTCGCCGCCGACCGACTCAATGGTTAATCGGTAGTGAAAGCGCAGATTAGTTAATTCTATCTTTCCACCCCATGGGGATGGATTGCTATAAATTATCACTTCCACAGGCACCTCGTCCCAAAATAACGTGCGCCGCAAACCTTCCTGCTGAATCTTCCATCCGGCGGGCAGCGCCTTCCGGATCGCTTCCAACGGCCATAAGGTGAGCTGAGTATCCTCCAGCACGTCCTCGGCCTTCACTTGCGATGGCAGCATCGGATGACGCCACGACTGCAGCGTCACCCCATCATAATGCAACGTCAGGACGCGCTGCCCTAATGCCAGCCCTACCATATTCAGCTGTTGCGCATCAATCTCTACGGCAGCGTCAAGTTGATCGGTGCGACCGTTGCGTTCTACCGTCAGATGCTGTTGCAGGCTAATACTGGCCCCCAATGAAGCCGGCGACAGCTTCAAACTCAAACTTTCTGGTGGCGCTACTGACGACGCTGACGGTGCTGGCGAAAGACTGCTGCAACCCGCCATCACCAGTAGCGCCAACGTCATCGCCAGCCGCCGCGTGCTGGCTCTGCCTATTCCATTCGTGAGCATATTTCCTCCAGTACGGTCAGGCGACGCTTACTTTCGCGCACGTATGGATTGGCCTCATCCCAGGCGTAACCGGCTAGAATCGCGGCGATCATCCGGCGGATCTCCGGTTGCTGATCCTCGTGAAAGATAACATTCTGAAATCCGCCCGCGTACCAGGACTCAACAAACGTACGGAAGGTATCGACGCCTTTTTTGAGCGGAACAGCGTAGTCGTTTTCCCAATCTACCTCTGCACCGGCAAAATGACGTTGTAATACCGCGGCAGCCAGACTCGCGGACTTTAACGCAATAGTCACACCCGATGAAAACACCGGGTCCAAAAATTCGCCCGCGTTACCCAACAGCGCGTAACCCCTTCCCCACAACGATTTCACATTTGCCGAGTAACCAGTAATTGCGCGGGCCGGCGTATCCCAGCGGGCATTTTGCAGCAGTTTACGCGAAGCCGGGTCCTCATTTACCAACGCTTGCAGGCGTTCGGTATCGGTCCCTTTATATTGTTCAAGAAACGCTGTTTCTGCTACCACGCCGATGGAGCAACGCCCGCCAGAAAATGGAATTAACCAATACCAGACATCGCAATGGTCAGGATGCACGGTGACGCGAATTTTGTTACGGTCAAAGTCCGGCGCAGAAATGCCATCTTCGATGTGGGTAAAAATTGCACCGCGTACCGGAAAGTCGGAGGGCGTCTCAAGTGCCAGCAGGCGTGGCAGAATACGCCCGAAGCCACTGGCATCCAGAATAAACTCAGCTTCTACCTGATAGGCCACGCCATCCGGCCCGTGTGCTGTAACCAGCGGTGTGGCCGCATCAAGATCGACGCCGGTGACACAATGCTGAAAACGTATCTCCGCGCCTTGGCGCTCTGCTTCTTTAGCCAGGACATGATCGAACTGGGCGCGCTGTACCTGATAAGTTGTACCCCACCCGGTTGAAAATTTATCGCGGAAATCAAACGCCGTAGAGCGCTCGCCTCGCACGAAAGCAGCACCGTTTTTATATTGAAATCCAGCCTCTACCACTGCCTGCAACATACCCGCCTGTTCCAGATAGGCCATGCTTTGCGGCAATAAACTTTCACCGATACTAAACCGCGGGAACTGTTCACGCTCTAGTACCAATACCCGGCGCCCCTGCTGCCGCAAAAGGGCTGCGGCAACCGATCCGGCGGGACCGGCACCAATCACGACAACGTCGTACTTCTCAATATTGCGGTCCATTTATTGGCCTTTCTTTAGCGTGGGGTTTTGATCAATTTGACTGAAACATGGTGCTATCAACCACACGATTGCGATGCCGACCAACATCGTAAATCCAAAAGCGTGCAACGGCGGCGTGCCGGACAACGCCAACAAGCCGAATGACAATAAGGCGCTCACCGCCGACAGGCAGACGGCCAGCCAGGCAAAGCGCCCAGCGGGGTCTTTCTGGTCGGTTTTCTCCAGCAAGAAAATGCCGTAATCAACACCCAGTCCGAGTATCAGCATTAACGCCAGCATATGGAACATTTGCAGTGGCTGACCGGTCAATCCGAGCACCGCAAGTGTTGCAACGCTAGCCAATGCGGGCGGCAATATTACGCGCCATCCGGCGTATCGATAGCGCATGAACAACAGCAAATAAATGGCAACATACGCGCCGATCAACACACTGCTCATATATCGCCGATAATCGCCAAGCACGGTGGAAACCTCGCTGACCTTATCGACCCATTGAACACCTTCGACGAGTCCGGCAATATTTTTAAGTAGCGGTAAGTTGGCATAATTATTCACACCGCGCAATGCTACGATGCTGGCATACGTATCCCCGTTTGTATCCGGAATTTTACCCAGCCAGAGATAGCGTGACGGTTCACTGGTCGCTGTTTTCAAGAAAGCCTCTGGCGTCAAAGTGTTGGCACCAGATTCTGCTACTGCAGGCAGGGCCAGCGCCCTTGCTTTGATTTGGGTCACCCAGTGGTGGTCTTCGCCAATTTGCGCTGCCAATCCTTGCAGCGGCCCATCGGTGCCGAACAACCCCCGCTCGATTAATGCGCGATTGGCTTTTTGCAGGCGGATTGACGGTGTCCAGTTTGACATGGCTTGATAGCCACTAATGACCCGTTGTTCGATTAGCGGATCAAGCTTTTGCCTTAATGTCTCCTCGCGCTGTAACACTTGCTCTGTACTGGCACCGCGTACCAGATAAAACTGCACCGGCGTCGGAGCATCCAATATTTTGGACAGTTTGATTTGATCTTGCAACAACACTTTTGGTGGCGTCTGCAATGAGCGTATATCATCATTGACCCGCAACCGAGCCAGTCCGGCGACTACGACGATACCGTACACGACTGCTACCAGCATAGTGCCGCGATTGAGACGCAGCTGCGGCCAATAGCGACGGCTCGCCCCGCACCAGTCCGCAAAACGCGTACCCTTGAGCGTGGATGCCTGCACGAGGGTGGGAAACCAGCAAATTACTGTCAGCCATGCAAACACTAATCCTGTTACGGAAAACATTGCCATCTGGCGCAACCCAGGAAACGGTGTCAATGCCAGACCGATATACCCAATTACTGCGGCCGTGAGTGTCAACATTAATCCAGGCAACAGACGCCGCAACAACTGCCACGACGTCATGGTTTTATCGCTGCCTGCACGGCTGCAAAGAAAGTAAATACCATAATCCTGCGCAACGCCGATCAGGCTTGCGCCAAATACCAGTGTCAATAAATGTACATGCCCAAAGATCAACCAGCAAATGGAGAATGCACCCAGACACCCGATCGTAATAGATAAAACGATCAACCCGACCGGTCGTAAAGCGCCAAAAGTCAGCCACATTAACAGTACGACGCCGAGTAATGAGCCAACGCCAATGGTCGACATCTCCCCGCTGGCTTGCGCGCTGGCAGCCCCCGCGTGCAATATCACCCCGGCGCTAATCAATTCGACCCCGGGCACCTTACTCCGGGCGACACCGGCCGCAGCATCCATCAATGGCAACACGGCTTGCTGGGTCGCCATCGAATATGCCGATTGACGCAAGGTGAGCAGTAACATGATGTATTGACGACCGTTGGCCTCAACGAACAAATATCCGTCGCGCGGTCGGACCGGGGTTTCCTGCGCACGCGCCTGGACCCAGCCAGAAAAAAGACCAAATGGATCATCCTGCCATGCGCCCAGTTTAGGACCAGCGAACGGACTATACAATTGCCGCAACGCGGTATCCATCCAAAAAGTCGGTGGCTTTTCTTGTAATAATTTTTGCTGTTCCGGCGTCAACAAATTGAGTCGGTTTTGCTTTAACGGACCTAGCCAGTCATTTTGCGTTTGTTCTGAAATCGGCGACTTCGCCGCGAACAATGCCGGGTGTTTGGCGATCACCGCAGAATAAGCATCCGCCGCCGCACGCGCCTGCCCCCAATCGTCGGCACCCACCAGCACAATGACGCGTTGCTGCGCCGAGTCCACCATATGCGTGAAGGCCCGCTGTAAAACCGGATCGCGCTGCTCGACCGGTAATAGCGCCAAAATATCGGTGTCCGGAACAATTTTTTGTACCAGCCACAGGTAGCCGTTATGGCCTAATATCAAAGCCACCACCAGCAACCAGCCTAGCGCGAGACGCCGCGGCCATTTGCCGACACTGCTAGTCAAGTGCCGCCCCTTCTTCGACGGTCATAGCGTTGGCACCGCTTTGCAAAGCGGAGAAAATAATTTCCGTGTGATCCCCACTGGCTTCATTAATATTTACGCTCTTCACATACATACCGCCGGTTAAAGCCAAGTTACCTATCGCTTTGGCCAGCGCAGGTTGACGTGCTGTAAGGCCGACCTTCCAGCTTTTTCCCTGAATACTGCCATCAATTTCAAATAACGAATCTAGCTGGGTCAGATCGCCCGCCAGCAACGAGAACATCACGCTATTAATCATCCGTACTACCGGCTCCTGTTTTGCGTCCAGGCGCATTGCCACCCGATCACCCTGCATTTGTACAATCTCGTCACGCTTTAGGCGCAATGTATTGGGAAACGGTTGCAAGGTCTTCCAAAGAACGCCTTTGCCACTGACGACACAAAAACGACCGTTAGAGAGCAATGGCTTTTTCATGCCCATCAGTTGTTTGGTCTGATCAAAGAGACCGCATAATACCGGCGGTTTAGAAAGCATCTCCTGAATTTTTGCGATCGGGGCAGCTGCTTGCGCTGCCCCACACGCCAACGCAGTAAGCCCCACCGTTAATACTGCGGTGATGCGTTTTTTAAGGAGCGTTACGACGGGAAGATTTAGCAAGCTGTTCATGGTGCGGGTATCCCCAATTTTTCAAATAAGATGGCGGGCGAAGTGAAACACAGTTCACGCGTGGCGATTGCCACGGCAACTTGCGTAGTGCTGCCTTTGGTGAGGCGTCGCCCGCTAACGCTATCGGATATTAAATAATCGATCTTAAGACTGTTCTCCCACGCGACAATGCTGGCCTGCACGCGGATATGCTGACCGAACGTCGCCGACTGAACGTAGCGCAGATGTAAATCTATCACCGGCCATGCATAACCGGATTCCTTCATCTCCACGTAGTTGTAACCTATCGAATCAAGTAGCGTACAGCGCGCCTGTTCCATGTACTTGACGTAATTGCCGTGCCAGACAATCTCCATCGGATCAAGATCGTAGAATTGTATTTGTAGCGTGACTTCGGCCGCCCATCGGCTTTCTTTTTTATGCATACAAGGTCCAGGCCTGTGCATTAATGCGCTCTAACAACAGACGTAAATCCGGCTCCAGCATGCGGTCTTCATTAATCACCGCGATGTCCTCGGCCAGCATCCCAAGCATCGCCTGAAGATTCTGCTGTGGCTGCGCCGAAGCGTCCATCCTGCAGCGCAACCAAACACCCTGACGCACACTGATTAACAGCGCTGCGATAACCTGCTCAGTCAATTGCAACACGCGCAGACAATCGCGTGCGGCGATCGTACCCATGCTGACCTTATCCTGGTTGTGGCATTCGGTAGAGCGAGAAAACACTGAGGCGGGCATGGTCAGTTTCAAGGCTTCAGCGGTCCATGCGGACGCGCTAATCTGTAACGCTTTCAGGCCATGGTTAATACTGGCACGCGGTCCTTCTGCGCCGGATAGATTCGGTGGCAGACCGTGGTTGTAACGACTATCAACCAGCAATGCCATTTGACGGTCTAGCAGGTCGGCCACGTTTGCCACTGCATTTTTCATGCTATCCATCGCAAACGCAATATGACCACCATAAAAGTGGCCACCGTGCAGAACGCGTTGATTGTCAGCGTCAATAATCGGATTATCGTTGGCACTGTTAAGTTCATTTTCAATCGATTGCCGCATCCACGTTAATGCATCGGCTAATACACCAATGACATGTGGGGCGCAGCGAATCGAATAACGATCCTGCAAACGCTGTTGATTACGTGGCGCGTCCGGCGTCGGCAAATCCTGGCGTAGCCAGGCGGCAACCTGTTGTTGCCCTGCGTGCGGTTTGACGGCAAATAACGCTTCGTCAAAGTGATGCGCATTGCCGTCCAGCGCAAAGCTGGACATCGCAGTAATGCGCGTGGCCAGTCGTACCAGATACTCGGCGCGGTCGTATGCAAGACAGGCCAGCGCGGTCATCACCGCCGTGCCGTTCATGATCGCCAGGCCTTCTTTTGGGCGTAAGCGCAATGGCGTGATGCCGACCGCCGCCAGCGCCTCGGCAGCAGACACTTTTACGCCATCTCGCCATACTTCGCGCTCACCGCATAATACGGCAGCAAGATACGACAGAGGCGTCAGGTCTCCGCTGGCACCGACCGATCCTTCGGCGGGAATTAACGGCAACAGGTCCTCTTTTAATAAGCGGGCAATTTGCTCTAAAAGACCAACACTGACGCCAGAATAACCTTTGCAAAGAGATGTCAGTCGCACCGCGAGAATCGCCCGCGTCTGTACCGGCGTGAAATGTTCGCCGAGTCCGCAGCCGTGATAAGTGTAAAGATGATGTGGCAATTCCGGTATCAGTTCCGCTGGCACATTGACCGTGCAAGAGTCACCGTAGCCCGTGGTCACGCCATAAATTGTGCCATCTTCACGCAGTAACAGGTCCAGAAAATCAGCGCCCCGCTGGATCGCTGCACGAAACTCCGGAGCATCGGAGAGCGTGGCGTGGGCTGAACCGGAGGCAATGGCAACTATGTCTTCTATCGTCAATCGCTCCCGATCAAAGCAAACCGTTCGCGGTAGTTTAACGGCAGTGGCGGCGGCTCTTGCTTTCAGTTCAGTGGGGGGCATCGTCATAGGTGGACAGGTTCCAAAAATCAAAAAAATTAAACCACTGCAATGGTGCTCTTAAACAGTAGTGCTCTAGTCGTCTTGCGTAGGCGACCGCTAGTTCATTGAGGACCCGCTCACGATTTTTGCGAGGCAAAATAACGGCATCCCGAAACGATTCAAAATGGCATTCGGAGTGGCCCCCGATGGTCAATGCGAACAGCAGGTAGACCGGGCATTGAAGCACGCTGGCCAGTACATAAGGGCCGATGGGAAAAGGTGCCGAAGCACCTAAAAAAGGGGCAAGTGCAACGCGAGGGTGCGGCGACACAGGAATGCGGTCTCCGGCAATGGCCACAAATTCACCCTGTGCAACCTTCTCCGCCAATATCATTACTATGACCGGCGTAAGCTCAGTCACCTGAATCAGGTTTAACTGACTATCTGGGTCCAGTTGTGCCAACAAACGGTTAAAAGCCTTGGCATGTTTGGTATGAACCAGTACGGTAATGCGTAGTTCTTTGCGCTGGCGCGACAGCACCCGGCACAACTCAAGATTGCCAAGATGCGCGCAGATCAACACGCCGCCGCGCTTTGCCAGTAAGTTGGCGCGGATCACCTCTTGCCCGGTGGTGATAACATCCTGCGTCTTGAACAAGCCACCCCACAGAAGCATTTTGTCCAGAATACTTTCGGCGAACGCACCAAAATGCTGAAACGCTCCAGACCAGCCGGAAGGCGGCAAGCCACCCCTTCCGCTACCGTTGCCGATATCAGCAACTTTGCGGACCCGTGCCAGATACATTTTGGAGGCCTGACGTGCGCGTGAATTTGTGACCAGATACCAGGCTAAAATCGGATGAAGCGCTAACCGAAATGGCAGACGCCCGCCGATACGGTAAACCATGAAAAGCAGGCGCATGCCAAGTACAAAACTATTTTCGTTGATTTGCGCCCAATGAGGATGCCGCGCTGTCATTTGGCGCTCCTGCTATCGCTGAATTTTCGGGTCAGCAACTTTGGCAGTCTTAGCACCATGCCAAAAAACAATGTCGCGTGCATACGGGAGATCAGCAGATTATCCAGCACCATGCGAAAGTGAGAAACGCCGTCGCTCGGATAACCTACTTTGGTCGGAACGTTGATCACCTGATGCCCATCCCAATATAGCCGCACGATGACATCGGTATCAAAATCCATGTGCTGTCCAAGGATTCTGCGCTCCGCTAAGGCAACAAACGCGGACAACGGATAGATACGAAAGCCGCACATCGAATCTTTAATGTCCAGCGATAACGTATTGATCCAGACCCAGACGTGGGTCAGATAGCGTCCGTAAAACCGGATTTTTGGCACGCTCTCGTCATATTGCGGATATCCCGCAATCACCGATTCTGGATGGGCGGCAGATAGTGCTAAAAAGCGTGGAATATCGGCGGTGCAGTGCTGGCCGTCTGCATCGATTTGCAGCGCGTGCGTATACCCCGCTTTTGCCGCGGCGCGAACGCCGGTGACGACCGCTGCCCCTTTGCCACGATTGACAGTATGACGCAACAAAATAATCTGATTTGGATGCGCCACGGCCAGCGCGTCTAATACCGCAGCACATGCCACAGAACTTCCATCATCGACCAGTATGCACAGCAATTTATGCTGGAGTATGGCGCTGACTACCTTGCTTATCGCATGCGCATGATTAAACACGGGTATGACCGCGCAGGGATTGAAGGACTTGATCGGCTCGCTCTGCATAGCTTCCGATAGTGGCATCACTCCGGCAAAATCCGGATGGTGGGTCGCCATGTTGATAGAAATTTTTTGATCCACATTTATCTCCTTGATAGGGGTTGCAGCGGAGATGGCGTGCAATACCCGATCCGTAGTTTGCATCGCATACTGATCGATATTTTGGTCGGGATGGACAGGCGCGACGATGCCAAAAGTGACCCGACCGCCAGCGTGCTGGCCTGCATCGGAGGTAAGGCGAAACGTCAAAGCAGATTTTGCGCTGTCGTATTGAAGCATCAGCGTCAGCACTGCTTTAGGTAAAATCACGCGTTGGAATTTGAGTGCATGCATACTCAGAAAATGCGGTGGTAACGGCAGATATTCTCGCCCGTAGGCTATCGCCCAATCGACTTGCACTACCCCGGGCAAAACCGGCGAACCGTCAAAATGACCGTTGAAGTACAATAAATCGTCCGGAACCGTCAGCTCTAACACTATCAGTGATCGGGCGGCGTCGTTTTCCAGGACGCGCACCTGTGGCCGGGTGACCGGGAGCGCAAAACTTGCGCCATTCATTAATGGATTGTTAAATATTGTTGCAGAATTTAGCAAATCTGCGCGTGTCGTTTTTCCTTGCGCATTGATCGGAATCTTGCTGAGATAACGCCAGCTGCGCGGCAGCGCAATTGGTTCTACGGCACGGGCGATACAGTCGCGTAGCTGTCTGTTTAATGACAGCTTGCCATACTTCTCAAAAAATATCCGCCCCTTGTCGGCTAGCACGATGAATGCAGCGATTTGCTGTCGGCGCTGATCGGGTCCTTCCTCCAACAATAAGACCCGGGCGTCTTCCACCAGATCAGACGTCTTCAACATGGTCTCTATCGTATCCAGCGAGATGCGTTTCTCTTCTACTTTCACAATGCGATCGATCCGGCCTTTTAGTAAAAACCGTGTTTTATCAATCGCCTCAGCCCGATCCGATAGATGGAACCACTTAGCGTCGGGCAAATGCGGCGAACGAATTTCTAGCACCGAATCAACGGGCGCGATGCGCCAGCTAATCGTCGGCATCACGCTCCAGCTTTGATCATCATGCCCCGTTGCGGCGGAACGCTGACGCCATCCCACGCCACCTGTTTCAGTACTGCCATAGACTTCGATCGGCATGCGCCCAAGTAACCGTCCCGTATCTTGCGCGATCTCCTGCGACAACGCCCCACCCGAAGAAAAGATGGCCCGTAACGTACTTAAAGCGCTTACCGCATCTGCACCATCTGATCCATCTTGGGTGTGCAACGCGCCACCCTGAATAGAGGCCGGAATTCTTTTTAAATGTGCGGGACTCGAAACAAGAATGGCGGATCGCCCGTCGCCTTGCAACAAAGGTATCAACTCTTCTAAAAATATAACTTGGCGCGCGTGAATAATGCGTCCGGTTGTTAAAGGCCATAGAACCTTGAATAACAATCCATAAATATGCTGATGCGAGACTGTGGCAAATACTGTGGTAAATCCCGTAGCAATTCCGGCGGCAGTCCCCGCGCCATGCACTGCATCGTCGATACCAGCACCGAACAGGATTTCCAGCGTGGCGACTTCGCTTGACAATTGGGATAATTTTTTCACTACGGCCTGTGGCTTGCCAGTACTACCTGACGTATAAATAACCAGTCCCGAAAAGTCTGGCGAAAGTGTTTTGAAAACATATCCGGCACTGTCTTGCGTGTCTGTGCGCCGATCATTAAGAGATTTCGGCATTCCTTCCTGGTCTTCCACTTCCCGCGACGGCAACCTCAACTGCAATATCAACGGCTTATACTGCTCCGGAAACTCGCCAATAAAACCGTCTACCACATTCGCTAAATTAGCACACGTCGTTGGCAACACGTCACCGGGTAGGTAGATCACTTTATCGGCCTGCCAAGCCCCCAATAATGCGCAAGAAAATTCTGCGCAGTCCGCCAGATACAATGCAAACGCGGTGCCGGATTGACTTGCTAATGCAACGCGCCAAGCGTCAACACGCGCTAGAAAATACGCTTGATCGAGAACTTCTCCATTACGCAGGGCGAATGGGCGCGAATGATCAGGTGCGTATAAATTGGAGGCTGATGTTCCGCTGAGTAATGACAACAAGTCGGCTAAGTCAGACATTTTTGGGCCTCGATGGCAGCGCTCGATGACGCCGTTTAACCACGATTCGGACCATGTATTCGCCCGCGAACAAAACACCCATGGCAACGTAAGCGACGACGCCGTTATAAATTGTCCACACTGCTTGCGATGCCCATAGTGTGGTGATCATGGCGAGCGATCCGTTCACCACAAAGAAGCCGCACCATACCTGGGTCACCCGGCGCGTATAGGCCATAGCATAATCAGGAAGATCCGGCTCGGTCAGTCGGGCGAGCCGCTCAATGATGGTTGGGGGCGCAAACAGGCTATATGAAAAGGCGCACAGCATGCTAACGTTGACCAGCACTGGGTACAACTTCAGGGGCAACAATGCGTTGTTCCAGATTGCGGTAGCCGCCAGCACCAACGCCGATAACAATAACCAGCGGCTTGTCTTATTGACCGCAAGCATGGGCAATCGGGTAGCGGCCGCCAGAATAAGTATCAATGCGAGCAATCGCGGCGACACCCTTCCGTGCGCCAGCCAGATCGCAAGCGGATACAACAACGTGATAAGCACTGTCAGCACAGTCATGACTGTAGGCGACAGGCAAAGCAAGAAACGCGAAACAAAGCGAGACAAAAACGGAGCCCGGAAACGTTTTATTTTGTATCCTCGGTTAGCAATGTGGACACTGCACTGACTACATCCTGTACGGTACGGACCGCCTTGAAGACATCCGGCTCCAACCGTTTTCCCGTGAATTGCTTAAGTTTTACCACTAAATCAACCGCATCAATACTGTCGATATCAAGATCGGTGTACAGGTTAGCCGTCGGCGTCACGCTAGCCTTGTCAATGTCGAACATATCATGCAACACGTCTGTGACCCATGCGTAGATTTCATCGTTCGTCATTGCGGTCGTTGGCTTTATCAATGCCGTCATGTCACACCTTTATTTTTTTCTGTTGCTGGCAATCATCGCAGCAAGCGTGCGCACCGAAGCAAAATGGTTACGCGTTTCCGCCGAATCTGCGGACATTGAAATTCCGTATCGCTTCTGCATCGCTACGCCAAGTTCAAGTGCATCGATGGAGTCTAAACCGAGCCCTTCCAGAAACAGCGGCGCATCCGTAACGATGTCTGCCGTCGTCATATCCTCAAGCTGCAAGACGTCGATGATGACTTGCTTGACTTCGTTCTCAAGTTGCTCCATTGGGTTCACTTTCCTTTCTAAAATATTCTTGCAAATAGACGGTTAAGTGTCTTGCTGCCAACGTGTTACTACCGGCTGCCAATACAAAGTCCTGCACTACAATATCTTCTTTTACCTCGATACTAAAATGTGCGATTGCGGGCGGTACGTGCCACCATTTTTCGCCCTTACTAAGGGTCGGTGGCGAACATCTTATGATCACTGGTGTCACGTTTGAGAGACACCGCACTGCGATATTCGCAGCGCCGCGCTTCAAATTAATCTGCCCCTGTGTGCGCGTACCTTCAGGAAAAATGATCAGGTTACCGCCACGTCTCAAAGTGTCAATGCCCTCACCTACCAGATCGGTGCCGGAATCATTGCGTATATAGTCCGCAGTCCGAACCGCTCCTTTGGTGAACGGATTTATCCACAGACTGCTTTTAACTACGCAGTCTGCGTTCTTTACGAACGCCATTAAAAAAACTGTGTCCATCAGCGTCGGATGATTGGCCAGTATCATCATCCCGCGTCGTTGTAGTCGCTCCAGCCCTTTGATTTCATAGCGCAAAACGCCCGAAGCGCTCATAAAATTAATAAATAGGCGAAACATTATGCGGATGATCTCTCGCGCGCGCGAAGCCCGCTCTTCGCGTTCTGTTACCAATAGCCTAAGTATGGGGAAAATGACAAACCCGAACAACAGTCCACCCGCGCCAAAGACCAGAAAACTGAATCCGGTTGCGGCCATGCGCCAATACCGGTTCGATCGCCTGGCGATATTACCAATACTACTGGTCATTATGACGCCATCGCCACATGCGATTATCGACCAATCGGATTAACTCACGATCCTGTCGCAATTCAAATGCCAGCACCTGCAGGCCACCCGGCTGAGGCAATTTTCCAGTCGCATGATTTGATATAGGGGGCATCAAATTAGCGCCATCGCTGGCATCAGGTTTAACCAGCGGGTCCCAGCTCAACGACACCGTTTTCATCGCGCCATCGCGCGCCGGTTGCATTAACCAGGCCCATGCAAACGGCTGATTTTTACAATCATCGAATTCTTTGAACTGATCGGGCAGCAGTCCATCGTAGACCACCAATAAAACTTCCGTCGCGCCATCTGCCAGCAATCCGCAGGCCTCAATCACCGCATGCTCGACCCCACTGTCGCCTGCTGATAACGCGCTGTGGCTTACCTGCTCCTGCCGGGCAATGGACAGGAGGCCTGCGGTCGCGTTGTGCACAGAAAGACTAAATGACGTGGGCGATAACGGCGTGTTTTGCACCAAATCTTGCAGCAGCTCCGCCGAGCGGGCGCATTCACCGTGGCGTGAACTAAATATTGTCGGTACCTGCTCCCGCTTATTCAGGCAATCATAAGCCACTTCCAGCGCCATCTTTCCGACAAGTCCGGCGCGGCGGCGTAACATCGCGGGCATCATGGCGACACGCGGTTCCGTTTTGCCCTCAATCAAAAAAGGACTTTGGGCCCACGCCAGCCATTCGTCGTGGGTTTCTAATCCAGGTGCCCAGGCGGCTTGCGCCGCAACAGAAAATTGCACTCCCTCAATAGCGCGGTCTGAACTTATATCACCACTCCCAAGGCCCATTGAATCGTTCATTTCCAGCGCCAATCAGTCCGGGAGGTAAATTAAAGCAACGGTCTAGTAACGGTCGCTACCGCAAATTTCGCAAAATTATATCCTATAAAAACAGAGATATTCACGTAGAAAGTCTCCACGGTGCAATATTTTCAAAATCTAAGGAAAATACTTAAGTGACGATTTATGGCGATATCACCGTTCATTGCTTTACAGAAATTTACAATTTCATGCAAAAAATTGGTTAAACTCAACTATGGAAGCCGCCTAAACTTTCTTCCAAAAGTTTATCCTCTTCGTTTTGGGTAACCTTCTGCCGTGATACGCTCCCAGACAATTGTTTTTTCTTCATCGGTCATAAAAACCCAATGCGCCACTTCGTTAACAGTACGACCACAACCCCGACAAACATCATCAAAAGTAGTGGAGCAAACCGCCACACAGGGTGTATCGGGACGTACTCTGGGTAAATCGGACATAAGGACCTTATTTATCACGCACTTCTACATGGATTAATTGTGGAGACTGACCACCAACATCATGCGCATGCTGTGCCAAAACCGTCGCCTTCGACCTTAATTCTATATCAGTCAGCCGCTGATGACCGGCAACACCGGATCGAACAGATTAAAAAATGTAACAAATTAAAACCAGGCGCGTATCAAGGGGCGATAAAAAAGTCAGCCCGTGTTCGCAGTTGAACTGCAAATAGAGCTGACTTCATAGGCTAGGGTCATTTAAGGGCGATGAGTGGATACCCGTCTTGAATCACGTTATAGGTTATTTCTTTTTTGCCTTATCATCGGTAAGGCTGGATCCGTCAATGTTGACTTGCTGGGCTTCTAGCGCCCGGATACTATTTCGCAAAACCATTAACTGATTACGTGCAGTTTGCTGCCTGTTGGCCAAAGTTTGCGCTTGCTGACGAGACTGATCCTGCTGTACTGAAACTTTTTGCTCTTGCTGGCGCTGAACTGCCAGATCATTTTGAAGTGCCGATAAACGGGCCTCCTGAGTCGAGATCAACTGCTCGGTATATTGCTTGTCTGCCTCAAGCTTTATCCGCCGAATATCCACTTCTGCCAGCTTCTCAGTCTGCGACACGAAATTTTTGTAGGTCTGTTCGGCCTGCGTTTCAGACGTGGTTTTCACTACCCGCCAAAAGCTCTTTTGTTGGAATAATGCTACATAGTAAGTCCGGCTATCTGCCTTGAATAACAAACTGGCACCATAATTACCGTTATAGGTGGTCCGCAACTCACTGATAGCCTGGCTTTGCATCAACTGCTGCAATTCGCCGATGGTGCTATTGGTGGCATCAATCGCAGGAGAGAGGCTTTGCTGCGCGTTGCCAGGTGATGCAGAAGGAACGCCTGCGACTGAAGTCCGAGTAGCGCTTTGCGCCATTACATTGGCAGATAAAGTGCCTATCAGCAGTCCCGCGCCAATGGTTCCGATTGCTTTGCCTATTTTTCTGTTCATAACTTTTAGCTGATTCCGGCACAATAAACTGCGCGCATATTCGTTCATCCCTGATTCCTATCATTATTGTATTTGTCGCGCACATGTCGCGAGCTTGCTGCCTTGCGGCGTTTGACTTTATTAATTTTAGCGTGAATCTTCGTGCCCATAGCCATTGTTTCTGGGAAATAAGCACCTTATTGCAATAAGCCGATTTAATGCCGCGTAGATGCAAAAATTAGACTTCATTTAGAGCCGAGCGAGCGCTGTGAAGACCCAAGGAGCAAGCTCCATGGAGCACTGAAACGGGAACGTGATTTCAATGAGCATAGCGATCAGCGCGTACTTGCGGTTAGCGCGGTATCCGTGGCACCCGGCAGGTCAAGAAGAAACCTACTATCATTCAACTTCACCAACGGCCTCGGTATCGGCAATCTGAAATTTCCGCATTTTTTCCCATAACACTTTGCGACTAATTCCAATGGCATGCGCTGTATCCTGCCGGCGCCAGCCATTGGCGTCCAACGCTGCAACAATCCGGTTACGCTCCGTCAACTCGCCTTTTTTGCGCACCAATAGTAAATCCGACCCCTCTGAAGACCGGGCCAGCGTTCCCAACCCGGCAAATACACGGTCAATCCGGGAACGATCCCAATTTCCCAGTTGTCGATAGATGATCCCTATCCGCTCAGCAACGTTGCGTAATTCGCGCACGTTACCGGCAAACCGTGAGGTTGAGACCATATCTAGTAACCAGTCAGGGGCTGCAGGAATCTCGTCATAGGTCTGACCTAACAACGCCGTGAATATCGCAATCTTATCGACACTTCCTCGCTCTTCCAGATTTGGCACACGCAATTCAATAACCGCAAGCCGGTAATACAAATCGGCGCGAAACATATCCTGCTGCACTTGTTCGCGCAGGTTACGGTTGGTAGCTGCGACTAGCCTGAAATCGAGCTTGATTTCGCTCTGCGAACCAAGTCTGGTGACAGTGCTTTGCTCCAGTACCCGCAATAGTTTAACCTGCTGATACAGCGGTAAATCGCCGATTTCATCGAGGAACAACGTACCGCCGTCGGCTTGTTCAAAATACCCTTTGTGCGCTAATAAGGCGCCGGTAAATGCACCTTTGGCGTGACCGAAGAATAGCGACTCGAACAGCCCATCCGGAATCGCGCCGCAATTCACCGCAACAAAAGGGCCTTGCCGAAAACGACCATGACGCTGATGCAGCAACTGCGCTATCCGTTCTTTACCGACACCGGTCTCACCCATGATAAGAACGCTGGACCCGCAATCGGCAAAGGCCTCGGCCTCGGCAACCAGTTCTTGCATGCACTCAGACTGCGCAATCAACGGTGGCAGCTTACGATCAGACTGGCTCATGGCCTGCATTTCTGCGGCCAGGCGAAACACCAGCATACGCAACTCGGCGCAGGTAAAGTCACGCATTAAAATGTGCGAATACTCCGTTGGATAGATGCGCGGATTAGCGGTTCGCACGACGTCGGCTACCCATATGACAGGCATGCAATGCGCCTTCTGCCAGGCTTCTGCAGAAACCTCGCCGCGGTCGATTACCGTCACCGACATCACTGCAATGGATGGGCGCAGCGCAACCTGATCGCGCGTAACCGTCATGCCATCTGCTCGAATGACCTGCACATCAAAACTGCTTAAACAATGCGAAATCCGGTCAGCAATATCTGATGTACCCTCCCAGACATAGATATCCAGGCTTTCTGGTAATAGCTTGTTTTCCATTTTCATATAGGCTCAATCACTTTACTCTTCACGACTTTTCATAGATGCGCTGTTTTGAAGTGTCAGCAAGTCCTTAATTTCACCCAGCCGCTGGAAAATCTTAAATGCCAATATCCATAATTCGCTCACGACACGCCATAACAACAGCGACAACAACGTACCGCCAAATGCCAGGAGTACGCGTCCGATACTACCGCCGACCCCGGCGCTATTGATGCAACTCAACACACCGCCGCCAAGGATGATCAAAATACCGATCCGATAAATCAGTTTAATCAGATACGGTGCAATCAGATCTTCGAAATCAATTAGGTTGGAAAACCTGAGATAAATTTTCTTTGCGATCACAGTCGTCCCATTTTCAAAATAGCGTTCTCAATAAACGAGTTGTAAAGTACCGCAACTAACGGAAGATAATCTCAGTGTGTTTTGGCCCGCGCCAAGACCTAAAAACGAGAACGCAGTGTCCAGCAGGCCGCCCACTGCAGACAGAATCGGATTTAACGCAACGCCCAGACCGGTCAGCACGCCGTTGAGAAGAGGGCTCAGCAATCCGAGTGGATCAAGAATATCGAGACCAGCTTGAAAGCTGCCGGGCTGGATGATATTTCCTAATAGGCCACTCAAGGAAGAGCCCACGGTCACACTACTCGGAAACGGCGTATTCAAGGTGACTATTGTCGGCGACGGACTAGCTACCTGAGCGTTTATACCAAGATTTAGCAGTCCCGGCATAACATCCACCCGGTTCGCCTGAGTCGTTATATTCGGGCACGAATTTGGTAAGCTGGCATCAGTCTGACCCTTTGCCATACACGCTTGCGCCACCCCGGGCTGAACCGAGAATGTCGCGCTTTGCGGGGCTTTACATTGCATACTGGTCAGGGTTGCCGTCCCGTAGGCAAGATCAACATACAGCGGAAGATTAACGGCGGGCTTTCCTGGAATAATGGTTAGCGCCTGCACGTTTATCGCAAGCCGTAACTGCGCTGACGTCGCGCTTGTGCCGACGCCACCAACCGCCATTTGGGGCGGCTGAATCAACGCTAGCTTAATCCCGACTTTGCCTAGCGGCCCAAGATCAATACTGGACCCAAGGTTGGCCAGATTATGGCTGTTGGCGACCTGCAAAGTTCCAACATTCAGCAGGTCGAGCACGTTAATCTGGGTATCGAGTGCGGATACGCCATCGGCTACGTTCATATTCAAAATCTTTCCGATGGTTAGTAACGATCCACCCAGCGTGCCCGTGGTCAGGGCTGCCAGATCGTTGACTGCGATACTGGCGGCTTGCGCCGGAGAAAGCGCCTGCACCGAAGCATTGACCAATTGCGCAAGCGTCACCTGCGCGTTCACCACGTCACTTACGCTACCGACATTCAGATTGAGATTTTTTAGCACCTTTAACAACGATACCTGCGCGCCGACTAGTCCGTTATAGGTCAGCGCACTCAGACAAACATTGCTGCCCAGCAGTCCATTGACTACCTGCGCTGTCAGGGAACTGGCACCGCTACATAAGGACAGCAAACCGGTACCAAGAGAAAATGCCGAGTACGGTGACGATTGGGTTGCGACCGCTTGCGCAACCACGCCCTGCGTGCCCAAACCGAAGAATCCCTTGACGTTGGATGACACCCTTACTTCGACCGCATTGAGACCGCTGCCGGGTTTAGGCGTACCAAAATTTTTAGACAACGGCGCTTCATAAACCAATACCGTTGACGTTGCAGTTGCCGTTTGCGGATCCCATCGCCCACATGTTGTCGTAAGTGTGTTGGAAGTAGCGTTGGGCGACGTGACGGAAAAGTTGTTCGATTGCGCGTTGGCGTTGACCGCCAAAAGTGCAGCGTTACAATTAAGCGGCGCAACTGAGAGGGCCTGCGCACCTGCCAGCGCCGCCAGATCTGCCACTTTTTGCAAATCGCGCTTCTGAAAAAACAGATATCCGATATCCAGCGACGACAGCAGAACCACTATGATCGACAAGAAAATCGTCGCCATGATGGCGATGCCCCCGTGCTGGCGACGCAACACTCCAGACCGCGGTGCGTAAGCAGCGGGATTCAATACGAGGCCAATCGCAGTGTCAGAATGTGGATACATAAATGGTCGCGTCGCGCTTAAAGTTGTCTGCTGGGCCGGAAAATCAATTTGCTGCGTTCTTCGCTACCTTGGTTTCAAAAAACTCTGGTAACGGATGCGTAAAGCTATTTAAATATCGGTCATAACTTGCGTCAGCAGTTGCGCCCAGCATTGGTAAGCGTGGGGCCGCAACGCGGCCATCCACTTGCGCCTGCAATAGCGAACGGGTGACATCGCCGACGCGAATTCTCGCAATCGGCTGCTCTTGTACCGCAGTCGGGGCCGTTGCTGCAACCGTCGCCGGACTACTCGGAGCCTGCAGAGCTGAGACGGTTGACGGCGTAACCGCAGGTACCGATCTGGTCGGTGCCGCGGTTGGCGTAACCGGTTTGACCTGCGTCATCCCGCCTGTCACCGGAGCGTTGTTCTGTGCGTGCAATGCAGGCAGGAAGGCCAAAGCCAATGCAATAAATAATGTTGCATTGCGCGTCAAACCGTCCGCGAAGAAAAGATGTTGGGGCGTTTTCATTTTCTGCCTTTTTGTTAATTTTTGGTGCCGATGATTAAATCGCATTTTGGTTAAAATATTTTGTGCCCTCGTACCCAGTCGCAGCACTAACCGCCAGCGCCAAAACGATCCAGCATGGATTCAAATCGGTTAGTCCGTAAGTCTGTCGCATTAGCGGGCAATGGCCGTATTGTTCTTGCTTGTGTCTGGGAGGCTTGCGCCCGAGACCGGGAGTTTTGAACAGTTTCAGAAGGCTGCGTAACCTTCACAGATTGCGCCGCCCCAGCCGCTGGCGCAAGGCTGGTCTTGATACTGTCAGCAAGGCGATAAATCGCTGCCCTCGCCTCGGGCGTTAGTTTCGCCTTATCCATGACAGCCGAAGCCTTGACGCCCTCACCTGTGACAACTAATAGCAGGGTCAGGTTGGAAATGATTTTGCGATTGTCCGGCGCTAGTTCTGCGGCCTGTGCCAATGGCACCCGTGCGCCATTGGTATCCCCGCTACGCAAGAGTGCATAACCAAGATCGCTCAACATCACCGGATTGATCGGCTCACGTTTGCTCGCTGCCACAAACGATGGAACGGCTGCAATATAATTTCCGCTTTGAGCTGCGAGCAAACCCAGACCGTGCCATGCGGCAGCCGCTTCTGACGTGCTTAATAATTTACGATAGGTAGCATCCGCAGCATCGGCCTGACGCGTCTCACGGAATGCGTCCGCGCGTAGCCGTTGTTCATCCGGCGCGATACCATATTGCTGCTCATAGGCGTCTAAATGCGCTAACGATGCAAAGTACAAACCCTGCAATTGCATTTTTCGGATCAGGCCAAGATACACCCCCTTGCTATCCGGCTTGGCAGACTGCACCTCAGCCTCCTGCCGTGCCTGCGCTGCGTCATTCTGCTGCGCGTAAAGGCGGGCAGCAGAATCAACAGCGCAACCGGACAAGCCGAGAGACAATGCAAGTAGCGGATACGCCAGAAAGCGGGCATTGTAATTACGTACCAACCGGCTGGCTGATTTTGGCAAAACGAACACCACCGGAGACCGGGCAGCGCAAGCGGCAAGGAAACCAAAACGCACCAGCAGCGATCCCATTACCGCAGGACTTACGCAAAACCGTCCCAGCAAGGCGTACCGACGCAGACAGTACGAAAGTACGGCCAGGAAAGCACAACGCCGCTGGGGCGATTTTGCGTAAGTCCTGATCATAAGTTTCCTGACATTTTGGTTAATGCCCTGATAACGGCAAGAAAACCAACACCGCCGGTAATGACAAGCAAGCCCGGCAGCAACGTTAATACCATCACGCCTGTCATCTTGACGGTGGTTTTGCCGACCCGTTCTTTCATATCCAGTTTGCGTTGCTCCCGGATACGTTCACTGAATAATTTCAGAGGCTCCTGTACCGCACCGCCGTGATGCTCTACCTGAACAATCAAACGCCCTACGGACTGCAAATCCGGGTTGTCAAATACCGTGGAAAATCGGCGCATCGATTGCTCCCGCGTCCGTCCGGCACGATACTGGCGGGCCGCAATTGTCATTTCTTCGCCCAGAATTTTCAGTACATTGGTGAACTCGCTTTCGATCACGTACAGACTCTGGTCAACCGACAAGCCCACGCCTTGCAACAAACGCAACAGATCGATCAATAAAGGTAATTCTTCTGCGGCTTTGCGGCGGCGTTCGGACGCGACCTTCTGCATCACCCACTTCGGCAACATGTATCCGGTTGCCAGCCCAAAAAAGATAATCAGCAAAGTACGCGTCCAGCTGCCGTTTTCAAGCAACAATAATCCTATCAGCGGCAACCCGATTGCAAGGACCGCCCGCGCGGCAAAAAACAGCGCCTGACCTTCTTTATCGTTGACACCACATTGGTCCAGCAAGTGACGGTCTTCATCTGCCACCAGGTGCCGTCCAAATGGCGTGTCTACCCATGCCGCCGCAAGCATTATTATGCGGTCGTGCCAGCGCGAGGTTCCTGGTTCAGGCGCGATGCCGCCCGTCACCCGATCCTGTGCGGCGATCTTTTCATCAATAGTGGTCAGATTCTGCTTAAGCCGCCATATGCGTCCCAGCATCGCGCCACCAACAAGGAACAGTGCCAGCGCAATCAATAAGATCGCGAGCATGATCAATGTGTGTTGAGTCGTGTCCACAGCTATCCCCTTATTCCATTTACATGGATTTGGCTAATTTATATAGCCAAAATCCGCCTACAATCTGAAGCACCACGGCACCGAGCAACATCTGTTTACCCACTGGGTCATGCCACATCCCGGTAAACATACTGTTATTAAAAATTATTAAAAAAATACCAATACCCACTGGCATTAAGCCCATGATCCAGGCGGACAGCCGGATCTCGGTAGACAGTGCCGACAACTCGTTTTGCGCATGTTCCAGATCGCGCATAAATGCCGCCATCCGATCCAGAACCTGATCAGAGCGGCCACCAAAACGCGCGGCAACACCGATGACCGCGGCCATCAGATCCAACTCTTTGAAACGGAAAAGCTGGGCTTCTTTACGCAAGGCAAGCTCTAGATCAACGCCCGCCTGAACTTGCCAGTTTGCGCGATCCAAAACTACCCGAATCGGTCCATCTGCACCGACAATTGCCGTCTGGAATGCTGCGCCTATACTGTTACCAATCGTGACCAGGCGCACTAACGCGTCAATAAATCCGGGTAATTGCCTGACCATTCTTTGCTGCAGCCGCGAAGTCCTGCGCCAAAAACCAAAACGTACCAGTAAAACATAAAGTACTACCGTGCCCAGTCCAGATAGCACCCCACCGAACAGGAACGCAATGGCACTCAACAACAATCCCGGTACGATAAGTTGAATGCACAGTTTTTTGGTACCGGTCTGTATCCCTGCACGTAACAAAAAATGGCGCAACGCGTCGGTTTGCACGTCACGTGGTGTCGCGTCCTGCGTCAGCGGCACCGTTGCAGTGATCCTGTTTCTTCCCTGGATTTGCTGATTCACAAAAACTGCGCTCACGTCCTGTCGCGAACGTCCCGTTGCTTGCTGCCATAACCATACGGCAGCGCCTGCAAACAACAAGGCAACAGTGATCAGCCAGAGCGTGATGTGCATAGTTATCGCCTCACCGGCAAGCTCTGGCCGCTGCTACCGGAACCAGAATTACCCTTACCGCTTTGCTGGCCGAGTTGCCGTTGGCGCTGCAGTTTAGGAGAATGTGGAAAAATACCTAGTGAGACCCAACGATCTGCCTCGTCCCCATCCGGCGCGATAAAACTTTCATGGCGGTATAGCTCTTGCAGCGTAATCATGTTGTCGCCTACACCGGTGACTTCGGTTATAGAGACGATACGGCGGCGGCCATTCGATAAGCGACCAATCTGTACGATAAAATCCAGCGCACCAGCGATTTGACGACGCAAGCTGGTTTCACTTCCCTGAAAGCCCGCAAAACCAGCCAGCATCTCAATCCGGTACAGGCATTCACGCGGAGAATTGGCGTGAATGGTAGCCATTGAACCGTCATGCCCGGTATTCATCGCTTGCAGCATTTCCAATACCTCGGCACCGCGCACCTCCCCTACAATAATGCGGTCAGGCCGCATCCGCAAACTGTTACGGATCAGGTCGCGGATACTGACCTGACCGCTGCCTTCAAAACCACCTAACCGGGATTCAAGACGCACGACGTGCGGATGGTTAAGACATAATTCCGCAGTGTCTTCCACCGTGACCACGCGCTCGTTCTCAGGGATAAAAAATGCCAGCGCATTCAGCAGTGACGTTTTACCCGAACTGGTGCCACCGGATACCAAAATATTGCAGCGCGCCTTTACCGCGTTTTCCAGCAGCGTATAAATCTCATCATTCATGCTACCCAGATTAAGCAGATCGCTTGGCTTTAATGGCTCTTTGCGAAACTTGCGTATCGATACCATCGGACCGTCAACCGATAGCGGTTCGATCACCACATTGAGCCGTCCACCATCTGGCAGGCGGGCATCGACCATCGGATTCGATTCATCAAGGCGGCGCCCGAGCGGTGCCAGTATGCGGCGCACGATCCGCAGCAAATGCGCGTTATCAGTAAAGCGTAAGGTCTCGCGCTGCAATATTCCGTTGCGCGACACGAACACATCGTTAAAGCCGTTGATCAGAATATCCTCAACGGTGACGTCAGCCAGCAGATCCTCTAACGGCCCCAGCCCCGCCAGTTCCTTGGTCAGTGCATCGGAAATTTGCCGGACTTCACTTTCATTGAGAGGAATTCGCTGCAAGCGCACAAACCCATCAACATCCAGATTGACGAACTGTTGAATGGCGCTGCGTGACCAACGACCAAATTCAGCACCCAGTTCTTCTATCCGCGTTAGCAAATGGTCATAAGCCGCGGTTTTGATATCTTGAAATTCCTGGGTATTGGAAAAAGCCTGGTCGTCGTCCGCAAATTCAATCTGATTGCTCACGTATTTCTCTCCCGACTGTTATTTGGGACCAATGTTAGGACGCTGCTCATAGTTTTTTTCATTTATTTCATTCATCAGACAGAGGTTGATGGCCGTCCGGCGCGCTTATTTGCGCTGTAATAAAGTCATTATCCAGCGCTTTATTCCCTGACGCCGGGGTGGTGCGGCATGAGGTGTGATTAAGTGATCAATCAGGCCCTCGACAGTGCGAACATAGCCATCCTGCGGCGCAACCTCATGCAGCAGTTTTCCCAGATTGGCGCTCGCAAAAAGTTTACGCGTCCGCTCCGGCAGTACTGCCAGCAACGGCAATCCAAAGCGCTCCGCAATCTGCTGGGCACTCATCCCAAAACGCTCGTCGTACCGATTAACCACCAGCTGTCTTTTGCGCTCTCCTGCAGGGACTTCGCCCAGCACTTTTACCGTATCCGCCAGCGACACCAACGCACCTACACTTTGGTCAGTGAGGAGCCAGACGTGGTCAGAAGCGCCGGTAATATTGGTGATAAATTCCTGATTGGAAAAACCGCCCAGGTCTGCAATTAGTACATCGAAATAAGTTCGCAGCTGGTCGAGCAATGCCAAGGCATCGTGATGCGAGACCGTACGCATTTCGCTCAAATTAAACGGCAGTGAAATCACCGTAACGCCGCCGGGGCTGCGCGATAGTGCGGTATGGACCAGGGTTTCATCGAGACGGCGCAAGTTGCGTACCGCTTCAGCAAAATCAAAATTACCGTTAGTCGTCAGATACAACTTGCCGTCGCCCGCTGGCAGGCCCAAATCGAGTAACGCAACCCGACTTGAAATGGCCGCTGATTTATCACCGCTGCGATTCTGCACGCGACGTTGAAAAAGGTCTGCAAGGTGCGCAGACAGGGTACTAGCACCAACACCCGGGCGTGCACCTACCAGCGTGACGAGTTGTCCGCGTTTGAGTACAACAGGGGATGGCACGATTGCCTTGGACAATACGCGTTGAATTACTTCATGCGCTTCTTCGGAGGGCGCGCTGATATCGACGAAATCGCTGAGCCCGGCCCGCCATGCAGCGATGGCACCTTCAGGGAAAGCCATGGACCCGATCGCCACTAACGGCAAATCAGGTGCGGCTGATTTCAGTGCGTGCGCCAATTCCACGGCGCGCGCAATGGCCGCAATACATTCATCTGAATGCGGTATTACGGACCTTTCCGCGGAACCAAAACCGGAAAAATCCAGCAACACAAGTAGTGGCTTGCGGTCAATTATCCGCGGCAGGAGCGTCGCCACATCGGAATGCTCTTGCCATAGCGTTCCCCATTTCTCTAAGGCGTGACCGAGCCATTCTGCCTGCTGATTATTTTCCGAGCAGAGAACAAAACGACTTAATGTCGTAATCTCATTTAGGGCGATCGGCGCATTCATTTTAAAGTCCAAAAAAATATCCCCGTTCCTACTTAGAAAATCCGGGTACTTCGTCAGCCACAAGGTCGCCCAGCAAATAGCTACCCCACGCGGTGCTAGCCTTATTACGCTGTTCCTGCTCTTCGCCGGGCAATGGCAACGGCACATTTTTAGCAATAGCCTGTACCAGATGCGGTGTGACAATAATCACCAGCTCTTTATCATCCTGGCTATAACTCAAATTACGGAAAAAGCTGCCGATGATCGGCAAGTCACCTATTAACGGGATTTTTTTGACGCTTGATTTGGTCGTGCGCGACACCAGGCCACCGATGATGAAACTTTCTCCGTCGCCGAGTTCTACTGTCGTGTCGGCGCGCCGTGTAGTAATCGCCGGGATCGACACGCCTGACAAAATTATCGCGTTGCTGTAGTCGATCTCGCTGGCCTCCGGCGCGACTTTCAGGGCAATCCGGCCTTTAGAAAGGATGGTTGGCGATACCGTCAATCCGATTCCGAATGGCTTATACACGATGGTCGTCGTTCCAAGCCCGCCCGATTGTGGTATCGGCAATTCGCCACCAGCCAGGAAACTGGCGCTTTGACCTGATAAGGCCGTGAGCGATGGCTCGGCCAGCACCCGTGCAAGTCCATTGCCTTCGATCAAACGTAAATTATTGGCCAGGCTATAACTGCCCCGTGAAAAAGTGTTGACCAGGCTGAAGGCCGATGACACCGTCGACAGACCACCGTTGGTGGCGAGATTACTGTCCAACTGAAAATTAAAATTGCCGCGCTTCAAACTTGCGCCAAAATCGAACCCGACTTCTTTTAGTACCGATTTGCTGAACTCGACGATTTTGACGTCAATCTGTACCACACCGGGACTGTCTATCGTTGACATATCCACCGTCTTACCTTTGCCAATCGCATCGGATACCGCCGCGCTGGTCCCTGCATGGACGATCACCGAGGAGGCCTGCCCGCGCAGCACCGCGGTCTTGCCACGCACACTCAGGTCAGGACCGCCCTGCCCTGCGAGCGCGTCTTGCAGGTCGCCCAGTACGGTCACGCGCCAGATTGCTGGCGCAAGGCCTTTTGACCAGACCGTGACCGTGGTGCTACCAGGGGTTTTACCGACCAAAATAACGCTCCCGCTCTTGCCATCGGAACCGCGCACCATTAACACATCCGCGACTTCAGGATCGGCGACCGCAATCCGCTCCAGTGTTCCCGCCACGTTCATGCTCTGCTGTTCGCGCATACCCAAAGAAATCTCGTTAGGCGCGGCCATTGAGATGACCGGCACCGCCATTGCGCTGAGCGCAAGCGGAAAAATTGTGTCGTATATTTTCATAACTCGCGTTTATTCTGTAATCGATCTGGGGCCAAACATCACGTAGGGGCTACTCAAAAAACTACTGCCTCTCGCTTAAGGCCACGGATTACCTCAACCGTATTTCCAGAATCGACTTTACGAGGAGATGGGTTAGTTGACCTCGACGTTGTTACGGGTGCCATTGGCGATCGTCGCGCAGTTGATTTGCTATCACCCGCCAGTGCAGTTAACTCGACCCCAGCGTAAGCCTGGTTAGGCGGACTGTTAAGATCCTCCGTCTGATCTTTTGTCAGTCCGCTTTTGCCGTTAAGTACAAAAGGTACCGGTGGGAATAAAGCCACATCCGGTACTTGATCATCCGCCGGGTTACGTAATGCCAGCATCAATTTGCCGCTTTGGATCGCCAGCGATAACCGATTAACGTCTGCCACCGGGGTTGCCAGTACCGCGCTATGTGCTGGCTGCGCGGCCTGAGCGGCTTGCGCTGCTTGTGCCGTCTGCGCTGCTGCCGCCTGCTGACTGGCTGACGGCGGCGCTACAGTGTCATTGGCTCCGTTGGCTCCGTTAGTACCATTAGCGCTGGCGTCGGCTGGCGCGCTCCCGATAACCGCGGTCCCATATGACAGAACGCGTACGCGCGACAATAGCAAGCGCGACTGACTTTTATCAAGTTCCTGCCCTTGTTTTAATGTGACGAACACATCCACAAAATCACCTGGCTGAACCCGATTGCCGGCACCGGCGACTTCATCAACCGGAATAGCCACTGCACGCTCGCCGACGCTTAATTTTAAGGCAAGACCACTGGCTAGAAGCGATTCTGTTATGAGGTTGCCCGCGCCAATGGCGACCATCGGGACCTTCCCAACAACTGCATTGGTCTGTGTGTAGACACCGCTTGGATTGATTGGCAATGTCACCAACTCGATATCACCGGTCGCGATGGCTTTGCCCGCATCCAAGTTATGCAATGCCACCACCACCGGGTAGGAAATCGTTGCGGCAAGGGGAGTACCGGACGCCGCTGGTGTCACCGCGGGGCGGCTACCGAGCCACCATGCAACCGACGCGAGCACAAGCGCGCCCAGCACCAGTATCGCTGCAAAAATTTTGGTCAGATTCATAGAAAAAGCGCTTTGTATAAGAAAAAATGGCCGGAATGCCAGCGAAGCTAAAACGCGAAGGACAATAAAAATTTTTCGGACCCTGCGGCACCTCGTAAATCTTACATTGTGGCGCTCACAATCTTCCTGTAAAAAGGAGCATATCCATTGCTTAGTTGTTGCGCCCGGTGGGTCTTATCTTCGCTACGTCGCTACGGAAAGAAGTCTAATAAACACCCTGTCTGCTGAGTCAATCAATTTGTACTGTGGCGCTGCTCCCTAGGGTGGAGGGCACTGCCACGTTCATTAGCGAACCTAATAATAGGGGTACTAAAGGCTGCGCTGCGTAGGGGTAACTGACCGTCACTTTGATAGGATAGGTCGATCCCGCAGGTGAACACGGTGCGGCCGAGGCACTTGAGCAAGGCGGTGTGATGGCAGTCGTACAGGCGACATTGCCAGTACCGAGCCAGCTAACCGACTGCTTCGCGACGATACAGGCATTTGATCCCCGGGCAGCAGGTGTCGCGGCATAACGCAACGCAGCGCGCGCCCCCTCTTCCGCAGCAAGGGTAAGCGCCTGCTGCGCAACAAAAATCAGGGAATAAGTAATGATGCCGTACAGGAGAACAAAAAATATTGGAAACACCAGCGCAAATTCAATCGCAGCAACGCCACGCTGCTTTTTCGGAATAACGATACTTTTAACGCTCTTGCCGGTAAGCGTATTGCCGGTATAGTCACTCATCATTCCCTCTCCCAATATCAGCCCGGCAAACAGTTCGACTCTTAGTCAAACCGCATCATTTTGTTGGGCGCTCGTAAAATACATTATCTGTAATTTATATGTAAATTACTAAACACTTATTCGGGAAAAGATACTAATTGTTATGGCACCGACGGCGAGATAGGCAGCATAAGGTATTCCTGCACGGTTACCGCGCGCACTGATTAAGCGCTGATAAAACATCCAGCAATCTAATCGCGTCGCAGCACTTTGAAAAGCGAGTACCAGACCTGATTTTGACGCAGTAAACACCAACGCATGCATACCCGCCAACACCGATCCCATTAAAAAAACCGGCAGCAACGCTACTGGCCCGAGCAACAAACCCACTACTGCAAAAAACTTCACATCTCCTGCGCCCATCGCGCGCAGCGCGTATAGCGGTAGCAAAAATGCGAGACCGATTGCGAAGCCGGTAATGGCCCTTAGCGGACTTATGCCAGTGAATCCTTGGCCAGTCAGCGCAAAACACCCAATTTGCAGAATGATCGCTAATATCAATAACTTATTGGGTACACGGCGCACCAACATGTCGTATACGAAATGTACGCTGCACCATGTTACAAACAAGATCAATAATCCAAGATTAATTCTAGACATGTCGATCTTTAGCATTGGTGTGTTGAAGAATGCCACATCGGAAAGACACGAGTGCGGCCTCTTTTTAGGTTTTATTGCTAGTGTTTTACGGCCCTACTGCGGTAGACACTTTTCCCGCAATTTTCGAAAGTGCAAGTCCCAAATCGGTACCGAGTAAACCCGCGCCCGCGATAATGGCAACAGCAACCAACCCTGCAAGCAGACCATACTCAATTGCCGTAACACCATCTTCCTCGCGAAGAAACTTTAATAATTTAGTTTTCATTTGATTCCTTAAAAAATTAACTGCAGTAAAAGACCATTTATTTCTCATAAGCCGCGATTTTTTTAACGAAAAACTAATCAGACAGAAAGCGTTACAAGTTGTAGTGGGAATAACTATAGGTTACCCCAAAAAACAATTTCATCCACGACATTTTCACAAAAGTAACACTATTTTTTAAATGCAAAGCTTTAAGCCATTTCCATAGGGCAACATAAGAAAAAATATCTAACAAAAATTGCATAAATGTAATTATCTAACATACGAATATCATTTAGATTTTCATAGCAAAAAGAAAAATAAAATTAGTAACTAATTACTCTAATTGGTATGAATACATGGCATTTAGTCTAGGTGACCGAGAGTTGGCATCTAGTGGTTTATCTGCAACAGGCTGAGCAACCGATAAATCCAAAGTATAATATTTCCCCCCGGCAAAACGGGTCCCCATCGCGAGCGATCCTAGCGAGTGATGGGTCAACGGTCCGGCATTTGAATAAATTCGGGCATGATCTACCAGAATGTAAGGTTGCACCGTCTTCACATAATCGTTGTCCAACGCATAGGTACGATTAATTTCTGCAGATACACCCCAGCCTTTGTCACCCGCCAGCTCACCAACTGGATACGCCAGACCGAACAATTTACCGCCGAATCCGATTTGCTCTGATGTAGGCAAGATATTGCGGCTGTACTGAACTCCGGTAGAAAATGCTACGCCAAATCCACCCGGCAACTGGTTTGATTGCGAGGCCTGAAGCGTAACTCTGGTAAAGCCCAGGTCAACATTGCTGTTCTCGCGCGATGCGCCAAGAGCGTTTATTCCTTGGTAGAGACCGCCAGCGATTAACCGCGTCTGCTGCAACTTATCGGTATTGAGAGAAACGGTAGTCCAGGAGCCCTCTGCGCTTAACACCCGCACTTGCGATGATATTTGAACCGACATGGGTGTTGCAGGTACCGATCGGGTAAAAGTTTCTACATTTTCGGCCGCGTACATTCCGCCTGTAACGGTCAGGTTATGTGTGTTATCGAGAATGACCGGATAACTTACGGCAGCGCCGACACGTACAGTTCTGGTTTGATAGCGCGGTTGAAACTGCACGTTGGACAGGCTCTGACTTTCAGGCTCGGAGCGATAATCAGACCAGTTTACTTTGGCTAACATGCCATTGATGCCGATCGGTTGTACGTAGTTGATAGCATAAAATTTCTCATGTAAGGAACCACCTGGCTGTAATGTGCTGACCGTCACTTGCTCGCCAAAAGGTGTCAACCCATTGGCGCTGGCCGTCAACAATCCGCGAATACCCGGTTGACGAAAATCCGCGCCAACTCCCGCCGTCACTGGTTTGCGCTTGACCGTTAACACCATGTCGGTGCCACCATCAGTGGTAGTGGGCGGCGGCACATTAGCGACAATCTGCACGCCCGGCTGCAGACTCAGAATGCCGGACACCCGCTCGAAGGTCTCCTGACGCAAAGGGCGTCCTTCTTTAAGTTGTTCCGCAATTAGCTTCAGCCGCTCTTCACCGTAGCCCGGGTTGCCCTCAACCTTAACGCTCCTGACGTATCCCTCTACGACGGAAACGATGACAATATTATTTTCAAATGTCTGCGCGGGAATAAATGCAAACGACAACGGATAGCCACGCTCACGATACATCGCAGTTACTTTATTAGCAGCCGTCAACAGTTCTGCGACGGTGGTATCACGATTGGCTAAGGGTGCGAATTCCGCAGCGACCTGATCAAACGGTATGGTCTTGACGCCCGCGATCTGAAACCGTGATGGCACTAAATGGCTGTTCAGTAATTTTTCCAAGGCCGGGTCAACGGCTTGCGGCTGAATATTAATCGTCATCGGCGCGCTGGGCGCAATTTCTGGCTTAGGTAGCGAATCAAGCGGATTGCCCTGTACCGGACTACGATTATCTGCGCTGGCCGGTGTCATGTGCAACGCCGCCGAAAGGCTAACGCAACCCATCACTATCACGCCAATGTTCCTTATTGTCATGCTCTCATCTCTATGTTAATTTCTGGTTTTTTTTATTAGTGGACGGAGGCGAACTTCCGAAATCGTCGCCACTATGCAATGCCACATTTAATTAACCAGTATTACCGCTACCAACGCAAGGCGTGCAAGTTACAGGAAAAAACCTTTAGACAGCCAAGATTTTTCCGTATATGACTGTCATTACTTACCAGTTGCGGGTTTTGTAAAAGGGATCAACAATCCGGTGAGGAAGCCTGAAGATCCCGTCCCCGTCACACTCAATGAACCACCCACCGGACTTGTCATGCCGCGAATCACACCTGTTAATGGCGCCAAAGGACTCGCCCCTGCTGTAGGGGCAGCACCACTCAAAGTGGTAGTCAAGGTACTGAGCAAACCTGTCAATGGTGTCAACGGACTGGCACCCGCTGTGGCCGTAATGCCACTCAATGTAGTGGCAGGACCGCCCAGCAAGCCGGTTGCAGGCGACAATGAACCACTACTACCGATTGCGCCACCGAGGAGGCCGGATAGTGTGACAAGTGGCTGTAACAGTCCGCCAGACTGGTTACCCAGCAAAGGTTGCCCACTATTCGTCAGACTGTTCGCACCAAGCGCGATCGTCGTATTGCCAACAGTTGTGATCACACCGCCCATTTGGCTTGCAATCGGCGTGTTGGAAACAGTCAGTTGATTACCCGATGACACCACATTATTCCCCACCACCATCAGCAAGGTTTTCACAGGCTGGTTCAGCGCAGTTGTATTTCCAACTGTTTGGGTCAGCGTGTTGACCGTGCTGGTCAATGGCGTAATAGCAGCGTCTGCCGCCAGCGCGATCTGCTGGACCGGCCCGCTAGTCAACGCTGTAGTTAATGGCGCGGCCCCCTGACTGACAGTTGCACCCGTCGTGCTCACCAAGCTACCCACCGTTGCCGTGACCGGCGCCAATGGCGCAAGTTGACCCGTGCCCAATCCTGTCACTAGTTGCCCGGCGCTCTGGACAATACTCCCAACATTACCAACTGCGCCACCTGCACTGCCCACCGTTGCTCCCAATGGATCGGGTGCGGTACCAATTTGACCGAGGCCGGACGTAACGCCAGTGCCTAGAGTGGTCAGTACCGCGGCACCATTACTGAGCATGCCATTCAATCCACTATTTGAACCGATCAATGGCAGTTGGCTGGTTACCGTTGGTACGGCGCCGTTGATCGCCGTACTAACGCTGGCAATCACTGATCCTGTGTTCGAAATTAAATTAGACGAGGAGACGCCACCATTATTAGTGCCGGTGCCGGTGCCGGTGCCTGTTCCAGTGCCGGTTCCCTTATCTGGGCTGGTTCCTGTGCCAGTGCCGGCGCTGTCCGAACTAGCTGAACCACTATTTCCGGACCCGCTATCTCCCGCCGTTCCTAATGTGCCATTACCAGCACAACCTGATAACAATCCTGCGAATAATAGTGATACCGCGATCAAACCCGCTTTCCGTGACGTATTCATGACAAATCTTCCTATTTTGATCATCGCATCAAGATGCTTATGCAACCTTATAAGCAATTAATATGCCTGCAAGAAATATATCATTAAAACAATATTTTATGCATCATGAAGCACCGAATTTGACAAGAAGTTCTTTAAAATCAACCACTAAGACACGGCTCGAATTGAAAATTGCATTTATCAAATAATGTTAAATATAAATGCTACGTTACATGTCACGTAACATCTCCACACACAGCAAAGCCGTCGAAAGCTGCCGACATTATTCATACAAAATTTATTTACACTGAAATAACGCCAACTAAACGCGGCGATTAGCGAACTGTTTTAGGCACAATTTTGCGAACAATCCGTGCACATTAGGACGCGGAATTTTCTAGGAGAATAACCAGACAAACGGCGTTATTTTTGGTCTTGCACAGAAGAAAGAGCAAATAACGTGCCATTGATTTCGGAAGTATCACACGATCCCCTACCGGGGACATATGCATCAAACTGGGTATGGATGGGTGTCACTTTAGTAAATTCATGGCGCAAGCCTCAGCAGCACGCGGATACCCTTAAGGATGAACCACGCCCAAAGGATAGCCGCAAACTAAGTTAATCGCGCCCCTGCGTCGCTTGTTTGATCAACAATGCCGCTGCCGCAATCAATCCTGCCACCGCCAAAACGGAAAAAATACCGCCGAAACCAAACTGGCGACGCGTCAGTTCCGCAACCAGAAACGAACCGGCGATGCCGCCAAAACGGCCCAGCCCCAACATCCATGCGACACCGGTGGCGCGCCCTTGGGTCGGATAAAAGGCGGCCGCAAGCGCTGGCATGGACGATTGCGCCGTGTTCATCAAGGTACCTCCGATGAACACGACCAGCATCAGCAGGCCGACATTATCAGCGACTTGCCCGATGGCGTAAATGCAGACGGCGGTCAACGCATAGCATATGGCAATGACCAAATTGGCATTAAAACGATCCATCAGCCAGCCGCAGAGTACAGCGCCCACGCCGCCGAGAGGGAACAAGGCGGCGACTAGCGACGCAGTCTTGGGGGCCAGTCCGGCGTCCTTCAGCAACAGCGGCATCCAGTTAATTAACGCATAGAAAATAACTAGCCCCATGAAATAGGTCAGCCACAACATGACCGAGCCGGTTAAGTAAGCGCGAGAAAGCACCACCCCAACGCCGCTGGCTGCCTTGCCTGTCGCCATCTTTTCAGTCATCACGAAAGACCGCATGCTGGGCCGGACTGCCTGTGCGGAAATACGGTTTAGGACCGCACGGATGCGCTCCGCAGATTGGGCCCTGGCGACCATGTAGCGCACCGATTCAGGTAATAACAAAAGCATTAGCACAGCCAGCAACAAGGGCGCGATTCCACCGGCCAGCAACACGCTACGCCAACCCCACTGAGGAATCATCCACGCTGCCAGAAAGCCACCACAGGCAGCGCCCAGCGGAAAACCGCAGAACATGGCATTGGTAAGGGTGGAGCGGCGCTGGTCCGGGCAGTATTCGCTCATCAAAGTGACCGCACTGGGCATGGCAGCACCGAGACCCAGTCCAGTTATAAAGCGCAATGCTGTCAATTGCGCGAGATTGGGCGCAAACGATGACCACGTACACGCCACGCCGAACAATAATACCGCCAGGCTCAACACGCGCTTGCGCCCGATGCGGTCTGCCATCGGTCCAGCAATCAGAGCGCCCGCCGCCAGACCGAATAATGCCGCGCTTAATACCGGTGCCAGATCGGGTCGCGCAAGGCCCCACTCTTTCAGAAGCGACGGCGCGATGAAGCCAATCGCGGCAGTATCAAAGCCATCCAATAAAACGACCAAAAAACACAAGGCAAAGATCAGCCACTGAAACGTTGAAAAGGGGTGGTCGTTAAGAAAGTGCTGAACGTTGACGGTTTGCGTCGGCGCACTGTCGCCGGCGATATTTTTTGCCTGCTGCATGAAGCGTCTCCTTTAAATTCTTATTTTATGTGTTTGTTACGAATACTCATGATGCCACAACGTTGTACAAACACTATCGAAGAAACCAACTTTAAAAATGAGCGAGTTCAGCGGTTCGTGCCTGTACCTTCCGATGTTGGTCGCCATAACATTGCTGCGAGATTCAGCCCTCGCTGCCTTCACAATCTCAGGCAAACGGCAGTCCAACATAATTTTCAGCGAGGACGGTTGCCGCGGCTCGGGAACTGACGACATACTCCAATTCTGCGCGCTGAAGCGCTTGCTGAAAAGGTGTTGCATCCTCAAAGCGATGCAACAGGCTCGTCATCCACCAGGAAAAATGTTCTGCGCGCCACACCCGTTTCAATGCGGTTTCGGTATATTTTTCCAGCCCCCCTTGCTTTCCATCTTTATAAAATTCGTCCAGTGCAAGCGACAGCAAACGCACATCGGCGACCGCCAGATTCATACCTTTAGCACCCGTGGGCGGCACAATGTGCGCTGCGTCCCCCGCAAGAAACAGGCGACCCTGTTGCATCGGGGTGGAAACAAAGCTGCGCATACCAATTATATTTTTCTGAAAAATCTTCCCCTCCTTCAACTTCCAGCCATCACTGCTTTCCAGCCGCGTGTGGAGCTCCGACCAAATCCGGTCGTCTGACCAATTGTCGACGTCGTCTTTCGGGTCGCACTGAAAATAGTGCCGCTGCACCGTCGGGGAACGCGTACTAATCAATGCAAAACCACGCTCGTGCTGCGCGTAAATCAACTCTTCCGACGACGGCTCCGATTCAACCAGAATCCCAAACCAGCCGAACGGATAAATGCGCTGGTAGTCGCGCCGCAATGTATCCGGGATGCACGGGCGCGCGATGCCGTGAAAGCCGTCGCAGCCAATCACAAAGTCGGCAATTAACTGCTGCGGCTGGCCTTCATGCGTAAAGTGCACCGAGGGTTGCTCGCTATCGATTCCATGCACGCTGACATCGCTGACTTCAAATAGAATTTGTCCATCGGCAGCCAGGCGCGCAGCAACCAAATCCTTAATCACTTCATGTTGGGCATAAACAGTGATGGCGCGCCCGGTAAGTTCGCTCAGATCAATGCGGTGGCGCTTGCCGCCGAACGCCAGTTCAATGCCGTGATGGAGCGCGCCTTCACTGCGCATTCTTGCGCCCACCCCCGCCGCCTCCAAAATATCCATTGTGCCCTGTTCAAGCACGCCAGCGCGGATGGTCGACTCGATATCCTCGCGCGTGCGCGTCTCCAGCACAACCGAATCAATCCCTTTTAAATATAATAAATGTGACAGCAATAAGCCCGCGGGGCCGGCACCGATGATAGCGACCAGAGTGTTCATGTGTGATCTCCTTATTTGTAATAATTTTTTCTTATCTAGGACATGTTGACATTTAAATATATGAATTGGATTTTTTATTTGGTATTACGAATGTGATTTGATTGGGTGGTAAATGAAACGGTTTGTGCTTCGAGGACGCGGGTCGGGGGCGGCCCGACAGCCAGTGACTTTTATATGGACGCCGCCTTTTTGCCAGGATCATTTATGTACTTTCAAACAGATTAAGATGCAGTTTTATATTCAGCCTTGTCGCACACTAAATTCTGCTGGCCTTAATGGAATCCGCTGACCCACGCCTCATTTCTTTTCGAGCTCATGGTTCTAAATGACTTCAGGTTTGGTGAGTCCCGGACTGACCTGTTTGCCATTCGGCGAGCAGACCCCGCAATCCATTAATCTGCATCGTGCGGAATTTGAACAGCTGTTGCCGCATCCCGTGTAAAGCCAGCACCGCCTGCGGGGCTTCGGCCTTCACCGCCACCGCGCGCATCCCCGGTTGCTGCACCGCAGTCCAGATCGCCTGTGCATCGCTGGCATCACTCTTTTTGCCACAGACAAATGCCTTGCCTGCCTTGCCTGACAGCAGTCCGACCTGATGTCCCATCTCGATTAACCGGCGTGGAGCCGCCAGTTTGTGAGCCGCCTTCTCCGGCCAGGCTGAATCAGCATGGGTGGACGATCAAGCTGCGACGAAGACTTCATAAGTGATAATCTTCGTCCTCCTCAAGCAAGGATTTTATCTGCTTCTTGACGATTTTTCCGTAGCCCGATTTAGGCATGGTTTTCCAGAACACAAAACGCCGTGGCCACTTGTATTTGGCGATGCGGGCTTCAAGATGCGCCTGCAGTTGGGCGGCGCTCACTGTTGCATCACTCTTGGTGACGATTACCGCGATCCCGCTTTCGCCCCATTTCGGATCAGGCACGCCCAGTACCGCGACTTCGGACACCGCCGGATGGTTTAGCAGGGCTTCTTCGATCTCACGGGGATAGACGTTGGAGCCGCCTGAAATGTACATATCGGATGAGCGTCCGGTGATGTACAAATACCCCTCTTTATCCACATGGCCGAGGTCGCCGGTATGGAACCAGTCATGCTTGAAGGATTTCGCGTTGGCTTCCGGATTATTGTGATAGCCCGAAAAAACCGCAAGCCCGCGTACGCAAATCTCACCGGTTTCGAACGGCGCAAGCTTGCTGCCCTGGTCGTCCAGAATGCCGATTTGCATACCCGTCCGCGGATAACCACACGTACCGATCCGCGCGTTCAGGTCATCGTCGTTTTCATAATGCATCTCCGGTGGCAGAACGGTAATGTTGCCGGTCACCTCGCCCAGTCCGTAATATTGGACCAGTACTTTACCAAGCTTTTTCAGCGCATGCTGTTGGTCTGCACGGTACATCGGGGCACCGGCATAGATGACATGCTTCAATGAACTGTGATCGTAAAGGTCAACCGCCGGATCTTCGGTCAATATCTTGACGATGGTCGGTACCGTGAACATGTTGTCGATCTTATGTTCCTCAACCGTGCGCCAGATTTCATCTGGATCCAGACGGTCCGAGGCTGGTAGCACGGAGGCCGCACCGCGTGCGGTCACCACCAGTGCATGGATACCGGCGCCGTGCGACAGCGGTGCCACCACCAGACTGCGGGATTTGTGGGTCAGCCCGGGCATCAGGTCGGCCAGATGGTTAGTGATGACGAAGGCCATTTGTCCGTGTGTCAGCACACCAGCCTTGGGATGGCCGGTGGTACCAGAGGTATAGAAGAACCAGAGCGGATCGTCATACCCAACTTCGACTTCCTCAAACGGTGTATCGTCGTCAGCAGCGCGAGCTAGCGTCTCGTAATCTAATTCGCCTGCGCGTGGATCTTGCAATGCGATCACATGCGTAAGCGTTGGGGATGCTGCGCGCACTGCATCGACGTAATTGGCGAATCCATGGTCGTAGATCATCAATGTCGCGCCGCTCGACTGGCCCAGGTAGGCGGCCTCAGGCGGCGTGATGCGCACGTTCGTGGGTACCCAAACAAGGCCGAGTTTGAAGGCGACCCATGCGCTTTCGAAGATCGGCTGGTTATTGCGCGAATGCACCAGAATTCTGTCACCCTTTTTTACACCGATTGCTGTCAGCGCTTTTGCCACTGCGTTAACACGCGTATCGATCTGACGCCAGGTGGCTATATGATCGCCCATGATCAGGCCCGGCTCGTCCGGAAAACGCCGCGCCACATCGGACAGGAGACGTCCGAGGTTCATTACTTTCTTAAGCATTTCTAGCTTTCTAAATATCGTCAGCGTTTACACGCTTAAACGAGTCGCTTCAGGATGCTCACGTAGTTAGCCACCGCCGCTCCGCCCATATTGAAAACCCCGGCATGCTCAACGTTCGGAATCTGCATATCGCCAGCGTCGTTGCATACCTGCATCGCTGCCATGACGTGCATCGAGACGCCGGTCGCGCCGATCGGATGACCTTTGGACTTCAAGCCGCCGGACGGGTTAATCGGAAGTCGCCCGTCTTTGGCGGTTACGCCGTCCAGAATCATGCGCGCACCCTGCCCCGGTTCGGCCAGTCCCATTGCCTCGTACTCAAGTAGTTCGGCGATAGTGAAACAATCGTGCGTTTCAACCAACGACAGGTCATTCAGTGTCAGGCCCCCGTCCGTCAGCGCCTTTTGCCATGCGCGACGACCGCCTTCAAATACGGTCGGATCGCGTCGGCTAAGCGGCAGATAGTCGTTCATGTGCACCGCAGCACGAAATTGCACAGCGCGTGTCATCGTGCGGGCAACGTCCGCAGCGCTAATGATCATCGCGACCGCGCCATCAGAGATCAACGAGCAATCAGAGCGCTTGAGCGGACCTGCGACGAACGGATTGCGCTCGGACGGCGTACGGCAAAAATCGAAACCGAGATCCTTGCGCATGTGCGCATACGGATTAGAGACGCCGTTAAAATGATTTTTGGCAGAGATGGCAGCCAATGCGTCGGATTGATCACCGTAACGTTCGAAGTAAGCACTGGCAATTTTGCCGAACACACCGGCAAAACCACCCGGCGTGCCTGCTTCTTCTCTTGCATAGGAGCATTTGAGTAGTACATCGCCGACATCGCCGGTCGATAATTCACTCATTTTTTCGTAACCGATCACCAACGCGTGTGTCGATTGCCCCGACATCACGGCCTGGAGCGCCGAATATATTGCGGCGGAACCAGTAGCGCAGGCATTCTCGACGCGGGTCGCGGGCAAAAAACGCAGCTCCGGCAAAGCATGGAACACTAGTGATGATGGAAAATCCTGATATAAAAATCCCGCGTTAAAGTTGCCGATGTGAATAGAACTGATCGCATCGGGCGCAAGTCCGGCGTGCTCAATTGCAGCACGCGCGACATCGCCGATCATATTCTCAGGATCGATGCCGCTGAGCTTGCCAAATTGGGAGTGGTTCCAGCCGGTAATACAAGGCGTATTCATTTGATTTTCTCCATTAATTAGCGGTGGTTCTAGCAATAAAGGTGCCACACGCTGGCGTAGGAATAGGAAAAACCGCCACAACCTGCGACCAAAGCGTCTGTGTAGTGCGCAATGATCTTTCCGGAGGCCTGTACCTAAGTTAATATAACTGGTCGAAAGGATTCCCGCTAATAAAACCAGCTGCGACACTTTTCGACATTTATGTCAGCGATGCGACACCTGTATCACGTTCAGATGCGACACCTTGCCGATACCAAACAGGGTATAAGACCACTCTGCATAGCACGCGAACCGGGATGCTCTGCGGCAAATCGCAGGTTGGCCAGAGATGGCATGCAACTTGCGGCAAGTGAACGGGATGCGAGGGGTTGCGAACCTGCAAACCAAAACTATATTAACTAAAAAAGTATGGAGACAAATCAAATGCAAAAGTTAAATCGCCGCAATTTCCTCAAAACCGTCTCAGCCGCCTCGGCTGTTGCTGCGACCGGCCTGTATTCGGGACCCGCAAGCGCCGCTGCGGAATTCAAATTGAAATATGCAAACAATCTACCGTTGACGCATCCAATGAATATTCGCGCTCGCGAAATGGCTGAGAAAATCGCCGCGGAGTCCAAGGGCCGAATTGAACTCCAGATTTTTCCGAATAATCAATTAGGTGGCGATACCGACATGCTGGCGCAAGTCCGGTCCGGTTCTATCGATTTCTTTACCTTATCTTCGCTCACGCTGGGCACGCTGGTACCGGTCACACAAATTAGCGGCATGGGTTTTGCATTTAAGGATTACCCAACGATATGGGCCGCCATGGATGGGGATCTCGGCGTCTATATGCGCAAGCAGATCGAAACCAGCTCCCTGTTTGCATTTGAAAAAATCTGGGATAACGGCTATCGTCAAATCACTAACAACGTCCGTCCGATCTTCACACCTGACGACCTGAAGGGAATGAAGCTACGCGTACCACCGTCGCCCGTGTGGACGTCGATGTTCCGTGCATTGGGTGTCTCGCCTACCAGCATCAACTTCTCGGAAGTGTACTCCTCGTTACAAACTAAAATTGTCGAGGGACAAGAAAATCCGCTGGCCATCATCTACACCGCCAAGCTCTACGAAGTGCAGAAATACATTTCTATCACCAATCATATGTGGGACGGCTTCTGGTTTCTGGGCAACAAAAAATCATTTGAAAAGCTGCCTAAAGACCTGCAAGAGATCGTTCGTCGCAACGTCAACGAGGCTGGCATGAAACAGCGCGAGGACGTCAAGATTCTGAATGACTCATTAATCGGTGAAATCAAGGCCAAGGGTCTGCAGGTCAATCAAGCAGAGCAAGGTGCATTCCGCGCCAAGCTGCAAAATGCGGGGTTCTACGAGGAATGGCACAAAAAATTCGGTAATGAAGCGTGGTCGTTACTGGAGAAGTACACCGGGAAACTTGGTTAAAACATGGAGATTACCGCAAAGTATCTGGCCGAACCGACCAATCACCTAGGACGTCTGCTTGGCGCCATCAACCGCGTCGCGATGCGTGCCACGGCTGTAGTCGCAGCGCTGCTCGTAGTGGCGGAGGCGATCATCCTGTTCGCGGGTGTCACCTCGCGCTACGCGCTAGGGAATCCATTGACCTGGACCGACGAGCTGGCGTCGACGTTGTTTATCTGGTTGGCGATGCTCGGCGCGGTATTGGCGCTCGAACGCGGGGAGCACATGCGGCTGACCGCGGTCGTGAGTTATGTGCCGGAACGCTGGCGCGCGTGGCTGGAAGCGATTTCTGCGATGTTGGTGTTCGTGTTTGTCGCGGTGATCATTGCACCAGCGATTGAACATGCTCACGACCAGATGGCGATCACCACCCCGGCATTGGAAATCCCGGACGGCTTGCGCGCAGCCGCAGTGCCGGTCGGCATGATCCTGATGCTGCTTAGCGCAGTGGCCAAGATGGCCGTCCGTACTTCCCTTAAGCAATTCGCTTCTGCGTTGGCAACGGTGGGAGCGGTCGCACTGGTCCTGTGGTTAAGTCGTGGAGTGCTGGTGAGCATGGGCAACTACAACCTGATCGTGTTCTTCGTGCTGCTGGTTGGTGCGTGCGTCGCAGGCGGAATACCGATTGCCTTCGCGTTCGGGGTTTCCACGGTGGCATTTCTCGGACTGGTGTCGGACGCCCCGATGTCGATTGTGGTGAGTCGGCTGGACGAAGGCATGTCCCATCTGATCCTGTTGTCGGTCCCGCTGTTTGTGCTTCTTGGGGCGCTGATCGAAATGAGCGGACTGGCGCGCACGCTCATCGATTTCATGGCGTCTTTGCTTGGTCATGTGCGGGGCGGTCTGCAATATGTGCTTCTGGGTGCCATGTTCCTCGTTTCAGGTATTTCAGGATCGAAGGTAGCCGACATGGCCGCAGTTGCGCCTGCTCTTTTTCCGGAAATGAAAAAGCGGGGTTCCAAGCCCGAAGAACTGGTGGCGCTGCTGTCATCCACCGGGGCAATGACTGAGACCATACCGCCGAGTATCGTGCTGATCACCATCGGCGCGGTATGCGGCGTATCGATCACCGCTTTGTTCATAGGCGGCTTGATGCCAGCGGTGATTGCCACTATCGCCATCGGTATAGTCTGCTGGTTCCGTGCGCGACGAGAGGCGATTCCGGATGTCAAACGCGCATCATTGGCGATGGTCGGTAAAACATTGATTGTGGCCCTACCCGCACTGGCGTTGCCGATGTTGATTCGCGTAGCAGTGATCGAAGGCGTAGCCACCGCTACCGAAGTGGCGACCATAGGCGTGGGCTACACCGTCATCGTTGGCCTGATCATGCACGTGTTCATGCGCCATCTTAACTTCAAGCGGATCTATCCGATGCTAGTTGAGACCGCGACGTTATCAGGAGCCATTCTGCTGGTGATCGGCATGGCAACAGCAATGGCCTGGGCATTGACGCAATCGGGGTTCTCTGCATCGTTGGTGCAAATGATGCAGCGCATTCCGGGTGGGACGACCGGGTTCATGATTATTTCGATCATCACGTTTATCATCCTTGGTAGTGTGCTGGAAGGGATACCAGCGATTGTGCTGTTTGGGCCGTTGTTATTTCCGGTGGCGCGTTCGCTGGGGATTCATGACGTTCACTATGCGATGGTGGTGATCTTGGCGATGGGGATTGGTTTGTTTGCGCCACCGTTTGGCGTTGGGTTTTATGCTTCTTGCGCCATTGGCAAGGTATCGCCGGATGCAGTTTTTAGACGGGTTTGGGGGTATCTTGGGGTGTTGGTGTTGGCATTGCTTCTGGTGGCGTTTATTCCGTGGATATCTATCGGGTTTTTGCCTAAATAGAGAGAGAGTAGAGAGAGTTCTGCGGCGTTAAGGCGCTGCAGTAGTTTAGTGACGAGGCTGCCATGCTTGCGTTTTGCGAGGATGGTGGCCTTGTTTAATTTGGGGACGAATTTAAATTCGATCGTGGATAATTTAAACGGTTGGCCCTCCGTGGGTGTTGAAGCGGCCTTTAGTATCTACATGGTCCGCGCGGACTGTTTCCAGTTGTTTTAAATGCGTTTCCAGTAGACGGGCTTCTGCTATCACGTACGGCGCCAATTCCTCCTGGCGCGCTGGTTGTAAATGCGCCTCGACGGCTGCGATGCTAAATGCCCCTACTACTTCGCCTTGGGGTGAATATACTGCCGCCCCTAGCCCCCATGAGCCTGCTGCTACCAGCCCTTCGTTGACCGAGTAGCCACGCGCTCTTGTAACGTTTACCAGTTCACGCAACATTGCCGCCGACCACTTTGGATACTTGACTGCCAGCACCTCGGCGTTGGCATCCAGACAGCGTTCTATTTCCGCGTCCCTCAGCGCCGCTAATATGGCCAGACTGCCCGCGCCTACACCTAGCGGATGGCGGGTGCCAGGTTGCAGGACGTGGGTCTTTAGCGGGTAATCGCCGTCTTCACGTAAAACACACGCCGCGAACACATCACTGCGAATTGAGAAAAAAGCCGAATCACCGGATAGTTGCGCAAGGCGGGCAACCCCATCGGAGGCGGTCCTCCCGTAACCAAAACGTTCGTTGGCGACGCCGCCCAATGCGTAGCACTCGTGGCCAACGAAATATCGCAGCGAATCCTGATCCTGCTCGACCATACCTTCGGCAATCAGCGCCAGCAACAACCGATGCGCGGTCGGCTTATTGAGCTTGGTTTCGCGCACTAACTGGGCCAGAGTTATACCGATTACACGGGTCCGCGCCACGGCTCTGAGCACGTGCAACGCACGGGTGACGGCCTGCGCACCTTGAACGGGAACGATCATATTTACCTGCCTTATGGTCCATTATATGGAATGATATTTCAATATGAATCTCGGGTATGCGCTTGTATTGGCTTTATTCTTGGCGTAGCATCCACTTCAACGCAAAAAATGTATCTTTTAATGGTCCATATTATGGACTATTAAATAAAAAATCATTAAATAAGTTCGGCAATTGCGCAAACCCTGGAGGGCTGGAGCTCGCCGCCAGTCAAACGTTTAGGTGCCAAGCGCAAAATGTATTATTTTATGTCAGTCATCCACATGACTGGACTGAACACCCAAGCCGGGCTAACAGCCGCCAGTAAAGGTTCCGACACAAAGCTATTAAAAATAGCGAGGAGAAGATCATGTCGATAAAAGTCGCAGAAATCCAGAGACGTAACAATTTTGTCGATTATCCTAGCCTTCATGAATTAGGCGATGATGCAAAAATGTGCGATGCAATCGAAAAAGGCAAGCGCCTGATCGATCGCTCAATCCCGATTTTGATTCTTGGAGAGACCGGTACCGGCAAAGAATATTTGTCGCGCGCATTACATGCCTATAGTGCACGCCGGACCGCAACCTGCGTGACGGTAAACTGCGCATCAATTCCAGACAGTCTTGCCGAGAGCGAATTGTTTGGCTATTGCCGGGGCGCATTTTCGGGCGCGTTGCCGGGCGGCATGAAAGGCAAGGTCCAACAAGCTGACGGCGGCACATTATTTCTCGATGAAATCGGCGACATGCCGTTTGCTTTGCAAACCCGATTGCTGCGCGTATTGTCGGAACGCGAAGTCATACCGCTGGGTGCCGCGCAGCCGGTGCCCGTGGATCTGCACCTGATTTCGGCCACGCATCAAAATTTACATGAGCTGGTCGCAGCGGGACGGTTTCGAGAGGATCTCTATTACCGGATCGCTGGCGGTGTATTGCGGTTGCCAGCGCTACGAGAACGTACTGATCTGCGCCCTTTGATTATGCAGATGTTACGGGACGAATTGCCACCGCACCGCACGCCTGAGCAGTCAATCTCTGCGCAAGCGCTGGATTTACTTCTTCGTTACCGATGGCCGGGTAATCTGCGGCAAATGCACGCGGTGATTCGCTTCGCGTGCGCGGTGATGAATGGCCTGCAGATACAGGTAAATGATCTTCCCGAAGAATTAATTCCTGTCGTCACTAGCGATCAATCGGTGGGCCTAAGAGGATTGGCTCAAAGTACTTTTAGCCCAAGTGCGAAACAACCAGATAGCGTTAATGCGCAAACTGGCTCTCTTCGCTACGACGAGCGCGCGCGTGTACTTGACGCGCTGAACAACAGCCGCTGGAACATCTCGGCTGCATCGCGTCAATTAGGCATGTGCCGCGCGTCGTTGTATCGAAAATTACGACAACTTGAAATACCCCATGTGCGTGACCAGACGAAGTTCGTTCAAGGTCAGGCAGTTATATTCCCGCTCGGATGTATTGCTTCTAATCAGCCCGAATACGCTACTTGAATTCGGACGCCATCACAATTTTTTTGGAAAATAAATGAAAGTTTTTTACGACAAAGACGCTGACCTTTCGCTCATCAAAGGTAAAAATGTCACGATCATCGGTTACGGCTCCCAAGGCCATGCGCACGCGCAAAATCTGAACGACTCTGGCGTTAAGGTCACGGTCGGTCTGCGCAAGGGTGGCGCATCGTGGGACAAAGCAGTCAACGCTGGCCTGAAAGTGGCTGAAGTCAACGCCGCTGTTAAAGCTGCCGACATCATCATGATTTTGCTGCCCGATGAAAACATCGCCCAGGTCTACGCAGAAAATGTTGCACCATTTGCCAAGCAAGGCGCGACGCTGGCATTTGCCCACGGCTTCAATGTCCATTACGGTCAAGTCACGCCGCGTGCCGATCTGGATGTCATCATGATCGCCCCAAAAGCACCCGGCCACACTGTGCGCGCAACCTACACGCAAGGCGGCGGCGTGCCTCACCTGATCGCGATCTATCAAGACAAATCCGGCAATGCCCGTGACGTCGCATTGTCGTACGCGACTGCCAACGGTGGCGGCCGTGCCGGTATCATCGAAACCAACTTCCGCGAAGAAACTGAAACCGACCTGTTCGGCGAACAAGCGGTGTTGTGCGGTGGTGCCGTTGAACTGATCAAGGCCGGTTTTGAAACGTTGGTGGAAGCCGGTTATGCGCCGGAAATGGCGTATTTCGAATGTCTGCACGAGTTGAAACTGATCGTTGATCTGATCTATGAAGGCGGTATCGCCAACATGAACTACTCGATCTCGAACAACGCGGAATACGGCGAATATGTATCGGGCCCGCGGATCGTCAACGCAGAAACCAAAGATGCGATGCGCGCGATTCTGAAAGACATTCAGACTGGCGAATACGCAAAGAGCTTCATCCTGGAAAACAAGGCTGGCGCACCAACCCTGATCTCCCGTCGTCGTTTGAACGCAGAACACCAAATTGAAGTTGTGGGTGAAAAACTGCGTGGCATGATGCCATGGATCAAGCAGAACGCAATGGTCGACCAATCTAAGAACTAAGACCGTATTTAGTTATTGGAAAAGTCAGGCATCATTGCTGTAATC
>NZ_JAAOZT010000019.1 GCF_011947285.1 Glaciimonas immobilis | reverse complement strand
CAGGCAGCAATGCCACAAAACAGAGATTAAACTGAAGAGTTTGATCCTGGCTCAGATTGAACGCTGGCGGCATGCCTTACACATGCAAGTCGAACGGTAACAGGGAGCTTGCTCCGCTGACGAGTGGCGAACGGGTGAGTAATATATCGGAACGTGCCTGATAGTGGGGGACAACTAGTCGAAAGATTAGCTAATACCGCATACGCCCTACGGGGGAAAGGGGGGGACTCGCAAGAGCCTCTCGCTATCAGAGCGGCCGATATCTGATTAGCTAGTTGGTGAGGTAAAGGCTCACCAAGGCTTCGATCAGTAGCTGGTCTGAGAGGACGACCAGCCACACTGGGACTGAGACACGGCCCAGACTCCTACGGGAGGCAGCAGTGGGGAATTTTGGACAATGGGCGCAAGCCTGATCCAGCAATGCCGCGTGAGTGAAGAAGGCCTTCGGGTTGTAAAGCTCTTTTGTCAGGGAAGAAACGGCCTGGGTTAATACCTTGGGCTAATGACGGTACCTGAAGAATAAGCACCGGCTAACTACGTGCCAGCAGCCGCGGTAATACGTAGGGTGCAAGCGTTAATCGGAATTACTGGGCGTAAAGCGTGCGCAGGCGGTTGTGTAAGACAGGTGTGAAATCCCCGGGCTTAACCTGGGAATGGCATTTGTGACTGCACGGCTAGAGTGTGTCAGAGGGGGGTAGAATTCCACGTGTAGCAGTGAAATGCGTAGAGATGTGGAGGAATACCGATGGCGAAGGCAGCCCCCTGGGATAACACTGACGCTCATGCACGAAAGCGTGGGGAGCAAACAGGATTAGATACCCTGGTAGTCCACGCCCTAAACGATGTCTACTAGTTGTCGGGTCTTAATTGACTTGGTAACGCAGCTAACGCGTGAAGTAGACCGCCTGGGGAGTACGGTCGCAAGATTAAAACTCAAAGGAATTGACGGGGACCCGCACAAGCGGTGGATGATGTGGATTAATTCGATGCAACGCGAAAAACCTTACCTACCCTTGACATGGCTGGAATCCTTCAGAGATGAGGGAGTGCTTGAAAGAGAACCAGTACACAGGTGCTGCATGGCTGTCGTCAGCTCGTGTCGTGAGATGTTGGGTTAAGTCCCGCAACGAGCGCAACCCTTGTCATTAGTTGCTACGAAAGGGCACTCTAATGAGACTGCCGGTGACAAACCGGAGGAAGGTGGGGATGACGTCAAGTCCTCATGGCCCTTATGGGTAGGGCTTCACACGTCATACAATGGTACATACAGAGGGCCGCCAACCCGCGAGGGGGAGCTAATCCCAGAAAGTGTATCGTAGTCCGGATTGTAGTCTGCAACTCGACTACATGAAGTTGGAATCGCTAGTAATCGCGGATCAGCATGTCGCGGTGAATACGTTCCCGGGTCTTGTACACACCGCCCGTCACACCATGGGAGCGGGTTTCACCAGAAGTAGGTAGCCTAACCGTAAGGAGGGCGCTTACCACGGTGGGATTCGTGACTGGGGTGAAGTCGTAACAAGGTAGCCGTATCGGAAGGTGCGGCTGGATCACCTCCTTTCTAGAGTTAGTACGGACATTAAGCGTCCACACTTATCGGTGTGTTAATCAGAAGAAGAACAGTCATATCAGGTATGCAAGTACGTGCTGATCAGGACGGGTCTGTAGCTCAGTTGGTTAGAGCACCGTGTTGATAACGCGGGGGTCGTTGGTTCGAGCCCAACCAGACCCACCAGTTATGTATGAAAGAAAATGGGGGCTTAGCTCAGCTGGGAGAGCACCTGCTTTGCAAGCAGGGGGTCATCGGTTCGATCCCGTTAGCCTCCACCATTTTACTTATTATTTACTATTACTATTTACCCGGCACAACGCAGGGGCAATAAGTAGCAGTAACGTAAAAATCAAACCTAAGTCATGTTTTACGTGGAGTTGTAGCGTGAAATAAAAAAGAGATTTAGGTTTGATCTTTAGACGATCATTGGCTGTTTGTTCTTTAACAATTTAGAAGAAGTAAAGAATTCGTCTGCGCTACGACAGTAGTGCGGATGGGTATGATTGTATCAAATCAAAAAGTATTAAAGAGTTCTCAAAAGAGTCTGCGCTAGTGATAGTGGCAGACACATGCGACAACACTTTGGATACGGCAAACGCTAAAGACATACTCATAAGTAACAATACTATAACCGGTTTTTAGGCGTGAACGCGTCTAGAAGCTAACGTTATAGGGACAAGTGAATAAGTGCACATGGTGGATGCCTTGGCGATGTCAGGCGATGAAGGACGTAGTAGCTTGCGATAAGCTGCGGGGAGCCAGCAAACAGGCTTTGATCCGCAGATTTCCGAATGGGGAAACCCACCCTTTATGGGTATTGCACACTGAATACATAGGTGTGCAAGGCGAACGTGGCGAACTGAAACATCTAAGTAGCTACAGGAACAGAAATCAACCGAGATTCCCAGAGTAGTGGCGAGCGAAATGGGAACAGCCTGCACGATTTAGCATCAGCGATAATGGAACGTCCTGGAAATGGCGGCCATAGAGGGTGATAGCCCCTTACATGAAATCGGTGGTGTGGAACTAAGTGTGCGACAAGTAGGGCGGGACACGTGTAATCCTGTCTGAACATGGGGGGACCATCCTCCAAGGCTAAATACTCGACATCGACCGATAGTGAACCAGTACCGTGAGGGAAAGGCGAAAAGAACCCCGGAAGGGGAGTGAAATAGATCCTGAAACCGTGTGCATACAAACAGTAGGAGCGGACTTGTTCCGTGACTGCGTACCTTTTGTATAATGGGTCAGCGACTTACATTCAGTGGCAAGCTTAACCGTATAGGGAAGGCGTAGAGAAATCGAGTCCGAATAGGGCGTTCAGTCGCTGGGTGTAGACCCGAAACCAAGTGATCTACTCATGGCCAGGATGAAAGTGCGGTAACACGCACTGGAGGTCCGAACCCACTAATGTTGAAAAATTAGGGGATGAGCTGTGGGTAGGGGTGAAAGGCTAAACAAACTTGGAAATAGCTGGTTCTCTCCGAAAACTATTTAGGTAGTGCCTCAAGTATCACCATCGGGGGTAGAGCACTGTTATGGCTAGGGGTTCATTGCGAATTACCAACCCATTGCAAACTCCGAATACCGATGAGTGCGAGCTTGGGAGACAGACGCCGGGTGCTAACGTCCGACGTCAAGAGGGAAACAACCCAGACCGCCAGCTAAGGTCCCAAAGATTGGCTAAGTGGCAAACGAAGTGGGAAGGCTAAAACAGTCAGGAGGTTGGCTTAGAAGCAGCCATCCTTTAAAGAAAGCGTAATAGCTCACTGATCGAGTCGTCCTGCGCGGAAGATGTAACGGGGCTAAGCCAGTCACCGAAGCTGCGGATATGTGTTTATTTATAAACCATATGGTAGGAGAGCGTTCTGTAAGCCTGCGAAGGTGTCTTGTAAAGGATGCTGGAGGTATCAGAAGTGCGAATGCTGACATGAGTAGCGATAATGGGGGTGAAAAGCCTCCACGCCGTAAGCCCAAGGTTTCCTGTTCAACGTTCATCGGAGCAGGGTGAGTCGGCCCCTAAGGCGAGGCAGAGATGCGTAGCTGATGGGAAGCAGGTTAATATTCCTGCACCGTCGTGTGATGCGATGGGGGGACGGATCGCGGAAGGTTGTCCGACTGTTGGAATAGTCGGTTTTTGGCTCAGAGAAGGCTGTTAGGCAAATCCGGCAGCGTAATTCAAGGGGTTGAGACGAGTGAATTTATTCACGAAGCAATCGGAAGTGGTTCCAAGAAAAGCCTCTAAGCTTCAGTCACACGAGACCGTACCGCAAACCGACACAGGTGGGCGAGATGAGTATTCTAAGGCGCTTGAGAGAACTCGGGAGAAGGAACTCGGCAAATTTGTACCGTAACTTCGGGATAAGGTACGCCCCGGTAGCTTGACTGGCTCGCGCCAGCAGGGTGAAAGGGCTGCAATAAAAAGGTGGCTGCGACTGTTTAATAAAAACACAGCACTATGCAAACACGAAAGTGGACGTATATGGTGTGACTCCTGCCCGGTGCTGGAAGATTAAATGATGGGGTGCAAGCTCTTGATTGAAGTCCCAGTAAACGGCGGCCGTAACTATAACGGTCCTAAGGTAGCGAAATTCCTTGTCGGGTAAGTTCCGACCTGCACGAATGGAGTAACGATGGCCACACTGTCTCCTCCCGAGACTCAGCGAAGTTGAAATGTTTGTGATGATGCAATCTACCCGCGGCTAGACGGAAAGACCCCATGAACCTTTACTGTAGCTTTGCATTGAATTTTGAACCAATCTGTGTAGGATAGGTGGGAGGCTTTGAAGCGTGAACGCTAGTTTGCGTGGAGCCAACCTTGAAATACCACCCTGGTTTGTTTGAGATTCTAACCTTGGTCCGTTATCCGGATCGGGGACAGTGCATGGTAGGCAGTTTGACTGGGGCGGTCTCCTCCTAAAGTGTAACGGAGGAGTTCGAAGGTACGCTAGGTACGGTCGGACATCGTGCTGTTAGTGCAATGGCATAAGCGTGCTTAACTGCGAGACTGACAAGTCGAGCAGGTACGAAAGTAGGACATAGTGATCCGGTGGTTCTGTATGGAAGGGCCATCGCTCAACGGATAAAAGGTACTCTGGGGATAACAGGCTGATTCCTCCCAAGAGTTCATATCGACGGGGGAGTTTGGCACCTCGATGTCGGCTCATCACATCCTGGGGCTGTAGCCGGTCCCAAGGGTATGGCTGTTCGCCATTTAAAGTGGTACGTGAGCTGGGTTTAAAACGTCGTGAGACAGTTTGGTCCCTATCTGCCGTGGGCGTTGGAAATTTGAAGGGGGCTGCTCCTAGTACGAGAGGACCGGAGTGGACGAACCTCTGGTGTACCGGTTGTCACGCCAGTGGCATTGCCGGGTAGCTAAGTTCGGAAGAGATAACCGCTGAAAGCATCTAAGCGGGAAACTTGCCTTGAGATGATATTTCCCGGGAACTAGATTCCCCTAAAGGGTCGTTCGAGACCAGGACGTTGATAGGCTGGGTGTGGAAGCGTAGTAATACGTTAAGCTAACCAGTACTAATTGCCCGTGCGGCTTGTCCCTATAACCTTAGCAGGTTATAGAATAAGCTAATGAGATATGTGTTTGCCTGAAAAGTGCAATCATACCCGGCAGTACCGTTCACACCCCTGAACGGTACTGCAGTAATACAAAACTTTACTTCTTCTAGATTGCGTTGGCTGTTGCCCCGTTGGGAACAGACGACACTACAGTTTATGCCTGATGACCATAGCGAGTTGGTACCACCCCTTCCCATCCCGAACAGGACCGTGAAACGACTTTGCGCCGATGATAGTGCTGCAACCAGTGTGAAAGTAGGTCATCGTCAGGCTCTTATTAAAAAACCCTCCCGGAGTAATCC
>NZ_JAAOZT010000018.1 GCF_011947285.1 Glaciimonas immobilis | reverse complement strand
GGACTGAAGGCGATGATTAAGCGTCGCAGTGCCATTGAACCAACCATTGGCCATATGAAATCGGACGGCAAACTAGACAGAAACTGGCTCAAAGGGGCACTCCGTGATGCGATGCACGCGATTCTGTGCGGTGCGGGCCACCATTTACGGATGATCTGGAGAAAGCTGCGGCTTTTTTATACCCCTATTCTGGATAACCGTTGGTAGCAGTTTCTCATATGGCATCTGATGGGAAAGCCGATGAGTTGAAAAACTGAATTATTTAGGGTCGACTCATTAATAATGCGGTGGCCGCTCGTGGAGTGCCTGCCCTTGTTCGCTACTTTCCCGTGCATCCTTGACCATCCGCGCCAGCGCCGCGCACAGCGTTTCAAGTTGATCGATCTTTTGCTGCTGACGATAGACTAGCTTGTTGAGTTCATCCAGCAAGTCTTCCTGATGCGCGATTTTGGTCTCGATGACAATGAAGCGGGATTCGGCGTTTTCTTCAGTATTCGTTGGTGCACTCACGGTGTATTCCTTAACTATTTTGGCAAGCCAGAGTGTACCGCACCTCGCCGGTGCGATTGAGGAAGACGCTCGGCCTTATTTCTGGTCCCGCCATGACGCATGGTTTTAATGTCCGCACTGACTGCAAAGCCAATTTTTTAAAATTGAATTGTTCAGAGCCTGCTACTTTAAAGCGCCAGGCTTTATTCAGGACGGTCGGCTCGCGTCTTTAGCGATTAGTTTCCCATGAACGCGCAGTGCCACAATGAACCGGAATTTTTTCGTGAAAAGGGTAGTAATGATCTATAACTTTACGCAACTTTTTATTATAGTGATTATTGAAAATTCGATTAGTCAGACTCGGGTCTATTAAGGAATTTTTGTATGTATCATAATAGTCTGGCCTCTCTTGTTTTAAAATCTTATTAAATACCTTAGGGCCAGTACGCTCAAAAATCTCCTGACCATATTTCTTCATTTCTTCTATTGATCCGGAAATAACGTTACCTAATTCATCTCTTTTTATAATAGGACGCTCCTGATCATAGAAGGCTATGTCAGCGTTGTACTTTGCTGTTATTTCTTTCGATATACTGTTCAACACGGGATTATTTGGCAGGCTAGCAAAAATACTGTTTCCGAAGCCCTCAAAATCAGTGGCAGTTTGTTCTATTATCCTTCCTAATAAAACATCACCCTCTGCTGCGCGCATAACTACGTTAGCTATATTTTTTTCGAATGTATCATCAACATCCATATAAATTCCACCATGTTCATTAATTATGCGTAATCGCATAACGTCTGCTGAACTAACAAACCTTGTTACAGCCTTAGCGTGCGTATAAAGCCCACTATCTTCTGATGATAAGAATGTTTTAAAAAACTTTTCCGTATTAAGATCAGAGATTGTTAGGGGGGATCCTTTGAACTGTCCCTGAATTTCTTTCATTACACTTTGGTTGGTCGCATCGACATGTAGTATGGATTTATATCCTTTACTATTTTCACAATTTTTATGAATGTTTGCCACCATATTTTCTGGAAGTGCCTTGTCCCCTATCCACACATAATGAATGGTTTTAGGAATTGGTCGCGTATGTTTTGGCAGCTTTGGTAAACGTGGCATCTCCAGCGTCTTCACTTGGACAGTAGCTGGTAGCGTTTTTTTTATGCTCATGTATTTTTTTAGCGATCCAGTTTCCCATTTTTCGGGAGATATTGAACGCAACCATACTCGATCTAGGAATTTCCCGGTCTCCGCATTATATTGCCGCCAGGCACCAATAGTATCGTCGTAGCGCACAGGGAAAGAGTAATTGCCTATAGCAACACTGGTCTTGTAATTTGGACTTACAATAATACCATCCATGGGAAGCTTTATTACAATCGGATCTTGCAAAGTCTGCAATACAATCGCACCTCCTTTCATACCGCCATAATGTCCCCACTCTCTTACTTTTTGGTCGAAGATAAATGAGACAGGGGATTTCCCTTGTTCGCGAAGATTATCCGGTATTTTTAGAGTAAATTCTTTTCCTTGCTGAATAACCGGAATATATTGATCGTTGCCATTGAGATTGCCGGTTCTGATGAATGTGTCACCATTTATAGTTGTATAAGCTTCAGGATATCCACGAAGCGGAGCTAACGCGTTCTGTGGAGTAATTTTTAAGCTCTCAGGCAGTGAGTTAAATACAGAGGACGTGTTTTCATATCGTTCCCAGGCTTTCGCTTTCTTGTCGTAAGTAAACCTGCTTCTGCTTGATACCCCTTTTTCAAATGAGTTAACATTTAAATAGCCATTCTGCATGGATAAAAATCCATCACCATCTTGGGATACATGAATATACGTATTCTTTCCATTGGTTTGACCTACGCGTATGTAATATTGTTTGGTTGTACCTGATTGATAAAGTCCAGGATGTGTTTCTATCGGACTTAACCCTTTTCTCGATGTTTTAGGAATGGATTCAGGCATTTCTCTGAAAGCTGTGAAGATATTTTCATTGCTTTGCCACTGCCCAAGCGTAGCATCGAAAGTTAAACTTACTTGTTGTTCGGCTTCCGCTTGGTGTTGTACTTTCACGGTCACCTGATTACCTTCCGGGATCACTTCGACGTACTGTGCTTTGTTGTCAATTGTCTTCAGATGCAAATAAACTTCACCATTAATCCCTTTCGATAAAAACGGAAGTCCCTTGCTTATCGGGGTCAGCTGGCTGGTGGGAAAAGTTCTTTGAAGGTGATCTGGTATTCTTCCTATAATTTTGCCGACATCCTTAATGGGCGGCAATTTACCTTTTGGGAGTTGTTGTGGCTTTGGATTTTCCCGCATTCCTATAAAACGAATACCTGCCATATCTTGAATAGTAGAATCTATTAATTCCTGGTCTATGGGCTTATTATTAAGAGCATCCGAAAACATGGAGAGCGTGCGCCCTAAAAAATATCGGGTGACACCCGCAGCATGAAATGATGTCGCCATGACTTCCAACTGGCCAAGCTTTTCGGCGAATAATAGGATCGCTTCTTTCGCTTTTGGATCTAGGGGAGTGGGGCTCACGTAGTCTCTCAATTGGATTGATGCGTCGAAAAACGAGGGTGCCGGGGCACTGCAAGCTTTTTTGAGAATGGTTAAAACTTCCTGCAAAGTGTATGAATCTTTAATCCGGGCACCTTCCAGGCGGACGATACGGACATCATCCATGGGGCGCAGGGTGCTGCTGGTTGGGTTAGCCGGAGGCGGCAAATGACGTTTGTTTCGAAAAGAATGGCTTTGTACATGCTGAGTTCGTAATCCAATATGTGCAGCGTTAATTGCACTGTATCTGTCAGCCCCTGACAGTGGATTACCCGCTGGATAAGCGAGGTCACCAGAGTTACCAAAAGATGCTGGATTTCTTCCTCTGCGATTCGGTGCAGCAGACATCGCTGGTCCAACACTCAGAACCGCTGCCGCCAGCAAGACTGCTCTAAAATAACTGTGCGGTTGTCTTGAGGTAGTCCGTTTCATTCCGCTTTCTGAATGCAGGGAGTGGAATGCGTCGTACGCCGGACTGTTTTTTACATCGCGGATATTATTTTTAAAATTATTTTCTCTCTTCTCTTTATATCTTTCGCTGTTGTGGACTCTAATAGGATGGGAGGGATGTGATTTGTGGGAAGATGTACGGGATGGCATATATTCGCTTAAGAAGTTTTTTAGAATATCTAACGAGAATAAAAATGTACCAGTACCAGCGATTTTTGCTATCAAAAAAGTGGCATCTTCCACTTTTGCAGCGCAGGGATGTATATTGACGACCCAGATCGGACTGTCAATAGGCGCTCCTGAATAGTTCCAGGGAATAAATACTACATCAGGGTTAATGCATAAAAATGGTCGTTGAATTTGCAGGAGTATGGAATATTTATAGTCCCATCCTTGCAAATTCTGATGAAGTGTTTATTGGTCCGAAGCCTGAAACGCCACAATCTGGTCAATGTGTGGCTTCTCGTTGATGGTGCATCTGAACCAGCGTCATTCGTTGATCCAGTGAGTGGCGTTGATGTACCGGGAGGTGATGGATCACGTGGCCGCTGATCCAGAGTTGTTGCTTTATCAGGTGAAATTTACAACCGAGAAGAAGTCACCGATTCGTCGAAAAAAGCTTCCTCCGACCATTAAGACTTCAGGAGTCGTTCCAGCAAAGCTGCCGTGTCTGGCGCCCCCATCATTTTTGCCGCCGCCAATGGCGTAACGCCTTTGCTATCTTTGGCATCACCGTCGGCACCGTGCGCCAGCAGGTAATCGACGATCTCGGTGCGGTTGAACATAGCCGCCATCATTAATGCGGTTTTGCCGTCGGGGGACGCGCCTTCGATATTTGCGCCATGTTCGAGTAGTAGCTTGATCATCGGCAGATCGCCTTTGAACGCGGCACCGGCGATAGGTGTCTGGCCGTTATTGTTACGCAGTTCCGGGTCCGCCTTGTGCGTTAACAGTACGCGCACTGCATCGGCATGCCCGTGATAGCTCGCCAGCATCAGCAAGCTATCGCCCTTGTGATTGCGCAGATTGGGCGGCAGTCCTTGCTCTAATAGCGTTGCCAGTCGGCTGGTATCGCCGTTGCGGGCAACTTCAAAAACCTCATGCGCGAAATTGAGGGTGGCGTCGTCCAGACCGTTGTCTGAGGATGGTGCGCTTACGAAGCGTTCGTCCATTTGATCTCCTTTTTGCCTTATCCGATGGATGGCATTTGGGTCGGGCCCATTTATTTGACCGGTCGGAGAGTAATCCCCCGGCGCCGGTCAAGATGGACTGCACAGATTATTAGTCGCTCAATGCAGCTTTGGCGGCTTCTTCCGGTGTTAAGCCATCATAAAACTGGTCGGTGAACCATTCGACTTCGTCTTCAATATGTTCTTGTGCCTGGGCCAGCGTGACGCCGCCCTTTACGAGAAATCCTTCTACCTCGATACACCAGTTAATCAATGCCAGTGTTTCCGGGTCTAATTCTTCTTTTTTTGCCATGATGGCTCCTTTATTGACATCGCGTGCGATGCCTTGAACGTGTTGAGTGGGCCTGACACGGAGCATAAACCAAGAATCGCTACTTGGGATAGAAAACCCGATAAACGTCCTGAATGCCCAACATTTCCGATACCTTTAGGATTGAACTAAGGACGCGAATTGGTCTCGTATTATCTGCGCCGGCATCCAATCGTTAGAATTTGCTCTTAGTTCGCAAACGATCTCCTCAATCCCTCCCTGATTCCATGCCAATTGACCCGCCCAGAGACGCTCGTATAACCCAGACCTCCACAGCCAGAAGGTCATCCAATTTAGAGCCATCCACCTCACAGCCGCCCGGCACCCGTGCATCTGACCGGATTGTGAGCGTCACCGGCATCACCGGCGTCACCGGCATCGGCAGGGAATTGCGCCGGCTGCGAGATCGCCCGCCGTCTACCTCTTCCTCGCATGCTGCGCCAGAGAGGGGCGCGGGAATAGCGCCACGAGACAGGAAGGCCTACCAAAAGCGGACGAGTGAATCATCCGGTTTCCAGCGCGCGATGCGGCAGGCCTGGCCTCCACAGACGGTCCCCGTGCGCGGGAGCAAAAATATGAAAGGGATACGTATTCAAGCCATCAGCCCGGCGGTATGCGCCGCACCGATGTGTCCACAAGCAAGGCGGACGACGCATGGAAAGACTGGCATTACCCCGCATTGCAAACGCAAAAACGTCGCGCCCCAGATGACTGGACAGCCGATTTTGCGCAGGCGGTAAAAAGACCGGCGTCAGCCGCCCTCCGTTTTCCGCGCCAATTTGAGGTAGTAGAACGGCCCAACTTTGCCAGCATACTGGAAAGTGGTGTATGGGATAACGATCTCATGGACCGGGTGTTAGAGACCATCGTCAGGTTGGGTAAGTATTCAAGCCATCAATCCGGTATTATGCGCCACAGTGATGCGCTGGTGAGGACGGCACATGACCTTACACTGAGAAGTTGGAGTCCCAGACATCGCAAACGCACAAACGCCGCGCTCCGGATGGATGGGCCGGTGACGATGAGGTGACGCAGTTACGTTCCGAAGCCGCGCGTTATCGGTATAAAAACCCAGAGTTTTCACCGTGGTTTCCGATCACGCATGGGTATGCGCAGCAATCCTCCTATAACCTATAAAAGAGTAAAAACAGGCCCTGCGTTGGCAGAACGGCCCCTATAGCGCAACTACCCGTGACGACAGAGAGGACCAGCCATGGAACCTGGAAGGGGCTTGTGGTTTGATATGCCGCACGAAGCATCTTGCGATTGTCCCGCCAATAGAACGGTAAGTATAGATTATCCTGTCTAGCCGCTTTCGGCAGACCCTTGTATCATCATGTTCATGGTTATTCATGACAGGGTTTATCTGCGCCATGCGCGATATCCGATAGTAATTAATCCCTGCGTCACATGCGTTGGTAACGAGAGGAAAATAGTGATGAAATCGATTCTTGGTGTTCTTAGTGCCCCGCGTCAGCATTGGGTTGGCGATGGCTTTCCCGTGCGGTCGCTGTTTTCCTTCGACACACTGGACGGTCACCTCAATCCGTTCCTGATGCTTGATTACGCTGGTCCCATGCACTTTGCACCGACTGAACAGCGCCGTGGTGTAGGCCAGCACCCGCATCGCGGGTTTGAGACGGTGACGATTGTCTACGACGGCGAAGTTGAACATCGCGACTCTACCGGCAACGGCGGCGTGATCGGTCCGGGCGATATCCAGTGGATGACCGCAGCGTCGGGCATTTTGCATGAGGAGTTTCATGCGCCTGAATTTAGCAAAAAAGGGGGCGCATTTGAGATGGTGCAGTTGTGGATCAATCTGCCCGCCAAGGACAAAATGGCAGCGCCGGGTTATCAAGGCATCATCAATAAAGAAGTACCTGTCGTCAGGTTAGCGGATGCGGCCGGTACATTGCGCGTCATTGCGGGCGATTTTGACGTCGCGCACGGTCCGGCGCATACCTTCTCTCCGATCAACGTCTGGGACGTGAGACTGCGTCAGGACTGCTCTGCAACGTTTGCGATTCCCGCCGGTCATGTTGCCGCGGTGGTGGTGCTGCACGGAACGTTGATGGTGAACGGTAGCGAAGTCGCGCGCGAAGCGCAAGTAGTGGTGCTTGACCGCGACGGTGAGGCAGTTTTGCTGGAGGCAAATAGCGATGCAACGTTGTTAATATTGACTGGCGCACCGCTCGACGAGCCGGTGTATGCGCACGGACCCTTCGTGATGAATACACGTGAGGAAATCGTGACAGCGATGCAGGACTTTAATAGCGGTCGTTTTGGCGCGATTCCGCGATAGTGGGAAAAGGTCGGTAATGCGTTATGCTGAGAACGCACTGCCGACTATCGCACTACGACTATCGCATTACGACCATTTCACGTGGAGCATCAATCATGTCTGAAGCAACGGCGAAAACGCGGCCAAAATTAAAGGTAAATCAACAAGACATCGTTCCAGCCGAACCGCTACGGCCCGAGCTGGATGATTGTTGCGCTAGCGGTTGCACCCCTTGTATCTTTGAGCGTTACGAAGACGACATGGAGCGCTATCGCATTCGGTTACAGCAATGGGAAGATAAAAATGCTGGAAATCCTTTAAATAAATAGCGCAAAAATTTCTAAAATAACCTACAGTCAACCAGAACAAATAATAATTCATCACTGCCATTTTCCATTGAGAGGGGTGCGCCATGCGAATGAGTGACGAGGAGTATTTTCGGAGTTGTGTCGCGAAAGAGCGACGTCTGGCGCAATTGCTAGGCTATGAAAATATAGAAGAATGCTACGAGCGGGCCGGTACTTTACTAGTTAATACCGACGCATTGCCGCAGTGGACCCGGGACTGGAAGGCTTGCGGTCCGTTAATTGCGGCACATGGAGTAACGATTCAATACGGCAAAGATCCCGCGCACGAGCATGGCGATGCGGTTATTTGTGGATCGGTGAATGTACCGTTTTCAGATCATCCCTGTAAGGATCGGGCCATCATGTTTGCAGTGGTCAAGGCGGTGATCGTGCTTTTGGAGCATGCAAAATGCCATCACTCTCAATAACACTTATTTCTTAACCTGACGCCGGGTAGTGGCTGCATTGCAATGTAATAAATTATTTAACCGATATCAACCGTAATAGCGTTATTTCGGACGGTGCCCAAATGCGTTTGGGTGGTCCCCAATAGCCGGTGCCGCGGCTGGTATATACCCACAGATTGTGTAGTTTGTTCAAGCCAGCCGTAAACGGTTGCTGCAAAGGCACAAATAAATTCCACGGAAAGAATTGCCCGCCGTGCGTATGGCCCGATAATTGCAAATCAAAACCGGCCTCCGCAGCCGCGACGGCAGAGCGAGGTTGATGGGCCAGCAATAACTTAACGCCAACATCGCTTGCCGCTCCTTTTATTGCCAGGTGCGGGTCGCTGCGATGCGTTTCATCGAAATGATGTGCGCCAAAATCTGTCACCCCCGCCAATAACAGCGACTCTCCCTTATGTGCAAGAATCACGTGCTGATTCATTAATACTGTCAAACCCAGTCGCCTTACTTCCACAATCCAGGCATCGGCGCTGGAATAATATTCATGGTTGCCGGTTACAAAATATACGCCATGATGCGCGTGCAGGTCCGCCAGCGGAGCCGTATGCGGTGCCAGCCGTTTAACGCTGCCGTCCACCAGATCGCCGGTTATCGCGATGACGTCAGCACCCAATCCGTTGACGCGCTTGACGATGGCGTCAAGATAACCGCGTTTGATCGTCGGGCCAACATGGATATCGCTAATCTGGGCAATTGTGAAGCCGTGCAAACCAGCCGGAAGCTGACTAATCGGCACATCGACGCGGACCACTTGCGCTAGTCGTCTTGCGTTAAATAAACCCATCAGGGTAGTAGCAATGGCCAGCAACGGAACCGCTGCAGCGGTGAACGAAGAAACCTGAGCTGCGGGAGCGCCCAGCCAGGGCGCGACCACTAGAATGATCTCGCGTAATAATGTTAATAATAGTAAAGAGGAGAACATCCCCATCGCCAGCAATCCCACCCATGCGAGGCGATCCGACAGAGGCTGACGTTTGATGGTCGGCGCCAGCAATCCGGCAGGGATTAAGAGAAAAGATAGCAACAGCCAGCCCGCGCCGAGCCATTGCAGTAGCGCCGAAACCGGTAAAGCGGGCAATATGCGCCAGCCAATGAGACCATGCAAAGCAGCGAGTATGCAAAAAACCAAAGCGACGGCGAAACGCGAACGCATACTTTTCCTTAATGGAATGGGTGATGATTGAAATGATTTTTTGGCAGATCAGCGACCATCAACGGCCTGATTGCGTGAGATCGATGTTGAAACTAATCGCTACAGCTTATATATTGGTACAGTAAAGAAAGTTTCAATAGGTTTTGAACGGCAACTTGGACCTTATGAAAATTGCCAAATAATTATTAATTATCTATAAGTCTATATTTGTGCGCATCGATAACAGGGTAACAATGCACGGCAGCAACAGCCACTACGCAATTTTCCCAAAAGCGCGTCTGTCTTCAACCGCGCTGACATTGGCTATTGATAAAAACCGCCATCAATAGTAAGGTCCGCGCCATACACCTTCTTTGGAATGAAATAATGAATGAACAACCAGTAACGAATTTTTTTTGGGATGACTGGAAGCAGGAAGCCATAGCAGCCGGCGTAGCGGCACCTTTGGCAGCGTTAGGCAGCGATGTTTTACGCTTGCACCGGCTAAATCGTTGGGGTGACGAGTTTTTGGGTACTTTTGACGACGCACCGAGCATGTTGGTCATGTGTCTGGAAGAACCGCTGGAAACCGAGTTAATGTTTCTGGAAAATTTGCATCCGTACGATACTGCCCTCATTGCGGCGACCAAGATTCGCCTTGGCCTGAAGTAATCCCGCTGCGTGTCGCCCCCTTGCGGCGGCACGCGTACGGTGCTGCTGGCGTGCAGAATGTGATAGCCGGGAGCTTTGTGCTTGCGTTACTGTTACTCTTTGTGGCTTTACTCCTGCGCACACGATAATGTCCGTGCTGCGCCTGAGAAGCGCCTAAAAAGCGCGCAACCATTCAAATCGACTTAACGTATTCACCGAGGGCCTGGTCAATCTGTCTCCGCGATTTGGGGTAGACTGAGAGTCCGCATAGCATTACCCTAAGAACAACTTCAAAAAAATAATGTCAACTGATCACTACTCAGAAGCCGCTTTGGAAACAAGCGACCAGCCGATTTCAGCGCGCATCCGTGCGCGTATTGAGAAAGCTGGCGTCCGATTTCATGCTAACGATAATATTGCCTCGTTCATCAAGGATGGCGAGCTGGAGGCGTTGCAAGCCGAGGTACAAAGTAAAATGTCCGGCGTATTGCAAAGTCTGGTAATCGACATCGAAAGCGATCACAACACGCAGGATACGGCCCGGCGTGTTGCAAAAATGTACGTTCAGGAAGTATTTCGGGGTCGCTATCAAGCGCCTCCACCAGTCACTGAGTTTCCTAATGTAGAACAGTTAAATGAGCTAATGATCGTCGGCCCGATCACTGTGCGCAGCGCGTGCTCGCATCATTTCTGTCCCATCATGGGCAAAGTCTGGATCGGCGTGATGCCCAATGAGCATTCCAATCTGATTGGCTTGTCGAAGTACGCCCGCTTAATTGAATGGATCATGAGTCGGCCCCAGATTCAGGAAGAGGCCGTATCGCAAATTGCGCAATTGCTCATGGAAAAGTTGAAACCCGATGGCCTGGCCATCGTAATGGAGGCCGATCACTTTTGTATGGGTTGGCGCGGTGTTAAAGATACCGAAGCCAAAATGATCAACAGCGTTATGCGCGGCTCTTTTTTGCGAGACGCAAATTTGCGGCGTGAGTTTTTAGCGCTGATAACCAAGCGAGGATGACATGCTAGTCCGTTTGATTTATGCCAGTACTGCCGCTGAACTGGTCAATCACGAATTAATCGAAAAAATTCTTGAGGTGTCCCGCAAAAATAATATCGTCAATGGCGTGACGGGCGTGCTCTGCTACGGAGATAATATATTTGTGCAGGCGTTGGAAGGGGGCCGCGAACAGATCAATGATTTGTATGGCCGCTTGCAGCGCGATACACGTCATACCAAGCTAGTATTGCTGGATTATGCCGAAATTCAAGGGCGTCAATACGCAGGCTGGACCATGAGTAAAATCAGACTAGATCGTATTAATTTGTCATTACTGCTGAAATATTCAGCGGCCCCGGTTCTTAATCCCTACGCGGTTGCGGGTAAAACTACCGTGGCATTGCTTGAGGAGTTAACAGCGGCAGGATGTTTTTCCACACGCGACTGAGAACCCGCTCACCATCTGACTGCGCAGACGTGATTTGATGTTAAATGGTGCTCGAAATCCTCATGGCCTCCAGGCCACTCCGGCTTCTCCGCGCCATTTACCACCAACTGACGCCCGCTCGTTGCAGATGGTGAACGGGTTCTGCGCCTGCGACATCTGACTGCGCGGACGTGATTTGATGTTAAATGGTGCTCGAAATCCTCATGGCCTTCAGGCCACTCCGGCTTCTGCGCGCCATTTACCACCAACTGACGCCCGCTCGTTGCAGATGGTGAACGGATTCTGCGCCTGCGACAACAAATCATCCAACCAGATCAGCTAACGCGTCTTCAAGTTTTCCATGTAAAAAGCGATAGCCCAACGCCATCATCTGGATCGGTATCGCTTTTTGTCCACCTAGCAGTAAATAGGCGCGCTCGCTCAACGCCATCCGCATGACTGCCGCGGGAGCGATCAGCAGGGTGGGACGATGTAGCGCGCGGGCGAGCTTATCTGTGAACGCGCGATTGGTCACAGGTTCTGGTGCGGTCATGTTGAACGCGCCGGATGCGTGGGTGTGGTGTAACAATACCAAAACCATGGCGACATAATCGTCAATATGAATCCAGCTCATCCATTGTGTGCCATCGCCTAGTCGCGCCCCTAAACCTAGCTTGAATGGCAGCAACATCTTTCCAAGTATTCCACCTGAGCGATCCAGCACCAATCCGGTGCGCAGCAAACATACTCTGACATTCAGCGCTTCAGCCGGTAGTGCAGCTTGTTCCCACGCTGCGCATAATCTGGCACCGAAATCTGCAGCAGTCGGGGCTGATTCGTCCAGTGCCGCGTCACCGCAATCGCCGTAGTATCCAACCGCCGAGCCGCTAAGCAGGACCGCTGGCTTGTGACGCTGGGCGTTGATGCGTTGCACGACTTGTTCGGTCAACGTTACCCGACTGCGCCACAATAATTCCTTGCGTTTTTCCGTCCAGCGCGCATCCACAATCGGTTCGCCCGCTAAATTGATGATGGCATCGAAAGCCGCGTCGCTGCCCCATTCGTCGAGTGAACCAAAAGCATGGACTGCGGCGCCGCATTTTTGTTTAACCGATTCGGGATGGCGGCTGAGGACGGTTATTTCATGGTCTGCCTGCAGTAACGCCTTGCACAAGTGCCGTCCTATCAGCCCTGTTCCTCCAGTGATCAGAATCCGCATGCTGAGATGCTCCTTTCAATGTTGTGCTGTGAATGAACCTAAGGTGAGCGTTTAGTGTGCGCTTCATGGTGATCGTCACTCATCGGGTGACCGGAAGCGCCTGGCGACTGCGATGGCCAACTTAGCGCCGCTTAAACCAACCAGTGAGCGATAAACGCGGCCGTGTCGCCGGAAGTACTTCATGCAACATATCAGATGACAGAAATATTACGAGACTACCGGCAAGTGGATAAACGTCCTGCGGCGGCTGGCCCTTTAGATGCAGACGTAGCGCACCGCCATGTTGCGGTAGCCAGTCCTGATTAAGATATAGCACGCTTGAAACAACGCGCCGGTCGTCATCGTTAAAACGATCTACGTGTTGCTGATAAAAAGTACCGGGCGGATACAGGGCAAAGTGGGTTTCAAATTCTTCCAGTCCGAGATAAAGCGCCTGATTCAATGCGTGACGGAGTTTTCCCATCGTTTTTAGATACACATCGGTAAAGGGAGATTGCCCTCCCTCCAACCATTGAATCTGATCACCGCGAATATTCTCGCGGACCGCCTGCCCAGCGCCACGACCAACTGCGGCAGGTGCCAGCGCTCCGCGTTCGGCACGTGCATAGCATTCGGCAGAGAGAGCCGCTATCAAGTCAGCGGGCAAAAAATCCGGTGTGTAAGACCAGCCACGCGCGACCAAGTCGTCAGTCAGGGTGGCGACTGCCGCATCAGTCATCGGTGAGACGGTTAATGCTCCGCCTCGTATTGTGCCCTGCGGCGCTCTTCTTCTTCCTTGCGAGCGAGGGCAATTTCACGGACCACAGACCCAACATCTACCGGCTTTTTGTGCGCGGCGACTTTACCTGTCAACGGTACGTCGGGATGGAGTAATCCGGCGACATATAGCGCCCAGATCTCCTTACCGTACTGTGTGCCGTTAAGTTTAGGAGCGAACTGGCCAAAATAGGTTGCCAGATTATCGACATCGCGCTCCAGCATTTCGGCGGCGCCACTGTTGCTCGCTGCATCGACGGCTTGCGGCAAATCGATAATTACCGGACCGTTTGCGTCAACCAAAATATTGTATTCGGACAGATCGCCGTGAACCACCCCGGCGCACAACATCAACACCACCTCGCGCAGCAACATCGCGTGAAATTGCAGTGCTTGCTGTTCGGTCATGGCGATGTCATTGAGGCGCGCCGCTGCGTTCCCTGCCGCGTCGGTGACCAATTCCATCAGCAGCACGCCTTCGAAGCAGATAAACGGCTGTGGCACACGCACACCGGCCGCTGCCAGGCGATATAAAGCATCAACTTCGGCGTTTTGCCAGACTTCTTCCTGCATCTTGCGGCCGTAACGACTCCCTTTTTCCATCGCACGGGCCTGACGGCTGTTTTTAACTTTACGGCCTTCCTGATAGGACGCGTTCTGACGGAAGCTGCGCTGATTAGCGTCTTTGTAAACTTTGGCGCAGCGAATTTCTTCACCGCAACGGACGACGTAAACGGTTGCTTCTTTACCACTCATTAGTTGACGAATCACCTCGTCTACTAGTCCCTCTTCTACTAACGGTTCAATTCTTTTTGGGGTTTTCATAGATAGATAAGTGAATATATCAACGTTGCACACTAAGGGATAAAGACGGAGTATGACGCATTATCGGGAAATGGCAACTACAGGATCAGTCCCCAGCATTATTTGTTTTCTTTTAAAACAATGAGTTAGGTTATCGAAGGCTCCAATGGTCACTGGATCAAGCCGGGGAGGTCAGACTAGTGACAACTTTCCTGAAATGCCTTCTAAAAAACAACAATTGCCCTTCTATTGTCGCACTTGATTTAAAAATGAGCGCGCCCACATACGCGAAACCATGCTTTGCGCTATGATTACGCCCGTTTTTATCTTTTAGGACAATACATGTCGAACGCTTGTGGTGTAGATTTCGGCACGTCAAATTCCACCGTCGGCTGGAGCCGACCGGGACAGTCGGCCTTGCTGCAGCTGGAAGATGGTAAGGTCACCTTGCCTTCGGTGGTGTTTTACAATGCCGAAGATGAAATATTCAGCTTTGGACGCGCTGCGCTGGCCGGTTATCTGACCGGTTATGAAGGTCGTCTGATGCGCTCGCTCAAAAGTTTGCTGGGATCGGCCCTGATTGACGGACAGACCGAAGTCGGGGGACGTGCGTTGCCTTTTCGCACGTTGCTGGAGCAGTTCATTAAAGAACTGAAAATCCGTGCCCAGCGCTCGGCGGGGCAAGAGTTTGACAGCGTGGTGTTGGGCCGTCCTGTGTTCTTTGTCGACGATAACCGGGCCGCCGATCAACGCGCGCAAGCAACGCTGGAAGAAGTTGCCCGGGCTGCCGGATTTAAACATATAGCGTTTCAGTACGAGCCCATCGCCGCAGCGTTCGACTATGAGTCAACTATTGACCGGGAAGAACTGGTCCTGATCGCCGATATCGGCGGTGGAACGTCCGACTTTTCGTTGGTACGTTTGTCACCCGCACGCGCTAAAAAGCAGGATCGGCGCGACGACATTCTGGCGACCGGCGGTATCCATATTGGCGGCACCGACTTCGATAAATATCTGAGCTTATCGAGCGTCATGCCGATGTTGGGTTTGGGCAGTCGGCTGGTCAATAATAGTGAAGTGCCATCGAGTTATTATTTTAATCTGGCGACCTGGCACACCATTAACCTGATTTATACCCGCAAGATGGCGGAGCAATTGAAGGACGTAGCACGCGAAGTACGTGAGCGCGACAAGTTTGATCGCCTGCTCGATCTGGTTGAGCAACGTGCCGGCCATTGGCTGGCAATGAAGGTGGAAGATGGCAAAATTGCGCTTTCGGATGCCGAGACGGTTGAACTGACATTGGAAAAATTATCTTCCAGTGAGCCGATTCAGTTGAGCCGTGGTGCCTTTAATACCAGCATTTCGCATCTGGTGTCCTCGGTAGAAGAAACCGTCGGCAAGTTATTGCGGGATGCTGGCGTCAAAGCCAATGCAATTGATACGGTGTTTTTTACCGGTGGCTCAAGTGGTGTTGGGTTACTTCGCCAACAAATTGCGGCGGTAGTCCCCACCGCCAAAGCGGTTGAAGGGGATTTGTTTGGCAGTATTGGTGCAGGTCTTGCATTGGACGCGGTACGTAAATTTTCATAACTGCGGTTACTTTACGTTAATTTTCTTTTAATTAACGTAAAGCAACTTGCTCATATCATTGCATGACTTCATTATCCCTATTGCTGGACGCCGCCCAATTCTGTTTGGTTGTTGTCTAGTTGTTACTTTCTTTCGCAACTACTTTCTTTTCCGGCGGTGTTTTCCGAAAGCCGTAAATTCCTCGGGGTGTCCCTTCAGGAGTGCCAAAAAATTTACCGTCGCCCACTAACTGGGCACGATAAATCCCCGTGTTCCCGGAGAATAAATAACTCACGATGCACGCCACAGCGGCCAATGACCCGATCTCCGGCCCAAATAACTCTATCGCCATGATGGTGGAAGCGATCGGCGTGTTCGCCGCGCCCGCAAATACTGCCACAAAGCCTAGCCCGGCTAACACCGGAAATGGCAACGCCAGCACGTAACCTAACGCGTTACCTAATGTGGCGCCGATAAAGAACAGCGGCGTAACCTCGCCACCCTTAAAGCCGGACGCCAACGTCACTATCGTGAACATGAACTTGCCAAAAAAGTCGTAGGCAAGCAACGGTTGCGTAAATGACGCGACAATGGTGGGGATGCCAAGGCCCAGATATTTATCAGTCGCCAGTAACGTGGCAGCAAGCGCCACGATGACGCCGCCGACGAACGGCCGCATCGGCGCGTAACTGATCCAGCGCTTGAACAGATGCGACAAGCCATGGGTTGCCGTGGCAAAAAACATCCCTGCCAGCCCGAAAGCGATCCCTGCAACAATCGTTGCACCCAGTACCAGAACGCTCATGTGCGGGACAAAAGGCACGGCATAATGCGTGTGATGTACACCCAACAAACCCGGCAATTGATCAGCCACGATAGCGGCCATAAAGCACGGAAAGATCGCGTCATAGCGCAGGCGGCCGATTGCCAGCACTTCCAGACCAAACACCGCACCGGCGAGGGGGGTGCCGAAGACGGATGCAAAACCGGCACTGATACCGGCCATCAGCAAAATGCGGCGATCTTCTTTATTCAGTTTGCAAACACGCGTTACTACGTCTGCCAGCACGCCGCCCATTTGCAAGGCAGTCCCTTCACGACCGGCGGAACCGCCGAACAGATGGGTGATGACAGTGCCGACTAAAATCAGCGGTCCCATGCGGCGAGGCACAATACGTTGTGGATCATGGATCTCATCGATTAACAGATTGTTGCCGCCTTCGACCGATTTACCGAAATGATGGTACGCCAATCCCACTGCAAGGCCGGCAATGGGCAACAACCACAACAACCACGGATGGGACATGCGGGTGGCGGTGGCCCAGTCCAGCGCCACCAATAACGCGGATGAAGCCGCACCGGCCAACACGCCGATGACCGCCGACAACGCCAGCCAGCGGCTTAGATACAGCACCATGGCACATTGTTCGGGAATTTTTGTAAGTTTCAAAGTGAATCCGTGGTTAAACCAAACATTTCAACATCCGACCAAGGCGTCATTCAACGCTGGGCCGCATCAATTTAAGCGACGCGTAGCTTCTTAGCGCTGCATCAAGGGGCCAGTGCAAGCGCCAGCGTCTCCTTGATTTCTTCCATCACGACATAACTCTTGGACTGGACCGCACCCGGTAATTTTAGCAACATGTCGCCCAACAACGTGCGGTACTGTGACATCTCGTGAATCCGAGCCTTGATCAGATAGTCAAAATCGCCGGAAACCAGATGACATTCCTGCACCTCAGGTATACGCAACACTTCACGCCGAAATTGTTCAAAGGCAGACGCGGATTTATGGTTAAGCGTAATCTCAACAAATACTAGTAGTTTTGCACCTACGGCAGCGGGGTTGATGCGCGCATAATAGCCTTCAATGACGCCATCGCGTTCCATTCGCTTAACCCGTTCGATACAGGGCGTAATCGACAGGCCGACTTGCTCGCCTAGTTCTTTCATCGACATCCGACCATCCTCTTGAAGCAGGCGAAGGATATGGCGATCCAGCTTGTCGAAGGAGCGAATGGATTCTTTTTGGGTTCTCATCGTGCGCAGAAATTATCTGTGGTTAAGTTTTTAGCGTTATCGGATTTAATGGTGGTTTCTAGTTCATACAGCACCGATTATGCGCACTGATAAACAACGTTACCCGGCCATCGCCCTATAGCCACAACAGCAGCACGAGCATTATCTACTGAATATTGCCAGTTATACGGTAACAAAAACTGGCGTATTTTAAATAGCATAGCGTTAACTACTATAAATCAACAACGACTCAAGTATTTGATCTGTACACGCTTTTATATCCATGGATTGTGGCCGTAAAAATCGCGTGTTGTGCATATTTAGGAGAATTAACATGCGGGTCCTTGTTCTGGGCAGTGGAGTGGTCGGCGTCACGACAGCATATTATTTAGCGCGAGCGGGGCACGAAGTCACTGTGGTGGACCGTTTGCCCGGTCCCGCAGAAGAAACCAGCTTCGCCAATGCTGGCCAGATTTCACCGGGGTATGCCTCGCCCTGGGCCGCACCGGGAATCCCATTGAAAGCATTGAAGTGGATGGTCCAACAACATGCGCCGCTGTCGATCACCCCCGATGGCACGCTGTTTCAGTTGCGCTGGATGTGGCAAATGCTGCGCAACTGCAATGCCGCCAGTTATGCGATCAATAAAGAGCGGATGGTGCGCCTGGCCGAATATAGCCGCGACTGTTTCAAGGAGTTGCGCGCCGATACCGGCATCGCTTACGAAGGGCGGCAGTTAGGCACCTTGCAGGTATTTCGCACCGAGCAACAACTGGCCGACGCGGCCAAGGATACGCAAGTGCTGAAGGATAGCGGCGTCCCGTTTGAACTGTTAAGCGTAGAAGAAATAGCCCGGGTCGAGCCAGCCCTTGCAGCGGTTAAACACAAGTTATTCGGCGGCTTGCGTTTGCCCAACGACGAGACCGGCGACTGTCAATTGTTTACCACGCATCTGGCGCGCATGGCGGTGCAACTCGGCGTGCAATTTCGCTACAACCTGCAAATCGACTCGCTGACGTTCTCCAATGGCGAAATCGCCGGCGTCCAATGCGGTCACGATTATTTGCAAGCGGACAGATACGTGGTGGCACTGGGAACCTACTCGACCAACTTCTTGCGCTCCATCGTCGACATACCGGTCTATCCGCTGAAAGGATATTCCATTACCGTACCGATTTCTAACGTGGATGCCGCGCCGGTATCGACCGTTCTGGATGAAACCTACAAAATTGCCATTACGCGTTTTGACAACCGCATCCGTGTTGGCGGCATGGCAGAAATCGTGGGCTACAACAAAGCATTAAATCCTAAACGTCGCGCTACGCTGGAGATGGTCGTCAACGATTTATTCCCCGGTGCCGGTGATACCGCGCAAGCCAGCTTTTGGGCAGGGTTGCGTCCAATGACGCCGGACGGCACCCCGATAGTCGGCAAAACGCGGATTCGGAACCTGTTCCTCAACACCGGTCACGGCACGTTAGGCTGGACCATGTCTTGCGGATCGGCAGCGTTGCTGGCGGACGTGATCTCGGGCAGGCGTCCTGCGATTGCTGCGGATGACCTGAATGTCAGTCGTTATCACCGCCATGGTCGCCAGCCGGAGGCCGAGGTATTTGCGTGAATGATCGGGATACTCGGCGCCGCCGCCGCTACATTATTTTTTGGTCATGCGGCAACGTAGGATTTGGGTAATCAAGTAACATTGGTCTACTTATTGCGTTTACAAGCAAGACCAAAAAATGACAGCTATCGTATGCAGCCTGCTAGAAACCGATTTATATAAATTTACGATGTGGCAAGCGTTGCTGCACAGTCATCCCGGCGCGCATACCGAATATGCGTTCGTCTGCCGTAATACGCCAGCTTTCCCGCTGGCCGAACTGAAAGCAGATGTCGAGCGCGAGCTGGATCATCTTTGTTCGCTTTCTTTCACCGAAGATGAACTGGATTATCTGCGTAATCTTCGGTTTATAAAAAGCGACTTTGTCGACTTTCTGACGGTTTTTCGCTTCCAGCGGAAGTTCATCACAGTTGATACGGACGGCGACACATTGCGCATCGTGGCAACCGGGCCGCAAGTTCACGTGATGGGGTTTGAAATCTATGTCCTGTACATCGTTAATGCGCTCTACTTCCAGCGCTTGAATCAGTCGCAAGCATTGACGGAGGCGCGCAAACGACTTGCGGCCAAAATTGATTTGCTGCGCGAGTTTGGCCAGCAGCCCGCCAAAAAACATCCCTTTGAATTTTTCGATTTCGGGGTGCGCCGCCGCTATTCCGGCGCATGGCATGAGGAGGTCGTTCGTACCTTAGCGCGCGAAGTCCCGCAATACTTCAAAGGCACCTCCAACGTTTATCTGGCCAAAAAAGTCGGTCTGATTCCAATCGGGACGATGGCGCATGAGTACCTGCAGTCTTATCAATCATTTGGCGTACGACTGCGCGATTTTCAAAAAGCCGCGCTTGAGGACTGGGTGCAGGAGTATCGCGGCGATCTCGGAACGGCCTTGACGGACGTGGTCGGCATGGACGCGTTTTTAGCCGATTTTGACTTATATTTTGCCAAGTTATTCGACGGGTTGCGGCACGATTCCGGTGATCCGGTAGAGTGGGGCGAGAAGGCACTGGCCCACTATGTAAAACTACGGCTGGATGCTAACACCAAACGCCTGGTGTTTTCTGACGGGCTTGATTTGCCGACGGCATTTAGCCTGTATCGGACCTTTGCTGGGCGGATCATGACCGGATTTGGGATTGGCACTAATCTGACCAACGATACCGGTCTGGCACCGCTCAACATCGTAATGAAGTTGACCGCCTGCAATGGTCAGCCGGTCGCCAAACTGTCAGACACCCCTGGCAAGACCTTATGCACGGATGAAACCTTTCTCGCGTATTTGCGGCAGATATTTCATCATGCCACCATTTAAAAATCGAGATACCGCATTAATAGCGCGGTCACTCGATTTTCTCATAATCGTTCCTTAACCGCCGCACGCGTTTGATCATTTTGTAAGCAGTCTATAAATAGACTATAATCATAATAAGTCTATTTATATACGTCGGAGTGATGATGATCACCGCAACGCAACAGGCTGCAGCCACCTCTAAAAAACTTTCTTCTGCGGGATTAAAGGCCTTCTTTAATATTGCGCACGACTGGAAGTTGAAGAACGATCAAGAAATAACCTTATTAGGCAGTCCAAGCCGCGCCGCTTACTTTAAGTGGAAGAGAGCGCCGGAAACAGCGCATCTTAGCCGGGATACCCTGGAGCGTATTTCTTACCTGCTGGGTATTTATAAGTCCCTGCAAATTCTGCTGCCCGATACCACATCAGCGGATGCGTGGATTAGTAAACCGAATAATGCGCCGCTTTTTGGTGGCCAAAGTGCGCTAGATCGCATGTTGTCAGGCAATGTTGCCGATCTGTTTGTTGTGCGCCAATATCTGGATGCAACGCGCGATGGCTGGGCTTAATGGACTGGCCAACGATTGCGCTTGAGTGGTCGCCGGGATTTCGCATTATATCTACCAGATTTCCGTCGATCTATTTATTTGACCGGGTGGCTGATGCCTCTGATTTTGATGCGCTGTATGAACTCGAAGCGATGACTAATTCTCGGTTGCGTAACGAGATTGGTGAAATTTCTCTGATTCCGGAAAGTGAGCGGCTTTACGGCAACGGTTCTGGACCTATCATGGCGGCATTCACGCATCTGAATCCGCATGGCAGTCGATTTTCTGATGGTAGTTATGGGGTGTTTTATGCGGCGAAGGAGAAGGAAACGGCCATAGCAGAAACGAAACACCATTCAGCCATCTTTATGCAAGCCACCAACGAAGAACCGATTTATCTGCAAATGCGACTGTACCAAATGCGCGTGCAGGGTTTAGTGAACGATTTGTCAGAAGCAAAAGATACACATCCCGAATTATTCTCGCTGCACAATTATGCGTCTTCACAGTCGATGGGTAAGGAAATTCGAGACAGTGGAGCAAACGGTATTTGTTACCCCAGCGTGCGCCGCGAAAATGGTACATGCGTGGCGGCCTTCAAAACGGCCCTTTTGCGTGATTGTTATCACGCCGCCTATCTTGAATATCACTGGGATGGAAAAGCAATTAACTACGTGACTGAACGTATTGAATGATGTTGACTTGGTGTTCAGAGTTAGGGATGACTGGGAGCGCATGAAATTCAGAGCATCCTTCGTCGCTTTACAACCAGATCAAACCGCCGCGTGGCCTTAATCCAAGGTTCTTAATATGATATTACACTGTAGTTACTGAGCGGGAGATATATGAAAACATCAATTCGCAAAATAGGTAATTCACAAGGCGTTCTGATTCCGAAGCCATTCCTTGCGCAAGTCGGGATGAAAATTGGCGATATAGTATCCATATCGAGATTGAAAACAACAGAATTGTTATTCGAAAATTGAAAAAAAAGCCGCGTGATGTGATACGCCGCACTTTGAGCCGTCCCTTAAAACTTCTTGCTGGACCAGCGCCAACCAATGGATCGGAAGTTCGCCACAGCGGTCGCGGACCAGGCATTTCGCTTGATGGCTTATAAGGATGAGTATGAAGTAGCGCGGTTGTACGCAGCCCCGGAATTCAAGGCGTCACAAGCGCACACGAGGATGGCGCGCGAGTGAAGAATGAAAAAAGCAGTTAGAGTAGTGTGCTGTAGGCGGTGTGCCGTGAAGCCGCTCTATTGGCGAATAATAAAGTTTTATGATGAACATGTTATTTGTATAAATGTGTTGATCGCTAGCTTTTATCCGCTTGCACACTCTCTTTAACCGCTTTCTTTAGGATCATTATGCAAACTAATACAAATCCAACAACTGAAAACAGTAACGCACGCCTCTACGAGAGCGTCCAACTCGGGCCTTATCACCTCCGCAATCGCATCGTCATGGCACCGCTGACACGCAGCCGCGCCACGGATGGTGACGTGCCGAGCGAAATGGCGATCCTGTACTACGCGCAACGCGCCAGTGCGGGTTTGATCATCGCCGAAGCAACGCAGATCTCGCCGCAAGGCAAAGGCTATGTTTTCACGCCAGGTATATACAACGCTACGCAGGTAGCAGCCTGGAAAAAAATTACCGATGCCGTGCATGCCAAGAACGGCCGTATTTTTTTACAACTATGGCATGTCGGCCGTATTTCGCATCCCTCGATTCAGCCAAATGGCGAATTGCCGGTAGCACCTTCAGCGATTTTACCTGAGGGCCAAGCCTACACAGACGCAGGCTTCGTCCCTCTGGTGACACCACGGGCCTTGCGCCTTGATGAAATGCCGGGCATCGTCAACGATTATCGCGAGGCGGCCAGGCACGCTTTAGCCGCCGGTTTCGACGGCGTAGAAATCCACGCCGCAAATGGTTATTTGCTGGATCAATTCCTGCGCGATAAAACGAATCAACGCACGGATGCGTATGGCGGCAGTGTCGAAAATCGGGCGCGCCTTCTGGTCGAGGTAACAGCAGCAGTGACCGAGGTGTGGGGCGGCGATCGGGTGGGATTAAGAATCTCACCACTGAGCAAATTTGGGGATATCTGGGATAGCAATCCGCAGGCTCTTTTCACACATGCGGTGGAGAAACTGAACGCGTTCAACCTTGCCTATCTTCACGTCATAGAGGGCGATACCGGTGGCGAGCGCGAGGTCTCAGGTGGCTTCGACCTGCAAATTCTGCGTAATTTATTTAACGGCGCGTATATGGCAAACAACGGTTACGACGCCGATTTGGCAGAGGACCGGTTGGATGCAAAGAAGGCCGATTTAATCGCATTTGGTCGACCGTTCATTGCCAATCCAGACCTGGTTGAGCGTATGCAGACTTCGGCAGTACTGGCTGAAGCCGATCCGGCGACGATGTACGGGGGTGACAGTCACGGCTATATCGACTATCCAACGTTGTCTGGCAGTCTCGCTACATAAAACGCGTTGCAGACTGGTAGCATACTCCCGGGGGAGTCTGCCGAGCCGAGTTTTTTGCTATGCTAGCGACTTTCCACCGGTGGGCATCGCTGCTCGTACCGGCGGACCCCATTTACGGAGCAGCAGATATGGCCTCTTTGCAAGAGCAATTTTTAAAAGCTGGCCTGGTTGACAAAAACAAAGTCAAACTGGCCCATCAGGACAAGAGTAAGCAAAAAAAGGCCGAGCGCCGTGCCGGCACGGAAAGTGTGGATGAAACGCGCCTGGCTGCACTCGAGGCGCAACGCAAGAATGCCGATCGCGCGCGCGAACTCAATGCCGTGCGTGATGCTGCCGCCACCCAAAAGGCGATCGTGGCGCAAATTGCACAAATGGTGCAGCAAAATCGGCAGAACAAAGGTATCGGCGAGCTCGCGTATAACTTCACCCATAACAACAAAATTGAACGGATGTACGTATCGGCCGCGGTGCAAGCGCATTTAGTGGCTGGGCGTCTGGTCATCATCTGCTTGGGCGGCGGCCCCGAATTGGTTCCCAGAATTATCGCGGACAAAATTGCGGAGCGCGATGCAGCGATCGTGGTGCGCGTCAGCAAGACTGTCTTGGAGATCGATGCGGACGATCCGTACGCAGCCTTCCAGATACCTGATGACTTGATGTGGTAATTCTGGCTTGAGTTTCACGTTGTAGCCCTTCAGCGCCCGCATCTGGCAGGCGCTGAACCAGAGTCCTTTGCCTCCTGCGCAAAAAGCTCTATTAGTGAATCCATAGAGGTATCGTTACCTCTGCGCACCACGATGAAGCGCTTTACCGCCTAAATCTTGGCAGGCTTACTGCTTGTAAAGTAGGCATCATTGATATTGGAATAATGAAATTTCATAGCTTAAGTGAGCTAAACCGCGCTATGAATTCAATACTCACGCCGCCAACCACAGGCCACCTGTCGGACGCCGAAAGAGGCAAGTATTTACTTACCGCACTCGCCGTTTTCTCACGATACAGAAATTTGATTTCACATGATGAAATATGGAGTGAGGGAAAATGTCGAAAACCATATCATTTTTTGGAAATATATTTCACATAGCAAAAAATAGCCCCTAACTCATTGAAAATAAATAGAATAATTTAAGTCATATGTCTTATATAAGACATAGATCGTAAATGAAAAAGCAGATATTATTGTTCCATGCAGTTTTTTTCCAACTCTCCATTTTGTTCACCGTAGAGTCAACAGATGGTGGGATGCGGCAATACCAAATACGTTTTTCTCAATCTTGCTTAATTATTTAAGGATATTTCACATGTCACAATATCAAGAAGACATCAAAGCCATTGCCGGTCTGAAAGACAAAGAAGGTAGTGCGTGGAGCGCGATTAACCCTGAGTCCGCTGCACGTATGCGCATTCAAAACAGATTCAAAACGGGTCTGGATATCGCCCGTTACACGGCCAAGATCATGCGCGATGACATGAACAACTACGACGCTGACTCTTCTAAGTACACGCAGTCGTTGGGTTGCTGGCACGGTTTTATCGGTCAACAGAAGATGATTTCTATCAAGAAGCACTTCAACAGCACCGACCGTCGTTATTTGTATCTGTCAGGCTGGATGGTTGCTGCGTTGCGTTCTGAGTTCGGCCCGTTGCCAGACCAGTCGATGCACGAAAAGACTGTTGTATCAGCTTTGATCAAAGAGCTTTACACTTTCTTGCGTCAAGCTGATGCACGTGAGTTGGGCGGTTTGTTTCGTCAATTAGACAGTGCTGAAGGCGCTGCCAAGCAAGCGATCCAGGACAAAATCGACAACCACATCACGCACGTAGTCCCAATCATTGCCGATATCGATGCCGGTTTCGGTAATGCAGAAGCGACGTATCTGTTGGCCAAGCAGATGATCGAAGCGGGTGCATGCTGCATCCAGATCGAAAATCAGGTTTCTGATGAAAAGCAGTGCGGTCATCAAGACGGAAAAGTTACTGTTCCACACGAAGATTTCTTAGCCAAAATCCGTGCAGTCCGTTATGCGTTCCTGGAGTTGGGTGTTGACGACGGCATTATCGTTGCGCGTACCGATTCACTGGGTGCTGGCTTGACTAAACAAATCGCGGTAACTAATGCGCCAGGCGATTTGGGCGATCAATACAACTCGTTCCTGGACGTTGAAGAACTGTCGGCCGACGAGATGAAAAACGGCGACGTTATCATCAAGCGCGACGGCAAGCTTGTGCGTCCTAAGCGTCTGCCTAGCAACTTGTTCCAGTTCCGCGCTGGTACAGGCGAAGAGCGTTGTGTGTTGGATTCGATCACATCCCTGCAAAACGGTGCTGACTTGCTGTGGATCGAAACTGAAAAACCACATATCGCGCAAATCGGCGGTATGGTGCGTGAGATTCGTAAAGTGATTCCAAATGCTAAGCTGGTGTACAACAACAGCCCATCATTCAACTGGACACTGAACTTCCGTCAGCAAATATTCGACCTGATGAAAGCCGAAGGTAAAGATGTTTCTTCGTACGATCGCGCTGGTTTGATGAGTGTTGAATACGATGAAACTGAATTGGCAATCGCTGCAGACGAAAAAATCCGTACATTCCAGGCTGATTCAGCACGCGAAGCTGGTATTTTCCATCACCTGATCACGCTGCCGACTTATCACACTGCTGCGTTGTCTACTGACAATCTGGCTAAAGACTACTTCGGTGACCAAGGTATGCTGGGTTATGTTGCTGGCGTTCAGCGCAAAGAAATCCGTCAGGGTATCGCTTGCGTCAAGCACCAAAACATGGCTGGCTCAGACCTCGGCGATGACCACAAAGATTACTTCAGTGGCGACGCTGCACTGAAGGCATCCGGTAAAGACAACACGATGAACCAGTTTTAATCACTGATCTGGGGTTAAAAAAGCTCGCTTTGGCGAGCTTTTTTTATGTGCGGATGACTCTGCTTTGTTAACTGCACCGCTACCGGGCGGGAGTACGGCAACGCCTCCAGAATGAAAAGCCTCAACCCAAAGGTTGTGGTTTCATAAGATATATCTTCACAGCTGATGGCTGATTCGAGTCATAGAAACCAGAAATTTAAACCGACCAAGGCGACTACCAACGTACAACGGAGTTGCTGACGCGGTGCTCGCTCTGGGTAAAATGACTGTATGGCTTTTTAGGATGTGGTCCACGGCAAAATTTTTCGAGTTGGCATCCAGTACAGGCTTTACGGTTTAGTACACTTTGTAAGTTTTTACAAAACGTTATGGCTATGTTTCGCAATGTCCCGGCGTGTTCCGGTAATATTCCATTCATCCGTCTTGTTTATCTCGGTTACCCTTAGGAGGATTTCTTGTTCGATATTTTATTGAAGTATGGCCCAGATCTGGACCTCCCAGTCGCCACTCATAGATTTGTTGAAAAATCCGTGTTTGAAATAGTCGCGGAAGTGATTGGTAAACTTCAGTCCGAACTGGCCCTTACTGGTTGTCGCGTATTATTTAGAGGTGCAGGTTTTGCTGACGATTCCTCTAAGGCCAATGCGTTTCAGGTATTAAAGCAGTTTGGTATCGACGATGTGAAGAGTCTTTAACCATGGCCAGACTACCTGCGATCCCACCAATTTTGCCCGTCGGTGATTTAAATTGGCAAAAGTTGATGCCCTTGATGAGTCGGGCGAATGCCGCTTTAGGGCGATATGACGGCTTGCTTCGTTCGTTGCCGAACGCAGCGGTATTATTGTCGCCTATTACGACAAATGAGGCAGTATTGTCTTCGCGCATAGAAGGCACGCAAGCAACCTTGGAAGAAGTCTTGCAGCAAGATGGCGGGGTAGAGATTCCACCAGAGCGGCAAGCTGATATGGAAGAGGTTAAAAATTATCGTAGCGCTTTATTTTCCGCTGAGTCGGCGATGGAGCATCGACCAATATCGCTTTCGATTATCAAAGAGCTGCACCAAAGCCTTATGCAAGGTGTTCGTGGTCAAGATAAAACACCAGGTCAGTTTCGCATCGATCAAAATTGGATAGGTCGGCCCGGCTGCACGATGGAAGAGGCCCGTTTTGTGCCGCCCAACCCGATTGTCTTGCCCCAAGCGCTTGATGCATGGGCGAACTATATCTCTACGTCCGAAGATGACCCTGTCTTGCAAATTGCGGTGGTGCATGCCCAGTTTGAGATATTGCATCCCTTTAAAGATGGCAATGGACGTATCGGTCGGATGTTAATACCTTTGTTGTTGTTTCAGCGTGGATTATTGTCGCGCCCTATGTTTTATCTGTCTGAATATCTTGAGCTACATCGCGAGGAATATTACGATAGATTATTGTTGATTACCGATCAGGGCGATTGGCAAGGATGGATTGAGTTTTTCACCAAAGGCGTGATCTTGCAGGCAGATACAAATCTGACTAAGGCGCAAAAAATATTGGCGTTATATAACGATTTGAAAACTCGTTTTATTGAAGCGACGCGCTCGCAATATGCCGTACCTGCGTTGGATGCATTTTTTATTAAACCAATTATTAACTCCACCGATTTCGCTGCCAGATCTGGTATTCCCACACGCTTTACCTCTAATGCGAGTTTAAAAACATTGACCGATCTGGGTTTGATTCAACTCTTTCGGGAGGGGGCAGGGCGCAATCCGAATATTTATGTTCTTAGTAAGTTGCTCAATATTGCTGAAGGGCGAGAAGTCTTTTGATTATTTTTTATCTTGCGTATCGTTAGGTGTGACTGTTACTAAGTAATTTGTGTTGGGTAGACCTAACACAAACCTAGTTGTGTTAGGTCTACCTACCACAAACCTAGTTGTGTTAGGTCAGCGACGTAGACGTCTAGGGCGCAGGCTCAAATATGGGCGTTGCGCGGCTGGGAATAATTTATCGTGCCGGCCTGAGGCAGCGTCGTAGGCTCTCAAAGAAATCACTTGCGCCACCTAAACCTTTTTTATTATCTGCATGGGCGAGCGCGTCAAGCGATTCGAAGTCCCCACCTCCGAAGAATTTTATTAAGTTTTTTAGCTGCGTTTCCAAAATACCCTTCATGGGGGGGTGATAAAAAATATTTAAATCGATTAAGCGATAAGACAAAAGCAAAAATGTATTTTAATGGTGCAATAAAGTATTGGTTAAAAAGAATTACTTGATCTATAAAGTAAGATCTTTAAATGATATTTTGGTTGGAGGAGCCGAAATGAGGGCCACTACCGAAAGCAAGTTATATCAAATTGCGCTACCCGTATTGGAAGACATGCAACAAGGGGCGCTGCGCACCGCCTTCTTGCAAGCCTTTGCAGAAGAGCGCGAATCGCTACTGGCAATCGAGCACACATTCGAACAACTTACGTCGCGTTGCTACAATAATGAAGCGTTGCGCAGGTTTTTTGCGAGCTGGTCAAAGACCAATCATTCGGCTGCCAGCGTATCCGGTTTAGCATGCAGGATGACGCTTCTGGCCGCACGACAGCAAGATCCGGACATCGCCAGACAGCTTTTCAAGGTTTGTTCAAGCCTGCAAAGAATCATTGATGAGGACCTTGGTGCTTCAGGAAGAGCGCTGCATGCCGACCTCTTTTACGTCATGGCAACCGCAGTGTGCGGAGACGATGCATGGCTGCGCAAATCCTCCTGTCTGCAATCAGCGCAGGAGTTTAAGGCATGGACCGATCGTCAGCGTCTGCGTGAGCGCGATCATTTCAGAGGCCTGATAGCCACCTTGATTCACGAGTTGTATACCCACAGCGAAGTGGAGTTCATCTATCCGCTATTTCAAAACTGGTTTGAACACCATATCGGCATACCGGTTGCCCGCATCCGCCCCACCGTTGCATGGGTAACGGTGCATATCGGCGGCACCGAAAGCAATCATTTCGCGCATGCAGCGGAGGCTGTTCAGCGTTTTAGCGAGGCGTTAAACGTACCTGTTGCGGCGGATATGTCGATGCAAATCTGCTGCGAGTATTTGCGTCGTAAAGCAATGGTGATGCGGGATTGTTCCAAGGTGTTGAAGGATAATGAAACTATTTACACGATTGATTAACAAATCCGCGTGAGGAGTTGAGCATATTGAAATCATCAATCATCAATCATCAATCATCAATCATCAATCATCAAAAGATCCCACGCCTACCGTCGAACTCGCCGCCCGCCAATTGTCATCCAGCCCTGATGTTATCCACCCCTTATGTTCTCAATCCTCAACTGCGCCGCCATTTTCGTCAATCCCCATCTGATCAAGCAACCAGACTTTGAATATCTCAAAAGCTGCATGGTAATGAAGCCGTTTCGGATACACCAGATAATGCCCGATGTATCGCATCTCCTGCGTGCAATCGATCAGCGGGGTTACCAACGTACCCTGTTTTAATTCTCGCTCCCCGAGTAAAGTTGATTCGAGCACTACCCCGAGCCCGTCAACCGCCGCTGCAATCGCCATCAAACTGCGATCGAAGTGCAACCCGTAGTGATGCGGCGGTGTTAAATGATTGGCTTCAAACCATCCCTTCCATTGCAGCAGTTGAACGTCGCATTGAATCAAGGTCTGCGCGTAGAGATCCTCCGGCCGTTGAATCCGGGCGGCAACCTCCGGCGCACAAAGCGGCATCAGCCTTTCTACGGCCAGCGGAATTTTCTCGTAAGTCGAGGACTTAGGCTCGCCATACACAATGTCCAGATCGAAATTATCCTCTTCAAAGCGCGCGTAATCGGTGCTCGCCGAGATTTGTAAATCGATATGTGGATTCGCCCGCACGAATCCTGACAATCTGGGTAGCAGCCATTGTGTCGCAAAACTGGGTGCCGTATGCAGCCTCAGCGGACTCGGTTCGTCGAGCGCAATCAACGCCAGGCCGCGCCGCATTTCTTCCATTCCGCGTTGAACGTGTTCCAAAAGGATGGCACCTTCTCGTGTGAGTTTTACCTCACGCGTGCTCCTGTCGAATAGTCTCAGGCTGAGCGTATCCTCAAGCTTGCGAATAGAGTGACTGACTGCGCTTGGCGACAAGCCCAGCTCCTTGGCCGCATGCGCGAAGGACGCTGTTCGTCCTGCCGCCTCGAAGATCCGCAAAAAAGGTAGCGGCAACTTGGTATTTAATTTCATATGTGAATATGATTCATCAATTAGTGCAATCGTTTCTTTTGTCACCACGTTCACTTGATGATACGCTGCCGTGGCTAGGTTTTGTCCGACGCCAAGTGAATTATACACACCTATGATTTTCCGGCGGCACGGCCAGCACACCGTTAAACGTTCAAACGACCCCGGAGGGAGACGATGACATTTACCAATAAAAATCCTGCGACGACTGAAGCGCTTCACATCAGGCTCGCCCGTCATGCTTATCGCATTCGCCGCTTTGCATTGCGCATGGGCGAAGTGCAGGGCCAGGGATATATCGGCCAGGCATTAGGGCTTGCCGACGTGCTGGCGGTAGCGTATTGCCACGCCATGAATATTCGGCCCGATGACCCGGAATGGGAAGGGCGCGATCGCTTTTTGCTTTCTCATGGGCACTACGCTATCGCGTTGTACGCGGCACTGCTGGAAGCGGGCGTCCTCAAGGAAGAAGAACTTGAGACCTATGGCTTCGACGATAGCCGCCTGCCGATGTCTGGCATGGCGTCTTATACACCCGGAATGGAAATGTCCGGTGGATCGCTTGGTCAAGGGCTGACGATTGCCGTCGGCATGGCGCTTGGACTGCGGCACAAGAATAATCCTGCATTTGTGTACAACTCAATGTCGGACGGCGAGCTTGACGAAGGCGCGACCTGGGAAGGGGCGTTGTCCGCAAGTCACCATAAGCTGAGCAATCTGATCGTACTGGTCGATATCAATCGTCAGCAAGCAGACGGCAGCTCGCACGATACTCTTAACTTTGAACCGCTCTCCGATAAGTGGCTGGCATTTGGCTGGCACGTGCAACGCATCAACGGCAATGACATCAACGCGGTCATTGCAGCGTTCGATATCGCGCGCGCGCTGAAGGACCCGGTGCCACGCGTGATTCTGGTCGACACCTTGATGGGCAAGGGCGTGCCGTTTTTAGAGACACGTGAGAAGAGCCACTTTATCCGGGTGGAAGAGGGTGAATGGAAAGAAGCTATTGCTATGCTGGATGCTTCACAACCGCCTTCTCGGACTGACCTGGCGCCCGACCTATACACTACAGGAGACCGTTCATGAGCGCCATTATCACCAAGCCACGCCTGACGACCTCGGCCATGATCGCGTCGATTGCCGGGGAAGGACAGCGCACCGTTAATGCGCCGTTTGGTCACGCACTGATCGCAGAAGCGGCCAGACGGCCCAACATCGTTGGCATGACTGCGGATCTTTCCAAGTACACCGACTTGCATATTTTTGCCAACGAACACCCGAATCGCTTCTTTCAGATGGGCATGGCTGAACAACTGCTGATGGGTGCGGCAGGCGGCATGGCGAAGGAAGGCTTGATGCCGTTTGCCACGACCTACGCCGTATTCGCGACGCGTCGTGCCTACGATTTTATTCATCAAGTCATCGCGGAAGAACATCTCAACGTCAAGATTTGCGCGGCGCTGCCGGGTTTGACTACCGGTTACGGCCCTAGCCATCAGGCCACTGAAGATATCGCGATGATGCGCGGCATTCCAGGGTTGACCATCGTCGATCCGTGCGATGCGCTCGATACGCAACAGGCAGTCGCAGCGATTGCTGCCCATGATGGACCGGTTTACATGCGTCTGCTGCGCGGTAAAGTGCCGCTGGTATTGGACGAATACGACTACAAGTTCGAACTCGGTAAGGCAAAACTCTTGCGCGACGGCAAGGACGTGCTGATCATCTCGTCAGGCATCATGACCATGCGCGCGCTGGAAGCCATGCATGCGCTGGCTGACGGCAGCGCTGAGGTTGCGGTACTGCACGTACCGACCATCAAACCATTGGACGAAGCGACGATCATTGCGCAGTGCAGTCATCCGGGACGCCTTGTGGTCGTGGCAGAGAATCACAGCATCGTCGGTGGACTCGGTGAAGCGGTCGCCACCACGTTGATGCGGGCGGGCGTGCATCCCGCGTTTCGTCAGATCGCGCTGCCCGACGAGTTTCTCGCTGCCGGTGCACTTCCCACGCTGCATGATCGATACGGTATCTCGACCTCCTCGATCGTCGCTACGATCAAACGCTGGCTAGCTTAGGAGCATCGGGATGAATGCAACCTTGAATGTCACTTTTATAGGCGTCGGTGCAATTGGCCTGCCGATGGCACTCCGGATTCAAGCGGCTGGTCACGCTGTCACGGGTGTGGATGTCTCGCTGGCAGGCATCGCAAACGCCACGAAAAACGGGGTAGATGCGGTGTCCGGGTTTGCTCTGGCACCCAAGGGCGATATCGTCATCGTGATGGTCGCGACGTCGCAACAACTGGCGGCACTGGTCAGTGATGTCGGTAGTGCCGCAAGCGGCCAGCTTTGGGTCGTGATGTCTACCGTTGGTCCAGATAGTGTGCGTGAGCAGGGCAATATATTGCGCGCTGCAGGTGCACGCGTTGTGGACGCACCTGTCACCGGTGGCACGGCCCGCGCCAAGACTGGCGATCTGGTTATTTTTGCCTCCGGCAGCGGGGAAGATATTGAAGCGGCTTTGCCTGTCTTGGAGGCAATGGGCAACGTACGCCAGACGGGTGAGCGACTCGGCGACGGCCAGAGCATCAAGGTGGTAAATCAGCATCTGTGCGCGGTCCACATTGCTGCCGCCGCCGAAGCCCTAGGTCTGGCACGGTCGCTGGGGCTGGATCAGCAAAAAGCCCATAACACCGCATTAAAAATTCTGTTTCAGAGACAAAACACGGGCGCGGCGGCGGTTGTGCGGGCACTGTCGATGTCATTGCTGTACAGTCTTAACCTACCCGCTGTGCTGTGTGCAACGCTGCACTGCACAACGGGAAAGCCAAGGGAAAGCCAATTCACGTTGTTGCAAAATCACACTCACTAAGGAAAATATGCGCACTCAATCTACATCTCGCGTTGCCGTTGTCACAGGCGGTGCTCGAGGAATTGGACTGGCTATCGGCGAATGGTTTCTGCGCCATGACTACAAGGTCGTTCTGCTGGACATAGAAAGCGCACTTCTGGACCGCACAGTATCGGAGATTGGTCGTCCCGATGATGTGCTGGCGGTCCATTGCGACGTGTCCGATCCGGCGCAGGTAGACCGGGCCGCCGAGCAAGTGATCGCAAGGTTCGGTCGCGTTGACGCGCTGGTTAACAACGCTGGCGTGGCCATCTTCAAGCCGACGCTGGAGACCTCCTTCGCGGAGTGGCGCGCTGTGATGGCGACCAATCTGGATGGCGCCTTCCTTTGCTCGCAGGCCTTTGGCGCGCTGATGGCGAGCAACGGCAGCGGCGCCATCGTCAACATCGCATCGATCTCCGGACTGAGAGCCAGCACGCTACGTATCGCCTACGGCACCAGCAAGGCTGCGCTTATTCACATGACCAAGCAGTATGCGGTCGAACTTGGCAATGTCGGCGTGCGTGTCAATGCCATTGCACCCGGCCCGGTCGAAACCGAGATGGCGAAGCTGGTCCACAGTGTGGCGATCCGTTCGGACTACTACGATACCATCCCGCTGGGTCGTTATGGCAGCACCGAAGAGATGGCCAACGTCGTTGGATTCCTTTGCAGCGACGCGGCCAGTTTTGTCAACGGTCAGGTGATTGCAGTTGACGGTGGCTTCGACGCGGCGGGCGTGGGTTTGCCGACGTTGCGTCGGGGTAAGGTGAAGGCTTAGGCAGTATGAACGTCGGACTGACCTAATCGCCTCTACGGCAAGTAATTTAGGTTGTAGAAGAAATTTAGGTCTTAGAATAAAAAGTCGATGCCGGTGCTGCTTAGCGGATCAATGTTGCCTGATGCGGCATCTGACTTCTTTACGAAAAGTGACTGATACAAAGCCCGTGAAAAGCGGGCTTTAGCCATTTGGATGGCCGCTTCAGGCCGTATTCCAGCGGTGAGGGTATTTTGCTGCAATACGGTTATGCATGCGCTTTCCTCACCGACATCGGCAGGGTGCGGGGTCCATCAAGCAACCCGATGCACCCGACCATGCAGTCATGTCAATTGACAGCAGTGACGACATAATTCATGTCCTGTTTAACAAAGTCGATAGTGACTTTTTTGTCTACGGAAAGTTTGTCTAAGAGCAGCTTGTCTTTCACCGAGAAAGTCATTGTCATGGCGGGCCAGTTTAAGCTTTTGACCGGCCCGTGTACAAGGGTCAACTTACCATTTTTAATATCCACGGCCTTTACCGTGCCCGTTGCCTTGTGGGTAGTTGTTTTGGTGCTGGAATCGGAGGACATTTTGTCCATCGGCATGTTGTGCATGTTCATGCCTTTCATGTCCATGTTTTTGGTGTCACTGGACTGCGCCATGGCGTGGGTGGAGGCGGATAAAGCCACAATCAGGGTCAAAATTACGATCGGTTTCATGTTTATTTCCTTGATTAATTGAAGAGAAATTATTGGGTGTTAATTACTTAGGTGCTGCATTTTGATGACCGCTATAAAGGTCTAATAGAGCCTTTGCTTTATTCGGTTTGCTTCATTAGATTGCGTTGGCATCCTCCACATGTGCCGTGCTGGCGATAGCTCTGCTGGCGGCGATGCGACCGCGACGTAACTCACGCCGCCGCAGGAGCAGATAAACTGCAGGAACCACAAACATTGATAGCAGTGGTGCCGTAATCATGCCGCCCACCATTGGCGCCGCGATGCGCTGCATGACTTCCGATCCGGTGCCGGTACCCAGCATGATCGGCACTAGCCCGGCAATGATGACAGCGACCGTCATCGCCTTCGGGCGGACCCGCAATACAGCCCCTTCACGTATCGCATCGAGCAGATCGGCTTCAGTGTCGTTGCCGTTGGCCAGCCGTTCTTCCCAGGCATGCTTCAGATAAAGCAACATGATCACGCCGAACTCGGCCGACACCCCGGCCAATGCGATGAAGCCAACGCCACCGGCGACCGACAGGTGATAATCGAGTAACCATAACAGCCAGATACCGCCCGCCAGCGCAAACGGTAGCGTTCCCATGATCAATGCTGCTTCATCGAAACGCTGGAAGGTCAGATACAGCAAGACGAAAATAATCAGCAATGTGGCTGGCACCACGATCTTGAGCTTGGCGGTAGCGCGCTCCAGATACTCAAACTGTCCCGACCAGGCGATAGAATAGCCAGCCGGTAAGGCGACCTCTTTGGCGACCACTTGTTGCATAGCGTGTACCGTGGAGCTGAGGTCGCGATCGCGAATATCGACGTAGACCCAGCCCGACAAGCGTGCATTTTCACTCTTTAGCATAGGCGGGCCATCGTTGATGCGAATCGCGGCGACATCGCCCAACTGGATTTGTGCGCCGCGATCCGTCAGCACTGGCAATTGGCGAAGTTTTTCGACAGAGTCCCGCACCTCGCGCGGATAACGCACGTTGATCGGGAAGCGCTGCAAACCCTCTACGGTTTCACCAATATTGTCGCCGCCAATCGCCGCTGCTACGACACTTTGCACATCAGCGATATTCAAACCATAGCGCGCAGCGGTATCGCGGTTGATGTTGACATCGATATACCGCCCGCCATTTAATCGCTCAGCCAGCGCGGAGGATACGCCGGGTACGTGCTTGACGACGCGTTCGATTGCGCCGGTTATACGGTCGATTTCTTGCAAACTGGCGCCGGCGACCTTAATCCCGACCGGACTTTTGATGCCCGTCGCCAGCATGTCGATCCGGTTCCGAATTGGTGGCACCCAAATATTAGATAATCCGGGGACCTTGACGATGCGGTCCAGTTCCTGAATCAATTTCTCCGCTGTCATGCCGGGCCGCCACTGATCGTGCGGTTTGAACTGAATCATGGTTTCAAACATTTCCAGCGGTGCCGGATCGGTGGCACTTTCAGCTCTGCCAGCTTTGCCGAACACGCTTTGCACTTCAGGCACGGTTTTAATAAGACGGTCGGTCTGCTGCAATAACTGCGACACTTTGCCCGCTGACAGGCCGGGCAATGCCGAGGGCATGTACAGCACATCACCTTCGTCTAGCGGCGGCATGAACTCGCTCCCAAGCTGAGTCATCGGCCAAATCGTTAAGATCGCCACCAGCGCGGCCCCCAGCAAGGTCAGTTTGGGAAAGCGCAATACGATATCGAGCAAGGGGCGGTACAACGCAATCAGCAAGCGATTCAGCGGATTTTTTTGCTCGTCCGGTATCCGCCCGCGAATCAGGTAACCCATCAGGACAGGAATCAGCGTTACGGCCAGACCGGCGGCGGCGGCCATCGCATAAGTCTTGGTAAAAGCTAACGGTGAAAATAGCCGTCCCTCCTGTGCTTCCAGTGTGAACACGGGAATAAACGAGAGTACGATGATCAGTAACGAAAAAAACAGCGCCGGGCCGACTTCGGCGGCGGCGTCGCCGATGACCCGCCAGTGGGCATTGCCCTGTAGTTTTTCACCGGGATGGGCATGATTCCACGCCTCAATATGTTTGTGGGCATTTTCGATCATCACTACCGCCGCATCTACCATGGCACCGACTGCGATAGCGATACCGCCTAAAGACATAATGTTGGCGTTCACGCCCTGATAATACATAACGATAAAGGCGATCAGGATGCCGATCGGCAGCGTAATGATCGCCACCAGTGCCGAGCGCAAATGAAACAAAAAGATAGCGCAGACCACAGCGACGACGATAAATTCCTCAATCAATTTGTCTTTCAAATTGGTCACAGCACGATTGATCAGGCTCGACCGGTCATAGGTTGGGACGATCTCAACACCGGGTGGCAGACTGGCTTTTAATATCGCCAGTTTGGCCTTCACCGCTGCGATGGTATCGAGCGCATTCTTGCCCGAGCGCATGATGATCACGCCGCCCGCGACTTCGCCTTCACCATTCAGTTCAGCGATCCCGCGCCGCATTTCCGGCCCGATTTGTATTCGTGCCACGTCCCCCAGTCGCACTGACACGCCGGCATCTGTCGTCATCAATGGAATCTTGCGGAAATCGTCCAGTGATTTAAGATAGCCCGATGCGCGCACCATGTATTCGGCTTCACCCAGCTCCAGTACCGAGCCGCCGGTCTCCTGATTGGCTTTCTGCACCGCGTCGATGATCTTGGCTTGCGGGATGTTGTAGGCCCGCATCTTGTCCGGATCGAGCACTATCTGGTATTGCTTTACCATGCCGCCGATGCTGGCGACTTCCGAGACATTCGGCACTGTTTTTAACTCGTATTTCAGAAACCAATCCTGTAACGAGCGCAACTGTGACAGATCGGTCTTTCCGCTACGATCAACCAATGCGTATTCGTAAATCCAGCCGACACCGGTTGCATCCGGTCCGAGCACGGCCTTCGCTTGCGGTGGCAAACGCGACTGTACCTGACTCAGATACTCCAGCACACGCGAGCGCGCCCAATACGGATCGGTGCCGTCGTCAAACAACACATAGACGTAGGAGTCGCCGAAAAAAGAATACCCCCGGACGGTCTTGGCACCCGGCACTGACAGCATGGTGGTGGTCAGTGGATACGTGACCTGATTCTCAACAATCTGTGGTGCCTGGCCGGGATAGCTGGTCCGAATAATGACTTGCACGTCTGACAGATCAGGAAGCGCATCTAACGGCGTATGCGCCAGCGACCAGATCCCCCATGCGGTCACCATCAGCGTCGCCAGTAATACCAGAAAGCGGTTCACGATGGACCAGCGGATCAGTTTGGCGATCATTGCTTCGCTCCCACTGACTGATTTTTCGCGGCAGCAGTGGGACTGATCGTACCGATTTCGAACGCGCCATCTTTGATCGGATGAATGTCGAAAATGACGCTGTCGCCGACCACGATGTTGTGCGGCAAGCCACCCGCCGGTAATTTAAATCCCATCGTCATCGCTCCCCATTGCAGCGTCGGAATCGGCCCGTGCGAGATCGTGATTTCCTCTTTATTGATGCTTTCAACCCTACCTTCCCCGCGATGTGTCGGTCCGGCAACTTTGCCGGGTTCTACTGCGGTTGGTTTGTCGGGAGTTGCGGCGTTCATACTGCTCATCCGGGTTTCGGTTCCCGTCAGGCTAGCTTCGGAATCAATCAGAAACTGACCGGAGACCACGACCTTCTGGCCAACTTCCAATCCTTTACGGATTTCGCTCTGGCCGTTGGTTTCGCTGCCGATCTCAACCTCAACCGGCAGAAATTTACCATCGCCTTGCGCCACCATCACGACGCTACGCGTGCCAGTCTGAATCACTGCTTCAGTAGGTATCAACATGAGGTTCTTACGCGCAGCAGGAGAAAAATTAAGCGTCGCAAACATGCCGGGCACTAGTTGACCGGAGGGATTCGGCAGCTCAATACGCGCCTTTAGTGTACGGGTGGCGGGGTTCACGTCCGGCAGGATTGCACTGACTTTGCCTTTGAATATCACGCCTTGCAGCGCGGGCGTGCGGGCCTCCACCGCATTCCCGGGACGCACCTGAGCGGACATGCTCTCCGGGATGTCCGCATTGACCCAGATCGTGCCGAGACCATTGATTTTGAACATTGGCGCACCGGTCATTACGGTCATCCCTTCGCGCACCGCGAGCTCTGACAAGACGCCACCAATAGGCGCAGTAATGGTCAGACGCGCTTGCACCTTGCCACGCGTTTCTACCAGGTGAATCTGGTCGTCGGTCATGCCGACTAACCGCATGCGCTGACGCGCACCCTCCAGCAGGCCATCTAAGCCGTTGCCCTGCATGCGTTTGACTGACAGGTACTCTTCCTGCGCCGCTACCCATTCCGGTACATACAACTGCGCCAGCGCCTGCCCCTTGCGGACCGGATCAAGAGGCGCACGCACGTAAAGCCGTTCGACAAAACCGTTGCTGCGTGCCTGCAGCAGTGCGACATCGCGCTCGTTGTAGGCGACGCTGCCCACGGCCACAACCGCCGATGTAAGATTGCCTCGGGTGACTTCCGCGGTGCGGATGCCCAGATTTTGTTGCACGCGGGGGCTGATGGTGACTTTCCCATTATCACTACCATTTTCGGCATAAACCGGCACCAGTTGCATGTCCATGAATGGTGATTTTCCGGGCTTGTCGAATTTTTGCCCGGGCACCATCGGGTCGTGCCAGTAGAGTACTTTCTTAGCATCTGCAGGTGCCGATGCTGCAACCGGGGAAGCCCCGACCCCAACTATGGATGTCGCCAGCTTGCGTCCTTGATGGATACCAATTGCGTAAAGCGCGTAGCCGCTTGCACCGAGGAAAACCATCACAACGCAGAGGAGGATTTTACGATTCTTCATTGCGTGTCCTTTTTTATTTCTTTGGATGTCATCACAGCATCGATGGGGAATAGAAAATTGAGTTGTGCCCACAAACGGTCGGTATCGGTTGCCAGCTGTAATGCCTGAATGCGGACGTCGATATCATTACGACGCGCCGCCAGCACCTCGACCAGACTCGCTTTGCCACCGCGGTAGGCAGTGATCGCAGCGCCGGTGCGTTGGTTGGCCAAAGGAATCAATTCACGTTCATAGCGGGCCGAGCGCTCGCGATCGTTTTGCCATTCCTCAATCATGTTGCGGGCCTCTGCTATGTCCGCGCGTAACATATCCTCGCGCGCATCTTTGGCCTGATCGACCAATGCAAGTTTTGCGGAGAGTTCCCTGTCCTGACGGTTCTTGCGATTCCATTGCAGCGGGATTGATACCCCAACCGAGATCATATTGGAGTAAGCTGCGCCACGTTGCTGAAAAGCAACTTCAACGGTCCAGTCGGCTTTTTCGTTGGCCTTTGCCAGCCTGGCTTGCGTTTCAGCGAGATCGACCTGTGTGCTCAGCACCGCGATTTGAGGATGGTGATTGAGCTGGCTATCGAGTCGCGCGGGATCCATGCGGATCGCATCGGTCTTTGGTTTGCTGGCTAGGGAGACGCCACTGATATCGCCGATCCAGCGCGTCAGCGCGATATTCGCAGTGCGCACGCGGCGCTGTGCTTCACTGGCGCGATCATCAAAAGTTGCCAAAGCGCTGCGCGCAGCTAAAACGTCAGCCTGACTGCCCCGACCAGCACGGTATGCCCCTTCGGCTGCCTGAATTTCCAGTCTGGCTTGTTCCCCCTGCTCGGCGACCACTGCTGCCATCGCTTCTGCGTAAAACCGGTCTAGCCACGCTAGCGCGGTATCACGCTCAATGGCAGCGGTTGTTACGGCCTTTTCGGCAAGGGTCTTTTGCGCTTCCAGTTCGAAGCTGTCAGAACGCAATTGGCGTTTATCGGAACGCGTGATTTCCTGCATCACGCCGACCCGACGCATGGTCATAAAATCGTTATTGAGGCTGCCGCGATCTCGCCCGGTGACGGGGAGGTTATCGATGCCAAACTTTAAGATCGGATCCGGTAACTGGTGGGCAGCAACCGCCATATCGCGGGCCGCGGAGACAGAAAAATCCTGTGCCGTGAGTTGGCGCGACCGTTCGACCGCCCGGCGTTGCGCCTCAGCCAACGTCAGCGGCACTTCAGCCGCATAGGCGCTAGCCACAAGCATTAGCGATCCAGCCAGTGCAGAGAAACTAATTTTTGAAAACAAACGAACAACTTTACGCAGTGATAGCGGTGGGGACGACATTCAACCTCCAGATAGCGATAGACAATATCAGGCATGCACGCGGCAAGCCAATGACGTACTAAGTGATCTGAAAGTTTAAATGCGGAAACAGCAGTTGCGAATGGAGAGAGGAGGGGCAGTGGTCCGCGTCAGCAGCAGAGATGATGACTCTGCGCTCACGGGGTTATATATGGACGTCAGATGGTGGACTACCAGCGTTAATGCTGCCGCCATAAAGGGCTGAACATGTGGCAATTGAGGCTTATCGAGCGATTGGTTACCCGATTGATCACTCGCGTGACATAAACCCGGTTGCGCAGTGTCCATGCCTTCGCAGCCAACCATCGCTAGTTCGGACTCCAGCAACATTGGCTTATCGACTTTTCCTGCGTTGAATCCAGGACATGCGTATCCCGCCACAGCAAGCTGCGTGAACAGCATACTGATCAACACGATAAGTGCAGCAATCAGGCGCATTAGACGGGGAAATTTCATTGTTTTAAGTATTTACCTGAATATCGTAAACCGCAAGAATATTTATTGTCAAGTACCGATAATTTTGGTGAGATACAATCATCATCAATATGTCCCCGCGTCATGGTTAGCGTCTTTCGTACCAACCTTGCGTCCGATTGACGATACTGACTACGATTAGCATGGCTGGGACTTCGATTAATACTCCGACTACTGTGGCGAGTGCGGCACCGGATTTAAAACCGAACAAGCTGATCGCTGCTGCAACCGCCAGTTCAAAAAAATTCGACGCGCCGATCAAGGCGGACGGACACGCAATAGAATGCTTTTCGCCGACAACGCGATTGAGCCAATAGGCCAGCGCAGAATTGAAAAATACCTGTATCAAAATCGGAATGGCCAGCAAAGCAATAACCAATGGTTGTTCAATGATCGCATTTCCCTGGAAGGCGAAGAGCAGGATCAGCGTAAGGAGTAGCGCCGAGATCGACCAGGGCTGAATACGCTCCAGGACCTTGCCCAAGCTTTTCTGTCCTCGCCGTAGTAACAGTTTTCGCCAGACTTGCGCAATGATCACGGGGACCATGATATACAACGTCACGGATGTCAGCAAGGTTGCCCACGGTACAGTAATGCTCGATACACCCAGCAACAGCCCCACTAGTGGCGCAAATGCAAACACCATGATCAAGTCGTTTATCGCTACTTGCGAGAGCGTGAAATAAGGATCGCCGCCGGTCAGACGGCTCCACACAAATACCATCGCTGTGCAAGGCGCAGCTGCCAGCAAAATCAGTCCCGCTACGTATGAATCCAGCTGTTCAGTGGGCAAATACGGCGCAAACCAATGGCGGATAAAAATCCAGGCAAGAAACGCCATAGAAAAAGGCTTGACTGCCCAGTTAATAAATAAAGTAACGCCGATACCGCGAACATGCCCCTTAACCTGATTCCAGGCAGAGAAATCGATCTTGAGCAACATGGGAATAATCATCACCCATATCAGAACGCCGACCGGCAGATTTACTTTTGCGATTTCTAACCCGCCAATGGTCTGCACCGCATTGGGGAAACCTTGCCCCAACAGAATGCCAACTATGATGCAGAGCGCCACCCAGACGGTGAGATAGCGCTCAAAAAAATTCATGGCGACGCCTGCGGTGCGTCGACCGGTTACTTCGCATTGCACGGACATAATTTTCTCGAATATCAACAGAGCGGAGGAAAGTTGCAGACGTTTATATAAATCAAACTTTGGTCGCCGCAATATGACGAACGTTTCACGCTAAGACTCACTGAGCATTGATATCAGCGGGGGGTGGAAGGGCGTGCACGGAGTGCCGTTACAACAATTTTCCGTAAGGAATGCAATAAGGCCATTCATCGTTTCGAAATTGGCAGAATAGATGACGAAGCGCCCTTCCTGACGCGATCTCACTAGTTGCGAATGAAAGAGTTCCTTAAGGTGAAAGGACATTGATGACGGGGGAATCGATAATTGCTCACCAAGCTTGCTGGCAGCCATGCCTTCTGGGCCAATTTGAACCAATAAACGAAACACCGCCAATCGTGATTCTTGCGCGAGGGCCCCCAGCGCTGAAATCATCTCTTTGGTTTCCATAGACCACCTGACATAAACAATTTAATAGTTCTATTATTATTGAATTATTATAGTAATGCAAGGGCTTACAAATATTTTAAGACGCGCAGCAACCGACCGATCCCGGCACATTCGCTTATCGATGTCGGTGCGCGACGACCATTTGCGACCAGAACAGCACTAATGCGAGCAATAAAAAATTTTCGTTTAAGGGGTGCGAAGGGAAAACACAATCAGTCCAATAATGGCGGCGGACGCAATGACAATCGGTTCCTGTAATTTCTTGAACTTCCATAATAGGGCCACGGTTACTAGCGCGATTAAGGCGGTGGGGATGTCAATGATTGAGCGCCGGGCGATCACAATCACCGAACCTGTGATGGCACCAATCGCGGCAGCCGTGATGCCGTCAACGAAAGCGAGTACGCCCGGTAACTTGCCGTATTTCTTGAAGTAGGGCGCAGGAATCACCGTGAAGAGGTAGCAGGGAATAAAGGTGCCCAGCGCAGCAACTGTCGCCCCCGGCAAGCCAGCGATCAGGTAGCCGATAAATCCGACAGTGATGACGACCGGGCCGGGAGTGATCATGGCGACGGCGACGGCGTCGACGAATTGCTTATCCGTAAGCCAGTGGTGCTCTGTCACCACCCCGCCATACAGAAAGGGGACGATCGCCAGCCCGGAGCCGAAGACAAACGCGCCGGCCTTGGTGAAGAAAATACCGATTTGCGTCAGTAGCGACATGTCGAGCGTCCCAAAAACGGCCGGCGCTGCCGCCAGATGCGGCAGGCCGATCGCATACAAGCCTCCCTTGGAAAACCACTTGGGCGGCGCACGCAACAGCCAGACCAGCACACCAGCGGCGATGAACAGCCAGGCCACCTCAGATTCTGTCACGACCGTCACCCCTGCCAAGAGCAGATAGATCGCCCATAGGAGCTTGTCCTTGCCGATACTTTTCGCGGTCAGTTTTTTCGCGCTCATCGCGATGATGCCGATGACGGCAGCACCAACACCGTAAAACACCGCCTGCATCCACGGCAGCCCTCCGAACCGCACATAGGCCCAGCCGAGCGCGAGCACCATCAAAAAAGAAGGCATCACAAAAGCCAGGCCCGCGAGCGTCGCGCCGACGACGTGATAATGGACATAGCCCATATAGATACCGAGCTGGGCTGCCAAAGGACCGGGCGCCAATTGGGCCAGCGCCAGGCCTTCCTTGTAATCCGCCGCAGATATCCACTTGCGGTCCTCCACGAGGTCGCGGTGCATATAGCCGACGAGGGCAATCGGGCCACCAAAGCCCAGACTGCCAAGGCGTAGCATGTACAAGATCATTTGCCAAAGGGTGTAACTGGCCGTTGGTGCGTCCGGTTCATTCTGGTTCAATTTTGTCTCCTGCTGGTTTGTCGACTATGCCTGATGGCTCGTTTGAAAAATGCGCGAGCAGCGAATCCAGCACGACGCTCATTTCGGCCAGCAATTGATCGTCGTCGGGACAGCGCTGTCGGGCACCCGCCAGCATCGCTTCGAAACCGCTCGCCTCGGCGACAAAGCCGCCGCCGACGTCGAGCGCATGCACCATCGCGCCGAGTCGAACCAGGCCTTGCTCCCGCTCCAGGCCGAAGCTGGCGAGCAGTACCTCAAAGGTGACGCGATCCCCGATGTGGGTGAAGGCCGCATGGTCGAAATCGAAGCCCAGCGCCTCCGGTGGACAATCGGTCGGCGTCTCCAGCCACAGGAAGCGTGCTTCGCGGTCGATAAAGCGGCGAATCAGCCAGGCGCTGGCGACGCGGTCGACCCATAGGCGACGCCGGGTGGCCCATGTGCGGCCCTGATAATCCAACGGCGCGCGGCGCGGCACCTCAAGGTCGACTGACTGCGGCTCACCGGGCGACACCAGCGTTTGCGCTACGTTAACGAAATCCATCCAGGCCGCCTCCCCCTGCGCGGAAGCTTCAGCGGGAAAATAATCGATGGCGACCAAGGCTTCGTAATCTCGCCGCAGCTTACGCAGCGCGCGGTTGATCTCCGGCGGCGTCAGTCTGGCCAGCGTCCTGCGTGCGGCCAAGAGCGCTGCGGCGAACGCGGCGTACTCGTTAGTCAGGTCGAAGAGTGCGCGGTAGGCTTCGCTGTCACCGTCTGACTGCGCCTGCACTGTTAAGAGCCAGGCACTGCCTCCTTCACGTACGGTTTCATCAGCAAGGTCGCCGAGCTGCCGTCTTGACGCGTCCCGATTGGGCAGCAAGTAGGCGCCGTCGCGCAAGGCACCGCAGCCAAGGGCTTTTAACGCTCGCCATATCCGCATTCGCGCTGTCGCGCTATTGGTCGGCAGGCTGACGACCAGCAGTAGCCATGTTTGATCAGATGTCATCATGACCTTATTGTAGCAGGAGTAATGATCGCTACATTAAATGTTGTAATCTCTACTTACTGATCGTTGTGGTGAGATAGGACCGTTGTTAATCAGCCGTCGGTTTGCATCTTGGTGACCGTCAATGCGCCATTGGCTTTTTCCGCGACAAAATGAATCTTGTCTCCCGGTTTCACCTGATCGAGCATGGCAGCGTCCTGCACTCGAAAAACCATCGTCATGGCGGGCATCCCCAGGTTGTCCAGGGGACCGTGCTTGATCGTGATCTTGCCTGTGTCCTTGTCGATTTTCTTCACTTCTCCGGTCGACATCGCCGCAGCGTCCGTGGATTTCATTTGTGCCATGTCGGCTTTGGCTATTTCCTCGGCGGCGATGGCGCCGAACGGCATAGTGACGGAGACCGCGAGTGTCAGGGCGAGTGTTGCAAATAGAATGGAACGGGTTTTCATCGGAATTCCTTTACGGTGTTTATGTAGAAAAATTATTGAACGACGATCTTGCCGCGCATGCCCGCTTCAAAATGTCCTGGTTGTAAGCAGGCAAAATCAAACGTGCCAGCTTTACTGAACTTCCATACCAGTTCGCCGGCTTTACCAGGCTCTACCGCTATCTGATTTGGATCGGAGTGTTCCATTTCCGGAAATTTAATCATCAATGCCGCGTGCTCCTTGAGCTCGTTGATTGATCCCAACACCATTTCATGTTTCATCGTTCCGGTATTCTTGACAACGAACTTGACAGTTTCCCCGCGTTTGACCGAGATGGTCGATGGCGTGAATCGCATCGCGTCGCTCATATCGACTTCCATCGTTTTTGATACCTTGTTAGCGTCGCCCGGCAGCCCCATTGTTGCGGCATGGCCTTCCTTTTCACCCGACGCAGCATGGCCTTCATCGCCATGGGCAAAAGCATTCAGTGACAATAATGAGAGAGCTAGAGCAGATGCAATTAAAACGGATTTCATAGAATGATCCTGTCAAAAGTGGATGTTGTGGTGCTTGAAATAGAAGAAACGGAAAAATGGTTAATGACCGCGATGTCCGCTTCCTTTAATGACTTTCAGAATTTTTTCGCCTGGCTGTGCGGCCATACGCCTGGCATCGGGTGCTTGCGTGGCGTCCGGCATCGCGGCATCGTCGCCTTTCCATTCATAGGCCGAGGTGCCAGCAGGGTGCTTGTACCAACCAGGGTCCTTGTAATCATTACGCGCTATCCCCTGCCGAATTTTTACCGTCGTAAACATGCCGCCCATTTCAATGCCGCCAAACGGACCGGTGCCGGTCATCATCGGCAATGTGTTGTCGGGCAATGGCATTTCCATCTCGCCCATTGAACCGCCTTTGTCCCCCATCACCATGTAGTCAGGTACCAGCTTGTTAATTTTGCTGAGTACATCGCGCTGGTCGACCCCGATCATCGTTGGTACGTCATGCCCCATCGCGTTCATCGTGTGATGTGCCTTGTGGCAATGGAAAGCCCAGTCACCCAGTTCATTGGCGTCGAATTCAATGGCCCGCATTTGCCCGACAGCGATGTCTGCCGTCACTTCCGGCCAGCGCGATCCCGGCGGGGTCCAGCCGCCATCGGTGCCGGTGACCACAAATTCATGCCCATGCAAATGGATCGGATGATTGGTCATGGTCAGGTTGCCGACACGGATACGCACTCTGTCATTCTGGTTACACACCATCGGATCAATGCCCGGAAACGCGCGACTGTTGAATGTCCACAGATTGAAGTCCAGCATCGTGCTGGTCTTCGGGGTGTAACTGCCCGGGTCGATGTCGTACGCATTGAGCAAAAAGCAGAAATCGCGATCGACCCGGTGCTGACCTGGATCTTTCGGATGCGTGATCCAGAATCCCATCATGCCCATCGCCATTTGCGTCATTTCATCTGCATGCGGGTGATACATAAACGTGCCGGGCCGTTTTGCAATGAATTCATACACAAACGTTTTACCCGGTTGGATACCGGGTTGGGTCAGGCCGGTCACGCCATCCATGCCATTCGGCAATCGTTGTCCGTGCCAATGTACGCTGGTATGTTCTGGTAATTTATTGGTGACAAAGATGCGCACACGGTCCCCTTCGACCACCTCAATGGTGGGTCCCGGAGACTGACCGTTATAGCCCCATAAATTAGCCTTCATGCCGGGCGCAATTTCGCGTACCACCGGTTCGGCCACCAGATGAAACTCCTTGACGCCGTTTTTCATGCGCCACGGCAAGGTCCAGCCGTTGAGGGTGACGACCGGATTATAGGGCCGGCCGTTAGGGGGCGACAAAGGGGGTTGTGTGGCAGCCCCGTCCATTGTGACGGCTTCAGGAAGTGACGCTGCGCCAACCCGGCTGACTAAACCGGCACCAATCGCGACAGCACCCGCACCGTTAATAAAATTTCTACGTGAGACCATAATATGTATCCTTAATTGTTCGTCGATTAATCTGTGGACATAGCGGCAGAATTGCTTGCCTTAGCACCACTGCCAGCAGACGACCGGCCGGTCTGCGCCATTTTTAATGCCGAATCGGCGATCCAGTAATCACGTAACGCTTCGATAGCGCCATTGACGCTGATGACTTGCGCGCGGGCGTCGGCCAACAAGGTAAATACGCCGATCAGCATGCCGTTGTAACGCAGCATTTGTTCATCTGATATCCGTTTCTTGAGGGGCACGATTTCATCGCGATAATGGCGGGCAATATCGTAGGTGCTGCGATAGTCGGCATACGCTACACGCACCTCTGAGCGCGCGTTCACTGCCAACTCTGCGGCACGATTGACTGCTTGCATGTACAACGCCTCGGATTTTGCCACCCGTGCACCGCCCCAATCGAACAGCGGTATTTCAAGCTGAATCGAATAGCCGTTCTCACGTGATGGGCTCTGGTTATAGTTGTTATGCATCAGGCCGACGTCGAGAATATTGATGAACCGCGTCGCCTTGGTCAGTCCCAGCGAATCAGCGAGGCCAGATAATTCCCGCTTTGCCATCATGATGTCGAGCCGATTTTGCATGGCCTGGACTTCGACATCGCCAATCGCTTCTGGCGCTTTGGGTAAATCAGGCAGGCGGTCCGGTAGTTGAAATCCGGTATTGCTGCCCCAGAGACCCAGCAAACGTGTCAGCTTTTCCCGTTCAGCAACTTGCATCTGCTCGGCCCGTGCTAATTGCACGGTCACGTCTGCATAAAAAGACTGCTGTCGCGCCTGCTCCAGTTTGCTCCAGTTGCCGACCGCCGCCATTTTGTTTGCCAGTTGCGCCCCACCTTCCGCGGAAGCAGTGACTTGTGTCATATATTTCACCGTTTCCTGCGCGGAGACCGCAGAAAAATAGGCGTGACGGGTTGCATCGGCAACCGCTAACGCTTCGGCCGCTGCACGCAACTGTGCCTGCTCGAAGTAGCGCCGTTCAATCTTGCTGGCGATGGGCATCGTCAATAAGCTCATCACCGGCAACATCAACGAGCGATCGATTTCGATATCGTCGCCGCGGCGCAGACGACCAAACGTGAACGAAGGATTCTTGAGACGTCCGGCCTGTACTAAATTGGCTTCAGCAATACCCAGTTCGCTATAGCTCGCTTGCAAACCTTTGTTGTTGAGCAAGGCGATCTTTACCGCATCGTCGACGCTTAACGGTTGCGCAAGCAGCGGTTGGATGGTCGTGGCAACGCTGTTCGCATCAGCGTCAGACTTGACCCATTTGACTTCCTGACCGATGCGCTCCTTCGTCATCGACTGTACCGACGAAAAGCCGCCATCCTGCGACAGCGAAGCGCAGCCCCCCAGGAATAATACTGAGGCTGTCAGGAAAAGCGGGCGAAAAGAAACAAAAGATAATGGCATGATCGCTCCTTAGCGGGATGGCATGCCGTCGTGCGCTGGCATGGAGGGCATAGAGGGCATAGAGGGTGGCATTTGAGCGGACGGCGATGCCGTTTTTTTTGCTGCGGGTGCGGGACTGTTTGCTTTCATATCACCCATGCTTTTGTCCGACATCCCGTGCATGCCTCCCATGCCGGAAGCCTTCATTGAATCGGACTGGCGGACGTCAGCGTTAGCCTTTTTCCAGGACTGTATATCCGGATCCTGATAGCTTTTGTAATCTGAAAAAACCGAGTGATACGGCGGGGCAGAAACCACAGCGTCCGGATTTTTCGGATCGTCCGTTACGGTCTGTGCGCTCACGACGAGCGGAATTAACGCGATAGCGGCAAACATCGCGCGCCTCGCAGAGAGGGTGAAAATCATGATCGTCCTCGATGATAGAAATAGAATCGCGTGCAATTGCGCGCCAAATACGCCAGCACCTGCATGCCTGACGTAAGGCTGGGTCGCGAAGGAAAGATGTCAGGCGACAACCAGCCGGAGCACGCAGTTCCGCTATGCAGTGTGCTACTTAACTATCGAGGGAGTGGGGAGGCCGTTCGAGGCCTTCGGGAACGTGTGCGGTGAATCGACTTTCTGACTGGCCATTGAACTCCAGGCCTGTTTGGAGAGGAGCAATCGGATCCAGCCCAGCAGGGAAACTGATAGCGGTGCTCAGACAGCAACTTGTACACGCACTGCATTTGGCGGCAGCATGATGGTGACTGCCATCTCCTGATCGATCTGAAGAGCTTTGCGATTTTCCAGCGGTGTCTGGTTGAAAACTGCTGGAAGAAAATTGCCTGGTTTGATCAGCATGATCTTGTGCTACATCCGAATCCTGCCCGTCATGCTGTAAAACCGTCGACATCACGTGGTGATGTGCTTCCCCGCAGGCAAGCATGCCCGACGCTGCAAAGCCCTGGAGAGGCAGAGCAAAGATCAAAAGCCAGAATAATGCGATCTTGAAAGTTCGGTGCATTAAATAATTATAAATCAGAACTATCGGACTAACAATGCCGGTTTTGCCTTAAGCCATAAGGGAACCAAGCTATTGAATACCCCGTTCCGCGCTTGCGTGGATGCTACTCCGCGCCTGACTCGGCTGGCCCTTGGGGTGGAGCGTCCGCTTGCGCTATGAGATGCTGGCCAAGTTCGCGTGCGGCCTCTGGAGGAAATACATAATGGAGCCATCCGAAGCGCGGATCTCGCAGATGCAGTAACGTGCCGCCAATTAACGCATCTCGCTCAGCAAACCAGCGAGGAAAAGGCTCCATGACGACTTTTTTCCCGGACGGCCACTCCAACGTATGGGACGGCTCCATGGTCGCCCGGAAAATGCCGAGAACGCCTACCATTTCATCGATTTGTGCTGTGGTCAATCGCATTGCCGTCGGCGGGTCTGTCGGCAAAAAAAGTGTTGCGGCCTTGCCATCCCCGTCAAGCTTCCAGCGCAAGCCATGCATATACCCTCCTTTTTTATCAGAAAGTTTCCTACCGAAGCCCGTGCTCGACCAATTTTTGGTGACACGTGCATGGCGTTTTACATTTTAATGATATTAAAAACAACATAGGAGTTTTGTTGCCGCATTCAAGGGCGAATTTTAATTTTTGCTGGCCGCGCGCCCTAATTTTTTGGAGTCTTGGTGTTTGCGGGGCGGGCAGCGAGTGTGATTCATTCTATTTCCTCGTAACTACTGCCGTTTTTTGCCGTTCAGTATCGGTACGTTTGCCATGTCAGCCCTTTTATGAGGGCTGAATACCACCTTATTTATCCGTTTCCCGAGGGTTTTGAAAAGACCATTTTTTCACTCAACAGTGACGGATTTTGCCAGGTTGCGCGGCTTATCAACATCCGTCCCCCGCGCCAGCGCCGTATGATATGCCAGCAACTGTAACGGCACCACATGCAAAATCGGCGACAGCAAACCATAATTCTCCGGCAATCTGATCACATGCACACCTTCGCTAGGGCTAATGTGGGAGTCAGCGTCGGCGAAAACGTATAGCTGGCCGCCGCGGGCGCGGACTTCCTGCATGTTAGATTTAAGTTTTTCGATCAGGGTGTCGTTGGGGGCAATGGTGACGACCGGCATTTCTTCTGTAACTAGCGCTAGCGGGCCGTGTTTGAGTTCTCCGGCGGCGTAGGCTTCAGCGTGGATGTAGGTAATTTCCTTGAGTTTTAATGCGCCTTCCAGCGCGATGGGATAGTGCATGCCGCGGCCAAGGAATAGCGCGTTTTCTTTGCGGGCGAAGGCTTCGGCCCAAGCCACGATGTGCGGTTCAAGTGCTAATACGCTTTGCAATGCTGCAGGCAAATGGCGGAGTGCTTTCAGGTGCGCTTGTTCTTGTTCTTCGCTGAGGCGATTTTTGGATTGCGCTATTGCAAGCGTGAGCAGGAACAGGCCAACCAGTTGCGTGGTGAAGGCTTTGGTCGAGGCGACGCCGACTTCGACGCCAGCCCGGGTGATGTAGGCCAGCGCGCATTCACGTACCATGGCGCTGGTGGCGGCGTTGCAGATGGTTAGCGTGTGCAACATGCCGAGTGAGCGCGCGTGTTTAACCGCAGCCAGCGTGTCGGCGGTTTCGCCGCTTTGGGTAATGGTGACGACCAATGTGTTGGGGTTTGGTACGCTGTCGCGATAGCGATATTCGCTGGCAATTTCAACATTGGCAGGGATTTTGGCGACCGATTCCAGCCAGTATTTGGCGGTCAGGCCCGCGTAGTAACTAGTGCCGCATGCCAGGATCAGTACCGAGTCAATTTGCTGAAAAACGCTAAAGGCTTTATCGCCGAACAGCTCCGGCATGATGTTGACGACGCCTTCCAGGGTGTCGGCGATGGCGCGCGGTTGCTCGAAAATTTCTTTTTGCATGTAGTGCTGATAGGGGCCCAGTTCGACTGCGCTGCTGTAGGCTTGGACGGTTTTGACTTCGCGTTCAACCGACCTGCCGTTGACATCGACGATCCAGACCCTTTGCAGTTGCAGATCAACAACGTCACCTTCTTCAAGATAAATAATCTGATCGGTGGTGCCAGCGATCGCCATCGCGTCGGACGCGACAAAGTTTTGTCCATCGCCGAGGCCAACGATCAGCGGTGAGCCTTGACGCGCCGCGACCACGCGATGCGGCTCATCGGCGCTAAATACGGCGATGGCGTAAGCGCCAGTGAGACGCTTGATGGCTTGCTGAACGGTCTCGAACAAGTCGCCGGTGTACATGTGATCGACCAGATGGGCGATGACTTCGGTGTCGGTCTGGCTTTCGAAAACGTAACCGAGTGCTTGCAATTCAGCGCGCAGGTCGTCGTGGTTTTCGATGATCCCATTGTGGACCAGTGCAATTCGGTCGCGGGAAAAATGGGGATGGGCGTTGTGCGTGACGGGTGCGCCATGCGTGGCCCAACGAGTGTGGGCGATGCCGGTAAAACCTGTCAGACCGGATGTGGCTAATTGCTTTTCCAGATCGGCCACGCGGGAGGTGCTGCGCGAACGCTGCAATTTTCTGTCCAGATGGACGGCGATGCCGCAAGAGTCATAGCCGCGGTATTCGAGGCGCTTTAGGCCTTCAATTAAGATCGGAATGACATTATTTTGCGCAACAGCGCCGACGATACCGCACATGGAAGCCTCCGGGGAAAAGTTGAATGAAGTTATTCTAGGCTGGAGGATGTGAAATAAATCATCTCAATCGCATAGTTTTTGATATATTATTTCATAATATAATTTTGATGCAATATAAATTCATATTTATATATTTATTGATATTTTATTTCAAAGTGAGCAATGGACCCTACTCTTGATGGGCTGGATCGACGGATTCTGAATGCGTTGCAAGCAGACGCTTCATATACAAACCAACAACTGGCGGCGCTTGTGCATGCTTCTGCGGCGACATGTCTGCGGCGGGTCAAACGGTTAACCGACGACGGCGTGATTATGCGGCAGGTGGCGATCGTCGCGCCAGAAAAAGTGGGCGCTGGCTTAACCGCGCTGGTAGAGGTCACGTTGGATCATCAGGGCGATGAGCATCAATTGGTGTTTGAAGCGTTGGTGGCGAATGAGGCATCGGTGTTGCAATGTTATCGCGTGTCGCCGGGACCGGATTTTGTGCTGGTGGTGCAGGTCGCCGATATGGCGGCATATCATGCCCTGGCGCATAGGCTATTTGCGGCGCAGAAAAACGTACGTAACGTGAAAACGTACTTCTCTATTTTGCGGAGTAAATTTGAGACGAACATTGCGGTTTGATGCTTTGATGCGGGTTTGCGCGGCTTAATCGTCGTGATAATTTCGGGTTGATCGTTGATCGTTGATCGTTGAGCAATTTAAGATCGCCCCTGTGTTACGCGTTGCTACGCTAAATCTTCATTTTATGAGCCAGGCCGGTGACAGATTAGTAAGGTTTGCGGACATGCGGCAAACATATTGCTCATGCCCTTAAACCTCTATCATTGCCATCCGCCTGAGTTTTAGGTGTACGTCTACTTCAGAACTTTGACCGGACGTACCCAGCCATCAATCGTTACTTGCTTACTCCGCGATACAGTCAATTTCCCTGCTGGCGCGTCCTTGCTCAGTGTGGTCCCGGCACCCAGTGTCGCACCTTTACCGACGGTGACCGGTGCTATCAACTGGCTGTCGCTGCCGATAAATGCGTCGTCTTCAATCACGGTACGAGATTTATTGACGCCGTCGTAATTGCAGGTGATCGTGCCAGCGCCAATGTTGACGCGCAAGCCGATGGTCGCGTCGCCGATATAGGCGAGGTGATTGGCCTTGCTATGCGCTGCAACCTGACTGTTTTTGACTTCGACAAAATTGCCAATATGCACATCTTCGCCTAGCGTTGTGCCGGGTCGCAGCCGCGCGTACGGCCCGATTTGGGACGTGGCACCGACCGTTGCGTCTTCGATGTGACAGAACGGTTTAATAGTGGCTGCACGGCCAATGTGCGCGTTTTTGATGACACAGTTGGCCCCTATGGTGACACCATCTTCCAGCGTGACATTGCCCTCAAAAACGCAACCGACATCAATCGTGACATCGCGTCCACAGGTCAGCGTGCCGCGCACGTCAAGGCGTGCCGGATCAAATAATGTCACGCCTTGTTCCAGCAGGCGATTGGCGACACCGCGCTGATGGATGCGTTCCAGTTCGGCTAGTTGCACTTTGCTGTTGACGCCCAAAGTCTCCCAAACTGCATCGGGTTGGGCCGAAACGACCGGAATGCCGTCGGCGACAGCGCTTGCGACGATGTCGGTCAGATAGTATTCGCCTTGCGCATTATTGTTCGATAAACCGGCCAGCCATTGCTTCAGGAGCGCGGTCGGGGCGACCATGATGCCGGTATTGCATTCAGTGATTGCGCGCTCAGACGGCGTGGCGTCTTTTTGCTCAACGATGCGGACGATGACGCCATTTTGACGGACGATACGACCATATCCGGTGGGATCGTCAAGTTGCACCGTCAGAATGGCGAGTTTATCTGCTCCGGCCACGGTGACCAGACGTTGCAGCGACTGCCCTGATGTCAACGGCACATCGCCATATAAAATAAGCGTAGGCACCGCGTCGTCGAGTTGCGGGACCGCTTGCATGACCGCATGTCCGGTCCCAAGTTGCGGTTCTTGCCTGGCAAACACGCAATCGGCGGCAGTAAACTGGCTTAGTACGACATCGCCGCCATGACCATAAATAATGCATAACCTCGTCGGCGACAAGCCCCGAGCGGTATCAACGACGTGACCTAATAGTGATTTTCCTGCGAGTGGGTGTAAAACTTTCGGCAGCGCCGATTGCATACGTTTGCCCATGCCGGCAGCGAGGATGACAACGTTCATAGACGATTTGTTGGGTAGTAAAGAGGTACAAAATTCTAGCACGACGGGGCAGGATCATTTTAGAAAGTTATTTTATAAGCAATTATACGACTTGCACCCATGTGGGAGCGCGTATCGTGGCCCCTTTACCTGCGATCTGTGGTGGTGCGATCAGGGGAAGCGCTTGTTTGATCTTTCGGCTGACGTCTGGCTTAACGCTTTATTAACACGTTTCGCCTGACGTCTCGCCTCCTGCCTCACTCTACCTTTCGCATTAGGTCTCATTGACCACAGAATTAGTCGGGCCGTTTTTTTTCACGGTAGCGATAGCGACATCGCGAGCGACGGTGGTGCTAAACATTAAACTGTGACCGATGACCTGATGGTTCGCGGCTTTGAGGTTGAAGTAAAACTTGCCATTGGCGGCTTGGTTGCGGCTGTAACGATCGTCGTGTGAGCTGTTGGTGCGGACTGAGGCGATGCCATTTTCTGCGGATGCTTTGGCTGCGTAGGTTTCGCTGGTTAAGACGACCTCGCCGTTAGCGGCGTACAACACAAAATAAAACTGTCCATCGCCATCCCTTTTGAGGGTATACGAAGCGGGCATATATTTCTTCTCCAGTTATCAATAGAGCGACATGAGCACCCGAAACAGGTTTTCTGTTACGGGTCAATCGTCAGCGGAGACTTTAAAACTTACGCAAATCGCCCCAGCAGTGTTTTGCTTTCCTTTTGCGGCAAGGCCGAACCTAACCTGTCTTTGTCGGCAGAGTGGGCCAGCGCGTTGTGAGGACGGTTTTGCGTAAATTCTATTTAATTATATCGTTCGATACGGTAATTTATTGAAAATATTCAAGCCACCGAATATGCGGTGGATTGTCCCGAACGATGGGATAGGTTGCCCGGTGTTGAAAATAGCAGGACATGGCAGCTTATCCCTGACACGATGGATGCCTACGCTAGCCGTCGGCGGCGTTTTGCGCTATGAGGTCGCTTGTAGGGGGATAATTGCCGAGACGGTATTGGTCGGCACCGCACATGGTTCGTCGTCAAAGGCGATATCGCCATTGGGGTCGGCGATCCCGGTCGCTTGCAATCCGGCGAAATCAAACAGATTGCGATCCATCAAATGCGACGGCGCTACAGTGGACAGCGATGAAAATATATTGTCGACGCGGCCGGGGTGCTTCTTCTCCCAATCACGCAGCATGCCTTTGATCTGCTTGCGCTGCAGGTTTTCCTGGCTACCGCAAAGGTCGCAAGGAATGATTGGAAATTGTTTTACTTCAGCATAGCGACTGAGGTCAGCTTCTTTCACGTAAGCGAGGGGTCGGATGACTATTTGCTTGCCGTCATCGGATTGCAATTTGGCGGGCATGCTTTTTAGCTTGCCGCCAAAGAACATATTCAGAAAAAAAGTTTCCATAATGTCATCTCGATGATGGCCTAGCGCGACCTTGGTGGCACCTAATTCAGTAGCGACCCGATACAAAATGCCGCGGCGCAGGCGCGAGCATAGCGAGCAAGTAGTTTTACCTTCGGGGATCACGCGCTTAACGATGCTATAAGTATCCTGATTTTCGATATGGAACGCGACGCCGAGTTTGGTCAGGTATTCCGGCAATATATGCGCTGGAAAATTGGGTTGTTTCTGATCCAGATTAACCGCAATGATGTCGAAGTTGATCGGAGCGCGTTGCCGCAGCGTGATCAGAATATCCAATAATGCATAGCTATCCTTGCCCCCGGATAAGCACACCATGATCTTGTCTCCGTCTTCAATCATGTTGAAGTCGCCGATGGCTTGGCCTACCTGACGACACAGGCGTTTGTGCAGCTTGTTGTTTTCATAGGCAATTTTCTCCACCTGTCTGGCACTTGGCAACGCTGGGTCATCGTTCACTGTGTTGAGTGTCAGGGGCGGCGGTGTCAGGTCAAGCAGGTTTGTATCGAAAAAAGTTTTTAATACGGAATTCATATTGGCTCCGACATTGACGCTTTCGGTTTGATTCGGAATACTTCGACGCCGACTGAATCGCAGTCGTCATAGGCGTCCGGCTTTTCGGTAATGACACGCACTGCGCGTACTTTAGGATGTGCCAACAACGCACTGGCAAGGTCATCGCATAATGTTTCCTGAAGGTGAATATGGCCTTGTTCCATACGTTTAGCAACGGTGTTGCGCATGAAGTCATAGTCGACGACTTCCTCCAACTGGTCATGATTAGGAGTCGATAGTACCAACGGGATGAATAGGTCAACGCTGATGAGTGCCCGCTGCTCGCCCTTCTTCTCAAATTCAAAAACGCCGATATTGATCTGTACCTCGTAGTTGCGCAGGAAGAGGCGGCGGCAGTCGCTAAGTTCAGGATGGATAAGTGCGGATGGCATGGTTTTAGTCGCTAAAGAAGAAGGTTTAATGTTACTTGTGACTTTGCTTACGATTGTTCGCGTCCTGAAAATGGCGCGTTAGCTCGACCGCAACGGTAAGGTCTGGCGCGTGGGCGCGTAAATATTTGCCGCTGTCTATTTGTAACGTCGCGCCAGTGACGGCTGAACAGTCGGCGATAAAGCATACGCTGGCGGCAAAGTCCTCCGCGCTAGTGGCCGCGTCCAGAGTAGGATCATCCGCACTTGCCGGGGTACCTGAAGTCCCCGATGGTGCCTTAGCCTGAGTTAGCGCAAGTACCGGTGCGATGCCGACCACACGTATCGTCGGCGCCAACGCCAGTGCCAATGACCGGGTTGCGCTTTGTAGCGCCGCTTTTGACAATGTATAGGATAAAAATTTGGCCTGCGGACTGACGGGCCTATGGTCCAGTAAGGTGATAACGACGCCTTGGGCACCAACCGGCGTTGCGGCGTGCAACGCATAGGCCAGCAAAATCGGCAAGCTGACGTTGGTGTGCATATGCCGAGCAAGATTCGTCGCGGAAAAATCGTCGCTACAATCGTCTATGGCTAGCGTTGCGGTGTTGACGATACAGGTTAATTTGCCAAATGTATCAATCACACGCGGAACCAGCAACTTTACACTCGCTTCATCAGTCATATTGCAGTGAACCGCGGCCGCGCGGCGACCCAGAGCGATGCACTCGTTTACAAGTTCAAGCACACCAGCTGGCACTGCGGCCTGGTCGTATTGTAAAGCGACATCCCACCCTTCAGCCGCCATTGCAAGCGTGAGGACGCTCCCGACTGCACTTGCGGCATCGGTAATTAGCGCTACTTTTGCGACCTTTGGGCCCCTACCAACTTCAACGACTTCGTTAAAAGTTGCAGGTGTGCCTTGAAATTCGGTAGAAAGATTCATATTAAAAAAACTCGCTAAAAGCGCCTAACACACGGTAATAGTAGATAAAATTCGTGACTTGTCGCGACGACCCGTTTATGTGGCGATGGCTTCCGTGCGCGGGTGACGGCAGACCAAAGGGCCTGACCTTAGCAAGCCGCAATCACGCGTCAATGCAAGTCCTGCATAATAAAGCACTGCATGGAAAGTAAGTTATTAATGACCTACTTCTCTCGCGGCAAGGACATCTTTTCGATTTACAATATCGGCATGCAACTGCAACTACCCCAACCTTCTATCGAAGCGCAGCACGCGTCGCGCCTGCTGCACCATCTTATCAGCGCCGACATACGACATAACGATGGCTGGATTTCATTCGCCCGTTATATGGAGTTAGTTCTTTACGCCCCTGATCTTGGTTATTACACCGGCGGTGCCGCAAAACTCGGTAAAGACGGTGATTTTACAACCGCGCCCGAGATTACGCCGCTTTTTGGCGCAACACTCGCCCGATTAGCAACAGAACTCATGTCTGTAGCGGAGGCACCGCTTGCTGCACAAATGTTGGAGTTTGGTGCTGGCACCGGGCAACTGGCCTTTGATATCCTTACCGAACTGGCGGGAAACGGGTACGCAATTGAAGTATTTTACATTGTCGAGCTATCAGCTGAATTACGCGCGCGACAAGAGCAAAAGCTTCACAACTTTCCGCAGGTGCAGTGGCTGAGTCGTTTGCCGGACGCATTTTCGGGCGTGGTGATCGGCAATGAAGTACTGGATGCAATGCCCGTGGAGTTGCTGGTACGGGGGGAGCAAGTCTGGCTGCAACGCGGCGTAGGTCTCGGAGCACCGAGCGACGGATTCGGAGAGTTGGGTGCTTCCGACCAGTTGGACCCGTTCGATCAATGGCCCTTTAGCTACGTCGATCGGCCAGCAGACCCTTCGCTGATCCGGCAAATCCCGGACGCCGAAACGCTTGCAGTCGGCTACTTGACAGAAGTGCATCCGGTTGCGATGGGATTCATGCGCTCGGTAGCGGCCATGCTGAGTGCCGGCTCTGGTGGCGCCGCGGTATTTCTGGATTATGGATTTCCTGCTTCTGAATATTATCTGGGTCAGCGCGATCAAGGTACGCTGATGTGCCATTATCGGCATCATGCGCATCCAGATCCATTTTACTGGCCAGGTTTGCAGGATGTGACGGCGCACATTGATTTCACCGCGATGGCAGTTGCCGCAATTGATGGCGGACTGGACGTACTTGGCTATACCTGCCAGGCGGCTTTTTTGCTGGATGCGGGTTTGGCCGAACTGCTATTGCGAACCTCGCCAGAAAACCCTCTGGAATATTTGCCCAAGGCGAATGCAGTACAAAAATTAATATCGCCTGCAGAAATGGGTGAACTATTCAAGGTGTTAGTGGTAGGCAAAGGGTGTATGTTGCCAGAGCGGTTTGGACGCAACGACCGTTGTCATAAACTATAATTTAAACTTAAGCGTACCGGGCCGACTTCGATGGAAAGACCAGAATGATACGTTGGGTATTAGTGATTTTTCTTGCTGTGATTGTTTTTTCGAGCGCATTGCCTTGGCTGGAAAAACTGGGCATCGGCCGCTTGCCGGGAGACGTCAGGTTCAGGCTATTCGGCAAAACGTTTTCATTGCCTTTCGCGTCCACCATCCTGATCTCGACGGTGGTGTTCTTGCTCGCCCGCTTCCTTTGAATCCTCGCGGCGTTCATGTATTGTTGAGGTCATTGAGAGTGCCATGATCCGGGGGTGGAGGATGACTCTACAGCGCGTTGTTATTGCGTGCGCGACTGGTAAAACCAGGGTTCTATTAACTCTGCCGGATACGCGATAATGGCACGATTTTGGTAAATCACAATTGGACGTTGCAGCAGTCTTGGATGTTTCACAATAGCCTGAAAAAGTCCAGCGTCGTCGGCCTTGGATAGCTTGAGTCGTATATATTTTGGATCATGATAGCGAATCATTTCACGCATAGGCAAGCCCAGTTTTTTTTGTAAGTCAGAGAGTATTGGGGCCGTGAGTAAAAGCTGGTGATAGTCGAGAATCTCCAATAGCAAATTTTCGCGGGCGCAAAGCTGATCAAGTAGGGTAAGCGCCTCGCGCGAGACAGTGCAGCGCGAGTGATGGTAGATTGTGATCATAAGTATTAAACCCCTTTTTTATAAGCTCATTGCAGAACGGCGACTGCGTTGAGTGTAGCCGTCCCGGCCCCGGATGTCGAGTTGGGCGCGACCAGGGGGCATCGGACAATCTGTAGTTCAGTGGCGCGCAGTCTGGTTCTGTGCTCAATCTCTGCCGCTGCTGGTAACGATATTCTTGACTGCTTCGCCGGTATTTGCAGGCTCGCTTTTATTGTTGTTTATGATCTCGCCTGCGATCTCGCTTTTTGTCTCATTTGTCATTTCATTCTCACGGTCCATCCGATCATGGGTAAACATTTCTTCAAGTTCTGCACGCGCCTGTTTTGCCATTGATACAGTCTGCTTTTGATCTTTATGGTGTGGATAAATATCGTAGACCGTTTGTAAATTATGCGCGCGAAATTTGACCGCCGCCTGCTCGGCGTTCAGAGCGCTGAAGCCTAATTGATGCAAAGCCTGCCGACCAAGTTGCAACGCCGAGTCGAAAGTCTCGCGCTCCAGGACAGTGATACCCAGATCCATCAAATCATAGTAATGCGTGATGTTGCGCGCACGGGCTGCAATAGGTAACAGCGGATAGGCTCTTCGAACTGCCGCGATCAATCTCAGGCTTCCTTCAATATCGTCGATCGCGACCACCAACAGGCGCGCTGTAGCAACACCCGCAGTGCGTAACAAGTCGATGCGTGTGGCGTCGCCATAAAAAACCTTGAAGCCGAATTTGCGCAATAAATCGATCTGGTCGGGATCATGATCCAGCACCGTGAGGGCGATTTTATTGGCGTGTAAAAGACGTCCGACAATCTGTCCGAAGCGTCCGAAACCTGCGATTATTACGGGGTTTTCCTGGTCATCGATAACGTCATCGGGCCGTTTGCGCAAGGAGGTAAAATAGGGTTCAACAAATTTGTCGTAAAGAATGAGTAACAATGGCGTCGTGACCATCGAAAGGGCGACCACGACAATCAAAATGGAAGACACTTCCTGCGAAAAAACCTTGGCCGTGGCCGCTGCGCCAAAGACGACGAAAGCAAATTCTCCGCCTTGGGACAACAATACTGCAAACAAAAATTGCTGCGCTCTGGCTATTTTGAAAAGCTTGGAAAGGCCGTACAAAGCCAGAATTTTTATCAGCAAAAAACCACCTACCAATCCAAGCACCAACCATGGATGTGCCAGAAATATACCGAAATCAACCGACATACCGACGGCGATAAAAAACAGACCGAGCAGCAAGCCCTTAAACGGTTCCAAATCGGCTTCTAGTGCATGGCGATACTCCGAATCGGCCAGCAGAACACCGGCCAAAAAGGCGCCCAGCGCCATCGACATGCCGACCCACTCCATCAGTAAACCTGTGGCAATTACTAGCAGCAGCGCAAATGCCGTAAAAATTTCGCGCAGGGCGGTTTTGGCAATCATACGGATCAGCGGACGGACCAAAAAACGGCCGCCAAAAATTAATCCCGCGATGACCGCACCTGTTTTGCCAGCATTGAGCCAGCCGGCATCGCTGCCTTGCACTACCGCCACGCCTAGCAGAGGCACAATCGCAATCATGGGAATCGCGGCGATATCCTGAAATAACAGGATCGCAAAGCTGGCTGATCCGGCCGGTGTCGCCGTCAACTTGCGTTCACCCAAGGTTGCCAGAGTAATCGCAGTGGAGGATAAGGACAAGCCAAGTGCGGCGATGATCGAGGTTTTCCAGTCGATGCCAAAACCGAGCGCAGCCCCAAATAATGCCAGGCTTACGACGGCGACCTGCGCGCCGCCCCAGCCAAAAATAGGCCGCCTCAAAGACCACAGGCGCTTCGGCTCGAGTTCCAGTCCGATCAGGAATAAAAGCAGGACAACCCCGAATTCGGAAAAGTGCAGAATGTCCTCAACACCATTAATCAGGCGCAAGCCCCACGGTCCGATAGCCATGCCCGCCAAAAGGTAACCAAGTACCGCGCCCAGGCCAAGACGCTTGGCAATCGGCACCGCTGCGACCGCCGCCGCGAGGTAAATTAATGCGTTAAGTAATAAACTTTTTTCCATAGCGTTCTGTACTTCGTGATGTTGTGGATATTGATAGAGCCGCAAACATTGTGCCGCCTGGGTCCACGTATTACCGGACTCAGTCCTTGACACTGCAGCATTGACGACCGGAATTGCTAAATATTGCAGTGCTATTGAATGTTGGAGTACCTTCGCGGCGCTAATTTTCTGTATTGCCGATCGAACGACGCTAATGCGTGCATACTGTATAAAACGCCGGACTAAACTGTTATTGAGGCTCAAACTTTAAAAAGCAAACTTAACACCTTCTCCTAAAAATTTTCCATCATTGCTCTCATTGAATACGGGTCAATGGGAGAGACGGGACAGGAGAGCGGCGCGGCGATTTGCGCAGCTCAGCGTTGGTGATGACGGCAAGGTTACACCCGCTCGCAACAGGGGCACGACGGGAGCACGGCGCGGCGTGCGATACGGGTCGAAGACGATTGCGACGCTATTGCGACACGACGAGGATCAGCTAATTTTAACTGTTATGGATAGTTTTATCATGGCGGTAGTCTACTTATACTCACCTTAAATTTCCGACATCATGACCGATATAAAAAAACCAGAAACAGTTCCTAGTCCTCCGCGTCCCGATATTTCTGCTGCCACCCCTGATGTTATAGCCGTGCAGCCCGCCGAACCCGAGCTAGCGCCGGCCTCAACTCCAACGCTGGCGGAGTCATCAACGCCGCTTGCAAGTGCTGCATTTAATTCAGCACCGGCATCGGCTTCTCCCGATCCGGCACCGCAGGCCGCTAAACCGCCCGATCAGCCCTCTGTTTATACGAGCCTTGGTCAGCCCGGCGCAAAGTTCGGCGCACGCGCTGAAGACGCGCCCTGGACGCAAACCTGGCGTCTCATTGCGGCGCGGGTCAAAGCAATATCCGATAAAGCCGGACGCAGGATGATGCAAAGGACGCTGAAGATCGGTGTTTCTGCGCGTATTTTTCATCCTGAGGATGGTGCCAAAGGCTTGCGCGGAAGGACGCTCCAATATTTGGAAGAGTCGATTGCGCAGTGGGTGATGTCCCGCGATGTACTTGTTTTTATGATACCTACTGTCAACACCAATGGCCTCGTGCATCCGAGTAGTATCAGATTGCGTGATTACGCCAAGCATCTGGATGGACTGGTTTTACAAGGTGGTGCCGATGTGTCGCCGCAGAGCTACGCAGAAGCGGCAACCAGGCCGGAGTGGGGTGGCGACCGGGTGCGGGACATGTATGAACTAGAGCTACTACATGAATTTATAGAGGCTGGAAAACCCGTATTAGGCATCTGCCGCGGATGTCAACTAATCAACGTCGCCTTAGGGGGAACGTTGTATCAGGATATTGCGACAGATGTGCCGAGCTCAATCGCTCATGTCAACGATAAATATGACCAGCTTCATCACGCCATCCATTTCCCCGCCGGATCTTCCCTCGCGACCTTATTTTCCGATAGCGACAAAAATAAAGAATGGGTGGTTAATTCTATCCATCATCAGGCGGTCAAGGATCTTGGTCGTGACCTCACGGTGGAAGCGGTGTCAGGGGTCGACAACATCACCGAAGCCATTCGCTATCGTAAGGCCCCATTTGTGATGGGTTTGCAATGGCATCCCGAGTTTCATCGTGCGGGGGGACCCCAGTTATTGGACTGCACCCCAATTTTGGATGGTTTTTTACGCGCAGCGCGAGAAACACGTTTCTAAATTGCACTTTCTTACGAAATATCACTAATTTTTAAGCTAACGCTTGTCTATTTGAAAATCTTCGTAGTATACTGTTGGGCTTGGCTATCGGCGACAAGGCAGTTTAATTATTTGTGAAGCTATTTCATGGAAAATTAGCGATTGTGGTTGACAAGTTCAAGATGTTTCACTATAGTTTTGGGTTCCGTGCGGAGGGGTGGTCGAGTGGTTAATGGCAGCAGACTGTAAATCTGCCCTCTTGCGAGTACGCTGGTTCGAATCCAGCCCCCTCCACCAGTTTCGGAACTACTGAAATAGTAAAGTTGTGCAGAGTCAGAAAAAGTGTTGTGGCTGAAGAAATGATCTCGCGGGTGTAGCTCAATGGTAGAGCAGAAGCCTTCCAAGCTTACGACGAGGGTTCGATTCCCTTCACCCGCTCCAGTCTTTGTAGTACAGAAATTTAGAAGCACAAAATTTGTAATGAGTTGCAAGTTAAGGTTACACAAATTTTAAAGTTGAGCGTGACCTGGAATTGTCGGTCCACGAGCAGCATAGCCCTTGTAGCTCAGTGGTAGAGCACTCCCTTGGTAAGGGAGAGGCCACGTGTTCGATCCACGTCAAGGGCACCAGGTAATAATAGGTTTGAGGTTTGCAGTGCCCGAATCGGTGTGATGTCAGCGCTGTGTTCTCTTGACTAGTCAATCGTAGTATTCAATTTAATGCAGTCGGGCGCTTGCCTGAACATTCTCATCAAGTCTTTAGGAGTTCCAAGATGGCAAAGAGCAAATTCGAACGGACCAAGCCGCACGTCAACGTCGGAACGATTGGTCACGTTGATCATGGTAAA
>NZ_JAAOZT010000017.1:202085-216964 GCF_011947285.1 Glaciimonas immobilis | reverse complement strand
GCCCTTGACGTACCCCGTCATTGGCGCTGCCAAGTGTTTTAGTCATCAGGCGGGAATTGTCGGAATACATGTTTGAGCGCAGCGAGTTGGTATTTCGACCCGACTGATGGCTAAAACGCTTGGGGACCCGGAGGGCAGCGTCGTTGCGGTCGCGTTTTCTTTGGTGTCTTTCTTTTGGCGAGACAAAAGAAAGACACTAGCTGTCGGGCTACCCCCGACCAGCATCCACGGAGCACTAACCATTTTAGCAATCGATCAACCGAACTAACCAAATAGCTTGCAATAAACCATAGAATCTCAGACATGTATTCCGACAATTCACGACTGACAGCCGAAATAACCGGCATCACCTACGACGGGGTAGGTCAACTGCCAATACAACAGCAACAGCCTTTATGGTTCGTGTGATTCGGTTTTGATTGAGGTTACAAGCTTTATAAGTCTATACGCCATCGGCGTTTTTAATCCATCCAGCTATCCATGTACACCATGTCGTAGCGATTAGTCAGAGTATTTCAATATGGCGTCAAACTCGCCCAAAAGAATTCGTGTTCCTCTCAATGGCGTTTTGTTATTGGATAAGTCGGTGGGATGGTCCAGCAACGATGCGTTGATTAAGGCCAAGCACTTGATGAACGCTGCCAAGGCTGGGCATACCGGTACGCTTGATCCTTTTGCGACGGGGGTTTTGCCACTTTGTTTTGGCGAGGCTACTAAATTTGCGCAGGATTTGCTCGATGCTGACAAAACCTATGAAACCGTCATTCATCTTGGACTGACGACCGCCACCGGCGACACCGAAGGTGAAGTATTGGAGACGCGGGAGGTTGATGTCACGCGGGAGCAAATTGATGTTGTGCTGGCCCAGTTCCGTGGTGCGCTTAAGCAGGTTCCGCCTATGTATTCGGCGCTTAAGCGCGATGGTAAGCCGTTGTATGAATATGCACGGGCCGGTATTACATTGGAGCGTGAAGCGCGTGACGTGACGATTCATTTGTTGGAGTTCATCGATTATCAGGCGCCTTTTTTAAGCGTTCGGGTGATGTGTAGCAAAGGCACTTACATTCGGGTGCTGGGCGAAGACATCGGGGCGGCGTTGGGTTGCGGCGCGCATTTGAATGCGTTGAGACGCACAAAGGTCGGCCATTTGACGCTCACCGGTTGTCTTACGCTAGAGACGTTGACGGCCACGCCAGAGGAAGAAAGAGCGGCGTTGTTGGCTTCCGTTGATAGCCTTTTGCTGACCTTTCCAGAAGTAGTGTTGCCTGAGTTATTGGCGCAACGGTTTTTGCAGGGGCAACGCCTGACTTTAGTAAAAGAAGGCGTTCCGCTGCCTTCAGGTATCGGGCGAGTGCGCGTGTATCGCGAGTCCGCGTCTTCCGGGCAGGCGGACGCCGAAATACCACGACAGTTGTTGGGAACCGCACAATTACACGATTACGGCGTGTTGGCACCGGAAAGACTCGTCTCTACAGCTATATAAAAGTCACAACGGAGAAGTGATCTACAAGTAGTCATTCAGGCTACGCTTTCGTTGCGTTTTTGCGAAAACCCTGTCAAAACGTGTCACGCAAGCCTTTGAAATCAAAAGGCTTTCAATCTCCCTTGCACTGCATCATGTTATAATACTGGGTCTCCCGAATTCCGTTGCATTTTCCAGGCCTCTCAGGGTTTGTACTGCGCGGGCTTTTACCGCGCACTTGCTGCGTTAATTACCGAATTCCTTACTGAATTCCTCTACATCCATAACAATATGTCAAACACAAAACGCGCTATCCGCAACATTGCCATTATTGCTCACGTCGATCATGGTAAAACCACGTTGGTCGACCAACTTTTGCGTCAATCCGGGACTTTCCGCGACAATCAACATGTTGATGCGCGCGTCATGGATTCAAACGATATTGAAAAAGAACGCGGCATTACAATTCTGTCTAAGAATTGCGCGGTCGAATACGAAGGCACACATATCAACATCGTTGACACCCCTGGCCATGCCGACTTCGGTGGTGAAGTTGAGCGTGTGCTGTCGATGGTTGACAGCGTATTGCTGTTGGTTGATGCGTCGGAAGGACCTATGCCACAAACGCGTTTCGTTACGCGTAAAGCACTGGAACTTGGCCTCAAGCCTATCGTTGTCATCAATAAAATTGACCGTCCGACTGCGCGTGCCGAGTGGGCGATTAACGCGACTTTCGAACTGTTTGACAAACTGGGCGCAACTGAAGAGCAACTCGACTTCCCAGTCGTCTATGCTTCGGCCCTGAATGGTTACGCCAGCCTGGACCCAACAGTACGCGAAGGCACAATGACACCATTGTTCGACGCGGTGTTGGAGCACGTTCCTGCACGCGAAGATGATCCTGATGCGCCGTTGCAATTGCAAATCACATCGCTGGAATATTCGTCTTACGTTGGTAAGATCGGCGTTGGCCGTATCCTGGCCGGTCGCGTCAGAGCACTGCAAGATGTTGTTCTGTTGAACGGTCCTGATGACAAGCCGACCCGCGCGCGTATCAATCAGGTACTGACTTTCAAAGGTCTGGACCGTGTGTTGGTTGACGAAGCATTGGCGGGCGACATCGTACTGATCAATGGTATCGAAGAGATCGGTATCGGCACCACAATTTGTGCTCCGGATGCGCCGAAGGGCTTGCCTATGCTGAAAGTGGATGAGCCGACATTGACGATGAATTTCATGGTCAATAACTCACCATTGGCAGGTCGTGAAGGTAAGTTTGTGACGACACGTCAGATTCGTGACCGTCTGGACCGTGAATTGAAGGGCAACATGGCTTTACGCGTGGTCCCGGCTGAAAACGACGATTCGACCTATGAAGTTTCAGGTCGCGGCGAACTGCATCTGACGATCCTGATCGAAAACATGCGTCGCGAAGGTTTTGAGCTGGCTGTTTCGCGTCCTCGCGTTGTCTACAAAATGGTTGATGGTGTCCGTCAAGAGCCGTATGAAAACCTGACCGTGGATGTCGAAGAAGCTAACCAGGGCGGCGTCATGGAAGAATTGGGTCGTCGTCGTGGCGATTTGCAAAACATGGAACCGGATGGTAAAGGCCGTGTACGTCTTGAGTACCGTATTCCTGCACGTGGCCTGATCGGCTTCCAGGGCGAATTCATGACATTGACACGCGGTACTGGCTTGATGAGTCACGTGTTTGACGAATACGCACCTGTTGACAATACCAAGGCCGAATTGGGTGGTCGTCGCAATGGCGTTCTGGTTTCACAAGACGATGGCGCAGCCGTTGCTTACGCTATCTGGAAACTGCAAGAGCGTGGTCGTATGTTCGTCAGCCACAATGATCCAGTGTATGAAGGCATGATCATTGGTATTCACTCACGTGACAACGATCTGGTCGTCAATCCGATCAAGGGCAAGCAACTGACTAACGTGCGTTCATCAGGTACTGATGAAGCAGTGCGTCTGGTTACGCCGATCCAGATGTCTTTGGAATACGCGGTTGAATTTATTGAAGATGACGAATTGGTCGAAGTGACACCGAAGAGCATTCGTTTGCGTAAGCGTCATTTGAAAGAAACAGACCGTAAGAAAGCATCGCGCGATTCTTGATTGTAAAATGCCGGACCCGGTGCGAGTAATTGCTAGCTACTAAGCGATAGTGCAGAGCAGTGCAATGATCGTGAGCCACCGGCTGTCAGTCTAGTTGGTATCAACCCGTTAAAACTACGTGGCAAATCGCCATACAGATTTGACGGGTTTTTTTGCGTCAATTTTCAGCGATGTTATTCCGACTCCTTTTATTGGAGCGCAAAGAGTAAATTTCCTGGGTTTAACGCGACTTATCCGGCTGGAGTAAACTATGTCTTTCTGCCCATCAGGAGAATGATGTCATGACCTCTGCCGTCCCAGCGCCAAGGCGCCAACTAGGAAACTCAACCTTAACTGTCCCTCCGCTTACTTTCGGAGGGAATGTATTCGGCTGGACGATAGACGCGCCCACGTCATTTTTACTACTGGATAAATTGATTGATGAAGGATTGAATTTTATCGACACGGCAGACGTTTATTCCCGCTGGATGCCGGGCAATGAAGGCGGAGAATCCGAGCGAATTATCGGTAGCTGGCTCAAGCAGAGCGGTAAAAGAGATCAGGTGATCATCGCCACCAAGGTCGGAATGGCGATGGGCGAGAATAAAAAAGGACTCGGCAAGGCGTATATTCAAGAAGCTGTGGAAGCATCATTACGCCGCTTGAATACGGATTATATCGACCTGTATCAGTCGCATGAAGATGATCCTTTTACGCCGTTGGAGGAAACGCTGGAGGCATATGCGGGCCTCGTCACGCAAGGCAAAGTGCGGGTGATCGGTGCATCTAACTATTCCTCCCCGCGATTGCTAGAGGCGATAGAGATCAGCAAGCAGCATCAGTATCCAAGTTATCAGTCATTGCAGCCCCACTACAATTTATACGATCGTGTTGAATATGAGCATACGCTCGAGCCTACGGTGCTTAAGCACGGCATTGGCGTCATCAATTATTATGCGCTGGCCAGTGGTTTTTTGAGTGGGAAGTACCGTAATGAAGCCGATTTGACCAAAAGTCCGCGTGGTCAAGGCGTAAAGCGCTACCTCGATGGGCGCGGCTTACGCATTCTGGATGCACTGGATCAGGTCGCCGCCCGCAGCGATGCTAATCCAGCGCAGGTGGCGCTCGCCTGGTTGATCGCACGCCCCAGTATTACTGCACCGATCGCGAGCGCTACAACCTTAGCGCAACTAGATGATTTGATTGCGGCAACCAGACTTAAACTTGATCCTGACGCAATAACGTTGTTGAACCGCGCCAGTAATCTGCCCTGGCAGAGTTAGTCGAGTGCGTCGTTTACACGGAAAGTGTAAGGGGAAGATTGGGGCATGTTCTGTGTTTAGAAAGATTAATTTCGCGCAATTTATTGTCGCAAGTAAAAATTTGCTTTCAGAAGAGCAGCGAGGTGATAGCACAGGAGATGGAGAACGCGTCATAAGGGCCTCATTCATGCTATCCGCTTATGTCGCCAAAGATTGTAGCGAGTCTAAACGCAACAGTATTTGGACGCCTACCTAAAATTTGGTTGTGTTGTATGGGAAATAAGTAACAATGGGGCGTAAAATGCTTCGGTGCAATGTGTTCAAGCCAAGTTTATGGTTGACGTAAAGGTAGCGGGATGGTCAAGATTTCTCCTATGAAATTCGTATCCAGGCTCGCAGGAGGATTTTCTTATTGGAGGCGGAATGGGATTCATTCCATTTGAAGTGGTTTCCATTTCGGAAGCAAAAGCAGTACTGGACTGGGACAAGCCAGCGGACAAAAAAGAAATACAGTGGGAGCTTTTACGTCGAACGCAACGTGCTGCTGATATCAAATTGAGCGATGCAACTTATAAGTGGGTGTCGACCATCCCTAAAGACATTTGGCCGCTCTGGCTCATGAAGAGTTTTCCGCGTATCGCAAATCAGCTTGCCAATACATGGGCACAACCAGCAGGTTGTGATGCACTTTTTACGCAATTATTGCTGGATCAAAGGGGAACCCGCAAAGGGTTTCCGGTAGAGGTTTCTCGAGAAATAATGGCGTTAAAATTATATTTTGAGTCGCTATAGAATAATACGACGACAAAAATATAATTTCTTTACCAACAGTTGAAAATGATACAAAAATGCGTCGGTGGGTTATGCTTGGTAAGGGATGTTCTCCAGAGTAGTTTCGGAATAGTACGACCTGTTTAATTCCGGTGAGGCGTTAATCTGTGATCTGGATAAAACGTCCGTTTGTATCGTTTCTTCACGGTAATCTATACCTAGTCGTTTTCCCATTATGTTTCTCCGTTGTATTTGTCGCGGAGCCAGTACGTTCCTGATCGGCGAGTCGGGCGGTGGTGTGGAAGTGCCGACGCCGCGACAAGTAATAATTTCCCCACCAGTTCATAATGCGGCAAAAATAAAATGATAACAAAAATTATTGATCGCAAGGAATTTGTAGCTACTCTCGCGAGCGAGGGATTTGCCGAAGGTATAGTCGTGGATCGCGAGCCGAATGGCTTTCTAGACGACCATGTTCATTCTTTTGAAGCAAAAGCACTCATCCTGTCGGGTGAATTGCGGATGCGCGTCGCCGACGAGGAGCGCCTCTATCAACCGGGCAGTATATTTCATCTTCTGGCTAACCAGCCGCACGCTGAATTTTACGGACCAGAGGGCGTGCAATATCTGGTTGGTCGGAAGGAAGAGAAAAATTAAAAGCCCACAGTTGAGCGCGATCTGCGCTCCTCTTTTCGAGACTTCCTTTGTCGTAAAACGCCGTAGAACGCAAAGCTATTGTGCAGGTTTCGTTTTTGCTGCCACGCCGGTTTGTATAATCTTCCCCATTAAAATCTAAATATGGTCCGTGATGCGGTAATAATTAGTCTAGAAACATAGCCTAAAAGTTAGCCGAAAAACGCACAGATCTCTACTTGCATCCCTGCAAATGACAACGCCGGCGATAGGCGCACGCGCTAATTACGCGCAATTACATTAACAATGCTTCCTGCATTGTCAATAAAGCCCCTCTTTTCACTCCCACGAAAGCAGACCGTCTATCAATCCGTTAGCGCTTGATCTTCCGCGGCGATATTCACACGAAACCGTCGCAATATCCTACACCCACATTTTCCCGGAGATAACTAGAGCACCTTGACGTTTGATGCAATGCTCTTTACTCGTCGTCAATAAAAAATGCACACATTAATTAAAAATGTCTCTTTAAGCGACTTTACAGAACAAAAATATGACATATGCTCAAATATTAGGGTTAGAATTGTAATCGGGATACAGAATTTCTAAGTCCTGCTGTAAATCGTAAATTGATCCGGAACAACGCGACGTCGTAATGTCAGGTTGCTGGGTGGCAGTGAACAAGGCATGTTTCTAATGGCTTATTCACTTGGGTGAGTAACGTCGCAGTACCCGTGTATAGGTAGTGGTTCGCGCAGGAACAAGTAGTACCGGTTGCACCTTAAAAATCAAAAGGCGGAAATACCGCTAAAAATTGGAGGAGATACAATGAAAAGCAAGCGAATTGCAAGAAAAAATAAGTGCAATGCATGGGCTCGCGGCAGTTTTGGAGTGCTGCTGGCGGTTGCAGGCGTACAAGCTGCGAACGCGTTCGACATTGATTTAGGTAATGACGACTTGCAAACACGATGGGATAACACCATTCGTTACAACCTCGGTGTCCGGGGCAAAAATCCAGATTCACGCATTCTGAATAATCCTAATTATGATGAATCCGATGGCAAGTTTAACAAAAAAGGTAAGGTCGTAACCAATCGCGTCGACATCCTAAGTGAATTCGACATGAACTATCGCAAACAATTCGGCGTACGGGTAAGCGCGGCGGGTTGGTACGACAATGCCTACGACGACCATTCGGTTCGCACTGCAGCACCAGGTGGATACTCAACGAGTTACGCTGGTAACCAGTACAACTCTAGCGTGTCGCGCTACGTCAACGGTCCATCGGGAGAAATTCTCGACGCGTTCATCTGGGGTAATTTTAAACTCGGTTCGGATCCTGTTAACGTCAAGTTTGGTCGTCAGACTAACTATTTCGGCGAAGGCCTGTTGATCCCAACGCACGCAATTTCGTATTCACAGTCACCTCTCGACGGCGTTAAAGCTGTTACGAGCCCTGGTATCGAAACCAAGGAAGTATTTCTTCCTTTGAATCAGCTATTCGCAAAAATTCAGGTCACCCCAGAGCTCACTTTAGCGGGACAATACTTTTTGGATTGGAGACCGTCACGTCTTCCTTATGGCGGCACGTATTTTGCGCCAGCCGACTTTTTCTTTGAAGGTCCGAGCAGACTACCAGCCGCACCAGGCTTCAATCTGTCACGCACAGACTCGTTAACGGCTAAAAAATCGGGAAACTTCGGCGTGAGCGCACGCTTGAATGTTGAACCAATTGAGTCTACGGTCGGTGCATATTACCGTCAGTTCGATGACTATAATCCTTGGTACGTGCCACAGGCTACCGGCTTTCAGCCGATCCCAGCTTTTGGCGGCGCGATTGCACCTACCCAGTTTCGTCTGGTGTATCCAAAGAACGTAAAACTTGCTGGTTTAAGTATCAGTCGTGCCATTGGCCCAGTTAGCTTTGGATCAGATATCTCCTACCGGATGGGCGGTGCCCTGAATGCAGCAGGTATTAGTGCGGTTGATAATTTGGGGCCAAGCGGTAACACTTTGCACGCCGTCGCAAACGGTGTCTATCTTTTACCCGCCACCAAGTTCTGGGATACGGGCTCACTGATTGCCGAGATCGCGTATAACCGCCTGATTAGTGTTACGCAACACGCGGAGCTTTATAAAGGTGTAGGTTCGCCAAAATGTTTGAATCCTAACGGCAAGCCGGGTAATGTTAGTGATGGTTGCTCTACCAAGGATTACCTGGGACTGGCGGTTCTGTTCACGCCAGAATATCTACAAGTCTTGCCATCATGGGATCTTGACCTTCCTATGACGCTTAATTATGGCTTGAAGGGTAATGCTGCGACTTCTGGTGGTGGTAACCAAAATTCACTATCATGGTCGGTTGGCGCAAAAATGACGTATCAACAGAAATACGAATTTGCTTTGAAATATGCTGACGCGCGTTCCACGTCTAAATATGATCCAACTGGGCAGACGCTGGTGGGTGGTAATGGCGGCTCTAGTACTAATGATCGCGGTTGGTTGGTTTTCACATTCAAAACGGGCTTCTAATTAGAAGCCATCTGGAGACAAAACATGAAGACGAAAAAATTATTGCTGGCGAGCCTGTTCGCCTTGTCAGTACCTGCGTCAGTACCTGCGTTCGCCGCAGTGACGGCGGAAGAAGCTAAACAGCTGGGTACAACTCTGACTGATTTCGGCGGCATTAAAGCTGGCAACAAGGACGGCACTATTCCAGAATACACGGGCGGATTGACTACAGCGCCAGCGGGTTTCAAGGCTAATAGTGGATTTTGGGTTGATCCGTACAAGGATGAGAAGGCCGTACTGCGCATTGATGCCAAGAATGTCGCGCAATATGCTGACAAACTTAGCGAAGGCCAGAAGGAACTGATCAAGAAATATTCTGACTATTACATCGATGTTTATCCGACGCATCGTAGTTTTGCATTGCCGGAATCAGTACTAAAGGCCACGGTCCGCAACGCGACGGCCTGTAAGATTCAGAAAAATAACTACGCAGTGGATGAAGCTTGTCGCGGTGGTTTGCCGTTCCCTATGCCGCAAAGTGGCTACGAAGTAATGTGGAACTCATTGCTGCGTTACATCGGTCATGGCGGTTTTACGACCGATTCAGGCAAATCATGGATTGTCGATGCAGACGGTCGTCCTACCATGACTTCCGATCAGTACACGATGATGGAAAAGCCTTATTACCAGACCGATCTCAGCGATCGTGATCCCCAAATGTACTGGCGTACTTATGCCGTGACCCGTGCTCCAACACGTAAGTCCGGCGCTGCCCAAATGCTGGTAGATTATCTGGACACAACCGAACGGCCACGTCGTGCCTGGGCTTACACTACAGGGCAACGTCGGGTCAAGTTGGCACCGGAATTTGTTTATGACACCCCGGTCTCCGATCTGGGCGGCGTGACGCTGTACGATGAACTGTTTATTTTTTCGGGCAAGATGGATCGCTTTGATTTCAAGCTGGTCGGCAAAAAAGAAATGTACATTCCGTACAACGATTACAAGTTCAATTTTGCATGCAAGGATGAGACGCAATTTTCCAAGCATCACATCAATCCAGCGTGCGAGCGTTGGGAATTGCATCGCGTTTGGGTGGTTGAGTCAACACTCAAGCCGGGCATGCGACATGCGTATTCCAAGCGTACATTCTACCTGGATGAAGATGGTTACGGCTCTGGCATGTTTGACGCGTTTGATCAAAGCGGACAATTACACCGTGCGATGTTTAACTCATCATTCCAGGCGTATGACCATGCAACCCAGCTAGCATTGAAGAGCGTTACTTATGACTTCAATAAAGGTATGTATGCAGTAGTTGGCGATGCCGCAATTGGCGGCTTCAAGATTGTCGGTAAGTCGCTGCCAGAAAAAGACCAGACCGTAGAGGCGATGGTTGCACGGGAAACTACCCGCTAAAAATCATCATCAGTATCATCTGATGGTCAGTTAAAACCTGCTTGTGTAAAGTTATTTTGCACAAGCAGGTATTTGTTTATGCTTGCACGCTGGTTTCAGTTCGCAGCAAGGGACGGCGTGTAGAGGATGCGCGTGCGTTCATCGCACGGAAGATCAAAACGTCGCGAAGAGAAATATGTCCAACACATTTGATATCATCATTGTCGGCGCAGGTTCAGCTGGCTGTGTCCTGGCCAATCGGCTATCAGCAAATCCCGACGTCTCAGTATTATTAATCGAGAGCGGTCCGGTAGATAAAAATCCCCTCATACAAATGCCGCGTGGCATAGGCAAATTACTTAACCCGGGTAACCCGCATGTCTGGGACTATAAGGCCTCTCAGGGCGCAGGCAGGGCAGATGAGGATTGGCTAAAAGGCCGCACCCTTGGTGGCTCAAGCTCCGTCAATGGGATGGTGTATTTGCGCGGACATCCTGAAGAATATAACGACTGGGAAGCCGCCGGTTGCGTCGGTTGGGGATGGAAAGACATCGGTCGCTGCTATAAAGCCATGGAAGACCATGCGCTAGGTGAAGCAGAATATCGTGGCACTGGCGGACCTTTAAAAATAACAATGCACCCGGCTGGCGATTCTTTATGCGAAGCCGTGATCGCGGCAGCCGGAGAAGCAGGCCTGCCGCGCGTAGATGACCTGAACTCTGCATTACAGGGCGGTATCGGATATCAGCCCCGCAACATCTGGCGCGGACGTCGCCAAAGCGCGGCCAAAGCATTCTTGGCACCAGTGCGCTCGCGCCCTAATTTAACAGTACGCACCGGCACCGACGTATTACGCGTTACTTTTGAAAGGAAACGGGCCGTTGGCGTTGTGTTAAGAGATGCCACCGGCGTCACCGTGGTGCGCGCAAAGCGCGAGATCATCCTGTCCGCCGGCGCACTCAATACCCCAAAAATATTACAGTTATCGGGAATCGGACCCGCCAAAAAGCTTCAGGAACTGGGTATCGATGTCGTCCTCGACGCACCTGGCGTCGGCGAGCATTTACTCGAACATCGCTGTGTGTTGATGCAGGTACGGCTGAAGAATGGCAGTCTGAATAAAGCATTTGCCGGTGTGGGACTAGCTAAAAGCCTGGCGCAGTACTTCCTTAAAGGGAGCGGTCCATTGACCCACGCCGCCCATGAAGTGTGCGCATTTTTCAAAACCCGACCAGAGTTAACCCGGCCCGATGCGGAAATTGGCGTAGGCTTGTACTCTATCACTGTCGAGGACGGAAAAATTGTCCTCGAAAAAGAGCCAGGCATGACCTGGGTTGGCTATTTCACTAACCCCGACAGTCAAGGTACTGTGATGATTACCAGCACCGATCCAGACGTGCCGGTTGCTATCAATGCCAATTATCTGAGCACCGAAAATGACCGTCGTAGTTCGATTGCCTTATTGCGCTTTATGCGCAAAATTCTAGAGCAGCCAGCGTTACGTTCGCATATCGTGGCCGAAACCTTACCGGGACCGTCCTGCATCACCGACGACCAATTGGCCGAGGCGTTTTTTAGCAACGGTTCTACCGCTTACCATGCCGCGGGAACTTGCCGCATGGGTGCCGATGCCGCGTCGGTGGTTGATCCAGAATTGCGAGTACGTGGGATTCAGGGCCTGCGTGTGGTCGATACCTCGATCATGCCAACTCTGATCACTGGTAACACCAATGGCCCGGCGATGGTCATGGCAATGCGTGCCGCAGAAATAATCATTGCTTCAACCGAATCAGGCAAACACGCCCAGAACAGTGTTCCTGGATTGAGCCCTATAACTGCATAAAGGAGTGAGACAACTATGACTATTCCATTTACACATTACGACGGACTTTACATCGACGGTCAATGGGTGACACCCCAGGACGGTCAGCGCGACGCCATCATCAACCCGGCCACGGAAGAAGTCATTGGACACGCACCGCTAGGCGGACTAGCAGAAGCCGCAATGGCGATTGCGGCAGCGCGTAAGGCGTTCGATCGCGGTCCCTGGTCACGCATGTCAGCGGCCGAACGTGCCGTGATTATGCGCAAAATGCATAGCGCTTTATTACAGCGTGCCGAGCAGATCAAGGTGCTGATGATCGCCGAAGGCGGCATCACCCGGATGCTGGCCGAAGGCATGTTTTTTAATAAGCCTATGCAAATCTTTGAAACAGCGATTCAACGCTCGCTAGTTTCCACCACCCGTCATCTACCTATCGAAACTGCCATTGCGCCGTTTAATCCAACCGGCCCTGCGCTGATCGGCGGCGGTGTCGTGGTACGCGAGGCGCTTGGCGTCGTCACCGCGATCACGCCTTACAATGCACCCTTTTTGACCAATCTGTCCAAATTGGCCCCGGCGTTATTGGCAGGTAACACCGTTATCCTCAAGCCGTCACCATTCACACCGTTCTCGGCCCTAATGTTTGGTGAAATTGCGCATGAGATCGGCTTGCCTCCGGGCGTGCTGAACGTCGTTACCGGCGATGCAGAAGTGGCCCAGTTGTTGACCTCTGATCCTGCGGTAGATATGGTCACGTTCACCGGCTCGGAAGCCGTGGGTGCTGCGATCCTGGCGCAAGGCGCGCCGACCATCAAGCGTAACCTGCTAGAACTCGGCGGCAAGTCTGCACTGATCGTTCGTGAAGATGCCGACGTCCAGAAAGCGGCGATGGAAGGGCTATTTCAGGTATCAACCCATTGCGGTCAGGGCTGCGCACTGGCAACGCGTCATCTGGTGCATAACTCTATTCGGCCAGCATATATCGAAGTCATGCGTGCCATGATCGGCCATCTGGTCATCGGTGATCCTGCTAACAGTTCCACGGTAGTCGGTCCGCTGATCCGTGCAAATGCGCGCGAACGCGTAGAGCGCTTTGTTGAGGCCGCCAAGGACGAGGGTGCAAAGCTGGTGATTGGTGGTACGCGTCCGGTCGGTCACGATAAAGGATTTTTCTATAACGTTACCGTATTTGACGATGTCCGCAATGATATGGGCGTTGCGCAAAATGAGATATTTGGGCCGGTCGCGAGCGTGATCGGTTTTGATACTGACGAAGAGGCAATTGCGATTGCTAACGATAGCCGGTATGGGCTGTATGGTGGTATTCATTCACGTAATCCGGCTAAGGCTTATGAGATGGCGTTGCAGATGCGTACTGGTGGGGTGGTGTTGAATGGTGGCTTGTATCAGTTGATGGATGCGCCGTTTGGTGGGTATAAGCGGTCGGGGTTGGGGCGGGAGTATGGGGAGCACTGGCTTAATGAGTATACTCAGGAGAAGACTATTGTGTTTCCGTTGGGGGTGTAACTTGTGGTCGACTGGCCGGTCGATTGGTAAGTCGGTAACTTAAGCGGTTTGTGCTCCGTGGATGCCTGTCGGGTGTGACCCGACAGGCAGTGTTTTTTTGTCTGACTAAATGCAACCCACCAAAAAATCGTGTCCCTCGCTGCGTGAGGCCTTGAGCGGCTTGACTGTGGTGTAGACTGTTGCGGCGGCGGCCTCAGTCACTGCGCACGCCTTTTTTGGTGGGCCGCTACCGTGTCGGTCATCAAGCCGCCCATGTCGCGCATCAGTTGGGCCTCGACCGTCAGGTGTCGGATAATTTCCCCTATGGCGGAAACGGTGCTGCCGTTCACCGTTGATTCTGCATTACGGGCGGCAATAGACAGGACCTCACCAATCGCTTCCAGTCCGCGGGAAATAACTTCTTGCGCGTTGTCTGCGTGCTTGGCGATGGCTTCTGCTTCCAATGCCTGATCATCGGTGATTAGCGCAAAGGATGAAACATCGTCATCAATAGCTTTGAGCAGAAAGCCCATCTCATACGGTGCGCGCTCAACGCCGCGAAAATGGGGATTAGTTTTTGGTATAACCGGGCCTTGCTTTGGAGGGGTGGGCCTAGCCAAGCTACAACGTCGCTTGATCACGCTGCACCGCCGATTATTATAGACAGGTCGATGGAAACATCCGTTGCAAGTTCATGGCAATGCGCCAGGGCGTTGCGTTGACTAGCGGAGACAAGCACGTCGAACGCGGAAAGCGTGGCAGCTATCGCGGTAGATTGGCGGGTCAGGCATTGAATTGTTTGTAGACGGTTTTGGGTGGGCGTAGTACTGGCGTAGCGGGTCATGGGGTAGTCCTTTTTTGCGGTTGAACCGCTCCCCGCGACTAAACAGGGTGGGCGGCAAATAGCAGGGTTAGTCGACTGGTGCAAAAAAGAAAAACCAGCAAGCCCGAAGGCTTCCCCGCCACCGCCGCCCATTGAGGGCGCACGAAGGCAGACACACATAAAAACGGCATTACGCCGTTTGTGCGCTTTTTTGCTGGCAGGCGACTAAACCCGTTCCGCTTTTTCTCAGGGACAATCAGACGATAGCGGAGATTTTGTGGGGCTGCAAACTTTATTTGCAAAATGGGATATGGTTTGATTGGTTAGTTATTGAGACGGTTAGTGCTCCGTGGATGCTGATCGGGGGTGGCCCGATAGCCAGTCACTTTTTTTTGTCTCGCCAAAATAAAGTAACCAAAGAAAAGGCGACCGCAACGACGCTGCCCTACGGGTCCCCAAGCGTTTTAGCCATCAGTCGGGTCGAAATACCAACTCGCTAACGCTCAAACATGTATTCCCACAATTCCCGCCTGATGACTAAAACACTTGGCAGCGCCAATGACGGGGTACGTCAAGGGCCGC
>NZ_JAAOZT010000017.1:0-202064 GCF_011947285.1 Glaciimonas immobilis | reverse complement strand
CAACAGCAACAGCAACAGCAACAGCAACAGCAACAGCAACAGCAACAGCAACAGCAACAGCAAAGGCCGCAACCAAGATAATCAACCATCCAATTAACAAGGCTGCGGCGGTTGCGGTTGCCGTTGACCTACCCCGTCATAGGTGATGCCGGTTATTTCGGCTGTCAGTCGGGAATTGTCGGAATACATGTCTGAGCCGAAGGCGAGTTGGTATTTCGACCCGACTGATAGTCGAAATAATTGGGGACCCGACCAACGGAAGGGCAGCGCGTCTGCGGTCGCCTTCTTTTTGGTTACTTTTTCTTGGCGAAGCAAGAAACAAGTAACTGGCTGCCGGGCCACCCCCGGCCAGCATCCACGGAGTACTAACCATTTTAGCTATCGACCAACCGAACCAACCAAAATGAATCAACCTCGTCCACGCTCCATTCACAGCCTCAAATTTAATATTCACCACATCAAGCGCACTACGTAATGTGCACCAGATCATAACGGTGTTTAGTTGATGCCATTTGTTCGCGGACGTCGATTGTATGGATGCCGGTCAGGCTGGCTATGCGCGTTTCGATTATGTCCAGGATTGCGGCGCGGGAGGTGCTCATCACTATTGCTGTGATATCGAAGCGGCCCAGGGACAGGCAAAAACAGTCTATATCTTGAAAACCGTTCATTAAACCTGCTTTTGCGACCACACTTAGTTACTAAACAATTTAATTAAATATGTCAATATATGGGCAAAATTAAGAAGAATAATTTGCCATATGTAGAAAAATTAAGGTTAGAATGGTAATCGGAATACAGAATTTGTACGGTAACAATTTATCTGTTCAAAAAGCTGACTATCTTAACGAGACGATGCAAAGACGTCGCTTTTGAGAGTTCAGAGCAGTCTGAATATTAAGAACTCGCTGACGATTGGTAAGTCTGTGAACAGGTTCTTAGATGTGACAATCGTAGGCGATCAGGTCTGGCGGGAGTGCCAGATACTACCGCATGATGGTGAGTCAACAATATAAAAATGGAGATTGAGATGAATCAAAAGAGTGCGCCCACCCTTTTTTCGCGTTCGGGAAAAAGCCCGTTGGGTGCCACTAATTCCTGCTAATTGTTAAGCCTGGACCGGTTGCTACTGCGTCACAGCAGAGCAGCCAACACGCCCCAGAAGGTTGATTGCGCCCGTCGTGAAAGCCACGGTATCGCCCTTTTTCCGTGGCGTGTTAGTACTAACATCGCGGCGTCGATGCACGCTGGCATTAGAAATCATTGGCCGGTTCAGATGTGGCCGACGCTAGCGATGATAGTGATAACAGTAATGAGATTGAGGAGACAAAAAATGCAAGATGTATTTCCTTCAGGGTCGACAGTATTGTGGCGCGTGCTGCGCAGGGCAGCGTGTAGTTCTGTTCGCCGCTTGGCAATGACAACTGCAATGACAGCTGGCGCGCTGGCGCTTTCTTTTAGCGCCGCGTCGGCCTTTGGTGCGACTGCACCCGACGCAAGCTTTAACGATCCACTGACTACTGCGGCAAGTCCATCGTCGTTGGCTACACATAGCTTAATGGTCGGCGTGGCTAAAGCCGGACCGAATCTGGTGGCGGTGGGTCGGCGCGGCCTGATTTTGATGTCTTCTAACGCAGGCAAAAGCTGGACCCAAGTTGCGAGTCCGGTGGCGGCTGATCTGACTGCGATCCGTTTCAGCGATGCTAATCATGGTTGGATAGTCGGGCATGATGCAGTCGTTTTGAAGAGCACTGATGGTGGCTTGAGTTGGAGACGCGCTCTGGACGGTCGTGCCATTCTCAATATCATCTTAAAAACGTATACCGCGCGGAGTGCTGCCGGTGATGCCGTAGCGACAAGCGTTATGAACGATGCCAAAGCCTCGGCGGCCCAATCTGCGACGCCGGGTGTCTATCCTTATCCTCTGCTGGACGTATGGTTCGCCAACAATAGCGAAGGCTTTGTGGTCGGTGCTTTCGGGCTAATCCTCCACACCACGGATAGCGGCGTCACCTGGACGCCCTGGATTGAGCGCACCGAGAACGATCATATGAACCACATATACGCCGTCAACGGCGTTGCCGGACAAGTGTATATCGCTGGCGAGCAGGGCTTTTTACGCCGTCTTAATTCTGCTGGCGACGGATTTGTAAAAATGTCGAGTCCTTACAAGGGATCGTATTTCGGTCTGTACATCCAAAAAGATCTCCTTGTCGCTTATGGCTTGCGCGGCAATGCCTACGTCAGTGTCGATGAAGGCGCGCAGTGGAACCAGGTCAACACTGGCCTATCCGATAATATCGTCGCAGCGTTTCCGGGTAGCGGGCAGGATTTATTATTTGTTTCGCAGGCAGGTGATATGTTGAGCACCGACCGAGTTGGCGGTTCGGCCAAAGCATTCAAGGTCAAGCGCGCCAGTGAGGTGTATGGCGCGGTGCCTAGTGGCGGCGCTATCGTCACAATGGGTCTGGCGGGCATCAATATTGTTAGCCTTCCTGCGACCGCGCCATAAACCTCATAGGCGCGGTTAGCACACGGTTAGCACACAGTTAGCGCACATTAATTAAATGTCACCCGCTTAAATGTCCGCCGTTGCCTTAGGGCGACACGCAAAGACAGTCAAGAAAGAGTCAAGAGAAAATCATATGAGCAGCCATATCGACGAAAGTATTAATATGCCAGCCGTCCGTGACGTGCGCGATTTCGATCGCCAGTCCGGATCATGGCTTGAACGTTTCATCTTCAATAACCGGCCAGTCATTTTGATTGCCTGCCTGCTGGTCACGGTGGTGCTGGGCTTTTTTGCAAGTCGGCTTGAAGTCAACGCCAATTTTGAACGGATGATGCCGACCGGCAACCCGTACATCAAAAATTACCTCACGTACAAAAAAGAGTTACCCGGTCTCGGTAACAGCATTCGCATTGTTGTAGAAAACAAGACCGGCAATATTTACGATCCAGCCTATCTTGAAACGCTGCGTAAAATTAACGACACGCTGTACCTGATCCCCGGCGTTGACCGGTCCTGGATGAAATCGATCTGGATGCCCATTGTGCGCTGGAAAGAGATCACCGAAGACGGTCTTAATGGCGGCGCAGTAATGCCAGCAGACTATAACGGTAGCCCGGAGTCAATCAAGCAGCTACGAAATAATATTGCGCGGGCCGGTATCGTAGGCGCGCTGGTAGCAGGCGATCTAAAATCCACGATGATCGTTACACCTTTACTGGACGTCAATCCTGAAACCCAAAAAGCGTTGAATTACAGCGATTTTTCCGATGCGCTGGAAGCCAAGATACGGGTCTTTCAAAGTCCGACAATCGGCGTCCACATCGTCGGTTTTGGCAAGTTGGCCGGAGACCTGATCTCGGGACTAAAAGAAGTACTAAAGTTCTTTGCAGTATCGGTACTGATCGCTTTCGTCTTTGTGTACTTGTATACACGCTGTATCCGCAGCACAATATTGTTGGTCTCGGTTTCGATCGCCGGGGTAATCTGGCTGCTGGGTTTGATGAAGTTGTTGGGTTATGAACTTGATCCCTATTTAACGCTTGTGCCATTTTTGATCTTTGCCATCGGGCTGTCGCACGGTGCGCAAAAGATGAACGGCATCTTGCAAGACATCGGCCGTGGCACCGATAAATACGTCGCTGCCCGGTATACTTTCCGTCGCTTGTTTTTTGCGGGATTGACCGCACTGTTGACCAATATTGTCGGCTTCGCGGTGCTGGCAATTATCGATATTCCCGTAATCCGCGACCTGGCCGTGACCACCAGTATCGGTATCAGTGTGCTAATTTTCACCAAGTTGATTTTGATTCCGGTAACGCTGTCTTACATCGGTGTTAGCCCTAAAGCGGCGCTGCGCGCTGCCGGTGAAAATAAAGTGGCAACCCCATCCTCCGGCATCCTCGCCCGCGTATGGTTAGGCCTCGACTGTCTGACGCATCGTCGCTGGGCCAGCGTTGCTCTGGTCGCTGGCGGCTTGCTCACCATTCTCTGCGCGATAGTGATGATGCATTTAAAGATCGGCGACCTCGACGCCGGTGCGCCAGAACTGCGCGCGCATTCCCGCTATAACCGTGACAACGCTTACATTACACAGCACTACCAGTTATCAAGCGATCAGTTCGTTGTCATCGTCAAAACGCCCGACGAAGGTTGCCGGATGTATCCAATCCTGCAAAAAATGGACAGCCTGGCCACGATTTTACGTGAGACACCGGGTGTACAAACCACGGTATCGCTGGCTAACATCGTGCCATTTATTACCTCGGGACAATTCGAAGGTAACGGCAAGTGGATGACGATCAGTCGCAATCAGGACATCATTAACACTGCAGTGTCGTCTGCAATCGTCGCTGCGCCTGACTCCACCAATGTAAGTTGTTCGGTGTCCCCTTTGGTCGCGTACCTGGCGGACCATAAGGCCGACACGCTGACCCGCGTATTGAACGCCACCGAAAAATTCTCAGCCGCAAACGATGCCGGACCTAAATCAGCCCAGCCAGTGCAGTTCTTGCTGGCGGCGGGTAGCGCCGGTATCGAAGCAGCGACCAATATCGAAGTTGAAAAAGGCATCATCACCATGTATCTGGCGGTATACGGCGCGACCGCATTGCTCTGCTTGGTGACCTTCCGCAGTATTCGCGCCACCGTCGTTGCGATGATTCCTTTGCTGATGACAACCGTGATTTGCAAAGCCTTAATGGTATGGCTGGGTATCGGATTAAAAGTAGCGACCTTACCGGTGATTGCGGTCGGCGTCGGCGTCGGGGTTGACTACGCGCTGTATTTGCTTAGTGTTCAGTTAGTCATGCAGCGCCGTGGAGAAAGTCTGACTGTCGCCTACCGTCGCTCGCTGGATTTTACCGGCAAAGTGGTGGCGCTGGTCGGATTGACGATGGCCGCCGGAGTAATTACCTGGGCCTGGTCACCGATTAAATTCCAGGCAGATATGGGCATCTTGCTGGCGTTCATGTTTCTGTGGAATATGTTGGGAGCGCTGATTTTGATTCCGGCACTTTCACATTTTTTGCTCAATCCAAAAGCCACTGTTAAGGATCCGGCGTCAGATTTGCCTGTTTCCGAAAAACAATTATCGACAGGCGTTGAGGCGTAACCGATAACCAAACTGCATGTCTGGTATGCACAATAAAATAAGTGGAGAAACTATGTTTGAACTTCTGATGTCTGCGGACATGATGGTATCGGACCCTGATGGGATGACCGAACTGTTGGTGAATAAATTGGGGATTTATAAGCATGAACGGTGGCGACAGGCCTTTGATCATCATCCGTATATTGCGCACTTTTTGCGGGTGCATAAATCGCTGGCGGTAGCGCCAACCCGGGTAGAGCCACAAGTGCATCTGGACCGTCCTAATCCGGGTGATCCTTTATTTCATGAGTTTTTGCAAAGTCTTGAGAGCTATCAGGGTAAGCATCGTCCGTTGCAAACGCACTCGATTGTGCTGGCGATGAATGGCGTGAAATTCGATAAATTTGTTGAAAATTTGATGCGCCGTCGCCTGCCATTCCGTATGGCGCAACGCACACCAGAAATGCCATTCGATCGTCTCTGGCTTGGCGTGACGCCAGAAAATCCGCGTTACCAGCCGTCCGTTGACGGCGGTTTGTGCATTGAAGTGATGCCGATGGAGCCGTTGCAAATGCCAGCAGAAACCTTCGCGATCCCAGCGCCGCAAGCGCGGGACCCTAAGCCCGGTGATATGTTGCGCGTGACGGCACGTGGCTTTCTGGTGCGCAATCTCGATGATACATTAAGCAAAGTCAGTAAAAATCTGGATTGGGAGCCAGTCGGTGCAGTGGAATCGTTTGCGCAGGAAGGCTATCGCCGCGCGCGCATGGGCTTCACACTGCCAAACAGCGCGTCGCTAGACGTGATCGAGGCGACCAAATGGGATTGCGACGCCGGACATTATGTCAACAACTGGGGTCCGGGACCGTATTACATCCGTATTGGTGTGCACGGTCTGGCAGCTAAGGCAGAAGACCTGCGTGAACGCGGTACCAAATTCACATGGATTGAGGCGTCGGAATCAGTCGGCGGCAAGCCATTGATCCGGATTGATCCGCAAGAGTTGCGCGGGCAGATTTTTGAGTTCGAAGAATGCTAACCAGCCACTCCGCGTCGGTGGGACAAACCGATGGCGGAACACACCGGGAGGGGATAGAAGTCACCGCTATCAACGCTTCCGTTCTGATTGAGCGCGATGGCAAAATCGGCTGGGTGGTATTAAATCGTCCGGGCCAGTTGAATGCGATTAACGACGAAATCCGGATTGGTATCCCGCAAGCGCTTGAACTGCTGGATGCGGACAAAGAAATACGGATTATCGTATTTCGTGGAGAAGGCACGCGGGGCTTTTGCGCCGGTGCCGATATCAAAGAAAAACGTGCCGCAGAGACTTCCATCGAAGTACGCCAGCGCATAGAAAAGAAGCGCTGGATCGAGGCACTGGATAAAGTCGGTAAGCCGATCATCGCTGCCATTCACGGCTATTGTATGGGCGGCGGTATGGAACTGGCGCTGGCCTGCGATATCCGATTTGCTGCGCCTGACGTGGTGTTTTCGGTCCCGGAAACCGGTCTGGGATTGATCCCCGGCGGCGGCGGTACCCAGCGTCTGGCACGCGTTGTCGGACCCGGCCACGCGCTTGACTTGTTGCTGACTGGTGACCGCATTGGCGCTACGGAAGCCAAGAACATTGGCCTCGTCACGCGAGTATCTTCGAGCGCCGAACTATTGGTTAATGAAGTCCGCGAGCTGGCATTAAAAATTGCCAGCAAGTCACCCGCCGCGACTATGTATGTCAAGCGTGCAGCCCGTGATGCGCTAGACCTCGATCTTAAGACTGGTTTAGATCTTGAGCTGAATTTGTTTGCACTATTGGCTCCGACCATGGATGTCAAAGAAGCGGCTTTAGCCTTTAGCGAAAAGCGCGCGCCTGTCTTTACTGGCAGCTAATTACTTAATGTGCCCGTCGTAGGCTCACACCCGAGAGAACCTGATGAATATTCGTAGATTAGAAGGCAAAGTGGCCGTTATCACCGGTGCCGGTGGTGGACTGGGTGCTGAATGCGCGCGCGTGCTTGCACTGCACGGTGCAGCTATCGCCGTGGCCGATATTGACATGGCTGGGGCTGAATCGGTCGCCGCAGCTATCGTGGAGCAGGGCGGTCAAGCGCTCGCACTGTGCGCAGATGTGTCGTCCGAGGAAGCAGTAGCGGCCATGGTCGCGGCAACGGTCGAACGCTTTGGTCGCATTGACGTGCTATACAATAACGCCGCCATTTTGAATTCCGCCCAGCGCGCCGCTGATCGGGATATCTGTAATATGGATGTCAACGCCTGGGACCGTGCGATGGCAGTGAACCTGCGTGGTGCAATGCTTTGCTCTAAACATGTGATACCGGTGATGTTACGCCAGGGAAACGGCTCGGTCCTTTTTGCTACCTCTGGTTTTGGTGCGCAAGGAGATTTGACGCTGTCAGCCTACGCCGCTTCAAAAGCTGGCGTCGCTATGCTCAGCAAGTCGATTGCCGCGCAATATGGCAAGCAGGGAATTCGCTCCAACGCTATTCAGATCGGACTGGTGGAGAACGCCGGTCATCCGCTGCCACCGGAAATCAAGACAATCCTGTTGGATAATCATTTGACGCCAGCACTGGGTACGCCACGGCAACTGGCTGATATCGTGGTCTTTTTTGCGAGTGATGAGTCGTCCTTTATTACCGGACACACGCTGGCGGCGGACGGCGGATTTTCGAGTCACACGCCATCTATGGCGGCGATGCGTGGATTTTTTGAGAAAGTTGGATCGAATACTTTGTAAGCTAACGGGTTGACTCGGCGCAACGGCACTGCGGTTCCACGGTAAAAGAATACTATTTTTAGGAGAACGGGCGTGCAAACTGCCGAGTCATCAATCCCCGCTTCTGGAGTCGCCTCGGCGGCTCTCGATCTGACCGAATTCAAACTTGGCTGGCGAGCACTGCTAGTCGCCATTGTGGGCGTCACCACCAGCGTGAACGCGACCTTATTGTATGGCTTTGGTTCGATGGTGGTGCCGCTGGAAAAAGCATTCGGCTGGACCGCGGCGCAACTGCAACCAGCGATAGCATTTTTGTTTCTGGGCGCGATTATTTCTTCGCAGGTTGTCGGCTGGCTAAACAAGCGTTTCGGAATTCGTCGGGTGACATTGTTTTCGCTGGTGACACTAGCTTGCGGGTTTTTGTTGCTAACCCAGATTGGCGGATCCATCTGGACCCTGTATCTGGGCTTCACGCTGATTGCGTGGGCAGGATTTGGTACGTTGCAGGTCACATGGACACATCTTATCAATCTCTGGTTTGAACGCAACCGCGGATTGGCGCTTGCGCTGACCTTATCCGGTACCGGGATTGCTGCGATTGTGATGCCGCCGCTGATCACGACGGTGACCCAAAAATGGAATTGGCAGGCCGGCTTTATTACGATGGCATTGATGGCAACCGTGCTGGCAATTCCGTTAGTGTTTTTCTGGATGACCACCGCTGCGCCAGGCAAAAAAGCGCATCCCGAAGCAGTTAAAAGCGCTGCAAAACTGATCGATCTTTCAGGCCTGACATTTCGGGAAGGATGCCGCTCGCGCAAATTTTGGGCCTGTAATGTTGCATTAACGCTGGCAGTATCGGCAATTCTGGGAATCGTCACAAACGGCGTACCGCTAATGCGCTTTCGCGGCATTTCTGCAATTGAAGCCAGTCAGATATTTAGCAGTTTCGGTATCTCGCTCATTTTAGGTCGCGTTGTCGTTGGTTACCTGGTGGACCGCCTTTGGGCACCGGGCGTTGCCGCCGTAACATTAGCTTTGTCTGCGTTGGGTTGCGTGCTGTTCGGCATGGTCGGGTCCAACGTTCCGTTGCTCATAGGGGCGACGCTGCTGGTAGGGATCGGTGCCGGTGCGGAGTTCGATCTTGCTGCCTATCTGGTTTCCCGCTATTTTGGCTTGCGGGACTATGGTCGCTTGTTCGGCTTGCACCTCGGGTTGATTACAGCGGGTGCCGCAGCGTCGCCAATATTGTTTGGCGCGATGTTCAAGATGACGGGGTCCTATACCGCTTTGCTGAGCTATTGCACGGCCTGCTTTATCATCGGCCCTTTATTATTGTTGACCCTTGGGCGCTACCCGGCCCCAAAATAGCCGTACCATAGCCGTACCATAGCCGTACCGAATATTTTTAATTGAAGGAAATTTCATGTCTGTTGCGTCTGTTGCGTCTGTCGTTATTGTCGGGGCCGGTCAGGCCGGTTACCAGGTTGCTGCCTCTTTACGTCAGGAGGGATTTCAGGGCGAGGTTACTCTGATCGGCGATGAGGCTGGTTTACCATACCAGCGCCCGCCGTTATCTAAAGCCTACATGCTGGGCAAGATCGGCGTGACCAACTTGCGCTTCCGGCCTGCCGAATACTACGCTGAACACCGGATTACGCTAGTCAATGAAGCGGTCAGCGCAATTGATCGCACCAACCGTCGCGTCAGCCTCGCTTCGGGCGCAGCTATCGGTTACGACCATCTGGTACTGGCAGTCGGCGCGCACAATCGTGTGCTTCCGGTGCCGGGTGCCGACCTTGATGGAGTATTCGGCCTTAAGACGATGGTTGACGCCGATGCATTGATACCCCGACTAAAAGACGTCCGCAATGTGATTGTCATCGGCGCTGGTTTTATCGGTCTGGAGTTTGCCGCTGTCGCTTCTGCGCTAGGTGCCTCCGTACACGTGCTTGAACTCGGTGACCGTCCGATGGCACGCGCCGTGTCGGTGGAGATGTCCGAGGCATTTCGCGCCGCCCATGAATCATGGGGCGTCCATTTAGATTTTCATCAGGGGCTGACGCAGATTGAGGGCACTGACGGCAAAGTGACCGGCGTTGTAACCACGGACGGTCGCAAGCTGCCCGCTGATCTGGTGGTGTTTGGCATCGGCGTCATTCCGAATATCCGACTGGCAGCAGAGGCCGGTCTGGATATTGACAATGGCATCAAGGTCGATGCAAATCTGCTGACACAGGATCCGTCGATTTCTGCAATTGGCGATGCAGCCGCCTTTCCGAGTCATTTGGTAGACCGTTATATTCGCTTGGAATCAGTACAAAATGCAGTGGATCAGGCACGCAATGTTGCGGCGCGGATAGTCGGAAAGCCAGCGCCTTACAGCGCATTACCATGGTTTTGGACCGACCAACGCGATTTGAAGCTGCAGATTGTCGGCTTGCATGACGGGGCCGATGCGACCGTTGTTTTAGGCTCCGCGGCAGACAAACAGATGTCTGTTCTATGTTTCAGGCGCAACCAGTTGGTGGCTGTCGAGACGTTGAACCGCCCCGGCGATCATATGGCGGCGCGGCGCGTTCTGGCCCGAGCACCGCTGCTTACTCCGCAGGTAGCGAGCGTGGAAGGTTTTGATTTCAAGGCGTGGGAACTGGTAAATAAATAGTGCTTTTCCCCTTTCTTTTACGCATCAAATTGTCCAAATCCACCACAAAAAAATTTTTAAGCAAATGTACGATTTTCAGAAGTCAACGACGGATAGTCCGTATACAGTAGCGACGAATCAAGATTAACAATTTTCAACACGGCTGACGCCCGTGCTGACAGTATCCACTTGCCCTAGTCGGCTATCTTTCGTGCTCAATTCTGACCAAACATTATGCCAATTCCTAACGTAAATCCCATATTCCCTGCCTGCAATTCTCATAAAACTGCGTTAAACCTGAAAAACAATCGACAGAACATTAAGGGTAGCTATCGACAAAATAGCCTGGGTAAACGCGTCACGGGCGTTAGTCCGGCTGCGCCCAACCTATTTTCTGTCGCACAGGTAAGCAGTGAAAAGAGTAAAAACTCCACCATAAGACCTATGGTCGTGAAGCAAGGATTCGATCTTTTTATGTGGAGTCGGAAAAAGGTGCAGAACATCAACAGAAAAGAAATAATACCAAAACAAGAATTAGCAGCCCATACAAAACACTATGCTAGAGAAGACGCCACCAAACAAGGGCAATTAACTCCTATGGCTCTCCGCATCATTGCCACCGGCGGCACATTTGATAAACATTACGACGAAATCAAGGGCAAGCTGACGTTCTCCGCCAGCCATTTGCCCGAGGTGCTCGCGCGTACGCGCATCACTGCCGCACATGCGCTAGAGGAGTTGCCACTGCTGGATTCGCTCGATATGCAAGATATCGACCGCGGTCGTGTACTGGCATCTTGCGTGAACGCGGCGGAAGAAGCCATCGTCATTATTCACGGGACCGATACGATGCAAGAGACCGTGGCTGTTCTGGGCGCGGCCGGGCTCCCCAAAGCGATAGTGGTAACGGGTGCCATGATTCCGTACAAAGTCGCCAATTCGGATGCCTTGTTTAATCTGGGCTATGCGTGCGGTGCCGCGCAGTTATTGCCGCTCGGTGTCTATGTCGCAATGAACGGAACAGTATTCGATTGGAACAAGGTTCAGAAAGATCGTGTCGCGGGTGTTTTTAAGGCGATTTAAAGAAAAATTATTCTTTGACGGTCGGTGAATTTTAGGTCGACAGGACGCGAGGCCCCAATTGGGCAATTTTCCTTCAATATTGTTTCCCCTTGTGTTAACTCGAAGAGGGATGTTCTACCTCGCTCTAGAAATACTATATCCGTAGATAAACATTCAGGTGCATCTCCGACAGCCTTGCCGATATTAGGGATTGGCCCGACGACCCTTGCATGGATACTGGCGGCGCTGACGACGTTGGCGCCGTTTTGCGTCGATGCTTACCTTCCCGCATTTTCCAGTATTCAGACTTGGTACCATTGTTGCTGTGTTTTGGCGCGCGTTTTTATCGGCGGTTTTTACCCGCCATGGCGGTGGCTTGATCAGATGAAGGTGGGACTGTTACGCCGACGATGCCGGCGTAACTTATTGGCGTAACTTAATGACGTAACTCATTGGTGTAACTCATTGGTGTAACTCATTGGCGTAACTTATTGGTTGAACAGTTAGTCTCTCACTAACAATAAACTTCCTCCAAGTGGTCCGCCGCCAGCGGCCGTCACCGCAACCTGATGCGGTGCAACCTGTCGTTCACCGGCGCGTCCCCATAGTTGCAGACATGCCTCGTGCACGTAGCCCAAACCGTGCGTGCGTCCACCCGACAGTTGTCCACCATTTGTGTTGAGTGGCAATATCCCATCACGGGCAATCCGCTGACCGCCTTCAACGAAGGCACCGCTTTCTCCGCGTCCGCACAATCCCAGTGCTTCGAGCCAGATCATTGTCAGAATCGAAAAGCCGTCATAAAGCTGCGCCGACCCGACATCGGAAGGCTTCAGATCGGTGCGTGACCACATCATCCGCGCCACATCGAAAGTCGCCATTTCGGTCAGCGATATCTGATCCCACGACCATGGCTGATTTAACGCAGCACCGATAGCCTCGATCCGGATCGGCGGGTTCGGTCCATCCTTCGCAGCATCCACCCGTGACAGGATAATCGCGGTCGACGCATCGCAATGCACGTCGCAATCAAGCATCCTTAACGGGCTGGAAATCATCCTTGACGCCATGTAATCGTCCAGCGTCAAGGGCGTACGGTATACCGCTTTAGGATTCACTGCGGCATTGCGACGGGCGTTAATGGCAATTTGACCAAGTTGCTCGGAGGTGGTGCCGTATTCATGAAAGTGGCGCTGCGCGTACAAGGCCATCAAATTGATGCCGGAATGTACATTAAATGGCGTATGCCATTGCCAAAAATAACTGGTGTCGCGACCAACGGTTTTATTGCTGAGCGCGCCTGCGGTCTTGTCGGTCAGGCGTCCGGTTGACTCAGTGATTGTGCGAAATACCAGCACATGGCGGCACAGACCGGTAGCAATTGCCATCGCCCCGTTGATCAGACCGGTCAAGGGACCGGGGCCTTCGTAACCACCGCCGAACCAGTTGACATCAAGGCCAAGCACACTTTTTAAGGCGCTCGGACCGACCGGCGAAAAACTATTACCGTTGTTATTGTCGCCAGGCCAGCATGCCACACCATCGATATCGCTGCGCTCAAGGCCTGCATCGGCAATCGCCTCAAGGCAGGCATCGACGGTGAGTCGCATTGCCGATTTGGAAGAGGGACGCCCGACTTCGGACTGGCCGATGCCGCTAATGGCGACATCTTTCTCAAACAGACGATCAAACTGGTTGCTCATTGCGCATCCTTTTCAAATAATGGGAGCCAGACGTCTTCTATCTGCAAAAAAGTCACATGTACCGGCATGTCGATGGTGACCTCGTCTGGCGCGCAATCAACAATATTGGTGACGAAATGCAAACCTTTTTGGTCGGCTAATTCAACGATCGCCACCACATACGGCACCTCCAGGCCGGGTATCCATTTTTGATGGTTGATGCTATAGCTGAGAACCGTTGCTTTTCCAGAAACCGGGCGCGGGCCCACCTCAAAACTGGCGCAGTGGGGGCACACCGGTGCCGGGGGGTGGAACCAGGTATTGCAGGGCGCGCAGTGGTATATCAACAGTTCGCCGTTTTTGCCTCCCTGCCAGAATGCAGTGTTTTCAGCGTTCAATGCGGGCAGCTTCCTGCTCATGATGGCGTCCTCTGTTCTGTTTTGCGATGTCAGGTATTGTAGTGTAATATCAGTACATATTTCTTAAATATGTCTAATAACTGTAATGTCAGGGCTTACTGCCGAATTCCCGCTCTTTTTGCGTTTTGTTCGCGCATAGCGCCGTGCGGTACGCGCCGATTTTCAGTGGTTCTTCTTAGCGCCGCTTTTTTATCTTCATATTAAATTCTCATGAGTAACTTATTTATGTCTACCCAACTTCACGGTAAAAACGTTGTCGTTACCGGCGGTTTCGGCGTCCTTGGGCGCGCCGTCGGTGCGTTATTGGTTGAGCGCGGTGCGCGCGTTATCCTTCTGGATCGTGCCCCGGTGCCTACTGGTGCGGAGGCCCCAGCCATTGCTAATCTGATACGCCTCGGCGATGTCGATCTTTCCGATCCGGCAGCGGCAACCGCGGCGTTTAATACCGTCTCGGAACAATTGCGCACCATGCAAGGCAGTCACTGTATCAATGCACTGGTCAATGTCGCCGGCGGCTTTAGCTGGGAGACCATTGAGGCTGGCAGCATTGACACCTGGGACCGGATGTATGCAATGAATCTGCGCACCGCCGTTGTCAGCGCACAAGCCGCGTTGCCGCATCTGTTACTGGCGCATGGCGGAGGCCGGATTATCAACACCGGAGCACTTGCCTCACTGAAGGCAGGCTTGGGTATGGGTGCCTACGCGGCGTCTAAGGCTGGCGTGGCACGCTTTACCGAAGCACTCGCGGAAGAGCTTAAAGACCATGGTGTGACGGTGAATGCAGTCATGCCCAGCATTATTGATACACCCGCCAATCGCGCCGACATGCCGGACGCTGACGCCAGCCGCTGGGTGACGCCGCAAGCATTAGCGGCTGTTATCGCCTTTCTGTTGTCCGACGATGCGGCACCTATCACTGGTGCATGTCTCCCTGTCGGAGGCCGCGTCTAAACCGCTGCGATCAGTCCTGATCGATGGCGATGTGTATTAACTCACCGTCTTTTTTATAACATTGGCAGCCATTTCGTCAGTCGGCCAATGCGTTATTTATCGCTATAAAATTTCTTTTTACCAGCATCAGCGCCGCGCCTAACGTCGCAGCGCCTACAGGAGCCATCGGGCATGAGACTCGTCACATTCGTAGATTTACAAGGCATGCAGCGTTCCGGCGCGTTCATTAATAGCGACCAGCAGGTCGTCGATTTTCAGGCCGCCTATGGGGACATTTATGGTGGCGCGCATCCGGCGCTGGAAAGCATTCAGGCATTGGTTGATGCGGGCGAACAAGGTCTGGAACTGGCGCGGCTGCTGGTTACGCGGGCACCGATAGTCTCCGTGCGTCAGCGTGCGGATGTAAAGCTGCGCGCGCCCATTCAGCCGCCGCCACAAATGCGTGACTGCTCTTGTTTCGAGTTGCACTTAAAGCAAAGTTTTGCGGCTGCGCGGCGCGCTCGCGTCAAGCGTGAGCCGGACCCGGAAGCCGCATTGAAGGCTATGAATACAGGTGCAGACGATCGGGTGATCGAGACCTTTAATCGCCAGCCGATTTATTACAAATGTAACCGGTTTGCGGTGATCGGTGCCGATGAAGATGTCATTTGGCCGAGTTATTCCAGGGCGTTGGATTTTGAATTGGAATTTGGCTGCTACATCAGCAAGCGCGCGAAAGATGTCAGCCGTGACGATGCACGCGACTTCATTCTCGGCTACACGATCTTCAATGATGTCAGCGCACGCGACGCCCAGGCATTAGAAATGTCCGGCATGCTTGGCCCTGCTAAAAGCAAGGACTTTGATACTGCCAATGTGATGGGGCCTTGTCTGGTAACAGCCGATGAGATTGAAGATCCCTACAACCTGACCATGATCGCACGGGTCAACGGGGAAGAGTGGGGACGGGGCAATACACGCGATATGCGATGGCAGTTTGAGGATCTGATTGCGCACATCTCGCGCTCCGAGACGCTTTATCCTGGTGAGTTTTTAGGGTCCGGTACAGTCGGTAACGGTTGTGGTCTGGAGCAGTTGCGCTACCTGAAACCGAACGATATCGTGGAGCTGGAAGTAGAGCAAATCGGCATTTTGCGGACGCTTATCACCAAACCAGAATGAGGCACTTTATAAAAAGTTGTCCATAAAATACGCTAATTTATTTTAAAAATTATACAGAAACGATAAAACTGTCATATATAATAATTCGGCAGATTAAACCCCATATAAAAAGCAAGGAGACGGAGATGTTGACGAACACGAGTACAACGCTGCGCGACGGTACCAGGATCACAGATTTAATTAATCCGGCAACGCGCGAAGTGCAAATGCGGACATTGTCCGATCCCGAACTGTACGATTTGGAGATGGAGCGGATCTTCTGTAAGACCTGGCTGTTGTTGGGGCATGAGTCAGAAATCCCTAAAGACGGCGATTTTGTATTGCGCGATATGGGTTCCGATTCTGTCATCGTGGCCCGCCACAATGCAGATGTCGCTGTTACGTTAAACGTCTGTCCACATCGTGGCATGCGGGTTTGTACTGCCGATGCAGGCAATACCAAAATCCATAAGTGTAATTATCACGGCTGGGCTTTCCGTCCTAACGGCGACTTCATTGGCGCGCCGGTTGAGCGCGAAATGATGCACGGCAAGATTATGCTGAAAGAAGAACTTGGTCTGAAAAAAGCCCGTGTTACTTTATATGGCGGTTTGATTTTTGCTACATGGGATATCGGCGGCCCATCATTTGAAGAGTTCCTTGGCGATACCAAGTGGTATTTCGACATGCTGTTTCAGCGCAGCGACCGTGGTCTGGAAGTCCTCGGGCCGCCACAGCGCTTTATGGTGCGCGCCAACTGGAAGACCGCCGGCGAGCAATCTGCTGCGGACGGTTTCCATACATTGACTTTGCATCGCTGGTTGGGTGAAGTCGGCAACTATGCCAAAAAAGATGCCGGTACTGAAGGCAGTGATCTAAGCCCAGAAATGGTCGGCGTTGAAGTCAGTTCACCGCACGGACACGCGCTGCGCTGTATCGATCTGGCCAGAAAAATTGTCAAGCTCACCGGTCTGAATCCAGCCGAGTTGTCGCTCGATGAAAAGCTCAATGCGCTGCCGCCACCAGGCGTGACCAAAGAAATGGTGCCGCAGCTAAAGCGTAACCTGAGCGAAGATCAGCTCAAAGTAATGGTATCAATGCCGCCACAGGTTGGTGGAATATTTCCGAACATCCTGTTTGCCTTTGTTTATATTCCGCAATCAGACGGTACCGTGGTCGGCTTAACGCTGATCCATGCTTACGTACCGCGCGGTCCGGACAAGCTGGAATTCATCAACTGGATTTTGGCCGAGCGCGACACACCACCAGAAATGCGCCAAAAGATGCTGGAACAAAGTATTCAGTTGTTCGGTACTTCGGGCATGGTTGAGCAAGACGATTCAGATACCTGGCCGCACATGACGGTCTCCGCAAAAGGTGCGATGGGACGCAAATCAACCCTGAAGTATCAGGCGATGTTTGAGACCGGCGCACCAGAAGGCTGGCCGGGCCCAGGCATTGTGAACGAAGGCTTTACCAAAGATGATACGCAGTGGCATTGGTGGACTTATTGGCACGAGCTGATGACCAAAGATAATATTTAATCAGCTTGTAAACCGGTCGGATCGAGCAGGGTTTAATAAACGCCTGGTCCGATTGGCGTCCACCAAATTTTAGGAGTATTGCATGACATTAGCAGAAACCAGTTCCGGCGTTGAGGCGGTTGCCTCCCCGGCTACTGCAGAATTTCAACCGCAGCGCATATCGGTCGGTGCGGATATGTATAACCGTTTGACAGAATTTTTGTACGACGAAGCGCGCCTGTTAGACCAGATTCGCCTGAAAGAGTGGACAGAGATGCTCGATACCGATCTTCTCTACACCGCGCCGCTGCGCGAGACACGCTCATTGGTCGATCAGGCTAAGTCGATCATCCGCACGGTACAGCATTTTCACGACAATTATCGCTCGATCATGGGTCGCGTTGCACGCCTGACGGCGACTAAAAGCGCATGGGCAGAAGATCCGCCGTCACGTACCCGTCGTCTGGTGACGAATGTATTTGTAGAGACTACCCAAATAGCCAATGAATTTTCGGTACGAAGCTACATGCTGATCACTCGTAGTCGTTTTAATTCGGATGAGTTTGATCTGATTAGCGGCGAGCGCCATGACGTCATCAGACTGACGGAGAGCGGCGCTTTTAAGCTGGCACGACGTGAGATTATTCTTGATCAGGCAGTCTTGGGTACGCCTAACCTCGCTATATTTTTGTAATAAGATTTACGCAAAGTGGATGGAACACTGCGCGTAAATTCACCCAATAATTTCAGGGAAATCCAATGCGTGCAGCCGTAATTACCGAGCGTGGTGCTCTGCCGGTAGTAAAAGAATTTCAAGATCCCGCACCGCAAGACGGCGCGATTTTGATCGACGTTGATACTGCCGGATTAGGTGGTTGGGACGTGTTGGGCGCGTATCGTCTTGGCGTTGCTTACCCTTGCGTGATTCGGGGTGAGGGCGTCGGACGCGCACCGGATGGACGGCGCGTGTATTTTGGCGAGCGCGCGGTACTGCCATTTGGTGCCTGGGCCGAGCGGGTTTTGGTGCCGCAGGAAGAAGTGTGGGATGTTCCTGATCATATCGACGACAACACCGCCATCACCATGGGAATCGCTGCGACCGGAGCGCTTGTTCCGCTTGAATTCGCGAAGATCCAAAAGGGTGAGAATGTACTGATTTTAGGCGGTACCGGCACACTTGGCCAAATCGCGCTGCAACTTGCCCGTTATCTGGGTGCCGGGCGGGTTGTGGCTGCGGCGCGCAACGCGCAGGCGCTGGATCGCTTATTGGAAAGAGGTATCGCTGACGCCGTTGTATGTCTGGATGGCACGGATAATGCCGCTGCATTGAAGGCGGCATCTAATGGCGGCTTTGATGTCGTGCTTGATCTGGTCTGCGGGCAACCGATGCTGGACGCGCTCAAGGCCACCCGTTGGGGTGCGCGCATCCTGACCATAGGCACGGGCTCTGGCCGCATCGTTAATCTGGACATCGCCGATTTGCTGTTCCGCACATTGTCTTGCATCGGCACCGGGCAGCGTCTGCCTGCTGATCGGCGCGCTATCTGGGAGCGTTTGTTGACCATCGCTGAAGAGCAAAAGATTGTCGTCGATTACTCTACCGACTTTACGCTGGATCAAGCCGCGGAGGCGTGGGCAGCGCAAGTTGCTGGTCCTCACGCAAAAATTACAGCGATTATTAACCGGTAGTCCGCAGGCTGACGTTATCGCAAGTTATCGCAAAAGGCACCGGTTGCAGACCGGTGCCTTTTTTTCTATTTATTCGCTTTGCTTAAAATTGATCCAGTCTTGATCCACAGCGCAAAGCAATTCTGGCGCAACCGTAAAATCCAGCGTCGAACCGATTATCCGTAAGCTTTGAGCGGCCCGATCCACTTGCTGGGCGTAACAATTGCCGCTGGCAACGGCGTTTTTCATCAGGTCAAGATCATGCTCGCGACCACGCGAGATCACCATGCATCGCCGCAGCACTAAAGCCGCCTCGGCCTCATCTTCGGGCAGCGTCGTCAATGCCCAGCGCGCCATGCCTTCGCGCAGATTGATGCCTGCGTAAGGCGCTGGCGACAGAATGATCGTGTTCTCGATTTGCCATTCCAATAAGTCAATGCCGTCACGCACCAGTTTGCCAGAGGTGCGGATGCCAACCCGGCGCGGTACTTCGATGTCATAGCGACGATGTTGAATACCGCGCTTGGCGGCCGCAATCGCAAGTCCCGCCAAATCCAGCATGTGCGTGCACTGGACGCTGGCGTCCGTGGCGCGAATGACTGAGTTGGCGACCGAATTAAGCGGCATATCTTTCAAAGACATCAACTCGCCGCTTGCTGCCGGACAACTCGTGTAGGGATTTCTGAGCGAGTAGCCAGCGACGTCAGTGACGATCCCGTCCTGATGAAATACTGCCACCCGAAAATGATGGAAGTCATCCTCCAACACCGCCCTTGCTTCTCCACGGTCACCATAAGCGTTACTCGCTATCTGGATCCGGCGTCGAAATAAAGTCATGTCTAATATCCTGTAGTAGTAAAATCTGCTCAAATTGTTCGGCGGCGCTAGCCTTGGCGACGGTATTTTGAAATTTTATTTAACCGGTTTATATCGTCTTTCAGGGGCTGAGGCGGTCATTTCTACATCGATTTTGTATAGGGCTGAGTGACGTTTATGGTGCGATTGCAGCCCTGTTTGCTGTCTGGAACAAAATAGCTAAAACCGTCAAATCTTAACCCTCTATATTGTACAATATTGTAGAATATGTGCATAAATTAACGTAGAGGAGACATATGGGCATGCTCGATAATAAAGTCGCTTTGATCACAGGCGCGGGCGGTGGCATCGGACGTGGCATAGCGCGCCGGTTTGCGCGCGAAGGCGCAGCATTGATTTTGGCGGAAATCGATCCGGTCAGCGGCGCAGCTGTCGCCCGCGAAGTGGAAGAACTGGGCGGGCGCGTGGTCTTTATTAAAACTGATGTTTGCGTAAAGGCTGACGTCGTAGCGGCGGTGCAGATGGCCGTTGACACGTTTGGCGGATTGGACATTCTGATCAATAACGCCTTTGCGCCAACCCCAAATGTGCTGATGGAAGATAAAACCGACGCCATGATGGCGCAGACGTTGAACTCAACTATCTGGGCAGGCTGGTGGTCCATGCAGGCGGCGATGCCGCACATGCGCGCCCGCGGTGGCGGAAAGATTGTCAATTTTTTCTCGATTGACGTCGAGATCGGCGCCTGGTTGCATGCGGATTACAACACGGCCAAGGCAGGTATTCTCGGCCTGACGCGCAGTGCCGCAGCCGAGTGGGGCCGTTTTAATATCACCGTCAACGCGATTGCACCAACCGCGATGGGGGCGACCTTCCATAAGCTTTGTGCGGACAATCCAGGTTTTGCAGAGCGCTCGGCGGCCATGCGACCGTTAGGCCGCAGCGGCGATCCGGAGATGGATATTGCACCAGCGGTACTATTTTTGGCATCCGATCTGTCGTGCTACATGACCGGCGAAGCAATCCACGTGGATGGCGGATTACATATGCCAGGCTACAACTCGCGTCCGGCACATGTGCCGGTCAGGGAATATTAAGGCGTACGTGCTCAGCCCCGAAATTTGGGGCTTTTCGACATGAATTTTGGATACGGTTGAGGGTAAAGATTGGGATTGGTCTTTAGACTGAAGACCAGAACTAAAGCTGAAGACTGAAGTAGTTAAAACGTTGTGGGAATTGATTTTGTAGGAGAGATGCAGGCCAGACGACCTCGCAGAGCGAGGAAGTCTGGCCGGGGTACTTAGCGTTTGGCGACCTTGATATCGGTGTCTTCCAAATCCCAGGTGGTGCTGGTTTTACCTTCGTCCCGCAGTTCATACTTCAGCACCCGGCCTTGCGGGTTCTTCGGTAATGTCTCGCGGAACTCAATGTAGCGCGGCAACGCGTAGTAAGGCACTGCATTGGTGGACCAATGGAACAGCGCTTCTGCGCTCAGTGTTGCACCCGGCTTCAGAATTGCGGTGACTTTAACGTCATCTTCACCCTTGTCCGACGGTACTGCATGCACGGCGACTTCGGCGATGTCAGGGTGGGATGCAAATGCTGTCTCCATTTCAAAACTGGAGATGTTTTCGCCACGGCGGCGTAAGTAATCTTTTTTGCGGTCAACGAAATAGAAGAAACCATCATCGTCAAATTTGCCAATGTCACCCGTATGCAGCCACATGTTACGCATGACTTTCAGCGTATCTTCCGGACGCCGCCAGTAGCCCTCGAACATAATGTTCGGGCGCAAAGGACGCACCACGATCTCGCCCGGCGTATTGGGTGGCAACTCGCGGTCAAGGTCATCGACAATACGGACATCAAAATCAGGAATACGTTTGCCCGACGATCCCGGTGCCGCATATTCTCCAGCTGGCAACGACGTGATGACACAGGCTTCGGTCAAGCCGTAACCGTTGCCGCCGACCTGACGTGCGCCAAAGCGCTCGCGCCAGATGCCCTTGACTTCTTCTGTGAACGGATTGCCGCGTACAGTATGGATTTGACCGTGGCAACGCTGCATGGCTTCGCTATCCGCGGCTTGCGACAACAATCCGCCCATGCTGCCCAGAATCGAGGCGATGGTAGCGCCGGAGCGTTCTACTTCTGGCCAGAAATTGGATACCGAAAAACGTGGCACAATCGCGACGCGTGCGCCGACCAGAATATTGGAAATAATGCCGACTGCCAGCGCATTCAGATGAAACAACGGCAACGGCGTGATCGTCACGTCTTTCTCGGTCGCAGGCCCGGCACGCAATTGCAGACGCGCCAGATTGCACATGAAGTTGTAGCTCAACATGCAACCCTTGGAGGGGCCAGTGGTGCCGGAGGTATAAATCAGGCACGCCAGATCAGACGGAGCAGGTTTAATCCTAAGCGGCGTGTCATCAACGCCACGATGCGCATCAAGCGGTGCCAGCGCAATACTGCAGTCGATTGCCTCTTTACTGGTTCCGCGCTGAAGTATCAGCTTGACGTCGGGCAGGCCTTTTCCGATGTGGGCCGACTGAGCAATTCGCTGCACATAATCGGTCTCGCAAATGACCAGCGCCGTGCTGGCATCGGCAATCTGGTGACGCAGGAACTCGCCGCGCAACGCCGTATTGATCGGCACGCTGACGGCACACAACTTGTTGACGGCAAGCCACGTAATCACGGCATCAATGTTGTTATCAAGCATGGTCACAACAGTTTGTCCGCTGGTCACGCCGAGCGCCGTGAGGGCGTTAGCCATCCGGGTAGAGAGTCTATCTACTTCGCCGTAGGTGGTCAGCGCACCGCTGAAATCAAGCAGAACACGGTCGGGATGCGCGGCCACGGCGCGCTCCAGCGCAGCGATGACGGTGTCCTGTTCTCCCACTGCCCATGTGGCGGCGGATGCCAAATTAGTCATGCTTGTCTTCTCCAGAGCGCGCCTCCAGAAGAGGCAATGGGTTAATATTATTTTGAATTGAGAAGAGTATTCTAATATGGAATTAAGTAATGTGTCAGCTAGAATAATTGGTTCGACTGTGCGAACATCCATTTATCGATGTATTTACAGGCATTTTTTTTTAAAGAAACAAGTAATGGAACGGAGTCGGACATGAATAACCGCGAGCGTAAATCTGATACTACGACCGCGACTGAGGACAGTTTGCCAGGCCCGGGCAATCGGGAAAAGCTCGCCAAAGCCCGAGGGGACAAAAAGTCGATGCCTATAAAAGAAGTTACCGACGTTGTCAACGCGACAGTGCCAGTCCGGGAGCCGGGACGCAACAAGCGTTCAGCCGATACCATTGATCAGATATTAGCCGCCGCCGAGCAAGTTATCCTGGAGTCTGGCGTGGACCGTGTCGCCATCCAGAATGTGTGCGAAGTCGCAGGTATCTCGCGCGGCACCTTTTATCGCTATTTTTCTTCTCAAGATGAGTTACTCGATGCTTTTTCCAAGCATAAGCGCGCCCGCTTCCATATGGCGCTGCATGCGGCCACGGCACCCTACCTGACGCCGACAGATCGCTTCAATGCCCTGATCTCATATCTGGATAATTACCTTAAGCATAGTAAAGCCCGTCGCCTGCTGGAAGTCGCGCCTGAATTTGCATTCAAGTTTTTTAATCGTATTTTTCATGATTCTGTGGAGCGGTTCCAGGAAGTTTTAGACATTGTGTTTGATGCATGGGATGCACAACTCGGCGTGCGGATTGATCGCGAGCTGGTGTGTGAAATGCTGATCCGTTATGTACTGAGCGAACTGCTGGTACCAAGAAAAGGTGATCGCCGTCAGTTGCTGGCGCAGATCGCACAAATGACTCAGGCGATTTCCCGCGGTGGTGATCTTTTGCCGCTGGCGTTGGCGCACCTGCCTCAGAAAGACACACGGCTTGTGCCGATGCTCCCGACACTCGCCGGTCCCAGTATCGATGCGGCCAGCGAACCGGGACGCAATCGGCGCTCCGAAAAAACCATCGATCAAATTTTGATCGCTACCGAGCAAGTCATTCTGGAGTCCGGCGTTGATCGCGTTTCCATTCTGTCAGTCTGCGAAGTCGCGGGCATTTCACGCGGCACTTTTTACCGCTATTTTTCTTCGCAGGATGAATTGCTTGAAGCGTTCACCCAGCATAAGCGGGAAGTCTTTCATCAGGCTTTGCTAATGACGACGGAGCCTTACAAAGATCCGGATGAGCGTTTTGTCGCATTGGTCGCGCATCTTGATAATTTTCTTAAGGGAACTAAAGCCCGTCGTTTATTAATGGTCGCACCGAAATACGCATTCGGATTTTTTCAACATGCTTTTCTGGATTCGCTCGACCGATTTCAAGACGCGCTGAAGATCGTCTTCGACGCCTGGGATGAACGTTTGGGTGTGACCCTTGATCGGGAGCTGATTTGCGAAATGTTAATCCGTTACGTGCTGAGCGAATTGCTGGTGATGGGCGAAGGCGACCGCAAGCAGTTACCGCAGCGCATAGGCAAGCTGATCAGCAGCATCGGAAAAGGTTCTGAGCGCCCCAGTGGTGAGCAAACACCGGTGGCCGCTAAAGCCGCAGTGCGCAGCAAGACGGGTGCCGAATTAACCATGCCGCCACAGCGTGAGGCTGGTCGCAATCGTCGCTCTGATGTCACCATTCAGGAGATTATTGCGGCGGCGGGAGAGGTGATTCTGGTTTCTGGCGTCGATCGTATTTCGATTTTGGCGGTGTGTGAAGTCGCGGGTATTTCGCGGGGTACTTTTTATCGGTATTTTTCTTCGCAGGATGCGTTGCTTGATGCGTTTACTGAACACCAGCACCAGCAATTTCATCGGCGGCTAATAGAGGCCGCCGCGCCGCATGACGATCCTGATAGCCGGTTTGACGCGGTGATGGCGCATATCGATCAGTTTCTGCGGCATGGGAATGCGCGACGGATTTTGACCGTGGCGCCGGAATATGCGCTGGGGTTTTTTAAGCGGATGTTTGGTGAGGCGGTTAGTCGGTATAAATCGGTGCTGGATATTGTGTTTGATGCCTGGGATGCGCAACTTGGGATTCAGATTGATCGGGATCTGGCTTGTGAGTTTTTGGTGCGGTATATTCTTAGTGAGTTGTTGGTGCCTAGTGTGGGGGGGGAGGTTTTGTTGCCGGTGCGGGTGGGGATTATTATGCGGGGGATGGTTGGTGCTCGGGGCAAATAGAGCGGGTTATGGTTAAGGTCGATTGGCGCTAATTGAAGCGGTTAGTGCTCCGTGGATGCTTGCCGGGAGTGGCCCGGCGGCCAGTTACTTGTTTCTTGCTTCGGCTAGGCGCCCCCGCAGAAAAAGTAACCAAAAAGAAAGCGACCGCAGACGCGCTGCCCTCCCGTTGGTCGGGTCCCCAATTATTCCGACTATCAGTCGGGTCGAAATACCAACTCGCCTCCGGCTCAAACATGTATTCCGACAATTCCCGACTGACAGCCGAAATAACCGGCATCACCTATGACGGGGTAGGTCAACCGCAACCGCAACGGCAACCGCCGCAGCCTTGTTAATTGGACGGTTGATTGTCTTGGTTGCGGTTCTTGACGTTGCCGTTGCTGTTGCGGTTGCCGTTGAAGTGGCCCTTGACGTACCCCGTCATTGGCGCTGCCAAGTGTTTTAGTCATCAAGCGGGAATTGTCGGAATACATGTTTGAGCGCCAGCGAGTTGGTATTTCGACCCGACTGATGGCTAAAACGCTTGGGGACCCGAAGGGCAGCGTCGTTGCGGTCGCCTTTTTTTTGGTTACTTATTTTTGGCGAGACAAAAAAAAGTAACTGGCTGTCGGGCCACCCCCGACCAGCATCCACGGAGCACTAACCATTTTAGCTATCGATCAACCGAACTAACCAAATAGCTTGCAATAAACCATAGAATCTCAGACATGTATTCCGACAATTCCCGACTGACAGCCGAAATAACGGGCAACACCTATGACGGGGTAGGTCAACAGCCAATTCAACGATAACCGCAACCGCAACATCACAGTCAACTTCTACAGCCTCTAAGGACTGTGGATTCAGCAGGCCTAGTTAAATCCCTCGGTACGAATCAGATATTCGCGAGTCTTGCATAAGGCTAGCCGGATTCGTTCGTGGTTGTGATTGTCATTTCGACCATATTTCCGCTATCAGCGCGAGTCTCAAAAACCTTCCTTAAAAACATAAACCAAATATATGTTCAAATACTTGTTAAACATATTTGCATTTTATGACTAATTAACGGTATAGTGCTCTCAAGCCTCCTTTGGGCTAATTGTCGAACATAACGTGCAGATGTGTCCAATCGGTGAGGGTGGTGCGGTGCCACGCCATGCCATGCTTTGCTCCCGACCATTTACTTTTTGCTTCGACGCACTGTTCTCTAACTAGCAGAGGTTCACAAGATTATGCTGATCGATCTACACGCGCACGCGCCACATCCTGGTTATTACAACCAACACCCGCACTGGGGCCCATTTTTTGAACAGCACGCTGACGGCGACATTAAACTGCGCGTTGGTGACTGGATTCTGGGCTTGGGTTCGCCTGAGCGTAAAGCTTCGGTACGCTCCGGTAACGGTCCGAAACTTGCCGATTATCTGGCGCGTTGGGCTGATCCTAAGACCCGTTTAGCAGGTATGGACGCGGCGGGACAAAACTTGCAAGTAGTGTCAGTGCCATCGCATTGCTACATGTACTGGACTGAAGAAGAATTCGCGGTGCCATTTGCGCGTAAGGTCAATGACGTCTTGGCGGAATATTGTTCCCAGGCGCCAGATCGGTTGATGTTCTGGGCGCATGCGCCTTTGAACGCGCCGGAAGCGGCAGCGATTGAACTGCGTCGTGCCTGTACCGAACTCGGTGCAAAAGGCCTGGTTGCCGGTGGTGCGAATTTCGGTGGTCTTGAATTTGATTCGCCAGAACTTGACGTCGTATGGAAGACATTGTGCGATCTTGACTTGCCAATGTTTATCCATGGTTACAACCAGTCGGTTACCTGGGGCAAGAAAGCCAACGAAGATCGCTATGAAACAACGGCTATCGTCGGTATGCAGTACGACGAGACACGTTGCTTTTGGAACCTGATTTGCGGCGGCGTTTTGGATCGCTTCCCGGACCTCAAAATTTACATTACCCACGGCGGCGGATACGTTCCTTACCAGCTTGGTCGTCTGGCTAAGACCAACGAAAATCTGGATGTGAAGTACAACAAAAAACCGTTGCTCTCTTACATGAAGAATTTTTACTTCGACGTGGAATTGCACGAAGTGCCGATGCGTCAGGCGATGGTCGATATCATCGGTGCCGATCGTATTCTTTATGGTAGTAACTTCGGTGGTAGCGATGCAGTACGTCACGATTTGACCGATGGCCTGAAATTGACATCGACAGAACTGGACAAAATCCGCTGGAAAAATGCTTGCGAGTTGTTGCATCTTGATCCAGCTAAAATCGGTAGTGTTACACCAGCGGTAAAAGCAGCATGAAGCTGGCCCGATGCACGGACGGCGGTGCGCCGTTTTGGGCGCTAGTCGATACGGGCGCGGGCACGGTGAAGCCCATCGCTGGCGAGTTCAGCGACTGGGCACCGCGTATTACACGCGGTGATGGCGAATCGGCGCTCAGCTTCTCTGGTGCCGGGCGTCTGTTGTCGGAGGTGCGTTTATTACCGCCAATTGAACGCGTAAATCGCGTCGTCATCGCTGGCGCAAACTATGCCAAACATCTGGTGGAATTCGGCCTGAAGCCGCCTTCGCAACCAGTCGCATTTTTAAAGGCCTACGGCGCGCTGATTGGTGCCTACGATCCAATTCGCTACCCACCACTGACGGATGAACTCGACCATGAAGTTGAACTGGTTGCGGTCATCGGCGCAACAAGCGTGAATCTGGACGATCCGCTGTCCAGCGTCTTGGGATACACCGTTGGCAACGATGTCAGCGCACGTGATTTGCAACGCAGCGGCGCAGCAGGTATCGGTATGGATTTGTTTGCGGCCAAGAGCCAGGACCAGACTACCGGCGTCGGTCCATGGATCGTTACGCGTGACGAGTTTCCGCCAGGTTCTCCAAAATTAGGCCTCACTCTTCGCGTTAACGGAGAAATACGTCAGGACAGCAATACCTCAGAGATGACGTGGGATGTCGGTCAGCTCATATGCTTTGTAGACGAGCGTTCACGATTTTCTTGCGGCGATATTTTATTTACCGGTTCGCCTGCGGGTGTCGGCATGGGAACGGGATTGTTTTTACATCCGGGCGATGTAGTTGAAGCTGCTGTCGAAGGTATCGGCGTCCTTAAAAATATTGTCAGCGAGAAGTCCCCACGCAAGGGCGATCCTGCATCCACCAACGCGCAAAAATAAGTAGAAAGAACATCATGAATCCAAAGCAGGAAAAAGTTGTCATCGTTGGTAGTGGACTGATGGGCACCGGCATTGCCCACGCGTTTTCCAGTTCCGGTTATCGGACGGTGTTGGTTGATTCCAACGTTGAAGCGTTGGCACGTGCGGAACAAGCCATCAGCAAGATATTTTCTGACGGTATCAAACTTGGCAAGATCGATCCAGCCGCCGCAGCTGCAGCCGCAGCGCGACTGACGACTAGTTCGGATTTGCTCAGCGCGGCAAGTGGCGCAGCGTTATTGGTAGAAACCGTAACAGAAAAGCTGGAAATCAAAAAAGCCGTGATCGCCATGGCCCTGCCAGCACTGGCGGCGGACGCGATTATTGCGACCAATACCTCCGCACTCAGCGTGACAGAAATCGCCGCCAGCGTGCCCGGTCCTGAACGCGTCATCGGTATGCACTTCTTTAATCCGGTGCATAAAATGAAGCTGGTTGAACTGGTCCGCGGCATCGCTACCAGTGACGAAACGGTTGCGCGCACACGTGCATTTTGCGATGCGATTAACAAGAGCTCAATCATTGTCAACGAATCTCCGGGATTGACTACCAGCCGTATGTCAGCACTGCTGGGCAACGAAGCGATGTACATGCTGCAAGAAGGTACCGCCAGCGCTGAAGATATCGATACCGCGTTACGCATGGGCTTTAACCATCCGATGGGACCGCTTGAACTGGGCGATCTGACCGGTTGGGATACCCGTTTAAATGTACTGCGTTATCTGCACCAGACACTAGGCGAAAAATTCCGTCCGTGTCCACTGATCATCAAAATGGTCGCTGCCGGACGTTTCGGACGTAAGACCGGTCACGGTGTCTATAGATATGTTGACGGTCAATGCGTACCAAATTCAGGTTTGAAGGCGAGCGCCTTATGATTGATGTCGTTATCGTTGAAGCCGTCCGCACTCCGGTCGGTCGCTTTCGCGGAAGTTTAGCGGGCGTGCGCGCCGACCATCTCGGCTCCGTGGTTATTCAGGAACTGGTCAAGCGCACCGGCATTGACGCGTCGCTCATCGATGACGTAATTTTCGGTTGCGTGACCCAAGTCGGCGAGCAATCCGGCAACATTGCCCGCACCGCGTTATTAAGCGCCGGATGGCCGGTAACCATCCCCGGCCTGACACTGGACCGTAAGTGCGGGTCCGGCGAAGTTGCAGTGCATTCAGCGTTCGGTGCGATTAGTTGCGGTGCTGCTGACATCGTTGTTGCAGGCGGCGCTGAAAACATGTCACGCGTACCGATGGGCGGCAACCGCGATGTCCACGGCGAAGTATTCGGCTGGATGGCGAGCGAACGTTACGATCTGGTCAGTCAAGGTGAAGCCGCAGAACGTATCGTGGATAAGTGGAATTTAACCCGCAATGATCTCGACACCTTTGCGATGGAAAGTCATCGCCGTGCTGCAGTTGCCGCCGAGGCAGGTTGGTTTGAGAAAGAAATCGTGCCCGTGCCGGTCAGTGATTTGCGCGAACACGCTCTCAATCTTGAGGGTGCAATTCCGGCAGCAGACTTTGTCCGCGATGAAACTATCCGTCCCGACACCCGTCTGGAAAAGCTCGCCACACTGAAGACCAGTTTTCGTCCCGAAGGCGGTCGCGTTACCGCCGGAAATGCTTCGCAAATTTCGGATGGCGCGGCGGCACTGTTGGTGATGTCAGCGGATAAGGCAAAGAGTCTTGGTCTTAAGGCCCGCGCCCGCATAGTTGCCGTCACAACGGTTGGATCCGATCCTACTCTGATGCTGACAGGTCCGATTGCAGCAACGCGGAAGGTACTGGAAAAAGCTGGACTGACGTTGGATGATATTGACCTGTTTGAGGTGAATGAAGCTTTTGCACCGGTGCCGTTGATCTGGATGCGTGAGCTAGGCGTGTCGCATGATCGTATGAATGTCAACGGTGGTGCCATTGCGTTAGGCCACCCACTGGGCGCAAGCGGCGCACGCATCATGACCAGTCTGCTGCACGAGCTGGAACGTCGTAAGACCCGGTATGGCTTGCAAACCATTTGCTGTGCCGGTGGGATGGGTACTGCGACTATTATCGAAAGACTAGCGTAACTTCAGGGGATTCTGTGTCGCATATTCCACCGATTCCGCTAGCAGACTTGCCGCAGCCATTGCGTGATGCAGTGGCGCGCGGCACCGCTACCCGAATGCTCAGTTCGACCGTCCCCGTGCGGGTGTGGGGACATCGCCCGGCTGCTGCCCTTGCGTGGCTCAATACACTCGACCAGTTTCACAACCACGGCCTGCTCGATAGTCGTTTGCGTGAACTGGTACGTCTGCGTATCGCAGCGATTACCACTTGCAAAGCGTGCCAGCTGGGCCGCAAATCGGACGATGTTAACGACGACGACATCGCCTGTCTGGCCAGCGATAATGCGCGTTTTAGCGTCCGGGAGCAAGCTGCACTGCGGTATGCGGAATTGTTCGCCGGAGACTATACTGCGATTGACGAAGCGATTTTCGCTGAACTCGGTAAATGGTTTTCGGTGCCGGAAGTGGTTGAGCTAAATATGTTTTGTGCGTTGATGCTCGCTGGTGGCCGGATGACCTACGTGCAGCAGGCTTATGAAGAAACCATCCCCATTAAATGACGTGTAGAAAGTAGTAAACAGATGAGCACACTACCCCTTGAAACAAACATTCCACAGATTCCACTCCAGCGTCCAGATGGCACTTTTGCGACACTATCCGACTATCTCGGCCAGGTAGTGCTGGTGGTGAACGTTGCCTCCAAATGCGGATTGACCCCACAATATGCCGGACTTGAATCCCTGTACAAAGAAAAACGCGAAGCGGGACTAACGGTTTTGGCTTTTCCTGCCGGGAATTTCCGCGATCAGGAATTAGACAGTGACACAGAAATTTCAGCATTTTGTACGCTTAACTATGGCGTAAGTTTTCCGATATTTTCTAAGATATCCGTCGCCGGTGCTGATCAGCATCCGTTGTACGCCGGATTGACGCATGCATTACCACAAGCATTGGCTGCCGATGAGTTTGTCACCATGATGCAGAAACATAATCTGCATCTGGCGTCAGAGCCGGAGCTATTGTGGAACTTTGAGAAGTTTTTGATTAGTCGACAAGGTGAAGTAGTCGGTCGCTTTGCGCCGCACATCGGGGTTGAAGACCCCCGCTTAGCACAAGCAATTGAAGCTGAGTTGGCAAAAGCGTAACAACCTCCCGGAGCGGCCGATTGTTACACACTGATTGTCACACGGCCGTTTTGGTTTGCTCTTATAGACTACGGCTGATAATTTCTTTCATGATCTCTGACGTGCCGCCATAGATACGCGCTACCCGCGCATCCAGCCATGCCCGGCTGATCTTGTACTCGCTCATGAAGCCGTAGCCACCGTGCAGTTGCAATAGCTCGTCCAGCAATTTGCCTTGCATTTCGGAACCATTCAGTTTCACCATAGCGGCGACTTCCGCGGTAAGTTCCCCGCACATTGCCAATCGCAAACTATCGTCAACGAACGCCCGCAACATGGTGGCCTGCGCTTTGACTTCTGCTAATTTGAAGCGGGTATTTTGATATTCGAGCAGGGATTTTCCGAATACTTTACGTTCGCGCGTGTAGACGATCGTTTCTTCCAGCAACGCATGCACCGATTCAGCGGCACGCAGGCCGATGATCAAGCGTTCCCACGCAAGCTGATGCGACAGGTATTGAAATCCCAGGTTTTCTTCGCCAATCCGGTGGGATGCAGGCACACGCACATTATCAAAAAATAGCTCCGAAGTATCTTGTCCCTTGAGGCCAATTTTTTGCAGAAGCTTACCTTTGGAAAATCCCTCACGGTCGGTTTCGACGCAAAATAATGTCAGGTCTTTTGACGCCGGATCGAGCTTGGTAACCACCACCGCAAGGTCAGCATTGCCGCCGTTGGTGATAAATGTTTTTTGTCCTGAGATTAGATAGTCGTCGCCGTCGCGTCGTGCGCTGGTGCGAATTGAGCGCAGATCGCTGCCAGCACCCGGTTCGCTCATGGCAATCACGGCGATCATTTCACCGCTGACCATTTTTGGTAGCCAGTTGTTTTTTTGTTCGTCGGTACCGTAGGCGACGATATAATTCGCGACGATTTCCGAGTGGGTGGTAAAGCCTACTGCGGTGGCATTTGCCCGCGCCAATTCTTCAATCAGTATCGCGGAGTGGCCGTAGTCGCCACCAGCGCCGCCGTATTCTTCGGCGACGGTAACGCACAGCAAGCCAGCCGCACCGGCTTTTAACCATAGCGACTTGGGAACGATACCGTCTTCCTCCCATTGGGCGTGGTGTGGGACGATCTCTTTGTCGACAAAACGCCTAACTTGATCACGGAAGGATTCATGGTCTTCACGAAAAACGCTGCGCATTGGTAATCCCTTAAAGGTAGAAAAAGCCTTTGGATAAGCGTTTGAATCGGCTTATCCAACAGGCTTAAAGATTAGATTTGGATGAAGTGCTGCATCAACTTGATTTATTTACTGACCGGATGAAGGCTTATTTACCGGTATATTCCGGGGCGCGCTTTTCAATGAAAGCTGCAACCGCTTCATGGTGATCTTCGGTGTAATGGGCCAGCGCCTGAAAAGACGCCGACAATTCCAGCAAAGAATCGAGACGCATGTGCTGGCCTTCACGCAACAGACGCTTGGTCATGCGCAGCGCGTGTGATGGATTGGCGGCGATGCGGCGTGCCAGCTTCATGGCTTCTTCTTCCAGTGCTGCGGCAGGCACAACATCGGCAACCAGTCCCCATGCCAGCGCTTTGGCAGCGTCTATCGTGTCGCCGGTAAAGGCCATCAGACTTGCGCGCGGCATGCCAACTATCCGCGGCAGTAGCCATGCACCACCATCGCCCGGCACGATTCCAAGGCGGACAAAACTCTCCGCGAACAGCGCATTGTCGCCAGCGATGCGGATATCGCACATGCAGGCCAGATCAAGACCCGCACCGATAGCCGGACCGTTGACGGCGGCAATGACCGGGACGTCCAGTTCGTACAACGCGAGCGGAATGGTCTGGATGCCGTTGCGATAATTTTCACGTAGTTCATATGGCGATCCGCCGAATATACCGCCGCGCTCGCGCATGTCTTTGATATTGCCGCCAGCACAAAATGCGTTGGCGGTGCCGGTCAGGATAACAACCTTGACCGAGCGGTCACGTTTTAGTTGGGCGCAGAGATCGACAAACTCCTGCATTTGTTCCGGATCGGACAGCGCATTGCGGGTCTCGGGCCGGTTCATGCGCACTGTAAGAATGGCGTCGCTACGTTCTGTGACTAAAAATGGGGTCATGATAGTTCTCCTGAAGGCGTGGTTTTTTGTACCGGATTATTCTCGGCCTCAAGTTTAGCGCTTGTGATTGCAGGCCAGAAGCGGTGTGCACCGTTAGCGCAAACTTCGCGCCCGATACGCTGCGCCCAAAACGTCTGCGATCCAAACTCGCTACGCCATGACCATAACCGTTGCGTCACCAGATGCAGCGCATGTTCATGGGTAATACCAATAGCGCCGTGGATGGCGTGGACGGTATCGGCAGCGATACTGGCGGCCTCGGATGCGCATACTTTAGCCGCCATTAAAGGCAATAGCGCAAGCTGGTCACCGGACTCGGCAAATGCCGCTTCTGAAGCGACCATCGCATTGGCGGTGTGCTCGGCAAGAATGGCAAGCCGGTGTTGAATCGCCTGAAAATTGGCGATAGGGCGTCCGAACTGACTGCGTTCGGTAGCGTAACGGGAGGTCATTTCCAGCGCTGCCTGTAACGCGCCTGCGATTTGAGCGGAGCGCAACATCGCGCCGCCTAATAGCAAGATATCTGCAGGAAGGTCGCTCGGTAACGCTGCAAAGGCAAGCGGTTGCGCGGCGTTAAACCTGAGATCGTCGCGCGGCTCATCAGCCATGTTCAGGCGCAGGTTCGCTAGCGTTGCATCTTTGACGTTGAGGACCACGATTTGCGAAGGCAGGTCACCCGTCCCCGCAACGACGGCGACTACTTGCGCTACATGCCGTCCCCAAGGGACTTCCTGCAACTGGCCGGTGACTTTGCCGTCGGCAAACACCAGCGTGTTGGCGGCCGCAAAGGAGAGCGGCCCGGAGATCGCGTCCAGTCCAGAACGGCCTAATAACCAGTTTGCGAGTAAAGCCTCCGGCAGAGGTGCGGGGACTGTGTAGCGTCCGGCTGCACGCACGACGACATATAAATCGTTCCAGCTTGCATCGCTGCCACCCAATGATTCAGGTGCGGGAGCGACGCTAAAACCAGACTCTTCGATTGCTGCCCATAGTTGGGTTGGCCATTCGCCAGCCTTCCGGGCAAGAAGGGATGCCGGCGTAACGATATCGCCAAAAATCCGCTGTACGGTAGATTCAAATAGTTGACGCATTATCTTAACCCCAGTCCGCGTGCAATGATGCCGCGCAAGATTTCGCGTGTACCGCCGCGTAGTGAAAAAGAAGGTGCCGACTGGATCAGGTAGGCGAGCACTTGTGCATAGTCGGAGCCGCCATCCACGCTAGGAACAGTCTCTAGCAATAGATGGGCAAGTTCGGGGATTTCCTGCTCCAGCGTCGTGCCGAGATCTTTCACGCAGGATGCGGCCCATGCTGGGTTTTCGCCCGCGGCGAGTTGTGCGGTGACGGACAACGACATATTGCGCAAACTCATCATGCGGGCCGTGATGCGGCCGATTTCTCTGGCCTGCAACGCGTCTGGTGTCGGTCCTACCGCGTCGATTAACGCATGGACCAGCGCGATGCTGCTGAGGAAGCGTTCGGGACCGCTGCGTTCGAATGCGAGTTCGGCAGTGCATTGATCCCAGCCTTTGCCCTCAGCGCCGATTAAGGCGTCAGCTTCTAGCACGACATCATCAAAAAATACTTCATTGAAGTGTTCGCTGCCGACCAGATCGCGGATTGGTCGAATGGTGATTCCCGGCAGGCGCAGATCAACGATGAATTGCGACATGCCTTCGTGACGGCTGGATTTTTTATCGCCGTCGCCCTGGCTGGTGCGTACCAGCGCGATCATGTAATGCGAGTGTTGGGCGTTGGTGGTCCAGAGTTTCTGGCCGTTCAGCACCCAGCGCTCGCCGTCGCGTACTGCACGCGTTTTGATTGAGGCTAAATCGGAGCCTGAATTTGGTTCGCTCATGCCGATGCAAAAATAGCTTTCGCCGCGGCAGATTGGGGGTAAGTAAAACTGCTTTTGTTCCTCGGTACCGAAGTGCAAAATTTGTTGTGCGCTTTGGCGGTCGGCGATCCAGTGGGCTGAGACCGGTGCGCCTGCCGCTAGTAGTTCTTCGACTACGACGTAGCGGGCAAAAGGGCCGACATCGGAGCCGCCATACTGGGTGGGGATTGCCATGCCGATCCAGCCGCGTTGTGCCATTTTGCGGCTGAAGGAGGGATCGAATCCCATCCAGGATTGGGCGCGCATCAGGGGAGGGTAGTCGGCTACGGTTTCTTTTAGAAAGCTGCGGACGTCGGCGCGGAGCTTATCGGCTTCGGGGGGGATTCTGCTGTATTGGAACTGGTTAATGGGCATGGATTTACCGTTCGTTTTTTGGGGAGAATCTGAATGTTATAGGGGCTATGCGTTTGCTGGTTGCTGCGGTTGGTTGCCGCTTGCTACAAAGCCCGCAATACGGAATGTGTTTTGCGGGTTGGTTGTAGATGGCTGACTGGCTTACTGATTCAATTGATCGTTTATTCGATAACTGACACGGTTGGCGCTCCGTGGATGCTGGTCGGGGGCGGCCCGACACCCGGTCACTTTCTTTTGCTTCGCCAAAAGAAGAGTAACCAAAGAAAAGGCGACCGCAGAGGCGTCGCCCGCCGTTGGCGGGTCCCCGATTATTTCGACTATCAGTCGGGTCGAAATACCAACTCGCTACGCTCAAACATGTATTCCGACAATTCCCGACTGACAGCCGAAATAACCGGCAACGCCTATGACGGGGTAGGTCAACTTCAAATTCAAATTCAAATTCAAATTCAAATTCAAATTCAAATTCAAATTCAAATTCAAATTCAACTTCAACTTCAACTTCAACTTCAACTTCAACTTCAACTTCAACAGCCTTTATGGTTGATGGGGGCCAGTTCTTAACTGACTCCCGTCAACCATAAAGTGCTGACTCCGGTGAGGGAGTCAGCTTTTATTACAGTGCTGAACCAGCGTCTGCTTCTGCGAACATTTTGTTGATGTCACCGGAGGTGACTGGTTTGGTTGGGTCGCGTTCTGGTGCTGCGCCGCCCATGCCTAGTGCTGGTTCGATGCTGACGTGGGTTGCTTGTGCACGTAAGGCGCCTACTGTGCAGTTCTCGCGGCCCAGGATGGCGAATGGGTCGTAGGAAAATTCACGCATGGCGTTTAGGTGGGTCAGCTTGTTGATCACTTCATCGCTTAGATGGCGTGACTGCTCAAAGAAGACTTGGGATGAATCTGGCCAGGTGCAGTCGGAGTGCGGGTAATCGCATTCCCACATTGCCATTTCAACGTTGATCGAATCCAGATTCTTCAGGCCGAACTGGTCTTCAATGAAGCAGGTGATGATGTGCTTGTTGAAGATGTCGCTAGGCATTTTGTCGCCGAAGTTGGAATTGGTCCAGGCGTTGTGGTGACGGTGCGTAAAGTCTGCACGTTCGAGCAAATACGGAATCCAACCAATACCGCCTTCTGATAGTGCCATTTTCAATGTTGGGAATTTCTTCCACATCGGGGCCCAGATCCAGTCGGCTGCCGAGTTCGAAATCGAAATCGGCATTGATGTAATCCATGCGTCAATCGGCGATTCGTCGGACGCGTGTGCGGCCTTTGTACCGGTACCGATATGGCAGCAGATGACGACGTTATTGTCGGCGCAAGCTTTCCAGAACGGATCCCAGTAGTCGTTATGAATCGATGGAAAACCGTGCACGCTAGGATTGTCCGAGAACGACACAGCATGGACGCCTTGCGCTGCCATCCGCTTGACTTCGGCGGCGGCGGCTTGCATGTCCCACCAAGGGGCAATCATCAACGGGATAAAGCGGCCTGGGGCTGCGTTACACCAGTCTTGCAGATGCCAGTCGTTGTAGGCCTGAATTGCTGCCAGCGACACACCGCGGTCTGGAAGAGTTTGAAAACGCTGACCTGCGAAACCTGGGAAAGTAGGGAAACACATCGATCCAAGGACGCCATTGGCGCTCATGTCGTCAACCCGCGCCTTGATGTCCCATGTGCCGCGACGCATGTGTTCGTACGACAGAGGTTCCATGCCGTATTCTTCTTTTGGGCGACCGACTACGGAGTTAAGACCCATGTAACCGGTAATGCGCTCTTCGAATTCCCAGACATCGCGACCGCTCTTTTTTACTACCTTCGGCTCACGGCCTTTGTATTTAGCTGGCATATGACGGCTAAACGCATTTGGCGGCTCAATGGCATGATCGTCAACGCTGACGAGTATCAGGTCTTCCTGGTTCATAACATCCTCAAAATTTGTTTGCCACGCGAGGGCGTGACACGAGATTTGATCTTAGAGGATTTGAAATTGTTTGTAAACATAAAATTAAACATAAAACGAAAATATGTTTATAAACTATTGGCCGTGAAACGCGTTGTCTTAACGGGAAAATATTAGCAGTCGCGGTCCGATTCAGGGCTTGCCAAACGGCTTAAACTGAGGAGGAACTACTAATTTTTAGCAGGGGAATGTGGGAGGGAGCACGTGCGGGCGGGGCGCCAAAGCGCTCCATCAAAAGCATAAGAAGCGACGCAAATATCCGTCTTGCAGCGCAATAAAATTTATACATTTATTTAAAAATTGTACTTATTGACCGCTGGTTGATATGGAGTGAACGGGGTGGCTTTAAGGCCGTTGAACGCAGTCTCATGCAACAACTGTTTGCCGCAGCGAAATAATCCGGCGGCATTCAGCTTAGAGAAGTGAAACAGAATCGAACTAATAAGAAAGTCTTTTAAAACAGCGTGTTTGTGAGTTTTGCGCCAAGCGCATTTAATGCATACCCCAGAGTTGTAATTTGTTCGGCGCTGTATTGGTTGCGGAACATAAATGCCGATACTGTGAACGCCAGCAAGCCTGCTGCGTCATGCACCGGTGCGGCAAGCACTGTGATGCCACGGGCAAAGGTGCCGTCATCGATAGCGTAGCCGCGTTCTCGGGCTTCTTCGACCTGGTGCCAATAGGTCTCAAACGATAACGGTTCGGCCCAGCGGATATTGTCAAAGGCCTCGCGCACTGCGATCTTGCCCAGGTCTGGCTGCCCCGCAAAAATGCGTCCGCTGGCACCCATAATGTAGGGCAGGCGCTGACCTTCGGCCATGTCAATGCGCAGGTTGGTCGGGCTAAGCGCGGCGCTGACCAGAACAATCCGGTCAATCCCAATGGGCCGCCACAGCGTTACCGTGACTTCAAAGCGGGCCGCAAATTCACGCATTAATGGCTTGGCTGCCTCAATCCGTTGCCCCTGCGTGACGAACTGGCCGACCAGTTTGGACAGGCCGAAGCCGGGGGTATAAGTCTTGGACAAGACATCAAATGCCGCAACGTCTTCTGACACAAGCGTGCGCAGGATATTGAAGCAGGTACTCTGATTGATGCCGAGATGGCGGGCGATGTCTACGGCGCGCGCCGGTTCGCCGCTCATGGTCAGATAGCGCAGAATGTGCAGCGCATTGATGACCGGCTTCACCATCGTCATGCCGCTACTCGCCTTGGATTCTTTAGCGTCGGCGATATCGTCGTCATCGGTGTGCATGCTGATCTCGGAGATAGATGCATTAACAGCGGTATTAACAGCGGCATTAACAGAGGCATTAACAGACGCACCAACTGCGCCGACGAGGGCTGGTTTGCGCGGCTTGGCAAGTGGACTGACTTGTTTCATTCGGTAGGTCTGCTTGGGATCGTGGGATCGTGGAATTAGGGCCGTGTCGATGCATTATCGCAAAGACGCAGAAGTGCCTACTATTCTATATTGAAAATAGCATTCCGATATAAGCTTTTGTGATGGTGCGTGCTGTGTGTCTTTTTTATGGCGTAAAGACAACGCAGTTCAGGCTAAAACGCGATGATTCTTAAATATGTTGCGCGCCAAAGTTTCAAACTGTTGGCGCGCGCAGATTGCTGGCTACAACTGACTCCTCATCCCTTCACGTCACTGCGGCGTCCACACAACATGAACCGCTTCGGGGCCGCGCAATTGAATGCCACGAATAACAGGGCGTGGATAATCAGGATCAAAGCGCAGGTCGGGCATCATGTCGAGCATCGCGTTCAGAGCGACTTCTATTTCTGCCTTGGCGATGAACAGGCCGACGCACATGTGCGGGCCAAATCCAAAGCCGAACGCCATACGTGTGGTGCGGTCGATATTGAAGGTGTCGCCATCCTCAAATACCTCGTCATCGCGATTGGCCGAAGCTACGCAAAGAGATAATAGCGATCCCTTGGGAATAGCGATGCCCTGAAACACGCTATCGTTCTGGACCTCGCGTACCTTAAAGGTCGCTACCGGCTCGTAACGCACGGATTCATCGATGGCCTTTGATATCAGGCTGCGATCGGCGCGGATGCGTTCCAAAAGTTCGGGACGCTCCAGTAACAGCGTCATTAACGTGGAGAAAGTACGCGTGGTGGTTTCGGCAGCGGCTGGTAGCAGCATGCGGGTAAACATCGTGATCTGATGATCGGTGAGCGAGCTTCCTTCAAAGCTGGAACGGATCAGGCGACTAATCAGGTCATCGCCATCCAGGCCAGCGGCGCGGCGTGCCTGGACAATTTTCAAAGTGCTGTCGTACAGCTCTTTTGCAGCGACCATCGCCGCCTTTTTTGCTTCTGGATCGGGAGAAATGCCGCCAAGTATGCGCAGCGCCGCCGACGCGAACTTGGACAGCGACTCTGGCTCATTGGGAAATCCCATCAGGTCGTAAATCACCCGAATTGGGAACATCAACGCCATATCTGCCACCAGTTCGGCTTTGCCGCGACTGACCAGCGGTGCCACAAACTCCTCACGAATAACCGGTTGAATGCGGTTTAAACGCCAATTCTTCAAAACGTCCGGGGCAAAGCATGGTTGGAGCAAGCCTCGGGCTTGCCGATGCGCATCGCCGTCCATTGCCGTCAGCGCAAAACCGTCCATGAAGGAAGCCATGCCAGTTTCCATCAGGAAGCCACTGCTAAAGTTTTTGGCGTCCTTCAAAACCGACATAACATCGTGATAGCGGAACAGCGTGTATACCGGACGAGGCTTTTGCATCGTGGTAAAGGTTACCGAACCGAATTCGGTCACGATATCGCCAACCATGACAGGCATGTTGGCCCGGCGTTCGCGATAGATAGGGAAAGGATTGTCAACATTGCCACTAAACGTAGCACTCACCCGCGCAAAGTCATCGCCTACGCTATCCGAACGTTTTGCATCTGCGGCCACCGTTGTGGTTGCTGTCTGTGACATGCGTGTCTCCTGAAATGATTTTAGATAGAGGTGTGGCTGTAGCCGCGGTATCGGCTATGGCGTTAGCCAAAGATAAATACAGTGGAAATAGTTGAACACTTATCGATATTATGACTCATAATAGAACTGGGAGTACATATTAAATAAATCAAATATCTTGGTTGTAAGTCAGTTTTTGGCGCGATTAAGGTGATGCGTGTCTTAGTTAGTATCTTACTTAGGTCACCGTTTAAGTCCTGCCAGCTCAGCGTTGATCAGGGCGCATCCATATAGCTGATCAAAAGCGCATTGACAGATTAAATGTGAAGAGATGATCGGGGGAGGATTGCGCCCGGTAAGCAACAGAAATCCCGCAGGATGCCCATCCGGCAAACTGTAAACTGTGTATCAATTTTATTGACACAAATTTTAAATATGTTCAAAATTGTTTGCGTAACCGGCGCATCGCCGGGGCGCTGTAAGAGGAGTTGATATGAGTTCAGAAAATCAAAGTAGTCCGGTTAAATTTCGTATTGTTACTGATCGTAGTCGTTGTTGCGGTTACGGCCTATGCGCCACGCTTTGTCCGGAAGTCTACAAACTCGACGCTGAGGGTTTGGTTTATGTCGAGGGCGAATTTATCCCGGCCGAGTTTGAAAATGAAGCCAAAGAAGGCGCGGCTGCTTGCCCAGCCGAGGCGATCATCATCGAAGAAGTGTCCGCTTAACGGTTGCTTGGTTGATCCAGTTAGCGCTCAACTAGCGCCCAACTAGCGCTCAACTAGCGATCCACGGCGGGGTCCGATTGCGGACGTAGAATTGCATTAAATTGCGGTGCGGGGTTTGCGCCTTCTTTTCAGACAATAGCTTCAGGAGGTGTAATGAAACGGCTTTCAGGAAAAGTAGCACTGATCTCCGGCACAGGTGGGGGGCAAGGTCGTGCGGCAGCGTTGCGTTTTGCACGCGAAGGCGCTACGGTTGTCGGTTGTGACGTGGTTGCAGAAGGACACGAAGAAACGCGCCGAATTTTGCGCGAAGAAGGCCTGGAGCTGTACGGTTCTGCGCCGGTCGATCTGGGCGACCCTGCACAAGCGCAGGCGTGGATAGAAAGCGCCGTAGCCGAACATGGTCAGATCGATATTTTGTACAACAACGCTTCAGCCGCAAAATTTGCGCCGATTGCAGAAATGTCAGTCGAAGACTGGCGCTACACAATGCGCAACGAGATCGACCTGATTTTCTATACGACCAAATTCGCGTGGAATTATCTGGCCCAACGCAAAGGCGTAGTAATTAATATTTCCTCCACCGCAGCATGGGGCGGATCAAAAATAGCAGGCATCGCAGCGCACTCCGCCGCTAAAGGCGCAGTGGTGTCGTTTACAAGGCAACTAGCGGTAGAAGGCGCACCCGTAGGCATCCGCGCCGTATCAATCAGCCCCGGATTCGTAGCAACCCCCGGCACCCGCGCATTCATGGAAAACCCGGCAGCGCGCAAAGCACTACTAGACGGCGTACTAATGGACCGCCCCGGCGAACCAGAAGAAATAGTAGCCATGGCCCTATTCATAGCCTCCGACGAAGCATCGTTTATAACCGGTTCAGATATCGTGATGGATGGCGGATTGCTAGCCATTTAATACAACCAGCCGGGTTGCGGCTGACGTTGCAGTTGTCATTGAATTTGACGCTGAATTTGACGCTGAATTTGACGTTGAATTTGAATTTGAATTTGAAGTGGCCCTTGTAGTACCCCGTCATTGACGCTGCCAAGTGTTTTAGCCATCAGGCGGGAATTGTTGGGAAACATGTTTGAGCCGAAGGCGAGTTGGTTTCTCAACCCGCCTGATGGCTAAAACGCTTGGGAACCCGAAGGGCAGCGTCTCTGCGGTCGCCTTTTCTTTGGTTACTATTCTTTTGGCGAAGCAAAAGAAAGTGACCGGCTGTCGGGCCGCCCCCGACAAGCATCTACGGAGCGCAACCCGTTCAAGTTATCAATCAATCGATCTAAATCGATAACACCAAAATAAGAAATTTTTTAAATTATATTTAAATAGTCACCACACGTCGGTAGTCTCATTAAGCACAAAATTAACCGTAATATCTAAGGCACAAAGGTTATGGACATCATAGGAATAGGTTATCTAGGTTTCGAAACCCCAAAAATCGAAGAGTGGCGCGACTACGGCCCCAACGTAATGGGCTATCAAATCGCTAAATCCGCTGAAACAGATCCCAACTCACTCTACTTCCGCACCGACGACCGCAGGCACCGTCTTGCGTTTCACCCCGGCCCAATCGACCGCCTCGCCTACATCGGCTGGGAAGCCAAAGGCCGCCTTGAATTCATCGACGCAGTAGAAAAATTCCGCGCCAACGGCATCGAAGTAACCACCGGCGATGCAGCTCTATGCGAACTACGCGGCGTAAGAGAACTGATACGCTTCCGCGACCCGGTAGGCTATCAGCACGAACTGTTTTACGCTCAAAAATGGACCCCACGCTCGTTCACACCGGGCCGCCCGCACGGCGGGTTTGTCGCAGGCAAGCGCGGACTAGGACACGTAGTCCTGATCACCCCAGAGTACACGCCAGAACTGGAAAACTTCCTCATCAAAATCATGGGCTTCAAATGGTATGGCGCAGGTGCAGGCAAGGGCCGTACCGGCTTCTTCCATACCAAGCTCAATACTTGGACCAGCCACGATATCGGCTATGGTCACGCACCCGGTCGCATGGGAATCCAGCACATGGGCATGACCGTTGACAGCATGCGCGATGTCGGCGAAACCTATGACCTCGTCAAGAAGCGCGAGATACCGTTACTGATGACGCTAGGTCAGCATAGTCAGGACCCGTGTGTCTCGTTCTATCACTTTTCACCCTCAGGTTTTGCCATCGAAACCATCTACGAACTAGAAGCGTGGCAACCAGATGGATTTGAACTGAACCCGGAGCGTTTGAGTCTATGGGGACATGAGATCGTCGGGCCTATCCTCGGTACCAGCGTCCGTACTCCAGAAGAAGTGCTCGATCCAGCGTACCTGGCGAGCAAACCAAAAGCGTCGTGAAGTCATTGAGGATAGTCGCATGAAAATTGCTTTTGTAGAAGATGGTGCTGGCGCACGCTTCTGGGCGCTGGTCAATTCGGAGGCGGGTACCGCGCAGCAGGTGAATGCACCCTTTGCAGAGTGGGTAAAAAGCGCAGCCAACGGCAGTCAGGAGATGTTGGATTTGACTCCCACGGTGCGCAATCTGACCGATTTACGTCTGCTTGCGCCGGTTAATCCCGGTGCGCGCGTGTTCGGCGTCGGCCTGAATTACATCACGCATCTGACCCGATTGGGGCGCAAGGAAGCACCGCCGCATACCATCGCTTACATCAAGCCGGAAAGCGCGATCATCCATCCTGACGATGAGATTCAATATCCCGCAGTTACCGCAAAACTGGACTATGAAGTAGAGCTGGTGGCGGTGGTGGCATCGGCGTTGGGAGACGCGCCGTGTGCCAGCGCATGCTTGTTGGGTTACACAGTCGGCAACGATATCAGCGCACGGGATGCGGGCAAGCAACTCGGTTCGCTGGATCTGTTTACGCAAAAGGCGCTGGATCGTACTGCGCCTATCGGGCCTTGGATTACCACGCTGGATGCGCTCGGCGGAGCAGGGCAGCCACAGCTTGATATTTCGCTGAGCATCAATGGCGAGCTGCGCCAGAGCGACAATAGTCGGGAAATGATTTTCCCTATGGACGAGTTGTTGAATTATCTGGATGCGCGGATTGAATTGCGGCCGGGTGACTTGATATTTACTGGCTCTACTTGTGGCGTGGGGTTGGAGGATGGGCGCTTTTTGCAGCCTGGGGATTTGATTGAGGCTGAGATTAGGGGGATTGGGGTGTTGCGTAATCGGGTTGGGTTGAAGCGGGTTTTGTCGAGGGTGAGGGCGGTGGGGAGATTGGGGATTGGGATTTGAGTTTGCTGGTAATTGAAACGGGTTTTTCTCCGTGGATGCTGATCGGGGGTGGCCCGATAGCCAGTCACTTTTTTTTGTCTCGCCAAAAATAAGTAACCAAAAAAAAGGCGACCGCAGAGGTGCCGCCCTCCCTTTGGTCGGGTCCCCAATTATTTCGACTATCAGTCGGGTCGAAATACCAACTCGCTTCGCTCAAACATGTATTCCGACAATTCCCGACTGACAGCCGAAATAACCGGCATCACCTATGACGGGGCAGGTCAACGGCAACCGCAACCGCCGCAGCCTTGTTAATTGGATGGTTGATTATCTTGGTTGCGGCCTTTGCTGTTGCTGTTGCTGTGGCGGTTGAAGTGGCTGTTGCTGTTGAAGCGGCCCTTGACGTACCCCGTCATTGGCGCTGCCAAGTGTTTTAGTCATCAGGCGGGAATTGTCGGAATACATGTTTGAGCGAAGCGAGTTGGTATTTCGACCCGACTGATGGCTAAAACGCTTGGGGACCCGAAGGGTAGCGTCGTTGCGGTCGCCTTCTTTTTGGTTACTTTTTCTTGGCGAAGCAAGAAACAAGTAACTGGCCGCCGGGCCACTCCCGGCCAGCATCCACGGAGCACTAACCATTTTAGCTACCGATCAACCGAACCCACCAAATGGCTCGCAATAAACCATAAATTCCCAACATGTATTCCGACAATTCCCGACTGACAGCCGAAATAATCGGCATCACTATGACGGCGAAGGTCAACTTCAACTTCAACGGAAACTGTAATTTTACACCCCGAACGACTGAATTAAAAACTGCTGAAACGCTAGCGCCGCTTCCGAAAATTCCGCCTCGCGCCGCCACAACATACCCGCATCCATATGCGGGATTGCATCCAGCACCGGGCGCGCTTCAATCCGCTTGCCCTCCAGTGACCACGGGCGATAGACCATGTCCGACAGCACGGTTACGCCAAATCCATGACCGACCAAACCGCGTAACGCCTCTATCGAACCAGTACGCATCACGATGTTTGGATGAAGGTGATTCTTCTCCCAATAATGCAATGCCGAATGCTCGCCTTCATCTGTGGTTAGCAGCAGGTAAGGGTGCTCGGCAATATCTTTTAGCGAGGGCGAACGTATTTGCGCCAACGGATGCGTCGGCGCTACCCAAAGCTGACGCCGGGATCGCACCAGTACGGCATGCTCAAAGCGACTCTGACGCTGAACGTTAGACAAAATAACGATGCCGATATCGACGGTTCCCGCCAACACAGCTTCTTCAATATCCAGACGGTTCATATCTTGCAGCTGAATCTCGACCTCGGGATAACTTGCCCGAAATCGCGCCATCTGGTCCGGTAAAAAATAGCCCAGTAACGTGTAGGACGCAGCAATGCGTACCGTTCCCGTCAGGGGTTTTTCTTTGAAGCGCGGGCTCTCAACCGCTGCCCGGACTGAATCCAATATGTGCCGGGCATGGCGCAAAAAATCTTGCCCTTCAGCGGTCAGCGATACGCCTTGCGGAAGCCGGTCAAACAAGCGCACTTCCAGTTCTTTTTCAATCGCGATGACACCATTACTGATGGTTGATTGCGAGACGTTTTCGTGGATTGCTGCCGATGAAATTTGTTCTGCCTGCGCCACGGCAACAAAATAACGAAGCTGTCTGAGAGTGAGATTCGATGCCATGCGTTTTTCCGATACCGAGTATGCTTATTTGTCGTTGTACGGAAGATTACCGCATAAATATACTGTCCTCCTAATTAAAAATTATGAGGCAAACCGCGTGAATTCTCCCTTATCCATCCCAATGCAGGAAGCTTTAACGGCGGTTTCGCTCGACGACAAATACACGCTGGAAAAAGGCCGTGTCTACATCAGCGGCACGCAGGCGTTGGTGCGATTGCCGATGTTACAAAAACAGCGCGATAGCCTGCAGGGACTGGACACCGCAGGCTACATATCAGGCTATCGCGGCTCTCCTCTCGGTGGGGTCGATCTGGCGCTGTGGAAGGCAAAAAAACATCTATCGAAAAATAACATAGTATTTCAGGCTGGCGTCAATGAAGAGCTTGCAGCGACTGCCGTTTGGGGAACGCAGCAAACCGCTTTGTGGGGCACTGCAAAGCACGACGGCGTGTTTGGCATGTGGTACGGCAAAGGCCCGGGTGTAGATCGCTCCGGTGACGTGCTCAAGCACGCCAATTCCGCCGGAACCTCCCCGCATGGTGGTGTGTTGTTACTGGCGGGCGACGATCATGCAGCAAAGTCATCCTCCGTCGCGCATCAGTCGGAACATGCGCTGATCGCTGCCGGGATTCCGGTGTTGTATCCGTCGAGCGTACAAGAATATATTGATTACGGTCTGCATGGTTGGGCCATGAGCCGTTATTCAGGACTATGGGTCGGTATGAAATGCGTGACCGATGTGGTCGAGTCTACAGCCTCGGTAGAGATGGACCCGGAGCGCGTCAAGATTGTCATACCGGACGATTTTACGATGCCTGAAGGCGGCGTCAGCATACGCTGGCCCGATCCGCCGCTGGCGCAAGAAGCGCGACTCTTTGACTATAAATGGTACGCCGCACTGGCATACGTTCGCGCCAATAAGCTCAACCGCGTCGTGATCGAATCCCCGGTCGCACGGATCGGCATCATGACCGCAGGCAAGGCCTACCTTGATGTCCGGCAGGCACTGGCAGAACTCGGACTGGATGACGATACCTGTAGCCAAATTGGTATCCGCCTGTTAAAAGTAGGTTGCATCTGGCCGCTGGATGCACAAGATGCGCGCTCGTTTGCCACCGGTCTGGAAGAGATTCTGGTAGTCGAAGAAAAGCGCCAAATTCTGGAATACGCGTTAAAAGAAGAGCTGTACAACTGGCGCGACGACGTGCGCCCGAAGGTTTATGGTAAGTTCGACGAACGGGATAACGAAGGCGGTGAATGGTCGGTGCCACGCGGCGACTGGCTGCTTCCTGCGCGTTACGAGTTGTCCCCTGCGCTGATCGCCAAAGCGATTGGCAAACGACTGGCCAAGATCAATCTTCCCGAAGATATCCGGTCACGCATTGAAGCGCGGATTGCGATCATTGAAGCGAAAGAGAACGACGCCAGCAAGCCGCATACCGTGACCGAGCGCCCGCCGTGGTTCTGCTCCGGTTGTCCGCATAACACCTCAACCAAAGTGCCTGAAGGATCGCGTGCGCTGGCAGGCATCGGTTGCCACTATATGTCGATGTGGATGGACCGCAGCACCGATACGTTTAGTCAGATGGGCGGCGAGGGCGTGTCGTGGTTGGGCCAGATGAATTTTACGCACGATAAACATATTTTTGTGAATCTTGGGGACGGTACTTATTTTCATTCCGGTCAGTTGGCCATTCGTGCGGCGATTGCCGCCAACGCTAACGTGACCTATAAAATTCTTTTTAATGACGCGGTTGCGATGACCGGCGGTCAACCGGTGGACGGCATTTTGACGGTGCCGCAGATTGCGCATCAAATGCATGCGGAAGGTGCGAAGAAAATTATCATCGTCACCGATGAGCCGGAAAAATATACCGGCGAAATCAAACTCCCGGAAGGCGTTACCGTGCATCACCGCGATGAGCTCGATGATCTGCAACGACAGTTGCGCGATACACCCGGCACCTCGGTACTGATCTACGACCAGACTTGCGCCACAGAAAAACGTCGCCGCCGCAAACGCGGTACCTATCCCGATCCTGCGCGTCGTGTATTTATTAACGATGCGGTATGCGAAGGTTGCGGCGATTGCTCTGTGAAATCAAATTGCCTGTCGGTCGAGCCGCTGGTCACGCCGCTTGGCACTAAACGCAAAATTAATCAGTCCTCGTGCAACAAGGATTTCTCTTGTGTGAATGGATTTTGTCCAAGCTTTGTTACCGCCGAAGGCGCACAAATGCGCAAGCCGGCGGTCAAGGCCAAGGACGCAAGCATCGCACCGGATTTTGCCGGATTGCCGCGACCAGCGATCGCACCTCTACAAGTTGGTTACGGGATTTTGGTCACTGGCGTTGGCGGCACCGGGGTTGTCACGATAGGCGGTTTGATAGGCATGGCTGCGCATCTTGAGAACAAGGGCGTGACAGTGCTGGACATGGCCGGACTGGCGCAAAAAGGTGGCGCGGTGGTCAGCCATATCCAGATTGCGCCCATGCCTGACGCTATTTATGCAACCCGCGTGGCCACGGGGGAGGCAGCGTTAATCATCGGATGCGACGCCATTGTTTCTGTATCGGCCGACGTGCTATCGAAGACACGGCACAATATTACGCGTGCGATCATTAACAGTGCAAAAACGCCGACTGCGGCATTTATAAACAATCCAGACTGGCGTTTTCCAAGTGATGAAACGGTCGTTGCTTTGCGTCAAAGCGTTGGTGACAGCTGCGAATTTTTAGACGCCAATCAATGCGCGCTAACCTTACTGGGTGATGCGATTTATGCCAATCCTTTATTGCTTGGTTACGCCTGGCAAAAAGGCTGGGTGCCACTTGCTTACGAAAGCATGATTCGCGCTATCGAGTTGAACGACGTAGCGGTCGCAAAAAATAAGCAGGCATTCGATACCGGTCGCTATCTGGCAGAGCATGGCCATTCTGCGCTAGATGTTGCGCAGGCTAGCGTCAGTGCGGTGGTTTTGCATATGCCGGAGTCGCTGGACAAGTCGATTGCGTTGCGTGAAAGCCTGTTGCAGGCATATCAAAATAAGGCCTATGCAGCACGTTACCGAACAGTGGTGGAGCGCATCCGTACCAAAGAAACAGAATTAGGCGACGACCAGGGTCGTGCGCTTACTAATCATGCGCTTACTAAGGTGGTCGTTCGTAACCTGGCCAAATTGATGGCTTACAAGGATGAATATGAAGTAGCGCGCCTGTACGCCGATCCTGCTTTTCTGGAAAAAATGCGCTCGCAATTTGAAGGCGAACCGGGTAAAGACTATCAACTCAAATTTCATTTGGCACCGCCGCTTTTGTCCAGGCGCAATGGTCACGGAGAATTGATTAAGCAGACGTTCGGTGCATGGATGCTGCCTGCGTTTAGATTGCTGGCGAAGTGCAAGGGTTTGCGCGGTACCCGCTGCGATATATTTGGGTACTCTGAAGAGCGCCAGAAAGAACGTGCGTTAATTGCTGACTATATCTCGCTGGTGGATGAATTGAGCACTTCACTGAATAGTGAGAATCTTGCGCTGGCTATAAAGCTGGCAAATATTCCCGATGAGATTCGTGGGTTTGGTCACGTCAAAGAGCGCAACATGGACGCTGCCGATGCAAAGCGTGCGTTGTTACTGGATCAGTATCGGAGCGTCGCAAAAAGCGCTGTTGCAGCGTGATCAACGGCAATTGACGAATCAACCCAAAAGTCCTTCACGCCGCATCAGATTTGGCCGCCGCAGACATTTTTGACACCCTCCGCCGGGTACGCAAGGCGGAGGGTGTGCAGGCAGAAATAATTCCAGATTAGCGCGAGCGGAATGCGCATATTAAAAATAATTAGACACCTACCATGACAACTCTCACCTCAAAACTTTCGCCTCGTTCCGACGACTTCAAAGCCAACGTCGCCGCCATGCAATTGATCGTTGACGACCTGCACGCCAAGGTTGCCCAGATCGCGCAAGGCGGCGGTGCGGCGTCCAGCGCCAAACACGTCGCACGCGGTAAATTGCTACCACGCGACCGGGTGCAGATGCTGCTCGACCCTGGCACGCCGTTTCTGGAGTTCTCGCAACTGGCCGCGTATGACATGTATAAGGATCAACATGGCGTAGCAGCTGCACCTTCTGCCGGAATCATCACGGGTATCGGACGGGTGAGCGGGCAGGAATGCGTGATCGTCTGCAATGACGCCACCGTCAAGGGCGGTACCTATTACCCGGTGACCGTCAAAAAGCATTTACGCGCGCAAGAAATTGCCGATCAGAACAACTTGCCATGTATCTATCTGGTCGATTCCGGTGGTGCCAACTTGCCGAATCAGGATGACGTGTTTCCGGACCGTGACCATTTCGGTCGGATCTTTTTTAATCAGGCCAACCTCTCGGCCAAGGGCATTCCGCAAATCGCGGTGGTCATGGGATCGTGTACGGCGGGCGGCGCGTATGTCCCGGCGATGAGCGACGAATCGATTATCGTCAAGAATCAGGGCACCATCTTTCTGGCCGGTCCGCCGCTGGTCAAGGCCGCGACCGGCGAAGTGGTCAGCGCCGAAGATTTGGGTGGTAGCGACGTGCACACGCGTTTATCCGGTGTGGCCGATCATCTGGCGCAAAACGATTTGCACGCACTGTCGCTGGCGCGCAGGATCGTCTCGCATCTGAACCGGACCAAACTATCGCAAGGCGCGATGCGCGAATCAGTCGAACCACAGTTTGCCGCACAGGAACTGTACGGCATTATCCCGACCGATGCCCGCAAACCGTTCGACGTGCGCGAAATCATTGCCCGCATCGTTGATGGCAGCGACTTCGATGAATTCAAGGTGCGCTATGGCACCACGCTGGTGTGCGGTTTTGCCCATGTCCACGGCATGCCGGTCGGCATTATCGCCAACAATGGCGTGTTGTTCTCGGAGTCGGCGCTAAAGGGAACGCACTTCATCGAGCTATGCTGCCAGCGCAAGATTCCGCTGGTGTTCTTGCAGAATATCAACGGCTTCATGGTCGGACGCAAATACGAAAACGAAGGCATTGCACGTAACGGGGCCAAGATGGTGACTGCTGTATCGACCGCTGCGGTGCCGAAATTTACCGTCATCATCGGCGGCAGCTTTGGTGCCGGCAACTACGGCATGTGCGGTCGCGCTTTCGCGCCGCGCTTCTTATGGATGTGGCCGAATGCCCGGATTTCGGTCATGGGTGGCGAGCAGGCCGCGGGTGTCTTGGCGACCGTCAAGCGCGACGGGATTGAGGCCAAAGGCGGCAGCTGGAGTGCCGAAGAGGAAGCGGCATTCAAGCAACCGATCAAAGATCAGTACGAGGTGCAAGGCCATCCGTATTATGCCAGCGCGCGCTTGTGGGACGATGGCGTAATTGATCCGGCGGATACCCGTACGGTATTGGGGCTGGGATTGAGCGCGGCGTTGAATGCGCCGATTGCGGATACCAGATTTGGCGTATTTCGGATGTAAGCGCGGTTTCGTCAACCTGCGGCACCCTCATTCCATTCTTCTTGAAAGTACGCCCATGTTCACCAAAATTCTGATCGCCAATCGTGGCGAAATCGCCTGTCGCGTTGCCGCCACTGCCCGTCGTCTGGGCATTAAAACGGTCGCCGTCTATTCCGAAGCCGACGCCAATGCCAAGCACGTCGCGATGTGCGATGAAGCGGTATTAATCGGCCCGTCCGCTGCCCGTGACAGTTATCTCAAAGCCGATGTGATTCTTGCCGTAGCCCAAGCTACCGGCGCGCAGGCGATCCATCCCGGTTACGGTTTCCTGTCTGAAAATGCCGCCTTCGCCCGCGCCTGCGAAACTGCCGGGGTCGTGTTTATTGGTCCGCCAGCATCGGCGATAGACGCGATGGGTTCCAAGTCGGCAGCTAAAACCTTGATGGAGCAGGCCGATGTGCCATTGGTCCCCGGTTACCATGGCGACAATCAGGACGCCGACTTTTTACACGCCCAGGCCGATGCGATGGACTACCCGGTCTTGCTGAAAGCCAGCGCCGGTGGCGGCGGTAAAGGCATGCGCATCGTCGAAAAAAGCATCGACTTCAAGGACGCGTTAGTGTCTTGCAAGCGCGAAGCAATCAGTAGCTTTGGTGACGATAAAGTACTGGTTGAAAAATACCTGAGTCGTCCCCGCCATATCGAAATTCAGGTATTTGCCGACCAGCAAGGGGAGTGCGTGTATCTGTTCGAACGCGATTGCTCGGTTCAGCGCCGCCACCAAAAAGTACTCGAAGAAGCGCCTGCGCCGGGCATGAGTCCGGCACGCCGCAAGGCCATGGGCGATGCTGCGGTCAAGGCGGCCAAAGCGGTTGGTTATGTCGGCGCCGGTACGGTGGAATTCATTGTCAATCAGGACGGCTCGTTCTATTTCATGGAAATGAATACGCGGTTGCAAGTCGAGCATCCAGTGACGGAAATGATTTCTGGTACCGATCTGGTCGAGTGGCAATTACGGGTGGCCTCGGGTGAGTCGCTACCGTTGACCCAGGCACAGTTACAAATTAACGGTCATGCGATTGAAGCGCGGATTTATGCAGAAAATCCTGACAAAGGTTTCTTGCCATCGATCGGCACCTTGCGCCATGTGCGCACGCCTTCAGCGGTCACCTTTACCCGCAACGACGATCCGGCAAGTAATCATCCTGCCGCCGTAAGGATTGATTCCGGTGTGCGTGAAGGCGATGCCATTTCACCGTTCTATGACCCGATGATCGCCAAGCTGATCGTCTGGGGCGCGACCCGGGTTGAAGCACTGGCACGCATGGCGCAAGCGCTGGCAGAATATCAAATCGTTGGCGTGGCCACCAATATTGCATTTCTGCAACGGTTGATTGGCAGCACCGCATTTGCAAAGGCCGATTTGGACACCGGATTGATTGAGCGGAATCAGGAAACATTATTCCCTGCCAAACCGGTCGCGTCATTATCCGTGCTGGCGCTGGCAAGTGCTGCGTTGCTGGACGCCGAACAGCGCACTACCAAAGGGGAGAATCCGTGGTCCGCCACCTCCGGCTGGCGTCTCAACAGCGTCTTGCAGCGCACGGTCACCTATGCCGACGAAGCGCAAGAGTATGCACTCCAAATTGGTTACCATTCAACCCACTGGACCCTCGGTACAGGGGAGGGCAGTGTGGCAATGCGCATCGTGGCGCAGAAAAATAATGACCAGTACGCAAGCAAGGATTTTAGCCTGACGCTGGACGGTCAGGCCGTACGCGGCACGGTGGTGCGCGAAGCCGACACGTTCCATATATTTACCGGAGCCTCGCACACCACACTGACCTATTCCGATCCAGTGGCACACGCCGGGGAAGCCGAAACCGAAGGCGGTCGCCTGACCGCCCCGATGCCGGGCAAGATCGTCGCGATTCACGTCAAGAAAGGCGATACCGTTGAAAAAGGGGCACCGCTACTTGTGATGGAAGCGATGAAAATGGAACACACCATATCAGCGCCAAGTGAAGGCGTTATTGAGGAACTGCTGTTCGAAGTCGGCGATCAGGTTGCGGATGGTACGCAATTATTGAACTTGGTCGTGCAATGATGGTTACCCAAGAGTAGTTAGCAAGCTGGCTTACATTAGGTTGAAGTGCCGCACTCGTTCATAGGCTTCCCGTATCTGAATGCGTGCAATTCTGATTGCTCGAATGAGGCCGTCAGTTAGCACGAGGTTATCTACTGTGTTGTGTCTGGCGCACAATTCGTGCATCAAACAGCCATCTCCGCGCTGCGGGATGGACAGTCATTTCTCAATTACTGGACCTGCATTGTACCGAGTCGATGGGCTATCGATAGGCAGCCTGAAGTCACTAGTAATTCTTTCCCCTTCTTTTACCTGGCAGGGCAACTATTCAGGCCAGTTCTAAGCCGGTAGTAAAGCGATCTTTACAGACCGGCAATTGCCCAATCGCCGCTTTTGCCCTTCTCCTGAAAACATAATTGCCGGTTTAATACCGGGGGACAACCTCGGTCCCGTGCTGCAACAAACTTTTGGGCAATTGATATGGATCACCCTTTATATAAATGGGCTTATCGTTAGTTAATTTTTTGATATCGTTATAGCCGGTAATCAAATTATTGTTTTTCTGGTCGCTGGAGGCTGTGTATCTGCGGAATCGTCGGTGCTGTATCAACAAGGACAAATATCATTCCGATTTTGCTTCAGGGTTCAAAACCCCTTGAATACCGTGGTTATGATTCTTGTGGTCTGGCACTGCACGCGGGAGGTAAATTACGACGGTCGCGCAGTATATGCAGAGTTGCCGATCTGGAAAGCCAGGTTGCCGGGTCCGGTCTCGAGGGAACAGCCGGGATGGCGATCGCCGGCAGAGGCCCGCACGCGTGGCGGCCAGCTTTAAATTTTTATCGAAGCAGGAACCGACATCACCCTGTGACCGGGTACACGTCATTCACCTGCCGCCCGGATGCAATATGTTGTCGCCAATTTTGCATGTGATGCCGTTGCAATTCTTTGTATACCACACAGCGGTGACGTGGAGCAGACGTAGATAAGCCGCGCAACCTTGAAAAATCGGTCACCGTAGAATGAACAATAACGGTAATAACGACGGTGCCAGTGAGGATTAGCAGCCATCAAAACGCGATACCGACCAACGTCGCTCACGATGTTGATGCTGGACGAAACGCGGATAAATCAAACCGTTCCACGCGGGCAAAAAAATGCGATGAATATTTTAGAACGTTGACAATGATCGACACCGAAAGCATGAAAAAAAAGCCGGTACCAAAAATTGCATAAAAAAATAAATGACTATAAAGCCATGATAAATAAATCGAAATCCTTTCTCCTCACGACCCTGCTGGCTTTCAACGCACCGTTGCATGCGGTAGCCGTACCTGCAAAACCGGAAACCTCCCTTGCCGCTGACCGGGTTGAGGGAATTGCCAGTAAGCAACCGGGCGCTCTCCCGCTATCTATAACGCCGCAAGTGATTATTGATCCTGAGGATTTAGTGGAGCGATTGAAAACTTATGATCAACAGCTGGCTATTGCGCCAGAGGACGCTGCTGCACGTGAAGGTAGATTGTTGGTGATATCGCGCCTTGGAGCACCGGCCAGCGCAATTGAAGAAGCAAAGCAATACCCAAATATAAGTAGCGAAGTGGTACAGCGTTTATACGAAGATCAAACTGCTCTGGCTATCAGATGGAGCGAAAAAGTTTACCATTCAACACCCGGTGGGGAATATCCGGCTTACGATCACGTGATCTATTTGGGTGAGGAAACTTGGAAGCGTTACCCGCTTTCAGAGCGATCGCGTTTTGATCTGGTACGTGCATTAAACAATAGAAAGCGCAGAGCCGAGGCGGTGGCGCTTTACGAAACATTGCAGCGCGATAAATTGGAAATACCCGGTTACGTGCATGAAGCGGCAGGCTCTGCCTACCTGGCGGAAAAAAAGCCGGAATTATCGGTTCGTTCTTATAACGCCGCCTTAATCGCTAATCCAAATAGTTTCGATGCCAATATGGGGCTCTTTTATGCGTTGGCGGATATGTCGGACTACAAAGGTGCAAAACAACACATAGAAACCTTTTCTGCTAAACCGATGGATCCACAGGAAAAATTTGAGTCAGCGACCGCGGCAATAATGGAAATGGCTTACGAAAATCGATTGGGCGTTGCGCAAAGCCGTTTAATCGCATTACAAAATGAAGCGCCAAATAGCCAGCTTTTACACTTAGCTTTGGCAAAAACATATTTATGGCGTGGCTGGCCGCGTCGGGCCATGCAGGAACTCGATTTTATTACCCAGCGCGAATCTTACAATCTGCAGGCGAACACCGCGATGGTGGTGGCCGATGCCGCTATGGGCGACTATCGTTCATCGGCAGCGCGTCTGAGCCAACTGCAAGCTTCTACCCCTGACGACACTGACGTCAAGAACCTGACGCGGGCGCAAGCCGTACGTGACATGAACGAGTTAACACTCATTGTCAGCGGTACCCGCAGCAAAGAAAATTTGGGTAATGGTCGCGGCTTTATAGTGGACACGAAAGTGAAGGGCCACCCGATTAATTTCCAGATGCGTCCTTTTGTTCATGAATATTTTGAGCGGGGAATAAACAGAAATGATTCCGCGGATTACCGACGGTTAGGTGCTGGCATCGATTATGTCATCCCCAGTCTGGGTGAAGTCGAAGGAGAAATTCAGCAAGAATTTTTCATGCATCCTAAAACGAGTATTGCCGTGCAAGGAAAGTTTGATCTGAACGATTATTGGAAATATAGTATCCGCCTTGATTCTGATCCTGTTGACGTGCCTCTGGAGGCGCGACGTGCGCGCGTGTCCGGCCGGTTGGCGGCGATTGGAGCAGCCTATCGCGCCAGCGAGTTATTTGCAGTGCATGCCGACTTCTCCCAACTTAACATGTCGGACCATAACATCCGGCGGGATGGATTAATTGGCGGCACCGCAAAATTAGTTGAAGGACCACGTTATAAGGGAACGCTCGGTCTCGATGTTTCCCTTTCTACCAATAGTCTGGCTAATGCTTCTTACTACAATCCAAAAAAAGTTCGCGCTGCCCAAATATCGTTTGCCAACGAGTGGATTAATTACCAGCGTTATGACAGGTCTTTTGGGCAACAGCTAATATTTTCGCTCGGACGCTCTGCCGAAGAGGGATTTCGCACCGGGACGATTGGCGGGATCGGCTATGAACAGCGCGTTAGTTTAAGCGATGTCGTGGCACTCAGTTATAGCTTCGGTTACGTCAGAAAAATATACAGTGGCGTCCTTTCGAAAGGGCCGGAAGCAAATTTGAGCCTTAACTGGAAATTTTAATTGAGGACACTTTATCTATGTCAATGAAAAAAAATCTAAAATGGACCGCGATCCGCGCTGTGGTTATGGTCGGTCTTCTATCCTCTTTTGCTCCCGGCTCCGCAGCGAACGCTGCAGCGACCAACGCAGCAGCGGCCAACGCCACTGCCATGGGTAATGCAGACGTCAGTGCCAGGGTAGCGGACCAGCAGACGTATTTAGTACTCTGTTACCACTCAATACCTGCGCGATTTAATCGAGATGAAGGCGCGATCAGCGCTCCCAATTTTGCAGATCAGCTCGCGTGGCTGAGGGATCGCGGTTACACCGCGCTTAGTATGAACGACGTACTGGAGGCCAAAGCTGGGGGAAAGCCGCTACCGAAGCTGAGTTATCTTGTTACGGTGGATGACGGCTACGAAGATTTTTATCTCAACGCGTATCCTATTTTGAAGTTATATAACGTGCCAGCGGTATTCGGTCTGGTGGGTAGTTGGATTGAAAATGGTCCTGATCGAGAACAGAGTATGGGGGATCCATTTTATGCGCAACAACATTTTGTCACGTGGCCACAGGTGAAAGAGATGGCGGACTCGGGGCTAGTGGAAATGGCATCGCATAGTTATGACTTGCATCACGGGATCATCGCCAATCCACAAAAAAATACAGAACCCGCAGCAGTGACGTTGCAATACGATTTAGAAAAAAAACAGTATGAAACGCTGGCGAATAGACGTCTGCGGGTGCTAACAGATTTACAAAAAAATTCCGCGCTGATAGAAAAAAATACCGGTAAACGGCCACGGATCATGATCTGGCCTTACGGCGCTACTGATCGCATTGCTGCAGAGGCCGCTGCGGCGGCAGGGATGCCCATTAATTTTACGTTGTCAGAGGGCCTTGCATCGGCTAAATCCACAAACTCGGTTCCCCGCACCTTAATTGGTGGCGAAGTAACGCTCGATAATTTTTCATACATGGTGCAATATAAAAATTCGCTTAAAGGGGGCGATCCGATTCGTGCGATTAAAATTAACCTTGACGGCATCTATGACCCTGATCCAGAGCGGCAGAACGACAAGCTCGGGCGGGTACTCAATCAGATCGCACGATTAGGCGTTAATACCGTGCTATTGCAACCGTATGTAACGCCGGCGAAAGATGGCAGTATTGAAGAGGTGTACTTCCCTAACGTCTATTTGCCGATGCGCGCTGACCTGCTTAATCGTGTTTCATGGCAGCTGCGTAGTCGACTGGGAGTCGACGTGCTCATGATCGTCAATACCTCCAACATTGCCCAGCGTGAGAACGGCAACACACGTCACCTTGACTTTTCTATCCCTCAGGACCGCGAAAAATTATTCAATATTTATAGTGACCTGAGTCTGACGGTACCCTCTCAAGGCGTTATTTTTGAGGGAGCGCGGACCGACGATCAACAGAAAATATTTAATAAAGAATTGTTAAATCATATGCATTACTACGAGTTGCCGACCCTTTATTATGCGCTTGATGACAATATAAAAGCGGAGGATGATGCTGAAGAACTTTATGCTGGCGCCCCCAATAATAATTTTGCGGGGGCGCTAATTGACGCGCCTGTTGCCAACAGCGACGCGAAGCAGTTACAGGCGTTCGCAAAAAATCTGCCACCAAACAAAATAAATATTTTGTCTTTTTCGGTAAAAGACGCAAGCATAAAAGAGCTTGAAAAAATAGCGGATAACATCCAATACCTGAAGCATCAGGGCCTAGCTGATTTTGTTATTGATGGCGCTGAATTTCTTGATGACCCGTCGAAACTTAATATACTAAGACAAGCCATCTCGCTCAAATCTAACCCCCTCGTAACGCCTGGACAATAGTTGCCCGGTTAGCTTCTAAATCAATTAATAACTACGCTAAGAGCCGCAATGGAAAATTATTTATTGCATTCCACGATATTTGAGTTCGTATCTAATTTTGTATTTTTTTATCCGCTTGCCATGACGCATATCTGGTTGGTCGGAGCACTTCTCTACTATTATAAATGGGAGCGAAATACGCCGGAAATGATCAAACTATCCACTTATCCCGCGATTTCGATTTTGTTACCGTGTCATAACGAAGGCGACAACATTCGTGAAACGGTAGGGTGGTTATTGAAGCAGGAATATCCTTCGTTTGACATTCTGGCGATCAATGATGGTAGCAAAGACAATACGGGACCATTGCTTGATGAGCTGGCTCGCCATCATCCTAAACTCCGTGTCGTGCACCTCGCCGAAAATCAGGGCAAAGCAATGGGGTTATCCATGGGGGCCTTGTTGTCTGCTAATGAGTACCTTATCTGCATCGACGGGGATGCGATACTGGACGTACATGCTTGCACGTGGATGATGTCTCACTTCCAGTACGCGCATGTGGGTGCTGTCACCGGTAATCCCCGCATCAGAAATCGTTCCACTTTGTTGGGAAGAATTCAGGTGGGCGAATTTTCCAGCATTGTAGGAATTATTAAACGCGCCCAACGGGTATATGGAAAAATATTTTCGGTCTCTGGGGTCGTCGTGGCATTTCGGAAGACTGCGCTTGCAGAGGTTGATTACTGGACCACGGACATGGTCACGGAAGATGTTGATATTACGTGGAAGCTTCAGCGAGCGGGGTGGGAAGTACGGTTCGAACCTAATGCAAAGTGTTGGATTTTGATGCCAGAGACGATAAAGGGACTCTGGAAGCAACGTCTGCGCTGGGCCCAGGGAGGAGCGGAAGTCTTCCTTCGTAACCTTAATATTTTTGGACATTGGAAGCAACGCCACATGTGGTTGGTTTTTATAGAGCTGGGCATGAGTTTGATATGGGTGTACACAACGGTGGCTCTTATTTTAGCCAGCCTCTTGTTCATGCTAATAAATCCAGGGATATCTCTGCGTCCCTGGCCGCTTATTTTATCGTCTCAAAATACATTCTTTATTCTAATAGTCACTTCCCTCGCGCAGTTCGCTTTTGGCTTTTATCTTGACAGCCGTTATGAAAAGCAACTGTGGAAAATTTACCCCTGGATTATCTGGTATCCGTTTTTATACTGGATCATGATTTCTTGTGCAACGTTTGTGGGATTCCCTAAAGCGCTGCTGAAAAGAAAAGGGGAAAGAGCGACCTGGGTAAGTCCTGATCGGGGGTTTAAACCATGAAAACACACTTCATTATCAAGCATAAAACGAATAATAAACCTATCACCATATGTCGTGACTGGTTGATATCTGGGCTTTGCTGGACCATGTGGTTCGTGGTGCTCGGGGCCTTGGTGAACGGCTCTGAATGGCATCTTTTGGAGGTTGCCTTTCTTACCTGGATGTACGCTCAAGAGATATTTGCCGGTGCCTTGTTAGATTGTTTGCATATTTCAAAAGTCTATATAGGTATGGTGGGGGTGCTAATGATCGGGTTCGTCCTATGGTCATTTTTGAACAAAGCGTTAGCCCCGGAAAGCCGTCGTTTAAGTACCGGTCCATTAGCGCTTGAGGACATGGCTAGCCATTTTGGTGTTAGCTGCAACCAGGTCCGAAAGATGCAAAGAGAAAAAATGGTTATGGTGTTTCACTCTCGTTCCGGCGCAGTGACCGAATTGCGGTCGATGGAGGCAGCGCCGCAGGCTATCCTTTAGAGATAATTGAGGAGTTCGCAAGTGAAAAGATCAAGTTTGGTATTGCGCAGGATTTTTCTTTTGATGTTTATCGCCACATTCATTTTCCCGCTAGCGCGGGGTAAAAATATGGCGCCTGCCGTTTCAAAAATGTCAAAGCAATTTAATATTGAACTCGTGGTAAGGACGATCAATAATTTTAAAAATCAGGAGGACGTCGCCGCATTTTTTGACGTCGCAAAAAAAGCAGGGGTAGCTGCTGTTCATATCAATGTTAAGCAAGACGAGGACGATGAGCGACCATCGGGGGAGGTATATTACAACAGTAAAATCGCACCTGTAGCGGCAGGCTACGAGAAATTTGATGCGTTGGCCGCATCCATTAAGGAGGGGCATGAGCGAGGCATCGCGGTGTACGCCTGGATGCCACAATTTCACGATCAGGCCGCGTTGCGTGCGCATCCGGGCTGGCAAATGATGGCCAGCGAAAAGGGTGCGAGCAAACCTTACAAAGGAAAAACTAGCATCGAATATTTTGTCAATCCGATAGACCCGGAAGTGCAGGAATATGAGTTAAGCCTGATTATGGAAGTAGTAAAAAATTATAACGTCGATGGTATTTCGCTAGACTGGTTGCGGTACGACGATATAAATATGGATACGGGTCCTTACACGCGCAATCTGGCAAGAAAGGAAATCGATGTAGATCCGTTAGATATTAACTTCTCGAAGCAATCTGCCGTCGTTGACCGATGGAGTGCATGGCGCGCCCAAAAAATTGGTACGTACGTTAAAAAGGTACGTTTATCGATTAAGCAAGTCCGCCCGGATATCAGGCTGACTGCCTTTTTGCTGCCGCCAGAGTTTGTCGAGGTTGGCCAAAATTTAGCGTTATTTAGTAGTGATCTGGATGAAGTGCATCCGATGGCCTATTTCAAAGACTGGGATTTCCCCCCCGACTGGGTCTCTGGAAAGTTAATGAATGACATCGTGCGCAAGAGGTCAGCGAGCAAGGCAATCATACCGACACTCGACGGTACGGGAACGATGGACCAAAATGTACATATCCTCTCTGGCATACAGAAAAAATTTCCGGGCGTTAAGTCGATCGCCTGGTTTTCAGCGGTCTATTGGGAACCTGCGCAAATTGCATTTATCAAGCGAATACACGATACAGCAGAAAAAAAAGCGATAGCGCGATAGCACGATGAGGGCGTCCTGAATAACGCAGGGCGCCCTACAACGGCAGCATTCCACATGAGCGATTTGATGTCTTTGCTCAATGCGACAAAACTTGATATGGACTAAGCCCTCACAATGTGAGGGCTTTTTTCGTCCACATTCTTACATGTTTGCTTTGATATCTTCATCCAGAAAACCCTGCACCGCCTGAAACAATTGCATGCGGTTTTTTTCCATGATGATGGTATGCGTACCTTCACCGATTTCAACTAAGCGCTTATAAGGAACGTTCGTCAATTTCGCATAATAGGCATGCAGCATATAGCTTGGAAGATCAGCATCCCACTCTGCATGGACCAAAAATGTAGGTACCCGAATCAAACCTGGGTCGTAGAGAGGCTTGCCAGCCGACCAAAATTCGCGCGAATCTTGTACCGTGCCGTTTGGTGCACGCAGGACCGGTTTACTTTGGCTTGCACCCACTGGGTCTGTCGCCCATGTCGCTTTGGCCCACTGCTCGTACCAACCTGCTGGAATTAACGTCTCTTTTTTATCTTCCGGAACGCCGGTGAGCCAGCGCTGTTTGGCAGAATCCATCGACACCGAACGATACGCGCCCAATTTGCCACCCGCATCGGTCAGGGAAGCGTCCTTGCGCAACCATTGTGGCGCATACAGAACCAGTTTATTTACCTTGTCGTTATTTTGCGAGGTGTACCAGCCCATGGTGCTGGTACCCCAAGACCATCCAAGCAAATCGAGCTTAGGCGATCCGGTACGCTTGAGAATAAAGTCGACTGCTGCACTGACATCCTTCACCGCCGTCTCGGTACGCACCAAAGGATCATTTAACTCCGATGCTTGCGACATTTCTGGTGGCCGCGTCGAGCCTCCGTATCCACGCAAATCAACCAAATACACGTCGTATCCATGCTGCGCGATATAGTCCATCCAAGACATACCGTTAAGCTTTAAGTCAAAGGCTGTTTCTGCAGGATAGGTTGAACCGTGGACATACAAAAGAATTTTATTTGGTCCAAATTTTTTGATACCTTGCATATGTTTATTGCGTACGTACAGCTGGATGCCAGGGTCGGCGGAAGGCACCATAAACTCCTGCATGACGATCTTTTCAGAACCCGCTGCGGCAGCCATGCCAGCACAAGCTATCAACAATAAACCCATTACGGCCTTTACAAACACCTTCATTTTTATCCCCTATTAATTATTATGGTTAAACCAGGTGAGTATTACACGCTTCCAAAAATATTCTTTTCCAAGTTGTAAATCGGTGTGGTTATACAGGTGCTACCTGTGCAACACACGTGCTACACGCTCTTCACGAAACGGGCTAACACGAGAAGCGTTTCATCGACCTTTTTCTGGGAAAGGTAGAGCTTTATTCGCCGCAACCGACTCCTCTCCCAAGCTGAGCAACATGGCAACGGTAACGTAAGTGCCGGTGACCGCCACCAAATCGACCAATTGTTGCTCACCAAGGATCGCCTTGGCGCGATCAAATAACGCATTGCTGATTTCATGCTGTTGACTGAGCGTCATACAGACGTCATATACGACCTCTTCATCTGGTTGCATTCCCCGAGGGCGAATATTCGCTTTGAGATCATCCGCTACCGATGCGGGCAAACCTGCTTTCAGTGCTAAGGGATAATGCGCGAACCACTCCACTTGCGAAGTCCATAAACGTCCCTGAATCAGAATCGCGAATTCATTAAGGCGCTTTGGTAACGATGTTTCAAATCGTAAATAATCCAGAAGTCGCTTCATGCGTTCAGCGAACACCGGGCTACGCAACATCACATTGTAGGGACCGGACAACCCAACGCTCGATATGGCAACGATCTCCTGGGCCAAAATTTTTGATTGTGGTGCAATATTTTCCATCGTCAACTGTGGAAAGCGTTTTGGCTGATCGACGTTTTGCGCCTGAGCAAAAGCCGACGTTGTTATGCCGCCCGCTAGAACCATCAAAGCAGAACATGCAAAGCTGAAACCTTTAAACGCAATTTTTTTTGCCATACCTGTCTCCTGTATTATTTTATTTTAATGTCGTCGGTGCAACGGCACGTAACATGCGTTGAAAAAACGATATGAACTGTATCAGAAAGCAGGCAATCGGGTGCAGCGCGGATTTAATAACATGCAATAGCGTTGACATTTATGGTGCCCGAGTGGCACGTCCGGACTTAAATAAAATTATGCTATTTGACTTTATGAGACATATAATTTTATATAAAATATAATTTATTGAAGGTTAAAATGCTTAATTCCAGGCAATTTAACGTCGCTTTTTACACAGTCCCAAGTTGATGAGGCAAATATTATGATGGCCGTGATACCTAAGTCTCGCACCCCGAGGGACATCAATAGAGTATTTTTATCGGCCGCCGATTGAACCCGAATTAGACAACAATCAGCCCTCATCGGTAGGCGCATCGCTGCAGGAACGGTGCAATTTACATGGCTCGCCGTCTGTTATTTTTGTGGTTAAAAGCAGAAAATTTGTTCGGGTATATTTTAAGATTGTTAGAAAGTTTTTTGCAATATAACTAACCAACAAATAAATGAAAAATATACCTAAAATCAAATGGCTTTCTGCGCCGGCGAAAAGCGATTTCACCTCTGCTGAAACGTTTCTGCAATTACTGTATAAACCTAAGAATTGTCGACATTTGGCCAAAAAGCTCAAGCGGGCAAAGATGTCCAAATTTGCCGCTAAAGATATCCTTCGTGCGTCAGCAACCCCAATATCAGAAGTACAGGCTTTTGACTGGGTAAAACAAAAAAAAGAAATCGCACAGCACAAACCGCTCTCGCCAATTTTGATCGTTCGGCAAAAAAATGGTCAGCCCCTCCTTATAGTGGATGGTTTTCACCGATTATGTGCTCTTTTCGCTGCCGATCAGGAGGTCAACGTGCGCTGCAAAATTGTTTAGGAAGTAATGTCATGCTATCGGTAGGACGCAAATCTGTGAGCCTCCCATTTGCACTAACCCTGAATTTTGATTGCGCAGCTAAAATTTGCGTTCTTCCGAAATCACGCCGTTGGTCGGCTTGAGTTCGCATGTGCCAGATTTCCATAAATAGCGCCCCAGATGTGGCTTCTGCTTCGCTCCTTAGCCAATCGAAAAATTTGTTGATATCGCTCATCCCGCACCGCCTCCACCACTTTGCTTGCGCGGGCTAACCCGGAGGCACCTGAGTGTGACAACAACAGGCGCGGTGCGACACCCGCTTTCGCTTCAGATAAAACCTGTAATTGAAGTTTGTAATTGAAGCCTATAACATCTGTTGCGTCATTGACAAATTTTTTATGCCGCCTAGACTAAACTGATTAATTATATTTTCGGCGTGATCTAAGGAGATCAATATGGCAAAGAGACGCTCAGTGCCGGGTATCAAAGAATATGAAGCACCCGCTGGAGGCTGGGGAGCTTTACGGGCGACAGCCCAGGCGGTTCAGGATCAGATGAATCTTACCAAAGCGCCCATGCTCCTGATGCGGACCAACCAACCAGTCGGATTCGATTGTCCGGGATGCGCGTGGCCTGACAAGGAGTCCCGCTCGACCTTTCAGTTCTGCGAGAACGGTGCCAAAGCTGTTACGTGGGAGGCGACCAGCAAACGGGTCACACCGGAGTTCTTTGACAACAACACTGTATCGCAATTGTTGCTTAAGTCTGATTATGAGCTTGAGGACAACGGGCGGCTTACCCATCCGATGGTGTATGACCGAACTACCGACAAGTTTCGGGCTGTCGATTGGGACCAAGCCTTCACCAGGATAGGAGAGATCTTGAGGGGTTTGCCCCCTGAACACGCGGACTTTTATACTTCCGGGCGCACTTCGAACGAAGCAGCTTACCTGTTTCAGTTATTCGGACGCGAATACGGCACCAACAATTTCCCCGACTGCTCCAATATGTGCCACGAGGCGACCAGCGTTGGCTTGCCGCAATCCATTGGCATCGGCAAAGGGACGGTCTCGCTAGACGATTTTGACCACTGCGAACTCATTATCGCGATTGGCCACAATCCAGGCACGAACCATCCGCGCATGATGGGCACATTGCATGAGGCTGCGCGTCGTGGCGTGCAAATCATTGTCTTCAATCCGTTACGTGAGCGGGCATTGGAGCGGTTTGCGGATCCGCAGAACTGGTTAGAAATGGCGACCTACGGTTCGACCAAGATCGCCTCAACCTATTTTCAGGTGGCTAGCGGAGGGGATGCAGCCGCGCTCCTGGGTATTATCAAGATATTGCTTGAGATGGAAGATAGCCAAAGCAACGTTCTCGATCATGAATTTATCAAAAATCATACAGAAGGCTTCGATGCCTTTGCAGCGGGCGCGAAGGCGGCGTCTTGGGAGGACATTGAGAAAGCCAGCGGACTTACCCAGACGGATCTTGCAGAGGTTGCTGTTGCCTACGCTAAATCTAACGCGACCATCATTACCTACGGCATGGGGGTCGTGCAGCACACCAAGGGCACGGCCAATGTCCGGTTGATCGCCGATCTGCTCTTGTTGCGGGGAAATATAGGCAAGCGTGGTGCTGGGATCTGTCCATTGCGCGGCCACTCCAACGTGCAGGGTGACCGGACGGTTGGCATCACCGAGAAGCCCTCCGAGGAATTTCTTCAGGCCATGGAGAAGGTATTTAGCTTTCAGCTCCCGCGCAAGCATGGTCGTGATGCAGTCCGAACGATGCAAGCGATTATCGATGGCTCGTCGAAGGCGTTAATCTGCATGGGCGGAAATTTCGCGGTGGCTTTGCCTGATTCTGGTCAAAGCTATTCGGCCATGGCAAAGCTCGACCTAAGCGTCCACATCGCCACCAAGCTCAACCGCTCGCACCTTCTGGTGGCAAAAGAAACTTATATCCTCCCTTGCCTGGGACGCACCGAACTCGACATGCAGGCGGGTGAGCCGCAGTCTATTACCGTGGAAGACTCGATGGCCATGGTCCACGCATCCGCAGGGAAGCTGACCCCAGCGTCGGACCAACTCCGGTCGGAGCCTGCTATCGTTGCCGGAATGGCGCATGCTACTCTTCCCAGCAGCAAGGTTCGGTGGCTGACGCTGGTTGAAGACTACGACAAGATACGCGACCTGATCGAGCTCACTGTCCCAGGATTTGTAAATTACAATGCGCGCATCCGGGTTCCCGGCGGGTTCCGCCTTCCCTTGCCCCCGACCGAACGTATCTGGCCCACCGCTACCGGAAAGGCAGTGTTTTCAGTGTATGGTGGCGTAAGGGACGATGTGAACACGCTTGGGGCTACTGATTACCTGCGACTGATTACCCTTCGTAGCCACGACCAATACAACACGACGATCTATGCGATGGATGACCGCTACCGTGGCGTATTCGGACGGCGCGATGTTCTGTTCATGAATGAAAACGATCTCGCCGCAAATGGGCTTGAACATGGTGACCTGGTCGACATCGAAACAATGCTTCCGGGCCGTCAGCTTCGCCTGGAGAAGATCACAGCGATCGCCTACCCGATTGCTCGTGGTTCCGTTGGTACCTATTACCCTGAGGCGAATGTGCTTGTCCCCTTGGATTATTTTGATAAGGAGAGTGGAACGCCGTCGTACAAGTCAATCCCCATTCGCGTCATCCCCCACGGCGGCGCTAATGCAACCGCTTGCGCGTGATGGAACTATTTGTTCGCTGGAACGCGCTGCGTTTATGGTGCAGCCAGATCCTTGCTAGTTTTCATGTTTACTTGTTTTAATGAGGAGAAATTATTTAGAGCAGATGGCGCCCATACCCTCAGAAATGCGTAAGGAATGAGCGCCTCGTCTGATTTTAGACGCATTAATGCCTGTTGCTAATCATTTCAATGGCCGGCGTATAAGTTACGCCTTTGCGTCATGAGGTCCGCGCTGGTATTCGTCACATTTGATTGGACATTTTCTTTCATGCAATCCTTCATCATCTGCGGCATTTTTTTGTGCATTTCCGGAGCCATTGATTCACCCAATTTTTCATTCATTCCTGATTGAGTAGCATCAGCCTGCGCAAGCTGAATGGTGTTGAATTGTTGGGCCTCTTGATTTAATTGCGCGTCGGTGCCAGCGAAAGCAGGTAATGCGGCAGCAATGCCACTGATACAGAGCATAGTGATAAGTAGTTTTTTCATAATAAGTTCCTGGATAAATGATTGGTGTTCCTGCACGTAATATATTTTTCTTACACGTTTTTATCCCACTAATTGAGCCACCGGCAGTACAAAATTCGGAACGCAAGTTGGGGGATATTTGATTCATCTGGAACAGCGAGGTCGCGCGCAGAGGTAACGGAAAAATCCTGTGCGACAAGCTGGCGCGAATGCGCGATTGCACGGCGCTGTGCCTCGACCGCCGTGAGCGGCACTTCCGCTGCGTAGACGCTGGCAGTAAAAAGCAGGGATCCAGCCAGCGCAGAAATAATCCGCGCCGGAGGGCGCGCATTACGCACTAATAATAGTGGGGATGACAGACAACCTCCAGACAGCAATAGGCAACATCCGGCGTGCCCATAGCACGACGATGACGAACTAAGCGATCTGAAAAGTTAAATACGGAAACAGCAATGCTGGATGGATAACGGCGGCGCAGTCGTCCGTCGTAAATAAAAAGCCTCTGTTGATAGGGTCATCGCGTTATAGGTGGTGGTAGCGCCAGGCAATATCAGCCTCAGTGCGGCTACTACGAACGGTGAAACATCCGGCGACGCCGGTTTGTCCAGTGACTGGTTATTCACCAGGTCGCTGGCCTGGCACAAATTGGGCTGCATCGCATCTGTGCCTTGGCAGTCAACCATGGATTGCTCAGACACCACTCTGGCCGATGACTCGCTGACCTGCCCGATCTTCAGGCCGGGACACGCATATGCCGCCGAAGCAAGCTGGGTGAACAGCATGCTGATCAACACAAGGATCGCGGCAATCAGGCGGACCAGGCGGGGAAATTTCATAGATATTCGTGGTTACTTGATTTGTATTTCCATAAGACAAATTTATTGTCAAGTAATGATGGTCACCGGTGCTTGGCTCTCGATTCTCTCAAAAAACTGCATGTTCATGGACAACCAGGTTCACCAGATATCTATGACATCATCATGCTTCCCCCAGGGGGAAGGTCAAGGATTATTTTAGTACAAGCTGGGGACTCAGCACTATTTTTATGACAAAGGATAGTCTGATCACCTCATACCTAGGTGAGCGCTATGCTTATATAGCCGATATAAAAAAGGAGAAATATGATGAATTGTTTTGCGATCCTGAGTGGGCATAGCCCTATGGTGTGGGTAATGGGTTCGTTCATATTACTGACGTTGGTCGTATTGCCACTGGGCGGAGTGGCACTCACAAAATATTTGTCTGCACTTGGTAAGTAGTGATCGTTCATCCTCCGTTAAGTTGAATTAAGGCCGCTACAGAATAGTGTGTAAACCGGCTTGTGCGGGAAAGTAGCGACCCGTTAAATCGCACAGCTCGCAGCAACAATGTAATTAGTCTTGGTTGTAGAGATGTTTTTTGCAAAAAATAGGCCCGTCGCTTATAATTAATTGCCTATCCACATGATCTTGCAGTACTGCCTCGCAACCTACCTATTAGACCCATGTAATAGCATTGAACCCCTCCCTATCGCTAGGCCGCTAGATACCGCTTTCTCGCTGTGGTTCGCATGCGTAGGTTCATACCTTATCGCTCATTTTTTGGGCGGCGCATTCTTTCTCATTAGTTTCAATAGCAGTGACGATCCAGGGATGGTTCTCGCGCTTGAATAACGCTTGCGGGCCTACAGCGCTTGGCTTGGCGTATCGCATCTACAAACCAGATGCGAGACGCCCCTTATCACCAACGCTTAATGAATAGAAAATTTTATGAAGACTCATACATTCCGAGAAGAGTGGTTCTCGAACATCCGGGGGGATGTCTTGGCCGGTCTCGTCGTCGCTTTGGCGCTAATTCCTGAAGCAATCGCCTTTTCCATTATTGCCGGGGTCGACCCGAAGGTTGGACTCTACGCAGCATTCATTATCGCCGTCGTCTCTGCGTTTGCCGGTGGTCGGCCTGCGATGATCTCCGCAGCAACTGGTGCAATTGCGTTGCTTATTGTGTCACTGGTCAAAGATCATGGCGTCCAGTACCTGTTTGCTGCCGGTATTCTGGCTGGCGTATTCCAGATCGGGGCTGGTTATTTGAAACTGGGCGCATTGATGCGCTTTGTTTCACGCTCTGTTATTACTGGCTTCGTGAATGCGTTAGCGATTCTTATTTTTTGGGCGCAACTGCCACAACTTAAGGATGGCAATTGGATCGTGTTTGTATTGGTTGCAGGCGGCTTGGCAATTATTTACCTGTTGCCTCGCATCGTCAAGGCAGTGCCCTCGCCGCTGGTTTGTATCGTGCTGTTGACGATCATTTCCATCACGTTCCATTTACCTGTTCCCACAGTGGGCGACATGGGAGCATTTCCTGATAGCCTGCCAAATTTCATGATCCCAAGCGTGCCGTTCAATATCGAAACGCTTAAAATTATTTTCCCGTACTCCGCAGCCATTGCTGTTGTCGGGTTATTGGAGTCCCTGATGACCGCAGCGATCATCGATGACTTTACAGACACACCAAGCGACAAGAACCGTGAGTGCCGTGGGCAAGGCATCGCCAATATCGTGGCTGGATTCATCGGCGGTATGCCAGGCTGCGCGATGATCGGTCAATCGATGATTAACGTACAATCCGGTGCGCGTGGACGCCTGTCGACTTTTATTGCCGGTATCGCTCTGTTAATCCTCGTGGTCTTTCTGGGCCCTTGGGTGAAGCAGATACCGATGGCCGCATTAGTTGCCGTTATGATTATGGTCTCGATCAGTACCTTTAGCTGGCGCTCACTGAAAAATCTTTCAATACATCCGACGACTTCTTCAATCGTTATGATCGCAACTGTCATTGTTGTGGTCACTACAGGCAATCTGGGGGTTGGCGTTGGTGTGGGCGTTCTTCTGAGCGCAATCTTCTTTGCCTCCAAGGTTCGGCAGGTTTTGCGGGTCGAATCAATATTGAGTGATGATGGCAAGTACAGAAAATACCTAGTGCGAGGCCAAGTATTCTTTGCGTCTTCTGAAGCATTGATCGGCGAATTTGACTTCAAAGAAGAAATATCGTCTGTCGAACTCGACTTGTCGCATGCTCACTTCTGGGATATCACCGCGGTAGAAGCCCTGGACCGTGTAGTTCATAAATTTCGTCGCAATGGAATTCAGGTCGATGTGTTTGGCTTAAATTGCGCGAGTGCAACAATGATAGAAAAATTCGCCACGCACGACAAAGCCCTGCATGCCAGTGGACAGGAAATGGCACATTAAACGAGGTTAAATGAAGTGGCAGTATTGAGAAAGAGCTGTCTTTCATCGTACCTCGATTAGCGTGTTTGTCGCTAAATCGGGCAAGAGGACATTACCAAGCGCTGTTTTGAGCGTGCACAATTCCGCAGGCTTATTTTTACCAAAGGGTTTTCTGTACCGATCTCTCTAATACAGTGGGCGGTAAGAGCACCGATTGTCATCTCTGCTATGATACGTCCGTCCTGAAACTTCAGCGATCGCATGTCGGATTCAACCTTAGATGCCCATTCTTGGGCACGCGCTTTTGTATCGAACATCTCGCTTACCGCAGGGAAACCTTGCTTGTGTACCCGGGCGCGGCAGCGCTTACCGATCTTTGAATAGTTGCCATTGATATAAATGGTTGCCCAATTTGTGTCCAATGACAGATGATAAACCCTTAAATAACGTGAATTTCCGTGAGTTCTAATATAGTTAGCAATCCCTTGGAAACCCTTGCCGCGCTTGATATAGTGCCGAAATGCCGGGGGCGTAAAATATCTGTTGCGCCCATGATGGACTGGACTGACCGGCACTGCCGCAGATTCCATCGTCAGATTACGCGCCACACATGGCTATATACCGAAATGGTGACAACGGGCGCGTTGCTGCATGGTGACGTGCCGCGTCACCTTGACTTCAATGGCGAGGAGCATCCGGTCGCTTTGCAGCTAGGAGGAAGCGACCCTGCCGACCTGGCAAAAAGCGCCAAGCTTGGGGAGCAGTGGGGCTATGATGAGATCAATCTGAATTGCGGTTGCCCATCCGAGCGGGTGCAAAAAGGGGCCTTTGGTGCCTGTTTAATGGCCGAATCGTCGCTTGTTGCCGACTGCGTCAAAGCCATGCGCGATGTGGTTGATATTGACGTAACGGTAAAACACCGCATTGGTATAAACGATATCGAGTCATACGATTTTGTGCGCGATTTTGTGGGTACGGTTGCGGATGCCGGTTGCCAGACATTTATTGTGCATGCGCGTAATGCGATTTTGAAAGGGTTGAGCCCTAAGGAGAATCGCGAGATTCCGCCCCTAAAATATGCGTTTGCTTACCAATTAAAGCGCGATTTTCCGGGTCTTGAAGTAATTATCAATGGGGCAATCAAAACGACCGCCGAAATTGACCTCCACCTGCAGCATGTTGATGGCGTTATGCTCGGACGCGAGGCATACCACAATCCTTTTTTAATGGCCGATTTCGACGCCCGCTATTACGCGGACACGGAGGCGACGCCGAGATCCCGCGCCGAGGTGGTGGAACTGATGCTGCCTTATATTCGGGAACAACTCGCGTTATATGGGCAAGATGGCAATGGTTTGCGTTTAAACAGCATTACGCGGCACATGCTGGGTTTGATGGCTGGTCTACCAGGTGCGCGCAGCTTTCGCCAAGTGCTGTCAGATTCAAAAAAGTTGAGGACGGGCGGCCCTGAGTTGCTACTGGAAGCCTTGCATGGCATGCCGGCATTGGCTACTTAAATTTAAGTTGCCATGGAGTAAGATGATGTCGCCTAGGGAAGGGAATCGTAGATGCGTATGTGGATTAGCGGTTAATAGTTAGCCAATAAATAGGATGGTATTGCCTCACTGTTCCGCCGAATCCGTGCCCGGATCTCTCTTGGCAAAAGGCTAATTTCGATAAATAGCTGCTCTTGACAATGTTGCCGTGATATATATAGCAATTATTGCTGGCATCTTCAATATTGTCGGCAGCTACAAAGCGGTCCTGACGGGTTAAATCTATTAAAATAGCGGCCTGTTACCAAATTTGTCGTTCAATTCAGGCCTATTCAGGGCAACAACATGTCAATCGCTACAACAGAAGAAATTATTGCCGAACTCCGCGCCGGCCGAATGGTCATTTTAGTTGACGAAGAAGATAGAGAAAACGAGGGCGATCTTGTCCTTGCCGCGGATTTTGTGACGCCTGAAGGGATTAACTTCATGGCGCGCCACGCGCGTGGTTTGATTTGCCTGACGCTGACTGAAGAACGGTGTGCGCAGTTGGAACTGGGCATGATGACCAGTAAGAACGGTACCGCTTACGGGACCAATTTCACGGTCTCGATTGAGGCGGCAGAGGGGGTAACTACCGGTATTTCGGCAGCTGACCGTGCACGCACGATTCAGGTTGCGGTAGCAAAAAATTCCAAGGCGAGTGATATTGTACAGCCCGGTCATATATTTCCTGTAAAGGCGAAAAAGGGCGGCGTGTTGATGCGCGCAGGTCACACCGAAGCGGGTTGCGATTTGACGCAGATGGCAGGATTGACGCCAGCGTCGGTGATTTGCGAGATATTAAAAGACGATGGCACCATGGCGCGTTTGCCGGACCTGCTAGAGTTTGCGAAGGAACATAGTCTCAAGATCGGAACGATTGCCGATCTGATACATTATCGCAGCCATCACGAGAGCATGATTGAGCGCCTTGCCGAACGTATCACGCATACGGCGCAGGGAATGTTTAAGACAATCGCCTACCGCGACACGCCAAGCGGCGGGGCGCATTTGGCGCTGTTGCATGGCACCCCTGCTTCAGACGTTGAGACGCTGGTACGGGTGCATCAACCGGTATCGATACTCGATTTGCTGGAGACCAATGCCACCAACCATTCCTGGAATATGACGTCGGCGCTGGAGGCAATTGCAGCCTCGCCCTGTGGCGTGTTGGTGCTATTGAATTGCGAGCAATCGTCGGAAGAAATATTTGCTAAATTTGCAGCACTTACCAACTGCGGAGAGGCTGCTGCGGCGCCACCGAAGCTAGATTTGCGGACCTACGGTATTGGCGCTCAGATTTTGAAAGACCTTGGCGTCGGCAAGATGAAGTTGTTGGCCAGCCCAAGAAAAATGCCATCGATGGTTGGTTTTGAGCTGGAAGTGACGGGGTATCAGAACAAACCGAACAACTAACTGTCATTAACCAATGTACGTCAGAAATGGCGGGGGTTTGTCGAAATAAGCGATTTATGGAAGCGCAAGCATCTTGTTAGCCATAAGATCGTTTATGGCGAATTTTGGTCATCGGCCGTTTTCACCCGGAAAGCAGTCGCTACTTGTTAGTGCAATAACGCGCATTGCGCATAAAGGAAAACCATGACAGTCGGATCTTACGAACCCAATCTCGATGGCGTTGGCTTGCGAATCGGTATTGTTCAGGCGCGCTTTAATGAAGATGTCTGCCACGGCTTGCTGTCGGCATGCTTGGGTGAATTGAAGCATTTGGGCGTTGTGGATGAAGATGTTTTACATGTCAGCGTGCCCGGGGCATTAGAAATTCCGCTAGCGTTGCAGAAGTTAGCCGAAACTGCACAGTTCGATGCGCTGGTCGCTATCGGTGCCGTGATTCGTGGTGAGACCTATCATTTTGAGCTGGTATCGAATGAATCCGGCGCAGGCATCAGCCGCGTCGCACTAGAGTTCGGAATTCCGATAGCAAATGCAGTGTTGACGACTGAAAATGACGAACAAGCCGAAGTACGGATGGCGGAGAAGGGTATTGACGCCGCCCGCGTAGCGGTCGAGATGGCTAATCTGGCAATTGCACTGGATGAATTGGCCGAGGCGATCAGCGACGAAGATTGAGTGTGTTGTTTGCGCGTAATTGATGGTGATTTAACCTTAATTTATGTGGCGATCACCCGTCATGCAGCTGTGCACTTGATTAAATGATGTTTTGTATCATTATTCGAATAATAATTTAAATAATAAGCGCAGCGCAATTGAAGGACCAAATATAGAAGTTACCAGCAGCAGAAAAGTAAAAAAACCAAGTAATAAAATACAGTAATAAGTTGCGCCACAGCCGTGCGTATTTAAATGATTCACCGCCAGTCGTGAGGCTGGAAAGATAAGTCGGAAAATTTATGACCAATAAATCCCAAGAGCACCCAAAGCACGCCAATCCAAGCAAGAGCCGCACACCGCGTCATCGAGCGCGCGAGTTTGCGTTGCAGGGGCTGTACCAATGGTTGCTCAATAATGAGGATGTATACGCTATCCAGGCCAATATTCGCGAAGCGCACGGGTTTGATAAAGCGGATGCAGAGCATTTCAACTCGGTGCTTTATGGTGCGATCAAAGATGCGGAAGCGTTACGCGCAGAGTTGGCACCGCTAATCGATCGCAAAATTAACGAACTATCACCGGTCGAGCATGCGGCGCTGTTGATCGGCGCATTCGAGATGCAAAATCACCTCGAGATTCCCTACAAGGTGGTCATCAACGAGGCGGTCGAGCTGACCAAATCCTTCGGCGGTACCGATGGTCATAAATACGTCAACGGCGTGTTGGATAAGTTCGCGGCAAAAGTGCGGGCGACGGAAGTGAATGCAGGACGTCGTTCTTAACGTTTTGCCGTCAACAGGATACCGGCACCGAATGCGGTCTTTGATCGTTAAATAATAGAGAGTCGGTATCGGTCTCCTGGCTAGTCAGTTAGTCCCTCTCCGCTAACTTCGGGTATATATTTTCGGGGGTCTATAGTGACATCTGAGTAGCTAAAGAGACTTAGATAGCGCGCTGTAAAGCCGATATTTGGGGCGAGTTATGCCCGCGCTACCCGTTTAAACGATTACCCATTCAACGCGGCGCAGTGAGTGATAGATCTGGCCGATTGCCTGCCTATTATGCACAATCGGCTGGCGCAGAAAACGATTTCCCCCTTTATTTTTTTATTACAAAGATGTTTCAATGAACTTTTCCAGTCTGGCTTCGCGTCTTGATAATATCGCCCCCTTTCACGTCATGGAACTGGCGAAAATGGCGACAGCACTCGAACATCAAGGTCGCGATATCATCCACATGGGAATCGGCGAGCCGGACTTTACAGCGCCGCCGTTAGTGGTGGAGGCAGCCACCGCCGCGATGCAGGCTGGCAAAATGCAATACACGTCGGCTACTGGCTTGCTGGCGTTGCGGATCGCGATTTCTGAACACTATCAGCAGGTTTACGGACTTAACATTGCGCCGTCGCGTATCGTCATCACCGCAGGTGCCTCAGCGGCACTACTTTTGGCCTGCGCCGCATTGGTTGAGAAGGGCAGTGAAGTATTGATGCCCGATCCCTCTTATCCTTGTAATCGACACTTTGTGGCGGCATTTGATGGTACGGCAAAAATGATTCCGAGCGGTCCCGCTGAACGCTTTCAGCTATCCGATGCGGCGGTGCGTGCGAATTGGGGCGAAGCGACCCGCGGCGTACTACTGGCATCACCATCCAACCCAACTGGCACTTCCATTCTGACCAGTGAGTTGGAGAAGATCGTCGCGACGGTACGTGCTTATCAAGGTTTTACGATAGTCGATGAGATCTATCAGGGGCTGACTTACGATGCCGCGCCGTTTTCTGCATTGTCGCTCGGCGACGATATTATCGTGATTAATAGCTTTTCCAAATATTTTAATATGACCGGCTGGCGCCTGGGCTGGCTGGTTTTGCCAGAGGCACTGGTAGCGCCGATTGAGAAGCTGGCGCAGAATCTGTTTATATGCGCGTCTTCGATTGCCCAACATGCCGCGATCGCCTGTTTTGCCCCGGCATCGATTGCGATTTACGAAGCACGTAAAGCCGAGTTCAAAGAGCGACGCGACTTTCTGGTGCCAGCGTTGATCGCGCTTGGATTTAAGGTTCCGGTTGTACCGGACGGCGCGTTTTATGTGTACGCGGATTGTAGCGATTTGAGCGATGACGCGGACCGCCTGACCAAAGAAATTCTGAACGAGGTCGGGGTAAGCGTCGTGTCGGGCCTCGACTTCGGTCCATTCACCGCCTCCAGCTATATTAGATTGTCATACGCGACATCGATGGATAATTTGTGTGAAGCGGTGCGCCGACTCGCAATATTTTTCGGTAAAGAAACCGTCATAGCGCCTTAAGTTTAAGGTGCGTAAAGGTACAGGACAGTAGGTTCAAAGGCCGCTACCTCTGGCTGCAAATTATGTATTTCACTATGTATTACAGTGTGTGCTCAACCTGTGTCTCCCTATGATGCATTGCGTTTCACTATGCAATCGATTTGCAGGCGCGTAGTTCGCGCCATTTAAAGGAACCTCCCATGGAATTCATTTTCTCCCCACAGCAAGCAGCTGTGCCGATTGATGGCAGTAGCGAGTTATTTCCTGTGCATCGAATTTATTGCGTCGGCCGCAACTATGCAGAACATGCCAAAGAAATGGGTGATAACGGACGTGAAGCGCCATTTTTTTTTATGAAGCCAGCGGACGCTGTTTTGCCAGTGGCGCAAGGTAGCGTCGGCGTGATGCCCTACCCAACGATGACTAGTGATTTGCATCACGAAATCGAACTAGTCGTTGCTCTAGGAAGCGGGGGTAAAAATATTCCGGCTGCAGAAGCGGCGAGGCATATTTATGGCTATGCTGTCGGCCTCGATATGACCCGGCGCGATTTACAGGCAGCAGCCAAAAAATTGGGACGCCCTTGGTGTACTAGCAAAGGTTTCGATCAATCGGCACCGATTTCTTCCATCCAACCGATCAACGCCACGGGCCTGATTAAGCAAGGCGCTATCCAGCTCAGCGTTAACGGTCAATTGCGCCAGCAAGGTGACATCAATCAAATGATCTGGAGCATCGCTGAGACGATTGAACAATTGTCCAATTTCTACGAATTGCGGCCAGGCGATTTGATCTTTACCGGCACGCCGGCGGGCGTGGGCCCGGTTGTTCAAGGTGATTTGCTAGAGGGCAGCATTGAAGGCGTGGGTGAATTAAGTATTCGCCTGGTTTGAGCTCTTATCTCTCGCGATCAAGGTTAATAAGGCGGTTGAGGTCGTTGTGCATTATTTTTTCGCGTGCAAAATGGAGCGCTAATTAAGGGATCGCTCATACTAACGCGCCTCAAAAATGTTTATGCGTTTCTTCGTGACAAAGTCGCCATGCGTGGTGTCGCCCAGACGACGCAACGTAGCACCCGGTGTCGATGTCTGTAGCGTGCCTTTCCGGGCGCCCTTCAGTTGATTGCCGAGAAGTTGCGGACGTCAAACGCGCGTGTTGTAATATAGTGCGGCCTTGCCCGCCGCTCATATGCAACACACAGATTAGTCAGGGGTGGGCCACATATGTCTTAGGCTTGCTGCGTGACGTACGTGATTGATATTTCAAGTTCACAGGAAATTGCATGAAACTTTATAGTTACTTTCGCAGTTCTGCTGCCTATCGGGTGCGTATTGCATTAAACCTGAAGGAGTTGCCGTGCGATATCGTTCCTGTGCATTTGATTAAACACGGCGGCGAGCAGTTGAGTCCTATGTATCGGCAACTAAATCCGAGTGGTCAGGTACCGACGATGGTTGACGAGGACTCTTCTCAAGATCGCGCAGTACTTACGCAATCTCTGGCAATAATTGAATATTTGGAGGAGATGTATCCGCACGTGGCGCTATTGCCAAAAGCGCCATTAGATCGCGCATTCGTGCGCAGTATCGCTTTGATGATTGCCTGTGATATTCACCCGATCAATAATCTGCGGGTGTTGCGTTATTTAAAGCGCGATTTGAAGTTGGAAGAGGACGCCAAAAATGCCTGGTATCGGCATTGGTGCGTACTCGGACTGACAGCGCTGGAAGCGACGCTCGCCGCCGATCCGCGGGTGGGCAAGTTTTGTTTTGGCGATACGCCGACGGTTGCGGATTGCTGTCTGGTACCGCAAATTTTTAACGCCAAAAGGCAGGAGTGTGACCTGTCCGCTTTTCCGACATTAACCCGCATTAATGACCACTGTCTTCAACTGGACGCCTTTATCATGGCGGCGCCTGAGAACCAAATAGACGCCGAGATTTGATGCGGAAATTTAACGCGGAAATTTAAAGTTAACGTTTCTTCCTGCGCGCGGCCGTCCCCGCAGGCCCTTGCTCATTTCTGCTTGAACGCTCCACGCTTAAATTTCAGTTACACTTCTACACAGGCGATGTAACCTTTTCCAGCCACGTGAGAGGACGTTGATAATGGCCACCCCGGTCTTTGGCCTGCTTGTAAATGTCTGCTCTACGTTTGCGTGAGTGGCTTGCCTCCTTGCCCGTATCCTCCGCTCGATTCATCTATCCGCATTATCTGCCTTCCGCGGCGACTTCGTTTATCGACGAAATGTGTTGACGGTATATCTACCGGCCTAAGCTTTATCGACCTCAAAAAGGTCGTTTTTTAAAAAATTTACTTTGGAGTATCAGTATGTTTCGCCTGTTCGAAAAGTTATTACACCCTTACCCAGAAACAGTTATTGCGCCACCTCCCAACGGATTTGTGGCGTTCATCTGGGCTTGCACCAAAGGCTTGCGCCGCTACATTATTGCTATGACCTTGTTGACCGCCACTATCGGCGCGTTTGAGGCTGTGTTATTTGCGATGATGGGGAAGATCGTGGACTGGCTTAGTCGGGTTCAACCATCGCTGCTATGGACGCAGGAGCGAGGAAGCTTGCTATTACTAGCCCTCGTATTGGTCGCCAGTCCGATTGTCGTCGCGCTCCAGACGCTGTTTAAACAGCAGGCGCTGGCCGGTAACTTTCCGATGATGCTGCGCTGGAATTTTCATCGCCTGATGCTTAATCAGAGTATGCACTTTTATCAAGATGAATTTGCCGGTCGCGTCGCTGCCAAAGTGATGCAAACCGCGCTGGCGGTACGCGATATCTGTATGATTTTGGGCGACATTCTGGTGTTCGTCATGATTTACTTTGTCACGCTGGTAGCGGTCGTGGGTAGTTTTGATCTATGGATGTTGTTGCCATTTCTCGGCTGGGTAATCTTGTACGGATTTGCATTGCGCTATTTTGTGCCGCGTCTCAGCCGCGTAGCGCAATCCCAGGCAGATGCGCGATCCTTGATGACTGGCCGGATCACCGATGCCTATACCAACATTGCGACGGTTAAATTATTTTCCCACGCTGGTCGCGAGGCGGGTTATGCGCGTTCAGCCATGCAGGAATTTTTACACACTGTACATCGGCAGATGCGGCTGGTCAGCGGTTTTGAAATCGTTAATCATATTCTGAGCATGTTGTTGATTATCAGCACCGCCGGCGTAGTGTTATGGTTATGGACCCAAGGCCAGGTCGGCATCGGGGCGGTTGCTGCCGCAACGGCGATGGCATTGCGCCTGAGCGGCATCTCGCATTGGGTGATGTGGGAGATGGCCTCTTTGTTCGAGCAGGTTGGTACCGTGCAGGATGGTATCAATACGCTGGCGCGCGCACATGCGGTCAATGATCTTCCTAATGCTAAGGCATTGCGCGTGGATCGCGGCGAGGTGCGGTTCGAACATGTGAACTTTTCGTATGGCGGCCCGCGTCCGGTGATTCAGGATTTATCGCTGCATATTGCTCCTGGAGAAAAAATAGGGCTGGTTGGGCGCTCGGGCTCAGGTAAGTCGACTATCGTTAATTTGCTTTTACGGTTTTATGATGTAGAGCAAGGACGTGTGTTGATCGATGGGTTTGATGTACATCATGTGACGCAGGATAGTTTGCGTGCCCAGGTCGGCATGGTCACACAGGACACCTCGTTATTGCACCGATCAGTGCGCGATAATATTCTCTATGGCCGTCCTGATGCCAACGATGCCGATATGATCGCTGCGGCCAGGCGGGCCGAAGCGCATGATTTCATACTCAACCTGATGGATGCCAAAGGGCGGACGGGTTACGACGCGCACGTTGGCGAGCGCGGCGTGAAGTTGTCCGGCGGTCAGCGTCAGCGGATTGCGATTGCCCGGGTGATGTTGAAGGACGCCCCGATTTTATTGCTCGACGAAGCGACCAGCGCGCTGGATTCAGAAGTGGAAGCAGCAATCCAGGCCAGTCTGTATCGCCTGATGGAAGGTAAAACAGTCGTCGCGATTGCTCATCGACTGTCAACTATCGCTGCCATGGATCGTTTGATCGTATTAGACAAAGGATGCATAGTAGAAGAGGGGAGTCATCGTGAACTGCTGGCAAGCGGTGGGTTGTATGCACGACTATGGTCGCATCAAAGCGGTGGATTTTTGGGTGAAGAGACAGGTGACGAGTCAGCTGATCAAACGCTAGCTGAGGCTGTGCAAGTTTAACGGCCCTGCGCGCGTCTGCCGAGATGCGCGCCCATAATATCGGGGCACGTTGACCTCCAAAAAGCTCACTGCTTGTTATTGTTGATAGTCCCTTTTACCTTTATTTTTTTAACGTAAATTGACCTCGTTGCCTTCTGCTCCGGTCCCACCGGTCACGTCCCGCTAAAGCCTCACGCTTAACCTTCCCGTTTGTCCTACAAAAAAATCAGCAGCTGTCCTATGTCGGGCAATATCCCTCGTTGCTAGAATTGTTACGTCACGTCAACGTTGGCCTATGCATTGGGCCGGTTTCCGGTCAAAGTCGGCCCGCGAAATGATGGGTACTAACTCTGATATTAAAATAAAAATTAGCACGCTAGCCGAAAGCTACTGCTAATAGTCAAAGCAATAACCAAAGAGAGACTATCAAAGAGAGAATATATGCAAAAAACTGCGTTAAAAAATGTTGAGAATGATTTGCAGAAGCTCGTTCGCGAAGCGCAAAAAGCTCTGCGTGAGGCCTCCTCTGAGTCGGGCGATAAAGCCAGTGCTCTTATCAATAAGGGGATCGGATTACTAGACGATACCCTAAGTAAAGCGCAGCAATTGCAAAGTTCAGCGATGGAGAGCGGTCGCGAAGTAGTGGCGACCACGGACGAGTACGTTCACGAAAATCCATGGCGCGTTATCGCCATTTCGCTCGCTCTTGGACTCCTTACGGGCGTATGCATCGCAAAAAAATAGGATGCTCGGACCGTCTGGCAGCAATCAGATTTCGCCAAAAAGCAGACCAATAGTTGCTCTTGATATTGGTCATTCAATTAAGTCAAAAGGATGGAAAATATATGAGCGACCAAAATGACAGCAGTCCAATTGCCAAACCTAAATTAACCACCGCAACACCTATTGATACCGCAGCCATTCGTGCCGCGGCAAACAAACTTGATGACGGTGCAGTGACGTCCGGCTATCAGGGGAACCGGGAAGAAGTCATCGCATTGCTGAATAGTGCTCTGGCTACCGAGTTGGTGTGTGTTATGCGCTATAAACGCCATTATTTCACCGCTAGCGGTATGGAAAATACAGCCATAAAAGCAGAATTTTTGGTACACGCGGGTGAAGAGTCCGGTCATGCGGACATGATTGCAGAACGTATCGTGCAATTGAACGGTAAGCCCGATTTCAATCCCGCAGGATTGAGGGAGCGAAGTCATGCTGAATATGATGATTCGGAAGATATTGTCAGTATGATTAAGGCCAATCTGATCGCGGAGCGTATCGCGATCGAAACCTATCGCCAAATGATTGAGCGCATCGGTGACACCGATCCTACAACGCGACATATGTTAGTTAATATTATGGCGGTCGAAGAGGAACACGCAGACGACATGCGGGATTTGCTCGGCTGACACGCCGCTGGCCCGCTTTGCCAGCCTAAAGCGGGCAGAGGGTTTGAGCGGATTCATTCGCTAAGTATTTGCGTAGCGGTAGTAACCCATCCGTTGTATGTTAATGCCCAACGTGCGATAAATCATTGTCACATTCAGGAATGCTACCAGAAATGAACCACCCTTTTAGGAGAACGTATTGAATTGGGACATTATTGAGGGTAATTGGAAACAAATAAAGGGTCAGGTGAAACAGCAGTGGGGTAGGCTGACTGACGATCATATCGATATGATTGCAGGCAAACGCGATGACCTGTCTGGAAAAATTCAGGAAGCTTACGGAGTCAATAAGGACGAAGCAGAGAAGCAAATCAGGGCGTTCGAAGAAAGCAGGAAGGACTATCGTCCCTGAGTCCCACCGTTTATTTTTTATAGGGAATATTGTAGTTAATCCTCTACGTGGTACATGGCCAGGTCAAGAAAACGGAACTAGAAAGTCCATGAAAACTAAAAAATGGTCTGGCAAGTTTTAAAATAATCACACACATCTTATTTTTTACGTTTGGGAGAAACATATGACATCAATCACAAAACGTTTTGCGGGTTTCTTTTTTGCGCTTTTTATGTTGTCGTTAGCAGGCTGTGCCTCGACAGCAACGCACGAAGGTACTGGAGCATACGTCGATGATGCCGTGATTACTACTAAGGTTAAAGCCGCCATTTTCAATGAGCCAACGTTGAAGAGCGCTGAAATTAATGTTGAAACCTTCAAAGGTGTTGTACAGTTAAGTGGTTTTGTGGCGGCTCGCCAGGATGCTGCGATAGCAGGTAACGTGGCCGCAGGCGTTAAGGGCGTTCAATCAGTCAAAAACGACATACGGCTTAAATAATGTATGCAGTAACGTAAGCCTGTGAGCTGGAGGAGGCATTATTTGAATGAGGTAAACCGGCGGACGAGTTCGATCAGGATGGACGCGCCGGGAGCTTCGTAAGAAGACTCCCGGTTCTTGTAAAAAGCAGGTGCAAATATAGTGGAATCGAGTGAGAGACGGATATTTGGTTGCTTATTGATTTTGCAGGGGAACGCTTTAATTTTTTCCTTTGTTCGAGCGTAATGACTTCCTGTTAAGTCCACCAGATTGCGCTAGAAAGGCAGCGTTGAAGGTCGACGAAATGTTCGATTAAAATTCCTGGCGAATGTTAAGGTCACACGGTAACCCGTAACCCGTAACCCGAACGTACACCAAAGTCCGTATACAGCGATTATTGAATCTATGATAAAAATATTGGTGGTTGACGACCATGCTGTGGTCCGCGCAGGCGTCCATTACTTTATTGCCGATGTGCCGAATATGGAAATAGGCGGCGAAGCGGCGAGCGCGGAAGAAGCGATTCGCCTGGTGCGCGCACAAGATTGGGATATCGTATTATTGGATATCGCAATGCCTGATAAAAGTGGGGTGGAGGTATTAAAACAGATTAAACGTGAGAAACCTAAACTACCTGTGCTCATTTTGAGCATGCATCCGGAGAGTCGCTACGCGGTGCAGGTTTTACGGAGCGGGGCAAATGGCTACGTTCAAAAAGAAGCGTTAGCAACGGAACTGGTGAAGGCGATTAATACTATATTAGAAGGGCATAAATATATTAGTTACGGGGTAGCGGAATTGTTAACTGCAGAACCTGACAGTGATGACCAAAAACCGTTGCATGAGTTATTGTCTGAACGGGAGTACGAGATTTTTTATAAATTAAGTCAGGGTGAAGGCGTCACCAAGATTGCCGATGAATTATGTCTTAGTGTTAAAACCGTGAGTACCTATCGTACCAGGGTGCTGCAAAAGATGAGTATGACAAGTAACGCAGACATGATTTATTACGCCATCAAGAACAATTTGATCGATTAATAGTTGATACTTAAAAAGTTGGTTGCTAAACTGAGGCTGAGTATTTCGGCGTTTCTGTAGCGAAATATGAGGAAGGAATTTTTGCGAAAAGTGTTAAGTTTTTTCCCGCGTTAAACAAAATATCCCAGCAACGGTTTTAGTCGCACTGCAAATCAAAATAGGTTAGCGCGGTTTATTTGCCAGCGCGGCCTGCTTGGTAATGCCGCTACGTTTGACGTACGTGCGGCATAAAAGAATGATTTGTATAACTTATCTCCCCTCGCCAAGAGGTTCATCTTAATTCTGTAAGTACCCTTATGGATGCTATTTGAAATCTGTGAAATGATATGAAAACTACTGTCGCTTTGCCGTCAAAAGAAGCCCGCACAGTGCCATTGCGTATTTTTTTGGTGGAAGATTCAACTGATGTCAGAGAGTGGATTATTGAAACCGTTGAAGGTATTCAAGGGGTGACGTTAGCTGGTTTTTCTGAGGAAGAAAACGACGCATTGAAGAAGATAGATGCAGAACCTTATGATATTTTGATTCTGGATATTGAATTGAAACAAGGTAACGGCATGAGTCTTTTGAAGACTCTTTCTAAATCGAACAAGTTTCTCGATAACCTCAAAATTATATTCAGTAACAACGTTAGTCAGGTGTACCGTCGCGCCGGCGAGCAATATGGTGTGCGTTTCTTTTTCGACAAAACATCTGAGTTCTCCAAATTACGGACGTTGCTCGAAGAACTTGGTTCGAACAGTCGATAAATCCTTCGTTCCACGTGCTTCTCTTGAGTTAGTGCCATAACGCGCCATCCTTTCATCCGGATCCCAACCCGCCGATAATAATCCAAGTATTTTGGCAGGTATTACCTGTGATGCTTTGGAGTTCATTTACAACGATTTCAGTGCCAAATATACTTGAATTTTATTGCATCTCTGAAATGTCAGGGTTATTTTGTGCTATACATGCCATCGTTAACTGACGAAATCTCGTGATGCCCTTTTGTTAACGTGTGAATTACTCTTGTGAATCGCTCATGCGACTTAGGCTAGTGACGTAGCGGGTGGATAAGCAATATTTACGGGACGGCAGCAAAAAAATATAAAACTATAGGTAGAAAAGTTATAGCTCATAACCCCACCATCCATACATCAGAACCGACACATAAGAACCGACAAATTAGAAGGGCTACTCAAAGGTCGCTTGATAACGTGCGGCGACATGGGCAGGAGATATATGAATAAAAAAAAGCTGGCCCATACAACCGCCCCAAGCGATGAGCGTGACGATCATCCTCATTACCATTACTTGCTAAAAAGTCGCGCACTGGAGCGATTTGCGCTCTCCGGGGTTTATGTGTCCCGCACAGTTGCAGCTGCAATAACGTTGACATTGGTGGTGATGGCGTTTGCCTTCATAGCACTGCTGGTGGCGCATTATGGTGTCATGGGAAAACACGTTTTGGGGGCACTCAGCGGTTTGCATCCCAATATCGTCATGGGGGTTTTATGCGGAGGCGCTAGTCTTTTATTGCAATGTGCACCGGGGGCCAATAGCAAGCCGGTCAAATTTCTGGCAAGAGCATTAGCGATGTTTATGTTATTGCCCGCGATGTTGGTGCTAGCGCAGCTGGCAACGGGTTCTTCCGGCGACTTTGATCAATTTATTTTATTTTTCCCCTGGAGTTCCAGCCCCAATTTTACCGGGATGCACCCTTTCACTGCAGTTGCCTTCGTCTTCTCCGGTTTGGCATTATTAGTCCTCGATTACCACACTACGCATCATCATTACCCCGCCGAATATTTGGCAAGTACGTTGATTTTCTTCAGCGCTATTCCCCTATTTGGGTATTTGTACAATGTCGACGTCATGAAGCAAATGTTATACGTCAGGCCAGTCCCGTTGGCGGTAACGCTGTGTTTTCTACTTTTTGGTGTCGCATTACTCATGTCGCGCCCCCGCCATTTATTGATGGGCATTATTACGCGTCAGGCACCTGGTGGACAAATGCTCCGCCGCTCGTTACCACAGATGCTGCTCCTGCTAGCGGTGTTGAACTGGTTAGCCGATTGGGGCGCGCGGCAAAGACTGTACGATTATAATTTGGTCGCCCCTTTACTGACGTTGATAGGTGGCGGTTTGTTTTTGTTTATATTCTGGCGTACTGCCGGTAACGTTGATCGTGAATATAGCGCACGTCTCAACAGTGCAGCTGAACTAGCGGAAGCAAGCGCCTTACTGATCGCTGTGAGCGACAATACCAACGACCCAATTTTTGTTAAAAACAGGACCGGCAATTTGATATTTGCCAATCCGGCCTGCTTAAGGCAATTCGGCTTGAGCTGGAGCGAAGCAAAGCTGCGCCGCAGCCGCGATCTGTTCTTGCGGCGTGAGGATGCAGATCGAATCGACCACGATGACGTTGAGATCATGCAAGCTGGCGTCTCTCACACCAAAGAACAAACGATATTATTCAAGACCGGCGTGGTGACTTTTCAGGTTACAAAAGCACCATGGTCGGACTCACAGGGCAAGATAATGGGCGTCGTCGGAATCGCCACCGATATTACCGAACGTAAGCAGGCTGAGGACTCGCTTAGACGTCGGGAGTCGGAATTAGAGCGCACCATTTTTCAACGGACCGCGATGCTACGCGATCTGACGAACCACATTGAAGATGTTCGCGAAGAAGAAAAGCGCGCGATCGCGCGCGAACTGCACGATAACATGGGTGCCGCACTTACTGCATTAAGCATGCATTTGGAGGGTGTTTATAAAGTTCTGCCGGATAGTGCCATGTGGGAAGAGCGCCAGCGTCGCATTCAAGATTTAATGCAATCTCTGGTAGCGACAACGCGCAGAATCCAAACCGAATTACGCCCAAATATGCTGGATCTGTTCGGACTGAAGGCGGCTATTACGGAGCAAGTCGAGGATTTTGGGCAACGTACAGACATAGTTTGCCGTGTGAGTTTGCCGGATGAAACCGTATCGATCAATCATAAAATCGAGATTGCCGTGTATCGCATGCTGCAAGAAATTCTCAATAACGTGGCCAAGCATGCACAGGCAAGCAAGGTTACCGTGGTGCTGGATGTTGATGAAGATCGCCTCGCGCTCACAGTGTCGGACGACGGAATAGGGATGTCACAAGAGCGTGTAGAAAATATGCATACCTACGGACTGCGGGGTCTGAAGGAACGCGCCAGCTTTCTGGGCGGACAGGTGATCTTCCAATCCGGTCACGTCAACGGAATCGGAAAGGGTACGATAGTCGAAATCCAGGTGCCGCTTAACGCGCGCGTTAATTCGTCAACCTTATGAAATGGCAGAAACGATTAAGAGACGTATCTACCGGTCCTCATAATTTCCTACATGATTTTAAGCGTATGTCTGATGGCATACAGCGCGCCCATTTACTATCCTTTGCGTACATTCAGGGGTTTGGATTTCGCGGCGGAAATTCTGCCGAGATCCTTTGTTTGTATCGGGCCAGGTTATATTCAGCTAAATGCATATTAGCGGCGCTGAATTCCCCTAGTGTAATTCATCACTTAGGAGTTGAAAATGAACAAAGATCAAGTTAAGGGCACTATCAAAGGAGCCGCAGGCAAAGTCCAGGAGACGGCCGGCAAAGTTACCGGAAGCTCTACTCAGGAAGCTAAGGGCGTGGAGAAGCAAATCTCCGGCAAAGTACAGAAAGGCGTCGGCGACGTAAAAGAATCTGTGAAAAGTACGCAAAAAGGGCGTTAATTGCCTATGCTTGCTTTGGTAGGTAAGACATAGTAACCGCTCGCATCAAGTCCTTACATTAATTGTGAGTGACCGATGCGAGCGATTTTTTTTACATTTTATTTGCAAAAAATGGCGAACACCCAAGTGAGAACAATTAACAATACTCAAACCGCAACGATTAGTCTGCCGTGAGGAAGTATGTCAAAAAAATTTCCGTCCCGTCTTGCGCGGTAGGACGTTAGCATCAGGTTTAACCGTCGGACGCTACTAATATACTGCACGGCACTTTCTCCACCAGCAGGCTGTCAGTCGAACCGCGCCACCATCGCAGCGCCAATGGCTTCTTGCGAGAATGGGCAATAATAACAAGATCAATACCCAGTTGTGTTACCAGATCGCTAATGACGTTTATCGGTTCACCACTCTCGAAATGTGTAATGACCTTCAGGCCGACATCGCTCAGCATTTTATGCCCGTTGGTCAATTCTTTTTCTAATAGCGCTTTTTCTGACGTAATAGCAGATTCTGCGACAAATTCTCCCGCCATCAAATAGGTGGCGAGGTTGATCACACCCAGTAGATGTACCTCGACCTCCGCGCCCGGGGCCAGGCGAATACAAGCGTTTAACGCGCAGCGACTTTCTGGTGTGCCGTTGTAGGCGACAAGAATTTTTCGGTACATTTTGCCCTCCGGTGGTGGTCGTTCCTTTATCATAGCCCAGACTGATAGCAGTAACCAGCCATCTATCCATAAGAGAACTATAGAGTCTGGGGGTCCTTCTGTGACCCGCCTCCGAAAGTTAAAGTAAAACTATGTGCACCGTGGAGTCATTTAAATGCGGACCATTGTCTGGGTTTTCTACAAAAATGTGGGATTTGAGATTCAGTTTATACCGATTCTGTTGCTTCTTTTCATTAATGACGTTAATAATAGGTTATGAACTGGTATCAGACCATGCGCGCCCTTTAGTCTTGCCCGTTTTAGCACGTTCCAGCACCATTACCATGTAACGCTAGGCCTTACGCAAAATTGTCCCAACAACGGGTTTCCACTGCTTCCCAAGCAAACAGCAGGTAAGTGTCGAGCTGGATTGGCGATAAGGAAAGTACGCCACTCGGGGGCGGTTTTGCGTAAGTCCTAAATTCGATGAACTGAAGAAGTAACGTATTAACTGAAGGAATATTTGATGTCGAATGAAATTGATAGTTTGGCGCTAGCGCAGGTTGCTAAAATGGCGGTAGCAAGTTCTCAGGAAGTCGTCATCGTCGGCGGTGGCGCGGGGGGGCTTGAGTTGGCCTGTAAATTAGGGCGCAAATTGGGGCACGGTCATGTCACATTGATCGACCGCACGTTATTTCATATCTGGAAGCCATCGCTGCATGAGGTCGCCGCAGGAACCCGCGACATTCATCAGGAAGGTTTGTCTTATCAGATGCTGGCCCATGATAATAACTTTCGCTTTATTTACGGTGCGATGACCGCTCTGGATGCGCCAAGCAGCACGATTACGGTGGATGCAATTAATGACGAGGCTGGATCAGAGATTGTCCCACCGCGTCAAATTGCGTTTGGCAGACTAGTGATTGCGGTCGGCAGCGTTTCGAATTACTTTGGTTTGACTGGCGCAGAAGAAAATACGATTTCGCTTAATTCAACGGCGGATGCGGAGTACTTCCGCAGACGTCTGCTTAAATTATTAGCGTTGGCTGATCTGAAAAAAGAACATACGCCTGACGCCGGGATTGACATCGTGATTGTGGGCGGCGGCGCTACCGGCGTCGAACTAGCGGCAGAGTTGCGCGAAGCTAGCGCCGTGTATACCGACTACGATTTTCCACGCTTGCATCCGGATAAGGACGTGCGCATTACTATTCTCGAAGGCGCCCCCCGGTTGTTGGCGCCGCTGCCAGAGCGGGTTGCCAACGCCGCCACCAAATTACTCCGGGAGCGCGACGTGCGCGTGGTCACCAATTGCCGCGTCGCCAGTATTGCCGACAAATTTGTCACGGACTCAAACGGTAATAATTATCCGTCAGATTTATGCGTCTGGTCAGCGGGAATCAAGGCACCGGATTTACTAAAAACTTTGGGATTGCCCGTAACTAATTCCGGTCAGTTGAAGGTTGACGGCGCATTGCGCGTCGAGGGGTGCCAACATATTTTTGCTTTGGGGGATTGCGCCGCGTCGGTCAGTGCCGACGGCCGCTTAGTGCCACCGCGCGCGCAGGCCGCCCACCAGCAAGCGGATTATTTGGTCGCATTGTTTATGCGTGAATCAAAGGGTCAGGTCGCCAGCAGCGCAACGTACGTTTATACCGATCATGGGTCGCTGGTCTCGTTCGGGAGAAGCACTTCAGTCGGAACATTGATGGGATCGCTGTCCAAATTGGGCTGGTTTGTTGATGGCTTTTTTGCGCGCATGATGTACACCAGCCTGCATCTGATGCATCTAAATGCGTTGCTTGGTCCTATTCGTACCGGGGTGACCGCTGCAGCGAGTAGCTTGATGAAACATGCTAAACCGTCTGTGAAGTTACACTAATCCAGATTGTATTAAAAATGAGGGATCTCTCGTAACAACTCCGTAGCGCCAGAGGGCGGTACGGAGTTGTTGATAATTTAATGAAGGCAATCGCCACTAGATAACTTATAGGGGCCAGGCAGGTTCACCGGCCCACCTATTTGCAGGACTTTTGCGTAAATTATAGGGCGCTTTATGTTCCTAGTATGTTGCTTTTATATCGCGCGTATGTTTCCTGTATGTTGCCTGTATGTCGCATTCATGTCGCCCCTTTACTTTCCGACCTGATTTCCGATAACGCCTCCCACCGCCGCACCGCCAACAGTGCCAAGCGCACTGCCGCCCGTAAGAGCAGCACCGGCAACGCCGCCCACACCCGCGCCCACGGCTGTATCCACACCCCGGTGTGTCATGCTGCCGCAACCACCTAGGGAAGTTACTAATGCTAAAGTAAGGGCACCGACTAAAATATTGTGTACGTTTCTCATAATGCATCCTTTAAGGGGTGAAATCTTACCGGAAACCGTCTCCCGATCGCGGTAGAGCCGAGCCGGTAAGAAGGATTACCAGCCATCCTATATTTGGCTTTTAAAGATGCCGCTGGAATAGGCCGACCGCTTATTTCTTTGTAGGACTTTTCCGGCAAGGCCTATCACTAGAAATTCTGTTGCCCTGTCCCACGTTAGGGGGTCACGCGTCAGCGATGTGAGTAAATGTACTCAATCGTAACTCTCGTGGTGTGAGTGTAATAGTCTGTGTCGGGTCAATAGATGTATCAATAACGCTGTTATAGTCATTTCATCGGATCGCTGTTTGGTTATTTCAATCTCTTCGGCGAGTGTTTTTGAAGCGTCAGCAATGCAGGCTTGTAAGCCAGTAGTGCGCTTAACTTCGATACTGAAAGGACTACCTCATGTTAACCAAAAAAGTGATTTTTTCTGCGCTGTTTATCGCTGCCGCAACTACAACCTCTGTTTCGGCGCTGGCGTACGATCAGGGTGTAAATCTAGTTGTAGGTGGTGTGGCCGGGGCCGCTATTGGTGGCGCATTGGGTGGCCGAAATGGCGCAATTATAGGTAGCGTGTTGGGTGCGGCAGTGGGCGCTTCGGCACGCGGCGGGGACGATCGCGGGTATGACCGCGGTTACGATGATCGGGGCGAATATTATCGTCAGCAAAGCGGATATTACGACAGACCGGTTCCTGTGTATGTGCGCCCTGAGCCGGTCTATTATCAACCAGCGCCTCAGGTATATTACCCACAGGCAAGGGGCTATTCACGGCCTGTTTATTATCAAAACGGCGGTTACGGGCCTCGGTATGAGGACGAGGATGATGACCGCTGATTCTTTGATGTCATCTGATGCAATATTGTATTAAGTACCGCCTCAATTACCGTTTAGAGCAACTACCGCATGTAGTGTTGCTTTAAGGACGTAAAGACAATGCCGAAAAGGGATCGCCCTCTTCGGCGTTGTTGCGTTCAGAAGAGTGTTTTTCCGTCGTGCGCCATTAATCTTGTACGTTCCTTTACTGTTTTGTATTTACCTTTAACGGCCAATCCTTGCCATTATTTATATTCAGAGGATACTTAAAGTCATGCACGGCTCATGTTTTAGGAGATGTGGCGCGCGTAGCAAGGGCGTTGTATATATCGATATTTACAACGCACATGGCGGTCAGCCAAAGCCGCTTAAATCTCATTGGAGGAAATGATGCCCGATATCAAGCCAGCTTCTCATCCAGTCGCTACGCCGGCGAAGAAGGAAACTTCCCACACTTCCCAAACTTCCCTTGCCTCGCCATCTTCCCGCCGATCGGTATTCGGCCACGCACTGGATGGCAGTCAACAACTCGATATTCTTGAGGAGCAGGTGTTTGCAAATGCGACAATGCCCGCTAAAGATCAGCCTTTGGTAACGGCTACCGAGCACGACAAAAAGCCACCGGAAGGATCGCCGGGAGCGCAGGGAGCTTCAGCTATCGGTGAAGATTAAATTGGTGCGGTTTAATCTCGCAACGGGCCAGCTGTGCATTTTCCAGTGAGGGATGAACAGCTACGCGCGTTCGTTTTGCCAGGATCTGCAATTGCGGCAGTGCCGCAATTGCGCGGCCAGCAGGTTATTTTGTCTGTTTTACGCCCCCAACGCGCTGCGCATTTGGGAATAACCGCCGTAGCATGCCCAATACATCGCACCGCTTTTTTAACGAATATTGATATACTTCCGCATTAGTTATGTTTGCGACGTTATTTTTTTATTGCCATTTGTTGGCATGCGGTAATGCCGCCATCCGGCAAAAGTGGGCGCTAACCCGCCCACGAGTTAACCTTGATGTCGGTAACAAGGCAGGCATTGGCAACGACGCAGATGACAACAGTTCGGGATACGTTGCGCAGCCACGTCTGCAGCGCCGCTCCATTTATAGTATGCAATCGTTGGAGAGGGGCAAACTATGTCATTTTTTTTGGTCCCACGATTACTTCGTGTCGGGCATGTAGTCCCATGTATCAACAAAAACGTGGTTTTACTTGGCATTGGCATCAGCATCGCAATGAGCGCGCACGTGGCTGCCGCAAATGTCGATAATTTGCCGGTACCGGACACTATCGGACAGCGCCTAATCGCCTGTACCGCTTGCCACGGCAAGCAAGGACGGGCAGCCAGCGATGGATACTATCCGCGTATCGCAGGCAAACCCGCAGGTTATTTATATAACCAGCTTATTAATTTCCGAAGCGGACGGCGTCAGTATCCAATGATGACTTATATGGTCGATCATATGACGGATGCTTATCTGCACGAAATTGCAGAGTATTTCTCCGATCAACATCCACCATATCCCGCCGCTCAGCGATTTACCTTGTCGACCATAGATTTTAAGCGCGGGCAAACGCTGGTTCAAAACGGTGACGTGTCCAAAAAAATCCCTGCCTGTATCGCTTGCCACGGCAACGCCATGACCGGTGTGTTGCCAGCGGTCCCAGGACTATTGGGTCTGCCGAGTGATTATCTGGTGGCGCAGATTGGCGCCTGGCAGACTGGCGTGCGTCATGCTGCGGCACCGGATTGTATGTCGCAGATTGCTAAGCGACTGAGCGCCGAAGATATTGGCGCGGTAGCCGGATGGCTGGCAGCGCAGCCCGTACCGGCAGGTGCAGCCGCCGTCCCGCCTTTGCTCACCAAACTTCCGCTTGCCTGTGGCAGCGTCCCGAATTAAGCGGAGAACAGAATGACACGGTTTAAACGGCGTTTGTTATGGGCATTTGCTTGTCTGGTCGCGCTGGGCGCGCTGGTCCTCGGAGGGTTATTTATCCTGAATCTGGACGATGCCGACCCACGTGCTAACCAGACAGCGCCGCCGCTAGTGGGGCACCAATTGACCGATCAGATAGCGCGCGGGGCTTACCTGACGCGCGCGGGTGACTGCATGGCATGCCATACGGTACGCGGCGGGCCGGAATATGCCGGTGGTCGTGCCATCGTGACCCCGTTTGGTACCATCTATGCGCCCAATTTAACGCCCGATCATGCAACCGGTATCGGCAGTTGGAGCGCGAATGATTTTTGGCGAGCGCTCCACAACGGCAAGTCTAAGGATGGGAGTTTGCTGTATCCTGCTTTTCCTTATACCAACTACACAAAAGTGTCTCGTGCAGACGCGGATGCAATGTTTGCTTACCTGCAAAGTATCCCCGCGGTAAAGCAATCCAACTCCGCACCGCAGTTACGTTTTCCGTATAACAATCGCGTCCTGTTATACGGTTGGCGTGCCCTGTATTTCCGACCCGGTGTGTATCAACCTGAGAGTACTCAATCAGTAGAATGGAATCGCGGTGCCTATCTGGTACAGGGTCTCGGGCATTGTAGCGCTTGCCATTCGGCACGTAATGCATTGGGCGGACTGGACCTTAAAGGTGAATTGGGCGGGGGCTTTATCCCGGTAGTGAACTGGTACGCGCCATCCCTGACCTCGGACGTTGAAGTCGGTCTGGGCGATTGGGAGATATCGCATATCGTTGCACTGTTAAAAACCGGCGTCTCGCCACGGAGTGCGGTGTTCGGCCCGATGGCAGAAGTGGTCGCTGCCAGTTTGCAGTACTTGCATGACGACGATGTCACCGCAATGGCGGTTTATCTCAAAACTTTACCCCGTCCGGATGCGCGACCGGCGGCGGAGAAAGAGTATGCAAGACCGAACGAGATTGATCAGGTCCTGACACTCGGGGCCAAAGTCTACAAAGACAATTGCGTCGCGTGCCACATGACCTCTGGCAAAGGCGCACTACCGGCCTATCCACCCTTAAGCGGCAATCGTGCAATCACGATGCCGTCCGCAGTGAACGCGATACGGGTAGTGATGTACGGCGGCTTCGCGCCGACCACGGCGGGCAATCCGCGCCCCTATGGCATGCCGCCATTTGCGCAAGATCTCACAGATAGTGAAGTCGCTGCGGTGGTGTCGTACATTCGGAATTCATGGGGCAACAGTGCCACGCTGGTCTCCCCCTCCGACGTAAACCGTTATCGCAGCGTACCGATGGAGTAACGCAATAAGCGCATGGTAATAAACAAAAAGCTACTTAAAGCCGCTTTTTGTTTACTGCGGGAAGAGGTTAATCAGTGCAAATTATTGCGTAAGCATTAGTGCCCATATCGGCCCACGACACTTTGCCCATTAAACGTGTGGCCTTTTAACGCCGCCAGCAGTTCGTCACGGCTCAGCCCTTTAGGCAGACTCATCGGTGCGAGGTCGGAAGCGATGACTGTCATCACGTAATGATGTGGAATATCTCCGACTGGAGGGCAAGCTCCACGGTAGGCAGCTTGACCACCGATATTTTTTCCAACGGTGATCTCGGCACTGTCGACTTGTCCTGCACCTTCTTTCAATTGACCGCTGTCGCTCGCAATATTGTAGGCAACCCAATGCGATACCCCGAGTCCTTTATTGCCATCTGGATCGAATAACAATATAGCGACAGATTTGGTGCCAGCCGGTATATTTGACCAGGAAACTTGAGGCGACATACCTTTTCCCCCGCAACCCGGGCCCTCGCCAGCGTACAAGGCGGGCATAACGCCGCCGTCAGAAAAAGAAGTGGAAGTCACGCGCATGGCCTCTGCATGGGCCAGGCCCACTGCCAACGACAGAATTGCACCCAAACCTGCCGCAGTAAAAATTGCTGAAGATTTCATGTGAGCCCTTAGTGGTTGTTTATATGGTTCTGCAAGATCATTATCAACCTAATCCATCGTCAACATAATCTTCCCAATATGACTACTCCCCTCCATCAACACATGCGCGTCAGCAGCCTGTTCAAAAGGAAAAGTCTGAAAAATAACCGGCTTGATTTTGCCCGCTTCCAGCAACGGCCAAATCCGCGCCTGAAGGGCCGCAGCGATTGCGCCCTTAAACGCAATCGGCCGCGGGCGTAATGTCGAACCGGTTAGCGTCAGCCGACGCATCATGATTTTACGGAAATCCAGCTTAGCGCTATGCCCACCCAAGGTCGCAATAAAAACCAGTCGGCCATCATCCGCCAGACAATCGATCTCCCGCGGCACATAATCCCCCGCCACCATATCCAGAATGACATCCACGCCCTTGCCGTCGGTTAGTGACTTGATGACCGCGACAAAATCTTCAGTGCGGTAGTTAATCGCGCGGACCGCTCCCAATACCTCACAAGCACGACATTTTTCGTCCGAACCGGCGGTGGCAAAGACCTTATGCCCTAGCGCAGTTGCTATCTGTATTGCCGCGGCCCCGATGCCTGAACTGCCACCCTGAACCAGTAAGGTTTCGTTTCCTGTCAGTTTTGCTCGTTCAAAAACATTGCTCCATACCGTAAAAAAAGTCTCAGGCAGAGAGGCGGCCTCTAACGTTGTCCAGCCTTTAGGGATCGGCAAACACTGAACGCTCGGCGTGGTGCAATATTCTGCATAGCCACCGCCGGGCACTAGTGCACAAACCAGATCCCCTCTTTTGAACGGCGTATCACTGAAGTCTCCATCGACAACTTCGCCCGCAATCTCCAGGCCAGGCAGGTCGGACGCACCGGGCGGCGGGGCATAATTGCCAGCACGCTGAAACACGTCGGGGCGGTTAATACCTGCAGCGTGCACCTTGATCAGTAACTCGCCCGCTTTAAACACCGGCATTGGACGTTCGCGGACCTGTAATACTTCTGGTGCTCCGGGCGTTGTGATTTCAATTACGCGCATGGAAACTACTCCCTTGTAAGTTGGGTGGGATTGGTAGGGGCGGGTGTAACGGGATATGGCTATTAATGATGATGTTGATAGTCCAATACCGCTATTGTATGACGTGCGGTGCTTTGGTGCATCTGCAGCAAAGCTTTGACGGGCAGTCACCCCGCGCTTATTACAGTCACGTGGTACGATAATTTGTGTGTAACTTCCTCCGTAAGCCCTCGGAGAGCGCCTGTTCTGCTACCTTCCAGTTATTTCATTCAAGAAATTTGAATAAATCGTTTTCCGGCGATGCGGAACTCTGCGACTTACGGTACAGTCAAGGCCTTGCCCCGTCAGCAACCTGCATATTAATGAATACATGAAAAATATAAATAGCCCGACTAGCTACACCACTACTGCTATTAGCATGCACTGGCTGGTGGGATTATTAATTTTTGCAGCATTTGGAATTGGCTGGTATATGACCGGTATTCATGGTCTTACGCCGCAAAAGCTCAAGCTGTTTTCCTGGCATAAATGGTTAGGCGTCACAATCTTTGGTCTAGCGGTAATTCGCGTTGCCTGGCGACTCCTGCATCCCGCTCCCGCTTTGCCACCCGGGATGCCACGCTGGCAGCAGCAGGCCGCGCATGTAGTGCATCAGGTGCTTTATGTTCTGATTATCGTGATACCGGTAACAGGTTATCTTTATAGCGCTGCGGCGGGTGTTCCGGTGGTGTATCTTGGGTTGTTCAAGATGCCGATGCTCATTGAAAAAAATGATCAGTTAAAAACAATTCTTGCACCGACCCACGTGTGGCTGAATTACCTCATGGCGACTATCGTTGTAGCGCACATTCTCGCGGCACTGAAGCATCAGCTCATTGACCGCGACGGCACCTTGGGCCGCATGCTGCCATTCCTGAAATAATGCCAGTGCGCGTTAAATTTATATGCGGTATATGAGCAGGCATTGGTATTTCCGGCGAGAAAATTAAGGAGTAGTATAAGTGAAAAATTTGCGTACAAAATCGGTGATCGTATTAGCTTTGATTTGCAGTGGGGGCTGGATCGCGAACACAGCATGGGCGCAACTGGACGTGGCAAAAAGCGCGGTGAGCATCGTTGCCAAACAGCTGGGCGTGCCGATGAATGCCAAGTTTAAAAAATTTGATGCAACGGTCAATTTTAACCCCGCACAGTTAGCGCAATCATCTGCCAAAGTTGATATCGACATGGCTAGTTTTGATATCGGCGACGAAGAGTACAACAAGGAAGTGCGCGGCAAGGATTGGTTTAATACGGCTAAGTATCCAAAAGCGACCTTCGTCTCAAGCAGTATCAAAGGTACCGCGGGCAAATACGACGTCGCGGGCAAGCTCACCATCAAAGGCCATACGCAGGACGTGGTGGTCGCTGCGACTTATAAGCAGGACGGCAGCGTTAACGTATTTGACGGCGTGCTGCCGATCAAACGCAACGCGTTCAGCATAGGGGAGGGCGACTGGAAAGACACGTCGGTCGTTGCCGATGAAGTACAGATTAAATTTCGTATCGTCACAGCTGTAAAAAAATAAATCGTCAACGATAAAACGTCAAATCCGCAAGGAGCTTCCATGCGCAGTTTGATGGGTGAAGTATTTTTTGCGTTACCCGGCCGAGTGATAGCAAAGCCATTTAAGTCATTAAATAAATGAAAAGGAAAACGATGAAATTACGCACTTTGGTTGCTGCCTTGTTGGTGTTGTCTGCGGGTGCTGCACTGGCCGTTCCGGTAACTTATACCTTGGATCCATCGCACACTTTTCCAAGTTTTGAAGCGGATCACATGGGTGGCATGTCAACATGGCGCGGCAAGTTTACCAAGAATAGTGGATCTGTCGTGATTGATCGTTCGGCTAAATCAGGGACAATTGAAGTTAAAATTGATCCTGCTTCCATCGATTTCGGTCTCAACAAACTGAATGAGCATGCCAAAGGTCCGGACATGTTTGATGTTGCTAAATTTCCGGAGGCTACCTATACAGGAAAGTTTTCCAAGTTTAAGGGCGATGTGCCGACAGAAGTGGCCGGAGATTTGACGCTGCACGGCGTGACCAAAAAAGTCAATCTTAAGATCGATAAATTTCTTTGCAAAATCAACCCGATGTTGAAGCGCGAAATCTGCGGAGCGGACGTCGAAGGTGAATTTAACCGCGACGATTTCGGTATCGATTTTGGCAAAACAATGGGTTTTAAGCAGCAAGTGAAGCTGCAAATTCAGGTTGAAGGCGTGAGACAGGATTAATTCTGTCAACGAAGAGTACCATTGGAAAACCGCTGCCGGTTACCGCAGCGGTTTTTTTATGTCCGCTCCCAGGAGCCCCACGTGCTATCCGACCTTGCTCCACGGCTAAATTGAAGATGAGTCTAACGCCAAAGTAGCGATAACGGCGCGGACGTTGTTCGATCAGTCTCGACCTATTTGTCGGCGCATGTGTATCTGTTGACATAAAATATCGTTAAGCAGTGATACAAAGGTAAATTTCAGACGCTATCATTTGTGCGAACCTGCGTCAGATTGCAGGAGGGATGCAGCTGCAACAGATTCCTCGCCGGCTTGACTCGCTCCGCGAACGTGTCACGCCCCCACTGACCGATTCAATAGTTTTTGAGTAAGGAGAAATATATGTTCAGCAGTAAAGGCGACATAGTCGGCCGCAACCCGCCACCGACCTCGAAACAAACCTTGCAGCAAGCGCCGCCTTTAAGTCGACAACAGCATCAGCCCGTCACCCAAGAGCCACCAACGGTGCCAGCACTGTTCCGTGGATTTCTCGGATTAGGATTGATTGGGTTTGGTGGCGTTCTGCCGTTAGCGCGGCGTATGCTGGTCGATCAGCGGGGCTGGCTGACCGGCGCAGAATTCACCGATTTGCTCGGTCTTTGTCAGTTTCTGCCGGGCGGTAACATTATTAACCTCTCGGTCGCGGTTGGACTCCAGTTTCGCGGTATTCGCGGCGCTATTGCGTCGCTTCTGGGATTGATCGCTGCGCCCACTGCCATCGTGATCGGGCTAGGGATTATTTATGCGCGGTTTCAGAATGATGCACATATCGCGCACATGTTTGCTGGCCTCGCAGCTGCTGCTGCGGGACTGCTTGTTTCGACGGCGCTCAAGATGGCCGCACCACTGCGGCGCAAGCCGCTTGCAATAATGCTCGCCAGTGCGTTTTTCTTGGGGATTGCAGTGTTGCGCCTGCCGTTATTACCGACGATGCTGGTGTTAGTTCCTGTCAGTGTTTTGGTAACGTGGCGGTGGGCAGCATGAGCGCTATTCTTCTCTCTCTTGCAGCTATTTTTTCACAGCTGTCGTTGCTCGCGTTTGGCGGTGGCAATACCATCCTGCCAGAAATGCAGCGCCAGGTAGTCGATCTGCATCATTGGATGACCGCCCGCGAATTCAGTGCCATGTTTGCGTTAGCGCAGGCCGCCCCCGGACCAAACATGATGGTTGTCACACTAGTTGGCTGGCATGTCGCAGGATGGCAAGGCGTGCTGGTTACCTCCATCGCCAAATTTGGACCGTCGTCGATATTGACCGGTATCGCCTTGCATTACTGGACGCGATTTAAAGATGCGCGCTGGCGTTCCGTGGTGCAGGCGGGCCTGGTGCCCGTGACCGTAGGTTTGGTGGCAGCCAGCGCTGCGCTGATCACGCAGGCATCTGTTCATACCTGGATACTGGGAGCGATAACATTTTTGTGCGCGCTTGGAACGATGAGGAGCCGCGTACATCCGTTGTGGTTTCTGGCCGCTGGTGCGTTGATTGGACTCAGTGGGGTTGGCCAGTAGTGGTAAAACGTAGCGCGATGCGATGCGATGCCATGCTGTGTTCCCTATATCTTTCGGACGAAAGATCGGAAAAGTAAACTTTGAAATAAGATAAATGGTTTTGTATTTTGGGGATGGTGTCGGCATCATGCAAAGACCAGAGCATGGGCGTTGATGCGGAATACTTCGTCAAAAAAATAGCCCTACAAAACACAAAAGGGTTCTGGATAAATTATCCAGAACCCTTCATATATTGGTAGGCCGTGCGGGATTCGAACCTGCGACCAACGGATTAAAAGTCCGCTGCTCTACCAGCTGAGCTAACGACCCAAAATAGTGCTACTGCTAAAAACGGTACTGCATCATTTTCAATATTTCTTTCAAAATTCTGAAAATAACAAAGGGTTTTAGATTTTGTCTAAAACCCTTTTTTATTCGTGGTAGGCCGTGCGGGATTCGAACCTGCGACCAACGGATTAAAAGTCCGCTGCTCTACCAGCTGAGCTAACGACCCGAAAGATCGCTATTATAGAGAAGGTGTAGCCACTATGTCAAACGACTCTTGGCTTTTATTTCTCATATGCGAAAAATTACTGCAAATAGCCTCATTTACTTCTGGTTTCCCAGCCGTTCTTTAGCCGTGACCGCGGCAGGCGTATTAGGATACTGTGCAATGACTTGCTCCAGCGCTTTGCGGGCTGCGACCTTATCCTTGGACTCGGTGTAGCTACTCGACATATTTAACAGCGCGTCAGCGGCTTTTGGATTGTCAGGATATTTTCTGACCACCACTTGCTGTGCTGCGATAGCGTTTTTGTAGTCGCGTTGCGCAAAGTACGAGTTACCCAACCAGTATTGTGCTGAAGGTGCAAAGCCCGATGTCGGATAGCGTCTGAGATAGTCGGTGAACGCAACAGTAGCGCCTTTGTAGTCGCCGCCCTTGAAGCTGGCCAGCGCTGCGTCATACGATTTCTGCTCGTTCGGATCTATGCTGACTTCCTGTCCGTCAACGTTAACCTTTTGCGGTTCCAGCTTACGCAAACGATTGTCCAGATCGACGTAAAAATCTTTCTGACGTTGTTGCGTATTGGCGACCTCATTGGTCAGCACTTCGATCTGGCCCCGCAGCTTAGCGATCTCTTGATTCAATTGCTCGCTCTGATCGGCCAGACTGAGTGAACTGCTTTTATCCGCCTTGCTATCAAGACGGGCATTGACCGCATCGACCTTGTTGCGTATATCAAGGATTGCGCGCCGGGCTTCATCGTCGTCAAACATGCCGGCATGCGCCAGGGGTGCAAAGGAACCTGCGACCAGCAAGGCCGCAGTCAGCGTTGATTTAGAAAAAATCCGCATGATCTTCAATAGATTTATTGATAAATGATATCTGCGCGACGATTTTCAGCAAATGACGCTTCATCGTTGCCCAGTGCTTTAGGTTTTTCTTTGCCCAATGAAACGGCTTCTACCTGTGCATCGGAAACACCTAGCAATGCCAGCGCTTTACGGACTGCTTCAGCACGCTTTTGGCCTAGTGCCAGATTGTATTCACGACCACCGCGATCATCGGTATTGCCCTGGATGATGATCTTGCGGCCTTTGTGAGCGATCAGGTATTTAGCATGCGCTTCTACTACTGAGCGGAACTCTTCCTTGACTGAATAGCTGTCATAGTCAAAATACACACTACGCTTAGACAGGATACCTTGTGGATCGTTCAATGGATCGCTGGAGCCGGTATCAACCGGGTTGACCGAGCGTGAATCGGCGTCGCCTTTCATGCTGCCACGATCTTCAATCTTAGCTTTGTCGTCCAGCTTGACAGGAGATGAGCAGGCAGCCAGCAAAACTGCGCTGGAAATGAGAAGGGCAAAAGTACTGAGTTGGCGCATTGTGATTCTCCAGAGAGGTGAGTTGTCTTAACTTAATGTAAATATTTTATAGCGATGAATCTATTACTTGCGTGTTTTTCACTTCACTTCACTTCACTTCACTTCATAAAAGGGCCCCAGGTTGGCTCCCGAATATCGCCCGCCTTTACCGTCAACCGTTGTTTTACCCTGCCGTCAACCGAAACCACCGCGAGGGACCCGTGGCGACCACCTGCCTCTGTCGCGTACATGATGTACTGTCCATTTGGCGAGAAGCTTGGAGATTCGTCCTTGGCGGTGTCCGACAGACGTTGCTCTTGATTGTTAGTCAGGTCCATCGCGTACAACTGGAATCCACCGTTCCGTCGAGCAATATACGCCAATGTTTTACCATCTGGCGAAATTCGAGGGCTGATATTGTAAGTGCCGCTAAAGGTCACGCGTTGCGCTTCGCCGCCGTTAGCACTCATTTTATAAATTTGCGGGCCGCCGCTGCGGTCGCTGGTGAAGTAAATGCTTTGTCCATCGGGCGAGAACTGCGGTTCGGTGTCGATACCGTTGGTGTTCGTCAGGCGGCGCAAGCCACTACCATCGGCGTTGACAACATAGACCTGAGTGAGCGAGTCGCGCGCCAGAGCAATGGCGATCTTGCTGCCGTCTGGCGACCATGACGGTGCCGAGTTACTGCCCTTGTAATTGGCCACAACAGTACGTTGTTTAGTGACCAGATTTTGGACATAGACCACTGGTTTTTTTTGTTCAAACGAAACGTAGGCTACCTTGGTGCCGTCCGGTGACCAAGACGGTGAAATAATTGGCTCGTTGGAACGCAGGGCAACCTGTGTTCCCTCACCATCGGCGTCGGCAATCTCCAGGCGATATTCGTTACCTGACTTAGTGACATACGCAATACGCGTCGCAAATGCACCGCGGTAACCGATCAGTTTTTGATAAATATCATCGGCGATTTTATGTGCAGAAACGCGGGTATATTGCGGTGCCGAAGCAAGCGCCAGGCCAGACAGTTGCGCTGATTTAGCGGTGTCATACAATTTGTAGCGCACATCGTAACGGCCATCTGCCAGCTTAGCAACGCTGCCCACGACTAGCGCGTCGGCACCCCGGGACTTCCAGTCGCTGTAATTGATTTGCGATGCTTCCGAAAGAACGTCACCGGTATCAATGATTTTGAACATGCCGCTACGCGCCAGGTCCGCTTTAATGATTGCCGTAATTTGTTGCGGCGCCAGATTCTCATTACTGAAACCAGCAATCGCGATCGGTATCTGACTCGCACCGACGCCGGCCGTTTCAATGCGTAACTGGGCGTGTACCAGCGGTGCCGATACCAGCGTACCGAGCGTAATACTGATCACGGCAACTGATCGTATCAATGATCGCGTCAACTTTTGTGGCAGCGCGTTTAACAGGTTCTTTTTCATAAGTTATTGATCTTTCGGTTTATGGATTCCGATGAAGCTGGATGGTACAGAACCCGAGTTATCTTTTGGATAAGGTGCTGATCTTTCAATGGCTAGCTTGACTGCGTCATCAAAACCAGGGATGCCAGATGGCTTTCTAAGGCGAATACTGGCTACCGAGCCATCCGGTAATAATTGCACTTCGTATTCTACCGATGGATTTCCCGTCATGCCATCGGGCACGGGGAAGCGGATATTATTTTTGATCTTGGCACCCACCTTTTGGGCATAGCCAGGATCGCCACCGCGTGGTCCCTGTGATTTTGCAGCAGTGCCGGTGCTGGTGGACGCACCCGTGCCAGCGGCCTGTCCCAGCAAGCGTTTCATATCATCATCATGGCGTTTGTTTTCCGCAGCATCGTCCGCTTTGCGTTGCTTATCGCTTTCCGCTTTCTTCGCAGCGTCTTGCTTCTGCTTGAGTTTTGCAAGGGCATCCGCTGCTTGTTTCTTGTCTGCTTCGTCTTTTTTCCTGGCGTCTGCGGCCTTTTGTTTATCTAATTTCTCCGCCTGCTTTTCTGCTAACTTATCGGCTAATTTCTCCGCCTGCTTTTCCGCTAACTTCTTGGCATCTTTTTTCTCTTGCTCAACTTGCTTGCGCTCTTTATCTTCACGGGCTTGCTCGGCCTGCGCGGCCTGATCGCGCGCCTTTTGTTCCTGCGCTTTACGTTTGCGCTCTTTTTCCAGAGCGATTTCTGGATCCGGCAACACCGGCTGCACCACTTTCGGCGGTGGCGGTGGCGGCGGTTCCTGTATCACCGGTTTTGGGACCGGTTGCGGTATTGGCTTCTCTACGGGTGCGGGTGGTTCGGGCGGCGCTACCGGCGGCGGTCGTGGTGCGGCCTCACGCGCCTCCGGACTCCAGACCTCTGCTTCCACTGCAACCGGTACCTGGCTTTGCCAATGCACACCGATCCATAAAAAAGCGATCAGTGCGGCATGGACGGCCGCGGCCAGACCGATGGCGCGCCATCGACCCGGTTCTTTTGGTATGACGTAAGAGGTTCTATCTGTCATGAGCAGATTGTCAGTGTGCGGCACTTGGTCACTTGGTCGCCAATCCTACACGGTTAATACCCATTAACTTCGCTTGAGATATCACCTGAATGACTTCATCGTACTTGATGTCTTTTTCGGCTGAAATCATCATTGGCATGTCAGGATTATCATCGTGTAGCGCTTGCAATGTGGCTTTCAGTCGACTTTTACCCACTGTTTCAGCTGTGCTGCCGCCAGTTTTTTTGCCATTAATGCGCAAACTGGAGTCGCCATTTGCCTTCAGTGCGACCTCGATATATTCAGTGGGCGGCGCCACGGACTTGGCCGCAGTAGGCAAATTGATCACGTTAGGATTGACCATAGGCGCAGAGACCATAAAGATGACGAGTAAAACCATCATCACGTCGATATAGGGGACGACGTTGATTTCTGCTTTAAATTTGCGTGGTCGGCCTCCACGCATTGACGAGAAGCCGGTCATTAGCGTGCCTGCCGTTGCAAGATGTTGGAAAATTCTTCGATGAAGCTTTCAAAGCGAATCGCCAGACGGTCAACGTCATGCGCAAAGCGGTTGTATGCCACCACCGCCGGTATCGCCGCAAACAGACCAATCGCGGTGGCAATCAGTGCCTCTGCAATACCGGGCGCGACTGCGGCCAGCGTGGCCTGTTGTACGTTTGCCAGGCCACGGAACGCGTTCATGATGCCCCATACGGTGCCGAACAAGCCCACATAAGGGGAGACAGAGCCGACCGACGCCAGGAACGCCAGGTGCGACTCCAGTGCATCCATTTCGCGCTGATAGGCTGCCCGCATCGCGCGCCGTGAGCCGTCTAGTAACGCCGCCGAATCGGTGTTGGCTTTATGACCCGCGGAGGCCTTTATTTTGCTGAATTCGTCCATGCCAGCTGCAAAAATACGTTCCATCGCACCCGTTGCGCCAGCGCCGCGGCGGCGGTTGGAGGTGGTTCCCTGATATAACTCGGTCAAATTGCCACCAGACCAGAACGCCCGTTCGAACTCTTCCGTTTGCGCACGCGCGCTTCTGATGGCGAACATTTTACGAAAAATATACGTCCAGCTCATCACAGACACCGCCAGCAATAGCAGCATGACGAGTTGTACGAGTATGGAGGCGTTGGTGATAAGGGTAAGAAACGATAAATCTTGAGTGACAGTCATGGAGGCAGTCTGGCTAAGGGGTCTGGGACAGCAATTTTAACTAACGCAATTAATTAACGTAAAAAAACCGCGTCGTAAAACGGATCTGAATGTTTAGGGGCGTTAGCAGCGGATTGCGGCGTAACGTGTTGATCTGTATTTATTTTGGGCACCAGAGTGCGAAAGCGGTAATTGTAATCGTATCGCACGTTTTTCAGTTTTGCATCGATATTCTGTGGTGGTGATAGCGGCATTGTAATTTTTAGATTGCGATCAAAGGGCAGCATTTGCCGTATTAACAATAGAAATGTGTTCAGGCTGAATGCGGTCCATCACCTTTTGCGGAATCGCTTGCGGGCGAAACGACTGCGCGTTGACACAAACCACTTTAATTCGGCCGGTTGCCAGAAGCTTAGGCACGCCGCCGTCAAGTCGCCACGCCTGTTGAATAAATTCAACGGCAACGCGGCCAACGTTTTCGACCCTGACGGTTAAATTAAGTTCATCGTCGAGTCGTGATGGTGCGTGATAATCAAGCGCGGTGCTTTTGACCACGAACATGACCTGGTTGGTTTTTACCAGCAAACTCTGCTCAATCCCCGCCGCACGCAACCATTCAGTACGCGCACGCTCAAAAAATTTCAGATAGTTTGCATAAAACACAACGCCACCGGCGTCAGTGTCCTCGTAATATACTCGGATGGACCAGATGAAATCGTTTTCTGCTGCGGGTATTACTGGGCTCATGGGTCTTGGAATGCTTGAATTAGTGCAGTTATTAAATCGTAATATAAGATCACAATAATCGCTGGCAGATTAACCTTAATGGTAGCGCAATGTGTTGGCTCGGTGTTTCTTCACGCCATTTCGATATTTACCTGGGTAATAATTGTACCGATACACGAACTACATTGTTATTAAATGTCTTCCTCTTTGGGGCATATCGGGGGTTAATTTAATATCGCTACACAGCCTGGGAATAATGTCCGCTAAGGCGTTAATTTACATTAATAATTTGCAATATTTTTGTTGCAGTGCAAAAGGCTAAGAAATTGTAGCCGAAACCAATGGTTTTAAAAACTAGAATCGACCATTAACTATTGATGTCCGAGGGATATGATGTCCAAGGTATATTTAGCCCGTGTTGGCTACTTGGCAATCTTGATCTATCTAAGACCTTCACTTACAATACGGCTACCATTTCGTCTCACGTAACTGGCGAAAAACCGGACCGATGCAATCAGATCGTCGTTCGGGAAGGTGGGCAACCACTGGGAAGCGTGAGATTTTACCGCCGTGCGCCTGGGCAGCCCGAATGGAACGTACGTCTGAGGCTGCCGCATTTCCCCTTTTTTTGGCCCTCATTCGATGCAGAACCTGCAAAGGTTAACCTCTATCGATTGGAATTATCATGTTTTTAAAAAGTCACACTATCGCCAACGTTGATCCTGAGTTGTGGGGCGCGATTACCAACGAGAACACTCGACAACAACAACATATTGAATTAATTGCTTCCGAGAATTATTGTTCTCCTGCCGTGATGGAAGCACAAGGCACACAACTGACCAATAAATACGCGGAAGGTTATCCGGGTAAGCGTTACTACGGCGGTTGTGAGTTCGTTGACGTCGTGGAGCAATTGGCGATTGATCGTGTAAAGGCATTGTTCGGTGCCGAGGCGGCCAACGTGCAGCCAAACTCGGGTTCGCAAGCCAACCAGGGCGTGTTCTTTGCGGTCCTGAAGCCAGGCGATACCATCATGGGTATGTCGCTGGCAGAAGGCGGCCATTTGACGCATGGTATGGCGTTGAACATGTCGGGCAAGTGGTTCAATGTGGTTTCATACGGTCTTAACGACAAAGAGGAGATCGACTACGAGGAATTGGAACGCCTGGCACATGAAACCAAGCCGAAGCTGATTATCGCCGGTGCATCGGCTTATGCTTTACGCATCGATTTTGAGCGTATTTCCAAGGTAGCCAAAGCTGTCGGTGCATATTTTATGGTGGACATGGCGCATTACGCCGGGTTGATCGCTGCGGGCGAATATCCAAATCCCGTACCGTATGCTGACTTTGTGACCTCAACCACGCACAAATCGTTGCGCGGTCCACGTGGCGGCATCATTTTGATGAAGGCCGAGCACGAGAAAAAAATCAATTCAGCGATTTTTCCAGGAATTCAGGGCGGCCCTTTGATGCACGTGATTGCAGGTAAAGCCGTCGCCTTCAAAGAAGCACTGGCACCGGCTTTCCGCGAATATCAACAACAGGTGGTAAAGAACGCCGATGTACTGGCTAAAACTCTCATTGAGCGCGGTCTGCGTATTGTGTCGGGCCGTACGGAGTCACACGTGATGCTGGTCGACTTGCGCGCTAAAAATATTACGGGCAAAGAAGCGGAAGCGATTCTCGGTTCAGCCCACATGACGTGCAATAAAAACGCGATTCCTAACGACCCGGAAAAACCATTTGTCACGTCGGGCATTCGTCTGGGCAGCCCGGCACTCACAACACGCGGTTTCAAGCAAGCCGAAACTATTACGATTGCCCATCTGATCGCTGACGTATTGGATAACCCGTACGACGCAGCAACCATTGAGCGCGTAAAAGTCGAAGTCAAGAAATTAACGGACGCTTTCCCGGTTTATGGCTAATTGTCGATAGCTTTGCGCTTTTGCTTCATTCGTTTGTCATCATCAAGCAATGAGCAATGAGCAATGAGCAATGAGCAATGAGCAACGAGCAGTGCGTAGCAGGGAGCAGGCACTATGCTGATCCTGAATCAAAGCACCAACTTTGGGCCCGTTCTGGCTGTATAGCCAGCGCGGGCCCGTATGACATGGCGTTAGCGAGTTAATATAATTAGCCTGTTAGCCAATAGAGCGTCGATCAACCGTTATAGATTGCTGCCATCATGAAATGTCCATTCTGCCATCACGAAGATACTCAGGTTCTGGACACGCGCGTCTCGGAAGAGGGCGATGCCATTCGCCGCCGGCGCCGCTGCAATAAATGCGATAAACGCTTTACCACGCACGAACGGATTGAGCTGGTGATGCCCGTCATCGTCAAGAAAAATGGCAGCCGTACAGAGTTTGACGGCGGTAAATTACGCGCCAGTTTGATGCTGGCACTGCGCAAGCGTCCTGTCTCTGCCGAGTCGCTAGATGAAGCGTTACAAAAAATAAAAGAACAATTACTGTCCAGCGGTGAGCGTGAAGTGATTTCCGGACATGTCGGGGAATTAGTTATGCAAGAGTTGAAACGACTGGATAAAATCGCATACATTCGCTTTGCATCGGTGTACAAGAGCTTTGAAGATGTCGCCGAATTTCAGCATATGATCGAAGAGTTCTCAGATCCCGCACGGAAAAAGTAGTAACGCTTATGACACAATGACGTTGTCGATAGCGGATTTAACAAGATGCCGCATTACTTGCTGAACACGGCGCTAAGAACAAAACTGGCGTTCATAACGCCGGTGAGGGTCTATTCTGAGACTTATACTTAAATTGCTCCGGGTTGTACTGCAAAAATAAGGTTTCCTGGAATAAACACGTTAGTATTCGCGCCTCTGTCACCCGATGCAAAGCTGGCTTTCATGCCACGCTCTTTCTATGTCCCCCAAACCCGGCATGTCAACGGCAAGATGCCGTTGTGGTTTTACGCTGATCGAATTAATGATGACGATGTGCGTCTCGATCCTGCTACTCGCAATTGGCGCCCCAGTGCTGCGTGACTTCATCATTGAAACCCGCATGAGCGTCACCGTCAATCGATTCATTGCCGCTGCCACGTTGGCGCGCACGGAAGCGATCAAGCGCGGTCGTGCAGTAGTGCTTTGCCGCAGTGTGAATGTGACATTTGGTACCGGTCTGTGCGACAGCAGCGCCGTTGGTGGCCGTCCAGGTAATGATTGGGCGAGCGGGTGGGTGGTGATCGTTCCCGATGAGAATCGGGTCTTGTTGCGCCAGGCGATAGCCAGCGCTGACCTCACCATACTGGCAGCGACCAAGGCAATTAAATACGATGGCCTGGGCCGACCGGGGGGTAGTTTTACCAAACTGGTATTTCGTCACGCAGGAAAATTTGAGCGCGTTATCTGTTTCAGTCGGAGTGGCCGCATGAATGTTCTGCTAGGTACCTCGGAATGCGCATGATACTTTTACCCGAAACAACAAAGAAATCCGGCACCGCGAACCTGCGCCGCTTTTCGCCTCAGTATGGTGTGACGATGATCGAACTGGCGGTCACGATGGTCATCGGTCTGGGCCTGATCGCAGCGGTAATGAGCTTGTATTTTGGCAGCAGAAGCAGTTATCGTTTGAATGAGGAGCATCTTCGATTGCAGCAGGATGGACGTTATGCGATGCAGTTGATGGAGACTAATTTGCGGCAAGCCGGATTTGGACACATGACCTCGGCCAGCGCCGATGCTGCCGAGGTGGATAAAACAGATTTCGTCAGTCCCGAGGGCAAGCCCGGGCAAGGTTTACGTGGTTGCGACGATGGATTTGTGAAGCCGTTGTCACACGATTTTGCCTGTAAACCCAGTGGTGGCATGGCGGGATTTGACGTCGCTTATCGGGTCGCGGATGTGTTCGATTTTGATAGCGGCGCAGGTGCCGATTGTAATGGGTCACAAGCTGGGTTTGTCACGTTACCCAAAAGTCATCCCTCGTACGTAGATGGAAAACCGGTATCAATAGCCCACAACAGGTTTTTTGTTGCCACCCCGACCGGACGAAATACGACCTCCTTATATTGCCACGGTAACAGCGGCAACGGGCGCGGTATCGCCCAGCCGATACTCAATAATGTTGAGGATATGCGACTAGAATTTGGGGTGGCGGGGCCGGATGATTTTTCAGTTCAGCGGTTTTTGACGGCAACACAAGTGGATGCATTATCGTCAAACCAGCAGCAAAACTGGAAAACGGTAGTGCGGGTAAAATTATGCATGCAACTGCGCGCAAGTCACCACGCCACGCAGACGCCGCAGCATTATGTTGATTGCGGTGGTGTAAAGCAAATCGCCACCGACGGAAAATTAAGAGCGGTTATGACGCGTATTGTTACACTACGCAATAATGTCGGCGCTGCAGGGGCTGAATCTTTGTCGTAGCCCGAGAGCGCGACGTAGGCGTATAGCGATGCGGCCCGTTTAGTTTTTGCGATGGTGCGGATTTAGGGGGCTATTTGCGTTATCGATTTTTATTTATTGTTTGTCACTTTTCAGGGTTACATCATGACGCATGCTGACGTATTTATGGCCCACGCATTGCGACTGGCGGAACACGGTTTACTTACCAGTGCGCCCAACCCGGCCATCGGTTGTGTCATCGTTAAAGACGGTTTGATTATCGGCGAAGGATTTACGCAGCCGCCAGGCGGTAATCACGCTGAAATTGAGGCGATTAACGACGCCCGCGTAAAAGGCCATGACGTGCGCGGCGCGACGGCTTACGTGACGCTGGAACCGTGCAGCCACTTTGGGCGCACGCCGCCTTGTGCCGATGCATTGGTAAAGGCCGGTCTGGTAAAGGTGATCGCAGCAATGGAAGATCCCAACCCGCAGGTTGGCGGGCAAGGCTTTGCGCGCCTTCGCGCAGCAGGGATAGCTGTAGAGACCGGCGTGCTGGCGGAGCAGGCGAGGGAGCTTAACATCGGATTTTTTAGCCGCATGCAAAGCGGCAAGCCTTGGGTCAGGCTCAAAGTCGCGGCCAGTCTTGACGGTAAAACAGCGCTTTATAACGGGCAGAGTCAGTGGATTACCTCGTCCGCGGCACGTGATGACGGTCACCTTTGGCGTGCCCGTGCAGGTGTCATTTTGACCGGCATCGGCACGGTTAAACAAGACGACCCGCAACTCACGGTGCGCGCGCTGGAGGTAACGCGCCAGCCGTTGCGCGTGATCATTGATAGCAAGCTGGGAATAGATATCAACGCACGGATATTGCGTGGCGAACCGACCTTGATTTTTTCCGCTATCGGCAATCCTGAAAAAGAAGCGCTCCTTCACGAGCGGGGGGCCGAAGTTGTGGTGCTTCCCAACGCCCACGGAAAGGTGGACTTACCACAAGTTATATTAGCCCTCGGTAGCCGTCAGATAAATGAAATTCATGTAGAAGCCGGTGCCAAGCTTAACGCCTCATTGATACGCGAGCTCTGTGTGGACGAGTTGCTGGTGTATCTGGCGCCAAATATCATCGGCGATGCAAGGGGCATGTTCGATTTGCCGCCGCTGGATAATCTACAGGAAAAGTTTTCACTGAAATTCCATCAGATCAAGCAAATTGGCGAGGATTTGCGTATCCTTGCACGGTTCAACTAACTTTCATATTCCAACACTATGTTTACAGGTATCGTCGCCGCAGTCGGCAAAATTACTGCGATAGAACCACAAGGTGCTGGCCCGAATGATGGCGTAAGGCTGGTCATAGATGCCGCTGAGTTGCAGATGGCCGATGTCGGCTTGGGCGATTCAATTTCGTTAAATGGTGCATGCATGACCGTGACTAGCAAGTCCGCCCATGGTTTCACCGTTGATGTTTCACGCGAAAGTCTTAACTGCACCGTCGGGCTGGACGCTATCGGAGAAGTCAATCTGGAAAAAGCGTTGACGCTTACCGAGCGTTTGGGTGGACATCTGGTGTCTGGACACGTTGATGGACTTGGCCTGGTGACCAAATTTGAGCCAGTCGGTGAATCCTGGGAGCTAGTGATTCAGGCATCGCGCGACCTCGCGAAATACTTCGCGTATAAAGGTTCGATCGTCGTCAATGGTGTGTCGCTGACTGTGAATCGGATTGAAGACACAACAGACGCGTGCCTGTTCTCAATCAACCTGATCCCACACACCATACAGGTCACGACCTTGCGCCATCTGGCGGTCGGTAAACAGGTCAATTTGGAGGTTGACTTGATCGCGCGCTATGTTGAGCGGATGTTGTCTGAGTCGGCCAAATAGAATCCCCGGATAATAGTTCGGCTTATATTAGATATGCGTGAATATTACCCTTTAGAAAAAAAATCCCGCACAACCTCAAGCGCCGCCTCCACCGCATCTCTGGACACGTCCAGATGTATCACCCATCGCTGCTGGGTTGCAGTATAGGCGGATGTGATTCCGATGCCGTGTGCTGCCAAATAAGCGGAAAATGGTACCGCGATAGCCGGGGCCACGTCCACGAACACCATGTTGGTATCCGGTGCTGAAACTGATAATTCCGTAAATTCCGCCAATCCAGCCGCGAGGATGGCGGCGTTGGCGTGATCTTCCGATAAACGGGCCACGTTGTGCTCCAGCGCGTATAGTCCTGCCGCCGCGATGATGCCCGCCTGGCGCATGCCGCCGCCCAGCATCTTGCGTAAGCGTCGCGCCTTGGCAATAAATGGCGTGCTGCCGATCAGTACCGATCCGATCGGAGCCCCAAGTCCTTTGGAGAGGCAAACTGAAACGGAGTCGAACGGCTGCGCCAGCGATGCCGCAGAAACGCCAAGCATGGCCGCAGCATTAAACACGCGAGCACCGTCAAGATGGCAGGCTAGCCCATAACGCCGCGCCAGATTGGTGGCTGCGGCGACATAGACGGAGGGCAGCACCTTGCCGCCGGTAGTGTTTTCCAGTGCGAGCAGACGCGTGCGTGCAAAATGCGAATCGTCGGGTTTGATAGCGGCTTCAATATCTGCCAGTAGCAGGGTGCCGTCTGCTTGATTGTTCAGTGGCTGCGGCTGGATGCTACCCAATACCGCAGCGCCGCCAGCTTCCCAGCGATAGCAGTGCGCTTTTTGACCCACTATATATTCATCGCCGCGCTCGCAGTGCGACATGAGCGCGATCAGATTGGCTTGCGTACCGGAGGGTAGAAATAGCGCGGCTTGCTTGTCGAACAAATTGGCGGCAGTTATCTCTAATCGATTGACCGTTGGGTCATCGCCAAATACATCGTCTCCGACCTCCGCCGTAGCCATCGCGTTGCGCATGGGCGGGCTTGGCCGCGTGATGGTATCACTACGAAAATCATGGCGAATTGCGACGGTCATCGGGGTTTCCTTTAAAAAAGCAATCATCTTGACACCGCGCGCATTTCAGCACAATGTTTAACCACCAAAGATAGAGCAGTCCAACGTTGCGATCAGGCACGCAACTAAAATGCGGTCTCCAATTGTTGATGCGCTTGTACAAAAAACACTTCCATCCAAAACGCCAAAAGTGGTGGACGGGTATTGGTTGAGGTGCCAAATTTATGACATTGCGGAAACCTAAATTGGACTTGGTACCCCATTCTTCGTGTGCAATGCAATATCTATAATGTGACGTCTTCGGGAGGATACATATAGTTACACGCTTTACGACTTCACCATAGAAGTACGCGCATTTTTTAGGTTAAATGATGTCATATGTACTCAGTTAATTCATCAGGAACCATCATGAGAAAAACCGTAGCGATTGCAGCAGTTGGCTTGCTGATGGGGGTGCTCTGGGCGGCAACGCCCGCCTTTGCGCATACCCAAGTGGACTGGTCACTTAACATTGGGGTGCCGGGACCTGCTTATTATCCGCCGCCGGTGTATTACGCGCCGCCACCGCCAGTGTATTATGCACCGCCGCCGGTATACTACGCACCGCGCCCCGTCTACGTGCGGCCGCCGCCAGTCTATCTAGAAGAGTATCCGCAGCCTTATTACCGTCAACCCGGCTACTACCGCCGGGGGGATGACTGGCGCGGACGTGAGTGGCAGGAGCATCATTGGCATCGTGGATACGATCGTTAAAGGGCGTACGCACGTTTAAGGACATTTGCCCGGGAACGCCCGAATAGTTGCCTCATCGACAGCTGTGGGTGATTTTGCATTGCGGGGGCGAGTCGCGTTATGATTCGTGGTGAATCCTAATGCGACCAGAAAAGAACATGGCAAAACTTGACGATATTGTAAAAAAACAGAAGGACGGCGCGAAATTTGTTATTTCCGCCGCGATGCTCGGTATAGAGCCGGAGGAGTTCGACATCGTCGCAAAGCTGTGGGCTGAAGAGTGTAGCCATGGCTTTGTAGTCACCGGTGTTCCGCATAGAAAATGCATCGATGGAGAGTTCTTCATTGACAGGATTACTGTCACAAAAGTATGACCAGCGATAGCAGCAACCCGCACAACGCTATCTGAAGATGGTCTTTACTGCCAGAAGTGCTCGATACAGTGAGCCGGTGTTCGGTTTGAGCCGACAGATAAGGCCCGGCGTCAACCAAGTCAGCTTCTAAATCCACGAAGATGGCAGCATTATTTTTTCTAATAAGTAATGACGAACAAATACCAGATGTTACTGGTAATCTGGTTTTGACTTTGTTAATCTTTTAGGGCCTTTTAGGCGACTGAATGCCCCGCACCGATTGGTGAAGCCAAGTTATTCTGAGAGTTCTACGCGCGCCCCTGGATAACCCTGCGCTGCACCGTTCCCAACTAAAATGCTAAAACGCTGTCCTGACAAGCGGAACACCTCTAGAGGCGGAGTACGCAGCCAGGCAAGCGAGCGCTTACTGTCCTGCGTCATCAATTAACGTTAGTGATAGGGGGACTCGCTAGCTTAGGTCAACTGAAGATGCGCACTTTTACGGCGGTCAACAGCGATAAATAACAGCGACATCGCGAGGAATCCGATTAATATCCCCACGCCGTTCAGGAGCACGGCGGGATAGCCTAATTTAGCCACATCGATAAAAGGATAGGCATAGCGGCCAGAAGAGGCACCGCGGATCAAGGCGTAGCCCAGATACACGATCGGATATATCGCCCAGATCAGAGAGTCGCGCCATCGGAGCATCGCCTTCGGTACGAGCAAATACCAATAAAGGATAAACGCTACCGGCATGACGACGTGGAGCAGTTCGTCAGCTAAACGTGCCCATCCGGTGTAATGTGATAGCTGTCGCAATTCCAGGTTATAAACGATGCATACCAGCGCGATGCTGGGTGCGATACCACTTAGCACGAAAGGCCGTGCAAAAAATCCGCCGCCGTAGTTGCGTGCACCCGGTATGGCCTGCCCGCTATCGCCCATGCTGCGCAGTGCAGCCGAGGTGAAGCCCAACGCAACCAGCAGGTTGGTCAGTATCGTAAAATAGGCCGATAGCGAAATAATCGCGTCTTGTAGTGGACGCCCTTGCGCCAACATCCGTTCATTGGTTACAAAAAGCTCAACCCCGAGACCGTACCAGGCGATTACAGCTCCGATTGCCGCGACGCCAATGTTCCATGTTTTACGCTCCATCCAGATGTCCTCAGGTTATTTTCAAAGCCGCTTAGTATAAGAGAAATATTGCGTATAAGAACCATAACATGCCTTGAACAGATAGTTGGCGGCGTGAACTTTCTCTCTTTCAACGAAAAGCGCCTCGTGACCGGCATCCGATTTGGCCGACCAGTTTGGTGGAAGATTTTTTTCAGAGATTAAAACGTTATTTCAACGTTGTCGCAACCCGGATTCTAGCGACGGTAGTAACCGCAATAAGGGTAATAACGGTATTAATGGCAGCAAAAGCAGCGATCAAGTACAAAAAACGGTCGGCATGTGAATACATGCCGACCGTCATTCAAACCCTCGATACCTCAATTCGCCCAACGTTTGCTACATCAAAGGCGTTCGATGATCGCTGCAATACCTTGACCGCCACCGATACACATCGTAATCAGACCATAACGTTTGTTGGTGCGGATTAATTCATACAGACATTTAATCGTAATAATTGCCCCACTCGCGCCAAGCGGATGACCGAGGGCAATAGCGCCGCCATTGACGTTAGTAATTGACGGATCGAGGCCTAAACCTTTGCACACGCCCAACGACTGCGCGGCGAAAGCTTCGTTCGATTCGATCACGTGCATGTCATTAAGGCTGAGGCCCGCACGTTTCAATGCCAGCTGAACGGCCGGGATCGGACCTGTTCCCATAATCGATGGGTCAACCCCAGCCACGGCATAAGATACCAAACGCGCTAAAGGCGTCAGACCTGCACGCGCCGCAGCGCTGGCTTCCATCAATACAACAGCGCCAGCACCGTCGTTAATGCCGGATGCATTGCCGGCGGTGACCGTGCCGCCATCTTTTTTAAACGCCGGTTTGAGCCTGGACAAAGACTCCATGGTCGTGTCCGCTTTTGGATACTCGTCCGTGTCAAACAATACAACGCCCTTGCGGGTTTTTAGTTCTACCGGCACGATTTGAGACACAAAGTGACCGGCAGCGATCGCCGCAGTGGCGCGCTTTTGGCTCTCGACAGCAAAAGCGTCCTGCTCTTCGCGTGAAATACTGTATTTCTCTGCCACGTTTTCAGCAGTGATACCCATATGGCCGCCGCCGAATGGATCGGATAAAGCACCGACCATCATGTCAACCATTTTGATATCGCCCATCCGTGCGCCAAAGCGCGCAGCCTGGGTCGAATACATCGCCCGGCTCATGCTCTCGACACCGCCGCCGACTGCAATATCGGTCTCATCCAACTGGATAGCATTGGCCGCTGAAACGATAGCCTGTAAGCCCGAACCGCATAGACGGTTAAGCGTCAGTGCTGTGGATTCTTTACTCATACCGGCATTGATACCAACTACCCGCGATACGTACATGTCACGGGTCTCGGTATGAATCACATGACCAAAAACGATTTGGCCTGCCTGTGCCGGATCAACCTTGGCCCGTGCAAATGCTTCTTTAACCGCGATAGCACCCAGTTCGCACGGTGCCAGATCCTTCAATGAACCGCCAAAGGTTCCGATTGCCGTCCGCGCTGCGCCAACAATGACGACTTCTCTAGTATTAGCCATAATGATTTAAGTCTCCAAATTTGATGATTGATGTTTATTACCATACCCAAAGCTACAGGCATCGGTGAATTCACTGGATCGTGCTATTGATTTTTGTATGTATTGATTTTACCTCATGTAAGACATAGGCCACATGGGTAGAGATTGTTGACAAATAATAAGGCTAATATTGTTCCGCTAGTCACAGCAACGTTCTTCGGGTCTGCATAAAGGGAGCGAAGCTGAATGGGTAAGGGCTGGATGGTAATAATAGGTAAATAAAAGGAAGAAAAAACGTTGAGACCAGATCGACGCCCTAATCGACGCCGGTGGTAACCTTGCTTTATACGGTTTGGTTAAAATCGTGATATCAGCGCTATTACTCAAGGAGAATAAGTTGACAGATAAATTTATGCAAGCAGCCATTGAGGAGGCCCGACGGGGTCTGGCAGAGGGTGGAATTCCTATTGGTTCAGTCTTGGTAATCGATGGCAGGATTGTCGCGCGCGGCCATAATCGGCGCGTCCAAAACGGCAGCGCCATTTTGCACGCCGAGATGGACTGCCTGGAAAACGCTGGCAGACTCAAGGCCAGCGACTATCAGCGCGCCGTCATGTATTCCACGCTATCTTGCTGCGATATGTGCAGTGGCGCGGCGCTTCTGTATAAAATTCCGAAAATTGTCATTGGAGAAAATCAGACTTTTCAGGGGCCCGAAGACTATATGCGCTCGCGCGGCGTGAAGCTGGAAATTCAGGAAAACGCGGAATGCATTGAACTCATGCGCGCATTTATTGCTGCGCAACCTGCATTATGGGATGAGGATATCGGAGAGGATTAACGCTGTTTGATGATTGCTAAGTTGTTAAACCCCTTAGTCCCTCGCCTTTTTTGTTTCCTGACGACAGGTTGTGCCGATAGGCCATACCCGGATGAGGGCCCGCTGCCTCGCCTTCTCTGCCGCTTCAAATGTTCCGTACAGGGAGTGATTTTACCCGTTTGATACGTCCTGTTGCCTGGTACCCAACCCTTATATCTACCACGGTAATGCGGGGGGATACCGCATAGCCTGGCGCCGGTGGTGTTGTCCGCTGTTATTTGTTTGGAATAGTCGCGCTGGAGTCGACTAAGAAATGCGACAAACTCCTTCCCTTGGGCGTGAACAGTCGTCTCTTGCATTAGGTGCTGACAATTCATCATACGCGTGGGTTGTTGGGGCGTTTTCTGTCCTTGGATCGACATTAGTGCGAGCCGACGGTACAAATCATTACCTAAATGGGATGAGCCTGGGGCAATGCTTATACCAGTACTTACGCTAATGCTTACACCTATGCTTAAGGATTACCCTGCAGGCGCTGGACGTTTGACTTTCTCATAGCGATTATTTTATATTAGCCGTTGTGATCAAGTGATCGATTTTGAATGGAGCAGGTATGTCAAAAGCACTATCAACCAATTTAATGCGTACGCTGCGGATTTCTCAACCCATTATTTTGGGCCCGATGCTTGGTGCCGGAACGCTGGAGATGCTGGTTGGCGTGACCAAGGCGGGGGGACTGGGATCGCTGGCAGTGTCGTCGTTGACGCCAGGTGGCATCAGTGCGGCAGTTGCCGCGATCCGTTCGCACACTTCCGGACCATTTAATGTGAATCTGTTTGTACTCGATACGCCGCATCCCACCGATCAGGAACTGCAAGGCGCATTTGCGCTACTTGATCCGTTTCGTGCAGAATTGGGCCTTTCTCCTGCTGAACCCCTGGAAAAATATTGCGAAGATTTCCGTGAGCAACTGGAGATGCTCATCGCGCTGAAGGTTCCGGTGGCCAGTTTCACATTCGGCCTGCTCGACGCTAGCGCGATTGAGCGGTTACATGATGCAGGAACCCTCGTCATCGGCACCGCGACTAACGTTGCGGAAGCGCGCGCCTGGGAAGCTAACGGCGCAGACATCATATGCGCGCAGGGGGCCGAGGCGGGCGGTCACCGCGGTACATTTATTGGCAATTTCGATAGCAGTATGATCGGGACCATGGCCTTGGTGCCACAAATCGTCGATAACGTAAAAGTCCCGGTGGTTGCCGCTGGCGGAATCATGGATGGGCGAGGTATTGCCGCAGCGCTTATGCTGGGTGCACAGGCCGTGCAGATGGGAACGGCGTTTCTTTCCTGTGCAGAATGCCTGATACATCCAGCCTGGAAAACCAAACTACGTGAGGCGTCTGATATCTCGACCAGAATAACCAGATCTTTTAGTGGTCGGGCCGCACGCGGTATCGTCAATGAATACATGCAGCGCATGGCACCGTATGAGAATCAAGTCCTTGCTTATCCGGTCCAAAATGCGTTAACCGGGGCGATCAGGCAAGCAGCGGGCAAGGCTAATCGCCCGGAATTTTTGTCCCTGTGGGCCAGTCAGGCTACTGCATTAGGCCAGCGGCGTAAATCGGAAATCAGCGTTGCTGAGCTGATGGAGCAACTGTTATCGGAATTTACTGGGGTGCTGGAAAGCGTTGGGAGGTGAATGTGCGCGTGCATGTTGAAGATGCCCTCATCTTCAGCGTTACATTGGTCTGGCCCAAGTGCGAGTAGGGCTGACGTTGAAGCAACCAACACGTCAGCTCGCAGATACTAGTTAGCAAACTTTTTCCTTCATGCTACAAAAAATCAAAGTGGCCGCTAGGTTAATGCTACAGGTTATTTTTAAACCCACTTGGATTCATCCTCTGCCAGCGCCAATGGTCCGTGCACATATCGGCCAGATTTTTCTGCGCCTCCCAATTCAGCACTTTTTTTGCCTCAGACGGGTCTGCGTAGCACTCTGCAATATCGCCCGGGCGTCGCGATGTTATGTCATGCGGCACGCTGCGACTGCTAGCTGCTTCAAACGCGCGGACCATCTCCAATACGCTATAACCCAAACCCGTACCGAGGTTGACCGTAAAACTTTTTCCTGCGGTGAACAATTTATTTAGCGCGGCAACATGTCCCTGGGCCAGATCGACGACGTGAATGTAGTCGCGCACGCCAGTTCCGTCCGGTGTCGGGTAGTCATTGCCAAAGACTGCCAGCCGCTCGCGCCGACCGACGGCTACCTGCGCGATAAAGGGCATCAGGTTGTTTGGAATGCCGTTTGGATCTTCGCCTATCAAGCCGCTAGGATGCGCTCCGACAGGATTAAAGTATCGCAATATGCCAAATGCCCACGATGGATCCGATACCGTCATGTCGCCGAGTATTTGCTCGACAATCAGCTTCGATCGTCCGTAGGGGTTGGTGGCGCTCAACGCTGCGGACTCGTGAATCGGCACGGATTGCGGATCGCCATATACCGTGGCGGATGAGCTAAAAACAAAGTTTTTTATTTTGGCTTTTGCCAGAGCGTGCAGTAACGTAACGGTGCCCGATACGTTGTTGTCAAAATAGAGTAATGGCTTTACAACCGATTCGCCCACTGCCTTCAAACCCGCAAAATGGATGACCGCATCAATCGCATGCTCTCGCAATAGCGCGTCGAGCGCTGCCGGGTCGCGTACATCGGCTTCATAAAAGGACATCGTGCGATCAGCAATTTTCTCGACGCGTGTTATCGCTTCGCGGGTGCTGTTGCTGAAATTATCAATTCCCACTACGTCAAACCCAGATAAAAGAAGCTCAACACAAGTATGTGAGCCGATATATCCAGCAGCACCAGTTACTAAAATAGTTTTGTTTTTGGTCATGGATGGCGTTTCGAATTGGTCTAACCTAAAAATATGCTGATGTCGGAATAATCTACCGTTTTATACGCTGATCAAGTCCGCGAAATCGCACGAGCGCCCCTAACGGTAAATGTTGAATATTCGCAATTTATTAATTATTAACTCCCTAACCGGTGCGCTGACAGAGGCTACCGGAGTATTGATATGCACGGTGTGAAGCCTTGCAAATATACTTAAATGGTGAAGATTAAACAACGAAATGTCATTAACTGACAAAATTAACAGGGGAGAGTGGCCAGTCTGCGCTATTTCAAAACACGCGCGGTGTCTCGCCATGAAACCTTTTGAATAAGTATCGAAGTTTATCTCAAATGACTTATCGTTTTTGAGACGTCGGTGAGCGATTAATTTTCTCAAAAATGAGAATGTTATAGCCCTGACTTTTGTCTTTGATCAAGTCGTAGAGATCGTCTTTTTTTATTTTGGCAAAAGCTGCTTTACCGGAACTCAGCGCCGAGTTAATGGGACATCCTGGCTTTCTCGAAGCAAGTCGCGCGTAACGCATGTTCGAGTGCCTTCGTGGAAGCCAAGGGGCTCATGACGCTCGTGCCTGGAGGAGGCGGGTGGCAATCCAGAATTTGCAATTGCCACCGTCACTTTCGTCCCAGCGCCAATACGACGGTGGATCATTAATCAAAAATCAAAAACAATCCGCTGTGCTGGCGAAAGTACCCGCTGACAGCATCATCAGGCATGTTTGCCTGGTTGTGGCTGTGTTTGTGGCTTCGTCAAAGGCTGTTGTGTCGACTGATGACCATCGTTGCTTTGATGTGCATCATTGTTCTGTTGCGTGCCGGCGCTCTGGCGTGAAGTATCGTTAGCCTGGTTGATCGGCTGCGACATTTTTTCAACAGCAGCCTTTTGGCGCTGCGTTACTTTTTCGGTTTCTTCCTGAGTACGGCGTGCGATTTCATCCGCAAGGGCTGCAGCAGTACGGCTGGTTTCTGATACATGCTGCTCGGCAGTTTTGGAGAGCTCAACCCGCACCCCAGCACCGATGTTCGTCAAATGTTGCTGATAAGCCCGCACTTTTTCCGCGGCAGGTTGTGCTTGTGATGCCGCAATGGACAAAGCGTCCGTGGAAGATTTTGCCTCAATCAACTGATGCATGTTGTCGATAGATTCTTGCATCAATGTCTCGGCAACCTGAACGTTGAGCTGACTAACTTGTTGAAGGCCGTCGAACATCTTCTTCGACAAATCCGTCAAGAATGAAAATTGCGCTTCGAGGTGCGATTTCATTGCTGGGGGTACTTCTTCTTTTGTGATTCCAAACATGGTGAATCCTTTCTAAATAAGCAATTGATTAAACGTAGGGAAGCAAGAAGATATAAAGCGCTTTGAAATGAACAGCCGGCAACTGCAGCATTACCGCCTTCAATTGCGCGGTCTGCAGGCTGAGTGCGTTTTACCTTGCGCCAGTGAGACAGATGTTTTTTCGTCAAGTTCCGAGAATTATATATTTTTTTGCATCGCATCAAAATTTGATAACCGTGCGGAAATACTGACAAAAAAGACCTTGGCATGTGGGAATTAGATTGATGGAAGGGAAGCACCTAGCGCTGGTCGAAACTGAAAAATATAGGCCGTGCCCTGAGCAGGGGCTCCTAAATTTGAGACAAGCTACCGAAGCTTACCGAGAACCCCGAAACGGGGGCTCGATGGTTTGTTCAATTCCGGACAGCGGGTCCTTCGGTGCCAGTCACTTACCCACTCTTCGTTTTCTAAGTTAATTTTAGACCAAGGTGTTTTGATTAGTTCACTGGTTCGGACAAAGATTTAATCGGAACATTACCCTTGTCCCAATGAACATGTGACCCTCGATCTTTTCAAAACACGAATAAACTCCGGTAGCTCCTCCGGCGTAATCGCGGCATGGTGCCGTTCATTGTTTGCTTAAGAGCGCCCCTGAGGCTGTGTAATGAATCGTTATCGGCCACGCCTATCGCAATCGCATAGCGAAAAGTCTTGTCGTATACTTGTCCTTGTCGCTCCGCCATCTCCAAGGCACCGCGTTTTTCGATCTGCCGCAATGCATCCAGCATGACCGGGGCTTTGATGACAGCGATGGGCTACTTACGAATTAAGGGGAAATCGTCCACTTCCAACCGATGCAGGATATTGGTGGCTGTTCGTTCTTACATGCCGCCACCGTCCGCCAAGGGGTATGACTTATCCTCTGGCTTGGCGGTTCTGACGTAATATCAGTGAGGGGTTGGCGAATTTAGGCATCTTGCATCCACGGCAGCTTTTAGAGTGCATCCATTGCTCAAGTATGGATGCAAAAACGTGGATGTCAATGGACAACATTCGAGCGTAGGCGGCAAAAAACCCGCGTCTGCGCTATGGCGGAGGCGGGTTTTTGGACTACGTTGGACATCTTAATACACTGTTCTTGGCGGAGAAAGGGGGATTCGAACCCCCGGTAGGCTATGAACCTACACACGCTTTCCAGGCGTGCGACTTAAACCACTCATCCATCTCTCCTGCTGAATACTATTCATTTTACTAGCGCATGTTGCCAGGAGCTAGTTTCACGAAGCCGCAGATTATAACAATAAATAGTCCGGTATGGCTAATTTCCGTTGGAAGAATGCACTTTTTCGCTTTTTGGCCGTGGGTCACATCATCAGGCTCACAGGAGAACCTGATGTTGTGCTTTTCTCTCACGGGATTTATGTCCGACAGCAACTAAATCAATCAGGGCGAAAACGCACTTCCGCTCTGACAATCCACGCTCTCCCAATACAACGTAAAGCTATACCGTCGGCGAAATACGCCGCAACCATTTATTACGTTACTACGAACCAACGCTGTTCCTTATTGCGCCTCTTTAAGTTGATCCAAAATCCCCGGATTTTCCAGTGTCGAGATATCCTGCGTAATTTCTTCACCCTTCGCAAGAATTCTCAACAAGCGGCGCATGATTTTACCCGAGCGGGTTTTTGGCAAGTTGTCACCGAAGCGGATTTCTTTTGGCTTGGCGATTGGTCCGATTTCTTTGGCGACCCAGTCACGTAGCTCTTTGGCGATTTGTTTGGCTTCGTCGCCTGTCGGGCGGCTGCGCTTGAGTACCACGAACGCGCAGATAGCTTCGCCAGTGGTATCGTCCGGTCTGCCGACCACTGCTGCCTCGGCGACCATCGGATTGGCGACTAAAGCTGACTCGATCTCCATGGTGCCCATGCGGTGACCGGATACGTTTAGCACGTCATCGATACGGCCTGTGATGGTGAAGTAGCCGGTATCTTTATTGCGAACTGCGCCATCGCCAGCCAGGTACAAATTGCCGCCGAACTCTGGTGGAAAGTAGGTGCTTTTAAAGCGTTCCGGGTTGTTCCAGATGGTGCGGACCATTGCGGGCCATGGTCGCTTGACCACTAAAATACCGCCTTGGCCGTTTGGCAAGTCATGGCCGGTCTCATCTACGATGGCTGCCTGAATCCCCGGCAACGGCAACGTGCATGAACCCGGTACCAGTGGCGTCGCGCCCGGTAATGGGGTAATCATGTGGCCGCCGGTTTCGGTTTGCCAGAAGGTGTCGACGATTGGGCAACGTTCTGCGCCGATATGTTTGTGATACCACATCCACGCTTCTGGATTGATCGGCTCGCCGACTGAGCCCAACAAGCGCAGCGAAGTTAAATCGTATTGCGACGGATGGATTTTTTCATCGGCGTCTGCGGCCTTGATCAGTGAGCGAATCGCTGTCGGGGCGGTGTAAAAGATAGTGGCTTTGTGGCGCTGGATCATGTCCCAGAAGCGACCGGCGTTAGGGAAAGTCGGGATGCCTTCAAAGATGATCTGAGTTGCGCCAACTGCGGTCGGTCCGTAGGCGATGTAGGTGTGCCCTGTGATCCAGCCTATGTCGGCGGTGCACCAATAGACGTCGTCGGGCTTGATGTCAAAGGTCCACTTCATCGTCAGTGCTGCCCATAGCAGGTAGCCGGCGGATGAGTGTTGGACGCCTTTTGGGGTGCCGGTCGAGCCTGATGTGTACAGGATGAATAATGGATGTTCGGCGCTGACCCATTCTGGCTCACAGTCGGCGGCTTGATTGGCGACCAGTTCATGCATCCACAGGTCAAAGCCCGGGTTGAATGTGACATTGCCACCGGTGCGCTGGTAGACGATGACATTTTTGATGCAATCGCAACCGCCTAATGCCAGCGCTTCATCGACGATGGATTTCAGTGGCAGGCGCTTGCCACCCCGGACTTGCTCGTCGGAGGTAATGACCGCAACTGCGCCGGCGTCAATAATGCGCTCTTGCAGTGATTTGGCAGAGAAGCCACCAAAAACCACCGAGTGCGTGGCGCCTATGCGTGCGCAAGCTTGCATGGCGACAACGCCTTCGACTGACATTGGCATGTAGATGACAACGCGGTCACCCTTTTTGATGCCAAGTGATTTCAGTCCATTGGCGAAGCGGCAGACTTTTTCATACAATTGCTGATAAGTAACTTTAACGACGTCGCCGCCGTCGGACTCAAATACGATCGCCACTTTGTCTGCGTTACCGTTTTGCAGGTGCACATCCAGGCAGTTGTAGGAGACGTTTAGCAGACCGTCTTCAAACCATTTGTAAAACGGTGCATCGGTCTCATCCAAGACCTTGGTAAAAGGCTTGTGCCACGTGAGTTGTTCACGCGCCAGTCGTCCCCAAAATCCGTCATAGTCGCTATTAGCCTCTGCGCACAGGGCGTTATAAGCGTCCATGCCGGAGATCGCCGCGGTCTTGGCGAACGCTGCAGGTGGAGGGAAAATGCGCGTTTCTTGCGCGAAAGTTTCGATATTGGCCATCTGGTTGTCTCCTGCTATTAGAAAATATTGATGCCAGAAAGTAGGCTTTTACACTTACTCAAGCCTTACATTCCGCTCTTTGGATAAATTTGCATAGCATGTGCCCAATGCTGTATTTTTAAGTGCGCCGAAAATGAACAAATGTGTTGAAAAATCTAACATAACCTCTGTTTAATACATTCGGATTGGTTTTTTCCATCAACTGCGGCATCGGTGATTAACCATTACTTGATCAATTAATTAATCTATAAACCAAACGACAAACTAATCTGTCGATACATTCAGACCTTCCACGGCCTATATGCGACGCTACCCCTACTTTATGCCACTTAGGCCACTTCTGCCGCTAGTTCGGCGCGATTAATACAAAAAAATTAACATCGGCGAGCGAAATTGACTGAGCACAAAACATGCCTACGAACCATTGCATGACCGCATGACGTGTAAAATAGCGCAGTCGCACTTTCCTCACCACTATAAGACCATGAGCAACGACTTGAACATCGCAGGAAAAAAATCTATTGGCACTCTTCCGAACTTGATTTTTATGAGTCGCTGGCTGCAATTGCCACTGTACCTTGGACTAATTCTGGCGCAATGCGTCTATGTTTTTCATTTTTGGGTCGAGTTGACCGACTTAATTGGCGCGATTTTTGGCAACGCGCCATCGCTTGAGCATATTCTGGATGCCGTTACCATTGATGGCGCGGTACGCCCGACCAAGCTGACAGAATCGACCATCATGCTGGTGACGTTGGGTTTGATAGACGTGGTCATGATCTCCAATCTGTTGATTATGGTCATCGTCGGCGGTTACGAAACTTTCGTTTCCCGCATGAACTTAGAGCATCATCCAGATCAACCGGAATGGCTCTCGCATGTCAATGCGTCCGTGTTAAAAGTCAAACTGGCGATGGCGATTATCGGTATTTCATCGATCCATTTGCTGAAAACTTTTATCAACGCTAATGCATATGACGCGAAAACCTTGCTTGCGCAAACCGGCATCCATTTTACGTTCTTGCTATCAGCGCTAGCTATCGCGTGGTGCGACCGCATCATGACGGCAACCCAACAAAGCCAGCGTGGACACGGTTCGCAGCATTAAGTCATGGGTGCTGGTAACGGTGATTACCAATACAACGCCCCTTGGTCGCTTACGCGGTTGATCAGGCTGATGAACCGGCGCTGTTGGGCTGTTTTATGTTGGACATGGCATTACTAAATGTAGCCTCGCCAGCACGATCTTCACCGATTTTATTGTAATTCTATTGTTACTTTTATATAGACCTTCCCAAAGAATCTTACAGAGAAACGCTATGACCACAACGACCACGACGACCACGACGACGACGATTAAGCAGGAAGATCTTATTGAGTCGGTAGCTGCCGCATTGCAATACATTAGCTACTATCATCCCGCCGATTACATCCAGCATCTGGCGCGCGCATACGAGGCCGAGCAAAGCCCGGCGGCCAAGGACGCCATCGCGCAAATCTTGACCAATTCCCGCATGTGCGCGGAAGGCAAGCGCCCGATTTGCCAGGATACCGGCATCGTCAACGTGTTTCTAAAAATCGGTATGGACGTGCGCTTTGAGGGCTTCAAGGGCACGATTACCGATGCAGTGAACGAAGGCGTGCGCCGCGGTTATCTGCATCCGGACAATGTGTTGCGCGCCTCTATCGTGGCCGACCCGCATTTTGAGCGGAAGAACACCAAAGACAACACGCCAGCCGTGGTGCATATGGAGTTGGTAAAAGGCAATACGATCGACGTTCAGATCGCCGCCAAAGGTGGTGGTTCAGAAAATAAAACCAAGTTTGTCATGCTCAATCCGTCCGACTCGTTAGTTGACTGGGTCATGAAAACCGTCCCGCTCATGGGTGCTGGCTGGTGTCCGCCCGGCATGTTGGGGATCGGCATCGGCGGTACCGCAGAACGGGCGATGCTCATGGCTAAACAAGTGCTGATGGAAGACATCGACATGTACGATTTGCTGAAGCGCGGCCCAGAAAACAAAACCGAAGAGTTGCGTATTGAGCTGTTCCAAAAGGTCAACGCGCTCGGTATCGGTGCGCAAGGTCTGGGCGGATTAACCACCGTCCTCGACGTCAAGATTATGATGCACCCAACGCACGCGGCCTCAAAACCGGTCGCGATGATCCCCAATTGCGCGGCTACTCGCCACGGACATTTTGTACTGGACGGGTCCGGTCCTGCATTCATGGAGCCACCGTCGCTGTCGGACTGGCCAGAAGTCCACTGGATGCCGGACACCGAGAAGTCGACCTCAGTCAATCTGGATACATTGACCAAAGAAGAGGTCGCCTCATGGAAGCCAGGTCAGACCTTGCTACTGAATGGCAAAATGCTGACCGGTCGTGACGCGGCACACAAGCGGATTCAGGAAATGCTGGCCAAGGGCGAGCAATTGCCGGTCGATTTTACCAATCGCGTCATCTATTACGTTGGCCCAGTCGATCCGGTACGCGATGAAGCGGTGGGACCTGCGGGACCGACTACGGCGACACGGATGGACAAGTTCACCGACATGATGCTGGAACAAACTGGTTTGATCTCAATGATTGGCAAGGCAGAACGCGGCCCTGAAACGATTGCATCGATCAAAAAGCACAAGTCAGCCTATTTGATGGCGGTCGGCGGCGCTGCGTATCTGGTATCCAAAGCGATCAAATCAGCCCGCGTGTTGGGTTTTGCCGACTTGGGGATGGAAGCGATTTACGAATTTGACGTCAAGGATATGCCGGTCACTGTCGCCGTCGATTCGAACGGTATTTCGGTCCATAACACCGGGCCGAAAGAATGGCAGGCCAAGATACAGTCAGCATCGCTGGCGAACATTGCTGTGACTACTATCTAAAGACCGCTCTTTATATCTGTTCTCAAACTCTGCTCCCAAAACTGGCTCCCAAAAATCTGGTGTCTGCATGTAGCGCCAGATAGAATGTGCGGTTACCTCTGGTGGCCGCTATTTGCTGTCCGCCCATACCGGCGCGGTATGATTCATGCTCGTAGCGGGGGCAGGAAAAACCGTTTGCTATGGTCGACTGCAATATTCTTAGCGCATTATGCGCATTGCCTTGTTTTACTGTGAATGCTGTATTCACATTATTTCTATTAATAGTGCCAACAATATGGTGACCGACAAAATGCCGATGGGGAAAGATAGGCCTATCGGCATTTTTGATTCCGGTGTAGGCGGCCTATCCGTGTTACGTCATATCCGGGCCGCCATGCCAGCCGAGGATTTGCTATATTTTGCCGACTCTGCCCACGCGCCTTACGGCGACAAAACTGAGCAAGCGATTCTCGAACGCACACTGGCAATCGCCCAATTTCTGATAGAACACAACGCAAAAGCGCTAGTCGTCGCCTGTAATACAGCGACCGCCGCCGCGATTAAAGCGGTTCGCAGCGCCTATCCAAGCTTAGCCGTAGTCGGCATCGAACCCGGCCTCAAACCCGCCGCTTTGCAAACCCGTACAAAAATGATCGGCGTGTTAGCCACCAGAGGCACGCTCGCCAGCGCAAGTTTTAGTACGCTGTCGCAAAAAATTGCGGCATCAACCGGCGTGCAGTTCACATTACAGCCGTGCGTCGGTCTCGCCGATCAGATCGAAAAAGGTGCGCTAAACAGCGCGGTAACGGAAGCGCTGATACATCGCTATCTCGCACCGTTGATGGAGCAGGACATCGACACGCTAGTACTGGGCTGCACCCATTACCCGTTTGTCCGACCGCTGATAGAAAGTATCGTCCACCGCTTAACCTCCCGACAAATAACCATCATCGATACCGGCGATGCCGTGACCAAACAGTTGGTCCGGATACTCGCAGAACATGCGCTGCAGCAAACCGCGATACGGTCAGGATCGTTAACGGCATTTACCACCGGTCAACCAACTGTGCTGAAGAGTACATTTTTTAGCCTGCTTGGGTTACAACCGACGGTCCTGCAAGCGCTTGGCGCACCATGAATAAAAAATAACCCTATTAATCGCAATATTTCGTGTTTTTTGAATTGCCAGTGCGTATTTTAGTTTGTATAATAGCGAGCTGTTCTGGCCCACAAGCCTGAAGAGAAATGTAAAAGTAAGACAGTGGTGGCTGTAGCTCAGTTGGTAGAGTCCAGGATTGTGATTCCTGTTGTCGTGGGTTCGAGCCCCATCAGCCACCCCACAAAATACGTATGAAATCAAAGAGTTACACGCTTCGGCTTGTAGCTCTTTTTTTCGTTCTGAGGGAATATGGCCTCCGTGTAGGGCTTGTGTATTGTAATTATAGCAACTATTTTCCGGGCTAACGTTTCCAGCGTAATGAATCGCGGCTCATCATAATTAAACCGGTTATCTTCAAACGTGACTGTTTGCCCACTCTCGATTATTTGTTGCGAATCATCGAAGTGACAGTCGTGTTTTTTAAAATAACGTTTTTTTCAAGCGGGCATAGCAATATAGCAATAGGCTTATTGTATGTATATTTATGAGTATATAAAAAGATTATTAAGCGACCGCGCGCAAACCCGCCTGAACTGTCACAAAGTCGATTTCGGTGTGCTCCAGTCGTGGGTTCGAGCCCACCAGCTACCCCAATAGACATTAGGCTTTGGCCGATAGTACCTGCTAATATTTAATCGATAAAATGCCAAATTTTGGAAGATAGATTAAGGGATTCCGTGAAAGCGGCGTCCTTTTTTATGTCGCTAATATGGCTACCTGCTATTGGCTTAATGAATCCCCGCGGCGCGCTTGATAGCCGCAAACGTTCTCCCTGTTCACCTGCTATCGCCCGTGTTACGTAAATACGCCACCAGCAAACGAGGTCTCCCAAAGAACATGCATTAACTCAACGCGTTACACGCTTAAGCCTGTAGCGCTTTTTTTCGTTTTTAGCTTATACCGTCGGCATGTAACCGCCGTGTAACCCGATGTGAAAATGGTTTTTTCAGCTATTCGTGTGCCCGCTCTCCCTGTTTTAGATAAAGTTTGCGCTTCCTTAAAATCTCCGCTATGGTTTGCTCGTCCCTGAAAAAAAAGGGGAACGGGTTTTGCAGCCTGACAACACAAAAGCGCACAAACGGCGCAATGCCGTTTTTATGTGTGTCTGTCTTCGTCTGCCCTCAATGGGCGGCGGTGGCAGGGAAGCCTTCGGGCTTGCTGGTTTTCTTTTGTGTACCAGTCTGCAAACCTTGTCATTTGCCGCCCCCCCGTTTTGCAGCGGGGAGCGGTTTAACCGCACACAGAGAAAACACAATGCCTAACGTTTCGCTTTCCCCGCCCCGTTTACAAATAATCCAACATCTCACGATTCAATCTAATGCCGTGACAGCAGTGATGTCCATAGTTGATACGCGTACTTTCGATCGTCAGAAGAATGCCCGGGTTGATTGCCATCAACTTGCAACGGATGCTTCCATCGACTTGCCTATAGTAATCGGCGGTGTAGCATGACCAAGCGACGGTGCAGCTTAACTCAAGGCCCGGTTATACCAAAAACTAATCCCCATTTCCGCGGCGTTGACCGCGCACCGTATGAGATTGGCTATCTGCTCAAAAGTATCGATGACGCTGTTTCACCCTACGCGCCAATCACCGACGATCAGGCACAGAAAGCCGAAGCCATCGCCAAGCACGTAGACAACGTGCACGGGGTTATTTTTCGTGGACTGGAAGCGATTGGCGAAGTCCTCTCCATTGCCGCCTGTAATGCAGAATCAATGGTGAACGGCAGCACCGTTTCCGCCATAGGAGAAATTATCCGACACCTGAGCGTCGAGGCCCAAATGATGCGTGACATGGGCAGCTTGATGACAGATACGGTAGCGGCCTACCAAAAAAGGCGCGCGGATTGACTAAGGCCACCCCGACGCATTAGTTAAATCCACCGCCGAGCCTCTAGCAGAGATGTAATTCGCGAATGAACAGCATAGACGTGTTTAATTGACTCAAGGCAGCGGTCTGGACACATGTTTTTTACTCGCGGCATTCATCACTAATACCACCCAGCATTAACACAAAGCGTTACACCCTTAGGCTTGTAGCGCTTTTTTCGTTTTGAGCTTATACCGTCGGCCTGTAACTGCCGTGTAAGGCAATGTGGAAAATGGTTTTTTTTACGGTTATTCGTTAGCCCGCTCTGTCCTGTTTCAGGATTTAAATAAAGTTTGCCCTTCCTCAAAATCTCCGCTATCGTTTGTTTGTCCCTGAGAAAGAGGGGAATGGGTTTGGAAGCCTGATTACACAAAAGCGCACAAACGGCGTAACGCCGTTTTTTACGTGCGTCTGCCTTCGTGCGCCCTCAATGGGCGGCGGTGGCGGGGAAGCCTTCGGGCTTGCTGGTTTTCTTTTGTGTACCAGTCTTCCAACTCCACCATTTGCCGCCCTCCCTACTTGGAAGTAGGCGAGCGGTTTAACCACACACAGAGAAAACACAATGCCTAACGTTTCGCTTTCCCCGCCCCGTTTACAAATAATCCAACATCTCCCGATTCCATCCAATGCCGTGACAGCAGTGGTGTCCATGGTTGATGCGCGTACTGTCGATCGTCAGAAGAATGTCCGGGTTGTTTGCCATCAACTTGCAACGGATGTTTCCATCGACCTGTTTATATTAATCGGCGGTGCAGCATGACCAAGCGGCGGTGCAGCTTGACCAAACCCACGCCTCTACAGCATGGGCCAGTTATACCAAAAGCTAATCCCCATTTTCGCAGCGTAGAACGCGCACCGTATGAGATGGGCTTTCTACTCAAAGCTATTGCTGACGATGTTTCATCCTTTGCGCTAATCACCGAGGATCAGGCACTGGAAGCAGAAGCCATCGCCAGGCACGCAGACAACGCGCAGGAGGTTATATCCCGCGGACTGGAAGCGATTGGCGAGGTCCTGTCTATTGCGGCGTGCAATGCAGAATCAACGGTGAACGGCAGCACCGTTTCCGCGATAGGAGAAATTATCCGACACCTGACGGTCGAAGCCCAGCTAATGCGCGACATGGGCGGTTTGATGACAGACACGGTAGCGGCCCACCAAAAAAGGAGGAGGCAATGACTGCGGCTATCACTCGGCAGACGCATTAGTCGACGCCACCGCCGCACCCCTCCGACTATGCGGAGAGCTTTTAGATGCTGGTGAATACCGACCGCTCTAATCAATACGCGGCCTGTGCGCCTGAAATTCTCATTGCCAGAAAGTCTCCTGCATGACATCGACGTTTTTGCGCAGTCCTATCATTTGGAACGCTCGGGCTTCTTGGCCAAGCCGCGGTAAAGGTGATCGCGCAATTGATAGATATTCAAGTGTCGAGGTGATCACCACAAGCCGCCCTCTGGCAGCTTATATATTTGACGGTATCCAGTGCATCTTCGGCCCTATATAAAAAGACGGTCCTTCTAGCCTAAAGCAAGCGTGATTACGGGCGTGGGAGTAATTTAGAAGTGGCAAATGTTTTATTGTAGCGGCACGCACAAAAGCTCAAGATAAGCTGTTGTTTCTAAACGCCATTAGCGAGTCAAAATGCTATTTATTTTCTGGGACGAAAGAATACGCTGCATAACAACTGTTAAAATCATGCCTAGGAGAATATTTTAGATTGCTTTAAGTTTAAGCACATGGCGCAAAAACTATTTGCTCAGGGTGCTGGGAGCTTTTTGAGCGATATTGCGGTACTTGCGATAAATATGTTATCACAGCAATAATTTTCAACTAAAAACCTTTCATAAAAACAATATAAAAAGATATATAAGACACAACGTATCAATTTCGACGAGAGCGGTGTTCTATTTTGAACATCATTTATGTTGTATATGCAATGGACTGCCTCTGGGTCTTTAGGTTCTACCGCTTCCTCTATCAAGGTAAATTACTTCATGCATTGTTTGTCTACAACCCGCCTGAAACGGTGGGCAATACTTGGATTGATTCCTTTATTTACCGCATGTGCGCTTGCTCCCGGTATGCGTATGGAAAAAAAATACATATCTGAAGACGCGCCGGCCGACTCAGGCGTGAGGCCGATCCTAAAGGTCATCACCCCGCAATTGTTGCAGGCGGATAAAGCGATGCGCGAGCAACAGGCTGGCCAGGATATAAGTGCGTTGATGGCAAAACCGACGCCGTATCTTATCGGCAGCGGAGATATTCTGACCATCGTAGTGTGGGAGCACCCTGAGCTATCAACACCTGCCATGACAGGCGCCGGCGCAACCATTAGTACCTCCAGTAGCGATGCCACTTCAACAGGTTCTGCTACGCCGGGGTTCGTAATTGATCAGGATGGACTAGTCCAGTTTCCTTACGTAGGACGGCTTAAGGTTGGTGGCCTCACTGAGGCGGACGCCCGGGCTTTGCTGACCAGTCGTCTCGCGAAGTACATTAAAAAGCCCGACCTCACACTGCGTGTGCAGGCTTACCGCAGCAAACGCATCTATATAGACGGCGAAGTTAAAACTCCAGGTATCCAAGTCATCAACGACCTCCCAATGACATTAGTGGAGGCGGTGAGTCGCGCAGGCGGGTTCCTACCGACTGGCGATCAAAGTCAGATTAACGTTAGTCGTGCTGGAATTACTTACCGGGTGAATTTGCCACAATTGATTCAAAAGGGCGTGAATCCGTCCGATATTCTTTTGATGGATGGTGATCTGGTGCGTGTTGTCTCGGTACTAGAAAGCAAAATATTCGTCTTGGGCGAAGTGACGAAACCTGTCACGCTGACCTTGCGCAATGGCAAGATGACACTCAATGAGGCACTAGGTGATGCAGGCGGCCTTAACCAGCTAAGTGCAGAAGGCCGACAGGTTTATGTAGTGCGCAACGCTACTGACATGAATCCGATTGTCTATAACCTCGACGCTCGCTCGCCGGTAGCGCTCGCTCTCGCTGAAAACTTCGAGCTAAAACCTAAGGACGTTGTGTATGTAGATGCGTCTTCACTTGCTAACTGGGCGCGGGTAATCAGTTTGATCGTGCCTAGCGCGCAATCGTTAACAGGCGCGGTACAGGCTACAAAATGATTGGTAACATTCTCGTCCTCTGCGTTGGCAATATCTGTCGTAGCCCTATGGCAGAGGGCTTACTAAAGCGCGCTTTGCCCGAACAGACGGTACGTTCAGCTGGCATAGGCGCAATGATCGGTTATCCAGCCGATCCATTTGCCATTCAGCTTATGCAAGGGCAGGACATCGACATAAGTGCGCACCGTGGACAGAGCTTGATGAGCTGGATGGTTAGTGAAGCAGATATTATTTTGGTCATGGATCTGGACCAAAAGCGTTTTATCGAACAGAAACACCCTACTTCTAAAGGCAAGGTGTTTCGACTAGGTGAGTTTGATAAATACGACATACCAGACCCTTATCAACGCGACCTCGCGGTATTCCGCCAGACTTATAGCCTAATTTCCAAAGGCGTTGACGCGCTGACCGAGCGCCTCGCATACATTAACTAACAGAATCCGTTCAAATAATCGATGAATCAACCTATTCAGCAGTTAGTCCCTTTAAACATGCCAGACGCCGATGAAGTCGACCTGGCGAGTTATCTCGACATTTTTTTTGATTATCGCTGGCTGATCCTGAGCATAACATTGGTGGTTACGCTGTTAGGTGCTGCTTATGCTTTTATAGCAAAGCCGATCTACGAAGCGAATATGTTGATCCAGGTGGAAGATAGCCCCAGTTCATCAAAGAATATTTTGGGCGATATGGCTTCGATGTTTGACGTAAAAACAGCGGCGACATCGGAAATGGAAATCCTTCGTACGCGCATGGTAGTGTCCCGTGCGGTCGATAACCTAAAGTTAAATATTACTGTACGTCCCAAATACTTGCCTCTGGTCGGAGAATGGTTGTCCAAACGCAATAAGCAACTTTCGCAACCCGGTTTATTCGGCCTTGGAGGCTACGCGTGGGGTTCCGAAAAAATTGACGTTTCCACGTTTGATATACCTGCCTCTTTAGAGGGGCATGAATTTGTGCTTACTGCAGGGCGCAATGGCCAATTTGGTTTGACTGAAAATAAGCAGGACATTTCGCTTACAGGCACCGTAGGATCTTTGCTAAAAGCTGCAACAGATAATGGCAATATTGAGTTAAAAGTAGATCTTCTTTCTGCCAGACCTGGCGCACAATTCGTATTGAGTAGTTCTTCTCGGTTGGCCACGATCGAGAAGCTTCAAAATGCAATGATGATTAGTGAAAAAGGCAAGCAGTCAGGGATTATTAGCGTTAGCCTAAAAGGCACTGACCCCAAGTTGACTAGCAGTATTCTCAATGAGATAGGCCGTGAATATGTGCGGCAGAACGTGGAGCGCAAATCCGCAGAAGCTGAAAAATCTCTTACCTTTCTGGATAAGCAACTTCCTGATCTCAAGCGTCAACTGGAGCAGTCAGAGATAAAGTTTAACCAGTTTCGCAATTCGAGCGGTACGATCGATTTGGATGAAGAAAGTAAGATGCTATTGCAGCAATCTGTGACTGCGCAGACCAAAATGATTGAGCTGAAGCAAAAACGAGAAGAGTTGCTGATCCGTTTCACTCGTGACCATCCGGCTGTGGTCGGGATCGATAGTCAGATGAAAGAGATTAACGGCGAAATGCAAGCTATTACCGTTAAGATCAAAAAACTACCTCTGGTGCAACAAGATGTACTTCGCCTAACCCGCGACGTTAAGGTCAATACCGATCTTTACACTGCCCTGTTGAACAGCGCCCAACAATTGCAATTGGTCAAGGCCGGTAAAGTAGGTAACGTCCGCTTGGTTGACGCAGCGATGGTGCCTGAACAACCGATCAAGCCTAACCGGCCTAGCGTGATCGGCGTGGCAGTTCTAATTGGGCTTTTTTTTGGCGTGATAAGTGCTTTTATCAGAAAATCTTTATTTGGCGGGTTGACGGATGCCCATGAAATTGAGCATATTTTAGGGTTGACCGTCTATGCGAACATCCCTCACAGCACGCGGCAAGAGGCATTGCATCAGCAGGTGCGCGGTAAGTCACCCCAGGTGTCAGTATTAGCACAAATTGATCCAACCGATATAGCGATTGAAAGCTTGCGTAGCTTGCGTACGTCGTTACAATTTTCGATGTTGGACGCCAAGAATAATATCGTATTGATTACAGGCCCCACGCCAGACCTGGGCAAATCATTTGTGTCGGTAAACTTTGCGGCAGTCATGGCTGCTGCCGGCAAAAAGGTTTTACTGATTGATGCTGATTTGCGCAAAGGTTACCTTCACCAATACTTTGGAATAGGTCGAGAAAGAGGACTGTCAGAACTTATAGTAGGTACTTGTAATTTGGAGCAGGTTTTGCATACGGAAGTAGTGAAGAACGTCGACTTTATTTCTACTGGTGTATTGCCGCCCAACCCTTCGGAATTGTTATTGCATGAAACGGTAGCGCGGCTACTGAATTCGTTGTCGGTTAGCTATGACTATGTGCTGATAGATACTGCGCCGGTATTAGCAGTGTCCGATACACTGATACTTGGTCCCTATGTTGGCGCGATCTTCATAGTTACGCGTGCCGGTAAAAGCACAATCGGCGATGTTAAAGAGACTATCAAACGCTGCAGCCAGAATGGCATACCTGTAAAAGGTGTTATTTTCAATGACATAAAGCGCCGACCAGGAGGTTACGGTTATGGCTATAAATATGGTAAATATCGTTACACCCAATATAAATACTGACATAAGACTGAAGCGAATAGCTGTCCGGTCCCGTTTGATTGTAAGCTCGTTTTTAAAATAGATCCGCTTTCTCCTATTACCTCTTCTTAAGAACCTGAGTCGAGGTTTTTCCATAAATTGCCCGTTGCCGGATATGGTGGTTGTAGAGTTTCGGATAGCCGTACAAAGCAAAGTGGCTTCGGGCTCGGCGTCGTTGGCGAGATAAGTTTGATGGTTCATCTGATATGGCCTTTGAAGCGTTCAACCATACCGTTCTCTTATGGGTGACGCGGCGGCGATAGCCGATGCTTGATGGCGAACGGGTTGCAGGCGACGTCGAAAGCGCGCTTGAGCCGGGAAAGGAAATCGACGCTGCTTTCTTTGCTCTGCTCATTGCAGATACGGAGTAAGCGATCAATGCACGACGTCCCTTGCGGCTTAATTTATGCAGGCGCTTGGCCGATTGGCTGCAGATTCCACGGCAGCAGCGCTTCGTAGTCATCGGCAGTATTGGCGTAAGCCAGCACCGTGAACATCTCGGTAAGATACTGGTAAGCGTCGATATTTTCCGCCTTGGACGTTTCAATCAACGAGTACAGATTGGCACTGGCTTTTGCGCCACCAACAGTATCGGCAAATAACCAGTTTTTTCTTCCGATCACAAATGGTCTAAATGTATTTTCACAACTATTGTTATCCATGGCCAGGTGCCGTTCTCGACATAGCGCGTGAGTTTGGACATGCGCCCAGCAAGCCAAATGGACGAGGTGATTGACGGCCGATATCGCGTTATACGGTGCATAACCGTCGGTCATGAACGCAGCGCCTGCGGGTACGCCGGCCCAGAGATCGGCCCCATGTTGGGTACTGCGTCACGGCGCGTAGCCGAACAACCTTACCGGTGGGCCAACGCCGCCATTCATCTGAGTCCACATATAACTCCTGGTTTGTGCTGCGCGCCCGGGCTCCTTGAGCACCTGCGCCACCGTTTCATCGCCAAACACGACCTTACTGTCGAGCAAATGATCGCGCAGTAAATTAATCAGCGGTTGCACGGCAGTAAGCGTCTTCCTAAGGGCCTATTGACGAATTCCGGCGACGGAATTCAATCGGCAAGAATTAGCGGGTTATCGCCATCGTAGATGTAAAGTTCGTAAGCGTGACTCCTGCGCCCTCTGGACTTAGGTAGCGCTATACGCCAGAGTGGTTCACACTACTTTAATGACGGGAGCTACTTTGAATACTGAATTGAAGCCCGGCAACCGGAAGGGACGACCGAACTATCCGGTCGATTTTAAGCGGCGGCTTGCCGCAGCGTCATGTGAAACCGGAGTGTCGGTTTTCAAAATGGCGATGGCAAATGGTGTCAATGCCAATATGGCGTTTAAACGGCGACGAGAATTTCGCGCCGGCCTGTGTGACGATGTACTTCAAACAATGTCACCATTACTTCCCGTTGTGCTCGTTGAAGCGTCTTCGATGATCTCCCCAACCTTGGTTAGTGCAGAGACGGTACCGGCTAGCGCGTCCGATCCGATCGAAATCGTTTTCGCCGACGCGGTCGTTCGTGTACGGGCGGGCGCTGATGTGGCGTTGCTCAGGACGATCTTCCAGAGTCTGCGCGCATGATCGGCTGACGGCCGCAAACGAGCAGTGGCAAGGTCCATTTGCCACAAGCCCAGCTGTCGATGCTGCTCGAAGGCATCGACTGGAAACAGCCGAACCGTACTTGGACCCCAATCTCAGTGTTGTAAACAGCCACGGTTGCGCGCATGCCTGATGCCGGCCCTTTCGCCGATGATATTGCCGCCCTCAAGGCGTTGCTGCAACAACGTGACAGCGAAGTGCAGCAGCTATGCGTAGCGGTTTCGACACTGGCGCAGGCACTCAATGTGCGCACGCGGGAAATCGCGCAACTCACGCTATAAATTGCCCAGCTCAAGCGCATGCACTTCGGTCGCAAATCCGAAAAGATCGACCGCAAAATTGGGCAACTCGAAACCCGCCTCGAAGATCTGGTTGCCGAGGACGGTGCGAGCTAACAGGAACAGCCTGCCGTCATTTTGCCAGGGCGCGCCACAACGGCGCGCCAGCCGCTACCGGAACATCTGCCACGCGACGAACGTCTCTATGAACCCGCCGAGATGCTCTGCGTGCAATGCGGTGGTGGTTTCAAGTACCTCGGCGACGACGTCTCGGAACAACTGGAAATCATCGGTGCCGCTGTCAAGGTGTTACGCCACGTGCGGCGCAAGCGCGCCTGCGCCTGCTGCGACCGGGTTATCCAGGGCGTCGCGCCGAGCCAGCCGATTGAACGCGGCATCGCCGGGCCGGGATTGCTGGCCCAGAATATTGTGGTAAAATTCGCCGATCACCAGCCGTTGTACCGACAGGCAGAGATTTATGCGCGACAGGGTGTCGCGCCGGACCGTTCAGCGGTGGCCCGCTGGATCGGTGCCTGCGGCGCGCTGGTGCGCCGCTGGTGGAAGCACTGCAGCGCTACGTGATGGCACCGGGCAAGGTGCATACTGACGACACGACCATGCCGGTGCTGGTACCGGGCAATGGCCAAACGAAGACTGCGCGGACCTGGGTGTATGTACGCGACGACCGCTGTTCCGGTTCGACGGAGGCACCGGCGACCTGGTTCACTTACTCGTCGAATCGCCAGGGCATTCACCCGCAGACCCATCTGGCGAAATTCCGTGGTGTGTAGCAGGCGGACGCTTTTATGTGACAGTACAGAATAGGACATTACAAGTAAGGGCAGGATAGACGCTATTGAATTGGCACCCGGCGAAGCACTATCACCGGACACGGAGTGGTCAATCGCAGTCGACGGTGGATTCGTGCGAGGACGAGAAAAGGTACGGCCGGCCTCGTTCGAGATGCTGACGGGACGTCTTGCTGCTTCAGGGGTGAAGCCTCGCGTTTTCGCTTGCGTGCGTAGCGAAGTTCCGTCGATTGCAGACAGATTTGCCACATTGCTTCAGACATGTGCAGGAACCATGTCTCCATAGGTTTGTGTGATTACGGATGGTGGCAGTGGCGTCCAGAGCATACATCGTCAGCTGCCGTTTCCTGTAACGCCCATCCTGGACTGGTTCCATCTCTCTATGCGCATCCGATATCTGGAACCAATCTCGCAAGGTATACAGGCATGGTCCGAGACAGAAACGCATACAAAGAATCTACTGCATCAAGAGATAACAAAACTACGATGGTGCTTTGGCATGCCAGCTTTGAGAAAGCGGAGGATAAAATCCGACAGGCGCTTGTGCTGTGTCGCATCATCGTCGCAGAAACGCCTGCCTTTAAAGAGAGCTTGCGTCATCTTGACTATCGATTGCGAGTGGATATACATCGAAGGCAACAAGACTTCACTTGTTGCCTATGCAAAGCGACAGAAAGAAAATAAGCCAATTTCAACGGCGATGGCAGAATCTGCGGTCAACCAAATCATCAATGCCCGAATGTGCAAGCGCCAACAGATGAGGTGGACAACCCGCGGTGCGCATTTGCTGGCACAAGTACGGTGTGCTGTGATCAATGACGATCTTCCAACGAAACTTGCAGCTTATTACAAGAAAATGAGTGAACTACCGGAGCACATAAGCCGCTTTCTTGAACTTTTACGACGGGGGGCTAAGCAAGAACCCCAGCCTTTTTAACAGTCCCACAAAAGAAGGGCTACTCCTGTAAATTCAGTGACTTACGGATTTTGGTTTGTTTCCAGATTTACTTTGATTGCCGTCCGCGATGATTTTGGAATGCCACACATTGCTACTAGTCGCCGTTTTAGGCGACGATTTTTTTGCCAATGGTTTTGGAACGGCTGGTTTATATAACCTTTGTAAGGCCGCAGCCGACTCGACGCTCAGCGCGGATCGTCGGTGTCACTTTTGAATCGCTGATGAGATTTCTGGACTGTCGCTTTTTACGGAACTAACAATAGCGGCCTTGAAGCACCTTTCGCTTCCAGTAGTCGATGACAGTCGGCGGCATTAAAAAGGGGAAACTCAATCGCAGGATTGACCTTCAGCCAACCCTCAGTTAAAGCACCAATGACGTTTTGAGCCATTTGCGCTCGCACATGATTCTCCCGTGTATAGTGAAAAACGATGGGCCGTGAAAGCGAATTCGATTTGGCAGCTAACTGCGATACCTCGAAAGGCGGAACGGCGCCGGATGCCTGGCCGAAATTGACTAAATGTCCGCAAAATGCCAGAGAACTCAAGGAGCCAGCGAATGTCTCTTTCCCCACGCCATCGTAGGCCACATCAACGCCACGTCCATCCGTGTAGGCGCGCACGCTATTGGCGACGTCCTCTGCAAGGTATCGAATGACATGGCAGCAACCTGCGGCTTGCGCAAGCCGAACTTGCTCTTCAGAGCCAGCAGTACCAATGACAACGGCACCTTTTTTAGTTGCCCACTGACATAGCATCTGACCTACGCCACCGGCCGCAGCCTGAACCAGGATCGTCATTCCTGCGCGAACCTGATGGACCCTATTTAACAGCATCTCGACCGTCAGTCCGCGTAGTAGAGCAGAGGCGGCAACGGTATCGGTGAGCGTATCTGGCAATGAAATCAATAAATTTGCATCAATCAGGCGTTCCGACGCATATACACCGTAAGCGCCCGTGATGTAGGCAACCCGATCGCCAATATTGACGTTGTTGACGCCCTTTCCTAGTTCCATCACAACGCCTGCCGCCTCTATACCCGGCGTACCGGGCAGGGTCAAGGTCTTATACAAACCTGACCTGACGTACACATCATGAAAATTTACCCCAATCTTAGTGTGCAGCAGCTTGGCTTCGCCGGGGCCGGGATGTCCAACATCGACGTCTTGTAGCGTGAGAACTTCCGGTCCTCCGTACTGCTTAATGACGATTTGTTGTGCCATAAGAGCTCCTATCGGTAAGTGTTTGAGACGAATGGCGATTCATGTTTCATTGATTTTCGTATATACAATTGTTTCGTATATACATTGGCGCTGATGATTGACGGTTCGAAGTCAGTACAACATAACGTTAACGCCTGGATGCCTCATAGCGCTGTGCAGATTCCCAACCGAGTTCGGCCAACGGCGCTGCCTTGCGCCCGGTTTCTACCGCGTCATGCGCCGCAGCGTTGCCATCCGCAGCGCGCTGTGCAATGCCGTGCAGAATCGCTGCCATGCGGAACAGATTGTAGGCAAGGTAGAAGTCCCAATGCTCTGCCGGGTCGCGCCCGGTCGCCTCGGTGTACATCGCCACGTATTCTTCTTCCTTCGGGATGCCCAGTGCTGCCAGATCAAGCCCTGCAATGCCGCGCCACAAGGTGGGCGAAATGCGCCAGGACATGCATTGGTAAGACAAATCTGCCAGCGGATGCCCCAAAGTTGACAGCTCCCAGTCGAGCACGCCAATGACGCGAGATTCGGTCGGATGAAACACTAGATTGTCGAGCCGATAGTCGCCATGTACCAACGTGGTTTCGTCGCCTTGCGGAATATTATCGGGCAACCAATCCATCAGCTTTTGCATCGCGTCGTTGACTGGCAGGGTAGATTCGCGGCATTGACGCGACCAGCGGGTAATCTGCCGCGCAAAATAGTTGCCGGGCTTGCCGTAGCTTGCAAGGCCGACGGCCTCTTGGTCCACGCTGTGCAGCGCAGCGATCACGCGGCTCATTTCACGATAAATAGTACCTCGCTCAGCAGGCGCCATACCCGGCAGGGATTGGTCCACCAGTACCCGGCCGTCGAGAAATTCCATCAGATAAAACGGGGTTCCGACGATGCTCTCGTCCTCACAATAGAGATACATATGCGGCACCGGCACATCAGTGCCTCGCAGCGCTTTCATTACGCGGTATTCGCGGTCGATGGCATGGGCTGATGCAATCAGTTGTCCCGGCGGTTTTTTGCGCAGCACATAGTGACGCGCGCCGGTGCTGAGCCGAAATGTCGGATTTGACTGGCCGCCGGTCAGCGGCGATGCATTGAGCGGTCCGTCACCGCTTAGTCCTTGCGCTTGCAGATAATGCGCTAACGCTTCCATTGGCAGGGAAACCGAACGTATGTTCATAGAGAATTTACCAGATGCGCGCCGTCTACGGCAAGGGTGGAACCCGACATCCCTGAACCGGCGTCGGAGACGAGTAGTAGCAGCGGGCCGTCCAGATCGGTCAGCTCGTTGAAACGGCGGGTCGGAATGCGCGAGCGCAGTTTGTCGCCCGCGGCGCTGCTGAGAAATTCACGGTTCAAGTCCGTCACCACGTAACCGGGCAGCAACGCGTTGACCCGGATGTTATGCCGCGCCAACTCCAGCGCCATCACCTTGGTGGTCTGCACTACGCCGGCCTTGGAGATGGCATAGGGTGCCACACCGCTGGCCACCCGCTCGCCCAGGATGGAGGCGATGTTGACGATGCTACCGCCACGGCCTGTAGCCACCATGCGTCGCGCGGCCTCGGTAGCGACCAGCCAGCAGCCCTTGAGATTGGTCTCAATCACACTGTCGAAGTCTTCTTCGGTTTGTTCCAGCAACGGACGCGTCACGGTAATACCAGCGTTGTTCACGACCACATCGGGCACGCCCCAGCTGGTCAGTTCATGGAAGCAATTGCGCACACTGGTACTGTCGGTGACGTCTAGCGCAAGTGCGCGTGCTTGGCCACCAGCAGCGGTGATGCTCTCAACTAAACACTGCAACTTGTCGGCACGACGCGCCGCCACTGCTACGCGTGCACCCGCGCTGGCGAGCAGATGGGCAAAATGGTTGCCCAAGCCGCTGGAGGCCCCTGTTATCAGGACTATGCGCCCATCAAGGCGAAATCGGTCTATGGCTTTATGCATGTTTTGTATCATGTCTGGTCTCCGGCGGCGGCCGCCTTGTCAGCCTGATGTACCAGCTTGCGCGCCATGCTCCAGCGGTGCACTTCGCTCGGACCATCGTAGATGCGGAAAGCCCGCATGTCAGTGAAGATGCGCATGACAGCAGTTTCGGCCGTCACACCCTGTCCACCCAGCATCTGCACGCAGCGATCTACCACGCGCCACTCAGCCTCCGAGCAAACCACCTTGGCGCGACTCGATTCGAAGTTGCATTTTTCGCCCTGATCCAGCATCCAGGCAGTGTGCCAGATGTGCAGGCGTGCAGTGTGCAGATCCATGTCATTGTCTGCCAGCATGAAGCCCACACCTTCGTGTTCTGCCAGAGGCTTGCCGAAGGCCTGGCGACGACGGATGTATTCGAGGGCAATGTCGTGCGCACGGCGGGCTTGTCCTAGCCAGCGCATGCAGTGTGTCAGGCGTGCGGGTGCCAGGCGCACCTGTGCGTACCGAAAGCCTTTGCCTACTTCGCCCAATACATCGCTTGCGGGAATGCGCAGATCGGTGAAGCGCAGTACCCCATGACCGCCGGTGAAGCAGGCGTCCATCGCATCCATATTGCGTTCAAGGGTGATGCCGGGGCGGTCCATGTCGGTCAGAAACATCGTGGCCGAGCCATCTTCCATGCGCGCCATGATGATGGCGTAGTCCGCACCGTCGGCACCGGTAATGAACCATTTCAGGCCGTTGATGACGTAGTCATCGCCATCGCGTACGGCATGGGTCATCAGCATCGACGGATCGGCCCCTGCTCCCGGTGAAGGCTCAGTCATGGCAAAGCACGAGCGCGTCTTGCCGGCGACCTGTGGGCGTAGCCAGCGTTCTTTTTGTGCGTGGGTGCCAACTTCTTCCATGAGGTGAATATTGCCTTCGTCGGGCGCATGGATGTTGAGCGCCGTGGGTCCTAGCCATGAGTAGCCGGCTTCTTCAAAAATGGCGGCTTTTGCGACATGACTCAGGCCCAGGCCGCCCATCTCTAGCGAAGCATGGGGCGTGAGCAGGCCCGCTGCGCGGCCGCGCTCAATCAGTTCGCGGCGTAGCGCCTCGTTGGGGCCATGGCTGGACTGGCGGGCGTCTTTCTCTAAGGGAATGACCTGCTCGGCGATAAAGCGCCGTGTGCGATCACGCAGTGCGCAGATTTCCGGTGGAAGGGTGAAATTCATGACTACTCTCCGTTGTTGCGGGTAATAAGGACTGGGAAAAGAGGATTTATTGGACCAATGAGATTGCTTACTTTACATGTTTTTACAAATGTAGTTTTTAGTGCATTAAAGTAGTGGCGTTTCCTTCGCTTAAAAAAGAGAAAGTTCTCCTTTAGGCATGAGGACAAAGGAAATTAAAGCGCACTCACTGTCACAAAGACGATCTTTTTTTTGATTGGATGAATCTCAAATAGCGAAAATATCTTTTCTTTAGCTATGTCATTGGACCAATCTTTGTCACTGAACCATATAGCGCGATACCGCTTGTTCATCCCAACTGATCCCCAGGCCTGGACCCTTCGCGGTGATTGTTCCATTGACCACTTCATGACGCTCCTCAACGATGCCACCGGCAAAGTCGAGGTACTCAAGCCAGTGGAATGTGGGTGTTACTGCCAACACATGAGAACTTGCTTCGATGAAAAGGTGGCTGGACACAGGCAAGGAAGCCGCATCAGCGAGTGCCGCCGCAGCCATCCACCCAGTTACTCCACCAATTTTCATGATGTCGGGCATAGCGAAGTCGCACGCGCCTGCGCTGATAGCACGTTGCATGTCTCTGGGGAACCACCAGTTCTCGCCGGTCTGAATGCGGGCACCGCTTGATGCCCGGACCCGTGCATGACCTTGTAAATCTTGCGCTGAAACTGGCTCTTCAACCCAATGAAGGTCGAACTCCAGCAAGCGCTCAATCCGTCGGCACGCTTCGGCTGGCCCGAGGCTCTGATTGTAATCAAGCATTAGCGCGACGTCCGGTCCGATCATCTCGCGTACGGCGCGTACTGTGTCTATATCTTTCTTGAGGTCGGCATCGCCGATTTTGATCTTGATTCCCTCAAATCCACGTTCTAACGATTGCAAGATATCGCGTTCGTCGGCGCGAACGTCTACTACACCGTAGCTATCGTACGCACGAAGCGCCCTCGGCGATCCGCCTAAGAGTCGCACTACCGGCATGCCAGCCGCCTTCCCCAATATGTCCCAAAAAGCCATGTCCAGCCCTGAAATCACCATTCCCAGCAAGCCCTGCGTTCCAAGCAGCCGAAAGCGCAGGTCGAGTTCGCGCATGCGATCTACCGGTACGACTGCCTTGCCTTTAAGATCGCGTGCCAGCTCCTCAACAATTTTCACCAGGGGAATTAACGATGTCGGGGTATAGCCGAACAGGTATGACCGACCCGTGATCCCCTCTTCTGTAGTGACATCAAGCAAGACGAGTGGTGCGGCAGGAATAGTGCCGACGGCGGTACGGATCGGGCGACTGATGGGCGCTATAACAGCGCGCGCTGTTATGTCTCTTATGGTCAATGGTGCTGTGTTCATTTTATTCTCCGCTGGATGCAGGCGCTGCCAGGCAACTAAGGTTCCAGAGTGTTTTGGTCCGGCGTGAAATCCTCGCATCGCCGCGGAGTCCGTCGCCTGCAAATTTTCGTTTTAATGCACTTGTCTAAAAATACTTAGCCATAGGCGCCGGTGTAACAGGCTTTTGCACCGGCGCACGCGCCCTGTTAAAGCTGGCCGTGATTCATATAAACTACCTGCGTCTCCAAGTGCTCATACAATCCATGCTTGCCATCTGCACCACCGATGCCCGATTTGCGGCGACCGGCATGGAAGCCTTGCATCGCTTCAAAGTGTTCACGGTTTACATAAGTTTCACCAAACTCAAGCGCATGGCATGCCTGCATTGCATGATTAAGATTGCGGGTGAAGATTGAGGAGGTCAAGCCATATTGGCTATCATTTGCAAGTTGAATAGCTTCTTCAAGGCTATCAATTTTTTGTATCGGGATGACTGGTCCGAACACTTCCTTATGCATGATCTCCATTTTGTGAGAGCAATTCATCAGGACTGTGGGTTCGTAGTGAAATCCATCATCCCGACCGGCAATTCTACCGCCGGTGACCAGTTCAGCACCTTCGGCTAAAGCACGCTGGACCATCGCATCGACCCTATGCAATGCTTGTTTATTGATCAGCGGCCCCATGTGCAGGTCCGATTGTGAGAGAGGGTCCCCGAAGCGCGTACTTTTCATATGCGTCGCGATTTTGGCGGTTAGCTCGTCGGCTACGGAACTGGCGACGTAGATGCGCTCCGCGCAGTTGCAGAGTTGTCCCGTATTGGTAATGCGGGAATCCCAGATCGCCTTTGCGGCGAGGTTGAGGTCGGCGTCCTCCAGCACTATCACAGGTGCCTTGCCGCCTAGCTCCAAATTGACCCGGGTCATATTTTTGGCTGCACTGCCCATGATGCGCATACCAACGTCAACGCTGCCGGTGAAGCTCACCATATTGATATCCGCATGGCCGGTCAGCGTTGCACCTACCGAAGCACCGCGCCCGTTGACCAGATTAAACACACCTTTTGGAAGATCGGTCTCATCCACCAGTTTCGCGAATTCATACGCATTAATAGGCGATTCTTCGCTAGGCTTGATCACGATGGTGTTACCGGTGATCAATGCCGGTGCCATCTTGCGCGCGATCAGGAAGAAGGGGAAATTCCACGGCAAGATTCCCGCCACCACGCCGAGCGGTTTGCGTAACATGAAGATAGTTTCACCGACCCGGTCACTGGTGATGACTTCCCCTTCGATACGGCGGCCCCATTCGGCCATATAGTCGATGTAATCGGCAGTGAAGGAGACCTCGACGCGCGCAAGTTCAAGGGTCTTGCCCTGCTCGCGGGTGATGATTTCTGCCAGACGATCAACATGCTGACGAATCTTTGCCGAGATCGCGCGCAAGTGGCCTGCCCGCTCAATCGCTGGCAGCTTTGCCCAGCTGCGCTGCGCCACGCGCGCTGCCGACACGGCCGCATCCACGGCATCCGACGTGCTATCTGAAACGGTCCCGATAAATCCTTGGGTAGCGGGGTTATAGATTTCAATCTGACCACTGCTGCCAGCGTCAATAAAATGCCCATCGATATAGTTCTGATAGTGATGCGACATAGCTTCTCCATTTATTGTTGGTCGGGCATGCCGCAGGCAACCGCCCGGACATGCCTTCTTGGGACAACCTTTTAAGAATGCAATACGGTCAGCTACTATTCCAATCGGAACACGTTGACTACGCCACCCTGTGGTACCAATGTTTTAGTTGGCATCACCGCATCGAAGGCGCCTTGCATACGCGCTGCATCAATGCCCCAGCCAGACTGGACGGCAATATACTGCACGCCATCGACCTCAAAACTGGTAGGAACGCCGATCACGCCGGAACTCATCGCCTGTTCCCACAACAGTTTGCCATTACGCGCGTCGAAGGCCCTGAACTTGCGATCATTGGTACCGCCGCCAAATACCAGATTGCCTCCGGTGGTGAGTAACGGACCCCAGTTCATTTGCGGATAAGTGTGGGTCCAGACTTTTTTGCCGGTTTTCATATCCCATGCCTGCACTTCTCCAATATTCTTTTTGGCTGCTTCATCCAGACGAACGTGCGTCAGGATGTTGTCGAGGGATACGCCGATAAACAACTGGCCAGGCTTATACTTACCTGCCGATATGCCAGTGATTTCCGCACAGAGGTTGTTATTTGCCGGAACATATAACAGGCCCGTGTTCGGGTTGTACGCTTCAGGTGTCCAATCTTTGCCGCCCCACAGCGACGGACAGAAGTTGACCGTTTTTCCAGTGGCGGGCACGCGGGTAGGATTGTAAGATGGTCGACCGGTCTTCTTATCGATGCCGGTAAAGACATTTTGCAGTACAAATGGCCACGCATCGACAAAATCGATCTTGTCCTTGTCACGCTCCAGCCACCAAAGGTAACCATCCCGACCAGCATGCACCAGTGATTTGACTTTCTTTCCGTTGCGTTCGATATCAATCAGCAGCGGTGCGGAAACTTCATCCCAGTCCCAGCCATCGCCATAATGGTACTGATGATGCCCTTTGAGTTCACCGGTATTAACATCAATCCCCATCACGGAAGACGAAAACAGATTGTCCCCTGGTCGAGTATCGGGCATCCATGAGGCCGCATTACCGATACCCCAATAAGACACTTTAGTATTGGAATCATAGCTGCCCGTCACCCATACCGAACCACCGCCCGTTTTCCAGGAATCATCTTTTGGCCAGGTCTCTGAACCAGTCTCACCTGGTGCTGGAATCGTATGGCGCTTCCATACTTCCTTGCCGGTGTCGGCATCATAAGCGGCAATAAAGCCGCGAATGCCGTACTCACCGCCGGACACGCCAATCATGATTTTACCTTCAGCTGCGAGCGGAGCCAGTGTTGAGTAATAGCCGGCCTTCCAATCTGCCGACGCCGTTTTCCACAGCTCTTTACCAGTGACGGCATCGAGCGCGACGACAAACGCGTCGGTGGTGGCGATAAACACTTTGTCGCCGTACAGTGCAACGCCGCGATTGGTCGGATGCAGCTGCTGAAGCTCTTCCGGGATTTGCTTTTTGTAGCGCCAAATTTCCTTGCCCGATTTAGCCTCGAATGCAATCACCTGATTGTTCGGTGTCGTGACGTACATGTAGCCATTGTTGACGATAGGCGGAGACTGGTGGCCGTCCAGCATGCCGGTCGCGTAGCTCCATGCCAGTTTCAGATTTTTGACGTTGTCGGTGTTAATTTTTTTGAGCGGACTATATCCCCACGATTCGTAGTTGGCACGGTACATCAACCAGTTTTGCGGCTCCGGTTTGGAGAGTCGCTGGTCGGTCACCGGGGTGTAGGGTTTGAGATCGGTGCCCGCGGGCGTCTCTGCGGCTATCACGGCAACCGGCAGAAAAGCTGCCATCGCCAATAGGCTTGTAATGCGATTTTTTTTCATCATTGTCTTCTCCATCTTGTTTTGTGACATCAGTCGATTTCGCGACTGTGCGCCTTTTTAGCAGCGACGCTTCGCGCCTCGCCACTCCCTGTCTGGCTGTTAGCCAGACTTTTTAACACCTGGTACTGAACTGAATCCTTGCGCAATGACAATTTCGCCCCCTTCTGCCGTAAGCAGAAGGTGGGGAAGATTGCGCGGAGCCGGACCGGAAATGACTGCGCCCGAATTGAGCGTGTCAAATTTAGAGAAATGGCAAAAGCACATGAGCGCATTCTCTTTTAAAAGAAACTCCGTCACTTCGCATCCCTGATGCGTGCAAACAGCAGAAAAAGCCAGAACGCCATCCACGGCGCCTTTCGCCGCTTCTTCGCTTAGAGCAGCCGTATCGACCCGTACCAAAGCGATCTTATTGAGGCGTGAACCGTCCTGTGGAATCTTGTCCTTCGGATCATAAGAAAACGCATACACCGGCGCACCGCTGCGAGGAATATCGGTCAGGCGTAGTGGCGTGACGGGCCCTGGCGCATCAACGCGCGCAAGACGATGTCCCGGCTGCGGTCGTGTGGAGTTATCGTCGGCAAGTGCAATTGGAATGTAGCTGCCGCCGAGGCAGGTGATTGCCAGCGTGCTGGCGGCGCGCAAGATATTGCGGCGCACTGGACTTTCAATTGTTTGCTCGCCCGATGGGCTTTTTAATGTATCACTCATGCAACCTCCTCACTATGTGTGTACAGGGTTAAGAGCAGGATGCATGCCAGTCTTTATCGAAGAACTTTTCGATCCTCCTGTTTGCTTATTCGGCTGCGAGTAGGTGGGTTGTGTCCACTAATGGGCCGGCATTCTGGCCGACAGGCTGTAGCGCTGAACTGTCGCAGTGTTCTATCGACGCGACATAACGCAACGGTGTCCGAGGCTTGTCAGCAATGTTATGGCCACGCAGGGGAGATATTGCAGGCACGGATTTTCGATCTGTTCGCGTGCATGCGTTACGTGGTATTCGACCTTGTGATCATGCAATTAGAACCCTCAAGCTCTCAAATAAAGAGGTGCACCAATTTTATTCGTCACACGCCTCTTTGCGACTTAGCATTTTTTCGGGCATGTATTGTGCATAGCAAATACCAAGGAGAGGGATAAGTCCTGAACCGGGGAGGACAAAAATTTTAATAACAGGAGACAGAAAATGATCGAAAAAAATATGACGGTAAAGACCAACGTTAGTCACCGCCTGATGACCGCGTCCATACTGTTAGCATGCCTATCGGCATCGACGGCTTACGCTGAAACGGGCCGCGGCTTTATCGGCCCGCTTGAATATCAGTTGCCGGGCAACTTGAGTGCCCCGATAAACATTTTGGTCGAATACGGCTACATCGACAGCACGCACAGGCAATGGAATTCTTCCGGCAGCAAGGTAGGCGCGCCAGACGTCAGGGTCAACGTCAGCCTGACCAAATACGTCCATGCGTGGACGCTGGAAAGCAACCCGAATATCGGCGTCGGCTGGGAAGTGATTGCGCCGCTGGTCAGCGTCCAGAATAATTCGGCGCACACTACAGCGAGCGGAATGGCCGACCCGATAGCTGGCGGATTCGCCTGGTACAAGCCAACTAAAGACACCACTATCGGCACTGACTTTCTATTCCAGGCACCATTAGGCAACAGTAGTGTAGGCGGTGGAGATCGTTGGAGAATCATTCAGTCCGTGTTCGGCGCTGTACAATTTGGCGGACTCAACTATACTGCGGACCTGGTTTGGGACTGGCCTGGAAAAAACAATAGCACCGATATAAAGGCGCCCACTACATTGTCCACGCATCATCGCGTCGGCTATTCGGTGACATCGCTACTGATGCCATATATCGGCGTCGATTACGAACGTCAGATGGCGAAAAATGGACAGCCGATGAATTACGAAGCGGTCGCAGACGTCGGAATGATGTTTACGTTCTCGCCAAATTATTCGCTTGCAGTACATTATGGCCGCGGATTAAAAGGCGAAAATCGCTCGGTAACTGACGCCGTCAACGCACGCTTTGTATACGTCTGGTAACACAACTTATCTGAACTTATTTGTATAGCAAGGCTGCCGGCGCGGGTTACCGGTAGTCAGATTCAACACGCCACTTAAACTAATTCACCAGTTTAGGCGGTGCTATTCGATTTCATGCGCCGGTAGAGCGTAGAGCGACTTATCCCTAACAATTTTGCTGCGGCCGAAAAATTTCCGGCACAAATATTAACCGCCTGTTTTGATTCCCGTACCGTTCGCAAGGCGGGGTCGCTCCGCAGATGCTCTGCTGGTCGTTCCTCACCGATTTCTGTTACGCTGGGTCCAAAGATTAAATTAACAATATCGCTTTCCTGTTGCAGGAACAGCGGCTCGTCTTTGTGGGCAAAGTAGATTGCCGCGCGCTCTAGTATATTTTCCAGTTCCCGCACATTGCCTGGCCAATGGTACTTAAAAAAGTGGGGCAGTAGCGTTGGAATAACCTGATGGGGAGCGTCGCCCAGTTTTAACCGTTTGGCGATCTTTTCCATGATGATATGACAAAGATGTGGCAAATCCTCAAGGCGTTCAGTCAATGGGGGCAGTGTCAGTTGCAGCACGTTGAGCCGGTAAAACAGATCGCGGCGGAAGGTTCCGTTCGAGATCTGTTTAATGAGATTCTGATGCGTGGCGGCAATCACCCGAACATCAACCAAAGTAGTATGCGTTCCACCCAGACGCATCACTTCCCGTTCTTGCAAAACCCGCAGCAGCCTTGTTTGCAATGGCAGCGGCATATCACCAATTTCATCGAGAAAGATGGTTCCAGTGTGCGCCAGTTCAAATAGACCGGGCTTGCCCCCTCGCCGCGAGCCACTGAACGCGCCATCTTCATAGCCGAACAGTTCGCTTTCCAACAAAGTTTCGGGGAGGGCAGCACAATTGACTGCGACAAACGGTCCGTGTGCACGCGCACTATCATTATGAATTCCTTGTGCGAACAATTCCTTGCCCGTGCCGCTTTCTCCTTGCAACAAAATTGTCGAGTCGGTACGCGCATAGACCGCTGCAAGCTTGACCAAATATTGGGTTTTTTTTGCAGCGGCGGCAATTTCGGACAAACAATGCGTCGCCCGGAAATCCTGTCCTCGCGCGCCGGATCGGATGCGGCGGTCAGCGCGTTGCACCGCATTCGTATCTTGGCAAATGATGACGGTGCCATCGTTTTCCGTTTCATCGGAAAGCGGATAGGCATTCACTAGTAAAGTGCGTTGCTTTACCGTGACCAAAAAGCCGCCGATGGGGGAAGATTTAAGGTATTGGTGAATATCAAGTTCGGGCGCAACATCGTTAAAATGACGGTCGATAATATCTGACGCTGATGCATTAAAAAAACCTGCGAATACTTCATTTGCCGCTTGAATTTTGCCGGTCGCATCAAGCGCTACCACACCGTCGGTAAGATGCCGGAGGATGGCGTTGATGTGACGCCGACGCGAAGATTCTGCCCGTTGGGACCGAATTAACAGCAACGCTTCGTCGATCGCCAGCCGGATGGAGCGCGCTGATAATAGCAGTACGCCTATTAATCCTGCGGCAGTGGCGACTTCGGTAACCATGGAAGACCCAATGACGACCTCGCAACCGGACGTACGCAGATTGCTTACCTGCTCTTTAACCTGGTCGAGAGTGCTATATTGATAGCTCTTGAATGCGACTTTCCACAGGTCGCCTGTGTGTGCTAATTCCACGTTTGTTTTCTGATAGCTTAGTACGGCAATTTTCGTAGAATGATTAATTGCCTCATACATCGCAAGCATCAGATCGTTGCCAGTACTTTTCATCAGCACTACTGGCGTCGCTAGGTTTTTTTGTAAAAATGCACCCGTCGCGCCAGCACAGACAAATATCTCGACTTCGCCGGATCGTTCGGCTTCCTTGGCATATGCGAGGCTATCGCGAAATGGTAAATCCATGACGCGAACATCTGCCACGTCAGAAAAAGAAGGAACGATGCTTTGCACTTCGCGTGCGAGCAGACTGGGGTAGGAGTGCAAATCCAGGTGGCTGATAATCACAGTGATGCGCGCCAGACTATTTTTCATGATGCGCTCTCATCGGGTCACGGGTGAACCAAAGCGGTGACCAATGTATCAGCTTCGTCGCTCGTATTGCCGATCGCTGCTGATAGAAGTTGGTCGCGCAACAGACGGTGCTGAATTTTTCCGGTCGCTGTGCGTGGCATTTGTTCTTCGGTGACAAATACGACCGTGCGTGGGCGCTTGAAGCCGGCAAGGCGATCTCTGCACCAACCCAGAATTTCAGCTTCCGTCGCGGTCTGTCCGGGATAAAGGACCACGATGGCTTGGACAAATTCCCCCCATTTGATATCGGGCATGCCGATGACAGCGACTTCTTTGACGGCAGTATGCGAAGCGATGACATATTCCACCTCCGAGGGATAGATATTTTCACCTCCGCTGATAATCATGTTGCTCTTTCGATCTACCAGATAAATATATCCATCGCTATCGCGTCGCGCCATGTCACCGACAGAGCACCACTTTCCGGCGAACGCTTCGGTGGTTTTTTCCGGATTGTCCCAATACCCGTCGAACACATACGGAGTACGCGAATGCAACTCGCCAACTTCACCGTCAGGGACTTCGTTGCCGTCTGCGCCGAGCATTTTGATAGCGCCCGAGCAGGCCCATTCCCTGCCGACGGATCCGAGCTTGTCGAGCTGTTCTTCTGGACGCAAAAGCGTGACCCAGCCTAGCTCGGTCGATCCGTACAATTCGTGCAGCTTGCCATTTTCGAAGTAATCCATGATGGCCAGCTTGAGTTCCTTGCGCGCTGGCGCGGATGAAATCATTAACTTGGCGACCGCACTGACATCGTACTTTTCTCGCACCGCTGCGGGAAGCTCAAGAATCATCACATAGTGGGTAGGGACCAGTGAGGTGAAGGTAATGCGCTCATTTGCCAGCGTTGCGATCAGCGCTTCAGGATCAAAGCTTTTACGGTTATCAATGACTACCGTCGCACCCAGATAGACAAAGGCTACGCAAAAGTAGATTGAGTTTGCGTGACACATCGGCATCACTAACAAACCGCGGTCATTTCTCGTGAAGCCCATTTCCAGCGCGGTTGCGATAGCGATCTGGGCATTCCCGGCATGGTTACGGATGGCACCCTTGGGCCGGCCCGTTGTCCCCGAGGTGTACAACAGGGCAAAAGTATCGGAACCCTCCACCACAATCGGTGGAGTGCTGCTATCAGAAGCATCAATCAATGCTTCGTACTCTTGGTATCCGGCGGGCGCGGCCGAACCAAAATAAATATAACGATGCGACGCAATGGGTACTTCATGCCGAATGGCGTCGACCTTTTCGGACAACGTGTCCTGAACGATACATGCCGAGGCACCGCAGTTTTTGATAATGTAAGCGATCTCAGGAGCCGATAGTCGGAAATTGATCGGTACTGCTACCAGCCCGGCCTGCGACAGGCCCACATACATTTCCATCCACTCGATGCAGTTGTAAGCTAGCAGCGCCACACGATCGCCTTTTTTTAATCCTAAATCGAGCAGTCCATTGCCTAATCTGGAGGCCCGCTCCTGCCATTGGCGGAACGTGAGCGATCTGGTCGTATCCATCACGCCGATCTTTTGGGGGCTAAGTCGCGCATGGGTGGCAACCGCATCTGCAAGGGTCAAAATATGGTCCATCGGGTCTCCTGAAATATAACTTTTGTACATTAGATTTCTTTAATGAAATTTAATGACTAAGACTTTAGAATTAACATTCTGCAAAGACTACTCTGAATTCAGAATACAAGTAATGAAATTTTCTTCAAGAATTTTATGGGTGGTTTTAACTTGACAATAAGGCTGTTGCACCCTCACTATTCATGAACTCTGAATTCAGAGTTCACAAAAAATTCCAGTAAGAAAGCTAATTTCCTGAGTTTAATAAGTATTAGGTTGTCGCAATAAAAATCAGATGAAGAGGACGAGTGTGCTGTATCCGGATGCCGTCCTGTTTATCCTTAACAAACTCGGTCTCGTCTCTTTCACGTCTCTTGGTGTCGCTTAGTGCCGCTTATTACTGCTTAGTACTGCTTAGTGAGAAGCGCTGTCGACCGGCATATGTCATCAAATGCGGCGTTCTTGTCGAATATTTGCGCTCCTTTGGTTCCTGTCGCGTCGCCGCCATTGCCGGACTCGTTGTCGTCGCCGCATTGTTCAGCATTTCAACCGGCTTTCTTGAATAAAGAAGCCATCACCTGGAGAAACAAATATGGGATATTGCAAAATTTCTGACAATTCATCCGCCGCGGTAATTGCCCGCTTCTTGCGTGCGCGTGGAGTTGATCGGGTATTCGCACTGTGCGGCGGCCACATCATGCCGATCTGGATGCGACTCGACGTAGAAGGTATCCGGATTATTGACGTGCGTGACGAGCGGGCTGCGGTATATATGGCGCATGCCCATGCCGAACTGACGGGGCAACTCGGGGTTGCTCTTGTCACTGCCGGACCTGGCGTAACCAATGCCATGACAGGCATTGCCAATGCCCATGTGGCCCGCGCTTCTGTGCTGGTGTTGTCCGGCGTCACGCCCAGCCAACAGGAGAATCGAGGGGCGCTGCAGGATATATCGCATACCGAACTGGTCCGCTCAATTACACGCTATGCGCGTACAGTGCGCCAGCCTGAACTGATCTTGCAGGAGCTTGATGAAGCCGTGTCCCGCGCGTTTGGAGATGGCGGAGAACCAGGGCCGGTGTATCTTGACTTCCCCGTCGATACGCTACGTGCCGAGGTACCTTTGGCGCTACAGATGCCGGAACACTTTAAGCCCAAGCCTAAGCGCAAGCTGCTTCCCGATCCTGCAGCTGTCAAGGAGGCGGTAGAATTACTCTGGTCTGCTCGCCGTCCGCTGTTCATCTCAGGCAGAGGAGCCAGAGATAGCTCGCCCCAATTGATCCGCCTTCTCGATCGCCTCAATGCGATCTACCTTGATACAGGTGAATCCAGGGGAGTTGTTCCTGACAGCCATCCTTCGGTGGTCGGAGCGATGCGTGGATCAGTCATGGGTGAAGCCGACGTGGTTGTGACCGTTGGACGCAGACTCGACTTTCAGCTAGGTTACGGCTCACCTGCTGTTTTCAAAAAGGCGCAGTTCTTGCGGATCGCGGATTGCGCGGCAGAACTGCGCGACAACCGGCGCGGTGCGGTGGAGATTTTTGCTTCGTCAGAGCTGGCTTTGGAAGCCATCCTTGAAGCGGCGGGGGACCGGACACCGCAAACGGACACCGCCTGGACCCAGGCAGTGAGGAAAGACCATCTCGCCCGCGCTGAGAAATTGGTCAAAACGATGCGAAATGCACCGCCGGGCGAAGATGGCATGATGCATCCGAACAGACTATTGGCTGCATTACGCGAAGCCCTGCCGAGCAATGCAGTGGTGGTAGCAGACGGTGGTGATTTCCTTAGTTTTACGCGGGTGGGCTTGCCTGCTTCCACCTATCTTGATCCCGGCTCCCTAGGATGCATCGGCGTTGGGACACCATTTGGCGTCGCAGCGAGCCTGGCTTTTCCTGACCGTACGGTCGTGGTGGCCACAGGTGACGGCGCGTTTGGCTTTAATGCAATGGAAATGGATACAGCGGTCCGTCATAAGGCCCCCGTTTTAATTGTCGTCGCCAATAACGGTTCATGGGCGATTGAAGTGCGTGATCAGGCAGAAACGCATGGGAACGTAGTAGGAACGCGGCTTCAGTTCTCCGACTATGCAGGCATAGCAAGAAGTTTTGGTATGCACGCTGAGCGTGTTACCGATGCTGACGCGCTTCCCGCAGCAATCGCCCGCGCGCTCGCCAACCGTCCCGCATTGCTCGATGTGGTGGTGACGCCCTCCGCCATATCGTCGGACGCACGGTCAGGCCTCGCCTGGGTACCCGATCTGCAGCCACTTGCAGCGTGGGACAATGCCGAGCGTGAGTGGCGCGCGGTAACGAGCACTGACAACACAATTTAAATGAGTGATGTTTAAGATTTAGAACGTTTGTCCTTGAGTCGGGCGCGCAACTTCCTACACGAGGTTGTGCGACATGACTGTCATAATATTTATGGCTAAATGCTTATGGATCTTGGCGGCACTTTTCAGAGAGGGTGGAGGGGCGGCTAAACCGTTTACCGGACGGTCTGCTTTCGTTTACGCCATATGTTACCTGGAAAGCGCAGATCGCGGCGGTTGCGGCTAAGGATTTTTTAATAGACATCGCAAGTTATTGTATAGTCTTGCCACGCACAAAGAGCTCCGAGGTGTTAGGGCTACGATCCGGCTGCGCTGAAAACCCATCTAAAGATGATTAGCCCCGAAAGCTAAACCAGCTGCGCTAATCTCCTGTATGAAATTTTCCACTTGCGGTCGTGATATTGCCAATAAATTGATCGTGCAAAAGGTGTGCAAAGATGGCAACTGTTTCGGCCTGCGAGCGGAAACGCCGCCGACTGTCTGCGCCATAAAGATCGGGGTTAGGTCGTCAAATGGTTGAGATCTGATCGGCAAGCGCATGATGAAAGCTAAATTTAAGATTGGAATAGCTAAATGAAAGAGCTAACAGCTGCTCCCACTGTGGTGGAGCGAGTCTACCAAGCAATTATTTCGGAGATATCGGAAGGTAAACTGTCACCCGGTTCGCGCATTATTCAAGAGGAAATCGCCCAAGGACTCGGCGTTTCAAGACAACCGGTACAACAGGCGTTGCTGCTGTTGCGCAATCAAGGCGTACTGCAGAATGCCCCCGGTCGGGGACTTATGGTTGCGCCCATGGATTTGGATTATGTCCAGCATATGTACAATATTCGTGCGGTTGTGGAGGGATTGGCTTGCTCGCTCGCAGCCACCAAGAATTCGGTGTTAGCTGCCAAACTGGGACCCGCCCTGATTAAGAATGGATTTAAGGCCGTAAAAAGCGGTTCTGTTACAGATATGATTACGACAGACATGAAATTCCATGAGTTCATTTATCGTCTATCGGAGAATCCTCTCATTGGGCCTGCCATGGATACACATTGGGTACAAACTCATCGGGTAATGGGCGAGGTCTTGATGCGCGACGAAACCCCGCGCAACATTTGGGATCAGCATGAGGAAATTCTTAACGCCATTATAAAAGGAGACGCTACGGGTGCCGAGCGTATGGCACGAAAACACATCACTATGGCTGCAAAATTTATGATAAATCGTATGCGTGGCATCACAAAAAATGTAGAAAACGCCGCCCCTGTTACGGAAATTCGAGCTAAAAAATAGTGTGATAACTTTCTGTTTCGATGGAGAGAGCGGACGAAATCGGGGGCTGAACTCTTGATTTACGCAGCCCTAGGGAAGTCTTCCCAAAGATTTTTTTGTGTGAACTTTGGGTGCTTTACATAGAGCGGTTTCTTAAAAATATCGGCAAACTCACCGTTGAGATCTGCTACTCGAATATGCAACAGAGCATTCGCGCCAGCAAGAGTCCAGCGCATTTGTCGTTTTTTTTTGAAGCGATCTCCGATCACAAAGTTAACCGCTGACTCTGCCAGGCTCGTCGAGATCGGAAAACCTGCCCGATAGCGAGCACCATAGTTGATTAACCGGCTCTGATCTGAGCCCGGATAGCCAAGCATGCCTTTCACTTGCTCCTGAAGCTTGCCGGACGTTATTTTAGCAACCTCGCGCAGCCGTTCGATCGCACCTTGTGCGCGACCATGCCACAGCCGCCATTTTGCAGGCTCAACTTCCTTCATCAGGGTAGCGGCGTCGTCTGGCTGCGCATGGCGCATGCCGCGAATCCGCTGGAGGATGTGCTCGAACCGCATTGCAATATGAAACCAATCGAAGATGCGCTGGACTGGCCGCCAGGGTAAATAAGTCGGGTAGGCAACATCTTCACCCCCATCGCTAATGATGGCCACTGGTGCATCAATCGGAACGTCGTGCCGATGTAAAAAATGGTGAAATCGGTCCAGGGCTGACCACATCTCGTCATTCACGTACGCCATTGATGCTGATGGACCGTCTGGATGACGAAGCTGCGCGGCAATGATCACAAACGAGCGTCTGCCATGATACTTTGCCGGGACCGAGCGAATGTAGTCAGCATCCACTTGCAACGCATATCGCGGCTGCTCAAGCGGTGGATCCGGTAATCGCAGCGGCATACTATTGAAAAAATTCTCGGCATCGTAGCGCGCCGTTTTATCAGTCTGGCGGCCAACTTCACAATGTGTGAATATTTTTATGAAGACTTCGTAAGCCCAACCACACGCCGATTGCGATTATCGGAACCAGAATACCTGTCATGATATCCGGATTGATTGGCCAGCCTGCGCCTTTCGCTGCTTTTCCTGCATAATTGAATAAGCCAGCCAAGTAATACGAGATGGCCACCACAGATAAGCCTTCGACTGCCTGCTGGAGGCGCAATTGCTGGGCAGCCCGTTTATTCATGGATTGCAGAATTTTGCGGTTTTGCTGTTCCTGAACAATGCCGACCCGTGTACGCAATAAGTCATTGGTGTGTGCAATGCGTTCGGCCAATGCTTCTTGTCTGCGGGCAGTGGAGGTACAGGTATTCATGGCGGGTGCCAAGCGGCGATCCATGAATTCACCCACCGTAGGTACGCCTTCGATTCGGATTTCGCGTAGTTCTTCAATGCGTGACTGCACTATACGGAAGTATGCTTGCGACGCAGAGAAGCGATAACTGTTCTCCAGTGAAAGTTTTTCAATACGGGCGGCCAAGCCTGTGATTTGGCGTAACAAAGCCTGTTCATCGTCCACTTCCATCAGGGATGAACTAGATAATGCATCAGTATCTACCATGGTTGCAGTCAGCATGGCCAACTCCGCTTCGATCACATTCAAGATGGGTGCCGATTTCTGCGCATGTGGCAAACCAAGCAATGCCATCATGCGGTAGGTTTCGATTTCCAACACGCGCTGGATCAAATGTCCGGCCTGCTGCTCACGCAGACCCACGTCGCGCACGACAAAGCGACTGAAACCGTCTGACTGAATCTGGAAGTCCGTCCATATTTCCCCTCCTTGCAATACCTGGCTGCCCACTACCAGCATGTTACCTTCAAACAGTTGCCGCAAGTCTTTAGCCGCCACGTCTGTAGCGACATCGCTTCGATCCAGCACAACATGTGCGGCCACGATGATTTTTCCGCGCAGGCCAAGCAGCCATTCATGGGGAAGATGGGATAAGGGGACTCGGGAAAATGCATCCGTTAGCAATAACGTGGTTTCGTGTTTTTCGGCAAACGTATAGGTGGAAAATTCTGTATGGCATTCCCATTTCAGGCGAAATCGGCCGAAGTCATAGAAAAAATATTTTGTTTCCGCACTGGGACGGGCCACGCCAAAATGTACGCAGAGCGCAGACAACATCTCATAATGAGTGCTTGCACTACCTTCGCTAACGTCGCTGCCCTGATGCGAATAGATAGCCAGATGCGTCAGCCTTTCAGGGGCATCAAGGCGCAGGAATGGGCGCGAATGCACTTCAGCCGCCAAGTGGATGCGCAAAGGATGATTCAGACTAGAGTAAGTAATAGACATTAAAAATTAACCGTATCAATCTGTATTAAAAAGTACGATTACCCTATAAAAATCGTCCGATATGACAAGCATAGGGCATCGTCCGGAAGGGCGATTTCCCCTGCGGACACGACTGCGCAATGTTAACGGCATCGATCAAGTGTAGAGTTTGCAGGAGCCGCTGGAAAGTATCAGCAAGAGCTGCAGTGGTCAACAAATTTCGGATACAACAATCGTTTTTAATGCCATTTTCCGCTGATACGCAGTCAATGAGTGCAGTTAAAACCGGAGGCAACTAGGCCACCGCCGTCGTCAATACTAAGTCTACCCGTTCCCTACTTAAAAATCGGGTTGGAGATGACTTGATGAAAAAAATCGAATTGATCCGGAAACTTTCAGAACTTGACCGCCGAGGCGTGTATGTTATGGCCCGACGCGACATCGAGAAGCTCTTCCCCGAAGAGGGCGAGAAAGCCATGGAGAAGTCACTGCAGCGTAGGGTCGCCGACGGCCTGTTACAACGGGGCCAAAGGGCTATACCTACCCATCCGCAACCAGCAAAAATCGCTGGGTCGCCGAACAGATCGCCAAGGCATCAAGGATTGCGTCGAAAAGCGCATCGGGAAGCGTGGGTTTTGTCGCATTGTTGAGCGTGAGAGGGATTTTCCTGTGCAAAACATGGCCCCGATTACAGTGGACGGATTTGTCCCGCCAGCGAATAAAACTGGTCGGCGAACGACATGGCAGTGGCGCCATCGACCGCGAACTGACCCTTGCGGATTATGTGCATGAATTCGATACCGGCCAGTACATGACTGGCAGACCGGATAGACTTAAGTTAAGCATCGGCCAGCCTTGGCGAATGCGATAAAACCATTTCTACAACCTTCGATTAATTTTTATTTTCAATTAATCCCATATTCAGAGCAAACAGTATAAGTTCTGTTGCATTCTTCAGCCCAAGTTTGTGCATCAAATTAGCCCGATGCTTTTCAACCGTTTTAGAGCTGATATTAAGAAACTCAGCCGCCAAGCGATTCGTACGACCTTCCGCGATTAACTTGATAATGCTGCGTTCACGGGAGGTCAGCGTACTCCACGGGGCATTGGCTGCTGGCTCTGCGTCGCCGCGTAAGATAATATCTATCATCTGCACAGACAAGTCTGGGCAGATGAATTTTTTTCCAGTAATAACGGCATCCATCGCACTGATAAATTCTTCATACGAAGAATCTTTGAGTGCGTAGCCATCCGCCCCCGCTCGTAACGCCTCGCGTACATATTCGTCGGTTTTATACCCTGTTAGCGCAAGGATACGGATATTAGGCATGCGTCGTTTTATTTGTGCAGTCGCTTCAATCCCATTGATGCCAGGCATGGACAGATCCATTAAAATCAGATCGGGTTGCAATAGAACAGCGTTCTGTATTGCCTCCTTGCCGTCCCGCGCGGTACCAACAACCTCATAGTTGGGCAGGCGCATGATCATGGATCGTAGGCCTTCTCGTAACAAATTATGGTTTTCAACGATTAAGACGCGATGGCTCATGGTTTTACTCCCTGATTTTTTCTTGTTTTAGTGCTACTTTCGGTGTGATAGATACTGCTTTTCTGCCTCGTGGCGGGGTGAATAAAAACGTCCACTGATCGTATGTTTCTATTCCTTCGAACGCTGTGTAGGGTGGAAAAAACCCGCTTCGTTTAATAGCCTTTTTCTGCGACTTGCTCGCCACACCATGGATCTGCTCGCCGATATGGATTAATTCAAACGGCTCCCCGGTCATCGGATCGAGGTAGAGGCGGCGTAAATGCCGCACAGGTGAGGGAAACCGCTGATCTTCAATCAGCTCATCCAAGCGCATTGGCAACGCCTTGCCATTGCCAGGCGTTACGTAATAATACCGTTCAATCGCTAGCCTATATTGATTACCTATAAAAAGCAGGTCTTCTTCGTTTTCACGCTGGCGCTCCAGAGACCACCAGCTAACAGCCCCCATCAAAGCAATTCCCATTAATGCCAGCGTTAATAGCAGCGCAAGTAATACAATACCGCGACTGGGTGCGGTGGTTAGATATTTATTTTGCATCACTTACCTCTGCGACGCTATGCACGTCATAAACTCCGGTTATTGCTCCGCTATTCCCGGTTGCATCTGTGCCCGACGCAGGGTTCAGTTCCTTACTGGATCCTGTCTCGATAGGCGCCACAATCGTCCAATTGCTCTTTTCGGTCAGTGGATCAATCGGGACGCTGCGCAGGTAGCGGCTTTGCACCAACGTATCGAGCGTTTCAGGATAGTGGCCCTGATCACCATAAAATTTATCGATCGCATCACGTATTGAGGCTAGGTTCTGCTGCTGAACCTTGATTTTTCCGTTTTCCAGTGCCATGAAATATCGTGGCACGGCGAGCGTAAGCAGCAGGCCGATGAGTGCCATGACGATGACCATCTCGATGAGGGTAAAGGCCTTATTGCGGGAGCGGGCAGGGGTGGAAGGTGCACGTTTCATGATCACCAATCCTTATAGTAAATGCCATTAAGGCCCCTGCGAGGGGACAAAGAGGCAACATCAAAGATATCTTCGCCTGGTTGCGGGGCCTCAGGCGGACTCCCATAACTGCGTAGCATCCAGTTTTGGTCGGCTGGCAGCGTTGCATCTAAAAAAAATGGATCACGCGGCACGCTGCGCAGAAAGATTAACCGCCCATGTTTGATATCTGAAGGATTTTCCACGCCATTTACTAAAATTTCCAACGTTGGTGGATAGCCAGATTCACCCGCAGCTTTAAGAATCTGGCCATTGTCCGACGCTCGCTTGTAGGCATCAAGTGCGCCGCGAATTTGATGTAGGGCAAGTTTCAATTCGGTTTCCTTCACACGCACGGACGAAATTTCATATAGTGGTAGGGAGACCAGTGCCACTACCCCCACCAACGCGAGCGTAACGACCAACTCAATTAACGTAAACCCGCGCGCAGATACTCTGCAAATTGAGATGATTGAACGCGCCCCCTTGCCTGCTTGCCTCGTTGGCGGCTGAAGGTAGCTTAGAGCGTATACCGAATCTAGCGCACATATTGCGCTGGCCAGCCATCTCCACGGCTGGGCTCTCTGCCGCCAAACCGAAGCGCGCTTTATCTGCTGGTGATTTGAAGTATTCATCAATAGCGCCTTAAAGATATCTATCCTAGAGCATCGCTTATTAGTATTCCCACCCTTTAACTTCTACTATAAAGTCAACGCAGGTAAAGTCTTTTTTCCACAAACCGCTGTTATGGATTGACGGCTAATGTAAGTGGCTGAGGGCGCGCTATAGTGAGTAAGGTATGCCCATCATTGACATCGACTTTTGCCACCAACACCTGGGTCCGCTTGCGGGGCAATTTCGCGACAAATCCAAGATTAAGTAAATCTCCCGACCCCATGAACGATGCTGCTTGATCAGCTGTCAGCAGCATACTGGCGCGGCCCGCAGTCTGATTGATGGAAGGGGCAACGCTACCAGCGTGGGAGCGAATGCTAAATTCCCCCAGCGTTACCTCAACCAATGTCAGTACCACTGCATCGTACTGAATTGAAAGCGGAATGGCATGAATATTGTCGAAATTCTCGCCGCTCAGGGTCACGTTGAAACGTTCTCCGGCTTTGACATTGTCAGGCGAGCTCAAGGTAATTTTTGGGCTAGCGCCAGTTGCCGCCGGAACGATAGCGGCAACGCTGAGCGGTATGCCTATGCTGGTTGAAGCGGTGTCAGGATTGTTGCCGCCATTGATGTTCACCATGCTGGTTTTAGCTGCCACCTCAGTGCCGCCGGGCAGGGCGGGCTGGACGATTGCACTCTGCGGAGGAAGGGTAGACGTCGGGATAATCGTCGGTGGCAAAATAGCGGGTTCTTTTGGCACCGATGGGACGGGTGCCGCAACTACAATTCCTGATCCCGCTGGCATACCGGTGCTGACCGCCTCAATCGGCTTGGCGGGCAATGGGAGCGGTAGCGGCACGGGTTCGATCCGGATAGCGGTATTTGCTGCGGGACTAGTGGGACTTGCGCTGACACTTGAAATAGGGTCTAAACGTAACGGATTTTCGCGAATGGCACCCTCCGTCCCGGACCAGACGTCGGCCATTGTATCTTCAGCAATCCCTTTAGCCCGTAAAATACGCGGCGTGATCGACAGTACGATTTCAGTTTTGGTACGGTTGCCATTATTGTTTGAGAACAAGCGGCCAAGTATCGGAAGCTGACCAATCCCGGGTACTTTGGCTGCGGTATTACGATCCGAATCGCTGATCAGCCCACCTAATATCTGGGTCTCTCCATCATGCAGTCGTAGACTGGTAGACACCATCCGGGTACCAATTTGATATGCCAACGAGCCGCCAGGACCTGAAATTTCCTTGACGATATTGCTGACTTCAAGATTTAATTTGATCCCGACGTCTCCTTCAGCGTAGACATGCGGTTCAGCCTCAAGCTTTATACCGACATCAATGTACTGAACGGAGCCGGTGATCACTGGCGTACCGGTTGACACCGGCGTTACCGTATTAGTAATGATAGGGACTTTATCGCCGATGAGTATTTTCGCTTTTTGGTGCTCGCGCACACGAATGCGGGGACTCGCCAGGAGATTGGCGTCGGTGTCCTGAAGTTTGAGATTCAATCCAGCTTGGAGCGGGGTCGTTAGTAACCTGTTAGCGGAAAGATGTTTCAATGCACCTAATGTCAACGCGCCACCATTTGCATCGGTTGGCGTCGACACATTGAAGTTGTCAGGCCATACGATGCCAAGGTTGGATAGTCGATCACGCGAAATTTCAAGCACTTCGACTTCAAGCATTACCTCTGCATCTGGAAGATCATGGGCTGCAATCACACGCGCCGCGACCGACAATGCTTCTGGAGTATCGCGTAGTACCAGCGTGTTCGTATGCTCGTCGACCTGTACTTCCTTGATCTTCAGCACGCTCTTCAGCATCCCCTGAATATATTTTGCATCGCCGTTGGAAATCTGAAATGTACGTACTTTCAGCTCCTGATATTCTTTTTGCTTTATCGCTATCGCCGGATAGATAAACATTGTGTTAGCGTTAAGAATTCTTTTTTCAAGCTGGTTTTGCAGCAAAATTAAGTCGACCGTATCTTCGATAGAGCCGTCGCGGACAAATATAGTGGTTTTCAAGTCAGCTCTGACATCGCGGTCGAAGATAACATTTAGACCAGTAGTGCGCGAGAGTGCCTCAAACACCATCCGCAAATTGGCATCCCGAAATTGCAGTGTGACCGGTTTTTTTAAAATTGACTGGCTCACGATCACTGCCTCTTTTGCGCGGTGCTGGACATCCAGCTGGTCATCTATCCTGCGCATTGCCTCAATGGCATGTTTATTCGCCGGATCGCTCAACAGAACTACCTTGATGCGATCCTTCGCAGCGTCGAGCTTCCCGGCAGTGGCTAATTTATCGGCATCAGCAAGAATATCGTTATGGCGGACGTCCTGTTCCACATCGACTATGCCGCGCCGTGAACGCTCATTCGTTTGGTCGAGATTCAGCGCCTTCAAAAAAGCATAATGCGCGCCGGCGAAATCACCGGCTAAACGCAAAGCCTCCCCACGCTGGTTCAAATTTTGGGTCTCTTCATTCCGGCGATCCATATAATCAAGGCGATACCGCAAATTATCCGGCTCCAACAGACTTGCTTTGCGCAGGCTTGCCAGTCCTTGTTCATATTGGCCTTCTCGGATCTGCCGTTGTCCGTCCTTGTTAAACTGTTGCGCCGCGCATCCTGCAAGTGCTGCTGTGATCAGCAACGGTAATAGCGCGCGGGTCATACGTAGGCTGTTGGTTTTGAGTTGGATCACTAGAGTTCTCCTTGGATTCGAATGACTTGTTTCTGATTCAACGGCAGATAGGTCAGTGCGATTTCCCTGGAACTGACTGTGTCAACGTGGTAGTTGCCATCAAGGGTGTCGCCAGCGGAGACGATCAGAAGCGCTTCGCCCTTGGCGAGGAAGGCGGTCGGTTTGGTGCGATCCTCCAACATCCCTACAAAACTGTAAGGCATTGGCGGCGCTTGCGGTGGTGGCGCTGGAGCAGCCTTTGGTGGTGCCGGTGCCGGCGGCAGCGGAGGAGTCCAGTCGGTAGCCGCGAATAAATTATTTTTTGAGACCTGATCCAGTTCGGCACGCTTAGGCAGCGCAAGCGATGAGGTCGATAAAGATGATGATCCTGCATGCGGATACGATGCAACCTTGGCATGCGTCCGACTGAGTGGTTCCACGATCGTGTCCTCACCCGGCCCACTGCTAAAATAGTTTGCCAAATACGCCGTCAGCATGCCCATAACCAGCAACACCACTAGGCGGGGGCGGGGAATGTTGAATCGCATATCATGCTCCCCGATAAAAAAGTGTGAAGTGGATGCGGGCGTCAAGCATGTCGTTATTTGCCGCAGGGCGTTCCATGTGCAGCTCCGCAAGTGAGGCATTAGGTACCGCATTGAGTACTCCCGCTACAAAACTGCGGAGGGTGCTGTAGTTGGCTTTGACCGGAAATACAACCTCGTACTTGATAAATTCGGTACTTGCTTCACTCGAGATTTGATAATCTCCTTTATTAATGTCAAGTTTTGCTTTGTTTGCTTCTTCCAAAACACGCCGCAAATCGCCCGCGTTCTGATTGATAGTGGGAAACCAGTCATTAAATTGTGTGAGCTGATCAATTGATTTTGGTGCCACTTTCTTGATCCTACGGTCACGATTCAAGGCCGTCTGTTGTACTGCGGTTTGCAATTGGAGCTGGCGTGTATATTGTTGGAAACGCGGCGTGACCACTAGCACTACCAGTAAAGTAAAAATGATTAAGGCAAGTCCGATCAGCCCCTTCATTCCCAATCGACGGGTTAAAGCATAATTGGCAGCAATCAAAGCCGATGAGATGTTCATTTCTCGCTCCAACTGGCTTGTATCTGAAAGCGTACTGGCGATCCCGGTATTTGACGTTGGACCTGATGGGAGCTCAAAATTACCTGATGCAATGAAGGTTGGCGCTGCAGATAGACCAGATAATCCAACATCGTCGAAACGTTACGCGCTTCCGCAGAAAGCCGCAGCTGGTGACGTGAGGCGATCGGTTCGATCGAAAGTAGAGCGACCTGTTCCATCGGCGCTGACTCTAGTATCTGGAGTAAATCATCCCATGGCATTCGCAATTCATTGACCACTAACGCGGCATTGCGAAAGCGCTGAAGTTGGGTCGCTGAAACCTTCGTATGGGTCTCTTCACTTTGTTGGAAAGCGCTCTTGCGCATCGTTAATGCATCGCTTTCCATCAATTGATTTTGGCGGTTCATATAGGCCGAACTAAACTGCAGCACCCCGTATCCGCTGGCTAAAACACCTACAGATAACAAGGCTATTCCGAAAGGATGGGTAGCGCGCTGAGCCCCGAAGTTCAAATGAAGTCGATAAAATGAGGACACAATATTGGCTCCTACGACAGCGTCGTTGTGAGTAGTAACGGTTGCCAGCGACCGCTTGCATCGGTGGGGATTTCTTCGATATCGGCGTCGAATAAAATTGGTAACAGATGCGGATCGGGGACTCCTACCCGACTGCAAAAAGCATCGCAGCTATGGCGCAACTCCTCCCACACCCGCTGCGACAAACGTTCATTCGCGAAGGCCTGCCATTTTCCTTCTCGTATTAATCCTAGCGTCAATGAATGATGGCGCAGTTTAGCCACCATCGCATTGGGTTGGGTCAGCAGCCCGGTACGACAATTTAAAAATTCTGCGAATGCGGGTTCTAACCTATTTAATCTATATCCGGCTTGTTGTATTACATGCTTGATAGCGTCAAGTATCGGGATGGGAATGCCGCACATTACCACGCTCAGACCGCCTTTTTGAATCGAGCAGCGGAGCATCAGATCAGACGCATCCAGTCCAAGGGTATCGGCCAAGCTCAAACCAGCTAGCCGCTGTAATTCGTGTGATGAGATGACCCGGGCATCGATTTCCAGCACATCGTAATACACCAGAGTGTCGGCAATCACAACATTGATCGTGCGAAATGGTCGTTTAACTTTGGTCTTCAGATCGGCTAACGCATCTTTTATAGCCGCGCTGAGATGCTCGTAGCGTGCCAAGCTATCGGGCATATCAGTTACGCTTCCGAGGACTTCCACGATGAGGTTATCAAGAGTGCCAATTTTCGCCGTAACTAGATCGGTATCGATCACCAGCGTAGCCGGTTTATTCCACAGGTGTAACACGATTGATCTCCTCTAGAGTAGTCAAACCTTGGGTGGCTAAATCGACAGCGGCTTCACGCAGCGTTCTGAGTCCCGCTTGCCTGGCAGCGAGCTTGATTTTGGATAACGCTGCGCGTTCTCCCATCAGGTCGCGTAAGATATCGTCCAGCGCCAAAGTTTCGGCGATGGCACGTCGTCCTTTAAAGCCTGTGCCACGGCAATGTCCGCATCCCAGCCCGCGCTTGAAGTCAACGCATGCGAACGCAATATCCTTCAGTCCGGAACGCGCAATCAATTCTGCAGATGGAGTGTCCGGAACCGAGCACATCGGACAGTTAATACGCACCAAGCGCTGGGCAAGAATGCCGTTCAGTGCCGACACGAAGCTGTATGAGTCGACCCCCATATTGGCAAATCGTCCAATCACATCAAATACATTGTTGGCATGGACGGTCGTAAATACCTGATGCCCGGTGAGCGCAGCCTGCACCGCAATCTGGGCTGTTTCCGGATCACGAATCTCGCCCACCATAATCTTGTCGGGATCGTGGCGCAGAATCGAGCGTAGTCCCCGGGCAAAGGTAAGCCCTTTTTTCTCGTTGACGGGGATCTGCAATACTCCGGCTAACTGATACTCGACCGGATCCTCGATGGTAACGATCTTGTCCAGGCCGGTATTGATTTCAGAGATAGCGGCATACACTGTTGTGGTCTTACCGCTACCGGTAGGGCCGGTGACTAACAGCAGGCCATACGGCAAAGCAGACAGCCGTCTGACAAATGCCCTAGCCGGTTCAGAAAACCCAAGTGTTTCCAAGCTCAATGCCTTGCGTTCGCCTGCTAGATGGTATCTATCCAATATACGCAATACCGCATCCTCGCCGAATAAATTCGGCATAATCGATACCCTGAGATCGATTTCCCGGCCTTCTACCAGTACCTTGAAACGACCATCTTGCGGAATCCGCCGCTCCGCAATGTCTAGTTCGGAAATGACCTTGACGCGCGACAGTACTTGCTCTGAGGTGTCGCTGCCATCCACATGCTTGATCAGCGTCAGCACGCCATCAAGACGGTATTTGATGTTCATGCCATGCGCCTGGGTTTCCAGATGAATGTCACTTGCACCTGCACGCAACGCATCGTAAATCGTTGAGTTGACCAAACGGACGATGCGACTTTCGGTGCTACTGATACCTTCGATCGAGATGGTGATGGCGTTACTGTCATTGGTGGTGGTCGTAGCGTCGGATATCCCAATCGAATCCATGGCGCGTACCGATTTCTCCATTGAAATAAGATAAGAACGCACATCCGCAATGGTGGCGATACCCCAGTGCGGGGATTGCTGGCTGTGGTTGCGTAGCTTCGCATAGATCCAGGAGCGGGTACGTACGTCCAATGGATCGGCCATCACCAGAATCAATTTCTGATTGATGTCGTAGAACGCCAGGCAAAGCCGCTTGTTGGCCTCGACAAAGGAAATTAGCTCGAAGTCTGGCTTCATCAGACGCATAGTATCGAGCGTGTTCGGTTGCATCCGAAAGTACGTCGCAGCTGCTTGCAGGTAAGCGTCTGAATCGGTGCCAAAACTTGCTTCGATGCGCTCAATAGTATTTAACGCAGTGTTTGATTGTTGCTGGACCTCGCTGATGAAATTGGCATCCAGGACACGCGTGAGTGAGAGAAATTCGTTTTGCATAATGATCCTATAAGGTTCACTGTAAACTCGATGCGATGTCGAAAATCGGTAAATACATCAGCACGACTATGGCACCGATGATGAGACCGATAAGTAGCATCAATACTGGTTCAAACAAGCGCGTAGCAACCTCAATCGACCGTGCCAGGGTGTTTTCCTGGAACGACGCAATTCGGGCCAAAATTTCTGCCAGCTGTCCGGTACGCTGCGCTACCGTTAGCATGCGTAATGCAACCGGGTCTGCTAGCCCCACGCCTTGCAGTGCCGGCCCGATGGCGCAGCCCTCGCGCATCGCAACGACGGCACGCAAAAGTTGCTTGTTATCGCCGGGGCTAAGCAGTGAACTGCACATCTCAAATGCCCGGACAGCGGAGATTCCTCCTTCGATCAACATGCTACTAGTGCGGTAAAACTGCGCATGTCGAAACATCCGAATCAATATACCTACGAGGGGCAGTTTTTCTAAAATCGGTAAATTCCAGTGGGCACGTGATGCACGCCGGAACGCCGATATTAGTGACAGCAACACGCAAATAAGCGCGCCGCCCATGATTTGGGGATGTAAATTAATTGTTTTTCCGACGTTAATCAGCATCATGGAAGCGAACGGTATTTCTCCCCGCGAACTCTCAATCAATGTCGAGAATTTAGGAACCACGACACCCAATAAAAATAACACCACCACTCCACCAACTCCAAGCAGCATCAATGGATATACTGCGGCACCGAACGCTTTTGAGCGAATTTCCCGCAAAGTTTCAAAATTACTTGAGTAGCGGCCCAGTGCGGCTGCCATATCGCCGGTTTGCTCGCTGGCAGCGATGCTCGCAATCAGGAGTTGCGGAAAAACGTCCGGCCTATCACGCATCGCAGCGGAAAAATTTCGTCCTTCTTTCAATGCGCGTACCAGGCGCCCAAGTACGCGGCTGGTTTCAGAGGACCGTTCCTTTTCCGCCAAGGTTTCGATCCCGTCAATGATGCCCAAGCCGGCGTTAAGAAGGGCGCCAAGCTCGTGGGCGAATAGCGCTATATCCAAACGCACGGTATTGGATTTGGACGTGTTTCCTGTCCAAAAAAAACCAGAGGGACGCGGCTGGCAGGAGAGTACGCGCAATCCCTCGTCTTGGGCGCGTTGCGTGGCGAGATCTGCATCAGCCGCAGAAATCCGAAGGATGCGGATGGCACCGGCTTCCGCTACTCCCACAACATCAAACTCAAGGGTACGTGCGTCGCCCATTAGAATCTCCTTATATTCATTGCGCTGCTGGTGAAGTTGGGCCTCTATTGGGGCATCCAGGAGCCCGCATCAGTGTTTTCACCTGTCCCGCCTATCTGTCCGTCGGCGCCTAAAGAACTGATGTCGTAGTCATCGTGATCGCCCGGAGATTTATAGATAAATTCGCGGCCCCACGGATCAGGCGGCACGGCCTTGACCAGATACGGGCCTTGCCATTTTTCTTCATCGTTAGGTTTTGTGAACAGTGATTTTAAGCCCTGTTCAGTGGTGGGGAAATGCCCTGCATCCAAGCGATACTGATCGAGCGCTTTTCCAAAAGAATGGATTTGAGCACGGGCTATTTTGGTATTCGATTTGCCGAGTTGCTCAAAATAGCGGGGGGTAACGATACCCGCCAGTAAGCCGATGATAAGGATCACCACCAGCAGTTCAAGCAGAGTAAATCCAGCGTGCCAGCTAATATGTACAGGCGCCAGCGACTTTGCGCCATGGGTGGCGTTACGGGTCATTATCCTTCTCCCTGAACCGAAGATCCCACCCTGTGAAGACCATCCGTCACGCCCGGCTATAGAAGTTTTCTGGGCGGAAACAGACAACTGGCTTGAGCAAAGTGGGTCTAAGTTGTTTTATGTTTATTGCAACTTATATTGTTGTTTATAATACCTTTTGTCAACTAAGAAGTGCGGGTATATTCGCTAAAAGTAGTACTTTCCCTCCCTCCCGGGGGTAACGGTTGCAGGAAATATTTTTGGTGCTAGTAAAACCCCGCCTGAAAAATTTTGGGGAGTTATACCCATGGAAAGAAAGGGATGATGGGTAGATCAATTGGCAGCGCAATAGCCTATACATGTATGTGAGGCTAAAAAAATGACGATCTTGATCCTACGGCTTTTAATCTTTATGTTTTGCGCAGGCGCGCTATTTTTTTCATGCCCATCGATTGCGCAAGTCTATTCGGGTGTAAATGCCGAGGGTACATTAGTCCTGTCAAACTTTAGCTCTGGCGACACGCCAACGATCGTCGTTGCCGGCCCAGCGGTGGCTGAGGTCACGTCGCAAAAATCTCATCCACGGAGAGGAATTATTTTTTCTATTCCGTTGGCACTCAAAGCGCTAGTAGAAGATTCGGCAAAGGTTTATGGGCTGGACCCCCTTTTACTGCATGCAGTGATCAAAGCCGAATCCGGCTATAACGCGCAAGCCATATCGCGCAAAGGCGCACGCGGCTTGATGCAATTGATGCCCGACACCGGTCTTCGCTTCGGTGTCAAAAATCTGCTTGATCCGCGCGAAAACTTGAAAGCGGGCGCGCAGTACCTGCGCTGGTTATTAACACTCTTCGATGGCAATATCGAACTGGCCCTCGCAGGATACAACGCAGGAGAGAATGCCGTGATCCGCGCTGGTTATCGTGTACCTCCCTATAACGAGACCCGCAATTATGTACCGAAGGTATTGAAATACTATCGCGGAGAGCCATAATGAAGTCGCTCCTCATAGCCAGCACGGAAGCCCTTGCTGAAGAATAGGGCAACCCACCGCATCACCATATGTTTGTACGTCTATTTGGAGAAATCAACATGCGCCTTCCCAAAATAATCTTTGGCCCGCTATTTTTTTCAGCTGTACTGGCGTCGACCAGTGCGTTTTCCGAAGATATGGAGGTGCATGCACATCGTCATCATCGCAACATGTCAACCGAGTCGTCTCAGGTGGTTGTTGAATATAGTTTGCCGCGGGTAAATCTGGTGCAGCAGGATGGTAAAACGGTCTCGCTGACTAACGCGTTAGATGACGGGCGGCCAGTTATTTTGAACTTTATTTACACTACCTGTACAACGGTTTGTCCTCTGACAAGTCAAACGTTTTCACAATTGCAAACGGCTTTGGGTAGTGATAAGTATAAGGTTCATCTTGTCTCCATATCGATAGATCCTGAAGAAGATACGCCGGCGCGATTACAACAGTATGCAAAAAAATTCGGCGCCGATTCGGAATGGAATCACTACACCGGCAGCGTTGAAGCCAGTATCGCCACCCAACGCGCGTTTGATGTCTATCGGGGCGATAAGATGAACCATAATCCAGTGACCTTATTGCGCAGTGCCCCGGGAAAACCCTGGCTGCGCATCGATGGCCTTTCTTCTGCGGCCGATCTACTCAACGCCTACCGCAATCTGGTCGCTGTCAAGTAAAGGGGCGCATTGTGGCAGGCAACCTGGAGATTGCGCAGCGATTGTCGGTGAGGCGAAGGCTGGCGGGATTTATTCTGCTCATGATGGTAATGTTGCTCGTGCTGACTGTATCGAATACTTTGGCAGATCCCTTAACCGGTAACGACGCAGCACTGCAGCTGTACCGCAAGGGTATGCTGCCTTTTGGCCTGATGGTGCGTGCGGAATGGGGTGCTAACGGATCGGTAAAGGGTGCCGAAGCAGCTTGCGTCAATTGTCATCGCCGCAGCGGATTTGGTACGACGGAAGGAAAATTCGTCATCCCACCTATTGCCGGCCGCTATTTGTTCAGGCCACATGGTAACCAGCCGGAGGATATCGACTTTCGCTATGGGGCAGGTTTTATTCCGAAGCACCAGCCATACACCGATGCGACCCTCGCCAATGCGATCCGGAATGGCATAGGCCGCGATGGGAAGCCGCTCAATGCGCTGATGCCGCGCTTCGTATTCGACGACGTAACTATGGCCGCCCTAATTGACTATTTAAAAGTCCTTTCAAGCGACGGAGTGCTGGGTGTCACCGACGATACGCTGCACTTTGCAACCATCATCACACCCGATGCCGACCCGGTAAAGCGGCAGGGAATGCTGGATGTGCTGGAACGCTTTTTCCGCGATAAAAATGAATTTATTCGCGGTGGCTTTCAGCGCATGAAAAGCGACAAGGGCATCATGTATCGGGTCTCCCGTAAATGGCAGCTACATGTGTGGGAACTCACCGGCGGACCGGATGTTTGGGAGCAGCAATTGCACGCACGCATGATTGCGGAACCGGTCTTTGCAATTGTCTCCGGGCTGGGTGGGACAACTTGGGCTCCGATTCACCGATTTTGTGAGCGCGAGGCGATTCCCTGTCTATTACCCAATGTCGAAATTCCGGTCAATACCGAGAACGATTTCTATACGATTTATTTTTCCAGAGGGGTGCTGCTGGAAGCGGAATTGTTGGCATATCGTCTGCGTCATAAATACGTCACACCGGGGCGGCGGCGCTTGGTTCAGGTCTTCCGGGAGGGAGACATCGGACCGCAAGCGTCCGCTGCACTCGCAGACGCGTTGAAAATTGCAGGATGGCAGTCGACGTCCCGCGTCCTTAAGCTGTCGGATAATGCGGCGGAGCTAGCCAAAGCGGTCGATAGTGTGGCGGCTAGCGATGTGTTGGTGTTATGGCTGCGTCCGCCCGATCTCGCGTTGTTGCCCTCCAGCCCAAAGCCGGGGGAATCATTATTTTTATCAGGCGTCATGGCGCAATTGGAAAACGCGCCGCTGCCGCCTGCATGGCGTGAGAACGCACTGATGACCTATCCGTTCGATTTACCGGAGGTGCGTAAAGTCAGGATGAACTTTCCGTTAGGATGGTTCAAAATACGCAATATTCCTGTCGTGAGCGAACGGGTGCAGGCCGACACTTATCTGGCATGTCAAATTTTGTCAGAAAGCCTGGGGGATATGCTTGATAGTTTTGTGCGCGACTATTTAATCGAGCAAGTTGAGGCGATGTTAAGCAGACGCCTGGTTAATGGTTATTATCCTCGCCTAGGACTGGCACCCGGCCAGCGCTTTGCCTCGAAGGGTGGCTATATTGTGCGCTTTGCACAGCAGGGGTCCATGCAACCGATTGTCGATGGCGATTGGATTGTGCCGTGATGTCTGCAGATTTTATTTTGGCTTCCCTCCCACGGGAATGAACGCCGCGACGTGCATCTGCAAAATAATTGAATACACCCGCTGCTTGTTTTGGCACTGCCGTTAGTGCAAAGATTTTAGGTCTATTGTTCCCGTCAACCCACTCGTTTTGGGTCACACAATGGATACCCTACCGCCAGTTTGGGGAGAAACCCCCATATTTTTTCTCTGTGAAGAAACGTACTATTATGCCAAGGGAAATGGAAAATAAAAATAGATTGCGCTGATTCGGAACAAGCGATTTAGCCTCACCAAAGCAAATAGTTTTTTGGCCAGAAGACCGAGCTGAACCGACGCTGAGTGCGGGGAAGTCCCCGATGACGCATCTCACCTCCTCTCCGCGACCAAGGCAGACAAAAAGTTGAGCAAACAGCTCTGCCATCATGTTTGACAACAAACGGTATTGATGAAGTTCACATTCTGTCGACGAAGTGAAGGAGGTCGTGATGTCGATTACGAAGTTGAGTTACAGCGGGTTGACCGCTTTACTGCTCGTTCTAGCTAGCACCCATGTCGGAGCACAGAACTTTCGTGTGCAATGTCCGAATGGTACGGCGCTGCATAAATCGCTCGACGGAAAGGTCGACTCGATGATTGTCGGTGACCTCAGTCGGCCCACAGCCGCAAATGCCAACCCCCAGATCAAGTGCCAGCATATTTCTGGTGGAGACGGATTTGCCACGATGGCAGATGGACAGCAAATATACTTATTTGGCTTCGGTGCGTTGTCTGGGTTGGCCGATTTGAATAATGGTTTGCCCGGGACCGAAGTCGCTAAGGTGTTCAATGGTGCATTTGTCGGTCCGGTATTTCCAGGGGATGGAACCACGCCGAACAATGCCGCCATTACGGAACCGGCACTTATGATGAATAACGGTGTGTTGTCGGCGCAAGCGCCCGGACCGATGATGGCGATTGACGAAGATGATGAGTTCTTTCTGACGCTGTCGAACGTCGGGATGATCATGCGGCCTGATCTTTTCGAGCAGCACACGGTCCACTTCCATGGTTATCCTAACGCGTCGTCTTTTTTCGACGGCGTGCCGGATGCATCGGTCGCCATTAACATCGCGGGTAGTTTTACCTACTATTACACGGCGCCCGACGCCGGCACCTATTTCTGGCATTGCCATATTACGCCGCCGGAGCATTTGCAGATGGGAATGGTGGGCCAACTGTTTGTCCGCCCTCGCCAGAATCGGCTAGCACCCGGGGAAAATCTTTACATCGCCCTACATGACTATCTTTACCCCACCGTACCTATTTCCAAGCGAGTCGCAGCGCACTATCCGAATGTGAGTTTTCCCCCCGAAGACTGCAAGAAAGATATTCTATGTTCCACTCCGCTTCCTGGCAGGGATAACGGTGTAGTGCAGATCGCGGGTGCCAAATATGCGTATAACGATGGCGATGGTTCGACCCGCTATGATGTCGAATATCCGATCCAGATGATGGGATTCGATCCTAACTTCCACTTTATTGGTATGACGTTTAATCCTGAGCCATTCGCTGATATGAAGGATAAATATTTCCTGCTGAGCGGCCGCGGATACCCCGATACCATAGGGGTACCCGGATATGCGGGTCTGCCGGCGGCATCGACCAATCCTCTACCCGGCGGTGCCATGACTACCGCTGCCAGCGACGGGGTAGCGCGCGAATCGCAGGTTCAGCCTACGCTGATCACAATTAATAAAACCGGCGGCCAGACCAGAGCGCTGCTGCGGGTATCGAATTTGAGCGTGACTGAATATCACACCTTGGCGACCGTAGGCGTGCCGATGCTGGTGATCGGTTTCCATGCCCGGCTACTGCGCGATACCGCTGGTGAAAATTTGTACTACACCACCAACTCGGTGACCATCGGAGGAGGAGAGTCAGCCGATGTGATCCTTGATGTCAGTATGGTTCCTGTTGGTACCTATTTTCTGTACACGACCCAACTTGACCATTTGTCGAATGATGCTGAAAATTTCGGCGGCATGATGACTGAAATTCACGTTCTATAGGAGGGGCTGTGGAGAACCTACTACACAGAGGTATCGGGGAGTTCGCTAAGGCGGTCATGACGCTAAATATAGCAGTGATCGCAGTGTGCGGATGCTGGAGCGCTCCCGCGCAAGCGGCCGTGCCCGGCATTACGGGCGGCGCTACTACGCCGGTATTCTCGCTAGTGGCAAGCGCTGCCTATTCATCGCAGCCGGACGGCGCGTTAGTGTATTCCTGGGGATATGGTTGCGGCAGAACGGGTTCTGCGCCTGGCGTGGTTGTGCCAGCGTCCCCCGCCGGTTTCGCGCCGGCAGCGATGACCAGTACCAGCCATTGTGCTCTCGTGCAATTGCCAGGACCGACGTTAATCGTTACCGAAGGCGATATGGTCACTCTTGAACTCGTCAATGCGTTACCGGCAGCTGCGGGAAATACCTCGATCGTATTTCCCGGGTTTCAGGTGTGTTTCGGTCCCATCAGCGGTGGGGTTTGCCATCCCTCCGCCACCAACGGTACGCCGGGCATCCTCACCCGCGAGGCGGCACGCGGGCAGACAGTGCGCTATTCATTTGAAGCGACCAAGCCTGGCACCTATGGCTACCACAGCGGCACACAGGCAGAGCTGCAAATTGAAATGGGTTTATACGGCGCGATCATTGTGTTACCAAAAACTGCCCCCACACGCTGCAATAAGTCCGCCCTCGGTAGTCAAACCGATTTCAGGCTTGCCAGCTCTGCCTACGGGCACCCGCAAACATGCTACGACCGCGAGTATTTGTTTCAGCTGTCAGAGATGGACTCCACCATCCACTCAGCGGCCCTGGATCAGGTACAGGCTTGTGATAGTGCATTGCTTGGCGGTGCCAAGGTCTGTGCGCCCATCATCGTCAAAACCGAACCGTATCATCCGAATTATTTCCTGATCAACGGGCGTTCTATGCCGGATGATATGGACGGGTCCTTCTCTCCGGCTTACCCGGCGCAGCCTTATAACGGCAATCCTCATCTGCATCCGGGTGAAACGATGCTGGTACGGGAGATCGGTCAAGGGCGAATCCAACATCCGCTACACATCCACGGCAATCATGCGCGGGTGTTGGCAAGGGATGGCAATCTATTGCTTTCAACTGTTGATCAAACCAGTCTCGCCGGGCCACTGATTTTTACTTTTCCTTCAGTGTCCGGGCAATCGGTGGACGCGCTATTTACCTGGACCGGCAAGGGCTTGAACTGGGACGTCTACGGCCACAAATTTGCAGGCGGTCCCGGTGCGAGGGATCCCGCTCCATGTTATCCGGATACGGCGGGTTTTTATACCAATGCCAGCAATCCGCCTGCTATCCCCGGGGTGACACCAAACTACGGCGAGTGGTGCGCCGACCATAACAAGCCGATGCCGGTTACGCCGCCAGACCCGCAAGTTGTCACCAACGGCTTCTGGTACGGCGGAACGCCTTACCTTGGGCTGCAGGCTTTAGACAGTGGCGGGGTACAGCCGATCACGCGACCATTGCCACCCACCGCAACGTCGCAAAACCCTAGCGCAGGCTACGCCTTCATGTGGCATTCGCACGATGAGCGAGAGATTACGACAAACGATGTGTTTCCGGGAGGGATGATGATGATGATGATCATTGACCCTCCGGGGGCAGCAATCGACGAGAGGTTGTAAGTTGTTTTGAGCGATTGGGATCGACTGAGATCGATGATTGTCGATGGATAGTCGCCTTGCGACAGGTGAGGATAAAAATGAAAATGACAATTATATTGAGGCGATTACCGCTTAAATTCGCCATTGTCGCAACTGCGATGGCCCTGACGGTAACCTCAGCAATCGCCCAGACCGGTGCACTCACGACAGTGCATCTAAGCGCGCAGCGCATGAGTAAAACGCTGCCTGACGGCACCATCGTTCCGATGTGGGGCTACTGTTCAGATGACCGTGCGCAAAGTTCGGCGTTAAGCGGTGGTGTGCTACTTAACGTTAACCCATGCAGCACTCCGGTGCCTGGAACCACCAAGTCGGTAGTCAATATGGCCTGGGCACCCGGTCCGACGATTGTCGTACCGATCGGGAATCAACTCAATATAAGTTTAAAAAACAATTTGGCGGCGGGCATTTCCACTTCGCTCGTGATCCTTGGTCAGATTGGCGGCAGCGCGGGAAGCCCTACGCGGGACTTCACGCCGGTTGATCATCCACCGCAAACTGCAACCACCTGGCCAGCTAAAGCGGCGGCTGGTTTCACTCCACCGCAACAGGGCATGCGTGCCCGCGCCTTTAGTCAGGAGGCCGCCTTCAACGGCACAATCGCCTACACATGGAATACGAATATTGCGCCAGCAGCCAGGAATCCTCAGTACCTCAAGCCAGGCACCTATTTATATGAAACCGGAAGTCATCCGTCTTTGCAGGCACCGATGGGGTTGTATGGCGTGCTGATTGTAACGCGCAGGCCAACGTATGAAATCGAGGGAGCAGGGAGTGCCGAGGCATCGCAAACGCTGGAGTCGCCCGGCCATGCTTTTCCTGGCGCGTATGCTAATTACGCTGGCACACCATCGCCACTTGCCAGATTAGTCGGCGTGCCTTACGACATGGATGCAACCTTGCTATTTTCTGAGATTGATGTGACCCAGAATACAGCGGTGGATGCAGCAGCGGTAGCCGGAACCAGCGAATCAATCCGCTGGAATGATGCGCGTTGTACCCAATCGCAAAAGCCCGTCGCAACCGGCGTTGCGCAGGTGCCGTGTTATCCGGCGGCAGTCAACTATGCACCGACTTATTTTATGGTGAATGGCAAACCCTACAATCAAACCAGCCCCGCAGACTCGTCGGCGGTATTGCCAGATTTGGCCGGCAGCGACGCCGTCACGGGCAACATCATGTTGCGGATGGTGAATGCAGGTTTGCGCACGCATACCCCCGCCGTCGTCGGACTACCGTTTACGCTAATTGGCGAGGATGGCAACGTGGCACCGGGTAATACCAAGGTGCAGAATGAAGTCAATATGCCAGCGGGTAAAACGATTGATGCATTATTGCTTCCCAAGGCCAGCGCAGCGACCGGTACGCAAAGAAGATACACCGATGCGGTGTATCCATTTTTTGATCGGGGACTTGGCCTGACATCAGGCAACGAAACCAAGGGAGGGATGCAGGGATACCTGGTTGTTGCGCCAGCGAGAACCGCCACGCTGACCGGCTCCGCGTTGGTACGTGCCCTCAATACCAATATCGGTACCAGTGCCAAACCAGCGGTGACCGCTACGGCCAACCCCGACTATTACACGCTCTCACCGAACGCGACCGTCTTGAACGACAACGTGCTGACCAATGACATCGGGGTAGTCCGCGCCGTCATTCAGGGGCAGGCGCTGACTAATGGCGCCACCACGTCCACTACAGTGTTGGCGCACGGCAACGTGACGCTTAACACTAATGGCAAATTCAGCTATACGGTGACCACTGCTCCCACCCGCACGAGTACGGCTACGATTGATAGCTTTACCTATTGCGGCAATGATTCGGCCACCGTGTGCGCGTTGGTATCGATAACCTTCGAGGCCACCGGTGCTGCACCGACTGCCGTGGTACGGACTTATAACAACACTGCGACGACCGCCTATCCAAGCAATGTCGCATCGCTGTTGAAAGTGCCGCGCGGTGCTGGCTTGCTGCAAGGTGCAGCTGACCCCAACGGCTATCCGCTGACTGCAAAGTTTGCGGGGGTTGCGCCGAGCTGGGTAGCGCTGGGTAGCGACGGCTCCTTTACTGCGACACCTTGTGCGGCTGCCCCCGCCACCTGTACGTTCCAATTCGTATCAGTGAATAGTCAGGGTACCGCCAGTCCCTCCCAAACCGCGACAGTAGTATTTCCGGCGGGAAGTGGCTTGCCGATAACGCTGGTCGATGCCCAGAACGGGAAGGTATTGCTTAACGATTACAGCTGGATAATTGAAGAGGATCAGACCTGGCACAATGCGAATGTCGGTGTGACCCCGCCGATCATCAACGGTAAACCGACGCCGAGTTTGGCCACCAGTTTTTTCCGCAGCTACATGCCGGTCGTGGCTTCCGGCTGTACCGGAATATTAAGTTGCATGGATGCACAGAGCGTCGGCGGCACAGCCGTAGTGCCGAAACCGCGTTCGCTGCCGTCCGATGTCGCGCTTGATCCGAACAAGTGGTATTACATTTCCATTTTGCCGGGTGATGCGGCTAATCCTTTTGTAAGTGCCTTTGCGGGTGATCCTCTACTCACTCCGGATTGCTTAAACCCTGGCGCTGCCGGTGCCAATGACGCTAAATGTGGACATACGATCAGTGGCGGTCAGATTGCACCGTTAGCTGGAGCCGCATATCCTGCCACCATTATTAAAGTGGAGCCCAATCCTGTGCGCCCAGCACAGCTGTCGGTGTATATTTTTGAAGACAGCAGCCCGACCAATGGTGATCCCGATGCGACCGAAAACGGTCTGGGAGGATTTGAAATCCGTATCTGGGATACCGCAGGTCGCTCCGGCGATGCGATCGGTCAAATAACGTACGACGCCTTCAACATGCCATTGACGAATGCGTTGCTGGGATCACCCGGTTGCCCCAATGTTTATAGCCCCACCACTTCTGGCACAAGTTCTACCAGTCTTAATTACGCGGGTAAGGACTTGACCGGCGTAATTCTGACATGCCCTAATGACCCTATCGATCCTGCTAACCCTAGCGCGGATTACGTTTTGCAAGGACAGGCATTGGTTAAAAATCTGATGCCTGGCCGCTTTGACGTAATGGCGCACCCCGGTGCGGTGCGGCGCGGTGCAGGAGAAGTCTGGCATCAGATATCGACTCTGGAAGGCACCCCGGCGCAGGATGCTTTTGTCAAATCGGGTGAGCCTGCCTACTTTCAGGAGTTTGGCCCTCCGGGCTTCCATACCTTTATTGGTTTTCTCAATCCTGCCCATATCGCCCAGCAAAATATTATTGCGACGCATGTTCCTGCAAGCGGGATTCCACCGGCACCAGGTGCCGATAACGAAGGACCTCCAGTCACCGGGCCGGTTGCGCTTGCCACGACGACGGTATCAGGACGCATTACTAGCCTTCATATGTCGCGTCCGGTCAAGGAAACCCTCTGGGATTCCGGCGTGCGTGGACCGCTGGCTGCTACGTCTTGTATGGTAGGTCTCAACCAGCAGGGTGAGCTGGGTCTGAATATTGGCTTCGCTGCTTGTGACGATGACGGTAATTTCACGCTCACCAATATTCCTGTGGGCTCTTACATGCTGGTGATCTGGGATCATTGGCTGGATCAGATCATCGCCTTCAAGTCCGTCCAGGTATTGGCCAACAACACGCCGGATAAAAATGGTAATCGGGTACCGTCGGGTGCGGTGACATTGGGTAACATCCCGGTATTTAGTTGGTTCACGCGGGTGGTGACGAGTACCTATATTGATCAAAACGGCAATGGCACGCGCGATGCCGGCGAGCCCGGTATCGCGCAGGTACCCGTCACAATCCGGTTCCGTGATGGTTCCGTCTCCAACGTATTACCGACCGATTCCGATGGCAATGCGGTGTTTTACGAGCTTTTCCCTCTATTTAACTGGTACGTGGTCGAATCAGACCGTACGCGCTTTGCCGGTACCGGTGTCAACGTTACGGTTGACGCTGGCGGCTTGCCCGATTGCGTTACCTATCAACCGGTTACGGGACAGGGCACCATTGGCGCAGCCAACCAGAATAGTGCCATGCCGTGTTCAAAAACCGGCGGTATTCTGAATTCTTCCTATGTCTGGAATGACCCGATTACGGGTGAGAGTTTTGGTGCGGTTCCACCGGGATTGAGTAACGGCACCAACCGTAAGGACAGTAGTAGCGTGCTGTATGAAGGTTTGCAAGGTTTCATCAATCAGAGTCAGATTTTGGATTGGGGCAAGCGTCCTTTCAATGTTGGCGAAAACGGTGGGATTCAAGGCATGGTTGTGTATGCCTCGACCCGTGGCTTTGATGATCCGGGCCTTGAGGTGCAGTTTAAATGGGAGCCGGGCGTCCCCCGCGTCATCGTTAATTTGTATAAGAAGTTGCTGAATGCCGACGGCACGACAGCGCTCAGGCTGGTGAACTCCACCAAGACCACCAGCTGGGACGATTACGCCAACGGTACCAAGGCCGATGGAACACCGAATATGGTGTGTCCAGGGCAAGACGGCAAAGATCCGTTCCTGACCTACACCCTTGGCGCATCTAACCAGTTCAAGTGCTACGACGGCTTCCACTTATGGAACCAGGTTCAACCTGCCGTCTACGATGGCGCCTATGCATTCACTACCGATGCTGCGGGCTTGCCTCTGGCGCCGGGGAGATATGTGGTCGAAATTATTCCTCCGGCCGGATACGAGATTGTCAAGGAAGAAGACAAGAACATCTTGATCGGTGACGCGTGGGTAGCGCCGGTAGCCCAGCAGTTCAGTGCGTTGACCAACATTTTCATCATGCCCGATCAAGCCCAGGTGGGTGCATATTACAATCCAAAGAACCCGAATAATGCCACTACCAGCCTTGGGTTCCAGGGTGCTAAAGTCCAGTTTCCAACCTGCGTTGGTACCTTGCGTACGGTGCCTGATTTCATGAGCCTGTTCCCCGGCTCCGGTCAAGTAGCACCGTTCGCGGGGGCGGTCAAACCGCTCTGCGATCGCAAGGAAGTACAGCTTGCCGACCAGGCGACCGGCAAAGCAAGTTTCTTCATTTACAGTAATACACCGGTTGCTGCACATTTCACTGGCTTGATCCTTGATGATGCTGCGACTGAAATAAATGCCACCTCGCCCGATTTCGGTGAGAAATTCGCCATCGCCTATGCGCCAGTGTCGATCCGGGATATGCATGGCGTCGAAATTTCGCGGGTGTATTCCGACCAATGGGGTACCTACAACGGTATGGCACCATCGACCTGGCAAGTCAACGTACCGAACCCCGCTGGATATTCTCCGAATATGCTGATCGCTTGTATGAATGATTCCGGTCCAATCGTCGATATGCGCCCCGGTTCTTCAACCTTGGGACAATTGATTTCGGACCCATTGTTCAATCCCTCATTCAGCCATTTTTGCTATACCAACCCTTACATGCCGGGTGCAACTGTCTATCTTGATACGCCTGTGTTGCCAGTGGCTGCGTTTGCCGATGGTTACAATCCGGCCGATTGCAATTATCCCGACAGCACGCCCTCCATTAAACGCGTTGACGGCGACAACGTAGGACCGTGGGTGGCTGCGGCTGACGGTACGCATATTGTGAAGATCACCGCGCTGAGCGACGTGGATGTGCCAAATCCGGCATATCAGGGACCTAGTGCGACTAGCGCGCCATTCAACCAGCGCACGATCAAACGGCACTATGGGTTCGGTCCGATTGCGGGCACGATTAGTATCAATGGTGTGGCCCTGACCAATGTGTCATGGTCCGACGCCAACATTACTGCAACGGTCCCAAGCGGTATGGCGACCGGTGAGTTGCTGATCACCAATGCAGCGGGATTGTCTAGTGTGGATTCGGTCACGCTGACTGTCGGGGGTGCGGTTCCCGTAGTGGTGAAACCCGCCTTTTTTAATCCGAGCCCAGCCACGGCCTCGGATGCTGGCTTTCCGCATCCGATTCAAGACGCGATCGATAGCGCGCGGCCTGGCGATCTGATCATTGTGGATGCGGGAACCTATCCTGAACTGTTGATTATGTGGAAACCGGTGCAATTGCAAGGCGTAGGTGCTGCCTCGGTGGTGATCAATGCTGCGAAATATCCGACGCAAAAGCTGGAAGACTGGAGACCGAGAATTAATAAGCTGTTCGGAGTGGATGTCACGACCGGTAATCTGAGCGATAAACCGCAAATCGATCCGCTTCCGACCCAAACTCCCATCACCGGTGGCGTCGTGCTGCTCGAACCAACCATACTGGCGACAGAAGAAGGGCCTGGAATAGCCGTCCTGGCCAAAAATCTACCGCAAAGCGATTGCGCCAGTACGACTTCAGGAAACAATGGACCGAGCAATTATTTTGCTGTGATCGCGAAAAATCAGGGCGTGCCTAGCAAGGTCACCATACAGCCGACCGGCTGGAATATGGGCGATTCGAACTTCCTCTGTGCTAAATCGCGGATAGATGGCCTAAGCATCACTGGCAGCGATGCGGGCGGCGGCATCTACGCCAACGGTTGGACCCATGGACTTGAAATTTCGAATAACCGCATCTATGGCAATTCGAGCTCTATGCATGGGGGTTTACGGATCGGCTCTCCATTTGAGGAAGAAACTCCTCCTGTAAATGGTTATGGCTATGACGTCGGCGTGAATATCCATCACAACGCCATCACCAACAACGGCACTGTCGAAGCGACACCGGGTGCAGGCGGTGCCAACTCGACAGGAACCGGAGCAGGGGTGTCTATCTGTACCGGTACCGATAATTATGCGGTAAATTACAACTTCATTTGTGGTAACTATAGTAACGGCGGCGGCGGCGGCATCGGTGCCATCGGCGTCAACATGAACGGCGTGATTGCCCATAATAAAATATTGTTTAATCAGAGTGCCCAACAGACGATGACCGTGCATGGCGGCGGGATCGATATTGAAGGCGATCTGACTACCAACACCACATTTTCCAACGGTACCGGCAATATCACCATTGATTCGAACCTAATCGTCGGTAATTTTGCGCAGTCCGGTCATGGCGGTGGGATTCGGTTGCAACAGGTGAACGGCAACGACGTTATCAGCAACCCAACCAATCCCGAAAAATGGTACAGGGCAACGATCACTAACAATATCATCACGAATAACGTGGCGGGCTGGTCGGGTGGCGGCATCTCGCTGGTGGACACGCTGAAGGCGGTGATTCATGAAAATACTATCGCTAACAACGATAGTGCTGCCATCGTCGGCGCTTTGTTCGGCATCAATGGCCGTGGTCCTACCACATCGTATGCGAGCCCGGCTGGTATCAGCACTGAAATGACTTCGTCGGCGCTGCTTGCAGTGTTGCCGACCACTGCTTCGGCGGGGGTGCCGGTCGCGGCGACCAAGGCGCGCAATACTTATTCCAACCCGGATATATTCAATGACATCATTTGGCATAACAGGTCGTTCTATGTCGACGCAACCCGTGGTGCGGGTGCATCCAACGTTTGCTCGAGCAACAATACCAATGATCGGACCTGCAACGTGCTGCCACCGTCGGTAAATGCCAGCGACTGCACCGGAACGCCAGCGTATTGGGATATTGGCACGGTCGGCGATGTTTCGGCGGCAGCATCCAGATTTACCGTAACGGATATGTACAACTCGGTTCTTTCGCCAGCAGGTTCTATCTATGGCAGCAATCCTAGTCACGGTATCAGCGTGAGCGACCCTGGGCTGACCAAGAGTTACTGTAACGGCCCGCGTGCCAATCCCGGTATGAAGTTCGAGCCGGGTCAGCCATTCCTGCCTCCTTTCAGCATGGTTGCCGGTGTCACGATGGATGAGGCCGGAAACTTTGTCGACCTGAAATATGGTCCGCTGTCCCTGACTGATCCGCTTCAACCAGGTGCAGTACCTTACGGTAACTACAGCATTACCACCGGCGGGGCCGCGTATAACAACGGCATAGGCGCTGATCCAGGCAGTCAGATCCGGGCGACCAGCTTCGATTATCTGGGTGTTCCTCGGCCAGCAGCTGGTCGCTTACCGGGGTTTGACATCGGCGCGACGCAGGTCAATAACGGGATTGTCGGCGGGGCAAATACATTGCTGGGCACAGCGTCACTAATCGCAAGCACAAATGCATTGGTGGCAAACGCTAACCCATTGACTACACTGGCAGCGGCAGTCAGCGGGACGCCCCCACCGGTTGCGCTGTTGAGTGCATTAACACCAGCATCGATACCCTCTGCGCTCAACTGCGGTGCGCCTGGACAGGCGGTCTGCGGGACCGGTACGGTACAACTGTCGAATAGCGGGAAGTCATTGCTGACGATAGCCGGTATCACATCTAGTAATCCGGTGCAGTTCGCTATAGCGAGTAACTGTGGCCCCACATTGGCTAGCGGCGCTACCTGCGGGATCACAGTGACTTATCATCCGCTGGCGTTGGGGGGAGCGGTCAGCGCATCATTATTGGTGCGCGACAATAGCGGCGGTGGGGCTGGTAGCACGCAGGTCGTTGCTATAAGCGGCATAACGCGATAAGTGGGTAATAAGCAGGCAAGGGGACGGTATGAATCGGCAAAAAAAAACAGCGCGGGACAGGGACGTTTCAAGCTGGTCGGGCGTTACCGGTAGGGAGCGTGGAGTCAGTGTCGCGCCCCCAATAATGGACGGCTGGCACAATGGCGTTTGTAGCGTTGCCCGTGCCATCATCATGCTAGCCTTCCTTGGGTTTTGTAGCGGCGCGTATGCTGATAACCAGGAAGATCCGCGCGATGCCGCGCACGCCTGGCGCATCAACCACAATCCGCAACTGGAGCGGATGTGGGGTATTAACGTAATAGGCGTGCGGCTGGTTTCTTCTAACTGGATGCTGCAATTTAAATACCAAGTTACAGACCCTGAAAAGGCGAGGTTGCTACTCGACCATCAAGCCAAGCCGTATTTGACCGACAAACCGAGCGGGGCGATGCTAGCCGTTCCCGCCATGGAAAATGTCGGGGAACTGCGACAAGTGTCGTCGTTGGTGGCTGGGCGGGACTATTTCATTATTTTCGGAAACGCCAGCAAAGTGGTGCGGCGCGGTAACCGGGTAAATATTGAGGTTGGAGCGTTCCATGCGGACGACCTGATGGTTGAATAATTGGTCGAATAGCTGGGGCGGAATATTATTGAATGAAAAGGAGAAGCACATCATGAACAGCCACTATCGTCTTTCCATTCCCTCAACATTATGCGTGTGTCTAGCCGTGGTAATTTTCCTGTCTCCGGCCGCGCGGGCAGAAACCCCACCGTTGGGTGCAGCACAAGTCGTCGATAAGAATGTCGTGGCGCGGGGTGGGGCAACCGCTTGGGCTGCAATTCGTTCGATGTCCTTTGTAGGTAAGATAGATGCTGGACGGACCCATCCCACTCCTCCCGGCACGGTCGATAGCTACTCATCGGGTCCGTCGAATCTGCGCCCCGGTCAGCGGCGCATGATGATCGCTGAAACGCCCGTAAAATCAGAGGAGGTGATTGCTTTGCCGTTTCGGCTGGATTTGAAGCGGCCGCGCAAAAGTCGGCTGGAGCTTGACTTCGCCGGCGATACCGCGATTCAGGTCTATGACGGTAGCGCAGGATGGAAGGTTCGGCCTTTCATGGGGCGCACGACGGTCGAATCGTTTAGTCCCGCGGAAATAAAAATTGCCGCTTCCCAACAGGAGCTTGACGGTCTGCTGATTAATGCAGCCGCCAAGGGCAGTCAAATCCGCATGGAAGGTATGGATAGCGTAAATGGCGTGCGCGCTTATAGACTCAGGGTGGCGTTACGCGATGGAGACGTGCGTCTGGTATGGGTGGATGCTGCGACGTTCCTGGATATCAAGGTCGATGGTGTCAGGGATGTCGGCGGTCGTTCGCGGGCGATGACGACGCTGCTGAGCGATTACCGCCGCATCGACGGCGTGATGATTCCCTTCAAGATGGAAACCCACGGTGTCGGGCTGAAGGATGCTGAAAGAATAATCGTGGATAAAGTACTGATCAACGCGGATCTTCCAGATACGCGGTTCGCAAAACCGTAAAACTGGTTCACCAGAAAAATGTAAGAATATACAATTTAGCGTATTTTGTCGTTCTAAGTACAGGCGTTCAAAACGTCGAATGGCCGCAAAGGCAGAGGAGAAGATATGAAAAACCCAGCGCGCTTAATGGCAATATGCTCCAACGAGAAGGGGATACGCGACCGCGAGGCCGTCCGGATCTTCCGTTTATCCGTCTTACACACCTTGCTGCTGCCGACCATGCGTATTATTTGGATAGCGATGCTGACAATCGCCTTCAAAGCCCACGCGATCGCGCCGATTCAGCAAGGATCTGCTGCCGAAAATCCGCAAGTACAGACACTCACTGCCGCCCAAATCATCGCCCGCAATGGCGTCGCGCGCGGGGGCATTGACGCATGGCATGCGGTCACCGGTTTAAGTGAGGTCGGCCGGATGGAGGAGGTCCAGCTTAGCACTATGAATGGTACCCACAAACCGCGTTCGGGCGCTCAATTAACCGTTGGTAAAGGAGCGCGCGACCGGACTGTTCCATTCACCTTGCATATGCAGCGGCCGCATAAGATGTATCTGGAAATTCAATACCATGGGTCGACAGCGATTCAGGTCTTCGATGGGATGCAAGGGTGGATGGTGATGCCTACATCTAGCGGGGCTATAGCGCTGAAATACGCGCCACAAACTGCGCGCGCGGCGGCGACGCAACAGGATCTGGATGGTCCACTCATGGATAGCGCGGCAAAAGGGACCAAAGTGCTTCTGGATGGCATCGAATTAGTGGATGGACGCAATAACTATCGCCTCGCATTGACATTGCGCGACGGTCAGGTGCGCCATCTCTGGATCGATGCCGACACCTTTCTCGATACCAAAATTGACGGTATCAGGATGATAGGAGGAACAGCTTGGCCGGTAGAGACCTATTTTTCCGGCTACAAGAAAGTGCACGGGCTTCAGATCCCCCACGTGCTGGACACCGCGATCGGCGGTACCCGTACCACTGAACGCATAGTGATTGACCATGTTATGCTCAATCCTGTATTGAGCGATGCCCTCTTTTCCGCGCCTGCTATGACGTCTGGTCCTTAACCTAACGTGTCAGCTTTAGACGTAGGCAGGAGCATGGAAAAGGAGATTGATTGTGGCGATTGTACACTGCAAAGTGGAACCGTCATTGTTCCCCCTGGTGTTGCTTATCATGCTTGTTCTGAGCGCATACAGCGCAGATAGCGGAAGCGAGGCCGGCACCGGCCAGGACGGTCGGGCAAGCCCTGTCGAAAAATACGGTGACGACCAAAGCGATGTCACCACTGCTTACTCCGCCAAGGCAACCAAAGGGAACGACATATACTAACGCATTGCCTGCGATGCCAAACGCTGAACAGCGGTATGCTGCCGCCGCAGAAATAAATGGCCGGGGTGGACCGGGCTTGCAGGATGGCGGTAACTACTATGATGCGCAATGTATGATGGAAGTCAAGCTAGGTAACCGCGTCAGTATGTTGATACTCGGAAACCTTATTATTCCCAATGAATACAGTTCACGAAGTGGGTTCTCAGGCTCGCAAGGAGACAATAATGTTAAAGCTGCAGCAAGTGATGATGACCATGCGCGGGATGTCTAGCGAGCTGGAGTTGTCGAAGTCACAGTTTGGTGAGTTGACCGAGCTGATCGGGATAGCCTCGATAATCGTCGATAGCCAAAGCAGGATACTGAGCATCAACGAGATAGCGGCGGCAATGCTGGGATTTAAGGTGGAAGAATTGCAGGATACCTTGTTAGCGCAATTAGTAGAAAATGGTCAGGGGGGCCTTGATCAAATACTGACCTTTCCGCTGAAGTCTGGCAAGCTCGAATCGTTTGAGATCCTTTTCATAGGTCGTAGCGGTCGCAAAAGTACACTCACTATCGTGCCTCAGTCGATTGAACATTCTGATGGCATCACGCGTTCTATGTTGCTGCTGCTCACAGAAAAAACGAATCGCAACGCTTTACTGCAAACCTTGGATCGATCAGCGCCCAAACTTCAACAATTTTCGAATCGTTTAATTGCAGCGCACGAACTCGAGCTGAAACGCGTCTCATCTGAATTACATGACGGCATTGGACAAGTGTTGGCAATGATAAAGTTTATGATAGAAGATGCCGCGCGACAGGTGAAAAGCGGAAAGTCGGACGAGGGCGAGAAAATTCTTGATGAGACGGTGGTACGGCTGCGGGAAGCAATGAATGAAGTCAGGCGTATCTCGATTGAATTGCGTCCAAGTAGCCTGGACGATTTGGGGCTGATTCCGACGATTCAATGGCATTGCCGCATTTACAGAAAAGCATACCAGAATATGCGCCTAAATCTTGATCTAGATGTGATTGAAGCGGAAGTCCCGGAAGTGCTGAAATTGGACATTTTTCGCATCATACAGGAGGCATTAAACAATGTCGCCAAGCATGCACAGGCATCCCAAGTCACTGTCTCTCTTCACGTAGAGCACGCCAATATGCGTTTGATCATCCGTGACAACGGTCAGGGGTTCGATGCCAATCCACGCGATTTTTCCTCTGCGACTCGATGGGGCTTGGGGTTAAAAAGTATGCGTGAGCGGGTAGAGTCGTCTGCTGGCAATTTTTGGATTCAATCGGGTCTGAATAGCGGTACCAGGTTAGAAGCGCGCTGGTCGTTACAGGCGATCGTGTCCGAGGTATTGGTATAGCCAGCAATAATGTTTGGGGTTCTGATGGAATGGACGCCCTCTTTTAAACGGCATCAACGTGCCAAAATTGGAGCGGTACCCCCCCGAACGAAAGGAGCGTCCAAAATGAAGATTACTACTATTGGAATCGATTTAGAAAAGAATCTGTTTTGAGTTCATGGCGTCGACGATCATGGAAATGCGGTGCTTCGAAAGAAACTAGATCGCGTAAAAATGGTGGAGTTCTTTGCTCAACTGCAACCGTGTTTGATTGGAATGGAAACGTGTGGCAGCGCCCATTACTGGGGCAGGAAACTGACGACGATGGGGCATACTGTGAGACTGATGGCTCCTTAATTCGTGAAGGCCTATGTCAAGACCAATAAAAAGACATGGCCGATGCAGAAGCAATTTGCGAGGCCGTTTCTCGGCCTAATATGCGCTTCGTTCCAATAAAAACCGACGAACAACAAGCTGTTCTGTCATTGCACCGAGTGCGTCAGTCTTTTATCAAAGTGAGAACAGCTCAAGCAAACCAAATTCGCGAATTACTGTCCGAGTTCGGCATCATTATTGCGCAAGCAATTGCGAACATCGCCAGGCGCCTCCCTGAAATCATGGAAAAATCAGATTTGCCGGCAAGCTTTCGAGATCTGCTACAACGTTTGTATGATCACTTGAAAGACATGGATAAACAGGTCGATGAAATGGATGACAAAATTCAACAATGGCACCGTTCTGCAGAAATGAGCAGAAAACTTGCATAAATACCAGGAATAGGTCTCATCCCTGCCACGGCATTAGAGCATCAATTGGAGATGGTAAGAATTTCGTGAGCGGGCGCCAACTAGCTGCGTGGTTAGAACTGGTTCCCCGACAGCATTCCAGTGGGGGCAAATCCGTGCTTTTAGGCATCAGCAAACGCGGTGACACTTATTTACGCACGCTTTTGATTCATGGAGCACGAGCGGTGATTCGATTTGCCGACAATAAACCATCTGCTACCTGGCTCAATAACTTATTCAGTCGACGAAATAAAAATGTCGCTGCGGTCGCTCTGGCAAATAAAAATGCGAGGGTAGTATGGGCGTTATTGGTACATGAAGAACAAAGGTTCCGACCTGATTCCGGTGTAATGCAGTATCGCTTGCTGCGCTTCGGTCTTGACTGCGACTGCGCGCACGCTGGGTTGCTGCACTGCAAGTCAGATTGCGGCGCATCAGCAACGTCATTTTTGTTACCGCTGACAAAGGCCTTGACGGCCTTACCCGGCATCATTTCATTCCCTCGATCACCGCAGGCCGCTCGCAAAATGTTTCACCTAACGGATCCGACTCCAACCGCAGCCATTGCTGAAATCCATGGTGATTCAAACATTGCAGGCGTTAGCCGAGCTTCAGACCGTACGCTTCGATCAGACGCGCGTCGTATGAGCGTTTTGATAGTATCGGGGACGAGTATCGTGTGAAACCATCCATAATTTCAACAGCTTAAAATAGGTTTTAAGAAATTTAAGCTGCGTGTAGATGAATTTTGCAGAAAATGCTGCCTGTAGAAAAATTTACTGTTTTTATTGTGAGGGTAAATTTGTCTACAAAAAGTTATCGCTACCTATGAAAGAGGTCAGAAAACTGTAGTTGAATTTGCCGATGTCTACGGGACACGGGTGAAAATTTTCCTTCACGTTTGCAACGCAAGGCACCTACAATATTTTTGCGCCATCCACCCTCATATGGTTGGCATAGTGGTCGTTAGATAGCTGATCCTCAGGCCGTCGCGCAAGTACGGAAACCAGAAAAAATGTCATTGCGATGCGGCAGAAAGAAGTTTCGGTAGCGGGGATGATGCATACGGTCGCTGGTGGCAAAGGAGCCGCCGCGCACGGCGCGGTGCGTGTGAAACCACGGTGCCGAATATTCCTGATAGGGGTCCGGCGTAAAGCCCGGATAGGGCTCGAAGGGATCGGCCGTCCATTCCCATACCGCGCCTCCCCAACGGATCAAATCGTGGCTGGCGGCATACTCCCACTCGGCTTCGGTCGGTAAGCGCCGCCCGCTCCACCTGCAAAAGGCTTTCGCTTCGTAAAGATTTACATGGCAGACCGCGGCATCAAGTGGCAGCAGCACCCACTGACCGAACCAGCGTTGCTCCCAGCCATCGTGCGGCGATTTTCGCCAGCGCAACGGTTTTGTGAGGCCGGTACGCTTCAACCATGCCATGCCCTCCGCCGACCACCAACGTGCGTCGCGGTAACCACCCGCCGCGACAAATTCGGCGAATGCGCCGTTGCTCACGCATTGAGGGTCAATATGAAAGGGAGCGATCTGGATTTCGTGAGCCCATTTTTCATTGTCGAACGCGAATCCGTCGCCAACGGATGACCCCATCGCGAACGTCTCGCCGCCGATCACGACGTCGCCGGCATCGCGTTCAATGGATGGCATCAGCAACGGCGCAGGCAGCGGATAGTCCATGGTTTGGCGCATGCAAGCCAGCGCCTCGCCGTGCATGTCTTCATGGAACAACGCGAGGCGAAAAAAGTAGAGCGCTTGATCGGTGTCCTGCACGGTGGCAAGTCTGGCGCGCACACCTTGCTGCACGGTGTCCACGTAGTCGCGTATCTCCGCCAGTGGGGGAAGGTCGAGATGCCAACGGTCTTGATGGGCGACGCGCATCGAATCGAACCAGCGGTCCGCGTCCGCCAGCAGCGAGGGGCGGCTAGCAACGAACTCGCCACGCTGATTGGCATACGCGTCGCGCAGTACCCACCGTTCGGTGAACCATGCAACATGGCCATACTCCCACAACGGCGGATTGATCCCCGGATCGTAAGGAACCTGCCATTGGGACGGCGTCAGATCCGCGAGGGTCGCCCAGATTCTGCAATGGGCGTCAACGAATGCGTCATCCAGCGCGAATTGGTTTATCCTTCTCGCTACGATCCCTTCCTTCTCTATCATTATGCGTACTCCCAAGGCCAGAGTGACCATTATCAGCCCAGCGCTCCAGAAAGCCAACAATGGCAATTGGCAGACCGCCTATCGCTGGTCCCGTTTCCTGCAACCCGCCTATGAAATTACATTGGGAACCGATTGGCCGCCCGCCGACGACCAGGACCAGCCGCCCGCGTGCCTGATTGCGCTGCACGCGCGGCGCTCGGGAAGTGCGATCGCCAAATTTGCGGAGCGCTACCCGGATCGCCCATTGGTGGTGGTGTTGACCGGCACCGATTTGTACCGCGATATCCGCAGCGATGGGGGCGCCCAGCGCTCCCTCGATCTGGCCAGCCACTTGGTCGTGCTGCAGGACGAGGGCCTGGCCGAGCTTGCCTCGTCGCATCGCGCCAAGTGCCGCGTTATCTACCAATCCGCACCCGCGTCGACCCCGGAGACGCCGAACCGACGCACCTTCGACGTCGTGCTCGTGGGCCATATGCGGGCGGAAAAGGACCCGCTGACGCCGATGCGAGCGCTAGAACTGCTGCCGGATTATTCGCTTGTGCGCCTGATTCACATCGGCGATGCGCTGGAGAGCGTGTATCTACACGCTGCACAGACTTTGCAGGCGCACACTTGGCCCACTGTCACGCGTTACGTCTGGCTGGGGGGCTTGCCGCATGGCGATACGCGACAGCACATCAAACGGGCAAAGGCGTTAGTCATCTCGAGCGTCATGGAGGGCGGTGCCAATGTGATCATTGAGGCAGTCACCGCCGGGGTGCCAGTGTTGGCCAGCCGGATACCGGGCAACATCGGCATGCTGGGCCTCGCCTACGACGGCTATTTTCCGCCGGGGGACTGTCAGCAATTGGCCCGCCTACTTGACCGGGCGAGCCGGGAACCCGATTTTCTGTCGCACCTACAGCAGCAATGCGCGCGTCGCGCGCCGCTGTTTGCGCCGGAGCACGAACAGTCAGAAGTCTTAAAATTAGTGAGGGATGCCTTGAGGCAACACCAGGTCCCACGTTGAACGCAATGGCCAGCACAAAAATCAAACTTATCTTCTTAGCCGACGGCGGTTACCAGACTGCGCCCGTCGTGCTCTCCGATATCCTGAGGAACGCCGGGACCTTTCCAGTCTTGAATGGGATGAGAGGCGACACCAGCGTTATACTCCCGCAGCCCCTTTTGCAACTCAAGCGCACTCGGAACGCGTAGACCTCGGCAAATTTCACGACAACGTCACGGTAAATTTGTCTACGCGCGCGCAACCTAGAAAATTCTCATTAGTTATTCTTTAAATTCGCAGGCTTAAAAAGTCTGTCAGGTGTTATTTAGACCCAATTTGGGGAAGTCTATCGGGTAAATTCGCCTACAAATTAATTATTAAATCTACATTGATTTAGGGAAAATAATTTTTCAAGCAACTTATAATTCGTTAATTAAGCATTCACGTAACAGCAACAGGTTCCTTTTCAAATTTAGCTACTGCCACTTGCTTAGTAAATCCAACAGCGACGTTAACGTACTAAACAATACATTTCCGCCGATCAGGACCCAGGGTATCGGACGCTTGTTTCCGATGATAAATATTTTAGCATCGGGTTGCCGTACCGAATAGCAAAGCGTTTCTCACCAACAAAAACTAAGATCCAAGTCGCCGCCAGAAAATTTGAATAAAAGGAAAGAATCTGTCACACACCAATTGCTCAGATGCATGTTGATCAAAGCACTACTACCGTCGTCTGAGCTGTGGGGAGTATTGAACTTATCGTTCTTACACGCCATCGAATAAGTCCAGCAACAGATAATTTTTTCACCGTTCAATTTTTAAACTTTTGAAGGAGTAGGGAAATGGAAAGCCAGACACAACAAGCGGGTAGCGAGATTAGTTCACTGCTTGACTGCTTCAATTCCTGTACGCAATGCGCCAATGAATGCATTAACCATCAAGACAGCAGTATGGTGACGTGCATCAAGCTGTGCGAACTTTGCGCAGACACGTGCGTTCTTTGCGTCAAGAGCATGTCGAGCGGATTAGCACAGAGCCAAGGAATTTTTACTGCGTGCGCGAACGTGTGTGACGCCTGTGCAAGCGAATGCGAAAAGGGCCAAACCGCTACCATGCGGCAATGCGCAGAGGCTTGTAGGAAATGCTCAGCAACGTGCAAGCAGATGGCTTAGTGACGCGTTTGATGGCGCGATGATCTTTTTCGTCGATGTTGTTGAGATACTTTATCTGACGCACGATGATGGCTTTTTTATGCTGGGTGTTGACCGCATCAATGGCCGCTTTATTCGCACCGCTCTTGTCCATCGTAACTTTTTCAAGCGCACGTTCACGGAGCCCGTGCCAGCGATGAAAGAAACATTCTTCGCAAAAAAAAATATCGATACCTATCATGGTCGCGCCCACTTCTACGGGTCGCACTTGGTCGAGGTGGGCGGCGAAGTGCTTACAGGGCGATTCATCCTGATAGGCGTCGGCGCGGTGCCGATGCGTCTTGGCATTCTCGGCGAGGAACATCTCGTCACGAGCACTGACTTCGCTCAATCAACTGCCAAAGAAAATCGTTTTTCTTGGTGGCGGCTTCATCGCCGCCGACTTTGCTCACATTGTGGCTCGAGCAGGTGCACAAGTAACTGTGATCCAGAAGGCGAAGCGCATGCTGATGCCGTTCGATCCCGACCTTGTCAGCTGGCTCATGGAAAATTTTACCAAACCGGGATCGACGTGCGGATCCGGACGCGTGTGACAGCCATAGAAAAAAGTAACGACGGTCTAGCCATCCGCGCATCCCTGAACGATAGGGAAGAGATGTTCAATGCCGATCTGATGGTATATGTGGCGGGCCGCGTTCCCGATCTCGAACCGCTCGATCTGGCCGTCGCAGGGGTGGTGATCGAGAAGGGTCATCTCACGCTAAAGGAGTTTCTGCAGGGCGTGTCCAACCCTGCGATTTATGCGGTAGGTGACGCGGCATCGAGCGGTCCGCCGCTAACGCCAGTGGTGAGCCATGATGCGAAAGTCGTTGCCGCGAACATGCTAAACGGCAATTATCAGAAGCTGGACTACCTCGGCGTGCCTAGCGTTGCCTTTACGATTCCGCCTATTGCATCGGTCGGTCTTAGCGAAAAACAGGCGCACGAAAATGGGCTCAAGTTTCGGATGCGCAGCGAGAATGCAGCGGACTGGTACACAGCGCGGCGCGTCGCGGAATCGGCTTACGGGTTCAAGGTCCTTGTTGAAGAAGGTACCGACCGCATTCTGGGCGCACACCTGATCGGGCCGCACGTCGAAGAGGTGATTAATATCTTCGCGTTGTCCATCCGAAAGGGGCTAACGGCTGAGGATCTGAAGACGACGATGTTCGCGTATCCAACCGGGGCCTCCGACATCGCCTCCATGATCTGACGCGAACGCTTTTGCGCACAATGGCTCCAATTTCTGACGACTATTCTAGGTGTCAAACAGCGTTTGATATCTTCCATCAATCAGCGTGCATATTTGGCAGTCCTATCTTTGAAAGGCCTTAGCCAGCAAGGACTGGAAAATATTACGAACTTGCTGACTCTAACAAAAAGTGGAAAATTGATCTCGCTGTTTGACACATCTGGACTATCGATTGCGAGAGCTTTGAGTATACATCGAAGGCAATAAGACTCTCTTGTAACCTATGCTAAGCAACAACAAAACAAACATACCGATTTCAATAGCGCTGGCAGAATCTGCAGTCAATCAAATTATCAATGGCTGAATGTGCAAGCGCCAAAAAATGAGGCGGAAACCCCGCGGGTACATTTGCTTGCACAAGTACAGTGTGCTGTGATCAATGACCGTATTCCCGCGGAGCTTGCCGTTTATTACAAGAAAATGAGCGAACTGCCGGAGCACATAAACCGATTCCTTGAACTTCATGTCATGGTGATGAGCAAGAACCCCAGCCCTTTTAACAGTCCTATGAACAGTCCTATGAATTATTCATAAAAAATCCTTGTCGTTGAGGCCAAAAATTTTTCGATTACTTCATGTATACAAACGCGTCGAGCAGGCGCTCACTGCGTGAGCGTTTGGCAATGTCGGAAGGGAGTATCGTATGAAATCGTCCATGATTTCAATAGCTTAGAATAAGCTTTATGAAATCCAAATTGGGTGTAGACGAATTTTTCTGTGGACGGCGGGTGCAGACAAATTTACCGTTTTTTTGTTAGGATAAATTTGTCTACAAAACGCTACTACTACCTATGTGAGGGGGGGCAAAAAACTGTAGATGAATTTACTGAGGTCTACGTCGTGCACAGCTTGTTGGTCACGTGCCGACTGCACGACATCAATACGTAGGACTATTTCGTCGACGTGCTGCAGCGTGTCGGCCAGCATTCGGCATCAATCGTGGATCAACTAACACCGCGCATTTGGAAGCCGATGTTTGCTGCCAACCTATTGCAGTCTGACTTGCACAAGCTTGCCGGAGGCCGCACGCCTTTTAATGGAGGATCGCTTCCCAATGAAAGGCTATCGGGTCTCGTCGGATGCCGCTGCGTCCACATTGCGCTTGCTGCCGCCCAGACTCACATTTGCGAATGGCTCGACCATCCTGCCATCAAGTTCGGCCATGCGGTTCAACAGCCACTGTTCGGGTTCGCCGAAACTCAGCCGGCGCAGCATCACCGGCGACGATTTGAACTGCGGCTGG
>NZ_JAAOZT010000016.1 GCF_011947285.1 Glaciimonas immobilis | reverse complement strand
GGATCAAGCAGAACGCGATGGTTGACCAATCTAAGAACTAAGACCGTATTTAGTTATTGGAAAAGTCAGGCATCATTGCTGTAATCGCTTGCAAGCGATCACAGCGTGAAAACGAAAAGCTGCGCACATGCGCAGCTTTTTTAGTTTCAAGGATAACTGGACAACTCCGACTCAATGACAGACGCCGGTGGCTTTCTGCGATCCGGCTCAAAAAAACACCAGTAAACTTGCGGCCAGCGCGACTGAATACCTGCTTCAATCTCATTGATTACATCAACCAGCGCGATATCTGAAGGCTGTGGTCGCATTTCGGCCTGCACCGCAATCATGATCTGATGACCCCATTGCATGGAAATCAGATTCATCACATGGGCTATCTCGGGGTGCGCTTCAATATGCGCCTTGATAGCAGCGTGGAGTTCTGGCGTGGCTGACTCGCCGGTCACCATCGCCTTGACCTCCCGGATCACAATGATAGCTACGATCATCAGCAGTAAACCGACCCCGATGGAACCGCAAGCATCCCACAACGGATTGCCGGTATAAACTGTCATGACCACGGCTACAAATGCTAACGCCAACCCCGCTAACGCGGCGATATCTTCGCCTGCCACCACCATTAGTTCCGATTGGCGAGTTTCACGAAACCATTTGTAAAAAGATTTACCGTGTGAAATTTTGCGAATCTCTACCATCGCGCCACGTAACGAGAAAGCTTCGAGGACTACCGAGATACCCAGCACACCTATTGCTACCCATGGATTGGTAATCGGCTCCGGGTTACGTAAGTGTTTGATACCCTCCATGACCGAGAAAGCGCCACCAACAAAAAACAACAATATCGCCACCATCATGGCCCAAAAATACACCACGCGTGCGTAGCCCATCGGGTGTGAGTCGTTTGCTGGTCTTTGCGCCTCTTTTAATCCAATTAGCAAAAAAACCTGATTAGTACAGTCTGCCAAAGAATGGATTGCCTCAGCTAGCATCGCGCCCGAGCCGGTAAATAGTGCTGCGACAAATTTAGCCAACGCGATACCGCCATTTGCGCCTAACGCGTAAAAAATCGCCTTGGTAGAACCTTCGGTGTGGGATGCCATAACTTTTCGACGCCATTCGCAACAGTGAAAGGGATGCAAAAGCTGACACACTAGCTAATTTATCATTCGTCTGCAACCGGCAAGGCGTTTTATTGTTATGCTCGCTCCGCGGCGGGCCTGAAAAAGTATGAGTAATAAAGCAATATGAGGCACATTCCGACCAGGCGAACTGGTCAGCCGATTTGCAAAAAACCCCCTACATTTCGGGCTAAAGCTAAATAGTGAATATCCTTATGTGAATTCTATATAACCGGGGTTTGTAGGAACTACCGAATTACCTTAAAATACAGTGCTTTGCATCTACGAGCGCGCCCGCATTATGCTCGACCGGTTACGCCGATTCTCAAATGCGCTTATCGAATGAGATGCTCAGGTGAGATTTCAGCGCCAGATATTCAGCGTAACCAAGGCTCGCTACCGCTACAAGTAACACTTACAGATTGGACTGTTGTTATGACCCACGTTGTGACCGAATCTTGCATCAGCTGTCGCTATACCGATTGCGTGGATGTTTGCCCGGTTGATTGTTTCCGCCAAGGCCCGAATTTTTTATCCATCGATCCGGATGAGTGCATTGATTGCGCCGTTTGTGTTGCCGAATGTCCTGTAAACGCGATCTATGCAGAGGAAGATGTTCCTGCCGATCAACAGCAATTCATCAAGTTAAATGAAGACCTGTCGCGTTTCTGGCCGTCCATTACCAAAACCATTCCGCCGCTACCAGATGCTGACGACTTCAAAGATGTCACTATCAAGTTGCATTTACTAAAGCGCTAAGTAGCGAATTTTAGCGAATAATCACTGAGATCCGATTTTTTCACATTTTTCGTTAGTTTTTAGCCACATTATTAGCCTATTTTTAGCCTCATACCGATCGCTGCGAAGTCAGCGTCCCCCGCAGCAGATCGGTAGCCAAAAAATGCGATCAATGCAGGAAATAGCAGGGCACAACGGTGCAGGCAATACAGCATCGCTTAAGCCGAAACATTTAATACTAATCGTCACTGTACCTGCAACATTGCATATACAACAACGATTGGGGGACCCAACCCAAACAGGAATCAGATAGTCGTATGGAAACCAGCGCCAAGATTGATGCATCTACTCTCACCATTATCAACAATAGCAACAACCCGCCGATAGAAGCCGATGCCGTCATTATCGGCGCTGGACCGGTTGGTCTGTTCCAAGTGTTTGAACTGGGTCTGCTTGAGATCAAAGCTCACGTCATAGACTCGCTGCCGGTCGTCGGCGGTCAATGCGTGGAACTCTACCCCGACAAGCCAATTTACGACATTCCTGCGGTACCGGTTTGCACCGGACAAGAATTAACCGACAATTTGTTAAAACAAATTGCGCCGTTTGATCCGACCTTCCACCTTAGTCAGGAAGTTACCGTCGTCGAGCGCCGTGAAGATAACCGCTTTAATGTAGAAACCTCGGTCGGCACCCGGTTCATCACCAAGACCATCTTTATCGCTGCGGGCGTTGGATCGTTCCAGCCACGGACAATCAAGAGCGAAGGTATTGACCAGTTCAATGACTCGCAATTATTTTACCGCGTCAAAGATCCACTTCAGTTCCATGGCAAAAATCTGGTGATTTGCGGTGGCGGTGACTCTGCGCTGGATTGGGCGCTCAATCTGGTTGGCAAGGCAGAATCCGTCGTGCTGTTGCATCGCCGTGAAGACTTCCGCGCAGCACCTGCTTCAGTTGCTAAAATGAAGCAGCTTTGCGAAGACCTGGAAATGCAGTTTTTGGTCGGTCAAGTTACCGGGCATGAAGTCAAAGATGGCAAACTTTCAGAAATCAAGGTTACCGGTCCCGATGGCGTGACCCGTCGCATGCCGTTGGATACTTTGCTGGTATTCTTCGGTCTGTCGCCCAAGCTCGGCCCTATCGCAGAGTGGAGCCTTGACATTGAACGCAAGCAACTGAAGGTTGTCGATACCGAGAAATTTGAGACCAACATACCGGGTATTTTTGCGGTTGGTGACATCAATACTTATCCGGGTAAAAAGAAGTTAATTTTGTCCGGTTTCCATGAAGCCGCGTTAGCTGCGTTTGGTGCTGCACCGTATATCTTCCCTGACAAGAAGATTCACATGCAATACACCACAACGTCGCCTAAACTGCACAAAATCCTGGGTGTTGAGTCACCTGTTTTTGACTGATTATCGCCTGCAATTCAGGACGGTATGAGCGCAGGAGGCTAAAAATAGGCCTCGTCTGACTCCTCCACGAGACAAAAAACCGCCCAGACGCATCGCTGGACGGTTTTTTTATTTGTATAGTGCTTGCTGACGTTGTTTGTGTACTAAATGCTGGACCCGGTTCGGCTCCCTATCGGCTCCCTATCGGCTCCCTATCGGCTATCGTTGGCTTTTAGTTGGCCTTTAGCTGGCCTTTAATTGGGCTTTATTGCATTCCGTCGCCGACTGATCTGAAGGCATCTAACGTTACCAAATATTCCGTATTTATTTCAGGCAATAAAAAAACCGTCCTCGACACAATGGCATCAAGGACGGTTTTAAGGAAGCTAAGTTAAATCAGCTTATTACGCAGCAGGTGAAGGTGCAGCCACTGGCGCAACATCGCCAGCTTCTATTGCAGCCTTCATCGACAATTTCAAACGACCGCGGTCGTCGGTTTCAAGTACTTTAACTTTGACTTGCTGGCCTTCTTTAAGATAGTCAGCGACCGCATTGACGCGCTCGTTAGCAATCTGGCTGATGTGCAGCAAACCGTCTTTACCCGGCAACACCTGAACAATCGCGCCGAAGTCCAGCAACTTCAATACTGTACCTTCGTATACCTTGCCGACTTCCACTGATGCAGTCAGTTCTTCGATACGACGTTTGGCTTCTTGACCGGCAGCAGCATCAACCGAAGCGATGGTGACAACACCTTCATCGCTGATGTCGATCTGTGTACCTGTTTCTTCAGTCAATGCACGGATAACCGCGCCGCCTTTACCGATTACATCGCGGATTTTTTCCGGATTAATCTTGACGGTAATCAGACGTGGAGCAAAGTCAGACAATTCCGATTGGGAACCACTTGGCACTGCTTTTTCCATCTCACCCAAAATATGGATACGGCCGACTTTAGCCTGCGCCAAAGCGACTTGCATGATTTCCTTGGTGATACCCTGGATTTTGATATCCATTTGCAACGCAGTGATGCCGTTTGCAGTACCAGCGACTTTAAAGTCCATGTCGCCAAGGTGATCTTCATCGCCCAGAATGTCTGTCAATACAGCGAACTTGCCACCGTCTTTGATCAAACCCATGGCGATACCTGCCACGTGGCCTTGCATCGGCACACCAGCGTCCATCAGTGCCAGACAACCGCCGCAGACCGAAGCCATCGACGATGAACCGTTAGACTCAGTAATTTCTGATACCAGACGGACGGAGTAGCTAAAGTCTTCCGGTGCTGGCAATGCCGCCAACAATGCGCGTTTAGCCAGACGACCATGACCAATTTCACGGCGCTTTGGTGTACCGACACGGCCTGTTTCGCCAGTAGCGAACGGAGGCATGTTGTAGTGCAGCATGAAGCGATCCGAGTACTCACCCATCAACGCATCAATTTTTTGCTCGTCACGGGCAGTACCCAACGTTGCAATAACCAACGCCTGCGTTTCGCCGCGTGTAAACAACGCGGAACCGTGGGTACGTGGCAATACGCCGGTACGGATTGTGATTGGACGCACAGTGCGCGTGTCGCGACCGTCAATACGTGGCTCGCCATCCAGAATCTGCGAACGAACGATTTTGGCTTCCAGATCAAAAATAATGTTGCCGACTTCGGAGCTATCCGGGACTGGAGAATTGTTCGCAGCTGCGATTCCGGCTAACGCAACATGCACTTTGCTCACAGCATCTTTAAGCTGAGCGGTCCGCGCTTGCTTATCTTTAGTTTGATAGGCCAAACGAAGATCGGCTTCTGCCAAATCTGTCACGCTGGCGATCAGCGCTTCATTCTTCGGCGCTGGGCTCCATTGAATTTCTGGCTTGCCACCATCGCGGACCAGTTCATGGATCGCGTCGATAACCGCTCTCATCTGCTCATGGCCGTAAACAACCGCGCCCAACATCACTTCTTCAGACAATTGCTTGGCTTCCGACTCAACCATCAATACGGCTGATTCCGTACCGGCAACAACCAGGTCCAGCATCGATGTCTTCAGTTGCGTCGTGGTTGGGTTCAGTACGTATTGACCGTTAATGTAACCAACGCGTGCAGCACCGACCGGGCCCGAGAATGGCACGCCAGAGACTGACAGTGCGGCTGAAGCACCGATCATCGCAGCGATATCTGGATCGATTTCAGGATTGACCGATAGCACGTGAATGATCACTTGCACCTCGTTCATGTAGCCTTCTGGGAACAAAGGACGGATCGGGCGATCGATCAGACGCGATGTCAGTGTTTCTTTTTCCGAAGGACGGCCTTCGCGCTTAAAGAAACCACCTGGGATACGACCAGCAGCGTAAGTTTTTTCAACGTAATCAACAGTCAATGGGAAAAAATCTTGACCCGGCTTGGCATCTTTACGTGCAACCACGGTAGCCAGAACAACGGTATCTTCAATGGATACCAATACTGCACCGGAAGCCTGGCGTGCAATTTCGCCGGTTTCCAACGTTACCTGATGCTGGCCGTACTGGAAAGTCTTAGTAACTTTATTAAACACGATATTTCCTCTCTAATTTTGCCGACAGATTTTCAGGGGCTGTCGTTCACCTCACCACAGACGTTCGGGTCACTACATTTGGGAGTGAATGAACATCTTAATACAAACAACTTTCGGAGAACAAGCGTCCTGTTAATGAAAACATTTGGCACTTTTAAGCAGCAAACACGTTAAATCCGAATTACTGCGCTGGCACCTGACACAAATACTATTCGCCAAAAGCAAAAATGCCTGCGTCAGAAACTGACGCAGGCATTTTACCTATCGACCGAGCAACAACAGCGTCGCTAAATAACGAAACAACATATTGAAGATCGATGACAAGCCTATTATTTACGCAAACCGAGTTTTTCAATCAGCGAGCGATAACGGTTCAAGTCTTTACCTTTGAGGTAAGACAACAGGCTCTTACGACGGTTTACCATCATGATCAGACCGCGACGGGAATGATGATCTTTAGCGTGTGCTTTAAAGTGACCATTCAGGTCGTTAATACGTGCTGTCAACAAAGCGACTTGCACTTCTGGCGAACCAGTATCATTTTGCGCGCGTGCATTGTCAGCGACAATAGCGGCTTTTGCTGTTTTTACGATAGTCATACTTACCTTTCACAAGCGGTGTATAGAGTAGAAACCCCATATACCGTGAATACAATTAAATTTGGCCCACATAGACCAAGGGCGCAGTATATAGCAAATTGTCCGTGCATTCAATTACTTAGCATTTTGAACGGTCGGTGACGTATATGTCGCATAAGCATTATTATATAGTTACTGAAAACGTCTAAAAATTATCAGCCGTCTTGACCGCAGGTGAATATTGGCGCTCCTGAAGACCGCAGTATAAAGTGATTATATAGGCCCATCCGAGACTTCAGCGATCCGTTGCGCCATATAAACGCCCATCCAAGCTTACCTTAGGAAACCGATCATGAAAAACCGTTACCGTACCCTGCTTCTACTTATATCTGTAATAGCCGTCGCTGGTTGTGCCATCCCTGTCAATCCCGGCGATCCGGAATCTCAGGTAATAAGTCGCCTCGGCAGACCCAACGCAACCTATCAAAATGGCAACGAAAGACTATTAGAATACGATCAAGGTGCATTTGGTCAGGAGACCCACATGGCGCGAATCGGCCCGGATGGACATTTGATTTCGTATCAGCAAGTGTTGACTCTCGAGCAATTTGCGAAAATCAAGGTTGGTCAGGCGAATAAAGAGGACGTTTTGCGACTTGTCGGGCATCCGCTGAACACAGTATTTTATAGCCGCGTACAACTTGAGGGCTGGAATTATGGCTTTAAGGAAAGCGGCGTGTGGAATTCTCTGATGACGGTGTACTTTGATAAAACCGGTATCGTCGCCAAGCTAGAGAATGGTCCGGATCCACGATTTGAACACTCGCGCTTTGGGTTGTGAAGTGCGACGTTTGCGCTTGTGGGCTGGCACTCAGCCATCGCATTGATAACTCAGAACCTGGCGGTCACGCCATTCCGCCAGTGATCCGAATTGTCGATACTAATTCTTACTGATTCTTACTGTTCGTTGCGGATTGCTGCTGATCGTTGCTAATTGTTGCTGATCTCCATAGTCCTTACAGGACATCTGGTTAATCAACATACGGCTCCAAACCATTTTCAGACAAACGCAAAATACGTCCGCAGCGGCGCGCCAGTTCAATATCATGTGTCACGATGACAAAGGCGGTCCCCATCGTTTCTGACAATTCCAGCATCAGATCAAATGTCATCTGCGCCGTGGCACGATCCAGATTACCCGTCGGCTCATCGGCCAGCACACAAGCGGGCTGCGTAACCAACGCTCGCGCCAGTGCCACCCGTTGACGCTCACCGCCGGATAACTCACCCGGCACATGGATTACACGTTTAGCCAGGCCAACCCGCGACAACACCGCGTGGGCTTGCTCTTGGGCGTCGGCGCGACTTAAGCGGCGTATCATCAACGGCATGGCCACGTTGTCGAGGGCAGAAAACTCAGGCAGCAAGTGGTGGAATTGATAGACGAAACCGAGCGCTGTATTGCGCAGATCACCGCGCGCTTTTTCGCCCAAATTACTTAAATCCTTGCCCAACAACGTGACGCCTCCGGTGGTCGGTGTGTCCAGCCCGCCCAGCAAATGCAACAAGGTCGACTTACCGGAGCCAGAAGCACCGACGATGGCGACTTGTTCACCTTTGCAAACATCAATATCGATACCGCTCAGCACCTTGACCGAGTAGCTGCCCTGGGTAAAGGTTTTTCCCAAGCCGCGGCTCGACAAGATTATTTCATTCATGCGTTGTCCGTTATTGTGAGGATTGACAGAATTATTCATACCGCAGCGCCTCCGCTGGCTTCACGCGTGCAGCCCACCAGCTTGGGTACAACGTTGCAACAAAAGCCAATATAACGGCCACACCGCCAATAGTCCAGACGTCCGGCCAGCGCAAATCAGACGGCAACTCACTAATCACATAAATACTTTTAGGCAAAAACTGAACATGCAGCGCGTGCTCTATCGCTGGGACTATGACATCGATGTTTAGCGCCACAAATACTCCAAAACCCACGCCTAGCGCAGTACCGATCAATCCCACCAGTGCGCCCTGAATCATGAAAATTTTCATGATCGAACGCGGCGATGCCCCCAGCGTGCGCAAGATAGCGATGTCGGCCTGCTTCTCTGTTACGGTCATTACCAGTGTTGACACGAGATTAAAAGCTGCCACGGCGATGATCAACGTAAGGATGATAAACATCATGCGCTTCTCGGTTTTGACCGCCGCAAACCAGTTACTATTTTGTTGCGACCAATCGCGTAAATACAGATTTGCCGGCATGGTCGTTGCCAACTGCTGGGCGACTTCCGGTGCGCGCAACATGTCAACAAGCTTCAGACGCAAACCAGAAGGCGCGGTAAGACGAAACATTTTTTCTGCGTCCTCCATCTGAATGAACGCGAGCGACGAGTCAAATTCATAATGGCCCGCCTCAAATATGCCGACAACATTAAATTGCTTCAGACGCGGCACCACGCCTGCGGGCGTTACCTGCCCTTGCGGTGCCAGCATGGTCACCTTGTCGCCGATACCGGCATGCAGCCCACGCGCTAACTCGCTACCGAGAACGATATTAAATTCGCCCGGTTTCAGCGCATTAAAATCACCCTTTTTGATCTGTTTGGTCACATCGGAGACTTTCGGCTCCTCCGCTGGCATGACACCGCGGATGCCGACACCCCGCACCTCGCCATCGCGGGTAAGCATCGCTTGCGCCTCCACATAAGGTGCAGCGCCAATCACTTCTTTGTTCTTGAAAGCTTGTTTGGCGACTTCTTCCCAGTCCGGCATTTCGCCTGAGCCATCAAATACTTCGATGTGCGCCAGTACCGACAGCATTCGGTCCCGTACTTCTTTTTGGAATCCGTTCATTACCGACAGCACTACAATCAGTGCGGCCACACCAAGGGCGATACCCGCCATTGATATTAATGAAATAAACGAAATGAAACTGTTACGGCCACTGCGTTTGCCAGCGCGCGTATAGCGTATGCCGACCAGCCACTCAAACGGTAAATTTTTTAAAATGCTCAATGCCAGGCTCCCGAAATCAGCCAGCAGTTTGCCATATTTCAGAAGGCCTTATATCGTTTGTAACGAAATCAAACACTTAATGATCAATTTACGTTCATTTGAGAGGTATTTGCCCTTTGGGATGGGTAAAAATTAATAAAATAGAATCACGTTTCCCCGGGTACATGCGTGAGTCAGTGTGGCGCCTTAAATTAGCGCCGTGGCGGAGATGGCCGCTACCTGACTATGGGAGCAAGGGACTGACGGACTCCGAGCAAAAATTTAGCGCAATCAATTGCACCTCGAACGGAGTTGCCCTTTCCGGTAGTAACTCCTATCGATTATTACTTATTGATTATTGATTATTTCTTGCTTGGCATTATTTTTTATTATTAAATATTATTTTATTCATTGCCAAGCAAAAACCAACAGAAATAAAAGTGTCTATAGCGCCAGACGCCCGACTAGGCGCTACCGCCTCGGTACGTGGACTTCCTGAACAAAGCATCTGCGCTTACACTGCCCATCTCTTTGTGAGTGCGCTGATACAACAAAGCACCCACCGCAATCATGCGATAAAGCTCCTCTTCTGACAACTTATCGGAAATTTTAGCAATCTCCGTGGCTAACATCTCTATGATGTCCTCTAAAGTAACACGTGGCATTTGATGATTGGTACGACTCCACATATCGATGATCAACTCTGGCGACATGGTTTTCTCCTACAAAATATCAGTATAGGAAAATTCACAGAATTCGCCAGTAACAGTATGAAGGCGATGGGTTTCCATGCTTCCGGTCCCGAGATGCCCTACAATTCGGGCATGAACCATCTCGACATATTGCTGCCTTTTGGCCTGCCACCCACGGAACTAACACGCGATATATTGCGTGAACTAAACATGCCCGCTCTTGCCACGCTGGTCGCGCGCGCTAAAGGGGGTAGTCAACATCAACAGGTAATGGATGAGTTTGCCCGAGCGTTGCCACATGAAGTGTGGCTGTCGCAGCGCTTTGGCTTAAGTACAGTCTTTAGTAGCGGCGCAAATACCAACCTAAATACCAACTTTATCAACGACGTCGGCACCAACTCAACCGACAAGCCGTCCTCCAGTCCGCCCGTGGCGATTGCCGCCATGCGCGCCGCCGGACTGGATACTGATCAGGGACATTGGTTCATACTACATCCGGCACACATCCATGTCGCGCGCGATCATCTGGTATTAACCGATATTCGGCAGATATCGTTATCGGAACAAGAGTCGCGCTTTCTATTTGAAGAGGCAAAGCCGCTTTTCGTCGAAGACCGCCGCACCTTATTGTACGGCGACGCCAACACCTGGTTTATGCGCGCAGATGACTGGCAACACCTGAACACGGCGACCCCCGATGCCGCATGTGGACACAACGTCGATATCTGGATGCCGCACGGACAAGGTGATCGCGCGTGGCGCAAACTACAAAACGAAGTACAAATGCAATGGTTCGAAAATAGCCTGAACGAACAACGGGCCATGAGCGGCAAACAAGCCGTCAATTCACTATGGTTATGGGGCGGCGCGAGCGTCCCGCCGATTGACTCCACTAGTACGCCAAAATATTATAGTCATGCCTTCAATCTGCACGGTTGGCTGCGCGCTTTTGATCACAGGCCCCTCGCCTCCGGCCAAAACAGCGGCACCGTCGAAGAAATCGTAAATACGCCTGGCGAACGTGCTTTTCTGTTACTCGACTATTTAATCGCGCCAGCACTTACCGGCGAATGGTCCGAGTGGATACAACAATTTCAGGCAATGGAACGTAACTGGTTTAATCCCTTACTGCTGGCCATGCAAAACGGCAAGCTCAAACAATTAACGCTAACATTTACCGACAATACGCGCATCGGCACCTCGACCACAACATCGCTTTCGCTCAAAAAATTCTGGGTCAAGCCATCGTTGAAAGCGACATTTACAGGCGCCGTGCAAACAACCGAACAATCAGCCGCAACCGAGGCCGCAGAATGACCCGCATCGTCACCCGTCCCTATCCGTTTCGCGATTCCGAACGTCTGCGCCAAAGCGGTATTCATCCGGTTTTGGCACGCGTATATGCTGCCCGCGGTCTGCTCGATGTTAAAGAACTCGAAAGTGAATTAAGCGCATTGATTGCGCCCAGCGGTTTATTACACATCGGTGCCGCCGCCAGCTTTTTGGCCGATGCGATTACCGCGAAAAAGAAAATGGTCATCGTTGCCGATTACGACTGCGACGGCGCTACAGCCTGTGCGGTCGGCTTGCGCGGTTTGCGCTTGCTGGGCGCAAACGTCGATTTCATCGTGCCGAATCGCTTTGAGTACGGCTATGGCCTGACCCCGGAAATAGTCGAACTGACCGCGCGCGAAAAATCGCCCGACATCATCGTGACCGTTGACAACGGTATCGCCAGTATTGATGGCGTAGCCGAAGCCAACCGGCGCGGGATCGAAGTAGTGGTCACCGATCATCATTTGCCAGCAGATACCTTACCCGCCGCGCGCGTGATCGTTAATCCCAATCAACCGGAATGCGGCTTCCCCAGCAAAAATCTGGCCGGGGTCGGCGTCATGTTTTATGTATTGCTGGCGTTACGTGCAGAAATGCGTAAGCGCGGCATATTCGATGCGCAGACGCAACCAAAACTGGATGTCCTGCTTGATCTGGTAGCGCTTGGCACTGTCGCCGATGTCGTTAAACTGGACGCAAACAACCGAATTCTGGTGGCGCAAGGCCTGAAACGCATGCGGGCCGGACGGATGCACGTCGGCATCGCCGCTCTATTCCGTGCGGCTGGACGAGAAGCACGCCGCGCCACGCCATTCGACCTCGGCTTTGCTGTCGGTCCACGCCTGAATGCTGCGGGCCGACTGGCCGATATGGCGCTGGGTATCGAATGCCTCACGACGGACGATGAAGGCCGGGCCTGGGCTATTGCGCAAGAGCTGGACGGCATCAATAAAGAACGGCGTGAGATTGAATCCGGCATGCAGGATACCGCGCTCGCGCTACTCGACAATTTCAGTCCGGCGGACAGCAACACGATCAGCGTATTTGACGCTTCATGGCACCAGGGTGTGATCGGTATCGTTGCGTCACGCTTAAAGGATAAGTTTTTTCGCCCGACCATAACGTTCGCACCGGGCGGCGACGGTATGATCAAAGGCTCTGGTCGTTCGATCCCGGGGTTCCATTTACGTGACGCGCTGGATTTAGTGTCCAAACATGCGCCCAGTCTGATCGAAAAATTTGGGGGTCACGCGATGGCTGCTGGTCTGACAATACGCGCCGATGCCTTCGATACCTTTTCTGCCGCGTTTGAAAAGGTTGGCAGCGCGTGGTTAGGCAAACATCAACTTGAACGCGTCATTGAAACCGACGGCCCGCTAGAAGATGCCTATTACACCACGCAATTTATCGAACAGATGGAAGGACAAGTATGGGGACAGGGTTTTGCACCCCCGGTATTTTGCGATGAGTTCAGAATAATCAGTCAGCGTATTCTGAAAGAAAAGCACCTCAAACTCCTGCTGGAAAGAAATGGTGTACGTTATGATGCAATCTGGTTCGGTCACACCGATGCCCTCGGCGGCAAGGCAAAGGTGGCGTTTCGGCTTGATGCCAATGAGTTTAACGGTGTCACCAAAGTTCAGCTAATGGTGGAGCATGCGGAAGCGTTAGGGTAGTCCTGTGGCGGCAAAGACTGCGCCTTTTATTTTAATACCGTCGATTGTTAGCCTTGATTCTTAGTCTTGATTCTTAGCCTTGATTGTTAGCCTTGATTCTTAGCCTTAATTCTTAGCCTTGATCGCTAGCGTCGACTGGATGGCTGCTGATAATTGCTGCAGCCAGAACATACGGTAACGAAGAAACACCGCGAGCACAGATGATTTGTTAGCTTGAACACTGCAGCAAAGCAGACGATAGTGTTTTGATACCAACCGGCCTCCCGAACCTATGCCCAGACCACGCCCGCCCCTGCATCGCATTCAAAAACCACTGATGACCCGCAGACGGTTACGGATGATTATCGTGTGTGGCGTGCTATTGCTTTCGGGCGTGATCTGGTTGTTGATTACCATTTTAAAACCTGCGGTACAGCGCACAATTGTCATTACTACGGGGGCCGATGGTGGGATTTATCACGGTTTTGCAGAGCGTTATGCAAAAGTGTTGAAGCGCGAAGGAATCACCCTTGACATACGCCCGTCATCCGGTGCTGTTCAAAATTTTGATCGACTCAAGGATGCGCATAGCGCGTATGAAGTCGGCTTCGTGCAGTCTGGCATCGGCGATGCAATGGATGCCCCCAATTTGCAAACCATTGCCGCTGTATCGTACGAACCCATCTGGGTGTTTTATCAGGGAACCACCGCCATCGACCGACTATCGCAGTTGCAAGGTAAACGTATCTCGATAGGCGTTCCCGGGAGCGGCCTGCGCATTGTGGCGAGCGATTTACTCAAGCAAAATGGCCTGACCCAACAGAACACCAGGCTGCAGGAACTGGGCGCACATAAAGCGTACGACGCGCTTAAAAACGGCAGCCTGGACGCGGCATTTTTTATTGGCCGCCCCGATTCGCAGATGATGCAAACGCTGCTGAGAAGCGATCTGAAGCTCATGAATTTTGTACAGGCCGACGCGCTGGTGCGTCAATTTCCAGCACTGTCAAAGGTGACCTTTCCCCGTGCCTCCACCAGTCTGGCGGACGACTTGCCGCATACCGACGTAACGTTATTAGCTGCAACCGCGTTGCTGGTATCTAAAGAAGCGCTACATCCGGCGCTGGTCTATTTACTGCTTGATGGCGCTAATGAAATCCATGCGGGGCAGGACTACTTCACGCCGCGCGGATACTTTCCCAATCAGAATGCGGAAGACTTTCCGATCTCGGATGAAACCAGGCGCTATTTCAAATCGGGGCGTCCATTCTTGCAACGCTATCTGCCGTTCTGGCTAGCCAATTTTATTGAACGTCGATTTATTATTTTATTGCCGTTTATGGCGTTATTATTCGGATTGCTTCAGGTCATTCCAAGGATCTATGCTGCCACGATGAGAAAGCGGCTGGTCGTCTGGTATCGCGAAATAAAATCTCTGGAAGATGAAATATGGGCCACCAAAAATCCGACCGAGGACCACGTAAGGCAGTGGCGACGTGAGATCGAAGAAATTGATGCCAACGCCAATCAAATCAATATTCCGCAGCAGTATTTTGGCGACGTGTATGCGCTCAAACAAGCCATTAGTGTGGTCCGCGCACGGATCACCACCGTCGCGGCCACCGTCGCCCATACGCCACCGCATGCCGCGATTACGGTGACGACGGATCAGATATAAGCATCGGCAATGTTTTGGATAAAAAATGTACTAACGGTTCCAATAACGACCGTTAAAAAGCACAGTAAGTTTGCTTTAGCGTACGGGCAAGAATTGCAAGAACGTTCCACCCACTAAATTTTGAGCGTAAGTTATACCTGCACGCCGGTATTTCTCAATCACAACCACCGACAACAAATCAATCCGGCCAATGATCTTGCCGAACTCTCGCTCGAAGCTCAGATTGTGCTCGGCGTCCGAAATATCGTTGGATAGCAACAATATCTGACCAGCCGGACTGCGGCGGCTACCCAAAATCCATGTCGCGATTTCCATGTTACGTGCCGCGTTATAGAGATATTGCGCATTTAGACCATCGATTAGATAAAAGGACGTTTTACCACCATGCGCAGTAATCATCATGTCGCCGGTAGCATAAATAAACGCGGCAGCACGGTCGCCCTGAAAATTGGCGTCGAGTGCCAGCGACAGTGCCGCGATGTCATGTTTGCCTTGCAACTCGGCCCATGGCTGGTGCGCTTCTAGCGAATTCCGCACACGCTTGATCGCGTCTTCACGGCTCGACGCAGTCTTTTTCCATTCGGCGGGATTGCGCCGGTACAACTTGTCCAGCAAGCGATAGAGACTATCCAGATTGTCGCGCATGGCAAGGGTGGCGACCCGGTTCACGTCTGATTGCGCCAGCTCGCCAGCGGTTACGGACGCGCCCTGCACTTCGCCATGTGGTGTCGGCGGCGGTGTAAATAACCCGCAGCCTGCGAGCGTAAAGGTTAATGCAACGCCTAACGCTAAAGGATAGATAGTTTCTTTTTGGAACTTTTTTGACATAATTCGATTATCTTTTGTACAGTAAAAAATAGAACTAAATGTTACAAAGCCCTTACCGGCTTGTAAATTGCTCCCGCTCTGAGACCCCAAATCTGACAAAAGTTCACATTAACTCAACGATAGACGCCGAATTACTGATCAGAACGTGGCTTCGCCGATGGTTTTAGGTTCTATATGCAGTGTCTCGCCTAGGTGTCGCGTATAATTTAGGGTTTATCGCAAGAGACATGATCATGGAAGCCGAACGCTTAAATTCCCTGCAAGCCCTCCTCGCCGACCTCACCTCGCGTGAGACTGAATTACGGAGGTATCTTTGACTTCGATACTAAAGTAGAGAAACTCGATCAAGTCAATGGTGAACTCGAAGATCCGGAAGTCTGGAGTGACCAGAAACGCGCTCAGGAACTCGGGAAAGAAAAGAAATCATTAGAATCTATCGTCTTTACCCTGACGAAGATTGAGTCCGAACTGCGCGATACCAGCGATCTGTTTCAGATGGCACGCGACGAACAGGACGAAGACACCGTAGAAGCCGTGGAAGCCGATACCGAAGAGCTCAAAAAGCTGGTCGAAGGATTGGAATTCCGACGCATGTTCAACAATCCGATGGACCCGAATAACTGCTTTATCGATATCCAGGCCGGTGCTGGCGGTACGGAAGCACAGGATTGGGCATCGATGTTGCTGCGCCAGTATTTGCGCTATTGCGAACGCAAGGGTTTCAAAGTCGAGATCATGGAGCAATCTGACGGCGAGGTTGCCGGTATCAAGACTGCGACATTAAAAGTAGAAGGCGACTATGCCTACGGCTTTTTGCGTACTGAAACTGGCGTACATCGGTTGGTCAGAAAGTCGCCTTTTGACTCGGCCAATGGTCGTCACACGTCGTTCTCCAGCTTGTTCGTTTATCCGGAAGTCGATGACTCGATTGATATTGACGTCAATCCTGCCGACGTCCGGGTGGATACCTATCGTGCATCCGGCGCAGGTGGTCAGCATATTAACAAGACCGACTCCGCTGTCCGTTTGACGCATGGCCCGTCCGGTATCGTCGTCCAGTGCCAAAACGACCGCAGTCAGCATCGTAACCGCGCAGAAGCGTGGGATATGCTGAAAGCCAAGTTGTATGAGCTGGAATTACGCAACCGCATGACCGAGCAACAAAAGCTTGAAGACTCCAAGACCGACGTCGGCTGGGGTCATCAGATTCGTTCGTACGTGCTGGATCAGTCGCGCATTAAAGATTTGCGCACCAACTTTGAGAGTGGCAATACCAAAGCCATCCTCGACGGCGATCTGGACGACTTCATTGCTGCGTCGCTAAAGCAAGGCGTCTAGCGTATTGACTGCGGTATCGACTACATGAAATGCAAGGCCGAATCAGGAAGGTAAACGTTGCGTCGGGTGCATTATTACCGGACGCAACGATGGCACATTCCGGCGATGTAAAACCCGCCATCAATTCGGCACCCGTTGTTCCAGCAACCGCTATCCCACAGTACCAATCAAAAAGAGCCTGACATGACGACAGACAATCTGCCACAACCTGTCCCACAAGACGAAAACAAAATCATCGCCGAACGTCGCGCCAAATTAACTGCGCTGCGTACCCAAGGCGTGGCATTCCCGAACGACTTTCGACCAAAGCAGAAAGCTGCCGACCTACACGCGCAATACGCGGAGATGGAGAAGGAAGAACTAGAAGCCGCCGATGTCAAGGTTGTAGTCGCCGGACGCATGATGTTAAAACGCGTCATGGGCAAGGCCTCGTTCGCAACTCTGCAAGATGCCTCCGGCCCTAAAGCCGATGGACGGATTCAGTTATTCATCACCAAAGAACTCGCTGGCGAAGCAGAATACGAAGCCTTTAAACATTACGATCTGGGCGACATTCTGGGTGCAGAAGGCACACTGTTTAAGACTAAAACTGGTGAGTTGTCGATCAAGATCAACGTCCTGCGCTTGTTGACCAAATCGTTGCGCCCGTTGCCGGACAAGTTTCACGGTCTGTCGAATCAAGAAACCAAATACCGCCAGCGCTACGTTGACCTGATCATGAGCGAAGAAACACGCCGCACGTTCAAGGCCCGTACCGCCACGATGTCGTCAATCCGCCGCTTCATGGAAAAAAACGACTTTATGGAAGTCGAGACGCCAATGTTGCACACCATTCCCGGCGGTGCGGCTGCAAAGCCTTTCATCACTCATCACAACGCACTCGACATGCAAATGTTCTTGCGTATCGCGCCGGAATTGTATTTGAAGCGTTTGGTAGTCGGCGGTTTTGAGCGGGTGTTTGAAGTCAATCGTAACTTCCGTAACGAAGGCGTATCGCCGCGTCATAATCCAGAATTCACGATGATGGAATTCTATGCGGCGTATGTGGACTATCAATGGTTGATGACGTTCACCGAACAAGTCATTCGTCAGGCCGCCATCGATGCGCATGGCACAGCCACACTGACCTATCAAGGCCGCGAACTGGATTTGAGCAAGCCGTTTGAACGGCTGACGATTGTTGGCGCAATCAATAAATACGCGCCACATTATGAAGATGCGCAATTGCACAATGCCGACTTTATCAAAACTGAATTGGTAAAATTCGGTGTCAAACCATTCGCCACCGCCGGACTAGGCGCGTTGCAACTGGCGCTGTTTGAAGAAACTGCAGAAGCGCAATTGTGGGATCCCACCTACATCATCGACTATCCGATCGAAGTATCGCCGTTGGCCCGCGCATCTGACACGCTGCCCGGTATCACTGAGCGCTTCGAGCTGTTCATGACTGGCCGCGAAATCGCCAATGGTTTCTCAGAGTTGAATGACTCCGAAGATCAGGCAGCGCGTTTTCAGGCGCAAGTGGCTGCCAAAGATGCTGGTGATGAAGAAGCGATGTATTACGACGCTGACTATATCCGCGCACTGGAATACGGTTTGCCACCGACCGGCGGTTGCGGTATTGGGATTGATCGTCTGATGATGCTCATCACCGATTCGCCAAATATTCGTGATGTGATTTTGTTCCCGCATCTGCGTCGGGAAGATTAGTCCAACATCGACTAATCCTGTAATCGGTTCTTGAGATGCACCAAATTGCTGCCGCCGCTAACTCCGGCGGCAGCTTGCGTTTACGTCGTTAATATGAAAATAATAATAAAATAAGTTAATAAAAAAACCTTATTTATAAGGCAAAAATTTGTACATTGCGTTACAAGCAATTACATCTGAAACATTCTCCTGTTAAACTTCCGTATCAGAATCCCTGATAATGATGTCACCGAGTACAAAATACATCCCAGGAGAGAATAATGTCGGATACAACACCAAAAAGCCGGATACACCCCCTTGTCGCCACCGCCGCTATTGCAGTAACAGCCCTGTGTCTGGTTGGCGTCGCGGCAGTGACTGGTCTGCTACCATCGTCTTCAAGTACGCCCTCACCTGGCACTGCCATGACAGCACCGATGACGGCACCAGTGAATGGTACTAACGGTAATAATAATCTGGCACCACCTAATCTGGCGCAGCAGCCACCGCAATTGGCGAATCAAAACGCCTATCCTGAGCAAGCCCCGCCACTGCATTACGCCCCTAAAAAGCACACTGCCCCGCGCCCTGCTTACGCTGATCAACAACCGCCTCCGGTGGCGCAAGCACAGGTTTGCTACAGTTGTGGTCGGGTTGAGTCGATTGAAGCCGTTCAGCAAGCTGCCAAACCAAGTGGTTTAGGCATTGCGGCTGGCGCAATACTCGGCGGCGTTCTCGGTCATCAGGTGGGACATGGTAATGGTAATACGCTGGCTACCGTTGCCGGGGCCGTTGGCGGAGGCTTTGCTGGTAATGAGGTTGAAAGTCGCACCCGCACTTCTACCACTTATCGCGTACGTGTCCGGATGGAGGATGGCAGCTCGCAGAGCTTCCCACAATCTGCACAAGAATGGCGCGTGGGCGATCCAGTGCGTGTAGTAAATGGTCATCTGGAAGGACGCGGTTAACCTTTCCACGAAGTTTTAAAGTCTCTAATAAAAAACGCTGTCGTTACGTTAAACTAGCGACAGCGTTTTTACGTTAAGGTCAGAGCGACGCTTTACATTATTCATCAACATTAATAGCGTAAATTGTACGACCTTGAGTGCCAGCCGGCCATCCGACAATTTATAAACCAGCAATAAATCTTACGATTTACGTATGCGGCCTCTGCCTTAATTACGTGTATTCATCTATCCAGGCCAGTTGAATTGCTTCCAGAATTTTTTCACCGGACCGATTTGGCTCATCGTCAAATCCTTCCAACTCACAGACCCAACGATGCAAATCAGTAAAGCGAATCGTCGTCGGATCAACCTCCGGAAACTTATCGTAAAGCGATTGTGCTATGTCCAGCGTGTCAATCCATTTCATGGCGCTCATCCTTTTCAAACCAGTTAATGGTTTTCGCTTGCATGATTGATCGTGTATTTTGGAATTTCGACCACAAGGTCTTCATCCCCTACAATCGCCTGACAGGATAGACGTGATGTTGCTTCCAGTCCCCAAGCCATATCGAGCAAGTCTTCTTCTTTATCGTTTAACTCGTTGAGCGAGGCATAGCCTTCACGGACGACAACGTGGCAAGTGGTACAGGCGCAGGATTTTTCACACGCGTGTTCGATGTGGATGTCGTTTTGTAGCAAGACATCGCACACCGTTTGACCGGCGACGGTCTCTAATACAGCGCCGTCAGGACAGTAGGTTGGATGGGGTAGTACGACAATTTGAGTCACGGGAATTACCTCTGCAATATTGAGTGTTATGAACTAATGTATAGCGCTAATCTAGACGGATTTTATGTGATTTAACTATGTGATTTGATCGAGTGTTTTACCTGTGAGTGCATCATGCACGCTGCGATCCATGCGACGCGCGGCGAACTCTTCGGTACCCCGCGCTAACGCGTCCACAGAAGCCTTGATCGCCAGATGATCGTTATCCTTAGCCTTAGCGCGGACGTCGACAATCAATGCAGCAATCGCGACCTGCTCTTCTTCAGACAACAACGCGGCGTCATTGTGTAGCGCCGACTCTGTCGCCAAAACGATCCGCTCGGCTTCGACTTGTTCTTCTCTCAGCGCACGCATCTGCATATCTACATCGGCGGAGGTAAAAGAATCCTGCAACATTTTCGCAACCTGATCATCTTCCAGACCATACGACGGCTTGACGTTGATGGATGCCTCAACGCCTGAGCGCAACTCACGCGCAGAAACAGATAACAAACCATCCGCATCGACCTGATAGGTTACCCGAATACGTGCTGCGCCGGCCGCCATCGGCGGAATGCCGCGCAATTCAAAACGTGCCAGTGAACGACAGTCACTGACCAGTTCACGCTCACCTTGCACAATGTGTACGGCTAACGCGGTCTGGCCGTCTTTGAAGGTGGTGAATTCTTGTGCACGGGCGCAAGGGATGGTCGAATTACGCGGGATAACTTTTTCAGCAAGACCACCCATGGTTTCAATCCCAAGTGACAATGGAATCACGTCCAGCAACAACCAGTCATCGCCGGGAGCACGATTACCCGCCAATAAATTGGCTTGAATCGCCGCGCCTAATGCCACTACTTTGTCGGGGTCAATATTCGCTAGAGGGATGGTCTTGAAAAATTCACCTACCGCCTTGCGAATCGCTGGCATGCGCGTAGCACCGCCAACCAGCACAACCCCGTCGATATCGTCCGCATTGATATCGGCATCGCGTAAGGCCTTGCGCGTTGGCGTCAAGGTTTTGGCAACCAGATGCGCGGTCAGCTCGCCGAAGATTCCGGCAGTCAGCGTCAAATGTACCTGCTCGCCTGAACTTAACGCAGCATCAATCGTGACTTCTGTTTTAGATGAAAGTAATTCTTTGGCTTCGCGTGCCTTGACCATCAAGACCCGCGTATCGCTATCCGATAGCGGCGCGAGTTGCGATTGCTGGCTAATCCAGCAAAAAATACGATGGTCGAAATCATCGCCGCCAAGTGCGGAATCACCGCCAGTCGCCAGCACTTCAAACACGCCTTTGGTCAATTTTAATATTGATATATCAAAAGTACCACCGCCAAGATCGTAGACAACGTACACGCCCTCCGACGCATTATCCAGGCCGTATGCAATCGCCGCTGCGGTAGGCTCGTTCAACAATCGTAAAACGTTGATACCGGCCAGTTGCGCCGCATCCTTGGTCGCCTGACGTTGCGCATCATCAAAGTATGCGGGCACAGTAATCACCGCACCGACCAGATCATCACCCAGTGCGTCTTCGGCCTGCTGCCGCAACGTCGCCAAAATCTGGGCAGAAATTTCGACTGGACTTTTTACGCCCGCTATCGTTTTGATTTGGACCATCCCCGGCGCGTCCTGAAAATCGTAGGGCAGATTCTCAACATAAGCGATATCTTTCAGGCCGCGGCCCATAAAGCGCTTGACCGAAACAATCGTATTTTTCGGGTCAGTGGTTTGCGCAGCTTGCGCTTTGTAACCGATATGCGCGTGGCCGTTGGGCAAATAACGCACGATGGACGGCATTAACGGCCGTCCTTCTTCGTCATTCAATACTTCTGGAATGCTATTGCGAACCGTCGCTACCAGCGAGTTAGTTGTACCAAGATCGATCCCGACCGCTAACCGATGCTGATGCGGTGCGGTGGACATGCCTGGTTCAGAGATTTGAAGAAGAGCCATAGTTTTATTCCGGGAGAGCGATACGAATACCGAGTGCGATAAACGCCGAGCCAGCCAATCGATTCAGGTAAGTGGCGGCCGATGCTTTGCGTTGAAAAAAAGCGCCGACCAGACCAGAGAAACAGGCAATCACGCTAAAAATAGCAAGCGCCTGCAAAATAAACACCGCGGCAAGCAACAGCATCTGCGCTGGAATATGGCCAGCGCGTGCGTTCACAAACTGCGGTAAAAATGCGATAAAAAATAAGGTTACTTTAGGGTTCAGCATATTTGCGATCACGCTTTGCCAATAGATGCGGGACAATTTTATTGCGTTAGCCGAGCCTTGCAAATGGATCGCTGCGTTTGAACACAATGTGCGTACGCCAAGGTAAATCAGATAGCCTGCGCCAGCATATCGCAACAACGCATACGTCGTCGGCGACGCTTTGATCAGTGCAGCAAAACCGAAAACGGCCAACATCGTATGAAATAACAGCCCGGAGCTAAATCCCAGCGCCGCGACCAAACCAGCTTTTCTACCCTGAGAAATTCCACGGGTCAGAACGTAAATATTGTCCGGACCGGGTGCCAGCGTCAACGTCATCGCTGCAAGTAAGAACAACCAGACTTCAGGCATGCTAGGTCTCTATGTACGTTAGAAGCTTTTTTTCTAAGGCTCTTTATAAGCGTTATTAATTTCAAGACTCAAGCAGAGAAAATGTATTACTTATTTCTTCGCCGAATTTCTCCAGAAACATTAATTGCCGCACATATTGCGCGGCCTTTTCAAAATCTTGCGCATCCAGTGTCGATGCAATCTGAAGCAGGTCTTTGGTCCGCGCTATACGCAATGCTTTATCCAGTCGCTCCAGCGCCTCAATATCTTTGGCGTCCCGCGCATCTTCCAGCGCCTCGCGCCACTCCATTTGCTGCATCAAAAAACTGCCGGGCATGGACGTGTTCGATTCTGCCTGCAGGTCAACACCGTTCAACTCACACATATAGGCGGCGCGCTTGAAAGGATTTTTGAGGGTCTGATAAGCCTCGTTGGCACGCGTCGCCCATTGCATCGCGACACGCTTTTCTGCGCCGGTCGCATTGGCAAACCGATCCGGATGGATCTGGTTCTGCACCTCGTGATACGCCTGTTCAAGCGCCGTGAGGTCAAGCGAAAATTGCTGCTGAAGATGGAACAGGTCGAAGTGGTTTTGCATATTTACTTAAAACAAAAGCCTGTTCTACAGCAACAGGCTTAATTAATCCATCAGTGGGCGCGGCATCCATACAATTTAACCAGCAACAGCTCCATGCGCGGAGCCGGACAATGCATGATTGCTCACATTAAATAGTAAAGCTTTCGCCGCAGCCGCACTCATCCTTGACGTTTGGATTATAAAACTTAAAGCCTTCGTTCAAGCCTTCGCGGGCAAAATCTAGTTCAGTACCGTCAATGTAAGGCAAGCTTTTAGGATCGACAAAAACCTGAATCCCATGCGACTCAAACACCGCATCTTCAGTTGTCTTTTCATCGACATATTCCAGCTTATAAGCCAATCCGGAACAACCAGTAGTGCGCACACCAAAACGCAAGCCAATACCCTTGCCACGTCTTTCGATGTAACGATTGATATGCTTTGCCGCTTTTTCAGTGAGAGTAATTGCCATAACCTGTAATCTCTTTCTGTTACTTTTTTTTATTAGCCACAGTCATTGTTCAAAAAAATGCGAGAAGTTGCATTCCTTCAAATCAACATCAACGCTAACCCGGACTTACGCAAAGCCGTCCCAGCAACGAACTTGCCCACCTGCCAACGCAAACAGTATGTGCTTACCTGGTCGCGCAGGTGGCTAGGAAAGCGCAACGCCGCTGGGCGTTGCGTAAGTCCCACCCAATTAAGCAGCTTGTTGATGTTGGATGATGCCGTGTTTAGCTTTGTAGTCTTCAACCGCCGCTTTGATCGCATCTTCTGCCAAAATCGAGCAGTGAATCTTAACCGGCGGCAACGCCAACTCTTCAGCAATTTGCGTGTTTTTGATCGACATCGCCTGATCCAGCGTTTTGCCCTTGACCCATTCGGTCACCAGTGAAGACGATGCAATCGCCGAACCGCAACCGTAGGTTTTGAACTTCGCATCCAAAATCACGCCATCTGCACCGACTTTGATTTGCAGCTTCATGACGTCGCCACACGCTGGGGCACCGACCATACCGGTGCCGACAGTTTCATCACCTTTTTCGAACGTACCAACGTTACGCGGGTTTTCGTAATGATCGAGAACTTTTTCTGAATAGGACATTTTGCTACTCCTTGTTATGGAACTTGCAGCTTCACTGCAAAAAATACTGGAATCAGCTGGCTATCGCTTAGCTATTTTTAGCCATTGTTAGCTATTAGTGGGCTGCCCACTGGATCGAGCTAATATCAATCCCGTCTTTGTACATATCCCACAGCGGCGACAATTCACGCAGTTTAGCGACTTTTCCTTTGATCAGCTCAATGGTGAAATCGATTTCTTCTTCTGTCGTAAAACGACCGATAGTAAAACGGATCGAGCTATGCGCCAGTTCATCGTTGCGGCCAAGTGCACGCAAAACATAAGACGGTTCCAGACTGGCCGAAGTACAGGCCGAACCGGACGACACCGCGATGTCTTTGATCGCCATGACCAGCGATTCGCCTTCGACATAATTGAAGCTGATGTTCAGGTTGTGCGGCACGCGGTGATCCATATCACCGTTGACATACACTTCTTCCATCGTCTGCAAACCTGTTGCCAGACGATCACGCAGTGCTCTGATACGCACTAATTCTGTCGCCATTTCATCTTGTGCAATCTGAAACGCTTCACCCATACCCACGATTTGGTGGGTTGGCAATGTGCCGGAGCGCAAACCACGCTCATGACCGCCGCCGTGCATTTGCGCTTCCAGACGTACCCGCGGCTTGCGTCGCACGTACAACGCGCCGATACCTTTCGGACCGTAAGTTTTGTGCGCGGTGAAAGTCATCAAATCGACTTTCCATTTTTCCAGATCAATTTCAAGCTTGCCAGTTGCCTGCGCTGCATCACAATGGAAAATAATGCCTTTTTTGCGGCATAGTTCACCGATTTCGGGAATCGGCTGGATCACGCCAATTTCATTATTAACCAACATCACCGATATCAAAATCGTGTCCGGACGAATTGCGGCTTCCAATTGCTCAACGGTAATTAAGCCATTATCTTGCGGTTGCAAATAAGTAGCTTCAAACCCCTGGCGCTCCAGCTCACGTACGGTGTCCAGCACAGCTTTGTGCTCGGTTTTGACCGTAATGATGTGCTTGCCCTTGGTCTTATAAAAATTTGCTGCTCCCTTTAGTGCAAGGTTATTGCCTTCAGTCGCGCCAGAAGTCCAGATGATTTCACGCGGATCAGCCTTGACCAGCGCAGCGACTTGCGCACGCGCATCCTCGACCGCTTTTTCTGCAGTCCAGCCATACATATGGCTACGTGAGGCCGGATTACCGAATTGCTCACGCAGGTACGGAATCATCTTATCGGCAACACGCGGATCAATCGGCGTGGTCGCGGAGTAATCCATATATATAGGGAAGTGCGGTGCCTTCAATGTATCTATCAGGCTTTTTTCCAGAGGTGCGTTCATACTTTTTCCAAGCTCCAATCAAGCAACCAGGTGGGAACGATGCATTACCACCACATTTTGTTCAGGGGGTTTCGGTTTTTGGTGCGCAATTTGCTGATCCACCAAGTCTTTCAACGATACCGAATCCAGATATTCAACCATTTTTGCGTTCAACGTTGACCACAGATCATGCGTCATACAGCGGCCGCCGCCTTCTTGATCCGGGCTGTGGCAGTTTTCTTTACCGCCACACTGTGTCGCATCAAGCGGTTCATCCACGGCAATAATAATATCGGCCACCGTGACATCTTTGGCAGGGCGGGCCAGATTGTAGCCCCCACCCGGTCCACGTACCGATTCCACTATCTTGTGCCGACGTAACTTGCCGAACAACTGCTCCAGATAGGATAACGAAATTTCCTGTCTTTCGCTGATCGCTGACAATGTGACGGGACCGTTGCCTTGGCGCGATGCCAGGTCAATCATCGCAGTTACCGCAAATCGGCCTTTCGTAGTCAAACGCATGGAATCTCCGATCGTAAAACGCTCTTTATTTCGCTGTCTTTAATTCTCTGTTTTTAATTCTTTACTCGTAATACCTGAATAATTTTGTCTAGTATAACAAACTTGAGTGAATCCGTCAGGTATTACCCCATTCTGAAAAACAACCTAATTAATCAATAACTTATCCAATATATTTAGCTGAAATTCTATTTTTAAAGCGCGAACTATTTTCTTCTTTTTGAGACAAATACTTAACTTGCACGGTTCGGGCGGTTTACCCTCTGGATAACGTGCTAAAAAAGAGGAAAAGTCCGGGATTCTTTAAAACAAGCAATCAAACTAACGCCCGATCAAACTATAATATCGCCCCTTTCGGTCTTTTTCAGAACCACGACGTATGGCAACCCGCAAATCCAAAACACCGCAGTCACCGACCCATAGAGCCGAGAGAAAACGCGCCGATATTCTTAAGGCCGCCGGAAAATGCTTCCGAAAAACCGGCTTCCACCAAACGTCAATGCAAGAAATTTGTAATGAGGTCGGGCTCGGGCCAGGCGCGGTGTATCGATACTTCACTGGCAAGGACGCGATTATCGCCGCAATGGCGGAAGATGAGCGCCGTCAGGCCCGTACGATGCTGAGCGGATTTCACGACACCGACGATTTGCCACAAGCGCTCCATGCCATTACGCAGGCTTTCGCCGAACGGTACGCGGAGACTAGCGACGCGGGACTGATGACAGAGATCTACGCAGAAGGCCTGCGCAACAAAAAGGTCGGCGCGATTATTAAAAAAGCGGAGTCAGAGTGGGTGGACGGACTTGCCGATATGTTGCGTACAGCACAACAGCGCAAACAAATCGACGTGCAACTCGATGCCGGGCAAGTTGCGCTGTTACTCACTGCTATGTGGGATGGCCTTGTGATCCGTCAAGCGTATACCCAGAATCCACCAGAAGTGCTGCTGGGGTTGTTTAATAGCATGCTAAAAACCTGGTTGACTCAGGGTGCCGCGCCGGAAACGCCCGTCAAAGCGAAGCCTGCGCCCAAAATCAAACCTCCCGTCGTCAGGCCCGTAACCGAAAAAGCGGCCCAAAAAGTGGAGGATGACTTCCGTCAAGCCAACCTGTTCATGCCGGACAAGAAGAAAAGCAAAAAATCTCCTGCCGTGCCAGAAGTCATTGAACGCACTCAGTCTGAGTTTGACATGACCATTGAGGACGAAGAAGCGATAGAAACCGATCTCCGTCAAATGAGTTTAATTTAAACGATCTTTTACATTATCCAATGTTCCCCATGCGCGTTTGCGCAGCAAGTACATAGGGCCGAATAGCGCCTGCATTCCGCCATTGCCGATAAAAGTCAGGTTATAAGGATGCTCAGCCACGATCTTCGGAAATTGCGCCGCCACAGGTAGTGCATGCAATTGTTCAGCAATCTTGCCCCACAAAACGAGCGTCGGCAATGCGCCATCCGCCCGTTGCGCCAAGCCACGTAAAACAGCCTGCAAAAAAGGCACCCAAGGTTTTGCCTCTTTGACCGGCGGCACCGAAGCCCGAAATACCAACGTTGCATTCAGTAGCAGAAAGCCCTCCTCGACCAGATTATTTTGCAAATCGGGCAATGTCTGAATGATTTCCGAATCGCTCTTTTGCGCCCAGGATGCAGCCTGCACCATCGCGTCGCCCGTGGTACTGTCGAGCGACAACTGGCCATTCGCGACCAATAGCATTTTCATAAAATTGCGCAGCGAGGTTGCCCGATTGACCGGTTTGGAAAGCCCTTTCTCAGACCATAACGCGCCGACCGCACCGTCCATAAAGCACACTCCGGTCGCACTCCCCTCACGCGGATAAGGTCCCTCGCCCACCAACACATATGTAACAGCATTCAACGGCAATGCAAAAGCTGCAAACAGACGTCGCTCAGTCGGCAAATAATCGGAAAGCACCAAATCGGGCAGATAGTCGGGGTGCAACGCTGCCATCGCCAGTAAGCCCTCCATTAAGATCGGCTGCCAGGATGGATGCGCCAACTTCAGCGCCAGGTGGATTTCAGGAGGTATCGATGTAATGGATGTATCACGCATAAATGAATAACTTTAAACCTTAACAAATGCATAAAAGAATAGTTAAATACTATTAAATTTTTCATTAAAAACCAATAAACAGATCTCAATTTATTGGTTTTATGATTCTATAATTTGAATGAACATTCAATTTTAATGCTCAGGCAAACGGTACAACATTATCCACACCTGGCGCACCGAATAATTGCTGCTTTAAGTGATGCATCTGATCACGCACCTGTGCCGCCTTCTCAAACTCCAGATTCTTCGCGTGATCGCTCATCTGCTTCTCAAGCCGCTTAATTTCCTTGCTAAGCTGTTTCTCGCTCATCGATTCATATTTGGTGCGGTCTTGCGCTGCATGCAACTCTTCCCGCGCCCCTTGCACGCTATACACGCCATCGATCAGATCGCGGATTTCCTTGCGAATACCGACCGGCGTAATGCCATTCTCCAGATTAAAGGCAACCTGCTTGGCGCGACGTCGCTCAGTCTCGTCAATCGCACGACGCATCGAATCCGTCATCTTATCCGCGTACAGGATCGCCTTACCATTTAAGTTACGGGCTGCACGCCCTATCGTTTGAATCAGGCTTCGCTCAGAGCGCAAAAAGCCCTCCTTGTCCGCATCCAAAATCGCTACCAGCGACACCTCAGGAATATCCAGACCCTCACGCAATAAGTTAATCCCGACCAGCACATCAAACGTACCCAAACGCAGATCGCGAATAATTTCCACGCGCTCGACGGTTTCAATATCACTATGCAAATAACGCACCTTGATACCGTTATCGCTGAGAAAGTCGGTCAGTTGCTCTGCCATACGCTTGGTCAGCGTCGTCACCAGCACGCGCTCATTTTTCTTGATGCGAGCGTTTGCTTCGGTCATCAAATCATCAACCTGACTCAATGCCGGACGCACTTCAATCAGCGGATCGACCAGACCGGTTGGGCGCACCACCTGCTCTACGACCTGATCGGCATGTTGTTTTTCATAATCGGCTGGCGTCGCAGAAACAAAAATCGTCTGCCGCATCTTGCCCTCAAACTCATCAAATCGCAGCGGCCGATTATCCAGCGCCGATGGCAAACGGAATCCGTAATCAACCAGATTGGTTTTGCGCGCACGGTCACCGTTATACATGCCGTTAAGTTGTCCGATCAGCACGTGCGACTCATCCAGAAACATCAATGCATCTTTTGGCAAATAATCAACTAAAGTTGGCGGCGGTTCACCCGCTTTTGCCCCGCTCAAATGACGCGAGTAGTTTTCAATTCCTTTAGTAAAACCAATTTCCTGCATCATCTCCAAGTCAAATCGGGTGCGTTGCTCGATGCGCTGCTCTTCGATGAGTTTGTTTTCGCGACGGAAAAAGTCCAGCCGCTCGCGCAACTCGTCCTTAATCGTCTCAATCGCGCGCAGCACCGTACCGCGCGGCGTCACATAATGCGATCCCGGATAAATCGTAAAGCGTGGAATCTTTTGCTTAACGCGCCCTGTGAGGGGATCAAACAGTTGCAGGCTGTCGATCTCGTCATCAAACATCTCAATCCGCAATGCCAACTCTGCATGCTCCGCCGGAAACACATCCACTGTATCGCCACGCACGCGGAACGTGCCCCGCCCAAAATCGATCTCATTGCGGGAGTATTGCATCTGAATCAACCGGGCAATCAGATCACGTTGGCTTAACTTATCCTTCACCCGCAGGGTCAGGATCATCTGATGATATTCGTTCGGATTACCGATACCGTAAATCGCCGATACTGTTGCCACAATCACCACATCGCGTCGTTCCATCAGCGATTTTGTACATGACAAACGCATCTGCTCGATATGCTCATTGATCGATGAATCTTTCTCAATAAACAAGTCGCGTTGCGGCACGTAGGCCTCAGGCTGGTAATAATCGTAGTAACTCACGAAATATTCCACCGCGTTTTGCGGAAAAAATTCCCGGAATTCACTATATAGTTGCGCCGCCAACGTCTTGTTTGGCGCAAAAACGATGGCCGGTCGCCCCATCCGGGCGATGACGTTAGCCATCGTATAAGTCTTGCCCGAGCCCGTTACGCCCAGCAAAGTCTGATAAAACAGGCCGTCTTCGATGCCCTCAGATAACTTATCAATCGCCGCGGGCTGATCTCCGGCGGGCAAAAAAGGCTGGAACAATTTAAACGGCGAATTCGGAAACGTGACGACTTTAGAATCGTCTACCGGGTTTGGAACGGGTACAAGTTGTGATTTGTCAGCCATGGGCTTCGACCTTTGGTAGAATAAGCGGTATTAATTTCGCGCCGAGTCGATTGTGATCCGGCACAGCATTTAACCTGGAGTCTGTCGGACTGCAGGAGTCGAAGCGAGAAATGGGATGGGCGAGGACTGATTTTGCCGGATTCGCAGCACCAATAGCGCGCTATTGGTCAAGCAGTTGGCGAAATATCGAGCGCTCACGTCATTTTGATGCCGATTCCCACAGTTCGACGGATTCCGTGCTGCAAACCTCCTGTTGGCAGCTAACTTTTAATGTTATCACGATGAACGCTCCTCTTTCAGCATCCCTGTTTACTGCCATCGAAATGGCGCCACGCGATCCTATCCTTGGCGTTACCGATGGTTTTAATTCTGACAAAAATCCACAAAAAATCAACCTCGGCGTTGGCGTTTATTCCGATGACGATAGCAAAGTGCCATTACTACAATGCGTACGCAAAGCCGAAGCACAATTGATAGAAAAGCTGTCGCCGCGCACTTACCTGCCTATCGACGGTCTGGCCGCCTACGACAAAGCCGTGCAAGAACTGGTATTTGGGGCCGACAGTGCGGTAATTACAGAGAAGCGCGCAATTACCGTGCAAGCCATCGGCGGCACCGGCGCGTTGAAGCTGGGCGCAGATTTTCTCAAGCGCTTTTCTGCAGAAAACACGCAAGTTTGGATCAGCGATCCAAGCTGGGAAAACCATCGCGCATTGTTTGAATTTGCTGGCTTCACCGTCAACAATTATCCGTACTACGACGCAGCCACACGCGGCGTTAATTTCGCGGGCATGCTAGACGCATTGAAAACAATGCCACGCGGCGCAATTGTTCTGCTACACGCTTGCTGCCACAACCCAACCGGCGCAGATCTCTCCAGCGACCAGTGGACCGAAGTCATTCAGGTCGTTACCCAAAACGGCTTGGTTCCGTTTCTTGACATGGCGTATCAAGGTTTTGGCGATGGCATTGATGCCGACGGCGAAGTCGTACGTCGCTTCACTGACGCTGGCTGCCCACTGTTCATCTCGAACTCATTCTCCAAATCCTTCTCGCTATACGGCGAACGCGTCGGCGCACTAAGCATCGTCGCCACGACCGCAGAAGAAGCCGGTCGCATCCTGTCGCAACTCAAGCGCGTCATCCGCACCAACTACTCCAACCCACCGATACACGGCGGTCAGGTAGTCGCTACGGCGCTGGCATCGCCAGAACTGCGCGCATTGTGGGAAGAAGAGCTAGCCGGCATGCGCGTACGCATCCGTGAAATGCGCGAACTGCTCGCCAAGAAATTGAAAGAACAGGCACCAGCGCACGATTTCAGTTTCGTCACCAAACAGCGCGGCATGTTTTCATACACGGGTCTCACCAAAGCCCAGGTAGAAAAACTGCGCGATGAGTTCTCAATTCACACTATCGATACCGGCCGTATTTGTGTTGCTGCATTAAATACGAAAAATATTGATTATGTTGTAGCATCAATTGCAAAAGTCCTTTAATATAGCGGCTCTTTAGGACGAAGACGAAATGTGTTTTTAAAACGTTTTCAAACTAAAAAGATTGCAAATTAAATGACAAAATGTTTGACAGTATGAATGTTTTGAAACTATAATTCTGCTTCTTTCTTTTCCCTGATAGCTCAGTTGGTAGAGCGACGGACTGTTAATCCGCAGGTCCCTGGTTCGAGTCCAGGTCGGGGAGCCAGAATGCAAGCCGTTGTGCGAGTGATTGCACAGCGGCTTTTCTGCATCTAAAGCACGTTATATCAGACACCTGTCTGAAACCTCCCCTCTTCCATCCTTGCAGCTGCGGCTTGTAATGCTCAGTTGCAAATTTCGCGTACCGATCCACTATCAAACGCGAGTTCCAGCTTCACAAATCTTTTGTCGATCGACTGCCATTCGTCCCATGCCATATGAAGCAAGTTACGAATCAGCGCCAAATGGTGATTCACCGTCGCAGGTTTATTTCTCCGCTTGAGTTCACCTGGCACAATGGTCCACCCTACATCGCCGGTAAGATGCAACGGTGCCCAACTTTGACGCAGGACACTCTCAATGCGTTGAGCAAAGTCACCCCGATACCAAGATAGTGCGCCGCTTGTTCCCTGTTCCGGCAACGAATAGCAGGCAAAGGCAGTCCTGGGTCTTCCATGATTAGTAGCCTTGCGTTTGCCGGCGATATTCCTTCGCAGCCGAATCATTTTCTAATTCGTCAGCCAACGGGAAATTGAGTGCCGTGTTGTACCTACGCTGAAGGATTTCAACTTTTTCGAGAAATAATTCTCAATGACACACGCCAAGTCCATACGCCTGATTGTCCAACACGCTAAACGCGGCATCTCCCAGCGCGTTAAGTGCGACATTAAAATCCGTCGCCCCGATCAAGGCCCCAAATGACGCAACAACACTCAAGGCACGACGCGCTACCCATTCTTTACTTGGAGCGCGGGATGGCGAATATTCGCGCAATAGCGGTCCACCTGGGCTTTTGACGCGGCTCAGCGCTGGCAAGGCCGTAGATCCCAACGTAGCAGCATTGCGCGCCCTAGTTCTTCAGCAGCTAAACACCGCGGTGCAACTTTGCAATACCGCCGATGGATGCAGAAGAGAAACCTTTCCAATGCAGGTTTGTCAATTAGTGGCGCCGCAAATTAATTGCACAAAGACTGATCATGAAACTGCAACAAAACTTTGGGACTGTTAAAAATGTGGGGGGGGGGTAATTGCCTATAATCATGATGAGCAGAGTGCTCGGGTGTTGGAAATGAGGGGGGAG
>NZ_JAAOZT010000015.1 GCF_011947285.1 Glaciimonas immobilis | reverse complement strand
ACTCGAACTGGGTATTGTGACCATGGAAAGCAATCTTGCAATTGCCGTCGTACAAGATCTCGCTATGGTCGGAAAAATACATCATTGTCGTCAGCTCGCAGGTTGCCTTGAGGTTCCTGATGACTGTTCCAGAAAGCATGCCTATTCCCGATGGATACTCTACGCCGGAATTGCGAGTGCGCAGGTAGAGCATGTAAGGCATTTACAGCTAACCGCTGAAAAATCCTGTTTGAAAAACAGATGTCAACTATTAAGTGGTAAATCCGTTCACGCAAAATTCCTTATGCGCTGCGCGGTTATGACTTATCGACAACTGCCGCACATGCAATTGATAAACTTTTTACTGAAAAATTTCATTTCCGTACTTGTCCTATATAAAAATTTATCTAACGTTTGTAAAGTCAGTACTGCTTGCTGAATAACAACAATGACCAGTTAATTGATGAACTTTGTTTATATAAACGTTTATGTATCCAATATAAAAGGATTATCTTATGCAAACTAAAGCTTATGATTATAGTTTATACGATTTTCAAATTGAGTTTGAGGACGGCGTCGCGATAGTAGAGTTTAATGACTCACATCGTCATAATATGTGGTCAATGCCTCGAATGGCGCAACTTATACAATTACTAAATCAATTTAATCAAGATGACACGGTTCTTGCAGTTTTGTTATATAGCGGAAAAGGACGCTCTTTCGGAGTAGGTGGGAGTTTTCACGAAACATCTACGTTTACTGGTGGAAATGAAGTCGATGTATGGATTGATCATGTCACCGATTTATATATAGCTGCATTGCAACTTCGTTGTCCATTGATCGTTGCAATTGCTGGATATGCTATTGGGATAGGGCTTCAGATTGCCTTAACTGCCGATTATCGTATTGGTAGTGATTGTTGTGTTCTTAAAATGCCAGAATTCCAATTGGGCATCGCCTGTACATTTGGTGGTTATATGCTCGAAAAAGTAGTTGGCCGCTCAGTAATGCAAAATATGTTGATGTCATGTGGAGAGTGGTCAGCTGACAAAGCCTTAAATGACTCCTTATTACATCAAATGGTTTCTGCACAGTTTTTACGTGATGCCGCTGTGGAGCACGCTAAGAGAATGGCAAATTTTACAGTAGCAGGCTTTAGGAGCACAAAAAGATACCTAAATCACGACTTCATAATTGGATTAGAGCAAACTCGTATCATTGGCAAAGAAGCTCATCGTTCTGCATTTTCTGCTGGTGAGGCACAAAATCGTATGAAAGTGGTCATCGGAAAACTTTCGAATTCTATTTAAAAAAGCTATATTATGATAATAATGCCATGGCTACTTTTTTCTAATAAATCGATTCCGAAATTCGAGGCTACTCAAATTCCTTTATCCGCAAGCAAGGTCTTTCATTGTTATTGTATGGGCTGGACTGATTCGGAACATGCTACAATTTTTGACGTTGACAGAGGCATAAGCAGATCAGTTTGTTTAAACTCGAATTTTGAAAACAACACCATTATTATTACAGAAAGTCATTTGCAGGCGATAACATCGGGAAGAAATGTTACACCGGTGTACTGGGCTTGTGATCGTGCAAATAGTATTTTCGTTATCGGTACCGACCTTCCAACTGTCACAGCTGCATAGCTTAATTTGACAGGCGCGGAACTGACGGTTTATGAGAATACTGGCATACAGCATAACGGAAATTCTTGTGTCGAGAATATTAGTCGTCTTCAACATAATTGTCGATTACGAGTTGATGTTAGTTTAGGAAAGTTGACGATTGAGCGCATAGTTGGTGTGGACAATTTTATTGTACAGTCGTCTCGGCTATGTGATCCTATCGAAGCGGGTGAGATTCAAATTAACGCTTTACGCATGGCTATCAAGAATCGCCTTGCCGAGGGGCGAGAGATTGGTGTACTCGTATCTGGAGGGGTAGATTCTAGCCTAGTTGCCGCATTGATTGCCGAACAAACCTCCGAAATGACTGCATTTAGTATAGGCACAGATTTTGGCGATGAATTTGATGATGCAAGCCAACTAACAGAAGCACTTAATAAACCGTTAATAAAAATCATGTTTTGTGAAGAGGATATTTTAAATGCTCTTGCACCAACAATTCGTGCTTTCGGACACGCCGACAGGGAGGCTGTAGAAGTAGGAGTTGCAATTACTGCATTTTGCCGTAAGGCCGCCGGCAATCGTTTGATTTTTACTGGCTATGGATCCGACCTTATTAATTCAGGTTTGACGGTAGATTCTGGTATTGCTGAAGATATTAGGGAAAAAATTCATAAAGTGGTCGATAAGACTCGTTATTCAAGCGAGTTAACCAATGTGGCAGCGCTCGCATGCGGTTGTGACCTTGCTCATCCTTATTGGGATCCTATGGTTATACGAATAGCCCTAGACACTTGTCCGTCAGTTAAAACTGCTTTAGGACGAGAGAAAGGGCATTTGCGTATGGCAGCACAAAGATTGCTTCCGAAAGAGATCGCTTGGAGAAAAAAGACAGCTATTCATCATGGTAATGGCTTGGCAGCACAACTCAGTGGTTTGATCGATAGTAAAACATCGCGCCTCTCAAGTTCGAATCAAGTTTATGGTGCAATATTAATTGAGCTAATTAACGATGCCATTATTTCTCCCTTTTCTCCAATGGCACCATCAGTAATTTTCGAACGAGCAATCCACAAGGTGTCCCGAAACGAAAAATTCTTAGCAGTTAAATAAGATGGAGCAAATATGACGAATTCAATTTTGTTAAAATCAAAGCAGTTGACTTCTTCAGGGCTTGGCTGCCATGTTGATAATGCAACACCATTGTCAGCATTGTTGAATGTAGTACTTAAATCGGGTATTGCTTTAATTCATAATGTGGATCTAACTGAAGCTAGTTTTCGTAGTTTCGTAGAAAAAATAGGAAAAAAGATAGAGTACAAGGAAGAAAAAGCTCTGGTGGGTTATGGCTTCTCTGACATTCTAAAGATAGACGGAACTCCCGAAGACGGCAAAGTAATTACTGGACGAGGAAAGTTGCCTTTGCACACAGATGGTATTTTGTTAAATACTCAGGTTGATTTAATTATCCTCTACGCAAGTGATGTACAAGGGGTGGACGCAGACGGCGCGACTTTAGTATGTGATCAGCTTGCGGCATGGGGCGAAATGCCTGATAGCCTGCGCACTCCATTGTTAATAGGAAGTTTGGAATACATTGCTTTTGAGCGTGGCTATTTTACTTCTGTTCCAGAAGGTTGGTTTTCGATACCTGCATTTCGAGATTATGGACGTGTAAAGTCACTTAATCTGGCTTTACCATTTATAGGGGAGAGATTGAAAAGTTGGGATGTTCGTGTTCAGGGTTTATCTTCTCAAGCGTCGCAAGATTACTTTAATGCACTAGAGAAACATTTTACTCAAGAAAAATATCTCTATAACCATCAATGGTGCAAGGGTGATTTACTGATCATAGATAACCAGCGTACTCTTCATGGCCGCAGCGCACTTAGTGTAAGTAAGCATAGAAGGTTACTACGTGGACAAACCACTTTTGAAAAAAATGTTCTTGCTCCTGGCCCGACCCATATAGCGATATAAAGCAATGTGCACAGTGATTGTAGCTGTAAATTTATCTGCTCGTTGGCCAATAATGGTCGCGACGATTAGAGATGAGGCCCTAAATCGTACTTGGGTTTCAGCTGGGCGCCATTGGCCTACTCGTTATCCCGAAGTCATTGGAGGTATGGACATAATGACAGCGGGCAGTTGGCTTGCGCTAAATGAGCGCAAACATACACTCGCGTTCATAGTCAATCGAGAAGAAACCCCTTCGGTTACCACAAAAAAAAGCCGAGGAGAGCTGGTTCTTCAAGAGTTAAGTTCTGATAATAAACAATGGTCTGAGGAAATGGTACGTGACTACCCCGGCTTTATTCTAGGTAAAGCTAGTGCCAATGGATTGATAATCCATGAATGGAATACTAAGCGCTTGATTAAGTATCAGTTAGGGAAAGGGATACATGGTATCTCCGTTCGTGGCGTTGGAGTAACCCATCCCCGACTTGATAAACATTTACCGTTATTTCGACATTCTCCTCTACCTGAACTGAATTCAAAATCGACATCTCAGCGAGCTTGGGGAAGTTGGATTAAATTATTTTCGAATGATAATAACTTTTCTAGTGATCACAGTGCTTTAATATGGCGCCGCGATATCGGTGGAGTTTTATGGGCCTCCCAATCTGCTGCTTGCATTGGACTAGGACACAATGAATCAAGATTCGACGTATGCAACTCGCTTTCTCGCCTAGAGGTTTGGGACCACATACCCAATCCTTTTAATAATATAGAGAGAGAAAATTAATGAATATCGAAAAAATTTTAAAACCACAGTTCCAGGAACTGATTAACTTTATAAATAGTTCTCCAGACCGGGAAGCGTTTCTCTTTCTATACGGTGTATTACGCGATTCACACGATAATTTAGATGTTTATATACATCGACATAATGATCGACTAATAGGATCGGTAGCATTACTACCAACATTGCCTCCATTTGGAGTTTCAGTCATCTTGCCTGTTGGCGAAATTGAACCGAATTTTCTAAATAAAATCAGCGCAACTTTACAAAGCCCACGAATGGCTTTAGGTTCAAAATCGACGACAACATCTTTGATTAAGGCTTGGCCACAGAATTGGAAACCATTAACCTATCAGCGTAACGAAGTGCTGCTTAAACAATGTCGACCTCATATAAATGATCGCTCTTCGTTTCTGAAAACTCGTCTAGCTACGTCGGGCGATATTACGACTCTCGTTGATTATCGGATTCGAATGGAACGTGATTCACAGGTAGCTATTATTTCTACAGAAGAACAGGCTTACCACACAGTTCTTAGTCTTTTAGAGCGAGAAAACTTGTACATTATTGATGTTAATGGACATCCCGGTGGTTGTGCAGCCCTGACCACTAGTAATGAGAGTTATCAACAATTAGGATTTATCTTTGTTGAGGAGCAGTACAGGAAGAAGGGGATATCAGATTACTTGCTCAGAGATATTTGTTCAGTTATTCATAATCAAGGTAAATTTCCGTTGACCTTTACGCGTGCTAATGGGCTATTACATAATCGACTAGTTGCTATTGGCTTTAGCAATGCTGGGGAGCATGTCAAATTATATTTTGGCAGTTAGCTTATTAAGAGGGTTTATTAATGTTATGGAGCGCATTCAAGAACTTAGGCGAAATTTTTCCAAATAAGCTTGCAGTAGTGCAAGTTTCTGGTTCTAGTAGAACGTATAGCGAACTTTTTTGCGATATTGCAACATTACGTAATCGGCTTATGCAAGCGGGGGTTCGCGAAGGTCAACCGGTTGCAACTTGGTTAGATAATAGTCTAGGGTATGTTAGTTTAATTTTTGCATTAGCCAGCATCGGTGCGGTGCACTGCCCTATCAGCCGCAGAGCTACAAATGAATATATAAAACAACGAATCAATGAGATCGCGCCTGTACTTTTTGTGTGCGCAGATGATTATCTGCCACCCTTTATAAACACGCCAACATTTTTATTACATGTGGAAGAACCAGCGCCCTTTATTTACATTCCTGATCGTATATACACGGGCATTTTCCGTATGCAGGAAACATCCGGCAGCACGGGTAGACCAAAGTTGGCGTTATGGCGACAAGATCGACTTTATTCTGAAATACAACAATGGATAGAAAGTGCGAATCTAAAAGCGGATGATCGTTATTTGAACATCCATACGCTTGATGGAGGGCACGCTGTAGATCTACATGTGTTTCCCGCGTTATTGACGGGTGCAACATTATTCTTGTCTAATGCCACATCTGCTCAAGAAAATCTTGAACTTCTTGAACAACTAAAAATTAGTGTAATAAGCGCGCTTCCACACCAATATTTGGAATTGAGCAAAGCATCCGCAACATGTGGTATTCGTCTACCCTACTTGGCACTTCCATTTTGCGGAGGAGCTTATCTGTCAAACGAAGTCGTTCGCACTGCTTATGAGCAGCTTGGAATTAAGATTAAACGTATTTATGGATCCACCGAATTCGGCATGATATTGGCGAATTTTGAAGATGTTTTACAAGTTGATTGCGGAATGCTTCCAATTGGCGACGTTAGCGTTGAGCTTGACACCTCAAACACAAAAAATCATTTAGTGGGTGAAATCATTGTAAGGTCTTCACATTGTGGCTCTGGTTACTATGCCTCACCGTATCCAGCGGATTATCAAGTTGATGGCTATCGTACTGGTGATATTGCTAAAAAGACTTCTGAGGGATATTTTTTGCCGATGGGACGAACGAGTGATGTTTTGGTGACTGCAAGCGGTATTCAGTTTGTAGGAGTTTTGGAAAATTTTATTTCTTCGACTCTAGATCTGGACTTGGTAGTAATTCTTCCGCGTGAGCAGGGGGGCACTACATCGCAATCAATAGTAATCGTTCAAGCACAGCCAGAAGACTGGCAGCGACTAAGGCCATGCATTAATAGTTTATTAAAAGATAGGCAGATTACTGCAAAAGTCGAATTTATTGTTTTGATTCCGAAAACCCCCACTGGAAAACCAGATCGAGCCCTACTACCTAGCCGTTTGTCAAATGTAAGCAGTACGCTATATGATCCCGCTACAGAATAAAATATAGGATTTTCAAATGTCTCAATTAACTTACCCAAAAGGATACAAATGTATTGTCGCTAACTTGGGTATCAAAGATACCCATGATGATTTTATCGCGATTATTTCCGATGTGCCGGCTGCGGTTTCTGCCGTATATACGCGTTCACGGTTTGCTGGAGCTAGTGTTGAACTCTCGCGAGCAGTGAAACAATATGCCCGTGGTGTTTTAGTGATTGCTCGAAATGCAAATGTCGCTACCGGTTCTATGGGGTTGGCAAATGCACAGGAAGTCCGTGAGGGTATTGCCAAGGCAGTCGATGTGGCGTCAAATGAATTGATTATTGCCTCTACTGGTGTGATTGGTCGACAGTACCCGATGGACAATATCCGAGCTTTTCTAGCGGATGTTCCTCCTTTGGAAACCGCCGACTTTGAATGTTGCGCTGCGGCGATCATGACTACCGATACCAAGTCCAAAATAGTTTCACACAAAGTAGGTAAAGCGACCGTGTTGGGTATTGCCAAAGGTGTCGGCATGATAGAGCCGAACATGGCGACGTTGCTCGCATTTTTCTTCACAGATGCGTTGATATCACCAGAAGAGTTGGATACAATTTTTCGTCGCGTAGTTGACAAAACTTTCAACGCCTTGAGCATTGATACCGATACATCGACCAGCGATTCGGCAGCGATTTTTGCTAATGGTTTAGCTGGTAAAGTGGATTTGAAGGTTTTTGAAGATGCGCTCTACGAGGTGGCCTTAAGTCTGGTGCACAAAATTGCGACAGATGGCGAAGGTGCCAGCAAATTACTAGAAGTCAAAGTGTCAGGTGCGCGTAATGTTGCACAAGCCAAGCGGGTCGCGAAAGTCATTATCAACTCCCCTCTGGTGAAGACGGCAGTACACGGCGCAGATCCTAACTGGGGACGGGTAGCGATGGCAATTGGTAAGTGCGAAGAGGATTTGGACATTACGCCAGAACGTACCCGGATTTTTTTCGGAGAAATCGAAGCTTATCCTCAGCAAGCCGGAGAAGAGCAATTGCAACAGTTAAGAACCTATTTGACAGGCAATGAGATTGCTATTTCTATTCATCTTAATATTGGTTCGGGCGCTTTTACCGCTTATGGTTGCGATCTTTCAGAAAGATATATCAAGATTAATGCAGATTACACGACATGAGTACATTTGGTCCGAAGTATCAGTCCTTCACCTGTACCAGTGACTTGCCGTTATCCTTTACCTCCCTGCAATCTCCCTTGAAGGTCGAA
>NZ_JAAOZT010000014.1 GCF_011947285.1 Glaciimonas immobilis | reverse complement strand
TGCGGCCCGGCAAAGTCGTAGCGCGGCCAGCGCGCAGCTTAGCGTAGTGCACGATTCTTCGTAAGCGCTCATTTGAGCACGTCTGGTAAAGCCGCACCCAGATTCGCGATGATGGTGTCCAGCTATATAAGGGGGACACCTATGGAAGAAAATCACTCAGGATTAATCAATGATGGACACAATAGCAGCCGATTAGGTATGGACAAAAGCCTACGCAGACACGTCCGTCAGACATCCCCTAGCTTGATCGTTTGTGCTAATCATCAGGCGCTTGCGAGCGCAGGCACTCTCTGATTGACTTGGAATTAATACGCAGCTTTATCGCCACACTACGTTTTCGATCACGGGCGCATTGCGTGTCTAGCGATAAGCCCCGAGGGGATCATACGGAATCACTGCGCCCATTTTGCCGCTTGCCTCTGCTAGCGGGCGATTTCTGGGCAGCTCTTGCCAGTACCCATGATGGAGCTGCCATCCGGCGGCGCATTGCTTCCATTCTGCCTGTACATAACATTGCCCTTTTCTATCCAGCTCCCAGCCACCATTTTGCCAGGTGTACCAACCGCACACATAGTTCCACATGCCCGGCACCCACACCATGCCCGCGCGGGGACTCGGTATGAGTTCAACTTTCGATGGCGGCGGTGGAGTTTTTAAAACCAGACTGATTGCATTCAGAGGCCCTTCAGCGGGGCACTCCGTGGCAGGGAAACTGCGAGCGATTATTGCGGCGATGGTAAGTGGAAGTTTCATAACGGATTCCAGAGCAAGTTTGCAGGCTTTGATTATACGAACGTAAATCGCCAGAAATGTGTCTGGTAGCTCTGGTTACACTTCCTCCGGTTCCGTTACGTTTATGATGGATTTTGTTACATAGCCGAGAAATTTTTCCGCTCGCTGCCTAAAAAATTGTCGAACTTTGACGCGGCAGCGTGTATTGCTAGCAAATGGCCCAGCAGTGAAAAGCCTCATAGACGGTAGGATCGCAAAGAATTTGATAAAAGTCTGCAAGGGTGAGTGCGACACTTTTGCAATTAATCGAAACTATTTCCCATAGACAACTTCTAAGTTGCCAATGCCCGGAACACTTTTTACGTAAAACCGGTGAGATATCAACCTCACTTCCTGCTTAAAGAGCCTGCATTGATCGCTGCACTAATAAATTTTACGCATGCGATCGACCATCCTTAAAAATTTGCCGCCGCCCTGGGTACAAATCAAGCTCTCGCACGCAACGTAGCACTCATGGCGCTTTTAGTGAAACTTAAATTAAGGTGTTCTGCATCAACAGTCATTATTATTAATCTCAATAAGGAGTACTGTGCCCTATGCTAAAATTTTTTAAGAATATCTTTGGATCGGATGTGAATTCAAAAAGAATGCACCAGAATTAATTTCCGAATCGCAACTTAAAAGCACCCGCGAGCTATATGTTGGTGCCGCGATTGCTGCACATGAAAATTGGAAAATCAGGTTAAGCACTTTTCTTGCAGGCAAATCTTCTGAATATTTACGACCCGAAATTATATGCTTCGACAACCGTTGCGATCTGGGTAAATGGCTGCACGGATCTGCGCAAGAGCAACTAGGCAAATACAGCTCATTTCAGCAACTGGTCGCCGAGCACAAGAGTTTTCACTATCACGCCTCGAACGTCGTGAGCCTGACGCAATCCGGAAAAAAGGAGGAGGCACAAAAACTTCTTTTGAACGGATTCCAGCAATCGAGTGAGCGCGTTATTAAATTGCTCAACGAACTGTCGTAAGCAAGCTTCCCCCTTTAAAGATGAAGCCTTCAGACTAATTGATTGTGGGTTAATTGAGAAGCCGACAAGGAGGCGCAGAAAGAACGTATTGGTATCAGCGAGAGGGACCTCGCTCTTCAAGCGTCAATCGTTCCTCACGCCATTGCCGACGTGATCGGTAAATTTTCTTCAGCGCGAGCCGTGTCATTTTGAGCCAGCCGAAAGGGCGTGGGTCAACCAGCATACTTAATGCACGGGCATAGTCTAGTGTGAGGCCTGGCGTCCAGGCCATGGTTTTGGCGCGCTTCCGAATTTGTGCTGCGACCCAAAGTTCGGGCGTAATGAGCATTCGCACAAAGGGAATCCAGCCGTGATTCGGTCCATGTAAATGACCAATCGCGCCCTCTACTGCTGCCTCTAATGCCTTTGATACGGTACTGGAACAATTGCGGTAAGTCAGGTTATAGGTCGCGTCTTTTTTGTATTCCTCCCAAAATGCCCGAAGTCGTTCCGGACTGTAATTTCTAATCCGGACCTTGGTAGTGGAACTGCACCAGCCCTGTGATTCAGTCAGATAATCGGGTTGGAATACGCCCGGTACATTGTTTTCATCCGTCGCTCTTAGCAGACGACTAAAATCGTCAGAGGAACGATCAATTTCGACATCAGGGTAAAGACTTATGTAGATACCCTCCGGCGATTCTAACGCCGCATGCCCGGTTGAAATCACACCGTTGGCGTCGACAGAGGCAATATACCGGTCCACCAACGGTCTCCTGTTGCCAGGATTTTTTGAGGATCCAACGGGCGTCCATATGTGAATGATGAGTGCGCGTTCATTTTCCGCTGGCGGACCATCCCACTCGACAGGTGCAGGGATTTTGGACGTAGAGGCATGATTCCGCTGAGCGCCGGGCGCAAAAAATTCTTGTGCTACTTTGCCCAGAGGGCCGTTCGGCATTCGATGCACCCGATACGACAGCAGTAACATGCTCCAGCCGCTGAAAAATAATCCCAAACCCAGGCAGTAGGGAACTGTTCCAACATAATGCGTAGGGTAGGGCTGATAAAAGAAAATCGCTAAAAGGATTTCAACCGATCCGCCGGTGAGGGCGGTACGCCAGCGTGGATAACGCACGATCCACGCTGATAAAGACTGCAATAGGCCGTCTGTCAGAAACAGCGTCCCAAAAATCATCGACAGAATGAAATTGCCGTGATGGTGTCCGGCCAAAATGAGCGCCGCAGCGACTAGAAAGGCGATGCCTTTTACGTAACGCAGGATCCGCTGGCCACCTATTCCGGTCCATGCGACGGCTAACGTGGACAAGCCGTCGACAATCAGTATCCAGGCAAAGAAATTTATCGGAAAATATAGCGCATTATCCAGCGCGTCTATAAATACGATCAAACCTGCGAGCACCCAGAGCCAGCCGATGAAGCGCAAAGTGCGCCAACGTTTACGTAAATAATCCGCGCCCAATAATAGCAATGCAAGTCGTATCATTTTGGTAGATCCTGTTCAGGATTAAATAACGAATAACAGCGTTGCAAGCCAGGATATTGATACTACAAATGTGACCTATATTAAGCGACTATCAATCGAACTATGCAATTTTTGTCGGTTTGACCGTACGACAGAAAATAAGCTTTTCATAGGAATCAAATAAAACCGGGCAATAGCGCCTGCTCCAGCAGTCATCTTCGGTCTTAAATCGGGTAGCCTTGTCGCAAGACGCTGTATCGCTCTATACTTGTGGTGACGATAGCCGAAGGCCTGCGGCAAAACCGTCTGGCGGTCGCAACTGGCGTATGCTTTAAACGTACACATATACCCGTGCCAGGTGAGATGCCAAAACATCTCGCTAGGGCCATCTGCAAATTGGATGTCAATATGACTACATTAGCCCTGCGTCTCTTGTAATTCTGGTCCAAGTTGTTGTGAATACAAACAGAATGTGCGGTCGGCATAGCCCCGCGCAGGCCACAAAAGAGTAAACTACGCACCACATTGTTTCGCATACTGCGATTCGAGCAAACTTGCGAGTTACACCATGTCAGAATTACCTTTGCCCTTATTTTCCGATCTGAATCTCAGTGAGCCGCTTCTGCGCGTACTGAAAGAAGTAGGCTATGAGTCGCCGTCGCCGATCCAGGCAGCAACTATTCCAATTCTATTAGCCAATCGCGACGTTCTCGGTCAAGCCCAAACGGGCACAGGAAAAACGGCCGCGTTTGCGCTGCCGATTCTTTCACGGATTGACATCAGACAAACCACCCCACAGGCATTGGTTCTGGCGCCAACGCGCGAACTTGCCATTCAGGTAGCGGAGGCTTTTCAACGTTATGCAGCGCATATTCCAGGTTTTCATGTACTGCCTATTTATGGCGGCCAAAGTTACGAGCCGCAACTGCGCGCGTTGCGCCGCGGTGTGCACGTAGTTGTTGGCACACCGGGTCGTGTCATCGATCATCTGGATAAAAACACGCTTGACCTGTCCCAACTAAAAACACTGGTCCTCGACGAAGCCGATGAGATGCTCCGCATGGGGTTTATCGACGATGTAGAAAACATCCTCAAAAAAACGCCAGCCACCAGACAGACGGCATTGTTCTCCGCCACCATGCCGTCGGTCATCCGACGCATTGCGAAAACTTATTTGCGCGATCCTTCGGAAATCGCGATTGCCGCCAAAACTGGTACTGCCGATAACATTCGTCAGCGTTATTGGCTGGTGAGCGGCATGCAGAAGCTTGAAGCGCTCACGCGCATTCTCGAAGCGGAGACATTTGATGGCATGATCATTTTTTCGCGCACAAAGTTGGGCACTGAAGAATTAGCCAGCAAGCTGCAAGCACGTGGCTTTTCTGCGGCGGCAATCAACGGCGATATTCAGCAAGCGCAGCGCGAGCGGACTATTCAGCAGTTGAAGGACGGTCGCATAGATATTCTGGTCGCCACCGACGTTGCAGCCCGCGGCCTTGACGTTGAGCGTATCAGTCATGTGGTTAACTACGATGTCCCGCATGATCCTGAAAGCTATACACACCGGGTCGGACGTACCGGTCGCGCAGGGCGCAGCGGTGAGGCGATATTATTTATTACGCCGCGTGAAAAAAGTCTGCTTAAGGCGATCGAGCGGGCGACACGCCAGCCGATAGAACCATTAATATTGCCGAGTATTCAAGCGGTCAATGATGTACGCATTGCTAAATTTAAATCGCAGATAGGCGAGGTGCTCGCCCTTGGCGGATTAGAACAATTCCGCTCCATTATTGAAGAGTATGAGGCTGAAAACAACGTACCAGCCATTGAAATTGCGGCAGCCCTTGCCAAAATGGCCCGCGGCAATGTGCCGTTGTTGATTGAAAAAAATCAGCGCGAAACAAGTCCTGCAGCATGGTCGGATGAGCGGTCATCATCTGCGGGTAAATTTGATCGTCATGAACGCGGTGAGCGATCCGAGCGTCCCGAACGATTTGAGCGCAGCGAGCGCCCGGAACGTGCAGAGCGCAGTGAGCGTCCGGCTGCGCCTAGAAAAGAGCGCGGTGATCGCGCTCCCGATGTCGGCATGCAGACCTTCCGCATAGAGGTCGGCCACACTCACGGCGTCAAACCGGGCAATATTGTCGGGGCGATTGTCAACGAAGCGGGGATCGACTCCAAAAATATTGGGCGTATTGAGATATTTGACAATTATAGTGTGCTTGATCTGCCAGCTAGCATGCCTGCCGAGCAATTCGAACATCTCAAAACCGTTTGGGTCGCAGGTCAGCAGTTACGGATTAGCCGTGACGGAACCACACCGGAGACCGCGAGCAAATCCGTCGCTACAACGACGGCGTTTTCTTCCGATAAACCGCGGGATTCGTTCGCTGCGCCTGCTGAGAGATTTGAACGTAGAGACCGCCCTGAATCGCACGAGCCGGTTGCGCGTTCAGAAGCGCCTAAGCGCGACCGCAATGATCGTAAGCCTGATGCGGGCATGGAACGTTTCCGTATCGAAGTAGGGAATGAGCACGGCGTAAAGGCAGGGAACATCGTGGGTGCTATTGCTAACGAGGCGAGCCTGGATTCTAAACATATCGGTCGGATCGAAATATTTGACGATCACAGTACGTTGGATTTACCCGAAGGCATGCCAAAAGAACTACTTGAGCATCTAAAAACCGTGTGGGTTGCTGGGCAACAGCTCCGCATAAGTCATGCTGGCGGCGAACGGTCTCCGGTAGCGGACAAATCTAGTGGCATCAGCAAGTCTTTTGCATCCCCAAAATCGGGCGGAGACAGGCGCGTGGGTGAAAAGCAGTCGGACAAACCGCCGTTCAAAAACAAGAACGATTTTAACAATCGTACCGATGCCGCAAAAAAAGCGAAGCCACATCGCAAAGGCCCAAAGCCAACGTAACACCCGAGCGCTTGCGGTCACCGGCAGGGCGACTTCACAGGATGATTTATCCTGCGTTTAGTTGCCCTGTAGGTACACTTTATTGGTGGTAAAGGTGACGGCTCAGCAATAACGCAGACAGCTTCGATCTCATAATAATGCGCAAATAATCATGGGATCGTGAGCAAATATATGCGTATGCAAATACAGGCTTGCAACTATAGGTAAACGATTTAGCGACCTCAAAATATTGACTCGATGTTTGCCCACGTCCGATGACCAGCCAGCCTTTATCTCGCAACCATTTTCGTCCCGTTCTCACCTTACAAACGTTGACCCGTGGCGATGGATTGCTGGGGATGAAGCCGTCCGGCCCATTTGGCCCGCGCGGCGGTCACGTCACTGTCGTTCGGATCGCCTGGACCTATGTCACAGGGGATGGGGAGCACTGGCAAATTCCGGCGCCGACGGCATTATTGAACCGTCGTCCAGCGTCTTCGCAGTACACGGATGATCAGCATGGGCAACACGTGCTGTTGCGCGATTTGGCGGCAGAGGCCGACGCGCTGGATCGGGTGTGGGAGCTTGGCTTGCATCCTTTACCCGCCCAGAATTTGCAATGGCGTACCGAGGCCGAAGAGCGGCGAACTGATTCGCTCTGGACGTTAATTCAGGAAGAGTTTTTTAGCGATTTCTGGGCAGATCAATTGCCGATTTTGCAGGCAGAAGGCTGGTCGATAGCAGTGCTTCCCGGCTTTGCCCATGAAAGCGTTCCGGTAGATGCCTGGCATCTAAAGGTTAGTACCGAAACAGGCGAAATATTAAGCAAAGAAGTGGCGGCCCGCATGCGCGGTCGTCCCGCAGCGGTGACCTCGTTAAGTCAACCTTCAGGCGCCTCGTGGCTACTGACGCTGGGAATCGAGATTGCTGGTGAAACACTGGATTTAACCCCATTGTTGGCTAATCTGATCCAGCGTGATGCGCGCTGGCTGGATGCCAATAAAATCGCATTAATCGACGACGAGGCCGTGATACTTCTTCGTGCACCGGGAGGTAAACGTATCGAAGCACGGGCTGCGCCGCTTAAAGCGATTGTGCGCAGCATGCTGGATTTATTATCCGATCCCGGTCGTAAAGACGGTCCCTTGCGCTTGTCCGCATGGGACGCGTATCGACTCGATGCGATGCGCTTAAGTTTGTTGGCGTCGCAGCGGCAGCGGGCAGGCGTCCACGGCGCATGGCAATTGCGAGGCGATGCGGGATTGCGCGATCTGGCGCAGCGATTATCGCTGGCTTCCGGACCTAAGTCGATTAATGCGCCAAGCGGTTTGGGTGTTACCTTGCGTCCGTATCAGTTGCATGGTGTGGCCTGGTTGCAATACCTGCGCGAGCAGCATCTGGGCGGCATTTTGGCCGACGACATGGGTCTGGGCAAAACAGCCCAAGCGCTAGCCCATCTTTTGATTGAACAGCAATCCGGTCGCATGGATAGGCCCGCGTTAATTGTATTGCCGACCTCGTTGATATTCAACTGGCAGGCCGAAGCCAAACGGATGGCGCCAAGCCTGCGTGTATTGACTTTGCAGGGGCCTAACAGACAACAGGATTTTGACCGTATGGCCTCGTATGATATTGTCCTGACGACTTATCCATTATTGTGGCGCGACCGTACGGTGCTGGAAGCGCAGCACTTTCACATCCTGATTTTGGATGAAGCGCAGACCGTTAAGAATGCCGCAGCGCGCAGTGCCAATGCCGTGCGGCGGATCGATGCGCGCCATCGCTTATGTATTACGGGTACACCACTGGAAAATCACCTGGGCGAGTTATGGACGCAGTTTGATTTTTTAATGCCGGGGTTTTTGGGTGATGCGCGTAGTTTTACCCGTTTGTGGCGCAAGCCGATTGAGGCGGGAGGAGAAACTTTACGCGCACAATTACTCGCACAGCGGGTGCGGCCTTTCATCTTGCGTCGACGTAAAGATGAGGTTGCTACCGAACTGCCGCCCAAAACCGAAGTGATCAAACGCGTGCAACTGCAAGGCCATCAACGCGACCTGTATGAGAGCGTGCGCGTGGCCGCTGACGAAAACGTGCGGCGTATTTTGAAGCGCAAAGGATTTACCGGCGGACAAATTACGATTCTGGATGCTTTATTAAAACTCCGGCAAGTCTGCTGCGATCCCTATTTGCTCAAGGGAGTCAGCCACCCGGGCAGCATGGAGCGGGCCAAACTTGACCTGCTGCGTGACATGCTCCCGGCCTTAGTTGCCGAAGGCCGCCGGATTTTGGTATTTTCCCAATTCACCGAGCTTTTGCACTTGATTGCAGAAGAACTCGATAGGTTGGCGCTCCCTTGGCTAGCACTGACTGGTAGGACGCCGCCCGCTAAACGCGGTGCGCTAATCGCGCAATTCCAAAGCAAAACCATCCCCATTCTGTTAATCAGTCTAAAAGCAGGTGGCGTAGGCCTTAATCTTACCGCTGCCGATACGGTAATCCATATGGATCCGTGGTGGAACCCTGCAGTAGAAGAGCAGGCCACGGCGCGCGCTCACCGCATTGGTCAAGAACATCCCGTGTTCGTTTATAAACTATTGATCGAAGGCAGTATAGAAGAGCGCATCCTTGATTTGCAGGGGCGAAAGGCCGCGCTGGCAGAAGGCGTGCTAGGCAGGGATGGGGCGCTCGCCTCCAAATTCACGCCCGAGGACCTTCAGCTGCTATTGGCGCCACTACACGGATTATGATAAAAACGTTGTAAGTTTAAAAGCAATGCGGAGCGTTAGGGGGCTTTGCATATGCAAATTCAAATGGCGGCTATTCATCGCTCATGATGGTTCGCTACTGGCCATAACATAAGCTGTAACAGTCAAAGCATTGCATGTGACAAGTAGCCCGGCAGACGCGATTGGGAAATCGGTCGCCAGGCGGTAAAAAATATAAAACGAGAGACGCCCTGAGGACGGTCGCACCAGAAGGTCGTACCAAAGGATAAAAAAGGAGCAGTTCGATCATGACAGAGCAAACGGTTAAGCCCCATCCACAGGTTAATATCAAGGAGCACATCGCAGTACCTGGCGCGCTGACAGCAAAAATAGATCAATATTTTCAGATCACTGCGCGCGGAAGCACTCAACGTCGTGAAATTATTGCTGGCGTCACGACCTTCCTGGCGATGGTGTATTCCGTTTTTGTAGTGCCTGACATGCTAGGGAAAGCCGGCTTTGATGTCAGTGCCGTGTTTGTAGCGGTGTGCCTGACTACCGCATTTGGTTCTTTAATAATGGGCTTTTGGGCGCGTTTGCCGATCGCGGTGGGTTGTGCGATTTCGCTGACCGCATTTACTGCGTTCGGGCTGGTACTCGGCAAAGGAATCTCCCCGGCAGTTGCTCTTGGCGCAGTATTTTTGACCGGATTAGTTTTTACGGCGATTTCTGTGACTGGGGTGCGTTCGTGGATACTCCAAAACTTGCCCGCTGGTGTAGCGCACGGCACTGGTGTCGGAATTGGATTGTTTCTGCTACTGATAGCTTCAAATGACGTAGGACTGGTGATCAAAAACGCCGGTCCGGGATTACCGGTCGCCCTTGGTCATATCACCTCATTTCCGGTAGTGATGAGTATAGTTGGTCTGGCAGCGATCTTTGGGCTTGAACGGCGGCGTGTCCCTGGTGGTATTTTATTGGTCGTCATAACGCTATCGTTGGTTGGGCTTATATTTGACCCTGCCGTAAAATTTACCGGCGTGTTTGCCTGGCCAGCAATGAGTTCTCCTGGGCATGCATCATTGATCGGCGCAATGGATATTAAAGGGGCACTCAGCATGGCAGTATTACCGAGTGTGCTGGCACTGGTGATGACTGCAGTCTTCGACGCAACGGGCACCATCCGCGCTGTGGCCGGACAGGCAGGACAAGTCAATGAAAATGGCTACATACATAATGGCGGTCGGGCGCTGACGGCAGACTCGTTAAGCTCAATATTCGCCGGTTTCGTAGGTGGCGCACCGGCTGCAGCATATATCGAATCAACAGTGGGCACAGCAGCAGGCGCACGCACCGGCCTTACTGCCGTAGTCGTTGGTTTGTTATTCCTCGCCGTCATATTTTTCTCGCCATTGGCGGGCCTAGTGCCATCTTACGCTACCGCGCCCGCGCTAATGTATGTCGGCTTGCTCATGCTTGGTAGTGTAAGCAAAATGCACATGGAGGACACGGTAGATGCCATGGCCGGACTGGTATGCGCTGTCTTTATCGTCCTGACCTGCAACATAGTCACCGGAATCATGCTGGGCTTTTGCACATTAGTGATTGGCCGCATCGTATCTGGTGAGTATAAAAAATTAACAATAGGCACGGTTGCCATCGCCATTGCACTCGCACTATTTTACGGAGGAGGATGGGCGATCTGAGTTGAATAAGGCAATCACGCGAGCCCTCAGTAAAAGGCATGCTGAATAGGCTCGCGTGACCGTACTAACCATAATTTATATCGCTTTCCTGCGTCACTGTGTGCCGAATCTCTGGATTCCGGTCTAGCGGAACGACCCCCTGATTTCCCTGTCTCCTACGTAATCTGATCATCAAATTTTACAAAAAAACCATTAAAAACAGATTGATTAATTCCCCCGTGTAATTTTAAAATTCTATTTTTACTATTGAAAAAATGTCATTTGAACGGGGCCGAATTTGCCTGTTTTCATCTTCATTCTTAAGTAATTCACTAGTCTTTGCGTTTGGGGCGAGCGATTTTTACGGTGTTTGAATAAATGCGTGTTAAAACTCGGTTTTTGGGAGTTGACATGCAAGTTCTTAACTATTTCTATCCGATTCGCCACCGGCCGTGCCCGTTCAAGTCGCAGCCAATGTTAATACAAGGCGGCGCACCGCGTATATCAGGCAGTCATAAAACATCAATCTTCGCCGCCGTCGCATGTTGAGCTTTTTTCGAGATGTCCGCAAAAAAGCCAAGTGGGCTAGACGCGCAAAAAAAGCGGAACTTCGTCGAGAAAAAATGGCCTCGTTCGGACCGTATGCAATGGGCCTACTAGTACAGGCCAAGCATGGCATATTCGCCGTGGATCCGGAGGACGACTCCGTGAGTAAAAAGTTGCTGCGAACAGGCAATTACAATGAGACCGAACTTGATCTGGTAAGGTCGTTGATTCCCCCTAATAGCGATGTCCTTATGATTGGGACGCACATTGGCGCACTGACAGTTCCATTATCAAAATATTGCAAAAAATTAGTAGCCATAGAAGCCAATCCAAACACCTTTAAATATCTCAATGCAAACCTGATGCTTAATGGTTGCAGTAACGTTAAATCTTATAATTTTGCTGCAGGAGAAATATCTGGAAAAATTCCTTTTATTTTAAGTCGCGACAATAGCGGCGGATCCAAGCGTATGCCCAAGGTTTTGGATCTGGCTTACGTCTACGACAAGCCTGAGATCGTAGAGGTTGATGTAGAACCTTTGGATAAAGCGTTGGTAACAGAAAAATTTGATTTGATATTTATGGACATTGAAGGTTCTGAGTATTTTGCATTCAAGGGAATGCAAAATATTTTGAGCGAGTCGAAATATTTAATTGTCGAATTTGCTCCACATCACTTGAGAAATGTCGCCGGTGTCACCGTGGACAAATTCCTGCAAGAACTGTCCCCACATTTTGAATGGATGTACATCCCCAAACGCAATAGCTTGGTATCAAAACAGGAAATATCAAAAGTCGTCACCGCAATGTATTCAGCCGATGAGTCACACGACGGACTAGTGTTTCTAAAATCACCGTTATCAAAAGCAATGGAGGCATGTGATCGAGAAGGCGCAAACTAATATGTGACATGGCAAGTTTAAGAGGGCCGTCTTGATACAACATCTGTATCAGCAGCGGTAAAAACCTTCCTCCCGTGAGGCGGCAGTCCAATATGGCCGGTATGCGCAGAAGTTTATTGACAGGTAGAGTAGCAATGACCTGCACAAAATACGTTGGATCTAAAGGAAATGAGTCGTGCCGCTTATATGTAGCGTCGAAAAAATAGCGTTGCGGTAGCTCCAAAAAGATGGCCAGAGCTTTGCATCCGGATTAGCAGTACCGATAGCGGTTGAATGTTGATCTGCGGTCAAATTTTCCATTGCCGTCTCTATTGGCGCTGCCGTTGAAGTTGATCTAAGCCCGTCATTGGCGTTGCCTGCCCTTTCGGCTTTCCCTCGGGAGTTGTCTGAATACCTGTCTGAGCCACTCGGCGAGTTGGTATTTTCACCGCTGGGAATCGAAATACCCGGCATGCGCCCCCCGGCAACGCGTCTGCGGTCGTCTTTTTTAGTTACTTATTTTTGGTAAGCGTCCTCGCCAAGCAAAAAAAAGTGGATTTCGGATTACGCTCATTAGCATCTGCGGAGAGCAGCCGTTCAGGCTACCGAACAATCGAACAATCGAACAATCGAACAATCGAACAATCGAATAATCAATGCAGAGCGATAACATCTCATGAAAATTTTAAAACAACATTAAATATCAACCCACCCAAAAGAAAGAAAGTTAATGCATAAAAAAATCATCTTAATATCAGCAGCCATCGCCATCTCCGGTTGCGCATCACACAACGCAATCGATCAAATGACGCCACCCTTTGCCACGTCAGAAAGCGTCTCAAAAAGCGGATCTAAATCCAGTCCAGACAAGAAAGACGCAGAAGTAATTGGCACGCCATCTGCCGACAGCAAATTCGCACGCATCAAACCGGGCATGTCTATGAGAGCAGTGTCGGCATTGATAGGCGCACCGGACGATTTATTGCGGCATGAAACCGGCAAACGCTGGATTCCTTTTTATTTCGGCAACGACGTGCAGCGGATGCAAGTGCTATACAAAAACGAGGGCTGTCTGACATACACAGGCGGCAACGTTTTCGGCGGTGGAAGCAATGAACTAATCCGCATTGAAGTTGATAAAAAAGGTGTTTGCTGGGATCAAAATTAAATTAAATTTTGCCACATAGCGTTTTTCGAAAGGGCGCACACACAGGGTTTTACCTACAAGCGCGCCCCTCGGACCGAAGCCGATTACGTACTCCGAAGCTTTTATGAAGCTAAAATTTGTTCATCCGTTGTCAATTTTGGGCGCAGGATTGCGCACTTGCAACGGAGTACTCTCGCTCCCAAAGCTTTGATCCTGCCGCGATCCCTATTCTCTGTCATCCAAGCTTTGTCCGACAGCTGTTTGCACGCTGTCGCCATTGCCCTGATTCTTATATCTCTTTCGCCTTCCGATGTTAAAAGGAATATTAATTCTAAACGCCTAAAATAATAATAAAGACGCTTCACCCTGCTGGCAATATTGACTGCCTATCTCGACCGTTAGTATGGTAAGTTTTTCAGCCAACCCAACGAGCTTTTCAGCTATGTATTGAAAATAAATAATCAGTTCGGCGAATAAGGGCGGCAATTCTCGTTATTAAAATTACGGCGATCAAAAATTATAATTTTCGCAGTGTGAATTTATTTTCTTTCGAATTTTTGTAAAATTTTTATCAAAATAAAAACCTAAGAGCGCTGTTTTTACAACAGCCTACGCCCACTATCTGCTAAATATATCCCCGGTTTCAATCGTCTATATAAAAGGCGCGAGGTGCCCGAAAAATAGTTTACGCCGAGCGATTTTAGAAATGAAAAATTATCGTTAATTGTCGTTTGATTAGTGTTTTCCGCGAGATGATACAGAGTATTTCCAGGCTTTCCCACGCCTTGCAAAAAAGTATTATTTGCGTTGCATTATTGAGGTGGTGCGCTGGATTGCGAGCATCTAGACTAAGGCGCATAAACAATCACGCAATCAGAAACGGGCCTTGAAAATATTTTATTTTTTCTGATGCTCTTGACGATCAGCGCAGCAAAACTAGTAGGAGACTATGAAATGGCAACCCTTAATGTCGTGTCGTCAATGTTCCATTTAAATGCCAGTAAGACTCAATGGAGAAACAATAAGCGCATCGCGGATAGAAGTCGGCTATCGCGCTTTGAAAATCCCATACTCATCAAGATGGAAGTTGAATATGGAGCCTGATTTGGAAGTGGTGCATGTACGCGTTGATGAGTCTTTCACCGCATGGTCGCATGGTTATCCGTATAGGACTGTACGCTGGCATTTTCATCCTGAGTATGAAATCCATCTTGTCACGGCGACTTCTGGGCGAATGTTTGTCGGTGATTATATCGGTACCTTCGCGCCGGGTAATCTGGTGATGTTGGGCCCCAATCTTCCGCACAATTGGGTCAGCGAATTAGCGGATGGACAGTCGGTAAAACAGCGTTGTCTGGTGGTTCAATTTCCCGGCGAGGCATTGTTCAATGCAATCGATGTTTTCCCTGAGTTAAAGTCAGTGAAATCGATTTTAACGGAGTCAAGAAGCGGCTTATTGTTTTCGCCCAGCACAGCCCTTGCAGCGCAGCCATTGATGCGGGAATTGACAGAGGCACGTGGTTTTCGGCGCATACAGTTATTTTTGGGTTTGTTAGAGGTGATGACTCTTGATGTAGGTCGAACGCGGCTGGCAAGTTACGACTACGCATCGGACCCGCTTGATTTCATGTCTTCAAAGATTAATCTTGCGGTCACGCATATCAGTAATAATTTATCCACTGAACTCCATGAACCCGATCTTGCTGCATTGACTGGCCAAAGCGTAAGCGCTTTTTCGCGCGCGTTCAGAAAACACACCGGAATGACTTTTGTCAGTTACGTAAATCACCTCCGAATCAAGGCTTCATGTGAATTATTGACCAAAGGACAGATGAGCATTACAGATATTTGTTTCAACGTCGGCTTTAATAATCTATCCAATTTTAATCGCCAATTTTTAATGCAAAAGGGCATGTCCCCGTCAGCGTTCCGTGCCTGCGATGAAATAAAACTTTCGAAGTGTAATGCTGTTTGAACAAAGGTGTAACGCGTCTCGATGAAAGTTCGGGGAAGCCTGACGCTTTCATTTTTGTCTTTCTCATCTCATTTGGGTTTGTTAAGTTGGCGCGGTCAGGTCGGCTGGATTACATGGGCTGTGTTTTCAAAGCTGCGTTAATTAAGTTGTATTAATCAAGTTGAATTAATTGAGCTGGATTAATTGCCATGGACTAGTCAATTAATTAACCCGTCCAAAGTCATGAGAAAGATTTTTTATATAAGGGGAAATTGCATTGTGAGTTGTCATGCGCCACGCATTTATCGCTTGTACAGGGGGTATGAGCGAATCGTTATTCAGGCATCAATTGAGACTACCAGAATGCATTCAGGGAGTGTGGTCAGTCGCGATTTTCGCCATATGCTATGGGTGTAAGCGATACGTCTTGTGATGTCATTTAAAAATAGAGGAGACGTTTATGATTTATAAAAAGAAATTATCGTTAGTTACTGCCGTTGCAATGCTTTCCTTTAGTTTCCCCGCCATCGCCGCTAGCGGTGCGGCAGTACCATTAAAAATCGGCATGTCATTTCAGGAACTAAATAACCCCTACTTCGTGGTAATGAAAGAAGCATTGACGGATGCCGCCGAAAGCATCGGCGCGACGGTGATCGTTACCGATGCACGACACGATGCCTCCAAACAGATCAGCGATATCGAAGACATGATCCAGAAAAAAGTCGATATTTTGCTCATCAATCCTACCGATTCGGTCGGCATCCAGTCAGCCGTGAAATCGGCCCATGAAGCGGGCATCGTGACAGTGGCTGTAGATGCCAATGCTGAGGGGCCTATCGATTCTTATGTGGGGTCTAAGAATTTTGATGCCGGTCATATAGCCTGTACCTATCTTGCAAAAAGTTTAAACGGTAAAGGCGATATAGCGATTCTCGATGGCATCCCGGTGGTGCCGATTCTTGAACGCGTACGCGGTTGCAAGAAAGCGCTATCGACGTTCGCTGGCATTCAAATAGTGACCACACAGAATGGCAAACAAGAACGCGATCATGCACTTACTGTTACCGAAAATATCCTTCAGGCTAACCAAAAATTAAAGGGCATCTTTAGTGTTAACGATACCGGCGCGTTGGGTGCATTGTCGGCCATTGAGGCGAGCGGCAAGGATATAAAGTTGGTTAGTGTTGATGGGACCCCCGAGGCTATCGAAGCGATCAAGAAGTACAACTCTAAGTTTATCGCTACTGCCGCACAATATCCGCGCGATCAGATTCGCATAGCACTCGCCATTGCTATGGCGAAAAAATGGGGCGCACACGTGCCAGCCACGGTCCCGGTAGATGTTACGTTGGTGGATAAAAAAGCTGCCGCAACGTTTCACTGGTAACCTTTTTTAGCCCTTTTTGCACTAACTCGTCATGTCCCGATGGGTAAGTGCGTCCCAAGATTGAATGCACAAGGCAACAATGAACACGATTTTGAAATTGGAGAATATTTCAAAAATATTCCCCGGGGTAAAGGCGTTATCCGGTATCAACTTATCGGTCGATAAGGGTGAAATTCATGCTTTACTAGGAGAGAACGGCGCGGGTAAATCAACTTTGATGAAAATTCTTAGCGGGATTTATCAACCTGACGAAGGACAGATATTCGTCAGCGGCAAACCGCAGCAGTTCGCTAATTACAACAATGCGATTGATGCAGGGATTGGTATTATTTTTCAAGAATTTAGCCTGATACCGCATTTAAATGCGGTTGAAAATATTTTTCTCGGGCGTGAGTTGACTAACTGTTTTGGTTGGCTTCTAAAAGCTGCCATGCGAGAAAAAGCGCAGAAAATATTTGACAGGCTAGGCATCGATATTGATATGTCAGTCGACATCTGCCAACTCAGCGTCGCCCATCAGCAGTTTGTAGAAATCGGCAAAGCGTTAGCACTTAACGCACAAATACTGATTCTGGACGAGCCGACCGCTACCCTCACGCCAATTGAAGCACAGCATCTTTTCAAAATCATGCGCGATCTTAAACAAGCTGGGGTAGCGATGATTTTTATTTCCCACCACATGGAAGAAATCTTTGAAGTGTGCGACCGTATCACGGTTTTGCGCGACGGCAAACATGTTGGTTGCTCAGACATTGCTGGCACGGATCTGGATGAACTGGTGGAGATGATGGTAGGGCGCAAGTTAGAAAGCAATTTTCCGCCTAAACCTGCATCTCGGCAATCCAGCAGAGTAGCGCTGGAAGCGATTGAAGTGCAGATTAAGAAAGACGGTCCCATCAATAGTTTTGTTCTTTACGAAGGCGAGATTTTAGGCTTTGCCGGTTTGGTCGGATCCGGTCGCACCGAGTTGGCGCGTGCGGTTATCGGAGCCGACGCCGTGTGGCATAAGGAAATCTGGATAGATGGTGCTGCGGTTTCTCTGCAAGACCCGGCCGATGCCCTGAAATGCGGCATCGGTTTATTACCGGAGAGCAGAAAAACGGAAGGACTGATTATTGAATTTAGCATTAAGGAAAATATTTCTATCAATAACCTTGGAAAATATTTGCATAACGGTTTTTTGATCGATAAAAAAGCCGAGCTTGGTACCAGCGAGATCGTCGTTAACAAGGTCGGTATCAAAGCGTCTGGTCCCGATGCGCTGGTTTCAACCCTCAGCGGCGGCAATCAGCAAAAAGTGGTGATAGCGCGTTGGCTTAACCATTACTGCAAAATCCTAATTTTCGACGAACCCACACGTGGCATTGATATCGGTGCAAAGGCAGAAATCTATATTCTGATGCGCGAGCTAACACGGCAAGGTTACTCAATCATCATGATATCTTCAGAGCTACCCGAAGTCGTGGGAATGTGTGACCGGGTTGCGGTTTTCAAACAAGGTGCGATTGTGCAGACACTGTTAGCCGAGTCCATCAATTCAAACGAGGTAATGCGTCATGCGACAGCCTGAAATCCTCTGTATGGATTACACGGGAAAAGCGGTAAGGCATTTCAATACACTGAAAGACTTACTCAGAATATCGAAAAAATCTCCTGCTTTTTTTCCCTTTATCGGACTGGTTTTAGTCTGCTTGGTGGTCACCGTAACGACCGATGACTTTCTGTCTGCTGCGAACCTGATCAACATCGCGCGCCAAGTGTCCGTCAACGCCATCATTGCGGTAGGTATGACCTGCGTGATTCTTAGCGGTGGCATTGATCTGTCCGTCGGTGCGGTCATGGCGCTAACGGGCACGCTGACCGCGGGAATGATGGCTGCTGGTGTGCCGCCTGCGTTGGCTATTCTCATTGGCCTGGCGGCTGGCGTTGCCTTTGGTTTTGCCAATGGTTTCTTTATTGCGTATGCCAAGATGCCGCCCATTATCGTCACGTTGGCGACGATGGGCATTGCGCGCGGACTGGCGCTGATTTATACAGGCGGTTATCCAGTTGGGGGCCTGCCGCAATGGTTTGAGTTTTTCGGTCGTGGCAATTTTTTTGGTATCCAGACCCCGATTTTAATGATGCTGGTTGTGTTCGGTTTAGCCTATGTCGTACTTAACCATACGCCGGTCGGTCGCTACATCTATGCCATCGGTGGTAACGAAGAGGCAACCAGACTTAGTGGTATCCGCGTTCCTCGTTATAAATTATTAGTCTACGGAATCAGTGGCTTTACCGCAGCGATTGCCGGATTGGTGCTGACCTCTCGCTTAATGAGCGGTCAACCTAATGCTGGCGTGTCGTTCGAACTGGACGCGATAGCAGCGGTAGTCATGGGCGGAACAGCAATCACCGGTGGTCGCGGATCAATAATTGGTACGTTGATTGGCGCCCTGATGCTCGGCGTTTTGAACAACGGACTAAACATGATGGGCATATCGCCATACCTTCAAAACATCATTAAAGGCGTCATTATTTTGCTCGCCATTTATATCAGCCGCAGTTCTGGCAAAGGTACTTGAGCGAGTGACCAGTTGGTCACTCGTTTTACGAACACAATATCTGCGTAGTACGCCCGAGCGATTTAATTACTGCTGATCTTGCAGATTATTTCGCCCCTAGGAATTATTTAGGATTATATGAAACAAGCGAAATTGCAAATCGAATCGCAGGCCAAAATGCGGGTTAACACGCAAGCTGAAACGAATAAAAAAAATGCTCTCGAAAAAGTCAGAAAAGCGGATATGCAAGCAGTTGTCTGCCACGGGGCTAATGACTATCGATTGGAAAAAATAAAACGCCCCGTTGCAGGACGTCACGAACTGGTCATCAAGATTGCTGCCTGTGGCATTTGCGCCAGCGATTGCAAGTGTCATTCCGGCGCTGCCATGTTTTGGGGCGGCGAAGGCATACCCGCGTGGGTTAAACCACCGGTTGTCCCCGGGCATGAATTTTTCGGCTACGTTGTGGAGGCGGGTGACGGCGCCAAGGAGCATTTTGGCGTAAAACTGGGAGACCGCATCATTGCCGAGCAAATTGTGCCCTGCGAAAAATGCCGCTACTGCAAATCGGGCAAATACTGGATGTGCGAAGTGCACCACATATTTGGATTTCAGCGTGAAGTGGCCGATGGCGGTATGGCAGACTACATGCGAATTCCTCCGACGGCTATCGTGCATCAGATCCCTGCATCGCTGTCGTTAAATGACGCTGCTATTATTGAGCCGATGGCCTGTGCAATTCATACCGTCAATCGCGCTGAGATTCAGTTGGATGACGTGGTCGTCATAGCCGGTGCGGGTCCATTGGGGCTGATGATGGTGCAAGTAGCGCGTCTAAAAACGCCAAAGAAACTAGTGGTCATCGATTTGGTCCCGGAGCGCCGAAAAGCAGCACGTCAAATGGGTGCCGACGTGGTTATTAACCCGATAGACGAGGATGCAAAAGCGATTATTGACTTGCTCACCGATGGATATGGCTGTGACGTGTATATTGAGACAACGGGCGTTCCGGCAGGAGTAACACAAGGTTTACAGTTAATTCGCAAGCTGGGTCGCTTTGTCGAATTTAGCGTTTTTGGCAAAGAGACTAGTGCCGACTGGTCCATTATAGGCGATCGTAAAGAGCTGGACGTCCGTGGTGCTCATTTGGGGCCGTACTGTTATCCGGTTGCCATTAATCTGTTCGAGCGTGGTTTACTAACATCGACAGGTATTGTCACGCATGAATTTCCGCTGGACGACTGGGAAAAAGCCTTTGCACTCGCTAACTCGTTCGATTCAATCAAAGTTTTATTGAAACCATCGGCTATCTGAGGCAAGGTATGGACTACGTCATTGGTGTCGATATAGGCACGCAAAGTACCAAAGCATTGCTGGTCGATCACGCTGGTAGTATTGTGGCCCAGCATGCCAGTAGCTATGAGCTGGATACGCCAAGGCCATTGTGGGCAGAGCAATGGCCGTCGGTCTGGTGTGATGCTGTTACCGAATGCATACAGCAAATTGTGAGAAAAAGTGGTCTGCCCGCCGGGCGAATCAAGGCGATATGTGTCAGCAGTCTGTATGGCGGCGCAGGAATTCCTGTTGATCGCCAGATGAAGCCGCTGCATCCTTGCCTGATCTGGATGGATCGCCGCGCTAACGACGAAGTGCGCTGGATTAACGAAACCGTTGATTTGGAGCGACTGTATACCATCACGGGAAATTCCGTCGACAGCTACTACGGTTTTACCAAAATGCTGTGGATTAAAAAAAATCGCCCGGACATCTGGAAACGGACGCATCTTTTTCTTCCACCGAATGCGTATATCAATTACCTGTTATGCGGCGAAATTGCGGTGGATCACAGTTCGGCGGGCAATATCGGCGGCATCTACGACGTGCGACAGCGTTGCTGGTCGGAAGAAATGCTGGATTGCCTCGGTATCCCGGCGCAAATGATGCCCGGGCGATTAGTGAACTCCAGCGATGTGGTAGGGCGATTGTTGCCGGAGCAGGCTGCACACCTCGGCTTAGCCGCGGGGACGGCTATCGTCGCCGGGGGCGTGGATGCTGCGGTCGCCACGTTTGCGGCAGGGGTAACAAGTGCAGGCAATCACGTTGCAATGATCGGCACTAGTATGTGTTGGGGCTACATTAATCAGCAAGTCGACGCGCATCACGGTTTGATTAGTATGCCGCATGTTTACAATAGTCGCGAGGACCTGTATATATTTGGCGGCGCGATTGCTGCCGGAGCGTCGGTAAGCTGGTTTCGGGAGGGATTTTGTCAAGCCGAGATCGCGGCTGCTGCACAACTTGAGGGCGGTGATGCACATCAGATTCTGGAGGAAGAGATAAAAAATATTGCACCGGGGGCTGATGGGATCATCTTCTTGCCCTATCTGATGGGCGAACGCAGTCCGGTCTGGGATGCCAAGGCCAGCGGTGCGTTTATCGGACTCAGTCTGTTTCATACCCGGGCGCATCTGTATCGGGCCGTGCTTGAGGGCGTCAGTTTTGCGTTAAGGCACAATATTGAGGCGGGGGCCAAAGGTGCACAATCGCTGGACGCCAAACTGATCGTAGTAGGTGGGGCTGCGCACTCCGACTTATGGATGCAGATGATCGCCGACGTCACGGGCTATCAGGTGTACACCATCGAAGAAAACGTGGAGGCAGCATTGGGTGCAGCATTGCTCGCGGCAGTCGGTATTGGACTTGTGGACGATAATGCCGCTAAAAAAGGTTGGGTAACGCTAGTCCCGCGCACGACCCCCGATTCAGTAGCAAGGGTTCGGTATGACCATGCATTTTCAATCTATTGTGATGTTTATCCTGCCTTGAAACCGATTATGCATCGGCTTCAAGGTGGCTATAGCCAAAATGCTCTTGTTTCGCAAAACGCGGAGAGCGTATAAAGACAGTCTGATCTATATTTAGGTTGTCTTGAAACTGGTCGATAAAACAATATAAAGCTTGTGGTCCTGTTCAGATAGCTGACGCAGTTACCGAGGTTCGCATCAATTGGAACAGGGAGTTCCTTTCGGCAACAGCGCTCAGTGTCACAAGGGCATTGAGCGCAAAAGAAAATTAATACCGGCAAAGCTAGTCGCGCTATGCCTTGCCTCAATGTGGTCCTTACGTCCGCTCAACTTCCTCCATACGGCAGTTTGTCTTGTGTGGTCGGTGGTACTCCCAGTCTGCCGGGCGCTAATCTTCCCTTCGGCTTTGATTGCCATCCTGCATCAACATATCGTTACCTCCTATTTCGCCTTAAATCGCAAAAGCTTCATGTTGTGAGCGCCTATTCTGTATACTTGTTAGCGGTAATGAATCAAGTAATTAGCGCAGCAAACAAATATCACACCACCGTAGCGAATAAAAAGCAGCGATAAACACAGCGGCTAAAGCGCCTAGGGATGTAAACAATGACTAAAATGGCACGAAATCGTACTTCACTCTTTGATAGGTCGCCGCAACTACTAGACGAGCAGGAAGCCGCAGCGGAGTTGGCAGAGTTAGCCGAGTTGCTGGCCTATCATGACAACCTTTACCATACAGAGGACGCGCCGGAAGTGTCTGACGCAGAGTATGACGCCTTACGTCGTCGAAATAACGCTATCGAGGCGCTATTTCCCGAATTGATACGTGCTGATAGTCCTTCAGAAAAAGTAGGGGCGGAGCCAGCCAAGGGGTTTAAGAAAATCATACACCGCGTACCAATGCTGTCGCTCGACAACGCATTCATTGAAGACGATATCAAAGACTGGTTAGATGGCGTCCGCAATTTTTTGCGCGAATTAAAGGACGCGAATGTCGTCATGGAAATCGATTGCGAGCCGAAGATTGATGGCTTATCCTGTTCATTACGGTATGAGAACGGGCATTTGATTTCGGGCGCGACGCGCGGCAGTGGCGGGGTGGGCGAAGACATTACGGCCAACGTAAAAACCATCGGCGACATTCCGCACGCGTTACCGGGCGACGGCTGGCCCGCAGTCCTGGAGGTGCGCGGTGAAGTGTACATGACGGATCAGGGGTTCTTGCAACTTAACGCGGAACAGGCGCATATTGGCGGCAAAATTTTTGCTAACCCACGCAACGCGGCAGCTGGTAGCATGCGCCAACTAGACACCAGCGTCGCCGCGGGACGACCACTGCGCTTTTACGCCTACACTTGGGGTGAAATTTCAGCGCCATTTGCCACGACCCAATGGGAGGCACGCGATAAATTTAAAGCCTGGGGTTTTGCATTAAATGAACCAAGTCGATTGGTGGCAGTGTCCGAAACGTCCTTTGCCGAATTAGCCACCTATTATGCCGATATCGAACGCAAGCGCTCTTCTTTGGGATTCTCAATTGACGGCGTTGTGCTCAAGGTAAATCGACTCGATTGGCAAAACAGATTAGGTTTTGTCAGCCGATCACCACGATGGGCAACCGCGTGGAAATTTGCGCCGGAGCAAGCGCAGACCGTGATCAAAGCCATTGAATGTCAAGTTGGCCGGTCTGGAAAAATCACGCCCGTCGCGCATTTGGTCCCCATCAGCGTGGGCGGTGTGCTTGTACAGCGCGCCACTTTACACAATGAGGACGAGATAGTGCGGAAAGACGCACGCGTTGGTGACACGGTGATTATCCAGCGCGCGGGTGACGTGATTCCTCAAATTCTTGGCGTTATCAAAGAGGCCCGTCCAGATGACAGCGTCGAATATATTTTTCCGAAACATTGCCCGGTGTGCGATAGCCTGGTGGTGAGAGAAGCGGGATCGGTGGGCAGTTTTTGTACGGGTGGCTTGGTGTGTCCCTCCCAGGTGATTGAGCGGCTGAAGCACTTTGCCTCACGCGACGCGTTTGATATCGAAGGTTTTGGCGAGAAAAACATTGCGCTTTTTTATGAAAAAAAACTGGTACACACACCGGTCGATATCTTCACGCTGGAAGACAGGGACGGTATCGATGAAATGACCGGACCTTTGCGCGAGTGGGATGGCTGGGGTGAGACATCTGCTAGTAAATTGTTTGCCGCCATTCGACGCGCAAGAATAATTTCTTTGGATCGCTTCATTTACGCATTAGGTATTCATCAAGTAGGGCAAGCAACGGCGCGCTTGCTGGCGAAACATTATTTGTCGCTGACTGCATGGCGGCAGTGCATGAGCGCTGCACAAAATCCAGACTCGGAAGCTTACGCTGATTTAATTTCGATCAATGGTCTCGGTACCAGCATGGTCACCGACATCCTTGGTTTTATCGCAGAACCCCATAACCGTGAGGTATTGAAAGCCCTGACAGAAGGTCAGGGGGGCGCCAAACCACTAGTCACGGTTATCGATTTTGAACGACCATCGGCGCAGTCGGCGGTTTCTGGTAAAACAGTAGTTTTTACCGGAAATCTGGAGACCATGAGTCGCAACGAGGCCAAGGCACAGGCTGAAGCTTTGGGTGCTAATGTCGCTGGCTCAGTTTCTAAAAAAACAGATTTGGTGATTGTTGGCGCTAGTGCGGGATCGAAAGAAAAAAAAGCGCGCGAGCTTAACCTGATAATTTTGAACGAGACTGAATGGCTCGCCTTAATAAACAATGCGCCATAATCGACATTCGGCGATAATGATTGCATGCAAAAAAGGCAATAAATAGTTCCCTCTCTTCATTTGCTCGTCACATATAAACTATAAACTAACCGGCGTTGCCCGATTTTAAGCGTTTAAAGGCGGGTATTGGCAATATAGATGTAATTCTAAACAATCTCCGGATCGTCATCGAATCCCCGAGAACTTTATAGGCGAACTAGTGGATTAGAAATCAGTCCAATCTCCTAATAAAAGAATTACTATAAAGACAATATTCCTGACGGCGCGTGCTGATATCCTGCCCAGTATTGCCAGGCAAGAACGAAGTGCGTGCAATCTAAACGAAAACAGACTCCGCACTTTTTGAAAGCAACCATGAAAAAAATTAGAAAAGCAGTATTTCCAGTAGCTGGGCTCGGTAGTCGTTTTTTGCCAGCGACTAAAGCACAACCGAAAGAAATGCTTCCTATCGTCGACAAACCGCTCATTCAATATGCAGTCGAAGAAGCGGTCGCTGCCGGAATTACTGATATGGTGTTTATCACAGGCCGCAACAAGCGTGCTATTGAAGACCATTTCGATACCGTGTACGAACTTGAAAGCGAACTGGAAGCCGCCGGTAAAATGCGGTTGCTTGAACTGGTCCGCAATGTGATTCCCAAACATGTAAATTGTATTTTCATACGTCAATCGGCTCCGTTGGGACTTGGTCACGCAGTATTATGCGCCCGTCCCGTCATTGGCGATGAGCCGTTCGCGGTCTTGCTGGCGGATGACTTTATGGATGTTGACGCGGGTGAACGACCAGTACTTGCGCAAATGACCGACGTTTTCGAGCTAGAAGGAAGTAGCCTGCTGGCGGTTCAGGATGTGCCCCGGGCCGATACCAGGCAATATGGGATTGTCAGCATTGACCCTTTCAAGCCAAATCTGGAGCGTGTTAAAAGTATCATTGAAAAGCCATCTCCAGACGATGCGCCTTCAACGTTGGCCGTGGTCGGACGCTATGTATTAACGCAAGGCATTTTCGATTGCCTGGAAGCGACCGGCAAAGGCGCTGGAGGCGAAATTCAGCTGACTGACGGTATTGCAGCGTTGATGGAAAAAGAAAAAGTCCTGGCCTATCGATATGCGGGTCAGCGTTACGATTGCGGTTCCAAACTTGGCTATTTGAAGGCCACGCTGGCCATGGGGCTGAAGCATCCGGAAACCGGACCCGATTTCGCTGAATATTTAAAGCAATTTCAATAAATGGTATATCTTTAAAATCCTTTAATAACTCATTTAAGTATTGATCCTATGAGCGTTCGTGAAATTTTAAAAATGGGGGATCCGCGTTTGCTATTGAAGGCGGAGCCAGTGACGGACTTTGATACCCCTGAACTGGCGACGTTGGTTAAGGATATGTTCGATACGATGCATGCGGCGAATGGCGCAGGATTGGCGGCGCCACAAATTGGCGTAAATTTACGTGTGGTTATTTTTGGCTTTAGAAATAGTGCGCGTTATCCGCAGGCCGAGCCGGTGCCGGAGACCGTCTTGATTAATCCTGTACTGATGCCGCTTTCCGACGCTACCGAAGAAGGCTGGGAAGGGTGCCTGTCCGTCCCCGGCTTGCGTGGTGTGGTGTCGCGTTGGCAGCAATTGCGTTATACGGGTGTCGATCAATACGGCGCGACAATTGATCGCACCGTCGATGATTTCCATGCACGGGTAGTGCAGCATGAATGCGATCATCTCGATGGTATTTTGTATCCGATGCGGATCAAGGATTTCACGCGTTTTGGCTATACTTCGGTGCTCTTTCCCGAATTGGATCCCGATGACGACGATTAAGCGTAAGGTACGCTTTAACCAAGTTATAACTAAGCTTTGATAGGGGCGGTAATGCGTTGCGGATAAAACGGCGATCTAGTCTTAATCAAGCCTTCGTCAAGCGCCAGTCAACCTTTAGTCAGCGTTAGGGGCGGTTCGTCATATGCATGAATGTGCTTCAGAAATTTTCAGGAAATAAAAAAAGGGATAGCCCTGATAAGGGTTATCCCTTTTTTGTAGATGTTATAGGCTATCAATGCCCTGCAATTCGCTTGGCAATATGTTCCAGCGCTTCCTCAACCTGATCAACTAATATAAGGCATAAATCACCTTCGCTTAATGACGCCAATGCCGCGTCGATAGCGATGAACTCGCCATTGATCTCTTGCGTGGCACTGGTGCGGCGTGCATTTTGCAAGCCTTCGCGTAGTAATGCCAATACTTCCCCGTCAGCCCGTCCACGCTGACATTGGTCCTGATACAGAATCACCTCATCGAAGGCGTCACCCAATAATTGCGTTTGCTGACGAATATCTTCATCGCGCCGGTCACCGGCACCGCTAATGACGACGGAGCGACGCTTTGCAGGCATGTTCTCAACCGCCTGCACCAGCGCGAGGATCGCATCAGGATTGTGGCCGTAGTCAGCGATAACGGTGGCACCGCGATAGTCGAATACATTGAATCTGCCCGGCACGTTCGCGGCATCATTGATAAAGGTACGCAGTCCGGTACGGATAATTTCCCAATCCAGTTTCAAGGCCCAGGCCGCTGCTGTCGCTGCCATGACGTTTTCGATCTGAAACCGAATGGTGCCGTTACGGGTCAATGGAATGTCTGCCAGTGGCAAACGTACCTCCTGCGTGCCGCGGGCACAGACGATATCTGTCCCCTCTACATACACGACACAATGACCTTGTGCGCGGTGTGTGCACATCACTGTATTGCTGCTATCGTAAGCAAAAAACGTCACAGAGCCGGGGCATACTTTAGCCATGCTGGTGACCATAGGGTCGCCAGCATTTAATACCGCGACGCCGTCAGAGGCGACGTTTTCTACAATGACGCGCTTGACGACCGCCAGATCTTCGACCGTACTGATGAAGCTTAGTCCCAGGTGATCGCCCATCCCAATGTTGGTGATAATCGCAACGTTACAGCGATCAAAACCCAGACCTTCACGCAAGACACCGCCGCGTGCAGTCTCAAAAACCGCTGCATCGACGTCCGGATGCATCAATACATTACGGGCGCTACGCGGGCCACTGCAATCCCCGGTATCAATGCGTTGTTTCTCAATATAGACCCCATCGGAATTGGTCATGCCGACACGCAGACCATTGCAACTCAGAATATGGGCCGTCAGGCGAACAGTAGTGGTTTTGCCATTGGTGCCAGCGACCGCGATCAATGGAATGCGACCATCGTCGCCAGGACCGAACATGGTCGCAACGATCGCTTTGCCTACGGCCCGGCCTTTGCCATAGGACGGCGTAATATGCATGCGCAAACCTGGCGCGGCGTTGACTTCGACGATACCGCCTTCTTGTTCTTCCAGCGGTTTGTGGACACTATTACAAACGACGTCAACGCCACAAATATCCAGCCCGACCATCTGCGCCGCGGCCACAGCGCGCGCAGCCATCTGCGGATGGACATCATTGGTAACATCAGTAGCGGTGCCGCCGGTACTCAAATTGGCATTATTACGCAGCACGACCCGTACGCCGGTAGGGGGAATCGCGTCGGCGTCGTAATTTTGTTTGGCAAGCGTTGCCAAAGCAATCGCGTCAAAGCGGATCTTGGTCAATGGCGTGGCATGACCGTCACCTCGTAAAGGGTCGCTATTTACCTTATCGACCAGTTCACGGATGGTGTTGATGCCGTTACCTATTACCAGCGGTGGGTCTCGTCTGGCGGCGGCGACCATTTCTTTGCCGACCACCAATAAACGAAAGTCATGACCGGGCAGATAGCGTTCAACGATCACATCCGAGCAGATTTCTGCTGCAACATTGAAGGCAGCGAAAATCTGCTCACGCGTGGTGATGTTGACGGCGACACCTTTCCCCTGATTGCCGTCGCGTGGTTTAACCACGACTGGACTTGCGATTTCCTGAGCGGCGCTCCACGCATCTGCTGCGTTGGATACCACGCTACCTTGCGGCACAGGGACGCCAGCGGCGCTGAGTAACATTTTAGTCAGTTCTTTGTCTTGCGCAATCGATTCGGCGATGGCGCTGGTAGCGCTGGTTTCTGCTGCCTGAATCCGACGCTGACGACTCCCCCAGCCAAATTGCACCATGCTGCCATCCGTCAGACGGCGGAATGGCACGCCGCGTGCGATCGCAGCCTCGACAATTGAGCCGGTGCTGGGTCCCAGACGAACGTCTTCATTGAGTTCCCGCAAGCGTTTCAAGGCATCGGCCAGATCAAATGGCTGATTATTGGCAGCAGCTGTACATAACGCCTGAGCCAGTTCAAAAGCCAACTTGCCTACTGCCTCTTCACTGTATTCTACGATGACTTGGTAGACGCCGGCTTCAAGCGCCTGCACGGTACGACTAAAAGTGACCGGGCAACCAGCTTCCGATTGCAGTGCCAGCGCGGCACTTTCTAACGCATGCGCCATCGAAATAGCATCATCGCTGCCAGTCGATTCAAGGAATCCTATGTGCGGGAAGCGCGCGCGTAAACGGGTCTCGAAATCGATGATTCCGTCAATCGACCGCTCCGGTTCCGTGCAGGACACAATGGCTTCAACTGCGGTGTGGCGGCTCCATAGATTAGGGCCACGAAGAATTCGGATACGGGATACGTCCATCAACAAATTTCCTGAATTTCTGGTTTGTTCAACCAAGTTTAATCGGTACTACGTGTGAACTGCCAGCGGAAACCGACGATCCAGACATGAGGCATTTTTAGAACTTACGTAAACCGCCCAAGCGGGGTAGTGCTATCCGTGCCGCCCTGGCCTAGGGTGTACGGCACGACTTATTGAAACGATTTTGCGTAAGCCCATTTTTATTGTCAATCACAGTCCATTAGGGTGCCATGCAGTATAGCTAACTGCGGCCCCATTTTGCTGCCCTATATTAATGGATGCATCGAGAACCGGTCATCCGATTAAGCTGACTGCGTTGTCCGTATTTTTGTCAGTGGAACTACTTGTTCCATATTAAAGGTTTCGATGCATGCACGTATTAAATCCACTGCAATCCCCAGCGCCCAGGTTGCGGCAACCGCGGCCAGTACATTTTCGGTCTGGAACGTTGGTTGACCATCTGCCGTCAGCGGAATCGTCGCGATACGGGCCAACATGATTTCAGCTTGTCCGGTCGCCATGATGATATGACCGTGACGCACAAATACCGCCCGTTTGCCCTGTTTCAAATGGTCGGCAATAATCGGCAGGGTTTGTTCTATACCGAAGAAGATAACCTCGCCATCGCACAAATCGGCCATAGCCGCGACCAGCTTATCTGCGGCATTGAGGACAGCGACGCCGGTGGGCAGTACAATATCAACCTGCGTACGTAACACCTTTGCCATCTGTTCGGCATCATCAATGTAGTAGTCGGGCAGGGTGTCATTGGCAGCGATATTGGTGACCACGCCCACCTGACAACGATCATAAGCCAAACCTTCGGATAATATTGTGGTCGCGCCGTTTTCAAAGACCGCTGCCTCTACTGCGCGATTCAGAAGAATCCGATGCGCGCCGGTCCAGTTTGCACAGCTATTTTTTTCAATTTGCTGGTTATTTAAATAAAGGCCATCGCTACATGCCAGACCGGTATGTTGACCATTTAAACTCAGCAGACGGGCAATCAGATGCGACACCACGGTTTTGCCATGGGTACCCGCAACGCCTACAATGGGAATGCGGCCATTCTCGGCACCTGAGAACAGGTGATCAATAATCGCTTTTCCGACCGGCTGCGGTTCTCCTTGCGCTGGCTTCAAATGCATTAGCAGACCGGGCCCGGCGTTGACTTCGACAATCGCGCCGCGTTGCTTATCTAATGGCTGGGAGATATCTTCAGCGACCAGATCGACCCCGGCGATATCAAGTCCGATGATCCGTGCTGCCAGTGAAGCTGCCGCGATAACGCTAGGATGTACCTTTGCAGTTACATCGATGGAGACGTTACCGGTGCGTTGAATAAGAACCTGTTTATCGGCTGGCGGGATCGCTTCAGCGGAATAGCCCTGACGTTCTAATTCCATTCTGATGGTCGGTTCCTGATCGAGAAAGATCGGACTCAACGGATGTTCTTCCAACTCACCGCGTCGCGGATCGCTGTTTAACTGGATATCGATTAGTTGACGGATGTTTGATTTGCCATCGCCGGTAACCGATAGCGGTTCACCGCGTGTGGCGGCGGCCAGCTTGCCGCCGACAATCAATAGACGATGTTCGTTACCGCGCACAAAACGCTCCACGAGGACGCTGCTGCCTTCTTCCAGCGCGACGGCATAGGCAGTTTCTACTTCAGCGCGGGTGTTCAAGTCGATGAATACGCCGCGGCCATGGTTGGCATCAGTCGGTTTGACGACGACGGGCAAGCCGATGTCCTCGGCGGCCAGCCATGCGTCTTCGGGGCTATCAACCAGCCGTCCTTCGGGGATCGGCACGCCGCAGGATTCCAGCAAGCTTTTGGTCAGATCTTTTTCGCGCGAAATGCTCTCGGCGATAGCGCTGGTTTGATCGGTTTCAGCGGTCCAGATGCGCCGTTGGCGTGCGCCGTGGCCTAATTGAACCAGATTGCCAGAAGACAGGCGCAACGACGGAATGCGACGCTCATCGGCGGCTTCAACGATACAGGCGGTGCTTGGACCCAGGCAAAGCGAGTCTACCATTGCGCGTAAAGTGGCGATTTGCGCGGGAACGTCAAACGGACGATCTTCTATCGCCGCCATGACCAGATCGCGCGCTGCGTACAGGGCTGCGCGGGTGACTTGCTCGTGACGTGCCCGAACGACGACTTTGTAGACGCCGCGCTTGGAGGTTTCACGCGCTTTGCCAAAACCGCCCGGCAGTCCGGCCAGGTTTTGCAGCTCTAAAGTGACATGTTCCAGAATGTGGCCGGGCCAGGTGCCATCTTTGAGACGCTGCACAAAACCGCCACGCTCGCCATAACTGCAGCGATGCTCGATCAGGGAGGGTAACCAGTCGGTTAAGCGTTTATTAAAGCCGGGAATGACGTTAGAAGGGCAATCTTCCAGTTCTCCGATATCGATCCATGCCTCTAGAGCTGGTCGATACGTCCATATATTTGGTCCGCGCAAGGACGTAATTCGGAGAAATTCTATGTTTTTCATGAATAATTAGGTGAGTCTTGGGATTGCACGCTGCCGAGAATACCAAATTGGTTTTAACGTTTTAACGTTTTAAGTGTTAAATGGTTTACACAGAACAAAAAAATAAATAATACCTATTGGTCGCAATCAGCGCAGGAAAACCCTTAAAATACGGCAGCATAATAGTTATTCAAATTTACTGTTGCACGTTATCTTGCTAGCGGCGTCAGAAGTCGGATTGCAACCAGAATCGTTACTTTATCTTATATACGTTACTCTATCTTATATACATTGCATCAACATCATAATTGATGTGACGTTATTGTTGCTTATGAAAACTGAATAAGCAACACTCCACTCATTCCATTTTCATCCCTAAGGGATGCACCACCCCGTTTAGATGACAAGCGAACACCTTAATCCGATTTTTAAATCAAAGAACAGTACCCAATCTATGCCCGGTCAATGGAGCGCAGAGGTGATGCAGCAAATCGCGCCGGAAGAAAAAATTGCAGCATGGCTAGAGGTGGATATTGATTCGTCCCTGCATTTTACGCGGGGTTTGATAGTTGTGACCGATCGTCGTGTGTTATCCCGAATGACTGCGGATGCAGAGTGGCAGCAATGGATTTTTGCACAAGGATTGTCGTTACGTCATTTTGATCATGCCGGCATCGGTAGCCTGGAGCTGTTGGACCAGCATCAGCGCCTGGCTTGCTGGCGCTATACCCTGGGTCTGAACGTCATGGCGCTGCGTTTGATCACCCACTTTGAACAGCAATTGCAGTCGCATTTGTCAGGCCGGCCGGTGCATCCTCTGGACGAGGTGGTTTGCCCGCAATGCCAGGCAACGCTGCCGCCCGGTGAAGATACCTGCGGTATCTGTCCCGAGCAAAAGGGGGCAGCCTCGTCGCGTTGGGCTTTATTTCGGCTTGCGCGCTTTGCCAAACCCTATAAATGGTCTTTGATTCTGGGTTTTTTGTTAACGCTCACATCTACTGCGGCGACGCTTATTCCCCCGTATCTGACGTTGCCCTTGATGGATAACATTCTTATTCCATATCAAAATGGCAAGCCTATTAACGTTGGACTGGTTAAGTTGTATATGGCGGGTTTACTTGGATCTGCGTTAATCGCCTGGACTCTGGGCTGGGCGCGCACCTACATTCTGGCGATTGTCAGTGAGCGTATCGGCGCCGATTTGCGGACGTCGACTTATGAACATCTGCTGCGTTTGTCGCAAGAATATTTCGGAGGAAAGCGCACAGGTGATTTGATGGCGCGTATCGGGTCCGAGTCTGATCGTATTTGCGTGTTTTTGTCACTGCATCTGCTCGATTTTGCCATCGATGTATTGATGATGCTGATGACCGCCGCTATTTTGATATCAATTAATCCATGGTTAGCGTTAGTAACATTACTGCCGTTGCCGTTTATTGCATGGATGATCCATCTGGTGCGGGACCGTCTGCGTCATGGATTTGAAAAAATCGACCGAATCTGGTCGGAAGTCACCAACGTGCTGGCCGATACGATTCCCGGCATTCGGGTGGTGAAAGCGTTCGCGCAAGAAAAGCGCGAGGCGGCCCGGTTTAAAGAGGCAAATCGGCATAACTTGCTGGTCAACGACAAGGTCAATAAAATCTGGTCGTTATTTACACCCACGGTGACCTTTCTGACAGAAATCGGTTTGCTGGTGGTGTGGGCTTTCGGTATCTGGCAGGTTTCACAAAATCAGATTACCGTTGGTGTTCTGGTTGCCTTTCTGGCTTATATCGGACGTTTTTACACCCGCCTTGATTCGATGAGCCGGATTGTGTCAGTTACCCAAAAAGCGGCAGCGGGCGCCAAGCGGATTTTTGAAATCCTCGATCATGTATCCAGCGTGCCGGAGCCTGCGAATCCAGTGCATATTGAGAACGTGCAAGGTACCATCGAACTGCGCGATATCGGCTTCCGCTACGGCAACCGGTCAGTGATGCGGGGCGTCAATTTGACGATCAAACCGGGCGAAATGATCGGTCTGGTTGGGCATAGCGGATCGGGCAAAAGTACACTAGTCAATTTAATCTGCCGCTTTTACGACGTTTCGGAAGGCGCGATCAAGATCGATGGCGTTGACATTCGTGCATTGCCGATCGCCGAGTATCGCCGCAATATCGGCCTCGTATTGCAAGAGCCGTTTCTGTTTTTTGGTACCATCGCCGATAATATTGCTTACGGTAAGCCCGAGGCGACGCGCAAGGAGGTGGTGGCAGCGGCCCGTGCCGCGCATGCGCATGAATTCATTTTACGCCTGCCGCAAGGGTACGATTCATTAGTCGGGGAGCGTGGACAAGCACTGTCTGGCGGAGAGCGTCAGCGCATTTCGATTGCACGCGCGTTGTTGATTGATCCACGGATTCTGATTATGGACGAGGCAACTTCTTCAGTCGACACCAGCACAGAAAAGGAAATTCAGAAAGCGCTAGATAATCTGGTCCAGGGCCGCACCACGATTGCCATCGCCCATCGCTTATCGACACTGCGCAAGGCTGATCGCCTCGTGGTAATGGATCGTGGTGAGATCGTGGAGGTAGGTAATCATGATGAACTGATGGCGAGCGAAGGTGTGTATTACCAGTTGTACCAGGCGCAATTGCGCAACGTCGATGAAGAGCCAGAATTACAGAACTGGAATACGCGCAAAATTGCTGAGACGATTGCCTGAAGACCGTGACAAGGATCCGACCAAGACTCGCACATAGACTCGCACAAGGACCAACATAAGGATGACCACCACAATGCCACAACACGACTTCCGCCTGCGTCTCAATGCGTTCGGTCGACTTATATTCACATCCCCCGATGGAGAGGAGTATCAAGGGGTTTTGCCAGTGCGGGCTTTTCCAATTAGTGCGGCTGACGAGGGATTGTCGATTGTCGCCGCAAACGGGCAAGAATTAGTGTGGATAGATCATCTGAGTGATTTGGCGGATGATACGCGTATGCTGGTGGAACAAGAACTGGCACGTCGCGAGTTTATACCCGAAATCAACCAGATTACGCGCGTCTCCAGTTATTCAACACCCAGTATCTGGACAGTCGCCACTAATCGCGGTGAGGCTTCCTTTACGCTAAAAGGCGAGGAGGATATTCGTCGATTAGCCGGAGCAGCGCTGTTGATTGCCGATAATCATGGTGTGCATTTTGTGATTCGCGATTTACATAATTTGGACAAGGCGAGCCGGAAGATTCTGGATCGATTTCTGTAAATTACTGGAAACAGAAAGTGCCTTTTTAAGGATTGAAGCCCTGATGCAATATCGCCGCTTTCGCTATGCGGCTTGATGTCATCACGGCTTGATGTCATGCTGATTGCTGATCAGGTCTCCAGAGGGGCATCAGGCCGCCCCTCTGGACCAAATAAAATTGTTTTGATTTGAGTAAATTTGAGTTTAATATTAATTATAATCGGGCACATTATCATCTAAATGATGCGGCGCCTTTATCAAAAGTTCTCGTCAATATTCAGATAGCGCCATTCGCCGGTAGGTAAATCCCCTAGCGTAATTTTGCCAATGCGGATGCGTTTCAATCCCGTCACTTTCAAGCCAACTGCTTCGCACATGCGGCGAATCTGTCTTTTTTTACCTTCGCGTAACGTAAAGCTGAGTTGATCTTCATTCTGCCATTTAACAATGGCGCGTTTAAGTGGTTTGCCGTCCAGCGACAACCCAAAATTCAGGCGTCGCAACTCGCTGTCAGGTAATTTTGCGCCGTGATGATATTGAACGCGGACGAGGTATTCTTTGTCGATGGACGAATCTTCACCGATCAATTCTTTGGCAATGCGACCATCTTGCGTCAACACAAGCAATCCAACGGAGTCAATATCCAGGCGACCGGCAGGAACCAGATGGCGTAACTGACTCCCGTGAAATTCTTGTACCGACTTGTCTTCTTTCCAGCGGCTTGCGCCATTCACCAATACCACCGCTGGCTTATAACCGTCTTCGGCCTGGCCGCTGACATAGCCCATCGGTTTATTGATCAGAATGGTGACGCGTTTAGCCTGTTCAGCGCTGGCCTGACGGTCTACGGTCACGTGTTGATGCGGCAGTACTTTACTGCCAAGCTCGGAGATAATGATGCCGTCTACCCGGACCCAGCCGCGGGAGATCCACTCGTCGGCTTCTCGGCGTGAGCAAAGCCCAAGTTCAGACATGCGTTTGGAAAGGCGTAATGGTTCGGTCATAAAAGTACAAATCAAATAAGATTAAATAAATAAGGAAAGTTAATCGCTGCCGGGTTTTTTGTCTATATTTCCCTATATTTGCAGAGCATCGAGCAAATCGGTTTCGAGTTGTAATTGGGTCCGACTATGATTTAGTGCATTTCCATCGACTAAAAAAACGTCTTCCACCCGTTCACCCAAGGTCATGATCTTGGCTGTATGCAAGTTAATCTTGTATTTGGCTAACACGTTGGCGATTAAGTACAGCAAACCGGTACGGTCGTTGGCGGTAATGTTTAGAAGATAAAATTGACCACGTTCGTCTGGTTTCAAATCCACCGTTGGTGTAACCGGAAAAGTACGCGATAGTCGCGACAGGCGACCGCGCATCGGCGAGGCCAATGGCCCACGCGTCTCCAGTTGTTCCGTCAGTTCATGTTCGATAAGGTTGATGATGTCGCGGTAATGTTTGGCGAACAATGGCGCACTTAATAAAAACGTATCGAGCGCATAACCATGTTTGGTCGTGTGAATTTTGGCGTCCAGAATACTGAAATTCTTGCTGTCAAAATAGCTGCATATACGCGCAAATAAATCGGCTTCATCCGGCGTGTAGACAGCAACCTGCAAGCCTTCTCCAATAGGTGCCAGTCTGGCTTTTACGATCGGTTTAGGGCTATCCACAAGCGTGTAGAAAGAACGCGTTTGCCAGGCGATATCTGCGGCATCGTGGCGCAAAAAATAAGCAACGTCGAGCTGCTTCCATAACGCCTCATGCGCATCGTTAGGCAAGCCATACAGACGCAAGGTCTTCAACGCGTCTTCTTGCGTGTTTTTCAGCTCGCGGTCGGTTGAGGGCGTCTCGCCGCCTAGCACGCGCAAGGTAATGCGATATAAGTCTTCTAACAGCTTGCCCTTCCAGGCATTCCATACCTTGGGACTGGTGCCACGAATGTCTGCGACCGTCAACAAGTAAAGTGCTGTCAGGTGGCGCTCGTCTCTGACCGTGTTAACAAATTGTAATATGACATCAGGATCGGACATATCCTGCTTTTGCGCAACATGCGACATCGTCAGGTGCTGCTGTACTAAAAATACGACAAGCTCCGTGTCGTCGGTGGACATACCATGCTGTTGGCAAAATATCCGCGCATCGACCATACCCAATTGCGAATGATCCCCGCCACGACCTTTGGCGATATCGTGAAATAGCGCAGCGACATATAGTATCCATGGACGTGGAAAATTGGCCATCAACTGACTACAGAACGGATACTCGTGGGCGTGCTCACTCATCGTGAATCGTCGCACATTGCGGACTACCATCAAAATATGCTGGTCAACCGTATAAACGTGAAACAGGTCATGCTGCATCTGGCCGACAATACGACGAAAATTTGGAAGGTACCGTCCCAGTACACCCGTTTCGGTCATGCCGCGCAACGCATGGGTAATGCCTTGCGGTGCCTGAATAATCTGCATGAACAGTGCGCGATTGTATGGATTGCGGCGGAAGGCGGGGTCAATCTTGATGCGCGCATGCCATAAAGCGCGACGCGTACGCACGGTCATGTCTTTGAGTTGCGTATCGCTAGCGATCAGCGCAAATAACTCAAGCATGGTGGACGGTATGGTCTCAAATTGATCGTCGGCGACGATGTCAATCAAGCCGTTGAATTGGTTGAATCGTTCATTGATCGGGCGCGGCACGATCGGTTGCGGAAATAGATACGCTTCAATATTTTGTAGCAGCACCAGATTGAGCTGGGTCACTGATTTTGCGGCCCAGTAATACCTTTGCATCAGATACTCGCTGGCGCGGCGGGTTTCTGTGGTCTTGAAGCCCAACGTTTCAGCGATTGGGGTCTGGACGTCAAATACCAGCCGATCCTCACGTCGATTGGTGTAGATGTGCAAGCGTATGCGGATGTCTTTAAAGGCGCGCTCTTTTTGCTTTAATTGTCGGGCTTCGGTGGCGGTAATTAGTGACATTTTAGCAAGTTTACTCCATGAGTCGCCCAGGCCGGCGGCTTTAGTTACCCATAAAATCACTTGCAGATCACGCAGGCCACCAGGACTTTCTTTGCAGTTTGGCTCCAGACTAAAGGCCGTATCTTCAAATTTCACGTGACGCTGGCGCATTTCCAGTTTTTTTGCCTGAAAGAAGGTGCGCGGGTCCATCGCCGCGTTATAGCGGACTTGCAACTCGCTAAATAGGGCCTTGTTACCAGTGATTAATCGCGCCTCAAGTAAACTGGTCTTGACGGTGATATCCGCAGCAGCTTCAGTCATGCATTCATCCACCGAGCGGATGCTGTGACCGATTTCCAGCCCAATGTCCCAGAATAACTGAACAAGTTGCTCTAATGTACAGATGAGCTCCGCATCAGGAGGACCTTCCAGCAAAATCAGCAAATCGACATCTGAGTGGGGAAATAATTCACCGCGCCCGTAGCCGCCCACGGCCACCAAGGCGGCGCAGGCTGGTAGCTGCAATAACTTCCATGCAAGGGTTAGCGCGGTATCAACACTTTGCCGCAACTGCTTCAATAGTGGTTCTGGCTTACCGTTTTCCAAAAAAGCATCGATGATGGTTTGTCGCTCGGTTCTTAATTGATTCTTTAAAGTTTTGGCAAGTGTCGACATGGCTACGCTGTCTTAGCGAAAGAAGTGTGGTTGGGCAAACGTCTGAATAAAAATAACGCGCGCTAAAGGACAAACTGTTTAATAAGGAAAGGTCGGGGTTGTGAACGTGGGTTTTGGGATTGTTTTTATTTTCACACGGAACTCCGCACTTTCCCAGAGTTAAAAGTTGACTATCATCGGAGCCGCTTGCGCTCGGGAATATCGCAAATTGCAGTCCGCCGAGCTCCCAGTCCTATATTCTACAGCCCAGTCCGGCCGCAGCACTGGGGTCTTGTCTTCACGATGCGGGTTTTGGTTCCGTAGAATTCTAGTGATGTTGCGAGGCCTTCAGTAACAGCGATAGCGCGCAGGTTCAGGCAATGAAAGCAGGCGGCGGTGGCGTTCCATCTGACTTGGTCAGAATTTCGTAACCGGTTTCTGTTACCAGTACTGTGTGTTCCCATTGAGCCGACAGGCTACGATCTTTCGTGCGAATGGTCCAGCCATCGCCCATTTCGCGTATATCGCGGCGTCCGGCATTAATCATCGGCTCGACCGTAAATATCATACCGGCCTCTAATTTTTCAAGTGTCCCAGGGCGACCATAATGTAATACCTGCGGTTCTTCGTGGAAGACTTTTCCGATGCCGTGACCGCAAAATTCACGCACGACGCTGTACCCAGCTTTTTCCGCGTGTTGCTGGATCACGTATCCAATATCGCCAAGGTGAGCGCCGGGTTTAATCTTGGCAATCCCCAGCCACATACATTCATAAGTGATGTCGCCAAGTCGTTTCGCCATGATCGAGGGTTCACCCGCATAAAACATCCGGCTAGTGTCGCCATGATAACCATCCTTGATGACGGTGATATCAAGGTTCACGACATCGCCGTTTTTGAGTACCTTGTCGCCAGGAATGCCGTGGCAGATTACATCATTTACCGATGTACAGATGGCTTTTGGATAGGGGGTGTAACCAGGGGGACAATAATTAAGGGGAGCGGGAATGGTGCCTTGCACGTTTGACATGTACTCATGACATAGACGATCAAGCTCACCAGTAGTGACGCCGACCTTCACAAAAGGCGTGATGTAATCAAGAACTTCCGAGGCAAGTTTGCCAGCGATGCGCATGCCAGCAATATCTTCGGCGGTTTTAATCGAAATAGAGGACATAGGTAGATAACTTTTGGTAAAAAATTGCAAAATAGTGCAGAAGGAATCCGAGGAAAATATCGGCCGAATCCTCGTAAGGGTGTTGGCGAGGTTCGACAGCAAGCCTAATCAAGGATCAATTATAGACGAGCTAGCTAAGCTCCGCTGTAATTCAGGTAATGCGGCACTTGAAGGATGCATACGTTTTGAGGTAGAATCTTGGGCTGGCTGGGATAGACAATTGAATAGCATTGTTACATCCTGGTCCGGAAGAAATACTGTTTATAGCTGTAACTCGTTGTTTTAAATCGCGAATCCGCTCGAAAAGGGTGCCTTGCTTGTCTAACAAGTCGGGTGACTGAGCAGATTCCAGACCCAACCCTGGAGAAAATTATGTCAGTAACAATGCTCGAAATGCTGGAAGCCGGTGTTCACTTTGGTCACCAAACTCGTTTCTGGAACCCTAAGATGGCACCGTACATCTTCGGTCACCGCAATAAAATCCACATTGTCAATCTGGAAAAAACCCTAGGTATGTACCAAGAGGCGATGAAGTATATTCGTCAATTGTCATCCAATCGTGGCAACATCCTGTTTGTCGGTACTAAACGTCAGGCACGCGAAATTATCGCCGCGGAAGCAGCACGTTCGGGTTCACCATTTGTAGATCAACGTTGGTTGGGCGGTATGCTGACTAACTTCAAGACTATCAAGACTTCGATCAAGCGTCTTAAAGAAATGGAAGCGTCGATTGCTGACGGCTCAGTAGAAAATTTGAGCAAAAAAGAAGGTTTGATGTTTCAGCGTGAAATGATCAAGTTGCAAAAAGCTATCGGTGGTATCAAGGATATGGGCGGCATTCCTGACGCGATCTTTGTTATCGACGTTGGTTACCACAAAGGTGCGATTACTGAAGCCGCAAAATTGGGCATTCCGGTTATCGGCGTTGTTGATACAAATCACTCGCCAGAAGGCGTGACTTACATTATTCCTGGTAACGACGATTCGTCTAAAGCAATCGCTTTGTACGCACGTGGCGTCGCAGATGCAATCATTGAAGGTCGCGCTAGCGCCGTTAATGAAATCGTTGAGCTAATCAAGGGCAATGCTGGTGATGACTTCGTTGAAGTTAACGATCAGGCGTAAATCCTGAGACTGAGGTAAAGCACTTCAACCAAAAAAAGGGGGCAGCGATGGCCCCTTTTTTTGTATAAACCGAATATTTTTGACTGATGTGCAGGTGACGGATGGTTTGCAATAGCACTTGGATGGCGAGCGCCACGAGAGTATTCGCGGCTCCAAAGCGAACGTGAAGTGACGCGAACGAATTTTACCTGCACCAATTGATCCAGGAGAATGACATGGCAGTTATTACTGCAGCACTAGTTGGTGAATTGCGCGCTAAAACTGATGCGCCAATGATGGAATGCAAAAAGGCGCTGACTGAAGCCGATGGCGATATGGTCAAAGCGGAAGAGATCCTACGCGTTAAATTAGGTGGTAAAGCTTCTAAAGCGGCATCCCGTGTTACGGCAGAAGGCGTCGTTGCAGCTTACATCTCTGGCGGCGTTGGTGCGTTAGTGGAAGTTAACTGCGAGACGGATTTCGTAACAAAAAATGACGAATTCATTGCTCTGGTCAATGCTTGCGCCAAGTTGGCCGCAGAAAACAATCCAGTTGATCTTGCTGCATTGGCTGCGCTACCTTTGAATGGCGGTACGATCGAATCATGCCGTACCGAATTGATTGGTCGTATTGGTGAAAACATGTCGATTCGTCGTTTTAAGCGTTTCGAGACTACCGCTAAACTGGCTTCTTACATCCACGGCACCAGTATTGGGGTGATGGTTGAATATGACGGCGCAGTTGAGCAAGTCGGTAAAGACGTTGCGATGCACATCGCAGCAATGAAGCCAGTGTCTTTGTCATCGGATCAGGTTCCGGCAGAACTAATTGAAAAAGAGCGTTCGGTGGCAACATTGAAAGCGGCAGAATCAGGCAAGCCTGCTGAAATCGCTGCGAAAATGATCGAAGGTTCGGTTCAGAAGTTTTTGAAGGAAGTATCCTTATTAAATCAGTCATTTGTCAAAAACGATAAGCAAACCGTTGAGCAAATGCTGAAGGAAGCTAATTCCAGTGTTAAGTCTTTCGCCATGTACGTGGTTGGTGAAGGCATTGAGAAAAAAGTGGATGACTTTGCTGCAGAGGTTGCAGCGACAGTTGCTGCTGCCGGACAAGCTTAAGTATTACGAAAAGCGGGCCGCGAGGCCCGTTTTTTTGGTTCCCGGGAATCTTTTGCCTATAGCATGCACTAAGTAAAGATTTGCTTCCGTCCGCTACCCGGCGATCGTGTGCCTGGGAGGCGTCCAGATTGAGTATCACCTGATTTCTGAACCCGCTTACGATCTGCAACAAGTGGGCGTAAAAGTGGGCGTAAGTTAGTGCTTGGTGGCAGGGTAATCGCAGGGGTCTTGCGATCGTGAGAATTTTGAGCGCCGCGCGCATCAAATCAAGTACGTGCAGTAATATCAGGAATAAGCCAATAAAATCGGGTAATTGTTGAATATGTGCAAGTAGTAGCTTTATGACTCTTTAAATATACCGAGCTGTTATGTCAGTTGTCTCATTGATGATTTGGCGAATGGTTTTGTTGGCTCGTGAATAATAAAAATACGTAGTAATTAATTGTTAATCGGATGAACGAAGGACTCAGACTATGACCAAACCAGCATACAAGCGTGTTCTCCTTAAGCTCTCCGGTGAGGCCCTGATGGGCAATGATGCCTATGGCATCAATCGTGCGACGATCGATCGTATGGTCGCTGATGTTGCGGAAATCGCCAGACTCGACGTAGAGCTTGCTATTGTCATTGGTGGCGGAAACATTTTTCGCGGTGTAGCACCGGGCGCGGAAGGAATGGATCGGGCGACCGCGGATTATATGGGGATGTTGGCAACGGTGATGAACTCGCTGGCTCTGGCCGATGCCATGCGTCAGGCAGGATTGACTGCACGTGTGATGTCAGCGATCAGTATTGAGCAGGTTGTAGAGCCTTATGTAAGACCAAAGGCGTTGCAATACCTTGAAGAAGGTAAAGTTGTTATTTTCGCCGCGGGTACTGGTAACCCATTTTTTACTACGGATACCGCAGCAGCGCTACGGGGTTCTGAAATTGGCGCTGAAATTGTACTAAAAGCAACCAAAGTGGATGGGGTTTATAGCGCCGATCCACAGAAAGACCCAACCGCCACCCGTTATACTACGATCACCTTTGACGAAGTTATTACCAAACACCTACAGGTGATGGATGCAACCGCGTTCGCTTTGTGCCGGGATCAAAAATTACCTATTAAAGTATTCTCTATTAATAAGCCAGGCGCGTTATTGCGTGCGGTAATGGGTGAAGATGAGGGCACGTTGGTGCACGTCTAAAACATGATTTAAGACGGTTGCCGGGTCTCCCTTCCGTAGTAATGGAAGGTAAATTTGCGAAGTAGCCCGTGCAATAAATTTTGTGCGGTCGTTTTGTGGATTCATTTATGTGACTCAACGCCCGAAGCCGTTTACGATCATCACCTGACGTGTGCGCAGTGAGATCGTGAGCAGATCACGCAAGGTGCGGTGGGATCGTAGCAGTTTCTAATAAGTTTTTCCAAGATAAAGCTTCGGCTTACAAATAGGAGAGCAGCATGAGCATTGCTGACGTCAAAAAAAATACCGATCTGAGAATGCAGAAGTCCCTTGAGACCCTGCGTGCAGACCTTGCTAAAGTACGTACCGGTCGTGCCCATACTGGCATATTGGATCACGTTCAAGTTGAGTATTATGGAAGCCCAACCGCGTTGACTCAGGTGGCCAGCGTAACCTTGATCGATGCGCGCACTATTGGCGTGCAGCCATTTGAGAAGAAAATGATCGCAGTCGTCGAAAAAGCGATCCGTGAAGCTGATCTGGGTCTGAATCCTTCTACGCAAGGCGACATCATACGTGTCCCGACTCCAGCGTTGACGGAAGAGCGCCGTAAAGAAATGGTTAAACTGGTCAAGAGCGAAGCTGAAGACGCAAAGATTGCTATTCGCAATATTCGCCGCGATGCCAACGAAGGACTAAAAAAACTTGTTAAAGACAAGGAATGCTCGGATGACGATGAGCGACGTGCGCAAGATGAGATTCAAAAGCTCACCGATAAGGCAGTCTCTGATATCGACAGGCAGGTTGTGGATAAAGAGAAGGAAGTTCTGACGGTATAGAGCGGCGCTTGTTATACTGGTCTTTTAAGCGTTTATCAATGCGCCGCGAACACGTATGCTGATTTGTAAATGACGGAAGTAGTCTACTTGGGCAAGAGCGAGATAGGTAAAAAACGGCTTCCAAGGCCGGAATGGTTTTGAGGCCATCCGGTTTTCGAACGCAAGCGTTCAAAGTACCTTCCTGCACCGATCATCTGAGCTTAGGAAGGATGTGAGCAGGTTATAAGCTTGTTCATTTCTCATGACAGCCATCAGCGGGACAAAATACCCAAAATTTCCATGCAGACGTGATAAATTATTGCGCTTATATTGCGTTTGTATCGCATTTACAGAAATTTCGATCAGCACATGTGTCCCAATCAATTCTGCGTAGTAATATCCTGAATGCATTCTGAGATTTCAATCTCAATCTCAAAGCATGCGTCAGGTTTTAACTAATATTCTTTATTCCAATTTTAATGACCCATTCAAGTTCGACGCTATCGGTGCCGTCAAGTGCGGCAATGCCCAAGCACATCGCCATTATTATGGACGGCAATGGTCGCTGGGCTACACGCCGTTTCTTACCGCGCTTTGCGGGACATGCAAAAGGCGTTGATGTCGTACGTAAAATTGTTGAGGCCTGTGCCGACCGTGGTATTGGTTACCTAACCTTGTTTGCATTCAGTTCTGAAAACTGGCGCCGTCCGGAAGAAGAAGTATCGTTATTGATGCGCCTTTTCGTTACTGCGCTGGAACGCGAAGTTGGGAAAATGCATAACAATGGGATTCGTCTTAAGGTAGTTGGCGATCTCAGTCGTTTTGACGCAAAGCTGCAAGATATGATCGTTAACGCCGAGCGTAAAACTGCAAACAATTCTAATTTAACCTTAACCATCTGCGCCAATTACGGTGGCCGTTGGGACGTAATGCAAGCGGTTAAAAAAATGCTTGCAGAGGGCGACGCGACCACGAGTGCAAACTTCACCGAAGACGAGCTCGCGCAACATCTGGCGATGGCCTATGCCCCGGAACCAGACTTATTTATCCGGACCGGCGGCGAACAGCGCATTTCCAATTTTTTGCTATGGCAATTGGCCTATAGCGAATTCTATTTTACTGAAACCTATTGGCCCGATTTCGACGATGGAGAGCTGGATAAGGCAATTGCGTCCTTTCAGTTGCGCGAACGACGATTTGGGCGCACGAGTGACCAAATAGTAAAAAAACAAAAGGCGTCCTGATGCTTAAAACGCGCGTGATTACTGCGTTGTTACTGCTTGCAGTATTATTGCCCATCCTTTATCTCAATTATTTCCCGGCATTTGCTATTGTCGCCGTGCTTTTTTTCGGTGCCGCCATCTGGGAATGTGCGCGGATGTTCGGTGCTATCGGTAATCGGGCGCTAGCCTGTGCCGCTGCGGCGATAGTTTTACTGGTTTTGGTGCTGATCAAGGGAAATGGCGGAAATATGGGTTCGCTATTTGCACTGTGCGTAGCGTTATGGCTCTTGCGATTTACCCCTTCCCTTGGGTTGGGATTGCCGCCACGCAATAGCGTGGGCAATCACATCGTCGGCTTCACCTACGCTATCTCGATTTTCGGTTGTTTCCTTGCTATTCTTGGTCTGTTCCTGCATTCTCCTATTTACTTGCTTTCAATCATGGCCATCGTCTGGATTGCGGATATTGGCGCTTATTTTTGTGGTAAAGCTTTTGGCAAGCATAAACTGGCGCCTTCCATATCGCCGGGTAAGTCTTGGGAAGGCGCTCTTGGAGGCTGGTTACTAGTGTTGGTTATTGCCAGCTTGATTTGTGTGACCCCTGTTGCGAGACCGCTAGCCGATACTTTTCCGGTACAGTTATTTGCAACCTGGGGCTGGGCTGGGCTGTCAGGCGTGATGACAGTGTTGGTAATGGCGAGTGTCGTTGGCGACCTGTTTGAGTCACAATTAAAACGTCGTGCCGGTATCAAAGATAGCAGTCAACTGTTGCCAGGGCATGGCGGCGTATTGGATCGTATCGATGCGCTCATCCCGGTGCTTCCAATGGTAGCGCTGTTGAGTTACTGGTTTTAAGGTTACTCATGCAAAATATTACGATTCTTGGTTCAACCGGCTCTATCGGTGTCTCCACGCTTGATGTTTTGGCGCGCCACCCTGAGCGCTATAGCGTCTACGCGTTGACCGCACACACTCGGATCACCCAACTGGCAGAACAGTGTGAACAATTTCGTCCGCAAATTGCTGTAGTAGGAAGTGCTGCCTCTGCCGAACAATTGACGCGCCTGTTGCGTGAAAAAAGGTTGAAAACGCAGGTCATTTACGGTGAGCAGGCCCTGTGCGACGTCGCCAGCGCGCCAGGTTGCGATACTGTGATGGCAGCCATCGTGGGTGCCGCGGGATTAGCCCCATCGTTGGCGGCAGCCCACGCCGGTAAAAAAATTCTGTTGGCGAACAAGGAAGCCCTCGTCATGTCAGGGCAGTTGTTCATCGATGCCGTAACTGCCAGCGGCGCTACTCTTCTACCTATCGATAGCGAGCATAATGCAATCTTTCAGTGTTTGCCGCAGGGATATCAACGTAATCCGGCGGCGAAGGGAATCGTCAAAATTTTGTTGACGGCCTCGGGCGGGCCTTTTTTGACTCGCACTGTGGATACGTTGGAGTCGGTCACGCCTGCGGAAGCGGTTGCACACCCCAAGTGGGTAATGGGGCGCAAAATTTCAGTAGATTCTGCCACCATGATGAACAAAGGGTTGGAGGTCATTGAGGCACACTGGCTATTTGGAATTCCCGCAAGTCAGATTGAGGTAGTCATCCACCCTCAAAGTGTGATTCACTCAATGGTGTCGTACGTAGATGGATCTGTTCTGGCGCAATTGGGAAATCCCGACATGCGTACGCCAATCGCCAATGCTTTAGCCTATCCTGAGCGAATTTCCTCTGGTGTTGCCGCGCTCGATCTGACTATAATCGGTCAGTTACAGTTTAGTAAGCCGGACCTGAAACGCTTTCCCTGTTTAAAACTCGCGTATGATGCACTGTTGTCGGGTGGGTCTGCAGCGATAATATTGAACGCAGCGAACGAAGTCGCTGTCGAAGCGTTTCTTGATGGAAAAATCGGATTTCGCATGATAGATCAATTAATTTCTCGTACGATGGACACGTTGCCAATATGCTCGGTTACTGACATTGATTCACTGCTCGAGCAGGATCGCTTAGCTCGTCTTACAGTTCGCACTTTTATTTCCTGATGGCATTTCTTCAAACAATAGTAGCATTTCTGGTTGCGCTGGGTTCGCTGGTGATTATTCACGAGCTCGGCCATTATTCGGTCGCCCGTTTGTGCGGGGTCAAAGTTTTACGTTTTTCTGTTGGCATGGGAAAAGTGATATTTTCCCGTCGTTTCGGTCCAGATCAGACTGAATGGGCCGTCTCGCTCTTGCCATTAGGCGGTTACGTAAAGATGCTGGATGCGCGCGAACAAGATATTGCCACAATGTCCCCCGCTGATCTCAAGCGTGAGTTCACGCATCAATCGGTTTGGCGTCGCATGGCGATCGTTGCCGCTGGCCCTCTGGCAAATTTCCTACTTGCGATTGTATTATTCGCCGGACTGTACATTCACGGTATTCCCGAACCAACACCTAAATTGCGGATAGTAGCCGAACAGTCGGTCGCCTATAAGGCAGGTCTGCGCGGTGGTGAATTAGTAACCGCGGTAAATGGCAAGCCGATCCAAATCTGGTCGGACCTGCGCTGGGAGTTGATGCAAGCGGCACTGGAAAAAGGCAGCGTCAAACTGGATGTCCAGCACCCTGATCCAGGACCTTCTGGCGGCAATATATTAGATACCGTCTCGTTACCGCTCGACAGTATTACCCCCAAGGACCTGGAAGGTGATTTTTTAGCAAAGCTAGGTATTGATTTGGCACGGCCTAAGGCAGTATTAGGCAAGGTGATGCCTGATGGTCCTGCAATGAGGGCTGGTTTGCAACAAGGCGACTTAATTACCCGTATCAATGGCACTGCCGTTGACGATGGACTGGCACTTGTTGAAAAAGTCAGGGCTTCTCCCGATAAAAAAATGTCCATCGACGGCATACGTGCAGGACAGGCATTTCATCTTGAGGTGACCCCGCAATCGCAAGAAAGTAAGGGCGTTAGTTTCGGGCTGATTAAGGTCGAAGTGCCCTTGACACCGGAAATGATCGTCGCGAGTAGTACACCTTTAGCGGCGCTTGCCAAGGGCGCGCAGAAAACCTGGGATAGCAGCGTTTTAACGTTGAAAATGCTGGGCAAGATGCTCATTGGACAGGTTTCCTGGAAAAACATCACCGGTCCGATTACCATTGCCGATTACGCGGGGCAAACTGCTCGGGTCGGGGCAATTAGCTATCTAAGTTTTATTGCGTTTATCAGTATCAGTTTAGGCGTTATGAATTTGCTTCCCATCCCGGTTTTAGATGGGGGCCTTTTGCTGTATTATTCGGTGGAAGTTTTAACTGGACGTCCTATTCCTGAACGATTTGGAGAAATTGCCCAACGCGCAGGCATAGGTATTTTGATGACGTTAATGGCGGTCGCCATGTTTAACGACATTGTCCGGCTCATATTTTAGTGGTGCCTAGTGTTGCGTTTTGCCGCCATCCGGGTGGCGAGGCGTACCCCAAGTTTTTTCTTCTCGCCCGACATACATAGTCGGTAAGAACATTGATAACAAACGATCGCTAATGAAATTACATTCCCAGCACTTCCCTTTGTCGATTCTTCCCCGTCGTTTGATCGCTCTTGCGGCCTTTGCCTTTTGCTCAGGACAGGCGATGGCAGTGCAACCTTTTGTGATCAAGGATATTCGGGTCGAAGGTATTCAACGGACCGAAGCGGGTACCGTATTTAACTATCTGCCCGTGCACGTTGGTGAGACGTTTGACGATGCTAAGGCTACCGCTTCAATCAAGGCCCTTTACGCGACTGGATTCTTTAAAGATGTCAGAGTCGAGGCGGATGGCAACGTGTTGGTGATCCTGGTCGAAGAGCGGCCGGCTATCGCTGGCGTTGCATTTTCTGGAACCAAAGAATTCGATAAAGACCAGCTGACCAAGGCCCTAAAGGGTATTGGCGTCGGTGAGTCACGGATTTACGATAAGGCGCTAGTAGACCGCGCCGAGCAGGAGTTAAAGCGTCAATACTTATCCCGCGGCCTATATGGGATGAAAGTCACGACGACGGTCACACCGGTCGAGCGTAATCGGGTAAATATCAATTTTGCGGTGGATGAGGGCGACATATCTCGCATCAAACAAATTAATTTTGTCGGTAACAAAGTGTTTTCCGATAAAACACTGCGAGACCAGATTAATCTGCGCTCTCCCGGCTGGTTTACCTGGTACACCAAGGCAGATCAATATTCCAAAGAAAAATTGGCTACCGATACTGAATCGTTACGCTCATACTATTTGAACCGTGGCTATCTTGAGATGCAGATCGATTCAAGTCAGGTTTCAATTACGCCGGACAAAAAAGATATTTACGTTACGTTGAATATCAACGAAGGCGATAAATTTACAGTCTCTGATGTCAAGCTTGACGGCGAGATGTTCGGCCGTGAAGAAGAGTTGAAATCGTTGATACAGCTCAAAAAGGGCGAGGTATTCTCAGGTCAGAAGTTAACAGATACCACGAAAAAAATCTCTGAGCGTTTAGGTAATTTTGGTTATGCATTTGCTAACGTCAATGCTAATCCAATTCTTGATCGCAGCAAAAAAGAAGTCGCATTCACGATCACCGTCGATCCTGGTAAGCGCGTCTATGTACGACATATCAACGTGGTGGGCAACACCAAAACACGTGATGAGGTGGTGCGTCGGGAGTTCCGCCAGTTTGAAGATTCATGGTACGACGGTTCAAATATCAAACTGTCACGTGACCGTGTCGACCGCCTCGGATATTTCAAGGACGTTAATATTGATACGCCTGAAGTTCCCGGCACAACCGATCAGGTTGACATTAATATGACTGTGACCGAAAAGCCAACTGGTAACATCATGGTCGGCGCAGGTTTCTCGCAAGCGGACAAAGTCAGCCTGACTGGCTCGATTCAACAGCAAAACGCGTTTGGTAGTGGTAATACAATTGGTCTGGAAGTAAATACCAGCCACACCAATCGTACCATCGCCGTCTCGCAGACTAATCCGTACTTTACCGATGACGGCGTCAGTCGCACTTATGATTTGTATTTACGTACGGTGAGCCCTTCTGTATACACCCAGGGCGACTATAAAGTCCGGTCCATCGGGACCGATATCAAATTCGGTGTTCCGTTTTCTGAGCTGGATACAATCTTCTTTGGCATCGGTGTTGAAAACACCAAAGTGTATGCGGATAGTTTAAGCCCGATTCTTTATCAGCAATATGTTGCTGATTTTGGTAGCGGCAAATTTAACCCTTCAACCGGATACCTCACCGGTGCCAGTTCAGCAGCAACGACTAGTTTCCCGCTCACAGTAGCGTGGCAGCGCGATAGCCGCGACAGCGCACTTGTGCCAACTACAGGTCGATACCAGCGTGCGAATCTTGAATTATCGGCCGTTGGTACTTTGCGTTATTACAGAGCGACTTATCAGCATCAGTATTTCCAGCCACTGTTTGGTAACGCTGTAACATTGGCAATGAATGGTGAACTGGATTACGGCGCAGGACTATTTGGTCAAAAATATCCGGTATTCAAAAACTATTATGCTGGCGGTATTGGTACTGTTCGTGGGTATGAATCTTCGACTCTGGGTTCCAAGGTCGATCAGTACGGCGACTCGCTAGGCGGATCAAAGCGCGTATTTGGTAATTTGGAATTGCAATTTCCGTTCCCCGGTTCAGGCAATGACCGCACGTTACGCTGGTTTACTTTCCTGGATGGGGGGCAGGTATTTGCCGATAAGACGCCCATGTCGTTTAATGATTTGCGTTACTCGACTGGTATCGGTCTTAGTTGGGTATCTCCGATTGGACCTTTGAAGTTGAGCTGGGGTATGCCGCTGAATGCGAAAACCGCAACCGTTAACGGTGTAAGCGTTGCCGATAAAGTGCAGCATTTCCAGTTCCAGTTGGGTACTGGATTTTAATAACCCGCTTGCGATCTGTAACGAGAAGATTGTGAGATTGATTAAGGCCGGTGTCCGCTCCGCGGTGTAAGTAGCAGTAGCCGGGCGATCCGGGGAAGGGTTAAGTAGCGCACCGAAACCTCCCTGAGTAATTTTAGTCACTATCGGGTTTCGAGGGCCATGCGGTGTTGTATTTGTAATGCGTTTTTAGCGCCAGATGCCTCAGCCGGGATAGCCCCCAAACGGTCCTGATAAACTGTACCGTGGCATAGATCTACAGGAATGCCATAATGTTTAATTTGAATAGCGGAGAACGGCTTTGAAGTCTCTTACACCATCATTCGCATCGCTTAGAGTGGCTGCAGTTCTGGCGCTTTGCTTGAGTTCGGTTACCGCCGTGCATGCGCAGGAAGGCTCCAAAATCGCCTTTGTCAGCAACGAGCGTATTTTCCGTGAAGCGGCACCGGCTAAGGCTGCTGACGCTAAAATTCAGGCGGAATTTTCGAAACGCGACAAAGACCTGCAAGATTTGGCCGCGCGCCTTAAGGGGATAGCCGACAAACTCGACAAGGACTCCGCAGTGATTCCGGAGTCCGAGCGTTTGAAGCGCCAACGTGAATTGGCCGATCTTGACAAGGATTTCCAGCGCAAGCAGCGTGAGTTTCGTGAAGATTTAAACCAGCGCCGTAACGAAGAGCTAGCGATTGTGCTGGAGCGTACTAACAAGGTCATCAAGCAAATTGCCGATGCCGAGAATTATGATATTGTCTTTCAAGATGCAGTATATGCAAATAAGCGGATCGACATTACCGACAAAGTGCTGAAAGCACTCAACAAGTAAACAATGCAAATGAGGCCACGATGAGCATTCGGCTGAAACAACTGGTCGATAGCTTGGGCGGGCAGTTAATTGGCGATGCGGATATTGAGATATTCGGCATCGCGCCGTTGAACGACGCTACGGTGACAGAGGTTACCTTTCTTTCTAATCCCAAGTTTCGAATCCAGGCGACCCAAAGTCAGGCAGCGGCTATTATTTTGTCTGCTGAAGATGACGTAATTGTCGGCGCAAGTTATCGCGGTGCGCGCATTATTGCGTCCAATCCCTACGTTTATTTTGCACGAACCGCACAATTTTTTGCCGCACTGAACGCGCCGGTAGTACCTGCCGGAGTTCATCCGTCGGCAGTTGTTGATTGTTCCGCGCAGGTCGCGATGACAGCTTTTGTCGGTGCCAATGCGGTAATTGAGGCCGGAGCAATAATTGGCGACGGCGTGTATATCGGTAGTGGCAGTGTCATCGGCCGAGCCGTTAAGATTGGCGCAATGACACATCTGCATGCAAATGTCACAATTTACGCAGAATGCGAAATAGGGCGGCGCGCTATCGTTCATTCTGGTGCGGTGATAGGCGCTGACGGCTTTGGCTTCGCAAACGATGGCGGAAAATGGATAAAAATTCCCCAAATCGGACGCGTGCTGATTGGGGATGACGTTGAAATCGGCGCCAACACGACAATTGATCGTGGCGCAATGACGGATACAGTGATTGAGGAGGGTGTCAAGTTGGATAATCAAATCCAAATCGCCCATAACTGCCATATTGGTGCGCATACGGCGATTGCGGCATGCGCTGGAATTGCCGGTAGCGCAAAAATTGGCAAATATTGCTCGATCGGCGGGGCGGCCATGATTCATGGTCATATTACTATTGTCGATCACGTTCATGTTTCGGCTGGCACGCTCGCTTTACGTTCTATTTTAGAGCCAGGCCAATACACGGGGTTTTATCCCATTGCCAAGCATGGAGACTGGGAAAAATCAGCAGCGCTGGTGCGAAATTTAAGTACTACCCGTGAAAAAATCCGTGCCTTGGAAAAAACAATCAAACAGCTTACAGAAAAAACTCATGAACAGTCCTAATAACGGTTTAAACATTTGTCAAATCAAAGAATACTTGCCGCATCGGTATCCGTTACTGTTAGTTGATAGGGTGCTGAGCTGGGAGAGCGGCAAGTCGATCGTTGCACTCAAGAATGTGACCATCAACGAAGAGTTCTTTAACGGTCATTTTCCGAACAAGCCGGTTATGCCCGGCGTGTTGACGATTGAGGCGCTCGCGCAAACTGCTGCACTGCTGTCGTTCTTAAGTGAAGGCCGCAAGCCGGACGAAAACACCGTGGTGTATTTTCTGGGAATTGATAAGGCGCGTTTTCGTCGACCAATCGAGCCGGGTGACCAAATTAAACTGGAAGTCGAGATTTTACGAGTCGTACGCGGTATCTGGAAATACAAAGCCAAAGCCACTGTAGAAGGTGAGTTGGCGGTCGAGGCAGAGTTCATGTGCACAATGCGACATGCTGTGACGCCCGAACATACGGCCGCCCCCGCTGTCCTAAGTGCGTGATTTCAATGAGCAGAATTCATCCCACGGCTGTCATTGATTCGAGCGCCGAGCTTGATAGTTCGGTTGAAGTCGGTCCGTACTCTATCATCGGGCCCAACGTCACTATCGGCGCGGGAACCAAAGTCGGTCCGCACGTCGTGATTGACGGGCATACCAGTATTGGTCGTGATAATACATTTTTTCAATTTGGCTCAATCGGTGCTGCGCCTCAGGATAAAAAATACGCTGGTGAACCAACCCGGTTAGAAATTGGAAATGGTAATACCATTCGCGAATTCGTAACCCTAAATCTAGGGACATCCCAGGACGTGGGCGTGACGCGATTGGGCGATAATAACTGGATTATGGCTTACGTCCATGTTGCGCACGATTGCCAGATAGGTAGCCAAACGGTGATTGCGAACAATGCCACGCTTGCCGGACACGTGCATGTTGGGGACTGTGTTTTGCTTGGTGGATTTACGACGATACATCAATTTTGCCGTATCGGACCGCACGCAATGACTGCCTTTACCGCTGCCGTGAGTCAGGATGTTCCACCGTTTGTGACGGCTGCCGGAAACCGGGCAGTACCTGCCGGGATTAATAGCGAAGGGTTGCGTCGCCGCGGATTTAGCGATGATCAGGTCATGTCGATAAAGCGTGCTTATCGACTGATATATCGGTCGGGCTTGTCTTTGGGGGACGCCACGGCAGCGCTGGCCGCGGAAGAATTAAAGTCTCCTGACTCCGCAGAATACATTCGCATGCTACGCGAATTTATTAGCACATCTCAACGTGGCATTATTCGCTAACATGCCTGGCAAATCCCCTGGCGCATCCCCTATCTCAATCGCGATGGTGGCCGGCGAGGCCTCTGGCGACTTGCTGGCAAGTCGTATGCTATCCGGCTTGCGACCGCAATTGCCGGATGCCACGCTATATGGTATTGGCGGCCCGATGATGGCTGAATATGGGTTCGTTAGTCACTGGCCAATGGATAAGCTGTCGGTCAATGGCCTGTTTGAAGTCCTCGCGCATTATCGTGAAATCAAGGCAATTCAGATTGCGCTGAGAGACCGCCTGCTGATCGAAAAGCCGAATATTTTTATCGGGGTCGATGCGCCTGATTTTAACTTTGGTCTCGAAACCCAACTCAATCACGCGGGCATTCCAACTGTTCATTTTATAGGCCCTTCAATCTGGGCATGGCGTGGCGGTCGCATCAAAAAGATCGCGCGCTCCGGTTCGCACATGCTGGTAATATTTCCGTTCGAAGAAGAAATTTATCGCAAAGCCGGTATACCGGCGACGTACGTCGGACACCCGCTGGCGCAGTTGATTCCGATGGTACCTGACGTGTTGTCGGCGCGTGCCACACTGGGACTACCGGACAACGCGACGGTGGTCGCGATCTTGCCGGGTAGTCGATTATCGGAGCTTCGATACAACACGGCGAGTTTTGTCGGTGCTGCCAGATTGTTGGCCAAGCGCGACAACACAATGCGCTTTATCGCACCGATGGCAGGCCCCAAGCAACGGGCGCTATTTGTTGCGCTGGTAGAAGAAGCTGGTTTGCAAGGCGTTGAAATTCAGTTGCTAGATGGCCAGTCGCATGTGGCGATAGCCGCCGCCGACGCGGTTTTGGTAGCGTCCGGGACCGCATCGCTGGAAGTGGCACTATACAAAAAACCAATGGTGATCGCATATAAAATGATGCGTGCGACATGGGAGATTTTACGCCACATGAGCTATCAGCCCTGGATCGGTCTGCCTAACATACTGGCGCGTGAGTTTCTGGTGCCTGAGTTATTGCAGCATGCCGCGACACCCCAGCGTATGGCTGATGAACTATGGAAGCAGTTGCAAGACGTGCCGTTGCAAGAAAAATTGCGTGTCCGCTTTACAGCCATGCATCTTGCGTTGTTGCGCGACACTGCTAATGAAAGTGCGCAAGCGGTCTTGAAAATCATCGACCAGCGGCGTTGATCTGATGCGTTGAATAGTCTTGCTGTATCGTCCCTTTATTGCATATCGCATAGGGTACCCTGAAATTCAATATTTACTTCTGCTTTAGGCGCCCATTGAAACCCACCCAAGATGATTTGCTGGTATTTGACTATATTTATCCCGATGAGATCGTTTGCGGGGTCGATGAAGCCGGGCGCGGACCTTTGGCCGGACCGGTTTTTGCCGCAGCAGTCATACTGGACCCGGCGCGGCCAATTGTTGGCTTGCGCGACTCAAAGAAGCTTACCGCTGAGCGGCGCGAGTTATTGGCGACGCAAATTAAAGAGTGCGCGTTGGCATGGTCGATTGCCGAATGCTCGGAAGACGAGATCGACACTCTGAATATTTTGCAGGCCAGCATGTTAGCGATGCGGCGTGCGGTCGACGGTTTAGCGATGCTGCCGACTCTCGCGCTGATTGATGGCAATCGCTGTCCGATCATGGCTGTACGGGCGGAAGCGATCATCAAAGGTGACGATAAGGTGCAGGCGATTTCAGCCGCATCAATACTTGCCAAAACCGCGCGCGACGCCGCGTTGGTGGTTTTGCATCAGCAGTATCCGGTATACGCTTTTGATCAGCACAAGGGTTATCCGACGCTTTTGCACATGGAACGATTGCGTTTGCATGGCGTATCGCCGGTGCATCGTAAGTCCTATGCGCCCGTACGCGCATTATTGGCGCTTGCGCCAGCGGTAGTCCTGCGCTAGTTCCTTTGATTCTGCGCGATAGTGTGTCCGACGTAGCGCCCCTAGTGCTCAGCGCTTCCAAGCGATCAACCATTACCCTTTGCCCCGATGAAACTGATTACTTCTCCTGCTAATGCGCTCTATAAAGAACTAAAATTGCTGGCAACCCGCTCCCAAACCCGGAGGAAGTCGGGCAAGTCTCTGCTAGATGGTGTCCATTTGACTGAGGCCTATCTGCAACATCATGGTTTTCCTACGCTATGCATTGTTAGCGAGAGTGCGTTATCGCACGCCGAAGTCGCTGTGCTGGTGGCCCGCTGTGAGGCCGGAGGCGTCGAGTGTGTGGCTTTTTCCGACGCGCATTTCAGTACGCTTAGTCAGGTAGAGCATGGGATAGGCCTGATATTTGTGATTAATACGCCGCAATTTGGGCCGCCAGGTGCCCTGATACAATCTGCGGTACTGCTCGATAATTTGCAGGATCCGGGCAATCTTGGTTCCATTTTGCGGAGCGCAGCGGCAGCAGGCATCAAACAAATTTATTGCTCGTCCGGCACTGTCTACGCCTGGTCGCCCAAAGTATTGCGAGCAGGGATGGGCGCGCATTTCTTACTGCAAATCTTTGAGAATGTGGATTTATTAGCGCTGGTTGGCAATGCCCAGATACCGGTTCTTGCTACCAGTTCTTACGCCCGGCAAAGCATATATCAGGCAGACCTTAAGGTGCCGCTGGCGTGGTTGTTCGGACATGAAGGGCAGGGCGTTGCCGAAGACTTATTGGCGCGGGCTACCCAACAAGTCGTGATACCCCATGCAGGCGCGATGGAGTCATTAAACGTGGCCGCAGCCGCAGCCGTCTGTTTCTTTGAGCAGATGCGCCAAACCCAGTCGTAGCGGGGCTGGTCGCGCTTGCTGGAGCGATAAGGTTTGGGCCGTTTAACATTCGTATTTGAAAAATACGAATGATCAATTCATTAATCTGCACCGGATTCCGCTTATCCTCAGCTGTAACTTATTCGTCGTTATCTGTTTTTATTTCCTGCAAGATGGTAGCAGCAATTTCCTCAATAGATTTAGTCGTGGACGACATCCATCGTATACCTTCACGCCGCATCATCGCCTCTGCTTCGTTGATTTCATAGCGGCAATTGGACAGCGCCGCATACTTACTACCTGGCAACCGTTCGTTGCGAATTTCAGAAAGCCGCTCGGGCAAAATGGTTAAACCAAATATCTTGTGTTTGTAGGCCAGCAAACCGGACGGCAATTTTTCACGGACGAAGTCTTCGGGAATTAACGGATAGTTGGCCGCCTTAATGCCATATTGCATCGCCAGATACAAGCTAGTCGGGGTTTTACCCGAGCGCGATACACCCACTAAAATAACGTCGGCATCCGCCAGATTCTTGTTAGACTGACCATCATCATGGGCCAGTGAATAATTAATGGCTTCAATTCGATTTTTATATTCTTCCGAATTCGCCGTGTTATGACTGCGTCCGACCGTATGCGTCGACTTTATCCCCAACTCTTTTTCCAATGGTTCCACAAAAGTCTGAATCAAATCCATGTGCAGGCCTTTAGCCTCTTGGATGACCTTAGAAAGATCAGCCTTAACTAATGTCGAAAAAACAATTGGTAATTTTCCATCTATTGCATATGCTTCATTTACCCTGCGCGTGGCATCGTATGCTTTCTCCAGCGTATCTATAAATGGTAGCCGAATTTGCTTAAAACGTAGTTCAAACTGGGTCAGGACAGAATGTCCAAAAGTTTCTGCGGTAATGCCGGTGCCGTCAGAAACAAAAAATACTGTGCGATGTGCCGCGGCCATTGGAAGCGTCGGAAGCGTTGGGGCGTCGGTCATAATTTTGAAGGGTTTAAATGCATTTAAGGATCGCTAATAGTAGAACATTACATGATAGAACACGAAAAAACTAATGTCAGCTATAAGAACCAGTTTACGATCTGAAGCGAGTGGGCCCCCCTAGTGAGAACCGTGAAGTTTTGAGCCCCCTGAACACCGATCACTTCCTCCCAGTAAATTTGTGAATCAGGTACCTTACAGAGTACATAATAAAAGCGCCTGTCATTACTAGCCAGATGGGAGCAAATGCACTAAATTGGCACACTCTGTTACGAGTGTTGTTCTCCCTTTAGTTGCGAATTGACATAAAATGGCGACCAACACATAAATTTAACGTTCAACCTGTCTAAGAATAACAAAAAACCAGTGTTGTGCAATGCACCATGAAGATTTCTTATCATCAAACTAGAGGTTGTTATGTCAAGTGCAATACAGATGGGTGCTACCCAAGGAGTCGATTACGTCGTTCCCTTTGAGAATCTGCGTATGACGGATGTTGATTCCGTCGGTGGAAAAAATTCATCGTTGGGTGAAATGATTAGCCAACTGGCTTCGGCTGGTGTCAGGGTTCCTGGCGGTTTTGCTACAACCGCACAGGCGTTTCGTGATTTTCTGTCCTATAGCGCAAATGGCGGTTTGTCGCTAGCGCAACGCATTGCTGATCGTCTTGAAACGCTGGATGTTGAAGATGTGCGGGCTTTGGGGTTGGCTGGTGCGGAGATTCGCGAATGGATCGTCGCGACACCGTTTCAGCCCCGTCTCGAACAGGATATACAGGCGTCTTATAAGCGTCTGGTTGCCGATTCGTCCAGCGAAATGTCTTTTGCTGTACGTTCGTCTGCCACCGCTGAAGATTTGCCGGATGCATCGTTTGCAGGCCAGCAAGAAACCTTTCTCAACGTTGTCGGGATTGAAAATATATTGGAGGCAATGAAACACGTGTTCGCGTCCTTATATAACGATCGCGCGATTTCTTACCGGGTTCATAAAGGTTTCACTCACGCAGAAGTCGCTTTGTCGGCTGGCGTGCAACGCATGGTGCGCTCGGACCTTGGTGCCGCTGGCGTTATGTTCACACTGGATACCGAATCTGGCTTTAAGGACGTCGTATTCATTACGTCCAGCTATGGCCTTGGCGAAACAGTGGTGCAGGGTGCGGTTAATCCGGACGAATTTTACGTCCACAAGCCTATGCTGGAACAGGGCAAATTGCCGATCATCCGTCGCAACATCGGTTCGAAGCTGATCAAGATGGAATTCACCGGCGAAGCCAAAGCGGGCCGTTCGGTCCGTACTGTCGACGTCCCCATCGAAATGCGCAATCGCTACTCACTCAACGATGCTGAAATCGTAGAACTAGCCAGGTACGCGACGATTATTGAGAAGCACTACGAGCGTCCAATGGACATCGAGTGGGGCAAAGATGGTCGTGATGGCAAAATTTACATTTTGCAAGCGCGTCCTGAAACCGTCAAGTCACAAGAAAAGCCAACCGACGCGCAACAGCGTTTCAGACTCAAAGGCAGCAGCAACGTGCTGACCACCGGTCGTGCTATTGGGCAAAAAATTGGTGCAGGTCCAGTGCGCGTGATCCATGACGCAGCAGACATGGAGCGCGTGCAACCGGGTGACGTTCTGGTCGCCGACATGACCGACCCTAACTGGGAGCCGGTCATGAAGCGCGCAGCGGCGATTGTCACCAATCGTGGCGGTCGTACCTGCCACGCAGCGATTATCGCGCGTGAACTAGGTGTGCCGGCCGTGGTGGGTTGCGGTGATGCGACCGATGTTCTGATCGACGGTACGTTTGTAACGGTATCTTGCGCAGAAGGCGACGAAGGCAAGATTTACGACGGTCTGCTGGAAACAGAAGTGACCGAAGTCGCACGGGGCGAACTGCCTAAACTTCCGTTGAAAATCATGATGAACGTAGGTAACCCGCAATTGGCTTTTGACTTCCAGTCAATTCCAAATGGCGGCGTGGGCCTGGCGCGTCTGGAATTCATCATTAATAACAATATTGGTGTTCATCCACGGGCGATTCTGGAATATCCAAATATCGACGCCGATTTGAAAAAAGCCGTTGAGTCCGTAGCGCGCGGTCACGCATCGCCCAAAGCTTTTTATGTCGATAAATTGGCCGAAGGTATTGCAACGATTGCTGCCGCATTCTGGCCTAAGACCGTCATTGTTCGTTTGTCTGACTTTAAGTCAAACGAGTACAAGAAATTGATCGGCGGATCGCGCTATGAGCCGGACGAAGAGAATCCGATGCTTGGTTTCCGTGGTGCTGCACGGTATTTGTCCAAAGACTTTGCTGAAGCCTTTGAGATGGAATGCCAGGCAATGAAGCGTGTGCGCGAAGACATGGGCCTGACGAACGTTGAGATCATGGTGCCGTTTGTACGGACAGTCGGACAGGCGGAAAAAGTTATCGGCTTGCTCGGCAAAAACGGTCTCGTACGTGGTGAAAACGGCTTGCGCGTCATTATGATGTGCGAAGTCCCTTCAAATGCCATTTTGGCCGAAGAGTTCCTTGAGCATTTCGACGGATTCTCGATCGGTTCCAACGATTTGACGCAACTAACTTTGGGTCTGGATCGTGATTCTGGCATGGAGTTGCTTGCCGCCGATTTCGACGAGCGTGATCCTGCGATCAAGGCTTTGTTAAGCAAGGTAATTTCTACTTGTCTGGCCAAAGGCAAATACGTCGGCATTTGCGGTCAAGGTCCTTCCGACCATCCGGATTTTGCTGAGTGGTTGATGAAACAAGGTATTGAGTCAATTTCGCTCAATCCCGACACCGTCATCGACACATGGAAGACCCTAGCTGCAGCGCAATAATATCGCCAATGCTTTGCGTTGAGGCGGTCTTTGATTTTGCCGCCTTAATTAAGTAATTCCTCTAAAGATGCGAGCTAAATGCTCGCATTTTTCATTGGTGCGTTAGACTATTGAAATAAATATTGCGGGAGAGAAATGTATGTTGCCTTGGATAGCATGGTTATTGTCAGGTGGCGTCCTGGTGCTGGCTGAATTATTTACCGGCACTTTTTATTTATTGATGATCGCCATCGGTATGGCTGCAGGTGCGCTTGCGGCCTGGTTCGGTGCGGGCTTGGAGTGGCAATTTGTGATCGCTGCCATCGTCTCGGTAGCGGGTACAATCGTGGTCCGTCGCAGCCAGTTTGGTAAGCGCCAAAAGGTCGACTCAGCCAAAGATCGCAACGTTAATCTGGATATCGGCCAGCCGATCAATGTGGATCGCTGGACCGAAGAAAACGCTGGCGGGGCCGCCGACAATGTCGAATTGTATACAGCACGGGTTAAATACCGTGGTGCTTTGTGGGATGTTGAGTTAGCGCCGGGAGAAGTAGCGCATTCAGGGCAATTCTTCATTCAGGAAATACGTGGTAGTCGCTTAATTGTGGCAAGTCATTCAAGTAGATAACCAAAAGGAATCACTATGTTCGAAGGCGTAACCTTAGTCATATTTTTTATCGCGATTGTTTTTGTAATGAAAACGGTCAAAGTAGTACCGCAGCAGCACGCTTGGGTCGTCGAGCGACTGGGGAAATACCATGCAACGCTGGGTCCGGGGCTTAGCATCGTATTGCCGTTTATAGATCGCGTTGCATACAAGCATATTCTGAAAGAAATTCCCCTCGACGTCCCGCCGCAGGTGTGTATTACCCGCGATAACACGCAACTGCAAGTCGACGGCGTGCTGTATTTTCAGATTACTGATCCGATGCGCGCGTCTTATGGTTCGTCCAACTATCTTGCCGCGATTACCCAATTGGCACAAACAACTTTGCGTTCGGTCATCGGCAAGATGGAACTGGATAAAACCTTTGAAGAGCGCGATCACATTAATACTACGATCGTTAATGCTATTGATGAATCGGCGGCAAATTGGGGCGTAAAAGTGTTGCGTTACGAGATCAAGGATTTGACGCCACCTAAAGAAATTTTGCACGCGATGCAGGCACAAATTACCGCAGAGCGCGAAAAGCGCGCCTTGATTGCTGCCTCAGAGGGACGCAAGCAAGAGCAAATCAATATTGCAACAGGCGAGCGGGAGGCATCCATCGCCAAGTCTGAAGGTGAAAAGCAGGCGTCAATTAATCGTGCGGAAGGTCAGGCCGCAGCAATTCTTTCGATAGCGCAAGCGAGTGCAGAGGCTATCCGAAAAACGGCTGCAGCGTTGCAGGAGCCTGGTGGTACTGATGCGGCAAATTTGAAAGTGGCCGAACAATACGTCGCCGCATTTAGCCAGTTGGCAAAAACTAATAACACCCTGATCATTCCATCGAATCTGGGAGATATGAGCGGTTTGATTGCGACCGCGATGCAGGTAGTCAAAACGCAGGGGGCAATTAAAAAGGCCTGAACTTGTACCGATCAGCAAAATAAAACAGCGCCAGCAAATATTTTTACTGGCGCTGTTTTTATTTCATCCATGAATTATTAAATTAATTTTGTTAATTTTTTAGCTTTAACAGGAGGATGCTTTGATGATATTTCTCACGTAAAGTCTAACGACGATGTTGTTTCATAGCGTTTTGCACTTCTCGCTCGCCGTCGCGTTGTCTTTCCGTGTCGCGTTTATCGTGCTGTTTTTTACCTTTGCCGATTCCAATTTCGCATTTGATACGGCCTCCTTTATAATGCAAGTTCAACGGTATCATCGTGAAACCAGAGCGTTCTACCTTGATAATCAGTCTTTTGATTTCTTCGGCATGCAAAAGTAACTTACGTGTACGTACCGCTTCAGGGTGCACGTGGGTCGAGGCACTAAGTAAGGCGCTGATGTGTGCCCCGAATAGATAGATCTCGCCGTCGCGAATAATCACGTAAGCTTCTTTTAGCTGAGCGCGCCCGGCACGGATTGCTTTTACTTCCCAGCCATGGAGTACCATGCCGGCTTCGAAACGCTCTTCAATGAAATAATCATGGAAAGCTTTTTTGTTGTCAATAATACTCATGTAGTTGAAAATGGTGCTGGTCGGTTAAAATTTCAAGTTGTGATTCTATCAAATGGTTGATGCTAATGGCAGTCGTACATAAAACGGTATTATTGGGATATAGCGCAGAACAAATGTTCGCACTAGTCGAGCGTGTAGAAGACTACCCGCTATTCCTGCCATGGTGCGGCGGTGTTGACGTGCGCGAACGCGTAAACAATAAGCTGATCGCGACCCTTAACATACACTACCACGGCATCAAGCAGTCGTTTACTACCGAAAATATCAATACTGCGCCGGTGGAAATGCAGATGCGACTAGTCGAGGGACCTTTTAAACATCTGGATGGAACCTGGACGTTTAAATCGTTAAGAGCAGATGCGTGCAAGATCGAATTCGATCTGCATTACGAGTTCTCTAACAAAATTTTAGACAAATTAATCGGTCCGGTGTTCAGCATGATCGCCAATAGTTTTGTCGACTCGTTCTGTAAGCGGGCCGACGTCGTCTATGGCAACGGCCCGTGATCGTTAAAATCGAAGATCCGATGAGCGCGCAGAACAATGCTGACAGCAAGGATGGAACGGCAAATACGTTACCCGACACGACTGCGGTCATTCACGTTCAGGTATGCTATGGCACGCCAACCAGTCAGCCGATTCGGTCACTGACGGTACCGCAAGGTACGTTACTGCACGACGCAATTATACGCAGTGGCATCCTTGATGAATGGCATGAAATCGACCTGAATCACTGCCGCGTGGGCATCTTCGGTAAATTGAAAGCGCTTGACACCTTAGTCCGCGATAGGGACCGCATCGAAATTTATCGTGGATTGATCGCCGATCCAAAGGAATCACGACGCAAGCGCGCCAGCAAAGTTGCAGGGGAAGATGGTAGCGCAGCCACGGATAAAAAAAGTCGTTGACTGCGTGGCTATGGCGCTATTGTCGCCACGCTTCGCATCAATAGCAGGGGCGATATCAGCACCGCGACGCGTAGTACAAAGCGCAAAGATGTCGGACTCTTGCGTCGCACCGTACCAATAGTCGGCAGCCGACTTGATGCAAGCGGACTTCTATTAGGGCCAAGGTGTTTTGACAGCTATGTCTACGCAGCTATGCGCTCAACGTTATTTGCATTCATCCAATACCTGCTGATTCTCGCGCGATGCCTGCTGACGTTGGTTATCGTCAAAAAAAGCGCGTTGCCCATTTTTGTCGATTTGTGCGATGCGCTGTCCTGAATTCAGCGTGCGCTGATAAGCGCGAGCGCTATCGCAGGCTTTGGTTTTGTTTGTCGCCGATTTTGCGGCATCAGTGGCTTTTTTGTCTTTTTCGGCTTGTTCGTTCTTACGCTTGTTAAATGCCGCATTTTGCTCGATTAATGTGGGAGGCGCTTTGGCGACGTTTTGCGCATCTTTATCGTCCTTTGGGTCGCCGTTAGCAGCGGTCGCGGGAACAGAAAAATTTCCTGGCATTTTAAGAATGCGTTTGACTGGCACTGAAAGTGGCGGCGGCATGTCAGAATACTGTTTGATACCTTTTTCATCGAGCCAAATATATTGTGCCATTGCGGCGCTACCAATGCACAACATACTGAGAGTGACGATGGCAATAAAAACAGGCTTCAAAAAAGGTGGTTTAATGCAAATCGGGGTCATTTTATCCTTGGGCGCATGCGTGGGTCGTCGAAAAAGTTGATAGGTGATTTCGCCATGCTTTAACCATTGTGTCAATTGGCCGGTGCCGTTTTGGCGTAAATAATGATTTAAAACGGGCGACGAGCGACGAGTTGACAAGATTTCTGTATAATTCGGTTTTGCGCCTATAGGAAAAGCTATGCGTCTTGTTCAAAATGCACTCACATTCGATGATGTGCTGTTGGTTCCGGCTTATTCGGACGTACTTCCAAAAGATACAACTCTTAAGACACGTTTGACGCGTAATATCGTGTTGAACATTCCTTTGCTGTCCGCCGCAATGGACACGGTGACCGAGGCGCGTCTTGCGATCGCCATGGCCCAAGAAGGCGGCATTGGTATTATTCATAAAAATCTGACGGCGCTAGAGCAGGCGCGTGAAGTCGCCAAGGTCAAGCGCTTTGAATCCGGCGTGGTTCGTGACCCGATCACTATCCCTCCGACCATGCTGATTCGGGACGTCATTGCGTTGTCGGAGCAACATGGTATCAGTGGCTTCCCGGTAGTCGAAGGTAAAAGTCTGGTGGGTGTCATTACCAACCGCGACTTACGCTTCGAAGAAGAATTAGACGCCGAAGTGCGTGCCAAGATGACCCCCCGGGATCGACTGGTGTATGTCAAGGACGGCGCCGATCTGAGCGAAGCCAAGCGTCTGATGAACAAACATCGGCTAGAGCGCGTGATGGTTGTCAATGACGCATTCGAATTGCGCGGACTGATTACTGTCAAAGACATTCAAAAATCCACTACACATCCGCTGGCATCCAAAGACGAGCACGGTAAGTTACGCGTCGGTGCCGCTGTCGGCGTCGGCGTCGATAACGAAGAGCGGATTGCTATGCTGGTTAAGGCTGGCGTAGACGTGATCGTTGTCGATACAGCACACGGTCACTCCAAAGGTGTTCTGGATCGCGTCCGATGGGTCAAGCAAAATTTCCCAAGTGTTGACGTGATTGGCGGCAACATCGCCACCGCGGCTGCCGCGCTTGCATTGGTCGAGCACGGTGCAGACGGCGTCAAAGTAGGTATCGGTCCGGGTTCGATTTGCACTACGCGGATTGTCGCTGGCGTTGGCGTGCCACAGATTTCGGCTATTGCTAACGTTGCCGCAGCCCTCAAGGGTTCGGGCGTGCCAGTGATTGCAGATGGTGGCGTCCGTTTCTCTGGCGATATTGCCAAAGCACTTGCAGCCGGCGCATCAACCGTCATGATGGGTAGCATGTTTGCCGGTACTGAAGAAGCACCGGGCGAAGTGATTTTATTTCAGGGCCGCAGTTACAAGTCGTATCGCGGCATGGGAAGTCTGGGCGCGATGTCGGACGGTTCTGCTGATCGCTACTTTCAGGACTCAGCCAGCAAGGCTGACAAATTTGTCCCTGAAGGCATTGAGGGACGTGTTCCTTACAAAGGCAGCGTCCTGACGATCCTGTATCAGATGATCGGCGGCGTGCGTTCATCGATGGGTTACTGTGGTTGCGCAACGATTGAGGATTTGCAAAGCAAAGCCGAATTCGTGCAAATCACGTCAGCCGGTATGCGCGAGTCGCACGTCCATGATGTGCAGATCACCAAGGAAGCGCCGAACTATCGGACTGAGTGATCGGCGTAACGGATAAGGTCTTGAACCTGCTGTGAATTTGCTGTGATCTTGGCGCCACGTGTGGTTTTACCTCACGTGGCGCTTATGGTTTAACGGCCTGATTTTTTGATTCCCTATTCATAGCGAGTGACGCGTGATTTGTTATTTGGTCACTGACCCGTAAGCCGCAGTCGCTTCCTTTGGATTGCAATAAAGCGTTTGCTAGTGATTGCCCATACAGACGTAGTATTTCAAGATTCGGATTTATAAACAATTTTTAAGCTACACAGGCGCACACCATGCACTCAAAAATACTCATTCTCGATTTCGGTTCCCAAGTCACCCAACTGATTGCACGTCGTGTGCGTGACGCCGGTGTGTTTTCCGAGGTGTACCCATACGACGTCTCAGATGAATTCATTCGCAATTACGGCGCCGCAGGTGTGATTCTGTCGGGTGGTCAGAACAGCGTGACCGAAGGCGATACGCCACGGGTGCCGCAAGCAGTGTTTGCATTGGGTGTGCCGGTATTCGGTATTTGTTACGGCATGCAAGCCATGGCCGAACAACTCGGCGGGAAAGTCGAAATGGGTAAAGTGCGTGAATTCGGTTATGCCGAAGTCCGCGCACGCGGTCACACTGCGCTGTTAAGCGACATCAGTGATTTTGTCACTTCAGACGGGCACGGGATGTTGAAGGTGTGGATGAGTCACGGTGATAAAGTCGACCAGATGCCGCCAGGTTTTAAGCTGATGGCATCGACTACCAATTGTCCTATTGCTGGTATGGCGGATGAAGAGCGCCGATTTTATGGCGTCCAATTTCATCCCGAAGTTACGCATACCGACCAGGGCGAGGCTATCCTTAAGCGTTTCGTGGTCGATATTTGTGGTTGTACACCGGACTGGAACATGCCCGATTACATCGCAGAAGCAGTCGCGTCTATCCGCAAGCAAGTGGGCAGCGATGAGGTTATTCTCGGCTTGTCCGGCGGCGTGGACAGCAGCGTTGCCGCAGCGCTAATCCATCGCGCCATTGGCGATCAGTTGACGTGCGTATTTGTCGATCATGGCTTATTGCGCCTCGACGAAGGCAACATGGTCATGGAAATGTTTGCTGAAAATCTCGGCGTCAAAGTCATTCGGGTGGACGCGACAGACCAGTTCATGGGTCATCTGGCGGGCGTGACCGATCCGGAAGCAAAACGTAAAATCATTGGCCGTGAATTCGTGGAAGTTTTTCAGGTGGAGTCAGGCAAATTAAAAAATGCCAAATGGCTGGCGCAAGGAACGATCTACCCAGACGTTATCGAAAGCGCTGGCAAAGGCAAGAAGGGCGCCACTATCAAAAGCCACCATAACGTTGGGGGCCTGCCAGAAACATTAAATCTGAAATTGCTGGAACCGTTGCGCGAACTCTTCAAGGATGAAGTGCGCAAACTAGGCGTTGCATTAGGGTTGCCCCATGCTATGGTATATCGTCATCCGTTCCCGGGTCCAGGTTTGGGCGTTCGTATTTTGGGTGAAGTAAAAAAAGAATTCGCAGATTTGTTACGTCGCGCCGATGCCATTTTTATCGACGAACTACGTAACACTAAAGACGAAAGCGGCGAGTCCTGGTACGACAAAACCAGCCAGGCATTTGCCGTATTTTTGCCGGTCAAGTCGGTTGGCGTAATGGGTGACGGACGCACCTACGAATACGTTGTCGCGTTGCGCGCCGTGCAAACTCAAGACTTTATGACCGCGCATTGGGCCCATCTTCCGTACGAACTGTTGGGGCGGGTATCTAACCGTATCATTAATGAAGTGCGCGGCATCAATCGTGTTGTGTACGACATCTCGGGCAAGCCACCAGCGACAATTGAATGGGAGTGATTTGCACCTCGGTAAACGGTTATAACCGGCCGCTTGGGCGTGCTTGCGGCTTCTGGTTAGCCAAAAGTAATTGCGCCTAAGCGGTCGGGACGATCCAGGTGTGTTACTTGATTGAAGCTTGCCAACCTGACTGACTGTTGGTTGAAATAAAAGTGCGTGACGCTGGTGTTTTTTATTTGCATATTTAGCTCAATCGCCATAGCGTCCGGTGCTTCCAGTGTGTGTGCGGTGAGCATGCCAATGGGGCCGCCAGAACTGACCACCAGCACGCGGCAGGCGCCGCTTTGCGCGATAGCGCTATAGGCCTCGGTAACGCGTGCGCGAAAAGCCGCCCAGGTTTCAGGTGCGTTCGGCAGTTCTCCGGTTATCCATAACCGCAGAACCCGTTTTAGTTCCCGGTAAAAAGTCGCTTTGTCGGTCCAGGCCATCCCTTTAGTAATTGCTTGCCCGGGACCCAAGGCGTCGAACAAGCCAAGGAAATCATACTCGTTCAGTCCGGGGTGAATGATGCGGTCCGGATTGTGGCCCAGCCCTTCGCAGATAGCATCGGCGGTCTCTGCGTGTCGCTGCATGTTGCCTGTGAATATCTGGTCAAAATTGATTTTCCGCTCGGCAAAATAATCGCCCAGCCAGCGTGATTGCTGCGCACCGGTCGCCGACAGGCGGTCGTAGTTGTCGGTGCCGAAGGAGGCCTGACCGTGTCTTACCATGAAGAACTCTGCCATTGGATGATGTCTCTCTAATCGAATAAATTGGGTTTGAGATCATCATACCGAGCTTGCAGATATTTTTTACATTTATTGTGTTAATTGTAACTGATAACTTTATTGATATTACGCGAGTCAATTATTATCAGGTACACGTCGAACCGCCGGCGCGTCAGTAGGGCGCAAGTGCGTAAGTACCACCCCTTTGGGGTTGTCAAAGTCCAGCAGGGAGAGTTCGCCTGCAGATACCTTTATAGCCGACGCGGGGCGAAGAATGAGGCGACGTCGATGCCGCGCTGTGTTTCCCCGTAAAATCGCGCAAGACTCGTGCATATGCGGTTTGTTTGTTCTCAGCCGCGGGTGGCCATAAAGTAACGTTAGAGTGGCTGTCTAATGCCGATAGTTTGGCTATGCGAATGGCTAATCTACGCCTGACCGGAAATGCCAGATTAATTAAAATAAGGCGTTCAGGAAGGCATCATTTGTTCATTTTAATTTACAAGAGACCTAAAATTGCAGCCTTGATAGCGGCTCCGGTCTTATTGGCTGCCCCAAGTTTTAATAGCGTATTGGTCACATGAAAATTTACTGTGCGCTCTGAAATATTCATGATTTGACCAACTTCGCTCGAAGTCTTTCCATCGGCAGTCCAACGCAGCACTTCTATCTCTCGGGTAGTTAGATTAGCTGTTGCCTCGGGCATGAGCCTTGGTACCACCAAGCGAGACAAGCCCTCGTGCGCCGTTTGCACCAGCCACGATATCTGTGACGTGATGTGTTCAAGCTCTTTTATTGAGAGCTGATCGTCAGAGCGCGATAAGCTCAGCATTCCGCCAATGCCTCTTTTATCATGGCAGGATTGCGCCCAACCCACACCTAGACCGTGCGCGCGGGCATCTTCCCAAAAAGGGAGGGATTTGCTGTCAATTTCATCAGTCCATGTCAATGGCAACGTGGATCGCATACCGTGTGCCACGGTTGGATCGGTTGCAAGGTAATTTTGCTCAAGATAGCGCTTTTTCCAGGCATCTGAGTAATTGTTCAACATGATTAACTTCGGCTGAGAAAGAGGTAAAGGCATGCGCATACCGTACGCGCAATAGTCGAATCCCAATTTGATAGCGATACCAGAAAGTGCAGAAAAAAATGATGCATCGCTTTCTACCGTGAGTAAAGCCTGAATTTGGTCTTCTTGCCAGCTAACCATATATCCTCACTATTTTTATATATAAAAATTTATTGCAAGAAAATTTCTTACAGGAACTAAATATACACTGAAATATATAGGTGCTTAAAAGAAATTTTTTAATTGACGGCATTTGTATTGAAAGTGCACAAATGACAAAAAATTTTTTAGGATACGTTTTTAATTGTAAAGGTGACATAGAGAAGATAACACCCGCGAATCTTGTCATTTTTATGCAGAGGGAACTGATTTACCATGAATTTGTCAAATGTTTCCACTGAAAATATAAAACAACTATTTCAAATGATTCGATTGTTCTCGGCCTCCTCGCAATGGGACTTATCGCCTGCTGGCAAAATTTTCACAATTTCATCGGATGGCTACATTCGGTTATTATTTGAAGAGCTACAGAATATTACGCTGGTCCATCTTATTTCAGGTCTGGACCAAGATATGCCGAGCCCAATTTTAGGTGGGGCGGTGACTACAACTATTACGGGATACACGGAATGGGTTACTGCCACATCCCCCGGTATAACACTGGGCTGGGATTGGCAATTGGCGGTTGTTTTTAAAAGTATCCATCTCCATCGCATCAGTGAGCCACGCTCAAATGTCATGATGCACAATAGCGATAGGGTGGATATGGGGCCAATTAAAACAACCACGCTATTAGAGAATTTTATCGATAATTTCGATTGGCAATCGACGGTGCAAAAACATATCACCGGTGATTACGGTCAGTAAAGCAGAAACCGCATCAACCCGCCTGAAAAACGCTCAACATCGTCGCCCCTGAGTAGGCGTCGCCACGTCGCGACAGTGTCCTGCGAAAGTTCGCTAAATTTGCCGAGCGTGGTGCAATGCATCAGGCGTAGGTACCGATTTTTTAAGCCGACCACGTTTCATCTTGGCTTGGCTGTTTCCCTTTGACGGGGACCAGATTTACTGCGTCCGCTTATTGAATTCGGTCCATTTACCTTAAGCTTCTGTTCAGCGCTGGTATCCATTTTCTGCGTCGCCGGACAAGCATTGAATCGTCGCTTAACCTTCCGTCGCCGCAAAGCCGGTATTACCCTCCTAAAATCTGATATCGCTATCAACAACGAAAACCAGATATTTCAGACGCCCCGCTAGTGCATAAAATTTCCACTTCGTAAGACTGTAATCCTTGACAGTTACCCCCATAATTGAATTGCTGCAATATTGCTAAATAGCAACATATAACGCTTTATGGGGTGGAAAAATGAACGTTATTTCGGGTGCTACTACTTTATTGTCAACTGAGTTACTTTCCAAAATGTCAAGCTACCGGCATAAAGTTTTTGTTGAGACGCTTGAATGGAAACTGGAGAGCAAAAATGGAGCGGAGCTCGACCAGTTTGATCGTCCTGATACCGTCTACGTTGTAGCGCGCGATGAACTAGGTAATGTAAACGGCTGCGCTCGCTTACTGCCTACTACCGCACCCTATCTTTTGGGCGAAATATTTCCGCAGCTTATGAACGGTTTGCCGCCACCTAATACATCCGATGTATGGGAGTTATCTCGCTTTGCCGCAATGGATTTCAATAACCAGACTACTTCGGCGCTCAAGCAGTTTTCTTCTCCCATTGCCGTCCAGTTGCTTCAAGAGTCGATTATTTGTGCAGCAGCACTTGGAGCAAAACGACTCATTACCGTGTCGCCTATTGGGATTGAGCGGTTGTTGCGGCGCGCCGGTTTTCATGCTCATAGAGGCGGGCCACCAATGATAATCGATGGCCACCCAATTTTTGCGTGCTGGATTGAGGTGTAAGCATACCCGGTAATTATTGCACCCCCGGCGAGATCTTGTGCGATTTCTTACAGTGTAGTGGCTACCGCTTTTGCTTATAGTGAAACAGACGGGGGCTGCGACGGACCCGCACATTGTACGGGGGACGATCTTTAAAACAGGCTGGCTCTGCACGGATCCCAAAAAATGCCTTCGGAATACCAGATCTCCGTTTCCTGGTAGCGCTTACACAAAAAGAAAGTTGGCTAATGAGTAAAGGCTTGAAACGCTGCGTCAGATTCAAATCGTTGCGTTGGAAAGTCATTTTAGTGCTACCGATGTATTCCTGCATTACTGCGTGGGCCGACATTAGCGATCCAGGGACGATTGATGCCAGAATGCTGCCGCCCGAATCCGTTAAACCTTATGTTGGATATGCCATAGGTTACGACAATAATGTATTGAGATTGCCGAGTTCCGAGGCTGCACTAGAGATGGGTGCAGGTACCAATTTATCAGATGTCACACGCCGTGGGCAGTTTGGATTTGCAGTGGATAAAAGTATTGGCCTGCAGAAATTAACAGCAGATTTTAATGTGACGAACGTCTTATACAAAAGATTCGTCCAACTCAATCATCTGGATAAAAATTTTTCCGCTAACTGGAATTGGCATGTGGGCGATCACGTTGAGGGTAACGCCGGCCTGACCTATTCGCAAGGTCAGACACCGTTCATTGACTTCCATTTACTGGCTGCGAACATACGGACACAGGAGAGCGGGTATGCAAACGGGGCGTGGGAATTCTATCCAGGTTGGCGCGTCCATGCCGGTCTGGACTACACCAAATTATGGTACGACCTTGCATCCCAACAGTCAGGTAATAACGTACGGCACCAAACGGATTTAGGGCTCGATTATCTTGCTGCCAGCGGCAGTACCCTTGGCGTTCAATTGCGTCATACGAGCGCCGATTTTCCAAACCCTGACCTAGATGGTGACGTGTCAGTGTTTAACAGTTATAAGCAGGATGAAATCAAGGCAAAAATTGATTGGTTGCTCACCGCCAAAACACGTCTTCACTTTTTAGGTGGTTGGGTTAGCAGAAAGCAGGATGCGTTTTCGAAACGTAATTTTGATGGTTTCAATTCACGGGTTTCTGCAGATTGGCAGTCGACTGAAAGTCTGGCATTTGGCGTCGAAGCCTGGCGTGAGATCGGTGCCGTGGATGAGCTATCGACGGTCTACTCTTTGAATCGCGGAATGCGTTTGACGGCAATCTGGCAGTACTCAAAAAAGATCCGTGTGGTCGGTCGTTATTCATACCAAAGTAGAGACTTTAGTCAATCCTCTGCAAATGGAACGATCGGATCTGTTGATGACAATGACGTCCTACGCGATATAGCGTTGACGTTTACGTATAACCCGACCCCAAAATGGGAATGGCAACTATCAGGCCGTCGCAGTACCCAAGTTCTCGCCCATTCTTCCGGTGGGTACGTTAGCAACGGCGTCATGCTCAACACGCGCTACACATTTTAAGCGAGGACAAAATGACCGAGAATGATATCCCCCTCGTTTCGTTTTTCAAGCACTTGCTTGACCCTGCCATCATTCTGGGTTTGCTGTATCTGATCATCGTTATCCAAAATGAAATGTTCACTGGTAATTATTTGGCACTGATGATCATTGCCTTCTTTATTTCTTCCTTTATTTACGAACAGATCGATCTCTACCGGACGCTACATCGTGGAAAAAATCTGGCTTTTGTAGCTGATATTTTTATTGGATGGGCCATTGTCGTCGTCCTGTTAACGTTAATTGGTCAGAGTACTGGTTTGCGCTATGAACTTTCGGATCGTGTCATATGGACCTGGTTTGCGCTCGCGCCATTTGTGCTTTTATTGAGTCGTCTGACCGCTTATCGGCTGGCATTCAACATTGGCAAAGACCGTGAAGTGCGCACGGCAGTAATCGTCGGGTCCAACGACCCTGGACAGAACATCCTGCGGCGACTGACCTCCCGTGCTAACGCGAGTCTTGATATGCGTGGTTTTTTCGACGACCACGTCGATAGCATTCAGGCACATCCTCGTCCCTATTTGGGCATGATCGCTGACGTCGGTGCTTATGTGCGGGCGCAAAAAATCAAG
>NZ_JAAOZT010000013.1 GCF_011947285.1 Glaciimonas immobilis | reverse complement strand
TCTGAGCCAGGATCAAACTCTTCAGTTTAATCTCTGTTTTGTGGCATTGCTGCCTGGCCGAACTTTTAACAGTTCTGCCATCGCTCACTCAAAATACTGACAGGCTACATCTCAAGTTTAACCTTGCGAAGTATCCTATTTTCTTCTTTTGTGAACATTTAATGTTTTAAGTTATACGCCAACGACCGAAGTCGTTGCCGCTGCACTTTCATTAAACGCCCACACTTATCGGCTGTTAATTGTTAAAGAACCTGATTCTGCTTGGCGTCACACCGAAGTGTTCGCAGCCCCGACAAAGCGTTTTGTTTGTCAGCAACAGAGAGATGAGATTATGGGGCATTTTACGTTTTGCATCAACTTCTTTTTAAATCGTTTTACAAAAAATTCACAAACAATTTAAAACTAAATCAACCGCTTTTTTACCGCGTAAAACACCGCACTGTACAACCTCGTTTCTGCCTCAAATTTCGCTCTCCACATCGCTTACGTTGTGTTGTTTATTTCGCGTCGTTTTCAACAGAGGCCGAACTATAGCAAGGCAGTTCACCAATGGCAAGCGGTTTTTTAAATAAAGTTTTATATCTTTTTTCCCACCTAAAAAGTAGGCAAATTAATGTCTGTAATTTGCGCATTTTTAGTCAGTGTATCCAAGCGTATAGCGAGACAACCAAAAACATCGTACAAAAAAATTTCTTCAATCAAACTGTCATAGACAGCGGCTTCATCAAATCCAACCCCAACATCTCGGCAAATTTTGCACACTGCGCGGCATCCTTCCCGCAAGGCAGTTCACGCAATGCGGCAAATGCAATCCATTTAGCATCCACCTCAAAAAAGTCGCGTAAGTTAGCCCGCGTGTCGCTACGACCAAAGCCATCCGTGCCCAAGGTGACATAACGTGCCGGGACGTAGGCGCGAATACTTTCCGGCATGCTCCGCACATAGTCACTGGCGGCGATGACGGGTGCGGCGCTCCGGCCGAGCTGTTGCGTAATATAAGGTTCTGTGGACGCGTTCGCCAGCCGCTGATTGCGTTCTGCCGCAATACCGTCACGGGAAAGCTCGGTATAACTGGTGACGCTCCATACTTCCGCAATCACACCAAACTTTTCCTTCAACAGAACGGCTGCCACAATTGCCTCTTTAAGAATCGGCCCGGCACCCAACAAGCGCACGTCAGGAGCTTCTTGCGACTGCAGGCAATACATGCCGCGTTTGATTCCCTCTTCAACACCTTGCGGCATGCTCGGCTGTGCTTCATTTTCATTAGTGGCGGTGATGTAATAGAAAACATCCTCGTTGTTATCCAGCATACGGCGCATACCGTCCTGCACGATGACCGCCAATTCATAAGCATATGCCGGATCGTAGGAGATGCAATTCGGCACAGTTGCCGCCATCACATGGCTAGAGCCATCCTGATGCTGCAAGCCCTCGCCCGCCAGCGTAGTGCGACCGGAGGTGGCGCCAATCAAAAATCCTCGGGCGCGCTGATCCGCTGCGGCCCAGATCAAATCCCCAATACGCTGGAAACCAAACATCGAGTAATAGATATAGAACGGCAACATCGGCAAACCATGCACTGAATAACTGGTCGCCGCTGCGGTCCAGGACGAGATCGCACCCGCTTCGGTGATGCCTTCTTCCAGAATCTGTCCGTCCTTCGCTTCACGGTAGGACAGGATAGAGCCGATATCTTCCGGCTCATACAACTGGCCTTGTGCCGAATAAATGCCGACTTGCCGAAACAGATTCGCCATGCCGAAGGTACGCGCCTCATCGGCCACAATCGGCACAATATGCTTACCAATTGCAGGGTCTTTCAATAATCCGCCCATCATCCGCACTAACGCCATCGTGGTGGACATATCTTTATTGTCCGCTTCCAGCGCAAATTTGGCGTACGAACCGACCTCCGGCACCGCCAGTTTTGTCTGTAGCGTATTGCGGCGCGGCATAAATCCGCCCAGCGACGCACGTCGCTCCAGCAAGTGACGCATTTCATTGCTGTCATCGGCTGGCTTATAGAATGCCAGCGCTTCGCAATCGGCATCCGAAATAGGTAAATGAAAGCGGTCGCGGAACGCGATCAGATCGCCGGTGTCGAGTTTTTTCTGCTGATGAGTGGTCATCTTGCCCTGCCCCGCCGCGCCCATGCCGAAGCCTTTTTTGGTTTGGGCTAATATCACGGTCGGTTGACCACGGTGATTGGCGGCTGCCTGATAGGCCGCATAGATTTTTTTCATGTCATGACCGCCGCGCCGCAAGCGATCGATCTCGTCATCGGTCAATGTTGCGCCGATGGCCTGCATTGCCGGATTCTGCCCGAAGAAATGGGTACGATTAAACGCGCCGTCATTGGCGGCAAAGGTTTGAAGCTGACCGTCAACGGTGACATTTAAGGCATTGACCAATTCACCGGATTTATCCCGCGCAAACAGCGGGTCCCAATCGGAGCCCCACAATAATTTAATCACATTCCAGCCCGCGCCGGTGAACAAGGTTTCCAGTTCATCGACAATATGGCCATTACCACGCACCGGACCATCCAGCCGTTGCAAATTACAGTTGACCACGAAGACGAGGTTATCCAGCGTCTCCCGCGACGCGACGCTGAGCGCGGCCAGCGATTCCGGCTCATCCATCTCGCCATCGCCGAATACGCCCCAGACCTTGCGGCCCTGCGGCGCCAGCAAACTACGATTTTCCATGTAGCGCATAAAACGTGCGTGGTAAATTGCGCTAATTGGGCCAAGGCCCATCGAGCCAGTCGGAAACTGCCAGAAATTCTCCATCAGCCACGGATGTGGATACGAGGACAACCCTTGCGTGCCTCGCTTCTTGCCTTCAATTTCCTGCCGATAGAATGACAATTCTTTTTCTGTCAGTGTGCCTTCCAGGAAAGCGCGAGCGTAAATACCGGGGGCCGAATGCGCCTGAAAATACACCAGATCGCCGCCAAAAGAGTCTGTCCGGGCACGGAAAAAATGATTGAAACCAACTTCAAACAAATCCGCCGCCGAGGCATAACTGGCGATATGACCGCCCAGTTCGCCGTAAGCGCGGTTAGCCCGCACCACCATCGCCAACGCATTCCAGCGGATCAGACTGCCGAGATGTTGCTCGGTCGCGAGTGCATCCGAACCACCGGGAAACGGTGGCTCGTCTTCCACCCGAATCGTGTTGGTATACGGTGTATTGCGCGAGTCACGCCACTTGATGCCCGACTTCTGCGCGGTTGCACTCAGTCGCGATAGCAAATAACGCGCACGCTCAGGACCGGCGGCGGCAATCACGCCCTGTAATGCGTCCACCCACTCGTTGGTTTCCTGTACATCGCTATCGAACTGACCATTTAAATTGTTGGCGGATGACATTTCCATGACCTTCATTCCTCGCTTGATAGGTAGATTAGTTTACCGAAAGAAAAATAGCTGGGGATACAACGACAGCATTGCGCCACATGCCAACTCAGGCATGCCGCGGAAAATTCGAAATTCTGCAGCGGCATTACAATAATGATCGGACTTTTTATCAGGTTAAAGCAATTTAACGGATGTTGTCGCTACCATTAACATCATCCGCAATTGCAGAGCAATACTATCTTCACATCAGAATCTCTGCAGAATGAGCATGCGTCGCTGACAAGCACGCACGTTATAATAAAAAGTTGTCACCCAGCAAAGCAAAGGGTCGATCGATTTTAATAACAACGGGCGCATTCACAACAATGACTAAACCAACAATTGTGCTCGTCCACGGCGGGCAACATAGCAAGACCTGCTGGAACCCGACCATAGCTGCCTTGCTTCGTCTGGATAGCACAGTAAAAATACTAGCGGTCGATTTGCCGGGTCATGGCGATGAACCGGGCGATCTTGGAACCCTGACTATTGCTCAATGTGTTGATAGTGTCACTCGTCAAATCCTTGCCACCAATCCCGAACGGGTTGTGTTGGTCGGTCATTCCATGGCCGGTATCACTATTCCCGGCGTGGCGGCGCGATTAGGGGCGGCGACGGTACAACGGATGATGTTTCTTGCCTGTTGCGTGCCGCCGAACGGACAATCCGTACTCGATACGCTGCACCCGCCGATGAATATCATCGCGTCATTTGAAGCGAGAAGAAAAAAAGTTTCACAGCCATTACCGGGCTTTATTGCGCGCTGGGTGTTTGGCAACGGCATGACGGCGGATCAAAAGCAGTTCGTCGTCGAAAGTTTGTGCCCGGAAAGCACCGTGGTCACGCTGGAACCGGTAGATCGGTCGGATATGCCTGTGGTGCCGATGGATTGGATTCTCACGTTGCGCGATCGGGCATTAAAGCCTGTAGCCCAGCGTCAGTTTATCGCCAATTTGGGCGGCGTAGATGCCGTCATTCCGCTAGACACCTGTCACGATGCAATGATTAGCGAACCGCTTAAACTCGCTGAACTCATTTTGAAGCGCTGCTGATTGTTGCGTCGATTTGGTTGGTTCGGTTGATATCGCTCAGATAGATTTTCTTTGCTTGACAAATAAGGCTACTCACCTAAAATAACATCCATACAGATGGTATATGGATGCCCAAGGGAGTTTTATGAACGTAATAGCCTTAAAACAAAAAATTAGCGAAAGTGAAAAAATCACCATTAATTTGGGATTAATTGATCTTGGCCAGATTGATTTGCTGGTACAGGAAGGGTTTTATTCGAACCGTACCGATTTGATTCGCACAGCTATTCGCAATCAATTGACGGTTCACGCAGAAACAGTGAAGCAAACCGTTGCGCGTAAGAGCTTGGTGCTGGGAATGCAAACTTATTCCCGTGCGGAGCTGCAGACCCTGCGCGACAACGGACAAACACTCCATATTCAAGTACTGGGGTTAGCCACCATTGCCCTTGACGTGTCTGCCGAATTGGCGTGTGCCACTATCGCCTCAATTTCTGTACTGGGGGCATTTCATGCGAGTGCTGCAGTAAAAGCGGCGCTCGCGGACCGAATCCATTAATTAAAACTTAATCGAAAGAAAGCCATGAAGATAACTGATTTTATGCGCGACCAAATGCGCCAGGTTACCCGCAAATTTATGTCGGGCAATGCAGCAGAAGCAACCGCAGCGATTCAAAAGTCCCTTAAAGAAAAAAGCACTCACTCCGGTGCCGGTACGGGTGCTGGCGGCCCAAATATGCAGCAATTTATGAAAGACCTGATGCCAGACAAAAATGTCACACCAGACATTACTGGCGCCCAGACCGAACTGCCGCAGTTTGTTACAGACTTGCTCCAGCGATTGGGGGTTCCGGCACAAGGCGCGCCCAACGTCAGCGATATATCGGGCGATGCGGAACAGCACTCGCCAACGTCCGATAAGGCCCGCTCCGACACAACAGTACCGGGACAGTTTTTGAGCAAATCATTTACAAATCAGGCTGGTACGCGCACCTACCGGTTGTACATCCCCTCAACTTATAAAGGGCAAGCAATGCCGCTAATGGTCATGCTGCACGGTTGCACGCAAAACGCGGACGATTTTGCCAAAGGGACGGGAATGAATGCCGTTGCCGAGGAATCGCAGTGCTTTGTTGTCTATCCGAATCAGACCCAGGCGGCAAATTCTTCCAAGTGCTGGAATTGGTTCAAATCAGTGGATCAGCAACGCGATCAGGGCGAACCGTCAATCATCGCAGGCATTACCCAGACAGTCATTGATGACTACAAACTGGACGCGGGTAAAGTGTATGTGGCTGGCCTTTCGGCGGGCGGGGCGATGGCTATTATCATGGGGACCGCCTATCCCGACATGTACGCTGCGGTCGGTGTGCACTCCGGTTTGCCGTACGCAGCCGCGCATGATTTACCTTCTGCATTGGCCGCAATGAAGGGCAGCGCAGCACCAGCCTTCAATCAACGCTCGGCAAATGCCCAGCTAAAATCCATTCCTATCATCGTTTTTCACGGTGACCGGGATGCTACCGTCAGTCCACGCAACAGTGAAACGCTGATGGCGCAAAGCGTGCCTGAATATCTGGACGACGAACTGGCTCAAAAAGGCGAAGCCGGCAAAGGTGGCAAGCCGGTGGTCATCGTCGAGGAAGGTAAAGTGCCGAACGGACACACTTATACGCGCACATCGCATCATGACCGCAACGGACGCGCGATGGGTGAACACTGGCTGATCCATGGCGCAGGACATGCTTGGGCGGGCGGGAGTAAAACCGGGTCTTATACCGATGGAAGAGGTCCTGATGCTACACGTGAAATGATGCGCTTTTTCTCCACGCAGTCGCGCGCGTAAATGTAAGCGTAAAGCACCGAGGAAATGCAATGAGCCGCTAATCTCTAGATCGGTGCCAAAGCACCGCCCGAAAATATCCGGCACTTGATGCACCGGCGCGCCGTTTGCGGGTACTCCACTGTTGGCGCGCCCTTGCTTCACATTTTTACCTCAAACTCTTTATACCTTGCCTAGCGCATTCATTGGCGTCCGGAAAGTCTCCCGTGCTGTCAACACAGAAATTGCCGAAATGATCGAGGTAGTGGTGACAAAAATGGCGACCGGTATCCAGCCGTCCACGCCGGGCCGAAGAATCGCGGCACTAATGGTCGGTGCAAAGCCACCCAGCGCAAAACCTACCTGGGTGCCAATAGCCATGCCTGAGAGCCGCACCCGCGTGTCAAACATCTCGCCGTATAGTGACGGCCAAACGCCATTCGCGGCGCTATAGACCACACCGGACAGGAGCAAACCAAGCGCAAAAATCATAGTAATATTGCCCTGACTAATAGCCCACAAATAAGGCCATATCAAAATCGCTGAACCGATCGCACCGAAAAGAAACACCGGCTTGCGACCGATGCGATCCGATAGCATGGCAAACAGCGGAATCGCCCCCAGCGCCACCACATTTGCCAGAATCAGTACCGTCAACATCGTCGCGCGCGGGATGTGTACAGTATTGACGGCATACGACAAGGTGAAGACGCTGAAGATAGTGCTCACCACCGATATCAACGCCGCAAATACTACGCGCAACAGGTTGGCTTTATAGTTGCGAAACAGGACCGCAACCGGCAACCTGGATTGCTTGTGCGCTTTGTCTTCCTCATTAAAGGCCGGTGTCTCGGGCAAGGTCCGACGGACCCACATGCCGACGGCCACCACAATTGCACTCAGAAAGAAAGGAATCCGCCATCCCCAAGACAGCAGCTGGTCTTCAGGTAAGGCTGAAATCGGCAGGAAGACCAAAGTAGCCAGGATCAAACCAGCCTGCGTGCCACTTAATGTAAAGCTGGTAAAAAATGCCCGGCGATGCGCTGGCGCATGCTCAAGTGTCATTGAATTGGCACCCGCCTGTTCCCCTGCTGCCGATAAACCCTGCAACATACGTAAGACGACCAGCATGATCGGAGCGGCGATACCGACTTGGCCGTAGGTCGGCAACAGGCCGACCAGAAATGTTGAAATTCCCATCAACAACAGCGTGAATGTCAGTACTTTTTTACGGCCATATTTATCGCCGATATGACCGAGTAAGACAGCACCAATCGGGCGTGTTACGTAGCCCACGCCAAAGGTGGCGAAGGCGGCAACGGTGCCGGCAACCGGATCAAACGAAGGGAAAAAAATCTTCCCGAACACCAACGCTGCTGCGGTGCCATAAATAAAGAAATCGTAATACTCTACCGCACTGCCGATCCAACTGGCTAACGCCGCCTTACGCGGCGAACTGAGTGACTTTTTTTCTTCGCCAGCCCCAGGCTGCGCGCGATTTTGATGAGGAATTGCAGATGATGACATATTGTTCTCCATGAATTATAGTTAGCCAGGATTTCCGAATGAATGAATACTCCCGAAATTCCCGGTGCAGAAAACTTTAAAACCGATGCAAGACACCGGCCTGCAAACCAACCAGACGTCTGCCATTGATATCCGTACCCGCCAGATTAGCTGTAGGTCCCGCTGATCCGCTGAAACGAAAACCAGCATTGGTATCGTTCTTCATGTAATTGGCAAAACCATAGAACGTGGTTCGCTTTGACATCTCGTAATAAGCACCGACGTTGCCGCCTTTTGCGCCCGCATCGCTATTGGAAGTGTCCTTCATTACGCCATACAACGCGCCGATCCGTAACTGTGGCGACAGACGGTAGTCAGCCGATACCTGATAGATGCTATACATCCGCAAGACGCCAGGGTTACTCCCTGGAAATGCGTTAGTTGGGATGCTGACATTGCTAAGGATACCGGTGGCATTGTTACCGTTGGCATTACCGGTCACATTATTGCTGCGCACATAGGCCAGGTACACTTTACCTTTGCCGTAATCGTAGTCGGCGTACAGGTTGTGGTACACCACGGCGTCCGCATACACAGCATTGGCCAACGGCTTAGCCCATAACCCGGCATAACCTGCACGATACGACCCGTTAGTGTAATCGACGCCAGCCTGATACACGCCGCGTGTGCCAATGTTCTCACCGGCGGTTTCAGTCATCGCGTAATGCAGATCGACCTGAAAATTGGCAATGCGCGGTGATTTGTACGAGATGTCATTGTCGTAGCGCGACGGCACCCCAAATGTATTGATGATTGAGCCGAAGGTAGTGCGTTCGGTGTAATCAATGGCACCGCCGATAAAGAAAATGATGGTGTTCTGGCGCCCGATACGGAACTCACCGCCCGGGGTATTGATACCTATCCAGGCCTGGCGGTCAAAGATGCGCGGCGCATCAGCCAGAGCGCCGGTATTAGCGCCGAATCCTTGCTCCAATGTGAACTTGGCCTGATAGCCACTGCCCAGATCTTCGACCCCGCGAAAGCCAAGGCGACTGCGCAAAATCGCGCCATCATTCAAGCCGGTGACGCTCTCACCGCTACTGCTGTGGATGTAACCGATATATTGATCCACGTCTCCGTAAATTGTCACATTGGACTGTGCTTGTGCAAGGGTGCAAAACGCTGCCAATCCGCAAACCGCGGCAAATTTTTTTTTCATAACATCTCCTGATTTTTTACTATGTTGATTGACACGCCGCAAAAACATAGCGTCATCTCCCACCTCGATAGCGCTCAGACTGAGGACCACCTTCATTCAAACCGGCGCAATTTTCAGCACTAAAAGTAGTGATTAATAGCGTCGCCGGGCCAACCTAAATCGGGTATTTTTTGAAATATTTAATGCGGCGCAGGCTGAAAAGCGAGCGCAGCCACTGACAGTGCATATCCTTGCACTCCCAAACCTACTATCACGCCATGTGCGACCGGTGATATCCAAGAGTGGTGGCGAAATTCTTCGCGTGCGTGGACGTTGGAAATATGCAGCTCAATAAGATGGACCGAAGCGCCTTTAATGGCATCGTGCAAAGCAATCGAAGTATGCGTGTAAGCACCGGCGTTTAATATCACCCCGGCTAATGTACCTGCCGCCTGTGCCAGCCCTGCCTCATGGATCCAGTCGATCAATACACCTTCGTGATTGGACTGACGAAAGTCGAGCGTAAATCCGTGCGTATGGCAGGCATCGTGACAGATGGTCTCAACATCGCTCAACGTCTGAGCGCCGTAGACCGCCGGTTCACGGCGTCCGAGCAAGTTTAAATTGGGTCCGTTGATAACGAGAACGGATTTTAGGCGTGTGGTCATACTTGTCTCCTTTTATTCGCCGCGTTATTATTTTTTTTCGGCTTGATATTATTATGTTTATATCGTTCTTAACGCTACGCCATCGTCGGGTGATCAGCGGTTGGCTGAAGCACCTGCAAACTACGGCGCAGCACTTGATCGGTCACCCATTTTGCAGCGCGATGCGCGCGCCGCGCAACGATTTCGGGCGACAATTGCAGATAGTCATCATTGAACACTTCAAAGCTATAATCACCGCGATAACCGCCGCGGTCCAATCGACGCAACAAATCGGATAGTTCTTGCGAGTGCGCGCCCTCCCCCGGAAACACGCGCAGATGCCGTGCTGTTTCCAAACGCTCTTCTGCGCTACGAATATCGCGCCACATATAATCGGACAGCTGCACCATCGCGATCTTATCGCTTGGAATATCCACAAGGCCGTCCAGATCAGCCTGATTGGCGAGCATGTGGAAAGAATCGATGACCACGCCAAGGTTGGAGTGATCGGCTAATTCAACCACCTCCCATGATTGCAAGTATTGATTAATATGGCGGCCCCAGGACAACGCCTCGTACCCAATTTTTACGTCCAGCGGTATCGCCAGGGTAGCTAATTTAGCCAGTTGGGCGGCAATCAAAGGCCGATCATTTACAGCATGTGCAGAGGTACTGGAGCACACCATCAACAAAGGCGCACCGACGGCCTTGCACATTTGCAGCAAATTCTTGGCTATATCTAGTTTGTACTCGTGCAAAGTGCCACTCAAACCCTCAAAATCGCGCATGACCTGAATACCGGTAACGCGGATGCCACTAGCCTTCACCAGACGGACTGCTTCGTTCAAGCCGCCCGGATGACCTGCCAGATCCTTGGCCCACAACATAATCTGGGTAAAACCTGCGCTTTTGGAGGCACTCAGTTTCGATTCAAGCGGACCCGCCAGCGTGATGCTATCCATGCCAAAATTACTCAGATTCATATTGCCCCCAGCACACGAAAATCATCCGAAGAAACACCGGGCCAGCCGAACAACTCCAGGTAAAGAGGCGCTTGCTCAATCATCATTTCGCGGCCCTTCTGAATTCGACAGCCATGTGCTTGCGCTTCTGTTAGCAAGCGCGTCATTTCGGTTTTCATACCGCAATCGGCAACGATGCAGGAAAGCGACACATTGCTTAAATCAAGTGGTAAAGGATCGTCCGGATTCATGCCCAACGGCGTGGAATTAACCACCAGATCATATCCTTCGGCCTGAGGCTTGCCGATAACTATTTCGGTTTCTGGAAACGCCTGTTGCAGGCGTGCGCGCAACGCTTCTGCCTGGGGCAGGCGGGTATCGTAAATGGCTACATGACCGATACCGCGGGTCGCCAGCGATGCCGCGACTGCGCAGCCGACACCGCCGCTGCCGACCACCAAAGCGTGCGCATTTGCCCAGTTGAACGAGGTGCTGCCGCAGGTACGGTCAAAGGCGCGTACAAACCCTTCGCCATCAATCAAATCACCGATTAACGTCTGGCCATCAGCGGCTTTATAAATTGCGTTACAGGCACCCGCTAATAAAGCGCGTGAAGTCGGCTGGTCAACCGCCTCCATACTCATGGGCTTGTGCGGAATGGACACGAAAATGCCGCCAACATTCTCCATCGACATTAACATTCGCACCGCGTCTTTGTATAAATGCGGCGCAATTTTAAGCGGAATGACGCGTGCGTCTATCCCTGCATGGGCAAAGTAGGCATTGAATAATGTCGGTGCTTTCACTTGCTCGACCGGCCAGCCGATCACAGGAAAAATGCGGGTGGTACCGGTAATATCAAGCATTTTTACTCTCCAGATCGCTGACGACCAGCTCAAAGCTCACGCCACTTTTATAAAGTTGTGTCAACGCACCTTTTTCGTTGACCTGGGTGGGTTCCCGGTCGATAAAAATGATCCCGCGTTGTTTCAACTCGCGCACCGCCGCCAGAACGTCCGGCGCACCGAGGCCAACGCGTATCAGTTGTTCGTCCCATTGCAAACCGGCTGCGCCGTCAGGTGGCTCAACTAATTGCAAATAAAACTGATGGCACGGACTCTCAAGCAACGTTCCCTTTGGCAATACACCAAAATAGTGGCCTTGCGGCAATAACCGAAAATCCATCAATTGCTCGTAAAAGTCGATCCATTCCGGCGAACGATCACGCCCGATGGTTTGCACCACGCCAAAAAAATGCAAACCTGCCACCGCAGGCGGATTTACGGGCGCGTTGGGGATAGGTTTGAAGTCCACGTCGTATATTGAGAAATCCTGAAAACGGTCGACGAAGTACAAAATTGAATCGCCAGCGCCGTGCACGCCGGGGATATTCAGTTCCATGACGCCGGCCCGGGTTTCGATGGCCCAGGCCCCCATAGAAATTGCGTGGCGGTAAGCCACGTCGGCATCACGTACGCGCAATGCGATCGCGCTGATCACCGTCGGTTGCTGTTCGCTGTCGGATTGCGGTAAGGCCCGCGGGTCGGCATTTACAATCACGTTCATCGAACCTTGTCGATATAACGTCACCTCACGCGAGCGATGACGCGCGGTGGACACAAAACCCATTTTTTCGAGTAATGCGCCAAAGGCCAGCGGTTGTGCCGTTGCGTACTCAATAAACTCAATCCCGTCGATGCCGAGTGGGTTATTAGGTTCTGGGTTGTGCTCCTGCGCAATCATGATGATCCTTGGCGAATTTGATAAGCCAAGTATAGGAGCCATTGATTAAAAAAATAGGCGTGAAAAACCGCTATACTGCGCTAATCGCTCAACGCGCGCGATTAGCGCACAAGAACAGGATTATTTTCAGATGAAAAAGCCAGAATTGCACAATATTCAAATAGCGAAGCGCGATCTGATTGATGGCTTGATTAAAGGCATCGATGTCATCACCGCTTTTAACGATGATACAGCGCGGATGTCGGCCAGCGAGCTGGCTGAAAAAGTCACCATCAGCCGCAGCGCTGCGCGCCGCTATCTGTTAACGCTGGTACATATTGGTCTGGCGGCGACCGATGGCAGCAATTTTTGGCTAACGCCGAAGGTACTGAATTTAGGCCGCTCCTATCTCGATGCCGCGCGTTTGCCACGAGCGATAGTACCTTTTCTGCAGCGCCTTACTTTGCAATTGCAAGAATCAACCAACTATTCCGTGTTGGAAGGGGATGACGTTGTGTATGTCAGTCGAGTCAATGCGCCAAGACTGCTTACCACCGGATTTGAACCGGGGACGCGCTTGCCCGCTTACACCTCTACCGCTGGCAGAGTGCTATTGTCAGCAAAGCCGGATGTTGAATTGCGCGCCTATCTGGAGCGGGTTGAATTAATCGCCTACACCCATTTGACGGTGATGGATAAAGAACAGTTGTATAAAGAACTGATCGCTATCCGCGAAGATGGTTTTGGGATAACGGAAAATCAATATGAAGTAGGATTTCGTGGCATTTCGGTACCGGTTAAGAGTCGCCGTGGTGCGCTGATCGGTGCGCTAAGCGTGTCGATGATGATTTCAAGCTGTTCCCGCGCCGACGCTATCGCCCGTTGCGTCCCTGCATTGCAGGCGACGGCCAATACGTTGATGTTGTGGGTATAGGTGGATAAATAGATGAATAAATAAGCGTCTAAAGACATAATTATTTACACGCTCTAAAATAAGCACCCAGCGCAAGGTGGACGTACCAAATTACAACAAAGCAGCCAGTTCTATCTGCACCTTCAACAACGCAGGCAGGCAACGCTCAACGATATCCACAATAGGCATGCGCGCCGCGTGCACGCTGACGTTCACCGCAGCCACAGTTTCACCGCGAAAATTTCTGAGCGGTACCGCAATCGTCCTCAAACCCAGTTCAAGCTCCTGATCCACCACGGCATAACCTTGGGCACCCGTACGGGCGATTTCTAACAAGAGCCGCTCTTTGTTCACGATGGTATGCACAGTAACGGGTTCAAAATGCAATCGATCCAACATCGCGTTAATCTGGTGCTGAGGCAGATTCGCCAACAGCACCCGGCCATTGGCGGTATAAAACGCTGGCACCCGTGTTCCCGGTTGCAGGGTCGCCGATACCAGCCGACCAGCGCTGACGGCAGCGACGCACACCAGTTCATCATGATCCAGAACACCGGCAGAAGCGGCTTCTTCCAACGCGTACGCCAGTTTGTATAACAGTGGTTGCACGATGCGCGGTAAGCGTGCCGAATGTAAATACGACTGCCCCAAACGCAACACCTTCGGCGTGAGAGAAAATACCTTTTGCTCATGGCGCATATAGCCCAGATGTGCCAGGGTGATCAGGTATCGTCTGGCGGCCGCGCGCGTCAGGCCCACGCGCTGGGCCACCTCGCTGATGGTGAGTTTTGATCGTTCCTGATCAAAAGCTTCGATGACCTGCAAACCTTTTTCCAGACCGGAGATCAGGTCACGCTTTAGCGGCCCATTATCGACGGCAGCGTCTTCAGCATGTGGTAATGCTGCTTCGGTTTGACTGTTCTTATTTGGTGGAATAGATGCTGGCACAGAAAACCCCTTTTTTGGGCGATTGTCGCACAAAAAGGGCGATAGGCGGCTATCGCAATACCGGGCTACCTTGTTTACCGTCAATTCCTCATCTATTATCTGAATACTCATTATGAAATGTGCTTAAGCGCTGCATCAATTTAAGTCATTGCGCTGCCCTGATTTCAAAGTCTGCGCATTTGCAGCATAACAATATGGTCCGCCAAATTTGACTAAATTCCGCTAAATATTTAGCGCGCTATCCAATGACGGTTATCTACCAGAAGGAGACAATACATGAGATTCGACCAAACAGAACCGGGGGTTTATCCAGCCCTCATCTATCCACCCTACACATCCACCCATAAACGTGGCCCGACCCATGAACCGCTGCGGATTCGCGCTACGGCACCGGTCCAGACCAATATCGCCGCGTCTACTTGTTTGATCCTGCCGCACGATAATGATTTGACCGCGCAAGGTCAGGGCGAACCGTTGGGTGAAAAGATCGTCGTTACCGGACGTGTACTCGATGAAGACGGCAAACCCGTGCGCAACTCATTGGTCGAAGTATGGCAATGTAACGCTGCAGGCCGTTATTGGCACAAGCGCGACCAACACGCCGCGCCGCTCGATCCAAATTTTTTCGGCTCCGGCAAGATGCTGACTGATGATGATGGTCGTTATCGGTTTGTGACCATCAAACCCGGTCCTTATCCGTGGGGCAACCACGCCAAGGCCTGGCGTCCGGCGCATATCCACTTCTCGTTGTTTGGTAGCGTTTATGCGCAACGGTTAGTGACGCAGATGTATTTCCCTAGCGATCCATTGTTTGATTACGACCCGATTTTTCAGAGTATTCCCGATCTGGCCGCACGTCACCGCCTGATCGCACGCTTTAGCATGGACGAGACGGTCAGTGACAAAATGCTCGGCTATTATTTTGATATTGTGTTGCGTGGGCGCGATGCCACGCCGATGGATCTTTAAAGGAAATCACATGACCTCGCTTATCACCACCACCCAGACCATCGGTCCGTTCCCGCACGAAGCATGGCGTTGGGCCGTTGACGCCACCCAAACACTGATCAGCAAAGCACCAATCATCACCATTAGCGGCGTGTTGCGCGATGGCGACGGCACGCCGATTAACGACGGTTGGGTTGAAGCATGGCTTCCCGATGCTATTGCAGCTGAGTCCTCACAAGAGATACCCGGATTTCGGCGTATTCCCAGCGACGATCAGGGTGGCTTTCGCATCGAAGTGTCGCTACCGACTCCCGCTACCGCTGGCAAACCCGTGTTGTATGCGACCATATTCGCACGCGGCCTTGGCAAGCATCAATTCACCGCTGTGTTTCTTGACGATGACAGCGGACTGGCTCAATCCGAGATCCTCCAACAGGTGCCTGCGGAACGACGCGACACCTTAATTGCGCGCAAACAGGCTGAAGGTCAATATCATTGGGATATCTGGATGCAGTCCGACCAGGAAACCGTATTTTTCGATTACGTTTAATTTTCTCACCCCTACTACGCGTAGAACGGAGCTCATGTGAGCGTTTCTCTATTTGACACTTTTCTCACCACGCCAGACATGATCGCCGTGTTTGACGATGCTTCCGTCGTGCAAGCCATGTTCAGTTTCGAGGCCGCTCTGGCACGCGCGCAGGCCGCTGAAGGGATTATTCCTGACACGGCAGCCCGTGCCATCGCCAACGTCTGTAACGCACAGTTATATGATATTCCGGCGATCGTGCACGCCAGCAGACGCTCTGGCAGCCTCGCCATTCCGCTGGTCAAGGAGCTGACCAAGACCGTCGCGCTCTTCAGTCAGGAATCCGCGACCTTTGTCCATTGGGGCAGCACCAGTCAGGATGCGATCGATACCGGTATGGTGCTGGTCACGCGTCAGGCACTGAAGCTATTGGACGACGGTCTCGACATGCTGATAGAAAGTTTGCTGACGTTGGCGCAATCTCATCTATTCACGCCAATATTGGCGCGCACATTGATGCAACCGGCGCAGGTGACCAGCTTCGGTTTCAAGCTGGCAGGCTGGACCGCGCCGTTAATGCGCGCCCGGGTGCAATTGCGGCAGACCGCGCAACGTGCGTTGCAACTTCAGTTGGGCGGCGCAGTCGGCACGCTCGCGGTGATGGGCGCACAAGGTCCTGCGGTCATGCGCCGGGTCGCCGCCGATCTTGGATTAGCGATTGCGGACGCCGCATGGCATACCCAACGCGACGAATGGATGCGATTAGGAATGGAAGTCGCCGTGCTGGTCGGCAGTCTGGGTAAGATCGCAACCGATCTTAGCCTGTTATCGCAGGGAGAAATCGCCGAACTGGCCGAACCATCCGGCAGTGGTCGGGGCGGTTCATCGGCCATGCCGCATAAACGCAATCCGGTCTCATCCATGATTGCGCTGGCAGCCACCACCCGCACCCCGCATCACGCTGCGGCTTTACTGGCAAGCATGGGCCAGCAACATGAACGCGGTTTAGGTAATTGGCAGGCCGAACTGGCCGAGTGGCCGGGACTATTTCTCAGTGCGCATGGAGCATTAAGCGCGCTGTCTGAGGCGATGGCCGGATTACAGGTTGATACCGCACGCATGCGCCGTAATATCGACGGGCTGCAAGGCTTGGTATTCGCGGAGGCCGTATCGATTTTCCTGGCTGCCGCGATAGGCCGACCGCAAGCGCATAGCTTGATGGAACAACTTACGCAAAAGGCTGTTTCCAGCGGCTCCGGTCTGGATGTCGTGGTCATTGATGCTGTGAAAAAGGACGGTCGCCTGCGCGATAAAATCGATCTTGATGTGCTGCAGAACCTTTTCGATCCCGTCGCTGCCACGACGCCTGCGGAAGCCCTGGCACGTCCACAAATACAAAAGATAAGGGAGGTTATGGCGACATTGACTCCTCTACCCTCAATCCCTTTATTGAAAGCGAACATATCATGAGCTATGACCCTGTTGACCATAATTTTGAACGCGGCATGGAAAACCGCCGACGTATACTCGGGGATGAATGGGTCAACCGCTCGGTCAACAATGCCACCGAATTCAACGCAGAATTTCAACATTTAATCACCCGGTTTGCCTGGAATGAAATTTGGGGACGCCCGGGCCTGGACGCCAAAACACGCCGCATCATCGTGCTCGCCATCACCATGTCCCTCAGCCGCTGGGAAGAGTTTGAGCTGCATCTGCGGGCCGCGTTATTGGGCTATGCCGAGACACGTTTAACGCCAGACGAAGTGAAAGAAGTACTAATGCAAGCGGCGATCTATGCAGGCGTACCGGCAGCCAACACCGCCTTCACCCATGCGCAACAGCTTCTGCGTGAAATCGGTGCGCAAATCGGTTATCCGTTAGCGCCATTATTACCCGCCAACACCTGCCATCCGGGGATTGGACATGAAGGCATCACCACCAGCAAACCCGCACTGCATTACAGCGTGCGCGCTCCGCGTAACGGCAAGTCGCCGCGCCAAACCATCGTCCTTAGCCATGCATTGGGTTGCGATTTAACGATGTGGGACGGATTGGCGAACCTGCTGGCCGCGGATTGCCGCGTGATTACCTACGATCAGCGCGGCCATGGCAGCTCCGATGCGCCGCTCGGCAATTACACCATCGCCGAAATGGCCGACGATGCGGCGCGCCTGTTGCGTGAACTGGACTCGGGCCCGGTAGTCTGGATCGGGCTGTCGATGGGTGGCATGGTCGGACAAGAACTAGTGTTGCGTCATCCATCACTAGTCGCCGCGCTAATCATCGCCAATACCACCTATGGTTACCCTGACGCAGCGCGCGAAGCGTGGCAACAACGGGTGGAGACTGTCTCTGCGCAAGGAATCGAAGCCATCGCCGATGCCGTCATGGGACGCTATTTTCATGAACAGTTCCGCGCCGAACACAGCGCCACCGTGACCCGCTTCCGCCAACGCCTGACCACCACCGATGCTATCGGCTACATCGGTTGCTGTCACGCGGTAGGCCACGTGGATACGCTTGCGCGTCTGGCGCAAATTGGCGTTCCGGCCCTTGTAATTGCGGGAGAACGCGATCAAGGTACGCCGCTGGAGATGTCGCAAACGCTGGTCGATAAAATTCCGCAGGCGCAACTCGTCGTACTAAAAGACGCGTCGCATTTAAGTGCAATTGAGCAACCGACAGCTTTTGCGCTGGCGGTTACGGCGTTTTTGCGCGAGTTGTGATTTGATGAGGGCTTGTCGGCTGACATCCCCCTGTCCCGCGTCCCGGCTAACTGAGCGGCAAGGTGCGCCACGAACCTGTCTCAGTTGCGATGTCTGCCCAGGCTGGTCGCGCTGAGGAGCGAACATTCTACACTGCCAACACAGTCCATTCGGACGCGCTAAAGTTGACCGCCTCCGATCCAAAAAATCTCAGCGAGCAAAGTTGGCGCTTTCCCAAATTACGGTACACAAAGCCGCTTTGGGATCAAGGAGGAGGCAGCTTGGACGACAGATCCGACGAATGGCTAATCGTCGCTGGCAATAGCAAGCAACAACAGCAAGCAATTTAACGCCCATCTATTTTTTCGACCTTTGGGAGAAAACAAATGAAACCGTTGATTTTGTTATGCATGGGAACGCGGGCAAAAATTATAAAAATGGCACCCGTTTAATTAAATAAAAAAAAAGGATATGCGCCTGCATACGCGCGCGCATCCAAGGGTCCAGGGTCTAGGGTCTGTGCTAAAAATACTTGTTATTCTTGCCTTGATTGGCTTAATGCCGATAGCAGAGTCAGCCTTTGCCACGGCATCGAACGGTATCAACGATTTTCTGCGAGAGCAACAGGCTGCAAGTTGATTACTTCGGTTAGCCACGGAACCTTTTCGGCCGCTGCGCGAAAAGCATCATTCTCGCTCTGAAAGTGAAGTCCAGAATAATCGCCAACCAGCGTCCAGCTTCATAGATCCTCGGGGTCTTTACGAAAAACTCTAAAATTAAAGGTTCCGTCAGGATGATCCATAAAATCAACACAATGCATCCCTGAATCGTCTTCGATACTTTTTATAGGCATATTTTATGAAGGAGCTTGAATGTTTGAGGCTGCTCTGCAAGGACTTCCTCAGGATAAATGCGAATACGCCCCAACCGTTTGAGTAATTGCCGTGCGGAAAACTTAACGATAACGCCATTATCAAATATTAACGACGTCTGATCGGCACCTTTACCCGACTATTTATATCTATAGCGATAATACGCTTTCTTTCCTGCAATGCCTGCGGAGAGGGCGTTATAATTCCCGGTAACCCAATCGGCTTACCATCGGTCTCGTTAGGCAATTTAACGATGAGAATCCAACAATGTTGATGCTAAATGATGCTTAAAATTCTCAAGATATCAAGACCACGGGGGTTTCTAAGCAACATTTATATCGCATTGACGCCCGCTAGCTGCACATAGGAAGTGGGCTGTCAAAACTATCGGGCCTGTACCTCCGCACTGTTACTTGCTAAGTATTTTTATTTGCTCAGCATTGTTACCCGAACAGGTGAAAAAATGAGCAACGCTCGCTTAGTATTACTTTTTCCACATTTCGCCACCCTTTTGGTGCCCTCTTCTGTGCCCTCTTCTGTGCCCTCTTTTGTGCCCTGTCTCATCTCGCGTTGCACCGCGTCGCTACTGAAGCTAAGAAAAAAATTTACGCAACTGCATCCGTCCTCGGGCAGCAGCCAAAAAAGGGATGGCTTAATATGAAACGATTATCGGAATTAGCAGAACTGGGGGTTGCCAACAAGGAGCTTGCCTTTCAAAACGAAGAGAAAGGCAAACGCGCGGCGGAGCTGGCTATTGCCAACAACGAACTTGCCTTTCAAAATGGAGAGAAAGGAAAGCGCGCAGCAGAACTGGTCATTGCCAATAAAGAGCTGGCGTTTCAAAACGAAGAAAAAGAAAAACGCGCGGCGGAACTGGACATTGCCAATAAAGAACTGGCCTTTCAAAACCAAGAGAAAGAAAAACGGGTAGCAGAGCTCGTTACCGCCAATAAAGGACTTGCGGTTCACAACGAAGAAAAAGAGAAACGTGCGGCAGAACTCGCCATTGCAAATAAAGAACTGGCCTTTCAAAACGAAGAAAAAGAAAAGCGCGCAGCAGAACTGGTCATTGCGAATAAAGAATTGGCTTTTCAGAACGAAGAAAAAGAAAAGCGTGCGGCCGAACTGGTTATTGCCAATAAAGAGCTGGCTTTTCAGAATCAAGAGAAGGAAAAACGCGCGGCGGAGCTGGCTATTGCCAACAAAGAACTCGCCTTTCAAAACGAAGAGAAAGAAAAGCGTGCGGCGGAACTAGTCATCGCCAACCAAGAACTGGCCTTTCAGAATGGAGAAAAAGAAAAACGCGTAGCAGAGCTTGTCATTGCCAACCAAGAGCTTGCCTTTCAAAATGAAGAGAAAGGAATACTTGCAACCGAGCTCAATAACCTAGCCTTCTACGACACGCTTACCGGCTTACCTAACCGGCGGCTTTTGCTGGATCGGCTCCATCATGCCTTTGCGTCAAGTGAACGGAGTGGTCAAGACGGCGTGTTGATGTTCATTGATCTGGATAAGTTTAAAGACCTTAACGACACGCTCGGCCATAACTTTGGCGACTTGCTTCTACAACAGACCGCACAACGCCTAAAAGCTTGCACGCGCGATAGCGACACCGTGGCACGACTCGGTGGCGATGAGTTTGTGGTGATGCTCGCTGACTTGAGCAAACAACCGATTGAAGCCGGGCTTCAGGCAAAAGCCGTCGGCGATAAAATTCTCGCTATGCTTAATCAGCCTTATTTGCTGGCCACGCACGAATATCACAGCACCGCCAGTATCGGTGCGGCCCTGTTTAAAAACCACGGCAGGTCTGCTGAAGAACTGCTAAAACGCGCCGACATCGCCATGTATCAGGCTAAAAAAGCAGGCCGCGATACGCTGAGATTCTTTAACCCCCGGATGCAAGAAGTCATTAATGCCCGCATTTCCCTTGAAGGCGATTTACGCAAGGCACTTGAAGGCCTGCAGTTTCGGTTGTATTACCAGATTCAGGTAGACAGTTCGCACCATCGCTTTGGCGTAGAAGCATTGATTCGGTGGATTCATCCTGATCGCGGTTTGGTGAATCCCGCACAATTTATTCCTCTGGCGGAAGAATCCGGATTAATTCTGCCCATCGGGCATTGGGTGCTGGAGACTGCCTGTATCCAACTCAAATTATGGCAAGAAGACGTGCTAATGCGTGACCTCGTCCTTGCGGTCAACATTAGTGCCGTCCAATTCCATCAGGTTGATTTTGTCGCTCAAGTGCAGTCACTTGTACAACACCATGCCATCAATCCGGCACGACTTAAACTGGAAATTACCGAAAGCTCGTTACTGAAAAATATTGAGAATGCCATTACTACCATGACGGCATTAAAAGATATAGGCGTCGGCTTTTCTCTCGACGACTTTGGCACTGGCTACTCGTCGTTGCAATACCTCAAACGTCTGCCGATCTCCCAGTTGAAGATTGATCAGTCTTTCGTACGCGATATCGTCACCGATAGCAGCGACAAAGCGATCGTGTGCGCCATCATTGCCATGGCACACAGTTTAAACTTAGACGTTATTGCGGAAGGCGTAGAAACGGAAGAGCAACGCCAATTTCTCCTCGACAAAGGATGTTCACATTACCAGGGCCACTTGTTTAGCAAACCGTTACCAATCACGGAATTTGACGCATTGCTGTCACAAGTTGAAAGACTTAAGAACGAATAAAAATTGGAAAATGGTAAGCGTCGAGGGTGAATGGGATTTTGTGCGCGTACCAAGTGCGCTGAGTTGTCGGAGTTCTGCGGGCGCGTGCCATTGCTGTCATTGATTAGCAAGGGCGCAACCGGGTCCTGTTGACTTTGACACTGATCGAATTCTTCGCTTCGAAACCTCATTGCGTCAAAAGCGGATTCTTAGAGGTCGCTTTCGAGGTCGAGATTGTGACCTCCCCCAAGACACCTTTGATTCAAAAAAAAATTACAAAAAATTTGATTGCAAATCGAAATCATTCTTATTATGATTCGTAACCGAGTGTTTCGGAACAAAACTTTAAGACTAAGGGCCCGGAGTTGCTTTGCTCTGGTCACGCCTAATCAATGACAGTAATCAAAACGTTTGTGAATGTCCCTCCAGTTTGGACAATCTCTTTGCGCGCCCACGTAAAATTTGATGAAACATTGAAGGACAGCAACTTAGCTCAAAAACTCGTTTAGAGGAAGACAACTACCATGAGAAAAAATTTCAAGGCGCAAGCCATCGCTTTGACTATGATGGCGATGCCATTGATGGCTTCCGCCAGCGAAGCGGATTTGCTGAAGCGACTCGATAGAATGGCTGAAGAAGTGGAACAGCTTAGAGCAGAACTGGCCGCCACCAGAAAAAAAACCGATACCGTTGAACAGCGCCAGGATGCACTTGCGGCGGTCGCTCCAGTAGCATCGACTGAGGTGGCCAGCGCGTCACCGATGTCACTTGGCCCCAATACTGTGCTGTCCAGCTATGGCGAAGTCAATTACAGCCGCCCGAGCAAAGATGCCAGCAGATCAAAAGCTGATGTCGCCCGGGCGGTGATCGGCATTACGCATCGTTTTGACGAAAAGACCAAAATGGTGGCCGAATTTGAGTGGGAGCATGCGGTCACTTCGGCCACCGATAAAGGCGAGACCGCGGTAGAACAACTGTATATCGAAAGAGAATTCAATAACGGCCTGCGGGCCAAGGGTGGTTTATTTCTGATTCCGGCAGGGTTATTGAATACCAATCACGAACCGACTGCTTACTACGGTGTCTTTCGTAACTTCGTCGAAACAGCGATCATTCCATCTACCTGGCGCGAGGCCGGTTTGGGCCTGTCGTCCACCTTTGATAACGGCCTGAGCTGGGATACTGGTCTAACGACCGGTTTCGACCTGACCAAGTGGGATGCATCATCGACCGACGGACGCACATCGCCATTGTCTAGCATCCATCAGGAGGGGCAACAGGCCAAGTCACGCGATTTGAGCGTATTTGGGGCGCTGAATTGGCGGGGCGTACCCGGATTGCTGCTGGGTGGATCTGTGTTTACAGGTAAGGCTGGTCATAAGACCGCAGATTTTGCTGCGCAGGATGCGCGCATAACCATATGGGATTTACATGCACGTTACACGCCTGGCAAGTGGGATCTGTCGGCGCTTTATGCACGCGGCACGATTAGCAATACCACAGCCCTAAATCAGACCTTTGCAGGCCAGCCGACACCGGTCCCATCTTCGTTCTATGGCTGGTATGCGCAGGCGGCTTATCAGTTGTGGAAATCCTCTGACTACACGCTGACACCGTTTTTGCGCTTTGAAAAATACAACACGGGAAATAGTTATTCCGGTTTGAATATTGCCACAGGACCAAATGAAGGCGTATGGACTATCGGTACTAATTTCAACATCGGCGAAGGCGTGGTGTTAAAAGCCGATTACCAGAAATTCAAGCAAGATAAGACGCGTGATCGCCTTGATTTGGGGCTCGGTTATGACTTCTAATGACGGACATTTAGGATGAAGTCGTTAAATTTGGCGGCATTGGTGGTGGCAACGAGTGCAAGTTCGGCCGCATTCGCCACCCAATATCTGACTGTCGAGCAGGCGCAGCAGGTCATGTTCCCCGACGCGACGGTGTTTAAGGATGCCAATCTGCAGTTATCTGGCGAGCAGATGCAGCAGGTCGAAAAACTGTCCGGACTGCCGGCGCGCTCGGTGGGCTGGCGGGTGTTTGCCGCCTACAAAAGTGACACCCGGCTGGGCTACGTTGTGCTTGATGATGTGGTCGGCAAGTTCGAGTTGATATCGTATGCGGTGGCGGTTAATGCTGACGCCAGCATCAAGCAAATTGAAATTCTGACTTATCGTGAAAGCCATGGTTTTGAAATCAAAAGCCCTGCATGGCGCAAGCAATTCATTGGCAAAACGCCTGCCTCCGGCTTATACGTCGGCAATGGTATCGCCAGCATCAGCGGCGCGACCTTGTCGTGCACGCATGTAACTGACGGCGTGCGTCGTATCGCTGCCATCGCACAGATCATGTTAAAAAAATGAGACGCAGAGCCCAGCCCTGGTTGGGTACGCTGGTAGAGGTCACAATTGCTGACCCGTTAGGTGATGCAGAGGTGGGGCTTGCTTTCGATGCTGCGTTCGCTGGCATCGCGGAAATACATCGACTGATGAGCTATCACGATATGGCCAGCAACCCGGGCAGCGATGTGACGCGTATCAATCGCGCGGCTGTCGGGACTTCAATTGCCATTCATTCACACACGGCGCAAGTGATGCGTACCGCGTTGATGATGCACGTGGTAACGGCAGGTGTATTTGATATCTGTTGTGCCTCAAAATTGGTTGAATGGGGCTATTTGCCCGCCGTCGATGGCGCGCTACCGGAATATATTTCCGGGCCTGCGGCGCTGGTAATGGAGGGAGAATGCCAGCTTAGAAAAAACGGCAAGGTCTGGGTTGATCTCGGCGGTATCGCCAAAGGTTATGCAGTAGATATTGCCATCGCTGCATTGCGAGAGATGGGCATTCGTTCGGCTTGCGTAAATGCCGGTGGGGACTTGCGCGCTTACGGTGACATTGCTTACCCGGTGCTGATACGCGACCCGCGGTCGCGGTTGGTAGCTGGTTTTTGTACAGAATTGAAAAATGCCGCTTTGGCAACCTCTGGCAGCTATTTCACGCAAAAGCAGGTGCGTGACCAGACTTGCTCGGCGCTAATCGATGGTCGCAATGGCAGCCCAATCATTAAGCAAATTAGTGCATCAGTGCTGGCGCCGAGCTGCATGCTAGCGGACGCGTTGACCAAGGTGGTGTTGGCGAGCGGCAATCCAACACTAGAAATTTTGCAACAATTTGACGCTACTGCTTTTATAATCTGATTGATGCGCCATTCCAAACCCAGCCTACATCACCCCAGCTCTCGCTCTCAAATCAGCCGGTTTCGCCTAGAGCGGTGGCACCGATTCTGGGTGTATGGCATTTCAGGCTTGCTCTTAGTTACCGGCGCCGCGTGGCTGGTCGCGCATTATTTTATGCACGTCGCAGGCGAGTTTGGTGAAACTATCAATCCGATCGAACCATGGACGATGAAACTGCATGGCGCCGCTGCTATGGCAGCCTTGTTTTTTATCGGGAGCTTGCTCAACAGCCACATCCGGCGTGCTAACAAGGCACAACGCAATCGCTATTCGGGTTGGACGATGTTGGCCCTGCTGGCTTTGCTGACGATTAGTGGTTATGCACTGTATTACCTTGCAAGTGAATCGACTCGCCCCGCTTGGTCAATAGGCCACTGGACATTGGGTCTCGCATTCCCGATCATGTTGATATTGCATATTTATCTTGGAAGGCTTTCTTATGGTGTTGCCACATAGATGAAGTAGAAATGTAAATGTCTTATGGATTGTCTGGTGGCCGATTCCATTAATACCGTACAGTGTTACCACTTCCCATCGATAGCATAAGGCACAGATGCAATGAATTCCGTCTATTCTTTTCTTCGTTACGCTCTAATAGTGATGTTACTAGGACCTCTTCCTGCTTTTAATGCTTCAGCCGCAGATATGTCTATCGCTGTTCTCGATTTTGAATTGAATGATCTGACGCTTAATCTAACTGCTAATCCGGTTAATCCTGATGAGGTGGAGCGCACGTCGCAGATCAAATCTCTGTTACAGCAGGCGTTACTGGCAAGAGGCGGATATAAGATTGTGGAGGTCGCCCCTAAGTCACAAGATCAGGCCAACGGGGCATTTGGCTATATTTACGATCATCACGACGTTGCCGCCGATCTGGGCCGAAGCGTCGGCGCAGACTGGATCGTTGTCGGGCGTGTGCACAAGGGAAGCTTTTTGTTCGTCTACTTAAAAGCCCAATTGATCAACACTAAAACCAAACAGGTTGTGGGGCTGTACTCGGTTGAGGTCAAAGGCCAGCAAAAAAAACTAACGCCAAAAGGAGTTGATCATCTGGCAGAGCAAATCAACGATACGATACGTCACACCCCAAACGTCGCGCCGGCAGAAAAATAACCTTTAGCTCCACTAAGGCGGTTTTTATGCTTTGGGCCGACGCTACTATCCTTGGATTTGACGTCAAACCACCCCGAGAAGCAAAAGCTTGCCGAGGTGGTTTTTAGCGCAATAAGTTAAATACGCGTGCGTTGATACTGGCACGCGTTCCATCTGACGTGGTTAGACTTGCGCAGCGCTTAATGCGGCATTAAAGGTAGCACTTGGGCGCATCACCGCTTTGAGTTTCTCGTCGTCAACAAGGAAGTAACCGCCGATATCGACCGGATGACCCTGAACCGCTTTTAATTCTGCCGCAATTTTTTCTTCGTTCTCGGTCAGCGTTTTAGCCAGCGGTGCAAAATGCGCCTGCAGTTCCACGTCGCCAGTTTGTTCCGCCAGAGCCTGGGCCCAGTACATGGCGAGGTAAAATTGACTGCCGCGATTATCCAGTTCGCCGGTGCGTGGCGAGGGCGACTTGTTATTGTCCAGCAGCTTACCGGTCGCGTCATCAAGGGTCTTGGCCAAAATTTTGGCTTTATTGTTACCGGTCTTGATACCGACATCTTCCAGCGACACTGCCAATGCCAGAAACTCGCCCAATGAATCCCAGCGCAAGTGGTTTTCTTCTACCAACTGCTTAACATGCTTGGGAGCCGAGCCGCCCGCGCCGGTTTCGAACATCCCGCCGCCAGCGATCAAAGGCACGATCGACAGCATTTTGGCACTGGTCCCCAGTTCCATGATCGGGAACAAGTCAGTCAGATAATCGCGCAAAATATTACCGGTGACCGAGATCGTGTCCTTGCCGCGGATCACCCGCTCCAGCGTGTAACGCATAGCGCGCACCTGCGACATGATCTGAATATCCAGACCAGCCAAATCGTAGTCTTTCAGGTAAGTTTTTACCTTTTTGATCAATTCGGCTTCATGCGGGCGATACTCATCGAGCCAGAAAATTGCTGGCATACCTGAAAGACGCGCACGGTTAACCGCCAGCTTGACCCAATCCCGGATCGGTTCATCCTTAACCTGACACATACGCCAGATGTCGCCCTCTTCTACATTTTGCTCCAGCAACACGTTGCCATCGAAGTCAACGATGCGCGCGACGCCATTGGCAGGCACTTCAAAGGTCTTGTCATGCGAACCGTATTCTTCAGCCTTTTGCGCCATCAGGCCAACGTTGGGTACAGTGCCCATAGTGGTCGGATCAAATGCACCGTTGGTCTTGCAGAAGTTAATCATTTCCTGATAAATACGGGCAAAAGTACTTTCCGGAATAACCGCCTTGGTGTCTTTTGGACGCCCGTCTGCGCCCCACATTTTGCCGCCTAAACGGATCATGGCTGGCATCGATGCATCCACAATCACGTCGTTTGGCGCGTGAAGATTAGAAATACCCTTGGCGGAATCTACCATCGCCAATTCTGGGCGATGCTCATGACACGCATGCAAGTCATGAATGACTTCATCGCGCTTGGATTCTGGCAAGGTCGCGATCTTGTCGTAGATGCTACTTAAACCGTTATTGGCGTTGACGCCCAGTTGCTCAAACAGTTGGCCATGTTTCTCGAAAGCTTCTTTGTAAAAGATTTTAACTGCATGACCGAAAACGATAGGATGCGAGACTTTCATCATCGTGGCCTTAACGTGCAAGGACAACATCACGCCGGTTTCGCGCGCATCTTCCATCTGCTCTTCGTAAAACTTGCACAGCGCTTTCTTGCTCATGAACATGCTGTCGATGATCTCACCGGCCAACAACGAAACTTTACTCTTCAGAACGACTGCCTTGCCATCGCCAGTGACGAGTTCCATCTTGACATCGCAAGCTTTCTCTAGCGTCATACATTTTTCGCTGGCATAAAAATCACCACCATGCATATGCGACACGTGAGTCCGCGATGCAGGACTCCACTTGGACATCGAATGCGGGTGCTTGCGTGCAAATCGTTTAACTGCAGCAGGCGCACGTCGGTCCGAATTGCCTTCGCGCAATACCGGATTAACCGCACTACCTAGCGCCTTTGAATAGCGTGCAAGAATTGATTGTTCGTCTTCGTTTTTCGGCGCATCAGGAAAATCAGGAAGGTTATAGCCACGGGCCTGCAATTCGCGGATCGCCGCGATTAGTTGCGGGACCGAAGCGCTGATGTTCGGCAATTTGATGATATTGGTATCAGGTTCCTGCGTCAGACGACCCAGTTCGGCCAGATTGTCCGGCACTTGTTGCTCTGCAGTGAGGCAATCGGAGAACACAGACAAAATTCGTGCTGCGACGGACACGTCACTCGTCACGATATCGATACCGGCCGGAGCGGTGAAAGTGCTGATGATAGGCAAAAAAGAACTAGTCGCCAAAAGCGGCGCCTCGTCAGTAAGGGTATAAATGATAGTTGATTTGCCTGCGGTCACTATAAACTCCTAGCTATTGGTGTATTGAGGTTTGCGGCGTCATTGTATCGGTTGTCCCGATTATCTATTTAAAACGCGCTATTACCGGCAAATTAAACTGGCTTGTATAGCCAGTTCCTGCAGGAATAATGCCTGGAATGGTCATCTCGTCATCCAGAGGTGTAATTTTAGGCCCACTTTGCTATCAGTGCTTAACAAAACGCGAATGAAAACCATTTTTAAGGTGAAATCTTATATGCTCGTAGCCTTGCCCCCTATTTTGGGCATCTTTATTTTTAGGAACTGTACCTTGGTCTAAATTGGTGCGTTAAGTTCTGGAGAAAACATCCTTATATGCAGCAATATATATGGCGCAACACTACATTTACTTAATGGAATTTACGTTGCAGTGACAGGTGCTTGGTTAAAGCGCAATAAGTTGGGTATGGTAAGACCTCTCATAAAAGGGTCCAGAGTGCAGGCCGCCCGATTTCTAACACCCCGTCAAGGTTGAGGTCAGTTGCATAAAAATATTTTCGGAAAGATATTAGGTAAATTTATGTTTAAAAACAAATACTTATATGTGATAATTTAAGTAAAAAAGTTAAAGTAAAAACTTTAAAGTAATACATCAAGGTGCATTAACTCACATGATCTTCTTCACTCGGAGGATCGGCAAACGACCATAAATCCTCAGATTTAAGCGCCCCTTAATTATTTATCGTTAAACTAATTTTCGGTCGTCATTAATGGCCGCATTACCGAATTGCGACCACTTCCACTTTAATTAAGGATCACTCACCATGCGCTTGCTATTAGTCGAAGATGATTTAATGGTTGGCAAAGCCGTGCGCAAGGGCCTGCATTTAGAGGGCTTTGCTGTGGACTGGGTACAGGATGGACAAGCTGCCGAGGCTGCGGTGGCACAGGAGGATTATCAGCTAATGTTGCTAGATTTAGGATTGCCCAAGATAAATGGCCTCGCAGTATTGAAGTCGGTGCGGGCACGCGGCAATCGGATCCCTGTTCTCATTCTGACGGCGCGTGATGCGGTGCAGGATCGGGTTACGGGATTGGATGCTGGCGCGGATGACTATCTGATCAAGCCCTTCGATCTTGAGGAGTTATCGGCACGGATACGCGCCTTGTTGCGCCGCCAATCCGGACGGGCGGCGCCATTGATCGAGGTCGGCGATTTGACGCTGGATCCGGCGACCCATGAAGTATTGCTCCGAGGCCACGAGATCAACTTGTCGGCACGGGAGTTTGCGTTATTGCGCGCCTTTCTGGATCGCCCCGGTGCAGTTCTTTCACGTGCCCAACTGGAGGAAAAAATATACGGTTGGGACGACAGTATTGAGAGCAATGCGGTAGAAGTTCACATTCATGCCTTACGTAAAAAGTTAGGTAGCGACTTTATCAAAAACGTGCGCGGGGTCGGCTACATGGTGGCTAAATGAGGTCAACATGAGATCGATCAGACGGAATCTTCTTTTTTGGCTAGCGCTCGGATTAACCGGGGCCATCCTGCTGGCAGGTATCACACTGTATTTTCAGGCCCGCAGCGAAGCCAATGCCTTGTTTGACTATCAAATGAAGCAGATCGTGGCGTCCTTGCCGCGTCAGGCGTTTTCACCGATTGACCCGGACCGCGATGTCGCGCCCGAAATGAGCGATGACATCATGATTCAGATCTGGAATAACACGGGCGTGGTTATCTATCACTCTCACACGCAGGCCGCGCTGCCGTTGCAGGCCGAACTCGGATTTACCGACATCCAGCAAAATAATGGTATCTGGCGCGTATATAGCGCGCAGATTGGCAATACCGTTGTGCAGGTCGCGCAGCCGCAGCGTGCGCGCCAGATCATCGCGGCGCAGATGGCGATCAAGACCGTTGCGCCTCTGCTTCTACTCATCCCGTTATTGGGCCTCTTGATCTGGGTAGTGGTTGGTCATGGGCTGGCACCCATTAAACGTGCTGCGGCGGAGGTCCAGACGCGTGATTTCCATTCACTGGCGGCGATTGAGGACGGCGGGTTACCACAAGAAATCCAACCTCTGACGCAGGCCTTGAACGATTTATTAGCGCGCTTAGGTGGCGCAATTGACGCACAACGCGCATTTGTTGCCGACGCGGCGCATGAACTGCGAACGCCGCTTACCGCTTTACGATTGCAGGTCCAGCTTGCAGAACGCGCAACGGGCGCTGAGGATCGGCAAGCGTCTTTTGCCGATCTACAAAAAGGTCTGGATCGCGCGACGCACTTGTTAAACCAGTTGCTAACACTTACACGTCAGGAGCCAGGTGCCTTTGAACAACCGCACGTCCCCATTGATTTAACGGCGCTCGTGCGCAGCGTCGTGGCCGATTTCTCCAATGCCGCGCTCGCCCGCCACATTGATCTGGGTATCATTGATCTGGGTATCAGTGATCAGTGTATCAATGCGGCGGCAGAGGTAAGCGTCACTGGCAATGTCGATGCATTGCGCGTGCTGTTTAATAATTTGATCGATAATGCACTGCGGCATACGCCAGAGCATGGAGTGATTGACGTATTAATTGTTCTTTCGGATGCCGGCTCAGATGCTATCTCATTAACGCTATCCAGTGCGGCATCAATAGCTACTTCCGGCGCGCCGAAAACTTCAACCAGTCAAACGGGCAAATTCGTGACCGTGACCGTGCGCGATAGCGGGCCAGGTATCCCTGAAACCGATCTCCCCCGGGTGTTTGATCGCTTCTATCGCGTACCCAGCACACAGTCACAATTTCATGGTAGCGGTTTAGGTCTGGCGATCGTCCGCCAGATCGCCGATGCGCATCATGCCACCGTTGCGTTGCACAACCACGGAGCCGGATTAAGCGCGAGCATACGGTTTGCCATTTAGTCTCAAGTGAATGACTCGGAAGGAATTACCCGACCGAATTATTTCAAATGTTAAGTCTGGCTTAATTTTTCGACTTTATGCTGTGTTGCACGGGGTGTTTCATTTAGCCGTTGTTTCCACTCTTTCATAGCGCAGTACCGTTATGGTTAAGGTGCGGCAGACGACGGGAAATGGCACAAACCATCCACCACAAAGGAGTTCAGCATGAATCGTCAAACTTTTGCTCGTAGCACTATTGCCGTCGCCATTCTGGTTGCTGTCACAGGGGTTTATGTACATTCTAACGGGACCGTAACACCGATATCCAATGCTAATGCAGCCGTTTTCCCAACCGCACCCCTGACGACACCGCCCGCCGCGGCACCAATGACCTCGGGCATTACCGCGACGGCGACTGATTTTTCTTCGATTGTTGAACGCGCGGGGCCTGCTGTCGTTAACATCAGCGTCACCGGCAGCGCCAAGGCTACTCCGGCAAGCGAAAATAACACCCCACAACTTGATCCAAACGATCCACTTTCGCAATTCTTTAAGCGCTTTGGTCCACAATTGCAAATGCCACACCAACCAGGACCGCAAATCATGCGTGGGCTAGGATCAGGCTTTATTATTAGTTCTGACGGTTTGATTTTAACCAATGCTCATGTGGTCGATGGTGCTCAGGAAGTAACGGTTAAATTGACGGATCGGCGCGAATTTAAGGCCAAGGTGCTGGGCTCCGACAAGCAAAGCGATATTGCCGTTATACGCATTGATGCTAAAAACCTGCCAACCGTCCAAATCGGCAATCCAGCTCAAACCAGAGTGGGTGAGCCGGTGTTGGCAATTGGCTCACCGTACGGCTTTGAAAATACCGCTACAGCGGGTATCGTTAGCGCAAAATCGCGTTCCCTGCCAGACGACAATTACGTGCCGTTTATTCAAACCGACGTCGCAGTCAATCCCGGGAACTCCGGCGGTCCTTTATTTAATATCAAGGGTCAAGTGATCGGCATTAATTCGCAAATTTACAGTCAGACCGGCGGGTATCAGGGACTGTCGTTTTCTATTCCAATTGATGTCGCCATGCATGTAGAACAACAGCTGGTGCAACATGGCAAAGTGACACGCGGCCACCTCGGCGTCAGCGTACAGGAAGTCAATCAGGCGTTAGCGGTGTCGTTCGGGTTACCAAAGGCAGAAGGTGCGTTAGTAGGATCTGTTGAAAAGAATGGCCCAGCTGAAAAAGGCGGATTAGAAACCGGCGATGTGATCTTACGTTTTAATGGACAGGCAATTAACCGCTCTGCCGATTTGCCAGAATTTGTTGCCGATTCCAAGCCAGGTAGCACCGTAACCGTCGACGTAGTGCGCCATGGAACAGCTAAAACGCTGTCGTTCAAGGTCGGTGAAATGACACCCAATAAAGTCGCAAGCAATGATACTGCGAATGGTGAACAAGGTCGCCTTGGATTAGCAGTGCGGCCGCTAAATCAGGACGAGCGCCAACAGGCGGGAGTAAGCGGTGGATTGGTGGTGGGGGAAGCATCCGGGCCATCAGCTTTGGCGGGAATTCAGGCTGGCGACGTCATTCTGTCCATCAATGGCAAACCCGTGAGCAGCGCTGAGCAGTTGCGTCAGTTGGCTAACAAGGCGGGAAAGAACGTCGCCTTGCTGGTTCAGCGCGACGGACAGAAAATTTTTGTCCCCTTGACGTTAGGGTAACTGGTCTGCATTTGTAACCGGCCGCCGGGTCTGAATGATTTGGCGGTCTTGGCTTGTAACGCGTAACGCTGCCTAAACGGACCACTTGCGAAGCTGGCCTGAATCACCCGACAATTTTTTGCCGGCTCAATATCGCCTGGCATGAAGATATCGTACCGTTAAGCGGGGTAACGGCAGCGCGCGGGTGAGCATTATCAACAATGCGATGAAAATTAGGTGTTAAAGGCGTGCATGAAGGGTTCGAACAATCTATCGCAACACATTCTTCCCTCCTCGGCTACGATGATTGGTGTCTGCATCACCGCCCTGTCTATTATTAAACTAGCCCGATTCAATGGCCTGGCTCTTTGGCTGGGGCATTTGCTGGCGCTGAATAGTCTTGTATTTTTGGTCAGCGGCGTGCTCTCGTATGCCGCAATGCGTTCGTCTGGGAGCACGCGGCTGGAAAATTATGCTGATGCTGCATTCATCTTTGGACTGACTTTGCTGAGTCTGTGCACTGTGTTCATGGCCGTGGTAATTGCTTGACGCACAAAGGCCCAAATAGCACTGCATAATAATTTAATACTCACTTGTGACGTTGATAGTACTGTTACTGCAACCACATCAAAAAAAGCTATTAATTCCTGGAAATAAACCTTTTGTTTGCAGGGTTAACGTCATTCATTCTGCGTCTTTTTGCGCGTATCGTAGATTGCTCTCGTCAGCCAAGCCTTGCCTTGTCCAGATACTTAACCACTCCTTTCAACCCTCTTCCAATTCATCCTCAGTTGGTCTGCTCTTGCATCAGTAAATGATCAAGCGGCGATGTCGAGTTTGCGGTAGTTAAGCCAATAATTCGGCCTGTAAAAATCCACAGGTTTTACATTGCTGCGCACAGCACGCTACTTCGCGTTCACGGTGGGTTTTGGCGGATTCATTGCACGAAACGGCAGCCCTTTCCCCTCGTTCTTTAGCCCCCCGTCGAGCTGACATTTCCCCTATCAAATCGCGTCAAGTTTCACTACAAAAACGCAGTGATATTGCGATGTAATCAGGCCAAATTGGTGATCGGGCACTCCAAACAAATTCACCTATGCTGTCCCGATTTTCTTGCGATTTCTCTGTCCGCTAGCTGTCATCAATCGCATTGCCCCCCCTCATATCAAGATGTAACTTTGTCATCGAAAATGGCATTCAAAAAACAATGCCTTCAAAAATTTTTATATGCGTCACTGATATGAATGCCCTTCTGTACAGAGATAGAAATATCTAAAGATGTCTAATTTTATAAGGCACAAACGTGAATAAGATTTATAAATCGGTATGGAATGCATCTAACGCTTCCTGGGTGGCAGTCTCTGAGAACGGTAAAGGGAGAGTCAAAAACAGCAGAAGCAATAAAAGGTCGGCTATTTTATCGATCGCTGCTTTTACGCTGATGGGCGTTCCGGTTTTAAATAGTTTCGCCCAAACTTATGCCGCCCCCCCGACCAACAGCTACAGCCAGACAGTAACAACCGTAAGCAATGGAAATATCACAGCCTTCACCACCCCGTTCAATGCGAGCGCGGTGGCAGGAAATGGCGCAATTTCCAATAGCTATTCACTCAATGCGGCTAATGCAGCAAATCTGCCCAACCTTCAGACCAATCCCTCGGCATTTCTGTCGAATCTTAACAATTATTGGTCAGTTATGCCGACCAATCAGGAGGGATCGGTTACACAGGTGGATCCGGTCACAAAAGTGAACCGGACCGTTTCGGTATACACCAACGGTAGCCTCAACTATTCCACAATCGGTGATGCGAATAATTTTACTTTTCTGGTCGCAACGCCCGGCACTGCGAACTTATATATTCAGGCCGGAATGGCGAACGTCGATAAAACAGGCGGCACACTTAACGTCAACATTGGCGATAACATTAATACGACAGACACTGGAAATGCGTTAAGTATTGCTGCGAGACAAACCGACATTACCTTTGCCGATGGCACGGGTAGCGCTGCCAGTAACATCAACTGGACGTCAAAAAATCGTATTATTTTTGATAGCACGGCCGTCATCGCGCCGGTTGCGACGACGACACTCCAGGGTGTCGCCACCCAGTTTGGAGGTAACCTCACCGCGCCAGACGGTAAGTTGTTTACCGTAACAAACCCGGTGGCCCTGCAAACTTACAATGCCTATCTTATCAGCCTGGTGACCGGTGCATTCGGCCTCACTCAGGCGGCCTACAATGCCGCCTTTAATCAGGCCTTAGGAATGGAGACACCGTTTACGGTGAACGTCTCTCAGTGGACCAACGGACAGGCTAATCCGACGGACCCTGCTGCAATAGATGTCAAGTATCTGAGTGTGATGCACGCGTCTGGTTCCAATGCCACCGCTAAACTAACAAGTAGCGGCGTATTGGAAGTGGCGGGCTCGGCGGACGGTGCGTTACGTGCTGATGCAGGCGGTCATATAATTAATAATGGGATGCTATCTGTGTTGCAATCTAGTGGCAGCACGCTTCCGGCAATCGCGATGATGATTGACGGAGCTGGCAGTACTGCACTCAACAGTGGCGTCGTGACGTCCGGAGCATGGTTGAATGCCGACGGTACCAAAGTGCAGCAAGGGGCGCTCTCGCAAGGCAATCTGTATCAAAGCTATGGTGTACAAGTGACCAACAATGGCGCCTTCACGAATACAGGCATCATTAATGCAGCGTTAGAAGGCGGTCCAGCCCAAACAATCGGGGTATTTCTAAATGAGGGCGGTGCTACTGCCAGCAACAGCGGGATTATTAATATCAGCGATAGTTGGGGGAGTACGTATGCATCTTCCGTAAATGGTCAGGCCTTCGGCGTTCTGTTGCAGGGAACGGCCAGCTTTGTTAATCAGGCAAGCGGTACTATTTATGTCGGGCGCGCACCGCAGGTCCACGCAGGGGATGTGGTTGCCGACGTCGCCATTAATAACGGTAATGGGATTAACGGTGCCATTGTGGCGAACGGTTCAGGCGCTTCCATCGTGAATAACGGCACGTTAATACTCGGGTCGCTAGTCCAGGATGCCGCGGGAATAGCTCTGCTCGGTGCGACTAATTTTAGCGTTACTAATAATGGCGCGATTGACGTCAACGGTGGCGCTGGCTTGGCTGCGCCCCTACAAAATGTCGGTATTCTTGTGCTGGACTCGACTGTGGGTACGGGCACGGGCGCGATCAACAATGGTGCAATTTCAGTGGTCGGCGCGAATAATGTCGGAATTAAGGTGATCGATACCGGCAGCTTCGGGTCTGTCGTAACCTCCACGACCGCGGGCAGTATTGCGGTAAGCGGCGGTATTGATCCGACCTCCGGGACGCGCAATTATGGTGTCTGGGCAGAAGGAACCGGCAGCGGTGTTGCCACGGCAAATATTGATTCTGTGATCAGCTTAACGGGCGTGGGCGCTATCGGTGTGCTGGCGCGTGGAAACGCGGTGATTAATGTCGGTACTGACGTATTACGAAATTTTGGAAATACGGATGAGATCGGATTTTTTATTGATGGGACTAATGCCAAAATAAATGTCGCGGCCGCCAATCTGAATGTCAACACCGATCGATCGACGCTGTTTCGAATTGCTGATGGTGCCAATTTTAATGGTCAGGGATTGACCATGACCGCTAGCGGGATTAATAGTACTGCGGTGTTAGGCACCGGCTCAGGGACTGCGATCAAAATTAATAACGCGACGGTTAACGTCAACAATGCGGGTGCCACTGCTGTACTGATTGAAGGCGGTGCAACTGGCGACATTAGCGCGCTGACTAACATCAGCCTGAATAGCGCGGGTGCCATCGGTGGCATAGTTGATGGACAGCAGCATAGTTTGACGGGGGCTTTGGTGGGAGCCCCCAACGCGACTACCAAACTCACTACCGCAAAAGCGCTTACCGGCAGTATGGACAATATCGTTGGCTATATTACCCGCAATCTGGGGCAGTTGGATAACAGTGGTGACATCGCATTCACCGGTAACGATAGTATTGGAATTGATGTCCAGCAGGGCGGACGGTTAAATAACACGGGAACCATCACCGTGGGCGGCGGTGTAGGCGTCCGGGCTTCGGGCAACGACGCAAAAATTTCCAACCTCGGCACGGTGATTGTTAATACCGGAGTGGCTGGTGTGCAATTGTTGAATGGTGCGGCTTTGACATTGACGGGCACAAATAACAGTATCACCACCTCAGGCACCGCCAATGGCGTACTGCTTGATACCAATGCCGCTTCGCTCGACGCGAGCAATCTGACTTTAACAGCCAATGGAACGGGTGCAGGTATTGAGAATAAGGCTGAAATCGGCGCAGTCAAGCTCAGCAATGTAACGATCAATACCGGTAACGGTCCGGCAATTCGCACAGCCACCAGCTTTGATCCGACCTCCATCGTTACACTGAACGTATTGGGAAGCGGCACAGGGATTGCGTTCCAGCAGTATGGTACCGGCGCTGATGTTGCCAGCAATCTGGTCGTCGGCCCACACTACACGATCAATGTATCTGGTGCGAATGGTACTGGCGTTCGGGCCAACACCACCGGCAATGTCACTACCGGAGGGCTGATTACAGTCAGCAGTACCAGCGGCGGTGCTGCGCTAGTGGCCCATCATGCTACGACAATCAACAATACCGGAAGCCTGTCGTCGGCGAGTATCAGTTCAGTGGGTGTCATTGATGCTTCTGGCAACACCGCTAAGACGATTATCAACTCCGGCATCATAACCGCAGCAAGCAACGCAAACGTTGCGATTCTGGGAGGCGATGGCGGTGACACTATTAATCTTCTGGGCGGAGCAGTAACCGGTAAAGTTAATGGCGGTTCTGGCACCAACACCGTTAACTGGACCGGTGGCACGCTTAAGGGTGAAATCAACCTGGGCGCAGGAAATAACAACCACGCGTTGATTGGTGCTGTCGATATTTCAACGACGAACCATGTCACAGCAGGTGCCGGGACAACGGGAAACACACTTAAATTTGCCGGCACCCAAAGCGCAGGCCGCGGCTTTGGCTCGTTTGCTACCGACGATATGACGCGTGGTCTAAATGTCGGCAATAGCTTTAACGCCATTACCCTGGCAAACGGCGCAGATATGCGCATTATTGGCGATCTGGCGATGCAAAATGCCGCTTCTACCCTGACGGTGGCCGATGCGGCCTCCATATTGCGCGTCGGAGGTAGTGATGCCACCGCAGGCAGCATAGTGAACCGTAACATTACGGATAACGGCAATGTCGTATTCGATAATCTCGATAGCCAAACTTACAGCGGTGCGATCAGTGGCAGCGGTAATATAACGCGGGATCTGACCGGCATTACTACCCTGACCGGTGCAAACACTTACAGCGGGACTACCACCATCCTTGGGGGGACGCTGGCCGCTGGCGCCAGCAATACCTTCAGTGCTGCATCCTCGCATAACGTTAATAAAGGGGCGATGCTGGATTTAGGCGGTTATGACCAAAGCATCGGCGGCCTCAATAATGCAGGTACTGTGCGTCTGTTTTCTACGAATAGCGCAGTGCTAACGGGTACCCAACTCACCATCACCGGCCCGATAGCTGGTGACGGCGGCACCGTACTTTTAGGCTCTCAGCTGGGCTCCGATAGCAGTCCTACCGACGCGTTAGTGTTAAGTGGCGTTGCTGCCATCGCACAAGGAACGACAAACTTGCTTATCGTGAACCGGGGCGGACTCGGTGCGTTGACCACCGGTAGCGGCATTCCGGTGGTACTGGTACAAAATGGAGCGACAGCGGATGTCGGAACATTTGCGCTTGCAAACGCTGGTGGCCATATCGATGCGGGTGCTTATCAGTACCATCTGACCAGCGCCGCTGGCACACGTTATCTGACCACTTTTGCAGCGCTTCCCGATCCCGTCACTAACCTCGTACCAAATCCTGCCTATCGTAATGAGGTGGCCCTATACGCCGCGCTGCCCAATATCATACGACAAGGGGATTTGGCGATGTTGTCAACCCTGCACCGGCGTGTTGGCGATGAAAATCGGCAGACTGCGGTGGACGACGACAGTGATACCGGTTGGATAAATGCAAATCGTCGTGGCTGGGGACGTGCTGTCGGAGGCAACATCAATATGGTTCAGGCAGGCGAAGCCAGCGTCAACAGTCATGCCAACATGGGCGGCTTTCAGAGCGGAGTTGATATCTATGCGGGTCACAACTGGGGCATCGGCGCATACGTGGGTGCACTGGAGCTAGACGGTAGTGTTAACGGAAACGTCGGTGGCGCTTTTGGAAGCGCTGGCAGAATGCGCTCGGATAGTAAGTTTATTGGTGCTTATGGTACTTATCTGGACGACGGCTTTTATACTGACTTAGTGTTCCAGTATGGCATTCATCGACTTTCCGTCACCGCACCGGCCACGCAATCGAACAGTGATGGATTCAGCACCATGGCGTCGATTGAAATTGGCAAAAGCTTTCCGCTGGGGCATGGCTGGATGCTGGAGCCTCAGGCGCAGTTGATTTATAACAGTATCAAGTTAGATAGTGTAAATATCTCCGGCACCACCGTTGAGCAGAATGCAAATCCAAAGGCGCTTGGCCGTGTGGGAGTTCGTGTGACGACGGATGTGGCAACGTCCATCGGACATTTACAGCCTTATGCACGGGTTAATATATGGCATGGGTTCTCTGGGGAGGACATAACCACTTTTGTGAGTCCTGCTGCGATAACCCCAATATCAACCAGTGTCGGTTACACCTCAACTGAAACAGCGTTCGGATTAACCTTGCAGCTTGCTCGGACGACCAGCTTGTATGGTGAAATTGGAAAATTATTCAAGCTGGGCAGCAGTGATGAAGCGCAGGTCAGGTCATCAATTGAAGGATCAATCGGATTGAAAACTAGTTTTTAACAGATTGTGCCGCCCGACGTATCTGTTGAAATTGACCTCAACAATACTCTCGGGCCGATGTGGCCGATGATCAATGAGTGATCGCAAGTTTTACCGCTTGCGTCAATCCCTAAGGAGTTCCCCTGTCCCTTCCTTTGGCTGAGACATCTGCTGGCGCTGAGTAGTCTGGTATTTAAGGCCTGCAAAATAGCAAACCACAGCATCGTCCTATACAATTTTATCGTCGCCTGAGATGTCCGGCATTGCTATTTGTCCGGGCTAAACGTTGCTACGATTCGCGGTCCTGGCAAGACCTGCAAGCGCTATCGCACAAAATACCGCACCCGCATAAAAGGTGAAGGAAGCCCCAAGCCGATCCCATAACAAACCAGCGACTAAGCTTGCCAGCAACATGGCCAGTCCACTGACCAGATTAAAGAAGCCATATGCGGTACCGCGCAAATCTGGCGGCGCTGTCTGCGCGACCATCGTGGCAAGCAGGCCTTGCGTCATACCCATGTGCAGGCCCCAAAGTACGACACCTGCCAGTACCACACCCCAATGACTGCTGGCGGCCAACACCAGATCGGCCACGATCAAGACCACCAAGCCGAATGCCAGTAGCCGTCTATGACTCATTCTGTCAGAGAGTTTACCGAACGGGTATGCTGACACAGCATAAATGAGATTCATCGCCACCATGACGAGCGGCACTAACGCTAGCGGAATACCACTCTGCTGCGCACGCAGAACCAGAAATGCTTCGCTAAACCGCGCCAATGTAAACACTGCGCCGATGCTGACCACACCCCAGTAAGAACCACTAAGCCGTTTCAGGTTTTCACGGCTGATCGGATTGATGCGCTTTATGGTGTGCGCATGTTTTGGTTCGCGCAAGCCTACCAGTAGCAGCATGACCGCCATCACACCCGGAATCACGGCTACCCAAAATACGGCCCGAAAATCGTTCGCCCAAAGGAGCATCAATCCAACCGCCAGCAAAGGGCCAAGAAACGCGCCAACTGTATCCAGCGACTGGCGCAGCCCGAATGCCGCGCCACGCAAATGTGCAGGGGTAATGTCGGCGACCAATGCATCTCTTGGCGCACCACGCACGCCTTTGCCGACGCGATCTACCAGACGGGCCGATAGCACGAGGCCTATCGTTGGCGCGATCGCAAACAGCGGCTTGCTTAAAGCTCCCAACGCATACCCAAAGACAGCCAAACCTTTGCGCTTGCCAAGGTAATCACTTAATGTTCCCGAGAAAACTTTAACGATGAGCGCCGTCGATTCCGCTAATCCTTCCACCAGTCCGACAGCCAGGGCACTGGCGCCGAGTGTGGTCACCATAAACAGCGGTAGCAAGCTATGGATCATTTCCGAAGAAATATCCATCATCATGCTGACGCATCCCAGTATCCATACTCCAGCAGGAATTTGACCCAGGATACTTTTTGGCTTGTCTGTAACCTGCAATTGATTGCTCCAATAAAAATAAAAACTTAAACTATTCTGATTAATCGATGTCGGCATTAATATTCAACGCATATCGGAGGGAGTAATATTTTTTATACTGCGTCTGCCATGGTATCAAGTGGAAACCACACCTGAACGTTAAGTCCTCTGCTGTGTGGGCCGGGACCCAGCAATACCCGTGCGCCGTGTTGGTCAGCAATGCGTTTGACGATAGACAGTCCCAATCCGCTGCCAGATTCGACGGAATTACCGCCCCGATAAAATCGTTCTGTAACATGTGCTCGTTCCGCTTCCGGAATGCCTGGACCATCGTCGCAAACTTCCAACACGACGCCCTGCGATGTTTGGCGCACAGAAATATCAACGCGCGCTCCGAGGCCAGCGTAACGAATCGCGTTATCCACCAGGTTGTTAAGTAAAATCCGGAGATTATCGATATTTCCCTGTATTTGAACAGGCGTTTGCTCAGCCAACCCCAAGTCAATGTGTTTAATATCTGCCAGGCGGGCCTGATCGATAATCACCGACTTGCATAATGCGGCCAGCTCAACCGGCTGCGGCGCGATATTTTCATGAGGATCGAGTCTGGCTAGTGCCAGCAATTGCCCGGCTATGTGGGCTAGTCGATCAATCCCTGTTTGTAGTTGAATTTGTGCGGTTTTTCGCTCTTCGTCATTGGTGGCGCGCTCTGCCAGTTGGGCCTGAATGCGCAATCCCATAATAGGCGTGCGCAATTCATGGGCAGCGTCCCCTATAAAATTCTTTTGCATCGTGAAAGCCTGCTCTAAGCGCAATAGTAAATTATTCACGGCCCCTGCAAAAGGCGCAAGTTCGCTTGGTACTGATACAGCATCAATAGGTTCCATACTATTGGCGTGACGTCGATCCAACTCGTTCTTGATTTGCCGCAATGGCTTTAATCCATAACCGATGCCGTACCACAGAAATAACGCTACGATTGGAATCAGCGATATTACTGGCCATAAAAGATGCACAGATACCTTTGCCAGCGCCTCCCAGCGCGTGTCTCTGGCTTGTGCAACCCGCACCCATCGATCGCCCCGCTGACTTGACATCGTATGCCAAATCTGGTCGCCTGCCAGAACGTCGTGTAATCCGGATTTCTCTGGCGGCGGCAAAATCAGGGAGGAATTCGTGGTGTATTCCACTTTTCCGTTACGCCACACCTGTAGAAGCACTTCGTCACTATTGTCTTCAGCGAAAGGGTCCATCATACGTTTTGACGGGGGCTGGAGAGATACCTTACCTTCGCCGTCCACATTAATTTGTTCGGTGATATACCGCATTTGATCGTTGAGCAAATCACTTAATTCAATCAACGCACCCCAGTAGGTTCCCACGCTGGCCAATACACCAATCAGGAAAGTAGCTGGCAGCAGCCACAGCAACAGCCGACGGCGAAGCGACTTCACGCGTCGTCTCCAATCCGATATCCGACGCCACGGATTGTCCGAATGACTTCAGCGCCAATTTTTTTACGCAGGTTATAGATATGAACTTCTACCGCGTTGCTGGAAATTTCTTCGTCCCATCCATATAGGCGATCCTCAAGCTGTTCGCGTGAAACGACGGCGTCTGGTTCCCACATCAACGCATACAGTAATGCGAATTCTTTAGGAGAGACCGAGATGACTTCATCTCGCAACCAAACAAGATGGCGGATGGGGTCAAGTCGCAAGGCGCCCGCGGCAAGTTCAGGCTGTACATTTTTGGTCTGGCGGCGGCTCACCGCGCGAATCCGTGAAACAAGTTCTTCTAACGCAAAGGGTTTCACTAGGTAGTCATCTGCCCCGCTGTCTAAACCATGGAGTCTGTCCGCTAACGCGTCGCGCGCAGTGATGATGATTACTGCCATAGGGTTATCGCGTTGCCGTAACGTTTTAAGCAGTGTCATGCCGTCTTGTCGTGGCAAGCCGAGATCGAGTAATAACGCTGCGTAAGGCGTAGTCTCCAACGCCAGCCCAGCTGCGTTGCCATCCTGCACCCAGTCCACCGTAAAGCCTTCCTGGCGCAGTCCTTGTTGCAATCCCTGCCCGATCAAAAAGTCGTCTTCCGCCAACAATAAACGCATCGTGTTTTTTACCTTTTAGCGGGACCCATCAACCCCGGATTTTCTCACATAGCCAAATCGTATCCATTAGGGTGTTATGGAGGAGTATGGACGAGATTAGATCACTTTCGCTTAAAACTTGCTTAAGAGACGGCACTACAGGCAGGTACGTCTTGCGTGATCTACTCTCGAATACCGCAGCCTTAAGCAAAACTTCATCTATGTCAGGATAGTATGTCCACAGTTGTAAATTTGTATTGGTTATTTATTTACATAAAGGCTGGCGTCAGCGTTGAGTAATACGACGATTAATCAAAAAATATGCAAAAAAACATTACTTTCGCTAGCCTAATTTGTGTTTTTCTCGCTGGTTGCGCGACTTATCAACCCCGGCCAATCATGCCAGCGGCACTAGCAGCAACTTTTGAAGCGCGGTCGCTAGATAGTGACGCGTTGCACGCCTATCTTCTCAAGCAGTCAGGCGATAACACATTAGCCTGGCCGCTGCACCGCTGGAACCGTGACATGCTCACGCTTGCCGCGTTCTATTACAGTCCGGCGTTGGATATCGCACGGGCGCAATGGGGAACTGCTAAAGCAGGGGTTGATGTCGCGCGTGCCATACCAAATCCGGTATTACAACTACCGTTTGAATACAGCGCCAACGCGGCAGGAACAGGTCGCCCGTATACGACCGGCCTGGCGCTCGATATCCCGATTGAAACCGCGCACAAACGCGGTTACCGGGTAGATCAAAGCGCACGCCTGTCCGATGCGGCGCGTTTGAACATCGCGACGGCAACATGGAAAGTGCGGAGCCAGGTGCGCGATGCAACGCTCAGCATGTATGACGCACGTGAGCGGATTACATTTCTCACGCAAAAAGTCACTGCACAACAGCAGATATTCGCTATGACGCAGAAGCGCCTGGCAGTTGGCGATGCATCGGGGCCGGACGTACATCTGGTAGAAATTGCCCTGACACAAGCACAAAACGATTTGATCACCGCGCAGGGAGCATTGAAAGACGCGAGTACGCAACTGGCAAACGTGATCGGTCTTCCCCTGAGCGCTTTGTCGTCCATACAACTGGATTTTGACGAATTTGCGCTCACTGTTACAGTCCCTTCTTCGTTTGAAGTACGTCGGATGGCGATTTATAGTCGCGCAGACCTGCAAAGTTCACTGGCGGAATATGAGGCCACGCAGGCGGCACTGCAACTTGAAATCGCCAAACAATATCCGGATCTTCATATCGGTCTGGGCTATACCTATGACGTCGGCACCAACAAATTTGGCTTAGGCATACCCGGCATTACGCTGCCACTCTTCGATCAAAATCAGGGAGGAATTGCGCTGGCAGAGGCGAAACGCACCGAGGCGGCAGCCAGAACCGTCGCACTGCAAGACACGATCATTAACGCGCTCGACCATGCGCTGGGCGGTTATGAAACCAGTCTAGAGGCTTTGAATTTATCCTCCACGCGCCTCGCTCTTGCGCAGAAACAGCTAAAAAACCAGACAAACAGTTTTCGTATCGGCGCTATCGACCGTCTGACGTTGACCCGGTATCAGGCAGATTTTGATCTCAGCCAGATCGATCACCTCAATGGTGTGGTGGCGGTACAGCGAGCAGTCGGTGCGTTGGAGGACGCAATGCAACGACCTTTTGTAGTGACGAATTTGCCGAATCTCCTTAATCGGGTAGACACCCAAGAAGAAATCTCACGATGAAGACCAAAATAATAATACTTGCCGTTGTCGCCGCGCTGCTGTCCGGGGCTGGATGGTATGGCTATCGCACAATGCGCGCCCCTGTTGCCGCCCCTGTTGCCGCCCCTGCTACCGCCCCTGCTACGTTCACGGCTACCCCACCATCTCAGGACCTGCAGCGCGTCCAAGTTATAAATGGGGAAACAGTGGTGACGGTAAGCGTTGCCGCCCAGCGCGCCAGTCAGATCATCACACAACCGGTTACGGTGGCAACGGACCACCCAGAAGTCACAGCCTACGCCACAGTCGTTGATCTGCAACCGTTGTTCGACTTGCGCAATCGTCATGCCGTAGCGCGGGCCGAGCGTGAGAGCGCGCGCGCGCATGCCGACGCTTCGCGACTGCAATATAACCGGACCCATGTCTTGTTTCTGGATGATCGCAACGTATCCGAGAAGAGCCTCCAGGACGCCCAAGTGATAAAGCAAACAGATGAGGCCAAATTGCAGGCCGTTGAGGCGACCTTGGGCGGTCTCGATAGCGCGTTGCGCCAGCAATACGGCAATGCGCTCGCGACTGCGGTAGTGGCGCCCCACTCCGCGCTTTCAGACCGTTTGCTCAACGGGCATGCCACTGTAGTGCGGGTCACGCTGCCCGTCGGCGGCGTAACACCCGCGCCCGAGCAGATAACGATAGAGGGCAGCGATGACCAGATGATCGTCGCTAACAAATTATCGCCATCACCGGTAGTTGATCCTGCAATGCAGGGCGATTCGTATTTGTACTTCGCCGATAGCGTTCTACCGGTTGGCACACATACCCTGGCCCATGTGCCGTTACGCGAAAAAAATAAATCAACAGCACCCGGTTTTAGTATCCCTGATACGGCAATCGTTTGGTACGGCGGGCAATCATGGGCCTACATCAAGACCACTATCGATCACTTTACGCGGCGGCTGGTACCTGTAGCGTCGACAACGCAGCGCGTACGCGTCGCGACCGAAGGTTTTCATAGGGGCGATGAAGTTGTGATCAGTGGCGCGCAGTTATTGCTTTCCGAAGAACTACGTCCGCAAGGTATTGCCGCTCAGCAATGCAAGGACCCACCGGAATGTGATGACTGACGAATGGATCTACGCGACGTGCCACCTTTACAAATCCGCTGTCACTGCGCCACTGTCACTACACCATCTAAAAACTATTGCCCATGCTAAATGCAATCGTCCGTTTTTCGCTCCGCTTCCGCGGGGTTATTTTTTCGTTGGCTATCATTGTCGCAGCCTATGGGTTCTATACCCTGACCCACGCAAAGCTTGATGTATTTCCCGAGTTCGCTCCCCCGATGGCAGTGGTCCAGACCGAGGCGCCCGGCCTTTCCAGCGAACAGGTCGAAACACTAGTCACACAGCCGATAGAAAACGCCTTGAATGGCACCTTGGGCATACAGTCCATGCGCTCAAAGTCACTGCAAGGATTGTCTGTCGTAACGCTTGTATTTAGCGATAATTCGAGCCTTTATCAAGCGCGTCAACTGGTGAGCGAGCGCGTATACGTGGTTGCAGCTACCCTGCCACAGGGCGTGCAGGCACCCAAATTATTGCCCCTGACAACGGCGACCAGTAACGCCCTCGTCATTGGTTTGACCTCCAACACCCAGCCGTTGATGGCAGTAACCGACGCAGCCCAATGGACAGTAAGGCCGCAACTGTTGAGTATTTCTGGCGTTGCTGACGCGATTGTATTTGGGGGTGATGTCCGGCAGCTGCAAATCCAGATCGATCCTCAAAAGCTGACACGTTACGGTCTGTCGATTCAGGATGTGGTCACTGCAGCCCGGTCTTCTACTGGCGTGCGCGGCGCTGGCTTCGTCGAGAATACTAATCAACGTATCGTACTCAATACCGACGGCCAGGCCGCAACACCGGAAGCTCTGGCTGGCGTCCTTTTAAAATGGCGTAACGGTGTCGGCATACGCCTGGGCGACGTTGCTACCGTCACCTTTGCAGCAGCGCCAGCGGTAGGGGCGGCATCCATTCTGGGAAGACCGGGCGTGCTCCTCATGCTGGAGAGTCAGTACGGCACCAATACACAGTCCGTGACGAAGGCGCTGGAAGATAAATTGGCTGCGTTGAAGCCCATACTCGCCAGGCAAGGTATTGAATTGCATGCCGACATATTCCGCCCGGCAAGTTTTGTGGATGCCGCGATCAATCATTTACGCACCGCTTTGTTGATCGGCGCAGCATTAGTGGTTATTGTACTGTTCCTATTCCTCCAAAATATCAGAACGGCCATTATTTCCGCTGTAGCGATCCCGCTTTCGCTCTTGGTCGCAGTGATCGTGTTGCATGCCTTTAACGTCACGCTCAACACCATGACCTTGGGCGGGCTGGCCATTGCGCTGGGCGAAGTTGTCGACGACGCCATTATTGATGTGGAGAACATACTAAGAAGATTGCGGCAAAATCGTCATCTGCCGCAACCGTTACCGGCGTTCAAAGTTGTCTTGCGCGCCTCGATTGAGGTGCGCAGCGCGGTCGTGTATGCAACTTTTATTGTGGTTCTGATGTTTCTGCCGATCTTATCGTTGTCCGGGGTGAGTGGCAAACTATTCGCGCCACTCGGCATGGCTTACATTCTGGCGGTATTAGCCTCGCTGGGTGTGGCACTAACAGTGACGCCGGCAATGGCGCTGGCTTTGCTGAATTCCGCCCTTCCTGACGCCAAAGAGCCGCGGCTCATAACGTCAATTAAGGGGTGCTATATTGGCCTCCTGTCGGCTGTTGAACGTCGCTCTCGCCTGATCATTGTCGTTATTGGAATCATGTCAATCGGTGCTCTGGCGACCTTGCCATTTTTTAGCAGCAACTTCATTCCTGAGCTCAAGGAGGGGCACTACATCGCTCATATGGTGTTGGCACCCGGCTCGTCGCTGACCGAGTCGATGCGCATTGGGACGGCAATCTCCAAGGCGCTGATGGACGTTCCCGGGGTTCGCATGGTCGCGCAGCATACGGGTCGGGCCAGCGAAGTGGTCGACCCTACCGGCGTAAATAGCAGTGAATTTGAGATCGATCTTAAGCCGATGAGCGGACGCGAACAAAATATTACCTTACAAGGGATCCTTTCCACGTTAGCCAAATTTCCGGGAATCTCCAGTTCCGTCAACACTTTTCTGACCGAGCGCATTAACGAGACAATTTCCGGTAATACCGCACCGGTGGTGATCAATGTGTTCGGCGATAACCTTGATGTCATTGACAGAAAGGCCCAAGAAATAGCCCAGCTAGTCAGGACAATTCCTGGCGCGGCGAACGTGCGTCTGGAGGCACCGCCAGGTGCGCCAGCGCTGACGGTAAAGCTAAAATTAGAACAGTTGAGCCGGTGGGGGTTTAAGCCAGTGGACGTATTGGATGCCATCCAAAGCGCCTACCAAGGGATATCCGTCGCGCAAGCGTATCAAGACAACCGAATATTCGATATAGCGGTGATGCTAAGCCCTGGCGCACGAGCGAATATCAGCCAGATCGGTGCGCTGCCGCTGCGCAATCTGGATGGCATGATGGTGCCACTATCTGCCCTGGCGAGTATCGTTCAAACCTCAGGGCGCTATCAGATTACGCATAACAGCGGCCAGCGTATGCAAACCGTCTCAATCAATGTAGCAGGACGCGCTATCAGTGATTTCGTCAGCGCGGCCCAGACCCGCGTCAACCGGGATATCGTCATGCCTGCGGGAACCTATGCGCTGTTTTCTGGTGAAGATGCGGCTCGGATTCAGTCGCAGCGAGATCTTTTGGTCTATGGCGCAATGGCCGGGTTCGGCATCGTGCTACTGCTGTTCATGGCGCTCAAGAGTCAACGGGGGGTGGCGCTGGTGTTAGCAAATCTGCCCTTCGCTTTAGTCGGCGGCGTGTTGATCGTCGCGCTGACTGGCGGCAGGCTTACTATTGGTAGCATGGTCGGTTTCGTTACACTATTTGGCATTTCTCTGCGTAATTCGATCATGCTCATCAGTCATTACGAAAATCTGGTCCATGTAGAAGGAAGGCCCTGGAATCTTGAGACCGCAGTGCAAGGCGCTGCTGAGCGCTTGATCCCCATCCTGATGACTGCATTGGTCACCGCTTTAGCGTTGTTGCCCTTGGCGCTATCGAGCGGAGAGCCCGGCAACGAAATCGAAGGACCCATGGCGATAGTTATTCTCGGCGGATTAGTGACATCCACGTTACTCAATCTGATTGTGCTTCCCACACTCTCGCTACGCTTCGGGCAATTCGGAATTGCCCGCCATGCGTAATTGGCACGTTTGTCCCAGCAGGGATCGTGATGTTTATGGCGGGTGCGTTGGTTGGCACCGGGCATCTAATGTTTGGCTCACGCTGGTTATCGCGGCACTTGGCGCCGTGGCTGGCGACGGGCTGAGTTACGAAGTGGGTCGTTACTATGACAAGCGCATCAGAACCTGGCAATTTGTCAGCGTCGCCATGATTGATCGCGGAGAACAATTTTTGCAACGACACGGTGGCAAAAGGATTTTGTTCGCACGGTTCTTCGCGCCGGCACGCCCAGTCGTGCCCGTCAAAAGAAGAGCTTCACTCAAGGTTGCTTTCGATCTGACCCGACCTAAGTCCCGGATGATACTAATACTGCGGCGGTCTGATTATCTGCTGGAAGATTTTGTCCATCAGGGCAGCGCCACGCTCTGGTATGACGCGCTTCATGAGGAGAAATTACTACGACCATGGCATCTTTTCACGCTCGCCACTACGCTCAGTTTCCCCAGCGCATCGGCAATTTCCGATTAACTCCCGGCGGGCACGCAAACCGTAGTGCTCCCGGTCGCGCAGAACGGCCAGTTGCGGCAGGTTGTCCTGGTTCTGCCGGAGGACCAGAAGGTTCGGACGCGGTCAATTTTTCTAAAACTTATCATGAAAAATCTCGTCTCGCTTGCATCCCTTTTGCTGTTAGAGGAATCTCAAATCTATCAACATTCAATCAAATTTTGTTCTCGATGCTCAATCCCCACGGCCATCAAATCAAGTCCAGACGGGCGCTAATTATGCGCTAACTTTTACGGCGTAACTTAAGCATTACGGTAGGCACGAATGCGCCTTTCGGATATCAATCATTCGCCAGGAGTTCCATCATGTCATCATTTAAGAAACACGCCATAGCATCTATAGGCCTAGTACTGAGCGTGGCCGCGGTCAATGCACTCGCCTACACCGGTCAGAATTTGGCCGGTGAAACCAAAATCACCATCGAACAGGCGCGCGCTATTGCCCTTAAGACCTATCCCGGAAAAATTACTGACGAGGAGTTGGAAAAGGAGAAAGGAGGCAGCAATCTGCGCTATTCTTTTGACATTAAGAATGGCAAGGTCACACAAGAAGTCGGAATCGACGCGAAGACCGGCAAGTTGCTGGAAAATGCTCCCGAAGGCCCGAATCCAGACTAATCTGTAGGCTCATACAACCTGTTTCTTTCTCAGAAGGAATGGCCTCTGCTTAAAAGCATAAAGTGCCCACCGACTTCTGGTGGGCTCGGTGCCATGAAAGCACCGCTCTCACTGTTCTTGTTGTTCTCACTGTTCTTGCTGTTCTCACTGTTCTTGCTGTTGTCACTCAAGCGAAATAACGCAATAAATTGATTTATTATTAGAATATCTATTCAAGCTGTTATTGACACTGCGTTATGCCCATCCTCTATAACTATTAAGCGCTACTTACGGGAAATTTGGGGCCAGCGATTTAGCACACTGCACAAATCTTTTTTGCCACGCAGCACGTGATGAATTGCTCGTTTACGATTAGACCGTTGGGGTATCTAGTTGAACTGGCCATTTCTTAAAAGAAGAATTTGACGCTATGAACGAAACCCCACAAAACGATTCCAATATTTCACCTCCCAAATCAGGCTTGTCCGCTTTAGGCTTATCCGCACTGGGTATTGTTTTCGGCGACATTGGTACAAGTCCGTTGTATACGCTCAAGACGGTGCTAGGAATGACCGGCGGCGCGCCGACTCATGATGTTGTGCTTGGCGTACTTTCGCTCATCGTCTGGACGCTGATTATTATCACTTCGGTCAAATATGTCACATTTGCGATGAGCATCGACAATGATGGCGAAGGCGGCATTCTTGCCTTGATGTCCTTGCTTGGCGTAAAAAAGCATCAGCGGCCCGTCATCGTGGCGTTGGGACTGTTCGGCGCCGCACTGATCTATGGAGACGGCGCAATTACGCCAGCCATTTCGGTCCTCTCCGCGCTCGAAGGACTCAAAATCGCCACGCCGGCAGTCGAGCCTTATATATTGCCGGCTGCAGTAGCGATACTTATTGTTTTATTCGCGATCCAGCCGCTTGGCACCGCGCGTATCGGTAAAACCTTTGGCCCCATCATGCTGCTATGGTTTGTTGCGATTGCAGTGCTAGGGATCATCGGCATTTCGCGCCATCCTGCGGTGCTGGTAGCCTTGAACCCGCTCTACGGTGTACGTTACCTTTTTTCGAACGGTTATACGAGCTTTCTGATTTTGGGTGGCGTTTTTCTCTGTGTCACCGGAGCGGAAGCGCTTTATGCCGACATGGGTCATTTTGGCTCACGCCCGATTCGCTTCGCCTGGTCGGGCGTGGTGCTGCCCAGCCTTCTGCTGAACTATGGCGGTCAGACCGCCATGGTGCTTGAGGGTACCCCAACGACCGATAATATTTTCTTTAGGCTATGCCCTGATTTTCTATTGATTCCGTTTGTAGTCCTCGCCACAATCGCGACCATCATCGCCAGCCAATCGATTATTACCGGCGCATTTTCGATGACTCGCCAGGCAATTCAGTTGGGGTGGCTACCCAGATTGCGGATCAGGCAAACGTCAGAAGAAGGCTATGGCCAAATTTATGTGGGCGTGGTCAATTGGCTCCTGATGATCGTGACGGTTGCGCTAACGCTCGCATTCCGCAAGTCTGATAATTTGGCTTCTGCTTACGGTATTGCAGTCGCAGCGACCATGTTGCTCACGTCCGGATTACTTTTCATCGCGATGCGCGATATCTGGGGATGGGGATTGCTCAGGAGCGGTGTTTTTGCGGGCGCTTTTATCTGTATCGACGCAGCCTTTTTCCTCGCCAATCTCTCTAAGGTTGCCGATGGCGGTTATGTCCCGCTATTGCTGGCGAGCCTGGTCTATGGGGCGATGTTGATATGGCATCGCGGGTCCAGCGCAGTGATTCAAAACCTCGATCAACAGACGGTTCCGATTGATGCGTTCATGACTTCGATCAAGTCTCAGAACATTCCCCGAGTACCCGGCACTGGTGTATTTCTATCCAGAACCAGTAGCGGTACACCGGCGGTGATGATTTGGGATGTCAAGCACAACCGGGCGTTGCATGAAAATCTGTTCGTGGTGAACGCCATGACGGAGTCCATACCCTGGATTAAAGAATCGGAACGTATGGCGGTCACCGAGGTGCAGCCCCATTTCTGGTGCGCAACGGCGCGATTCGGCTTTATGGAGAAGGCTGATATTCCTGCGTTGTTGCAGCAGGCTTCGCGCCAAAATAATCAGCTGGATTTTGACGATGCTGTCTATTATGTGGGCCATATCGAGGTGGTCCCGCGCGAAGACGGTCAAGGACTTGCAGCGTGGGAACAAAGTGTTTTTGCGCTGATGGAGCGCAATTCGATGCATGTCAGCGATTTCTTTCGGTTGCCTAAAGACAGCGTCATTTTGATCGGGCGACAGATCGCGATTTGATTGCGGGTGAGATTCACGGAGATTGAAGTGCCCTGCATTTCAATTAGACGCAGCATTCACAGACTTTCTCAACCTAGAAAAAATGCATCTATCCCCTGTAACCAAAGACAAATTCGACCGGCATTCAACCGCCCACTGTATTCTATTAAGGACAACCAGGAACATGGCAACTGACCGTCCCCCAAAAGCCGACAGCAGGTCAGTTTATCGATGGAGCTTGCGACGCAGTGGATATTCGGGGGGCAATGTGCCTTATTACTAAAGCGTTTAGACTCCGGTGGTTCGGCCAATGGCAAGTTGGACCATCTTAAAAATCAACATGCCGGCTGCCACTACCAGATAACCACGTAGCACAATCATCCAGAGCCGATTGAGCAAGCTAATTTTCGCTGGCGGGAGTTCGCTGATCGGTGGCATGCGCCACGTATCACGCAAGGTCTTGCTGATCGCGACGTTCGCAACGTTGTTGGTTCCGCGCCCGCGTTCAACCCATTTCACTCCAACTGCCGACAAAACCGTCGCCAGCACACCTATCGCCAAAATCCACAGAATCTGCACTTCCGTAATATTCGGAAATAAAACCGATGCGGTAAGGATTATCGACATCATTACCAGCACTGCAACAACGGCACCGGCCAAATAATTTACCAGCCGTGAGTTCACCCAAGGACCCAGCACATCTTTGTCATTGCAAAGCAGCAGCAGAAACACGGTTGCGCTAGGAAGCAACACACCAGCAAGCGTCTGTACCAAATTGGTCAACAAGCCTAACGGTACACCCGGTGTCAACACCAATGCCGCCGCGACGGCGATCAGACCACAGTAGACCGCGTAAAAACCCTTCGCGTCACTGGCCTTGCGATGTAATGAATGTTTTAATGCCAGGACATCTCCCAGTGCATATGCCGTCGACAACGAAACCGCGGATGCGCCAATAATGCTGGCGTCAATTAACGCCACCGCAAACAGGATGCCCGGCAGGCGACCATAATATTTTTCAATACCGCTGGCGACCGCTCCGGCATCCACGAAATTACCGAACTCTGGTTTTCCTCCAAAGGTCTGCGCGCAAAAAGCCATCATCGCCACCGCACCAACCACCACAATGATGATGCCGAGCCATAAGTCAATGCGCTCATACTTAATAAAGCGCGGCGTAATGCGTTTGTCGATGACATAACTTTGCTGAAAAAATAATTGCCACGGCGCGACAGTAGTACCGACAATGGCGATGATCAACAGCATCACTTCACTGAGCTTGCTGCCGACTGGCAGGCCTGGTATCAAGAAGTTATGTGCAATCTGGCCCATAGGAGGATGGATCATGATCACCACCGGCACAATGAACAAACTGCCGAGAACGAGCAGCATGGCAAACCGTTCAAACCTGCGAAAATTACCCGTGGTCGCCACCGCCATGATGATGATGGCTGCCGCTGCCAGTCCCCACATTTTGGAGACCCCCAAATAATCAAGTCCAAGGCTAATGCCGATGAATTCAGTGACGATGGTCAGCGCATTGAGGATGAATAAATCAATCACGCTGAAGGCACCCCAGAACTTGCCGAATCGCTCAAAGATCAAACGCGCGTGCCCCACGCCGGTGACCGCCCCCAGGCGCAGCACCATTTCCTGATTGATATACAGCACGGGCACCAGCATCAGTAGCGTCCACAACAAAGTGGTGCCGTAGTTCTGACCTGCTTGTGTATAGGTGCCAAAGGCACCGGCATCATTATCGCCGACCATGACAATCAGGCCGGGCCCCATAATCGCAAGCAAGGTTTTTACCTTACTCCATAAAGTATGGCGGGGCGCATGATCGTTGGCACTGATCGATCCAAAAGCGCCGTGAATGTCACCGACGTGCTCGGCATCCAGCGCGGCACCGCGTTCAGCAGGAACTATCGATAAAGTTGGGTTGCTGGACATGGGTGTTCTCCTCAGAATTCAGTATGAGCGCGTAGCGTGACAACGTTCACCGGGCCGCGATCGGCGTTGTAAGCAGGATTAACAATGTGCTGAAATCCGACCATCACAGAGGTTTGCTGGAAGACGTTCATGTTGTAATAAGCTTCGATGATCCTTTCCGGCCGATAATTGATTTTGCCGTCACCGATGAATGCCCCTAACCCTCCCAGCGCCAGATAATCACGATGCGTCTTGTTAAGACCGTTTTGGGCCACAGCCAGGCCAAAGGTATCTTTTGCCCTGCCCCAACGTTCACCTTTTACCACTACGCCGGTAGAGATCGAATTTTCTATCTCGGTGAATGAATAGGTCTCGGTTTTGCCGTCGGCCCAGCTAGCGCGGGCAAACAGCCCTACATCGGATCGAAGGCTTTGTTCCAGGCTGATGCCATAACCAAGTTTGGCACTTTCTTTGCGCACGTTGGCTACGTCCGGTGTACCGCCATTTAGGCGCGCATATGCTATCGCGTCGCCGAAACCTCCCATGACTTCCCGGTTGCGAAAAGCTAATAATTTGACCTTCCCAACTTGACCGGCGATGAGGTGTGCGTGCTCTACTTCGACCTGATCCCCGTAGTGCTGGGTCAGACGTGTATCAAGGCGCAATCCGTTTGATTCATCCGGACCCATGAATCGCCCAGCGCGCACCACCCAGTCATCATAGTAATATTCTGCCGCAGCACCCCAGGTGTAACCCCGCGCGTCGCCGACATAATCGAACGCGCCGTGGGTTAGAAATGTCCAGTTGGTGAACTGGGTCCGAGCGTCATGGGCATAGGCGTTGTTATCGAAAATATCGATAACTCCCACATTGCCCAAGGTGACAACGAGACGCCGCTTATCTGCCATGCCGGCAAGTTGGTTCGGCCCCGACTCTACGGTATCGCTGCCGCCACCAAAACCAAACGTCTGTCTCAGGAACAAACGTGCCCGATAAAATGTTGGACTGGCTCCACTGGTTTTTTGTTGTTCGCTGTTGGTCAATCCTCCCAAACCGCGCAGGTTTGATAAGGGAACGGCCTGAACCATTTCCGGATCAAAATAAAGCTCTGCCCCTTCCCATGCCCGGAGACCAAAATACCCGGTGGCGGTAAGAGAGTAAGCTTTTTCTCGCTCGGTTAAGAGGCTGTTGGTACCGCTGTATGGTGCATTTAATGATGGTTTCCGTTGCCAGATATAGGTCGTCTGAAATTTGGCATTCAACATTTCCTGAGGGATATTTTTTTCTGGCTCTAACGCACTTTTTTCTTCTTGAGCGTGCGCCATCATTGGCAGACCAATAACCGGTCCAAACAGGCATCCGATGACAATTTTTTTCTGGTTTTTAAACATGGAAACCTCAGCAATGGTAGTGAAGAACCAAGCGTGGGCGTCTGTTCAGGCAGCTCTAAGCCGTGCCTGCGGCGTTTGCCGCATCACGATCCACACTGGCGATCACACATGCCGGTGAAGTATCAAAGCTGAGTCATGCAGAAGCTGCGACCAATAGATCGAAAAATCAGCAATCAATAATATGTAGTGGAGGCCAAACAGAGTGTTGACGACGAGTATCGTCAACATCGGGATACCACCATCCGCCTGCGGCAAGATGATGGCAAGAGAGTTCTTGCGTGATCTTACCGGGACAGAGCCAAAATGAATGTTTGGCAACTACAATAATCTGAACAAGCGCCCACGCGGGGACTCCTTAAAATGAAAACAGCGAAACTTTAATCCTGCAATTTAGTTGTGTCAAGCTTTATAAATTGTGGAAATCCCGCCACTGCGTCTTATCTAAAAAATCTCCCAATTCGACATCGCGCCCTACATTTATTGCGTGTCTTCCTACCCTATTTCTGAATCTAAAGCCTGAACCAACTATCGGGGAGAGCTACGGTTTCTGAACAGCCCGTGCAAATCTTAGTGACGTAAATTTCTGCTTGATCAGTCCTGCGCCGAGAACCAGTCGAAAACAGGCGGGAACGGCACCTCCACGCGTCCACGAGCGCAGAGACAGCCAGATTATTAGTCGAGCAGAGTTTCGTTCCATGTATGGACAGTTTGCTGTTGCTCACCCAGTTTTTCGATACCTAGCTTCACGACGTCGCCGTTCTTAAGGAAAACCGGCGGCTTTTGTCCCATACCCACGCCAGGTGGCGTGCCGGTTGAGATAATGTCACCTGGGTAAAGCGTAGTGAATTGACTGATGTAATGCACCAAAAATGCGACGTTAAAAACCATCGTGCTGGTGCTGCCGTGCTGATAGCGTTTGCCATTAACGTCTAGCCACATGGAAAGATTTTGCGGATCGCCGACCTCATCGGCTGTGACCAGCCAAGGGCCAACCGGTCCAAAAGTATCACAACCTTTGCCCTTGTCCCACGTGCCGCTGCGCTCAATTTGATATTCACGCTCGGATACGTCGTTAATCACTGTATAGCCAGCAACGTGACGCAGTGCATCTTCTATTGTCACGTAACGCGCTTTGCTGCCGATGATAACGCCTAGTTCAACTTCCCAATCGGTCTTGACCGAATTTTTAGGCATAACGATCGGATCGTTAGGGCCGCCAAAACAGCTGGTCCATTTATTGAATAGCACTGGTTCGGCAGGAACCGGCAAGCCGGATTCGGCCGCATGATCACTATAATTGAGTCCAACGCAGATGAATTTACCGAGGCCTGTAAATGGTGTTCCAAAGCGCTCCGGCGTTGGCACCTCCGGCAACGTGGACAGGTCGATGGCCTGTAATTTTTTCAGGTTAGCCGGGGACAATACTTCCGGGTTGATATCGCTAATGATCGATGACAGATCGCGAATTTTACCGTTTGCATCCATCACTGCTGGTTTTTCCTGACCCTTTTGACCGTGACGTAATAATTTCAAAATAATCTCCTGTTTGGATGACGCAAAAAAGTTTGTCTACGTTTGTTTAATGTACAAAAACAGTGAAGCTTAAATGAGGCTGATGCTTATCGCAAAGCAGAATACTGGTTAAATGTGAGCTTAATTAACGTTGCTTAGTTTCAATTATTCGACCGACACCCAACTTTAATAACGCTGTTATTATATTTACATGGGTTGTAAAACACTTACTCGAGGCTGGCTTGCTTCTTTGCGTCCTCAGTGTGAGACGCACTCACCGCTTTTCAGCAATATTCGTACTAGTCCCCACCTACGTATCAGGCCTATGGAGCACACATGAAAATGCAGTCCTTTCCACCAAATTTTAAAGCCATTATCATTGGTGGCTCGGGTGCATTAGGATCAGCATTTGTCGCTGCGCTGGAATCTGAACCACATTGCGCTCTGGTCGAATCCTTGCATCGTCATTCGCAACCAGCTATTGATTTCGATGATGAAAGCAGTATTGCAGAAGCCGTCGATACGCTATCGTCCATGGGACCGTTCCATCTGATCATCAATGCGGCGGGAATGCTGCATACGCCGAAATTCATGCCGGAAAAGAAGCTGGGCGATTTGCAATACGACCAAATGATGGAGACGTTCCGGGCAAACGCCTTTGGCCCGGCAATACTTATTCGCCATTTTTCCCAATTACTGGATAGGGAACGCGGGGTGATGGCGATTCTGTCTGCCAAAGTCGGCAGTATCGAGGACAATCGCCTTGGTGGATGGTATAGCTACCGGGCGTCAAAGGCAGCCTTGAACATGTTTATAAAAACTGCCGCCATCGAACTTAAGAGAACTAAGCCGAATGTAGCGTTAATTGCACTTCATCCGGGAACGGTCAATTCCCGCTTGTCCCAGCCTTTTCGTGGAGCACAGATTGGCCGCACGCCGGACGTAGCGGTCACGGATATGCTGAGTGTCATTGATCAATTAAGGCCAGACGACACGGGGCAGTTTTACTCCTACAATGGAAGCAAACTCCCCTGGTGACGTTATTTGCAGAGGGTGATAGGAAGAAACAAGTTATTTAATGCGTTGCTTTTCCAATTTGCGCGCCAGAGTGCGCCGATGCATCCCGAGGCGACGCGCGGTTTCAGAAATGTTGAAGTCTGTCTCCACCAATACTTCATGGATACGTTCCCATTCAAGCGTTTTAATAGAGGTCACCCGATTAGGCAATGCGACGTCCGTACTGCCTGCGACATGCCCAAAGGCTGCTTCGATATCGTCGGTGTTAGACGGCTTGGCCAAGTATTGGCAGGCGCCGAGCTTGATGGCTTCCACCGCTGTGGCGAGGCTGGCAAAGCCGGTCAGCACGACAATCAACATGGCAGGATCGTGCTTATGCAGCATTTGCACGCAGACCAGGCCGGACGTGCTGTTACTGAGCTTCAGATCCACTACTGCGTAACCGGGCGATTTGTGATGCAATAATTCGATGGCGTCGGTCAGATGGGCTGCCACCAACACCGTATAGCCACGCCGTTCAAACGAGCGTGCCAGAGTTCGGGCAAACGCAGCGTCATCTTCGATGATCAATAACAGACGCTCATTGGACATGTTCGGCAACCTCTTCCAGACTGATCGCGGCAAGCGGCAGCGTAAGCTGCACCGCTGCGCCACCGCCCTCCCGATTGCGGGCATCGACGGTGCCGCCTAACTTTCGGGCAACATTTACGACGAAGAACAATCCCAGGCCACCTCCCGGACGCCCCTTACTGGATTGATAAGGTTTGCCGATATGCGATAACATCCCGGGAACAAAACCGGGGCCCGTATCGGTTACCAATAGCGTTAATGCGTCGGCTTCACGCGTTGCCTCCAGACACACCCATTGCGGCGATGCCTCCAGCGCATTATCAAGCACGTTACAAATCATTTGCTTAAGTGCAGAATCAAACACCACTGGCATATCGTGTTCAATATGATTTTTATATATAAACGTTACGACCGGTCGGGTGGCGCGAAAATCTTTGACGAGATCATTTAAAAAAGTGCTGATCGTCGTCTTTACCGATGACTCTCCGCGGGCCTCGCCAGCAGACAGCAAAATGCCGCTTACGATGGTTTTGCAGCGCGTTAACTGCGTCTGCATTTCACTAATTTCCTCCAGTAATTCCGCATTTTGGCTGAACTCAGGCATTCTTTTCCAATCACCAAGAATCACCGAGAGGGTCGCGAGCGGCGTCCCCAACTCATGCGCGGCACCCGAGGCTAGCAAACCCATCCGCACGATGTGATCTTCCTCTGCTGCGCGTTGACGTAAGTCGGACAGTTGAGCATAACCAGAACGCAGATTGCGACTGATGCGCGTGATAAAGATCACCAGCAATGCCGCGATCAACGCAAAGCAAATAAGCATTCCCTCTTCATAAAGATTAGAAAACCCATTGCCATGCTGTGGCGGCAACGTCAAGGGCGCGGAAAATAGCGACAAAGCTGCCAGACACGCAATCGTGATAGCAACGATAGTCCAGGTTGACCAGGCCTCAAGTAACACGGCGCTGAGAATAACTTGCAAAAGAAATAAAAATGCGAACGGATTGGTAGTGCCACCACTAAGATGTAACTGGATAGTCAACGTCCCCACATCGACTAGCAGCGCAAGAAATAATTCACTATTTTTTACTGTGCGTGTTTCGTGCCAGCGCAAATGGCTGGCAATGTTGAATGCGATCAGACATGCCAGTACCTCTAGCATTTGCGGCAGTGGCAGCTCGATGTCGAAGCCGAGGATAACGATGGCAATGGTGGTAATCTGCCCGATGACGGCAATCCAGCGCAACTGGATCAGCTGCAACATATTGTTGCGCCCGGCGCCGTTTTCAAAACGCGTTACTTCAGCCCGGCCTTCAATTGGGTTCGGTGTCGCTCCCATCATTTCAGTTTTGATTGCCATCTTCATTTTTCCGATCGCTACTATCGCCATCGATACCGTCTGAGCTCTTATTTGCCCTCAGCAGGCGTCGATCTTCGCGCGCAACCCAAAGACCAGCGCCTGCAGTCATCAACGCAAGAACGTACCACGTGATTGCATACATCAGATGATTGTTATGAAAGGCAATTACCGTCAGGCCGCCGATCGGCGCGTCGTCTACATCGTCGCCGCGATGACCAGTCAGGCCATTGTGTGCCCCATTAATCGGATTAGTGACGAAGTTTTCGCCACTTGCGGCACCGCCAGGCATTGCAACAGCGTCTGCATCCACAAAATAAGGGGCGATGGCGGAAAGTCCACGGGCCGCCGCAATAGCTTGTACATCGCGTGAATACCAGCGATTGGCAGCAGGATCATTGTGGCGCAAAAATCCCCCGCCAGGTTCGCTCATGCGCAGCAGGCCGGTAACATTTACGGGGACAACGGGTGTATTGGAGGGACCCGGATTAGCGCTGGATTGCCAGGTGTCAGCCTGATCGCGCTGACCGGGTGTCCGGACGGGAATAAAACCGCGGTTGACCATCACCACGCTGCCATCCTCGCGGCGAAGCGGTGTCATCACCCAAAATCCGCTACCAAGGTCGGTTGAAGCCTGGACCCACGCGGAGAATTCGTACAGGTAAGTGCCGCTAAGGTGGACGTGACGGTATTCATCGGCTTTGGCATTTACCTTCGACCACTGAGCCGGACCGGGCGCAGCAACAGGTAAAGCATGCACCCTATCCGTCACCCGCTCTATCAGATCAAGCTTCCACTGCAAGCGCTTGACCTGCCAGGTGCCCAGCGCAACAAAGGTGAAGAAGAGGAAACCCGCCAAAGCAGCCACTGCAAATCTGGCCGCCGCGGACCGGGAACGAGGAGGAGCACCCTCCGCAACTGCGGTTGCAGCGCATTCCGGCATTTTGCCGGTCGTTACCGTGCCACGCGGCGCCGGGGTCATGGCATAGTTTGCATGTTGTGCATTTTAGGCATGTTAGGCATGTTAGGCATGCTGGGTGCGGATGGCACTGCTTGCCTGAACGATTCAGGTACGGTTTCCTGTGCCGAATCTGACATCACGCCTGGCATCATGTTGTGATTTAAGTGATACATCACCCAAACCGAACCACTCAGCATGATAACCACTAACATCACCGTAAAGATCAGCGCCAGCATCGACCAACCCTCTTCGGACTTGGTGTTCATGTGCAAAAAGTAGATCATGTGAACCACTATCTGCACCGCCGCAAAGCCTAGTAAAACGAGCCCGGTGGTACTGGATTTATCAAACACTTTACCCAAGACTAACCAGAACGGGATCGCCGTCAAAATCACGGCAAGCACAAAGCCGGTGACGTAGGTCTTGAAGCTGCCGTGATCAACATGAGCGTCATGATGATCGTGACCCTTTTCAATAGGTAGCGGAGGGTGTTCTTGATGTCCGCTCATGGCAGCACTCCCATTAGATAGACAAAGGTAAAGACGCCAATCCAGACAACGTCAAGGAAATGCCAAAACATAGACAGGCACATCAGACGACGATTGTTTTCTGTCGTCAAGCCATGGCGACCGACCTGGAACATCAATGTCACCAACCATACGATACCAAACGTGACGTGCAACCCGTGAGTGGCAACCAACGCGAAGAACGATGTCAGGAAGCCACTGCGTTGCGGACCCGCGCCTTCATGGATCAGATGCACGAATTCATAGAGTTCAAATCCTATGAAGCAAGCCCCAAGTACACCGGTTATCGCCAACCAGATTAGCGTACTGCGGACATTTTTTTTCTGCATTTCGAGCATCGCAAAACCATAGGTTATCGATGACAGAAGCAGTAACGACGTGTTGAGCGCAACCAGCGGCAGATCGAAAAGTTCCGCGCCAGTCGGACCACCGGCATAATTGCGGCCCAACACTGCATAAGTTGCAAACAGGCTGGCGAACACCAGACAATCGCTCATCAGGTATAGCCAGAACCCGAGTAGCGTACCGTTCTCGGGGTGATGCTCGTTGACGTAAAAACGCGCACTTGGGGAAGCGCTCATTGCGCTAGCGGAGGAAGGTGATATCTCAGACATGGCTACCCAGCAGACGTGTGCGTTCATCTTCGACACGGACGACTTCGTCCGCCGGGATGAAATAATCGCGGTTGTAGTTAAAGGTGTGAATAATGACTGCAGCCATCATCGCTGCAAAGCCGACACCGGCGACAAGCCACATTTGCCAGATCACCGAGAATCCAATCACTGCACTCAGCGCAGCGATGATAAATCCAGCGCTGGTATTTTTGGGCATATGGATCGCGGCAAAACCTTGCTCTGGTCGCTCGTAATTTTGATTCTTCATATCAGTCCAGGCGTCATTGTCATATACACGCGGTGTGAATGCAAAGTTGTAGTCCGGTGGCGGTGACGAGGTCGACCACTCAAGCGTACGACCGCCCCAAGGATCGCCCGTGGTATCGCGCAACGATTCGCGACGACGATAACTGACTATTAGTTGCACGATGAATGAACCAATACCCAGCGCAATCAACACTGCGCCAAACGCAGCAATCTGGAACCATATCTGCAATGAAGGATCTTCAAAGCGGCTAAGACGGCGTGTTACACCCATCAGGCCCAATACATACAGCGGCATGAAGGCGAAATAAAAACCAATCGTCCAGAACCAGAAGCAGCATTTACCCCAGAAATCATCGAGCTTGTACCCGAAAGCTTTCGGGAACCAGTAGTTGATACCTGCAAACATACCGAATAACACGCCACCTATAATCACGTTGTGGAAGTGAGCAATCAGGAACAGACTGTTATGCAACACGAAGTCGGCTGGCGGCACTGCTAACAATACGCCCGTCATTCCACCAATAACGAAGGTGATCATAAAACCCATGGTCCACAGCATCGGGACTTCAAAGCGGATGCGTCCCCGATACATGGTGAACAACCAGTTGAATATCTTGGCCCCGGTCGGGATGGAGATAATCATCGTCGTGATACCAAAGAACGAGTTGACGCTGGCCCCAGAACCCATCGTGAAGAAATGATGTAACCATACCAAATAGGACAAGATAGTAATCACGACGGTGGCGTACACCATCGACGTATAACCGAACAAGCGCTTACTGCTGAAGGTGGAAACGACCTCTGAAAATACCCCAAAAGCTGGCAAAATCAGAATATACACTTCAGGATGACCCCAAATCCAGATCAGGTTGACGTACATCATGGCGTTGCCGCCCATGTCATTGGTAAAGAAATTAGTCCCGGCATTGCGATCCAGCGCGAGCATACCGAGTACCGCAGTCAACACTGGGAAAGCAGCGACGATCAATACGTTGGTGCATAACGACGTCCACGTAAAAATCGGCATTTTCATCATGTTCATGCCCGGAGCGCGCATCTTCACGATGGTCGCGATCAGATTAATACCCGAGAGTAACGTCCCTACCCCGGCAATCTGTAATGACCATATGTAATAGTCAACCCCCACATCCGGACTACCCAATATGCCTGACAGAGGCGGATAGGCTAACCAGCCGGTGCGGGCAAACTCACCGACAAACAGTGATGCCATGCACAATACGCCACCAAACGCGGTCATCCAGAAGCTGAAATTATTCAGAAACGGAAACGCCACATCGCGTGCGCCGATTTGCAGTGGGATAACATAGTTCATCAGCCCCGTCACCAGAGGCATGGCAACGAAAAAGATCATGATCACGCCATGCGCAGTAAAAATCTGATCGTAATGATGTGGTGGCAAAAAACCGTCCGAGCCTCCAAAAGCAAACGCTTGTTGCGCCCGCATCATCAGTGCGTCGGTAAACCCGCGCAAAAGCATGATTAAACCGAACACGATGTACATCACGCCAATGCGTTTGTGATCAATACTCGTAACCCAGTCGCGCCATAATGTGCCCCAAAGGCGGAAATAAGTTAATGCACAGAAAACAGCCAAGCCGCCAACACCCACCATGATGAAGGTGGCAAGCAGGATGGGTTCGTGATATGGGATTGCTTCCCAGGTGAGGCGACCGAAGATGAGCTTCGTCAGATTAAGGTGGTCTAGCATCGTGACTTTCCGAGGAATAAGAGGAGCGCGGGGCATAAACGGATGCCTGCGGGTTCACGCGCTGTTGGACCCGCTGTCTGAATTTTTTGCAGGTATTTATTCATGAGCATGTTCCATTTTGCCGTTAGCGCCAGTGGTCATCATCTTGTCCATGCACATCTGATTCGCTTCCACACAACGGTTAACAATTGCGTGGTAGAGATCAGGGTCTACCGCGCCATATTGACGCACCGGCTCTCGTTGGCTAGGGCGTGCTAACTGCATGTAATCGGAACGTTTGAGCGCCCCCCCACCGGCCTTTGCCGTTTGCACCCATTTTTCGAAATTTTGCGGGGTCATGCCATGAAACTTAAAGCGCATGTCCGAAAATCCCGCGCCACTATAATTTGCCGAGAAACCGTCAAATTCACCCGGTTTGTTAATGACCGCGTTAAGCGAGGTCTGCATGCCTGGCATCGCGTAAATCTGACCGGCAAGCGCTGGTATGAAGAACGAATTCATCACTGACGATGCGGTGATCTTAAAATGAATAGGCACATCGACGGGCGCCGCTAACTCATTCACGGTAGCGATGCCCTGCTCTGGATAGATGAATAACCATTTCCAGTCCAGCGCGATCACCTCCACCGTAAGCGGCTTAACATTAGCCGGAATCGGTCGCGTTGCATCAAGTCTGGATAGTTTGCGGTACGGATCAAGCGTATGGGTACTAATCCAGGTTAATAGCCCCAAAGCAATGATAATCAGCAAAGGTGCGCCCCAAATGACTAGCTCGAGCTGCGTTGAATGGTCCCAGTCTGGCTCGTAGGTGGCCTTCGTATTATTTTTGCGGTAGCGCCACGCAAACAATATTGTGAGGGCAATCACCGGAACGATGATCAGCAACATCAATAAAGTGGAGACCACAATTAGATTGCCCTGCTGCACGGCGATGTCCCCAGATGGGTTCATCAGCACCGTATTGCAGCCAGCCAACAATAAAGCGGGGAGGAGTATCCATCCGCGACGAGCATTTAGGGAGACCATGCAGGAATATTCCAGTCAAAGCATTAAAATATGATAATGTACCTCTAGCGGTATACCTTGGCAATTGGACGTTTTGTCCTACCCTCCCAAGAAATTCGGAAGAGTGGGCCGCTCAACCGACACCACCGAAACCCCATTTGAGAAATAATTATGACCAGCATTCACATACATAATAGCGAACGTTCAGCCGATTTTACGCTTGATTCTTCCAGTTCCAATGTGCGTGACACGAAAGCCAATCATTCCCAGATCGCCCCCAGTGAAATAGCCATTGGCGTCGTGATTGGCCGCGCCTCGGAATACTTCGACTTCTTTGTCTACGCCATGGCTTCAGTCCTGGTGTTTCCATCCGTATTTTTTCCGTTCGAGTCGCGGTTAGAGGGCACCCTCTTTGCGTTTGTTATTTTTTCCTTTGCATTTTTGGCGCGACCGTTTGGCACGATTGCTTTCATGGCGATCCAGCGGCGGTTCGGTCGCGAAGTTAAATTAACGGCCGCGCTATTCATGTTGGGCATTTCAACCGCTGGCATAGCCTTCCTGCCAGCTTACGAGCATCTCGGCTTTGCCTCCATCGTACTGCTCTCTTTGCTACGCATTGGTCAGGGTATTGCCGTGGGTGGATCGTGGGACGGCCTGCCCTCTTTACTTGCGCTTAACGCACCGCAAAATAAACGCGGTTGGTACGCAATGCTTGGTCAATTAGGCGCACCGGTCGGTTTTATGATTGCTGGCGGATTGTTCGCTTATATGTTATCCAATCTTACGACTGAAGACTTTTTGGACTGGGGCTGGCGCTATCCGTTCTACGTAGCGTTTGCCATCAACGTTGTAGCACTTTTCGCACGACTTCGCCTGGTATCCACCAAAGAATACGCGCGCTTGCTCGATGAGCGTGAACTGGAACCCACCAACGCTGTGGAAATGACCCGCTCACAAGGACGCAATCTAATTATTGGTGCGTTAGCTGCCTTGGCTAGCTACGCCCTGTTCCATCTGGTGACTGTGTTCCCGCTGTCATGGATCAGCCTCTATTCATTGCGCTCGACTAGTGACTTTCTGGTTGTTCAGGTAATCGGTGCCGGATTGATGGCACTCGGTGTCATCGCATCGGGCTTGATTGCCGATCGTCTGGGCCGTCGTACCACGCTCGGTGGATGTGCGATCCTGATCGCTGTTTTGAGCGGATTTATCCCTACACTGATGAACGGTGGGGACATGGGGCAAAACATCTTTATCTGGGTTGGATTTAGTTTGCTAGGATTATCTTACGGTCAGGCGGCTGGTGCCGTCACCTCCAACTTCTTGCCTAAGTATCGCTACACTGGTGCGGCACTAACCTCCGATCTATCCTGGCTGGTTGGGGCGGGCTTTGCGCCCTTGGTCGCACTAGGGCTGTCTGCGCATTTCGGCATGGCCTATGTGAGCTTTTATTTACTATCGGGTGCGGCCTGCTCACTGGCGGCACTCAGCCTTAATCGTGCGCTTGAAATTCGTGATTAAAAAAGGGGAATTCTAGATCCAGATTCCGCCGGAAAAAGGTCCCTTTTAAAATGCCAGGGTTTCGCTTGGTCGGGATACCAGGGGTCCCGGTAACCCGGATTGAGGCGTTTAATCCTGCATGCACGCGATCACGTTTATTTCGACCCATAAATAGTCAAAATGCCGAAAAATTTTTTTCGGCATTTTCAATTTAAGAGGCAAAAGTACACCTTGCAAATCGGTTTGTTTCATCTAAAATTATCAAATAATAATCAAACTTAGCAAGAATATGAAACAAAAGGGCAACAAACTACTAACCTTTAACACCAGCTACTTGGGGTAGAACCCGCTGAGAAACTGCACGGGCGGGAGTCGCGTGAGGACAAAAATCGGTCATAACGATTTTGAACATAGCCAGCCTCAAATCACGTTAGCGCAAAAACATCGTAAACTGGCACTGGGTCGGACGTTTTTATTTGCAACGCAGGCCGTTAATAACGGTCTTAAGCGAAATTTTAGTATCCCTCTTATTCGACCAAGGAGATATCGTGAAAATCAAGCTTACTGCCACCTGTTTAGTTATTAGCGTTTTAATGCCGCCCCTTGCATACGCTGTTGATTACGCTGCGCCTCAGACCAAATTTGGAGTGATCGTGAAGGATTCGGTCATCACCACAAAGATAAAATCAAAACTTACGGCTGAAAAAATGGCCTATGCAACAAACATAAAAGTAGAGACGGACAGCAACGGAGTGGTTCGCCTTAGTGGCAAAGTGGCGACGAAGGAAGAGATGAAGCGAGTGGAAGAAATTACGCACGACACGGACGGCGTTAAATCTGTTCAAAATGAGATTAGGGTGGGGAGCTGATTATCCTGATGATGAAAATCAAAAGAGTCAATTTTACGTATCTCCGAGAGCGGAATTGCAGCGCTGCATCCGCTCATAATGCGTGCGCGCGACTCTCTCGTACATCAGATCACATCTCTGCTCCCATCTCTCCTCTCATGCCAGGGCGATGCTTTTCGTAAAACTTACAAAGCACAGTTCAAGCTGCCTTTACGAAATATCCCTCAAACTTTTCCACCAAAATTGTCAAGGAGCACTGAATAGCAAGTCGGGATAAAAGCGTAACTTCTAACTATCAAGGCAAATTTAAATATGCGATTGATCATGGTGAAATAATGGGCCTTAACGAATTTGAACTTTGCAATCAGAGATAAGTCGCACAAACGGTAAACGTTAAAACACCACAGGGTAACAATTTTTAAACCAACCACATGGAGTTCGTATGCTGAACAAAAATTTACTTCTAGCCGCAATTATTGCTACCACTGTTCTGGTCGGCTGTAAAAAAACCGACGATGCGGCGGGCACCAACAGCGCCGCGACGTCACCGGGAGGTGCCGGAACGGCGGGTGGAGGAGCTGGCACAACGGGTGGCGGTGCCGGAACGGCGGGTGGTGGTACCGGTATGACAGGGGGCGGTACCGGAACGACCGGTGCAGGTAACGGAACGACCGGTGCAGGTAACGGAACGACCGGTGCAGGTAACGGAACGACCGGTGCAGGTAACGGAACGACCGGTGCAGGTAACGGAACTACGGGTACAGGTACCGGCACTACGGGTGCGGGTACGGGCACCGGCACTACGGGTACGGGTACCGGGACTGGCAAAACCTCAGCTCCTTAATGGCAAACCCATGAAACGAAAATTAGGGCAACTTGTACGTAGCTTGTAAAAGTTACCGATTGTTTGGGGCGGCACCCATGAAGGTAATCAAACCTCTCGCGATTGTTTTGACGCTGGGATGGGCTGCCGCTTCGGTCGCCCAAGCTCCTGCCAGTTCTCAGGCCGCGGCAAGCCCCAATACGCAGGTAAACGTTCAGTCTGGCCCAGCAGCCGTGACTGTCCGACCAAGGGACAAGGATGGGTATATCTTTGCCTGCGGCGGCGTTGGGGCGGACGAGTCTGCTTATATAAAAAGCGCTGCCAAAAATTATGACATGATGCTCACTTTCGCCCGCAAGGACGGCAGTTTCCTTGCCGACATTCAAATAAGCATTGTTGATCTTGGGAACAAGGATATTTTGCATACTAACTGTGGTGGACCGATGATGCTGATTAAATTTCCGCACCTCGGAAGTTATCGAATCAGTGCAACAGTGGGCGATATTAAGCTGACTAAAACCGTGCACATGTTTGCAAAAGGAGGTAATCGCTCATTTGTCTTCGAATGGCCCAATATGTAGTGACCGGCTTCCGGGACCTTGTGCCGATTACCTCCCTACGTGCTGATGCTCGCACGGGCAAGTACGATCTTGGACTTAAGGGAACGCGTTACACCCACTTGTATCTGGATTGATGACTGCCGCTACGCTATTGCGTTAGCGCTTTACTCTTCGTCCCGGATGCGGCACAAAAGATGCGCTGCAAGTGGCTATTGCACGCGTGGCCAAATATGTTCTGCTAAGCCATGCTTAAAGAGGGGCAATCGTCCTCCGTTAGTGTGGTTTTCCCCGATGGACGAAAATTATCGGCCACAGTCTCCGCTCAAAAAATGGACGCAGAAATTCGCGAACGTAACGGCAATATTTGCCGCTGAGGCGCATACCAAAATATCGTTGCCGTTATCCGGGAGGTCAAAAATATGCCACAAGACTTAACGCTCAAGGTGCAACGCAAAAACCGATTCCGGAATTCAAGGCATTTTTTCTCCTATGAGCGCGCTACAATCGTCGTGGACGAAAATGACTCTCACATCAATTCTTCAGGTGCCAGGGGTTAGGCGAAATCGGCATTACAGACTTATGCGCCGCCGTGGCAGATGCTGTTTATCATGCCAGCGGGAAACGTGTACGCGATCTTCCGCCTACCTTTGGATAAAATAATCGGACGAAGAGATCCGGCCGCCGTCAAAATAAAGTGACCCTGTGTAAGAGTATAATCACGACTGTTGCATTGCAGAAATAAAAAACCACCCGTTTCGGGCGGTGGTCCTGCGGCATGATCTGGTTGGTAATTTTGCATCCCGTCTATGAGCGCCAACAGTAAAGAGACGTTGCCCTTTTCAACCAACTTTGCGAATTCAACGCACTATTTTAATCGTGAATGCTCGCGATTGCTGCGGTATGCGCCACAGTATGGGCGGCGGCAGGTGCGGCCGAATTAATCAGCCAAGACACGTTGATACCCTACAACCAGATGCTCTCTAAACCCCTCCATAAAATGAGATAAATAAAATTGCTCCCAAATACTCGAACAGTACTCCCAGGTAAATATAGTGCGCTCCTTTTTGATATGGATGGGACGCTGATTAACTCTATCGCTGCCGCAGAACGCATTTGGCGCGCTTGGGCGCAACGTCACGGTTTGAATGTCGAGGCGTTTTTACCTACTATTCATGGCGCTCGGGCGGTTGATACGATAAGCAGATTAGGACTGCCCGGCGTTGACCCGCAAACCGAGGCTGTCGTCATTACCGAAGCAGAGATTGCGGACATTGAGGGCATCGTTGCGATATCCGGCGCAGTGACTTTTTTAAACGCATTGCCAACCTCAAAGTGGGCCATTGTGACGTCGGCTCCCAAGGCGTTAGCACTACGCCGCTTAAAAGCAGCAGGCATTCCAGTTCCGGCTATCCTTATCACAGCCGATGACGTCGCAATCGGAAAACCACACCCGGATTGCTATCTTCTGGCTGCACAAAAATTAGGCGTTGACTCAAGCGAATGTCTCGTCTTCGAAGATGCTCCGGTAGGTATTCTCGCTGGAGAAGCCGCAGGCGCAAAAGTGATGGTTGTCACCGCAACCCACGCGCATCCCATGACTACCGTACACCACACAATCAATACCTACGACGCTCTGTTTGTCGTTGTGGATGCAAGCGGCTTGATACTACTTGAAGAAATGACTGAATCGCTGGTTATCGATTTTGAATCGCCTCCCTCCTAATCGCATAAAAAATCAATAGTGAGCACACCTGTTGAAAATACGCAGTCACGACTGTTCTCCAGACTCGGCGCGGCTTTTAGATATAGTCAACTCTTCAAAACTGAGAGTTGCTCTTGGGTGCGCTCAATTTTGCACCAAAAAGCCAGGCCAGCAGCCACTAATAGCAATATCGTAGAAGCACCCATGGCCCCACGGACGTGAGCGATAATGTCCAGCGCCGAACCTGTGGCGATCATTGCGCCAAAAATAGCAACACCCAAGGCCCCGCCGACCTGCCGCGCCATGTTCAGTACCGCCGACGCAGTTCCCGCCTGATGCCGCTCAACATTGGATAAAATAGAGGTCGTCATGGCCGGAACCGCCAAGCCCATGCCCGCAGGAATAAGGGCGAGACCGGGCAGCATTTCAAGAAACGTGGCGTCTTGTGATATGCCGATTAACCCTAACAAAGCGTAACCCGTTGCACCAATCAAACCGCCCAGAACCATTGGGATACGCAAGCCCATTCGCGCCATCATCCAGCCACTAGCAATATTCGAGAAAATAAAGGTTGCAGTAAGCGGCAAAAAAGTGAGACCTGTCGCCATAACGGAAAATCCGCGTACTTTTTGCAAATAAAAACTCAGAATAAAGATCACCCCATAGTACGAAAAATTGACGAGGACTCCAAATAATACTGCTCCCGTAAAACTACTCCGACTGAACAATTGCAAGGGCAACATCGGTGCAGCGATCGTGCGTTCTACCATTAAAAATGCGATACCCGCCAAAAACGCAACGAGAAAACCACCCTGTACTAATGGATGCGACAGCCCTAACGGATGGACCTCAATAACGGCACCAACAAAACCTGTCAGCATAATAATTGCCAATATTTGGCCCGTCACATCGAACGACCTCCCAGGATCTTTACTTGGCATAGACGGTACTACTTTGCGGGTTATGATAAATCCCGCGATGCAAATCGGTATGTTCACCCAAAAAATACCGCGCCATCCACTGCTGGATACCAAAAGACCACCGAAAACAGGGCCCGCAGCAATAGAGACACCGCCCGCTGCGGTCCACCAGCCGATTGCCTTTGCAAGCATTTTTTTGTCAGCGGCATAAGTGAAATTGAGAATCGACAGCGAGCTCGGCACCAAAAATGCGGCGCCTATACCCTGCAGTGCGCGGGCTATATTCAGTGCAGTCGCTGTGGGCGCCAACGCGCAAGCAAAAGAGGACAGCGCAAACAATACAAAGCCAGATAAGAAAATACGCTTGGATCCATATTTGTCGCCTATGACACCCGCAGATAACAAGAAAACCGCGAACCCCAACGTGTAGGCGTCGACAACCCACTGAAGATCTGTAACGCTGGCATGCAGCTCTTGGCCAATCTGCGGCAATGCCACGTTGACAATCGTCACATCTAACTGAACGATGATAAATGCGAAGCTTGTGGCCAATAAAACCGCTAGCGAAGGAGGCTGACCGTTTTTCATGTTGATCCTTAAGTCGTACTGAGAGTTTGTCTCAAAGCTGCTCCCGCTTTTACTGCGGATATGATCTGTTGAGCGTATTTTCTTCTTCGGGTCTCAGGGTCACTCCGGGTTTTCCGTAAGATTTATCCCCAGATCGTCACTCCTTACAGAGAAATGACGCACCAGATTATAACAAGGGGAGTAAATTGGCGGAGAGAAATAGTAACGGAAAAACGACTACATATTGAACGTGTGGTTGGTCGAGCCGCACGGTGCGCTCAGTAACGGCTCAAACCCTTTAAATAGGGAGGTGTGAATCGGAAATATTATTAAAGGTGGCGGTGAATATTGATAATGTTTTACTGCGCCCACTCTCGCCCATAAAATTACGAAGGGCAAAGAAGCGCTGTAAGAAGCCGTTATTTTAAAACGGCGTATTATTCAAAAGTTACCACCAAGCATGCTCGATAATTTGGGAATGAGGCCTCAAAAGTCATTCGTTGTGAAAATATTCACCCCGTGAAAATATTTCTTATATGACAGATACTTCTAAGCATTTTAAAAATATTGCGGAACACAGGCGATAGCATTTTTCCGTATCGTAAAAAAGTCATGAAATAACGTCAAAAAATACGTGCATCCCTCGCACGTAAAATTACGCCGAAAAAAAAGACCAAATTCCGCCCTCTGGCTGCAAGACCCCGGGATGGCGTTGGAATATTGGTCATTGGATTTTAAACGCCTAAATTTCTCGGCTTGTTGGGAATTAAGAGAAGGGCTTCACTCTGAGGCGTGACTTTCAACAAAGAGCATGGCAACGACAATCATCGTACGGAGTTAAAAGATTTCGTTTCGTCGGGCGCTCATAGTTGGGCTCCCGGAATATTGCCACCTTCAATTTTAATCCCCCGGATCGCCTGCGGGGTTCAGAAAAATTGGGAATGGTTTTGGAAAAGCTGAATCGAATAAGCATTCGAAAGGATTTGACCCGATACGGACTTGGCAGAGTCGAAAGTGATGCGTAATACATTTCATAAACCAGACAAACCAGCCAATACTTTTCATTGCTGATTTATCTGACGGTTTATAACTTTGGCGGCGCATTGCGCTAGCGTTATTATGGCTTCGAAGTGGGCTTTATTTGTTGACAGGATAAGCGCATCGCTATGTTCATACGCGTCCACAAGGCATCACTCTTCCCTGGTTTGTCTGACACTTCTCCCGTCGCAAGTAGGGGCGCTTTTTGATTAATACGCAAGCGCTGGCCAATTCTATCTTCTTCACGAAATAAAGGACCTCTGGTCATATCATGCTCCCTAATTAATATTGTTGAGTGAGTGTCAAATGTTTATTTGAGTTTGCGATCCGTGACAAAGGCCCACGAGGAATAAATTACGTGAGTACAACGCTTTAAGCTTTTTATAAGCATAAAGAAACTTTATTAATATTTTTAACGCTTCCAATAATCAATAAGACTATAAAAAATTGAATAAAGTTTCACGAAAATTGTAATCTCTTTCCCTTGCTATCCAGAACGAAATTAATAAAAATCATGAAGGATAGACGTGAGATAAATTACTCCTAAATCACAAGGCTGCGCAATATTTATTGTATTTAAAAAAATAAATTTAATTCTCCCCGCCAATGAAATGGCCCATTTTCTAAAAAAATGAGCCATTGATCAGCGCCGCAACTTTAAGGCAATGCCGCGCAGTGGTTAAGGATTTTGAATGTTCGAGGCTTGTTTTCCCTTGGGGCCTTGCGTCACATCAAATGTTACTTTCTGACCTTCTTTCAAAGTTTTAAATCCCCCCATCTGTATTGCCGAAAAATGGGCGAATAGGTCTTCGCCCCCATCGTCGGGGGTTATAAAACCAAAACCTTTGGAGTCGTTAAACCATTTCACAGTACCCGTTGCCATAATGCATCCTTCCAAGTTAAAACGCCAAACAAGTTGTCAGAGAAAAACGACGATACCGCCCCATTCCTGCAACTCACCTCTATCAATAGGTACTCACCCTGTACCTATTAATATCCCACTAAGAATTTGATTTGTCATGCGCGTTATTGCCTTTATTCCCTCAAGTCCCTGCGAAAACGGTGCGCTTACAGATACCGTTTGAAAAGCGTATCCCATTTCAAGAGGGGTGCCAGCATTAAGTTAATAAGGCAATCAAAATGATAATTGGAATAGGAATACCGATAAGCCATAATAAAATAGATCCCATCATCTTCTCCAGCGGTATAAAGATATCGTAAAGTAACCGAATAAGTCGGAAGCGTGTAAAGCGGTTATCGTGTGACTTACCCCCACACACGATCACGTTGTTTACCGCCCAATGTAGCCATCACACTGGCAAAGAATGCTCCTAACAGGAGTGCAACAAATATCCACAACGCAGACTGAGCAGCCACCTTTCTTGCCTTGTCTGCAGTATCTTTTGCAGCGACCTCAGCATCGGTTTTAGCTTTAGTCATACGCGCAAAAATGTCATCGACCCTTTTATTGGCAGCGTCCCTTGGTAGACCCGTCGTTTGCGAAACTTGTTGTGATAAGTATGCTTTATCGTCGGCAGGCAAGGTACCGGTGCGTGTAGCGTTAGCTAATATTCTAACCATTTCAGCACGAAGAGCAGTATTTTCGCCGGGGCGAATTGCACTATTCGAAGCCATAGAACCAGATGGACCGGCCCCCGTGGCTAAGGCGCCTGTTGTATTCCCGCCAGCCTCATTCGGTACGGCGGCAGTATTTATCCCGTCTGACGAAGCTGAGGAAGTCTGACGCAACAACATATCGGAGAAATAATTGGCACCATTTGCGCTGGCACCTGCGGTTGCGCCGACGGCGGCAACAGCGGCACCGCCAACTTGCACTGCCCCGCTGGTGATTGCACTAACCGCACTCGTCAGAAAAGCTGCCGTCAGTAAGGTCGCAACTGCCCACGTCAGCAATCCGTGCGCAGTATCCCTAAAATAAACTTCCGTACTGTGGACGCTTGCCCATTTAATACGTAAGCGCCCTGCCATGTACCCGCCGATACCAGCAGCGGCCAGTTGCGTGAACGCAAGCCAGATAATGGTGGCCTTCCCTAAAGGGGCAGCGTTGTATGACCACGGCGAAACGGACGATAATCCGAGCCCGGTACCGAGGATAAATAGCACCAGCGATAACGCAGCTGCAGCTACCGCACCAGCAAAGATCGCGGCCCAGGATACTCCAGAGGCGTTGCCATCACCGACACCGAGGTCCCTGCCGGCTTCCAGCGGATGCAAACCTGAAATTCTGGACTGATCATCCATCTGACTCTCCTTAAATGTTCAATAAAAAATTGCAGGTGTTCATGCATAACCATTGCCACGTTCTTTGATGCTACCGTTTAATGATAAATGCGCTAAAAGGCGGATAGAAACTTACCTAGTCATATCGTTACAGTAGACCTTTCTTCACCGTCCCTCGATACTATTGATGCGAGTGCTTAAAGCCACTTGCCAAAATTAAATATTTTACCTGCATCATTTCAATAAATACTTTTATAGCAACGGTTGAATCGTAAGGGGCGGCGTTGCCTGCTGATATCGGAGGAACACTGATTTTTTTGTAGGAAACGATGAAAATTTAGTGAATTGTCAGGATGGTTTTCTGCTTGTAGCTTAGGTTTTACCTCGTATAGGTGCCACACAGTTAACGAAAATCTTCAGGCAGGTCCGCGCTTACAGAGGTTTACTTTTAAGCCGGCTGCTCCTACATTAAATTCAACTTCCAAGATTTACATGGGCTACCACTTTTTCAATTTTCTAAAGGATTAACATGAATCCCGTTGAAACTAATCACAGCTTTATAGATGCAATAGCGATGCTCGTGGCCGATCATGAGAACGTGAAAGCCAAATTTCAACAAATCGAGAAATTGGACGAGGGCGCATTGCGGGCGAAGAAAATATTGGCCGAAGAAATATGTGCCGCACTGACCGTCCACTGCATCATTGAGGAAGAAATTTTTTACCCTGCCGCGCGGGATGCAGCCAAGGATGGTCCGGACTTGGTCAATGAGGCTATTATTGAACATGCGAGTGCAAAAGAACTCATCGAACAAATCAAGATCATGGAACCCGACGATGAATTGTTCGACGCGAAAGTAAAAGTTCTGTCGGAACAAATAGCGCATCATGTCCTCGAAGAAGAGACAGAGATGTTTCCTCAAGTAAAAAAATCTCAGCTTAATCTTGTCGCATTACGCGATCAAATGCTTGAACGTAAAAAGCAGATGACGGTTCAGGGTTTGTGATCATAAGAGGAGGGATGGTATCGCCATGATACTTTCAGCGATATCTGCAGCCGAGGAGAAAGTCAGCGCTTATACCAATAAGTGCGAACCGGCGAAGCCGAAATAGAATAAGCCAATGCACCCTGCAGTGCAGCCCTTTTTTTACGCGGGGGGGAAGCCAGCAGCGCTTGTATTGGCAGTATTTTTGGTTCTCGTCTTTAATATCGCAGCAATATCGGCTGCGATATCAATAGTATTCGCAACCAACGGCAAAGCAGCGATACCGCACAGTAGCCATTCCGAAATAAATACGCAAAATAACCTGTGACGAAAAATTTTAGCGCTGCGGTTTTTGCAACGTGTTGATGCGATTGGCGATGCGCCGCTGCGAAAGGATGTTTCCGATGACACTGCTCTTCCTCAGCCCGCCCTCAATCTATCGTTGGAAAAATAATTCCAAGTTGTTGCCCGGTTACCGAAGTAGCGGAAGCTACGGGTGCGGGCGAAGCGACAGAGGTAACCAACGCAGCCCTGACCGGTGCGCTAACCGGATCACCAGAAGTCACCGCTGTACCCTCTTTAATCCGCTTAAGATCAACATTCCACCAAGGTGGTAAAAGCCGAGCGACGTTTGGTTGCGCAAACCTGTCATCGATTAAATACACAGAGCCACGGTCATGCTGGCTGCGGATCACCCGACCTGCCGCCTGAACAACTTTACGGATTCCGGGGAATAGGTACGTGTAATCATAACCGGCGTCAGCACCAAAAGCGGTGCTCATGCATTGCATCACCTGCGCATTAACAGGATTCAATGGAGGCAGTCCCAAGGTGGCAATAAACGCTCCTATCAGGCAATCACCCGGCAAGTCAATGCCTTCTGCAAAGGCGCCTCCTAAGACGGCAAATCCTACTCCCTTAGCGCTGGGTGAAAAGCGCGCCAAAAATTGTTCGCGCTCTGACTCTGCCATACGTCGCGACTGAACCCATATAGGAATTTCGGGAAAGCGAGCTGCAAAGAGGTCTGCCACTTTTTGGAGATAGTCAAAACTACTGAAAAAAGCGAGGTAATTTCCTGGTGTCGACGAGTAAGTTTTCCCGATCAACGTCGCTATCGGCATCAATGAATCTGCACGATCTTGATAACGCGTAGAGATGGCGTTGATTTGAACATATAACTGATCGGGGGAAAACGGCGACTGGACCTCAATCCAGGCCGTGTTTTCGGGCATACCAAGAGTGTCACTATAGAACTGCAACGGCGTCAATGTGGCAGAAAACATAACGACCGAACGCGCTGCTGCAAATCGCTGGGCCAGAAACGGGGCGGGAATAATATTACGCACACAAAGAACCGTGGCCTTGGCACTCGCCTTCTCTACTGCCGCTATCAACTGAAAAGGATTGCCGTTTAGTCCTGCACTTTTTCCTGTTAATGTAACTGGCGGCTGTCCGGCTATTTTTCCCACCATCTTTTCTGTTTTATTTCCTGCAATGGAAATATCGAATATTGAATGTGTGTCAAACGAGGCCAGCAGGTTCGAGAAAAGCAACAAATCAAAATAGGACTGTAATAGCCGCGAGTTTAGTCCGAGGGGATTCTCATTCATGTACTCGGAGAGCGCGTTGATGACTTGCTGTAACGCATCGGAGAAGGTGGACGGAATAGAGGCACAGACGTGATAAGCGGCGTCTTTGTTTTCCTCGCTCTGCTTCTTGTTGAATGTATTCCAATGCCGGTTAAAGCGATCTAATGGCTTTTTAAGTCCGAGCGGCGCTTCACGTCGCGCAATATTAAAATCAATTTGATCCAGCTGGGCTGTATACATATTGCGGACACGCTCAACCATGTTGTGTGCCTCATCCACCAGAACGGTCACGCGCCATTGATTAGCCACGGTCAGCCCGTAGAGCATAGCGTTCAAGTCGAAATAATAGTTATAGTCGCCCACCACCACGTCGCTCCAGCGCACCATATCCTGCCCCAGATAATAAGGGCATACCTGATGTGCCAATGCTACCGTTCGCAGGGCCTGCCGATTCATCACCTGAAGGTCCGCAGCCGCCTGACGTGCAGCTGGCAGACGATCATAAAAACCGTGCGCAAGCGGGCAAGAGTCCCCATGACAAGCTTTATCCGGATGTTCGCACGCTTTGTCGCGCGCGACCAGTTCGAGCACCCGCAACGGCAAAATACCTGCCGTCGTTCGGATCACATTAAGCGCGTCTAGCGCAAGGCTGCGGCCAGAGGTCTTGGCGGCGAGGAAAAATATTTTATCCACACCCTGCCCTGGGCACGCTTTAAGTGTCGGGAACAAGGTGCCGACGGTTTTTCCGATGCCGGTTGGCGCTTGCACCATCAAGCATCGACCGCTGATAGTAGCGCGATAGACGTCCTCCGCCAATGCGCGTTGTCCAGTCCGAAAATCAGCGTAAGGAAATTTCAGTGCGTCCAGCGCTTGATCACGCGCCGCGCGATGGGTCAGTTCAGATTGTGACCAAGCCAGAAACAAAGCGCATTGCGTTTCAAAAAATTGCTTAAGGTCCAGGGCAGAGTGAGACTCAGCGATCACCGTTTCTTGTTGACTCCGGATGTCAAAATAAACCAGCGCCAGCGTGACTGCCGACAAGCCGCGTTCCTGGCACAGCATCCATCCATAAATCTTTACCTGCGCCCAATGTAGTTGGCGATGGTTATCCGGGATTTGGTGGAAGTCACCGCGGTAAGTCTTGATTTCTTCAAGTTGATTTGTGACCGGATCGTAGCCGTCTGCTCTTCCCACGACCTGCAAATTATTGATTTCGCCGCTAAGGCTAAGCTCTGACAAATAAGGCGCGACGCGCCGTGATTGAACTATTCCATGTCCGGCAATGCCTTCTTGTGCAGAGGGTGAAGGTGTGAAGCGCAGATCAAGATCGCCGCGCTTCGCGGTGAACTCGCATAGGTTCCGGACGGTCACACGGTATGTCATTGTTGGTATTTCATTGATGGTTTAGTATTCAATCCGCCCATTGGACGTAACATACCGCCACCGGCATGTCGTTTCGAGCGCAATAGTCGAGCCAACGCAGTTGATTATCTTGTAATCGATCTCCCGGTCCTTTTACTTCGATCATCCGATATTTCTTTTCAGCCGGCCAAAACTGAATAAGATCGGGCATCCCTGCGCGGTTTGACTTGATATCTTCCAGCATGCGTTCGAACCATCGTTTCAAATGGTACGCGGGCAAACATGCCAGAGCAACCTCCAATAACTCTTTTGACATTAACTCCCAAAACACAAAGGGAGATTGAATACCGTATTTATCCTTAAAGCTTTGACGAATGGTCGATATATATTGATCGGAATCCAGTTGTTGCAAACTCTCGCCAAACTGGGCAGCACGACGCTGAAAGAAATCGGGACTATATAGATCGACGGGACCAGTATGAAACGGATGGTAAAAGGCGTTCGGGATCGGCGCAAAAATCGCATTCCAGCATAGCAGCCCAAACAAAGAGTTGATTAGCCCATTCTCAACGTAGTGTACCCGCGCGCCCTGCTCCGGAGCGAGGGCCTCAATATGGTCTCTGGCACATTCCTCGACTGATTTCGGCTCCGCGGGACGAAGCAACATCAGATCGATCCTGTCTACCGATCTTTTTTCAATAACGGGCGCTTTTGGATATCCTAACTGACGGTTTAACCTGGGGAAAATCCGCAGCAGATGCTGTTTCTCAGCCTCACTTTCGGGTTGATTTTCCGCAATTTTTGCTAGACTGAATGCAGCAGAAAAATGCCCGCACCGCTCCATGGTGCGAATTGTCCGAACGCGTGAACCTGGATAAGTGATCCGCCCATATAGGTTGAGTGCGGCTGCATAATCTTTAGCTTGCTCGTAATGCTCCGCGATCTGAAACAACAACCTGTTGCGTCGCCCCTCTAGCAAAATACTGTCATAGCTTTCGGTCGGTATATCGATTAGTACAGTTTCTGCTGACTCTCCCTGATGGAACCGCTGCCCGCATTGGTACAGATAATAATAATCGTCGATATCCTGGCGATGCTGAAATCCACGGGATGCCAATGAAAACGCGACTTTTTCATAGGTAAATAAGCCGAGATCAACGAGGACAAATTCGGTCCAGTCTTGTCGCAGATTACCGAAAAACAATAATCTTAAACGATCACATAGTGCACTTACACAAACCTGATATACACAATCGGAGGCATCCGGATACCAGGATAAAAATGCACGGGTCTCGGACTCAGCGTTATCGTCCGTCGCAACATTTACAGGCGCATCGACGTCGGCATTAGCACCAACCGCAACATCCGCACCATCCGCACCATCCGCGGTAGCAACGCCCCTAGCTACGTCCGCTCGCGCATCAGGCCCATCAGAAAACTCATTGCGCAGCGCCAATAACTGGTCCGCTTTTTTCGCCGCATAAGCTGCATTTTTACGCAGCAATGCGCCGAAAATATGACTTACTTCTGTTTTCTTTAATAGGCTAAACAAAGTATCCAAATGAAGCGCTGGGGCATCGTTAACCCATCCCAAGGCAATCAGCGGGGCGGCGGCGGCCTGAACCTCCCCGATCTCGTCATAGCACAATTTTCCAGATCGAAAGTAGTCCCCCTTTCGCATCAGCATCCGCACCAACAGCGCTCTGGAGGGCTGCGGTAACAATGGGAAGAAATCGATGAACCCGCGCTCTTCCTTCGTGAGCAGATCGTCGTAACGCTCCCGCACCCAATTTATGGCGATGCAAAAGTTATCAAGATAGTAAAAACGGTTTTCGAGCGACTTCATCATTTCACGTTACGATCAGACCGAAAGCGCTTTTCCTGACCGTTGAATTGCTAAGCGCCGGATCTATTTTTGGGAGCAATTGTTTAGATGAGGTGAACAAGATACCAGACCTCAATTAAGGAGCAATGAAAGCGTCACAACACCCTGTGCTTCAAATCGCATACATTCAGGCCGTGCTCCAAATAGGCCTGAATTACAGTTAAAAACAGACTTACCGAGCAGCACATAAACGTATCAACCAAATGCGGAGAAACAATAATTCGAGATATCCTGATGCATGGCCGGTACGCCATTCGATGATCGGATTGGGCGTGTAATAACGCTTGCGATAATCACGACAGATCGAAATTTCACGACCGCCGATACGTAAACCTACCGTGAATCCGCCTTTAACTACATCTGGCTGGGTAACAACTGCATTGGAGTGAGTCATAATTAGTTATCCCGAAGAAATCATTTATACCGAGATCAAAGCTTACCACAACAACTGTACGGATATACAGTAAAAATATTTGTGTGGCTTTTCCGCGACCAACGGAACCAAAGGCAGGTTATGCGGCCTTCCATTTTAAACAAGCCGAGAAATGAGGGAGTTAGTTAATTGACAGGTCGCAAGCTGTTACGGCTAAGGCAATTTATGTCCTTCGGTAAGCATTTAAAATGCCGCCCCGGATAATCTACATCAATCAAATCTGCTACCCTTCCCTCTCAGGATTGAAGCCCAATTTCTTCATCGCACCGGCTAAACCTTGGGCCGCATCTGCATAGCCCTCCCACGGACCGTTGCCCTGATCAAGACGGGTATGAATGCTTGATACCGTCCAATGGGCGCCGCTATTGACCTTAGGCACTTCATCCCACGCTAAGGGTACGGATACGCCGAGTCCTGGCCTGGCCCTTGCAGACCAGGCACACACGGTCGTGGCACCAAAACCGTTACGTAAATAATCGACAAAAATTTTTCCAACGCGGTTTCGGGGTCCACTTTTTACGACAAAATGTGACGGCAGTGCTAATACCAATTGCGCGACTATCGCGCGTGAAAATGCTTTGATCTGGTTCCATCCAAAGTGCTTTGCGACCGGCACAACTATGTGGAAACCTTTGCCGCCACTGGTCTTTACAAACGAGGTTAGCCCTAACTGGTCCATCAACGCTTTCACCAGCAAAGCAGACTCCTGCATCATTTGCCACTCTACGCCTTCGCCCGGGTCAAGGTCGAATGTCATGCGATCCGGCTTATTGATCGCTGTCTTGATCGCATTCCATGTATGGAATTCCATCACGTTCATTTGTGCCGCTGACAACAGCCCCTCCGGCTTAACAACCTCAAGTAAGCGCTCATGATCAGGATAAAGACTTGCAGCCAGTTGTGCTACGCCCGCAAGCTCCCCCAGTGCAAGGTGTTTCTGAAAAAAAAGCTGCTTTCCTACCCCATCGGGCGCGCGGACTAATGATACCGGCCGTCCTTTGAGATGCGGCATCATCAATGGCCCAACCAGCGCATAAAAGCGCAGCAGTTCAATCTTGGTGGTACCACTTTCGGGATCAATCTCACGCTCGGGACTGGTAATTTTTAACCATGCAGGAAGCGACGTTACGCGATCTTCCGGCGCACTCAGATGAGTGGCGACTTCGCGCACAATCGCGCGCGCGGGCTTGTCGGTGCGTAAACCATGAAATACGGGATGACGTATCCGCCCACTTTTAGTCCATTCGGAGAACGACACTTCCGCTAATAATCTAGGCTGCACCCAGTGCCCTACGGGACGGAGATCGCTGGCGGCGGTAAAAGGACTTTCGGCACATCCAATTGCGCTTAACGCTGCTGTCAACGACCGCAACGTTTTATCATCAAAGCCGGTCCCAACTTTGCCTGCGTAGCGCAACTTTCCATCCGCGTCGTGGACCCCGAGTAACAATGATCCCAGCCCGGTGCGACGGCCTTGCGGATCCGTGTAGCCGCCAATCACAAACTCCTGCCGCTGGCTGCACTTCAATTTTATCCAGTCGGCAGAACGGCGCCCGACGTATGGCGCATCCTTCTTCTTTCCAATGACGCCCTCCATTCCGAGACTGCAAGCGGATGTCACGATATCGCGCCCTAATGCTTCAAACGTATCGCTAAACCGAATCGTCGGCGAGGTGGATTTTTCTAACAAAAATTTTAGCACTGACCGCCGCGCCACCAGCGGCACCGGTCGCAAATCGAAGCCACTAAAAAAGGGCAAATCAAAAAGAAAGTAAACAATTTCCTGGGTTTTTTTGGTATCGAAAGCGCCTTGCAAGGCTTGAAAATCCGGGATACCTTTCTCGCCCGGCATAACGATCTCGCCATCGTACCAACCATTGGGCAATTGGGCCTTGCGCAGGGCGTCCGCCAGCGCGGGTAACTTCTGGCTCCAGTCGTTCCCGTTGCGCGTTATCAGCAAAATATTGTTACCCTCAATCCGGGACAATAGCCGATAACCGTCGTATTTTATTTCGTATAGCCACTCCTCAGAATCTCGCGGTGGACTATCAACTAACGTCGCCAATTGGGGCGTTAATTCTGCTGGCAATGGGGCCTCGATCGCACCGGCTGGAATGGTACCGTCTTCAACCGAAAGCGCAGAACTCGCGGGTGCTGCGATTTTCTTCTTGACTGACTTCCTGACGTTACCTTTGACCTCGGCGTTGGCCGGCTCGCTATCGGCACCATTGGCGATGCTGGTCTTCGGCGCAACTATCGTTGATGGCAAAGACAGTTTTGCAACGCTATCAGGCATTTCATCGACTACGTTATAAGCTGCCGACGGTTGGGCGAACGCATCTTTTTCTTTGATGAGCAACCAGGTTGGTTTGTGCTCAGAACTGGTTTTATCCTCGGCACCATTTTTGTTCTTGATGCGGATAAGCGCCCACTTTCCACGCAATTTAAAACCATGCAGGACGAACTTAAGGTTCCCGTCCCGCAACCCTACGGCCGGGTCTGCGATGGGCTCCCATGTACCTTTGTCCCAAATAATGACCTTGCCCGCACCGTATTGTTTAGCCGGAATTTCACCTTCGAAAGCGTTATAAGCAATCGGATGATCCTCTACCTGCACCGCCATTCTTTTGACTTTAGGATCGTAGCTTGGCCCTTTCGGTACCGCCCAACTGCGCATTGTGCCTTCAAATTCCAGCCGCACGTCATAATGTAAATGGGAGGCCCAGTGCTTCTGCACGACGAAGACCAGTCCCTCTGGACTGGCAAGGCCACCCTCTTCCGGTTCGCTGGTTTTGCTAAAATCGCGTTTGTTTTTGTAAGTCCTCAGGGGATCGGGACGCGTCATTGCGAACTCCTTTAGAGCGATTTAACCGGATTTACGTTTAGGGGCGGCCTTCTTTGGCGGCGGCGCAGTCGGCTTGGCTTTTTTGGCAGCGGGCTTTGGGAGCACGTCATCGGGCTTAGCGGCGGGGTTAGTTGGTGTAGACGATTTCGCCATACTGTTTAGGCTACGTTGCAACATCTCAGTCAAATCATAAATACGTGCACCCGCACCAGCGTCAGTGGCTTCGCTTTCAATAGGGGTGACTGACTCGGTATTGCCTGCTTTCACTTTTTCTTCAACCAGCTTTAAAATTTGCTCTTTGAATGAGTCGGTAAAATCCGCAGGATTCCATTTGCCCCCCATATCGCGCACCAGTTGCTCGCCCATTTTCATTTCTTTATCGCTGATACCGCTGGCCTCAATACCCTCGGCTGGCAGGTCAAGTTCGTCCCATGTTCTGACCTCCTCGCCCCATCGTAACAAATCCAGAACGAGAGCAGGACCACAGGGCATCAGTACTGCAAGATGCTGTTTAGTCTGAATCACTACTTTGGCGATGCCAACTTTGCCGGTCTTCACCAAGACCTCACGCAGCAGCGCGTATACCTTCGCGCCTTTATTAATCGGCGATACATAATAGGGACGCTCAAGGAACAAGAAGGGGATTTCGCCGGCGTCAACGAAACACTCGATTTCAATCGTCTGAGTAGATTTGGGATAAGCCGCCGATATTTCTTCCTGCGACAAAATAACGTACTGGCCATCCTCGTATTCGATACCCTTTACGATATTTTCTTTATCGACATCCTTACCGGTTTTTTTATTGATCCGCTTATAGCCCACAGGATCCATGCTGCGTTTGTCGAGCCAGTCAAAGTTAAGCCCCTGCTCCGCAGTTGCCGCATGTAAAGCAATGGGAATATGGACGAGTCCGAACGAGATCGCGCCTTTCCAAAGGATACGTTTACTCGTAGTAGCCATCGTCGACTCCTGCGGCGCTATCAATTTATCGTTCGTTTTTATTTTATTTGATGAATTTTTTGAACTATGGGCAGATAGTCATATCTGCCCATATCCGGTTACACCACGCGATCTAAAAATCGCATAACTTTCAAACTATAACGATCTTACAATCTTGTGGAGAGATCATTTTTTCCTAGGGGATTGTCCGTATAGCCGCTGGAAAGATCAGTGTTAGCGCCCCTTCCGTAGTAAGTATCAATTTCATTGGTCCAGTTTTGATCGGCCATATCTGGCCAATGATCTTTATCAAAACCCGGAGCATGTTCCAGGCGGTCTTTATCCATATCAAGAATAAAACGCTCATTGACTGTGTCGAGTTTTAAAACCCCCCATGGCACAGCAAATAACTTTTCTCCCATCCCCAGAAACCCCCCAAAGGACAGTACCGCATAACTCACCCGACCTGAGCGGGTATCGATCATCAACTCTTTAATGTCGCCCAAGTCTTCACCCGCCTGATTACACACATCGTTACCGATTAAAGTATCGGCCCCAAGAAGATCAGGCCCAGGGCCCCCGCTAGTATTGTTTTTGTACATGCCATAAGTGTCACGATCCAGATAACTCATTTTTAGCTCCTTTCGGAAAAAATAAACATGGATTACGTATGTCGAACCGTTGACATAACGTAAATACTAGACTTCATAAAAATCACTTAAGTTCCCCAAATTTATGCGGAATTAAACATAGAGAACAGGCTGCTAAATTACTACAAACGGGTGATGTCACACGCCAATCTCGCATCAGAAGTACCACTAAAAAGGCGCCACTAAAAGTTCCCATAAGCGGCTGCATTTATGGTGCCCTGGTCTTAGGCCTTTTATTCTTGATTGCAGGACTTTTCGCGGCTTCCCCCACGCCACGCGCTCCGTAGAGGTCGGTATCCACTAACCCGTTTTCCACATCAATAGCAGCCTGTTTCATATCGGCGCGCGGCGCGGAACTATGTTGATCGGAGGACTCGTCCCGTTCGTTCGGCTGACGCGGCACATTGTCCTTCCTGACCGGAGATTTAGTATTGATCTGATGAGGTTTTGGTTTATTTTGCATGATGATCCCACGCATACAAAGGGTCTAATCCCGAGAAATATTACAACAACAAACATATTTTTCTCTGCTCACCGCTGGCGAACACATTGTTCTAGCCTTGGGTCCGCTTTACCACAGCCTACTCGATTCGACCTCACGCTAATTCCTTTATTTTTTCACGCAGAAGCCCTATGAAGGCCTTATTAAAGGCGGGGATATCGGATGGCTTGCGCGAGGATACAAAATTGTCATCACAGACTACCTCCTGATCCACCCATTTCGCTTTGGCATTTGTAAAATCGTCCTGTAAGCTGGGCCAACTGGTGACAGTACGATCGGCTGCAATGCCAGCTGATATTAATAGCCACCCGCCATGGCAAATGGATGCGATAGGCTTGTGGGCCTTATTGATCTTTTGAATAAACGCGCGGGCATCGGGGGACATGCGCAATGCATCACCATTGACTACCCCGCCCGGCAACAACACTGCGGAATAGTCTTCCGGGGAGGCCTCTGATAAAGCACAATCGACGTCAACGCTTTCACCTTTATCGGTATGTTCATAGCCCTGAACACGGCCCGTTTTATCGGAAATCACATGGACCGTAGCGCCTGCCGACTCCAAAGCTTGCCGGGGTGCAAGTAACTCCGCTTGCTCAAACCCATCGGTGACTAAAATGGCAATCGTTAATGGACTGAGGTCAGGTGCTTCCGGCTCTATGTCACTTTCTTCGCTCAGACCCATAGCATTACTGTTCTGATGATCAGACGCGGCGGCTGACATCTCGGGGGCTTTTTCGATGCGCGTGATGTTTGACACCGCGACAGGATCGCTGGCAGGAAAAGACATTTCATTTGCATCATCCAACGCAAGCTCGGAGGGCGTATCGTGTGCAGTCGAGCGCTCCGTCGGAATGGTGGACGCCCCCCCGGGCATTGATTCTGCGCCCTTCACAATATTTGCGGTATTTGCCGATTTATCTTTGGTAACCATAGTCACTCCCTCTTATGTGGTGGAAGAAGCCTTTTAGTCGGGGCCTTGCCGAAAGCTAATTTGCCCGCAAGACTCAACTTCATCCCGAATTTACTTAAAACAAAGTATATGAAACCCAGTCTGCGCAAATTTCTCATTGCGCAATGATTACGCAAGTTTGCGGACTAATTCGTGTGCGGATCTGGCATCGATTTTATAGCATAGTGAATTCGTGTCCTGTCTGATATAAGCGGTGACCTTTATCGTCTGTAGGAGAAACAGAAGGCATTGACGGGTCTCCGTATTGCGCAGGCTGCATTAATTCTTGCAAGCGCTTACGCACTTTAATCTTGCAACTTCGTCAAGTCTTACAAGGCAGCGAGGCATTGTCTGATTTTTTTAACATGAATATTCTTTATTATTACTTAATCAACCGACTTTGGTTTCCGGGTGCTGACGTTAGCGCGCCATGCATCGATAAACGATCAACGTTAGCCCTCATCAATGCTTTTTCTATCACTCATATCGCCTTTTAGGAGAAATCATGACGAATTTGTCCCGTCCTTCAATACGTGCATTTCCCACTGCATCGCCCTATAAAATGCTTAAGATGCTTGGCATTACCGTGCTGGTTGTAGGGGCAACCACATTGTCTACAGTCAACGTACGGGCTGCTGACAGTTTGGCGCGTAGCGATAAAAGTTTTCTTACCGAGGCCGCCGAGTCAGGCCATGCTGAAATTAACGCGAGCCAGATAGCACTCCAAAAAAGTAGCGATGCGGAGGTAAAAACTTTTGCGCAAAAGATGATAGATGACCACACCAAGGTAGCTGACGATCTTCAAAAATTAGCTGCTTCCAAGGGTGTCACGCTACCCCCTGGCCCCAGCGTTGCGGCCAAGGCCAAGATTGTGATGATGGGCAAGCTCAGCGGCCATACGTTTGATAAGCAATATGCCGACGTGATCGGCGTATCCGCCCATAAAGATACCGTCAATCTTTTCAAGAAGACTTCAACCAATGCCAAGGATGGTGATATCAAGCAGTTTGCGGCAACTAATTTACCTGCTCTCCAAGAGCATTTAACGATGGCGACGCAATTAAAAACCAGTGTTGATGCAAAGAAATAAGCTAGTAAACTCTTAAAGGAGTTTGAAATGCCACGCGGTGATAAATCCTCATATACGGATAAACAAAAGCGACAAACGGCTCACATCGAAGAAGGATACGAGAAAAAAGGCGTACCCAAAGATGAGGCGGTACGGCGTGCCTGGGCGACAGAAAATAAAGTCAGCGGCGGCGGCAAAAAGACCGGGTCTGGTCGTAAGCATGATAAATGACGCCCTGACCTCCTCTGGTAAGTCTGACCATTTTACTTCGCTCCACGGCACTTTTTATGAGCACGCGTGGAGCCATACACACCAGGTTTATGGCAACCGTGTGGCACCGTTAAGGCGGCATAAACCTGTCACGTTAAGGAGTATTTGATGCGCGCGCTTGTCTATCATTTTAGCAACGATGTAAAAGTGGACACTGTCCCAGATCCTGTACTTCAGGAGCCTGATGATATTATTTTGAAAGTGACCGCTACCGCCATTTGTGGCTCTGACCTTCATTTGTATCGTGGCAAAGTACCGGGAATGAAAGAAGGCGACATTTTAGGCCATGAGTTTATGGGCATAGTCGTAGACGCGGGTCCCGGCGTGACTAAACTACAAAAGGGCGACAGGGTCGTCGTGCCTTTTGTCATCGCTTGCGGTAGCTGTTTTTTCTGCGACATGCATTTATTCTCCGCCTGCGAAACCACCAATTCAGGGCGCGGGACTATCATGAATAAAAAAAGCTTGCGTCCAGGCGCAGCGTTGTTCGGCTTTAGTCATTTTTATGGTGGCATTCCGGGCGGGCAAGCCGAATATGTCCGTGTGCCAAAGGCGAACGTCGGCCCCATAAAAATTCCCCATACGTTAGACGATGAGAAGGTTCTTTTTCTTAGCGATATACTTCCGACCGGCTATCAGGCGGTATTGAATGCAAATGTCGGTCCCGGTTCGTCTTTGGCAATCTTCGGTGCGGGACCGGTGGGCCAGATGGCGGCTGCCTGCGCTCGTATGCTCGGTGTCGATCCTATATTTATGGTGGATCACCATCCTTATCGACTGGCCTTCGCGCAGGCCCAATATGGGGTGATCCCGATCAATTTTGACGCCGTCGATGCCGCAGAATTTATCATCGACAATACCTCCTATCGCGGTGTGGATGCAGTCATAGATGCGGTAGGCTTTGAGGCCAAGGGCAGCGCCATAGAAACCGTAATGGCGACGTTAAAGCTTGAAGGCAGCAGCGGTAAGGCATTGCGTCAATGCATCGCCGCAGTGCGCCGCGGAGGCATGGTCAGCGTGCCCGGTTTGTACGCCGGATTCATTCACGGCTTTCTGTTCGGAGATGCGTTCGAAAAAGGGATTGGGTTCAAGGCAGGACAGACCCACGTACAACGCTATATGCCGGAATTATTAAACTTTATCGCTGACGGAAAACTACATCCCGAAGTCATCATCTCGCATAGAATGCCGCTCGAAGAGGCTGCAAACGGTTATCGTATTTTCGACAAGAAGGAAGATAATTGTCGTAAGATCGTGCTCCGGCCCTGAATGTCAAACGCTCCGCTCAATGTGCCATTTTCGTTAAGCGATTAAACGCACCCGGCAGCGCCTTGCCGTGGTGCGTTTTGCTGGCCGGGCTTTTATTAACGCCAAAACCACCATTTACCAGCAACTATTAAAACGGTTTATTGGGCAAAAATTTACCGTCCAGCGTGATAACAGCACGCGATCCGCCTTCCGGATCGTCTACTTTTTTAATATCCAGTTTAAAATTAATGGCGCTGATAATACCGTCCCCAAACTGCTCGTGTACTAGGGCTTTCAAGGTTGTACCATAGATCTGCACCATTTCATAAAAACGGTAAATCGTCGGGTCGGTAGGAACTCCTCCGGCGATGCTTCCCCGTAAAGGTATCGACTGTAGTTCCGCGGCGTCGCCAGCCGCGAGGTCGAGACGCTGGCAAACTATTTCCGCTACGTTTTTTGGCAAGGCGTGCTGACCTAATAGAGCGGCAGTAACGTACACAATGCTAAGCCCGGTGCCAGTCGCTATTTGCTCCCAGGACAAATCCTTCAAGGCCTTGGCGACCAAAACGCGTGTTGTCAAGGCGTGACGGGAATCATTATAAACGTTGGACTGTTGCAAGGTATTTCCTTTATCAGAAGGGATCGAGAGATAACGGCGCGCAAGCCCGTCTCGGACAAATAGACACACCAAAAGGCAAAAACCTGCGCAATCTTCTGTAAGGATGCCGATTATCCGCACCGCATGCGCACCGTCGTCCTAATGTAACCTGTTTTACGACTTCCCATAGCCAGGCAAGCGGATCGCGGGCCGGTCAGTCAACTGGACAAGTGCTCGACAGCGCATTTAGTCCTTGTTTATCAATGTTAAATGATACCCCTTCCACCCCTGCACTGATTCCAGTACGAACGACATAAATACTATCAAAATCGTCGTTTTGCCATTCAGGGACTTTCGCGGCCTCGGTTTTACTGATACTTGCAACCAGTTGCCGCGCTACCTTTTCCGCAAGGTGATGCTCCCACGCGACAAACACAACTGCGTTTTTGTATACAGGCGCCAACAGTGCGTCTTTTAATCCCGCGCTGTTATCGAATCCAAAGGCAACATTGACCGGCATTTCCAAACGAATAGCCGTCGGTTCAATCGTTGCCAAGGGGCGGACGTAAGCGTAAACCCGGTCGCCGTCTTTTTTAAGCTGGGATGGATCCGGCGCGAAAATGGCATCAGGTTTCCCGAATTTTTTTATCAGTACGTCAGGCAAGGCCATGGATCGGTTCAAGCCTTGACAATTAAGTTGCCCGAGGCCCTGCTTTGGTTTCTCGCCATGTCGAATGAAAACGATAGTTTCACCCCCGAAAACCGTCGAGCTAGAGATATAAAATAGTAATATAGCAATCGTTTTTTTCATGTAATCCTGCGCGTAGACGTTTTTATTATGGAGAGAATTGTGTCTGATTATTCAATGCGGGGGGGTTATGTTTGGTGCAGGCGGGATTAACAACGGTCCACAACGGTGCGCGACATCAACTAGCAGCATCCAGTCCTGACCTACCGTTACGATCATGGCAGAATTCTTCAGACCTCTCAAATTTGCGCTTATTTAACTGACCTACTGCGCGCTTTATTGCGTGGTGTCAACGACGATCCCCACCAGATACAAGCCAGCAGCCCTATTTGCAAGATTAATCTGAAGGCCAACAAAGTCTCAGAAACCATGGGGAAAAGTGCGGCGTTACGCCACATATAAACGTTTGCGGGGGTGACGACGATGGTCAATACAAGTAGCCCGACTCCCGCCATTCTTCGGGTCCTGTAAAAAATCAATCCTAGCGCCCCCGCCAGTTCAAAAAACCCGCTGATATACACGGCTGGCATCCGCCAGGGCAGGTCGGGAGGAATGATTTTTATAAAAAAATCGGGGGCAATAAAATGTCCTGAGCCACCGACGGCGAACCAGATAAAGACGATACCGAGAGCAATTCTTTTATAAAGCATAATGATCCGTTTGACCTTAAAATGCCCTCGTGGGATCACCGGCAGAGGCTCAGCCAGAAATCGCAAAGTTACGTGACGGCAAGTGAATGTCCTGACTTAATTATGTATTCCCGTAAATGACGTATCCCACTAAGTGGTGCTCGAAAATTTATCTCGGATTAGGGTGCACCTGACCGGTTCAAATCATTATTTTTTAGAGCGGTGCCAGACGATGTCCCTCAACACTGTCGTATTTTAATCATGTTCACTTGCGCAGCATTATGAGAAACTAAAGGGAAAGGCCTGCTTCGCCCTCGCTAAGGTGAATATCGCACATTATCCGATATCGAGGATATCTGCGTTGATTTTTTGAATGGATGGCAATCAATGAATATCCCCGTTCCGGATGCCCGTCAGCCGCTGTTGACCGCTCGCCGAAATCAGAAAATGGCACGTTCACCACACGCGTACGTGCGCGGTAATACCGCCCAATACTACGAATGGCTACACAGTCTAAGAGGGCATAACTTGCCTCACGGCCCTGCGATATGGATTTGCGGCGACTGCCATCTTGGCAACTTGGGACCGCTAGCCGCAGCCGATGGACGGGTCGAGGTACAAATACGCGACTTCGATCAGACGATTATTGGTAATCCTGCGCACGATCTGGTCAGGCTCGGGCTGTCGCTAGCTGCAGTCGCACGCGGATCGCGCTTGCCGGGTGCTATCACCGCAGGCATGCTGGAGCATTTGGTGGCAGGTTATGAACAAGCACTAGAAGCGGGCCATGATGGTCAATCGCGGGTGCGCATGCAAAAACCCGAGGTAGTTAAAGTTGTTCTGCGTAGCGCGGTTAAACGCTCATGGAAAGAACTCGCCCGAGAGCGAATTGTCGATACCCGACCCAATATCCCACTCGGAAAAAATTTTTGGCCTCTATCCAAGGCGGAGAAAAAAAGTATCGCGACCATGTTTGAGTCGAAAGAGGTGATCAGCCTGATCACCCGCTTAAAGTCTCGCGATGAAGATGCAAAGATTGAGGTCGCAGACGCCGCTTATTGGGTAAAAGGATGCAGCTCGTTAGGGCGGTTACGCTATGCTGTGCTGGTCAACGTCGGCGACGATGATTACTGCCTTATCGATATTAAAGAAGCGACCATTGCGGCCGCCCCGCGTTATGCACACGTCAGCATGCCACGCGATAACGCCCGGCGGGTGGTTGAGGGTGCGCGCCATATGTCACCCGCCTTAGGCGAACGCATGGCCGCCCAACGCTTTTTGGCCCACGGTGTATTTATCAGAGAACTCCTGCCTCAAGATCTCAAACTGGAAATCGAAGAGCTTGGCGTTGAGCAAGCAACCCATATGGCACGTTATCTGGGCCACGCTGTGGGCTGCGCGCACGCGCGACAGATGGATGATCCGAGTCGCAAAAGCTGGCTGCGTGAACTAAAACTTAATCGGCCTAAAACGCTTGCCACGCCCGCATGGTTATGGAACAGTGTGGTCCAGCTTATCGCCAGCCATGAAGGCGGCTATCTTGAGCACTGCCGTAAATATGCGCTATCAGGAGACAACACGTAGATGCTCTGTAGTGAAGGCGTCTAGTGCGGTCATTGCGTCTGGTGCACCGCGCAACAACACCGACACCGACCGGAACCCTAGCGTAATCCACTAAACGTTGGCATGAAAGTACGAATTTAAGCAGAAACTTGAGCCGGAATCCAAGCTAATACAAAGCTCAAACAAATCTAAAAAGAGAAGAAAAATGACACAATTAAAGGTACTGGCATTCGATATCTTCGGCACAGTCGTTGACTGGCACGGCAGCATTGCGCGCGAATTCGACGACATCCATCCTGACATTACCAATGGTATAACCGGCGCGCAGTTTGCAGTGGCGTGGCGCGACGGTTACAAGCCAGCGATGCAACGCGTTATGTCGGGCGAGTTGGGATGGACATTAATCGATGACTTACATCGCATGATCCTGGAAGATATACTCCAGCGATTTGGCATTACAGGTTTGAATGAAATTCAGAAAGGCCATCTGAATAAAGTGTGGCATCGGCTGGACGCATGGCCGGATTCTGTCGCAGGATTGACGCGCCTTAAATCCAAATACACTATCTGTACGCTCTCGAACGGCAATATCGGATTGCTCACTAATATGGCCAAACGCGCAGGATTACCGTGGGATTGTATTTTATCGGCAGAGGTTTTCCAAAAGTATAAACCTGATCCGGCAACCTATTTGGGCGTAGCAAAAATTTTTGCCATAGCGCCAGAGGAAGTAATGCTTGTGGCCGCGCATCAGGATGATCTGAATGCGGCCCACAAGTCCGGGCTTAATACTGCCTACGTTGAGCGCCCTTTGGAGTTTGGGGCTGCGCGCATTAAAGACGTTTCGCCGCATCCCGACAATACCTTTCATGCCACCAATATTTTAGCACTCGCGGAAATGCTGGGATGTTAAGGACGCCTTGGTTGGTGCACTATTTTTTTTAAAACGTTCCAATTATTCGAGGACCGCATCGCGCTTAGCTACCGAACTTCCGCCAACCGGTTAGCCTGATCCAGAATCAGTGGTTGGAGGATAATCAGTTATTCGAACGCCGCAAGAAACCGTCTCACAATTTCGCTCATTTGACCTAAGGCAATGGGCGCGTCCGGAAACCGTTGCCGTGTACGTTTGCCATTGATCTCTACGTCAAACCCGTAATAGTCAATTCCAAAAATTTTGGTCGGAGCCTTGCGCATACTGGCGATGTCGTGTATGACAGTCTTTTCCTCGGCCAATGGCAATATTTTTGCCTCTGTCCATTCTTCTGCTTCAAGCCATCCCATCTGGCCAAATCCAGCGACATACCGAGACCGTTTAGGTGTCAGTCGATAGAACGTAAAGTCCCCGAGCGCAAGATATTCTCGCGCATCGGGGTGATAGCGCAAGTACCGCGTGATGAAATCCTGCGAAGGCGAAATCGCTACCATGTTTCCAATAATCGATATCCTTTCTCCTGTCAATACATTGTCTCCCGTTGGGCTATGAATCAAAAAACTTGCGCGGGCATCAGCAATAAGATTCTTAGTATGTTCAGCAAGACCGCTGATTAAACACACCGGACAATGTTGTTCATCTAAAGCAAATGGCAACGCAGTCGCAAAGGGATATCCTGGCATCTCGGCGGAGTGTGTAGCCAAGCTGCCCCAAGTGGCCTCATGCATCAAATGTAGTGCGGAAGCAAAGGTAATTTTCATGTGCACTTTACGTAAAAGTGAGTAGGAAATTCTCGATTTAATTGGGCCACGGAAATTAATTAACTAAAACAATAATTGGATGAATGTTAAATTTTGTCGGGGTTTTGTTTGCCTAAAAAATTAACCTGCAATTTATTATATGCGTTGAGCGCACATAAAGTCTGCGACCAAATTATCTCTTAGGATCTGTCGCATGATCTTAGCAACTTGCTGCCATCTCACTGTAAAATTGACGCTAATCCATCTTTTTGACGTTTTATATCTAAGACCATATTGCATGCATGGTAAACCTACTCACGTGAATTTATTACCGTCATACGGCACAGAAAACCTGCCAGATGCCCTAACGCACGGGCGCCCCCACGGGCTGCGCGCACCGCTTATCAGGCAGCGGATCTCACCTACATTGAGGCGGCACTCGACAGCGGCACAAATAAAACAGCATCATATAAGACTCTGGACAAGTCCTGCGCGGCTGCATTGCAGGGCCCTTTTCGATTGCAGCGCGGTTTGGCTTATGCCCAATATGATCAACAAATCCTATATTCATTGCATCACAAAATGATGCCCGTCGTGCCCGATTGCGGGCATGACGTAGCCTGTGTATTTCCATCCGAAATAGGCCGACAAGCCCTTTTCAACAACACGACTAAACAAACTAAGGCTGATATGGACAAAATAGACAAACAGATTCTGGCCATCCTGCAAGAGGATGCGACCGTAGCGGTAGCCGAAATAGCGGAGAAGGTGAATCTCTCATCGACCCCGTGCTGGCGCCGTATCCAGAAACTGGAAGAAGAAGGTTACCTGATGCGTCGGGTCGCGTTGCTGGATCCGCAGAAACTCAACGTAGGCGTGACAGTATTTGTCTCAATCAAAACCAATCAGCACAATGCCGCATGGTACGCCCAGTTTAGCGCCGCAGTACAGCTCATTCCAGAAGTGGTTGAATTTTATCGGATGAGCGGCCATATAGACTATCTGCTGCGGATAGTAGTGCCGAATATCGCCGCCTATGACAAGGTATACCAAAAACTAACCCAATCAAATGCACTATTTGATGTCAGTGCCAGCTTTGCTATGGAGCAAATCAAGCACACCACGGCACTGCCGCTGGGATATATCGATGGGTCTAATTAAGCTTCTTTTGGCACCTGCTGCGTGGCGCTGCAACCGCACTGCTCCGAAAATAGTTTAATTCCTGCTTACAATGCCAGTGCCATGCTTTTAAAAGCGCGGTCCATATCGCGCTTGAGATCATCGATATTTTCCAGGCCAACGTGAATCCGTATTAAAGGGTTTTGATACGTCTTGTGCGATGCTATGCGGGAAGGCGGTTTATCGATTGGCAGTGCCAAACTCTCATATCCGCCCCACGATAATCCGATGCCGAATAATTTCAGGCTGTCGAAAAAACTTGCCAGCGCAGGACGACCCACGGGTTTCAGTTCTATCGTGAACAAGCCGCTGGCACCGAGGAAGTCGCGCTTCCAGAGACGGTGCCCTGGATCGGACGGCAACGCTGGATGCAGCACTCGTTCAACCAGCGCCTGCGATAACAGATGTTCGGCTAGCTGCATTCCGCTATCCCAGTGCTGACGCAAACGCACCGCCATACTGCGCATGCCGCGCAAGGCCAGATAAATGTCGTCCGGCCCAGCCGTTTGGCCGAAATCATGCGCACCCTGCTTTAAAACCGGCCATGATCGCAGGTTCGCGCTTGCAACGCCTAATAAAGCGTCTGAATGACCGACAATATATTTGGTCGCAGCATGGATCGATACATCCACGCCATGCTTAAACGGTTTGAAATATAACGGCGTCGCCCAGGTATTATCCATCAATACGTAAGCGCCGACTTTATGGGCCTCTTCAGCGATCGCCGGGATGTCCTGCACTTCAAAGGTCCACGAGCCCGGCGACTCAACAAACACAACGCGCGTATTGGATCGTATCAAATGGCGAATTTCGCCACCGATCAGTGGGTCAAAAAACTCCACATCAACGCCCATACGGCGCAAAACGCGTTCTGCAAAGGCGCGCGTCGGTCCGTACGCGCTATCGGTAATCAATACATGGTCGCCGACCTGCACAAACGCCATAATGCTATGGGTACAGGCCGACAAACCGGAGGGGAATACCAACGCATGATCGCCCCCTTCGAGGGTGGTCATAGCTTGCTCGAAGGATCGCGTGGTGGGCGTGCCAAAACGACCATATTTGGCCATAGGATTGTCGGTCTGCCGCCCCGCTTCCCAATCGTCAAGGTTATCGGCCATGATGGTCGAACCACGAAAAATCGGCGTATTTACCATGCCACCATATAATGAAGGATCGCGCCCTGCATGAATCAACTGCGTATCTACGTGCTGCATTACCTTTTGATCCAGAGCCGGCGCGCTACCTCGCGCGATTTGGTGGCTCAGGTCTTGCCGCTTTGACAGCTCATTCGAGACATCAAGATTGCCCATAGCGGAAAGTTCGCAGGAGGTTGCAGAAACGTCTGGAGCCGAGTTTGCACGAGTAACTGAAGACATATTTTTCCATTGCTAACCTGTCTGGCGATATTGCCAGCATAAAGTTTAGTATATTCAGTAGGAAAAATATTTCTTAATAAGAACTCTTTCTGTTATTTACTAGTGAATTTATCTAACATTTTATATTTCTATAGTAAATTTTACCATTTAACAGTCGGTACGCCGGTTTCCTGTCCCGGATACTTACGCGCGGACTTTATCCATAACGATTAATATGCAAAACATCTTATTGAAGGCTAAATCAACTATTTGACAGCGCGCGAGTGACAAGGCACTCTTAGCGCAGATTTATAATCGAGTCGGGCCTTAACGGCGCATGTGCTCCTTTAGCATCACTTAATATCAGCCCTTATTGCAGCACCTCATTGCAGCACCTAATTGAATCACCGGAGATTGAAGTCATGCCAGAATATCGTTCACGTACCACCACTCATGGTCGCAATATGGCCGGCGCTCGCGCTCTTTGGCGCGCAACAGGGATGAAGGATGGCGATTTTGATAAGCCGATCGTTGCCGTGGTTAATTCATTCACCCAATTCGTCCCGGGTCACGTCCATTTAAAAGACCTCGGTCAAATGGTCGCCCGTGAAATCGAAGCAGCAGGCGGTGTCGCTAAAGAATTCAACACCATTGCCGTTGATGATGGTATTGCGATGGGTCACGGCGGTATGCTGTACTCATTGCCATCGCGCGAACTGATCGCCGATTCAGTCGAATACATGGTCAACGCGCACTGCGCGGATGCAATGGTATGTATTTCCAATTGCGACAAAATCACGCCCGGTATGCTGATGGCAGCGATGCGTCTGAACATTCCGGTCGTCTTTGTTTCCGGTGGTCCGATGGAAGCCGGAAAAATAGTCGAGGCAGTCTTGCCGGGTAAGGCACCCGGCACCGGGCGCATCATCAAGATCGATCTGGTGGATGCCATGGTCAAAGCTGCCGACTCATCGGTCAGTGACGCAGAAATCGCAGAAATTGAACGCTCTGCCTGCCCCACCTGCGGATCATGTTCCGGTATGTTCACTGCCAATTCAATGAATTGTCTGACCGAAGCACTGGGTCTGGCATTGCCAGGTAACGGGACTATTCTCGCAACGCATGCTGATCGCAAGGAATTGTTCTTGCGGGCTGGACGCCTGATCGTTGAACTGGCAAAACGTCATTACGAACAAGATGACTATTCCGTTCTGCCACGCACGATTGCGAATAAGGCCGCGTTTGAAAACGCTATGACGCTCGATGTGTCAATGGGCGGTTCTACCAATACCGTGCTGCATTTGCTGGCTGCAGCGCAAGAAGCAGAAGTCGAATTCAAGATGGCCGATATCGACCGCATCTCACGTAACGTGCCGTGCTTATGCAAAGTTGCACCGGCGACGGATAAATATCACATCGAAGATGTCCACCGTGCTGGCGGGATTATTAGCATTCTGGGTGAGTTAGCGCGCGCTGGATTGCTCGACACCACCCGCCCGACAATTCACAGCAAAGATCTGGCAGAAGCCATTGCTCACAACGACATTACGCAGACCCAAGACCCCGCGGTCCATAAATTATTTAGCGCCGCGCCCGGTGGTGTCGCAACGCAAACGGCGTTCTCACAGGAAAAGCGCTTTGAGAGCCTGGACATGGACCGCAGCACAGGTTGCATCCGCGATAAAGCCCACGCCTATTCTCTGGATGGCGGTCTGGCAGTACTGTACGGCAACCTGGCTGTCAACGGCTGCATCGTCAAGACCGCTGGAGTGGACGAAAGCATTCTAAAATTCACCGGCAAAGCACGTGTATTTGAAAGTCAGGACGCAGCAGTCGAAGCGATTTTGGGTGACGTGGTACAAGCTGGCGACACTATCATTATTCGCTATGAGGGACCAAAAGGCGGCCCCGGTATGCAAGAAATGTTATACCCAACGTCGTACATCAAATCCAAAGGTCTGGGCAAGTCATGCGCGTTGTTCACAGATGGCAGATTCTCGGGCGGTTCGTCTGGCCTGGTGATCGGTCATGCGTCTCCTGAAGCGGCTGAAGGCGGCGCAATTGGTCTGGTCGAAGACGGTGACACGATCGAAATCGACATTCCAAATCGTCGTATCCATTTGGCAATCAGCGACGATGCACTGGCTCAGCGCCGCGTAGCGATGGAAGCCAAAGGTAAAGATGCATGGAAACCGGTGAATCGCCAGCGTTACGTATCACAAGCGTTGCAAGCGTATGCTGCCATGGCAACCTCGGCCGATCGCGGTGCAGTGCGTGATATTAGTCAATTAAAGCGCTGAACTCAGGTTCAATATCCTAAAAACTGCTTGGGCAATTTCACAAAACGCACCGCATGGTGCGTTTTTTTATCGAACTCAAGCGCGAGCGGACTTCAAACCGTGGAAACTACAAGTATTGAACAAACTGTTCAGCTCAAAGACTGCGTAAGTTGCGGGCTTTTGTCCCCCCTCTCTTCCGCCCAAAGCTATCTGTCGGCAAGGGCAAAAGGCGTAAAATATACACTGCTGGAACGCAGAGCAGGATCGCTAAAACACTACTCATTAAACTCCATCCTAAGCCGTAGCGATAATCATGCGGGATCAAATGCAGAAGAGTGGCGACGCCTCGAATTAAACTAAAAAAAATAAAGTGCAAAGGAAAAATGGTGAGCGTATTTGCTGACAACCATTTAGTTATCCGTGAGGAAGGCAATAAGCGAGAAATGGCGAACGTAGCGAAAATACCCATTATAGCTGTAGGCAAATAGAGCGCGGGCCACAGTCCAAAATCCATATTTGCGAGGTCGACCGAGCCAGTTTTCGATACGGCGTAAACGAGTGAAGCCAATGCTATAAAGAAACCTAAAAAAAGATCTGATAGCGTTAGGTTGGTAAAATAATTTTTCTCACGAACAGCTTGCCCCATAGAATAAAACGACAACGCTATGAGCATTGTGGATAATCCTAACGGTAATTGAGCGGCTGTCGATTTCCATAGTATTGAAATGGCAAATGCCACGGCTGCAAACAACGAGGTAGCAGTCGTAGTTGAAAACAATTTACGCGATGCGTGATACGCAATGATTGTCGAAAAAAAGCAGGGAAAAAACCACAGCGGAGGGTCAACATATAACTCGGACACTACTCCACTAAAGAAACTGCCAACGGGTGCATGCCACGTAGTTCCCAAATACATCAGTGCCTTATCACCAATATTGCGTGTAAGCAGCCAATATATATACGCAAATATAAAAAATAAAACATAGGGCAGCGCTACGTTTTGTAATGCTTTTTTAGAGTTATCTACGATGCTAGTCTCTAACTTATTCGACTTGATCAAGAAGCCAGAAATAAAAAAGAACAACGGGACGTGAAAGCCAAAGATTAAATGTGACACAAAATCCGGGAGTCCTTTGCTGTGCCCAAGCACAATAAGAGCAATGCCGATGGCTTTAGCATTATCGATAAAGTCGTAGTGATTGAACACGATCTTATCCGGTGACGGTCCAAAGCTGGCCCTACCCGACCCAAATCCTAAGGCCCTCATGATACTAACCTCGTATCCAAAAACTTATCCGGTGCCAGTAGCCGCTCCACCACCTCGGACCAGCTCAAATGTAATTTTTGGGGCGGTAAACGCGGCGCCTCGAGCGCCCCTCGCACAGCCCGTAGAATAGACTCAGCATCGCCGGGGGTATAACCAAAGCGTGAGACGTAGTCCCCCACTACCCCGTTCGGACAGACTGCCGGTAATTGAAAGAAATCGTACTGGATCAACTTCATGGAAGTGTCCGAAAGATAGCGCGGGACATTCTCTGAACGATACGGTGCTATTCCTATAGTTGCATGTTTAATGTAGGGCAACGTAAGCAGGTGCGGCATCTCAACGTGCACAATAACGTTTTTTCCAAACTCTGGAAGTACTTCCATTCCACAGCCAATAATGTGAAACGTCACCTCAGGAAATAGTTTCGACGCAATGACGAAAAAATCCGGGTCGAACAACATGGATCCCACCGACACCGCATGCAACCCGGGGCCGTACGGCGATGGATTTGCGTGATCCTGGACGGAAGAATCAAAGCCGTGCGGGACCACATAGCAATTCTTCAGATCTGGCATCTCGTCCGCCATGAGAGACGAGGTCAGGCAAATGGCATCCATTTTGGGACCAACTTCGGCGAAAGTATTCTTCACATACGATGCCACATTGATGGTTTCAAGGTCGTCCGAAGCAAGATAAATAGTCTTTGCTTTCGGATTCAGACGCTTGACAAGATCAAAGAAAATCGGCGCGATTCCACTTTCGAAGATGATAACGTCTGTGTTTTTTATCCACTCGACCAAGATCGGGTTGGGATTATTAATATATCGCTTGAACAAAAAATTTTCTATTGGAGCGCAAAAATTATGCCGCGTATTGAACGGATGAATAAAGGTCTTCCATAAAAAACAGTTGACGCCATCGCGCAAGCCGACTTTATTTGCAAGACGATTTAGCGATTTCCTGGGGTCCGATTTTAACTGCGACAGAAAACTGTATTGGCAAGAAAAAAAACTGGTCGGGCCGTATTTTTTTAATTCGGCAGCTATAAAATGTACGTTAACACGGCGGCGGGACCTATAGTCATGGGCCGTTATCATCAAAGATCGCATGCTTATCTTCCTTAATCTAAATACTTATTCATCTGGATCCCGGTTTGACGTCACTTTATAAAATGCGGATGAAGGGCGGCGCAATAACCGCGAAAGATAGATGATTGCAAGCACTTCCTAACACCACTTCTATAACCTGCTTCTGCTTCTGCTTCTGCTTCTGCTTCTGCTTCTGCTTCTGCTTTTGCTACGCTATTTGTGTAACATTGCTTCTGTAATACCGCTTATTTACCAACGCTTATTTAACACCGCTGGTATATGTCCTCGAACCGAACAATATCGTCTTCCCCAAGGTAACCGCCGGACTGTATTTCAATCAGATGAAGCGGCATTTTTCCTGGATTTTCTAGCCGGTGCCTGATGCCAATTGGAATATAAGTAGACTGGTTCTCGGTTAAAAATTTTTCTTCTTCCCCGCAGGTAATCCGCGCAGTGCCGCTAACGACAACCCAATGTTCAGCGCGATGATGATGCATTTGTAGCGACAGTTTTCCACCCGGATTAACGGTGATGCGTTTCACCTGAAAACGATCACCGATATCAATCCCCTCGTAGCTTCCCCAAGGCCGAAAAACTTTAGTGTGATTCAGATGTTCCGGGCGCCCCTTAATCCTGAGGTCGTCGACGATTTTTTTGACCTTCTGAACCTGATCTTTGTGGACCACCAATACCGCGTCCTTAGTTTCGACCACGATCAAATCCTCCACGCCAACCACAGCGACGAAGCGACCTTCTGCCCGAATCATTGAATTGGTAACACTATCGGTATACACGTCGCCACGGAGAACATTTCCGTTAGTATCGCGATCGAGAATTTGCGATAACGCAGACCACGATCCAACGTCGTTCCAGCCGATTTCTGCCGGCACCACCACTGCATGCGCGGTGTTTTCCATAACCGCGTAGTCAATTGATTCGGATGGACACTCAGCAAAAAAAACCTCATCCAGACGGCAGAAATCCAGATCGCGATACGCGTCGTTAAAGGCTTTCCGGCAACTCTCTGCGATAGCCGGGCGGAAGGTATGAAGCTCTTCCAGATAACACGATGCCAAAAATAAAAACATCCCGCTGTTCCAGCTATACGCTGGATCAGCGACAAAAATCTTCGCCGTTGAACTGTCAGGTTTTTCTACAAATTTTTCAACCGCGAAGCAGCCGTCGGCACTCTCCACCGCTTCACCTCGACGAATATAACCATAGCCGGTTTCCGGGCCGGATGGCACGATACCGAAGGTTGCCAGAGCACCCATTCGCGCTGCCTGTGCGGCACGCTGAACGGTTAGATGAAACGCCTGGACATCAGCAATCACGTGATCAGCGGGAAGCACCAGCATCAGCGCCTCCTTGTCTTCTTTTAACAAAAAATGGGCCGCCGCCGCCACTGACGGCGCGGTATTTTTCCCTTCCGGTTCCAGCAAAATACCCAATGGGGTAACCCCGATGGCGCGTAATTGCTCAGCCACAAGAAACCGGTGCTCGTTACCGCAGGTGATGAGCGGCGGCATCAACTCTGTCCACTCCGACAAGCGCAACAGGGTTTCTTGTAACATCGAAAACTGCGAGCACAGCGGCAACAACTGCTTTGGCAATGCCGCGCGGGAGAGCGGCCATAAGCGCGTTCCGGAACCTCCGGCAAGGATGACGGGATAGATTTTCATGCGATACCTAACGGCGTGGGCGAATTCGATTTTGTCGTGGCCTTTTGCTGAGATCCGGGTTGAGGTTTTGATGGTGGTTTCGAGTGCGATGCTGACCGTGATTCCGATTGCAATTCAGGTGCAGTTTCAAGCTGGCCTTCAAGCTTTGTGTTTGGTGGCAATTCAGGTTGCTTATCGCGTGCATCGCCCCATTCACTGTTACCGGATTCTGGCAATTGCAACATATCACCGGCACGGTTGACGCTATAGTCCTTTACTACCACCATTTCTTCCAGATAGGCGTCAGGCAAAATCCGCGTGTATTCAAACAAGACGCTCCGGACTACCTTCGAACCGGAACATATATGGCTGCCATGTCCTATCCAGGTCGGTCCGATGATGGTGCAACCTGGCTCAATCAGGCAACCGGCACCGATATATACCGGCCCTTGAATGGTCGTGCCGCTCCAGTCGATGCTAGTGTTGAGACCCACCCAAACACCGTCGGCAATTTGCGTACCGGGGACTTCCAGCTGCGCTACCGTTCCTTGTAAAACACTTTGCAACACGCTCCAGTAATCGGTCACAGTACCGATATCGATCCAATTGAAGAACCGTTGTTGCGCGTAAAACGGCAAACCTTTTTCGGCCATCAATGGAAATAAGTCAGAGCCGATATCGAACATAGTGCCAACGGGTATCAAATCGATGGCCTCCGGCTCAAATATATAAATACCTGTGCTGGCGAAGTTAGAAAGTGCATCTTCCTGTTTAGGTTTCTCCTGAAACGACTTGATCCGGCCATCGGTATCAGTTACCACCACGCCGTAACTATCAACTTTATCCCAAGGGACTTCTTTGGTGATAACGCTGACCATGGCACCTTTGCGCTTATGCTCAAACAACGCGGAAGTCAGATCCAGATCGATTAATGCATCGCCGCATATTACGATAGTCGTATCATCGAAGAAGTTTGCAAATTCCTGAATTTTTTTGATGCCGCCTGCAGAACCCAGCGGCTCGGGAATTACTTCGCCACTATCATTAATATAACCTTCAAAGGAATAACCAATCTGCACCCCGAACTGACTGCCATCACCAAAATACTCTTCGATTTTTTGATGTAAATAGCTGACATTTACCATAATGTCGCGCACGCCATAGCTGGCGAGAAACTCGACCAGATACGCCATCACCGGCTTACCCAAAATGGGGATCATCGGCTTTGGAAGATCGTAGGTAAGCGGACGAACGCGTGTACCCTTACCTGCTGCTAATATCATTGCTTTCATTTTTGCACCTCTTGGGTTAATTCAGCTGATTCTCGACATCATCTCAACATCTTTACATTGCCACCTATCCTTTGTCCCTGCCTGCATATTCACCACCTCAGGCTTTCAGGTTTGTTGCGGGTGTTGTATGTTTATCTGAACTATCGCCTCGATGCTTTCGACACAGAAACAAAAATTGCATGATGTCGAAGGTGTAGCGACGCAATAATCTGCGCGGCTCCAGGCACAACCGATACAACCACTCAAGGCGTGTGCGTTGCACGAATGCTGGCGCCCGTGCTTTTTCGCCACTCCAGAAGTCGAACAATGCGCCGACACCGATGACTACATTGGCGTGCAGCTTTGGGCGACTCGACAATATCCATTCCTCCTGAATCGGATTGCCAAGCGCCACCAATACCACTTCGGCCTGCGCGTCATTGATATCAGCAAGCAATTCAGCATGATCATGTTCGATACCGGTATACCCGTCGCAAGTCCCAACGACCGTCTGCCCCAACGACACCTGAACATGTTCAGCTGCTTTGGTCAGGACTTCCGGCTTTCCTCCCAATAGAAACACACGCAACGGTCTTTGGACATGAGAGAAAAAATACGGTATGAAGTCAGTGCCATTTAAATTCTCCTCAAATTTTTGCCGGCGAAACAAAAACGCGGCGATGTCCATGCCAACGCCATCGTTAACTATCGTCACTGAATCACTTTTCATGGTGCCCAACATATAGCGGCACTGAACAATGAAATTCGTATTAGCGAAAAATAACGACACCTTTTTGTGCTTCTGCACGATCTGGCGCAAGTACCTTGCCAATATCGGCGAAGTCGTTTTGATAACCGGATAACCGGCTATAGGTATAAATTTTTCTTCGCTCATGACTAACTCCTGGGAAATTTGTACTTACAATCAACTTGGTAAGATTTTCATTATTCATCGCACAATGGATCGCCGGATGCGCAGTGCAGCCAGCAGCATCTCGTGCCACGAACTGTTCACTGCTCTAATTTTCCAACCGATAATCGCCACAATAAAGGGATACAGCAAGCAGGCGATCAGCACGCCGCCGCCTATCAACACCCCATCATTAAAGTCCTGCGGTATCAGCAGGAGATAAGTACCTAAACCCAAGAATAAAATAATGCTACCCACCAAAGGTGGGGCGAGCGCGTACCACATCATGCGAACGTTCAAACCAAGCGATCGATTCAGTATGATTTGGGAAACCGGAAATACCAGTAGAAACGCGCCACAAAATGACAAGCTCATACCAAGTAGACCGAAGTGGTAAAAAGATGAGGCGAGCGCGGTCGCCAGTATCAATTGCGCTATACCTACTAGCACCGGTACCCGGTTTTTACCCATCGCAAAAAACAAATAGTCATTTAGTTGGGTAACGGACGACAGCAGATACAAAATGGCCAGAGCGCCAATGGCCGGTGCTGCAGGCAACCATTTGGCACCGAAAACTGCCGTTACCAAAGGTTTAGCTAATACCGCCTGGAAACATAGTAAGGGCGCGGCGCAAAAGAAAGTAATGCCCAGTATTTTTAAATACCCCTGACGCAACGCTGCCAAATCTGTCCCTGCGTTGGAAAATACCGGTAACGCTACCTTATGCATGGAACTGGCAATAACCAGATACACAGACGACGTCACGCGCTTAGCAAGGTTGTAAAGGCCCGTGGCATACGGCCCAAGAAATAGGCCTACCAATAAAGAATCACCATTCGTGTTGGCAAATCCAAGAACCCCGGTTAGTCCTACTTGCCGAATGTCATCCCAATAGCGCCGCGTCAACGCACTGTCTAAAACACACCGAGGCAACCACCGGGTTTGCACCACAACCAACACCAGTGCAAGGGCGGATGCGGTCACCTGCTGCACAACCAGCGCCATACCGCCCCACCCTTTTGTTGCCAGCACAATGCCTACCGCACCGCCAATCGACACTGATAAAATCGAACGGACCGCAAGCTGCCGGAACATCATGTTGCGCACCAGCCTGGCTTCATACGCACGCACCAGGCCATAAAACACTACCGAAACGCTCATACCTTGCAACACCGATTTCAGGTCTGGCGCACGAAAAAGCACGGACACCAGGCCCGCCGAAAAGAACATTAATCCGGCGAGCAGCAGACCGGCCAGCGTGCAACAAGTAAATACCCAGGAATACAGCCTGTCAGTGGGTTCTTTGGACCGCACGATAGGCATAGCGATAGCATCAAACACGACCAGGCGCGTGAACAAGATAAAAAGGTGCGCGACCGTCAATAAGCCGAAAGCATCCGGTGCCAAAAATCGTGCCAGCACCGCAAAGATCACGAAAGAAAGAATCTGCTGCGCGAGGTTATCCACGATCGACCACATCGATCCTGACGCAACGCCCCCGGATTGCTTAAGTTTCATTTTGCTTTTACTCTCAACTTGCGCTCAGACTTAAATTCCATGGGTACTCTCGTTCTTTAAATAATTTGAAGTGTTCACACTTGGTAACCGCAAACACTTTTACATTCAGCCGTGTCACATCGCTGGTTTCAAAACTGCCATTTGAGGCTTATCACCGTTAGCGTCCGGTTGGAGGGTGAACGGATAACTCCCTAACCATTTTCCGGAAGACCAATAAGTCCAGCCTCCCCAGATGGATGTATTTTTGGTACCGTTGACAATCGCCCCTAACGCCTGAAGGCACGACGGATTAGGTTGCACGCCGAATTCGCCAAGAAATAACCGTTGTCTGCTAGCAATCGCCCATCGCGTCATTTTAGCCATGATGGTATCCAAAGCCGCAGGATCAATACAACTGTTACTAGTACCGGAAAAATTGGCATCTGCATATTGGTGAGTTTCGATCATGTAATTATTTGCGGGGTCATGAAATCTGCGAAACGCGTCCGCATTTGATACCCCGGCACCTTTTTCAAACCATGAATGTGCGCCGCTCCATCCGCCGCCGGGAACCAAAATCAAATTTTTTGCACCTTGTATGCGCAAGGCGATTACCGTTTCTTGCGCAACTACCGCCCATTCCGCAGTTGGCAATTTACTGGGTTCGTTCATCAATCCGAATGCAACGTTAGCAGGATCTTTAAAGGAAGTTAGCAGACGCTTCCACAAGTCGATAAATGCCAGATGCGGCACCGTGGCAGAACCAATAGGTTGGCCTCGATACTCGCCATAGTTGTGTACGTCCAGTATCAAGCAGACGCCGAGCGAGCGAGCAGCAGCGGCAGTGTCAGTGATCCTTTGGAGTTCGCCCGGGTCAAGAGCGCCGAATAATGTTGGCTGGATCCGCTCCCAAAGAAACGGCAGACGAAAAGTATTCATCCCCGCTCCCTGAAAATGATCCATATCCGCCATCTCCGGATAAATGTAATCCCTAAAGACCACGCCGGGCAATTTTTCAGCAGCAAACTCCGCTCCACTTAAATTGACGCCAGCCATGCGATTGCTATTGAGGCAGTTAGCATATGCCGCATGCGTCACAAGTGAGCATCCGACCAATAGCGACACCGTTAAACCGCTGCGCGATTTACGTAGCAACGGTCGAAGTAGCTGGAGCGCGAGACTTCCCAGGTAGAACAAATAGTAAAGTATCGATGTTGAAAATATTTTTATCATTAGTTATCACCTTTAATGGAGCGCATTTTTTCAGTGGATGGCACAGGAAATATTGAAAATATTTTTTTCTTACAAGAAGTGCCTAGTGCGTTAATTAAGCGTGCACCAGGTTTCTCAATAAAGTGAAAACTCAACCAGGAGGCAAGCAAAACCACCAAGCCAAACGCAACCAAATAAATAATGTGAAGCGAGACCGAAATGAAGTCGCTCCCATTCACCCTGGGCAACTTCAGAAAAAGATATATCAAAGGCATATGCAGTAAGTAGAGGGAAAAACTGCATTCGCCACAAAAAACGATAAACTTATTTTCGAAAAATATTTTTCCAACTCTCGATGGAAACGTAAAGCAAAAAACCAAAAATGCCCCGACAACAGCCGTCAGTAAACTGTTATAAAATTCCTTGTTACTTATAAAGGGCAATGAAATGGTACCGCTTTGCATCAGGACCAGCAGGCCGATCAGAATCATATGCAAAAAAGTGATGGAATTTTTTTCTTGCTCATCTTTAATGCGGGAGCGCACCACACCTGCGACAACCCCAAACAAAAAATAATGTAATTTAGCGCCTATAAAAGTACCGGGAAAAAAATTCCGACAGGACAGAATGGCGATGCTCCCAAACACCAAAAACATGATTCCCACGATATCGAATCGCTTCAGATACCGACTGGTGGCGGCCCATACAAGAATAAATAAAACATAAAATTCAACTTCCGGCGTGATACTCCAGAACACCGAAACATTCCCTGAGAAAAGAATATGTCGCAGGATGTTCTGGTTGGATATCTGGTATACAAAATTCGGATCCATAAACGTATAAACGATATAAGAAAGTAACAACATAAAAAGATAAGCTGGCGCGATCCTTGAGAAGCGCGAGATTGCATACTCAATTACATTTCCCAGCGAATATGTCTTCCCTACATAAAGATAGGCCATCAAAAATCCGCTCAATGAAAAGAAAATTGTTACACCGACCTCTCCCAAAAAATTGATTTTTAAAGGTAATGAAAAAGAGCTTATCGAATGGGCGTACACCACCATCAACGCCGCCAAGCCGCGCAAGCCGGTAATCGCATCAATTCTCGTTTTTATCATAACGTTACCAATAAAAAATATTTAGTAAATAAATTTGATAAAAACCGCGCTAACACTTTATTGAATTTTTATAAACATCCACATATTTACTCGCGATATGTCGCCAGTTGTAGCGATCCGCGAACTGCTGCATGTGGGTACGTCCCGCCGCATAATTACATTGGTTTTCTTCGTGTAATCGAAGTAGTTGTCCAACGGTATCTTTTGCATTTTCTGACGAAACTAATAGGCCCCTTTGAGATTGTTTGACCAGATTGCGAAAAGGTGGGATGTCACTCAGAACCGGCGTCAGTCCCGCGCTCATTGCTTCAATCGGTGCGATCCCAAAACCCTCATGCCGCGACAAGCAGATAAAGTAGCTGGACTGCCCGATACATGCTGCCAATTCATCATCCGTTGGATTGGGCACTATTTGAACGGCATCCGTCAGCCGGTGCGTAACTAACCATGATTGCAATTCGTCTGCAGTGTGATCGTATTCGCGGCCGGCCACGATCAGTTTCCAGCCGGGCTGACGCACTGCCAATTGTTTAAATAGGGCAAGTGTTTCGAGCAATCCTTTATTGATAGACCAGCGCCCAAAATATATCAGCGTCCGGGTTGGCATCGGCGCCGCCTGGTTCCTGTATTTTTCAACGTTGACACCATTTTCGATCACCGCCAACTTAGGGGCCTTGACGATTTTTTTAAAGATGTCGCCGTCGTTGTCGCTGGTGGCAATGATCATGTCGTAAGCCATGGCGGACGTGCGCGTTATCGTATTAAAATAGATTTTTTTGAGTGTCGATGCAAAACTAGTATGAAAGAATCCACCATGCGTTGAGGCAACCAGCGGTCGACGATGAAAGAGCTTTGTCAACGCCATGTAATCGAAGAAAAAATCAATCCCATGCACATGGATAATATCAGCGTCGGCTACATGCTGCAATACTTGGGGGCAGAGTGGATAACGGCTGGTTCCATGAAACGGCAGGCGCACGACACCCACGCCGTTGACCACCGCTGTAGACGCCAAAACTTCGCTGGAATTTCTGAATAACCGATTGAGGGTAATGATCCGTGGAAGCTGGTCATAGTGTTCGCGCTGCTGGCGCGCGATATTTTGTACCACGTCTTCCAGGCCGCCAATGGAAGGAGAATATTGGCGCACAATGTGTACGACTTTGATAGGCATAGTAAGCGTCCTTTTTAAGCGCGAAACAGTTTTGATGCGATTCCGGGTCGAGCTGACACCGCCACTTTTTCTTGACCGACCAGGCAGCCGACCAGAAACCAAAGAATGCCGGCAGTCTTTAGTGCAAATAATGAAGTGCCGCTAACGCACAGGATCAGAGACATATATAGTGTGATATAGGATCGAAAACGATCTCCCCTTTCGTCCTCCATTCTGAGCATCCAGAAGGCAGCCCAAAGAGACAGGCACAGCACCACACCCAGTCGTGTTAGCAAAGACTGATATCCCATATCTCCAAAACTCATATCAAATCCTTCGACACCAAATATCATTCCGAGACTTGATTTCAGCAACATTTTTCCGCTAACGTAAAGGCGTCCGATAACGTTATCGCCATACCCGCCATCAAAAAATAGCGCAATTCCCAACAACATCCCGACGCTGAGCAGTGGCATGACGATCATCCAGACATTTTTTTTACTGAAAGGCAGACAGCGCATCAATACCAGCGCCGCCACGGTAATCATCCCGTAACGCGAGTCGCTTAATGTGATCATCATGGCGGCAGCCAAAAGAAAAAAAAGCATTTCCTTGATCTCCTCACGCCGCTTAGACAAGCCCCAGGCACCAACGATCACCGCAAAATTACCGAGCGATACGGGCTCCAGAAAAATCGACGATACGCGGTGACTCCCGAGTAACGCTGGTAAGATCGTGCGTCCGATACCTTCCGGTCGCATCCCGTTCAATCCGAGGACACTGCCCTTGGACCAGTTAGAACCGGCAACCAAACTGCCTTGACTAACGTAATAGGAAAAAATATTGAAAATGCGGGAAAACGAATCCAGAAATAATAATTCGAAAAGTCCAAAAACCAGCACTACCATGACCATCATTTTCAAGAGGCGGTCCGCATAGTGAAGGTTACCGATCTGGCGTCCAAGTCCGTAGAACAGGATAGGAATCATCACGTCCCTGAAGCCTTTTGGATCCAGTTGATTGCGAAAAATTGCCATCAGCAAAAGGTAAGCACCGACCAGCGTGGCCGTGGCCACAAACTCAAGCCGGATTTGCTTACTTAATACCACGATACAGGCGAGGTAAATAACGCCCTCGGTCAAACCCACGCCAGCCATTGAGATCGTATGCACATTGGTATGAATCGCGCACAGGACCGCTTGATAAACCAACGCGATCATCAAAATCCAAAACACCAGCGCGCTATCCGGTATTGTCAGATCCACTTTACGCGGGAAAATAAAATTCCTGGCGGCTATAAAGTAATGCATACGCCTGGTGTGCCTTTATTGTTGCAATACGTTTACGTCCGAAACCACGACGCTTTAAAAGCAAAATTTGTATCAAAAATTTTGTCCACAACTGAATCCACTACTTTTGTCGTCTTACCGCCAGCGTCTTGCAATTATTCATAAACCAACGCCGCCTTAGTCCGCTACGAATTTCCCCAAATCCCTCCACTTACAGATTAAAGGGTTGATACGTCGCTTTTTATGTGGAAGGGAAAACACTTTGTTCTGCTAACAAAGTCTGGCAATCGAACGGCTGAGACAATTCCTACTGAAGGTCATGCTCGGAGACTGTCTCAAGCCGCCGCGCATCCTCGAAACGAATACCTTTTTCCTGTTGCAAACGTTGAACCTTGGTCAGTTGTCCACTGTTAGCTATCCTTGCTCCAGCAGACTTCGCCACATATTGGTATCCTTGCGCGCGGTCGCTGTGAATCGACTTTACCAAGGCTCCACCGCGCGAATGGGGGGACGAATCGACGATCCGGGTTTTGAAATAAACCATCGCGCTTAACCCTTTAGCCCTGGTTTTTCCCGTCGGGAAATTGATCGCGCAGCAGGTTCAACTTTTTTAGGCCCGGACTTGCCCCAGTTGATAGTGCCAAATACAGGCGCTTGCAGTAACGACGAAGTATCTTGATGAGTCCTCACTCGACGATGTGCCAATTCTTTTAATACAGCCAATGCCACGCCGAACATCAAGCCCAACATGATCGACAGAACTATATTGAGTGAAATGTTAGGACTGACCGGGTGCATCGGAATGGTCGCGGCGGTTAGCAATGAAACATCTGACTGATTGGAATTTCCCTCAAGTTCAGACCGTGTTAAACGCAAATTAACTGCGTCATACGCCCGCTGCGTGTTGTCCACATCTTTTACCAGTACCGCCAGTCCGTCGCGTGCACGATTAAGTTGCAATACCTTGGCTGTTTGTGCTGCTACCGCGGCGCGTACTTCAGCCTCACGCTGACGCAATATCCGACCATTATTTGCAGCGCCATTATTTGTGGCGCTGATATTACTGTTTAGCTCGGCACGCAATCTATCTACTTCTGCTTTTGCCGCTTGGTACTGAGGATGATTAGGTGCAAGATTCTGCGCCATCAACGCAAATTTTCCTTCGGCTAACGCAAGTGATGACTTGAGCGTTTGCACTAGCGAATTGGCTATCACGTCCGGCGAATCTTTGCCGCCGCTACCCATCGCCTGTTTACCGCGGGACGAAGCTTCGATGGCCTGCCCCTGAGCGCTCACCAGTTGGCTGGAAAGATCGTTCAAACGCGCAGTTTCGACGTCCAGATGATTATCGGTACTGACTAGTCCGTGTTCTTGCTGATATCGGGAAAGTTTGTTCTGCGCCGTTTCCAGATCCACACGCAAGGTTTTTATCTGTGCGGCGAAATACTTCGCAGCCTGGCGCATTGGCGCGGTCTTGATCTCAAGGTTGACCTGTTGATAGGCGTTCGCAAAACCGTTTGCGACTGTTGCAGCGAACTTTGGATCGCTACCTTTGGCATTAATTTCAACCACGCTACTTTCTCGTGCCGGGGAAACATCCACCATTTTTAACAAACTATCCGCCAGCCAGTCACGGATCGAACCGGCGTCGTTTGAGACCTTTGCGAAGCGCTGCTGAAAGGATGGGTCATTCACAAGGCCGAGATTATCCACCGCCTTCAACGCGACAATTCTGCTGCTGACGATATCCATCTGCGTGGCCATATAGCCAGCGACCAACTGCGCGGGCAGGACCTCTCCCGATACCGGATCGGACCCTTTATAGTTGAGCAGCATCGTGCTTGATGCTTTGTAGGTTTTTGGTAGAAACAGGCTGACAACTGCGGTCACTCCTGCAATCAAGACCAATGAAGCGAGCACAATTTTGTAGCGTGCGCGCAGAATGATTAAAAGTTGGTAAAAAGTCATGCTAACATCCCCCCTACATGGCTATCAAAAAGTAAGGTTACGTGTGACACCAGATCCACACATGCCTTGCTCCAATAAGAACCGCATTTTTTACCGATCGCGTTCTTAAAGCCACTCTTTGCGGCAATCAAAACAGACTTTCCTGGACATACACGACGTCATCCGACCTGAGTTCATCATCGGTTTTAACGCTAAAAGTTTCTGTTTTTCCGTTCGCATCAAGACGCTTGACGCGCAAGCCGCGTTCCGTACCACGCGGCGTCAGTCCACCGCCGATCGACAACGCCTGCGTCACATTCATATTGCGTTCCAGCCGATAGCCGCCCGGATGCTGTACCTGGCCATAGATATAAAATTTTGGTGCGCGATCCACGTACACCATGTCGCCATTGATGAGGTCCAGATTTGCGGTCATGTCGGCAGAATGAATCATATCGACCAAATTAATAACCTGCTTTTTAGTTTTTCCGTTACGGGTCCGCACGATGGTAGCGGTATCCCCACCATCCGGACCGACGCCGCCCGCCACAGCCAACATATCGGTCACGGTGCGCGTGCCATTAATGGGATACCGGCCGGGGTGCAGAACCTGACCAAGAATAGATACCTGTTGACTCTGTAACTCGGTGACCAGAATGTTGACTTGAGCCGTACGCAAAAATTTTCCGCCGATCAACAGACCCGAAATCTTCTTTTCAGCGTCTGACGCAGACAGCCCACCGACATCGACATGGCCGATAAGAGGAAAGGTAATACTTCCAGCTTCACTCACTTTGGTCTCCAGACTCAGGTCCGGATTGCCAAATACGGCTATTTTCAACACATCCCCGGGGCCTAGCGGAATATCGGCGGCACGCGCACAAATTGTTGAAAGCGCCGACGTTAGCAGCAACATCGTCAGCAAGGCTGTAAAAAGTTTTTTTAGCATTTCCTTTATCCTCATAAGGGGTGTTTCTTCGCTGCAGATTTTGATCACGTTAATCATTTTCTATTCAACGCGGTGACCGAGCCTGCTGCTTCTTCGCGTTTGTCATCATCGCGTTTGTCGGGGTAGTCGAGATACTCAAGTTTGGCTAATGGGCGCAAGCGGGCTACTTCTGAAGCCGCCACCTCCTGTATCTTGGTATTCATCAAATATCGCTCTATCTGCGCTTTTGCCAGTGCCAAAGGAATGGGACTCTCCACCACGTTGGTAAGTGCAGAAAGCAAATCTCGGTCGCCGTCTTTCAAAACAAACAAATGATTTTTTTTAAGGTTTTGAAGCTGGCTAAGTGCATCAGCAGGTAAGTCGGCGCTAACATATGAAACGGCCGTTTTGACATGTGCAATGTGGTGCGCAATCAACCAGGCTTCTACCTGATCCAGCGAGGTTGCGGCCTCCATAACGGCTCGTAGCGTACTACTAAAATCCTGCGAGGCGATGCGCAATTGATGAATATCAAGCACCTTTCGATGAGAAAATAACTCAGGATGCGACTTGAAAAAATTATCAATATTTTCTGTAGAGGGCTTGACTGAGGTTCCCGCTTGCGATTCAAGATAGGCCTGAACGACCGCCTGAGTCCTGTATTGCTCTATGGCTTCCCGCACTCTCGGGTCGCGATCCATTTTGCTACGCTCCGCTTCCTCTAACAAAATCTTCCGTTCAATCAACGCTTCCAAGGCCAGTTTTCGTGCGGCTGGGCTAACCTGCGTAGCGGACTCCCGGACAGGGCTTGCGCGCGCTAACTCCGCATCGAGTTGATGCGACGTGATCTCGGCACCATTTACCCTGACCAAAATCTTTCCAATATTTTTATCCCTATCGCTACAGCCGGATAACGCCATGGCTGCAAGCGGTGCCAACAGCATCAGTATCCCTACACCATTACGGCGCAAGGCCACCTTGGACTTATCAGAGTTATTAAAGTGTTTGTGGCTAGTCAAAATCCGACTCCTGAAAATAAAGAACAACCGCCCTTGTTTGCCGTGCGCATCAATTGACCCGTTAGCGTCGCAACGAATAAATCAGACTGCGGCAATAATCTGCGTCGGATATACGCCGATTGATGCGCGCATCGGGCGACGGCGTATCTGATAAAGCGTCAAGCAAAGTCCTACCAGTAGCAACGTCCAGCTGGCAGGTTTTGGGGGTGGTTGCCGCTTGAAGTTTCTGAGAAAGTAGTACAGAGAGTCATCAACAGCACTCACGCTCGACACTGTTTTTTCATGCACCTCGCTTCCGCCGATGGCCAGTCCCGAGTTCCGCGTTGCCGCATCGATATGCGGCCAGATACCATGGGACTGCGCTAACGCGGCAAAGACAACATGCGGGGCGGGGGCAGAACTCGAATCACTGGTGCGGCGCGATCCCAATGCGGATTTTTCAAATCGTATCCGCGTTATATTGGGTGAACCAGCCCGTGCGATAGTCGTCAAATTCTGGGTCGTGACAGAGCTGACACTTTGGGTTAAATGCGATGTATCTATCGTGCGTGGTGCCAGCTGAAAGATCGGTATCGCAGCGCTAGCAAGAGTCGCTTGTCCTGAGAGTGCGAGACCCAGCAAAAATATGACTTTTTTCATCATCTTTCCTTAAGAATACGCACACCAACACATCTGGCGTGCATTCAAAACATCCGGGCAACGTTCAATTCCCCATCCCCGGATCCATCATTGAACAAAATTATTCATGTCCCGACTTAATACGCATTATCTTTTTTCAATACTTCCTTGACGGTGCGGGCGATAATCAACAGGTCCAGAC
>NZ_JAAOZT010000012.1 GCF_011947285.1 Glaciimonas immobilis | reverse complement strand
GCTGAAATTGGCATCGACATGCCATTGATAGACCGCCTGCTGATTGTGCAGCGTCGGACGCGGGTCGTACCGTCTGGCATTTAAATCGGCGTTGGTGCGGGTGTAATCGTGATCGCGGGTATTGTATTCGCCCGAGGTCAGCTGATGGTCGGGCGTGAACGTGTGCAGGTAGTCGGCAGCACGATGCTTGCCGCTGGCATGGAAATCAACCGTATGATACGCGCTGCTCGGGCTGTGCCGATGGGCGCCGATGCTGTCGATCACTACCAGCCGGTGCGCGCCGTCGCTGTGTTCGAAGAAATAATTGATGCCCCATTCTTCGCACAAGCGACTGAAGAACGCGAAGTCGGTTTCGTTGTACTGGGTCTGATAATCACGTTTGGGGTAAGTTTCGATCAGACGTTTGTCGAGCGGAAATACGTAGTCGGTAAACAGCGTATCGAAAATCTCAATCACTGTCTGATCCTGAAAGATCTTGCAGTCGGTCGTCAGTGTTGCCAACTGCAGCCACGGCCGCAACGTGACTTGATACAGCGCATGGCGTCCTTGCTGGCGCAGCATTTTAGCGGCAGTGATCAGGCCGCTGATTTCGCGGGTACCACTACCGTGGCCCTCGGCACCGGGGCCCAACGACCCGCTGCCGTCGAGTGCAATCGTGACCGTCATCGCGCGCCCGAGGAAATCATCAAGCGCGAAATTGGCATTCTCTGCGCTCAGATGGGTCAGCGCGTCCGGCGTCATCAGTACCACCGTGTAGTCGAATAAACAGTTGATGCCTTCGGTGCCGGACAGACTGATCGGGACCAATGCCGGTTGCTGCAGGCGTGTTGGAATAGCGCTGGAATACGCGCACAGTGTGCGACTGCTGGACATGGGCAAACCTTCCGCTAACGAGCGTGGAAACTAAAGGTGACAACTAAGCATGAGAACGATGCAAGGACATCGCGGCGGTATAAACGATGCAGGAAGTCTAAACGCAAACAGCCCTCAGCAACGTTCAAAAAACACGCAATGGGTGCATCCGGTGCGTATTCGCTCCTTTTACTTAGTTTAAGAAACATCTGAGTTGGCAAATTTTGTCTTGCATTTCAACCCGTTTACCTATGAGATTTGTCCAGTGAGAAAATAGCCAGCGAGAAAATAGCTAAAGTGGAATAGCCAATGTAACGTGGAAGGGGCAACCAGTAGCCATGTAGCGTCCGGGGTTACAGGGTTGAGCAGGCAAATTTTGAGCGGCCAATGCTACCCGCATCATTGGGCCGTGCCGCGGGTAGTTTCTGTTGCCGGTATTTGATAGTTATAAGATTGGTGGGATTGGGCGGCACCGCTCGCTAAGTGTAGGCTGAATCAAATTGCGGACATTAAAAAGCCGACTCATAGAGTCGGCTATCGTTTGAGAGAATAGTTTGCGGTTACCAAGCCAAAATATTCAGTCAACCCACTTAATCGTTTTGCTCAGGCGGTTGCATGGCCGTGGCAAATTTGATTAGGCGAAATTTGCTGCAGCGAAGTCCCAGTTGGCCAATGCCCAGAATGCTTCCAGGTATTTTGGACGTGCATTGCGATAATCGATGTAATAGGCGTGTTCCCATACATCAACGGTCAGCAGTGGCTTAGCATCGGTTGTCAATGGCGTTGCCGCGTTTGAGGTAGATACCAGATCCAGCGAGCCGTCAGTCTTTTTGACCAGCCATGCCCAGCCGGAACCAAAGGTGCCAACTGCGCACTTGGTTAGCTCAACTTTGAAATTGTCATACGAGCCCCACTTGGCATTGATCGCTTCGGCCAAAGCACCGGTAGGCGCGCCGCCGCCGTCTGGTGACAGACTGTTCCAGTAGAACGTGTGGTTCCAGACTTGTGCTGCGTTGTTGAAAACGCCGCCGGAGGATTTCTTGACGATATCTTCGAGCGATGCGTTTTCGAATTCTGTGCCAGGAACCAGATTGTTCAGATTGGTCACGTAGGTTTGGTGATGTTTACCGTAATGGAACTCCAGCGTTTCTTTCGAAATGTGTGGTGCCAATGCATCTAAATCATACGGTAGGGGAGGGAGTGTGTATGCCATGGTGTGTCCTTTCTAAGTTTTATGGAGCTACTAAGAGCCTGTTATTTTCTGTTACGAACGGGTCGCATTCAAGTCCGGCATTTAAATCCACTTTCTAACCAACTACAAAACGAATTCCGGTGCTATCAAGTAAGCCGAACAAGTAAGCCGAACTAGTAAGCCGAACTTTCGTGCGGCCCCTATTACAACGTCATATTACTGACCGCGATCGCTTTATACGGCTTGGGCTGCTTAACTACAGGTATTTAACAGGTTCAAGGCCGTTATTGTAAAGCGCTTATCTATTCCATGCAGCATTCAAATAAATTCGCCGCCTAATCAATAGGACTGCCGCAAAATCGCCTGGTGGCGTTGGGCTTTTCTAGTCAGTTTACGCGGCGCGGGCCACGTAGCCCGGTCTCCTATGTGGTCTCGTGAGCCGGGTTGGCAACCCGGTGGTCTGGACGGTTTTCGTAAATCTTATTTCATCAAGTAAAATTTATATTCAGCTAGTCAAACGATGGCTGAACGCTCTCGATACCGACTTTGGCTGACCCTTCTGCCAACTGCACGGTGATGATCTGGCGCGGTTGGAGTTCAATCGGCGCGCGCAAAACCACACCTTTTGCGTTGGTCACAATCGCGTAACCACGTTCTAACGTACGTTGTGGATTAAGCAGTTCCAACTGGGCATTAAGGGCACTCAATGCAGCACGGTTTTGCCTGGTTTGTATGGTCAACGCACTGCCAAGGCGGCGCCCCTGATCCAGCACATTAATGCGGGCGCGCCGCGTATCGGGCAGTTGCGCGGATAAGCGCGTTCGCAAATGTAGCAGTGAATAGCGGGACTGCTTCAACGGAATCGTGGTCGCATGCATTAGTCTTCTCTGCAGACCTTGCAACTTCAGGCGTTCATGACTGATCGTGGTCGCGGGACTGACTAGCCGGCGGGTCAGCCAATCGAGAGTTTGACCGGTTTCACCCAGTTGTCGCCGCATGGCGCGTGTCATGTCGGCAGCACAACTTTGTAGCAACGACAGCCAGTCATAGCGTGGAATCGCGGCGAGTTCGGCAGCGGCGGTGGGTGTTGCTGCGCGTACATCGGCGGTAAAGTCAGCGATAGTGACGTCGGTTTCATGCCCCACACCCGATATCACCGGCATCGTGGCGGCGGCAATCGCACGGGCGACATTCTCATCGTTAAACGACCAAAGGTCTTCGATACTGCCGCCGCCGCGACACACCAGCAGGACGTCGCAGTCTGCGCGGGTCGAGGCGGTATTAATAGCGCGTGCAATTTTTTCCGCAGCGCCTTCGCCTTGCACCGGGGTCGGATAGATCACGATACGCACATGCGGCGCACGACGGGCCAAAGTGGTCAGGATATCGCGTAGCGCGGCGGCTTGCAGGCTGGTTACTACGCCAATGCAGTTGACGAACTGAGGAACGGGCCGCTTGCGATGGGGATCAAAAAGTCCTTCGGCGTTCAACTTTTCTTTTAAACGCAGAAAGGCTTCGTATAGGTTGCCAGCCCCGGCACGTCGGATGGCCTCAACGTTTAGCTGATAGTCCCCGCGCGGTGCGTATAGTGTTACCAAGGCACGGACTTCGACCTTATCGCCTTCACGCGGAATAAATCCGGCGTGCTGTGCGCGTCCTTTGAACATCACGGAGCGAACTTGGGCACCATCGTCTTTCAGCGTGAAATACCAGTGGCCGGAAGCGGCTCGGGTAAAGTTGGATATCTCGCCGGAGACCCACGTCAGCGGAAAACTGCGCTCTAGCGTGCGTGCAACCGCCTGATTAAGCGCGGAGACTGATAGCACTGGTGCGGCGCTGGCGCGATTATCGGTAGGTGGCGTGGCGAAAAGCATCGGGACTTTCAATGTTTGACAACTTACTGTGTCAGGTGTCTGAGGGTGCTCGGACCGAGCCGGGCAAGTCTCGGATCAGCCTTTGATTATGCCGGTTCGGAGAGTACTTACTCCGGTGCGCTATTGTAAGGCTTAACGTGGACCTTTTTCACGCTTCACGCTTCACGCTTCACGCAGGCGGCAATAATGGTTGACGAAACGGTACGTACCGGGCAGCAAGGCCAATGTGGGAGCGCTACTCGCATCTATATGCGCTGGGGCAGTTAAGCGTTTTCCATACGGAAGGGGAAGTTTCGCACAAAGTAATCCAAGAAAGTGTGGAAATGTCCGTGCTGATATTTATGGCGATCTTGATCCCGAATGATTCCAGTTTATGCAAGATTTTCACAGGTTGCAGCGTAAATGCCCACAACCTCATTTATGTTTTAAATCAGGCACTTAGCGTAATCCAGACGGCCTTGTACACAAAGTTATCCACAATTTCTGTGGATAACCTTGTGTGAAGTTTCCTTGGAGGCAGATTCTGGTTTTGCTTTCGTCCCCTCTTTTGCTGCCGCTTTGGTTTTCGATGCAGTTTGCTATGCTGGCAACGTTACCGGTTGCGCCTGAAGCCGGGAATCTTGCCCCGCATACGCAGCGACCTGCTCCAACACCACACGGTGAACAAAATGAAGCTTGTCCTGAACCGGTGAAGATAATTTAAATGGATAAGAATCTGGCGTACCAACGCTACGGTTCAAGCTATTTAGTACATAAGTCAGTGCAAACCAGTTGCCGATCATTTCCTCGAACGAGTCAATTTTCAGCGGCGGGGCAGAGATGACCAAAGCCGGTTCAGCCGCTTTAGGTGGCTTCAGCGAAAGGCCGCAGGCATGGGCCGTCTCTAGCGTATCCACCATGTGCAAATAGTGCGCCCAGGTTTCGGCCCAATCCTCCCATGGATGAGAACTTGCATAAATACTAATGAAATTTTGTTCCCAATTCTCCGGAGTGCCTTTTTCGTAATGTTGTTTGAGGCATTCGGCGTAGTCTTGGCGCTCGTCTCCGAACATGGCGCGATATTCGTCTATCCACTGACTATCTGCAATCAGACGATCAAAATAATAATGCCCACTTTCATGGCGGAAATGTCCTAGCAGTGTCCGATAACCTTCGTGCATTTGCTCCCGCGTCCGTTCTCGCTCCGACGGGTCAGCCTCCACTATATTGATCGTGATCAAGCCGTTGTCATGGCCGGTCATGATCGGCGCGTCCGATAGGGCATCTTCTAAAAACTGAAACGCGAGTCCGTGCGCTTGGTCTTCTTGTTTGGAGGTCGGGCGCAAACCTAAGGACCAGAGCGAATAAAGAAGTCGGCGCTTGGCTGACTCCAGGCGCTGCCAGAATACGTGGTTTTTTTCGTTCGCCAGCGATGGTATGACGACAGTAAGCTGGCAAGAAGCGCAAAATTCGTTGTGGTCGTTGGCGTCCAGCATCCAGTTGCATACATGCTGGTGTTCATAGTTACTGCACTGCTTATAGAGACGTCCTGCATTGACCGGGTTCAGACTGCGCCAATTTCCATCTTCGGCGATTTCAAAGCTACTTACGGCCCGCTGTTCTGGCTGATAACCGAGCGTACTACCGCAATTGAAGCAGAGGGTATTTTCAAAAAATACTTGTTGGGTACATTTGTCGCAATGAAAAGTTTTCATGGGTGTCCTTCGTAATATGTCAGTCTTGGATACGCCCAAATTGTGTCAAGCTGTCAATTGCTATGAGTTTCGGTTATTTCATTGGGTGCATGATTGCTTAAATTATCCCCTACTCTCTGTATTATTACACAACTAAGATAGCCTTTTGATCAGGAACTGGATGGTTTTAATCCGTCCCAATGTTGAATATTCATCTTCAAAAAGTGGCGCTCCATTGCCATCGGTTTATTTTGGTCAGCTATTGAACCAGGTATTAATCAGTTTATCTGCGCGAGTATTCATAATTTTGTAGATAGGTAAATAAGATAAACCTCTGATTAAACGCACGCAAAACATATCAAACCGCTGGCGAACTGAATTCATGAGTAGCCTGAAAAGTGAACTTCCGGGCAGTGCCACGGAACACTGATACCGAGTTTTGTCGCATCGCTGCCCACCTTACGAAAAGCGATGTAAATCAACAGCTTAAGTAAATATCAGTGCTGATGTGCACAAACTTATCCACAAATTCTGTGGATAACTAGCCTTACCCCGCTTAGCGTTGAAATCCTTGCGGACCGCATGCGGTAAACTTTCCAGTGACGTGGCCAATATCGATTCGACTACGCAAAAAGAGAGACGGCCAGGGTAGATTCCATCCGTTAAGGGATTTGTGAGCAGTGGCCTAAACATGTTTATTTTCAAAGACTTAAGTTTTTTTAGTAGGAGTTATTCACAAAGTTGTCCACATAAACTGTGGAAAACTTTGACTGAGGATGAAGAGAAGCTTTTCGTTCGCAAATTTTGTACTGCATACTTTTAAGGCAGTGATAAAAAACGCTTAAAAATCAAAGACTTATGTTTCGGACAAGCCACTTATCCACAATCTTATTCACATAAAATGTGAGGAAGTCTGGATAAAGCCGTCAGTGCTGCTGCAACCCGACTAACAATTGCTAGTTCCATCGCTGTCGGGGTTGCTCACATGGCCCCAACAGTTTACATTCTGCATCCAACAGATAGCCCGAGCCGTGTTCATTTTAAGGAGTTTCTATTGTTTGTCATTATTCAGGCCGCAGGCTGGCCAATCTGGTTATTGTTGTGCGCGTCCGTGATTGCGACCACGTTGATCATTGAGCGATTGGTTTATTTGCGTCGCCAGCGAATATTGCCTCCCCAGTTATTGCAGGAAGTGATCCGGGTTTATCACAATGGTCGCGCCGATGGAGAAGTTATTGCCAATCTGGAAAAAAACTCACCGTTGGGACGTGTTTTAGCGGCTGGCTTGCGTAACGTTGATGCCCCGCGCGACATAATGCGCGAAGCAATCGAAGAAGCGGGGTCGGCAACCGCGCATGAACTGGAGCGATTCCTGACGACGCTCGGCACGATTGCATCACTCGCTCCGCTGATGGGGTTGTTCGGTACCGTGGTTGGAATGATCGAGATTTTTGGCGCGACTAATGTTGTGGGCACCGATCCGGCACAATTGGGCCACGGGATTTCGGTTGCCCTTTACAACACCGCTTTTGGGATTGGCATTGCGATGCCTGCGTTAATTTTTTATCGCCATTTTCGTGCAACGATCAACAGTTTTATCGTGGATATGGAACAGCAAGCGATCAAATTTGTGGATATTGTCCATGGAACGCGTAATTAAGCCCGCATTAGCGTAAAAAAAAAGGATCGAATATGAATTTTCGCAAAGGCGGCGTGCGCGAGGAACTTGAAATTAATTTAATTCCGTTCATTGACGTTTTATTGGTGATCGTCATTTTTTTAATGGTTACAACCACCTACAGTAACTTGACTACCTTAAAGATTACTCTGCCGACCACTGACGCGGCCAAGTCTGTGGCCGAGCCATTTCTTATTAACGTTGCAGTGACTGCGCAAGGCCAGTATGCGGTAAATAAACTACAGGTCTCGGCGAAGGACGCTGAGGATCTGGCGCAAGATTTGCGTAGCGCCGCTCAGGGCGATCCGAATAAAACCAGGGAAACCCCGGTAATCGTGATCAACGCGGATGCGTTGTCGCCCCATCAAACGGTGATAACGGTACTAGAGGCTGCGCGCCTGGCTGGTTTCGAAAAGGTCACTTTTGCGGCGCAGGCGAGTAGCAAAAAGTAACAAACCCACACGCTGTGCAACGTATAATTCGCGGCGATCATGCAATCTGTGATTGAATTTGGCAGACGAGCTACCTAACCTCGCAGACGCAGAGTTCCGCCTTTATCGATGTTTTGATGACGTTGCTTAGCTGATTGTCGCGCTGTTTTTTTAATTCCGCTGTTTTTTTAATTCATTAATTGATAGGTTTTTAGTTTGGCACGTAAGATTTCCAGCACTGAAGCAACCTTGACCAAGGCGTGGCAGAACCGCGGCTGGCTTGCCTGTGCCCTGTGGCCTTTGTCTTTGCTGTTTGGGCTGCTGTCAGCGATACGCCGCAGTCTTTATTTTCACGGCTGGCGGACCAGTACGCGTTTGCCTGTTCCAATAATAGTGGTGGGAAACATCTTTGTAGGCGGTACGGGCAAGACCCCGTTAACGATTTGGCTGGTGCAGGCGCTGCGATTGGCGGGTTACAGGCCGGGCGTAATTTCGCGTGGGTATGGCGTCAATCCACACCTTGGGACGCGGCTGGTGGCGGCCGACTCAGCCGCTGCGGAAGTCGGGGATGAGCCTTTGTTGATCGCGTTACGTACCCAATGTCCTGTGGTTGTGGGCCGTGACCGTGTAGCGGCAGGAAAAGCTTTGCTAGCGTCCCATCCAGAGGTTAATCTTATTTTGTCGGATGATGGTTTGCAGCATTACCGGTTACAGCGACAGATCGAAATCGTGCTGTTCGATAGCCGCGGCAACGGCAACGGTTGGCTCTTGCCTGCGGGTCCATTACGTGAACCGACCACGCGGGGGCGCGACTTTACGGTTGTTAATCTGGACCCAACTGCGGCTTTACCACGGTCCATGCCCCCTTCGGCGATGCGGATGGAATTGGTGGGCAACGTGGCTGAACGACTCGGTGATCGTCTGCAGAGCGTGCCACTGACTGGGTTTCAGACGACGTTGCCTGCGCCGCGGATTGTCGCCGCAGCGGGGATCGGCAATCCACAACGATTTTTCAACATGCTTTCCGGCATGGGTTTAGTTTTTCAGTCTTTATCGTTGCCGGACCATTATGATTTTTCTATGAATCCTTTTGCTGCTTTGAATGCGGAGATCATTCTGATCACCGAAAAGGATGCAGTAAAATGTAGTCAGATTAAAATCATCAAAAACGATCCGCGTATTTGGGTCGTACCTGTGACAGCGAATATTGACGTCGCGCTGGCGCAACAAATTGTGGAGAAACTTCGTGGACACCCAACTGCTTGATATTCTAGTATGCCCCATCTGTAAAGGGCCATTGCAGCATGACAAAAAAGCGCTGGAGCTGATTTGTAACGCTGACCGGCTGGCTTATCCGATACGTGACGGTATCCCCATCATGTGGGCGGATCAGGCGAGGGAATTGCAGGCTACGCCGGATCTTGCGATAACGCCCATCGATGCAGCGTTACCACCCGTTTGACTGTTTAGCTATGGGTATTCCGCTATGGGTATCTAGCTATTAGTGATTATTAGTGATGGGCTATTTAGTCATGATCAGTCAACTATCGTGATCGATTAGATTGTCACCGTAAGCAACTGTCAATGCCTGGTTTTGGTATTAGTTCGCCACTCGTCAACTTGCCGTCCTGTTTTGATGGCCTTTTGATCGCTTTATAAAGATCGTCAATGTCCTTTACTGTCATTATTCCCGCGCGACTGGCATCCACCCGATTGCCCAACAAGCCGTTAGCCGATCTTGGCGGTAAGCCGATGATCGTACGTGTTGCGGAGCGCGCGGCGCTATCCGGCGCCGCGCAAGTTATCGTCGCGACAGACCACGCCGATATTATGGTTGCCTGCAAGAAATTTGGCATCGCCGTGCATTTGACCCGCTCTGACCATCCATCGGGGACTGACCGGATTGCAGAGGTGGCTGCCACGTTAGGGCTAGCCGCCAATGCCGTCGTTGTCAATGTGCAAGGCGACGAACCATTAATCGATCCTGATCTGATCGCTGCGACCGCGGCGCAAATTATTGAAGGCGTGCCAATGGCGACAGCGGCGCACCCGATCGATAGCATCGCTGATGTCTTTAATCCGAACGTCGTCAAGGTTGTGGTTGGCAAGTCAGGCCGGGCGCTGTATTTTTCTCGCGCATCGATTCCATGGCATCGCGATGGATTCACACTGTCGCGCGAAGTCCTGCCCGCTGATTACGGTCCGTTGCGGCATATCGGACTATATGCCTACAGCTATGACTTTTTACAGATCTATCCGACGCTGGCGGTATCGCCGTTAGAGCAAATTGAAGCACTGGAGCAACTACGCGTGCTATGGCATGGGTATCCGATCGCGGTGCATATCACGCATTCCGCACCAGCCGCCGGTGTCGATACGCCCGAGGACCTGGAGCGCGTGCGGCAATTTTTTACTGTCTGAAGTGCTGGTTTTGTCGACGGTTAGTCAGCTGAGGAGTGAGCAAAGCATCGCCGCGATGCGATTATTTCCGGACAAAAACCGATACAAGTCGGTAAAAGTAGGCCGGAGCGCGACCAAAAACATCTAGTCACACCATTAAAGGGCTATTTGTTAACATTGTGTGGTAAGTTTCATGCAAAGTTTGCGTGGTATAACAACGTATACAAAATGACGTCGCTGTGATTGTAGAGTGAGACTAAGAAATTTAGCATCGCATTGCAGAAATGAGCGTCATCAAAAAATTTTCAAACTACCTTAGGAATAAATATTATGCGCCTCATCCTTTTAGGAGCGCCCGGTGCCGGTAAAGGCACGCAAGCCACCTTTATAAAAGAACGTTTTAACATTCCGCAGATTTCTACCGGCGACATGCTGAGGGCAGCTGTTAAGGCAGGAACGCCACTCGGTATCGAAGCTAAAAAGGTCATGGATGCTGGCGGGCTGGTATCTGACGATATCATTATCGGTCTGGTCAAAGACCGCCTAAAGGAAGCTGACTGCGGCAACGGTTACCTGTTTGATGGTTTTCCGCGCACAGTTCCGCAAGCTGATGCAATGAAAGAAGCCGGCGTTGTCATTGATTACGTGCTGGAAATCGACGTCCCTGACGCAGCAATCGTTGAGCGGATGAGCGGGCGCCGCGTGCATCAGCCATCGGGCCGCACTTACCATGTCAAATTCAATCCGCCTAAAGTTGAGGGTATTGACGATGTCACTGGTGAAGAATTGATTATTCGTGATGACGACAAAATAGAAACCGTTCAAAAACGACTTTTTGTCTACCACGAGCAGACCGAGGTTCTCGTAAAATATTACGGTGAATGGGCTAAATCAGGTAATCCGGGTGCACCACAATATCGCAAAATCGTCGGCGTAGGCCCAGTCGAACAAATCCGCGATAGTGCCTTCAAGGCATTGGAAGCGTAATAAAACAAGCGGACGCCATGTCCGCTTTTTTTATGGTTAAAGATTGTAAAGCAGTTCACATATGGTTAGCATGGCAATCTAGAACATTTAATTTTGGACGCGCCAGCCCAGGCCGACTTCTGAAAATAAAAGGGCAACAAAGTTTTTCAGTACACACGATTGTAAATTTAAGGGTTTCGTTAAGGCGTGTTTGATCGCGTTAAAGTGGCGAAACTACTATTTACGCAGTGTGGTTGTTTTACTTCGTGATAGTTGTCTATAAAAATTGGAGGAGTCGACATGGCATCTGGCTTATGGTTTGCGATCGCTTGCGGCATTATTGCGGTGATATATGGAATGGTTTCGCGTAGCTGGATTTTAAAACAGGATCCTGGCAATCCCCGCATGCAGGAAATCGCCGCCGCCATCCAGCAAGGCGCGGCCGCATTTCTGGCCCGCCAGTACCGCACGATTGCCGTCGTTGGCGTCGTGCTCTTTATTGTTATCGCCATTATTCCCGGCTTGGGACTGGTAACTGCGCTAGGCTTTCTGGTCGGTGCGCTATTGTCGGGCGCTTGCGGTTTTATTGGCATGAACGTTTCTGTACGCGCCAATGTGCGTACCGCGCAAGCGGCGACCAAAGGACTGAATCAGGCGCTTGATGTGGCGTTCCGTGGAGGTGCGATTACCGGCATGCTGGTGGTGGGACTTGGACTGCTAGGCGTGACGATTTTTTACATATTGCTGATCTCATTTTTTAGCCATCCGGACATGTCGTTGCATGATGTGCTGAAACCGCTTATCGGCCTGGCATTTGGTGCCTCGCTGATCTCTATTTTTGCCCGACTCGGTGGCGGAATTTTTACCAAGGGCGCGGACGTCGGTGCCGATCTGGTCGGTAAAGTGGAGGCGGGTATTCCTGAGGATGATCCTCGCAATCCTGCTGTGATTGCAGATAATGTCGGAGATAACGTCGGCGACTGCGCGGGTATGGCGGCTGATTTATTCGAGACTTACGTCGTCACCCTGATTGCCACCATGCTGCTCGGATCGTTGCTGATCAAAGGGTTTGAACTGCAAGCCGTTCTGTATCCGCTGATGCTTGGTAGTGTCTCGATACTGGCGTCAATTGTAGGCTGTTCAATGGTCAAGGCCAAGCCCGGTAAGAAGATCATGTCCGCCTTGTATACAGGACTCTGGTGGGCCGCAATCCTTAGTCTGATTGGCTTTGCGATAGTCACGTGGTTATTATTGCCGCCGCCAATGGTATTGCCAATGATGGGATCGGCGTTAATCGGGATTGTGCTGACCGGTCTGATGGTCTACATCACCGAGTACTATACCGGCACCGATTTCAAACCCGTGCGCCATATTGCCGAAGCATCGACGACCGGCCACGGTACTAATATCATTGCCGGGCTTGGCGTCTCGATGAAGTCCACAGCTTATCCCGTGTTAGCCGTTTGCCTCGCGATTCTGGCGGCGTACTGGCTGGCGGGACTGTATGGCATTGCGATTGCCGCGACTGCAATGCTGTCTATGGCCGGCATTATCGTGGCGCTCGATGCATACGGCCCGATCACGGATAATGCGGGCGGTATCGCAGAAATGTCAGGCTTGCCGGATTCTGTGCGCGCCATTACCGACCCACTGGATGCCGTCGGCAACACGACCAAGGCGGTTACTAAAGGTTATGCGATAGGTTCGGCAGGATTGGCAGCATTAGTGCTGTTCGCTGATTATACCCATGCGCTTGATTCGGTCGGCAACACTACGGCGTTTGAATTGTCCAATCCGCTGGTGATCGTCGGCCTGTTTATTGGCGGCCTGATCCCCTACTTATTCGGTGCGATGGCGATGGAAGCGGTAGGTCGTGCTGCGGGCGCAGTCGTGGTTGAAGTCCGCCGACAGTTCCGCGACATTAAAGGCATCATGGACGGCACCGGCAAGCCAGAGTATGACAAGGCCGTCGATATGCTGACCTCCTCTGCGATCAGGGAAATGATCGTGCCTTCGCTGCTACCAGTCGTCGTGCCGATTTTAGTGGGATTGGTATTGGGGCCAGCAGCACTCGGTGGTTTGCTGATGGGGACCATCGTTACCGGCTTGTTCGTGGCGATTTCGATGACTACCGGGGGCGGTGCATGGGACAACGCCAAGAAATACATTGAAGATGGCAACCACGGTGGCAAAGGATCCGAGGCACACAAGGCCGCAGTCACAGGCGATACGGTGGGTGATCCTTATAAAGACACGGCCGGGCCAGCGATTAATCCGCTGATCAAAATTATAAACATCGTCGCTTTGCTGCTGGTGCCGATTTTGCCGATGGGCGGATCAGGCCTGCTAAATAGCGGGGTCGCGCCGACCAAAGTGATCGCAGTGGCAGCTGCCACGCCTGTACTGGTTGCGCCAACGGGCAACGCTGGCGATGCCGCCGGTAAGGCACGGTAAGTAAAATATAGCGATTTGCGGCGTGGTCGCGTTATGAATGACGCGATTGCGCACGCAGGTGGGACGCCTCAGGACACGCGCCGAACAGGAGCGCGTGAAAATATTGTCTCTGACTGGGCTATGGCTTTTCATCGGGATACGCTATCGCCACGGTCCTGGTCCCGCCCAACAAATTAAGAAGTTTCTTGTTTTTGCAGAGCCATGCCTAATTCACCGCTGGCCCTGTTAAGCTTCCTGTCATGATGATGAGAAAAAATGTAGGCCTTATCTTAACCGGAGGCGGTGCGCGTGCCGCTTATCAGGCGGGCGTTCTGGATGCGGTATCTACGATCTTGCGTGAGCAGGGATGGGCGCCGCAACGTAATCCCTTCGATATTATTTGCGGTACTTCCGCTGGTGCGATCAACGCTACGGCACTGGCATGTAGCGCAGAGAATTTTGCTGAAGGCGTAAAAAACCTGATGCAAGTGTGGCAAAATTTTAGCGTCGAACACGTGTACCGAGCTGATTCATTGAGCGTGCTGCGATCCGGTGCACGGTGGCTGTCGTTGCTGTCTTTTGGATGGTTGCTGCGTCAATGGCATGCCGATCCGCCGAGTTCATTGCTCAATAACACGCCATTGGTTTCATTGTTGCATCGATCTCTGGATATGCGGCGACTGGACGCTGCGTTGACTAACGGCAGTTTGAAAGCGCTCGCGGTCACCGCATCTTCTTACAGCACAGGATTGCACACGACCTTTTACCAGAGTGCGCACGAAATTAAATCCTGGACCCGCAGCCAGCGCCGCGCAGTCAGGGACCAAATTGGGGTGGAACATTTATTGGCGTCGGCAGCCATCCCTTTTATATTTCCGTCCATACCCATTTATTGCGAGGGCCAGCGCGAATATTTTGGTGATGGCTCGATGCGACAACTGGCACCGATATCTCCTGCAATTCATCTTGGCGCAAGCAAGGTGTTAGTAGTAGGAGCAGGGCGCTTGATGCAACCACCGTCAACCGTGCCGTTGCTCCCACATTATCCAACGCTGGCGCAAATTGCCGGCCATGCGCTGTCGAGTATTTTTCTCGATGGCCTCGCCGTGGATATAGAGCGATTGGAGCGCATCAATCACACCCTATCCTTTTTGAATGACGCGCAGCGCGAGTTAACCCCATTAAAGCCGATTGAGATGCTGATTATTTCACCGTCAAAACAAATCGACGACATCGCGATTCGCCACATCGGCAGCCTTCCGAAATCAATCCGCGCCCTACTCGGCGGTATCGGCGCAACAGAACTCCGGGGTGCGGCGCTTGCGTCCTATTTATTATTCGAGTCCTCGTATACAAGCGAGTTAATCCAAATGGGACAAAACGACACCTATGCAAGACGCGATGACGTGTTGAATTTTTTCGCCGATCAAATGTCTAACAGCCAATAATGGGTCGCGTTTACGAAAAAAGCTTAACTTAAGCCTACCCGTGGGGGCTTAGCGCCGACCGCTATTGTTAGCAGTTCACAAACGGTTTTTATTGTTGTAGGGTTAGTTAAATGACTGTCGCATATTTGAACTGAGAGCGTTTGCGCTTGCGTGGGCTTTATAAAGATTGTGAACAATGCAGGCAACCGAAACGAAAGGCTCGAAAAAGAGAGGTTAGATTCAGTTGATTCGCTTTCTACAACCCGTTAATCTTGAATCAGGCGTACCCCTCCTCACAAAAATATGATTAAACAATCAACGATGCTTTGGGCTTATTTATTTTCTGCCGGGCGAGGACGGCGCCCTCTGGTTTTACTCCGCAAGTGGGGATTACTCACGCTAGGATTGTTGCTTTCATCTTTTATTTTCGCCCGCGATGCATCGCTAGTCGATACAATTGCCCTATCGCAACTTCCGCGTGAGGCCCAGCAAATGCTAGTCCTGATCAAGCAGGGCGGACCGTATCCTTATGCTAAGGATGGCGTCGTATTTAAAAATTATGAAGGTCTTTTACCTAAACAGAGGCGTGGCTACTATCACGAATTTACTGTCAAAACCCCCAAATCTCGGGGTCGTGGCGCACGCCGCATCATTGAAGGCGGGGAAAATACTTCCGCTGAATATTTTTATACCGACAACCATTACGCCTCGTTTAGACGAATCCGCGAGTAGTCATTCATACCAAAACAGAGTTGGCGGGTAATCAAGCTACTGAGTAATTGAATTGGTAATGATTCAGTGGCTGAATAAATTTTACCCGGCACAAAGCTTAGTACAGTTGTAAATGTAGAAATCAAAACCAGCAGTATCTTTTTTGAGGGAAAAATGAGTTTGTTTAAAACCGTGCCGCCAAATGTAGTGCAATCCATCCGTGCTTTTCGGGTGCCCGAATTGCAGGCAGAGGCCGTGCGTCTCGGACAACATTTTCTGTATGCGTATTGCGCAGAAGCGATGACGAAGCAGCAAGTGTTATCCAAAATTGCCCAAGCCTTTTATTTTCCCAAGCATTTCGGTAAAAACTTCGACGCTTTAGCCGACTGCCTTACTGAGCTAGCCTATAAGGCTGGCCCCCAACCTGGCTTTATCGTTGTTATTGAACAACTCCCCAATACCCAGAAATTTGATAAAGAAGCACGAGAAATTTTGCTCGATGTGTTTCGCGATAGCGCAGATTACTGGGCGGAGAAAAAGGTCGCTTTCAGAGTGTTCTACTCGTTTCAATAACGTTTCTGGACGTGGGAGAGGGCCGATGAATACGGCTGATGTCGCATCGATATTTCCCGAATTAGCTGTCTTTTAGACTGATTTTGCCCGCGGTACCGGGCCTCAATCGTATCTCAATTATCGCTTGAAGTGCCCAAAGCTACCCCGTAGCGGGTACAATGCGCGCCATGAGAAGCATCGTTATCCTTATTTCTGGACGTGGTAGCAACATGGAGGCCATCGTTCGGGCCGCCCACACTGAGCGATGGCCCGCTAAAGTTGTTGCCGTTATTAGCAATCGTGCGGATGCTGGCGGATTATCTTTTGCTATCGCATGTGATATTCCCACCGTAGTGATATCTAACAAAGATTTTCGGGATCGCGGGCAGTTTGACGCTGCGCTGCAACTGGAAATAGATAGATTTTCTCCCGATGTAGTGGTGCTTGCGGGTTTCATGCGGATATTGACCGCGCCGTTTGTCCAGCACTACGCAGGCCGTATGCTGAACATTCATCCCTCGCTGCTGCCATCTTTTGTTGGGCTGGAGACGCATCTTCAGGCCTTGACAATGGGTGTTAAAGTACATGGCGCGACCGTGCATTTCGTGACCGCAGACCTTGACCATGGGCCTATTATCGCGCAAGAGTTTGTGACGGTGCTGGATGACGACACCGTTGAGTCCTTGAAGAATCGGGTATTAGCGATAGAACATCAAATGTATCCCCGCGCTGTGCGCTGGTTTGTGGAGGGGCGCTTGAAGATCAAAGATGGCCGCGTCTATAAAAGCGACTTCGTCACGTAGTTGCAGAATAATTGCCGAGCAGTTGCCAGGAATGCAACCGGGTAGGACGCACAATATATCGGCCTTTCCAGTCATGCCCGTGAGTAATTGCTGGCGTAAAATGTATCAAAAATACCCGAATAAACGTTCACACAGTTATTGAACGCATTGTGGAAGCGCAGCGCTTCAAATAAATAATTAGTTATTATGAAAGATTTAACATGAGATTGCCACCAGCGATCATCGGTCTTACCGAAGAAGTATTGCGCGAAGTTTTACGATTTACCGGTCCTGCCGATGTCACTTTGTCGCGTTATTTCCGCGACCATCCAAAGCTTGGTTCGCGCGAGCGTGGCGTGATCGCCGAGGCTGTCTACGGTCTGTTGCGTAACAAGCTGGTATATACCAGCTTCGCAGAATCAGGTAACGGCCCGACAATGCGCCGGATGACGTTGCTCGGACTGGCCGATGCCGTTGGTGCCGATTCGTTGGGTGGTTTATCAGAAGACGAAACAGAATGGCTGGCGCGGGTTGCCGAAATCGATCGTCGTCTGTTGCCCGCTCAAATGCGGGCAAATCTGCCGGCCTGGCTTTACGAAAAACTGGTCGCGCGCGATGGTGAAGAAAATACTCTGCAGCTCGCAGATGCGTTGAACACGCCTGCGCCGCTGGACTTGCGCGTGAATTCCCTCAAGGCGGCCCGTGAAGAGGTGATCGCTACGTTGGCCGAGGCACCTATCTTATGTGAGCCGACCCCCTACGCCCCGCTCGGTTTGCGTATTATAAAAAAGCCATCGGTTCAAAACCTGCCTTTGTTTAAAAGTGGTGCGATTGAAGTACAGGACGAAGGTAGTCAGTTGCTGGCGCAAATCGTCGGCGCAAAGCGCGGTGAAATGGTAGTCGATTTCTGTGCTGGCGCTGGCGGCAAAACGCTGGCATTAGGTGCCACCATGCGCAACACCGGTCGTCTATACGCATTTGATGTCTCCGAAAAGCGTCTCGCTAAACTAAAACCCCGGATGGCCCGCAGCGGTTTGTCGAATATTCACCCGGTACTGATCGCGCATGAGAACGATGCCAAGGTCAAGCGTCTTGCAGGCAAAATTGATCGCGTTCTGGTCGATGCCCCGTGTAGCGGTTTGGGCACGTTGCGCCGCAATCCTGATGTGAAATGGCGTCAGACACCGGAAGCCATCATTGAAATGAACGCCAAACAAACGGCTATTTTGTCGAGTGCCGCACGTCTGGTCAAAACCGGGGGCCGTCTGGTCTACGGCACCTGCAGTTTGCTGGACGAAGAAAACGAAGCGATTGCGACGCATTTCCTTGCGACGCACGAAGATTTTTCGTTAGTCCCAATGAAAGACGTGCTGGCAGAACAGAAAATCGCGCTTGAAATGGACGATTATCTGAAACTAACGCCGCATCTTCATCATACTGATGGCTTTTTTGCGGCGGTTTTTGTCCGTAAACCAAGCTCGGAGTGAATTTGACGGGTATGAAGCGGACGGGCGTTAAGTTGATGGACCTGCTACTGACGGCGTTAAAGCTAAAGGGTTTGCAGCCGGGCACGCAGCGTAAATGTTCCTTGCGCAGTCCTCTGCGCAGGCGCGTTGCCAGCGTTGTCGTGATCACCGCGATAGCAGCGTCCGCGCAGGTAAACGCTTTTGATACAGCCACGCCTCCAGAACTTGCGATTGGTACGTTGCAAGCGGCGTTCTCACCCTGGGATGATATTGAGGGTTTGATCACGCAGTCGATTGCCGGAGCGCGTAAGCAAGTGTTGGTGCAAGCTTATTTGTTGACCAGTCGGCCCATCGCTTCTGCACTGATTGCCGCCAGACAACGCGGCATCGATGTGCGGGTGCTGGTCGATCAGGATCAGCTTAAAAAGAATGATCCGTCGAGAGTGGCCGAACTGGTAGCGGCCGATATCCCTGTTTGGATGGAAACCAAATATCGCAGCGCGCATAACAAGGTCGTCGTGATTGACGCCGAATCGGTCGATGCCTCGCTCATCACAGGAAGCTTCAATTTTACCTGGAGCGCGCAGCATAAAAACGCTGAGAATGTCCTCATCGTTAGGCATAATCCAGTACTTGCCCAGCGCTACGCCCTTAATTGGCAACGCCACTGGCGCGACGCCACACCTTACAAACCATAATTCGACACCTAAATGTTCGATTTTATCGCCGACTTGACCGATAGCCTGGTACGCAATCTGGCGACTCCCGGCTTATTAACGCAGATCGGAATTATTCTCCTCTGTTCCGGGCTGGGCTGGCTTTGCGCGCGCACGTTACGCGGTATTTTTGCCGTTGATGGTCTGACCCCGCCCGCTGTGCAGATCGGACTACGTAGCTTTTCCCAAGTGTTGACGCCGCTATTAGCGCTATTTTTTTTGGTACTAGCCAAGTTGGTTGCCGCGAAATGGCATCAACCGATCAGTCTCTTGCGCCTCGCCATTCCCCTGCTGGCTTCTCTTGGTTTAATGCGGTTCGTTTTTTACGTTTTGCGTCGGGTATTCGTAGGCGATCACGGTGTAAGCACATTTTTATTGTTTTCCGAGAAGATATTCGGTGCTTTGATTTGGGGCGGCGTGCTGCTTTACGTCACCGGCTTATGGCCGGATTTGGTGGACTATCTCGCAAGTACGATCTTGCCGATTGGACGCCATCAGGTCTCTCTCTTGTCTATTTTTCAGGCGTTAATGTCTGTTTTGGTCACGCTCATCATCGCTTTGTGGGCCGGCGCGACTCTTGAACAGCGCCTGATGAAGTTAAATACCATGCATTCATCACTGCGGACCGTTGTCGCACGGATGGGGCGGGCTTTGCTGGTATTGGTGGCGGTGCTACTAAGTTTGTCACTGGTAGGTATCGACTTGACGGTTCTGTCGGTATTTGGTGGTGCGCTTGGGGTAGCACTAGGTTTAGGCTTGCAAAAAATAGCGAGTAGTTACGTTTCCGGCTTTGTGATTTTACTCGAACGTAGTTTGTCTATCGGCGACATGGTCGGCGTAGGCGTTTATTATGGCAAAGTGACGCAGATTAATAGCCGCTTCACTGTGCTTGAAGGGCTGGACGGCATTGAATCGATTGTGCCAAACGATGTTTTCATGTCCAATGCGGTTCAAAATTACTCGTTGAATAACCGTATTTTGCGGCTATCTACGCAGCTCACAGTGGTGTATCAGGACAATATCGAACAGGTACTGACTACCTTGGAAGAGGCTGTAAGTGTTGTCGAACGTGTAACGCATGATATACTGCCACAAGCCATTCTGTTAAAGATCGGTGCTAGCGGTTTAGAGCTCGAAGTCGGCTTCTGGATTCTCGATCCCGAGAACGGAAGGCTAAATGTGCTGTCTGATGTGAACCGGGCGATCTGGCGCGCGCTTCAAGTGAACAACATCAAAGTAGCCCAGACGCGTACCGATTTGCGGATCGTGGCTGAGGATAGTCCCGGTGCAGATTCGCAACAAGCGGCGCAAATAGATATTCAGGGAATTCTGCCGAATTCTAAAAACGTCCTGTAAAGGTAGTACAATACCGAGTTAATTTCGGTTAAGTAACTGGTAACTAGCAAGCTGCTACCGAAATAATTTTCTAAAAGCATACAAAAAAGCGCTATATATTTCTTCGGCGCTGTCATTATCTCTGGAGGGCACTTAGTGTTGAATGCAATTATTAATTTTCTTTCGAATGGTCTGACTGGCGCTACAGCGTGGCAGGTTGTAATTTTCACGCTCGTTGTTACGCATATCACCATCGCTGGCGTTACTATTTATTTGCATCGCTGTCAGGCCCATCGTGCGCTTGATCTGCATGCCATTCCTAGCCATTTCTTTCGCTTCTGGCTGTGGCTAAGCACCGGGATGGTCACGAAGGAATGGGCAGCGATTCATCGTAAGCACCATGCAAAATGCGAGACCGAAGAGGACCCGCATAGTCCGGTGACCCGTGGAATCAAAAAAGTTCTGCTCGAGGGCGCTGAGCTGTATCGTGCCGAGTCAAAAGTCCCTGCAACCATGGAAAAGTACGGTCATGGCACGCCGGACGACTGGATCGAGCGTAATCTTTACACCAAGCACAGTGCGTTAGGTATCGTTCTGATGTTATTCATAAACCTGGCATTGTTCGGCGTTATCGGTCTGACAGTGTGGGCTGTGCAAATGCTCTGGATTCCTATTACCGCCGCAGGCATTATTAATGGTATTGGTCACTATTGGGGCTATCGTAACTATGAGTGTAACGATGCCGCTACCAACATAATTCCTTTTGGTATTCTCATTGGCGGTGAAGAACTGCATAACAATCATCACACTTTTGGCACTTCGGCAAAGCTGTCTTCCAAGTGGTATGAGTTTGATATTGGCTGGATGTACATCCGCATGCTGGAGATGGTGGGTCTTGCCAAGGTGAAGAAAATTGCGCCTGCACCTAAATTTAATCACGCGAAGCTGGTGCCCGATCTGGATACGTTGCAATCAGTTATCGCCAACAGGTACGATGTTATGGCCAAGTATGCCAAGTCGCTAAAAAGCACATGGCATGAAGAGCGCGCCCATCTGGCCGGTAAAGCAGCACTGGAATCCGGATTTCTTAAATCAGTGAAAAAATTATTGCAGCGGGAGCCAACCAAGCTTGAGGCGCCGCAGAAACAGCAACTGACCGAATTATTCTTGCATAGCAAGGCACTCCAAACGATGCACGAGATGCGTGTTGAGTTAGGGGCGATTTGGGAGCGCTCGCATTTTACGCGTGATCAGTTATTGCACCAGTTGCAAGATTGGTGCGCCCGCGCTGAAGCGTCCAAGATTAAAGCGTTGGAAGAGTTCTCTCTACGTTTGCGTAGTTATTCCTGATCTTTGTTTGGCATTCATTGGTATTAAAATAAGTAGTATTAAAACGGCCTTCTCCGGCCGTTTTTTTTCGTCTCTTCGGTTACGCCAAAAACACCTGATCCAGCTAACTCTTCAGCTGGTTCCCAATGCGCGCATATTTTTTAGCGCAGGCTGGCTTTTTGTTTTTTTGAGGGAACCGAAATGTTAACTACATGCCAAAAGAGGGAGTGTAAGCGCTATTTAGTGCCTTTCGATTTGATAGCGGGAGCATGTGAAGGTTGCACGAAGTCGGCGCGGGTGGCTTAGATGGCAGTGAAGTATTGAATGTTGAATGTTGAACGTTAATGGCCTTAGTCAATGCGACTTCCATTTTTTTAGAGAATAATATGAATAAATCACAGACATCCAAACAGTTTTTTAAGTCGGTAGTGCTGGCTGCGGGTGTGCTTTTTTTTGTTGAAAACGCTAACGCGCAGTCGACCGCGCTGGATGCAGCAGTCGCGGCAGCATCGCAATGGGCGACGCTGGCGGATGCTAATCAGTCCGAACGCATGTGGGCCGCGAGTGGACCGGTAATGCAAAAAAGTATCAACAAAGAGGACTGGGCCAAGTATGTGACCAACTTGCGTAACGATCTTGGGACCTTAAATGGACGGGAGTGGGCAGAGGTGGTGCGGGTTGGTCAGCCAGATAAATTGCCGAAGGGCGAGTACGTGAATGTAGTGTTCTCATCGCGTTTTAGTAAAACTCAGGCCGGTGAAGCAGTGTCTTTGGTGCTTACCTCCGGTCGTTGGGTGCCTGTGGGGTATGTGGTGCACAAAATTCCAGTGGGAGCGGCGAACGGCATAGCAACGGCGCCCGTAAAATAATCAATATTACTTTTTCCTGCCAGCTAATCCTCAATACCGCACAACGCAGTATTTAGGAGGTGGAGCGGGTCCCGTAACAAGTCTGATAATGCACGTTGGTGACTACGTGACGTCAGGCGCATCATAGGGCGGCACAAAAAGCTGTTTAGTTAAAAACAGGTTTCAGGTTTTAATCCTTCCGGCCCGCGTGATGGCGCTGGTTTGGATACTCCTGCGATTGACGCCTGATGCAAACCATCGGGCGTTTTGCATTACAGCGCGAGAACAGCTAAAACCGTTTATTTAAAGTCGGGCAGTTACACAGAATTATTTACAGCCTCCGAGACGCGGCTATTCGTCATTAAAAGTACGGATCACCGCGCTTTTTTTACCTTCGCTGCGGCCTTCAGGACATGTCCAATCCATTGAAAAATACAAAAATGGTCTCCTCCGATTTGGTAGTCATGCCGTTATCCCGCTGATTGGGTCGGATACCATCCAACATCTCGTTCTCCTCCACACTACTTTTTTTCGACCTTGCTGCATCTCGCGGATGTTGGACACTGTGTCCAGCGGTGTGCGTCGTCGCCGTGATCTCAAGGCCATTTCGGTACCGCCGTTGGTGCACTTCGGCCGCCTGGTGGTCACGATGCGCCACGGTTTCAAAATAACTTAAAACGATAAGCTGCAACCGGTGTTGCGGCGAGACGTTCGCAATAAAAAATTCCCGTCAGTTGCGACGAGTGCGCTTTAGTTGGATAAAGCTGTCCGTTTTTGAATCGGATCTAGCTCGACGGTACGAAATAATTTTCGTCCGGTTTGCAGAAATGTCTACGTCAACGCGGGATTTTTTCTCGCGTTTTTCGTGGACTTTTCCCGTATTTATTTTTGCTCTGCTCGCTTACTCTGAATAACGCACTTTCAGGCCGTCGATGACCCGACGCAGCAATCGATGCGCGCCGCCCCATATCCGGGTTCCTTTTACGGTAAAGACGCTCCCGGTTGCGCTCCCGTCGCGACCGAAAATCGGGCTATTTACGATGACACATTTTTTACAATAATACTTTATGAATAAATTAATCATTAAACACATAGGCATTGTTCCCTTGATGTTACTCAGTTTGGCATTTACTGCTTCAGAATCCCAAGCGGAACCAGTGCGCGATAACATTGGCGTACCTATCCAGGATGTAAAGCCGACCAAACTATCCTATGGAAAAAATATCCTGACGGATCATCGTCAGAGAACGACTGCCCTTGAAATTAAGGTGGTTGGCAGCGCCATGACGAAATTATATTTTTCCAAAATTGTTCTTCCTAAAGGGGCTTATATTGAGATATCCGATCCCTCGCGCACGGAGGTGTATCTGTATGGCTGGCGCGATTTTTTACGGACCGATGCTCGCCATGGTGCGCAAATATTCTCGCCCACGTCAATCTCCGGAGAGACTGCGTTAGTCAAAGTTGTTTTCCCACACGGCGTCACGCCAACGGACAATGATATCGTTTATCTAGATCATTATGAAACGCGAAAAAAAGACCAGTCAAAAGGGATTATTGACGGACAGGATGAACGTATCCCTTCTATTTGCTATAAGTCACGGGATAACGGCTTCTATCAACGCAGTCAGGCTACCGCCTTCGCGGCGATTGGTGGATACGGAACGACCTGGGCGGTCGGCAACAAAAATTTTATGATGACCAATAACCATGTCGCGGGGACAAATGACGCGTTAGCGAACGGGGAGATTTGGTTTAATTACCGCGCAGATATTTGTTCGGCAGATAACAGCACCAACAATATCGTCAAAATCAAGCCAGGACATATCATCACCGCGGGTCTTTCCGATTGGAAAGATGATTATTCTTTATACGCGCTTGATCAATTTGACTATAAAAACGCAAAAGTAAAAGCGCTATTTGGTGGACTTCGCATCAGTGAAAAAAGAAACAGCATCGGTGATACTTTGTATATTCCGCAGCATGGAAATGGCGGTATTATGCCGCAAAAAATCGCCGCCACTAAGTCGGGCGAAGCATGCAAGGTTCTGTATTTTCATGATCCGGACCATAAGGGAACCAGATTTAACTGCGATGTTCAACCAGGAACCTCTGGTTCTCCTGCGCTATCGCAAGATAGTAACGAAGTTATGGCATTGGTTTGGGGGTCGTCGTCGGATTCCAATGTCGGCGTGTCGTCATGGTATTTATGGGATAAAGTTAAATCTTTTATTCCTGCCGATACAAACGTAAATGTGCCGGGAATTGGCGATGTGCTTAGTGCGATGGTCAGTATTCCCTCTGCAACCGTAGCAGTTTCAGCCAAAAGTTTTAATAATGACGTTACGTTCGAATCATTTGAAGATCAGCTAGTGGTGCATTATGGTAACGCTAACAACGGCTACTCAACCATGGTTGTAGAAGGTAAGGATGTGGTATCCGGAGACATCGTGCCGGTAACCTATCGTTTGGCGGTTGAATCGTCTTGCGGCATTGGTAATCTGACGCAGTCCTGCGCTTCCTCGTCAGGAACTAAAATTAATGTTTCCTATAAAGAGTCCGATAATCTGCTTTTGGCAGCGGATATCGCGACAACTTCCTGGATTCCATTAAAAGTGTTCGCCGCGTCTGACGGGCATCTGGCGCATGGTTTACTTATTAAGATTGCTAATACGCATCCGAACGGTCATCCAGTCGAAGCGAAAAATGTTATCGGTGAATAATATTCCGTAGGTGCCATTGTTAAGCTTTCGATTGCAGATGGCGATCGGCGACGCGACGCAGCAATTTGGATTGTCTGTCCGCGCCGCTCCCAATGGGTGCATGCCAACCTACGCCGCGTCCTGAATGGATAAGCCTAATAAAAAAGCCCCGCAAGATATAATCTTATGGGGCTTTTTGTAAGACCGGATCAATTACTTGATCTTTGTCTCTTTGTATTCAACGTGCTTACGGACTTTTGGATCAAACTTCATGATCGACATTTTTTCCGGTGTAGTACGCTTGTTTTTGGTAGTCGTGTAGAAGTGACCTGTACCTGCAGTCGATTCTAACTTGATTTTGTCGCGGCCTGATTTCGCCATGATGGTTCCTTTATTCTGCTAGTTAGACTTTTTCGCCACGAGCACGCATATCGACTAAAACGACATCAATGCCGAGTTTGTCAATAACGCGCAGACCGGCGTTAGAAAGGCGCAGGGAGACCCAGCGGTTTTCTGACTCAACAAAAATGCGACGATTTTGCAAGTTCGGCAAAAAGCGACGTTTTGTTTTGTTATTTGCATGGGAAACGTTGTTGCCGACCATCGGCTTCTTCCCAGTGACTTGGCAGACACGTGCCATGTTTTACCCCTTGACGATTTCCGAAATTGGAAGAAACAAAGTATATCTAAAAAACTGAGGTTTATCAACAACTTGGCGAAAACAAGTGTGTCTTTATAATTTTTTAGATTTAACAATTTGCTGTCGATGTGATGATCAAAGTTTTTTAGATTTGCGCATGAGGTTCCGTCAACCAGATTGGCTGGTGGGTCGCGAGGGTCCGCTATTGCAGGTGGACGGCATGGGCGGTCAAGCAGAACACCACGCCATTGATGAGTTGGGCGCAGGCTCTATAAGTCACCATGTTCGCTGAAGGAATAAACGCGCGTACCTGCTACGACAAAATGATCCAGAATACGAATATCCACCAATTCCAGTGCTTGTTTTAATACTTTTGTTAATTGATGGTCGGCCGCGCTGGGTTCCGGGTCGCCTGACGGGTGATTATGGGCCAGAATGACGCTAGCGGCATTGTGGGCGAGGGCAGCTTTGACCACTTCGCGCGGATATACGCTGGTGTGGGTCAAAGTACCTCTGAATAATTCGTCACACGCGATAAGGCGATTTTTGACATCCAGAAAAAGCATTACAAATGATTCATATGGTTTGTTGGAGATTAATAACTGCAAATATTGCTTTACCGCCCCCGGCGAGTTGAAGCTGCCTTCCTCGCGCAGTTCTTCGGAAAGTGCGCGTCTTGCCAGTTCCAATACAGCTTGCAGCTGTGCAAATTTAGCAGGCCCAAGGCCATTAATAGCGGAAAAATCGCTTAGCGAGGCGGAAAACAGGCGATGCAGCGATCCGAAGTGGCTGGTCATGTCGCGGCCCAAGTCAACGGCGCTTTTACCTGCCACGCCGGCACGCAAAAAAACAGCTAATAGTTCAGCGTCGGAAAGCGCTGCCGGTCCAAGTCGGATGAGACGTTCGCGTGGTCGCTGTTCAAGCGGCCAGTCAGTAATTGCCATAGTGTGTTTTCATGTTGTGGTTGCGATTTAAAATAAGGTTATAAAAAAAGGTGCACAAAATCGGTGCCCTGGTTGAGGTGAAAGCGATGCCAGGACGTTAGTACCGCAGACCTTTTCTTTAACCTGCCTTACAATACGGGTTCTAACGTTTTTGTTGCTTCTACTCTCCTCATTCATGACTAATTTATCCATACCAGTTGTCACCGAAGCGTCCTTTCTGACTTTGCACTATCGTCTGGCCTCGCAGGCCGGTGACGATATTGTCAGCACTTTCAATGCTTCCCCCGCGACCTTGCAATTTGGGATGGGTCAACTCGCACCGTTCCTGGAGAGTTGTTTGCTGGGTCTGGTCGAGGGAACGCACAAAACGTTTGAGTTGTCCCCTGAGCAAGCCTTCGGTCCACGTAATCCGGATCTGGTACAACGGATTTCCCGGGCTACGCTTAAGCAAAATTCGCAGTTGGGACACGAATATCGCATTGGTGATCTGGTAGATTTTGCCGCGCCAGGTGGTGGCCAGTTCGCGGGTGTACTGCGCGAAATCGATGAGCAAAGCGCATTATTTGATTTCAATCATCCATTGGCTGGCCAGCAGGTACAGTTTGAAGTAAAAATCATCGGAATTTTGTAATGTCGCGACACAGTTAAGTAAATGTCGCATGATTGTTAAAGTTGTAAGTCTTCACGGGTCTACTATGGATAAAGAGATTTTATTGGCGCAACCACGTGGTTTTTGCGCCGGCGTTGATCGGGCGATTGAAATTGTGGAGCGTGCGCTTATTCAATTTGGTGCCCCGATTTATGTACGTCATGAAATTGTGCATAACGCGTATGTGGTCGCGGACCTGCGGGAAAAAGGCGCAGTCTTCATTGAGGAACTGGCGGATGTACCAGCTGGCAATACTGTCATATTTTCCGCGCACGGCGTGTCTAAGGCTGTTCAGGCAGAGGCCCGGCTGCGTGGTCTGAAAGTGTTTGATGCAACTTGTCCGCTAGTGACCAAAGTACACATCGAAGTCGCAAAGATGCGCAAGGAGGGGCGAGAAATCATCATGATCGGACATGATGGCCATCCTGAAGTGGAAGGTACTATGGGGCAAACCGAGCAAGGTATGCACTTGGTTGAAACCGTCAGCGATGTCGAAAAACTTCGCGTGACGGATCCGGAAATGTTGTCCTATGTTTCCCAGACCACTTTATCGGTAGACGATACCGCCGACGTCATTGCGGCCCTGAAACGTAAATATCCCAATATTACCGAGCCTAAAAAGGGAGATATTTGCTATGCCACGACCAACCGCCAGCAGGCGGTGAAATTCATGGCCCCCCAGGTGGATGTTGTGATTGTGGTGGGAAGTCCTAACAGCTCAAACTCCAATCGCCTGAGAGAGGTAGCGGAAAAAATGGGGACGGCGGCATACATGGTCGATAACGCATTTCAGATCGACCCCGCCTGGCTGAAGGATCGGCCACGTATTGGTTTAACGGCTGGCGCATCGGCACCGGAAATATTGGTGCAGGCAGTGATTGATCGCCTAAAAGATCTAGGCGCTAAGAGCGTGCGTACACTGGACGGCGTTGAGGAGAATGTGATGTTCCCTATGCCTAAGGGATTAGCGCGTACCTAAAATTCCTGCCGTAATCTCTGCTGTGGCGGTATCGCCGAAGGCATAACGGCACCCACGGCACCCACGGCATCGGACTTTATTTTAAAGACCGCTTTCATCAGTGCGGTCTCGATCAAAAGACTATTTTGATTGAACACCGTAATTTGGTTTCTCATTTTTCTTTGATGCGCTGCATCATCTACCTATAAACCTCCTGATTCGCTCAAGAGGTTTTTTTTCGCACTTTGTTTCGTGCCGCAATTTTTAGAAGACGCGACAATATAAAATTCAGATTAGATGGCACTTTTCCATAGATAGTTTTTGCCTTTCCTCGTTATGATGGCGGCGTCTAATTAAGACTTCCGGAATCAGGTTGCCGTGTTGCTTGCCATATGGAAATGTGGAAAGTACTGAGGTTTCAGATGCTTCGTATATGGTTATAATCCGCCCATTTTGCGCAGATTTTTGCTTATATCCGAAGATCAGGTAAGTCGCAAAAGAGGGCGTTGATCTGACACAAAAAGTGATTAAAAGGGGTTGATTCGGCACATACTACCCGGGTGCCAACTCGGCATATTTCTGATCAAATAAACTTTTAGTGAAGTACAGCACTCCTCGTTATAATCGCCCTGTTATGGTGCTAATCGCAGCAATGCACCAATCCGGGAAAGTGCATAAAAAAGCGACGCAAGAAAAAAGCTTATTAAAAAAATGAATCAGGAGACAACTATTATGTGTATTTTTACTCTTTCCGACAATCCGACCATACAAAATTTTCTTTCTGCTTACTTTAGCTAATCAATCTAAATATAGGTATGGCACACCGGTTTTTGTAGGGTGCCGTTTTTTTATCTGGAATGATTTTTGCTAACGATGAGCAGCACCGCAGGGGCTCCTTACCGGGTCAGATGGTGCGTGCAGGCTAAGTTGAATCGAATCACATTAAGAATAGGAAATCATGGATACCTTTGTCCAACAAATTATCAATGGCCTCGTGCTAGGAAGCATGTACGCTTTGATCGCGCTGGGATACACGATGGTGTATGGCGTGTTGAACCTGATCAATTTCGCACACGGCGATATTTTAATGATCGGTGCGATGGTGGGTCTTTCGATCCTCAAACTGGTTCAGGCTTATGCGCCCGATTTACCGGGCATCGTCAAATTAATGATTGCCATTGCAGGTGCCATACCGGTCTGCGTCATCGTCAATCTAGTGATCGAACGCGTCGCCTATCGGCCCTTGCGTAATGCACCGCGTCTGGCACCGCTGATCACCGCGATTGGCGTCTCAATCCTGCTGCAAACTTTTGCGATGATGATCTGGGGCCGCAGTCCTTTAGCTATGCCGCAGGTGATGCCGTCTGATCCAGTGCACATTCTGGGCGCACTGATTTCTCCGACGCAGATTATGTTGTTGATATTAGCGACACTGGCGATGGTCGGTCTGGTGTTGCTAGTAGAAAAAACCAAAATGGGTCGCGCCATGCGCGCCACCGCGGAGAATCCTCGTGTCGCCGGTTTGATGGGCGTCGATTCCAATCGAGTGATTGTGATGACCTTTGCTATTGGTGCAGCGTTAGCGGCAGTCGCTGGCGTGATGTGGGGTGCAAATTACTCCTCCGCGCAATTTGCGATGGGTTTCGTGCCCGGTCTGAAGGCGTTCTCGGCTGCGGTGCTGGGCGGGATTGGTAATATTTATGGCGCGATGTTAGGCGGCATTTTGCTCGGCCTGATTGAAAGTCTGGGTGCCGGTTATATCGGCGACCTGACCGGCAATTTCCTGGGTAGTAACTATCAGGATATCTTTGCGTTCATCGTACTGATCATCGTACTGACCCTTCGTCCGTCCGGCATCATGGGCGAACGTGTGGCCGACCGCGCTTAACCGGGACTGGAGAACATTATGGCTAATTATTTCGATACGCAAAAAAATCCAGCGAAAGCTTATGGCAGTCTGGCCATCCTGGCGATTTTTCTGGTGGCATTCCCATTTGTCGCCGCCATGTACGGTAATTCATGGGTCCGGATTATGGACTTTGCGCTGCTGTACATCATGCTGGCGCTAGGACTGAACATCGTGGTCGGTTTTGCCGGTCTGCTCGATTTAGGTTACATCGCGTTTTATGCGATTGGCGCTTACATGACCGGCCTTCTCGCATCGCCGCAATTTGCGTCGGTACTGGAATCGTTCGTCAATACTTACCCTGCGGTGGGAAATTTTCTTGTAATGGTTTGTGGACCAGAAATCGTCCAGCATGGTATCCATTTATCGCTGTGGGTGATTGTTCCACTGGGCGCTGCGCTGGCCGGTTTATTTGGTGCGATCCTCGGTGCGCCGACCTTAAAGTTGCGCGGTGACTATTTGGCGATCGTCACGCTCGGCTTTGGTGAAATCATCCGAATTTTTATGAACAATCTGAATGCACCGGTAAATATTACCAACGGTCCGCAAGGGATTAACCTGATTGACCCGATTCATATTTTTGGTGTGTCGCTTGCCGGCGCACGTGGGTCGAATGCGACGGTTTATTTTGGCGGGTTCGGTATGCCTTCGGTCAACGCCTATTACTTTCTATTCTTATTTTTGTGCGTAGCGATTATTTTTATTACGGTGCGGCTGCAACACTCGCGGCTTGGACGTGCGTGGGTGGCTATTCGCGAAGATGAAATTGCTGCCAAGGCGATGGGTATTAATACCCGTAACGTCAAATTGCTGGCGTTTGCAATGGGTGCTTCGTTTGCCGGTGTTGCCGGGGCGATGTTTGCCTCGTTTCAAGGTTTTGTATCGCCCGAGTCGTTCTCGTTGACAGAGTCAATCGCGGTATTGGCGATGGTGGTGTTGGGCGGCATGGGGCATATTCCGGGCGTGGTGCTGGGTGCAGTTTTGTTATCGGCGTTGCCGGAAGTGCTGCGGCATACGGTAGAACCGGTGCAGATGGCTATTTTTGGTAAGGTCTTGATTGACGCAGAAGTGTTGCGCCAATTGTTATACGGTCTGGCAATGGTCGTGATCATGTTGACACGTCCATCCGGTTTGTGGCCTGCGCCTAAGCATGAAGACCGGCCTGATTCCGATGTCGATTCACCTGCGAAGTCAGTCGACGTCGTGGCCGCTTAAGGAGATATCATGAGCGAACAAATTATTCTCAATATCTCCGGCGTTAATAAGCGCTTTGGCGGCCTGCAAGCTTTATCTGAAGTTAGCATCAAGATTGCGAAAGGCCAGATTTACGGCCTGATCGGTCCTAACGGTGCGGGCAAGACGACTTTATTTAATGTGATCACCGGGTTGTATCAGCCTGACACCGGATCGTTTGAGTTATCCGGTAAGCCGTATTCTCCCTCTGCGCCGCACGAAGTGGCGAAGGCAGGGATTGCGCGCACGTTTCAAAACATCCGTTTGTTCGGCGAAATGACCGCGCTCGAAAACGTCATGGTCGGTTGCCACGTCCGTAGCCATCAAGGCGTCTTTGGGGCAGTATTCCGGCATCCTGCGGCTAAACGCGAGGAGGCAGGTATCCGCGCGCGTTCAATGGCGTTGCTGGATTTTGTTGGCATATCCCGCTTTGCGGATCGCACTTCGCGTCATCTGTCGTATGGCGATCAGCGTCGCCTTGAGATAGCGCGTGCCTTAGCGACCGAGCCACAACTGCTGGCGTTGGACGAACCCGCCGCCGGTATGAATGCGACCGAAAAACTCGGCTTGCGTGAGTTGCTGGTTAAAATCAAGAACGAAGGAAAAACCATTTTGCTGATCGAACACGACGTCAAATTGATGATGGGGCTATGCGACCGCATGACAGTACTGGATTACGGTAAGCCGATTGCTGAAGGCTTGCCGGCGGATATCCAGAAGAACCCGGCCGTGATTGAAGCTTACTTAGGAGGTGGTCACTAATGGTTGACAATACAAAGGCTGGCAATATCCTGCGCGTTGAAGGCCTGAAAGTCGCATACGGCGGTATCAAAGCTGTCAAAGGCATTGATCTTGAGGTCAATAAAGGTGAGCTAGTCACGTTGATCGGCGCTAATGGTGCCGGTAAAACGACGACACTTAAGGCAATTACCGGTACGCTGCCAAATTGTAAGGTCGAAGGTTCACTGCATTATCTGGGATCGGCGATCAAGGGAAATCACTCGTTTGACCTAGTGAAGAAAAACCTGGCCATGGTCCCTGAAGGCCGCGGTGTATTTACACGCATGAGCATTCATGAAAATCTGCTGATGGGCGCTTATATCCGCGACGATAAGGCAGCCATTGCTGCGGATATCGATAAATGGTTCAGTGTATTTCCGCGCTTGAAAGAGCGTTCGGCGCAGATGGCCGGCACCTTGTCCGGTGGCGAGCAACAGATGCTGGCAATGGCACGGGCGTTAATGAGTCATCCGACGTTGCTGTTACTCGACGAGCCTTCCATGGGATTATCCCCAATCATGGTCGAGAAGATTTTTGAAGTCATCCGCAACGTGTCGGCGCAAGGTATCACTATTCTGCTGGTTGAGCAGAATGCGAAGCTGGCGTTGGAGGCTGCACATCGCGGCTACGTTATGGATTCTGGTTTGGTGACCATGAGCGGCAATGCTAAGGATATGTTGAACGATCCTAAGGTTCAGGCGGCGTATCTGGGTGAGGGCTAGGTCAGCGCTTCTCGGAGCTGATGGTCAGTTTTGAATGTTAGGCTAGTAAAAAAGGAGCCTAGGGCTCCTTTTTTACGCTGCAATTGGTGATCCGTTTTTTAATAACTTCCTACTACTGCCCGTTAATAGGGTCATGCCTGAGCATAAATCGTTATCTTGCCAAATTTTGCCAAGTCTATTAGTATTCATCAATGACTACGATGAATATTTCTTTACCCGAGGCGCTGAAGGCTTTTGTTGATACTGAGGTGTCACAGGGCGGTTATGGCACATCCAGCGAATATATACGTGAACTGATACGCAAGGATCAAAATGGCAAGTCTTTGCGACGGTTACTACTGGATGGGGCGCGCTCTGAGCCCCTTGGTCAATTTGATGCCGCTTATTTCGACGGCCTGCGCCGGATGATTAAATCCCAAGCGCCTTAATGCCGGGTAATAAGCCCGTCATACGCCGCCTGCTCGCTGATCAGGATATCCAAAAAGCAATCGCGTTTTATGTTGATCAGAGCGAGCATCGTTTAGCGTTGGCGTTTCTAGATGCTTTTGAGGAGGCTATCGTGCATATTCAACGCCATCCCGATGGTGGCTCGCCTCGGTATGCGCATGAACTCGATCTGCCGGGCTTGCGGTCTTGGGCATGCAAGCGATTCCCCTATTTGCTGTTCTATATCGAGAGAGACGGCCATATAGACGTCTGGCGTGTTCTGCATGCCCAGAGAGATATTCCTGCATGGCTGCTGGGAGAAGGTCATTAATGAAGCGCTGAAGGCCGGCCTTGGCATAATCCATTGGATTCGATGCGGGGTGGACATCGTCGAGTGTAGTTATGTTTTTTGGTATTGTCAGCGCCAACCAGCGCCTGTGCAGCATGCGATATCTGAATGATCGACCGCAAGCAACACACCAGAAAGTAACCCGAGACACCAAAAATCTGCCAAGCTAAGCCAATGCCCGCGAATTGCTTAGCAGGCATTGGTGACGGAGTGAGGGCAGGGTGTGGAACGCTAACTGAAATCTCCGCTACCTTTACGCATATCAAAGGGTTATTACCATTTCCTATGTACGATAGCGGATCGAGCCACGGTGAAGTTAGCACACTACCAACGACTCACCACCGTTGCAGATCAAATAGTTGCCAGTTGCTCGGCCGCATCCGCTTGCCGTTGCTTGAACGCTTTGACGTCTGCCGCTGCTTCGGCTGGTAACGTGTCGGTGTCAGGTGTGATGCTCGGTGCCTTGGTAGCTAAAGGAATTACACGTTGTTTAGGCGCAAATGAAGGCGCCATACCACCGTTGGACGACACGTTCTTACCCGTAGCAACATCCTGAAGACGACGATACTCGGCAAGTACACGGTTTCCATATCCGCCATCGGTAGCAAAGGCCGCCGCGCCTACATAACGCTTCAGACCAGCTTCGACGGATCCACCCTGGCTCACGTAATCCTTCAGGATGAGCGAACCGACCTTGATATTGGCGGTTGGATTAAGGGCTGCTTTGAGGCCGCCAAAGTCCTCAAATTTTTCTTGATGAACTTTTGACATGACCTGCATCAGGCCCTGTGCACCGACCGGGCTTTCGGCAAAAGGATTCAAACCAGACTCAATCGCCATGACAGCAAGGATGAGCAGTGGATCAAGTTTGGTTTCTTTAGCAGCTTTGAAGGCAGTACTAACAAACAGATTGGTAACATCACTTGCTACGCGATAACGCTTTGATAGCCAGTTGGTAACCCACAGTTGTTGATGTGCGTCTGAAGCTTTTACGATCCGCTTAGTTACAACGGCCGTTTGTATAGGCCTTGGTGCATGATGTGCCAGAGTTTCCGCGATAGCAGACAGGTTGTTATTGGTGCGGGCTTCCATACCCGCCAGATCGGTCTGCTCAGCTTTAGCTAAAGCTGACGGAGATAGTGCTGTGGTGTCCGGCGCAAATATCGCAAGTTCGGCCATCCCATTAAGTTCTTTGGTTAGCTCTGGCTTTGCGACTAACGCCGTGATGCCGGTAACGGAAAGAAGAGAAATTATTATTACTGCCATTCCTGCGATGCTGGTGTTGCCAACAATATTACTTACGGTAGTACGTGCAGTGGTATATGCATTTGACGTCAGACTGGCAGACTGGCTACCAATTTGTTTCAGTGCGTCTAACGGTGTCTGATGAGGGCCGACTCTGACCCTGGTAGTTCCTACTTTTATTGAGCGTGCTAACAAATTGAACCTCCTGTATCGTTCCGTGCATGCAGAGGCCTAAAAGGGGCACTAGCCAAACAGCGGCTTAATCCTGCATTGCAACGTATCAATATCGCTTGGCGCTTCCTAGAGCCTAAAACAGGCTCCTACAACTATATGGCGCGAAACGTCGTCTTGTTTGCAGTCGACTGGCGGTTAGGAATAGTCACATTCGGTTAAATGTGCCGACCAGTTGCAAACAATTTTTCGGGGAAAGGCTGACGCCTTTTGAAACAATCCTTAAAATATCATTCGTTAAAATGACATTTGGGACCCCGATCCCGTATGAGTTAAAAGCTTTAAAAATAGTCCAAAATGGCATGTTCGCCAGTCCTGACTTCAGCTAGACTTGCCGCGCATTGTATGGGGCGGTTTATATCAAGTCAACACTATTAAAGTCTAATTCTATTACTTTTAAATCTAATGAAGTGGGGTTGAAACGGATAAAAGTCAATAAAATCAGATGCTTGGCTTAAGTGCTTAAATTGTAGGCTTCACAAATAGAAACAATCAAAATACATGAAATATACAGATTTACGTGATTTTATTGACAAGTTAGAGCGCATTGGTGAACTCAAGCGCGTTGCCGCGCCCGTTTCTCCGGTGCTAGAAATGACCGAAATATGCGACCGGACGCTTCGCACTTCCGGCCCCGCATTACTATTTGAAAATCCGGTCGGGCATTCCATTCCAGTGCTGGGTAATTTATTCGGCACCCCACGGCGCGTTGCATTGGGGATGGGGGTCGAGAATGTAAGCGAGTTGCGTCGCATCGGTCACGTGTTAGCACGCTTAAAGGAACCTGAACCACCAAAGGATTTCAAGGACTTGCTGGGGTTAGGATCGCTGGTAAAATCGCTGTGGGATATGGCACCGAAAGAGCGACGCTCCGCACCGTGCCAGGAGATTGTATGGGAGGGAAGCGATGTAGACTTGGCGAAGTTGCCAATCCAGCATTGCTGGCCGGGGGACGTCGCACCACTCATTACATGGGGCCTGGTGATCACCAAAGGTCCGCATAAGAAACGCCAGAATCTGGGCATCTATCGACAACAGGTACTCTCGCGCAATAAAGTTATCATGCGCTGGCTGGCGCATCGTGGCGGCGCACTGGATTTCCGCGAGCACGCAATTGCGACCGGCGGCAAACCTTACCCGGTCGCGGTTGCGCTAGGCGCAGATCCCGCTACGATATTGGGCGCGGTGACACCGGTGCCGGATAATTTGTCGGAATACCAGTTCGCCGGATTATTGCGTGGTAGTCGGACGGAGTTGGTGAAGGCAATCGGCAGCGAATTAAGGGTGCCTGCATCTGCTGAAATCGTGCTCGAAGGTCATATCAATCCGGATCCCAATCACCCCTCAGGGTATGAGATGGCTCTGGAAGGACCGTTTGGCGACCATACCGGTTATTACAACGAGCAGGATTACTTCCCGGTATTTACGATTGATCGTATCACCATGCGTCCGTCGCCGATTTATCACTCGACTTATACGGGCAAACCGCCGGATGAGCCAGCAGTACTCGGCGTGGCGCTCAATGAGGTGTTCATCCCCTTGTTACAAAAGCAGTTCTCAGAGATTATTGATTTCTATTTGCCGCCCGAGGGTTGCAGCTATCGTATGGCAGTAGTGCAGATCAAAAAAGCCTACGCCGGTCATGCGAAGCGGGTGATGTTTGGGGTCTGGAGTTTTTTACGACAATTTATGTATACCAAGTTTATCGTCGTAGTGGATGAGGACGTTAATATCCGTGACTGGAACGAAGTCATCTGGGCCATCACGACCCGGGTTGACCCGCTGCGTGATACTACATTGGTCGACAACACGCCGATCGATTATCTGGATTTTGCGTCGCCAGTAAGCGGCTTGGGAAGCAAGATGGGAATTGATGCTACCAATAAGTGGCCAGGCGAAACGACACGGGAATGGGGTACAACAATCTCGATGACAAAAGAAGTGAAGGCCCGTGTTGATCAAATTTGGCAGGAGTTGGGTTTATAAGATGGTTCGGCGATTGGTTGCAATCCGTTAATTTTTTAGGAAATTGACCGCACCACCGCGAAAAAAAGAGACCAATTCGCGATGATGCGGTACAATTCGGCTTGGCGGGCCCCTGCGCATTGTGGCATGGTGAATCTGGTCAGGTCGGGAACGAAGCAGCCACAGCTATTTCCCGCAAGTGCCGCAGACAAGGCTCGCCTCTTTATTTTTAATATCTACCTTCCCCGTCTTTTTTTGCACATCGTTATTGCGCATTCATTCGAACGCATCTAATGGAAATTTCAGGTTTGCCTGATTCTTAAAATTGCGTTACCGCGGTAGCCATAAGCGCTGCCGGCATACTCTGACCTTTCCAAAAATAAAATAGCGCTAACGACTATCCTACCGATACAAATGTTCGGTACAAAAGTGTTACACGCATCAAGCATCGCAATGGATTTTGCTCCTGCAATGGCCTGAGCGTTACATTCACCGTTTAGAGCAAAATAGTAGCAGCCGCCGTGCGTACGCTAAATCCGATCGTGGTCATGCCATCCACGGAGCTAGAAAACACGCTTCCGCCATGCATATTAGCGACCGCTCTTACAATCGCCAGGCCCAGTCCAAAACCATGCTGTTCGCCCCGATCATGTCGGGCTGCATCGACCCGGTAGAAACGGTCAAATAAGCGGTTTAAATGGCTGTCATGAATCGGATCGCCGGGGTTCGAAACGGCGACTTTAATCTGGTCGGTTTCTTGCGTTATATTGATGATAATTTGCGCGTCTGCGCTTGAGTGCTGAATCGCATTTTGTAACAGATTGCTCATCGCGCGTCGGAACAATGCGGTTTCGATTGGCGCTTCGACAGTGACATCGCCAACAATGCTAACGCGCATATCAGAGTCATCCAGAATGAACTCAAAAAACTCCACCGTCTTGCTGACTTGCAGCGCAATCGAGGCGACAATCAAGCCGGTCGCGTGCGTTCCCTGATCGGCGCGTGCCAGAAAAAGCATGTCGTTAATGATGGATCGGACGCGCTCCAGGTCCTCCAGATTTGATTGCAAGACTTCTTGAAATTCCACAGCACTGCGCTCGCGCGATAGCGCTACCTGCGTCTCGCCAATTAAGTTGGCTAACGGGGTGCGCAACTCGTGCGCGACGTCGGCATTGAAACCTTCCAGTTGGGTGTAAGCGTTTTCAATGCGGTCTAATGCGCCGTTAAAAGTCGTTGCGAGATCAGATAGTTCGTCCGGCAGACGGGCCACTTGCAAGCGCTGAGAGAGCGCTTTAGGACTCAGGATTTGCGCCTCATTGGAGAGTTGTTTTAGTGGTCGCAAACTGACTTTCGCGATCCAGTATCCCAGTAGCATTACCAGCGCAACGCCAGCGAGGGACAAACTAATCAGTGCGATCACAAAGGCATGCAGGGTGTGATAATACGGCTCTGAATCAATGCCCACAATCAGGCGAACTGGCGGTCGTTGCTCAAAGGCGCTGATGGTTTTAGTCATCGTCAATAGCGGGTACTCACGCTTGCGGAGTTGCATCGTGCCCAGCCCATCGCGGTCGCGTTGCAGACTATCGATTTCAGCAAGCCCTTTACCAAACTGAAAACGGGTATCGTCGCTTAAAATCCAGTATCGGCGACTGCCATCGGTGGGCGTCAGGGTGTCTAGCTTTGCCTGCACCCTCGGCCAGCGCTCAACGGTGCCGTTATGGTCGATCATGTACTGCATGTCCTGGAATATCGTGTGTAATTCTTCCTGCTGATGTCGTTGTAATTCGCTGCTAACGACGCTGTAGAGAGAGGCTCCGATGAGCGAAAAAGTTAGTAATGCGGCAGCGGCAAACATCGTCACCAGACGAACTGTAATAGAGCGCTTCATTCGGTCTTTTCATCCTTCCTCAACTCCAGCACATAACCCATCCCGCGGATGGTGTGGAGCAATTTTGGGCTGAACGGCATATCCAGTTTACTCCGAAGGCGCTTTATGGCCACTTCGACGACATTGGTATTGCTGTCAAAATTCATGTCCCAGACCAGTTCCGCAATCGCAGTCTTAGACAGAATATCTCCTTGCCGCCGCGCCAGCACAACCAGCAATGAAAACTCTTTAGCCGTCAAGTCAATCCGCGTACCGCCTTCGCCCCGATAAGCCTTCCGACTAAGCAAATCAATATGCAAGTCACCGATGCGCAACTGAATCGGTTCCTGCGTTCTACCACGGCGCGCCAACGCTTGCAGACGCGCCAAAAGCTCAAGAAACGAAAATGGTTTGATCAGATAGTCATCCGCACCGTCATGCAAACCCTTGATGCGATCCTCCACGTGATCGCGCGCGGTCAGCATGATGACTGGTGTATGCTTCACTGTACGAAGCGCGCGCAATACCGAGAATCCATCAATCCCGGGCAGCATTACATCCAGTACGATGACATCGTAATCATGTTGTAATGCCAGATGCTGGCCGTCGATACCGTTATGCGCAAGGTCAACGGTGCAGCCTTGTTCAGTCAGTCCTTTGTAGAGGTAATCAGCGGTTTTCAACTCATCTTCGACTATGAGGATTTTCATACTTGAACCAGTCTCCGGTACATCAATTATCTTATTAATAAAGCAGTACAGAATATTCGGCGATGCGCAGCTTCAACAGGCCCACCGTGGTTGACAACATTTTCATTTTCCTCCAAAAGTTACTAATCGCGCTACCTGCTGCAGCTATCCAGTAACGCCTGGCAACGAATTTACTCAAGTACAGGCGTTGCGCTTTTTGCTGCGGCCTTACGTGCTTTACGCCCCGCTTTACGGTGCTCATACCAAAAGTGCGCCCGATCCAGGTAGAGATAGATAACCGGCGTGGTAAATAGTGTCAGTATCTGCGACAAAATCAAACCGCCGACCATCGCGTAGCCCAAAGGGCGGCGCAGTTCGGAACCTGCGCCATGACCCAGCATCAGGGGCAAGCCGCTTAATAATGCGCACATTGTCGTCATCATGATCGGGCGGAAACGCAGCAGGCACGCTTGAAAAATGGCATCTTCGGGTGACATGCCTTTGTCGCGCTCGGCAGTGAGCGCAAAGTCCACCATCATGATGCCATTCTTCTTCACAATTCCGATCAATAATATGATGCCGATCAGCGCAATCACACTCAGATCATAGCCTCCCAGCATCAGGATCAACAGCGCGCCGACCCCGGCGGAGGGCAGCGTAGATAAAATAGTTAACGGATGGATGTAACTCTCATATAGCAAGCCGAGCACAATATACACGGTCACCAGCGCCGCAGCGATCAAATACGGTTGCGATGACAACGAGTCGCCGAACGCTTTTGCCGCGCCCTGAAATGCACCGGTCAAGGTATGCGGAACGCCCATTTCCTCCTGCGCTTTCTGAATCGCTGTGACAGCATCACCCAGCGACGCGCCCGGTGCCAGATTGAACGAGATCGTTACCGCCGGGAACTGACTTTGATGGCTGATCGACAGATAGCCAGTCTTGGTGGTATCGACCTTAATGAAGCTCGATAGCGGTACCTGCCGACCTGTCAATGGCGAGGTCATATAAAGCTTGTCAAACAATGCTGGATCGGTCTGAAGTGATGGGGTCACTTCCAGTACAACGTGATAGCTGTTGACTTGCGTAAAATATTGCGCAACCTGACGCTGACCAATGGCGTCATAAATGGTGGCGTCGATCAGCGCGGGTGAAATGCCGAAGCTCGATGCGCGGGCGCGATCGATGGTCAACGTCGCGGTCGCCGCTGCATTTTGTTGATCGGAGGCGACGTCCGTCAATGTCGGTAACTGACGGAAACGTGCTAACAGTCGGGGTGCCCATACATCCAGTTCCGAGAGCGAAGAATCAGTGATCGTGTATTGATACTGCGTACGCGATAATCGTCCTCCAACATTAATATCCTGTCCTGCTTGCAGGAACAAATTAACGCCCTGAACTTGCGCCAGTTGCGGTCGCAAGCGCGTGATGATCTCGTCGGCGCTGGCTGAGCGGCCCTCGTCTTTTGGTTTCAGGCTGATAAAGAAATTGCCAGTATTAAAGGTCGCCTGCCCGCCGCTCATACCGAAACCGGTGACGTCGGGATCTTTGCGAATGACATCGGCCAGTTTTAGCATTCTGGTATTCATGGAGGCAAACGATGCATCCTGAGCGGATTCGGCAAAGCCAAAAATGAAGCCGGTGTCTTGCTGCGGAAAAAAACCTTTTGGTATGATCATGAACAGCACCACGGTAGCGATCAAGGTGCAAATAAAGACACACAGCGTGACGAATTGATGACGCATAACAACGTGCAAACCGCGCTTGTAGCTATTCAGCATGGCATCGAATCCACGTTCAAACATCAACGCGAGTCGCCCGTGCTTTTCGTCGTGGTGATTACGCAAAAATCGTGAGCACAACATCGGCGTCAACGTGAGCGAAATGATGACCGATATAACGATGGTCAACGTGACGGTTACCGCAAATTCGCGGAACAGGCGACCAACAATGCCGCCCATCAGCAGCAGCGGAATAAACACCGCAACCAGTGATACCGATATTGAGATAATAGTAAAGCTGATTTCGGCCGCGCCTTTATAGGCAGCCTCCATCGGCGTCATGCCTTCTTCGACGTAGCGGTAAATGTTCTCCAGCATCACAATCGCGTCATCCACGACAAATCCCACTGCAATGGTAAGTGCCATCAGCGATAAATTATCCAGACTGAAGCCGACCAGATACATCACGGCGGCGGTGCCCATCAGCGCCAGCGGTACAGTGACGCTGGGGATTAAGGTTGCGGGAATATTCCGCAAGAACATAAAAATTACCATCACCACCAAAGCAATCGTCAGCATCAGCGTCAGTTCAACATCCAATACCGAGGCACGGATGGTCTGCGTGCGATCAATCAGCGTATTCACACGCACCGACGGCGGGATGGCAGCCTGCAGACGCGGTAACGCAGCCTTGATGCGGTTGACGGTTTCAATGACATTAGCACCCGGTTGCTTGGTGATCGCCAGTACGATTGAGCGGCCATTGATGACGGTACTATCGGCAGGTGCGGCGGCACCGGCGAAGGCCCATCCTGCCACTTTCATGTTTTCGGGTGCGTCAATGGCGATGCCAATATCGCTAACGCGAATGGGCGCACCATTTTTATATGCCAGTACCATGTCGTTCCATGGTTTCGCTTTTAATAATTGATCATTGGTGTAGACCGTAAAACTTTGTCTGTCACCATCAATTGTTCCCTTGGGTTGATTTACGGTAGTGCTGGCAATAACACCGCGTATGTCTTCCAGGTTCATCCCCAGTGCCGACAGTTTGGTGGGGTCAACCTGAATCCGGATGGCGGGCTTTTGAGCACCGCCAATATTAACCAGACCGACGCCCGTAATCTGCGAAATTTGCTGCGCGAGAATATTATCGGCGAAGTCGTTCACTTCGATTAGCGGTAACGTTGAAGATTGCACCGCCATCACCAGAATTGGTGAGTCCGCCGGGTTGATTTTGCGGAACGTCGGCGGGTTCGGCAAGTTAGCCGGGAGTTGGCCGCTGGAAGCATTAATCGCGGCCTGAACGTCAAGCGCGGCGGCGTCAATATTGCGATTTAAATCAAATTGCAATGTGATTTGGGATGAGCCAAGCGCACTGGTTGAGGTCATCTGCGACAATCCTGCGATCAACGAAAACTGGCGTTCCAGCGGTTGCGCTACATTCGATGCCATGGTCTCCGGATTGGCACCGGGCAGACTGGCGGACACTTGAATCGTCGGGAAGTCGACCTGCGGCAACGGAGCGACCGGCAGCAAGGGCCACACCGCAACGCCAACCAGCATGATGGCGATAGCCAGCAGAGTGGTGCCGATGGGGCGCTTGATAAAGGCAGCGGAGATACTCAATTCGCTGCTCCCTTAGTAGTTGGAGTAGTTGGAGTAGGGGTAGTAGGGGTAGTAGCGGTGGAAGCGGCAGTAGCAGGGGTGGTTGCGGGCGCGGCAGGCTTTGCCGTAGCCGCTGTAGATGGATCGGTTTCCACAATCTTGTCACCAGGTTTAAGCTTATATTGCCCATCGGTGACTACTTTTTCGCCGGCGACGACGCCTTTGTCGATGACGGCGGTACCATCCTGAATCTGGACCACGTGCACGGCTTGGGGTTTAACGCTATTGTCGGCACCGACGACATACACGTAAGTACCGTCCTGACCGCGCTGGACTGCCGCCGCTGGAACGGTAAGTGCCTGCGACAGATCAGCAAGGTAGAGACGTACATTAACGTATTGCCCCGGCCATAACACATGGGTCGGGTTTTCAAACGTCGCCTTTAATTGCACGGTGCCTGAAGTAGTGTCGATTTGATTGTTCAACAGCGTCAGATGCCCACTGGAAAGGGGCTGATTATTATTTCGGTCAAAAGCCGCAACCTTGAGCGGCGGATGACTTCCCTGTAACGACTTGTTGATGATCTGAAAGTTATCCTCCGGCAATGTAAACACCGTGGTGATCGGGTCAATCTGGTTAATCACGACCAGGCCAGTGGCGTCTGCGGCGTGCACTATATTGCCTGCATCTATCAGGCGCGCACCAACCCGACCGCTGATCGGCGCATTAATCGTGGTGTAGCCCAGTTGCACTTTAGCGTAGCTGATTTGCGCATCATCGGTTTTTAACGCAGCGCCCAGTTGACCAACTAGCGCTTTTTGCGTGTCGAGCGTTTGCTGGGTTGCCGCATCTTGTTCGCGTAATACGGTGTAACGCTGCAGATCCAGTCTGGCATTGCTCAATTGCGCCTGATCTTTGGATTTTTGGGCTTGTGCCTGCTCTAGTTGCGCTTGCAATGCGCGCGCGTCAATCTGCGCAAGTAACTGTCCCGCTTTAACGTCCTGTCCTTCGATAAATGCTACCTTATCGAGCTGGCCGTCGATCCGGGTTCTCACGGTGACATTGGCATTGGCTGTTACTGTCCCAACGCCGGTCAGATAGATCGGAACATCCTGTTGTTTCACCAATGCAACGGAGGCCTCAATTGGCGGAGTTTGGGTGACGGCGGCGGTGCTTGCCTTGTGCTTTCCTTTCCAGGCTCCGACAGCAACCAGGAGGATGAGTACGGTGCCAATGATATGCGTTGAGCGGCGCTTGAAAAATGGTGTCGACATAGGGTCACTCATAAATTAATTGGTGTTATTACTGGGTTGGGCGTGCAAGGCTTGCGCTGCGTCCGTATTTGCCGCCGGAGTAGCCGACTTGACTGGTTTGATCGCGGCCTCGCCACTTGCATCATGATTTTGCGCACCTTGTATTAGCGGCTCTTTTTTAGTGGCTCTTTTTTTAGCGCGCTGGCATCCCAGCCACCGCCGATAGCTTTTATCAGCCCCACGCTAGCCACCAGTTGACGACCGCGTATTTGTACTGCGGTGCGGGCATTTGATAACGCCAGTGTTTGTGCGGTTGCGACACTCAGGAAGGTGGTCGTTCCAGCGCGATATTGCAGCAATGCAAGTCGCGCCGACAGCTCTGAGGCGACGACGGCCTGATCCTGCACCGACCCTTCCTGATCAAGAACATGCAAGGTCGAAAGATTATCCTCAACATCCTGAAAGCCACTCAATACCGTCTGTTTGTATTGTGCGACCGCGATGTCGTACGCTGCAATAGCCTGAGCGCTGCGCGCACGCCGCAATCCGCCATCAAAAATAGTTTGCGCCAATGAAGCGCCAAGCGACCATACGCGGCCCGGGGTATTAAACCATTGCGCAAGACTGGCCGAATTGAACGCGCCGCCTGCACCCAGCATCAGGGCCGGGAAGTAGGCCGCTCTGGCAACACCGATGTTGGCGTTCGCCAGCGCAGCGCGGCGTTCTGCGGCCGCGATATCAGGACGCCGTTCCAGTAAGTCCGATGGCAGGCCTGGCGGGATCAGCGGTAAAGGTGCTACCAGCGGCGACATGGATGCGGACGGCACGGCCGTCAGCGTAAATTCAGCCGGTGCCTTGCCGAGCAAAATGGCGATCGCGTGTTCGAGTTGATTACGCTGTGCATCCAGATCGATCGCCTGTGCCTGCGCCGTTCTTAGTTGGGTCTCGGCTTGCGCAACGTCCGAGCGTAACGCCACACCTGCGTCATACTGGTGTTGGATCAGTGCAAGCGAGCGTGCAAACGTGGCATCAGTACGCGCATACAGATCCTTCAGCTGATCGGTAGTGCGCAGCTGCAAATAGTCTTGCGCCAGCGTAGTCTGGATGCTGAGTCGTGCCGCAGCAAGATCAGCTGCGCTAGCCTGCGTACCAGCCTCGCCCGATTCCACCACACGACGAACGCCGCCCCAGAGGTCCGGCTCCCAACTGGCATTGAGCGAGGCCGAGTAGTTATTGCCGAGGGCTGGTATGCCACTAGAAACAATGCGGGCACGACCAACGCCGACACCGACACTTGCGGTCGGCCAAAAACCTGCCCGCGCAAGATCAGCGACAGCGCGTGACTGCCGATATTGCGCCTCGGCCTGACTAATATTCTGGTTGGCCCGATTGGCCTCGGTCATAAGCGTATTAAGTGTGCTGTCGCCATAAATTTCCCACCAGCTATGGTGGGGATCAATCTGCTGCGGCGTCGCCGTTTTCCATGCGATGTTTTCTTTATACGCGCTCGGGGTATCCAATGGCGGACGCACATAATCCGGTCCGGCGGCGCATCCGCCCAGCAGCATGGCAATCGCAGCCAATCCGGTCGCGAGACCCGTAGGAGAAAGCGCGCGCTTGCACCCATTAAGGAATATGGTTGTAGTCGGCGCAGTACGCGGTCCGATCAAGGAGATCGAAGCATTGATTGGGGACGCAAAGCATGCGCGATGATGAGGAATAAATTTGGTCGAGATCATGGGCTGCACTGAGCGGTTTAGCTATTGGAAAAAATGCCGTGCGGCAATGCGCGTGGCTACCGGACGGCATGCTTACACCGCTAATGTAAGGGGGAGCGAGGAACGACAGGCTGTCATGAATATGACAAATTTGTCAGTTTGGTATCAAATCGATGCGGCAGCTAAAAGGGGAGGGGGTAAATCGCTTTTGCGCAGATACGCCAAAGCACTTGTGTGGATGCAGGCTAATTGCATAGAGTTAGTAATGCAATGCTCCACCGCTAAAGTTTAGGATTGGGTCATGTCCGGACTACCAAGTCTTTATTTATTTATTTGCCATGCCGAATACGCAAAGCACTAATCGTAGTCGCCAGCAGGGTTGCCGTGGCGGCGATCCATAACGACAAATGTACCGCGCTGGCATCGATTAAAGCGGTATTTTCCGCTCCCGTACCAAAGCGACTGCTAGCCGCAGTCAGCGCGATAGCGACCATTGCCGCGCCCAGCGATTGCCCAAAGGTGCGGGCGATTGCCAGTATTCCGGAGGCGGTGCCGCTGCGTGACCTTGGTGCGTTGCTCATCATTTCGCGGTTGTTTGGACTTTGGAAAAAACCGAAGCCCAGACCGCAGATGAAGGCCCGCCATAAAATGTCGATAATCGATGGGTGTGTGCCAAGGCAAGCAAGTAAAACTAAGCCTACGGTATATAAGGCTAAACCGTAAGTTGACAGCAGGGCCGCAGGATAGCGATCCGCCATTCGGCCTGCGATGGGGGCGACGATCACAATCGCCACAGGCCATGGGGTAAACAGCGCAGCCGACATCAAGGGGCTAAATCCATAAGCGCCCTGAAACAGAAACGGCAGCGCTATGAACGCGATACCTTGCCCGACAAATGAGCAAAGTGAGGTGGCGACTGCCATCGAGAAACGGATGGAAGAAAATATGTCAAGCGGTAATAGCGGTGCGGCAGCACGCTTTTGCCGATAGATAAACAGTACCACTGCGACAATCGCTACCGCCAGCAGAGCGACTTCGTTGCCTGCACTGTCATGCCGCGACAATCCATCAACTGCCAGCACAATCGTGGCCAGCGCCACTGCCGATAAAAGCGCACCGGCGATGTCAAATTTCCCACCGCGACCGCGATCGGACGGTAACACGCGCCGCGCGAGGACCAAGGTGACAATGCCGATTGGAACGTTGACGGCAAATAGCCACGGCCAGTTCAAGACCGATAGCATCGCACCGCCGATAGCCGGGCCTGCCGCTAATGAGGATGCTACGACCATCGCATTGATACCTAGTGCCGATCCGAGCAAGCGCGTTGGGAAGATATTCCGATACAGCGCAGGCCCGATGCTCATGGCCGCTGCTGCACCTATCCCCTGAATGAAGCGCATTATGTTGAGCGACTCCGATGACTGGGACAATGCGCACCCCAGCGAGCTGAGCGTAAATAACATAATGCCGCCCATGTACAGGCGCCGAAATCCAATCACGTCGCCCAGCGAGGCAAAGGCGACCATGGTCATTGCACCAGCCAAAATATAGGCATTGGCAATCCACACCGCTGCGGAGGGAATGACGTGTAAATCACGTGCGATGATGGGGAGAGCGACATTGACGATCGAACCATCGAGCACCGTCATGCCGGTGCCCATTACCATAACGATGATAGCTACACGTCTTTGAGCACCTGAAATACCGTCGTCGCCTTCCAGATCGGTAAAAAGTCTGCTCATACTGAATAGCACTGACGATTGATCGAACGGCCTTGGTCCTGATGGCGCTGCACTAAAAATAAAAACACGGAGATGTCCAGGTTGATAGCGATGAATGGTTGTGCGGCAGTGCCGAATTATCACATGTGTCACCGTTTCTTGCCGATCACTGCTTTAATCGGTTTCGGCAACGGCGTTGTCGATTCTCTTGTTTATTTTTACTTAGGAGAATTCCGGTTTGTGATATATGGTCAAGGTATGGTCAAGGTGGAAACGCCACTAATGCCAACATTCCTGCACTTTTTTCAATAAAAGTTGCCCCCGATTGAGGTATAATTCGAATTTCCCGCATGTGCCGTTCGGCACCTTCCGCAATGACCAAGTTTGTATTTGTTACTGGCGGCGTCGTGTCTTCCCTAGGTAAAGGGATTGCCGCCGCTTCCCTCGCCGCGATCCTTGAATCGCGCGGCCTAAAAGTCACCCTCATTAAGCTTGATCCGTATATCAACGTTGATCCAGGTACCATGAGTCCGCTTCAGCACGGTGAAGTATTTGTCACCGACGATGGCGCGGAAACTGACCTCGATCTCGGCCACTATGAGCGTTTTATTACAACGCGCATGAAAAAAGTCAATAACTTTACAACCGGTCAAGTATACGAAGCCGTAATACGTAAAGAGCGTCGTGGTGAATACCTCGGCAAAACTGTGCAGGTGATTCCACATATCACCAACGAAATTCAGGATTACATTTACCGTGGCGCACAAGGATTTGACGTCGCTCTGGTAGAAATCGGCGGAACCGTTGGAGATATTGAATCATTGCCGTTTCTTGAAGCATCCCGTCAACTGAGTTTGCGTGCTGGGCGTAAGGCTGCGGCTTTTGTACATTTAACACTGGTGCCATACCTGCCATCGGCAGGCGAACTTAAAACCAAGCCAACCCAGCACAGCGTACAAAAATTGCGTGAAATAGGCATCTTGCCAGACGCGCTATTGTGTCGTGCGGATCGTCCGATACCTGACGAAGAACGCGCCAAAATTTCACTGTTTTCTAATGTTGAAAGCGCTGCCGTGATTTCAGTGTGGGACGTAGATACCATCTACAAGATCCCACAGATGCTGCACGACCAAGGTTTGGACGCGATCATCTGCGAAAAACTTGGTTTGTCGCCAAAGCCAGCCGATTTGACAATGTGGACCAACCTTGTCAGCGCCCTTGAAAATCCTAAGCATGAACTGACCATCGGCATGGTCGGCAAATACGTCGACTTGACTGAGTCATATAAATCATTGACTGAAGCATTGCGTCACGCCGGTATTCATACAGAATCCCGCGTCAATATCGCATATCTGGACTCAGAAGAAATCGAAGCCAATGGTGCCGGTTCGCTGATAAAGTACGATGCTATTCTGGTTCCTGGCGGATTTGGTAAACGTGGCGTTGAAGGCAAGATTCTGGCTGCCCGTTTTGCGCGTGAAAATAAAATACCTTACCTTGGCATCTGTCTGGGTATGCAGGTCGCGTTGCTTGAATATGCGCGTAATGTAGCCGGTTTGCCGTTGGCAAATTCCACTGAGTTCGATGAACAAACCGAACAACCCGTGGTTGCGCTTATCAACGAATGGCAAAATCATGACGGCAAAGTCGAAACCCGGGACGTGAATTCCGATTTGGGCGGCACCATGCGTCTGGGCGCGCAGACTTGCGAGATTAAACCGGATACGCTAGCCTCTGAAATCTACGGTTCCACCGTTACCGAGCGTCATCGCCACCGCTATGAGGCAAACAATCATTATCTGGATCGCATTGAAGCCGCCGGTTTGGTGGTGTCGGCGCGTACACCTAACGAAGATTTGTGCGAAGTGATGGAGTTGCCACGGACCGGAGAGCATGCACACCCGTGGTACGTCGGCGTGCAATATCATCCAGAGTTCAAGTCCACGCCACGGGATGGACATCCATTGTTTATCTCGTTCATTTCGGCTGCATTAGCACATCAACAAGCTCTTGCAAAAAATCCTAAGGCATAAGGAAAGAACATGAAACTCTGCGGCTTCGATATTGGTCTGGATCATCCGTTTTTTTTGATCGCTGGTCCTTGTGTGATTGAGTCTCGTCAGATGGCGCTCGACACTGCTGGTCAGTTAAAAGAAATCACCAGTGCGCTGGGCATCAACTTTATTTACAAGTCGTCATTCGACAAGGCCAACCGTTCTTCCGGCACTTCGTTCCGCGGCCTCGGCATGGAAAAAGGCCTGGAAATTCTGGCCGACGTAAAGAAACAAATCGGTGTGCCGGTGCTTACAGATATTCACGAGATTGATGAAATTAAACCGGTCGCTTCTGTCGTAGACGTATTGCAGACGCCAGCGTTTTTATGTCGTCAAACCGATTTTATTAGCGCGTGTGCCCAGTCCGGCAAACCGGTTAATATCAAAAAAGGTCAGTTTTTGGCCCCGCACGATATGACCAACGTGATTGATAAAGCCCGTGCAGCAGCGCGCGAGGCGGGTTTGCCAGAAGATAATTTTATGGCCTGTGAGCGTGGCGCGTCGTTTGGTTACAACAATCTGGTCTCGGACATGCGCTCGCTGGCGATCATGCGCGAGACTGGATGCCCCGTTGTATTTGACGCCACCCACTCAGTACAGTTGCCGGGTGGGCAAGGTAGTACTTCAGGTGGTCAACGCGAGTTTGTCCCAGTATTAGCGCGTGCCGCGATCGCCGTTGGCATATCGGGTGTATTTATGGAAACGCACCCTAATCCAGCAATGGCGATGTCGGACGGCCCTAACGCCGTGCCATTGTCGCGGATGAAAGAGTTGCTGGCAACAATGATCGAGCTAGACCGCGTTGTAAAAAGGAATGGTTTTTTAGAAACCCATTTCGCTTAAACCTGATATGCGCGCTATCATTTAGTAATCATAGCGCGCATGTTACGTGGGGCTACATTATCGGCTACGCGACGACTCGGGAAATCGGTAAAGTGATGAGTGACTGAAAGCGCTGATCGATCGTGCTACTTCACCCGAGCGCCCTGTAGCCATTTATCGAGACATTCATCGAGACATTAATCAAGACCTCAGGTCGAGCATTAATGAAGACGTCATCCTACGAAGAGAGAAATACATGAGTGCAATTGTTGACATCATTGGCCGCGAAATTATTGATTCACGCGGCAACCCGACTGTCGAATGCGATGTCCTGCTGGAATCCGGCGTGATGGGTCGCGCATCCGTCCCATCCGGTGCTTCAACCGGTTCGCGCGAGGCAATTGAATTGCGTGACGGTGACAAAAAACGTTACGGTGGTAAAGGTGTTTTGACAGCCTGCGAACATATTAATACCGAGATTTCTGAAGCGATCATGGGTTTAGACGCCAATGAGCAAGCGTTCCTTGATCGTACATTGATCGATCTTGATGGCACTGAAAACAAGGGTCGTTTAGGTGCCAACGCTATGTTAGCGGTTTCAATGGCAGTTGCCAAGGCCGCGGCGGAAGAGGCCGGTCTCCCCCTTTATCGTTATTTCGGCGGTAGCGGAGCGATGCAGATGCCGGTGCCGATGATGAACGTTATCAATGGCGGTGCGCACGCGGACAATAATCTGGACATTCAGGAGTTCATGATTATCCCGGTCGGCGCGCCAAGTTTCCGCGAGGCAATTCGCTACGGTGCAGAAGTATTTCACGCCCTGAAGAAAATCCTGCAAGAAAAAGGTTTGACAACTTCGGTCGGCGATGAAGGCGGATTTGCGCCATCAGTTGCCAGCCATGAAGATGCGCTTAAACTGATTATCCAGGCAATTGAGGCAGCCGGTTATGAACCCGGCACACAAATCGCGTTGGCGCTGGATTGCGCTGCAAGTGAATTCTACAGAGACGGAAAATACGTGTTGGCCGGTGAAGATATGAGCCTGACAAGTGCTCAGTTCACGGGTTTGCTGGCATCGTGGTGCGACAAATATCCTATTATCAGTATCGAAGACGGCATGGCCGAAGACGATTGGGACGGCTGGAAATTGTTGACTGAGACCCTTGGTAAAAAGATCCAGCTTGTCGGCGATGATCTGTTCGTGACCAATACCAAGATCTTGCGTGAAGGTATCGAGAAAAACATCGCTAACTCGATCCTGATCAAGATTAACCAAATCGGTACGTTGACAGAAACGTTTGCAGCGATTGAGATGGCAAAACGCGCGGGCTACACTGCCGTGATTTCCCATCGCTCTGGCGAGACAGAAGATTCAACCATAGCGGATATCGCAGTTGGTACCAACGCGCTTCAGATCAAGACCGGCTCTATGTCGCGCTCTGATCGGATGGCCAAGTACAACCAGCTGTTGCGCATCGAAGAAGATTTGGGAGACATCGCCAGTTATCCGGGCCGCTCGGCTTTTTATAATTTGAAGTAAATGTATTACAAATACTGATTAGGATCGGTTTGCGGTCTGCAACGAGCGGGCGTCAGATGGTCATAAATGGCGGGAGAAACCAAAAGGGTCGCGTGACCACGTAGGTTTTGAGCGCCACAAGCACCAAATCACGTCTGCGGAGTAGGATCGTGGAAGGTTCTTCGTGCAAAACCTGTCAGCGCGTTATTGCGATCGCTGACCGAATTTGCAGTAATTGAATATGGATTGTTGATGCGTCTTATCGCTATTTGTCTGACGATATTGCTGGTTTTGATCCAGTATCCTCTATGGCTTGGAAAAGGTGGCTGGCTGCTGGTTGCAGACATGGGGCAGCAGGTTGTGCTTGCGCATGAAAAGATCGACGACCTTAAAGCCCGTAATGCTAAGCTGGGTTCTGAAGTGCATGATCTTAAAGAAGGTACGGGGGCGGTGGAAGAGCGCGCACGTACTGAGTTGGGCATGATTAAGCAAGACGAAATTTTTGTGCAGATTTTGAATCCCAATAATACTGAAAACTTGTCTACGCTACGAGAAGCGCAGCAGTTGTCCGATAAGGTCGGTGCGGCCATTCCGAGCAATCCACTAATCGAGCCAAAAGAGAAATCTTCTTCGGTCGTGCTTAAGAATGGTAAGCCTGCCAAACTTAATATCAAAGAGGCAAGGGCTAAACCGACCCGTACTGCTTACCCAGAAGTGCGCGATTGACATTTGATATGGGACCGTATAGCGCGGCCCCTTGTTGATCAATGATCATTGATCATGGATTATTAATCATTGACCATTGACCATTGACCATTGACCATTGACCATTGACCATTGACCATTGACCATTGACCATTGACCATTGACCATCGACCATCGACCATCGATTAAGCTGATCATTTTTATACTACCTAGCGGGGTCGGACTGAACAGCATTTGGTCTGCGTCGATCTTCACCCGCATTTTCGATGCTGTGCTTTTAGTCATTGCCTATATTAATATTAGCCGACTGTGTCTACAGTCAGGCCCAGTTCAGGCCTACAGCGCCTACTTATAGTCAATGCTTAATATCGCCGGTGCCCAACAATGTTTCTGCCCGTGCGCTTGTCGTGAAAAGGTGTGCACAGTCAACTTGATCGAACGCATAATTTTGACCACAGAAGTCACAGTCAACCGACACCTTGCCTAATTCTTCAATCGCTTCGTCCACCTCTTTTTGCCCCAGCATTTGCAGCATATTTCCGACTTTCTCGCGCGAGCAATTACAGACAAAGCGCGGATGTTGCGGCTCAAAAACGCGTACCGTTTCTTCCCAAAACAAGCGGCGCAGCAGTGTTTGAATATCGGTCGACAACATTTCGGCAGGGCGTAATGTAGCGCCTAACATGGCGACCCTGTTCCAGCTTTCGAGTGGGTCTTCCTCAGTGATACCAACGCCGCCGTGGTTCGGTAACTTTTGCAGTAACAGGCCACGTGATATGTTGCCGTCAGCAGCAAGCCACAATTTGGTATCAAGTTGCTCGGAGCGCAACATGTAGTTTTCGATAACCTCTGCCACGTTGTCACCATCAAGCGGCACGATGCCCTGATAGGGTTGTTGTCCCGGCATTTTATCCTGGGGATCAAGCGTGATCGCAAAGCGACCGTGACCATTCACGTTGAGCAGTTCAGCCAGCGTGGCAGTGTCTTCAACCACTGCGTCGGGCACTAGTTTAGCGGTGGCGCGCATTTGCAACTTTCCATCGCATTCAACGACGAGCAGCCGGATTGGACCATCGCCGTGGATTTGCATCACAATCACACCATTGAACTTCAGATTGGCACTCAGAAGAGCGGCAGCCGCCATCATTTCACCGAGCAAAGTAACGACTGCGGGTGGATACTCGCGGAGTGCCAAAACCTGTTTCCATGTATCAGAAAGCTCGACTAGTTCGCCGCGTACCGAAGCGTTTTCGATCATGAATTTCTGGAGATTGTCGCTGTTGATTTCCATCACGTCCTTTATATCTTTTTCGGTCATTATTGTTTAGCCGATTTTCTTAAGTTGCGTTTTGTATTCTTGCCCGCGTTTGGCGTAATGTTGCCCGCCGCGCGCGATTTTTAAAATTTCTTCCTCGCTTAATATCCTTGCAACTTTAGCAGGGGAGCCGATGATCAATGCATTGTCAGGAAATTCTTTACCTTCAGTAACTAGGGCGCCAGCGCCAACCAGACTGTTTTTGCCAATCCGGGCGCCATTTAATACCACGGCTTGAATGCCAATCAAGGACCCATCGCCGATGGTACATCCGTGTAACATGACTTGATGACCGACGGTGACGTTTTCGCCAATTGTCAGCGGAAAACCATTATCAGTATGCAAAACAGAGTTTTCCTGAACATTGCTGCCGCGACCAATCGTTATCAGGTCGTTATCGCCGCGAAGGGTAGCACCAAACCATACGCTAGCGTCGGCTTGAATATTGACCTTTCCGATAATCGTCGCGCTTTCTGTGATATAGGCTGAAGGGTCGATCTGGGGAGTATGTTCCCCAAGTTGGTAGATACTCATAATACTCCGTAATATGTGGGTTTAGTCTATAGCTGGTTGTACAACTGATAACCAAATTTTTAGTTATTTTCTACTTAAGTTATCTACCTGTTCTTGCTCCCGGTTCGCGTTACGCTGCATGCTGACGGTAATCCAGCCCATTTTAAACCTAGTTTTTATGATAATGCGACGCCGCCGTATTAGAATGCACCCCGAAGCCAGATTCTACGTGACACAGTAGAACCATTTAACCCAAGTTTACTATTTTACTGCTGCCTGCATGAAGAGTTCGCCTAATCCTGATTTTATTGTCGCCAAACATGAGGGGGTAGCTGAGCTTGTTCCTGAGAAGGTCAATAAGGTAACGACTGAGGAAATGTGGGAGACGCGGGCCGCGGCGTTGCACGCGCTGTTGGAACGTGATCCTGCCGCCAAAGTGTTAAGGGTTGCTAAAATCGCTTCCGCCTTTAAAGGTGGCATGCTTGTGGTCAATCCTGCTGTGCCACTGATGAACGCACTGGACGCGACTGCTATTCCGGGACGTCCATTACGGCCTGAGTTGGTCTTGCCCAAGACATTAAAGCACCGGTCAATGCGCACCGAAGAAGGTCGCGCTGCGCTTATTCATGCACTTGCGCACATCGAATTTAACGCAATCAATCTGGCACTTGACGCAATTTGCCGGTTTGCGGACATGCCTGAGCAGTATTACACCGACTGGCTGAGCGTAGCCACTTAGGAGGCCCAGCATTTTGATATGTTGTCGCGCCACTTACAAAATTTGGGATACGCCTATGGCGACTTTGCTGCCCACGACAGCATGTGGGAAATGGCGGATAAAACCAAGGACGACGTGTTAGCGCGGATGGCATTGGTACCGCGCACTCTTGAAGCGCGGGGATTAGATGCCACGCCTGCCGTGCGCGCAAAAATTGCGCAAGCCGGAGATATGGCCGCTGCCGGCATTCTCGATATTATTTTGCGGGAGGAGGTCGGTCATGTAGCGATTGGAAACCATTGGTATAACTGGATTTGCGACGACCGTGGATTGGTGCCGATCGCTACTTTTGCCATGCTTGTGGTGAAATACAGCGCGCCGGTGCTACGTGGTCCATTTAATCTGCCGGCGCGTCGTGCCGCGGGATTTTCAGAAGAGGAATTGCTGGTGCTGCAAGGCATAAATAACACATAAATAACACATAAGCAGCGCTTTAATATCGAACTAGTAACGTCCTAACGTAGAGCAACCCAGAGAAAACAGGCAACGCACAGACGCAAAGGCAGCCACTCAAAAGCGCTGCAAAATCAATGGTACCAGCGCCTTTTTCCTTCCGGTTTCTCAATCTCTGCCATGTCTACCAGTTTTGTGCCTGCCAGTCGGTCGTGTAAAAACTGACGCTCAGGATCAAGATAGGCGGTGAGCGCCCACAAAATGACGTTTAGCGCCGGAATGATCGCCAGCATCCAGGCTTGTGCGCCTAGAGCCCAAGCCAGAGCCAGACCCGGCAGAAACCAAAACCACGCAAGTAAATAGCGTACCACTGCATTTTTCGTTCTTATTGCGCTGCCATCTTTATTGATCAACCGAAGTCGCCAGGTTTTCATCGCGAGCGTCTGACCTCCGTGGCTCCAGCACCAGACAAAATAGGCTGTCATCACGACGAACAGCCATACTTGCTGCGCATGTCGCAGGTACATGGCGTTACGTTGCTGCAGTAACGTGGAGAAGATCAGGCCCGCGATGAATAGAATGCCAAATAGCAGCATCGCCTCATACAGCATGCTGCCGAAGCGCCGCTTTAGCGATGGCGTGAGAGCGGAAGTGGGAACAGGCGTGACAGCTGATTTAGACGAATTCAAGATGCATTTTCTTTACAGGGTTGGTTACCAAAACCCGCATTATCCACTATACGTCAGCGTTTATGTCTTAGCAGCATATGCGTGCCGAGACCCCGTTCTTTTAATAACCTGAATCAAGCGGAGGTGTGGGAGCCGACGGCGGAGCGGGTGCTGCCGGCAAGGCCGGCACTGGCGCCGTGGCTGATGGCACAGGTGCTGCTGGCTTTGGTGTAAGTTGGATTGGTTTGACCAAAATTGGTTTGGTCGGGATTGACAGCACCTGAGAGGTTACGCGCTTGCGGTTATTCGCTGCAGCTGCTTCTGCCGCCAGCTTCTGCTTTTCTGCCTCGGGCAAATGTTGGTATTCCGCCCAGCGCTTAGCCCTTTGCTCGGTATCGAGCCTTCTGGTCCTGGCATAATTCTCTCGCACCTCACGGCGTTGCGCGGGCGTCAGAGTCACCCAGTCATGCATCCGATCCTGAACGCGAGATTGCTCGGCGGGACTCAAGCTGCCAAAGCGCTTGCTGATCTCGATCCATTTTTTTCTGGTGGACAGTTTTTGATTATTCCAGCCAGCCTCTAACGGTGCCAACGTTTGCTTTTGTGCTACGGTTAGATTCTCCCATTCTGTTTTGCTATCGCTTTCTTTAATGACTTTGGGAAGTGCCGCAGGGGTGCGCTTGATCGCCAGCTCACCGGTTTTGGCAGTCGCATCGGCACTAGCGGCACTAGCGGCATTAGCGCCATTGGTGGCGTTAGGAGCGCTAGCGGCAGTGATACCGGTGCCGGGGGTGCCGGCAGCGTGCGAAGTGCGCACTAGCACTGACACTGATCCAATGACCATCGCCGCTACCGTTACCAGCGCAGCAAGGGCCGCACGGGATTTAAAAATACGCTTAAAAAAAGCTCCTCTGGGTGCGGAGGTGTGACCGGAAGCCGGGTGCTGGTCAATGTTTTTTAAGGTTGTTATTAGGGTCATTCTTATTCTTCATGCTTAGCAAGATAGGTATCAAAGCCACGGTCAAGATAAGCGGATGGCGGGACTTCATCTGCTAATACGGCGGCGTCAAGGGCCGCAATTTCGGTAATACGATGTTGTTGCTCATACTGATACAAACCAAAAAATAATACGATTCCAGCCAATATAGGTGCCGCAACGCTCAACCGTGTCAGCCATGAAAATGGATTCTGAAAAAGGTTGTTGGCTGTTCCTGCAACAACGTTTTGCCGTGCCAGTATGCGTAATGGCGCATCCTTTTTCTTGCGCGACAATGCGATCTGACGTGCGGCAGCCAGCCGGTCAACTGTTTCTGTCGGCATATTGTCAATGCGCTCGTTAAGGGCGTGGCGTACTTTGTACGCGAAATTAATTTCTCTGCTACTCATAAACTTATTCCTTTGACCCTCAGCGCTTGCGCAAGGGTGTGTGTAGCACGAGAGCAATGTGTTTTTACACTGCCTTCAGAGCAACCCATTGCGGCGGCAGTCTCGGCGACATCCATGTCCTCCCAATAACGCATCAGGAAGGCTTCTCGTTGACGCCCAGGCAGCTTTTGCACCTCTAGATCGATAATTTCGAGGATTTGTTCGCGTTCTAATTGCGACGAACTGGATTCTGCTGCTTGTGAGCCGTCTTCCGACTCGTACGTTTCAAGCACATCATAATCTTCGTCGCTGGCCTTATCGTGACCGATGCTGGAGAATAAACTAACCCAGGTATTGCGCACTTTTTCTCGGCGAAAATAGTCGAGGATGGTGTTCTGCAAGATGCGTTGAAACAGCATCGGCAGTTCTGCTGAGGGTTTATCACCGTATTTTTCGGCAAGTTTGATCATCGCGTCCTGAACGATGTCCAATGCGGATTCATCCTTGCGAACAGCGTAAACTGCCTGCTTAAACGCGCGTCGCTCTACGTTTTCGAGAAAATCTGAAAGTTCTTTGTCGGTTGCCATGCATTGTGGCGCGCGTAACACTAAGTGTCATTCGCTGCCAGCCATTGAAAGTTGTTCAGAATTTTGTTACATAGTGCGTGCAAACCAGTTGCGGACAAATCAATTTTACGGATACTGATAAGTCGCAAAGGTTAGTTCGCGTAGCATCAATGCCGAAGACTAATTTTTTGAATATTCTACAACTTACGCAAAATTCGACCGGCGGCGTTGTGCTTAGCGTACAGCGCGCTTCAGCCCGCCTGAATGGGACAATTTTGCGAAAGTCGGGTATTTGCTTAACCCTGTTGCGTAACCCTATTTACCGGACACGCCTCAGGTTGAATTGTAAAGTGGGGTTTTCAAGCTGATCGAATGCTATCAAAAATACAGCCCTCATGGGGCATTTAAACAAAATTTTGTTTGTTTCGGCGCATTTTTCAACCAAAATCGATGAAAACGGCTTGACCAAATTGAAAGTACGCATTATGGTAGCACTCCACTTCATCATCCTGAAGTGTACCCATGGTCTTTTCGCACGCAGCGCAAGATGCTGATGAGCGATAAGACGCGCTTCATATTTGAAAGCTGTTTGCTCTAACCCGTGCCACAAGCGCGAGAGAATGGATGTGTCGCTTCCCGGTAATTGGCTGAACGAGTCGCACGAAACGTCATTTTGGAACGTACCAACGGGTACGCAACGACATGCCGTGAATGCACAAAAAAGGAATGCCAAAATCCGTGGTGCAAGCCGCCGTTATCGTCAGGAGAGAGCATCCGATCAATTTCCCATGGACCTTGAAAGGACATAGAAGCATGAATCACGATACAGAGTTACCCATCACAGGTGCAGAAATTTTAGTCCGTTGCCTGGCGGAAGAGGGAGTCGAACACGTTTTCGGTTATCCCGGCGGTTCGGTGTTGTATATATATGACGCCATTTACCAGCAAGATAAATTTCAACATATATTAGTACGTCACGAGCAGGCTGCGATTCACGCGGCAGATGCCTATTCGCGTAGCTCGAATAAAGTCGGCGTCGCTCTGGTTACGTCCGGTCCAGGTGTCACCAACGCAGTCACGGGTCTGGCAACCGCATATATGGACTCGATTCCGATGATCGTGATTTCGGGTCAGGTTCCATCCTATGCGATTGGTGAAGACGCGTTTCAGGAGTGCGATACCGTCGGTATCACGCGCCCTTGCGTTAAGCACAATTTCCTTGTAAAAGATGTCAAGGATCTGGCCGAAACAGTAAAAAAAGCATTTTATATCGCTACCACGGGTCGCCCCGGCCCAGTGCTGATTGATATCCCTAAAGATATAACCATGCACCGCCACGTCTTTTCGTATCCAAAAGAAGTTGAGATGCGTTCATACAAGCCGGTTGATAAAGGTCACTCTGGACAGATTCGCAAGGCGTTGCAATTATTGCTCGCCGCTGAACGTCCGATGATCTATACCGGCGGCGGGGTAATTCTGGCGCATGCATCGCCGGAGTTGAATCGACTCGTTGATCGTCTGGGGTTCCCTTGTACCAATACCTTGATGGGATTGGGCGGCTATAAAGCATCCAGCGACAAATATGTCGGTATGCCGGGTATGCACGGTACTTATGAAGCCAACATGGCAATGCAGAATTGCGATGTGCTGATTGCGATTGGTGCGCGTTTCGATGATCGCGTGATCGGTAATCCCAAGCATTTTGCGAGTAATCAGCGCAAAATTATTCATATCGATATCGATCCATCGTCAATCTCAAAACGTGTCAAAGTCGATATTCCTATCGTCGGCAATGTTAAAGACGTTCTCCAAGAATTGCTCTCGCAACTCGACGCCGCTGATACCAAGCCGAACGCCCTGGGTCTGGCCGCCTGGTGGAAGCAAATTCAAGAATGGCGCTCACGCGATTGCCTTAAATATGAGACTTCCTCAGAATTCATCAAGCCACAATCGGTAGTAGAAAAAGTCTGGCAGATTACGGACGGCGATGCCTTCATCACCTCCGATGTCGGACAGCATCAAATGTGGGCAGCGCAATATTATCGTTTCGACAAACCGCGGCGCTGGATCAATTCCGGCGGTCTGGGGACGATGGGCGTTGGCTTGCCATACGCGATGGGCGTGCAAATGGCTAATCCTGGTTCGACCGTCGCCTGTATTACGGGTGAAGGATCAATCCAGATGTGTATTCAGGAACTGGCCACCTGCAAACAATACCATTTAACGCCAAAAATTATTTTACTTAACAACCGTTTCCTTGGCATGGTGCGTCAATGGCAGCAAATCGATTACGGCTCGCGTTACTCCGAGTCGTACATGGACTCGTTGCCGGACTTCACCAAACTGGTTGAATCATACGGTCATGTGGGCATGAAAATTGAAAACCCGGCAGACGTTGACGGCGCTTTAAAAGAAGCCTTCGCCATGAAAGATCGCCTGGTATTCATGAACTTTATTACTGATCAAACCGAAAACGTCTGGCCGATGGTGAAGTCGGGTAAGGGCTTGACTGAAATGCTACTCGGCTCGGAGGATCTGTAATGCAACACATTATTTCTGTACTGTTAGAAAACGAAGCCGGTGCGCTTTCACGCGTAGTCGGTCTGTTCTCTGCACGTGGCTATAACATCGAAACATTGACGGTCGCACCGACCGAAGATGCGACCTTGTCACGGATGACCATCGTGACAAGAGGTTCGGATGAGGTAATTGAACAAATTACTAAACATCTGAATCGTCTGATTGAAGTCGTCAAGGTAGTCGATCTGACTGAAGGTGCCCATATTGAGCGTGAACTAATGCTCATCAAGGTACGTGCAGTCGGTAAGGAGCGCGAAGAGATGAAGCGCACTGCGGATATCTTCCGTGGGCGGATTATCGATGTCACCGACAAGACTTACACTATCGAACTGACAGGCGCCAAAACCAAACTGGATGCTTTTATAGACTCGATCGACCGGGCTTCGATTCTGGAAACTGTACGCACCGGTGCTTCTGGCATCGGGCGCGGTGAACGTATCCTGAAAGTGTAACTACCAGCTTGGGTCGGCTGAAACGCAGTTGTGATAAGCAAGGTAAAAGACCACGCTTCCGCTGCAAGTAGGCTAACTGAAGGCTAACGGAATTATTATTCGAACTGATTTGGCTCTCCGAACGGTTCTCTGTTAATTAAATTATAAATAGGAATAAAAATGAAAGTTTTTTACGACAAAGACGCTGACCTTTCGCTCATCAAAGGTAAAAATGTCACGATCATCGGTTACGGCTCCCAAGGCCATGCGCACGCGCAAAATCTGAACGACTCTGGCGTTAAGGTCACGGTCGGTCTGCGCAAGGGTGGCGCATCGTGGGACAAAGCAGTCAACGCTGGCCTGAAAGTCGCAGAAGTCAACGACGCTGTTAAAGCTGCCGACATCATCATGATTTTGCTGCCCGATGAAAACATCGCCCAGGTCTACGCAGAAAATGTTGCACCATTTGCCAAGCAAGGCGCGACGCTGGCATTTGCCCACGGCTTCAATGTCCATTACGGTCAAGTCACGCCGCGTGCCGATCTGGATGTCATCATGATCGCCCCAAAAGCACCCGGCCACACTGTGCGCGCAACCTACACGCAAGGCGGCGGCGTGCCTCACCTGATCGCGATCTATCAAGACAAATCCGGCAATGCCCGTGACGTCGCATTGTCGTACGCGACTGCCAACGGTGGCGGCCGTGCCGGTATCATCGAAACCAACTTCCGCGAAGAAACTGAAACCGACTTGTTCGGCGAACAAGCGGTGTTGTGCGGTGGTGCCGTTGAACTGATCAAGGCCGGTTTTGAAACGTTGGTGGAAGCCGGTTATGCACCGGAAATGGCGTATTTCGAATGTCTGCACGAGTTGAAACTGATCGTCGACCTGATCTATGAAGGCGGTATCGCCAACATGAACTACTCGATCTCGAACAACGCGGAATACGGCGAATATGTGTCGGGCCCGCGGATCGTCAACGCAGAAACCAAAAATGCAATGCGCGCGATTCTGAAAGACATCCAAACCGGCGAATACGCAAAAAGCTTCATCCTGGAAAACAAGGCTGGCGCACCAACCCTGATCTCCCGTCGTCGTTTGAACGCAGAACACCAAATTGAAGTTGTGGGTGAAAAACTGCGTGGCATGATGCCATGGATCAAGCAGAACGCAATGGTCGACCAATCTAAGAACTAAGACCGTATTTAGTTATTGGAAAGTCAGGCATCATTGCTGTAATCGCTTGCAAGCGATCACAGCGTGAAACCGAAAAGCTGCGCACTATGCGCAGCTTTTTTTACATTGCTTGAATGGAATTTTATGGCGGCGGAGATGTCCAGCCTTTCTTGTTCGGATGTGCCATCAACAGGGCTGCGATCAGAATTAGCGAAGTCGCAGTAAGTGCAATCGCCGCTGCTGCATTGGTAATGTTGAAGGCGCCAGCAAATGCAACTGAGAGGCCGCTTACGATCGCATTAACAAAGCCGAACAGGCCAGATGCTTTCCCCCGATTGGGAAAAGGGAAAGAACTTAACGTATCTCCAGTACAGGGTACGATAATGAAGCCAAGCGCAGATTGTACGAATATGACACCAGCAACAATACAGGCAACGCCGAAAAGTTGTTGGAGCAACATACAAACCAAGCCGGTGCACATCGTTGTCCATCCAAGCCATAAGGTTTTCTGGCTAGACCCACTGGAAATCAAGCGACTGCTGAGAAATAGCCCGCTTGCCATAGCCGCACTGGCAATAGAAAGATAGAGACCGGTAAAAGTAGGTGACAGTTTTAATTCGTTAGATAGCAGGAACGGCAGACGTGCGCTGATCGGGCTGAAAACGATTTGGAAGGAAGCGCTCACAAGCATAGGCAAGAGAAAGCGACGTGTGCGGAGGATATCGATCCACGCGCTATGCGCCGCAGTATCCGAGCAGGGGCTTAACCTTTTCGATCGGGAAAATTCGATCCATACCCCAGCACATACAACTGGAAGCCGGACCAATTATGGTCTTGCCTCGTAAAAGGAAGCGAGACCACCAGTAGAAGCTTGTTAGCCGCTCGCGGTGAAGGCCGAATCGACCACCCCAAGCCCACACCTCCGCAGCAGCAAGAAATCGTGCAGCGGTCAATGCTAGCGAAGAAAATGCCGCCGATGCCGCCAGCCTATTCAACGTTCGCCTCAACGATGGCAAGGTTACTTTCCAAGAGCGTGCGGGGATGCAACCAAAGCCTTAACGTGCTTAAAATTCCATTTTCTGAGGCGACCCCAAACTAGGAATGGCGCTTTAGCCGGGCATTTTGCTATAGAGTCCGGTATCACATTACAAATATCGATTCATCTCTTATCAAGAAATTACTCTTTTAGATAGCATGAAAAACACAGCGTTACAAAAAACATATTTTGGCAAGCCAGATCAATGCTGGAGAGCGCGCCTCTACACGATTATTTTTGAAGCCGATACTGTCGCCGGAAGGCGCTTTGATACTGCCTTGTTGCTGGTCATCGTTCTCAGTGTTGCGACTGTCATTGTGGATAGTATTGGCGCGATTCGCGCCCGTGATTACTTGATATTGAATGGCCTGGAATGGTTATTTACCATTCTGTTCACAATCGAATACATCGTCCGGTTACTTTGTGTGAAGCGACCGCTCCGGTATGCCACCAGTTTGTTTGGCGTGATTGATCTGCTGTCGATATTGCCGACCTATATCGCCATCTTGTTACCCGAATTCCACTTTTTGATTGACGTCCGATTACTCCGCATGCTGCGCGTGTTTCGCGTTTTAAAATTACCGCGGTATTTCGATGAGTCACAGATTTTGTTGCAGGCGTTGCGTAACAGTCGGCACAAGATATTTGTATTTCTCGGCGCTGTCCTGATCATGAGTGTGATTTTGGGTACGATCATGTATGTTATCGAAGGACCGGAGCATGGATTCACCAGCATTCCGGTCGGCATGTACTGGGCCATCGTGACGCTGACGACTACCGGTTACGGAGATATACATCCCAAGACCCCTATGGGACAACTGGTCACGTCGATGGCGATGCTGCTCGGTTACGGCATTATCGCTTTACCCACCGGGATTGTCGGGGTGGAGCTGGCGATGAGTATGATGCGGCACAAGCCGACTACTCGAACTTGCATAAATTGTCTGACCGAGGGGCATGAAGCTGAGTCGCTTTTCTGTAAGCATTGTGGTGAGGCATTGCCTCCCTACCAATTCGATTCAGCAGCCACGTAGCTCTCCGGTCCTTTTGTTTTGCAAGATTAACTGGAGGGCGGAAAGAGAAAATTAGTTACAAATTAGAACTAATTCGCCTTGAGCGCGTCCAAATGCCAATCTGTTAAGTGTTAATGCAACTTATGGGGCTGGATCCTGCCTCCTTTTTCCTGGGAAATATTATGTCGCGATATCGCAAGTTGGTACTCTTATCTTTCTTGACCGTAGCAAGTTTGAGCGCACACGCACAAAACAAGGTGCAGACAACCGGTGCTTTGGTAGTTGTCCCCGCCTACGGCGAGGTCCGACACGCCAATGATCAGGTCCGCGTTACGTTCAATATCGAAGAGCAGGATAAAGACAAAGCTGCCGCTGCATCGCGCGTAAATCTGAAAATGAAACAAGGCACCGACATTTTAAAACGCCAGGATCCGCAGGCAATTTTGCAGACCCGTGGTTATTACACCTATCCAGTATATCCAGAAGAAACCCAGCCGCGAGCCAGCACCAGCAAACCGCGCCTGCCGACCGGTTGGCGGGTCGGTCAGTATCTAGATGCAACGACCACCAATCTCACTAGTTTGCCGAAGACTGTGGCCGCCGTTCAGAGCCTACTTGGCCTCAATGGTTTGAATTTCGGTCTGTCGGATGCAACCAGCAAGAAGCTGGACGATCAGCGGATCGCCGCGACTTATCTCAATTTGAACCAACGTATTGGTTCCATTGCGCGTGCGATGGGCCGTAGTGAGTCGGATGCGGTACTGGACACCATCGATTTTGAAGGTTCTGGCAATTACGCGCCGGAAGGTGCCATGCCAAAGGCAGCGATGATGATGCGTTCGGCAGCGCCTATGGACAGCACGCAGGTCGAAGAGCCAAGTTTTGAACCCGGGGAAACTACCTTAACTATGCGCGTGGTCGGCAAGGTGCGCTTCAAATGAGAGCTTTGGCCGCCGGACTATTAGCCAGCTTGACTTTGGTAGCCTGCAAGCCTGCCGCGTCGCCAGGAGATATTTTAAAACCGCAGCGCGACGCGTTGGAGCAAACAAAGGCGCTAGATGGTCAAATGCAACAGCAGTACAAGGAGCGACAGAAAGCCATTGATGACCAGCAAAAATAGGGGCTGGTTATACCCGGAGCATGGCTGAATGTTAAGAGATGTATTTTTGGGGCGCTTAAAGACGGAAAGTTTAGTGCTGCGGGCTAGATAATTTCGGCTTATGATTATTCCGTGATTGACTAATTGATTGCGTCAGTGACTGACTCAATGAACGAATTAATCGTTGATTGCAACGCAAAAGGTTACATTTTGCCCCCGCTCGACTAGAATAGCCACGCTATCAAATTTCCATCATCTTAAGACACTCCGGAGCGCAGTTGAATAATTATCCACATCCTATTATCGCCCGCGAAGGTTGGCCATTTCTCGCCATCGCATTTGCCGTGGCGCTGTTGGTCAGCTTTTTGTCGATTGGCTGGTCCATTCCTTTTTGGATTATTGCCTTATTCGTATTACAATTTTTCCGCGATCCTCCACGTGTTATTCCGCAAAATCCCGGCGCAGTGATTTCTCCTGCAGATGGGCGCATTGTCGTCGTTGAAAAAGCGCATGACCCGTACGCTAACCGTGAAGCATTAAAGATTAGCGTGTTCATGAATGTTTTCAATGTGCACTCCAATCGCGCGCCAGTGGATGGCAAGATCGAAACGATGCAATACTTCCCCGGTAAGTTCGTTAATGCCGACCTGGACAAAGCATCGATAGAAAACGAACGTAACGCATTGGTCATTACTGCCAAAAACGGTCAAACCGTCACTTGCGTGCAGGTGGCAGGATTAATTGCCCGTCGAATTCTGTGTTACGTCAAGGTCGGCGATACCCTTGCGCGCGGTCAGCGGTATGGTTTCATCCGTTTTGGTTCGCGGGTGGATGTCTATTTACCTTTGACGGCTACACCTAAAGTGGCCGTAGGAGATAAAGTCTCTGCCACTGAGACCATATTGGCCGAGTTTTAAACCCATTTGGTCGATAACGGAGCCATAACAGATCAATAACGATGTGTTATCACCTGTTTAGCGAGAGATCGGCAATGTCAACGCACCGGTAGCCATCACGTAAAACACATTTGCTTTTCCGGGCAACTGCCAGTATCAGCCGGACCTACAGCCGATAGTCTGAGCGACTGGCGTCTAACTCGTATCGCCAAGGAAGATGCGCGTAAGCGCCTGGTTGCGTGGATGGCTAGTGGAGACCAAGGCCACCAAGCGATTTTGCGTTAGTCCTATTAGTCTGAATGGTGCCGATTTTCTTAGTGGCGCCATAAATTTGTTTTTATAGATCGAAACGGAATTCACATGGCTACTTTCCCCCGCCGCAAGGCGAAGAGTAACGTTGCACAGTTCCCCAAGACATTGCGCACAAAAAATTCTCTGCGTACGCCATATCAGGAGGACGATGAGGATGAAGGTCCAAGACGGCCGAGTTTACGGCGCCGGGGCGTTTATTTGTTGCCGAATGCCTTTACAACTGCGGCCCTTTTTTGTGGCTTTTATGCAATTGTGATGGCGATGAATTTGAAGTTCGATTATGCCTCGATTGCAATCTTTGCCGCGATGGTGCTCGATAGTTTAGACGGTCGCGTCGCGCGAATGACCAATACCCAGAGCGAATTTGGCGCTCAATACGATAGCTTGTCCGATATGGTGTCCTTTGGTGCCGCTCCGGCGCTGGTCGTGTATGAGTGGTCGTTGCGCGGCATGGGCAAATTAGGCTGGCTGGCCGCGTTTGTGTATTGCGCCGGTGCTGCTTTAAGGCTTGCCCGATTCAATACTAATATTACGGTAGTCGATAAGCGTTATTTTCAGGGTTTGCCCAGTCCTGCGGCGGCAGCGTTAGTTGCCGGTTTCGTCTGGATTATGGATGACCTCGGTTTTGTGGGTGCGGATTTAAACTGGGTTGCATGGGTTATCACCCTTTATGCGGGTTTGACGATGGTGACCAACGTGCCTTTCTACAGTTTTAAGGATATCAACCTGCGCAAACCGGTGCCATTTATCGCAGCGTTTGTAGTGGTGCTGATATTGGTCGTTATTTCCAGCGCCCCATCCAAGGTATTGTTCGGCCTGTTTGTGCTGTATGGATTGTCGGGTTTAGGGGTATATTTCTGGCGTCTCTTTAAGGGCAAGCCGGTTAGCATATTGCAAACTGAACACGAACATGAGCGCGAAGAAAAATAGATAGGCTTGCAGTCTATTGTCAAAATTGCAAAATAGGTACTCTAATACCTTTTGAAGTACTTATTTTGCATTGGCACTATCCTAAGGGCTCCGTTATGGCTCGCTCAATTACGTAATCTGCAGATTTTCATCAGAAATCATGCAGATAATTCGTACTTACTCAGTCGTAAAGCAGCGCAAAGGCTCGCCCTGAATGCATGGTCCGCCATGCTCACTTCCGCCCTCGACTCACTTCCCCAAGACTCACACCATACCTTCAGGTGATATTCCCGTGACCTATACGGCCACGGCCCTTAAGCTTGCCCCCGGGATCACATCTGACCCTGACAAAAGGCGCGTTGCAGTATTTTAAAGCGGTATACATGGATCGTGAAGAGTCAGCTGGAGTATAGTCATAGAGCCTTAAAATGCTTGAGGACTTACGCAAAACCGTCCTAGCAACGGGCTTACCAACTCTGCCAACGCAGACAGCATGTGAGGGCCGGGCCACGTTGGCGGCAAGGAAGGCACAACGCGCTGGGGCGATTTTGCGTAAGTTCTATGATTATTTAATAGCACATTCAGGAGCACAGCATGGCAGCCAACTCACCCGAAAAACTCATCATATTCGACACCACTTTACGTGATGGCGAGCAATCTCCCGGCGCGTCCATGACCAAGGACGAAAAAATCCGTATTGCCAAACAGTTGGAGCGGATGAAGGTCGACGTGATCGAGGCGGGTTTTGCCGCTGCTTCACCCGGTGACTTCGAAGCCATCAAAGCGATTGCCGGAATCATCAGGGAATCGACGGTTTGTTCGTTGTCCCGCGCTAATGATAAAGACATCGCGCGTGCCGCCGAAGCGCTGAAACCTGCTGAGCGCAAGCGTATCCACACGTTTCTGGCCACCTCGCCATTGCATATGGAAAAAAAGTTGCGCATGAGTCCGGACCAGGTCTTTGAACAAGCCAAGATGGCCGTCCGTTATGCGCGCAACTTCACCGACGATGTGGAGTTCAGCCCGGAAGACGGCAGTCGTTCGGAGTTGGATTTTCTTTGTCGTGTGCTGGAAGCGGTGATCAAGGAAGGTGCAACGACCATTAACTTTGCCGACACTGTCGGGTATGGCGTACCGGAACTGTACGGTCACATGCTGAAGACATTGCGCGAACGGATTCCTAATTCGGACAAGGTTATCTGGTCGGTGCATTGTCATAATGATTTGGGCATGGCGGTCGCTAATTCATTGGCGGGCGTGATGATCGGCGGGGCGCGTCAGGTCGAATGTACGATTAATGGTCTCGGTGAGCGTGCGGGTAATACTGCTCTAGAAGAAATTGTAATGGCGGTCAAAACCCGTCGCGATTACTTCAATCTTGATGTCGCGATCGATACGACGCAAATTTTGGCGGCCTCGCGACTGGTATCGCAGATTACTGGCTTTGTCGTCCAGCCGAATAAGGCTGTAGTGGGAGCCAACGCATTTGCCCACGCATCCGGGATTCATCAGGATGGTGTGTTGAAGGCGCGTGATACGTATGAAATCATGCGGGCGGAGGATGTGGGGTGGAGCGCCAACAAGATCGTTCTCGGTAAATTATCCGGTCGCAATGCCTTTAAACAGCGTCTGCAGGATCTTGGGATTGATCTTGATTCAGAAGCCGAAATCAATGCTGCCTTTGCCCGTTTTAAAGAATTGGCAGATCAAAAATCGGATATTTTTGACGAGGACATTATTGCCCTAGTCTCTAGCGCGCAACAGTCGCACGAGGACGAACGTTATCGTTACGTGTCCTTATCGCAGCATTCGGAAACCGGTGAAAAACCAAGCGTCAGGGTGACCTTTTCAATCGATGGTCAAGAGGTCACATGCGAAGGGCAGGGAAATGGTCCGGTGGATGCTATCGTGAATGCAATCGAAACCAAGGTGGAGAGCGGATCGGAACTGCTGTTGTTTCTGGTCAATGCCATCACTACCGGAACGCAGTCGCAAGGTGAAGTTACCATGCGTTTGTCCAAGGCAGGGCGGATAGTCAACGGCGTCGGCGCTGATCTGGATATTGTGGTGGCCTCGGCCAAAGCCTATCTGAGTGCGTTAAACAAATTGCATTCGCGGGCAGAAAAGTTGAATCCTCAGTTGGCGACCTGATGCCGGGTCCGGAGGCCGCGCGCCAGACAGGCAAGCGTTAATCGTTCTGCATCTGGATAACTCCTTCGTAAACAGCAAAAAGCCCGACGCAATGCGCCGGGCGATGAAATTACTTGGTAGTACTTCCTGCGGAACCGTTAAACAGCATGATTCTGCAGGAAAGTTACACGTTTATTGAATAATAAAAAGTTAATTATTTAAAAGTTAATTGCTTAAAAGTTAATTACTTAAAATTGTTTACTTATTTATTGCACGCTCCAACATCCGCCCACTCATAACCCCAACCTTGACCGACAGTATCGGTGTACGCTGGATTGCCTGGCTCACGTGTTGTGTACCATTTTGCAAGGTAAATGCGGCCGTTATGTTGCACCTTATCTCCGTCTTGATACGCAGTCATAGTCTTCCACAATGGCTGGCACTCTTGACCTGGGTTGACAGGATCAACCGGCTCAACAGGAACGATAGGATCAACAGGATCAACAGGATCAACAGGATCAACAGGAACGATAGGGTCAACAATATCGGCAGCCACAATTTTGAAAGCTGTGGTTTTCTGTTTGAGCGCGCCAGAAGCTGGTTTTCCAATGGTGACCAGATCGTAAGTACCGGCTACCGCTTGATCAACCGTTACTGTGAACTGTTCAGTACCGTCTTCTACATCTTTTCCTTCGCTACGGGCTACTTCTTTGTTTTGCGCGTTATACACCACGTTTGTTACGTGGCTTGAATCGCCAGTAGTCTTAACGTTGAAACGCAGAGTGACCTTGCCGTTGTCCGCTTTGTAACTTGCATTGACGCCGCTGACAGCGATTGAGTATGCAGGAATAGCTTGTTGAATATCCACCCATACGTTAGTGATTTTGCTATCCTTTTGAACATAGGCAGTGTTCAGACCGTAGGCTGGCTTGACTTGATCATTTGCATTCAACTGGCCTGCTTTGTAGCCAAGGTTTTCTGCATTGATTTGGGTTGCCAACTGATGTGGCCACTGGTTACTCTTACCTTCTTGCGCGCTGCCGATAGTCAGTACAGTTTCTTTAGTTGCATCTTCCGATCCATCTACCATAACCCGTGCTTTGATGACTGTGTCGACTGGCAAATCTGTCTGGCTTGGTGCAATTGAACCAACGCCTTTCCATACCGATGGCACGACGCCGTCATTCTTTACGTTGACATCAACAACCTGGTAAAACGAAGCCGAAGTATCGGAGGTTTTCCATGTTGCCAAAATCACGTGATAACCACTGCGGTCAGCAGGAATGTTCAGTGAATGCTGCGATTTCATACCGCCGAGTTTACTATCTGCGTTGGTACCGTTATGCACTTCTTGACCGATAGGTGTCCATTCAAACGAAGCACGCGACAAAGGCATATTTGGGTTCCAGCCTTTTTTGGTGATAAAGAATTGCCAATAAGACGTACGATGCGCGGCGGTGTAATGCCATTTGAATGTATTTTGTCCAGTGTGAACGTCGGTTTTTTTCCAACGATCTGCTGTCTGTGGGTTCAGGTTACCGTATTTACCGCCAAGGCCACCGGCGGCAATATTGCCATCCTTTGGACCGCCGGTAGGAAAGGCTTCGCGGCCAGGCTGCAAGTTACCGTATGGATCGCCAGCACTATATTCAACGCCTTGTGGCTCGTACGGCTCGCGGCAACCGGTATTGGCACCTTGATAGCAAAGCAGTGAACGGCTTTTTGGTGATTCGATGTAGCCATGGGCCGATGCTTGTTGTGCCATAAGCGAACCAAGTACCAGTGTTAATCCCAGGGATAATTTTCCCAGGTTTTTCTTTGAAGCTGATGTAAACATTTGATGAAGCCTTTTGATAGTGTAAATAACAAGTCGTTCTGTAGAACGACCCAGGATTCAATGGATGACGTATGCAGTCCTGTAGGGCTTGCAGGTCACCAGTTGATGAGCATCATTGTGGGGTTTTGGATCAAGGCTGAACACCCGACAAGTGCTCGAACTGAATGAGAGAAGGGCGTGACTTGACTAAGAAAAGGTCGTAGGGAGGCGAGACAATTCTGTATCGATATCCGTTTTAAACGCATTGATTGAATATTGTCCTGCGAGTCGGCCCCTCGCGTTCATATAAAAACACTTAACGAATATGTGGTGCGATACGTGACTAAGGGACGGTGGAATGTTTCCTGACTTGCTGACCCGAAGAATAAGGCCAGCAGCTAAAGTTGAAAATGGGATTTTTCCCAATTATGATTTTTCGTGCTCTTCCATGCGCTCTTCATGCGCTATTTCTTACGGGATGCCGCCGGTTGCGGAATCGAAAGAGCTGCGTATTCTTGTCAACACAGAGTCGAATAAGCACTAGGGCAAGTGGGGAGGTTTGACGAGTGAGCTGTGTAGCGTCAGCCGCAACATTGTCAAAGCTGAGGTCGGCGTTTACCTGACTGTTATGTGTATCTTACTTTGGGAGCCAAGTAAATTAGCCCTTGGCGTTAGATCATACATAGTGCGAGGAATAAGGTTGCAGCGCGCTGCGCGTCAGGCCGGTTGCCGGTCAGGCGGATCGTGGTTTCTACACCGAAGCTTACCGCGGCTCGTTTTGTAATTGCGTCCATAAACGCGCCAGATAAGAATCGTTCAGCCCCTCTTTAAGTAAGCCCTCCAGCGTATGTTGCAGATAATCTCTGGCCGGTCCGTACAATCCGGTCGCGTCGCGCAAGTGAGAAATAATAATCGCATCGGAAAGGCGTCCGGCGTATCCCGCATGATGACGGTTCATCACAAACGCCAGCGCTCTGACTTGATGTGGAGGATTGATATCGGTTGCTGGTAGTCGAATCGATAGCCAGCGCGGCAAGTAGGCACCTGTCAGCATCTCGCGGCGCCATAGCATGCGTAACTCTGTTTCTATATTCGCTGCTGGAATCCAAAATGCCACGCCGTTGCAGCAACCGCCACGATCCAGACCCAATACCAATCCGGGCTTGTCTACCGTCCCGCGATTGATATTTGAATATAAATAAAATCCGCGATGATAGCCGTGCAATGTGGCCCGCCGTCGCTGGGTGAACAGGACCATCGGATTCCAGATGAGCGAGCCATAGCCGAACAGCCAGATGCCATCGGTATGCGGCGGCAACGACGCCAGCGCGCCCCGCCACGAGGCTTCTAACGTTTCTTCCGAGAGGAACGAGCCAGCGATCGGCGTGTTGATCAGTGCGTTACGCAAGCGGTCTTGTTCGAGGTCCTGACGCGTTATACTCATTACCTCAGGATAAGCTGGGCAACGGCTTTTGTGCAAGCGACCTCATAGTTTTTCGATAATATTCTTGCGCGCCGCTCAGCGCGTCATACTTTCAGCGTTAATTTCAACAGAATTTATCAGAAGAAAGTGTGAACCACATCAATCACCTCAAATGCAGGGTTGACTACGGCGATTTGCCGCCATTTATCGAAAGTCAGGCAGGGATGTGAAATATCAAAAGCGATCATGTCCCCGACTTTGATATCGTCGCCCTCAGCAATGTGCATATAAGCATGCTGGTCCATCATGCCCGTCAATTGCCAGTGGGTTGGGGTTGCCAAAGGTGCTTGGGTGCCGGGTCGATACTGTTTGGCCGGTTGCGGCAACCCGGCATCGAACGCCGCATCCCGTTTACCAAGCGCGATAATTGCTTTGCCGGGCTCCGGCACGGATTGCACATAAGCCCATAACTGGAGAGCCGGCAACAGACTGCTACGCATTTTTTGAGCCACCGGATTACGGGTCTGGATTTGTTCCTGCGATGCACGATAAACGCCGACGTCATGCGTTAAATAACAGCCGGGGCGCAGGATCACGTCCAGCGGCAAACCAATGTCAGCCCTGGAAAACTCCTCCGCCACTACGTCGTACCAGGCTGAACCGGCGCCGGTCAGGATGACGGGGCGAAGCGCCGCTCGCTCGGCAAATTGACCAGCATCCGCGAGGCCTTTGGTACACGTCACGGCGCGTTGCAAAAACGCCCGGATTTCCGCTTCTTCTTTCAAAACACCTTCATACAGCTCAATTCCAGCCAGAACGATATGACCCTTCCATTCTGCGATGGCGTTTAGCACAGCACTTTGTTGTGCGGCGTTCCGAACACCCGTGCGGCCACCGTCAACGCCCAGTTCTAGCAAAACGTGCAAGGTCTGGTGACGTTCCTTGAAGAACGCCCCTAACAAATCCACCCCCTGCGCAGAATCCACCAGACAGTAATATTCGAACGCTGGATCAGTCAGCAAGTCCGAGACGATCGCCATATTCTGCTTACCAATAAGTTGATTTGCCATGATCACACGTCGCACCCCGTGCACATACGCCACGCGGCTTTGATGAGCGGTCGCCAGTGTAATACCCCAAGCACCGCCCGCTATTTGCCGGGCAAATAATGCCGGTGCCATCGTGGTTTTGCCATGCGGGGCTAACTTGACGCCATATTCAGAGACAAATTGCTGCATCCATTCCAAGTTATGCTGAAGGCGTTCTTCATATAGTACGGCGGCAGGCAAGCTGACGTCCTCACGTAGTAAGTTCCAGCGCAAATCCTTGACCGCTGCGGTGGGCAACGGTTGTTGAACGTCGCCTAAGCCTTTATTCAGCGGCAGCAGAACCGGTGCCTTGATAGCGCTGTGATAGTTTGTATCATCCATAGATAATTCCCTCGTTTGCGCTCGTTTTTTGCCCGCAAAGGACAAAATAATGCCCCAAAATATTGTTTTTTATTCTTAATGAAGAATATTTTTCGTATGATATAAAGTAACACAAAAAAATTTCACCGCGTGGTAACCTTCACAAGGTTACCTAAGCTTGACCTACTACAGCTCTTGTAGAGCCTGCGAATAGTGTCCCGGAAATCGGTTTGTGAATCCTGCCAGGTGGGACAGTGCGCTAGTATGCGTGGAGAACACGATGCTGCCCGGGCAGATTTGTAAGCCCTTTTGAGAATAGGTCATATTTTGAATAAGAAAAGAGCGCGCATGGCACCTTTGTCGGCTGCCGTTACGGGGCATACCAGTAATAAAACGGCCCTACATACCCGATTACATATCGGCGCGCACACCGCGCCCCGTTCCGTCTTACATACGTTCGATATCGTGTGCCGTATTTCGGAACGCAGCAGCCAGCTAAGGCAGGCAGAGCAAAAAGTTGGGCACACAATTTTGGCAGATTTGCCGCTCGCTGCCGCGGCCAGTATCGGCACGTTGGCAACACGGGCTGGCGTCAGTCAGGCCAGTGTCACTCGCTTCGCCCGTGCCATAGGATGCAGGGATGTCCGCGACATGAAGATGAAACTGGGACAGGCGACTGCCATCGGTGAGCGATTTCTCCGCGCAGAACTGCCGGCGGCAGAAGGAGAGCGCGTGCCTCAGATTGCAGACGTTATTTATGCGGATATAGGCAAAGTCCTGGAAGTCAATCGCGCCCTGTTAAATCAGGATGCCCTGCAACGTGCCGCGGGTTTATTGCGGAATGCACGCATGATTTATGCCTTCGGCATGGGCGGCGGTTCGACCATGTTATCTGATGAGGCGCAGTATCGACTGGTACGTTTAGGGCGGCCCGCCGCCACGTATCACGACGCCTTGTTGCAGCGTATGGTCGCCGCTACGCTGGATAAAAACGACGTAGTGCTTGCGTTTTCTACGTCTGGAAATGTCCCCGAACTGCTTGCCAGTTGCGAGGTAGCCAAAGAGTACGGCGTATGTCTGATTGCCATCACGGCGGCAGGATCGCAATTGGCCCAGATCGCCGATGTCGTGTTGCCGATCATGTCGCTGGAAACCGATTTCATTTATAAACCATCATCGTCGCGCTACGCGATGATGATGGTACTCGATGTAGTGATGGCTGAACTGGCACTGCTGCAAAAGGATCATAGTCAGGAATTATTGCGACGGCTAAAATTCACGCTTGATACGCACTTAGGAAGCGGCAATCGCGGGCCGCTAGGAGATTGATATGACTGGCGCAACAACCACGAACAATAGCAGTCCCGATACAGGCAATGGCGACAGCACCTGCGACACATTAATTAGCAATGTGTCGTTAATCGATGGCAGCGGCGCAGCGCCGTTCGCAGCCGACGTCCTCATCCTCAACGGGCGCATCCTGCGCATTGCAGCGGTTGGTGCGCTGGACGGTTGGCAAGCAACACAAAAAATTGATGGTCACGGAAGGGTGTTGAGCCCCGGATTTATCGACGTGCATACGCATGACGATACCAACGTAATTCGCCAACCGGAGATGTTTCCTAAACTGTCGCAAGGCGTCACCACGGTCATTGTCGGTAACTGCGGGATCAGCGCCGCACCGGTGAGTCTGAAAGGCGCGCCACCCGACCCGATGAATTTATTGGGCGATACTAATGCATTCAATTATCCGACTTTTGCAAGTTACGTCGCAGCGGTCAATCAGGCCCAGCCATCGCTCAATGTCGCAGCGCTGGTCGGCCACACTGCATTGCGCAATAACCACATGGATCGCCTTGATCGCGCCGCCAGCGACGATGAGATCAACGCCATGTGCCTGCAGTTAAGCGAAGCGCTGGCGCATGGTGCCTTGGGTTTGAGTACGGGTTTGGCGTATGACAACGCGATCAGCGCGCCTACTTCTGAAGTAATGGCCTTAGCCGCGCCGCTGGCCGCTGCGGGCGGTATTTATGCCACCCATCTGCGCAGTGAATTTGCGGACATTCTGGAAGCAATGGAGGAGGCCTTCCAGATCGGCAAACACGCACGCGTCCCGGTCATGATTTCACATCTGAAGTGTGCGGGCGTCGACAATTGGGGCCGCAGCGGCGAAGTACTTGCCGCGTTAGAGCAAGCGCAACGCTATCAGCCTGTCGGTTGCGATTGCTATCCTTACACGGCCAGCTCATCGACGCTCGACTTAAAGCAAGTCACTGATACGATTGATATTCAGGTCACGTGGTCTGCGCCCCATCCAGCGATGGGCGGCAAGATGCTGGCCACGATAGCCGCCGAATGGAGCGTCGATCTGCTGGAAGCCGCCCGACGCTTACAACCAGCCGGCGCGGTCTATCACGGCATGCATGATGATGACGTCAACCGTATTTTGAGCCATCCGGCAACCGTTATCGGTTCCGACGGATTACCTAACGACCCGTTGCCGCATCCGCGTTTATGGGGCGCATTTCCTCGCGTGCTGGGTTATTACAGCCGTGAGAAGAAATTATTCTCATTGACCGTAGCCGTTAACAAGATGACCGGCTTGTCAGCGCAGCGCTTCGGTCTGATCGATCGTGGTCTGGTGCGAGAAGGTTATTGGGCCGATCTGGTATTGTTCGACCCAGAAACCATACGCGACGCCGCGACCTTCACCAATCCGATGCAAGCAGCCGAAGGGATTGAGGCGGTCTGGGTAAATGGCGTCCTATCGTATTGCGGGGGCGCAGAAAAGCGCGCTACTGGCAAACGTGCGGGGCGCTTTCTGCCACGAGTGGGGATTTAATTAATTCCGTCATTTTTTCGCAGGTCGGGAATGGCGGCTCCTTCCGTAAAGTTGCCGGTCAAGGCAGCACGGAAAGCAACACTGCAGTTACAAGGCCGCACATTTATAATTTTAAAGGGATCAACATGACAATTAAACGATACGGCGTAGAAGGCGGTACTGGAACCGGTGGACAGCATCTGCCATTTTCCCGCGCAGTGGAAGCGGATGGCTGGTTGTATGTGTCGGGGCAGGTGCCGATGGTCAAGGGCGAAGTCATCGATGGCGGCATCGTGGCGCAGTCGCATCAGGCGATCAAGAACGTCCTCGCGATTCTGGCCGAGGCCGGTTACGGTCCCGAGCACGTCGTCCGTTGCGGGGTTTGGCTTGACGACGCCCGTGACTTTCAGTCATTCAACCGGGTGTTCCAGGAGTACTTCGGTGCCAACCCGCCTGCGCGCGCCTGCGTCCAGTCGTCAATGGTGGTTGACTGTAAAGTAGAAGTCGACTGCATCGCCTTCAAGCGATAATGACGCGCTTTAATAATGCGCGTTGAAACACATTCACGTGTAAAAAATATTATAGATAAAGAGCGATGTGATATAAAGAGCGGCTAAAAATTTGCCTGGAATAATGTCAGGTCTTAATTCCTGCGAGGCCTGAAATAATCAGCAACTGGCATCGAAAGCCAGCGCGACGCAAACCGTAAGTGTCAACCCTGGAAAGTGTAGATTTGTTCGCACGATGCTGAATGTTGAAAACAACCGACAGATTTTTTTACATGCACACCCTTAGGAGATGGTAATGGAAATGGTTCAGGGAAACATGCTGCTGGCGTACGCACTGATTGCAGTGATTACGCTCGTGGTGCTTATTGCAAAATTCAAGATGAACCCATTCATCGTCCTGATCGTGGTGTCCGTGATTTTAGGTGCCGCAGTCGGCATGCCTATGGATACCATCGTCAAATCGTATGAAAAAGGTGTTGGCGGGGCGCTCGGTCACATCGCGTTGGTGGTGGGATTGGGGACGATGTTCGGCAAGATGATGGCGGAGTCCGGCGCAGCGGAACGCATCGCCAACACGCTGATTGGTGCCTTCGGACAAAAAAACGTTCACTGGGCCATGATGGTGGTGGCATTGATCGTCGGCTTACCCGTCTTTTTTGAAGTCGGCTTCGTGTTGCTCATACCGATTGCCTTTAACGTTGCCAAGCGCACCGGTACCAACATGATACTGGTGGGTATTCCAATGGTCGCCGGTTTGTCGGTGGTACACGGTTTGATCCCTCCGCATCCGGCCGCGCTGTACGCCGTAACCGCTTACAACGCTGACATTGGTCGTACCATTGTGTACGCGCTCATCGTTGGTATTCCCACGGCGATTATTGCCGGTCCTTTATTCGCCAGACTGATTTCGAAGTTTGTGTTTCCTAGTCCGGATAACCCATTGCTGGCGCAATTTGTGGAAAAAGATAGCACACGCGATTTGCCGGGCTTGGGTATTACTTTAGCGACGATCCTGTTACCAGTCGTGCTGATGTTGCTGGGTAGCTGGGCGGATATTTTCTTCACTCCAAAGACTTTCGCCAACGACTTTCTGCGCTTGATTGGTAACTCTGTCATCGCGCTGTTAATTGCCGCTCTGGTCAGCTTTTATACCTTTGGTAAAGCACGTGGTTTCAATCGTGAAGCGATTCTCAAATTTACGACAGAGAGTCTGGCACCTATCGCTGGCATCACCCTCATCGTTGGTGCAGGCGCAGGCTTCGGACAGATATTGAAAGACAGCGGCATTTCAAACGCTATCGTTGGGATTGCTACCAGCGCGCATTTGTCGCCTTTGGTCTTGGGCTGGTTTGTTGCTGCACTGATTCGTGTCGCCACAGGTTCTGCCACGGTCGCGATGATTACTGCCTGTGGAATTGTTGCGCCTATCGTATCAAGTGTGGCTGGTACCCGGCCAGAACTCATGGTGCTGGCAACCGGTGCCGGTTCGCTGATCCTGTCGCACGTTAATGATGGCGGATTCTGGCTAGTGAAGGAATACTTCAACATGACGGTGACAGAAACATTCAAAACCTGGACCGTGTGCGAGACGCTTATTTCAGTGCTGGGTTTGTTGTTTACGCTGGCGTTGTCATTGGTTGTGTAAGCATCTGCTGATATAAGAACCTGTAACCAAGATGATTGTAATGGCCGCTTTTCTAATGAAATGCGGCCTTTTTTTTTACGGGAAATAGCTAAAACTGGGGTGTCGGGAAGCGCTGGTCGATGTTAACGGTGCAGCGAAAAGTATCGGTGTTTTAGTCATCCGGTATTGTGGCTCGGCGCCCGGTAATATGTCTGAGATTTTATGGTTTATTACAAGCCATTTGCCTACTTTTTATTCGGCGATGCGGCGAATATTAAATTTAAGGATGTGAATGGAGTGTCGACGACGTGGGCCCGTTTTGGGTGGTCCGGTTGGTCGATAGCTAAAATGGTTAGTGCTCCGTGGATGCTGGCCGGGAGTGGCCCGGCGGCCAGTTACTTTTTTTTGCTTGGCTAGGCGCCCCCCGCAAATAAAGTAACCAAAAAAAAGGCGACCGCAACGACGCTGCCCTTCGGGTCCCCAAGCGTTTTAGCCATCAGTCGGGTCGAAATACCAACTCGCTGGCGCTCAAACATGTATTCCGACAATTCCCGCCTGATGACTAAAACACTTGGCAGCGCCAATGACGGGGTACGTCAAGGGCCACTTCAACAGCAACCGCAACAGCAACAGCAACAGCAACAGCAACAGCAACAGCAACAGCAACGTCAAGGACCGCAACCAAGATAATCAACCATCCAATTAACAAGGCTGCGGCGGTTGCGGTTGCTGTTGACCTGCCCCGTCATAGGTGATGCCGGTTATTTCGGCTGTCAGTCGGGAATTGTCGGAATACATGTTTGAGCGCCAGCGAGTTGGTATTTCGACCCGGCTGATAGTCGAAATAATCGGGGACCCGACCAAAGGGAGGGCAGCACCTCTGCGGTCGCCTTCTTTTTGGTTACTTTTTCTTGGCGAAGCAAGAAAGAAGTAACTGGCCGCCGGGCCACTCCCGGCCAGCATCCACGGAGCACTAACCATTTTAGCTATCGAATAACCGAACCAACCAAACCAACCAAATGGGTCAACGTCGGCGGCGCTCCATTCCCGTCTGATGACTAAAACAATGAGAGAAAGGTACTAAACTATTCGCGCTCTCAATCGCCAAGACAATCAACCCTCCAATTAACAAGGCTGCGGCGGTTGCGGTTGTCGTTGACGTACCCCGTCATAGGTGATGCCGGTTATTTCGGCTGTCAGTCGGGAATTGTCGGAATACATGTTTGAGCCGAAGGCGAGTTGGTATTTCGACCCGACTGATAGTCGAAATAATCGGGGACCCGACCAAAGGGAGGGCAGCGCGTCTGCGGTCGCCTTTTCTTTGGTTACTCTTCTTTTGGTGGGGGGCGCCTAGCCAAGCAAAAGAAAGTGACCGGGTGTCGGGCCGCCCCTGACCAGCATCCACGGAGCACTACCCATTTTAGCTACCGATCAACCGAACCAAGAAAAACTGGCTGTCGGGCCGCCCCGACCACTCCCCACGGAGCACTAACCGTCTCAACAATCAACCAACCAAACCACATCCGCAATACCTAATAGAATTCCATTTCATTCCTCAATATCAACACGCCCTAGCATCAAGCAAATATGCTTAAGGCGGGTACTCCGACTACAGCTCGATACGCGTTCCTAATAACGTCAAAAATTGCGCCAACCATGCCGGATGCGCAGGCCACGCCGGTGCGGTGACCAGATTGCCGTCGGTGACCGCTTCCGTCACTTCGATTTCTGCAAATTTTCCACCGGCCAGTTCCACTTCCGGTGCGCAAGCCGGATACGCGGAGCAGGTTTTTCCCTTGAGCACGCCCGCCACCGCCAGCAACTGCGGGCCATGGCATACTGCCGCAATCGGTTTGTTGGCGGCATTAAATTGTTGCACGATCTCGATCACACGTTTGTTCAAACGCAGGTATTCCGGTGCGCGACCGCCGGGAATAAGCAGCGCGTCATAGTGCTCAACCTCGACATCGGCAAACGTGGCATTTAAAGAAAAACGATGACCCGGTTTTTCGCTATAGGTCTGATCACCCTCGAAGTCGTGAATAGCAGTGCGAATACTGCCGCCAGCGGATTTGTCCGGGCACACTACATCCACCTGATGGCCGACCATTTGCAAGGCCTGAAACGGGACCATTAGTTCGTAATCTTCGACATAATCACCAGCAATGAACAGGATTTTTTTTGCGCTCATGATATCTCTTTCATTAAAAAGTGCGAAGGAATATTAGTGGCAAACACCAACACTAATGCGTGAGGAAAAGGTTATGGCGATATGGTGACAAACCCATGACAAACCCATGACAAACCCATGCTACCTTTGATGCAGCACAACGCCGCAACGGCGATTGGTGTAACCTCATCAAAGCATGGCATGGAAATCACCTCGATACATTGTGCGCTTTCCGCGCCAGCCTGTGCCAGCATATAAATAATATTGGGCAGCTTATCAATACCTGTAGTCCGTCTCTTCGCAGCGTCTTGCATGTTGATCGTGTACCGGATTCATCGCGCCGATCCTTGCGCGGTGCCATGACCGGTAACGCGCGCCGCCATGGCGCGTCGCACCACTTTGCCGGACAGACGCCAATATAGCAAGGCGACCGCTGTCGACAGTAACGCAAAGCCCATCATCCCCGTAAATAAGTAAAGTAACTTATAAAGCTCTATGCCGATCCCGTACATTAGCATGCTCACGATGCCCATGGCTGCAGCGACAGTGCCTTTTGATATATCGCTTTCGGTTAGCGTAAAGCGCACCATTACCGCCACTGACAATCCCTCGCCGAACGAAATCAGACTGATACCCAAGACCAAAAAGTAAGGCGTCTTGAATAGGGCAGCACCCAGCAACATGACGGCAATGCCGCACCCAATGGGATACAGCGCATACCCGACCGACGTTCCAAGGCGCCACCGATCTGCTTGCATGGCGAGAACCAGATTGCCAGCGATCAGACTCCCAAAAACAGGGATTTGCCATAACCCATATTCGATGACGCTCAAGTGTCCATCTGCCACCAAAATCAGCGGCGACATCGCGATCCAGCCGATTAACGGCACAGCCAGCAGGGGAATACACAGGGCACCCATCAAAAAGTAACGATTGCGAAACACGGCGCAGTAGTCATGCCAGATGTGACTTAGCGGTAATTTCTCTTTACGCGGCTGGACGGTCTCGGGCATGTGCAAGGCCAGTCCGATCAATGCGATGGTCGACACCGCCGCGATGAATACAAATACCATTCTCCAGGGCCACAATCCAATCATGAATGCCCCTGCCACCGGTCCGATCAGCGGGGCGATCAACGCGACATTGGCCATCATTGCGGTAACTTTGACCGCCGCCTTTTCCTCAAATGCTTCTTGCACCACAGCGTAGCCTACCGATGAAATAAAACACAGTCCGATTCCCTGTATGACCCGCAAAATGATGAAGCTTTCGATACTATTGGAGAATAAAGTTGCGAGGCATGCGATGATAAAAAACACAGTGCCGCCCAGCATCACCGGGCGCCGTCCGATCCGGTCGGACAAGGGGCCAAACAGCCACTGGAATAATGCGCCACCCAATAAAAAGGCGGTCATGGCAGAAGCCATCCAGGCCTCGCTCGCATTGAATTCTCTGGTGACCGTTAGCATGCCCGGCTGAATCATGTCATTGGCGATGTAGACCGAAAATTCAAATAGCACCAGTGCCAGCGGGAACATTAACGTCGCCCGGTTAAGGGAGGATATTTTTTTCATTAATTTGTGAGGGTGACAAGCTATAAATCATTATTTTTTACCGAAGAGAGGAAAAGTGCCGGATTTTCGGCTTCGGGACCCACTATTTCTCAGGCGGAATAGCTGCTACTTTTAGATTGGGAAAATTAGTGCCTAAACGATAAAATCAAGAACCAAAATATGTATCCGACAGAGTAAGAATATAAGGCGGGATATAACGTTGTAGTTAGTCGCAGTTTCAATCGCCTTTTGATACGTTTTCACCTCACCTATCCAACACTCTGTCTGTCCCATCCGGTTCAAACATTCGCGCTTGCCAAAACGGTCGGCGTCCAAAGTGATGCAATTTCACAACATTGGTTAACGCCGCCTCCAAAGGCGGGGATCGAGAGGAAAAAAATATTGATTGCAATCGGATTCGACTGACAACATTGTATTTAGTTCTGGCAACATTGCGCCTAAGAATTGACCCCTGAAGAAGGTGATGTAAAAATCATCGCTATAGGCACTCAAAATAATAATATCCCCCAATTTCTGGCTGGCCCACGCCTGTTATGCCCCACTTAGCCGCGGCGCGATCAAGTCATTAGCTTTCTGAACGAAATTATGAATCACATTTTATTGCATGTAGGAAATCACAGGGTGACCTTTATTTTTCCAATTAATGTATTTAGTGAGCGGTTTACTATCCTCTGTAAAAACTTCATGAAGCCGGTCAATGTCCTCCACGAAATTTTATGTTCTTTGGCGCAGTCCTTAAACTATTGCTCGTCACATATTTTTATTTAATTGTATTGCCATGACCGCGCTCCTGACTTTATTATCCTAAGATAAGAAGTGCGACGATGCCCCTGCATCGTTACTTCGCAAAAAAATAAGCGGAGCAATTTGTCACCTTGCGTCGGAAAATATTCCGTCAAAATCAACTCCTCGGTTTCATCCAAAAAACAACGATTTTCGCGTCTGGCATCATGTGCAGATCGACGATTTGCACACTCATTGAGGTGAGTTCATCCACATCCAATACGAGGTTTTAATGCTTTCTAAGCGCAGAGCTTATCTTCCGGTCGCCGCCGTTCCGCTTGTGGTATCCATCCTCGTCTCGGGTTGCGGGGGAGGTGGCGGTGGAAGTCAAACCCCCTCAACCGTTACACCGATTGGTGGCACCTTAGCCCCTCAAAGGGTATATCACCCCGTTCCTTACAATACGAGCGATCCCAGCAATGTGGGACCGGCACGGGCGCAAGGCATTACAGGAGCCGGCGTGACGGTGGGTGTGGTGGATACGGACTTTAATGTCTCCGATCCTGAGCTTGGCGGTCGCATAACCAAGTCGGTATATACCGCTCCTGGCACCAACAGCAGCGGCGGTTTTATCGGTGCCAGCGGCAATGGTGATCAACACGGTACAGCGGTAGCTGAAGCGTTGGCAGGCACCAATGTCGGCATTGCCCCTGGCGTACAAATTCAAGGTGTTGCTGCCGGTACCAGAACGGGGGAACTCGCATTGAATCCTGATATTTACACCTATCTTTTTAACAAAGGTGTGAGGATATTCAATCAGTCTAATGGCGTCGGTTCTATCTCCGTCCCGGCCGATAGCGCCACCTACTACAATCTCTACCAACCGGTCGTTGCAAAAAATGGGTTAGTGGTTTGGGCAACAGGTAATGGTTCAAACGCACAACCGACATTGACGGCGGGTTTGCCCTCGCTGTATCCGGATTTGCAAAAGGGCTGGCTAGCGGTCACAGCGGTAAATACGGTTGGCGGCACTCAAGCTTATTCAAGTGCCGATACCGTGCCCGGCACGAGTGCCAGTTACGCGAATAAGTGCGGTGTTGCGGCCAATTGGTGTTTAGCTGCGCCGGGTGATTTTGTCTCTTTGAGTGCGGGAGGGCGGGTGTATGGCACTTCGTTTTCCACGCCAATGGTGACCGGCGCGATAGCCATGGTGCAGCAAGCCTATCCATGGATGAATGCTGATCTGTTGCGTCAGACTATCCTATCTACGGCGACTGACATGAATGATACGGCTACGTACGGATGGGGGTTGCTCAACGCCAGCAAGGCCGCTAACGGACCTGCATTATTCACCCAAAGCCTAGCCCTTGGCCCAAATGTAATCGTCAATTTCGATACAGTCTCCTCAACCTTTAGCAACGCGATAGGTGGCGATGCGGGCTTGGTCAAAGACGGCACGGGTGCGCTGACCTTATCTGGTGTCAACACATACACCGGCACTAATAAGATAGCGAACGGAACCCTGAACATCACAGGATCGATCACTTCGCCGGTGCAGATTGATGTGGGCGGCAACCTGGCGGGAAGCGGGGGATTGATCGCCAATAATGTGACCAGCAACGGACGGTTGAGTAACATCGGCAGCGGCCTCACCATCTCCGGTAGTTACACTGCATTTGCCAATGCGGTATTTGCTAACGACATTAATGCAATTATGACCGTGGGCGGTACCGTGAACTTAGGGGGATCGCATTTAGTCGCAACGGTACCGGCAGGTAATCCGGATGCGGCGGTTTACGTCACCGCGCATGCTAAAGGCGTGCCTCAAAAGATCATCACTGCGGGCATAGCTGTAGTAAATACTTTTAGTGACGTTGGATTTCAAACTGTTGGCGGGGCTTTCCCGCCACTGATTAATGCTCAGGTCACATATTTACCTAAAGAGGTGGATCTTACTTTGAGCCGGGGTTCTATGACGGCAGCGGTACAATCGGCTTCCGCCCGCCAAAGCACCCTCAACAGCGCCGCCAATGTAGAACAGGCGATGACAGCAATGGATGCGATGGTGACCAAGGGGCAAACTGGCGGCACCGGCGCGGCGATGATGGCTAGTGCCGCTGCGGTGCAGTGGATACCTACCGCTGCGGCATTAGCGGTATCGCTGGATAGTTTGTCGGGCCAAATTCATGCGTCCGCTCAAGCGTTGACTTTTCAGCAATCGCAAGCTGTCAATCGGAATCTTTCAAATCGTCTATCGCAATTGGGCAGTCAGGATAAGCGGATAACGGCGGGTTTATGGGCCAACGTTACAGGCGCGTCGGGCAAGCTCACTGATCCCGATTTTGCAGGTGCCACAACCTCCATGGCAGGCGGTCAGTTTGGCGTGGATACGCCCCTTAATGATCAGGCCATTGTTGGTGCTGCATTATCGTACGCGGATAGCCAGGCGAGTTTCGATCATTCCGGCGGCAACGCTAAAAGTAACAGTGTGGGAGTTTCCCTATATGGACGCTACGCACTAAGTGATCGGGGCGCACATTCTGACGACGATGCTGGCGGTAGTTATGTATCCGCGCGAACCGGCTTTGCGCTGATAACAAGCAAAGTTACGCGTACCGCTTATGCCGGAACGGAGGTCGAGAATCTAAACGCAAATCATGACGATACGATGATTTCAGCCTATGTCGAGTCAGGTTTTGCAGTAGCGGTGTCGCATGCAGTAACGCTCTTACCATTTGCAGGGGTTTCTTATGATCGTTTAAAGCGTGGCGGCTTTATTGAGTCCGGAGGAAGTTTTGGATTAATGGCGAACAGTCAGGCTTATCATCAAATCGCGTCCGCATTAGGCGTACGCGCTCAGGCTAATCTCGATTGGTTTGGCGGTAGAAGTAGCCTGCAGGCTTATGCGGCATGGCAGCATGCATTTTCTAACGGAAATCTGGATTTTACCGCCGCCTTTACCGGCGCGCCGGGCAGTACTTTCTCGGTACAGGGAATCGGCCTGTCGCGTAATTCGGGATGGAGCGGTGCTGGTATTTCAACGGCGATCAATCGCCAGTGGAGTACGTTTGCCAACTTTGATGGCCAGTTCGGGCGAGGGGGGTTACGTAATAATGTAGTTTCTGTTGGATTTAATTTGATTTTTAATTAGCGCGCGCTGATATTTGAAGTATGAATTAAATTTCTTATCAGGTATTGCTGAATTGGTTTGACTGTTTGGTTACTGACCCGGTTAGTGCTCCGTGGATGCTGGTCGGAAGTGGCCCGAAAGCCAGTTACTTTTTTGCTTGAGCAGCGCAACCGTGAATTAGACAGTTGCTGCTGCGTTGATCACAGTTATTGCGCGCGCCTTTTTTGGTGGGCCGCTACCGTGTCTGTCATCAAACCGCCCATGTCGCGCATTAGTTGGGCTTCGACCGTCAGGTGTCGGATAATTTCTCCTATCGCGGAAACGGTGCTGCCGTTCACCGTTGATTCTGCATTGCACGCCGCAATAGACAGGACCTCGCCAATCGCTTCCAGTCCGCGGGATATAACCTCCTGCGCGTTGTCTGCGTGCCTGGCGATGGCTTCTGCTTCCAGTGCCTGATCATCGGTGATTAGCGCAAAGGATGAAACATCGTTAGCAATAGCTTTGAGTAGAAAGCCCATCTCATACGGTGCGCGTTCTACGCTGCGAAAATGGGGATTAGCTTTTGGTATAACTGGCCCATGCTGTAGAGGCGTGGGTTTGGTCAAGCTGCACCGCCGCTTGGTCATGCTGCACCGCCGATTAATATAAACAGGTCGATGGAAACATCCGTTGCAAGTTCATGGCAAACAACCCGGACATTCTTCTGACGATCGACAGTACGCGCATCAACCATGGACACCACTGCTGTCACGGCATTGGATGGAATCGGGAGATGTTGGATTATTTGTAAACGGGGCGGGGAAAGCGAAACGTTAGGCATTGTGTTTTCTCTGTGTGCGGTTAAACCGCTCCCCGCGACTAAACGGGGTGGGCGGCAAATAGCAGGGTTAGTCGACTGGCACACACAGAATCCAGCAAGCCCGAAGGCTTCCCCGCCACCGCCGCCCATTGAGGGCGCACGAAGGCAGACGCACAAAAAACGGCATTACGCCGTTTGTGCGCTCTGGTGTTGTCAGGCGACTAAACCTGTTCCCCTTTTTCTCAGGGACAAACAAACGATAGCGGAGATTGTGAGGAAGCGCAAACTTTGTTTAAATGCTAATGCAGTAAAGAGCGGGCATACGAATAGCCAAAAATCCATTTCCTCCCGCGAGTTACACTTCGGTGACATTGCGTTGGGAGGGCGGCCACACAAAAAGCGTTACAAGCCGTAGGTTGTAACGCCTTGATTTCATACGAGTTTATTACGGAGGGCTGAGAAGGTTCGGGCCGAAGGCGATAGGCATCACATTGGACCTGCAGACCAGTATATGTTTTATGTATATCTGCTATGCAATTAAAAAAGCGGACAGTTATGCTGCGCTGCGTTATAGTTCATTTGTCTCCTACAACACCTCCTAAAGGTTTGGATTTATCCCGCTACTTGTAAAAGTAAGCGGGTTTTTTTTTGACGGTACCGGCATGTCGCTCAACAGCGCGTAGCCTCGATAGCGTAGCAGGCACAACGAACCGGCGAAGCCGATGCGGTTGGCGTCGCAGCGACGCTGCGGATCAGGGACAAATCGAACTCCGTGAGTATGATTGCAACCGCAAGCACGTGCCGATCGTCCACGTCTGGTAGCTGGAGCCCCTCAATAAGGCTTTCATAGCCAGTCACGAGGGCGTCAGGCACAGCTTTGTCCATTAATGCAGACGTCCGATCCAATTGTGCTTGTGTGAGATCGGAGCGATTTGCGAGAAGATTGCGCTTCCATTCGTCATGGACAAGAGCTGACCAGCGCGCTCGGTACGCGCCAGTCAGCGCAAGGTGCATCAAAAAATCACGAAGCGGCGCGGGATATAGCACATTTGCGTCATAGAAAGCTGTGAACGAGGAATGCCTCATTCATACCCCATTCCAAACTCCTGGGCTTGCGCAGCCAGCGCATCCATGGCGGAATAACTCGCTTGCTCACGCTGTTTTTTGTAAGCAATCAAATCAGCAAACTTGATTCTACGATGCTTGCCTGTTTTGGTGAAAGGTAATGCACCTTCATCTAACAGCTTCACCAGATGAGGCCGTGAAACGTTGAGCAGGTCAGCACCTTCCTGGCTGGTCAATTCAGCGTGAATGGGAACCACTTTAACGGTATTGCCCAAAGCAAGTTCGCTGAGAATTTCGCCAAGTAGACGCAGGGCAAACGTAGGCATTTCTATGACTTCTCGCTGTTCGGACTCGTTAACTAGTTCTACGCGCTGGGTCTCACACTTTGTCGAAAGAAATGCTGCCAGTTGGCGACTTGATTCTACAGCGGCGATAATTCCCTTTTCATCTGGAAGCACTGTGCGATCAAGGGTGGCGGTGGTCATGGCTATCTCCAGGTACTGTGTTTGAAGTGGGATCGTGCCACTGCTGGGACAATTTTAATCGAAATAAACGAAACGAACTGTGAGCGCGCTTTACCGCAATCCTGAAAAGTTTCTATATAGTAATTTTTCTCGATTTGCTATTCTACAACCACCTTAAAACGTTTAGTTGCGCTTGAACTGAACTGGGGGAGTTCAAGGCTGCTGATAAAGGCCAGATGGCGCTCTACTGCGGTGGCTTGCCAATTATGAACAAGAACCCAACGAAGCGCCTGGGCTAGCGCTGGGGTCACAACGTTGATTGGTATATGTTTTATGTATATCTGCTATGCAATTAAAAAAGCAGACAGTCATGCTGCGCTGCGATATAGTTCATTTGTCTCCTCCAACACCTCCTAAAGGTTTGGATTTACCCCGCGGCTACCAAGCCCGCGGGGTTTTTTTTGTTTGTGGGACTCACCTAACGATACACTGGCAGCGTTGTGCGTTCCCTACCTTACCAGTCAGTTTTGCAACCCCCGTGGAATCGCGCTCAGTAGCGACCGCGTGTAGGCGTGGGTTGGGTTGCGGTATAACTCGTCCGAGTTTGCCAGCTCGACTACCGATCCCTGATGCATCACCATGACCTGATCGGCGATGTATTTGACGACTGCCAAATCGTGCGAAATGAAGATATAACTCATGCCGAATTCTTCTTGCAGATCTTGTAATAGATTCAACACCTGAGCCTGCACCGAGACGTCCAGTGCAGACACCGATTCGTCGCACACCAATATTTCCGGCTTCAGCGTGAGGCAACGCGCGATGGCGATACGCTGGCGCTGACCGCCGGAAAACTCATGCGGATAGCGGTGAAAAGTGGCGGCGGGCATACCCACTTTTTTTAGTAATTGCAGGGCCACCGCTGCGCGCTCATTATCGTCGTGGCCAATGCGATGGATGCGCATCGGTTCCAGTAAAATCTGGCCGACCGTAAAGCGCGGATTGAGCGATGCGTAGGGGTTCTGAAAAATGATCTGAATACGCCGCTTGTAAGACATAAAATCTTTGTTTGACATGGCTAAAATATCCTTTCCCTGAAACAGCGCCTGTCCACTGGTAGCCTGATGCAGGCGTAGCAAGGTGAGACCCACGGTAGTTTTGCCGGACCCCGATTCTCCTACTACGCCCAGGGTTTTACCGCGGGTCAGCGTAAACGAAACGTCATCCACAGCTTTGAATTCTTTACGTCCAAACAGACCGTCGCGTGAGTAAAAACTTTTGCTTAAATTACGGACATCGAGCAGAATTTCTTTGGTACCCGTGAGGCCGCGGCTGCGTTGCCGGTCGCTCGGCTCAGGCCGCGCTGCGTCGGAATCGTCATCCAAATAATCACTGATCACGGGCAAGCGCCACGGGCGACTATCCAATGATGGTCGGCATCGTAACAGCGCCTTGGTATAAGCATCTTGCGGTGCTTCGAAAATTTGTCGGGTAGCGCCTTGTTCGCGCACTTCGCCATTGCGCATCACCACTACGCGATCCGCAATTTCGCCCACCAGCGCCAGATCGTGGGTAATGAACAGGACTGACATTTTGTGACGGTTGCGCAGCGTTTCTATTAAATCGATAATCTGTTTTTGTATGGTCACATCTAGCGCGGTGGTGGGTTCATCCGCGATTAACAGTTTTGGCTCGCAAGCGATAGCCATCGCGATCATTACGCGCTGCTGTTGTCCGCCCGATAATTGATTAGGAAATGCATCAATCCGACTTTCCGGGTCCGGTATGCCGACCTCGGTTAATAATGCGATAGCGCGCTTGCGGGCGGCGTTGGCGTTCATGCCCATGTGCTGTTGCAATACTTCACCAATTTGAAAACCCACCGAAAACACCGGATTCAGGGACGTCATCGGCTCCTGAAAAATCATCGAGATATCTTTGCCGCACAACCGACGCCGTTCGCTGATCGAAAGCGTCAGCAAATCCCGGCCCTCAAACAAAATACTGCTGCCAGAGCTGATGATGGCGCTATCGCGCGACAGCAAGCCCATAACTGCCAGCGAACTGACCGATTTTCCACTACCCGATTCGCCCACCAATGCAACGGTGGTGTTACGTTCAATGTCAAAGGAAATACCTTTTACGGCATCAACGGATTGTTTTTTATCGGTACGAAAACTGATGCGCAGATCGCGTATTTGCAGCAAGGGTGCCGCTGAAACAAAATTGGCAAGCGGCACATCTGGCACAGCAGGGCTAGCTAATTTCATGGCGGTTCCTATTTCAACTTGGGATCAAGTGCGTCACGTAACGCATCGGTGAACAGCGAAAATGCGGTCACCAGTATTGCCATCGCGATACTGGCTGCGGCCAATTGCCACCATTTGCCAAGAATTAACTCGTTTTGAGCTTCATTGAGCATACTGCCCCAAGACACGACCCCGACCGGCACGCCGAAGCCAAGGAAGCTAAGGATGACCTCGGACTTAATAAATCCGACGACCAGAATCGATAATTGCACCAAAGCCACATGGCTCACGTTGGGGAAAATATGTGAAAACATCCTGCGCCAGTGTGACGCACCAATCGCATCCGCGGCCATCACATACTCGCGCGTCTTATGCTTGAGATACTCAGCGCGGATCAGCCGAAACGTGCCGGTCCAACCGGTTAACCCCAAAATCAGCACAATCGTGAGGACGCCTTTTTGCTGGAGCACGGCAGCCACCGCCAGAATCAACAGCAAATACGGTACAGAAGTAAATATGCTGTAAAACCAGTTGAAAACATCATCAATCCATCCGCCAAAATAACCGGATATGGCCCCAAAGACGGTACCCAACACCGTTGCCAGTAGCGCGGCAACCAGGCCGACCACGATGGAAGTTTCCGCTCCCTTAATCGTTTTTTTGATGATGTCGCGACCCCATTTATCGGCACCGAACGGGAGCGTCAGTTTGCGGGCAGCGGTCATTTTGGTTCCTTCCTGCGCAAGCCGCCCCCGGATCGCGACCAGTTCTGCTTGCAGCGGGTCAGCGATGCCGTAATCATTGGCAATCAACGGCGTAGAGAGCGCGACGGTTTTGCTGGCGCGTAAGGTCCGAATAATATCTGCCAGTGGATCAAGAGGATTCTCTGGTGGCGGCTCTGTCACTGCGCTGCCGCTCAGGCTGGCGGTGGCGTTTTGTGCGCCCATAAAAGTTGGCGGCGCGTAGTTCACCGCTACCTCTTTACCCCAGTCGCTGGTAATCAGTCCCGTGCCGGAAAGTATCAGGACTACGACATAAAATCCCATGACAATAAGGGAAATCATAGCGACCCAATCGGCGCGCAAGCGCCGCCATGCCAGGGCCCATAAGCCCGGTGACTGTTCCGAAGCACGCAATATCGCCGCTTCATGTAGCGTAGCAACGTGCGCGCCTGTGACGTTCACGACAGGATTTTTTCGCTTTTTGAAATCGATAGGAACGGACATGACGTGTGTGCTTTCTATTGCAGCTGAACGCGTGGATCAACCGCCTGATACATCAGATCGGTTAGCAGATTAAACACCATCGTGGCAGCGGCAACATACACCGTGATTGCCTTGATTACAGGGAAGTCGCTGCGCTCTACCGCCAGAATCACCTCGCGCCCAATACCCGGAATCGAAAAAAACCGTTCGATCAAGAATGCGCCAATGAGCAGGGCGGGCAAATTGGACATGACGTTGGTGATGATCGGAATTGCCGCGTTGCGCAAGACATGCACCCACATGATGCGCGTCTCGCTAAGACCTTTTGCACGCGCGGTGCGTACGTAATCCTGATTGATTTCATCCAGAACGAAGGTGCGATACAAGCGCAAACTTGGCGCGATGCTGACCGCCAGCCCGATCAGGATCGGCAGGGTCGAATAGCGCAACAGGTTCTCGCTAAAACTGTTGCCCCAACCCTGTACCGGGAACAGGCCCAGTTTGTAAGCGAACCAATATTGAAACAAAATGATGTACACCAGAATGCTGACCGACATGCCGACCGTGCAGGCGATCATTACCATGCGATCGGTGAACGAGCCGCGTATAAACGCTATCGCCAGCGCCAGTCCGATGGCGATCAGGGTTTCCAGAATCGTGAGGGGAACCAACACCGTCAATGAAGGGCCGAGGCGGGTCATGATAACGTGCGAAACCGGTTCTCCGGTGCTCCAGCTGGCACCGAAGTCAAATGTCATAATCTGTTTGATGAAGATCCATAGTTGCACGACATAAGACTGATCGATGCCGAGTTGGGTGCGAATATTGGCGATCTGTGCCGGGTTCGACATCTTGCCCGCCAGAATATAGGCTGGATCGCCTCCGACCCAATTAAATAAGAAGAATACCAGCATGATGACGCCTAGCATCGTTGGTACCATTTGCCACAAGCGGCGCAAGATATAAGCGGTCATGGAAGTCCTTATTGCAGGCGATTGCCAGAAATTTCAGCAAAGAATGCTTTGCTATCAGGGTCGCGGCCAAGGAAGGTGTGCACCATCTCCGTCGCAGATGTTTCACTACCGCGCGACAAAACCGTCTGACGATAAAAATGACCAACCTGCGAGTTCATGAGCTTGCCGTGATAGCGCGACAGCATATCCAGCGCTAGTACCTCAGACCACATATAGCCGTAATAACCGGCCGCATAACCGCCCATTAAGTGCCCAAACTGACCAGGAAACTCGGTTCCCGGAACGTACCCCAGCGGGGTCGTGCCTTCCATCTTCTGCCAAAGTGCTAACGGGTCGACGGTTGCCGCCTGAGCGTCGTGCAGGCGCATGTCATAACTAGCGTAAAGAAGTTGGCGTGCGTAGCGTATGCCGCGTCCGTAATTATGTGCCGCTGTCATCCGCTGAACCATCGCATCATCCACCACCGGACAGGGCGTTTTGCAAAAGCCGGACAGCAATATCAACGACTCTTTCCGGCGCGCCCATTCTTCGTACATTTGCGATGGCGCTTCCACAAAATCCAGTTCAACGCTCGTCCCCGCCTGACTAACGTATGTGGTGTGCGACAGCACGCCATGCAGCACGTGGCCGAACTCGTGCACCAAGGTCTCCAGCTCGTCGCCGTTCAGGCCGCGACGATCAAGGTTGGTCACCAGTACCGAAATCGGCGTGCGATGGGCCAGGGTGCTGGTCCCGCGCGTGCCCCACGCAGCAGCATGCCCGTACTTTCCTTCGCGCGGAAACAAGTCCAGATAGATGCCAGCGATGCGCGTGTGCGTTTTGCTATCAATGACATCGTAATACTGGACTTCGGGATCCCATACGGGCACCGTAACGCGCTTGAATTCGACGCCATACAATGTGCCGGACACCTGCAATATCCAGGGCACGGCAGCGTCAGTGGGAAAGTATTGACGTAACACCTCCTGATCAAGGTTATAGCGTGCCATTTTGAGTTTTTGCTGCCAGTAGTCCAAATCCCAGCGCGCCAGCGTGGTCTCTGTTAGGGTACTTTTTTGGATTTCTGCCTTGTAAGCGCGCAATTCTGCAAGCTCCTTGATTTCGAGGTCGGTGACTGCACCCTGAACCTGATCCAGAAAGGCATACACCGCTTCTGGCGATTTCGCCATGCGATGGCGTAGCACCACATTTGCGTAGCTGGGCAAGTCGAACAGGCCGGCCATTTCGTGCCGCAAATCGATGGCTTCCTTCAGCACGTTTACATTGGCTGGCGTGCCATGGTTCTGAAGCGCCATCTGATAACGGCGGCGGGCCTCGCTATTATCGGCAGATTCCATGAATGGCTTGTAATCAGGATAGTCAAAACCCAGATGATAATTACCGTCGATATCCGGTTTGATGCGGGCCAAATATGCGGCTGGCAAGCCCTGCATCTCGGCCGGTGTAAAGGTTACTTTTTGGGTGTTGTCGCGGATGTTGCGGGCATATCCCTGACCCAGCGTTTGCAGTTTGTCGAGAATATCTTTCAGGCGCGAGCGTTTATCTGGTGCTAATGAGACGCCTGCATCTTCAAAGCTATCGAGGATATCCTGACGAAGTTTTTTTTCTTTTGATGCTTGCGGACGTATCGCTTTAAAGCGCGCATATAACTTTTCGTTTTGCAGCAACTCTGTAGAGAATTTGTTCAGTTCGGTTAAACATGCCTCGGTGGCACTGCGGATCTGTTTGTCAGGTGATACATTGCTGAGGATATCGGCCGGTCCCTGTAAATTTTCGATGGCGATTTGCAAAGCGTTCCAGTCTGCCATGACGCTCTTGGTATCATTTGCGTGGGCCACCGGATGGCGTGCGATGGCGGAGACTTGCTGACGTAGCGTTACCAGCGTGCGGGTACAAAGAGGCGCGACTTGTTCCGCCTTCAGCAATGGAATCAATGGTCGCGTATTGTCAGACGGGAACGCTAGCGCAGGATGCATCGTCAGGAAAAATATTGCGATGGAAAGCGGCCGCAAAGTCAATGTAAAAATGGATGACAATTTCATGGGTTCTTTCGCAAAAAGGGCAGTTACGCAAACCTATTGTCGCTTCTCGATATCAAAATACATCCATTCGACCGGCAATATAGGATGCTTTTTGTAGCCGATCACGCGGGGTTGGGCCAGCATGTTGCGATAGCGGGCGTAACCGACCCGGATCGGCGCATACACTTCCAGAATCCGCGCCATCTTGTGATAGAGCAGGTCGCGCTCCGGGCCCGCTGGCATTTTTTGCGATGCGGCATATAGCTTGTCGTACTCTGGAATTTGATTGCAACCGTTATTGTTCTGGAAGATATTTGGACCGTAATACAACTGCATGAAATTGTCGCCATCCGGATAGTCCGCTATCCAAGGCGCGGTGCGGGTTTGCAGCTGGCACTGTTTTTCTGCCTTTAAGATATCCGGGAACGGCTTTCTATCGCCCACCATATGGATGTGAATCAGATCGTAGGTTTTTTTCCACATCTCTAACTGTTGTTGTCCGTTGGAGTCGGCGCGGGCGGTGTAACGAATCTGTAAATATTTGCCATCGGGCAGCGTGCGCCAGCCGTCCTTGCCTATTTTGTAGCCGAAGGTGTCGAGCAGCGCATTGGCAACTTCCGGCTCAAACTGAATACTGCTTTTGTAGGTCGGATCATAGCCGACGACGCCGGGCGGGATCGGATATTCCAGCGCTACTGCCTCATCGTTCCAGACCACCTTGATTTCTTCACGGACGTTATGGGCCATCGCGATTGCCCGGCGTAGTGCGATTTTTTCTTTGCGCATGCCACCTAAAATGGGGTCGCGCATATTCCAGTAAAAATAGCTAACTTCGGGATCGACGATGCGGGATAACTGTATCCCTTTTTTTACCAGTTCTGGTTTTAGTTTGCCGTTCACCAGTGCTTGCGGTGCGAGTGGGCCTTCTAGCTGGAACAGATCGATTTCATCATTCTGAAAGGCGAGCCAGCGCGATTGATCCTCGACCATCACGCTGATTTCGATCCGTCCGATTTGCGGCATGTGTTTGCCTTTCATTTGCGCGACTATGCGCTGGTCGCCCGGGTCGCGGCCCGCTTTAAAATCCCAGATATAGCCGCGATAATCAGGGTTCGCCGTCAAAACAATACGGGAGCCACGCACCCATTCGGTCAATATGTAAGGCCCGGTGCCCACCGGATTGGCCATTATCTGACCTTGCGGATCGTGATATTTTTCAACAACTTCGCGCGCTACTGCCCCGGTCGGTTGATGCGCCAGAATCATCCCGAGATCAAAATCCGGCTGATTCAGATGAATCCGTAATGTGTAGCGATCAATCAGCTCAAAGCCGGGGATGTCTGCATCGTAATCAAAATGTTTTGAGCGCCGGGCCTTGGCCGCCAGATCATCCAGTCCCACCACTTTACCTTCCAGCAACCAGGCTTGTGGAGAACTCAATGCGGGATCAAGCAGGCGCTTAAAGGAATACACATAGTCCGCCATGGTCAACTCGCGCTTCTTGCCTTTGAAGGCTGGATCGACGGCAAAATAAATGCCTTTTTTCAGGTGGATGGTATAGGTCTTGCCATCGACTGATACGTCTGGCAAAGCCTCTGCAGTCAGCGGCACCAGCTTGGCAGGTCTGGCCAGATAATCATAGGTAAACAGCGGTTCGAAAATAGATTGCGTGATGAAAGTTGAATATAAATCGCGCGTGATCGCTGGGTCAAATCCGGTTTCGGGCGCAACGATGACAGCGCGTAGTACCTTGTCAGGATCCGCCGGAGAGATCGGGGCGGCGCCCGCTGACTGCATAGGCAACCCAGACAGCAAAGCCGCACACAGGCAGACTAGACTGACGCTGAGTTGAGTAGAAGTCCGATGTAACCATGATGAACGCATTATCCTGAAGTCTCCCAATTGCATAAAGTCGCCGATGTAGCGTGGCCTTGCTTACATCAAAGCATCGCCACATTAATGCTTTTGAATATCCAGATATTCCCAGTCCGCGTGCAAAATAGGGTGCTTCTTAAAACCTTTCACCCAAGGTCGTATAACCCAGTTACGAAACCGCGAAAGATGCAATACTTGTGCGGTGTCGGCTTCGAGTTGGCGCTCCATTAAGGTATAGAAAACTTGCCGCGCCGGGCCATCTGGCAGCACGCGTGCTTTCCGATAGGCGTCGTCAAACGCAGCAGAGGCATAGCAACCGAGATTGCCTTGTCCCGCGTTCGGCCCATAAAAGCTCTCCATAAAATCAGAGCCGTCCGGGATGCCAGCAGTGCCACCCAAACCCCACATCATGAGTTTGCATTCCGATGCAGCTTTCAGGTTGTCGGCAAAATTACTTACCGGAAATTCTGCGCGGAGGCCGATCGCATTGAGCGATCGTTTCCATATTTCCATTCGTGCCTGATCGGCGGACGATGCGGAAGAAAATATTTTGAGAGTGAGGGGCTTGCCATCCGACATGGTGCGATAGCCGTCTCCGCCTTTGCGGTATTTGAAAAAGTCGAGTAGTTTATTCGCCAGAGCGGGGTCGTAGGTAATACTGCTGCGATACTTTGGATCGTAACCTGCCACGCCGGGCGGGACTTCCGACTGTGCTTTAGTGGCCTGACCAAAACGCACCAGCGTGATTTCAGCATCCAGGTTATAGGCCATGGCAATCGCACGGCGCAGCGCGATTTTTTCGTTGGTATAGCCGCCGATAACAGGGTCCTTGAAATTAAAGATGGTGTGCGTAATTTCCGCGCCGACAAAACGGTACAGTTTCACGCCCTGCGCAATATATTGCCGTTGCAAGACGTTTTTGTCCAAAGCTTTTGCGACGGAACTACCTGTCAATTCGCCTAGGTCGAGTTGACCGCTCTCAAATGCTAACCAGCGCGGTTGTTCTTCCTCGATAATGCTGATTTCAACCCGCCCGATCTGCGGCATGCGCTTACCTTGCATATCCTTGATTAACTGATTGTCCCAAGCCTCGCCGGAGGATTTGAAATCCCAGATATAGCCCCGATAATCTGGATTTGCTTCGAGCACAATTTTGCTGCGCGGGACATATTCTTTTAAAAAATACGCACCAGTACCGATCGGATGCCGTCCAGAATCAGCGCCGTACGCCTCGATCACTTCGCGCGCGACTGCGCCGGTCGTCGGATTGGCCAGTAGGTATAGAAAGGTCTGATCGAGTGCGTTTAACTGGATCCGCAATGTGTAGCGGTCCGGCGCACTAAGGCCCGCAATTGCCGCCTCATACCGGAAACGACCGGTTTTTTTTGCTTCCGCCACTGCCGCGTCCAGCCCGACAATTTTGCCTTCGAACGAACTGGCTTGCGGCGAACGATTTTTGGGATCGAGGACGCGCTCAATAGAATAGATATAATCCTGCGCGGTCAGTTCACGGCGGATGTCTTTGAAGACCGGGTCTGGCGTAAAGAAAATCCCTTTCTTTATGTGGAATACATAAGTAAGTCCGTCCTTGCTGACCTCAGGCATCGCCTCAATTGTCTTAGGGACCAGTTTTGCGGGTCGCGCCAGGTAGTCATAAGTCAGCAATGTTTCAAAGATTGCCTCTCCCACCCAAGAGGAATAAAGGCTGTTATTGGTGCGGACCATATCAAACCCATCGTCAGCCGCTTCAAAGGCGACATGGATCACTTTGGTTGGGTCTGCGGATTTGGCAGATGCGGAGGGACCTGTTAATAAAGTGGAATTAGCAACTGCATCAGTGGGATTAGTAACTGCGTATAAACAGATCAAGGCATGTAGTAAATATATTAATCGATAAACGGCGCGCATCTGCCTGTACCTTTTGCTGTTGGGGTCGCAATTTCTGCGCGGGGACGTCAGGAAGATTAATACTCACTTTATTAATAAAATTCTGCGCAAATTAACAATCGTTTAAGGCTGGAGCGAGAAGATAAGCCCGATTTCATACACACGTCATTTTCTACGAATACGATATCGATCGTCGCCTATTATTCCGCAAAGTTCGTAAAGTGTGTGAAGACTCGAGCGTTGATAAACTTAAAGTATCAGATATCCATCCGGTAATTATAAAGTTGGTCAGCCCCTTCGTCTATTGATAAATAGGCAATGAAAGCAGAAAGAATTTGGAGTTGTACGGAATCGATAGAACAACGTTAAATTAATAAATTATCATTATTTCCTGTTGTTTTATGTTAACTTATTGTGCGTAAATGCAACTCCCAATGAAGGTTGCATAAATACTCAGATATACTTTCATGCAATGTTACTATCTGCAAATAAATTAGTGTTTTCGATGTGCTTCGCTTCCCTTTTAATAAAAATAAGTTTACCTGGAGTCTCAAATGCTCGATAAAAAAGTTACCCTATTGTCCATTGCTGTTGCTTTGGCATTAACCGCGTGCGGTGGCGGGGGTTCGTCGACCACGCCGACCCCAACACCGGTCGCATCAACCGGCTCAGGCAAGGCCGTTGACGGTTACTTGAGCAGTGCCACAGTATTGTGCGATACCAATAAAAATGGTGCGGCGGATACTGGGGAAGTGTCTGTTTTAACTGATTCTCAGGGTAACTTTGTATTTTCGCCAGCATGCACAGGCAACATCGTGGTAACGGGTGGAACGAACATTGATACAGGACTGCCATTCACTGGTACTTTGAAGGCATCCGCGGGCAGTACTGTAGCGACGCCTTTGACCACTTTGACGGTGGATGCCGGTTTAACTACCGCACAAGTCGTGGTATTCCTTGGTTTGCCGGCAGGAACCGACGTTACCAAGCTTGATCCAGTTGCGTCCACCCCGGATGTGCTGAAAAGGACCTTGGCATTGCAACAGATCATCCAGTCAACTACCAATACCCTCGCGGCTTTAGGAAAAAACTCAAGCGGCGCTACACTACAAGGTATTTATCTAGAGGTCGTCAAGAGTGTGGCATCGACACTGGTCGTTAATCCAACTGCGATTCTGATCGATAGCAGCGGTAACATAAGTCCCGTGCTGGTAAGCAGCGTGGTACAGCAATCGGTTACCAATGTTGCGACAACTGCTAATCCTGCGCTTGCGGCAAGCAAGAGCGTTATCGCCACACTTAGTCCAGCAAGAGTTGCTACCGTTGCGTCGGCGGCGATCGTTTCGCAAGCGCAAACATTGGCAACATCAACAACAAGCAACTTGCTTTCAGTGACCACTGCGGCGCAATCGGATGTGACCATTGCGAATGCGTTAAATGCGCTTTCCTCGTTGTTAGTAACTACTAGCACAGTTGATGTTTCTGGCGTGGGTACTGCGTTAACTAGTCTGGTCGCTGCGAACACGTCAGGAAGCACCGCGGCATCAAAAACTGCAGCCGCCAATGCTTTAAATACGCAAGCTAGCAACGCCGGTGCGACTATCGATTCGAGCAAATTTATTGCCCCAACCAACTATTTGGGCGTAGTTAACGATCAGATCGCAATCAACGGTAGTACTTACACGCTTGACCAGTTCTCTCAGGGCGCGGTTGTAACGACTGCTAAAAATGCCTCCCTTGATATCTTCTCATTTTCGGCGCTGGTAGTCGGAACGCCAATTCCACCGACCGGCGGTGTCAATACAACCACGGTTAAGTTTGGCTTAGAGTTGTCGGATACAGTTGCTAGCAAGCGGTCGCTGCAAGTGGTGATTGACGGCGTGACGCTATCCAATGACGCTAACGGGCTGCTCTCAGTTGCGGTACCTGCCAGCGCTAAGGTGTATGTTTACGGCGCGACAAGCAGTGGTACAACTGCGAATCTGACACTGACCAATTTGTCCCCTAACTTGATAGCAGTGGGTGCAAATAATGCTATTACCTTCAATATGGGCCAGTTGTTCAACAAAATTGCTACTGACAACCAAAATCCAGTATTGGCTAACTTGCAATACTTGAAGGGTACGTTAAATGTTAAGTTTGTTATGTCGACCTTAGACATACGCACAAGCAAAGGGCTTGCCGCAGGATTGTCAGTACTGGTTAACGGTGCCGGTATGCCTGCCGTAAGCGGTGAAGGCTTTCAGGGCGTAGTAACGATCCAGTAAGCGCGTGTTTCGCATGTACTGTGCGTTAAAAACTGATATCTAGTGCTATAAAAAACACAGGGCGACATACGTGCGCCTTGTGTTTTTCCGTAAGTAAGGCTAGTTATTTCTGCATGATCTGGTAGCGTCTTTATGAGATATTTCCCATGAAAAAATTGTTTTACTCTCTCGCATTGTTAGTTGGCGGCGTGCAGATAGCGGCACCGACGGTTGCTGCCCCGATGGATGCGTTTTTGTCCGCAAATCAGAGCAGTACGCCTGGTGAAGTGCAGGTCGAGGCTGCTTACGATTTAGTAAATAGCACGATCGACGTATTTAACTTCAGGAATAGCAGTTCGGGCTACAGCGGCACCAATGTCGGCGACTACCACGGTGGACATTTGCGTGCAGGTGTTGCGATCACCCCGCGACTATGGATTGATGGCGCGTTCTGGAGGCGGAATATTCAGTACAGTGGCGATATCCAGAAGATCAATACCTGGCAGTTGGCGGGACAGTATAAAGTATTCGATGGTATCGGCTATGAACCAAGCATTGCGCTAAGAGCGGGTGCATGGGGCAACTATGCGGATCAATTGACCAAAACGTCGCCTACTACGTTAAGTGGTGCGACGTTGAGTTCTCTGACGGTTTCCAAGCCTAAGGATGTTCAGTACCAGCTGGATTTGATCGGTACCTCCAAAGTGTTTGAACACACTGAATTAACTTTGTTCGGTGGTGTTGGTGCCAGTCGCGTGACAATAAATTCGGTGAATGGCACCGCTAATTTCGCTGGATGCAATTACAACATTGCGTTCGGAGAGACAGAAACGGTGGGCACATTGGCGCAAATGTGTAACGCCAGCATCGTGATTGACCGTTTTGCCCTATCCAACGCTGCAACTGGCTACTACGTCAATAAAGAGACCCAATACAATGCGACCTTTTATCATGCAGGTGCGAATGTGAAATGGCATAGTGATAATTGGCAGTTACGCGCCGGTTATCAATACCAGTATATCAATCGCGATTATGTCGATGATGTCGTAAAAAGTCGCGGCGGTAAAATCTACCAAAGTAACCACATACTGATGGCTGATGTCATCTATAAATTGTTCGCCAACACTTCTATTTTTGTGCGTGGACAATACATGACGAATCAATTTACCGGAGAGATTCCATTTGCTTATAATACGCTGACGGCAAGCAAATTTAACAATCGTTACGGGATCGTTAGTACCGGCCTGATTGTTACTTTCTAGAAATAGCTGAATAAAGCCTTAGGCAAAACCACTCCAGCGCATTATGCTCTGCTAGCCTGCTAGCCAGCTCGACCATTCTGGCCCGGCCACCGTGCCGGAACGAATATACTTCCCCTTCGTTTGCAGGATTGGCAAACCCGTTGCTGGGACAATTTTGCGGTAGTCCTATTTTTATAAAAGAGTTATGCAGCAGCACAAAAAAGGGTGGAAATGAGTAAGCTAGCCAGTAAGCCGGTCCTTAATGAAACGCGTCGCCTTTTTTACCATCGTGGTTTCACACTGATCGAGATCATGGTGGTAGTTGTCATCATGGGAATTCTGGCGGCATTGGTTGTACCCAAATTGATGGGGCGCACCGATGATGCGCGGGTGATGGCGGCACGCGCAGATATTTCCACCATTATGTCGTCGTTGAAATTATACAAACTGGATAACCAGCGTTATCCAACCACAGAGCAAGGTTTGCAGGCCCTGGTTACCAAACCTGCAGCTGGGCCGGCAGCAAACGGCTGGAAAACCGGTGGTTACATCGACAAACTCCCGAAAGATCCTTGGGGTAATCCCTACCAATATTTGTCACCAGGAATTAAAGGTGAAATCGACGTCCTCTCACTTGGGGCCGACGGCTTGCCCGGTGGCGAAGGTAACGATGCTGACATCGGCTCCTGGCAATTATGATGGTTTGGGTCGGGGTGCACGCATGCCGTCGCAATGATGGGACGCATCGGCGCAGACGACCACTATCAGTACAAGCGCAAATAACGCATTTGGCGCACTCAGCTAAGGTGCGCGGATTTACTCTTCTGGAACTGCTGGTAGTCGTAGTAATCGCCGGTATTACATTGGGTATCGTATCCATCACTGCATTCCGCAGTGATCGCCAGTTAATTCAAAACGATGCGCAACGTATCGCTTTGTTATTGCAATTGACGCGCGAAGAGGCAATCTTGCGCAATCGTCCCACCGCTTTTGAAGCCGATTCGACCGGTTACCGATTTTTGGTCCGGGCAGACACCGGTTGGCAATTGCTGGCGCAGGATGACATGTTGCGGCAACGGGAATTTAAACGTTCGCCTATGCAATTATTGATGAGCCCACAGTCTGCCGCTGACGCCGCTACGACCGGACAAAATTCGCTCCGCATTATTTTTGGCCGTGAGCCCGTGGACAAGCCTTTTACGCTATCGCTGTCTAATGGTGACAGTAGTGTGAAAATTCGTGCGGATGGTATCGGCCATTTCTCGGTGGAATAGATGGCAATGTCATGTGTAACTTCCCATCGCCATCGTGCTTGTCCGGCAGGTTTTACCCTATTGGAAGTCCTGGTAGCGCTGGTCATTGTTTGCACCGCACTGGGGGCCAGTCTGCGTGCGGTGGGTAGCCTGATGCAAAATAGCAGTGGACTGCGTGTGGTAATGATGGCCAGCTGGTCGGCTGAAAATCGACTGACGCAAATTCGCCTCGGCCAAGAGTGGCCCCCCATCGGCAATCGCTCGTTCAATTGTGCTCAAGGCGAACTGCAACTTATCTGTGAGGAGCATGTTCTCGGCACGCCAAATCCCTATTTTCGGCGCGTAGAAGTCTCGGTATTTGACGCCAACAGTCAGCAATCGCGCATCGTAAAACTCACCCAGGTGATTCCTAATGCACATTAGGGATCACGCTACCGCAACACTTCAAATCAAAGCTGCCAGCCGAAAGATAAACGCACGCGGCTTTACTTTGGTCGAGTTAACAATTGCCATTGCCATATTAGCGCTGGTGGCGGTATTGGGCTGGCGCGGGCTGGACGGTATTGTGCGCGCGCGCGTGACCTTAACATCCGAGATGGAGGCCACCCGCGCCCTGCAGCTGACCTTTGCGCAACTGCAAAGTGATGCTGCACAATTGGCCCCAGCGAGTCTGTTGCTGGCACGTCCCACCGTGTTAGCGCTGCAAAATCGTCTGCTAATGGTCCGGATGGTATTTGCTGAACAACAGCCTGCACGCGTGCAAATAGTTGATTATCGACTGATAAATGGCGAACTTCAACGCGAAGAATCTACACCAACCCGCGATCTGAACGCGCTTGATGCAATGTGGCAATCTGCGCTGAACGATGCTGGAAACGGCGCTACGCAAGCTGTGCAACTGCAATCCCATATTGCCTCCCTGCAGATGCAGGTATGGGATAGCGACGCACTAGTCTGGCGCCCGGCCGACGCAACCGCGACCGGTAGCCAAAGTAATAGCGCTGGCGGGAATCGCTGGACCGGGCTTGAAGTTGCACTGCAGTTGCAAGGGCACAGCGGCAATATGGTGAAAACGTTCTTGCTGGGTGGTGTATGAGAGCGTTACCCGTCAGTCTTTCCAAACAATGTGGCGTTGCGGTCGTCACTGCATTGCTGCTGGCAACCCTCGCCGTCACGATTGTTGCCAGTTTGTTCTGGCAGCAACAGGTACAAGTACGGTCGATTGAAAATCAACGCTTGCAACTGCAGAAGGGCTGGATCCTGCGCGGTGCGCTGGATTGGGCCAGCATGATTTTGCGCGCAGGTGGACGGCAATCAACAGTAGACGACTTGGGTCAGCCGTGGGCAACGCCGCTGGCCGAGACCCGGCTTGATCAATATGTTGAGGACGGTCAGACCGGCGATAACGTCGGCGATGCGGTCCTCTCGGGTGGTATCATCGACGCCCAGTCGCGCTATAACCTGAATAATTTAAGTCTGAACGGTGTTATCAACCCTGTTGAGTTGGCAATTTTTGGTCGCCTGCTCATCAATTTGCGGTTGCCACCGAATTTAGCGATGGTCGTCGCTCAAGGCATCGCCAACGGACAAGCAACGGTACCTTCCGATTCAACATCATCACCTGCGGGGACGTCGGCCCCTTCCGCTAATGGCACTTTACCAATGATGCAGATCGATGATTTGTTAGCTTTACCGGGGTTTAGCCCACAGACCGTACATCAATTAACTGATTACGTCGTGTTGTTGCCAGAAGGCACGCCAGTTAATGTCAATACTGCCGCGGCGGAGTTGATTGCAGCGCGTTTCCCCACACTATCAATGGCGCAGGCAACTACTTTAGTCGCCGTTCGGCGTAGCGCTCCATTTATGGACATGCCGAATTTATCGACCCAAATGAAACAGTTATTTGGTAAGGATTTTTCGGACACGACTAATATCGGCCTCTCCAGTAATTACTTTCTCGTCACTGGCAAAGTGCGCATGGGTCGCGCTACACTTAACACCACTTCCTTGATACAGCGTACCAATAACCGGACTGGCACTAGCATTGTCTGGGTCAGAGAATATTAAATGGACAAAATACAGTGAGTATTTTATTTATCCGCGTGCCAGCCAGGGCAATGTTAAATGTGCAAACTACGCATAAGGGTGTTGCGGCATTACCTATGCCCGATTGCCGGTATGCGCTGGAATCAAGGCAGGGCCTGATTACGCAACACGGCAATAAACAGTTATCTGAGCTATCCGAACAGTTTGCCGTAGCCGATAGAGTAGTGTTGATACTTGCCGCGGTAGACGTCAATTTGTTGCGCTTGCCCGTGCCGCCTTTATCGGATGCCAAACTCAAGATGGCATTGCCCAATCTGGTCGAGGAGCATTTGTTGGTCGATCCACTCGACTGCGTTATCGTGGCTGCCCTGAAGCGCAAGGGCATCACCGACAAAGCCGCCGATTCTGATAATAAACGGCTTATTGGTGTGGTTCAACGCGACTGGTTGGCGCTATTAGTCACCGCTGTGCAAACGCTCGGCGGCCGGAATTTGCTCGCGCTCCCCGGACAACTATGTTTGCCCGCAGGTGATACCGACGCTGCGGTGGCTGTCGTTACCGATCATGGCGGCGACTGCGAGATCGCCTTGCGGACCGGCATGGAAGAGGGTATTGGCTGGCTGTCACCCGAGGTCTCTGGTCGTTCGGTAGCGCAGGAAGTACTGGACGGGCTAACGGCAATTTTGCCGCAGCGCACTGTAACGCTTTATGTGCCAGATGCCAGCGTTGCGACCTATCAGGAACGCGCTACCGTACAAATCAACGTAGAGGGTAACGGTGGCGCCGAGGTGTACGCCGATAACTGGCCGCTCTGGATTGCTGGCGCGCAGGAATTGATTCGCGCATCCAGTATTGATTTGATGCAAGGACTCACCACGCAGGCCGCCGGAACCAGCTTTAATTGGTATCGCTGGCGCTGGCCGCTGGGCTTGGCGACGGCGTTAGTTTTGGTAAATATTATCAGCCTGAATGTCGATTGGTGGGGCTTGCGTCACGAGGCGTCCGATTTACGTATTGGCATGATCCAAAGCTATCGCATCGCTTATCCGAAGGAAACCGTGATCATCGATCCGATTGCGCAGATGAAGCAAAAAGTGACGGCTGCGGCACGGGATAGCGGACAAATGGCACCCGGCGATTTCATTGCGTTGACAACCACTGTCGGTGATATTCTATCCGCGCTACCGCAGCGCGCCGACCACGGCGCAATCGCCGCTCTTGAATATGGTGACCATCAATTATTAGTGCGTTTTAAAACTGCCGCCGATACGGACGCTGCTGAAAAAGGTCTCAGAAAAATGCTTGAAGCCAGGAAATTAACGCTGTCAAAGCCAACCGGCAACGCATTGCAAATTGGGAGTAGCAATTAATGTCGACCTCCAGTTCAAAACATCCGACAATCGGAAAATTGCAGGCGTCGCTAGGTTCGTTTTGGGCCCAGCGGAATCGGAGTGAGCGTCGCTTGCTCACCTCTCTAATAGTGTTCATTGTTGTCGCCCTCGTTTATCTGACATTTGTAGATCCCGCCCGGCAAGGACGAACGCGCTTACAAAAAGAGTTACCGACTTTGCACCAGCAATCTGCCGAACTACAGGCGCTGATAGCAAAGGCCGCTGCACTGCCTGCGCGTCAGGCTTCGGCAAATATATTGCCATTAAGTAAGGATACTCTTGAAGCATCGATCAAAAGCAAAGGGCTAAATCCGCAGAGTGTGATCGTCAATGGCGAGACCGCCAAGGTACAGTTCTCAGGCGTAGCATTCGCGGCTTTATTTGACTGGCTTAACGATGCACAAAAGAACGCCCATTGGCAGGTAAGTGAAGCTAACGTCAACGCGTCAAGCGGTCGGGACGTACAATCGGACAGCGTAAATGCCACGATCACTTTGTTGCAGCAACACCATGAGCAATAGTTTGCGAGCCATCAATTTTATGCATGCAGTGGCTATCATTGCCACTGCCGCTAAAATCCAGTCGATGGGAGCGTAATGCGGCCATTTACTACTGGATGCATATGGGTGAGCGCTGCGGTGCTAAGCGTGCTGTTAACCGTATCGGCTTTTTTGCCAGCCGCGTGGTTGGCACCGCTGGTAGAACGTAGCACTGGGGGCCGCATTACTCTGGGCGATGCACAAGGCTCATTATGGAACGGCTCTGCATTCTTGGGTGCAGCACCGAGCGGCAAAGACGCTGTGATGTCTCTATTACCCGGACGCTTTAGCTGGCACCTTTCTCCACTGATATTGTTGGGACGCACGAAGGCAACGATAGAAAACACGCAGGTGTTGGCGCAGCCCGTCAGCGTTCTCGGTAACTGGTATAGCTGGACGATCAGCCCCGGTAGTTTGCTATTGCCAGCCGAGCGACTGGTGGCATTGGGTGCGCCGTTAAATACCTTGCAGCCGACAGGAAAGCTGCTGTTGAGCTGGGTGTTGATGCGGTTAGAGCGCCGCACTGATGGGACCACTGGTATCAATTGTTTTGGTGCGATGACGCTGGATATGCGGGGAATAGAAACCCGCCTGACGCCACTTAATCCATTGGGAAGTTATCGGATGCAACTGGACTGGCGAGGTGAGCGGGCGGGATTGACGTTACAGACCTTGAGTGGATCGCTTGTATTAAATGGTGGTGGCACTGTGGGTCAGGGTCATTTCCAGTTTTCTGGAACAGCAGAGGCCGCGGCAGGGCAAGAGGATAGGTTAGCTGGCTTACTGAGCTTACTGGGTCAGTCGCGTCGGGTGAATGGTAAAAATGTTATCGGACTAGAATTTACATCATGAAAAATACAATGCACACAATGGGTCCTGCAATACGTTCCACCTTCGATATCCCGAGCCGGCGCACTGCTGCGGTCATTGCGCTAATGACCTGTGTCGCGATTACCACAACACAACCTGCGATGGCCGCGCCCGGGATGGCCGGTGGTAGCGGCAGCGGTAGTACGCGCGAAACCGCTATAAGTAAGGGTGCAAGCAAAGCCGTGGGCGGCAATAGTGAGCAAGCTGCGATGAATTTTGTTGGCGCCGACATCGTATCGGTGATCAAGGCTGTCGGCCAATACACCAACACTACGTTCATCATTGATCCGCGCGTAAAGGGAACGGTCAATCTAGTTTCAGAGAAACCGTTGACCAAATCGGACGCGTTTGATTTACTCGCGTCAACGCTGCGCCTGCAAGGTTATGTGGTAGTGCGCGGTGATGGTTTTGCCAAAGTGGTACCAGAGGCGGATGCCAAGTTGCAACTTGCGGCTGGCACCAATGGCGTTACCGGCACCAACGGTCCCATTCGTGGCGACCAGATGGCAACCCGTATTTTTACGTTGAACTATGAATCGGCGATCAATATTTTGCCAGTGCTGCGACCGCTGATTTCACCAAATAATACGATCAATGCGAATCCCGGCAACAACACATTGATCGTTACCGACTATGCCGAGAATCTACAGCGTCTCGGTAAAATGATCGCTGCAATGGACGTGCCTGCGGTAAGCGATCTGGACGTGATCCCGATCCGTTACGCGGTTGCCAGCGATATTGCCGTGATGGCCAGCAAGCTGCTGGACAGCGGCTCGAGCGCTGGCGGCAGCGACAATGGTCGGATTGTTATTCTCGCTGACTCAAGAACTAATTCGGTCATTCTGCGTGCACCGTCAAACGGGCGCGCCAATTTGGCCAAATCCCTGATCGCTAAACTCGACCAACCGACTGCGCAGGTAGGTAACGTGCACGTTGTCTATTTGCGTAATGCAGACGCCGCAAAACTGGCCCGGACGCTGCGCAATATGGTGTCGCAGGATACGACAGCGGCGCCCAATGCCACGGCTTCCACGGCAGCGACACCGCCGGGCGGGATGCTACAGACGTCAACGGGCGGTACCGCTGCCACGTCTGCATCCGGGAATTCCGGCAGCGTCGGTACATCCTCACAGTCATCGGATGGGCACTCCGCCGGGTTCATACAGGCGGACGAAACAACCAATACGCTGATCATTACCGCCAGCGAACCGGTGTACCGCAATTTACGCGGCGTCATCGATCAGTTAGATACCCGTCGTGCGCAGGTCTACGTGGAAGCATTGATCGTTGAAGTTACGGACAAGCTGAGCGCGCAATTGGGCGTGCAATGGCTAGGGTTAAGCGGCAACAGTACCAGCGCATATCGCGTTGCCGGCGGTACCAGCTTCAGTTCTGGCGGTGACAACATCATCAATCAGGCACTGGGACTAAGGACCGGTGGGTCCGTGCAGACACCAGGTAACGGCTTGACCATCGGCATCTTTCGCCAGATTGCAGGCAAAATTGGGTTAGGTGCGCTGGCCCATGCGCTCGACGGAAAAGATGGTAGCAGCGTGCTGTCGATGCCCAACTTATTGACCCTGGACAACGAAGAAGCAAAGATCATCGTCGGTCAAAACGTTCCTTTCATCACGGGTTCGTACGTGCCAAATTCTGGCGGCGCAGCCCAGAATCCATTTCAGACCATTGAACGTAAAGATGTCGGTGTTGCATTGCGCGTGAGACCGCACATTTCGGAAGGTGGCACCGTGCGTATGGAGATATCGCAAGAAGTATCCAGCGTTGATCCCGCCAGCCTGAACAATTCTGCCGGACTGACGACTAACAAGCGTTCACTCGACACCAATGTAGTAATGGACGATGGCGAGATCATTGTGCTGGGCGGACTGATTGGAGACAACAAGTCGAGCTCTGTGCAGAAGGTGCCGTTGCTGGGCGATCTACCGTTTATTGGCAATTTTTTTAAATATCAAAGCGGTGCCAGAGCCAAGACCAATCTGATGATTTTCCTGCGACCAACGGTCGTTCGCAATAAAGAACAAAGCGGTACCGTCGTGGCGAACCGTTACGATTACATCCGACAGGCGCAGATCGAAGCAGAGCCAGAAAAAAGTCTGTTGATGGATTTTGGATCAGCAGTCGTGCCAGCGCAGGATCAGGGCGGGCCGTTCATGCGTCTTTCTGCGCAAGGCGTGCCGACCTTAACTCTTCCACCACAGTCACCACAGTCACCTCAGCCTGCGCCAGTTGTCACTTCCCCGGAACCAGTCATGGACCGTACGCCATGAGCGAGCTAGTCACCTCCGACGCGCGCCTGTTGCCCTACGCTTTTGCCCGCAAGTTTTCCTTGCTAGCGCATCGCCCGGACGGGATGGCTGGCGCGCTTGAGCTGTCGGTCTCCGACAAAACGCAGGCGAGTGCGATTGCAGAAGTAGGGCGTTTGTTTGGTCCGATCCGATTACGCACCATGCCGTTTGATCAGCTGGAAGCCGCAATTGCCAAAGCGTACGCAGGCTCTGGCGGCGATGCGGCACAGGTCGTGGATGAGTTTGAATCCGATCTTGACCTCGCCAAACTGATGCAGGATATGCCAGCGATCAAAGACTTGCTGGAAGCGGCTGATGACGCGCCTGTGATCCGCATGATCAACGCTTTGTTGACACAGGCCTTGCGTGAAGGCGCATCGGATATTCATATCGAGCCGTTCGAACAAATTTCAGTCGTACGCTTTCGCATCGATGGCAATCTGCGCGACGTAGTGCGGCCCAAAAAAGCGATCCACGCCGCCTTGATTTCGCGTATCAAGATCATGGCGCAACTGGATATTGCAGAAAAGCGTTTGCCGCAAGATGGTCGAATTACGTTGCGGGTTGGCGGCAAGCCAGTCGATGTGCGCGTATCGACGCTTCCCACCGGCCATGGCGAGCGCGCAGTACTGCGTTTGCTGGATAAGGAAGCGGGTCGACTCGACCTTGAACATCTCGGTATGAACCATGCAATGCAGCAAGAGTTCGGTCGTTTGATCTCGCAACCCCATGGCATTGTATTAGTGACCGGGCCGACCGGCTCGGGCAAAACCACCACGTTGTATGCCGCACTGACACAGCTCAATACCAGTAGCGTCAACATCCTCACGGTCGAAGATCCGATTGAGTATGAGTTAGCGGGCGTCGGTCAGACCCAAGTGAATGCACGCATCGACATGAGCTTTGCCAAAGCACTGCGTGCAATTCTGCGGCAAGATCCGGACGTTATCATGATCGGTGAAATCCGCGATCTGGAAACTGCTCAGATAGCAGTGCAGGCATCATTAACCGGACATCTGGTGCTGGCCACATTGCATACCAACGACTCAGCCGCCGCCGTGACGCGCCTGCTGGATATGGGGATCGAGCCGTTTTTGTTATCTTCCTCTTTGCTCGGTGTCGTCGCGCAAAGACTGGTGCGCAAACTCTGTACCCATTGTCGCCATCACGACGGTCAGCAATGGCAGGCGGTTGGTTGCGAGCAATGCGGTCACACCGGTTATCAGGGGCGTGTTGGCGTCTATGAGTTGCTGCTCGCCACGGATGAGATTCAGGCGTTGATTCATAATCGTGCATCGGAGGCAGAGATCCAGCAAATTGCGCAGCGCGATGGCATGCATACCATGCGCGCCGACGGTGATCGCTGGCTGCTTGACGGTACCACCACACAAGCCGAATTGTTGCGTGTAACCAAGGAGTAGGTAGCGTGCCAGCATTTCGTTATGAAGCAGTCGATGCGGTTGGCAGTACAACCAAAGGCGTGCTCAACGCCGATAGCGCCAAGGCGGCACGCGTGGATTTGCGCGCACAGGGTTTGTTACCACTTCTGGTAGAAGCGATTGCGCAGCAAACCGATGCCGCTGGCAACCTTCAGCGGCGCGGGTTTGCCGAACATCTTTCCACAACAGAGATCGCCTTGTTTACGCGCCAGCTCGCCAGTCTGTTAGAGGCGGGACTACCCCTGGAGCAAGCCTTAACTGCATTGCTGGAGCAGGCCGAGCGCACCTATCAACGCGATCTGATCGCCTCAATACGTTCCGACGTCACTGGCGGCGCATCGCTGTCGGCGGCGCTGGCTGCGCATCCCCGCGACTTCGCCGACATCTATCGCGCATTGGTCGCCTCGGGTGAGCAAATCGGGCAACTATCGCGGGTCTTGTCGCGGCTGGCGGATTACATCGAGCGCCGCAATGCGCTGGTGCAAAAGGTCAAGCTGGCATTTACTTATCCGGCCATTGTTACCGTGGTCGCGTTTGTGATAGTGATTTTTTTGCTGACGTATGTAGTGCCGCAGATTGTTGCAGTCTTTGCCAATACCAAACAAAAGTTACCGCTGCTGACAGTGCTGATGCTGGCGACCTCCGACTTCGTGCGGCATTACGGCTGGATGGTACTGGTAGCCGTCATCGCATTATTCTACGGCTGGCGCGCAGCACTCAAAAATCCGGCGACTAAAATGCGTTGGCACACCTGGCTACTCCGCGCGCCGTTGTACGGCAAATTCGAGCGCAGTCTGAATACATCGCGCTTTGCCAGCACGCTGGCGATTACGACAGGTTCCGGCGTACCGATTTTAAAGGCGCTGCAAACCAGTCGCGATACGTTATCCAACGTCGCCATGCGCCAGCAAGTCGACACCGCCGCAGCCAGCGTGAGCGAGGGCGTTGGGCTTGCGCAGGCACTGGCACGCCACAAGCATTTTCCGCCGATGCTGATTCACATGATTCGCGCCGGGGAGGCCACTGGTGAACTGCCAGCAATGCTCGATCGTGCGGCCAGCGCGCAGGAGCAAGATCTGGAGCGACGGGCAATGACGATTGCTGGACTGCTTGAGCCCGCTTTGATTCTGGCGATGGGCGTCGTCGTTTTGTTGATCGTGTTAGCTGTGCTGATGCCGATTATTGAAATCAACCAGTTAGTACGCTAGTTCAATTATTACGTTAGTTCAATTAAGGATCGCCACATGGCAAAATATTTTAACGGCAGCGTCGGCAACGCGTTACGCCGCCATCCCACGCGTTTGCCCGGTTTAGTTAGTCTGGTCTTATTTATGCTGCTATGCGCATGCGGCGCGTACTGGACGATGCAGCTGCTCAAACCACCGGTACGTACAATCGCCGCGCCTCCACCAGTTGACGTGGCACCGGTAGATATTAGTCAGGCAGTCGGCCTGTTTGGCGCGCAGGGCGCAGTAACGGTCGTCAGCAATTACCAATTGACAGGCGTAGTGGTTTCAAAAAAAGTGGGAGAAAGTGTCGCCATTCTTAGCGCCGACGGCAAGCCAGCACAAGCGGTCATGCAGGGCAAAGAACTGCTGCCCGGGATCGTTATCAAGGAAGTGCATCCTAACTTTGTTCTGCTATCCAAAGGCGGTATTTTACAGCGCGTAATGCTGCCAGAAGACACCACGCCAAAGTTAGAATTGATCACACCAGCACCGTTACCACCGCCAGGCTCGGAAACACACAACCAGTAAGCGGGCGCAGCAATCACAGGTGGGCCTATCGGTAAAGGCCTCATGCCCTTGACCTTTTGGCTTAATGCATCTTGCAGTAATCTTACGCATTAATCTTACGCATTAGTCTTATTTACCTAGCAGTGCCATCGTCTTGTGCCATTCCGCGGCCCATGCATCCAAAAATTCATGCGAACTAAAGGCGCGTTTCAGATGTGGCAATGGCACCCGATAAACGTCATTTAAGCCCAATGCTAACGTAACGGGATTCCAGACGATTTTATTTTTTGCTTTTTTTGTACTGCCTTTAACCCTCGACCCCTCATCACCAAATATTCCGCCGCCAGCATCAAGGGCCTGCGCCAGATCAATTTTGACGAGGCGCGCGAACGCTATCAATACCTGTTCTTTATTAATCCCCGTCTGCGATTCTTTTGCACCTTCAACGTCGGCTGGTTCTTGCCGGGCCTGAATTTCAGCTTGAACTTCCGCTTCGGCTTCCCGTTTGAGTTTGCTGGCGTGGCGCTCCAGATCCTTCTTCAAAAAACGTAGTTCATCCAACGCCCTGCGAAAGCCGGGCGGCTTGAGTTGGGTCACGATGCGATAGACGTCTTTAGTCATCGTGATGAGCACATCTTCGCTACCGGCAGCGAGCCGCTGGGTGTCGCCTTCAAAAAATATCGGCGCCGCATAACCACCGTTGGCATCGCCAAAGAGTGCTGCATAATCAGCGTCATAGTCTAGCCATACGTAGGGAGTCAAGCCGCTCTCTATCAAGCGCGCCAAGGTCCACGGCGTGCCGGTGTGTTGCGCCAGCCAGTGGCAGGCCTGCGCCGTTGTTGCCCGAAAAGGTAATTCGATGATCGCCATCCGTCTTTCTTCTTTCACAAACCAATAGTTAATTGCTGGTATTCATCACGTGGTTAACGATCTCAGTGTCGCGTAAGGAAATTATAACTTCCTGAGCGTTGAAACGCCTAAAGGTTGCAAAGCGGCGAATCAGGAGAACCGCCAATAAGATACGCAGGCGTTATTAAGCAGAGACCTGAAGGCGTGGTCCGGCAGGTAAGAAATCAGCGAGGAAATTAAGGAGGAAAAGCGTGGACAGTCTGTGAAGGAATAAAAAATCTTCCCGTAAACGAGAGCGTCGCAAGGCGTACAACGAAGCATCTCCCTTTTTTACCGCGTTATGTAACGCAGTAAAAAAGGGCGTTTTATATTGCCATGAAAATGCGTTTGTTCGGCATTAAGCCTGCATCAATGCACCGTCACGCAACCGCCACAAATTGAGCGGATTATTATCTTGCAGTGCTGTCGGTAATAGCCATGCCGGTAAGTCCTGATAGCTGACCGGACGCAGGAAGCGCTCAATTGCACTAGCGCCGACCGAAGTGCCGCGACTGTCGGAGGTAGCGGGGAAGGGGCCACCATGCACCATCGCATGCGATACTTCCACGCCGGTTGGGTAGTTGTTGACCAGAATACGGCCAACTTTACGTTCCAGCGTCGGTAGCAGGGCCTGCGCTGCGGTCTTGTCATTTTCGGTCAGAAATAAGGTGGCGGTCAGTTGTCCGTCCAGATACTCAGCGATTTCTTTGAACTGGGCGATATCGCGGCATTTGATCACGAGCGAACTGGCGCCGAAAATTTCTTCCTCCAATGCGGGATTCTCTAAAAATGTCGCCGCATCCGTCACGAATAGTCCAGCTTGACCAGCGCTTGCGCTCGCACCGGTTTGACCTCGTGCCAATAGCGCGACGCCCGAAGCGCCAGCCAACCGACTGACACCATCGTTAAATGCTGCGTGAATACCTGGCGTCAGCATGGTACTGGCGGCTTTTCCTTGCAGGGCGGTAACCGCTGCATCGCAAAAGGTGTCGAGATCAGTGCCGTCAATCGCAATCACCAGGCCCGGATTGGTGCAAAACTGACCGGCGCCCATGGTGAGCGAGTCGATGAACCCGCTTCCGATCTTGGCGGCACCTTGCGCCATTGCATCCGGCAGCAGAAACATTGGGTTGATACTGCTCATTTCCGCATACACCGGAATCGGTTCGTCACGTTGCGCGGCGCTCCGTACCAGCGCCAGACCACCTTGGCGGGAACCGGTAAAACCGACTGCCTTGATAGCAGGATGCGTGACCAGTGCCTGACCGATGGTGCGGCCGTCGCCATGCAACATCGAAAATACACCTTCTGGCAATTTGCAACTGGCGACTGCCGCTTGCACTGCTTTGGCGACCAGTTCGGATGTGCCGGGATGCGCGCCGTGCGCTTTGACGATGACAGGACAACCTGCTGCTAATGCGGAAGCGGTATCGCCGCCAGCTACTGAAAACGCCAACGGGAAGTTGCTGGCACCGAAGACCACGACCGGCCCGAGGGCGATCTTGCGCAGACGCAGATCAGGACGCGGTGGCGCGCGATCAGGCAATGCCGAGTCAAGTGCGGTCGCCAACCAGTTGCCATCGCGTATTACTTTGGCGAACAGGCGCAATTGTCCGACCGTGCGACCGCGCTCACCTTCCAGCCGCGCTTGTGGTAAGCCGGATTCTTGCATAGCGCGTTCGATCAAAGCAGGACCGATGTCAACAATATTCTGGGCAATTTGCTCTAGAAAAGCAGCCCGTTCTTCAAGTGAAGTGTCACGGTAAACGTCGAAAGCTTGCTCCGCCAACGCGCAGGCTTGTTGTACATCAGCTAGTGTACCTGTGCCGAAAGAGGGCTCGATTGTCGCGCCGGAAGCTGGATTGATGGCGTGAAATGGGGTTGCGGTACCGTGCACGGCCGTTTGGCCAATCAGCATGTCGCCGTTTATAAGAGTCGTCAAAATATTCTCCTTGGAGCAGATGCGAATTAATTAGAGACACATCGGCGCGCAGCCAAAAAAGGTCACAGCACGCCGTAAAAAATAGTCGTTACCCGGTCTTGATATATTGCGGATCAGGCGGGCCAGAAAGAACTATTGCGGGCCGAGTGATGCGATCAAAGCACCCAGTTGTTCACATTCCTGCGGATTCAGATCGATCAGCGGCGTGCGTACCGGGCCAGCGCCGTGTCCAACCAATGTCGCGCCGGCTTTTACAATACTGACTGCATAACCGGCTTTCTTGTTACGGATGTCCAGATATGGCAGGAAGAAATCGTCAATCAGGCGATTGGTAGTAGCGAAGTCATCGGTCCTGATCGCTTCGTAAAATTCGATCGCCGTTTTTGGGATGAAGTTGAATACCGCCGACGAGTACACCGGCACGCCCAGCGCTTTGTAGGCTGCCGCATACACTTCAGCAGTTGGCAAGCCACCCAAATAAGTAAAGCGATCGCCCAACTTGCGGCGAATAGTGACCATGGTTTCGATTTCGCCGACGCCATCCTTGAAGCCAATCAGGTTCGGGCACAAGTCAGCCAGTTGCATGAGTGATTCCGCGCTCAGTTTGCAGACATTACGGTTGTAGATGACGACGCCAAACTTGACCGACTTACAGACCGCTGCGATGTGCGCGACCAAACCGTCCTGGCTGGCTTCGGTCAAATAGTGCGGCATCAGCAGAACACCGTGTGCACCAAGGCGTTCTGCTTCCTGAGCGTAGGCGATGGCAGTACGGGTAGGGCCGCCAGCGCCAGCCAGAATGGGTACTTTGCCCCGACATGTTTCCACCGCGACCTTAACTACCTGTGTGTAATCTTCTGGCGTCAGCGAAAAGAATTCACCCGTGCCGCCTGCGACGAATAACGCGGTCGCGCCGTAGGGTGCCAGCCATTCCAAACGGTCGGCATAAGTGCCTGGGACGAAGTCGCCGTGCGCATCGAAGTCGGTGATCGGAAATGACAGCAGGCCGGACGAAAGAATTTGTTTCAGGTCTTGAGGAGTAAACATGGAGGCACCGATTAATGATGAATGGGAAGCGATGACGTCGATATCAAACGTCCCACTTGTTATCAGTCATCGTACAACATGAGGCATCCAAATGCAAGCGCTCGTGGTCACCCTTTCAAATAAACAAAATTAGTTGGCGTGCTCTCCGGCAGCAGGTGCCGCGGGATTAAAAGAAAAGTGATGGCAACTCAGGATGCTTCGATCAGTTCCTGCGCACGACGCAGGCGTTCACGACTGTTGCTTAAATGCGTACGCATGGCGGCGCGGGCTGACTCCGGGTCCTGACGCGCGATGGCGTTGAAGATGTCTTCGTGTTCACGATTAACGCGCTCCATATAGATAGCAGGATCGTCCTGTGCCAGCTTGGCGGAGTTGAGCCGTGCGCGCGGAATGATATTGGTGCCGAGGTGGGTAAGGATGTCATGAAAATAGCGGTTACCCGAAGCCAGTGCGATGGTCAGGTGAAATTGCAGGTCCGCCGTGACCGTTTCGCCATCGCCCATGGAACTGATTTGGAATTTGTCGAGCGCACTACGCAGTTGTTGAAGCTGGCCCTCAGTGCGGCGGCTGGCGGCTAATCCGGCGGACTCCGTCTCAAGGCTGATGCGCAGTTCAAGGATGGCCAACACATCGCGCATGGTGATGATGGTATTTGGGTCAATTCCCAAATGGGCGGCAGGAGCGGGTGCTAATGCGAAGGTGCCAATGCCGTGCCGTGTTTCGACCATACCGGATGCCTGCAGGTGCGAAATTGCCTCTCGCACCACAGTTCGGCTGACGCCACGGATGCGCATGATTTCTGACTCCGTGGGTAGTTTATCCCCCGGGCTGATATGGCCCTCGCGGATGCCATCGGCGATATAAGCAACCACGCCTTGCGCCAAATTACGATGTTTTTTAGGCGGTGCCGAGGGCGTAGCGGGGAAGTTCATGACATTGATCCGATTAAATTATTGGGGAGAAAACTTGATTGCTATTTTTGGGTGACCTGATTATACTCCAACGTCAGTTGTCTGATAACCGATAACAATAACAAGTTGGTGTATTGAAAATAGGAATGAACGCAGGCCGTCCAAGACTGCCCCCATTCATGCGGTGCCCCTCATAATGCTTCAGGAGACAAAATGCATATTCCGCAAGTCATTCCGTCCGTGGCAGTCAGTGCCAAGGCCAGCCGTGTTCGCTGGAGCATCCTTGCGGTGCTGTTCATTGTCACGACCATCAATTTTGCGGACCGCGCAACGATAGCGATCGCCGGACCTGAATTGAAAAGATTGCTGGGTTTATCGCCAGTCGAAATGGGCTTCGTTTTTTCCGCCTTCGCCTGGTCCTACGTGCTGGCGCAATTGCCGGGCGGTTGGCTGCTGGATCGTTTTGGGTCCAAGATCACCTATTTCTTTAGCATTTTTCTCTGGTCCGTGTTCACCATGATGATGGGCTGGGTCGGCTTTTTTACCGGCGGTACCGCAATTGCTGTTTTATTTATTTTGCGCCTGCTGATTGGCGCAGCCGAAGCACCGTCTTTTCCCGGTAACAGTCGTATCACTTCGGCCTGGTTTCCGACAAATGAGCGCGGTACCGCTGCCGCCATCTTTAACTCGGCGCAATATTTTGCCACCGTGTTATTCGCGCCGTTGATGGGATGGCTGGTGCATACCTACGGCTGGCAGAGCGTGTTTTATGTCATGGGCGCTCTCGGTATCGTGATGGCTTTCGTGTGGCGCAAGACCATCTATGGACCGAAGGACCACCCGCGCATTAATGCGGCAGAACTCGCTTATATTGAAGCGGGCGGTGCGCTCGTTGACATTGAAAGTGCGACTCAAGGTAAACCGGTTACCAAGATTAATACCTTCGCTTCTATCAAAGAAATGCTAGGCAATCGCATGCTACTGGGCACCTACATCGGCCAGTATTGCATCAACACGTTGACTTATTTCTTCCTGACCTGGTTTCCTGTGTATTTGGTGACCGAACGTCATATGACCATCCTCAAAGTTGGCTTTGTTGCCGCGTTGCCGGCAATCGCTGGTTTCCTTGGGGGAATCCTGGGTGGTTTTATTTCCGACCGCCTGATCCGATCCGGCTATTCCCTATCGGTAGCGCGCAAGACACCGATTGTTGGCGGCATGTTGCTCGCCATGAGCATGATATTTTGTAATTATGTGGACGCCGACTGGCTCGTGGTCGCCATCATGGCGCTGGCCTTTTTTGGCAAAGGCATCGGCGCGCTGGGCTGGGCCGTGGTGTCCGACACCGCGCCAAAAGAAGCCGGCGGCCTGAGTGGTGCGTTGTTCAACACTTTCGGCAACGTCGCAGGTATTACCACGCCCATCGTGATCGGCATCATTTTGCAAGCGACCGGCTCGTTCGCCGGAGCGCTGGTGTTTGTCGGTGCCAACGCCGCAGTAGCGATTCTGTCTTACCTGTTTATGGTGGGCGATATCAAGCGCTTTGAATTCAAGAAAACGCGGGACCCGGCAGTAATTTCTGCGCAATCTCAAAGCGCGGTTTAGCGCGCATTGCAGCTTGCGCTAATCGAAATGCTGATAGTTCTTGTCTGCGGTCCCCCAGCCGAAACCGCAACCGCAACCAATCATACTTAACCCTTAAGATTTATCCATATCAGAGAACATAATGAAGAATGATAAGAAGAATAATTGTGTTGACGCCGGCCGTCGTGTAGCACTTCTTAGCGGCCTTGCCGCTGCGACCACCGCGCTGACAGCCGGGGCGCAAAGCGTTGACTTTAAAATCAATTCGCGTTATCCAGACTCTAGTGTACAGGTGCTCGATCCCAGCTTCTTGAAGTATCGTTTATACAGTTCGACTGTAGAGCAGCTCGCTACCGGTTTCCGATGGATGGAAGGCCCGGTATGGTTCGGTGATGGTCGTTTTCTACTGTTTAGCGATATTCCCAATAACCGTATCATGCGCTGGGACGAGGTAACCGGCGCCACGTCCGTATTCCGTAATCCTTCCAATTTTTCTAACGGCATGGCACGTGATCGCCAAGGCCGTTTGCTCACTTGCGAACACTTGACGCGGCGCGTGACCCGTACCGAGTACGATGGCCGTATCACAGTGCTGGCGGACGGATATAACGGCAAGCGTTTCAATTCGCCCAACGATATCGTCTGCAAATCGGACGGTTCGGTGTGGTTCACCGATCCACCGTTTGGGATCGGCACCGAATGGGAGGGTGATAAGGCAACCGCTGAATTACCGCATTCTGTCTATCGTATCGATGGACCATCCAACAAGCTTACGTTGATCAATGACACATTGGCAGGTCCCAATGGACTGGCTTTTTCTCCAGATGAAAAGTTACTTTATATCGTTGAATCACGCGCAACACCGAGCCGTAAGATCTGGGCTTATCAGGTGATGGATGGCGGTCAGAAGTTGGGAGCGCGCACGCTCGTCATTGATGCTAACGGCCCCGGCAGTATTGACGGCTTCAAGGTCGATATGGATGGCAATTTGTGGGTTGGCTGGGGCAGCGATGGCAGGCTTGGCGTTAATCCTGCTGATCTTGACGGCGTGATGGTATTCAATCCGCAGGGAAAACCCATCGCGCATATTCATTTGCCGGAACGCTGCACAAATTTGGCTTTCGGTGGCGCGAAGAAAAATCGTTTGCTGATGGCAAGCTCGCATTCGCTGTATGCTTTATACGTGGAAACACGCGGCGCCGTTTAACACCACGTACTAACAGGTAACACCCAGGAGATCCCGATGAACTCAGTAACAATCGACACAGTAACAATCGACACAATAACAATCGACACAATAACAATCGACACATTAACAATCGACACAATACCAAGCGCAGTTGTGCAAGCGGTCGCACGCACCGGGCCGTTGTATATCAAAATGCACGATAACGACAATGTGGCGATTGTGGTCAATGATGGCGGCCTGCCGGCTGGTACTGAATTCCCCGGTGAGTTTGTACTGAAAAATCGGGTTCCACAAGGACATAAAATTGCCTTGATTGCCCTGTCCGAGGGCGCGCCGATTATTCGCTACGATGTTGTCATTGGCTATGCGGTCCGCGCCATCGAGCAAGGCAGCTGGATCGAGGAATCGCTGGTGCGGATGCCGCCAGCGCGTGAACTGGATGGCTTGCCGATCTCGACCCGTGTGTTGCCACCCGCAGCAGCGCTTGAGGGTTACACTTTTCAAGGCTACCGCAACGCGGATGGCAGCGTGGCGACCCGTAATATTCTTGCCATTACTACCACTGTGCAGTGTGTCGCTGGCGTAGTTGAGCACGCGGTTAAACGGATCAAAGATGAATTGTTGTCGCAGTACCCGAACGTGGATGACGTGATCGGGCTGGAGCACACCTATGGTTGCGGCGTGGCGATAGATGCGCCGAACGCAAACATCCCGATACGGACGCTACGTAACATCAGCTTGAATCCGAATTTTGGCGGGCAGACGATGGTCGTTAGCCTTGGCTGCGAAAAGCTGCAACCGTCGCGCTTGCTGCCAGAAGGCGCGATACCGATTCAGAACGGTCCCTACATCGTCACCTTGCAGGACGACGTTCACGTTGGTTTTGAATCAATGATTACCGCGATCATGGATATGGCGAAGTTGCGGCTTCAAGCACTGAACCTGCGCACGCGGGAAACTTGCAGCGCCGCGGATCTGGTCGTTGGTGTGCAATGCGGTGGAAGTGACGCGTTCTCTGGCGTAACGGCGAACCCGGCGGTCGGGTATGCTACCGATCTGCTGGTCCGCGCCGGAGCCACGGTCATGTTCTCGGAAACCACCGAGGTGCGCGATGGAATCGATCAACTGACTTCACGCGCTATCAATGCCGATGTCGCCAATGACATGATCCGTGAGATGGCCTGGTACGATGACTATCTCAAAAAAGGCGGCGTTGACCGCAGCGCCAACACTACGCCAGGCAATAAAAAGGGCGGTCTCGCCAACATCGTCGAAAAAGCCATGGGCTCCATCGTTAAGTCCGGCACCAGCGCGATTTCTGGCGTGCTGGCACCGGGTGAAAAGCTCAAACAAAAGGGTTTGATCTATGCTGCTACGCCGGCCAGTGATTTTATCTGCGGTACGCTGCAACTGGCCGCCGGGATGAACCTGCACATCTTTACCACCGGACGCGGAACGCCCTACGGTCTCGCAGCAGTGCCAGTCATCAAGGTCGCCACACGCGACGATCTGGCGCGCCGCTGGCATGACCTGATGGATGTCAACGCTGGCCGCATCGCCACCGGCGAGGCCACCATCGAAGATGTCGGCTGGGAATTATTTAAGTTGATGCTGGAGGTTGCCAGCGGCCGCAAAACATGGGCAGAGCATTGGAAGCTACACAATGCGCTGACCTTGTTTAATCCGGCACCTGTGACCTGAATCATTTATTCTAAATAATATAAGCGCTATTCGTGGATGCTTGCAAAGTAAAAGCAGTCTGAAGGCATTCTTCAAAGTTTCTTAATGCGCTACACTGAAGCCTTATCAATAAACATTGCCGATAGACTAATGAACACCCGTTTCCTCGAAACTTTCGTCTGGCTGGCTTTTTTGCTTATAAGATTTTGCCATCGCCTGCGCTGAGTTGGAATTCACTCCACTTTCCGAGACTATATGATGACGACGCACCCAACATTGCAAGCTTTGTCCGAAGCATTGCATCACAAGACCATCACCTCGGCAGCACTCACTGAGACTGCGCTGCAACGCGCCCTGGCAACGTCCGGCGAAGGTAGCCGTGTGTTCACTGAGCTTTATGAAACAGCAGCAAGGGCAGCGGCGCAAGCCTCCGACTTGCTGCGCGCCAGCGGCCAGACCCGTTCGCCGATAGACGGCTTGCCTATCTCCATCAAGGACCTGTTCGATGTCGCCGGCAGTGTTACCCGGGCCGGTTCGGTGGCGCTCAACGATGCGTCCCCGGCGCAGGTTAGCGCGGTGGTGGTGCAGCGTCTGGTCGCCGCCGGTGCAGTGATTATCGGTCGCACCAACATGACCGAGTTCGCTTATTCCGGCCTGGGCATTAATCCCCATTACGGCACGCCACGCAATCCTTGGGACAGAAGTGTTGGTCGCATTCCCGGCGGTTCTTCGTCAGGCGCTGCGGTGTCGGTAAGCGATGGCATGGCGGTTGCGGGAATTGGTTCCGATACCGGCGGTTCTATTCGCATCCCCGCCGCTTTGTGTGGTCTGACAGGCTTTAAACCGACCGCAAACAGGGTATCGCTGGAAGGTGTTTTACCGCTATCGGCCCAACTTGACTCAATCGGGGCTATTACCAATAGCGTTAGCTGTTGCGCGACAATTGATGCAATCATGGCTGGCGAACCGCTCCTGCCGCTGACGCCTTATGCCTTGCGCGGTTTGCGTCTGGGGCTGCCGACTACGATGGTACTGGAGGGCATGGACAGCCAGGTCGCCACAGCATTTGCCACTGCACGCCAGAGACTACAAGACGCGGGGGCGCTAGTTGTAGAAATCGAAATACCTGAATTTGCTGCACTTGCTGCAATTAACGCCAAAAGCGGATTCACCGGTGCCGAGGCTTACGCTTGGCATCGGACGCTAATTGCCGAGCGCGCCGCGTCCTACGACCCGCGTGTAGTGTCACGCATATTGCGGGGCAAGGATATGAGTGCAGCGGACCTGCTAGACCTGTTCGCTGCACGCAAGCAATGGATTGCAGCGGTAGAACGCAGGGTGTACGGTTACGATGCATTGTTGATGCCGACCGTTCCTATCGTGGCACCGACCATTGCCGGGCTGGAAGCCAATGACAAGGCGTATTACGCGGCCAATGCCAAGATTTTGCGTAATCCAACAGCGATCAACTTTCTCAATGGCTGTGCGCTTTCGCTACCGTGTCATGCAGCGGGCGAAGCACCGGTAGGTTTGATGCTGGCCGCTGCCGGTGGCAATGATCGCAAGATTCTGAAGATTGGGTTAGCGGTAGAGGCGGCGCTGGCTGGAATCAGCCTCCAATATAAATAACTGATAGCAACTGAAAACGTCGGATCAAATAATTTGATCTGGCGTTTTTTGTGGTGACAAAAAATCGCATATCTACGCTTATTGAATAGAATAATACAGCGTAATACAGCGACAGCGGCCTTTGGATGAGGAGCAAGATTCCACTTTTTTTTACAGATTCGCTCCACGACGCCGGCACTGGCTATAAAGTAGGAGGGAAGGCATCACTTTAAATAAACAGGAGCAAGCATGTTGCATAGTAAAACGTGTATCGGCGGTATGGTTACCGCACCGCATCATCTCGCGGCCCAGGCTGGCGCTGCGGTATTGCGCGAAGGCGGTAATGCGGTCGAGGCCATGGTTGCCGCCGCAGCCGCCATTGCGGTGGTGTATCCGCATATGAACGGGATCGGCGGGGACGGCTTTTGGGTCATCAGCGAACCCGGTCACGAACCCGTTGCAATTCAGGCATGCGGTCCGTCGGCAGGTTTGGCTGATCGTGATTTTTATGCTGGTGAAGCTAGTATCCCTACCCGCGGTCCCCGCGCAGCCTTGACGGTAGCAGGTGCAGTCTCCGGCTGGTCAGTGGCGTTAGCGCATGCCAGCCGTTGGGGTAAGGCATTGCCGGTTTCACGACTATTATCCGATGCAATCGGGCACGCTAAAGCTGGTGTGCCGATTACCCGTTCCCAAGTGCAACTGACACGCGATAAATGGGATCAGTTGTACGATCAGCCCGGCTTTGTTGACACCTATGCTCCCGCTGGCTTGCCGAGCGAGGGGGATATTCTCAAACAACCCGCGCTGGCGGCGACGCTGGAGCGAATGGCACACGCAGGACTGGACGATTTTTATCGCGGCGATCTGGCAAACACCTTGAGTAGCGGGCTGCAACAGCTAGGCAGTCCCCTCCGTGCAGCCGATCTTGCGGCCTACCGTGCGCAAATGGTGACTCCCTTAAAGGTGCAATTGCGTTCAGGTAGTGTCTATAATTTGCCGCCACCGACGCAAGGTGTCTCAGCCCTGATGATCATTGGCCTGTTTGACCGTTTAGGCGTGACGGAAGCCGATGGTTTCGCGCATATCCACAGTCTGGTAGAGGCGACTAAGCGTGCCTTCATCTTGCGCAATGCGCATGTCACCGACCCCGCTCACATGTCGGTCAACGCCCGCGATTGGCTCACAGAAGCGCTGCTCGAAAGCGAGGCCGCTTTTATTCGCCCCGATCTGGCAGCACCTTGGCCGCATGCCGCCAAGCCGGGCGACACTATCTGGATGGGCGCGGCAGATGCCCAAGGCAGAGTCGTCAGCTATATTCAAAGTATCTTTTGGGAGTTCGGAAGTGGGGTTGTGGTCCCTGACACCGGCGTAGTCTGGCAAAACCGTGGTGCCAGCTTTTCTCTGGACGATAGCGTGAATCAGCTCCTGCCGGGTAAACTGCCTTTCCACACCCTCAACCCATCCTTGGCGAAGCTCAACGATGGTCGCACGATTGCCTACGGCACCATGGGCGGTGAAGGCCAACCGCAGACGCAGGCAGCAGTGTTTACGCGTCACGTAATGTTTGGTCAAAATATGCAACAGGCCATCAGCGCCCCGCGTTGGCTACTCGGTCGCACGTGGGGTGACGTGTCGACTAACCTCAAGGTGGAAGGACGCATTGATTTGCAGACCATCGAAGCCTTGCGGCGCGCGGGGCATGCGGTCGAAATCGTTGCCGATTACGCCGACATGATGGGACATGCTGGCGCAGTTGCGGTCCATCCCAGCGGCATGATTGAAGGCGCGACCGATCCCCGTGCAGACGGCGTTTGCGCGGGCGTGTAGTGTGGCTAAGTGCGGCTAAGTGTGTTTGCACATGCATCTGATACGGATGCATGTTGTTGCGTTAACTGCGTGACGTCAACATGTCAATCGTTTACCCGTTGGCAATTCCAGCAATCAAATCAATCTCAACAATCGCTCCCACAGCAAGCCCGGTGACGCCCACGCAAGTGCGGCTGGGCAACGGACCTTTGAACCAGCTGGCGTAGGCAGTATTAAACGCCGCGTAATCCTCAAAAGAGGTGAGGTATATACGCACCATCAACGCATCATCGAATGTCAGGCCGAACTGCGCCAGCACGGCTTCAAGGTTTTTGCGCACTTGCGTAGCTTGCGTAACGATATCGTCACCGACCACAGCACCGGTAGCCGGATCGGTCGGCATTTGCCCGGTAATAAACAACAAGTTGCCCCATTGTGTAGCGTGCGCAAACGGGCCAACCTGGGGCGGTACCCCCTGGCTTTGCGGGAATGAAAAAGTTTGTTTAGTTGTCGTCATTTGCAAATCTCCAAAGTGCAACGGTGGGCGGGGCTATCCTGTCAAAACCCCGCAGGGCTGGGTGCGCATTTGCATGCAAAATCTGTGCAAGGTTGATTAACGGTAATTACAAATCGCCGCCAGCGGGAAGCTCCTCCTACGTACTGTTCAGCATTTGCCCTACGCGCGGTGAAATCTAACTTGTATAAACTACCACTATCTGCAAAATTGCTGCCTTACGCTATCTTAATTAGGAGAATCTATGAATACAGTGACGGATTTCGGCGACACGATGATGGCCTCTATGTCTGGTGCGATTGCGTTGTTTTTTTCAGCGATCCCTCGCCTCATTGGTTTTGTGCTGATCTTAATCATAGGTTGGTTTATTGCAACCCTGATAGGTAAAGCGGTGGCGGCACTTCTTCACGCAGTGAAATTCAATATCTTAGCGGATCGGGCCGGCATTTCCGAGTTCATTCGCAGGACGGGCATGCAGACTGATGCTTCAGGTTTTTTGGGCGAAATTATCAAATGGTTTCTGCGTCTGATTGTAATGGTTATCGCCTTTGATGCGTTGGGCTTGCCAGCCATCTCTGCAGTTCTTGCCCAGTTCCTGTTATGGTTGCCGAACTTGATCGTTGCACTTGTGATTATTGTATTAGGCGGACTGGCTGCTCAGGCATTGGAGGCAATGGCACGCGGCGCGGCATCGGAAGCGGACTTTTCGAAACCGGATCTTCTGGCAAAAGTTGCGAAAACAGCAGTGTGGATTTTTACCATTGTCATTGCCGTCAATCAGCTTGGCATTGCGGTCACGTTGATCAATACGCTGTTTATGGGATTCGTTGGTGCGTTGGCTTTAGCCCTCGGTCTGGCGTTTGGTCTGGGTGGAAAAGACACAGCGTCCAAGATTGTTGCCAAATGGTATGATAAAAGCGATGATGCAGCGTCGAAAATAGAACACGTCGCCTCAATTGTCACGGACCCTACCAACCCAAGGCAATAAGGCTTGCCTACCCTACCAATCTCGTCAGGAGTTAATAATGGGCATTCTATCCAGCATTTTTCAAAAAATTTTCCCGCCATCACATCCGGCGGTGACGCAGAGCGCTGCAAGCGGGAGTACCTCAGGGTCTTCCGCAGCACCTGCACAGCCATCGTCAGCTGGCGGGTCAACTATTGCGCCAGATGCACCAGCAGCTAGTCAGGCAATTCAGGAGGTAGACGTTGAAAATGTCCTTGATGCCATGCCTTCGGCCCAGCAGTTGAACTGGCGCACGTCGATAGTGGACTTGATGAAACTGTTGGGGCTTGATAGCAGCCTGCAGTCAAGAACATCGTTAGCACATGAATTAAACTATTCTGGCGACACTAGCGATTCGGCTGCGATGAATATATGGTTGCACCGGCAAGTCATGAATAAGGTTGCGCAAAATGGCGGAAAGGTGCCAGCTGATCTTAAGGACTGATATTTCCGGTGCGTTACTTCCGGTGCGCCCCGTTAGTCGTGGCGGGTTACCCTTAGCCCGCCAGACAGGCAGAGCATTTTTGTCCGCGTGGTCCGCTTTATGGTCTGCGTTATCGTTTAAGTTATCGTTTACCTTGTCGTCCGCGCTAATCAGATAACGTAAAATTAAAGCTTTGCTCTGCAACAACAGTGCCCGCGGCATTGCTGTCGCATTGATATTGCGACATGGCCCGGCGCACAACTTCGTCAAAAACGCCCGGGGGTCGTGACCGGACAATCTCGACATGCACGACTTTGCCCGCGCTGATCGTTGCGCGCGCAATCACGCTACCTGAAATTCCTTCCGCTTCGGCGCGTTTCGGCATCTCTGGTTTGGATTGCACCGGGCAGACCAGACCAATGGCGACAGGCCCGCTATTTACGCGCGCGGGCGCTGGGGCTGCCGCTTGCGGTGTCACGTTATTGGTTGTTGTCGCCACTGCCGGCGCGCTCGGAGCGGGGACCGCCGCAACCGGCATCATGGGTGCTTCGACCGGCAGACTTTTTTGTGGACTTTGCTGGGCGGTTGGGCGGGGCACGATTGACTGATGCTTGACGATTTTCTTGATTTCAGGCATCGGCGGTGGCGGTGGAAGTGGTGTGTCGATCTTCACCAACTCCGCATGCATGACAATTCGCGTCGGTGTCGGGGCAGGTGGAATAGCTGCGTTTGAAAAATGTAGGGTGGCTGCGCCAACCAGCAAAATAACCTCAATCATAATGCCGATGACAATCGCTATCGCCATGGTCCGATGCTCCCCGGAACGGGACGCGCCGGGACTCCACAAAGCCCCCGCACCAGGAGATAAAACACTTGCATTCATTTTACTGACCTTATCCAACGATTCCAACGGGTTAATCAAGTAATGACCAAGCAATGTGGCAATCAGTTTTGGCTGGTCGCAAGCGCAACCGAGCTGATACCGGCCATACGCACCACGTCCATGGTCCTGACGATCCGTTGATAGTCCACGCCTTTATCGCCAGCGATGACCACGTCAACTTTTTTCGTTGCCTGAAGTTCTTTCAGGCGAGCAATTAAATTCACTTCCGAAATAGCGACACCATTCAGATGCAGCGCGCCATCGCGTGTGACGCCCAAAGTAATTTTGGTGGTTTCGATGGGCGCGGATGTCGATGATTGCGGAAGTTCGAGTTTCATTCCGTTGTTTTCAATCATTTTGAGTGTGACTAACATAAAGAAAACCAGTAAAAACATCATGATGTCGATCATCGGGATGATCTCGATACGGGCTTTTTCTTCACTGCCAAAATAGTGGGCGCGATGATTTCTCATAAAATCGTTGATTCTCCGTTTAGTGCGCTACAGCGGTCAGGCGCTTTTCAACCTGCGCCGTATGCGTCAGGCGTGAAATAAGCATCGATTTGATTAGGTCCATTTGCAGAATCACCATGCGCACGCGCTTATTAAGATAATTCAGCATTACCATGCCGATAATGGCGATGGTGAGACCAAAACCTGTTGCGATTAATGCGTGGGCGATCCCGCCCGATACAGCCATCGGATTGCCAGTGCCGGATGCGCCCAGTACATTAAACGAACCGATCATGCCTGCGATAGTGCCAAACAAACCCAGCAGAGGCCCCAACGTGACGGCCGTATCCAACACCCAAAGATTACGATCCAGTTTTGGCATCTGACGCATAATCGCTTCTTCTATCTTGCGTTCAAGTTCGACCTCTCCACTGGCTTGATATCTGATGGCATGGCTTACTAATGCACCTTGCACCGAACCCGTATAGTGCGCTGAAAGTTTATGGAGATCGGCAAGATTTCCCGGATTGACCAACTCCAGATCGTCGTCCAGGTGCGTCCCTTTTTTTACCGACACCGCAAAGAAAATAACCCGATCTGCAATGACGATGAGCGCTATAAGCAAAATAAAAGCCATCAGCGGCAGCAAGCCGTAGGACTGGGCGGAGAAGCTAATGATACTGTTTAACATTTTATATTCCTCATTCTAACGGTGTACGTTTGGTGAATGTAGATGCTGTCACATTCACATTTTCCGAATTATTTGGGTGAGACCACCATGACGTTGACTGTGTCAGCGATCACGGAAGGACGCGGGTGCGGCGCATTTGCGGTGACTGCTGGTGCCGGGCTGAATTGGGCGCCGACCAGATACACCGTATGCGTATCTGGGTTAAGCGCTAATGTTTTCGCCCCTTTTTGGGTTGGCAGATTTGTCTTCACGGTGTAACGATCTGGCGTTTCCTGATGCACCACAGTCAGCGCTCCGCTGCCGTTAGAAACAAATATCAGTTTTGAATGTGGATCAAACGCGACGGCGTCCGGACCATCGCCGACTGCTACGGTCGTAACGATTTTTCCCGAGACTGCGTCCACTACCATCATTTTCTTGTTACTACATACAGCAAACAGGCGATGCTGTGCTTCATCTATCGCTAAGCCGCTTGGCTCTTCGCACGGTGCCAAAGACCAGCGCTTGACGATGGTTGAGGATTGCGTATCGATCATCGCCATCTCGTTCTTATCTTCGATATTAAAAAAGATATGGCCCTGACTATCATTCACTGCAAATTCCGGACGGCCAGCAACGGCGATGGTGGCAATCACCTTGCGTGTCATTGCATCGATCACCGTCACGTTTTGACCATGACCGTTAAAAGTGTAGATTCGTTTGAGTGCCGGATTGTACAAAATGGCATCGGGACCATGACCGGTGGTCTTGATGGTGTCAACTACCTTCAAGCTATCGAGTTCAAACACGGTGACGGTGTCGGACTTGCCATTGCTGGTAAAGCCAAGATTGAGATCCTGCGCAAACGCAACACCGTGAACGCCCGCAGTATCAACGATACTGCCGACCATTTTTCCCGTTGCTGTATCCATAACCTGGACATGATCCGAGCGGCTGATAAACAGATGGCCGCGCTTGCTATCGAGGGCGATATAGTCCCACCCTTCGACACCACTAAGCGGATATTTAGAGGCTATCTCGTACTGATGCTGGGTTGATGCGTGAACAGTTGATAGCAGTGCGATCGGCAATAGCGTCACCGTGATCATCGTTTTAAGTGTGAAGTTCTTCATTATTGTGCCAATTCAAATGTGTAAATAGTCGGAGGATAGAGTTTAGTAATTAGCCATCAGACCGACCTGAATCGTCTTACCGTAGGTCTCGCGCTGGATAGGGCGATTATCGGTTCCTTCAGTAAACTTCATCGCTGTATTGGTTAGATTTTTTACATTCAGATAAATACTGATGTTGCTTTTGAGGGCGTAACTCGCACCAAAATCTAGCGAGAAGCGTGGCTCGGAATAGATATCGGTTGCCGCAGAGCTTCCCACACCAAATAGATTTCTACTGACGTAGTACGCCGCCAGGCGCATGTCCAGACCATTGCGCTCATAAAATAGCGCGGCATTGCCGGTATTTTTAGAGGTCGAAGGCAGTGCCGCAAATTCACCGGGACGAATTTCAAGGCGCGAATGGACCCACGTCCAGTTGAATGAAGTGCCGAACCCGCTCAGCAATCCCGGCAACGACCGGTAACGTTGTTCGTAATTCAGTTCGTATCCGAATACTCGCGCTGAGGATACGTTGTCATACGTAAACACTTTAGCGGGTCCGGTAAATCCAGCAAACAATCCATTATTAGGAAAAGTTTGTGTACTCACTTTACTGACGATGTAATTCGACAGTGCCTTATTAAATATCCCAAACGATGCAATGCCGCCTTGGGCCAAATAATGCTCTATCGAAAGATCGATGTTGTTGGACGTGGTGGCCTTTAAACCTGGATTCCCTTGCGACACAAAATCGCCGCCCGGATTAATGTTCATGGCAGCACTGGTTTGGTTAAAGCCCGGGCGAGAGATGGTACTGGAGTAGATAGCCCGGCCGATTAAAGATGGCGCAAACTCATAGCGCGCCTGCAGCGATGGAAAATAATTTGTATATTTGCTGTCGGCAGATATCCGCTGCGAAGGGTAAGTTGTATTGTTGGCGGAGTCTACTTGTGTCGATACCGCATTGCCGTTGAATTGTGCCCGAGTGAGTTCGGCACGCAAACCGGTCAGGACGCCAAGTCTGCCGAATCCAAATTGATATTGACCGTATAAGGCATACACGTTTTCTTTGTTGTCAGCGGCACCACGTGCAGCGGTTGCGGCATCGGCAGCAGTATTTTGTACGAAGCCGGTGCCATTCTGGTAGGTGCTTCGCATTAGTTCCTGATTGACTTGTGGACCATTCTGATAGTGATTGTCGTAGTACGTGACACCCGATCCGCTAGTCGCCTGAGATAACGGGATCGCCGGTACGGCTGAATAAGTAAAGGCACCGATCGCCTGGGTATTCTTACGCAGCCGAACACTTGCGCCAAACTTTAATTCCTCGTCTTCTGCGGCGGTGAAATGCGTGGCTATCGCAAGGTTGGTTGCAGCAGACCATTCACGGGTGGTATTTTGCTGTGTGCCATTATTAAAGCCGGTCAACGTATAACCCGATGTATCAAGCGGATTGGTCCCACCGACAATATTGTAGGTCGGAAAATTTGGACTTGCCGTGTTGTTATAGGTAACTGTCGACGCGCCGGAATTAGAAAAATCAGAATTGTAATCGTGCTGTTTGTCGTATGAGCCGATGGTATGCGCGAGCTGATAATCAAGCTTTGCGCCACCCAGATCGTGCTTTCCGCCGATGGTAAATATTTTGGTGTCGATGGTTTCTTTTTCGTCGCGCAGCGTCTTATCGAAGGTCACCCCTTGCTCGGTAAAACTACCATCTGCGTTGGTCGTCGGACTACCCGGAAAATTCAGAAGCAAGCGATTGCGACTGACAGTTTCGGTATATCCGGCATCGTAATAACGCACGTACCATTTGTTGGCGGCATCAGGCTCATACGCCAGCTCACCGCCGTAACCATGGCGCTTACGATGATAGTTGTAATACCGTTGTTCTAATGATCCATACGCTTTGTCGGGAATCGCCGGTTGTCCGTCGACATACGACGCTTCCAGATCGTCAACGCCACGTCTGTCTTCGTAATAAGACAGCGTGCCGATAAAACTAAATGGCCTGTCTGAATAAGCGACAAATTGCCCATCTTTCGGCGCATTCTCCCGTGCACCAAATCTGCCGCCGAAAGTGACGCCGAGGTCTTTAATGCCGGTGTTGCGCAGTGGCTCGATACCAGTGCCAATTTTGGCTTCCAGGAAGGGCTTGCCGGATAACGGAACAGTCTTTGGCGTGATTTCTACCGTGCCGCCCAACGCTTCAGCATCCTGCTCGGGTTTGTTGGTTTTGGTGACGACTATCGATCCGATTATTCCCGCAGGAATGGAATCGAAGGCGACTGCACGACCGCCGCCAAACGGGCTGGCGGTATTGGTCGGCGGTAACCGCACACCGCCAAAAGTGGTGCCGGTAAGATCCGCATCCAAGCCACGTATATTCACAAAGCGGCCTTCGCCGGTATCGCTTTCCAGCGATACCCCGGGAATGCGGCGCACTGCTTCGCCTGCGTTGACGTCCGGTAGCTTGCGAATTTCTTCAGCTGGCAATATGTTAATCATATTGGGTGCCACTTCCTGCCTGGCACGTGACACGGTGACTGCGCTGCGGCGGGAGTTGATGGTGACGTTTGCGAGGGCAGCTACATTGGCGTCCTTGGCCCCTTCGGCCTTTTCTGACTTTTCTGACTCAGCTACCCCTTTGCTCTCAATTCCGATAGTGATAGCACGGGTCGTTACCGAACCTGTGTCCACATGGACCGCCTGCTCCACAGGTGTTTGTTTTCCTACCGTAATCACCAGCGTGTAGTCGCCCGGCGGCAAGTCTTTAAATAAAAATTCACCGTCGCTGGCACTAGACGTGCTGGCACCGGTCTCGCGAATTTCCAGCCGAGCATTTGCTACCGGGCGCATGTCCCCATTAGATTGAAGATGACCCTGTAAACCACCTGAAGTCGCGGCAATAGCAACATGTGCGATGACGTTGGTGGTAAGCCCCAACAAGATGCATACTCGTTGTGCTCGTTTTTTACGCAGCATTATAGATTCCTTAACGAATTCGATATCACTATTACAGCAACCCGCCGGACGTGGGGGATTGCAAAGAGTGCTCAATATCTACGCGTTTTGTTACCAGAGCATTACAATGCTATACATTCCGTTGCAATCAAACACGATCATCGCTGGCTAAGTATTGGATAAGTATTCAGTACTAAGATCACGCGCCCTCGCTTATTTATGCTGGTAAAAAGGGAAGTTTTTACGGCATTCCTGACCGCAGAAAAATCCTCGAACAACATTTTGTAAAAACGCAATTTCAACTTTCAGTCGCACATTCTCATTGATCCGGACTATCAGCTATTTTTATTAATTTAATGGAAGCTATCGCCATTCCTATGCATATACTGGCGCGCCACCGTCTCAAGCGTGAGTGCTATTTTCTGTTGCATCAGAGCACCTGGGTAATGGGCAATGGTGTTGAAGTAACTCGCGTTACTTTTACCACTATCAGCACTATCATCACCGCCACATTCAGTTCGGCATAACCAAAGAACATGACGTTAAAAAGGGAAAAAAATGTTAACTTTCAAAAAAAACCGTCAAGGGTCAATTGCAGGGTTTCAACCAAGCACTTCCAAAAGTCGTCCCCGCGCACGGTTTGTGCGTAGTTTGCTAGGTTGCACCTTCGCGTTGAGCGCGGGTTGTTCATTACCGGTCCAAGCTGCACCAGAAGAAATTCAAGTCTACATGGACGATTTGAGTGGTCCCGGTCAGTTCGGTCTGGATGTGCATAACAACTATGTGATTTCTGGGGCTGATACACCTGGTTATAAGGGGGAGCTGCCTCCTCGCCATGTGTACCGTCTGACGCCTGAATTTTATTATGGGCTGACCAAAACAATTGAATTAGGCCTGTACGTCCTGACCACGCGTGATGCGCAGGGAGGGACTCACAACGAAGGTGGCAAGGTCCGAATCAAGTACATCGCTCCTCACGATGCAACAACGGGGTTTTTTTGGGGCGTTAATCTGGAAGCAGGGAAAACTAATTTACGTGTATCGGAAATGGCTTGGAATGCTCAGTTAAAAGGTATTTTGGGTTATCGGACAGGTCCGTGGACATTGGCCATCAATCCAAATCTGGATTGGAGCCCATCAAAAGGTGGTGGCCCGGTGGTAGGGTCGCTTGATGGAAAAGTAGCGTATAGCTTGGCAGAAAAGACGCAGATTGGCTTCGAAATATACAACGAACTAGGTCCTGTGAGTAATCCTCAGGCACTCAACAAAAACAGCAAAACATTGTATGCGGTGCTGGATCAGGAAGTTGGTGGATTTGATGTTAACGCCGGTATAGGCCGAGGTCTCACCAACGATGCGGACCGCTGGGTACTGAAGTTTATTGTCGGTACGCACTTCTGATTGATGCAGTTGTAACGGTTTACTTCAAGGCTGCATTACCGAATCGGTCTGTCGCATTTGATGTTGATGTAAAACGACTGTCTACCTTCCGTTACGCTAAATTTTGGGTGAGTTCGCGGCAATAAGACCGCAATTGGTGCGGAACTATTTTTTCATAACTTTATCTACCAAATCTTGAGAAATATTTTTTATTACTGCAAATATTAGCAATGTTTTAGAGAATCATTTTTTGAAAAATTCTCAGTAAATGCGCCGAATTTTGAATGTTTATCGTGTTATTTAACCTGTTGTCTGTAGCAAGATAAACGTATTAGTTGCGTAAGCTCAAGAGACGTTTTTTGCGAGCGGCGTCTTTTTTTGTGTCTGGAGTAACCGCAACCCCGATGTGACCACCATACAGAAGGAGTCGTTATGAAAGCAGTCATCTATAAAGGTCCACGCGATGTCGAGGTGAAAGAAGTTCCTGATGCCACGATTGAGAAAGCTACCGATGTGCTGGTGAAAATTACCACCACCAATATTTGCGGATCGGATCTTCATATGTATGAAGGGAGGACCAATTTCGAACCGGGAAATATTTTTGGGCATGAAAACCTGGGTGTGGTGATTGAAATCGGTAGTGCCGTAGAGCGCATCAAAGTGGGCGATCACGTCTGCATGCCCTTTAACATTGGATGTGGTTTTTGCGAAAACTGTGAACGTGGACTGACCGGATATTGCTTGATCGCAAATCCTGGCTCTGCCGGGGCAGCGTATGGCTTCGCAGGGATGGGGCCGTATAAAGGAGGGCAGGCAGAACTGTTGCGCGTTCCTTATGCCGATTTCAATTGTCTTGTTTTGCCGCCCGATGCCGAAGAAAAAGAAAATGATTACGTCATGCTGTCAGATATATTTCCCACCGGCTATCACGCCACGGAACTCGCCGGCGTGCAGGTGGGCGATTCAGTGGTTGTGTATGGCGCCGGACCTGTCGGTCTGATGGCGGCCTACTCATCAATCATTAAAGGCGCAAGCAAGGTGATGGTTGTTGATATCCATAAGGACCGACTAGATCTTGCTGAAAAAATTGGGGCGATTCCAATCGATGATAGTGACGGGTCCGGTATAGAGCAGGTATTGGCGTTGACGGACGGGATGGGTGCTGACCGCGGGTGCGAATGTGTCGGTTATCAATGTTGCGACCATAAACGGCATGAGGTGCCGAATCTGACGATGAATAGTCTGGTGCAGACCGTGCGCGCTACAGGTGGCATTGGCGTGGTCGGCGTTTTTATTCCGGAAGACCCGGGCGCAGCCGACAAGCTCGCCAGGGAAGGAAAAATTGCCTTCGATATGGGGCAGTTCTGGTTTAAGGGGCAACATATAGCGACTGGTCAGGCCAACGTAAAGGCTTACAACCGCAAGCTATGTAAGTTAATTGCGGCGGGTAAAGCGACGCCGTCCTTTCTCATTTCGCATGAATTGCCGTTAGAGGAAGCCGCAAAGGCCTATAAAAATTTTGACGCACGCAAGGATGGATGGACTAAGGTGGTTTTAAAACCGGGAATGTAAACTGTAGACGCCGCTGCCGTCCCACGATCCTTATAGAGATGCCGATTAGTTCTATTTTAATCGTTCAGTCATGAGCAGGTAACAATGTCTCGGCAAGATGTAAACGTTTACATCTTGGGTTGTATTGTGCGTCCATCCATCAAGCAAGTTGCTCTACAAGCAGGCGTGTCGATCGCCACCGTATCGCGTCTGATGAACCAGCCGGATTCGGTCGGCATCGATACTGCCAGCAAGGTCTATCAGGCGATGAAGACGCTCGCGTTTCGACCGAATTTTAGCGGGCGTAACCTACGTGCCGGGCGCTCGCGCACGGTGGGAGTGGTATTGCCGACGTTTTCCAATACGGTATTTGCGCAGTGCCTGCAGGGTCTGGAAACCGTTGCACGCGAGCGCGAATATTCGGTCATGGTCACTGCAACGGAATACCGCCAGCAAGATGAAGCCGCGGCAGTCGAACTACTATTAGCGCATCGTGTCGATGGCGTCATTCTTACGGTCGCCGATGCCGAAGCCAGCACTACGCTGGATTTACTTGACCATGAAAAAATTCCCTACGTGCTGGTGTACAACCAGCCGCAACAAAGTGTGCGGCCGTCGGTGTCGGTCGACAATCAACTGGCTGCCTATGATGCAGTGTCAAAGTTGATCGAGCTTGGCCACCGCCAAATTCAGATGCTGGCAGGACACTTTCATGCATCCGATCGTGCCTTGCAGCGCTATCACGGTTATCTCCAGGCCATGCAACAGCACGGTCTGGAGCCGCTGGCACCGATTGAAGTGGCGCGCCATACCTACACATCACTCGACTTTGACTACCTGCAAACTTTCCGTGATCCGTCGCAACGGCCGAGCGCCCTGTTTTGTTCCAATGATCTGCTGGCTTTAAGCGTGATGCGCGATTTGCGCGTACTAGGCTTACGCGTGCCGGATGATGTCTCGGTCATGGGCTTCGACGGCATTCCGCTCGGCGAATTGATGGATCCGATGTTAAGCAGCGTCGAACAACCATCCGAGCAGATCGGCGCACTTGCACTGCGCACGCTGGTGACCGCGATTGAAGAACAACAAGAAGGGCATCCGACCTCTGTAGCCACACACATTTTGCCCCACACCGTCCGCCTTGGCGGGTCGGTCAAACCATTTGTTCAGCCGTTTGTTAAGCCGTTTGTTCAGCCGGTTATCCAACTCTTTACTACTCTCCCTTGATTCAGCCAACCTAGAAAGGAAGCAGCATGCGTTTAGCACGTGTTTTCCAGGCGATGGTCGCCGCCCTTGCTCTCGCCGTATCCACTCATGCCGTCGCGCAAAATGCGATTTGTTACAACTGTCCGCCCGAGTGGGCAGACTGGGCAACGCAAATTAAGGCCATCAAGGACAAGACCGGCATTACGGTGCCGCCTGATAACAAGAACAGTGGCCAGTCGCTGTCCCAGATCATCGCTGAAAAGGCCAGCCCTGTTGCCGATTTTACCTACGTCGGCGTGACCTTCGGCATTGAAGCGAAAAAGAGAGAGGTGACTACGCCTTATAAGCCAGTCGGCTGGAACGAAATTCCAAATGAACTGAAAGACCCGGACGGTTACTGGTTCACTATCCATTCCGGCACCATGGGTTTGATGGTAAACGTCGATGCGCTCAAGGGTAAGCCAGTGCCACGTTCCTGGCAGGATTTGCTGAAGCCTGAATATAAAGGCCTGATCGGTTACCTTGATCCGGCCAGCGCCTTTGTTGGTTATGTCGGTGCGGTGGCAATTAACCAGGCTCTTGGCGGTACGCTAGAGAACTTTAATCCGGGCATCAACTTCTTGAAGGCCCTGCAAAAGAACCAGCCCATCGTTCCTAAGCAGACCTCGTATGCGCGTCTGCTATCGGGCGAAATCCCAATTTTGTTTGGCTACGATTTTGATGCTTACCGGGCCAAATACAAGGATAAAGCCAATGTCGCTTTCGTAATCCCAAGCGAAGGAACGTTGAGCGTGCCCTACGTCGTCAGTCTCGTAAAAAATGGCCCGAATCCGGCAAACGCGAAGAAGGTGCTGGACTTTTTGCTGTCTAATGAAGGACAGGCTATCTGGGCCAATGCCTATCTGCGGCCGGTACGTGCTTCCGCCATGTCGAAAGAAGCGCAGGCGCACTTTTTGCCCGCGGCAGAATACGCGCGTGCCAAATCGATCGATTACAGCAAGATGGCTGAGGGGCAGCGGGCATTCAGTGAACGCTATCAGGCCGAAGTTCGGTGACAAATTTGCTGCCTAAACTACCAAAACCACGGTCTCAGCGCCAGCGCTACCTCTGGTTTGCGTTGCCCGGTATGACGTTATTCCTGGCCTTCTGGTTGCTACCGATGCTCCGTCTGCTGGCAGTTGGTGCCAGCGGTCCCACCGGGGCAGCCGCCTATTTGGCAGTGGTCACCAATCACCGTTATTTGATGAGTCTGATCGCAACATTGCTGCTGTCGGCATTGGTGACCTTAACGACGTTGTTGATTTCGGTATTGGTCGGCCTGTTCTTGCAACGTAACCGCTTTGCCGGAAAGTCGCTGTTGCTTGCCATGCTGACCTTCCCGTTGGCTTTTCCCGGCGTGGTGGTCGGTTTTATGGTGATTATGCTGGCAGGGCGTCAAGGCTTGATTGGTGGTGTAAGCAACTGGTTGTTCGGCGATGCCTGGGTTTTTGCTTATTCTCTCGGCGGCTTATTCCTCGGATATCTGTATTTTTCGATTCCCCGCGTGATCCTCACTGTTATGGCCGCCGCAGAGAAACTTGACCCTGCCCTGGAAGAAGCAGCCCGCTCTCTAGGCGCAAATCCGTTGCAGGTATTTTCTAATGTTGTGTTGCCCGCCTTGACGCCGGCATTGATATCATCCGGAGCCATCTGCTTTGCCACCAGTGTCGGCGCTTTCGGCACGGCTTTCACATTAGCCACCAATATTGATGTTTTACCGATGGTGATCTATAACGAATTTACCAGTTACGCGAATTTTGCGATGGCCGCAGCACTATCAATCGTACTGGGAGCGATGACCTGGCTGGTCCTTGCATTAGCCCGTTCATGGTCGGGTAATACAGCCGCTGCAGCGGCTTAGGACAGGCGAGAATATGCATAAATCATTCCGTTTTTATGTCCAGCTTGGATTGACACTGCTGGTATGCGCCTTCCTGATCATTCCGATCATCCTGTCGATGCTGGCGGGGATTACTGATAATTTTTTCATCGGCTGGTCCAGCGGTTTTACTACGCGCTGGATAGTGCAGGTTTGGGATACCTATCAGGTGACCATCTGGCGCTCGATAGCTATCGCATTAGCTTGTCTGGTAGTCACCACGCTGGTGGGCGTGCCGCTGGCCTATATGTTGGCACGTCACAAGGGCGGTAACAGCCGTCTGGCGCGGGCAATCGAAGAATTGCTGATGATGCCTGTGGCGGTGCCAGGACTGGCGACGGCACTGGCGTTGATCATGGCTTATGGCCAGTATCGTGAATTTCGCAGCAGTTTGCTGTTTATCCTGGTCGGCCATGTGATGTTCACGCTACCGTTTATGGTGCGTCCGGTGCTGGCGGTCATGCAGTCGGCGCAACTGCCTGTGTTGGAGGAGGCCGCTGCCAGCCTTGGTGCAGGTCCACTACAGCGGTTTTTTGGCATCGTGATTCCCAACGTGTTTTCTGGCATCCTTGCTGGCGCATTGATGGTAGTGACCTTGTCGATAGGCGAGTTCAACATCACCTGGATGCTGCACACGCCGCTGACTATGACTCTGCCGGTTGGACTGGCCGATAGCTATGCCTCAATGCGGCTGGAAGTCGGGTCTGCTTACACGCTGATTTTCTTTCTGATGATCATCCCGTTGCTGATCGCCATGCAATGGGTCACGCACACCACACGCTCAAGAGTCCGTTTATGAAGAATGCTGTTTCCATCCAATTGATTCAGTGCGGAAAAACTTTCGCCAACGGCGCGCAGGCGCTGCAGCCGATAGAGTTGGCGATCCGTCCCGGTGAAACCGTGGTGCTGCTGGGCCCCTCCGGCTGCGGAAAAACGACGACTCTGCGCCTGATTGCCGGTCTCGAATTTCCTGATGCTGGCGGGCAGGTTTTGTTCGACGGTGAAGACGTTACCGGATTGCCGATAGAAAAGCGTGGCGTTGGAATGGTGTTTCAAAATTACGCGTTGTTTCCCAACATGACGGTGGGAGAAAACATTGCCTATGGCCTGAAGATCCGCAAAATTCCAGCCGCCCAGCGCCTCAAAAAAATCGATGCTTTGCTGGAGATGGTGCACCTGCAAGGACTAGGCCAGCGCCGTATCGACCAGCTATCGGGCGGTCAGAAGCAGCGTGTCGCTCTGGCGCGTGCGCTGGCGGTTGAGCCGCGGGTATTATTGTTGGACGAGCCGTTAACGGCGCTGGATGCCAAGCTGCGTGAAACGCTGCGCGCCGATCTTAATCAATTGCTGCGAACGCTCGGCATTACGACGATTTATGTGACGCATGATCAGAGCGAGGCGATGGCATTGGGTGACCGCGTGGTGGTCATGGAGCGTGGCAAGATCGCGCAGATTGGCACGCCGCAAGATATTTACTATCGTCCCGTCAGCCATTTTGTCGCCGATTTCATCGGCACCATGAATCGCGTGACGGGCGTCGCAGGGGGGGGTCAGGTACGATTTTCCGGAGGACAACTACCGTACGCCGTCTCGGCCGCCGGCAGTCAGGCCACGCTGATGTTCCGGCCGGAAGACGTTGAAGTCGTGGCCGATGGCATGGGCACTGCGAACATGCACGGAGAGATTCTCTCAACCTTCTTTTTGGGTGACCGCACCCGCCTGCACGTCAACGTTGGTGCGGGGCAAGCGGTGGTCGTTGATACTGGCCGCAGCGCATCCTGGCAAGTGGGACAACGTATCGCGCTGCGCGTCCCGGAACACGCATTGTTGCATTTTCAGGATGAGGTGGCGGCATGATACTGTGTCAAATTTCCGATTTGCATATCAAGGCGCATGGCAAAAAATCGTATCGCATCGTCGATACCGCAGAAAGTTTGCGGCGCTGTGTCGCGCAGGTAAACGCCCTCAGGCCGCGACCCGATGCGATGGTGATTACTGGCGATCTTGTAGATTTTGGTCTGGCGGAAGAATACGTATTCCTACGCCATTTGCTGCAATCGCTGGAGATGCCGTTTTACCTGATTCCGGGTAATCATGATGATCGCAGTAATTTAAGAGACGCCTTTCCCGAACACACATATCTTCAGCAAAGCAAAGAGCGGATAGAGTACGTGATTGATGATTATCCGCTGCGCATAGTGGCGCTGGACACTGTCATTCCGCAATCCAGCTGCGGCGCTTTGGCCGCCGACAGCCTGGTGTGGCTTGATCAGGTGCTGGCAGCGCAGCTGCACAAGCCGACCGTCATCATCATGCATCATCCGCCGTTTCATACCGGCATCGGCCATATGGACAAAATTGGCTTAGCAGAACCGCAGGTGTTGGCCGCCGTGGTGCAACGGCATCCACAGGTAGAGCGTATTCTGTGCGGACACTTGCACCGCGCTATTCAGGTACGCTTTGGCGGAAGCATCGCCTCAACTTGCCCCGGGGTTGCGCATCAGGTGGCGCTGGATCTAAGTCCGCAGGCTGAATCTTGCTTTGTTATGGAGCCACCGGCGTTTCAGTTGCATGTATTGGATGCAGATGCCGGCCTGATAAGTCACACCGCCTATATCGGTGAATTTGACGGGCCATATCCGTTTTACGATGGTGATAGCTTGATCGATTAAATTATGTGTCGGTGTCTGCTCTAAATCGTGGCAGCCCGGCTTCGATGGTGTTTTGATCCAGGCAGTCAGTTCAACCCCCTCCGCTCAGTGCGAACTAGCAAAACAACCGTAATTTCGATACGATGGCTGTTCCCAGCCATTGATCGGATGCCCAATGCCCAAGCAGAATGCCAAGTCTTCTTCCATCATTATTGACGCCATCCAGCGCAACAATGCAGGCCGTGAGCCGGAGCGACTAGCGATGAAGTACACCAAGATGGCCCAGAACGCGTTCATCTTCCTGCGCGGTACTTGCCATTTGTTCTACGATGCATTGCCGGATACGCCACAATTTCGGGACGCGCCTCTGGCATGGAGTTGCGGCGATTTGCACTTTGAGAACTTCGGCAGCTACAAGGGCGACAACCGGCTGGTTTATTTCGATATCAATGACTACGACGAGGCAGCTTTGGCTCCCGCTACGTGGGATATGGTAAGACTGCTGACCAGCATCCAGTGCGGGGCTGATGCGCTGCGTGCGACCCGTGCCGAAGCGTTGGCGGTTAGCCAGTGCTGTCTGGATGCTTACCGTAGTGCCCTCATTACCGGCAAGCCGCTCTGGGTCGAACGGGAAACCTCCAGTGGGCTTGTCAATACGCTGTTAACCGCCTTGCAGGGTCGTGAGCGTGCTGCGTTCTTGAATAAGAGGACAATTTCCAAGGGCCAGCGACGTAGCTTGAAAATAGACGGCGTAAAGGCGCTGCCTGCCTCTGATACCCAAAAAAAGACGGTCATCAAGTTTATGGATCGTTATGCCTCCACCCAACAGAACCCGAATTTTTTTCAGGTACTCGATGTGGCACGCCGTATTGCGGGTACCGGTAGCCTTGGGGTGGAACGTTTTGTCGTGCTGGTCAATGGAAAGGGCTCTCCGGACGGCAACTATCTGCTCGACATTAAAGAGGCCAAGCCGTCCGCGCTGGCACCTCATCTCGTCCGTCTAGGGATCAAACAGCCGGTTTGGGCGGATGAAGCGAGCCGTGTAGTGGCGATTCAAAAACGGATGCAAGCGGTTGATCACGCATTTTTACAGCCGGTAAAACTGGCTGGATTGTCGTGCATCCTTAAAGGCTTACAACCCTCAGAAGATCGGGTGGCGATCGGCGACTGGGGCAAAAAGCTCGACCGCCTGAAGGAGGTCGTATCCACGATGGGCCGCAATCTGGCATGGGATCAACTTCGCGCATCCGGGCGATCAGGCGCAGCTAATGCAGATGCGCTGATCGCCTTCGCACAAGGGGATGACTGGATGGAAGAGATGCTGGATGCGTCGGTAGAAATGACGCATACAACGCAGCAGCAATGGCAAACCTTTGTTGCGTGGCAGAACAGTCATCCGACACTTGCTGGTTGAAGTGCAGCAACAAAGCCAATGCCGATAATATAAAGCCTTAACCTTTCATGCCGGTCGTACTTGAAATAAGCCAGCAGTGATCCTTCTCAGACGGTGTTGAAAACGGCGCCACAGGTGTTGAACAGGCTTAATTTGTTCCTTTTTTTGGCGGCGGATAATTCTTCATTACATCAATCGGCTGGGCGTAAATCGAGTCCCACGTTTGCTGATGCAAATCGGCAATCCTTTTTGCCATTTTTTTATTTCGTAAAATGATTTCAAGGTTGCGTGACTTATCCATGTAGCCGCCGCTCCAGTTACTTGTGCCGATCCAGGCGACCTGTCCATCGATCGACATTATCTTGCTATGAATGACGCGGGCAAATGGAATAAATCCGGTGCTGGCTTGCGGTAACGTCACGATTTTTATTTCCATGCCGGGCAGCAAGGCCAGACTTTTCAAATAATCTATCGCCGGTTTACCGGTATTCCAGTGAGAAACCATCAACTGAATCTTGACTCCGCGCGCTAGTGCAGCGCGTATCGCGTTATCTATCACCGCGTAGTAAGAATGTGTATGATTAGGGCCATAACTAAGCGGTGCATAATCGAGCAGCTGGACTTTTACTTCGGATGTCGCCGCTGCCAGTAGTTTAGGTAATTCTGTTTCTGAGTCTCCCACGCCGGCCGGGTTGAAGGCATTGGGACTGGCGACCAGATAAGCTGCCTGGTCCTCGTTTGCGAGTACCAGGGCCTGATTGCTGGGCAATACGGGCAGGCCTTGCGCAATCAGCGCTTGCGCATGCCAGTCAAATTCAAAAATTTGTTGTAATTGCTTGACGACGACGCTGTCGGTGATCCGTAATCCTGTTTCATGAATGTGCGCAAAAGCGCGCCAGTCAAAGTTTTGACTTCCGACGTATGCAGCGGTGCCATCGACCAACATATATTTGGCATGGATGATGCCGTTGCCAGTCAGTTTGGAATAGTTAAGATACCGAAATGTCAGGTTAGGGATGCGTTGGAGTTGTTCTATCGTTGCGATATCTGACGCAAATTTCCCCTTTTCCTCCATTAAAAACCGAATTTTTACCCCGCGCCGACCGGCAGCATCCAGCCGTTCGATGACTTGATCAAACGCCTCGCCAGATTTACCTGCAACATAAAACTGACCCAGGTCAATCTCCTCCCGGGCTGCATCAAACATCTCACGCCAGACTTGTAGCGGTTCACGTAAATCAGGGGTAGTCAGTGTGGTTTCGAGCGGTACCGTATGCACCAGTTCATAGCCGGGAATGCCGAATTCAGCATGTGCCTGCACGGCGCATCCCAGCAAGATTTGGAGCGTAAGGATCATCTTAAACATGCTGGATTTCTCGAGTTTATTGGAAAGCATCAGTGCACGCGCACAATCCGCTTGGCTGCTTGTGGCAGTCCTGCCGGATGTCCATCGCGTTCGCGTGCAATCAAATACCTGCTGAGCGCATCCAGATCATTGATGCCGGTATCCAGACGTTCGGTGCCTTGGGTTAGCACACTAAACCCGTCGCCGCCCTGGGCAATGAAGCTATTGAGGCTGACCCGGTATTGCTGATGCGTGTCTATAGCAATCCCATTGAGCGTCACGCTGCCTGGTAGTACACGGTGTCCGACGGGTCGTTTCAGGTCCCAGCGATACTGCAGACCATCCGAAATTTGCAGCATATTGTGACCCCAGCCTTGTTGCTCAAGCAAGGCTATTAGCTGAGCGCCGCTGAGCGATTCCACGATCAGCGTGTTACCAAATGGCATAGTGATCGCAAGCTGCGCATAGTTACTGCCATTGGCACCGCTTTCCAAATCCTCGCGGATGCTGCTTTGGTTAAGCATTGCGATTTTTGCGCCAAATTCGCGGGTCGCCGCCAGTTGTGAATCGGCGATCACATCACCCAATGGCGACTCTCCAGCATCGTTCATCGCGCGTTCGATACGTGGCAACGCAAGGTGGGCAATCGGTTTTGCCAATACCGCTTCGCTGCGTGCCTTTAGTTTTTGTAGAAATAGGGAAAGAGCAGGGTCCGGCACGTATTTATTAGTTTCCATCAAGACGTTGTGCGCAGTGATAGCAGTAATTTTTTTTGATACATCAGAAATTTTGGGATCGATTGTTAATGTAATGCGGGTCAACATGTGACCGTAGGATTCTCCCTGTGTCACGGTGCGTCCATCGACCTGGCAAGTGTAGCCATGGTGGGTATGCGCACTGATGATCAGTTTGATTGCCGGGTCCAGATGTTTGACGATCTCGACTATCGGACCGCGCAACTGCGAACAACCGGTCTGGTCGAATGGCTCCTCCGTCTCGCCACCCTGATGAATCAAGACTACGATAGCGCTGACACCTTGCGCTTTAATCTCAGGCACCCACCGATTGATAGCATTCGCTTCATCCGTAAAATGCACGTTAGCGATACCGCTACCGGATACAATCCCTGCGGTACCTTGCAGAACCGCGCCGATGAAAGCGATCTTGATGCCATGTGCCTGTTCGATGTGATACGCCGCCAGTATGGGTTGGTTGCTGGTGTTGTCGATAACGTTAGCGGCAAGATAGGGAAAGTGTGCGCCTGGAAAATTACTCTCAAAACGACAAGCTTTGTCTGGACGGGTTGATTTACAACCGCCATGTTGATAGCGCATTAACTCTGCGCTTCCTTGATCAAATTCGTGATTTCCAACTGAGCTTACGCGTAGTTTTAGCTGGTTGAGCGCCAAGATAGTCGGCTCATCGGCCCATAGTGACGATAGTGCCGGAGTGGCGCCAATCATATCGCCAGCACCCACGAATAATAATTGTCGATCTTCGGCACGCCAGGCATTCAGGGCACCGCCGATGGTATCGATGCCGCCAACTTTTATCTTACGTGCAGCCGGTTCGCCAACACCGATAAAGCTTTTCGTTTCTGATTCAAGATGACCATGTAAATCGTTTATAGCGACCAGATTGACTTCAATCGGCGCTCCCGACGAAGCGTTTTGCAACGCGCTACAGGCTGTGATTGCAATTAAAACAGTGCCACAAAAAATTACTTTCCAAGGCAAAGGTTTTTTACGCATAGTATTTAAATCTTTCATCAAGCGATATGCAATTTGTTGGACTCCACCGCAGCCTGTATCTGGGTACGTTTGTCGGTGATGCCGCCGACACAGGCGCGTAGCATCAACACTTTCAAATGATCGTTAATACGTTCGATACGCTCCTGAAACATATTGAAGAAAAACATCCCCACTACGGCGATGCCGATACCCAGCGCTGTGGCGTAGAGCGCCGTACCGATCCCTTGTGACACCTGACCTGGATCTGACACGCCGGACACGGCCAGCGCTTTAAAGGTATCGATGATACCTAAGATCGTACCAAGCAGGCCCAGCAGAGGCGCGGCGGTGACGATCGTATCGAGAATCCATAGCCGGTGCTGGATTGCACCGCGGTTGGCAATGTATACCGACTCACTAAAATCTTCGAGGTCTTTTTCGGTAGTTAATTGATGTTTTTCGGCCAAAATATCGGACACTAACGTGAGCGGTAAACTAGGCTGCGCGGTCAGTTCCGGTGGCAATTCTTGTACATGCTGTACCGCATGCGTCATCGCTTTTTCTAATCCAATTGCCTGACGCAGCGTGTAATTGAAAAACAATCCGCGCTCGATAATCACGAAGATTGCCAAGGCAGCGCACGCGTACATCACATAGAACGCCAGCTGGTGAAATAATTGCATGTTCATGCGTGAACCTTTTTACATAAATGAAGTGAGGTTATACAAGGGAGTAAAAGCGAAAGCTTGATAAAACTTGCAGATGAAGACAGTTGTGTGTTTGGTCGGATCGTCCTTGCTGCCCAAAGGCGTATAGCGGCAAGGACGATTTACTATGGCTCCTGTTTAGAACGAACCCGCCAATGTTATCGTTGCGGCGCGTGCGCCACCGACAACGTAATTAGGCACACCCGCGGCAACTTTGCCGTAGGCTATCGCATTGGTGGCGACGCTATTGACTGCGGCAAGATACTGTTTGTTAAATAAATTCAAACCGGACAGCGTGATCGTTGCGCCCTTCATGAATCCGATTTTTTCAAAGCGGTAACCAGCGCTCACATCAAACAACGTAAAGCCACCGATCCTCTCGTTGTTCGTCATGTCGCCATAGACACTGCTGGTGTATTTACCAGTCAAAGTTGAAAAGAACCGCTTGTCGTCATAGCCCAGGCTGGCACTCAACATCTGCCGTGGCGTATTGGTGAACTGCTTACCTTGTGTCGGCAGCGAGACGCCGTTGGTAACGAAGTTATCCTGTTGAATCGCGCTGGTAAAACTATATGCACTGTGCACATTAAGAGTCTTGCTCAATGCGTAGCTGGCTTCGAGTTCAAAGCCTTTATTCACGACGTTACCGACGTTGAAGTTAAAGCTGGTACCGTCGGTATCAACCACCTGTGCCATGCGATTGCTGAAACTGATGTAGAACAGAGTCGCGCCAAAAGCTGCCCGTTCTGCTGTATAACGCCAGCCAAGTTCTTGCGACCATGACGTCTCCGGCATTTGATCGGCCTTGCGCGTGACGTTACCGTTAGGCAGTACGGTGAAATCGTACAACGTATAATTTTGCGGCGCGCGGAACGTGTGGGTCAGGTTATAAAACGTACTATTACGTTGGTCCATCTGGTACTTCAGCCCAATACTCGGCAAAAACTCCTGATAGTCTTTGCTGGCTTTGACATCCTGACCTTTGGTATTTGCCAAGGTACCGTAATCATCTCCGCTGCGGCGGACGTGATCGTAGGCAACGCCGGCTAAGACGCTGAACTGGTCGTTGAAAATGACCGAGTCTTGCAAGAAAAGCTTCTGTGAAATTGTCGTAGTGTAGCGATTGCGGCCACTGGCTTGAACGATGTTGCCGTTCTTGTCCATCAGCCCGTTCGATTGTCCCCAGGAATCAGAGGGGCTACCGCTTTGATCGATAGGAATGAAGGGACCAGTCTGCATTTGGCGCGACCGCTCCATCCAGTAACCCAGGCTCAGGTCATTTGCACCCAGACTGGTTTTAAGGATGGTCGTTATGCCAGGACGATAAGTGACAGTATTGGAAATCTTATAAAAAGCGTCAGTGCGCGAACCGCTTGGTAAAGTTTGGGTGGTTAGTGCGCCCGCAGGGAAGCCGATCTGTCCACTAGAGCCGCCACCATTGCCATACCAAAAATACGGATTAATGATCAGTTGCAGATTATCGGCTAGTTTAAATTTCCCATTGAGGACGGCAAGATAGTTCTCGAAAGGATTTTGATGAAACTGGTAGTAATTGGTATTGACCTTGCCATTGCTACCCAGCAGTGAATTGGTGTAAAGGGCATTACCGGCCTGATACTGCGCCTTGGTCAAGCTACTGAACTGATCATTGTCCTGATGGTTGTACTTAAAGGTGAAATCCAGGCTGTTATCCGGATTGATATCCAGTACCGATTTCATCTCAAAGCGATTTGTGCGTAAGCTGCCAGGTTCACGCCATTTATTTTCGCCAGTATGCGACGCTGAAAACCAGGTGCGCATTTTCCCAATGCCCACATCGTGCTCACCGGTATTAATACGGACAAATTCTTTATTCAGTCGGTTGTTGCCCACTATCTGCTCAATATACGCGCCAAATTCCCTGGTCGGCAGCATCGTCACTAAACCGATATTGCCGCCGCTGGCGCCGATATGCGGTGCATCGGTATCAGTCGAACCCTGCGTAACAAAAATTTGCTGCAAGTTTTCTATGTCGCCCAGCTCGGTTGGATAAATAGCGAAGTTGCCTGAGTCGTTAACTGGCGCACCATCGACGGTAAAACCTATCTGATCCGAGTTAAAGCCGCGCATGGTGAAGTTGGCGTCGGCCAAACCGGCGGCGTCGCTAGAGGTTACATGCACGCCGGGCACCGAGGAAAGCAGTTGTACCGCATTATTTGTTGCGGGCCTCTGTTTTAAAGCTTCACCAGTGATGGTCGAACGCGACTTAGGCGCTTCTTCATCCACCATCAGGCCACCGCTGCGCACATCGCTTTGGACATCGATATTACCCAGATTTACGCCATCAGCAGCAAATGCCATGGTCGTGCAACCCGCCAGCCCGGCGACGATCATAGCTAGGTATAAAGGGCGATATTGCAGTTTTTTAGGACTACTATGTTTGCCGTTGCTCTCGCTTAGCCCCTTGTTATTCATGCGTTTCCCCTTGTAAATCATTTGGTTCCCTGTGTGTATCAGTGCTGTAAAGAAATGTGACGATAAAGCGTTTTTGGTCTATGCCCTTAAACGCGTCCGATGGAAATTTTTCGACCTGTTTTAGCCGTCTTAAACTGCCTTCTGCAGCCCTGTTCAACAGCATGCTTGACGCTGGCGTGTCAATTCCCGATCCGGTGACCTCTCCATTACGATTGACCTCAAGCCATACCACCACCTTGCCTTGCGGCTGCTCCATGGTGGCCTCCCGCGAATGTGGATAAGTTTTTTGGCGCTCTACATCTGCCTTCAGTTTGGCGTAATAACTTTTCTCAATAGAGAAATCAACGCTGGGCCTGGTAGCGGGTATCGGCGTAAGCGCAGGCGCTACAGGAGTCGGCACGGGCACGGCGACTTGCGTCGCGGTGGGGTTACCCGGCACGTGGCTCGGGCTCACCTCGGCGATTGAAGTTGGCGCAGCCGCTTGAAGAATCGGACGATTCTGCGGGGGAGGTTGCACCACGCTAGCCTTCATCGGCGGCGTCGACTTGGGGGGCGGGGGCGATGGAAGATTTGGCACCAGCACCGCGGCAGGTTCCATCAAGGTAATCTTTACGAGCGTATCATCCTGATGCGGTGCGATGCTGATCGCCTTTTGCAGGCCTGTAACCACCAGAATGACAAGCAAAAAAATTGCCGGAAGGCTTGCTGCAGCATTTCGAAAACGGAACAAAAATGGCATCGTCATCATGGCACGCTAACGCTTGCGGGTGGCGATAGAAATCGATTCAAAGCCGTTCTGCTTTAAGATATCCATGACATCTACCAACCGTTGTACTTCAACCCCGCGATCACTATTAACAATGACGTTCAGTTGTTCGCCGGACTTCTTGCTACTGTTCAGGCGCGCGACCAGTTCACCCATCTGGATAGCGATACCATCAACTTGTAACGCATCGTGTAAACCGAGCGTTATTACAGCCTTATTCTGCGGCTTTAGTTCTTGTGAACTGTTGGAACTTGGTAAATGTGTTTTGAGGCCTAGCGCCGGGATCACGTTCAAACTTATCAGTACAAAAAATACCAACAAAAACATCATCACGTCGATCATTGGAATAATTTCCACGCGTGCTTTCCGTTTTTTTGGTTCATCCCAACTACGCATGGTGTTACTCCGATTAACGATTTTTTAAAAAAAGAGGTGCTAAAATTATAATTTTTTGATTAGGCGGAGCATATAGAGGATTTATTTCAGCGGTATTACATCGGCGGCCCGAAATGTAAAATCCCGCTGAATGGGTGACAAACAGCTTAGACGTTGTTCCTGCTAAAATGGCAACTTAAAAAAATTAATCAGACTATTCGACCATCACCTCTGCGGCCTGCGCCTCCAGTACATCAAACGAAGGAGTCGGTTAGCCGACAGCGAAATGCGCCATCCCATTTTAATAGCAGTCTTTTTGTCCTTTGGTGCCGCGGTTGCTTTAGGCTTATCACGCTTCTCATACGGCTTGCTACTGCTGCCTATGCGGGCCGATTTGGGATGGTCTTATTTGCTCGCGGGAGCGATGAATACCGGTAATGCGTTCGGTTACTTTCTGGGTGCGCTGGTCACCCCAAGCATCATACGACGGGTCGGACCGCAACGATTAATGATCATCGGCGCAGTGTTAACAGGCGCGTTCATGTTGCTGTCCGGTTTTGTGACGCACGCTGGCGTGCTGTTATTTCAGCGTGTTTTGGCGGGTATTTCCAGTGCCTTCATCTTTATCGCCGGCGGTGTACTGGCCGCACATCTGGGCGCATTGCGTGGCAAGCAGGTGGGTTTGCTGCTCGGCCTGTACTATGGCGGCACCGGCGTTGGTATCGTGCTGTCCGCAATCGTCGTCCCGATCACCTTAACCGCGGCGCAGATACATGGCGCTTCTCATGCATGGCAATGGGCATGGTATGCACTGGGAGCGATTTGTTTTCTCGCCACACTCCTCATGCGCTTTGCAACTAGCAGCATCCCTCAGACATCGCAACTTAAGGGTGGGCATGATCACTTTAAGGTACGTTTGTTCGGCTTCGGTCTGACATCGTATTTTCTGTTTGGCGTGGGCTATATTGGATACATGACTTTCATCGTGGCACTCCTCAAGGAACAGGGTATGCGGCCTTCGATGATTACGCTGTTTTATACCGCCTTGGGGATAGCGGTGATGGCGTCGTCGTTTATCTGGGCGCGCATGCTGGACTACTTCAAAGGTGGTCAAACGCTGGCGATTTTGAATGGCTTGCTTGGTGTGGCGACCCTTTTGCCGGTCTTGACGGTATCGACGCCGGTGCTCTTCATATCGGGAATATTATTTGGTGGCGTCTTTTTGTCTGTAGTCAGCTCAGCCACCGCATTGGTACGTCATAACTTGCCCAGTGCCGCATGGTCAGCAGGCATCAGCGTCTTCACGATCGCATTTGCGCTGGGGCAAATCGCAGGTCCGACGGTCACCGGCTGGATTGCCGATGGCCCTGGGGGACTAGCGACGGGATTCGTGTTTTCGGCACTGGTGCTTTTTGCAGGTGCCGCGCTAGCGCTGTGCCAGCGTGCGCTGCTCCCCATAACCGATGCCGTGTTGTGCGACTAAAGTCTGATGACGGATACAGATACATTGATTTGTCATCAAAGGTCGTCCAGCTGGCCCAGTAACCCCTCAGCCTGCGCTTGCATGGCGGTGTATGCGGTAATGTCCATTTTGCGCAATTGTTGATACACCATGCCAAGGCGTGGATTGGTCCCTAAGTGCTTTTGGTTGCGAGAAAAAAAATTCCAGTAGAGGGCGTTATAAGGACAGGCGCGCTCGCCTAAACGTAGCTTTTTATCGTAGTGACACCCTTTGCAATAATCACTCATCCGGTCAATATAGGCTGCGCTCGACACATAGGGTTTGGTCGCCATTAAGCCACCATCGGCAAACTGGCTCATTCCTATGGTATTGGGCAACTCCACCCATTCAAATGCGTCAATGTAGACGCCGAGGTACCAACGATGCACCTCGCCGGGGTCCAGCCCAGCCAGCAAGGCAAAGTTGCCGATTACCATCAGACGTTGAATATGATGCGCGTGCGCTTCTTTTAAAGAATGCGTAATGGACATTGAAAGGCAGCGCATTTTGGTCTCTCCGGTCCAAAACCATTTTGGTAACGGGCGCTCGTGAGCGAATACATTTTGCGCTGCATAATCGGGCATATGATGCCAATACATGCCCCGCACGTATTCACGCCACCCCAGGATTTGCCGGATAAAACCTTCGGCTGCTTCCAGGGGTACGCTTCCGGTACGCCACGCGGTCTCAACCTTCGTCACCACCTCGCCCGGACCGAGCATCTTGGTATTGAGCGCGAACGACAGCAGGGAGTGAAATAAGCGCCACGCTTTACTACTCATGGCATCCTGAAACTGGCCGAAATACGGAAGCGCGCTGACCAAAAAATCGTCAAGTTGTTGCAACGCCTCGGCGCGATTCAATGGCCATGCAAATTGTGCTGCATTTGGCTGACCGAAGCTTTCAACGCCTGCCGCTTCGATCGTCCTCCAGAGTGCGGAATGATCATGCCGGATGCGACCATCGGGTGGCTCGGCAGGCAAGCCCGGCCAGGACTTACGGTTATCGTGATCATAATTCCACTGCCCACCCACGGGCTTGTTACCGGCTTCCATCAATACACGGTGTCTGACCCGCATATGGCGATAAAAAGTCTCCATCATCCACTTTTTTCGCCCCTTAAACAGGGTGCCGACCTCCTCACGTTTCGTGTAAAAGTGTTCGCTATCCACCATCTGCGACGGTATGGATAACTGCTGCACATAGTCGTCCATTTGCCGGTCAAGTCGCCACTCGTCTGGCGCCAGATATTCAAAGGTGCCAGCATCAAAATGCGTAATTATCCGGTCTATATTTGCGGGTAACGATTGTAGATTGTCCGGATCGTCAATCGCCAGATAATGCACGTGATGCCCCGCCTTAGTCAGGCGCTGGGCGAAGTCGCGCATACCTGCGAAAATGGCGATAATTTTCTGGGCGTGATGCAGGACGTAATCGGTTTCTTGTCGCACCTCCATCATGAGGATATGCACGTCATCCCGCGGCAAATTGAACCAGCTATGCAATGGATTAAGTTGGTCACCGAGGACTAATCGGATGGTGGACTTGTTGGTCATGTAATCTCCGTCGTTACGATTTATGCGGCGAGATAGTGAGGGGAGGGGCTGACGTTGTCAATGGTATTTATGTTCCGCTACGTTTAGCCTTGCGGCATCGCGCTGAGCAATATTTGACCTGATCCCACACCGTCGCCCATTTTTTGCGCCACGCAAACGGCAAGCCGCAACTGAGACAAACCTTACTCGGGAGGTTAGATTTTTTTTGCATTTTCATAAGCACTCTCGAAGCAACTGGGTAGGATACGGAATGATGATCGGGTTGTGAGGTTGTGAGGGACTGCGCACAGCGTTAGAACGGGCAGAAAAGTATAGGCAAACATCGGTTAAGCGGTATGTAGATCATGCCTGCTGCGGTTTATTACGCGCCTTGAAGTCATTGATCTCCACCGGACAACCCATGCCAGCGCTAAAAATACGCCTGCGTGCACCACCTGTAGTAATTTTATCAGATCGATTTGAGCAGAAGGGTGCTCGGGAAGAACCGTATGCGTGATAAATTTATTTTAAGCTGTGCTGGATTACGATCTGTTGCACAACCAACGCAATTCGGGACTCCCTTTTTCTGGCATTATCCGCATGGACCTAAAAAGCGCGCAGAATAGCCTCACTTTTGTTTTTGTTAAACGCAGCGTGGGTATCCGCTCGACGTAAAAGTACTAATTTCACCATCCCCGTTATACATTGGAACCGCTATGGAACTACGGCAGTTGCGCTATTTTGTGCGCGTAGTGGAGCAGGGTAGCATGGGACGCGCTGCCCGCGAACTTGGGGTTGTTACATCCGCCCTGAGCCAGCAAATAAGTCGACTTGAAAGCGAATTATCGACGCGCTTATTGCAGCGTACGTCAAGTGGGGTCACGCCTACCGACGCCGGGCTTGCCTTCATGCATCAGGCACAACTAGCATTGCGGCACGTTGATGATGCGGCGCGCGCCGCACAGCAGGCGCGATTGTCGGGCCATGTCAGCGTGGGAATGGCACCCAGTACCAGCGGTGTGCTCGGACTGCCCTTTATGCGCGCGATGCGCGAGCGCTATCCAGATGTCCGTCTCCATATGGTAGAAAGTTTATCGGGTCATCTCACGGCCATGCTGACGGCCCGACAAATCGATCTGGCGATTCTGTTTCATGCCGACCCGGCGCAACGCTGGAGTGTCATGCCCTTGCTGGAAGAACGCTTGTTTGTCATCGGCGCAAGCGATGTTATCACCATGCCATCGGGAAAGTCGGTGCGCTTGTCCCAGCTCGCCAACGTGCCTTTAATTCTTCCCAGTGGACCGCATGGCTTGCGTTCTTTGCTCAGCGCTGCGTTTGCGCGCGCGACATGTACACCGTGTGTCGTGGCGGAAATTGACGGTCTGGCAATGTTAATGGATGCCGTACGCGCCGGTTTCGGTGCGACGATCCAACCCGGAGCGGCGCTTGCCCGGGGGGACGCAGAATTGCTTACAGCAGTGCATATATCCGACAAACATGCGCGTCGATCCAATCTGCTGGTGAGCTTGTCGGACAATGAGTTGTCGCCGTCAGGATTAGCTGCACGGGTGGTACTGGCAGATGTGACGCGCACCCTGGTATCTGAAGGTCGCTGGCCGGGCGCCACTCTTCACAAATAGTGAAGACCTGTTGTCTGATTGTCCGCTAGTGCGTGAAGACCCGGGCGGTTATAGTGCGTCAAATGGCCGGGAGACAATAGTAATGTTCGATGTACTGATAATCGGGGGTGGAAATGCTGCTTTATGCGCAGCGCTGATGGCGCGCGAACAAGGGGCATCGGTGTTACTGCTGGAATCGGCACCGCGCGAATGGCGCGGTGGCAATTCTCAACATACGCGTAATCTACGCTGCATGCACGATGCGCCGCAAGATGTGTTGATCGAGACTTATCCGGAGGAGGAGTACTGGCAGGATCTGTTAAAGGTCACCGGCGGTCTGACCGACGAAAAGCTCGCACGACTGACCATACGTGCCTCCGCGACATGTCGCGACTGGATGCGTAGTCACGGGGTCCATTTTCAGGCGCCTATTTCGGGCACGCTCCACGTTGCCCGCACCAATGCTTTTTTTATGGGTGGCGGCAAGGCACTGGTCAATGCTTATTATCGCAGCGCCGAAAAATTAGGTATCTCGATCCGTTATAACGCTGCCGTTGATGCGCTCGATATCGATAATGATGGCCGGTTTCTTGCAGCGCGAATCGGCACCGAGCGTATCGAAGCGCGCAGCTGTGTGCTGGCCTCCGGAGGGTTCGAGTCAAACCGTGAATGGTTACGGGAAGCGTGGGGACAAATCAACGGCGAATGGGTTGCTGACAATTTTCTGATTCGTGGCACACGATTCAACATGGGCGTATTGTTAAAGTTCATGCGCGATGCCGGGGCAGACATGATCGGCGATCCATCACAGTCGCACTGCGTTGCTATCGATGCACGGGCACCACTTTACGACGGTGGGATCTGTACCCGCATCGATTGCGTTTCACTGGGCGTCATGCTGAACAAAAATGCGCAACGTTTTTATGACGAAGGCGAAGATTTCTGGCCGAAGCGATACGCCATCTGGGGCCGGCTGGTGGCGCTGCAGCCGGGCCAGATTGGCTACTCGGTCATTGATTCAAAAGCCATAGGACGCTTTATGCCGCCGGTTTTCCCGGGGACGAAAGCCAATACCTTACACGAGTTGGGGCTATTGCTGGGTCTGGATCCGGTTGCCTTCGTGCACACCATAGAAGAGTACAACGCCGCTTGCAGGGTGGGCACTTTCGATCATGGCATATTGGATGATTGCCACACCGAGGGTTTGACTCCCGCCAAAACGCATTGGGCGCAGCCCATTGATCAGGCGCCGTTTTACGCTTACGCGCTGAGGCCTGGTATTACATTTACTTATCTTGGCCTCAAAGTCGACGAACGTGCGACGGTCCATTTTGATGGCAAGCCAAGTGCCAATTTGTTCGTTGCCGGGGAAATGATGGCTGGCAACGTGCTGGGTAAGGGATACACGGCGGGCGTGGGAATGGCGATCGGTACTGCTTTTGGTCGGATCGCCGGCACGGAAGCCGCCAACGCCGCCGGATTTTCAAGGCAGAAAAAAAATAACCAAGAGAAAGTGCGCAATGGAGACGCTTGAAGGTTTGATCAATGAGGCGCGAGGCCTGGCTGCTAATGAACTCGAAGTGAGCCGCGTAATGACCATTTGTAATTCTTGTCGTTATTGCGAAGGATTCTGTGCAGTGTTTCCGGCCATGGCGCGACGGCTTGAATTCGGTAAGTCCGACATTCACTATCTCGCCAATTTGTGCCACAACTGTGGTGCATGCCTCCATGCATGCCAGTACGCGTTACCGCATGAGTTTGCGGTCAACGTACCGAAGGCTATGGCTACAGTACGTTTGCAGACTTACACGGATTATGCATGGCCAGCTGCATTGGGGACACTGTATCAGCGCAATGGATTGACGCTTGCCCTTGCTACCGCGGGCGCGCTTTCGTTATTTCTTGCGCTGGTGATGATTATGCGCGGAACACTTTTATTTACGCCGCTGCACGGAAATTTTTATGCAATTTTTCCGCATAACACGCTGGCATTAATGTTTGGCACCGTGTTTCTATTTGCGATGTTGGCTCTGGGGATTGGCGTGCGGCGCTTTTGGCGCACCGAATCACCCGGCCCGGCTTCCGCTGGTGCGATGGCAGAGGCGAGCGGCAATGTGTTGCAACTGACCTATCTCGGAGGTGGCCATGGAGAGGGTTGCAACAACGCCGACGATGCATTTACGCTGTGGCGGCGACGTTTCCATCACTTTACTTTTTACGGTTTCATGCTCTGTTTTGCGGCCACCAGCGTGGCGACGCTGTATCATTTTTTTGGCGTGCTGGAAGTGCCTTATCCATTCTTCAGCTTACCGGTTTTGCTGGGTGTCGCTGGCGGGATCGGATTACTGATCGGACCCACCGGATTATTATGGCTAAATTTGCGGCGCCATCCGATGCATGGTGATCAAGCGCAAAAGCCGATGGATCGTGGCTTCATCGTACTGCTTTTGGTCACCAGCGTGACCGGGCTGGCTTTGCTGTTGTGGCGCGATACCGGCGCCATGACGCTGCTGCTGGCAGTGCACCTTGGCGTGGTCATGGCACTTTTTCTGACACTGCCCTATGGTAAATTCGCACATGGGATTTATCGCAGTGCCGCGCTACTTAAATGGGCAATCGAAAAACGCCAGCCAACCAAACTGCGAACAGCCGACGAATGATGCGGCGGGGCGCAGTGTGGCGCTTTTGTACCGCAAAGATTTCTGTTTTTTTGCACCAAAAATATAATAATTATTAACTTCCTTTTTCAGGAGACTAGTCATGACCGTGCCATCCCCCGATGTAACGGGTAAATCATCCTCAAAATGGGGCGCAATTTTACGCGTCACTAGTGGAAATTTTCTCGAACAATTCGATTTTTTCTTATTTGGCTTTTACGCTACACAAATTGCCAAAACATTTTTCCCGGCGGGGAGTCAGTTTGCTTCTTTGATGCTGACTTTTGCAGTCTTCGGTGCAGGATTTCTGATGCGCCCGGTGGGGGCAGTTGTGCTGGGTTCCTATATCGACAAGGTGGGGCGGCGCAAGGGATTGATTGTCACGTTGTCGATTATGGCCAGCGGAACTATCCTGATCGCCTGTATGCCCGGTTACGCGACCATCGGTCTGATAGCGCCGCTGTTAGTCTTGATAGGGCGTTTGTTGCAAGGATTTTCAGCTGGCGCAGAACTTGGTGGCGTCTCGGTTTATCTGTCCGAAATGGCGACTCCCGGAAATAAGGGTTTTTATACCAGCTGGCAATCTGCCAGTCAGCAAGTCGCTATCGTGGTGGCTGCCGCACTGGGTTATGGATTGAACGCCTTTATGTCCGCCTCGGCGATTGCCGACTGGGGCTGGCGCATTCCGTTCTTTATCGGTTGCGCCATTGTGCCCTTCATCTTTTTTCTGCGTCAGTCTTTACAGGAAACTGCAGAATTCAATGCTCGCACCCATCATCCCAGTACGCGTGAAGTCTTTCGCTCGATGATCCATAACTGGCGCACGGTAGTTGCCGGGACATTATTGGTGGCAATGACCACGACCACGTTTTATCTGATCACCGTTTACACGCCGACGTTTGGTCGGACAGTGCTCAAGCTAAGCACTGCAGATAGTCTCATAGTGACTTTTTGTGTCGGAATTTCGAATTTTATCTGGCTGCCGATTGGCGGGGCGTTGTCGGACCGCATTGGCCGCCGGCCGATTTTGATTGGCATTACCCTATTGGCCATTTTTACTGCTTATCCCACCTTATCCTGGCTCGTCAGCGCTCCTAGCTTCGGGCGTATGCTCATTGTGCTGTTGTGGTATTCATTTTTCTTTGGTGTCTATAACGGCGCGATGGTCGCAGCGTTAACGGAAGTGATGCCGGTCAATGTGCGTGTTGCAGGCTTTTCGCTCGCTTTCAGTTTGGCTACCGCTATTTTTGGCGGCTCCACGCCTGCAGTCTCGACTTTCCTCATTCAAATCACAGGTGACAAGGCCGCACCCGCTTATTGGATGAGCTTCGCTGCTGTTTGTGGCCTGCTAGCAACCTTGATGCTGTATAGGGGCGCGAAAGGATCCAGGCATGCATTCAAAGACGGCCGGGTTCCCGGTTAGCGCTGGAAATGGTCAGTGTTGAGGTGCAGGGAATGTACGCTGCGAGACGTTAATTAAATAAGAGTTAACCGCGTCTTGTAACGCACCACAAATTTAATAAAGTGCAAAGGCCTTACAACAAAGTCAAAAATACGAAAGCCTTGCAGCAATGCAAGGCTTTATTTATTTGCACCGCTTGCCGAATCAGGCAGTCTTTGATATTTTCGTGCTGTATTCGAGAATCCCTACTAACGCTGCCAAGGTTTACCACTTAAAGAATGTGCACTAAATACATTGTTCACCATAGGTGAAAAATGGAAAGTTATTGCCGGGCAATGTGTGGTGCAGTATTGCGGGGATTACCGAAGAGTCTTCTGGTGCTGATTGGAGCGAGTTCACAGGTTTTTCACGAATAAGTAGGATGAAAAAGTTGGACAAAATTGCGGGTGTATAAGATATTCTGATGACGAGGTCTAGATAAAACGGTACTATTAAGCAACATGCAACATTTGAAAATAAGAAACTATGCCGACTTAGCGCGAGAAAAGCATTGTTTAATCGTCTTTCCCTCATGTTGTGAATTCATGTTGCAGAATTGCAATCCTGTCCCAAAATCGCCGGTACCGCTCGGATATGTGCAACTACAACCAAGAAATCCTCGGCGATTGCGTCTCGGAAGTACTTAAAGAAGACGCCAAATCATTCGCATGGTCGCTGGAATGGCTGAATATTTTTTTAGGTTATTACGACGACCCCAAACAAGCGCTACGCATGCGTCGCTATTTCCTGGCGGCCGGGACGTCCTTCTTGGCGATCGGCCTGCTGTTTGCCTGTTATTGGCAAGATGTTCTTTCGAGCACCGCATTTTATCGCAGTGCCACGCTGGTATTGCTTGCAGTCATCGCTTTCTATATTCTTTTTCGCTTGGGCCTCAATCTTCGGTTCAACGATCCGAACCTTGCCCTTCCACAAATTTTGGTTTCTTCCCTCATTACTCTGTACGCGATGTACGAGGCTGATGGTGCACGATCTGTGTTCTTAGTACTTCTGCTGATGTCTTATTTATTCAGCGTGCTGCAACTTACGACGCGGGCGTTGCTGATTTACGCTGTGGGTATTTTAGGTGCCTATGGGTGTGTAATCGGCCTGCTGTGGCGCTTCAAGCCGCTGTCATTGGACCTGCGACTGGAGTTGCTGCAGTGGATGGTGCTTGCGCTCACGCTACCCTGGTTTGCGCTGATAGGCAGTTTTATCAGCGGATTGCGCCAAAAATTGCGCCAGAGTAACAAGGAACTGCAGCGCGTGTTGGAGAAGGTTCAGGCCAGCGAGACGAGTTTAGTGCAGGCTCAACGCATCGCTGGGCTCGGTGGATGGGCGCTCGATCCGGTGAGGCGCTCCTCCACCTGGTCTTTGGAGACCTACCGCCTATTTGGCATTGATCCGGCGGAATCCGTACCGACCGGCGAGCGGTTCCTGCGACTTGTGCATCCGGAAGACCGTCGGTATTACAAAGAACTCATACAAACAGCGTTGCGAAAAGGCCACAATTTTGATGATCAGTTCCGCATTGTGCTCCCCCTTGGCGAGGTCAGATGGGTGCACGCCCTTGGACAGCCGGTCGTCAGCGCAGCTGGACACACTACGCTCTTGCGCGGCACGGTAATGGACATCACTGAGCGCCGGGCCGCGGAAGAGCAGATACATCATCTCGCTCACTTCGATGGCCTGACAGGACTGGCTAATCGCAATTTATTCAATCAGCTCCTGGGCCATGCCCTGACGAAGGCACAACGCACAGTAACGCCCCTCGCGTTACTGTTCATCGACCTTGATGGTTTCAAGCAAGTCAATGATCGCTTGGGCCATATCGCGGGTGATCGCCTATTGGAGACTTTCGCGCAACGCTTACGCGAGTGCCTGCGCAAGTCAGACGTCGGCGTGCGCCTCAACGCATTGGGTACTCCTGCGCGTCTCGGTGGCGACGAGTTCGTGGTGTTGATTGACGACTTTACCGAGCTCTCGCAGTTGGAGGTTATAGCGCAGAGAATATTGGCGAATACTGGAAAGCCATTTCGCTTCGGTGAGGAGGAAGGCTGCGTGACGGCGAGCATCGGCATTAGTGTCTATCCAAAGGATGGCACAGACATTGACAGTCTTGCAAGGAATGCTGATAGCGCTATGTACTGCGTCAAGCAAGACGGAAAGAACGGCTACCGATTTTTCTCGACTTCTGCTTAGGTCTGACCCATCAAATTTGCGAATGCGAACACTCCCCCGAAAGACTCCGATCGAGTAGGAAGAACTTGCGCAGAAACTCAAAGTAAATGTTGCCAAGCGCAATATTAAGCCCGCTAACTGTCATGGCAGTCGCTCGCACCGCTGAATGAAAAGCGCTCAACGCTTGCACCAAAAACAGTGGTAATGATTAAGAATTCAGCCTCTGTTTGGTCCGCTCTTCAGCGCTTAAATCGCCTATAATCACTAACATATTAGTGAAATTATAAAATAAAGACTTCTAATGATTATCAGAGATCGGCCATCCGGATTCAGACTGTTCTTACTACTGCGTGGCTCAGTCATGCCACGGATTCTGCCATCGTTGATCGTCAATACCCTGATCGCTACTTTGGTAACGCTGACACATGGCGATCTGTTTGATCTGAAGATTACACTGACGACGATACCGTTCACTTTGATCGGGCTGCCGATAGCGATCTTTTTGGGATTTCGTAATAATGCCGCCTATGACCGTTTTTGGGAGGGGCGTAAATTATGGGGTGAATTGGTCCATAGAAGTCGAAGCCTTTCGCGACAATGTCAAAGCCTCATTGCCTACCCGGAGCCTGCCGCGGCGAACCTTGGTTTAGCGGATATCCGGGTACGCATGATTTACCGCGCGATCGCTTTCGCGCATGCTTTGCGCCACCATCTGCGGGATTCAAAAGCAGATAATGAGTTGAAAGATTTGCTTGTGCAGCCCGAGTGGCAACAAATCGGCAAGTCATCAAACAAGCCCGATTTTCTAATGCGAAGAATGGGGCTGGATTTGCGGCTTTGTTTAAACGAGGGGCGCATTGACCCCTGTCTGGTCGGCCAGATTGATGCCACCTTATCTTCCATGGCCTCTGCGGCAGCCGCTTGCGAGCGCATAAAAGGCACGCCGATTCCCTTTTCCTACACATTGTTATTACACCGCACCGCGTATATCTATTGCTTTCTGCTGCCGTTTGGGCTGGTCGATTCAATTGGATTCATGACGCCGTTTGTAGTCGTCATTGTTGCTTATACTTTTTTCGGTCTGGATGCATTGGGTGACGAGCTTGAAGAACCATTCGGGACGGAAGCGAACGACCTGCCATTAAATACAATTTGCCGCACGATCGAAATTAACCTGCGGGAATCACTCGATGACGAACATGTTCCGAAGCCGCTTGAGGTGGTCGATTATTGTCTGACCTAAGCGACGTTGAACAAAAGTCGGTTCCTGCTCCTAACTAAAGTGAAGCATCTATTTTCAACCTTCTGACCAAATAAAACGGAGTACGATTTGAAGCATCGCATCGCCTACAGCAATCTGCCGCAACTATTTCTGAAAGCGCGGGAACGGCTGATGTCTCACTTTCGGCCAATTCTTAATCACTTTGGCGTGACTGAGCAGCAGTGGCGAATACTGCGTTTGCTAGATGAGTACGGACAGCTTGAACCGCGCGAGTTATGCGAAATGACTCAGATACTCAGTTCCAGCATGGCGGGCGTTCTGGCCCGCATGGAAGAAGTTGATTTGATCTGCCGCAACCGGATTGTCGATGATCGGCGACGTGTGCTGGTGCAGCTGGCCCCCAGCGGGGATCAGCTTATCCGCGAGATCGCTCCTTTAATTGACCTGCAATACAAATTTATCGAGCAGGCTTTCGGCAAGCCGGTGATGGCTGATCTGTTAAATGCTTTTGAAGGATTCATCGCCGCGGAACCGGAGGTCGTTTTGCATGTCCCGCTATCACCAGGACCGGTTGTGCTCCAGACAAGTAAGGCGGGTAAGGCTGCTAAGGCCATCCCATTGGCGCGAAGCGATGCGTCCTCCGCACGTAATCGTAAGGCGAGCAAGCAATAATCGCTAGCCTTTGGTACGGTTAGGCACTCAGAGCATTTAGCGTCAGGCAATAGCATACTGCTGCTGCGTCGTGCTAGACCGATGCCTGAATAAAATCAACAAAGACCCTTAGCGGCGCTGGCAGGTGGCGTCGCCCCGAAAAGTACAAGTACGGGCCGGGGAAGGTTTGCCACCATTCCTCCAATACCGGAACCAGTTCACCTGATGCAAAGTAGGGCGCCAGCCATTCTTCGAACAGGTAGATGATGCCGTGCCCGGCCACGGCGGCGCTGACCGCAATGTCGGCGACGGTCGGCGTGATGATTAACGGGCCGGTAGGCTCGACGCATAACTTCTGGCCGTCGCGCTCGAATTCCCACGGATGCATCGCGCCGCTAAGGAACCTGCCACGCAGGCAGGCATGCTCTAGCAGATCACGCGGGTGAGCGGGCATACCACGTCGCGCCAGATAGGTCGGCGCCGCAGCCACCGCGAAGCGTTGCGTACGCGGGCCGATCGGGACTGCGATCATGTCCTGCTCTAATCGTTCGCCATAGCGGATACCAGCATCGCAACCGCTGGCGATGACATCCACAAAGTTGTTATCCACTACGACGTCCAGCGTAATGTCTGGGTAGAGGGCCATGAAGGCGTTGAGAACGGGTAGCAGGAAAAAGCGGGCAGCGATTACCGGCACATTCAACCGCAATGTGCCGCGCGGGCTGTCGCGCAAATCGTTGAGGACGTCGAGCGCACTGTGAACATTGTTCAATGCGGGCGTCAGATGCCGCAATAACAGCGTGCCGGCTTCTGTCGGCGTGACGCTACGGGTGGTTCTAAGCAGCAAGCGTATGCCGAGGTGGTTTTCCAGGCGCCGTACTGCCTCGCTCAAAGTCGAGGCCGATTGTCCGCTGGCGCGCGCGGCTTGACGGAAGCCTTTGTGGTGGGCCACAAGGGCAAAGGTTGATAAATCAGCCATTGAATAGGTTTCTGAACGCATCATTTTCCTTTGCACCCTCCCACGAACTGACTGCGCGAACGTAATTTGACGTGGGGTGGTGATAATCCTCATGATCTCAAGACCATTCTGGGTTTACCGCGTCCTGTTTCACCATCGAGGTCGGCTAGTTGCAGATAGTGAACGGACTCTTACATTGATTGTGCGAAATGCCGAACAGCCTGTTCGGCGTTGAGCGGATTATCACACAACCAAGACGTCGCTACAATGTCGTAAGAGGGGCAATGCCGCGCCATAGAAAGGTCGGCCGCGAAGGCCCAACTAACCGAATCACAACCAAAGGAGCTTTTATGCATGCTTACCAACCTTCCGACGACCGCTTTACGCCAGCAAATTGCACTCTTTCATTTAACCGCATGGGTTATGGCGCAATGCAACTGGCTGGCCCCCATGTCTGGGGGCCGCCTGGGGATCGTGCTGGTGCGGTGGCCGTTCTGCGCGAAGCGATTGAACGGGGCATCAACCACATCGATACCTCGGACTTTTATGGGCCGCACGTTACCAATCAAATCATCCGCGAAGCCTTACATCCTTATCGTGATGGATTGACCCTCGTCACTAAGACTGGCTTTCGCCGCGGCGAAGATGCGTCATGGATACCGGCCGCGAGCGCGCAGGAATTGCGCGACGCCGTGCACGACAATTTGCGTAACCTGCAATGCGACGCGCTTGATGTCGTCAATCTGCGCGCACCCGGCGTCGCCCGTCCCGATGGATCGTCGCTGGCGGCTTCGCTGGACACATTGGTGCAATTGAAGCAAGAAGGGCTGATACGGCACATCGGGCTTAGCAACGTTAATGCAGAGCAGGTCGCCGAGGCGCAGCGAATGACCGAGATCGTCTGTGTGCAGAATCAATACAACCTGGCCCAGCGTGAAGACGACGCGTTGATCGACATGCTGGCTGCGCAACAGATCGCCTACGTGCCATTTTTTCCACTCGGTGGTTTCACGCCGCTGCAGTCCGATACGTTGACCCGTGTGGCCGCCTCAATGCAAGTCAATCCTATGCAAGTCGCGTTGGCATGGTTGCTGCAACGGTCTCCCAATATACTGGTTATTCCTGGCACCAAATCGCTTGCACATCTGCGCGAGAATATTGCGGCGGGGGCGTTGCAACTTGATGCGGAGGCATTGGCGGCATTGAACGGTATTTAATACACGTTTATTAAGTCACATTTGCTGAGAAGTTTACTGAAATGCGTTTAAGCAAGTGGTTCCTTTTGACCGCACGTTACGGGTGCCATTTCGGCCAAACCGCTATGGCGCAAGATATCTTCCGGTGTCGCTTCTTTAACGGTGCCATCCTTTTTGAGCTGCGCGATCTCAAGTTCCGAATAGTGCAGCATTTGCAAAATCGCCTGCGAATGCTGTCCCAGCGCTGGCGGCTCGAATCGCATGCGTCCGGGTTCGTCCGTGAATCGAATCGGATTGCCGATATGGTCCCAGCCGCGGGCATCGGTTATCACCGCTCCACGCTGCCTAAAGTGCGGATCGTCGAGCATTTCAGGCAGTGTCTGCACGGGCGCGAAGGGGATATCGCGGCCCTTAAAATACGCGACCCACTCGTTCTTGGTTTTCGTACGAAAGCTTGCGCTGAGAAAGTCGCTTACGGGAGCCTGCCCCTTTCCTGGCGGAAGTCTGCACAGATCGATCAGGTCAGGACGGCCCAGCGCGGTAAGAAGATTGACAGCGAACTTCATCTCCTGCCCGCCAAGCGCGATCCAGTCGCCATCCTTGGTGTCGTAAATTGCATAGAGCGCGTTCCCGCCAAGCGAGCGCGCCTCGCGGACGTCAGGTTGTTGCCTCCTTGCCATGGCTGTATCGAGATTATTCGGAATAGCAGCGAGCAGGCAATCGGCCATCGCCATGTCTATAAAATCCCCCCGACCGGTTTCTTTCCGGCGAAGCAGCGCCATCATCACGCCTGAGAGTGTGACCATAGACGCAAGCATATCTGCCGCCGGTAGCCCTGGAATTGCAGGCGCGCCGTCGCGGCCCCGATTCAGCGACAGCACACCTGCCATCGCTTCAATCGCGAGGTCATGCGTAGCGAGGTCACGATACGGGCCGCTCTGTCCGAAGGCAGAGATCGATGCATATACTATGTGTGGCGCCCGCACGCTGATGTGCTGATACCCGACGCCGAGGCGATCGGCTACGCCGGGGCGGAACGCCTCAATGACAACGTCCGAGACCTCGGCCAGTCGCATCAACGCCTCGCGTCCGGCGGGCTGCTTCAGATCTAACGCGAGACTTTTCTTGCCGCGACTTGTATTGGCAAAAAATACGCTGATACCGTCGCGTATTTCGCCGACGGCGCGGGTCGGCTCACCCTCATCAACTGACTCGATTTTGATGACCTCAGCTCCATGGTCGGCCATGAATTGCGTCAACATCGGCCCGGGCAAAAAGCGCGAAAGATCGATAACACGGAGTCCGTCTAGCTTCATGCGTACTTCCCCTTTCTTAAAGCGCCCGCCGTCGTTGCTGCACTTGATCCCATCATCAGGCGGGGTTTCGTTCGGTTATGTTTCAAAACGGGGCGAATTCTTTCCCGAGCAAGTCACGCGCGATGATGCCCAGATGCACCTCACGCGGCCCGTCCGCAGACTCCATCCCCAGACAATCCCGCAGGCGTTGTTCGAATGGGAATTCCTTCGCCCATCCATAATGGCCGTGCAAACGCATGCACGTATACAGAACTTCATTGGCCGCCTTCACGCCCCACCATTTGGCCATCGACGATTCCTTGTCATGACGCAGGCCTTTGTCCTTCAATGATAGGGCGCTATAACACAACATGCGTGCCGCTTCCAGTTTGGTCGCCTCCATCGCGAGCTCATTGGCGACGCCCTGCCATTTTGAAAGCGAACGACCCATGACTTGTCTGATCTTGACGTACTCAATTGTTTCGTCGAGGGATTTCTGGGCTGCGCCAATACAGGCCAATGGGACAAAATTTCGGTTGTAACCGATGATCGTCATTGCCCAGATGAACCCCTGATTCTCCGCGCCAATCATATTTCGTGCGGGCACCCGCACATTATCAAAGAAGAAGCTGCCCGCCCGATCAATCCGTTGTCCCATGCGCTCGAAAGGTGCGGCTGTAACGCCAGGAAGATCGGTCGGAACAAGAAAGAATGAAAGTCCTTTTGGTCCCGGCCCACCGGTTCGTGCCGAGACGAACACCACCTTCGAGACGCCACAAAAGGTGATACTGGTTTTTTCACCTGTGATGATGTAATGGTCGCCATCTTTGACGGCTTTGGTCGTGATGTTGCCTGCATCGGCGCCACCGCGTGGTTCGGTGAACGCCAGCGACATCATCTCGCCGTTTGCGATACGCGGAATCCATTCCTCCTGCAACTCCGGTGCCATGGACGAGGCCATCTCGCCGAGGTGAATGGCATTGCTGATAATGTATCTGATGTTATGGTCACACCGGCCGATCTCTTCACACACGATCCCACAGTCGACGAACGAGTAACCCTGCCCGCCGTACTTTTCTGGAAGCCGCAACCGTAATAATCCCATGTCGATCAGCTTATCCATGAAATCCTTGGTCAACCACTCGCCGGTTGTGTCCCATCGTTTGTATTGGGGGAGAAGCTCCGCCTCGGCGTATCGTCTTACGGAATCGCGGATCATCTGTTGATTATCAGAATAACTAAAGTCCATCATCGTCTCCTTTTGTCAATCGTTTTTAGATTCTCGCGGCCCTTGATAGTAGGGACCAGAGATGGGGTGCTTCCATGGGGAGTAACCTTCTTTTTCGTACGCTTTCGGCCCCAGCTTGAAATGCTTGACCGCTTCCAGACTTTCCACCCCCGGCATGTTCGGATCGTAGAACGCATCCGGATTCATGGGCCTTGGTCCGGCCTTGGCCACGTGGCCGAATCCCGCGCGACCAATGATTTTCTCTAGCATCCATACACAGTCGATGACCTTGTCCAGATCCACCCCGGTGCTAATGCCCATACCTTCCAGCATATGAATGACGTCTTCCGTCGCTGCCATTCCCGAGGCGCGACCGTTCCCGCCGAACTGTCCGCCTCCGATACCTCCAAGCGTTCCCTCGATGATCACGGTGTCGTCGGAGTCCAGAGTGCGCAAGGCGGTATAAATTGCAGGTAACGCCATACCGCGCGCGTTATGCATATGAAGATTGAACTGTTTGACTTCGGGCCAAAGACGCTTGATTTGTTTGAGATCCTCTTCCATCTCATGCGGCAAACACCAACTCTGAGAGTCATGCAATCCGATCTCAAATACGGTGATTCCGGCTGCATTTAATAAACCCATCTGGCGTTCAAGGAAAGAGAAGCGATAGCTCTGAGAAAACTTTCCCATGAAGTTAGATCCCCAAGCGGAACCAATACCAATACGGGCTTTACTGATCCCACGTTCTTTTGCGTTCTGAATGACCTCCGGCCAGCTATCCATCATCTGCTCGACGGAACGATTAACGTTCCTGCGCTGGTGAACGTCACAGATGTCCAGAAATAGCGTACAGAACTCTTCTTCAATTGTCAGGGGAGGAGAGTACTGCTCAGCCAGCTTCTTAGCCTTCTGGTTATGTATAAAGGTCAAATACGTCACCCCCTCTTTTGGGCGGAATTTCCGTAGCATTTCTTCGAAGCATCCCATCTGCGGAACGAAGAGAGGGCTGACAAAAGCGCCAACCGTAATCCGTTTCAAGCCGGTCTCGGAAAGGGCATCCAAAAACGCTACCTTGGCGTCCAGAGTGATGCCCACGTCTTCTATCCCGAAACCTTCTCTCATCACCTCTTCGTTGTAAATAACGGTCGGCCAATTCACAGATGTCCTCCTATTCTTTTCAGTCGTTCAACTTATTCCGAGAACCAATATGATCAAAATTGCGCAATGGTCGGAAAGCGGATAATCAATCGTCAAATTCAATTGTATAACTATTTAAGATTATTGTGCGTAAAAACGGCGATTCTTATTTTTAGATTATTTCCACAGAGGAGGGCGGCATTAATCAGATACGCCAATCAGTATTTCACAGGTTCCGATACTTCAAAATTTTGAACGCAGCTTTTTCCCGGTTATTCAAATGGAACAGTTTTCTCTGTCTCATTTCACTATGCGGTCGCACCGTCAGCGCAATCCTTTATTCATTTAATTTTATGATAGGGAGCAGCCGAAAAGGTACATTTAGCAGCAATAGTCGGGGGTATCGGATTTACATATATTTATTTTTTCTACAAGGTAGATCAGACTTGCGTATAGGGAGATTGCACTGCAAACGGCATGGAAAAAATGCGCTGTGGGGATCAATTCGAATGATTTCGATAACGTATTATGCGATTCCATATTTTATGGAAAACGGTTTTTTTATAACGATATTTTCTCGTAATAGTAAGTTTGAAATAGTTCGTAAGACCGCGTGTGCGTGTGCACAATCGGACCCAATCAGATCTACTATTTTGTCCGTCGGGGACGGCGTGAAAAAAGTCTTTAGCATGATGAAAATAAATTTATAAAAGTTGGGAGATTGTTATAGAAAACGTTTATTGTTGCATTCAGAAGTTAAATAGTTATACAATAAAAAATGTTACAGACCCGTATAGGGCGCGACAATTTTCACGTTTAGGTTGATTTTTTAGGAGACAGCAATGTATTCATGGATTATCAGTAGAACAAATCGTCAGACCAAATTGGGAAAGGTATTATGCCTGGCGCTATCGTTGGCAAGCGTCGCAATAGCCGCTCACGCCAGCCCCTATCCCAATCAGACAATCAAGATTATCGTGCCGTACTCGCCAGGCACCGGGAGCGACGTCATGGCGCGCACGATCGGCCAGAGCATCTCCCGAAAATCCCATGTCTCCGTGATTGTCGAGAACCGCGATGGTGGCGGGGGCGTGATAGGCTCTCTGGCCGCGCTGCAAGCAGCACCCGACGGATATACCGTCCTTATTGTCGCTAATCCATTCGTGATCGCCCCGGTCCAAAAATCTACGCCGCCTTATGATCCTATTAAAGACTTCGTGCCCATCGCGAAAGTTGTTACTATTCCATTGGTGCTGGCTCTGTCCCCTACCTTACCGATCAATAATATAAAAGAACTGGTGGCCTATGCAAAGGCAAACCCCGGTAAACTGACCTATGCTTCTTCTGGCCCCGGCACCATCAGTCAGCAAGAGATGGAAATTTTCAAACAAGTCACCGGGGTCGATATCGTTGAAGTTCCATATAAAAGCACCTCCCAGGCCATGACCGATTTGCTCGGGGGTCACATTGCATTGTTTCCCGTGGTGGTGCCGCTCGTGCAGCAGTATTTGCGTGCAGGAAAGATTCGTGGCCTTGCGGTATTTGATACCCACCGCTCGGCACTTTTTCCTGATATTCCGCCGATTGCTGAAGGACTCGGCATACCGGGCTATCTCCCCAGCCCTGTCTGGTACGGTTTTGTGGCACCGGCTGCAACCCCACGAGACGTGGTGGCCACGCTAAGCGACCTTATTAACGACGCCATGCAAAACCCCGAAGTCAAAGAGCGTCTTGTCGCGATGGGTGCTCAGGCGATCAACCCCACTAACGCACAGTTCAGTGCTGATCTAAAAATGGAAGCCGAGAAAGCGAAGCAGCTCACTAAAAAAATTGGGACTGCAAAATGACCAAAATTTGTCATCGCTCACCGCACAGCATTATTATCGTTATCTCATCCCGAAGGTTTCCAATGAAATCACGCTTTCTGCCATGACCTTTACCACATCCCAAAACGATATTGCCCTGACACCCGCACTCAAGGGAGTGCGGGTAATTGAGCTCGGCACTTTCATTTCTGCTCCCTTTGCCGCCATGTTATTGGCAGACTTTGGCGCTGATGTCATCAAGATAGAATTGCCGGAGGTGGGTGATCCTATGCGTACGCTAGGTGCTTTTCCTTCCGATGGTAAAAGCGATAGCGGTTACTGGTGGTCGACAATTGGCCGTAACAAGCGGTCGGTTGCGCTTGATGTGCGGACGCCAGAAGGTCGCGCTATCTTAGGTCAACTTCTCAAGACGACTGAAATTCTAATTGAAAACTTTCGGCCTGGAACGCTTGATCGATGGGGTATTACTTCGGCCTGGATGAAAGAGCAACGTCCCGATATTACTATTGTGCGCATTAGCGGCTATGGACAGGACGGACCGTGGCGCGATACGCCTGGTTTCGACCGCAACGCTCAAGCCTTTTCAGGCCTCGTGTACGTAACGGGAGAAAAGGATACCGCACCGCAGCAAGCCGGATTACCGGTGTGTGATTTCACGGCCGGTTTATGGGCAGCTTTCGGCGCGGTAACGGCAATGCTAGGTAAACATCTGCACAAAGATAACGTTGGCAACGAGGTGGATCTGGCGCTCTACGAGACCATGATTCCCTTCCTCAAAGACATCCCGATGAAATACCGGCATGAAGGAAAGGTTACCGAACGGACTGGAAATACGCCCGACTATGTGTCGCCGGGCGGTGCCTACTTGACCGGAGATAATGAGTGGATCTTCGTCAGCGGTACCGGTGACCGCGTCTTTGGTCGCCTGATGACCGTTGTCGGCCACCCCGAAATGCCGGAACAAGCGATGTTTAAACTCAACAAAGATAGGGTCACGCACCGCCCCTTGCTTGATGCCGCCATCAATAAGTGGTTGAAAACGCGCACAACGGAAGAAGCACTGGCGGCCTTTCAGGCGGCAGATGTTCCTGCGGTAAAAATTCAGAGTATCGACGATTTGATGAATCACCCGCAAGTTGTCTCGCGCGGCAACTTCGTTAATGTGCCGGATCATGACCGTGGTGTCGTTTGTCTTACGTCACCGGTTCCGAGGCTCTCCCGCAGGCCTGGAACTATTCGCTGGGCTGGTCAGCATCTGGGCGAGTCAAACGTGGATGTTTTGCAGGGTGAATTGAATTTGTCCGATCAGGCCCTGGCTGAACTACGGGAGCGCCGTATAGTTGGTCGTTGAACTATTTTTGTCACTTACCCCACACATTCTTCTGCCTCGTCATCTCCGTCGATATCTGCTTTCTATCCCGTGATAAGTAGATAAGTGCAGTCGCGTCTTAAACTCACCGCGCCAGACGTGAGGGTCGCTTAACGATGCCGACCGGGCGCGGTTTGCCGATCCGCTCGTTCAGCACGTCTATGGTCATGGGTGCTTTATAGGCGCTCAAAACTAAGTCGCGCGTATGCTCCAGATGTAGTCGCCAAAATTTCTCGACAGCCGTGGAGGTGCCGGTGCGCATCAGCTTCACCATTTTTTGGCGGTTTCGTATGCTGTCCTGACGCAGCTTGTCAACGCTTGCTTTCTCGATGGTCCGTTCCGTGACATGCTCGTGCTGTCGCCGGATGATATTGTAGATGAGCGAAGCAAGGAGATGGATCGTCTTGTTGCCGCAATGTCTTGTGATAAGCATCGAGAACTCGGCGCTGAGATCGGCGTAGCGTATCAAATCGTTTTGCGCTGCCTCGCGCGCGGCGGCGATATTGGCATCGAGTTCAGCAAAGACGATGGGATTGCGCAGCGCAGCCAGCAATCCCGCCGCTGGCGGTTCGATAATGATACGGGCGAGCCAGATGTCGTCCAGAGTAGTGCCTTCGATTTGCAGAAACAGGCCGACCTGGCGTGCTGCGGCACCTACATCGATGGCACTCACGCGCGCTCCGCCATGCCTGCCGCGGGCTATGGTGATGAGCGACTCGGATTCGAGCAAGCGCAATGCCTCGCGCAGCGTTGGACGCGAGATTGCGAATTCGATCTGTAGTACATTCTCGGGATGCAGCTTGTCGCCAGGCTTGAGCTTGCCGGTGACGATTTGGCGGCGCAATTCCTCAGCGACCGTTGCGGCGGCTTTCTGAGGTCCACGGGATACGACGTTTGTCGCTTTCGGAAGCTTGGTTACAGGGTTCGTCATGCGATTTATATTAGCATGGCATTATTGAACGATAAATTGAAATTCCTGTTTTTTTCGGCTCGCGTTGGATTTTTCCGATTATCTGCTGGCGCTTTCGGAGTCGTCGTACACCTCACTCCGGCCAAGCATTAACGCATTAACGCATTCACGCTTTACCGCATTACCGGTCAAGCCGGTACTACAGGGACCTGCATCACAAAATCTACGCCTCTAATTAGTCCAATGCATTCCGCGCTTTTTTGCACAAAGCAGGTTAGCTACACCGGTAACTGCTGACTCTGCAAGAATGCCATAGATTTTATTCTGTCGTTACCCCATCAAGTGGCAGACGCAATCTTACAGTCGTACCCAGACCAGATACGCCGCTGACGTGCAGGTGTGCCCCGAAATGGCGGGCGCGCTCATGCATGCCAAGTATGCCCCATGCCGCACCGTTCAGTAGTTGTCCCGTTTCAATACCATTGCCGTTATCCCTGATTTCGACCAAGATAATATTTTTGTAATGCAAGACAATAATAGTCATCTGCGACGCCTCCGCATGGCGCACTACGTTGGTTAGTGCTTCCTGCACTATCCGAAATAACATGATGCTGCGCTCGGCATCAAGTGCGACCATCGCTGCACGGTTGCTGATGGAAAATTTACATTGCAGTCCGGAGCGATCCTGAATTTGGCCTGCATACCACTCCAACGCCACCCAAATACCGAGGTCGTCCAGAACGCTTGGCCGCAGTTCGGCGATGACCCGGCGCACCGTTTCCATTGCTTCATCCGCCAGGCAGGTGGCATGAACCAGCAGCGGCTCGGGAGCGTGACCAGCACTGACGGCGCGCTCAATCGACACAGATACATACGCTTTAATACCGGTCAACATACTGCCCAGTTCATCGTGGATTTCACGGGCGATGCGCTTGCGCTCATCTTCCTTCGCTCTTGCCTGGTGTTCAACCAGGTTACGTAGCTCCGTCCGTGAATCATGCAGTGCTAACTCTGCGTCCTTGCGCTCGGTGATATCAGTAAGGGCCCCCACCATGCGTACCGGTCTTCCGGCTGCATCAAGCGCCGATTGTCCCCTGGACCTGACCCACCGCAAGTTACCAGAACGCGTGATGAGACGAAACTCTATTTCGTAAACCGAGTTAGCATGCAAAGCTTTTGCCATCTCTGTACGTACGTGGTCTCGATACTTTGGGTCAATAAATTGTGAAAAATAGTTTTCGGTGTGTACTGCTTCTTCACTTCCTAATTCTAATATTTCCATCAAACGAGGCGAGTAATAGGCACACTTACGCAAAATATCCCAGTCCCACAGCCCATCGCTGGTCCCACGCATGGCAAGCCAGAGACGCTCCTCATTGAATAAAAGCTCCTTCTGGAATTCATCGTTTTTTCTTAAAATGGAAATGGAAATAACGCAGCCACAGGTCATTAAAAGCGCTGCAATAATCAGTCTTACGAATAACAAAAGATGTTGGGTTTTACGAGAGGCGTCACCAACTTTAGCGGAGAATTCCTGCTCCAATGGATTCAGAAGGGTGTTGATGTGCATAATGCGCGCGAGACTGGAGCGCAAGAATTCTTCGTCATCATTACCGGACGTGATGCTGACATGAAGCCGTTTGGCCTCAAGATTGAGTGCATTGATGTAGCGATCACCTTCCGCCCAAATCGCGATTATCTCGCTGACGTAAGGGACCTTTCGAAAAATGCGAAAAAGAGAAATCATGCCGTCAATGTCGTCCGGATGGTTGCCCCCTGCAAGAAATCCTGAACGTGCCGCATCTAGGTTCCCATTCGGCTGTTCCAACGCTAACCTGGCATCTTGATTACCCAATGGCACTGCGATGGCCCCAAGAAATTTTCGATAGTCGCTCTCGTTATGTGATACGGCATATTGATTCAAAAATAACACCGCCTCTTTCTGGTTTTTTGAATACAGCCCCTCCCCACCTATATAAGCGCGTACTGATGACATGATGTTCGTACTGAGATATCCGCATCCAAGCATTAATGCCGTCGCCACCATTAATGGCCACAGCACTTTTATCCAGCGCCAGTTAATCCCCATCTTCAACATTCCTTTGTCGACACATAAATGAAGCGTGGAATTAAAGCCCGCCCGATATACCAAAGGTTCTTCGCTTGTCTGGCATTTGGCTATACGAATGCGTTAAGAAGCTTTCTATTCCACCCGGCTGTCACCGATCTCCAAGATGCGTAAAAGAAAAAGTCAGATGCAAGGGCCAGGGTGGTTGTGGCGTCTTGGTCTTGTTACCCCAATTTCATCGATTTAGTCAGTAGCTCAAGGGCGCCTACGTTTTCGACCGGCTTTAAGATATACGGTTAACAACGGCGAAAAAGTTAAAACTGTGACAATTATTGCACGATAACGGGCAAAACTGGCAGCAACCTGTTGATAAAGCGTCATGAAAATTTATTATCATTTGAGCAATATAGAAAATAACAGGCGAATGATCATCGAGGCACGAGTTTTAGATGCAAAAAAATTGTTTTTATGAATCTTATAGTTGATAATTGCAGGCATGAACGATACCCAAAACCTCCCCCCACTTCCTGATCGGCTCTCAGTCGATCCTCGTAGCCCTTACCATAATGCTGCCATCTTTGAACACCATGTTGGTATTAAACTTAACGATAAAGAACGCTTTGATGTTGAGGAATATTGCATCAGCGAGGGATGGATTAAAGTCGCGGCCGGCAAGGCGCTAGATCGTAATGGCAACCCCTTAATGACTAAAGTAAAAGGCACGGTTGAAGCTTTCTATCGGTAGGTGCTGTTCTTGGATTAGCATTTCTTAACATTCTTTGAATGTCTTTGGTGGCAGCCTACGACACATTACGGCCTACTAGTAACGAAAGGTGGAACCGCATCTGCTCCCTACTTTGAAAGTTGCCTGTATGCCCTTCATGGCTGCCAATGTGTTGGGCAACTTTATTTTCGGTGCACGCCTTTTGCGCACCGAATATTAAGGCTGGGCAATTCCAAAATAATTTAGCTGTCGAATCCGCTCTGGAACACTTTCCGCAGATGGGCGACAAATTCTGATACCGCGCGCGGGACATGCGAAGAGTAGGGTCGCAGCACATAGAGGTGGTTGGCGAACGCGCCGACGGGCAACCAATCGGGCATAATTTTTACCAGCTTTCCTGAACGCAGGCCTTGCTGGGCTGTGAAGTCCGGAAGTAGGGCAATCCCCAAATCGTCAAGCACCGCGTCCCGTAAGGATTCACTATTGTTTGCAGCGAATGACCCGCTAATCGGAACGGTTACGCGGTTTACGCTGGACTTGCAAGTGTCAATGCGTTCGAACGCCCATGCAGGCACTTCCTGCGCCCGTGGATAAAACAGGCAGTTGTGCCCGGTCAATTCTTCCGGAGAGAGTGGGGTACCTGCGCGTTTCAAGTATGCACGGGTTGCCACGATAACCGTCGCTGTATCGCATAATTTCCACGCAACATGGGTGTCTGGCGCGGTCGCGCTGTGACGGATTGCAAGATCAAAACCTTCCGTTGAAAGCGAACTCAGATGGTCAGATAGTTCTAGCTGTAGTCGCACTTCTGGGTGGGCGCGCAAAAATGGTGAAATGTGCGGAGTAAGTTGCTGTCGTGCAAAGGCGACTGGCGCTGTTACCCGCACAATTCCACGCGCAACGCCAGCCGAGTCTTTTGCACTGGAGAAGCTTCGGGCGATATGTTCGTACTGTGCCTGGGTTTCATCTACAAGCCGTTGCCCGGCCTCTGTCAGCCGCATACTGCGTGTGGTCCGCTGCACTAGCGAGACGCCCGCTGCACGCTCCAGTTCAGCAATGCGTTGGCTCACAGCCGCCTTGCTGACACCCAACCGCGTCGCGGCACCGGTATAGCTGCCTTGCTGGGCGAGTATCGTGAGCCAATGGAGATGTGTCCATAATGATTCGATGTTTTTAGATTCCATGCTCTCTATTGTTCACAAAGTAAAACAATCATTTCAGTGATTACGTCTTTACATGATGGAGGAAGGTTTCTAAACTTAGGTTTCCTTCATCAAATTCTCAAGGGTACATCATGCAAAGCTTTACTGACAAGGCGGCTGTCGGGCACTTCATTAATGGTCGCGTCGTGCCAAGCGAGAGCACGCGTACCCAGCCGGTGTACAACCCTGCTACCGGTGCTATCGCGCGAACGTTGCATCTCGGTGATGCGAGCGATGTAGACGCAGCGGTGGCTGGCGCGAAGCAGGCATTTCCTGCCTGGAGCAATACGCCGCCGATCCGTCGCGCCCGCGTAATGCTGCGGTTTCTCGAACTCATGAACAAACATCGCGACGAGCTGGCGGCCATCATCACCGCGGAACACGGTAAAGTCTTTAGCGATGCGCAGGGCGAAGTATCGCGCGGCATTGACGTCATTGAGTTTGCGTGTGGCATCCCGCAACTACTGAAAGGGGACTATACCGAGCAGGTTTCGACCGGAATTGATAACTGGACCATGCGTCAGGCATTGGGTGTCGTCGCAGGCATCACCCCGTTCAACTTCCCCTGCATGGTGCCTTGCTGGATGTTCCCGGTTGCGATCGCTGCCGGCAATGCGTTTATCTTAAAGCCTAGTGAGCGTGACCCCTCTGCGGCACTGTTTATGGCCCGATTGCTGAAAGAAGCAGGTTTGCCCGACGGCATCTTCAGCGTGGTGCAAGGGGATAAAGTAGTTGTCGATGCACTGCTGGAACATCCGGACGTCAAAGCGATCAGCTTTGTCGGTTCGACCCCGATCGCAAATTATATCTACGAGACCGGCGCCCGTAATGGCAAGCGGGTTCAGGCACTCGGCGGCGCAAAAAATCATATGGTCGTGATGCCTGATGCCGATATCGACCAGACGATTGATGCACTGGTTGGCGCAGGCTACGGCTCCGCTGGTGAGCGTTGCATGGCAATCTCGGTCGCCGTGCTGGTCGGGGACGTCGCCGACAAGATAATTCCGAAGCTGGCCGAGCGCGCACGCACATTGGTCATCAAGAACGGGATGGACGCGGACGCAGAAATGGGCCCGATTGTTACCCGGCAGGCGTTAGAACGAATCGAAGGCTATATCGCGCTCGGCGTCGAAGAGGGGGCCTCCCTGCTGGTTGACGGTCGTGGCATAAAGGTGCCGGGTCATGAAGAAGGTTTCTTTACCGGTGGGACGTTGTTTGACCACGTCACCCCGGAAATGCGAATTTACAAGGAAGAAATCTTTGGGCCGGTATTGGCCTGCGTACGCGTGAAAGACTTTACGGAAGCAATTGACCTGATCAATGCGCATGAGTTTGGCAATGGCGTTGCACTCTATACCCGCGATGGTCACGTAGCGCGTGAATTTGGTCGTCGGATCGAGGTCGGCATGGTTGGTATCAACGTACCGATCCCGGTACCGATGGCGTGGCACGGTTTTGGCGGCTGGAAGCGTAGCCTGTTTGGCGATACGCATGCGTATGGAGAAGAGGGTGTGCGCTTCTACACGCGCCAGAAGTCGATCATGCAGCGATGGCCAGAAAGCACCGAGAAGGGTGCCGAGTTCGCAATGCCGACTTCCAAGTAAGAGCCCTGCAAACATCAACGGCTTCGGTCGACGCGCCGTTATTTGGGGCGTCGCCGAATTGCTCGGTTGATGGACGTTTATAAAATCCGTAAATGTTTGCATTTCTGCTGCGCCAACGCGGCTGTTGCGCTAGCGTTGGCCGTAGGGAATGCAACTTCAGGACGCCCGATGGCGTCCGCGCCCAAGTGCAGGAAATAGCTAAAAAAGTCATCGCGCAATGAAAGCGCAATTCGTATTTTTGATTGAAGCCACAATTGCCAAGGCGTTGCAGAATGTCGAATATTGAATTGTGGGCGTTAAAACAACGACGACCCCAAAATCCCCGGTTTGACTGAAAAGTGTCTACTAAATCGGCGGAAGTCCCGTCTGATGATTTATGAAAATTTGGATCAAATCGAACAGCGTCCTATTCTTGTTGAATAACCACGTCGTAAAAACATTGACTGTATTCATCCAGCTTCTTTACATTCAAATGAACCGTATAGTTCAGGCCCATTTCATCATTAATTGCTCGGATAAAAGTATCAACTACGGGCCATGTGATGTGCTTATCTATGCCCATTGCCACAGCAATTTTATGATAACGGTCAATCCCACGAACAATCATTGCGATCTTGTCGGGTGTAAATTCTAGAATTTCAAACTGGTATTCCGGGTTCGCCGTAAACACTGCTGCGATGATAATTTTTGTAATTCCCTGCGCATTCTGTTCAATGTCGTGCTGTGCTAAATGACGTCGTGCTGTTGCTCTGCCGAGAGCATAAATTGTATTTTTAGAGATTTCATCAATTTTATCCGTTCCATATTTCAAGCCGACTTGTGTGAGCATATTGCCGTAAAAAGCAGAAGTAATATTAGAAAGACTTTGAATTAAATTGGTAATATTGTCTGGATAAAAATCCAATATCAACTGTTGACTATCCATGCTTGGGGAATAGACGTCGTTCTCACGAAAAACAGAGGATTGTACATATATTTCAGGTAAATTTTTTTGCTTGTTTGCACCCATGATTTTCACTTTCAGGAAAAAGTAATGTTCATATCAGCGTATGGATACTATTTTTACGCTACCAAATATTGATTCCGGTCTTAATCATTTCTAGTAGATGGATGCGCTGCGGATGCAGGAAAAAATGATCTCCGGGCATCTCGTGAAGAAAATAGCTGGCAGATGTCATGTCACGCCAGCCTGACATGTTCTGCTTAGTCACCATCATGTCGCTTTCCCCACAAAACGCGATGATGGGACAAGTTAACGGCGGATTTGCGGAGAATCGGTAACTTGCAGGGATAGAAAGATCAGCACGTAATGTCGGCAAGATCAGTTGTTGCAATTCTGCTGAGTTGGCCAGCCCTTCTGGTAGTCCGCCATAAGTTGATAACGCACGAAAAAACTGTGCATCAGGCAATGTATTAAGGCGATGGCTGTTAGGAGTGATATTCGGCGATTGACAGGCTCCGATCAAAAGACATTTCGGTTGACGAAGACCCTGCTGCTTGAGCGCATGTGCTAATTCGAATGCGACCAGCGCGCCCATGCTATGGCCGTAAAAGAAAAAATCACGGTCCAGAAGCGGCACAATGGCGGGCAATAATTGCGCCATCAGCGCATCCATTGACGTTACATGCGGTTCGTTGATTCTGCTTTCTCTTCCGGGCAGGCAGGCCGCGAATATTTCCAATGAAGGCAATAATTCCGGCCAATGTCGGTAAACAGAAGGGCCGCCACCAGCAAATGGAAATGTGAATAAACGCCCATTTGCTTGCGCATGATTTGACAAATGCGTGAACCAACAACCAGCTGTGCTGCTCATATATATTCCTTGAACATTAGCTATTCGAGAAAAAATGTGTATGGTGCGTGTATGGTGCGTGTATGGTATATGTCAAACGATAACGTGCCTCTTACAATATTATCGACGGGCATACACCAGGGCTTGCGTATCGTCAAAAGTGCAAACCTTCACCTCCTGCCATTCTTGTTTTTCCAACACACTGTGCCATGTTTTTTCGTTCAATAATGGGCCCTCGCGGCGCAATGCAGTATCAATGTAGCGCCACCAACCATCTGTAAGACCAAAAATCAAATCCAGCCACGGTTGTTGTGCAATACATTCCACCAGAAGTAGTGTGCCATGCGGCGTTAGCATGCTATGCAAGCGACCAAGGGAGGCGTGTAAGTCGGCGGTGCTGTGAACAACGTTGGCGGCGATAATAAAATCGAATTGCTGATGCGGTAACGACTGCTCCTCAATCTCGCGCTCAAGATCGAACACAGCGAATTCCATGAAAGAGCAACTCTCAAAGGTCTTACGTGCACGGTTAACAAAAGCAGGGGAAATATCGGTAAACAGGTAATGCTGTGCGGTGTTTTTTACCGATGCTACCTGTGGCAATAGTTTGTGGGTAGTCGTACCTGTTCCGGCGCCCACTTCCAAAATATGCAGGGGGCGATCAAATGCCATTCTGTTTTTCAGCACGTATTGAAATGTTTCAGCTAAAGCAGAATGTACGCCATCGGTTCCCGGTGCAGTCGCGTAAATTGCGGCAACTTCATCTATTCCATTTCCGGAAAACAAAACCTCTGCTCCGTTTTTATACCCGGTCAAAACATTCGCCAGTTGCCTGGCACACCTCAGTAATAAAGTCGCACAACTTGTTTTCGCAGAATCTAATGGCATGACAGTTTTATACGTTTCCAACGCCGTTTCCAGAGCAATAAGAGCCTTACTATGATTAGGTAGAGAAACGCTCTGAATAACGTCTTCGTTGATACGCATTATTCCTGCGTCGGCCAGATGCGTACACACGCGACGCCAGAGCTGAAGTCGTTCTGGTACCACGCCTAATTTCCTGGAAAATGCATCTACGCTCTCCGGAAGTACTACCGCTCCACTTTCACCGATTGATGTTAATGCGCATGTAAATGCGGCGACTGCAAACTGATTTAGCGCATTTTTTAATGGTTGCGAAGTAGTTGAATGGTTAACCTGAAATGGCTTAAATGGGGGGATCATGGACTGCCTGGACAAATTACTTTGACTGATCTCGGCAGTAAAAGACGCGTGATTTTGGTGATGAGGCTGACTGCCTATGCTCTGCATCAAGGATATCTGTGATTCAACCAAATGCCGGAAGGTGTCCAACTGATGTTTAAACAAGGCATGATATGGGAGATGCGCGTCAACCTCAGCTGTCACTGCTCCCGTCATTGCTGCTAACGCCTCTGTTCCGGTCTCCGAAACATTGATTGGTTCTTGTAATTTTTCTGGTTGTATCATTGATGGACGCGGGATGGCAGGGAGGGATGCAGTAATACTTTTTCCGCTTTTACCCATGAAGGAACAGAGCGCTTTTAACGTATTTTGTTCACTGAACAGTTGTTGCACCGTTAGCTTGATATCAAATTGCTTTTCGATGACTTGTGTCATTTCGATTAGTACTAAAGAGTCAGCACCAAGATCAAGAAAGCTAAGGGAAGTATCAAGAGAGTCTGGCGCAAGTTTTAGCATTTTTCCCAAAATAATTTTGAGTTCTTGCTCGGTATCGACGCGCGCTTCAGTATCGTGTGTAGCGGAATTATCTGAAAGTGGTTGACCCGCCAACTGACGATTGGTGACTATCGCGGCACCGGGTTCCTGATCCAACCAATACGATTGGAGCGAAAACGGATAGGAAGGCAACAGGTCTGGCGTCGATATTTCATTTTCATATATTGCTGGCCATTTGATGTTAAGGCCTAGCATATATAATTCAGAAAACGTCAATAGTGCATTCTCCCACTCACCCCGTCCTGCTGCCATTGCGACCGCTACGCCACGGTCTGGTGATACTTTGGAGAGAAATGGCTGTAGCGCCCGCCCTCCCAGTTCTATCATCACTGTATAGCCTTCAGCGAGTGCTTCATCGGTACACGCTCCAAATTTCACCGATGCCCGCATATGATGCATCCAATGTTTTGCATCACAGACCGCCACTCTGGAACCTTCTGCATTTCCAAAGAGAGGGATACGCGGTGGCTGGCTGATAATAGCGACCGCTTTTTGTGCTAATTGCGAAGCGGCCTCAGTCATATGCGAAGAATGAAAAGCCTTAGCAACAGGTAACGGTATCACCATCATATTCTGGCTCTGACATAGCCTGGAGAATTGCTCAAGTGTTGCTACTGTACCGGCGACAGTAACGTCTTCGGACGAGTTGATAGCGGCAAGTTCGACATCCAGACTGTGGTGCGCTATGAGTGTCTGCACTCTATCTAACGAAGCGCGTACTGCCAGCATGCCGCCATCTGGTGCAGCATTCATGGCTTGCCCCCGTATATGTATCAGATATAGCGTGTCGTCCAGACTAAGTGCCCCGGCAACATGGGCCGCCACATATTCACCGAGGCTGTGGCCAAATACACAATCGGGAGTCAGTCCGCACTCAGTTAACCAAGTTGCAAGTGCCAGTTCGCAAACAGCAATCATCAATTGCGCATCGGAGGTATGCGCAATCCGCGCTTTGACCACATCTATCGCTAATGAACCATCGAAAAGATCGCGTACCGATGCCCCGCAGCGCGACTTCAGAAGATCGTCACATTGGTCGACTTTATTTCGAAAAATTGGTACTTTTTCGTACCATTGCCTTCCCATGTCAACTTGTTGTACGCCTTGTCCACTAAAGACAAAAGCAATGCGTGGTGGCCTATGCACTGGCACAGCTTTGTATGTACCAACTTTGGCGAGCAAGCGTTCAATCATGTCATCGGCATTCTTACCAACGACAGCTAACCGATACGGTAATGCAGAACGATAATGTGCAGAAGCGACCGTAAAACCCTGCCATTGTTCCGGTGCAGATTTGAGATGTTTAGCACAGAGAGTAAGTAAATCGTTAAGACTCTCAGCTGAAGCGGCAGCCAGGGGCAGAATACGAGGTCCTTCAGCAAATACTGAGGCCTCAGGATTATTAGCCCGTTTAAGAATGACATGGGCATTCGTGCCACCAAAACCCATTGACGTCATACCACCATATTCCATCACCACCGGCTCTGAAGAGTCGGATGCGAATTTCAGCCCCTTTGCTTTTGGAAAAGTAGGATTGAGAACAGTAAATCCTGCCAGTGGCGGGGCCGATTGCTCACGCAGACACAGGATAACCTTGATCAAACTCGCGAGGCCAGCTGTCGCTTCAAGATGACCGATATTGGCCTTCACAGCACCAATCTGACAGGGGGTGTCTCGTTGACTTCCGTAAATGTCTGCAAGGGCACTATACTCAATCGCATCCCCAAGCACGGTTCCTGTACCATGCGCCTCGACATAATTAACTGCGGTGGCAAGAATGCCAGCATCCTTTAAGGCAGCACGCATGACTTCACGTTGCGCTTCACCGTTAGGTGCTGTTAAACCAAAACTACGACCATCCTGATTGATTGCCGTTCCTGCAATCCAGGCGAGTACGCGATCCTGGCGGGTCCGAGCAATATCTGCACGCGTAAGAATAACCGCAGCAACACCTTCACTGCGCACATAACCATCGGCAGCAGTATCAAAACTATGGCACATGCCAGTAGGAGATAACATTCCTGCTCTTTTAAACAGACTGCTAAAAAGCGGACTAAGTATGAGGTTTACTCCGGCCACGACTGCCGTGTCGCAATCTCCGCGTTCAAGACTTTGTACAGCTTGATGTATCGCAACGAGTGAAGATGAGCAAGCGGTGTCGATGACTAAACTCGGACCCCTCAGATTAAAGCAATAAGATATCCTGCTTGCTGCAATACTAGTTGCCAGCCCTGCACCCGCATGCCCATCAAGTGAGATGCCTTCACGTGAGCATAATGTTGCATAGTCAGTCGCACACAACGCTACGAAAACGCCGGTACGGGAACCATCTAACATATCACGGGTTAATCCTGCATGTTCCATTGCATGCCAGGTCGTCTGCAACAACAGGCGCTGTTGCGGATCCATTTGCTCGGCTTCACGCGGAGATATATTGAAAAAAGCCGGGTCAAATTTATCGATGTCGTTTAGATAGCCGCAATACATGTCCTCAGGGTCACAGCCTAAGCGACGCAAAAGCGCTTGACGCTCAAGTGGCATTTTCCCTACCGAACATGCACCTGATTTAATCAGCGACCAGAACGTCGCAAGATCAGCCGCACCAGGAACACGACAGGACATACCGATGATGGCAATGCTGTCGGGTAACGTATCTGATGCTTGCAAAGTCGCAGAAGTTTTAGTCTGTGATGTATTGGTGATGCGTTGTGCAATATGTTCAGCCAGTGCTTTGACTGTTGGATAGTCATAAGCGGTACTTGGTGACAGATCAGACAGACCGAATTGCTTTGCCATTTCACCGCTTAGCATAACCACGGTGATCGAATCAAGTCCATAGTCACTCAACGGTATGTTGCCTTGTATCGCTGATATATCTAGCCCACTAGTTTTAGCTATCCACAGTACTAGCCATTTATAAATATGCTGTTCATCTGGATGAACAGCAGGGGCGGCGATCAGAGCGTGCGTGGGTATACAGATATCTTGCTCGGGAAACTGCAGCATGCCTGCCAATTCTGGTAGAACCCACTGCAATTTGACAGAAAGCTGTCGGTCAAGAAACTGTCGCCGTGCCCTGGCTCTCTGAACTTTGCCGCTTGTCGTTCTTGGCAACGTACCTAATGCGATTAAGGTGATTGCTTCCAGTTGTAACCCGCAGTTTTCTGCGGCGACTCTACGCAGTGCATTCAATATTTCACTAGTATTATCACCGAGCTTAAAGTGACGAGATACTTCAATAACTGCTGCAACGGCCTCTCGATTATCAGTCTGAATCGAGAATACGATGACTGAACCCTGCCGAATCTCTGGATGCGCCGATTCCAAGGCGCATTCGATATCTTGTGGGTAATGGCATTGACCTCTGATAATGACAATATCCTTCATTCGTCCCGTGACGAATAGCTGCCCATCACGTATAAATCCAAGGTCACCGGTTCGCATATAGCTTCGGTGCTCAGGCTCCTGTGCGATATTCCATGCAAAAATTTCTGCTGTTTTTTCTGCTTGTTCCCAATAGCCAGCAGCCACGGCGCGGTTATCAACCCAAATTTCACCGACGGTATCAGGTGCGCTGATCGTAAGGTGCTGCGGATCCACAATAGACAATACAGTATCGGCTAATGCCGATCCTGAGCTACAGAGTGCAATGGCATCGGATGCATGCTGTTCGCTATATACAATTTCACCGCTGGATAGTGCCGGACCGTTAACATATATAACTTGTGGAATACGGCGATCATGACGCAAAGAGGAAACGCTACCGTTATGGGTCGCCGTCACAATACAACTTGCTTCGGCAAGCCCCCAACAAGGATTGAATACGCATCTATCGAAACCAACCGCGGCAAAACGTTCGGCAAAGTCATTCATCGTCTTGGCCCGTACGGGTTCGCCACCGTTGAGTGCACTGCTCCAGCAAGACAAGTCAAGCATCGCAAGTTGCGCGTCAGTTACGCTCTTGCGGGCACTGTCATAGGCGAAGTTAGGTGCAGCTGTGTGGGTGATACGGAAGTGGCTGATTGCTTGAATCCAACGCCCGGGCTGTTGGGCAAAAATCGGACCCGGCATAATATAGCAGGACGCGTCTACATAAACAGGCGTAAGCAGGCCATATATCAGCCCAAGATCATGAAAAGGTGGGAGCCAGGTAAGTACTCTTGCAGCAGAGCCATGTACCATGCCTTGCTCGAAGTAATGCATATTACTCAGCAAGTTTTCATGGGTCAGCATCACACCTTTAGGCAGAGAAGTTGAGCCAGATGTGTATTGGAGCATGGCGACGTTATCGGGCGTACTAATCACAGCGAAATCTATTTCATCGATGTCAATATCCTCAACCGCTAACCATATGAAATTTGACAGTATCTGCTCTTCAAGCTTGAGGAGCTGCACCGCTTTTTTTATTTCACGCGTGGTTAATATGATTTGAGGTGCCGCTGAATCAATGATGTCTTTGATTTTTGCTAATGTCTCCTGTAAATGTGAAATACGTGGTGGAGGGAGAGGAACGGCAATTCGACCGGCGCAGAGACATCCCCAAAACGCATAAAGAAACCCCGGGCACTGGGGAAATAATAGTGCGATTCGGCTACCTGGCTCGCTATTTTTCATCAGGTATGCACTTACAGAAAAAGCGCGCTTTTTCAATGCATCATAAGTGATCGTGGTTTCAATCTGATCAGCATTGCGCAAGAAAGAATAAATGACCTTGCTAGGCAGAGACGACGCACGATACTGCAATAACGCTGGGAGATTTTGAAAATCATATATATTCTGCTCAGATATCATATGCATGTCCAATTTAAATTCAGTGAAAACAGAGCTTCTTGCAAATTATCCAGAGCAATAAACGAACGCATATCACCATCAACCGATCCGAGCTGTTTGTGTTTGAATGCGGCGAGATTTCACATGAAATTTTTCTGCATTATGGTTTTATGGTTGTTTCAACTTCTACGTAATCATCACTTTTCCAATCAACAGCTTCTGCGTGATTGGCATATTCTTTTTTCTTTACACGCTCCATTTCAAATTCAAAAAGAAACGTTCTATGACAGCGTTATTCCAGTAATTTGCGCGACGACTCATACTGCAGATAATGCCGTGTTAAACCAACAAAGTTTGATACTTAGCACTGGCATAGTGGATGCCACGATTTGAGTGAAAAACCACTCCTGAAGCGAGTTGACGCAACTGTATAGCCATCAATAATGCTTTAGAAATTAAATTCGTTTGCATGGCGAAAGCGCATGTCGAGCCGACGATTTTGCGTGAATATAAGTCCAACACCGGTGCCAAATATAACCAACCTTGCTTGGTCCAAACATAGGTAATATCGGACACCCACGCCACGTCAGCTTGCGCAATCCCAAACTAACGAGTAAAAAATATTTTCTGCTACTGGCATGTGATGTTTGCTATCAGTTATGTAAATAAATTTGCGCTTCCATACTGGTCGCAGTTGACTTTGACGCATTAAGCTTTTCACCCGATAACGTCCTATTTTTATCCCTTGCGCAGCTAATGCGTGACATATCCGAGACTGCCGTAAGTGCGGCCAGTGGCAGAGAGCACCGCCTTCACTTGCGTCATTGGCATCACATTAACCAAGTTAACAGCTCGGTGTTGATAATAATCAGCACGACGGACTATCACACCCCGCAGCACTGCACTAACGTAAAAGCTTCTTTGCTATCTTGTTGATGAATTGATAATTTATTTCGTTTCTCGGGCACAGAAGGCTGGCGTTTTTTTAATAAATCATTGTTGAGCTGGCCGTTTTTATTAGACCACGACACGTAAAAATAGGATCCTGACAGAAGCTGCTGCGTTGCTGGTGATGCAAAAAAACGCCCGCCCTGTGGGAGGAGGGCGAGGACGAATGATTTCGCTGGAAGAACGCGCGCAGATCATTGCCCGATCCGGATTGTGTGTCCTGCCGGTACGCGCTTGTACAGGGATTGTGACGTGGCATATTTCGGTCAATGACTGATGTCCGACCATGCGATTCATGACTCCCAATACCGGAGAGCAAAAATCATCAACGCAACGCCATCCGCGAAGGGGGACTTTCAATCTAACCTTTAAGTGGGGTGAAAATGGCCCTACGACGTGCTGATCGAATATCTACACTTAACCTGCGGCATAGGTCCCCTTCTGAAAATGTTGATTGTTTCCGAACAAGTTCCGGAGCACACTCCAAAAAAACTATTGTTTCGCTCGCCCGTGAGCCACTTTAACTAAAATTAGGAACTCGTTCGATGTCTACCAAGCTTGATGCGTACCAGGAAATACGTGATGCCGTACGTGCTTTATGCGCGGAATTTCCTGCCGACTACTTTCGTAAGATAGATGAAGAGCGCGGCTACCCAGAGGCTTTTGTGAATGCCTTGACCAAAGCTGGCTGGCTGGCCGCCCTGATTCCGGAAGAGTATGGCGGCTCCGGTCTGGGCCTGACGGAAGCCTCCGTCATCATGGAGGAGATTAATCGATGTGGTGGTAATTCTGGCGCTTGTCACGGTCAGATGTACAACATGGGAACCTTGTTACGCCATGGTTCACAACAGCAAAAAGATTATTATTTACCAAAAATTGCCAGTGGCGAATTGCGTCTGCAGTCGATGGCAGTGACCGAACCCTCGACCGGAACCGATACCACCAAGCTCAAAACTACCGCAGTAAAAAAAGGAAATAAATATATTATCAACGGCCAGAAGGTCTGGATTTCACGCGTCCAGCATTCCGATCTGATGATTTTGCTGGCACGGACCACGCCATTAGCGGACGTGAAGAAAAAGTCCGAAGGTATGTCCATTTTTGTGGTCGATTTGCGCGATGCGATCGGCAACGGCCTCACGGTGCAGCCGATCCTGAACATGGTGAACCATGAGACCAATGAATTATTTTTCGATAATCTGGAAATTCCAGAAGAAAATTTGATTGGCGAAGAGGGTAAGGGTTTCCGCTACATCCTTGATGGCCTCAACGCCGAGCGTGCGCTGATTGCTGCGGAGTGCATTGGCGATGGTTACTGGTTTATCGATAAAGTCACCAAATACGTCAATGAGCGCATCGTTTTTGGTCGTCCCATCGGTCAGAATCAGGGCGTTCAGTTTCCAATTGCCAAAGCCTACATCAATCTCGAAGCAGCCAATTTGATGCGTTTGAAAGCCTGCGAGCTATTCGATGCCCATCTGCCATGCGGCACGGAAGCCAATATGGCAAAAATGTTGGCCGCCGACGCCTCGTGGGAAGCCGCCAATGCATGCCTGCAATTTCATGGCGGGTTCGGTTTTGCGTGTGAATACGATGTTGAGCGTAAATTCCGTGAAACCCGTTTATATCAGGTTGCGCCCATTTCCACCAATCTGATTCTCTCGTACGTCGCTGAGCATGTGCTCGGTTTGCCGCGTTCATTTTAAGTGGAGAGCCGTATGCGTCCCCTAGATGGTATTACTGTTATCACGCTTGAACACGCCATAGCAGCGCCGTTCTGTACGCGTCAACTGGCTGATCTTGGTGCCCGTGTTATCAAGATTGAGCGGCCCGGTGTTGGCGATTTTGCCCGTGCGTATGATGAGCGCGTGCGCGGTCTGGCATCGCATTTCGTCTGGACCAATCGCTCCAAGGAAAGTCTGACACTGGACGTCAAGCACGCTGAGTCAGACCCTATTCTTATGCAGTTACTGGAAACCGCCGATGTGCTGGTACAGAATCTGGCACCAGGTGCGGCTGCACGGTTAGGGCTGTCGTATGCTGCCTTGCACGAAAAATTTCCCCGCCTGATCGTTTGTGATATTTCTGGCTATGGCGTGGATGGACCATATCGTGACAAGAAAGCTTACGACCTCTTAATTCAAAGCGAGTCTGGTTTTCTGTCTGTGACAGGTTCGCCCGATGAGGCTGCCAAGGCCGGATGTTCCATCGCCGACATTGCAGCGGGCACATACGCCTACTCCAATATTCTGGCGGCATTGATTCAGCGGGGCCGGACGGGTCTGGGATGCAATATCGATGTGTCGATGCTGGAAAGCATGGTCGAATGGATGAGCTATCCGCTGTACTACGCGTTCGACGGTGCCGAGCCGCCACCGCGCGCCGGTGCCTCTCATGCGACGATTTATCCCTACGGTCCATTCACAACCGGCGATGGCAAAACGGTCATGCTCGGCCTGCAGAATGAACGCGAATGGGGACTATTTTGCGATAAAGTATTGTTGCAGCCTAATCTCACAACAGATCCGCTCTTCTCGTCCAATTCACGGCGAACCGCGAACCGCGAGGCACTGCGCGCCATTATTCTGGATGTATTTGCGCCATTGACCGCGGAGCAGGTAATTGTTCGCCTTGACGCCGCCAACATCGCCAATGCACACATGAACGACATGCACGATTTGTGGGAACACCCGCAACTCAAGGCCCGTGCGCGCTGGGTTAATGTGGACACGCCTGCCGGAAAAGTTCCTGCGCTGTTACCTCCAGGCGTTCCAAATACCTATACGCCACGCATGGATGCGGTACCCGCGCTGGGAGAGCATACCGATGCAATCCTGGCGGAGCTTGGTTATGATGCCGCCGCCATCGCCGGTCTGCGTACGCAACAGGCTATTTGATCAGTTATATAAACAAGCCACTTGATTTCCTATCCCGGAGAGCCGTAATTTATGAACGATCATCCGAGTAAAGCACTCGCTAGTTTCGCCGCGAACTTGCAGTTCGACAGTATCCCTGAGCCAGTCCTTCTGCGCGCCGCAGATTTATTCGTCGACTGGTTCGGCTCTGCGCTTGCTGGCAAGGGGGCTAGGGCAGTCGAAACGATAGACTGGTTTGCCCAACAAATGGGCCCCGCCACCGGCACGTCTGAAGTATTGATCTCGCGCCGCCAGACCAGCCCCTTGTTTGCCGCAATGGTCAATGCGGCCTCATCGCATTTCGCTGAGCAGGATGATGTACACAACGGCTCGGTGTTTCACCCTGCTACTGTAGTTTTCCCAGCGGTATTGGCCGTTGCGCAATCTATAGGGTGTTCCGGGCGCGATATATTGACTGCGGTCGTTGCCGGTTATGAAGTGGGGATTCGGATAGGCGAATTTTTAGGCCGTTCGCATTACAAGGTATTTCATACGACTGGCACGGCAGGTACCGTCGCTGCTGCTGCGGCGGTCGGAAGATTATTACAGCTGTCCCCCGATCAAATGCTGCATGCATTCGGTTCAGCCGGAACGCAAGCGGCAGGATTATGGGAGTTTTTACGCGATGCCGCAGATTCGAAGCAATTGCACGCAGCCAAAGCTGCATCCGATGGATTGATGGCAGCTTACCTGGCGCAGCAAGGTTTCACCGGCGCTCAGCACATTCTGGAAGGGCCGCAAGGAATGGCGGCCGGAATGTCGTCGGATGCTGACCCTGATAAGCTGGTTGACCGCCTTGGTGAACGTTGGACCCTTGCAGAAACTTCCTTCAAATTTCACTCCTCTTGCCGCCATACCCATCCGGCAGCAGACGCCTTGCTTGAGGTGATAAAAAAACATAATCTTGATCCCGAGGAGATTGCCCGCGTAACTACGTACGTTCATCAAGGTGCTATCGATGTATTAGGTCCTGTGGTCAATCCACAAACGGTACATCAGGCTAAATTTTCGATGGGAATAGTGTTGGGATTAATTGCCCAATTTCGTGTTGCTGGCTTAAGCGAGTTTGAAGGCTATTTTAATGACTCCCGCGTCGTAGCATTTAGCAAAAAAGTGCAGATGGTATTGGACGCCGAAGTCGATAGCGCCTATCCAGCGCGTTGGATCGGTAAAGTTACGGTAGAGACCACCGACGGCCGACTATTATCGGGGCGTGTGGATGAACCAAAAGGCGATCCCGGTAACACTCTCTCGCGTGTGGAACTGGAGCAGAAGGCGTTACGGCTGGCGGCTTTTAGTAACGCAGCTACGCCATCGGAAATGCAGGCGATATTTGAAAAAATATGGCATCTTGCGGAGTGCAACAAAATTGCCTCTTTCTTAGCGATATCTTCAGTTTAAAACCCATGATTTTTTCTATTCCGCGATCATATATTTTTGTGCCCGGCAATCGCCCTGATCGCTTTGACAAAGCATGTCAGGCTGGAGCCGACGTTACCATTATCGATCTGGAAGACGCCGTTCCCTATGCGGAGAAAGCTGTGGCAAGGGCTGCGATTATTGCGTGGTTAACGGCCGACAAATCAGTGCTCATTCGTATCAATAGCGCCGATTCTGTTTGGTTCCACGATGATTTAGCGCTCTGTAGATTGCCTGGGGTGGCGGGCGTTGTATTACCCAAGGCGGAACATGTCGACGATATTGCGATGGTTGCCGATGCGGGTGCGCAAATGATTTTGCCGCTAATTGAAAGCGCACAGGGGTTCTGGAACGTGCATGCAATTGCGCATGCACCCGGGGTGCAGCGGTTACTATTTGGTTCGATTGATTTTCAGCTGGATCTGGGGATCGAGGGGGATAATGAAGAACTGTTGTATTTTCGTTCGCAGCTGGTTCTGGTATCGCGCATCGCCGGACTTGCAGCTCCCGTCGATGGCGTCAGCACTGCAATCGATGCCCCTGAAAGCGTGGAGGCAGATACGGTGCGTGCCCGGCGTCTTGGGTTTGGCGCCAAGCTTTGTATACACCCGAAGCAGATAGCGCCGATCCATGCAGGATTTTTACCTAATCCAGAAGAACTCGCCTGGGCTCAACGTGTACTGGAGGCAGCCGCTTTAGCTGACGGTGCTGCAGTCGCGTTAGATGGAAAAATGATCGACCGACCAGTCATACTTAAAGCAGAGAAGATTTTGAACGCGTCGGCGACCTGATCTTTTCTCGGTTTAGTTTTTTACGTAGGTTTCATCTTGCTATTTGATGGGTATTTGTTTAAAATTTTTTTTTAAAAAATATTGAAGGCCATTTTAAAGAGCCTACATTTTCGTTCATCCGGAGACATTCATGAAAACTAAAACGCTGTTTTTGGCGCTCGTCGCTGCTGCGAGCTTTTGCACAATTTCGTTCGCGCAAAGTTCCCCTCAGCGCGCAGCACAACCTCCTATCATCATCAAGTTTAGCCACGTGGTTGCGCAGGATACGCCGAAGGGAAAAGGTGCCTTGCGCTTTAAAGAGTTAGCCGAAAAGGCCACCAACGGGCGTGTAAAGGTAGAAATTTATCCGAATAGCCAGCTTTATAAGGATAAAGAAGAACTGGAAGCGCTGCAAATGGGAGCGGTCCAGATGTTAGCGCCGTCGCTATCGAAATTCGGACCGTTAGGGGTCAAGGAGTTCGAAGTATTCGATCTGCCGTATATCTTTCCAAGTAGCGCCGTGCTGAAGCGCGTGACCGATGGTCCTATCGGTAAGGATCTGTTTAAGAAACTGGAACCCAAAGGTATCACCGGACTAGCCTATTGGGACAACGGTTTTAAGGTAATGACGGCCAGCAAACTGCTTAAAACACCAGCGGATTTTAAAGGGGTAAAAATACGTATTCAATCATCTAAGGTATTGGATGCACAAATGCGGGCGCTAGGTGCCAACCCGCAGGTCCTTCCATTTTCCGAGGTCTATCAAGCCATGCAGACCGGCGTGGTGGATGGTGGTGAGAACACCCCATCCAATGTTTACACCCAAAAAATGTACGAAGTACAAAAATATCTTACCGTATCCAACCATGGATATATTGGATATGCGGTAGTCGTCAACAAGAAATTTTGGGATGGCCTGCCTGCCGATATCCGGGGGCTGCTGGAAACAGCCATGAAAGACGCAACCAAGTACGCCAATACGATTGCCCAGGAAGAGAATGACAATGCGCTGGAAGCGATCCGAAAATCAGGCAAAACTACCATCTACACACTGACCGATGCTGAAAAAACCGAATGGCGTAAAGCGCTATTCCCGGTTCAGAAGCAGATGGAAGGTCGTATCGGAAAAGAGTTGATTGCGTCAGTGAATAAAGAATCCGCGACGCTGGGCTTTAAATAACGCACTCAACAATAATCTCGTCGCGACAGCGACGACGCATGCATGCGACAGGCCGCTCCGCAAAGCGAACGCGGGCTGCCTTGTTCTATCAGCGTGCAGATTGTTTTAAAAGACGTGTTCAGCGTCTTTTTTTCTTTTGATGTATTTGGAGATACCATGAAATTCCTTGATCGCCTGGAAGAGTGGTTGATTGCTTCCTTAATGGCGCTGGCAACCATCCTTGTTTTTCTTGCTGTAGTCCATCGTTATGCATCGGGGCTACCTATTCCGTGGGTTCAGGACGAGCTGATCAAAATCAATACGAGTTGGACGCAGGAGTTATGTATCTACATGTTCGTGTGGATGGCTAAATTCGGTGCGGCTTACGGCGTGAGGGTGGGTATTCACGTGGGTGTGGATGTTTTGATTAATAAGTTAAATACGCCATGGCGAAATAAATTCATCATATTTGGCCTGCTTGCCGGGGCCTTGTTTACCGGCATCGTCGGTACTCTGGGTGCAAGATTTGTATGGGGAATCGCCCATACCGATTCGGTCTCGGCCGACCTGGAAATACCGATGTGGATCGTGTACCTGGCGGTTCCGCTTGGGTCTTATCTGATGTCGTTTCGTTTTTTGCAAGTGACATGGACGTTCTTGAAGTATGGCGAATTGCCTAAGCACGATCATGCGCATGTACAAGGTATTGACGATGCAGCCGATATCGAACATGTGGGAGGTAAGGCATGAACGCATTAATTATTTTTGTCTTGTTGTTTGCGTTAATGTTGACCGGCATGCCGATCTCGATTTCGCTCGGCTTAACGGTGTTAACTTTCCTGTTCACGATGACCACGGTGCCGATTGAGTCGGTGGCGTTAAAATTGTTCACCGGTATCGAGAATTTTGAAATCATGGCAATCCCGTTCTTTTTATTGGCGGGTACGTTTCTGACGCATGGGGGAGTAGCCAAGCGCATGATCCGGTTTGCGACAACGTTGGTCGGTCATTGGCATGGTGGGATTGGCCTTGCCGGCGTGCTCGGTTGTGCACTGTTCGCATCGGTCTGCGGCTCCAGCGTTGCTACGGTCGCGGCCATTGGATCGGTGGTTTTGCCGGAAATGGTCAAGCAGGGATTTCCTAAAAAATTTGGCGCGGGCGTTATTGCTACCTCAGGTGCGCTGGGTATTTTGATGCTGCCATCGGTCATCAAGGTGATTTATGCAGTGTCGACTAATACCTCAATCGGCGAGCTGTTTATAGCTGGACTGGTGCCGGGGCTGATCCTTACCGGGATGTTGTGTCTGACCACGTGGAATATTGCCCGAAAAAATAATTATCCGCGTTTGCCAAAAGCTAGTTGGCGTGAACGTTGGGCGGCTTTCCGTGAATGTTCGTGGGGGTTGTTTCTGGTCGTGATCGTGATTGGTGGGATTTTTAGCGGTATATTTACGGCCACGGAAGCGGCGGCAATGAGCGCCGTGTATGCCTTCCTGGTGTCTATTTTTGTCTATAAAGACATGACGATAAAGGGTGTGCCGCGCGTCTTGCTGGAGTCGGCCGCCATGTCTGCGATGTTGTTATACATTATTACTAACGCCACTTTGTTTTCTTTTTTAATGACTTCGGAAAACGTGCCGCAGGCATTGACGGAAGCTATCTTGCATATGGGTCTCGGCACGGTCGGGTTTCTGGTGGTGGTCAACCTTTTGTTGTTGTTGGCGGGAAACGTAATGGAGCCCTCTTCAATTATTTTGATTATGGCGCCAATTTTAGTACCGGTTGCGATAAAACTTGGCATTAACCCCATCCATTTCGGGATCATGATGATCGTCAATATGGAGATAGGCATGTGCCATCCGCCGGTGGGTTTAAACCTTTATGTGGCGTCGAGTATTACCAAAATGGGTATTACCGAGTTGACCAAGGCGGTTTTGCCCTGGTTGCTGACGATGCTGGTATTTTTGGTAATAATCACTTATCTACCGCAGATAACATTATGGCTGCCTAATCTGATTTATAGATAGCCGGCATCGGTTGGGGATGCGCTCCCCAACTGGCTTCGTGCTTATATAATTTGCAGGCTAAAACGAATTAAGGAGCTGCCTTAGAGGACGGGTACGCCTTAATAAAGTTGACCAGTTCACGTGCATAGAGTGGCAAGTTGTCGAGCTTTTGAACCACAATACTTCTTTCACGCACGGCCCATGGCTCATCCAGTTCAACGATGGATAATTGCATGGTATGACTGTGCCGCAGCGCCGCGGATTGCGGCATGACGGCGATACCGACATTGGTTTCGACCATGCGACACATAGCCTCAAAGCTGCGTACCTGAATCCGTAATCGTAAGGTTTTTCCACTTTCAGAGACGATTTGATTTAGAAAGTGATGTAGCGAACTACCTTCATATAATCCGATTTGTTCGTAGGGGATCGTTTCAGCGAAGCTGATTTTTTTGATTGCTGCAAGCGGATGATTGACTGCTGTGACCAATACCAGGCGGTCGGTGGAAAAATTAATAACCTCAAGGCCTTGATTATGGATCGGTCCGGCGACAATACCAATGTCAGCAGTTCCCTCAAGTATTCCCCGCAAAATACCTTGGTTAAGGCGCTCTTCTAACGAAATGTTGACATGGGGATACTTGGCAAGATAAGCGCCCAGCACCTCTGGCATGAATTCTGTTACGGCAGTGGTATTTGCAAATATTCTAATATAACCTTTGATCCCGTTATTGTATTGCTGCAAATCACTGGTTAGACGCTCTACCTGTTGCATAAATTGCTGAGCATGGTGCAAAAAAGTTTCGCCTGCCGGTGACAGGCAAATGCCTTTATTTTCCCGATAAATCAGACGCATGCCAAAGCGGCTTTCGAGTTCCTTGACCCTGCTACTGGCAGCAGCCAGCGACATATGAATGCGCTCGGCGCTACGGGTAAGACTTTTCAGTTCGGCGATGTAGATAAATAAACGTAAATCAGTCAGGTCAAATAACATAAATTATTACTCTCATCAAATAACGGTATCGGTATCCATTGAACACCGCACCATCTTTATAATTTTTCCGTAGTAAGGCTGAAGCAAAACGATGATATCGATCCACTACACTTTTTATGCGCCACCACGGTCATCATTCTGTTCGCCTTTGCCATCCTGTAGTGGGCTGCAAGCCTGATCTAAAAAAGCGGTCATGGCGGATATTTGTGCAAATCGATCAAATCTTAATTTTTGTCTATATTAACTGCGCAGTATAAAGATTAACTGCGTAGTATAAAGAATCATTAATTTACAATTTTGTGTTTGTATTCCACAAACGCTGCGTTAGTAACATATTACTTTCAACCTGTCCCTGCGTGCGCGATACCTACTTTATTCAGTCATACACTAATTATCATCATTTGTTTAATAGCGAAGTTTAAAGCCTGCTTAACCAGCACATAAATCGGGCAAAATGATGCACACGGAAGCCTTAATATCAATCAAAGACTGGCGCTCAATAAAGCTAACATAAATGAAAAATAAAACTCTCAATCTGCAAGAATGGGTAGGCCGTAGCGAGACAGTGACCGACATCATCTCGCCTACACCTGTAGCCGCGCTATCGGCCACGCTAGATTTAGGTATCGATCGACCCCAATCGGGCACGCCGTTACCGGCGCTTTGGCACTGGCTCTATTTTTTGCCGCTGCATGCGCAATCTTTGTTAGGCGCTGACGGGCATGCTCAGAAGGGTGGTTTCATGCCGCCGGTCACGCAACCACGGAGGATGTGGGCTGGTAGTCAACTCAAATTTCACTCGCCGATATGTGTCGGCGACGCGGTGGAGCGCGTATCAACCATCGCAGAGGTGCGGGAAAAAGACGGCCGCAGCGGTCGACTGACTTTCGTAAAAGTGCAGCATCAGCTCTTTTGTAACGGCGCAACTGACGCTGCATTGACTGAGTTCCATGATATTGTTTATCGCGATCCACCTGTCATAGGACAGGCCGCGGTGCAGCCAGAGAAAGCACGCACCGATCCTGAATGGACATTACGGATAACGCCCAGCGAAACATTCTTATTCCGCTATTCTGCGTTAACCTTTAATACACACCGGATTCATTACGATCGTAAGTATGCGACAGAAGTTGAAGGATATCCTGGTCTGGTCGTGCATGGACCGCTGATTGCTACTTTGTTAATTGCGCTGGTCCGCCGTGAAATGCCGGATCGGGTGATTATGCATTTTGAATTTCGGGCCATACGACCGACCTTTGATCTGCACCCTTTTTCGGTTCATGGTGCGCCAACTGGAGACGGTAAAACTGTGCATTTGTGGGCGCAAGACCACGAGGGCTTTTTGACCCTCGATGCGACGGTTACGCTCGCTTAATCGGCTTACGGGCCTGGGCGGCACCTGTTTTTCCTCCCATACTTTGCAGGAATCTATCTTGATTGATCATATTGACCATCTGGTACTAACGACACGTGATAAGGCGAAGTCGATTTATTTTTATACGCAGGTGCTCGGCATGGCACTCGATACATTCGGAGCGGGTCGTATAGCGTTCAAGTTTGGCGAGCAAAAAATTAATCTGCATGAAGTTGGCCTTGAGTTCTTGCCCAAGGCTGCTATACCGACTCCAGGCTCTCTCGATTTATGTTTTATCGCTGGCATTCCGCTTGAACAAGTCATCGTCACGCTGGGCCGACACAATATTCCGATTATCGAGGGTCCTGTTCAGCGCACCGGAGCTAACTGGCCAATTCGGTCAGTTTATGTCCGTGATCCAGATAATAATCTTATCGAGATATCCGAAAAAGCGACAACGATCTACGGTTAATTACCATACCGGAAGGTCGCGTCGCGTAGTTTTAGGTTTGTACTAGTAACGATATACGCGTTCACCGTCAATACGGACGCGATTTCCTGTTCGCAGGTCACCAACGCTATCTTGCGTGTACGTCTGATAGCCGCCGTTATCCAACCGCACGCCGATACGATACATGTCGTGCGTCGGCGTATTGTTGCGTTGCTCAATCTGGTTACCTACCATTGCACCGCCCACTGCGCCTGCGACGGTTGCAACGGTTCTTCCTCGACCGGCACCGACTTGAGTTCCAAGAAGTCCCCCGACAACTCCCCCGAGCACTGTGCCTACACCCATACTACTTCCGCTATTGTTGTTGTCGTTGGTCTGCACCAACTGTATGGCGTCGACGACGCCATATGTGCGGGAATAGGATTGTGATGATCTAGGATATGCCTGTGGGTTCGGAGCATATGACTGTGAGTTAGCCGCATATGACTGTGAGTTAGCTCGATAAGGCTGCGAAGCTGACTGATCGTAATAGTTTGGCGCGGCGCAGCCACTGACGAGGGCCGCTGCCACAATTATTGTGGCAGCTATTGTGTATTGGTTTTTCATTTTGTTTATATTAATTAGTGTTGGTTCGCGGCAAGTAATCTGAACATCCTGTGCGCTGATCGGCGCTTCTTTATTATCCAGATCGTTATGATGGCAACTGCGGTGCTTAGTCACGTTTGAGGTTGGAATGGGTGTCCAACCTCAAACGTTGGCTTGTCAAAGCTAAGGATTAATAACCGTAATTTTTAGCCACGCTATTACCTAAATAGCCGCCACCCACTACACCTGCAACGGTCGCAAGCGTACGGCCATTACCGCCACCCACCTGATGTCCCAGCAGTCCACCAATAACCGCGCCGGTAGCTATTCCTAACGGACTCACTTGTGCCACGGGACTCGCTTGAGCTACCTGGCGGGACTGCTGGATCGGCGCTTGGTATTGGGGCGTCCGCTCGGCCTGTGCATAAGGTGAATCATGATGACGATAGACATGATGGACTACTGTTTTTTGTTTTGTAATAGTGCGCGTCGGTTCAACCTGATAACCCGCCACCGCAGGGGAGGCAACCGGCTGCATGTATTGATAGCCGTTTGCTGTCTGCACTAATACCGGTGCGCCTGTTTGCAACGTGGCGGGTACAGCCATTGCCAGGGGTGCGGCAGCCATTGCGGTTGGCGCTTGCGCCCCAACGCCATTTCCGTGAGAACTCGGGAGAAAGCCCGCAATCGCTGCGACCCCAAGCAAGCTTGCCAAGATAACAGACCCAGCCGCGCCAGCGACCAATGGATGGATACGCGTTGTTGATTGACTGACTTCCATTTGATTCTCCAGAGAACGTTGACAGTGATTTGATTGTACGAACGTATTGGCCCCTTACACAGCGAGATTCTGTATCAGGTGTTTCTAATTGCAACACGGATGCATGTTCGACGCGGTTCACCACTCAACTTGCGGCGCTTATTACCTTACTTAACCGATCAAAACTCTCAGGGGTCATCTCGTTTGGCTGGGTAACGAGCGCGCTTGCCAACGCGGCGTGCGCAATCGATGGTGGACGTTCATTGCCAATAATCTGAATGGCAGCAGCAGCGATTTGTTGTGCCCGCCTGGCATTCTTCATCAGGTTGCCAATCGCCATCTCTGCCGTTACGTGAGCTTCTCTTGGGTGCCAACAATCGAAGTCGGTCACCATGGCCAGCGTGGCGTAAGCGATTTGTGCCTCTCTGGCTAACTTTGCTTCCGGCATATTGCTCATACCGATGACGCTTGCCCCCATGCTGCGGTACCAATGCGATTCTGCCTGCGTTGAAAATTGCGGCCCTTCGATGCAAACATAGGTGCCACCGCGATGCAACTTAACGGATTGCGTCAGATTTACTTCATTGAAGGCACGCGCCAGTGCGTCGACGACATTTGCACAAACTGGTTGCGCCATTGAGACGTGTGCGACCGCGCCATCTCCAAAAAAGGTGTTTACGCGCCGCCGGGTCAAATCAATGAACTGATCAGGGAGAACCATATCGAGCGGTTTCATTTCTTCCCGTAGCGAACCCACGGCAGACATTGAAATAAGATAGCGCACGCCAAGTTGTTTCATCGCGTGGATATTGGCACGATACGGGATCTCGGACGGGATCAGTCGATGTCCGCGCCCGTGGCGAGCCAGAAATGCTATCGGCACATCATGCACAATGCCAGTAACGATCACATCGGAAGGTTTGCCGAAAGGTGTGTCTAGTATGTGTTCCGTCGCATTCTGCAGGGCCTCCATGTGGTAGAGACCGCTGCCGCCGATAACGCCAATAAGAGCTTGTTGCATGAAAGTGTCCTTTATTTGATAGTTGTGTAAAGTATGGTCGTAGCTTTAGTCATAACTAGGGTCGTATCAATGTTCGTATCAATGTTCGTATCAATGGTCGTATCAATGGTCGTATATTGCACTCAAATTCTTACACCCGTTGTTTCATGCAAAGTGTAAGAATTCATAGCATGGTACCGACTTAGCTTTGACCTTAACACTTACTGAAGCCTTAACATGATCAAGTACGTTTTGCTGGCATACCCGCATCCTTTGAACGTCGCTAAGGCGAAGTCGTCTTTTGACTATTGTGATTGCTCTGCTACCACGCTGTTATCAATGGGACGACCTGACGCTCGTCTGCACTTGAGCCCGGACGATTCGGTTGCCCCAACACGCCTGGCAATTGGTTCAGCGCCATTTTCGTCAGGCAGGTGATCTGATGAAGCGTTTGGTTCTTGTTGGTGGCGGACATGCACATCTTTCGGTGCTGCGCGCCTTGGCGCAAAAAAAGACACCCGGCGTCGAGGTCACGCTGGTCACACCAAGTACTCACCAGAACTACTCCGGCATGTTACCGGGATGGATGGCGGGTCATTACGTCCAGGCGCAGTGTCGGATTGATTTGCTATCTTTAGCGCAGACGGCGCGCGTGCACATGGCGGTGGACCGCATTGCGGGCATCGACGCCGATCAGCATTGTGTGCGCTTGCCAGATGGTCGGCGACTTGAATACGATCTGCTGTCGCTGGACATCGGCAGTGAAATCGACTTGTCGTGGCTGGAGATGGCGGGCAATAAGCTCTTGCCGGTCAAGCCGCTGGATGATTTTTTCGTAGCCTGGCCAAAAATTCTGGCTTGCGCAAGAGAACAGCCAGGGTATCGACTAGTTGTTGTCGGTGGTGGCGCTGCCGGGGTGGAGCTAGCCTTGGCAGCACGTTACGCATTTTCACGCGCCAATATTCAAGGGCGTGTCGAGTTAGTTGTGTCCGAGTCGGGCCTGCTGGCTGGTCATGCTGCTGGCGTACAAGGTCGCATCAAGCATTTTCTGGCTAGGGCAGGCGTCTTTGTACATCGCCAAAGAGCAGTGGGCGTCGAAGAAGGCGTGATGTTGTCAGATGGCACCCTGTTGCCAGCAGACTGTGTGATTGCCGCAACTGGCGCACGCGCCCCTTTATTACTTAAATTCTCCAAATTGATGCTGGACGAAAACGGCTACATCGCCGTTAATGGATTTCATCGCAGTCTCTCGCATCCAAATGTTTTTGCCGCAGGTGACGTCTGTGCGCGGCAAGACGTGGCGATGGTGCGCTCGGGCGTGCATGCGGTGCGGGCGGGTCCCGTGCTCGCCGCGAACCTGCTGGCCACACTTATGGGTACACCGCTCGTGACCTATCAACCGCGGCAGCGGTCATTGTATTTACTAGCATGCGGCCCACAATACGGCGTTGCATCCTGGGGTGGCTTCAGTGCGGAAGGAAAATGGATCTGGCGTTGGAAAGACCGGATAGACCGGCGTTTTATTCAGCGGTTTTCAGCCCCATAGCGATCACATGATGCATTGATCAACGACAGAGGGGGGTAAAGGTGATCCGGGTTTGGGGCTTTTGGTTAACATAGCAAAATTAACATAGCAAAAGCTCGGCAACAAGATTTGGGCGATTCTCCGCCAACACCGGAGTGCAATAACCCCCGATGCAATTTAAAACACATTTTGTTGGTATCATCATCGCGCTCGACGAGCGCAGACAACCCGGATTTTATTGGTGGTGAATATTGGTTGTTAATTATTGGAGGCACCGATAGATTTTTTTGCTGCCACATGGCGTCGCCAGTATCATTCCAGAAAGTGCCAGAAATAACAAAATTACAAGGAGTGGAGATGGATAGTGAAGAAAGACTGCTAAGTGACGCTGGCACCCCAATAGTAGAGAACACCGCGCTGCTTACCGAAACTGAGTTCCTTAATAGCTTAAGGAAACAGATGGTCAAATTTGCCACCCTACAACTGTCCGATCCACATCTTGCGGAGGACGCAGTGCAAGAAGCGCTCATCGGCGCATTGAAGAATGCCAAGTCATTTGGTGGACGCGCAGCGTTGAAAACCTGGGTATTCGCCATTCTTAAAAACAAAATCGCGGATGTATTGCGGCAAAAGCAACGCCTGGTATATGCCAGTAACCTTATGCACGAGAACGAAGAAGATGAAGACTTCTCTGAGTTGTTTGATGGCAAAGGTTTCTGGCAGGCGGATGAACGCCCTGCAGCATGGGGTAATCCAGAGGAATCTTTTCGAGAAAATGAATTCTGGTGTGTATTTGAAGACTGTTTAGAGAATTTACCCGGCAATCAAGCGCGGGTTTTTATGATGCGCGAATTTATCGAGCTTGATTCCGACGAGATCTGCGAGACAGTAGGCATCACCGTCAGTAATCTTAACGTCATGTTGCACCGCGCCCGCCTGCGCCTGCGCGAGTGCCTTGAGAACCGTTGGTTTGAAAAAAAGGATCAGCCATGCTGAACTGTCAGAATGTCACCCGTCTGCTTTCGGAGTCGCAAGAGCGAACACTCACCTTGCAGGAGCGCATGTCGCTAAAAATGCATGTGATGATGTGTTCCGGATGCCGGAACTTTGGAAGGCAAATGCATACGCTTCGTCAAGCAGCGCGCGTTTATGCGCAGCGGAAAGATGCGCGTACAGGCAAGACTGACGAATAATTTTTCGTCGTCCCGGCAGGGCGGTATAAGTAAACATCGACAAATTAAACGATAGTTCCAGCAACGTTATAAATTGTCAATCAGAGCGGTATCCGCTATTTCTTTTCCAATCACATGAGCCATGGACCGACTGACGCCCCTCCTAAACCATTTTTCCCTGCGCGCCGGTATCTTCTACACCGGCAATATTTGCGGCATTCACGATTTCCAGGAAGACGCATTGCGCGGCCACATACACTTGATCAGGAAAGGACCTGCGCGAATATTTGGCGTGCAAAAAGAGGTGATCGACATTATCGAGCCCACTATCTTGTTCTTGCCGCGTCCAAAGACACATAGCCTGATCGCGGATGACCGCGCTGGCGCTGATGTCGTATGCGGCACCATACAATTCGGCAGCGGCGGTGGAAACCCGATCACAGATTCGCTCCCGAGTGTCGTGTTGGTACAACTTGCAGCGCTTCCCGGAGTAGAAGCGCTGATGGGGCTGATGTTTGACGAGGCATTGTCTGCGCAGTCTGGCAGTCAGGCAGTGTTGGACCGGTTGTGCGAAGTGTTAATGATACGGTTACTTCGATACTGCATCGATCAGGGCTTGACGCAAGGCGGCACCCTGGCCGGACTCGCCGACAGCCGTCTTGCCAAGGCGCTCATCGCGATACAGACAGATCCTGCCCGAGCGTGGACGCTATCAGACATGGCGGCCGCAGCAGGTATGTCGCGCGCCCGCTTTGCTGTTCGGTTCCGAGCAATTACGGGGCAGACGCCTGCAGACTATCTGGCCTCGTGGCGTGTCGTGAGTGCGCAAAGATTATTGTTACAAGGGCTGCAACTTAAACAGATTGCCTTTGATGTCGGGTACGGCAGCGCTAGCACGTTGACCCGTGTATTTGTCCGAAAGCTGGGACGCTCTCCCATCCATTGGCTAAAGGAGCAATCTGAAACGCAGGGACACCAGAACGAGACGCACGGTGCACTGCCAAAACCACGGGTGGAATAAAATGAGATATGACGCAACGTGGCCGGGGAATCCTCCTGCGACCGAAAGTTTTTGCGTGTTTAAGGATTAACAATCATGTCAAATACCAAAGTTATTCACGATCTGTCCCCCGTCGATCATGCTACTGCTCAGGGTTCGCAAAAAGAGTTGCTAGACGTGGCACTTAAACAAGTCGGGTTCGTTCCGGCAATGTACCTGAACATGGTCAACGCTCCTGCTGTATTAAGTACCTATCTGCATGGCTACGATTTATTTCGTAAAGAGTCGCACTTCACGCCCGCCGAGCAGGAAGTGGTGTTCCTATCAATTAGTCAATTCAACGGTTGTACCTACTGTACAGCGGCGCATAGCATGATTGCGGACAAAGTTTCCAAGGTACCTAAGGCTGTATTGCAAGCGATACGGGATCAACAGCCCATCCCAGACGCCAAGTTAGCAGCGTTGGCGGCAATGGCGGTAGAAATGGTTGCAAAACATGGTCAGCCTGATCCTGCAATAGTGAAAGCATTTATCCAGGCGGGTTATCAAGAGCTTGATCTGCTTTATATCGTATTAGCTGCATCAGTCAAAACGCTTAGCAATTATAGTAATCAAGCTTTCGGCACACCGGTTGATGCGATGTTTGCCGATTATAAGGTGGTTTAATCGCTGTTGCTGGAAGCCGGTCTCGGTACCGATAGGTATTAATCCATGTAGCAGTAGCGCCGCTCCAGATGATTTCGTAGACAATCGAGCGCAAATCCCATGCCATCCGTTTCGTGTCCAATGAAAGTTATAAAGAGGCACGGAACCGGCATGCCAGCCAGTGATCCAGCGAAAGCTTGCCGGGACCCCGGGCTATCAGCACCAGCAACACGGTTGCCCAGACGCCATGCGTCGGGTAAGCATCAGGATAAACAAAGATTTCTATAATCATGGTCATGCCGAGTAAAGCTAGTGCAGAAAATCGGGTCGCGAGGCCAAGTAATAGCAAGATTGGGAAGATATGTTCAGCGGAGGCTGCCATGAACGCTGCGGCCTCCGGCGGAATCAGCGGCAGCTTATATTCGGTCTGAAACAACGCCAGGGCCGATGCCGATAAGTGTGGCCAGCCAAGGTGAAACTCACCGTTGATCAGGTCAATGGCCAAGCCCTCAATTTTGGTCTGACCCGACTTCCAGAACACCGCAGCGATCGAAAATCGCCCGACGGCCGCGATCAGGGAGTCAGGAATCTTTCCGAACGCCGCAATCATCCACTGAATTGACCTGACCGATATTGATAGGCCGACCGCTCTCACGCTTGTTAAGCCTTGAAGGGACATCATGGAGCTGCCTTTTTTGAGGTTTGAATGGATGAAATGGCGTTCACCCTGACCAGCAGTACCAGGATACTGGTAAGGTCAAAGTCCGGATGCGCAGCGCTGGCCCTCTCAGCCGCACTCCCCAGACAGGTCCCCAGCAAGAGATTGGCAACAAAATTGCTGGCGCCAGCGGTCAGGTTAATTATTTCGACATTGAGTTGGGATCGTATCACCAGCGCATTGTCGGGCAGGTAGGGATCGACAGTTGCAATATCCGCGATACCCTGATGTGCTGCCCAAAGCGATACCACGGCGTACTGCGAGCGTAAGAGTCGTACCGAGGGATGGAAGCCAATTCGCAAATTTGGAAGTTCATCGACGTCCTCCAAGGCTGAAACCAGAGCGGACGCCGGAAGTGCATCTGCATCGTGCGCGTGATAGGCATGGACCTCTAACATTTCCAGTCGGGCCACGTCGGCTAAATAGGGGACAGCTGCAGCGGGCGCGAAGTTTTGGATGAAGGTGGGAAACGCCTCGCCATAGAAAGTCAGCACCTGCGATCGAGGCGGCTCTTTGCTTACAAAAAGTCGCGCCATTGCACCAAAAAATAATTCCCCCACTAATTCCTGGGTCACCGGAAACGTGTCAACCAGTGCATTGATAAGCGAGGAAACCACATTATTGCGATACACCGCAAAACGCGCAGCGGGATCAGCGCCGTTCCAGGTTGTGAGGCCTGACGGAGGCGGGCGGTCAGGATCAAGCAGGGCCTCGAAAAACGCTTGTTGTCCTTTCATGGTCCCATCTCCCCGCTTAGTATTTTCAGACGCGCAGCGTGAAGCATGCACTCAGCCTGCTGGCTCTCTGCGACGAGGATATCTAAAGGCGGAATGTCATCGTCGCGTTCGATCAGCGTGGCGACCGCGCCGACGTGCTCCAACGTGTATGCGTATAGATCCCAAACCGCTTGCGCGATTGGCGAGCCGTGACTATCGATTAGAAGCGGGTCGCCATTGGCATCCTGTTCCCGCGCAAATCCCGCCAGGTGGATCTCGCCCACAGCGGCGTGTGGCAGAGCAAGAATGTTGGCATACGGATCGCGGTGATGGTTGATGCAGGAGACATATACGTTGTTGACGTCCAGAAGCAGACCGCAGCCAGTGCGACGCACAACTTCGCTGATGAATGCGGTTTCTGGCATGGTGGATGCGGTGAACTCGACATAGGTCGCCGGGTTTTCTAATAGCATGCGACGTTTCAGATGTGCCTGAACCTGGTCTATGTGGTCGCAAACGCGTTGCAGTGTTTGCACGTCGTACGGCACCGGCAGCAAGTCGTTTAAAAACACCTCGCCATGACCTGCCCAGGCCAGATGCTCCGAAAATGATTGGGGCGCATAACGGTCGATCAATGCGCCGAGTTTGTCGAGGTGAGCAAGATCAAGCGGCGTGACGCCCCCTATTGATAAGCCGACGCCATGAATGGACAGTGCGTATCGCTCTCGGATACGGGTTAAATAATGGTGAAAGGGGCCGCCGTCCACCATGTAATTTTCGGCATGAATTTCAAAAAATCCAAGGTCGGGCCAGCTTTCGACGATTTGCTGAAAATGCTCAGGTTTAAGTCCCACGCCAGCGCGTGTGGGCAAGGTGATCTCCTGAAAGCAAGCGGAGGCGCCGCAGCGCTGCGGCACATAAGGGCGAGGTATCGTCATCGTGGGCGCTCCGTTATTCTGATGTCAACAATCAGGTTTTATTTGCGCTAAACTCTTTGAGCTGACCAAAGCCAGTCGTGGAAGTCTTGGATGCGGTCTTTTCGCAAGTGCCGGCCGGGACCAGTTTGAAGGAATTGCCCTGGTAGTCAACTTTGGAAGTTCCCGCGCAAGTGGTTCCAGCTCCGGCCTTGCAGTCGTTCTTCCCCTTTAGAGAGACACCGAAACATTTTTCCTGGCCAGCCATCTTGTCGCCGGCGGCGCTTGCGGGTGCCGAGGTAACGATCAGGGCAGCACCCAGTGCCAGGGCTAGGGTCGCTGCAGTAGTGCGTTGCGTCATGGTGAGGGTTGTCATGTTAATTCCTTTACAATTGATAAGAGGATTGCTCCAGAGGAGCGCCAAATGTATAAGCAATGCGCGCAGGCGCTATTTAACACCTTTGCAAGCTTACCGCATACATAGTCGCCGGAAGGTGGCCACTTCTTACACATCAGCCACGATATTGCTTCCAAGGCAGGTCTGGTCGCCGATTCCGATAAAACGGTATATTTAGAAGTCAATCCATCGCCATGACCACAAGGTAATCTACTTGAGCAGTGAAGACTACGATGTGTTTACCGTCAAGGCGGTTCAGGCGACGCGTGCGGTATCTTCTTTGCAGCCAGTACAAGGCAAAGTTACATTGCCTAAAAGAACGGCTTGGGCGCATTTTTGGCTAAGAAATAGCCCGGAAGGTGCCGATGTGAGGTTGTGCCGAAACGGTGGTTGCATCATGGCAAGCAGATAGTTCATGTGGAACTGTAATAAATTATCACCCTTACGCGACAGATCACCGTATACACAATTGTGGAGGAAAATTAATGAAAGCTGCCTTAAAACTGATTGTGTTGTTTTGCGCCGTGCTGCTTGTGCAGGGCGCCATGGCGGCAGACGCGCCACTTAGACTTGGTGTCGGCCTATTTCAACCCGACAAGGATAAAAATGACGCAACCTATCGCCCCCTGGCGAACTATCTCTCAGAAAAATTAGGCCGAAAGGTCGAATTGCGAACGGTCGATAGCTGGGAGGGGCTTGCCAAGTCACTGGCCAATGGCGAGACCGACATCGGTTTACTCGGCCCGTGGGGTTATGTATTGGCTAATCAGGAAGCCGGGGCGCAGGTCGTTGCCACCATTCTCTATGATGGTAAGCCCGAGTACTACGGAATCATGGTTACGCATCCGAATTCTGGCATCAACAAGCCGTCGGATCTGAAGGGCAGGACATTTGCGTTTGGCGACAAAGGGTCGACATCCGGTTACCTGATTCCACTGCACTACTTCATGACGCAGGGCATCATTCCTGAAACGTACTTTAGCAAGGTACTTTATACCAAACATCAGGCCATTGAGACGCAGGTTACCCAAGGCGTGCTTGACGCAGGAGCCGACTACAACCGGAATCGTAATGCGATGATCGAGCAAGGTCTCATCAAGGCTGATCAGTCGAAGATCATCTGGCAATCCGATCCGTTGCCCAATGATGCTGTCGCGGTCAGCGCAGCGTTATACGCCGACAAAGCCTTTGTGACAAGATTGAAGGCGGCCCTCACGGGCGTTACACAAGCGTTGAAGAAGCAACCGGACCTGCTGCCGGCCCACTACACCGGCTTCGTAGCGCGTGATAATTTGTTTTACAAGCCGATTCGTGATGCCGGGCTTGCCACGGGCACATTGAAAGTAAAATGATGGCCCGGCGGCTCATCGCCTCTTTTCGGGGACGAGCAGGTTTCTTTGTATTGTGCGTGATGTATGCAAGCCTGGTAGCGGTATGTCTGGGTACGCTGACGCAAGAAAGAGAACTGTCGCTGGGGCGCAACCCGCTCGCCAATATTATTAAAACAGCCAGCGAATTTGCGCGGCCAAGTTTCCTTGATGCCTGGTTTGGCGATACGCGCCTTGAATACAAGAGCGATGACGGGACTGTGCTGCGTGTAGAAAATCGGCAGGTCGTAGAGCGAGGGTATCTGTCCGGGCTGGCGTCGGCAACTTGGGACACCATCCGGATCGCAACGCTAGGGTCCTTGCTGGGGGCGCTGTTAGGGTTGCCGCTAGCTTGGCTAACAGCTCAAAATATGGCAATGCCCAAGCCTGTTGCGTGGGGTGCCAAGGCGCTGTTGGATATCACGCGCTCAATACACACGCTAGTCTTCGGGCTGGTGCTGGTCGGTATCGTCGGCCTCGGGCCAACCGCGGGGATATTGGCAATTGGTTTGCACTCGATGGGAACCTACGGAAAATTATTTGCCGAGTCGATCGAAAGCCTGGACATGGGCGCGATTGAGGGAGTGCGCAACGTGGGTGCTACCCCGCTTCAGGTGTTTTTTAACGCGGTCTGGCCTTCGGTACTGCCCCAGTTCGTATCGAGTCATTTGTATATTTGGGAATTTAATATACGCGATTCCACCATCCTTGGCGTCATCGGTGCCGGAGGGCTGGGAATGCTCATCTCCGAAGCTGCTTCTCTATTCCAGTGGGGCCGCTTATCCACCGTACTCATTGTGATTGTCGCACTCGTGTTTTCATTCGATGCAATGAGTCGGCGCATTCGGCAGCTATTAATATGAATAAAAAAACGATTATTGCGTTGAGGGAGGTGGTTTGCGTAGCGGGTGACCGTGCCATACTGGAGATTGACAATCTCAACATTATGGAAGGCGAACGCATCGCTGTGCTGGGGGCAAATGGCGCGGGGAAATCGACCTTGCTGCGACTTATCGGCGGTCTCGTGTGTCCACACCATGGTGTTGTGCAGGTACTCAATCGATCGCTTGGTGATCCCCTTGCGCCAAAGGCACAACGTGCATTGCGCCGCGATGTCGGACAGATCATGCAGGGGCTGCATCTGGTGCCGCGCTTGACCGCCATTGAAAACGTATTGATTGGATGCCTGGGACGGGTCAGTGGATGGCGTAGCTGGGTTCGCTGGTATCCACCCGAGGAGGTCGAAGAGGCCAAAGCTGCCTTGAAGGCGGTCGGCATGGTTTCTCGTGCCGACACCAAAGCGGATCGCTTGTCTGGTGGTGAGCGTCAAAAAGTTGCGATTGCGCGTTTGTTGATGCAGGGACCACGATTGATCCTGGCCGATGAACCGACTGCGGCGCTTGATCCAGCAGCCGCAGCGGATGTCTGCCAGTTATTAGTAAGGGCAGCAACTGGCGCTACCTTGATTACTGTGGTGCACAATCCGTCATTGCTGCCGGTTCTGGCCGATAGAGCGATTGGTATCCAGCACGGCGTTATCGTATTTGATTGTCCGGTTGCCGAGGTGACGGATGCGCGGCTGGTCAATCTGTATCGCCCCGGCGAACGTAAGCAGGCGCGTTTTTCGACGATTGCAGGCGGCCAACTGGTCTCCCAAACGAATGCAGCCAAATGAACCAGGAATTTGCGAATTGCGTGCAGCATTTCGAGGCGGGCCGTTTTGGTCGTTTAACCCTGCCCGATTCTTACGGTCAGCCCTGAAGGGTCGTCGTTGAATTCCAATCTGACCGAAAGGATTAATAGGGTGTGTAAGAATTCAATCGTCCATTCCGACTATAGTGACAAGACCCCGCGCCCAATCTTTGTATTGTGTAGCCGAACTGGTAACTATTGAGGACCATCATGCACGCCACACTGCCATTGCTTCAGACCACCGATTTTCCGCACCTGATTCGCCACCAACTGACCACGCTGCAGGTCAATCTCGGCTATCGCTGTAATCAGTCCTGTGTGCATTGCCACGTCAACGCAGGGCCCAACCGCACAGAAATGATGGATGCTGAAACGCTCGACATGATCCCGTCGGTGCTCGCAGCACGGCGTATCACCACCCTTGATCTCACCGGTGGCGCACCCGAACTGCACGAAGGATTCAGGCAACTGGTGCGCGAAGCAAGCGCCTTGGGCGTAAAGGTGATCGACCGCTGCAACCTCACCATCTTGTTCGAGCCACAGCAGGAGGATCTGGCTGAGTTTTTAGCCGGGCACCGTGTTGAGGTCGTCGCATCGTTGCCCTGTTATTCCCTCGCGAACGTGGACAAACAGCGCGGCGAGGGCGTGTTCGACAAGAGTATCGCGGCACTACAAAAGCTCAATGCGCTTGGTTATGGACAAGAAGGGTCCGGGTTGACGCTCAATCTGGTCTTCAATCCGCAGGGAACATCTTTGCCGCCTGATCAGGTCACGTTGCAGGCCGACTACAAGCGCGAATTATTCAGTCACTTTGGCATTGTGTTCAACGAACTGTTTGCGCTGGCCAATATGCCGATACAGCGCTTTGGTTCAACACTCATCTCCAAGGGACAGTTTCATGATTACATGCAGTTGCTGAAGGATAACTTCGCCGCTGCCAATCTTGCCAGTGTGATGTGCCGCAACCTGGTCAGTGTCGATTGGCAAGGCTTTCTTTATGATTGTGACTTCAATCAACAACTCGGGCTGGCATTGCCTTCGGCCACCGCATTGGCCCAATTGCGAGACGGGCGACCGCATTTGCGCAATCTACTGACAGATGATCCTGCAGGCCGGGCGATTCGGGTAGCCGACCACTGCTACGGTTGTACCGCAGGTCAGGGCAGCAGTTGCGGCGGTGCACTGAAAGATGAAAGTTGTAAAACATGAAGCGATCATTGGTCGTTTTACTGATTATTGCATTGGTCATCAGCTTCTTTGCGTTTAACCTCAACCGTTTCCTGACACTGGAATCGCTCAAACAAAGTCACGACGGATTCGTTGCGCTTAAAGCGCAGTCTCCCTGGCTAGTGGCTGCAGTCGGCTTTGTATTGTATGTGCTCGTCACCGCACTGTCTTTGCCGGGAGCGTTGGTCATGACCCTGGCCATGGGTGCCTTGTTTGGTCTGGTTGTTGGAACGTTGCTGGTATCGTTCGCCTCCAGTATCGGCGCGACATCAGCGTTCCTCGCTTCGCGCTTTGTGCTGCGGGACACCGTGCAGCAACGTTTCGGCGGCAAGCTCAAAGCGATTAACGATGGGGTGGCCAAAGACGGCGCACTTTACCTGTTTACGTTGCGCCTGGTACCGGTATTTCCTTTCTTTCTGATCAACCTGTTGATGGGCCTGACGCCGATGCGTACCCGCACGTTTTATTGGGTCAGTCAGCTAGGAATGCTCGCCGGCACGCTGGTGTTCGTGAATGCCGGCACACAGCTGGCGCAATTGCAGAGTTTGTCCGGCATCCTGTCTCCCGGGCTATTGTTGTCTTTTGTACTGTTGGGAATATTTCCGATGATCGCCAAAAAAGTCACCACGTGGCTGCAAGGTCGCCGGGTATATGCGAAGTGGCAGCGTCCTAAGAAATTTGACCGTAATCTGGTGGTGATCGGTGCCGGTGCAGCAGGTTTGGTCACGGCCTACATCGGTGCCGCAGTAAAAGCAAAAGTGACGCTGATCGAAGCCCACAAGATGGGAGGCGATTGCCTGAACTACGGCTGCGTGCCAAGCAAGGCGTTGATTAAGTCGGCCCGTATCGCCCATCAGATGCGTCATGGCGAGCACTACGGTTTGACCTCGTGCGAACCAAATTTTAGCTTCCGTACGGTAATGGCGCGGATACAGACCGTGATCCGGGCGGTGGCGCCCCATGACAGCGTGGAACGCTACAACGAATTAGGCGTGGAAGTGCTGCAGGGATACGCCCGTATCGTGGATCCGTGGACGGTGGAGGTGACGCTCAATAGCGGTGATATCCAGCGTTTGACCACCCGCAGCATCGTCATCGCCACCGGCGCCCAGCCGTTCGTGCCGCCGATTCCCGGCTTGGATGAAGTAGGCTTTGTCACCAGTGACACGCTGTGGGACGCGTTCTCCAAACTAGACGCGCCGCCGCGCCGCCTGGTGGTGTTAGGTGGCGGTCCGATTGGTTGCGAACTGGCACAAAGTTTTGCACGTCTGGGGTCCGCAGTAACGCAGATTGAAATGGCTCCCCGCATCATGATCCGTGAAGACGAAGAAGTCTCCGAACTGGCGCACGATTCGCTCACCCGCGATGGCGTGGCCGTGCTCACCGGTCATAAGGCACTGCGCTGCGAGCGTGAACTGGTAGACGGACACGAGCGCAAGTTCATCGTCGTAGAACACGGTAGCACAGAGCAGCGCATCGAGTTTGATGCGTTGCTCTGTGCGGTGGGACGGGTGGCTCGGCTGACCGGCTACGGTCTGGAAGAGTTGGGTGTTGAAACCCGGCGCACAGTGGTCACCAATGATTATCTGGAAACCCTGTACCCGAACATCTTCGCTGCCGGAGACGTCGCCGGTCCCTATCAATTGACACATATCGCTGCGCATCAGGCTTGGTATGCGGCGGTCAACGCATTGTTTGGCGATTTCAAAAAATTCAAGGTCGACTATTCGGTGATTCCCTGGGCCACCTTCATTGACCCGGAGGTTGCTCGCGTGGGACTCAACGAACAGGAAGCCAAAGAAAAAGGCATCGCCTATGAACTTACCAAATATGGACTCGACGACCTGGATCGTGCTATCGCCGATGGCGTTGCGCATGGCTTTGTCAAGGTGCTGACCGTGCCGGGTAAGGATCGCATTCTAGGCGTAACCATCGTTGGGGAACACGCAGGTGATCTTCTGGCCGAATTCGTATTGGCGATGAGACATGGTCTGGGCCTCAACAAAATTCTCGGCACAATCCACATCTACCCGACCATGGCGGAGGGCAACAAATACGCTGCAGGCGCATGGAAACGGGCGCATGCCCCGCAGCGCGTATTGGCGTGGGTATCGCGTTATCACACATGGAAGCGCGGTGGCGCAATATGATCCGGTTCATCTTGAGGACGCTTCTGGTACTTCTCGTGCCGCTAAGTGCAGCTTTCGCGGCTCCTCTGCAGGTCGTCGGTTTCGATCATTCCAGCTGGGATAGTCTGCTCAAAAAGCATGTCATTTACGTTCGCGAAGGGCAGGCCACGCAGGTCGACTACGCAGGGTTCAAGGCGGATCGCGGAGCGCTGGAGCACTATCTGGCCAGCACCTCCGCTATCGCCCGGCCTGAGTTTGACAAGTGGAGTAAATCTGCACAACTGGCCTTTCTGATCAATGCTTACAATGCCTGGACCGTTGCATTGGTGCTGACGCGCTACCCGGACGTCGCGTCGATCAAGGACCTGGGTTCTTTCTTGCAATCGCCATGGAAAAAAAGCTTCATTCCCTTGCTGGGCGACACGCGCTCGCTCGATGATGTCGAGCATGGACTGATACGCGGTTCCGGTCGTTACAATGATCCGCGCATCCATTTTGCTCTCAATTGCGCCAGTATTGGTTGTCCCGCCCTGCGGCCAGAGGCGTATACGGCAGAGCGATTGAATGCCCAGTTAGAGGATGCGACGCAGCAATTTCTCTCGGACCGCACGCGTAACCGGTTTGATAAAAATACACTCAAGGTGTCAAGTATCTTCAAGTGGTATCGGGAAGATTTCGAAAAGGGCTGGCGCGGTGCCAACAGCGTTGGACAGTTCCTGACGATCTACCGTCAACCCCTGGGCCTTGATCTGGAAGTCGCCAATCGTCTTTCGGCAGGCGAGATTGCCATTGACTTCCTTGACTACAACTGGCATCTGAATGCAATCACAGAACCCCGACAAAGCCGCAAGCCATGAAACTCTCCATTATCGTACCGGTACTTAATGAAGCCGCTGTGCTGCCATTGCTCCTTGAGCGACTCTTGCCCTTGGTGCGACACGGTTGCGAGGTTATTATTGCAGACGGTGGCAGTGATGATGGCTCTGACGGGATCGTAGAATGCGCTGGCTTTACGGTGGTGCGCGCACCCCGTGGCCGTGCGCGCCAAATGAATGCCGGTGCGGCATGCGCCACCGGCACGGTACTCTTATTTCTGCATGCCGATACGCAATTACCGGAGGGAGCCGGTGTGTTGGTAGCACAGGCGCTCTCAAGCGGCGCATACCGTTGGGGACGTTTCGATGTCTGCATTGCAGGGCGTCCTGTCATGTTGCGCGTGGTCGGGTGCTTGATGAATCTGCGCTCGCGTTTAAGCGGTATTGCCACCGGTGATCAGGCCATGTTTGCTACCCGTGCGGCTTTTGATGCGGTGGATGGTTTCCCGGATCAACCATTGATGGAAGACGTCGAACTGTCCAGGCGCTTGCGCAGGGTCTCACGTCCGGCCTGCATAGCCCGCTGCGTGACCACCTCTGGCCGGCGCTGGGAGACACGCGGCGTGTGGCGCACGATCCTGTTGATGTGGCGGTTGCGCTGGGATTATTGGCGAGGGGTGCCCGCTCAGCAGCTGGCAGAGGAGTATCAATGAAACCGGTCCGTATCGTGATTTTCGCCAAGGCGCCGCAGCCAGGTGTCGCCAAGACTCGTCTGATTCCGGCGCTTGGTGCACAGGGGGCGGCCGATCTGGCGCGGTGCATGCTGTTGCGCACACTGCATGAAGCCGTTGCTGCCGGAGTGGGGCCGGTTGAACTGTGCGTGACACCATCTTCGGCAGCGCCCATATGGCAGACACTCGGCGTCCCGGAGGCGGTGCAATGGTCGGATCAGGCGGAGGGCGACCTGGGGAAACGACTGGCAGTTGCGGCACAGCGTGTGCTGGAAAATGGCGAATCAGTGTTGCTTATCGGGACTGACTGTCCGGAATTGGGGACTGCCTGCTTGCAACAAGCCGCCCGTGATTTACAGCGCACTGATACCACGCTGTTTCCCACGTTTGACGGCGGCTATGCGCTACTTGGTCTGAACCTTTTCCACTGCTCCCTGTTTGAGGGTATCGCGTGGAGCACCAACACCGTTGCCTTTGAGACGCGGTATCGTATTGGTCAACTCGGCTGGACATTACAAAACCACCCAATGCTGCACGATATCGATGAACCCTCTGATTTGAAGTGGCTTCCCAAGTCATGGCTGGAAATGACGGGCGCTTAACGTTGGGAAGAGTGTGGTTGCGGTCTGCAGCGCAGATGCTGGCAGGATGGACAAGAATCGTTAAGCGCCAAATCGCAGTCAGGCGCGAGGAAAGACCGGCTTTTCAATGTTTTGAAGGTGCCGGGAAAGTTTTCGATATATACCCATGCACGCTATTTAGAGAACGCTGTAACATGAACGAATCTCAAAAATCGTCATGAAATAGGTTTTATTAAGTAAACTATTTGAAAATAATATTTCGACAATATGTAAGAAACCGACGACCTCGTCCGACAAAGCAACAAGGCCTTACAGATCAGAAACCTGTTAAATGGACAATGACTAACTTGCCGCAATTAAAAATTCTTTTATTATTCAAACTACCTTAAGGAGTCACAAATGAACCCAACACTATTAAAGTTGTCTGTTGCAGCTCTCACCGCCGCAACCTTTGCCCTGCCGGCGGCAGCGGCTAACGATATGTCAGGTGGTGCAAAGTGTGGCACCAAGTGCGCGCCAGCAAAAATGGTTAAGAAGAGCACCAAAATGAAAAAGTGCGGAGCCAAATGTGGTGCTAAGTGCGGAGCTAAGTGTGGTGCCAAGTGCGGCGCTAAAAAATAACGCCAGCGCACAACGGCGCCGGAGGGATCACGCAACCGGCGTTACCTCAATGATAAGGCTGCCAACATGAATAACGACGAATTTTCGCTGGCGATGAATCTCCTGACGCGACCGCAACGGGATCGGATGCGAGCCGCAGCGGAAGCCTTGCTGGCTTCTTATGTGGATTTATCTTCAAATAGGTCACATCTGCTCGCAGAAATTCTCGATGACAGTACACCACGTCAGTGGGCGCATTACCCGGAAGACGATGTCGTTGATCATACCAGCGGCTATCAATTTTTCTACCACTCCCATTCGCCCGATGACCGCGATCCAGCGATAGAGCATGGTCACTTTCACGTGTTCGCACGCCTTGATGTCCATGGACACACCATCGGGCTGGGTACGGAAGAGGCCTTTCTGAGCGATCTGAATGCAGAACCACTGGCTGAAGCCAGAACGATCAGCCTTCTTTGCGTTTCTCTGAGTGCCAAAGGGTTACCCAACGCCCTGTTTAGCGTTAATCGCTGGGTTACCGGCGATCATCTACTTAGTGCCGCGACCACGCTACGATTGATTCCCGGTTTCACAGTTCAGGTTGCGCATTACAGACGGGTGAGTAACTGGTTGGCGGCCCTTTTGGCGTTATTCTGGCCACAGATCGAGCATCTGCTGATCGAACGTGACAGGGTGCTGCTTGGATTAGGGGCAGGTCGCATTGATACAGGGCTGCTCGAAGATGAGTCAGTGGAGGTATTGTCGAGTGTGCCCATCGATATCGATCAGCAAATCGCCTGGTTGTTCGATGATGCGCGCTAGACAGATCGAATGCGGTATTTTAAGTATACCTAGCAGCTCACAGCAGAGAGCCAAATCTGATAGTTCGTCATTTTGCAGCCTTCCGCTATTGGTGCGGTGAAGGGAGCAAACGCCATGCCCGTGCACTCTAATCTCGTGAGTCGCAGCTTCTCGATACTTCCGATGAAATCTGGAGAGCTTGAGCGGGCGCGTGCATCCTTGCGACCAACCTTGCGATCTTGCTTCGTGATTGTGGAATACAAGGGTTGTAATTTACCTTTGTTTTTGCATCTCGTCGAGGAAGCAGATTCATGCAATTGTGCTGTTGAGCAGCCATTTGCCTTAATGTCCATGATCACTACGCGCTTGTGTTTCGATGAGATGGTTTTGTGACGCTATCTATTGGGTATTGAGAGCACGCACGATGTCTTGGTTTTAACGATAATACGTATTTACACACAAATTTATCTCCATCGCTGACTTTTGATACAAAATTCCTCAGCGATGGTCACACGCTGCTCATGCTTTTTATCAGAATTTTCTATGTCCTCCACACGCTTGACTCTTCTCACCCTGTTTGCCATGCTATCTTTTGCCGGTAATTCAGTGTTATGCCGCCTTGCTTTAAAGCAGACCTCAATTGACGCCACCAGCTTCACTGCAATACGTCTGGTGTCTGGTGCACTCATCCTGACCTTGCTGGTCCTTTATCGTCGTCGCTCCGCCAGCGGAACTGCCGAAAGACATACTGCTCATCGCGCCATTGGCGGCAGCTGGTCGTCGGCATGTGCGTTGTTTGTCTACGCCGCAGGTTTTTCGTTTGCCTATGTGAGTTTGCCTACAGGAACTGGCGCCTTGTTGCTTTTTGGTGCGGTCCAGGCAACCATGATATTGGGGGGATTGTGGTCTGGTGAGCGACTCAGTGCGCGCCAGATAACCGGGTTTTTGCTAGCCTTGGTCGGACTGATTGTTTTCATGTTGCCCGGGTTGTCGGCACCTCCGCTACCAGGTGCGTTGCTGATGCTGTCCGCCGGGTTCGCATGGGGTATCTATTCATTGCGTGGGCGCGGTGTAGCCAACGCGTCTAACGCGACGGCAGGTAATTTCTTGCGCGCTGCACTATTGTCTATAATGCTGAGCGCAGTTCTGCTGGCGCAACAAAAATTGGATGAATGGGGAATACTATATGCGGTGCTATCCGGGGCGATTGCGTCGGGCATCGGTTATACAGTCTGGTACGCTGCCTTACGTGGATTGACGGCAACGCGCGCTGCATCGGTGCAATTGAGCGTACCAGTCATCGCGGCACTTGCGGGTGTGTTGTTCCTGCATGAGCCGATTACCATGCGCCTGCTATTGGCCTCGGTCGTGATATTGGGCGGGGTTGGCTTGGTGGTTGTAAACAAGCGTTCAACCTGTGATTCAGTTAATGCTGAGGGTAAGAACGGGGCCTGTCACAATGTCTGATTTACACCGACTGCACGTATCTGGAGATCCACCACGTATGACGGTGCTGCAATTGCGCCCTCAATCGTCGGATCGATTCAATTTAAAATACGCATCTAGCAAGGATGATTTGTACACCACGCCAAGCAGCTGCGAACGCATGCCACTTTCAACTGTCGGGAGCCGCTCGCCCTGGTGTGCCATAAAATGTTCCAGCGCCTGACCAAGCGTCATTTCTGGGGTAATCAGGTGTAAGCAATCATGTTGTAGAAAGTCCATTGCGGACATCATCGATGTGTCATCTTTATCGAGCAGTGCAGAGGTTACATCTTGCAACGCGACCACGCCCTGATAGTGGTTTTGGTCATCGACGATATAAATATATTTCACCGGATATTGCAGGAACATGCGCGAAATTTCCTCGAAGCTTGCTGTGACAGGCAGCACAGTATTTGCGGGCTTGATCAAATCGCGCATGTGAGTGTTACGTAGCAGCTGGCGTACTTTTGCATCGCGGTTGCGTTTCATGGTGATCTCATACATTGCGGTATCGTCGATGGCATGTGCAACGAAGTACGCCACTACGCAAGACAGCATCAACGGTAGTACGACCTGGTAACTCAAGGTCATCTCGAAGATCATCAAAATTGCCATTAGCGGCGCCCCGGTAGCGGCAGCGAGAAATGCGCCCATTCCCACGATGGCGTAGGCAAAGGGCTCCGACGTGCTACCCGGTAATAACTGGTCCACGCCTAGCCCCGCCAGATAACCGAGAGCAGCACCCACGAAAAGAGCGGGAGTGAACACGCCGCCCACAGCGCCAGAACCAGTGGTCAGGGCGGTGGCGATGATCTTGAACACGAGTATGACCAGCACTGCCGTCCAGGACCATGGTGCCTGCAAGGGTGCATGCAACAACGAATTAACCACGCTGTAACCATTACCCCATACCTGAGGAACCCAGATCGATATGATGCCGACCATCAAGCCACCGATTCCTAGCCGCAGTGGCATAGGCCAACTGGTACGCTGAAATGTACGCTTGCTAAACTGCAGCAGGCGCAGGAACTGTGGGGCGGCGACGCCGCACAGCACACCCAGTGCAACAAAAAATATGACTTCTGCACCGAAAATGGCTGGAAAAGTGGGCATTTCATAGGTTGGTTTGTAATCGGGTAACTCACGCATAGTGATATTGGCCACGACCGAGGCGACCAAAATCGGACCGAAACTGCGCATGGCGATTGAGCCCAGCACGATTTCAGAGATGAAAAACGCACCTGCAATCGGCGCGTTATAGGCAGAAGTGAGTCCTGCAGCAGCACCGCAAGCGACTAAAAGCCGAAGGCGCTGGGGATTAAAGTGAACGATGCGCCCTACGATGGATGCTGCCATCGCAGCCAGATGGACCATCGACCCTTCGCGACCAATCGATCCTCCGGTGGCAATGGAACTCAATGAAGAAATACTGCGCAACAAACTTTGCTTCACGGGAATGTTGCCGTCGCCAATGGAGATTGCCTCCATATAATCCGAAGACGCGCCGACCGTAACCCGCTTGGCCAGCACTAGAAAAATACCGGCTACCACGCCTCCCCCTGCGGGAAGCAACATGCGCGCATACCATGGCAGGCTCTTGGCGATCTCAACCAAAGAACCGGTCCTTCCCGTGAGCAATTCCTGCAGGCCAAGGATGCTGTCGCGAAACGCGATTGTGGCGCACGCGCCGAGCAGACCGATCAACGCGGCCCACAAAAGCATTGCATGCTCGTCCGATGCGCCAAAGCGACGGCGGAACAGAAATCTATACTTTAGAAGGACGCTCAGCATAACTGTAGGTTTCTTCGTTAAAGATACCGGCGTCAACGCAGGCACCGTGCTTTAAATGCCGGTGCCTGGCGGCAGATTAAGTGAGTTTCAAGACGCGCCTGGCATTGCCTGAAAGTACCGCATCCAGCACGTCGCCCCGGAAGCCAAGCTTTTGGTAATCCTCAACTGACTGTCCCATCGGTCGGAACGGGTAAGAACTGCCAAACATAAGCTGATCTTTCATGAAGCCATTGGCAGCTTCTACATACAAGTGACTGCCAGGCAAAAAAATGTACATGTCAGGCACAATAAAGACGTTCTCGTAGCGGAAAGCGACGCCGATTATTTCATTCACGCGCGGATAAAATCCGTGATAACAGATGATGGATAAATTCGGAAAAGTGCGCGCCAGGCGGCCTATTGCGGCTGGATCATTGTGATCGAAATTAGGTGTGGTGGGCCCCGACATCAGGCATACGGGCACATTAAGCTGGGCGCATATTTCGTAGACCGGGAAGAAGATCGGGTCGTCCGCATGGGTCGGCACCGCACCAAATCCTGGCTCCAGATTGATCCCCTTGAGGCCAAGCTCCTTGATTGCCCGCTCAACTTCTTTGACGGCGCCCTGGCTACCCAGCGCGTAAGGATCGACCGAGCCGATGCCAACCAATTCTTTGTATTTATTAGTGATCTTGTAAATCTCATCGTTGCTATGTTGAATCCCGGGAATATCACGTCCCACGACAACCGCCGTCTGAATACCACTGCCGCGCACGTCATCGACGAAGCCCTTGATCGTTTTCGAGCGGGTAAAGTGTTCGTCGTCCTTGGCACCGACGCGTCGGTTTAGCCATTTCACGACATCGTATTCTTTGGTGCCGGGCGTTGCGCCGTAAAAATCATGCAAGAAAGACGGACGGCTGCGCATGTCAATAATTTCGGTTGCCATTGTGTAAGTCTCCTGAAGTGGTCTAACATTTCTTAGAAAGCGTTTCTGCGTAAGCTTTGGAATAACTACTGCGCGACTTCCGCCTTATGCGCACGTTTGGCATAAGCCTCAACGAAATCGGCCGCCGCCTTACTGCCGCCGGAAAAGGATTTCATCGCTTCTTCATGTAAAAGTGCCAGCGCTTCCATCTTGACTTCATTGGCGCGCTCGCAATTCACCATATCGACTAAACGACGCGGGCGAGGGACATCGATCTCAAGGGTGGCGCGGACCCGGGCGGGAATATTGGTCATGATCAGTAGCCGGTCGGCCAGGAAGATCGCCTCATCGATATCGGTGGTGACAAAGAAACTGGTGCGCCGGGACTCGTCGAACAGACCGGCGTAATACTCCCACATCAGCTCCTTTGACATGGCATCGAGACCGCGAAATGGCTCATCCAGAATCATCACTTCAGGATTATTAATCATCGCCCGTGCCAGCTCGGCGCGGCGTTGCATTCCACCGGAAAGCTGCGGAGGATATTTTTTTCTGAACGCGGTCAGGCCAACCTTGTGCAGTAAAAATTCGGCCAGATCGCGGGCTTGCTGGGTGTCCTCCCCACGTGCCCGCGGTCCGAACATGATGTTGTCATAGGTCGTCATCCAGGGGAACAGTGCTGACTCCTGAAATACGACCAGCCGGTCACGCCCTGGTTTAGTGATCGGTTTGTCGTTGAGTGTCATGCTACCGGTGGTGGGCGCCTCAAAACCTGCTAACAGCCGGATAAGGGTACTTTTTCCACAGCCAGAGGGGCCGATCATCACCGTTAATTTGTTACGCTCAATGGTGAAGGAGCAGTCCTGCACTACCTCTTTGGTGAATTGCCCGGCACCATAGGACTTGCTGACATTGTTGACGCAAATTTCACCCGAGCTGCGAAGTTCTTTCGGAAAGCTAACAGCCGAAATAGCGGGATTGACATCGTTAATCATTTGTTTTCCTTTAACGTTTTTTCAACCATGGCGTCAGATAGCCGCCAAGCGAGCGTAACAACTCGCTACAAGCGTATCCAGCGATACCGATACTCAACATGCCAACCACTATTTGTTCGTACGAGCCGCCTACATAAGAATTCCAGATAAAAAATCCCAGTCCGCCACCTGATCCACCAGTCTGGCTGCCACCGCCTGAAATCATTTCAGCCGCTACCACGACGTTCCAGGTAATGCCCATACCGACCGATGATCCAACCACAATCGATGGCAGTGTGGCTGGCAGGACGATGCGACGAAAAATATCCCACTGCGACGATCCCATCGCTTGCGCCGACTGAAAGTAACGGACGTCGATGGCGCGGGCACCACCGACGACGTTAATGACGACCGTAAAAAACGCACCCAGAAAGGTAACAAAGGCAATTGACAGTTCCTGCGTCGGCCAAAAGATGATCGCGACCGGAACCCATGCCAACGGTGGAATAGGACGCAGGATTTCAAAGGTAGGAAAGCTAATGCTATTAAAGTTTTTGCTGACGGCCATTAATAGCCCAAGCGGAATTCCCACCACCATCGCTGCAATGAAACCCGCCAGCACCCGAAACAAACTGAGGTACCAGCTCTGCCAGTAACCTCTATCATTGAGCAGGCCGCCCCATACTCTGAGTACCGCTGTCGGGGCCGGAATCATCCCTATCCAGGGTAACGAGAAGCCCAGCCATTGTTTGGATCGTGCGCCAGCCTCCCACAAGATCAAAAACACGACCAGCGAGATAGCGGCGCGAAGTCCGGCGCGACCGGAAATCTTTTTCTTTAAGCGCGATGCAATCGTCATGATTTAGTCACCCTTCTTTCTCGCCAGCGGCAAAAGACTTCTTAGCTTCTTCGTGGACCACCTCAATGGTTTCTTCCATCAACTGGCGGAAGCGCAAACTTGTCAGCACCCCGTAATCACGGGGATGCGGGATATCGACATTGAGAATTTTTTTAGGGCGGCAAGGGCGCGAGGTCATGATCACCAGCCGATGTCCAAGAAAGATTGCTTCTTCGAGATCGTGGGTGATAAAAAATATGGTCACCTTGTTCTTGTAATAAATCTCTAGCAGTGCCTCATGCATGACCGATTTGGTAAGAGAATCGAGGGCACGATAAGGTTCGTCAAATAGCAGCACTTTGGGGTCATTCATTAGCGCCCTGACGATCTCCACGCGGCGACGCAAACCAGATGACACTTCGCCCGGAAAGTTGTGCTCAGTGCCGCTCAGCCCGGCGTCGGCCATCATGCTGCGGGCCTTTTCGTAAATTTCTTTCTTCGGCATTTTCCGTTGCATCAGGGGGCCAAAGGCGACGTTCTCCAGGTTCGATTTCCAGGGAAATAGCGCCCCATTCTGAAATACGACGATGCGGTCGGAGCCGGGTTCTGCCTGCGGTTTTTTGGGGCCGCACAGCATCTCGCCATCAAGAAAAATCTTGCCTGACGAGATACTATGAAACCCGGCAATAGCATTGAGCAGAGTCGTTTTTCCGCAGCCCGACGGACCCACGATCATACAGATTTCACCCGCAGGTATATCAAGCGAGCAATGGTCCACCGCCATGACGGACGCACCGTCTGGATCGTAGATCTTTACCACGTCTTCGATTCGGATAGCGCCTCGGGAAGCGGTTTGTATCTGAGGTCGCGTTGATGCTTGTGGCGGCATTAATATCGTACTCATTTATCTTCCTCCCAATGCTAGTTCACGCACGCGCCACTGCATCATGTAATCGCCTATCAATCGAACGAAAGCGCTGGTGGTGTAACCCACCGCACCTAGGGTAATCATGCCAATCACGATCGTTGGATAGCGGACCATTGTGTAGGAGGTATTAATGACGTAGCCAAGCCCGAATTGTCCAGACACCATCTCTCCGGCGACGAGGGAGAACCAGGCGACCCCGACTGAAATTTGCAGCCCGGTAAAAATGAACGGCATTGCGCCGGGTATGACGACTTCCTTGAATACCTGCCACTTGGAGGCACCGAGACACAAGGCCGCCCGACTATAGGATTCATCTATTGACTCAACCCCCAGCATGGTGTTTAGCCCGGTGGCAAAAAAAGATGCGAGAAAGGTCAAGAAAATGACGGGTGTTTCGGAACCGCTGAACATCAGGATAGCGAGTGGTACCCAGGCTAGAATTGGAATAGGACGTAACGTCTCAAACAAAGGAAATATATATTCTCTGAAATTACGCGACCATCCTAAAAACAAACCGAGTGGAACACCAAGTACAGTGGCCAGCACAAATGCAATCGCAACGCGGCGCACGCTGACCCAGATGTGTTCATAGTATTCCGGCGTATACAGAGAGAGGCCGTAGGTTGGGTCCTTGCTGAACATTTCTTTCACTACCACAGTGAGTCCGGGCATATCCCTGAAGCGCGGTAATTTCCAGACCTCTACCGTCAGATACCACAGGCCTAGAAAGATGGTGAATCCCAGCAGCATCAGGTAGGGCTTAGGACTTTTTAGCCATTGTGATGCGCGAAACATGGTTAAGGTCAAACCGGTGGGCATTGTTGGCGCGGTGGCGCCAGCGCCAGGGCCACTGGAAGGGTGGTGATGCGGGTAATGATGTACTTTGGCTGCCACGGTCGAAGAGGCGTTGAACTCTTTGGTGATCATGGTAGCGAAGCGACTCATCACCACATCGCCGGTGTCCGGTGTGCCGGCAAACAGGTCAAGTAGCTTTTTTCCGTCAATTCTCAAGACCTCTGTGCGCTCGGTACACACCGTTTCGGCTAGTCGTCCGGACTGATTATCCAGCACAGCTGCCCATCCGAATACATCGCCTGAAAGCATGGTCTTTTCCAAAGGCCGCGACGTGCCATCACTGGGGGGTAACGTGTGCTGTACCTTACCTGCAGAAATCACAAAGATATCGTCGGGCTGGTCGCCCACTTGATAAATCACGTCCCCCCGCGCAAATAACTGCCATTTTGAAAATCGCGCGATGGCGGACAACAAGCCGGGCGTGACCATTTGAAACGGCATCGTGCGTCTCAATAAGGTGCTGATTTGTTCCATGTGTTTTCCAGGAAGGTAGGTGTGGAACCCCATGACGAGGCACGCAGCATCCCTGAGCGCATCTGGCCTAAGGTCAGAACACGCCCATGGGAAGGCCTTTTACATCCGCTTCAACAAATCAGGGTTTGCCTTTATATGCTGATTCTGGCAAAGCATTGACGGTGCCAATAGGTACGGTAAGTCCGCGTTCTTTCATCACCGCATCAGCGAACTGCGGCATGACCGCCTCGGGACGAAGAGTGGGGACATTGATACTCTTGACCGAATATAGAAATGTCGCCGCACTACTAATCATGGTCATGATCGATGGCGTGATAGCGTATGGCAGAGTCAAACGTATAGGGCCACCACCAACGGCGTCGGGATACCTTCCATACATCGACGACCACAACATTTTTTCTGAAAAACCGGTGGTTTGCTCCTTTGCCATCTGGGCTACCTCCTGCGCATTTTTCGGATCGGCCAAAAATATCTGCGCATCCAATTCTGCATTTAGCCAGCCGTTGACCACATCGGGGCGTTGCTTGATCAGGTCATAACGCATCGTTAAATACGCACTGTCCTTTTCATTGATAGCGTTGCCGGAAGCGATGCGTTTCGCCAGCCCTTCCTGCACCAGGCGCGATGCAGTTGGTTCCCAGATCACCGCGGCATTTAGCTTGCCAGCCCGAAATCCGCTGGTGATGACCTCAATGTTCTGGTTCAGATATGCCGCCGGTTCGATATTTTCCTGCTTAAAGACAGCCTGACCAAAACGGTCTGCACAACTACCTTTTGCCACGGCGACTTGCTTGCCACTTAGCCATTTGATGGCTTCTTTTTGACTGCCAAATTGTGGCGCGTCCGAACGTGCCAGGAAAATATTACATTGATCAGTACCTTGTCCCAGCGTTGCGACGATGCGTATATCGGCAACTTCTTGTTTGGTGACGGTAATGATGGCGGGCATATCACCGAGGTAACCAATATGCTGCTTACCAGCAAGCATTGCATTAACGATCACCGCCCCTTGAAGGCCGACAGAAAATTCGACTGTGGAACCTTTAGGAAGGTATTTTTCGTACATTTTTTTTCCGCGCATGACTACGCCGGACCAACTTTCTGTGTAATAGGGCTGATAACCGATAACCAGATGGACGGGTTCGCCAATCTTGCCGTATTCCAGTTCGCCTGCAGTGGCGGTGACGGCCGCCCCCTGAAGGCCAAAGAGTGCCACCATCACCGAACAGCGCAAGGCATGGGCCCAGCAATTTCTCTTGCTCTTCATGTTTGTCTCCTTCTGTTTTTTAGGACTTACGCAAAATTGCCTCAGCGCCGTGCTGCTTTTAGCCAGATTGGCATACTGTATTCGTCGGCAGGCTCAACTAGCCTTTAGCTGGGACGATTTTGCGTCAGTCCTAGTTCTGTTTTTCACCCCTCAGACGAAAGGTGACGTTAGCGCAGCATTTTTATAGCGTTGTCGTCTAACTGTTTAAGCGTTTTCTACATCCAGATTACTAATTAATACAAACATTATTGTTGCCACTTACTTTGCCTTTGGGATGGTGAGATGACGCGTAATCATATTGGCGAGCTGTCGCATGACCAGATAACCGGACGTGGGATCTTGCGCCAAAATATCCAGCACTTGGGCACCGTTAATGCGGATCAACACCGAATCCTCCAGACATTCCGCTTTGGCGATACGGCGCGGATGGCGATCAAGCAGCGCGGCCCAGCCAAATACCTCGCCCTTGTGCAACACAAAGCCAGCAGCGCTAGTGTGATCATCGCGACCGATCAAAAAATCGACTTTGCCTGATTCAAGAATATAGACATCGTCTGTAGTGTCGCCAATACCGTACAGTGTGCTACCTGCACGATGATGTTCCTGGCGCGCAATCTGGTTAAGTCGTTCCATAGTGCTGGCCGAAATACTGCCAAATAATGTCGCTGTCTGGAGTGCGCTGGCCTGGATCACAAACACTTGGTCATCCTCGACTGCAACTTCATACGCTTCCAGAGGAGCTTCCGCCAGACCAACTGCGGCCCCAGTCGTAATGTCCCATTGCCAAAGGTGCTGATGGCAGGTGAGGACCGACCCATCATAAAATCCCTCATCCAGACACACTTCCTGATGTGGGCAAATTCCCTGATAGGCGTAATATTGGGTGCCAGCATTGGCTACCAGTACCTTGATCCCGTTTTTCAGGTCAAACGTCTTCATCCCGTTCGACGGAATATCGCGTGAGCTACAAACATGGACTTTCCGCATATCATGGCTCCTAGCTAAATTTATCGTAGCGAATGTTATTGGTTGCGACACGGGCCTGGAGCAACATGCGGATCGACGCATCGACGGCAGGAGGCGGCCCAGCCAGATAGGCGCGCACATCTTGGTAGCGCCCTTGCATGTTGCGACCGGCGACTTCATGCACAAATCCTTTTTCAAATCGAAGTTGCGGATAGTCGGCCACTATTGACGCTGAGGCTTCCTCCTCAGACAAGGCGACCGTGATGTGTAAAGTCTCAGGAAATTGACTGCACAGGGACGCAAATTCATCCAGATAAAATGCATCGGTGGCGCTACGCACACCAAAGAAAACATCGCCGGTATAGCGCGTAAAATAGTCGCACTGCGCAGCCCGCGACAGGATAGACATCATGCCGGCAATCCCGCTGCCGCCAGCGATGCAAAGTAGATTTTGTGCGATGTCAGGGTGGAAGGTTGCTTTTCCCAGTGGTCCAAATACCTCCACTTCAACCCCTTCCCGTGACTTACTAAAAAGCCAGTCACTGAGCGCACCCTCAGGTTTTTTCTTTATTACAAAATCGAGCGTTGTAGCGTGACGCTGGTAGTTGACCATTGACCATGCGCGAAAGCCCTCGACTCCTGGAACGTGCACCAGATAAAACTGACCGGCGTCGAAGTCAACTGGCTCCCATAGCTCAATTGAAATCGCCATAACGTCATGCGTCAGCAGACTCACCGCCTTGATACGGCCCCCCAAAAAATCGGGTGTACAAGTACCGACTTCAATAGTGTGAACAAAGGCCGGAACTTCAATAACAATGTCGGAAACAGCGCTGCATTGGCACATCAAAAATTCATCTGCAGACTTAATATATTTGCGGCCGGGTGAATTTGGCCAATTGTCGAACAATTCGCCAGAGATCAACCGCGCCTTGCACGTCCCGCATGTGCCGCTGCCGCACTCGTAGGGTAAATCGACCGATTTGCTCAAGCCGCCATAGAGAATGTTCTCTCCCGGATCGGTCGCAAAATAGTGTGCATGATTCCTTGCATTCACCTGAATTTTCATATGACCGCCGAAAGCATGTGATTAAAATGGAATGTGAAACCCGAAGCCAATCATGCGAGTTTCGAGGTGAATGTTACGGTCCAGTAGCCTGGCGCCAACGGCGGACAAACGAACCGTATCCGTCATTTTTCCCACCGCAAACAATTCTGTTGCCCCGCCATCGAGCGTGGTCCGGAACACTTGCAGAGCACTGGTTACCTTCGCCGTTTCTCCCCCGTTCAGTTCTTCGATGGTATAGACGGTGGCATGGCGGCTTAGCAGCGAATGATCGCTGTTATGTTTGGGCAGATTTCCGAATAGCGTTACCATCCCCGCGTGATCGTGCTCCAGCCAGGTCATGCTCTTGCGGATCTCAGGGCTGAAAGCGGTGATGGCATAGTGAAACGCTGGATCGCACAGCGCAAGATAACCATCAAAATCCTTCGCATCCATGCGAAGGCAGGTCTTATAAATTAGCTCCGTAATTTCTGTTCTGGAATCCACAGGATTTCTCGCTCGCTAAAGGGTTGGTCTGGATTGCTAGGTGTAATAAGGCTAGGTCAGAGTCGTTTCGTCGAAGGGTGCGCTAGCCAGCCGGCCCATGCGCTTGCTCCACTCCGCGTAGAAATGACGCATGCCACCTTCATCGTGAATGGTCATGTTCTCTTCCCGACCATGAATAACCCATTTGCTATCGGTGCCTTCTCGCATCGCCAGCCCCTGTCCGTGTACGCCAAGAAGATCTTCATGTAAATTGCGGCCGAACGGTCCCCAAATCTGATTGTGGTCCCGCACCCGCTCGGCGCGTTCTTCGGGAGTATCGCTCTTTAGTCCCAGACCGCGAAATTCGATAAGGAGTTTGTTTGGACCAAGGGGAATCGCCGTATCCATGCGTAATACTGAGGTTCTCAGGTTGTATGTCATGCCAGGAAACATGTCGATCAGCACCCATCCGCCCGGGGCCAGGCCCGGCCATCCGACACCACGTTGTTTGCTACCTTCGTAGGCGTCATATTTGATTGCCATTGATCCGACCGATGCATGGCCGTTGGGGTAGCCGGTGTACTTGCGATCAAAATAGCCGGGTTGAATCATCCCGGTTATACGATTGAAGTAATGCATGTAGTCATGATAAAACTCGCTGTTGGTGTCATGCCAAAGCTTGTAGTTGGTATTGACAATCGCCTTGTGATAGTGGAATACCTCAAGCGGTGCATCGAGATGCCCGTCGAGTAGTTCCATGGCATCACCGATATACTCTTTTAGCGAACAGCAATCATCGTCAGTATTGACCCATACAAAGCCCCCGCACGCGACGCCGGTTTTTACCTCCCGCAGTCCCGCTTTTTCGCACCCAAAGCGTTCCTGATACCCTTGTTTGCCACGAGAGATATCAATGCAATCGCCAGTGGTATTGAACGACCATGCATGAAAAATACACGTGATGCGTTTGGCGTTCCCAACCGGGTCATACAACAGGGTGTTACCGCGGTGCGGACAAATATTATAAAAACTGCGTATTTGCATGTCCTCCCCGCGCACCACGATCAGCGGCGCGCCACCGGGATGATTGAAGGTGCGATAGTCAAAGGCATTTGGCAATTCAGATTCATGACAGGCAATGATCCAGCATTTATTAAAAATCTTCTGTTGCTCTTCGCGGAACAACTGGTCGTTAGTGTAGATGGCAGTATCCACATAATGCGTGGGTGGAAATTGCGGGGTTTCGGTCCATTCGAATGCGTTACGTGCCATGGCAGCTATCTTTCAAAGTTGGGATATCGATGATCGTAGGTTTGCGAATAACATCGCTCCTTCAGCTTGAGCATAGTTCGTGCCTGCCCAATTTAGCTTTCCGGTCTGACCTTGCTTCCCCGGGCTTTTTCAAAATTTCTGATACTTCTGCCGGATGCTGTCGGCTTCATTCTTCACCTATTCGCCTCCTATTAATATCAAGGTGTTTCATTCTGAAACCTCGGCGCGTGTCATTTCGAAACTCGCTTGTTGTTTCGTTTTGAAACTTTAGAATGTGTCGTTTTGAAACCTGATAGCAATTTGAATCATCCGATCGCCACGCAGATAGCGATGCCGATGCACCAACGTCGCTACCGTGTGAAGCGTGGTGTGAACTAACTAAGTGAACGGGAGAAGTGCGCTGTCTTCGATTAGAGCAAAGAACGATTGTGTAGACGTGGCACTACATTTGCATAGGGACTTGGTAGCGGCGCAGCGCTTCTGTGTGCGAGGGCAGCGGTTAATTAGTTTTAAAACTCATACCGGAGACATCAATGTCGGAGTCATCCCCTGAATCAAATATCTTGTCAGAAAATATCGCCGGTCTCGAAATTAAAACGACGACATGTTATATGTGTGCGTGCCGTTGCGGCATTCGGGTCCATTTGCGTGACGGGAATATTCGGTACATTGATGGCAACCCTGAGCATCCTCTGAACAAAGGGGTGATTTGTGCCAAGGGCGCATCTGGCATCATGAAGCAGCAATCTCCCGCAAGGCTGACAGTGCCGCTATTGCGTCGTGCCGGATCGGATCGTGGCAAAAGTGAATTCGACGAGATCAGCTGGGAGCAAGCCTATAGTTTATTAGAGACCCGTTTGGCGGGGATACGCGCGACTGATCCGAAAAAGTTCGCGTTGTTTACCGGACGCGATCAGATGCAGGCGTTGACGGGCTTGTTTGCCAAGCAATTTGGTACGCCAAATTATGCCGCGCATGGTGGATTCTGTTCCGTCAACATGGCAGCCGGGATGATCTATACGATCGGCGGATCTTTTTGGGAGTTCGGCGGCCCTGATTTGGACCATGCCAAACTCTTTGTGATGATCGGCACCGCAGAGGACCATCATTCCAACCCGCTTAAGATCGCGATTTCCAAATTCAAACGTAACGGCGCCAGGTTTATCTCCATCAATCCGGTGCGTACCGGTTATTCTGCTGTCGCCGACGAGTGGATACCGATCAAGCCTGGGACCGATGGCGCACTGCTGTTGGCCCTAATTAATGAAATCATTGAAAAAGGTCTGTACGACCGTGAATTTCTGGCGCGTTACAGCAACGCCGGACAATTGGTCAATCAACAAGACGGAGATGACGATTTCGGAATGTTTGCGATGGACCCGGAGTCGGACCCCATTAATCCCGATTATCCGCATAATAAATTCTGGTGGGATCGCCTGTCCGACAAAATCGTCCCCACCCATACGCCGGGAGCAGACCCCTGTTTGCGCGGTGAATTTGCACTGGCAGACGGCACCGTTGTTAAACCCGCGTTTCAGTTATTGATTGATCGGGTTAAGCAGTACACCCCGGAGTGGGCCTCGGAGATTACCGGCATTCCTGCGGAAACGATTTATCGGCTAGCCCATGAAATGGGCGTTACTGCGCGAGATCACAAGATTCAGTTGCCGATTTCCTGGACTGATTCCTGGGGTAAAGAACACACCAGCGTCACCGGCAACCCGGTTGCCTTCCATGCAATGCGGGGCCTTGCGGCGCACTCTAATGGCTTTCAAACCGTGCGGGCGCTGGCCATTTTGATGAGTCTGCTGGGAACGATAGACCGGCCCGGCGGATTCCGCCACAAAGCGCCTTTTCCGCGTGCCATCCCGCCGATCGCCAAGCCACCGCGCGGTCCGCAGGACGTTAAACCAAATTCTGTGCTGGAGGGAATGCCGCTGGGCTTTCCTGCAGACCCGAACGACCTTGCTGTTGATGCGGACGGAAAGCCGGTGCGTATCGACAAAGCATTTTCCTGGGAGCATCCGCTCTCGGTGCACGGGTTGATGCATAACGTCATTACCAATGCCTGGCGCGGAGACCCGTATAAGATCGACACATTGCTTATTTTTATGGCCAACATGGCGTGGAATTCAAGTATGAACACGGGCGAAGTAAGAAAGATGCTCAATGACCGATCCGAAGACGGCGAATTCAAGATTCCGTTTCTCGTGGTCTGTGACGCGTTTCAATCCGAAATGACGGCCTTTGCTGACCTGATTCTGCCCGATACAACCTATTTAGAACGGCATGATGTCATGTCGATTCTTGACCGGCCCATTTCAGAGTTTGATGGCCCGGTTGATGCGGTACGGATTCCGGTGGTGGCACCGCTAGGCGAATGCAGACCGTTTCAGGAAGTCATTATAGAGTTGGGAGGCCGTCTTAAACTGCCCGCGTTTGTTCACCCCGACGGATCGCGCAAGTTTAAAAACTATCCTGATTTTGTGGTTAATTATGAGACCGCGCCCGGCTCGGGCATCGGCTTCCTGGCCGGTTGGCGCGGCAAAGATGGTGATAAATCGATTTGTGGTGAACCGAACCCAAAGCAGTGGGAAATGTATGCCAAAAATAACTGTTTTTTCCATCACGAATTACCAGCTTCTTATCAATACATGCGTAACTGGAATAAGGGTTACATGGACTGGTCGAAGAGCGTGCGCATGCGGCGTGACGCGGACCCGATCTTGATTCATATTTACTCCGAAGTGTTGCAAAAATTTCGATTAGCGGCGCAAGGCAAGCGTCCGGGAAAACAACCCCCGGACCATTTACGCAAGCGTATCGAAACACATTTCGATCCTCTGCCTTTTTATTTCGAACCACTCGAAGGGCAGGCCTCCGATACGACCAAATTTCCCCTTAATGCGGTAACCCAACGACCGATGGCAATGTATCACTCGTGGGATTCACAGAATGCGTGGTTGCGGCAGATTCACACCCACAACTACTTGTATGTCAATCCATTGGTAGCGCAAGCCCAAGGCATCGCGGATGGCGACTGGATGTGGGTCGAATCGGTATGGGGAAAAGTGCGCTGCATGTGCCGGTTCAGCGAAGCGGTCGAACCGGGCACGGTATGGACCTGGAACGCGATTGGCAAGGCCGCCGGTGCCTGGAATCTTGGTCCGAATGCGAACGAATCACGCAAAGGATTTTTGCTCAACCATCTGCTGTCAGAGGAGCTTCCACCGGATGAGGGCGGGCACGTGTATTCGAATTCTGACCCGGTCACCGGGCAGGCGGGCTGGTACGACGTCAAGGTGCGCATTTACAAGGCGGGACCGGAAGAGCCCAAGGAAACATCACCACAATTTTCGCTCGTAGCGCCGCTGCCAGGAACTAAAACCCTGCGTCGGGTCTGGCAGGCGTATGTCGCCGGACGGGACGTGCCACCGAAAAAATACTAGGCGCATACCGCCGATGTTGATCGACGGTAGCAGCAGCTACGCCGAAAGCAGCGAAGATTGCTACGACGACCCATTTAACCATCAGATGGAGAATAATCGTGACCCAGTTGGCCCTTGTAATAGACCTGAACGTCTGCGTTGGCTGCCAAGCCTGCGTGACAAGCTGCAAATCCTGGAACACCTCCGGCAGTGCCGGGTATCTGGCCGACGAGCGCCCCTACGATGAGAACCCCACTGGCACGTTCTTCAACCGTGTGCAGACCTTCGAAGTAGGTGAGTTTCCGACTACCGAGACCATCCATTTTCCTAAGTCATGCCTGCATTGCGAAGAGCCGCCATGCGTCCCGGTATGTCCTACCGGAGCAAGCTACAAACGCAAGTCCGATGGTATCGTGCTGGTTGACTATGACAAGTGTATCGGCTGTGGCTATTGCGCGTGGGCCTGTCCATACGGCGTACGTGAACTCGATGAAAAACGGCAGGAAATGACCAAGTGCACGCTGTGCGCAGACAGGATCGATAATCCGGCACTACCAATAGCAGACCGACAACCGGCCTGCGTCATGGCATGTCCCACCAGCGCACGCTTGTTCGGCGATATTCACGACCCTGACTCCACAGTGTCCGTCGCGATACGAGAGCGCGGCGGCTATGCACTCATGCCGGAATGGGGCACCAAGCCATCAAATCACTATTTGCCGCGCCGCCGGACCGAGCCGAATCTGCGCGAGGATCAAATCATGCGGGTGGATAATCCCATCAGAATCGACGAGAGGTTGCCGAAATCCTCGATCCCGTCACCGTCGCTAGACGATACTGTGAGCTGGTAAAAAAGTGATTGATAGACCGGTGAATGACGGCAAGTCTGGTAAATTATGTTTCGCTTGTGCAGCCACAAAGTAGTGTGGAATATTCTTTCACCTGAAGGGCATCGATTGCTGCGCAGTTGATGTCTTTCGCTCCCGGCCCAAAGGCCGGGTTTTTCGGAGTATATCTGATGAATCCCGCTGCTTCCGTCATCTTTCTGACTACTCTTATTGGTGCTGGCCAGGGTCTTTTTTTAGCGCTGTACGTAGTTGAGCTTGCTAGCAGACTACAACTTATTCGCATTGAAAACAGCGTTGCGCTCTTTGTCTCGGGTAGTTTGATTGCATTGCTATTGAGTGGCCTGGGACTGATTGCGTCGTTTTTCCATCTCGGCCATCCTGAACGCGCCTGGCGCGCAGCCGCAATGTGGCGCACCTCATGGTTGTCACGTGAAGTCATCGTGTTACCGATTTTCATGGCGCTATTAATCGTTTATGGTTACGCGCATTTTGCGCAGTGGGACATGTCGTTAGCGGTAGGTGCAGTTACTGCCGTGGTCTGTGTTGCACTGTTCATTTGCACTGGTATGATTTACGCATGTATCCGCTTCCTGCAAGAATGGGCCAGCCCGTTGACGCTGATGAATTATTTTTTGCTAGGATGCGCGTCAGGATGCTCGCTGGCGACCGCAGTGGCCGCGTTCGTTGAACCTGACCTCACGAGGACCTTTGCCGCCGCTGCAATCTTGCTGACAGCAAGCGCGCTGGCAGTCCGTTCCGCCTCACTGGTTCGGAATAAAAGACTGAAACCGAAGTCGTCGTTACAAACTGCATTGGGAATACACCATCCACGTATCGTACAGAAATCGCAGGGATTTATGGGTGGATCATTCAACACCCGAGAATTCTTTCATGGCAAGACCCCGCATATTTTGCGCTCAGTCAAATGGTTTTTTTTGGTGTTTACCTTTATCCTTCCGCTGCTATTGCTATTGCTGGTTCTCGGTAGGAGTACCGTATCGGCGGCCTTGTTCTGCACTATTTTTGTGATTCAATACGCTGGCTTACTGGCCGAGCGCTGGTTCTTTTTTGCGCAAGCGAACCATCCACAAAATCTTTATTACAAAACTATTTCCTGAGCACGTTAGACGATATTGAGCGAACGCAAGATAAGGCCAGCGCTGACCAACACACAAAAAATGGCAACAGCGCTGCGTAAGGTGCGTGGGTTCAACGCGTGAACGATGCGCACACCCAGATGGACGCCGAGCAATTCAACAATAATTAATACTGCCGCAAGCTGGAAGTCGATCGTGCCATAGCGGAGGTTCCCTAGCGTTCCCGAGATTGCCGCCAGGATCTGGATCACCTGACTCGCGCCAATCGCACTGAGCGGAGAAAATCCAAACAGTAGCAACATTGGCACCGATAATGCGGGGCCGCCGACCCCTGTCAACCCGGAGCCAAAGCCGCATACTGCCCCAATCCAAAATAAGAGAATCTGTTGCCGCCCCGGATTGCTTGAAAATACCGGAGGCCTTTCTATTGAGCGCGGCATCGCGGTGTTGACTCCTGCCACTGCGATCACGCTTGCCAACAGAAAAATGAGCGTATGCGGATCTATGCGCGAATTAGCCCATGCCCCGAAAAATCCTGAGATTGCCGCACCTGTGCAGACGGGTCTAGCGATATACCAATCGATACTGCCGCGTTGATGGAACAGAAACGTCCCCAGAACCCCTGTAAAAATAAAGCTCAGGAGCGCCGTCGCCATCGCCGTCTGAACGGGCAGATGGGCCAGAAAAGCAATCGCCGGAACTAGCAGTAATCCGCCGATACCGACCGCGCCTATCATCACACCGACGACGAACGCAACCAGGATCAGCCATAAATTCATGTGGGTAGGGCTCGGTTAGCCGCAGGCAAACGCTACCAGCGTGCCAGTTATCAAGGCGGTGACCTGCGTCATTAAGCGGTAGCCGATGGTGTGATCCTGCTCCATGATCAACGACAGGCCCTCACCATCAATGGCAAGAGCCTTGCAAGAGGTGATGCAGGTGGCTGTGGCTAGCCGGATGTTGGAGGTTGGGGTAAGCGATGACCAGCCAAAAACCTGGCCGCGGTGCAGGATGTCACCTGCAGATGTCTCGCGGCTGCCAAGGCTAATAGCAAAACGCACCATGCCGTCAATGAGAACGTACAGCGTACCGGCATTTTCTCCGATCTTATAGATGGGGTGTCCGGAAGGCCATTCTTCCACTTGGCTAACAGAAGCGACTAACGAAAGCTGGGATGCGGACAGACCGGAGAAAAATTTGGTCTGAGTCAACATTGCCAACAGAGAAGCTTGCTGGATAATTGCATCGGGCATAGGGGTTACTCCCGTGAATAATTCAAGGCATTGAAGGTCGAACAGCGCGCATACAAAACACCAGCAGGGTAATGCTTCCCGCAATGATTGTGTAATAGTGCGCACGCCTTAAATAGAATAAAGCAAAAAACATACCTCCGGCAGACGTTTGAAATAACGTCAATGTATTTGCATTCGCTATGAGTAACGCCAGCGCATCTATAGCATGCAACCGGAAAGCCTTATTTATTCTCTTTGAAAAGGCCCCATTCTCGTCTGCGTATCCACAAGGCCTTTCTGCCGATTCCAAGAATGGCAGCCAGTTCGGCTTCGGTATTCGTATCCTGATGCAGAAGAATGGTTTCTTTGGTGTACTCTTCGATAGACAAAGGTACGCCAACATCCGGTGCCGGATTTTTTTGTTCTGACGATGGTGCTGACAGCATATCAACCAGATCAACTGAGGTGAGTACATCGGAGTCAGCAAGAATCACAACCCGTTCAATCAGATTTTCAAGTTCACGAATATTTCCCGGCCATTCGTAGTAATTCAGAAATTTGATAAATTCCTGATTCATCTGATACCTTCTGCCGCCTAATTTTTTACTGTGATAGTCTAAAAAATGTCGGGCTAAAATTTCGATATCGTTCTCCCTGTCGCGCAGTGGAGGAACCTGAATGGTAATGACGTTAAGCCGGTAAAATAAATCAGCGCGAAAATTACCTTTTTCCGCCTCTACCTTAAGATTGCGGTTACTGGCAGCGACGAAGCGGGTGTCTGTCACATAGGTTTGCGTCGAGCCGACCGGGCGCACCTGCCGCTCTTGAATTACCCGCAGAAGTTTAACCTGTACGGTCAGTGGCATTTCTGAAATCTCGTCGAGAAACAACGTCCCACCGCTAGCTTGCCGGATCAAGCCCTGATTGGCGCTAACGGCGCCAGTGAATGCCCCTTTCGCATGACCGAAGAGTTCAGACTCCAGCAATTCTGATGGAATTGCGCCGCAGTTAACGGGTACAAACGGGCGCTCGGCACGTGGTCCTCCGTAATGCAGTGCCTGCGCTACCAGCTCTTTGCCGGTACCACTTTCGCCTTGAATCAGAACGTTGGCGTCGGTCGGTGCGATGCGTTGAATCATTGCCTGGAGCTTGCGTACGTTTTCGCTCTCGCCGATAATTTGATTCTTGGTATACACCTTGCGTAACTGCCGCTTTAAGACTGCATTTTCGCGTCGGTCGCGCCGCTCGTTCATCGCACGGTCTATAGCGAACCCGAAGTCGTCATTATGAAAGGGTTTTATGATGTAATCGACAGCACCTTTGCGCAGGGCTTCGATAGCGCTTTCAACGGATGAAAAGCTCGTCATAAGAATGACGGGCATATCCAACTCCATATTTTTTACGGCCTCGATGATTTCCAGGCCGGTCATGTCTGGTAACTTCAGGTCAGTAATCACCAGATCAAATCCACGGGTTTGCAGCATGGCTATTCCATCAGCGCCGGTATATGTCACCGCACAGTCATAGCCCTTTGCTTCTAATATCCACTTTACACATTCAACGATTCCCCGGTCATCATCAACGATCAACACGCGTTCGGCATGCACGTTGTGGTCGGTAGGTGCGATCTTGGAAGGCTTCACAACGCTGACCCCAGAAGTGGTAGTTCGACCTGAAAGCAGGCACCGCCTTGCGCATTGTTTGCGGCAGTAATTCGGCCACCGTGTTCAAGCAAAATCTCGCTGCTGATGGCCAGGCCGAGCCCGGTCCCTCTGTTTAAAGTCTTCGTGGTAAAAAACGGTTCAAAGACTCTTGGTAAGATATCCTCGGGAATTCCGGGGCCGCTATCACTCACAAGGACCACGACCAAATTACTACTTTGAATTCTAGTTTGTACGTTGAGTATGCCAACCCCATTCATAGCACGCGCGGCGTTTTCAAATAGATTGACGAACACTTCCTGCAATTGGTTCAGACTACCAAAAATTACGGCGGTGCGATCACGCACAAATTCGATTTTTAGCTGTGCGGACCATCCATTTTGCTGCATCACCGAGAATGCCTGATCAATCGCCTCATCTACATAAAATCCGGCTCTGGCCGCGTCTCCGACCCTGCCGAAATTCAGTAAACGATCTGATATGTCGAGAAGTCGTCGGACATTGTCGGCTATGTTTGCCAGTCCTTTTCCAAAGAAGGCTGGCTTCTTCTCTTGGTCCGATCCCAGTATTTGCACCATCGAACGGATTGCAGCCAGAGGATTGCCCATCTCGTGGCACACGCCTGCCACCATGAAGCCTATTGCTGCCAGACGCGCCGTTTGTATGTCCGCAACTTCTAACGTCCGTAACTTCGTTTCGTTCACTATCATTAAATAAGAACCGGTTGAAGCACGCCGTAAGATCAGGCGCTCGTGCACCAACATGTTGTCATCGGCAGTTCTGGCTAACTTCACTTCTTGCGGAATTTGCCAGCACATAGGACCTTGCAATGACTCGGAATACGCAGAAAATATAGTTGAAAAATAACCCGGGTCAGTCAGCCCCGGCGAGACATTAAGCCCCACGATATCTTTGGTTAATCCTGCCACTTCGCCGTTGCTGCGAATCACAATGACGGGCCAGGGCAAAGTCTCTGCGAAACTGAAAAAATCGGATTCATTAGTCGGCAGCGACACAAGAACTTCAGGGGAAGATTCGTTCATCTGGTTGCAATGATGAAACGATGACGGTTACGCGTATGAAGGATAATAGGGGAATGTATAGCCTGGACCGGACGATGTGCAGGTTGGATAAATACCGTTGTTATCTGCTTGCAATGCCCACACCGCTGTCGCTTTAAAGATGCCATGTCGTCCCCTTTATAACTGCTGTTGTATCTCAACCGCGCTACTGCCCGGTTGTTCTTCACTATGCGCGCTCTTATGGCGAACTGGGAAGAAATGATGAAAACGACGGATATCAATTTGCCGATCACATGGCCGCCGGTTGCTAGTCCAACAGAATGGCGCACATTGGATTATCCATGCAAGCCCTTTGTAGATAGCCTGCTGCCGCGCGCACGCACAACGCTTAAGACGCCATATTGAGCATAATCTTAGCCTACCATATTGTCATTTTTGCATCCAGCAAAAACGTACTCTATTAAAAGTTTAGTGCCGTATTCTTCCGACGACTCCAATACACCATCTGCAAACCGGGGACGGTGAGGGGAGGGCGCTGATCATTTGTTACATTGCTCTAAACGTAATCCAAATTTGTAAAAGCTTGTCGGGACTGCGCCGAGACTGCTTTTTGGAGGGTGTATTTAGTTACGTGGCGTTTCTATCCTGATGTTTCGAAATGAAACGCGGGAAGGAATCAAAACGAAACATAACCAGTCAGAAATCCATACTTCTATGGGACTCTACTGACCGAGTCGCTCTACCCCACATCAACCTTGCGACATTACTTATGCTGCTGATCACCTGTTAACCGTGCTCAGAGCCTGGCACAAGATATGCTGATCACCGTGCTGTTTAGCTATTAATAAATCAACGTAATTCACGCACAACGTCTTGTAGTCGTCATGAAGGTTATCGGAAAGACTGCCGAGAAAAACGACCAAAATACTGGCAAAGCTAATTCGCCATTTTATTCTAAAAATACATAAACGAAAGAGACTGCTATGACTACGAAAAACGGGTGGGCACAGCCAGTGCAAAAAACGCTATTGGTTGTACTGTTGGTGCTCTCGGGATTACATGCCGCAACCGCCAGTGATCATGAATACGGCAAAGTCGGGGAGCCCGTGCATATCGTGGTCGGATATCAACCTTACGATACGGTTTCTTATTCCGCCGCTGTCATCCGAGGGCTGGCGCTTTGGAAGAAATTTCTGCCCGCGGGAAGTGAGGTCGAATTTCAGGCTGGACTGCAAGGCTCTATCATCGTTAATCAAATGCTTGCAGGCAAGCAGCAGATTGGCTATCTGGGCGATGTGCCGGCGGTTTTGGTGACGACCAAAACGCAGCAAGCGAAGGTGAAGCTGGTTCTCAATACCGGCTTTTCGCCCGGCCAGCGATGCAACGTGATTATGGTGCGTGCAGACGCACCGGATTTCAAGACATCGCAAGAAGCTATCAAATGGTTGAATGGCAAGACGATTGCGACCCCCAAGGGGAGTTGCGCGGACCGCTTTTTAGGTAATGTGATCGACAGGACCCACATCAAGCCCGACGCAATAATGAACCAGTCGCTGGAAGTGTTAAGTACAAATTTGCGGGCCAAGAAGCTTGACGCTGTTGCGCTATGGGAGCCAACCGCCTCAAGAATTGGTAATCTGGTGGGAGAGGGCATCGCAAAATATGCCATTACCGGTTTTCCCTTTGATATTCCGGATTCTGGCTATATCGCCATGCGCGACGACTTTATGACCCAGCGCCCCGATGTCGTGAAAGCTTGGGTCAAAATGGAAATGGAAGCGCAACGTTTCATTTTAGATCCGAAAAACCACTTAAAAGTCGCAGAGATAGTCATGGGCCAAACCACCGGTATTACGTTGCGCATGGCGTGGTTTTCGATTTACGGTGCCATTCCGGTTGCAGCCGGCGGCAGCCCTATCAGAGACGAGAAGCCATTTGTGTTCGATGACCGCGTACACAAACAGTTGAATAGCATCTATACATTTCTCTATCAAAGTAAAGTGATTAATGTGGGTGAGGCGCCCGCAGGTTCGTTAGATGACTCTGTTGCGAGGATGGTGGCTAGTGAGGCCGGTACGTCCTTGCCATTAGGGATTATCAAAGCGCAGGACATCGCCTATGCGCCTAAATAAAGGCGCGATTTTTTAGTGATCGCGTTCGTCTGATTATTCCAGCATATTCAAACATGTATGCCAATAATTCCCGCCTGATGTCTAAAACACCTGGTAGCGCCGATGGCGGGTAGGTCAGGGGCCACTCCCGGCCAGCATCCACGGAGCACTAACCATTTTAGCTATCGACCAACCGAACCAACCGAACGAACCAGCACGGCTCACCGCCGTCGCCACTCCATTCACATCCATAATTTAATATTACCGCATCGTCTCGTATCGGGCCATGCGCTGGCTAACGATCAGCGTCACTCCCGATGCTGCGATGCAGTGTTGACTGGCTGGCCCGCAGGCCCTCTCCACACCGCACATCGCAACTTCAAACCTCGGACCCTTTCGTGCGCTCCGTGATACTTCCCAATGCACCAGCTAAACCGTCAAATACGCGGAGGCAAGCAGCGATGTCTGCGGTATCGACGTGCGCAAACAGTTGGCGTCGAAACGGCAGCAAGGCTGCTTCTAGCTGTAGCACCCGACAACTCCCTTCGTCGGTAAGGTACAGCAATTTCGCACGGCGGTCGGTAAGGTCTTCACGTCGCTCGACTAGTTTAGCGGCGATCAAATGATCGATTACGCGAACCACCGACGCTGGGTCTAACCCCAGTGATTCGGCTACGCTTCCGGGGCGGACGCCGTTGCCGAGACGCCCGATCATTACCAACGGCCACGCCGTCGCCTGCGAGAGTCCCAAATTGGAAACACTTTGATCTGCTGCGCATTTGTAGGCGCGACTTAATTGTCCAATGGACATTGTCAGACGCATTAAATCTCGGTCATGTTGATCAACAGTACTGGTCATAGTTGCCCCTAATTTAGTTTTCGTATTAAATATTAACATGCAAAGTAAAAAGTGTATAATTGGTTCTGTCGATTGATTACCAGAATGTCAGCTGGAATACCATAAAGATAAAGCCAATACGCAGGAAAACGAATACTTTCGTCGCACGCGACTGGCGCTATCAGATTCGACACCATCAACCTTAAGGAGTACGTTATGTCCCAATTCAAAACCCCCGGCGTTACCGCTACCAATCTTCGTGGTGCGTTGATCGCATCTACATTTGCCCTCGTTTGCGCGTCAGCTGTCGCGGGCCCGATACCACTCAGTTTTTTGGGTGATCCGGGGCTAGCTAACGGTGCGACACAAACCATCAATATCCAGCCCGGTACCAAGTATGTCAATGTCACCAGCGGGCAAACGATTCACTTCGTTTCAGGTGAGAAGTCATTCACATGGACCTTCGATGTTGGCAGCAATGTATATTCATTCGACTTGAACCGTGTCGCTCCTGCCAATGCCTTGAGCCAACCGGTAACAGTGTACGTAGCCAAAGACCCTACCACGATTTGATGGCCTCCTCATGCCAAACGCACCGCGGCGATGCGGCTGTGGTGCGCCTGCATCAACTGTTTTACACGTGTCGTGGATATATAAGTGACGCAGCGATCCATGAATTGCTGCTCCTTATTCAGTAATCAGTCCGCTTGACGCTTCGGGTATTTAACTACTCGCTCTCATCGTGCTTACCGTTTTAATCAGTTCCGAATCTTCCAGCATTTAGTTTTACTCCCATCCGTATTGCACTTCCGTCAGCGCATTAAAACCCCCACCTTACTATCCGACCTGCGAACGTAAATAATGTTCAGCTTTGTTTTCATGCGTAGGCGCATTCCCTTTTTAGAGGCCACGGCAGGCGCATAAATAAACCCCTCTTTTTTGCGTACGTGGTATTATTTTCGAGATAGAGAATAAAAATTCGAAAATACGAATAAATCCTTCCTAAGCATCGGCCGATCACCCATCACTCGCAACGGCGACTACGTTTCCATCGCCATAGGTAAAACATTCATGACAGATACTAAGCTCGCATCGTTACAGCGCCGTCGTCTGATTCAAAGCGCGGCAGTAGCTTTTCCTGGTTTGTTATTAGGTGTTGGTCCGGCGCTGGCGCGCTCTCCCGATGCGCTGATTAAAATCCTCGTCGGTTTTCCGCCGGGCGGGTCGGGCGATACTTTTGCGCGAATTTTCGGCAGTGCTTTGCGAGAAGAGATGGGCAATTCGATCGTGATTGACAACAAGCCGGGCGCGGGTGGGATGACAGTTGCGCTGGTATTTCTGCGTGCGGCAAAGGACGGCAGCGAACTGATGCTGGCAACCGGATCAACTGCCATTTCGGCACCGATTTCGCATGCCAAGCCACCCTATAATGCCGTCACTGATTTTCAGTGGCTCGGTTTGCTGAGCAACGCACCATTTGTGATTGCGGTTAATCCATCACTACCGGTAACCGACCTTAAGGGGCTGGTAGCCTATGCAAAGGCGCATCCAAATAAGCTTTCCTACGGTCATGCCGGGCTTGGTACCACCGTGCATCTGGCTGCGGAGCTATTTAAATCGATGGCAGGCATTGACGTTGCCGATATCGCCTATAACGGTAGTGCTGGTGCAATCGTCGGCGCGCTCTCTGGCGAGGTGCAGTTTGTGGTTGAAACGTCGGGCACTTTGCTGCCGTATCACAAGTCTGGCAAGCTACGCATCATCACCTCAATGGCTGAAGTGCGTGAAAAAAATATCCCGAATATTCCGACAGCGCGTGAGGCTGGCTATGATTTATTGGCGGGTACGGCGAATTTGCTCGCTGCGCCGTTAGGCACCCCGCAGAGCGTGATAGAGCCGATATCACTGGCAATTGGTCGCGCCATGGCGCGCCCCAAATTGCAGGCACAACTACTGCAATTAGGTATCGAACCGGTATTAAAAACCAGTCCCGCGCAAGCCCAGGCATTTGTTGCTGCTGAAGTAGCGCGCTGGACCCCGCTCGTTAAAAAGCTAGGCATCGCTTTGTAATTACGCCATCCCCCGACTGCGATGAACGCGCATGCCAACCGCGACGCGCGCGTCCCGGATCGGTAGTGTTAGCCGTCCCGAATTCTGTCTCTTCCAGGAAAAACCATGCGCACCCCTATTTGTATCAAACTCGGCTGTGAGCTGCCGATCTTTGCTTTTTCCCACTGTCGAGACGTTGTGGTGGAAGTCACCAAAGCGGGCGGTTTCGGCGTGCTTGGCGCATCTACTTTTTCGCCTGAACAGTTGGAAACCGAATTGTGCTGGATTGACGAACATGTTGCAGGACGGCCGTATGGCGTTGATGTCATTATTCCGACACGCTATGACAAGCAATCGGAAGCGAGTACGGAGCATCTGGAGGCGTTGATACCGGATGAACATCGCGCTTTTATGGATAAGTTACTGGACGACGCGGGTGTGCCGCCGCTACCCGCCGATGAGCGCGAACGGATCCACGCCGCTATCGTCAATGGTCGTGGCAACATGACGCCCGACGGCGCACGTCGTCTGTTACGTGTCGCCCTCAACCATCCACAAGTGAAGTTAGTCGTGAGCGCGCTAGGTTCGCCGCCGCCCGATGTCGTCGTGGAACTGCGTGAGCGCAATGTCATGGTCGGCGCTATGTGCGGCAAGGGCGAACACGCTGCGCGTCACCGTGCTGCGGGCGTCCAGTTGATCGTCGCACAAGGTACTGAAGCGGGTGGACACACAGGTGATATCGCTACTATGGTGCTGGTGCCGCAGGTTGTTGAAGCTTGCGGAGACGAGGTCGCCGTGCTGGCTGCGGGCGGCATCGCCAAAGGAAGTCAGATCGCTGCGGCGTTGGCCTTAGGTGCGCAGGGCGTCTGGTGCGGCAGTGTCTGGCTCGGCACCCGTGAAAGTGAGCTGGATCCGTTTGAAAAGGAAGTCTTGTTCGAGACCCGCACCGAAGATGCAGTACGTCGCCGCGCGCGTACCGGTAAGCCGGTCAGGATGATTAAGAGTCTGTTGTCCGAAGCATGGGAGCAACCCGGTGCGCCGGCCTACTTGCCAACGCCGTTGCAAGGCATCCTGTACAACGAAGCGCATGCCCGTGTGGTACGGGCTAAACGCAAAGACTTGTATTCGTTTCCGGTCGGGCAAGTAGTCGGAATGATCAATGAAGAAAGCTCTGTACGCGACGTCATGTACCGCTTGCAATTGGAATATCTTGATGCCATTGAGCGGTTGCGCCAACTTAGTCCTGCTGAATCAGAGGACTAAGCGCACTTAATAAGCCGAGCAGAAGCCGAGCATAAGCCGATCAAAAGCCGATCACATGGCAGTCTCAGCCGTGTCGGTTGGCACCATTGCGCTAGCGGGAAATTGCAAGACGATCAATTCGGCCCCCGTTGCAACCGCTTGCAGATCAAGGGCTTGATTGGAATTTTTTACTGACGAGGAATAGAGGGATCCCAGTGCCGCCAAGGAGACGTCACCGATCTTTAGCTCACCTTCTGTAACGACATAAAAACGCCCGCCGTTATTGTCGGCGCAGGCTGGCGTCACGGCCTTTTGGCCTGGTGGTATTCGTATTAACCAGGCCGCCAGCCCGCTCTCCGTTAAAGGTATTAATACTTCTTCGACTACGTGCTCCAGCGTCATTAATGGCTGGGCCATCGCTTCTGCGCTGGGCGCTGCGTGAAGCTGCTGTTTTTTAATACGCAGCGGCAAATGCGGACGTGATTCAGGCAGATACCATGCGCCCGTGTCGCTGATAAGGCGCAATGTCAGATAAGCGAGGCCATCCGGACCCGATTGCAACGGCCCATAGGCGGAGTAGGGCGATGCATAATGTACTTCTAGCTTCCTGACGCCGTGCTTGCCCAGTGATCCGGTGCCGCTGACAAATAGCTGAAATTGGTGTTGCGTATGGAAATGCGTCGGCAGCGTCCAGTTCGGCGTCTGTTCAACCAGATAAGCTTGCGGTCGTGGCCAGGCATCGTCATCGCTAACGATAAGATCAGTGATAAAGCCAACGAACTGCGGCGTATCGCGCCGTCTCCGTCCCGCTGTAGCTTGCGCCAATGTTTGCATGTGAATCAAGTCAACACCTCTTTTGAATAAACTCGCTTGAGAGAATTGCATTTCGAATTAACGAAACATTTTTCGAATTTAAAGTATAGTTATCGGCATTCGTTACGTCAACATCGCTGCCGTTATGCGCTATGCGCTAAGTACATGGACAAGCGATAAATGACAAATCGATAAACGACTAAGCGAAATCCGAGCGCGAACCGCAGTGACCGCGGTTAATACGGTATGGTGGTGTTGGTGACCCTGGTTGTGCCATTTCTGTCACGCGCTACCTTAATTTAACGTTATTTTTTAAAGAGCGAGCATTCATGCCAACATTTGACCCTGAAGTTGAACGACTGATTGCATTAGCACGTGCAGCGGGGCGTCAACCGTTCGAAGCGTTATCGCCCGAGGAAGCGCGGGCCGCCTACTCGGCCAATCGGGACCTCCTGCAACCGCCTGCCGTGGACGTCGCATCAGCGTGCGATATCGATATAGCCGGGGAGGGTGGAAATCTGCGCTTGCGCGTCTATCGTCCATTGCCCAGTCAGCCCAACGAAGTGCTCCCTTGTCTGCTGTTTTTGCATGGCGGCGGCTGGGTGATTGGTGACATTGAAAGTCATGACCGTTTATGCCGACGTTTGGCCAATGCAGCGCGGGTGTGTGTAGTTGCGGTTGATTACCGGCTGGCACCCGAGCATCGCTATCCTGCCGCCCTAGATGATGCTGCGACGGCGTTGCGTTGGATTAGCGCTAATGCGGTGGAGCTTGCCATTGCACCGGACCGAATCGGCGTCGGTGGTGACAGCGCGGGCGGTAACCTCGCCGCCGTCCTGGCATTAATGGCGCGTGACGGAAGTGCGCCGCCGGTGGCGTATCAAGCGTTGATTTATCCCGCTGTAGATCTGGTTGCAGACAGCAAGTCCTATCAGACCGTAACGTCCGGCGTACTGCTGACCGCAGCAACCATGCATTATTTTATCGAGCATTACACACCCGACGTGAAAGATCGCCTTGACTGGCGAGCATCGCCGTTGCGCGCCGCAAGCTTGTCCGGTACCGCTCCCGCCTTAGTGGTCACCGTGAGCAACGATCCTTTATGTGATGAAGGCCAGGCTTACGCGCGCAAACTCGAAAGTGATGGCGTGCGCGTTACAGCGTTGCACCTGTCGGACCAAATTCACGGCATGCTCTTAATGGGCAAGCTGTTAGCCGCCAGTAATACCGTTGTTGATTTCCTGGGTGCCAGTATCGGTGCTGCCCTGCACGCACCGTTACCCGCTCCGGGTATTGCACCTCAATAGAAAGAGATTCACATGATTAGTTCTGCCAGCGTTCCTGCTATCAAGGATAGGGTTGTTGATGTGGTCGTGATTGGTGCCGGTTTTGCCGGTCTGTATATGTTGTATCGCCTGCGTCAGCTTGGTTTGACGACCCGCGTGTGCGAGGCGGGTAAGGGGGTCGGCGGAACCTGGTATTGGAACCGCTATCCGGGTGCTCGTTGTGACGTCGAAAGCATGCAGTACTCTTACTCTTTTTCGGAAGCCTTACAACAAGAATGGCAATGGACCGAGCGTTATCCCAAGCAAGACGAGATACTGCGCTACATCAACCATGTGGCGGATCGCTTCGCTTTGCGCAGCGATATCGCATTCGACACGAAGGTCATAAGTGCTGTCTACAACGACGATGCTGCGGTGGCGGCTAGTGCTGATAGCCATCGTTGGACAGTGACCACCGATCAGGGTGAAACGTTCAAGGCGCATTATGTTATTTCCGCAGCGGGTTGCCTCTCTGCGGCCAGAATGCCGGAACTTCCTGGACTCGAAAATTTCAAGGGTAAGTGTTACCACACCGGAAATTGGCCGCACACGCCGGTGGACTTTACAGGACAACGGGTGGGAGTCGTGGGCACGGGTTCCTCGGGCGTTCAAACCATCCCGGTCATTGCGGAACAGGCCAGCGAATTAGTGGTTTTTCAACGGACACCCAATTTTAGTATTCCTGCATGGAATCGGCCGCTGAAGGATGAAGAACAGCAATTATGGAAAGACGATTACACTGCGCATCGTGAAAAAGCGCGACAGACCCGCTCCGGCATTTTGTATGAATACAGTACCCGCGCCGCCAGCGACGTCCCCGATGCTGAACGCCAACTGGAATATGAGCGCCGTTGGTTGCGCGGTGGGGCCAACTACACGCACGCCTTTAACGATATTTATACCAATCGTGACTCGAACGATAGCGCAGCACAATTCGTACGCAATAAGATTCACGCCACTGTCGCCGACCCTGCTCTGGCGGCGCTGCTGGCGCCGACTGACCATGCGATAGGCACCAAACGCATTTGCGTCGATACCAATTATTACCAGACTTATAACCAGTCTCATGTCAGTCTGGTGGATATCCGTGCGTCGCCAATTGAGGAGATCGTGCCAGAAGGGATTCGTACCGGCACCGCCACTTACGCATTGGATAGTATTGTGTTCGCCACCGGTTATGACGCAATCACCGGCGCACTTGACCGGATCGATATTCGCGGTAAAGATGGCATCGCTCTCAAAGATAAATGGTCTGATGGACCGCGTACTTATCTCGGCCTGATGACGGCTGGTTTCCCGAATTTATTTTTTATTACCGGTCCTGGCAGCCCGTCGATTTTGACTAATGTCATCGTGTCTATCGAGCAGCATGTGAACTGGATCGCTGACTGCCTGGCGTCCATGCAAGAGAAAAATTTTAGCACTGCCGAAGCATTGCTCAGCGCCGAAAACGAATGGGTTGCGCACGTCAACGAAGTGGCCGCAAAAACCCTGTTCCCGACCACCAAGTCATGGTTCATGGGCGCGAATATTCCGGGCAAGCCGCAAGTTTTTCTGCCTTATGCAGGCGGTCTGGGTAATTACACCGTGATTTGTGAGGAGATCGTCGCCGCATCGTATCGGGGCTTCACCTTTGACGCGGATCAGGAGCAACGCTAGCTGTCGATCAGCAGCAATCAATGACCAAACGTCCGTGCGATTAGGGACGATACATGTTGTCAACCACCAACACGCGTATGCAGCAGGGCAGCATCGCGCAGTTTAATACTTAAGGATGAGATATGACGCGATTTACCGATAGAGTATTTTTAATTTCAGGTGGTGCGCGCGGGATAGGAACCGCGCAGGCACGGTTTCTGGTAGCAGAAGGCGCTCGTGTAGTCATCGCCGATGTACTGATAGAGGAGGGTAACAAGCTTGCGCAAGAATTGGGCGATGCCTGTATTTTTCAGCCTCTCGACGTCACTTCCGAAGCGCAATGGGACGCCGCCGTGCTGGTAGCGCGCGGCATGGGTAAGCTCCATGGATTGGTCAATAACGCGGGCGTGTACACGCCATTGCCATTGACCGAGACTGATACCGCCCAATTCGAAAGGCATATGCGCATCAACCAGTTAGGTACTTTTCTTGGCATGCGCGCCGTCGTTTCCGCCTTTGAAGAAACCGGCAGCGGAACGATCGTCAATATGTCTTCTACGGTTGCGCTGCGTAGCGCGCCTAATTCGATTGCTTACACAGCGAGTAAATGGGCGGTTCGTGGCATGACCAAAGCCGCCGCTCTGGAATTAGCAGACCGTAACATTCGGGTCAACTCAGTCCATCCGGGACCTATCGATACCGACATGCTCAACGTGCGCAGCCGTGAAGAAAACCTGCGGCGTGTGCAGCAAGTGCCAATGAAACGTCTCGGCACCAAAGAAGAAATAGCGAAGCTGGTTTTGTTTCTTTTATCCGACGATAGCTTATACATGACGGGTTCCGAGGTCGCTATAGACGGTGGTGCCTCGCTGTGATGACAAGCTATTTCCTCCGGGAAACTGAAAATAAAAAATCTTGATCCCCAGCATAAATTTTCGTGATAATATTTTCGAAATTAAAGATTTTATTTCGATTATTCGAAATAACTTGGTTTGGTTTTTTATTCGATTGATAAATAAACTATAGTTTTATCAAAAGGGAGGTCGATGGTCCTCCCTGATAGAAAGTGGAACGTACGCAACAGCGCCCCCGCAAGGCGTGCCGACGCAGATAGTACGCCAGTATGGCAAGGAAAGAACAACGCCGTTGGGGCGCTGTTGCGTAAAACCCGATAAATTAAAAAATGACTTGCCTGTAGCCCCGCGCTGCCAGGCGGCACTTCTGGAGACAAAATGAATACACCGCACCGCAGGGCGTTCGCCTCTGCTAGCAAGTTCGTGCTAAGCCTGAGCATGGCGACTGTGGCATTTAGCGCCCATGCTTTTGCTCAGGAAAATGATGGCGTCTACGCAGACCATATCGATTGGGGTGTCATGATGGACATGAGTGGTCCTGCTTCGGCGGCCCAACTGCCATGGGTCAAAGGTTTTCGTGCGTACATGCGCAAGATCAATGACGCCGGTGGAATCCAGGGACGCAAAATCAATGTCCTCGCCGAAGATACGCGCTACGATGCATCGCTTGATCGGGTCGCCTACGACAAGCTGGCTAACCAGACGCCAGTGCTAGGCATTTCCGGTGTTGGTAACTCTAGCGCCCAGGTCGCTTTGGCATCATCGATCCGGCGCGGCAAGGTCCCTGTCGTCGGCACCTATGTCACCACTAAAGCTGCGGTCGAACCGGCATCACCGTTGTTTTATGGCTCCTTTTGTGGGTTCCGGGAAATGGCGCAGGTTGGGGTAGGATTTTTCGCTGATAAATTGAAATTGAAAACGCCGAAAGTTGCCGTCGTCAATCTCGACGTTGCCTCTGGTAAAGAGTATGCAGCGTATATCGATGAGGCTGTATCCCAGCGTGGTGGCAGCTCGCAATCGATCCAGATAAAAGTCGCTGCAGCCGATGCTACCGCACAGGTCTTGGAAATTATCAAGATGAAACCGGATTTCGTTGCAATTCACGGCGTCCCGACGACCGCGATCTTATTGATGCGGGCGATGCAGCAATATGGACTAAATATTCCGACTTTTGCCATTACTTATCTTGGTACACCAGGCGTGTATGAAGCGCTCGGTCCTAAGACCGGCAGTAACTATTATTTTGTAAGCTGCTTTACGCCAGCGGATATCGACGAGTCTCCTGCAATCAAGGAAATGGCGATGCTTGCAGATAAATATGGCAACGGCAACTTAAAGAATGATGGCAATTATGTCGCGGGATGGGTGGTGGGCCAATTGGCAGCAGAATCTATCGCCAAAGCCGGTGCCGAGCCAACCCGGGCCGGACTGGTCGCCGCGCTCGCTAAAGGCTTTGAAGTCGATACGCACGGGGTGTCGTCTCCACTCAAATATACCAGTGACAATCATCTGGGCCTGGTTCTGCTGAGACCATATAACTACGACTACGATACCAAGCGCTTTAAAGCGTATGGTAACTATAGCGACTATCAAAAGTACGTCAAATAATATGCTGACCCAAATCCTTTTCAGTGGTCTCGCCTTAGGAAGTATCTATGGCCTCGTAGCGCTTGGTTTTGCGGTTATTTTCAAGGCCACTGGCGTATTCAATTTTGCCCAAGGGATGCTAGTGGTATGCGGCGCGTATCTTGCCGTTACCGCTAGCTCACAACTCGGTTTACCTTTTCCGTTCGCCATTGTCTTCATCATCGTTGCCGCCGCGCTGCTTGGTGCGGTGATTCATGCGTTGCTGATCCGCCCTCTGGCGGGACGCCCATTGTTGCCTGTCATCATGATCACGATTGCGTTGGCGATTGTCCTGCGCGCCGTGATCGAATTGATCTACGGGCCGCAAGCGCGGGCATTGACTACGCCTTTACCAACCGGCAGTTTTGTCATTGGTGGTGTGCGTATTTCGGAATTGCATTTGACTGCAGCACTAGTGTGCTGGGCCTGCATGGGTGGGGTCGGTGCATTTTTTAAATTTACCTCGGCCGGACTGTTAATGCGGGCGACCGCAGACAGCCATGAAGCGGCGCTGGTATCGGGCATCAATGTCAATCGTATCAATGCGTTTGCCTGGGCTATCGGTAGCGTGCTGGCAGCAATCGGCGGCGTCTTCCTAGGTCAGCTACAAGTCGCAACGGTAGACCTTGAAACCATCGGCTTATTAGCACTGCCAGCGGTGGTTATTGGTGGCTTGCAAAGTATCCCCGGTGCGATTGTAGGTGGTTTGCTGGTCGGTTTGATTGAACAGCTGGCCTCGGGTTATATCTCACCCAAAGCGCGCGACATTTTGATTTATGCGCCCTTGCTGATGATTCTGATGGTGCGTCCGTGGGGCTTGTTTGGCCAACGCGAGCTGGGACGGGTGTAACGCGATGACCTCTACTACACCTTCCACGCCAGCGATGACATCGGTGGTAGTTCCGCTGATACCAACACCGATTTTCCCTTGGGGCTGGCGCCGTGTCCTTACCGTGATCGCAGTCATTGCGGTCCTGTGCTATTTGCCAGTCGTACTGGATCAGCGGGCGATATTTGGTTACCGACTGTCCAACCTGCAATTGCTGAATATTGGCATGACCCAGATTAATCTGACGTTGATCGCGATTCTGGGCGCTCTCTCGTTGAATTATCTGACCGGTTGCGCTGGTTTGATTTCCATCGGCCATGGTGCTTTTTACGCCGTTGGCGCGATGGCCGCCGCGGTCACTGGTACGCAATGGGGCTGGCCGTTTCCGTTAGTGCTGGTCGCCGCTGCCATTGCGGGTGCCGGGGCAGGTGTTATTGCAGGCTTGCCTTCGCTACGCGTGCGCGGTTTGTACTTTGTACTCTCCACGCTGGCGCTGCACTTTATCGTCGTCTTTCTGCTGTCTGAGTATCAGTATAAATTTTTCGATGTTGTGGGCATACCTTTTAATGAAGCACGGGTAGGGCCATTTGCGCTCGACTCGTCGATGCGCTGGTATTTCTTTTTATTGCCTTTGGTTGCCGTAGTTTATTTATGCTTGCGCAATACCATGCGTTCCCGCGAAGGCCGAGCGTTGATGGCAATGCGCGACCACGAACTGGCTGCCACCGCTGCAGGTATCGATGTGCGTATTTTGCGCCTGAAGGCGTTCGCCTTCAGCTCTGCCATCGCTGCGATGGCGGGCGCGGTCTACGCGTATTACATGACCAACGTAAATGCTGAATTTTTTAGCATCAATTTTGCGATTCAATTCATCGCGATGATCATCATTGGTGGTATGGGTTCTCTGGCCGGTTCTGTGGCCGGTGCGGCGATCTGGTTGTTATTGCCTGCGGTAATCAGTGGTTTTGCCACCCACGCCGGAACCTCGGCAGGGCCGATCGGCCAGTTCCTGTTAAATAGCAAACCACAATTAGTTAATCTGACTTTTGGCTTACTGGTGGTCGTTTTGCTGATTTTTGCCCCTGGCGGCATGGCTGGCCTGGGCATGCAGTTACGCAAGCGTTTTTCTATCTGGCGGAGTGCGGTATGGAAATAATGTTAAATGTAGAAAACCTATCAGTGGCCTATGCCCGAAAAGGACTAGCACTCGATGGCGTTAGCTTGCAGTTGCCAGCGGGGCGAATCGTCGCTTTACTGGGTGCAAACGGCGCTGGCAAGACCACATTGATTCGTGCCATCACAGGATTACTTGCAGTGCATGGCGGCGGCGTAACTGCAGGTAGTGTTAATTTTAACGGCACAGAGATTTTAGGTTTGCCGCCACACCGGCTGGTGCGTCTGGGCATGGCGCAAGTACCGGAAGGACGCTTGGTGTTCAAGCAATTGACCGTTGAAGAAAACCTGCAGGTCGGCGCTGCAATACTGCCCCGTGCAGCGGTGCAAGAGCGGATGGAAGCGGTATACCAGTTATTCCCGCGCTTGCTGGAAAGGCGTCGACAAGCTGCGGGTTGGCTGTCAGGCGGCGAACAGCAAATGCTGGCATTAGGCCGTGCGCTGGTGGCCGGGCCGCGCTTGCTTCTCGTTGATGAGTTGTCGCTGGGGTTGGCACCGTTGATAGTGGAAAGTATTTACGAGCAATTGAAAATTGTCGGTGACACCCTGGGTACATCCATGCTAGTGGTAGAACAAAATGCGCGTCTGGCGCTTGAATTTGCCAGCACCGCTTATGTATTGGAGCGAGGTCGCATTGTGCTTTCCGGTAGTGCCACCGAAGTCGGCGCCAGTGATCTGGTGCGCCAATCTTACCTTGGCAGCCAGCGTGCTGATGAGGTTCTCGCATGAGTGCAGTCCTGCTAAATATAGAATCGTTACAAATGCGGTTTCAAGGGTTAAGTGCGTTGGATAACGTGTCTTTTACCGCGCATGCGGGAGAGATCACGTCCTTGATCGGCCCCAACGGTGCGGGTAAAACTACGTTATTTAATTGTGTCACTGGCATGTATCGCCCGACTGCGGGTCGCGTGGACTTTGATGGTGCTGACATTACCGGCAAGGCCGCGCATGAAGTGTCACGCCATGGCGTCGCGCGGACCTTCCAAAATCTGGCATTGTTTGGCGGCTTGACGGTAATGGACAATCTGCTGGTCGGCGCGTATCGACAAGGTTCATCCGGCTTGCTGCAAGGCGCGGTGAGAAGCGGAAAGGCGCGTGCGGAACAGCGTAATGCGTTGGTGGCGGCAACTGAAGTACTGGAATTTTTAGGCATGCCGGATATCGCCGACGTGCTACCGGGCGAACTTCCTTACGGCCGTCAAAAACAAGTAGAGTTTGCGCGGGCGTTAATGCAAAAGGCGCGTCTGGTATTGCTCGACGAGCCGATGGCGGGCATGAGTAGCGCGGAAAAAAGCGCGATGACCGAATTGATCTTGCGCGTGCGAGACGAGTTCGGTGTGAGTTTCCTGATCGTTGAACACGACATTCCGGTCATTATGGATATCTCTGACAAGATCGTGGTGCTCGATTTTGGCCGCAAGATTGCGCAAGGTACCCCGCGCGAAGTGCAGGCTGATCCAGTGGTCATCAAAGCGTATTTGGGGACCTAATGTTTTGGGTCGCTCATTCTGTAACTAGCGATTACGTCTGAACTGCAATGAATGCTGCCCGGATATAACTGAGGCCTAGCGTTGGTGTATAGCGATTTTCATTCCCCTAAAGAAAGAAATAATGTCAGATTTTCAGTCACTGAAACCCATCAACGCAGCCGCTGGCGCCTATGATGTAATTATCATCGGGGCCGGTTTCGCCGGGCTTCATATGCTACATCGGGTACGGGCGATGGGCTTGACCGCCAGAGTATTTGAGGCCGCGGACGATGTTGGCGGCGTCTGGCACTGGAACCGATATCCCGGCGCACGCTGCGATGTTGAAAGCCTGCAATACTCTTATTCGTTTTCTTCCGAGTTGGAACAAGAATGGGTCTGGACCGAGAAATACGCAGCCCAACCAGAAATTTTACGTTACATCAAACACGTAGCGGAGCGCTTTGATTTGCGACGCGATATAACTTTTAATACCCGCGTCGCTACAGCCACCTTTGATGAAGGCACCGCCCGATGGCAATTAGTGACGGATACTCATAATTCAGTCTCCGGACGCTTCTGCGTGATGGCCAGTGGGTCTTTGTCGGCGACCCGATTGCCGGATATTCCAGGTCTGGAAAATTTTTCAGGCGAGATTTACCACACCGGCGCATGGCCGCATGAGGGCGTAGATTTTGGCGGCAAGCGCGTGGGCGTGATTGGTACTGGTTCTTCCGGGATTCAGGCTATTCCGGCGCTGGCCAAACAAGCAGAAAAGCTGGTGGTATTTCAGCGCACCGCCAATTTCTCCATTCCGGGCTGGAACGAGGCGCTTAAGCCCGAGGTTCAACAGCAGTGGAAGAGTGAATACCACGAACATCGCAGCCGTGCGCGTCAGGTTGGCACGTTGTATGAATTTTCAGACAAGGCCGCTTTGCAGGTCACGGACGAACAGCGCACGCACGAATATCAGCGTCGCTGGGATAAAGGAGGCGTCAATTTCGTCCATGCTTTTAACGATTTAATGGTCGACAAGAACGCCAACGATACCATCGCCGATTTTGTCCGGGGGAAAATTCGACGCACCGTCGAAGACCCCACAGTAGCCGACATGTTGTGTCCCATCGATCACCCGCTAGGGACCAAACGCATTTGCGTCGATACCGGCTACTACGAAACCTACAATCGCCCCAACGTCAAGTTGGTCGATCTAAAGCAGACGCCGATCACCGCCGTCAGCGCTACGGGCGTGCATTGCGGCGCTAGCGAGTACCCGCTTGACGCGCTAGTGTGTGCGACAGGTTACGATGCATTGACGGGAGCGTTGCTGAATATCGACATCCGCGGCCGCAATGGCTTGTCGCTGGTTGATAAATGGGCAGCCGGACCGCGTACCTATCTGGGTTTGATGACCGCGGGTTTCCCTAATATGTTCATCATCACCGGGGCCGGTAGCCCATCGGTACTGGTCAATATGGTGGTCGGCATCGAGCAGCATGTCGAATGGATAGGTGATTGCATTTCTTACCTGGCGCAACGTGAGTTGACCAGCATTGAGGCAGGCGAGGAAGCGGAGCAACATTGGGTTGAGCATGTCAATGCAGCAGCCAATAAGACGCTATTCCCACTGGCTAATTCATGGTTTTTGGGTGCAAACATCCCGGGTAAACCCCGAGTATTCATGCCTTATGTGGCAAAAATCGGTGTCTATCGTAAAGAATGTACTGATATCGCAGAGGATGATTATCGCGGATTTATTCTGACCCCGGTCCCGGCTTTAGATTAAAGAAGCGAGGGACAGGGTGGATGTATAGAGTAAGTTGAAGCCCGCCAGATCAGGCGGGCGAACTTCATGGACAGTTATCCGGCCAGGAAACCGCCATCAACTGGAAGCGTGACGCCGGTAATATAGCTAGCCATGTCAGAAGCTAGAAAAACGACCGGTCCAACCAGCTCTTCGGCCTGACCGACGCGTGCCATTGGCGTGCGGAGCATAAACTTATTAATTATTGCTGGCGTGCCCCGGGTGTCTACCGTCATCGCTGTTTCAATGACCCCCGGCGCAATAGCATTTACCCGAATACCATCTTTGCCCAACTCTATCGCCAGAGACTGCGTCAGTAGTTTGATAGCACCTTTAGACGGCGAGTACCCCATACTGCCAGGTTGACCAGCGAAGGCGGCAATCGACGCAATATTAATGATCGATCCTTTGGTAGCGCGCAATGCCGGCAGCAACGCATGCGTAATGTTGAACGCGCCGTTCAGATTCACATCCATCATGCGCTGGAGATTGGCATGCACACGTGGACTATCGATTCCCTCACGGATCAGGATACCGGCGTTATTGACCAACACATCTACCTGCCCAATTTCGGCGCTGATTGTTTTTGCGAGCGCTTCACAGGCGTCCACTGACGTGACGTCAAGAACGTGCGCCCAGGCTTCACCGCCAGCGGCGCGGATCTGGCTTTCCACCTCGGCGATCCCGCTGGCGTTGATATCGGTAATGATGACGCGCGCGCCAGCCTTAGCCAGACCGATTGCAATGGCGCGACCATTGCCCTGACCAGCACCTGTCACTAGCGCCAAACGTTTGGTCAATACTTGTGGTGCCATATTGCTAGAAATGTCCATGCTTGTTTCCTATAGGTTGTGCGCCACATCGAGGTGTGTCTTGCTGCGCAGTGAAGGGCGGTTACCCTTTTGGATGAGTACTCGGGTGATGTCGTAAATTTCCAGATTTCGAAATATAATTTTTATTTACGAAAATATTACCATAGAACCCATAATCTTAAAGGGCCCATGTTGTTGTTGTTGGGACCCAAACCTGCTGTGCAAGTTGCAAGGAAGCTCCTTGCACCACATGCCGTTGCTTCCTATGTTGGCATATATAGTGTGGTTGCCTCAATTCACTGCCGTCACACAGTAAAAATAAAATGATTTAAATCATGTGGAATGACAATTTATATGTAGTATGATTTTCGAAAATAAAAAATAATTTTCAGTATTTCGAATAATAGTGGCTTTGGACTAACCAATACGCTGTCGTCCCTGGCCAGCGCCACTATTTCGATATGGATTTCACACCTCGGAGACAAAATGAATTTTGTAAAACCTAGCGCTAGCGGTATCAACCCTCAATTTTTTAACGCGCGCGTTAGCGCCGGAAGGGTAGCCAAACTGCGTACCCTCGGCGCAGGATTGATATTTGCTGGCATGACGCTCAATGCGCATGCCTTTGATCAACCCAACGACGGCGTCTACACGGATCGAATTGATTGGGGTATCGTCATGGACATGAGCGGTACCGGCGCAGCATCTCAGGTGCCTTGGGTCAGGGGAGTGCAGGCATATATGCGCAAGGTCAACGACGCGGGTGGGATTCGCGGACGCAAGATTAATTTGCTGGTCGAAGATGACCGTTACGATGCCTCGCTAGTCCGGGTCGCTTATGAAAAACTGAATACGCAGACACCGGTTCTCGGCATGTCCGGTATGGGAAATTCCAGTGCTCAGGTCGCGTTAATGCCAACTATTCGCCGTGGCAAGTTACCGGTGGTCGGTACCTTTGCGGTGACCAGAGCCGCGATTGAGCCAGCTACCCCAATGTTCTACAACGGTTATTGTGGATTCAAGCAAATGGCGCAGGTTGGGGTAGGCTATTTTGCCGATAAACTTAAGTTGAAGGGCCTCAAGGTTGCCACCGTGCATATGGATGTTGCCGGGGGCAAAGAGTATGCTGAATATATTGACGCCGAAGTCAAAAAATACGGCGGCTCTTCCAAAGCCTTCCCGGTCGCAGTTGGTGCTGCCGACGTGACCGCGCAGGTGCTGGCCGTTAGCGCAATGAAACCGGACGTTGTGACGGTCTATGGCGTACCGACTCCCACAATTTTGTTTATGCGCACGATGCAGCAATACGGACTAAAGATTCCAACTTTCTCGATTACGCAGTTAGGCACCCCCAATATTTATTCCGCACTCGGTCCTGTCGCTGGTAAAGATTACTACTTTGTCAGTTGCTTTACGCCGGGAGATATTAATGACTCTGCAGGCATTAAGGACATGGATACGGCGGTAGATAAATACGGCTATACCGATTTGAAAAACAACGTTAATTTTGCCGCAGGATGGGTCGTCGGAGAGTTGATCGCCCATGCAATCAACATGGCTGGCGCGGAACCAACGCGTGCTGAACTGGTGAAAGTGATGGACAAAGGGTTTACCGTCGATACAAAAGGCGCATCGTCCCCGCTTACCTATACGACGAACAATCACCTTGGAATGGTGGGATTGCGGCCCTACAGCTATGACTACGATGCCAAACGCTTTAAGGCTTACGGTAGCTATAGTGACTATGACAAATTTGTAAATTAAGACCAAGCAAGATTCAAAGCGAAATTCAAAGCGAGATTCAAAGCGAGAACCCCGGCAAAAACCAAAGCAAATGCCCAGACCCCAGTGGATTGTTAAGCGCTGGGCAGTCTGGCGCTGCCGAGGCCGCTCGGATCGCATCCAATAAAGGCGGGCCTGAGCGGGATTTCTAAAGTGGCTGAAAGGAAGTATAGCATTGGTGAAATATTGCTATAATTAGATTTCGAAATTTCGAAATTGAATTTTAACATCGGTTTATGCTTCCCCCCAGCATTCTCTTGGTTGGAAAATCGGAAGCCCCTATTTAGCGAGGTATTTTTATGAGCCCTGACCGATATCTGCGTACCTTCGATGTACTCGACCTGCTGGTCCGGTTCAAAGAAGGCTTGCGTCTGACCGAAATTAAAGAAGCGTTGGGACTGCCCGTTAGCAGCGTCCACAATATGTTGCAAACCATGGTGGCGGCGGAAGTGCTAACAGTGACCGAAGACTTACGTTATTCGATCGGTCCACGCGTGGTTGGCATCGCGCTCTCGACGGTCGCTTCGCTCGACGTTCGGCCTCTTGCGCGACGTCATTTGCAAGACCTCGCAAAAATCATCGGTGACGATGTCTATCTGGGCATGCACATGGGTCAGCGCGTGTTTTATGTAGACCGTTGCATGGGCACCCAGCGCATCTCGCTGGATATCCGTCTGGGCGAACGTTTGTCCCTGCATTGTACCGCTACCGGTAAGCTGTTCGCCGCTAACGATGAACGACTCGCTTCCCGGGCTTTGGCAGGTCCACTGAAAAAACTCACCGCCAACACCATCACCGATGTGCATGCTCTTGAAGCTGAATATCAGCGCATTCGTACCCAGGGCTACGCCAAGAGTGAAGAGGAAGCCGTCGATGGCGTCATCGGCTATGCCATTCCGATTCGCCATGCCAACGGCGACGTAGCTGCGGCAATCCACGTGTCGGTTATCGGACGCCGTGCAACCAAACCCCATGAACACAAGCTGCTTGAAGCGGCCCGCACCTGCGCCGAACAAGTGGAGCGCAGTCTGGGTCATTACAAATCTTCACCCGCTCTGAGCGTCGTTGCAGGTTAAGGCATAATTGTTCAGAAAAGTTGAATAGTTATGATCCAATCATGTGACTTTTATTTATGTATCGACTTACTTACACTACTGCGAAGGTGCTGTGCCGGTGACAGTGCAATTTGGCCCGCTCGGTAGACGTAACATAAATTAAAAGGAAATTTGATGAAACTTGGCTTTTTTACGATGCCGATGCATCCCATTGGTAAAGACTGGCAAACCTCCCTGCGTGAAGATCGGGAGGCATTTATCCTAGCTGATGCGCTTGGTTTCGTTGAGGGCTATGTTGGCGAGCACGCTACCGATCCAGAAGAAAATATTACTTCCTCCGCGCTTTTTCTGGCAACTCTGATTGACGCGACCAAGCAGATTAAACTCGGTACTGGCACCATCAATCTTCCCAATCATCATCCGGCAGCCGTTGCCAGCAATATTGCCATGCTTGATCATTTACTCGGCGGGCGTTTTATTCTTGGTATTAGTCCTGGTGCGTTACCTTCGGACGCAGAAGTATTTGGTAATTATGATTTGCATCGTCCCGGACTGTTTCTTGAGGCGATTGACCAGCTATTGCAACTTTGGACCACCAAGCCGCCCTACAACCTGAAGGGCGCGCATTGGAATATCTCGACCGAGCGGACTTATATTGCGGAGACCGGCATGGGTACAGTGCCGTTGCCGCTACAACGTCCATATCCGCCGATAGTGGTGACCGCAGTCGCTCCATTTTCTCAAGGGATTACCGAAGCAGCCGCGCGCGGTTGGGATCCTATTTCAGCTAACTTTTTATTACCAATGTGGGTCAAAAGTCATTGGACCAAGTATGTTGAGGGATGTACCCGCGCCGACCGTTCTCCCGACCCTACTAACTGGCGTGTCGCCAAGACCGTGTTTGTGGCAGAGGATGATGCTAAGGCAGAAGCTTACGCAATGGGTACGGATGGTCCTTATTATTATTACTACCGCTCGTTGTTCAACAAGCTCAAGCGCCGCGGCTCGCTAGGCGTTTTTAAGACTGATCCAAAGATGTCCGATGACAGCGTCACTCTGGAAGACGTGATGAAGCAATTGGTCATCCATGGCTCGCCCGCCAAGGTGGCTGATGAACTGCACGCGTTGAAACAAGTTACGGGTGAGTTCGGCACGTTGCTATATGCGGGCGTGGACTGGACCGACCGCGACCTGTCGCGCAATTCCATGATCCTGATGGCGGAAAAAGTATTACCCCTTGTGAATCAATAAATGTATAAAAAGGTAGGGGAAGACTAAAAATGGTGACGCCAATGTCGGATAAAACGAGACGTGAATGTTAATGCCTAATATGACAACGGTGAAGCTGGACGGACAGCATGATGGCCGCCAGTTACGCAATGCGCTGGGACGTTTTCCGACAGGGGTGACCGTCATCACAACGCGTGCCCCCGACGGCAAACTGGAAGGGCTGACAGCGAATTCTTTTTCCGCTCTATCGCTGGATCCACCGCTAGTGCTGTGGAGCGTGAAGCGCAATGCGTCGTCGTTGCCAGGATTTTTGGCATCGGGACATTTTGCGATTAATGTACTAGGCGTGGCCCAGTCCGATCTATCGCAGCGCTTCGCGACGCCGAGCGAAAACAAGTTTAGCGGGCTCGTATTCGAGGATGGCCTCGGCGGTTCACCAGTATTGGAAGGCGTACTGGCAAGTTTTGAATGTCAAACCGAAAGTACGCTGGACGGCGGTGACCATGTGCTTTTCGTGGGTCGCGTTCATAAGCTTTCGTATCATGATGGAGAGCCCTTGATGTTCAACGCCGGACGTTATTGCAGGGCGCAGCCGCTACCAATGAGTGCAGAGATGCAGGCAGCCAGCGCCATGTGGGCCGACTTGGGCTGAGGTAGCAGATGAAGCGCGTCACTCTCATCAATCTTGAAACGCTGTGCTGGATTTCCAGGCTCGGTACGTTTAATGCCGCGGCGCTGAAGATGAACGCCTCGCCTCCCGCGATTTCCGCCCGCGTACGCGAAATGGAAGCTGCGCTTGGCGTGACGCTATTCAGGCGTCAGGGACGGCGGATGGCGTTGACGTTTCAAGGACGTGAACTGGTACAAATGGTTGAGCCTTTACTACGACGCCTTGATGGCGTCGTGGGCGATCTGGATAATCCGGAGGCAGCCAGTGGCACGGTGCGGATCGGTGCTGGAGAAATCGCGGCGCTCAGTTGGTTCTCGACTTTCATTGCCGAGTTGCGTCAAATAATGCCCAAAGTGGTATACCAGATCGAAATCGATTTGACGACCTCAATGCGGCAACGGCTCGAAACCGGCAAACTTGACATCGCACTTTTTGCTGCGCCAGCGGTCGGGGCAGACATGCGCTCGGCCTCTCTGGGATGGGTCCGTATGTGCTGGATGATGGCACCCGCATTGCAAGCCAAAAATCTGGCGCCAGGAACCTTGCGTGAGCGACTCGAAGCACATGCAATCTGGTCCTTATCAAAGCCATCGGCAAGTCACTCGATGACCATGGATCTGCTGCGCGACCAAGGTGTTGACAGTGACGGTATCGGCACCTGCAACAATATCAGTGCGTTGATCGCGATCATTGCCAGCGGTGCCGGTATTGCCTTACTGCCTGAGATTTTAGTGCGCTCGCATGTCGCCAGAGGTGAACTGGTGCCGTTAATGCCGGAACTAAAAATGCCGGAGCTGGAGTTTGTTATTGCGTGGAACACTGATCAGGAGCAATTGATCCTGCGCAACATAGTGGATGTCGCGTTACGTTGCACCACCTTTGATATGTTGTCAACTCCTTAGGGGCGCGCTAATAATCCAGGCACGTCACTCTGCACTTTACTTTCAATCCGTCCACACGCACTTTTATGGCAGGTCGCCTGGCCTTTGCTGAAGAATAAATTCTGTTGGAATTTAGTGGCGCTAGCAGGCGTTGCAAGGGGCAAGTATCACTACGCGGCGCAGTATCGTTTAATCGGCAAAGTATTTCCGAGTATCAAAATAAACAAAATTCACAAAAAATATGGTGTACTATTTTCGAAATTAAGAATTTATTTCCTATATTTCGAAAAGTATCAAAGCGCTTCTAACGGAGCTTGCAGATATTGTTACGCTTTAACGTTGTTGTTAGGGCTGACTATTCGCATGACATCCGATTTTTATAATAAATAAAACAGGTGGAGACAATGAATAAATTCTCACTCAAGCGGCGTCAAGTGTTGACCATGGCGGCGAAAGTTGGCGTGGTATCGGGTGCCAGTCTTGGATTTCCCGCTATCTTGCGTGCTCAGACCGCGCAAACTATCAAAATAGGCATTCCGACGATTATGTCGGGGCGCATTGCGCAACTTGGTATTTCCTCCACCAACGGCGCTCAGCTGGAGGTAGACGCCTTCAATGCCGCTGGTGGCTTCAACGGGCGCCATGTCGAGTTGCTGATACGCGACTCTAAAGGCAAGCCAGAAGAGTCCAGCCGTCTGACACGCGATTTAATCAACAGCGACAAATGTGATTTCATACTGGATTGCGATGCGTCCAACGGCGCTTTCGCGGTGCATGAGGTGGTACGCGGTACGGGTACGCTGTGCATACACGCCAGCCCTGAAATATCGCTGCTTACTGCCGATCCTAAATTAAAAATACCGAACGCTTTCCGGACCGCACGGCAAGGGGCGCAAGATGCGATTGTGGCGGGCCAATATGCAGCGGAAGTCGCCAAACAAAATAATTTCACAAGATGGATGACTGTTGGCCCCGACTACGCTTATGGACGGGACACCACTGCACTCTTCACGCGTTATTTAAAACTCTTCAGCCCATCAGCCCAAATCGTAGGCGAGGCATGGCCAAAGATGTCGCAGCCCGACTACACCGAATTCATTACCAAGATATTGGCGCAAAAGCCACAGGCGTTATTTACCTGTTTGATCGGTGGCGATCTGGTGTCGTTTATCGATCAGGGAAATTTGTACGGTTTGTTCAACGAGATCGAATTGTTCGCCGTGGCGCTAGCAGATTTCACGACAATTTCAAAGGTCAAGTCGATGCCAAAGCGCGTGCATTCCGGTACCCGTTATCTCAGCGCCTTTCCAAATACCCAGGAAAATAAAGCTTGGGCGAGCGCCTACACCGCAAAATTTAAAGATGCCCCGACTAATTGGTCATGGCAAGCGGCTTCCGGTGCAAATTTCATGTTCGAGGCAATGCGCCAGACCAAATCGATCGACTCCAAAAAAATGTCCGATGCATTACGCGGCATGCAGATCAAATCGCCGTTTGGTACCAAAGGTATGTTAACGCTGCGCGCAAGCGATCAGACGCTGGTGGATTATGCGACTGGTTGGGGCCTGATTACGAATAAACAGCCCTTTATCGAAAATGCAAAGATGGCTGATTGGAACCTGATCACCGACCTTGAACTTAAATGGAAAAAAGAAAACGGCTGGGCTTGATCCTGATCAAGGATTGCAATTTTCTTTCTTGTTGCTGAAGAGGTTTAAGTGGATATTGTCGCGTTAACCGCCTGTGTGTCGTCGGCCTCCTGCCTGCTCACACAAGGCTTCAATGCCTTTGTCATTGGCATGCTTTTGTTCCTCGTGGCCTCTGGTCTGACACTCATCTTCGGTGTTCTGAAGGTGGTCAACTTTACGCATGGATCGCTGTACATGTTGGGGGCGTATTTTGCCTTCTACGTGTACGGACTCACCAACAGCTACCTGCTGGCGATCCTCGCTGGCATGGTCGGGGTTGCGCTGTTTGGGGTGTTACTGGAACGGATTTTTTTTCGACGTCTGTATCAAAGTAATTTTCTGATGCAATTGTTGATGTGTTATGGCTGGATTTTGGTGCTCGACGATGTGGTGCAAATAGTATTCGGGGCCGAATTTCAATCAATGGACATGCCGCCTATTTTTGCCCGCGCGCCGATAATGGTGGCTGGCGCGCCGATTCCGATTTTTTACATTTTCTTGATAAGCATCAGCTTTATCGTGGCACTAGCGGTCTGGTTATTGATTGTTAAAACAGCGTTTGGAAGCAAGGTTCGCGCAGTGGCTGCTAATCCATCAATGACGGCTGCGCTGGGGATCAATACCAGTTTGCTTTACGCCGGGGTGTTTGCACTCGGTGCCGGATTGGCAGGGTTGGCCGGGGCGCTTGCGGCACCGGTACGGTCACTTGTGCCGGGGATGGGGTTTTCGATTCTGATTGAATCGTTTATTGTCACCGTCATCGGTGGCATGGGCTCAATCGGCGGCGCGCTGGTGGCGGCGATTCTGATTGGCTTATGTCGTTCTTTTGGCAGCGTTGGATTCCCTATGTTTACTGATATTCTGGTATTCGCGTTAATGGCGGTAGTGCTGGTTTTGCGCCCGGATGGCTTATTCGGTAAGGCTGCGCAGACATGAAAAGAGACCTTCCAACATCAGTTGTGTCCACTACTTTACTGCGGTCGAGTTGCAGTTGGATAGTGGTGGCTTTTGCAATATTATCGGTACTTCCGCACCTGATTGCGTCGCGCATGGTGCTGGACCTGATCATCCATATCGCGATTTTCGGATTGTTCGCCACCGCGGTCAATCTGTTGATTGGTTATACGGGGCTGATTTCTTTCGGTCATGCGATGTTTTATGCCTCCGGTGCTTATGGCTTTGGCCTGCTAATGCAACACGGTGGATGGTCAGTGCCTGCTGCGCTAGCGGTATCGGTGTTTGGCAGTGCGCTGCTGGCATTGATTGTTGGACTGGTCTGCACCAAAACCAAAGAAATATATTTTACTTTTTTGACGCTGGCAATTCAGATGATGTTCTATAGCACGATCCTGAGCTGGCAAACATTGACCGGCGGTGATCAGGGTTTGACGGGTGGCTTCACCAAGCCATTGTTTCTCGGCATTGACCTGTCCAACGCAAACCAGTTGTATTACTTCATTACCGGTATCGTTATTCTGTCGCTAGGCGTCTTGTGGCACATCACCAAATCGCCATTCGGTTATGCGCTAAGGATGATCCGTGACAATGCCGCCCGGGTCGAATTTCTTGGCATGAATGTGCGCAATTATCGATTAGCTGCGTTTGTTATTGCAGCTGCATTCGCCAGCGTTGCTGGGGCTTTGATGAGTTTATACGTCAGTGCAGCGTATCCGAATTTTGGTTATTGGACCATGTCCGGAGAAGCCATTTTCATGATCATGCTAGGCGGTGTAAATAGTTTCCTGGGTCCGCTGATGGGTGCCACCATGCTTACTTTGCTCAATCATTTCGTCACTGAGCACACAAAATTTTACGGTTTGGTGTTGGGGACGATTATTTTGTTGTACGTGATGTTCTTGCGTAAAGGCTTGCTGGATTTGATCATGGAGCGCTGGATCGCAGCGCGTGATAAACGCAGCGCAAGGAGACTTCCTTGATGATTTATCAGCGATATCTGACGCATTGTTCACCCCCGGTTCTGCACCTTGACCGCGCGTCTGGACACACAGGGACGAACCTATCATGCTAACGATGACCAATGTGACCAAGGCCTTTGGCGGCGTGGTGGCGACCAACGATTTTTCGGCCCACTTTACCCGCGGCAGCCTGTCGGCAATTATCGGCCCTAACGGTGCGGGCAAGACCACGTTATTCAACTTGATCAGCGGAAAATTGAAGGCGGATGCGGGGAGTATCGTTTTTGATGGTAAAGACATTACTCGCCTGTCGCCTAAAGCAATTGTCCGGTGCGGGATTGGTCGGGCATTTCAGGTCTCAAGTATCTTCCCGACATTGACGGTAGCAGAATCGCTGGCCGCCGCAGTGATGGCGCATCAAGGCCAGATGGGGAGTCTTGCGACATCCTTTGCTACCCCACGCCCAACATCCAGCATTAAACAACGGACGGCAGAACTACTGGAAATGCTCGGCATGGAATCGCGGGCCTATACGCTTGCCCGACATCTGCCGCACGGCGATCAAAAGCTGCTTGATATCGGGTTAGCACTGGCGCTTGAGCCACGGTTGTTGTTACTGGATGAGCCGACTGCCGGTATGGGGCCGGAAGAACGCTTGCTGATGATGGAGCGAGTGCATCATTTATGGCAGCGTGAAAATATCACCATCATTTTTATCGAGCACGATATGGATATCGTATTTGCGCGCGCACAGACTATCCGCGTCCTGTATTACGGCGCTTTGCTGGCGCAGGGCACGCCGGATTATATCCGCAACCATCAGGGTGTGATTGACGCCTATTTAGGCACCGGTTTTGGCGAGGCAGAGGCGTGAGTATCGACAATATTGTAAATAGCGTGAATACCACCGACAGCAGTTTATCGGTTGCCGGTCTCACCGCATTTTATGGTGCCAGCCAGGTGCTTTTTGGGATTGACCTTGAAGTTGGCCGGGGCCAATGCATGGCGCTTCTGGGGCGTAATGGCGCAGGCAAGTCCACCACGATGAAAGCCATTGCCGGAATCATGCCCAGTATCGCAAAAAAAATCAGCCTGGAGGGGAACGACATTGACGGTCTCCCCCCTTACCGGATTGCCCGCGCTGGCCTCGCCTTTGTACCAGAGGACCGGCAAGTTTTTCCCGAGCATTCGGTGGAGGATAATCTGACCCTTGCTGCCAAGGCAGGGTCCGCCCTTCGGCATGAGGGCCGCGAAGACTGGACGCTGGACAGGATTTACCACGCTTTTCCGTTATTGCTCCCTTTGCGTACACGCCTGGCGGGGCAGTTGTCCGGCGGCGAACAGCAAATGCTAGTGATTGGTCGCGCACTGATGGGTAACCCGACCCTGTTACTACTCGACGAGCCGAGTGAAGGTCTGGCACCGGTGATTGTGCAGCAAATAGCGGTCCAGATCGGGGCCTTGCGTAAAGCTGGAACGACGATTCTGCTGGCCGAGCAGAATATGCATTTTTGTCTGCATGTCGCATCGCATGTAGCGGTGATCGATAAAGGCCGGATTGTGTACTGCGATTCGGCGCAGGCGTTGCGGAATAACGACGAAATCAAGCGCCGTTATTTGTCAGTATAAAGTTGAGTGGCGCTTGCCCGGCTAATCTGCTGAATTACTAAAATACGCTGATATACTAATAAGAAAAAAATTATACTAAAGAGTATAAAAATAGTAAGAAGCGTTTTTCCATAAAAATACTGATAAAGATTGGTGGAGACAATGACGGGTCAAATGAAATGTCGTAAGACGGTACGATCATTGGGGTTGCTTGCAGTGTTGTGCGCGATTGGGACGTTGCCGTTAAATGCGCAGACGCTAGAGAATCTGAGTGCCGATAGCGCGCATCCGGAAAATGTATTGACTTACGGTATGGGGTACGAGCAACAGCGCTTTTCTACGCTCAAACAGATCAATAAAAAGAACGTCAAAAAACTGGTGCCGGTATGGGCGCTCAGTATGGAAAATGATTCTGGCGAGCAGGCGCAGCCGTTGGTGATGGATGGGGTTATGTATGTCAGCGATGCCAAGTGGACAGTCGCCATTGATGCATTGAGCGGCAAACAAATATGGCGTACTGCAGTAGATTTTGATCCCGATACCCCGCGGGTGGTGTGCTGCGGCGTGTCTAACAAAGGCGTGGCCTTGTACAACGGGATGGTGTTTCGCGGCACGTTGGACGCGAATATGGTCGCACTCGACCAAAAGACCGGAAAAGAAATTTGGAAGACTAAAGTCAGCGACTGGAAAGATGGCTATTCGATCACTGGTGCACCGCTGGTAGCGAACGGCGTGTTAATGACCGGGGTTTCGGGCGCAGACTTTGGCGTACGGGGTTTTGTCGATGGCTACGATCCGGCAACCGGAAAACAATTGTGGCGTCGTTACACGACGGCGGCACCGGATGAAAAGGGCGGTGATACCTGGACTGTTGAAAACGCTTATAAAACTGGTGGTGCCAGTACCTGGCTTACGGGTAGCTACGATCCTGTGCTGGATCTGGTGTACTGGGGGACTGGCAATGCAGCGCCCTGGAATCCGAACTCACGGCGTGGCGATAGCTTATACGCGGCTTCGGTCATTGCGATGCGTCCTAAAACCGGTGAGATCGTGTGGCATTATCAATTCACACCGAACGATATGTTTGACTTTGACGCTACTTCCGAAATGATTCTGGGCGACCTAAAAATAGGCGGGAAACCACGTAACGTTTTGATGCAACTTGACCGCAACGGCTTTGCCTACGTGCTTGATCGCGCCAATGGAAAATTACTGGCAGCTAATCCTTACGGGAAGGTGAACTGGGCTTCGCATATCGATATGGAGACCGGCCGCCCGGTCGAAACCGGTATCGCCAAGAGTCTGCGCAATGGCGAGTCCGCTGAAATCTGGCCGAGTATTATTGGTACCAAAAACTGGGCGCATGCAGCTTTCAATCCTCATACTGGATTGTTGTATGCCAACACGCTTCATATGTCTTCTTCGTACAAGCTTGACACCGTGGCACCATACAAACCTGGCATGCGTTGGCTAGGTGTCAAAGATGTCAAGATTGCTTTCGAACCTGACGCGCCGCATGGGTTTATGGCGGCCATTGATCCTATGACCGGCATTGCTAAATGGAAGGTTCCGCTGAACGATAGTGCTAATTGGAGTTCGATGCTTGCGACCGCCGGGAGCCTGATTTTTACCGGGCGACATTCGGGTGAGTTTATAGCACTGGATGCCGATACGGGCAAGACGATTTGGCAATTTCAGACCAGCTCCGGTATTAACGCCAGTCCAATCACCTGGTCCATGAATGGCAAGCAATACGTGACCGTAATGTCCGGCTTTGGTGGACTAGGTAAACGCTGGGTAGGGCCATCTGCAAAAAATATTCCGCAGGGCGGTTCGGTATGGACGTTCGCGCTAGCGAACGACTAAACATTGAAGACAGTCTTGCTGCACTGATAGCGGAGCAAGACTATTCTAACCATCGCGCTAACCATCGCCAGGCAATCGCCAAAACATCGCGTTCAAGAGCGGTAAAGCAATAGCGATGGGTGATCTTTATATGGAAAAATATTTTGGTTCATGTTAGAACAATTACCTCCAAATGCCTGTTCCGTATGAGGCTCATGGCACTCTCGATTACATTGATAGGCGGCAGCGTATTTGCCGCTGCCGATGCGGTTGCGCAGGATGTTGCCTTAAATACGTTTCCGCCAGAGCAAATTTTGCAGGGGGCCAAGCTGTATGCCGCTAATTGCGCAGTGTGCCACGGCGACAAAATGATTGACCAGGGCGGCGGCTTCTTTGACTTGCGCACTTTTCCACCGCAGCAGCGCCCACGCTTTATTTCATCAGTAAGCAATGGCAAAAACAGTATGCCGCCTTGGAAAAGCGTACTTTCACAACCAGAAATAGCAGCATTATTTGCTTACGTGGTCGCGGGTGAACAAAAGTAAGGGGCTGCCCATACCAGGCGAGACCCTTTTGGATGAGGGTTCGCCTGCGCAATAGCCCACTCAAAAAATTGATATAGGATTCGGAGCAACGTATACCCGGACTGCATGATCGAGCAAGTTAGCCGGTGCAACCTGATTTAGATCAAACAAATAAACACTGTTGGGAACATCAAAATTCCACGCAAATTCCTGGCCTCCGACAGAGAATCGAACGATCTGCCCCGACGTTACATTAACGTAATTTGTGGTGGGAGAAATACTGATCGTTTGGCTAGCAGAGCGCATCGGAGCGGGAGTGCCCAAAAAACTTTGCGGTGGCGACGCTGCCGGCGCAGAACCTGAAAATAAAGCGCATCCGGTGGATAGGCACAGAGCAAGTAGCGATGCTGAGCCTTTTGGGGCCCTGGGCTTGCGTGTACATGGCGAGGCAGATGCAGAGACAGAGCCGCAGGGCATATGGGTTGAAGATGCTTTTACGTTGGGTTTCATCTTGTACTCCTAATAAATGGGTAACAGACCTTATTAAGAACGCTTTCACATTGTAAAAGATAATTTTCAGATTAGTTCGGCAGGATCAAAAGGCAAGATTGCAATAAGGGCCCGTAAGATTTTTACCGCAGCGTAGGGTGCCACGGCAGGGATGACGCCCCGCACAGTAATTATTTTACAAGGCGCATATTGGAAAGCGGTTGATCTATATCAGAGCCGGACAGATTGGCGTGCACGTTTGCAATCAAGCTTTTTTACTGCAAGGATGCGCGACCTGCAGTAAGAGGAGTACCAATGAATCGTTGCCGGGATGCAGTAGTCCCAAAAAAGGCACGCTATTCATCCCAACGTCCGTCGTGTGTCTTCACGGAAAAAGTTGCGTTATCGAAGCAAAGTCTGGTGGTGAAATTTTTTGCTCTTTCTCCAAAGCGACCGCTTGTGTTACGACGCATAAAAGTCATCGGATCTCTGGTGAATCTTTGAGTTGATTACAGGACTCGGACTTATATTTATGAAGTCGATTTGTGTTTTAAAAAAAATTTTCTGTGACCCGGTGCCGTTGCAATAAAAAATATTTTACTGGCCAGTACTAAAATAATTCTAATAAGTATTTTAAAATTCCGAAGAATAATGTAACATTCGTTCAGTCGTCACAAAAGCTACCTTATTGGTGGGTTGAATGAGGCGATAACGGGAGACAAGATAATGGTTTCAAGACGTACGGTGCTTCAGACGGCGATAGCCGCTAGCGCTTCCATGGTATTGAAGGCGGCACCAGCTCAAAACACCGCGTGGCCCGAATCTATCGTCCGTATCATCGTGCCTTTCAGCGTCGGTGGTGCTTCCGATGTACTGACGCGCTTCTTAAGTGTCAAACTGCAAGGCAAGCTTGGGCAAAGTTTTATTGTCGATAATCGGACTGGTGCTGGCGGCAATATCGGTATGGAAATTGTGCGCAGCGCGCGACCAGACGGTTACACGATTGCATCTGCAACGGTCGGCACGCTGTCGATCAATCAATTCCTGTTTACTAAGCTGGGATACGATCCCGTCGCTGATTTTGAGTACGTGTCTACGATCTGGGAAAATTGCAACGTGTTTGTGGTCGCTGCTCAGCATCCGGCTAAAACAGTGCAAGAATTTTTGGTGTGGGCGCGCAAGCAACCGAAAGGCGTTTCTTACGGTTCAGCCGGGGTCGGTACTACGCCACATCTGGCGGGCGAATTATTTCGTTTCCGGACCAAGTTAGAAGCCCAGCACATCCCTTTCCGTGGCGCAGGGCAGTCGATGCCAGCGTTGCTTGCAGGCGATACCGATTTCGCGATCGACAATATCGCGAGTTACATGGGTTTAATTCGGGCGGGTAAGGTGAGAGCGCTGGCAGTGACGTCGGCCCAACGCTGGCCTACTCTGATGCAAGTGCCCACCATGGCTGAAGCGGGTGTTCCCGATTTTGTCATGGCTTCATGGGGGGCGTTCGTACTGCCTAAAAGTACGCCTGCACCGATTATCTCCAAGTTATCGGTTGCATTGAAATCTATTTCCAGCGATCCCGATTTGCAGAAGCGCTTTCTCGAAGCTGGCGCACGATCAACGTGGGCAACGCCTCAGGACACGATGACATTCGCCAAGAATGAACGCGTGAAATGGAAAGAATTGGTACAACTCTCAGGCGCGAAACTGGATTAATAATGAAACCTCCTTTTAGTCGAACACTCATTGATCTGGTACGTGAGCAAGCCGCATATTCAAACGAAGCATGCGCTCTGGTCTGCGCACAAGGGCGCTTTACATATGCCGATCTGGCGCAGCGCGCGGCCAAGGTCGCGGGTGCGTTTCAGGCCGCAGGCGTCCAGCGCGGCGACCGTGTCGGTGTATTGTTAAGTAATCGCGTCGAGTGGCTCGACGTTTGTCTTGGTGCTGGTGCGCTGGGAGCAACCCTGGTGCCGCTGAGTACCTGGTCTACCAGAAATGAACTCGCTTTTTTGCTGGCTGATTCCAAGTTGGTCCTGTTCATCAGCGCAGCGCGCTTTGGCGACCGTGATTTTGAATCGGATTTTGTGGCTTTGCAAGGCATGCCAGGCGTGCCGGTACCAGAGCGTATCTGGCTTCTGGATAACGAAAACGGCGCCGCTAAATTTCCTTCGTATAACGCCATTATTGACGGAGCCAGCCCCTTGTCTGCTTTAGCGGCAGGTGTTGATCCTGACGCAAACGACGATGCTCTGGTGTTGTATACATCGGGGTCAACCAGCGCGCCTAAGGCCGTGCCGTTGCGTCAGTTTGCTGTAGTTGAAAATGGCTTCAATATCGGTGAGCGCGAAGGTTTGACGCGCGATGATCGGGTGTTGCTATCGTCGCCGCTGTTTTGGGCTTTTGGTGGTGCCAATGCGCTGCCGGCAACCTTCGGTCACGGTGCGACCCTGGTGCTGATGGAGAAATTCGATCCCGCTCTTGCAATGGACATCATTGAGCGCGAGGGTTGTACCGCCATCTATACGTTGCCAGCAATGACTTCCGCAATCGCTTACCACCGTGACTATCGTAAGGAACGCCTGGCCACCATGCGCACTGGCGTCACCATTGGCAGTTCGGATGAGTTCCTGTTTGCCGTCGAAATATTGGGTGCGACCGAGTTATGTAATATTTATGGAGCGACCGAAACTTGCGGAAATTGCGCGGTAACGTGGCACCACTGGTCAGCGCAACGACGCTCTCTTTGCCAGGGGCCACCATTGCCAGGCCAGGAAATCCGTTTCATTGATGAGGACACTGGTGTTGAGGCGCTGCCTGGTATGCCGGGATTGGCAGAAGTACGCGGTTACACGACGCTCGGCTATTCAGGCGCTAGTGCAGAGCAAAATGCTAGTGCATTCAGCGACGATGGTTTTTACCGAACCGGCGATATGGGTCTGCTCAACGCAGATGGCGATTTCGTGTTTGTCGGCCGCGTTGGCGAGATGATTAAGCGCGCCGGTATTAATGTTTCTCCAGCCGAGGTGGAAGCTGTCATGCGCAAGCATCCATCCGTGCAGGAGGTGGCCGTGGTGGGTGTGCCGGATGCCATCCGCGGTGAACTGATTTTTGCATTTGTGGTGCCCATAAATTCTGAGGACTTCGATTCTGCTGCGCTGCTGCGGCATTGTGGGGCGGAGTTATCCAAGTATAAAGTGCCCGATCATATCGAACCCTGTGCCAGTTTGCCGCTCACCGCGACTGGTAAGTTGCAGCGGCGCCAACTCAAGCAATTGGCTCTTGAACGCGCTTTGGCACTTGCTGCCATCGCGTCCCAAAAACGCGCTTCGGCCGCATAGTCGTCGCGCTTCACTCCAGAGGTATATATGCCACTTAACCGACCTACGGCTGTTATCGGGTCAGCCATCATGGTTCCGATTCTTTCGGAGCGCCGTTCCCTAGAGGAAATCCTGTACGAGGTAGCGCAGGCAGCGCTCAAAAGTGCAGGAATTCCTATCGAAGATATCGACGGCATTTTGGTCGCTTCGAATGACCAGGTTGACGGTCGTGCAATTTCTATCATGGCCGCTTCTGGCTCGGTAGGTGGGGTAGATCGCGACATTCTTTCTACACCATCTGCCGGTGAACATGCTTTTGTGATGGGCGTTTTGCGAATCGCTTCGGCGCACTTTGAAACCCAGTTAGTGGTGTCCTGGGGTGTGACAGAGGCGTCGTCGCTGTCAGAAGTCGAGCGTCTGGGCGCTGATCCTTATTTTCACCGTCGTTTGCCACTGGATGATTTGTCTTCTTTCGCATTGCAAGCGAATGCATTGACTAATGCACATCCGCAAGCTTCAGAGCTGGCGGCAAAGTTGGTTGAACAGAACCGTCATCGTGGCGCTAAAGCTTATCCAGAAGCCACCGGCCCGGTCGAAACCGCAAAAGAAATCGCTGCCTCAAAGGCTGTACGTTGGCCTGTCCGTGAAGCGATGATGAGAACCCCGACCACCGGTGCGGTTGCATTGGTGCTGGCCTCAGAAGACTATGTGAAAAAAGCAGGCATTACCAATCCGGCATGGATGCGTGGCATGGGTTGGGCGACTGAAGCGGCATTTCTGGGCGATCGCGATTTGACCGCAGCAACGGCTTTACAAGAAGCCGCGCGCCAGGCGTTTGCAGATGCTGGTATCGCTAGTATAAAAGAGATTGATGTTGCTGAAATCAGTGCTGCGACACCGTATCAGGAACTGTTGGCGTATCAGGCATTAGGTATTGCTGAACCCGCACAATGGGCGGAAGTTGTCAGTGCAGAGCACGCGCACCCGACGCTTAATTTGTCAGGCGGTGTTGCGTCAATCAATCCTGTATTTTGCGGTGGGCTAGTGCGTATTGCAGAAGCCGCGAATCAAATCATGGGTACGGCTGGAAAACATCAGGCAGCGAACGTAACGACCGCTCTGGCGCACGCCACCAGCGGTCCGGCCATGATGTACCAGACCGTTGTCGTATTTGGAAGCAATCTGGGAGGAACCCAATGAAACAGCCACGTGTAGGTATTATCGGCATCGGTCAATCGGCATTCAAGCCGAAGCGTGACGATGCCAGTTATCCGGATTTGGTGCGCGAGGCCGTAGCGCTCGCCATGCAAGGTAGTCAACTAGAATTTGACGACATTGACGCGATTGTATATTCACTGTCGCCAGATGCGATGGTCGGCATTGGTAACGCTGAACGACTGGGCGTCGATGCTGTAGGCGCACGTAACAAGCGTTTTCTGCGTATCAATACCGGCGGTGCAACGGGTATCTCCAGCGTCGCCGCTGCGTATTACCACATTGCCTCCGGTGCCAGTGATGTCGTCATGACGGCAGGTGCCGACAAGGTTGGTGAGTGCGGCGATTCGCAAACCGTGCTCAACAAGATCTGGGATCCAATTTATGAGCGTCCGTTGCCATTGGGTACGATCACGATGTTGGCAATGTCGGCGGTCCGCTATGCGGAAAAGTACGGTATGACGCAGGAAGACATGGCAGCGGTCGTCGTTAAGAATCGCTACCACGCCTCGTTGAATCCGAATGCCCATTTACGCAAAACGCTGACCGTCGAAGACGTCATGGCCTCACGCATGATTAGCTGGCCTATCAAACTGATGGATTGCTGTCCGCAATCCAGCGGTGGCGGTGCGATGATTCTGGCGTCGGAAAAATACATTAAAGACCGCAATCTGGATGCAGTATGGATCACCGGTCTGGGTCATTGCTCAGAGAGCTATTACATCGGTGACCGTATGGGTAATGACTTTACCGCCGATCATGCGGATGCTTTTGCTTTGCGCCGTGCATTTGATCGGTCATACAAAATGGCCGGTATCACTGATCCGCAGAAACAGATACATGTTGCAGAACTGTATGCACCGTTCAGCAATACCGAGTTTCATTCTATCGAATCAGCGGGTTTGGCTGAAGTCGGCACCTCGGTCGCGCAGTTAAAAGAAGGACGCTACACCCTCGGCGGCGACATTCCGGTAAATCCTTCGGGTGGCACGTTGTGCACCAATGCGATTGCAGTGACCGCTATGATTCGCGTGGCTGAAGTAGCTTTGCAAGTGTGGGGCAAGGCTGGAGCGCATCAGGTAAAAGGCGCTAAAGTCGGCGTTGCCAGTGGCAATGGTGGTGATCATCAGTTCTTCGGAACCATGGTTATCGAGGCATAAGATCCAAAGTATGACAAGGCGATCACTGTCAGCGTAAGGCTGTTGAGATCGCCAAAAATCAATCAAACTTCTGAAGGACTACAAATGGAACTGCTTAAACGCCGCGAGGCCTGGAACATCACTTACAATCACGCGCTGGGAGAAACAGCAAGCTGGTTCTACGTTCAGATCCGCGATCATGGCAAAATTTATGGTCGTCGCTGCGGTGAAACTGGCCGTGTGCTGGTCCCACCACGCGCGTTTTCTGATCAGACGCTTGAGCCAACCACTGAGTGGGTCGAAGTCGGTCCGGGCGGTTGCATCGAAACGTTCACCATGGTCTACGAGCCATTTCAAGGCTTGCCAGATCCTCCGTATGCTTTTGGTTACGTGCTGCTGGATGGCGCTGACACAGCAATTGGCGGTTTCTTCAAAGGCATCGATCTGACCAACCCAGACGCGGCTGCCAAACAGATGGCGTTGAAAACCCGTGTTATCACTCGTTTTGCAGAAGTGCGGACCGGTGACGTTCTTGATTTTTGGTTTGAGCTGGTAGCAGAGTAATGCAACCGGTACCCAGGACCGCTCAGCGGATAGCGGTGATCGGTGCTGGGGCTGCCGGTTTATGCGCGGCCAAGCATTTGCTGGCGCGCGGAGTCGAGGTCGTCGTGTACGAACTCGGCTCTTTTATTGGGGGCCTGTGGGTCTACCAGAATGACAATGGCCTTTCGCCAGCTTACCGATCTCTGCACTTGAATTCAGAGGCCAGCATCACGGCCTATAAAGATTTCCCCTTCCCTAAAGACGGTCCGTTATATCCGGATCACTTTGAAGTCAGCCGTTACCTGCAAGCCTATGCCGAACATTTCGGCGTCCTGCCACACATCCGTTTTCGCTCTAATGTAGTAGGTGTAGCGGAAACCAACGCGGCAGGGATCAAGGATGGCAGCTGGACTGTACGATTAGCCGATGGCAGTGTCGAAGAGTTTAGTGCTGTAGTGGTCGCCAGTGGACACCAGGGCGTTCCCAAGCATGCAGATTGGCGCGCCGATTTTACTGGCGAGTATCTGCATTCTAATAGTTACCAGATTCCGGAACCTTTCCGCAACAAGCGTGTGCTGGTGGTTGGCATGGGCAACAGCGCGGTCGATATCGCATCGGATATTTGTGTCGTAACTTCATCGACCACGATTTCCGCGCGGTCGCCAGTGTTGGTCATGCCGCGTATGTTGTTCGGCGTGCCAACCTCCCGCGTGCTGGGAAAAATTGAAAAACGCTGGATGCCATGGGCCTTTCGACGCACCATGCGCGAATTACTTACCCGCATCGTGCACGGCAGCATGGAACAATGGGGTTTTGTGACCCCGAAGACGCGTACCCATCCTACCAGTCATCCTAGCTTGATGGCACACTTTGTCTGGAACCGGATTACGGCCAAACCCGGCATCGCATCCGTGCGCGGGAACGAAGTCAGTTTTGTCGATGGCAGCGTCGCGTCGTTTGACACTATCATTGCAGCCACCGGCTATGCAGTCGGCCTGCCATTTTTAACGGAAAATGCTGCATCGACCCAAGAGCATAAGCCAGAACTGTTCCTGCGCGTGGTCTCGCCAAGCCAGCCAGGTTTATACTTTGTCGGACTGTTCAACGTCGCTGGCGGTGGCAATATCCGCATGATGGACGATCAGGCAGAATGGCTGGCCGATCTGGTTTGCGGCGACGTAGATTTGCCTGACCAGGCAGGGATGCGCGTTGCAATAGCCGAAGAGCGAGCTTTTCTGAAGCGTCATTATCCTGCCAGTCCGCGTTATGCGCTTGAACTCGACCCGACCTTTTATCGTAAGCAATTGATGCAGGAACGCAAACGGGCGCTTGCGTACAGACAACGTGTTCCCGTGGTCAAGTTAGACGTAAAGCTATCCGCAAAGCCAGATGTAGCGGCGGCTAACATAACAGTGAAATGAGACGATGATGTCCCTGCGTGACAAATCATGTGTAACAGGTGTCGGTGAGACGGCGTATGTGCGTGGCTCCACAAAATCCGCTTTCGAGCTCCAGATTGAAGCATCGCTAAAAGCTATCGCCGATGCTGGCCTTACCCCAAAGGATATCGATGGCATTATCCCGGTAGGGTTAGTCAGTGGAACGGCGGACGATTTCATCGAAAATTTCGGTATCCCCGATTTGCGCTTTTCGGCGGTCATTCCGCATGGCGGCGCTAGTCCCGTCATGGCGCTGCAATGCGCGGCGGCTGCGGTTGCCGCCGGAATTTGCAACCACGTGTTGATTACTTTCGGCCGTAACGTGAGCGCTGGCTCAAACAAAGCCGGTGCGCGCATCCATCAGATGCCGCAATTCCATTTTGTAACCGAATTTGAATACCCCTTTGGCGCCATTGCGCCAGCACAGTTGTATGCGCCGATGGCACGTCGCCATATGGAGTTGTATGGCACCACCGTCGAACAGTTCGGCGAGGTAGCAGTTGCCTGCCGTAAACATGCATTGTTAAATGAAAATGCGCTAATGAAAAAACCGATCACGCTTGAGGATCATCGTGATTCGCGCATGATCTCGGACCCTTTCCGGTTACTCGATTGTAGTTTGGAGAGCGACGGCGGCGCGGCGGTCATTGTCAGCGCGGCTGAACGTGCGGGTGATCTGCGCCAGCCGCGGGTATATATTACCGGCGTGGCCTCGGGTCACCCGGATTCTCCAGGATCCATTACGCAGCGCCCGGACATGACCAGTCTTGGCATAGGTAAAGCAGCAGCACGTGCCTTTGCCATGGCGGGCGTGACGCACGCAGACATTGATGTGGCAGAAATCTACGATTGTTTTACCTATGCGGTGATCCGTCAGATCGAGGACATGGGGTTTTGTGCCAAAGGCGAGGGCGGGCCGTTCGTCTCAGGCGGGCGCTTGCAACTTGGCGGCGCGCTGCCTACCAATACCCATGGCGGCTTGCTATCGCAAGCACACGTGTGGGGCCTCAACCACATTGTCGAACTGGTACGTCAGTTGCGCGGTCAGGGCGGCAGAGCGCAAGTGGAGAATGCCGAAGTCGGTCTGGTAACCGGCTATGGCGATATGGGCGATGGCGCGATAGCGCTGATGCGCAAAGGATAAAAAATGACTATTCCGAATAAACCGCTACCGCAGCCCACCGAATTATCCCGACCATACTGGGAAGCTGCCGCTGAAGGCCGCCTGATAGTACAACATTGTGCCGTCTGCGATAAGCCACGTCACTATCCTCGTCTGCTATGCGATGCCTGTTATGCCGATACCGTAGTCTGGAAACCAGCCAGTGGTGCAGGCCGCGTACATAGCTGGACCGTAGCGCATCATGCATTTCATCCTGCCTTTGCAGCAGATTTACCCTATACCCTGGTCACGGTCGATCTTGATGCGGGAGTACGCGCGCTAGGATTATGGCGCGGCGTAACCCCAACAATCGGTCAGTCGGTGCAAGGGCGATTCTTGTTAGAGGCCGAAGCGCCGGAACTACTTTTCGAGCCGATCACGGATTAATTGGGGGGGTGAAGTTGAAGTTGAACTGGCCGTTGACCTACCCCGTCATAGGCGTTGCCGGTTATTTCGGCTGTCAGTCGGGAATTGTCGGAAACCATGTTTGAGCGAAGCGAGTTGGTATTTCGACCCGACTGATAGTCGAAATAATCGGGGACCCGCCAACGGCGGGCGACGCCTCTGCGGTCGCCTTTTTTTTGGTTACTTATTTTTGGCGAGGCAAAAAAAAGTAACTGGCTGTCGGGCCACCCCCGACCAGCATCCACAGAGCACCAACCGTTAAAACCATCGAACAACGAACCAATCAAACCAAGCGCCACCACCCAATATCATCCGATAATAAGCAGTCAGAGCAATATCCAACACCAAGTATCCGTCACCCTGTGGTGAACATGCTGAAAAATGTATAAAATACGACACATGAAAAAATTACCTGATCCTACGAGCAAAGAACCCGTCAGCGTGAAAAAGCGTGCAACTTCCGTAGCGAAGGCTGCATCGGGAAAGGCTGCTCCTGCTGTCCTGCGGGTACCTTCTCCCAAGCTCGCCTCTGTTCGTAAAGCGCAAAGTGCCACAGAAAATGACGTTGAGGACATCCGCGACGCGGTCTCCAGACTCAAACGTGAGCGTATCATCGCAGTGGCGGTTGAGTTGTTCTATCACAACGGCTTCAATAACACGACGCTAGAGGCAGTAGCCGAAAAAATCAACGTCACTAAACCGTTTATTTACTCTCATTTCACCTCTAAGAACGAATTGCTGGGAGAAATTTGCTCACGCGGTATTCGTGCATCACTCGAGGTACTTGATCAAGTAGTCGCATCAGAGCAGTCACCGACCGAAAAAGTCCGTTCAATGGTGCACGACTTCACTATTGCCGTCTTAGAAAATCAGGAAGCCATCGCAATTTACACCCGTGAACAAAAGCATTTGGCAAAGAAAGACAGTGATGTCATCGAACAGATGCGGCGCGAATTTGATCGAAAACTGTGCGCCTTGCTTGATGACGGTGTTGCCACTGGTGAATTTACCGTGAGCGATGTCAGAATTGCATCTTTGGCCGTTGGCGGTATTGTGAGCTGGTCATGTGTCTGGTACCGGCCCCATGGGCGGCTGAAGCCAGAGGAAACTGCTGAACAGGTATCCAAACTGGTACTGGCAATGATTCAGGCTAAGCCAACGCGACGCAAAGGTGCACCTCGTACACCTCGTGCGCCTGCGTCCTAAACATCGTAAGCAGGCTAAACCAGATTCCGCCTGTCAGGATTGTGTGTCGGTAACATTAACCCACCCGTTAGCGCTGTCTAAGGTGGGTTTTTGCATTCTGATCCCGTGAGTCCCAACGTCGAATCGTCACACAATGATGGTTGAATGACGTCTCAATGGAATGCCTGTTTCAGTAAAGTAAATTAACATTCCGGTCATGACACAGGTTGTGTCCGACCGGGTGTATTTACTGAGGCTGATAACGCGATATTTACCGCACGTTGTCTGGCAACTCTTCGGCAGACAACGCCTCAAATATCGCCGGACCATGCTCGCCGAGGTCAGGGGCAGAATGTCTGATGGTCCCTATATTTCCGTCAAAGATTAACGGTTGCCGTATGAAGCGCTCACGCTTACTTTTTCCATCAAACTCCACCACCATATTACGCGCTTTAACCTGCGCATCTTCCACTACTTGATCAACGTCGCAGACGGGGCCAAACGCAATGCGCTCGGTTTCCAGATGTTGACATAGCCAATCGAAGTGACAGCTGGCAATTGCAGCGCGTAAATATGGATCGATTTCCCTGGCGCGATGATTGCGTTGCTGCTCAGTCAACGCGCTATATTGCTTTAATCCCAGCAGGTCGCAAAGCGCCCGCCACATGTGATCTTCGCCAGCGATACTCAGCGTGATTTGACGTCCATCGGCGGTGGCGAATAATCCATAACCGGGATCTTCTGGCGGCAGCGGTCTTACCTCCAGCGCATTCATTGCGGGCACCAAAAATGGTGTCATCCAGCAGACCAGCGAGTCGAACATGGAGACATCGATCTGGCTACCGTGTCCGGAGCGGGTACGTCCAAATAGTGCCGTGACGACGCCCAGTGCAGCAAACATCGCAGATGAGATATCTGCCAAAGGCAGTACCGGCAGGTTGGCGTTGGCTTCCTGACCGAGCGGTACCTTGATCATCCCGGCAGACGCCTGAATGCTCAGATCGTGTCCGGCCACCGCAGCCATCGGGCCAGTTTGCCCAAACGACGAGATTGACATGTAAATCAAGCCTGGCTTGCGCGCACGCAATAGGTCAGCGTCCAGCTTTAAACGTGCCATGACGCCGGGGCGATAGCCCTCAATAACCACATCGGCTGAGTCCACCAGTTCCAAAAACTGTGCACGGCCAGCTTCTGATTTAAGATCAAGCGCCACTGAGCGTTTGTTGCGGTTAAGAGACGTAAATAATCCTGCGAAGCGACGGGAAGGATCGCCGCCATCGGGCCTTTCAACCAAAATAACATCCGCACCAAGATCGGCTAGCAACATGGTGGCAAAGGGGCCCGGATATTGCTCGGCTAAACTAAGGATACGAATGCCGACCAATGGAAGAGCTGCCATAAATATGTCCTTTTATTCTGGTTTAGATTTTTATATACTTAATAGTATAAAACAAATACTAAAGGGTAGCCACATATCTGTGATGCTAGTTTATGGAGCAATAGTCTATCTTCGAAGACAGTTTATTGCTCTCAGCATAAATGAATATGCCCATTTAATTATGTCCGGACGCCCAATTTTAAGCGCAGGATTTGACGACATAATTTCTTGTCCCCTCTTAAGTTTTTTAATTCTTTCAGGATCGCTGGTACTATTTTTACTTGACCGTACTTTATAATACCAATTAGTATAGTCGCGCTGGCCTCCCGCATCAAATACGAATGCTAAAGTAACGATAAGGATAGAAAGCAATGACGGACGAAGTCTTGGTCGCGCACGAAGACGGCCTGGTAATTATTACCATTAATCGACCACAGGCAAGGAATGCTGTGAACCGGGCGGTGTCCTACGGCGTATGCGAAGCGATCGACGAAATGGAGAGCCGAAGCGACCTGCACTTGGCCATCCTCACGGGGGCGGGTGGTAATTTTTGTTCTGGCATGGACCTAAAGGCTTTCTCGCGGGGGGAGGTCACGCGAGTAGAAGGGCGCGGAATCTTGGGTATCGCACTAACGCCGCCACGCAAGCCATTGATTGCTGCGGTCGAAGGCTACGCATTGGCTGGCGGATTTGAGTCGGCCTTAGCATGCGATCTGCTAGTTGCCTCTCGTACAGCATTATTCGGTTTGCCAGAAGCCAAACGCGGTCTTGCTGCGGCGGCGGGTGGCCTGTTGCGGTTGCCGCGTCTGATTCCGCAACGCATCGCGATGGAACTTGCCCTGACCGGCGAAATGGTATCGGCCGAGCGGCTCGAACGTTACGGATTAATCAATGCACTGGTAGAGCCAGGGGGGGCACTCGCTGAAGCGAAGCGGCTAGCCCGCCTTATTCTCGCCAATGCGCCGCTCTCGGTGGCCGCCAGTAAGCGTGTAATCATTGAGCAACGAGACTGGCCGATTGCCGAAATGTTTGCGATTCAGGAAGCCATCACCGGTCCGGTAATACGTTCTAACGACGCCCGGGAAGGTGCATTGGCGTTCGCCGAAAAACGCGCACCTAAGTGGACCGGTACCTGATAGCTGTGCGCTAACTCGCAGCCACAGATTGTTGGGCAAACTGGGGCATACGCACCAGTTCACATTGATCGGACCGCGAGATGGCCAGAAAAGCACGCCTCGCTGGGGCGGTTTTCCATAAGTCCAGATAACTAAAAGTGCAGCCGTTCTGACTGCACATTGCGACGTTCTACTTGTTGCCAACCTCTAACCTTGGGCACCCAATGATTCCACGTACTATTTTCAGCGCCGACTACGAACTCTTTCGCGATACCGTGCGGCGCTTTATCGCCGAGCATGTGGTGCCGTTCCATGCAGAGTGGGAAAAAGAAGGCATGGTTCCCCGTTCGCTATGGTTAAAAGCAGGGGAGCTAGGATTGCTTTGCTGCAATGTGCCGGAAGAGTATGGCGGCATGGGCGGTGATTTTTTGCATAGCGCGATCTTGATCGAAGAAATGGCGCGAGTAGGTGCCACCGGCCCAACGTTCTATTTACATTCCGATATTGTCGCCCCGTATCTGGTCGACTTCGGGACCGAAGAACAAAAGAAATATTGGTTGCCAAAAATGGCGACCGGCGAAGTGGTCGCTGCACTCGGCATGAGCGAACCTTCAGGCGGTAGCGATGTGCAAGCGATGCGTACGCAAGCAATACGCGATGGTAGCGAGTATGTCATTAATGGACAGAAGGTATTTATTACTAACGGTCATAGCGCCGATTTGTTGGTATTAGCATGCAAGACTGATCCTCTGGCACGCGGTAAGGGCGTCAGCCTTATCTTGGTCGAAACTGATCGCGCCGGTTTTACGCGCGGACGCAAGCTCGAAAAACTTGGCTGCAAAGCGCAAGATACGTCGGAACTTTTTTTCGCCGATGTGCGTGTACCAGTGAGCAACTTACTGGGCGCAGAAGGCGGTGGTTTCGTTCAACTGATGACCCAGTTATCGCAGGAGCGTCTGGTGCAGGCGATCCGTGCGGTGGCGAGCTCGGAGGCAGCGGTGCAATGGACCATTGAGTACGTCACCGAGCGCACGATGTTTGGGCATACGTTGGGTGATTTTCAGAATACGCGTTTCAAGTTAGCGGAACTGCACGCAGAACTGGTGGCGCAGCGCGTGTTCGTTGACCGCTGCCTTGAGCTGCATCTCAAAGGGGCACTCGACCCGACCGATGCCGCTGCAGCCAAGCTGGTAACCACTGAATTACAGGGGCGCGTGATGGACCAGTGTCTTCAATTGTTTGGCGGTTGGGGCTATATGTGGGAATACCCGATTGCACGCGCATTTGCCGATGCACGCATGTGCCGCATCGGTGGCGGTACCGCGGAGGTAATGAAACAAATTATCGGCAATGCGTTGCTTCCTAAAGTAAAGAGATCCGTAGCGTAATTGGATATGGGGTAACCATGGCGACGGTGAAAGCGGTCTGCTAGTACAGAATGTAATGCGACGGATTGTGCTTTATCCCACTTGTTTCACCTGAGATACGTTTTGATTTTTTAGCCATATTTGGAGCGTGAGGGTAATGCACCGGTGCTGGTAATGCGACGTGTTCACTACCGGTATTTTGCCAGGTAGTCATGTCACGGGTATCTGGCGCTTGCATTTCTCCGCGTTCTTCCAATGAAAAAATCACTCTATTTATCGCCGCAAACTTAATTTTACTCAAAAGTAAATTATAATACTCAATAGTACGATAAAGGTACGCTAGTAAAAAATACAACTCGTGGTATCTGCTGGCATGATTATTGAAGTATTGTGGGACACACTTGCCAAAAAACAAGGTCTGCTAGCAGAAGTAAGTTTTTAATATGCAATAAATTATAAAAATAATTCATGCAGGAACAGGAGGATGACGATGCGCAATTTCATCAATAAATATAATAAAGATTATTACGGTGGTGGCTTGATGATGTTGTTAGGCCTGGGCGCGGCGGTCCAGGGCAAAACTTACAATATCGGTAGTCTGAATCGCATGGGTCCAGGATTTTTCCCGGTTACCCTTGGTGTCTTATTGGTACTTGTTGGCGCAATGATCGCTATCGGTGCCAAAGCTGCAACGCCTGAAGCTGAGGAAAAATACATTGCTCCGGAATGGCGAGGCTGGATTTGCATTGTCTTATCTATCCTGGCTTTCCTGGTATTGGGAGTGTACGGGGGCTTGCTACCCGCCACCATTGCCATCGTTTTCATTTCGGCAATGGGCGACCGTAATAATTCACTGAAAAGTGCATTGCTCCTCTCGCTAGGCATGGGAGTGATCTGCATCATCGTATTTTGGTGGGCCCTGAAACTGCAGTTTCCTTTATTCCAGTGGGGTTAAGCGATGATCGGACAATCTTTAATGGATCTTTGGTCAGGCTTTGGTGTTGCTTTGCAGCCCCACAACCTGATGTGGTCGTTTGTTGGCGTTTTGATCGGTAATTTAATCGGGGTTTTGCCTGGAATGGGTGCGTTGTCGGCGATCTCGATGCTGCTCCCGATTACTTATTCTCTGCACCCGATCCCCGCAATTTTGATGTTGGCCGGTATTTTTTACGGATCGCAATATGGCGGAGCCATCGGCGCAATTCTGTTAAATCTGCCTTGCCATCCGCCTCACGCAGTGACCTGTCTCGATGGCTACCCGTTGACCCGCCAGGGTAAGGGCGGTACCGCACTCGGCATCACAATGATCGCGTCATTTTTTGCCGCATCATTTGGAATTGTAGTGATGATTTTCGCATCGCCATTATTGGTCAGTGTGGCATTCAAGTTCGGCCCCACAGAAATATTTTCGATTATGCTGCTGGGCTTGTTATGCGGCGGAACGATGTCTAAAGGGTCGCCGCTGAAAGGTGTGGCGATGACGATTGTCGGACTCTTGATCGGGCTGGTGGGCACCGATGTTAATACTGGAACCCCACGCTTCACAATGGGGTTGTTAGAACTATCCGACAAAGTCGAATTGGTAGCATTGGCGCTAGGCCTGTTTGGGGTCACAGAATTTCTGCGTAGCGTCAACCGAATGGAAATCGTCGGTAGCGGCGTCAAGTTGGGCTTCCGAGACATGCGTCCGAGCAAAGCGGAGCTTAAGCAAGCTTTCTTTCCCATGGTACGGGGCACGTTAATTGGTACATTGTTCGGCGCGATGCCAGGCACCGGTCCTACTATTACGACATTTATCGCTTACGCGTTTGAACGTAAAATTTCCAAGACACCGGAGCGCTTCGGTCATGGCGCGATCGAAGGTGTGGCTAGCCCCGAAGCAGCATCGCATTCTAAAACACAAGTTGATTTTATTCCCACCATGAGTTTGGGAATACCGGGCGACGCGGTAATGGCGCTGATTTTGGGTGCGTTATTAATTCAAGGTATTCAACCTGGACCGCAGTTAATTACCGAACATGCCGACCTTTTTTGGGGTTTGATTGCCAGCTTTTGGGTTGGTAATGTATTGCTTCTGGTGCTGAATATTCCACTGATCGGCGTCTGGGTAAAATTATTGCAGGTCCCGTATCGTTATTTATTTCCTGCGGCGCTATTTTTTATAGCGGTCGGCGTGTACAGCACCAACAACAGCCTGTTCGGTGTCGGTGAAGTATTGGTATTCGGACTAGTCGGTGCACTCTTCGTGGCACTCGATTTTCCGGTCTCGCCGATATTGCTTGGATATGTGCTCGGCCCCATGATTGAAGAAAATTTCCGACGCGCTCTTTTGCTCTCCCGTGGAGACATGATGGTATTTATAGATCGTCCGATTAGTGCTTCATTTATTGGAATATGCTCGTTGGTCGTATTAGGGCAATTATTCTTTGCCGGGCGTGCGGCGTTGCGGCGACGGCAGGCCTTAAGATTGTTAGCGGCAGGGTAACGCTAGAAAATTGTCGCGGGTTTGAGTCGGCGATATTTGGACGGTACTTAGTTGGTACCTGGTTATTATTTCGAGGTTATTTTTAGTTAGTACATATTGCAATGTTCAATAATTCTGAATTGATACTAACGCCGACGCCAACTCGTCCGACTCGTCCACCGCGCCAACGCCATATCTGGATCAATTCTGACCGGGTTTTTTACTCCGGTCTGATTGGACAGCGCACTACCCGCGTCATGGGTAGTATTTTGATGTATGTATCGTTGTCGGAGCCGATTCGAATTAGCATCGATAATGGCGATTGGATCACTACAGATTTTGCAGTGGTGCAACCTTATACGCCACACCGGATTGAATGCGATAACCGTTTGGTTGCGGTCATGCATATCGAGCCGGAGACGGTTGCGTTGGAATATCTTCCCGCGTATCTGAAATCCCGCTCCGGTAAGGTTGCTGATCCCGAACTAGTGCAGCGAATAGTTGACGCCTACGCAAAAATTAACCGTCTTGGCGACATTATTGATCCAAAGACGGAAGACTTCGATATGTTTTTTTTCGGTCAGCTGCTGGTTCGTCCGCCGCCTTTCGAGTCGCGTATTGCCATGCTTGTCGAGCGTATCAAAGAAAATCCCTGCGGTCAGGCTTCAGCTATTTCCTGTGCCGCGGATTCGGGGCTTTCGGTGTCGAGATTTTTACACTTGTTCCGCGCGACGGTCGGAATATCGTTTCGGAGTTTTCGTTCCTGGAAGCGTGGCCGCAGTTTGCTGTATCGCTTGTTGGACTCAAATAATTTGATCTATCTGGCGCTCAATACCGGTTATCCAGACGCCACCCATTTTAGTCATTCGGTACGCCAGGTATTCGGCATGACGCCGACGTTACTCTTTAAAAGTTCTCAGTCCATCAGAATGTATGGCCAAGCCATCCCGCCGCCGCATGCTCTTTAACCGCACGGAAAAATTGACCGGAATGCGATGAACATTCAGCAACTTGAAACCTTTTGCTGGATTTCACGACTCGGTACTTTTAGTGCGGCCGCTGATCGTCTATACACCTCGCAGGCTAGCGTTTCTTCACGGATTCGTGAGCTAGAAATGGAACTGGATGTGGTCTTGTTCGATCGCATTGGACGCCAGGTGCAATTGACGCTAAAAGGTCGCGAACTGTTAGTGCATGCGGAAAAGGTCGTCATTGACGCGTCGCAGTTGCGTTTGGTCGCAGGGAAACCCGAGATCACCACCGGCGTAGTCAAGATCGGACTGGGGGAAGTAATTGCAGCGCGCTCATTGGTCGCGATTATCAACACATTGAAGCAGCGTTATCCCGGATTAGCGGTGGAGTTTGATATCGACCTGAATGCCAGTCTCTTATCCAAGCTCAGCCGCGGCGCGATAGATGTCGCGGTAGTCGGCGGCCCGATACACGATGGGGAAATTAACGCGGTGTCGATTGGTGCGCTCAAAGTGGTGTGGGTTGGCACTCCCGTTCTCAGCGCGCAGTTAGCGATAGCAACACCCCGCGATATTGCAGCCTTACCTATCATTTCGTTGAATCGCGAAGCGCGCCTATTTACACAAATGCAAAGCTGGTTCGCAGAAGCTGCGGTAGTCCCGGGGTCAGTCAGTTTTTGTAACAGTATGTCCACCATGCTTTACGTTGCGCGTGGTGGTGTATGCGTGTGCATGATGCCGCATGAGTTAGTTAAAGACGATCTTGAAGCCGGTACGCTGTGTGCGTTGAATGCCAGTCCTTCGATCCCGTCAATTACTTTTTTTGTCGCTACCCGTGTCGATAGCCTCGATCCGGCCATCGCCGATTTCGCGGCCATCGTGACCGACATTTGCAGGTTGCCGCCAACATCGGATTAAGTTGAAAGAGTGCACATAAGCGTACGCATGTTTAAGAAGGGCGGAGAACGCTTTACCTACCGCGTACTGATTGGTATCGATAAGAATTTCTCGTTTGACCCTGCCAGTTGAGCGGCGTAACGTAGGACAGATAAGATCGTTCCAGGCCTGTTACTAATGAAGGCTAGACGACACCGGATATTAAGGAGATTATTTTGCCAGATACGAACCGTCCACGGACGATTGCAGATTTGCCAGCCCAGCTTGCTTTAGCGCCGACTACCCCAGCGCAAGCCGCTGCGCGTTATTACAACACTGGGAACGCGTTTGACGTGAAGCTACCCGCCGTACCAGATCAAAGCTTTGTTAATGAACCGCTCAAAGCATTACATCCTGATACCCCGACCTGCCTGATTCCTTGCGATGTATCGGCGCAGCTTGAAAGCGCGACGCCTGCCACCACGCCGCTATCGCTGGCCCGCTACGCAAAGATTAAAGCCGGCGAAACGCTGAGCACTGAATTTGTCGCCAGTGGCATTATCGTCTATGTCATCAGTGGCATAGGTAGCACCACTTGCGAAGCTGAAAATATTGAATGGAGTACTGGCGACGTGTTCATACTGCCAGGCGGCGGTGTGCATGTATATAAGGCCACTACCGAGGCGGATGCTGTGCTGTGGATCGTCACTAATGAGCCGCAATTAGCTTTCGAAAATCTCCGCGCGCCAGCCCAAGGCAATGCACCGACCTGTGTAGTGCATTACCCTGCAGATGAAATTACGCGCCAGATCGATTTGCTCTATGCGGTAGGACGCGGCAAGGATATTCCCGGATCAGCGTTGATTTTCTCTTCGACTTCGCAAGAAGCTATTCGCAACGTTTTGCCAACATTGACCGTGGCGATGAACTCCTTACCTGCGGGTGAAGCGCAGCGTCCACATCGCCACAATGCGATGGCAATGGCATTGATTATTCAAGGCGAAGGCTGTTACTCAATCGTTGATGGCAAGCGCAAAGAATGGTCGCAATGGGCTACTACCATCACCCCTGGCGTTGCCGTGCATTCTCATCACAACGAAGGCAATAAACGCGCCATGTTCCTGATTATTCAGGACGGCGGCATTTACTACTACACGCGGGCGATGGGCTTTTCTTTCGCAGACTAATTTGTAGCATTGCGCTTGATGCAGGCAAGAGAAAAATCTTTGCTGCGGTAATCCTTACAGGGCGTTTAAGGTAGTGATCACCATAACGCGCAGAGCAATGCGCAAGACGATACGAAGACATTTAGTCTCGTTGGCATGTTGATGCCGTCCGTTCAAATGCACTCTTTTAGGTGGACCTCTGATGGGGCCGCCGACCCACAATAATAATTTTAATCCGGAGATATTTTTATGTCGCTTAACGTTCAAACTACGTCGCAGGGCAAACTTACAGTGCGCCCTTTAGGCTCGGCTCTCGGTGCTGAAGTGCTTGGTATCGATATGCGTCAGCCGCTGGATAAAGAAACTCTCCAGCAAGTGCGGGACATCTGGTCAGAGCATCTTGTGCTGGTTTTTCCTCAACAGCATATTACCGATCAGGAGCATGTGGAATTTACGCGCAACTTTGGCGACCCTGAAATATTTCATCAAGACATCATCCGTTCCAAAAGCGTACGTGAAATTTTTAGAGTTTCGAATGTAGATGAAAGCGGTGTCCTGATGCCGCCTGACCATCCGACCTCCCGACAAGTATCGCTGGCCCAATTTTGGCATACCGATAGTAGTTATCGCGCGATTCCTTGCACCGGCTCTTTACTACACGGTATTGAAGTCAGTCGTAGCGGTGGGGAAACGCAGTTCACAAATATGTATGCCGTCTATGAAGCCTTGCCGGAAGCGTTAAAGCGCGAGGTGCAGGGACGCAAGGCATTGCATGATTTTGAATTCCTGCAAAAACAAAATTCTTTACGGCCATTGACAGACGCAGAGCGCGCCGCCATGCCACCGGTCTGGCAACCATTGGTGCGGATCCATCCGGTAACCGGTCGCAAGTCCCTTTACATCAGTCCGATCTATAACGAACAAGTTGAAGGCATGGCACCAGGCGCCGGTCGCGATCTGATTGCCGAACTCACCGCATTTTCTGGTCAGCCGCAGTTTGTTTATTCGCATCGCTGGGAAACCGATGACGTCGTCCTATGGGATAACCGCTGCACCATGCACCAGGTCACCAAGTTCGATGCCGATGAACGTCGGGTGATGCACCGCACTACGATAGTCGGAGACGCAGCGGTAGTCGCGGCTTAAATTAAAAAACTAAAATAAGTTGGCAAAATAAGTTAGCCGAATAAGTGAGCTAAATAAGCGAGCTAAATAAGTGAGCTAAATAAGTGAGCTAAATAAGTTAGTTACATCATTAGTGATTACTCTTGCTGGATGCCTTGTGCCAACGTAATGTTGGCGTTGGGTTCCCCAGGGTTTCAGTCTATTTTTTCGTATGCCATAAGTTTGCCGATGCAGGTTCGGCGAACCGCCGCCTTTCATCTTGTTAAGGATCACGCCATGTCAAGTATGCCCATCCCGGTTTTTAAACACGTCGAACTTGATCAGGCGTGGCTGCTTCGCTTGCAGGAAGAAATTATCGCGCCGGAACTACCGATCGTGGATCCGCATCACCATTTATGGGAACGCGGCGGCGGTTATTTTCTGGATGAAATGCTGGCTGATGCCAACGCAGGCCATAACGTGGTGGCGACGGTATTTGTGCAATGCGGATACGGCTATCGCACCGATGGACCGGAATCACTGCGCCCAGTGGGCGAGACTGAATTTGTCGCATCCGTAGCAGAAGAGTGTGCCAAGCGCAATGTCAGCACCCGAGTATGCGCGGGCATCGTCGGCACCGCTGATTTAATGCTAGGCGATCAAGTCGATGTTGTGCTTGAAGCGCACGTCAAGGCAGGGCGCGGTCGGTTCCGCGGAATCCGTCACATCTCCGCGCGGCATGATGCGTTTTCCGCCAGTTTGCTTCCTCCCCCGCAACACCACTTAATGGCAGAACCCGCATTCCGCGCCGGATTTGCCCGTCTGAATGCGTTTAATCTGACGTTCGATGCCTGGCTGTATCACACCCAAATCGATGAACTTACAGCGTTAGCGCGTGCATTTCCAGATACCCCGATTGTTCTCAATCACGTAGGCGGCCCGCTAGGCGTTGGTCCATATGCTGGCAAGCGCGATGAAGTGTTTATGCATTGGCTAGCGTCGATCAAGACCCTCGCGACGTGTCCCAACGTGCGTGTCAAGTTGGGCGGCCTTGCGATGGCAATCACCGGCTTCACTTTCCATACCGAACCGTTACCACCATCATCCGGCGAGTTAGCCAAGGCCTGGCGTCCATACATCGACGCGTGTATCGAAAACTTCGGTGCAGACCGTTGCATGTTCGAGAGTAACTCACCGGTGGACAAAGGCATGTGCAGCTACCCTGTGCTATGGAATGCTTACAAACGCATTGCCTCCGGCGCGTCAGACACCGAGAAAGCGGCCCTATTTCACGATACAGCTGCCAGCTTCTATCGCTTGAGGTCATAAAGTGTAATGACAGTTAACGCTTGTATGGCATTAGTAAAAACTGAATCAAACATCAGCCATAAAGTCGGTTGAACTGGCATTTGACGTGCCCGTCACAGGCGTTGCCGGTTATTAATTTTTCTGCGGGTGCGCTCAGCCGTGGCAAGAAAAATATACTGGCTGACCGGCCCCGGCTGAGCAGCAACGCTTTAATTACCAAACAACCAAACAATACAGATAACGCGGCATTATTTAATCCAATCAAAAAATATACACACGCTCGAGCCGTACCAACAAAAAAATATAACCCCCACGGCTCCAAGCCAGAGGAGACGCCATGACAAATAACATCGCAACGGAAAGCAGCGTTCTGCCTACAGCCGCCCCTACCCAAGATCCAGCAAGCAATGTGCTAGACGCAGTAGTAGTTGGCGCAGGCTTCGCGGGCATGTACATGCTGCATCGCTTAAGGGAGTTAGGCCTGACCACACGCGCCTTCGAAAAAGGTCATGACGTTGGCGGCGTATGGTATTGGAACCGCTATCCCGGCGCGCGTTGTGACGTCGAAAGCATGCAATATTCCTACTCATTTTCAGAAGCGCTGCAACAAGAGTACGAATGGAGCGAGCGCTTTGCTGCCCAGCCGGAAATATTAGCCTACGCATCCCATGTCGCCGATCGCTTCGATTTGCGTCGCGATATAACCTTCCAGACCGGCATCAGTGCCGCGCATTACAACGAAGAACAAGGCCTCTGGGATATCTGTACCGAACATGGCGAGCACGTTTTTACCCGCTTCTGCATCATGGCAACTGGTTGCCTGTCCTCTACCCGGATGCCTGACATTCTTGGCATTGAGGCCTTCGAAGGCAACATATATCACACAGGTAACTGGCCACATACACCAGTCGATTTCAGTGGTCAACGCGTCGGCGTGATCGGAACAGGCTCGTCCGGGATTCAATGTATTCCGGTCATCGCGCAACAAGCCGGGCAATTGCTGACTTTTCAGCGCACGCCAAACTTTAGCGTGCCAGCGCGTAACGTCCCCATGACGGATGCAATTGCGCAGCATTGGAAAAGTAACTACGCGGGATTGCGTCAGCAGGCACGCGAGAACACAAGTTCCGGCACCATCTACGAAAAAAGTGTGCGTAAGGCGCATGAAGCCAGTCCCGAAGAACAGCAGGCGGAATATACGCGGCGCTGGCAATCGGGTGGGGTGAATTTTATGCACTCCTTCAATGACCTGATGCTTGATATCAAGTCTAACGATACCGCTGCAGAATTTGTACGAGGGCAGATTAGCGCTATCGTGGAAGATCCGCAAATAGCTGATTTGCTTACGCCTAAGGGTTATCCGATCGGTTCCAAACGGATTTGCATCGATACCAATTATTACAGCACTTATAACCGCGACAATGTGACGCTCGTTGACCTGTGCGCCGCGCCGATCACCGCGATTACACCCACTGGTTTGCAGACCGCGGACGCGCATTATCCGCTTGATAGCATCGTCTTCGCCACTGGTTATGACGCCATGACAGGCGCACTACTGAATATCGATATCGTTGGTCGCGCGGGCGAGACGCTAGCCAAAAAATGGGAAGCCGGACCCACCACCTATCTTGGTTTGATGATGTCTGGATTTCCTAACTTGTTCACGATCACCGGCCCGGGTAGTCCATCAGTGTTGGCGAATATGATTTTTGCCATCGAGCAGCATGTTGAATGGATCGCTGACTGTCTGGCATGGCTGCGCGAACGTGCGCTGCATACCATCGAGGCCGATAGCGTCGCAGAAGCGCTATGGGTCGCGCATGTCAACGAGGTCGCCGATACCACGCTGTTTCCGCTTGCCAACTCCTGGTACGTAGGTGCCAATGTACCCGGTAAGCCGCGGGTTTTCATGCCTTACGTTGGTGGCGTGGTGCCCTATCGCCGTAAGTGCAATGAGGTGGCCGCGCAAGGCTATGAAGGATTTAATGTGAGTGCGCGAAGCTAGAGTTCTGTTCGATCAATCAAAGTATTAAGCAACTACTAGGCAACTATTAGGCAACTGTTGGGCAACGGTCAGGAAACCGTTAGGCAATACCTATCACACCATTAGAACGTAGATAACTACGACAAAGGTGCTTTCAAACCGAGGAGACCTCATCATGACAATTAAACAGAAAAAACACCGCCAGGCGCTAGTATTGGCAGTATTGTTTGCGACGGCCGCTGCGTCGGGATACACCTGCGCAGAAGATATCAAATTAGGTTTCAACGGCGATCTTTCAGCATCACCATCGGCGCTGAGCGGAAAGGCCGCAGTATTTGGAATTCAAGCCGCAATCGAAGATATCAACGCCAGCGGCGGTGTCTTGGGGCGCAAGCTTAGTCTGGTCACGAGAGACGATCTTTCGCAGCCGCAAAAATCAATGCAAAACATGTCAGAACTGATCGATGCCGAGAAGGTCGTCGCAGTCATCGGTCCGACCAATTCAGGTAACGCGCTGGCCTGGAAACACATTGCCAATGAGAAAAAAATTCCGGTCATCGGTGCCATTGGATCGGCGACCGCGATTACTTTTCCGATGAGCAAGGGAGCAAGCAATTACATGTTCCGGGTCTCAATGGTTGATCGCGATTCCATCGCGGCGCTATTGGCTTACGTCAGTAAAAATCCGGGCAGTAAAAAAATTGGCTTTATGGTCGAGACCACGGGTTTCGGGCAGGGCGGTCTGAAGGATATCGAAGAGCTTGCACAGCTCCATCAGATCGTACCCGCTTGTAGTGAGAAATTCGGAGTTGCCGATACGGACATGACATCGCAGTTGAACAAATGCAAGGCTGCCGGCGTTGATACGCTGATCGTCTGGGCGCAGGCGGTACCGTCGGCGCAACTGATGCGCAGCATGGAAAAAATTAGTTATGCGCCGACCACACTGATGTCGTGGGGCATTCAGCAACCATCCTTTTATGAGATTGCTGGCAGCACCGCGATGCGTCCGATTTTCTTGCAAACCCTGACCGATGAGCGCACCCCACGCCAGCAAAAATTGTTTGAACGTATTGCACCCAAAATGCCGACCAGTCCGTTTGGTATCGCCGGCCATGCCTATGATGCGGTCTTGTTGCTAGCGGCAGCAATCAAGCAAGCTAACAGTACAGAGGGCGTGAAGGTGCGGGATGCGCTTGAGAATTTACAGGGAAATGTCGACGGCGTGATGAAGACCTATGCCAAACCATTTTCGGCAATTAATCGGGAGGCGCTTAGCTCCTCCGACTATCGCTGGGTGAAATGGCGCGACGGAAAATTGGTGGCTTACTCCGATCCGGTGATCAAGACGTTGTTGACAGTGGACTATAAAAAGTAAAAGCGACGTAAACGCAATTTTTTGAAAGGTTTACTCGCCATGCTAATCACATTGATTCAAGCGATTATCAGCGGCCTTGCGGTCGGTGGTGCATATGCGTTATTCGCATTGAGCTTTAGCATCACCTTTACGACGACCAAAACGCTGAACTTTGCACAAGGTGATTTTATTTCCTTCGGCGCCTTTATCGGCTTGTCAGTACTGTGGTTTCTCACCGGAAAACCGATGAATGCGTCGCTAGCCAACGTTCCACCGGTAGTCTGGCATCAGGTCGTCTCGGCTCTTGCCGTGATGATCATCGTCGGTGGCACCGGCCTATTGCTATATCTGTTGGCAGTGCGGCCGTTTGCCGGCAAGGGGGGGATGTCGTGGGTAATGAGTACCATCGGCTTTGGCATCATTCTGACCAGTGGCGGCCTCGCATTATGGGGTCCATCGCAGGTATTTGTCCCCTCGCCGGTGGGCGATCAGGTGTTACATCTATTCGGTATCGGCGTGCGTCCGCAGGAACTACTGACCCTCGGCGTCAGCATCGGCATCATGCTGACGTTCGATTGGATCATGCGTAGCACCATGATGGGTAAGGCGATGCGCGCAGTGGCGCATGATCCGCGTGTGGCCGGAGCAATGGGCATCAATGCGCCAGCAATGATGATTGGCGCTTATGTCCTCAGTTCAGCATTGGCCGGGCTGGGCGGGTTTTTGATCGCACCTATTACCTCCGCTTCATTATTCATTGGGCTGGCCATTGCACTCAAAGGTTTTTCCGCAGCCATCATCGGCGGATTATCCAACCCGCGCGGTTGCGTGTTAGGTGGTTTCGCACTTGGGGTAATCGAATCGATGGTTAACCTGTGGCAGGCCCAGTGGCGTGAAGTGGCGGTATTCCTGATTGTTATCGTGGTACTGGCTTGTCGCCCCTATGGCCTGATGGGTCAGCGTCCGGTGGAGAAAGTCTGATGCGCGATTCTCAGCGGGTGAGGGGTATGGCCGAATGGCGTGGGCCGGGTGGGTTCTTTGGCATTAATAGCCGCAGCGTTTCAGGCCCCCTGTGCATCATTGGCGCAATTGTCGGCGTGAGTTTATTGGCGGGCAACGATTATCAGTTGGGCCTTATGTTCATGATGGGCGTGTATTTTCTTTGCGCTGCTGGCATGAATGTACTGGTTGGATACGCAGGGCAGAAGTCGCTCGGACAGGCTGGACTGTTTGCGGCTGGGGCCTATGGCGCAGCGATTTTAAGTACGCGCTTCGATTGGAGTCCTGTTTTTGCGTTGATCGGCGCGGCGGTGCTCTCTGGATTGTGTGGTGCGTTGATCGCCTGGCCATCGCTGCGCGTGCGGGGTCCGTATCTGGCGATGGTGACATTAGCTTTTGGCATCGTAGTGGAGAAACTGGTCGCGGGATGGACCGAAGTCTTTGGCGGTGCGCAAGGGATCTACGGTGTCAAACCGCTGACCTTATCGGGCGCCCCGTTGTCGGGCCTGCACTGGGTCTGGTTGGTACTGGGGATGGGGGTCATCACTTATTTTCTGTTGCGCAATCTGCTCAAGGGCCGCTTCGGCAGAGCGTGGCTGGCGATCCAGGCGGATGAAATTGCCGCTGCCTGTGCGGGCATTAATGTGTATCGGTACAAAGTGCTGGCGTTTGTCATCGCCGGGATTTGCTGCGGCATTGCCGGTGCACTAGTAGCCCAGCACGGTCAGTATATTAATTCCGACTATATCAGCTTTAATTTATCGATTTTTATTCTTCTGCTGGTGTTATTGGGCGGTGCAGGTTCGCTCTACGGACCATTGATCGGCGCGATACTGCTGACGCTGATTGATGCGTATCTGGCGCGTTGGCCATCTGTGCAGCATTTCGGTTACGGCGCACTTTTGTTATTTGCGTTGTATGTCATGCCCGATGGTGTCGCTGGTTTATTGAAGAGGCTCAACGGGGTGAGCGCGCCGGAGGCTGGGCCAGCAAATCAGTTGGATGCAAGCAAAGGTCGCTCGGTACTGGCGAGAACGGTGGAAGCGATAAGTCCCGGCGGCGCAGATCATTCTTTGCTGGAGGTTGAACATCTTGGTAAGTCTTTCGGCGGCATCCATCCGGTACAAGACGTATCGTTTTCACTGCGCCCAGGAAAAATTCATGCGCTGATCGGTCCTAACGGGGCAGGAAAAACTACTATGATTAATATGCTTAGTGGTGTCATACCTGCCAGTGCAGGGAGAATCGCGTTCCTTGGCGATGATATTGGTCGGCTCAGCAGTCATGCGATTTGTCGGAAAGGTATCGCCCGCACGTTTCAAAATCTGCGCTTATTTGGGGCGCTGTCAGTGCAGGAAAATATTCTGATTGGTCGTCATTGCCGTATGCAGAACGGGTTTTTCAGTGCCTTGCTGGGACTGCCTTCCTCGCGTGCGGAGGAACATCAGGCCCGGGAGTACACCGCCTCCGTATTGAAGTTCTTCGGGCTGACAGCGTTGGCCCAGCGGCCCGCTGGCAGTCTCGCCTACGGTCTGCAACGGCGGCTGGAGCTTGCCCGCGCACTGGCGACCGAACCGCTCCTGCTTTTGCTCGACGAGCCCGCCGCAGGTTTAAATCCGCAGGAATGCGTCGAACTAGGCGACCTGATCGTCATGATCGCAGGGCTTGGGATCACCGTCGTTATGGTTGAACATCACATGGATCTTGTTATGAAAATTTCCGATCACGTCATTGTTCTCGATCACGGCAGCAAAATTGCCGAAGGATTGCCAGCAGTGGTGCGGGCCGATGAACGCGTGATTGCCTCTTATCTGGGGGCTCCGGCTGCGGCCTGAGAATGCCATGTTGATACTGGACGAGATTGATGTTTCTTACGGCCCGATTTCGGCGCTGCGCAAGATTTCGCTGAAGGTGCCCGAGGGCGCGGTAGTGGCGATCATTGGTGCCAATGGTGCGGGCAAGAGTTCACTGTTGAAAAGTATCGCGGGGTGGGAGATACCGACCAGCGGTTCTATCCGCTTTATTGATCGCAGCATCAACCACGATATTACGCGCTTGCCATCCCATAAAAGGACGGACTTAGGGATTGCATTGTCACCTGAAGGGCGCGGGATTTTTCCGGATCAGAGCGTGCGCGATAACCTGATGCTGGGCGCCTATTTGCGTCGTCATGATCCGGCAGGAATTGAGCGCGATATTCTGCATGCGTTTGCACGCTTTCCGATTCTCGGTACGCGTCAGCATCAGCCGGCTGGCACGCTGTCCGGCGGTGAGCAGCAGATGTTGGCCATTACCAGAGCATTGATGAGCGCGCCTAAATTGTTGCTACTGGATGAACCATCACTGGGCCTCGCGCCATTAATGATTCAAGAAATTTTTGCGACGATTTGCGCATTACGCGACGAAGGATTGACGATTGTTCTGGTCGAGCAAATGGCGAATCAGGCACTCGCGATCGCAGATTACGCTTACGTTCTGGAAACCGGCGACATCATACAGCACGGTAAAGGCGCTGATCTGATGCATGATCCCAAGGTGCGCGCAGCTTATCTTGGGATGCATTAGATTTTTATCGGAACCTGCTGCGGCATGGTTGTCACTGGTGTACTGAATAACTTCAAAGCAACTTCAAAGAAGGAAATGAATATGACTAACGTTACAGGTGCAAATGCAAGTGCGGTTTCGACTACTTTAAGCGGCCCGACCGCTTCTGGTCATAGTGACCCATTCGGCCTGGCGCAACAGGTCTGCGCCGTCACCGGTGCTGGGAGTGGCATCGGACGCAGCATCGCTGTGGCTTTTAGCAAAGCGGGCGCGCGTGTCGTGGTGCTGGATGTCAATGAGGAAGGCAGCGCCGAGACAGTCAGAGAGATTTTAGAAACGGGCGGTCAGGCTATCGCCATCCATTGTGACGTAGCCGATCCTGTCAGCATCGAAGCCGCCGCAGCGCAAACACTGGTCACCTTTGGTCCCTGCGATGTATTGGTTAACAACGCCGGACTCATTCGGCTCGGCGGACTTGATACGTTACTCCTTGCGGAGTGGAACCTGTTGTTGTCGGTCAATTTGACGGGCTACTTTTTGTGCTCGCAGATATTTGGCCGCCAGATGCGCGCCAAAGGCAAGGGCGCATTAGTACATATTGCCTCGATCGCTGGTAGTAACCCAACCGCTTTCAGTGGTGCCTATAGCGTTGCCAAAGCAGGCGTGACCATGCTGGCGCAGCAACTTGCCGTGGAATGGGGGCCACATGGCATTCGTAGTAATACAGTCCATCCCGGCATGATTTTGACGCCACTTTCAGCGGCGATGTATGACCAGCCCGGGGTATTGGAACAACGCAGCAAAGCGATCCCGGCAGGCCGTATTGGTCGGCCCGAGGATGTGGCCGAAGCCGTGATGTTTCTCGCCAGTGACCGCGCCGCCTACATTAACGGCGATGCGTTGACGGTGGATGGGGGCTTCAGCAGTATGTTGCTCAGTCTGGTGCCCCGCGCAGGTTACGACCGGACTGCCGCCTGATCTCTCCGACGTACGATTTAAGCTATCAGAGTTTGTTTTCAAAGGGAGCAAGGTATGGCCGATTTGATTCTGCATCATTTTTTGATATCCCCGTTTTCAGAAAAAGTCCGACTGGTGCTGGGCTATAAACAGCTCGCGTGGAAATCGGTAATTGTGCCCGGAACGATGCCCAAGCCAGACGTTGTCGCACTTACCGGCGGCTATCGAAAAACCCCGTTCATGCAAATTGGCGCAGATATTTATTGTGACAGTACGTTGATCTGTGAGGTGCTCGAACAGGTCCAGCCCGAACCCACGCTTTATCCACGCGGGACGAAAGGACTTGCGCAAACGCTGGCGCAGTGGGCCGACAGCACGCTGTTCTGGAGTGTCCTTGCCCCGCCCAGAAACACCGGCTATATGCTTGCGGGCATGGGAGATGACGCAGCCGCGCAATTTGCGCAAGATCGTGACGCAATGAAAGGTGCAATGCTGCGACTAAGGGCAGCGGACGCCGCTGCGGCATGTAAAGCCTATCTCTTGCGCTTATCGGGGATGCTGGTGACTCAGCCTTTCTTGTTGGGTGAAGCGCCTTGTATTGCAGATTTTTCGGTCTACCACTCGTTATGGTTCAGCCACCAATTTACACCGTTAGTGGCAGAAATGCTGGACCAGTCACCAAAGATTATCTGCTGGATGCAACGTATGGCCTTGTTGGGTCATGGCCAGATGACCCCGATTGATGCGGCGCAAGCCATCGCCGCCGCTGCCAGCGCCGAGCCTCTAACGTTGGGTCAGGGCCACTTGTCCGACAATATTTTTCAAGATGAGCATGGTATTCCGTTGGGTAGTCGCGTGACGATCACAGCAGAAAGCTTTGGGCCAGAATCGACCGAAGGCATTTTGGTTGCAGCGACCCGTTCGCACTTTAGTTTGCGCCGCCATGATGACCGCGTTGGTGTGGTGCATGTGCATTTTCCCCGTATTGGTTACGTGCTGAATCAGGTCACGTAACAGTATTAACGTTACCGTAGCAGCGCGGTGACGGTTACAAAAGATCGTAAAAAATAACGATATTTTCCCTCTAGGAGACAAGCATGAACGTACGCAAGAGCATGACCAGCAGCATGACCAATAGCGTGGGTAAATTTACCCCAGCTTTGATAAAGGTATTAACGCCCATTGTCCAGACCACCTTGCTGGTCGGCGCAATGCTGGTGCCACAGTTTGCACAAGCTGCGGAACCGATAAAAATTGGCGCGATTAATCCTTTTAGCGGCCCGTTGGCGCTGTACGGCGTAGAAGTTACCCGAGGTTACGAGCTAGCGGTAGATCAGGTCAACGCTGCCGGTGGCTTGCTTGGTCGCAAGATTGAGATTGTGCGCGGTGACGCGTCCAACCCGCAGCAAGGTATTGCAACCGTTGAGCAGTTGCAGGCAAACGATAAGGTCGATCTGTTTATCGGTACCTACACCAGCGCAGTATCGAACGCCGCCAGTGATGCTGCATCGCGTTATAACAAGTTGTATTGGGAGACCGGTGCTCTGGCACAAAATCTTACGGAGCGCGGCTTGCTCAACTACGTGCGGATCAGTCCAAACGGTGGCGATTTTGCATTGATGTCGGTAAATACAATCCGCGATCTGATCGCACCGGCATTGAAAAAAAATATGAAGGACGTCAAGGTTTGGATCGAACATGAGGATTCCGTCTATGGTACATCGATTGCAGCGACCCAAAAGAAGCTGCTGGAAACATTGGGTGCAAAAGTGGTCGGCGTCGGTGCACACTCAATGCGTTCCATCGATTTGAATGACACCATATTACGTGCCAAGCAGGCTAACCCGGATGTGCTGGTGCAAACCGGCTACGTGCCAGACGGTAATTTGCTATTGCGTACAGCGCGCGATCAAGGCTTTAAACCGGGTGCCATCCTGCTGGTCGGTGTGGGCGATACGCCAGAGACGGTGCAGTCGTTGGGCGTGCCATCGATTCAAGGCGTGCTGGTGGTGACCTATCCGCGTACCGATATTTCTGAACGTTTCGGTCCCGGTGCCCAAGGCTTTTTAACGGCTTACCGCGCCCGCTATAAGTCAGACCCAATTGCTTCGCAAAGCATGACAGCGTACGTTGGCATGCAAATGCTGTTCGATGCAATCCGCGCCGCCGGTAGTCTGGATGTCACCAAAGTGCGTGCTGCCGCTTTGGTAATGGACAAGCCTTCCGGCAGTTATGCGACCGGCTATGGTTTCAAGCTCGATAAAAACTCCCAGAACCAGCGGGCCTTCCCTGTTACTGCGCAATGGCAAGCGGGCAAGATGGTGACGGTTTTTCCTCCTAGTGCAATGCCATCCGGTGCAACTTTGCTACCGCTGGCGCGTCCTTAATTTATAGGTTCACACGTTGATAGGTTGAGGTGGCGCTTATTACGCGGCACCTCTTAAAGGAAAGTAGGCAATGGATCAAATATTACATGTGCTGGTCTTCGGAATTTTACTGGGCGGCATTTACGGTCTGGTAAGTATTGGTTTGAACCTGATTTTTGGTGTAGTGCGGATCGTCAATTTTGCGCAGGGCGAACTGGTGATGTTGGGCATGTATGGCAGCTATTACGCGTACACCTATTTAGGTCTTAATCCCTATCTTGCTGCGCTCATCGTCGCGCCGCTGGTAGGTTTGCTTGGGATGGCGATTCAACGTCTGGTTATCCAGCCGTTGCACAACGAACCTAATATGCAGATTTTTGCCACCTTCGGCTTATTGATGATGTTTCAGAACATTATGTTGGCCGCAACACGTGGAGAAGCGGCCAGTATTGGCGGGCAGGTGGGTGCGAGCGTACTCACCGTCGGCGATCTTAAAATCAGTATGGTGCGGTTGCTGACGTTTGTCGCCACGACGTTGATTACAATCGGCTTGCATTTCTTTTTGTCGCGTTCGATGACCGGTAAGTCGATCCGTGCGGTGACGCAGGATAAGCGTGCAGCGCGCGTGATGGGTATCAACGTGGAGCGTACCTTTTTGCTGACATTTGGACTTGGTGCAGGCCTGGCTGGCTTGGCGGGGGTCATGCTGACACCGATTTATTCGATCACGCCAACGGTTGGCAGTAACTTTATTCTCGCGGCTTTTGCAGTCGTCGTGCTAGGCGGTCTGGGGAGCGTTTGGGGTGCCTATTTCGGCGGACTGATCGTCGGCATCGTTGAAGCTTTTGCCGGATATTACATTGATCCGGCGTTGAAAAGTGCTATCTGGTTCATCATCTTTTTAATCGTTTTGATCTTGCGTCCCTCCGGCCTTTTTGGTCAGGTTGGCGCTGAAGAGGTAGGATTTCGTGAACAACAATAAATCAAGCGCACTGGACACGGTTCCTTTGACGGCGGTGATTATCCCGGATATTCCGATTATTCCGAATATTCCGGCACCGCAAAAGGCTACGCCGACCGAGAAGTCCTCACAGGTCCGAGAAGTTGTGATTGCCACGGGTCGTCAGGTCTTTTTAAAATATTTGGGCGGGATGGCGCTAGCGTTGTTGCCATTCGTGTTGCTGGTGCACGACGCGTACTGGCTCAACATTATCGCCTTCACTTATCTGATGGGTGGACTGGCAGCGGCGTGGAACATTATCGGCGGCTTTGCGGGGCAGTTTTCGCTCGGTCATGGGGTCTTCTTTGGCATCGGCGCTTATATCACAGCGCGCTTTTATACGCTGTTCGATATCTCGCCTTGGCTGACCATGATTCCTGCCGCGATCTTCGCCGCAATTATTGCGGTGTTAATTTCATGGCCCACCTTTCGGTTGCGCGGACCATTTTTTGCCATTGCAACGATGGCACTAAATGAAGTCGCGTTTGTGATTGCCAATTATTTCGATTCGTTGACTAACGGGCCAAGTGGCATTCTTATTCCTTTTAAGCCCGGGTTTGCCAATATGATTTTTGTGGAACGCTGGCAGTACGGCTTGCTAATGTTCGTGTTTGCGGCAGTCGTGATTGGGATCACCGTATTGCTGCGCCGCAGTCGGCTCGGTTATTACCTGCTGGCGGTACGTGAGGATGAAGACGCGGCGCGTGCAGCAGGGATTAACGTACTGGCGGTGAAGCTGCGCGGCATGGCATTGAGCGCAGCGTTGACGTCTATTGGCGGGACTTTGTTTGCCATGTATCTCCGTTATATCGATCCTCCGACGCTGTTTACGCTGACCGATGTCGGCGTCAAATTTGCGTTGCTCACACTCATCGGCGGCATAGGTACGATTGCGGGTCCGTTGCTGGGAGCGGCGCTGATTATTCCTTTTGAAAACTTCCTTCGGGCTGAACTGGCAGGTACTTTACCGGGCATTAATCTGGCCATCCTTGGGTTTCTAATGGTCTTGGCAGCGTTGTTTATGAAGCGCGGCCTGGTCGGGGCATTTTCCGACCTTTGGCACAAGTTGCAGACGAAATGGAGGGCAAAGTGATGACGCGCCAGGTGCAGGAGAACGAAGAACTACTTTCCGTAGAAGGCGTTAGCAAGCAATTTCTTGGTTTGCGTGCGGTCGACAACATTACATTGTCCGTAAAGCGCGGTGAAATCATCAGTATTATCGGCCCCAATGGTGCGGGTAAAACGACCTTTTTCAATTTGCTATCCGGGCAGCTATCACCGAGCGAGGGCGAGATACGTCTGCGGGGACATGCAATTAATCGTTTAGCCCCTCATGCCAGGGCCAGACTCGGAATCGGTCGTACCTTTCAGATCGCCAAGCCGCTGATTGCATTGAGTGCTTTGGAAAATGTGATGATTGGTGCCTTTATGCGGCATCCCCGCCTGGCAACGGCGCGCGACAAGGCGATGGCTGTATTAGAGCAGGTGGGTCTGATTCACCATGCTATGCAACGCGCTGGTGACTTAACGCTAAGTCAACGGCGGCGGCTAGAGGTAGCGCGGGCGCTGGCACTGGAACCGGAGATTGTTCTGCTGGATGAAGTGATGGCTGGCTTGAACCAAAGTGAAATCGGCCATGTCATCGAATTACTCCAAAGCCTGCATGCCAAAGGACTAACGTTTTTGATTATCGAACATAACCTGAAAGTAGTGCGCACGTTCTCGGATCGGGTGGTCGTGCTGGATCGGGGCCGCATGATTGCGGAGGGTAGTGCCGAAGAGATTTTAAGTGCACCGGCAGTGATTAAAGCGTACTTAGGAGATCAACAATGATGGACGCTATTTTGCGGGTTGAAGGGTTATGTTCAGGATATTCCGAATTGCCGGTATTACATGATATGAATTTTGAAGTCGGGCGCGGCGAAATCGTGTCCGTGGTCGGTGCTAATGGCGCGGGTAAATCGACCTTGTTGCTGACCATTAATGGCCACCTGAAGGCGCAGTCGGGGCGCGTAATGTTTGACGGTCAGGACATCACACGCTTACCCGCGCATGCGGCTGCCGAACACGGTCTGGTTATGGTGCCGGAAGGTGGTCGCTTGTTTCCGTTCATGACTGTGCTGGAGAACCTGCAACTCGGTGCTTACCATTTCAAAGCACGCGCCAAAATGGCCGAATCGCTGGATGAGGTAATGCGTTTGTTCCCGTTGCTGGCAGAACGGCGGATGCAGCTTGCCGGTCGTCTGTCTGGGGGCGAGCGCCAGATGTGTGCTGTCGGCCGGGCCATGATGGGGTTGCCGAAATTGTTGATGCTTGATGAGCCGTCGCTCGGACTCGCACCGATTATGGTGGGGAAGGTCTTTGACATTATTAGTCAGCTGGTCGCCACCAAAGGGATTGCGGTGTTACTGGTTGAGCAGAACGTCGGCAACGCACTGCGCCTTTGCCGCCGCGGCTGCATCATTGAGCATGGACGCATTTTAAAAGTGGCGAGTGGAGAGGACCTGTTGCGCGACCCTGATATTCAACGTTCCTATATGGGGCTTTAAAACGGGGCTATAAAACCGCGTCTGGAAGCGGGTGGATAAAACTGCGTTTATAAAACGTGGTTCTAAAGTCGAAGCTGGAGGAGGACTGGTAAGTCCCAGACTGCAACAATGGCAGTGTGGGCTTGCTTGATGGTGTAGTGCCACTAGCCGGTTGCGCTATTGAGTCTGGCCAGAGACTTATGGTCGTTCATTTTTTATCATCTCTTTGCCTGAAAATAATTTCACTCATCGACACATAAGTTCCGCGATCAGCAAGCCGATTAATAAATATTGACGCACATTACACCTATTTTTATACTGATCAGTATAAGATGCTATCTTACTGGCATATTAATATTCTAAGAAGTTTTATGCAGGAAACTATTGGCTTGACAGTGTGCTTAAAAAACTACACATCCAGCCAACTTTGATCCGCATTACCTGCTTTAGCTAGTAAACGCAAGCGACACCGTCTTGAGTATGAAATCATAAAATAATGATAGATGTTCAAGAAGTAACTATCTTAATTATAAAAAACGACATTAACACCGGAGACATCAAATGAAAAAACTCATCGCTGCAATCGCCATACTGGCCCCTTTTGGCGTAGCACATGCCGACTCCAATGTCACCATTTATGGCAATCTGGATGTCGCTCTCACCAACGTGAGTACAAGCGGTGGCACGACTACCCCTGGCGGTCCGACTAAAGCAGTATCGTCGCACACCTTCCGTGAAGATTCCGGCGTTGGTCCGGCTAGTCGGATTGGCTTTCGCGGCATTGAAGATCTCGGCGGTGGTTTAAACGCCAATTTCGTGTTGGAGGCTGGCATTGCGGTCGACACTGGCGCTAGCACTCAAGGCGGTGTCTTGTTCGGTCGTCAGGCTTATGTCGGTCTCAGTGGCAGTAACTGGACGCTCTCAGCCGGTCGCCAGTATGCACCGATTGACGTGATTTTTGCGATGATCGATCCTTCATACGGTTTGTACTGGGGTAATGCAACGACGGCGACCAACCATGCGGTGTATCCGACCGTCGGGGCAACGCCTTCAAGCGGCACTTTTCAGTCGACTTCGCGGGTCAATAACTCATTATTGTCAACATATAAAACATCCGGCTTCACGTTTAAGCTGATGGTTGCTGCCGGTGATGAAAATACACGTGGCACCGGACAATTAATCAATCCAAGTGTTACATACGATAACGGCCCACTGTCACTGAGTTTGTCGGCAACACGTTTGCGTCAAGCAACTGATAGCATAATTGCAACAGCTAAGCCGGAGTGGGTCAGCGAGCAAATTGTCGGAGGCTCTTACGCTTTTCCTGTGGCAAAAGTATTTGCTGGTGCATATCAGTTCAACGGACCTAGTAACTTTGCCAATTTAAGCCCGGTCGCCACGGTCGGCAGTTCTACTGCTTCGCCTTCAGCCTTTACATGGAGCAAAGAACGTTCGTATTGGGTCGGTGCACGGATTCCAGTCGGTACCGGAACTTTCATTCCATCGATCACCCGTATTAACTATAAGCATAACGGTACACCGGACGGCGCTGGCACTACACTTGGCTTGACCTATGAGTATCCATTCTCAAAGTTCACGACCTTGTACGCGAACTACGGACAGACGAAGAACAATGCCTACGCAAATGGTCCTTTGGTATCGACCATCACGTCAGTCACAGGTGGAAGCCAGATCGCTTACGGTTCTACTTTGCGCGCAGCATCACTGGGTATGCGCCACTCGTTCTAAATGTTCTGAGACGTAAATTGGAGGTAATGCACGGCGATTGTATGTGGGGGGACTTTACTCAAGTCCTTCCAACTACAGTCGCCGTTGTTATTTCCCCCGACAATTAATTGTTGTCATGTTCCGTGTCCCCGTCGTTATTGCCATATTGCGGACCTGGGTAGCAATCAAACATCAGCGCCAGTCAGTTCCATACGCATCGGTTCTTTGTCTGAAAGTAACGTTTTTAAATCCTTCTTCACAAAATTACACCGCACATTTCAAAGGCGCTGGCATGCTTCCCTGAGCACTTTTAGGCGGTCAGCGCATGGTGCAACAATAAATTTGCTAGCCTATAAAAAATAAGCTACCATCCGGTATATAACAATTCTATAAAGTAGTTATTGTTCTGTTAGATGCCGGTGATTCATAGGAGCCGGGTACAAAACAGAGCGATCAACCAAGGAGACTGAAGATGGTGAATCGTCGTACCATATTGACCGGCATGTCAGCATTTGCACTGGCACCTATGATTGCAAAAGCGCAATCGAAACCGTTGATCCGTATCGGGATGTTGCAAGATGCGTCCGGTCCATACAGCTATCTTGGTGGCACCGGTTCAATTGCGTGCGCCCGACAGGCGATTGCAGAAATGTCCGGCCTGCACGGCCTGAACGTTGAGCTGATTACTGCTGACCATCAAAACAAGCCCGATATTGGTGCCGCGATTGCACGTCAGTGGCTGGATCAGGGCGTCGATGTCTTAATGGAATTTAACAATTCGGCCATTGCGCTAGCGGTTAATAATCTGGTACGCGAACGCGACAAAGTGATGCTCGCCAATAATGTCGGTTCGGCCTCACTCAGTGGCAAAGAGTGCACCCCGAACATGACCCACTGGACCTTCGATACAGCGATGCTCGCAACCAGTATGGGTAACGGCATGATTGAAAAAGGTAATGGAGATAGCTGGTTTTTTATCCGTGCCGACTATGTATTCGGCAAGGCATTGCGTGACGATACCGCTGCCGTCGTGATTGCCAAGGGTGGCAAGGTAGTGGGCGAAGTGGCGGTACCGGTTGGCACCACCGATTTTGCGTCGGCCTTGTTGCAAGCGCAATCCTCCGGTGCCAAGGTCGTAGCGTTGGCGCTGGCGGGTAACGACTTGCTTAACTGCCTCAAACAAGCCAATGAATTTGGTCTGACCAAAGGTGGTCAACGTATGGCTGCGTTAATTATCTATTTGCAGGACATCAAGGCCCTGGGCTTGCCCGTTACCAAAGGACTGGTGTTGACGGAGTCCTTTTATTGGGATTTGAGCGACAAATCGCGGGCTTTCTCCAAGCGTATTACGCCGCAAACCAAAGGCGTGCCGCCAAATATGGGACAGGCCGGTGCGTATTCGTCGGTCACACATTATCTGAAAGCGGTCGCCGCTGTCGGCGCAGTCGAAGCAAAGCGGTCAGGTCGGGCAGTGGTTGCGCGCATGAAACAATTGCCGATCAGCGACGACGTGTTGACCAACGCGCGTATCCGGGAAGATGGCCGGGTAGTCAGCGATGTCTATTTGTTTGAAGTTAAGTCGCCTGAAGAAAGTAAGGGTGAGTGGGATTTGTACAAGATTAAACGTAAGCTCGGCCCTGAGCAGGCCTGGCGTCCAATGTCGGCTGGCAGTTGTCCGCTGGTCAAACCAGGGAACATTTAATGATTAATATTCCAGAGTCGCCTTTTACTCGCCCGGAAATGTTTTCTCCGGACGTGATGATTGATGATGAAAAATGGTATCCACTCGGTAAACTCGGCAAGGTACGCCCCATTCTGTTTGATGTTTCCAATGGCGGATGGATCAGTATTCTGAAAGCTGAAGGTCAGGGAACCATCCAGCGTCACCGTCACGCGTCACCAGTAACCGGCTGGACGCTCGATGGCGCGTGGGGTTATCGCGAATACGATTGGGTGGCGCGCGCAGGCAGCTTTGTGTACGAGCCTCCGGGGCATATTCATACGCTCTATATTGATCCCGAAGCGGGCAAGATGACTGCGTTGTTTCATGTTCACGGCCCGCTCGTGTATCTGGACGAAGCCGGTAACGCCACCGATTACGATGATGTATTTTTGCGTCTTGACCGGTATGCCAAATATTGCCGTGAAGTCGGCTTGGGCGATGACTATCTGCAATCGTTAATTCGTTAATTTATTAATTTGTTCAGCTAATCCGAAGTCAAGGTGTGCGGATGCAGGTAGATCCGCGCGCCGCTCATATTCCCGGTCAGGCACACAACGCCGCGTCGAAGAAGCGCTGTGATTTCCATACTTCGATACGCATCGCCTGTAGTTCTTAGGTTTCTCGCTTAACACGCCCGCGTCGATTTTAATTTTGCTCTAAGGATGGCCTAATGTCTAAAAAAATGCACTTAATGCAGATGCTGATTCACAGCGCCAGCACACATACCCTGCTCAGTTGGGCTGATCCAAAGGATGGGCAACTGAATGGTTTGCAAGATTTCTCCTATTGGCAGAATCTTGCGCAGACGTTAGAGCGGGGTTGTTTCGACGGCGTATTTTTTGCAGATAGCCCCGCCACCCATGCGGTCTATAAAAGCAGTGTGAAGCCATCGGTTGAATACGGCGCCTCCTGGCCTAACCACGATCCGATGCCACTCGTCGCCATTATGGCCGCCGCCACCAAACATCTTGGCATCGGGGTTACTTTGTCGACCACTGGCACGACGCCTTATCTGGCGACACGCCGTATTTCGACGTTGAATTATTTGAGCCGTGGCCGGGTCGGCTGGAACATCGTCTCCGGCTTTAGCGCAGCTGAACATCAGGCCAACGGCCTCGGCGCACTGGGCCATGACGAACGCTACGATCAGGCCGATGAGTTTATGGAAATCTGCTATCGCTTGTGGGATTGCGTGCCCGATGCCGCAATATTGCAGGACCCTGTAACGGGGAAATTTGCCGATCCGGAACAAATCAATGTCGTCGATTTTCAGGGAAAGTTTTTGAATTGCAAGGCAGTCGGCCCAACTTTGCCATCGCCTTACGGTCGCCCGCTGCTGTTCCAGGCTGGTTCGTCCGGACGCGGCCTGCAGTTCGCCATGCAGCACGCCGAAGTCATCTTTGCGATCCAGTCGCACGTAGCGGGAATGAAAAAAAGCATGCTCCAACTGAGTGCTGCTTCAGCCGCCGCCGCTGCGCAAGGCAAGGGCAACGGTAATGAATGCAAAGTATTGTTCGGCCTTCAGCCGATCGTCCGTAGTACAGAACTTGAAGCGCGTCAGCGTGCAGAGGAACTGGCAGAGCGGATTCCGCTCGATGCGATTCTGGCGCGTTTGTCTGGCGTCTTCGGCGTGGATTTAAGTCAACTTGATCCAGATCGTCCGCTGGCAGAAATGGAAACGCAAGCGTCGCGCGGTTTGATGGCGGCTACCGTTACCGGTGCTGACGGCAAGGCAGTGACGCTACGGCAGGCTGCATCCACGTGGGCCTTATCGGTAGCTATTCCCCAAGTCATTGGCACACCAGAGCAAGTAGCCGATGAAATGGAGCGTACCTGGCGCGAAACCGGTTGTTACGGATTTAATCTAAGTCCGACAACTAACCCCGACAGCGTAGAAGACTTCGTTGATCAGGTAGTGCCGATCTTACAGGCCCGCGGTGTGTTCCGCACCGAATATGAAGGCGATAGCTTCCGCGATAACCTGATGGCTTGAAGGAAACTCCAATGACTGACACGATCATTGAAACACGCGGCCTGACCAAGGATTTTCGGGGATTTGTTGCCGTCGGCGGCATCGATCTGAAAGTGCGCAAGGGATCTATCCACGCGCTAATCGGCCCTAACGGTGCGGGCAAATCAACCGTCTTTAATTTGTTGACACGCTTTTTACCAGCGAGCGGCGGGAAAATATTTTTCAAGGGTGAAGAAATCACCCGACGCGATCCCGCGCTGGTGGCGCAAAGTGGAATGGTGCGCTCTTTTCAGATTTCCTCGACTTTTCCAGCTTTTAGCTTACGTGACAACGTTCGTATCGCACTGCAACGTCCGCGGCAATTAAGTTATCACTTCTGGCGCTCGGATAAAACACTCGCAGACTTGTACGGACGTGCGGATGAGTTACTGGATGCGGTTGGCTTAACCCGTTGGCGCGATTTACGCGCCGCCGATTTGTCATACGGCCGCAAACGTGCATTGGAACTGGCCACCACGCTGGCGCTTGATCCAGAGGTAATGTTGCTCGATGAACCGATGGCTGGCCTTGGACATGAAGATATCGAACGCATCGCTAATTTAATTCGTAAGGTAGCGATTGGTCGTACAGTCTTGATGGTCGAACACAATCTAAAGGTAGTGGCAGATTTGTCGGACACGATTACAGTGCTGGCACGTGGCAAGATATTGGCCGAAGGGCCGTATGCGGTAGTGGCGGCAAATCCTGAAGTACGCAGCGCTTATATGGGGTCCGCTCATGCTTGATGCCGTCATCCAGACACCTCAGTCACCGATACAACCCGGTACGGTATCAACTGCGCCAGCAGATTTATTAGTCATCGATAATCTGCGCGGCTGGTATGGCGAGTCGCAAGCTCTGCACGGGATTAACCTAAACGTGCGACGCGGAGAAACTGTGACGCTACTGGGCCGCAACGGCGCTGGCAAAACCAGCACGCTGCGATCAATCATGGGACTGCTGGCGCGCCGCGAAGGATCAGTAAAATTTTCCGGTAGTGAACTCATTGCGGCGTCGCCTGATCAGATCGCGCGTCGGGGCATTGGTTATTGTCCCGAGGAGCGCGGTATCTTTGCCGGTTTGACGGTCCAAGAAAATTTGGTGTTGCCGCCGATCATCAAGGCGGGCGGTATGACGCTGGCTGAGATTCATCAATTATTTCCTAATCTGGCAGAGCGCAGCACCAGTCCCGGTACCAAATTGTCCGGCGGCGAACAACAGATGCTGGCGATTGCGCGCATCTTGCGCACGGGTGCTGACTTGTTGTTGCTTGACGAACCAACCGAAGGTTTGGCACCGGTGATCATCGAACAAATTGGTCATGCCATCAATAAACTGAAGGAACGGGGTTTTACGATCATTTTGGTGGAGCAAAACTTCAACTTCGCCGCCAGCGTATCGGAGCGTTTTTATGTCATCGAAGATGGTCGAGTGGTAGATCACATTGCCGCCGCCGAGGTCGCCGATCCGGCCACCGTCGCCAATATTCATAGTTATCTGAGCATTTGATGCGGTATGGATCATAGCAAGAATGCCAGTTTTCTGAACCACCTTTTTGACGTAATTTTATAGCGCACTTTATGACAGAACTTTTTGGAATATCAATGCAAGCCTTGTTTGGACAATTGATGATCGGCGCTATTAACGGTGCCTTTTATGCGATGCTCAGTCTTGGTCTGGCAGTTATCTTCGGCTTACTGAACATCATCAATTTTGCCCATGGCGCGCAATACATGATGGGCGCGTTCTGTGCGTGGCTTTTACTCAATTTTCTGGGAATGAATTACTGGATGGCGCTGGTATTGACGCCGCTTCTGGTAGGCGCTTCGGGGATGTTAATAGAGCGCTTTTTTTTGCGTCGCATCCAGCAGCTTGATCATGTCTATGGTCTGTTGTTGACGTTTGGTGCCGCTTTGTTGATTGAGGGTGCTTTCCGTCAACTATTTGGGGCCGCCGGATTACCGTATTCGACACCGGCACTGTTGCAAGGCGGGCATCAGCTTGGCTTCATGTATTTGCCAACTTATCGGGCCTGGGTTTTCGTCTTTTCAATCGTCGTATGTGCTGCCACCTGGCTGGTGATAGAAAAAACCAAACTTGGCTCTTATCTGCGGGCGGCCACAGAAAACCCGATGCTGGTGCAAGCTTTTGGGGTACGGGTTCCTCGCATGATGATGCTGACTTACGGCTTTGGCGTCGCGTTGGCTGCATTGGGCGGGGTGCTTGCCGCACCGATCTATCAGGTCAGTCCTGGCATGGGATCGAGTACGATCATTGTCGTGTTTGCGGTGGTGGTTATTGGCGGCATGGGTTCGATTGGCGGGGCAATTTTCAGTGGTTTTGCCCTCGGTCTGATCGAAGGTTTGACAAAAGTCTTTTATCCCCAAGCATCGAGTACGGTAATTTTTGTGATTATGGCGCTGGTCTTGTTAGCCAAGCCCGCAGGCTTGTTCGGGAGGACTGCATGATGAAGCTATTCACGCTATCCACGCTATCTAAGGTGGGAGCCAGTCCCTCGGAGTTGACTGAAAACCGTCGTCGTAATGCTTCTATGGTCTTGGTTGGTGTGCTATTTTTAGTCGGACTGATAGCCCCCTTCATTGGGCTATATCCCGTCTTCATGATGAAAGCGCTGTGCTTCGCGCTACTTGCTGCGGCGTTTAATTTACTGTTTGGCTACGGCGGATTGCTTTCTTTCGGTCATGCGTCATTTTTTGGCACTGCTGCTTACGTCACCGGTTACACCATGAAGCACTGGGGCATTACGCCCGAAGTCGGAATTTTGACAGGCACGCTGGCGGCGGCGGCACTTGGGGTCGGCTTCGGCTGGTTGTCGATTCGGCGTCAGGGTATTTATTTTGCGATGGTGACATTGGCGCTGGCGCAAATGCTGTATTTCTTTTATTTGCAGTTCGACGGCTTCACTGGTGGCGAGGATGGCATACAGGCGATTCCGCGCGGGCATCTGTTCGGCTTGATTAATCTTGATCACCCGCTTGCGATGTATTACACAGTGCTGGCGATATGTGTGGGTGGTTTTGCGCTCATTTACCGCATCGTGCATTCCCCGTTTGGTCAGGTCCTCAAAGCTATCCGTGAAAACGAACCACGTGCAATTTCACTCGGTTACCGCGTCGAGCGCGTCAAGTTATTAGTGTTCGTTCTGTCCGCAGCGCTGGCTGGCCTGGCTGGTGCAACGAAGGCGTTAGTGTTTCAGCTTGCCACGCTTAACGACGTCAACTGGTCGGTGTCCGGCGATGTGATCCTGATGACTCTGGTGGGGGGCGTGGGTACATTGTTTGGTCCCATAGTCGGTGCTTTTGTGCTCGTTATCATTAGCACCTATCTTGCCGGGTTTGGCTCGTGGGTTACCATGATAGAGGGAGCTATTTTCATCATTTGTGTGATGTCTTTCCGGCGCGGCCTATGCGGTTGGGTTGCTGACCGTTTTCAGATCAACAGCGTGCCTTTGGCAGCCGCCGACCCCCTCCCAGTGGCTAGTCCGGCCGGGTTTCGGCGGGTGTTGTCCGAACCCCTTACTTCCTTGAAAGATGCCAGTCACCATGAGTAATTCTGCGAACGATTTAGCCTTAACCCCGGCCCAGCCGTCCGTGATTGACCCGATAGAATTGCGCCGCTGCCTCGGTGCTTTCGTCACTGGCGTCACCGTGATTACGGCGCTCGACGATGATGGTGCGCCGATTGGTATGACCGTTAATTCCTTTAATTCGGTATCACTCGATCCACCGCTGATCGTCTGGAGCGTACGTACTAACGCCACCAGTTTTCCTGTCTATAGTAAGGCTAAGCGGTTCGTCGTCAATATTTTATCGGAGGAGCAGGTTGATGTCTCGAATCGCTTCGCCAAATCCGGCCCTGATCGTTTTGAGGGTATCCCGGTCACCGCCGGTATCGACGGCTTACCGCTGATTGATGGCTGCTCGGCTTATCTTGAATGCAGCACGGAAGCGACCTATCCCGGTGGCGACCATCTATTGTTTCTCGGTCGCGTCACGCGTATTTTAGGTACCTCCCGTAAGCCGCTGGCATTTGGTGCGGGTAAGTATATGGTAGTCCATCCGCATGCGCCCAATGCTGACCTGGGTTCTGGCAATGTGGCGACGTTAAACGCGGTCCAGCTGGCACGTCCTTGTCTGGAAGAATTAAATCGTGAAACCGATAAAACCGTTGGCCTCGGCGTATGGGGGAACATGGGTCCGACCTTGATCTGGTGGGTTGAAGCACGCCAACCGCTTGATGTCCGTCTGCGCTGCGGGATGGTTTTGCCCTTATTAGGTTCTGCGACCGGCAAAGTGTTCGCGGCGTTTTCTGCGCCGCAGTTGACCGCGCGTTATCTGGAGGCCGAAATCGCTTCAGTGCAACACATCGTCGATGCACCGTTCGGTAATCGCATTGCTGTCGAGGAGCACCTGGCCCTGGTGCGTGAAAGAAAGCTGGGGTTCATTGATGACGCTATCATGATCGACATCAATGAACTCGGCGTAAGCGCGGTCAGCGCACCGGTGTTCGATGCCTCCGGCTCGATAGTACTGGCGCTCACTATGATGGGCGCAGCCAGCAGTTTTACGCAGGACGATCCGGCGGTGGCGCGCTTGAGTGATGCGGCGCGGCGCTTATCGGTTCGACTTGGATATCGTGCTTAAAGACGTAAGTGCTAAAAGATTTATTTCGGCGCATTGCGCCAGGTTTGGATAACAAGAGAGAATATGATGATTGAAAATACATGGTCACGCTGGGGTCCCGATGATGAACGCGGTTCGTTAAATTTTATCGGACCCGATCAGGTCCGTCGCGCTACTGCGCTGGTACAAACGGGAGAAGTTTTACGCTTGGCGCAACTGCTGTCATCCAAGACGCCTGTGCCGTCGCATCGTTGCGGCTTGCAGCACTTTATGGGACGCGATGGCGGTGATTATGCGGCGGGCGCAGGCCGCCCCGGTGGTTTCCAGTTTGCTGAAGATTCGGTCATCATGCCACTGCACATCGGCACGCATGTAGATGCACTCTGCCACGCTTGGTATGACGATAAATTGTTTAATGGATTTTCCAGTCATACCGTTCGTAGTACCACAGGGGCGAGTAAGTTGGGCGTGGAAAAAATGCCGCCGATCGTCACCCGTGGCGTTCTGCTAGATATGGTTCGGGTGAGGGGCAGGGTATTGGTACCGGGCGAAGTGGTTAGTCGTGCGGACCTTGAAGCGGCGGCAGCTTTGGCCGGATTGCAAATAGAACGTGGTGATGCGGTGTTGTTACGCACAGGCTGGCTGGAGTCGCAAAAAGGCGTGAAGAACGTCTCTTTTGACGTCGAGCCGGGCATTGATGTTGATGCGGCACGCTGGCTTGCGGAGCGCGAAGTGGCTGTCGTCGGCGCAGATAATTTTGCGGTAGAGGTATTGCCGTTTGCGACCGGCGCGGTATTTCCGGTACACCAATTGTTAATTCGGGATTTTGGCGTGCCATTGCTCGAAGGCTTGATGCTGGATCCGCTAGTGGCCAGTGGCCGCTTCGAATTTTTGTTCGTTGCCAGTGCCTTGCCGATAGTCGGCGCAACCGGCAGTCCTCTTGCGCCTGTGGCAGTGCTGTAGATCATGGAAAATTCTCCAAAAAAACGGCCGCTCGACGGTATACGCGTGCTTGAAATTGCATCGATGGTGTTCGGACCGTTGGCGGGTCAATACCTTGGCGATATGGGCGCGGACGTCATTAAGCTTGAGCCTCCCGAGGGCGATTTAACGCGCTCCATCGGCCCGCGCCGGTCGCCGCGTATGGGCGCATTTTTTCTGACAAGTAACCGTAGCAAACGCAGTATTGTGGTTGATCTGAAGCGGCCCGAGGGACGCAAAATCCTGCACCGTCTGCTTGCCAAGACCGATGTCTTGTTACATTCAATGCGTACTCCCGCCGCAGCACGTCTGGGTCTGGATTATGAAACGCTGGCCAAAACCCATCCGAGTCTGGTGTATTGCCATGTTACCGGTTATGGCGACGAAGGCGAATATGGCGGTCGTCCCGCTTACGATGACATCATTCAGGCTGCATCCGGTCTGGCGATGTTGCAGCAAGTGGTGGCGGGGCAACCACGTTATATTCCGACGATTGTTGCCGACAAAATCAGTGGATTACATGCTGCGTATGCCATCGTTTTGGCGGTCATGCACCGCATGCGCACAGGCGAAGGCCAGCAGGTCGATGTCCCGATGTTTGAGACCATGGCCGCGTTCAATATGATTGAGCATCAATGGGGGCATATTTTTGAACCGCCTGTCGGAAACATGGGCTATGCGCCAGTCGTCGCGGCAGCGCGGCGACCTTATCGCACCTTAGATGGTTATTTATCGTTGTTACCGTATTCAGATGCGCATTGGCGGCGGTTCTTTGAATTAGCGGGCGAGCCGCAGATCATGGACGATCCGCGGTTCACGCTATTTGCCTCACGTCAGGTGCATTTTCGCGAAGTGTGGGATGAGATCGAACGCCAGATTGGACGTAAGACTAATGCAGAATGGTTACGTTTGCTGACACCAGAAGATATTCCATTCTCGCCAGTCAATAGTATCGAAGACTTACGTGATGACCCGCATCTGAAAAGCGTCGATTTTTGGAGCGTGCGTGAGCATCCGACCGAAGGTAGTTTATTGATTCCACGTAATCCGCTGCGTATGAGTGCGTCGCCGCCAGATATCACGCGGCTGCCGCCCGGACTGGGCGAGCATAGCGCTGAAATCCTGCGCGAATGCGAATTCGACGACGAGAGTGCGCACTTGATGTTGGCGGTCGGCGGGGTCTGCGCTCCTGCACCGTAACACGTTATGCCTACGACCGCCGTGTGGTCGTAGGGCCATTGGCAGACTCAATGGTTTATGAGAATGGCCTACTGTCGGACGTATCCCCATACGTACCCGAGCATATCGGTATGCATGAACTCAAAACAGATGAGGTTAGCGGGCAAGCCACATTGCACCACGCGATCTTATACAATCTGGGTTGAGTGTAACTTCGTACATCACCAAAACGACCGTGGAAATACCAATGGCATTGATAGTTATCATTTGCAAATGGTACTCCGTACCACTTGCGAGATTAAGCTAAATCGTCGACCGTTAGGCGTCGCGTGTCAACGATATTGTGTGCGACTTTGCGCGTCATAACGGGACTTATGTTTTACCAGTAAACCCTTACCATCCACAAGACGGGATTAGCTGCACAGTCCCATGGCAACTCGCAGATTTGCTAGCACAGCGCCGTACTTTCACCTAAACGATAACGCCACGCTTTCGAAGCATCGTACCCCGATTTGTGACCCATTATCTAAGCGAACTTCCGGCCTTCAATCTCATCGCCGCTAAAAATCGAATAAATGGTGGGACTGGGTTTGGGTTCGTGTTGCTTTCTGGTTCTTAATTACGCGTGCTTCCAGTAGCCACTGCGCCCAGACGCTAAAAGTCAACATGACTGAATGAAAGCGCACAAATCGGTTGTTCCCAAAAATTCAAATTATGGACACAAACAGGGCCTGTCATTGCGGCAAAGCTGATGCTTTCCTGTGGGTACGTAACAACACGTTTCCGCGATGAAATTCTATCGTTGATACTGTCATTCAGCAGTAACACACCGTCGCTACAATCCGTCCCACTCGATTTCATTAAACAAATCACAACGCATGCGTCTGCATCGCGGGGTGACCACGTGTGATCGATAGAAAGAAAATGATCAGCATGCCATTGCATGCAACTGCACCCTCACAAAAACCAACACGAGATATAAAAAGTGACACATCAATTTCGATTTAAACCTATCTATTTATTGATACTGCAAGCGGTCGCAGTATATGCGCAAGCACAAGAAGCAACACCACCACCAGAGGTGATTACGGTCTTCGGCCAAGGGCAAACTCGCCAGGTGCAGAACATTACGCGCGACGATCTGGCCAAGGCATTACCGGGAACAAGTCCGCTAAAAACACTGGAAAAGCTGCCTGGTGTGAACTTTGAATCGGCCGATCCATTCGGCGCGTATGAGTGGTCAACGCGGTTTAGCGTGCGCGGTTTCACCCAGAGCCAGATGGGCTTCACGCTCGATGGCGTGCCACTCGGCGATATGAGCTACGGCAATAATAACGGGCTGCACATTAGCCGCGCGATCTCCTCTGAGAACATCGGTCGCGTAACACTGTCGCAAGGCGCAGGTGCAGTCGGTACGGCCTCGACCAGTAACCTTGGCGGCACAGTGCAGTTCGTGTCGATTGATCCAGGCGACCAGCTCGGCGTCACCGCTGCGCAAACCTTTGGTAGTAATAACACCTACCGCACCTTTGCACGCCTCGACACCGGTCTGCTATCTTCCGGCACCAAGGCATACGTTAGCGTGACTCGGCAGCGGGCGGAAAAATGGAAAGGCGCTGGTTCACAAGACCAGGACCAGTTCAACTCTAAGTTAGTGCATATGTTTGGCGAGAATAAGTTGAGCTTGTTTTACAACCATTCTGACCGCCGCGAAACAGACTATCAGGATATGTCGCTCGACATGACCAAACGCCTGGGTGCGAACTGGGATAATTATGCACCGGACTGGCAACGCGCACTCAACGCTGCACGCGGGGTCTTCAGCGGCGGAGTCAACAGTCTGGATGATGCTTACTACCTAGGTAGCGGATTGCGCAAGGATGATTTGGCTGGTGCGACATTGGATGTAAAATTGACCGAATCGTCCGTGCTCAAGACCACCCTTTACCATCATGGGGACGAAGGCCAAGGCCATTGGTACACACCATACACGCCGTCTTCGGCGACGGTGCCGATTTCGATCCGTACCTCCGAGTACAAAATCGAACGTGACGGCGTAATCACTGACTTAACCTGGGACCTGGGTCGTCACACCATCAATGGCGGCTTCTGGGCAGAGCGTAGTCTGCACACACTGAGCCGGAATTTCTATGCGGTGTCAGGTCCGGACAACACCAACTATTTCTTGTCTAACCCAACCTCAACCGTGTTTAAGCAAAAATTTACAACGACGACGACGCAGTTGTATCTGCAAGATACAGTGTCGATGCTGGGAAATACCTTGCACTTGAATTTTGGTTTCAAGACGCCAAAAGTGACAATCGATGCTACCTCTCTGATTGGCACGCGCGCGGCCGGTACACTGACGGCTTCCAAGTCCTTCTTGCCGCAGGTTGGTCTCAATTATGCGTTGACGAGGGATGACGAGCTGTTCACATCGCTGGCGCAGAACATGCGCGCCTATCAGCCCGGCGTCACCGGGCCGTTCTCGCAAACGCAAGCTGCTTTTAATCTGAGTGTCGGCAAGATCAAGCCGGAGACTTCGACCACCCTCGATATGGGTTATCGCTTCAAGCGCGAGCATTTAAGTGGTTCGGTTGCCGTCTATCACGCGGAATTTAACGACCGTTTGCTAAGCGTCGCCACGTGCGCGGGGATCCTCGGTTGTCCGAGTACTTTTGTCAACGTCGGCAAGGTTGAGACGATGGGGGTAGAAGCGGCTGCAGTGTGGAAGCTAGCGCCCCAATGGTCGTGGTTCAATTCGGCTACTTACAACAACTCGAAATACAAGTCGGACTACATGGACAATGGTGTCGTTGTTGCGGTCGGTGGCAAGCAAGTGGTCGATTCGCCGAAGACGATGTTCAACACCGAATTATCATACGAAAATGAACATTGGTTCAGTCGTGTAAATGCCAAGTACACCGGCAAACGTTACTACACGTATTTGAACGACGGTCAGGTTCCAGCATATTGGACGATGAATCTGTCGGCAGGTTATAAACAGAAATCGTTCGTTGGCGTGAAAGACTTTTCCATTCAGCTCAATGTCGAAAATCTGTTGAACAAGCAGTATTACAGTACGGTCGGCACTAATGGCTTCATCAAATCCGACCCGACAGGTTCGTTCGCCACCCTGTTGACGGGGGCGCCACGGCAGATTTTTCTGACTATCAGCGGCAAAATTTAATTCTGCCAACGTAGTACAGCTTGTCTGAAAAACGTTTCTTGCGCCGAGTCCGCTGGCTTTAAGCCGGTGGACTCGAACGCAACGAAGCGATATTGTTTTTTGTATTAATAAGTTTGAGGTAGCCATGGATTTCCAACAAGGCGATACAGAGCCGGCCAGAAATTTTACTGGGATCGCGTTTGTCGTCCTTCTGCACGCACTACTCATTTATGCGCTTGTCACGGGACTGGCTCGAAAAATTGTCGCAGTCATACAGCAACCGGTCGAAACCAGGATTATCGAAGAATTCAAACCGCCACCGCCGCCGGACAAACTAGTGCCACCACCGCCAAAGTTAATTGCGCCACCGCCGCCGTTCATACCTCCACCAGAGGTTAAAGTTCAGCAGGTACCGCAGGAGAGCGTGATAGCAGCAGTTACCAATGTCAAGCCGGTAAGCAATGAATTACCTACGACCACCGCCTCAATTGCTCCAACCCCTGCAACCCATGCAATTGCACCAGCAGCCCCCTTACATACCGCCGCCGTGGTAAGCGCGAAGGGTTGTGAAAAGCCAGAGTATCCCAGTACCTCATTACGCAATGAAGAAGAAGGCACTGTCACTCTGGCGTTTTTGATTGGTATCGATGGCACTGTAGTCGATTCCAAAGTAGAAAAATCCAGCGGTTCCAGAGACCTTGATAAGGCGGCGCGGGCTGGCTTGAGTCTTTGCAAATTTAAGCCGGCAACGACCGATGGCAAACCTGAGCAGTCCTGGACCAGAATCCAGTACGCCTGGAAACTGGATTAAGCAGATCGTTAGCAACCACTCATCCGTTAAATATAACGGCAATCTACTGTATAAAATTTGGAGTATGTATGTGCATCGCTAGTAACCGTTTATCCGCTTTTATTGCAGCCTTGCTGATCACCGTCGCGAGCGTAGCAGCCCCGAGCGCAATTGCCGAGACACCGGTGTCTGCCGCGTCTGCAGTATCTGCCAGTGCACCTGGCAGTGCATCGGCAACAGACGTCAACGCGACCCCGGTCCCACCGCCAGCAGCGGCAGTCACCGAAACGGTTGACAATCCGTATGGGCTGGATGCGCTATGGAAAGGGGGCGATTTTGTCGCTCGCGGCACGCTGATCATTTTAGTGCTGATGTCGATGGGAAGCTGGTACATCATCATCACCAAGCTCATCGAGCAGGTAAAGTTGATGGGTCAGGCTAAAGATGCGAAGAATAATTTTTGGAAAGCGCCGACCGTTGGCGTAGCGATTGCGGGTCTCAAGCCCGCCAGCGCCTATCACTTTATTGCCCAGACAGGAAGTACTTCGACCGAGCATCACGACGGTGCGTTGTTGGAACAAATTGATCTCAATACCTGGATCACGATGTCGATTCAGCGTTCTGTCGAGAAGGTGCAAAGCCGCTTGCAGGATGGCCTGGCCTTCCTGGCGACTGTTGGTTCTACCGCTCCTTTCGTTGGCCTGTTCGGGACCGTGTGGGGGATTTACCATGCGTTGACCGCCATCGGTGTCGCTGGTCAGGCATCGATTGATAAAGTCGCCGGTCCGGTCGGCGAGGCGTTGATCATGACCGCTATTGGTCTTGCAGTCGCGGTGCCAGCAGTGTTGGGTTATAACTGGCTGGTGCGTCGCAACAAGAGCGCAATGGAAGAGATTCGCTCTTTCAGCGCTGACTTGCATGCGGTCTTGCTGAGCGGTGTGATGTCGACGAGTTCGGCGGGTCAGATTGCCAGCATCAAGAAAAAGGTGAGTTAATCATGGGCATGTCACTCGGCTCTTCCGATGAAGACGAAGTGATCGGCACGATTAACACGACGCCGCTGGTAGACGTTATGTTGGTGTTACTGATCATTTTCCTGATAACAATTCCGGTCGTTACGCACACGATTCCGGTCAAGCTTCCGAGCGAAACCGATCAACCTTATGTCACCAAGCCGGAAAATATCAATCTGGCCGTGAATAAACAGGGCGACATTTTCTGGAACGAACAACTGGTGCCGAACACCACGCAACTGTTGGCAAGGTTGAAGCAAGTCGCCGTGGCAGTGCCGCAACCAGAGTTGCATATTCGCGGCGATCAGCGAACAAAATATGAATATATTGGGAAAGTAATCTTGACGGCCCAGCGTGCTGGTATCGCCAAGATCGGATTTATTACCGAGCCGCCGCCGCGCCAATAACAGGGAGCAATATATGGATACTATAGGTACGAATTTATGGGTATGAATATAGGGTCATCTGGTGGTAATAGTAACGATCCGGAACCGATGATGGAAATGAACATGACGCCATTGATTGACGTCATGCTGGTCCTCATCATTATGCTGATCATCACGATTCCCATCCAGAATCATGCGATCAAGCTCAACATGCCTACCGGTAATCCGCCGGTCCAATCCGCACCACCGATTGTCAACAACGTTGATATCGGTCCAACCGGGACGGTAACCTGGAATGGAGCGCCGATAGCAGGCCGGGCTGAATTGGAAAGCAAACTGCAAGCGGTAGTCGCGACGGGAAATGTCGACGAAGTACATGTACGGCCTAACAAACTAGTGGAGTACAAATCGGTTGCTGCCGTGATGGCATCGGCACAACGCCTGGGCGTGACTAAGATCGGTATTGTTGGTAACGAGCAGTTCCTCGATAAATAGTAAACGTTGTTTTCCACCATAACAAATGGGCAGGCTAATGCCTGTCTGTTTTTATTTTCGATTGAAAGAGTAATGTTATGAAGCAGCCTCTCGCAAGCGCGATATCGGCCCTAATGCTGTTGCAATCTCACATCGCGAAAGCCGATGTCAGGGCGGTGACCCCGATTGAACATGTCATCGTGATCGTCGGTGAGAACCGCACCTTTGACAACTTGTATGGGGTCTACCAGCCAACACGCGGACAGACGATTTCGAACTTGCTTTCTAAAGGTATCGTGAAAGAGGATGGTTCACCCGGCCCGCATTATCAGGACGCCGCACAAAGATTAGGAGTGAGCCGCGGGGCATATACGCCGACACCGGCGATCAACGGTATTTATCCGACATTGCCGCAACCATACGCAGCAGGTGCCTTCGGCCAGCGCCATGATATTCCCGATGCGCGCTTTCCGGCTGCGCTACCGAACGGCCCGTTCCAAATTACGCAACACGTTAGTTACGGTGCGCACACCGGCGACCCGATTCACCGCTTCTTTCAGATGTGGCAGCAGATTGATGGCGGTAATAATGACCTGTGGGTTTGGGTCGCTGAAACGACCGGTGCCGGACCGAGCAATCCGCGCACGCCGCCATTGGCACCCGGACGCACCTTTCAGGGCGGCGTTGCAATGGGTTTTTATAACATGTCAACCGGTGACGCGCGGTATTTTAAACACCTTGCCGACAACTATGCAATCGCTGACAACTATCACCAGCCGGTGATGGGCGGCACTACGGTGAATTATTTTGCGCTTGCCACCGGCGATGTTTCTTTCTACACAGAGAATGGCAAACCGGGTGTTCCGCCTGCGAAGCAGATCGAGAATCCCGATGCGCAGCCATCCACCAATAACTGGTACACGGAAGATGGCTATCGTGGTGGCAGTTACGTGAAATGCGCCGATCTTAGCCAGCCAGGCGTAGTCGGTATTCGCAACTTTTTGAACAAGCTACCGTATCCCGCATTTAATGGTGGCAATTGTGAACCTGATACCTACTACATGGTAAACAACATGGACCCGGCTTTCACGCCAAGCGGTGAGCCTTTAGCGCTCGGTCCTGACAAGTTCTTGTTGCCGCCTCAAACGATTCCGCATATAGGCGACGCGCTCAGCGCGGCCGGGGTGTCGTGGAAATGGTATAGCGGTGGCCGCAACGATGGCAAAACTGTGGACAAAGAATATTGCGCGATGTGCGATACACCGACCTTCTTCGCGTCCACGATGACTGGTCCCGACAAGGAAAAGCTGCAAGACTTGAACCAGTTTTATGTTGATGTTAAGAATGCAAAGGCATTTCCAGCGATTTCCGTGATTGCGCCATACGACAGTATTTCGGGTCATCCGGGCTACGCGATGGCGCCAAGTTTCGATGAATTAGTCGCCGATGTGGTGGCACGCGTCAGCGCGAATCCGGAGTTATGGAAAAGCACAGCAATCCTGGTGACCTTTGATGAGGGAGGCGGGGGATACGATTCTGGCTATGTGCAATTCATCGACTTCTTCGGCGACGGCACGCGTATCCCATTGATCGCTATCTCGCCTTTTTCCAAGCCCGGTCAGGTCGATCACACCTACTACGATCATGCGTCGATCCTGAAATTTATTGAGCGCAACTGGGGTCTTCCGCCACTTTCGAAGCGCAGTCGTGACAATCTGCCCAATCCCGTCACCGACCAACGTAATCCCTACGTGCCGTTGAACCGGCCCGCGCTCGGGGATTTGATGAATCTGTTTGATTTCACACGCTCCACCCAATGATTAGGCACGCCGCTTTTTCAACGACGTGGACGCGCCTCCTGAATACGCAGATCAATACTGCATTATCTTCAGGCAGCTATATCGTTGCTAAGCAATTGCAAGCCCATTTCCTTGCGGAATATGGCCTCCATTTCGCGCCGTACCTGAATCGATTCTTTGGTAGTGTCAACGACGACATCACTCCAGCGCACGGACTGTCCGGCGCTGATCGGACGCTGCAACACAATGTTGTGGGCTAGTCCGATGGGCAAGGCGTCGCTATTCAATGAATCCGCCGCAGACATTAATTTGCCGTAGACCATATGACCGCCTTCACCATCCAGACGCTCACCAGTGCGCAAATCGCGCTTGGCGGTCGCGACTACGTCACCGTGGAATTCAGTCGTGCTACCGGTTGGCTCACCGCGTATGGCAATATTGGCGATGGAAATGCCCAGTTCAAGGCCGATCAGATGGTACGGTTTGTACATTGTCGCAAAGCGTCCGCTAGTATCGGTTTTTAAACCGTATTGGGAGAAGCATTCGCGTACGTATTCTGAGGGTGCTTCGAAGGTGACGTACACGCCCCAGCGTAAATCGCGGAATACTGGCCGGCCATCGCGTTCCAGGGAAGAGACTACCTCGACTGTACCGGAATGCGGCAAGATGCCGCCAGCCGATGCAGGGCGCAAAATATTAGGTAAATCGTCGACGCCGCAAGGTGGAAAAGCGAGTCCATCCGCGCCTGGCCGCAATCCGGTGGCGTTTGCCACTGCTGCCATTTCTAACGAAGATTTGGTGCCGTCTAGAAAAGAGTTAAACATCTGCGCATTGAAATCGCCGCCTGCAACTTGCTCATCGGTGAAGCCGTAATGTCCCCACACAGTGTCGGGCGTCGATTGGTGATAAATCGGGAGATATTTGGTGCCTTTACCAGCGCACACGACATCAAACCCGGCGGTGCGCGCCCAGTCAACCATCTCTGCAATCAATGCCGGTTGATCGCCATACGCCATTGAATAAATAATGCCTGCCTCTTTAGCACGGCGGGCAAGCAATGGACCGGCCAACGCGTCGGCCTCCACATTGACCATCACGATATGCTTGCGATGCTTGCAGCAAAGCAATGCATGGCGAATGCCTGCAGCGGGGTTGCCAGTGGCATCAATGACGATATCAAGTTCATCCTGAGAAATAAGCGCTTCGGCATCATCCTGCACAAAAGTGCTACCGTTACGCAGCGCCTCACCCCAGCTTTTAGCCGCGTACATGGGTTCTGGCCAGCCCACCCGTTGTAGAGACTGGCGCGCACGTTGCGGGGATAAGTCGGCAATTCCCAATAGATGAACGCCGGGCGTGCGCGGCACTTGTGAGAGATACATTGAGCCGAACTTCCCGGCACCGATTAAACCTACTCTTACCGGCTTTCCAGCCTCGGCAAGTCCTTTTAACTGTTGAAATAAGGTTGACATGTCTACTCCTCTAATATTATTTTAAACACTACAATTATTGGCAAACAGCAACGCGATGGTTCGGATGCGTGGCAAAAAGAGTAGCATTCGAAATTTCCCCCGTAAATATCGAATATCACACAATGGATGTGCAAAAAATCGTATGCAAAAATTTGACTGGAACGATCTTCAGGGATTCTTGGCAGTGGTACGTGCCGGACGGCTGACGACCGCAGCTCTCCAGTTGGGAATTGATCATTCCACACTAAGCCGACGCATAGTGGGACTGGAAGATGCTCTCGGCGTGTCACTCTTTGACCGCCGCTCGTCCGGGTATGTACTGACTGCCGAAGGGGAGCGACTTATCGCCGATGCTGAGGCGGTTGAAAGTCTTGCGATCCGTATCAGGTCACGCTCGGATGACGTGGCGCTAGGCCTGACGGGTTCTGTGCGCGTTGGTGCGCCGGAGGGGTTCGGCACTTATTTTCTGGCGCCGGAACTAGCCGGGCTGGTGGCCCGGCATCCGCAGCTGGAGATTGAACTGATCGCAAATCCGCGTATGTTCAGTCTCTCCAAGCGTGAGGCCGATATAGCAATCAGCATGACCCGCCCGGATACGGGCCGATTGCACGCCGTCAAACTAAACGACTATGAACTGGGGGTCTACGCTGCACGTTCTCTTTTGGCGCGGCATGCACCGATTGTTAATCAATCTTCCCTGGCTGCGCACACATGGGTCGGTTACGTCGAGGATTTGATGTGGACTAAAGAACTCGATTATCTGTCACATATACCCGCCGCGCCAGCTCCGCGCATCAGAATCTCTAATGTTATCAGCCAGATGACCGCGGTGATGGGGGGCGTCGGATTAGGTGCACTGCCATGTTTCATGGCGCGCAAAGAACCCGAACTGGTGAGGATTTTGCCCGACGAGATTAAGCTGTTCCGCGGCTATTGGTTGATTACCCATGCCGAGACGCGGGATTTGGTGCGGGTCAAAGTAGTAGCGGATTATATTATTGAACGCATTAGGGCCGTAGGCGATGACTATTGGAGAGATGTCTCATAACGGCTTATCGCTGGATGGTTACATCGTTGCAGAGGGGATGCCGCGATGGAAATACAGGACTATCATGTAGAAATTGATATGGAACGGGGCTTTATTCTTGGCTTGGCTTTCTCAGCAAGTGAGAGTCAACTTGCTTTCTGACCAACAACTTGGCTTGTCTGAGGATTCCTCGACCTGCATCTGGCAATAGCCTTACTTTAAAGGAACCTATTTATGAAGATACAAGCAGCGGTATTACGAGAGATGGGAGCGATTGCACCCTTTGCCCAAAGTCAACCTCTGAAGATCGAGGAACTTGACCTTGATCCACCCGGTCCGGGTGAAGTGCTGGTCAAGATGCGCGCTGCCGGGCTTTGCCATTCCGATTTGTCGGTCATCACCGGAGTGCGTCCGCGCCCGGTGCCCATGGCGATGGGGCATGAAGCCTCGGGTGAAGTGGTGGAAGTTGGCGCGGGCGTTACCGACCTTAAAAAAGGGGACATCGTGGTGTTGGTGTTCGTCCCCAGTTGCGGACATTGCCTGCCCTGCGCTGAAGGACGACCCGCTTTGTGTGAGCCGGGCGCGCAAGCCAACGCCAAAGGACAATTGTTATCCGAGGCAATCCGTTTGCACGCGCATAATCAACCGGTACATCATCATATAGGCGTATCGGCATTCGCAGATCACGCGGTGGTGTCGCGCAATTCTTGCGTCAAGATTGGCAACGATATCGATCCGATTGAGGCTGCATTGTTCGGTTGCGCCGTGTTAACCGGGGTTGGCGCGGTCGTCAATACCGCACAGGTGAAGGCCGGTACGACGGTCGCGGTGCTGGGTTTGGGCGGCGTTGGCTTGTGCGCCATGCTCGGCGCTTTAGCCTCGGGCGCACGCGAAGTGATTGCGGTCGACATACATGAGAGCAAGCTTGAATTTGCCCGATCGTTGGGTGCGACCGCGACCGTGAATGCACGCGATCCGGATGCTGTAGAAAAGGTCAGGGCGTTGACCAAAGGCGGCGTGGATTATGCGTTTGAAATGGCGGGTTCAGTGCAGGCGATGGAGTCGGCATATCGCATGACGCGGCGCGGTGGCATGACAGTGACCGCGGGCTTGCCAGCACCCGACCAACACTGGCCGCTGCAGCAGGTTAGTCTGGTCACAGAAGAGCGGACCGTCAAAGGTAGTTATATCGGTTCTGCCGTGCCATTGCGCGATATTCCACGCTATATTGGGCTGTATCAAGCCGGTCGTTTACCCATCAATAAACTGATGGGCCAACGCTTGCAATTATCGGAAATCAATAGCGGGTTTGATCGCTTGGCCTCAGGGGAAGGGCTACGCGATCTGATTGTCTTTTAAGATTATTTTAAACGTTGCGGCAACGGGAACGTTTACGCACGCTGTCAGGCCGGGCAAACCCACGCGCCCGGTACGGGCGACCGATATATAGGAAAGGAATACCGTGAAAACGGCGGCCCTTGCTGTGCAAGAGCCTTGAGCGGCGCGACTGTGGTTTAGACTGCGACTGCGGTGGTGTTGGGCTCAATCATGGTGTGCGCCTTTTTCGGTGGACTGATACCGTATCGGTCATCAAGCCGCCCATGTCGCGCATCATTTGGGCCTAGACCGTCAGGTGTCGGATAATTTCTCCTAGGGCGGAAACGGTTGTTCCATTCACCGTTGATTCTTCATTACGCGCGGCAATAGACAGGACCTCGCCAATCGCTTCCAGTCCGCGGAAAATAAGCTCCTGCGTGTTGTCTGCGTGCGACGAATGACAGGGTTTGCAGACTGGCGAAATAAAGGAAATCCAGCAAGCCCGAAGGCTTCCCCGCCACCGCCGCCCATTGAGGGCACCCTAAGACACGCACACGTAAAAACCGGCATTACGTCGTTTGTGTGCTTTTATTTCTTTCTTTCAGGCTGCAAAACCCGTTCCCCTTTTTTCTCAGGGACAAGCAAACCATAGCGGAGATTTTTTGGGAGCGCAAATTTATTTGAAAAGTGGGATAGAGTTTGATTGGTTTAGTTTGGTTGATCGGTAGCTAAAATGGTTGTTGCTCCGTGGAGGCTGGTCGGGGGCGGCCCGACAGCCAGTGACTTTTATATGGACGCCTCCTTTTTTCCAGGTTATTTGTGTACTTTCAAACAGATTAGGATGCAGTTTATATACTGCCTCGTTGCACACTAAATTCTGCTGGCCTTAATGGAATCCGCCCCCGACCAGCATCCTCGGGGCACGAATCGTGTCAGTTATGAACCAATCGAACTCCAGCGATAACCCGTCACCCTCAACAGAATAAATCGATCTCAATGTGTGAGCGACAGGCGACCTAAGCTAACGGGACTCTGTATCCCATCAAACACACTTAAGCGTCAACCCCCCCATCAACCACCAAATCCACCCCCGTTATATACCGCGCATTATCAGAAGCCAAAAACAGCGCCGCATACGCAACATCCCACGCATCCCCCATTCGCCCCATAGGTGACTGCTGATGCCGCTGCTCCCGCATAACCTCAATATCCCCACCATACGCCGCCTTCAACGGTTCGCGTATCATCGGCGTATCCATCAACCCCGGCAAAATGCAGTTGGCGCGCACCCCAAGCGATGCATATTGCATCGCCACGTTCTTGGTCAGAGAGATCATCGCCGCCTTGCTTGCCGAGTAAGCCGCGTACGGAAACCCGATCCAGCGGATGGCCGCAACTGAAGCAATATTGATGATGACACCACTTTTTTGCTTTTCCATATGCGGCAGCACATGCTTGCAAGTTAAAAACACACTGGTCTGGTTGACTGCAATGACGCGGTTCCAGCTTTCTTCGCTAGCCTCAACCGGTCCGCCAGTCTCGGCAATACCGACATTATTATGCAAAACATCGATGCGCCCGAAGAGGTCGATGCAGGCCTGCACCATGCGCTCTACGTCAGCCGTTTTAGCCACGTCGGCGGCGAGTGTAAAGCAAACGCCGCCCTCGCTTTCGATAATGCGGCGCGTCTCCTCTGCGGCCTCTAAATTGCGGTCAACCGCCAGGATTTTGGCCCCTTCGCGTGCATACAATACAGCGGCGGCCTTACCGTTACCCCACCCCTCGCCAATCGACCCGGCACCGGTTACGAGCACTACTTTGCCAGTCATCTGTGGTTTCATTTTTGTAGTCTCTGATTGTTTTGGGTTTTATTCTTTGGAGCCGATAATGGGCCGAATGCTAGCGTACCCAATGGCTATCTATATCAGCGGTCACGCCAGCGTAAAAGGCCCGACGCAACCCGATACAGTGCAATATTTATACAAGGGCTGCTGCGGCAGCCAGCGCGTTTTGAGCGCGTGCGTAATCTACTAAAGCGTCAATGTTCTCTGACCTCACCGGGGTGAAGTCGCGATGCGCAATAAACTCGGGGCGCGTTGGGTTCTTGATCGCGTTGGACACTGCCGATAGCGTCAGATAAACGATTCTGCGGGGATAGGGTGTGATATTGCCGGACGATCCGTGTACCATGTTTGCATGGAACATCAGAACGCCGCCTGGTTTACCGGTCGGGGCGACGATACCGTTTTCTGCCACTAATCTGGTAACGGTTTCGTTATCCAGTGTCCATAACGGATAAGACGTCGTTCCTTTGTCATGATTCGATTTAAGCGCACCTGATTTATGACTGCGGGGCACCACCATCAAAGGACCGTTAATTGGCATCACCTCGTCCAGAAATATCGCAATGTTCATGGCGCGCGCGTCCGGCATCCCATCGTCGGCGTGCCAGGTGGGAAAGTCCTGATGCCATTGCCAGACGTCCCCGGTGAAGGCCGCTTTCGCGTTAATCTTGAACTGATGGATGTAGACCTGCTCGCCAAATAATTGCTGTAACGGCTCAATCAAACGTGAATCCGAAGCTACAAGTGCGAATGCTTTATTGTATTGATGGCAGGCGAATGCAGTACGCGGTGCGCCGCTTTTTTCGCGCCAAATTTCTTCCCGTTGTTCGCTGAAAATAACGGCTGCTTCTCGCTGTAGCAATGCCACCGCTTCTGGTGGAAAACAATCAGGCATGAAGATGTAGCCGAGCTCGTCGAAATCTTTTAATTGCTGACCAGAGAGTTTCATTGCTGTGTCCCGTATCGTTATTTTAAATGGTCTCAGGCTTGTTTTCGTATTGGCGCGTACTCGTCACTCATTAATACACTTGCCAGATGCTCTGCGGCACTCTCTGCATGGCGCCTTGCGAGAAAGTCGGCTTGCGTTGCATTTCCGGTAATCACGGCCTCGAGAATCGCCTGATGCTCGTCCCATACCCGATCCGATGGACGAATATCGCTGAGTAAAATAGCGCCCATCGCACGTCGAATATGGTTCCAATGGATCAACGCGGTTGCGGCGATCATCCGGTTTCCTGAAGTCTGGTAAATAAATTGATGAAAATTAATGTCAGCGACTATCATGTTTGCCGCCACGCCATTCGATGCGGCCTGCCGACCGGCCATGATCAGCGCTTCACCGATTTTCTGTTGCTCGGGGTTATGCTGGGTCTTCATCCGCTCTGCAGCCTGGCGTGCGGCCAGGCCATCCAGCGCTGCCCGAATCTGGTAAAGATCGATCAACTGTTGTGGATCGAGCGGTGTGACCATGACCCCCTTGCGCCCTGCATCGGTAATGAAGCCTTCGCGCTTTAACATATGGAAAGCTTGCAAAATAGGTTGCCGTGAAACCCCGAGCGTTTCGGCAAGGCCTTCTTGTGTAATGCGCTCGTTCGGCAATAGTCTGCCGTCGCAAATCGCATCAAGGATAGCGTTATAAACGGTTTCAATAAGCTGCGTTGGGGTATCAAGTTTCTGCATGCAGGGCTTTTAATCGTCTCATTTAATTTCTGTATACAGAATACATACCGTAAAATCGGTTGTCAATCGATGCGGAAAAATCTTTTAAAAATCAAAAATGCTACAAATGGAAGGGTCTGTGGGGCAGTGCGCTATGAAGGCTTATTTGTGGCAACCGTAGTAAAGAACTCTTTATGTCGTTCAAACAGACGTGCTACATTTGCAGCATAATTTCCTATTGGAAATATAAAATATATTGATTTAAGGTAATATCATTTTCATCACAAATTCTGACGTAAATTAAACCCGATTAAAATGGTGCAATTTTTCCTGATTTGAAAGATGCAATTGCTTAAAAAAATTCTCATTTCCCTCGTTGGTTTCCTCCCGCTTATAGCTAACGCAGCAGAACTTGACGGCGCCCAATTATCGGTGTGGTGGGGTATTCCCTTCATGGGTTTATTGGTCTCCATTGCGATGGGGCCCTTATTGATACCTGCGTTCTGGCATCACCATTTCGGCAAAATCGCGTTGGGGTGGTCCGCCGCATTTTTGATTCCTTGCGCGATCTGGTTCGGCCTTCCTTTGGCGGCGGCGGGGGTGGTGCACGCTTTTATGGCGGAGTATTTACCATTTATTATCTTGCTGACTGCCCTGTTTGTCGTTGCAGGCGGGATCTGCTTGCGCGGCAACTTGCACGGTACCCCAGCGCTGAACACCGGTTTACTGGCGCTTGGCACCGTTTTAGCCAGTTTGATGGGAACAACGGGTGCATCAATGTTGCTGATAAGGCCATTGATCCGGGCTAATGACAATCGCAAGCATGCGGTTCATATCATTGTATTTTTTATTTTTCTGGTCGCCAATGCTGGTGGTGCGTTAACCCCGCTAGGCGATCCGCCGCTATTTTTGGGATTTTTGAAGGGCGTCGACTTTAGCTGGACGTTTAAGAATATATTCTCAGAGACAATGTTCATGTGGGCGGCGCTGCTGATAATTTTCTATTTTCTGGACCGTCATTATTTCCATAACAAAGAAGAACAATTGCCTGTGCAGCAAGACCCGACGCCAGATAACCCCACATTACGGTTTGAAGGAAAATTTAACTTTATCCTGCTCGTCGTTGTGATTGGGCTCGTACTCATGAGTGGCTTGTGGAAGTCGGGCGTTACGTACAATATTTACGGCACACCGGTTGAGCTACAGAATTTATTGCGTGACGGACTGCTGCTGGTGGTGATTGTGGCATCGTTATGGTTGACACCAAAAATTGCAAGAGAAGGCAATAATTTTACGTGGGAACCAATGCTGGAAGTCGGCAAATTATTTGCGGCGATATTCATCACGATTGCGCCGGTCATTGCGATGTTGCGCGTCGGCGTGCACGGGCCGTTCGGCGTCATTGTTGAGGCCGTGACCGGCGCCGACGGGCAACCAAATAACATGATGTATTTTTGGGTCACCGGCATTCTGTCGTCATTCCTCGATAATGCGCCGACTTACCTCGTATTCTTTAATACGGCGTCTGGCGATGCGGTCGAATTAATGGGAAAATTGGCAGGCACGCTGGCAGCCATTTCCTGCGGTGCAGTATTCATGGGCGCAAATAGCTATATCGGTAATGCCCCCAATTTGATGGTAAAGGCCATTGCTGAAGAGCGCGGTATACGCATGCCATCTTTCTTTGGTTATATGGCATGGGCTTGCGTCGTTTTGCTGCCGTTATTTGCGATAATGAGTTTTATTTTCTTCCGCGCAGCATAATGCTTCGCGCGACAACGGTTAAAGGATATAGCGATAGTGACTACCGTAATTAAACCGACTATGCCGACTATGCCGAATAAGCCGAAAATTCTGCTAGCCCGCGCAATTTTTCCCGAGGTTATTACCCATTTGGAGCAGTTCTTTGATGTTGAGTCTAATCAGGACGATCATATTTTTAGTTCGACTGAACTCATCGAAAAACTGCAGGACAAAGATGGACTAATTGCGACCGGTAGCGAGCCGGTCTCGGCGGAGGTATTGCGCGCCTGTCCGCGCCTGAAAGCAGTCTGTAATCAGGCTGTCGGATACAACAATATTGATGTCGCTGCGGCCACCAAAGCCGGTGTAATGGTGACCAATACGCCTGACGTGCTCAATGAGACCACCGCCGATTTTGGCTGGGCTTTACTAATGGCGACCGCGCGTCGGATCACAGAGTCCGAACATTGGCTACGGGCGGGCAAGTGGAATAAATGGCGCTTCGATAGTTTTTTGGGTGCTGACGTGCACGGTGCCACGCTTGGGGTGATTGGAATGGGACGTATCGGACAGGCAATTGCGCGTCGTTCGATGGGTTTTGATATGCAGGTGCTTTATCATAATCGCTCCCGCGTATCGCCCGAACTGGAGGCGCGCGCCAATAATGCACGGCTGGTCAGTAAAGAAGAGTTGTTGAGACAAGCCGATCACGTGATTTTGGTGTTGCCTTATTCCAAGGCGTCGCATCACACTATCGGTGCCGCCGAATTGGCGATGATGAAGCCGGGCGCTACCCTGGTCAATCTGGCGCGCGGCGGAATTGTCGACGATGTGGCGCTGATCGCAGCGTTGCGGGAGCATAAGATTGCTGCCGCAGGTTTAGACGTTTTTGAAAATGAACCGGCGCTGCATCCGGACTTTTTGACATTGTCGAATGTCGTTTTGACGCCGCATATAGCCAGTGCCTCAGAACCAACACGGCGGGCCATGGCGGCGTGCGCTGCGGCTAATTTGCTAGCTGCGTTATTGCCGGCGGCGGCGGGAGCTTTGCCTCCAAACCTCCTAAATCCGGAGGTTAAGAGGTAACTAAGGGGTAACTTTTTGCGCAAACTGTTCGTGCAGGTCTTCTTGTTTAAAGACACGATGTCATTTGGCAAAAAATAAAATAAGCAAAAGAAGCCGGGTAAAAAAATAAAACAAGGCCGCGCCACAATGAAGTGGGGCGGCCTTTTTTAATTTCTGGATGGTTACTGTTGGGACAATGACAATCGGTCCCAGCGTTTTGTTCGGAATTCCTAGCCCTGCAGGTCTTTTACAATATCGATATATTGTTGTTGGGCTGTTTCTTGCGGTGTGCCTTTTAGTGCGTTCCAGGCATCCCATTTAGCGCGGGCGACAAAATCAGTCATGCCAGGACGATCTCCGGTTGCATCGCCTAAGCTGCCTTGCTTATATATGCCATACATTTTTAACAACATCATATTGTCAGGACGTTCATCCAAATTTTTGGAATCGGCTAACGCCTGATCGAAATCGGTTTGCAGAGTCATACGGTCTCCGGGAGTAAATTGGGCAGCCTGAGTCAGGCGCGATTAATCAGAACGTGCATGATAATCGGAAAAATTGGCAAAAAGCACGGCGGTCACCAGAGTAAACATTCGGATTCCGTCTATTTGCCCGAGAGGGGGCAAATGATGTTGCAAAAAGCATGGTTGACCAATTCTGTCGAATTAGTCAACCACTGCGCCAACCACAGCACCGCCAGCTTTTACGGTGCCACTCACTACCGTAGTAGCGACGCCTACGGCGGCAGATCCAACCGCCACCGTAGCGCCAACTGCCATGGATGCGACAGTAACCACAGTGCAGCCGCCAAGCCCAAACAAACCCATCGACATAGCGGTATTAAACACAATGCGTGGAAGGATTTGCGGTATCGAATTGGGCATTGTCATCAATGTCATCACTGTTATAGCGTAAGAAAACGGGTTAACGCACTTTAAAAAAGGTCTTTAAAAAGGTTTTTATACGCCGAGCAGTTCGACTTCAAAAATCAACGTAGCGTTTGGTGGAATTACGCCGCCAGCACCGCGCGCGCCGTAACCGATTGCTGCAGGAATGACCAGCTTGCGGACACCGCCGATTTTCATACCTTGAACGCCTTCATCCCAGCCTTTAATTACATGACCGGCACCCAGCGGAAATTCAAACGGATCGCCGCGGTCTTTGCTTGAGTCAAATTTGGTACCGGCGCTACCATCGCTTTTTTGCAACCATCCGGTGTAATGCACGCTGACGTGGTCGCCAGCTTTGGCTTCTGCGCCTGTGCCGATAGTCGTATCTTCGTATTGCAGGCCAGAAACTGTAGTAGTTGACATTGCTTTCCTCATGAGTTGGTTAATATGGGAGGGAGTGTAAACCAAATTGAAGGGTTTAACAGAGGGAAGTATTGCAGAAATAATCAATAAAGCATTGAACTAAAATTTGGTTTTGCAAACTTTTCTTTAAATCGTTATTTACATCAATGGCTCCGGCATCCATGCAGCATGCGCGGTAAAATATCCCTTTCGCTTATCTGAATGTTGCCATGTCCGAATTTGCCCGACGTTTTATAGGTCCCATCGTTACCGTCTGCGGTCTATTGATTGTTGTCGTTAATATAACAATAGCTTCCGCCGCTCCTCCTGTTGCTGTCGCTCCTGCGGCAAGTGCCGCTGCAATGCCAGTGCTTGCGCCCAGCGTTGTGGTGATACTTAATTCGCGCGATGCCACTATCAGTTTGATTGACGAAAACACTTATAAAGAGATCGGCTCCTTTCCGGTCGGCAAAGAGCCGCACCATTTGATGCCGACGCCCGATAACAAGTCCTTGATTGTCGCGGCCGCTACCGGTAACGAACTGTACTTTCTGGATCCCAAGACCGGCAAAATTCAAAGTCAGGTAAAAGACATCGCCGATCCGTATCAAATTGGCTTTTCACCGAATCAAAAATGGTTTATCGCTAACGGCTTGCGTCTGGACCGGATTGATATTTATGGCTTCGATGGTAAGGCGCTGAAATTAGCCAAACGTCTTCCATTGCCTAAAATGCCAAGTCACATGACGTTTAGTGCGGATAGCACGCTGGCGTTCATCACCCTCCAGGGAACCGATGAAATTGCAGCGGTTGATTTGGCGACGCAAACAGTTAAGTGGGTGATGCCAATCGGCAAGCAGCCCGCCGGCATTTATATGACGCCTGACAATAAGTATCTATTGGTTGGTGTGATGGGTAGCGATTACGTAGCGGTGGTGGATTGGCGCACACAAAAAATTATCAAAAAGATCAAGACTGGTGATGGTGCGCATAATTTTCGGCCGCAAGGCGATCAGCGCCATGTATTTGTATCCAATCGGGTCGCAGGCACCATTAATATTCTGGATTTGAATACGTTGGAAAATATCGGCGTCATCAATGTTCCTGGCGGTCCGGACTGCATGGAGGTTACTGCAGACGGCAAGACGATGTGGGTCACGCAACGCTGGGTTAAACAGGTATCGGTGGTGGACATTGCCACGCGCAAAGTGATAAAAACCATACCGGTAGGCCGCTCGCCGCACGGCATTTACTTCACTAACCGGGCGTCTGAACTGTGATGACTTCGCGCACAACAAAACGGCGTTGGTCGCCCACGGCGTTAGCAGCGGTACTTGTGGCGTTGAGTTGCGCCGGCGTTGTACTGCAGGCACAGGCACAGCCAAAGACCGTTACGCCAGCTTCGTGTAAGGGCACGCTGTATTTGACCTTTGATACCGGCAGCCAGTCTCAGGCTGAATTTATTGCCGAGACGCTGCGCCGCCACCATATCAAAGCCACCTTTTTCATGGCAAATGAAAAAACTGTCAATGAGGATTATTCGCTCGATCCCTCATGGGCACCTTTCTGGAAGTCACTGGTAGCGGATGGGCACGCATTTGGAAGTCATACGTTCGATCACGTTTATGCCAAGCGCGACCTGCCGGACGGAAAAATTGAAATGAAGCCGCAATTTGGTGCCAATGCCGGTAAATTGCTAGCCTGGACGCCGCAACAATACTGCGATGAGATTAATCGTGTCGAGCAGCGCTTTCACAGTCTGACCGGAACGCATCTTGATCCATTTTGGCGTGCTCCCGGTGGTCACCTGACACCGCGCACGCTGGCAGCAGGGCAGGCCTGCGGTTACGAGCATGTGGCATGGGCTGATGCGGGATTTTCAGGTGATGAACTTCCCAGCGAAAAATGGCCTAACAAGATGTTGCTGGAACGCGAACTTCAAAACGTTAAAGCAGGGGATATTTTGATAGCCCATCTTGGGATCTGGTCGCGTAAAGATCCTTGGGCACCGGCCGTGCTTGAACCGCTGATCAGTGGATTAGAGAAAAAGGGTTTTTGTTTTGCTACATTAAGGGATCACCCCGACTATAAAGCCGCCGCAGAAAAAGCCAGAGGCCGAAGTCCCGGGCCGTATGACAACCCGACCGCGAGCGGCAGGAAGCATGCAGTATCATGATCGATCACCTGATCACTCTGTTCTCTGTAGTGCAAGCCTGGCTGTTCCAGGTCGCGGTGCAACCGTTGATGTTTCATTTCGGCTTTAGTGAATACCTTGAAGACGCGTTTGACGGCGTTGAGTGGTTTCTGATCGGGTTGTGTGAACTGGTTATATTATTTGTCATTCTGCGACCGCTGGAGTCCATGATCCCGGTGCACCCTATTACGGATCGACGCGCCCGCTGGATCGACTTTTTATACACCGTGATTCAGCGACTGGGTGCATTTTCTATACTGATATTCTTTCTGATTGATCCCTTGGTCGCGCAGGTAACAGAATGGTTTCATCTCGAAGGCATCCACCCGTTTAATCTGGAGAATTTGTGGTCCGGCATCACCGACAGGCCATTAATTACCTTTATGGTGTATCTGGTTGTGCTCGATTTCTTCGATTACTGGTATCACCGCGCGCAGCATGGCTTTAGCTGGCTGTGGGGCTTGCACAGTTTGCATCACAGTCAGCAAAACATGAATCTCTGGTCGGATGATCGCAATCACCTGCTAGATGATTTGATCCGGGATATTTTCATGGCGCTTATTGCCATCGCAATTGGCGTGGAACCATCGCAATATGTCTTGCTGGTCGCCGCCTCGCGCATGTTGCAAAGTTTGCAGCATGCCAACGTGCGCATCCATTTCGGCAAGTTGGGAGACGCCGTAGTCGTCTCGCCACGCTATCATCGTTGGCACCATGCCGTTGGTATCGGTCATGAAAGTAAGGGAAAAGGTACCTTAGGGGGCCACAATTTTGGTGTGCTGTTCTCGTTTTGGGACGTATTGTTTCGCACTGCTTTTTTTGGTAAGACGTTCGAACGAACAGGTATCCGCGATCAGTTGCCAGCGCCATTTGGCAGCGAGCGTAATTATGGAAGCAGTTTCTGGGAACAACAATGGCTGGGATTAAAGCGCATGGTCGCATCGGTTAGAAAGGCGCGTCGTTAATGCGTCCGGTGATTGTTGCGTTCGGACGAGCATTGCTGTCACAAATGCATTTTCGCATGTTGATGCTGACGTTCTTGCCGTTTTTGATATCTGTCGCGATTTGGGCGATCGCATTATGGCTAGGCTTACAGCCGTTGGTTGACTGGCTACAAAGTCATCTGGTTGGCAGCACCGGCTTGAATGCCGCAGGAGGTGCTTTAAGCTGGCTCGGACTCGGTGCGCTGAAGGCAGTCATCGTGCCGTGGGTGGCTCTCTGGTTATTATTGCCGTTGATGATTCTGACGGCGCTAATATTTGTCGGCTTGATTGCGTTACCGGCCGTCGCGCATCACGTTGGCGGTCGTCACTACGCTGAATTGGCGCAACGCAAAGGCGGTTCGTTATTTGGTAGCATCTGGATCTCCGGCACCTCGTTTTTGTTGTTTTGTATTTTATGGCTGGTCACGTTGCCGCTGTGGTTAATTCCCCCGTTGGCGTTCGTTATCCCCGCGCTATTGTGGGGTTGGCTGACTTACCGCGTGATTGCTTACGACGCGCTTTCTGCCTATGCCGACAAAGACGAACTGAAGGCAATTTTGAAGATACACCGATGGCCGCTACTGACTATCGGTATAGTCACCGGAATGCTGGGTGCGGCACCGACTTTATTATGGTTAGGTGGCGCGCTGTGGTTGATCGTACTTCCCTTCATGGCAGCAGGGTCGATCTGGTTATACGTGCTGGTATTTGTATTTACCGGTTTATGGTTTGAATATTATTGCCTGGAAGCGCTGAGTAAATATCGCGCCGCCAACTTAGCCAGCATCATTATTGCTGAACGTGGCATCGTCCCTGGCGCGCACGCTGATAGTCAATTCAGCGCCGAGACCAAGGACGACAACAGCCCGCATTTTTCAGCCACGAAAGGCCGTGGTTAATCCTAATTTCGGTCATTTCCCACTTTCAATTAGCGTAAAGAACCCTTATGGCAATCGGACTAATCATCATCGGTGACGAAATTCTTTCTGGCAAACGGATCGACAAACATTTTCCTAAGATGCTGGAAATGTTGACTGCCCGAGGCCTGACCCTGAGCTGGGCCGAGTACCTGGGGGATGAACCAGCGCGTATCATCGCGACCCTCAAACGGACCTTTGCCAGTAACGACATCGTATTTTGTACGGGTGGAATCGGCGCTACGCCTGACGATCATACCCGTCAGTGCGCTGCAGCAGCACTTGATGTGCCGCTGGCGCTACATCCTGAGGCCCGGGATAAAATCCGCGAACGGGTCGCCGACACCGCGCGTGAGGCGGGTGTCGCGCCGGTCTACGAAACGCCCGATAACTTGCATCGCCTGAAAATGGGCGAGTTTCCAGTCGGGGCGGACATTATTCCAAACCCGTATAACAAGATCCCCGGATTTTCTTTCAAAAATAAGGGCAGAATGCCGGGGGAGCCCCAGGGAATACATCATTTTGCACCGGGTTTCCCCGTGATGGCATGGCCGATGTTTGAATGGGTGCTAGATACCTATCACGCCGATTTATTCCATCAAAATCCGCAAGTTGAACAATCCGTTTTTGTTTTCGGCGCGATGGAATCGGTACTGACGCCTTTAATGGAGGCGATTGAGGCTGAGTTCCCAACGGTAAAAGTGTTTAGTTTGCCGCATGTCGGCGACGATCAGGCGCCGCGCCATATTGATCTTGGCGTTAAAGGTGAGCCAACCCAATGTAACGCGGCATTCATTAAATTGCTGGCGGGGCTGGATTTGTTGCAGATCGCCTATCGGAAAGTTACATAATTTTTTAGCCTGCCCGGTGGCAACGGCGTTTGTAACATCGCATGAAATGTCCACGTAGTTGCGCGCTATCATTTACACTGACGCGCTGATTTCGTGCACCCTGTTACCTCTCACGGTGACATTTTCAGCTTTCGGTTACAGATCGGCTGGCTGGCCTGTTTGTTCTCGTATTTTTGCTTTTTTTGTCTGGTTTTTGACTGTGTGTCATTAAATCGGTCCGCCCTTAATTAATTGGTACTTATTCTATGTTTGGTTTTCTTTTTAAGCGTGGTGATCGCACGGCTGCCGCTGCAGAGTCAGAGGTGGTCTTAAAAGCACGTCAGCAGTCGGAAAATCGCGTTGCCAGCGCCCAAGCCACCGATAGCGCCCGTCAAAAAGCGTTGCAGCAAGCGACTGCGTTGACCGAAGAATCGTCGGCGGTCGTATTTATTCTTCAGGCCGATTTTGCCGATGCGCGTTTACAGGCTGCGCAATGGGTGCAAAGCGCGGAAGGTTTGGAGACAGTGCTGCAAGCGATGCGTAACGTGGATCGCCGGGTCGCAAAATTGATGCAATCGCGGCTGGATGTTCTGCGCCTTCAGCAGCAATCGTCGGTTCGGGCTGCAAGTTGTCTGGAGCAGGCGCAGCGCTTGCTTGCGCAATTGCAATTGTTGCCTAATCAGGTCGCAGAGCTAGACCGCGCCTGGAAGCTGATTGAACAGCCTGAGGCAATACAACAGCAGGAATTTCAGCTAATCAGCACTGCATTGGCGGACCGGTTAGCAGCGCAGGCCGCTTTACAACGGGCGGTTTTAGGATTGTCGGCGCGCGTGCGTCAACTTATTCAGCACATCAGCGCCGATCCTCAGGCACAGACTGTCGAAAATATCGCCTCACAGGTAGCGTCAGTCGCGGCGGAAATGCACCAGCACGAAACCAGCTCAGAGGCGATATCCTTGCCCAAGCATCTTTCGCCTGAATTTGCCAAAGCCTTTCAAGATTTGCAGCAGCACGCAGAGATATTGCAACAACATCAGCAAGCTCTGACGGCGCGGCATGCACTGCTCGCACAATGGGAATCGACTCCTGAGAGTTTGAAACCAGAGGCGTTGCGGCGCAGCTGGATCACTCTACGAGCATTACCTGATTGGTTAGTGGATGAAACGCTAGAACAGAGATATGCAGTATTGCTTCAGTCAAGTATGGAAGCTAATCAGGCACGCACTGCGCCCCCAACTGCACAGGTTGTCGCAGCTGATAAGCCGCCGGTTGATGTTGCCGACGTCGATGCAGCGCTGGTCACCGTTATCGATAAAGTTTCTTTGCAGCGTCAATTTTTAGCCGCTTTAGAAGGCCTGGAGGTCGCGCTGGAAGAGGGCGCTTTGCAGGTCGCGATGGACTGCGACAAGACTTTGCGGGCCATGGACTTTAAAGCATTTAAAATCACGATGCCACACAACGCGAGATTAGTACAAGCCCGCGGAGAGCTGGGGCGCTTGCAGGGCTGGGCGCGTTGGGGCGGTAACGTCTCCCGTGAAGAGCTGGTAAAAGCCGCGCAAGAGTTGCCAGCGCAAGAATTGGCAGTCACTGAACTGGTGAAAAAAATTGGGAGTTTACGTGCCCTTTGGAAATCACTCGATAGTTCGGCTGGTTCGGCACCCAGAATATTATGGGACGGTTTCGATGCTGCATGCGCGGCCGCTTATGTACCGGTTGCCGCACACTTTCAGCAGCTTGCTGAAGAGCGCCAGCGTAACCAGATCAAGGCGCTGATGCTAATTGAAGAAGTGCAGCAATACGCCGCGCTAGCGTTGCAGGGAACTTTGAAGGGCGACAATACTGCCGCTGAACCGCATATAACAGCGGATATAACAGTGGATATAACAGCGGATATAACAGCGGACATAACAGCCCCTCTCACAACAGCGCCTGACTGGAAAGCCATTGCGCAATTTTGCCAGCAAAAGCAGCAAGCCTGGAGAAATATCGGCACTATTAATCGCAGCGAAAAAAAGGCGCTCGATAAAGCTTTTAACAACGCGACCCAGCAATTGCTGGCACCGCTGACGGTGCAACAGCAACGTGAAATCACGCTGCGAGAAAAATTGATCACCGAAGCTTCCGAGTTGTCGCCGAACCAGCGCGACACTGCCGAGCGTTTGCGCGACTTGCAACAGCGCTGGCAGGAGCAAGCTAAGGCGTTGCCATTGTCGCGTCAGGATGAACAGTTATTGTGGCAGCGTTTTCGTACCGCATGCGATATGATTTTTGCGCAGCGAAAAGAAGCTGCGTCAACTGCGGACGCTGAACGTCGCCAGAATTTGCAGATTAAAGAAGCGCTATGTGTCAGTCTTGAAGCGGCTATCACGCCATCCGACGGGCTCACTCCGGCGGCATTGCCTCTACTTTTACGGCAGTTTCAGCAAGACTGGAATAAAACCGGTCCCGTGCCACGTGGGGTTGAGGCGGGCCTCGAGGCGCGACACAATGCCGCGGTTGCCGCTCTGCAAGCATTGATTGATGATGCGCGTCAAAACGCCATGATTATTGAGGCGCACGCATTGTGCGACAAGCTGGCACTGTGCCAGTTGGTCGAGGTCAGTCTGGGGCTGGATGTCGATGCTGAAGCCGACACCAACCCTGATGGTTGGGAGGCGAGCTGGCAAGCGATGCCCGCCTTGCCCGGACCATTTGAAAAAGCGATGCGCAGTCGGTTTGATACCGCTCTCCATTTGCACAAGATTGCAGAAAGGGAGGCAATTGATACCTATCTTGCCGTTTTGGAAAATAATCGGGAAACGCTGTTGCAAGAGTTATTACGCGCCGAAATTATTACCGGGGTGGATAGTCCGACTGCGTTAACGCGGCAACGTTTGCAAGTGCAAGTGGAGGTATTGCAAGCATCGTTGAAAGTGGGAACTGCCGGACTTAGCAGCAGCGATCAATTATTACGCGTTTGCGGTTTGCCAGCGCTGATGGACTTTGTGACGCGTGAGCGGGCTGAGCAACTGATCATGTCAGTCAAAAGTTCTTGTGAAGTCACGCGGATTTGAATAGCGGGTGTTGGTGTCGGGTCTAAGTATCCTTGGGGCGAATACCGAAGGAGTATTAGACGCTTGCAATGCAATAAAGGAGAGTGCTGAGACGAAAAAATCAGTAAACCTTCAAATGCGGAGGAGCCAGGGTTTAATCTGGCGGCCTCCGCATTTTTTGGTTGTTCGGTATGCCTCTCCGCGCAACCGCTTACTTTTATTTCGATTACTTTAAACAGTGCAAATTTTGTTTACGTTCACCTCCGCCGCGGCGGATTTATTTCTTGACGCTGACTAAGGTCGTCGATTTGGATGCTGTCTGTACTAATTGATCGACTGCACTATTGACATTGCTTTCCATGGTATCAAGGGCTTGCTTGGCAGTTTTGGAAAGTTGCTCGTATCCAGCAGTAGCGCTACCGATGGCTGAACTGACGAAAGCGATGGCGCTTTCGCTACCGGCCGGCGCACTTTTGGTGACTTGTTCAATTAACTCCAAGACTTTACGTTTGCCTTCGGCTAGCTGAGCGTCGGTCGTTTTGGTCAGTTCGGCCTTGGTGGACGATGCGATATTTGCCACATGGCGAGTATAGGCCAGTGCCTTCTCAGCATTTGGCTGGCTAAGCGTCAAGCTCAGTGCCATGAATTCCTGCAAATCTTTGGCTGCCATTAATTTTTTTGTTGAGGCGGCTGAATCTTCGAAAGACGCTTTTGCAGCGGTTACGTTGAGTTCGACCAGTTTTTCTACGCCACTGAATGCCTTAGTGGTGAAATCGGTAAATAGCGCCAGGTTTGATTCAAAATTTGCTTTAGCTGCGGACGAAAATTGTTCCATGTTAGACATAAGAGCTTCTCCAGAGATTCTAAAAGTTGATGTGATCAGCAAAAGAATATTGCAAGCATTGTTGGCTACTGCGGATTAACTGGACTGTGTCCCGCTCAGAAAATCTACGTTGTGCGATGCAATAATCTAACTTATTCTGTTTATTTTTTGTTGTCAAGCGATTATTGGTGCGATGCAGCAAAAGAGATCGAAAGTTCAAAAATTCCTATAAAATAGTATTGAACACGAGAAAACTTATTGGATCAAATTTTCTTCTCTGTGGGGAAGCCTGAATCAGTCCGCTTGAACTGATAAACTAAAGCCTTAGAGTTAATTATATTTCAATAGTGAAAGCTTTTTACAGCGACCATTTTGTTTTGCCATTGCCCGAAGGCCATCGTTTCCCGATGCAAAAATATCGGCTTGTCCATGAGGGTGTACAGAACTTATGCGCAGGGATTACCTTGCATGAAGCACCGACGACGACTGACGGCGTGTTGGCGTTGGCGCATCATCCTGATTATATTGCAGCGGTTTCTAGCGGGACGCTGACGCTCTCGGCACAAAAAGAAATTGGTTTTCCATGGTCGCTCAAAATGGTCGAGCGGTCACGTCGTTCTGTAGGTGCGACGATTGCCGCGTGCCGAACTGCGTTAACCTCAAGTGATCAAATTGCAGTCAATTTGGCTGGCGGTACCCATCATGCATATGCCGACCACGGCGGCGGTTTTTGTGTTTTTAATGACGCGGTGATAGCGGCGCGTCTGATGCAGGCAGAGCGCCACGTGCAGCGCGTTGCCATTGTCGATCTGGATGTGCATCAAGGTAATGGCACCGCATCCATCCTGGCGCGCGATGAGTCGATTTTTACACTCTCCTTGCATGGTGCAGGTAATTATCCATTTAGTAAAGAGAGTAGCGACCTCGATGTCGGCTTGCGGGACGGCACGCAGGACGCGGAATACCTGAACGTCTTGCAGGATGCGCTGGATCAATTATTTTCGCGATTCGCGCCGCAGTTAATTATTTATCTAGCCGGTGCCGATCCCCATGAAGGTGATCGGTTGGGACGCTTGAAACTGAGCATGGAAGGGTTGGCGCAGCGTGATCAAATGGTGTTTTCGGCCGCAGCGCAGCGCGTCATTCCAGTTGCCGTCACCATGGCCGGCGGGTACGGCAAAAATATACAGGACACAGTCGCGGTCCACTTACAAACAATTGCTTTGGCGGCCCGGCATGCAAGTCGTCAGATTACCTATTTTGCTGCAGGCTCTGGCGATAGTGCGCCCTCCACCACAGGATAAAATAACTTTTTATGCGTTCAGTTAAAACCTCCTCATCATCGCTGCCCGCAGCGGCCGAATTAAAAGCGGTCGGTACGCGCGGGACGGGCCGGTCGTCGCTCCCGCTGTCTGCATTGCTTTCGGGCTTGCTTTTGGCGATGCCGATGTTATTTGTCCTGCTGTGGAGCACAGGTTTCATTGTTGCTAAATTTGGACTGCCTTACGCGCCGCCGCTGACCTTTTTACTCATGCGGTTTTCAGGCGTGTTAATCATCCTGGTGCCACTGGTAATTTTGCTGAAAGCGCCTTGGCCGGTCGGACATATCCGCCACATAGCGGTTGCGGGGGTGCTGCTGCAAGCCGGTTACCTGGCGGGGGTGTGGTGCGCGATCAAGTTGGGCATGCCCGCGGGGCTGTCTGCGTTGATCGTTGGCATGCAGCCGATCTTGACGGCGGTCGCGGCACGATGGATAGGCGAGTCGGTCAGTCCGCGCCAATGGATCGGTTTAATACTCGGTTTGGGTGGAGTGGCTTTAGTGGTCGTGGCCAAAATAAATTTGGTGGGATTGTCGTGGGCCAGTATCGGACTTTCTGCAATGGCGCTTATCTCCATTACGTTGGGAACGCTCTATCAGAAACATCATTGTCCGCATTTTGATTTGCGGACCGGCACCATCATTCAATTTAGTGCTTCCTTCGTCGTCATTCTGCCCTTTGCGATTATTTACGAGCATCTTTCGCCGACACTCTCGACCGTGCAATGGACGCCGCATTTTATTGGCGCTTTATTGTGGTCTATCTTGGCATTATCGATAGGCGCTATCTTTTTACTTTTTACTTTGATTCGAAAAAGTGCGGCAACCAGTGTTACCAGTTTGTTGTACCTGACTCCTCCAACCACGGCTGTGATGGCTTGGCTGATGTTTGGTGAGGCGTTTAATTTACTGGGAATAATTGGCATGCTGGTGGCGATTGCGGGGGTTATTTTTGTCGTCAGGAAATAACCGCAAAAAGTGAGCGCCATTATCACTTCGGATTAGTCTGCCATCCGAAGTGTGCTGCCTCGGCGGTAATTTATCGCTTTTTTTGGCTACCGCTCTATCCCTGCAACAAAACCACCAGCTTCAGTTCTGGCCGGTTAGCGACGCGCAAATTCACTTGCTGATAACTAAGTGTACCCAAAGTTGGATGGTTGAAGCGCCGCTCGCCGCCTTCCTTCTCGGTGACATCCTGAATATTCCATGCACGCTTAAAAGCGCTGCTCCCTGCGCACATACGTTCTACCAGTGCCATAATTTTGGGTTCATCGAGCCGCATCCCGCAATCCGCTCTAAATTCTGCTACCAAACGCGGTGCCCGCAATTCCCAATCGCTAATAAACGTCAGCGCTGCCGGTTCGCAAAAAGTGTAAAGCAATATATTTTTCGATTGAGATTTTTGATCGAGCCAGCCGCTAAATAATGTCTGCGCAGACCGATTCCAGGCTACGACGTCCCAGTAGCGATCCAATAAATAAGCGGGGCTTTTTATTTTGCGTAAGAGCGCAATGACATCCGTAGGAATCTGGTCGTCTACGATGCCCGGCAATTGAGGATCTTCTTTTCCGGAGAGTTTAAACAGGTAGCTACGCTTAGCCGCAGGCAAGCGTAACGCGTCCGCAATCCGTGCCAATGCTTGCGGCGACACCGACACCGTCCGGCCTTGTTCAATCCAGGTGTACCAGGTCACGCTGATATCGCACAACTGCGCGACTTCTTCTCGCCGCAAGCCGGGGGTACGACGGCGCGTGGTCGTGCCGATGGCTAGTTGCATGGGAGCGATCTGCGAGCGTTGGCTTTTGATAAAGTCACCTAACGCTTTGCGCTTACTTAATTCATCCATTCAACTTTTCCTATAGTGAGACTTTTCAGCCCGGCTTTTCATCCATCCATTAAATTGCATAGGTGGGCCAGATGGCGAGCAGGCTTAAAAGATATCAACCTATTGGTAATTATAATAGTATAAGTACCCATCTTGTAACAGGATAAATAACCGCTAAACTCTCTAAAGGTTAACCCAGTTACTTTTCACAGGACGAGCAAATGACAAAAGCTGACATTAACGGTACGCCCGCAGCGATACCGACGCCACGTAACCATAACCAGGTCGTGACCGAACAATTTGGTAGCACTGCTGCGGCGTATTTAACCAGTAGTGTCCATGCCGAAGGCGCGGATTTACAGGATATCGCCGACTATGCCAAAAAATTCCATGCTGCTGTCGCCCTTGATGTAGGTTGCGGCGGCGGACATGTCAGTTTTGCGCTGGCACCGCATGTCGCCAAAGTAATTGCTTACGACTTGTCAGACGAAATGCTGTGCGTCGTTGACGGCGCCGCCAAGGAGCGTGGCCTCACAAATCTGGAGGTGCAGCAGGGTAGCGCGGACCAGCTGCCGTTTGCCGACGCGACTTTTGATCTGGTATGCACGCGCTACAGCGCACATCACTGGAAAAACTTGCCGCAGGCATTAAAGGAGATGGCGCGTGTTTTAAAGCCCGGCGGCAAATGTATCGTGATTGATACCGCGTCACCGGAAGATATACTCGCGGACACTTATTTACAGTCAATCGAACTGTTGCGCGATGCATCACATGTGCGCAATCGCAGCCTCACTGCGTGGCATGCGTTGGCGACAAATGCCGGTTTGACTATGGTCAGCGATAAAGGCTGGAAACTTCCTCTGCAATTCGACAGCTGGATTGCCAGAATGCGCACGCCATCTGACCGGGTAGTGGCGATTAAGTCATTGTGGGATAGCGCGCCGACCGAAGTGCGCGACTATTTTGCCTTGGAATCGGACTATTCATTCGCGATAGATTCTGTAATGATTGTGATTGAAAAATAATCGTTTTTGGCTAATATAGTAATAGGAAGTGACTATTTTGATAACTTGTGGAAGGATTTAATCGAAGTTGTTCGCAGCGCTAGAGAAAATCGTTTAAATATATCGGCTAACTCCCTAATTATCTTGCGATTTTTCCTCTATTTGCCTACACTTTGACAGATTATTTGTTTGTTGAATCAGGAGCCAAACATGGCCAAAACTGCGCTAGTTATAATTTTGTCACTATTTTTTGTTGTTGCGACAGCATCTGCGGCGCCAGGTGAGGATACTAACAAAGCACATGCTGGCAAAGCGACTACTTCAAAAACCGTTAAGAGCAAAACTGGCGCCGGAAAAAAAACGGTCGCAGTCCGCTCGCGCCATGCAAAAAATACTAAAGGCGCAATCGCCAGCGCTCCAGGTAAACGCGAGCGCGTTGTCGGTAAAAAGTCTTCGCGTCAAAACAATCTTGCATCGCTGGAGCAGCGCGAAGGTGTGGTAAGAAAAGTTGTTTACGTCCATGGTCGTCGCAAGGTTGTATTCCAGCGCACCGCGTATGTCGCGCCTGCAGTGATCGTACCGGCAGTTTTGTCTGCGGGCGAGATCGCTGGCCTGAATTTAACGCGCGATCCCTTGGAGCTAAAATCCAATGTTGCGCTGGTATTGGATCAAACTACCGGTCAGGTGTTGTTTGATAAAAATTCACAAGTGTCTTTGCCGATCGCTTCCTTAACCAAGCTGATGACCAGCATGGTCGTAGTCGAAGCGCATCAAGACATGAACGAAGTGTTGAGCGTGACCGACGATGATATTGATCGCGAAAAGCATAGCAGTTCCCGCTTACGGGTTGGTTCCCAATTAAGCCGGACGGATATGTTGCATATCGCATTGATGAGCTCAGAAAATCGCGCAGCGTCCGCCTTAGGCCGCAATTACCCGGGCGGATTGCCCGCATTTGTTGTAGCGATGAACGCCAAGGCTAAATCACTCGGGATGACGGGCGCACATTATGTGGATTCGACCGGGTTATCTCATTTGAACGTCGCCAGCGCACGTGATTTGGCAAAACTGGTAATCGCTGCGTATCAACATCCGATCATTCGCCAGTATTCTACCGACTCCAAATATTTGGTTGAGCCAGGTGGCCGACCATTGCAATACAACACCTCCAATCATCTTGTGGAAAATCCGGGATGGCAAATCGGTCTGCAAAAAACCGGTTATATTAACGAAGCGGGACGTTGCATGGTGATGCAAACCAATGTGGACGGACGTGGCGTGGTGATGGTGTTTCTTGATTCTCGCGGAAAATACTCTCGTCAAGGCGATGCGGACCGCATGAAAAAATGGTTGGCCGAAAATACTTCGGTGTTACCTACCAATACTGGCGCAAAAATCGCGTCGGGTCAGAGCTAAACCGATTTTTCATAAAAAAGCGTTCTTCTTTGGGGTAGAACGCTTTTTTTATGTATGCGCCCAGTTCTAATTCACTTTTCTGCCAACGACAATACAGGTTGATATCAAGTAATGAAAAATTCTTTGTTAAGACTTTTTGTTAAGAACTAGATGCCGTCATTAACTGTAGTTTGTTCCTTCAATAATATTCTTGATTAGCAACTTCTCCCATTGACTGCAGTTAGCCGTACGTTTCTGATTCCCCTTATCGTAGCTTGCGCTTTGTTCATGGAGAACATGGATGCAACCGTAATCACGACGTCTTTGCCCGTACTCGCCCACGATCTGGGACAGCAACCTATTACCCTGAAGCTTGCGCTGACCGCTTACGTCGTAGGGTTGGGGGTCTTCATTCCCGTTTGCGGCTGGGTCGCAGACCGCTTCGGCGCGCGCACGGTCTTTCGTGCAGCGATTGGCGTGTTTATGGCCGGGTCGCTATTGTGCGCTGCGTCAAGTTCGTTGCTGGCTTTTGTTGCTGCGCGCTTTCTTCAGGGAATCGGTGGGGCAATGATGGTGCCGGTGGGACGGATTGTTATTTTTCGCTCGGTGCCGCGCTCCGATTTAGTGACTGCAATCAGTTATCTGACGATACCGTCGCTATTAGGTCCGGTCATCGGGCCACCATTAGGCGGATTCATAACGACCTACTTTCACTGGCGCTGGATTTTTATTATTAACGTGCCGATCAGCATTCTTGGCATTTATCTGGCCGGTCGTTTTATTGATAATTTTAAGGTAGAAGAGCGCTATCCGCTTGATGTAGCAGGTTTCGTTTTGTCTGCCATCGGTAGTACTTTGCTGATGCTGGGGCTATCGTTGATCGATGGAGAATTGATATCGGCAAAGCTGGCTGCGGGCATGTGTGCGATTGGCGTGCTTTTTCTCATTTTTTATATCCGGTATGCGCGTACGGCACCGTTTCCTCTTTTAGATTTGAGCTTGCTGCGAATTCCAACTTTTAGGGTCAGCGTGATGGCCGGTTCGTTATTTCGGATCGGGCTCGGTGCTGCGCCATTTTTGTTGCCGCTGTCATTGCAGATTGGGTTGGGAATGTCGGCTTTTCACGCCGGTAGCATTACCTGCGCCTCGGCTTTTGGCGCAATATTCATGAAGGCTATAGGTTCATCCGTACTGCGGCGGTTTGGCTTCCGCTCAGTGTTAATCTGGAACGCATTATTGGCTGCAATTGCGTTGGCGTCTTACGGATTATTCACGGCAACTACGCCGTATATTGTCATGATCGCTGTCGTATTGCTCGGTGGGTTTTTCCCGTCGATGCAATTTACCTGCTTTAATTCCATGGCTTACGCAGATCTCGATAGTGCGGACGTCAGCCGCGCCACGAGCCTGTCCAGCGTGGTGCAGCAGATTTCATTGGGCCTTGGCGTCACAATAGGCGGCCTGGTAATTATTTTTTCCAGTCGACTCCAAGGGCATGCGACGGTGGTCGCCGCCGATTTCTGGCCAGCATTTATTGTCATAGGCCTGTTCTCGCTAGCCTCGATTCCGCTGGCACGCCGCCTGCCTCCCGACGCCGGATCGGCCTTGACCGGCCATATTCCAGTCAAGCCGCTCTAAATATCCAAATATTCTTTTTCCAAATACGATTTGGTGCCCGCTGAACTTCACCTGATAAATCGACTCTACCCTTCGTTCTAGTTCCGCGTACATGGTATTTATGCGATAGTCGAGTCACGCAGTGGCAAAGACGCAGCAAGGTAATTTTCAAACATCAAAGGACTTACGCAAAGTCGTCCCATCAAGGCGTGCCAGCAAAGTTAGGATGGTTGGATCGGGGCCAAGATAGTCGCGCCACGCAGTGGCAAAGACGCAGCAAGGTAATTTTCAAACATCAAAGGACTTACGCAAAGTCGTTCCAGCAAGGCGTGCCGACGAAGGCAGTATGCGAGTACCGGGCCACGTTGGTGACTAGGAAAGCACAACGCAGCTGGGGCGACTTTGCGTAAGTCCTTTTAGGGGAATGGGATCGATAATTCGCTTATCTGGTATTTGATCGTAGGCATCCTCCTACTCTCAATGGGGCTGATGGCGTCGCTCCTTGAACGGCTTCCGTTCAGCCCTGCAATGTTCTATTTGCCCATCGGTTATGCGTTTGGCCCAGCGGGAAGCGGGCTGATCAACATTGTCCCGGCAGAGCACGCGGCATTGCTGACTTCGGTCACTAAAATTGCATTGTTGCTCTCGTTATTTACCGTTGGGCTGAAGTTGCGCGTCCCCTATCGCGACGGCATTTGGCGCTTACCAATACGTTTAGGCCTCCTGGCAATGCTGGTCACTATTCCGATAATCGCGTTGGTCGGGGTCTTTTTATGCGATCTGCCATTGGGTGCCGCGATTTTACTGGGCGCGATCCTGGCACCGACAGATCCTGTATTGGCCTCCGATGTGCAGATAAAAGATATCGGAGACCGGGACCGGATTCGTTTTAGTCTGACTGGCGAAGGGGGGCTCAACGACGGTACCGCTTTTCCGTTTGTCATGCTGGGTCTGGCTCTGCTTGGCGTGCCCTCTGCCGCATCATTTGCCGATGCTTTCACCGTGCCGCGGGTAATCTGGGGTATTGCCGCTGGCCTTGGCACCGGTTGGACGCTGGGTTGGCTGGTGGGGCGATTAGTCATCGGCTTGCGGCGCAGGTTCCGTATCGCCTTGGGAATGGAAGAATTTTTGGGGATCGGTCTGATTGCACTTGCCTACGGTGCTTCCGAGCTGATGCATGGCATCGGCTTTTTGGCCGTGTTCGCCGCGGGGCTGGCTATGCGACGTATTGAAGCCACCAATAGCGGTCAATTAAGTGCGGATCGGGTTCCCGGCGAAGCCCTTAACCGCGCATTAGGCCAAGGCAACGAAGAGCTTGCCACCCATCCGGCAAAAGCGTCCGCCTATATGACCGAAACGGTTCTGGACTTTAATCAGCAACTTGAAAATTTTGCTGAATTTTTTATGGTCATACTGACTGGCGTGCTGTTGTCGCATATCGGCTTTTCGATGATGGGCGCATGGCTCGGCGTACTTCTTTTCTTTGTGATTCGACCGCTGTCAGTGGCGGTGGCAATGACCGGCGCCAGAGTCACGTCGTTACAACGGCGATTGATGGCCTGGTTTGGTATTAAAGGCATTGGATCGCTTTATTATCTGGTGTTTGCGCTGCAGTTTACATGGATTGTTCCGCCAGGATATCAAGCGGAAGACTTGGCACCGCGTATCAGTTCCATCGTGTTAACGGTAGTCGCCATGTCAATTGTGATACACGGTATTTCTGCCAGGCCGTTGATGGAAATGTACCAGCGCAGACGACGGCGTCAAAGTTAATTCTAGCCAGGGTTACGTCAGGCGTTAAACCCGCCAGCAATATTTCCCCAAGTGCGTTAGGCAGCTGCCTTAGTCAAATACGTTATCATGCGGTGGCGCTTAGTTGATTGCAAGAAATTACGATTAATAACTCGGCGTGCGGATTTCGCCGGGCGTTCGTATCTGCAGTGATTCCCTCGAGTCTATCAATCAGGCCATTCGCTGGCACATAACGTGACCGGTTGTTTTACTATCATTCAGTGTTCGATAGCTTATTGTTATCGTAAATATCTCTGCAATAATTTTACTTTCTACCTTCTCATAAGGAAATCAACGATGCCGGCAGTGGAATTGTTCATTCAGGATTTGGCAGTGATCATGTTGATCGCTGGTGTGGTGACGGTTGTATTCAACCGCTTCAAACAACCGGTGGTGCTGGGCTATATTGTCGCGGGTGTCATTATCGGGCCTTATACGCCGCCTTTTCAGTTAATCCAGGATGAGCACACAATTCATATTCTGTCTGAGCTCGGTGTGATTTTTTTATTGTTTTCTTTAGGGCTTGAGTTCAGTCTTAAAAAGCTGGGAAAGGTCGGTGCAACGGCATTTTTGGTGGCGTTGGCAGAAATCAGTTTGATGTTATGGGTCGGTTACGAGATCGGAATATTTTTCGGCTGGAAGACCATGGATGCCGTTTTTCTGGGCGCTATGCTGGCGGTCTCTTCTACGACTATCATCGTCAAGGCCTTGACTGAACTTAAGATGAAAGAGGAAAAATTCGCGCAGTTGATCTTCGGGATTCTGATTATTGAGGATATTCTTGCCATCGGTATGATTGCCCTGTTGTCAGGTATCGCCGCAACTGGTTCAGTAAATGCTGTCGATGTGGCCGGGACAGTAGGGCGTCTTCTGTTGTTCATGATCGTGGCACTGGTTTTGGGTATTTTGATCGTGCCGCGCTTACTGGCTTATGTCGCGCAATTTAAAAATAAAGAAGTTTTTCTGGTCACCGTGCTGGGCCTGTGTTTCGGCTTTTGCCTGCTGGTAATGAAGCTTAACTACAGCGTGGCTTTGGGTGCCTTTATCATCGGTGCCGTAATGGCCGAGTCTCGCCATTTGCCTCAGATCGAGCGCCTGATTGAGCCGATTCGCGACATGTTTAGCGCGATTTTTTTCGTCGCCATCGGGCTGTTAGTTAATCCAACGGTATTGGTAAAGTACTGGTTGCCGATTCTGGTTATCACTGTTGCCGTGGTCTTGGGTAAGCTGGTTAGCTGCGGCATTGCGACTTTTTTATCGGGTCACAATGGCCGTACCTCTATGCGCGTGGGGATGGGTCTGGCGCAAATTGGCGAGTTCTCGTTCATTATTGCGGCGCTTGGCGTCAGTCTTAAGGTGACCAGCGATTTTTTATACCCAACGGTTGTGGCAGTATCTGTCATGACGACGCTACTAACGCCATATTTGATTAAACTCGCCGATCCTTTATCTATGTATCTGGCTAAGTCGATGCCGGTAAAGTTATCTGCGGTTTTCCGCATGTATTCCACATGGCTGGAAAGTTTGCAACCGCAAGGCGATCGTGCGGCATTGTCAAAAATTATTCGACGCATTTTATTGCAGGTCACGGTTAATTTGGCGATGGTCGCTGCGATCTTTATTATCGGAGGTTATTTTGCCGATATGTTAGGTGAGTATTTGTCGGCGTGGATCACCGATGAACAGGTGCAGAAGGCGTTAGTCTGGGGCGGTGCTTTGCTGGTCTCGTTACCGTTCCTGATTGCGACGTATCGGAAGTTACAGGCGCTTAGTATGTTGCTGGCGGAAATGGCGGTGCGGCCAGAGCACGCCGGATTGCACACATCTGCAGTCCGGCGCGTCATCGCTGAGGTGATCCCGGCATTTTCGATCGTCGGCATCATGTTATTGATCGTTATTCTCAGTAGTCGTATTTTGCCGCCCACCAATTTGCTCATTCTTGTGCTGGTAGCAGCGGCTGGACTAGCTTTTTTGTTGTGGCATCGTTTTGTAAAGCTGCACTCAAAACTACAGATCGCACTGTTTGAGACGCTGAACGAGCAACCGGAGGAAAAGCATTGAGCGTGGATCGGAAGAGCGCGACAGCGTACCTTAGCGCGCTTCTTGCGTATTGGCCGCGTATCCTAAAACGGCAGAAATTTGATGCGCCGTGGTCACCAGATCCTCGACCCACTCCTCCTGCAAACGATCTGCGGGCGCGGAGATTGAAAGTCCGGCGACCAGCTTGCCCGAGTCGTCCCGGATGCCAGCGGCCATACAGCGCACTCCCAGTTCCAGCTCTTCGTTATCGCGAGCATAGCCGAGTGCGCGCACCAGACTTAATTCACGTTCCAGTTTAGTCAGGTCGGTAATCGAGTTTTTATTGTGACCTGCCAGACCGGTACGTGTAGCGTAGGCGCGTACCAGTTTTGGATCATCAATGGATAGAAACAGCTTACCGGTCGAGGTCAGATGCAAGGGTGCACGACCACCGATAGCGCGCACAACTTGCATCCCGGAACGCTCGGAAAAGGCACGGTCGATATACACAATCTCGTCGCTTTGACGGACCGAAAGATTGACTGTTTGATTAGTTTTACGATGCAGCGTCCGCATGAAATCTAGCGCCGCTTCGCGTACATTAAGGCGACTTTTGACAACGTTGCCCAGCTCTAGCAAACGCATCCCAAGCCGATAAGTACCCGGCTCGGAGCGGTCTACAAAGCGCTTCAGTACTAAGTCATTCAAAATCCGATGCGCGGTGGACGGATGCAGACTGGTGGCGGCAGAAAGTTCTTTTAGACTGACCGGATCAGGATAGAGCGCCAGCGTGTCTAGCAACGAAATCATCCGCTCAATGACTTGAATTGAAGTTTTGGCAAGGTCGTTTGGGGCGGCTGGTTTCATCAGAATTTCAATTTTGGAATAGTTTTGGTTCACGAATGATATCTTATATCACAATGTGAAAAATTGAGAGCGCTATTCCCCAATTTAAATCATGCAACAATATCGGGCGTATCATTAAACTAATATGCATCCGGTGTGCCCGTGGCTGCCCGTATTTGATCGGATCCAGGGCGGGAACGACCCTCACCTACAATGTTCATATACGTCCCGTATAGCTACATGGCAACTACTTGGAGCGACGTGAAAGCCGGTCACAAAAGCCGGTCCAAGAATCTGTTAAGCAGTTAACTGGTCGAACGCCACTTGATCCGCGTGGTGGTCAACCCTCGGACGCACTCAAGACCGCTCAAGTTTTACCGCCCCATTTATCACCATTGACCGGCCGCTGGTTGCAGATCGTAAGCGGGGTGCAAAAAATGTAGTCAGCCAGCCAACGACGGCTCAACCATCCTGAGGTGTGCAGATGCCCTTACCCATACAAGAATATGCTTTGATCGGCGACTGCCATACAGCGGCCTTAGTCGGTCGCGACGGTTCCATTGATTGGCTATGTTTGCCCCGTTTTGATTCTGGCGCCTGCTTTGCGGCGCTGCTAGGCCATCCGGAGCATGGTCGCTGGCTACTTGCACCGAAAGCTAAAATTCGTAGTACCTGCCGCAAGTACCGCGAAGGTACGATGATTTTAGAAACAGAATTTGAAACAGAAGAGGGCGTTGTCCGCATCATCGACTGCATGCCGGTTTCCGATGAACGTTGGGATGTATTGCGAATTGTAGAGGGCGTCAGCGGCGACGTGACCATGCGCATGGAGCTCATCATTCGCTTTGATTACGGTTCCATCGTGCCATGGGTGCAAGACGCAGGCGATACGTTACTGGCAACTGCCGGGCCGCACACCCTGGAATTACGCACTGAAGTGCCGGTGTATGGCGAAAATATGAAAAGCATCGCCGAATTTTCCGTCAGCGCGGGCCAGCGGATTCCGTTTTCGCTAAACTACAGGCCGTCTTATGAGGCCTGTCGTGGAGACACGGATCCGGAGCAGGCATTAAAGGTGACCGAGGCCGGATGGCGCGAGTGGTCCGGGCGCAGCACTTACAACGGGCGCTGGAGCGACGCTGTCGCACGATCCCTTATTACGCTTAAAGCGCTGACCTATGCACCTACGGGCGGCATTATCGCGGCCCCGACGACGTCGCTGCCTGAGCAATTGGGCGGCGTACGCAACTGGGATTATCGGTATTGCTGGTTGCGCGATGCTACTTTCACCCTGAATGCGCTCTTGCTCGCCGGTTACCATGAAGAAGCTACCGCCTGGCGCGAGTGGCTATTACGCGCCGCCGCCGGCAGTCCCGAGGATCTGCAAATATTGTATAGCGTCACTGGGGAACGGCGTCTTGAGGAACTGACGCTGGATTGGCTGCCTGGTTACGGTAACGCGGCTCCGGTCCGCATCGGTAATGCGGCATCAAAACAATTTCAGCTTGATGTCTACGGTGAAGTGATGGACACCTTGCATCTGGCACGATCGGTTGGTATGGAGTCTGATCTCGCCGCTTGGGGGATTCAGGTTGCTTTGTTACACTTTCTTGAATCTAACTGGCATCTGCCGGACGAGGGAATCTGGGAAATTCGCGGGCCGCGCCGGCATTTTACCCATTCGAAGGTAATGGCATGGGTCGCATTTGATCGTGCCATCAAGGATGTTGAAGTGTTTGGTCTGGAGGGTCCGGTCGAGCGCTGGCGGCAACTGCGCGACGCGATTCACGCACAGGTTTGCACGGAAGGATACGATGCTAAAAATAATACGTTCGTACAATCTTATGGCTCCGCCGATCTTGATGCCAGCCTGCTATTGATTCCCCAGGTCGGCTTTTTGCCTGCCGACGATCCCCGTATGCGCGGCACGGTCGCGGCGATAGAGCGCCAGCTGGTCGTAGACGGATTGGTTTTGCGCTACTCCACCGGGACCAATGTAGATGCGCTGCCACCGGGCGAAGGCGTGTTTCTGCCCTGTTCTTTTTGGCTGGCTGATTGCATGGCGCTAATGGGGCGTCGTGAAGAGGGCGAGGCATTGTTCGAACGCTTGCTGGCGTTACGCAACGATGTAGGATTGTTATCGGAGGAATATGATGTGCGGGGGCACCACATGTTAGGCAATTTCCCGCAGGCACTAACGCACATGGCCTTGATCAACACCGCCCGATTGCTGTCAATACCGATCCAACAAGCCACCTGTGTTCATGAGACGGCAGAACGACCCGCCGCTGTCACACGGGCATCATGAGCAACCAGAAGCGATCAAAGAAAAAGGAGGACAAAGCGATGAAAGTACTCGTTATTGATGTCGGTGGCTCTCACGTTAAATGCGTCTCAAGCGACAACAAAAGCCCCGTTCGTTTTGAATCCGGGCCTAAAATGACGCCCGAACAAATGGTCAAAAATATCCTGAGAATCACCGAAGGATGGGAATTCGAGGCGGTATCGATGGGTTATCCCGGCGTGGTTCGCCGGGGCAGGATTGTGCGCGAACCGGAGAATCTTGGTCCACTTTGGGTGGGGTTTGATTTTCAGGCAGCTTTCGGATTGCCGGTAAAAGTCATCAACGATGCTGCGATGCAGGCGCTAGGTGGCTATGAGGGTGGAAAGATGCTTTTTCTGGGTCTTGGCACCGGTCTTGGTTCGGCCTTTATTGTCGATGGGGTGATAGCGGCTATGGAACTGGGACATTTGCCCTATACCGATGGAAAGACTTATGAGGATTATTTAGGCGAGGCAGGCCGCGAGAAGTTGGGAAATAAAAAATGGCGGCGTATGGTCGGCGACGTCGTAGAGGGTTTTCGCAAGGCGTTATTACCTGACTACGTGGTACTTGGCGGCGGCAACGTGGAGCATCTTAAGCGTTTACCGCCACACACCCGTCGTGGCGACAACGCCTATGCATTTCTGGGCGGTTTTAAATTATGGGAGCGCAAGGATCAACCTGTCGCGAGTAAAGTGCAATCTGGCTGGACCGTTGCTGATGAAGGTAATTGGCACGATCCGCTGCCGATCCATCCCGCTAATGTAAAGTAGATCCAAAGTAAATTAAGGTTAGCCAAAATCAACACCTCTGATAAGACAGGTGCCTTTTTTTGCGTGGTCACCAGAGTTTCGGTTGTACACCGTAAGTCCTGTCATATTTGACTGTTAAAATTGGTTAATCTGTCATGACGCCAAAACTTTCGAGCGGGCACTCATGACGAGCGCCCCTACTAAAAAATCAAATTTGAAGCGAAGTTCAGCATGAATCAAAAACCACATAGTGCACGATCATCGGAATCAAGGACCCGTAAAACCGCATCGCCAGCGCAACAAGATTCATTGCCCAATCCTGAGCAACCGATCAGTCAATTCAAGAGTACGCGTGGCCTTAGACGCATATTTTCGGCGTTTTTTTATTCGATCGACGGCTTTAAATCCGCCTGGAAAAATGAGAACGCGTTCCGCCAAGAACTGGTGGTGGTGATTCCTGGCATCATCGTTGCGTTTTTTTTACCGGTTTCACCGACTCAAAAATTGCTTCTGATTGCGGTCCTGGTCTGGATCATTATCATTGAACTCATTAATTCCGCCATTGAAGCGGTGGTTGATCGGGTATCGTTAGAGCGGAATCCGCTATCAAAAAACGCCAAGGATTTTGGCAGCGCCGCCGTGCTGCTGACCTGTTTGTTGGCGGTGGCGACATGGGGCGTGATTTTATATCCTTTATTTCACTTTTGGTGAAATTGGCGGCCCCTTATTCAGTGGGCTTGTTGGTGCTTATCTGTTTTTCGCATAACGAGAGAAGAAAGAATTCGTTCTTTTTTCTTTCCACTCAAATTAATCTGTCTTCTCCAAAACAAAAAAAGTTCAGGGAAGCAGATCATGTTGAAACAAATCGCCAGGTCACTCATCGCCATTGCGCTGTTTGCGCAAGTCGGCGTTATCGCACCTATTGTGCACGCAGCAGACTTCTCGATACTCAATGTTTCCTACGATCCGACGCGCGAGCTCTATCAGGAATACAACAAAACATTCGCTAAATACTGGAAAGAAAAGACCGGCGATAACGTCACCATAAAAGCCTCCCATGGCGGCTCTGGCAAACAGGGACGGTCAGTAATTGACGGACTGGATGCAGACGTTGTAACGTTGGCACTGGCGTATGACATTGATGAAATTTCTGCCAAAGCCGGACTTTTGCCTGCCAACTGGCAGACCCGACTAGCCCACCACAGCACGCCTTACACCTCGACCATCGTCTTGCTGGTGCGTAAGGGCAATCCAAAGGGTATCAAGGATTGGGATGATATTGCCAAGCCCGGCGTCTCGGTCATCGTCGCTAACCCTAAAACTTCCGGTGGCGCGCGCTGGGCTTACTTAGCTGCTTACGGCTATGCACTTAAACACAACAACAATGATGATGCCAAGGCACGTGCCTTTATCAGTCGCGTGTATAAAAACGTTCCGGTGCTAGATTCTGGTGCCCGCGGTTCAACCGTTACCTTTGCTGAGCGTGGCGTTGGGGATGTCTTGCTGTCCTGGGAAAACGAGGCCTATCTGGTGCAGGCAGAGTTCGGTAAAGATAAGTTCGATGTTGTGTTCCCATCGTCCAGTATTTTGGCAGAACCGCCGGTCGCCGTGGTGGATAAGGTCATAGACAAACGCGGCACCCGCAAAATCGCCGAGGCTTATCTGCAATATTTATATTCGCCAGAAGGTCAGGAAATTGCGGCCCATAATTACTATCGTCCTACCGATCCTAAGGTCGCCGCTAAATATGCATCCAGATTTCCGAAGTTAAATTTATTTACGATCGATACAGTTTTCGGCGGTTGGCAAAAAGCGCAAAAAACGCACTTTAGCGACGGCGGCGTATTTGATCAAATTTACCAGCCTGGAGCGAAGTAAGTATTTCTTTCATCTGCATGGTGACGCGCCCTGGGCTAAGGTATGCGCTCCATAGCATTTTTTTTCGCAGAACATCGTTTAAAAAGCACGTACGGAATGACTATCCTATGACTATCCTGTTATTAGCTGGCAGCCCATCGGCACCATCTCGCTCTACCCGGATCTTGCATCACATCGGTGAAAAACTGGCATTGCTGGGACACCGTTATACCAAACTGGACGTACGTGATTTGCCGGGTGACGCAGTCCTCCGCGCCGATTTTAGCAATGTGGAGATTCAGGCTGCGCTGGCACAGGTCGCCGCAGCGACGGCAGTCGTTATTTCTACGCCAGTGTACAAGGCAGCTTACAGCGGCGCGTTAAAGGCGTTTCTGGATTTGCTACCGCAGTTTGGCTTGCAGGATAAATTGGTGTTGCCACTGGCAACGGGCGGTGGACAGTCACATATGCTGGCGTTGGATTATGCGTTAAGGCCAGTGCTGTCATCGCTGGGGCCGAAGCACGTATTGAAAAGTATTTATGCCATTGAAGCGCAGGTGCTCTGGTCAGAGGACGGCGGTCTGGTATTAGCAGACGAAATAATCGGACGCATCAATGAGGGCGTTGATCAGCTATCCAGTGGTCTGGTAGCACTACAGAAATCAAGCATGAATAGTTTTACTGAGATTCCGTTTTCCCAGATTCGATGTAGCGTGTAACTGTAGTGTCACATGTTCGTCGAACATGTGATCTCACATTCACATTACACCAGGTTTTCTCGAGTCGCTCTCCCAGGACGGTGCAAAAGAACGCGAAATATTCGCGGTGGGGAGCGCTTACTTAAAATATAGATACCAGGGCATAGTCATGACCGAAATGAAGAAAAAAATTGTTACTCGCCGCCATGCACTGGCAATGTTGTCTGCTACGGTTGCCGGGACGTTGACCGGGATGGTACCGCGATTAACATTTGCACAAGATAAGCAGGTTCTCCGGATTGGGTATCAAAAAGCCGCGAGTACGCTGGTATTGTTGAAAGCGCACGGCACCCTGGAAAAGCGTTTGGCTCCGCAAGGCATTGACGTTAGATGGGCAGAGTTTTCTGCCGGTCCACAATTGCTGGAGGCGCTAAATGTTGGTTCTGTCGATTTTGGGTATGTCGGCGAAGCACCGCCCATCATCGCGCAAGCGGCGGGTGCAGATTTTGTATATAGCGGTTACGAAATTCCGACACCGCTGGCGGAAAGTATCCTCGTCCAACACGATTCGCCGATTAAAACGGTTGCGGAATTAAAGGGCAAAAAGATCGCCTTTAATAAAGGCTCGGATGTGCACTGGCTGGTGATCAGCCAGCTGAAAAAATCAGGCATTGCGTACAGTGAATTCCAGCCAATCTATTTAGCGCCTGCGGATGCACGCGCTGCGTTCGAGCGCGGCGCGGTTGATGCGTGGGCTATTTGGGACCCGTTTCAAACTGCGGCCATCAAGCAACTCAATGCACGCGTTCTGGCAAATGGCAACGGTGCCGTCAGTCATCATCAGTTCTTTTTAAGCGCCCGCAAGTATGCAGAGAAAAATCCGGCAATCATCAGCGCGATTCTGGATGAAGTGAGCAAACAAGGGCAGTGGATTCGTACCAATCTACAAGACGCGTCCTTGCAGTTGGCACCGATACAGGGTTTGGATAAAGAGGTGATTCAAGTTGGCCTTAAGAACTACGCCCATATCTACAAGCCGATCGATAGCAAAGTACTGGATGAACAACAACGGATTGCAGATACTTTTTATGCGTTGAAATTGATTCCCAAAAAAATTATTACGCGTGATGCGGTGCTGGCCGTTTCAACGAACCGAGTCTAGGTGATACGCACCTGCAGCCCAGTTGCGCCGAAGATTTATAACCGCATAGTCGCCTTTACCATACGGAATTTACAATGAACGTTTTCTGGTTTATACCAACGCACGGTGACAGTCGTTACCTCGGCACCTTCCAAGGCGCTCGGCCGGTTAATTACGACTACATGAAGCAGGTCGCGGTCGCCGCCGACACGCTGGGCTACGACGGCGTACTGCTGCCAACCGGACGCTCTTGCGAAGATGCGTGGGTAGTTGCCTCCAGTCTTATTGGCGCGACCCAAAAGCTTAAATTTCTGGTCGCGATTCGTCCGGGTCTGAGTAGTCCGGGACTGGCTGTGCGGATGGCTTCAACCTTTGACAGATTATCCAATGGTCGTCTGCTGATCAATATTGTGACCGGTGGCGATCAGGGTGAGTTAGAAGCAGATGGCGTGTTCGCAGAGCACAGCGAACGATACGAGATTTCAGACGAGTTTTTGCGCGTGTGGCGTGCGACGATGGCGGGTGAGGGCGGTGATGCCGGTTACAGTTTTAGCGGCAAGCACATCACTGTCAAAGGCGCAAAGACGTTATATCCACCATTGCAAAAACCTTATCCGCCATTGTATTTCGGTGGCTCATCGCCATCCGCGCATGCGTTAGCGGCAGAGCAGGTCGATGTCTATTTGACGTGGGGTGAGCCACCTGCGGCAGTCGCAGAAAAAATCGCAGACATGCGTGCGCGGGCTGCCAAATATGGCCGCACGGTGCGCTTCGGTATTCGACTACATGTAATTGTCCGCGAGACCAATGATGCCGCGTGGAAAGCCGCGGAAGAACTGATTAGTTACGTTGACGATGACATCATCGCCCGTGCGCAAAATGCGTTCTCCAAGATGGATTCTGTAGGTCAACGTCGGATGGCGGCGCTGCACAGTGGCAAGCGCGACAAGCTTGAGGTGTCACCAAATTTATGGGCGGGTGTGGGATTGGTACGCGGCGGCGCAGGGACGGCACTGGTGGGCGATGCCGCGACCGTAGTTGAGCGCATGCGTGAATATGAAGCTATGGGAATCGATACCTTCATCATGTCCGGTTATCCGCATCTGGAAGAGTCCTATCGGTTTGCCGAGCTGGTATTTCCTCTATTGGGCAAAGGACACGTGGTTGAGGGCGCGCATGCTCTGAGCGGTCCGTTTGGCGAAGTGATGGCAAATAATTTGTTACCGCAGGCAGTCCCAGCCTGACCGATAAAGTATTGCTTTACTCGCATAAAGTAGTACTTAGAAATTGCTAGTGTGAAGGAAATAAATATGACGACCATTGTGAGTCACGCCCCCCTTAGTCAGGCAGATGTCCCGTCTGTCGGCCACAAATTCAGTGCTTCTGCGGCCAGCAAGAAGCCGCGCCGCATTCCGGTCAACGCCAGGGCTGCTGCGTGGCGCCAGGGACTATTACCATGGTTAGTCCCGTTCTTGCTCATCGCGGTGTGGGAACTGGCGGCGCGGGTTGGCTGGCTCTCAAGCCGTATCTTGCCGGAACCTTTTGCAGTAGCGCGCGCTGCGTGGTCATTAACGTTGTCGGGCGAGTTGTGGAAGCACGTATCGGTTAGCGCCTGGCGCGCCATCTCTGGTTTTGTTGTTGGTGGTGGATGCGGATTGTTGCTCGGACTGCTTACTGGCACCTTTAAAACCGCCGAGACATTGCTGGATACGACGATTCAGATGATCCGGAATATTCCCGCACTGGCGTTGATTCCGTTGGTTATTTTGTGGTTCGGAATTGATGAGTCGTCTAAATTATTTTTGGTATCAATCGGCGTATTTTTTCCGATATATCTGAATACTTTTCATGGTATCCGCTCGGTGGATAAGCGCTTGATCGAGATGGCGAAAAGTTATGGCTTAACGGGCTGGCCTTTATATCGGGATGTCATCTTGCCGGGCGCATTGCCATCTATTCTGGTCGGCGTGCGATTTTCTCTCGGGCTGGTATGGGTGTTGTTGATCGTCGCGGAAACTATTTCGGCGCAGGCCGGTATCGGTTATATGACAATGAACGCACGTGAGTTTTTACAAACAGATGTGGTGTTGGTGGGGATTCTTTTATACGCATTGCTGGGCAAGCTAGCGGACATGCTGGCCCGCGGATTAGAGCGCTACTGGCTACGGTGGCACCCGGGTTATCAATGATCATGACTATCCAGCATTGAAGCTAGATAATTTAATCAAGAGTAATGGACATGAATATGCAAATTGATCCTATTGAAAATGCCCACATCAAGGCGGCAACAGATGTGGCAACAAAGGTCGCAACCGACGCGGCGAGGTCAGGTCGGGGGATTGGTATCTCTATTCAATCGGTATCGAAATCTTACGCCGGTCGTGAAGTTTTAAAAGCGCTGAATGTTGACATAGAGCCCGGCGAATTCGTTGCCATTGTGGGGCGCAGCGGTTGCGGTAAAAGTACGTTATTGCGACTGATTGCCGGTCTGGAACATGAGAGCGCCGGTGCGATTCATTTTGGTTCGGGACCCAAGCCTGAACAAGCACCCGAAATCCGCATCATGTTCCAGGATTCGCGTCTGCTGCCATGGAAGAAAGTAGTCAACAACGTCGCGCTCGGCTTGCCGTCCAAATCGTCCGCTGTCACGGCGGGCAACGTGTTGCGCCAAGTGGGGCTTGAGGATCGTGCTCACGAGTGGCCGGCCGTTTTATCCGGCGGTCAACGTCAGCGTGTGGCGTTAGCGCGTGCGTTGGTACACGATCCTCAATTGCTGTTGCTCGATGAACCGCTGGGTGCGCTCGATGCATTGACGCGCATCGAAATGCAGCAGTTGATTGAGACGCTATGGCAAGCTAGTAAATTTACGGCGGTACTTGTGACCCACGACGTCCAGGAAGCGATTGCGTTAGCAGATCGTATTCTGTTGATTGAAGAGGGCGAGGTCACCTTGGATGAGCGCATCGATTTGCCCCGACCGCGCGCACTTGGAAATGCGGTATTTGCACAACTGGAAGAAAAAATTCTGGCGCGTGTACTGCAACATCCAGCGCCAGAAAATAATACGACGTTGGGCGATATTTCGCTATTGCGAACTGTATCCCAAGTCAGTTGGGCTATTTGACCCTGACACAAAACAGAAGTTATATCACTACCTTCGACTTACACCGCGCTATCACTATTAAGGAGACGTCATGAGTATTCAGGCTATCAATGTTCGTAATCAATTCAGAGGAAAAATTACCAGCATCGTTGAGGATGAGGTGCTCTCCGGTCTTGATATTGAAACCCCGATCGGTATTGTGTCGTCGGTCATTACTTCCCGCTCGGTCAAAGATATGGGATTAGTCATCGGATCAGAAGTCGTGGCGCTGATCAAGGCGACTGAGGTATCGATTGGTAAATTGTCCTGATCGCTTAGTTGAGTAAAGCGAATCAGGGTGTAAAACGGTTTTAGAACGCTCCGAAGGTTGCGCTCCAATAATTGTTTAGTAGTAACTTTTATTTCTTCATTTTTATTTCAAGGACACATCATGTCGATTCAAGCCATCAATGTACGCAATCAATTCAAGGGTCGTATCAAAGCAATCATCGAAGGCACCGTCGTCTCAGAAATCGATGTGGAAACGCCAGCGGGAATAGTCACCTCGGTCATCACCACGCGCTCGGTAAAAGATTTGGGGCTGGTCATTGGGACTGAAGTCGTCGCATTGGTAAAGGCGACCGAAGTTTCTATCGCCAAGATATAATATTCTAAGTTTTTAAAAGCGTAGATACTCATGTCCTATCCCGCTCTAGACCAATATCTGGCTCGCTTACATGACAAGGTGCCCAACCAGGCGCAGCCCTCAAATTCATCTGGCGAGTCTGAGTCCAGCACACCTATCGATCAAAACCGGGTGTGGCTCAATGCTGATGGTCGGGTGCAGGGAAGTTACTTTAATATCACCCTTACCAGCGTCTTCCAGCCAATACGCCAGATTGCTGTCAATGACTCGGTGGCAATGGTGGCACCGGTGGCACCCTTTGCCACTGCATCAACAGGTAGCGCCGGATCAGAGGGCGTGTGCGGTAGCGACAACCCTAACCCGATCATTGGTTACGAAGGCTTCGCGCATAGCTATTCGGCCAATGATAATGGGTTGTACTTATGGCGGTTACTTGACCCCGCGGCCAGTGACGATGAGTCGATTGAGCTTGATCGTTTGTGCCGCATGCTGCATTCGATTAACTTTTTTCGCCAGGCGCAACAGGCCGACCCAACAAATCAGCAATCAGTCCAGCAACCTCAACTTTTTTTGAGTGTCCATGCGCGCTTGTTGGCGGCGGTCGATAGCAATCACGGTACGGCATTTCGGCGTATTCTGACGTTGCTGGGATTGCCCCAGGAAGATATCGTGTTGCAATTGCCGCCCGTCACGGCAACACAAAGCTGGCTGTTAAACTATGTGCTGGATAATTACCGACGCAATCATTTCCGGCTAGCGGTCAACGCGGACTCGATTGGTCAGGCGCATGATTTGCTGGAACGCGTACGGCCTGACGTGTTGAAGATTGATGGGCGCGGTATGGCCAACGATGCTGAGACCAGACGCTTGCTCGACATCGCCCAAGACCGTAGCATCCAGATTATTTTTAAGCGCCTTGAAAAGCTGCGCGACTTTGAAAGCGTACAAGAAATCGCTCAAGTAGTGTTTTCTGCTAGTGGCGCACGAATTTTTGCGCAAGGCTTTTTTTGGGATTTGCCGCAGGCGACGCTGACGACGTTTGCACCCTCCGCAGGAGTGGTGGATCGGCGATCGACCGCGTCGGTAACGGATTAAGGCTGCGCTATCATGGATACCTCACCATTGCGTAACCTCTCAACTTATCGTTTTTTGTCAGATTTTCGGGTGTTGGTCGTGCCTGGTTTGAATAACAGCGGACCCCAGCACTGGCAGTCGCGCTGGCAAGCGCTGTATCCCAATATTGAGCGGGTTGAGCAGGATCAATGGGATATGCCGGTGCTGTCGCGCTGGTCGCAGCGCTTGCAAAAAACGTTGCAAAAAAAATCGCAGGTGCCGGGCGCTGCGGACAAACCGATATTATTGGTCGCGCATAGTTTTGGTTGCCTGACGACCGTGCATTGCGCCTTGGTGCAAGCTGCACTGGCGACCGACTCCATAGCTGGCGCTTTGCTGGTGGCGCCCGCCGATCCTAATAAATTCGGCGTCAGCGCTGACCTGCGTGCGCCTCTACCCTTTCCATCGATTTTAGTAGGAAGTATTAACGATCCGTGGATGGAAGCCAGCCAATCGGTCAAGTGGGCCAGATTGTGGGGAGCGGAATACATAGATGCCGGTGCCCTCGGTCATATCAATGCGGAGTCGCAACTTGGCGACTGGTTCTATGGGCAATCGCTGCTGGAGCGGTTAGTGCAGAAGGTGAAGCTTAATAATCCTGCCTGTTGATATAACCAAATAGCGAGCAAGTTTTGCCGTCCTGAAATACACCGCGACGCGTGCCGGGCTGTGCAAATCTATTGCTGCAGAGTCTGCGCTCACCGAGAGCAATGCTGCCTTCAGGTTCCTGACTATCTCTTAAATATCCCAATTTACCGAACGCATGCGGGTAGCAATACTCTTCGATCTCAAGCAACGGGACGACAATAACGCCCACTTTGGTTGCATATACGAAATAAATCTATCGTCATGCAAAAAAGTTAGTTCTCTTTATAACAGTCGAGTGCGATTATCGTCGCTTGTTAGGTGTATTTGTAATAAGGGGACGCTTTATGGCTGGTCAGGCCACTTTATCTGCTGGGTATTCGGTCAAGTCTGCTAGCCCATTTCGGGTAATGCCGGGCTTTCGCTTATCGCTCGGTTTTACTTTGTTTTATTTAGCGTTGATCGTGCTGATCCCGTTATCGGCGGTATTTCTCAAAACGTTCACGATGAGCTGGGCCGATTTTGTGATTGCCGTGACATCGCCGCGCGTGATGGCGTCTTATCGTTTGACGTTTGGGGTGTCGTTGCTGGCAGCGTTATTAAATGTGGTGTTCGGCGGCATCGTCGCGTGGGTTCTGGTGCGGTATACATTTCCTGCCAAGAAATTGATCGATGCATTGGTAGATTTGCCGTTTGCCTTACCGACCGCAGTCGCCGGTATCGCGCTGACGGCGCTGTATTCTGCAAATGGCTGGTTTGGTCGTTACCTTGAACCGCTAGGAATCAAGGTCGCCTTTACGCCTTTGGGGATATTGGTGGCGCTGACATTTATCGGCCTACCGTTTGTGGTGCGTACCGTGCAACCGGTGCTTGAAGATGCCGAACGAGAGTTGGAGGAGGCTGCCGCCAGTCTTGGTGCCAGCAACTGGCAAACCTTTGTCCGGGTCATTTTTCCGACCGTGATGCCAGCCTTGATGACCGGATTCGCGTTAGCGTTTGCGCGCGCTACCGGTGAATATGGATCGGTCATTTTTATCGCCGGTAACATGCCGATGGTCTCAGAAATCACGCCGTTATTTATTATCACCAAACTTGAGCAATACGACTATACCGGTGCCACGGCAATTGCTGTCGTTATGTTGACCGCCTCGTTTTTGTTGTTATTGACGATCAACGTTTTGCAAGCCTGGACCCGTAAGCGCGGACAGTCGGAAAAAATCTAAAACAAGGTTCTGCCCGCCATGAGTAATTTCCCATTTAATGAGAATTCGTCTACGCTCGCATCATTGGGGTCGAATTCTGTAATGTCCTCTCCCTTTCCCATCACAGGTTCTGTGACCCTACATGCACGCTTTGAACCGGTCAACGTTCCGCATGCAACGCAAGAGCCGTTTTGGGTGAGGGCGCTGTTAATCACTGTGGCGTTATTGTTCCTCACCCTCTTTTTGGTAGTACCGCTAGTGTCGGTGTTTGTCGAGGCTTTTAAAAAAGGATGGGGGGCTTATATTGCCGCCATCATAGAGCCGGATGCGGTCAGTGCTATCAAGCTGACGTTGTTGACGGCAGCGATTGCGGTTCCGCTAAATTTGGTATTCGGGGTTGCGGCATCGTGGGTAATCGCTAAGTTCGATTTCCGGGGCAAGAACATTTTATTGACATTGATCGATCTGCCATTTTCAGTTTCGCCGGTAATATCCGGTTTGATTTACGTATTGCTGTTTGGTGCGCAAGGCTGGTTTGGGCCATGGTTACGCGAGCACGATATCAAGATTTTGTTCGGGGTGCCGGGCATTGTTCTGGCGACCGTATTTGTAACGTTTCCGTTTGTTGCACGTGAATTGATTCCGTTAATGCAGGCCCAGGGCAGCGAGGAAGAAGAAGCGGCGCTGGTACTGGGAGCGTCGGGCTGGAAGACCTTCTGGTACGTGACTTTGCCGAACATTAAATGGGGCCTTTTGTACGGCGTCATTCTATGTAACGCTCGCGCCATGGGTGAGTTTGGCGCAGTGTCGGTAGTGTCCGGACACATTCGCGGCGAGACCAATACGATTCCTTTACAGGTCGAAATTTTATATAACGAATATAACTTTCAGGCAGCGTTTGCAGTGGCTTCATTGCTGGCATTTCTGGCATTGGTAACGCTGGCCCTTAAATCGTTTATTGCGTGGCGTCTGCGCGATGAAACTAGCGGCGGCAAGTCCCATGGATCACTTCATACGCTCCAATCATAATGCCGACGACCCACTCAGGAGAATGCCATGGGCATCGCAGTAAATAATATCAATAAAAAATTTGGCCAATTCACTGCACTGAATAACGTCTCGCTCGATTTTCCTACGGGTGAGTTGACCGCGTTATTAGGGCCATCTGGTTGTGGAAAAACCACGTTGTTGCGAATTATTGCGGGACTGGAAGGGCAAGATTCAGGGCAAGTATTGCTTGATGGCGAAGATGCCTCATCACGCCATGTGCGTGAACGTCAGGTCGGTTTTGTATTTCAGCATTACGCATTGTTTAAGCACATGACCGTGTTTGAGAACATCGCGTTTGGCTTACGCGTTAAGCCACGCGCGTCGCGACCATCGGAGAGCGTCATCCGCGAGAAGGTGACGGAATTGCTCGAACTAGTGCAACTGGACTGGTTGGCAGACAGGTTTCCTCCGCAATTGTCGGGCGGACAGCGCCAGCGGATAGCATTGGCACGCGCTCTAGCCGTAGAGCCACGTGTGTTACTACTGGATGAACCGTTTGGTGCCCTGGACGCCAAGGTACGTAAAGAACTGCGGCGCTGGTTACGCCGTCTGCATGATGAGTTGCATGTGACGAGTATTTTTGTGACGCATGATCAGGAAGAGGCGCTGGAAGTTGCCGATCAGATCGTGCTGATGAATAAAGGTAACGTCGAACAAACGGGTTCACCGCAAGAAGTGTATGAGCATCCGACCTCACCTTTTGTGTATGGATTTTTGGGTAACGTTAATCTGTTCCATGGTCGTGTGCATCAGGGCGTTCTGGATACTGGCGGCATGCGTTTGGATGTGCCGGGCCATGCGGAGGCCGAGGACGTTGCCGGTATCGGCTATGTAAGGCCGCATGATCTGGATATCGAACGTTACGCCAAAGGCGCAGAAGGTATCGTGGTGCAACTCATCAGAGCGCATGCGATTGGACCGCTGGCGCAACTGGAGTTAGCGCGCGACGACAATGCAGAGTTGATTGAAGCGGTGATTTCTGCAGAACGTTTTAAACAGCTAGATTTAAAAGAGGGCGAAACGCTCGTGGTGCGTCCGCGTCGCTTACACGTGTTCGTGGACCAACCATCTCACCATAACCAGGATGCGCGATGAATTTTCAACAGTTAAGATCGATACGAGAAGCGGCACGCTGCGGCTTTAACCTGACCGAAGTAGCCAACGTATTGTTCACGTCGCAGCCGGGGGTAAGCCGACAGATTCGTGAACTGGAAGAAGAACTGGGCGTCGATATTTTTGTCCGCAATGGCAAGCGCCTGATCGGATTGACCGATCCCGGCAAAGGCATTTTGCAAATCGTAGAGAAACTCTTGCAAGAGGCAGAAAATTTACGTCAGGCCAGTAAGGAATACACCGGCGAGACTACCGGAACCCTATCCATCGCTGCAACCCATACGCAGGCGCGCTACGCCTTACCCCGCGTGGTGCAGGGCTTTCGCGCACGCTTCCCCGATGTCCGCATAGCGTTGCAACAGAGTTCGCCAGAACATATCGCTGAATGGGTGATCTCGGGTAAAGCCGATGTCGGTATTGCCACCGAAGGCTTGTCGCAGTTTAAGGAACTAATCTCTTTCCCCTGCTATGAATGGAGTCATGTCGTCGTGGTGCCGCAACACCATCCGTTATTGTTAGTGGAGCGCCCAATCAGCCTGAGTGATCTGGCGGCCTATCCATTAATTACTTACGATGTCGGTTTTACTGGTCGTGGTCATATTGACGCGGCGTTCAGAGCGGCCGGTATTAATCCCGATATCGTGCTGACTGCGATGGACTCGGATGTGATTCAGCAATATGTTTCGTTGGAGTTGGGGGTCGGTATTGTTGCAGCGATGGCGGCAGAACATACCCGTCAAAACGGCTTGCAAACGTTGGAAGTGTCACATTTGTTTGCCTCCAATGTGACCCGACTTGCAGTCCGGCGCGGTGCTTATTTGCGGTCCTATACGATGGATTTTATTTTGCAGTTTGCGCCGCAATTGAAGCGGGCGGATATTCTTGAGGCGTTGCAGGCTGAGGCGCATTGATCAATATTTGGATAATGGAGATGAATATTGTTTTCAGTTATATGCACGTCTGCTAAGCGGCTTTGTGCTTTAGCTCCATAAGCACCCTCTGTGTTAAGGTAGGTGGTAAGTTGCCGATTTAGGCATTCTTCATCCGAACCGGCGGCAGAAAAAGCACATGCACCACTTACTCAGATATTGCATGATGCGTTACGTTAACTGCTTGAATCTACCCATCATAAAAATGAGAAGATTACCCCTCTCACGCTTGGATGAATTGCTGCCTTCGAGGAAGAACGCTTACGTCAAGACGGCTGCGCCGGATGCTTACAAATTACGGCCTTAAAGGGAGCGACAAGAAACGGTAACGGTGGTGGAGAAATAGCCGATCAGAACTTCTGAGCGTTCCGGCTCTCAATCTTTTTCTGCATCAGTTAACAGGGTTATTCACTTTTCGGGATTTTAGTCAAAAATATCCGAGATAGTTTAACGCGATAAGGTGCACACGTAGAAGCGGGTGAAATCTAGTTCAGTTTCTCAGCAGGCGAATCAAGATGCGTGTGCCGTTGCCTGGTTGACTCTTTATGGTCAGTTGACCAGCAGCGCCATGCACGCGCTCTTTCATGCCAAGCAAGCCGATGCCTGATACTGCCGCTACTGGATCAAATCCTTGCCCGTTGTCAGCGATCTCAATATCGATAACCTGTTTATCTGCAGGGCAGGTAACATGCACAGTGCATTGTGTGGCATTGGCATGTTTAACGACATTCGACATTACTAAACCTCCGGCTTCATTAAGTTGATGGAGATGAGCTTCGAACATAAAACCAAATACGCCACATTACTTATTAAGTAACTTACACAGCATTCTTATAAACATCTATCGAAGAAGGATTATGCGTTTAAATATAAAACAACTTGCAATACTTGTCATGTCACTTTTTCTGTCTCTGACATTCATTGATGAGACAGGGGTGGCAGTGACACTCTCATCTATTCAGAGTGATTTACATCTTACTGAAACGGGTGTTCAGTGGGTAATGAGTAGTTTTTTCGTTTCGCTTGCGGTATTCGTACTTGGCGCCGGTCGCGTGTCTGATATGTTGGGCCACCGCAAAATATTTTTATTGGGCTTGCCGGGTTTGTAGCCGGTTCAATTGGCGCTGCAATTGCCAGCAACGTGGAAATGATTGTGGCTGCAAGGGTAGTTCAGGGATTTGGAGCTAGTTGTATGTTTGCAACTTATGCTGTCCTTCTTGGCCGTGTGTTTCCAAGTAACGAACAAGGTTATGCGCTTGGGACCAGTGCCGCCATTGCCGCTTTTTTCCTGGCAGCAGGACCATTCATTGGTGGCGTTTTGGCTGAATATTTATCATGGCGTGTCATCTTCTGGATGAATGTTCCTATTTCTTTCTTTGTGTGGAGAGCGGTTCTTCGCGCGATTCCAGCAGACAATGCCGTAGAGTTGACGGTTGATCAGCATTTTGATTACATGGGTTTCTTTACCTTTTTGTTCGGGTTCGGCACTTTAGTTATTACGCTCATGCAGTCACAGATATGGGGATGGAATAGTCCTTATACGATTTATGGGGCGCTGTTAGCCATCGTTCTGCTGATAGTTTTTGTCGTGACTGAACTGACAGTGCGACAACCACTTGTTGATTTACGCCTGTTCAAAAAATTGGACTATCTTTGCGCAAACGTTGTGCTTCTGACGGCGCAAGTGAGTGTGATGGTGATCGCTTTTTGGGCGATCTGGTTGCAAGTATCCATGAGTTATACCCCGTTAGAAGCGGGACTACGGCTTCTGCCGACCGGTTTGCCTATCATATACATGGGAAGATTTGCGGGAAAGTGGGCGGATTCCTCCGGGGTTGGAGCGCCAATAAAACTAGGGTGTGGATTGTGCCTGTTATCTGCAATATGGATGAGTGTCACAATACCGATGAATAATTACGCCCTGAGTCTCGTCGGTATGTTGCTCTATGGCGTTGGAGCCCCACTGGTGATTTCGCCTGGTATTAAAGCTGTTCTGATCGCTGTCCCTGGCCATATGGCGGGAATGGCTTCAGGAACCCTTAACACGATGAGAAATCTTGGAGCAGCACTTTGTTTTGCGGTGGTTGGCACAGCAGTTTCTGCAGCGCAGCGCTTTTACTTTAACGCCAGTAACGATTTAAGCGCAAATTACGCTAATTTGCTACCGCAGATGGATTCGTCATTTTTGCTCAAGATGGCGACAACACCTGGCATGGACAACTCGGAGATGGTTATGCTGCGATCAGCAGCAGCCAACGGCTATGCCTACGCTTTAGGGTGGGGAATGTGGACAGTCGTCGCCTTTGCTGCAGTCGGATTTTTCTTTGCTTGCATCGGATTTCCCCGGTCATCGTTGCATGAAAAACTCGGCGGATAAATTTAAATGGATACTTGAAGGTTGGCAGGAGTTCGGCCTTATACGAAGTGGAACATAAGGCCGATCATGGTCCGCCTCAGAATGGGCCTGTAAAAAACATTGGGTAACATTCAGACAGACGAACACGACGATCACTGGTTGTACTTAGTCGGAAAAGGAAGTAAGGCAGCCAAGGATGCCCTTACCGCCTATGGCGCGTACAGCGCTTGACCAATATCTGGTGCAGCGCAGGTTATCCGTGCTTTCTGCGCTGGGGAGTCCTAAACTGCCACTTATCGCCAATCTGGATAAAGGCGGAATCTACTGTATCAAAGCATGCTTGTGGCATATCATCAGAAAATTTGCGACGGCACCAGATCTTGGCGGGCCATGACGAACTTGGCGGATGCACTGCAAGGCCGTGCGTTGCGTCGCAAAGTGCAACGCGGCAGAGCGCCGACCAGAATAGCCAGATATCCAAATTACTGGGGTACTTTTACGAATAAGCGGCTGTTTTGCGCAGGAATTATGGCTTGGTATCTCAGGCTGCGCGTTTAAGACAGCGCGGGAAACGTGCGTTCCATCGTCATTTTCATTAATTCCTCCTCAAGTTTTTTTGTACTCGATGCCCAATTGAGTCTAGAGTTGTACTCAAGTAATGAATTGTCAAAAAGCGGAATATAATTTTTGGCCATGTCAAGGAAAATACCCTTTACAAGACTTGATGCATCCTCTACGAAGCTCTCCCTACTAAACAAGTACCCATTCTTCCCGTGTTTTACGATCGTTTTTAAACCCTCTACGTCCGTTCCTATAATCGGTATTCCGTAAGCATTAGCTTCACATAACGCTATACCAAATGGTTCAGAAAGAGCAGGATGAACGATGAAATGGGATTTCTGAAATATTTTTAATAAAACACCAAGTTGATCACTATCTGCCTTATTAAGAAAACCCCATTTAATTACATAGGGAAAGTTATAGGTCTCGTGAGTAAGCTCACAACCAACAACGTTGAGAATTGTTTTGATACCCATAGAGTTTAAATTAGCAGCTAGCTGCACTGCACTACCCAATCCCTTTCTTTCCCAATCACAGCCTAAAAACAGCAAATTTAAGGTGTCGCTATTCATTCTTTCGGAAAGAAATTTTATTAAGGCATTGATGGGAGGGGGAGCGAAAATGTTCGCACCAAATGGTATCACCTTAACTTTTTCGCTATTAACTTTATAATCTCTGACGCATGCCTCTGCAACATAATTTGATGAGTACACCAATAAATCAAATTTGGCGGCAGCCATCTTGTCATATAGATAGAGCTCTCGATTTTTTAATTTAAAATTTGAAAAATTGTCTCTATTTTCATATCCATGTAAATAGGTGTGCCAGGTGCTATCATGCCAATATACTGCAGGAATATTATAATTATATGATTTTATTGGTTTAAAACACACCATGAATATAATGTAATCTGCCTTAATATTATCTTTTGATAAATACTTATTTAACATTTCGTCTCCTTCAATTTCCATATACTCAGCTACGATATCAAATCTCTCCCTTAAAGCTCTAGTCATAAAATAGAGTGTTCCAGAAAAAATTTTAATGTCGTATGGATTAAAAGGACTTACCAGGACAAGTTTCATGACAGAATTACTTTCTATGAAATAGATGAAATAGAGTCTGATAGAATGGATATCATCGGGTTACTGCAGTATGCCCTGTAAATTTTAAAGTCGGCCCTGCAAGATTCAACAGATATGGTGGGTACCATTGAAATTATGAACTGCTGAGAGGGCTAAACAACTAAACCGCGAGTTTCTTGCTGTCGTAATTATTCTGGTCTTGCCGCGTTATGATGGTGGGACTTCCGCCGATAGCATTTTGATTGGGCTTGCAACAGGCGCAAGTTTCTTTGGCCTGTTTTGCCAGGTATTGGGACAGGCGGTCTTTTTCCAATACGTCTTATCGAATCGATGGATTAGCTTCAGCATCTATAATGAAACGGCAATTGGACAGCATTTATGCAAGACATTGGCTACACCATTCCAGTCTCGCGATTATTGTGTTGAACAGGCAATTTCAATTCATAATGAACACGCGCTGTATTATCGACCCTAAGAACCAAAATATTGGGAAGAAGAGACGATATCTTTAATCACCTGCTGGTTGCTCATATGATATGGCGCAAATTATTTAATCAAAAATAAGTAATTGGTATATATAAACATTTTTTAAATAAAGCGGTAAGACCGATAAATATTGTGCATTAACCCGTGTCGTTTTACATGAGGACAGCGAGGTGAAATTCGTTAGACCGGCACAGCGCTATAATGGCCGGGATGCAGCGAGTCCAAGCACTGTGAGCAAGCTATGAAGCTGCAAGAAGCGACACCCGGAACGTTGGTCAGGTGCTACGCGGGAGTGGACATAAAGAACGAGGTTTTTTGGCTAAATCCCGAACAAAATCAGCCAGAAGCAATTAAGAACGCAGCATGTCTTGACGCGACATTATTCTTGTCAATTACCCGGGGGCCGTCCTCTTGAAAACGACTTTGTGGGAACGTTTCTTATCTTCATTTTACATTCACAGATATAGCCACCAAATCGTTATAAAAAAATTGTGGCAAGCCGCCCGTATAATAGGAATTAATGACAATCAACGATTTATCGGAACCCTTACCATATGGCAAATTACGCGCAAATGATGGTTGCATGACGACCGCCCCCGTATCCGAGGTGATTGAAGAAGTATTGCCCCCCTACGAAGGAATTACTGCAGCGTCAGTGCGCGTTGTCCGGTTTGCCGCTGAAGCGCAACAGGCGCTGGCGGTGTTGATGGCGACCGATGTCATCGGGTTCGATACCGAATCCAAGCCGACCTTTAATAAGGGTGAGCTATCGGATGGGCCGCATTTGATTCAGCTGGCTGCGGATGATGTCGTATTCCTGTTTCCGGTAGGCCGGTTCGTCGGACAACTGGCGTCGCTTGCGGTCTTGAGGACGGTGCTTGAGTCACCGCGGATTTTGAAGGTTGGTTTCGGTCTCAGTGATGACCTTAAGCGTTTGGCCAAGAAATTAGGGATCGATTTAGTCCAGGTAGTAGATTTATCGCGGGCTTTGCGGCAAGATAGCCGTAACGATGTCGGTGCCAAGTCGGCAGTCGCGCGGTTTTTTGGTCAGCGCTTAAGAAAATCCAAGAAAACCTCTACCAGTAACTGGGCGCAATTTCCGCTGACCGAACGCCAGATTCTTTACGCTGCGGATGATGCACAGGTTGCTTTACGGATATACCGTCTTTGGCAGAAAAGTGTCTGAATTCGGGATCAAAACGCTTCTCGTGATATGCTTCTCCGCTTGTAAATATAAATGTCTTTTTGCTGTCAATGAATATGCCAAGTAATATGCCAAGTCTTGTTCCTAGTACTACCCCCGATACAACTATTCCTGCCACGCTTGCTCCTGCTCAAAATGCGCGCATTTTGCTAAAGGATTTGCAGGAAAAATTTGCCGCTTTTCGCGAATTCATGCCATTGGCGATTGGTATCGACAAACAACTCATCGCACGCTGTCCTGAACTGAACCGCAAAGTTATGCGAATGGCCTTGGGAATGCACGTTAATTCGTTGCGCTATCTTAAAGGGATGGAAAAAGCGACAGTCAGATTTGATCTGGATGGCAATATCTCGGATGCGGTAACGGACGTCCATCGCACCCACGCTTCCGAAATCTTGCGTGAACGCTTTAAGAAAAATGCTGATCATCGTAAGGCGCAGCGTATCGCAGAGGAAGCGGCACGCGTAGCGGAAATCGAGGCGCTTCAACGTGCCGAGAAGCTCAATCAGCTTACGGCCAAGTTTTCACGTAAGGGCTGATTGCTTTGATTTGCCTGGTTGGTGGATGACATGGGTGGCACATCAAACGTTTACAGGTAGACAAACGTTTGAGCGGCACCCATAAAATGCCTTAGTTCCTCCGTGAACTGACATTGAGCTGAGATTGAGCTGAGATTGAGCTGACACTAAGCCGCACTAAGCCGCACTAAGCCGACACCAAGCCTGCATTAAAGCCTTGCCCAAAGGTGGGGTTGCCCGATCTGATGGAGAGGTAAATCTTTATCACACCGGCGCTTTAAAGACTGATTTTCTCCTTTTTTCGATATTCGTAAATTGTCGTTTAATCCGAATCAAGCACTACAAATTTATATCCAGTTCCGTAAATTGCATGAATGATGCTTTTATCCGGAAAGAAGGGTTCAAACTTCCGCCGTAGATTTTTGATATGGCTGTCGATGGCTCGGTCGGTGACTGAGCGGTATTCGTCATGCAGATGATTGAGCAATTGGTCGCGTGAAAACACACGCCCCGGTGCGGCGTTAAATATGGCGATCAGCCTGAATTCCAATGGTGTCAGGTTGAGGACGATGCCATTGACGCTGGCTTGGTGGCGATCTTCATCTATTACGATCCCTTGTGTTTTTTGACCGGAATTGCCATCGATGCTGAAGTTAGGATCGGCGCTAAAGCTATCGCTTTGACTGCGACGTAACATCGCCTTGACTCTGGCAACGATTTCGCGGGGGCTAAACGGTGTTTTGCAAATATAATCGTCGGCACCTAATTCCAGACCTCTCAGGCGATCCTCTTGTTCTACGCGCGCACTAAGCATCAAAATCGGGACGGCTGAAAAACGTCGCAACGACTGACAAATTTCCCAGCCGTCGCAGCCAGGTAACATAATGTCCAGTAAAATCAGGTCAGGCAATTTTTTTCTGACTTCAGGTAATGCTTCCCGCCCATCGCTAATCCAGCGCGAGCCATAACCTGCTGCGGTCAAATAGGTTTGCAACAATTCCGCCATCTTCGGCTCATCCTCAACCACCAAAATGTCTGCATTGGCGGGTGGCATATATTCAAAGTGTGTGCTGGTCATGGCAACTCAGGAATAATCTCTGGTGACGATTTTTGGTAGTGAAATGGTCAGACGCAAGCCGCCCAGCGGTGATGCCGATGCGCTGATACTGCCGTGATGTGCTTCAACGATGCGTTCGCAGATAGCCAGGCCCAATCCAGCGCCACCGGTGGCGCGGTTGCGCGATGCTTCCGCCCGAAAGAACCGTTCAAATAAGCGTGGCATCGCAGCTTCATCAACCCCCGGAGCACTGTCATCGAATTGTAGCAGCCAGCTCTCTTGCTGACGTGCCAGCGTTACTTGCAAGCGACCGTTTGAACTGGTGTACCGCAGCGTATTTTCAAAAATATTATTAAATAACTGCTCCAGTCGTCCCGCGTCAGCATACACACTCATTGCGTAATCCGGCCTGTCAACTACAAGCTTCAGCACATTTTTTGCGTAGATATCTTCATAGTTGTTCAGGCATGTTTGCATTATTTTTTGCAAATCGACATCGACCTTGCGGTAAGTCAGCGCGCCGACATCCGCCAGAGACAGGTCATACAGATCATCGACCAGCTTACTCATTTTATGCACTTCTGCTTGCAACGACTGTAATGCATCTCCATCCGGTTTAAGCAGACCATCTTCAATTGCTTCTAATTGCCCATTTAATATACCAAGCGGCGTGCGTAACTCATGCGAAACGTCAGCCATGAAATCGCGTCGCATACGTTCATTGCGTTCCAGCGTATGCGCCAATTGATTGAAATCTTGCGCCAGTCTGCCGATTTCATCATGTGAGGTTAATCCAACCCGCGTGGTATAGTCGCCGCCCGCTAATTGGTGGGTGGCGCGGGCCAAGCGCGTCAAGGGTGACAATAACACGCTGGAAATTCGTGCGGCCACAAAACCAGCACCCAGAATCGACAGCAGGCCGATGATCAGTTGTGCCGCCTTCTGCGTTTGCTGAAAGCGTAAATCGACCGCGGTAATCACGCTTTCAAATGGTGTTAGTGCCATCCAGCCGATAATTTTATTATGTCCCATCAGCGGACGCAGGATCGCATCCGAACTTGCATTCTGATAACCGACTACATAGTGGCGATCCGCGTCAAGCAGACTAATACGTAAATGCGCACCGGTAAGATCCGAGATTGGCGGACTTCTTTTCACCGAACCGGGCGGCGTACCGTCGGATGGCGTCCCGTCGTCGATCAGTATTTGCCGCATGACTGCGTGCCATTGCTTCGGATTATTTTTGATGAAGTTCCAATTGCCGTTGTCGTGATAGGCCTGCTCCAGACTCGGCGTGAGATCTTCCATGCGCTGAAGTGCCTGTTGATTCAGATAGCCCAGAAAATCATGGGTAAAACTAAAGCGCAATGCAGCGCCCATGGCAATGGCGACTACTACCGCCATTGCTAGCAGGGCGGAAAAAATTTTTAGTCTGAAACTCATTTTTAAAATAAAGTCATGCATGTGTTTTCCTGATAGACGCTCTCCAACAATCAATTGAAAACGACTATTTTTTGTGCGATGGGGATCTGGTTTGAGTAGGCACTAAGCGTTGATATTATTGAAACGCCGCCTTCGCCGAACGACAGAGTTCCTAGAGTATTTACCTGTTTTACAAAAAATCTTCAATGAGGCCATAGCCGTTCATGCTGCAGAGTATCAAGGAACTGAAAGTTTGTGTGGCTATTGATATATTTTTCAAATAATGTCGATCTTCACTATTCCTCCACAATCTTCTTTCATACTGGATTTTTAGTCTGTAGATCATCGCGATGATAAAGGTGCAGCCGGGTCACCGTTGTAGCAGCGAATCTAAAGCCAATATGAACCCACGCCATCTCCAACCTATGCCTTTTAAGTCTATCTGCTTCAAACTGGTCCCTCTCCTGCTGGCAATGACAGTACTTGGTGCCTGTTCTAAAACCGAGGATTCCGCTCCTGCAAAGAAAATGGCGGAAGTCGGTTTTGTGACCGTTGCGCCGCAGCGTTTGCCTATTTCTACTACCTTGCAGGGTCGCACCACGGCATTTCTGACAGCCGATATCCGTCCTCAGATTACCGGCATTATTGAGAGTCGTTTGTTTAAAGAGGGCGCTGACGTCCGACAAGGCGACATTTTGTACCAGATTGATCCAGCAACTTATCAGGCAGCCTGGGATGGTGCCCGTGCCGCATTGGTCAGAGTAGAGGCAACGCTGCGTGCCTCTCAGGTTAAGGCTGAGCGATATGTTGAATTACTCAAAATTGACGCTGTAAGCCAGCAAGACAACGATGATGTACAAAACGCCTTAAATGAGAACAAAGCCAATGTAGAAGTGGCGCGTGCTGCGGTGAAAACGGCGCGTATTAATCTCGATTTTACTAAAATAAAATCACCGATCTCCGGTCGGATTGAAACCTCGGTCGTGACGCCCGGTACATTGGTGGTGGCGCAACAGTCGGCGGCGTTAACCACCGTGCAAAAGATTGATCCGATCTTTGTTGATGTTACGCAGTCCAGTACTGAATTGCTACGTTTGCGTAAAGAACTCGCGGCAGGGAATATCAAGAAAAGCGGGAAGGATACGGCAGTGGTCAATATTACGCTTGAAGATGGGACCGCTTATTCGTTGCCGGGACGTCTTACCTTTAGCGGAATTAGTGTCAATACCGGGACGGGAATGGTCACTCTGCGAGCAGAGGTGCCTAATCCTGAGGGCGTTTTATTACCGGGGATTTTTGTTCGGGCGGCGATCGAGGAGGGTTTTAACGATAACGCTATTTTGATTCCGCAGCGTGCGGTGACACGGGATGTAACGGGGAATGCGACGGCATTGATTCTGAATGGTGAAAATGAAGTGGCACAGCGGACGCTGGTTATTGCTGGTGCGGTGGGGAATCAGTGGTTGATTGGTGGCGGCTTGGAGGTAGGGGATCGGGTGATTGTTGACGGGTTGCAGAATGTGAAAGTTGGAGATATTGCGCGGGGAGTGGATATGACTAAGATTTTGGTTAATGTGTCGGCTGATGCAGCGGGATTGGTTGCTCAATCTGGTGGTGGTATTGGTCGGTAGCGTGATTTATATTTGTTGATATAGATTTTATGTCTTCGATAATCAACGCGGTTGGCGCGCCGTGGAGGCTAGTCGGCCCACTCCCGGCCAGCATCCACGGAGCATTCATCATTTTAGCTATCGATCAACCGAAATAACCGGCAACGCCTATGACGGGTACGTCAACTGCCGATTCACCTGCAACTGCAACGTTCACCATCGCTTCAGCAGCTATAGCCTTTTTGGCGGAATCGATTTTTTACCAATTTCGTATACCAGCTTTATATGTCACGCTTTAAGTAAATCAAGGGATTTTTAATGGCACATTTTTTTATTGATCGTCCCATCTTTGCCTGGGTGCTGGCCATAGTCATCATGCTTGCCGGGGTGCTGGCAATTAATACGCTGTCGCTGGAACAATATCCAGACATCGCACCGCCTAAAGTAAATATCCGCGCAACTTATAACGGTGCTTCGGCGCAGACGCTGGAAGATTCTGTCACGCAGGTGATCGAACAGCAAATGAAGGGCTTGGATAATTTGGAATACATGTCGGCGACCAGTAGTTCGGCTGGCGCCAGCACTATCTCGCTAAGCTTTAAAGCCGGTACCGATCCCGATGTGGCGCAAATGCAGGTACAAAATAAATTGCAGCAAGCCAGTTCACGTTTGCCGCAAGCAGTGCAAAACACTGGCGTGACGGTGACGCGGTCATCGACTGATATTTTAATGATTGTATCGCTGGTCTCAGATGATCCCACAGTACGCGGTATGGATATCGGGGATTACATCCGCAGCACCTTGGAAGACCAGATCAGTCGGGTTGAAGGGGTGGGCGATGTCACCACCTACGGCACGAGCTATGCAATGCGGATTTGGCTGGATCCGGCCAAACTGCAAAAATATGCACTCATGCCTTCCGACGTTACGAGCGCCTTGCGGGCGCAGAACACAGAAGTCTCGGCAGGGCAGTTGGGGAATTTGCCTGCGGTACCAGGACAAGAACTTAACGCCACCATCACCGCACGCAGCAAGCTGAGTACGGTCGAACAATTCCGTCAGGTGATAGTGAAGTCTGCCAGCGACGGCGCGGTGGTAACGCTTGCTGATGTCGCACGCGTGGAACTCGGGGGTGAAAGCTATAACATCACTTCCCAGCAAAATGGAAAGCCGTCAGCAGCGATCGCGATACAACTGGCTTCAGGCGCAAATGCGGTGGCGACATCCGAGGCGGTACTTTCCAAGATAAAGGAATTGGAGCCATACTTTCCGGCTGCTTTGAAGCTTAAAAGCGCGATCAGTTACGATACGACGCCTTTTATCAAAGTATCCATCAGGGAAGTCATCAAGACGTTGCTGGAGGCGATCGTTCTGGTGGTGTTGATTATGTATCTGTTCTTGCAGAGTATACGTGCAACGTTTATTCCGGCAGTTACGGTGCCGGTAGTGCTGCTTGGTACTTTCGGCATTTTGTCGTTGTTTGGTTATTCCATTAACACGCTGACGATGTTCGGCCTGGTACTGGCAATCGGCTTGTTAGTTGACGATGCGATTGTGGTGGTGGAAAACGTCGAGCGCTTGATGCAGGAAGAGCACCTTAGCCCACGTGAAGCGACCCGCAAATCGATGACCGAAATCACTGGTGCGCTGGTAGGGATTGCGATTGTTTTATCCGGGGTATTTATTCCGATGGCTTTCTTTAGCGGTTCTACAGGCGTTATTTACCGTCAATTTTCGATCACGATTATTTCTGCGATGGGTTTGTCCGTGCTGGTCGCATTGACGTTGACGCCAGCGTTGTGTGCCACTTTGCTGAAACCGCATACACCAACAACAGATCAGGAGCGCCAGCGCGGTTTCTTTGGTTGGTTCAATCGCTTTTTTGAACGCAATGCCAGGCGCTATCAATCCGGTGTAGCCGGTTTCTTGTCACGCGGTCGTCGCAGTTTATTGTTATATATTCTGATCGTCGGTGTCATGGCGGTGTGCTTTCTGCGTTTGCCTACTTCATTTTTACCCAACGAAGATCAAGGTGTATTGATGGCGCAGATAAAGCTGCCGGTTGGCGCTACGGACCAGCAGACTGCCGCTGTCATGCGCACCGTGCAACAGTATTTTCTTAAACAGCCGGAAGTAATTGAATCGCTATTGACCATCAACGGTGCCGGATCCGGTGGTAATAGCCAAAATAGCGCCCGCGCTTTTATCAAACTGCAAGACTGGGACAAACGCACCGCCACTTCGCGCAGCGCGGCGGCGATTGCTGAGCGCGCTAATATCGATTTGAAAAAAATCCGTGAAGCGAACATTTTTGTCGTGTCACCGGCTGCTGTGCGTGGGTTAGGGCAAAGTTCCGGTTTCAATTTTGTATTAAAAGATGTGGGCGGCGTCGGCCATGATGCGTTGATAGCGGCGCGCAATCAATTCATTAGCATGGCCCAAACCAGCAATCAAATTACCGGTGTTCGTACCAACGGGTTGGACGATACGCCACAATTTCGGATCGATATCGACGATAGTAAAGCCAATGCATTGAATCTCAACGTCGACGATATTAACAGCACGCTATCGACCGCGATGGGCGGGACTTACGTTAATGACTTTCTTAATAACGGTCGCGTCAAGCGCGTGTATGTGCAAGGCGACGCGCCATTCCGTATGCAACCAGCTGACCTGAGTCATTGGTATGTGCGTAATGCGATGGGTCAGATGGTGCCGTTTTCGTCATTTGCCAGCAGTCGCTGGACCCATGGTCCATCGTTATTGGAACGCTATAACGGCGTGTCATCATTTGAAATCATCGGTCAGCCTGCGGAGGGTGTCAGTTCCGGCGCAGCGATGCAGGAAGTCGACAATATCATGAAGAAAATGCCAGCCGGCATTTCCATCGAGTGGACCGGCGCATCTTATCAAGAGCGAATGTCGGGCGCACAGGCCCCGTTGTTGTACGCACTGTCGATCTTGTTTGTCTTCCTTTGTTTAGCGGCGCTATATGAAAGCTGGACCGTACCGTTTGCGGTGATTATGGTGGTGCCGTTAGGCGTGGCGGGCACGGTATGGTTCACTGGATTTCTGGGCCTGTCCAATGATGTGTATTTTCAGGTGGGCTTACTGACAACGGTGGGCTTGTCCGCTAAGAATGCGATTTTGATTGTTGAGTTTGCCAAGCAATTACATGAAGCCGGTAAGTCTTTATTAGAAGCGACGCTGGAGGCGGTGTATTTGCGTTTGCGTCCAATTTTAATGACATCCTTAGCCTTTATGTTTGGCGTACTGCCGCTAGCAATTGCCAGTGGTGCCGGTTCTGCCAGTCGTCGTGCAATTGGCACGGGCGTGTTGGGTGGCATGATTGCCGCAACTATCTTTGGTATTTTCTTCGTTCCACTGTTTTATTTTCTGATTAGTAAAGCCGCTCATCAATACGCGGGTTGGAACCAAAAGCGGCGCACAAATCAGCACGAAACCGAATCCATAATGCAACAGGAAGGTATTTGATGTCCAGCACTCCCACATCCCCAATCGCATTCAGGGTCTTGCCCATCGTGCTGGCATTGTCTCTGGGAGCCTGCGTCAATTTGGCCCCGGATTATGCGCAGCCAGTTGCGCCGGTTTCACCTGTCTGGTCGCATGCCGTTCTGGTGGATGACGGCCAGAAATCAGCGCTACAAGATATGGCTAGCAGCGTAGAGTGGCAACAATTCTTTCTGGATAAGCGTTTGCAGGAAGTGCTCGCGCTGGCGTTAGAAAATAATCGGGATCTGCGGATCGCGGCATTGAACATCCAGAAAGCACGTGCCCAATATCAGCTTGAGGATGCTGAGCGCTATCCCGCGTTGACTAGTAATGTCGGTAGCACTGTTGCGCGCAAAGGTAGTCCTACAATTGCACGCGAACATAATGTTAATGTAGGTATCAGTAGTTACGAGTTGGATTTTTTCGGACGTCTGCAGAATTTAAGCACGGCAGCGCTTGAAACCTATCAGTACAATATCGAAACCCGGCGCAGCACGCAGATTAGTTTGGTGGCAGAAGTAGCTAATGCCTGGTTAACACTCGCCGCCGATAATGAACGGTTGGCATTGACCCGTGCTACGCTCAAAAATCAGCAGCGCTCCTACGCGTTAATCAAAGGCAGCCACGCTATTGGGGTGCGCTCAGGGCTGGATTTGGCAGAGGCGCATACCAGCGTAGAGGCCGCGTTAGCTGCCGAGTGGGCCTATATCAATTTGGTCGCACAGGATGCCAGCCGTTTGAACCTGCTGGTCGGCGCATCGGTGTCGGCTACGTTATTACCGGATACTATTCCCGATAGCGCAACGATGCTGTTATCCTCGCCCGCAGAATTACCCTCTAATCTTCTCCTGCGTCGGCCAGATGTGCTGGCGGCGGAACACACGCTGATCGCCGCTAACGCCAATATCGGCGCGGCAAGGGCGGCATTTTTTCCTAGTATTTCACTGACCGCGCAAGGCGGCACCATTAGTAGTAGTCTTTCCGGATTGTTTGCGGCCGGAAGCGGTAGCTGGTTGTTTATGCCAGCGATCACGTTGCCAATTTTCAATGCAGGCAGTAACAAAGCAAGCTTGGCGGTTGCGGAAATTATGCGCGATATTGATGTTGCTAACTATGAAAAAACTATTCAGGCGGCATTCAAGGATGTCGATGATGCACTGACCGAACGCGGCACGTTGCTAGGCCGACTAGCAGCGCAACAGCGGCTCACCGATGCCAGCACCAAAAGCTATCAACTGTCAGATGCACGCTATCGCAACGGCATTGACAGCTACCTGAATACGTTGGTATCACAGCGTTCGTTATACAGCGCGCAGCTGGATCTGATTGCGTTGCGACTGATTGAACAAGTCAACCGGGTTACTTTGTATCGGGCAATGGGAGGCGGGTGGCAATGAGACTTCCTTCAGAACCTACTGCGCGGCATGAATACTGCCGCAGAATTTCAATTCTGCGGTGCTCGCAATCCTCATGGTCTAAAGTACATGCCGGTTGCTGCGCTCCGTGCGCCTTGTCTTCACGGCGCTCGCTCCGGTTCTCAAGCAAGTCTATTTCCGCCATGCCCAAAAATCACACGGTAGCGGCGATTTCTCGTAACACCCGTTCAAACTCTTCTGTTGGCTGCCCGCCTTGAATCAGGAAGCGGTCATTGATAATCACCGCCGGTACAGAGTGGATCCCGCTGTCGAGATAACGGCGCTCCTGGGCCCGGACTTCTTTCGCGAACGTATCGGACGATAAAATTTCTCTGGCTTTATTGCTATCGAGTCCCACTGATTCCGCTAGCGCTATCAGGACGTGATGATCGCCCGGATTTTTTCCTTCGGTAAAATAGGCATCAAACAGCGCACGCTTGAGGGCGATTTGCTTTCCTTCCAACTCGGCCCAGTGCAGTAAACGATGCGCATCGAAGGTGTTGTAGATGCGACTACGCTTGTCCATATTAAAGACAAAGCCGCCTTTTGCCCCGCGCTCGCGGATCATATTGCCGCTTTGCTCCCGTTGCTCCGGGGTTGAACCGTATTTTTCGGATAGGTGCTCGCCTATGTCCTGGCCTTCGGGTGGCATGTCCGGATTTAGCTCGAAAGGCTGAAAATGCAGTTCGGCGGCGATCTCGGGCCCGATGCTGGTCAGCGCTTCTTGCAGAGAATTCAATCCGATCACGCACCATGGGCACGAAACATCGGATACAAAGTCTATTTTCATTGGTGTTGTCATATCGCGCTCCTTGAGTTATAGGTGTCGTTTTGCGCGGTGCGTAGATCGCTAATATTGATGCTAGCCATGTTGGCTGTCCAAACTGGCCGTCCGGATTGGCCGTCCCCACCGTCGCTTTTACCTCTTTACCAGTTTATATGGGTGCCATTTTTATGGAATGCAATAGATGGGTCCGATTGAAATGTCGCTTGAAGTTGCAGCGCTCAGGTTTCTTTGACCTGCACTACAATGCTGTCTGCCTGCATGGTGATGGTTCCGGGTTCAAAGGTTTTTTGGCCTAAACGCAACTCGTCGGGCTTGAACGTGTAGATTGGATAATTGTTTAACACTTGCTCGGCCACGACTGCGCCGATGGCATTTAATTGTTGCGAATATTGTGCGCCGACGCTGCCGACGTCCACCCGATCTACGCGCGGTGCGTCCAGTCGAATTGCGCGGGTTGGCGGATCGTATTTGAGGCGACTGCTGAGTGTTAGCGTGCCAGTGATAGGTGTCGCCAGCAGAAGATTGCTGATAACCTTTAAATTAAGGACCGTCACGATGCGATTCTCGGCAACATTCATCGCCAAACGTGGATGGCTCAAGTAAATTTCAAATATCTGCGCGTATTGTAAGGTCGCAGGAAATTGCTGTTCTATCGCCCGTTGTAAAACCGGCAATGGTAATGTGTAGTCGTTAGTCCATACGTTATATCCCGCGCTCGCCGCGGTTTTGCTGGCTGTCAGACTGATGAGCGTCACGCCGGTAAGGCATGTGGATAGCATGGCTTTAATCAGTCTACGTCGTCTTGATTGCATGGCGATGTCGCTTTCGGGATGATTTTTGAGACTGGTTGGTAATTGCGCAATCTATTATTAGGTAATCTGTGCGTTGCATTAATATGGCCAGCGGACTCTTTGCTCTTTGGCCGTTCGGCAAGTTATAGACAATCAACGTCGTCTGCCAGTTCAGTATTTAATGCCTCCCCGCAAATGATCATTGATAGACTTGTACTGGAAAACCACTTCCTACCAGAGAGCCTCATGCGTTTATGCCAGTAAAGTTCAGGCAACTAATTCTATGCAACTAATCTCATGCAACTAATTTTATGCAACTAATTTTATGCAACTAATTTTATATATACTGCAGGCTTTGCGCAGCGGACATAAAGCTGTTACATAATACAATCATGCTAGTCGTTGCAATTGTGCAATAGTTTATTTATTTTTAGTGACGATTTGTTCTCACACCAAGCCATGCCAGATAATTTTAACTCCCGATCCTCGCTTTCCGAAAAAGCCGCAACATGAAGTATCCAGCGCTACTGTCTTTTGCCGATATCCTGCCGCAACTGGAGGATTTCGATGCAATTATTGATGCCCGCAGCCCGGGCGAATTTGCCGAGGATCACATTCCCGGCGCTGTTAATTGTCCGGTGCTGACTGATGCCGAAAGAGTGCAAGTGGGTACCATGTACAAGCAGGTAAATGTCTTTGAGGCCAAAAAATTAGGTGCTGCATTGATTGCCCGCAACATCGCTACGCACATTGAGACGTTATTTATTGATAAGCCCAAGGATTGGAAGCCGTTGATTTATTGCTGGCGTGGCGGTAACAGAAGTGGTGCGATGGCGCATATTCTCGCAAAAATCGGTTGGCCGGTGGTCCAGTTGGACGGCGGATATAAGGAGTACCGCCGTCATGTCAGCGCAAGTCTGGCGGAGCACGCGGCACGTTTTACCTATAACGTGGTGTGTGGTCCCACCGGCAGCGGGAAAAGCCGTTTGTTGCAGGTGCTGGCGTCGCAAGGCGCGCAGGTACTTGATCTGGAGCAATTAGCTGCACATCGTGGTTCGGTGCTCGGCAACCTGCCGACGACATCACAACCCTCGCAAAAAGCTTTTGAGAGTAGTATTTGGCACTTATTGCAACATTTTGATCCGGCCTATCCTGTTTTTGCGGAGTCGGAAAGTAAAAAGGTTGGCAATCTGCGGGTTCCAGACGCGTTGATGAATAATATGCGCGGTTCGTCCTGCATTGCGCTTGCGCTGGCACAGCCGGATCGGGTTCAATTGCTGATGGACGACTATCTGCATTTTGTCACCGACCCAGCTTTGTTAAATACGCAGTTAAGTTGTCTGACTGCGCTACACGGGCGGGATACGATAGCGCGTTGGCAAAAAATGGCGCTTGATGGCAATATGGAAGAATTGGTTGAGGCGTTATTGGTTAAGCACTATGATCCGGCCTACTTGCAGTCGATCAAACGTAATTTCGCGCAATTCGGTGATGCGCAAGTGCTGGAGTTACCCGATATTTCCGATGAGGCGTTTGAGGCAGCGGCGCGCGCGTTGCATCGTCCGGTATGACGATCCCTTTGCGGACACGTTGCAGCAAATCCATCTATATTTACTTAGTTACTTTATTGGAGGATTGACATGACCGATCAAATTGTTGATAGCGCCGCCCCGAGCAGTGGACCCACGACCACGTCGCCGGTCAAGTTGACCTCTTTCTCCCACGGCGGCGGTTGTGGGTGCAAGATTGCACCTGGCGTACTCGCGGAGATTTTGAAAAATTCTACGGGGTTTGCGGTGCCGAAGGAGTTAATGGTCGGCATTGAAACCGCCGACGATGCTGCGGTCTACAAATTGAACGACCAGCAAGCGTTGATTGCAACCACTGATTTTTTTATGCCGATCGTGGATGATCCTTATGATTTTGGACGTATCGCGGCCACTAATGCAATTTCCGACGTGTATGCGATGGGCGGGACGCCTATTATGGCGCTGGCATTGGTCGGCATGCCGATTGATAAATTGCCGATAGAAGTGATCGGGCGCATTCTTAAAGGCGGCGAGTCGATTTGTGCCGAGGCTGGCATCCCTATTGCTGGCGGCCACACGATTGACTCGGTAGAGCCGATTTATGGCCTGGTGGTACTGGGATTGGTGCACCCATCCAAAATTAAACGCAATGCCGGGGCCAAGGCGGGTGACAAGATTATTCTGGGCAAACCCATTGGTGTCGGGATCTTGTCAGCGGCCCTAAAAAAAGACGCGTTGGATGCTCAAGGTTACGCGGCGCTGATCGAGAACACCACCAAACTGAATAAGCCGGGTAAACTGCTGGCGGAGCTGGATGGCGTTCACGCGCTGACCGATGTCACCGGGTTTGGGTTATTGGGACACTTGCTGGAACTGGCGCGTGCCGCCAAACTGACCGCAACGCTGAACATGCAACAGATTCCTTTGCTGCCTGATGTGCAGCGTCTGGCTGAACAAGGTTATATCACGGGTGCTTCAGGACGCAACTGGGATGGCTACGGTCATGAAGTGGCGTTAACTGAAGGCATCACTGCGGTGCAAAAAGCGCTATTGTCGGACCCGCAAACATCCGGCGGATTATTGGTTGCCTGCGCACCTGATACGGTTGATGCAGTGTTGGCACTATTCCAGCGCGAAGGTTTTGCCGCTGCTGCAGTGGTGGGCGAAATGGGTGAAAAGGACGACGCGCAAGCAAACGTTATCGGTATAAACGTAATGCCGTGACTTTGGCACCCGGTGCAGCGCACCCTCGCAAAGTTGCTGAATAAAATACCTGATTGTTTTCACTGTTTTATATAAACATTACTTTACAGCCTAAGGCCGCATTATGACTCGACTTTATTCTCTGTCCGGTATGAAATCGTTATTAGCAACCGCGTTGGCTGCACTCTCGCTGAGCGCCACCGGTCTGGTGTACGCACAGCAAGTGTTGCGCGTATCGGCGATTCCGGACGAGGCACCGACCGAGTTGCAGCGCAAGTTTAAGCCGCTAGGCGCTTATCTTGAGAAAAAGCTGAACATGAAAATTGAGTTCACGCCCGTGACCGACTATGCCGCGTCGGTCGAAGGCCTGATCAACAACAAGCTGGACATGGTTTGGTTTGGGGGCTTTACCTTCGTACAGGCAAATGCGCGTAGCGGCGGCAAAGTCATTCCTATTGTTCAGCGCGAAGAAGATCAAAAATTTGAGTCAGTGTTTGTTACAACCAATAAATCGATCAACAAACTGGAGGATTTGAAAGGTAAAAATTTCACTTTCGGCTCTGAATCCTCCACATCCGGCCATTTGATGCCACGCTTTTATTTGCTGGCCGCACACGTTAATCCTGACGTCGACATGAAGCGTATCGCCTTTTCGGGCGCGCACGATGCCACCGTCGCTGCCGTCACAGGGGGCAAAGTGGACGCTGGTGCTTTGAATATCTCGGTATGGGAAAAGCTGATTGCCGAAGGCAAGGTTGATCCAAAAGTCGTGCGCGTGTTTTATACCACGCCGGGTTATTACGACTATAACTGGAGCGTCCGTTCGGATATGAATCCAGTGTTGCGCAAGAAGATCACGGACGCATTTTTGGCGTTAAATAAAGATAATCCGCAAGACAAAGAAATTCTCGATTTGCAGCGGACCACGCGGTTTATCACGACCAAAGCGGAAAACTATACTTCGATTGAAAGTGCGGCGCGCAATGCCGGTTTGTTGAGATAATCCGTACTCGGTCAACATTTTTAACATGACGCTTACCTTACTTAATCTGTCCGTCCGTCACCCCGGCGCTATTGATGCTGCGCTGGCGTTGCGAGATTTGACGTTGACCGTTGATCAGGGAGAGCAAATCGCCCTGATCGGGCCATCCGGCGCGGGCAAGACGACATTGCTACACACACTGGCCTGCGCCCTGAAACCCGATCAGGGCAGCATATCTTTATTTGACAACGACCCGTGGGATTTGAGTAGTGCCGCCCGGCATGCAATGCGCGCCCGGCTTTTTTTGGCACCGCAAACGCCACCATTGCCGCCACGCCAACGTGTGGTCAGCGCGGTACTGGCAGGGTTATTACCGGGGTGGGGGTTTTGGCAGGCGTTAAAATCATTGGTCAAGCCGGTTGACCCGGTTGCCGCTTTCAATGCACTGGCCAAAGTCCAGTTGCAGGATAAATTGTACGCGCGCGTGGATCGTTTATCCGGGGGTGAGCGCCAGCGCTGTGGGATCGCCCGCTTGTTGATTAGTCAGGCGGATTTGTTGTTGGTGGATGAACCGCTCTCTGCGCTGGATCCTGCGTTGGCATTGCACACTTTGGCGGTACTGCAACAGGAAGCCACCGGGCGGGGCGCCACGCTCATCTGTAGTTTGCATCAGGTTACTTTGGCACGGTCTCATTTTCCCCGGATTGTAGGGCTGCGGGACGGCCGTATTATGTTTGATGCTGCGCGCGATGATGTGACCGATGCCATGATTGATGCACTGTATCGCAACCACAATAGAACGATCGATGACTTAAATTATTCAAACGACACCGGCGCTGCGCAGGATAACGAATATTTTGCGACGGACCCAAGTGATGCATCGGCACCAAGACCAGCACCAGCGCTGGTGCCGGGCGCATTAGTTCCGCGTTGCTAAGTTATGCGCCCACATTCCGTGATGGTACCTTTAGTGCATACTGATCGATATCGGGACCCTGCCTGGCGTGGCCGGATCATGCTCACCATCGTCGCACTTTTGCTTTTATGGCCGATGTTGGTCCTCAGCGAATTCAAACCCTGGACCTTGCTGGACGCTCAAAGTCTGAATGCGACCGGCACATTTCTCTCTAGTTTTGTTCCTCCTGCACACTCTCTCGCCTTCCTGAGAATGGTTGCCAGTGCCACATGGGAAACCGTCGCCATGGCCACGGTCGGCATGACGCTGGCGATGCTGGCGGCGATACCCATGACGGTGCTGATCACCGCGCACTTATCGATATCTCGCATAGGCACGGGCCGCATGGGTTGGCTGGCCCAATCGGTCCGACAGCTAGTGCGCTGGCTGTTGGTATTGTTGCGTAGCGTGCCCGAACTGGTGTGGGCTTTGTTAATGGTGCGGATCGTTGGTTTAGGCCCAACCGCCGGTGTGATCGCCATCGCATTGACTTATTGCGGGATGCTGGGGAAGGTGTATGCAGAAATTTTGGAGTCATCCGATTCGCATGCGACCGACACCTTGCTAAAGAACGGCAGCGGGCGTTTGACCGCATTGGTATATGGCGCGCTGCCGGAGTGCGCAGCGGAATTGGTGTCGTACACTGTTTATCGCTGGGAATGCGCCATCCGTGGCTCGGTAGTAATGGGCTTTGTCGGTGCGGGCGGTCTCGGTCAGCGTATTGACGAATCGATGAAGATGATGGCGGGCGCCGAGTTGTCGACCATGTTATTAGTATTTGTATTGTTGGTTGCGAGTGCGGATGCGGTCAGTAAAATGTTGCGCGGGAGGCTGGAGTGAAAATAGCGATCGATCAATCTACGTCCTCTATGTCGGTCCGGTTGCCTGACCCGCCGCAAGTACCTCAGTTACCGTTAGCACCGCGTTGGCGGTTTTCAACCGTTGCATTGTTGTGTGGCTTGCTGGGCTTGGTTGCAGCAAGTTTTCTTTCTCTTTCATTGATGTGGAGTGCGTTTTTTACGCAAGAGGCGCTACGGACGACCGGTGAATTTTTGCACGGGTTTGCGCCACCGGATATCAGTGTGCCTTTTTTGCGTAAGATCGCGCTGGGCACGGCGGAAACATTGTCGATGTCGGCGCTGGGGACAGTCCTGGCGGCCTTTGCCGGTGTCGCACTAGGGTTGGTGGCCAGTGGTCGCTTCGGCACTATTGCACGGGCTGGCACCAGAACGTTGCTGAATGTCTTGCGCTCCATTCCTGAACTGGTGTGGGCGTCGATTCTGCTGATCGCGGCAGGTCTGGGACCATTCGCTGGCACGATGGCGTTAGCGGCGCATACGTCCGGCGTGTTGGGGCGGTTGTTCGCTGATGCCTATGAAAATACTTCGCCGCTACCCGAGTCCACGTTGCGGACCAATGGCGTACGCGCTTTGCCGGCGTTTTTATATACCACTTTGCCGCAGACGTTGCCGCAAATGATGTCGTATACATTGTATCGGTGGGAAAATAATATTCGTGCTGCAGCGATACTGGGCGTCGTTGGTGCTGGCGGTCTGGGACAGATGCTGAAGTACCATCTGTCCCTGTTTCAGATGCATCAGGCCGCTAGCGTTATTGTTGCGATGCTGGTCATGGTCGCAGCGGTCGACGGCATCAGCTTCATCCTGCGGCGCGCTATGACGCGATAGGCCCATCCCGGCATGTATGACGCACACTTGTTCGCTTCTAGTGCCAATTTGGTACCCTTATGGCAAATTATGCCTATCCTTATTCCGAGACGCCTGTTATCTCAGTGGTCTTTTCCGAAGCGCGTTGGCGCATTCCCGTATGAGTGCCGGTCCGCGATAGATTAGTCCGCTATAAAGCTGGACTAATGCTGCGCCAGCCGCCATTTTTGTTTGTGCATCTGCGCCGCTCAAAATGCCACCGACGCCAATGATCGGCACGCTATCGCCTAGCTCTGCGCGCAGTTGACGTACTACGGCATTGGATAACTCAAACACCGGCGCACCGGACAAACCGCCAGCTTCGTTTTCATGTGGCAGCCCCTTGACAGCATCGCGCGTGATGGTGGTGTTGGTCGCGATGACGCCGTCCATCTTGTGTCGCAACAAGGCAGCGGCGATTGTTTTAATTTGCTCTGCATCGATATCCGGTGCGATTTTTAATGCCACGGGGACATACCGTTTATGCTGATCTGCCAATCTTTGCTGGGCGTCCTTGAGTTGCGCTAATAGCGCATCAAGCTCGGACGCACCTTGTAATTGCCGCAGGTTTTTGGTGTTGGGAGAAGAAATATTGACGGTGACATAACTTGCATAAGGATAGACTTTTTCAAGGCAATGCAAATAATCGTCTGCAGCATTTTCAATCGGCGTTGCTGCATTTTTTCCGATATTCAGGCCGAGCACGCCGGTGCCTTCTTGATAGAATTTCGACGATTGCACGTTTTTGACAAAAGCATCAACGCCGCCATTATTAAATCCCATACGATTGATAATGGCATTGGCCGCTGGCAGCCGAAACATGCGCGGACGCGGATTGCCGGGCTGGCCTTTTGGGGTCACGGTACCGATTTCAATTGAACCGAATCCCAAAGCCGCCAATGCATCAATAGAGGCGCCATCCTTGTCAAGACCAGCGGCTAATCCGACCGGGTTGGGGAAGGTAATGCCCATCACTATCCTTGGATCAGGGGCTGGTTTTGTTATCAGCGCGGTGAATCCCAGTGAGTCAATGCGGCGTAATCCGGTCATGGTCAGATGGTGCGCTGCTTCGGCGTCGAGGGAGAATAGGGCGGGACGGGCAAGGGAATACAGGAATTTTGAAGGCACGATAGTTGAGTAGTGTGGAATTTGTAGTGTGCGTCGGAGGGCTGCGTTGAGTAACTTGAGTAACAGAGTAACACTCACATAACTAAAAAGAGCGGCGGAACTGCACTGCAGAAGGCGGCAATAATTGCCCTATTTAGTTATTTGGTCATTCCGCTAACCTGGTAGTTGCTAAAAGTCGCAGATACCGACGGCTAATTCATTAGCCGACTTATGCGTAAATTATGCGGGGAAATTTTAATATTTGGCGTAATCGACTATTCTAACGCACGCCACTTGTTTTCCTGTAGCGCTTCCAATGGCCTGAAGTTAATTTTGTAAGCCATTTTGGGGCTGTCCTTGATCCAATAGCCTAAATATACGTAAGGCATCGCCAGTTGTTGGGCCTGTTTGATTTGCCACAAAATGTTGTAAGTACCGTATGACGCACCGGCAATATCAGGATCGTAGAACGTGTATACCGACGACAGGCCATCATTAAGGACGTCGATGATACTGACCATTCGCAAGGTACCATCGTGCTCTCTGAATTCAACCAAACGGGTGTTGACTTTGCTTTGCAACAAAAACTGTGCATATTGATCTCTGCTGTCCTGATCCATCCCGCCGCCCGCATGGCGAGAAATTTGATAGCGCAGATACAACGCGTAATGCTCGTGCACATAGGCGAGGTTAGTCACCAGGCCGGTCAGATGGCGATGCTTTTCCCAGGCGCGGCGTTGGCTGCGATTGGGAGTAAATGTATTGACCAGCGTCCGCACCGGCGTGCAGGCACGACAGCCATCGCAACACGGGCGATAAGTAAAAATACCACTGCGACGAAAACCATTTTTCACCAGCTCGGAATAAACATCTGCGTTGATCAGATGAGATGGTGTCGCCACCAGCGAACGCGCCTGCCGACCGTCCAGATAACTACAGGCGTAGGGCGCGGTGGCATAAAATTGCAGGGTTGAAAATGGCAAATCTTGTAAGTGTGTCATATCGTATCCTGACCTCTTCGATAACGCTAATTTACACCGTGAAGGCGACGCTGCTCCAGATGAACCAGCTCACCAATTCTTTCATCGTATGATCGATTTTACTAAGCTTTTGCCAAACACGCTCCTTTTTGGATTGTTTGTGTTTGCTTTTCGGTAGCGTTTTAATCAGTGAACAAACTCATTGGCCGCCAGTTACGGATTTGCGGGTACTGGATTGCTTCCTGCAAATGATGCATGAACGCGTCGCGAGAAATCGGCGTCGCGCCAAGTGATGCAAGATGAGGGGTTTCTTGCTGACAGTCAATCATCCTGACACCGTTTTGGCGTAGAAAATGTACGAGATAGGCCAATGCTATTTTAGACGCGTCGGGAACGCGGGCGAACATCGATTCGCCATAAAACATACGACCAATACTAACGCCATACGCACCACCGACCAGTTTGCCGTCCAGCCATACTTCGGCAGAGTGAGCGTATCCCAAATGATGAAGCGCGCGATAACCCTCAACGATTTGCTCTGAAATCCATGTTCCCTGACTGTCGCGCCGTGGCGCTGCGCAGGCGCGCATAACCTGCTCAAAAGCAAAATCAAAGCGAATCTGCCAGCGCCGCTCGCAGGTGCTGCGATGAATTTTTTTTAGGGTCTTCCGTAAACTGGGGGATATCTTAAACCGATCCGTTTGCAGCACCATACGAGGATCTGTACTCCACCATAAAATAGGCTGGTTTTCAGAGAACCAGGGAAATATCCCATGCCTATATGCATTCAGCAAACGCTGGGGAGATAAATTTGCACCCGCCGCCAAAAGCCCGGGGGCGCCGTCAGCCTCGCTTAACGCTTCCGATACATCGGGAAATGGCGTATCAATTTCTAACCATGGAATCATTGCAACAGCCTCGTCGATCGCGCCTCAATACCGCGTATATTAGTGTGCTTGAGAGCCTTTTGTGATATGTTTCTCATAATTAATCTGTATTGTTTGCAGTGCTAGGCGCTCCCAGCCTGTGTCGTAATATAGGGGTAGTGGCGCGTTGATGTCATGTTAATAGTGTGTTAATTTGGCGTAAAAAAATACAAGCTGTTGGTAGTGCTTTAAGCGACCCACATTTAGTCGGCAGAGATGCGAAACGGGGAGTAACTTCCCGAGAATTCGTTCACGCTCTTGCTGCGAAGACGTGATGGGTGGGTAGGGGGGTCCTAAAATCCTCATGGTCTCAGGACCATTCCGGTTTCTCCGCGCTATTTTTACCCACTGGCGCTCGCCCGGTGCATCGTAAATAAGGCTAAGACGATTTTGCCATAATAATGACGTTTACCGTGCGCGCACGTTTTAGATTTGAGTTGCGCTAGAACGGGATTAAATTACTTCTGACGCACCAGGAAGGTGCGTTTTCAGCGATCTAATGCGATTCAAGGGCGAAATTTCTCGCTTTTGAGAAGTTATCGGTGGCCTCAAAGTTGCAATGCAACATTACATTTACTTTATCCAAGACATTGAGACGAGCCTTTATGCATGATTCCTCTCCCTCGGCCCTATCGAGCGATTTCGTGGACAGTTCGCAGAATTACCCAGTCACGCCATTATTGCAACCGGTCCTTGTTCAGGCGCTTGCAACAGATTTTAGCGAACAGGCTGCCTCGTTCGGACGTTGGTGGTTCCACGTCGATTCTGGTCAATTGGTCCTCTCCGCAAATGCCGCTATCATGCTCGGGGTAGAAGCAGGCTGGTATCCTGCGTTAGAAAGCTGTTTTGTGCATGTGTTATCGGATGACTTACCTTTGTTGCGCGCTGCGTTGCAAGCCGCGACTACAGGCGGACAGTCGATTGAGAATGAGTTTCGCGTCATACGCAAAATCGACGGGATGCGCTGGTTTCGGCTGTTGTCGTCACCTCAATTATCGGGACAGCAAATATTGCGGAGTGGTTTGCTTATGGAGATGACAGCCTCCAGGCATGCAGCTATCCGTGAACGCCTGAGCTTCGAGACCACCCAATTTTTGCTCAGTACGGATACGCTCGGAACAGCCGTCACAAAAGTGATTAAGCTTGTCTGTGAAAATTTAGGATGGGAGTGGGGAGCGTACTGGGGACTGGAATCCGATCAGGCGCAATCTGCCGCGCTTATTTGTAAAAATTACTGGCATGATCCTGCATATCCTCTTGATGCGTTCACAGAAGAAAGTTGTCGGGAGAGGATGGAGGCCGGCGTGGGTGCGATTGGTAAAGTGTGGCAAAATGGCGAAGCCAGCTGGATTGAAAATATGGAGGCCACGCCAGGATTTCTCCGGTCCAAAGATGCTGCCAAATCCGGGTTGCAGTCAGGTTATGTTTTTCCAGTCGTTTATGTGACGGAGGGCGGTCAACGGCATAGCCCCGGGGTACTGGAATTTTATAGCAAACTTGCACGTCAGCGCGAAGCGCAGTTACCTTTTCTCTCTGCAACAATCGGCGTCCTGATTGCCCAGACCGCACAACGCCTGGAACAGGAAGAAACCATCCGGCATTTAGCGCAGATTGATGGTTTGACCGAGTTAGCCAACCGAACGTATTTTTATCGCCTGCTCGATAATACATGTGAAGAATCCACCGTAGCCGGTAAATCTTTTGGTCTGATATTTATTGATCTGGATCGCTTCAAACCCGTCAATGATGCATTTGGTCATGAGGCGGGTAATGTCGTGCTGCATGAATTTGCACAACGCTTGCAGGCGCTGGTGCCAGCTGGAAGTTACGTTGGTCGACTCGGTGGTGACGAGTTTGCGATTTTGCTAATCCCGGGGCTGTCGACGCTGCCGCTTGGAGACATGTTGTCGACGGTGGCGGGGGACGTGCTGACCGCGGCGCGTACGCCGTTTAAATTCGATGGCAACGATATGACGGTGTCGGCCAGCGTAGGCATCAGTGTGTTCCCCGATAATGGCGTGAGCAGTCCGGAGTTGTTACGTAGCGCGGACGCGGCTATGTATCGTATTAAAAAAAGTGGGCGAAATGCGCTCAGTTTTTTTTCGAACAGTACGTCGCACACGCTTGCGGCGCAGCAGTCCGATGTCGCACAGCGCATGACGATGGAGGCAGAGTTGCGTCAGGCGCTTGTCGACAATGCTTTCTTTCTTGAATACCAGCCTATATTCCAAGGTGACGAGCACCACATGCAATCGGTTGAAGCGCTTATTCGGTGGCGCCGCGCCAGCGGTGAGGTGGTGCGGCCCGATATTTTCATTCCAATTGCAGAGCAAAGTGCGCTCATTGTTAATATCGGGCGCTGGGTGTTGCGCCAGGCTTGTCACGATCTTGCTCACTTGCATCGGGCCGGTTTTAGCGACCTCCAGATGCATGTGAACATGGCCGCGCCGGAATTTACCAGCACCGATTTGCCGGATGAGTTAAGCGTCGTTCTAGACGAGTTTGGCATCGCGACCCATCATCTTTGCCTGGAACTCACAGAGGGCATGTTAATGCATCAACCGGATAAAGTGATTCCTGTGATGCGCGCTTTGCGTGAGCTTGGTGTAGGGATCAGTCTGGACGATTTCGGCGTCGGTTATTCGTCGCTGGCGCGCCTCAAAAGGTTACCTATTTCGTCGATCAAAATCGACCGCTCTTTTGTTCACGGTTTGCCGGACTTGACCGAGGACAGGGCGATCGTGCGTGCAATGATTGAGCTTGGGCGTCATATGAACTTAAGCGTCATTGCCGAGGGCGTGGAAACCGAGGAGCAACTAACCTTTTTGCGGCAACACGGTTGTAGTCTTATTCAGGGTTTTATCTTGAGTCGCCCAGTGCCGCTGGATGTATTGATTGCTAGCTACAATCCGCTGGAGTAGCGGCTAAATCGGAGGGGGACCCCATTGCGGCATGATACGTTGATGGGATTGTTCATGTATATATTTCTCCTGCCATCATTAAAAAGTTAGCAGAGAGTAAAGGTGGCTGTTGCTAGCTTTTCAGTTCGCCACACCCGATAAAATTTCATTACAACTTATTTGCTGCGCATCGGCTTGTAAATATCGTTGGTGTGCAGTGAAAACTGGCCACCCTCTTTTTGCACTCGTTTGAGGTCTGCAAAAAAAGATTTTAGCGTGTAGGTAACCGTTGGAAACGCAATATCTTCCCACGGTATTTGCGCTTCAGTGAACATCTCCACCTCAAGACTTTCGATACCGGCCACGTAATCGAGATCAAGCAGCGTCGCACGATAAAACAAGTGTACCTGATGCACGTGCGGCACATTGATCATGGAAAATAGCGTATGTAATTTTATTTTGGCGCCAGCTTCCTCCTCGGTCTCGCGGCGTGCGGCGTCCTCCGTGGTTTCATCGTTTTCCATGAAGCCAGCCGGTAGCGTCCAGAAGCCAAGACGAGGCTCTATTGCACGTTTGCAGAGCAAGATGCTGACTTCGCCCTGATGCTCCCATACGGGGATAGAGCCAACCACCATCTTGGGATTTTGATAGTGAATTGTTCCACAATTGTCACAGACAAAGCGTTGGCGCGTGTCGTCCGCGGGGATTTGCAAAGCCACGGGGTGGGCGCATTCGGAGCAGTATTTCATAGGCGGTGAATTAAGGTCTGAGCGCAACGTTTTGAAAGCACACCATCGCGCATGAAAGGTTGAAGGGAACTGGTATTATAGAATTAGTACTGAAACAGAATATCTTCGTTTGATAGACGATTCTACATGAGAGTGAAGTGTATCACTGCGCAATGTAAATGCGCTTTTCATCCATACCGGTTGCTTTTTTAATTAATCCGCTATATACTCTTTTTCCTCAGACGCGGGGTGGAGCAGTCTGGCAGCTCGTCGGGCTCATAACCCGAAGGTCGTAGGTTCAAATCCTGCCCCCGCAACCAGATTTAAAATATCAGAGAATATCCTGATGTTGTAGCGATTCACGAAAATTTTTCCCAGCATCGGGCGCGTCTAACCTACCTAGAAATGCAACACGCATTTACCAGGCAGTGTAAGGGTGGTAGTAACGCACAATGTCGCTGGGGAGTCGACGTAAGTTCTAAAAAATACAGACGCGGGGTGGAGCAGTCTGGCAGCTCGTCGGGCTCATAACCCGAAGGTCGTAGGTTCAAATCCTGCCCCCGCAACCAGTAGCAAAAATATCAGAAAATATCCTGATGTTGTCAGGATTTACGAAAATTTGTCTCAGCATCGGGCGCATCTAACCTACCTAGAAATGCAATACGCATTTACCAGGCAGTGTAAGGGTGGTAGTAACGCACAATGTCGCTGGGGAGTCGACGTAA
>NZ_JAAOZT010000011.1 GCF_011947285.1 Glaciimonas immobilis | reverse complement strand
GTCTGGCAGCTCGTCGGGCTCATAACCCGAAGGTCGTAGGTTCAAATCCTGCCCCCGCAACCATTAGGTCGAAACCGTTGAACAGCTTAGCTGCTCAACGGTTTTTGCTTTGGATAATCGATTTTGTGGCGAATTGAATACAGTTTTGGCAAACGGAACGACGGGTTCGCCTACGAGATGGTTTGCAGCGGTTTTACCGGTTTATAAAAGTACGACCATTATTAATATTTTGACATTGGATAATCCTGGTCTTTGCGAACCGAGCGGGATACTCAAGAGTCAACGGGTTATGCGGTCGGCGGCGGAATGCCAAAGCAGGTGCGTTGCTATAAGCTGCACCTTCAGATTGGCCCTGTCATTGATGATCGAGCCGATCCTACGTGGCGTGAAGCATGTGTCTGATGTGTCTTCAATCCAGTCCACGGATACCAACGCCGCTAAAACCGGGCAAGCGCCAGTGAAACCGCAGAGCCAATAAACGAAACAAAAATCCCACGCCGATAGCGATTAGCATTGCCATCTCGTTCGTGACCTGAAACCACAGTAAGCCGACGTACAGGCCACCGGTTAGCAGCGACACGGTCGCGTATAGTTCTTTCCGCAGTACCCATGGGATTTCGTTGCACAATACATCCCGTAAAAGGCCACCAAAAACACCGGTCATCATTCCAGCGACGACGACAATTGCCGGGGACATGCCGATAGACATTGCAACATCGCATCCGATCACGGTGAAGGCGACCAGACCCAATCCATCGACGACCAAAAAGACGGTGCGCAAGTGATGCAGTATGCGCGCTACCATCGCCGTAACGAGGGCGGCACCGATGGTGAACAACAGGTATTCTGGATTGGCAATCCAGCCGAGAGGGTAATGTCCGAGTAATACGTCGCGCACCGTTCCACCCCCCCAGCGCTGTTACGGTCCCTATCAAGCAAATGCCGAACAAATCCATGTCGCGACGCATGCCCATGATGGCACCGGACATGGCCTCGGCGACGATTGCGATCAGGTAGATGGAATGCAGTAGCAAGTGTGTTCCTTTGCAGGGTAGGGAGCATAAATCGGACCGCCCTTGCAGGTCGGCTCGGGGAGTTCGTTGTCTAGCCTTTCTTGTAAGATAGATGCAGCGGCATAAAGATAACGTAACGGGCGATGGCTGTCACTTTTTTCGGAAAGCGCAAAGATCAGACCGAACCGCGTTCTGGCGCGAGAGGACCGCAGCTTCGTGTCGGCTGGCGGCTTCTCCAGCGTGTTTTATGAGGTGCTGGTCAAGCTAAAACAGCGTAGACCACGCCCGCATCGTGAACGTTTTAAAGGCCGATAGCTGACCGTACCGATCAGATCGCTACTTTTGCACTTCAATTTAGGAAAATAACTTGATGTGGTGGTTGTATAAAACGACGAGCGCATTAATTCGATGCTTTATGATGTGCAAAAAATTCCCTCGTCGCTTTCGCGCTGAAGGATTTTTGTCTCACCAAGTAATCGGGAGGGCCACTGATGCCATCCCCAGAACTTAGTGCCACTGATTTAATTAGTGATTGCCACCACGATGATCACCTCCGCCGCCACGATGACCATCGCCGCCACCGCGATTTTCGCCGCCATGATCACCGCCACCACCGCGATGATTGTCATAATGCGGACGACCGTTGCCGCGATTGTCCGGGCGACCGCGCCCGCCCGGCCCGTGCTGCCAGCCGCCGCGGTTTAATTGCCAGCCCTGACGACCTTGTTCCCAGCGAGGACGCTGGTATATATAGCCTGGGCGTGCCCGGTTCCAGTATCCCTGGCGCCATACATGATGACCACCGGTCCAATTCCAGTAACCTGGCGCCCAGATATAGCCAGCCCGGCGTGGTGGAAGGCGTTCATAGCGCGGGGGAGGAGGCTGTGAGCCGATGATAATATTCACGCCCACCTGAGCATTCGCTTGCGTTGAAATAATCGCGGTAGAGCTAAGGGCGACTAACAATGCCGCACAGAGTAAGCGTTTCATGATGGCCTTAAAAATTGAATATACACAAACTATACCTCTATAAACATTTGTCACAAGCAACGATTCAACTCGTTACAAAATCTCCTTCTCAAATACGTTGCGTCACAATCCGGAGATATGCAGTGTTTTGGGGAGGTATATTTTTGGTTGTCAAAGATAAGAGCGGACCCATCTGTCGTAACCAAAGGAAAAGATGCATGCTTTTCTCCGCTTAATCCTTTCTGGCGATAGAATTGAGTTTTGATACACGGATAATTGTTATGACACGACCGTCTCTGATCGGCACCGATAGCGCCTTGCGCAGTTTAACCGGCTGGACCGCTGTAGTTGACCGCGATGCAATTCAAAAGACATTTGCGTTCGCCGATTTTAATGCTGCGTTTGCGTTTATGACTCAGGTCGCTTTGCTGGCGGAAAAAATCGATCATCATCCCGAATGGTCCAATGTTTATAATCGCGTCGTCGTGTTACTCACCACGCACGATGCAAACGGGGTCACTGAAAGGGACCTCCAGATGGCGCAATTTATGGATCGTATTGCAGTGAAGAGCGCACCGTAACCACTTACAACGTAAAAGAACCCCCATGACGCAACCTGTAGTATTGATAACCGGCGCTGCCAAACGCGTCGGTCGCGTAATCGCCCAGCGCTTCGCACGCGCCGGTTATGCGGTAGTGGTGCATTATGGTAATTCCCAATCCGAGGCGCTGGAAACCGTTGCGCTGATTGAGGCAACCGGCAATCGTGCAATCGCGTGTCGTGCCGATTTAGCCAACCCCACTGAACTGGGGGTCATGATGGCGACCACTTACGCGACTTTTGAACGACTCGACGTGTTGGTCAATTGCGCGGCTATTTTTTTTCCGGACACGCTGGCGGACTTTGCTCTCAATGACTTGGAGCGTTCATGGCAGATTAATTGTCGTGCGCCATTATTGCTGACCCAGTCTTTTTATCAGCAGGCCAAAATACGTGGTCAGCAAGGGGTGGTCGTGAACGTAGTCGATCAGAAGGTCCGGGAAAATTTTCATCCTGACGATTTTAGCTACACGGTGGCTAAGGCAGCGCTCGGCAATATGACCGCGATGTTAGCGGTCTCAGGCGGTGACGTATTGCGGGTGAACGCGCTGTATCCGGGACTGATGACGCCTAGCGGAGATCAGACGCAGGCAGATTTTGAGTTCTCCTCGGCGCGCTCCACTCCGTTGGGTTACGTTGCGCCGCTGGGTGATATTGCAGATGCTATTTTGTTACTGACGCGTCCGTCCTTCAACGGTGCCGAGTTTGTGGTGGACGCCGGGCAAAACCTGGTGCGGGTAGAGCGGGATGTCGTGAATCTTTACCGCGCGCCTTAAATTCGACAGGCTCCGGGATGCCCTTTACTCGTCTAAAGAAAGAGTGTCACCGGGAATATTAATGAAGCGGCGCAACAAAGTACGCAGAGCAATCGCGTCGACTGTGCCCATTTTTTTCATCATATCTGCTTCAATCGCCGATCCGGCCTCGGCAATTTTTTGCGCCAGTTGCTTGCCCATTGCTGTTAGATAGAACAAACCGTTGCCAAATTTTTCGCCATGATCAGTCACAACCTGCAACAAGCCACGCGCTGTCAGGTCGTCCAGCACGATGCTTAATGGTGAATGACCGGCATAAGCAAACAAGCGGTTTAATTCGGCAATACTTAGTCCATCCCGGGCGGCAAGCGTATTGAGGATAAAAAATTCCGTGTCGTTCAGGCCTTGCTGAGCGCCAAATTCGCGGAGTTTGCCGTATAGCTGGAAATAGGCACTTCCCAGTAAATGGCTCATGGCGCTGGTGTTCAATATGCGTGCACCGGTGGTGGCCTTGATCAATGCTTCGGCTTCGTCAGCCAGTTCTTTACGGGTGGCGATGGCATAGTTGCCGCGCTGATACACCAGTGGTGGGAGATCGGAGTGATCAAAATGCATCACCTCGCCGACCATGATGATGTGATCGCCGCCGTCGTAACGATAGGCCGTCTTGCATTGCATGCGGGTAGTGCAGGCCGGCAGCAGCGGAATGCCGCCAAGTCCCTTTTCTGTCTCTAAGCCTGCAAATTTAGCAATTCCACGCTTGGCAAAACGGTTAGCCAGCGCCTCCTGATCGTGTGACAAAATATGCACCGCCCAATATTCAGCGTGCTCGAATACCGGCGCGCTACTTGACGATTTGGCCAGACTCCACAAGACCAGCGGCGGGTCTAGCGATACCGAGTTGAAGCTGTTTGCGGTAATCCCAACGCGATTTTCTGCGTCAGCGCCGTCAATCGTGCCTTGGCCGCACGCTGTGACAATGGTGACGCCGGTGGTAAACGTCCCTAGAGCGCTGCGATATTCTTGTTGGTCGAAAAGCCGAACCAGTGTTTCGGCAGACGCTAACGGAGTGGGTTCTTGTGTGAGCATTCGATTTAATAAGTTTTCTTCGAACAGCATGTTATCAGGTATGACATGAAACTGGCGTGTTGCCCACGTTAGTACGCATTAGTATGCGTTGGTCGGCATCGGCAGGCATTGGATATTTCCTGGCAAATAAATAAAGGTGACGCTTGGGGCGACAACGTAATGTGACAACGGCGAGACCGGCGTTAGGTCACATTAATCAAGTCCGTAACTGCGTCGCAATAGCTACGTCACATAAGGAAAAACCTTAACTTTAGCCGTAATACCGTTTAACGATATTACCGCATGCTACGATATTAATCTGCGAATTCAGCCATGTCTTCGCTTCACCGCAATTCACCCTCTTGATGAGCAAATAGGAAGCATTCATGTGGATAGACACGCACTGTCATCTAGACGCCGCAGAATTTTGCGGCGATCAGGCGCGTTATGCTGACGCTGCAGCCCAGCAAGACGTCGCCTGGATTGTGATTCCCGCGGTTGAACGTGGCAATTTTGCCAGGGTTGCAGCGATAGCGGCGGCGCAGCCAAATTGCACTTATGCACTTGGCATACATCCCATTTTTGTTCCAGATGCAAAGGAAGCGGATTTACTTGCGTTAAGACAGGCGATCATTCTGGCGCTAAAAGATCCTTTATTTGTCGCAATTGGTGAAATAGGTTTGGACTTCTTCGTTCCCGGTCTGGGCGAAGGCGCGCTGCGTGAGAAGCAAGAATACTTTTATATGGAACAACTTAAACTGGCACGAGAGTTTGATCTGCCGGTTCTCCTGCACGTCCGGCGATCTCAGGACATTGTGTTAAAACATCTGCGACGCATCAAGGTGACGGGCGGGATTGCCCATGCATTTAACGGCAGTTTTCAACAGGCTCAGGCATTTATTGGCTTAAATTTTAAACTTGGGTTTGGCGGGGCAATGACGTTCATGCGGGCCTTGCAGATTCGAAGGCTGGCGGCGCAGTTACCGCTGGATGCGTTGGTGCTGGAGACCGACGCACCCGATATGTCGCCTGCGTGGTTGCATCCACAAAAGAACGTACCGGCACAAATCCCACAAATTGCAGCGGTGCTGGCAGATCTGCGCGGTATCCCGCTCCAACACCTCGCTGAGGTCACGACAACTAACGCTCGTACAGCATTGCCGCGCCTGGCGCTCCTGAATTAGTGCGCAGCTTTATTCTTGGTTTTCTGGGTGGTGTCGGTTATTTACAAACGCAAGGCGAGCTACCGTCGTTTTCTTTAGTTGGTATCCTTTTGCTAGCGGCGGCTCTTGCAGGTTTATTGGTCTGGCGACTGGACTATCGTCTTGTTAAAATTTCTGGATTAGCTGGATGTGGAGCGTTACTGGGCTTTTGCTGGGCGGCACTGTTTGCGCATTATTATTTACAGCAGGAATTGCCTGTAAAGTGGGAGGGTCGTGACGTGACCGTTATCGGCACCGTTGAAAGTCTTCCGACGTATTTCGAGCAGGGTGTGCGCTTTAATTTCGCGGTAGAAAAAGTCTTGCCCCAAAACGGCGAAGTGCCGCCGATTCCCTCACTATTGGCATTGTCATGGTATCGCGGATTTAGCCGACCCGGTGCGCCGCAGCTTGATAGCGAGACCCCGATTGGTCATATTGAACCTGGCGCCCGCTGGCAACTGAGCGTTCGCTTAAAACGACCGCATGGCAATGCAAACCCGCACGGGTTTGATTATGAAGTTTGGTTGCTTGAGCAGAATCTGCGCGCAACCGGTTATGTGCGGGCCGACAAAATATCCTCAATAATTACTGCAAACGGCGGCGCAGATTTCCTCCCTGAATCATTGCCAAATAACCGTCGACTGAATCGTTTTGTTTTCACTATCGGCCACAGCATTGAAGCGGTGCGAAGCTGGGTAAGGCAACGAATGTTATCGGCGTTGCCGGAGAAGAAATATGTCGGGGTCTTGATCGCACTGGTCATCGGAGACCAGCGTGCAGTCGATCAAAGCGACTGGCAAATCTTCAACCGCACTGGCGTCGGGCACCTGATTTCAATATCCGGGCTGCATATAACAATGATCGCAGGTTTATTTGCCGCAATTATGTCGGCCCTGTGGCGCCGTTCTTTTTTTATCGGTAGCGCTTTGCCGCTGCGTTTGCCTGCCCAAAAAGCCGCAGTGCTGGCAGGAGCAATCACCGCATTGCTGTACGTTCTGCTGGCGGGCTTCGGCTTGCCTGCCCAGCGTACGCTCTACATGTTGCTGATGGTCGCGCTGGCACTCTGGACTGGACGACTTGCCAGCGTTTCGCACGTCCTGTGCATGGCATTAATGGCGGTGTTGGTGCGCGATCCGTGGGCGGTGCTCTCGCCGGGATTCTGGTTATCCTTCGGTGCGGTGGGCACAATTTTATACGCCAGCGTTGGACGCACCAAGTCATTGATCGATCCAGACGCGCTAATGCCGATACCGACAACGTGGACTAAAGCGTGGTTTGAGGCCTTAAAAGCAGGCGCACATACGCAATATGTCGTGACCATCGGATTGGTGCCCCTGACAATATTGCTGTTTGGCCAAATATCACTGGTCAGTCCATTGGCAAATGCCATCGCCATTCCGTTGATTGGTCTAATAGTGACGCCGCTGGCATTAATCGGGAGCATGCTGCCTGCGCCCTTATCGACAGGCGTGTTGCTGGTCGCCCATACCTTGGTAGAATGGCTTGCATCGATTCTCGGATGGCTAAGTAGTTTTCCGCTGGCGGTATGGCAGGCCCCATTGCCGCCGCTGTGGGCGTTTGTAATCGCCATGATTGCTACGCTGTGGTTGCTGGCACCTCGCGGCTGGCCGTTGCGTTGGTTGGCGTTAATTGGCTGGCTGCCCTTGATTTTGAATTCGCCTACGCAGCCCGCGGAAGGTGAAATGACCGTTACCGCGTTTGATGTGGGGCAAGGCATGGCGTTATTGATCGAAACCTCGCGGCATCGTTTACTGTATGACACCGGTCCTTATAATTCGCCCGAGTCGGACGCTGGAAGTCGCATTATCGTACCGTATCTCAAGGCACGTGGTATCACGTCTATCGATACAATGGTAATTTCGCATTCCGACAGCGATCATTCGGGTGGTGCTTTGTCGGTCATGAAGGCAGTCGAGGTTGGCCACGTGGTTTCGTCATTACGCTCCAGTCATCGGATTGTTGCAGCGGCGCTCAAGCATACGCGCTGTGAGAATGGACAATCCTGGAATTGGGACGGTGCGCAGTTCGAAATGCTGTTTCCGACAGCGGCGAATTATAAAGATAGCCAGCGCAAGGACCGAAAACCACCCAAAGCTAATAACATGAGCTGCACCCTTAAAATTACTAATGGTGATTATTCCATCCTGTTACCCGGTGATATCGAGAAAGCGCAGGAGCGGCAACTGGTCTTAAGTAATGGGGCAAACGCCGCAGACCTGATTGACGGCGCACGCTCCTTAAAGTCCACGGTTCTGCTGGCCCCCCATCATGGCAGCGGGACTTCTTCAACCAGTGAATTTTTGGAAGAAGTCGATCCTTCCGTTGCGATTTTTCAGGTCGGTTATCGTAACCGCTTTCATCACCCGCAGGCGCAGGTGTGGGAACGATATGTGCAACGGAACGTACAAAATCTAAGAAATGATCACTCGGGAGCGATACTTTTACACTTTGGAGGCACGCTGGTGGCGACGGAATATCGCCAGCAGCATAAGCGCTATTGGTATGGCCGTTGAGCGTCAACTCTAAAATTTGGTTTGTTACAATTGCGGGTTAGGGCTTTAATAGAGTCCGCGAAGTCCCGCTCGAACTCGAACTTGCCATTATATTTCCTCCATGATCCTATTAACTACACCACCGAGCTCACCCGCCAGCACTACTCAAACGTCTTCGACCCGGCCCATCGTGCATTTTGCACACGGAAACAGTTTTCCGGCGGGGACCTACCGGCGTTACCTTGAGTTGCTGGGCAACACTTACGATGTCCGTGCGCTGGCAATCCATGCGCACAATCCCGCGTATCCCGTGACCGACGGCTGGCCTGCGTTGGTGCAGGAACTGGTCGACGAACTGCTTGCGCGTTATAAAGACCAGGTGATTCTGGTCGGTCATTCGCTGGGAGGGCTTTTGTCCTTAATGGCGGCCAGACAGCGTCCTGATTTGGTGCGATGCGTCGTGTTGCTGGATAGCCCTGTGAGCGTCGGCTGGCGCGCGGTCTTGCTGCGCGTGGCAAAAGCATTTAACGTCGCCCATCGATGGTCACCGGCCCGCTACTCCATCAAGCGCCGCAATCAATGGCCGGATGCGGAAGCGGTCTTTCGGCATTTTTCGACTAAACAAGTATTCGCCAGTTGGCCCGAAGAGGTGTTGCGTGACTACATTGAGCACGGCACGGTAGAGCAACCTGGTAGTGTCAAATTGCGTTTCAGGCGCGATATTGAAACCGCGGTATACCTCACCTTGCCCCATCATCTAGGTCAGGTAATCAAAGCGGGATATCCGGTTCCTGTCGGTTTTATCGGGGGTGTTGATTCAGTCGAGTGCCGACAAGCCGGAATGGCGGCCACGCGGCGTTTGGTCGGTCGCCATATCCGGATGCTGCCGGGCGATCATTTATTTCCGCTAGAAACGCCAGATGCTGCAGCCAGCGCGACTGACGAGATGATTCAATCACTGCTTACAGCGTAGATCGTGGTCCGGATCGTGGACTATACCGACGATTACCTTGGTAAGTTGGGACGCATATCGCGGGGCACTTGTTTGCATAAATGCGCGCCCGAGTTGGCGCAGAATCGTGAGATTTGACCTTATTTATGGAAAATGTTACCTCTGCTTACAGACGATTCTTGGGGGTTTGGCCTGCATGTTGTAGCATGTACGGCTACTCTTAGCCAATACAGTTATGTTATTCCTAATAAAATTTCTTAAAAGTAATGTAAACAAGCGCGGTGCTGCCATTAATAACGTTATTAATGGTGATGATCTCGACCTCTCGACATCATCGCTTATCTCGATCAGCCGTCGGTCCATTTTCCGCAACCCAAGAAAGCAAGCGGGAACGTTATTGCATGGCTTGCTATTCACGTTCGGCGGGTTGATTCTGGCGGGTGCGGTGATTTGTGGCTTGCTGGTTTCATACGCACTGGTCGTGATGCAGCCGCAATTGCCGGATTTGGGTGCGATTACGGATTATCGGCCTAAAGTGCCATTGCGTATCTACACGGCAGACCATGTGTTGATTGGTGAATTTGGCGAGGAGCGTCGCAGCCTGGTGAAATTGCAGGATATTCCCGCCAATATGAAGAACGCGGTCCTTGCTATCGAAGATGCCCGATTTTATCAGCACGGCGGTATTGATTTGATCGGCATTGCGCGCGCCATAGTGACCGACATCATGCATGGCGGTGCTTCGCAAGGGGCCAGTACGATCACGATGCAGGTTGCGCGTAACGTGTTTCTGTCCAGTGAAAAAACTTATTCGCGCAAGATTTATGAAATTTTACTGGCCTACAAAATTGAATCGGCATTGACCAAAGATCAGATTCTCGAAGTTTACATGAATCAGATTTTTCTGGGACAGCGCTCCTTCGGTTTTGCCGCCGCCGCACGTGCCTACTTTGGCAAGGAGCTGAAGGACGTTACACTGGCGCAGGCAGCAATGCTGGCGGGTTTGCCAAAAGCGCCGTCTGCCTACAATCCGGTAGTCAATCCAAAACGTGCGCGGATACGTCAGGAATATATTTTAAAGCGCATGTTGGACCTGGATTTTATCAGCAAGCCCGAATACGATCAGGCCATGGTAGAAGATATCAAAGTCAAGACGCGTGGCAACACCTACAGTGTGCATGCGGAATATGCGACCGAAATGGTGCGCCAGATGCTGTACGCCCAATATAATGATTCGATTTATACCCGCGGCCTCAGTGTCACCACCACGCTTGACTCAGCCGACCAGCAGGCTGGTTATGAGGCGGTGCGTAAAGGTGTCATGGATTATGATCGTCGCCACGGTTACCGCGGTCCGGAAGGTCTGATCGAATTACCTGCAAGCGCGAGTGAGCGTGAGGATGCCGTCGGCGACGCTTTAGACGGCAAGCCGGACAACGATGATATTGTGCCAGGCGTAGTATTGAGCGCGTCGGCTAAACAGGTTCAGGTGATGTTGCGTAACGACGCCATCGTGACGATTACCGGTGACGGTTTGCGTTTTGCCGCGGCAGGCCTAAGTTCCAAAGCATCGAAAGGTATCCGCATTCAGCCCGGCTCGGTGATACGGGTTATTCAGACGCCAAAGGGATGGCAAATCACACAACTGCCTTCGGTTGAAGCGACTCTGGTGGCACTGACGCCGCAGACGGGCGCGATCAAGACATTAATTGGCGGTTTTGACTTTAATCAAAATAAGTTCAATCACGTTACCCAAGCGTGGCGTCAGCCGGGATCGACCTTCAAACCGTTTATTTATTCCGCGGCCCTTGAAAAGGGCTTCGGACCGGCGTCCATCATTAACGATGCGCCGGTTTCATTTCCCGGCGGTCCGGGGCAGCCTAACTGGGAGCCGAAAGATGACGACTCTCCCGATGGTCCAATGCCATTGCGAACCGGTTTGCAACGCTCCAAAAATCTGGTCACGGTACGTTTGATGGACGCCATCGGTGCTAAATATGCGCAGGATTTTGTGACCTCGCATTTTGGATTCGATCTGGATAAGATTCCGGCCTATTTGCCGACTGCACTGGGTGCCGGGCAAACCACGCCGCTGCAATTGGCGGGCGCTTATGCGGTGCTGGCTAACGGCGGCTACCGTGTTAATCCGTATCTGATTTCTGAAGTGGTGGATGCCCATGGCGTAGCGTTATCGCGTGCACAACCAGAGATCGCGGGCCAAAACGGGACGCGCGTTCTGGATGCGCGCAACAGCTATATCATGACCAGCCTGTTGCAAACTGTGGCACAGCGCGGTACGGGATCGGGGACCAATGTGCTGGGGCGCACTGATATTGCGGGTAAAACGGGCACCACCAACGATGCTTTCGATGGCTGGTTTGCGGGTTATCAAAACTCTTTGGTCGCGGTGGCGTGGATGGGTTTCGATCAACCCAAAACGCTGGGTAGCCGCGAGTTTGGCGCGCAACTGGCGTTACCAATCTGGGTCGGTTACATGGGGCACGCATTACGCGGCGTACCGCAGGTGCAAATGGCCATGCCAGCCGGTGTCACGACTATTAATGGGGAACTGTATTTTGATAACTTCACCCCGGGCAACGGCTTTATAGCGTCACTGGGCGTAGGCGGCAACTTTGGCCTGAATGAAGATGGAACGCCCGCCACGCCGGAGGACGACGAAAAAAATAGTATTTTGAAGCTATTCGGCGGGCATTGACTGGCGGCGTTGATGCCGCATGCCTGACTCGCGTTTGGTGTGCGGCTGTAACTATTGCAATCGATTTTACGGTGATCGTTAATTGGAGCAGTTGGGTGCCTTCGCCCCATCTCCGTCGTGTTCGTCTACAACTTAGCGTACCGGCCAACAACTTTATCTTGCCCATGATTTCCTCCGTTCTTCGGCAGCGCGCAAGGTTTATGATGTGGCCTCTTCCTCTCCCTCACCAGAATCAGCTTTTCCCCTATGGCATCGCCTGCATTGATCGATAACACTTGTAACTCGTGCGTAGTGATATAGATTTTACTGATTTCCCTTGCAGTAGGCGTGACGCTCTTTACTCTGAGCACGGTCTGTGAAACGGACGTGATCGATGCAACATTCGTGTTATTTACAAAACGATAGTATTGATCGTATTCATTCTGATACCGGCTATCATCTACATTATCTACCGGTGTGCTGATCGCCTGGTGCGATGTGACCCTCGGCGCAATTATTCGCGCTACGCTATTTGCTGCCGAAAAATCGGCAATCAGTGCGTATCTCAGCAAAATTCCTGTCAGTTCGGGCTACGGGACGGACGGCTTGCTGATGTTGCTGCTCTGATAGGTCTGTTACTCGGCCCATATTTTCTGAGGAGCGATGTTTATGCATGAGCATGGGCTTAAAAACGGAAGAGTGGCACAGTCGTTAAGGCCTTCACCGGACTTGCCAAAAGGCAAGCTTTCGTTACTTTCATCTAAGCAGTCTGCGCAATGATCACCGAGCTGGTCGGCTGGTTTAGTACCATCGTCTTGTGTTTGACGATTTCCCGTCAAGTGTACACTCAGTGGAAAACCAAGAGCACAGCAGGAGTCTCTCGCTGGCTTTTTATAGGCCAGTTGACCGCTTCCGCCGGTTTTGTCATTTATAGTATTCTTCTGGATAACTGGGTTTTCGTCTTTTCAAATGTATTTTTATTAATTACGGCATTGATTGGGCAGGTGCTATATTTTAAGAATCGTAAAAATTCCGATGACACGCCCCGGGGCTGATTGTTTCAATTTGAGATTGGCGGTACCGCGTTTCTTGCAGGACAAAAAATTGCGCGATGCCGGTCCCGGTTAATAACGACGCAAAGCGCAATCCACCCCGTTGTTTAAAACAAGATCGGTTGAGGCGATAACTAATTTGATCCCGATTTGAACCGCAAGCGTTGCGTGCGATCTCCTCAATAGGCAGAGCCCCTAAGCATTCGGATTGATAGGACGACCTGCCGGATGGCGTATTAAAACGGCAAAATAATCATCGCATAATAAAACCGCAATATTCTTGCAATTTTTTGCTGCATCAAGTGTCCCATAAAAGTTCGCTGTAAAAGCGGCGTCCTTTTCCAACATATCTCACATATCTCACATATATAAGGAGCTATCATGATTAAGACGGCATGGGCAATCTGGAAGGGCGGTTTTAAAGATGGAGGTGGGACTATTTCTACCGAGACCGGGGTGCTCAACGATGCGCCTTATGGTTTCAAGGCAAGATTTGAAAATGGCGACGGTACTAATCCCGAGGAATTGATTGGTGCCGCGCACGCCGCTTGTTTTTCGATGGCACTTTCTTTAATGCTTGGAGAGTCCGGTTTAACGCCAGAAAAAATCGAAACGCATGCCAAAGTTACTCTGGAGAAGGTAGGGGACGGCTTCGAGATCACTGCCAGTCATCTTAGTGTGGTGGCAAAAATTCCAGGTGCAGATCAAGCGAAGTTTGAGGAGATTGCAAATCAAGCAAAGATCGGTTGTCCTGTATCTAAATTAATGAAGGCAAACATTACGATGGATGTAAAGTTGGAATCATGAATAAAATGTGGACTGCCGCATTAACTGCTAATCAGCTTACAAATTTTTGTGCATTTCCCCTTGAAGGAGTCGTGAATGAATAAATTATTGATGACGGCTTTCGCAGCCTTGATGGCGATCGGTTTTGGCACGGCATTGGCGCAAAGCGACACGAATAAAAACGAAACAATAGGCAAGGATTCCATGGCACAGAAAAAGCACATGAAGAAAAAAATGCACAAGAACCGGATGCACAATGATGACATGAACAAAGATAGGATGGATAACAACAAGGCGGGCAAGGAATATAAGAGGCCTTGAGGCGGCGCCGGGCCGGTGCGTTAATTTCGTGGGACTTTCCTACTTCAAATAAGCAGTTTAAGCCATTCCAGAGCGCATTAATCGGGGGCGGGATTTTTGATTAATATAACCATCTGAAATTTTCACCGCTTGTCAGATCAGCAGGCTCGAAATTCTTTTTCGTTGCCAGCAAAGGTTCTTGAAAGAACCGCTGAACGCGAGAGATCTATAAGGGTGCGCAATGCTGGTGCAGGGCCGTGTGGCGGTCTTGAATGGGGAATTAACGCTTCGCGAAAAACCGATAGCGCGTCGTTTCCAAGCAGGAATAACGACGCCTGTCAAACGAACACCTGACTACTTGGGTGCTTCTGGTTTTGATCGCTCTCTTCTAAGCCGCGCATAACGTTAATAATAACGTTACTAATAACGTTTTGATGGTGAAGAAAAAATGTCTTAGATATGGGGAATGAAACCACCTGCATTTTCGTAAGGCTTAATCCACAGCAAAAATATTTTTTGCAGAAGACTTTGTTTGACCACACCACCGGTTAGGGCTGCGGTATCGGCGACCGTGTTAAAGTCGTTAGCAGAAAGGGGGATGTTTTGCGTGGTCATGATGGTTTTCCGCAGAAAGTGTTTAGTAAGCAGAGTATAAGGACGCCCAGATCAGTTTCCCAATTTCATGTTTTGATACGAGATATATCAAATCCGCATAACTTTCTATTGCTGCTATTTTGCACCCCTTACTTTTTACGCACTCTTTCCTCCTCCTCTTCTCTGGCAGCATCTTCAAATCGCCCGCGTGTGGTGTCCTCATCGCGGCTACCAAAAGCGTAATTTGACTCTAGCCACATCACATTTATGATGCCGAATGCGAGCGCTAATCCCACTCCTAAAATCCATGCGAAGTACCACATAAGCGTTTTCCTCTGTTATGTCATTTATTGAAGCCAGGGGCCGCAAAATTAAGCATCATTTATAGCTATAGCGATCATTAGCGATCAATAAGCGGTATGTTCGTTGTCGTGAATGTCCTGAATGGTTACTTTTCCGCGCATGATCCGGTAAACCCAACTGGTATACAGGATGATGATCGGCAGCATGATCACCACTACCCAGAACATGATGCCAAGCGTCTTGTAACTTGAAACCGCGTCCCACACGGTCAAACTGCTGCCCGGATCAAGTGACGAAGGCATCACAAACGGGAACATTGCGGTACCTGCGGTCAGAATAATGCACGTCACTGCCAGGCCGCTGGACAGGAACGCCGGTAATGCCTTGCGCGTCCAACTGAACGCGATACATAACACCGCTGCGACCAGAGCTATAATCGGCAATGTCCACGTTACCGGCCATTTTGTATAGTTATCCATCCAGGCACCGCTTGCAGAGATGACCGTTTTGGCAGTGGGCATAAAGGCACTATTGGCGTCTGGCATCGCGGTGATGCGATAGCCATCGATACCAAAGGCAATCCAATATCCGCCGATAATAAATAATACGATGGTCACGAGCGCCGCACCGATAGCAATCTTGCGCGCTCGTAAGGCGATCAGCGCATCTGTTTTAACTTGCAGAAAGCCTGCACCGTGCATGACTAACATGGCGATGCTGAGGACGCCCGATAATAGCCCAAACGGATTCAGTAATCCGAAGAAACCACCGACATATTCAACCCGCATAGTATCGTCGTAATGGAATGGCACGCCCAAAAGAAGATTCCCGAACGCAACGCCAAATATCAATGCCGGTACCAAACCCCCTGCGAACAATCCCCAATCCCAAAAGTGTCGCCAGCGCGGATCGGCGATCTTACTGCGATAATCAAATCCGACCGGGCGAAAGAACAAAGAAAACAGTAACAACATCAAGGCAACGTAAAAGCCGGAAAATGCGGCGCCATAGACCAGAGGCCAGACCGCGAACAGTGCACCGCCAGCGGTGATGAACCAGGTTTGGTTGCCTTCCCACGTGCTGCCGATAGAATTGATGACGACGCGCCGTTCGGTGTCGGTCTTGCCAATAAACGGTAACATGATGCCGACGCCAAAGTCAAAGCCGCCGGTCAATGCAAAGCCTACCAGTAGCACCCCAACGAAGCCCCACCAGATTATTTTTAATGTTTCATAGTCAAAGATCATGGTGTTTCCTCTGAGGCTACCGTTTTGGGGGCGCGTTTATTTAACGGCGGTGTCGTTTTTTGTTCCGGTAATTCCCAATGATATTTACCTGTATGCAGACTGCTCGGGCCACGTCGTGCATATTTCACCATCAGAATCATTTCGACTACGAACAGGAAGCTATAGAAGAAAAGAAATCCGGCGAGACTGAAATACAAGCTCGACGGCTGCAAGGTCGATGCCGATAAATGGGTGGGCAGAATGCCGGAAATAGTCCATGGTTGACGGCCGTATTCGGCAAGGACCCAACCTAGTTCAATCGCGACCCACGGCAAAGGAATGCTGTACATCGCCAGACGCAAAAGCCAGCGTTGTTGTGCCAGTTTTTTGCGGATAAGGAAATAGAATGAGGTGGAGAAAATAAACAGAAACAAGATGCCTAGTCCCACCATCAGCCGAAATGACCAGAACATCGGTGCTATTTTAGGGAAGGTGTCATTGACTGCCATCGCGATTTGCTGCGGGGTCGCATCGATCACGGCGGGTGTGTATTTTTTTAATAGTAAACCGAATCCCAAATCGTTCTTCAGCTTATCGAAAGCGGCAATGGCTTCAGGCGATTTGTCACCGGATTTAAGCCGCGTCAAGGCGGCGTAGGCCAACATGCCGTTACGTATGCGCACTTCATGCTGTTTTTTTAAATCGCTGATGCCGGTGATTTGTTTATCTACGGAACGCGTGCCAATCAGACCCAAAACGTAGGGGATTTTAATAGCGTAATCGGTGCGCTGTTCTTTTTCATTCGGCCAGCCAAATACCGTGATGCCAGCAGGCGCGGGTTCCGTGTGCCATTCGGCTTCCATGGCCGCCATTTTGACTTTGTTGACTTCACCGGCTGTGTAGCCCGACTCGTCGCCAAGAACGATGACCGATAATGTAGAGGCCAGACCGAATCCGGCGGCAATGGCAAATGAACGCAGGGCGAAGGCTGTATCGCGTCCTTTTAACAGGTAAAAGGAGGAGATGCCCAGGACAAACATCGATGCGGCCACATAACCGGCAGAGAGAGTGTGAACAAATTTCACCTGCGCGACCGGATTGAAAATGACGTCAACGATACTGGTCAGTTCCATGCGCATCGTGGCATAGTTGAATTCTGCTCCGACCGGATTATTCATCCATCCGTTAGCGATCAAAATCCATAACGCAGATAAACTTGACCCCAGCGCTACCAGAAAGGTGATGAACAAATGCTGGACTTTGGAGAGTCGATCCCAGCCAAAGAAAAACAGTCCCACAAAGGTCGATTCCAGGAAAAACGCCATCATGCCTTCGAGCGCTAACGGGGTGCCGAAAATGTCACCAACATAATGCGAGTAGTAGGACCAGTTAGTCCCAAACTGGAACTCCAGCGTGATGCCGGTAGCAATCCCCATCGCAAAGTTAATCCCAAACAGCTTGCCCCAGAAACGCGTCATGTCTTTATAGATCGGGCTGCCAGTCATGACATACACCGACTCCATAATGACCAGAATCCAGGCGAGGCCGAGAGTCAGGGGAACAAATAAAAAATGGAACATCGCGGTGGCAGCAAACTGCAGCCGCGATAGATTAACTACTTCATCGATGGGAATCATGAGGCGCCTCGGACGTGGGAGAGGGTGAAGGTGCAGCTGTATTAGTAGATAATGGGATTGCCGGTACGGATGAGGTCGCCGCGCTGGTCGGTGCCGCGTGCGGGCGATTCGTCAGAAAATGCTGCTCAACCAGATCGGTTGGCATGCGCATTTTTTTAGTCTGCGGTTCGGAGAAAAAGAGCTTCCACAGAACAAAAAGCAGCGCCAGTTTGATGATCACAATTAAAGTAATTTCTACCGCCAGTGGTAATCGTGACCAACCTTTCGGAAAAATAAAAGAGAGCATCTTTACTCTTTCGACTCCATGTCGGTAGGAATGATCGCTGGCTTCGCTGCCTTGGATTTTTTGGCGGTTGGGGAAAGACGAAACTTATCCCGTACGTCGAGCAACTTACCCACTTTTGATCCCATTTTCATTAGCGATGCCAGCGTCTCGGGCGATAGCCGTTGTACATCGTCGAACCATGAGCTGGATAATTCTATCAAATCATACATCTCACGCATGCGTTTTTGCGCCTCTTTATCGGAAGCCGACGATGGATTTTCCAATAATGCATCGCGCAGCATTGACAGCGTCGGCTCTATTTCGCGTCGGCGACGCTCTTCCAATAGCGCCTTAAAAATGTCCCAGATATCTTTTGGTGGCTCAAAATATTCACGTCGGTCCCCCTGGCGGTGCAACAGCTTGACCAGACGCCATGATTGCAATTCTTTTAGTCCCATGCTCACATTTGAGCGCGAAAATGCCAGGTATTCCGCAATTTGATCCGCGTTCAAAGGTTGCCCAAGTACATAAAGTAACGCATAGATTTGTCCGACCGTGCGATTAATCCCCCATCGACTACCCATCTCGCCGAAATGTGAAATAAAACGCGACGTGAGGGGAGTCAAAGGTGGTAGTGCGGGACTGCTGAGGTCTGGGGGATTTAATGGCATAAAAGTAATCGTAATGGAGGTTTTGTATTGTGAGTTTTCAGTAATTACTGAAATATATGACAAATCAGGAATCTTTGCAAGCCGGGTGCTGACGTACATGGCAGCACAACCCAAGGTAACGTGTTCTGGATATGGAAAGTCGGTTGAACTTGCCGAGCATCAAAACCGTCGCCCGCGGCCAGAGAATATGTTCTCGATGTAGTGATCAGGCCTTTAAATAAATGCTTTCATTTGCGATAAAGGGTCTTTTGACGACCGACGACGGGTGGCATTTTTTTTATCCTGACCTTGCGCGCTAAAATTACTTTGGACAGAAACGTCCTCTTTTTGCAAAAACGTATTATTTACTTGAATGAGAATCATTAGCATTAATAGGAATATTATGTTTAAATGACTTCCTACATTCAACATGTCCTACGGGACATTTTAAGCAGTTTTCTCTCAGCTCCTGGCATTTGTAAAGCGCTATAGCAGAGGCGGACCTGACTTCATTTTTGCAACAATAAGGGTCTACACATGATCGACACTACAGCTCCGAATGTGACTAGTAAGCTTACAGAATGGGCCGATGATTTTACTCAAAATTTTACCCAGGCGCAGTTGACTCATGCGAGAGCCGAAGCCGATCAACGTGGTTTACGGCTATTACTGCAAGCTTTATTTCGTGAAAAATTACTAGATTCCGAACAGTTAATTTTTGATTCTGCTACTGATACCGTCTGGTTGCCGCATTGGAAGAGCAAAACGCTGTTTCGGTTCGAAGGTTTGAAGTCAGGCATGGCAGGGAGCTGGCAATTGAATGGTCCTATGCATTATCTGAAAAATCATCAAAAGCCGCTTAAAGTAACGACCTCGGCGGCAGCGCTAAAGTTGTTGAGCAGTTTGTTTGAAGTCACGATATCGCCACCCGACATTGCACGATTCCAAGCCGAATTAGACAACAGTACAGAGAACGATACGTTTTGTCTCGCTTACCGTCAGGCTTGGGCCAGGCGACTTGAACAGGAAATTCCAGCAGGTGATGGGATGATCTCCTGGCTACAAAAAAAATCCCTTTACACTCAGCAGCATGCACGTTTTAACGGCTGTCTGTTGCTTGAGCAATGGGGTACTCTCGGTCATCCATGGCATCCCAACTACAAAACAAAGATAGGTTTGTCTAAACAGGATGTGTTTGCCATGTCGCCTGAATTCGAGGCTAATATCGATATCGCGATCGCTGCAGTGCGGGCTGACGCGATGCATATTGAAAGCATGCCAGCGATGCCTGGGTTTTCTACTTATCTGGCCTGGTTCGAACACACCTTTCCGCAAGTTTTTAGGCATTGGAAAGAGGCTTTGCTTATGCGTAATCTGACTGTCTCCGAATGGTTGCCGTTGCCCATGCATCCATGGCAGGCACAGCGCCATTTGCCGAGTGAATTTCCGTTCGAGATTGCCACTGAAAAATTAATTCTACTCAGTGAGGTGACGTGCTCTGCAGCGCCGACCATGTCGTTTCGGACGTTAGTACCGCAGCGCTCGTCGCATTTGCCGCTAATGAAATTACCGGTCTCATTGCGACTGACTAGCGTGCAACGGACTTTGTCGCCAAAGTCGGCCCGAATGGGGCCACGCGTCAGCGCTTTATTAGAAAAAATTCTGGATCGAGAACAACATTTTGGGGATACATTGGCGATAGTGTGCGAGCAGATTGGCTTGCATTACATTGATCCCCAAGGAAATGACGATCACGCTCGGCATCTATCAATTTTGTATCGTGCTAATCCTATGCAGCATGCCGAAGATAATATGTTTCCAGTGCCGGTCGGTGCACTTTTCGCCCCATCACCGATACAAAAAAATGGCACCAGCAGGGCCCTGATTACGGAACTGGTTGCTAGCGCTTTTCAGGATAACGCACAAGGTGCTATCGACTTCTATCGACGCTATACCGAGATTGTGGTTGGCGCTACGCTAGGTGCTTATTTGTTGTATGGGATTGGTTTTGAAGCCCACCAACAGAATAGTTTTTTACTAATCGATGCGAAGGGCATGCCACAAAAATTATTATTGCGTGATTTTGGCGATATCCGTATTCATGCCGAGGCTCTGCGGTTAGCCGGATTAACATTGGCGTGTCATAAGGCCGGTCACACCGTTTTTGAGGATAGACAACCGGTGCGCGACAAGTTGTTGCACGCGGTTTTTCTCTGTCACCTGGGCGAACTGGCTTTGTTATTGACACAGATTTACGAGTTGCCAGAGACGGCATTGTGGATCGTTCTTCGTGATGCAACACAAGCTGTTTTCGATCAACTAAAGCCACGCATCCCGGACACACTCTGGCAGCAGGAATATGCGCTAGTGCTGGAACAGCCGTGGCCTGCAAAATCTTTCATACGCATGCGTCTGGCGGATAGTGCGGACGATGAAGTGCGCAGTATGCCAAATCCACTTATGCAGTTGGATGCAGCAAGGACCAATGGCAACTGAGGACGCCCAACGTACTTTGTGGTGGCTGTACGGGATTCAACTGGTGTCGATGGGAGCGCTCGAAATGAGCGGCCCGTTTTGGCCGGTCTACCTGCGGTCCCTGGGCGATCTTTCACCACGCATGACTGGTATCGTTGGCGGTGCGGCATATGCCGGTCCGATGTTGGCAGCCATGTTGACGACGCCATTATGGGGGCGACTGGGGGATCGTTATGGGCATAAGCCGATGTTATTGCGAGCGCTGTTTGCGCTAGCGGCCACCCAATTGTGGGTGGTGTTCGCGGGCAGCGTCACCAGCGTGTTGTGCGCGCGTTTGGTACAAGGTGGTTTTGCTGGTTTCATTGCCGCCGCGCAAGCCTATGGGGCTGGTATGAGTACCGCCAAGCGGCGTACATTGTTGATCGCGCAATTACAGACGGCGACGGCAATTGGTTCTTTCGCCGGGCCGATGCTGGGCGGATGGCTATACGCCGGTTACGGTTTTGAAAGCGTAAATCTGGTGGCAACCGGCCTGTGTTTGAGTTGTGCAATTGCTGCGCTGGTGTGTTTGCCGCAGCAGCGCAAGCATTTTTCGGCGCGTGAATCTCAAATAAAAAAACCCCCTGAACATCATGTCTCTCCTTTATGGCTGGGGCTGTTATTGGCGATCGTACTGATACAGGCCGGAAAGATGATGCCGCAAATTTTCTTTGCGTTGTATGTCGATAGCGTATTAGTGGCTCCGGCGTGGGTAACCGGACTTTGTTATGGGATTACCGCGTTGGGTTTGACCTTTTCCGCGCCGCTGTGGGCGCGTTATTTTGACAAATTGCCTGATGCGCGGGCATTGCGTACCGTTGAATTCGTTACGTGGCTGTGTGTAGCCACTCTGGTGTTGCAGGCTCTGGCAAGCAATTTGACCGTGTTTATTTTAGTACGGTTTTTATGGGGCATATGGCTAGGTGGATTATTGCCAGTTTTTTATGCGTTGTTGTCGCGTGCCAGCGGCGACAACATTCAGGGCTACATCATGGGTTTGGCGAATAGTGCGTCCAAAGCTGGTGGATTGTTGGGATTTGGCTGCGGTACGGTTGCCATTGCATGGTTTGGCTTAACGCAGGGATTTTGGTTTGTCGCGTTGACATATCTGGTTGCAGCACTCGGTATACGCGTGTTGCGTTGTTATTTTTTACCCACTAGTCAGACTACCTGTGCGGACATGTTGCGTTAGCCGCTTTAAGTCACAGACTGGGCCCTCAGGTCCTGACGCTTTAATTTAAATCCTATGAAATATAAAAACCTTGTGTGTTGTCCTGTAATGATGGTTGCCAGCCTTTTGCTGGGTGTGACAAATAGCGCCTTTGCCGAAACCGAATTACCCACTGTGATTGTCAATGAAAGGCTTGAGGAAACCGCGACCTACGACGTACCAACTGCCACCACCGCGACCAAGACCAAAGCCATGCTGCGCGATATTCCCCAGACCGTCAATGTGGTGCCGCAGGCAGTAATTCAGGATCAGAATGCATACTCAATGCAAGATGCTTTACGTAACGTGCCGGGTGTGAGTTTTAGTGTGGGCGATGCTCAGCGGGATCAGGTAGTGATGCGCGGTTTTCTCACGATATATGATCAATACGTGGATGGTGTGCGCGACGATGCAATGTACTATCGCGACTTATCAAATATCGAGCGTATAGAAGTTTTAAAAGGCCCCGCGTCGGTATTGTTCGGGCGTGGTTCTCCCGGTGGGTTGATCAATCGCGTGACAAAAAAACCAACACCGGAACCGGTCCGTGATGTTACCCTGATAGGTGGTACAGGGGGTCAGCGACGGGGCGAATTTGATGTCGGGATTAACACCGATCAAAACCCGGTTCAGTTCAGACTGACTGGTGCTGTAGAAAATTCGACCAGCTTTCGCAACCAGTATTTTCTGGATCGGCGTGTTATTGCCGGTACGGCGTTGTTGAATCTCAGTGAGGATACCAAGCTGTTATTGCAAATAGATTATTTGCACGATAAACGCCTCGCTGATCAAGGGCTTCCTGGCTATCACGGTCGTCCTGTAAAAGTTCCTGTCGAGACTTATTTTGGCTCTGCGGCAGGCAAGGATCAAGCTTATAATTTATCCATAGTAAAAAGTGCGACGGCAACCCTGGATCATAGAATCAATGATGATTTATCGTTTCATAGTGTGCTGCGTACTTATGAGGATTCGTTGAATCGTAACTACACCACCAATAGTGTTGACGCTGCCGCACAAAAATTGAGTATCAGTCGTAACACGCGTTTTCGTGATGAAAGCGGGATTTATTGGCAAAATGAGTTGACCCAAAAGTTTGAGTTCAGCGGTATCAAGCATGCGGTTCTGTATGGGATCGAACTTGGTCAGCAAAAAAAGGCCGAGCGCTTGTACGGGTTAAAAAACGCCGCAATTTATGATTTATTCAATCCAGTATTAAGCGTCTTGCCACCGATTCCAGCAGGAACGATTGCTGGCAACGATAACACCACCAAAATTGAAATCGCCGGTGTGTATTTACAGGATCTGGTGACGTTATCGTCGCAATGGAAATTGCTGGCGGGCGCACGTTTCGATTATCTGCGTCAAACCCGTGATGATCGTACCGCTGCCAATAGGGATATGCAACGTAGCGACAATACAATTAGTCCTCGTCTGGGCCTGGTGTACCAGCCAATTGAACCGGTCTCACTATATGCGTCGTATAACCGATCATTTCAACCTTTGGTTGACGCGTTTACGTTTAAAGAAAATGCCGATCAACTGAAACCGACACAGACTCAGAGCCTGGAATTAGGTGCCAAACTGGATATCTCCAACAGGGCCAGCGCAACCCTATCGATATTCCAGATGACCCAGTCGAATATTCAGGTCGAGGACCCGAGCGATCCGAACAATGCATTGCCAATAGGCAGCCAGCGTACCCGTGGTGTGGAATTGACGTTCTCCGGAGAGATTGCGCAGAACTGGTCATTGATTGCAGGTTACGCCTACCTCGACGGCAAGATTATTGCCTCCACCCAAAATACCTCAAATGGTTCACCATTTCAGGGGAAAACCTCATCGTTAACCCCGCGTCACAGCATGAATTTATGGCTCAAGCGGGATTTGTCGAACGGATTTTATGTTGCCGGTGGTGTGCGGATTGAAGGTGCCAGATTTGCCTCTGCGGATGATCAGCTTACTCTACCAGGCTATGCGACCGTCGATTTGGGTGCCGGATATCGCGGAAATAAAATGGATATGACGCTCACCGCAGGCAACGTGTTGAATCGTGAATATTTTGTCTCGGCGCATAGCGGTGCCAACGATTACAATATGCCAGGTGCGCCGCGCAATTTGTTGTTGGCGATGCGCTGGAAGGTGTAATGGTATGGTTGCTGAATAACGTCTTCTCCGTACGCTTACTTCTATTTTTCTTTAGCTGCTCCAGCACCACAGCGGTGAAAATTGGTAGTCGAAAGTTGCGATTGAATAAAGTCGCCAGATTGTCTGCTACAAATCTACTGAATCTTACCGTTACTATAATTGATTAACCAGGAGAGCCAGAGATGAGTTTGACCCAGCCAGTAACATTGAGCGGGCAGTTTGGGACGTTGGTACCCCTGTCGCACGCGCATAAAAATGATCTGATCGCGGCAGTGAAAGACGGCGAGCTTTGGAACTTATGGTACACCGCGATCCCTGCGCCGGAGGGTATGGAGGCTGAGATTAGCAGACGGCTTGATCTGCACAAAAAGGCTGTGATGCTGCCGTTCGCGATTATTGAAAATGCTACCGGACAAGCAGTGGGCATGACGACTTACATGAATATAGACGCACTCAACCGGCGACTCGAAATAGGTTCTACGTGGTATCGCAAACGGGTTCAGCGTAGCCCGCTCAACACAGAATGCAAACGACTGTTACTGACGCACGCCTTTGAACAACTGGATTGCATCGCGGTCGAGTTTCGGACACATTTCTTCAATTACCAAAGTCGGGCGGCCATTGAACGGCTAGGTGCCAGATTAGACGGTATTCTACGCCAGCATCAAATAACATCGAACGGTACTTTGCGCGACACCTGCGTCTATAGCATCACGTCTGGCGAATGGCCGACGGTGAAAGCACACCTGAACTATCAACTTAGTAAGCCGAAAGATTAGTAAAGGACTCAGGTTGAAGGGCGGAGTGCTCTGTTGTTAAGATATTTCGGGTTCATATCGGCCTATTTTTTTACTGCACCGAATGTCTCCGGAATGACTGTCGATGAATGCTTTCAGGCACATGGCTTGCCATAAAAATGGTTCATAGCGATAGTGCCCCTTGTCTGCCAGTTAAGTAAGGCCGGCTTGCAGGTCAAACTAATGGAATGTTTGACTTCCGATAAAATTCCAGAGGTAGAAGTACTGACCTCGCGATAAAATGTGCCAATTTTGGTGTAGCTTTATTGAGAGAGAAAGAAGTCGTATGGAGGAAGCCGGTTTTATAGAAGTCGATACGGTTCGCCTGGAGTATCGGCGTTGGACCGGATTGCAGCCGCCTATTCTGCTGATGCACGAAGCACTCGGATCAATATCGATATGGCGCAATTTTCCGGATAAACTTGCCCATGCAACGGGTCATGAAGTAGTCGCGTGGTCAAGACAAGGGCATGGCGGTTCGGATCGGCCTGTGGCGCCACGGCTTGCTGACTATTTAAATATAGAAGCTAAAATTGTGCTGCAGGTCATGGATGCATTAGCCATAAAAAAAGCGCATTTTTTCGGGCATAGCGATGGCGCGACAATCGCTATTCTGGCCGCAGCGCTAGCGCCTGAACGGGTAGTCAGTCTGGTGTTGGAAGCGCCTCACGTTAATGTCGAACAAGGGGCGGTAGATGGTATCGTCGTAGCCAGACGCGCGTACGAAACGACGGATTTTCGCCCTAAATTAGCGAGGCACCACAGGGACGTGGATCATGTCTTCTGGTCTTGGCATGATGTGTGGGTCTCTGTCTCTTTTCAAGACTGGAATATTGAACAATGTTTGGCGCAGATACAGATACCGGCGCTGGTTATTCAGGGCTTGAAGGATGAGTATTTTAGTATGGGACAGGCTGAGCTAATTGTGGCCGGGCTACCAGAGGCTCAACTTCTTGCTTTAGAAAACTGCGGACATTCCCCGCATCGTGATCAAGAGGGTGCGGTCTTGCGTGCTGTGATTGCCTTCATCAACGATGCCAAGGCGTGCGTCATTAAGGGGCCGAAAAATATCGCGAAAACACGCTGAAGCGGCGTCACTAATGCGCGCCACGCTTCAGCCTTAATTTGCTTTGTTTTTTTCCTGCCCCGGCGTGTTTCGCCATCTTAAATTCTGGACCAAATTAATAGTTTAGAAGACAGGACCGTAGAGGATCTGCAAAATATCGGCGCAGGATTTCGCGCCGCAATCCTCTGTGCTGGCTGTATTACGTTAAAAGAAGTGCCATGTCGGGATCGCCTTTTTGCATCGCCCTCTGATACCCTGCGCGGCCGCCGATCCGTTGCAGATAACTCAGAATATGCGGATAGGGCGTGAGGTCTAGCGGCAAAAAGTAACGCATGGTCGTTAGCGTGAAGACAATCATGATGTCGGCTGATGTGAGTTCCTGACCTGCCAGATAGTCGACCTCGCCCAGTCGGGCATTGACCAAATTCAGGGCTTGCTCCAATCGGGTCTTGTTACCGGTCAAAGCCGGGTCATCGGAGGACAAATTGAGTCTGCGCAAAGTCATATTTCGTCCCATGTTAGCCTGAAGATTCGCGTTCGCGAAGTGCAGCCAATAGAGATACTGTGCAAAATCCGGATGAGTTGGAGGCAAGGCCAGGCGACCGTCGCCGTACTTGCCTATGATGTATTCAATGATTGCGCCCGATTCAGCCAATATAAGATCGCCGTCGGTAATGGCCGGCGCTGTGCCCAACGGATGCAGCGCCTTAAGCGCTGGCGGCGACAGCATCGTCACGGCGTCGCGCTCGTAACGTTTTAATTCGTAAGGAAGTCCCAGTTCTTCGCAGAGCCAGATAATTCGCTCAGATTGCGATTTTCCCAAATGGTGGATGATCAGCATAAGTAAGTTACTCCAGGAAATGATCAAGAGGTTTAGTGTATCTGTTCTTTTGCATCGTGCGCAAAAGCCTGCGATTTGTGACGACGTTAGTGCGCCGTCCGGGATTAAGGAGATCCAGGTACGAATAGTTGGGGTGGCACTAACCCGAAGTTGACGCGCCCATTTATAGCGCCTATCTTAGGGGCAAACTTTAAGATAATTTGTGTGGACCTTGGATTGCGCGATGGCGGTTTTGCGACACAAATAAGTAGAGATAGCCCTATTTATTGCTTAATCCCAACGAATGCCCTGATTTCTTTAAATGTTGCAGTGCATGATGCGGCCCATAAACGTTATAATTTCGCGCTAATGAATTTTTTACCCCTTCTATAAGACGAGAGACCACATGAGCTTGAATGACGTATCCTCCGGACGTGATCTGCCTAACGATTTCAATGTCATTATTGAAATACCCATGAATGCCGATCCAATCAAATATGAAGTCGACAAAGAATCCGGTGCGATTTTTGTTGATCGTTTTATGGGCACGGCGATGCATTATCCGTGCAATTACGGCTATATTCCGCAAACTTTGTCTGAAGATGGCGATCCGGTGGATGTTTTGGTTATCACCCCGTTTCCACTTTTCCCCGGCGTCGTCGTGCGTTGTCGTCCGATTGGCGTCTTGAAGATGTCCGATGAAGCGGGTCAGGACGCGAAGCTATTGGCTGTACCGGTTGATAAAGTGCTGAGCATCTATACGCATTGGCAAAAGCCGGAAGATATGAACGAACTGCGCCTGAACCAGATTCAGCATTTCTTTGAGCATTACAAAGATCTGGAAAAAGGTAAATGGGTCAAGATTGATGGTTGGGGCGGTCCAGAAGACGCGAAAGCGGAAATATTAGCTGGCGTCGCTGCTTACAATAAAACGCTCGAAGCTAAATAATGTAATTTGTGGCAAAGAAAAGCGCACCTCGGTGCGCTTTTCTCGTTTTCGTTGCAACGCAGTGGAGCGGTATGCACAGCAAGACGGATGCTGTGATGACAATGTAACTAGTTGTATAACCTACCATTTGGCACGGTTCTGGCACCATAGAGAAAGCGTGCTTACTAATTACAGCAAGCCTAAAGACCGGACTCTTAAGATTTTACTGCTTCCTGTACCGTAGCCACACACCACCGCCTTCCTGAATATCTGCTGAATCCAGAGTAAGGTAGGTTGGGGTGGTCCAGGTATCTTTGGCAATCTCGAATGATGCAGGATGATCCCCACGTCCATCTATAAGTGGCAAGATGAGAACACTGACCTCATCGACAAGTCCGGCGTGTACAAATGATCCGCTTACGGCGGGGCCGCCTTCGACGATTAGACGCTTGGTGCCGAGTTCATCCGCAAGGGTCGCAACAACCTTTTCCAAATCAATTTCTGTCTTGCCACCAAAGATGTAAGACACGTTAATGGATTTCAGGTAAGCCAGATAATCATCCGATACCGCTTCTGTCACAACCGCGACCACATGCGAACCCAGCGCTTCGTTGCTCTTCCAGGCTACTTTTCCATGAGGATCAATCGAGACGGCATAGCAGTCCGCATCACGTTTGGCAAAATGATGAATGCGTGGGACAGGCGCTTTGGCCAAGCCCCGCTGATAATCGTCGCCGTGCGCGATTTCCTGCATGGTGACTCTACCGCAGATCCACGCATCGAACTTAAACTGCTGAGCAAGCTTTTCATACAGCTCACCGGCATTTTTTTTAAAAGGGCGGGCCCAGCCGTCGGTGAGCGCGTGTCCATCAATAGAGGACAGCATGTGGCAAATGACATACGGCTTCATAGAAAACTCCCAACAATCTTTAATAGTTAATAAATTCGGATGATGTCAGCCTATCGGCAAACGATCAGATTTATTTAAGATTACCACATCTAAATTTTCAAAAAGGGCACCCCCGTTTTAAGCGTAAACGTTATAAGTCTGTTAAGATTGTAAGGTGAGACAGCGTTCCAATGCCTCGATGATAAAAGACAAGCTGCTGAAAACAGGATTCCCATCCTATGACTGTGCGGTAAAGTCGATCGTCCTCATGTGAGGTGTTGCAGTAACCGTCCGCATGCCGCCATAGGTTGTCAAGCAGCGTTCGATATTTTTCATAAAACAGCGTACCTATTTGACAGCCAACTTTCTCCATTAAAACGATTTTCGGCAGGCATATAAACAATCGTTCCTCATCCCCTTGTACAGCTCCAAATATATGACCCTGCGTCCTAAAACCGTGATCGTAGCCAGTGTGGCCATTGCCTGCGCGATTCTTTCTATTACCTTATGGGTTTTACTACAGATGCGGCACGACGCATTGAGGCGCGCAAAGGAATCTGCATTAAACGTATCGCTCTTGGTTGAGCGTGATACCGCGCGCACTCTTGAGGTCTATGACCTGTCACTGCAGGCAGTTATCGAGGGACTCCGGCACCCCGCTGTGGTCAAACTATCGGTCGACCTGCGCCAATTGGTGTTGTTTGATCATTCTGCAACAGCCCAAGACATGGGGTCAATGTTGGTTCTCGATAAGGATGGCAAGGTTGTAATCGAATCGACGACGACGACGCCCCTTCCGGAAAACTTAGCGGATAGCGATTATTTCAAAGTCCATCGCAATTCCTCGAACGTCGGGCTTTACATCAGTCATCCGTTTGAGTCACGGCTTGGAGGACATGGGGCCAGCATCGCTTTGAGTCGGCGCCTGTCGCATGCGGATGGGAGCTTTGCCGGTGTGGTCGTTGGGACCATGCACCTGAACTATTTCAGAAAACTGTTTGTCGGCATGCATTTGGGGGCAGGCGGTTCGATGGCGCTGATGCTCGCGGATGGAACGATGCTGATGCGTCTGCCTTACGACGCGAAGATCGTTGGGCAGAGTCTGATCGGCACCCCCAACTACACGTTATTTACCAAGGTTTCGAATGGGGAATTTTTTGGCACGGCGGCCATCGACGGCATGCGTCGCTGGTACACGTTCCGTCAAATCGGAAAATTTCCGTTGATCCTGGATGTCGCCCTTGCTACCCAAGACATATACGCGGAGTGGGATCGCCGCACCTGGATTATCGGGTTCTTAGTCGGCGCGGTAGACCTGATGATCATCGCACTGTCCCTTCTGTTCGCGCAGCAGCTTAGATGCCGTTTGGCGACGGAAGCTGAGCTACGATCACTCGCCAGAACGGATGGCCTGACGGGTCTGTACAACCGCCGAACTTTTGACGAAATTGCCCAAATAGAATGGCGCCGAGCGCAGCGCAAAGATCTGCCGTTGTCGCTACTATTAATTGACGTCGACCAATTTAAAGATTTTAACGATTTTTACGGTCATCCAGCCGGAGACGATGCGCTCGCTGCCATCGCCCACTGCCTCAATCATGCCATTCGGCGGCCAGGTGATACCGCCGCGCGCTACGGAGGGGAAGAATTCGTTGTGCTACTGCCAGACACCGATCTGGTGGGCGCAGCCCAAGTTGCAGAACATATTCGCTCGTCAGTACAGGCACTCGAACACCCCCACTTAACCAGCGCTCATCAGATCGTCACGGTCAGTATCGGGATTGCATGCACTACCGAGCAGCAATTTGCAACGTTAAGAGCGTTCGTGAGTACGGCGGATGCGGCGCTCTATGACGCAAAAGCTAGGGGGCGCAACCAGGTTGTCTGAAAAAAATTATCGGACATGACCGCTACCATTCAGAAATAAAATATACAGAAACGCTGTAAATAACACAGTGCTCCGACATTCCCGTGAGGCAAACCTCGCAAAAAGCGAGAGCAAAGAAGTCTCTGATGTTGACTGCGGCCAGCGTTTTAAGGGATTGCGCTAGCCGCAGCAGATACACTTAGTGCATGTAAGACCTGGAAAATAGCATAGGGATTTTCAGTTGTTAATGTCCCGTATTTGTTCCAACGACCATAGTTTGCATACCTTGACCGGTGCCGGAAGCGCCGCTCATATCCATGTCTGGACGTGAGCCACTGTTCATCATGCTGGAGCAACTTGTTAATAATAGACTGCAGGCAATCAGGTATTTTTTCATTTTTAAACTCCTTCTATGAAAGTGATGCCATTGTCGGCAAACGCGACGAGATGCATCAGTCTTAGTGTAGACACTGAGTGCAGATTTGCACGGATTTAATGATGCGGACTGGAGCATGTCCGGTGTTGATCTGCCAAATTTAGTTGCAGCGGACGGGACGTGATCTTTACCTGGCGGGTTTGAGTAGCAGGATTAATCTCGCACCAAATTGATTCAGCGCCAGACCACATAACACCAGTAATCCCGCCGTTATTTTCCACCATTGCAACGGCTCATCAAGCACCAGCGTTGCGCTGAGCATGCCCACTACGGGTACTAATAGCGCAAATGGGGCAATGGTGGCTGCGGGATATTTGCGCATGAGCACCGACCAGATACCAAAACCGATGATCGTATTTGGATACGATTGAAACGCCACGGTGCCTGCGGATCGCCAGGAAAAGTGCGATGCAGCACTGGCCCATGCCGCTGGTCCTTCGGTCAATATTGAGGCCAACAATAACGGCGGCACAGCAACCAGAGAGCCCCACACCACGAGCGCCAATGGATTCACTTTGCCGATGGTTTTGGTCACGATATTGGCTGCTGCCCAGCTGACGCCAGCGCTGACAACCAGCAAAAATCCAATCAATGTAGCCGCGCCGTCAAGGTGAGCGGCGACCAGCCCCATGCCCGCCAATGCAATGAAAGCCCCTATCAACTGCGCTGCACGTGGGTGTTCTTTGAGGACTAAAACCGCAAGGCCGATGGTAAAGAAAGCCTGTAACTGAATAACCAAAGACGCCAGGCCGGCGGTAAAACCAAGTTTCATTCCAGAAAATAACAAAGCAAATTGCAGCGCGAACTGAAACAGTCCGTAAGCGATCAGCAGGTGCCACGGGATAGCGGGGCGCTTGATGAAAAAAATCAGCGGTATGGCGGCAAAGAGGAATCGCAAGGCCGAGAACAACAATGGCGGCAGGTCGTGCAAGCCGATTCTTATGACGACAAAGTTAAAGCCCCAAATAGTGACCGTCAAAAGCGCGAGAAGAATATCAGTGAATTGCATGTTCGGGATTTTGCATGGATCAATGGCATCGCCGATGGGCACTTACCAAAGAGCAAGCCTTTCTATTGAGGAGACGTTATTGTTGTTAGCGGCACACCGTGCGCGCTTTTTATTCTTTCCAGTGAGTCTGCGCTAAATCTCCGCTTATGGTCCCCGCTTATGGTCCTCTGTCTCCGTCTGGTCATCGTTCCGAAAAGGGTTGCGATCATTGAGCTCATCCATATAAGCATCGATACCGTTGCTTTCCCGTTCCAAAAAATTGGCGACGGCATTGGAAAAGTCGGGATGGGCGAGCCAATGGGCGGACCAGGTTTTTTGCGGCAAGAAGCCACGTGCCATTTTATGTTCGCCTTGTGCGCCGCCTTCAAAACAACTTATTTTTTGCGCGATGCAAAACTCTAGTGGCTGATAATAAGAAGTCTCAAAATGCAGGCAAGGGACTTCTTCAAGGGCACCCCAGTAACGGCCATACAAGGTTGTCTCTGTGTGGATCAGCAGCGAGGATGCAATGGGGTGACCATCGCGTTCGGCCACAATCAACAAAATGTTTTGTGGCATGGTCGCGCCAATACGCTTAAAAAAAGCCAGATTCAGATACGGCGTAGATCGATGTGCAGCATAGGTATGCCGATAACAGCGATTGAAAAAGACCCAGTCGGCCGCGGTAACGTCGGCACCCGGAACATGCCGGAAAGTAATGCCGGCATCGGCCACCTTGCGCCGCTCTGCGCGTATATTTTTGCGTTTTTTCCGTTCGAGGGTTTCCAGAAACGCGTCAAAGTCGCGATAGCCCGGATTGAGCCAGTGAAATTGCACGCCGCTGCGCAGTAAAAATCCGGCAGCTTGCAGTGCTTCGGCCTGATCTGCAGGCGGATATAAAATATGGGTAGAAGAGGTTTGCGTGTCAACACGTAATACCTTGATGACCTCCATTAGCGCAGCGGCCGAGGCGGCGTCACGTGCCATCAGACGCGCGCCCGTAACAGGTGTGAACGGAATGGCGGAGAGCAACTTCGGGTAGTACTCTAAACCACTGCGCTGATAGGCATCGGCCCAGGCCCAGTCAAACACGTACTCGCCGTAAGAATGGTATTTCACATATAGCGGTAAGGCGGCTAACAGTTGCGGTTCAGCGGTATTCTCTTCGGCATGGTCACTCCAGATCGTCACAAATTGCGGTTGCCATCCAGACTGCTCTGACGCACATCCCGCTTCGTGCAACGCATGTAAAAATGCAAAAGACAGAAACGGGTTAGCCTCAGCCTGCAGCGCCAGCAACGCATCCCATGCGGGTTGCCCGATTTCATCCAGAGAAGAAACAATACGTGTGGCTGATTTCAATGGTGGTAGTTTAGTCTGCTTAGTCACTTACTTGATCACTTACTGCGTCACCTATTGAGCTCAGGCAGACGTAGAGGGTTGGAAGAGAAGGGCCAAGTTTAGCACTCAAAGAGATAATAATCCGACCACCCCCATAAAATGGTGATGGTAAATATTCAGGCAATAAACTGGCTAGGTGACACAGAAGACATATTAAGGCGGCGCCCATGCGATAATTGAACGCCAGGACAGTACGCTAAGTACCGCGCTTTGTTATTCCTTGTATCACTCATCGTCACTCTTCACTTACATCATTGCCATGACAGTAAAAGTCGCCATCGCCCAAATTAATAGCACCGTCGGTGATCTGGCGGGTAATAGCGCCAAAATCGCGGAATTTGCACGTCGCGCTGCATCTCAGGGCGCGGATATCGTATTAACGCCAGAGTTATCATTAGTGGGTTATCCGCCCGAAGATTTGTTGCTGCGTCAGGCTTTCTACGATAAAACCGTTGAAGCAATGACTGCTTTGAGCGCCGAGTTAGCCGATTTGCGCGATGTCCACGTGGTGGTCGGTCACCCAATTCTGGAAAATGGCGAACGCTTTAATGCAGCATCCGTGATCGTAAATGGTGCAATATCCGGCACCTACCGCAAGTACGCGCTACCGAACGACGCAGTATTTGACGAGAAGCGCTATTTTTCTTCGGCTGATGCGCCCTTGGTCTTTGAAGTGAAGGGCGTTCGTTTTGGCCTCAACATCTGTGAAGATACCTGGTTTCCTCATGCCCCCGCGCGTGCGCGTGCCGCCGGCGCGCAGGTTTTGCTGGTCCCGAACGGGTCGCCGTTCCATATGAACAAGCAGCATTTGCGCTACGACATCATGCGCGCCAACGTTACGGCCAAGGGATTGGCACTGGTTTACGCTAATCTGGTCGGCGCTCAGGACGAACTGATTTTTGACGGCAATTCATTTGTGATGGACAAGCAGGGTAATGTCACAGCGCAACTCAAGCACGCGGAAGAAGATTTACAGATAATTGTGTTTGACGGCGCGCAGCCGGTCACCGGTACCACCTCTCAGATGGCGCCTACGCTCTCGGTGGAGGCGCAGGTATATCAGGCGTTAGTACTGGGTGTGCGTGACTATATCGGCAAGAACGGATTTCCTGGTGTCTTGCTGGGCTTATCTGGTGGGGTCGACTCGGCACTGGTGCTGGCGATTGCTGTCGATGCGTTAGGCGCTGATAAAGTCCGTTGCATCATGATGCCATCGCCTTATACTGCAGAAATTTCGTGGATTGACTCGCGCGATATGGTGGAGCGACTTGGCGTGCGCTATGATGAGATCTCGATTAATGAATGTTTTAGCGCCTTTAAGTCGACCTTGGCTAAAGAATTTGAGGGCTTGGCAGAAGATACGGCAGAAGAAAACATCCAGGCGCGCATCCGCGGTACTTTATTGATGGCGTTGTCGAATAAATTTGGTGCGATTGTGCTGACCACTGGCAACAAAAGTGAAATGGCGGTCGGATATTGCACCTTGTATGGTGATATGGCGGGTGGGTTCGCTGTCATTAAGGATATTGCGAAGACGTTGGTGTACCGCTTGTGTGCTTATCGCAATACGCTGGGAGAGGTTATTCCGACGCGAATTTTGACACGTGCGCCATCGGCAGAATTGCGGCCCGATCAAACCGACCAGGACTCGCTGCCACCGTACGAAGTGCTGGACGCCATTATGCAAATGTATATGGAAGAAAATCAGAGTATTGCCGAGATTGAGGCAGCCGGTTATCGCACGGAAGATGTGCAACGCATCACGCGGCTGATCAAGATCAACGAATATAAGCGGCGTCAGGCGCCCGTGGGTTGCCGCGTCACGCATCGTGCCTTCGGTCGTGACTGGCGTTACCCGATTACGTCAAAGTTCAGGGAGTGACGGGGAAACAACGTTAAATAGTAACCTTACACGACCAGGCGCCTGCAGCGACCGCATGCGTTACCGGGGGTGGATAAACCGGGAGTGGATAAACAAGTAAAATGCGCGGCCAGCGCTACATTTTTTTCCCGTTTTTAAGCTATCTAAAGATTTTTGTTAATTGCATAGAGGAGTTGTCATGAAGCAAATTACTGCCATTATCAAACCGTTCAAACTGGACGAAGTACGTGAAGCATTGGCTGAAGTCGGTGTTAATGGCTTGACCGTAACGGAAGTAAAAGGCTTCGGTCGCCAAAAAGGACATACTGAGTTATATCGCGGCGCTGAATATGTGGTTGATTTTTTGCCAAAAGTAAAAGTTGAGCTAGTGATTGATGACGCCCTCACCGAGCAAGCGGTGGATGCCATCATTAAGGCCGCACGGACCGGCAAGATTGGCGATGGCAAGATATTTGTCCGCGACGTCGAGCAGGTTATCCGTATTCGTACTGGCGAAACTGGGCCGGAAGCGGTTTAAAGGCTGAAACCTAGGCAGCAGGCAAGCAATTAAGGAGCGCATGCGGCTGCATGTACAGTCACTGACTTGCCTGAGCGCAGTTCAGCAAGGTGCGTGATAAGTAGGCATGAAGTCGCATTTAGTATGAGTAAATACGACTAACTCTGACTAACTAGCGCTAAATGCCACGAAATATCACTTAATGGCGCATAACATCTTCCGACGCAACGCAATGCGCCGTGAATTGCGCGACGTCACATATAGTCGAAACAGCAATTGCTTCGTTGTGTTTTCGACGCGTTAGCGAAACGCTATGCGATTGCCGGGTTGATGCGTACGCGTTAGAAGACGGCACCAATCTGTATGCGTTTGAGGTCCTCCATCAGCGCGAAGGTGATGCAAGGTCACTCCAAGGTGAGTTGTTGCGCCGTATATAATTGCCGCGTAATTATAGAAACCCACCGGACAACTCTTCATGCAGATTCCTCACATAGTACCCACGCAAGATAGCGCTCTCAATACAGCGCTTACAGCAGTGATCAATAATAAGACCAAGCCGTTAGGCAGTCTTGGATCACTTGAGGTAATTGCGCTCCAGATAGGCTTGATCCAGCAAACCACGCGACCTGCCTTAATGCAACCTGCCATCGTAATATTCGCTGCCGATCATGGTGTCGTGGCCGAGGGTATTTCCGCTTACCCACAAAGCGTGACGTGGCAAATGGTAGAAAATTTTCTCTCAGAAGGCGCTGCAATTAATGTCTTCGCGCGCCAGAGCCAGTGTAGCCTGCACATAGTGGACGCCGGGGTAAACCACGATTTTGGCACCCGTCCTAAGCTTATTGCTAAAAAGGTTGGCTTCGGCACCAAAAATTTCATCCATGAAGCGGCGATGACGACCGAACAATGCGCAACCGCGCTTACGCACGGCATTGCACTCATCGGCGGGCTACCCGGAAATATCATCGGTTTCGGTGAAATGGGTATTGGCAACACCACAGCGGCAGCGGCAATTATGCAAAAAATCACCGGACTGCCGCTAGTCGAATGTGTCGGGGCAGGGACGGCGTTCGACGCCACCCGTATATTGCTTAAGCAAAGCGTGATTCAGCGTGCGATCAATCACCACGATCGTGTCGCAACGCCGCTTGAGATTTTGGCCACGTTTGGTGGCTTTGAGATCGCTATGATGGTGGGCGCAATGCTTGCCGCAGCTGAGCGGCGCATGGTGCTACTGATTGACGGCTTTATTGTCACGAGCGCGTTGCTAATTGCTGCCCGATTACGTCCAGAAATACTCGATTATTGCGTTTTTGCGCATTGCTCCGATGAGCATGGTCATCGTCAAATGCTGACTTATTTGAAGGCGCAACCTTTATTGCAAATAGGTTTGCGTCTAGGCGAGGGCACCGGTGCTGCGTTGGCGTTACCACTCGTACAGGCAGCAGTGGCATTTATGGCCGAGATGGCGACTTTTGAATCAGCCTCGGTTGACGCCATTTCTCCACTCGACGCTTAGCCAGAATGTCCGGCATTCCACCCAGTGGTATAAAGTCTGGCGTTGTCGCTAAACCGTTGCATCAACTGCGGTTGTTTTTCGTCGCCTTGCAGTTCTTTACGCGTTTGCCAGTTCCGCGCTGGGTCGGGTTTGATCCTGCATGGCTACACCAGGCGTCCCGCTATTTTTCAGCAGTGGGGATAGTGGTCGGGGCGGCGACGGCGTCAATATACTGGGCTTCAGCTCACTTTTGGTCTCCAGCTGTGGCGGTGCTTCTCTCAACCGTCGGGGGAATATATCTGACTGGGGCATTCCATGAGGATGGGTTTGCAGACGTCTGCGACGGCTTTGGTGGCGGTTATTCTGTGGCACGGATTTTGGACATCATGAAAGACTCGCGGGTGGGAGCTTATGGCGTTATCGGGATTGCGCTGATGCTGGGATTGAAATGCACAGTTCTTGCTAATTTGCCGGTATTGCCAACTGTTGCGGGCTTATTGCTTGCGCATCCGGTCTCACGCTGGATGGCTAGCGCGTTGATCTGGCAACTGTCCTATGTTAAAGCCGAGGGTAAAGCCAAGCCGTTAGCAGACCATATGTCCACCAAAGAGTTTGGGATAGCGGCAATCCTGGCCGCGTTACCTGTCGCGTCGGTCGGTTTGCTGGGCCTGTTAGCGTGGAGCGCAATTGCCACCGGCCTTATATTCAGTGCACTTTCGACGTTATGGTTAGCCAGATTATTTGTGAAGCGCATTGGCGGTTACACCGGCGACTGTCTGGGCGCTGTGCAACAACTGGCAGAGGTGATGTTTTATCTTGGCCTGTCGGCCACGATGGCCCATCTCCGATAGGCATAGCTATGCGACTTCATCTGGTGCGCCATCCCAAACCGTCCATACCCGGCGATGCAGGTGAGGTTTGCTACGGCAGCACAGATTTGACCGTATCGGATCATGAAAACGTCCGGGTATTAGGTCTGTTGATCCAGGTCTTACCAACTAAAGCACCGGCAATATTGTTTTCGAGCCCGCTTCAGCGCTGTGCAGCGCTAGCCAGGCAGTTGTCCGAAGAACGTCATTGGCCCGCACCGACGTTCGATGCTCGCTTGGCAGAACTGGATTTTGGTTATTGGGAAATGCAGCGCTGGAGCAATATCCCACGGCCCGAAATCGATGCATGGGCCAACGCAATGGTCGATTATCGGCCGGGTGGCGGAGAAAGCGTGACCCAGATGGCCGTGCGGGTAGGGGAGTTTTATCGAGATTTGCAGCAACGTGCTTCCGAGCGGCAACCTCAAAGCGAGGAGGTTATCGTCATGTGCCACGCGGGGACGATCCGCCTTCTTTTAGCATGTCAAAAAATTTGTCCTCGCCCCGCCGACCTTTTTAACCGGACTGTAATTGTAAAGATAGCACAGCAGGCAGCAGGGACGCCGCACGCAATTGGCTACGGCGAGGTAGTGTCACTCTCGCTTGAATAGAGAAGGGTGTTGTTAGCAACGTAAAAAATGACGCTTGGTGTTGCCGTAAAAGCCGATGAATACTAAAATGCGCATGCTTTTGGTGCTCGCGAACACGGCTGTGTTTGCAGTTAAACGGGAAACACGCAATACGTGTGCTGCCCCCGCAACGGAAAACAAGCGTCACGAACCGTATAATTGCCCCATATGCCTGCTGCAAGCATCAGGTTGATTATCGCCCGTGACAAGCTGCCTCTGACGCCACTGTGCTGATTTGCATGGGAAGGTAAGGCAGTTGGACTTGATAGCCCGGATACCGGCCAAAGCGGGTGGAAATACCACTGAGGAAGCAATTTACAGGGTCATCGGTAAAGCGCGATAAATCTGAATTGGTATCTCTTTTGAATCAGCTCGCGGGGAGGCAAGCTGATACGTATTCATAATTAATTTATCATGACTTCAATTGTTTTAAAGACCCGTCCGCGCACCCCAGCGCGAATGATTGCGCCCTGGTGCCTTTCTACTCTGGTTATTTCTACTTTCTCGTTTTCTATTTTGGCGCACGCTGCGTCCGACGAAGCGCTCGATCCGGTACTGGTAACAGCTACCCGCACGCCGCAAAAGGCTGGCGATGTATTGAGCGACAACGTGACCATATCTGCGCAACAAATTGCGCAATCAGGCCAAACTTCGCTGGTTGAACTGTTGCAGAAGCAACGCGGTATCGAGATATCCACTTATGGTGGTCCCGGCACCACTGCATCGGTTTTCATGCGTGGTGCGGCGAACAACCAGAACGTGGTATTAATTGATGGCGTCCGCGTGGGGTCCTCCACCACTGGCGGCGCGACCTGGTCCAGTATTCCACTGTCGCAAATCGATCACATTGAAATTGTGTACGGTCCACTTAGCAGTTTTTACGGTGCTGATGCCATCGGTGGCGTTATCCAGATTTTCACCAGAAAAGGCGCTGGTACATCCCGCTTTAACGCCTCGGCCGGATACGGCAGTTACGGCACGCGCACGATGGATGCGAGCGTTTCTGGATCCACTGAAGGCGATCATCGCTTTAGCTACGCGATCGCCGCTGCGCATGAAAGTGCGGACGGTTTTTCCGCAACCAAGCCGAACCCTTCGCCTTATAGCGCTTACGATCCGGATAAAGATGGCTACAAAAAAGACAGCACGAGCGGTCAGTTTGGCATTGTGTTGGCCAAGGGACAGGAAGTTGGTGTCACCTTCTTACAGAGCCGACTGAATGCGCAGTTCGACAACGGTCCCGGCTTTGATGCCCGGACTATTCAAAAACTGACAGACGTGGCAGTGTATGCCAAAAACCAGATAGTGCCGTGGTGGACCAGCAAGCTTCAGCTATCGCAGACCACAGATAAGTCGACCAATATCAGTAGCGATCAGTCTTATGGATATAGTGAAATTACCACGACGCAGAATAACTACAGCTGGCAGAATGATTTGCTGCTGGGACCGGATGTTTTGCAGTTATTGTTTGAGCGTCGCGTCGAAGAAGTTGCTGCTACCGGGTTGTCTGGAGACCGCACCACCAACTCTGCGGCGGCATCGTACCAATTAAAACGCGGAGCACATCTGGCAACGATCAGTATCCGCAATGACAACAGCGCACAGTTTGGCGATCATGTCACCGGAAGTCTTGGCTACGGGTATCGTCTGAGCAAGGACTGGCGCGCCAATGCAAGCTATGGCACCAGTTTCAGAGCGCCAACTTTTAACGAGTTGTATTACCCGGGTTATGGGATTGCTACCAACAAGCCAGAAAAAGGGAAAAATGCCGAATTGGGGCTTGTCTACGATGATGGAACGTCACAGTTAAATGTTTCTTACTATCGTAACAAAATCACCGATTTGATAATCTCTACGTCGACTTGCCCAATCGATCCCGCAGCCTATCCTTACGGCTGCGCGTATAACGTTGACAAGGCCACGCTGGAAGGTGTTTCGGTAGGCGCCAGCAGGCTTCTGGGCGACTGGGCGTTACGTGCTTCAATGGACCTACAAAACCCGCGTGATGACACGACCGGTAAATTGTTGCCGCGACGTGCGCGGCAGCATGCAACGGTGGCGCTGGATTATGGTAGCGGCGCGACAAAGGCCGGTGTTGAACTTGTGACCTCGGGTAAACGTTACGATGACACAGACAATCAGACGGTGCTCGGTGGCTATAGTGTGGTTAATTTATATGCCAGTTATGACTTGACCGGCAATTGGGCGTTGTTTGGACGCTGGAATAATGTGTTTAATAAGGATTACGAATTGGCGCGATACTATGCGACTGCTGGCTCCAACTTGTTTGTTGGGGTTCGTTACGGATTCAGATAAGTAGTCGTTGGTCAATTTTTTGTACGAAAGAAAAAGTGATTATCAGCACAGCAATCAAAAAATCTCAATCTCCTTCGCTGTGCGTGATGCAGGGCAGAAGGCGCGCAATCGTGATACTTAGTGGCGTCGGTTTGCTAGCGCTAATCAGTATTTTTTTTGCATGTGCGGTCGGTTCGGTGACGTTGCCGTTTTCTGAAATTGTTGGCGCTTTGACTGATGTGTTACGCGGTGCGCCCAAGACCATGGCGGCGACGCTATTGGCGCTGCGTCTTGAACGCGCTTTAGCGGGGTTTGTTACGGGCGCAATGCTAGCGTTAGCTGGAGTGATGATGCAGGCGTTATTGCGTAATCCGTTGGCCGACCCTTATGTGCTGGGCGTCTCTGGCGGTGCTGCGGTGGGGGCGTTGTTGGCGATGCTGTTTTTTAGTGCGACGTGGATGATTGATGTCGCCGCTTTTGCTGGCGCGATTGCTGTCGCGCTATTACTCTTCGGCCTGGCTTATCGCGATTTACGTGGCGGCATTGCGGATGGTAATGCGCCCTTGCTATTGTTGACCGGCGTGATTGTTGCGTCGGGCTGCGGGGCCATGGTCACATTGATGCTGTCGATCGCGCCGGACAGCCGACTGCGCAGCATGGTGTTTTGGCTAATCGGTGATTTGTCTGGTACACAATTGCGTTGGCTTCCTTGGGTCGTTTTGAGCGGCGCGATGATTTTCGCTTTGCGCAAGGCGCGCCACATCAACGTCATGGTATTACATGCAGAAGCCGCGGCCACGCTGGGAATCCACGTGGCATCGTTGCGTAAAGGATTATTCTTTTGCGCGGCCTTATTGACCGCCTGCACCGTAAGCAGTGCGGGCGCGATAGGCTTTGTCGGACTAATCGTGCCACATGCATGCCGCTTTGCATTGGGCCCGGATCACCGTTTGTTGTTGCCAGCGGCGGCGATTGTCGGCGGCACTTTTCTGGTCCTTGCGGACACGTTGGCGCGTACAGTCATCGCGCCGACTCAATTGCCGGTAGGCGTGATTACGGCATTGATCGGGGTGCCAGCCTTTTTATTGCAATTACACCATATTCGCAAACGATGATAACGACGCCTTCGCTTATGCGCACGCGCGACCTGACAATGACTATTGGGGACCGTACGCTGGTTGCTGGTCTCCATTGGGAGTTGCGTCCCGGTCAGCTTTGGTGTGTCATTGGACGTAATGGGGCTGGAAAGAGTACCTTTCTGCGTTGTCTGGCCGGTTTGCGCCCAGCCGATGGCGGTATGGTTGAGCTGTCCGGGCGCCCCTTATCGGAGTGGTCCTTGCAAGATCTGGCGCGTATGCGGGCATTCTTGCCCCAAGGCACCCGCGATGCCTTCGGCTATCGGGTGATTGAAGCCGTATTGGCTGCGCGGCATCCGTATCATGACGCACGCTATTGGGAGTCTGAGGCCGACCGGGAGTCTGCTTTCGCAGCCTTGCGGGCGCTTGACGTAGAGGCATTGGCGGAGCGTGATATCCGTACCCTCTCAGGTGGCGAGCGTCAGCGCGTAGCGATCGCGGCGGTGCTGGCACAGGATACGCCTTTGTTATTGCTGGATGAACCCGCGAACGCGCTCGACCTGGCGCATCAGGTCAGCGTCATGCAATTGTTGGCTGAATTGTGTGGTGCAATGGGCTCGGACAAGGCGGTAGTGATGGTCGGTCACGACCTTAACCTGGCACATAGTGTCGCCAGTCATGCGCTATTGTTGATGGGAGATGGACAGTGGCAAGCAGGTCCGGTGGCAAAGGTGATGACAGGCCCTATTTTAAGCCGTTGTCTGGGGCATCCGATAGAACTGGTTCGCCACGAAAATAGGACTATTTTTATTCCCGTGGACAAAAGCTCACGAGGCTCACCAGCCAACGTCCTTTGATGTAAAAGGGCATTTATTTCTTCGATAAATTTTCTACAAATCCGTTAGCTGCGCGTGCAGATTTTGTTCGTTCAACCGATATTCAAGCAAATAACCTAAAACCAATCGCCATGAAACGCGCCCTTATTCTTGCCATTTGCTTTATTACCGTACAAATTGCTGTAATGGCAAACGCTGCCGGAGCGGTCAGTGCTCAAGATGATGCCGGTAATATCGTCACGCTAGCCCGGCCAGCAATGCGCGTGGTGACGTTGGCACCGCATGCGACGGAATTGGTATTTTCCGCTGGCGGTGGTGCGCGTATCGTCGGTACGGTGACATACAGCGATTATCCGGATGCTGCCAAACAAATCCCTAGGATTGGCGACAGCAACTTGCTGGATATCGAGCGCCTGATCGCGCTAAAGCCGGATCTGCTCGTGGTCTGGCGCCACAGCGGCGCCGACCGTCAGGTGGAGCAATTGCGCAAGTTAGGAATTCCCTTATTTTTCAGCGAGCCACGTAAGCTACGCGATATTCCGGACAGCGTGATTCGCTTGGGTAAGTTGTTAGGTACTTCCAAAGAAGCCGAAAAAGCATCCGCAGCGATGCTTTGGAAAATCAATGCACTGACCACCGCATATCAGCAGCGCCCGCGGGTCCGGGTGTTTTATCAGGTCTGGAGTCGGCCCTTGTATACGCTTAACGGCAATCAGATTGTCAGCGACGCGATCAACATCTGCGGCGGCGAAAATATCTTCGCTAAGCTGGCGGTAACAGCACCGGTAGTAAACATCGAAGCAGTATTAATTGAAAACCCCGAGGTACTAATAAGTGGTCAGCGCAAAGACGATAAAAGCGATCTGGACTATTGGCGCAGTTACCCGGGCTTGCTGGCAGTGCAACGCGATAATCTGTTCGGTATCGACGCCGATTTGATGAACCGCGCAGGACCGCGTTTAATCGAGGGTACGGCTATTTTGTGCGAAAAATTAGACGTGGCACGTACGCGCCGCACACTTCGTTGATACATAATTATTTACACCCTCATAAGTGACGTTTAAGGGCGCGCTAACATAAAACCTGCGTATCCGGATGTAGGCCAAAACTAGATTACAGCAGTTAAACAGGTATTAGTTTTAATATTGATATAGGCAGCTTAGATTCCTGAAACTCAAAAGCAGGCTAAATGCCCTTGCCCCTGGCCGCAAGTTGTTCATCAACATGTCCCATCCCACTTATGCCGCACCTCCGCACCTTCGGCGGACGCCTAAATATCAGTCGTAGTTAAACCGGAATGATCAGGCGATATGCCCCAATGGAGTTAGAAGGGTTTGGTTCTGGAGTTGTCTTCCATTCTGCTCTGATTCAAAATTCCAATTTTTTCATTCTTGTCTTATTGCCTCATCCAGTAGTTGCCTATAAATTCTGATGTAACCATATGGCAGAATAGATAAGCTCGTTGCCAGAACATTAAAAGTAAATTTCGTTAGTAAATACTATTGTGCTGTGCAGTTCAACACGTAATGTGGCGCACAGCATTGCGCCATTTTCAGGGAAAGGAACTCTTCATACCGCAATAATATGGCAAGTCAAACCGAAGCTGATTCTTTTTGTTATTACGAAAGGTTTGAAAATGCGAATAATTAATCCTTTGTTCCCCCGCCCCAGTACTTATAACCGCGTGGAGCAGTCCGCGCCAGCGCCCGCAATCAGCAATGTCGCCGCTAAGTAATAGCCGCCCGTAGTTCATCAATGCAACTTCGTGCATTCAGTTGGCCCACGTCATTATTAACGCCTTATTCACGCCCGGCTGGAATAGTGAAAAATTCAGGTCGGATAGCGGAGCGCTCCGGTCGTCGGGCTATGCCGAAAGAGGTAGCGCTATTCGCTCCCGGTAGTCAAAGGCTGTCTTCAAGAAAGCCCACTATCAATGCTGTACACACTAAGCCAATTAACATGATCCTACAAAATTATTCTCCACTTTACTTTTTCAGCAGAGCCTTTCAGAAGCGCAACGGCGGAAATTATATCCGGCCACATATCGGGTAATAGATACTTTGATCAGTCCTAGCAAATGGATGAGTGCGAAAGTTACGCTGACTTTCATTGCGCTGTTGCCAGATTTTTCAAAAAATCGCATGTTGCTCATTGTCAGGGATGACCGCAGTGTATTCCAGGCATATACCAGTGGAAAGTTCATCGCAATTGAGAGCGTTCCAGATAACGTGCCCCACGACGTCATCCGGCGAAATGCTGACGATAAATTCAGCGTTATCTTTGGCCACGACGGAAAAACTTACACAAATAGGACCTCACTATTTCGACGCAGGCGGAAGAAAGTCTACATGTTTAAAAGAGATAGAGTATTGCTTACCATATACGGTAGTGTTTGCACTATCCGCACAAATGGGAAGAATGGCAACTCCTTACGAGACAAAGTTATTCATGCACAAGCTGATCCATGATGCAATGCGTAACGCGGACTACATTGAAAGTACTATTGACAACGTCGCGAATCGAGAAGCGCCGCTACTAGCACCCGTGATATTACGCAAATAACACCGCCGTCGTCGCCCCCACCCTCCACCGCACAAGCCTTATTACGAAGTTAAGTCTTTGCTAAAAATCTCATCACCACAGCAGAAAGAAGCACAAACGTGGTATTCGATGGGGCAGGGCCAGATGCCGGAGAGCGGTTGAATAATCAGATAATTACTAGTCCGCAGACTGTATGGGCGCGAATGTAATAGAGCGTTGGTAGTGCAAGGTTGTCAAACGCTCTTCATAGGGGCCATGCCCCCGACAATTGCGACGACTTCGACTGATGAAAAGCCGATGTTCAAGCAGTGGATCGATAATGATGACAAAGAGGACTTTAATTCCAACGATCCAAAACGCCTTGCCGAATAGGAGCGCCCCAGAATGTGTCGCAAAAAAGTAATCTAATGGACGCCCGCTTTCAAATACGGCATCAACGTGCCTGAGTGTAAATCGTAGCTATCCACTAACAATGAAAGGGGCATCCAAGTAAACGATACTATTGACATAGATTGGGCAAAGAACATTTTTTTAGCTTCATGGTGTCGTTACGGCTGTCCGCCCCCCCAACAGTATCCTCGGAGCACCGCGCTGGAATTGTCCGCCAGACTTTCCGTAGCGATAACGCCAGACAAGACTTTTAAATCCCGCTCCCCAAAGATCACTAACGCCCCCCGTTGTGGGCGGACTTGCAGACCGATTGCTTTACTCACTCTACGGTTTCACCACGCCCCTAGCATGCTATATCGGTCCATCGAGCGTCATTTTCATGGCTACGAATAACCGCCTCAATAAACGCCATCCCCGCCACACCATCATGAACATTAGTAAGCCAGCGTGCCGCCTCGGGAATCGACTGACCCGCATTAACAGCCATAATCTGCAACGCTGCATCAACATATAATTGCGCAAAAGCTTCAATATAGCCCTCGGGATGGCCAGCTGGCAATCGCGTGGCATGTGCCGCTGCCGCGCTCCCAACGCGCCCCGGCGTTAAGCGCTGAGCATTGCCGCCTTGCGGTGTAAACCATAATTCGTTGGGATTTTCCTGATTGAAGGCCAGTTGGGCCTTGCTGCCATACAAACGTATGCGCACTGCATTTTCACAGCCGGTTGCAACCTGACTCGCCCACAGCGTTCCACGGGCGCCGTTGGCATAGCGCAGCATCACTTGCACATGGTCATCCAGAGGGCGACCAGGAACGAAAGTATGCAGTTCAGCCAGCAACTGGGTGGGCGTCTCACCGCTGATAAACTGCGCCATTTGATAAGCATGCGTGCCGACATCAGCCAACGTTCCACCAGGGCCCGAACGTAGTGGATCGTTGTGCCAGTTATCAGCGGCGCCGGTATTGGCGCTGCCGATAGAAGCAGCCAGCCAATCCTGTGAATACTCGACCTGGATCAACCTTAAGTCGCCCAAATCACCCGCTTCGACCATTGCTCGGGCATGCCGCACCATCGGATAACCGGTGTAGGTATGCGTCAGTGCAAAAACACGGTTTTTTTGTAAGGCAAGCGCCGCTAGTTGCCGACCTTCCTTGAGCGAAATACCCAACGGCTTATCGCAGATTACATGGATTCCCACCTCTAAAAATGCCGTTGCAACCGGTGCATGCAAATAATTTGGCGTGACAATCGCCACCACCTCGACGCCATCCGGTCTTGCTGCTTCCTGACGCGCCATCTCCCGATAGTCGCTATAACTTCGGCGCGGATCAAGGCGTATGGCGTCAGCGCTGTTGGCAGCGCGTGTCGGATCGCTCGACAACGCGGCTGCTACCAATTCATAATAATCATCAAGCCGCGCCGCAATCCGATGCACCGAACCGATGAAAGCACCCTGACCACCGCCAACCATTCCTAATCTTAAACGCCGTTGCATTGTCTGCTCCTAAAGTGCTCAGGCCTTTATTGGTCTGAGCAATTGATTGATTTGATCTTCACAAGCACAAGCCGAACTAAATTCAGTTGAATTGAATCAACCCTTGAGCGGCTAGCTCACAGCGCTTGAAATACAAGCAACTACGGCGCGCCCGTGGGCGGAGACATCTCCTCCCGAACCCGCATAAAACTGGCAAATCGCGGTACGCCACTGGGGTTCAACCCGCGATAGCGATAGGTGATCCAGCTCCCGATCACTGGTGGCTTTTGTCGGTCCGTATCCTTAAAGCCGGTGCCGATCCGAAAACGTAATCCCTTTGGCGTTTCTACTACTAGCGCTCCCATTACTCCTTGATGCTTTCCTTTGCCTGGAAGGTAACCGACGACCTTTGCTTCGGTATCGTCGTGGGTTTTAAGTTTCAATAAGTCATCGCTACGGATGCCGCGATAGAGTGCATCTCCCCGATGCAACATCAAACCTTCACCATCTTGCCTGACATTTCTTTCGAGCATTGCGGTCAGCGACTTTTGATCTTTGACCTTAACTTGCGCCACTGGCTGCACCCACGGCTTTGCTAATGTGGTAACCAGATTTTGCATCGCCAGAATGCGCGTATCAAACGTTCCAGGATATGCAGGCAAATCAAATACCATAAACTGTATTTGTCGCCATGCTGCATCATCGGGCGTCTTTTGCCTGACGGTAGACACCGCCTGATTAAATTGTCCGCGCCCAGCCCACAACTCACCGTCCATCGCTACCTTCGGCCACCCGGAGGTGAACCATGCCGGCGCATAAATCGGATTGCCACCGCGCGTCCACAAAGCCTCGCCGTCCCAATATCCCCGCACGCCATCAAACTTTTCGCTCACCCAATAATTATTCAAATTCACGCCCGGATGATAAACGTTTGCCTGCATTAACGGTGGAGGAGGTCGCTCGGTCGTTGTGGCGCTTAGTGACAACGGCTGGAGCAATAGTGTGGAGACGAATAGCGCAAATAAATATTTTCGATAATGTAAACTGAAATTGCGGATAACAGGAAATGGCAGGTCGGTGGTGCCGGGGGACATTTGCTTCCTTATATTTGTTGTCTGAATTATCGAGTGTGAAAGTATAACTTTTAAGTAAAGAACGCTCCCAGTATGTTGGCTGCTGTCTTTCACTGGTCGCGCATTGGCAACGCGTACCTCCGTGCACGACTGACATCCAACGCAAGCACGCGATTGTTTTGCGACCAGTTGCAGCTTCTATTCAAACACATGCCGTTGCCGCAAATAGCCACTACCTTCTCGTCGTGTTCTGGTTTGGGAACGAATGACCCAATTACGCAATTCCGCCACATCCACATCACCCTGCGTCGGAAAAAATTCGGCCAGTGTGGCTTGTTCAGCCGGTGAAAATCCGATTTGCTGCTCGGCTCTTTCCTGTGCCCTAATTTTGTCTCTGCGGTAACCAGAAAAATTGTCAGCGTGTTTGATAGTGTCTATACGCTTTTGCAGTATCTGACCTATCTTTGGATCGGCTTTAATGGCGTCCTGATAGTTCTTCCATACCCGACTTCGATACGGTGTCGTCGGGGCTTCGCCATCGTTGTCAAAATCGGTTGCCATCGACAATAATTCTTCCGCCTTATCCAGGTTCGATTGGTAACCGGCAATAGAAAAGCTGGCCAGTGAATCGTGAAGATACTCTTCCAGCAATACCAGAAAAGGGGTTTTCGGGGAGATTGGGCTTCTCATCATTTCTTCCAGTGCCCATAACTCTTCTGGCCCTGGCACAGCACCTTCCTTTGCTAATCTTAATTGCCAGGCGTTAACGCTCAGGTGTGGTTCTGCACTAAACTGCAAGAGCGGGCTACCGGGAATATTGGCAGGTCGGTTAGCGCCGCCGGGCAATACTCTCGCTACTTCGGCCCGTTGCCTGAGCAGGCCCACATCTCCTCGCAGCAAAACGTTATAGCTCTGCAGATCTTCCTGAGCTTGCGGATTGGCGCGGCTATACCCAAGCGAGTTATCCAAACCGCCCAAATACAGTCGCCTGAATGCGTAATACAGCGCCATGTGTTTGCGCACCATGCCGCGATAGGTGCGGACAATGTTATCTCCGGGCACCCCCTCAAACGCACTTTGCCCCGCCGCCATATAATCGTTCCAGGCGACCGCCAGTCGTGGGCTGATGATGTAGTCCTTTTTAAGGCGCTCATCCATCACACAATAGGCGGCCAGTGCAACGCCTGCTTTACTGGCGGCCCGATGCATGTGTGCCAGCGCGACCTGCGCTACCAGCAATCCCGTCTCGCCTTTATTGTTGCGCATGGCGCGCCCCTGATCGCCGGGCGCATAGGCACCCCCGACATCCGAATGCACACCGGGATAGAGCACTTCGGTCACGTTATGACCCTTTACCCGTGTCAGCGGAAAGTTGCGACGTTGCTCATGGGCTGCGATAAAATGGACCGTCTGTTTAACGCAGTCTGGTAATGGATCAAAGAGTTGTTTGGCCCAGCTCCAATGTCCATCTGCGGCTGAGAACGGAAGGGTTTCCGCGATCGATTGCGATGGCCCGATACTTGAGACACTATCGAACAATCCTAAAAAATCAATGCTGACCGGCAGGCCCGCAAAAGTATTATCTGGGGACAACAGTTCGCTAAACCAGTAACAGAACGCCCGCGCTTGTGCCGCGCCACGTGAAAAGCCAATCACAGAGAGGCTGATGTGCGCAATGTCCGGCCATGGACGTTTTATGCGTGCAGCGATCAGTTCGGGCGTTATTTTTTTATTGAAGGCATTCAGCCAACTACGCGAGTTGGGAAGCGGAGCGTGGGGATTCAGCGGATCGCTGTTATCGAGGTCTTGGGCGTATTGTTGGAGTTTGGTGGCAATCTCTAAATCATGGAACATCGCAATGTCTTCATTAAATGTCCTATATACCGCGTTGCACACCTGCAACAAGCCAAATAAAATTCTTGCCGCACCGCCTTCTCCAAATGCATTGCCGCGTGCCGATTCCCCTAATTCGCGATTGGCAGGAAAAGGAGTACCTACTCCCGGAACGTAGAATTTATAATGATAAGGTTCCTGAAGTGCTCCTTTTTCATTAACATCTTTATGGGCATTAAATAATTTTACGACATTCGTGTGACCGTTATTGGGCTCATCGCGATCCTTATTGTTGTTGGTGCCATCAAAGAAAATCCCTATCTTGATCCCGCACTGACATGGCGGTCCATTTTTTGCCGGGCGTTTATCCAAGCCTTGTACCGCACATAGTTCAGTGACCGATAGCGCCATTTCATTTTCGATGCGATCAGAAATAATGAGTGGTGCAGATTTAATAGTGGTATGCATTTATTCTTCCTCTGGTGGCGCAACGGTAGCGCTACTTAATATGGGATGTTGAGGACTTTGGGGATAACTAAGGGGCGATGAGACTACCCGTACTTCGTCGTTTGCAAAGAAATGAACAAAGAGTGTTCCTGGCATATCATATCGCCTGATTGAAGTAGTTTTTTCTATCCATGCACGTGCGTTCGGTTTCCAGCGAACTTTGACCTTCATACCCGATTGCCAATGCATCGGCAGCATATAGCCAAAAGCCCCAGTGCCTCCGCAACTAAGGCCACCGACCATACGCGTACTATAAAATTCCTCGACAGTGAATGAAGAGATAGATGGCGCTCCGTCGTGACTTAAACAACCTATCGATACCGGGGCCATCGCTATATCAACATACGGAATTATCTGTAAAGGTCGGGCAGGTTTGGAAGTCTTTGTAGCGCAGGCGCTGAGCATAAAGATGACCGCTATTAACAGAACGTTTTGTATTCGCATTTTTAGTCCCGGGTGTCGGTAATGGGGGAACGGTGATTACCAAAAAACGTGTCGGGGGTGTCTGTCCATGCCTTGCACGACACGTAATGCGGTAACCGACAATGCCATTTCATTTTTCGATGCGGTCAGAAATAATGAGTGGTGCAGATTGAATAGTGGTATGCATTTATTCTTCCTCTGGGGGTGCAACGGTAACGCTATTTAATATGGGATGTTTAGGACTCTGTGGATAACTGAGAGGCGATGAGACTACCCGTACTTCGTCGTTTGCAAAGAAATGGACAAAGAGTGTTCCTGGCATGTCATATCGCCTGATTGAAGTAGTTTTTTCTATCCAGTAATCTTCACCTTTGATCGGTCGATTCCAACGCACTTTGACCTTCATCCCCGAATGCCACTGCATCGGCAGCATATAGCCAAAAGCTCCAGTGCCTCCACAACTGAGACCACCCACCATACGCTTGCTATAAAATTCCTCGACAGAGAATGAATAGATGTACGGCGCTCCGTCGTGACTTAAACAACCTATCGATACCGGGGCCATCGCTATATCAACATACGGAATTATTTGTAAAGGTCGGGCAGGTTTGGAGGTCTTTGTAGCGCAGGCGCTGAGCATAAAGATGACCGCTATTAACAGAACGTTTTGTATTCGCATTTTTAGTCCCGGGTGTCGGTAATGGGGGAACGGTGATTACCAAAAAACGTGTCGGGGGTGTCTGTCCATGCCTTGCACGACACGTAATGCGGTAACCGACAATGCCATTTCATTTTTCGATGCGGTCAGAAATAATGAGTGGTGCAGATTCAATAGTGGTATGCATTTATTCTTCCTCTGGTGGTGCAACGGTAACGCTATTTAATATGGGATGTTGAGGACTCTGTGGATAACTGAGAGGCGATGAGACTATCCGTACTTCGTCGTTTGCAAAAAAATGAACGAAAATGTCTCCTGCTTCGTCATATCGTCTGATAGCAGTGGTTTTTTCTATCCATTCACGTGCGTTCGGTTTCCAGCGAACTTTGACCTTCATTCCTGGCTTCCACTGCAGAGGCAGCATATAAGCAAAAGCTCCCGAACCTCCACAACTGAGTCCACCCACCATACGCTTGCTATAAAATTCCTCGACAGAGAATGAATAGATGTACGGCGCTCCGTCGTGGCTTAGACATCCTATCGATACCGGGGCCATCGGTATATCAACATACGGAATTATCTGTAAGGATCGGGCAGGTTTAGAGGTCTTCAGAGCGCAGGCGCTGAGCATAAAGATGACCGCTATTAACAGAACGTTTTGTATTCGCATTTTTTGTCTTTGATAATGAGTTGAATATTACGTAAAACGCTGTATCGCGATTTTCGTTCCGTGTTGTTGGGCCGCGTCCAGCATAGCCACTGCGCGTTCGCGATCTGACATCCTCAGTGCATGCGACAGTAAATCTCTGCGTTCAGTGTCATCCATGATGTCGCGGCGATCCATGGCGGCGAGCATGCTGGTGATCATCGTGTACTTTATGGACAGCGGCGCACCGGTGACAAGGGCTGGTACTGTTCGGGCGAAATGACACAATAGGTAGGCTGCCTCGCCACCATGTATTAGCCGTGCGTATTGTTTGTCGGTGATATCGATTGCGTTGTCGGCGCTTACAATGGGCGGCGTGTAGGATGTGGCATTGAAGCAGGTGCCCTCTATAGTGGTCAGCGTTCCTCCGCGATTAACTAAATGCCACGCGGTGAAGCCGGAGCAGAATTTAATGCGTTGTGCGTCATTCAGGCATCGCAAAATATTTTGACTGCACATGGCGTCGGAAAATCGCAGCGGGAAACATAGTCCATCGGAGGGTGTACGTACTTGCAGGAACGCTGAGAAGTGGCGTTGCAATGCATGGATTGTCAGCGTACTTTGCAGGAGGCTGAACATCGGAACGCCTTGACTGCGTGCTAATAATCGGGGCAAGCGAGTCATTTCAGCAGTGAGCAAAAAGGGAGCGCATTCTTCGAGACCGCTTAATACCGAGTTCTCATAGAGCGACACAACGCCTGTCCGCAGCCCCTTACTTTGCATGAAGAACTCGGAGGCCAGCTCGTCATCAAACGTCCCATTGATTAATAGAGTGGTTATGAGATCGGGATGCTTTTCGGTTAGCGCCGCCAATGTCGCTTCGATCTGACCTAATAAATCGGGATGGTGTGGATCAACGCCGTAATTCATATGCTTTTCCTTGATGGCTGTTTTTTATTTGCGGGGTCGCTTAAAGATCTTTGTGCAGTCATTGCCGCTTTTTCACATTCTTTGCATACAGCCTGCGGAAACTGTGGCCACTCTACCGGCAGGCTATCGGGCCCGACCATCGAATGCCCGGCGGCATGGGCGGTCCAGCTACCTTTGGTGCCGCTGGTCATCCCGCTGGCATTCCAACGGCTATAGCTGCCACCGCCATTGATGCAGACTTCTTCTTTGGCGTTGATGGTGATCTGCGTGGCGGTGTGGGTAATGTTAAGTCTGGCTAAAATGTTAACGCTATCTTTCAACGCCGAGAGTTGAATGTCGCCGCTGGCGGCCAGCATTTTCATCCCCGCGTTATACGCAAACAGCCGAATCCCGTTTTTTACATTCGCGATCAGCCGCTGTCCGACCGATAAACTCAGGCTCTCGCCGCTGGTCAGCGCGATCTGTTCACCGCTGGCAATGTGCGTCGAGTGCGGGGTCGTCGTCGCGATGCCCGCCGGGCTGGCCAGCAGCAGATGCGGTGCCGTGAATTCCGGAAAGATATTGTCGGACGGATTGCCGCCGCTGCCAGCCAGCGCCGATTGTTGGGTCGCCAGTCGGTGGATGACCGCATCGTTGTCGGCCGCCTCCAGCGCCCCATGTTGCTGCGCCAGAGCAGCCAGACGTTGCTGCTGCGCCTGCGCCGCAGCCAGACGCTGGACTGTTTCGCTGGCGTCGGTAGTATGCCCGGCGGCGTTGGTGCGCGCTTCGGTCGTGATCAGCAAACCGTCTCTGGCCCGGATCGCGCCATGCCCGTCGGTACGCAATTCAAAGCCTTGTCCGCGTGCATCTTTGCGTCCGGCATTGTCATCAATGCGCGTGATGTGGCCTAAGCTCAACTGGCTATGCTGGTGATCGCTTTTGAGCTGACTCTGTATTTTACCGGCGGTGTCGTCGAGCACCAGATGGTTGCTGCGCCCGGCCACCGCATTGCCGCCCGCCGGCGTCAGTTCGCGTGAGCGCAAGCCCGATAACGCGCTTTGCCCGGGCAGCGCCCACGGCGGACCGTTCATCTGGTTAAACACGCGTCCGGTGCAAATCGGCAAGTCCGGGTCACCGCCGATGAAGTCAACAATCACTTCCTGCCCGATCCGCGGCACCTGCATGCTGCCAAGCTGGTTACCGGCCCACGGTGATGCGACCCGGACCCAGCAACTGCTGGTCTGATCCCGGCGTCCCGAGCGGTCCCACGGGAACTGCACTTTGATGCGTCCGAGCACATCGGTCCACAGGTTGTGGCCGGCCGGGCCGACCACGCGTGCGGTGGACGGGCCGTGCGTGAACGGTTTAACGGTCAGCCGTTCGGGGCGCAGATTATCGCTGGTCGGCTGCACCGTCACATCGGCCTGGACCCGATAGCGTTGCCGT
>NZ_JAAOZT010000010.1 GCF_011947285.1 Glaciimonas immobilis | reverse complement strand
TGGCAGCGCGCGCGTTCCAGCAAGCGCGAGTCGGTCGGATGGACAATCGCCTTTTCCATCGCCGTGGTGTCGACAATCACACGCCTGATGCTGGCGGCCTTGATGATCACAGCCCGTTTGGCCGCTTCGAATTCAGCAACTACTTTTACGTATCCAACCTATGCCAGAGGCCGTTCTCTTAATTTATTCATGGCCGACTAATGACTTTTTTGATGCGAAAAGGGCGCAAAGACGCCAGAAACGTCTTGGATTTAGTAGCGTTGGGCGCTAGCTTAATATTTTGGCACTTTAAATGGATGATCCAGCACGATGCGAGTGGCTGCGATCATGTTGCTGAGCCCGAGTATTAATTGTGTCAATGTATCGCCGGGCAACGCCCATATTTGCGATCCGGGCGCGGCAACGCCGGTGGCCGCAGTGATGACCGGACTGACCCACTCTGCGTCTGGGGTGACATCAAGCATGACGTCACCTTCCTGCGTGGTGTGCAAGTAAATCTCGCCACCCAATTCCAGAAAAAAACAAATACCGTAACCGGTCGCGTTGTTTTTTTTGATGGCATGTTGCAGATCGCGGTTGTAGCTATCAATCCATGCTTCGATGTCGTAGGTGGTGTTTAACACTATCCAGGGCCGTTTAGCGTATAGATCAATCGGGTCGACGTCTGAGTCTTGCATTGTTGCACCTTACCGTTGATGAGAGTCCAGCGCGCTAAAATGTGCTTGAGAAATTAGGCGGCTTCCTTAAAATATTTAAGATTTGTGCTGAATTTAAGAACGTTACTGTAATGGATAAAGCGCTATCGGGACAGGGAATTCAGGACGATTTTGCGTTATCGTTCGCACTTTGCTCACCCCTATCAGAGCGTCCAGATCAGATCCATCGATCTACGCAATTTTAGAGCGTAAAAACGGTGTATTGTAAGGTTTATGGTACCGCGAGGAGGTAAGACTTATGAAAGTACATTTATAGGAGTCGCGGTTACCTTCTTGATCGTGGGGCCTGATTATTTATCGTATGACAACTATCAAAAAGGCACTCTTGATTGCGCCTGGTACCAAATGCCGTCCGGCGGCCCCCAATAAGCCAATAAGCATCCCTCACACGCAATAACACTCGCAATAACCCTTCACTAACCGGTGAATAACCTTTTAACGACGCACTATGGATAAAGCATTTCAGATAATGATAGCGCCAAAAGGTTGGGTATTTGAATCAACTAATACGGTGACATTATTGCAGGCAGCCAGAAATGGTGGCGTCATTCTGCCTAGTTCATGCCGCAACGGGACGTGTCGAACCTGCTTGTGCCGGATGCTGAGCGGTCGCGTCAGATATGATATCGAATGGCCGGGACTGAGCGCAGACGAAAAATATGACGGCTATATTCTCCCTTGTGTGGCCCATGCAGAATCCAGTCTGGTGATAGAAGCCCCGCGCGCAATTGCCATGGAATGACCCAGATAACGAGGTGCCAAGGTTTAACCTGCGCCACGCCAAATAACCATATCGGCGGCGTCAGGGAGCTAGCTTTTCAGATCTTTTTACTTCGCCACGCTAGCTTTTGTCTTGGGTGCAGACTTCGTCCTGACGTTGCAATTCTCTTTTAAAAATTTGATCGCGCTGACGTATTTGTCATCATCCTTGTCCAGCATGAATGCCGCTGCCTCGGGGAGGAATTCCTCCTCCCATAACGATAACAAATTATCTTTCATTTCAAATGGCGCAGCGTTGGCGATAAACGACGCCACGGCTTCGCTATTAAAGCCGCGTTGACGCACCTGGCGCGTGATCGCTTTGGCTTCCGCTTCGGAAATCGTGGTCTTGGGCCTGGTGTCCGCTGCGATACACAAAAAGGCGGTGAGGCGCGAAAATGGGTCCTCTTTGCCGCCGGTGACCTTGCGCCACTCTTCCGACATCAGGGTATCGAACTCCTCGACATCGTCCATCCCACTCTCTCGCACGAAATAGCGCAGCTCCACCGTATTGCGCATTTCGTCGAGGCCGAGGGCGCTATTTACGATCAGCGGACCGTCGTGTTTTTCAATTTCCCGGCGAATTTTATCGCAGATCTTTTGATACTCTTCCGGCACATCATCGAGCAGCTTTTTGGCTATTTTCAATTTGCCAACGGCGGTCGCCTGGATACGGACGGTGCTCAGCTGTGCCGCAAAAGCATTGCGCCCGGGGAAGCTGTCCGCCCCTGCTGCACGCACTAGAATAGCGCTACGGATAACCGTTTCGGCACTCGTGAACTCAAGTGCTGAGCGCGGCAGTCCCATGCTTTTGGCGAACCAGGTCGCGGCCGCCAGCGTGTTGGCGTCTTCTTCCCGAGTTTGGCGTTCTTTGCGGTAGGCACTTAATGAATAGGGTTTGATGAGCGTGCGCTCATCCTGAAAACTTTTAACGTCCTGACTTTTTACGTCGCCGAACACTGCGCAGTCCGGCAATGCGTGCAACGCCTTTAGCATTTCGTTGCCGCCACGTGAATGGGATAAAAAAGAATTGTCACGCAATGATATGGCGGCCTCCTCCAAGTTACCCTGACAGGCGTCTTCAAGGTAAAGGCTGATCAGATTGACCATACGCTTGCGTGCGTTGTCCAGATCGGTGTGCAGATGACTCGAACCGAAAAAATTGGCAATTTGTACCGATCCTTTGGCGCCGTCCGCGATGATTACCTGGATTTTAGCGCGATCGATAATGTCATTGTGCGCGCCATAAGTCAGCGCTTTTTCAAAAAAAGGACGCTTATCGACGGTGGCAATATGACGGTTGTTTTCGGACATGGATGGGCAATTAAAAGGTGTAAGAGGCAGGAAGGACCAGAGCATTTGGGTATGGACGGATCCCTGCGGCATTTTTTTTATCGGCATGCAGAGCCTGCCAATGACCGAAAGCGTTATATTTTAATCTTGATATTAAGTAAATATTGGAAAAATATTAAGTAATTTACTGAGCAACTTACTGAGCAACTCAGTAAATTGCTCAGTAAGTTGCCTAATATTTCAGCCATTAAGCCGGTGGGTGAATCAGGCGAAAATGCTAAAACTTTGTGCATCTTCAATGGATTCCCCACATGGCCACGCGCTGAATGCCGGGGTCGGATTACCGGTTGCTTACAGCGCCGACTCTTCGGAAGGATCGATGAGGATCGTCGGTTTGACCACGGCCTTTGCTGCAACGGGCGCTGGCGCTTCGTCATCGTATTCTTGTGCGGCTTCGAGTTGTTCCAGCCGCTCCAGTTCTGCTTCACGCCGCTTGCGCTCGATACTGCGTTTTTTGAGCGTAGGCCATACTTGCTCAAAAATATCTTCGTGCTCATGCTTGAGCAACCAGGTCAACTCTTTCCAGTCGCGATCGGCGACTTCGGATTTCTCGACGGCGTCACGCTCTTCCGAAAAATTGACGTTGAATGTATCAAACGCGGCGAAATGCGTCACTTCCTCATCGCGGTCCGACAAATAGTCGATAAATGCTTCGTAACCGCCTTCGCGCTCGGCGATGGCTTCGATGAAGTCACTGGTTTTGGTGTCGTCGCGGAACAGTACCGAATTCATCATGCCACGCAGACGCACGTGCGTGTGGTCGGCGTAGAGCTTTTCAATCACGACGGCGCGCGCGAATTGCTCCGGCGTTACGAGCAGGTTGACGACCGATTCCTTCGACGTGTCGTATTCACGAATTACGGCCAGTAGATCCTTAGGCGGCATTTCTTCCAGCACGGCCACCAAAGCGTAGTCGCCCTCGGTTTCAGCCAGATTGACCAGCGCGTATTCTGCCCCGGCAATATCGCCTTCACGGATCAGATTAGCGGCTTTGATGATGAGCGCGTTTGTCATGGTGTACTTTATAAAAGATAGTAAAAATGGGCAGCCACGGCGGGCACGACGCATCAAATTTTTAGCGACACGCGCGGTGCGGTGCGTGGCTTTAACAGCGTGTGAAAGCCATTTATGGAGAGCAATATTCCAAGTGCCAGGATGGTACGGTCGGGCGATATCTTAAGGGCTTTCGTGCGGAGAAACTTTTTCCAGCGATCTAAGCCTCACGGAACCCGCAGAAATTTTGTAGATCATTCAACTATTTGCAGACCAATCAAGGCGTCGAAATCGACGCGCCTTGATTGCTGCCCTCTGCCACCAACTATTATGATGGTTAAATTAATGACGGTCGAAACCTTGTTCCGCCAGCCAGTCGGCTCCTTCGGTCTCAAGATCCTGATCGCGATCTTCATCGCGCTCGACTTCATCCACGCTATCGTCCGAATCGTCAATCGCGGATTGATGCGCATAGTCGCCGTGATAGTTACCGTTGCTTTTTTCGTAAAGATATTCAAGGCAGACGGTAGTGATCAAAAAGTTTTCGCCCCCGGTTTCCTTCAGTGCAATCGCGACCAATGCGTCGGCCCAAGGCTCAAATTCTACCGTCGCGGCGATCTCATCCCATGCCGGAAACTCTTCCACCTCGTTGGTCGACAGCAACACCATCGCATGCGGATTGGGAAAGCTGACACCACCATGAAATGCGACAGACACCATTTCAGGGGCGGTTTCGATCATCGGCATCATCAAAGCGAACTGCGAACGCTTGGCTTTTAGCCGGGACTTCAGAATGTCATTGCCCTCGGAGTCGCTGCGTAAGTCTTCCAGTTCAGCCTGATAGGCTTTGGTCAAATCTTCAAAATAGGTAGAAAGCATCATTGCAGTACCTTATTAATATAGGTGGTCCAGATTTGTTGCGCTGTTTCTAGCGGATTTTCCAGCAAACTGCGCCGTCGATTCTCATCGTACTCATTGCGCCTGATTTCATCTGCCAGCAGATCATAGGCTTCTTGTACTTGTCGGAACTGCGACGGCGCGTCCGGCGAACTATTTCTATCTGGATGAAATTCTGACGCCTTCTTGCGATAGGCATTTTTTATCGCGCCAAACGACGCATTACTTTCAACGCCTAATACAGCGTAATAATCTTTCATACGTTTAGTACCCCGTACTGGATGTGATTTTATTTTTTCTGTTTGGGATATTCAGGGTAGCGATCAATAACGTTCCCATGTAGACTTCAGATGTAAACACATAGTTAAGCCGCCAATTATTTGCTTATTAAGTTACTAAATTAGCAATCATGTTTAAGGCAAGCATCTAGTAGTCTACACTAGTGTGTGGGACAAGGTCGATAATCAACATGACAACTCTGTTGCTAATATGGTGGTAACAGTCTTGATGTCGGGTGATTTATCCGCCGATCAGCATTACATGCAATGTCAGCGCAGCGAGACAGTTCCTCGCGACAAATCACGCAAATGGGTGACGCAAAGCGTACTATCAGGCAGGTTTGCGGAAATCTGTCTCTATCCAGGCATTAGCACTGCTCTTGGTTAACACAAATGTGGACCGCACTTGCACCTGCGCTAATTGGTTGCCATCTTCGTCATGGGCGGTCAATACCGCATACGGGAAGTCATCATCGGGAACGATATCGAGGGTTACATTAACGGTAGCGGAATCGGTCGCGACAACTACTTCTTTATGCAGCATGGCATGCAATTGCTGCTCATGGCGACGCAAAACTTCTGATGCAGTCTTTACCAAGGTATTAAACGCGTTCGTGTCGAGCGGTTTAGGGTTCTTCTTATCGCGTCCCATGGTCCAGGGACCGACTAGCGCCGGTTCCGGTTCGCCATCTTTGATCATCTCTACTGCCCAGCCTTCATCGTCCACATTCTTGATCACGCGCGCCGTCCAGCCAACATCGCGCCACAAGCGGGGTTCTTGGGTAGTCTTCTCTAGCGGATTGTCGGCCTCATCGCTGGAGGCGTGCAACGTGGGGTCTAGAGTATTGCTCGGTGGAACCGGTAAATCATTCATTACGATATCGCTCACAACTGGGTTTGGGAGAGTATCTTAGTCGAAATCCTCCATTTACACATGCTGCATGTAGCGGTAGCGGGAAGAATGTGCAAGGATGGACGGCTTCAGTCCAATTGCAATTATCCCCTTGCATTGAGAAAAAATTGGATCGAAAGATTATTAAGGTAAGGTCGGCATAAGGCGGGCATCAATCCTGGCAACTACGTGAAATACATTATCGGGTATCTTTTACATAATGTGGTCGATCAGACAGACTAAATCCAATGATCAATGTAATACTCTGGCGCAGACATAAGTAAGCTGGGGCCCGCATAAGTCTCAAAATTGTGTAGTCAGCACCACTAAACAAAAACAATACAGTGAGGAGATAGTTTGAATCGTAAGCGCGTCATTATCATTGCAGCGCTGCTGGCGTTACTTGGCGGTGTTGGTCCGCTAGTTCTGACATTTTATCTGTCCCAATACCTTGCACTTGAGGCTGAAGAGGGGCGCCTTCAACTTATTTCCGACCTCGCCCTTGACCGGTCCATATCGACCTTTGCCAGCGCGATCAAGGCGCTACATAAATTTGATACCCTCCCATTCAAGCCGTGTTCAGAAGCGCATATAAAACTAATGCGGACGGTGACCATCACCACACACACCGTTGACGATATCGGTTATATGGCAAACGGCATTCTGAAATGTAATGCGGGGGGCATGACGCGTACTATGATCAGGGGAAATCCTGTCGACTTTACTTTAGAGGATGGCGAAGGTGTTAGCGTGGGCGTCGCGCCCGATGTAGGCGGTAACAAGTCCATGACGAGCGTATCCTATAAATCACACATGGTGTTAATTGACGCCAGCCGCTTTGCCGATATCGTTATAGAACCGGATGTTCAATTAGCCGTCCTGACATCGTCAGGGAAGCTGCTAGGTACGCTACATAATCCGGATCTTTCGCTGATCAATGCCATTGCGCGGGGGCCTAATGGGACTCACGTCAAAGACGATCTCTTTGCGACCAAGCGCCGTTCAGGCTTGGTCGCAATCGCCATAGAACCGCGTAGAAAAATTATTCCACAAGTGCGGCGCGAACAAATTGTGCTGTTCCCGCTCGGGTTGTTACTCGCCATTTCTATGGTCGGCGCAGTCATATTATTTTCGCGTAGAAGGCTTTCGCCTTTGGGGGAGCTGAAGATTGGCATCGATCGCCGCGAGTTCATCGTTCACTATCAACCGATAATAGAACTAAAATCAGGCGCGTGTGTGGGAGCAGAAGCCCTGGTGCGATGGCAGCGACCAGACGGTAGCATAATGCGCCCTGATTTGTTTATTCCTCTGGCAGAAGAAAGCGGCCTGATTTTGGGAATCACGGACCAGGTCATCGCATTAGTGATTCGCGAGATGAAATCCATACTCGCGACGGACCACAATTTACATATCGCAATTAACCTCAGCGCATCGGATATAAAATCTGGCCGTGCGCTAACAGTTTTAGGTAAAGCCTTGCTTAACTCCGGCATACAACCGCAACAAATCTGGCTGGAGGTAACCGAGCGTGGTTTCATGGATATCGATACCACTCGCGCGACGATCGAGCGCGCACGCGCGCTGGGTTATACGGTCGTTATCGACGATTTTGGAACGGGCTATTCCAGCCTGTCGTACTTGCAGGAATTCCGCCTGGATGCCCTAAAAATCGACAAGTCATTTATCGATACCGTTGGCACCGACTCCGTTACCAGCAGTGTGACGCCACATATTATCGGCATGGCGAAATCTCTAAAACTAAAAATTGTCGCGGAAGGAATCGAAACCAAGGCTCAGGCGGATTATCTGCTAGAGCAAGAGGTTGAATACGGTCAGGGCTGGCTGTACGCAAAGGCGCTGACATCGACTGGATTTATACAATATTATTGGCATAACAAATTATTGTCATCACCACCTAATAAAAAACCTGACCGTAACGGGGTGGCAGCACAATAAACTCACGTGCCGCCGGGTCAACCAAAAACGCCGACCCTTACAGACTTGAGCGTCGATTATCCTTATCGCTGCCGGCGTCCCGTATCGCGATCATTGCGCCATAAAATGGTAAAGATACATGCGGTAATGAGCAACACCCCGCATATCAGTTGAAAGGTATCACTAAACGCCAGTTGGTAGCTCTGACTTTTCAGGGTTACCAATGCGACCCCCTCCGCCACATGGTCGGCATGAATAAAGTCGGCGTAATAGTGTGCCTGCCGATAACTCACCAGCGTGGTCAGCATCGCCACGCCGAGCGCACCCCCAAGCGTACGCGACACATTAAATAGAATCGCTGCGGATGCAGCATCGCTTTTTTTGATCGCGGTCGTAGCCAATATACCTAACGGCGTTAACATCAATGTTCCGCCGATACCGCGTAATATTTGCGCGACGATCACCCAATCAAACTGAAAATGCAGGGAAGCAAAACTCCACGTAATAGCGCTCAGCGCAAAGAGAGCGCTGCCAATCGCAATCAAAATATAAATATTTACGCGTCTTAAAATCAACGGCATACACATTAGCGTAACCAGTTGCGCCGCACCGCCAAAAACAATGATGTGGCTAATCTGGATCGGCGAATAGGACTTCAAAGTAATGAGCAAATAGGGAATTAAAAAATAGCATCCAAACAATGCTGCTCCAGCGAGCAAATTTGCAGTGCAACTGATCAACAATTGGTAATTTTTTAAAAGAAAAAGATTCACCAAGGGATCGCGTACGCGCAATTCATTAATAACGAATACCGTTAATGCACACATTGCCGTCATAAACAAAGTCAATATCAGGGGAGAAGAAAACCAGCCCTGACTACCCCCCTCCTCCAACACATATTGCAGGCAAGCCAGACCAATCACTATCGTCGCCAGCCCAAGAAAATCTACTTTCAGTTTTTGGCAAAAATCGTGAATATCGTTATGCAGCCCTGTCATCATTAAAGACAATGCCAATAGCCCGATAGGCAAATTAATATAAAACAGTGATTGCCAGCCGTACGACTCTGTCATGACCCCGGCAATCATAGGACCAAGCGTCGGTGCCAAGGCGACGGTGGCACCAAACAGCATGTTTGCCTTGCCGTGATCGGACGGCGGCAGCTTAACAATGATAAGGTTGTAGGCGAAAGCCATTAGGGCGCCCCCAGCACCACCCTGAAGAGCCCGAAAAAAAACCAGACTGGCAAAGCTCCAGGCTTGCGCGCAAAGGACTGAACTCACCATGAAGGTAACGCAAAATATAAATGCGTAGCGTTTTGTTCCCAGCGCCCTTAGCATCAGGCCGGAAAGCGGCAAGGTAACTATTTCAGCCATCAAATAAGATGACGACAGCCACGAGCCTTTTTCTAACGGAAAATGCATCGCGGTCTGGATCGTCCCGATCGCCGCATTTGTGATCTGGATGTCCATGATGCTCATCAAGACCGCAATAATGCTACCGATAAAACTAAGCCAGGCGAGCGTAGTTTTTTTATCCCGATCCATTACACCGCCAATTGAGCGAGGTTCCATTTAAGCGATCAAAAATTAAGGGCGGCATGCAGTGCAACCTCATCCGCGCAAAGAAGTCGCGAAGACGATGGTCGTTGGGCTGCTGGAGAAAAATGAGACAGTTAATGTTCGACGCCCATTTCTGACAAGATATTCTTAAGATGGTCGACGAAGGACTGCACTGTTGCCGACGGCAAATCGCCGCGCAACATTAGTCGCACACCTGCCCGGCCTTTGGCGACGACAGGAAAAAATACCGGTGAGCAATAGTAACCTTGGTCGAACAGCGCTTTGGATAAATACACCGCTTTGCTTTGGCCGCCTACTTCAATAACTTTAATATTGCAAAACGTCCGGATGACTATTGAGTCCGAGATAAGAACAAGAGCATAAATTGACGAAATCTTTGCCCGTCGACATATCACGCAACTTATTCTGACCAGCATTGGCGACGACACGAATACCTATCATGTTATGTTCCTGCGCGATGCTATAACCAATCTCAGAAGCGGCAACCATCTTGGCATTATTACGAAACAAATTTGGCCCAACTACTGCATTATTTTCAATTTCAATTTCAAACTTAGATTCAGATTTCAAGAGCAGGCACCTTTCATATTTTTGATAATTTTAGAAGAAAAAATCGACCTTCAAAATTAGTATTGCCCATCCATAATTCCCACGAGATCAATGCGCAATCCAACCAGTACATTTGCTACGCTATCGCAATAATTGCGGCGCTTGAAACGGGAAAGGTAGCGTGAGAATCCAAAAGCAAAAGTACGATCTTGGATTATCAGTAGTTGACACCTTCAGTAGGATCTGGCTGGTACCGCTCACTCGTTACGGACAATGAGTATCGGCTTTTATAAAAAACTTTATTGCGCACTTACCCATGCTTACCCCTCTTCTCAACTCTTTCCTATCCGCAACCCTACACCTTATTCACGTCGAAAACCGTCCTTCGCCGAGTGATTTAAGTAAATGTCTTGCTTCTGTTGATTTCCGGCTGCCGCTTGCTACGCTGGCGAGCGGTCGAAAGGTTCAAGCTACTCAGAGTCTATGCTTTGGATAATGCGGAACAAAAAATTGATTAGCGACATCCCCCGCGAAGAGTGCTTTAGCGATTCGGAGACCATCAGTCGCTTGCCAAAAACGCGTTACTCGTGTCCAATCGGAAACATGAAAAAATTTCCCCCTTTACCCAAATGGACCATCGTGGCACCGATTGCTGCCTGGTTATTACTCGCCGGCACGCAGTTTGATTTCGGTGCTATGTACACGTTATTGCTGATAATCGGCCTGCTCGGTGGCGTACTCGCTGCCGTGTACCACGCCGAAGTAGTAGCGCATCGGGTAGGGGAACCGTACGGCACATTAGTGCTGGCATTAGCGGTGACGTTGATTGAGGTGGCGCTGATTGTGTCGCTGATGCTGGCTGGCGGCACAGAGACCATGGGCCTTGCGCGAGATACGGTTTTTGCCGCCATCATGATTATTCTCAATGGTATCGTCGGAATTTGTTTGCTGGCCGGTGCCAGTCGCCACAAAGAACAAACCTTCGGATTGCTTGGCGTCAGCGCGTCACTTGCTACGTTGGCCGCGATTGCCGTATTAACGCTGGTTTTGCCTAATTACACGTCAAGTGCTGCCGGGCCGTTTTATAGCTCCAGCCAACTGGCCTTCATCGCGGTCATTTCTCTGGTGCTGTACGGGACTTTCGTGCTGGTGCAGACCGTGCGCCATCGGGATTACTTTTTGCCGGACGAATCGACCAATGACGAAGACATCCACGCGTCCCCACCCTCCGCCAAAGTAGCGTGGGTGAGCGGCGGCTTATTGATCGTTTGTCTGGGCGCTGTAGTGCTGCTGGCGAAATCGCTGGCGCCAACGCTGGAACTGGCAGTGGCTAACGCCGGTTTACCTAAAACGCTGGTCGGTATTATCATTGCAGCCGTGGTACTTTTGCCCGAGGGATTGGCGGCAGTGCGTGCTGCGCGGGCCAATCGGCTGCAAACCAGTCTTAATCTAGCACTTGGCTCAGCTTTGGCGAGTATCGGATTGACGATTCCCGCGGTGGCCATTGTCTCGCTAACGACCGGCCTGACCTTGTCGCTGGGTCTGGATATCAAATCAACCGTATTGTTAGTACTATCCTTTATTGTTGCAACGTTATCGTTGGGGACAGGCCGAACAACCGTTATGCAGGGAACGATCCATCTGGTTATCTTCGCCGTGTATCTTTTTACAACGATTGTGCCGTAGAGACCGTTCAGGGTTTTCATCTCGCGGGCTTCGGATTAGATGATTTCTATGCCATTAATGCCCAGCAATTCCGACAAAACCTAAAAAACGCCACTTATTTTTGTTCAATTTGCGTGGTTTTGCGCATGACACAAATATATTTTTGGCCGAGCTGCTCGAAATAAATCCTGTCGGGGGATAATACAGGTCTTACTGAGGGTCTTGCTTAATTAATGACCTGATTCACCCCCACAGATCATGGCCGCTTTGTAGCATATTCGATGCTTCAGCTTGCCGTGATGTGGTTAGCTATCATTATTGGATATATTGTATTTTGAAGACGACAAGAGGCAAACGCTGGGACGGCGCAATTAATAGTCTGGCAGTTGAGTTCCTGAAAGACGCGATGGAGCAAATGATCGCCTACGGGGATAGGGTGCAATTTGCACTAGGCACAGGTCAAAGACCGCATTATCAGGTTATCAATAGCTCTGATAAAAAAATGGCATTTAACAGCACGCATCATTTGCTGCATCCGGTCGGCGAAGAGTTTGATCCGGGCAATGTCAGTATGGTCTATTCGCTCGACCAAATTAAAGCAGCGATTGCTGGCGTTAACACCCGCTCTTCAGCGGCGTCGAGGGCACCTCGCGCCAAAAGCGTCGGCGGCACCCGGACCAGCGCGGTCAAAATTCAGGACGTAATCGATTCGCAAAAATACGACTACTTTAAACTCCACCGCGATTTGCTGCCACCTTCCATAGGCGAATATTCGGTACAGATTACCGATCTGATGAAACTGGGAAGTACGGCTGAAGAAGCCTTTGATACGGTGATAAAACTGCATTTCTAAGCGGATTTTTTTGGCGACTTTATTGACGCCAACGGATTACGCTTCCCAAAGATTGAGTGTTGAATGATGTGGTACTACCCTCATCCTACGGCACTTGATCAGGCCCGTAATCACCAATCATCAAGGGGAATATTGACTCCGTGGTATCCCTCAGAATGACGGAAAGCTGTTGAGAAAATAAAGACTGCGGAATGTAACTAAGGTATCCCAGCTCAATTGCACGATCCAGCAATTCGTATTTGCTAACAACTGCAAATTTCGCCTTAAGATAAGTAACGTATTGTTCTACGGTGCGCCTTGAAATATTCAAAATCGACGAAGTCATCTTTGCTGTATTTCCACGCATAAGAAAAAATAGCACCTCCGATTCCCTGCACGTAAGTTTTATAGACCCTCTTTCTTGCTTGATAAAATAGCTTTCCTGTTTAAGCAAATCGCACCCTCTTTGATTGCCGCGAACAGACGTCAGAAACGCCTCTAATTCTAAATTTCGAACCGAAGTAATATTTTCCCCATGGAAGATTATTCCGCAAATGCGACCTTCTTCATCTCGCATGGGCATTTTTGTAAAAATGTACGCACTCCACTCCCCTTCAGAACGGGGATGAATGTCCAAGACTCTCAACGATTTTGCCGAACTAATTACTTCCTGATCTTGCCTTTGAAATAAACCTGCACAGCGAGAGGCTCCGCAAGGTAGATCAAAATCACTGCAACCCACGATGTCTATATTATTATTCAAGCCGATTAAACGTGCGTAGGCTTCGTTGACATATAAAAATTTTGAATTTTGGTCCTTGCAACCCCAACAGCCTGGCATTTTATCGAAGATTTCCAAAAGCTTTGGATCAACTTGACGCGCCATATCAAAATACTTTCACTGGTGATTTTACAAACATCATTCGATGGCCAAATTTAAGAGTCGGGAGTTTTTTGCAAGCTTTGGACACATCCAATGCTCAAATCTACTTCCAGAATCGATTACTCCCGAAAACACATTGGTTACTAAATCACAAACAAAATATGCACGGATCGAAAATATATTGACAAATAAACAAATTCGATAATCCACTATACGCCGAGAGTATGAAAATAGTCCTTAAAAACTGCCAAACATCGAGTAAGTAGCTCCTTTTACTTACGCTTGATACAAATTCATTCCGTAATCCTTAAACAATCGCTTCCATCACCAGACAAAAATTTTCACTTCAAGATCGTCAAATACCTTCGATTTACGACCTACATTCATCCGCCAGTGTGAAGCGCTCTCTATTCGCACCTCATTGGCGGGCACTCCATAATTAGCCAAAAATCACGCACCTGTAGCGTTCACTGAAATTCTTTTTAAAATTACTCCGTAAAGAATACGGATTACAAATTTCAACCAGATTTAATAATATGGAACTGACCTTGGGCCATTAAACAAAGAGCTAACTTTTTCGTTTGGATATCTCGGATTCGGATCACTTCACGTCCGCAACATATACCAATAAATATTTTAGATTTTTAATTAATACCCGTCGTTAAAAGCACGTACCTCTAGGCGCGTTGCCCGGAGTCGCAATAAGTAGAGCCCGGATCTAGGGCGTTATGCAGGTAAATTCAATGACAAAGAAAGAGAAAAAATGCCTACTAATCACAATACTTTTAATCTGGAAATTGACGAAGTACTAGCCAAAAAATTTAGTGAGATTTTAAGCGAGGAAAGTTTGATGAATGCCGGTAACGTTGGTCATCAAGCCAACAATATCAACAACGGAACGGAAGAAAATTTAGATTTTTAATTAATAGATAGCGGAATTATGTTTACTTCCGCTATCAATTCTTGGATCCAATATGCACAGACTCAGTTCCAGCTTACGTACTCGCTCGGCAGCGGAAACTTTAAAATACGCAATGGAAATTGCCCCGCGTCTAGGTATAACCCGAGTCACGGATACCACTTGGCTGGATAGAATTGGCATACCCGTTTATGCAAGCATACGCCCCGCTGCTGCGACCGGATCTCTATGCGTAAACGCAGGAAAAGGCCTTCACGATATCGAGGCTAAAATCGGTGCTTATATGGAGTCAATAGAGTTCGCTTACGCAGAATTCAATGATTCAAAAATTCCTATTATTAGGTCATCCCCCGCCGAAATTTTAGCATCCTATAACGGACGTATCGACTTCGTCGACCTTTGTCCCCTGATGGATAGGACCATTTTAGCGGAAGAACTTATGATGGCTGTTTGCGCTCGCGATCTGTTGGACACCAATGAGGTTTTACTGCCAGCAGAATTAATTTTCATACCTTTCCATAGTGAGCTAAATCGCAAAGTTTTTGGACAAAGTTCAAATGGACTTTGCTCTGGGAACACAACAGATGAGGCGATTGTTCACGGACTTTGTGAGCTCATGGAACGGGACGTTCAAGCATTTAATTTTATTTATGACCGCTCCGCTTTAGTAGATTTGGATTGTCTTTCCCCGGAAGTCACATCTCTGATAAGAAAGATAAAAAATGCCGGACTCATTATAAGTATCAGACATACGGAGTCTTCATTTGGCTTCGCTTACTTCCAAGCCTTTCTCATGGAAGCGCACCCCGAGTCTCCTATAAGTATCGCCATCGGATCAGGGCTACACTTGATCAAAGAGGTGGCCCTCGTCCGAGCGATCTGCGAAGCCGCACAAAGCCGTTTAAGTCACATTCATGGAGGAAGAGACGATTTAATTGAGCGCGCAAAATATTTTGAGAGGTTGGGCCGCCCCATTGAATTGCAAGCTATTTACCAGCTACGAAATGATGCACAGTCACCAACCAAAAGAATTAGCTATTCCACGATTAACGATTCTAGCAAAGACATACGGTCAATAGCCGATGCGTTAGGGTTAATCATTAGGCGGCTACAAGCCTACGGTTTGAAATCAATCTGCTTTCTCCCGCTGACTCCGAACAATTCTCCGATTCAAGTGGTACGAGTCGTAGTTCCGTCCCTCGAATCATTTGATCCGTCACTAAAAAGAATAGGGCCCCGCCTAGGAAAATATGTTTCCGATACAAAATAAACTTCTGCATATATTTGTCGGACCAACTTTAGTTGGCATCACTCTTAAGGAAGGATGGGACGATCAACTGATAGTTCACGCACCGGCACGCCGCGGCGATGTTGCACGCCTTGTTAGAGATGAACCGCCAGGTAAAATTGCCCTAGTCGACGGCACATTTCATTCATATCCGGCAGTTGGTCACGCCGAAATTATGCTTGCCTTAAAGAGAGGCTGGTCGATATGGGGATTGTCGTCCATGGGGGCAATCCGCGCAGCGGAAATGCACACATATGGTATGCGAGGGTTCGGCCAAGTATTTATATCTTATCGCGATCATGATCTGTCCGACGATGAAGTAACTTTACTGCATCAGGAAGAATTTCCCTACATATCGCTTAGCCAACCATTGATACATATACGACTTTTAATTCATGATCTAATTCATCTGAAAATTCTTTCGCCGAAGTCTGGAGAAGAAATCATAATGCGACTTAAAAAAATGTGGTTTGGGGAAAGGACCATGACAAACTTACGTGAATATCTTGCGGAGGCTGGCGTAAAAGAAGAGCAAATAGCAGACATCAATCATATGTTCTCGCGCTTTGAAATAAAAACACATGATTTGATAGATTTTTTATCGTTAAAGCCATGGTTATCGATCGCCTCATCATGACTCCAGATAATCTACTAACACTACTAAACGGCCTACCGTTTATTGACGCAACGTTCAAGCCACAAGTGCTACTTACATTAGTCGCTTCGCTCCGCTCGGAAGCCGATCAGCGATACCTCCCATTCCTCAACGACTATCTTGTTCCAGATAATGCCCTTAGGATCTACCAGAGGCTGATGAAAAAAATGCCCACTCGTCCTGAGTCTGCTTTCCTTAATGACAGCCGAATCGAACTTGTGAATAAAGCCATCCGGCGAATCCTAGAGAAGCATCCCGAATGGAACGCGCTTTTGACTATTTCGATTGAATGGCGAAAGTTAACCACCGGACAAATAAGTTTAACTAATCCTGTTTTTCCTCAATTTATATTTTTAGGTGAATCAGCATTCGCCGATGAGCTCCTTCTTGAAGAAACCATTGTTCATGAAATGTCTCATGTCTGGTGTGGCTTCATAGCGGAAATCATTGATTTCCAGAAAAAAAACTCATTGGCTAAATTAACTCTTCCATCAGGCACGAAAAATAAGAGTGTACGTGGCGTATTATTTGCAGGCCTATTCGCCGCAGCAGCTATCAAATTTTATTATGTGGAGGGCAAAATTTTTCCGAAATGTGAAGACCGTATCGCCTTTCTTGAAAACTATCTTTCAGGATGTATCGACGTGGTCCATAAGTCGACAGACGCCTCCTATCTTGGTCTTCAAATCAACAACCATCTGGCCTTATTCCTTCAAGAACAACGCTCAAAAAATTAAGGAGATAAACATTCCTATTATTCATATTCCCAGGGCTTACCGTCAGCATACAGGTGAGGCAAAGTTATACAACAGTAACGCAACTACCTTAGACACCCTTTTTATTGAATTAATTAGTAGATACCCCTCCTTGATTGGTACTGTTTTTTCCTCAAACGGAAAACCATATCCTTTCACACGGATCGTGGTCCAAGATAGTCTGGTTACCGAGGACGAATATGCAAACAAAACCCTGTCTTCCAATACGCCTATCTTTCTCATTAATGCAGTTGCAGGAGGCTAGCTAAATGGTTTCTAATAAACTAACCAATGATGAACTGAAACGGTATGCGAGACACATATCACTTAACGAAATTGGTTTGTCAGGACAACAGAAAATTAAGAATGCTAGAATTCTGATTATTGGAGTAGGTGGCTTGGGATGTCCTGCAGCGCTGTACCTTGCTGCTGCTGGCATTGGCACTATCGGTTTAGTAGAAAATGACGTGATAGAAGAAAGCAATCTTCACCGTCAGATTTTATTTGGAAACTTGGACGTCGGTCGAAAAAAAATACACGCGGCGGCCGACAAACTGCTTCTACTAGCACCGCAACTAAATATTGAAAAATTTCCCGTCAGACTAACCCAAGAAAATGCGGTTGAAATTATTTCAAAATTTGATATCGTCATAGATAGCACCGATAACTTCGAAGCCAAATATCTCATTAATGATCTCTGCCATGTTTTGTTAAAACCTTTAATTTATGCATCGATCAATCAATTCGACGGACAGCTTGCTGTTTTTGACAGCCGCTTTGAAACGTCATTCAATTATCGCGACCTTTTTCCGTCAAAACCACCTCATGTTCTGAGCCCAAACTGTGCCGAGGCCGGAGTCATTGGTGTATTGCCGGGTCTATTTGGATGTATGCAGGCCAACGAAACAATAAAATTAATTTGCGATATCCCGTCCGGACTATCCGGAAAACTACTTTGTATGGATTCCATCACGCTAGAAACAAGATTATTCAATGTGAAGTTGGATTACTTAAATCCTTTACGTCGCCCAGGTTTTACTTTGCATGACGTCACCGAAGAAAAAAGTAACTTTATTAATACTAGCGTACAGCAACTTGAAGTCACCACGTTTTTGAGTTGGCTGAAATTAAAAAAACAATTTCAGTTGATAGACGTCCGTTCAGATGAAGAGAGGCAAGTAATTTCATATGGAGGTTTACATGTGCCGTTAATTAACGTTAAAGGAATGTCAGTAAGTATTCGCTCTGAAGTACCGCTCGTTTTTTACTGTGCATCTGGAAATCGGAGTACTCAAGCCTGCGCTATGTTAGAAAGCATGGGTCTCGGAAAAAACTCATACAGTCTTAAAGGAGGGGTAATGGAATTGATGAGACAAAATACAGAAGCCACGCAGATTTTCCGCCGCTTTGATCAACATGGAGTGTTGATTGCGACATAAATTCACTGCCCATCTAAAGTGGTTGATACTCGCGTTAAACAAAAAAATGAATATCTGGAACTGGGTAACCAGTTACGAGAGCGACAATTGGCGATTGTTAAGATTTCAATGGAGCATCTTTCTGCTGACTGTCGGCGCACGTTGCAACCAATTAGCAGTGGCGTGGTGGGCATTAAAAGAAACCGGTTCTGCAAGTTTGTTTTCGATAATAATTGCCTGCACAATTGGTGCGGAAGTACTGTCTAAACCCCTACTTGGTTGGACCGGGGACCGTTATTCAAAAATGAAGATCGTACTTTTCTGTAACGTCTTAACGATGTTTAGCGCGGCTTGCTTGTTGGCGCTTTCATTCATAGATTATTTTTCTATTACTTTAGTAACTTTCGCGATGATGTTGCTTGGCATAGCAGTTGGAATTAGAGACCCCATTCAATCCAGTATCATTCCTCAATTAACGCTTCTACGCAGCATAGCTATAGCATTCAATCGTAAAGCTGTGCTTTCTTCTATCGCCATGTTACTCGGGCCTGCAATAGCAGGGCTTCTTGTCTCCACATGGGGGGTCACCATAGCGTTGATTATCGATTTTGCTTTAATTGCTATCGCTATATCGATGATCGTGAATTTAAATATAGTCGGCGCTTCATCGACGATACAAACGCAAACGACTCAATCCATTGAGAAACCGCTGACTACGATCACGCCACCTTGGCACACGCTGATATCGTCAGGGTTTAAAGTCGTTTTTCGGGTAAAAATAGAATTTTATCTGGCGTTACTAGCGATGATGATCAATCTAGTTCTTTTTCCATTTTTTACAATCATCGTTCCTTTTTACGTCCAGGAAACAATCCAATTGCCAGCTTGGTATATCGGCTTGTTGGATTGCTCTTTTGGCGTCGGTCTGCTTCTTTCCAGCAAATTCTTACCGCGATTATTATCTTTCATCAGATTTCGGGATCGTTTGTTGATGACTGGATTTGGACTCCTCGGCCTTAATTTATTGGCAATTGGATTAGCCGTACCTTATTTTATTTTGCCAATCTTCTTTGCATTAGGAGGTTGCGGATTAATTTTGATTAATGTCAATACAGCGATTGTTCGTACGCTTGCGACACCTGCCTGTTTTCGAAATCGAATGGTCGCTACCGTGTCGTTTTTTTCATCGTTAGCAAGCCCCATCGGGAGTCTGATAGTAGGACTTGCAATCGCGCACTATGGCGTAGAAATAACGTCCCTACTAACCGGCGTTATTACCTTAACATTAATGCTAGGGGTCGCCCTCGTCCCCAATATACGGGTATTTATGAGAATGTCAGAAGATGAACTAGATGGCGCATATGGTCGTTTTTATCCTTCCGCTTTTCGGTAAAACCAAGCAACGACAAGATGTCCATACAAAATAATTTTACGGAATTAGCAGTCTTTTATGACACGATCTATACAGGACTTAAGGGATCAAAAGTATTTCAAGAAATACTTCAAGATGTTTTCGTGGAGGACTACTTTCCTGATCTGGAGAATTTTTCGTTCATTCGGAGGAGCGACGTTCATAAGCTCAAAGAATCTCTATCAAGTCTTCGCCTGCGTTCGACTATTCTAGAGTTGGGATGCGGAACCGGAGGCCTTCTACATTACCTATCCAAAGATCGCCTCGGATTAGCGATAGGTATCGACATATCACCCTGTGCGGTCGCGTATGCAACGCAAATACCAACGAGCGGATCTGAGCGAATTTTCTTTGCCGTTGCTGATATGACAGAGTTACCTTTTTCCTCAAACAGTATCGACGCAATTTTATCAATTGATGCGATTCATCATAGTAGACCCTTCACCGCAACCGCCGCCGAAATAGCGCGTGTTCTTCAACCAGACGGTAGGCTAATATTTACGCACTGGACCGACAGAAAAGCTTTACGCTTTCCTGCGCTTGATCCACTTTACCTTGCATTGCTGAAAAATGGATTAGAAATTGAGCACCTTTATGAAGCCGATCCTGGAATATTTATGCAACTAAAAGTTTATGCGGCTATCCACGATAACCGCGCACGGGTAACTGCCGAGTTAGGGCGCGAAATTTATGGCTTCTTGATGAATGAGGCGAGGGCAATGTGGCACCATGCAGGAAATGTATCGAGAATAATAGCGACATTTTCTAAGCCAAGTGTTGCTGGATACTGAGGTCGCGCTACACCCTCTGACTCTACATTGCTTTAGGTGCCATCGCTTTAAAACTAGTTGCGCAATATCAAATTTATCCAGAAAATCATGCCTCGTACGACGGTTGTACCCAACGTCCTACGAGGCTAAGCCATCAAGCGGCTGTAATGAGGACACCCGTTTACTTCCTCCTCACCGGCGTTCGCAATGTCACAAATTCTTCCGCTGACGTCGGGTGAATCCCAATCGTGTCGTCAAACACACGTTTGGTTGCGCCAGCCTTTAATGCGACCGCGATTCCCTGAATGATTTCGCCTGCTTCGGGGCCGACCATATGGCAACCGAGGACTTTGTCGGTGTCGCCATCGACGATGAGCTTCATGAAAGCTTTTTCCTCGGAACTGCTGAAGCTCAGTTTCATCGGGCGGAAGCGGCTTTCGAAGATGGTCACGTTGTGTCCTGCTGCACGCGCCTCTTCCTCGCTGAGTCCGACTGTGCCGATGTTAGGCAGGCTAAAGACGGCGGTCGGAATCATTTTGTAATCCACCGGACGGTATTCTTCGGGGCGGAACAAGCGACGTGCCACTGCCATGCCCTCAGCCAGCGCTACCGGCGTTAGTTGCACCCCGCCAATGACATCTCCCAGCGCCAGAATCGATGGTTCGGTGGTGCGATATTCGTCATCTACTTTGATGAAACCTTTGTCATCCAGTACAACGGCAGTATGCTCCAGCCCGAGATTGTCCAGCATCGGATGCCGACCGGTGGCATAAAATACACAATCGGCCTCTATCTTACGACCGTCTTTTAGCGTGGCACGCAGACTGCCATCCTCCAGCTTATCGATGCGCGCAATGTCGGCCTTATATTCAAGCGTCATACCTTTTTTGGTCAACTCTTCGTGCAGGTGTTGTCGCACACTGCCATCAAACCCGCGCAGCAACATTTCGCCACGATATACCAGCGTCGTATGCGCGCCTAAACCGTGGAAAATAGAGGCGAACTCGACGGCGATGTAACCACCACCAACGACCAGCACACGCCGCGGTAAATCCTTGAGAAAAAATGCCTCGTTGGAGGTAATCGCCAATTCTTTGCCCGGTATATCGGGAACACTCGGCCAGCCACCGGTTGCGATTAAAATGTTGGCAGCGCTAAATCGTTGCCCATTGATTTCCACCGTATGCGGGTCGATAAGACGGGCGTGGCCTTCCATCAGGGTCACGCCACTGTTCTCGAGTAAATGCCGATAGACGTCATTGAGGCGGTGGATTTCGCGATCTTTATTGGTGATCAGGGTGGTCCAGTCGAATTTTGGCTTATTGGTGGTCCAGCCAAAACCGCCGGCCTGCTCAAAGTCATCGCTGAAATGCGCGCCATAGACGAGCAATTTCTTGGGCACGCAGCCAACGTTCACGCAGGTGCCACCAAGATAGCGGCTCTCTGCCACCGCGACCCGGGCACCAAAACCCGCCGCAAAGCGCGCTGCACGTACGCCGCCGGAACCGGCACCAATGACGAAAAGATCAAAATCAAAATGGTCAAAACCGAAAGACATACTACTTCTCCTTGGCCATTCCGGCACACCGGGCCGGAAGTTGTTTGTTGTAAATAACTACTGAAAGCGATCTTAACCGGTTTGAAATAGTCCTGTTGACCAAATTAATATGTGCGCCCCAGACGTAAAACGAGGCAGCTTGCGATCACGCAACCTGCCTCGTTCTGCTTACTACCTCGTTCTGCATAAAATTTTACGTCGACGTTTTTGCAACCGCGTTTCTGCGTGCTAGCGTAATTATGCAATCGGCAAATTAATTACTTCCGGTTAAGTATTGATCGGTGTCCGCCAATGCTACCTCAGCCCGCACTTGAGCGCGCGTCTTAGTCGACGCCGATACTGGCGTTGCAGGATACAGATTGCGGGCGTAGTTCATACGTCCTTCATCCTGGGCTTGGGTCAGTTCCGCAATCACCTCGGCACGCGTTTTGGTGGAGGCAACGACGGGCGTGACCGGATACAGATTTCGCGCATAGTTCAACCTTCCCTCGTCGCCAGCCTGGGTCAGTTGGGCGATCACCTCCGCACGGGTTTTGGTGGAAACCGTTGGAGTTTCGACCGGATAAGTGGCTTCAGCAAAGGCAGAACCCGCAACAGCGGCAGTAGTAGCAACAAAGGCTGCAGAAATAAGCAATTTTTGGATGTTCATTTTTTTTCTTTCAGTAGTAGAGCATTGGAGCTTTGTAAGCCGGCAAGCAATAAAGCAAGCCTTAAAGACAATGTTGGCGCAACGCCCGCCCGGCACCATTGCCCGGCAGGTTAATTCGAATCTAAATAATCAGAATGTAAAAAAGTAGCGACTAAACCCTGCGCAGTTAATGCTGTGAGACCGCATCGGTCAGCCACGCGTGTAAAGAGGATTTGCTTTGCAAGCCGACTTTTTGTGAAACCGGCTTACCATCTTCAAACAGAATCAATGTCGGAACACCGCGTATCCCGTGCGTTTGCGCCAGTTCGGCGGCGTCATCGATATTCACTTTTGCCATGCGAACCTGACCTTTGAATTCGGAGGAAAGCGTATCCAGAGTAGGCGTCTGTGCGATACAAGGACCGCACCAAGGTGCCCAAAAATCAATCAAAGAAAACCCCGACGTGTTGCTGGTAAAGTCGGCTACTGCATCGGCTTTCAAATCAGGTAATGCGGACATGGTAGATTTCCTTTCTTTAAATTTACTGCTGAGTGCATGAGTAGAATCATGCCACCGAAAGTGATACTATTTGTGATTAATAGTCTTCAAAATAATGCAGATAGTATCAATCAGAGGAAATCAAAGGAAAAATGGATAGATTGTCACCGTTGTTTGCGCGCTTTGCCCCGTCAGCACGGGTATTTCACTCCGGATCGTTGTGCGGCAGCGCCGATGCGGACTTATCCGATGGCGGCGGCCATATACACCTAATTAATAGCGGTCGCGTAACGGTTTCCCGCCCGCAGTTCGATTCCATTACAATTGAGCAGCCGTCGGTGTTGTTCTTTCCGCGGCCCAGCGTCCATCGCCTGCAAGTGGATGAACACGATAAAACTGAGATGGTCTGTGCCACCATCAAATTCGGCAATGGCGTTGAAAGTCCGGTAATGCGGGCGCTGCCTGAAGTCATGGTGGTGCCGCTGGAATCGGCCCCGAGTCTGAAGCCAATGCTGGCGTTATTATTTGCGGAGGCATTTTCCGATAAATGTGGTCGCCAGGCGGCCATTGATCGGTTGACCGAATATTTGATGGTGCTGTTATTGCGCCATGCGATGACCAACGATATCGTGGGCGGCGGGATTCTTGCCGGTCTGGGCGATCCGCGCCTGTCCAAGGCGATTACCGCGATGCACGAGCGCCCCGAGCAGAGTTGGTCGCTGGAGCAACTGGCAGAATCTGCCGGCATGTCCAGAGCGCGCTTTGCAGTACATTTTAGGGAGACGGTCGGTATGACGCCGCTGGATTATCTGACTGACTGGCGGGTCGGCGTCGCGCAGGTATTACTCAAAGGCGGCCAATCGCTGAAATTCGTCGCGCCAGCGGTGGGCTATATGAGCCCTACAGCATTCACTCGCGTATTTAGCCAGCGGATAGGCGCATCGCCGACAGAATGGTTGGCGCAGAGCGCGAACGCCTATTAGACTTTTTGAGACTTTTTCCGGCCCCTGCTACACGCGGCAAGACTGCAGCGGACATTATGCGACGCAATAGGGCAATGCAATCACGCTTCTTTTACACCCGTCAAACTGTGGGAAGCACGTAATCGGCAAACTGCTCGCGCAACTTGTTTTCAGTGCCTTCCCGGTTGCATCCGCAAACGCAAAGATAAAAGTAGACGAAAATGTCAGCGCTCTGACGCGAATTTTTAGACGATGAGTGCTCATGTGAGGTTGAGATTACCCTACATTCAAGCAAACGCGTGCCTACACCATCGTGATGTAGAGCGATTCTTCGGCAGGTCGGGAATGGCGGAGGAACGTTACCTTTTAATGCCAATCTGCCAAAACCCACGGAACGCATTTAAGGTCCGAGCGGTCCACTCTGACGCACGGTCATCAGCCGGTCATGTAAATCGTGCTTACTAAGCGATTTACCAAATTACCCACACCGCTATTAATTTATTTCAATGTCAACACCTGCACCTTCAGGCACCGCAGGTATCGTAATAACACCCCAAAAGGACCTATGAAACGACCACTGACCGTTACCGCTTCACTCATCGCCGCTACCATATTAATCGCCGGATGCGCCAGCAATAACGATCACGCGCAAGTGGGAGGCGGCAATATCAAGACGCTAGATGGCACGCCACCCCTGATCGTTGGACATCGCGGCTTGCCGGGGCTTTATCCCGAGGAAGTTATCGCTGGGTATCGGGCAGCCATCGCCGCCGGTACCGATGCGCTGGAACTTGATCTGCAATCTTCCAGCGATGGCGTATTGTTCGCCTGCCACAACGTCTTTTTGAGCGATACCACGGACGTTGCCAGTCATCCGGAGTTTGCCTCGCGTAAAAAATCGCGCATGGTGGATGGGGTTAAAACCGGCCCGGAATGGTATTTTAGTGATTTCACCGCCGCCGAACTGAAAACGCTACGCGTGCGCCAGCCAATCGCCACGCGTAGCAAGCAATACGACGGACTGTATCCATTGGCAACGTTTCAGGAAGTCATTGACCTGACCAAAGAGACTATTGCAGCCAATCCACAGCGCAGAATGTTTATTTATCCGGAAACCAAGAACCCGATTTACCAACGTCAACTCGGCGTTCCGCTAGAAGAGAAGTTGTTAGCCATGCTGAAGGCCGAGGGTTGGAACACGCCTGATTCGCCGGTTTTTGTGCAATCGTTTGAACCGGAGAGTCTGAAGTTAATGCGCAAGATGGGCCTGAAAACCAAAGTCGTGCAATTGATCGACGGCGACGGTACCAATTTTAAAACTGGTGCAATGACTTACGGATCGCCGGATACTGCCAAGCCTTATTCATGGCTGCAAGCTAACGATCCACGCACTTTTGCCGCAATGGTCACGCCAGCAGGCTTGGCGGAAATCAAGACCTATGCAGATGGCATCGGGCCGTGGAAACTGTACATTCTGCCACCACAAGGCGTGGACGCGGCGGGTAATGCGGTTAAATCACTGGATCAGGCGGCCAATATGGCACCGACAACACTGGTCGCCGATGCCCATAAAGCAGGCTTATTTGTGCATCCCTTCACTTTCCGGGATGAAGCAGTCCGGCTGACGACGACCTATAAGGGCGATCCTAAGGCGGAATATAAAGCCTATTTTGATCTGGGTACGGATGGCGTTTTCACTGACTTTTCAACCACTGGTCGGGTCGCGTTGACGGAATGGATGACCGCAAATAAAGCGAAGTAAAGCGCTGACCTTTGCATCATTTCCACATCACCTCCGGCGTGGTTCCGATAAGTGAAGCACGCCGGAGGTGATCCCGAGGTGGTTCAACGTGACGCCGAGAAAACCATGCCGAGGCCGCGCATCGCGTAGAAATGATTGCAAGATTTGCCACATGTGGCAATACTATGCGTCTGTCGACCTGTCGGGAGTGATCTGTTTCGACGGTGTCGCCACCATCGACCACTCGGAGAATAGAACTCATGGCTAAAAAGAACGCTTTTTACGCACAATCGGGCGGCGTCACTGCCGTGATCAATGCGTCCGCCTGCGGCCTGATCGAGACCGCGCGCAAGCATAAAGACATCATCGGTAAAGTCTACGCGGGTCGTAACGGGATTATTGGCGCACTCACCGAAGATTTGATCGATACCGGCAAAGAATCCGACGCCGACATCGCGGCACTGCGATATACGCCTTCCGGTGCTTTTGGATCATGCCGCTACAAACTAAAAAGTCTGGAAGCCAATAAGCGCGAATACGAGCGCCTGATCGCTATTTTCAAGGCGCACAATATTGGTTATTTTTTCTATAACGGGGGCGGCGATTCGGCTGATACCTGCTTCAAGATATCGCAATTGTCCGAGTCGTTAAGCTATCCGCTACAAGCCATCCACGTGCCAAAGACCATCGATAACGATTTGCCGATTACCGACTGCTGTCCGGGCTTTGGCTCGGTCGCCAAGTACGTGGCGGTGTCGACGCTAGAAGCATCCTTTGATGTGAAGTCGATGGCAAAAACCTCTACCAAAATATTCGTGCTTGAAGTAATGGGACGTCATGCCGGCTGGATCGCCGCGGCGGGCGGGTTGTTGGTTGATCATGATATCCCCGTCGTTATTTTATTTCCCGAAGTCGTATTCGATCAAAAGAAATTTCTGGCAAAAGTCGATGCCAACGTCATGAAGTTCGGCTATTGCACCGTCGTCGTCTCGGAAGGCTGTCATTATCCGGATGGCAAATTTTTGGCCGAGCAAGGCACCACGGATGCGTTCGGTCATGCGCAGTTGGGCGGCGCAGCGCCAGTCGTTGCGAATATCATTAAGGAGGCGCTCGGCTATAAATTCCACTGGGCGGTATCGGATTACCTGCAACGCTCAGCCCGCCACATCGCCTCTAAAACCGATGTAAAGCAAGCTTATCAATTAGGTCGGGCCGCAGTAGAACTGGCGCTCAAAGGCAGCAATGCTGTGATGCCGACCATTCAGCGCTTGTCAGATGTGCCTTACAAATACCGGATTGGTGTCGCCGATCTGAAGGACGTGGCAAATGTGGAGAAGTTTATGCCGAAAGACTTCATCAGCCGTGATGGGTTTGGAATTACGGAAAAGTGTAGACGCTATCTGTTACCGTTAATTCAGGGCGAAGACTATCCAAAGTATGTAGACGGTTTGCCGCAGTATGTGACGTTGAAGAATATTGCAGTACCGAAGAAACTGGCTGCTTTTAAAGTGTAATCGGTGGGAGGAGTGAAGGAAAGCCTGTAAAAGATTATGGCACCCTACATTCTTGATACCTTCTCTCATGGGGCACCCTAGTAAAACACCTCGCTATGGTTTCTTAACTTGATCAGTGCACCCACCAACTTATTATTGGCCCCGCTATGTACCAATGTGGGAGAACCCGGGGTCAAGTTTAGCTACGACGGACGCGATCAGCTACGCTCGCTCACCGATTTACGCCAACTGGTCACGCACTACACCGTCGCTGGGTTTGGCATTAAACAGGCCGTTTCCAGTCCCCAAAGCGGCCAGAGAACCAAGCTTCAATCGGATTTCCCCCTATCGCCCGGCCTTTTTACTGCTTAAAACAACATATCGGTCCATGCATCACAAAATCTCCCTTATTATGTGCATATAGGTAACGTTGCTAATGTTCAAGGAATGGTTAATGTATTAAAAGAATCATTATTGGCGCAATGTTATAGAACAAATTAATCTAATGGATGACGCCTTCAGAAGCGTGACACAAGAGAGTAGCGATGCTTAATATTGAAGAAGACATTGATAACCCCCAGCTTTTTACGCACTTCGGTACAAACAGTCCATATTGGAAGATAACCACCGATAGCGATGCGCTGAATTTGTCAGGCGAGAACAACACCGCCACGGCTGCTATCGAACTATCACCCGCGCAAGCGCGGGAGGTACGCTCGATGACTGGCGTTACCTCGACTATTGCGCTTTCCGTTGCGATTTTTGGCAATCCTATCCGGCTCCATTTGGTTGGCCGAAAAATCGATACCTGGATGTGGGGCGGAACCGCTGCGCATTACGGCGACACGGACGCGGTTGCAAAGGATCTGGAGAGCAGCCTGACTTTTGCTGAACAAGTCGTCTCTGAGGTAAATTCGCTCGTTATCATTATTGATAGCGCAGGAAAAATCAAACGATTCAATCGGTTGTGCGAAGAGGTTACGGGCGTCCTGGAGTCGGATGTTGTGGGAAAAAACGCATTGGATCTCTTTGTCAATGAGACACAGCGAGAGGAGACGCGCTCTAGCGTTAGTGATTTCTTCCGGCAAGCAAAAACGTATGAAACGATGCGTCCTATTAATACCAATAAGGGTGTCCGCATAATTAAGTGGCGCAATACCATTATCGAATCCGGGAGCGGCGTACCAGAAAAATACCTCGTTTGCTCCGGCACCGATGTAACGGAAGAATTACGTGCGCAGGAGCAATTGGTCGAAATGGCCACTACCGACGCCTTAACCGGTCTGCCGAACCGCAATGCCATCGAGGAAAAAATTACCGCTGCGGTTACCGCGCCGAATCCCAACGCCTTCGGACTGCTATTTCTCGACCTGGACAACTTTAAAAAGGTAAACGACCACTACGGCCATCTCACCGGCGACACGCTGATCAAGGAGGTCTCGGTTGCCCTGCGCACCTGTCTGACCGAAAACGACGTCATTGCGCGGCTAGGAGGTGATGAGTTTCTCATTATGGTGGCAACGGGGTCCCAAGAAAAGGTCGAAGCCACGGCGCACCGCATTCTTGAGCGCATGAAGCAACCTTTCCAGCTCACGCGTGCCGAAGTCTACTCCGGATGCTCGATGGGAATTGCCATGTTCCCCGAGCACGGCGCGAACCTCGAAGAGTTGATCCGCAGCGCCGATACCGCGATGTATGTCGCAAAGGACGAGGGCAAACGCACGTTCTGCGTGTTCTCGCCGAAGATGAACGAAAAAATCAGCGAATATGTTTGGCTCGACACGAACATGCGTAACGCGCTGGCGGAAAACCAATTCGAACTATATTATCAACCAAAAGTGTCTTTGTTGACTGGCGAAATAGATAGTGTCGAAGCGCTGATTCGCTGGAATCATCCAAAGCGCGGCTTAATAATGCCGGGAGCATTTATTCCGTATGCCGAAGAATCCGGGTTGATTGTGCCGCTCGGACGTTGGGTCATGGAAACGGCTGCCAAACAGGCTGGGGCCTGGAAAAAACAAGGGCTTAACTTGCGTATAGCGATTAATATATCGGCCCGGCAATTACGCATTCCGACCATCATTGAAGACTTTACGCGCGCCATTCTGTCCAACGATCTGTCGCCATCAATGGTCGACATCGAATTAACTGAAAGCTGTTTGGCAGAAGACGAAAGATTGGCGCACCGCCTCATTCGCATGTTCCGCGAACTGGGGGCAGAAGTGCATCTGGATGACTTCGGTACGGGGTACTCATCATTATCACAATTGGCCCGTTTACCGCTGGACGTACTGAAACTCGATGGAAGTTTCATTAAATCGATTCATACTGATGCCAAGGCGCAGGCGCTCGTCCGTTCTATGGTCGCAGTCGGTAACGCGCTGAATCTTAAAATCGTTGCCGAGTGTATCGAGACCCCTGAGCAAGCAGATTTTTTACGGAATATCGGGATCGATTATGCCCAGGGTTTTCTGTTCGCAAAGCCCATGAAGCTGTCGGACTTGATGGCCTGGATGCCAGCGTCCTCGAACAAGGTGGTGCGCATAGTCACAAAGCGGGCAAGCTAGCGAAAAGGCGATAGTTAGTCCGTTCCTCAGCATGCACGATTATGGTCCTGACCGTTGAAGACTCAATATCTCAGCCCATCTGCCCCGGAAGTCAGCGACTTCCGGGGCTTTTCTTTAATTTTTGGGTGCGTTGCAAGGCCCAAAGCCTATGCAGGTGTAGGCGGTACGACCGAAAATAGGGGAGTTATCGATGCAACAGACGTACTTACCAGCGGTACCGACACGTCCTTAGTCGCAACAACCGAAGACTTAACACTGCGTTTATTCTGTAGCAGCACCAATCGTTCCATGTACGCGAGGTCTTTTTCTTGTAGCTGGAACGCCGACTCGGCCCAGTCTTCCGTAATATCCAGCAATTCGGTCTTAGTAATAGGCAACACCCGCCGGCGTGTACGCAGCATTGCACGGATGCCGTTAAGTTTTGGCCGGATACCGTCAATAAAAGTGCGGGTCGCCTTATAGGCGTCGCCCTCATCGAATAATCGGTCGACCAGACCTTTTTCATGATGCCATACCGCACTGTGTGCTTCGCCTGTACTGATTAGCTGCTCTGCAAGACGCATATGTGCTTTGCGCGCCACCAGGGAGTAGGCACCCATGCCCGGATACAGGTTAAAGGCGATCTCTGGAAATCCCAACTTCGCCTCCTTTTGTGCTAACACGTATTCGTGGGCCAGTGCAGCTTCAAAGCCACCGCCCAGCGCCGTTCCTTCTACCATTGCAATCGTGATAGCACCGACGCCAAAGCCGTTCATTGCTTCATACACCGCGTCCACGCAAGCGCGGGCATATGCCATCAGCGGCGCACGCTCACCGGAGCGAATATGATGCGCAAAATAGGACAAATCCCCACCGACGTTGTAGAGGCCAGGGACCGTAGAGCCAGTGACCCAGAAATCAATAGGCAAATGGAAAGCGCGTGCCGCGCGAGTCAGGTTAGAGATGTCTTTAAGAAGCTCAGGGTTGAAACAGGGGCGCGGATGGGCATGCAACATCATCCACATCACATTGCGCTCAGCTTCGTACCAGGCAGACATTTGGGAAAGCGTACCAGCTTCGATAAAACGTCGGGTTTTAAGGTGATTTAGTAATGGCATTCAGAAACTAATCCAATAAAGGAGAGGCGAGTCGCACGGTAGCGGCCAATAAAGAGATACTTGAACAGCCTGAAAAATTAAGCCTCTACAACCCTCCACGGCTCAAAATCAGGTTGAACGCGGACGGTCTCCATGTAAAGCTGATGCTCGAGGATGCCCTTGCGCTCGCTGGTATCGTTGAGATCGCTAACGGGGGCAATTGACAGACGATATTTCCCGAAAAATGACAAAGTTCGCGAACGTTACAAGAATTTCTTGTTGTAAATGCGCAAAAAAGACACGGCGTCAGGCATATAGCTCATTGTTGCTCCATTGCGCAATACGAATGCGACAACGAATACAACACCGATAACCAATGCAACGCACATATTTTATTTTCCTCGAGGCAAAGTGGGGACGGGTAAATATTTTTCAGGGTTCATCGCAGGATACTGATATTCCAAAGAATGGATCGATATCTAGAGGCATGCGGATTTTAGTGGTGATTTTCATGTTTAAAATCTTCAATAATGTTGTGCATGGTCGCGACCACGATGACCAAATTTTTATTTTACAACATTTCTAAATAGAAATTGCATCAACAAAATATTATAAAGTTAGAAAGCACATCATCAACACGCAAACTAGCGAATGCTATGCGGACAGCAGCGGTTTCGGTAATTTATAGATGCCGAGACAATAACGCTTTTCCTTGGATTGACGATCCGTTCGTGCAAAAAAGCTTTTCAGGCATGGAGAATTACGCTGCCAAAAAGAAACACACGTGTTGTGATCGCTTCTTGCAGAGGATTGATACAGCGCGGCCGTGGCGGCACTGGGGAAGAAATTGAACCAAATTCCGAAGGGTCGATGGCCTAGGCGTTATTGGCACAATTGGCACAGTTGGCACCGCGGCTATCTATTCCAGCAGCGATTATGCATCCCATCCGATTAACGGCGGCAAACTCAACACAATCGTAAAATCAACGCCAACTTCTCACCGTAATCGTCATAGCGCTCGTTAATAGCGCTGACACAAAAACGCAATTCCTCCAGAATTTCAGGGGCTTTTTTTTGCAATAGTTCGGTGTCGTGGAGTTCGATAATCAGCGTTTCATTTGGCTTCAGCCGGAATTTACTCATTCCGTCTTCATCGCGCAAATAGCTTAGGCAATCGATCCAGGCGCTCATGTTGCGACCATAAAAGTCGGGGAAGCCAAAAACTTTCTGGGATTCGGTATGAAAGGCATCCCAATCGGTAAGGAGGCTGCCTTCTAAACGGACTGTGGGCATGATGACTTTCTCGGTAAATTGAAGGCGGCTGGTTGGGTGTGTATTATTCAATTTTACCCAAGTAATGGTCGGCCTGCCGTGCGTAATTAAGGCTATGCGGCGATTCAGGGATCAACCGGACGATTGCATCAGCCTGACCCGGAACACGTCAATGTCAAAATCCAAAAAAAGGAAGCGCGAACGCTTCCTTTTTATTTTTTAGGTCAATGATTCGGCCATTTGACCGAAATCACCAGAATCTTAATAACCCATGGCTGCACCAGCAGGCCGACGACCATCGTTTGCACCGTAGTAGAACCCCGGCAATACTTTACCTGAGACTCCGGCGTCGTTACCAGAGCTGGCTGCGGAAACCCCCGCTGCACCCGGCAAGCCAATCATAATGACTTCGGCAGCGCCCCAAGGAGTTTGTTCGGTCATTTTGTAACCCATTCCACGCAGGATTTTCAAACTATCTGCCGATATGCCACGGGTTTCATAAAAGACCTCATCCGGTAGCCACTGGTGATGAAAACGCGGCGCATCCACTGCTTCTTGCGGACTCATGCCGAAATCGATCACATTCAGCGCTGTTTCCAGGGTGATAGTGATAATCCGGGAGCCGCCTGGCGAACCAAGGACCATGAAGGTCTTACCATCTTTGGTAATCAAGGTTGGTGACATCGATGACAACGGACGTTTGCCCGGCGCAATCGAATTAGTCGCGCCTTGCACCAGACCGTATAAATTCTTTACGCCAATTTTGACGGTGAAGTCATCCATCTCATCGTTCAGGAAAAATCCCGTGCCCGGCGCAATCACGACCGCGCCAAAACGACCATTGATGGTGTAGGTGGTGGACACGGCATTACCATCTTTGTCCACAATAGAGTAATGCGTGGTTTCAGGCTTTTCATGCGGTGCCATGCCGGGTTGCACTTCTGCGGATGGGGTTGCTTTGTCGGCGCTGATTTTTTCACGAATTGCTGCAGCGTAAGGCTTGCTTAATAAACGATCAAGCGGATTTTTTACAAATTCCGGATCGCCCAGAAATGTATTGCGGTCCATGTAAGCATGACGCATGGCTTCTGTCATGACATGGATGGCAGCGGCGGAGTTAAAGCCCATCGACTTCAAGTCATATCCTTCCAACGTATTCAAAATCTGGCACATGGTCGCGCCGCCTGAGCTTGGCGGTGGTGCAGACACAAATACATAACCACGGTAATCGCAACTTACAGGCGCAGTTTCTGTGATTTTGTAATCAGCAAAATCGGCTGCAGTGATGATCCCTTTGCCGCTCTTGGAGGCGCGTTCAACTGCTTCTGGAATAGCGCCTTTATAAAAGGCGTCAGGCCCGTGTCTGGAAATCGCCTCAAGCGTCCTGGCCAGATCTTTCTGTACCAGACGGTCGCCCGGTTGCAATGGCGAACCATCGCGGCGCAAGAAAATCCTGCTGGCTTCTGGATCTTTTTTGAAGTTTTTGATGGTTGTATCGAGAATATCGGTGTCGCCGCGGTTGAGTATGAATCCAGTCCGCGCCAGCTTAATGGCGGGTAGCATTACCTGAGCACGCGTCAGCTTGCCGTATTTGCGCTGCGCAGTGTCGAGTCCCAACACTGTGCCCGGTACGCCGACAGCCAGATAGCCGTACAAACTGGCGTCACCAATCACTTTGCCGTCTGCATCGAGGTACATGTTGGCGCTGGCCGCTGCTGGTGCTTTTTCACGGAAATTGATGAAGGTATCGCGTCCATCGGCCAAATGGATGGTCATAAATCCGCCACCACCGATATTACCGCAGCATGGATTAACCACCGCTTGAGCGTATCCGACTGCGACAGCTGCATCCACGGCGTTACCGCCCATTTTCAGGATGTCCACGCCTACTTGTGATGCCAAATGCTGGGAGGTCACAACCATGCCATTCTTTGCTTCAACCGCGGGTACGCCGACTGCGTAGCCATTACCAATTAAGGCTAGCGCAAGAACGGATGCGATTAGGGGCTTAAGCCAATCTTTGAGACGCATATAATTTCCCTTACAAATAACTATTATTAAACCGGCAATTGATTCGAGGCAGCAATGGTGCTGATAACGGATAATGCGGCTGGCGTGAAGTACCTTAATACGGACTGCAGAGGTTGCGTGGTCAAGATTTTCCGTTGCAGATTAACAGGTTGCCACAAGCTGACAACTTTGCCATTGTAGCGACGTGGGCTGCGATTGTGTACCGTGTTTGCGCCGTGTTGCGGTTGTTGCACAACGACCGTTATAACCACGCCCAAAAGAAATTCCAGAAACCGGGCAGGTGTGGGCTTTGCGAACCATCCCGAACACTTCGCGTCAACGCGGCGCGCTCCACCGCACCGCTGTTATCATAAAATGGTTTGGCGGCAGTCGGCAACTGAACGGCGCGAGCACAATCAAGCAAAATTTGCAGATATTCCGCCATGTGGTCGGCGGTGTAGCCATTGATATCATGAAAAGTCACCACGACAGGGATATTTCCGTCAACCGCTGGCAGCTCCCCGGCGGCGATTCTGGCGCGCACCTCGGTCAACATATGCAACATATTTGAGCGGCGGCGCAAGCTCGCTTTGAAGCCATAGATTTTGCCGTCATTTGCACTCAAATCCGTGAGCAAAATATGCATGCCATGTTGTTGGTAGGCCGCGAAGGTCTGTGCGTCATAGTTCCAGAACGGCGGTCGCACCAATTTTGGCGCGACGCCCTGAATCGCAACAATGTCGCTGATTCCATCGTTGAGCGATTGTTCGAATTTTTCGGGACTGAGAAAGCGATGGTTGGCATGCCGGGGCGTGGCGGTATGAAAGCCGAGCAGATGCCCTTCTTCTGCTTCCCGTCGTAATATGCTGTGGCCGAAATCTGTCTCGCCCGCGCCCGACGAACGCGTCTGCACAAAAAAGAGCGCTTTAATACCCGGCTGAACCGGGTTATTTGCCAGCGTATCGAGGATGGAGAGCGTCGAATTATCCGTCTTCGGTCGAGCGGGGCCGTCGTCAAAGGTCAGCAAAAATCGAATGGGCGGCTGCGACTGTAGTGCTGTTGCTGTTTGCGGTGACATCGGAACCGGTTGAATGGCGCAGCCGGTGACTACCAAGGCCATTAATCCAGTTATCAAGACGGCCATCATGCGCAAAAGGGCTTTTCGAAAACGGCCCCCTCTTCCAGTCATAACAGCAATCGCTGCAAGCGCGGGATGCGCGGGATTCACGGTGGCGATGGTGTTAGGTAAAGCGAACAGGGTGGACATACGCAGCAGACAAAAGTGATGCGCTTGCCTTTTTAAAGAGGCAGCGCTAATGAGAAATTTGGCTAGGAAACTTATTATAGGTTTAGCTGGCGTGTTCAGATTGCTAAAAACGTGCACTGACGCCATCCGGCATTATTCTATCGGGTCGGTCGTCGCCGCTTCCCGCAGTTTGTCTTTTTTGCTCTTGCGTTTGCCTTTAATCCCCCCGTTAACAGGGTTGTCGGGCGAGTTTTCCGATGTTGCATCCCTGGAATTCAGCGCATTGAGCGCCGCATTCCACGGATTACTTGCGGTCAGCGCAGACGGCGAGTCGGCCGCCAGCGTCTCTACCGGCTCAAAGCCCGCAATCTGTTCCCGTGGACAGCGCATATCATGACGCTTTTCTATCAGCCGAAAATGCGCTTCTGTATCGGCACTGACAAAACTAATCGCGATACCCGATTCGCCCGCGCGACCGGTGCGACCGATGCGATGCGTGTAGTCAACAGCAGAACGCGGCAAGTCATAATTCAAGACGACCGGCAATTGTGGAATATCAATACCGCGCGCGGCCACATCGGTGGCAACCAATACCTGCAGCTCACCGGCCTTGAATTCGGCCAATATGCGGGTGCGCGCACCTTGGCTGAACTCGCCATGAAACGCCGCGGCCTTCACGCCTGAACGGTGCAGTTTTTCGGTCACGTAATCGGCGGCATATTTAGTGGCGACGAAAGCCAGTACGCGGTCCCATTCATTTTGTTTCAACAGATGTACCAGTAGCTGCGTGCGACGTTTTGGATCGACCGCAATCGCACGTTGCGAAATGGCTGGTTGCGCCGTTTCGGTTGCGATGATTGCGATGCGTTTGGGATTGTTAAGAATCTTTTTGGACAATGCCTCAACCGCAGGCGGAAAGGTCGCGGAGAAAAAGATGTTCTGGCGATGCTTGGGCAGTAGCGCCAGAATTCGCCCGATTTCATCCGCAAAGCCGAGGTCCAGCAAGCGATCAGCCTCGTCCAGCACCAACATCGCCACCGCTGATATCTTCAACGCGTTGTGATCCAGCAAGTCCAGCAATCGCCCGGGCGTGGCGATCACGATATCAGCCCCGCCCCGTAATGCCATCATCTGCGGGTTAATTGATACGCCACCAAATAACGTCTTCATTTTAAGTGACTGACCGCTGTATTGCATCAAGGTCTGGATTGACTCGCCCACTTGCGCCGCGAGTTCTCGGGTCGGCACCAGAATCAATGCCCGCGTTGGACGCGTAGCACGTGTGTCGCGTCCGGGTGGTGCGTTTTCAGTCTGGATATCTTGCAATAGTTGCAAAATCGGCAAAGCGAACGCTGCGGTTTTGCCCGAGCCGGTTTGGGCAGAACCCACCACGTCGTGGCCTTGCAAAATGGCGGGGATCGCGGCTTCCTGAATGGCGGTCGGCGTGAGATAGCCTTTTTGACTAACGGCACGAATGAGGGAGGGCTGTAGACCCAATAAAGAAAATGGCATAAGGGGATTATTTTGATTGAATCAAATTCGATGTATTAGCGCTCGGAATAGCGATGGTGGGGTTGCTTGCGTTGACTGTGTTGATTAAACCACCGGATGCACGATTGTCGCCCTAAATGACCACTTTGACCACCGCCATCGTAGCGGATGTCCTGGGAAACATCACATCATCGGGGATGACTAAACCGTTTCCCATTTACCTGCGTCCCGTTCCCACGGGTGAGATAACTGCAATTACACTAAGCAGCATCGCCGCCGTCAGCTCTTTTCTCACAATTAATCATCCATGGCGTGCCGAACCGATCAATCAGAATACCAAACTGCTGCGCCCAGAAAGTCTCCGCAATTGGCAATTGTATGGTGCCATCCGTTGCTAATGCGGTGAACACGCGGCCCGCTTCTTCCGGATCATCAAACCCTAGCAGTACGTGAAAGCCTTTGGCTGCTTCGTAACGATCTGGCGGGGTATCCACACCCATCAATAGCTTGTCACCAACCATCAGACGACCGTGCGCGATTTTGTACTCCCACCCTGGTGCCATCTGGTCTGCCATCGGGGTCTCGCCGTAAGTCATCATTGCGACAACTTCGCCATCCAGACAAGATGCATAAAATGTAAATGCTTCCTCACACCGACCATTAAAACTGAGATAGGGATTTAATTGCATGGTGATCTCCTGAAAGTCCCATTCATGATTTGACCGTCACCTATTTTTAGCAGGCCCGGTACAGAATAGCTGCGGACACACTCTCCCTACAATGGTGGTAGCTATAGTGCCAGGCACTCTGTTGCTAACGTTAGCCTGAATATTACTTCCAGCTAATACACCGATAAGAGCCGCACCAACCCTTTTTTCGCACCGCTACTGTGGCCGCTATTGACATTAGATACAGACAAGGATAAATGTTCCCTTCCAAAAAAGACAACAAAAAATTACCGTGGTAGTTACTGGGTTCGGCCCTTCTGTTACCGTGTTCGGCCCCTCTTTAAGCTCCGGCCGAACATTGTTTGAGAAATCTTTTTTGGATTTTTTAAATGTTCCGCGTCAAACCTAATTAACTAGCGTGTTTGATTAAAAAGCTGAATTAATACCCGCTAGCAACAGCCACGCTGGTATACAGCTTTGGGAAGACTTTTTTCAGATTCTCAATCTTTGGCAAATCGTTATACACAATATAAGGAAACGTAGGATTGTGAAGCAGAAAGTCCTGATGGTAGGCCTCTGCAGGATAGAAACTTTTTAGCGGATCTATGCGCGTGACGATGCTTCCGCTGAAGGCATGTGCTTTAGTGAGTTGCGCTATATATGCTTGAGCAATGTTTTTTTGCGCGTCATCCACATAGAAAATATTGGAACGATATTGCGTACCAGAATCTGGCCCCTGACGGTTAAGCTGGGTAGGATCCTGCGTCACTGAAAAAAACACCTGCAGTAGTTCGCCATAAGTCACTTCGGCGGGATCAAAAGTAATCTGGACCGACTCGGCGTGTCCAGTCTTTCCCGTACTGACCGTGTCGTATTGCGCGCTGTTCTTATCGCCGCCGCTGTAACCTGAAACCACCTTGCGCACGCCGCGCACATGTTCGAATACGCCTTGTACACCCCAGAAGCATCCGCCCGCAAACACGGCGATTTGCAGAGGACCTTTTATTTTCGCTTGGTTTACCGTGGGTGCTGCAATGATTACCGCCGACTCGGCAGCGTATGCGCATACTGGCCCTACGCTACCGGTGACAACGGCAACACCTATCAATAGCGTAGAAAGAATCCGCACAACGGGGGCGGCATAACGTGAGTGTGAAATGTTCATTTGATACTCCTATGCATTACCTGCTTATTGATAATTTTACATGCCACTTTTAATGACCTTATCTGTCACCAGACTAGCCCCTCTAAGCGATAGCGCAAATTATCCGCGCAATTTTAGCGCGACCGAATGCATGCAATACCACAAATCCATTGGCGTGGTGCCTGTCTCATCATAGCCGCTTCTTCCACGACCCATGACGGAGACACATATTGAGCAACGAAGTCGTCCGGCGTGGTCTGGAAATATAACGTTGGCGATGAAAGTGACACGGAGAATGGAGGAGCGCCATGGTCAAGAATGGCATCGGAGCAGAGGCATCTGTCCTTTAGGTTATCGCGGTGATTAATTGTCCGGGCTATTGTCGGGCGTGTCGGTAGGTAATATGCCCAATACCTCCGGCAACTCCAGCGCCGTCAGAAGCGCTCTCAAAACTGGTATCGCGCGCTCAAACTGTAACTGCTGATCTGCATCCAGATGATCGGCGGCTTTTTTGATGGCGATTGCACTTGTGCGGTCATAACGATTAAGCAGGTCACGCGCGCTAGCTGAAGGCACGAGCGTGACTGTGCGTAAATCAGCGGGTGACGGAATTCGCTCAATCAAATCAGCTACCTGCATAGCGCGTACCAAATTGCTGATAGTAGAGGGCGCGATGCGCAGACGTGCCGCGGCTTCACTGGGGCTCATGGCGCCTCTTTCAGCGGGCACTCTCAACAGCTCAATCTGTGCCTCCGGCAGGTCGGGTAGCGCTGCCGCCTCACGTGCTTTCTTCATCACTGCACGCCGCAAAGGCCCAAGCAAACGTGAAAATTCGGTAACAGTATCCATTTACCTATTGTGCATGATGCAATATTCGCCGTCAAATTAGGTTTGCATGCAAACCATTTTCCCTTATGATACTTTTGTATACAAAACTAGTTTTCACGTATATCTCCCCAAATATATTGGAATAACCACGCAATAATTATTGTGCACGGTAGTAAATAGCGAAACCATCTCTAAGGAACCTTGCATGAAAATTATCGGCATTTCCCCCACGCGTCGCCACTTTTTGCGCAATGCTGCGGCGGCAGCACCCGCCGTCGTCTTACTGGTTGGCGGCGCGACCGGTATCGCATCTGCGGTATCGAGCGCCCAAGATGCGTTCAAACCGACCTAATTTACCGAAGAGGAATGGGCGGTCTTGCGGACATTGGTTGACGGCCTGATTCCGGCGGCCCCTGAAGGTCCCGGCGTGCTGGAATCGGGCGTCCATGAATTTATCGATCTGCAAATGAACATGCCCTACGCCTATGGTGCACTTTGGTATATGCAAGCTCCCTTTGTGGTGGCGCCGGAACAATTCGGCTACCAGTTTCATATGAATCCGCGAGAAATGTATCGCAGTGCTTTGGTAGGCTTGACGATGGCGCCGTATGCAGCGTTGTTGAATGACGAGCAGGTAGCGCAAGTGGTCACCTATATTCAAGCTAGTTGGAGTAATACCGGCGGCGTAGCGAAAGCGGCGCAAGTGGCGAAGATACGCAAAATATCGGTGCCGGTGAAGGCTGTCACCGAAGCATCATTCGCGCCCGGACGCTCGGGCACTTTTGCGGCAAAGCCTTAAGTAAGAGGCTCGTTCAATCATCAAGCTAGGGAGAACGAAGGACAATTTTTTCTGGCGAGAATTTTTGGGCTAGTGGTGATTTTACTGGCGATTATTTGGTATCGCCAGTGGGGCGCTTTTCCCCTTAGGCGTCCCCATAGGCGTCCACCTAAGCGCTAGTTTCATGTTCACTAATTTTCGGGATGCCGATTTTGTCTGACTCTCTCTTATTACGCACATACGCTATGGTTACTAAGGGCGCGCAGGCGAACATAATGGCCAACAACCCGGCGATGAGCGAAAAATAACCGGGACATTTTTCTAATGACCACAACATAAGCAAGGTGGATGCCGTAGCAAGGACCGTTTCCGGAAGTGCTGTTCGGAGTACTTGCCACCCTGTGCTGTCGCGCCCCGTTTTGGGGGTTCGCAGAAATACCACCCTGCGGGAAACAAATGCGCAGATACAGGCCCAGGCCGTCACCCAGGAGAGCGACCAACCGACTGCAATGGTGCCTGCGATGACAATGGGCCGGGTATCATCTCGCGTTGCCAGCAATATGCACGCTATCGTGGTCCATACCTGAAGGAACAATGCAGCTAAAGGCAATAGTAATAACGCCTGCACTCTCACACTGCCATTCCCTAACATCACATCTCCCACCGCTAAAGTCAGAAGTCCAATGGAGGCCACGGGAACCCACGCTGCCAGATACTGGTTGGCAAGTCCCCAGAGAGAAAGCTGTTGCGAAAGGGTGAGCTGACCATTTTGCGGCAGTCCGAATAACAATCGCCAGTGTTTTCTGAAAATATGCATCATGCCAAGTGCCCAGCGAAAGCGCTGGCGGCGCAATCCGTTAAAATCGAGCGGCATAATTCCTACACCCTTCACCCGATCATCATAGAGACCAAGCCAGCCGTTGCCTAAAAGTCGCACCGATACTTCCGCATCTTCGGTGCACGAAGTCTCGTCCCAAAAACCGGCTTCTTCTATCGCCGAGCGCCGGATCACAGCCATCGTACCGACGCAGATAACACCATTTACCTCTCGACGTCCGGGCTTGCGCGTCTGGTAATATTCTTCGTACATATAAAAAACGCTTTCGCGAAAACGAGAACCTCGCCAGCCGTGGTAACTTTGGGGCGTCTGGACAAATGCGACGCGGATGTCTGCGAGCTGCCTCACCACCATTTGCAAAAAATCAGGCGCGACAAGATAGTCTGCATCCACTATTGCAACATGCTCGACCCAGGATGGCAGACGACGAATGCCCTCGTTCAGCGCGCCCGCTTTGTGCCCCGGCCAATTGTCCAGATGCATGAATGCGATACGGTCCCCGTACTCTGCACAAAAATCCCGCACCGGATGCCAGGTCAGCACATCAGGCGTGTTGTTGTCGATAACCTGCACCATCCATTTGCCGGGATAATCCTGCTGCATTAATTGGCTGATGGTGTTGATAACCATCTCCGGCGGCTCGTCATAGGCCGGTACCTGAAAGCACACCCCAGGCCATGTTGCGGGTGGTTCGCATTGGCGTATTGCGTCCCGGACTGGGAACCTTCTCCTCCCCAGAAACCAAACCAGATCCAACATCGATGCCGCCACGATCAAAAAGAGAATGCAGCCGACACTTGCAAATAAAGCCACCCACAGCTCCTCAGGGAAACTCTCTGCCCGCAGAACAATATTTACCGCATACCAGACGACGGCAATAGCCGCTTGAGCGACGCACACGACATACGCGGGCGTCCAGCGAAACCACGTTCCCGTCTTGCTAAGGAGGAACGTTGTGCAGATCAATCCCAGACTGCAATAACTCGGCAAATTTTGGTTGTATACCGCTAACCAGTACAGCCAGCCAACCGCAGGTAACATTGTGAGCAAAACTGCTGCCGAGTGGTGTCCCGGTGAGCGCTTGTCGAACATAGTTATTAATTCCAATGAAAGTGCAAAGTCGTCCGGTCGCGCATTCCGCAACAACCTTTTTCTCAACCAAGTAAGGGCTTAAGTTTTCCATAAGAAATATTTTCTTGATACTGCAACTTTTTGTTAATTATTTATAAATTTTTGACCCCTTACGTCCAATATCAATATTAAAAATACAATTTAAAACCTTACGAACATCCTCGCGGCAACCCTGCATGCTAAAAATAACTTGTATCAACTCAATTCACAGTGGTATGCTCGTTATACCAGTTGAGATGCCGGAGTTTATATCGTCGTGTCGGACGATATCGCCCCAATACCCCCTATTAAAAATAATAAAAATTAATCAACGTAAGGAGACAGTTGTGAATACCGCAACCAATGCTATCGAAAAATCCGCTATCAGAAAGGTATCGCTACGGCTGGTACCTTTTGTAGCGTTAATGTTTTTTATCAACTTTTTGGACCGCACCGCGATTTCGTTTGCCGGTCCTAACGGACTGAACAAAGATTTAGGTCTGACCGCCGCGCAGTTTGGTTTTGCGGCGGGGGTGTTTTTTGTCGGCTATATTTTTTTGGAAATTCCTAGCAATCTGGCGCTCTATAAATTTGGTGCACGCCGTTGGCTGGCGCGCATCATGGTCACGTGGGGCATCGTCACGCTGCTGTTCACCTGGGTCAGCAGTATTCCTGAACTGTATATATTGCGGGTTTTGCTGGGTATCGCTGAAGCCGGATTTTTCCCGGGCGCGATTCTATTTCTCAGCTTATGGGTACCGGCCAAACATCGCAGCCACATCCTTTCGCTGTTCTATCTGGCGCAGCCGCTCACCATCGTGATCGGCGCGCCACTAGCTGCATGGCTGATGAGTGCGCATGGCGCGTTCGGGCTAGAAGGCTGGCGACTGATGTTCTTCGGTGTTGGTGTTCCGGCGATTGCAGTCGGTATCGTTGCCTGGTTTTATCTGGCCGACAAACCCGCGGATGCCAAATGGCTCAACGCCGCGGAAAAAAACTGGCTCACCACTGAGCTGGCAAAGGAAGAGCAGCACAAGGAAGGCTCGCACAATCCGTTTGCTCTTAAAGCCTTGCTGGATAAACGTGTATGGGTCATGGCGCTAATTTACTTCGGCCTGATTTACGGTTTATATGCGTTGGCGTTCTTCCTGCCGACCATCATCGGCGGCTTTGAAGGACAGTTCGGGACCAAATTCAACGTCGTCCAAAAAGGCATCATCACCGCCGTGCCTTACCTTCCCGCCGCTGCCGCACTGTTTCTGTGGAGTCGCGACGCGACGCGCCGCGGCGTCAGAACCTGGCATGTTGGGGTGCCGGCGCTGGTTGGAGCGATCAGTATCCCGCTCGCCCTGTTCATGCAATCCCCGGTCGCGACTATCGCGGTCATCACCGTGACCGCATGTGCAATCTTTTCAGCACTGCCGACCTTCTGGTCCATCCCCGGACGCTTTTTGTCCGGTGCTGGTGCTGCTGCCGGGATCGCACTGATTAATACTATCGGCAACATCGCGGGTTTCGCCGCACCGTATGTTACCGGCGCGGTAAAGGACGCTACCGGCTCATATCAGGCTCCCATGTTCATCGTTGGCGCATTGATGCTGCTATCGGCGGTGCTCGCCTTCTCGCTCACTACGTTGGCTAAACCAGCTGTTAAAAACAACCCTATCGGCATGCATAAGGCTTAAGCATAAATACGGAATTAAAGTCTCCGGTACTCGTGAAGTAGTCCCCAGGCAACACTCTCGCTCTACTTCGACCTTATTATATTTAACCAAATTGGAGTTAATCATGAACGAAAGAATCGCGCTTTTCGGTGCTGGCGGCAAAATGGGTGTGCGTCTGGCTAAGAACTTGCAGTCGTCCGACTATCAAGTCTCGCACGTCGAAGTCGGTGCTGCCGGACAAAAGCGATTGAAGGACGAACTGGGCATCGATTGCGTCAGTGTTGACTCGGCGTTGGATAATGTCGATGTCGTCATCCTGGCCGTCCCGGACACATTAATCGGCAAGATTGCCACCGAGATTGCCCCTAAATTGCGCCCCGGCGTCATGGTCATGACGCTTGACGCGGCGGCACCGTTTGCCGGCCATCTGCCAGTGCGACCGGATCTGACCTACTTTGTTGCGCACCCTTGCCATCCGCCGATCTATAACGATGAGACGACAGAAGAAGCCCGACGTGACTACTTTGGCGGCGCTGCGGCCAAACAATCCATCACCAGCGCGCTAATGCAAGGCCCGGAAGAAGCCTTCGACCTCGGCGAAGCAGTAGCGAAAGTCATCTACGCCCCGATCATGCGATCATATCGTCTGACAGTAGACCAGATGGCGATATTAGAGCCTGGCCTGTCCGAAACCATCTGCGCCACGTTGCTGTCAGTGATGCGCGACGCGATGGACGAAACCGTCCGCCGCGGTGTCCCAAAAGAAGCCGCACGCGACTTTCTACTAGGCCATATGAACATCCTGGGCGCCGTCATTTTCAACGAAATCCCCGGTGCTTTCTCAGACGCCTGCAACAAAGCAATCGAATTCGGCAAACCCCGCCTGATGCGCGATGACTGGCTAAAAGTATTTGACCGCGATGAAATCAGCGAAAGTATTCGTCGGATTACGTAAGCAGTAAAATAAGTTTAAGAAGTAAATGTTGTGCACCATTCATGCGATTGCACGCGATAATTGGATCGCACGAATGGTCGCGATAAATACAGGCTGACGCAAATCGAGCGGGTTACAGCGCCTAATGAACAAAGGACTTCCGCAAACTCGTCCCAGCAAGGCGTGCCGACGAAGGCAGTACGCTAGTACGACTAGGAAAGCACAACGCAGTGGGGGCGACTTTGCGGGAGTCCGATTAAAGGAACAAAAGTGGGTGAGCGGATATATGCCAGTTACTGGCTAGAAACAGGAGACGATCCCGCCCGTGCGGCAGAGGTGATCGCCGGTGAACAATCTAGCGGCACGTTTATCGCGCTGCCGTCCGAAACCCCCGCGCTAAAAGCACGCTCGGGCGCGCGGGTAGAAAAGCTTGAGGTGCTGGACGTAGTGGCCGCGCCAAGTCTGGCCGGAGGCATGACATCCAACACCTACAGTCGTTGCAAGCTTGAACTGTCATGGCCGTTAGAAAATATCGGGCCATCGTTACCCAATTTGATGTCCACGATTGCTGGCAATCTTTTTGAATTACGTCAGGTATCGGGCCTGCGGCTGACTGATCTTGAACTGCCGTCCGCGTTCGGTACCGCTTATCCGGGCCCGGCGTTTGGGATCGAAGGCACCCGCAAACTGACCAACGTTCAAAACGGCCCGTTGATCGGCACCATTATCAAGCCTAGCGTTGGTCTGTCTGTCGCTGAGACTGCGCATCACGTGCATGAGCTGGTGACCGGCGGCATTGATTTTATTAAAGATGATGAGTTGCAGGCCGACGGCACCTATTGTCCTTTCGACGAACGTGTACGCGCCGTGATGCGCGTGGTCAACGACAATGCTGAACGCACTGGCAAAAAAGCCATGGTCGCATTCAATCTAACCGGCGATCTGGACGAGATGCGGCGGCGGCATGATTTGGTCTTAGCCGAGGGCGGCACCTGCGTCATGGTGTGTCTGAACTCGGTCGGACTGGTTGGTTTGCGCGAACTGCGCCGTCATTCGCAATTGCCGATCCACGCCCATCGGGCTGGATGGGGCTATTTGAGCCGCTCGCCGCAATTGGGCTGGGACTTCGCGCCGTGGCAAAAAATCTGGCGTCTTGCCGGTGCCGATCATTTGCATGTCAACGGCCTGCGCAACAAATTCAGCGAGTCGGATGAAAGCGTCATCGCCGCAGCGCGCTCGGTGCTAACGCCCGTTATGGCCAGCGCACCAATGATCGCGATGCCGGTATTCAGTTCCGGCCAAACCGGCTTGCAAGCTGCCGATACCTATGCGGCACTTGGTTGTGCCGATCTGATCCATACCGCAGGCGGCGGGATTTTTGGTCATCCAAGCGGTGTCGCGGCAGGCGTTGCTGCGCTGCGCGAAGCGTGGGTTGCTGCAATCGCAGGCGTCCCACTGACACAACAGGCGGAACGTAGTCCGGCCTTGCGCGAGGCACTGGGATTCTGGCAATGACGATTTCTGCACCCTCCACCGCATGGCCCGATGGCTTGCTACTGGCCTACTACGGCGATGATTTCACCGGATCAACCGATGCGATGGAGGCGATGACCGCCGCTGGCGTACCGACCGTGCTGTTTCTGACACCGCCTACCGCAGCGATGCTGGCGCGGTTTCCAGACGTGCGTTGCATCGGATTGGCCGGTTCTTCCCGCGGTCGCAGTCCGGCATGGATGAAGGAGCATTTACCGGCCCTTTTTGCGCGTCTGGCGGCGTTGGGCGCACCGATTCTGCAATACAAAGTATGCTCAACCTTCGATTCTTCGGCCGAAACCGGATCAATCGGTTGTGCGATCGATCTCGGCGTACGGCATATGCCCGGTCTTTGGTCTCCCATGATTGTCGGCGCACCGCGTTTAAAACGCTATCAGGTTTTCGGCAATTTGTTTGCTGCCGTAGATGGCGTCGGCCATCGGCTGGACCGCCATCCCACAATGGCGCATCACCCTGTCACGCCGATGGGCGAAGCCGATTTGCGCCTGCACTTGGGCCAGCAAACCGCACGCCGTATCGCATTGATCGATATGGTGGTATTGCAGCAAGGCAGTGAAACCGCTGATGCAGTATTAAGTACGCGTGCGGGTGCCGACACACCTGTCGTGCTGATTGACGTCCTGGATGACGCAACCTTGCTCGCCGCAGGACGCCTGCTGTGGGAGCAACGCGGCGAAGGTGTTTTCAGCGCTTCATCCTCCGGTTTGCAGTACGCACTTGCCGCGTATTGGCGTGCGCTGGGATTGCTGCCGCAACAGGCCGGTTTGCCCACGGCAGAAAGCGTAGCGGCGATAGCGGTGGTGAGCGGCAGTTGCTCCCCCGTTACGGCGGGACAAATTCGCTGGGCCCGTGAAAACGGGTTTCATACCGAACGGCTGGTGCTGGATCGCGCTCTTAATCCGAGCATGCGCGATGCGGAAATCAATCGCGTAGTAGACAGCGCCAGCGCCGCAATACAACGCGGTATCAGCGCTGTCGTCTATAGCGCCGAAGGACCTAACGATGCCAGCGTACTGGGTTTTGACGCAATGGCAGCCACAGCCAAGCTAAGTCGCGCTGACGCTGCGCGCTCGGTAGGCACCGCGCTGGCCGAGGTCATGCGGCGTTTGCTCGATCAGGCAGATTTGCAACGCATCGTCGTAGCAGGTGGCGACAGTTCGGGCGAAGTCGCCAGCGCACTCGACATCAGCGCGCTCAGTGTGATCGCTGGTTTGGCACCGGGCGCGCCGTTATGCCGCGTCTGGTCGGATAATCCACGCCGGGACGGATTACAGATTGTGCTGAAGGGTGGGCAAATCGGCGGTGACGGGTTCTTTGGGGAGGTGGTGGCGGGAAGGCCGATAAATACCTAAGAATAAAGTGAATCCTAAGACTGATGTAGTGCGCATATTTGCATAAACCGTAACCAGCATAAGACTACGTCATCGTAGGAGCGCCAGACTGGTATGGTATAGTCAGCACCTCACTTTGCTTGTCCTCTTTTTCTTTACGTCGCCTTCACGCCCTCCATGACCGAAATCATTCCTCGCCGCAAGCTCTATCACGAAGTCCTGGATCGTCTGATGGAACGGATTCGTTCCGGGTCTATTCCGCTAGGGGCGCATTTACCTTCGGAGCGCGAATTGATGGAACTGTACGGCGTGGGACGACCAGCCGTGCGGGAGGCGCTGCAAGCAATGGAGCGCTCGGGTATCGTCGAAATCGCCCACGGTGAGCGGGCCAGAGTAGTGGTGCCGACGGCCGAACAATTGATCGGGCAGATTGCTGGTGGCGCGATGCATTTATTGCGTACACAACCGGACATGCTGCAACATCTCAAAGAAGCACGCATCTTTCTGGAGACCGGCACCGCCAGATTGGCCGCCGAGCGGGCGACCGATGAACAGGTTGCACGACTTCGACTTAAAATAGTTCAGCATCGCGCCTCGATGGTCAATCTGGAGGAATTCATTGATCGCGACATGGAATTTCACTGCGAGATTGCGGCGATCAGCGGGAATCCTATCTTCCCTGCAATCGTCGAATCCATGTTCGGCTGGGCACGCGAATATTATCAAACCATGGTGCGTGCGCCAGGAGCAGAAGAACTAACACTATCCGAACACCAGCGCATCATCGACGCAATTGCTGCACATGACGGCGATGCCGCTGCCGAGGCAATGCATAGCCACCTCAACCGTGCAAACGAACTTTATCGACGCTTCGTGCAAAGTTAAGGTTCGCTTAACTCACACGACAAACCAGTAACCGGGACGCCGAATGAATCCATAGCGGTTTAAAACTCAGCGTGCAACCGTACCGTTGCCACGTTGACTGGACCGCGATCAGCGTTATACGCCGGGTTAGCAATACGTTGATAATCGAACATCAAATAAGTGTCTTGGATGAGATGGATGTTGTAGTACATCTCGACAATTTTTTCGGGTTTGTAATTCAGTTGCCCGTCGCCAATAAAAGCGCCAAGGCCGCCTGAAGACAAATAATCGCGGTGCGCTTTGCTTAGTCCGTTCTGCGCCACGGCCAGACCGACAGTATCTTTGGAGCGTCCCCATTGCTCGCCTTTGATTGCTACGCCAGCGGTCACCGAACGTTCGATCTCGGTAAAAGAATAGGTTTCGGTCTTGCCATCGTTGCGACTGGCCCGGGCAAATAGTCCGATATCAGAGCGCAGAGCGTGCTCCAGACTTACACCGTAACCGACCTTGAAACTATCTTTGCGCACGGCAGCGACCGAGGGAATACCACCGTTCGCTGCGGCGTTCGCATCGCTAAAACTTCCCATGTTTTCTTTGTTGCGGAATACCAGAAAACGTATTTTTCCGGATTGATTCGCTAGCGTGTAGCCACGTTCCAGCTCCACTTGATCGCCATAGAAATTTGCTAAGCGGGTTTCCAAAGGCTGACCGTTCGACATGATCGGCACCATAAATCGACCATAGCGGAACGCCCACTCATCGTAATAATATTCGACCGCCCCGCCCCACGTATAACCGCGCGCGTCGCCAGCATAATCATAGGCACCGTAAGTTAAAAACGACCAATTCACAAACTGCGTCCGGGCGTCATGCGCATAGGCGTTGTTATCAAAAATGTCTGTCACGCTCACGTTACCAAGTGTGAATACCAGCCGCCGTTTATCGACCATACCCGCCAGTTGATTCTGGCCGGATTCCACCGGATCTGCGCCACCACCGAAATCGAATGTCTGACGCAAAAACAAGCGCGCACGGTAGAATTTTGGGTTGGGACCGCTAGTTTTTTGCTGCTCGCTATTGGTCATGCCACCTAAGCCGTGCAAGCCGGATAGCGGCACGGCCTGGACCATTTCTGGATTGAAATACAACTCCGCACCGCCCCAAAGCCGCACCCCAAAATACGCAGTGGCGGTCAAGGAATAGGCTTTTTCACGCTGCGGCAAAAGGCTATTCGCGCCACTATAGGGGGCATCGAACGAAGGCTTGCGTTGCCAGATGTAGGTCGATTGAAATTTTGCGTTCCACGTCTCGGCGGGAATGATTTTTTCGGATTCCTGCGCAACTACGACTGGCTCCTCCTGTGCCTTTGTCAGCAATGGAATAGCAATTAGCTGCGCCAGCATGAAGCCGATGACATTCTTTTTATTTATAAACATGGGGCCTCCAGGAAACAGGGCGAGTTTATTGCTCGCTATTTTTTTAGTCAAGGAAGCAGGCGGCTCAAAACCACGCATGTGCGGATATTGTTGCGTCACGACAACGACATAATGGCGTAGCATCTTCATGCTACAAATGTCCCTGTCGCTTGCATAGGCAAGCCGGGCAAGCGCATTCGGTGATTCGATACCGACAAAGATGTACGGCGGCGAAGCGTTAGTATTTTTAGGGGGAAGCCCGGTGCAACTTAAGATGAACATCAGGAGAACGTCGCAATATGATGCAAGGTTCTGGCGCAGTCGCACCGAGCGGGCACTTAGCGCCTTAGCCGCCGCGTACGCGTCATGTCATCGCTAGCTAAGGATTAGCTGGGAGCGGCCCGCCGCCGCCATACCCAAACCGACATTCTGGTCAAGCGAGGCGGGGCCTGGATTACGCGGCGTCGGTGACCAGCGCTGCGATAGCTACGCCAATCTCAGTCGTGGATGCATTGCCGCCCATATCGGCGGTATGCGGCCCGGTCGCCAGCGTGGATTTGATCGCAGCCACGATGGCGTCGTGGGCTAACCGGCATTGTCCGTCACTGTCGTTACCACCGAGGAAATCGAGCATCATCGCACCAGACCAGATCATGGCGATCGGATTGGCGATGTTCTTGCCGTAGATATCCGGTGCCGAGCCGTGCACTGGCTCAAACAGCGAAGGAAAATCGCGCTCCGGATTCATGTTTGCGGAGGGTGCCAGGCCGATTGTGCCAGTACATGCCGGGCCGAGGTCGGACAGAATGTCGCCGAACAAATTCGACGCTACTACCACGTCAAATCGTTGTGGCTGCAATACAAAACGGGCGCAAAGAATATCGATGTGCTGCTTGTCCCAGGTGATCTCCGGATACTGACCGGCCATCTCGGCAGCGCGCGCGTCCCACCAAGGCATGGAGATTGAGATACCGTTGCTTTTGGTGGCGACCGTGACGTGTTTGCGCGCACGGGTTTTTGCCAGTTCGAACGCAAATTTCAGTACACGATCACTACCGCGACGAGAAAATATTGACTGCTGCATCACGATTTCGTTAGGCGTGCCCTCATACATGATACCGCCGACCGATGAGTATTCGCCTTCAGTGTTCTCACGCACGATCATCATGTCGATGGGACCGGCACCACGATCGGCCAGCGGACTGCGAACGCCTTCAAATGTCTGCGCCGGGCGCAAGTTAATATATTGGTCAAATTCGCGTCGAAACTTTAACAACGAACCCCATAGTGAAATATGATCGGGGACGATGTCGGGCCAGCCCACCGCACCGAAGTAAATGGCGTCCATGCCCGATAATTGCGCCTTCCAGTCGGTAGGCATCATGTTGCCGGTTTGCGCATAATAATCGCAACTGGCCCACCCAAATTCGGTGAATTCCAGCGTAATGCCAAACCGCTTTGCGGCAGCCGTAACAACGCGTAAGCCTTCCGGCATGACTTCTTTACCGATGCCATCGCCTGCAAGAACGGCGATTTTGTATGTGGTGTTCATAGATTGCTCTCCTGGCGTGGTTGACGCAAATGCGTCTTTAGGCGTTAGGCCGAACTCGGCTACTCCGGTCTGGGCCTGACATATTCTTGAATGTTCTGGGAACAACTACGTAGATGATAAATGTTCGCTTTGTGTAATGGGGGCCAAATAGCAGTGTTTATTGTGAATCGAATAAACCGGCGATATAAAATCATTCCGCGCCTGACCGATACATTGTAACGGGTTGTAATGAACGTCAACGCTATCATTGCTGCCGTCGTTAATATCCTAACTCCTCAAGAATCACTTGAGGCATTTAAACACTCGACGGGATACAAATGAAAAAATTACATGCTGCTTTAATCGCTGGTTTGTTTGTTACTACTGCCTTTGCACAAGCTGCGTTGCCAGCGTCAACAATCGGTGCCACGACATCGACTTCGATATCTGCTAGTCCGGATATCAAGGTACCGAATGCCGTCGTCGCTGCAGACACAAAAGCAAAGGCTGGCGTAGAGGACACCAAAAGCGATGCCTCAACAGCCGTCAACAAAATGAAGTCGCATCACGCATCGGTCAACTCGAAAGCCAAAGCAAATGCCGGTGATGCAGACGTCGATGCAAAAGCAGGTGTTTCGTTAGGGAAGTAATCAAGTAAGTTGTCAGCAAAATAGACGGGCGCGGCCTACATATTGTCCGCTAAGCAATGATAAAATTGGTCGATGCGTCGACTAATCGACAATTGCGGCACCCAACAGCGTTATTGGCGCGACCCGTCTTGTTATATTCCCGCGTATTTCCGATTATCTTTCTGCTTATATGGCGTTGCCCGAATAAGTGAAGTCAGTCGTTTTATTGACGGCTAGTCCGACCGTAATAAATATTTATTCAGTGCAAAAATTGCCCTGAAAGGTGCTAAAAAGCATCAAACCGAAGGAAAAAACATGAAAAAAATTATCAGCATTGCAGCTGGCCTTCTTGCAAGCGCCGCTTTATTGATGGCAGCAAGCCCTGCGATGGCGCACGTGGATGTGGGTGTGAATATCGGTTTGCCGGGTATTTTCGTGGCCCCCGAACCTGTTTATGTTCAGCCCGAGCCGGTCTATATTGCGCCGCGCCCTATATACGTCCAGCCGCGCCCTGTCTACCTGCAACCTCGCCCAGTGTATATAGAGCAACAACAAGAACCGGAATGGCGTGGACGTCAATGGCAAGAAAACCGTTTTCGCGAAGATCGTCGTGATTACCACCGTGGCCACCACAAGGGTTGGAAGGATGAACATGATGATGACGATTAAGCAAGCTCGAAGCAATGGCGCAGCATTGGAAATGGTAAGTACTTACGCCACTAAGAGGCGATACCGAGTCTGATCAACAGACTCTCCGTCGGGAAGCTTTTGTACGGTTTATTCGGGCGGGTTGCCACGCAGGCACCCGCCGGTTTAATACATCTTTCGGCGATTAGACGCCAAATTGGACCGGTTCGGTCCCTCTGTTTCTCTTCCTGACTACAACCGTCCCGGCAATCTTGTCGTGCCATCCTTGTTTTCTTTTATCTATACCGACCCAGATAAAACCAATACAAAAGACAAAAGCAGAAACGTAGTAACCCACGTAGCGAATGATGTGCTGCTTCATGCTGGGAGGCGCACCTGTCGCGGCATCGACAATGGTCGCGCCGATGACCATCTTGCCCGGCGTCGCATGCTTTGCGGTCCAAAATACGATAACAATGGCAGCAGGTAATACATAGGCAATCAGAATATTCTTAAAGCCAGTAAATGTGACACCCTCGGCCATTTCCATGCGTCCGTAAATGGCGAATGATATCGCAAAGACAACGATCATCAACAGAACGGTATCAATTAAACTAGCCCAGACTCTTGCCCAAAATCCTACGTATTCAAGCTCAGTCGAAATAATCATATGTGGACTCCATGCGGGTTAAGGGTAAGCAGCGCAGTCCCACCAGCGACCCTGCGTTGACCGTGCGTTATTAGCAAGTTGCTCGCAGGATTGTCCCACATTTTCAATCCCGTACGCTTAATCTATACACCGTTGTTTGCCGGTAGATTTGACCGGGGCGCAATATCACCGCTTCGGCATCGGGGCCGTTGATCTGATCCGGAAAGGCCTGCGCCTCAAGGCAAAAACCATCATGCACCGCATACGGTTGTGCGCCACGCCCTACGACGCCATCCAGAAAATTACCGCTATAAAATTGCAGACCGGTTTCGGTGGTGGCGACGGTTAACGCACGTCCCGAGCCAGGATCGTACACCTGTGCGACCTCGCGCAATGCGCCGTGCATCATTCCTTCATTCCAATGCAGGCAGTAGCAATGATCAAACCCACCTGCCAATCCAAGTTGCGCATCGGACGACGCCAGGCGGGGACCGATAAGCGAAGGCTGGCGAAAATCAAAGGTGCTGCCCGCGACCTCCGCGCGTTCCGTCGGGATCAATCTTTGGTCCACCTTGAGAAAATAATCTGCATCAATTGAGAGCATATGATCGCTGATATCGCTACACCCGCCATTGAGATTGAAGTAGGCATGCGACGTCAGGTTGACTGGTGTCGGTGCATCCGTGATCGCCTGATAATCGATGGTGAGTTCACCCTCCTCGTCAAGCCGATAGCGCACCTCAACCTGAAGATTACCGGGAAAACCGGCTTCACCGTCTTTAGAAGTGTGCCGCAACCGCAAGCCATTATTGTCAACATGCACGTCCCATAGCGCCAGATGAAACCCAGCGTCACCCCCGTGTAAATGATTGGTGCCATTATTCCGGTCCACCAAAAAATCGGCACCATCAAGCATGAAGTGCCCATCAGCTATCCGGTTAGCCCACCGCCCGATCAGGCCACCGAAAAATGGTAGGTTGGTGACATAACCTTTGGTGTCCGGATAGCCGAGCAAGACATCCGCGATGCGACCGTAACGGTCCGGCGCATGCCACGAGATCAGCGTGCCGCCGCGATTACTGATAACAACGCGCATATCGCTGGCATTGCGCAGCGTATATAGAATCTCGCCGGTAGCGGTTTTGGTACTGGAAACAGGGAGTTGGATCATGTTTGGAATTAATTGAGGTGTTCTGATGAATATGCCATCGAACATCCATTATCTCCGATCCAGACATCGTTGCCATTTTGTACCAAAGAAAATTTAATGCCATTTCCAAACAATTGTGGTTCACGCCTCATGCACGACAGACCACAAAATTTCATCAAGCATCAGGATGAAAACTCCGCCCCAGCGACACCGGCTGATTCAGCAGAATAGTCTTCGGATCGCGGCAAATAATCACCAGCACCACTATGGTCGCGATGTACGGCAGCATCGACAACAGTTCCGACGGAATGCCCAATCCAAAACCTTGTGCGTATAACTGCAGCACTGTGACGCCGCCGAACAGGTATGCGCCGCAGACCACGCGCAAAGGTTTCCAGGTGCCGAACACTACCAGCGCCAACGCAATCCAGCCTTTGCCCGCGGTCATGCCTTCCACCCACATTGGGGTCTGCACGATGGAAAGATAAGCACCCGCCATGCCTGCGGTTGCGCCGCCAAACATCACTGCCAGATAGCGAATAAAAATCACAGGATGACCGATGGCATGCGCGACGGTCGGGGATTCGCCTACTGCGCGCATTTTTAATCCTGCATGGCTTTTGGTCAAAAACCAGTATACCGACGCGCACAGCACGAGTGAAAGATAGACCATCACGTCATAGTGGAACAATAACTGACCAAGCACTGGTAACTGCGACAAAACCGGGATATCGATGCCTTTCAAACCCTGAATCGGCGTGCCAGCCAGATCATGGCCGAGGAACGCTGACAAGCCGATGCCGAATAGCGTGAGTGCTAACCCGGTAGCAACCTGATTGGCTTGCATGGTAAGCGTGAGAAAAGCAAAAATCAGCGACATCGCGACGCCTGCGGCAGCGGCGGCGACAAAGCCAGCGGTGGCGCTGCCGGTCGTCAATGCGGCGGCGAATCCGGCGACGGCACCGACCAGCATCATGCCTTCGATACCGAGATTGAGGACGCCTGCTTTTTCAACGACGGTTTCACCGATTGCGGCGTAAATCAACGGCGTGGCAGCAATTACCGTACTGGTGATGATGGGCAGGATCGGGCTGGCGGCATTCATACGGCTTCCTTGATGACTGCGACAGAGGCCTGTGAGCGAACAACATGCACATTTTTTAGACGGAAAGTGATGAACAAATCAGCCGCCAGCAAATAAAACAGCAGCAATCCCTGAAACAAGCCGGTGATGGCGGATGGCAGGGCCATTTGCATCTGGGCCGATTCTCCACCCAGATATAACAGCGACATCAGGAGCGCGCCGAGCACGATACCGACCGGATGCAGGCGTCCGATCCACGCGACGATGATGGCCGCAAAACCGTATCCGGGAGAAATTTGCGCTTGCAACTGTCCGATGGGGCCTGCTACTTCGCATAGTCCGGCGAGTCCTGCGGTGCCACCGCTGATGAGCAGTGCCACCCACACATTGCGTTTGTTGGAGAATCCCGCGTAGGCTGCGGCAGCTGGTGCGAGACCGGCGACCTGCATGCGGTAACCGGCGAAGGTTTTGCTAGAGAACAACCAGGAAGCAACGGCCAGTAGCAACCCTAGGACGAAGCCCCAATTAGTGCGCGCACCTTCGATTAACAGCGGCACCAGGTGGGCGTCGCTGAAAGTTTTGGATTGCGGAAAATTAAAGCCCATCGGATCGCGCCACGGACCATGCACCAGATACGACAGAAGCAATTGGGCGATGTAGACCAGCATGAGGGTAACCAAAATTTCACTGGTATTAAACCGGTTGCGCAGGAAGGCAGGAATCGCCGCCCATGCCATGCCACCCAACGCACCCGCGACAAACATCAGCGGCAAGACCCAGATTGCGGTGCTGTCACCGAGCCATAACGCGACGCCGCCGCCAGCAATCGCGCCCATGGTGAGCTGGCCTTCGGCACCAATATTCCAGACATTGGCACGAAAACCTAGCGCCAATCCTAGTGCGCATAACAGCAAAGGCGTGGCCTTCAGCAGCCATTCACCAACGCCATACAAGGTGGTCAGCGGTTTAATAAAAAAAACATAAAACGCTTGTTCTGGATCCTTGCCAAGAATGGTAAAGATGATAATCCCGGTTAGCAGCATGGCCGCCGCCGCGATCAACGGTGAGGCAACGCGCATCAGCGGCGACGGATCCGCCCGCCGTTCAAGTTTGAGCAAGATGACTCTCCTGTTTAATCTGTTTGTTCAGTTGATGTGAGGCATAGCGATCAGTGCCGGAATCCGGCGGCAGACCGTCAAAATTGCCGCTCATCCAGTTACCGATCTGCTCAATATTGGTGTCGGCGAGTCGTACCGCTGGCGATAACCGACCGGCGGCCAATACGCAAATGCGGTCGCTGATGGTGAACAGTTCTTCAAGCTCTTCCGAAATCACCAACAACGCCACGCCTTGCAGACGCAAATCTATCAGTGCCTGCCGAATCAGTTGTGCCGCCCCGACATCCACGCCCCATGTCGGCTGCGCAATGATCATCATTTTGGGATTCAGCATGGTCTCGCGACCGACAATAAATTTTTGCAGATTGCCGCCAGACAGACTGGACGCCACCGATTGTTCGTCACCGCATTTGACGCCGAAACGCGTTATCACATCGCGCGCAAACTGACGTATGGCACCGTGTTGCATCAGGCCTTTGCGTACCAGGCCATGACGGGCGCCTGTCAATAATACATTTTGGGCGAGGCTCATGGCGGGTACTGCGCCACGTCCCAGCCGTTCTTCCGGCACAAAGGTCAAACCGAGTCTGCGCCGCTGGGCCGGATGTAAATGGCCGACCTGTTCGCCCATTAACGTAATCATCGGACCTTGTGGACTGAGACTTTCGCCCGAGAGCGCTGCCAGCAATTCTTTCTGGCCGTTGCCGGATACGCCCGCGATGCCCAGTATTTCGCCGCTTTTTACGGCCAGACTAATGGCCTTGAGCGTGGTTCCAAACGGATCGATGGTCCCGAGCGATAGCTGATCCAGCGCCAGTCGGACTTCTCCGGTGGCTTGCGGCGTCAAATGGCATTCAGCCAGCTCGCCGCCAATCATCATGCGCGCAAGACTATCGTTGGTTTCATTTTTTGGCGTAGCAGTGCCGCTGACACGTCCGCCGCGCAAGACGGTGGCCGTGTCGCACAAAGCCCGAATCTCATCAAGTTTGTGACTAATATAAAGAATGCTGCAGCCTTCCGCCGCCAGCTGACGCAAGGTAGCGAACAAGACCAGCACCGCTTGCGGCGTCAGCACCGATGTCGGCTCATCCATAATCAGCAACTTTGGTTCCTGCAACAGACACCGCACGATTTCAACGCGCTGGCGCTCACCCACCGACATGCTGTGGACCAATCGATGCGGATCAATCGGCAGACCGTATTTTTCTGAGACTTCGGTAATCCGCGCTGCCAACAACGGCGGCGCCATTTGCCCGTCTAGCGCCAGAGCAATATTCTCAGCGACGGTCAATGTCTCGAACAATGAGAAATGCTGGAACACCATGCCGATACCTAACCGCCGCGCCTGCGACGGGCTGGCGATATCAAGGTAACGACCCTCCCATAAAATGCTGCCCTCATCCGGCTTGGTCACGCCATAGACGATCTTCATGAGCGTGCTTTTGCCCGCGCCGTTCTCACCTAACAGGGCATGAATCTCACCGGGTCGCACACTTAGGCCGATGTCGTCGTTAGCAACGACGGAAGGATACCGCTTGGTGATGCCGGTCAAGACCAGGCGTGGCGGCAAATCAAAATAAACCGGCAGTTGGTCCATTGGAATAATCCGTAAAAATATTAAAAAGCGGTCAGCAGCTTGTTCCGCGTCTACGCGCACATAGGAGACCTGCAATTGTCATGCCAGTACGGTCAAAGAGAGTTATTCCCTGGGAGAGAAACGCCGTCGACAGTCGATCTCTGCCAAGCGAATTTCTTCCCTGAAAAATAAATTCTTCATCGTTGGTTAAATCGAGAGGATGATCAAAATTAATTTAATTTTGTCGACAAAATTGTCGCTAATTGACGGCAATATTTTGACGAAAAGTGTCACATAACTTTGCACCTCCATCCGACTTCGCAATAGTTTACGCACCGCAATAGTGCAAATCTCCGGGCTACTGACCAAAATAAGGCAAATATGCATAATTTCTGCACCGATACTCATCATAAGGAATTGATACCGTATATGCATAAACAATTTTCTACTATGAGCAACGATTGTCTACAATTGGCACAAGAATTGCTGGCAATAAAATTATAGACATCAGCAGTTTGATTTAACGCTGCAATCTCACACGCATTATCGCAATGAGGAGAAACGGGGCTCCTTAATTCCTTTTTTGGTTATCAACACTTCTGGAAAAAAAATGGCAAAGCAAGCAGCAATGAAAATGGGTAAATTGGCGGTCAATGCGTTGACAGTGGCAGCGGCGTTGGTCAGTGTTCAACACGCCAGCGCAGCAGAATGGAGCGACACATCGATCGGCTATCGCTACGGTACGCAATTTGCTGAGCCGTACGTCGGTACCGGCATCGCAAAAAGCATCATCAATCTGACCCATGCCAGCGGTTACAAATATGGTACTAACTTTTTCAACGTCGATCTATTGCAATCCAACAGCAAGGATAGTAACGCGCAAGAAGCCTATATCGTCTATCGCAACACACTTGATCTGGGCAAAGTTTCAGGCAAAAACCTGTCCTTCGGCCCCGTTCGCGGCCTGGGCGTCACTGCCGGTTTTGATTGGAACACTAAGAACGATCCTGGTTATGCTTCCAAAAAACGTATGCTGGTATTGGGACCTACGTTGATGATGGACGTGCCAGGTTTCCTTAACATCAGTTTGCTGTTAATACAGGAAAGCAATCAGCCAGTTGGCATCTCCAGCCGTTACACCTACGATCTGCATCCTATGTTGAGCGCAGCCTGGGGACTCCCAATTGCTTCGACCGGATTCGCGTTCGAAGGATATGTGAATTACATCGCAGCCAAGGGCACCAATGAATACGGTGGCGGCACAGCGCCGGAATTGAATTTTGATGGTCAAGTCATGTACGACCTCGGCACGCCAATGGGAATGGGTAAAAACACTTTGCGCGTTGGTGTTGAATACCAATACTGGCGCAACAAGTTCGGCACACCATCAACTGTGCGCGGTTCTTTAGCAAAAACGCCAATGATCCGGGCCGAATACCACTTCTAAGAACCCGTTTGCAATTTGCAACGAGCGGGCGTCAGTTGGCTATAAATTAGCTAAAGCGCGCGAAGAAGCCAAAGTAGTCCTAAAAACTATGCGGCTTTTGAGCGCACTTTAACCCTGACAATCGATCCTGCGACAGGTTTTTTATTTGCCTGAGCAGCTTTTTGTCCGGTTCTCCGCAAGTCAGCATACGGAAACCGGATTCACGTAAAAGGAGTTCACGATGTTTAGATTACGTTCCACATTAGCGGTCATTGCGGCAGCTACCGGTTTGACTTTGGGCGCGCTTCCCGTTGCGCAAGCTGCCGAGCCGCTGAAAGTGGCTTTTGTATATCTGGGGCCAGTCGGTGACGGTGGCTGGACGTTTCAGCACGATCAGGGACGACGCGCCTTAGAGAAAGAATTCGGCAACAAAATCAAGACGACTTTCGTTGAAAACGTGCCGGAAACAGCGGATGCTGAACGCGTAATTCGCCAGTTGGCGGTTGATGGTAACCAAATGATCTTTACTACGTCGTTTGGCTATATGGACCCGACGATGAAGGTCGCAAAATCCTTCCCTAAAGTCCATTTCATGCACGCCACCGGCTATAAAACCGCGGCCAATGTCGGCACGTATCAAACGCGCTTTTATGAAGGCGCTTATTTGCTCGGTATGATCGCAGGAAAAATGACGAAGTCCAATACATTGGGTTTTGTCGGTTCGTTTCCGGTCCCGGAAGTGGTGCGCAACATCAACGCCTATACATTGGGTGCGCAGAGCGTCAATCCTAAGATCAAGACCAAAGTCGTATGGGTAAATACCTGGTATGACCCGGGCAAAGAACGTCAAGCGGCAGAAACATTGGTAGCGCAGGGCGCTGATATGCTGGCACAAAATACCGATTCACCAGCCGTGGTTCAGGTTGCTGAAGAAAAAGGTGTACACGCATTCGGTTGGGATACGGACATGGCCAAGTACGGCCCTAAAGCACAACTCACCGCCAATACCGAAAACTGGGGTGTTTATTACATCCAGGAAGTTAAGAGCCAGTTAGCGGGTACCTGGAAACCGGCACAGACCCTGTGGGGCATCAAAGAAAACCTCGTTGTTCTCTCGCCATTGAATGCCTCGGTACCAGCGGATGTGGCCAAGCTTTTTAATGAAAAGAAAAAAGACATCGTCGATGGCAAACTGGTGCCGTTTGCAGGTCCTCTGAAAGACAATACCGGTGCAGTAAAAGTCGCGGCCGGCGCAGTAATGCCTATGAACGATCTGATGGGAATTAACTGGCTGGTTGCTGGTGTAGAAGGTTCATTGCCTAAGTAAATATAACTTGGACTTACGCAAAGTTCCCCCAGCCGCGTAGTGCTTCCCTAGCCGTACTTGCGTACTGTCTTGGTCGGCAGGATTGACAAGCTCGTTGCGGGGACGGTTTTGCGTAAGTCCTGCCCAGGGTTATTGAACTTTAAACATACGTATCGGCACAAAGAGAATGTGACTACGACTTTTTCCAACGCGAACAAAATGAACAAACCCGTCAAACCATTGCGCCTCGCAAGTATTGCAGCCACCAAAATCGCGCCGTCCAAACCCCACACCAATGCCGAAGAGCGTATTTACCATGACGTCTACGACGCCATCATGGAACATCGCTTACCCCCGCGCACCAAGCTGACAGAACAAGTCCTGTGCCAAATTTATGACACGGCGCGGCATACAGTGCGCAAGGTTTTAAGCCGTCTGGCGACCGAAGGTCTGGTTGAGCTGGAGGCCAATCGCGGCGCGTTCATTGCCAGCCCGACCACCGCTGAAGCGCGGGACATGTTCGAACTACGCAAGATCATTGAACACGCGACACTAGATAAAGTCGCAAAAAGCGTCACGCCGAAGCAATTGGCGACACTGCGTAAACTGGTCGATGAAGAGCGGGCTGCCTATGTTAACGGAGACCGGCCACGCTGGATCCGATTGTCGGCACAATTTCATCTGGAACTGGCCGCACTGACCGACAACGTCTTGTTGGTGGAAGTGTTGCGCAAGCTGGTGTCGCGCACCACGTTGCTAATCGCAAAGATAGAAGTGCCGGGTCAAAACGCCTGTTCGTTTGACGAGCATGAGAGTGTATTGCTAGCGCTGGAAAGCGGCGATGCAGCGCAGGCGCAGGCCCAAATGGCGCATCATCTGCATAATTGCGAGGAGCGCGTGCAACCGGAGCAATCATCGAATTTTGATTTGCGGGCGGCCCTCAGCAAGACGTTGTAAATCGCGATAGAGTGGTGGGGTGGAAAAATCGACGCAGTAGACGCGGTCAACTCTTAGGATCGGCTACTCACCGATTCCGCAAATCACACCCGCTGTAAGTTCGCCCGCATGCCCCATTCCAGAGGCCAAAGCAGTGCCGGCAGCCTCATCCCCGCCCTTTTTGGCGGATTCAAAACCGGTTCTCGGTTTTAGAGTACTCTCCTCGTATTGATGAAAAGAAAGTTTATACATCCATCAACTCTGTCGACTTTCCAGACGATAAGCCGATCCTTTCGCATTACAACCAGCTACGCATTACCCAGGTTTGAGGGCGCACCCAGTGACATAAGGATGCGTCAAAAAGTACGGCGCATGGAAAACATGCGCAATCGAAGATGTCGTCTGGATTCAATGCAATACAAAATTACTTAAAGAAAGAAACACAATGGTCAGCCTGAACATTAACGGCAAAGAAACGCACATTGACGTTCCTGCCGACATGCCTTTGCTATGGGCATTGCGTGATGTCGCCAACCTTACCGGTACCAAGTTTGGATGCGGCATGGGATTATGTGGCGCTTGCACGGTCCATCTGGATGGTGCTGCAATCCGCTCGTGCATCACCCCGATTTCTGCCGCGACCGGCAAAAAAATCACCACCATCGAAGGCATTGATGTTGACCATGCCAGTCATGTTGGACAAGCAGTGCAGGCAGCGTGGCGCAAGCTTGACGTAGTCCAATGCGGCTATTGTCAGTCGGGCCAGATTATGTCTGCAGTATCGCTGTTGAGTCAGAACAAGCGGCCTACCGATGCCGATATTGATCAAGCCATGACCGGCAATATTTGCCGCTGCGCCACGTACGTTCGCATTCGCGCGGCGATCCACGAAGCCGCCAAGACGCTGGCATAATCCAGGCAAAAACAGGACACCAAGATGAAATCCATAGATCGCGCATTCCAGACCGCAGCGTCTCAGTTCACGTCACCGGACGTGCCGAGTCATTTTCCTATCACCAATGTCAGCCGTCGGCGCTTCATGCAAACCAGTGGCGGCCTCGTTTTAGGCTTGCAACTTGGCTCGCTAATGGCCGCCACCGGCACCGGCGCTGCTTTTGAACCTAACGCATTTGTTCAGATCAGCGCCGATGGCAGCATCACAATTTTAGCTAAACATCTTGAAATGGGACAAGGCGTGTACACCGGTCTCGCCACTTTGATCGCCGAAGAACTGGATGCAGACTGGCGCCATGTGCGCGCCGAAGGCGCGCCAGCCGACACCAAACTCTATCAAAACACGGGATGGGGTATCCAGGGCACGGGCGGCAGTAGCTCCATTGCCAATTCCTACGAACAAATGCGCAAGGCGGGAGCCACCGCGCGTGCGATGCTGGTATCGGCAGCGGCCGCCAAATGGAACGTCGCACCAGAAAGCATTACCATCACTAAAAGTGTCGTGCATCATGCCGCATCGCGCCGTGCCGCGGGTTTTGGTGAGCTAGCCGCCGCAGCGGCGACACAACCAGTGCCGACCGACGTTAAATTGAAATCACCGAAGGATTTCAAGCTGGTAGGCAACCCCACATTGCCGCGCCTGGACAGTCCGACCAAGACCGATGGCACCGCAATGTTTACGCAAGATATGAAGTTGCCCGGCATGCTGGTCGCCGTACCGTTGCATCCGGTCCGCTTTGGTGCGACCGTCAAGACTGTCAATGCTGTCAAGGCTAAAGCGATCCCTGGCGTCGTGGCAGTCGTACAGTTTGCCGGCACGCCGCGCAGCTTTGCAGGCGTCGCCGTGCTGGCCACCAATACCTGGGCTGCGCGTCAGGGACGCAATGCGCTGGAAGTTGAATGGGATGAAACCCATGCTTATAAAAAGGGATCGCCCGAAATTCTGGCGCAGTATCGCGCCGCACTTAAGAAGCCGGGCATGATCGCTAAAAAAGTCGGGAACGTCGATACGGCGCTAGTGAAGCCCGCCATCTTGATCGAAGCGGACTATGAAGTACCGTTCCTGGCGCATGCGGCGATGGAACCGTTGAATTGTCTGGTCCAGCTTGGCGAGACTACTTGCGAAATCTGGAACGGTGAGCAGTTTCAGACCATCGACCAAGGTTCAGTTGCAAAATTTTTGAACCTCCCAGCGGAAAAGATCAAGATCAACCAGCTCTATGCGGGCGGGAGTTTTGGTCGCCGTGCCAATCCGCACAGCGATTATCTGCTGGAAGCAGTCTCCATCGCTAAATCGGCACGCGAACAAGGCGTTAGGGTGCCAGTCAAGATGGTATGGATGCGTGAAGACGATACCCGCGGCGGCTATTACCGCCCAATAAACGTGCACCGTGCGCGCCTGGCACTCGACGCGCAGGGACGTTTGTCGGCCTGGCATGTCCGCATGGCCGGACAGTCGATCATGGAGGGTAGCGCATTTGCGGGCGTGATTAAGGATGGTATTGATCCGACCTCAGTGGAAGGGCAAGCTGATTTGCCTTACAACATACCCAATCTTCAGGTCGAGCTATATACGCCCCAAGATGTTGGTGTGCCGATTCAGTGGTTTCGCTCGGTCGGCCATACGCATAGCGCCTTTTCATCCGAAGGGTTGATGGATGAAGCGGCCATTGCCGCTGGCAAGGACCCACTGGCGTTTCGCCTGTCGATGCTCACCAGCCATCCGCGCCATAGTGGCGTGCTGCAGCTGGCGGCGCGGCAGGCAGGCTGGTCCAAACCGCTGGCACCGGGCGCCAAAGGCGAGCGGCGCGGGCGGGGTCTGGCGGTACATGAGTCGTTCAATACTTTCGTCGCGCAAGTAGCCGAAATCACGGTCAAAGCGAATGGCACTTTTAAGGTCGATCGCATTGTTTGCGCGGTCGATTGCGGCGTCGCGGTCAATCCCGACGTCATTAAGGCGCAAATGGAAGGCGGTATCGGCTTCGGTCTGGCCGCTGCCCTGCACGGTGCAATCACCCTGAAAGACGGTGTGGTCGAACAGTCGAATTTCCATGACTATCAGGTCTTGCGCATTAATGAGATGCCAAAGATCGAAGTATTTATCGTAACCTCGACCGAAAAATCTACCGGCGTCGGTGAACCGGGCGTGCCACCGGTCGCACCAGCCGTCGTTAATGCGATTTTTAGTGCAATGGGGAAACGCTTGCGGACGCTGCCGATTGGCAATCAACTTACGCAGAAAGCTTAAGCAAATGGAACGTGCGGGCATATCCGCACGTTCCGTCCCTGGATACGTTAAGTATTCTGGTATCAACTAGTATCAACCGTCAAAAATCAACCAGTATTAACCCGTATTAACCGTCAAAAACAACGACCAGATTGAGAACAAACGTGCATATGGACGTAAAATAAAAAACCCTTCCTTACCCCATATTCCCGTACATCATGGCAAACCCAGACACCGCTACGCAACTATCCACATGGATTGATGACCACTTCGATGAGGAAGTCGCTTTCCTTCAGACCATTGTCCGTATCCCCACCGACACACCGCCCGGCAACAATGCGCCCCACGCAGAGGTGGTGGCAGAGTTGATTGGCGCCATGGGATGGGCAGTTGAAAAACATCCGGTGCCAGCAGAGACCGTGCATGCGTACGGCATGGAAAGCATTACCAATCTGATCGTTCGGCGGCGTTACGATGCCAGCGGCCCCACCATCGCGCTCAATGCGCATGGCGACGTGGTCCCGCCGGGCGACGGCTGGACCACACTTCCGTATGGCGGCGAGATTGTGGATGGGCGCATATACGGTCGGGCTACGGCGGTATCGAAAGGTGATTTCGCTACTTTTATTTTTGCGGTGCGCGCGCTGGAAGCGCTAGGCGTCCCGTTAAAAGGATCGTTGGAATTACACTTTACTTATGATGAAGAATTCGGCGGTTTGCTCGGTCCGGGCTGGTTGCTGGAGAATAAGCTGACCACGCCGGATTATGTGATTGCACCCGGCTTCAGCTATAACGTGGTGACCGCGCACAATGCGTGTTTGCAATTTGAGATCACCGTGCACGGCAAAGCGACCCATGGGTCAGCGCCGGAAACCGGTCATGATGCGTTGCAGGCTGCGACGCTGATTTTGCAAGCGATTTACGCGCGGTTGCCGGGCCTTAAGGCAATCAATTCAGCCATACCCGGCATTACGCATCCGACCATGATCGTCGGTCGCATTGATGGCGGCACCAACACCAACGTCGTACCGGGGAAGGTTGTGCTCAAAATGGATCGCCGCATGATCCCGGAAGAAGACCCGACTCAGGTTGAAAGCGACGTACGCGCCATGATCGCAGACGCCGTTGCCGGACAACCGGGCATCCGCGTAGAAATAAAACGTTTGTTGCTGGCGCGTGCGCTACGTCCACTCCCGGGGCATGAAAAACTATCTGCAAGCCTGCAAAAAAATGCAGAAGCGATATTTGGCGAGCCGATTACTACCGAGGGTTCAGCGCTTTACACAGACGCCAGGCTGTATGGCGAACAAGGTATTCCAGTCGTCCTGTACGGCGCTGGTCCTCGCACATTGAGTGAGTCTAACGCCAAGCAGGCCGACGAAAATTTGGCGCTTGATGATTTGCGCAAGGCGACTAAAGTAGTCTCGATGACGCTGCTGGATTTTTTACAGGCCTAGCCATAGCGCCGCTTTGCCGTCGTCTGATTGTTCCCCGTCGCGATCAAGCGGTGCTTAGAAGGACGACCACGATCAAGGCGGCTAAGCTATTCTGTCGATTGCTGGCGCGCCAGCATTTCAGTGATCACTCCCGCAGGCACCGGTTCGCTGAACAAAAATCCCTGATACTGGTCACATCCAATCTGTCTCAAAAATCGCAACTGTTCGATTTTAGCGACGCCCTCCGCTATGACCGTCAATTGCAGGCTATGCGCCAGCGTGACGATAGTATGAACAATTGCGCGGTCCTCTTGATTGCTATCGAGTAACTGGACAAAAGAGCGATCAATCTTAATTTCACTCAGCGGAAAGCGGCGTAAATAACTCAGGCTGGAATAGCCGGTCCCAAAATCATCAACCGACACTCGCACACCCAAGTGTGCCAGTTCACGCAGAACATCAATGGCGGCTTCCGGATTACCCATCAGAGATCCCTCGGTCAACTCCAGAATAATGCTAGCTGTGGAAATTCCATGCCGCGATAAAATAGTAATCGTGCTATCGACCAGATCGCGTTGTAAAAACTGATGTGCCGACAGGTTCACTGAGATAGGGATGGGCCTGCCTGCCGCCGCATCCAACATCAATTCCCGGTTTTGCCATAGACGGCTTTGGCGACATGCGGCCTCCAGTACCCATTCTCCGAGCGCTACGATCAGCCCACTTTCTTCTGCCAGCGGAATGAATCTGGTCGGTGGCACCAAACCGTATTCAGGGTGCTGCCAACGTAAAAGCCCTTCCACGCCGACAATTTTTCCCGACTGTATATCGACCTTGGGCTGGTAATACATCCGAAATTCATTCTCGCGCAAAGCCGGACGCAAACCGCTTTCCAAATTCACTCGATTACGATTGCGCTCGTGCATTTCCGGAGTAAAAAATTGGTAGTTGTTGCGACCATGCAGCTTCACATGCGACATCGCCATGTCGGCGCGGGCCAATAATGATTCCGCGGTATCGCCATCGTGCGGATAGGTGCTAATGCCGATTGACGCCGTCAGGTGTACCTCATGCAAAGGCACATACAGCGGAGGCCTCAGCAACGTCATCAGGTTTTCTGCCAGTCGCGCGGCGTCGGACTGGTCCGCTAACTCCCTGAGCACCACGAACTCGTCGCCGCTCAGACGCACCAACATATCGCTGGCATTAAGCTTTTGGCTGATACGCAGCACAAACGCGTTGAGTAACTGATCGCCCACAGCACGTCCCAGTGATTCATTGACAGTTTTCAGGCGGTCGATATTGAGGTGCAGGATAGCCAACAGTGGCTTGTCGGTATTGTTGGCGGCGATAATTTTAGCGATTTTTTTAATCAATAATAAGCGATTAGGCAAGCTGGTTAACGCGTCGTGCGTGCCTAAAAAAGCCAGCTTTGAGTGGACTGTTTTAAGCGAGGCGCTCAGCGCATTTGCATAGCGGCGACTACGCATATCAATCAGCGCCAATAAGAGCACGAACGCGAGAATCGTCATAGTAAAGCCAGCGACAGAAAACGTGAGCCAGTTGTGGTCCAGTCCATCGTTCAGCACATCTAGTGGCTGTGCGCCAAAACGGGACGCCGCCATGTTGGTGAATTGCATTCCGGTAATCGCCAGGCCCATGATGAACGCAGCAGAAAATCGCGTCAGCGTGGAGTGCCAGGCGACACCTCCGCGTAAGCGAAATGCTAGCCATAAGGCGACAATCGAACCGACTATTCCCACCGCGACCGAGACTAAAAACAGCGCCGGATCATAAGTAATTCCCTGACCTGGCGTGATAGCTTCTATTGCGACGTAGTGCATTGTCACGAGACCAAGGCCGATGATGACGCCGCCGGCAATAAGACTGCGACTTCCCCGGCGCGTCGCCTTGAGCAGTAATAAGGCGAATAACGACAACGCTATTGCCGTCACCCACGAAAGGACGGTTTCCCTGATGCTATAGGACACCGCTATCGGCAAATAAAAGGCAATCATGCCCATAAAGTGCATTCCCCAAATGCCGGTGCCCATGGTAATACCGCCGCCCATTAACCATGCCAGCGCCTGGCCTCTGCGAGCACGACTAACGCGCCCGGCCAGTATCAATGCAATATAGGAAGCAGTCACGGCAACAACGAAGGACAATAAATAGAGCGCTGGAATAGGTGCGTTCATTAAATAAAATTGCTCATGAAGTGCAATCAAGATTCAGTCGATTAGTTGACGCTTCAGGCAGCGTAAAGTTCTGCGGTTCTGTGGCTGGCACCAAAATATTAATGGTGTTCTGTTTGCGTTTTGCGGCGACAACCTAAAATGGTTAACCCGTTATTTCTTTCTGGACCGACTTATTTTTTGGTGGTTTTCTGCGCTTATTTTTTGATGAATTAGATTACCGCTACAGGTGCTTTAGCAGCGTTTATTCAACCGCCACAACTTTACTTTCAGCGCGATATAGAGACGTCACTTATTTGCCTCGCGGCAAAAAAATCCAGTATGCTTTAAAATACGTTGGCGCTTATTCGCCGCTTAGTAAAAATTTTTGCAAAGTATCTCTCTGTTTCCACCGGATTCTTTTCTGTCGACACTAATTGTCAGGCTTTGATGGCATCGACACAGCGTGATCGGCACAAAATATTTTGCTAGGGCGCTTTTTTTAGTCAACGTAAACGGTCTCTCCCCGCACACTTCAACACTATTCATGGCTAACAACAACGACCCTACAGCGCAAGAGAAATTGCTGCCTGGCTGGCTTATCCTGCTCGGCGCACTGACCGCGATTGGCTCCCTTTCGATTGATATGTACCTCCCAAGTTTCCCCACTATCGCAAAAGATTTGGCAGTCGGAAGCAATCTGGTGCAACTGACCCTCGCCAGTTTTTTGGTAGGGTTGGCGGTTGGTCAAATTTTTTACGGACCGCTGAGCGATCACTTCGGTCGCAAGCCGCCGCTCTACTTCGGACTTGGCTTATATACGTTGGCATCGCTGGCCTGCCTGTTCGCACCGAATGTCACGATGCTGATCATCGGCCGCTTCATGCAAGGGTTGGGCGGCTGCGCGGGGATGGTCGTCGGCCGGGCCGTGATCCGGGACCGCATGGGCGCGGCGGGATCTGCCAAAGCGTTTTCGTTATTGATGCTGGTCATGGGCATCTCGCCCATTCTTGCGCCGCTGATCGGGGGAATGGTGTTAAAGCTGTGGGGATGGCGCGTGATCTTTGCTGGCCTTACGTGCTTCGGACTGCTCTGTCTGATCATGATTCATACCACTATGCAAGAAACCCTTGTGCGCAAAGAATCGACCCCTTTGCATCTGGGCCGGATATTAAAGCAATATGGCGCGTTACTGGTTGATCGCCAATTTTTGGCTTACGCTTTATGCGGCGGCCTGTTGCAGGGAGGTATGTTCGCGTATATCAGTGGCTCCCCTTTTGTACTGATCGAATTGCACGGTATTAAGCCAGAAAATTTCGGCTGGGTATTTGGGGTCAACGCTGTCGGCCTGATCGGCGCATCGCAGGTGAACGCACGACTGGTCGGCAAGCACACACCGGATAAAATATTAGGACGTGCGTTGTGGTTGCCTGCCGGTTTAACGCTGGTCATTGCGCTACTGGTTGCCGCAGGCGTCAATAATTTGCCGTTACTGCTGATCGGCTTTTTTGGTTTTCTTGCGTGCTACGGCTTTATCAGTCCCAACGCATCGGCCATCGCTCTGGCGCATCAAGGTCATCAAGCCGGGACCGCTTCGGCATTAATGGGCACGCTACAATTTTCTCTCGGCATCATGTCCGGCGTCAGTATGAGTTTATGGCACGATGGGACTGCGCTGCCATTGATGACGGTGATGGCAATCTGCGCGCTCGGGGCATTGCTGTTGCATCGCATTATCGCCAGCCCGGAATATCATCGCTTGCTAAAGTCTGGCGCTAAATCGTAAAGCAATTATCGCCCAACCATTACGGTCGCTAACACCTGTATTAACAGGTGTTAAAACAGGCGTACTAAGAAGCGTGCTAACAAGCCTTTTAACAAGCAGTTTAGTTGCGGATAAAATGCCCGCAATTTTTTTGAGTAGAATACGCAAGCACTCCCGGTCAACACGGTACATCTTACAGTCAGCTCACTCATGCAAGCAGGTATGCTTTACGCGTTCGCTTCTTACGCCTTATGGGGCCTTTTCCCGGTTTACTTCAAGGCATTGCAGGATATACCGCCCGTAGACATCGTCATGCATCGGATGCTGTGGTCATTTCTGTTCCTGCTGGTGGTTCTGGCTTTTCGCAGGCAATGGGACTGGATAGTCCCGGTTCTGCGGCAACCGCGCGTTATCGGCGGCTTTACCGCCAGCGCACTTTTACTGGCGACAAATTGGGTCACTTATGTCTGGGCATGCAATAACGACCATTTGGTAGATGCCAGTTTGGGTTATTTCATTAGTCCGCTGGTCAGTGTCGGACTGGGCTTTATGTTTTTAGGGGAGCGGCCCCGATTTATTCAGTGGCTATCGATCATCGTCGCCGCCAGTACCGTCGTCTGGCTTAGCTGGCAAACCGGACATCCGCCGTGGATTTCGCTGGCGCTGGCCGCTAGCTTTGGCGGCTACGGCTTGCTGCGCAAAACCGCCAGTCTTGGCGCCCTTCCCGGCCTGGCGTTAGAAACTGCACTGGTGTTACCGCTAACTTTGGCTTATCTGTTTTATAGCACGCTTCACGGTCAAAATAGTTTCATGGCCGCATCGTCCTCGTCGCGTTGGTTGCTGGCGGCGGCGGGTCCTATTACCTCGATTCCACTCCTGCTGTTCGCTGCTGGCGCACGCCGGATTCCGCTGTCACTGCTAGGCTTATTGCAGTACATTACGCCGACTATTCAGTTACTGCTGGGCGTCCTGATTTACAAAGAACAGCTGGATGGAGACAAAATGCTGGGATTCGCAGTAATCTGGAGCGCGCTGGCATTGTATACGGCAGAGGGCTTGTGGCGTGCGCGACCAAGCATCCGGAAGTAATCTGATCTGCGTAAAAATTCAAAAGCTAGCGCAATCGCCAGCGACTGAGGAGACGATCTTGATCGTGCGGCGACAGTTGATGGTCGATAGTAGATAGTCATCCCCGGGCACTTCGGTTATCCTTATCATCCTGCGAGCGGTTACCGCACAATTTTTTTCTGGGCTTCGCACGCACTGCCCACATATCGTCATCCCGTTTGCCGAGATAGCTTGTTATTTCGGTAAGACTGAGCGCTTTTAGACAAAGTGGATGCGATGGCAGTTTGCCTCGGCCTCACCTCCTTTTTCTGACACTTCACGAGAAGATCATCATGGCGCAATACGTATATACAATGAACAAGGTCGGCAAGATCGTGCCGCCAAAACGACAAATTCTGAAGGATATCTCACTGTCGTTTTTCCCCGGTGCAAAGATCGGTGTGCTAGGCCTGAACGGCTCTGGCAAATCGACCTTGCTTAAAATTATGGCTGGCATCGATACCGACATTCAGGGCGAAGCGACGCCTATGCCGGGCTTGAACATCGGTTACTTGCCCCAAGAACCGCAGCTAGATCCCGAACAAACTGTGCGACAAGCGGTTGAAGGCGGTCTGGGCGAGGCCTTTGAAGCCCGCGCTAAGCTGGATGCCGTGTATGCTGCCTACGCAGAACCGGATGCTGATTTCGATGCGTTGGCAACTGAGCAAGGTCGTCTGGAGGCCATCATATCGACCTCCGACGGTGGCAATCTGGAATTACAGCTTGAGATGGCCGCGGACGCATTACGTTTGCCACCATGGGACGCCATCATCGGCGTACTATCCGGTGGAGAGAAACGTCGGGTTGCATTGTGTCGTTTGCTATTATCCAAACCAGACATGCTTCTGCTGGACGAGCCGACCAACCATCTGGACGCCGAATCAGTCGATTGGCTGGAGCAATTTTTGCAACGCTTTCCCGGCACGGTCGTGGGTATCACCCATGATCGCTACTTTTTGGACAATGCCGCTGAATGGATTCTCGAACTGGATCGTGGCCACGGCATTCCTTGGAAGGGCAATTACAGCTCATGGCTTGAGCAAAAAAGCGACCGCCTGAAGCAAGAAGAAGCAACCGAATCATCGCGCCAGAAAACCATCGCCAAAGAGCTGGAATGGGTACGCCAGAACCCGAAGGGACGGCAGGCCAAGAGTAAGGCACGTTTGGCGCGCTTCAATGAATTGAGCGAACACGAATACCAAAAGCGTAATGAAACTTCGGAAATTTTTATTCCGGTGGCAGAGCGCCTGGGTAACGAAGTCATCGAATTCAAGAACGTATCCAAGTCTTTCGGCGACCGCTTGTTAATCGACGATCTGAGTTTTACCGTGCCAGCAGGCGCTATTGTCGGCATCATCGGTCCTAACGGTGCTGGTAAATCGACGTTATTTAAGATGATTACCGGCAAGGAACAGCCGGACAGTGGCGAAGTCGTACTCGGCCAGACTGCACGCGTTTCCATCGTTGACCAACATCGCGACGCGTTATCGGACGGCAAAACGGTGTTTGAGGATGTCTCTGGCGGTGCCGACATTCTGACCGTAGGCCGCTTTGAAATGGCATCGCGCGCTTATCTGGGACGCTTCAACTTCAAAGGTGGCGACCAGCAAAAAATCGTCGGCAATCTGTCCGGTGGTGAGCGTGGTCGCCTGCATCTGGCAAAAACACTACTGCAAGGTGGCAATGTTCTGTTGCTTGATGAACCGTCTAACGATCTGGATGTTGAAACTTTGCGCGCCTTGGAAGACGCCCTGCTGGAGTTTGCCGGTAGCGTCATGGTGATCTCCCATGATCGCTGGTTCCTGGATCGGATTGCTACCCATATCCTGGCGTTCGAGAGTAATTCGCAAGTCACGTTCTTTGATGGCAACTATCAGGAATATGAAGCCGATAAGCGCAAGCGTCTGGGTGAAGAAGGTGCCAAGCCTAAGCGGATTCGGTATAAGCCGGTAACGCGATAGGGCTTTGCGGGCGAATGCGATAATAAATATCCATCGATATTCTGCCCGTTGTTTTCTATTTTAAGTTGTCGTCCTCGGGCTGCGTATAATTCAAACTCTGCCGGGCAATGTCGATGATGTGCCGCGATAACGACGCCGTTAGCGGCGTATGAATATTCCATGCATGCCACACCAGCGGCACATCAATACCTTCGCCCGGACATAAGTCCACCAACTGTCCGGAGGCTAACGCAGTCGCAATCTGCACCGTCGGCAACATCCCGTAACCGAAACCCCTTTGAATAAATTTCTCAAACGCATCGACTGAGGCAATCGAATGATGCGGATAGGCGCTCTGCCATCCCAAACGCTGACGCAGAAACCGCGCATGCAATGCGTCTTTTTGGTTAAAAACAACCGCGGGCGCTTGCGCTACTGCCGCCGTGGTAAATCCGTATTTAAACCAAGTCCTGGCAAACGCGGGCGATGCCGCGCAAATATAGCGTTCCACCCCCAGCGGCGTGGCAGTGGTGCCTGCCACTGGTGTCATCGAACTGGTCACACACCCAAAAACGCTGCCTTCTCGCAATAATTGCAGCGTATGGTCTTGATCGTCTATTAAGACGGTTAATTGGCATTGCGGCGGTTTAAGCACCGGCGCAAGCGCATCGGGCAACCATGTTGCCAGCGTATCTGCGTTGACCGCGATAGCAATCTCCGGCAGGCTGGCCGGTTCGCCTATGTCGGACTCAAGTGCTGCCTCCATTAACTTAACCTGTCGGTAATGCGCAATCAGACGCTGCCCGAGCGTGGTGGCAAACGGTGGTTGCGCACGCACAATTAATAACTGGCCGCTCAGCTCTTCCAAGGTCCGTATCCGCTGCGATATTGCCGACTGGCTAACGTGCAAGGATAGTGCTGCCTTCTCAAAACTTCCTAGCCCAACGACGGCATCCAATGCCGCCAAACCACGGTAATCAACATTTTTCATATCGCGCTCTTTTTAAGCCTTATTTATTAGCCTTATTTATTAGCCTTATTTATTAGCCTTATTTATTAGTACTAGTATTAGCACTACTTATTAAGTAGTAGATTCATTCATTTTACTTATGTTAGATCGCGCAGTAAACTTTCTTCATTAACAAGGGAGTCAACATGGAAAGCGCAGCATTTATCAAAGGGTTGGGACTGGGCGGTGGCCTGATCATCGCTATCGGCGCTCAGAACGCGTTCATCTTGCGGCAGGGGTTGCAACGTCAGTATGTACTCACATCGGTGTTGATTTGCGGGCTATGCGATGCCTTGCTGATTGCGTTAGGGGTGGCTGGCGTCGGCGCATTGATTGCTGAAAATCCAGCGTTATTTGCGTTCTCCAAATGGGGCGGCGCTGCGTTTTTGACGTGGTGCGGTATTCGCTCCGCCATGGCTGCCTGGAAGCCGGGCGCGCTGATGACCACCACCGCGCCACTGGCACCGCAGCGTTACGCGGCAGTAATCGCCAGTGCGCTGGCATTTAGCTTACTCAATCCCCACGCGTTGCTGGACACCGTTGTTTTATTGGGATCCGTGGGTGGGCAAGAGATCGGCATGGGTCGGGTATTGTTCGCCGCTGGCGCGATACTAGCCTCGTCGCTCTGGTTTATCAGCCTGGGATTCGGCGCACGGTTTGCAGCACCGCTTTTTGCCAAGCCTGTGGCATGGCGAATACTTGACAGCATCATTGCCGTGGTAATGTGGGGGATTGCAACTTCACTTTTGCTGTGAGGCGTTTACACCTGAGGCATCCATGCAATCGCATACATTGAACGCCCCTTTTCCGGCCTGTATCCGGCGGCTGTTTTTTACGCTACTTTTATCGGGCGCTGTTACCAGCGTCGTCGCCCAAGAGTTGCAGCCCGTGTCAGCTGAAAGTCCGACCCAAGGTTTACCCAACGTGACGGTCCTCGGCACCGGCGGCACGATTGCCGGAACGGGTGCTAACAGGACGGCGATGGTAGGCTACAAGGCCGCAACCGTCGCCATTGATACATTAATTGCCTCAATCCCGGAGTTGAATAAAGTCGCCAACATAAAAACTGAGCAGATATTTCAGGTTGCCAGCGAAAGCATGACGGTTGATCAATGGTTAAAGCTGGCAAAGCGGGTTAACGTACTGCTGGCTCAGCCCCACGTAGACGGGATCGTGATTACCCACGGCACCGACACCATCGAAGAAACTGCCTATTTTCTCGACCTCACGGTGAAGAGTCACAAGCCGGTCGTGATGGTCGGTGCCATGCGTCCATCCAACGCGCTGTCGGCAGACGGTCCGCTCAATTTATACAATGCGGTGTTGCTTGCAGGTAGCAAAGAAGCCATCGGCAAGGGCGTTCTGGTGGCATTAAACGACCAGATTAATGCGGCCCGTGACGTCACCAAGACCAATACCTCTACAACCGATGCCTTTAAATCGACCGAGCTGGGCGTGCTCGGCTATGTTCAAGGACGTAAAGTGTATTTCTACCGTCAGTCGACGCGAAAAAATACGCTGGATACGGAATTCGATATCAGTAATTTGGCTGTTTTACCCAGAGTGGACATCGTCTACGGCTACGCTGACATGGACAGCGCGGCTCTCGATGGGCAGGTGGCAGCGGGTGCCAAAGGCATCATTCATGCAGGTGTGGGGAATGGCAGTGTCGCCGCCCAGATGAAAGTGCCGCTCCTTGCTGCCCGCAAAAAAGGCGTTATCATCGTACGTGCCAGCCGTGTCGGCCAAGGTATTGTCGCCCGGAACGGCGAGGCCAGCGACGACGCACTGGACTTCGTGGTGGCGGATACGCTCAATGCTCAAAAAGCGCGCGTATTGCTCATGCTGGGATTGACCAGAACGACTAGTCCGCAGGAAATTCAGCGGATGTTTTACACCTATTGATTCTTATCAACGTATCGTCGATATGCAGACCACCCTCCGCTCGCTTTATTGTTGCGATCACTGTGTCCCGTGAAACAAAACTAGCGATCTGATTACTGAATACTTCGCCCGGATCGCCACCGTGTGTACTTTGCTAACCTTAGCACCAGACTAGACAATATTCACAGGCATGCATTGTGCTTCTTTTTCCTGTTCTGATTTCTTGGCAGGGGAGTGAATAGATGAAATCAACGCTTGCAGCCGGAAAAGTATGCACATGGAAACGAAAACAATCAGGACGCGAATGGTCCGTTGGGGGCTACACGATCTTCAATCTGGACACGCATTACAACTTAGCGTCAAACTGGCAGGTATTTGCTAAGGTAAGTAACCTTTTCATTAAGAATTACAGTACTTTCCTTGAAAAAAACATGTACACCGCGCAAAATGAACTGGCGGTCGTGCCATCCACCAGTCGAGGCTTCCGGGTTGGCTTGACATGTCAATTTGACGACAAAAAATCCGCCTCGGCCACTAACGATTAATCTTACTGACGCTTCGCGCGCGTGATGTTGTCTTAGAACTGGTACACGCTCTCACTGCATTGCAGGCCGTCACCGGGATTAAAAAAATGGCGGATGGGATTAGCTCCCATCCGCCATTTATTTTGTCTTCAGATTTTTCTCACAAGGTCTGAGACGCCCGTCGAGCCGCTTAGCCTTTTCGATGATTTATTGCCTCGCCTGACCTTTCATCTCCGCTCACACTTAGCGATGCCGTTCATTTCCTATTAATTAACGGTGCCGCTAGTCGGTTGCGGAGTTGATCCTAAACTCCCTTTTGAAGATGCGGGATCTGGTAATGGCAAGGATGATTGATGTGCCTTGTTTTCCCGCCGTAATTCTTGCACCGGAAATGGGATCGAAAATCCAATCGTATCCAGTGTCGGCTTGATACGCTGGTTGATATCCCAGCACACTGCCCAATAATCAGAGGTCATGGTCCAAAACCGTATTTTCAGCATTACCGCGCTTTCGGCATGATCGCTGACGACGACCAACGGCGCTGGGGTCTTTAAGATGCGTGCGTCGGCCTCCAGCATGTCAGTTAATGCACGGATCGCTATGGCCGGATCGTTTTTATAATCGATGCCAATTGGCAAATCCATACGGCGCCGGTCATGCCGACTAAAATTGGTTACCGCACTGTTCCATAATTGATTGTTCGGCACAAACAGACATACGCCATCGGCTTTGGTCAGCTTCGTGGCAAAAAGGCCGATTTCGTTGACCGTGCCCTCCGCGTTACTGTTTGCGATGTATTCACCGACCTGAAAAGGTCGCAAAAATAGCAGCATCATGCCAGCCGCAATGTTTTGCAATGTGCCTTGCAAAGCCAGACCTATTGCCAAACTGGCTGCGCCCAATACAGCAATAATACTGGCTGTTTGTACACCAAACTGTCCCAATACCGCGATAACCGTGATCAACCGGATAAGCCACAGGAGCACGCTGCGTAAGACCGGTCGCAACGTCGCATCCACTTTGGAGCGTATCATCAAGCGCTCAAAAGCACGCGACAGCTTGGATGAGAACCACCATCCCAACATCAATATAATAATTGCCAGTAACGCATTCACCGCGTAGTGCAATGAAGATGTAGCCAAAAACGTCCAAAGCGTACGAAGTTGGTCAATGGCAAAAGTATTCAAAAGTAAACTCCTATTCAATTACAAACAAGCTAAAAAGCAGATCATAGAGAGATGAATGCACGCTACAGACCCGGTATATTTTGACTTGCGTCTAGTACCCCCTAAAGTCTCGGCCCATCTAAAGTTCGCAGTTAGGTACAGAATCCCCCATTTAGTTGCAATATCAGCCCCGATCTGAGTAGTTAGGTACAATTCATTGCAATAAGTCCTCCACAGCACTCTATTCGCCAGTACCGAGAATAATAAGGCAGCAATGCAGCGTGATACTTTGCGCGGGTTTGCTACTATATCGGCTTACGCATCCGCCACCCACTTGATTGATCCCATGAGCAAATTTTGGAGTCCCATTGTCAGTCGTCTGACGCCTTACACCCCAGGCGAGCAGCCAAAGATCAATAATTTGATCAAACTGAATACTAACGAAAATCCGTACGGCCCGTCACCGCTGGCGATCGCAGCGATTCAGCGCGAAGCCGCCGACACGTTGCGACTGTATCCAAATCCTGACTCGGAACCGCTTAAGCTCGCTATCGCCGCGCAAAATGCAGAATACGGTGTAACGCCTGCGCACATCTTTGTTGGCAATGGTTCCGATGAGGTATTGGCGCACGCGTTCCAGGCATTGTTGCAGCACGATGAGCCGATTCTGTATCCAGACATTACGTACAGTTTTTATCCGACCTACTCACGCTTGTATCAGGTCGCTTATAAGACGATACCGCTTTCCGACGACTTCATGATTGAGGTAGATGATTATCTTGAGGCGGGCAAAAACGGCGGTATCATTTTTCCGAATCCAAATGCGCCCACCGGATGTCTGTTGCCTTTATCCGAAGTTGAGCGTCTGGTCGCGGCACAGCCCGACAGCGTCGTGATTGTGGATGAGGCTTACATCGACTTTGGCGGCGACAGCGCGATTCCACTCGTATCACGTTATCCTAATCTGCTAGTCGTACAGACTTTGTCCAAATCGCGTTCGCTGGCTGGCCTACGGGTTGGGTTTGCTGTGGGTCATCCCGATCTGATCGCAGCACTTGAGCGGGTCAAAAATAGCTTCAACTCCTATCCGCTGGATCGACTGGCGATTGCCGGTGCCACCGCGGCAATGCAGGACCAAGCCCATTTCGACCGCACGCGTCTGGCCGTCATGAATACCCGCACCGGGCTGGTTACCGGTTTGAACGCCCTTGGTTTCGAGGTATTGCCCTCTGCCGCCAATTTCGTCTTTGCCCGTCATCCGCACCACGATGCTGCAATCCTTTCTGCGGGATTGCGCGCCGATGGCGTCATCGTGCGTCATTTCACCAATGAGCGCATTGCCCAATTTTTACGCATTACTGTGGGCTCGGATAGCGATTGTCACGCGTTGCTGACCGCATTGCCAAAGCATTTACTATAAGGAATTGCGCAAAATCGCCCCATCGGCGTTGTGCTTTCCTTGCCGCATGCTTGGTACTGGCGTACTGTCTGCGTCGGCAGGGTTGACAACTTCGTTGCTGGGACGGTTTTGCGTGACTCCTGCGTTTTTGGATCGCTCAACAACGTTGTTCTCCTAGCCGCCTGCGCGCCCGGTTTTTGTCACGTATCTTGATACCAATGTCTAGTGAAATTGTGTTTCCCGCACCTCATATCAGCCGATTACGTCTGGTAGCACTTCCGCTGCTGTTCGTTTTGCTGGGGATGGTTTATGCCACTTGGGCCTCGCGCATACCGGCAATACGCGATGCCTTGCAACTCGACCCTGCCGAGCTGAGTCTGGTGTTGCTCTGCGCCGGGATTGGTGCAGTGGGTTCGTTTCCGTTGGCGGCGTGGCTGACAGGTCATTTCGGCGCGCGTCACAGTGCGGGGTATGCCGGTATCGGATTATTGCTCACGATGCCTTGTCTGGCGCTGGCCCCCAATATGGCGTGGCTGATGCTGGCCATGACCTGCCTCGGTCTGGGTTCCGGCTGCTTCGATGTCGCTATTAATGCGCTCGGGGCAACCGCGGAGAAAGTTGCTGGACGCTCCATCATGTCACTGTTACACGCATGGTTCTGCGTAGGGACGCTATCCGGCGCGCTGATCGGAAGCGCTTTTGCGGGGATTGAGATGTCCCCGTTTTGCCATTTCGGATTGTTATCCATCGTGTTCGCGGTGCCACTGCGTCTTTGCTACAACGCCTTACCTAATGACCGCCCGGAGCCATCTGTCGGCAAGAAATATTTTTCCATGCCGCATGGGCCATTGATCGTGCTGGGCGTCATCGGATTTTGCGGTGCCATTGTCGAGGGTTCAGTCGCCGACTGGAGTGGCGTCTATATGAAAGACTGGCTGCATGCCACCGACGGCGTAGCGCCGCTGGCTTTTGCGGCCTTTGCTGGCATGATGTTGATCACCCGACTGATAGGCGATCGTCTCAAGGAACGCTTTAATGCACGCAAGGTCGTTACCGCTGGCGCATTGGTCGCAAGTGTCGGAATGTTTATCGCACTCGTCGCGCCCAACGTCGCCAGCTCAATCGCTGGCTTTGCGTTAACCGGCGTTGGCGTTGCGACTGTCTTCCCTTTTGTATTTAGCGCTGCGGGTCGCCATGGTTCCACCGCGCTGGCTGGGGTCGCCACACTGAGTTATGGCGGTGGTTTGATCGGGCCACCAATGATCGGTTTTTTGGCCCATGGATTTGGCCTGCACGCAGCGCTAGTGCTAGTCGGCGTGCTATGTCTGGCCGTGGCCTTAGCGGCCAGCCGGGCCAGATGGTTAGAGTAAGTCTGGCGATGATTGAAGGCGTACTTGGTCGCTTAAGAATCGGATTAATCGCTTTAAGCCAGTTTAATACGCACCGGAAGGCCCTCTGGGATAGGGCTGGGCGGGTAACTATATTGACCAACATTGATGATTGCGACCTAGTTCCACACAGGCCAAAATAGAGGCTATCGCTAAAAACACTCTAACTCCTATAAAATAGTGTCAATTTGCAATACCAATTCCCGCTTACAATGCCCTGGAGCCCGCCGTCATGCCATTTTTGTCTGCTCGTATTTTCGCTCGCACTCTCACCATTATTTGTGTTGCTAGCGTGACACTCGCTGGCTGCGCCAGCCTTTCGTCTGAAAGCACAGCGACGGATGATCCACAATTATTGTCATCGCGTTGGGAGCTCACCAGCTGGCCTGAACATATCATCCCAAACGGTGATAACGGCGATCCGGTTGTGCTCAATTTTAGCGTCGAAAAGGGCGAGGGCCGCGTCAGTGGTCGCGCCTGGTGCAATCAGTTCACCGCGCCTTTCTCGATCCGCGGCCCCGGTCGACTGACGATTGTGGAAGCAGTCACTACCCGCATGGCGTGCGACGAACCAGCGATGCGCTTTGAGGCCGACTTCCTTGAAAAGCTGCAAGCCGTGAATAACTACAAAATCACTGGCAAAAAGTTAAGTATGCAAACCGTCGACGGCAAAACCATGACTTTTCAGGCGCGTGAAAAAGTCGGTGCCACGGCCAAAATAAAATTCATTTACGTGGCCGCCAAAAAAGTACCTTGCTCCACCGGCGTCATGCAGACTACTTGTTATCAGATACGTGAGGACAAAAAAGCCCCGTGGCAACTCTGGTATGGCGACATCATCGGTTTTAAACCATCTCCCGGCGTCCAATATCGGTTGCGCATATTAGAAGAACAGGTGCCCAATCCTGCCGCCGATGCCAGCGCGGTTAAGTGGACGCTGGATATTATTGTGGAGCAGGAGTTGGTGGAATCGCAGAGGTAAGGGAGGAGGCTGAACCTGGTGCGGTGGCAAGCTCTGACTTGACCGCACTTAATCAGTGGATTTCCGAGGTAATTAAATTCTCAACGAAGTTTGATGAACAATTCTCGCCGACACTACAGGCTTGAAATTATAGTGTGACGGCATTTTCTGGCGGCGTTAGGTAGCTACCCTTCATTTCTAACTGCGAAATTCTTAAGCCAAAAATAGACGCTAGTTTGGGTAAGCGTCACCGGCGCATTATAAGAAGCGGCAGAGAACACAACATTAATGCTGTCTCAGCTAACAATCATCGCTGCACGATCCTGTGTGCGGGCGATGGGGCATTGTACTTTGCTCTACGAAACCTCAAATTATTAATACCTACATAACGTAACGGCCTAAAGCGCCAATCGCCGACGTGCAGCCTGATATTCCGCTTGCAGGCGATCTACCATCGCCGCTACTGTCGGCACGTCATCCATTAAGCCAACGCCCTGACCTGCGCCCCAAATATCACGCCAGGCTTTGGCACCGGACGCCCCAGAACCGAAATTCATTTTGTTTTTATCCGCTTCTGGCAGATTATCGGGATCGAGTCCTGCGTTGACGATCGATTTTTTCAGGTAATTGCCGTGGATGCCGGTAAATAAGTTTGTGTACACAATGTCATTCGCGGATGAGTCAACGATGGCCTGCCGGTACGCTTCATCCACATTAGACTCTTTGGTCGCTAACCAGCGCGAGCCGATGTAGGCCAGATCCGCGCCCATTGCTTGTGCCGCAAGAATAGCGTCGCCGGTAGCAATCGCGCCAGACAATGCAATCGTGCCCGAGTAGAACTTTCTGACTTCGCCAACCAGTGCGAACGGCGATAAAGGCCCGGCATGACCGCCCGCGCCGGACGCGACCAGAATCAGGCCATCAACGCCAGCTTCTAATGCTTTTTCTGCGTGACGGATTGAAATCACGTCATGCAAAACAATCCCGCCGTAACTATGAATGGCGTCCATCATCTCTTTTGGTGGCGCGCGCAGACTGGAAATGATAATCGGAACACGATGCTTGACGCACATTTCTACGTCATGCGCCAGACGGTCGTTCGATTGGTGGACAATCTGATTGACGGCGATCGGACCTACTTTGGCGTGTGGGTGTTCGGCCTGATAGGCGGCCAACTCTGCTTGCAATTGTGTCAGCCAGACATCCAGCTCCGCCGCTGGGCGGGCGTTTAACGCTGGAAAGGACCCGACAATCCCCGCCTTGCATTGCGCTGCAACTAAAGCAGGCCCGCTGGCGATAAACATCGGAGAACCGATAACAGGAAGACTCAGGTTTTGCAACACAGCAGGCAGTGACATAACGACCTCTTCAATGGGAATCAAAGAAATGATTATAAAGTGAAAAGAATTAAAAAGTACGGTCGTGCTAGATTTAGCGCTCTAATTGCAAACTTTGGTGAAGCGCATCTTTGGCGGCTATTTCCAAATCGGAAGACATCACTTCCTGATTCTCTTTATTTGACGCGACAACCGACCACCGACGCGACGCGCGCAATCAAGGCGTTGCGATTCGCGAAAATAATTCTTGAAATGTTATTCTCGATCCCTTACCATTTTCAGTGAGTTTCGATAAGAAAGGATGCCCATGCGACCGTCCGTTGTCCTTGACATGAAGCGAAGTGCAGTGCGCGAAGCGGTGAACCGCTTTCGTACGGCGAACCTGCGCGTCTTCGGTTCGGTGCTGCATGGCACCGACCGGGATGGTAGCGACCTTGATCTGTTGGTTGATGCGCTGCCTGGTGCCACGTTATTGGACTTAGGCGGTCTACAAGACGATCTGGAGTCACTGCTCGGCATTCACGTTGATTTGCTGACACCAGGCGACTTGCCGCCAAAGTTTCGAGCAAAGGTGCTCGCGGAGGCGCAACCGGTATGAATGAGAAACGACTGCCCGATTACCTCGAACACATACAGCAGGCTGCAACCGATGTGTGCGCCTTCGTGGAGGGTCTGAGCAAAGACGACTTCCTTGCCGATAAGCGCACCCAGCAGGCCGTCGTCATGAGCTTCATCATCATCGGCGAGGCCGCTACGAAAGTAAAGGAGGGATACGCCGAGTTCACGCTAGCTCACCCTGAAGTCGCATGGCGCAGCATGCGAGGCATGCGCAACCGCATCGCCCACGGCTACTTTGACATTAACCTCGATGTGGTGTGAGAGACGATACAAACCGCGTTACCAGAATTATTGAAGCAACTATCCCTTGTGCAAAACACATCAAACAAAATTTAATCGACGGAGTAACAGCATGATTGATCACACTGGCGTAGTTGTCAGCGATTTCGAGCGCAGCAAGAAGTTCTATCAATCCGCTCTCGCGGCCATCGGCTATGACCTTTTGGCAAAATTCCCTGCCGCTGTTATCGGACACACCGATGTTGCTGGATTCGGTGAAGCAGGCAAGCCGGACTTCTGGATCAGTAAAGGCACGCCAAACCAACCGTCGATTCATGTCGCATTTCGCGTCAATGACAGAAAACTTGTGGATGAGTTTTACAGCGTGGCTTTACTGGCTGGCGGCAAAGACAACGGCAAACCTGGACTGCGGACGCATTTCCACCCCAAATACTACGGTGCCTTTGTGCTCGATCCCGACGGCCACAACATCCAAGCTGTTTGTCATCAGCCGCTGGAGTAAACACAAAGGAAAACTCCCATAATCAATTACGCTAAACCTACCAGACATCCTTAGGCAACGTATCCCGCAGCGCCGGAATAGAATCCCGGGTGAATTGAGGTACCGCAACACCGCGCTTCTTTTGCGCCAGATAATCTCGCCACGCGGCGTAAGCATGTTTACTCAATAGCACAATCGCGATCAGATTAATTACCGCCATTAAACCCATACTGGTATCGGCCATATTCCACACCAACGGCAAGCTGCCGGTAGCGCCGAACATCACCATACCAAGTACGCCAAGGCGGAATACCAACAACAGCATCGGATGCTTACTGATGAACTGCACATTACCCTCTGCATAGGCGTAATTACCCAACACTGATGAGTAGGCAAAGAAGAAAATCGCTACGGTCAGAAATATGCCGCCGCCGCTGCCTAAATGCGCAGTAATCGCGGCATGGGTCAGACTGGCACCCTGCGTGCCGCTACCGGGAACGTATTCGCCGGACAATAAAATAATCAATGCCGTAGCGGTACAAATAATCATCGTGTCCACCACGACGCCCAACATTTGCAATAAACCTTGCGAGACCGGGTGCGAAGTCACTGCTGCTGCTGCCGCGTTTGGGGCTGAGCCCATCCCTGCCTCGTTGGAAAACAATCCCCGTTTTATACCTGTCATCATTGCTACCGTGACCGCGTATCCGGCGGTGCCGCCGACTGCTTGCTCAAGGCCGAACGCGCTTCTAAAAATCAAACTCAAGATGCCCGGCAGTTCATTCACATGCGTCACCAGTACGAAGGCCGCTACCCCGAGGTAACCAAGCGCCATGATCGGCACAATCACTGCGGCAAACTTTGCCACGCGTCGAATACCACCGAAAATAACCGGCGCAGTCAATAACATGAGCGCGAGACCAACCCAATGCCGTGGAATCCCAAAGGAAATATTCATCGTTTCCGCAATCGACTGGACTTGCACCGCATTGAACACAAAGCCAAAAGCCAGGATCAGCGAGAGTGCAAATACGATGCCGAAGATACGGGAGCGCAAGCCAATCTGAATGTAATAACTGGGTCCGCCACGAAATCCGCCGTCCTCACTGCGGACCTTGAAAATCTGGGCTAAGGTCGCTTCCACAAAAGCGGAAGACATGCCAAGCAGTGCCACCACCCACATCCAGAAAATTGCACCCGGACCGCCGACGGTCAATGCGACCGCGACCCCCACAATGTTACCGGTACCAACCCGACTAGCGATGCCGGTGGCAAAGGCTTGAAATCCGGTTATCCCTTCAACAGATTGTCCTGGCTCGCGCTTAAAAAGGTTCGAGCGAAATACTCGCGACTGAATAAAGCCAAAACGAATCGTAAAGAATGCTCCGACGCTTAGCAGCAAATAAATGAGAACGTAGTCCCATAAAATCTGATTAAGGAAGTTCACGATGGGATGAAGGAAGGTTTCAATCATTGCTGGGTTGTCTCCGATAAAAGAAAGGAATGGATTTTTGGGATCGGGATTATAGGACTCCGTAAGACCGCTGTGCTAAAAAATTGTGTGCAAACGCGAAGTCATCACGACTGCTTTTGCACAACTTATTGGCTACTTTTTAGCTACTTATTGGCTACTTAACTGCAACCAGGAGGCGACTGGTTTGCGACGCATAAGCAAGCTGCGCTTCGATTTATGTGCCCTGACGGCAGGTATCGATCGATGAGCAAATCAGACGTCTGGTTGTGGCGCGTTGGACCATGTAGAAGTTAGTGGTCACGCTGGAGTTTATCCGCCAAATGGCGCAATTTAGCACATTGACTGCTGGGTATCGGGATAAAGTCGAAATTTTAGAAAAGTCTTATACCATTCGAGAAAACTCTTAGAAATTTTTCACATTAATCTGTAGAGGCGTACAGATTAATCTGCATTCAGCAAGCTATCGCCGTCCACTTTAGCCGCACCGGCGCGGACCAATTGGGCGATGAGCCAAGTGGTCAACTCGGTGTCCGAGAGATGTAAGTGACGCGCATTGGTCGAGACGATCAGCGGCGTGGTTGCGACGATCCGGCTGACTTCTGCCAGACTAAGTTGCTGATGCTCCAATAGCAAAAACTTGAGCAACACTTTGAGCGCATTTTGCGCGTTGCGAGCAGGCTCGGCAGAAAGATAATCTAATCGTGAGTTGGCGAAAGTCAGCGCACTCGCGATATCGGTAAACGGTTGACCGTGACCGGGAATCACCAGCGCAATATCAAGCTCTGCAATCATCTCCAGCGTCGCCCGCGCTTCTGCAAATCCCGACTCGCCATCGAGCTCGGGGAAAATCACGCCGAAGCCTTTTTCCCACAATGCATCGGCAGAAATCAGCGTCCGATATTGCGGGCAATAAAAAATCAGTGAATGCGGATCGTGCCCCGGTGCGGCCAGCACTTGCCAGCCCACGTCCCCAAGCATGATCTCGTCACCACCTTGCAACGTATCGTCGAAGTTAAAGCGGGCGCATTGCTGACCGGTCGCGAGATAACCTAAAGCGCTCTGGTCCCAATCGCGCACTCTGGAGGCTTCTGCCGCGGGGATGGAGGTGCGACAACCGTAAGCTTGTTGCAGGGCTGCGTTGCCCCCGCAATGGTCGGAGTGGATATGCGTGTTGATCAGCCAGTCGAGCGAGCGGCCTTGTAATACTTCTGCAACCAGCGCGACCGTTTGAGGTGCATGCGTGGCATAGCCGCTATCGATCAGCGCGGTTTGTTCGCGACCAACAAAGAGAATGTTATTGGACGATAACCAGCCGCGTTGCAACACATGTATCGTCGGCGGAAATAAATCACGCAAGGACCCGCTCATGGACAGTTATAAATTCGGAAGTGTGACCAGTGCCACATCGGCTACCGGCGCGGCGGTCATGGCGACCAATTGTTGCGGCGTCAGATTGAATACCGCGTGCGGGTGACCCGCCGCCGCCCAGACGTTATCCAGCGCCAGCAAATCCTGATCAATTAGCATGATAGTTTTGCCAACGTGACCGATTGGACACACGCCGCCGATAGCGTAACCTATCCGCTCCTTAACGAACCGGGCGTCGGCTTTACCCAGCGCGCCAACGATCGCCGCAACCTTAGCCTCGTCCACACGATTGCTGCCGCTGGCAACCACCATCACCGCAGCATCATCGCTGAGGCGGCGAAAAACGATGGACTTAGCGATCTCGGCAACGCTGCATCCCAACCCGGCCGCAGCTTCTGCCGAGGTTTTGCCACTTGCTGGCAACATCACCACCAACTTGTCATGCCCCATTGCTGCCAGCAAATCGGCTACACGCCGGGCGCTATCGGGAATTATCGTTTTTGGTATCAACATGTGGCGCGATCAATGGTCATTGTGCGGTACCTGCCGCCGGGCGGTTGCTTGCCACTATTTATGCTAAGTAACTTATTGCCAAGTTAGCATCAAATGCAGGCGAGCGGTTTAATCAGTCCTTGCTGAATTATTACGCTGCCAATGCCTTGATCAACAATTCTGCGACCAGTTCATTCACGCCAACTTCGCGCTCTTGTGCCAGCGTTTGTATTTGCTGTACCAGGTCGCTATTGAGTTTGACTGCGAATGGCACCAATCCTAGCGACTGATCCAGTTTACGTTGTTCACGACGATCCAGCGCCACCGGAGCGACCTGACCGAACGCGGCGTCAGTGCCCGGCTGCTTCATTTTGCCGGAAAGTTTCATTGCTTGCATTTTTGCCATGCCTGATTTTTTCATTATTTCAGTTCCTGATTAAATTATGTTCGCCATTCTACGCAGTCCCGGCGCTGAAAGCAGACTATTAGGGTATGTTGACATCTATTTCAACCACAGTACCGAAGCCGTGAGCGCCACGAGCGCCCCCCATCAAGCTAAGCGCGAAGCGCATTTGTCATAACACGTAGCGATAGGCCTACATTGCTAGATATGCGCAAAAATCGTTCGACTAGACGACGTTTCGGTACTGATAGGTCAATTACGATAACGGAGGCGCACAATTTCACCATCCTTTGAGTAGTCTTTGGCACTTACAGGAAGTCCATGCAGATCATGGATAGCGACACTGTTGTGGCCTGGTGCAAGGCTTTCGGAAGAAGTGATTGCCAAATCCCCGGCGTGAGCTGAGCTTCTGTCATTTCCACATTTCCTGCCGATAGCCCCCGTAAGTCGCCGCGTCTGACGTGACAGGTCTGCCCGCTTGGCTAGCCGTTGTTGCGCCAGGCCAACGGCTAGCCGTCGTTGCCGCACTTTTGTGCCCAATGTTTTGATGTCCATCATGGAGACCTCCGATAACGCAATATAGACGATCCGAAAAATGTCTAAAATATTAGGCAAATTAATGTTTAATATTAGCAACATGACTAGGGCGTGTTGACATTTAATGTATGAATTAGATTTGTGCTCCGTGGATGCTGATCGGGGGTGGTGCGACAGCCAGTTTTGCTTGGTTCGGTTGATCGATAGCTAAAATGGTTAGCGCTCACCCAGTTTTTCTTGGTTCGGTTGATCGATAGCTAAAATGGTTAGTGCTCCGTGGATGCTTGCCGGGAGTGGCCCGGCGGCCAGTTACTTCTTTCTTGCTTCGGCTAGGCGCCCCCGCAGAAAAAGTAACCAAAAAGAAGGCGACCGCAACGACGCTGCCCTTCGGTTCCCCAAGCGTTTTAGCCATCAGTCGGGTGGAAATACAAACTCGCCTGTGGCTCAAACATGTATTCCCACAATTCCCGACTGACAGCCGAAATAACCGGCATCACCTATGACGGGGTACGTCAACAACAACCGCAACCGCCGCAGCCTTGTTAATTGGAGGGTTGATTGTCTTGGCGATTGAGAGCGCGAATAGTTTAGTACCTTTCTCTCATTGTTTTAGTCATCAGACGGGAATGGAGCGCCGCCGACGTTGACCCATTTGGTTGGTTTGGTTGGTTCGGTTATTCGATAGCTAAAATGGTTAGTGCTCCGTGGATGCTGGCCGGGAGTGGCCCGGCGGCCAGTTACTTCTTTCTTGCTTCGGCTAGGCGCCCCCGCAGAAAAAGTAACCAAAAAGAAGGCGACCGCAGAGGTGCTGCCCTCCCTTTGGTCGGGTCCCCGATTATTTCGACTATCAGCCGGGTCGAAATACCAACTCGCTGGCGCTCAAACATGTATTCCGACAATTCCCGACTGACAGCCGAAATAACCGGCATCACCTATGACGGGGCAGGTCAACAGCAACCGCAACCGCCGCAGCCTTGTTAATTGGATGGTTGATTATCTTGGTTGCGGTCCTTGACGTTGCTGTTGCTGTTGCTGTTGCTGTTGCTGTTGCTGTTGCTGTTG
>NZ_JAAOZT010000001.1 GCF_011947285.1 Glaciimonas immobilis | reverse complement strand
AACAGCAACAGCAACAGCAACAGCAACAGCAACAGCAACAGCAACAGCAACGTCAAGGACCGCCACCACTAAAATGAGAGAAAGGTACTAATCTATCAGGCGCTCAATGGCCAAGACAATCAACCCTCCAATTAACAAGGCTGCGGTAGTTGCGGTTGCGGTTGACCTGCCCCGTCATAGGTGATGCCGGTTATTTCGGCTGTCAGTCGGGAATTGTCGGAATACATGTTTGAGCGTTAGCGAGTTGGTATTTCGACCCGACTGATAGTCGAAATAATCGGGGACCCGACCAACGGGAGGGCGGCACCTCTGCGGTCGCCTTTTTTTGGTTACTTTATTTTGCGGGGGGGCGCCTAGCCAAGCAAAAAAAAGTGACTGGCTATCGGGCCACCCCCGATCAGCATCCACGGAGCACTAACCGTTTCAGTTAACGCCGCCTCCACCATTCTGCACGAATAACCTACGCTCGATCCAGATCAACACCAAAGACATTACTCGCCATCATCCTTAGCCCGCGTAGCATTAGCCAAATCAATCAACTGCGACATCTGCGCACCACGCGCAGTAGAATTATCATGATGAAAGTGCAACGCCGGCAACGTATGAATCGTTAGCCGCCGCCCTAACTGATTGCGCAAAAACCCCGCCGCCTGCGTCAACCCCGCCACCGTATTACGAATCGCCTCAAGATCATCATTGAGCATCGTGAAGAAAACTTTCGCATGTGCATAATCCGCGGTCACCTGCACTTCAGTGATGGTAATCATGCCGACGCGTGGATCTTTTAATTCAAATACGATGATTTCCGACAGATCGCGCTGAATCTGATCAGCAACGCGCAACCCGCGTCCTGGGATGGATTTACTATGTTTAGCCATATCTCTACTTAGCCGACTCTCACTAATTGACTACTTAAAATTGTTTAACTTCCAGAATACACCAAAAGGAAATCGGGCATAAAGCCCGATTTCCCTAATTATGCTTTTCGCCCCTCACGTCCCTGCATGCTCATGCGGTTAAACATGTGCAGGGAGCTGAGGCATCAATGCAACGCGCCTAAAATGCGTCAGACGATTACAGCGTCCGTGCGATTTCTTCGACTTCAAAGATTTCGAGTTGATCGCCTTCTTTGATATCGTTGAAGTTTTTCAGGGTCAGACCGCATTCGAAGCCAAACTTGACTTCTTTAACGTCATCTTTGAAGCGCTTCAATGAATCCAGCTCGCCAGTCCACAAGACCACGCTGTCGCGCAACAATCGTACCGATGCACCACGCTTGACCAGACCTTCAAGTACATAACAACCCGCGATCGCGCCGACTTTGCTGACCAGCAGAACCTGGCGAATTTCAACCAGACCCAGTGATTGCTCACGTTTCTCAGGTGACAACATGCCAGACATCGCCGCTTTGATCTCGTCTACCGCATCATAAATGATGTTGTAGTAACGCAGATCAACGCCATTGGCTTCTGCCATTTTGCGCGCTTGCGCATCAGCACGGACGTTAAAGCCGATGATGACTGCTTTCGATGCCAATGCCAGATTGACGTCGGACTCGGTAATTCCACCCACAGCAGCGTGGACAACCTGCACCCGGACTTCGCTGGTTGACAGTTTTTGCAGCGACTGCACCAAAGCTTCTTGCGAACCTTGCACGTCGGTCTTGATGATCATCGGCAGATTTTTGACTTCGCCTTCGGCCATCTGATCGAACATGTTTTCCAGCTTGGCAGCTTGTTGCTTAGCCAACTTAACATCGCGGAATTTACCTTGACGGAACAGACCGATTTCACGCGCTTTGCGTTCATCGACCATGACCATCACTTCTTCACCCGCAACCGGCACTTCAGTCAAACCCTGAATTTCTACAGGGATCGAAGGACCGGCTTCGTTAATTGCCTTACCGTTTTCATCCAGCATGGCGCGAACACGTCCATAGGCTGAACCCGCCAGAACGACATCGCCACGCTTCAATGTACCGGATTGCACCAGGATAGTTGCCACTGGGCCGCGACCTTTATCGAGTCGTGCTTCAACCACCAGACCACGTGCTGCTGTGGTAATCGGTGCTTTCAGTTCCAGTACTTCGGCCTGCAGCAGAACCTGCTCCAGCAAGGCTTCAATACCTTCGCCGGTTTTAGCTGAAACGCCAACAAAAGGCGCGTCTCCACCGTATTCTTCCGGCACAACTTGTTCGGCGATCAATTCTTGCTTGACCCGGTCCATGTTGGCACCCGGCTTGTCGATCTTGGTGACGGCTACGACGAGCGGTACGCCAGCAGCTTTTGCATGCGCAATCGCTTCTTTCGTTTGCGGCATCACGCCATCATCACCGGCAACCACCAAAATGACGATATCGGTTGCTTTAGCACCACGTGCACGCATTGCCGTAAATGCTTCATGGCCCGGCGTGTCCAAGAAGGTAATCATACCGCCCGGTGTTTCAACGTGATACGCACCGATATGCTGCGTAATTCCGCCCGCTTCGCCAGACGCCACTTTAGAGCGACGGATGTAATCCAGCAATGAAGTTTTACCATGGTCGACGTGACCCATGACTGTCACCACCGGCGCACGCGATACCAGTTCGGCATCAGCCTGCTCTTCACCATCCACCAGCAATGCTTCTGGATCGTCTTCTTTAGCGGCATGCGCCGTGTGGCCCATTTCTTCCACCAAAATCATGGAAGTTTCCTGGTCCAGCACCTGGTTAATGGTAACCATTTGACCAAGCTTCATCAGATGCTTAATCACTTCCGATGCTTTCACTGCCATTTTGTGGGCCAGTTCAGCTACGGTAATGGTTTCAGGAACATACACGTCCTTGACCACTGCTTCAGTCGGTACCTGGAAGTTCGTTTCGTGATCATCACTATGTGAATTACGACGTCCCTTACCACCACTGCGCCAACCATCGCGACCACCGCCAGTATTGCCACGCGTCTTGATGCCAGCGCCGCGTTTTTTCGCGTCGTCGGACCAGGTCGAGGATACATTAGCTGACTTGATAGATTTCTTATCAACGACAACTTTCTTGTCGTCTTTTTTCTCGCCCGGTTTTTTGTCCGCTGGCTTGTGCAATGTTCCTGCCGGTGCCGCTTTGACGACAACTGGCGGTGGAACTGGCTCCGGTGCTTTGATGACGCGACGCGGCGCATTCATCATCGCTTTAATCTGCGCAACTTCGTCCTGCACCGCTTTACGGGCACGCTCGGTCGCAGCAGATTTTTCCGCAGCTTCTTTAGCAGCTTCTGCTACTTTTTTCTTGGCTTCATCGGCGGCAACGCGCTTCTTCTCTTCCATATCAGCATCGTCGGCAGTTTTCACTGGCACTGGAGCAGGGGTTGCAGAGGCAACAGGTGCGGCAGCAACAGCGGCTTTCTTCGCATCGATTTTTGCCTTTTTGGCTTCGCTTTCCACTTTTTTGGCATCACTTTCGGCTTTTTGCGCAGCTTTTGCCTGCGCTTCTTTCTCGGCTTCCAGTTTTGCCAGATGCTCCTGCTTTTCACGCAGTTCTGCTTCTTGTCGGGCCATTAACTCAGCATGGCGGCGCGCTTCGTCTGCACGACGCGCGAGTTCTGCTTCATCAATAACTACCGCTACAGGCTCAGCTGAAACTTCAGGCGTTTCTGCCACTGGTTCATCGCGTTGGACGAAGGTACGCTTCTTCCGGACTTCAACCTGGATGGTGCGCGATTTTCCTGTCGCATCAGCCTGCTTGATTTCGGTAGTTTCCTTGCGGGTCAGCGTGATCTTCTTTTTCTCACCATCCGTCACTGCGCCGTGCGAACGGCGCAGGTGTTCCAGCAAACGATCTTTGTCTTCTTTTGACAGGGAATCATCCGTCGAATCTTTAGAGACACCTGCTGAACGCAATTGCGTCAACAACAAATCTGCAGGCATCTTTAGTTCGGTGGCAAATTGGGCTACATTGTTACTCGCCATTCAGTCCTCTTTTCTATGTGGCGCGGTAGACGACATTGGAACCTCGCGGATCACTTGGCTTCCGCGGTATTCCATGCTTTGGCCTGTAAGGCCTTGGCACGATCATCATACTTGGCATCGATGAGTTTCATCTCATCGTCGGTCACATCTTTAAATTCTTCTTTAATCAATTGACGGGCGCGGTCGGTAGGCAGAGCCAAAATCGCGCCAAATTCGTCATACGCAAGACCAGTGAAGCCAGCCAGGGTCTTGATACCTGCCAAGCCCAATTTTCCAGCCACAATCCGGTCCATGCCATCAAAATTAGCCAACGCATCTTCCATGCCTTCAAGGCCTTCTTCCGAGGCAATGGCTTCGGTCACCAACGCATCGCGTGCACGGGTACGCAACTCATTGACGGTCTCTTCATCAAACGATTCGATTTCCAGCATTTCGGTAATCGGTACGTAAGCGATTTCTTCAAGACTGGCGAAACCTTCTTCTACCAGAATGTCGGCGACTTCCTGATCGACATCCAGTTTTTCCATGAAGAGTGCACGGACTGCTGCGGTTTCAACCGCTGACTTATCCGCTGACTCTTCCGCCGTCATAATGTTGATCTGCCAACCGGTCAACTCTGCAGCGAGACGTACGTTCTGACCGCCGCGACCAATTGCGATTGCCAGATTTTCTGCGTCTACAACAACGTCCATCGCGTGCTTTTCTTCATCAACCACGATCGACGACACGTTAGCCGGAGCCAGTGCGCCAATGACAAATTGCGCCGGATCTTCGGACCACAACACGATATCAACACGCTCGCCACCCAGCTCACCGGTGACGGCTTGCACGCGTGAACCACGCATACCGACGCAGGTGCCAATTGGATCAATCCGGCTGTCGCTGGTGAATACCGCGATCTTGGCGCGAACGCCAGGGTCACGTGCGGCCGACTTGACTTCAAGCGAACCTTGCTCAATCTCGGGTACTTCGAGTTCAAACAATTTCTTGATGAAATCAGGCGAAGTCCGCGACAGGATGACTTGTGGGCCACGCGCATTGCGATCAATGCGCAATATGAACGCACGAACCCGGTCACCGATACGCAGGTTTTCCTTAGGGATAGTCTGGTCACGTGGCAGACGTGCTTCAATCTTGCCTGACTCAACAATCGCATCGCCACGTTCCATACGCTTGATGGTGCCGGTGACCAGTGAATCGCCACGCTCAAGGAAATCGGTCAGAATTTGTTCGCGCTCAGCGTCACGAATACGTTGCAAAACAACTTGCTTGGTATCCTGCGCGAAACGACGACCGAAATCAACCGACTCAATCGGCTCTTCAATATGGTCATCGACTTCGACGTCTTCGATTTGCTCTTTTGCTTCAAAAAGCAAGATTTCCTGATCGGGCAACTGTAAACCAGCTGCATCCGGCACAACGTGCCAACGACGGAATGATTCGAATTCGCCAGTCTCACGATCGATGGATACACGGATATCAACGTCACCTTCGTAACGTTTTTTAGTCGCCTGACCAAGTGCATGCTCGAGCGCGCCGAACACCACGTCTCGGTCGACGTTTTTTTCATGCGCGAGCGCATCGACCAACAATAAAATTTCGCGACTCATGCTTTGCGACTCCTAAAATTCACCTGCGGCACCAAGCGTGCCTTCTCCACATCAGCGAGCGTAAACTCCAGCAGCGCTGACGACCCATCGTTTGCTTCAAATTCGAGTTTCAGATTATCGCCGTCCGGGGCTAGCAGAATGCCCTGAAATGTTTTGCGATGCGCAGCACCCGGCATCGGTAAACACAGCTTGATAATCACTTCTTTGCCTGTAAAGCGCAGATAGTCTGTATGTTTTTTTAACGGACGGTCCAAGCCGGGAGATGACACTTCCAGTCGTTCGTAGACAATATTTTCAACCGTCAGAACGTGCAGTAATTGATGCGTGACTTTTTCGCAGTCTTCGACCGTAATTGCACCCAGCTCGGCGTTTTCGGGGGTGACGTCGATGAAAACTCGCAATAAACCACCTGCGGCTTTTTCAAGCTCTACCAATTCGTAGTCCATGCCTACAACGGTCTTTTCAATCAGTTCCAGCAACTGCAAGGCGACTCTCCATTAAATAGCTACACATACCATCGAGCCAAAACGTGCACAAACGTTTAGCAAAAAAAAAATGGGCATCAGCCCATCCTCTAATTACTTGTTATTTAGCGCAGACTTCCATGGCAATCGATGCGCAATGACTTCTGTTAACTTATAAATTATAAGCGATTAGCACGATTTCTGCAATGTGGAAACCGTCTTTTGTTGCTACCGCAAATTTTTATAACGCCTGGTCCGTTGTCAAAACGAAACTTCAACCGCCAATCTCGATATCACTTCAACCCGCAAGGCATCGTCTGGTTTGTCGCCGTTAGTATCAACAGCGACGCCGCGCTCACCTGCCCCGGCGCTGTTGTGCATATCTCAGCATAGTTTAGTATTTAACGCTACATCGCTTTCACCAGGCTCCCATACATTTAACGCGGGCGACGCCGCGGAGAACCCGGAAGCCCGCCCTGGTGATCCGCACCTGGCGTTCTGCCACCCTGACGTGCTGGACGATTATTGTTATTACGTCGTCCGGCATCGGGGAAACCCAGTGCGGTTTGCATCGGGTCAGGCTGACGCGGGCGCTGTCCTTGAGGACGTCCGCCCGAGCCTGAACCCTGCCCTCCCTGACCTGATCCCTGCCCCTGATACGGGCCGCGCTGCTGATTCTGGCGCACTGATCCATAACCTTGACCCGGACCTTGACCCTGATTTGGTCCTCTGCCAAATCCGGAACCTTGCGGCGGGTTGGTCGGGTAGCTGCTGCTGGCGCGATTACCGTTCGGTTCGCGATCACGCTCCCGGCTTTCATCACGGCCTTTATTGCCACCAGCGCCCGGTGCCACTGTTTTTTCTAGCCCATTGGCAGCCATCATTGCGCGTACTGCGTGCTCGTCCAACTCTTCCCAACGACCACGTTTAAGTCCGCGCGGCAATGTCATGGCGCCATAACGAGTACGAATCAGGCGCGAAACAGTTAAACCGATCGCCTCGAACATTCGACGTACTTCGCGGTTCCGACCTTCGCCGATCGTGACGCGATACCACTTATTAATTCCCTCACCACCGCCATCCGCAATTTTAGAAAATTGCGCAGTACCGTCGTCCAGTTCGACGCCAGCCAGCAACTTTTGACGCATGCCCTGCTCTAATTCGCCGAGGGTACGTACTGCGTACTCACGATCAATGTTGTAGCGTGGGTGCATCAGTTTATTGGCTAAATCGCCAGACGTTGTAAAAAGCAGTAATCCTTCGGTATTAAAGTCCAGTCGACCAACTGCCAGCCACTTGGCGGCCTTCATGTTTGGCAAACGATCAAATACCGATGGACGACCATCAGGGTCATTATGGCTGACGATTTCACCGGATGGCTTGTGATAAACCAGCACACGTGGCGGGCGCTTGGATACTTTACGTTGCAGCAACTTGCCGTTAATACGCACTTGATCAGTCGGTAAAATACGCTGCCCGATATGCGCAGGCTCACCATTGACCGAGACGCGACCGGCAATAATCAATTCCTCCATATCGCGGCGCGAACCTAAACCAACCTCTGCGAGGACCTTGTGCAATTTTGGTGCATCGTCTTCTGCGGTCAGGTCACGACGCACATTTTTTACCGGCGCATTGCGACCCGCACGTTCGGCGGAATCGTCTTCAGACACCAAATCATCAAAGTCTTCGGAAGTGACGAACGAAAATACTTCATCAGCATCCGCGACCTTAGGAGCGCCTTGCGGTCCCTTTTGTCCCGGACGACCGGTTTGATTGTGCGGCTTTTTAGCTTGCTGACGATCACGCGAATTGGTACTTGTAAGACTGTTACCATTTCGGCCATCGCGCCCTGGCGTACGGCCTTCGCTGCGCCCACCGGCGCGCGGGCCACGCTCACCACGCTCACTACCCGACTCCACACTGCGCTCAGTACGCGGCGTATTCGCAGAAACCGTTTGCACGTCGCGGTTACCGTTCGGCGCAGACGCATCTGCATCCGTAGCTTCGGCAGCCCCCCGAACGTAGGGAACCGCTGGCGCTTGCGCGGCCAACTCTTGAGCGCGTGCTGCACGATTACTACGCAACGCACGCGGACCTCGCACGCCGCGGCGTGCGGGTTTGTCTGAATGATTGACATCCAAAGGCGCAGCAACCGGCACAAACACCGGTATATCGCTCGCTACTGGCGCACTTAATACAGGTGCGGGCGCGATAGCCTCAATAGTCAAAATTTTCTTAACCGCTGGCTTGCGCGGCCGTTTTGCAGGAATAGGAGCGGCTTCAGGAGCAACTTCTATCACCAGCTCTTTAGGCGCCGGTTTTTTGCGGGGCGCACGTTTGACCGGCGCACTCTCAACATCATCTTTTGCAGCCGGGGCTTTTGCGGCTACCGGCTTCGCAACCGGCGACTCCGCAGGGGATACTTTAGCAATTGGCGCTTTTACAGTGGGCGCCCTTACAACGGGTACCTTCACAACCGGCACCTTGGCAACCGCCGCCTTCACAACTGGCGTCTTCACAGTAGGCAATTTGGCAGCGCGAGGAGCTTTGACGCTTGCCGGTACCGCCGCCGGAGCCTCAACTGGCGCGACCTTCCGCGCTCTCGGCTTTTTAGCCGGCGTAGACTCAGGGGTGTTAGCAGTAGCGTCGATTTTCGGCGCATCATTGGAACTAGGTGGATTCATTATTCAGATCGTAGTTGTGCCGACCGGGCTTGACATCATCAGCTGACTCAGGCGTTGGGTCGTTGGTAAAAACTTCATTGGGTGCAACTGATAATTCAGCCCGCTGTGTGTGCGCGGGCTGGCCTGACATGTCATCCATGTCGCCCGTCGCTACTGCAAGCTCAGGAGTTGCTTCTGGTATTTCTCGTATTTCTGTTACTACTGCAATCTCGGTACAAGTCGCTACGTTAAGATGGTCGGCGTTTGCTGGCATCGTGCTTTGCTCGCCGTCACTGATATCATCCTGCATAAGGTCAGTACTGTTGCCCTGAAGTGTGACTTTGTCGTTTTGATCTTCCACATTATTGATAGCTACGTGCTGAGCCGGATCAATCACGCTTTTTAAAAACATTTTGCCATTCTCAAATGCACCGCTGTCCGCCGCTGCGTTCTCTGTAGCGTTAGCTGGCGCATGGGATAACGCATTAGCCGCTATATTTGCCTCAAGATCCGCTTCGAGCGCCTGAAGCTCTAATAGCGTACCTTCTTGCATGTCATTTTTCGCAACTTGCTGCAAAGGTGGTAGCTGATCCAGCGAGGTCAGACTGAGATCATCTAAAAACTGCTTAGTCGTGGCAAACAAACCTGGTCGACCCGGTACGTCGCGGTAACCGATAGGTTCTATCCAGCCCCGCTCCTCAAGCATTTTGATCGTTTGCGAGTTAACTGTGACGCCACGAATTTCTTCTATATCACCGCGGGTCACAGGCTGACGATAGGCAATAATAGCCAGAGTTTCAAGGGCCGCGCGAGAATATTTCGGGGGCTTTTCTGGATTCATGCGTTCCAGATACATTTTCATTTCCGGGCGGCTCTGAAACCGCCAGCCCGTTGAAAGGGAAACCACCTCAATACCTTTATCAGACCAGTCTGAGCGCAATTCTTCCAGCATCAGTTTGATTGTATTTGCATCGACTTCACTGTCACCGTCGTCGTGCACCATATAGAGCTTTTTCAGGTCATTAATTGACAATGGCTCATGGGCACAAAGTAGCGCTGTCTCGAGGACTTTCTTGGCCTCAACAATATCCATGTACGACGTATTAGTTAAAATTTTTATTAATAAATGTGCAGAAAGAAGGTTCAAAGACGATGATTGCCGTCTGCGACCTGTCAAATAGAAACTTGTTGATACTGCCGTCCGGCGCCCGTGAGGAGGTACATAATTGGGCGGGACCAGAAAACTTGATGGAGAACGAAATAACCACGCGTCTGCCGTCAGTTTACTCTTTTCTATCGGAGTAGTGGACCATTTCGAGAACGGCCAAACTATTTGTCCAAAGATATTAGACGAAGTTTAACACAAGCTCTCGCAGGAAGGGATTGAATTGTCAATGTGTTGGATATTCGTAAATTATGCCGGGCGCGGCGGTCCGAGATCGCCTGCGTTACGCTTTCCGGTTTCTTTGATAATGTAACGGTGTAAAGATGGAAAGGTGCAATCTCTCCGATTTCTTTTAAATTATTAAATATCCAAAGGACTTACGCAAACACGCCCCAGCAAGGCGTGCCAACGCAGACAGCACGCTAGTGCGGCAAGGAAAGCACAACGCAGCTGGGGCGCGTTTACGTAAGTCCATAACATTCAAAGGACTTACGCAAACACGCCCCAGCAAGGCGTGCCGACGCAGACAGCACGCTAGTGCGGCAAGGAAAGCACAACGCAGCTGGGGCGCGTTTACGTAAGTCCGAACCCTAGCTGCCGCGATAGGTGGAGTAAGCCCAGGGGGATACAACCAACGGCACATGATAATTTTGATCAGGCTCGGCAATCCCGAACGCCAGCGTCACGCGATCTACAAACCGCGGAGTTGGCACATCCACCCCTTGCGCTGCGAAATAGTCGCCCGCAGAAAAAATCAGCTCATATTCACCCGCCACCATTTCATCGCCCTGCAACAATGGCGCATCGCAACGACCATCGGCGTTGGTTACGACATTTTTTAGTAATGTTTTACCGGCGGCATGCACCGCATACAGCGCAATCTGCACCCCAGCGCCCGGCTTGCCCTGCGTGATGTCGAGGACGTGCGTACTTAACTTACCCATTATTCTTTTTCCTCAGATCCAGCGATGAAAGTAAATTCCACGTAAATGATATACCGCAGGATGCAGGTCGCTATACTATTCTGGATATATTAATCATGTGATCAGGCACCATACTTCACTTCAGTAGAAAATCCTTCATGGAGGACCAGCCCTAGGAGAAGTTGCCATCGCGGACCCTGCCCAAGTGCGCCACAAAATTCATACAGCTTATCTGTCCAGCTGACCACCCAACTTATTTACACAGCTTATTCCAAGCCAATCCAAAAATAAATTTTGCGAAAATAACGCTATGAATATCCCTAACAATTATCCTCGTGATCTGGTCGGATACGGCCGCACTCCTCCGCATCCGCAATGGCCCGGTGACGCACGCGTTACCCTGCAATTTGTACTGAATTACGAAGAAGGCAGCGAAAACTGCGTACTCGACGGTGACGCTGGCTCCGAAACCTTCCTGTCAGAAATGATAGGTGCCCAAAGTTTCGCGGCGCGCCACATGAGTATGGAGTCGTTATATGAATACGGGTCCCGCGCCGGTTTGTGGCGTTTGCTGCGGCTGTTTGAGGAGCGCAAGTTACCTCTGACGGTATTTGGCGTGGCCCGTGCGCTACAGCGCAATCTGGAAGCCACCGCTGCTTTTCAGGAATTAGGTCACGAAATCGCCTGTCACGGCTTGCGCTGGATCAGCTACCAAAACATGGATGAGACTACCGAACGCGCGCATATCGCTGAAGCCGTTGCGATTATCAAGGATTTAACCGGTACCGCACCACTAGGCTGGTACACCGGTCGCGACTCCCCCAATACCCGTAGGCTGGTCCTGGAACATGGTGGTTTTAGTTATGATGCAGACAACTATGGCGACGATCTTCCCTTCTGGGAAGAAGTGTCCATCAGCAGTCCTGACGGTCAACCTGGCAGCAAGCCGCAGCTCATCATTCCTTATACGCTGGACACCAATGACATGCGTTTCGCTGCGGCACAGGGATTTAACTCTGGCACGCAGTTTTTCGATTATCTGAAAGATGCGTTCGACGTGCTATATCAGGAAGGCGATCCGCACGGCTTAAATCAGCCAAAAATGTTGTCAATAGGATTGCACTGCCGCATGGTAGGACGCCCGGGCCGGGCCGCGGCTTTGGCGCGATTTCTGGACTATGTGCAAGCACACGAACGTGTCTGGATTGCGCGTCGGATTGACATCGCCGATCATTGGCGCGCTACCCATCCGTTTTAAGCGCTATCTTGATACGCCTGCCGCCTGCAGGCTAGAAACCTGCAGAGGCTTCCCAAAATATTTGAATACCAATTCTGGCCCGCTGGCCTCGCTTGGTATTTTTACTTCTGCCCCAGCGCTCAATACAAAAAACGCGCAACGTTGAGCACGTTGCGCGTTTTTTTATGCGATCAATGATCGTTAGACGAACTCGCCAATTTCCTTCACCACCGCATTGCGCACCGATCCGCTAACGACAAACGATTGCGCCATCAAAATATCGTCATGAAACCAGCGGTCACCCTCCAGACAGGCTGGAATCTGGCGGCGGATTTCGGCATAGGCAGCTTGCGTTCCCTGACCCAGCACAAAGTCGGGCAACAGGTCTTCGGTCATGGTCAAGGCCTGCGCCGCCAATAACATTTCGACGCCAATAATATATTGCGTATTGGCGACCACCGTCGCGGCCTTGCGCGCGCACCAGGTCGAGTTGGATACGTGGTCTTCACTATTGCCCTTGGCCGGAATGCTATCGACACTTCCCGGCATGCACAGCGTACGGTTTTCCATTACCAGAGAGCTTAACGAACATTGCACCACCGGATAACCGGTATTAACGCCGCGTACGCCGCTCATCAGATTGCGTGGCAAACCCCAGGACAAGGTCGGATCAATCAGGCGCGCGACCCGACGCTCGCAAATACTGCCCAGATCGGTCATGATCATCGCCATCAAATCCATCGCCTGCGCCAAGTATTGACCGTGGAAGTTGCCGCCGGAAATAATCTCAAAGCCACCGCCATCCTTACCGAAGATCAATGGATTGTCGGTCGCCGAATTGATTTCTTTATCGACGATGGTATCGATGTAATCGAGCGCATCGAATACCGGTCCATAGACTTGCGGCGCACAACGCAGTGAATACACATCCTGAATCCGTGCTGAGTACGGAATATCGGTACGGCGCGACTCTTCGGGAAACTGCACTGCGCGGGCTTCATGCGTAGTGCGGGTGGATCCCTTAAGCAACTTGCGAACGACAGCGGCGGTTTTGATCTGACCCGCGTGCGGACGTGCTTGCTGGATACGGGGATCGAACGCGGCCATTTCGGCGCGCATTGCCTCCAATGTCAGGCCTAATGACAGACACGCATCGGTCAGCAAATGACGGGCGTCGTGCGCGACCAATACTGCCAATGCCAGCGATGCCGTGCAGCCATTGATTAGCGCCGACGCGTCCTTTGCCTGCAAATCAAATTTTATTGGAGCGATGCCCGCTGCGGTAATCGCTTGCGGGGCACGCATGCGTTCGCCCTGATACATCACTTCCGCTTCATCGAAACCAGCAATCGCTGCCGCCAGATACGACAGGGGAGCGAGATCACCGGAAGCACCGACCGATCCTTTTTGCGGCATGATCGGATGAATCCCCGCGTTCAAAAACGCCAGCAGACGGTCCACCACCTCTACCCGAGGGGCCGAATAATTACTTGCAAAAGCATTGGCGCGCAGCAGCATCGTAGCGCGGCTGACTTCTTCTGAAAATGGCTCGCCGATCCCGGCGCAATGGGCCTTGATCAACTGAGTCTGAAACAATGCAATATGTTCGACCTTAATGCGGGTGTCTTTTAGCAAACCAACACCAGTGTTGAAGCTGTACATCATCGGCGCATCATCATGCATCCATGTCGCTTCGATAAAATCGCGGCTTTCTTTTAACGCGTCACGGGACGATTGCGCCAACGTGACTGTAAGATGCGGCGCACGCGCTACGCTCACGACTTGGGCGGCGGTGAGGGTGAAACCGTCAATAGTGATTGATGTCATAGTAACTTTCAGTAAAGTGTTTAACCCGGCACAAAATCCAGCCGCAATGATGGTAGCGGACAGCAGGAAGCCAGCGAAGTCACCGTCGCTATGCGCCTGCTGTGTACCACTTGCAGTTGATCCTGTGATAATCCGGTAAAAAGTGCAGCCAACTATTCAGGCCCTTGTTTTCGGGCACTTATTACCACTCCACTGGCTGTTGACCACATTAATACAGCTTTGAATCAGCGCCTGTTTGCGCACCACTGACGAGCGCCACTCAAGCCATGCAACGCCGATTATTTCGCCCCAGCTTGATACCATGCCCCAATCACCGCCCGCTCGGCATCGGTGATATTCGTCATATTCCCAAGCGGCATGGCTTTTAGCTGCACTGCTTGCTGGTAGATTTTGTCCGCATGTTGACGTATTAACTCAGGCGTTTGCAGCATGACTCCGGCGGGTGCGGTAGCGAAGCCCGGCTGCGTCGGCTGCGCGGCATGACACTCTACACAACGCTGGGTAATAATCGCCTGCACGTGGGCCATGTCGGCGACCGGCTCGTTTGCTGCCGTGGCGTTCACTGATCCAGTGGCCGCTTGCGTTACAGATGCTACCGGAGCTGGGATCGGACGTGGCGCAATAACAATCGCTACCACGACTAGAATTGCCACACCAGCCGCCGGAAAACCCCACGAAACACGCCCTGCGTGACGCAGATTAAAAAAGTGACGAATCAACGCGCCGGCGGCAATAATCGCTGCCAGCACTAACCAGTTATACGCGTGACTATAGGTCATTGCGTAATGATTGCTGATCATGATGAACAGCACTGGCAACGTGAAGTAGTTATTGTGTACGCTACGTTGTTTGGCTTGTTTGCCATACTTTGGATCCGGCGATTGACCGATTCGCATGGCTTCCACCAGTTTGCGCTGTCCCGGAATAATGACCATCAACACATTACCTACCATCATGGTGCCGATCATCGCACCGACGTGAATATACGCAGCACGACCGCTAAGCAAATGACTTAATACGTACGCCGCAGCGACGATAAACAGATACATGACCAGACCCAACAGGCCGTCACGTTTGCCTAGGGGCGAACGACACAGCAAGTCGTAGACAGTCCAGCCGATTACTAATGTGCCAAGGCCCACACCGATCGCCTGCCAGGTACTCAGATCGGCAACGTCTTTATTAATCATCATCGCCGAGGCGTTGAAATAATAAACAATGAAGAGCATCGCGAAGCCGCTCAACCAGGTCGCGTAAGCCTCCCATTTAAACCAATGTAACTCTGCGGGCAATTCCGCAGGGGCTACCAGATATTTTTGCGGGTTGTAGAAGCCGCCGCCATGCACCGCCCACAGCTCGCCAGAAACGCCTTTATTGGCGAGGTCGGAACCGGGTTTTGGCGGACGGATAGAATTGTCCAGCCAGACGAAATAAAACGATGCACCAATCCAGGCAATCCCCACAATCAGGTGAAGCCAGCGTACCAGCAAATTGAGCCATTCGACGCCATACGACACTAACATTGAATCCATGTCTTCCTCACGATTTACACTCGTCCGCCACTGCGGGCACTGCAGACGAGAGAGGGCCACCCCCTCAAAACAAAGTCGCGAACTTGAAAGACTTCTTTGAGAACTTCAAAAAAGTCTACAATTTACAGCTCCGCTACGACCACTATCACTTAAAAAGTCACACTTTATAACTGCATGATCTATTGCCTGACCATTCGCTGACGTTTTCAGTGTTTCACACCGATTGAGCGTTTAAACCACCACTGCGCCGGTCAATCCATGTAGCGCTTTCCGGCAGCACTTACTTTTAATGCAAGGTTTGTAGCTTTAAGGGCTACCCAAACACAATTCAAAAAAAGAAAAAACAAAGATTCATGGAAGATAAGCGCGTTTGGCTTTAAAAATATTGAAATTCGAGTATATTTGACATATGACTATTGATATATAAAAATCACATAAAAGTTATTGATAATTGACCAGAGAGTCTACCTAAGTTCCCTCCCGCAACGCAACGCGTGGCTAATGTCGCGCCGCGATTTTGCCCGACAAAACGTTGAGACACCCCGACCATTCCGGGGCGGTATAGCAGATTTCCCGCGCCCATTTCACTAAGAGACAACCATCATGTCCAAATTACCCGATCATCTCGACATTCATTTGATCCGCATACTGTACCTTTTACTGTGCGAAAAGAATGTATCGCGCGTCGCTCTGAAGCTAAATCAACCTCAGCCGTCGATTTCTGCCTCGTTACGTAAATTGCGCGAGCTGACCGGAGATCCCCTTTTGGTGCGCGGTGCGCGCGGCATGGTACCGACCCAACATGGTGAAAGTCTGCTTAAGCCAGCCAAACGGATTTTGGACGATACAGAACGTTTATTCGTCCATAAAACACCCTTTATGCCCCAGGCTGAAGCACGGACGTTTCATATTGCTGCGCCCGATTACATGAATACGCCTTTCTTTTTGGAACTGGTTGCGCGCATGCGTCGCGAGTCACCCAAAAGCCGCGTGGTAATACATGCGCTAGGACCAGAAACCGATTATGTGCGTCAACTGTCCGATGGCGACCTTGATCTGGTCATTGCCAACTGGGACGAACCGCCTCAACACTTGCATTTGTCTAAATTGTTTGACGACCCGATCGTTTGCCTGATGCGCGCCGATAGTGCGTACGCCAAACGCACCGCGCCCGACGCGATGACCGTCGAAGATTATCTGAGCCTGCCGCACCTCGCACCGTGGCAAGTGCTGCCCGGTTACCATGGCATCATTGATTCGTTTCTGGATCGCCAAAATATGCGGCGCAACGTGGTGGTCGAGTCAGCCTACTTTGGCATGCTTCCTTACATGGCGGCACAAACGGATCTGGTGCTCACCACGGGTCGACAGTTCGCACAATTTTACGAAAAGACACTGGCGCTAAAAAGCTTTACGCTGCCCATCAAGTTTCCGCCGATGCGATTTTATCAACTCTGGCATGAACGCGTGCATCAGGCAACGGAGCACAAATGGCTCCGCGATCAGGTCAGCCAGATTGCAAAAGCGATGCTCATCAAGTAAGACACGTTATATTGACATACTGAAATCAACTATCAACTTATACGTATATCGCCATAGCCAGATGCCTATAGTATCGGACCTCACACCATTCCTGCCGCTTGGTTCGAAAATAGTAATCGCATAGTAATCGCATAGTTGCTCAATATCAGTGGCATGAATGTTGCAAGACACGTACAAGATACGTGCACAAAATAGGACTCACGCAAAACCGTCCCAGCAACGGACTTGTCAACCCTGCCGACGCAGGCGGCACGCTAGTGCGGCAAAGAGAGCACAACGCTGCCAGGGCGATTTTGCGTGAGTCCTAAAATAAATTCCCAGACCCTGGAGACACAGTATGAGCACCACACCTATAACCGATCCTGTAGACGAAAAATTGCCGATAGGCAAACTCACCGCGCTGGGGATGCAGCACGTGCTAGTTATGTACGCGGGCGCCATCGCGGTGCCACTCATTGTGGGAGGCGCCCTCCATCTGGCCAAAAGTGATATCGCCTTCCTCATCAGCGCGGACTTATTCTGCTGCGGACTGGTCACCCTGATCCAAAGTCTGGGCTTTTGGCACTTCGGTATCAGAATGCCGGTGATGATGGGCGTTACCTTTGCCGCCGTCGGGCCGATGGTCGCCATGGCGGGCAATCCTGAACTGACTATTGTGCACATCTACGGCGCCGTAATAGTCGCGGGTATTTTCTGTATGCTGGCGGCACCCTACATGAGCCGCATGATGCGATTTTTCCCGCCGGTCGTGACCGGGACCGTGATTACCGTCATTGGTATTTCATTGATGGGAATAGGTATTAACTGGGCCGCAGGCGGCCAGCCGATCATCGGCAAACTAGTCGATGGCGTCTTCATCAAAATACCAAACCCCGACTACGGCTCCCCTACTAGCCTCGGGATTGCCCTGGTTGTTCTGGTATCGATATTATTAATCACCAAATATGTTAAAGGTTTCATTGCTAACATTTCGGTATTGGTCGGCATGATTATCGGTTTTCTCATTGCTTTGGCGATGGGGAAGATCAGCTTCTTTGGCCTTGCCGATGCCGACTGGTTTGCCCTCATTAAACCATTTCATTACGGTTGGCCGAAGTTTGATCTCGGCTCCATTATCAGCCTGTGTCTGGTCATGATCGTGACCATGATTGAGTCTACCGGAATGTTTATTGCGCTAGGCGAGATCGTTGGCAAAAAAGTCGATGACAAAACGTTGGCACGTGGTCTGCGTGTGGATGGATTGGGATCAATTATTGGCGGTATCTTTAACACCTTCCCCTACACCTCGTTCTCGCAAAACATTGGTCTGGTCGGCGTCACTGGCGTGCGCAGTCGTTATGTTTGCGCTACTGCTGGCGTGATTTTGATGGCCTTTGGCCTGTTTCCAAAAATGGCAAACGTTGCGGCCTCGATTCCGCAGTTCGTCCTTGGCGGTGCCGGGCTGGTCATGTTTGGGATGGTCGCTGCCACCGGTATCAAAATACTCGCAAAAGTCGATTTTGTTGGCAACCGTAATAATCTTTTCATCGTAGCAGTCAGTATCGGCGCGGGTATGATTCCTATCGTTGCGCCTAGCTTCTTCGACCAAATGCCCGCGTTCCTGTCGACCATTTTGCATAGCGGCATTTTGTTGGCATCGGCGATGGCGGTATTACTGAATCTGTTTTTTAATGGCAAAGGCGAGTCCCATAACGCACGTGAGTACGCAGTGGCTGCGGCACAAAGCTCCGACCATTAACATTTAAGTCCAAACGGGTCCCACCCGTCACAAAAAACTTTAAGGAGTACGCGGGTGGGACCCGCCGATACAATACATGACCACCACCTTGGAACAACTCAACGGCTGCGACGCCAACGCCTTTGTATCAACCCTGCAAGGCATCTATGAGCACTCGCCATGGATACCTGAGCGCACCGCTGCGCAACGGCCTTTTCTCAACATTACCGCGCTCAAACTGGCGCTGGAAAATACCGTACGCAACGCCACCAATGACGAACAGCTTGGCCTGATCCGCGCACATCCCGAGCTGGCTGGCAAGGCCGCTATCTCAGGACAGTTGACAGCAGAGTCCACCGGTGAGCAAGCCAAAGCGGGACTCAATAATTGCACCCCGGAAGAGTTCGCTACGCTGCAAAGGTTAAACGCCGCTTACAACACCAAATTTACGTTTCCCTTTATTCTCGCCGTCAAAGGTGCCGATGGTCAGGGCTTATCGCGCGAGGCAATCATTGCAGCCTTTAGTCGCCGCCTGAAAAATCAGTTGAGCGATGAACAGGCAGAAGCACTGCGTCAAATCGGACGTATCGCCGAAATGCGCCTCAACGACTTGCTCGGTTACACGCCGCAACTGGGTGAAACCATCATGCGCTGGGCGCAAGTAATCGGTGCGTGGAGCGATGACGAGAGCGGCCTTACGTGCGCATACATGACCGATGCCCACCGCCGCACTGCCGCGCAACTCGCCGCGTGGATGCGCGAGGCTGGCATGCTGGCCGAAATCGATGCCGTCGGCAATGTAGTCGGTCGCTATTTGTCCGATAAACCAGATGCTAAAACCCTCATCACTGGCTCGCATTACGACACCGTCCGCAATGGTGGCAAGTATGACGGGCGTGAAGGCATCCTGTTGCCCATCGCGATCATTAAGCACCTGCATGAGCGCGGCGAAAAACTGCCATTTCACTTTGAAGTAATTGGCTTTTCAGAAGAGGAAGGCGTACGCTTTAAAAGCACTTTCCTTGGCAGTAACGCCGTCATCGGGCAGTTCGACATGGCCTTACTGGACAATATCGACCGCGATGGCATCAGCATGCGCGATGCGTTAAAAAGCGCCGGTCATGACGCGGCCCTGATCCCGTCTCTGGCGCGTAATCCTGATGACTTATTAGGCTACGTCGAAGTCCACATCGAACAAGGCCCGGTATTGCTGCAACGCGACCTGCCCGTCGGCATAGTCACCTCTATCGCTGGCAGTTGCCGCTACATGGTGCAGTTAAAAGGTGTCGCCAGTCATTCCGGTACCACCCCCATGACGATGCGCAAAGATGCCGCCACCGCTGCCGCTGAGATCGTGCTATATGTTGAGCAACGCTGCGCACAAGATCAACAGGCATCGCTGGTCGGTACCGTCGGGCAATTGCAGGTACCAAACGGTTCGACTAATGTTATTCCCGGTGCATGCATATTTTCACTGGATATCCGCGCTGCGGACGATGCCATCCGCGATGCCGCGGTCAACGATGTGCTGCGGTTTATCGAGACCACCTGCCAACGTCGCAATATAGAAAGCGCGGTCGAAAAAATGGTTTCCGCACCGGCCGTGCCATGCGCGCCGTGGTTAATGGAACAACTAACCGCAGCGACCGAACGTGCAGGCGTGCGCGCCTTCAAACTGGCATCTGGCGCAGGTCACGATGCCATGGCTATGGCCAAGGCGACCGATGTAGCCATGTTATTTACCCGTTGCGGCAATGGCGGAATTAGCCATAATCCATTGGAAACAATGACCGCCGACGACGCTGAAGTATCCGCGCAAATCTTGCTGGATTTCCTGCGCAACTTTACGCCAAAGTCCTGAACCAGAGTCCGGTGTGGTGCCAGTGCCGATGTCAATCAATGACACTGACGTCGTACCTTTTATTTCAATTACCATGACCACAACTTTATTGATAAAAAATGCCCGTGTTTTAGTCACCATGGATGACCAGCGCCGCGAGATCAACGACGGTGCTGTCTTTATTCGCGATAATGTCATCGAACAAGTAGGCAATAGCGGCGATCTGCCGCAAAGCGCGGATGAGGTCATTGATGCCACCGATCATGTCGTGATCCCGGGTCTGGTCAATACCCATCATCACATGTACCAAAGCCTGACGCGCGTCATCCCGGCGGCGCAAAATGGCGAATTATTTAACTGGCTCACCAATCTGTATCCGATCTGGGCCAATCTGACGCCAGAAATGGTGCAGGTCTCCACGCTCACGGCGATGGCGGAATTGCTCCTTTCGGGCTGCACCACCAGTAGCGATCATTTGTATATTTATCCCAACGGCTGCAAGCTCGACGACAGCATCGAAGCGGCCAGTCAGATCGGCATGCGCTTTCATGCGGCGCGCGGCGCGATGAGCGTCGGTCAATCCAAAGGCGGTCTGCCGCCCGACTGCGTGGTTGAAGATGAAAACGCCATTTTGAACGACACGCAACGCTTGATCGAGACCTATCACGATCATCGACGCCATGCGATGCAACGCATTGTCGTCGCGCCCTGCTCGCCCTTCTCGGTGTCACGCGATCTGATGCGCGAGTCGGCGGTGCTGGCGCGTCATCATGGCGTCTCGCTCCATACCCATTTGGCAGAAAACGCCAACGACATCGCTTATAGCCGTGAAAAATTCAACATGGCGCCAGCGGAGTATGCGGAAGATTCCGGCTGGGTCGGACCTGATGTCTGGCATGCCCATTGCGTGCAGCTTGATGACAACGGAATTTATATGTTTGCCCGTACCGGCACCGGCGTAGCGCATTGTCCGTGCTCCAATATGCGGCTTGCATCCGGCATTGCACCCATTCGTAAGATGATCGATGCTGGGGTTTCAGTTGGCCTCGGCGTGGATGGTTCTGCATCCAATGACGGCGCGCACATGCTGGGCGAAACACGTCAGGCAATGTTGCTGCAACGGGTAGGTTTTGGTCCGGACGCCATGACTGCCCGACAGGCACTGGAAATAGCGACTCTCGGCGGCGCCAAAGTTCTCAATCGTGACGATATCGGTGCGCTCAAACCCGGTATGTCAGCCGACCTTGTGATATTTAACCTCAATCAAGTTAGCTATGCTGGTGCGTTGCATGATCCGGTCGCCGCCCTCGTATTCTGTACGCCGTCAAATGTCGCTTACAGCGTGGTTAACGGGCGGGTGGTTGTGCGTCAGGGCCAATTGACTACGGTTGACTTGGGCAATGTATTGGAACGGCATAACAAGCTGGCGCATAATTTGGCTGAGGCGGCACGCTAGGTTGATACAGGCGTAAAAATGGCGGTCGCTAGACGACCGCCATTCAACTACTCAATACAATCTACACTATACTCACTACGGAAAAACTGTAAGGCTAACGGTTAAACGTTATCCAAACAATCCATATAGAATTCAAATGCCGCATCATCGGGCGACATCTGGCGGAACTGACGAAATAATAAAACAGCCATTTCTCTGATCGGCTTTTCGTCTGAGGCATCGCCTACGTGCGCGGCAACGTTCGCGTTCGCGTTCACCTTCGCGCCCGCCTTGCGCACAATGGCAATCGCCTCTTCCAACGATTTTCCCTGATCCCGCTCCGCGGCAATTGCATGCGCTTGCGCGCCGGTTTGCCTACAAGCCACATCCTTGATATCAGCAGCGGTGGCACCGGTGAACGTACACATAAATAATACTAAAAGGCAGCAACGCCCCAATTGGCGTGCCGCTGCCTTGTTAAGATAGAACTGATTCATGCGCCGATACACACACACTTTCCGTTACGTATTGAGCGTGACCTCACGGGGTTTTGACAGTGATCGCAATGCCGCTGAAATAAGCCGCCAATTGATCAATTTCTGCATCCGACAGATTCTTAGCCATCAACGACATCACTTCGTGCACCCTTGCGCCGGATCGATAAGCCTTGAGCGCTGACACGAGATACATCTCATTTTGACCCGCAAGGTTGGGCGCGTCCGGTGCTTTGGACAAACCGTCGCTGCCATGACAGGCGAAACATTGCCCGGCTTTCGCCGGGACGGCACGGATATCTGCTGCCAGCACCGCTGTGCTGGCAAAGAATCCTAGCAACGCAACGCTCGTCGCTAACAGTAACTTATTGCGCCGCATAGGACACGCGGTAAATAGCCCCGGCGTAATCATCCGACACCAGCAACGAGCCATCTGGTAACGTAGCAATATCAACCGGGCGACCCAAATACTCGTGATTTGATGTCAACCATCCATCAGCGAAGACCTCGGACTTACCGGCATTGCCATCCGCTTTTACCGCTGTAAACATCACGCGCGCGCCAACCGGCGTAGTGCGGTTCCATGAACCATGTTGCGCACTAAAAATACCGCCTTGATATTTTGCTGGAAACATCTTGCCGGAATAAAAGCTCATACCGAGATCGGCAGCATGCGCGGCCATTTCGACCTGTGGAAACACGACATCTTTAGGCACTGTGTCGGTTTTATATTCAGCAGTGCGAACGTTACCACCGCCGTACCATGGGAAGCCGAAGTTTTGGCCAATCTTGGTCGCACGATTGAGTTCACCCGGTGGGATATCATCACCCATGCCATCCACCTGGTTATCGGTAAACCAGAGTGTCTTATCCTTCGGACTGAAATCCATTCCAACTGAATTGCGCACACCGCGTGCATACACTTCACGGTTTTTACCATCCCGATCCATGCGAATAATACCCATCATGCCGCTCTTGTCGTATAGCGCAACCTTTTCCTTGGGCGGAACGTTAAACGGATTCCCCAGCGTAATGTAGAGTTTATTATCGGGTCCAATACGGCAAGTACGGGCGCCGTGGTTGTAACTTTCTTCTTCTACGGGAATCAACTGACCCTGCGGGACAACCTGACCCGCAGCGACATCTGGGCCTTCATAGAAAAACTCGGCGGCCGGATAGCTCATCACCCGGTTTTGCTCGACCACGTACAAAATGCCGTCTGGTGAAAAACAAACGCCATTTGGCACTTTTTGATTGACTGAAGGCGCGAAGATAGTCACTTCATCAGCGACCCGTGTTTTGGTACGATCGGTGACGGCCCAAACACGTGTCTTGCGCGTACCGACAAACACAACACCGGTAGAAGGGCCGACGGCCATGTGGCGTGCATCAGGGACGATCGCGTACAGCGCGATCTTAAAGCCCGGCGGTAGTTTGACACTTTTTAAATTGGCTCTTATCGCGTCGGCCTTGGAGCCTGTCTGCGCTATCGACTCCAGTTTTAAGGAAGCACCTGTAGTTTGTGCATTTTCCAGACGGGTTACTGCGTCGTCTGCCGCTGCGGCGCCCAACGAATAAGTTGCAGAAGCTACAGCCAACGTCATCAAGGTTACCGCTGTCCGATTTTTCAGTATCATAATGTCTCAGTCTCTCTATTTATTATAAAATTATAGTTGCTTATGATGCAATAATTCTTACCCAACGCCAAGTACTTTATTTTTTTATTTATAAAAATGCCTGCCAGTCAAAAAAATCGACCTTACATCGATCATAACGATGACGTATTTTGAGTAGAAAAGCGACCGCTTTCATTGCTATTGGCGACAACCAAGAATACATCATCAATGCTGCTAACCGATGCTGCCAACCGTTGAACCATTGTTATGTACGCGTCTCAAAGGTTATGCGCTCCGTCGGCACTGGCCCGTTTTGGTACCATTTGCAGAACGACCGCGTCCGCTTGACCCGCCTTGCGCCGGGCTTTAGGTTGATCGGTCAACGTACCACTATGCGCATCACGTCTGCCTAGTAACAATGACTCTTTGTCCTGTTGCAAAGCAACGCTCGAAAGATAGCGCATGCAACTCACCCTAAGAAAAGCGCAAAAGTTGCCGATTTTCCCTTGCTGCTGGATGACCTCGCCGTACAACTGACTGATCAGTTGATTGGTGGTCATATCATCTTTACGTGCAATGCGGGCCAAAATATCCCAACAAAGATTTTCAAGCCTGACACTCGTGACAACGCCATGAATCCGGATTGACCGGGTCCGTAATTCATACTGAATCGGATCCGCCTTCAGATAGATTTCGCACATGCTTGGTCTCCTTCTAATTATTGTCGTACTGTCGTTGTATGGTATTGCGCCGCTGCGGTGCCGATCGTGCAATATTTAAACGCAGTGATACTTTAATCCTAATGTAAGGTTTTAAGGTAAGCAATTATGGCGAGTCTCTTTTCTGCATCATCCTGCCGATACATCATCAGGGTATCTGGCACTACGTTCTGCGGATCTTCCAGCCAACTATTCAGCATTGCTTCAGTCCATACTTTGCCATCAAGTTGCTTTCTAAACGCTGCGGAGTAGGCCATCCCCGGCACCAGTCCTGCACCCCGGCCAAACACACCCCAGAGATTTGGACCCTGACGATTTGCGCTACCCTCTGCCGCAGAGTGGCAAGCGGCACATTGCGACTTAAATAGTTTCTCGCCCGACAAAGGCTCCGCGGCCACTGGCTGACCGCACAAGAAAATGGTCAGTGTCGCGACAAGTAAAAGGTGGTTGCTTGCGCGACACGTCATCACAGTTCCTTTCTAGCCATCGATTGGGAAATAAATTCAGCCTGACGAATTGCCAGCGCAACAATAGTTAAAGTCGGATTCTCCGACGCCCCACTGGTGAACTGACTGCCATCAGAAACGAAAAGATTCTTGATGTCGTGTGACTGCCCCCATTTATTGACAACGCCATCCTTGGCCTTGGCGCTCATCCGGTTGGTACCCAAGTTATGCGTAGACGGATACGGTGGCGTCAAGATGGTGCGTGAGGCACCAATCGATGTGTACAACGCAGCACCTTGCTGAAAGGCATGTTTGCGCATTGCCAGATCGTTCGCATGGTCGCTAAACTGAACGTTCGGGATCGGCAAGCCGAACTGATCCTTCTCAGTCGCGTGTAAAGTGACGCCGTTCGACTCTTGCGCTAAATCTTCTCCTATAACCCACATGCCAGCCATATTGTCGTACGCAGACATTGCAGAGGAAAAGTCACGACCCCATGCGCCCGGGTCCATAAACGCAGCCAAAAATGGCACGCCTAATGACACGGTTTCCATCTCGTAACCACCGGCAAAACCACGCTTGGTATCGTGCCGTGACTCATCCCGCACAATTCCTGCCATGGTGGTACCGCGGAACATATGCACTGGCTTATCAAAGACCCCGTACACGGAACCGGTCATATGGCGCATGTAATTTTTTCCGACCTGATGCGAAGAATTTGCCATGCCGTCAGGAAACATAGCCGACGCGGAATTAAGCAATAAACGCGGCGATTCGATCGAATTACCGGCTACACACACGATGCGCGCCTTTTGAAAGCTGCGGTTACCTTTGGCGTCGCTATACAACACGCCAGTCACCAGACCGGCTGCATTATGTTCAATTTTCAGCACCTGCGCATCGGAGCGAACCTCAAGGTGCCCGGTACGTTCGCCTTTAGGAATCTCGGTATACAGCGTCGACCATTTAGCGCCCGACTTGCAACCCTGAAAGCAAAATCCAATTTGCTGGCACGAACCGCGCCCATCGCGCGGTTGAGAGTTGATCGCCATATTACCGCTATGGAAATCCTTGTATCCCATCTTCTTGGCACCTGCCGCCAGCACCTTGTAATTGTTATTACCTGGCAAACGTGGAATATCGTTAGTGCCGGTAACACCCATTTTGAATTCGGCGCGCTCATAGTAAGGCGTGAGGTCTGCCAGCGTGATCGGCCAGTCGAGCAGATTAGCGTCTTTAATCGCGCCGTAAACTGTTCGCGTCTTGAATTCGTGCTCCTGAAAGCGTAACGACGCACCGGCCCAATGCACAGTAGAACCGCCCACTGCCTTGACTATCCAGGTTGGCAAATTGGGAAAATCCTTAGCGATGCGCCAGGTGCCGGATGTAGTGCGCTTGTCAAGCCATGAAATTTTGTCAAACATTGGCCATTCATCGTTTTCAAAGTCGCTGATTTCATGGCGTTTGCCCGCTTCCAGAATAACGACATTGATACCTTTTTGGGCCAGCTCGTTACCAAGCGTACCGCCGCCTGCACCGGAACCGACTATGACGACTACTTCTTCATTCAGATTAAATTTTGCGGCCACAACCATCTCCTCGTTATTTTTTTAAGAGTGCAGAAATTTATGTTCGACTTTTTCTAAACTAAATTCATCCAGTTCTGATCGTTGAAGCCCCGACTGATATAACCGCCGAATTCCGCAGAAGGGCCTTGATAGCCCAACTTGCCCCACACTACCGGCTGGTTATACAGGCTGACCACAAGGTCACCACGGACCTTGGCAAAAAAAGGGGTAGACGTCATCGCGGTCAGGATCACCAAACGGGATTTTTCATCCGGTATTTGCGCGTACGGTTTGCCGAACTGTTTCATCCCGGCTGCGTTTGCAGAGGCCACGCCGTTTATTAGCAACTTGCCCAAATCAGGGTTCTCTTTTATCTGGTCGCCATAAATAGCTACCGCCTTAGCGTACAACTCGTCATTGAAATCGTCGTGCGGAAAGATATCGCGCGCGATTTTTGTCAGAGTAGAGAAAGTCTCGCCTCCAAGCAATTCTTGTGCAGCTGCTTGATTGGATACGAACAAACTCGGAAAGCCGCCAGCGGCGCTAGCGATAGATCCTGCAGAGGCGATTTTAAGAAATTTGCGACGTTTCGGCTGATCAGGTATGTGCATGTTTGTCTCCTGTAATTTTATATGTGCCTACTGTAAGAGCAATATTTGGCAATCTAACACTCTAACGATAGTGGCCCCACTTTTCTAACACCTCGATTTTGTATCCGTCTGGATCAACGACGAAAAAAAACCGGGCGAGTAACGCATCATCTTGCTTGAATTCTTTAATCGCCGCTGGTGCATAACCTAACGTTACCAATTTTTCATGGAACGCCCCCAACTCTTCTGATACAAACGCATAATGCCCATAACCGTCGCCATGGGTGTAAGGTTCCTTACGGTCGTGATTGTGCGTCAATTCGAGTTCGAAATCGTTCTCCGGGTTGCGTAAATAAATTAACGTAAAGTCAGGAAAATCAAGTTGATGCGATACCTCGAATCCGAAACCATCGCGGTAAAACTTTTTGGAGCGCTCGGGTTCAAGGACCCGAATCATCGTATGGACAATTTTTGGCATCGCAGGATTGATAATTGTAGTAGAGGAACCTTATTATTCTCCTCCGCGCGACTGCTGGGGTAACACTACAATACTACTTTTGCATTCCGCGCGAACACCAAAAAATAATGCAAAATTGTTCTATGAGGCAAGACAAAACACTTAATTTAAAAAATGAAGTAGCACCATTTTGGCATTTTTAAAGTTGTGCGCTGCAACAGGAGAACTGGGCGGCGACTACCAGGTGGGCAAAAATTTAAGTGTTAGTCGGGCCATTAATGGCAACCATTTTTGGGAAGGAAAGCACAGGCAGAGGTAACTCCTCGGTTAACAATATTCCTTTTGGATAATCGAAGACCGGAGGATAAATTCGATGGATTCATCGAAAGCATAAAATAACGGTATTATTTCGACATCAACATAATGATATCTATAATTATGCTTATTACAGCCGACAACCTGAATCAGGATGAAGCCACTAATTGGAACCCACTATTCTCCCTACAACCCAATTTGACGCACGCACCGTCTCCGATTCTCCGAAGAAATTGCGGACACTGAGGGCGATAGCCACTTTTGAGGGAGTCAAAGGCATTGCTGCCGTTGCGGCTACTCTCGGCTTGCTCAGTCTTCTGCACCACGATATTCGCCATCTGGCACTGGCGTTGATGGGCCATTTTGGTTTCGACCCCGTCGCGCATTATCCCTCGATATTTCTGCATTACGCAGACGTGTTAAGTGACCAAAGCCGTCGCAATGTGGCACTGATTGGGTTGGCCTACGTTTCGCTGCGCTTTACGGAAAGTTACGGATTGTGGAATAACCGGTCGTGGGCGACATGGCTCGGCGCGGTGTCGGGCGCAATTTATGTCCCTATCGAAATTCGCCATCTTGCTTTACATCCGTCAATAACGAACGCTGCCGTGCTGGCTGGAAATATCTTTGTGGTGGCTTATTTGGTACTGCGGATTTGGCGCAAACGTCAAGCGAAACGCCACATACGCTGAAGTTGATTGGCTTCAGCGCATGTTCGTTTGCCTATTTAGATTGTCGTTTGACTTCACTATGACCGACGATCGCTGTGCGCTCTATTATTAATTTTGGATGTTTATCACATTAATTTTATGGGACCGCGCCCCATACCATGCCATCACAAAAAACAAGATTGACAAGACGCATGCGCCGAACAAAAGAATGAAACCGCCGTTCCAGCCCCAATGATCTACCGTTGCGCCTAATAATGCGCTAGCTGCTACGGAGCCGCCCAGATAGCCAAACAAGCCAGTAAAGCCCGCCGCCGTTCCGGCCGCCTTTTTTGGGGCCAGTTCTAGCGCGTACAGACCAATTAACATGACGGGGCCATAAATCAAGAAGCCAATGGCGGACAACGCCACCAGATCGATCACGGGATTGCCCGCAGGATTAAGCCAATACACTAACGTTGCAACAGTGACCAGCATCATGAAGACGATGCCGGTTAGCGCACGATTACCCCTAAAAATTTTGTCTGACATCCAGCCGCACAATAATGTGCCGGGGATGCCCGCCCATTCATACATGGAGTAGGCCCAGGATGAATCCGCGACGCTGAAATGCTTGACCTCGCGTAAATAAGTAGGTGCCCAATCCAGTACGCCATAGCGCAGCAAATAGACAAATACGTTGGCGAACGCGATGTACCATAAAAGCTTGTTGTTCAAGACGTAGCGCAGAAGAATTTCTTTGGTCGTCAGTTCTTCCTCATGCGACTTGTCATAACCTTCAGGGTAGTCGTTTTTGTATTCTTCCACCGCTGGAAGCCCGCATGATTGCGGCGTATCGCGCATCATGAAAAACGCAAAGACAGCGACACCAACCGCCACCGCTGCGGGCACATAGAATGCAGAGCGCCAGTCGTTAAACATGCCCATACCGAGAATAAATAGCGGTCCGATCATCCCGCCGCCAACGTTATGCGCGATGTTCCATACCGATACGACGCGGCCACGTTCTTTCTGCGACCACCAATGTACCATCGTGCGGCCAGATGGCGGCCATCCCATACCCTGCACCCAACCATTAATAAATAACAGGCTGAACATGATCGTCACGCTGGAAGTAGCCCAATGGCTAAAGCCCATCAGGAACATGACAGCCGCCGACACGAGAAGGCCGAACGGGAGGAAAAATCGTGGATTCGAGCGGTCCGAGACCATACCCATTAAAAATTTAGACAGGCCATACGCGATCGCTACACCTGACATCGCCAGGCCAAGCTCAGCTCTGGAGTAACCTTGCTCGATCAACGCTGGCATTGCCAGAGAGAAATTCTTGCGGACTAAATAGTATCCGGCGTAACCAACAAAAATCCCGATAAAAATCTGCCAGCGAAGGCGGCGATAAGTAGGGTCGATTTTTTCTTTTGATAACCGTGGTTGATGTAACGCAGGGCGAAAAATATTTAACATTAGGTTATGGTCTCCGATACGGTGAACGTTTGCGCCATTATCTGGCCGTGGAAGTAGAACGCGATGCCATTCACGCGGCAACGCCCGCTCACTTGTATAGCGCTACGCGTCTGAAGTTGTTAATGAATTAAGCTGAAGGACAAGTTCGAGAGACAATGCTCACAGAAAACAATTTCCCAATGGAAATATACCACCGTATCGGTATAAAAATGGATAATAATGTTCGTTTCCGAACATTATTCTTCATGAAAATAGGGGAACGCAAAATTAGAAGGAGTCCTTCAGGAATGAATCAACAACTTAGCAGCGATGCTGGACTAACATTGGGGACATTGCGGAATACGATAGGTAAAAAGACTTTTTCTATAACACTAAGAACTGCCGCAAAACAGGCGGCAGGATATTTGTCGAGTTGCCGTGGTCCCGGCTATTGGTTGTACGACCCCAACGGCAATTTCATCACCCCAATTGTCGGTTTGTATTAGTCGTTTGTATTAGTCGTTTGTATTAGTCGTTTCTATCAGTCGTTTGTATCCATCGTCTATCTCGCCAATCGCCTTAACGCACATTAAATACCCCAACACCCATAAAAAGGAAGAGACATGACCGCAGAATATCAACGCCACGGCACCGTAGCGCTCATTACCTTGAATAACCCGCCGGTCAATGGCATGGGTCTGGTGACACGCACAGCGCTGGTCGATGGCATCAATAAGGCGCTCAACGATGACGCCGTCACAGCGATCGTTATCATCGGCGCGGGAAAAGCTTTTTCCGGCGGTGCGGATATAAAAGAATTCAATTCCCCCAAAGCGCTAGCGGAGCCGTCGTTACACACGGTGATCCTCACCGTTGAATCCGCGAGCAAACCCGTGATCGCCGCTATCCATACGATCTGCATGGGTGGAGGTCTGGAGTTGTCGCTAGCCTGTCATTATCGGGTCGCGACGCCGACTGCCCAAATCGCTCTTCCAGAAGTCAAACTGGGGCTGTTACCCGGCGCAGGCGGCACCCAGCGCTTGCCGCGCGCCGTGGGACTTGAATTAGCCGTAAAAATGATCGTTACCGGAAATCCGATAGCAGCGGAAAAGCTTTCCGCCACCGCTCTTTTTGATGCGATCATTCATCACACGACAGAGGATGAATGGCTTAAGCACGTCCTCGCTTTTGCCAATAAGGTGACCGCTCTGCGACCGCTTCCTAAAATACGTAATATGAAAGTCGATTACCCTGACTATAAAGCATTCTTGCAGTCCGCCCGCCTGTCGGTAAAAGCGTCCTCGGAACATTTCCCTGCACCGCTAAAATGTATCGATGCGATTGAGGCTGCGATCACCAAAGAATTTGAGGAGGGACTGCAATACGAGAGAGACCTATTTATGGCGCTGTTAGAAACAACTACTTCCAAAGCCATGCGCCATGCATTTTTTGGTGAGCGTGCCGCCAGTAAAATCGCAGGTCTTTCTGCAGCTACGCCACAGCGCCATATAGCATCGGTGGCGGTAATCGGCGCGGGCACGATGGGCGGTGGTATCGCGATGAATTTTGCCAATGCGGGCATTGCGGTCACGATAGTGGAGACGTCAACCGCAGCACTGGAAAAAGGACTTTCGATTATACGTAAAAACTACGAGAACACATTAAAAAAAGGCAAGCTAACGCAAGACCAATGCGATCAACGTATTGCGTTAATTAGCGGTGCGCTGGAGTTTGCAGCGATCAGCCAGGCCGACCTTGTGATTGAAGCGGTATTCGAAGAGTTGGCGGTAAAAAAGGCGGTCTTCAAATCGCTCGATGCAGTCATGAAGCCTGGCGCGATACTGGCCTCCAACACATCCACCCTCAACCTCGATGAGATCGCAGCCGCCATTAATCGACCGCGAGATGTCATCGGGATGCATTTTTTTAGCCCTGCCAATGTGATGCAGTTACTCGAAGTCGTGCGTGGCAAAAAAACCGCGGACGATGTACTTGCAACCATCATGGCGTTGGCCAAAAAAATACGCAAGACCGCTGTGGTGGCAGGCGTTTGTGACGGTTTTATCGGCAACCGCATGATTGAGCAACTGATTCGCCAGGCTGGCTTTTTGCTGGATGAAGGTTGCCTGCCGCAGCAAGTCGATAAGGCGATGGAACAGTTTGGTTGGGCGATGGGGCCGTTCCGCATGAGCGATCTTGCGGGGAATGACATCGGCTGGACTATCCGCAAGCGGCGTGCCATTAAAGCGCCCGATATGACGTATTCGAAGACCGCGGATTTACTGTGTGAAATGGGCCGTTTCGGACAAAAAACCGGGGCTGGATGGTACGACTATAAAACCGGTGATCGCACGGCGTATCCCGCCGCGGTGGTCGATAATCTGATCGTCAAACACTCGGCGAATATCGGCATCGTACGCCGCCCTGTAGATGATCTGGAAATCGTCGAACGGTTGGTGTTCGCCCTGATTAATGAGGCTGCGCAGATCCTTGATGAAGGCATCGCTCAAAAGGCCTCGGACGTTGACATAGTGTATCTGACCGGTTACGGATTTCCGTTATTCCGCGGCGGTCCTTTGTTTTATGCCGATACGACAGGTTTATCAAACGTGGCCGCAGCGATCGAAAAATATGCGCGAGGTCTGCATGGCGAGGCCTGGAAGGTCGCGCCATTACTCCTCCGGTTAGCCGCGCAGAACAAGACCTTTAATTAAATTTTACGCGGCCTTATGTATGCGGGCTTATTCCAGCCGAATCCTTTACATTGCCCTGCTTTTCTCCAATAGCAGCCCACAATATTTCATTTGATTTGGCAGAAAGGATGCAGAACCGGATGATCTTTCAATGCCGGGTTTTAGAGGCAATAGCGCTTAGCGCTTCCTGTCGTCCTACACGCAAAAGTGACAACGCCTGACATGGGGAAAGCAACCTTTCCACTATGATGACCTAAATAATCAAAGATGGATGTAAAAAAAATCATGAACATGACAATCATTAGAGAATACAAGGGCCAAAAAATAGTTATCTTTACCAGATTTGAAGGCAAAGGGTGGTTAATTAAAGTCAACCTGGAGAATGGAATTGAATGGACCGATACTGACACCTTCGTTGGATCCCTTGAAGAAGTGGGTTTGGAAGGGGTTAAACGGGGGGAGCAGCTTATAGACAATCGCCTGTAAGACAGTAGAAATTGCATGATCAAACGCGACAGAAAATAAATTGTGGCGAGACAAATTTCACGAATAAATTAGCTAACCGCATGACGCAACGCACGATCGAGTGAAACGTTCGGCCGTATAGTTTGACTTTAAAACACACTTACAGAACCATCCCACGGCAACATACTTTATCCACCATTAACTCTGAAAGGAAATATTATGGAACACGGAATTCTCGCCTGGCTGATTATTGGGGCTATCGCAGGTTGGCTCGCCGGTGTACTGGTTAAAGGCGGCGGCTTTGGCGTATTGGTTGACATTTTAGTTGGTATCGTCGGTGCATTCATTGGCGGCTGGTTAGCCGGACTTTTAGGCGTTGGTGTCGGCGGCAGTATGGTTGCTTCTATTATCACCGCGACTATCGGCGCTATCGTTTTGCTGGTTATCCTGCGACTGGTCAAGCGCACGTAGTGGCGGCAACAAAGTGGTAAGGGCGGGCGTCGCCACCATGTAGTCTCAGGCATTTTTGACCGGCACTACATAGCCAGCGCGATCTGGCCTGAACCACGCATACGTTGTTTAAGTTTTTAGTGTCCCCCGCCCTGCTCAACAGCTGGCGACCTTAAATAGACGACTCGCACACCCCAAGTGTCCGAGTCGTTTTTTCTTGTCCATCACTGCATCCGCCTGGTGGCCCCCGCGCCTCCAAAGATTTTTGCGCGCGTAATTACTCAGGTTTCCTGCGGTAGCCCATAAAAACACCAATTGATTTGGCTCTTTTGGATCATCAGGGCGAAATGCCTTGCCCCGCGAAAAAATAAACTGCACTGACCTTTTCTCAGCCAAAAATTGGTTAAAACTAAATTCGCCTATGCAGAACGTATCTGGACCAACTAAAAGTGTGCCTTAAGTGCCCTACAGAAAGCCATCCAAAACTGCCAACTCTGCTGTCTTGGTTTGACAAAATTTTGGCATAAACACTTTTGTTGGCCGACATATTATCCCTACATCGCAAGACACAGCTTTCTTGCCATCACACGAATGGCTAAGACCGATCAGCGTTTTATTTGGGAGAAAATGATTGGCGCAAGTGAGGCGATGTTTCTAACTGCTGCAACGAATTAACCCTATTTTTTGCAGCAATTTTTATGTCCTAAACGATGGTGTCGACAATTATATTAACCACCGCGGCGGACGTCTTGTTGGACGCTTATTTGATTGCTGTTGCTTTTTACGGAATTCTTGTCTGTTACTTAGGGGCATACAGACAAGACCATCAACAACCAGACCCCACACTTTCAGGAGTAATAATAATGAAAAAGCACATTATCGCCGCATCCGTAGCCTCAATGTTTATGGTCGCAGCCTATGCTGGTGATTATGGATCACATCATCCGTCGCCACCAGTGAAGCCACCTAGCACTCCAACTACTACCACTACAACAACATCAACAACTACAACCACCTCAGATATCTCAAATATTGCAAAGACTACTGCAAATGGAGGCTGGGGTGGTAACGGTGGTGCCGGTACAAGCGGTGCTTCGACAGGCGGCACGGCTAATGGCGGAGCGGTAACAGCTGGCAATGCACTGCAATACAACATGAGTGGCATGGCTAGCACAGGCGGTAACTGGACTGCTGGTGGTGCGGGTACTGCAATCGGCGGCGCAACTACTGCTGCCCCAACTAGTGGTGTTGCTAAAGGCGGCCCTGCTGCTGGTGGCGATGCTTACTCTGCCGGTGGTAACGGCGGTGGTGCAACTGGTAGTTCGAGTAACACTGCCTCTGGTGCGGGGACCGGCTCCAGCGCTTCTAACGGCTGGGGTCACGCCCAGGGCTGGGGCTCAAAAATGTATGGCCACGGTGCATCAAGCACCCCCGCTATGCCTATGCCGTCGGCAGCCACTACTACCGCCAAGGGTGGCAACGGTGGCGATTCGGCCGCGATTGGCGGGGGCGCAAAAGGCGGCAGCGCTTATAACAGCACAGAGGGTTCGTCCCAACTGGCAAACGGCAATGCACTTGGAATCGGCGGCTTTGCGGCTTCCAGCACCGGCCCAGCAAATAGCTCAGTTAGCGGCAACATCAACAAAGCCGGCTCCGCAGTCTCTTATGTAAGCGGTGGCAATAGCGAAAGCGGTCCCGCTATCGGCGGTGCTGGTGGTGCAGGTGGCGCTGCAATTGCAGCCTCAGCCGTTGGCAACAAGTAATACGTTTTAAGTACACGCCAACGCTGCAAGAACCTACTCACGATCTTACTGCGCTGACGTAATGTAATAAATGGCGCTCAAAATCCTCGTGGTCTCAAGACCACCCGGTTTTCCCCGCCATTTATCACCCACTGACGCCCGCTCATGGCAGGTCGTATACGGGCTCCAGGATGTATTTAGTATAAAAAGAAGGGGAAGAGGGAAAGGAAACTTTCCCTTTCCTTTGAAAAATAAAGAAAATCGGAGAATCCATGAAACAACAACTTCTAGGTATTCTGGTAGCCTCGCTCTTCACTATACCAGTCGTCGCGAAAGCAGCCAGTGCGCCCGCGCCGGTTACGCCGATATCACCCACCTCGTCATCGACATCTACCGCAAATGGCGGCGCGGGGGGAGTCGGTGGGGCAGCCAATGGTGGGGCAGCCACGGGCGGAGCGGCTACCGGTGGTAGCGCTCTGAATACGGTCTCTGGTACAACTGCCAACGGCAATTCATCGACGGTCAGCATTTCGGTCAGCCTGCCAAGCAGGGGGAACGGTGACCAATATAGTAACGGATTGTCCGGCTCAGGATCAGGGGCGGAATCATCAAGCAATGGCGGCTCCGGTACAGGCTCAAAGAGCACTGCTACTAGTGCAGCGGCAGATCCGGTAGCGACCATTGCCCACGTGGATTATGGTGGAACCTACACAGTCAAGAGCGCACCTCCCGTTACTGCACCTTCGTTGACCACCACGTTGTCCGATACCTGCATGGGTTCTGTTTCATTTGGCTTGTCACTTACCGGTTTCGGCGCAACTGCTGCCTCCACCATGGTTGACCAGGCGTGCGTACGTCGCTTGGATTCAAGAGAATTCCGCGCAATGGGTCTAAACGATGTAGCGCTAGCATTATTATGCCAGAGCGATGCAAATCGTAAAGCTGTAGAAGCAACGGGTCACGATTGCCCTGGTTCGGTCAGACCAGCAATTGCCGTAGCCAGTAACGCAACTGTACAAAAGCAAGCGCCAAACAACGAATTAGTCGCCGCGGATACGACTACGGATACTGTCCAGGCTGCCGTGACCGTTAGCAGCGTCACTAGCGCCAGCAATGCGGATAGCAACGAATTTCGCGATCCGCTAATTCGCCGTCGCCTCGGCCTGGAACCGCTGCAAGCCAGTTCTGCCGCAAAATAATCGTAATCTAAACATTACTGTGAATACATAACTAGAAGGTAAAGGACATGCCATGAAGCGCACGCCACTTTCCCGCGATCGGATTGCTGAAGCCCTTAAGCAGGAAGAGCTTGGTATGCCGGTCGCTGATGTGATTCGACAAGCGGGGATTACCGAGCGCACCTTCCAGCAGTGGAAGAAACTCTACGGTAGCTTATCGGATGAGCCGCAGCACTTAACATGCCTGCAGGAGGAGAATGCCCAACTAAAACAAATTGTTGTCGAGCTAACTCTACAAAATTCACGGCTCGAAGATGTGTGGAAGAAAAAACACTACATTCATTGATGCCGCGCAAACCAACACGCATTTCAGTCCTGACGCGCGGTTTCACCGCCAACGTAACGTGCCAAAGCTGACATCCATGTACCCATGGAACATAATTTATTACACAAACAAAAACGATTTAATATAAAACCCCACCCGCACTCGCGCGGAAAGGACATAGATTCGCTGTCCGCATAGCTTATTTGTGTTACTGCTTTCCCGTGTCAAATTGTGTTGTTTTCTCTATCAAATAATGAAAATTCCCGCTCAAGTGTAAGCAGAAAAAGTAATTCTGGACAGTGAAATGCCGCCCGGAAATTATCAAATTAATATTTATTTACAAATATTATGCGCATTGTTTGATCTACGTCAATGATCACATTTCAATTTATAGGAGTATCAGTGATGATTATTTAACAACTATAGGTTACTAATTAACAACACTGATAATTACTCGTCGTAAGGGGCGCTACATGAATATTGGGAGCTTAAACAAAGTTGAGGCGGCGTCTGATCGCTCCTCTCTAAAGCACATCGGCATCATAGTCTTCGATGGCGTTATATTGGCTGATGTAGTTGGTGCCGCAGACGTATTCGGCGTCGGCGACAAACTGATTTCAACTGCTTTTCCCGGCACTACGCGTTATCAGGTGTCCATCATGTCCATTTCTGGCGGCATGGTCGCCTCTTCGGCGGCCGTTCAAATTATGACGGCACCGATCTCGCAATTTGACGATCAGCAATTTGACACACTTTTGATTGCTAGCGGCACAGGTAATTTTGATGCCTACCGCGATCCGACTTTAATCGCGTGGCTACAAAAAAAACGCACTCAGGTGCGTCGTCTGGCCGCCATCTGTACGGGCGTATTTGTCATCGGCGCAGCGGGTTTTCTGGCTGGTCGGCGCGCCACAACCCACTGGGCGCTGGTAGACAAACTTTCGCGTGAATTTTCCACAGTTATTATTGACCGCGAGTCGCAGATCGTTGAAGACGACAATATTTTTACGTCGTGCGACGTAGGTATGGCGACTGATCTTGCGCTACGACTCCTCGAAAAGGACCTCGGGCCAGCAGTGGCACAACGGGTTGCGCAAAACCTGGTCGTTTGTCAACGTCGGCGCGATACGTCACCCAACACGCTTGCGCGTCCAGTGGAATCGATTCGAAACAGCAAAATTCACAAGGCGTCGCTTTGGTTCGTCGAGCATCTGAGCGATCCCGTTTCGGTAATAGATGCCGCTAATTTCGTCTCCATGAGTGAACGCAACTTCATACGTCAATTCAAACGCGAGACAGGTCAGACACCGCATGACTTTCTGATCAATCTTCGGCTGGAAGCGGTCCGCCAGCAATTATCGGAAACCGACTTGCCGATCGATAAAATCGCCCGACGTTGCGGCCTGTTCAGCGGCGCTAACGTGGCAAAACTATTTCGTAAACAAATGTGGCCTTCGCCTACAGAATATCGAAAGGGCTTTCGTCTACACCAGGAAAATATCGCGTAGTGCCAGTCAATTGGCGCGTGGAAGCGGGTCAAATTAACAGGGTAGTCTGCTTACGGTGCTATATGCGCGTACGGTATCCCTGCACTCGCGGTGGCTATTATGGGAATTGTTCTAGAAGGGTACATAACGTGAGATGTCGAAAAGTACGATCAAAAATGCAAGGTAACCCCGGCCCCGGCCTGATGACTGACTTCTGCGCGATTCAATCCAAACCGCAGCCCGACGTCGAGATCGACATCCTTGCCAGAAGAGTAGACGACACCTGCAACCAGAAACGCTGGATTGATGCTACTGTTGACATCGGGATTACGCGCAATCCCGATGTCAGTAACAACGCGCCACTGCGCGTTCACGATATAGGTAACCGCGACAGACGCTCGCCACAAATTGCCGCGATTGCTTTGTCGATCCGCGGACAAAGCATAGCGCTTCATATCCATACCGACGTCTCCCACAAGTAGCCAGGATGACGCATCATAAGTCCCTATCAATGTGACCGCGGCACCAGTGCGTCCGGTGCCTAATGCCCGGTTTTGATTACCGGTAGCGACAACGATGGCAGGCTTGATAGCAAAACTGGTCGCGCCGCGCTCGTAATAGCGCCACTTGAGTCCCAGCGCGCCATCATTGATACCCCGCGGCGAAGAGGCGGTTAAGGGTAAATCCGCAAAAACATCCAGGTTTGGTAGCGCGCCATAGGAATAGGTAAAGTCAGCAACGTGGCTAGAGACGCCCTGCTTTGTGTACCAGTCGGTGTTGGCTTCAAACTGCTGATTTCCGGCGTCCTGCGTACTGGTATCGTCACTCACAAGAGGATGCGCCGCAAAGGCAGCATGCATCAACATCAGTAACACTAGTCCAATAAAAGCGTGTAATTTCTTAAATGACATTATTGATCTGGGCTAATACTTCAGAAATACAGCAAACATGCGCAACTTACATTAAACCGCCGATTTTAACTGCGGATAATTTCATCAATATGACTCATTTACATTTTTTCGAGATAGGTGTCCGAACTTGCGGCGGGTTCAACAAATGCAGCAAGCCAAACGGCGCGGGGCATTACCAAACCAAATGCGCGGCACTAATCCTGCCAGCCTGACGCCCGCGCACTATATGAGCGTAAATAAAGACAACCGGATAGGTCCGTCTGAGACCACGACGGGCCACCAAAGCGGTAACTGAAGACGCTTCCGGTGCAAACCTGCACAGCAGTGCATCAAACTAAATCGAGCAGTAGGTTGGAGGAAAAAATGTGAAGCGGACCAACACGCTATCAAATAGCGTCCGGGCCGCCCACCTCAACCACGCTATTCGGTATGGTAGCGCGTTATCCGCTCTACTTCGGATTTTGACCCCAGAAATACCGGCACACGCTGATGCAGCTTGTGCGGTGTAATATCCAGGATCGACTGTTTGCCGTCGGTGGCGGCACCGCCCGCTTGCTCGACGATCATTGCCATCGGGTTGGCTTCGTACATCAGCCGCAATTTACCCGGCATGCTCAGATCGCGTGAATCGGCTGGGTACATAAAGATCCCGCCACGGCTTAAGATGCGATGAACATCAGCGACCATCGACGCCACCCAACGCATATTGAAATCCTTCTTCAATGGCCCGGTACACCCTTCCAGCATTTCATCAACATAGCGTGTCACCGGGGGGAACCAGTGACGCATATTTGAGGCATTGATGGAAAACTCTTTGGTCTCAGCAGGAATTTGCATGTCGGCTTGCGTCAATACCCAAGCGCCCATTTCGCGGTCGAGCGTAAAACAATGAACGCCATTGCCGGTAGTGAGGACCAGCATTGTTTGCGGGCCATAGACAGCATAACCGGCAGCGACTTGCCGGCGACCCGCTTGCATGAAGTCCTGCTCGGTCGGCGCAGCCATCCCCTCCGGCGCTTTCAGCACCGAAAATATCGTGCCGATGGAAACGTTGACATCGATATTGCTGGAGCCATCAAGCGGATCGAACAAAAGTAAGTACTCGCCTTGTGGATAGCGATTGGGAATCGGATGAATCGATTCCATTTCTTCCGAGGCCATCGCAGCCAGGTGGCCACCCCACTCATTCGCTTCAAGCAGGATTTCATTGGAAATAATATCCAGCTTTTTTTGTACTTCGCCTTGCACGTTTTCGCTTTCGGCGCTGCCAAGTACTTCCCCTAACGCGCCTTTACCGACTGCATGACTGATGGTTTTGCAGGCACGACCAACGACTTCGATCAGCAGGCGCAACTCGGAAGGAATGCTGTTGTGCAGACGTTGTTGTTCAATGAGATGTTGTGTGAGGCTGATACGTTTCATAAGATTTTTCCGTTAAATATTAATAGGCAAGCGCTTTGGTGATGACTTCCTGCACATCTTTTGACAAATCCGGGGTTGCCGCGACACGCTGTAATGCGCTGCGCATTTGATCTTGCAGGCCTGATCCGTATTTACGCCACCGATCCAGCGCCCGCGCCAGGCGTGCCGCGACTTGTGGATTGACGTTATCGAGTGCGATCACCTGATCGGCCCAAAATGTATAGCCACTGCCGTCAGCGGCGTGGAAGTTAGCCGGATTATTATTACAAAAACTAAAAATCAGACTGCGTGCTCGATTAGGATTATTCAGCGTAAATGCGGGATGCTGCATCAATTGACGCACGGCGGCTACATCGCTAGTGCGCGCCATGCCTTGCAACGCAAACCATTTATCAATGACCAGGGGTTCTTTTGCAAAATCAGCATAAAACTGCGACAGCGCATCAGCTTTGCCGGGCGCACTGCTGTTCGTCAACGCGACTAACGCGGCAAAACGATCGGTCATGTTGGTGGCGCCATCGTATTGGTGCTGCGCTAATATGTGCGAGTCTGCGTCGTCGCCATCCATCAAATAGGATAATGCAACGTTTTTTAACGCGCGCTTGCCTGCGGCTAGTGCATCGGGACTATAGTCGCCAGGCGTTTCGTTGGCGTAGTAAACCACCCACAAATCTTCGTTTAGCACGTGCGCCAACTTGGACCGTAAATAATGCCGTGCCGCATGAATGGCTTGAGGATCGATGACGTCGGATTGCTCTGCAAGCACCGACTCCGAAGGCAAGGTAACAGCTAATTCCTGAAAAGCCGCATCCAGCGTCCCATCGAACAAAATGATGCGGAACGCTTCTGCCAGCGCAGCGCTATTAGACACTGCACTGTTCATGGCAGCAGTCATTGCAGTTTTTCTAGCAGTGCCGTCGGCGGTTCCAATTACATTCTTCGCGGCATTGGTCAATACGATTAAACTACGCGTAGCCAGTCGCTGTCCCGCTTCCCAGCGATTAAATGGGTCGCTATCGTGCGCCAGCAAGAACGCGAGTTCGGCATCGGTATAGTCGATGTCCATAACGACCGGGGCCGAAAAATTGCGTAAAATTGATGGTACCGGTTTCTCTGCAACGTCAATGAAACGGAAGGTCTGCTTGGCTTTGGTCAACTCTAAAACGCGGGTAATGCCGAGCGCCGGATCCTGTGCCGGATTTATTGCCTCGCTCTTTAATCGCAAAGGCATGTCGAACCCGTGCTGGTCCAGCAGACCCACCGCAACCGGAATATGAAATGGCAGCTTCTTCTTCTGACCCGGTGTAGTCTGGCAAGACTGGACCATCGTCACATCATAGGTTTTTTTGAGCGCGTCGTAATGCGTTGTTACTTGCAACTTCGGCGTTCCGGCTTGACTGTACCAGCGTTCAAACTGAGACAGATCGCGACCATTGGCATCCACCATCGCAGCGCGAAAATCATCGCAGGCAACGGCTTGGCCATCGTGGCGCTTGAAGTACAAATCCATGCCTTTTCTAAACCCGTCGCGTCCCAACAACGTCTGGTACATGCGAACAACTTCAGCACCCTTCTCATAAATGGTCACGGTGTAGAAATTGTTGATTTCGACATACGCATCCGGACGCACAGAATGTGCCATCGGACCGGCATCTTCGGGGAACTGCGCCTGACGCAAGACCCGCACGTCATCGATACGCTTTACTGCGCGGCCACTATCGGTGCCGACCATGTCAGCTGAGAATTCCTGATCGCGGAATACGGTCAAACCTTCTTTTAGCGACAACTGAAACCAGTCGCGGCAGGTGACGCGGTTGCCGGTCCAGTTGTGGAAATATTCGTGGCCAACTACCGCTTCGATATTGGCATAGTCAACGTCGGTGGCAAGCTCTGGATTGGCGAGGACAAATTTGGTGTTGAAAATATTCAACCCCTTATTTTCCATCGCTCCCATGTTAAAGTCACCAACTGCAACGATCATAAAACGGTCCAGATCCAACTCCAGGCCAAAGCGCTCTTCGTCCCAGCGGATACTATTTTTCAGAGAATCCATGGCATGCTGGGTTTTGTCGAGGTTGCCTTTTTCTACCCACACTTGCAACAAGACTTTGCGGCCTGATTTAAGCATATATTTTTCTTGCTGGCACACCAGTTTGCCGGCAACCAGCGCGAATAAATAAGATGGCTTCTTGAATGGATCTTCCCATTTTGCATAATGACGACCATCACCCAGATCACCCTTTTCGATCAAATTTCCGTTCGACAACAAGACCGGGTATTTCTTCCTGTCAGCCCGCAGCATGACTGTGTACTTGGCCATCACGTCTGGCCGATCCGGGAAGTAAGTAATTTTACGAAAACCTTCCGCTTCACATTGCGTAAAAAAGTTGCCATTGGAAACATACAGTCCCATCAAGGATGTATTTTTCTCTGGCTGTGTCAGAGTTTCAATCTCCAGTATCACTTTGGCGGGAGCGAGCGGAATGCGCAACATGCCACCATCAAGAAGATATTGCGCAGGTTTTAATCTTTTGCCGTTCAGCCGCAACGTTACCAGTTCCAGTTCTTCACCCAGTAATACAATCCCCTTTGCGAGGCTGGCAGGGTTACGCCGCATCACAATCCGTGTGGCAACACGCGTGGATACTGGATCAAGGTCGAAGCCCATTTCTACGGTATCAACCAGATAAGAAGGTGCAATGTAATCTTTACGGTAAATCGTGGAGGGGGTTGCTGCCGGATCATTACGCATAGGATGTAATCGCCTGGGAAGTGATAGAAACCTCGATTCTACCAAGCAACCGGAAAAACCACATGCGTTTCTGCCGCGCAGGCCAGTTCCGCATGTATTTGCCACAGTGGCGTTATAGAGGGAGAGGCGCTACGGGGATGTTGCTAAACGCAGAATGTGTCCGCATTAAACATCGTGGCAGCGCGTTGAAACAGCGATTTTTAAAAAAAAATTAGTGCTGCGCGCTATTGCATGCCGGCAGTATCGCGGGTTGTCTGTTACCAAGGCTACCTTGATCGCCGGCGTTATAACTGGGACTTCAGTTGTTAATTCGTTCAGACCCCACTTTTCCCAAACCTGTGTTATCGGACCGCATCGCCGCCCAATGCTTTATAAATGTCGACCTGATTGATCAACCGATCGAAGTGGCTTTCAATTAAAGCACTCTGCGCGGAGCGCCGGATAATTTGTGCATCAAGCCATGCTTTAAGCGGTGTTGCCCCGGCTTGATAACGCGCCTGATAAATACGTTCGACTGCTTGGGCAGCAGTCAGCGCCCGCCCGGACTTATTCGCCTGAACCTTTAACTGATGACGGGCTGATAAAGCGTTTTCGACATCCGCTAAAGCAGCGGCAATCTTTTGACGAAAATCGATTATTGCGGCGTCATAGTCAGCCTGCGACAGTTTGCTATTGCGTTCTACTTTATCCCACTCGACAAAAGGAAGTACCATATTTGCCGCCAGCGTGCCAACCGGATTTTGCAGTACCTGCATCCAGCCACCGGCGCTGCCATTCAACGCCGCAGACAGCGTTATATCTGGATAAAAGCGCGCGCGCGCGATATCTGTATCCGCCAACAACTTACGCAAGCGCAATTCTGCGCCACGCAGGTCGGGACGACGACTGATAATCTGGAATGGCAGCCCTGTATCGATCACGGGTAGTTTGCCCTCCGGTAGCGCGGTTGGTTCCGTATATGTGCGGTCTTTAGCACCATCGAACAATACCGCTAAAGCGTTTCTCACTACTGTGCGTTGTTGCACCAATTGTGACTGAGCGGCTTGTTGCGTCGCCAGCGTTTGTTCGGCTTGTAGACCATCCAGCGCGGATTCGGCGCCTGCTTGATGTCGCACTTTTATCAAGTCGCGGACTCTGGTTGCGGTAGCAATATTTTGGTTATTTAACCGGATGCTTTGATTGAGGTAAGCGAGCTTCCAATAAAGCGTCGCGGTAGTACCGATCAACGCCAGCGCCGCACTTGCACGATCCTCCTCGGTAGCCAACGCTTCCCAACGCGCCGCATCGCGCTCTGACGACAACCTGCCCCAGAGGTCCAACTCGTAACTTGCCGACAGATTCAGCGACTGCTGCATGCTGCGATGTGAGCCGCTAGTCGATGGACCTGTCCTGTTGCGCTGGATTGACGCAGCCGTCAGGCCTAGCCTCGGTATAGCGTTGATATCTACCAAACCCGCCAATAGTTGCGCGCGCTGGACAGTTAGCGCGGCGATAGCCAGGTTATTATTCTGCGCTAGCACCTTCCCTATGAGCTGATCGAGTTGCGGATCATGAAACTGATGCCACCAGTGATCCTGCGATACTATTTTGGCGGCTTTAAACGACTGTTTTTCGGGCTTCAGAGAATTACGTACCTCATCAGATGCACCATAATTTTTCCAGACGTCTGGCAATACGATGGCTGGCCGGACATACGGCGTTGCGTTATTTGCGCATCCGGTCACGGTGAGCGCAACACTTAACAGCAAACCTCGCACCGCCAGATTTGCTTTAGCCACAGCTACTTTTAATTGGTCGGTCGTGTTCACCTATTCCTCACTCGCGCGCTAACGCATCAATTGGATTAAGCCGGGCGGCGTTGCGTGCAGGCAGAAATCCGAAGATCACGCCGATCAGCGTCGAGCAACTAAATGCTGCCACGATGGACCCGGTTGAATACAACATTTGAAAACTACCCTCTCCGCCCATTACCATTTTGAATACCACGCCAAAACCCAATGCCAGTAATACCCCAAGCAGACCACCTGACAGGCAAACTAATATCGCCTCAAGTAGAAATTGCCGCAAAATATCTGCCTGACGCGCTCCAACGGCCATCCTGACACCAATTTCCTGGGTCCTTTCGGTCACCGATACCAGCATGATATTCATCACCCCAATACCACCGACGACCAGTGCAATGAGTGCGATCAGCGATACCAGCAACGTCATGGTCGCTGTCGTGCGTTCGATACTGTCCTTAATACTGTCAAAATTGAACAGGTAGAAATCTTTAACGCCATGACGTTGCGTCATCAGTTTGGCGATACTGTCCTCTGCCGTCGCGCTTGGCACCGCATCGCCAATGCGTACGATAATCGATTGCAGATTGGGCGCGCCTGTGATGCGTGCAATTACGGTGGTATAAGGAAGCCAGAACTGCAACCTGTCGCCTGCTATCCATCGCGATTTTTTTTCTTTGGATACGCCAATCACGCGGACCGGGACATTACTCAGCATGATCACCTGCCCAATGGGATCGTCTTGCGCTTTAAAAAATTTTTTGCGCGTATTGTGGTCGATGACAACTTCCTGCAAATGATGCTGTACGCTCGCGGCATTAAAGGCCATGCCTTCGGCCATCTGCATGTCATGCACCCTGAAGAACTGGGGACCGACGCCAGAAATTATTGCGCTGGCTGAAATATTTTTATAACGTGCATGAGAATTATAGGTAACCACCGGCGTGGCACTATCTACATACACCTGATTAGCTAACGCGTCCGCGTCTGCGGGTACTAAAGTGCGTACCAATGCCGCCTTTTCATCGCCGCTCTCGTCGCCCGGATAGATAGTGATGGTATTAGTACCGATTGCACTAATATCCTCAATAATTTTTACCTGCGAACCCTGGCCCAAAGCCACTACCGAGACCACGGAGGCAATCCCGATAATAATCCCCAGCATCGTCAAAAAACTTCGCAGACGATGCGTCACCATCGACAATACCGCCATCTTAAACGCCTCTGTTAGCATATCTTTGCTGGCCCGCCAGGAAGCTATGTTATGCAACACCTCCGGGCGCTGTCGAGGCTTGGGAGTGGCAGGCAAATCGTGATTGATACCGGCCGATAACTGCGGGGGAACTTCGCTAGCCCCGCCTGAGGGCCGGTCAGAAATGATGACGCCATCACTGATTTCTATGATGCGCTGGGCATGTTGGGCCACGTGCATGTCGTGCGTGACGATGATGACGGTGTGGCCCTCGGCATGCAACGCTTGCAGAATTTTGATGACTTCCGCACCGCTATGCCTGTCCAGCGCGCCGGTTGGTTCATCGGCCAGAATGACTTCGCCCCCGTTCATTAACGAGCGGGCAATACTGACGCGCTGTTGCTGACCGCCCGATAGCTGACTGGGACGATGATGGCTGCGCTCGCCCAATCCAAGCTGCGCCAGCAACGCATAGGCGCGTTGGCGACGCGCGGTCCGGTCCTTTCCTGCATATATCGCCGGAATTTCAACGTTGGCAACGGCGTCCAGATCGGGTAGCAAGTGATACCGCTGAAAAATGAATCCAAAATATTCGCGGCGTAATTGCGCCAGCGTATCCGGCAGCATTTTTCCGGTCTCCCGACCTGCGACTTTATAGCTGCCTTCAGTGGGGCGATCCAGGCAACCGAGAATATTCATCAAGGTGGATTTGCCAGAACCCGAGGCACCGACCAGCGCCACCATTTCGCCCGCATCGATGCGCAAATTAATGTTACTCAACACGGTCACGCTGTCATCGCCAGAAGGAAATTTTCGGTACAAACCGGTAATTTCAAGCAGGGCTTTTACTTCTTGTGGCGCATCGGTCACGACGCGGCCCCGGCTTGGTCATGAGCGTCCGCATCCCCACTATGGGCTTCACCGACCACCACCTGCTGGCTGATCTGCAAGCCTTTGAGCACTTGCGCGTGCGCATTATTGTTGATACCAATCTGGACCTGACGTATGACCGCAAGCTGATTTTTATGTGCAACTACCCGTACCGCATAGCTGCCATTTTCGGATTTTTTCCCCAATGCCACCGAAGGAATAATTAACGCATTTTGGGCATCCTGTAACACGATCGATACCTGCGCTGTCATGCCAATCCGCAGCTTATTGCCTGGGTTGGGAATATCGAAAAGGCCGTTGTAATAGACCGCCTTGGACGTTGCATCTGTTTTGCCGACATTACTGTTGATATCGGCAATGATCGAATCAGGAGCCGGCTCAATGCTGCGCAACGTCGCGCGATAGCGGTGATCCGGATCTCCCAGAATCGTAAAGTGTACGTTTTGGCCGGGCGCGACACGGGTGACATCGGCCTCAGAAATTTGCGATTTCACGGTAATCGTATCAAGTTGTGCCACGATTAATATCGTTGGCGCACTTTGTAATGCATTCAGGGTTTGCCCTTCCTTTGTCACAATCGCCACCACTTTTCCGTCTATCGGCGCAATGATTTTGGTATAGCCCAGATTGACCACGGCGGTTTCTACGGCGATTTTTGCCTGTGCTATTTGCGCCACTAAACCACTGATGTCAGCCCGCGTGGTTTCCAGCGCAGCATCGGCGGTTTCGTAGTCCTCTTGTGATCCGGCGTCGTTGAGCAATATGCGCTGCTGGCGCGCAAACTTAAGCTGGTTCAAGCGCAGTGTTGCACGTTGCGAGCGTAACTCTGCCCTGATCCGTTCAAGCTCAGCCTTCTTGATTCGCAGTGCATTTTGCTGCGTCATCGAGTCGATTTCTGCCACCAGTTGTCCTTTTTTTACATCGTCTCCAAGCGCCACTTTTAAAGATTTCAACTGCCCGGTTGCCTGCGCGCCGACATTCACCTGATTCAGCGCCTGAAGCGTTCCGCTCGCCAGAACGATGTCCTGGATGTCGCCTTTGACAACCGGCGCGGTGAGATAGGTAGGAATTTTCTTAGTCGGAAACAGAAATATCTTAGTCGTCACAAAAATTATCAAAAGAGCAATTCCGATGATGATGATACGCAGGACTTTGATACGGATATTTTTTTTACGCAATAAATACATATGAGCAATGGAATATTGAACGCCGGGCTAGTGCAGCATCGCGCCCGAAGACGACCAGAAGCCACGTATGGTTGGTTGCAATTTTAAAAATGAGAGGTTTGCCATGTCCCCGGTGACATGGTCCCGGAAGTCGATCAGCAACTAAACGGAATCTTGTGGTCTGACAGACCAAACGAAAGCGCCAAACGAACAGAATCAAGCAAAAACACACGCCGGTAGCCGCAGCAGAGATTGACGATATTTTCGCGACAAAGTTCCTCTGCGGCAAGTGAACTCTAGCTTCATATCCGACTCCAATGCTGCATCGACGCCATTAATCCCCCTTAATCGCCGCTGAGTCGTCGACTAATAAATCTCCATATAGTCACAACGAGGAAACATCATGAAACGCTATTTAGCACTTTGCATTGCAGCGCTGTGTTTGCTGTTATCAGGTTGCGCGTCGGTCATTCGTAGCGACGTTATTGCCTTCAACGAATGGCCGGCCAATTTACCCGACAAATCCTTCAGCTTTATTCACACGGCGGAACAAGAAAACGATCTGGAATATCGTAGCTACGAGGCTCAGGTCAGCCACGCGCTTCAGCAGTTGGGCTTCACGCAATCCGTTAATGCGAAAGCCACGCTCAACGTCACCTTATCGTACGGTGTGAGAGCACGCGACGTCCATACCATAGAGCCTGTAGAAATAGATCCCGGTATTTACGGCTCGCCGTTCTATGCCTCCGGCTTGGGTTATCGAGGGTTCTATGGCCCGCTCAATGGACCTTTCTGGTATGCCCCTCCAATTGTTGTGCAGCGCGAATTCAATTATCTGGTCTTCACCCGGCATATGAACGTACGTATCGCGCGCACCGGCGACGGCAAAAAATTGTATGACGTAACCGTGGTCAGCGAAGGAAGAATAAGTTCATTGCCGATGGTTATGCCCTACCTGATACAAAGCGCCTTTAGCGACTTCCCCGGGAAAAGCGGCGTTCCGCGTCAGGTCAAGCTAAAAATAAGAAATGATCAATAACGATTGATGACTCATAAAAACCGGCAGCAACAATGATGCTGCCCGTGTTGACGTTCGATCAGGTGGGACCCAAGGCGCTGCTGATATTGGTATAAATGAAGCCATATGCATGCCGACTAAATGCGATCAAAAATATGATTTTTGAATATAAAAAAGGGCTAATTACACAGTTATTCCATGTAATTGGCCCTTTTTGGATCGTCATTCGCTGCGCCGCCTCCGGCTTATCTCGTTACGTTCAGGAATAAAACCACTCGCTGGCGAAAGTAATAAAACCAATCACGATTACCATCAGTATCAAGACTATTAACAGACGCCCAAATTTCGGTGTGCCATCGGTGCCGGTTGGCTGCTCTTCCGGATGGCCCATTGGATTATCTTCATCGGCGGTGTTATTGTCAACGTTGCTATCCGCAAATTTATCCTCAATCCCATGCTGTTGCTTGTTGTCGTTCATAGCTTGCATCATTCCGAAAAAATTAAGGAATCAGGATCGTTGATCCGGTAGTTTTACGCGCCTCTAAATCCGCGTGCGCTTGCGCCACGTCTTTCAGAGCATAGCGTTGATTGATCTCAATATTAACCTTTTTGCTAGCGATCATCTCGAACAAATTAGCTGAGGCAGCGTCCAGATCGGCGCGGGTTGAAACGTAGTTCGGTAACGACGGTCTGGTGATGTATAGCGAACCGCGTGAGACCAGTTCGTTCAGGCTAAAGGGCGGGACAGGACCGGACGCACTACCAAAACTAACCATAGTCCCTAAAGGCGACAAGCAGTCCAGTGAATCGATAAAAGTGTCCTTACCGATCGAATCAAATACCGCTGGTACGCCTTTACCGTGAGTGATCTCTTTGACCCGCTCCACTATATTTTCGGTCTTCGAATTAATCACGTGCGTACAGCCTGCCGCTAATGCCAACGCGCCCTTCTCGTCCGAACTGACCGTTCCGATCATCGTCACTCCCAGCGCGCGAGCCCATTGTGCCGCGATCAAACCTACACCTCCCGCCGCGGCATGAAACAAAATGGTTTCGCCGCCTTTTAGCGGAATTGTCCGCCCAAACAAGTATTCAACTGTCAAGCCCTGCAACATCGCCGCTGCCGCAGTATCAAATGAAATCGCATCCGGCAGTTTAACCAGGATCGCCGCAGGCATAACCCGCGCTTCTGAGTAAGCGCCGTTCGGACGTCCCGCGTAGGCAACCCGATCGCCCGCCTTAAAGCCCACTACGCCGGGTCCAATCGCCTCAATCACACCTGAGGCCTCCTGGCCCAGGCCACCAGGTAAAGGCTGCGGATACAACCCAATGCGAAAATAAATATCGATAAAATTGAGACCGCATGCCGCGTGCCGAATTCTGACCTCGCCCGGCCCAGGATCGCCCACTTCAACGTCCACATACTCCATTACTTCAGGGCCGCCGGTCTTGCGTATTACAATTGCTTTTACCATAATTTTCTCGCTTTAAAGAAGTGCTTGTTTACAAAACTTCCACAAAAGAGGGTGGTCCCCGTTAAAAAGTGCCGGGATAGGCACCGCCGTCGAGCAAAATATTTTGCCCGGTCAGATAACCGGCATGAGCGCTACACATAAATGCACACATTGCGCCAAACTCGGCAGCGTTACCAAACCGCCGGGCCGGTATTTGTGCTGCACGCGCCTGTTGCACGCTTTCAATGCTGGTGCCACTGGCCGCCGCCGCCGCGGCTTGCATCGATCTTAAACGGTCGGTGTCAAACGCACCCGGCAACAAATTATTAATCGTTACGTTATGCGCTACCGTTTTGCGCGCCAAACCGGCAACAAATCCGGTTAGACCTGCACGCGCACCGTTCGATAAACCAAGCACATCAATTGGCGCTTTCACGGAACTGGATGTGATATTAACGATGCGACCAAAGCGCCGCGCGATCATGCCGTCCACGGTCGCTTTAATAAGAGCAATCGGGGTCAGCATATTGGCATCAAGTGCCTTGATCCAATCATCCCGCTCCCAGTCACGAAAATCACCCATCGGCGGACCACCGGCGTTGGTCACCAAAATATCCGGTTGCGGGCAAGCGGCCAATGCAAGCGCCCGGCCTTCTGACGTGGTGATGTCGCAGGCAAGCGCAATAACATTAATGCCATAGCTGTCGCGTAAATGTTGCGCTGTCTGCTCCAAAGTGTCCGCAGTCCGCGCCACCAGCGTGAGATTAACGCCGTCTGCTGCCAGCGCTTCTGCACATCCGCGCCCTAGTCCTTTGCTTGCACCACAGACTAGCGCCTGCTTGCCACGAATTCCCAGATCCATTTTAAACCTTCTTTTTTGAAATCAAATAAATGCCGGTTAACACGAGCGCGGTTCCGGTTAGTTGAATGCCGGTAATCGCTTCATTGAGAATAATCGCACCTAAAAATAGCGTAGACACCGGCCCAACCATGCCTGCCTGTGCAGAACTGGCAGCGCCAATCCGTGCGACCGCGACCATGGTCATATACACTGGTAATACTGTGCACAAAACTGCATTAATCAATGACAAACCGTACACAGCTGGAGGCTGCACAAACATCGATACAGGACGCAGAAAAAGAAATTGCGACATACAGGCCACGCACGAAATACACATTGCGTAAGCCACCAACCGCAACGCGCCCACTCGCGTTACCAAGGACCCGGACAACAGCAAATACAACGAATAACTTATTGCAGCCCCTAAAACCAGCGCACTTCCCAATCCGATATTCGGTCCACCTAAACGGACGTCATGTATAAAAACCAGTAGGGCCCCCAAGTAAGAAAGCACCAGTGCGCCCCACTCCAGCCATGTCACGCGACGACCATAAAAGAAAAACGACAGCACCAAAACAAACGATGGCGTCAAAAATAAAATCAGCCGCTCCAAACCCGCGGATATATATTGCAGGCCTAAAAAATCCAGAAAACTTGACAGGTAATAGCCTGTTAGTCCTAAAACGACGATCCGAATACGGTCGCCCTTTTCAAGCGGCTTTTCGGTTCTCGCCTTCCATAGCGCCACTGCTGCAAACAAAGGAAACGAAAATAGCATGCGAAACATGATGAGCGTCACCGCGTCAACGTCGTACCGATAAATCAGCTTGGCGACGATGGCTTTGGCAGAAAACAGAACGGCACCGACAACCCCGATGGCCAGCCCGGTGAGATAAATTTTGCGTGCAACGGACGGCGGCGATAAAAATGTCATAGAGAATTGTAAAGGGTATGCATGGATTACGTTTTTGATTGAGTGATTTGCGCATAACAGCAGGCCAATGAACCTTTACTGGGACAACGTTGGCTTACTATTTTATGCACCAAAACGTACGCAAAACCGCCCCATCAACGCGCGCGGACTCAAACCCTACGCCATTGTGGCAACGCGAGCGCAACGCCGATGGAAGAATTTATGAAAGTCCTGCGTAAATCCACATCGCGGTCGTCAATATAACAAATATCTTGCGCAGATTACCTGCGGCACAACGCTGTTTCGATGCAACCTTCGCATTCATGCTGTTAATGCGTTGTATGCACCACGTTATTTTTGGTAAGACGAGGTGGATATGCGGATTTTTGAGAGGACGCACTATGATAAAATGCCAACCTGACTATAGCTAACTACAGCAAGAAAGAACCATCATGGCAGGACATAGTAAGTGGGCCAATATCAAGCATAAAAAGGCTGCCACAGATGCCAAACGCGGCAAAATCTGGACCCGCTTGATCAAAGAAATCACCGTTGCAGCCCGCATGGGCGGCAGCGACCCGGACACCAATCCTCGCCTGCGCCTTGCTGTAGATAAGGCCGGTGACGCCAATATGCCCAAGGATAACGTTATCCGCGCGACCCAACGCGGCGCAGGCGAGTTGGATGGCGTCAATTATGAAGAGGTCCGCTATGAAGGTTATGGCATTCACGGCGCCGCCATCATCGTTGAATGTATGACTGACAACAAAATCCGTACCGTGGCGGAAGTCCGCCATGCGTTTTTAAAGAACGGCGGCAACATGGGCACCGAAGGCTCTGTTGCCTTTATGTTCAAGCATTGCGGCCAATTGCTGTTTGCCCCAGGCACTAATGAAGACGCGTTAATGGAGGCGGCGCTGGAAGCCGGCGCAGATGACGTTGTCACCGATGATGAAGGCGGCATCGAAGTATTGTGCGCGCCGTTCGAGTTTTCAGCGGTTAAGTCTGCACTTGAAAAATCCGGCTTTAAAGCTGAAGTGGCTGAAATCATCATGAAGCCTGCGACAGAAACTGTATTCGCCGGAGAAGATGCCGTCAAAATGCAAAAACTACTGGATGCTCTCGAAAATCTGGATGACGTGCAAGAAGTATTTAGCAACGCGATTATCGAAGACTAAATAGTGTCTAGTGTTACCTAATTTATTCAATCCTCACAGTGCAATCATATTGATTGCCATAGTTCAGTAAAAGAGCGGACATCCCATGAAAATTCTAGTCGTTGGCTCTGGTGGTCGGGAACATGCGCTCGCATGGAAAATCGCCCAGTCGCCCCGTATTCAGACCGTCTATCTTGCTCCCGGCAATGGTGGCACCGCACTTGACTCACGCTTAGAAAACGTCAACATTACCGACTATTCGGAGCTGGCAGATTTTGTTGAAAAAGAGCGCATTGCGCTGACGGTAGTCGGTCCGGAGACACCGCTTGCGGGCGGTATCGTGAACGTCTTCCGCGACCGCGGCCTGAAGATTTTTGGTCCAACCAAAGAAGCCGCGCAGCTAGAAAGCTCCAAGGATTTTGCCAAAGCCTTCATGCAGCGCCACAACATTCCAACCGCCGATTACCAGACCTTCACCGACGTAGACGCGGCCCACCGCTATCTGGACCAAAAGGGTGCGCCGATCGTCATCAAGGCTGATGGTCTGGCTGCAGGTAAAGGCGTGGTGGTTGCGATGACACCCGAAGAAGCGCACGCCGCCGTCGATATGATGCTAGCCGACAACAAGTTTGGTGCAGCCGGATCGAGCGTGGTGATTGAAGACTTTTTGACTGGTGAAGAAGCCAGTTTTATCGTCATGGTGGATGGTAGAAATATACTGGCGCTGGCGACCAGCCAGGATCACAAACGCCTGAAAGACGGCGATCAGGGACCGAATACAGGCGGCATGGGTGCTTATTCACCCGCGCCTATCGTGACCCCGGCGGTCCATGCGCGCGTTATGCGTGACATTATTACACCCACCATTCAGGGCATGGCGAAGGAAGGAAATCCCTTTACCGGCTTCCTGTATGCCGGTCTCATGATCGACGAAAAAGGCAATCCAAAAACTATCGAGTTCAACTGCCGCATGGGTGATCCCGAGACGCAGCCGATCATGGCGCGCCTGAAAACCGATTTGCTGATGGTGATGGAACATGCGGTCAACAACACGCTCGACACCATCGAACTTGAATGGGACCGCCGCACCGCGTTAGGTGTAGTCATGGCCGCGGCCGGTTACCCGGATGCCCCCCGCAACGACGATCTGATTTCCGGCATTCCGCCCGAAACCGCCGACGCGATCACCTTCCACGCAGGCACCACGCTGACAGGCACCCGACTCACGACATCCGGCGGGCGCGTCCTTTGCGTAGTCGGCTTGGGTGACAGCGTCAAGGTAGCGCAAAAGCACGCCTACAACATTGTCGATACTATCCATTTCAGCGGCGCGCAATTTCGGCGTGACATTGGATGGCGCGCAATCAAGCGTCCGGGCTAACGGGGTCAGAGATCGAACGGGGTAAATGATCGCATTAATTTTCATCAATCTTTTACAACGTTCGAATTACCAAGTTAGTAATGATGGGACTGCGGGATTGCTTATCGTTTTGTGGCATGCGTCGGTGAAACAACGTCACGTAGATTCACATGTGGGAGGTGTAAAATATTTTCTTTCCCAAAACGAGAGAATCGACCTCACAAAAGAAGATTCATTATTTAAATTTTAATAAATTGCTTTATTATCAATATTTACTAATAATATTAATAATTATTCATAATAAATCAGCCGTGAATAACCACTGATCATAACGATATTACCGCGACTGCTCCTCTCAGCAGTGGATCACCGCCACACTATTATCCGAAAATGACATAAAGCATGAGACAACCGTCCTTTGCCCGTCGTGGCAATGTACAATCCCTTTATCCCGTGATTTCAGTGATCCGCGCGCACCGATGCGCGTTTTTTTTTAATTTGTGCGTTCTTTGTCCGCTAATTTAATGACATCAAATATTCCGTCCGCCACAGCGGTTAAGTCGTTCCTGCTGGACCTGCAGGCGCGCATTGTCGCCGCATTAGAACAACAGGACGGCAAACCGTTCGGTACCGATAGCTGGGAGCGTGCAGAAGGCGGCGGCGGTATTTCCCGTGTTATCGAAGAAGGCAACGTATTTGAACGCGGCGGCGTCGGATTTTCTCACGTCACGGGCAAAACACTGCCCCCGTCAGCATCGGCCAGTCGGCCTGAACTAGCCGGACGCCAGTGGGAAGCAATGGGGGTGTCGCTGGTGATGCATCCGCGCAATCCGCATGCGCCGACGATCCATATGAATGTACGCTTTTTTACGGCGACCGCAGAGGGTCAGGAGCCAATCTGGTGGTTTGGCGGAGGACTGGACCTGACGCCTTATTATGGCTCGGAAGAAGATACGCGCCATTTTCATCGTACTTGCCGGGACGCGCTGGCCCCGTTTGATATCGATACCGAAAAAAATACCGATCAGGCGTTGTATCCACGCTTCAAAAAATGGTGTGACGACTATTTTTATTTAAAGCACCGGCAGGAACCGCGCGGCGTTGGCGGCATTTTCTTTGACGATTTTAATCGCCTTGGATTTGACGAAAGCTTCGCATTGATGCAAAGTGTCGGCAATGCATTTATTCCTGCCTATGTGCCGATTTTAGCAAAAAACAAAGAAGTGCCATTTACAGAACAGCAACGCGATTTTCAGGCATATCGCCGCGGACGTTATGTTGAATTCAATCTAGTGTATGATCGCGGCACTTTGTTCGGCTTGCAATCCGGTGGTCGTACCGAATCCATCCTGATGTCGATGCCGCCCGTCGTCAAATGGCGCTACAACTGGGAACCCCTTGCAGGCAGTCCGGAAGCCCGGCTTTATACCGACTTCCTGATCCATCGAGATTGGGTCTGATATGCGGCCAGAACAACCACCGCGCCGCTGCATCGCCGTTTTAGGCGGTAGTTTTGATCCGGTTCACAACGGACATGTGGCGCTGGGGCACTATTTTGTGACGTTACTGGCACCTGACATGTTGCGCGTCATACCCGCAGGTAACCCCTGGCAAAAGCACGGATTGGAGGCAGGCGCAGCGGATCGGGTAGAAATGGTCCGCCGGGCCTTCAACGACCAAGCCGTTGCGGTCCTCATCGACCAGCAAGAAATCGAGCGACAAACGGCGACTTTTACCATCGATACGTTGCAATCGTTACGGACTGAACTGGGTCCAGACGCATCTATCATCTTTTTAATGGGCGCTGACCAGTTGCAACATCTGAATACTTGGCAGGGTTGGGACAAACTGTTCAATTATGCGCATCTGGGAGTAGCTTCCCGGCCCGGCTTTGCGCTGGATGCATCACAGGTACCGCCCGAAGTCACGCGCGAATTTACGCGCCGCGCAGCGACCCCGGAGCAGATTCGCCAGAGTCCGCACGGGTTGACCTATCTGGCGGAAAACTTATTTGTAGACATATCAGCAACAAAAATTCGTGCTGCATTGCACTCTGGCAACAGACCAGATTCGCTGATACCGGCGGTAGTGCTAGACTATATTGAACAACACCATCTTTATAAGAATTAAATGGAAATTAAAAAACTGCAAAGCCTCGTGATTGACGCTCTCGAAGACGTTAAAGCGCAAGAAATCCGCGTCTTTGATACATCTCATCTGACCAGCCTGTTTGATCGCATTGTGGTCGCCTCCGGTACCTCAAATCGTCAAACCAAAGCGCTGGCCGCATCGGTACGCGACAAGGTCAAAGAAAACGGCGGCAATATTCTGAGCGTCGAAGGCGAAGGCACGGGCGAGTGGGTACTGGTCGATTTGGGCGATATGGTCGTACACATCATGCAACCGGCGATTCGCGCTTATTACCGTCTGGAAGAAATCTGGGGCGAAAAAGAAGTCAAGCTGGGCGCTGCCAAACGGGTTTCTCGTACGGCACCGGACGCCGAAGAAGGCGCTGCTGCCAAAAAAGTATCCCGCCATCTGACGACATCGCAAGCGTTGGCACCGGAAGTCGATGCGCCAATAAAAGCGCTGCGTAAACCGCGGGTAAAATCCGATGGCACTAAAAAAGCAGTCGGCAAAACCATCAAGGTCGCCTCTTCTAAAAGCGTGACGACCAAGAATGCGGCGCATAAAGCTGCTACGACGCCGAAAAAAGCGCCAGTCAGAAAAGCGCCGGCCACAACCAAGCGCGCGCCAGCCAAACCTAAAGAAGAAGCGTAACTTAAGGTTATCGTGCAGCTCATTATCGCTGCGGTCGGCCACAAGATGCCGGCCTGGATTGAGACTGGATTCGGCGAGTATGCCAAGCGCATGCCGCCGGATTGCAGGATCGTCCTCAAAGAAATCAAGCCCGTAGAACGTTCCAGTAGCAAGACCGCAGAAACTGCTATGGCACTCGAACGAGGGCGCATAGAAGCCGTCTTGCCAAAAGGCGTACGCATCGTTGCGCTGGATGAGCATGGCAAAGACCTCACGTCGGTGCAGCTATCGCAGCATCTGACCCAATGGCAGCAGGATGGTCGCGACGTAGCCTTTATCATCGGTGGTGCGGACGGACTTGATCCGGCCTTTAAGGCTAAGGCCGACACATTACTGCGAATTTCAAGCTTAACGCTACCGCATGGCATGGTACGGGTGCTTCTCGCAGAACAACTTTATCGCGCCTGGTCCATCACCCAGAATCATCCTTATCATCGTATATAGTCGCCGGTTTCATCAATAGAACGCTATCCGCAAGGCGCAGCTTGCAAAGCCTGACAGCAGGCGATATTCAAATGAATATAATGCACCGTATAAAGTCCTCTGATAGCATTCCCCGTCTATAATTCGCCGTGTATCGAATCGGCTCAAATTGAGGTAAATTAGACCACCTTAACTTGCCGAGAACTTGTCGATAACCTGGCAGTTAACCTGGTAACCCTCACATGTTCGAGCAATGAAAATCTGGAATCAGAAAATTTATCTCGCATCGAAAAGTTCTCGCCGACGCGAGCTGCTACGGCAAATCGGTGTCGATTTTGAACTGCTTTTATTGCGTGACCAGGCCCCGCGCGGCCCCGATGTCAGCGAAGCGGCATTGCCGCACGAGCACCCGGTCGCCTATGTAGAGCGCGTAACGCTGGAGAAAGCCGCTTTCGCTTTCGATACCATGCAATGGCGCAAATTACCGGTTCGCCCTATTCTTGCAGCCGACACCACAGTCACCATTGACGGCCAGATACTGGGCAAGCCCGCGGACCGTGCGCAAGCTCGCGACATGTTACTACGATTATCAGGCCGCACCCATCACGTACTAACCAGCGTTGTTGTCGTGTATCAAGGACAGTCCTGGCAAATTACCCAAACCTCAGAAGTAGTGTTTCAAACCCTGAGCGAAAACATGGTACGTGCCTACTGCGCCTCAACCGAACCGTATGACAAAGCCGGTGGTTATGGCATTCAAGGCGTCGCCGCGCTATTCGTCAAATGTATTAATGGAAGCCATTCCGGCATTATGGGCTTGCCCCTCTATGAAACCGCTCAACTACTACAACAGGCAGGGATAGATATTCTATGAGCGAAGACATTCTCGTCAACATCACCCCGCAAGAAACGCGCGTCGCATTGATTTTTCAGGGCGCAGTGCAAGAATTACACATCGAACGGACCTTATCGCGCGGCCTGGCAGGTAACGTCTATCTCGGTAAAGTCGTGCGGGTGTTGCCCGGCATGCAATCGGCGTTTATCGATATCGGACTTGAACGAGCAGCTTTTTTGCACGTCGCAGATATATGGGAAGCCCGTGTGCGTGGACTGTCCGCGGCCGAAAATCAGCAAGCGATTCCGACGCCGATTGAAAAATTACTGTTCGACGGACAACCGTTGATGGTGCAAGTGGTTAAAGACCCCATCGGCACCAAAGGCGCGCGACTGTCCACCCAAATTTCTATTGCTGGCCGGATGCTCGTATATTTACCGCAAGATAACCATATTGGTATCTCGCAGAGAATCGAAAACGAAGCCGAGCGGGAGTTATTACGGTCAAAAGTACAGCAACTGCTTCCACCGGAAGAAAAAGGCGGCTTCATCATCCGGACAATGGCAGAAGATGCCTCTGACACCGATCTGCAAATGGATATCGAATACCTGCGCAAAACCTGGTCTTCGATAACGCTGCTAGCCAAAAGTCGCCCTGCACCGACCTTATTGCATCAGGATCTGAATCTGGCGCAACGCGTGTTACGTGACTTTGTAGACGACAAAACCACCAGTATTCAGGTGGACTCACGCGAGAACTTCCAGAAGCTTCAGGAGTTTGCCGCCACCTACACGCCATCCGTCAACGCGCGCTTACTGCACTACACTGGCGAGCGGCCACTATTCGATCTGTATGGTGTGGAGGCGGAAATCCTCAACGCATTGAGTCGGCGTGTGCCGCTAAAATCTGGCGGCTATTTAATCGTCGATCAGACCGAAGCCATGACGACCATCGACGTCAATACCGGCAGTTTTGTGAATGGCCGTAATTTTGACGACACTATTTTCAAGACTAACCTGGAGGCCGCGCACGCTATCGCCCGCCAGCTTAGATTGCGTAATCTTGGCGGTATTATTATTCTGGACTTCATCGACATGGAAAATGTCGAACACAAGACAGCAGTACTATCCGAGCTGAATAAAGCACTGTTGCGCGACCGGACCAAAAAATCAGTATCAGAATTTTCTGCACTCGGTCTGGTCGAGATGACCCGCAAACGCACGCGTGAATCGCTGGCACACATTTTGTGTGAAACCTGCGCCGTATGCGATGGCAAAGGTCAGGTCAAAACTGCCCGCACACTTTGCTACGAAATCCTGCGCGAAGTTCTGCGCGAAGCCAAACAATTTAACCCGCGAGAGTTCAGAATTCTGGCGTCGCAAGCAGTGGTCGACTTGTTTCTGGAGGAAGAATCACAACATCTTGCGATGCTGGGCGATTTCATTTCCAAGCCAATTTCATTGCAGGTTGAAACGATGTATCCGCAAGAGCAGTACGATATTATTTTGATGTAGTTGATCAGGACAGTTCAATGCAATCCTCTTTAAAAGACTTTACTTCATCATCGATACACGACCCATCTTTTCACATTGCGTTTTGTGTCGATGACCATTATTGCCGCAGCATGGGGGCGACGATCACGTCGATCATCGACCATAATCCTGGCGTTGCATTCACGTTTCATGTATTTGCGTTTGCTATTTCGGACGATAACCGTCGCCGCTTCGATCAGTTATCCATTCAGTACGGCGTAACGACGCAACTCCATATTATCGATCCTGCGATCTTCAAGCCATTTGCACATATCTCGCAATTTTCATACTATTCGCCGACCATCTTCACGCGTCTTTTGATCCCATCGACCTTACAAGGGATTACCGACAAAGTACTTTATCTGGATGCAGACATCCTCTGCATGGGCAGCATCGCTGAGTTGATGCAACTGGATTTTGGCGGCAGTGCGGCGATTGTCGTACCGGACGCGGATGAGACCACGCGCCGACGTTGTGCGGCGCTGCAATTGTCATCGCAACGCTATTTTAATTCCGGCGTGATGTACATGAATGTTACTAGCTGGATGGCGCAGGAAATAACTGAAAAGACCATCCTCTCCATTTTGGAGAACGGGAAAAATTACAGATTTCCGGATCAGGATGCGCTAAACGTCGTACTGGAGGGCAAAATACAGTACATCAATAGAAAATGGAATTTTCTATACGACTTGATCCACGATCTGGAAAAAGACCACAGGCAAATGCGCGATATTGGTCCGGTGGGCTTCATTCACTTTGCGGGTGCAGTTAAACCATGGAACGATTGGTGTCTGCACGCGTCTACAGACCTGTTCATCAAATATCACAAGCGCTCTCCGTGGGCCGATATCGCGCTCGATCCGGCACCTAGAAATTATAAAGAGATGCGTATGTTTTCGCGGTTTTTAATGAAACGCGGTGAAGTCTTCAACAGCTTCCGGTGGTACATGAAATATCTTGCCGCGCGTTGAGATATGCGGTCTTGCGACTTTGGCTAATGAAGCCCAAGCCGAAAAATTTGTTCCACAAAATAGCCCAACCAAAGCAATGTAACAAATTATTCAAAAGCGCGTCAATGCTGATAATTGTTGCATTACCTGTAGATTATGGGCGCATGCTTTACACCTTTTACGGTAAATAATGGTATCAAATAGCTCTCACGTATTGATAAGTCGCACGGATAACATCGGAGATGTCATATTGACGTTACCGGTGACCGCCTATCTGAAGCAGCAGTTCCCGGGCATCAAGATCAGTTTTTTATGCCGCGCATACGCCGCGCCGGTAGTCGCCTATTGCAGCACGGTGGATCAAGTTATCGAACTTGAAAGTTTGACCGATCCGGTCGCATTTTTTAAAAGCGCTGATATCGACACGGTCATCTTTGCCCAGCCGGAAAAAGCGCTGGCAATTGCGGCACACAAAGCCGGGGTCCCCAACCGGATTGGTAATGTCCATCGGGGACTGTTCAACTGGATCCATTGCAATCGGCGTTTGCACTTTACAAAAGGCCGGTCAGAAGTACACGAAGCGCAGTCCAATTTTAAATATCTTAGCCCGCTGGGAATACGTTACAGTCCAGAGCGCAGTGCCATTGCCGCGCTATATCAATTCAACATTCCCGACGATCAATCCGTACGGCGACTATTACGCCCCGATCAATTCAATTTGATCCTCCATCCCAAATCAAACGGCCACGGTCGGGAATGGCCCATTTCAAACTATACCGCGCTAGCCGAACTACTGAGCATCAATCCGCAAATTGCGCTGTGGATCACCGGAAGTGCAGGGGAAGGAGACTGGATCACTGAACATGCACCCGGATTATTGGGCATGCCGAACGTGCACAACGTCTGCGGCAAATTCACCCTTCAGCAGTTAGCCTCTTTTATTCAGGCCGCTGACGGGCTAATCGCCAGTGGGACCGGACCGCTACATATGTCTGCCGCATTTGGGCAGCGAACAATAGGCCTGTTTCCGGCTGCCCGTCCAATGAATCCAAATCGTTGGGGCGCATTAGGCACGCGTGCGCGCTCAATTTCACCCGAAAAAGAATGTCCGGGCTGCAAAACCAAAAATGCATTGACCTGCGATTGCATGCGCAAAATACTTGCAACGACGGTAGCGAAGTATGTACTAGGCTGGATCAATGATAAGAAAGATCAATGACAAGGTAATTCAAGGAAGGCCGGGCAGACTACGGGGGTGATAATTGGGACGCGTATTTACAGTACAGTTGATTGCTCGTCCCAGGGGCCAAAATTTTTTGGCTAGATGTGGAAAAATTTATTAATAATAAATTTAATGTACCATAAGATTCCTTGCATCCTGTTGCCAGTTCTCAATAACCCCTGCGCAAACATGCGTATTTCTTTATAGTTTTTCGGGCCATATAGGGGCGCGTTCGCCCAAGGCGACAGTGCTTGATATTTCAAGAAGATATCCTTTGCACTATTGCAGCACCAGCTATGCCAAGGCTTGAGTCGACCCACAAAGTGTATGAAAACCGCATTTGGGGGGGGGTTATTTTTGCTGGCGGTCTCTGCAAACAGGTCGTACAGCCAATTAAATTTGGCGTCGATAAACTTGACCCTGCCATCCATGACTTTGTTGAGCGCGTCCTGATCGGGGAATAAAAAACTTTTATCGCTGGATAAAATGGCCTGAACCGCTTTGTGCCAGATATTCTCGGCACACCACCTATTAACATCGATATAAAGCATCCCTGAATTGAAATACCGTCCACCTGTGAGACCGAGCTTGGCAACCTGCATTTCTGCAATGCTGCCCACGTCCCCGACAACAGCGGCAATATTATCCCCTAGCTCAATTGACATTAGCTCCGTGAGATCGCCTTGACAGACGATATCGGCATCGAGATAAAGGACCCTATCGGCGATGCCCTTCAGACTGCCCGCGATTAAAAGTCGCATGAATATCGCCGCGGAGTATTGGGAAATACTCGTAAAATCAGCGAACTCGTCGAAGATGGTCGGGTCGATCAATTTCACCAGAATGACGGTCCGGTACTTTTTTTCGATTTCACGTAACTGCGCGCTGTGATCATCCATGATCGACGCGGTAAAAATATGAAACACAAACGACTGAGAACGGTTGTTTTCCAACACCGAAACAATCGCCACGCCCATACCAAGAAAATAGTTAGCGTCAACCCCGAACGCGACATGAAAAATAGGACCGGCATCGACAGGACCAGTATTGTCCATTACGCGTGTAATCATAAATACCCTATCGGTTTATCAGTACTGTCATCACCTGTGCAACGGTTATTGCCTTAACCCAATGGCGCCTGTTGGATGTAGTTATAACGATACTATTCTCCTTATCGATAGGAATCCATTCCGGATTTTTTTGACGCATTAAAGCAACAACCGGCACATGCACCGCGTTTGCCAAATGCATCACCGCAGTCTCCACGGACACAATCAGATCACATTCTTTTAACATTGCGGGTAACTCAAAAAAGTTTTCTTCGGCGCTAAACAAGCGCACCTGCTCCATCGCGTATCTGGCAAAAAACTGCTTTGCGACCGCCATTTCTTCTGGCACCACATTGACAATACAACGGGTTCCGCGCCATTTATCACTGCTTTGTAATGCCTCGACCAGTTCCACTACGCGCTCTAACGGCCAGCAACGTTTATTATTTTTGGCATACGGATTAATGAACAATAGCTTGCCAGAGGACGATCGCACTGGCGAGCGGTCGTCAAAACCCCATAACTGTAACTGCGCTTTAGCCTCTCGCTGCCAATCCGGGGGAATTGTTACAAATGGAAATCTTGAAGGCGCATCGCCGACAGTCCCAAACAATTGCTCAAACCAGCCAGCATAAACATCGCTGATGTGCATGCCCGGCTTTAAGTTCCCGTCAGGATTCAGGTCGGCGTCTAACTTACGATAGTCGGAACGCTTTTTGAACGCTAGCAGCCCGGCCGATTTTTTCATACCGACGACAAAGCCGTGTGGCGATATCTGCCGCGCAAGCGCCGCATACATCGGCGGCCTTAACGTCGACAAAGAAACGACTAACGGATAATTTTGCTGTTGCGCCTCGCCTATCGATTGCTGAAAAAGTGCCGGACTATAGGTTTGGTTATAAACCTTTTCGATAAACGGACACTCGGCAAGCCAGTCATATAGCGCATATTTTTTAAGATGTACCCAATTAGCAGCGTTGGTGGTGCGGCGCACCTCGTCCACCCAAATGTGAATTTTTATAGACGGATAGGCCTCGGAAAACGCCTTAAAACAATTTTGAAGGTAAGTAAAATCACCTAGAGCAAGATGGGCGATAAATAGTATTTTATCGGCTTTTTTTAGAACATCAGCAGGAACGAGTTGTGTCGCCATGAGCAATATTTAAAAAGATAAGTGGGCAAGGCTGGAGAATAATGCAACAAACTAATACCGCAGTCCAGACCGTAAATGGCGCTATACGATAAAGAGACTGCCATCTCGCAAATAGATGGCGATGATTTGTCTTTACAATTCCACGTTAAACGTATTTTTGGAAAACTGCAGGTGATATAGGTTCGCATACGCGCCATTTTTCTCGAGCAATTGATGATGGGTCCCGATTTCAACGATCTTGCCGTTAGACAGGACGGCGATCCGGCTCGCGCGTTCAATGGTGGAAAGCCTGTGCGCAATCACAAACGTGGTCCGGCCTTGCATCAACGTGTCTAGCGCTGCTTGCACGGCGCGTTCCGACTCGCTATCCAGAGCGGATGTCGCCTCGTCGAGGATCAGTACCGGCGCGTCCTTATAGATGGCGCGGGCCATCGCCAGACGCTGACGTTGACCGCCAGATAAACGCGATCCATTGTCGCCGACGGGCGCGTCCAAACCTCCGGGCAAGCCCGCGATCATCTCGGTCAGGTACGCTGCGCTGGCCGCCGCTGCGATTCGCTGGCGATCCGGAAACTTGTCACCGTACGCAATATTCGCGGCAATCGTGTCATTAAACAAAACGACATGCTGACTCACCATCGCTATTTGCGCTCGCAGGCTGGTTAGCGCAATGTCTTCAATGGGCTGGTCATCTAACAAAATACGACCGCTGGTAGCCGAGTAAAAATCGGGGATCAAGTTCACCAGTGTCGATTTTCCGCCGCCCGACATGCCTACGAACGCAATGGTTTCACCTGGTTCTACGGCCAGGTTAATATTCTGGAGCGCAGGTTTGTCTGCACCTGGATAAGTAAAATTTACGCCTTCAAAGGTTATTTTCCCGCGCGCACGCTGATCTAGTTGTTTACCGGTGGTGCGTTCGACCGGTGTGTCGATCAGCGCAAATACGGCTTCGGCGGCGGCCATTCCGCGTTGTAGCGGACCGTTGACCTCGGCTAATTGCTTTAATGGCGCGAGTAAAGCGATCATGGCCGTGAAGAATGAAATAAAACCGCCAACCGTGATTTGATTGTGACTGGATTGAATCAGCGCCATCACAATCATTACAGACATCGCACACGCGGTCATGATTTGCGTCACGGGAACAGTGGCGGCGAAGGTGCTGGTCAAACGCATGCTGTAACTGCGGATGTGGTCGGCCCGATCTTCAAACCGGCTCTTCTCGTAATCCTGACCGCCAAAAATTTTGACGACCTGCTGCGCCCGCGTAGTTTCTTCAATAACCTGCGTCAGTTCCGCATTGACGGCGAGTGCATCCTTGTTCAGCTTCTTCAGGCGTTTGGCGGTCAGGCGCACCACAATCATCATCAGGGGCATCAGGACAAAAGCCACCAGCGTCAATTTCCAGCTGATATACAACATATATCCGAGTAATCCCATTACGGTCAATGAACACCGGACGATAGAGGTAAATAATTTGGTGATCATTTCAATGATCTGCTGGACCTCGAACATAATCGAATTGATGACGCGCCCGACGGTATGGGTCGCGTGAAAGTCGATCGATACGCCTAACATCCTGCTAAACATTTGTCGCCGCAAAGTATTTAGCACGCGCGTCGATACCCAGTTCATCATATACGTGGTCAAAAAGGTTGAAGCGCCGCGGGCCACAAAAGCCCCGATCACTGCCACCGGGACCAGCCATAACGGGAACGTAGGCTTTTCAACAAAGCCGTGGTCCAGCAGCACCTTGAAGATGTAAGCAACCAGCGGTTCCGTCGCGGCGGTAACTGCCATCCCAAAAAAGGCCAGCGCCAGCCGTTTTTTATAAGGGCGATGCAGGACTGCCAGCCGCCGGAAATAGCCTGAATACGATGAAGCTGTCATGACACAATCCGTTCAAGTTCTTTTTTTCGTTTAACGACACAGACCAAAAATGTCGCCAGGCTCATACTATAAATGCCGCCAGTCACATTCCAAAAAAACATCATATCCGTGAGACCCATAAGAAAAAATCCCATGCATACGCTTAATCCCATTCCGGCTGCGGCTCTCAACGCCCGGTCAGAATGGCGAAGTTCGCGGGCAAAGTAATATGCCGGGACAAAATAAATGGCCAGTATCCCCAGCAATCCAAACACTCCGAGAATCGCCATATTGAATAAAATCTCGTTATGAGAATGCGAAAATGAGGCGGTCAACGGCGTTATCACCTTCCGCTCAGAAAGCGCTCCTAGTTCGCGTTTGAAATTCTCTCTGCCGACACCAAAAACGGGGTGCGCCGCAAACAATTTCCACGATGCCTCCCAAAGCTGCAATCTGACGCCGACCGAGGTATCTTCGTTCTCGCCATTGACATACAGCGCTATGTCCGATTTGGCCGCGGCCACCCTATCTTCAACAACGCTACTATATGTACCAGCAAGCACTAATCCAGCCAAAGCAAGGATACCTATAATTAAGCGGTATCGCCAACGAATACTCTGTGCAAAAAAGAAGACGCCCGTGATAAAAAATGGGATGGCGACCCAACTACCTCTGGTCTGAGTCAAAACAGTGACATATATCCCAGCTAAACCGGCCGCGATTTTAAGTCCGTTGATCCATTTTGCTTGGCGCTCCGTCCAGCCGATGGAGACAACAATCACTGCGCTAAATATTAACGCCATCGCGGAAAAAGGTATCGTCGCCAAAAAACCCATGTTCGGAGGACGAATACTGCCGCCCTGAGTAAGGTAATACACCTTACCTAAGGCGATAAACGCCCCCGCCAGAAAAGCCCACTGAATCTTTTTGATATAGTCCAGTGGCACCGCCATCAGGATCCAGAAGACCGGCACAAATAGCGCAATACGCAACGCCGAATCATAATATTTAAAGGCGAAGTCGCCCGAAGAAATCTGATTTAGCACGACCGCGATAACCTGCGACACCATTGCCAGATGAAATGGCCAATAATCTTTGACAACCTGTGCAAAACTTAGCTGCATCGGTTTAAAGCGCGTCACCGCTGCGACGATACTAAAAATCAACAACAGAAAAAGACAAATATTCCCAGCGTTATGAAGTGCTAAAGATAAGACAGGAAAAAGCATAATGACCACGAATATCGGCCATGTTTTATAAGACAAATTATTGCTCCGTAATGCGCACATTAAAAGTATGCGGATGGCGCTATCTGATCACGATCAGCGGCGCACGTTTTATTAATTGGTCCTGGGAAGAAAGGATTCCGCCTCTTCATGTAAAGTCGGAGGCGGCAGTTGACTAGCCACATCATCACGCGGTGTTAGTACTCTATCGCCACCGCATCTTCACCTAATCGGGCCGCCAGACCGCTCTGCAAACCATCACTAGGCGATACACGCCAGGCGTTGCCCAGCAATATCTCACAACCGATGCCGCCACCCATGTAGCGTACGGTCAGCGGCAAACCCGCGTCAGAACGATGCGACGACAACAGGTCTTTCAGTTCTTTGACACCAATTTGCTGTTTAGGCGTTGTCAGTGACAACACAAACTGACGGCCATAATGAATCCGTGCCGTGGCAATGTCCATGACCTTCTCGGCCGATACGCGCAATCCGCCGTTAAAGCGATCCTCCGAGACCTTGCCCTGAACGACCAGAAATTCGTCTTCTTTGAAGAATGCTTTATTAGGTTCAAATTGTTCACTGTAAACCGTGACGTCTACCGTGGCACTACCGTCATCGAGCGTCACAATAATCATTTTGCCGCGCTGCGTCATTTGAGTCCGCAAGCCGGTGATGATCCCCGCCAAGGTACGCGGGTCGCGCGACGGCTCCAGATTGCCTAAAGGCGTCCTCGCAAAACGCCGTGCTTCTGGCGCGTAAGCTTCGAACAGATGGCCGGATAAATAAAAGCCCAGTGCCAATTTTTCTTCTGTCAGTTTTTGCTTGTCGGTCCACGGGGTCGCCTTGACATACTCGGGAGGTGGCTCCAGATCGCTGTCATCGCCGCCAAACAGGCTGACCTGGTTGACTGCTGCCAGTTTCTGATCGGCGGCTTCCATCGCTAGCGGAACGGAGGCCAACAAGATGCCACGATCCACGTTAAAGCAATCGAACGCCCCTGCCCTGATCAGCGATTCGATCGTGCGGCGGTTAATCTGGCGCTTGTCCACCCGTACACAGAAATCGAATAAATCAACGAAAGGCTTAACGTTGCGTGCGGCCACGATGGCCTCAATGGCATTCTGACCGGAGCCCTTTACTGCGCCTAGTCCATAACGAATGAAGGTCGCTTTTTTGCCCGGCTCGGCTTCTGGCGTGAACCGATAATCGGACAAATTAATATTCGGCGGCAACAAGGTCAGCTTGCAAATATCCAGCGAGTCTTCGACCAGAATTTTGACTTTTTCGGTGTCATCCATCGCCAGCGACAAGTTGGCAGCCATGAATGCCGCCGGATGATGCGCTTTTAAATAAGCGGTGTGGTACGACAACAACGCGTATGCCGCAGCATGCGATTTATTAAAACCATAGCCTGCGAACTTTTCCATCAAATCGAAAATTTCGTCAGCTTTAGCTTGGCTCAGTCCATCCTTGGCAGCACCATCACGGAATATCTGACGATGTTCCGCCATCTCTTCCGCTTTTTTCTTACCCATCGCACGACGTAGCAAATCGGCACCACCGAGCGAGTAACCGCCGACGACCTGCGCCATCTGCATTACCTGCTCCTGATAGACCATGATGCCGTAGGTTTCGGACAAAATGCCTTCGGTACGCGGATCGGGATAATCGAAACGTTCGCCGTGCTTACGTTTGCAAAAGTCAGGAATCAAATCCATCGGACCCGGACGATACAGCGCCACCAGTGCGATGATGTCTTCAAAACGATCGGGACGCGCATCTTTCAACATGCCTTGCATGCCGCGGCTTTCGAGCTGGAATACGGCGACTGTTTTAGCCGCGGTCAGCAATTGATAAGACGCGCGGTCGTTGAGCGGCAGTTTTTCCAGACTAAAATCTGCCATCGCCGGATCAAGTTGTTTGATGTAACGCACTGCACGGTCGAGAATGGTCAGCGTGGTCAAACCCAAAAAGTCGAACTTCACCAGACCGACGGCCTCTACATCGTCTTTGTCGTATTGCGACACAACACCAGCATCGCCGCCTTGCGTGTAGAGTGGGCAAAAATCGGTGAGCTTGCCCGGTGCGATCAAAACACCACCCGCATGCATACCGATGTTGCGGGCAATACCTTCGACCTGCTGCGCAAGGTTTAATAACTGCTTGACCTCTTCTTCGTTCTCCAGTCGCTCGGCCAGCATCGGTTCTTCTTTGATTGCATCGGCAATCGTCACGTGTTTACCGGGCTTGAACGGAATCAGTTTGGAAATACCGTCGCAGAAGTTATAGCCAAAATCGAGGACCCGACCGACATCGCGAATCGCTCCTTTAGCGGCCATGGTACCGAAGGTAGCAATCTGCGACACCGCCTCTTTGCCGTACAAATCCTTCACGTGTTGAATGACGCGGTCACGGCCTTCCTGACAAAAATCGATATCGAAATCGGGCATTGATACCCGTTCAGGATTGAGAAACCGCTCGAACAGGAGGTTGTATCGCAGCGGATCCAAATCGGTAATCTGGAGCGAATACGCCACCAGTGAGCCTGCGCCAGAGCCACGACCCGGCCCAACAGGTACGCCATTCTCTTTGGCCCATCGGATAAATTCCGCAACGATCAAAAAATAACCGGGAAAGCCCATCTTGACGATCGTATCGATTTCAAACTTCAACCGATCCTGATAACGCTGACGATTCTGTTCGCGCTTTTCTTCATCCGGAAACAGATGCACCATGCGCATCGCCAGCCCTTCCTTCGACTGCTCGTCCAGAAACTCGCCAATCGACATACCATTCGGCGTCGGAAAATCCGGCAGTTGCGGCTTGCCTAGTTGTAGCGATAAATTGCAGCGTTTGGCGATTTCTACCGAGTTTTGTAAAGCCGCGGGCATGTCGGCAAACAATGCCGCCATCTCGGCCTGGGTTTTAAAACACTGCTGATCATTGAAGCGACGAACCCGGCGCGCGTTTGCCAGCATCTCGCCTTCAGAAATACAAGTGCGCGCCTCATGGGCAATAAATTCTTCTTTGTTAAGAAATTGAATCGGATGGGTTGCCACCACCGGTAGTTGCAGCTCCGCAGCCAGAGCCACCGCATGGCGCACGTTTGCCTCCATGTTGGGCTGGTCGGCGCGCTGAACTTCAATGTAAAAGCTATCCGGAAAGATTGTCATCCAGCGTTGCGCACAACGCTTGGCCGCTGCCACATTGCCATTATCAATTGCTATACCGACATCACCAAAATGGGCGCCGGAAAGGGCGATCAGACCGTTACCACCGCTTTGGTGCTGAAGATCTTCTAACCACTCTGGGCGAATCTCGGCACGACCGCGGTGCAGATTTTCGATCCATGCCTTGGATAACAATTCGCACAACTGGAGATAGCCAACCCGATCCTTGGCCAGTAATAATAAACGTGACGGTTTATCGCGTGCGTCGGTATTGGTAATCCAGACGTCGCAGCCGATAATCGGCTTGACGCCTTTACTGCGTGCAGCCTTATAAAATTTGACCATTCCAAACAGATTGGCAAGATCGGATATACCTAAAGCCGCTTGCTGGTCATCGGCAGCAGCTTTAATTACGTCATCGATGCGCACTAAGCCATCGACGATCGAGTATTCGGAATGCAGGCGGAGATGTGTAAATTGCGGTGTCGTCATAGCCCGTATTTTACCCCGCTACCTCCCCGGAATCAGCTTTCGCAGCGCAAATCACGATGAAAAGTCCTGCGGCGTTTATAATACTGTTAAATCAATGACTTACAGAATCTGCCCTCACGGTAGAGAACCCCCTCAGAAAATCACGCTTATGTCGTCCACACCTACTTACGTTAATATTGCAGCCTATAAATTTATCACTTTTGACGATACCGCCGACAAACGTGCGGAATTCCTCACAACGTGTATCCAACTCCAGTTAAAAGGTACGATACTTCTTAGCCCCGAAGGCATTAACATGTTTTTGGCGGGCCTTCGTGAGCAAATCGATCAATTTTTGATCTGGCTTCGGTCCGATACGCGCTTCGCTGATATGGAAGTAAAAGAAAGCTATTCCGAAAAGCAGCCCTTCACCCGCATGCTGGTCAAGCTGAAGGCCGAAATCATCACCATGAAACACCCACTGATCAAGCCGGAGCTAGGTCGCGCGCCATCGGTTGCGCCTAAAACCCTGAAGCGCTGGCTAGATCAGGGACATGACGATAACGGTCGTCCAGTTGTGATGGTCGACACGCGGAATGGATTCGAAGTGGATGTTGGCACGTTTGCCAATACGGTGGATTATCGGATCGACAAGTTTAGTGAATTTCCGGAAGTGATCGCTGCCAATAAGGACGCACTGATCGATAAAACCGTCGTCACATTCTGCACCGGCGGCATCCGCTGCGAAAAAGCCGCGATTCATATGCAAGAAATCGGCTTTGATAGCGTCTACCAACTTGACGGTGGAATACTCAAGTATTTTGAAGAGTGCGGCGGTGCGCATTACAAAGGCGATTGCTTTGTTTTCGACTATAGAACGTCGCTCAATCCGCAACTACAGGAAACCGCAACTTCGCAGTGTTTCATTTGTCGCACGGTTGTCACTCCCCGTGAACAGCTATCGCCCGAATACGTGATCGGTATATCTTGCCCGCATTGCGCGGTGAATCGCGTAAAAAAGGCCTCCTCGCTGGATGTTGCACCGCAGGAACCGACGCCAGTTCCGTGACTTATTTTTTTGCAAACCCTTGAGTGATATCGTTAATAAGCAAGTTACATAGATGTTACGAAGAAGGCAATGTCAGCCCTCGCAGGGAAATAATATGATTTTTTTAACAATCATTTATATCAGCCACGATTTTCGCTATATGATGTTATAAGTCGTTAAATTTTATTATTTTCGCAACACTAAGACTATGAATTTAACGCTGGAGGCATTACAAATCCTCGATACCATCGACCGTAAGGGGAGCTTTGGCGCAGCAGCTATTGCATTGGATCGGGTGCCATCGGCGCTCACATACAGCATCCGCAAGCTTGAAGAAGACCTCGATGTATTGCTGTTTGATCGCACCGGTCATCGCGCCAGATTGACAGGTGCCGGTCTGGAGTTATTGACCGAAGGCAGGCATTTGCTGCAAGCGGCACAAGAGTTGGAACGGCGGGTAAAACGCACCGCCACAGGCTGGGAAGTTGAGCTGCGCATTGTTTTAGACAGTATTGTCCCATTCGAAGCATTGATGCCGCTGATTGCCGCCTTTGATCGTGAGAATGCAGGGACACGATTACGCATCTTTCACGAGGCGCTTTCCGGCGTATGGGAGGCACTGATCAATGATCGTGCCGATCTGGCGATTGGCGCGCCGCACGACGGTCCCGATTACATCCGCATGAGCGGTGATTTTCAGACGCGTCATCTGGGTACGACTGAATGGGCCTTCGCCGTGGCCCCCCAGCATCCACTCGCACTTGCGGCGGAGCCACTAACTGCCAATATCATTCAGCAATACCGCGCTATCGCGGTCGGCGACACCGGACGCGTACTGCCCAGCATCACCTCCGGATTACTCATAGGACAGGATATTTTAACGGTGCCTACAATGTCTGCAAAGTTGCAGGCCCAGCTTAATGGATTGGGGTGCGGGCATTTACCGCGGCGTACCGCAGAACCTTATTTTTTGTCCGGTGCATTAATAGAAAAACAAACGCTTGAAGAAAAGCCGGGAGTGAAGATGAAGATTGCCTGGCGTGCGCCAGCGTTAGGGAAATCGCTCAAATGGGTTATTCAACAATTAAACGATCCGGAAACCGCGCGTCATTTAATTCAATGGCCTTAACCCCAACGCCCAGTTGATGTTGAACAGATCATCACTTTATCAAGTTGCCTAAATATGCCTAATTATGCCTGACGCAACGCATTACATCGGACGTTTCGCCCCCTCCCCGACCGGCCCATTGCATGATGGTGCGCTGGTTGCTGCGATGGCAAGTTATCTGGATGCCAAAGCGCATCACGGCAGCTGGCTGGTACGCATGGAAGATGTAGATGAGGCACGCACGGCGCACGGGGCGGCCGAGGCAATTTTACATGCATTGTCGGCGCTACAGATGCATTGGGACGGCAAGGTGGTATACCAAAGTCATCGCGGCGATTTGTATCAGGCGGCATTTGACAGGCTGGGACGACTGGCCTATCCCTGCGGCTGTACCCGGCGCGAAATCGTTGACTCTCACATTGGCGTGGCGTCCGACGGTGCCGCCGTCTATCCCGGCACTTGCAGAAACGGACTGCCAGTAGGCAAGCCGACCCGCTCTTACAGATTGCTGGTTCCAGAAATCGGACAAGCAGCAGAACTGATACGGTTTGAAGATAGATGGCAAGGGATGACGCAACAACATCTAGCTATCGAAGTCGGGGATTTTGTCTTGAAACGTGTGGACGGTTTTTGGACTTATCAGCTTGCCGTAATAGTCGATGATGCAAATCAGGGCGTCACGCATGTTGTACGCGGCGCGGACCTGTTAGATTCCACTCCAAGACAAATTTATCTGCAACGCCAGCTTCAGTACCTCACCCCAAGTTACTTGCATGTGCCGGTTATCACCAACGCCAATGGTGAAAAGTTATCGAAACAGAACGATGCACCGCCGCTAGATTTAACGCAACCATACCAAACGCTGGTTAAAGCCGCCTGGTTTTTGGGACTGGAAATCGGGAAGATTGATTCTGTTGAAGCGTTTTGGCCGCTTGCGATCGCGGCTTGGGCCAATCAACGGCTGGATCGCCGTTGAAAGACCGGAGCGCTGGCTGCCATAATTGGCCTGATTGAATATCTGCGATGCTGCAAGCCAACGGGCGCAAAGTTAGCGTTTATGCTTAATACTCTTGATACTCTTGATGCCTAATACCTAACCCTTAACGCTTAGGCATACCACCCAGCAAGGCGGCAAGCTTGCCCTTCGGTTTGGTTTGCGCGGTCTGGCTATTTTGTGCGCTCTCGATCGCCGATGGCGTGGGTTCGTAAGGCTTCAAAAACCACGGATCAATTTTTTCCTTACGCGGCAACGATGCGTACGCGCTACGGGTATGTTGATTGCTGCGATCTGATGATGCGCTACGCGAATCACTTCTTGAATCTGAGCGAGATTCCGTACGCCCGCCGCGTGCTTCAGCGCGATTTTCGCCGTCCTCGCGGCGAGGTGCGCGTTCACGCTCTGAAGTCCGCACTTTCGCTACAAAACCAACCAGTTCAGCCCGAACAAACTTGTGCTTGATCATTTTTTCGATATCGACCAGCAGGCGCTCATCTTTCTCTGTGCACAGAGAAATGGCGTCGCCTGACGCACCGGCACGGCCAGTACGCCCAATCCGATGGACATAATCCTCGGCGTTATACGGCAAGTCGAAATTAATCACGCACGGCAACTCAGCGATATCAAGACCACGTGCGGCTACATCGGTCGCGACCAACACTTCAATCGCGCCTTGTTTAAAAGCCTCCAGGGCGGCCATCCGCTCATTCTGGCTCTTGTCACCATGAATCGCTGAAGCATTAACGCCTTCACTTTCCAGATGCTTGGCCAAACGTGAAGCACCGATTTTCGTGTTTGAAAACACAATGACCTGCTTTAGATTGCGTTCGCGGATGATAAAAGAAACCGCGTCCAGCTTGGCCTGATCATCAATCCGATACATCGTCTGCGTGACGTTATCAGCCGTCGCATTGCTACGCGCAACTTCGATGGTGACGGGATTTTTAAGGAAGCTACCTGCGAGCTTTTTAATCTCGGCCGAGAAGGTCGCGGAGAACATCAGGCTTTGACGTTCTTTAGGCAGAAGATTGAGAATCCGCTGCAGATCAGGCAGAAAGCCCATGTCCAGCATACGGTCAGCTTCGTCCATTACCAGAATCTGGGTCTGGGACAAGCTGATGGTTTTTTGCTGCACATGATCCAGCAAACGACCGGGCGTTGCGATCACGATCTCAATACCTGATCGCAATGCTGCCGTTTGCGGTGCCATATCGATACCGCCAAAAACTACCGTAGCGCGCAGTGCCGTGTGACGACAATAGGCTTTAACGTTTTCAGCGACCTGATCTGCCAACTCACGGGTGGGCGTCAGAATCAGGGCGCGCACCGGATGCCGCGCAGGCGACGCGCTGGTGTTGGCATGCGCCAGTAGCAACTGAATAATCGGTAGCGCAAAACCGGCCGTTTTGCCGGTTCCAGTTTGGGCAGCGCCCATGACATCGCGGCCTTGCAGGACGATCGGGATCGCCTCCGCCTGAATCGGCGTCGGATTGATATACCCCTGATCGTTGAGCGCGCGCAGGATGTCGGGCGATAATCCAAAATCCGAAAAACGGATAGATGGCGCCAATGCTTCAGCATCGGCTACGATAATAATTTCTTGCTTTTCAGACTGAGTGTCAGGCATATTTATTTGCGGCCTTCCACGCTATATCGCTATCTGACTTCTTTTGGAACCTGCTGCGCCTTGGGAATACTGTCGCAGACATTAAACAGGCGGCGCTAACAATCGTCAGGTTTAAAGACCATTCCGGTTGCTGCGGTGTGTACACCATCTGCGTCTTGTGCGTTTTGAATCCACGACGCTTGGCTACGGTTCCTAAAGAACTCTGTTGAGAATATAGACGCGGTGATGACGAATTTACGTTCGTCCCAAGGCACTATTGCTTTCAATGAATTCGTGATTTCGTGTCAACTTTTATATCACGCCAAAGGTGCTGCAAACAACCGTTTGACTGTTTCCAAGATGATGCGATAAGGGTGTGTAACTGTCTTAAGATCAGCACACTTTTGCGTTACAGTCCAGCATTATACGCCTAGCCGCCCGTTTTCTTCACGTCTGTTCATATCCCTAGCTGATCTAGCGGCCAACGCGGTCGTACAGTGAACGCATAGTCACGTTGCGCCGCCTCTGGTTTGAGTTGTAGCCGCATGGCGCCGGCGAAGGCAATCATGGCGCCATTGTCGGTGCAGAACTCTAACTCGGGATAAAACACCTTAAAGCGCCTTTTGGTCGCCGCCGCATTTAAGGCCGCCCGCAATTGTTGGTTGGCACCGACGCCCCCCGCGATCACTAAACGATTGAGACCAGTTTGTTTTAGTGCCGCCAAACATTTGACCAACAGCACCTCTACCAATGCATCCACAAATGCGCGCGCGATATTCGCTTTATCCTGCTCGCAAATATTCGTTGTCTGCTTTTTTACCAAGGTCAACACTGCTGTTTTAAGCCCTGAAAAGCTGAAATTCAGATTTTTGGAGTGCAGCATCGGTCTTGGCAACAAATACACTGAAGGATCGCCAAACTCGGCAAGACGGGAGATTGCGGGGCCGCCCGGATACCCCAGACCGAGCAATTTTGCTGATTTGTCGAATGCCTCCCCCGCAGCGTCATCCAGCGTTTCACCCAACAATTCATATTGCCCAACCCCGTCTACCCGCATTAACTGGGTATGGCCGCCCGATACCAGCAACGCTACAAAGGGAAAATTCGGTGGGTTGCTCGCCAACAACGGGGATAACAGATGACCTTCTAAATGGTGCACACCCAGCATCGGCTTATCCAACGCCAATCCCAAGCCGCAGGCGACGGACGCCCCGACCAGCAAAGCGCCAGCGAGGCCAGGCCCCTGAGTATAAGCGATCGCATCGATAGCATTGAGTTGCGTGTTGCCCTCTGTCATTACCTGCTGCAGTAAGGGAATCGCGCGGCGAATGTGGTCCCGCGACGCTAGTTCTGGCACGACACCGCCGTATTGCTCATGCATCGCGACTTGCGAGTACAAGGCGTGAGAGAGCAATCCGCGTTGCGTATCATATAGCGCAATGCCGGTTTCATCACAGGATGATTCAATGCCGAGAACAATCATGATAATAGTAAATTAAGGGTAAATTTTACAATGTTGCATTGTAATGGAAAGCGCCAGCAGCGCTATACGACAGGATGTTAACGGGCGCTAATTATATTAACGGGCGCTAATTATAATCTGGGACAATGAGAATTGGCCTGTGGTGCGATGAATGCGACTGTTTGAATACTTCGCTTGGATACTTGGGCAGGCAACCAAAGTGAGAAAGTGAGATATGTTGACTACCGCGAATGTTCAGCATACATACGATCTTTAGTCTTTCCCAAGTTGTCGCATCGCATCTCTGATGAGGTGTATCTGACGCGAAAAACGGCTACATGCAGTACATGTCCACAGATGTACTTTTACCCGCGCGCGATGCAGCGGCGGCAACGTATGATCCTGGGCTTCAGACAGCAGGCTCTGGGTTTCTCGGCAGGTGGGAAACAGGCGTTGACGCGGCATATATTTGTTATTCCACCTAATATCTAAGAAATTAAAGAAATTGTAGAAAAGTCGGTCTGCTACATCCTGATCGCCGTGATCGCTTAAAAATCGTGATTTTGCGTTCTTTTAAGTTAACAGGTTGATACGTGTAATCCATTCTTTGCGAAGTCCGTTTCCTGCTATCCGTTCAGCAACTACCGCCACCGCTATGCATTAATACTAAAAACGTCTACGAAGGCACCTGCGCAAACCAACTTATTTGCAAACACTCGCGGAGACGGGTGCGCGCCCGATACAACATCACCCAGGCGTTAGCGCTGGTGATGTCCAATTCTTTACAGATCGCGTCTGTATCCATTTCTAGCCATTCGCGCATCATAAAAATACGTCCGGTCTTCGCTGGCAGCTTATCGATACATAATTGCAAAACATCAAAAAACTCTTTGCGTTCAAGCGTTTGGACGGGATCACCCCAGTCGGGTTGTACGCCAATCGCATGATCTTTGCTATCAAACAACGCCTCCACCATAGCGGCGTCGCTGCGCTCATCATACGGATCGTCGGTAAGGCGCATCTCGCGCTTCCCTCGTCGCAATTGATCAATTAACTTGTGCTTGAGGATACCAATAACGTATGTCTTAAGAGAGGATTGCTGATGGAATCGATCTGGGTGTTCCATCACGGCGAGTATAGTCTCGGAAACCGCATCTTCTGCCAAACTCGTGTTGCGTAACTGTAAATGCGCGAATCGTAACAAGGGGGTGCGTAGCGCGTTAAGATCGCGAGGGTCAATTGCCATGTCTGGTCCAGAAATGATACGTTAAAGTTGCGCTAATCAGTCCGCAATTAATAAAAATCGACACACCGCCTTGTGGCGAATGGCGCTATGCTTATCCTCACGATCCGCCCGATTCACCAGATTCACCCGCAGCAAAAGACCTCACACCGCGATAATATCACCATGATAATACCGCTAAGACGCTAAGATGACGAACCTTAGTCGCTGCCACTCTGGGCTACAACTGTTAATAACCAAAGTATTTATCAATTCCTCACCACACTGCCACATGCAAAATATCCCATCGGAAGAACCGTTTAAAGCGGCACGTTTTATTAAGGAAATCGGGCGCGGCAAAGATGGCGCTCGTAGCCTCTCGCGCGGCGACGCACGCGATTTATACGCCGCGATGCTCGATGGTCGGGTTTCCGACCTTGAATTGGGCGGTATTTTGCTGGCAATGCGCATAAAAGGAGAGTCAGTGGAAGAAATCGCCGGCTTTCTGGAGGCCGCCGAAGCATCGTTTACACCACTTCCGGCGTCCAGTCATGCCGAACAACGCGACGACCTGGCTGGATCCTCCATTTACGCACCAGTGGTGATCCCTAGTTACAACGGCGCGCGTCACATGGCTAATTTGACACCGTTACTTGCGTTATTGCTGGCCCGCGAAGGCATTCCGGTGTTGGTGCATGGTGTGCTGACGGATCCGGGCAGAGTCACCACCGCAGAAATTTTTACCGCACTTGGACACGCGCACTGCAACAGCGTCGAGCAAGCCCGGCAACAATTCGGCCTGCTTCAGCCTGCTTTCATGCCGATTGCGGCGCTGGCACCGAAGATGGCGCGCTTGCTGGCAATGCGGCGGATTCTGGGGGTGCGAAATTCGACCCACACTTTGGTTAAAATTATGCAACCGTTCAGTGTCCCCGCGCTACGTTTGTGTTCCTATACGCACCCCGAATATCTGGCTATGCTCGGCACCTATTTTAAAACTACTGCTGCGGCCGAACGCGGAGACGTCTTTCTGATGCGCGGCACAGAAGGCGAAACCGTTGCCAATGCCAAACGAGCGCAACAAATAGAGTGGTTTCATCTGGGCAACCATACCACTTTGGTAGAGAAACAAAATGTCGCCGAAGCAATTCCTGCGTTACCGGAAGACCGTGATGCCGACGTCACCGCACGCTGGGTAAAGCAAGTATTGAAAGGTCATGTCGCCATACCCAAACCCATAGTAGAACAGGTAGCGCATTGTAAAGAGGTTTGCAAAATGCTTAAACTCAGGCAAACTTCAGGGTCTCTTCAGGCTTTATCACCAGCCAAACTTTTTGACTGTGGAACTTAATGGGCCGAAAACTGCCTACATTCATTAATTTAACGGATATAGTCTGTCATGCAGTGTCAATTATGGGGGGTCTTTTGTACGATCTAAGGAGCAAGCCGATGCGGCGCATTCAACAAAAATCCACCCCAAGACTTACCCCGATTACCTCTGCCATCGCGGGGAACATCTGGAGCTCCCCCATTATTTCCAAGCCCCCCGATAAGTTCATCTCATAGTAAATTCTCATTTCTTTTTTGCCAGGTGCGAACAAAAAGCGTTTCAGGTTAAGCGTACCGCCGCAGACGCCGCAGACAGTGCGTGCGGCAAGCAACCATGGCAAGATCCGAATGGAGTTTGATTGTACTTAAATTATTTTCTTCTCAAATCTGCTTCTTGTGCCACCGTTAAGGCGGCAACGGCAATGACCGTCCGCGGGACAGCAGGTTCAACACAACAGACTTCTTTCTGAACCGATGCGAGCGTCGTTACAACGCGCAGTACAGGTGCACGATCGGCAGCAAATGGGATGCTTTTCAGAGGATGAAGACTGTGAACGGCAGGTAAAGGAGTGCAGCAGTGCAGATGCGCTGCGGTTTGCACTGTCCGCCAGACGCCTCAGATGCCGAAAGAAGTCAAATTAACTACGGGAGTATCTATGGATTGGGCTCTACCGTCCTTTGCCTTAGCAGACCCGATACAGTGGAATGCACTGTTGCTGTTTGGCAGCTTGCTGCTATTCGGGTTGCTGGGCGGTTATATTGCAACAAAAACCTCGTGGGTTCCTCGCATTACCGGCTATTTGGTAGTGGGCTTTATCCTTGGCGTCGGCGGACTAAATCTTCTCTCTGGAGATGTTCTTAAACTTGCCAGCATTTTTGCCGATATCGCGGTTGCACTGGTGGTATATCAACTTGGCCGCTACGTTGATATAGGCTGGCTTCGTCGCGAAAAATGGCTGCTGGCAACTGTCCTGCTGAGCGCGACGCTATGTTTTACATTTGTCAGTAGCGCGCTTATCTGGATTGGCACATCGACTGTCGTCGCGATGTTGGGCGGCGTCCTCGCCATTGCTACTGCGCCCGCGGTCATCATCGTGGTGCTCAGGGACCTGAAGGCTGAAGGACAGGTAACGCGGCGTCTCGCAGCAATGACCGCACTGAATAACTTTGTTGCCATTCTGGTCGCGTACGCTTTACTGCCGATCATTGCGCATGAAGGATCCACCCCATTCTTTACGTTATTTGCGCATACCGGTTATTCACTTATCGGCTCAATACTGTTGGCCTATGTGACTTACCGTTTGATGATTCCTTTGGCGCGCTTATTGGGACGCCAGCCTAGTCGGCAGTTTGTTTTGGTCATCGCGGTGATTTCGCTGGCCATCGGTGCCGCCCACGCGTTTCAGTTGCCGGTTTTGCTAACCATGCTGGCTTTCGCCATTATGTCTAAAAATCTAGACCATCAATACGATTTGATGGAGTTGGAATTCGGTATCGCCAACGAATTATTTATCGTAATGTTATTCGTCACCGTGGGTGCTTCAATCCGCCTGACCGACCTGTCGATGGTTGGCGCCTCGGTAGCGGTATTAATCGGCGCGCGCTTTGTGGCAATGGCTTGCGGTGTGTTCACGTTTGCCCATTTCGCTAAAATGAAATGGAAGCAAGCCGGGCTAATTACTCTCGCCACTTTGCCGATGACCGAAGCGGGACTGGGCTTAATGCAAACAATTTCCTATCTATATCCTCACACCACTGCAGACGTTCTGCCGCTGCTGGCTGGCTGCCTGATTGTGCTTGAGTTATTCGGCCCGATAGCGACCCAATTTGCATTAATCAAATCAGGGGAAAGTGGGCGAGAGAGTTGAATACTGCATGAATACTGCATGAATACTACGTTGAATACTGCGCTTAACACTGCGCCGCACACTGACTTAAATTGGTTTTCAACCACATAACAACTAATTAGTGCCCCTAGCGACATATTAAACAATGGTTGGCCGTCAATGGCCAATGGAGAATTTACATGGCTGAATCCGACACTAAAGGCACCCCGGCAAGCCTAGAAATTTTGCCTTTCACCCCGTCGAAACCATTTACGATGGGCATTGAACTTGAGCTGCAACTAGTTAATCGCCGTAACTATAATCTGGCGAGTGATGCAGTTGACCTGCTGACCTGGATTGAGCCGCGCAACTTACAAAAACAAATCAAGCTGGAAATGACGCAGGGCATGATTGAGCTTAATTCCGACATACATACCAGCGTCGATACGCTGATTGAAGAACTCAAGGTCCTGCGCGCTGCGCTCAACAAGGGCGCGCAATATCTGAATATCGATATTTCCGGTGGCGGTGTGCATCCCTTCCAGCATTGGAACGAGCAACGCATCACGCCCAGCGAACGCTTTAATCACGTGCACGAAAAATATGGCTATTTAGCCAAGTCTTTTACGGTCTTTGGTCAGCATATCCACATCGGCGTTCCAAATGGCGATGATGCCATGTATTTGACACATGCTTTTTCTCGCTTTGTCCCGCATTTTATTGCACTGTCAGCCGCATCGCCGTTTTATCAGGGCGCAGACACACAGTTTGAGTCTTCACGTAGCAACGTGGTCAGGGCCTTCCCGTTATCAGGAACCGCACCGGTTACGCATCGCTGGGCGGAATTTGAGAAATATTATGATGAGCTGCTACAAATGGGCATTGTTGACAGCATCAAAGATTTTTATTGGGATATCCGTCCCAAGCCGGAATATGGCACGGTTGAAATTCGCGTGTGCGACACGCCGCTGACCATCGAACACGCCGCACATTTGGGCTGTTACGCGCAATTACTGGCGCGCTGGATATTAACGGAACGCCCCTTTGTCATCAGTGAGGATTTTTATTTACTCTACCAATTCAATCGCTTTGAGGCAAGTCGCTATGGTTTGCACGGTTCCTATGCCATCCATGGCGATACGGTGGCCGGCTCTTCCAAACAATCGATTCATTCCCATTTGTTGACGCACCTAAAAGATCTGGAGCGCTATACGCAGAACGACGCCGAACGCACATCCCTTAAACGTTTGAATAACATAGCGAACGAACGCCTGAGCGATGCAGGATGGTTGCGCAAAACATTCGCCGAGCGTGGCACGTTAAATGACATGATGCGACTCTCCTCAGAATTGTGGATGGGGCAGGCACCTCCGCCGTATTTTCAATAACGTCTGAGCATTTATACCAAGCCTGTTTATTCACTACACTCCGGTATTCATCCGCTACGCGGCGCTGGTCTCTCCCTAGAGCCATCGCAATGCATATTTAGCCAACTGCTCTGGTCCAAATGCCTCACTATGGCGTCAGTGCGTAAAAGTATTAGCAAAGATGTTCGCAAGGGCATGCCTAAAGATTCTTAACTACGATTTGATTCACAATTATTCTATCCAACCAACATAACAGTAATGGCCAAACAATTTGATGTCGCAGTCATCGGCGCGGGTGCCGCTGGCATGATGTGCGCTGCGGTAGCCGGTCAACGAGGCAAAAAAGTCATCCTCATTGATCACGCCACCAAGCTAGCAGAAAAAATTCGTATTTCAGGAGGCGGCCGCTGCAACTTTACGAACGCAGCCGCCGCACCACAACATTATCTTTCCCAAAATCCGCATTTCTGTAAGAGTGCGTTGTCACGCTACAGCCCTCAAGACTTTATAAATTTGGTCAAACGCTACCGAATTAGCTTTCACGAAAAACATAAAGGCCAGCTATTTTGCGATGACTCCGCTGAGCAAATTATCAACATGCTGAAGGCTGAGTGCGAACTGGGTAACGTACAATGGCGCATGCCTTGCAGCGTGGCAAGTGTCGGCAAGGAAGGAAATTTGTTCCGGATTGATACCAACGCGGGTGAGGTCATAGCCGAAAATGTGGTTATCGCCACCGGCGGTTTATCTATCCCAAAAATTGGTGCGACCGATTTTGCCTACCGTATTGCACAACAATTCGGTCTCAAAATGATCGCGCCACGGGCGGGATTAGTCCCTCTGACCTTCGATGCCGCTGGCTGGCAACCATTCTTGCCGTTAGCCGGAATTGCCTTGCCGGTTGAGGTGGAGGCTGGCGAGAAGAAATTGCGTGGGTTTTTCAAAGAAGATTTATTGTTTACTCACAGGGGGTTGTCCGGCCCTGCCATTTTACAGATTTCAAGTTTTTGGCAGCCGGGCCAACCACTTAGCGTAAACTTACTGCCAGAAATCGATATCGCGCAAACATTAATTGAAGGCAAAACTTCTATTAAGAAAAATTTCGGTAATCTATTTTCCCAATGGCTACCGAATCGTCTGGCGCTCGGACTTCTCGAAGCCAACGGAATTGATCCAGCCGCACGCGTAGCTGATACGCCTGATCGCGTTTTGCGTACCTTAAGCGACGCGATCAATCGATGGGCCATCGCACCCAGCGGCTCAGAAGGCTATCGCAAAGCCGAAGTAACGCTTGGTGGCGTCGATACCCGCGAACTGTCGCAGCAAAGCATGATGGTCAATAAAGTGCCGGGTTTGCATTTTATCGGCGAAGCGGTAGACGTCACAGGCTGGCTCGGAGGTTACAACTTTCAATGGGCATGGGCGTCTGGCACTGCTGCGGCCATGTCCTTCTAAATTGATGTCAAAAATAAAACATTTTGGTAGCCATTATTATCGCTACCGTTTACGCTATTACTCTTATCGCATGTGAAGGATCCGCATTTATGTCGAATACCCTATTAAAGCCTGAGCCTGCCGTAACCCAGACATCCGCCAAAATCCCGGAAGCTGAGTTTATCGACCTGGCCCAGATCTGGAGCACTATTAAGCGCTATCGGATGATTGTATCTATCTGCATTTTGCTTGGGATTGCAGGCGCAGTTGTACTATGGTCGATTTTCCCGAAAAAATGGCACGCGACCGCGATCCTGCAAATTGGCCAGATGCCAATCAACACGCAAGGGTTTCAGATCGCATTAATCGAACCACCAGCGCAAACCGTTGAACGGTTGAATCAACGCGACCTTGAAGATAAGGCACTGGTATCAGTGGGGCTACCGACACAAGACGAAGAAAACAAAAGCATTTTGTTGTTTCGTAAATCCCTCAAAGGGACTGTGGTCAAAAACACCAATTTCGTTGAAATCAGCCTTGCCGCCTACTCACGTGAAGAGGGCAAGAAATTTCTGAACGCCGTCATATTGTCGCTAATTGCTGCACACAACCAGCGTATGGCACCGGCACTTAAAAACATTAATGCACAAGCCCAGACCAACGCAGCAGAACTAAACGAGGCAAAAGCACAACGTAGCCGTTTGCAAGGAACACTAAAAACAATTGGCGAGTCTCCGGCAAGCCCATTTGCCCCTCATGTGGTCGCTCTAGATTTATTAGCCAAGCAAGATGAGCAAATCCACATTTTGACGGTCGAGCGCACAGTATTAGCAGATATTTTGTTGTCCTCCAACACCTATCCGACCTCTGTGATTGATAACATCTACGTGCCGAATAATGCGTACTTCCCTAAACTGTCGCTGTTTCTTGCACTGGGGATATTTACGGGTGCAATACTTGGGGGGATGCTTGCCCTACTGGCTGATCGACGCGAGAAAAGCCGCGTAAAGTAATTGGTATCTGTGTGGGTTGAGTATGAATGTGATCCATTTGCCGCAACATTTCATCTCGGCCAATCAGATAGCTTCCCTTTATTGTTTTCGCCTGCTATAATCGCTCTCTTCCCAATTTAACCATGGTTTGAATTTACATGACCACAATTCGTCTTAAAGAAAACGAGCCGTTCGAAGTCGCAATGCGTCGCTTCAAGCGCACCATCGAAAAAACAGGTCTGTTGACCGAGTTGCGCGCGCGCGAGTTTTACGAGAAGCCGACAGCTGAACGTAAGCGTAAGCTAGCAGCTGCAGTGAAGCGTCATTACAAACGCATCCGCAGCCAGCAATTGCCGAAAAAGCTGTACTAATTCTACGCCGCGCTTATTGCGGTGAAAGATAAGAATTACAAACCCGCTCCGGTGTTGTTCCGCAGCGGGTTTTCCCATTTCTAAGCTTTTTTATTTAATAAGCTACTCATTAGACATTGTTTATCCATTTTTCGGAGTCGCAGCAAGCGTCTTGAAGGCAAGCGCTCGTAGCGCCGCCGCCCGGAAGATGCATACAGCGTGCACCGCAGTGGGCATGACATGATACGCGGCAGATTCTAAAACAAAGTCTATCGACTTCATCACGGAGAATCACATGAGCCTTAAAGATCAAATAACCGAAGACATGAAGAGCGCAATGCGCGCCAAAGAAGCGGCGAAATTAAACACTATTCGTCTGATCACGTCCGCAATCAAGCAAAAAGAAGTCGATGAGCGGATTACAGTCACCGACACGCAAGTCCTCGCCATCATTGAAAAAATGATCAAACAGCGTAAAGATTCAATCACGCAGTTTGAAGCCGGAAATCGCCAGGACCTCGCCGATATCGAAAAAGCAGAACTAGTCGTTCTGACGGCTTACATGCCAGCAGGATTGTCCGACGCAGAAATTAACGCAGAGATCACTGCCGCAGTTAGCGCAAGTGGCGCTCTTGGACCACAAGACATGGGCAAAGTAATGGCCATTCTTAAGCCAAAACTGGCAGGACGCGCCGATCTCACAGCAGTGTCCGTATTGGTAAAGGTCGCCTTAGCGCCAAAGGTATAATCGACCCTGATCAACTTCGATAACCCACTGACCCGCTCAGCAAATACATTGTGATTCCACAATCTTTTATCCAGGATCTACTCACCCGCGTTGACATTGTCGACGTGGTGGGTCGCTATGTACCCCTGAAAAAGGGCGGCGCAAACTTCATGGGTTTGTGTCCGTTTCATAACGAAAAGTCCCCTAGTTTTACCGTCAGTCCGACCAAACAGTTTTATCACTGCTTTGGCTGTGGCGCACACGGGACAGCGATTGGATTTTTGATCGAGTATTCCGGAGTCGGATTCGTCGAAGCAGTCAAAGATCTTGCTCAAAATGTGGGTATGGTCGTCCCTGAAAACGACGACAAAATTCCGCCCGCACAACGCGCAGCCTACCAGGCGCAAAGCCTGGCCTTGTCCGAGGCAATGACCATTGCCTGCGACTTTTATCGCCAGAACTTGCGCAATGCTCCCGACGCAGTCGCCTATTTAAAAAGTCGCGGACTCACGGGCGAAGTGGCCGCGAAGTTCGGCCTAGGCTATTCAGTCGACAACTGGGATAGCTTGCGCACTGTTTTTCCTGATTATGAAGCCACAGCGCTGGTTGAATCTGGCCTTGTCATTGACCGCACCGATGAAGAGGGCAACAACCGCAAACGCTACGACCGCTTTCGCGATCGGATCATGTTTCCTATTCGCAATACCAAAGGTCAGGTAATCGGCTTTGGGGGGCGGGTCATGGGTAACGGCGAGCCTAAATACTTGAATTCGCCAGAAACACCCTTATTTCAAAAGGGTAACGAGTTATATGGCTTATTCGAGGCGCGACAGGCGATTCGTGACGCCGGTTATGTGCTGGTAACAGAAGGATATATGGACGTTGTGGCATTAGCGCAACTAGGGTTTCCGCAAGCGGTCGCTACTTTGGGTACTGCCTGTACGGCGACCCATGTTCACAAATTGCTGCGTCAAACCGATCAGGTCATCTTTAGTTTCGACGGCGATGGCGCTGGTCGTCGGGCAGCGCGACGCGCACTGGACGCCTGCCTGCCGCATGCTGGCGACAATAAGATCATCAAATTTTTATTTTTGCCCAAAGAGCACGACCCCGACAGTTTTGTGCGCGAACTTGGTGCAGAAGCATTTGAACGCCAGATTCATGACGCCATGCCTTTATCCCAATTTTTGCTCAACGAGGTCACCGCTGAAGCGGATTTGAACACATCCGAGGGGCGCGCACGGGCACAGTTCGATGCCAAGCCGTTGCTGCAAATCATGCCGCCATCGTCGTTACGACTCCAGATTGTCCGGGGTCTTGCACAATTAACGCAGTCAACCGCAGCAGAAATCGAATCGTTATTTGAACTGGTTAAGCCGATTGCCCGTGCCCGTTTAGCACCACCGCGCGGTAATCGCCCTGCCCCGGTGGGGATTGAAAGGCAGATTATTCGATTGATGGTGGCGCATCCGTCATTGACCTCCGAGCTCGATGACGCGGCATTGGCGGCAGTGGCTAATTTTGCCCCGGACCGTGCGGAAATGTTGGCGCAATTGATTGAAGCCAGCCGAACCATGGGTGCGCAAGCCAATTTTGCCTCACTGGCAGAGCATTTAAGAGAAGGTGGCGCAGAGTTTGAATCTTTAATTGCCGAAATTGCCGCGCAGGCAGAGTCGGACATTGAGACTGCCAGAATGGAATTAACCGACGCTATACGCAAGACCAAAATGGAAAGCCTGAAGGTAGAGTTAGCCCAACTGGCAGCCACCGGGATGGGCACCGATGACGCCCGCAATCGTTATCGCGAGCTCATATCGCAACAAGAATACCTAAGAAGGCAGGCCGAAGCAGAAATGGCGCAACGCTAGCGATGCTAGCCCACTGCCCCCGATACGCTGGATGGAACGTTATGCACCAAAAACCATCAAAACTCTAATGACGTGAAGTTACTCTTGAAATGGAGAACTGACCCACCATATGTTATACTAGAAGGCTTTGTATTCAGTGTCTTAGCGGATAATAGCAGACACGGATCTATAAAGACGAAGCGTTTTGAAACCGCTTTAAGGGATTAAGAAAAAGTTAAACCAAAGTTAAAAGATAATGCGCAGGTTGCCTACGGGAAATTCAATAGCAACTTATTTGAAGCTGACAGATGCGTATAAGTTGAATGTTGACTGGAACCAAGCAAGGCATCATAGAGCATCGCGCAGTGTAGTGTAGTGTAACCAGTTTGGTAAATGATTCCATGGCGACCGCAATGAAGAAACCCGCGAAACCCCAGACAAGTTCAACCAAAAAAGTGAAGCCGACGGCGACGAAATTGTCCGCACACTCTTCAACTGTCCAGCCCACCGAAACGACCGCTATCCAGTCGCTTAGTAAAACGGCAGGAAAAACGCCGAGCCCGAATGTTATCAGGCCCGGTACTACAAAATTAGCGCCTAAAGTAGCCGTCAACGCTGCTCCCAAGGCAGTTTCCAAGGCGGCTGCAACGCCCACGAAAAAAAGTGCATCAAGTACTGTTGCGAAGCCAGTATCTGTGAAATCGAAAGCCCCTGTGACAAACAAGAAACCTTTACTCAAAGTCGTCAAGTCGCCTAAAAATATCGCTGCTGAAGTAGTGGTCCCCAAGGACATGAGCGTGATGATCGGGTCCGGCGTCAGCCAGACTACCGATGCCGCGACTCTTGCAGCGATCGATACCTCCAGCTACATTTTGCCTTCGGTTAAAGTGCCAGGTCGGCGTGGTCGCAAGCCGAAAGAATTTCAGCCAGAGAATGACGAAATCGCTGCGTTGAACGCGGTTGAGCGCGCCGAACTAAAAGCTGTCGACAAGGCCAAGGCCAAAGATCGTAAAGCCAAAGAAAAAGCCTTGCTCAAAGACGCATTCTCTTCTGACACGGAAGCATCCGAAGAAGAACTCGAAGCACGTCGTCAAAAGCTCAAGACACTGATTAAAATGGGTAAGGAACGTGGCTTCCTGACCTATTCTGAAATCAACGATCACTTGCCCGAAAATATCATCGATCCAGAAGCGATCGAAGGCATCATCGGCACGTTCAGCGACATGGGTATCGCCGTGTCCGAACATGCACCCGATGCAGAAACGTTGCTCTTGTCCGATAACGTCGCGACCGTCACCAGCGATGATGAGGCAGAAGCAGCGGCCGAAGCCGCCCTCTCCACCGTTGACTCCGACTTTGGTCGTACCACTGACCCGGTCCGCATGTACATGCGTGAAATGGGTTCGGTTGAGTTGCTCACTCGCGAAGGCGAAATCGAAATCGCCAAACGCATCGAAGATGGCCTGAAAGACATGATTCAGGCAATTTCGGCATGCCCAACAACGATCGCCGAGATCATCCTTGCCGCAGAGAGAATCTCCAAAGACGAAATCAAGATCGACGAAATAGTTGACGGTTTAGTCGACTTGAACGCCACTGACGAAGCGGTAAATACCAGCGTCGCAGCCGCGTCGGAAGACGACAGCGAAGAGGACGAAGAAGAAGAAGAGGAAGAAGAAGCGGAAGAGGAAGAAGCCAACAGCAACTCCGGTGCTGCAGGATTCTCGGCGGAGCAGCTTGAGCAATTAAAACGCGATGCGCTGGTCAAGTTCGAAACAATCTCGACCCAATTCGACAAAATGCGTAAAGCCTTTGAAAAAGAAGGCTACAGCTCAAAATCCTACACCAAAGCGCAAGAAATCATCTCGAATGAACTGCTCGGGATTCGCTTCACTGCTAAAGTTGTTGAGAAATTGTGCGATACGTTGCGTGGTCAGGTAGATGAGGTCCGCAAGATTGAGCGTCAAATTCTGGACGTTGCAGTCAATAAATGCGACATGCCACGTCTGCACTTCATCAAAGTATTCCCTGGCAACGAAACCAATCTTGACTGGGTCGATGGCGAAGTTAACGGCAACCATCCTTACAGTGTTGTACTGAGCCGTAACGTTCCTGCCGTCAAAGAACTGCAGCAACGTCTGATAGACCTGCAAGCGCGCGTCGTATTGCCGTTGCCTGATCTGCGCGGTATCAACAAAAAGATGGGTGCAGGAGAGAAAAAAGCGCGTATGGCCAAGCGTGAGATGACCGAGGCCAACCTGCGTCTGGTCATTTCTATCGCGAAGAAATACACCAATCGCGGTCTGCAATTTTTGGATCTGATTCAGGAAGGCAATATTGGCCTGATGAAGGCAGTCGACAAGTTTGAATACCGTCGCGGCTATAAATTCTCGACGTACGCCACATGGTGGATACGTCAGGCTATCACACGTTCGATCGCCGACCAGGCGCGCACCATCCGAATTCCGGTTCACATGATCGAAACGATCAACAAAATGAACCGTATTTCTCGTCAGATTTTGCAGGAAACCGGCGCAGAACCAGATCCGGCAACCTTGGCGATCAAGATGGAAATGCCAGAAGACAAGATCCGCAAGATCATGAAGATCGCCAAAGAGCCAATTTCAATGGAAACGCCGATCGGTGACGACGACGACTCCCATTTAGGCGACTTTATCGAGGATAACAACACGCTGGCACCTGCCGACGCTGCGCTGCACGCATCAATGCGCGGCGTGGTCAAAGACATCCTTGACTCACTGACACCGCGCGAAGCCAAAGTGCTGCGCATGCGTTTCGGTATCGAAATGTCAACAGATCACACCTTAGAAGAAGTCGGCAAACAGTTTGACGTAACGCGCGAGCGCATACGCCAAATAGAAGCCAAGGCATTGCGCAAACTGCGTCATCCATCACGCTCCGACAAGCTAAAAAGTTTCCTTGAGGGAAACTAATATTCTTTAACGGGCCTGCATTAAGGCTCTTGCGAAGCAAACTACGACAATAGTTGCTTTCAAGGGCCAATTTCTTCTACAATGCTGATCCACTTACATAACTGTGTTGCCATAAAACATCGGCGGCAAAATTTGTTTATGCAGGAAATGGCCCCCTAGCTCATGCTTGGTTAGAGCAGCGGACTCATAATCCGTTGGTGCGCAGTTCGACTCTGCGGGGGGCCACCAGAATTAGGTAGGAAAATCAAAGGGTTACAGGATTATTCCTGTAACCCTTTTTTAATTCATGCTACGCATTTAACAACTTGCTCCGCAAACTGCAACGACTTCGCCTAATCACAGAGGACTCGTGTCCATGCCAACAATTGCCCCCCTGATCCTCCTAATGAATTGCTTAACAAAACAAAATTATGAGTAGAATCAACGGATTTCCATTATGTAAATATTAAGGAGAAGAAATGTCGTCAGCGATTTGCTTCAGTCACTGCCTAAATGTTAAAGTAAATGACGTAACCATAATTGGAGCCGACATTGGAATACAGTTAGAAAATGTAGAGGGAGCAACTATAGCCGACAACAATTTCAGAAATGTGCGTCTTCCTGTACAAGCAGCTAGAGTTAATGGATTGAAAGCTCTTGGAAATAATCACTTTAAATCGTTAGATCACAATTTAAACTTAAAACCACTCGTTATCTTGCTGCGACTACGCTTTGCAAAATAAAGAAATTATGATATGGCTATGTTCGAAATAAAAGACTCAAACGACGTTACTCTAAAAGAAAATAAGACGAGTGAAGAAAAAATGGCGATAGTAACAAATATCAGTAACTTCGTAGCCATAGACAACATCGCTGGAAAGATGTCCGTAACGGAGAAAATGGACCGGGGAAATTATTTTAAGAAAATTATAAGCGCAATATTTGTGGCACTTATAGCCGCAGCCGCAGGAGTTTTTCTAACAAAGTGGCTGAATTAACATTCGTTACTCTTTTAATCTACCCCTATTTTTCAACGTCGTAGCGCTAGGCGTGAAAAAGCCCCTTACGGGGCGTATATTTTGAAACATGACGTTACCATTCTAGGCTGAGATCTATGAGAACTCGCCACGACGAACCATAAGGCCTATCAGCCCTAAGCCGCCCAACAACATGCCATAGTTTTTCGGCTAAGGCACCGCGCTTACAGACGCACTTGTTGGAAGTTCCATTCACACCCCTTCTGGTGTCAGTCTTCATAAAGTGGGACACCAGACGGGCTGCTGAAGGCTCACTGTTTTTCTCTCTTTCAGGATAGTCGGGCGCTTTAAACTGTTTGCCTACCGTCAGGCGGCGTCAGGCATGCTTATCGCCGGTGCAGGCTGAACATGCATCGGTACAGCCTTAAACCGCTGCTCAGCTTGCCACATGTCATAGGCGCTTTGTTCTGCCAGCCATATGCGGGCATCACCACCACGGTCCACTCCAAGCCATGCCTCAATACGTAAGGCCATCTCTGGCGAAATTGCAGCGCGCCCATTGAGCACGCGGGAGAGTGAGACGCGGTTTACGTCGAGTTGTTGCGCGGCCTCAGTCACCGACAAACCCAGCGCCGGTAATACGTCATCGCGTAAAGTTAGTCCGGGATGTGGCGGATTAAACATGCGTGCCATAGTAAATTCTCCTCAGTGATAGTCTTGATAATCGACCAGTACGGCGTCCGTCCCATCAAACTTGAATGTCATGCGCCAGTTTGCGTTAACCTTTACCGAAAAATGGCCCTTAAGGTCGCCTCGTAATGGGTGCAATCCCCAGCCCGGCAAATTCATACCTGACGCATCGGGCAATTCATTCAGACGGCGCAGCATGGCGGCCAGTCGCGGGGCGTGCGTCGCTTGAATGCAAGCCATGCTCCCGGTTTCGAAAAAGGCCTTCAAGCCCTTGTGCTGGAATGTCTTAATCATACGCTATTGTAGTGCGTAACGTTACGCGCATCAACACCAATCAACCTTTTATCATACGAAAACCTGATTGCTCGGGAACAAAGTCGATTTCAGCCTGCTCTAAAATTAATCCTTTGATAATGACATGCCATTTACGTAAAAAATCCATTGGTTGAACGATTTAACTTTTCTCTCTGGCGCTAGGTTGGAAAATCAAAGGGTTACGGGCTGCGGCTTGTGACCCTTTTTTTATTGGATAACTGTAAAGTGACCAACCTTAATTTACTCAACAATAAACACGGTTATCCCATGAGCGCAGGAAAATTATGAGGTGCATTTGGCCGGGCAAGAGAAATGGCTATCGTCACCTACCCGCTCTTGCGGAAAAGATAAAAGGGTTTCAGTTCCGCGATCTTCGTGCCAATGCAGGGACCGACAAAGAAGAGAGCGGCGGCATTTCCGCTGCGCAAGATCAACTTGGTCGCGTAACGCCGACAATGACCACGCACTACGTGCGTCAACAGCGTGGCAAGTAAGTGGAGCCAACGAAATAGGCCAACATTAGAGCTGAAATTGAAGAATGCCATAAGTAAGGTGCAAACCTTCCCTAAACCTTCTTTTCCAACATCATTTTTTTGCTTTTGGTGCATGTCAGCAAAAAATGAATGATTGATATACTCGCCTCTTTGGCGGTATATCGTAGAGTAACTAGCGATAGTTACTGCCTCGCAGGTAATACGAAAGATTACAACGATGGCAATAGTATGGTGAAACCTTTCAGGTTTGCTTGGGATGGATTCCCAGATGTCTTCATTCATGCCAGCGAAGAAACTGTGAAAAAGCATCCAGCCTATTTGGCAGCAAAGACAGGGGATGTCGAGTCAGCAGCGGAATTAGTGCTTGAAACACTTGATGATCAAGTTGTGCTGTCAATGCTAGAGCATTTCGGTTCCGGTTCCGAATCACCCATACTGATTAGTGTGCACGCGGAAGAGGCGATAGGGGTAAATGCAATACCAGAGATTATGGCTGATATTCTGTCTTACAGTTTAGAATGGGAAATAGAGCGCCTGGTTGTTCAAGCCAATGTGGTAAATCACACTGGGGCATCAGAATTTTCTCGACTTGCAAGGCAGGCTGTATTTGAAGGAACAATCCAGCCCGGAAACGCATACGTCATCGTTGATGATTTTATCGGACAAGGTGGTACCGTTGCAAATTTACGTGGACATATTCTGGCTCAAGGCGGAAATGTCATTGGCCAACCGCGTTAACAGGAAAGCCCTATTTTGTGTTCCTGACCCAGAATGTCGCGCATTTAAACGAATTAGGAAACATGGAAACATCGAACAGTGGTGGACTGAGCAATTCGGCTTTGGCTTCGAATGTCTCACAAGTCGTAAACAAGATACCTTATCAAGACTGAGACAAGCAAAAGAATCAGGCAAAGTATCGAAGAATATCTTGACCGATAATAATCTGAAACATTCACGTTTGATTTTATTTGTTAAGAGCGCTTTAACGCAGAGAGGCGTAGCAAGAATGTTATCGAGTATGGAACTTGAAGAACTTAGAAGCACAAAATCGCCGCAGAGCGGACTATGTTAATAGTGCGAACTGCGATCAAGTAAACATTTGCCCCTTTGTTAGCATCGATGCATTGCGAATGCTTAAACGCTGGACGAGGGTTGGGATTCAACCGCTGGAGTATTGAGATTGCACAAAACGTCGGTAAAAACGTCTGAGAACGCGTTTTTAGATGCCAACGAAGCATTCCGGAAAAAGCACCGGCACTGGATATGGCAACTTTAATAGATAGCAAATCGCATTGCTCAATGGCAATTGATTATTCTCATGAGCGATTAGCTCGCGCGTTCCTCGTATAGCTCCCGACTTTCCTAGTTGTGGATGGGTGACAAGTCTGCTGCCTGCGTCACTGAAGAGTTCATTCATTCGAGCTGCCGCACGTGGGCTGTCTTCCGAAATGTTATTCCATATATCAGTCCGGTCTTGCACTGCTTCTGGTGTCCAATTGACATTCGCATTCAGGCCCCCTCTTTAGCGCGCGTCGTGCGGCGAATTCGGCTTCAACCTCTTCAATTGATCGACCAACGCTGGCACGCTTCGAAGCACGGCCGGCCTCCACCTTAGTGCGCAGAAATTCATCGTAATCCCGCGCTACGCGTTGCCGTTGAATAAATTCACGCATCAGCTCCCGAAGAACCTGCGATGCTGAGCGGTGGGCAGCATCCGCTTCGGCCATAAAATCGGCGCGTAAATCCCACTCCAGTTTCGTAGTGAAAACTACTTCTTTTAGCATGATCTACCCTAACATTAATGTACTTACATAGTAAGTACGTTTTAAGTACTATCTGCATGGTGCGACCCTCCACGCCAACGCCGGGTCAAGCAATGGGTGCGCAACATAGAACGGCAGGGGAAATTTTCATTTGAGTTACCCACCTCCGCCGATTACTTCTGTCCGGACTTTGTCGCAGAGCTAGCTGAGGGCCCAGTATTGGCCATCGAATGTAAAGGCAGCCATACGAATCTAACGATGATTCGCACGAAAAAAACAGGTCGGACATCGTTGGGAGCAATCCAGCGACGGGCGCTGTTTGTTCCTGTTTGTTCCTGTTTGCTTTGGCCAGCGACGATCAAGGCAGGAATGTAGCGCGGCAAATCGGAAATAAACTTCATTAATAAAAGTAAACGAGGATGCACAACTTTCGCAAAACCCTTATAGATAGCCTTCTGTGGGCAGCGCCCCAAAGCTACCAGAATACGAAAAATATATTGTTGAATTTTCCTTGTTCGAAATATGAATGCTGAACTTGTTATTAATTATTAAGCTTTCGTGAAGAGCATTTCAATCTTCGAGGCGGATGAGAATTAGTGATGACAATACAGCGAACTGCATTAATTTTTCCTCCTGCCATGATGGCGTTTGCTAAGGCCCATGGGGCGACGCTTGACCTTATAAAGGGCGGATGGGGTGTAAATGGTGATGTCCCGAACGCGCTTATTCGTTTTATCGTTGCGCCCAAAAGAACACGGGATTCTGTGGCTGAAACGGCCGTCAGGTGCGATTGTGGATGCCATATGCCAAATCGTAACAATGCGCGTACCGGGGAAGCTTTTTGGCGATGCTCATCCAGGAGATGCCACACCAAAACGCGTGCAAATTATGATCGTGATTCTATCGGTGATACTGTTTCTGCGGCCGAGCCGAGCGATTGCAAAATCGATTCTGCAATCAGTTCTGCAACCAGTTCGGCAACCAGTTCGGCAATAAGAGAGGTCAAATTCGAGGACCGGAATCGGACGGAGGCGATTGTACGTCGAACTGTTATTGAATTTGGAAATAAGGAAGCGGCCATTAAGTGGCTGCAAGCTAAAAAAGTAGGCTTGCGCGGCTATGGCGATACCCCGCTCGAAGCCATTAAGTCGGTACTCGGGTGCACACTTGTTGATGCGCTACTGGATCAGCGCTTTGAGACCTGATACCCATTAAAATCCGTTCACCATCTGCAACGAGCGGGCGTCAGTTGCGTATCTGCGGTAACAAGTACCGAATGATCAGCGCACCATCGGTTGCGCCCATCTACCCTGCCAAAGACCGGTGCTCAGAGGATGCGGTGCATTACAAGGCAAGCACGCATTGAATATGCATATGCATCAGATTAAAGCTTTGTCGCACCGCTTTAATGTTCGGGCCAGCGTATTTTTCTAAACGGTGCCAACGATGGTCAAAAGAATCTGTGTTGATGCAGGCGCTAAATTATTTTTAGAAGATACTCTTTGAAAAATTCATTATCGTCATATTTCTTGTATTTTTTTCAAAAATCCGTCATGGATTCCGCGCTTTATATCCTCGACTCCATGAGAAAAAGCGCGTCACGGATTCCGTAGCGCGCTTCATTTTGTTTCCGCCTCAGACCATTTTTAAATAAATAATTGGCCTTAAACAAAAACTACATTACAACATTAGTTAGCCCTCAACAATTTATAGTGAATAGACGGCGCACTTGGCCGGATGCAATGCATGGCGCCCGTTGCTACGCAGTGCGTGTGGCGGGCAACGCCGGAAAAAGTCGGCCCGCGCCGCGACATCACAACAAATTATTGGGGATTGTTTAAACCAGCGTCAACGTAACGTCAACGTTGCCGCGCGTCGCGTTTGAATATGGACACACTTGGTGCGCTTTGTTGACTAGAGTCTGTGCTGCCGCTTTGTCCATGCCGGGGAGTGAAATTTTCAGTTCTACTTCAATTCCGAAGCCGCCTGGGATTTGGCCGATACCGACCAGGCCGGTAATGGAAGTGTCTGCTGGCAAAGTAATTTTGTCTTGCGATGCAACGAATTTCATTGCGCCGATAAAGCAAGCTGAATAGCCAGCTGCGAACAATTGCTCTGGATTGCTACCGGCTGCGCCTGCGCCGCCGAGTTCTTTTGGTGTGGTTAGTTTTACGTCAATAATGCCGTCGGCTGATGTTGCACGACCGTCACGACCGCCGGTTGCTGTGGCTGATGCTGTAAACAGAATGGTTTCGACTGACATGGTGAGTTCCTCTATATAAATTAATAAATGGCCGCCTAAGAATCCTGCTGAACCGATCAGTCGGCCTTACTGAATAGCTCGGATAAAAATAGTCTAAATTCGTTACATTACAATGACAAAACCACATGCTTCCAAATAAATTTGTTTTACACAATAAAATTGTGTGCAATTAAAATAACTGTTTTATTGCAACATAAACCACCGTTCCACGCAAGTCGCAGGAGATTAAACGTTCTCCGCCATCGCGGCGCGTAGCCTTTGTAATTGGCTGGTCAAGGTACGCAATTCATCCATCGAACATTGTGCCGCACAACTAACTTCCTGAGGAATTGAGCGCGCCTGTTGCTGTAAATCGATTCCCTTTGGCGTCAAGCTAACGATGACTTGACGCTCGTCCTTAGCTGCGCGCTGCCGTCTTACAAACCCGCTTGCTTCCAATCTTTTTAATAAAGGCGTTAATGTGCCGGAGTCTAGGAATAAACGAGCGCCCACTTCAGAAACAGTAACCTCGTCACGCTCCCACAACGTAAGCAAGACCAGATATTGCGGATAAGTGACGCCCAATTCTTGTAATAGCGGCTTGTAAATCTTGGTCATGGTCAATGACGCAGAATATAATGCAAAACACAACTGATTATCGAGCAGCAAGCTTTTAGCGCCAAACACTTCCGGGTTCGGTGTGCTACTGATATGTTTTGCGTTGTGCGTTTCCATGATTTAAATAATATACCGCGCACTATTAAATTGCAAGCAATTTAATTATTGCTAACAAGCTCGCAAACGGTAACGAAGCGGCGTTGATCCACGCCACTTCGCCTTCGTCGTTATCGGCTAAACGCTCATATTGCCAAGCGTACTGGCACGGTAAGCTGCTACAAAAGTCTCGAAATCGCCGGTTTGCGTCTGCTCAATTTGCGCCTGATCGTCCAGAGACTTAGCGGCCATCTCCGTGAAATAGGCATTTTCTTCTACGCTTGGCGGATGAGCGCGGAACTGCGCCGCGTGCTGCTTGCTTTGCCGTAGTGCAAACTGGGCAAAGGTTTCGTTATGCTCTTGCATTGCCGCCAGCACACGTGCAGAGGGCGTTAACTCAGGCGACAATAATTTGCGACGTTGCTGTTCCAGCGCGTCACCGTGCTGGGTATCCTCGCGCTGAGCATCTAATAACGTTGCAGAGGCGGAAATCTTTTCGAGAAGCGCTAGTCCCCACGATTGCAACGTTATAGCAGAACCGTTGTACTGTAGCTCCAATCCCGGACGCCGCCCTTCTTTGACCGCTTTAGCAAAGTTTTCAACGTTCTCTACACTTTCTTCATCGCTGGTACAGGGGCTGTCATCGAGCGCGCAAAACAGCAGGAATGCATCCAGAAAACGTCCCGTCTCGAGGCTAATGCCAGTCGGCTCGAAAGGATCGATATCCATGCAACGCACTTCAATATACTGAACGCCGCGCGCGGATAAGGCCTGAATTGGCCGTTCACCGCTGTTAATCACGCGTTTGGGGCGAATGGTGGAGTAGTACTCGTTTTCAATTTGCAAAATATTCGTGTTAATTTGTATCCACTCGCCATCGCGGTGAGTGCCAATGTCCTCATACGGAGGATAGGATTGGCTAACTGCCCGTGCCAGACTTTTGATATAGCTATCAAGATTATTGTAGTGCGGCGTCAGGTTAGCCTGCGCCTTGCTTTGGTAACCCAGATCGCTCATACGCAAGCTGGTGGCGAAAGGCAGATACAGGGTTTCATCGTCCAGCGTCTTGAGATTGTGCTCCCGACCAACAAGAAAGTTCTTGGACAACGCCGGTGAGGCACCAAACAAATACATCAACAACCAGCTATAGCGACGAAAATTACGTATCAGTGCAATATAACCATCCGATTGAAAAGACTTGGTGGTACAAGTCGCCTCACCCGCTTCCGATTGAAGTACCGACCAGATATTCTCCGCTAGCGAGTAGTTATAATGAATTCCCGCGATGCATTGCATGCGTTTGCCATAGCGTAGCGCCAGACCGCGGCGATAAACGTGTTTTAGCATGCCTATATGAGATGTGCCGTACCAGCCGATAGGAATCTGTTCCTCGTCCGGCAACTCACATGGCATGGAGTCACTCCATAGCATTTCATCGCCCAATTGCGCGAACACAAATCGATGAATGGCATCAAGCTCTTCCATGACCAGCGCCACATCATTCTCAGGCGGGGTGATGAATTCTAGTAACGATTCGGAATAATCAGTCGTAATCTGGGGCTGCGTCAACGCCGCCCCCAACGCGCGTGGATGCGGAGTGAGTGCTAACTTACCATCTGGATTGACACGTAACGTCTCACGTTCTATCCCGCGTAAACCTTTGCTCAGCAAACCACGATGCTGTTCTTGTCCCAGTAAGGCCAGACGGCGGGTGTAATAATTTGTCAATTCGAATCCTTTAAATTTGCCTTACCGATTTTTGTTCTTATTTGCGGCGATTGTTATCGGGTGATCCTGTAGTACGCGAGAATAGCCGAAAATCCAAGAACGCGTCAGATAACCCAACCTTACTATCCGTAAAAAATCTCAACCCAAGCCGTGGCAGCCGGAGAGCGGTAGCGGACTCCCATCCCTTCAGGCCGAAAGCCTGCCACAAGGATAATCCGCTCCCAACTTGCTGTATATGGCGTCACATTCTGTTTTTCAAAAAATAATTTTATATTTAACAGATTTGCGAGGCGAAAATCCTGCCAGCCCTAATAACCGCTTAACCGCAATCTTCTTTGACCCTTTGTTGGTCCTCTCATTTCTGCATGCCCATCAAACCTGACTTATATTCTTACCGGGACACTTATAAACCAACTTATTAACGTCGAACTGCCAGTTCAAACGCCCTTTAACGAACGACGCTTTATAATCTCGTTTTAATTCGCTTTTTCTTGCCCCCACTATGCCAGCTCACCTCATTGACGGAAATCTCCTTTCGAAACAATTACGTGCAAATGTTGCCACACGCGCCGCTGCCCTCACCGCTCTGGGCAAACGCCCGGGTCTGGCGGTCATTCTGGTAGGCGACAGTTCTGCATCACAAGTCTACGTCCGCAACAAGGTCAAAGCCTGCGAAGACAATGGACTGCATTCAGTTCTTGAAAAATACGATGCCAACCTGACCGAGGTTGCCTTGCTGGCGCGCATTGATGCGCTTAACCAGGATCCGCACATTCACGGAATATTGGTCCAGCTTCCATTGCCGGCACATATTAACGCCCATAAAGTGATTGAAGCAATCGCCGCTGCCAAGGACGTAGACGGCTTTCATGTCAGCAATGCCGGCCTGTTAATGACCGGCAATCCCCTGTTTCGCCCTTGCACACCGTATGGCGTGATGAAAATGCTTGAGTCGATCGACTATCCGGTACGCGGCGCGCATGCAGTGATCGTCGGCGCATCCAACATCGTCGGCAAGCCGCAGTCGATGCTGCTCTTGCAAGCGGGGGCAACTGTCACCATCTGCAACTCAAAGACCCGCGATCTCGGTCACCATACGCGTCACGCCGATATTCTGGTCGTTGCGACCGGCAAACGGAATATTGTCACCGCCGATATGGTCAAGCCGGGTGCCGTCGTCATTGACGTTGGCATGAATCGCGATGACAGTGGCAAACTGTGCGGCGATGTCGATTTTGCCAACGTCAAAGAAGTTGCGGGCTATATCACCCCGGTGCCGGGCGGCGTCGGGCCGATGACCATCACTATGCTGCTCGTCAATACGATTGAAGCCGCAGAAAGAAACTAATCCATGACATCTACCACCGCACCAGATATGCCCCTAAACACCCCCCTTTTCAACCCCCTTCTGGACTTTTCCGGTCTGGCCCACTTCGACACGATCAAAGCAGAACACGTAACACCTGCCATCGCTTATTTGCTGGAGCAGGCCAACCTTGTCGTCAAGCAACTGGAAGCGCCACAGGCATCGGTTACCTGGGACACATTTGTTACGCCGCTTGAAAACGCGACAGAAAATCTCGGGCGGGCGTGGGGGATAGTCGGGCATCTGAATGCGGTGATGGATAGCCCGGAGTTACGCGCAGCGTATAACGAAAATCAGCCTAAACTCATTGAATTTTCGACTTCGTTATCACAAAATTTAGCGCTATTCGACAAGTACAAAGCGCTAGAAACCAGCACCGATTTTTCCACCTTGTCGATGGCACGTCAAAAAATTATCAAGAACGCCGTGCGCGATTTCCGACTTGGCGGTGCTGAACTCGCCGACGCCGAAAAAACACGTTTCGCCGCTATCCAAGAGAAGCATGGCGCATTGACGACTCGCTTTTCGGAGAACGTTCTCGACGCAACAAATGACTACACGCTATTTGTCACCGACGAAAGCGAACTCGCAGGCTTGCCGGACGATGTAAAGCAAGCCGCTCAGGCAGCGGCACAAAAAGACAGCAAAGAAGGGTATAAATTTACGCTGCACTTCCCTTCTTATTTTCCTATTTTGCAATATGCCGACAGTCGTGAATTACGTGAAAAAATTTACCGTGCCAACGCCACCAAAGCATCCGAACTAAGTGGAAAACCTGAGTGGGATAACACCCCAAATATCATCTCCATCCTAAAACTACGCAACGAAGAAGCAGCATTACTCGGCCTCAAAAGTTATGCCGAATTGTCGCTGATTCCCAAGATGGCTAAATCGCCGGAAGAAGTGATCCATTTCTTGGAAGACCTCGCCCGGCGCGCGCGTCCATTCGCTGAAAAAGACCTGGCAGAATTGCGTGATTTTGCCAAGAACCAACTCAGCATCGATCTTTTGGAAGCATGGGACAGCACCTATGCGTCAGAAAAATTGCGTGAACAACGGTACGCGTTTTCGGAGCAGGAAGTAAAGCAATACTTCCCAGAAACGAAAGTCGTACAAGGATTATTTGCCTTAGTGCAAAAATTATTTTCAGTAGAAATCAGCGCCGATGACGCGCCGGTCTGGCATCCCGATGTAAAGTTTTTTAAGATTCAAAAAGAAGGCAAGCTACTCGGTCAGTTCTACCTGGACCTGTATGCGCGGCAGGGCAAACGGGGCGGTGCGTGGATGGATGATGCACGGGCGCGTCGCAAGCTGGATGATGCGAGCGACATTCAGACACCGATTGCTTACCTGACCTGCAATTTCTCGGCACCCGCAGTAGTCGATGGCAAAACCAAACCTGCGCTGTTTACCCACGACGAAGTAATCACGCTATTCCATGAGTTCGGCCATGGTTTACATCACATGCTGACCCAAGTTGATGAGATCGGCGTTTCCGGCATCTCCGGCGTAGAGTGGGATGCAGTCGAACTGCCTTCTCAGTTTATGGAAAATTTCTGCTGGGAATGGGAGGTTCTGCAAAACATGACCGCTGAAGCCACCACCGGCCTTCCATTACCGCGTGCGCTATTCGACAAAATGACCGCCGCAAAAAACTTTCAGTCCGGATTACAAACCCTGCGTCAGGTCGAGTTCTCACTGCTGGACATGCATCTGCATGACAAATACGATCCGTCCGGTGACCAAAGCGTTCAAGACCTGATTAATCAGGTCCGCGCGCAAGTGTCTGTCCTTAGTCCGCCTGCGTTCAATCGCTTTCAGCACTCCTTCTCGCACATTTTTGCCGGTGGTTACGCAGCGGGTTATTACAGTTATAAATGGGCCGAAGTGTTATCCGCTGATGCCTATAGTGCCTTTGAAGAAGTCGCCAATGGTGGTAATGTGATCTCGGCAGAAACGGGCAGTAAATTTCAACGAGAAATTCTGGCGGTGGGCGGATCGCGTCCGGCGTTGGAATCGTTTAAAGCCTTCCGTGGTCGAGAACCCAATATTGATGCATTATTACGGCATAGCGGGATGGCAGCATAAATACTGGAATATAAGCTGAAATATAAGCTGGTAATAAGCTTGGCACCAGTATTCAAATAAGTATTGCAATGGTAAGAACGCTTTAGCAATGAATCCGGCGCAGGATGCCATTACAGCATCCTGCGCTTTTGCTTTTAACCTCGATCATTTTAAGTGCCAACACGCAGCTGGCACATTTTTTCGCTTTTTCAAATCGGCAATGATTGGCATAATGGTCAGCACAACGCGTAGCTCAATGGGGGAGCGTCCCAGACGCGCCGAATTGGACTGGTACCGGTATGGCGCGAGTCGGATCGCAGTGTCATACAATGAATCCTGCCAAACGAATTACGTAGTGAGAGTTCAGCAAGAAAAAGGCGTTCTTCCATATAAAGGTATCAGATGAAACTGGCAGTATCATTATTTGCAACAGCAGGCCTGATGGTATGTTTGCTGGCCTCCTCTGCTGCACAGGGGCAACTCTATAAATCCATCGGCGCAGACGGTCATGTCACCTACAGCGACACGCCTCCAAAAAATGGCAATGTGGTCGTCAAAAAATCGCTCGATAATAATAATACCGATGTCAGCGAACTGCCCTACGATCTGGCGCAAGCCAACAAAGGCAATCCAGTCGTTTTATATACCGCCAACAACTGCGTTCCTTGCGATGACGGTCGCACCCTGCTCAACGTTCGCGGTGTTCCCTACAAAGAAAAAACAATTAGCACCAACGAAGACATCGCGCGCCTGAAGGCAGTCGGCGGCGGGGGGCAATTACCGTTTTTGCTGATCGGGCGCAATAAGCAAAATGGATTTGAAGCAGTTGGCTGGCAAGCAGCGATTAGCGCCGCCGGTTATCCGCAAGAAAATCGATTGCCAAAAAATTATCGCAATGGTGCAAAAGCGCCTGCCGCACCGCCTGTAAAATCCCGCACTGACGATACTGGCAACGACAATTCGGATCCGAATGCCAGTAAGGGTGCATCTTTGCCCGCCCCCATTAGCGCGCCGCCCGGATTTAGATTTTAAGCCGTAAAACCTTAGCAAACTATGACGCATATCGATTTTCACACTAACATACCTGACAAGTTTTTATACACCTGTCGCTTGGTGCGCAAAGCACGTGCGGCGCAACGAAATATTGTTATATTAACAAGCAATGTAAGCGATTCAGGCCATCTTGATCGCTCACTGTGGACCTTCTCGGAATATGATTTTTTGCCGCATGTGGCGGCGGAAGACCCGCTTGCGGCAGAGACGCCCGTCATTCTGGTCCATGATCAAGACGTCACTTTGCCGCATCATCAGATATTGATTAATTTATCGGGAAAGACGCCTATCCATTTCGCCCGTTTTGAACGTATGTTTGAGATTGTCACCCTTGATGAGATCGACAAGACTAATGGCCGTGAACGCTATCGATACTATCAACAACGCGGCTATCCGCTTACACATTCGATCGCTGCCAACGCGTAGGTACTGTAAGCGGAACCCGGACGACGCAACAAACAGGCAGCAAAATGCCGGAGGAAAGTAATGAACAACAAATCGCTTGACGCCGGTATCCCCCTTCTGACCGAGGTTATCACTCCAGTTGAAGAGGAGCATGTCGGCAATCCGCCTAAAGAAACGCAGGACACGCACACGGCGAATCATCCCGAAGAAAACCAGCACAAGGCGATGCAGGCCAAAGAAAGCCCGCCAGCAGACAATCAGCACGAGGAAAGCCAGCACCTTGAGGACGACTGGCCGACACTCTCGCTGGAGGACGCGATTACGCTTAGCGACGACGGTCTGTCCTATCAACTGGCCTATCCGGCATTGTTACCATTGTCGGCAGCGGTTGATCCGAAGCCCGATTGGGGAAAACTCGAACAGGATCTGCATCAAAAAATATTGGGACAGTTGCAGGACCGGATCGATTTGGTTATCGAGCAGCGTATTCGCGACTCACTTGCAGGGGCGATAGAAACCGCGATCCAAGGCCTGACCGATCAAATCAAAGCCGGTTTGCATCAGACGCTGAACGAGGTAGTTTCTCAAGCCGTAGCGATCGAAGTGACAAAATTTCAAAAAACAAAATATAAATTAGAAAATTTCGATTAATAATCAAAAACTAAAGATGTTAGATCATTATTGAAAAATTAGAGGCCAACATTGAACACCTAAACAATCTAGAACTTCTTACAATACCTTCATACGAATTTAGTTAATTTTGGAGATTTCGCATGAAAGTGATTGTATTAGGGGCCGGTATTATCGGTACATCGTCGGCATGGTTCCTGAACAAAGAAGGTTACGACGTTACCGTTATTGACCGACAGTCAGGTGCAGCGCAAGAGACCAGTTTTGCTAACGGCTGTCAGATTTCGGTATCGCATGCGGAACCCTGGGCTAATCCGCAAGCACCGCTGAAGGTTTTGAAATGGCTCGGCAAAGAAGATGCACCGCTGCTCTATCGCTTTCGTCCAGAATGGCTCCAATGGAAATGGGCGCTGAATTTTCTGCGTGAATGCACGCCCTCACGCACCGCAGCCAACATTCGCCAAATCGTCGCCATCTGCGAATACAGCCGCCAGACATTGTTGTCGGTGCGCGCCGAAACCGGCATCGAATACGACCATCTGGTGCGTGGGATTCTGCATTTTTATACCGAGCAAAAAGAATTCGACGACTCGCTGGCCGCGGCTAAATTGATGCGCGATCTGGGTTGTCCGCGCAACTCGATCAGCGCAGATGAGGTCGTCAAAATTGAGCCGTCACTAGCACGCATCCGAGACAAAATCGTCGGCGGTGACTATACTGACAATGATGAATCCGGCGACGTTTACAAGTTCACCACCGGCCTGGCAAACAGGGCGCAAGACGCCGGCGTCAGATTTCAGTTCAATACTACGGTGACGCGCCTGATCACTAATGGCAGCGGCGCCGATACCAAAATCACTGGCGTTGAAATTATCAACGCCGACGGCAAGCACGAAGTCCTACACGCAGATAAGTTCGTGGTCGCCATGGGTAGCTTTTCGGAGCAATTGCTTAAGCCGCTGGGCATTAATTTGATGATTTATCCCGGTAAAGGCTACTCCGCCACCTACAAAATCACCAACCCTGCCGCTGCACCTAGCGTCTCGTTGACGGACGACGGTTACAAGCTCGTGATATCACGCCTGGGTGACCGCTTGCGGGTTGCCGGTACCTGCGAGTTAAACGGCTATACCCGCGAGCTCAACACCACTCGATGCGAAGCGATTACCCGGCGTACCCGTGAGTTATTTCCCGACGCCTGCGATTATGCCAATCCGACCTATTGGACCGGCTTGCGCCCACTAACGCCATCCAATATTCCGTATATCGGCAAGAGCAAGATAGCCAATCTGTTTCTCAATACCGGTCACGGCACGCTAGGCTGGACGATGGGATGCGGCTCGGGTCGCGCCATTGCCGAGATCATCGCCGGTCGGCAGCCCGAGATTGATTTTGCGTTTACCGGTATGCCACGACGCACTCCTAATGCTACAGGTCAGACACGCGAAGTCCAGGCGTGACTTAAGAAAAACCTTAAGATTACCGCGGGTGAAATACGCTGCAAAGAAAATTATCGTACCTGCATGCTACAAGCAAGGCCCGTCGTTTGAACCGACAGCTGGACCATGAAATAATTTTTCGCAGGTGCTACGGTTGGGTATACGTTTTTAACACTTCGTTTTCAAACACATCCGACAACAGCGGCTTATGCCGGACAAGCTGAGCGCCGTTGCGGGACTTATCCGACGCACATCACATGACCATTCCGAAACCCGGGATGGTCTTTTTTTATGCGTCTTCTTGCCTGAAGGGGATTAACTGTCAACAATGAGCGGATGCCGCATATCCGTTAATTCAGCTTCGTCGCCTACTGTTAAGTCGTAACCGGTTATTGGTTGATTATTGACTAATGCCTATATGGTTGATGTGCGGCGCACATGGCCCGGATATTGCAACCTGACCCGGGCGAATGCGTTGAATGAACAAGCATGCACCGGTTTTGTCGGTCTTGCGCCTCATTTAAGGGCGCAGCGCTATTTTGGCGCTTTGACCTGAATCGTCGCGACTTTTTCATCAAAGGCGATCCGGGTAACAAATTTTGCCCGCTTCATTGGGAACCGTGACTGGAAGTGACGAACATTGCCAGAACCAGAAATAACCCGCCTTACGAATTGATAATAAGCGTCCATATCCACGACGTGCGCCACCAGGAAATAATCATAATCGCCAGACACAAAATAGCACTGCATCACCTCGGCTTCCTTGTTCATACGGAGTTCAAATTCCTCCATATGTTCATCCGACTGATTGTTGAGAGAGATTTCGAGAAACGCGAGCATGCCATAGCCGAGGGCAACTGGATCGACTAAAGAGACATCGGCGCTGATGACGCCAGCCTCGCGCAGGTCGCGGATGCGGCGCAAGCAAGTGGGTTGTGAAATATGCGCCTTATCGGACAAGGTCCGGGTGGGCACCTGATTGTCAAGCTGCAACAAGTTGAGTAACTTGCGATCTATCTTATCCAGAACATGGTGTTTGGTCATATGAGAAGTGTGAGTGATTCAAAAAAAACGCATAAAACCGCTTTGCGAACTGTTTTTTATGATGTACCGTTTGCATGTTCGCAGCAACCTAATAAGCTGCAAACGGAGGAACAAAGTTTTTTGCCCGCCTGTATTGCTTTGTAGTACTACGTATTATTTTAAATCCTCAGGAGAGAAATTCATGCAGATCAAGACCAAAATGATTCCACTAGTCGGTGCTATTGCATTAGCGCTTGCTGGATCGGCATTCGCACAAGAACAGGTCGTCACTATTGGCCACGTCGGCCCACTTACAGGTCCGAATGCACACATTGGTAAAGACAACGAAAACGGTGCCAAAATGGCGATCGATGAGTTGAATGCCAAAGGCACCATGATCGGCGGCAAAAAGGTAAAATTTGTACTCGACGGTGAAGACGATGCATCCGATCCTAAACTGGCAACGACAGTTGCTCAGAAATTAGTCGATGCGCACGTCAATGGCGTGATCGGCCACATGAACTCTGGCACGACCATCCCTGCATCCAAAATTTATTTCGATGCAGGTATCGCGCAGATTTCTCCATCTGCGACTAACCCAAAATATACCCAGCAAGGCTTCAACACTGCGTTCCGCGTAGTCGCTAACGATGGCCAACTGGGCGGTACTTTAGGCCGTTACGCTGTCGACAAACTGCATGCTAAAAATATCGCGGTGATTGACGATCGTACTGCGTATGGTCAAGGCGTTGCCGACGAGTTTTCCAAAGGCGCAAAAAAAGACGGTGCTAATATCGTAGCGACCCAATTCACTAACGACAAAGCAACCGACTTCAACGCTATTCTGACGTCAATTAAAGCCAAAAATCCGGATCTGATTTTCTTCGGCGGTATGGATGCTGTTGGCGGTCCAATGCTGCGTCAAATGAAACAACTGGGCATCAAAGCCAAGTTCATGGGCGGTGATGGCCTGTGTACGACAGAACTGGCTAAATTAGCCGGTGCTGGCTTGGAAGACGATCAGGTAGTCTGCGCCGAAGCTGGCGGTGTTCCTGATGCTGGTAAAAAAGCGCTGGAAGAGTTCAAAGTCGCTTACCAAAAGAAATTTAATCAAGAAGTTGTAATTTACGCACCGTACGTCTACGACGCGTTGATGACCATGGTTCAGGCGATGCAAGAAGCCAAATCAGCCGACCCTAAAAAGTATCTGCCTTTCCTCGCCAAGATTCGCCACAAAGGTGTCACCGGCAATATCGCTTTTGATGCTAAAGGCGATATCAAAGACGGTTCTTTGACTTTGTACACATACAAAGGTGGCTTACGTACGTTGCTGGCGGTGACAAAGTAAGTGGTTAAATAATGACGTTACTGCGTCAATAATTTAAGATGTTAGCGGGTCGTGTCAGCAGTTCTGGCGCGTCCTCTGAATCGAAATATTGATTCACGCTGGCAAGTTTAATTAACGACTAAAACATCATTTTAGAACTACCTAAAACGCTCCGGCTCCATGCCGGGGCGTTTTTTTTTGAAGTCCAAACGATTTAGAACAATTTCGCGACGCCTAGTTGAAATGTATTGGCTCTATTACCGCTTGCGAACTGGCCGCTATAATTCACGAAAGCAGTTGTGTCGGATGCCAGTTTGATATTGGCGCCGAGATCCAGATGTGTCGTATTTGCCGCACCTTGATAACCAGGCATACCAAAACTACCCCCCATGCCGATCACATGCGCGCGGACTTCGTTCGGCGTGTTTTTCAATTCTCGGTCCCACGCTAGTTTTGCAAATGGTTGAATCGGAAAACCCCACATGGTTTGATTGGCGGTCAATTGCAACCCCACACTGGAAACCAACGATATGCGGGTCTGCGCATCAAAATGCATCGCCGTACTGTCGTTGCCTCTCTCGTCATAGGCCTCGACCTTGATTTGTTGCCAGGTCAAATTAGCGATGGGGCTCAATACTGCAGCGCCAAACGCAAAGTCATATTGACCGCCTAAACGGAGAAGCAATTGATCGCCCGCAGTGGTGCCCTTCTCTTTTCGCAGGGCCTGACCCAACATAAGGCTGCGGGTGACGTTGTTGTATTGAAGCAGGCCTGCAAGGCCGATCGCGCTCACGGCCCACGCGCCATCACGGTATTGGGTATAACCGGAGATCATGGCTTGATCCAGCTTAAAGCTACCGGTATTGCTACCGAAATTCGATTTATTTTGACCGTAACCAAACGCGGTGCCGATCATCCACTGTTGATTAATCGCGTAATCGATTCCCACTGTAGCGCTGGTGGCCGAGCCATCCAGACCTTGCATATTGTCGGTTTTGCCGTAGTTGCGTTGGGTATTTCCAACCACCGCGTAGGCTTCCGGCTTGCCTACGTTTACCGGTGCCGACCCGAACAATCTCAAACGATTATCAATGGCTAGCGTCTGTGCTTGTGTGGCGACCAGCGGTGCCGAAGCCAACAGGCTGATCTGTGTAGGTGCCAGCAATACCGATTGTGCATATTGCGCGAGGATCGCTTGCGCCGCACCGCCGGGATGCAGGCTATCGGCAAACAGATACGTCATATTCGCGTTAGGTTCCACCAAGGTAGCAGCGGTACAAGTCCCTGAATCAGGCGTGGTGCAAGCAGCCAATGTGACATTCTTGAAGCCATAAAGCGCAGGATTACGAATGACCTCGTCCAGCAAACTAAAGACGTCCAAAGCGATAATGTTGCCACCTAGTTGGTTCAGGCTTTGATTCAACGTTTGATTAAACGTGTAGGCTGACGCTGTCCACAATTGTTGCAGTCCGAGTTGGGCCGCTAATGGCGTATTCCCGATATCCGGCAAATTCAATACCAGTACTTTACCTGCACCGGCACGCTGTAGCGTCCCCACTAAACCGGCGACATTCACAGCTTCTCCCGCGACTAGTCCCACGATTGTTTGCGCGGTGGCGGCCTGTACCGCCGGATCTGGGTCCCCAAGGCCAGCTTGATTCAGCGTTGTGTACGCAAAAACGTCATTGGAGCCTGCCCACACACTGTAAAGCGCATTTTTGTCTGCTTTAGGGCGGCTCGATAAATAGTTGTTAACCTGATCTGTGACTGAAGGGGTGAGAAATCCGCTGGCAGGATCCAAAGACTGCTGGCTCGTCAGGGCACCACCAATCGCATAATTGGTCCCGTTCAAAGGTACAACGCCATTCGGCGTAAGCACATAGGCCGGATCAGCGGTTAAGCCATTTTTACGCGCCAGCAGTTGGGTCCAGATCAAATCAGGATTGGTCGTGAAGGACGGCTGTTGCCCGACGCCGGTATAGAAACCGCTATCCATTAAGGAGTCGCCAAAAAAAACCATTTGTGAAAAATTCGAAGCCGATGCTACGGGCGTCATACAAAGAGTCATGCCGATACTGGCGCTAACAGTAGAAATTGTCCATAACGCTTTGCGGGCCTGAAGGTCCAGCCGCGGAGTAAAGAGCGAGGAGAAAAAAGATGCGGTACGGGAGCGAGCAAATGGGAGTAGTGCCAAAGTAATTCTCCTAGAATGATTTATAGATTTTATGGTGGCGGCGATAGCGCGGTAATTTGAAGGGATAAGCCTGATAGATGTGGAAATAATCGAACCGTTTTAGAAAAAACAAAATCACTTCAATCATAAATCGAATGTTTATACTTTTGCAACGTTGACTTTATATTATGTGAAGAAAAACATCACAAAGATTACTAATCTTTGTGATGTTCTGATTTGACCGTTCATTTCACTGCATGTTGATGCCGATCCTGAATTGACCCCCCTGCCGGTTTCGTTGACACTCGCATGAAGTTCGTGCCCTCTTCCAAGAACGGGGAGGTGAGATAACTCACCCCAGACTGGATATCTGGACCAGTTCCTGACTGGCCGCAACGCTCACGTTAAGGGGATTGCTCGCATCAAATATTTAATATTTTTCTGCTTGGGGACCTTGGATATCGAAACGCAAAAAAAACCCCTGGCATTACGCTCAGGGGCCAAAAGACGACTCATTTATTGCATCTGAATACTTAAATAATTTACGCTATTAGCGTTTGCGTTATCGTCCCGTCAAACGCCAGGGATGGACAATGTCCCTCGATTAGCGGGCATCCGGATCATCTATAAATTCGCATGAATGACTTCCGCGAAAGAATGCCGATTTATCTTTCCCCGGCTGCCCCACGTCAGGGCACCGTCTTTGTAAACACCATCATCCTTAAACCGCACATCTAAATTGAACGGCTTGCCATCCTCGTCTACTGGCCCCATGATCTTGGCGGACGATTATAATTCCGTAGATCCATTACCGCCCAATCAAAGCTCTGTTATATTGCGCACCGACTGCAACGGCGTCACGTCATTGAGTTTACTGGTTGGGATCAATACCCGTCCTAGATTTGCACACCCGTTAAAGGCTCGAGCCTCATTTTTTAAGGGCTATCTGGAGTTAGTTTAAATTACTAATGCACTCCAGACCATTTAGTTCAGCCAGATTCATACTAATAAATTTCCGAGTTTCGAAACAATCCAATTGCACGTGATTACCGGATGGCTAAATCAGCACGCCGAGCGAGGTCGCAATTTATTGACGTAAAACGTCATTTTAAGAATAGCGTTCAGACTTTCAGTTCAACGCATGATTAGCATACTAATTTCATTCACTTTAGCGACATTGGCGCGATAGTTCTTATCCTGAAGAGAACTTGCAGGGAATACGAGCACATTAATACCATCACGTTTTACATGTACATTTTTTAAAAAAAATAATTTTTTACTATTTTGATGATTATTGGTCGCAATGAGAGCAATGAAGAAGGATAAAAGGACCGAAGCTTCAAATGATTTTTCGCTAACTTGGCCTCGCCGGGATTTAATAAAGTTATGTTGCATTACAAAGTATTGGCACCCTCTTACCTTCATCCTTAATTTTAGGGTGCGCCTCTAGGCATCCGCTGCCGTCGTTAGACCAAGTAATTGCGCCCGCACCCTTTTTCGCTTGAAGAACATAAGTGGAATTTATGTTGAGTTCGGTTGAGGGATAGACCGCAATACTTCCGTTAACCACCCGAACACTCTCTATATACGTTGTCTTTTGGGTCTTTGATATGCCATGCGAACCGGCATTGCAACCGGCTGTATCACCCAGCACTTGAACACACATGGAGACCGAAACTTTATACGCATCCACTATCGCGATAACCTCTGCAAATTTGGCCCTTATAATATAATCTTGATAAGCTGGCGTCGCGATCGCCGTAAGGATACCGATAATCGCGACAACAATCATTAACTCAACAAGCGTAAATCCTTTCTTAAAGCGCTTCTTATATTGAGAAATTCTCATAGAATCTCCAAGAAAATTTTCGTTTATTCTTCCACACGGATATTAAAAAATATGAACGTCGTGGAAAATATAACAGCTATAAAATACCTTCGCGAGGGGAAATTTGGAATGCCATGCGACAGTTAATTAAAGAACTCCATTAAACTTAAAAAAGTTGCAATATCTGACTGAAAATTTTAACTTGTACGCTTAATATATCGCCACAAAAAATTATAATATTATGGGAAATTAACTAGCACTAGAAGCTTCGGCGGGGCCTACCAATTCACATAGAACCGGTACTGCAACGCCCTTGTCACCATTTTTTTCTTGAGCTCTTAGACATCCGCTTTTACCGGTATTCCACTTAACGGCAGCAACGCCAATTTCTGGCTCCAGCACTAACGTGGACAAGGGGTTCAGCTTAGAAGAAGGTATTACTGTGATCATTCCACTGGCGACTTTAATTTCCGTAACATTGGGAGTTTGTTGCGAAGCTGGAATTCCATTCTTTGCTAAGTCACAACCCGTTGTACCACCGGTTAACTGTATACACACAGCCACAGCCGTTTTGTAAGCACTCGCAATAGAAACTACTTCTGCAAATTTCGCCTTCGCCGTGTAATCCTGATAAGCAGGCAAAGCAATAGCAGCCAAAATACCAATAATCGCCACAACAATCATCAGTTCAATCAGCGTAAACCCGCGTTGCACTTTCCGTTTGTATTGTGCAAATTTCATATTTAGTTATCTCCCAATTTGGCGTCATTGACGACACGCAATTTATATAAAAAATAACCCTGTTAATATGAAATTAACGGGTCAGAAACGTATAGGCGCGATCCCTCAAATATTGCTAGATATTTTTCAGTATTCACCGCACCTAATGTGAGATAAATTATAAACGCAGAGTTACACAAAATGCCCATCCTCCCGACAAAGTTAGGTGTTTTACTTAGTTAAGCAAAACTAAGTAAAACACCTAAAAAAATAAATTTATCTCGCATCTCGCCATATAAATATTATTATTTGGATGTTGACCGCTTCACCAAAATTCTCAAAGCTCGAGCGAGAAAATGGGGAGAGCGAGAACAAAAGCACATTCACCATGCTATGCGTGTAATGGCGTCCAATGCGGGGATCGCTTAACCTATCTTGGTTGCACGCGCTGCTGGCAATGTTCACGTTGCTGACCATACAAACAGGTGCGCTGCAATATCTGCATCAACGATGCGTAGCCATTTATCCGCAATCAAATCTGAACTAACAGGAGGAATCCACGGTGCTATCGAAAACAAACACTTTTACTTTATCGACCGTCATTGCATTCGCGTTTTCTGGCGCGGCATTGGCGCAGGAGCAGATCGTTAAGCTGGCGCAAGTTGGCCCAACTACTGGCCCTATCGCTTACGTCGGCAAGGACTTACAGAACGGCGCAAATATGGCGATCGAAGAACTCAATACCAAAGGCATCACCATAGGCGGCAAGAAAATAAAGTTCGTTTTGCTGACAGAAGATGATGCCGGCGATCCTAAGCAAGGCACGGCTGTCGCGCAAAAACTGGTGGACCAAAAAGTACAAGGCGTGATCGGCCATCTGCAATCGGGTACAAGTATTCCGGCGTCGAAGATTTACTACGATGCAGGGATTCCCCAAATATCTCCCGGCACCACCAATCCCAAATATACGCAGCAAGGCTATAACACAACCTTTCGCGTAGTGGCTAACGACGGTCAATTAGCCGGTGCGTTGGGACGTTACGCAGTACAGACGCTGCACGCAAAAAAAATTGCGGTGATTGACGACCGCACGGCCTATGGTCAAGGTCTGGCGCAGGAGTTCACCAAACGTGCAAAAGCGGCGGGCGCAACGATCGTTGCGACCCAGTACACCAACGACAAGGCGACCGACTTCAGTGCGATCCTGACCTCGATCAAGGCCAAGAAGCCTGATGTAATTTTCTTCGGCGGCCTGGATGCTGGCGCAGGGCCGATGCTGCGGCAGATGAAGCAATTGGGTATCAAAGCCAAGATGATGGGTGGAGATGCGATCTGCACCACGCAATTACCGAAGCTGGCAGGTGATGGCCTGGCGGATGATCAGGTTATCTGCGCTGAGGCGGGAGGCGTTCAGGATGCTGGCAGACCGGCGCTGGACGCGTTTAAAACCGCCTTTAAGGCGCGCTATGGTCACGACGTAGTTATTTATGCGCCGTATGCCTATGACGCGTTGATGACGATGGTGGAGGCGATGCAGAAGGCCAACTCAACCGATCCCAAAGTGTATTTACCAGCATTGGCCAAGATCAGCCATAAAGGCGTGACCGGCACGATTGCATTTGATGGGCATGGCGACATGAAAAACGCGACGCTGACCATGTACACCTATAAAGGCGGACAGCGCACGATTATTGGGGTGACGAAGTAAACGAGTAAGAGCAGCTTTTCAAAATAAAAAGTAGCGGGCGCAACCTCTCCCGCTACGATCCTTCGACAGCCTTAGAGGCTGTTGACTCAGCACTACATATTTTGAATACCAACCCGCCACAAGTTTATTTAAGAGCCAATATCCACTTAACGAGGGTGTGTGCTTCTACATCGCTGACCTGGGTATTGGCAGGCATTGGAATCATTCCCCAAGAACCTGACCCGCCCTTCAATACTTTTTGCACCAGCTTGTCTTCTGCATCGGGTTGGCCTTCATACTTTTTTGCGACGTCCTTAAAAGCTGGCCCTACAATTTTATTGCCTATCGAATGGCAGGCCATGCAGTTCTTGGCCTTAGCAAGATCGGCATTTGCCAATGCGCTTCCTGATACCAGCAACGCGACTACTCCGCACATCAATACTTTACTTTTCATGCTTCTATCTCCGTTTAAACGTCTGATCTTGCTCAGGTTTAATAGTTTAAATTAATCTTCATTGCGCAGGTAACCTTCTTTGGAGGGGTCGCGCATGCGTATGGCAACAATCAATGCAATCGCGCACAGTACGGTGACGTACCAGTAAAACGTCGATTCCATGCCGATTGATTTCAGTTTCAACGCAACGAACTCCGCCGACCCACCAAAAATGGCGTTACCTAACGCATACGACAGACCGACACCGAGGGCGCGTACTTCCGGCGGAAACATCTCTGCCTTGATCAGACCGCTAATTGACGTATATAAGCTGACGATAGCCAGCGCCAGAATCACCAATCCAAATGCAGCGTAAGGATTGGTGACATCGGCCAGCGCGTGCAAAATCGGCACCGTCGCCAGCGTTGCCAACGAGCCAAACCAGAGCATCGAAGTGCGACGTCCAATACGATCCGACAATGCGCCAAATAAAGGCTGCATCAACATGTACGCGAACAGCGCGAAGGTCATGACCGCGCTGGCCGTTTTGGCGCTCATACCGGCAGTATTCACCAAATACTTTTGCATGTAAGTGGTAAATGTGTAAAAGATCAGCGAGCCACCGGCGGTGAACCCGATGACGGTCATGAACGCGACTTTATGCTTCATCAGGCCAGCGATGGTTCCGGCGTCTTTATTTTTACGTGAGTCGGAGGTTGACGTTTCATTGAGCGAACGACGCAAATATAAAGCTACCACCGCAGCGCAGGCGCCCAGCACAAATGGCACGCGCCAGCCCCAGTCTTTCAACTGCTCGGTCGTCAACAACTGCTGCAAAATCACCAGCACCAGCACCGCCAGCAATTGCCCACCGATCAGCGTTACATACTGGAACGATGCATAAAATCCGCGTTGACCTTTAAGCGCGACTTCACTCATATAGGTAGCGCTGGTCCCGTATTCACCGCCGACCGACAATCCTTGCAACAAGCGTGCTAAGAGTAGCAATGCGGGTGCCGCGGCGCCGATGGTGGCGTAAGTCGGCAAAAACGCAATCACCAGGGATCCGGCGCACATCATTAACACGGAAGTCATCATGGCGGTTTTACGGCCGCGCTTATCTGCGAGCCGTCCGAAAATCCAGCCGCCGATCGGGCGCATCAAAAATCCCGCAGCAAATACGCCCGCGGTGTTTAACAATTGCGTCGTGGAGTTACCACTAGGAAAAAACGCGGGCGCGAAATAAATTGCGCAAAATGAATAGACATAAAAATCGAACCACTCAACCAGATTGCCGGATGAGGCGCCGACAATCGCAAAAATGCGCTTACGGCGATCCTGGGCGGGGGAAAGTTCTTGCTGCGCCATGTGTCATCCTATCTTATTGTAAACAACGTTATAAACAACAACTTACACAACGACTTGCGGAATAGTCCGGCCAGACCAATACCTGAACTGGCAAAAATAGCGGCTCCATGAATAGCGGTTCCATGAGTCTGTGGCGTCCTTTTTGAAACGTCGGGGAAGGCCACTAGTTTTGTTGCGATTCCGCATAATATATTCTTCCTCGCCCGGTGGCCGCAAATTTGTACGCATTTGGACAATATTTGTATTGCTGCATTATAAGAAAAACAACTAATTTGGTGCATCGCGATCGTAACGCTAACTTTTTTGCTAATCAGACAATGAACTTCGCCTACTTTCCCCGCTCAAAGATAGTAGATTTTATTGGCGCGTTATCGGTCGAGCGGCATAGATGACCCGAAGCACAGGGCTAGGCCATTTGCATAAGTCCTACATTAATTCAATGGAGGGATAGCGATGATCCGCAACTTCAAGAAATTGACGTCCGTACGGTGGAAACTGGTGGCGCTCGTGACGGGTGCAATCTTTGCCATGGCCGCTAACGCCGCTAACGCCGCTAACATTGACTTTTCGTCAAACCATGATTTTGCAGAAATCAACCTCAATATTAAAGATCAGGCAAAACACAACTCAGAGTTTGTGGTACTTAGCGTAAAACTCACCCCTGCCGCAACGCAACGTTTGCAAGAAGTCTCGCGCAGCGCCGTGAATCAGGATTTGACGATTAGCCTGAATGGCAACGAGGTCAGAACACTAAAAGTGACGGATGTTATAAAAAATTCTCGATTAAAACTTAGCTTGACCCGTCAGATGGCGCACGATGTATTCCCCAGCCTGCTGGCTACGCCCGTCTCGTCCGTATCGCTTTCAGGATTTCCAATGCCACAATGGGCGGAAGGAACATGGGCTGAAAGCCTGACACCGGATGCGACCAACAAAGATCTGGTCACGAACAAAGTGCTATCGGTATCCGAGAAGATAATCAACTCACCGACCTGCAAACGTGTCAATCACACCATTGTGGCAACCACCGACTCAATGGTAGAGTTGCGAATTGACCGGCGCAATAAATGTGTCCTTGATGAAATTCCAGTGAGCAAAATCATCCTCAGCAGAACCACCGAACCTGACCGAATCGTGATTTCCCTGTATGCGGTCGGCAGCGATTTTGCTGGACCGCCGACACGCGAAAACACGTATCGGCTAGAGTAATCAGTACAATGCTATTTCACCTGGATGCCCGCCCCTGCTCTTCTGGGCTGCGCAGACTTCGCAGGCCTTGCGCACGCAGGCATACAGGTTCATTATCGCCGGTTAATTTCCGAATAAATTTTCGATTAATCTCGTAAAGGATTCTTTTCTCGTGAATCGTATTATGACGCAAACCCTCATAGCCGCCGCAGGACTCACCTTGATGACAACCGCCAACAGCGCTGCTGATAACGCTCCCTCCGCTCACGCCGCGGCCATAATTGCCACTGCCAGTCCTCTCGTATCCGGTATCGACATGCAAAACGTCGACACGACGGTGCGCCCGCAGGATGATTTTTACACTTACGTCAACGGTACATGGCTGAAAAAAACCGAGATTCCCGCCGACAAGTCGTCATGGGGATCTTTTTACGAGCTGCGCGAAAACTCATTAAATCAGTTGCGCGCTATTGTTGATGCCGCCACTCAGAACAAAGCAGTAATAACCGGCTCAAATGAACAAAAAATCGCCGACATGTATGCCAGCTTCATGGATGAAGCAACTCTCGATAAACTGGGTGCGACGCCATTGAACCATCAGTTCGCATTGATAGACGCGCTGCAGAACAAACAACAAATCGCGGGCATGATCGCGCAGCTATCGCGCATTGGCGTCAAGGTACCGTATGACATTGGCATCCATCAGGACGCCAAAGACTCGACCAAGGTGATTGTCGATTTGGGACAAAGCGGATTAGGCCTGCCTGATCGTGATTACTACCTCAAAGACGACGACGTCAAGCTCAAAGATACACGGATCAAATACCTCGCCCATATCGAGAAGATGCTGGCGCTTGCAGGTGACAAGGACGCACCGGAAAGCGCCTCTAGCATTCTGGCGCTTGAAACCGCACTGGCAAAAGTGCAATGGACCAAGGTCCAAAACCGAGACCCCGTCAAAACCTATAACAAGGTCGAACTGGGCGCGCTGGCAACATTGGCACCTCACAACGACTGGAAAAGCTATCTGCTCGAATCAGGTCTGAAGGATAAAATTTCATATGTCATCGTCAGTCAACCGAGTTATATCGAAGGCTTTGATAAGGTCATTGAGGCAACGTCGATGGCCGCCTGGAAAGCGTATTTTAAATGGCACGTGCTGAGTCGCTTTTCTTCTTCCCTATCAAAACCTTACGTGGATGCAAACTTTGCTTTTTACGGTAGCGTATTGCGCGGCGTTCCACAAAACGAACCACGCTGGAAACGCGGCGTGAAAATGGTAGAAGATACCGTGGGCGAGGGCCTCGGCGAGCTCTATGTGGCACAATATTTTCCGCCTGAAAATAAAGCACGGATGGAAAAATTGGTCGCCAACCTGATTGCAGCCTATCGTGAGAGTATTCATACGCTAGACTGGATGGGACCGGCGACCAAGGTGCAGGCGGAGAAGAAACTCTCTACGCTTATGACCAAAATCGGCTATCCCAAAAAATGGCGTGATTACTCAAAACTCACAATCAAAAAAGACGATCTGATCGGCAATATTATTCGTGCCAACGTATTTGAATATCAGCGCAATATCAGCAAACTAGGCAAGCCGGTGGACCGCGACGAATGGGGCATGACGCCGCAAACGGTCAACGCCTACTACAATCCAGAGTTGAACGAAGTCGTGTTCCCCGCAGCAATCCTGCAACCGCCGTTTTTTAACGCGCAGGCAGATGATGCGGCCAATTATGGCGGCATCGGCGCGGTGATTGGACATGAGATCAGCCATGGCTTTGATGATCAAGGCAGCCAATACGACGAGGTCGGTAATCTCCGCGACTGGTGGACCAAAGACGACCATGAGAAATTTGCCGTCAAAACCAAAGCACTGGTAGCCCAATACGGCGCGTATAGTCCGGTGCCGGGTTATAAGCTAAACGGCGAACTCACCCTCGGTGAAAATATCGCCGATAACTCGGGACTGACCATCGCCTACAAAGCGTATCAATTGTCGTTGGCAGGCAAGACCGCACCCGTCATTGACGGCATGACCGGTAATCAACGTTTTTACCTCGGCTGGGCGCAAGTCTGGCGCGGCAAGGTACGCGATGCGCAAGCAATCGTCTACGTCAAAATCGATCCGCACTCCCCGCCGCAGTTCCGAGGCAATGGCACACTGGCCAATCAACCGGGATTTTACGCAGCGTTTAATGTAAAGCCGGGTGACAAGATGTATTTAGCGCCGGACCAACGCGTGATCATGTGGTGACGGAATAGTTTTTTTTGTGGCCGATGGCGGCAATGAGACGTAAAGTGCCTGTCATCGGTTATCCAACCCAAACCGACGAAACATAACTTTCTCCTTAAATAAAAGCCAACTTAAACAAAATTGGGTGGCGACCTTTGTCCATTGTTCTCCCGTTAATTGCGAGAACATGCAAACATAGGTCACATGTAAGACATATAGGATTAGGTGAAAGGTGAATTTCTCTACTTACTTATAACTTCGAGCGCTTCAATATCCCGGTTTTCAAGGGCCGCCTTATTACACAATTACACTGCAGCGTGCGCGTGCGACCGAAAACTACGACCGATATGTTCCGCAGACAAATGTGCATTCCCATTGCCAAAAATTTTCTCGCGCAACGTACCTTCTGCGTACGCTGTTTTGTAGATACCGCGCTGCTGCAACTCGGGTATCACCAGATCAACAAATGCTTCAAAGCTTTCCGGACTGACCGTCCTGGTGAGGTTAAATCCGTCAATATCAGTTTCACGCACCCATTCTTCCATCGCATCGGCGACTTCCGAGGGTGAGCCAACTACCGTGGCATAGCGTCCGCCCAACGCCAGTTGATTTAACAGTTTGCGCTTGGTCCACTCCAACTCCGGATTGGTGATTGTCTTCACTAACGATTCAATTGCATTATTTTTTACAGCGCGTATTGGTTCATCCATTCCGTAACCGGAAAAATCAATCCCGGTACCACTGGAAAAATGCGCCAGACCGGCTTCCGGGCTGGCATAGAGCACGTATTCGTTAAACAAGTCCCACGCTTCTGATTCGGTTCGCGCGACCACTACGGTCAATCCCCTGAAAACCTTTACGCCGGCGGCGGTGCGACCCTGATCTGTCGCAGCCTTCCGAGCCTCTGGTACCAGTTTGCGAGCCGCGTCCTTACTCTGACTGGAAATGAAAATGCATTCTGCATGACGACCGGCAAAAGTCTGACCGCGACCTGAGGAACCGGCTTGATATATAACCGGCGTGCGCTGCAAGGATGGTTCGCTCAAATGGATGGCTTCGACCCGATAGTAGTCACCATGGTGATCTATTTTGTGCACCTGATCGGGTTGCGCATAAATACGGCGTTGGCGGTCGCGCAGCGCCTTCATCCCAACTACCTTCCCACAATTTGTAGACAACTTCCATAAACTCATCTGCCCGGTCATAGCGCTGATTATGGGCGAGTTGGGTTGTAAGTCCCATCGCTTTTGCTGCGCTTTCCAGGTAACCGGTTACTACGTTCCAGCCCATCCGCCCTTTGGTCAGATGATCCAGTGTCGACATTTTTCGTGCAAACAGAAACGGCTCTTCGTAGCTTAAATTGACGGTGACACCAAAGCTCAAATGAGTCGTGGCATGTGCCATCGCCGAAATGAGCATCATTGGATCGTTAACCGGCAGTTGAATGGACTCCCGCAAGGTGAGATCGACGGATTGTTGATAAACGTCGTACACGCCCACGATGTCGGCCAAAAACAAGCCATCGAACTTGCCGCGTTCCAATAATTTGGCGAGGTCGGTCCAGTACGCGATATCGTTGTAACGCTCGGATTGATCGCGCGGATGCGTCCATAATCCATGGTTGATATGATTCACGCAGTCCATGCTGAATGCGTTGAGAAGTATTTTCTTTTTAGACATTTTGGTTCAATGCAGTGAGCGCTTCACTGCAATATTTAGGATGTAAATAAATCTAAAATAAGACGCTGCGGTACTAAATTGCGCCATGACGCGGCGGCTTTTTCCCGTTGAGATAGTAATTGCCGACCGCAAAATATTTCCAGCGCACCGGATCATGCAGCGTATGGGTGCGTGCGTTACGCCAATGACGATCAAGATTGTGTTCTGCCAAGGTTGATTGCGCGCCTGCCAGTTCAAACAATTTACTACCGGCCAGCAACGCAATGTCCGTGGTCAACACCCGCGCTTCTGCCACTGCTATCGACGCTGCGGCAACGCTCTCCTCGTCTGGATGCGCCGCAGCTTGATCTACCCAGCGACCGGCACGTTCGACCAGCGCCTCTGCTCCATGTAACTGAATGGTCAGGTTGCCGATTTCATGGATGGTGAGGGGATCCTCAGAAGCGCGCTCGACGCCGCTGTCTACCCAAGGCCGGGACCTGCTGCGAACGAATCCGATCACATCGGTCAGGGCTGCGCGCGCCAAACCCAAATCAATGGCGGCATGGAGTAATTGGGCAAAGGGTCCTGCATGCGTAGGCGTCTCAAACGCTGCCTGGAATGGAACGATGTGGTTGGCATCCACGGCGACGTTGTCCAGCACCACCGAACCGCTACCCGTTGTGCGTTGGCCGAAACCGGACCAGTCGTCAATAATCGTCAAGCCGTCGGCACTTTTAGGTACAAATGCTAAATGCTGAACCCCCGCGTGATCGATGACCGATGTCGGAATCCATTCGGCATAAAGTGTACCTGTCGCATAGAATTTACGACCGTTGATCCGAAAGCTTTTACCATCCGCAATCAATTGCGTTTTGCGTTCTTGCGAGGTGCGCGTACCGATCTCGGCCAGTGCATTGCCAAAGCGGTCGCCTTGTAGTACCCGCTCAAAGAAAAACTTCTTTTGCGATGCAGTACCGTTGATACGCAGAAGCTCAATGGCATAAAAATGGTTCTGCGGTATTTGCCCTAACGAGCCATCAGCACTGGAAATGATAGCAATCACTTCTGCCAACGTGACGTTTGAAACACCAGCGCCACCGTACTCTTGCGGCACAGAAATGGCCCACAATCCGGAGCTGACGTAACGCTCCAGCTCATCCCATGGCAACCTTCTTTGTTGGTCACGCAAAGCGGCCTCAACCGAAAAATCGAGGGCGAGTTTATGTGCGGCTACCAAAGCATCCCCGTCATTACGTATTCTGGCAACAATGCGCTGAGGCAGTCTTTTATCAATATTGGTTGCGAAGTTGCTGGCAGATACCGCGGCACTGTTGGGCATGGTGATCCTATTCAAAATCAGTTAATCGGTGAGCCGTTGACCCACCAGGCAAAGGTCAGCTCCATGCGTGACGCTGTAGCGCAATAGCATTGACGCGTAACTGCTGACATGAATAACCTCTGAAAAATCTACGTATTGCTATTTACCGGCAGATGCAAAAACATTGGCAATACAAAACGTTGATCCATTAAACCAAAAAGCAGGCGTTTTCAAAACAAAGAATTTCGTATTTACAAGTACGAAATCAGCATGTACATGCTGCAAAAAAATTTGCTTTAAGAGCGAAAATCCGGGAAGGAAGTCGGTTTGAAGTAAACTAACGTTTTTCATACGCTGCATGCGCTGCATAATTTGATGCCTTGCATGATTTTGTTGTGGCTGCATGGTCGCCAATAAAGCGTCTAATGCGCATCTAACAGGATCCAACAATCCGGCACACTATCCCACTTTTTACCTCCGGAGGTCTTTTGCCCGCACACCCGATAATGCCCGCCACAACCGAAAGCGCTAGCCAGCCATTACCAAACTCGCATCGTTTATTTAAGCAGGTGCAAAATTTTCGCGATCTGGGCGGCCATCTGACCTCAGATGGGCGACGGATACAAACCGGGCGTCTGCTGCGTAGCGCCAATCCCGGACTTGCTACCGCCGACGACATCGCACGGTTGCAGAATTTCAATTTGAATGTGGTCATCGATTTCCGCACCGATGGCGAAAAGAAGGCCGCTGAAGCACCTTTCGGGGCGATATTCAACTGGATTGCAGATCCGATCATGGTCGAAAATCTGGCGCAGTTATCTGTACTATCTGCGCTTCAAAATGGCACAGCGGAACAGGGCCGACAATTCATGCTCGCGTTCTATCGCGAATTCCCGCTGCGCTATCAAGGCCAGTACCGACGGTTTTTACAGTTAGCGGAGCAAAATCACAATATCCTTTTTCATTGCACGGCAGGTAAAGACAGGACCGGATTTGCCAGTCTGTTGCTACTGTCAGCGCTTGGCGTTGCCCCGGAGACGATTATTGCGGATTATCTGGCCTCCAATCTCGACACCGAAGCGGGAAGCGCTCACCTGCATGAGCAAGTTAAAACGCTTGGGTTATCGGCTGAGGTAATCACGCCATTGCTGCTGGTGGAGGCGGCCTATCTGGAGGCTGCGCAACAGGTGATCGATGACGACCATGGCGGTATGCAAAATTACCTGGCGCAAATTTTGGGTGTAGACGTTGCGCGCATCCGGGAGAATTATCTGGAGTCTGTCACCGCGCTTTAAGGCCTCGGTTGTCGTGCAGATGTAGCGAGGCTACCATTACCCGCCGTAAAATACCGGCGTTACTTTGATCCGCATAACAGCCCATTCGGGCTTCTCGTATGTGATAATCACGTTATCTTTTCAACGGTGACTGCATTAAGTATGGTCGACTTACGGCGAATGCAATACGGCGCATGGATTGGGATTCTCGTGATCCTGATGTGTGGGTTCGCGCCTATGATCTCGCAAACCCTATCCGCCAAAAGATTCGCCATTGCCTTTCCCAACCGCTTTGAGAGCATTGAGGCAACGTTGCTTTGTACGATTCATCCCGGTATGCGTTCCGCCGAGGACGACGGTGCGACAGGCGGCACAACTGATAAAACCGATATTGGTGCTATGGCGGCTGGTCCTATGGCGAATATGCCGGTCCATACAGTCGCAGCGCATTCTGTATCGTCGACGCAGTACCAGCATGCGCAACAAGGCCAACGGGGCCAAGGCAGTCACGCTGGTCACTACGGTCACTACGGTCACTACGGTCACCATGGTAACGCTGGTCACTATGACCAAGATAATCAGGAGGCATGCGGCTATTGCAGTCTGTTCGCCCACTCCCCTTTTTTAGTCACTACGCTGCCGCAACTCGCCGCCATTGCGCAGTTTCACCACACGTTCATCGCCACCTTCGGTGCAGCGTTCCGCCCTCATACCGTTGCCGCTGCCAGCCGTCCCCAGCCGCCACCCTCGCGCTAATACCGTTCTCGTTTTTTTAATCCGTTCACGATCTTGCTGCGGGCTTGAGTTGATACTAACGGTGCGCAAAACCTTCATGGTCTTCAGACCCCGCCGGTTTCTACGCGCCGTCTATTAACAACTAATGCCCGCTCGTTGCAGAGCGTAAACGGATTCCTGGACAAACCATGCCGCGTATGAGGTTGCATGCGGCGGCTTGCCTCTTTACACTTTCTCGATGGAATTCAACATAATGCGAAACGCAATTATTCGTGCGGCTTTTGGCGTTGCTATGGCAAGCATGGCACCGCTTGGTCACACCCATGCCATAGCAGGTGACCGCACATTTCCCGTGACGTTGGCGGTCGATGATCCCGGCGTAGGCGATGAGCTGAATTTTCAGTTTGGACACATCCGGTTGCCCAATGACGACGGCGACCTGGCTACCAACAATAGCCTGTCGCTCAACTATGCCAAAACCATCACTTCTAATCTCGCGATTAGTGTTGGCGACAATTACGCCACACAACATGTATCCGGTAACCCTACCGTCAAAGGCATGGACAATTTTAAGCTGGGAATCAAGTACCTCGCCTATGTCAATCCAGTGCACGAATTCATGCTATCGATTGGCGTCGATAGCAACATTGGCGGCACCGGAAGCAAGGCTATCGGCACCAGTTACTCCGCTTACACGCCGACCATCTATGCGGGCAAAGGTTTTGGCGATCTGCCGGAGGCGTTACGCTGGCTCAAGCCTTTTGCCATCACTGGCACCATCGGTCAACAATATGCGACCAATCGCAGTGTGCCCAATGCGCTGAACTGGGGCGTGACGCTGCAATACAGCCTGCCGTACTTACAATACTCGGTCAAAAACATTGGTCTGCCTGCACCGTTTTCCAACATGATTCCGGTGGTGGAGCTTGCCATGAGCACCTGTACCAGCGGCAATTGTTCCGGGCGCACGACGGGCACCATCAATCCCGGCGTTATCTGGGAGTCGCGGCGGGGTCAGATTGGCGTAGAAGCACAAATTCCGGCCAACCGCGCGAGCGGTAACGGGGTTGGGGTATTGGTCCAGACACATTTTTTCTTCGACGATATTTTTTCGCAATTAATCGGAAAACCCGTTTTTTAAAGGCCTATCATGTTAAAACTTTCTTCTTCTCGTGTGTTGCTTCCTGCGTTGTCCCATCCGTTGTCTCATCTATTAGCGCTCAGCGTACTGTGCGTGGCCAGCATCGGTCAGGCTTACGCGCATGCGCATCCCGAATCGCAATCCCCACTCGCGGGGGCGGCTATCAGTGCACCGCAAGAGGTGCGTATAACCTACGATGACGCGCTTGAACCGACCTTTAGTAGTCTGATTGTCAGTGATGCCCACGGCAAGCAGGTCAATAGTGCCAAGGCAGTCATCGACGCGACAACGCACAAGACGATGCGTGTGCCATTACCCGTGCTGCCAACGGGTATTTATCTGGTGAAATGGGTCGCAGTGGCCGCCGATGGTCATCGTACTCAGGGCGGTTATACGTTCACGGTAAAGTGATGGCGCTGAGCGCCGCTGAATTGCTGCAACCGCTATTTGCAGCGGTAATGATCATCGCGCTGTCCTTGGCGATGGGCGTTGCTGCGCTGTCCCCCTCTAAGGGATCAGCGCTGATATCAGCGGCGACGGCTTCTGCAGCATTGCGCCGCCTTACCTATTGGGCTTGCTGGCTGTTAGGCATTGGACTGGCGGCGTATGGGTGCGTCAGCACGGTTGCGATGACGGACACGGCGTTGATGGCGTTTCCTGCCGCGCTGTGGCTGGTCCTCACCAAGTCCCACTTTGGTACGATGCTCTGGCTCAGTTTAGCAGCATGGATAGCCATGCTGCTCGGTACCGTCGTTGTCCCATTGCCCCTGCGGAGTCCATTGTTCATCCTTGGCATGGTGGGCTTTGCGCTGGCACGCGCTGCCACCGGGCACGCGGCGGATCAGGGATTTTTTAGTTTTTCGGTGCTGATTCACATGGCGCATATACTGGGCGCTTCAGTATGGCTAGGATCGATTCTGGTCTGTGTTTTGCTTACCCCAGCATGGTCCAAATGGAGCGCGCCTCAACGTAACGCACTGGCACAGCGTCTCTCTGAAGTAGCGACGGTGGCGTTGGCGGTGGTTGTCGCGAGCGGTTTATACAATGTGGCCCGCACGCTAGGACCAGCCGCCAATATCTGGATCGCTGAGTATACGTGGATACTTTTGGCGAAACTGTGCGCGGTAGCGATTGCTGCGGGACTTGGATTGCGTAATCGTTGGTATTGGTTGGCGCAATTAGATCAATCTGCGCACGATCAGGTGAATGGTGCCGCAGGGTTCAGGCGCATCCTGATCGCCGAATTATTCGTATTGTTGATCGTCGTGGCGCTTGCCGCGAAATTAGGCACAACAATGCCCGCACAGTAGACATGACAACGGCGTAATCCAACAATGTAATCGTCCGCCTGTTTCGGATTAAATCCGATGCTTAAATATCGGTCCACATGCGTAATAAATTATGATAACTACCAGTCAGTTGAATTAATGCTTGCGGATCGGCGGCAGCTTGATTAAGGCGCTGGATGGCGCTGTCCAGATCAAACAATAACGTGCGCTGTGCATCATCCCGAATCAAACTCTGCACCCAAAAAAATGCGGCCAGACGCGCACCACTTGTTACCGGCTTGACCTGATGCAGACTGGTCGCCGGATAGACAATCATGTTACCGGCTGCGAGCTTGACGGATTGCACACCGTAAGTGTCCTCAATCAGCAATTCACCGCCATCGTAGGTCTCCGGCTCGCTAAGAAATAATGTGACCGACAGGTCCGTACGTATCTTGGCCCGGCTTCCGGGGATTAATCTTATTGCGCCATCAACGTGACTACCGAATGCCATTCCGCCCTGGTATAGATTGAACATTGGCGGATAAACGTGATTGGGTAACGTAGCGCTGATAAACAGCGGATGGCGCTCCAATTGGGCCAGTATCAGGTCCCCCAGTTCAATCGCAATCGGCGCATGCTCATTGATTTGCAGATTGCGTTTGACGTGGGTGCCCTGATGACCGGCTGTGGCGCGACCATCGACCCATGCGTCGCCCGCGGCGTTGAGTTTTTCACGGACTAACAGCAGTTGCTCCGCGTTCAATACTTCGGGGATTTCTAACAACATGAATCGCTCACCTTTAGATTAGAAACGATAGTTCACACTTGCCAGCAGGGTAACTCCAATACCGGGAACCGAGCGACCGCCATCGGAAGGAATCAATGCGTCGATATAATGTTTATCGAACAGATTAAGTACGTTCAGCCGTAAATCATACTTCGGTTGATGGAAAGCGACAGTCGCGTCCCAGCGTGTATAACCGCCAGCAGACACCACATTGGTGTTGCTCGCAAAACGGCTGGACATGTACAACATACCGCCGCCGACTTCCCACTGTTTGCTGAGGTTGTAGGTGGTCCACAAAGTCATATTGTCACGTGGTGTATTGGCCAGTGTTTTGCCTTGTGTGCCATCTGCTGCGGACGCGTGAACGACGGTCGGATTCAGATGTGTGTAACCACCGATCACTTGCCATTGCGGTGTGATGTGACCGGTTGCGCCGAATTCAAATCCGGTCACGCGGACATCGCCATCGAGTTGATATACGCCTGTCGTTATCAATGAGCGCGCGTTGGTTTTCTCAATATCGAAGATTGCCGAAGTGAGGGAGAGATCGCCATTGAACAGATCCCATTTTGCCCCGACTTCGTAGGATTTATTGGTCTCTGGCGCGATAGCTTGCTGGCCCGAGGTGACAGTTAATTGCTCAAGCGACGGGTTAAACGATGTGCCGTATGACGCATAGTAAGATTGCGCATCAGTCGGTTGATAAATTACACCGGCGCGGACACTAGTGAAATTAACGGTTTGATCGGCGCGCGTCAGCGCTGGCGTGCCGGAGGCGATGCTATTGTTCAATTCAGCCTGATAGCGATCCCAACGCAAACCGCCCACCAATTTCCATTCCTTGTTCAATGCAACCGTGTCGTTGATGTACGCCGCTAATGCATTAGCGCTGGACTTGACGCGATTGCCGGTGGTCGTCGTGACGTTCGCTGGCTGCGACTGGTAGACTGGATTTACTAGGGCCACGATAGGTAAATTGTTGCGCGTATAGCCTGCGTTGTCGTATTCGTCGTGACTGATTTCCGTCCCGACAATCAATGTGTGCTTGATCGACCCGGTATCGAACCTGGCGATCAAATCGGTTTGGTTATCGAGCGACTGATCATGAATATTCCGGTCATGACTAGCCAGTTTTACATACAGTTGATCTAACGGTACTGTGGTTGTGTTACCGGCCGCGCCAGTAGGCAATACCGTGAATTTACCGTTATTCATCGTGCCGACATTGTTTGCAGCGGTCTCCCGCGCGTTTGTTGTGTAATCGCTATATTGCGTCTGATTGCGCAAAGTTATATTGGCATTGATTTTATGCTCAACGCGCGCGCTGACAATCGCCACATCCTGAATGGTGCGATCATCATTGAGGCCGTAAAACGTATTACGATTGACGGGCGCTGCCTGATGGTTAAGCGGTGGCAAACCATAGTCCGGCATGTCGTTGTTGTGCGAAATCAACGCCGACAACGTAACTTCAGTCGGCGTACCGATTCCGAATCGCAGCGATGGGGCCACGCCAAAATCGGTGTTGCGCATCTGGTCGCGATTGGTTTTTGCCTCTTGCCCCATCATCTCGATACGGAACGCAGAAGTGTCCGACAACTGGCGATTAAAGTCGCCTGTCGATCGCACGCCGCCATTGGTGTCTGCGCTCAGTGAGACTTGATTGGCATTGGCTAAAAACGGCGCTTTACTCACCTGGTTAATGACGCCACCGGTGGAACCACGCCCAAACAGCATTGATGATGGGCCTTTTAAGACTTCAACCGATTCCAGATAATATGTATCGCGATAATACTGGCCGCGATCGCGTGAACCGTCCACATACATATCAGTGCGCGCACTGAAACCTCGCAAATTAAAGTTGTTACCGATCTGACCGCCTTCCGCACCGCCGATGGTAATGCCCGGCACATTGCGCAATGCTTCTTGCAATGACGCTGCGCCTTGCGCCTCCAAAACCGCACGGTTAATGACGTTCACAGACTGAGGAATATCCCGAATCGGCGTCGCAACCTTGCCACCGACGGTGCTGGTGCCTGGATTATAGTCAGATTTATCTTTCACACTCTTGACCGTGACTTCCGGCAGGGCAGCATCGATTGGCGCGGTTGAAGAGTCTTGTGCTATTTGTATGGTTTGGGCGGAAGCAGTTTGCTGCATCGCTACAGGCGCAGCAAAGGCTGCCAGCAAAGCAGCGGCCAATGGCGTGAGACGTCGGTTCATTACATAATTCCTTGGTAAGTCAGTAAGCACCCGAGAGGGCCGGGCAATGGGTATGAGCGTGAACAATTGGCTGGCTGGCCGGATCAAAACCCAGTTGGCTGACTAAGATTACAAAGCAATAAAATAATGAATCGGTAATGTCAATAAAGATGCGCTGAAGTAAAATTTACTCCAGAACAATATTTGAATATTGCATAATCTAAACAAGCCTGAAATTTAATACGAATGATTCGCATTGTCAAATTAAAAATAGAACCAAATTTTATTTTTTTCGGACGCATAATGCTTATGGCAACATACATAACGCTCATCACTAACGCCGGGGAAGTAATCTCTGCACTTGCTGGGCACAGTCCCTGATTGGAAAGAGGGGTTACAAAGAGGCAGAAACCATCAAACACATCGCCTTTTTTCGAACGCCCGCTAAACTGCATTATTAGTTGTTTTACAGCAACATCCAGAAGTATCTCGAGGACGCATTTTTTTCACATCGCTCAATAACCGCAAAGGAAATCACGATGTTCAACTTTCAAAAAGCCGCAAGACCCCGTTTGCTAGCTTCACTGTTGTTTGCCACTGCTGCGATAACAGGCTGTTCCACCACAGCAAGTGATCCAATGGGAATGATGGGCCATAGCATGCAACCCAAGCTTGATGGGGCGCATGAAGTGCCGCCGAATACCTCGCAGGCAAGCGGCGTTGCGGCGATCACGGTAGGAGCCGATAAATCGGTCAGCGGTAAGGTCACGACTACCGGCGTCGATGGCAAGGCAGCACACATCCATGAAGGCGCGGCAGGCACAAATGGTCCAGTGATAGTGCCGTTAAGCAAGACCGCAGACAATATGTGGTCCGTGCCAGCTGGTGCGATGTTGACCGACAGTCAGTACGCGAGTTACATGGCAGGCAATTTATATGTCAACGTGCATAGCGCTGCCAATCCGGGCGGCGAAATTCGTACCCAGTTGACGCATTAATGACGCACCATCCGATAAATTCGTAAGCTGAATTGCTGGATTAAAATAGTGTATTAAAGCAGCGTACTCAAGTAAGATATTTTTAAGTGGTTGAATGCATTGCGCTGAAACGTCAAGCGACGCCGAGCAACTTTTATAGAGATCGGCGTCGCTTTTTTCGACTCTTTTTGAAAGCAAAATTGACAAAATGAACCTGGACGATGCGGCCTTCATCAAAGGTTAAACTTTCAATTATTACTTAACATAAAAGAGCATCCTGACTTTTGCAGGATCGCGACAACTAACTGCCCAACCCCAACTCGCGTAACAAGACCGCACAACAACGCCAAAAATAGCGATCATTTCATTCATACGACGATGTTATGCCATTCATTCCACTGAAATTAAAAAAATACCTTTCAATGCGTGGGGTGGGCCTCTACCTCGCATTAACATTTTCCGCGCTATCACTTTTACTGACCTGCATATTGGTGGAGGTGATTGAAATTGCCGCCACTAACTCTGTCGAAACGCGCATCGGCAACGGTCTGGCAGAACGGGCAACGCAAACTTCGGACGCCTTTGATCGCGGTCTGTTCGAACGTTATCGCGAAGTACGCCTGATGGCTAACCGTGAAGATATGGTCACAATATCTGACAATTTGCACGACAATCGTGTGCAACGTCGCCGACAATTGGAGACGCTCCAGACCACCTATCCCTACTATGCCTGGATCGGGATGACAGATGCTAACGGTAAAGTCATTGTCGCGGCACACGGTTTACTGGAGGGTATGGATGCTTCCCGACTACCGTGGTTTAACAATGCGCTAAGCGGGATCAATCTGGGCGACGTACATGAGGCCACATTATTGGCCAAGCTTTTGCCTGCAGATAAATACCCCATCAACGAACCGGTGCGTATTATTGATATTGCGTTTCCGTATCTGGATAAAGCGGGCAAAACCGCAGGCGTACTGGCTGCGCATTTATCCTGGCACTGGGCCGATGACATTAAGCGATCAATGTTTACGGCGCGCGATCAAAGTAATATCGATTCGGTCATCGTCAATAAAGACGGTAAGGTTTTGCTCGGTCCAGCGGAATTAGAAGGAAAAACGATCAACCTGCCCAGCCTGAAACTGGCGCAAAAATCCGCGGCAGGATATACCGTTGAAACCTGGCCAGATAACCAGCGTTATCTGGTGGGTTTTAGCCGCAGCACGGGATATCAATCTTATCCCGGCATGGGCTGGACAATATTAGTCAGGCAAAGTGAAACCGCCGCGCTTTTGCCGCTTAAAAAAATTCAGCTAAAGGTGCTCTGGTCGGGAGCAGCCGCGGCCATACTATTTTCGCTAGTCGGTTTGATTGTGGCGCGAAATATTATTTTGCCGTTGCGCGCGCTCGCCAAATCCGCACAAAGAATACAGAACGGCGAGATCGTAAATATTCCGGCGCCGTCAAGCAACAGCAACTATTTCGAGGTGCAGGCCTTGACCGCATCGCTCAATGCCCTGGTTGGCAATTTATTCAAAAAAGAATCGGCGCTAAAAGAACTAAATCTTACTTTAGAGAAACGGGTTGAACTTCGTACCGCCGAGCTGGGCGAGGCGCTGACCAAGGTTACAGTTAGCGAAAATCGTATTCAAAGTATTCTTGAGAGCGCGCAAGCCGCTTTTGTGGGCGTGGACTCACGCGGCAATTTTAGCGACTGGAACACTCAGGCGGAAAAAATGTTCGGCTGGACGCGACAGGAGGTTCTAGGGAAACAAATGTCGCGCACGATCGTCCCGCTGAGATTTCAGGCTATTATCGACAAAACCATCGCCCAGGTTTATCAGGCCCGCAGCGCAGACCGATCTCGCACCGCGACCGATACCGGCAATACGAACGCGATGAAATTCCTCAATCACCGCATGGAGCGCCTTGTTCTGGATCGTGAAAATAACGAGTTCCCGGTGGAAATCACCATCAGCCTGGTGGACGATAGGGACAACTATTTTTTTAGTGCTTTTTTGCATGATATTTCAGACAGAAAACAAATTGAGCGCATGAAAAATGATTTCATTTCAACGGTCTCACATGAGTTGCGCACACCACTGACGTCCATCCGTGGCTCTATCGGATTGCTGGTAGGCGGCGTGGCAGGCGAGCTACCCGCGCAAGCCAAAAGTTTGCTTGAAATCGCGAGTAAAAATTGCGCACGATTAGTACGGCTGATCAATGATGTGCTGGATATTGAAAAGATAGAATCCGGCAACATGCGCTTTGAGATGGTCAATCAACCGCTACTGTCGCTGGCCCAGCAAGCCGTTGAGGCCACACAAGGCTACGCGGCAACATTTAACGTCCGGTTGATCATGAGTGTCGCGTCGCACGAGCGCACGGTCCAAATTTCGGGCGACCGTGACAGGTTAATTCAGGTACTGATTAATCTCCTTTCGAATGCGATCAAATACTCACCAACGGGTGGCACGGTAACGCTGCAACTGGACCAGCATAAAGAGGCAGGAAAAGACTGGGTGCGCATTTCTGTTATCGATCATGGGAGCGGCATTTCAAAAGAATTCCGCCCGCGTATTTTTCAAAAATTTGCGATGGGTGATTCCGCTGATTCTCGTAAAAAGGGCGGAACAGGTCTGGGCCTGAGTATTAGTAAACATCTGGTCGAGCAGCATGGGGGGCGGATAGATTTCTTTAGCGCAACAGGTCATCCTACGAAATTTTTTATTGATCTTCCTTCAATAGCAGCACTCAGTGTCTAGTAAAATGGTGTCCCTAAAATAAGTACCCAAAAATGTAAAGTGCCGATGGCCAACATATGATGTTACCGCCAAGAAAAACCGCTGCCGCTCTCCGCTCGATCTTGTATATCGAAGACGACACCGACATTCAAAGTATCGCCAGCCTGGCACTTCAATCCATCGGCGGCTTTGCGGTAACCATCTGCAGCTCCGGGCCAGAAGCGCTGGCTGCCATTAACAGTGGCAATCGGCCCGATCTGATTTTGCTTGATGTCATGATGCCCGAAATGGATGGCCCCTCGACCTTGTCCGCACTGCGCGCATTAACTTCCACCGCAAGCACTCCTACCATCTTCATGACTGCAAAAGCGCAACCGCACGAAATCGCATACCTCATATCTTTAGGTGCGCTGGACGTGATCGCCAAGCCATTTGATCCCATGTTACTAGCGCACAAAATCAAAGAATTGTGGAGCAAAAATAATGCCTGACAAGCTTGAACCAAACCGGATCAACCCTGTTAATAACGAACCCATCGTCCATGAGGACACAGAGTTAGCAGTTTTAATGGCGTCGCTCGGACGTGAGTATATGGGCAAGCTGCCTGCCAAAATTGCCCAAATGCATATGGCGCTGGCGCATTGCAAAGGTCAATTGAATTGCGGCGACGATTGTGGCAAAAAGGCTGGCGATCAATCAACCAATGCCGAGGCCGCGAGTACGCTACTGCGCCTGGTGCACTCGTTAAGCGGCAGCGCCGGTATTTTCGGTCTAGAGGCGTTAGGAAAGCAAGCAGGCAAACTGGAGCAAAAACTGAAGTCGCATATCAATCAAAATAGTTGGTCCGAGGATGCTTTGTGCGAAATCGGCATGGGTTTGTCAGAGCTTCAAGTGCATGCGTCGATTGTTACAATAGAAAAGCGTAATTGACCGCAGCATGAATTTAAAATGTCTGCTGAATAAGGTATGTTCGCAGCTATATTGCCCAAAGAATACTGAAGCGACAAAATTATGCCAGCGTAACGGTTGAAGTAACAAGTAAAGTACCAGGTAAATACGGAGAAATTAAGAAGCAATGGATAACTCGGCTATTTACAGCAAGACCTCCAGAGGCATGAACGCGCTAAAAGTTGGCGCTAAAAATATAGGGCGTGACGACGCACGGGTTTTGACGTTGATCAACGGCACCTCCAGCGTGAGCGACCTGACCGGGATGCTTGACGCCGCGACCAATAATAGATTGGCGATCACGCTGGAGTCATTGCTCAAACTTGGATTAATACGGGTTTTTTCCAGCGTCAATCTCGACGGCCCCGGCGACTTGGCAATGGGGACGTCGCAGAACAGCGCATACGCGCCGGATGGCATGCTGAAATCTACGAATACCCTGCCGACCATTGAAGTCAAGGAACTTTCGCTGCAAGAGAGCGTGCAGGTCTGGGCTGAAGCGCGCAGAGGAGCAACTATTCTCGAAAAAAAAGGTTTCTATGCCTACGGCCAAAAACCGAGCGACCCAAATTCAGTCAGTCCGGCGAATCTGATAGCCGGCACCGGCATGAACGTTATGGTGATAGAGGACGACGAATCGTTGAGCCACTTGCTGGAGTCGCTTTTACAACATAAAAACCATACGGTGCAGATCGTTGAAAATGTCGTAGACGCGATTACTACCCTCAACGGACTCGCGGCATCTGGTTCTGGTCCGCTACCGGATTTGGTGCTGCTTGATGTGATGCTGCCGGGACTACCGGGGAAAGACGGATTCCATGTTTTGGACTACATCCGTCGCCATCCAGCCTTAAAACAAACGCCGGTCATCATGGTCACGTCACAGATTACCGATGAATATGTCTTGCGCGGCATTAAAGCCGAGGCCGATGGCTATATTTTCAAGCCGTTTAAATGGCCGGCACTTTATGAGTGTATTAAGAGTGTCACCGGGAGGTAATTAGCCCACGCTCAGGACGTGCGCGGCAGTGCGACGTTCTGTCACCCCATGCCCGCCCCTACGTTAATTCCCGGCAGCGCGGTGGCGCAGCAGATGGTAACTATTTTGATTCGTCACAACGATATAGGGGGATCGACATCAGCCCAAATGCAGATGGCTACCAAAGAGCCCAACCAGACCGATTACGATCAAATAAATAGCGATGATAAAGTTCAACAACCGCGGCATGACTAGAATGAGTACGCCAGCAATCAAGGAAACCAGCGGTACCATCGTGATATGAATGTTCATAGTGCGTTCTCGTTAATAGGGGAAGGCGAAAGGTCAAAAACAACTTCGTTAAGCGCGGTCACACCATTCTGATGCGTTAATTTTCTTCCAGCAGGAGCTCGTCGACTGCAGGGTCCGAGGATGAGGCGGCGCGGGGCGGAGCCATTTTCCAGGTAGACCGGATATAGGGCCTCTCGTGACCAGCGACGTATAATGCCATGCTGGTCAACCAGCGTTGCGTCGGCGCTGATTTAGCGTAACTGGTGCTAAACACCGCCATCAGACTTATAGCAATCAACCAGCGATTTACTGTCGGCGGGGCACAGCGCTCTGCAATGGCAATAAAGCCGATACTGACTATCGCACCCAATATGCATCCCGATATCATTTCGGAATTTGAATGCGCATGCACGACCAGGCGTGAAATACCGATCATTATCCCAAACCCAATACCTACCAATACTCCCGCCATCCGCCATCGTCTAGGCGCTTTTTGCAAGACTAAATAAAGCATCACAGGCATCACCGCCATTGCCCGCATCGCATGACCGCTGATACCCGTAAAGTCTAGCGCCCGTATCCCAACACCCCAGCCAACGAACGCGAGTTTGGTCACGAGCACCAGCGTTAAGCCGGAGCCGAACAATACGCACCACCATAACGCCATTTTCCAGGCCCGTCCGGCAATCAGCCAGAGCGTCACCACAATCGCGCCCGAAAGCATGACTGTGCTACCACCATAATGCGTAAAATCATTCCAGTAATTCATGAGTTGCAACGGCCAATCTAAAAAACTAGTTTTCGAAACTATCGTCGCTTACGGGGGTTCCTGTTCTCTTGGACGGGCACTTAAGCGACAGCGATAGTTATTTAAAAAGGGTAAAAGCCGCGTGGCGACGTCCCTGTTACTCAACCGAATGGTGCACCGCCATATATTAGCGCAAATTAGCGAAAAGGAACTGTCTGGTAGCTGATTAAGTACGTCACTCGTGCTTGCCCTCATCCTTTTTGTCATGCGGACGACCACCACCGTGGTCCTGGTGATTTGGCGTTTGCTGCGACTGTGTCGGTGGTCGTGGTTGCGCTTGCTGTTGGGGCCGCTCTTGCTGCGGCGTTGGCGGTCTAGCTTGAGCTTGAGCCTGAGCCCGAGCCTGAGCTTGAGCTTGGGCCTGAACTTGGGCTTGAGCCTGAACTTGGGCTTGAGCCTGGACTTGGGCTCGCTCCTGTTGTTGCTGAGCGTGCTGTTGTTGTGCCTGCTGCTGTTGCTGCTGTTGCTGCTGTTGCTGCTGTTGCTGCTGTTGCTGCTGTTGCTGCTGTTGCTGCTGTTGCTGCTGCATCTGCGCCCGTTCTTGCTGTTGTGCCCGCGCCCGTTCTTGCTGTTGTGCCCGCGCACGTTCCTGTTGCTGGGCCTGTGCACGTTCCTGTTGCTGGGCGTGAACACGCTCTTGCTGCTGGGCCTGAGCACGTTGCTCTTGCTGTACCTGCGGCTGTAGCTGCGGCTGAACGTGGGGTTGCGGTTGATTTTGCGGCTGAGGACGCCCTTGTTGCTGCGTGTGCGACTGATCCTGAGGCGCTGCCGGGGCAGCACTCGAAGGACGCGTCATATCTGATTGCGCCTGACCGCCGTATCCGGGCCTGTTTTGCCGATTGTTCTCTAGACGCTCTTGATTTTGACGTGGCGCGCCCGAATCGGCAGGACTCATCGGAGCGATGCCCTGCACTCCGCCCCCTATAAGCGCAGAATTCTGCTGCATAATATTATGCTGAGGTGCTGGCGCGCCAGCCGCCGGGGCCATATGCGCAAAATTAGGCTTGCTCATGCTATTAAAATTGGGTGGCGCTGCAACGGGCGGAGCCAATCCCATGTTGTTTTGAGTCGGCTGGGCACGATTCATATTATTGAAAACAGGCTCTCCGGTCCCACGCGCACCCTCGTTTCTGCGCGCTGCATGATCTATCTCTGGCTGATTTTGAGCAGAAAAATTTGGACGCGCCACATTATTACCATTCACTACAGCATTAGAAGGCCCAACATTCGCTTGCACCCTGTTACCATCCGGCGGCGGAACGACATTATTTGTTACGTTATTCCGGTTATTTATGCCGTTGCTGTTATTGGCGCTATTGACAGAATTATTATTGAAAATAGCGATGTTATTAGTATTATTAATGTTGGTATTGTTGACGTTATTAGTCACCCGATTAACGATCGTAGTAGAGCGCGATACATAAGTCGAGTTGTTATAAACAACAGCGGGCCGTTGCCAGACACCGCGATCCGGACCGCCATCATCACGACCACGACCGCGATCGGTGCGGTCATCACCATCATGCCCTCTGTGCCCGCCCCACTGCATGCCCCAGGAGTTCCAGCCCCAATTGGAATTACTAATTACCGTGCCGACCGCAACACCGATTCCAAATGAAATCGCACCGGTCGTGACAATCTCGCTTGTACTGTAAGTGGGCCGCGACGGCTCATATCGATAGCCGGGATAGTATGCGATCGGTTCGCCATATACCACGCGTGGGTTATAAGTCGGCACGTACACGTAGTCCGGTTCCATCGGCTCAATCATAATCATATCGGGCGGCGCGGCAATTATCTGCGGACCGGAATATACACGCGGCTCCCTGGCCTGCAGAACATAGTCATTTGGCGACGTATTGCTGCCACGTGAGACCACCGCTATTTTTTGATGTTTGGAGGTCTTTAAATTTCCGCTACTGGCTGCACGCTGACGCATGACTTGTATGGCATTCATCACATCAATCGGATCGTTGACGTAAGCCGCACCCAATGCCGAGGTCCACTGAATATTTTGCGCCATCTGGCTCAGCACCTCAGGGAACGTGGTCAAACTTTTTATGCTAACGTCCCAAGGCTGTTGATTTGTGGCAGCGACCAATTGCGCGCCCTTCAAGGCCTTATTTTGCGCTAACCAGCCATCAGCACGCGTAATCTGGTCGGGATAGGTCGAACCCGCAAGAACCTGCGCTACCAACTTATCGGGAAATAATGCAATCGGACCTACCATTTGATATAACTGTTCTGCCGTCGGCGGCGCATAAGCCGCCTTTATCGATGTTGCATCCCGGGAAGGCTGATCGGATGCCTTGATTTTGTTGCAACCAGTCAGCGGCAATATCGCCACGCACAAAGCAGTACTAAGCATTAAAGAGATTGTCTGGGTGCGATTGGACATATTACGCTCACAATTATCGTGATGAGTGGTTTTGATTGCTGCAAATTAGCATGTAACATTGTAGTTATATTTATAGGTTACAAACTATTGCAATCTCTGAAGCCTCTCCCCTACGCACTTCCGCGATACACGCGCGCTTCGAAGCATAACGTGCCCCCCTCACGGCTATCGCTTTTGGCTGCCACAATCGAAAGTTAACGTGTAAAACCGACGTTTTTTCCCTTGACTGAGGTCGTTGCCCTGCGCCAGTGACGGTAGACAAGTCGTCTACCGCCGCCCTGGAAAGGGAGAAAAACCAAAAACCAATGAGGGATGCAAGCCACGCATCCGGTGATAATTATTTGCTCTTCCTGACGCTTACGGGAGGAAATTCATCTACGCAATAAGGTACATCGGTTATTGCCACGCAAGCTTCAAACGCATCCGCGGCGTAAGCCGTATCAAACACATACGTTATGTCATCGACCGTTATTTCAGTCGGAGAAACTCGAATAATCGCCATCGTTAACCTCGCAATAATCAATTAAAAACGGGTAAAAGGTATTAACAATTACAGGTTTCGGCGGAGCAAGCGTGCGCCGATCCTCAATTCGCCAGACCGGCGCAAACAACGGCACGCCTACCAACACATCCAAGGGCCGATCAACTCTGCGCTAGTACCTCGTCCGCATAGGTTATGGTGAATCACTCTCGGGAACAGGGTCCCGAATCGGAACGCGGATATCACCTGGGATGGGGTCCTTTACTGGCGGCGGAGTCTCCGGTACCGGTACAGGGAGGGGAGTCTCGTCTGGGGGAGGTTCTTGGGGCATGTGCATTTTTACTCCTACCGCGATGTCATGAACGACATCATATTATGAACCTCATAGAAAAAAAGGCGATAATGCTGGCAATTTTCCGTATTTCAATAAAGAAAGCTGGTTGGAATATCTGGAGGAAGGGCGCCCTGGGACCAACCGGCTGCAGGGCGCTAAAACGGATTTAAACCGGAGCATCAGTCCAATGCAAAATTGTATCAAAACAACATTTACATCGTTCAAACCATTCCGCATTTCAAGTATTACACCTTCGGAAAGTCAGTACCAAGGCTAATATCGTGCCATGCTTCAATTTGCGCTAATCCATCCTTAAGTTTTTTGGTCACAGCATCGATACCGAACGCGCCGAGCACCAGATGCTGCGGTGGATTTTCTGCTTCCGTCACCAGAATCATCGCTGCCGCCGCCCGTTCAGGATCGCCCGGCTGGTCGCCGCTGCCCGCTGAAGTGCCCTGCAGACGTACACCCGCGGTGTCGGCATAATCAGCAATCAGATTCGGCGTTTGCTTTAAGGAGCGGCCTGCCCAGTCGGTACGGAACGGCCCCGGCTCAATGCAAGTAACTTTGATGCCGAGCGGCACAACCTCCGCAGCCAAAGAATCCGACCAGCCTTCCACTGCGTGTTTGCTGGCGGCATAATATCCTGAACCCGGAAAGCCGACCTTGCCAGCCACGGATGTAATGTTCAGAATATGCCCTTTACGGCGGGCGCGCATAATGGGCAATACTGCACGCGTGATCGCAAACAGTCCGAATACGTTTGCATCAAATTGGGCGCGAATTTCTTCCTCCTTACCCTCTTCGACTGAGGATTGATAACCATAACCGGCATTGTTGACCAAAACGTCGATTACACCAAAGTGGTCTTGGGCGGCTTTCACCGCGGCAGTAACCTGGGCCGCATCAGTGACATCCAGCGCAAGCGCCAACGCCCGATCACCGACGCCAGCAACCAAATCAGCGACGCGCGCCCTGTCACGCGCGGTAACGACAACCCGCCAGCCACGGGCAAGTACTTGTAACGCCAGCTCACGACCGAAGCCGGTTGAACAACCAGTAATGAACCAGACGGGTGTTTCTGTAGAGAGAGTTTGTGCGCTCATTGCATTCCTTTGTTTGGGCAATGGTACGGTATGTGGTGACCGCACCTTAACATTAGTATAGTGCATCGTCGCAATACTGTTTGGCAGGCACATGGTTCGGCAAACGCAGCACTAAACGCGGACACCCTCGACCATGACGCGACCAGCCTTAAAGCACATTCAGATCGTGCAGTCGTTCTCTGATCCCCTCAATTGATGTATCGGGATCGACTTTCCAAGCACACCAGCCTCTCCTTCGCGCGGCCTGAATATTTTCCATCAAATCGTCAAAAAATATTATCTGGTTTCCGGAATAGCCAGAAATATTTTCGAGACATCGAAATATTTTATCATCCGGTTTTTGGCATCGCAACCGAAAGGATAGCAACCTGTAATGACATTGATTTAAAGCACGCAGCGACTTTAGACAATCCCAATGGGCTTCATTAATATTAGACAGAAGCGCCACCGGAACCGCCTGATCGTGTAACTCACAAAGTAACGTACTGGCACCCTTATACAGCCCCAGTAATCTGTTCTTCACAAATCGTTGCCGTAGCGTTGCCGGGTCTGTATTTAAGGGAAAAAACAATCCGAGTTGCGCAAAAAAATCTGGAGAACTGATATTCCCGAGGCAGTACTGATTCAGCAACGCAGCGAGTTGTGGTTGATCCTCTCGGCGCACCACGGAACGCATCGAAGGCCGTAGCCTGACAAGCACATTTCCAAGATCAAAACAAACGAGATTTGGCATGGCGGGCGACTCAACCATGCTCTTCAATGCGAAAGGTCCTGCAGACGCCGATCTTACCTTCGCTCGCATCGGCAATACGGACACGCGTGTTATTTTTGATTGGCGTCGGCAGTTCGTTGAGCAGAAAAAATCCAACGTGGACAATTTCTTCATTGGGTACCCAATTGGCCCTGCCTAAAATCGTGCAAGCAAAAGAAATGACCAGATCGGACTTGAAAGGTGCAGAGTAAATGCCAACCAGTCTTTCTACGCCTGCACGATACCCCGTCTCCTCCATTACTTCGCGTATGACGCCCTCTTCGGGAGACTCCCGATCTTTCGGGGGGAAAGGCAATCGAAAATACCTACGCATTAAGTAGCGCCGGTCACGCTTGAGAATTCGGGCACAAAGAAGATAAACCACAGACACGTCAGATGACGTCGATGAGGATGAGAAAATTCGCCTCTGAATAGAGGCGCTTGAAACCGGCTAATAATTTGGACTGAACGTATCAATTCAAGCCTGCAAATGGCTCTTATACAAACCCGCGATAAGATCGGATTGCGTCAGCATGCCGACCAGTCGTCCGTCGTCATCCACCACAGGAATCGAATGCAATCCACGATCGGACATCAGCGGCACTAATTCCACTATCGCCTGATCTTCCCGGGCCACTGTGACGTCCTTGTACATAATTTGCCCGACGACTTCAGGCTTGTTCGAATGCGCGCGTGGCACGTTGCGTAACAGTTGCCTGAGTTTTTTGCCGAGTTGCGCGTAATTTTGCAGGCGAATGGGTTTTATGAAATCGGCTTTCGTCAGAATTCCTACTACATGTTTGCCCCGACCCACCACCGGAATAGCAGTCAATCGGTGCACCTCCAGCAGGTTCCATGCAGTTAATAAATCCGTACCAAAATCCACACTGACAACATCTCGCGACATCAAATCTTTGCAACTGACAATGCCAAATCGACGGCGATGTACCTCCATCTCGGTCTCTAGAAAAATATTTTCCAGATCGCCTCTACTAATATCCAGCACCTGGTTATAGCGACTCAGCACGATGTCCAGATCCTCGGGTGTAAACCCGACTCTCGCGGTCGGTTCGACGTCTTTCAACGCGTGCTGGTTACTGTGATCCTTGAACGCGATATGGGGATAACGCCGTCCGGTGGCGTTGTTGAATAATATCGCCGTCAACAAAAGCAAAAATGTATTCAGGCCGACCGGCACCAGCAGAAAATGATAGCCTAATTGATGAATAGCCGGGCCACCCAACACCGCTGTCAGCGCCACGGCGCCGCTCGGCGGATGCAGGCAGCGCAACCAAAACATCGCGCCTATCGCGAGTCCGGCTGCAAGCCCGGCAGCTAACACTGGTTCGCCAATCAGCTTGGCGCAGGTAACGCCGATCAAGCCGGCGCAAAGATTACCGCCGACAATTGACCATGGTTGCGCTAAAGGGCTCGCTGGGACCGCAAACAACAACACCGCCGATGCACCCATCGGTGCGATGAGCCATAACGCACCGACAGAATGTCCCAGCATCAAAATGCTGCAAGCGCCCGTCAGCGTGATGCCGATCAACGCACCGGCGCAGGCGCGCATCCGTTCAAAACGATCCACCGAGTCAAAACGCGTGAGAATATCCCAAAGCCAGCTAATTTTTTTTCTGATCATGACTTGCTTATCGTATTGAGAATTTACCCGCGTCAATTGCTTAGTTGCAGCTATTTTTTTGCGAATATACCACATTACGATATATTAATTTGCGTGTTTGTTTTACCAATACGCATTGAAATTAGCATTGGCAAGCTTCGGAAATTTTGGGGAAAGGCATTCAAAACGACTTAGGCAACCTTAGCGTATGCGGCACAAACTTTAAATCCGGGCGATCAACCAAATCGGGCGGCGGCAGGCGCTATCGCGGCTGCGCATCCATTCCTATTTTTATTAGTAAAAAAAAATGGCGCTTTTCACCCTTTTTTCCATTAATTCCCAGCGGAAATAATAAAAACGGAAACCTTGTACAATTACCGCCATCGGCCTGTTGCCCACCGCGTGCGCAATTCCTGAGCCGATATCCCCTCTTTTTTTGTAGTCAACAAAGGACGGCTCATGCGCGTCAAATGGTCTGCCCTCCGCTTATTTAGTACCGCTTCTATCGCTGCGCTTCTCGCAGCCTGCGGACAAAAACCACCACCTTCGCCACCGCCAACGCCCGAAGTAGGCGTGTTTACTGTTCAGCGCTCATCCGTGCCGGTCACGAGTGAATTGCCGGGACGTACCAGTGCGTTTTTGGTCGCGCAGGTGCGCTCACGGGTCGATGGCATCGTACTGCGTCGTGAATTTACCGAAGGCGCCGAGGTCAAGGCCGGTCAGCGTTTGTACAAAATCGATCCCGCTCCGTACATCGCTGCGCTGAACACGGCGAAAGCGACTCTTGCCAAGGCGCAGGCCAATCTGGTGTCACAAAATGCCCAGATTGCACGCTACAAAATACTTGTTGCCGGTAACGCGATCAGCAAACAGGATTATGACAATGCGGTTGCCACGCAAGGTCAGGCCGCTGCCGATGTCGCGTCCGGCAAGGCGTTGCTTGATACGGCAGCGATCAATCTTAGTTATACAGATGTCACCTCACCAGTCTCGGGCCGCACCGGTTTATCGCAGGTGACCCCGGGCGCATATGTGCAAGCTAGTCAAGCCACGTTGCTTACCACCGTGCAGCAACTCGACCCGGCGTATGTCGACATGGCGCAATCCAGCGTCGATGGACTCAAACTACGCCGCCAGATACAGGAAGGACGTCTGCAGACCAGTGGCGCGAATGCTGCAAAAGTCACCCTCGTGCTCGAAGATGGCCGTCCGTACACAGAAACTGGCAAGTTGCAGTTTTCGGATGTGAGCGTTAACACCAGCACAGGTTCGGTCACGGTCCGGGCAATTTTTCCGAACAAAGACCGCGTATTGCTGCCTGGCATGTTTGTACACGCGACGATTGACGAAGGCGTCAACGACAAAGCATTGATCGTGCCTCAAATCGGCGTATTGCATGACGCCAAGGGACAAGCCATTGCGCTAGTAGTCGGTCCTGACAACAAGGTCGTCCGACATGTACTGGTTACCTCTGGCACCTACGGTAGCAATTGGGTAGTCGAGAGCGGCCTCGTTCCCGGTGACCGTGTGGTGGTTAACGGGGTTGACAAAGCCAAGCCCGGCACGGTCGTCAAAACAGTCCCAACCACGCTGCCAGCACCGGCAGCGTCTGCTCCTGCCGCAACTGGCCCGAACAATGCCAGCGGCGCGCAAGGGACGGCTTCCGCCCCTGCTGCATCCGGCGCGAAATAATAAGGAGCCAGCTTCATGGCAAATTTCTTCATTGATCGCCCGATTTTTGCGTGGGTGATCGCTATCATTTTGATGTTGGCAGGATTGGCGTCGGTATTTAACTTACCCATCGCGCAATATCCAACAATTGCACCGCCCGCCATTCAGATTAGTGCCAATTATGCTGGCGCATCGGCAAGTACCGTTGAAAGTACCGTCACGCAGGTAATTGAGCAGCAGATGAGCGGTCTGGATCATTTGCTTTACCTGTCATCTTCCAGCGATGATTCCGGCAGCGCCGTGATCACGCTGACATTTGCCCCCGGCACCAACGCAGATATCGCGCAGGTGCAGGTGCAAAACAAGCTACAACTTGCCACCCCACTGCTGCCGCAAGCCGTGCAGCAAAACGGTACCAAAGTCACCAAATCCAGTAGTAGTTTTCTGTTGGCGATGGCGTTCGTATCTGAAGACGGCAGCATGGCGCGCAATGACCTGACCAACTACGTCGCATCGAAGGTGCAGGATCAAATCAGCCGCATCGATGGCGTTGGCACCGTGCAACTTTTTGGCTCGCAATACGCCATGCGCATCTGGCTTGACGCCAACAAGCTGAACAACTTTGCGCTGACCCCACTTGACGTCAAGAGCGCGATCACCGCCCAGAACGTACAGATCGCAGCTGGCAGTCTTGGTGGTACACCGTCAGTCCCTGGCCAAATGTTGCAGGCAACGATCACCCAGTCCACCCTATTACAGACACCCGAACAATTCGGCGACGTACTGCTTAAGGTCAACGCCGACGGGTCGCAAGTGCGGATAAAAGACGTTGCACGCGTTGAACTTGGTGCCGAAAATTATAACTTTGATACCAAATACAAAGGTCAGCCAACCGCTGGCTTTGGTATCCAGCTTGCAACGGGTGCCAACGCGCTGAACACGGCAAACGCGGTGCGGGCCAAGATCGATCAATTGTCGAAGTTTTTTCCCGCAGGCATGGCGGTCAAGTATCCGTATGACACGACGCCGTTCGTCAAGTTATCCATCGAAGAAGTATTCAAGACATTGCTTGAAGGTATCGTGCTGGTGTTTCTGGTGATGTACCTGTTTTTACAAAATCTGCGCGCCACGCTGATCCCTACTATAGCGGTACCGGTTGTGCTGCTCGGCACCTTCGCGATTATGTCGGTGGCCGGGTTCTCGATCAACGTGCTCTCGATGTTCGGTCTGGTGCTAGCCATCGGACTGCTGGTGGACGATGCGATTGTGGTGGTGGAAAACGTCGAGCGCATCATGGCCGAAGAAGGGCTATCACCGCGCGATGCGACGCGCAAAGCAATGAGCCAGATTACCGGCGCGTTGATCGGTGTAGCGTTGGTGTTATCGGCAGTATTCGTGCCGGTAGCATTTTCCAGCGGTTCGGTCGGTGCGATTTATCGACAGTTTTCACTAACGATTGTGGCGGCGATGGTCTTGTCCGTGCTGGTCGCGCTGATCCTGACGCCAGCGTTGTGCGCCACACTGCTTAAGCCGATCCCGCAAGGTCACCATGAAGAAAAGACCGGTTTCTTTGGCTGGTTTAACCGCACTTTCAACAAAAGCCAGCAAAAGTATCATCGCAGCGTCACGCACGTTATCCAGCGCTCAGGTCGCTGGCTGATTATCTACGCTGTCATCATGGTCGCAGTCGGGATATTGTTCGTCAAAATGCCTAAATCCTTTTTGCCCAATGAAGATCAAGGTACGATGTTCGTACTGGTGCAAACGCCTACGGGTTCTACGCAGGAACGCACTGCCAAGGTAATTGCCGATGTCACGCATTATTTGCTGACGGACGAAAAAAGCGTTGTCAACGCGACCTTTTCACTCAATGGTTTTAGCTTCGCAGCGCGCGGTCAAAACTCTGGCCTGATATTCGTCCAGATGAAGGATTATAAAGATCGTCAGGCAGCCGACCAAAAGGTCCAGGCACTGGTTACCCGGATGTTCAAGCACTACAGCACCTATAAAGACGCGACCATCATTCCGGTCAGTCCACCGTCCATACCAGAGCTCGGCACAGCGTCTGGCTTTGACATGCAACTAGTGGATCAGGCAGGGGTCGGCCACGCAAAGTTGATGGAAGCGCGCGACATACTTCTCGGCATGGCGGCAAAAGACCCGACGCTGGCGCTGGTGCGCCCTAACGGTTTGAGCGATACGCCGCAGTTCAAGGTCAATATTGATCGTGAAAAAGCTAATGCGCTGGGTGTCGCAGCGGCTGATATCGACCAGACTTTCTCCATCGCATGGGGCGCGTCGTACGTGAATAACTTCCTTGATACTGATAACCGTATCAAGAAAGTATTCGTGCAAGGCGACGCCCCGTTCCGTATGAGCCCGGAAGATATCAACAAATGGTACGTCCGCAATGCCTCCGGCGGCATGGTGCCGTTCACGTCGTTCGCCACCGGATCATGGGTGTACGGTTCGCCTAAATTAGAGCGCTATAACGGTATTTCGTCCGTTGAAATACAGGGTGCGGCAGCACCGGGTAAATCTACGGGGCAGGCTATGGAAGCGATGGAAGCAATCGCCGCCAAACTACCGGCGGGCATCGGTTACGAGTGGACGGGTCTGTCCAAACAAGAGCGTCAGTCTGGATCGCAAGCACCATTACTGTATGCGATCTCGATTTTGGTCGTCTTTTTGAGCCTCGCTGCACTGTATGAAAGTTGGTCGATTCCGTTCTCGGTCATCATGGTGGTACCGCTCGGGATATTGGGCGCACTGACTGCGGTGGCCTTGCGCGGACTGGAAAACGACGTTTTCTTCCAGGTTGGATTATTAACGACCGTAGGACTCTCGGCGAAAAATGCGATTCTGATTGTCGAGTTCGCCCGCGACTTGAGGGCGCAGGGAATGAGCACGGTCGAGGCTGCCATCGAAGCAGCGCGCCTGCGCTTACGCCCGATTTTGATGACATCGCTCGCCTTTATTCTAGGCGTGCTGCCACTTGCGCTTAGTAACGGCGCAGGTTCGGCCAGCCAGCATGCGATTGGCACCGGCGTGATCGGTGGGATGTTGACCGCGACCTTCCTTGCGATTTTTATGATCCCGATGTTCTTTGTCGTAGTCAGCAGCATCGGCAAGGGTAAAAACAAAGACAAATCGACTCCCCCACCGTCCGATAACGGCGACGTTAGTGCGGTTAATGCAGTCAGAGAGGGACGCTAAAATGCGCAAACACTCTCTCATCGCGACAGCGGTCGCGCTCCTGGCGGCCGGTTGTTCATTGCAACCAACCTATCACCGCCCTGATGCGCCGGTCGCAACCTCTTTCCCTAGCGGCGGCGTGTACGACGCGCAACCGGACGGCACAAATGCGACCAGCGATGGTCGTAGCGCCAAGGGCCAGAACGCCGCCGATATAGGCTGGCGCAACTTCTTCTCCGATCCGCGCCTGCAAAGTATCGAAGAACTCGCGCTAAAAAACAATCGCGACCTGCGCGTATCAATGCTGAATGTAGAGGCCGCACAGGCGCGTTATCAGGTCACGCGCGCCGGACTATTTCCAGAGGTAGGTGCCAGCGCAACCAAAAACAGATCACGCACGCCACTCGATCTGTCCTCGTCCGGCAAGACGATCTCGACCACGTATTCGGTCGGGCTCAACGCATCGTGGGAAATCGACTTCTTCGGCAGAATCCGCAGCCTTAAGGATCAGGCGCTAGCGCAATATCTATCCACCGCCGAAGCGCGCAAAGCGGCACAAATGTCGCTATTGTCCGCAGTCGCAGCCCAATACCTGACCATGCTCGCTTATGACGATCAGTTAGCGGTCACCCGTAATACCTTGATCAATACCCAAGAGTCGTACCGAATCCGCAAATTGCAGTTCGACACCGGGACCGGATCGGAACTTGACTTACGTCAGTCCCAAGGCATTTTGGAGCAAGCATCCGCCGGTCTGCAATTGCAACTGCGGCTTCGGGCGCAAGCCGAAAACGCACTGGTTTTGTTAGTCGGACAACCGCTACCGGACGATCTTCCGGCGGGACTGCCGCTGGAGAGTCAGCAATTGCTGGCCAACATCCCCACCGGCCTTCCTTCCGACCTGCTGACACGGCGTCCCGACATCGCGGCGGCCGAACAAACCCTGATTGGGGCCAACGCCAACATCGGCGCGGCGCGGGCAGCGTTCTTCCCGTCTATTTCACTGACCGGCACACTTGGCACTTTGTCACCGTCATTGGGTGGATTGTTTAGCGCAGGATCGCGTGCGTGGTCATTCGCCCCGCAAATCTCGCTACCGATATTTAGCGGTGGCGCCAACACGGCTAACCTCGAACTGGCGCAAGTAGAAAAACGCATCGACATCGCCAATTATCAAAAGGTGATCCAGAGCGCATTCCGCGAAGTAGCCGATGGCCTCGCCGCGCGTGGCACCTACGACAGCCAGATCGCGTCGCTAGAACGCTATACGCAAACGCAAAACCGCCGACTAGAATTATCCGACTTGCGCTATCGCAATGGCGTGGACAACTATCTGAGCGTACTAACGGCACAAACCGATTTGTACAACGCGCAGTTGGTGCTAATTACTGCGCGCTTGCAACGGCTGACTAATCTGGTCGATTTGTATCAGTATCTGGGCGGCGGATGGATTGAGCATACGGGTGATCAGCCGCGTCCGGCCGATGCTACGGATGTCTCTGCTGATGCGATGGCGGTGCCTGGCAGATCTTCCAACGCAAAGTAAGTAACAGCCTGCAATGAAACTACCCGACCGATCTCATCGGTTCGGTATTAGTTATCTGATTCTTCCGGTATGGTTCTCTGTCCGGTGGGCCTGGCTTTAAGCCTAAAACAACCAAGGCCCTGTCCAATATCGTAGGCCGTTCGATAAGCAATAATCCATCTCCGTAATTTTAAGTTCTGCGCACCCTGCTTTCCACCCTCCTATCCGCATGTTCCGCCCCTGCCGATATTTTTCGACAGTAATACGTTCCGTAGGTAATCCCCCCACCAAAAGATAGCGTTTAAAAGTAGAATTTCCTCAAATGCAATTTAAGGATTTTTTACATGAAGACATTACGCTTTACCGATAGCCAGATCCTGCAGATTTTGAAACAGGCCGAAGCTGGCAGTCCTGCACCGGACCTGTGCCGCGAACATGGCATCAGCACTGCCACCTTCTATAAGTGGCGCTCCAAATTTGGCGGCATGGATGCGTCCCTGATGACGCGGATGAAGGAACTCGAAGATGAGAATCGGCGGCTAAAGAAGATGTACGCAGAGGAACGGTTGAAGGCAGATATCGTTACTGAGGCGCTAACAAAAAAGTGGTAGCGCCCTCCAAACGAAGAGAGATGGCGCAGTGGTCCGTTGTAAACAGATTGGTCACGATTCGCGTGGTATGTCAGGCCTTTGGCATCAGTGAGACCTGTTACCGTTATTGCGCCAAGCTATCCTCTGAGAACACCGTCATTGCCGACTGGCTGGTATGTTTGACGAGCAATCAGCGTAATTGGGGGTTCGGTTTGTGCTTTCTGTATCTACGCAACGTCAAAGGCTTCAAATGGAACCATAAGCGTGTCTACCGGATTTACCGGGCTCTGGAGCTGAATCTGCGCATCAAGCCGTGCCAGCGGATCGTGCGCGACGTGCCGCTGGCATTGGCAGTGCCCACCAAGATCAATGACATGTGGTCAATGGACTTCATGCATGACCAGCTCGCTGATGGACGCAGTATTCGGTTGTTTAACGTCATTGATGACTTCAACCGTGAAGGGTTATGTATTGAAGTCGATTTCTCGTTGCCTTCGGAACGGGTGATCCGGGCGCTTGATCAAGTCATCGAATGGCGCGGCAAGCCCAGGCCATCCGCTGTGATAACGGGCCGGAATATATCAGTGCCGTCACATCGGCGTGGGCCGCCAAGCGGGGCATCAGCATCGAGTTCATCCAGCCTGGCAATCCGCAGCAAAACGCGTATGTCGAACGTTATAACAGGACCGTACGCTATGACTGGCTGGCCCATCATTTGTTTGAATCGATTGATGAGGTACAAAATTTTGCTACCAGCTGGCTATGGACTTACAATCATGATCGGCCTCATATGGGCCTGGGCGGCATCACACCAAAACAGAAACTGGTACTGGCCGCTTAACCTCTACTTTTAGCGCATCTTAAAAATGGGGGGATTACCCTCCATCCCAGCTTCGGGAAATATCGAACGATTTGACATCGATAAATCTGGCACCTCCCTTTGCTGCTTTTCCCCATCGCTTCATCACAATCAATCGTTGCGACAATGCAACTAAAACATAGGCCCCATGTCATAGCAAATGCGTTAATCGCGCGGGGATCATTACCATGCCTAAGGAGCCCAATAATTTCTTGTGATATCTGGCTGCGCTGTCCCGTTCTGCACCGTTGCTCACTGCTACCAGTGCTCGTCCTGCAGCGCATCCGGCCAAGTTCGCCATCTATCACAATAAATTGTTAGGGACTACTTGGCTTCCAAAGCTGGTTTCGCAATCAAACTAAAAGTTGTTTCATAATAATTTGACACAGCAGCGCATCGGAAGCGGTAACCGGCAATCTAAGGTTATTCGCCCCTCAACAACGTGACATTACTCAGAGGCACATATCACATGAAAGTTAATCATCATTCAATGGCCGGAGACCTTTTGGTGCGTAGTATTAAAACTAGAATGGGCAACCAAAGTGGGGATAAGTTGAAAAGCCCCAATGATCCATGGGCAGCGTTACATGTCCGCCCATTCAGTCGGGACACCTTGGTTGTTGGCTGTGGCACTGCGATAAACTTATTCGAGGGGGAAGGACATTGGGGAAACCACATTGGCTGCGATACGCTTGATATTTCTCCTTTAGTAAAGCCTGATATATTGGGAAATATTGCGGCACCGCAAATTCCGCAAGAGTGTTGGAATCAATATAAAACTATCCTGCTGGAAGGGATACCACACGAACTTTATAATCAGAAGCAGGTGCTGAGAAATCTAGATTTACTACGTCAACATGATTCCGTGGTGATTTTCAAAGGATTAGCCCAAAACGCTGCCGAAGAGTTGAGCACTTTGGCTACAAACTTATATCAGGCCGGAGAGCTGAAACATAAGTGGTCAATGACTCAAGTTTTTGATATTTCTGAAATACCCGAGGGAATAATACGGGACACTGAATTCGCAAGAACTTTACAATGTGAACTGCGTGCCCAACTCGCATCAGATAATAGCTTCACCTACTTGACCCGAACTGAAGGCGATCCTGTTGCACTTGCCCCGGCGGGCGATAGGTAAGGCGGACGCCGACCCAGTTGCACAGTTGGTATTTTACTGACCGCATATCCGATAAGTTTATCGAGCAGATACAACACGGAACAATTAATAATACAATACTTGTAACTGGTCTATAAAGTTTTGGCCTTATTACTATTATCGGTCGACATTTAATTAACCATAGGAATCTGTTATTTTTTGTAAGTAAAAAAATAGTTATCCGAGACCGATCTAATGGCCGGGGTGATTTAATAAATGCTCTGGATACATAGAATGAAAACAACCAAGTAATGCATTTTTCAACACCTCAAAACATCCTATAACGTTGTATTACCTTAGGAGATGAAATGGAACTTATTTTTAAGAAAATAGGAAACTCGACTGGCTTGATTTTTCAAGCCTCTTTTTTTGCGGGAACATGATTTGCGAGACGGTCAAGCTGTAAGCATCAATGCCAAAAGCGGTGGTACGTTTATCCTGACTCCCAAAGCCACAAAAAAACGCTTCAAAGCATCCGAGTTGAATGCGCAATGCGATTTTGCAGCGCCAATGCCTGCTGACCTTTTAGAGTGGGACGCAGCGCCAAGAGTTGGTTCTGAGACTTTATGACCACACGTAACCGCGCAGTTAATCAAGGTGACATTGTTTTAATCACTCTTGATCCAACGCCAGTGACTGAAATGCAAGGTAGACGCCCCGTCTTGGTTCTTTCTAATTTAGAATTTAATCGGAGGTGGTCGTTGTTTGGTAGCGGCGATTACGCAAGGAGGTAACCTTGATCGCGTGTAAGGCTGGGCAGTGACGTTGATGGATTCTGGCACACAAACGCAAGGTGCGGTGATTTTAAGCCAATGCAGGATGGTGGATTTGGTCGAGCGCTCAGCCAAGCGAATCGAGACAGCGCCAATTTATATTATTCAAGAAGCCCTAGGGGAACTCCAGGCCGCGATTGATCTTGAAGAATAACAAGAAAATCTTCCGGCTGGAAAATTATCGGAACTCGGTCGAACTCGGTCTTTCGCGAACAACGCGGTTCGGCAAATGTTCATCCCCGAGGATTGCCAACCGGCTTTGCAAGTCCTCCATGCGTTTCATCAGTGCCAGTGCTTGATCATGGATATCCGGTGAGCTGATGTTCAGCAAATCGCTGATTTCGCACTTTAATAGCTTCGCTATTTGTTCAAGGCGTGCCAATGATGGTGAGATATGCCCGTTTCTAAACGGCTCATTGTTTTTTCAATTGCCATTTGCTCGAATAGTTGTGCATGAGTCAATCCCTTGGCCTTCCTGCGAATCGCAATAATCCCGCCAACTTCACGAGCCAAATGCTTTCCTGAACTAATTTCTTCGTGTTGCATGACACACCCTGTCTGAATCTTAAGATGAGCAGAAAACGTAAGGTTTAGCCAGCGCTCCGCCGTCCAGCGCACGAAGGCGTTTCCCGAAATTTCTTTTAAATCATTGACTTACGCGGCCCATTTACTAAAGATGTAAATTTGCATCTAAAAGGAAATTGTATGGCGGACTGGGGCTTTTATGGGAGAGAGGCACCACTATCCCTGCGTTTTCGAGCAGAAAAGGGAAATACCAAGGTATGAATTAACTAAATAACAGGAATACGGTAACTAGGAGACCACACTCCCAAAAAGCCAGCCATCACATTCCCGATCACACCTAACACCAGTCAATTCCCCAATCCCCACCAAAACCCGCGTAAAATGCGCATATCGCGGGTGTAGTTCAGTGGCAGAACGAGAGCTTCCCAAGCTCTAGACAAGGGTTCGATCCCCTTTACCCGCTCCAGATTACGATTGGCACCTGTCTTTGCGGTGCCGTTTTTTATTGGCGGATGGTATTGTTCTGGCCTGCTTTGCGGCCTTTTCGGTCAGAATGATGGAAGTTTCATCGTCCGCTCTTCATTATTTACCTTATTCCTCTCCGATCAGCATGTCAGAAAACCAACCCAGAAAACCTCTCTTTTATGATCCGACCGAGCGCCGGATTCGTAGTTTTGTCACGCGTGCGGGGCGGTTGTCGATTGCGCAAGGGCGGGCTATTGAGGAGTTGGGGCCGCGGTTTTGTGTGCCTTATGAAAAAGCGGTGCTTGATCTGGATAAAACGTTTGAGCGTTCTGCGCCAACGATTTTTGAGATTGGGTTTGGGATGGGCGAAACCAGCGCGAAGATTTCTGCTGGGATGCCTGAGAAGAATTTTATTGGAGTTGAAGTGCATACGCCGGGCGTTGGCAGCTTGTTGAAGCTGATCGGCGAATTATCGCTATCCAATCAACGCATCATTCAGCACGACGCGGTGGAAGTATTGACGCATATGATCGCGCCGAATTCTTTGGCTGGCGCGCATGTGTTCTTCCCTGATCCTTGGCACAAGGCACGACATAACAAACGTCGCTTGTTGCAAGGTCCGCTGGTGAGTTTGCTGGCGTCGCGGATTGCGCCGGGCGGGTATCTGCATTGCGCGACCGATTGGGAAGAATACGCGCAACAAATTCTTGAGGTGCTGAGTGCCGAGCCAACGCTTAAAAATACCGCTGAAGGCTATGCGCCACGGCCGGATTATCGGCCTGTGACCAAGTTTGAAAACCGCGGTATCAAGCTTGGGCATGGCGTGTGGGATGTGGTGTTCGTCAAAGTCTAGAACAATCTGGGTCTACAGAAGTGTGAATGCTGCTGGCCCTTTTTTGCTCTCGCCGCTGTTCTCGTTATCGCCCCCCTCTTCGCCATTGCGACTGCCAAAGGTGATAAATTAAACCTATCAACCGTGTGCGTGATGCTCGGACTCAACCGACAACCTTAGTCCAACCGTCTTAAGAACCGCGAGAAGCGTTTTCAGAGTTGGGTTTCCTTTAGGCGACAAAGCGCGATACAACGACTCGCGGCTTATACCGGCTTCTGTGAAACTAGGGCAAGTCCGCCATAGGCTTCAGCCACTGTACGAAGTGCTAATAATCCAGCGGCACGGTCATCGGGATTATCCAGCGATGCCATTGCTGCTTTTAAATATTCCACTGTCAATTCGCGATCAGCGCTCAGTTCAGGGATTTCTCGTTCGTGGTGTGAAATGACCCCTTTTAATTTAGTCATACCTGCCTCCGTTTCCATTCTACCCAACGCATTTTAGCCTGCCTGATATCCATGGACTGCGAGCTTTTGTCGCCTCCACAAAGCAGGATCACAATCGATTTTCCATGCTGTCCAAAGTAAGCGCGGTATCCAGCACCTACATGAACGCGTAATTCAGAAACTCCTTCGCCAACTGGTTCGCAGTCTTGAGCAGCGCGGCTGTGGTGTAGACTGCTGCTGCGGCGGCGGCCTCAGTCACTGCGCACGCCTTTTTTGGTGGGCCGCTACCGTGTCGGTCATCAAGCCACCCATGTCGCGCATCAGTTGGGCTTCGACGCTCAGGTGTCGGATAATTTCCCCTATGGCGGAAACGGTGCTGCCGTTCACCGTTGATTCTGCATTGAGCGCGGCAATAGACAGGACCTCGCCAATCGCTTCCAGTCCGCGGAAAATAACCTCTTGCGCGTTGTCTGCGTGCCTGGCGATGGCTTCTGCTTCCAGTGCTTGCTCGTCGGTGATTGGTGCATGGGGTGAAACATCGTCATCGATAGCTTTGAGCAGAAAGCCAATCTCATACGGTGCGTGGTCAATCCTGCGAAAATGGGGATTAGCTTTTGGTATGACTGGCCCATGCTGTGGTGTGAGGGGCTTGGTCATCCGGCACCGCCGATTAATGCAGACGGGTCGACGGAAACATCCGTCGCAAGTTCAGGGCAATACCTCAGGGCATTCTTCTGACCATCAGAAGGGACCGTTTCAAACATGGGCAGCAATGCTGTCAAGGCATTGGATTGACGCGTGAGACGTGGGTTTATTTGTAAACGGCCGAGGGAAGGCAAAACGTTAGGCATTGTGTTTTCTTTGTGTGCGGTTAAACCGCTCCCACTGTCAAATGGGGTGGGCGGCAAATAACAGGGTTGACAGACTGGTACACAAAAAAAAACCAGCAAGCCCGAAGGCTTCCCTGCCACCGCCGCCCATTAAGGGCGCACGAAGGCAGACGCACATGGAAAACGGCATTGAGCCGTTTGTGCGCTTTTGTGTTTTCAGGCTGTCAAACCCATTCCCCTTTTTTTCAGGGACAAGCAAACGATAGCGGACATTTTCCCAGAGCGCAAACTTTTTTGGAAGAATGGGGCGTAGTGGGCGATGGAAGCGAAGCCGAAGCCTGTAACGCTTTGATTGGATGGGTTAACAGCGCTTTATAGGTGAACACGCCCTAGCTAAGTTTCATGCATTTTTTGCTGCCATTGCTATCATATGGGAGTCTGAAGAAACGCCGCACGCATCACCTGTCTACATTAACGGACAGAATTCCTGCTCTTTCCATCGCGCCATTCGGTACAATCTGGTCATGCTTTCAGAATTTGATCTTATCTCTCGTTATTTCACCCGTGCGCCACGCGCTGACGGCCCGATTGCGCTGGGCGTTGGGGACGATTGTGCGTTGCTGATACCGACCGCTGGCATGCAGTTGGCGGTGTCGTCCGACATGCTGGTTGCCGGTCGGCATTTCTTTGCTGACGTGGATCCTTACACGCTGGGACATAAATCGCTGGCAGTGAATCTGTCCGATCTGGCGGCGATGGGCGCGCGACCGTTGGGATTTACGCTGGCGCTTGCGTTGCCGGAGGCGCGAGCGGAATGGTTGGCACCGTTTGCTGAGGGTTTGCTGGCGCTGGCCGATGCGTACGATTGCGAATTGATCGGCGGCGATACGACTAAAGGACCGCTGAATATCTGCATCACGATCTTTGGCGAAACGTTGCCGGGGCAAGCGCTGCGACGTGACGCGGCGCAGGTTGATGACGATATCTGGGTCTCTGGCACGCTGGGCGATGCGCGCTTGGCGTTGGCTGGATATCGCCGTGAATTTGCCGATCAACTGGTCTTGAGCGGTGAGGATCACGCCCGTGCTGCAACGCGTATGCATCAGCCGACACCGCGTGTAGCGCTGGGGTTGGCATTGCGCGGGATTGCGCACGCGGCGATTGACATCTCTGACGGCCTGGTCGGTGACTTGGGGCACATTTTAGAGCGCTCTGGCGTTGGTGCAACGTTGTCGGTGGATTGCTTGCCATTAGGGCCCGTTTTGATGCATCAGCCGCAGACGTTGCAACGCCAGTTTGCGCTGGCTGGCGGCGATGATTATGAATTATGTTTTACCGCGCCCGCGAGTAAGCGCGAGGCGGTTCTGGCGGCGGGGCGCGTGTGCGACACTGCAGTGACCCGCATCGGTTATATTGTCGACTTGCCGGGGCTGCATCTGGTGGATGCCAACGACGCAGCGCTTAACTTACCACTGACTTCTTTTGATCACTTCAGCACAACATGACTTTATCCCCGACATGATCCCGACACCTGCATCAATGGCTGCGCCAAATCAGCCTGATAATAATTCGCTTAATGGCCCAGATACTAGACCCGCTATTGATACCGTCATTGATACCGCTATTAAACCTGATAGCGCTGCTAGCGCTATCGCTAGCCCTGTTGCTAGCCCTGCCAGCCCCGACAAGCGCCCGCGAAAAGTAAAAGCCACCGCCGGTTTCATGCTGTCACATCCGGCGCATTTTATCGCACAGGGTTTTGGTAGCGGGTTGTCGCCGATCATGCCGGGCACCTTCGGCACGTTGTTTGGTTGGTTCAGTTTTGTGATTTTGTCGACGCGCTGGCCGCAATATTTTTCGCCACTAAATTGGCTGGTGATTATTGCTGCGGGTTTCATCGTAGGGATTTGGACGTGCCAGCGCACGGGCCGCAATCTTGGGGTTGCCGATCACGGCAGTATGGTCTGGGACGAGATCATTGCATTTTGGCTAGTGCTGGTGGTGATCACCCCGGCACCGTTTTGGACCCAATTCTGGGCGTTTATTGTGTTTCGCTTTTTTGACATGGTCAAACCGCCGCCGATTGCTTATTTTGATCGTCATTTCAAGGGTGGGTTCGGCGTCATGTGGGATGACATTCTGGCAGCGTTTTATACGCTATTGGTTTTTGCGTTATGGCGTGTTTATTAGGCGCGTGATAAAACTTTGGTCGACATTTGATTTGCTACATCGATTGCATCTGACCGCTACAAGTGGCAGTATGTATCGATTGATCTGACAAAAAACCAGGAGCATACAATGGATACCAACGTCGAAAATGATCAACTAGTTGACCTCGCGACACAAGTCGGTCGGGCGTTACAATCCAAGGGCTTGCTACTCGCAACCGCTGAATCCTGTACTGGCGGCGGCGTCTCGCAAGCTATCACTGACATTGCTGGATCATCCGAATGGTTTGATTGTGGTTTCGTCACCTATTCCAACGCATCCAAGACAGAACTACTCGATATCTCGGAAGCGTTATTAGCCCAGCACGGCGCGGTGAGCGAAGAAATCGCTGCCGCCATGGCCGAAAGCGCGCTTGCCAATAGTGGCGCACATGTTGCACTTTCCACAACTGGGATTGCCGGTCCCGGCGGTGCGGTGCCGGGCAAACCCGTTGGCACCATCTGCTTTGGCTGGGCCCAAGGCCATCAGACATATACCGAACGTCTGGTTTTTCATGGAAATCGACGGGCCATACGCGAACAGACTATCGCCCATTCGCTTCAAGGTTTGTTGCGTTTTTTGAAATAATTCTAACCGGAAACGTCTAAACCACAGCCCCGACCCGGAAACGATTAATCGCGTCACGCGTCTCTAACGCAACACGACGGGCCGCGGCGGCAAAATCTTCTCCCGCTGCCTCGTCTGGTTTGGCATACAGAATCGCACGGGATGAGTTGATCATCATGCCGGTGCCGTTTGCTGTTTTACCGGCATTCACGGTCGCCTGAATATCACCGCCCTGCGCGCCGATTCCCGGCACCAGCAGCGGCATATCGCCAATAATATTCCGGACTTGCGCCAGTTCTTCAGGGAAGGTGGCCCCGACTACCAGCGCGCATTGTCCGTTGGTGTTCCATTTATCGGCGACTAGACGGGCAACGTGCTGATAGAGCGGCTTACCCTCTACTGTCAGAAATTGCAGGTCGGACCCACCGGGATTGGAGGTGCGGCACAAAATGATGGCGCCGCGGTTTTTCCATTCCAGATAGGGAGCAACTGAATCCCATCCCATGTAGGGACTCATCGTCACGGCGTCGGCGCCGTAGCGCTCAAAGGCTTCACGGGCGTATTGCTCTGCGGTCGCGCCGATATCGCCGCGCTTGGCGTCGAGTACGATAGGAATAGTAGGATGTGCGTTGCGAATATAATCGCAAATCGCCTCGAGCTGGTCTTCGGCCCGTAACGCCGAAAAATAGGCAATTTGTGGCTTAAACGCGCACGCCGTGTCAGCGGTTGCGTCGATAATTGCCTTGCAGAAGGTAAAAATTGCTGCGGGCTGGTTACGCAAATGCGGTGGAAATTTGGTAATGTCGGGGTCAAGGCCCACGCACAATAGCGAATTATTGGTGGCCCACGCGGCGGATAATTTATTAATGAAAGACACGGTATAGCCTTAATAGTACGAATGTCGCCATTGTAACTTGTTGCTTCCGCTGCAGGCAGCAACGCAGATAATAGTCAGACTATTATTTACGAACGACGACGAAGCCCCTTTTGAGACTAATATTGTATTTGCGCAGAATGGCAGCATTTATCACGTAGTGATTGCAAAAAAATGAGTGCCTGTCACTGTCGCATCGCGACGGGGATTGAGGGAAAATTGATGGGCAACGGGAATGCCAGCGCTTAGAGCAGCAAGATTTTCCGAGTACAGGCGAGTACGTGGCAATGAGATACAACACCGTCAGCGATTTACTTCAGTTGCAAGCAGGAAACTCTTGAGCCGAGAACAATAGTTTGCTAACGTGTAGCATAGGCTCGGTGGCTTGTTCCTTGGTCGTACGGCTGATTAATTAGCTTCCTTTTTGCACATCTATTAAAACAGGGATTGAACATGCATAAAACCGTTAAATGGCTGGCGATTATGGTTGTTGCCACAATGCTCAGCGCGTGTGGTTATAACGACTTTCAAACCAAAGATGAGGCGGTCAAAGCGGCCTGGGGCGAAGTCGTCAACCAGTATCAGGGACGTGCCGATCTGGTGCCTAAAATTGCGCAGATCGTAAAGGCCTATGCAACGCATGAAGAGGCAACATTTGAGGCCGTCACTAAAGCACGTTCGGCGGCAACCAGCTTCCAGATTACACCCGAAGTTCTTAATGATCCCGCCGCTCTGGCAAAGTTTGAGCAGGTGCAGGGACAATTATCGTCGGCGTTATCGCGGTTGATGGCGGTCTCGGAAAACTACCCGCAGCTTAAGGCGGACGGTCTTTATCGGGATGCCCAGTCACAGCTGGAAGGCGTAGAAAACCGCATCAAGGTGGCGCGTAACCGGTACATCGTGACAGTGCAGGACTTTAACGTGCTGGCACGTAGCTTTCCTACCAACCTGACCGCTAAAGCAATGGGCTATGCAGTCAAACCGTCGTTCACCGTGGATAATGAAAAAGCCATTTCCACGTCGCCCGATGTCGATTTTGGTGGGAAAAAGTAATGTTAATCCTGGCGATGCCCGTCCGCAATCGTGTCCTTCTGGCGTGCGCAGCGCTGGGAGCACAGAAAGCGGCGTTGCTGCGCCTGGGCTTTACGCTATGGCTGGCACTTTTTGCATTGATGGCAGCGCCAGCGAGGGCGCAGGATAAGCAAGTCGCCGTGCCGCCTTTACAAGCGCATGTGACCGATCAGATCGACATGTTGCGGCCTGAACAGCGCAGCACATTGGAGTCGATACTGCGTGATTATGAGGCCCGTACAGGAAGCCAAATTGCGGTATTACTGATGAGCACTACCGCGCCTGAAGCCATTGAAGACTACAGTATCCGCGTCGCCGACGCCTGGAAGTTGGGCCGCAAGGGTGTCGATGATGGCGTCATTTTAATTGTCGCCAAGGATAATCCCAAAGGCTTACGGCGCTTACGGATTGAATCAGGACGCGGCGTCCAGGGCGTGCTGACCGATGCGCAGTCCAAACGGGTGCTGCAGGACGTGATTGCGCCGTACTTTCAAAAAGAAGATTTTTATGGCGGTTTAACCGCTGGCGTGACTGCATTAACCACGATATTAGACCAACAAACGTTACCGCCCGCTGCCGGTCAACAGCGGCAAGCACAAGGTCAAGGTCAAGGTCAATCATCAGCGGGGTCCGGCATATTTGGTGCACTGGTGCCATTGTTAGTGATCGCGCTTTTCGGATTCGTCAGCGTGATGTCGCGCAGGCGCGGAGGGCCGGGGTCCGGCAATTCGCTCAATAGCAATGTTTGGGGTAGTGCTGCAGGCGTCGTTATCGGTAGCATGCTCAGTCAGGGCGGACGTGGTGGTGGCTTCGGCGGTGGAGGCGGTGGAGGCGGTGGAGGCTTCGGCGGCGGTGGCGGTGGCTTTGATGGCGGCGGCGCGTCTGGGAACTGGTAATGAAAAAACTACTTAAGCGGCTGTTCCGGCATCTGTTCACCACCCGTCATACCGCGCGACAAGCTTTTCCCGCATCAACCCTGAAAGCCATCCAGGACAAAATCGCCGAAGGTGAACGCGCGCATCGCGCAGAGGCCCGAATGATCGTCGAGTCATCGCTCAGCCTCGAAGCGGTGCTCACCCACGTCACCTCGCGTCAACGTGCGCAGGAGCTTTTTGCGCATTACCGGGTGTGGGATACGGAGGAGAATATCGGCGTTCTGCTCTACGTCAACCTTGCTGATCATCAGGTCGAGATCATCACGGACCGCGCCGTTGGTCGGGCGATTTCTGCGGCAGAATGGCAAGCGGTATGCCACACCATGACACGTGAGTTTGCCAATGGCACTTTTCACGACAGCACACTTGCAGCACTCGATAAACTGAACGGTTTGCTCACCGAACATTTTCCGGACAAAGATGGTAAGCGTAATGAGTTAACTGATCGCCCGCTGATGCTTTGAGCTTCTCCGGGATGGTGAACGCTTACTCAAGTACGCATGGCATTGCTAAAGACTTAAAACGGCAGACGGTTATACGGTGACGCAATCACCTTAACCGCCTCACCTGGATGAGGCTTCCGTAGAATATCGCCAAGCGTTGCGTTGGCGACTAGACCCGCAGCGCCCTCAACCGTTCTCATAAACCCATCGCAGCAAGGCATCCTGCGCCGCCTGCCCTCGCGATGCGTTGCCATTATTAATAAAACACACCACCACGTAATACTTACCTGACGCCGCCAGCACGTATCCGGCGATCGCCCGCACATCGTTGAGTGTGCCGGTTTTGATATGCGCCTGACCTGCAACGCCCTCCCCCTTCAGGCGTTTACGCATCGTGCCGTCAAACCCCACCAATGGCATCGACGAAATAAACTCCGGCATCGTGGGCGACTGGTATGCGGACGCCAGAATGCGGCCCATCGTGCGAGCGGAGATACGTTCATTACGCGATAAACCCGCACCATTTTCGATAATCAGATCATTGGCCTCTATGCCCTTGCTGGCCAACCAGCTTTGCACAGCGCGCGCGCCGCGTTCCGGTGTTGCAGGCAATTTGAGGATATCAGACGCAATCGTCAACAAGACCTGACGCGCCATCACGTTGTTACTATATTTGTTGATATCGCGGATCACCTCGGGCAAGGTGACAGAATCCCACTCAGCGATAAACCGCGTACCCACCGGTGTGACGCCGGGCTTGACGGTGCCGCTGAGGGTGCCGCCAAGGTCCGTCCACATTTGTCTGAACATGGCGCTAAAGTAAGCGGTGGAACTCATCGTGTAGGGATTCACGTACCAGGATTTTTCACCGCAGGATGCTGGTAAGGTGCCGTTAAAACTCGCACCGTGGCTGTCGAACGAAGCGAGCAGTTTGCCTTGCCAGTCGCCGCACGCGCCCTTGCCCAATTTTGGTGGAATGACCTGATAACCAGCCATCGGGGGATCAAGCACGACGCGAACCAGACCGGTTGTGTCATCCGGTGCAAACATAAAGGTCAGCGTTTTGTAATTTAGCAGCAACGCGTCCGGCCCCACGTTATACGGCTTTAAAGGATCGCCATCAAAAAGTGCGGGGTCATAAACACTATCATCAAAGATGCTTCGGTCCAGCACCACATTGCCGCGAATATCGCGAATGCCTTTAGCACGAATCTGTCGCAAGAAAAGCCAAAAGTTCTCTAAGACCAGCTTAGGGTCGCCACTCCCTTTAAAAATTAAATCGCCTTGCAAAGTACTGCCAATTTGTTGCCCGTCGGTGTAAGCCCCGGTTTTCCAGCTAAATGTCGGGCCCAATAATTCCAGCGCGGCATCGGTGGTGACCAACTTCATCGTGGAGGCCGGATTGAAAGGTGTCGCAACGTTATTTGTCGCGATCACCTTGCCGCCAAAGGCAGCCTCTTGCACGTAGATGCCAACATTTTGCGGCGGAATGCCGGCGGCTTGTAGCGCGGCATTGACCGTCGGCGGCAATGGCGGGAATCCAGCTTCCTGAGCATAACCAAGAGGATTAAATGAGAGTAGGACAAACGACAAAAACAATGCGCCAACGGGCATAAACCGTATTTTTTTGAACATGGAGGCAGGGAAGAGAAGGAAGATCGTGCGTAATTATCCCATGCTATCCGTTGAACCACCACGCGCTCAATGCGGCATAAAAATCAGTTGCCGCAAAGCGCGGAGTTCGGAATCAATAAAAAATGTACTACCGGCGAAGTGCTGACATGGTCAACTAAATCACCACCTTCAAACCATAGTCCCGATTAATTCCAGCAAGAGGAGTGCAAAAAGCGCACCGACCGCTAAGCCAACCGTACACAATCCGCCATGGGCGACTTTTGATCGTACCGGTACCTCGGCAAACAGGACCATTCCGAAAAGTGCCATTGGTACAAAGAAAAGAACGTTAGCAATAAGAAAGTTTTGCATGGTCATCTCCGTCTCTTGTTTATGCTTTAATTATAGTTTGCCACGGGCAATTAGCAAGACGCGGTGCACCATTACGCCCGCTGCGGCGCGCGTTTAAGCTGGCGAAACAAGCGCTTTATCGGTGGCTGCAGGAAGCAAATGAAGCGCATAAAATCTCACCGCAAATTTTAGTCAAAAACAACATTCAAGACATCTATTTCGGCTTAATTACGGTACTTATGTTGGGCTGCACAATTTTTTTCTTGACCCCGCTTTGCTGCAGGATTAACATCCGAATGTTTTCATTTTATGGAGTCCCATTCATGGGCACTTGTTCGAGTGACAGTTGTTGCCAGCCCCGTTCTGGCATCGTCTCGGCAAGATAACGCAGGATTCCCCTGCCGTCATCTCGCCGCTGGCGAAATGATGGTATCCCAACGATCAAGCGCGCAATCTACGTGCTTGGATCTTAGATTTCCACTACCGATAAAATATTTCCACCGATTGCGGCTGCGTCGGTCATCAACATTGACTGAGCAGCATTTACTAAGCGTTTGTGCGTCAACGGCTAAACCGCTAACCCGTGCGCTTTGGTTAAATAAGCGTTGCAGAACGTCGGCTTCGTTTTTTGTTGTCATGTCTTTGCCGCTTATGATCGTACCCTGACCGCAGGGTCGTGCCTGAATAAGCGCAGGCACTTACGCAAAAACAATGTGGAAATGTTGATTCAAGGCTACTATCGTGAGGTGGTTTTAACGTTCAGAGCAGACGTTCAAAATCAGCTTGGGTAGTCGCTAAAAGGGTAGCTAAGTGGTAGCCAAGAGCTAACTGCCATGCGGGGCTTTGTCATCAAAACGTCATCGATTAGCTTTACAATTTGCAGCCGTGCAGGATAAGGACTTGTCCTTGTTGTCAAGGTCTGTCGTCAATATCAATGAAGGTCCGTACTGATCTGGAAGTAATTCCAGCCGTCCTATAAAGGCAATCCCTAAACTTTCAGCTATTGCTGACCGTGCAGCATTGGACCAAAAGCTATCGTCGACACTGACCGTAGCCGACCCAGTCCATTATCGGCCAGCGACTACGGAGACGTTAGTGATGACCTTGCATATGCCCGATTAGTCGGGTGGACGAGTCAACACGGCCAAAATAGAAAAAAGAATAACATTATGAATCTGAATCTTTTGAAAGACTCCTTCGTCAGGTTTGTCCATGCACACGGGATGGACCGGCATTTCCGTCGTTTTGGTGGCGACATGTTTAGCAGTACACCGACGCCAAATGAAGTGCCGCCGACCCTTGCTCAGCACTTACTTAAAGCTGCGCGATCCGAACTTCCTGCGTTGCTGGAGCAATTGCATAGCCGGGCCGATGGCCTGACCGACCCCGAAGCCGATGCGATTCGGCTCGTCGTTGGCCCAAATGAAGTTGAGCATGAAAAGCCACTACCGTGGTGGGCGCATTTGTGGCAGTGCTACAAGAATCCGTTTAACCTGCTGTTGACCGTATTGGCCGCCGTGTCCTTTGCAACCGAGGACATCAAAGCCACCGTCGTCATCGGCACGATGGTGGTGCTATCGACGCTGATGCGCTTTGTGCAGGAGTCGCGCTCCAATAGCGCGGCCGATAAGCTTAAGGAAATGGTCAGCAATACCGCCACCGTGCTGCGTCACGATCTGGCATCTGATATTGCCGATGAAGCGCTGCGCTACTTTGACGTCACGCTGCATCCTAAGGGCGCACGCAGGATCGAACTGGCGATCAAAAAACTGGTTCCGGGCGATATCGTCCAATTATCTGCTGGCGACATGATCCCCGCCGATTTGCGTCTGCTGACCGCCAAGGATTTGTTTATCAGCCAAGCGGCGATGACTGGCGAATCACTACCAGTAGAAAAATTTGTCCAGCATCGCGGTGCCGCGACTAACAATCCGCTGGAGCTGGACAATCTGTGTTTCATGGGCACCAACGTTATCAGTGGATCGGCAACCGCCATTGTCGTCACTACCGGCAACCAAACTTATTTTGGCGCCCTGGCCGAACGCGTGACCGCTACCGACCGCACCCCCACCGCGTTTCAGTTAGGTGTTAATAAAGTCAGCTGGTTATTGATACGCTTTATGATGGTGATGTCGCCTGTCGTTTTCTTTCTGAATGGCTTCACCAAAGGCGATTGGGTCGAGGCGTTTCTGTTTGCCTTGTCAGTAGCCGTTGGCCTGACCCCAGAAATGCTGCCGATGATTGTGACGTCAACACTAGCCAAGGGTGCAGTGGCACTGTCGCGCAAGAAGGTGATCGTTAAACGTCTTGATGCGATTCAAAATTTTGGGGCGATGGACGTGTTGTGTACTGACAAGACCGGCACGCTGACACAAGACAGAATTTTTTTGGAGCGTCATACCGATATTCTGGGCAAGCCAGACGACCTGGTGCTGGAATACGCGTACCTCAACAGTCATTATCAGACCGGCCTTAAAAATCTGCTGGATGTGGCGGTGCTGGAGCACGCCGAATTACAACGCGAAATGGCGTTGGCTTCTGCGTACCGCAAGGTAGATGAAATCCCGTTCGACTTTCAGCGTCGCCGCATGTCGGTAGTCGTCAGCGAACGTGAAGACCATCACGAGTTGATTTGCAAAGGCGCGGTCGAAGAAATCGTCTCAATCTGCACGCACGCACGCCATAACGGCACGGTGGTGCCGCTTTCTGCTGAATTGCTGAAAGAGATTCAGGAGACCACCGCCAGCCTCAATGCCGAAGGACTACGCGTGGTCGCGGTCGCGGCCAAGGACTTGCCGCCGACCAAAGAAATCTATAGCGTGGCAGACGAGTCGGAGCTGGTGCTGATCGGTTATATCGCGTTCCTCGACCCGCCAAAAGAATCTACCAAACCGGCCCTGGACGCACTAAAAAAGCATGGCGTCACGGTCAAGATTCTGACGGGCGACAATCAGTTAGTGACCGCTAAAATTTGCCGTCAGGTTGGCCTGACTGTCGATGGCATGTTGCTAGGCTCTGATGTCGAAGACATGAGCGATGCCGACCTGGCTATTGCCGTCGAAAAAACTACGGTATTTGCCAAACTTAGTCCAGACCATAAAGAACGTATCGTGCGCAGACTGCATGACAACGGCCACGTGGTCGGCTTCATGGGCGACGGTATCAACGATGCACCAGCGTTACGCGCGGCTGACATTGGTATTTCAGTGGATACCGCAGTTGATATCGCAAAAGAAGCCGCAGATATCATTTTGCTGGAAAAGAGCCTCATGGTGCTCGAAGAAGGCGTGCTGGAAGGTCGTAAGACGTTCGCTAACATGCTGAAGTACATCAAAATGACCGCCAGCTCAAACTTTGGCAATGTATTTTCGGTGCTGGTCGCTAGTGCGTTCCTGCCGTTCCTGCCGATGCTACCGCTGCATTTGTTAGTGCAAAACTTGCTTTACGATATTTCACAAATTACGATTCCATTCGATAACGTCGATAAGGAATTTCTAGAGAAACCGCAACGCTGGGATCCGAAAGAAATCGGTCGCTTCATGATCTTTTTCGGTCCGATTAGTTCGATTTTCGACATCGCGACATTTGCATTGTTATGGTACATATTTGGCGCCAATACAACCGAACATCAAACCTTGTTTCAGTCGGGTTGGTTTATCGAGGGCTTACTGTCACAAACCTTGATCGTGCACATGATCCGGACCCGCAAGATACCGTTCTTCCAAAGCCGTGCTTCATGGGCGCTGATCGGTATGACATTGATCATTATGGCAATCGGGATATTGCTACCTATGTCACCGTTAGCGCACTACTTTAAGTTGCAAGGGCTGCCTTTGAGTTACTTCCCTTGGTTGTTGCTGATTTTGGGTGCGTATGCGGTGTTGACGCAAATGATGAAAGGTTGGTACGCCAAACGCTACGGGTGGCAATAGGACTTGCGCACAAACGCTCCAGCAGCGTTGTGCTTTCCTTGCCACCTTACGCGGCCCGGTACTCACATACTGTCTCCGTCGGCCCGCCTTGCTGGGACGGCTTTGCGTAAGTCCCAGCAGATTATTGGGAGGCCGCCTCTGATTTCGAAATACGATTGTGAGATACTGATCGAAACACGATAAAAAACGGAGAGCACAAGCTCTCCGTTTTTGTTTGTGCTTAATAGTTACCCTTCAAAATCACGAAATCAAACCCGCCGCAATATTGATCGACAATCCCAAAATCGCGGAGTTAAACAAGAACGTCAGGATCGATTGCATTAAGACCGTCTTGCGCATGCCACGCGTCATCACGCTGACGTCGGAGGTCTGGACTGCAACGGCCAATGTGAACGAAAAATACAGGAAGTCCCAATAATCGGGATTTTCTTCACCTTCTGGAAAGCGTAAAGGCGCGGGGCCAGTGCCGTGGCTGTAGAAAAGGCGCGCATAATGAAGCGTGAAAATCGTACCTACCAGAAACCACGATCCCAGCACGGTCAGACCGGTAAATAAATAGCGCACTTCTTTAGGTCCGGGCAAAAAGTTTTTTGCCTGCGACAAACCAAACACTACCGCACCAATGCTGGCAGTCGCAGCGATACAAATCAGCACCAGAATGATGGTGTCGTTTTCATCCTCAAGCGCGGCCCGGTGTTTGACTTGTCTTGCGCTAGCTGTTGCCATCATCCACCAGATTGCCACCAAATATGTCCACACGCCTGCGTTCCAACTAATTAAAACGCGTGTAATGAATGAACCGCTTGACAGCAACATCCACACAGCGCCGCCAAAAAGCACCGCCAGCATCAGACGCGGGTGAGTGTGAAAAACCAGATTACGGATACGCATTCTTTAAGACCCTAAAGTTAAAATGGCAAGCGAGGTCGCATGATTGTAAAGTTGGCAACCTGTGTCATCGTTATGAAACATGCCTTCGGTAAACTTAAACTCCTTTAACTTCGCATAAAAGAGGATGCCGAAATGCAGCTTGAATTGTAGCGGCTTTGGTCGTTAGCAAGCACAACGCCGCGCAACTGGCGAAAAAACACAACGCTCCGAGGCAATTAAGGACTCATACAAAAGCGTCCCAGCAAAGCGCGCCGTCGGAAACAGAAAGGACGCAATGCCGCACGGAGCAATTAAGGACGCACACAAAAGCCTCCCAGCAAGGCGTGCCGTCGGAAAACAGAAAGGACACAATGCCCCACGGAGCAATTAAAGACTTACACAAAAGCCTCCCAGCAAGGCGTGCCGTCGGAAAACAGAAAGGACACAATGCCCCACGGAGCAATTAAAGACTTACACAAAAGTGTCCCAGCAAGGCGTGCCGTCGGAAACAGAAAGGACGCAATGCCGCACGGAGCAATTAAGGACGCACACAAAAGCCTCCCAGCAAGGCGTGCCGTCGGAAAACAGAAAGGACACAATGCCCCACGGAGCAATTAAGGACGCACACAAAAGCCTCCCAGCAAGGCGTGCCGTCGGAAACAGAAAGGACGCAATGCCGCACGGAGCAATTAAGGACGCACACAAAAGCCTCCCAGCAAGGCGTGCCGTCGGAAAACAGAAAGGACACAATGCCCCACGGAGCGATTAAGGACTTACACAAAAGTGTCCCAGCAAGGCGTGCCGACGCAGACAGCACGCGAGTGCGGCAAGGAAAGCACAACGCCGCTGGGGCGCTTTTGTGTAAGTCCTTAACATCTGCTCTTGAAAAATTGGAAGACCGCCCCTATACTTAGCACTCGTTAGGTGAGAGTGCTAACAATCTCCCTGACCTAGTCACTTTTTCTGTGCGGCACATCGTAAAAGCCAAACTAAATGGTGCAGTCTTGTTGCTGCGATGTTGCTGCAAAACTTATAACTTGTTGAATTTGAAGGAGTTACACATGAATCTTCGTCCTTTGCATGACCGCCTCGTCGTTGAGCGTCTGGATATCGAAACAAAAACTGCATCTGGTATCGTTCTGCCAGAAGCCGCAGCTGAAAAGCCGGATCAAGGTAAAGTGCTGGCTATCGGTAACGGCAAGATTCTGGAAGACGGCAAAGTTCGCCCGATGGCAGTCCAAGTTGGTGAGCGCGTTTTGTTCGGCAAATATGCAGGTCAAGTTGTTAAGGTCGATGGCAAGGAACTGCTGATTTTGCGCGAAGAAGACATTTTCGCTATTGTCGAAGGTAAGTAATTCATTGTTCAGATTGACCGAAGCCTATCGCTAGTGAGGTCTCAGACCTCCTGGCCGCTTCGGTCTCTATGCTCTACATTCAACCGTATTCAGGAGAATAAACATGGCAGCAAAGCAAGTAATTTTCGGTGATGATGCACGTGCTAAGATTGTTAATGGCGTCAACATTCTAGCCAACGCAGTTAAAGTCACTCTGGGTCCTAAAGGCCGTAACGTTGTTCTGGAGCGTAGCTTTGGTGCCCCTACCGTTACTAAAGACGGCGTTTCAGTTGCTAAAGAAATCGAACTGAAAGACAAGCTGGAAAACATGGGCGCGCAACTGGTTAAAGAAGTTGCTTCCAAGACTTCAGACAACGCTGGTGACGGTACTACTACCGCAACCGTGTTGGCACAAGCAATCGTGCGCGAAGGTTTTAAGTATGTTGCAGCCGGTTTCAACCCAACTGACCTGAAGCGCGGTATCGACAAAGCTGTTGTCGCCATCGTTGCTGAAATCAAAGCATTGGCCAAGCCTACAACTACTAGCAAAGAAATCGCACAAGTTGGTTCGATCTCTGCTAACTCCGACACCGACATTGGTGAAATCATTGCCAAGGCAATGGACAAAGTCGGTAAAGAAGGCGTTATCACTGTTGAAGATGGTAAGTCACTAGAAAACGAACTGGACATCGTCGAAGGTATGCAATTCGACCGTGGCTATTTGTCACCATATTTCATCAACAACCAAGAAAAACAAGTTGTTGCGCTGGAACAGCCTTACGTTCTGTTGTTCGACAAAAAAATCTCCAACATCCGTGACCTTCTTCCGGTATTGGAACAAGTCGCTAAGTCGGGCCGTCCACTGCTGATCATCGCAGAAGACGTCGAAGGCGAAGCACTGGCAACTCTGGTCGTCAACAACATCCGCGGTATCCTGAAAACTGCTGCTGTTAAAGCACCAGGCTTTGGCGATCGTCGTAAAGCAATGCTGGAAGACATCGCTATCCTGACCGGTGGTCAAGTGATTGCTGAAGAAGTCGGCCTGACACTGGAAAAAGTAACATTGGCAGAACTAGGCCAGGCTGCTCGTATCGAAATCAGCAAAGAAAACACTATCATTATCGATGGCGCCGGCGAAGCAATCTCGATCGAAGGCCGCGTTAAACAAATCCGCGCTCAAATCGAAGAAGCAAGCTCTGACTATGACCGTGAAAAGTTGCAAGAACGTGTAGCCAAATTGGCTGGCGGCGTTGCACTGATCAAAGTCGGCGCAGCTACTGAAGTCGAAATGAAAGAAAAGAAAGCACGCGTTGAAGATGCATTGCACGCTACTCGCGCTGCAGTCGAAGAAGGCGTTGTTCCTGGCGGCGGCGTGGCTTTCTTGCGCGCACGTGCTAACGTTAAAGATCTGAAAGGCGACAACGCCGATCAAGATGCTGGTATCAAAATCGTGCTGCGCGCGGTTGAAGAGCCATTGCGTCAAATCGTATTTAACGCAGGCGACGAGCCATCGGTTGTCATCAATCAAGTGTTGGCCGGTACCGGTAACTACGGTTACAACGCTGCTAACGGTACTTACGGTGACCTGGTCGAGCTGGGTGTTCTTGATCCAGCAAAAGTAACCCGTTCAGCTCTGCAAAACGCTGCTTCAGTTGCTGGTCTGATCCTGACTACTGACGCCATGATCGCTGAATTGCCAGATGATAAAGCTGGTAGCGGTATGGGCGGCGGCATGGGTGGTGGTATGGGCGGCATGGGTGGCATGGACGGCATGATGTAATGTGAGATTGATCGCTGAGAACCTACTGCGCGACGTAATCTTGCAGTCTGCGATGCTCGCCGTACCTGCGTACGGCTGCGCTTCTCGACTACAACCTTACGCCGCTCGCTAAGGTTCTCAGCGATCACACAGAGTGGCTGGCATCTTCTTTGCTTTGTTTTATTGTGGAGGGATGTTTGGTTGCTTCGGATAAAAGCCTGCATTTTTGCGGGCTTTTTTTTATGCTCTGCCAGTACCGATCAGCCGCGATAGGGAGGTTCGGCTGCGCTTCTCAGCGATCACATAGAGTGACCAGTGCATCTTCTTTGCTTTGTTTTATTGTTGAGAGATGTTTGAATACTTCGAATAAAGCCTGTTTTTTTTCGGGCTTTTTTTATGCTCGGCTGGTGCCGATTTGGTGCGAATAAAAGCCTGCATATTTGCGGGCTTTTTTCTTTTATGCGGGCTTTTAGCACTTTGTTTGGGCCGGTATCAATATTGCAGACGGTTAAGGGAGGTCCCACCTAACCATGCGACGCAATATTTGGCGCCTTTTGCTATTTTTTATTTTCGATTCTGCGGGAGGGGATCAGCCCTACTTCAATTGCATACTTGAACAGGTCAATATCGCGAGCGACACCGATCTTTCGCATGGCACTGTTTTTCTGAGAACTGATCGTCTGCTTGCTGCGATGTAACTGGCCTGCGATTTCACTGATCGCCATTCCAGAAACGAACAATCGCAATACCTCCGATTCTCGCTGCGACAAAGCCAGCAATCCTTTGGCTTCGCCAAATACATTGAAGATGGCCTTGATCGTGGGAGAAAAAAATTCCCCCTTATCGCTGCCATGAGCAATATGCACCGCAGAGATAAGAAGACTTACGTCATCTGTTTTACTCACTATGCAACGTATCCCAGAAGACCGCAGCTGACCCAGAATCGCAGGATTGTCCATCATGGTCATCGCTACGATACGCACGGCAGGATACCGACGAAGAATAAATTCAAACATCGGAATGCCATCACCAAATTCACCCCCGGGCATTGTGTAGTCGCTTACCAGCACATCACATACCCCCCTATCCAACAGTTTAATTATTTCTGTCGAGTTGCACGCTGTCGCGACGACCTGCAAGTTAGTGGTAGTGATAATTGATTTAATTCCTGCGAGCACCGAAGGATGATCATCAGCAAGAATAACTTTGATTGTTTGTGCGTCCATTGATTACCTTAAAAGTTGCGTGATTAAGTAAGCGCCGGACGAAGAAATAGCGCTACACGCGAAATGTATAAATGTCGACCGAAACGGAATAGCCCGAGCTGAAATTATGCTCAAATGCTCACCAAAAAAGAACCCGAATTCGGGAGGCCTTACGCGTCAGTCCAGAACGCGGGTGAATGAAATCCTGAGATAGGCAAGCCTTTAAGAATAACGGCGCGACGCAAAAATAACTACGAGAAGACTCCTCGAAAGATATAAGAATTATTCCTGTATTAATACAGAAAATTCTGCAGCGAAGAAGAATTACTCCATCCCATGTCGCCTTATTAAAGCGCTAGTACAGCTAAAAAAGTCGCCCCGAACGCGCCTGCCAATCCTGGCGACGCAGACAGTATGCGCGTACCCGGCTGAGCACCCAGCGAAAAAGACACAACACATATGGAGACTAATTGTGAACCAGCAAGTCTGGACCGCCGCAAACGCGTCTTGGCAAAGGGCTTGTCAGCCTTGCGGGACGCAGATATTTGCTTAAGTCTTAGCCATAAAGGAACCCAAATTCTGGATCCCCCAGGTGTTAGTCTTTGATGCAGATGTTGGCATCCGGAGAGAAGCAAACCATTCATAATAATGGCGCGAAGTAAAAATAACGACTAGGAGACGCCAAAAAACCAGAAGAAAACGCCCCCGTTAATGTAGAAAAATTGGCACCCCAAAATTCAGCAATGGATGTCCGCGTCATCCCCAAGTTACTGATATTAATCAAGATAATTTCCAATTCAAGCCCAACTATTATCGTAAAAACGATAATATTCAAGTGGAAATACGATTACCTATATCGGTACACTGACGGGATGGATACAAATGGAAGAACAGCGTTCGGAGCGCGGCTAGTGCAGGCCAGAAAGCACGCAAAGCTCACGCAGGTGCAGGCAGCTAAAGGCGTCCAAATGGCGCAGGGCACATTGGCACAGCTGGAAATAGGAGGCAAGGGGTCATCCTACACCGTTCAGTTGGCTGAATTATATGGCGTGAGTGCAAATTGGCTAGCAAGTAATAAGGGCAAGATGATAAGCGGGGGCGGGGGGACGCCTCGATCAATGACCGCACAAAAGTTGGTCTCCCCGAAAAAAAATAACGACTTGGAAAATGTGATCAAACTCCTTACGCTATTCATTAGTGCCACCGCGCAAGACAAGCAACATATTATGGACGCTGCGGAGCAGATCAAACACCTCAGAGGTGACGCCTCTAATGACGAGACTACATAGCGGCTTTGCGTGAGGCCGACCTTATGCGTCTAGAGAATAAGGGCATACCTAAAAGATACTTTCCCCCAGGACAAAATCCTTATAAAATCAAGGCTTACACAAAAAATTATATTGGCGGCAGATTGTCAAAATATAGACAGTCAGCTGCCTTTTTTTATTCTTAAATGATAAAAATTCAAGCAGTTACCCAGCGATTTGCTGGGAGCAACGGTCCTGTGGATGCAGTGCGCAATGTTGATTTAACGATTAATAAGGGCGAGATTTTTGGGATTATTGGTCGTAGCGGTGCGGGGAAAAGTACGCTGGTGCGTACGCTGAACCTCCTCAATCGCCCTACTTCGGGCAAAATTATCGTCGATGGCAAAGACCTGACTGCCCTCAACGCGCCCGAGTTACGTGCTGCACGGCGAGAGATCGGGATGATATTTCAGCACTTTAATTTACTGTCATCACGTACCGTGTACGACAATATTGCGTTACCTCTGGAACTGTCCGGACTATCCAAAACCGAGATCAGCAAAAAAGTGACGCCGTTGCTGGAACTGGTCGGCTTAACCGCGCTTAAAGATCGTTACCCCGCGCACATCAGCGGTGGTCAAAAACAGCGCGTCGGCATTGCCCGGGCGCTTGCCAATGCCCCAAAAGTATTGCTGTCGGACGAGGCCACCTCTGCACTCGATCCAGAAACTACGCGCTCGATTCTGGAACTACTGCGCAAGATTAATCAGGAACTTGGTCTGACAATCGTACTGATTACGCATCAGATGGAAGTCATCAAGATGATTTGCGACCGTATGGCGGTCATGGAGGCGGGTAAAGTGATTGAGTCCGGTCAGGTGATCGATATCTTCCGCTCGCCTAAACATCCGGTCACACGCGCCATGATAGGCGATGTGATTGCGCAGGATTTGCCCGCCGGCGTGTTGCAGCGTTTGCGCACCCGCCTGGCGCGTAGCGATGTGACCGGCGGTACCGACCATTTATTCCGACTGGCATTTACCGGCGATAGCGTGGATCAGCCATTGCTGTCGGAAGTTGTGCGTAAATTTAATCTGGATTTCAGTATCCTGCATGGTCAAATCGATGAAATTCAGGGTCAGGCTTTTGGTTCACTGGCAATTTTAGCCAACGGCAGCAGCGACAACATCGCCGCAGCCATGACTTATTTAAGCGCCCAGGGCGTTACAGTGGAGGAACTCAATCATGTCATCTGAAATGCTTAATCTATTTCTCTCATCCTTCGGCGAGACGCTGATGATGGTCGGCATCTCGGGCATTTTGGGCGCGATACTGGGGATTCCGTTAGGGATCGCGCTGCACCTGACTGGACGCGATGGTGTGCTGCCAAATCTGGCCTTTAACCGCATCGCGGGCTTGATTGTCAACGCGGTGCGTTCGACGCCTTTTATCATTTTGCTGGTCGCGGTGATCCCATTTACGCGTTTTTTTGTCGGCACCTCCATTGGCACCGCCGCAGCCATTGTTCCGTTGACGCTGGCTTCGGCCCCGTTCGTCGCACGACTGGTTGAAACGGCGCTGCGCGAGGTTGACCGCGGACTGATCGAAGCGGCGCAAGCGATGGGCGCGTCCACCTGGCAAATCGTCTACAAGGTACTGGTCCCGGAAGCGTTCGCCGGTATTATCGCGGGATTGACCATTACTTTTGTCAGTCTGGTTGGTTACTCAGCGATGGCTGGTGCCATCGGCGGCGGTGGACTGGGCGACCTTGGGATTCGCTACGGCTACCAGCGGTTTTTACCAGAGGTAATGCTCGCCGTTGTGTTGATTTTGATTGTGTTTGTGCAGCTGGTACAAACGCTCGGTGATATTCTTGTGCGCCGTTTAAGTCATAAATGATGCATTTAACCTAACGGTAGTGTCGTAACTATCAAACGTGCGAAATCCGCATCAACTATTAATAAAATCTGGGTGCAAAATACTATCACCACCCGATGCAAGTAAGTCTCTGACAAAATCAGCGTCTCCCACCTCCATTTACAAAAGGAAAAAAGAATGAACCGTCGTCAATTAGTCCAATTTTTTGCTGGCTTGAGCGTTATCGCCAGCTTGGTATCGGCTCCCGTTCTGGCGCAGGACAAAGTGATCAAGATCGGCGCGACCGGCGGTCCGCACGCAGAAATCCTCGAAGTCGTTAAAAAAATTGCTGCCAAAGATGGTCTGAATATTCAAATCGTTGAATTCAGCGATTACGTCCAGCCTAATGCTGCCTTAGCTGCTGGTGATCTGGATGCCAACAGCTATCAACATCTGCCGTATCTGGAAGCGCAAGTGAAGGACCGCAGTTATAAATTGACCAGCGTCGGTTACACCATCACGTTCCCAATGGGTCTGTATTCCAAAAAGATCAAGTCGCCAAAAGACCTGAAAATTGGTGCACGTATCGGTATTCCTAACGATCCGACCAATGGTGGCCGTGCTTTGCTATTACTGCAAGCGCAAGGACTGCTGAAACTGAAAGCCGGTGCCGGGCTGCAAGCGACGCCCCTTGATATTGCTGACAATCCGAAAAAACTAAAAATCGTTGAGATCGATGCCGCGCAGTTGCCGCGCTCGCTAGATGATCTGGATGCAGCCGCCATCAACGGCAATTTCGCAGAAAAAGCAGGCCTCAGCCCGACTAAAGATGGCATTGCTATCGAAGCTGCGCGTGGCCCTTATGCCAACGTGATCGCGGTGCGTACTGAAGACAAAGATAAGCCGTGGGTTGCCAAGTTACTCAAGGCTTACCATAGCGCCGAAGTGAAGCAATACGTTTTGGCGCAATACAAGAGTTCCGTTATTCCATCCTGGTAAGCAGTACGCTTTAGCGCTGGCGAAGGTTACGTGGCACGCTCACATAATCTTCGCCATCAGGATGCCATGACGACGTTAATCGTCAGTAAGACAGTAACAATCACTCCACCTGTAGTTTCTTAGTTGTCTGCGGCATATCCACCATGACTGCCGTTCCGGGAGCTGTACAACCGGTATCGCAACACTTACCGGGCTGTTTGTTTGCAGTAATCGCCCGCCCCGGTTCTTCCACTAAACCGCGATCAAGCAATCGCTCAACCATTTCGACTTTGCTGCCGATGGGATAATTGCGATAAATTTCCTGTTTCATTGCTGCTGGCGATCCGCCACCATGCAGGCTAATGACCGAATACCAACCGCCTTGATAGGACGCCGTTAAATCCTCGATAAAGCGCGCAGTCTGTATCCGCTTCTCGTATGGCACGTCCGGATTAGCCCGCAACACGTCGGCAAGCGATGCGGCAGTGGCTGGGTTATGGTCCTCGTCAGGCCCCGGCAACGCCACGATTAATCCTCCCGAAACGTAATGCGCGATACGATGCATATCGTAAATTTGCGTGGATAACAGCAGTTTGCCGATATTGGAAAATACTGGGTCTGGTACGAAACTGTTCGATCCCGGATCTAGCTTTGCATATACCGACGCCGCCACGCCGCACGCGTAAAATCCTTCGGTAATCTTGATCAGCTCCACCATTTGCTCGCGCAGATGATTTTCTTTACCGGGATCAAAACCGTTGGCTTCGCACATCAATGCCCCTGCACCGATTAGCAAATCACCAAAACCCGCACGCGCGCCGATACAACTGTGCCGGTGATGCGTGGCGTAGTTGTAGGTCATGTAACCGGAATGTTCCCATTCGCCTGCGTAAAATACCCGCTCCCACGGAACGAAAACCTTATCAAAAATCACCACGCCGGTAGATTGTCCAAACTTATTGCTGAATAGCGCGGCTTTCTCGCCCGGACGACCGGCGGGACGGGCCACGATCGTCAATCCGGGCGCGTCGCACGGGACCGCGCAACAGACGGCGAATTCCGCATCTTGCTCGGACATATTCCGACATGGCATGACCAAAAATTCGTGCATGTAGGGCGCGCCCGTGACGATCGCTTTGGTGCCGGAAATAACGATCCCTTTTGCGGTGCGCTCGACAATATGCACGTAACTATCGGGGTTGGCTTGCTCATGCGGCTTCTTGCTGCGGTCGCCTTTGGCGTCCGTCATCGCAATCCCAAGCGACAAGTCCCGGTCCTGCACCTCATGCAGATAGTTGAGAAAATTCTGACCGTACGTCGTACCTTTATCCGCATCGATCCGATGCGTAACCTGATAGATCGCGTTGAGCGCGTCATGCGCCAGATAGCGCTGCGCGCAGCCGGTCTCCTGGCACAGCAATCGCACCGCTTCAAGTTTGTTCAGCAGATCGCCGCTACTGGTATTGATGTGCAACATGCGGTTCACCTGCTTGCCCGAGGTTTGCTGGGTGGCGAGCATGATAGGTGAGTATTTTTCTTCCAAGGCATAGTCGTAGGTCACGCCCAGCGCGTTAATGCCCGGCAGAAATGCCGCTTCGTCGGCGACCGACTCCACCTTCCGACCATTGACGTACACGGTAGGTTTATAACTGCGCAGCGATTCGCGGTACTCCGAAGAGGACATTAACATAGGATTTCTTTCATTTTTGAATAATGATCATTAATATGAACGTTGTTCATTTTAAAGTCAAGCATTCACAAAATGACCTTTCACGTGGTAAAGTTCTTGCATGAACAAGCCCACAAACCTCAAACCATTGCCTATAGTAACGGTTGCAACGATCGCAAATCCAATTCCACATCCAATTGATACCGGTGCAGTTGACGCGTCACCAGCTGCCCTCGTGATCGTGTCAGAAAAACCGGACAAAGCCAGCACCGTCCGTCTCCGCGCTGTCAACGATCTAAAGCGCCAGATGATTCTGCAAGCTGCAAGGCGGGTGTTTGAAAAGGATGGCTTGTTGAAGGCGAATGTCCGCGCCATTGCCAGCGAGGCGGGTTATACCGCGAGCGCGATCTACAATCATTATGAAAACAAAGAAGAAATATACGGTGACCTGCTAAAACAATCGCTGGAAGAACTCAACTCAGCGGTACATGAAGGTCACCCGCATGACCTGCCAGCCGCCGAACGGGTCGCGCACGATGCCATGGCGTTCTATGATTTTTACCTAAAAAATCCAAGAGAACTCGATCTGGGATTTTATTTTTTCCAGGAAATGAAACCGCTCGGCCTTACTCCTGTACTCAACGCGCATCTGAATCAACGCTTGCAAGATGCGCTCAGCGGGGTCACGGCTGGACTTGAGGAATTGGGGTGTGCGGACACTTTGGCGGCCAGAGAAACTACCGCCCTATTCGGCCACTGTGTCGGCTTGCTACTGCTAACCCACACCGGACGCATCCGCATGTTTGGTCAGGATGGGCGCGAATTATTTGCGATGTATGTCGAGGGGTTGATTAGGCGAGCGGCGCATTAAAACCGAAACGTTACTCGAACTCAAGTATCAAAACAGATCATCTTATAAGTCAAGGCGGCCTGCATCGCTGCACCCGTTTTTTGTTTCACTGCTAGTAAAACCGCCACAATCCTTTTCATATCGTGCGGCAGTCACCTGAAAGAACAGGTTGGCCGCCTCCCGATTCATCGGCAAACAACCAGTTTCGTCAACGATTAGCAGGCGATATGTCTTGATTGCGCGGTGCATTACGGTCTTCAAATTGTTTTGTTTGCACTTTTACTTCGAATGACGATCTCAGGTTATAGCCGATAGCGCACAAAACCGTATTGAGTTAAACATATTCCAAAGGGCAAAGACTGTAAAAACTCGGCTCCAGCAGGCAGGTTCATTGGCTAGCATTGGGCGCAATAAGGTGTCACTAACTCCGGCGAGCAAGCATAGCTTGCTGGTACGAAACAAGTATGTTCCGGCTTAGTCTAGGTCAGATCTTAAAAGAAAGTACTTCATGCGCATGCACGATGGCTGCTGCGACTTCTTCTGCGGTGGTGCGCTTGCACATCGCTTGCTCACGGATCATTCGATAAGCCTCTTCCTTACTAATACCACGCTGCTGACACAAGATGTCCTGCGCATTGCTGATCAGCCGAATGGCGCCCAGCTTTTCTTCGAGGCGGATGACACGGCGACGTAGCTTTTTTACCTCGTTCGTAGTTTCTCTAACCAACACTAGCGCACTTAGTATCCCCAAGGAACGAATTGGGGCGCCAATCACCCCTTTGGCACCAATGCGCAGCACCGCTTCAATGATCGTGGGATTCTCGTAGGCCACAACCGCCACGACCGGCGGTGCATCCTCTGCCCTGCACCACTCGAAGTTGTGGTGGATCATGTCAGGATTTACCGCGATAAACACGATGTCAGTTTTTGGCGGCGGTTGCAAGAGTGGCGGCCAGAAGGCTTGGACCTGGCACCCGATGCGTTCAATCTGCTTGGTCAGGCTTTCTCCGTCGTGGTCATGCGGATGAAAAATGCAAACTTGAAGCGCACGCAAGTCCTTCATGATTTGCGGTACCGCAGAAAGCGCCGGAGCACTTGCCCTTATCTGATCGCGATCAGGGATCATTGGACGTCCAGTGAATCAAGCGATATCGTCCAGTCTCCTGTTGAGTGCGTGACTAGATAAGGGTCAGGTGTTACCGGCCGATTGGATTCACGCACGATGGTGAACTGCCCGCTGAGGTTGGCGCGGCCAATGCGCGGATAGAGGCAGGCGTGATGATTAGATGGTTCAATGCGAACTCGCCCTTGAGGGGCGTCATATTCGGCGCCAAGAAGGTGGGGCATCAATGCGTCGATGTCATCGCTTCCAGATTGCCTCATCGCGTTTGCGAAAAGGTGCACTTGGAAATATGCGGCTTCCCAACATGCATTGGGCACGACCTCGCCATTAAAGCGCTTTTGAAAACGTTCCAGACAGGCACGGTTGACGGGCGAGTTGATCGACTGGAAATAGGGTGCCGAGGTAAAATGACCAGCTGCGATATCCGCGCCCATTTGGGCCACTTCAACTTCACTGGTGGTGAGGCTACCGATAGGTTGGCTTTTTGGATCTAATCCAGCTTCTGCATATGCTCTGTACAAATGCTGCGTGGCGTTGCCAACTACTGTCGAAAAAATAAAATCCGGGCGTTTAGCCTTGATGTCGGCGACGATAGGAAGAAAGTCTTTTTCGGTAGCATTCAACGGCACATAAGTTTTACCGAGAATTTCGCCGCCTTGTTTTTGCATCACAAGATCCGTCATGATACGGTTGGACTCATACGGATAAATATAATCCGATCCCACAAGATAGACCCGCGCACCGAAGTTGGACATCATGAAATCGGCCAACTGCACGCTATTTTGATTCGGCGCGGCGCCGGTATAGATGATGTTGTTGGAGAACTCAAACCCTTCATAAAAGGTGGCATAAAACAGGATACAGTTGCGACGCTCGACTACCGGTATGACGGCCTTTCGCGTACTCGACATGTAACAGCCGAAAATAACCTTCACACCATCCTCGGACACAAGGCGTTCTGCCAGGCTGCGGTAAATGGACGGAGTAGATTGAGGGTCATAGATGATCGGAATTATTTCCCTTCCATTGATGCCTCCTGCCTGGTTAATCTCTTCGATGGCCAATAAGGTGCCGAGCCGTTGTGACGATTCAATTTGCGACGTAACGCCTGTTTCCGAGTATAAAACGCCTACATGGATGGGACGATGCTCTGCCATTCTGGTTTTCCTTTTTAGTCATGTCCGTGCGGCTGGGCGGCCCGGACGAAAGATATGTAAATTCAGGAGTTGATAAATCAAGCCCCTCACCTTGCAGCTACCTTTGCAAGCGCCTGGCTAACCTGAAACGGCAACGAAATGGCATTATCAACAATCTGGAAGTTCCAGGCGCCAAAAATGGTGCGCACATAACTGTCCGCACGCTTGTCCAGCGTCAGGCAAAATGTATCAATGCCGCGGATGTTCAGGCCAGCCACAGCATGCCTTGCATCCTCAACGAGGTAAGCTTTGTCAACCACATCAATATCGGATGGCTCGCCATCGGTCACTACAAGCAAAACCTTTTTTTCTGCATGGTCTGCCGCCAGACGGGCACCTGCGTGGCGCAGGGCCGCGCCCATCCGGGTGGATAGCGCTCCGCGCTGTTGACGCAGATAATGCCGTTGAACATCGCCGTAGGGTTGATCGAAGTCTTTGATATGAGTGTAACGTACGTTACTGCGGCCATTCGAAGCAAAGCCACCAATCGCAAACCGATCGTAGCCGGGATCAATGGCGACGGCAAGGATATCGGCCGCCTGCTTCTCCAGATCGAGCACCGACGTGAAGCTGCCACCAATGCGATCGTTGGTTGACTCCGACAGATCAAGTAACAGTAAAACAGTCAGGTGGCGTCGACGCCTTCCAGCACGCTGAAAAACTCGCGGGTCCGGCATGATTCTTCCGCGGAAACTAATCCGGCTTTCGATAGCTGCATCTATATCAAGTTCTTCGCCTTCGTGTTGCCGGCGTAGTCGCAATCCCCTGTCAAGCAGGTGCACTTTAGATCCAAATGTCGAGTGCCTACTGACCGCGCGCTCTGCGCTCTGGCTGGTCTGGTGTTGCACTGCCCGCGGCACAGGCACATCAATCACAGTCACCCAGTTCTCGCGTAACATTTCGGTACGATAATCCCATTCAGGATAGTGCACTCGTTGCTCATCGCTGGACATTACCGGAGAGATACGCGCAACTTCGTCGGCTTGCGTTTCATCGGGAACGATCTGCATGGTATTGCGGGCAAGGATCTCATCATCCAGCGCCTCCTGACTTTCAGATCCAAAATCCCAGAGCACCGTATTATCGTCCCGGTAAGCAGGTTCTGGGGAATATTGCTGCGCAACAAATCGTACCCGCATCTGCCCCAGGTCATTGGCAAGGATGCTGCCCACTTCGTTAAATGCGGCTAGGTCATGCAGACGGCCGGCGCATTGTTCGAACAGTTCCCTGCCCTTGTTGACCCAATGGTTGGGATCCTCGTAACAGGGGTCATGGATTGCGCGCGCCAGGCGCGCAGTCAGTGAGCCAACGGTCAAGTCGTTTTTTGCACCCGTTGCTGTATGAAACTTCCCCCACAGCGCATAGAGTCCGGGGTACTGCTGACCCATTATCCGTTCCACGCGTGCATCTTCAATCAGGGATAGCACGGCAAGAAGCAGCGGCTTGCGTTTATTGGCTGTCTGATGCAGAACCGAATGCCGCAAGTGTGCAATCGCGTGAGCGGTGGCTGCGGCGTAGATGGCACCCTCCAGTGCACCTTCCAGGGCGAGGTAATGCTCGGGCAATAGCAATACTTGGTCGCTGATGACCGGGCGTCCTGGCAATGCGTCCAAGGTCTGCTGTTTGCGCGGCCTGACCTCCATCTCCGCCAGGCCAAAGCCGGCCAAGAAATATTGCAGACTCGTCCGCACACCAGCAAGGGAGGCCCCATCCGATTCCGCGCGCAAGCTACTCACCGCGATCGGATCTTCCAGGCGAAAATACCCGCCAAGCCGCACGCCATCATCAGGATAAAGCCGCATGCCCGTCAATATCCACCTGCGCAAACCAGACACATTTAGCCGGTCCAGCAGATAAACGAGAGAGCCTGTTAAACACGGCAGCTGGCCCCGGGCACTGAGCGCGACTTCTTCGCATAGCGATATCATCGCCTCAAGGGTTGCCGCGTCTCGCACAACACGCTGCAAGGCTGGCAACGCTTGCAATAGCGATTCATGACCTGGCGGTTCGATTTGCCGAATCCGTTCCAGACGCTCGGTCAGCGCTGCGGAAATGCCGGTGGTTTCATCCGTGATCACTGTCTTGCCTTAAGGGCCAAAGTAGGCGGTCACAAAGCCATCCAGCGCGCGCTGGATGTCCACATCATCAGTTATTGGCCGGGTCATCGCGAGGCCACAGGCCGCATGGGGGGAAATGCCATCACGTATCAACGCTCCCGCATGGATCAGCATGCGCGTCGAAATTCCCTCTTCCAGTCCGCGGCCGCGCAATCCACGCGAACAGGATGCAATCCCAACGAGCTTGGCGGCAATGTCGTCGCCGACGCCGCTTTCATGGCAGACAATGTTACTTTCAACTGCTGCATCGGGATAGTGAAAGTCAAGGGCGCCAAAGCGCTGCTTGGTGGACTGTTTCAGATCTTTGGTTACGCTTTGGTAGCCGGGGTTATAGGACACCACCAGTTGAAAATCGGGATGGGCATGGATGAGCTCGCCACGCTTATCGAGCGGAAGAATGCGGCGGTCGTCCGTCAAGGGGTGAATGATGACGGTCGTATCCTGGCGGGCTTCAACAACTTCGTCGAGGTAGCATATGGCACCGTATCGTGCAGCCAGAGTGAGAGGTCCGTCATGCCAAACTGTGCCGTCGGCATCAAGCAGAAAGCGGCCAACGAGGTCGGACGCCGTCATGTCTTCATTACACGCCAAAGTGATCAGGGGCTTTTGCAGCTTCCATGCGATATATTCCATGAAGCGCGTTTTGCCGCACCCCGTCGGTCCCTTCAGAATCATGGGCATGCGCAGCCTGTAAGCCGCCATGAATAAATCGACTTCGCCCCCCGTTGGCTGGTAGTAGGGCTCATCCTTAATCAAATACGCGTTTATGTTCTCGATCATTTAATACCTCAGTGCTTAATGCATCTGGCCGCGCCAGGCCAGATGCAAATTCTTACCTTTTAACGATGGACGCTTGCCTCGTTGGGAATGCCCTCAATAGGCGCTTCTGCTGTACCTGGCGTTGACCGGGTCATGGCTTCTACCATCTTGCGCGTACCTTCCGGATCATTGACCCACTTTTCATAGAACTGGAACGGACATGCAGCCACGCCATTCGGATCTTCCCCGGAGTTAATTTTCCCTGTGTAGCCGCGGTGGAGAAGCTTGTAGAGGTGATTCTGCGACTGCATGTTTTTACGCGCGTCACGAATTAGGCTCATCGACATCTCCCCGTACTGAATGCCCATGTCTTCTTCGCCGCACTCGCCCATCGTGCGTCCGTCAAATCCAATGAGGGCCGAGTGGCCAAAGTACGAGTAGACACCATCAAACCCCGTAGCATTGGCCACAGCGACATAGACGTTGTTCATCCATGCCATAGCCCTGGAGACCAGAATCGTCTGCTCTTTGCCTGGATACATGTAACCCTGACAGCGGACGATGAGTTCGGCGCCACGCATCGCACAGTCGCGCCAGATCTCGGGATAGTTGCCATCATCGCAGATGATGAGGCTTATCTTCATGCCCTTCGGGCCATCGGACACGTACGTGCAGTCGCCCGGATACCAACCTTCGACCGGCACCCATGGCATGATTTTGCGATACTTCTGGACGATCTCGCCCTTATTGTTCATCAGAATCAGGGTGTTATACGGCGCCTTTTTCGGGTGCTCTTCATGACGCTCGCCAGTCAGCGAGAAGACGCCCCATACATTGGCTTTGCGACATGCCTCTGAAAAGATCGCAGTTTCATCTCCCGGAATAGTGACTGCTGTGTCATACATCTCCTGCGAGTCGTACATGATGCCATGCGTAGAGTATTCCGGGAAGATCACGAGATCCATTCCTGGAAGGCCGCGCTTCATACCGACGACCATTTCAGCAATTTTGCGCGCATTTTCCATCACTTCTGCCTTGGTGTGCAGGCTAGGCATTTTGTAATTCACGACAGCCACGCCCACACAGTCATTGCTACTTGATATATCTCCGTGTCTCATTACTTTCTCCTTGGTTAAATAAACAGCCGCTCAAACGGTGAGATACGACCGTACTTCTTCAATGTTCAAGGTGCTCTTTTCATCCGAGCGCACGATCCGGCCGCGATCAATAACGACTACCCGATCAGCAACTTCCAATGCAAAACTTAGCACCTGTTCAGATACAAGGATGGCAATCCCAAGTTCGGCGCGAAGCGCATTAAGGGAGCGCGCAATTTCTTTGATAATTGACGGCTGTATGCCTTCTGTCGGTTCGTCAAGAATAAGCACCTTGGGCTTCGATACCAGAGCGCGCGCGATGGCCAATTGCTGTTGCTGGCCTCCGGACAAGTTGCCTCCCTTGCGGTCCTTCATCTCGCGCAGTACAGGGAAAAACTCATAAATGAAAGATGGGATGCTGCCATAGCGTCCGGTCTCAAGCCCGGTCAGAATGTTTTCTTCAACCGAGAGCTGGCTAAAAATCATGCGTCCCTGCGGGACAAAGGCCAGTCCGGCCTGGACGCGCTTGTAACTCGACAATCCGGCCAGCTCATGAGCGTCGAGTTTGATCGATCCGTTCTTGGCGGGGACCATTCCGATCACCGACTTCAGCAAGGTACTTTTTCCCATGCCATTACGGCCCACCACGGCAATGGCCTTTCCTGGGGCTAGCTCCAGCGAGGCGTCGTAGATAACATGGCTTTCACCATAAAACACGTTCAGGTTTGAAATACTAAGCATAATTACCTCAATGTCCCAGATACACTTCAATGACGCGCGGATCGTTCTGTACCTGGTCAACCGAACCTTCGGATAACAGCTTTCCTTGATGTAACACTGTGACCTTGTTTGCGATCGATTTGACAAAATCCATATCGTGTTCAATGACGACAAGAGATTTACCCAAGGCAATCTTCTTCAGAAGCTCTGCCGTTTGCTCCCGCTCGCGCGGAGACATGCCAGCGACTGGTTCGTCCAAGAGTAGCAAGTCCGGTCCTTGGGTCAGCAGCATCCCGATCTCGAGCCACTGCTTTTGTCCATGCGAGAGCTTGCCGGATTTAGTTCTTAGCTGATCCGCCAGCATGATCTCCTGCGCCACATTTTCAATGATCTCTTTAACGTGTTGGGTGCGCTTGAAGAAGATGGAAGCCCAGATTCCGTGCGCCTCCGGTAGGGATATCTCCAGGTTTTCAGCCACCGTCAGATCTTCGTAAATCGACGGAGTCTGAAATTTGCGTCCTACGCCTTTTCTTACAATCTTAAATTCGGGCAGATGCGTCAACTCGATACCCCGAAACCGTATGCTTCCCGAAGACGGCTTGGTCTTACCGCAGATCATATCGAGGAGGGTCGTCTTCCCGGCACCGTTTGGTCCGATAATGACGCGCAGTTCCTTCTCCGCAATCGACAGCGATAGATTGTCTACCGCCTTGAAGCCATCAAAGGAGACCGTCAAATTTTCCACGGTCAAGATGTGGCCGGAGGGCGACGTTGCGCGAGGAATCGCGATAGGCGCCAGAGTGTGCGGCTTTTCAGCAATAAAAGTAGGCATGGGGCTTCCTCTAGGCTTTTATTCGTAGGACACGCTGCACAGTACCGGCAAGCCCGTTCGGCATGAATGCAACAACGATGATAAACATGGCGCCGAGAAAAAACAGCCAGCTTTCGGGAAACTGCTCTGACAGATAGGATTTCAGGAAGCCGACCGCCAGCGCGCCAATTACCGCCCCCGGCACAGATAGTCGTCCACCAAGCGCCGCGTAGATCACCATTTCTACTGATGCTACCGATCCCACCAGAGTCGGTGTAATCAAACCAACCTGAAGCGTAAAGAGCGCTCCGCCCACGGAGGAAAGGACCGCTGCCACGGCAAATATAAATGCTTTGATCATGGCGGTGTCATAACCGGAAAAACGCACACGGTCTTCGCGATCACGCACAGCAATCAAAATCTTTCCGAAGCGGGTATGAAGCAGCCAGGCCGAAAGCGCCATGAACACAAGAAGCAAGCCCACTTCGACAAAATAGATATTGCGCTTGCTCTGATCGCCAAGGATGTCAAATCCGAGTAGTGTATTGAAATCTGTGATGCCATTCTCTCCACCAGTATGGCCTTGCTGTCCCACGATCATGACTGTCATTGCCAGCGCCAACGAAATGGTAACAATTGCGAAATACACGCCGCTCACGCGCTTTTTAAAGATGAGATAAGCGAAGGGAAACGACAGGACAATGGGGACAACAATAATCGCACAGAGGGTCACCCAAAAATTGGTAAAGGGCTGCCACCAGGTTGGAAGGTGATCGACGCTACTCCACACCATAAAGTCCGGCAAATTTGGCGCGGATGCTTCCACTTTAAGAAACATGGCCATCATGTAGCCGCCAAGTCCAAAGAAGATACCCTGGCCCAAACTAAGGATGCCGCAATACCCCCAAGCAAGGACAATACCAATCGCAACAAATGCAAATGACATGTACTTGCCGATCGAGCCCAACCAGAACGGCCCTAAAACGAGAGGGAAAATTACCAGGAGCAGCACCGCAACACACACGTGCGCGGCCAACTCGGATTTTTTTTGTAAGGAATTCATTATTAAGCCCTCACTTTGGAAGAGAAAAGGCCATTCGGACGGAAATACAGAACAACAATAACTAGTAATAAAATGCACACTTTAGCCATCGATCCACTCATCAAATATTCAAGGGTTGTCTGTGACTGGGCAATTAGGAAGCTGGAAGCTGCAGTTCCAAACAGGCTTGCAACTCCGCCAAACACGACCACGATAAAAGAGTCGACGATATAAAGCTGTCCGGTACCTGGATTGGTTGAGCCAATCATCGTGAACACGGAACCCGCAATCCCTGCAAGCCCTGACCCCAAAGCAAAAGTGAGCGCATCGACGCGATTGGTATCAATGCCCACTGCAGAGCTCATCGCGCGATTTTGGGTGACCGCGCGAGCACGTAGTCCAAGGCGGGTCTTATACAGAATGAGGTAAACACCGACTGCCACAACAATCGTCAGGCCAATGATAAAAATTCGGTTCAAGGGGAGTTGGATATCAGCCGTCGGAGACCAAGCCCCGCTTAACCAGGACGTCAATGGCACTGACACTTCTTGCGGACCAAAGATGGTGCGGTATGCCTGCTGCAGGATCAGGCTTAATCCCCAGGTAGCGAGCAGCGTATCGAGCGGGCGATTGTAAAACCAACGAATAAACCCGCGCTCAAGTAGATAACCAAAAGCAAAGGTCACGGCAAATGCAAGGAAAATGCCTGCAAAAAGATACAGTCCCATCAACGAGGGAAGAAACCGGGAAAAGAAGGCAGCCGTCAGGTAAGTGATGTAAGCACCAAGTGCCATTAATTCACCGTGCGCCATATTAATCACGCCCATCAAACCAAAGACAATGGCCAAGCCAAGCGCCATCAATAACAACACTGTAAAAAGGCTCAAACCGCTGAAAAGCTGCATGACAACCGTAGCGAAAGACATAACCACTCCTACCAACAAAAGCATAGTTCGAGCGAGACCGGCACGCCGGCCTCGAACACGGATTACAGCGGGATCAAATCTTCGGAAACGGATTTGGCTCCATCACGGGCGACTCGTACACTATGTCGAATTGACCATCGCTGCGAGCACGGCCAACGCGCACCTTTTTGGCGACGTGATGATTATTTGCCACTTTTATTTGACCTTCGGGTGCATCAAAAACGATTCCTTCAGAAGCAGCAATTACCTTGTCGACGTCAAAAGACTTAGCTTTTTCAACGGCCAACTTCCAGAGATAGACCGCGTTATAAGCGCATTCCATCGGATCGCCCACGACACGGTTCTGGCCGTACTTAGCTTTCAGGGCTTTGACGAACTTTTCATTTTGCGGGTTCTTCAGACTTTCAAAGTAGCCCATGCATGCGTAGTAGCCAACCGCATTATCTTTTCCAATGCCGTCGATCTCATTTTCTGAAACGACAGTGGAAAGCAACTTAAGCTTTTGACCGTCGAGGCCAGCCGCCTTCAACTGCTTATAAAATGCCACATTGCTGCCACCGACAACGGTCGAATAAACCCAATCCGGCTTGGCGGCCTTGATTTTATTGATAATCGACGAGAACTCTGTGTGTCCAAGGGGTGCGTACTCTTCACCGACGAGCTTACCGCCAAGGCGGGCAATGGTAGGCTTGGCTATCTTGTTGCACGTGCGCGGGTAAATGTAGTCAGAGCCAACCAAGAAGAAGGTCTTCCCCTGCTGTTTGGCCATCCATTCAATGGCGGCGATGACGGATTGCGTCGCTTCCTGCGAAGTATAGATGACGGACTTGTCCTGTTCCTGTCCTTCATAGTAGGTCGGATAGTACAGGAGGCCGTGTGACTGATGAAGCACCGGTAAGATGGCTTTACGAGAGGCGGAGGTATAACAACCAATGATCGCAGCGACTTTGTCGCGCTCTAGCAATTTTTTTGTTTTTTCTGCAAACGTCGGCCAGTCGCTGGCACCGTCTTCGACAACGGCCTCAATTTTCTTCCCCATAACGCCACCGGCGGCATTAATTTCATCAATTGCAAGTTTCTCTGCGTCAACCAAAGCAGCTTCGGCCAGCGCAATTGTCCCCGTCAAGGAGTGAAGCAAGCCTAACTTGACAGTGTTACCGTCTGCAGCAAGCGCGCTAGTTGACCCAAGGAAAAGTCCTGGAACAGCACTGGCAGCAATAAGAGAGGTGCCTGTTTGAATAAATTTGCGTCGATTAATATTTTTCACGCTGTCTCCTGATCATTTTAAAAAAATGTTGCCACTTATAATTATGTGGACTATTGATTTTTAACATTTCAAAACGTTACTGATTTTTACAAACAAAAAAGCCCTGATGCGACTATTGAAAGTCTGCTCAGGGCTCTTTTGCCATGTACTCATGCCGACGGTGTTGGCGGCAAGTTACGTAAATTATTCAGTTGTTGGAGATTACTCCCGCTGTGTTTCTTCTGTCAAGAAAGTTTTTAAATTTTTAACGGCGACTTATCTCACGACAGGACGCACACGGATTCAATCCGGCATTCTTTGCTTTGCATTAATGCAGATGCTGTCATAAATTGGGGAGCGGCGCGGAGCGATAACGTTTGATCGCATTCTTTCAGCAGGAAGTCAGCGCACTACCCATCCAAGCCCTCAGTGCTAGCCAACCGCTACCGCGGACTATTCGGACGGCGCGATATTCAGTTTATGAACGAAAACGATCTCGTCGCAAATGGGCTTGAACACGGTGCTCTGGTCGACATTGTAACGATGCTTCTGGGTTTCAGCTTCGCCTCGAAAAGATCGCAGCGATCGCTTAGCCGATTGCCCGTGGTTCCGTAGGTGCCTATTCCCCTGAGGCGAATGTGCTGGTCCCCTTGAATTGTTTTGATATAGAGAGTGGAACACCGTCGTACAAGTCCATACCCATTTGCGTAATCCCCCACGACCGCACCTAGACCTCCTTAGTAGCAAAAATAGTCATCCGGGAAAGCATAGATGCCTCGTCTTTGCAAGATTACAGTTTGCATTCACGACTCAACGATATTCAGCTCGGTTTCGAACTCGCTAATAATTGGGAGTAACAGCGACACCATAACTCACCTTGGTAAATTCAAATATCCGCCTCATCCCGGGGTGGGTTATAGAAGCGTTCTTCTGCTTCTGCCGCGGCAATGATGTCCTCTTTGGCTTGCTGCTTTTCCAACAACTCTTGCGCGTGTTGCGCGAGGCTTTCTGCCCGACTTATTGGGGTTTCCAAAGAAATCCGCCCCAACGCACCCGTACGAAAATCTTGCAACAAGGTGTTTGCAGCCTTTTCAATATCATAGCCACCACCTTTGAGCCGATAACCGCGCCGAATAGCAACGCCTTCAATCACATCCACGCCGTCGGTGGTGTCGGTGATTTTCATGCCGAAACGGGCCGCGACCAATTCTGGGTAGCGCTGTAACAGCACATCTGCAAGATAGGTCGCGACTTCTTCTTCAATCAGCGCATTGACGCCGACGGCATGGCTGGCGGCCAGCATCATGCCGTCGCTCGGCAACGCAATCTTGGGCCACAACATACCCGGGGTGTCGATCAGGACCATATTTTTGTTGAGGTACAAGCGCTGCTGGACTTTGGTCACGGCAGGCTCGTCACCGACCGCTGCGACGCGCTTTTTCAGCAACGCATTCATCAGCGTCGATTTGCCGACGTTGGGAATGCCCATGATCATCATGCGCAGGGGCTTGAGCGGCGTGCCGCGATGCGGTGCCAGCGCCAATGCCAAACCCGGCACTTTAAGGACGTCCGACGGCTTCTTGCAACTCAATGCGACGGCATTTACGTCTTTTTGGCTGTTGTAATGATTGATCCAGGTCTGCGTGGCAACCGGGTCTGCCAAATCACTTTTATTCAGAATTTTGAGGCAAGGACGCTGACGAAACAGTCGCAGTTGCTCGATCATCGGGTTGCAGCTGGCCTGCGGAATGCGGGCATCCAGCACCTCGATGATCATATCGACCTTTTCCATGGCTTCCGCCGCCTTTTTGCGGGCAGCGTTCATGTGGCCGGGGAACCATTGTATGGACATGCGTTTTCTTGCCTGACAAAATAAACCGCTATTGTACGGACTTCCCTGCTAAATCCTCACGAACTTGTCCCACAAACAACGGTTTAGCCAGATTTTAAGCAGATTATTCCAAGTCGGCCAACACTTTTAAGTGCGCGACAACACTGCGTCCCAACGCAGATAAATGATAACCGCCCTCCAGACAGCTGACTATGCGGCCGTCGGCGTGTTGTTTTGCGACCTGCACGATCTGTTGCGTGATCCACGCATAATCGGCCTCCACCAACGACATCTGGCCCATATCGTCTTCGCGGTGGGCATCAAATCCGGCAGAAATAAAGATCATTTGCGGTTTATGCGCATGCAATGCCGGCAACCATATGTCGGTCACCAACTCCCGGACCACCTCGCCGCCGGAATAAGCAGGCACCGGCACGTTGATAATATGCGCTGGTGTCGGCCCGATACCGCTGAAGGGATAAAACGGGTGTTGAAAGAAACTGACCATCAGCGCCCGCGGATCTTGTAAAAACGCTTGTTCGGTGCCGTTACCGTGATGCACATCAAAATCAATAATCGCTACGCGCTCCAGACCATGCGCGACCATCGCATGACGGGCCGCAATCGCCACGCTATTAAACATGCAAAAGCCCATCGGCGCGGCGCTAGTAGCGTGGTGGCCGGGCGGGCGAATCGAACAGAAGGCGTTATCCAGATCGCCGGCAATTACCGCATCGGTCGCGGCAATTGCGGTACTGACCGCGCGCAATGCAGCCCGCCAGCTGTGCTGATTCAGAAAGGTATCGGCGTCCAGCGGATAGTGCGCGACGCCGCTCCTGGACAAGGCCAGTGAATTGGCGCGCACCAAATCGATTGCCTCAAGACTATGTACGCGTGCAATCGCGCTCACCAACGTCGGCTCGTCAACATCCGGGACATCGCGATAGTCCAGCCACTGCGCAATCCGGCTGGCGATCAATTGGTCTTCAATGGCTTGCAGCCGTTGCGGCGACTCCGGGTGCCATGCACCCATTTCATGTAATTTACAGTCTGGGTGGGTATAAAAAGCGGTTGTCATTTTATTTTTCTAATAATCTAAATACTTGCTAATAATTTGATGTCTACTATGTGTAGTGTACCCAAGAAAAGGTGCGATGGATAAACAAGCTTGTTGTGTTCTTATCAAGCAGATAATTCTCGATTTGCGGCAGTAGTAGCAGTAAGTACCGAAATCGCGCTACTCTTCGCAGCAACTCATGCGCGACGCGACTCAATAGCGCCACTTCGCAACGTAAAAATGCAGCTTAGCAGGACAGTCAAGTTACCGGCAAAACCTGTTCGCCATCTAATTTGCCCTCCACCAAAGGCCCCATGTTCGCAAAAATCCACGCTGTCGCTAAACAGGTCAACCAAATTGTTGTTGGCAAAGAGATGCAAATTCGTCAGGCGCTGGTCTGCCTGCTCGCTGGCGGGCATTTACTGATTGAGGACGTTCCCGGCGTCGGCAAAACGACATTAGCGCATGCCCTGGCGATTTCGCTTGGATTGCGCTTCAACCGCCTTCAGTTCACCAGTGACTTGTTGCCCGCAGACATTGTCGGCATCTCGGTGTTTGATCGTGAAAAAAATAATTTCCTGTTTCATCCCGGCCCGGTATTTACGCAAGTCCTGTTAGCGGATGAAATCAATCGCGCCACGCCAAAAACCCAGTCGGCGCTACTCGAGGCGATGGAAGAACGACAAGTCACCGCCGAAGGCCGGACCCGCGATTTGCCTGAGCCGTTCTTTGTGATTGCTACCCAAAATCCGTCCCATCAGGTTGGCACCTTTGCGCTGCCAGAGTCCCAACTGGATCGTTTTTTGATGTGTTTGTCGCTAGGTTATCCGGACGCCGTCGCGGAACGTGCGCTATTAATGGGCGAGGACCGGCGCCTCTTGCTAAAGTCTTTGCAAAAAGTGATGGAGCCCAGCGAGATGATAGAAGCGCGGCTAAGTCTGCGTGACATTCATACCTCCCCGGCGCTGATCGACTACATTCAGGCGCTGGCACAGGCATCGCGCCAGGAGGCATTGTTCGTTGAAGGGATGAGCCCACGTGCCGCGATTGCGCTGGTGCAGGCGGCTAAAGCGTGGGCCGCGCTGGAGGGACGCAATCATGTGATACCGGAAGACGTGCAGGCGGTGCTGGTGCCGGTCACAGCACATCGTTTGCGCCCGCTAAAATCGCGCAATGGCAGCGGAACCGTCATGGGAAGTCGAGATATGGTCTTACAGTTGCTCAAATCCGTTCCCGTTTGAGTCCGGCCGCGTGACTCCCATGCCAACTTTATACGATAAGCCGCATCAAAAAGAACGCCGGACCAGACGCAGAATGCCGTTTCGGCTGACGCTTTCATTTAAGTTTCCATTCAAACCGCGCGACTCGCGACCGGAGATCGGCGAGATTTTTCTGGACCAGCGCCGGGTGTATATTTTGCCCACGCGGGCAGGTTGCGCCTTTATCGGCATACTGCTGGTACTGTTCATAGGTGCAATTAATTACAACCTTAGCCTTGGGTTTGGGCTGACGTTTGTATTGGCGGCCTGTGCGCTGATCGACATGCATCTGACCTTCCGCAATCTGGCGTTTCTGCATTTGGCTTCGGGTCAGAACGCGCCCGTATTTAGCGGTGAGGAAGCGCTATTCAACCTGCGCCTGATTAATCGCCGCAAACATCCCCGCTATGCCATATGGTTAAATTTCATCAGCGGCGATCTGGCTGATCTGGAGCGACCCGTGGATGTCGCCGCAGCGAGTTTTAGCGCGGTCGTGTTGACAGCAACGACATCGGAACGCGGCAGAATGCCCGCACCGAGAGTACGCCTGCAAACGCGGTTTCCGATGGGGTTTTTGCGTGCCTGGTGCTATTGGCAACCAGACGGCTCGGTGATGGTCTATCCCCAACCGGAAGACCCGGGGTCAGCGCCGCCGCTCCCGATTACAGCACTGGAAGGGAGCACCGGTCAGGCCCATGCCGGTCATGAGGATTTTGCCGGTGTGCGTGCGTATCAGCCGGGCGACTCGCTTAAGCACCTGGCGTGGCGTCAAATTGCCAAACTCAGCACAGCGGACGATCCAAACTTAATCACTAAATATTTTGACGATGGCGCGGCCAGCGATTTGACGCTGGATTATGCCGCGTTGCCACCCGGAATGGACGTAGAAGCCAAACTGTCGCGCCTCACCCGCTGGGTTCTAGAGGCTGAAATGCTGGGGTTGTCCTACGCATTTCGGATTGGAGATATCGATTATGTATCAGCCGTCGGTGCCGCCCATCAACAGGCGTGCTTGCAAGCGCTCGCATTATACGAGGGCGGCGCATGACGGAATCAATTGACCGGCCTGAGATTATCAAGGGCGCAGAGAGCATCCGGAAACCACACGCTGCGGCGCACAACTTGCCAAACTCGGCTACTACTGCCGTGGCGACCGGATTAAGAAGGTTGACAAGATTAACAAGGTCAACAAGCGCAGGCCACAGGTCCGGCACTAGGTTCAAGAATCCATTCGGCACGTTACCCCGTGACAAAAGCGACACCTTGTTCCTGTTATTTGCGTGCAGCATGGTGTTGTTGCCGCACATAGATCATTTGCCGATATGGATCTCCATCACCTGCGCGCTAACCCTCCTGTGGCGCGCCACCATCACATGGCAAGGCATGCGATTGCCGCGGCCAGTATTGCTATTGCCGCTGGCGTTCTTCGCGCTACTCGCGGTATATCTTAACGACCGTACGATGTTCGGACGTGACGCCGGCGTCAAAATGCTGGTGCTGTTACTGACGTTCAAGTTACTAGAGATGCGTGCGCGTCGAGACGTTTTTGTGGTGCTGTTTCTGAGTTTTTTTCTGGTCCTGACGACATTCTTCTACTCGCAATCCATCCTTACCGCATTACTTGTCATAGCCACCATCATCGTGCTGCTGACCGCACAGATATCTTTTCAGTTCACGGGTGTCATACCGCGTCTGCGGCAGCGCCTGCGCATGGGCAGTATGGTTTTAATGCTTGCCATCCCGCTCACGCTGGTGTTGTTCCTGCTGTTTCCAAGGATTCAAGGCCCGCTTTGGGGAATGCCAGGCGACGCTAACGGCGGTCGTAGCGGCATGTCCGACAGTATGGCCCCCGGGACGATATCGCAACTTGCGATGTCTGAAGAGATCGCTTTTCGTGTTAAGTTTATGGATCCTGCCCCAGCACCAGCGCAACGCTACTGGCGCGGCGCGGTGCTGACCAACTTCGACGGACGCACCTGGACGCGCCGAGTACAGCGCCAAGTTCAGCACCAACCTTCATCTTCCGAAACAGATTCGTCCTCGTCTGATTCATCCTCGCCCGATTCCTCACTACTTGATCCGTCACCACTTAATGCGCCGCCTAAGGCTTCCATTCGTCAGCAGATCACTATGGAACCGTCCGGTCAGCACTGGCTTTTTGCGCTGGAAATGCCGCAATTTGCCCCAGCACTCGAAACCAACCCACCTAGTCGCAGCCACATAAACGCGGACCGTGAGCTGTTGTCAGATCGGCCCATAGGCGACCGGGTACGTTACGACGTGACATCCGAAATTGATACCGACGGGAACCATTTTGACCTCGCTAACGACACTTTTGCGGCGTTGCAACAAGCACTGACGTTGCCAAGAGGCTTTAATCCCCGAACCATAGCCTTGGCTGCCAAATTACGCTCAGAAACCTCTGGCGATAGCGATATGGTCAACGCCGTGCTCCAACTTTTTCACAACGAAAATTTCAGTTACACTTTAGAACCGCCTCTGCTTGGTCGCGATAACGTCGACGAATTTCTGTTCTCCACCCGCGCTGGCTTCTGCGAGCATTACGCTAGTGCTTTTGTCGTCCTGATGCGCGCGGCTAATATTCCCGCACGCGTCGTCACGGGCTATCAAGGCGGTGAAATTAATCAGGTAGACGGCTACATGACCGTGCGTCAATCAGATGCGCACGCGTGGGCTGAGGTGTGGAAAGAAGGGGTTGGTTGGGAGCGCGTTGATCCTACGGCCGCCGTGGCGCCGGAACGCATCCAGAAACCATTGCATCAGCTCCTGCCGCGCAGTTATCTTGGCGGTCTGATCAACCTCAATCCTGCACAAAATAGTTGGTGGAACAAACTGCCCGACATTCGCGCCAATTGGGAGGCGCTGGGGAATAACTGGAATCAATGGGTGCTGAACTACTCGCCGGACCGCCAAAAAGGCTTGCTGCAATATTTCGGCATACAACAAATGAGCTGGCAAATGCTGGTGGGCCTGATGATAGGAATGGGATCTTTGGCGCTGGCGGTGGTGTTACTGCCGTTACTGTTAGTGCGCAACAAAATTGATCCGCTTGATAAGCTATACTCGCTATTTTGCAAGCGTATGGTGAAGTATGGCATGTCGCGCGAACTTCATGAAGGCCCGCTTGCCTATCGGGAGCGGCTATGTGCGGCCCCCTCGGCGCTGAAGCCGCAGGCGAAAATTGCGATAACGCTATTCCTTAGAAGTTATGAAGCGCTCCGTTACGGCGTAAATAACGGTCCCGACAAGATCACGCTAAAAGCATTAAAAATCCAATTCAAAAAACTTAAACCTTTGCTATCTTAATCTTGATGAATCCTACTACTCACGCCAAATCGCCCGCTGTTACACTTCCACGCCCCCGACTTTGCGTCGCTATTGCGATCGCGATGCTGAGCGCTGCATGTGCGGTTAGCCCACCCGCCGTGGAGCAGTCCAGCCCGGGCAACCGCCCGGTTACGCCTGCCCCCACTCCGCCGGTGTCAACTAATTCGGTTGCCAGCCCTACGGTAACGACCTCACCACCGCGACTTGTGGACTCGGGCATTGCGCCTGCTGCCAGCGATGATAGTGAGTTCGCTAATTTTGGTCAGTGGAAAGCCGTTTCGGTTTTCATGGACGATATGGTCGCCAGAAATGGCTTCACCCGCGCCGAACTGGAAGCGGTGTTCAATAAAACACGCCTGGTGAATAGCGCGATTCAGTTAATGAAACCGGGGCCACCGGGCAAACCGAAAAACTGGGCGGCCTATCGCGCCCGTTTCGTGGAACCGATACGCATCAAGGCCGGGGTTAAATTTTGGAACACTTACGCCGACGCGCTCGCCCGCGCCGAAGCCCAATACGGTGTTCCCGCAGAGATCATCGTCGGCATCATTGGCGTTGAAACCGTCTACGGACGCAATACCGGCAATTTTCGGGTGATGGATGCCATTACCACGCTGGCCTTCGATTACCCGAACACCCCCACCCGCGAAGCGCGCATGGCATTTTTCCGCAAGGAGCTGGAAAATACGCTCCTGTTTGCACGCGAGTCAAATATTGATCCTTTCTCCCTACTCGGTTCTTACGCGGGTGCGATCGGTTGGCCACAATTTATGCCGAGTAGTATTCGCCAATACGGCGTAGATTTTGACGGCGATGGCAAAATTGATTTGCGCAACTCACCGATTGATGCCATTGGAAGCGTTGCACACTATCTGCAGATTCACGGCTGGAAAGCGGGCGAGCCTATTGTTTTCCCGGCAACGCTGGAGACCGATACCAGTAGCGAAAATCGCTGGCAGGCATTTATCGGTCAGGGCCTGGAAGCCAAATTTTCGCTAGATGAGTTGAGCGCTGCAGGCGTAGTGTCGAAGGCCGCGTTCGACGGTTATCGCCAAATGAAATTCGGTCTGGTCGATTTGCAGAATGGCACGGGACCGACCGAACATTGGCTTGGTACCGATAACTTTTTTGCGATTACTAAATATAACCGCAGCTTCTTTTATGCGATGTCTGTGGTTGATCTGGGACGCGAGGTCCGCGCTGCCCGCTCGCAATAAATAAATAAAGGAGAGAGTGGGTCAGGCCGATCCACATGCCTGCAGGTAGCGCAGTAAATTTGCGCTACCTGCCTTCCTCTTCATTTCCCCTGAACTGGCTTCTTGCGTTTACCCCTGCAACGTAGTTAAGTCCACCTGCACCGTCTCATCGTTAGCAGTCATCCAGATTTGTCCATCCTGTATCGTGCATTGCAATTGCATATTCCGCTGCGCCTGTTTGCTCAGCGCCAGACTGGTAGCTGCGGGCAGATTGATCACTGTCAGGTTACGGGCACGTGCGACTTTATTACTTATCTGCGCCCACCAGATATGGCTGGTACTGCTATAACAGTAGACGACCACCTGCGCAGCACGTCCGCATGCTTTCAGAATACGTTTTTCATCAGGCTGACCAACCTCAACCCAGAGATTGATCGCGCCGGTCAGATCTTTTTCCCACAAATCCGGTTCATCAACGTCCCACAAGCCTTTGCTAAAGACCAGCGATTCAGAGGCATGCCGCGCAAAAGCCAGCACACGTACCATCATTCGCTCATCGGTTTCAGAGGGATGTCTGGCGATGGTCAGCGCATGTTCTTGGTAGTATTGACGATCCATATCTGCAAGTTGCAGATCGACTTTAAAAATAGTTGCTTTAAGGGCCATAATACTGAGCTTTACTGAAGATATTTCTGTAGATCAACGTAACAATGCATTCCAACGTTGGCAACCTTGGTTGCAGCAGTCGGCTTGCGACCGGAAGAATAACCCGTTTTGTTTTTTTGCGGACAACAATATGGTATTTTCTCTTTCTAGAGACCGCTGGGGGAGATATTTGCCATCGCAAGTACGTACTACCCAGCTTTTCCGCCCCTCTATGTACACTCACCACTCATTAACACCAAACCCCATGCCGACCTTCTCTGAACAAGTCATCACTGACACAACACGTTGGCTCGAACGCGCCGTGATAGGCCTCAACCTGTGCCCTTTTGCCAAAGCAGTATTTATCAAAAACCAGATCAGGTTTGTCGTGAGCACTGCGCAGACCACCGCAGAACTCCAGAATGAACTACGTGCGGAATTGGACTTTTTGCAGCAAGCCGATCCCGCTTTAATCGACACCACGCTTATCATTCATCCCGATGTATTGCGGGACTTTTTGGACTACAACGACTTTTTGGACGAGGCCGATACACTGCTTGAAGAGATGGCGCTTGAAGGCGAAATCCAGATCGCCAGCTTTCATCCGGACTATCAGTTCGCAGGTACTGAGATTGACGACATTACCAACTTCACCAATCGCTCACCCTATCCAACGCTGCATTTACTGCGTGAAGACAGTGTAGATCGGGCGGTTGAGGCTTTCCCCGAAGCAGAGGATATTTTTGAAAAAAATATGCAAACCCTGGCTGACTTAGGCAATGCGGGCTGGGCCGAACTAGGCGTGATGGCTTCAGCAGTGAAATAGGTATTTGAAAGAATGCTGTCGCTGTCGAATTTATCTCGCACTTATTTCTAAAAACGCGGTGCTTAATCGGATTGTGCGGGGGACAATCCGGTAATTCATTTATGGAACTAAATGGGGAAAATTTCTACTAAACAATATATTCTTGTATGTAGGAATCTGTATGCCTTTAACCGGAATCAGCCCTGTATCTCAATACGCCCCTCCTTCGGCTTCTGTTCCCAAGGAACTATGGAAAAAATATAATATTGAGCATATTGAAGATTATGAGAAGAAACCCGACTGGCAGCCTGCCGGTGCGCGCTTCTACAATATTGGTTCCAATCCTGATTCACAAGTCGTTCCCGACAAAATTCATGCTAATTACTTAATGCGCGAGGAAAGACCGTACTGCATTGCGACGCAATTTCCAACAACAGGAACGCTGCAGATTTTTTGAGAAATGGCGGCAGGTAAATATAGCAATCAACCCATTTCTTGCGTTGTCGCCATCACTGATGGTAAAAAATTCACCGATAGCAAGATGGATTTCATGACTGAACTTGTTGATTTCACCGCTAACCATCCCACTACTGAGTCGATGAAAGAACACACTGATACTAAATATTTCCCAAAATATTACGATTCAGCATGGATATCTCAGTGTAAAGAACACTATCCCAATATCACACTCACTTCTACGCCATCCACATCGGAAGGAGAAGCGGAGCTTTTTGATGTGTACGACCTGCAAGTGGCATTCAATGAAGACCCTTCAAAAACTTCTGAGATCCCATTGGTCCATATATTTAACTGGACAGATTTTGAAGCCGTCGAGTTAGGTGATTTAGAAAAAATTTGTAAACAAATCGAGATATTCAATGGACGGGCAGGTTTAGAAAGTCTTCCAACAATTCATTGCACGGCGGGTGTAGGCCGTACGGGAGTGATTGGAATAGCGCTGTGTTTACGGGATCCCAAGGACCAAAATAGTCTGGAAAGCTTGCTCCGTGAGGCGCGCAAGGCGCGACCTGAAACGGTCCAAAGTGAAGCGCAATTTCTAGTCCTGGCCGAGCTGGCAAACAAGCACCAAAAAAACTGGCTCTGCCAGGTTAAACGAAATCCGTCCCCGCGTTAATACACATTTAGCTAATTTCAGAAGTTATGTGCACACGCTCCTAAGTAGCTACGACTGCTTAGGAGAAATGACATGCCTGCCCTCCGATCTTATTCTTTCGACGTTCCCTGAACATGCACCGTGTGCGTCTCTGTGATATCCAACTCTTCAGCCTTCAATGTGAAGCGGTAGTCCTGCCCCACCCCCAATGTCGGTGCAAAAAATTGCAAGCGCGGCCCAGAAGATTTAAACCGAAGTGCAGGCTCAACCGACCACTTCCACTGCACGGCATCGCTGACTGAGCCTAGTACCTGGGTTGCATCCAGTACGATGGGTTGTGCAGCCTTTGCCATCAACGGTCCCTTAATCCCCGCTGCGAAATCGGCACTACGCGGAGCGCCAGAGTTCTGTTTTATATCCCTATAATACGGGCTGGAAAGACTAAAGAATTGCACATCACTGATCAATGGGCCACAAGTTTCGCCTGCTTTTCCAGTAGACGTAAAACTCAGATCCAACGAGTTTTGGTCGAGAGGACCGTCACGACCAATGAGCGGCATAGCAATTGTGTAATATTTCCAGTCAGGGTCCATACGCGAATGCCTTCCATCTGCATCAATATGATGTTTGGTAGCGGTACCAATAGCGTAGTCTTTTTCTACTAATAACTCACTTTTCCCATTATCAAAGACGGCAACCTTAAACGACTGGCTTCCAGCCATGCGCTCGCCAGTCCACGGTCCAACGCCTGCTTTTGTGCAATTGAGCGCAGGATTATTACCCGCTCTAAATGTCAGAACCGATTTTCTGCGTCCCTTGCCAACCAACACTTTTTGGGAAATGGCAGAAGGATGACTATCGGTTCCGATGAACGCATTTAAGTGAATTGCTTGCGCATTTGAGCCAGTATTGGCACCAACGCTGGAGTACAAGCCCGCGCCCGGCGCATGGACAGTCCATTGAGCAACTTTGCCGGGAGAAAGTGGGCGATAAAAATAGTCCGTAACACGACCGTCCTCGGTAAATTGTGGATCGAGTACGCGCATTTTTTCTGAATCGAGTCGAAGACAAGAGTGCGGTGCGGGGGGTTTTCTTGTTGCAGTTTTGGGTTCCCGCGGAATAAATTGCACGATCATATTTTGATCAATTTGCATTTGGCTTGGAATATAGATACACGATATATCCTCGTTGGGTTCGGCCCAAAAGTTACCTATTCCAGAGATGTAAATACGGGAAGCATCGGCCGCAACCGTACCCTCTGGTCCTTGTCGCCAAGCCTCTAATTTCAAAGGTGCGTCCGAGGTCTTAAACCTTTGAATTCCATTTCCTACCGCCTCACCGTCAACAGTAAATTTGGTTTGATCATGATAAATACCGGTCGAGGATAAATTAAGATTGAAATAACCTTCTCTTTCCTCACGGGCGAGGCGGTATTTTGGATTAGTTATATAGCGATAGACTACCTTATCTTTGTCGTGGATTAATACGCCATGCAATAGCCTGCTGTCCACGCCGCCTGGAAAAGCGATTTCATCCTCCCAATCCGCAGGTCGGTTAGAAACCGTGAGGTCCACATCGATACCGCCGGGAGCATTGAGAACATAAAGATGTTTTCCGAACATGCTCGCGATACCCGCATTGTAGGAGGTGCTGGTTAATCCGGAAGCCTTATCACCCACCTCCGGCTGCAACGCCAGACTGCCGTCATCTGGTTCGAACGGAATGAAGCCCTTATCCAGAACGTCTGCCGCCGACGGAAAATTGCCGCCGCTTGCACGGAACAGAACTCGATCGTCGGTTCCGCGCCAAACGATACCGTTTTCAATTGCAGGAACATAGTTTTCATTGTCTATTTCGGCATTGGTGAGGTTAACGCACAACGAAGTCGTGGTCTTTAACCAATCCTTATAGAACTGCTTATTGACGATATCGGACGTGTCCCAATTCGGCAGATTGGTGGGCGTCGGCAAGCAATGACCAGGAACGCCATAGGTGTCGTGAATGATGCCAAGGTCATCATCCATTACCATCGGACCCGTGCGAAAATTGACAGGATCAGATTCTACAGCGAACGCTGAAGATAGCGGCGTAAAAAAACACGCGCAGAGAGCTACAAAAAGGGTGGATCGATTGAAATTCATATTGCCTATCTTTAAAGAGGTAAGTGCCGTTCAGCTAATTTTTAGACGAGATTAAATAGCGTGCCGGTATGCGGCACGCATCCATTACTCAAAGACGGAATCTTAATTAGCCGATCGACAAAGCAAGTGAGGAGCGGCGGTGATCGAATAGGACTTCAGGAACATGAAAAACCTAAAGATATCGGACATTATAGAAAAATTGCGGTCGTAAAAATATAAGATAAATCTATATTCGCTACAGATTTTTCTGAAAATGTGGATGCATGACTAACAACCAGATTAATAACGAGGTAGCAGCGCCCTAAACGCGCATGCCTGAGCGCGAGCCTCAATAAGCAGGCAAATCAGTTGAGGCGTCCCCGCCTTTTACGGCCGTGCGCCGCGGCAACATCACCGCGCACCCACGCATAAAGCAATGACAAATCTAAAGTGTCATCAAACGTAAAATCCTGATTTTGAAATTTGGCGCACTTTGCATCCGGTCAGATGCTGAGCCAATTGCTGCGTTACGCTCTCGCCGCATCATAAAACCTACGCCGCAATTGGTTGTCAAAAATATATTTTTAACTAAAAACCTCAAACGCACTTAGTTATCAAAAAGTCAGTTGTCAAACCCCATCAATAGGCATAAAGTGGTTTAAATGTCATGCTTTTGATGCGATAAAAAAATATATTAGGTTTTTGCAACTTTTAACCCGTATTAATTATCCAACCGGACAGAAGTTGTTAGAGTTTAAAGAAGTTATTGAAACGCAACTTTGTTTAGAATATAATTTTTTAAATTGTTTCAAAGTGTTTCCTTTAAACAAAAAAATGCTCAGATTCGGTATAAAATATAGCTACTTGCAACTTCGTCAATAAGCCGAAGGTAAATTTAGCGCGATGTTTCCAGAAAAGATGCGCGAACCTTCCCTATTCAACATTGGAATAATTGGAATCTCACGAATTATGAATACACCATTAGAAGCGCCAAACAGCAACAAACTCGATCAACAAGTCTCATACGACCCCAATCATCTGCTGGACTCCCTCATAGACAAACTGCATCTGAAAAACGATGCAGCTTTATCGCGTGCGTTGGAAGTTGCACCACCCGTCATCAGCAAAATTCGTCATCACCGCTTGCCAGTCGGGGCATCACTATTAATTCGCATGCATGAAGTAAGCAGCCTGACCATTAGCGAATTGCGTGGATTGATGGGTGACCGTCGCGAAAAGTTTCGCATTAGCGATAAACAATTTAAGCCTAAAGATAAGATTGAGGCGGAACTACAGAAGTAATCGTCGTGCTCAAAATTACCCTGCGTCCGCTACTTTCTTGTTACGATCTTTAGTGCGCTTATGAAGTTGCAAACGCACTAAAGAGCGATATCAAAGAGTGTGCTTTAAAGAGCATGCTTTAAAAAGCGGTTACGCAGGGAAAACGCCGGTCGACAGGTACCGGTCACCACGATCGCAGACGATGAAAACTATCGTTGCATTTTCTACTTGCTCTGAAATACGCAGTGCCACCGCGCAGGCACCAGCGGCGGATATGCCGCAAAAAATCCCTTCTTCGTTCGCCAGTCTACGTGCCATGCGTTCTGCTGCCGATTGACTCACCGACTCAGTCTGATCGACGCGTGTGCCGTCATATATTTTAGGCATGTATGCCTCGGGCCACTTACGGATGCCAGGTATTTGCGACCCCTCTTCGGGCTGCGCGCCAATAATACAAACGGCCTGATTTTGCTCTTTGAGGTAACGTGACACACCCATTATCGTGCCGGTCGTACCCATAGCACTGACAAAATGCGTAATCGTGCCTTTTGTATCGCGCCAGATTTCGGGGCCTGTCGTTTCGTAATGCGCTAAAGAATTATTAGGGTTGGCAAACTGATCCAGAATGATTCCCTCGCCATCTTTTTCCATCTTTTGCGCCAGATCGCGGGCATATTCCATACCGCCGGTTTTAGGCGTCAGGATGATTTTGGCCCCATAAGCGGCCATACTCTGGCGTCTTTCTTCACTAAGATTTTCTGGCATCAACAACACCATTTTGTAACCGCGTATAGTTGCAACCATTGCCAGTGCGATACCGGTATTGCCGCTCGTTGCCTCAATCAGAGTATCGCCAGGCTTGATATCGCCACGCGCTTCTGCGCGCTTGATCATGGACAATGCAGCCCGATCCTTGACCGACCCGGCGGGATTGTTTCCTTCGAGTTTTCCCAGAATAATATTATTGCGCTGTCTAGCAGCGTCGCTCGGAATCCGCTTCAGTTGCACCAACGGAGTGTTTCCGATGGTGTCTTCAATAGTGAGATATGACATAGTTTACGCTTAGCATAGTATGCAAAACACCTATTCTAATATGAGACTTTATTGTGCGTATGCGTAACGACTAATCCACGCGATCGATCTGGCGCAAATCATCCTTGGTTGGACAGAGGTCTGCTCGCCCAAAAGGCGAGAGTGGAAGCATTATCCCCTACCTAACGCGCAAATGAAAAAGCTCCTCATGGCGAAGGAGCTTTCAACTAATAATCCTATTTAAGTCAAAATAACACTATTTGATCAAATACGAGTTTATCTGTTACTTTGATTACTTTACCGGCACCTTGACAACTTCTTTTTTAGACTCAGCCGAGACCGGCGCTTTCACCGGCACATTCGATTTTGCCTGACCGTTCACCTGCAATCCGGCTTTCGATAACCTGACGGCACTTTTCGCGTTGACTCCCTTGACCCGCTTTTCAAAGTCAGACCAATCTTTGAAATTGCCGCCTTTGGTCCGCTCATCAAGGATACGTTTTGAAGTCGCTGGCCCCACACCTTTTACGCTATCAAGGCCCGCCTTGTCTGCTTTGTTTACATCAACCTGTGCAAAAGCCAAGCCCATGGTGGCGACTAATATCGCGGTGATATAGTGTAATTTTTTTAGCATGTAATCTCTATCCATTAATGTGATGAGGGGTGATGTGATTCATTGACATGAACCAGACGCAGATACGTCACACACATTATAAGAAGTGATTGCCCTCAAAAACTGTCCTCGCCGACACACTATAGGCTTTTACTTAGCCGAGCAATTCTGCATGCGTTACAGTTGCGGTACCAAGCTTACCGACAACGATGCCACCAGCACGATTTGCCAGCGCCACTGACTCTGCATATGGCAATCCTGCACCGAGCGCCACCGCCATGGTCGCTATCACCGTATCACCGGCACCGGAGACGTCGAACACCTCGCGCGCCATGGTTGGAAAGTGCATTACCTGATCGTCTGTGTAGAGACTCATGCCCTCCTCCGAACGCGTCACCAGCAACGCTTCCAGCGCCAGCGAGGTACGCAGATTCTGGGCTTTGGTCGTGAGTTCGTCCTCGCTTTTCCAGCTACCAACAATCCGCATTAGCTCGGATTTGTTTGGCGTCAGGATTGTCGCGCCTGCGTAACGCGAAAAATCATCGCCTTTAGGATCCACCAGTATACATTTACCTGCCTGTTTGGCCGTGGCAATCATGTCGGCGACGTTGACCAGGCTACCTTTGGCATAGTCGGACAAAACGATGACGCCATATTGCGGCAACAACGCGTTGTAGCGCGTGAGTTTGTCGCGTAAGACTGTGTCGGTAGGCGGTTCTTCAAAATCTATTCGCAGCAGTTGTTGATGACGGCCAATCACGCGCAATTTGATGATGGTAGAGATTGCCGGATCGCGCGTCAAAAAACTGTCGATCCCCAACCCGGTCAATAGGCCATCGACTACATCGCCCGCCTCATCCTCCCCGACGACGCCCAGCAAGCCAGCCCCACCGCCCAAGGTAGCAATATTGCGTGCAACATTGGCAGCACCGCCCAGGCGTTCTTCGCGCTTTTCTACGCGCACCACTGGCACCGGTGCTTCTGGCGAAATCCGGTTGACTTCGCCAAACCAGTAACGGTCTAGCATCACATCGCCTACCACTAATATGCGCACCTTTTCAAACGACACAGGTAGGGCTGGAGATACGGCAATTTTCTGGCTGGTGTTCATACGCTTTATGCTCATTTATTGCTCATTTATTGCTCACTTCTTTGTTCGCGTCTTGGTTCGCACCTTGGTTCGCGTCTATTGCACTTCACATACACTGACTTTTACTTTCGTGCCAGTACCGAGCGCCCGATGCCATAATATTCGAAACCGATCTCGTTCATCACAGCAGGCTCGTACAGGTTCCGCCCGTCGAAAATAACCGGCGCTTTCAGGAACGTGCGAACCTCATTGAAATCCGGGCTGCGGTAGGTTTTCCACTCTGTAACAATCGCCAGCGCATCCGCGTCTTGCAAAGCATCCATTTGCGAATCGCAAAAACGCAAGCGTTCCAGCAATTCGGGCGTCTTGGAAAAGTCCAGATCCAATACGCGTCTGGCTTCGGACATGGCGACCGGATCGTGGACAGCGACAGAGGCGCCACGGCCCAGCAATTCAGCTAATAACACGCGTGACGATGCTTCGCGCATGTCGTCCGTGTTAGGTTTAAATGCCAAGCCCCATAACGCAAAATGTTTTCCAGACAGATCGGCGCCAAAACGTTCGACAATCTTATTTCCCATTACATGTTTCTGGTTATTGTTAACCTGTTCGACCGCACGCAAGATCAGCAACTCCTGATCATAACTGCGCGCCGTGCGCTCCAGCGCCTGAACGTCTTTAGGAAAGCAAGAGCCACCATAACCACAACCAGCATACAGAAAGCTATGACCGATGCGCGGGTCCGAGCCTATACCATGCCGCACAGCTTCAATATCCGCCCCAACCTTGTCGGCAAGATTGGCTAACTCATTCATAAAGGAAATACGCGTGGCCAGCATCGCATTGGCGGCATATTTAGTGAACTCCGCCGAGCGCACATCCATCCAGTAGGTGCGCTCGTGGTTGCGGTTAAATGGCGCATATAACTGCGTCATTAATGCGCGGGCAATTGGACCGTTGCCGCCCTCATCGCAGCCAATGACAATCCGGTCCGGGCGCATGAAATCTTCAACCGCAGCGCCTTCCTTCAAAAATTCGGGATTGGAGACTACTGAAAATTGCGGTGCTTCGTCTGCCAGCGCGTCGGAGGCCTGGCTGGGTGGCAGTCGAGCGGCCAACTCGGTCCGGATTGCGCCGCTGACGCGGTCTGCAGTCCCTACCGGCACCGTTGACTTGTCAACGATGACCTTAAAATCGGTCATGTATTTACCGATATTGCGCGCCGCTGCCAGCACATATTGCAGGTCGGCAGAGCCATCCTCATCGGGCGGTGTACCGACCGCGATAAATTGAATCTGACCGTGGGCGACGCTGGCGGCGATATCGGTGGAGAACTTCAACCGACCGATTGCGCGATTGCGGCTAACGATTTCAGCCAGACCCGGCTCATGGATAGGAATACCACCGCTATTCAAAACCGCGACTTTCTTCTCGTCTAGGTCCAGACAAAATACATCATTGCCGAGTTCGGCCAAACATGCGCCTGTCACTAAACCGACGTAACCAGTACCTATAATTGTTATTTTCATGGTCTTCCGCTGTAGCCCTTAATTTTGACTAACTAAAAAATTTGCCCTAAAGTTACCGGCGTGCAACCAGTAGCAGTGCGTCCGTCTGCGCAAACGTTATTGAAAATGCGCTTTATCCGACCCTATTTTGAATCCTGCATTTGCGCTTCTGGCGTCGGTGTATTTGTGCCAGGCCTGCTCGATTCGGGGGAGGGAGAATTTACCCCTGCAATAAAAAATTTCATTTAATGTCGCGCAATTCATTATATTCAATTCATCACATTCAATTCTTCGGTCCGACGCGGCGGATAAGTTTCCCAACGGCTGCAACCCGGGCATTGCCAATAGAATTGTCGTGCCTTAAATCCGCAGTGACTGCATTGATAGCGCGCCAATTTTTGGGTGTATCCATGGACCAGATTTTTTACGACTGAAAGTTCTGAATGCATTTCTGGTGCAGCGATCATAAGTCGCGCCTCAAGCATTTTGTCCAACCCGAGCAGTGTTGGCGTACGACGCAACTCGTCGCTAACCAGATGATTGGTCGCCTCCACGCCGTCAAGTTCCAGCACGGCCTTGAATACCACTTCGAGCAGATCGATAGAAGATGCCTCCGCCAGGTATGAGCGCAACAAGTTGACGCCCTCATGCGGGCGCCCGACGCTTCGATAACCGTCCATCAACCGTTGCGCCACGAGTGCCACATGCGGCACACTTTGCTGCTCAACCCGACGCCATGCGACCAATGCCGCCTCCGCATCGTCTTTAGCCAGAAACACGTCACCCAGCAACATTGTGGCGCGAACGCTATTGCGGTCATTAGCTAATGCTTTCTCGAGTAATGCCATCGCGTCATCAACATGACCATCCACCAACGCATCCTGTGCCAGTTCGCAATAAAACTGTGCTATCTCTTTTTGCCGTCCGCCAGCACCGGCATCCTGGAGCGCTTGTGCAGACTCAATCGCACGGCGCCATTCTTTCTCGCGCTGATAGATCTCAAGCAATGCCCGTCCCGCTTGCGCGCCGTACGACGTGCCTATCAACAAATTAAAACTTTCTTCGGCGCGATCCAGCAGTCCGGCCTTAAGGTAATCCTGGCCTAACTCGAATTGTGCATGCAACCGATGTTCTTGCTCCAGATCAGGCCGGGCAAGTAAATTTTGGTGGACCCGAATCGCACGTTCGGTCTCACCGCGTCTGCGGAATAAATTTCCCAGCGCAAAATGTAGCTCTGCTGTCTCTGGATCCAGTTTTACAATCTCAATAAACGCATCGATCGCTTTGTCCGGTTGTTCATTCAGTAAAAAATTAAGTCCTTTAAAATAACCGCGGGGCAGACTACGTGACTCCGATATTAATTGGTTAATATCTACGCGTGCTGCTATCCATCCCAGACCAAAAAAGATTGGAATGCCCAACAACCACCAGGTTTCAAATTCCATACGAACGTGTTATGAGCATAAAGTGTGACGATTATAATAAATTGGAGGCAGACTGGAAACGTCGGGCAGTCGATGTGGAAAATTACCGCAGCAAGAATACTGACCTGTCTGAATACGTTTGCATATTCTGCTCAACCCGGCATGTAGAATGGTGCTAAGACCTGCTTAGCCCCATTCTAAATACCTTGCCGCAGCGAATTATATATTCCGAACGGCGTCTGGATGAGGCGGTTCAATACTTGCCAGTCGTTCCGCCTCACGCTCACGCTGTAATGACGACAGCGCTTTTTGGGACTTGGTGGCGTTTCGACGGTGACGGAACAGCGCAGGGGTCATCGCCAAAACTCCCAGAATGGCACCCGCGCCAAAAAATCCCAACAGGATCAAGACCAGTGGACCATGAATTTCGTAATTCAGAAAAAATCCGAGTGTGACTTCTTGCGTATTCTTTAGTGCGAAGCCAAAGAAGATCAGAAATAGAATAACTGCAATAATGCGTGAAATAAGTTTCATGGCACGGTTCCTGATTGGTGGTGTAAAGACAGCAATGCCCTGCGATGGCTAACTTACGTTGAACCCCCATCGATGTGTACGCGTTTACCTGCTCCGACAAAATACCTGTAATAACCTCACAACGATCCGACCAGATTCGGCAGGGTCCAGCGATCCACTAAGTATAAGACTTACGCCAAATCACGCCAGAAGCGTGGTGGCTTCCAAGGCGATTATATGACCAACCAACGTCACGCGGAGGTCAGCACTGGCGTCAGCCGCAGGTTGCCGGTCTCAGCGCCGCGACGATTTTGCGTACATCCTAAAGTACCTGAAATTCACAACAAAAGCATAAACAGCACAAATTTGTAAAAATGAAATTGTACGTGAAAAAAAACGGCATCCGAAGATGCCGTTTTTATTTGTACGCACAACTTAGTCTTCTTTGATTGGTTGCCCGACCATTGCATCGACCCGTTCACGCAACTCCTTACCTGGTTTGAAATGCGGCACCCGTTTTTCCGGCACCATCACTTTGTCCCCCGATTTTGGGTTGCGACCGATCCGCGGTGGTCTGCGATTCAGTGCAAAACTGCCAAAACCACGAATCTCGATCCGCTGGCCGGTCGACAAAGCGTCGCCCATTGCATCGAGTATAGTTTTGACCGCGTAATCCGCATCTTTTGCAACCAACTGCGGATAACGCTCGGCCAGGCGGGCAATCAGCTCCGACTTTGTCATTAGCGTGCTCGCTTAACTATTACTTAGTTCTTGTTGTCGAATTTAGCTTTTAGCAACGCGCCGAGACTAGTTGTACCCGAAGCAGCGTTAGAGTCTGTAGTAGACATCTTCTGCATTGCTTCTTGTGTTTCAACACTATCTTTAGCCTTGATCGAAAGCTGAATACCACGTGCTTTACGATCAACGTTGATGACCATTGTTTCCAACACATCGCCAACCTTCAGGTGAGTACCGGCATCTTCCACGCGATCGCGGGAGATTTCGGAAGCGCGCAGGTAGCCTTCAACTTCTTCAGACAATTGAATCACAGCACCTTTAGGCTCAACCGATTTAACAGTACCTGTTACCAGTGAACCTTTGTCGTTCATGGCAGCGAAGTTGTTGAATGGATCGCCTTCAAGTTGCTTAACGCCCAGAGAAACGCGCTCACGCTCAACGTCGATAGCCAATACGATGGCTTCCAGTTCGTCACCTTTTTTGAAGCGACGGACTGCTTCTTCGCCAGTTTCTGTCCATGACAGATCCGACAGGTGAACCAAACCGTCGATGTTACCGGCCAGGCCGATAAATACACCGAAGTCAGTGATCGATTTGATCGCGCCACGGACTTTATCGCCCTTCTTGTGGGTGATCGCGAAATCGTCCCAAGGATTAGCTTTACATTGCTTCATACCCAGGCTGATACGGCGACGGTCTTCGTCGATTTCCAGAACCATGACTTCAACTTCATCGCCGAGTTGAACGACTTTGTTTGGTGCCACGTTCTTGTTAGTCCAGTCCATTTCTGAAACGTGAACCAAACCTTCGATACCTTGCTCGACTTCAACGAATGCGCCATAGTCAGTCAGATTAGTGACTTTACCGAACAGACGTGTATGTTGTGGGTAACGACGTGACAAACCAGTCCATGGATCGTCGCCCAATTGCTTGACGCCCAGTGAAACACGGTTTTTCTCTTGATCGTACTTCAGAACCTTAGCAGTGATCTCTTGACCGACTGTCAATACTTCTGATGGGTGACGCACACGACGCCATGCCAGATCAGTGATATGCAACAGACCATCGATACCGCCCAGATCCACGAATGCGCCATAGTCAGTGATATTTTTGACCACGCCATTAACGATGGTGCCTTCTTTCAGCGTTTCCATCAGTTTCTGACGCTCTTCGCCCATCGATGCTTCGATCACAGCGCGACGTGACAACACAACGTTGTTACGCTTGCGATCTAGCTTGATGACCTTGAATTCCATGGTCTTGCCTTCGAACGGCGTCGTATCTTTAACCGGACGCGTATCAACCAGCGAACCCGGCAAGAAAGCACGAATGCCGTTTGTCAGAACGGTCAGACCGCCCTTAACTTTACCATTGACAGTACCAGTGACGATCTCACCAGACTCCATCGCTTTTTCAAGCGAGAGCCACGATGCCAAACGTTTAGCTTTGTCACGCGACAGGATTGTATCGCCGAAACCGTTTTCCAGCGATTCAATAGCAACGGAGATGAAATCACCAACGTTTACTTCGAGTTCGCCGAGGTCATTTTTAAATTCTTCAATTGGAATGAACGCTTCTGACTTCAGGCCGGCGTTGACAATAACGAAGTTATGATCAAGACGAACGACTTCAGCAGAAATCACTTCACCAGAACGCATGTCTTGACGTGACAGCGATTCTTCAAATAGTGCGGCAAAAGCACTTGCTTCGCCAGAGGTAGAGGACAGAACTGTGATTGACATAGGATTTGACTAGTTTGCCAGTATTGCGACGCATTCGAACGACCTAAATAATAAACTCTTAAATAAGTACAACAACCAGAATACGATCAATAAAGGGTTAGGTTATTAAGAGTCCGATCCAACTTTGCGACAGATCGAACAACTAAGGAGAACAAGTTAAACAACGTATAAATTACGTTACTAATTACTGTAAAGCCGGTTACTTCTTACAGATGATGCGAGCACGACGCAAACAAAGCACGACGCAACAAATGATCCACCATTAAGCGGCTTACGCTAAACCGTTTTAACTAATGCATACCATCCGAGTATCTGTTCAACCGCTTGTTCCGCGGTTAGCGCAGAGGTATCCAGCAGATATGCCCCTTCAACAGCCTTTAATGGGGCCGAGCTGCGATGGGTGTCGCGCGCATCACGCTCACTCAAATCATTTGTGAGGTCTTGCATATTAGCAGAAATTCCCTTGTCAATCAATTGCTTATAACGTCTTTGCGCTCGCGCTGCAACACTTGCCGTAAGAAATACTTTAAGCACTGCGTGCGGAAAAATTACCGAGCCCATGTCCCGACCATCGGCGACCAGCCCGGGAGCGCGATGGAAGCCAAGTTGCAGCCCATAAAGCGCTTGACGCACCGGCATCAGTGCTGCGATTTTTGATGCCACATTACCAACATTTTCAGCTCTAATCGCTTCCGACACATCCTCCTCGGATAGAAATATATGCCCGCTGTCAAAATGGCAATTCAAGCGAGAAGCCACCTTGGCTAACGCGTGCTCGTCGTCTAATGCAGTATTGCGACGCAGTGCCGACAACGCCGTAAGGCGATATAAAGCGCCCGAATCGAGGTAGTGAAAACCGAGACGCTGCGCTACCTTTTGCGCGACCGTGCCTTTACCCGATGCGGTGGGTCCGTCAATTGCAATGACGGGTGTTTGAGAGTTAGGCATGAAGATTCAAGTTATTAACAAATTTGGCACATTAACTTAATGTCAATATGTAGTAAAAACGTCCATTGCAAGCGGATTGTCCCGCATGCAACGGCATTATGGAAGGCTATGGAAAATTTATTGTGGAAAAGTCGCCTAAACAGGTCAACCTTAGTGGGGTCAATCTAAGGGCTCGAAGATGGCCTGCAGGTCTTCAGCGGTTAGTTTAAGGTTCATGGCTGCGCCGGTAGTACCTAAAATTGCCTCGGCCAACGCTGCCTTCTTGCCTTGCAGCGCCTGGATTTTTTCTTCCACCGTGCCTTTGGCAATCAACTTATAAACAAATACGGGCTTGTCCTGACCAATGCGCCAGGCGCGATCAGTGGCCTGCAACTCGGCCGCAGGATTCCACCATGGATCGTAGTGGATCACGGTATCAGCGGTGGTCAAATTCAATCCAACCCCGCCCGCTTTCAGGCTGATCAGGAACACCGGCACCTCACCGTTTTGAAACGAGCGCACCACCGCACCGCGATCTTTCGTATCGCCAGTGAGGAGTGCATAGGTGATATTGGCAGCGGTCAGCGCCTCGGCGATCAACGCGAGCATGCTGGTAAATTGCGAGAAGATCAAAATGCGGCGATCTTCCTGGCGCAGCTCATCGACCATCTCCATTAGCTCAAGTAATTTGGCGGAAGGAACGTGCGCGGTGCGCGCGGTGTCGCCCGCGACTTTCACCAGACGCGGATCGCAGCAGGCCTGCCGCAATTTAAGCAATGCTTCCAGAATAATAATATGGCTGCCAGCGACGCCCTTGCTCTCAATTGCCGCACGGACCTTTTTATCCATCGCCAAACGCACGGTTTCATACAAGTCACGTTGCGCCCCGGAAAGCTCGACATGGCGCACCATTTCGGTTTTAGGCGGCAACTCGCTAGCGACCGCATCCTTAGTGCGGCGCAGTAAAAACGGTTTTATCCGTCGCACCAACAATGTTCTGCGGCTGTCGTCAGCGTATTTTTCTATCGGCGTACGGAAATCACGATTGAACTCTTTTTCTGATCCCAACAATCCCGGTAACAAGAAATGAAACTGGGACCAAAGCTCGCCAAGATGATTCTCAACCGGGGTTCCGGTCAGGCACAAACGATGCCGTGCATCGAGCAGGCTAACGCTTTGCGCTGCTTTTGAACGTGCGTTTTTAATATAATGCGCCTCGTCCAAAATCAGTAAATGGTATTGATAGGCGCGCAAACGCTCCTCATCGCGCGGTAATAAAGCATAGGTCGTCAACACCACATCGAACGCATTAATCTGGTCAAACAACGCCAGCCGCTGCTTACCTTGCAATATTAATACCTTCAGGCCGGGCGCAAAACGCGCCGCTTCTTCCTGCCAGTTTGACATCAGGCTAGTGGGTGCTACGACCAATGCTGGCGAAGTCAGACGACCAGCATTTTTTTCGATCAGAATATGTGCCAGCGTCTGTATGGTTTTTCCTAAACCCATATCGTCGGCCAGAATACCGGCGAAATCATATTCGCGCAAAAACTGCATCCACGACAAACCATCGCGCTGATAATCGCGCAAGGTTGCCTGTAACCCTTCGGGTACCGCGACTTGCTGTACACCACCGAAACTATTGAGTTTTTCGCCCAGTTCACGCAGACGCGTGCCGCCCATCCAGCGCAACTCCGCACTGCCTTCCAGCTCGGCCAATCGGGCCGCGTCAAGCACGGACAAACGTACCGAATCGCCGACCTTATCGGTGAAATAAAGCTCGCCCAATGTATTCAGAATCGGTTTAATTCGCCCCCACGGTAACGCCACCCGTACGCCGCTTTCAAGCTGAATAAGAAACGCGTCGTCGTCGGGATGTTGCGCCAGCGCGCGCGCGCTGAAATTGTCCGGTGCCTGCCGAATCAAATCAATCAATAGCGGCAATAACGACACCCGCTCTTGATTAACTACAATGCCGAGTGCCAGATCAAACCATGGATTGCTGGGTTGGCTTCCGTTTTGAACGCTATCTTGGGTACCATCGAAGTCAGCTGCGGCGGCCCCATTGGTGCCGGTGAGCGCGCCGTGTTTTTTTTCACCGGCTTGCGTTGCGTCGTCCTGCTGGCGGTCAGCCTCCGTGATGTCTGCGTACCAGTCTTCGATCTCAACCACGTCGAACCGATAGTCGGGCGACTTATCGATCTGCCACCCGGCGGCTGTCAGCGCTGGCAATCCGTTTTTTGCGAAGTGCAACCATGCCGCGTCATTGTCCATGACGAAGGTAGCAGTTCTGGTGGCCCGCATTCTGGTGCACAGCAATTGGTCGCTATTGTGCATGACCTGCAAACGTAAATCCTGCAAGGTCTGACTGGCTGCGCGCTCAACACCTTGATGCCGCACGATTTTTTCAACACCACGATCACTGTTGCGCTGAAATACGGGAACAAACTCCGCCGAAGTGATCGCGCCATCGTATGAAAACAATAGTTGCGCAAAATCTTGCATTCCACCGTGACCGTCGGGCACGCTATCGAGCACCAATATAGGCTGTGGAGTGATGTTATCGAGAACAGTAAAAGGAATCGCAACCGGCAACGGGATCACGTCGCTGACACCGTGACTGAGTAATAATTGGGCCACCTGCTTTTTATTTTCAGCATCCAATAATGGGGCCTGTGTCACCAGATTGATCAAATCGGTTTGGGCAATCTGATGAAATAGCGGCGGTAACGTCAACTCACCGCAGGACAAATTATCGATGTACCACGGCGGCGTCGTCGGCAACACATAGTCGATCGTTTGCCCGTTTGCGGAAACGGCCTCCGGTTCCGACAGGCCGTTGCTACCCTCGTGAGCGGGCGCAAATTGCCAAACCAGTTTCGAGACTTCCCGTGGCGTATCACGCACCGGCTTGAGCGCCTGACCGTTAGGACGCGCCCATTTGGTCGGCGCTTCCCGTGGCTCTTCCAATGACTCTTCCTGATGCTGCTCACGCCATTGCAGAATCGCATTACGGGCCCCTGACAAGGCGACAAAATGCGCTTGTCCTTTGCTCAGATCGGCAGAGGTATTGGCCCATACCAGATTCTTTTGCTCCAGCAACAAACGCAATAATTGCGCACCGAGTTTGCCGTTCAACTCACAGTTGTTTTGTTGAATTTGAGATTGATAAAATGGCGTACTTTGATTTTTGCGACTTACCAGCGCAACAAACAGACTGACTGCGTCATGATCGCTTTCCGGTAAAAATTCGCGCACCGCATTGTAAAAGTTAAAGCTATCGCCAAGCGGCTTGATCGCGCTGAACCGTCCATCTTTTCGCATCCTTGCTTTGCACAAATAAAGCATGACCTGCTTACCATTTTGAGTGGGCACCAAGGCAAAGACGAGCCGATAATCGGGCGTCGCATTTCCTTGCTGCATGGAAATCGCCATCGGTTTGACAACCAGTTCTTCCTCGACCCGATGTAACCAGTTACCAATCACCCGCGGCAGCGCACCGGACACTGACTGGCTATCGGCCCGCTCTGTCTTAATCTGATCAGCGCGTTGCAAATAGGTCAGCATGGCTGCGACAACGTGTTTGCAATTGTAACCAACCGGGCAAGAGCAGATGCCCTCAATATCGACACTACCATCGATATCGGTGAGCGTGATTTTTTGATCGTAAATTTCAGCCTGATTGCCACGCACGCGACTAATCAGACCATTGCGGCCGTTATCATCAAGAAGCATTATCCGCTGCTGCCGAACGTATTCCTGAGCTCGCACGAGGGTCACGTCCGAGACCAGCGTAGCGATATCTTGAAATATAAAGGGAATAGTCAGCATGTCGCCTTACAGTAAAGTTTGCTCAGCGAGCTTGGCAAAAACGTCAAAATAATCAGGAAATGTTTTCGCTACACATTGTGGATCGTTAATCCGCACTGTCGTGCCGCGCAACGCGGCGCCGTCCAGCGACGCCAACGAAAAGCACATCGCCATCCGGTGGTCATCGTAGGTGTCGATAGTGGCGGGCTGCATGGCCGCAGGCGGCGTCACCCGCAAATAATCTTCGCCCTCTTCAACCGTTGCGCCCAGCTTGCGTAATTCTGTTGCCATGGCGCTCAGGCGGTCAGTTTCCTTGACCCGCCAACTAGCAATATTCCGCAAGGTGCTGGGACCGTCCGCATACAGCGCTGCAATCGCGATCGTCATGGCCGCGTCCGGAATATGGTTGAAATCGGCATCGATGGCTTTTAATACACCATTGGACGAGACCTCAATCCAGTTATCGCCCATCGTGATATTTGCACCCATTTGTGCAAGCGCTTCGACAAAGCGAACGTCACCCTGGATACTATTTTTACCCACCCCTTCCACTCGCATCGGTCCGCCAGTAATAGCGCCAGCGGCTAAAAAGTATGAAGCCGATGATGCATCGCCTTCAACGTGAATCGTGCCCGGACTCTGATAATTTTGTCCCGCAGGAATGATGAATGATTGCCAGCCGTCGCGCTCCACCGAGATACCAAAGCGCTGCAACAAATTTAAGGTGATCTCGATATACGGCTTGGAAATCAGGTCGCCGATGACATTGATCGACACTGGCTGGTCTCTCGCCATTAGCGGCGAAGCCATCAATAATGCGGTCAAAAACTGACTGGATACGTTGCCCCGGACCGACATCTGCTGTGCGTGCAACTGACCACGATGAATATGCAACGGCGGGTATCCTGCAACACCGGTGTACGCAATTCGGGTGCCGATAGCGTTCAGGGCCTCCACCAGATCGCCGATCGGACGTTCATGCATCCTTGCGACACCATGCAAGGTGTAGTCGCCGCCCATCGCAGCCAATGCGGCAGTTAACGGGCGAATTGCGGTCCCGGCGTTACCCATGAACAAATCAGCCTGATGCGTCGGAAAGCGACCATCACAGCCGTGCACAGTGTAATTTTGCGTCCCTTCAGCCTGTTCCCAATTAATGCCAAGTTGCTTCAAGGCCATCAGCATCACAAGCGTGTCATCGGAGGCAAGCAAATCGTGAATCACGGTCGTGCCCTTGGCCAGCGCTGCCAACAACAACGTGCGATTAGAAATACTTTTGGAACCGGGCAGCTTCACAATTCCACGGCAGACCGCTACCGGATGCAAATCGATAAATTTCGGATAGTGTTTTTTGGCGTGCTTGATTTTTTGTTTGGACTGATTGGTCATTAATCTCCGCCTTCCTTATTTTGTTTTTCTGCTGCTTCAATGGCACAAATCCAGCGATGGCGCGATTGCTGCGCATTTTGATAAATTGCATCAAGGCCAGGGCCATCACGCGATGCAAGCAACCCACGCAGTTGCGTCAACTTTAATTGATATGCGTCCAGCTCTTGCAATAAAGCTTCTTGATTTGCCAGCGAAATATCGCGCCACATTTCGGGCGACGACCCTGCAATCCGCGTAAAATCACGAAACCCACTTGCGGCATATTGAAACAACATATCGGCGTGCGGTTTGTTGGCGATATCATCTACCAATGCATAGGCCAACAAGTGGGGCAAATGACTAACCGAGGCGAACACTACGTCATGCTGCGCACAGGAAAGCTGGTGAATTACCGCGCCGCATTGCCGCCAGGCGCTTGCGACCCGCTCGATATCCGCCTGACCATTTTCCGGCAACGTCGCCAACACGACTTTTTTGCCCACATACAAATTGGCAATCGCCGCATCAGGCCCGTTACTCTCACGACCTGCAATAGGATGTCCGGGCACAAACTGACTGATTTTTGTGCCTAACGCCAAACGTGCCGACGCTTCAACATCTCCTTTGGTACTGCCAGCGTCAGTCACGACAGTGCCAATTTGCAAATAGGGCGCGATGCTGGCGAGAATTGCCCCAGTTTGTGCCACCGGCGCAGCGATCAACACCAGATCAGCGTCCGCCACTGCATCGGCGGGCGAAGTCGCGATGGCGTCAATGATCCCGAGCTGTAATGCCCGTTGTAAAGACGCAAGGCTACGGCCAGCACCGACGACATGCTGCACCGCGCCCGCTTGCTTGAGCGCCAGCGCAAATGAGCCACCAATCAGGCCAACGCCAAAAATAGCAATTTTTTTCAACACGATAACGACTTCTGAAGGAGTTGAAAGGAGGTGAAACTTTGAGCAGGCTAATATATAAGCTAAAAACATAGCGGCCAACACCACAGTCAGCCTGCCATCGCGACAGATGCCACCGGCGATGTAAAACAACTGACCATATTAGCTTATTGGGCTAACTCGTTGCGCTAAATGCGCTAAAAATGCGCGCATTATCAACAATATAGTCAGCAAAGTCTTTGAGGCTGATCAGCCAAGCAAGGATTTTAACGCCGCGATAAATGCCGCATTTTCGTGCGGCAAACCTATCGTGATCCGAAGCCATTGGGGTAAACCGTAATTTCCCACAGGCCGGACGATGATGCCCTGCTTCAACAATGCCAGATTCACCCGCGCACCAGCGCCGTCATCCTCGCCCACTTTTACCATAACAAAGTTACCAAACGATGGCACGTAGATGAGCTTTAATGCATCAAACGCGGCAGTTAGCTGAAGATAACCGGCGGCGTTAACCTCCGCACTTTTTTGCAGGAACGGCTTGTCATTGAGGGCGGCAACGGCGGCTGCCTGCGCAAGCGAATTAACGTTGAACGGTTGGCGAATCCGGTTCAGCAAATCCGTTATCGCGGGCTGCGCGATCCCGAATCCGATCCGCAATCCGGCCAGTCCGTACGCTTTCGACATAGTGCGCGAGACCAGCAAGTTTGGATATTGACGGACCCAGGCAATCGACTCATATTGGCATTCGGGCGGTAGATATTCGTTATAGGCTTCGTCCAGAACAACTACGATCTGCGGCGGCACGGCCTGCAAAAAGGCTTCAAGTTCCGCTGCAGGAATAAAGGTGCCAGTCGGATTATTGGGATTCGCAATAAAAATCAGTCGCGTGTCATCCGTGACCGCCGCCAGCATGGCAGGCAAATCATGACCAAAATCTTTGGCCGACACGACGATGGCGCGCGCGCCGACTGCCTGGGTCGCCAACGCGTACACGAGGAATGAGTATTCCGAATACATCGCGGCCTGTCCCGGTTGCACAAATGCATGCGTCGCCAGTTCCAGAATGTCGTTACTGCCATTACCCAACGTAATCCACTCTGCAGGGACATCATATTTGGCCGTGATAGCGGCTTTCAATTCAAATCCGTTGGAGTCAGGGTAACGGCCGATATCGGCGACCGCTGCCTGCATCGCCAGTTTGGCAGACTCGGGCATACCTAACGGGTTCTCGTTCGACGCCAGTTTGATGATCTTCGCTTCATCGAGATTGAACTCGCGCGCGACTTCCGCTATCGGTTTGCCACCTTGATACGGGGCGATGGCACGAACGTACTCTGGACCAAATTGAATCGACATCGTGCGCTTTCTATAAAAATATGAAGAAAAATTTTGTTGGTTTTGCCGTGGCCTCAGGTAAATGACTTCGTCACCTAAAGACAGCGGATTAAACGCTCATCTGGAGCAAGACTTCGGCACAGAAATCCATTGCATGCGCGCGCATTGCATCCAAACAATTACCCCGCACGCACAAAATCTGATGCATTAAAGGCTAAGCGGATAGGAGCCGAGCAATTTGAAGAACGCCGCATTTTGCTTGAGTTCCTCCAAGGCCCTGGCAACTTTTTCATCCATCTCGTGACCTTCAACGTCGACGTAAAAATAATACTCCCAGGCCCCCATGCGCGCGGGCCGCGATTCAAACCGGCTCATTGAAACGCCGTGGCTGGCAAGGGGCGACAACAGGCTATACACGGCACCGGCTTTGTTCGGCACTGATAATACGAGTGAAGTCTGATCTTTACCGCTCGGCGTGGTCTGGAGCCGACCCACTACCGCAAAGCGGGTGCGATTGTGTGGATCGTCTTGAATATGGGCGCTGACAATTTGTAATCCGTAAGTCTGCGCGGCCTGCTCACCGGCAATGCTCGCGACCGTCGGATCTTCACCGGCCATCCGCGCGGCTTCCGCGTTAGAGGCAACAGCCTGGCGCTCGATATTAGGATAATGCTGATTAAGCCATGCGCTGCATTGTGCCAAGGCCTGCGAGTGCGCACAAATTCGGGTAACGCGATCGGTCGTCCCATCCTTAGTCATCAAGCTGTGGTGCACCGGAATCGCCACTTCGCCACTGATCCGCAAGGTCGTTTGCAGCAGTAAATCCAGCGTCCGATTGATCACGCCTTCCGACGAGTTCTCTATCGGTACGACGCCAAAATCTGCGGTTCCCGCCTCTGCCGCACGAAATACTTCGTCGATTGATGCGCACGGCAGTCCCTCAACTGCATGACCAAACTGTTGGTATACAGCGTGCTCGCTGAAAGTGCCCGCGGGGCCAAGATAAGCGACGGTCACCCGTTTTTCCAGCGCCCGGCACGCCGACATAATTTCACGGAATATAGTTTGTACATCAACGGATTGCAAAGGGCCGGGATTGCGATCGGCGACGCTCCGTAACACCTGCGCTTCGCGCTCCGGTCTAAAAACGGGCGCGTTGGTTTCCGCTTTGACGTGACCCACTTCTTGCGCTACTTGCGCACGCTGGTTAAGCAGCACCAGAATTTGTGCGTCTATATCGTCAATTTTGTGACGTAACGGTAGAAGTTTTTCTTGGCTCATGATGTTGATCGCATCGCTTTCTTTACTACTTGTTGCTTGAGGCAATTTGCTTGCCCGACTAGCTTACCTAATTGATACATCAACCGTCTAATACATCAACCGTGGCGCTTTTCAAACTCTTTCATATAAACAACTAACGTCTCTACACCCTCATGGGGCATGGCGTTATAAATTGATGCACGCATGCCGCCGACTGATTTATGGCCTTTCAGTTGCAGCAGGCCTTGTTGTTTGGCACCTGCCAGAAACGCTTCGTTCCGCGTTTCGTCCTGTAAAAAGAAGGGGACGTTCATGCGCGAGCGGCAGTCGGCGGCGATTTTGGTCAGATAAAAATCGGTCGAATCCAAATAGTCATACAACAATGCCGCCTTGGCGATATTGCGTTGCTCGATTGCGACCACGCCACCTTGGCGCTTAAGCCATTGAAACACCAGACCGGCGATATATATCGCGTAGGTTGGCGGCGTGTTGTACATGGAATCGTTGTCGGCGATGATTTTCCAGTCGAATGCAGATGGACAACCCGGCATCGCATGACCGAGCAAGTCATCGCGCACGATGAGTATCGTCAAGCCTGCCGGGCCTATGTTTTTTTGCGCGCCAGCGTAAATGACCCCATATTGCGACACATCCACCGCACGCGACAAGATGTGCGATGACATATCCGCAACTACTGGTGCGCCGTTAGTGTCTGCGGCGACGTCAGGCGTATATTGATACTCAACGCCGTCGATTGTTTCGTTAGTGCAAATATGTACGTAGGCCGCGTTCTTTGATAGCGTCCAATCTGCGCGGGACGGAATTTGCGCGAAGTGCTGCGCCTCAGAAGTAGCGGCGACGTTGACCTCGCAATAACGTTTTGCTTCTTTGATTGACTTGGTCGACCAGGACCCGGTGTTGATGTAATCGGCGACTCCACCGAACGACTTGTCCACACTCAGACGGGCCGCCAGATTCAGAGGAACGATAGCATTTTCCGCAATTGCCCCGCCCTGTACAAACAACACTTTATAATTAACCGGGATGGCGAGCAGTTCGCGAAAATCCCGTTGTGCAGCCGCAAGTATTGACATGAATTCACTGCCACGATGGCTCATTTCCATCACCGACATGCCGCAACCGTGCCAGTCCAGCATTTCGGACGCAGCTTGTTGCAACACTTCTTTTGGCAGTACCGCAGGACCAGCGGAAAAATTATAAATGGACATGTTGACACTCTTCAATTGAAACCGGAGACAGCAGAATGTTGAGAACTAATAGTCGGAACAGTGGCTGAAACGAAAGCATATCAGCGACATAATCCAATGCAATACCTTGCAACACAATGCAATAACGCAACATTGCATAATAAAACATACGCTGAACAAACATTTGGTCAGGTAGCAGGATTACCTCTGCTACCTGACCAATTTTCCTCGCGAGCGGATCTGACACTTTTCAGTATCTGACCAGACACATGTATCTACTTATTCTGCGTCGGCAGGACCGCTTTCGTCGTCTGCTGCAGCGTCGTCGTTAGCTGAACCATTGCCATTATCAACGGCACCATCGGCACTGTCAGCACCATCGGCGCCATTCGGCGCAGCGCTCGCCGAAGGATCGGTAACTGCGCCGTCTTCCGTAAGCACTTCTTCGACGTCGCTTTCCATCACGCGTTGCAAGCCGCTCAACTTGGTCCCGTCTTCGACTGCGATCAACGTAACACCTTGCGTGGCCCGGCCCATTTCACGGATCTCAGCTACCCGCGTACGAATTAATACACCGCCCGTAGTAATAAGGATGATTTCGTCGCTAGGCTCAACCAGCGTGGCGGCAACGACTTTACCGTTACGCTCGCTGGTCTGAATCGCGATCATTCCCTTGGTACCACGACCATGACGCGTGTATTCAGTGATAGGCGTACGTTTGCCGTAACCGTTTTCGGTCGCCGTCAAGACGGATTGTTGTTCGTTTTCGGCCACCAGCAATGCGATGACTTGCTGACCGTCTTCCAGATTCATACCACGGACACCGCGAGCGGTACGTCCCATCGGACGGACATCGTTTTCATCAAAACGTACTGCTTTGCCAGAATCCGAGAACAACATAACATCATGCTGACCGTCGGTTAGCGCTGCACCGATCAGGAAGTCACCGTCGTCCAGATCGACAGCAATAATCCCGGCTTTACGTGGATTGCTAAAGTCGGACAAAGGTGTCTTTTTGACCGTACCTAAACTAGTCGACATAAAGATGTAACGATCTTCAGGGAACGTGCGGTTGTCGCCCGACAACGGCAACACCACGGTAATTTTTTCGCCATCTTGCAACGGGAACATATTTACAATTGGCTTACCACGTGAATTACGCGAACCTTGTGGGACTTCCCAAATCTTCAACCAGTACAAGCGACCCCGGTTACTAAAGCACAGGATGTAATCGTGCGTATTGCCGACGAACAACTGGTCAATCCAGTCGTCTTCTTTCGTCGCCATCGCCTGTTTGCCGCGACCGCCGCGCTTTTGCGCACGATACTCGGAAACCGGCTGCGATTTCATATAGCCGGTGTGCGACAACGTCACCACCATGTCTTGCGGCGTAATGAGATCTTCCGTGCCAAGATCGGTTGGATTCAACTCAATCTGCGAACGACGCTCATCTTTGTTGCCGATGCCGTATTCGTTTTTGGCGGCGTTCATTTCATCGGTAATGATGACGGTGACGCGCTCTGGGTTAGCCAGAATATCGAGCAGGTCAGCGATGGTCACCATCACGTCTTTGTACTCGTTAACAATCTTGTCTTGCTCCAGTCCAGTCAAACGTTGCAAACGCATTTGCAAAATTTCTTGCGCCTGATCATCCGACAGTTTGTACAGACCATCAGACTGGATACCGTAATGCAGTGGCAAGTTTTCTGGACGGAAAGCATTGATACCGGCGGTGTTTTCTGCGCCGGTACGTTGCAGCATATCGCGCACAACGGAAGAGTCCCACGAACGCTGCATAAGACCAGCTTTCGCCACCGGTGGTGTCGGCGCGGCTTTAATGATGGCAATGAAGTCATCAATGTTAGCGAGCGCAACCGCCAGACCTTCCAGCACGTGACCACGTTCGCGGGCCTTGCGCAGTTCAAACACGGTGCGACGCGTGACGACTTCGCGGCGGTGCGACAAGAAGCACTCAAGCATTTGCTTCAGGTTTAGCAACTTGGGCTGACCGTCTACGAGGGCAACCATGTTCATACCGAACGTATCCTGCAACTGCGTTTGCTTGTACAGATTATTCAGTACGACTTCGGCGACTTCACCGCGCTTGAGTTCGATCACAACGCGCATACCCGACTTGTCGGACTCGTCACGCAGATCAGAAATACCTTCGAGCTTTTTGTCGCGGACCAATTCGGCGATGCGTTCCAGCAACGCCTTCTTGTTCACCTGATACGGCAATTCATCGATAATGATGGCGGTGCGCCCCTCGCGACCGTATTCTTCGAAGTGGGTCTTGGCGCGCATCACAACCCGGCCACGACCAGTGCGATAGCCGTCACGGACGCCAGAGACGCCATAAATGATACCGGCAGTCGGGAAATCCGGCGCTGGAATTATTTCAATCAACTCATCGATCGTTGCACCAGGATTGCGCAAAACGTGCAGCGCGCCATTGATGACTTCAGTAATGTTGTGCGGCGGAATATTGGTCGCCATACCGACGGCAATACCCGACGAACCGTTGATCAGCAAATTAGGAATTCGGGTCGGCAGTACCGACGGTTCTTTTTCCTTACCGTCATAATTGGGCACGAAATCAACAGTATCTTTATCGATATCCGCTAGAATTTCGCTGGCAATTTTATCTAGTCGGCACTCGGTGTAACGCATCGCGGCAGCGCCATCGCCGTCAATCGAGCCAAAATTGCCCTGGCCGTCGACCAGCATATAACGCAGCGAGAAGTTTTGCGCCATCCGTACCAGCGTGTCGTAAATCGATTGGTCACCATGCGGGTGATATTTACCCATCACTTCACCCACCACACGTGCACATTTGACGTATGGGCGATTCCAGACATTATTCATTTCATGCATGGCAAACAAGACCCTACGATGCACCGGTTTGAGGCCGTCGCGCACATCGGGCAGCGCACGGCCCACGATCACGCTCATCGCGTAATCCAGGTAACTCTTGCGCATTTCTTCTTCGAGGGAAATCGGTATTGTTTCTTTAGCGAATTGATCCATTGGCGAGTCGGCGAGTCTTTACTTAGGTTGATTGATCAGGGGTACGGCTAGCCCTGGTCTGGCTTTCATTGGACTTCCTTCGGAACCTGCTGCGCGACGCATTCCGGTTGCTCCGGTTTGGGTACCCTGTGCGCCTTGCCTTCACGACGCGCGCTGATGCTCCGAAGGAAGTCTGTTTTTCGGAACCTGCTCGCTACGCTTCTAAAGCACGTCTATTTTTAACAACCAACGACCACATCGACAAACTACTAAAAAACACCATCGATCATCAAGGTCTGCCGAAAATGCAGCTAAAGGTCACATTAAGACCCATGATTTTAGCACGAGGCGGTGATTCTTCGGCTTTTCCAAAAACGCAGGGAATCACCATCGCAGTAAACGTGAGCGGAGCAGAGAAAGTACCCGAGGGTTGGCTTTCCAGCAATTAACAGCTCTGCAAGAAATTAATCGCTTGCTTCAGTGCTGATCTGCCTGCCCTCACGGTCACGTAAAAAAAATGCTTCAAAACAAATAATTCGTATAGTTCCCGAAACCAATATATGATGATGTCCGCAGAGATGTTTTCAAATTGTTACGTTGTAAGAAAACAACGAAGTGAGAAAAACGTGGCGGTTGCTTTTGCCATACTTAGCTACCGCCAGAAGCCTGTGGCAGAATGATGCCTAGTACATTCCATGTAGCCAATTTCATATGGAACGGCTCGAATCACGTGGTATTATCCAATTTTTGATGTCGTATATTAGTTGCGCAGTTAATCTGCGGATATCTCAACCGAGAGGAGAAACATGAATAAATTAGCAAAACTCGTCTTCGCTGCGTCCGCAGTCGTCGCACTGACTGCCTCCGCGCAGGAAATAAAAGATATCCAGGCAAAAACTCCTACGAGTGCTTACGTACAAGACGTCCGTGGCACTATCGCACGTGATCCGTACGGTCTGTGCTGGCACACTGGCTACTGGACACCTGCTGATTCAGTACCAGGTTGCGATGGTGAATTAGCGCAAGCTGCACCGCCGCCTCCACCGGTTGCTCCTCCTGCACCAGTTGCACCAGTTGCTGTTGCCCCAACTTCGCAAAAAGTTACTTTCGCTGCTGATGCATTCTTTGACTTCGACAAAGCTGTCCTGAAGCCAGAAGGCAAAGCTAAACTGGATGACCTGACTTCAAAACTGGGTGAGTTGAACCTGGAAGTCATCATCGCTGTTGGTCACACTGACTCAATCGGCTCGGTTGCTTACAACCAAAAACTGTCGATCCGTCGTGCTGAAGCTGTTAAAGCATATTTGGTTCACAAAGGTATTGAATCAAATCGTGTTTACACTGAAGGTAAAGGCAAGTCACAACCGGTCGCTGATAACAAGACCGCTGCTGGTCGCGCTAAAAACCGTCGCGTTGAAATCGAAGTAGTTGGTACATCCAAGTAATCGATTCAGACTCGATAAAAGCCCTGCTTCGGCGGGGTTTTTTTTCGTCTGGATTATTGTATGCCGCGAATTAGGCGATGCTGGACGATACTTAAAAATTAGCGAAAAAAAGGTGAAACGGAGATTTCATCCCGGTTACTCAGTAAGGCATAGACGCATCGAAATCATTGCCAAGTCGCTCTGCGGATAGCGACAATGACCTGTCGATCACGTTAAGTTGCCGCAATTTACTGGCGCTGCGCAATTAAAACACTCGGTTTATTTTCCAAAACGGCCGACATGCGTTTCTGACAGGCAAGCCACGCCAGCCTGCTTTTAAGCGATGGCCAATTGCGGCTCTTGGCGTCGATCAATAAACAAACTATTTCCCGCAATTTTTTTAGCCCGCTTTTTTGCTTCGGCCGCCGCGGTTGCAATCTGGTGGTGCGAATAGTATTGTCCCGGCTGAACCTTCACTACGCCGAGTGACACGCTGACTAACGCATAAAATACTTTATTCCCACGCCTGTCCTCACTGTAAAAACCACCACGTTCACCATCATCTGCATCGTAATGGACCGGAATGGCGGCACCAAAGGTCGCCAATATCGCTTGACAACGCTGCTCCCAATCCTCGCTCTGAAATAGAAGAATAAAATCATCACCGCCGATATGACCAATAAAATCGCGATCCGGATCGCAGTTTTTGATAAGTGTCGTACCGATCAACTGGATTATATCGTCACCCTTTCGATACCCGTAAGCATCGTTGAACGGTTTGAAATGATCCAGATCGACATAACAAGCATGAAATTGAACCCCACTCTGCAACAGATAATCGATATGTTCGTTAATGGGCACGTTACCCGGCAGGAGCGTCAAAGGATTGGCATAACTGGCGGCACAGATTTGCATCTGTGTAATTTCCCGCATCAAATCGTGTCCTGTACCCATACCGAGATATTGCCCGTACGCAGTAATAATGAATCCATTAAATAAATGGTGGCGATCTGCGTCTACGATGGCCTGACTAAGCTCCTGAAGACTAGTGTCTTTATCGGTAATCATCGGATTTGAATCCATGAACAACGTACACGCTTTTTTTCCATGCAACTCGCGTAAGTACGGCCGTGCGAAACGGTCGATCAGGTTAGCCCGCGTAATCAACCCAAGCGGCTTCCCATTCTCCACTACCGGAACGGTTTGCAAGTCAGGATCGTTGACAAATATGTCATACACCTGGTTATTGTGCATTGTTGGCGTAACGATTGGAACGGTAAGCATCAACTTGAATGCGGTCACCGTGTTTTTTTTAATCGCCAGCCTTGGGAGAGGTGAGGTGCTGAGGTTGCGGCGGAGGTCCTGGACCACTAGAGTCGAAAGTGACCTCGCCGGGTATTCTTTGGGACGCGCTATGTGATAGCCCTGACCGTAGGCAATACCCAGATCACGAACCAACAACAACTCTGCCTGGGTTTCGATGCCTTCGGCGATCACCACTGCGCCCGATTTATTCGCGATCTCTTGAATCGAACGAACGAATTGTAACTTCACCGGATCAAGGTTAATACCCTGAATGAAATGCATGTCAATTTTGACGTATTCTGGCCGCAGCTCTGACCACAGCCGCAAACTAGAAAATCCTTCGCCAAGATCATCAATCGCGATCTGGAACCCCATTAAACGATAAAGAATGGCCGCTTCCCGCAGCAACTGATAATCAATGGTAGGAAGACTTTCAGTTAGCTCTATGACGACCCGGTCCGGGCTAAGACCTTTACGCTGAATATACTCCAGAGTTTTGCTGTGCTGTGCGTCGGGTTGCAATAGCGCTTCCGGACTGATATTTAAAAACAGCTTACCGGGCAATTGCAACTCTGCAAAGCGCTCCAGCACCACGCGCCGACAGAGATGCTCAAGTTCAACGGTGAAATTGTTTTCTTTTGCGACCTTGAACAGACTCATTGGGGAGTGCAGAAGACTGTCCGAAGGGCCACGAATTAATCCTTCGTAACCAAGAATCACGCCACTCTGCATGCCGGCAATCGGTTGAAATATAGCGCTCAGCTGGCGTTTTACGAGAATTTCCTGAAGATGTGCCAGTAACATGCTGCTCTCATTATTTGGAATATCTGGCGTAACATCAATCATTGTTGCCCTGAAAAGAATCGCAGCCAGTGCGACATTGGCGTGTCTTACGCTTAGTCCACTGCGTCAACGCTGCGCCCTGACTGCGATTGGTGCCGACGATTGCTAACTCATCGTCCAACAAAATGGCAGGCACTCCAAAGGCGCAGAAAACGCATTATGGATAATTTTCCAACCTGGCGAAAAATTGGAAGGCTGAAAGCAAGCGGAAGGTCATAGAAGCTCCCTTAATTTTTTGTGTTTCAGGAGTCGTGTAAACTTAACCTTTACCAAATATAAGTATGGTCGAAATTTATGACCCAACTGTGACGCCTGGGGCCTATTACCTAATAACAGCATGAATTTGTTCAACGCTTGAAACTATTGATTGATGCTAAGGCGTAAATGCGCAATTGACTCGCTGAAGTCAGTCAATGGATGGATTTAAGTAAAACGGATGGTGACTAAGCCGATGATAACTACATGTGACACTGACGTGCGGCGATACTACCCTTACCGACGAATCACAACCTACAAGATTGCACCGCCGTTACCAGAAAACTAAAGTCATCCGCTTGCTGGCTAAAAGGATGTCCGCAAAGTTGAGATTTCCGGCTATCATAATGAATATGAACGTTGACCCATCAGAAGTCCAAAAATTCAGTGATCTCGCACACCGTTGGTGGGATCCTAATGCAGAGTTTCGCCCTTTGCATGAAATCAATCCACTCCGCCTTGAATGGATCAATGCCCGCGCGCCCCTTGCCGGTAAAAAAGTGGTGGATATCGGCTGCGGGGGCGGCATTTTGGCTGAATCAATGGCAAAAAAAGGCGCTATCGTAACAGGTATCGATTTATCCGAGAAAGCCCTGAAAGTAGCAGATTTGCACGGACTGGAATCCAGCGTTCAGGTCCATTATGAAAAAATCTCTGCCGAAGACCTGGCAATCCGTGAAAACGGTCAATTTGATATTGTTACCTGCATGGAAATGCTGGAACATGTCCCCAACCCTGCCTCTATTGTTCGCGCGTGCGCCACGCTAGTAAAGCCCGGTGGAAAAGTCTTTTTTTCCACCCTGAACCGTAATCCAAAAGCGTATCTGTTCGCCATTCTGGGCGCGGAGTATATGCTGCGATTACTGCCCAAAGGGACGCATGACTACGCAAAATTCATTACGCCTGCCGAATTATCGCAATTTGCGCGTAACGTCGGACTGACCGTGGATAGTCTCAAAGGCATGACTTACAACCCTATCACCCGTATCTATTCTCTTAATCAAGACATCAGCGTCAACTATATGGTGGCCTGCACCCGCGCCGCCGAGTAATTTGATCGCACCGTTTACAAACGCAACGCGATCAAGTCTCTCCCATCAACTCTCTGACGCTGCTGACAACAGATATCGGCGGTGAAATAATCCTCAGGCCGCCTGAGAGGAATCACCTTTACATCGGTGGTTGGTGTTAGCGCGCATCGAAAAATAGATTTTTACGCTTTCTAACTCTGGCGCTACTTTACTACTTTTTAGCCACCTTATTTAGCCACCTTATTTATCGTCCTTCTTCAGCCATAACTGAGCCAATTATTATGCCTCTGCCAATACCTCGCGCGATCCTCTTTGATCTTGACGGCACACTCGCCGACACTGCACCGGACCTCGCCGCAGCAATGACGCGTCTACAACAAGCACAAGGGCTGCAGCCGACGGCTTATGCATTATTGCGACCAGTCGCATCTGCTGGCGCACGCGGTTTGATCGGCGTTGCGTTCGGGCTGAAGCCCGGCGATGATGGATATGAAGATTTGCGGGTTGGTTTTCTGGATAATTACGCTGCTGCTATTGCAGAAAAAAGTATCTTGTTCGAAGGTGTGCCAGAACTTCTTGCAGACTTGACCCGACGTGGCCTCGCTTGGGGCATCGTAACCAATAAAGCGGCACGTTTTACAGAAATCCTTATTCCCCACATCGGATTACAAAAAGCGGGTTGCGTGATTTCTGGCGATACCACAGCGCATCCCAAGCCGCATCCTGACCCGCTATTCGAAGCGGCACGACGTCTGAATCTGCCACCGGAAACGTGCTGGTATGTAGGTGACGACTTGCGCGATATTCAAGCTGGCCGCGCAGCAGGCATGCCGACTATTGCCGCCGCCTGGGGTTATTGCGGTCATGCAGCACCCACCACGTGGGAAGCAGACGCGCTGGCAACTGCACCCGCTGATTTAATCAAATTGATACAACAATCGCTGGCGCAATAACCCGCCAGGATCGCAGCCCACACCTCGCAGTGCGGCTAACAATAAGGCAATAGCTACTCGGATACATCTATTTTTTTGTGATTGATGAGTCAGCAACGCTTTGACAGCCTGGCTAAACCACGCCCTCGCGAGATCGTGCTCAGTGCGCTCGGTGGAATCGCCGTCTCAAGAATCCGCGACCACGTATTCATTCCATATGGACATGATTCGTTCAAACTTGTTGCAAATTAACAGGTATTTAATGCACTCTGGCAGTATATTATGAGGCGTCGTCCAGCAAGGAATCACGCAATGATCACATCTAAACGCCCTATCTGGCTACTCCGTACTGTACGTTGGACTATTTATACAGTGACCGCCCTAGTCTTTTTAGCTGCCTTAAGCTGGCTAGCCGTGCCCTTGACCAAGCATCCTGCAGAGCAACAAATCGCGGAACAACTTGGCCGCAAGGCAAGCATCGGAGCACTGGGCTTTAATCCGTTCACGCTCACATTGTCGGTTGCCGATTTCACTCTCTATGAGGCGGATAAAATAACCCCCGCCGCGTCCGTAAAAAGCTTGCTGGTCGATGCATCGATCACGTCGCTCTTTCGGCTGGCACCCGTCTTGCAGCAGGTAACGCTGTCCAAGCCCGAGGTCCATGTTATCCGGGTCAGCGCAGAAGGCAGCGGTCGCTATAATTTCTCTGACATCATTGACCGCATTCTTGCCAAACCCAAGAGCACAGGAGAAACCCACTTTTCAGTGGCAAATATTCGGCTGGAAAACGGCACGATCAAATTCGACGACACGGTCACCGGCAAGCAGGTCAATATCACTGCATTGAACATCGGCTTGCCGTATATATCCAATTTTCAGAGCGCAGTAAATGTGTTTGTGCAACCGAGCCTGTCGATGAACGTGAATGGCGCACCATTTGCACTTAAAGGCCGCACCAAACCGTTTGCCAACAGTCTCGATACCACGCTGGCGATCGATATCGATCATCTGGATGTCGCCAGTTATGTTGCGTTTTCACCTTTGCCGCTACCGGTAACCATCCAAAGCAGTACGCTGTCCACCAATCTTGATTTGACCTTTGTGCGCACCAACGACAAGCCGGAGATTAATCTTTCTGGCGACATCAGTCTCGGCGACGTGGCGCTCGCCGACAAACACACCGCGCCGTTGTTCAAAGCCCACAGCATTGATGCCCACATCAACAAGTTTAACGTTCTGACGGTCAGCGCGGATATAAGAAAAATTGACATTCAGGCACCGGAAGTCTGGGCCGCGCTGTCCGCCGACGGTACGTTAAATTGGGCCACGCTAGCGACCTCGCCCTCCTCCAACACCACGGCTGCCGTATCGCACAAAAAAGTTACCAGCACCTCCGTGCCCGCAACATCGGTCCCGCAATTTGCGATGGATCAACTCACTGTTCATGACGGCATCATCAATTGGGCAGATGCAAAAAACGCGTCGCCGGCATTTAATACGCAATTAAAAAACGTGTCGCTTGTGGTGCAAAATCTCTCACTCGCAGCCAATGCAAAACCGGCCGCGATCACGCTCTCTACAGGAGCTGAGGGTACTCAACAAATACGCTTTAAAGGACAGGTTACGCCCGCGGCCGCGATAGTCAACGGCGAAGCAAGTATCGCCGCCCTGCCATTAGCGCTGTATCAACCGTATCTCAACAACGCGCTGGCGGCTAATCTTTCCGGCGACCTGTCGATCAAAACGTTGGTAGCAGTCAACAGCGGCAACGTGGTCCTGACGCAACTGAACGCAGAACTAAGCGATGCAAAAATCGCCGCAAAATCGTCCGCTATCGGTGGTGTGCAAATCAAAAAGATAACGCTACATGACGCTAAGATCGACACGGAAACCCGTACCTTTCGGGCTGCAGCATTTGACGTGGCGGGTTTGCAGGCTGACGTACGCCGAGATGCCAACGGAAATATCAATCTTCAACAGTTCATCAAAACTAGCGGCGCGGCTTCCAAAGCCCCCAAAGCCTCCACCACAAAATCCGCGACCCCTGACTGGATCGCGACTTTGAACAGCACGGCAATTACCGATAGTACATTCATTTACAGCGACAAGTCGGTCATGCCAGCGGTCAATTTACGCGCGGACGTAGTTAATTTAAAACTGGATAATCTCTCCACCAAGCGCGACACGACTGTCAAAATCGCACTTGCGACGCGACTTAATAAGAGCGGAAAATTATCAATCGACGGCAATGCCGCCCCGCAGTACAGGTCGCTTGATCTGGCTATAGATGGGCAAAATTTGCCCATCGCCGCGCTGCAGCCTTACTTTACAGAGTTGTTAAACGTTACCCTGAGCAGCGGTTTCGGCAGCACTAAAGGCAAACTACATCTGACGCCAGCGGCGGGTAAAAAGGCCATGAGTGCGGGCTACAAGGGCATGCTGAGTCTGACTAAATTCAAGATTATCGACAAGCAGAACGGCGCAGATTTTCTCAACTGGAAATCCCTCGACATCAACGGAATTGATGCCAATATCGACGGCTCAGCTCAGAACATTAATCTCGGCAAGATCGCTATCGATGACTTTTACGCGCGCGCTATTCTGTCGCCAGAAGGTCGATTAAATTTGCAGGATATCGTCGTTTCCAAAGCGGGTAAAACGTTAGTCGTATCAGAGCCCGCAACCATCTCAGGACCGAAAAAATCCACAGTACCAGCCGCAGAAGTCGCGGTAGCGGCAGAAGCCAAAGCACCGGTTGCGCCCCCGACATCGCCAACAACACCCCCCGACCCCAACAGTGCAGTGTTCCGGATAGGTCAGGTCATCGTTAAGAACGGCAATGTCAATTTTACCGACAACTTCATCAAGCCAAACTACACAGCCAACATGACCGGCATGTCCGGAAGCATTGGCGCGGTCGCATCCGACAAGCCAGCGCCCGCAGCGATCGACCTGACCGGCAAGATCGATAACGACGCGCCGGTAGCGATTTCGGGATCGCTTAACCCGCTATTTCAGCCAGTGTTTCTAGATATCAAAGCTAGCGCCGATGGTGTAGAACTACCAGGTTTGACGCCCTACGCCGCTAAATACGCTGGCTACGCGATCGTTAAAGGCAAGCTATCGATGGATGTTAATTACAAAGTGGAAGAACAACAACTTACCGCACAAAACCATGTACGCATAGACCAGCTGACATTTGGCGACAAAATCGACAGCCCAAGCGCGACCAAACTTCCTGTGCGTTTAGCGGTGGCATTACTAAAAGACCGTAACGGTCAGATCGATATCAATTTACCGATTTCTGGCTCGCTATCCGATCCGCAATTCTCGGTCGGGGGCATTATTCTGCGAGTCTTCGTTAACCTGATTGCAAAAGCAGTAACCTCGCCTTTTGCGTTGCTTAGTTCCGCCTTTGGCGGCGGAGATGAACTAGGTTACGCAGAATTCAGACCCGGTTCCGCAATATTGACTACGCCAACCAAGGTCAAGCTGGATACGCTTACCAAGGCACTACTCGACCGTCCGGCGTTAAAACTGGACATCATCGGACGCGTTGATCCAGTCGCCGATGACGTCGGCCTGCGTCAGGATGCGCTCGACAAAAAGATCATTGTTTTGAAACAAAAAAATACCGATGGCAAAACAAAACCGAGCGCCGAAGCAGAGGATGTCGCGGCCAATACCGACACCGGGGCCTTAGCGCCAGAGCCTACCGCGATTGCGCTGACTGAGGCCGATAAAACGCAGTACATGGAGAAAGTTTACAAAAGCGAAAAATTCGACAAGCCAAAAAATGTTATTGGGTTTGCCAAATCATTGCCCGCCCCAGAGATGGAGCAATTAATCCTGACCAACACCAAGGTAACGACGGATGACCTCCGGTCATTGGCAGACCGACGCGCCCGCGCCGTGCGCAATTATCTGGAAACCAAAGGTAAAATTCCGCTGGAACGCATTTTTCTTATAGCACCTAAACTGTCGGCCGACGGGATCAAGGATAAAGCGACGCCGAGCCGGGTTGATTTTGCGTTGCGCTAATCACCTGCCTGGTAGCGTCAATACACTAAAAGTATTGAGCAATAGCGGTATTGAACAGTAACGCCGATCAGTACCGATAACACTGCTATGGTTCAGCGCTCAGTTGCCTCAATGACCGCACCTTTACCGGGTTGCAACTGAACGTGCCAATTTTTGACATCGCCAGATTTGAGGCGGAACGCCAATTGATGCGGTTCGCCCGCTACGACCGCGCACGAACTGCGTCCATCAGAATTATTTACGGCGACGACCTGATCCCCGGCGGGCAAAATAAACGTCGCCTTCTGTTCGGCATCAAATTGATGCACCATCTGCTTATTCAGAAATACACCGATCATGCACCCCGGGTCAGGATGCGTCGTATCGCGTGAAATCACGACCGTTCCAAACCCGACTTCCTGGACCTGTGGCACTAGCTTTTCCGGGGCTTTCAGCACCGGAACTACACTAACCACCGGGTCGCGCTGCACGGCGACAACCTTCTCGCTAGGCCCCGAAGTGGATGACCCGCATCCTGCGATTGCAAACGCAATTAATAGTGAAAAAATAGTCGACTTCATTATTTGCTTTTTTAAGTATGTGAAGGGAAGCATGAATGCTTGACCCTCTTGACGCCAACCTCTGCGGGATTGCCCTGATGCAGCCGCACCATACAATTATTGAATTACCCAAAAATGCCTCATTAAGCCTGCGCATGAATTATCGCAATTTTACCAAAGCTCCGTTGTTTCGCCTCTACAAGAATCAATTTTACGTCAGCCGATCAAAAGAACGGGAAGGGATTTGGGCGAGGATTTTTATTTTCACCGGCTATATGGGCAATCAAGCTTGGACTAAGGCTACTACTCGCCCCCTCAATGCACTATCGGGGCCTTGAAAAAGGGGAAAATCGTTCACGAGCACCATCGTTCGTATCAGCGTTTAGTGAGACCCGCCAAATTGCGATACAATAGAGCTTGCTTGGGGGCGACCTGGTTTCGACAGGGGCTACAAAGCAGCGCAGGGCATACCGAGGGCTGGTCACCTCGTAAATACAACCAGAAAAACTATAACTGCAAACGATAACTCGTACGCACTAGCCGCTTAATAACCGGTTAGCTCTACACCATCTCGTCTCTGGGGTGGGCTGGTCAAACAGCAGTAGAGTCATTTACAGAGAATCGCTTTTAGCCGGGTTACTTGGTTAAAAGTTAAATTTAGGTAACTCGCCTGAACGAAGCGTGTGCGTCCGCGTCGGCTGGGCTAAATCAAATGACAGCACTAAGTATGTAGAACTGTCTGTAGAGGGCTTTTGGACGCGGGTTCGATTCCCGCCGCCTCCACCAAGATTTAGATTTGGGCAATCGCTCAAGTAGCCAATAAAAATCATGTTTTTCTTTAATAATCAGTCCCTTACAACGGGATTGATTATTATATAACTTTTTAAAAGTGGTCACGGGGGCTATTCTCGTTTGGGTAATACAAAGAAATTGCGACGAAATCCAAATTCAAAACCGGCCTTCTTTTAATACATACTTATTCTTCGAATTTTAATTCCTCGCAAGCGGTTCCTCAGAAAGGTGGCGGCGTTCATTCGCCAAACACTTCTTGATTCCCTGAAGGTAACCTGCCTCATAGACAATTTCCCCAAGCGAGTTACGAATTTCTCCTTTTGGGCCAAGTTGCCATGCTTGGCTTTTCATGAATTCGGGTGAAATGGCTTTCTTGAGGACTGCTCGGTCCGGTAACCGTCAAGCTACCCGTCGCATTATTTCAAGCAGCAATCTTTACTATTTTCGGTTGAGTTCGTTCTGGATTGAGCCACACTTCGTTTTGTAATGCCCAATTTCTGGTGGTGCCTGACCAGCGTTGCGGTGTCCGTTTTCTCGCAGCTTCATAGACGTTTTCCCGTTGCTGCAATATCGCCTGTGCTTTTCCATCATGCCGTTGTGCTGGCGTGACGAATTTCAATCCACTGTGCTTGTGCTGATGGTTGTACCAGCGCACAAAGTGCGTCGTCCAACTGCGTGCTGCCTCGACCGTAGCAAATGCCTTGCGGGGATAGTCGGGCCAGTATTTGCAGGTACGGAAGAGCGCTTCGGCGAATGGATTATCATTTGACACCCGTGGCCTGCTAAACGAGGGTGCCCACGCCCAGTTGTTCCAACGTCGCCAGCATCGTCGCTCCCGTCATAGGGCTGCCATTATCCGAATGCAGCACTAACGGACGCCCTGCAAGACCCTCGGCCAAACTGGCCCGGCGCATCAATATTGCCGCCAGTTCAGCCGATTCAGCCACATGCACTTCGTGGCCCACGATCTTCCTGCTAAACACGTCAAGCAGCATGGTCCAATAAAAATACTGCCCCTTCACCGCTGCCGGCATCCACGTAATATCCCAGGACCAGAGTTGGTTCGGCGCAGTGGCACAATGACTCGTCACAGTGCGCGTAACCGGCTTTTTCGAACGTCCCCGGTGATGTTGCTGTGCGTCGGCTTTCAGGACCCGATAGAAGGTCGACTCCGACGCCAGGTATTCACCCCGGTCCGCCAGGGCTGGCACAATCTGGCCCGGTGGCAGGCTAGCAAATTCATCGCTGTTGGCAACCTGCAGCAATATTGCGCGTTCAGCGACGCTGAGTTTGTTAGGGCGCGCGCATCGACCTGTAGAAGTGCGCCGGTCATGACTGCTGCCACCGCCTTCACGCAGCCAGCGCTGTAAGGTGCGCATGCTGATCGCCGCTTCTGCACAGGCCATGCTGCGACGGCTGCCCAGTCTTTCTGCATCGGCCACCAAGGCCACAATCGTCTGGCGATCCGGGGTGCGGATCAATCGTCCGCCTGATCGTCCCAAATCGCCTGTAACTTTTTTCGCAACAGCAACAGTGCAGCAGCTTCTGCCAGCGCTTTCTCCTTGCGACGCAATTCCTTCTCCAGCTCCTTGATCCGCAACCGGTCACTTTTACCTTGCACGGCATGGACACGACCACGCTCAACGGCAGTAGCGTTAGCCAGCAGGCACACCTGCCGCCATGCCGCAATCTGCTCAACATAGAGGCCTTTGCGCCGGCAATATTCGGCCAACTCCGTTGCGTTCAGGGGCGCCGCTTCCAGCACCACCGCAAACTTGTCTTCCGAGGACCATTCCTTCGCATTCTTTCCATCACCTGGCACTGCGACTCCCTGTCCTTTTAATTCTCGTCGCCAATTATAAAGCGTCTGTTCCGATATCCCGTTCTCCCGGGCAAGCACGGAAACCGGACAATTCTCCGGCGGCATCATGCGTCGCAATATCGCTTCTTTACGTTCAATTGAATAACGACTCACTGCAGTTCTTTACTCCGTACCCTGAATGGTGAATTAAATTAAATAACGCGACAGATAGGGTGACACAGGGGGGCTTGGGCTTCAATGTCCACTCTAAAACATTTTTTAAGTGGTCGGCGTAGCGGCGGTTTTGCGGAAGCTTTTTCAAAGACCGCTTGCTTCGCGTCCCTATGGTCACGCAAGTTTTTGTCAGCTTCAACCAGGTCAAGATTACCCGCAAGCAGTCTCTCTGTTCTATAAATGACAGAATCTGTGCACGTATGAGAGGGTCAGCAATTTGGGAGATATAGTTATTTCGCTTTTTGGGGGCTTCAAGTTCGCTTTTTAGGTTGCTTTCTTCGGCCTTGGCATCAGTGTTATTGTGAGTACGGAATACGGACCAAGCGTCAATTAGTACCTAATAGTCCGCTGAAGATGCATTGTGAAGAACTCTAGCTTTCAGGATGTCTTGAGACTCGCATTCTTTGCCAATTTTAGAAATCAAAAATTAATGGCACCGTTCTGGTAGCGATGACCGCATATTTCGTGGAGCCGCCTCAATGCGTCCCGGCGCTCTGACCTAGCCAGCTTAGAAGATAAGGCCTGATAAACGATATTCCGGATGGATTACAGAAACTTTCAATGATGTTCCCACACAGGATGACCTGACTTCAGTGCAATGCTATCAAATTGCCCCTTACTAACTCGAAAATTTTAAGGAGGGCAACCGGTTAAAAAGCTCGATATTACGTCACGACGGTGCGCCACTTGCGATACCGAATCTCCAGTCTTCCAAAAATTGGTGTACCACCGTTTTCTAAAAACTCACCCGCCGCCATTATGTCGAGGCATGAAATTAGCTACTTTCGGGAAAAGTCTTCGCCACGGAAAGTCTTTACTACCGATACCGCGACGCAAAGGAAGATTGCGAAATACAGCTAGGCTAGACCACCAACATGTTAAAACTATGGCTTCCTCTAGAGCTTTTTCCCCAGGCTAGTTATTAGGATTTAATAATACATGCAGTATATTAGCAATTGCTAATTAAATACACATATCGCATATTCCTAATATAGTGATAATATTAGATATTTATAATAAAATGCACTCATGATGCTCACTCTTACGTCCGCCGCCCAACTATCTACTCACTTTAAGTCATTACGCAGAGCAAAAGGCTGGTCTCAAGCAGACTTAGGCGATAAGCTCGGCATTGGACAGTCGCGCGTCGCTCAAATAGAAGGGGAGCCTGGCTCAATTAGCGTCGATAAGCTTTTGCAAATTTTACATTTATTAGATGCAAAGTTAGGAATTGAGACAGATGTGCGGTCCGAGCGCTCAAACTCAGTGACTGAAGAACCAGTGAAGAAGCCCGAACGAGCAAAACGAGGGGGTGGCGCAGTAGCAGCGCCCCAACATCATCTGAAATTACAAAGCTATGAAGAGCTACTCAAGAGTAAACAAAGGTCCACTGACGTCAAAACAAGAACGCAATTTTCTTCAGTCTCAGACTCATTGCCTCCCAAACCTCCATTAACAAAGCAGGGGCTATTGCCTCCTCGAAAGACCCTTGACAAGCCTATTAAGCTTTCCAATACAAAGAAGAAGTGGTAACTAAACAATGGCGCAAGAACTTGCGGTTTGGATGAACGGGCAGTTGGTTGGCACGTGGTCAAAATCTCGTTTAGGAGTAAGCATCTTTGAGTATGAGTCGTCATGGCTTGCTTCCGAATATGCGCGTCCGCTGTCAATTTCCTTGCCTATTCCAATTGCTGGCGGCGAAATACGCGGTGAAGTCGTTCAAAACTATTTTGACAATCTACTTCCGGACGCCCAGCACATTCGTGAGCGCCTGCAAAAGAAATTCACAACAAAAGATACGGACGCCTACTCGCTACTTGAAGCAATAGGACGCGATTGTGTCGGGGCAGTACAGCTTTTACCGCTAGGTGAAAAACCCGAAGGATTCGACAGAATTGACAGCCGCCCTCTGTCAGAAGCAGACGTTTCTCAAATCTTAATCGACGCATCCAGAGGAACTACACCGGCCCAGGCTCCTGAAGACAATCCTTTTCGTATTTCGCTTGCTGGAGCACAAGAAAAGACGGCATTGCTTCGCATAGGCGATGAGTGGCATCTTCCTCAAGGTGCCACGCCTACGTCTCACATCCTCAAATTACCTTTGGGCTTAATCGGCGGATACAAGGGAATGGACATGCGCACCTCTGTCGAAAACGAATGGTTATGCGCACAACTACTGACTGCGATTGGATTTAACGTGGCAGTGACAGACATGACCTCATTCCTCGGGCAGAAAGTCTTGGTAGTGGAACGCTTTGACCGCCGGTGGATGGATGATAATGGATGGCTCGCTCGCCTACCACAAGAAGACTTTTGTCAGGTATTCGGGCTCCCCAGTTCTAAAAAATATGAGGTCGACGGTGGTCCAGGCATCGTGGACATTCTGTCGAAATTGGAGGCCAGCCAAAATCGGGAAGACGACCGTTTGCGCTTCTTGCTGGTCCATTTTGTGTTCTGGCTCTTAGCCGCATTAGACGGTCATGCAAAGAATTTTTCCATTGCATTGCAACAGGGAGGTGGCTATATGCTGACCCCCTTCTACGATGTACTCTCTTTCTGGCCAGTCATCGGGAATGCCCCAAATAAACAGAGCAAATTCAAGGCTCCGATGGCCATGGGCGTACGTGGAAAAAGCATGCACCGTAAGATGGTAGAAATCCAGGCCCGACATTGGCAAGTGCTAGCCCAAAAATCAGGCCTGCCAGAAGCGTTTGAAACAATGATAAGAATTAGCTCCGAGGTGGAAAACATATTCGAAGCTGTCCGACCTCGACTTCCTCCAGATTTCCCGATGAAGTTATGGGACGCCATTTATGCGGGTACGCGAGCACAAGCAAAATCGTTTCAGACGGGACTTCACGCCCCCGAACTCGGCGCATCAAGAAGCTAATTGGAAAGTGGATGGTACGTCCTGTTACTCGTTACCCGTCGCTAGAAGATGGTCAGCAGAAGAAAACAACCGGCGCGCGGGCAGATGAAGATTTAAAGTCATGCGACAAATCCGCGACAACATTGAAAACCGTCTTGAAACCACATGGATACTAGGGGTGGACGCGGGTTCGATTCCCGCCGCCCACCAAGATTTTTTTAAATCAAAGACTTAATCAATTAATACCGTCATTATTTGGGTTGTTTTGGGCTGTTTCGCCCAAAATGATCACAAAATGGCGGCATTTTTGTACATTGTCCGACAGCTTTTCAATACCCAGCGGATAGGCGGACAGTCTCGTCGGTGGAGTATTACGGTTGATAACGGACGTTACGATCAACATCAATTGATTACCGGTTTGCTAGCGCCTCCACCATAAACGGCTCACTTCTCCCGGCGCGATTTACCTCGGTAGAGACCATAAACCATTCAAAGCAATCCGGACCCAGCGCCATCTGGCGGGCAATCTGTTCCGCCTGCTCAGACGACAAGCTATTATCCATCCACAACAATGCATCCTCGGCCGCCAGGACAACCGGTCGCCGATCATGGACATCCACCAGCCCGCCCTCGGCCGCAGCGGTCACAATCACAAATCCAGAACCCTCTTGTAATTCTCTGTCCGGTCTGAAATCAGTGATTGCAGCGAGGAACATCGGCCCACCGCTTTTCAGCTTGATATACCAAGGCTGTTTATGGCCCTTTTCTCCGGTCCATTCAAACCATCCTTCGGCAGGGACAATCGCGCGTCCGTTCCGAAACATCCCTCGAAACGCAGGACCGGTCGCCGCCTTTTCCAACCGCGCATTGATCATCATCGGCAGTTTTCTGTCGACTGCCCACTTTGGACGAAAGCCCCAAGGGACCGAATCGACAGCTCTCTTGCCGCCGAACTGATGCATCAATAGTGGCTCGCTACCGGGCGGCACATTCCAGTTTGGCTGCCAATCCTGTTGTCGATATTGCGCGTCAGTCCAGCCCATTTCTCGGGCATAGGACTCAGCAGTTCTGGTTTGAGTAATGCGTCCGCACATAAGAATAGAGGTTCAGATCAAGATAGTTATTAAAAATCTAATTCTTTATATTAGCCTAAGAATGCAATGAGTAAAGCAATTTTTATATCAACCTAAAACCTTTTCTGAGCGCACTGAAGCCCCGCGCTCAGCTTAAAATCATCGCGCAATCAACATCACAATAGCGTCCCGTCAAAGCCAGCAACCCGTCACCATAGCCGCAATGTCCATCGCAGCTGATGTCTTCCGTCCGGCGCATAGTAGTTAAGAAGTCGCTCATAAACAATGGGTATCGAGTGATGCGATTCAAGTCAGACATCAAATCTTGCCCCACCAGCTTCAGAACCGGCCTGAAGGTGCCAGCAAGTTATTGGCTGATGATATAAACCTGTTCACTTGCAAAGTTTATTTCAAGTGAGCAGACAATTCACGCATGATCGCCAATGCTAGCTTCCGATCACTCTCATTCATTCCCCCCAGCATGTTTGCAATGTCTTCAGCTTGATCAAGCGCTCTGGCTGATCCTTGGGTAAGCAACTCCCCTGCTGTGCAGCCATAAATCTCAGCTAGTTCAAATAGTCGTGGAATTGGCGGAATTACCGCACCACGCTCAAATCTAGAGATAGTCTCTCGCTCCACACCAAGCCGTTCTGCTACCTGATCTTGCGTTAAGCCTATCTTCTTTCGATAGAAGCCGAGGACTTTACCGATAGATTGCCCCAATGCCAATTCGTGATTCGTATTCATAATTATCCAACACGTCAAGTCTACATAAGACATAGATAGTGGATTGCGATTCATGAGGCGAAAAGGACACACGATGTTGCAATGAGACACAAAAAGATCAATAATCATATTATGTCGCATATCAATAAAGTATGTCTCATCATTTGATGGCATCCATTTCCGGCCTTCTCAAGTACGTAATGGCAGGCCGATATGTTTTACACAATCAATCTTTGAAGGGTGTCAAATCATGATGTACACTAATCTTGGCCCTAAGAAAAAAGAGAGCGGGATTGGAACTACCAAGCAAACTCCACTTGTGGCATTAACTCCAAAAATTAACCCGCACTTCCGCAATATCAGCCGTGCACCGTATGAGATCGGATTTTTGCTGAAAGGTATTAATGACTCTGTTTCGTCTTACGCACCAATAACCGACGACGAAGCATTGCAAGCCGAGGCAATCGCCAAGCATGCAGAAAACGAACTCGATGTTATTTCACGTGGATTAGAGGCCATTGGTGAGATGGTATCTATTGCGGCTTGCAGTCTCAACACGACACTGGAGGGCGGCACAGTTTCGGCCATAGGTGAAATTATCAGACACCTGACTGTGGAGTGTCAACTGATGCGCGACATCGGCGACTTGATGACCGACGCGGTAGCGGAGCACAAAAAAAGGCGTGCGCAATGACTAAGGCGCCGACAGGCACATGCGCCGTAGATAACGTTCGACTGGGCCACCGCAGACTGGTCCTTGCATGCGTTGCATATAATTTCATTCGAATACTCACCATAGTCGATAGACGATTACCCATGCATCTGCGGCGAGCTTAGCTATCATTCCCCGATATCACGCAATTGCGTCCACCACGTTGTATCTCTCACGCTATCTGCCGCTGGGCGCGCTAAGTAATATGCACTCTTTATCGATCTGTTGATATTCAAACTAGCTATCAAGTAGGATTTAAGCGATCATAGACAAAATATCTACATTATATTTTGGTAACATGCAACATTTGGCGTCCCGGTGTCCGGCTCACGCTTCACGTTTAGTAAAATAATAAACCATGAAAAAAGAGAACGACGCGATACCAAAGTTTGCCCGACACAGGTTCTTCAACACTGTGCAGTTCGAACACTGCGAATTAACGCCACGTTTAACTGGAACAAATGCCGTTCTCTGCTTTGAGCCACTGTGGGTATCCATAAATAACAAAAATTGACCACAAGTCACACCCAGTTAATGAAAATTAACTCCATTACGGAGATTCACCATCATGTATAGCGGGACAGCAACCGACGTGCCGATGCTCCCTTGTGATCGGGTCGCATCTTCGCCCGCGATTCGAGTGGCAACACTTCGCCAACGGAAGTTTGCAATAGGAATCTGCATGGCGTTGGGGATACTCACCTTACTCATATTTCCGTTCGCTCAATTGAGGTGGCCCCAAGTCCCGTCGTTTCTTGCTATTTATCAAACCGCAGTCATCGGCACCTACATGATCACTGCATATCAGATGTATGGTCATTACAAGGCCACACGATCAGTAGCGCTATTACATTTGAGCGCCGGATGTTGTTACACCGCGGCCGTGCTGGTGTTGCAGTTCTGTTCATTTCGCGGCGTGTTTGTAGAAGGGCAGGTATTGTTCGGCGGACCGCAAACCAGTAGTTGGCTGTGGCTGTTTTGGCACGCTGGACCTGCGATAGGCATATTGCTTTTCGCGTGGAGTGAGCTGCATCATCCTAACCACATTACATTCGACCATCCCCAATCCCTGCGACGCACGGCCCTCGTGTTAGTTTTTGCATTTACTGCGACTGCCGCTTTAACCTCGATCTTTATAGAGTATTTACCGGTATTGGATGTTAACGGCGACTACCGTGGCATTACGACCTCCGGGATCGCCCCCGCGCTTCAATTTCTGCTTCTACTGGCGTTATTCTTTTTATGGCGGGCCAGCCGCTTCCGTAATGTGCTGCATGTATGGCTTGCGATCTCTTTGATAGCCCTCTTATGCGACAACGCCATTACCATGGCAGGCGGCAGCCGTCTGTCTATGGGTTGGTACCTCGGACGTACAAGCGGGCTGATTTCCTCCTCCGTCATGATGCTGGTGTATTTAAAGGAGATTAACAGGTCCCATCAATACAGTATGCTTATCGCCGACCAACTGGACGCCGATCGCACCCGCGCAGAACTGGATTTACAGCAATCCTATGTCCAGTTGCGACAATTATCAGAGCACCAGGAGAGAGTCAAGGAAGAGGAGCGAAAACGTATCGCGCGCGAAATTCATGACGAGCTGGGCGGTTTGCTCACCGGTATCAAGGCCAATCTAACGGTCTCCATTGAACGATCACATGTGCCCGGCAAACCCGCAGACCCTCTTTTGGAAGACGCGACCGCCCAAGTGGACATGGCAGTTGAAACGGTGCGCCGAATTATTGTCGATCTGCGGCCCAGCGTGCTTGATCATCTTGGGGTGTGGGCGGCGCTGGAGTGGTATACGGACCAGATACAAGAGCGTACCAATCTGCAATGCCAATGCAACATTCGTCCTGACGTAATGGATATTGAACTGGACCCAGAGCGCAGCACCATGTTGTTCCGGGTAGTTCAGGAATCGCTGACCAACGTGGTCCGTCACGCTGGAGCGTCAAAGGTGACAATCGATGTAATGTGCCAGCAAAACGCCATCATCGTTGAAATCAAAGACAACGGAAAAGGCATTGACGCGCAGCATCTGCTGTGTGGCGAAGCTTGGGGAATCCTCGGTATGCATGAACGTACGCGCCAGTTCGGCGGCATACTAAAAATCTTCGGCACCGGTACTACCGGCACCACAGTCCTGCTGAATTTGCCCCTGGACTGAATCGGGCGCGTCGCCTTTGGGAGCGTTGGAGGCGCGTTAATTGCCCACGTACTTAATAACACGCATCACCGCGCAACCCTTAAGAGTTGCGCGGCGTTACATCAATTCCCGTATACGGTGCGGGTTTTGAATGGGTTATAGAGGAATAGCCAGGTCTCCGACAGCGTGACATCTTTGTGACGCAAAAATAAACGCATATCGACTGGCGCGGTGCCATCAACCTTTAAATCAAATTGCGCGCGCCAGTGACCGGCCACGCCATCGGGTACGGCCTCGGTAAAGATATAAGAAAACGCCCCGCGCGAGGTGGTCAGGACTGCTTCCGGCAATTCACCGTAGGCCAGCTTTTCGAGCGGCGCACCGATAAACTCAACCATGAATTTACGCACGTTTTCGGGGCGCGGCTGTCCCGGGACACCACCGTTGCCAAGTCTGGTGGCGACACAGCGGGCCAACGGCGATGGAAAAGGCTCGTCTTTTTGCCAATACAGACGATACCGCAGACGGTAATTGTTACCAGCAACCGCTTTTGCACTCGGCACCCACATCGCCACAATATTGTCATGAATCTCGTCGTCGGTCGGAATTTCAACCAGTTGCACCGCGCCCTTACCCCAACCGTCCAGCGGCTCTACCCACAAGCTGGGCCTTCGCTCGTAATGCACGCCGTCCTGATAATGATCAAAGTTACGATCGCGTTGCAACAAACCAAAACCTTTTGGATTGTTGTCCCCGAAGGCCGAGACCATCGTTTGACCAGGATTATTTAACGGACGCCAGATATGCTCGCCACCGCCGCTCCATAGTGCCAGACCGTCCGAATCGTGGACTTCTGGACGCCAGTCAGATCCGGTGGCTTTAACCGCCTCAGAAAACCAGTTCATTGAAGTTACCGGAGCGATGCCGAAACGCCCGATATCGCGTCGCAAAAACAAGGCAGTCTCGACTTCCATCGTCACACCCGCGCCACGTTGCATAGTAAATTTATACGCGCCGCAAATACTCGGGCCTTCCAGCATCGCGTAGATGACGACGGTATCGCTGTTATCTTCCGGAACCGTAAAGTAGAAATGCGTGAAATTAGGAAACTCTTCGGGCTGACCGGCCTGCGCAACGTCAAGAGCGATACCGCGAGCGGATAAACCATATTGATACAAGTCACCAATCGCCCGAAAATAAGAAGCGCCGAGAAAAGCAACCCAGTCGTTCTTATGCCAGTCGAGTTTGCTCTGGTCACCCGTTGTGCTTTCCTGAAAACGGAAGCCAGCAAAGCCGCTGCCACGCGGCATCTTACGCGCAGGGCTATCGGCAGGCATGTCAAAATAAGTTTCGTCATAAAGAATCTCACTCTCTACCGCCGCGCCGCCGCGCCCGCTTCCATCGATAAGATGCATATGAACCGGGGACTGAAAAAATTTTCCTAAGTGAAAAAAAGTCACAGGAAATTGCCCGGGGCCATTTGCGAACAACGCGTAATCAGTATTGAAAGAAATTTTTCCGAGGGCTTCATAATCGATTTTTTCGAGTATTTCGCGCGGTGCTGTGCGTTGAGGAGCATATGGTTGTTTCGCTTGCGCCTGCGCTTTTGCGATGAGAGCATCGAAAGAAAAGGCGCTGGCTTTACCAAATTTGACGCGATTAGCGGCAATGACTTCCAGTGGAATGCCAAGAGCGGCGAGCGTCGCTGTGGCAGCGGCAGAATGTAGAAAGGTACGGCGATTTATCATGGGCAGGCAATCTCAAATAAAATTATATTGAAAGGCGAGTCGGACCAGTCGGCGTCCAGTTTTAAGGGGGATATTGTTTTTGTTGTAGGCAGCACTCAACGTTTAAAATCTTACATATTTGCATCGCAAAAGTGTAGCCTGTGAATTCAAAGTTATCGCCGAATTTATCGATATTTTTCGGATTGACCTCACCGACAGCATGTTTCGTTAATCGGTGGCTTCAGAAGTCATAAGCATTTACTTGGCACAAATTACTAAGTACACGGTCAGTTTAGTACCTATCAACCAAAAAACGTTCCTATTTAATCGCAATAGCATTGGGCACGTAAGCCCGGCGCGCCGCCACACCACGCTTTCGGCGGCGAATAACCCATGGAAGCATGGCCCATTTAAGTATCAAATGGCTAATGTATATACAGACTTGCATGGAACGTGTATTCATCAACAATGTCCCAGTTCATAATCACAACAGAAAGTGGTTTCGATTGGCAAAACGATAAATAGCGGTTAATCTTGGACAACGCTCTGACGGGGAGACCCAGGCAGCGCCAAATCGCTGGCCTTAACAGGGTCCAAACTGGAACCTCGAACACGCCAACCTTACACGCAGACCCCTCCGCATGAGTGAGCTGGAAGCATCCGTCGCGCAGGAAACAGCATGCAGCCCTGCTCCCGTAAGCTTTTGGGAAGCTTTTGCCTTTTGGTTGAAGTTAGGTTTTATCAGCTTTGGCGGTCCGGCGGGACAAATCGCTATCATGCATCAGGAGTTAGTTGAAAACCGGCGCTGGATTTCTGAGCAGCGGTTCCTGCATGCACTAAATTTTTGCATGGTCCTGCCAGGACCGGAAGCACAGCAACTCGCCACTTACATTGGCTGGCTGATGCATCGTTCCTGGGGCGGTATCGTGGCAGGTGCATTGTTCGTGCTGCCCTCGTTAATAATCCTGATTGCCTTGTCCTGGATGTATATTGCCTTTGGTCATTTGCCGCTGGTCGCGGGACTGTTCTATGGCATTAAACCCGCGGTGACCGCAATTGTCGTTCAGGCGGCTTATCGGATCGGCTCACGTGCCCTAAAGAACAGGATACTTTGGTGTATCGCCGCGGCTTCGTTTTTGGCCCTATTTGTCCTGAACGTGCCGTTCCCGGCGATTATCGCCGTCGCTGCATTAACTGGCTATGTCGGCAGTCGCATGGCCCCCGATAAATTTGCAATGGGAGGCAATCATCAGGCGGCAGAAAAATCCTTTGGCCCGGCACTGATCGATGACAACACGCCACCACCAGAGCACACAAAATTTCGCTGGCAGCGTCTCCTCAAACTCATCGTGACCGGTGCCTTATTGTGGATAATTCCCGTGGCCTATCTCACCACCGCATACGGGTGGGACCACACGTTGACGCAGATGAGCTGGTTCTTTACCAAGGCGGCTTTATTAACGTTCGGCGGTGCTTATGCGGTATTGCCTTATGTCAATCAAGGGGCGGTCGAGCATTACGGCTGGCTGATGCCAACCCAGATGATTGACGGACTGGCGTTGGGTGAAACCACGCCGGGGCCATTAATCATGGTGGTGGCTTTTGTGGGCTTCGTGGGTGGCTATACGAAAGCGTTGTTCGGGCCAGAAAGTCGTTTTCTGGCGGGCGCGGTCGCGGCCATGCTGGTGACCTGGTTCACTTTTTTACCGTCATTCTTCTTTATATTGGCCGGTGGCCCATTGATCGAATCAACCCATGGTGATCTGAAATTTACTGCCCCTCTAACCGCTATTACGGCCGCCGTGGTCGGGGTGATTCTAAATCTGGCCGTGTACTTTGGCTACCACGTGCTCTGGCCACATGGCCTGGGCGCAGAATTTGACTGGATATCAGCGTTAATCACGCTGGCAGCGGCGATTGCATTGGTTCGCTTTCGACGCAATGTCATGCATGTCATCGCCACCTGTGCGGTGGTCGGTCTGATTTTGAAGGTAACGACAGGGTAAGCCAAAGAATTTCTTACTCTCTCGTCGCCGGATTTTATTTAAGGCAAGCGATAAGTTTTTATAAATCCAGCACCAGCAACTTACCCTTAGGACGTGATACACACGCGGTCAAATATTCCAGATGGTCTTCATCAGACAGAATGTAATCGCGATGATCAACCTCGCCTTCAAGGTAGCGCGTTTTGCAGGTACCGCACAGGCCGGATTGGCACGAGGTCTCAATGTCGATGCCGTTCTCGGCAAGTACCTCGACGATACTTTTATCCTCTGACATAGCAAATAAAGCCCCGCTACTGGCAATTTTTAAAAAGGATATTTCCGCTGAAACGGCTACCGTGGCGCTGATCGTCGGCGCAGCTTGCACCGGTGCTTTGAAATGTTCAAAATGGACCAACTCGCGCGGCCAGTGTTGCGTTGCTGTGGCGCAGGCAGCCATAAAGCCACCGGGGCCACAATAATAAACATGGGTTCCCTCAACATGGGATTCCAACAAGGAAACCAGATCCAGACCATCGCGGGGATTGCCGCCATCAAAGTGAAAAATCACACGTCCTTTTGCGACCTGAACGGCAAATTCTTCGCGAAACGCAGCATGCTCTTCACTCTTTGCGCAGTAATGAAGTGCGTAATCCTCTCCAGTACTTTCAAGATAATGCGCCATCGCTTTTAGTGGCGTGACCCCAATTCCACCGGCCAATAAAATATGTTTTTTTGCGCCGGGCACAAGGCCGAAATTATTCCGGGGATAACTGACCGACACGATATCCCTGACCCGCACATTATCATGCATCAGGCGCGAACCGCCCTGACCTGCGTCCTCACGCAGAACGGCAATCACATAGCGATGCCGCTCGACCGGATCATTGCATAACGAGTATTGCCGAATCACGCCGCCGTCCAGATACAGGTCGATGTGCGCACCGGCCGCAACGGCTGGCAAGGGTTCTCCTGCGGGATGCACCAGTTCGAAGGAGTTAATGCCGGACGCCTCGGACCTGATTTGGCGAATCAGTAACGACAAGGTTGCGGGAGTCGAACGCGGTTGTGTTGGAGTACTTTCCATAGGGCCTCGGTCTCTTTAGTCTTATGCTGCAATGCATCATAGGCATCGCTGCTTGTATAGTCTGGTCGAAGAAGCCTGCGCTGCGCGCCGCTTTCCGATGATAAATCTTAAGTCTCTCCTATCTAAACGTCCAATGGGAATAATCCATGAACCCTATCTGGAATATAGATAAGGTTAGCAAGGGTAACGATAAGGTTTTTCTACAAAGGATAAGGTTTTTCTACAAAGACCCTGCAGACGTATCAACCAATTCGGATTTCCAGATGAATGTCATCCTAAAATTGAATTCGACATTTTAGCGCCCTCCACGTATCTTAATGTCAAGGACAATTGATCCCACCGAATAATAGTTGATTGAGGAGACCATAGATGGACACGAAAGTCGATAATACCAAGCTGCCAGACACGTCAAAGCCAAAGAAACTTATCCCTTACGGCGGCTATTTTACGAGCAAGACGCCAGGGCATGATCCAGAACTGACCGAAACCGGTCCGGGCACACCGATGGGCGAATACATGCGCTCATTCTGGCATCCCGTATGTATGTCGATCGAATTGGGCGATACGCCAAAATTCATTAAAATTCTCAACGAAGAATTAGTGGCTTTCCGCGACAAGAGTGGTGCCATTGGCGTCTTGCACGCCCACTGTGTCCATCGCGGCGCGTCGCTGGAGTATGGCGCAATTCAGGAACATGGTATCCGCTGCTGTTACCACGGCATGGTTTTTGATGTGGATGGCACCTGCCTGCACGTTCCCTATCCAAAAGGCGAAGAAAAAGAAGCCGCAAAATTTGCCTGCTCAATTCAGCAAGGCGCATACAAGGCATTCGAACGTAACGGTCTGGTATTTGCTTACATGGGCTCGCCAGAAAAAGAACCGCCGTTCCCCGAGTGGGAAAGCAATTTCACCGTCCACGCAAGCGACAAATTAGTGCCTTACAGCAACTTTCAACATTGCAACTGGTTGCAGGTACAAGACAATGCTGCGGATAACTACCATCCGACAGCGCTGCATAACTCCTCTAACGTGGTCGGTGAAAACTATCAAGGCACTACCTTCAACGAAGTCGGCGCAGCATCGATGGAAGTCGCTCCGGACATGCAATTTATTCCGATTCATGAAGGCCGTGGATTAGCCTGCGCCGGTGCCCGCCGCGTAGACAAAGATCGTCTCTTTATCCGCGTTCAGCACCAAGCACTACCTAACCTGAGTCTGCACGCTTATACATCCGAAGACGGTGCCGCCAAGAAATTATTCAGCCGCTTCCATATCGTGCGCTGGACGGTCCCGGTGGATGACGAGAACAGCAAAATGATCGGCTGGCGCGTGATGGGCCCAAATATCGATACCCGCGGTATCGGTGACGAAGGCATGGTCGGTTACGAGACCATCGACTTTCTGGAAGGCCAGGTTGCGATGCGTCGCCCGGAACGTTTTGGCAAATACAAGCTCGAAGATTTTCCGCCAATTCCGACCAACCATCGTGAACGCGATTGCTACAAAGATGCACAGCAAGCGCCGGGCGACTACGAAGCCATTATCAGCCAGCGTCCTATCGCCGTGCATGCGTTGGAAAATCCAACCAAATTTGATGCAGGCGTCTTCATGTTCCGCAAACTGTTACGCGATGCGGTCCGAGGCACTAATCCGAAGGCCAGCGCAGAACATTTTTACGATTGGCTACAATCAGTAAAAGGTGCGCCCAACAGCTACTGTAGCGGCAACGTGATGGAAGTCGCCGAAGGCGCCACCATCGAAGAAGAAATCGCGCAACGTCGCCAGGTCACTCGCAAAATTGTGCAGATATTGACTGATAGCGACAATCTGAAAGGTGACGCCCGGACGCAGTTTGTGATGGAAGGTTTTGAGGCTTTGGAGCAATCTACGAAGAAGTAATTGGTAGTGCGTTATAAAGGTTGATTGATAATGGTTTGATTGGCGCAACAGGAACGTGCGGGGGTACATTGCCTCAATCCAAAAATTGCGCCTTATTCGCTCATCCGGATAGGGCGCATATTTTTGGGCATCAACATTTGGTTAACCATTCCAGAACGCACTAATGCCAGCAATCCCATAAGCGCCGTTTTGTTGAGCGCAATCCAGCGACTGATTTGTCATTCCACCCAATGCATAAACACGAAGCTTCGTTTGCTTTGTGAGAGAAGCAAACTTTTCCCACCCCAACGGTTGCGCTTCTGGATGACTCGCTGTCGGTAAAACAGGCGACAAAGTCACCAAATCCGCACCCAGCATTTCCGCTTTTTTTAGCTGTTCCAGCGTATGACAAGCGACCGAGATCAATTTATCAGAACCAAGAGGTCGTTGCTGCAAAGTAGCCAGGCGTGTTCCATCCAGATGAACCCCCTGAGCATCCACTTCATTGAGGAATTTCGGGTCGGCATTCAGCAGCAGGATTGCACCGTGTTGCTGACAACAATCCAGAACATCGGTCGCTAATTTTTTGTATTGTGTGGGGTCGAGTGTTTTTGCCCGCAGTTGCACCAGTCGGATACCAGCAGAGAGGGATTTATCCAGTTGACGGATAAAATCCGCCGTGTCGTTTTTGCTGGCTGGCTCGGGCGTTACAAGATACTTTGGAGGTAATGCTAGCTTTGATATGTCCACGTTCTTTTTTCCGAGCTTCAGGAAGCGCTGCTAGTCAAAGTATATAGAGCGCGCCCAAAGGTATGATTACCGCTATAACGAAAAAATTACCAACGCCAGATAATTTCGAATTTTTCTTCGCATAGATGTACTAGATATATTCGCCGCCCCCGACGAATTTGTTAAGTCACTTAGCAGCACCAAAAGGCCGAGAGTATCGTGATCGCTTGATGACACTATTTCTGAAATACATTCTACTAAATCAAGCCCCAAGCACACTACCCTGCGGCACGCAATCAAGGTCATTACGTAAATCATTGACCACCTCAAAAAACGCTTTAATCACGGGCGCTTCGCGGCGCTCTGCCAGGCAGGCTAGTTCCAGATCGATGAACATCGGTGCTTCTGCGATTTGTAAAATTCTGAGCCGCGCGTCCGGGTATATCGCGTCCAGTGCGATCCCCACGCCGACCCCGGCTGCAATCGCTTCACGGATCGCATCCTGACTATCGATTTCTAAAACGCGGCGGACGCTGACGCCGCATTCTGCCAGATAATCGTCGAAGACTTTTTGCTGCATCGAGCCGCTTTCTCGCGTGACGATGCGTTGCCCCTCTAATTCTTCCACATGAATATCGGTGCGATCAAACCATGGGTGGCTGGTGCCGACCAACAAGGCGATTTTGGCGCGTCGATAAGGGACCGAAAAAAAGCGCTTATCGCCCAAGCGTGGGAGTACCGCGATGTCGGCCTGTAATTCCAGGAGGCTGCCGCTCAGTTCGCCGGAATTTCCGAAAGCCACGGACACGCGTACCTCGGGATAACGCTTGCCGAAGGCGACCACCATTTGCGTGACTTGCACCGGATCGAAAGCGGCGATCCGGATGCGACCTTCTAGCAGACCGCCGGCGGCGCGCAAGGTTTCTTCGGCCTCGGTTTCCAGCGTAAAAATGCGGTGCGTGATCGACAGCAGACGTTGACCTGTATCGGTCAGTTCGACATTGTGGCCGTGACGGGAAAATAGTTCTACGCCAAAGCGCTGTTCGAGCGCCTTCACGTGCGTGGTGATGCTGGGCTGTCCGACAAACAACGCGCGCGCAGCGGCCGTAAAGCTGCCGTGCAGGGCAACCGCGTGAAAGCAACGCAGCTGATGAAAGTTCATGGCCAAAAGACGCTCCTCGTTCCACTTATATGGCGGAATTGTAGAGGACTCTGCGCTTTAACGGTTTGCTTCTTTGTACTTCTCGCACTTCCTTGTGCTGTCCAAGAACGTCTTTTACTGTAAAAAGTAGACCGCCGACGTTTTACGAACAACAAACACGTTCAATAAACACAGGCAATAACGATGCAAAAATGACAAAGGTCGCACACGACAATAACGCCGGGCGACCTTTGTTGTGACGCTTTTGCGCCAGCTTCTATTGCTAATTGCTATGTTGCGGCGTTATTCGGTAACAGTGTGCTTTACAGACTACCGATTAACCAGCTTTGCGGGGATAGTGAATACCAGCAGTCCGCCAATGACCAGACTGGCCGCCAGTACCAGCACCCCATTGTTGGTACTCGCAGTGACAGTCTTGACCCATCCGAGCAGATAAGGACTGATCAGACCGGAGACGCTACCAATTGAGTTGGCCAGCGCAATACCGGTTGCAGCTGCAGCGCCGCCCAGAATCGTCGGTGGCAATACCCAGAATTGCGAAATCGTGCTCATGATCCCCATCGTTGCGAAGGTCAACGCTACCATCGCGATCACGGTGTTTTGCGCGTACATCACACTAAACAACAGACCCAACGCACCGACAAAACCGGCCAGCGCAAGATGCCAGCGTCGCTCTCCGCGCTTATCTGAGCTACGTCCCACGACGATCATCGCCACCGTGGCAGCGGCATAAGGAATAGCGGTGAGCAAGCCAATATTGAGTGGGTCGGCCACGCCGCTGGCTTTTACGATGGTCGGTAGCCAAAAACTGACGCCATACAATCCCATTGTGAAAAATAAATAGATGAAGCTCAACAACCACACCTTGGGATTAGTAAATCCGTCGCGTAGCGAATGTAACGCTTTGCCTTGTTGATCCGCTGTCAGATTTTTTTCCAGCATCTTGCGCTGACCAGGCGAGAGCCATTTGGCGTCAGCAATTTTATCATCGAGAAAAAAGTACGCCATAACGCCCAGTATTACCGTCGGGATGCCTTCCAGCACGAACAGCCACTGCCAGCCTGCCAAGCCGTGAGATCCGCTCATCGCATGCAAAATCCAGCCTGACACCGGTCCACCGATCACGCCCGACATCGGAATACCCGTCATGAAAAGCGCCGTCACCTTGCCGCGTCGCGAACCCGGAAACCAGTAGGTGAGATACAGCAATATGGCAGGAATAAAGCCCGCTTCTGCTACGCCAAGAATAAAGCGCATGATATAAAAACTAGTCGGCGTCGTAACGAACATCATCGCGCCGGAAATCACGCCCCAGGTGACCATGATGCGCGCAATCCACAAGCGCGCGCCGACCTTTTGCATGATCAGGTTACTAGGAATTTCAAACAGCAAATAGCCGACAAAAAACATCCCTGCGCCAAGCCCGTAGACAGCTTCGCTCAAGTTGAGATCGCTCATCATCTGTAGTTTGGCAAAACCCACGTTCACACGATCCATGTACGAACAAACATAGCATAGGAACAGGAAAGGGATCAGACGCCACATGACCTGCGCGTAAGTTTGTGAATCGGTCCTGGTATTGCCCTGTAAATCGAGCGTAGGATTATTGACGCCCACGCCAGTGGCGTCGACCGTTGTTGTGACCATGTATTGTCTCCAGTTTTTTTAACTTATAACTTGGGAAAGCGGATGCTTTTCCAAGTTTCAGGGCCCTCTAGGGTTTACGGACATTCGGCTACAAACCCTGCGGGCTCCCGGCAGTTTTTATTATTCAGGTCTGGTATGCGTCCTGTGCGCACTACCAGACCTGACTACTGCGGTTTTATGACAAAGCAATGAAACAAAAATACATCAAACCCATTAATCGAACATGTCGGGTTGGGTGGCGACCAGATGTTCATAGATCGGCTGAAAATGCAGCCATCCGATATACGGGCTACCAACGTGTTCACGGCTGTAGCGCGCACGATCCGGTGTCACCATAGTCGGTTTAATCCCGCTGGCTTCTATCAGCAACTGCTGTTGGCAGACGCGTTCGAGCGCGATAAACCAGAACGCTGCGGATTCGATACTGTGTTTGCTGACCGTCATCAAGCCGTGATTTTGATGAATCACTGCTTTGACGTCTTTAAATTGGCCCGCCACCGAGTAGCCTGCACCTTCTTCTACCGCGACAGCACCGGCCTCGTCGTTGATGACGATATGGTCTTCAAAAAAGACCGCCGCATCTTGCGTGATCGGGTCCAGCATACGTCCGGTCGCCGCCCATGCGGTGCCATAGATGGTGTGCGCGTGGCACATGGCAATGATTTCCGGATGCAGTTCATGTACCGCCGAATGCAACACAAACCCGGCACGATTCAATGCGTAATCGCCTTCAACTACTTCCCCCTTATGGTCGGCAAGGATCAGATTGGAGACCTTGACCTGAGAGAAATGGACCGCCATCGGATTGGTCCAGTACAGATTAGGAAACTCCGGATCGCGCACCGTCAGGTGACCGGCGAAACCGTAATCCAAACCGTGCACCGCAAACGCACGGCAAGATGCTACAAGTCTTTCTTTGCGATGCTGACGCTCTTGTGCGTGCGTCTCAAATTTGGGAATACTCGGAAATTTAAGCCCCTTTTGTTTAGGCTGATAAAGCGATACGCGCTCGATAACTTCTGACATGGTGTTCTCCTCGTTTTTTGATTGGATGCAGTATTTTTGTACCGCATTTCTAGTATTACTTTTATTTGATAAGTCCAGTTTGTTTGATGTTCCGCACTGAATAACGACTTTACGGCGCGTCTTTACAACGTCTTGCGCCTTGTCGACGGCGATCCTTCCGCCTTGTCAATGACTGGATACATCATCGGACTTACAAAGCGTCTTGACAAACGATACCTTTTCACGAATGATGAATCCAATTCACCTATATATCATGAGAAAACTTCCTAGCTTTTTTGCGTTACGTGCCTTTGAATCTGCCGCCAGGCAGGGCAGCTTTGCGCTCGCCGCAAAAGAGTTGCACCTAACGCCCTCGGCGATCAGCCATCAGGTGCATGGATTGGAGGCTTATTTCGGCAAACCGTTATTTGACAGACTGACGCGGCGTGTGGAATTGACGCCCGACGGCACGCAACTCTTGTCCGGCTTATCGCGCGCCTTTGATTTGATCGAGTCGTCCTGTGCTGACATCAGCCTGCCGGAAGAGACCGAGTCCCTTGCAGTGCATTGCACGCCAAGTTTTGCCTCAAAATGGCTGGGCCCTCACCTGCCCCAGTTCATGCAGGCATTTCCCCGGATCACTATTCACATGTCATCCAGTGCGGATCCGATCGATTTGATTCAGCATGAAGAGATCGATATCGCCATCGCGTATGGCAGCGCAAAGGCACGCTCGGGCGTCACCATTGAAGCGTTGGGAACTGAGGTTATTGCACCGCTCTGCTCGCCGAAGCTACTCACAGGGAGTGCCGAGATTGACATCAACGCCATGACCGGTTTCACATTAATCGACTCTCAACTCAGTCCTGTGACATGGCAAAACTGGTTCGACCTGCATGGCCTGACACTCCCAGATCGACCACGCCTGTCATTTGATCGCGGCTCGCTGGCGATATCTGCGGCGTTAAACGGTTTGGGCGTTTCTCTGGAAAGTACACGTCTTGCGCGGCAGGAGATTGCCAGCGGGGAATTAGTGCAACTAGGGACAACCACGTTTCGACCCCTCATACGAGAAATGCATTTTGTGTGTTATCGAGCGGCGCGCGCTAACAGCCGGAAAATTAAATCGTTCCGAGACTGGCTTTTTATCCAAACCGACATCGTTTGAACAAACTTGGTGATGAACAAAAAAATAATTTTTAAACATATCTTCGAAAAAAACACGCCTGGACCCGCACATTACGATGCCGCAAAAAGAACGCGCCAAAGGGTCGGTACTAACTCCTTCACCTCCCACCAATTGTTCCTGCATTTTTAAATATATCTTCATCCTTACGCTTTGTTCTTCAAAGTTATACAACCGGCCTTGGGTTATTAACCGCAAGAAACTATTGCTTTATTAATCCTACGCAACAGAATGAGTCCCGGAAAAAAGTTAAAAGCGCAAGCAGGACGGTGTTTAACGAGCAATAAACTAAATAAAATAATTTCCCTGCAACATCAAGCGAAGATGAACATAATGAAAAAATATTACCGGGTGTCATTCTTCTTATAGCGGTGCCCACAGCCTGTACAAGCGCTAATGCGGCAACCGCTACATCCAACATGGTCAATACAGTGACCCTCGTTAACAGTTGCACCATTACCGCACAAGGCATTACAACGACATACGATCCGGTGGCCGCCAACGCAACTACCAATCAAGACGTGACGGGGCAGCGTGACTACCACGTGCACGGTGGGTTCCGCTCCTATTATTACGTTAGGACAATGTTTGAACGGCAGTAATTGATCCACCGATGCGGCGCCACTTCGCCGACTTTCCAGTTGAGGTGCCCTGGCAGCGTATCTGAATTATTCGCTCTACGCCGACATGGGCCGCACAGTGATCCGGGATAATACTTCAGGTACTGCACCGCTTCCCGTAGTGGCGACCGCTGCGCAAACGACAAATACGATCTATGCACGCATTCCCTCCGCTCAAACATTTGTCAAAGCGGCGGTTTATACAGACAATGTTATCGCGACGGCAACCTATTAATCGGACCGGGATGCAGTTGTTTGTCAGCAGTGTTTCAACACCACTAGAGTGCTTCCCTGACTCAGCTCGCCACGACCTCGTTCACTAGCGCGCCCTTCAAGTCCGCAATGGCGGCCAGTTTGCGCAAAACATGGGCCGCAGCGACGAAACCGAAGGTCGCGGTAACGACCACCGCTGAACCATAACCTGCGCAGTTCAGGCCGGTAACAGAGGTGCTTGCAGAGGCGCTGGGAGGGGCGCTGACGGCAGCGGCGACCTTGCCATTTGTTGCGTCTGAAGTCGCAGCTGAGACTGGACTGATCGGCAGCCTTAATGGTTCAGTTGAAAACACAGCATCGATACCGAATTTACTTTTTTCACCGCGCGGAAAACCATGTCCCGACCGTAACAGCTTGCGTACCTTTGCCAATAAAGGCTCCTGCTCGGTACGTGCTAAATCACGCACTTCAATACAGGTAGGGTCGACCTTGCCGCCAGCACTGCCAATGGTGATCAGAGGTATATTATGGTCCCGGCAATAAGCAATCACCGCAGTCTTGGCGCGGACATCGTCGATGGCGTCAATAACGTAATCAAAATGCTTGCCGCCTAGCATTTGGTCCACGTTGTCGATGGCAATAAAGTCCTCGACTTCTGTGACTGCGCAATACGGATTAATCTGCTTGATGCGATCCGCTAAAGCAGTCACTTTTGCTTGCCCGAGGGTAGCGGTAAGCGCGTGAATCTGACGGTTGACGTTGGATTCGGCCAAATTGTCGAGATCAATCAACGTTAACTTACCAATCGCACTGCGGGCCAGCGCTTCGACCGCCCACGACCCGACGCCGCCGACGCCGATTACGCATACATTTGCCCGCCGAAAACCTGCCAGCGCAGGTGCCCCATAGAGCCGTGCGATACCGCCAAAGCGACGGTCAAAATCGATGTTATCTTCGGTGACTGCATCAGCAGCGGATAAAATCTGGGCGGGGAGGACAGATGAGGACATAAGTTCTTACAAAAAGAGTAAAATAATAGATATCAAATAAACAACATAAGTAATGACTGCAAGCTCGGCACGCCCCGTAAGGCAACGCCATTAAGATTAAGCACCATGCGGAAGCACTTAACCCCAAGCGCCAGATTCTCGCTATGTCGTCTATTTTACCGAACCATTCTTCTGAATGTATTTCCACGTAGACAGTCTGACGTTGGCATTGTAACCGGGCAGCCAAATGTGGTTTTAATGCACTTTCTGCAAGGTCGGGTATTTTCAGTGCGTTCAGCGTGTTTACGCTGACTCCGGAGAAGTGTTCTAATAGCAGAATTGCTCTGCGCAATATCTGCCATTATAAATTTCGTTTTATGACCTTCACAGGATAAATATGGACAAGCCCCTTTTCGACGCAGCGCCGGATTTCGATCAGCCGATTGCCGTACTAAAACACTGTCACGACCGCATCCGCAAACAACTGACAACGCTGGAACGGTTGCGGGCACATTTGCCGGAACATGGCGCGGACGATGAGGCGCAACAGGCGGCGACCGCGGTGCTGCGCTATTTCAGTAAATCTGCACCGCATCACCATGAAGATGAAGAACAGGATTTATTTCCGATGCTGACTGCGACCGCCAAAGATGACGACGCGGAAGTCTTGCGCAGGCTAGGCCCGGAAATCGTCAGCGAGCATTTGCAGATGGGACAGTTGTGGACCAGGCTGGAAGAACAACTGGCTGCGATTCAGGACGGTCAGACTGCGCTACTTTCGAGTGCTGATGTCACGCTTTTTTCCAGCCTGTATCTGGCCCATATGGAGAAGGAAGAAACCTGGATTGCACCCATGGCAAAACGCATCTTTAGTCCGGCACAAATGTCCCAGTTAGGAACAGCCATGCAACGCCGCAGAGGAATGTTGGCATGAGCGACCAGAATACCAAAGCGTTGTCGATCGCTGATCTGCGCACCGATTACAGCCATGCAAATTTATCCCGGTCGGATACCGATCCCGATCCGATGGCACAGTTTGGCAAATGGTGGGAAGAAGCCGTGCAGGCAAAAATACCAGAGCCGAACGCGATGAGTCTAGCCACCGTTAACGCAGAAGGAAAGCCCTCATCGCGCATAGTTCTGGTCAAAAAATTCGACGCCGGCGGCATCACATGGTTCACCAATTATGCCAGTCGCAAAGGTGAAGAATTGGCGCTCAACCCCCACGCAGCGCTACTCTTTCACTGGGTAGAGCTGGAACGTCAGGTGCGGTTTGAAGGTAAAGTTGTGCTCGTGTCGGAGGCAGATAACGACGTCTACTTTGCCAGTCGCCCGTTGCGTAGTCAGCTCGGTGCGATCGCATCGGATCAGAGTCAGCCTATCGCTAATCGCGCGCTACTGGAGACCCGTTTTCTGGAGGCCGAAAAAAAATGTGGAGAGCACCCGCAACGGCCAAAAAACTGGGGTGGCTACAAACTTATTCCGGATACGGTAGAATTTTGGCAAGGACGGCGATCTCGCTTGCATGACCGGATCGTGTATCGGCTCGATGAATATGGCGTCTGGCAACGCGAACGATTGCAACCATAACCTCAGCCATAACCACCCTGCAACCGCTTATAAAAGTGGAAGAAAGTTGGTCGCAAATGACCACAAATGACAATAGTCTGAGTGTGAAAGTGCCGGCTTTTTTAGCGTTGGTTATTCTGAGGAGAATACAGAATGTTCTGGGAAAAGAAACTTGAGAACTGGGTCGACGAAGTCCGCAATCATGCGACCTTACCTTTACGGCTTGAATTATGGAACGGACAGCGCTTTGATTTTAGCAGTGCCGTGGCACCCGATGTCACCGTGCGCGTCCCTAACGCATCCTCTCTGGCGTATCTGCTGACACCATCATTATCCAGTCTTGGCGAAGCTTATGTAGAAGGAAAAATCGAAGTCGAAGGCAAGCTCAAGGAAATCATCAGCGTTGCCAATGGCCTCGCTTCTGCCTATCTGAAGCCCGAAGGAAAATTTGGCCGCGTCACACGCAGCATTCGCCACAACAAAGGTAAAGACGCAGAAGCGATTCGCTATCACTACGATGTATCGAACCAGTTCTACCAACTCTGGCTCGATCAAAACATGGTGTATTCGTGCGCATATTTCGAGAATGGGGATGAAGATTTATTCAACGCACAGATCAAAAAAATAGACCATATTCTGACAAAAATCCAAATCAAACCCGGCCAGAATTTGCTGGATATCGGCTGTGGCTGGGGCGCGCTGGTAATCCGTGCTGCGCAAAAATTCGGCGCAAAATGCGTGGGGGTCACCCTTTCCGAAAATCAATTTTCGCTCGCCAGAGAACGTGTCGCGCAAGCAGGATTAGCGGACCAGATCGAAATACGATTGCAAGACTATCGCGAGGTGACGGGTACATTTGACCGCATCACCAGCGTGGGGATGTTTGAACACGTCGGACTCAAAAATCTCTCGATGTATTTTTCAAAGATAAACGCATTGTTGGCTGACGATGGCGTGGCGATGAACCATGGCATCACCACGACCGACATAGACAACGGTGAATCCCCGTATGGCGGCGGTCAATTTATTGAAAAATATGTTTTCCCCCACGGCGAGTTACCGCACATCGGGTTCGTACTCAAAAGCATGCAGGAAGGTGGACTGGAAGTCATGGATGTCGAAAATCTACGCCGGCACTATGCCAAAACCTGCGGCATTTGGGCCGACAATATTGAGGCCCGTTCGGACGACGTCAGGCAAGCTTCGGATGATCGCCACTACCGTATCTGGCGTTTGTATCTGGCGGGTAGCGCCTATGGATTTGAGCGGGACTGGATGTCACTCTTTCAGGTAATCTGCCGAAAATCTGGTCGTAGCGCGGCGACCCTGCCCTGGTCGCGTAAGTATATCTACGCTGCGGGGTAGTACACGGCCTCGCGCGTGGAGCAGGCGTTTCAATATCGTACACTCAGGTCCGCGCCTTCAGGTTTGTTATAACAGCATGCAGGCTTGAATGCCCATTGCAGCCGAGTCTGTTACCGGCGACTATCAGCGCTACCTTTGATTGTCGCGATTTTGGTACGGCATCGGCTTCAGAGGTAGTCGCATGACGACTTTCGTCCCCTCTCCAGAGGTGCCTGAAATATTTAGCTCCCCCCCAAAATGAAGGGTTCGCTCGCGCATGGCGAAGATACCCCACGATTTTTCATCCAAATGTTGATGCTCTTTAATCCCTTTACCGTCATCCTTGATCTCAAGTGTGAGGGTATTACTTTCGTGAATAACACGAAGTTTCACCTGTTTGGCCGAGGCGTGCCGCACCACGTTGGTGAGTGCTTCCTGCACTACCCGAAATAACATCGTGCTACGCTCAGCATCCAGATCAATGCCGACTGCCTCATCGCTAAAAATACACTCGCACTGAAGACCCGTACGTACTTCGACTTGTCCCGCATACCATTCTAACGCGGCCCAGACGCCCAACTGATCAAGCACGCTTGGCCGCAGATCAGTGATAACGCGCCGCACGGTTTCTATGGCAGCATCCGTCTGATCGACTGCCTCTACCAATAGCAAATCCTCCGGACGCCCCGCGCGTAAAGAGCGGTCGAGTGAAACAGAGACGTTGGCTTTAATCCCGGTCAATACCGCACCCAAATCATTGTGGATATTCAACGCGATGCGTTTGCGCTCTTCTTCCTTTATCGTTTCCTGATGGTCAATAAGCTTACGCAATGCTGCACGAGATTGTTGCAGGTCGGTTTGCGCCTCTTCAAGCCGATGTACTTTATCGGTCAGGCTCTCGTTCAGGCGGCGCAACTCACGCCGCGCATGATGCTGTTCGGTTTTATCACTGCCGTCTACAAAAATAGCGGTAACCCGACCGCTGGCATCTTTGATCGGTTGAAATACGAAGTCCAGGTAATAGTGTTTTGCTGCACTGTCGGCGCGGGCCGGCAAGTAGACCGGCATCTCGGAAGCAACATAAGGCACCCCGGTCCTGCATACGCCATCCAATAATTGGAGCAATCGGTGCTTCTCGAATTCTGGCAGCGCATCCTTGACTGACTTTCCGAGCAAGTCATATCGGGAGAACAATTGCATGAAGGCTGTATTGGCAATATCGAGCGTGTACTCGGGCAATTTGATCATGGCCATGAAACTGGGCGCATGATCAAACATATGCTGCAGTTGACCCGCCGCAAATTGCGTTGCTTGTAACAACGTGACGTTTTCGCACTCAGCCAATACCCTCCTGGTGGTTTCCATTACCACCACAAACACGCCACATGCGCGCCCGCATTCATCCCGGGTCGGCGCATAAATGATTGTAAAATACCGCGACTCGGTAACGCCGGAGGGAGAGATCACATATTTCTGATCTTCCAGAAGGACGCGCTCGCCAGTGTCTAGCACGCGGTTGTAGATGGCCGCATTGAACTCCCACACTTCAGGCCAGCAATCCTGCGTGCGCTGTCCCAACGCTGTGGGATGGCGCAGGCCGAGAATCGGTTGATAGGCGTCGTTATAAATTTGAATTAAGTCAGGCCCCCACAACACGATCGTCGGGATCGGAGAATCAAGGGCCATGGTAACGGCGATGCAAAGACTTACAGGCCAGTCTGATATCGGCCCCAGCACGGTGTCGGCCCACTGAAACTGGCGAACCATCTCCCCCATTTTGCCCCCCTCCGGCGGCCACGTGTCAGAAGTAATTGCCAAAATAAATCCCCGTCTAGTGTCGGTTTATCAGTGTGGTATCAGTCGCGCAGATTTTTCAGGCGGCACCCGGCAAATACTACAACGCGCGCGCAATGACATTGCTGCTCGCTAAGTAAGTTACCTGTCCGCTACGGGATGCCCTACTCGTTCGATTCCCGTTTTACAGGGCAAAAAGGCCGTAATGCGTTTTTACTTGATGGTCGATCCAGATAGAAGTTCAGGTCTTAACCTTATCCATAAAAGTCTTCCGCAACTTGGCTACTTTTGGCGCTACGACAAAAGCGCAGTAGCCTTGTAGCGGGTGTTGCCTGAAATAGTTCTGGTGATAATCCTCAGCCTTATAATAAATTTCAGCCGGCATGAGCTGAGTCACGATGGGCGCGTCCCACACACAAGCCATTGCTGCTAAGACATGCTTTGCGGTTTCTTGCTGTTCGGGAGACTGATAATAGATTACTGAACGGTATTGCGTCCCGATATCGTTGCCCTGCCGATTCAGCGTCGTAGGATCATGTATTGTGAAGAATATTTCTAACAAAGCACGATAACTAATCACCTCATTATCGAACGTGACAACCACTACTTCCGCGTGACCGGTTGTCCCGCTGCATACTTGATCGTAGGTCGGATTGACGACCTGGCCGCCGGTATAGCCAGACTCGACATGTGTGACACCTTTGATTTCCTGATAAACAGCTTCCACACACCAAAAGCAACCACCTCCGAGAACCGCAGTTTCGTTAGCCATCCTCATTCCCCCGTCGTTTATCGTGAACAGTGACTTTAACGCACTCCGCGCGCCTGTGCATGCTTTCCCTATGGATTTTGTTGCTGTCTAGAGTCGACATGCATTAAAAAAACCCCGATGAATCGAGGTTTTTTGACTACGCATCACCTGAATGCAGGGAAAACTTTATTATCACCAAACCTATTCACGATCTGCAACGAGCGAGACGTCTGTTGGTGGTAAAAGACGCGGAAAAATCGGAGTGTTCTTGAGACCAGAAGGACTTCGAGCACCGGTTAACATCAAATCACGTCCGCGCAGCCAGATTGTAGACAGGTTTTAAAACTTATATCCTACTGATAGAAAACTGACGATCGGATCTAGTGTGAGCTTTGTTGTACTGTGGACATCGCCGCCCGGCGTGCTGGTCTTCAGGTCTGCTTTGGTCTTCAACGGAATATAAGAAACCGAGAAACCCACCGACCAGTGCGCATCAAAATTATAACTGGCACCGGCGCTGACTACCGGTGCCAATGAGCTACTCAAATCGGCACTGGTTGTTAGTGCCCCAGTTCGGCCGCGGCTGATAACACCGCTTAATTTTTGCTGAAAGGCTGGATCCAGTTTGATATCCGAGTACCAGACATACGTAGCACCGGCACCCACGAAAGGACGGAATTGACTATTTTTGTCCCCAAAGTAATATTTAACCAGCACTGCCGGGCTCCACTGTTTGGCCGAGCCAATGTGGGTTCCTTGCAAGATACCCTCACCATCTAACTTGAATTTTGGCGGGATACCGGCGTCAGCGGATATCACCCAGTTATCGGTGAGAAAATGGCTAAATTGGAGGCCTAAAGTATCTGCAGTGCTCACGCCAGCGCCGGTGTTCGGCACCGTATTGCCGCCAATGGTCAGATTCTGGCTTGAGTCTTGAGGTGCCAGATGAAACCAGCCTAAGCCTACGATATTATCGCCAGCTTGTTGCGCCATCGCGGGCAGCGCAGCCATTGAGAACAGGCTCAACGCGGCAAACTTAGGTAGTACAGATAGGTATTTCTTCATACATCTTCTCCAGTGGTTTTTTAAAATGTAAACAATGCATTAGGTGATAGACCCTGCATCTATAATCATTACCATTTTGACGCCTGCCTGCTCCCAACGTCTTACCTTGGCGGCGCTCTGTTGTTATTTATTTTTAAACATCTGTGTTGTGGAGTGATCCAGACGAGTCCTCCGCGACTTGTCACCATGCTTTAGCACGCCGTGCGTACTGTTTGATCCTAAGCAAATGCTTAGCCCCTTACCTTGCTACTTAGAACACTTCCCAATTTGATCGCGAACCTGATGTGGCGGTGACTCTTTGCCCATCGCAAGCGGGTTCTTCGATCCTGTTCGCGCTTTTACTGCGTGCACAGGATCTGGTGCCGAATAGTACTCGAAATCTTTACGGTATCAACATCGCGGGCTCTCAAAACGAACGTGCGTGCTATTTGTTTCGCCACTATGCCAGCTTTGCATGCTTTTGACTAGCGTCTCAGAAGCTTTTCGCCACGTGTTGCTAAAACCGTAAAATGTCCGCGAAAAGTGTGGTGGAGACGTGTGCGGCGCGGCGCAGGCGATCATTAATTCCTTGCCAGGCGATATCCTGCGGGGGCATTTCCACCACGATGATATCGGCATTGACGTGATCCAGATCCCGCAATGCGGCGTACAAATTATGGGCGTAACCATGCGGCGCGTCCGGCATTGAACAATGCGCCACCAGTGGCACGAACTGTTCCATTGCAGGGGAGTAAGAAATCAGCGCCAGCCGCTGCCCCGCCTGATGCAGACGCGATAAAGCAATGCGACAATGCGCGGGCTCTATTTGTAATACCGGCGTGCGCGGAGCATAGTGGGCTGCAAGAGTGCCGGATGCGCGCGGTGCGGCTGTGTCCGGTGCCTGTATCGCGACACCCAATACGGCCGCTATCTCGGCCGCGCTGATATCGCCCGGACGTAACAAAACCGCACCATGCGTTGCAAAACGGGATAAATCGATAATCGTCGACTCGATCCCGACTTCGCTCTGACCGCCATCGAGTACATACCCAACTGGACTTTGCGGGCCATCGCCAAACTCATCGCGTACATGTTGCGCTGTCGTGGGACTGACATGGCCGAACTTATTAGCGGAGGGGCCAGCCACGCCGCCTTTGCCACCTTTAAATTCACGCAGTAAAGCTTGCGCGACCGGATGCGACGGACAGCGGATACCGATTGAATTCTGGCCGCCGGAAAGTGCACTGGAAATATGCGCAGCACGCTGCAGTATCAGTGTCAGCGGTCCCGGCCAAAACGCTGCGATCAGTTGATAAGCCTGTGACGGGATAGCATGCGCCCAATAAGTAAGATCAGCCTCAGGCGCAATGTGCACGATAACCGGATGATTGGACGGGCGGCCTTTGGCGCTATAAATACGCGCCACCGCAGCAGGATTTTCGGCGTCAGCACCGAGGCCATAAACGGTCTCGCTCGGGAACGCTACCAGCTCGCCCCTCTCGAGCTTGCGGGCAGCAAGTTGTATCGCCGGATGATCAAGGGACGGCGATCCCTCGTTGCTGGACAGATCCATTACAAAGCGATGCCGAGAATAACGCAAGCCGCCGCCAATTGCGCTTGTGCTTGCGCCAAAGTCGGCGCGACAAAGGTAATATGCCCCATCTTACGTGCGCGACGGGCCTCGGCCTTGCCATACAGATGGAGGACCGCGCCCGGAAGCGCGGTGATCTGGTCCCATGCTGGTTCACGCATATCTTCGCTCTCCGGAGCAAACCAGACATCGCCCAGAATATTTAACATGACCGCCGGAGAATGTTGCCGCACGTCACCCAGCGGCATACGCGCCATTGCCCGAACTTGCTGCGCAAACTGGCTGGTGATGCAGGCGTCGATGGTGTAATGACCGCTATTGTGCGGCCGCGGTGCCATTTCATTGACGACTAGAGAGCCGTCTTTTAATACGAAAAATTCAATACACAGAACACCAACATAACCCAACTGTGCAACGATAGCCCGTGCCGCATCTTGCGCGTCGCGCGCAGCATCGGCACAGATGTTAGGCCCCGGCACAGTAGTCGTGAATAAAATCCCGTCGCGATGAACGTTCTCTGCAATCGGATAAACGACCGCAGCGCCGTCCGCGCCGCGTGCGACCAGCACCGATACTTCGTATGCCAGCGGCAGCATCTTTTCCAGCACGCACTGAACGCCGTTCATTTCGCCGTACGCGCTACGCAATTCTTCCAGGCTGGATACGCGTGCCTGGCCTTTACCGTCATAACCCAGCCGCACCGTTTTTAATATTCCGGGCAACAGATCGGCGGATACATTATCGATATCGGCCATCGATGCGATAAGCTTATGCGGTGCCGGAAGTACTTTCGATTGTGCGCTACATTGCGTAAAAAATTCTTTTTCGGCTATTCGGTCCTGTGCGATCGAAACACAGGCGGCCTTCGGCGCGATAAAAATACTCTCCGCTAGAAAAGCCAGACTGTGATGTGAGACGTTCTCAAACTCTGTAGTAACCGCTACGCATAATGCTGCCAATTCTGCCAACGCGATTTCGTCATCATAATCCGCCAGAAGATGACGCTCCGCCACGTGCGCAGCCGGACAATCCTCGGCCGGTTCCAATACGGCAACTTTGTAACCGAGCGCCTGTGCTGCATGCGCGAACATTCGGCCTAACTGGCCGCCGCCCATAACACCCAGCCAGGTGGCAGGGGTAGTCGCGGGAATAAATGCCGCGTCATTTGAGTTCAAAGTTTGTTTCATTGCTTGCTTAGTTGCTTGCTTAGTTGCTTGCCTGGGTGTTTATTTCGGTGCTTGCTCCGGTGCGCCTTTAATAGCGCACCCGGGTGCTTTTAGCTGGTTGATTTTGTATTTGCTGTAGGGGTTATTGCCAACCTGTTGCTTATACAGGCGGCAACTGCATATCAAGTGCGGCCTGTGTCTGTTTAGCGCGGAACGCCCACAACTTCTCGGCTAGTGCATCGTCGGTGCAGGCCAGCATCGCGATGGCAGACAGCGCCGCATTTGCTGCACCGGCCTCACCGATTGCATAGGTCGCAACCGGGATCCCTTTTGGCATCTGCACAATAGATAACAAGGAATCTTCGCCGCGCAGATATTTGGACGGCACCGGTACGCCCAGCACGGGTACGATGGTCTTAGCGGCAATCATGCCGGGCAAATGCGCAGCCCCACCGGCACCGGCAATGATCGCCCGCAAACCACGTGCGCGGGCTGTCTCGGCATACGCGAACATCTGATCCGGCATCCGATGCGCCGAAATTACCTGCGCTTCATGGGCCACGCCAAACTCCGTCAATATGGCGACGGCGTGTTGCATGACATCCCAGTCAGAGGACGAACCCATGACGACGCCGATCAGCGGCGTCTCTGTTTGGCTTGCGTGCATCATCAATCCTTCAGTGTTTGACCAGTCAGGCTTTCCAGCGCTTCGCGATACTTTGCGCCGGTTTTTTCGATCACTTCGGCAGGCAACGCCGGTGCTGGCGCTGTCTTGTGCCAGCTCGTCACGGTCTCCAGATAATCGCGTACAAATTGCTTGTCAAACGATGGTGGCGAGATACCAACCGCGTAGCTTTCTGCAGGCCAGAAACGTGACGAATCAGCGGTTAAAACTTCATCCATAAGATGCAACACACCATGTTGATCGAGACCGAATTCAAATTTGGTATCTGCAATAATAATGCCGCGGGTAGCCGCATATTCAGCCGCGGTTTTATATAACTTGATACTGATATCCCGAATCGTCGCTGACAGTTCAGTGCCAATACGGCGCTCCATATCGTCGTAAGTGATGTTCTCATCGTGCGAACCCATTTCGGCCTTCGCCGCAGGCGTGAAAATCGGTTCTTCCAGTTTGGCGGCCTGTTGTAAACCAACTGGTAATGTCACGCCGCAAATAGCGCCGGTCGCCTGATAATCTTTCCATCCGGACCCGATGATGTAACCGCGCACTACGGCCTCGACCATGATCGGCTCCAGACGTTTAGCGACCACTGCGCGACCACGGACTTGCTCAACCTCTTCCGGTGCCACAACGCTTTCCGGTGCAATCCCGGTCAGATGATTCGGCACGATACCGGCCAATTTCTCAAACCAGAAATCGCTCATCTGATTCAATACTTTTCCCTTCCCAGGAATCGGCTCGCTCATCACGACATCGAACGCCGATAAACGATCGGTCGTCAGGATCAATATTTTGTCGGTGCCAACAGCATAGTTGTCGCGCACTTTTCCCGTACCTAACAACGGTAACGACGTAATGGAGGATTTGTATAGGCTAGTCATGGTTGTTCCAAAAGGTAGAAACCAGACGAGAAAAAGATCTCCGTCTGGTCGTGTCACGTTATTTACGGCAAGTACACAGGCTTTGTTTAAGAAGCGCTGCTTAAGAACCTTTGTTTAAGAACCTTTATTGCACGATCTGCGCAAGCTCGCCTTTTTGGTACTTCGCTGCAATTTTATCCAGTGACAAAGGCTTGATCTTGGCGGCCTGACCTTCACAGCCAAATGCCAGAAAGCGCGCCTTCACCACCGCTTTAGCCGCTTCACGTGCGGGCTTCAAATAATCGCGTGGATCAAATTTGCTTGGGTTCTCGATCAAATAACGACGGATTGCACCGGTCATTGCCAGACGAATATCGGTATCGATATTGATCTTGCGTACACCATGACGAATACCTTCCTGAATTTCTTCTACCGGCACGCCGTAGGTTTCTTTCATATCACCACCGAATTCACGAATCTCCGCCAGCAGTTCCTGCGGTACCGACGACGAACCATGCATCACCAGATGCGTGTTCGGAATACGCACGTGAATTTCTTTGATGCGCTCAATTGCCAGAATATCGCCTGTCGGCTTGCGTGAGAACTTGTACGCGCCGTGTGAAGTGCCGATGGCAATTGCCAGCGCATCGCATTGGGTTTTTTGGACAAAATCGGCTGCCTGTGCGACGTCAGTCAGTAACTGCTCACGCGTCATCTTACCGTCAGCACCGTGACCGTCTTCCTTGTCGCCCATCATCGTTTCCAGCGAACCCAACACACCGAGTTCCGCCTCAACCGTGACGCCAATCGCATGCGAAAATTCCACCACTTTGCGCGACACTTCGACATTATATTCATAACTGGCAACCGTCTTACCGTCTGCAGTCAATGAACCGTCCATCATGACCGAAGTAAAGCCGGAGCGAATCGCCGCCATACACACCGATGGCGTCTGACCGTGATCCTGATGCATCACAACAGGAATATGCGGGTAGGCTTCTACCGCTGCCTCAATCAGGTGACGCAAAAATGCCTCACCAGCATACTTGCGCGCGCCAGCGGACGCTTGCATGATGACCGGTGCACCGACTTCATCTGCGGCTTCCATGATTGCGGTAATTTGCTCCAGGTTGTTAACATTGAACGCTGGGATACCGTAACTATTTTCAGCTGCGTGATCTAACAATTGACGCATGGATACGAGAGGCATATTGATACTCCGATAGTAAAAAAATGGTTTGCGCCGATGATTTAAGCTTCACCGATCTTCATAATCTTGAATGCGTTGGTCCCACCGATTTGTCCCATGGGCTCGCCCCAGGTAAACACCACCAGATCGCCCGGCTGTGCGGCGCCCTGCGCCACCAGCAGATTCTGTGCATCTTTAAGTACCGCTTCACGGTCGGTTGATTTAGCCAGTTCAAGGCTAGTGACATTGCGATAAAGGGCGGCCTTACGGCGGGTCTGCACGCTCGGTGTAATCGCAAAAATCGGGATATCGATATTATGGCGGCTCATCCATAACGCCGTCGAACCAGACTCGGTCAGGGCAGCAATCGCCTTGACACGCAAATGATGCGCGGTGAACAACGCGCCATAGGCAATCGACTGGTCAATCCGGGTAAAGGTTACATTGAGGAAATCGGCGTCTAGCTTACAGTCTTCAGACTTTTCTGCTTCCAGACAAATAGCGGCCATTGCTTCGACAGTCTCGACCGGGTAACGCCCAGACGCTGTCTCGGCGGAGGTCATCACGGCATCGGTGCCATCTAGTACGGCATTGGCAACGTCTGATACTTCAGCCCGTGTTGGCACCGCGTTAACAATCATCGACTCCATCATTTGCGTAGCGGTGATCGTCAGCTTGTTCGATGCACGCGCCATTCTGATCATGCGCTTTTGCAAAGCAGGCACCGCCGCATTACCAACTTCCACAGCCAGATCGCCGCGTGCCACCATAATGCCGTCGGACGCGTCCAGAATCGATTGCAGCACCGGAATCGCTTCGGCGCGTTCGATCTTGGCGATCATCATCGGCTTGTGATTGTAGGTCTCACCTGCAACGTTGGCCAATTGCCGCGCCATTTCCATATCAGTAGCATTTTTCGGAAAAGATACCGCGACATAATCCGCCTGAAAACTCATTGCGGTCTTGATGTCTTCCATGTCCTTGGAGGTTAGCGCGGGCGCGGACAGGCCACCACCCTGACGATTGATACCCTTGTTATTCGACAGTTCACCGCCTATCTTAACCACGGTATGGATCTCATTGCCGATAATTCGCTCGACTACCAAGACGATCAAACCGTCATTAAGTAATAACACATCGGCAACCTTCAGGTCACGTGGCAGCGCTTTGTAATCCAGCCCGGCACGGTCCTGATTGCCGAGTTCACAATCGGAATCAAGTATAAATTTAGTACCGTTGACGAGTTCTATCTTACCGTTCTCGAACTTGCCAACGCGAATTTTTGGCCCTTGCAAATCGGCCATGATTGCTACCTGACGTCCGCATTTAGCTGCGATTTCACGCACCAGCGCAGCGCGGTCGATGTGGTCTTGGGCTTTACCGTGAGAAAAATTGAGTCGAACTACGTCAACGCCAGCGTTAAACATGCGCGTCAGTGTGGCGGCATCGCTTGATGCGGGACCGATGGTGGCAACGATCTTGGTAGCTCTTTGCATGACAACCTTTATGTGAGGTGAGTACGTAAAACTACGTTAAAACACACGTAGTGCCAGGTCATTTGCTTGGATAAATAAAAAATCCATGCCGCATTCTCAACACTGTGCAATACGGATTTTAAAGTCCGTCTTGCACAAGTCACGGTACCTATACATTACTGCGCCATCAATACCACACCCCCGATTGACCGATTAAGCGCTATCTCATCGCCTCGCCATTCAATCAGCGCTCCATCAGCCAGCGCGCTGCTCCAAAATTTCCACCGCTGGCAATGTCCGACCTTCCAAAAATTCCAGAAAGGCTCCGCCGCCGGTCGAGATGTAGTCGATTTTGTCAGCAATGTTATATTTCGCAATCGCCGCCAGCGTATCACCACCACCAGCAATCGAGAACGCTGCCGAGTTAGCAATTGCGTGCGCCAATACTTTCGTGCCTTCGCCAAATTGGTCGAATTCAAATACGCCCACCGGACCGTTCCACACCACCGTTCCGGAGCGCGCAATTTGCTCAGCCAGTATCGCCGCCGTTTTCGGGCCGATATCCAGAATCATATCGTCATCTTCGACGTCTTTAACGTCTTTGACAACTGCGGTCGCTGCTGCGGAGAATTCTTTAGAACAGACGACATCTACCGGAATCGGCACCGACGCGCCACGTTGCGACATTATGTCAATAATCGCCTGAGCTTCGCCTACTAAATCCGGCTCTGCAAGCGATTTGCCAATTTTAAAGCCTGCCGCCAGCAAAAACGTATTGACGATACCACCGCCAACGATCAGATTGTCAACTTTATAAGATAACGCTTTAAGAATCGTTAATTTGCTCGACACCTTGGAACCGGCCACAATTGCCACCAAAGGGCGGGCTGGTGCGTTCAGCGCCTTGCCCAACGCGTCCAGCTCAGCCGCCAGCAATGGTCCCGCGCAAGCAATCGGCGCAAATTTAGCGATTCCGTGCGTCGTCGCTTCGGCGCGATGAGAAGTACCAAATGCGTCGTTGACGTAGACGTCGCAGAGTGCCGCCATCTGTTGCGCTAACGCATCGTCGTTTCTCTTCTCCCCTTTGTTGACGCGGCAATTTTCGAGCAACACAACTTGCCCAGGGGCAATCTCGACGCCGTTGAGCCAGTTTTGACGCAATTCGACGGGCTGATCCAACAGTTCTGTCATGCGCACAGCAATCGGTGCCAAAGTGTCAGCGGGCTGAAAATCGCCTTCGACCGGTCGGCCTAAATGAGAAGTTACCATCACCGCGGCACCGGCGTCCAGCGCCTGCCGGATCGCCGGGATGGACGCGCGAATGCGCGTATCCTCTGAAATGCTGCCATTGTTATTTTGTGGCACATTAAGATCGGCGCGGATAAACACGCGCTTTCCTTGCAGTTGGTCTTGCGCGATCAAGTCGCTCAGTCGATTAAATTTCATGTCGATCCGGGAGATGTCTGGGAGGAAAAGGCGCTATTTTACCCCACTCGCCCTATCAAAACACCGTTTTAGGATGTGTTGCTTTTAGACTTTCCTGCATGCATTGCCAGTTTGCAACGCAACGGCCCCCTTCTTATGCCTGGTTGACAACCCAAAACGATCCCATATCTTGATTAATTATTTTAGGCGCGCCCGCATTGTCGTGGTTCCACCACAACAGCGGCGAAAACGCCGTCGACCCGCAACGCCCACAAATGTCCCACCGGAACTATCATTCTAAAGAGTTAAGCGCTTCTGAATCCGTTAAAATGTTGGAATAACGCAGTGAATTGCGGTGCCGGATAGGCCTCGGTCTCCACATTTAGCGTCCTTTATAACTGAATCACCGGAGATCTCATTATGTCCATGGCAGACCGCGACGGAAAAATTTGGAGAGATGGTCAGCTTATCGATTGGCGCGATGCTAACGTGCATGTGCTCACACATTCGTTACATTACGGCATGGCGGTATTTGAAGGCGTGCGCGCTTACAAAACGCCGGAAGGGACGGCCATTTTCCGCCTGAGAGAGCATACCCAGCGCCTGCTGAACTCTGCCAAAATTTTTCAGATGAAGGTGCCTTACGACCTGCAAACCCTGATGGACGCACAAATTCAGGTGGTTAAAGAAAACCACCTGGAATCCTGTTACATGCGGCCGCTGATCTGGATCGGCTCGGAAAAGCTTGGCATCGCGGCCACCGGCAACACCATTCATGTTGCTATCGCGGCCTGGCCATGGGGCGCTTATCTGGGTGAAGATGGTCTGGCCAAGGGCATCCGGGTAAAGACCTCATCGTTTAGTCGGCACCATGTCAACGTGTCCATGGTGCGCGCCAAGGCTAGCGGCTATTACATTAACTCAATCCTGGCTAATCAAGAGGCCTTGACCGATGGCTATGACGAGGCGTTGCTACTCGACACCGACGGCTATGTATCCGAAGGCTCGGGCGAAAACGTCTTTATCGTCAAGAACGGTAAAATTTATACGCCTGACCTCGCGTCCTGCCTCGATGGCATTACCCGTGACGCGGTGTTGACGATGGCGCGTGACATCGGCATCGAAGTCGTTGAAAAACGTATTACGCGCGATGAAGTATATTGCAGCGATGAAGCTTTTTTCACGGGAACCGCCGCAGAAATAACGCCAATACGTGAGCTGGATAACCGTGACATCGGCGAAGGCAAGCGTGGCCCAATCACCGAAAAAATTCAGAGCATGTTCTTCGACGTAGTCGGTGGCAAATCGTCGAGATATAAAGAATGGCTGACAATTGTATAAGCAGCCGGAATAAGGGTGACCTACTGGCGCACCGGTCACCGTTCAGCACCATTGAGCAGAATCGAGCATAAGCAAGAACCTAACGCATCATCATTCAGTAAACGGCAATCCGGAGAATTAAATGAGTACAGTAACAAACCCGCAAGCAATGGTAGAGCTGGACGCCAAAGATTTGCCAGCGCATTGCCCTAACCCGTTAATGCCAATCTGGTCCTCCCATCCACGGGTCTTTTTGGATATGAGTAAAACCGGGACCGCTAAATGTCCGTATTGCGGCACAGAATACGGGATGAAGCCGGGCGCTGTCATCAAGGGCCACTAAGCCTGCATATAGTCACCACATCTTGCGTCAGGCAGGCTTGTCTTCATGGAGTATGCGTATTCAGCGCTGCCAACAACATGGTCTGACAACACCTGCCAGCGGCGCTTTGGGATTATTTTGAAAAACTGATTAGTTGTCACAGGGGTATGCATGCCACGCGCAAAATTGATCCACGGTTCAGCTGACGATGCTGAAGCCGCTTTTTACGATGCGCTTAGTCGCGCTGATATTGAAGCCATGATGGCGCTATGGGCGGATGATGAAGAGATCGTCTGCGTTCATCCGGGTTCGCCCCGGTTGGTGGGACACGCAGCGATACGGGGCGCGTATGAAAGTTTATTTGAGCGCGGTGGCGTGCATATCCGCGTCCGTCAGTTGCACGTCTCCCATACTATGTCGACCAGCATTCATAACCTCGTCGAAGATATCAACCGTAGCGGTGATCAGACGCAGGAAATGCATATTCTCACTACCAACGCGTACATGAAAACACCACGCGGTTGGCGCATCGTATTGCATCATGCCTCGATCGCACCGGGACAAGCACCGGAAGAATTGCTGTCAGCTAACCTGCTCCACTAATTCAGCCTTAGTATTTGCGGCTAAAAGCGCCGTATCAGGGCGATTATTTAGCCGCCAGCCAGACAGTAACGCAACCGAGCGCTTAAAAGTCACCATAGCGCCCGAAAATTAGTTCGTCTGCGCACCGATAGCACGCGGTTAACACGTACTATGGCAATAAGCACATATGCAGGACCAATCCACATACGATGACTTCCGCTCCATTCATTTCAACGCCGTCCTCTTACAATGCCCCGTTATGGCTGCCGGGTGGTCATCTGCAAACAATTTATCCATCAACCTTTATTGTTAAACCGGCCGTCACCTATCGGCGGGAGCGCTGGGATACCGCTGACGGTGATTTCATTGATATTGACTTCGTTGATGGGAAGCCGGGCAAGCCTATGGTCGTCCTGTTTCACGGCCTCGAAGGCTCATCCGATAGCCATTACTCGCGCGCACTGATGGCGTATATTGCCGCCTTGGGTTGGTCAGGCGCGGCCCCGCATTTCCGTGGCTGTTCGGGTGAAATTAATCTGGCCCCGCGCTTTTATCATTCCGGAGATATAGCGGAAGTAGACTGGATATTACGTCGCGTGGCGGCGTCGCGCTCTGATAAAAAATTCAGCAAACTCTACGCAACGGGGGCGTCGCTCGGCGGTAATGTGCTGTTGTGCTGGCTAGGCGAATCGCAACAGCAAGCGTCGCTGATTGACGCTGCCTGCGCCATTTCAGCACCGCTTGATCTTGCTGGCGGAGGCAATGCTCTCGCGCATGGTTTTAACCGGATATATACCCGCGTTTTTTTACGCACCATGAAAACCAAATCGCTCAGCAAGCTTGCGCAATTTCCGCACTTATTCGACCGCGAGCGCATGCTCAACGCTAGTAATCTGCATGCCTTCGATAACGTCGTTACCGCGCCGTTGCATGGGTACCGCGATGCCGACGATTATTGGAACCGGGCCAGCGCAAAACACGTTTTGAATGATATCGTGGTCCCTACGTTAATACTCAATGCGCAGAACGATCCATTTCTTCCGCCGCGCCATTTACCGCGCAGTGCAGCAAACAGCGTGACACTCGAATATCCCGCAGAAGGCGGACATGTTGGATTTCCGGTGGGCGCTTTACCCGGGCGGGTGGACTGGCTACCGCAGCGGATAGTGCAATTTTTATTGGCTGCATAGTTGATAGTTTCAGCAGGCTATTGACGCGTACCCTCGATCGAAACAAGGATTGCAACAGCATGGATGACATCGTAAAAAAAGCAATGCAAAAATGGCCAGACGTTCCGGCCTGCTTCGGCTGGCTAGCGCTAGACGCCCGCGGTGCGTGGCGCATGCGTGACGAAGAAACTCAACGTCATGATTTGCCCGGCAACAAGATCATGCACATCGCTTTATGCGCCTTTATCAACCGCAATTACAGCGTCGATGCACAAGGGCGCGGCTACTTTCAGAACGGTCCGCAATGTGTCTACGTCGATCTCGCACTCACACCCTATATCGCGCATACCGATCCGCTATTGGGGTTAGTGCTACAAACGGGCGAAGTCTTGCAAGTGATTCAGAATGTGCTATTAACAGAACAAGGCCAACCGTTATTTGTTGCCGCTAATAAAGTCGCCGCGTTAGACGACCGCGACATTGCCGACTGGATGACCGGACTGCGCATGAACGGTAAAATTATCACTGATGAACGGCTGATGGATTGGATAGATTCTCCCACTGACCGTACCGCGTTGACCTGGCAATATAACGGAATCGCGTTGAGAGTGGAGCGTATTGCAACCAATGATCTGGCGCTTAGATTCAAGTTTCAGCAGCGTCCGCGGGAGTAGGAGAAAGAAGGGTTGGTGATGCAACGACCAAGACGGTACGAACAGTCACCCCGCATCATTCTAACCCACTGTGGATCACTGCGAGCCAGCAACCAGCGCATTGATCCTCGCCGCAGCCGCTAACAATTTCGGCAAACAATTTTCTAGTAAATTAGCCGGACTAGGATTATTCACCTGTCCGCTGATATTGATCGCTGCCACCACTTTGCCATTACGGTCAACAATTGGCGCGGCCATGGATACCAAGCCTGGCTCCAGCTCCTCCCTGACCAGACTCCACCCCTGAATTCTGACCTGTTCGATCGCTTCCTGCAGTCGCGGCAAATCAACGATAGTCTGCGGGGTGAGTTGCGACGCGGAGATATTGGCCAGCCGCTCGCGTAGCACCGCTGCGGGTAAGCCTGCCAGCAGCACCCTTCCCATTGAGGTGCAGTAAGCCGGCAACCGGCTGCCGATGCCGAGATTGATCGACATAATTTTGTGCGCTGGCACGCGTAACACGTAGACGATCTCGGTGCCGTCCAGCACCGCTGCCGAGCAGGACTGGCGCAGGCTTTCGACTAGCTCCTCCATCACTGGCTGCGCTTGGGTCCATACCGGCAATGATGACAGATACGCAAAACCCAACTCCAACACTTTGGGAGTTAGCCGAAACAAGCGCCCCTCTGTCGCAACATACCCTAACTGCAGCAAAGTGAGCAAGATGCGGCGGGCACCTGCCCGAGTCAAGCTTGTGCGCTCCGCAACTTCGGTCAACGTTTGAGCGGGGGCCTCGGCGCCAAAACTACGCAACACCGCCAATCCACGGGCGAAAGACTGGACGTAGCTATCACCGGGCCTGGGCTGGCCAGATGCGGTCTGCGCCGTGCCTTGGGACGCTTGTGTCGCATCTTCCTCTGAAGCTTGTGTTGCGTCTTTCATTGACTCTTCTTCCACTGCATGGGGCTAAACAAGATGGGGCATAACAATGTCATTACCTTAATGCCATTACTTCAATACTATTACTTGCCAGAAATAAATTTTCAAACCACGATCAAGGGCCGTGTTTGGCCCGCAAAAATTTAATAAAAGGCCGCGACTTGACCATTGACAAGCGCCTGCCCGATGTCTATTCTAATCCAATAAGTTCTTGTTGCGAATATTTGTTCATTATAAGAACTTTATTGATTATTTCAATCTTTTGTTCGCATACTAGACATGATAAATAAAATACTTCCTTCTGTAGCAAAGGCGCTGTCCCCTATTCACGACGGCGCAACAATTATGATCGGTGGCTTTGGCGGTGCCGGTCAGCCAGCCGAATTAATCGATGGCCTGATTGCGCAAGGCGCAAAAGATCTCGTCATCGTGAACAATAACGCTGGTAATGGTGAAACGGGTTTGGCGGCCCTACTTAAAAACGGACAAGTGCGCAAAATTATTTGCTCCTTTCCCCGTCAGGCCGATTCTCATATTTTTGACGCGTTATATCGGGCCGGAAAACTGGAATTAGAATTAGTTCCACAAGGCAACCTGGCCGAACGCATTCGCGCTGCCGGTGCGGGAATCGGCGGTTTCTTTACCCCCACTGGTTTTGGCACCGAACTGGCGGATGGCAAGGAAACCCGCAAAATTGATGGACGAATGTATGTACTGGAATATCCTATCCACGCCGATTTTGCCTTGATCAAAGCTGAATCCGGCGATCGTTGGGGCAATTTAACCTATCGCAAGACTGCGCGCAATTTTGGCCCGATCATGGCGAGTGCGGCGAAAGTGACGATTGCATCGGTACATGACATCGTCGAGTTAGGCAGCCTCGATCCGGAAGCGATTATTACGCCGGGACTGTTTGTCCAGCATGTCGTACAAGTACCACGTACCGCCACCGGACCTGCGGGTTTTAAAGCGGCCTGATAGCAACCGTCTTAGTTAACTTGGCAAAATCGCGGCATCTGACACCTAACAGGTCCTGGATTGCCAATCGCCAATTAGCACATTCGTCATTCAGCCAGAGCACAAAATAAGCGAGAAAAAGATGAGCAAGTGGACCAGAGAACAAATGGCGATACGCGTCGCGCAAGATATTCCCGACGGCGCAGTGGTGAACCTGGGTATTGGCTTGCCGACAATGGTCGCCAATCATTTACCCAGTGACCGTGAAGTCATTTTGCATAGCGAAAATGGCGTAATCGGTATGGGGCCCGCGCCCGCAAAAGGCGAGGAAGACTACGACCTCATTAACGCAGGCAAACAACCCGTGACGCTATTGCCGGGCGGATGCTTTTTTCATCACGCAGATAGTTTCGCGATGATGCGTGGTGGCCATCTGGACGTCTGCGTACTGGGCGCTTTTCAGGTATCGGTTGGTGGCGATCTGGCCAACTGGCATACCGGCGCAACGGACGCCATACCTGCGGTCGGCGGTGCGATGGATTTGGCTATTGGTGCCAAGAAAACCTACGTCATGATGGAACATTTGACCAAATCCGGCGAGAGCAAACTGGTACCCGCGTGCACGTATCCATTGACCGGCATCGGTTGTGTGAGCCGAATTTATACCGATGTAGCAGTGATTGACCTGGGCCAGGATGGTGCCAAAGTGATTGAAATCGTGGATGGCATGACGTTCGAGGCTCTTCAAAAAATCACGGCGGTGACGCTGATTAATGCGCTTCAAACCGTTTAAAAATGACTGGTACCTTTGAAGCGGCGCAATCAAGCTTCAGGGCAGTCAGCGTAGTTCAAAGACTCATGCCAGATTATTGTTCTGCCTGTCGATACCAGCGCAGATACTCACCTAAAATTAAAACCGGAGATGTACATGTCCCACGCTTTCATTTATGACGCCCAGCGCACACCATTCGGCCGTTATGGCGGCACTTTGTCCACCGTTCGGGCTGACGATCTTGGCGCTATTCCGATCCGCGCACTGATGGCGCGCAATCCCCAGATTGACTGGGAATCTGTCGCGGATGTGATCTATGGTTGCGCCAATCAGGCGGGCGAGGATAACCGCAACGTCGCCCGCATGTCGGCATTGCTCGCTGGCTTGCCTATCAGCGTCCCTGGCGGCACCGTCAACCGTCTGTGTGGTTCTGGCATGGATGCCATCGGCACTGCCGCGCGTGCGATTAAAAGCGGCGAAGCTGGCCTGATGATCGCTGGCGGGGTAGAAAGCATGAGCCGCGCACCGTTTGTCATGGGCAAGGCTGACAGCGCATTTTCACGCGCTGCAAAGATCGAAGATACCACCATAGGCTGGCGCTTTATCAATGCGTTGATGAAGGCGCAATACGGCGTCGATTCGATGCCTGAGACCGCTGAAAACGTTGCGACCGAGTACGGCATCAGCCGTGCCGATCAGGACAAGATGGCGGTATCGAGCCAAATGAAAGCCATCGCAGCGCAGCAGGCCGGATTCTTTGACAGCGAAATCGCACCGGTGACAATTACACCAAAAAAAGGCGACGCTATCGTCGTTAGCAAGGACGAGCATCCCCGCGCGACTTCGCTTGATGCGCTAGCAAAACTCAAGCCGATCGTCAGAGCTGACGGTACGGTGACGGCGGGCAATGCTTCGGGCGTGAATGATGGCGCTTGTGCTTTGCTGATCGGCGATGAAATCAGCGCAGCCAAATATGGTTTGGTACCGCGCGCACGCATTGTCGGTATGGCGACGGCTGGCGTGGCCCCGCGCGTGATGGGCATAGGGCCGTTTCCGGCAACATTAAAGGTACTGGAACTAACCGACTTGCGTCTGGATCAATTAGATGTGATTGAACTCAATGAAGCGTTTGCGGCACAAGGACTGGCGGTGCTGCGCCAGCTCGGCTTACAGGATGACGACCCGCGCGTCAATCCCAATGGCGGCGCTATCGCCCTCGGCCATCCTTTAGGTGCCTCTGGCGCGCGCCTGGTCATGACCGCAGTGAATCAATTGGAGCGCAACAAAGGACGTTATGCACTCTGCACCATGTGTATCGGCGTTGGGCAAGGGATTGCGATTGTGCTGGAACGCGTTTAAGTATCCGGATAAGCCCTCCAAACGGCAAGGCATGCCGATATAGAAATAGAGGCGAACGCAGTCTGGCGGCAAGCAGGCTGCCAGCAATCCCCGGCCGCTAGTCAGCGGCCCTTCATTTCTTCACGCCGCTTTCGGAGATGCGGTATCCCAGTGAACGGGAATAAGTCCGTCGCGCATCTCTAAAAAACAGTAACATCTAAAAGATTGCCACATTGCAGTTGCGCCGCCGCGTCGTCACCTTACTTTCCACCATACTATGACTAATAAAATACCTCCAGCAACATCCCCGCACGCGCCATCGCCGCCAGTAGCATCCCCGCTCACCCACTTTGATCAAAGCGGGCAGGCGCACATGGTTGACGTGGGCGCCAAGCAGGACACGCATCGCATCGCCATTGCCGTCGGAACGATCAGGATGCAAGCTGCAACGTTGGCATTGATTAGTGCTGGCAATACCAAAAAAGGCGACGTGTTGGGCATCGCCCGCATCGCTGCCATCATGGCCACCAAACGCACCAGCGACCTGATTCCGCTGTGCCATCCGCTGGCGCTTACGCGGGTTAAGGTTGATTTTAGTATTGATACTTCGCAGTCCAGTATAAGTTGCACGGTGCAAGCCGAAACCGTGGGCAAAACAGGCGTCGAAATGGAAGCACTGACCGCAGTTCAGGTGGGTCTGCTGACCATTTACGATATGTGTAAAGCGGCAGATCGAGGCATGGTCATGACGGATGTGCGCGTGCTGGAAAAGCATGGCGGGAAGTCGGGCGACTGGTCGGCTGCCTGATGTAAGTAATTCATTTATTGCAGCTTATTAAATAAATTAACGAGGTACTTCCCGTCTTTTCTGAGACGTTAAAGTGACTAAAATGACATTAAAATTTTGGCTAGAATTTGATTTTGGCCAACGCTTTTCCAAGTGAGAAGCGAAGTACGACCGATGACCAAAAATGGAACAATGCGGGTTGTACCATTATCAAAAAATGCAGTAGCCTTATTGGCCAACCTTCAAAAAAAAAGATTGTGGCCGAGTCTTCTTAATATCTTATATCACGCTGCATAACTGTTTCAGGGATGCCCGCAATCAGGCGGGAATCACGAATCTCCTCTTTCACGATTTGCGTCATCCTGCTACGCGCAGGCTAAAGTTGCCCACTGTGATTGCGTTAGCAGCGGCCACAGGCCCTCTAATGATCCAAACGTTGAAACGACATTACCATCCCAAAGCCGATCACGCGCGCTGAAATTGGGGTAACAAGAAACCCAAAAGTCAACCTCACCTAGGAAAAATCTGATCATAGCGGATTGTCGCGTCCCTACGATCCCGAATTCATTGAAGGTTCGATTTGTTTTAGATTTTTTATATAAACAGAAGAGATATAACAAGCGTCATAACCGCTTGCGCCGCTTAAACAATCATAGATAGTAAGAAAAGTTTCTTTTATGAAATGTCAGCATTAATAGTAATTAGTAGGTTTTACCGCAACTTTTTCATGCACCATAAAAGAACCAATAAATTAAAATATAAATCTGTCGTTAAGCTTGGAGCTTCATCTACCGAATATTTTATTTAAAATAATTACTTTTAAAGCATTATTTTTAAGTTAATAACTCAAATAATCAAAACATATTTAATTCAAGGAATTTCATGCGTTATTTACTGCCAGTCAGCGTTGTACTTTCAATCCTGTTTGCATTACCCGTATCAGCCGCAGTCGGACCAGCTACCACCTTCGACGGAAATTCGATGAATCTGATCAATTCACAATTAAAGGGAGGCGCGATTGAATTGACTAGTTCTGGTAATCAACATAGTGCAGCCTGGCTCACTTCAGGGCTATCGACCAAAAATTCATTTAGTTCTACTTTCAATTTTTCTCTCGCTCAAAACGGTTCCAATCCTATGGCCGATGGCATTACCTTTGCGTTGCAAAATGTTGGAAACAGTGCACTAGGCAGTACTAATGGTGGCAATACCCTTGCTTATAATGGATTAAATGGTGTCGGCTCAATTATTCAAACGTATACTAATAACCGCCTCGGCCTTGATACAACCGGCAATGCCAGCGGTGCAGCGTCGTCGAAATTTAATTTGGGAAGTGCAAACCTTATAACGGGCAACGAAACGATTAACTACAATGCCATTACCCATGTGTTAGATATGAGCGGAACTTTTAACGTCGATGGTAAAAACTATGCTGTAAGTGACACTAAGACAATAAATCTATTTACCAAATTTGGCTCTACTATGTATGCTGGCTTTACCGGAGCCACTGGTGGCGCGACGGCTGAACAGAAAATTACAAGCTTCACTATGTCGTCGGTTTCAGCCGTTCCTGAACCAGAAACCTACGCCATGCTATTGGGGGGCCTAGCATTGATTAGCTTCATGGTCCTCCGTCGCAAGTCTTCATAATTCTTCATAATTTCTCCAGTCTCTGGCGGTAACTCACCAGTTAAGATACAGGCCCCGCAAGGGGCTTTTTCACGCTTGGCGATTCGGTGGAGGACAGTAAATTGACGAGGGAGGAAAAAGCTTAGCGGTGATTTTTCTCAACGTACTTTACAGCGACAATTCAGCAAGATGTTACGGATTGTAAAGATGGTCAACGGGTCCCTTCTGGCAGTCGTTTATTGCTCATGCCCTCAGGAATCGCCTGAGCTAAACAACACATTGCCAAGGACTTAAAAATGAATAAATTACTTGCTGTTTTAATCGCTGGTCTGTTCGCTACTTCTGTTTTTGCCCAAGCGCCGACTGCACCTGTAGCACCAACCACGCCGGTTACTAAAGCGGACGCCAAAGAAACCAAAGCTACAGTTAAGGCCAATGCAACGGAATCCAAAACGGATGCAAAAGCTGACGCAAAAGTGACTGATGCTAAAAATGATGCAATGGAAACTAAAACAAAAGCGCACTACCAGGCGACAAAAGCCAAAACCAAAGCACACATGAAAGCAAAAGCAGCGAAGGCAGATGCAAAAGTAGATGCAACAACATCAACAACAACGCCGCCAGTCCCTAAATAATGCAGGCCGGCTTATAAAAAAAAAGACAGGGTACTCCTGTCTTTTTTTTTAATCACCGACCAAAAGTTAATCAGTGGACAACGGATTCGACGCGTATCGTTTTTGGGCTCGGAAATATCTTGTTACCTGAGTTACCAAGTCAGGGTAGTGCCGCACGCCAATTCAGCGTGTAATGAGCTTGCAGGCATACAGACTTACAGACTTTCACCCAAGCTTAAATCCAAGGAGAAATAAAATGAAAAAATTTATCGGAATTGCAGCCGGAGTATTAGCCAGCACCACATTAATGATGGCGGCGACCCCTGCGATAGCGCACGTGGATGTCGGTGTCAATATTGGTCTGCCGGGAGTCTATGTGCAGCCCGCACCGGTGTACCTTCAACCGCGTCCGGTTTATATCCAAGAGGAGCGAGAAAATGATTGGCGTGAACGGCAATTAAGGGCACGTCAATGGCAGGACGACCGTTTTAACGAGCGTCATGATGAAGGACGCGGTCATGGGCGTGGTCATGGGCGAGGACATGGGAATGGTCATGACGATCACGACGATTAATGTTTTTGCACTCCACTAGCGTGCTACTGCATCCTGCTGATAAAAATAAAGATGTCCGTAGGTGCGGGGGCGAGCCATTTGACGTTTTATTAAGCTGCAATCTGGTACGCTAGCATCGTCGCGAGGTTAGCTAAAACCAACTTAGCAATTAACGTTTCATCGCAACCGCGAAGCCACTCTACCCTCTCGCGCTTCAGGAATCCTTTCATATTCGTGTCACTTCGAACACTGAAGTACTAAACAACTTTTACCGGGGCTGGTAATTAAGGATTTTGTTATTATAATAACACTACATCCTCGGTCTGGAGAATAGTAATGATGGGTAGTAATATTTCCAAGAGCGCACTTACCGGCGACACCCTCGACGATCAGCGCAGCTTTAATCCAGATCAATTGCTGGATGCATTGCTCGCCACACTACATCTAAAGAACGACGCGCAGCTATGCCGCGTTCTTAACGTCGGGCCACCGATGATTAGTAAAATTCGCCATCGTCGTTTGCCGATCGGCGCGCCATTGCTCATCAGGATGCATGAAGAAAGCAAACTTTCCATAGCGGAATTGCGCGCCATGATGGGAGACCATCGAGAAAAATTCGGTGTCAGCGACGCACCGCGGCGGGAGTAAACCACTCCTTTCGTTTTACTATACTCCCTTCGTAACAATGGCCCTTGCCTCCCGGGGGTTTTCTCCTATCCAAAAGTAAAACGTTAACGTTCTTGCGATTTATATATTCCGACCTATAATTTTCTATACTTTCCCATAAGCTTTTCCCTACCTTTACAGACGTCGGCGCGTAGACCGTCGCATGCAACGAGGAGAAACAATGCTCACAAGGACCTACGCTTTACTCAGCCTTTCCATAGAGCAAAAGCGAGTGCATAACCTCTTATCTTCAGCACAACACCTACTTCAGATAAGTGTCGTAGACCAACGTCTGGATAATTCAACGTTGAAATTGGTTATCAAAAAATTTGCCCGGCTCGCTGCATCGTGCCGAAAGCGCAAAGTCGATATCTATATACTCCCGGCTCTTCGCAATGCAACGCATCAGGCAGATGCGCGGCTTGGCCAAATGGCGTCGTCCCGACTTATTGGGCGGCAACTACTGGACGCTGTCAAAGCTTGGGCAAAGCTAGTAATTGATGGGAACGAAACCGAAACGACACTTATGCATGCGTTGATCGTGCGCCGTTGTGACGATCTGCTTGATCGACTCACCACCGAAGAGATAGAGCTATTGCCTCTGGCGCAGCAGGTAATCTCAAATGACGTTTGGTTTGACATGGGTGCCGAATTTTTATTAACCGACACTGTGAGAAAAGCACATCAAAGCGCTGCGCGTACCGCACTTAACAGGGCCACGTCCCCACACAAGACGACGGCATCAAGTCTTGCATTTTCTGATCCACTTATTTCGCTAGCTGTTAGCGGATATGCGTATTCCAGCAACCCTGCATGACAAAAAAAAAGATGGTGGAGACCGGCACTGCTAACCGCGCTTTTTGCATACTTATTCGCGTGCTTATTCAAGCATTTGTTCCATTCGAACGAAAGAAAATATCATGTTTATTTTATCCGAACATCTTTCCAGCATCATAAAGGCCAACGTAGAAGCCCGTCATGCAATTGCCTCGAAACTCAAAGATAAAATCAGCGAACGAATTGAGGAGCTGACCAGACTAAATCTGGATGTCATGAAGGCGACATTAGGAGAGTCGATGGGCTTGGCAAGGCAACTTCTAGACGCTAAAAATCCGCAGGAATTTTTTGCAGTCAGTGCCACGCATGTGCAGCGAGAGATTCAAAGCGCAATCTATTACGGTAATGAGGCAATGCGCATTAATACCACGGTCAAGGCAGAGTGCAATCAGGCATTAGCAGAAAATATGGTAGAAGCCAGTCGGCAGGGAGCCGGTTATTTGACTGAGATGACAAAAAACATTCCGCAAGGCACCGACCAGGTCGTCGGCATCGTAAAATCTGCGTGGCAAAAGACTACCGACGCAATCCTTAAAACGGCAAGCGATGTTGCCGTAACCTCAGAGGCACAAACGCCGACGCGAGCGCCTGCTGACGTCGAAGCCCTCCAAGATGATCAGGATTCCGAACGTCGGCGACCTGTAAAACCTCAAGCGGCGCGCAAAAAAAATGGACCGAGTCAGTCACGATCGAATAGAACGCGACATTAATTGCCGGCTTGAATCAAGGGTGCCAGAAAGCACCCTTCTGAAGGTGAACCGTGGTTTTCCGTAACATTTCTGCTTTAGTTTCTCCTCCATTACTTCCTTGAACCGGATATGGAAAGCGCTATTCCATCAGATTCATCAGGTCGGTCTTTCTCTCTTCTATCGGAATAGTGTTGGTTATCCTTATCCGTTAATGGATAATAAACCGAGGGTCGGTCAATCGAACTTGGCATTGGGAGAAATAATGAAGCTGATTTATTGGGTGGCAGAAAATTTAAAAGGTGATAGAGCGGATGCAATCATTGCGCGAACCAAGCACGATTGCGAACAAAATATCCTTGCCTACACGACGGCGGATACCGCGTACCATGCGCCGGTAAAGAAGTCGTTTCTGTATAACGATGCGTTCGATTTATTTGAATTGGCGACGGGAAAAGATGGCGGTCGCGGAATGGGTTAGACCGCTCTGTACCTCCTTACATTTACCAAGCATTTTAACCCTGCCATCAATGACAGGCGAACAACGTTTAACAAAGGAATAGTTGATTTTTTTTCCCTAGGCGTGGCAGACTACCTTGCGTGGGCGTCAACCGAATCACGGTAGCCGCGTTTGTGAATGATGCCGCTTTGAATGCGGATGTGGGACTCAACTTTTCTAAGGATTATTATGAAAAAGCTATTTGGCGTTGCTGCACTCATTTTTGCATTTTCTCCGTTGGCTAATGCGCAGGGACTTTCGGATCACCCAGACGCCCGTAATGACCGTCCTATGGAAGCGCAGCGTACAACGGAAATGCGTCAACATCATGCTACTCCAAAGCGTATGAAACATCATCGCCGTATGGAGCATAAAAAGTAAAACTTATAATTTGTAATCACGATGCTCGTTGCAATCACGGTGAGGCGTATTGAGCGTAATAAATTTACGCCCCCCGCCTTTTTACCACCCTTTTAGAAAAATTTTTCAAGCCTTTATCAATTTAATTTCGCCTATTCGCCTGCCGCGGTAAGCGCAAAAAAAGGCAGGCGAACAGCAATACACTTTCTGCTTCAAATGGCATAATTGCGGCTACCATTATTGAATCCGACAGTATGACTATTGAACTCGAAAAAGAAACGCATCAAGAAGCAGTCAAATCCATTGAGCGCTACTTCCAACAACAGATGGAGGAGCCCATTGGCAATCTTCAGGCAGGTGCACTACTTGGGTTTATCCTCGACGAGATCGGGCCATCGATTTATAACAATGCCGTCAGGGATGTGCAGAACCAGCTTCAGCAACGCGTGCTTGAGCTTGATATCGATGTGCACGAGCAAGAGTTTGGTTACTGGAATAAAAGCAAACGTGGTCGTTGAGAGTTGCCAGAGAACTCATACCCCATCTCCACGAAACCGTGGCTCAATCAATCCGGCGACTTCCACCCGCATCGCAAATACGCCGCCTGATTGGGGATATTGCGTCAACTCGGTTGCGGGGCGACCCTGGCTCGCACTGGTCACGTACAACGTGCGCATATCTGTGCCGCCAAAGGCGCACATGGTCGGGCATAGCACCGGCAGTCGGTAAGTCTCGACGATCTCGCCGTCCGGTGAAATCCGCACCACCCGTCCACCCTCGTATAACGTACTCCAGTAGTAGCCTTCGCTATCCACCGCTGCGCCATCGGGACGTCCTCGATCATTTGCGGTCGGCTTAAAACGCACCCATTCTTCTCTGGTCCCTACCGCACCGCTATCGGCATCGTAAGGGTGGCGATAGATCACAAATGCCGGTGTATCCGAATGGTATATCCAGCGCTGATCAGGACTGAACGCGAGGCCGTTGGAAGTCAGTAAGCCTGCGTCAACAGCGGCCAGACCGCGCGCATCAAGACGGTATAAATGCGCATTGTTGCCGGCCTTGGGTTCATCCAGCGTGCCCGCCCAAAATCGTCCCTGACGGTCGCAACGTCCGTCATTGAAACGGCTATGCGCTTGATCCTCTGGATTGTCGGCGAGTTTTTTTACCTGCTCTCCCAATGCGTTTAATAACCATATTCCGGACCGCATACCGGCCACGAAGCCGCCATCGTCTGCCAGCGAAAAACATCCGATATGCTCCGCTACCGACAGAGTTTGATGTTCACCCGTGGATGGGCTGAAGCAATGCAGCGCCGGGGCGAGAATATCGACCCAGTACAAGCGCTGATTAATTTCGTCCCACCTCGGGCACTCGCCCAACTTTGCGCGGTTGTCAATGACGCAGGTAAAGTCGCTCATATTTTCCTTCGATCTAGTCTGTAGTAAGGCGGTTTCAGTAAGTTGTCTGAAATAAGGTATCTGTATTGAATATTGCCGCGTCGGCTAATGGCAGCGCCAGTTTTGTTTAAAGCGCCACCGTCGATTTTACTTTTCTCCAGCCGCCTTTGTGAAATATTGATGAGGAGTCAGGTATAGACAATCGTCATATTTGCACGGGAACAGGTGCCTCGGCCACTGGTAGCTTTCGGCAAAACCAGATCAGCGCACAAGCCTGTAACACCAACGCAATCGACCAGCTAGCCTGATGCGCGCTCACTGCATAACTACCATTGTCGTGCGGCCATGCATTCAGCAGTAAGCCAAACCCATATTGCACGATGAACGCGCCGATGAACATAATAAAGGTTAATCCAGTGCTGACGCGACCGGCTAAATAACCATGAAACTCTTTAGTCATCGAGGCAAAAGTTAATACGCCCGCAGTACCCGAAATTCCGTACAAGCCCCAGAGTAACCACAACGGAAGCGGCGTGTCCAACATGATCAATAACTGCGCAGCCATGAACAACAACATGCCCGCACCGGCGGTGGTATGGATCGTTATTCCCTCGCGTTCCAGGCGGCGCGCCAGCCATCCGAATCCTGCCGCGCCGAGTACCATCGCGAAACCGACGACGGTGACGATATTGGCGGCTTGGGCGGGGTTGAGTTGAGAGACATCGCGCAGGTACGGCCCCGCCCATAGACCCTGTACACCCAGAAAAACACCTTGGCTTATCAACGCTAGCGGTGCCGTGCGCAAAAATATTGCGCTACGAAATATTTTTGCGACATCGCGCAATTGTGAGGATAACGTACTCTTCGGATGCTTTTCATCTTTCTCCGGAACGAAAAAAATGAGGGCTAAAATAACCATTCCAGTCATGGCCGCGACAATCACAAAAAGCATGCGCCAGCTCGTCACGCCCATTGCCCAACTGACCGGAATACCGGTCATCATTGCGCCAAGTCCGCCGATCGCATAAAGCGCGCCGTTCATTATCGGTAACTGATCACGATGAAACCACGCAATAATCGCTTTCAGGCCAGCCATCATGCAGGCCGAGGTGCCGACTCCCAGAAAGAAACGACCAAGCAGCAGCATGCCGAAGCTATGTGCACTGGCCGAGAGCAGGGCCCCTAAGGCCGCAACGGCCAACAACGAGGCAAGGACTTTACGCGGACCGAAACGATCAAGCAGAATACCTAACGGCAACTGGCAACCCGCAAAGGCAAAGAAATAAAAACTGGTCAACAAACCCAGTTGCGCGGGCGACAGGCCGATTTCCCTACTGAGCAGTGGACCTAAGGGCAAATTGATGCCGCGCACCAGGTAAGAAATAAAATAGCCGAGCGAGAAAATAAAAAATATACGTAATGCGAGCTTCATGCAAAATATCCAGAAATGTAAAGAGCACCGATGGCTTCCGCTAATACGGCAAATGCCGACGAAGTGTTTTATTCTTGTATGCAAAGGTGAAACGACGGCACACAAAATAGAAACAACAACAATGCCTAAATTCTATGCTTTCGTAGTGCGAGCGTAACGCGTCAAAGTAACATAAGCCGCCAAATTACGTGCCTGTTAGCGTTAAACCCCCGATCCCAATAATCAAAGCGTGATGATGCTTGCTCTGGTTGCGCGCACCATTTAACTGAAAGTACTTATGCCAGCTATTACCAAATTAACTTTTTACCCCATCAAATCCTGCGCTGGCATCGCGCTGACAGAGGCTACTCTAACCTCAGGCGGCCTGCGGCATGAGAACATCCAGGACCGCGAATGGATGGTCGTCGACGCCGCAGGGCGATTTCTGACGCAGCGCGATTATCCGCGCATGGCGCTGATCGTCCCGAGTCTGCATCAGGATGGCATCCGTCTGACTGCACCTGGCGGTGTGACATTCGCACTTCCACTCACATCGGCCGACCGGACGTCGATCAATGTCATCGTGTGGGACGATGTAGTCAGCGCTCAGGACTGTGGCGACGGGGCTGCGGACTGGCTCTACGGCATCCTTGGGGTGCGATGTCGGCTGGTGCATTTTGGGGCGGCTAGCAGGCGCATCGCCAGCAAAAAATGGACAGCCGGACGGGAGATACCGACACTCTTTTCGGACGGCTATCCGATGCTGCTGATCTCGCAAGCATCGCTTGATGATTTAAACCAAAAGTTGCAGGCGCAAGGACGCAATGCTTTACCGATGAATCGTTTTCGACCGAATATTGTGATTGATGGCGTGATGGCTTTTGAAGAAGATTTTATGTTGACTATCAGCGCAGGCAAAGCGCAGTTGCAACCGGTGAAACCCTGTCCGCGCTGTCCGATGCCATCCATTGATCAAGCCACCGGCCAGTATGATGCCGATCCCCTCGATATTCTGCAAACTTATCGGGTAAATCCAAAGATGGATGGCGCTATAACGTTTGGAATGAATACTATATTACTTGAAGGCGCAGGGGAAATATTACGCGTCGGACAAGAAATTACGATTGAACTGGGATTCTGAATACGCTTTTTACCGCTTGCCCCGGTCCGTCTATTGTGGAGGTTGCACTTGCTATTTTCCAGCGCCAATACAGTCGCTGCGGCCTGCTACCGATGGCTTACATGCGGCCAGGTAAATCATCGCAATTAAAATTTGAGCGAGGGCCAGCAATACCGTAAGCAGGTCCGGGCCGCCAACTACCGCGCAGACGATTGCCAATAAATACATGGGAAAATGGGCAAAAGGGGCGACGTGAGCGGATCGTAACAATGTCCGGTCGGAACGCGTTAGGCTATCTTGATTTCTGCCTGCAGGCGCTCGTACTTTGCTTGCAACTGCTCCGTACTTTCGTGCCACGCGGGGTCCATAGGAATGCAGCTCACCGGACATACCTGCTGACATTGCGGCTCATTAAAATGCCCGACACACTCAGTGCATTTATGCGGATCGATCTCGTAGATCAACGGCCCCATATAAATTGCACCGTTCGGGCACTCGGGCTCGCATACGTCGCAATTAATACAATCATCAGTAATAATTAATGCCATGGCCTGCTCTGTTCATCCTCTCATTGGCGCCGTACCGCCAATCAGTTATTCTATACCTTGCCTTGCTGAATTAGCGCTTGGGCCGACAGTTTTTCTTTCAACCATTTTTCGACCGAAGGGAAGACAAACTTAGAAACGTCGCCACCCAAAGTAGCGATTTCGCGCACAATCGTGCCTGAAATAAACTGGTACTGGTCGGACGGCGTCAAAAATAAGGTCTCAACGTCGGGTAACAAATAACGGTTCATCCCCGCCATCTGGAACTCAAACTCAAAATCCGATACAGCCCGTAACCCACGCATGATGACATTGGCATCATGTTGCCGCACGAAGTCCTTAAGCAGGCCCGAAAAGCTTTCTACCTGTACATTGGGATAGTGCCCCAACACTTCATTGGCTATCGATAAACGTTCTTCCAATGAAAAAAAAGGCTTTTTGCTTTTGCTATCGGCAACGCCTACCACTAACTTATCAAATAACCCAGACGCGCGGCGCACCAAATCCTCATGTCCCCGCGTTAATGGATCAAATGTTCCCGGATATACAGCTGTGACCATCTTGTTCCCCTTCCTCAAGTGCCCCAATCAGACCGCGCATTATGCCTGAATTTTACGCAAAATAGCGTTGTTATCGTTGCAACAAATGATAGAACACTATTCCCGCCTTGTCACTTCGCACAACTTGCCAACCCGCCAACCATTCTGGTGCGGGCAACCCATCGCTCCCAAGCAGTGAGTTTTCGGCCTCTACATAAATCAGACCGCTCGGGCTTAACAAGCGTTCGCAGAGCGGTAACGTTTTCCCCAACCAACCTTGATGATACGGCGGATCGAGGAAAATCAAATCAAAAGGTGCTTTATGAGCGTCATTTTCTGTAACAACGGATGCTTTACCGCCCATCGCTTGTAAGATAGTTGAGGCATCCCCGCGCTGAATTGTGACGGCTGCAGCATCCAGCTTCGCTTTGGTGGCCTCCAGCTGCCGCACTGCCGGGGTATTATGTTCGATCATCAACACCGCCGCCGCACCACGACTCGCTGCTTCAAAGCCCAACGCGCCGGTGCCAGCAAATAAATCGAGGCAACGAACCTGTGCCCACTGACCATCAAAAATGTGCGTTAGCCAGTTAAATACGGTTTCGCGCACGCGGTCCGGGGTCGGGCGTAATCCTTCGCTGTCGATCACCACTAACGGCGTGCGCTTCCATTGACCACCGATGATCCGCACCTGGCGCGGTGGCGCTGGTCGCTGATGATGGACGACGGCTGATTTTTTACTTTGTTTCATTTACGTTTTTCGCTGGTTAGACTGCAAGCCGGGTTGAATTAGAACGGCATTGCTCTGATAGAATGCCGAGGATTGTACCTTGCGATGAATGTCTGCGCGGCGCATCGTTGCGACCGTTGCTTTACCCCAATTTGAACGCCTTCCTTATTTCAGGCCCCTGATGTTTAGTTTCTTCAAAAAAAAACCAAAATCCGACCCCAATTCATTGCCTGAAGTGCAACTAGATACGCCGCCGGTCGTGCCCGGTCCGGCCTTGCCGACAGAAACGCTACCGGAGGTCTCGACCCCAGCGCCCGATATACCTGAAATTCAGGATAAGCCCGTCGCGGTGGAACCGCCGTTATCTGCACCAAAACGCTCGTGGCTGGATCGGCTGACCCATAAAGCAGTCGAACCGGAGGGGCCGTTGGCACCACCTCCGCCGCCGCAGCCTCCAATCGCCGAACCTGCGATAATTCCGCCGGTTGTACCGGCTTCCACGACGATCATTAATGCGCCGGTGCAACAGAAGCCTGCTGCCTCGGTTCCACCGGCAGTTTCCCCTCCTGCCTTCACGCCGGCTTTACCGGTTGCGCCGCTGATAGTCGCCGCTGAACCCGAAGAATTCGAGGAGGAGATCGTTGTGCCCGCAGCCGTTGCCGCAGAGCAAAAACGCTCGTGGCTGACACGACTAAAAACCGGCTTATCGAAGACGTCCTCCAACCTTACGACGTTATTCGTTGGCGCGAAAATCAACGATGATCTTTATGAGGAACTGGAATCTGCGCTATTGGTCTCGGACGCTGGTGTAGATGCGACTCAATTCGTTTTAAACGCATTGAAGAAGACGGTCAAAGACGAACGCCTGACCGATGCGCTTCAGGTCAAAGCAGCATTGCGGTCGATCCTGATCAAACTGCTGACGCCATTGCAAAAGCCGATGGAAATCGGCAAACATCAACCATTGGTAATGATGATCGCTGGCGTCAACGGCGCTGGCAAAACCACTACCATCGGTAAGCTTGCCAAGCATCTACAAGCCCATAAACAATCGGTTTTGCTGGCTGCAGGCGATACTTTCCGCGCCGCTGCCCGTGAACAGCTGACGATCTGGGGCGAGCGCAATAACGTCAGCGTTATCGCGCAAGAATCGGGGGACCCTGCCGCTGTTGCTTTCGATGCCGTCCATTCGGCGCAAGCGCGCGGGATCAACGTGGTCATGATCGATACGGCTGGTCGGCTGCCGACCCAATTACACTTGATGGAGGAACTGAAAAAAGTAAAACGGGTCATCGCCAAGGGCATGGCCTCGGCGCCGCATGAAATTTTATTGGTCATCGATGGCAACACCGGTCAAAACGCGCTGGCGCAAGTGAAGGCGTTTGATGATGCGCTCGGCTTGACCGGTCTGGTGATTACCAAACTGGACGGGACCGCCAAAGGTGGGATACTGGCCGCTATCGCCATTACCCGCGCGATCCCCGTGTACTTTATCGGCGTCGGTGAGCAGATCGAAGACTTGCAACCGTTTGATGCGACGGACTTTGTCGATGCGTTACTACGCTAGTCCCGATTGAATTTTCGTGTTTTTTGATGCGGCTAAGTTTATAAGTGCAAGTTTGATGATGTATTTACGCAGGGACAACGTATTTTCCAACGATGATTAAATTCAGCCAGGTCTCAAAACAATATGATCGCACTATTTTTGCGTTGCGCGACATCACGCTAACGGTCAATAAAGGCGATCTTATTTTTTTGGCAGGTCCGTCAGGGGCCGGTAAGTCAACGCTATTAAAAATGATCTGCGGTATAGAACGACCCAGTAGCGGCACGCTCACTGTCAACGGTCAGAATGTAGGCAAGTTGAAGGCGTCCGGCATTCCGTACCTGCGCCGCAATCTCGGCTTAATTTTCCAGGAACAACGGCTGCTGCTGGACCGCTCTGTACTCGCCAATGTGATGCTGCCTCTGCAGGTCACCGGCGCTCAGCGGGTGGAAGCGGAAAGGCGTTCCCGCGCCGCACTCGACAAGGTCGGCCTGATCGATAAAGCGTTGTCTCTGCCGCAAACCTTATCTGGCGGCGAGCAACAACGCGTTGCCATTGCCCGCGCCATCGTCAATCGCCCGCAGATTATTTTGGCAGACGAACCGACCGCTAACCTCGACCGCGACAACGCGGACCATGTGCTGAGCGCGCTGAAATCATTTCACGCAGCCGGGGTGACTTGCCTGATCTCCACCCACGATGAACAATTTTTGCACAGCGCGAACCATGTGATATTTCTCGATCAAGGACAAATCGTCGATCATTGGCAAAATTCTTCAGCGGGCGGTGGCAAATGAAAACCTGGTTGCGGCAGCACCTCGCAGCGATCGCGGGAGCGATCTCGCACTTAAGCAAAGCGCCCGGAAGCTTCGCCATGAATGTGTTGGTGGTCGCCATCGCGCTGGCATTGCCGTTTGCCGGTTTGACCATGCTCGAGAACGTGCGCCCGGTGTCCGAGCAGCTGGCGGTGCAACCGGAAATCAGCGTGTTCACGACACTCGCACTAACACGTGATAAAGCTACCGCATTGAGCGCCCCGATTCGAACCATCTTGCAACCGCACGACAAGAACGCCAAGGTCATATTTGTGCCGCGTGAACAGGCCCTGGAGGATATGAAAGGCAAAACCGGTCTGGCCGATGCACTGACCACACTGGGTCAGAATCCCCTCCCCGATGCATACGTATTGCAATTGACCGGATTCAGAAATCTTGACGAAGCCAATCAGATTGACACCATTACCGCGCAATTAAAGGCGCTGCCCGGCGTCGATAATGTGCAAGTGGATTCGGATTGGGTCAAGCGTCTGGCAGCCTTGCTGCATATCACGCGCCTGATGTTGGTATTTCTGGCAATGACGCTGGCCGTCGTGGTCGTTGCCGTGGTCTTCAACACGGTGCGCTTGCAAGTGCTCACACAACGCGAAGAAATCGTCGTTGCCAAACTGGTCGGCGCAACCAATGCCTACATACATCGTCCATTTTATTACTCTGGGGCACTGCTCGGCTTATGTGCCGGGGGCGTGGCGCTAGGCGGGGTTGCGCTCGGGCTGCAACCGTTAAATCAGGCTATCGCGGAGCTTGCCCGCCTCTATGGGTCTGAGTTCTCATTGCTTCCGCTGGACTTTAGCCTCACGTTGGCCTTACTGGCTATCAGTGCAGGATTGGGCCTGATCGGTGCGGTGCTGTCGGTACGACGGCATTTAGCCCGACTATCCTGAGTTCAGTGTTTTGCCTATATGTTATGCCTACCTAATATGCCGATACATTATGTTCATAAAACAATCTTTACCAATTTGCCGCCGCGCCGCCTTGATGTTGTCCGGTGCAACATTGGTCTTTCTGTTCAGTGCCTGCTCGCCCAGATTTAACTGGCGGCAGGTGCAAGGCAATGACGCGCCTTTCAGCGTATTGATGCCAGCAAAACCCTCTACATTTTCCCGCCCGATCGATTTAAATGGTATCAAGGTATCGATGACCATGACCGCTACGGAAATTGACGGCGTCGTTTTTGCCGTCGGCAGCGCCAGATTAACTGATCCAGCGCAGGCAAGTACAGCTTTACAAGCGATGAAGACGGCACTGGTTAATAATATTAATGGCAGCATAAAATCAGAATCTGCGCACGTAGTTGCCGGGAACGCCCAAGCTACAAGTGCGATTACACTAGAAGCAGTTGGCCCGCCAGAAAATGGCAGTCAACCAAAAGCGCTGTTCGCCCATTTAGAAGCTAGGGGCCAATACATTTATCAGGCCATTGTGATTGGACCGCAAAAAAATATCACGAGTGAAAATGTAGAGATGTTTTTGCAGTCGTTCAAGGCCACCTGAATCAAAGGCTGGTGATCTGTCCTAAGAGTCATAGTAAAGTTCCAAAAACCTACCCTTCAGGGCACCAAAAGTCCTCTTTGGTTGTAACCGAAAGTCACAGTGCTGGCGGCATCTTGAACAAAGAGGTATCCTGTAATTGTCTTCTACCAACAATAATATATGCTGAGGTTTTATGTTAATCACCTTTAAATGCAAGGCGTCACCTGACGTTACTATGTATGAGCACCATGTTCAGCGGATTTTTGAATTGCTTCACAAAGAAGCTAAAATTGGTGTAATTACTGCGGCTGAAACAGGCCCTGCAATCGAATTGCTGCAAGGCGAGATCGCCAAAACTACAGCTCACGAGAAATCTGCGGAAGTAGAGCGCGATGTCGTTGCACATCACGGCGAAAGCGGCGATGACTCCGGTCATGAGACTACGGAACGGGTCGCCTATGCAGCGCGCACCCGCCCGCTGCTGGATATGCTCATTGCCGCAAACAAGGCGGGAAACGACATACTTTGGGGTATTTAAGGATGGCAGTTGTCAACTTATGACAGCTAGCACTTTATTTTCCCTGGCTTCGGCAACCGGCCTCCTGCGTATTACCCAAATATACCAGGGGCGGTTGCGAAGTTGTTAATGACATTCTGCCGCTGTGACAGCGTAACGCTCACACTAAATCGCTTAGTCAATCGCTTAGTCAATCGCTTAATCAATCGCGCAGCGTTCTCGCCTCACTTCCGAAACTCGGTAAAATAATACAGTAGTGCCATCAAAGGCATCGCTGCACCGCACCAGGACACCAAGTTCCAACCGCCGTTGGCATACGCCCATCCGCCTAGCGCAGAACCAAACGCACCGCCAGCAAAAAACATTGCCATGTACAAACCATTTAATCGACTGCGCACCTCTCCTCCAAGCGAGAAAATAGCGCGCTGACCAAGCACCAGATTGGCCGATACGCCCATATCCAGCAACAAGGCAGCGACCACCAGCATCCCTAGCGAAAAATGCGATCCAGCGGTACCGATATGCGCGACGGGATAGGAAACTAGCGCCAATACCAGCGCTACGCCGGTTGCAGGTCGGGTCAATCCTCGATCAGCCAATCGGCCAGCGATCGGCGCTGCAACTGCACCCATTACCCCCGCGAGGGCAAATAAAGCGATACCGAATTGCGACAATTTATACGTCGGTCCGGCCAGCACCATCGGCACCACCGTCCAGAACATGCTAAAAACTGCGAACAACAGCGCATGATAAGCTGCCCTGCGACGTAAGAGCGGAGTAGTGGTCAGCAGGCCCCACATCGACAATAGCAAGCGACCATAAGGCAACCCTGTGGTTGGACGCCGTTGCGGCAAATGTCGCGCCAATACCACTGCCACTACGGCAATCATCGCTGCGGATATCGCAAAGACCGTGTGCCAGCCCCAAAAATTGGCAATCAGGCTGGCCATCGGACGCGCTAGCAATATACCTAGCAACAATCCGCTCATTACGTTGCCAACCACTTGCCCACGCTTCTCGGGACTCGCGAGATAGGTGGCATAAGGAACCAAAACCTGAGCGGCGACCGAACTCAGGCCGATCACCAACGCTGCGAGTAAAAATTGCCACGCATTTTGCGACAGTGCGGCACCAATCAACGCCACCACCGAAACGATTAACGCGGTGACCACCAGACGGCGATTTTCAATCAGGTCGCCCAGCGGGACAATGAATAGCAATCCCAGGCAATAGCCTATTTGCGATAAGGTAACAACCAACCCGCCAGCCGCGGGCGAAAGGTGAATGGAGGCGCTAATCAAGCCGATGAGGGGTTGCGCGTAATAAAGATTGGCGACGATCGCGCCACAGGCGATTGCCAGTAAAAGCGTAATCCAGGTCGGAATAGCCGTTGGTTCCGACGCGCTGATGGGTACTGCCGTTGCGGCTGTCATACAGTTGCCTTTAAAATAATTGCGAGGAGCAGAGCGATGCACCAATTTTGACGCGAATGTGGAAAGCGGGTGCACCAGACAGCGCTCGACAGGTGAACGACCGTGCTTTAGCCATAACCAGTAGCCGATTACCAACAATCCGTGACCAGAAACCGATTAAATGACCGGTTACTTTAGCTGAAATCACCAGTCTCTGCCCGCAGCCGCCCTGCATGCCGTTACAATCATGACTTTCCAACAGATGCAGTAGCGGATTTCATGTTGACAAGCTTCTTCGGCATTTCCAGTTTGAGCCTGTTTTGCCTGACCGTGCTGCTGCTAAATGCGACGCCGGGCCCGGATACTGCTTATATTGTCGGCCGCAGCGTGGCGCAGGGGCGCTCAGCAGGAATGATGTCGGCATTCGGCATTACCGCTGGTTGCCTGATCCACGCGACGCTATCGGCATTTGGATTAACGGCGTTACTGGCCGCATCCGCTTCGTCTTTAATGCTGATCAAGCTCGCCGGCGGCGGATATCTGATTTATCTCGGCCTAAAGATGTTGCTTAAAAAGGGCGATGCGGTAACAACGAAGGCCAACTCAGGCGCGGCACGTACCCACAGCACAATTTTTTTGCAGGCGTTGATGACCAATGTACTCAACCCCAAGGTTATTTTGTTTTTCTTGTCATTTTTTCCATTATTCGTCAAACCCGACTCGCCGCACAAAATTCTTGCCTTTCTGTTGTTAGGTAGCATTTTTGCTAGCCTGTCGTTATGCTGGAATAGTGGCACCGCGTTGCTAGCGGGCACAGTTAGCCGTCACGCCAGCAACAATCCACATATTAAGCTGTGGCTGGAACGCACCGTAGGCGCGGCTTTTATCGCGCTTGGTGTAAAACTGGCCTTCACTAAAAGTTAAAGCATTCAATACCTACCATGGACAAAAATAAAATTCGCGTCGTAAAAAAAGCCAGCCCGACAGTGGGTTCCACTACTACCCCGTCCAAGCCGTACACGTCATCCGCTCGCTCACCGGCCCGGTCGCCGGCGCAGTCGAGCGTGCGTTCAACGCCCCAATCGCAAGCGCCGTCGGTAGCAAAGACCCTTGCACCACGGCCCGACACGTTACGGCCAGACATCAAACATAGATTAAACTTCTCCAGCCTGAAACCCGATTCGCTGGCGTACGCGTTGTTAGGTGCGGGTCAGGCGATTGCTATGGTCCGCGACGGCGCATCCTTACCGCAGGCGCTTTCGCAAGTATTTGCACAGTCTGCCGCGCCCGCGCCAACCCGTGGTGCGATTCAGGATATCGCTTATCGGACTATGCGCGGCGTTGGTCAGGCTGAAGTATTGCTGGCGGCACTGACTAGCAAAGCCCCGGAACCGTCGTTGCTGCACGGTCTGTTGTGTTGCGCGCTGAGTTTGCTCGCCGAGGTGGATGATCCAGCGTACGACCACTTCACCACCGTGGATCAGGCCGTTACCGCAACCGGTTCGGACCTGAGCATCGCGCATGCAAAAGGCATGGTCAATGCGGTGTTACGTCGCTTTTTGCGCGAGCGCGATGCACTCACCAGCGAAGCGAACAAGAATCCTCTGGCCTTATGGAATTATCCTGTGTGGTGGATAGAGCAGATGCAAGCCGCCTATCCGCACGACTGGCAAGCCATTCTGTCGCGCGGCAACCAGCCGCCGCCGCTCACTCTGCGTGTCAATCAGCGCAAGATCAGCGTAGAGAATTATCTTCAACTCTTATCCGAGAATAATATTCAGGCCAGCTGTATCGGCCCGGTCGCGGTACGCCTGGATAAACCGTTACCGGTCAATCAGATTCCAGGTTTTGAACAAGGCTTAGTCTCCGTGCAAGATGCGGCTGCACAACTCGCTGCACCGCTATTAGATTTACAGGACGGAATGCGCGTACTGGATGCTTGTGCCGCCCCGGGAGGCAAAACCTGTCATTTACTAGAAATAGCCGATGTGACAGTCACCGCCCTGGATCATGATGCAAAACGCTTGCAACGCATAGCGCAAAATCTTCAACGCTTGCAACTTAGTGCAACGTTGCAAGTCGGCGATGCCCGCGTGGGTGCCAGCGTAGATGGATGGTGGGACGGTCAGCAGTTTGATCGTATTTTGGCCGACGTTCCCTGTACAGCGTCTGGCATTGTGCGCCGCCACCCGGATATAAGGTGGCTGCGTCGCGTTACCGACACTGACCAACTTGCAACACTTTCGGCAGATATTCTGGACAACCTTTGGCAGATGCTGCGACCAGATGGTAAATTGTTGCTCGTCACCTGCTCTTTATGGCCGCAAGAATCGGAAGACCAAGCGGTAGCGTTTGCGCAACGAAATCAAGCGATCAGATTGACTGCTCCGGGCCAACTCATGCCTATGGCGACGGGCAATGAGGATCGGGATGGCCTGTTTTACGCCTTATTTCAGAAGACATGCGGTTAGCCAGGTTTCTGTTACGGTTAATGAATTACAATTTAGCAACTACATTGATAACAGATCATAAGGCCACTTTCTAGCATCCAATCATTGTATTATTCGCACCTTATTTTCTGGACTTAGATCCGGCCCGAGAACAGTGAAGCGACCCTTGCCTCAAACACCCGACTTCCTTCGTAACCGCAACTTCGGCAAAGCTGACCTTTTAGAAAGGCAGAATGCGGGAGAGGCGCGGCCGCGATGCGAATACCCTGTGGTGCATAATGATGGGAAGCATGAAGATGCGCAGAAGCAGACCACCGCATCCGCACACGCAGATGGCATTAAAGACAATCCAGGCACAGGTACTGTCACCCGTCTTTTACGGCCCCTTATCGTTGGTACGGCTAAGTGCACGTGGCTCAGGTTGATAAAGTTGACGATGTTTGTAGCACTACTGATGTCGTTCAGCTCCAGCCTAGTCTTTGCCTCTGACGGTGCCGACATGACGCGTGCACGGATTGAGATCAGCGATGAAGGCTACAGGCTTTCTGCTGCGTTCTCCTTCGAGCTCAACCGCGGGCTCGAGGATGCTATCCAGCGCGGTGTGCCGCTGTATTTCACGACCGAGGTTGAGTTGACGCGACCGCGCTGGTATTGGTTTGATGAAAAGGCGATCAACGCGTCGCAAACCATCCGCCTCTCATACAATGTTCTGACGCGCCGCTATCACGCTGCTATCAATGGCAATCTGCAACAAAGTTTTGACTCGCTCGAAGATGCGCTGTCTCTCATTCGCCGACCTAGCCGTTGGATAATCGCCGAAAAAGGCGCTTTGCAAACCGGCGAGATCTATAAAGTGGCGGTCCGCATGGGACTTGATCTGGCGCAGTTACCCAAGCCATTTCAGGTCAACGCGTTGAACAACAGCGACTGGCGTCTTTCGTCCGACTGGAAAACCTTCAATTACAAGGCAGAGTAAATGCCCCGCGCAATTCGTTATTTACTGATCGTCGGTGGCGCGATAATCAGCATTCTTCTGTTCTTGCTAGCATCGGCTTCCGAGAACTCCGTATTTTTCGACAAATATTACTCATGGCTGTTCGGGTTGAACGCGCTGGTAGCGGTCGCCTTGCTGGCGCTGGTATGCCTGTTACTGGGCAGACTTTATAGCCGGTACAAGCGGGGCAAGTTCGGCTCCCGACTGATGGCCAAACTGGTATTGCTGTTTGCCGTGATCGGCATTTTGCCGGGCGTAATCATTTATCTGGTTTCGGTGCAATTCGTCTCTCGTTCGATTGAGTCATGGTTTGATGTCCGGGTAGAATCGGCGCTGGAATCCGGACTGAATCTGGGTCGCGCTGCGCTTAACACATCGCTATCGGACCTGATTGTCAAAACCAAGGGCATCGCGCTGGAGCTATCCGAAGAGACCAGTTCTGGACAGGTCTCACAGCTGACGCGTCTGCGCGATCAGAATATCGAGGCATCGATACTCGCCAGCAATGGTCAGCTAATTGCTTCGGTAGGGGGCCGCCTGGGGACCTTGACGCCAATGCTGCCGACTCCCGCCATGCTGCGTCAGGCACGCCAAAGCAGAGGCTTCTCCGCAATTGAAAGCGAAACAGACAGTCGCGATGCGATAAGTGAGGCTAAACAAACCGATATATCGGCCACGTCGGTCAACGAGGCGAACAATAATTTGCGGCTGCATGTCATCATTGAAATTCCGGCTCCGATCAAAACGTTATCGTTACAAAACGAAACCCGCTTTCTACAAATTTCGCAACCGGTTCCCACTTATCTCGCGACCAATGCCGAGGCCTTGCGCGCTGCGTCGAGCGAATACCAGGAACGCTCTCTAGCGCGTTCCGGCCTGCGCAAAATCTATCTGGTCACGCTGACACTGACCCTGTTGCTTGCCATTTTCGGGGCGATTATTAGCGCATTTTTGATTGCGAGCGATCTGGCAAAACCCCTGTTATTACTGGCCGAGGGCACCAAGGCCGTAGCCGAGGGCAATCTTTCTCCGCGACCCATTATTGCGACCTCCGACGAACTAGGCACCCTGACGCAGTCTTTTAATATGATGACGCGGCAATTATCGGACGCGCGCGCCTCGGTAGAAAAAAACCGCAACGAACTTGAGAATGCCAAAGCTTATCTTGAGTCCGTACTGGCCAATATGTCGGCTGGCGTGATGGTGCTGGACGAAGACTTTCATCTGGTGACCAGCAATCAATCGGTGCATCGTATTTTGCAGTACGATTTAAGCCCGCACATCGGCGAGCCATTAAACATCATTGACGGCCTGGCCCATTTTGCCGAGATCATTACCAAGGCGTTCTCAGAACAAAGCGCACAGTTTGCAGCAGGCAAAATAGGCGAAAGCCACCTGCACTGGCAACAACAGATTGAAATTCCCCGTCGCATGGATAGCATGGACAGCGACGATATTTCACTGCTGGCCCGGGGCTCCCGTCTGCCGGTTGAAAATCGCGATGGTTATGTTGTCGTGTTTGACGATATTTCTGACGTCATCTCAGCGCAGCGATCGATTGCCTGGGGTGAAGTAGCGCGGCGTTTAGCGCATGAAATCAAAAATCCGCTCACGCCAATTCAGCTCTCTGCCGAGCGCTTACAGATGAAGCTGGAAGACAAGCTGATGACGCAGGACGCCGCGATTCTTAAAAAAAGCACCTCCACCATCGTCAATCAGGTTGCCGCGATGAAACGGATGGTAGATGACTTCCGTGACTATGCAAAAACCCCGCCGGCAGTATTAACGGAGCTTGACCTGAACGTGCTTGTCGCGGAAGTCCTGCACCTGTACGTTGCCGGAGATGAACGCGATATGATTCATGCATCGCTGGACCCGGAATTGCCGCACGTGATGGGTGATGCGACGCAATTGCGCCAAGTAATTCATAATTTGCTGCAAAACGCTCAGGACGCGGTGACTGATCCGACAGCAGAAGTTACGACACCGCGCATTGACGTCGTGACGGAGCGAATTAGTTATCAGGGTTCCGGCGGACGACCCAGCACCGCAGTGCGATTTTCGATTACGGATAATGGCCCCGGCTTTTCGGCCAAAATTCTGGCGCGGGCGTTTGAGCCATACGTCACTTCCAAACCCCGCGGAACCGGGTTAGGATTGCCAATGGTGAAAAAGATCGTTGATGAACATGGCGGCCGCATTGACTTACGTAATCGCAGCGACACAAAAGGTGCCAAAATATTAATTTTGCTGTTAAAGTTAGCGCCCGGATCGTTAACGGGTAGAGAGCAAAAATCGATTTAAGGCATTTTGCATCGCAGAGTACTCTGCAAAGTAGCATGTCATCGTTTTAGGATGTATGCTCCGACTGGAGGTCGTGGCCTCATACGTAATGAGCATTCATTACGTAATTGACTTTACCCGCGGAATTAGGCTGCCTCCGCATAAAAGGGTACGTGGAGACTTGCTAGAACGATTGTATGTATTGGTTTTACGCGTAAGGCGGTTTTTACTGGCTCATGATGGCGCAGCGTACACATCCTACGAAAGGATAAAATCTGTCCCTGCGCAAAAAGGTGCATCTGAGCGCTGATTTGATCGTCCGCAAACGCATGGAGTCCTTTAAATCGCGCCAAATCTGGATAAATGCAAGATTGGGGACGCGTCGACACCGCAGTTGCGTAGTAAGATATTATTTATGTGCATACACGAATTTGAGAAAATTAAACCTAAGCACAAACAAGTGCGGCTATCGAATAGATTTTAATGGGTTACGAGTTCAAAAATAAATTTGATGCAACCGAAAATAGGAAAGTTTACGCATGGCTAATATCCTGGTCGTTGATGACGAAATGGGAATTCGAGAATTACTCTCCGAAATTCTAGGAGACGAAGGGCACGTGGTCGCCACCGCAGAAAACGCCCAACAGGCGCGTGAATTTCGGCACAATGGGGTCCCGGATCTGGTACTGCTGGATATCTGGATGCCGGATACCGATGGCGTCACACTGCTCAAAGAATGGCAACGTGACGGCCTGCTGACAATGCCCGTCATCATGATGTCTGGTCATGCCACAATTGATACTGCAGTGGAAGCAACGCGTATTGGCGCTTTAAATTTTTTAGAAAAGCCGATCGCCTTACAAAAATTGCTCAAAGCAGTGCAACAAGGTTTGTCGCAAGGCCCTAAACCGTCCCGCTCACCCACCCTGTTCGCCCCACCCGCCGTTTCTAGTGAGACGCCCGAGATGATTATCGGCAACAGTTTCGGTAACCCGTCGGCTACCGAAGCGCCGCACCTTTCACCGCAACCAGTGGCAATGCTCGCGTCGGATAACCTTTTTTCTACGTCGTTTGGCCTGCCGCTGCGTGAAGCCCGCGACGCGTTTGAGCGCGCTTACTTTGAATACCATTTGATTCGGGAAAGTGGCAGTATGACGCGCGTGGCCGAAAAGACTGGTCTGGAGCGCACCCATTTGTATCGCAAACTAAAGCAACTGGGTGTCGATCCAGGCAAGCTGAGCAAAAAAAGTGGATGACATTAATTGTTTCTAAAGCTATTATATTTGATACACCTAGGTCTGTTTTGATCCCTTCGCTCACCTCGCTGACGTTAGTAACAGGGCCGACGGCTTTTGCCCGCGAGAGGGCGATCTGGCAGTCCATCAAGGTTGGAACTGAATTCACCCACTCCCCTCGCGATCTAGCGGGATCGGCACAGGGCACCATCGGCGTACTACTGGAAGGATTGCCAGATGGCAAAAGCGATTTAGAACTGCCCGAACCAGGCATAGACGTCAGACGGGTAGCGCCAGGCTGCTTATGTTGTGTCGGGAACCTCACACTGCGGGTTACCTTGAATCGGATGCTCCGCAGTCGCCCGCGCCGACTGTTTATTAGTATCGCAAACGTCACCCATATCGAAACCATCCGTATCCTGCTGCGCTCTCCACCTTACGATGCCTGGTTGACGCTGACCGCTGATATCGTCATATGATTAGTCTCGCGGCGATCTGGCGCCAGCAGATCAGGGTTCTGGAAGCCCAATACTCCCCTGCGCCACACCTTGAGGTAATTATGTCGCCTTTTAGACTCATTTATAGACAAGTTGTCCTGGAAAATCCCCGCGTTACATAATGTCACAAGTTTCGAAAAGGCTTGGCGAACTTCTTCCGCAGTAACAACTCGAAGATACTTAAAGTTTAGATCACAGCATCTTGTAATAGCCATGCGCTATCAGAATAGTTTAATAAAATCGATTAGCACTCGTTATAAGGGAGTGCTAGAATACCTGATCAAATCAGTCTGGTTTAAGCCGTGTGGACTAAAAGCCGCTGACAGCTAGGAGAAACAATGAAAAATCCATCGCTACAAACTGCGTTAATTCCAGCCGACTCAGGTGTTTTGGCACTTGGCTTCTCAGGGACGTTGGGCAACATTGACGCCTATATTTCGGCTGTGAATCGCCTCCCAATGCTAACGCATGACGAAGAAATTTCGCTTGCTCAAAAACTGCGTGAAAACAACGATCTGGCGGCCGCGCAAAAGTTGGTGTTATCTCATCTCCGACTGGTCGTATCCATCGCCCGTGGCTATTTGGGCTATGGACTGCCCCATGCTGACTTAATCCAGGAAGGCAATATTGGATTAATGAAAGCCGTCAAACGCTTTGATCCCGACCAAGGCGTGCGCTTGGTGTCCTATGCAATGCATTGGATTAAAGCAGAGATGCATGAATACATTCTGAAAAATTGGCGTCTGGTAAAGGTCGCCACCACCAAAGCGCAGCGCAAACTGTTCTTTAATCTGCGCAGCCATAAAATCGGTCTGGATGCGATGACACCGGCGCAAGTCGATGATCTGGCAAAAACCCTGAACGTTAAACGCGAAGAAGTGATTGAGATGGAAACCCGTCTCACAGGTCGCGATATTGCGCTTGAAGCACCAATGGATGACGATGATGATAAATTCGCACCAATCGCTTATTTATCGTCAGATATGCAAGAGCCTACTAAAGTGCTGGAAGCACAGCAATATGACCGCTTGCAATCAGAAGGCTTAGAGTCCGCCTTGGGCAAACTAGATGATCGCTCCCGCCGTATCGTAGAATCACGCTGGTTAGCAAACGACGACGGTTCAGGCGCAACATTACATGAACTAGCCAAAGAATTCGGCGTGTCAGCAGAACGCATCCGTCAAATCGAAGCGGTAGCCTTAAAGAAAATGAAAACCTCGCTGGTTGCTTACGCTTAATTTTTGAATAAATAACGACGGCAAAACCCAAGCGTTTTGATACTCAAAGTCCAGCATAGGAAGTTTGTTCAAAACTGACCCGGATCAACATAAACACGTTGGGGTTGATGTTGCGGTTAAATTGCCAGTTGACCTACCTCGTCATAGGCGTTGCCGGTTATTTGGCTGTAAGTCGCGAATTGTCGGAATACATGTCTGCGAAGCGAGTTGGTATTTCGACCCGACTGATAGTCAAAATGATCGTGGACCCGCCAACGGCGGGGGGCGCCTAGCCAAGCAAAAAAGTGCCTGGCCGCCGGGCCACACCCGGCTAGCAACCACGGATCTCATCCGCTCATTATCAACCACACACAACAAAAAAGCGCCGATCAGGCGCTTTTTTTCAATCAAACTCTACGATAACAATATCTTCAAATCATGCACAATCGGCTCCGGCCCTTGCCCATGCCGGACAAACAACCGAATGTGACCTTCCGGATCAAACACATAACTCCCAGCAGTATGATCAATGCTATAGCTCCCCGCCGTCTTCCCCGGAACCTTTTGATAAAACACCCGGAATTCCTTAGCAACTTTTTCAGTAGTCGCCAAATCCCCGTATAGTCCCAGAAAGCGCGGATCAAAAGCCGGTACATACTGCGCCAACAACGCTTGCGTATCACGCTCTGGATCGACAGTAACAAACAAGACCTGCACCTTATCCGCTTGCGGCCCCAACTGCTTCATGACGTTAGACATCTCAGCCATCGTCGTCGGACAAACATCCGGACATTGCGTATAACCAAAAAATACTACCACCACCTTGCCCTTGAAATCAGCCAGAGTGCGCACTTTTCCAGTGTGATCGGTTAACGAAAAATCGCGCGCATAACCAAGACCTGTCACATCAGTATTGATGAACTTACTATCTTGCGGTGACAGCGTCATTTCCTGGCTGCCGCTGCTGGCGCTGACACTTTTATCACCGCATGCAGCAACCGACAATCCCAGCACCAAAGCGATAAGCGAAGCAATAACCGGCCTCACAGCTGAACGTAAAGGCGAAACAACAGCTAAAAAATAACGTTTCATTCTGGCTTTCAATATCGGTTCAAAGGCCGTGCTTAACCAGACTCAAAACTTCAGGTAATGATCGACCAGTAAGGCCGCGAATAACAACGAGAGATAGATGATCGAAAACGCGAAAGTCTTACGCGCGATCAAATCGGTGTAATGCTTGTATATCTGCCACGAATACCAAAGGAAGATAGCGCCCAGCACACCGGCACTCACCAGATAAATCAACCCGCTCATGCCGACGGCAAAAGGCAGCATCGTGGTTGCAACCAATGCAATTGTGTAAAGCCACACATGGAACTGCGTAAATTTTAATCCGTGAGTAATTGGCAACATCGGTAGGCCTGATTTAGCATAATCATCGCGGCGATACATCGCCAGTGCCCAAAAATGCGGTGGCGTCCACACGAAAATAATCAATACCAGTATCCATGCTTGCATAGGCACATCGTTTGCAATGGCTGCCCACCCCAAGGCCGGTGGCATCGCACCGGACAAGCCGCCGATGACGATGTTCTGCGGGGTCATGGGCTTCAGGATCATGGTATAAATGACTGCATAGCCAATAAACGTGGCTAACGTCAGCCACATAGTCAAACCGTTGACAAAGTTATACAGAACCCAACTGCCAAGGCCCCCAATGACCCCCGAGAAAATTAATGTCTGCGGCACCGTGATTTCACCGCGCGCCATCGGGCGGCGTGCCGTGCGCGCCATGCGTGAATCAATTTCGCGTTCAACCAGACAGTTGACGGCAAATGCGGCACCAGCCAATAGCCATATGCCAATAGTCGCGGCAACCACGCGCTGCCAGTCCGGAAGCGTTGGCGTTGCCAGAAACATCCCAATGACTGCACAAAATACTGCCAGTTGGGTTACGCGCGGTTTGGTTAGCGCCCAGTACTGGGCCACGCGATTTTGGGGTACGGTTATGGTCGTCATGCGGTCAATGATTCTAAATAATGCGGTCAGCTTGTGCTGGGGTACCTTGAACCACCGGTAACGACTGCTTTGCGGTGGGAAGTCTCGTCTTGTAGTTTAACATGACCAGCAACAGCAAAATCAAAGCTGCACCGCCGTTGTGCGCCACGGCGATCGCTAACGGCCAGTTGAAGAAGATTGTTGCTAATCCCGTCAGTAATTGCACGCCAATCATAGCCAGCAACCCCGTTGCAGTTTTACGCAATCCCTCTATCCGCCACGCCTTGCAAGATAGCCATGCAATAAAGGCAATGACAACAAATGCAAACATCCGGTGAGTCCAGTGAATCGCCGTCAATGCCTGAAAGGGTAAATATTCGCCATCGGCCGTTTTACCCAAATGTCGCCAGAGAGTAAAACCTTGTTCGAAGTCCATTTCTGGGATGACCATCCCGTGGCAAAGCGGAAAATCGTTGCAAGCGAGTGCAGCGTAGTTAGTACTTACCCACCCGCCTAGCGCCATCTGAAATATTAGTAGTAGCAGCGCGACCAATGCCGGTGTAGTCAACTTGCTAGCCTTCGCGGCTACCGGCGCATGATCATTTTGACGTGCTGCCAGCCAGGTTAACAACGCCAACAGCGTCAATCCCAACAGTAGATGCGTCGTAACAATTACCGGCTGTAACTTCATGGTCACGGTCCAGGCACCAAAAGCGCCTTGCACGCAAACCGCAAAAAATAATAACGTGGGCAGCCATGGAGAAAATCTGGGGTTGCGTAATTGCTGGGCTGGGGGTGTTTGTAGCGGATATTGCGTTGCATGTTTAAAAGTTTGTTGTCCGGCGTTAATCGCCGCGACTGGCTTAAGCCAGCGTATCCACGCCACCATCATGAGGCCAATAATTAGCACACCTACGCCCATGGCAAAATAGCGATGCGTCATTTCAATCCAGGCTTTGATCCAGGTTACGGGGCCGTCGGGCATTGCCTCTTGCGCTGCATTGATGTGTGACAGTGCCAATAAGGGGTTGGAATGACCGTAACAACCCGGCCAGTCAGGGCAACCTAGGCCAGAATCGGTCAGGCGCGTAAATGCCCCAAACATAATTAAATCAAACGTCAAAAATAACGTCACCCATACGAGCTTTCGATATTTATCGGCGTCCCTGGAGGCCCACACGATACTGAGCGCCAACAGGGCCACCAGAATCCCCATGGCAGCGAGTTGCAGTAAATTTTTCATAGGTGATTGCGGCTACTTAGCCGATTGCGGACGCGCGCAGCAATTTAGACAGGTCGGTCTTCACTTTATAAGGATCCGAACTCTTGGGAAAGCGCATCATCAAATTGTTGCGTGGATCAATAAGATAAAGGTGATCGCTGGCACTTGTCCCGGGTTCGGTTGGCAGCCATGCTTTTATCATGTCGGCCTTACCCCGCAACAGGTGCGTACCTTCAAAGGGCGCTAAACCTTTAACGTCCACAGGTTTGTTATCGGTAACCAGTAAGACGCGCTCAATGCGCTCACGCTCCTTCCCTTGCATCAGACGCAGCTGACGCATTTCAAATAGTGAATCTTTACATTCTTTTTGACAATCACCGCTGTCAACCTGCAGCATTATCCATTTACCTTTATAAGCACCAAGCGTCGCCGCCGTCCCATCCAACTCGGTAAGGCCTAGCTCAGGAATCGCATACTGCGACGGATTTAGCAGAACACCGTAGTTGGTGCGGGACTCTGGCTTGATCACATAGTAAGTGATGTAAGAGGCAATCATCGGGGCCGCACAGACCGCCACAATGAGAAACATTTTGAGACGACCGTTACGTTTTGCCTTGGGGTCCTGCACGACAGGCCGCTTGGATGACTGCTTTAGCGGCTGCCCGTTACTTTTTTCGAGAGACATATTATTTGCGTTCATGGTCATAGGATTTTTTTGCATCTTTGATTCCTTGTCTACATCCTGTTACGACAAAAAAGAGGAAGGCCATGACAGCCAGCGCGTACCATTGGAATTCATAACCTCGATGCATCTCGATTCCCAGCGATGGACTCGGCCAATCGCGGACAAGACCATCCTGATTATTTCCTGTCTGTTCAATTAATAGCGGCTGCAATTGAAATTTACTCACCGCCGCCAGATTCGCAATATCAAGGTTCTGGACAATCGCGCCAGCTTGCAGCGCCGTGGGTTGCCCTAGTTGCAACACGCGCCCAGCTTGACGGCGTACCACCCCTTCTACATTAACCAATCCGGATGGTGTTACATAAGGTAATAGTGTTGCGCGATTTTGCGAATTAAGTGGAAGCCAACCGCGTTGGACCAACACATACTGGTCTGAGTTCGCTAATTTGAGCGGCATGAGCACATAAAATCCAGGGGCGCCCTTGTAACTGCGGTTATCCAGATAAACCGGCCACGCAGTGACAAACTCGCCACGGACGGTAACATGTCGATATTCAAGTTGCTCAGGGTTTTGCGGCCCCGCGTTAAGGGCTAGCGGCGCCTGTGCACCGCGCTGCATGATAGCGTTTGCTATCGCCTGCTTTTGATCGCCGCGTCGCGTCTGCCATTGCGCCAGAGAAATACCTAGCGCTACCAAAAACAGCGTGGCTACAAACGGAATCAACCTAAATTTGAATCTCAATCGCATTACAATATCGCCTTAGTTATCGATTCCTGAAGCCACCCCATGAAAATCCTTGTCGCCATCGCTTTCATTCTCATTATCGCCAGTCTTGCGTCTGCACTCATTTTTTTGATGCGCGACAAAGGTAAAAGCAATCGCACCGTGCAAGCGTTAGCGCTGAGGGTGGGGTTCTCGATTACGCTATTCATTCTGATCCTGATTGCCTATAAACTGGGATATATCCAGCCGACCGGCATTCGTTAAATCCGCCCTTTACTTATTCCGGGAGAACTTGCCCGTATTTAATGATGCTGCGTAGTGATCGAAAAGAAGGCAATAATCGGTCCATAAAGAAATTCTCTGACTAACAAATGGCTCTACATTTGCCCCAGATATTGCCGTAATAACCATTTGAAACTTGACAGTAAAAAGGCCGCACGGAAGTGCGGCCTCTCTTTTAACAGTAGGCAGTCATCGTAATATGATCACTTGACCGATACGCGATTGACCTACAGCCAGTACACCACAACGTACAAACCAAGCCAGACCACATCGACAAAATGCCAATACCAGGCAGCGCCTTCAAAGGCGAAATGGTTATCCGGGGTAAAGTGTCCTTTAAGTACCCGATACAGCACAACCGAAAGCATAATCGCACCGATGGTCACATGGAAGCCATGGAAGCCGGTCAACAAGAAGAAAGTCGATCCGTAGATACCGGAAGTCAGTCTCAGGTTGTATTCCTGATAGGCTTCCATGTATTCAGCGGCCTGAAAACACATGAACGTAGCGCCCAGCAATACCGTTGCGGCCAACCAAAGAGCCGTCTTGCCACGATGTCCAGCGCGTAAAGCGTGATGAGAAATAGTCAGTGTCACACCAGACGTTAGCAACAACGCAGTGTTAATAGTGGGAATCGGAAATGGTCCCATCGTCCGGAACGTTTCGATCGTACCGGCAGGTCCGGCATTACCCCAATGCGCAGCAAAATCCGGCCACAATATTTTGTGATCCAGATCAGCCAGCCATGGCATTGAAATACTGCGCGCGTAAAATAATGCGCCAAAAAAAGCAGCAAAGAACATGACCTCAGAGAAGATGAACCAACTCATGCTCCATCGAAATGAGGTATCGATGCGGGCGTTGTACATGCCGCTTTCAGATTCGTGGATTGCATCACCGAACCATTTGTACAAGACAACCAGCAAACCCAGAATACCGATGACACACAGTTCCGGAGCGAGGGCGATACTATTTACCCAGCCCGCAGCACCTAACATAGTCACAAGCAGCGCGACACCGGCGAGCACAGGCCATTTAGATGGCCCTGGCACAAAATAGTAAGGCACGTTAGCTTGTTGAGCACTCATTTCCATCTCCCGATACAAATTTAAATAATTTTTTTGAGCTTACTTTTGAGCTTACGAAGCGACGACCAGCTTCACGATCGTGATCAATATTACGATGAAAATGATTGCACCGATAACCCCGGCAATCACTACATGGATCGGGTTCAGGCCTGCCGCGTCACTTTCGTAATCTTTCTTTTTACGTACTCCGAAGAATCCCCACAAAACCGCTTTAACCGTTGCCCCAAAGGACATTTTTCGGCGACTTGCCTTCTTCAGATCCGACATTTGTTACCCTTTATACTGCTTCTGGCGGTCATGGCGGTCAGGCCGCAGACCTCGCGCCGCGTTGCAGCGTCGCTCCAGTAAATATATCCGCATCCATCTGACCGTAAACCCACAGTCGTTAAGCTGGCTTAACCACTACCGGCTTATTAATTTCAAAAAACGTATAAGACAGGACAATAGACTTCACATTCTTAGGCAGCTTTGGATCGATGTAAAACACCACCGGAAACTCCTTAGCCTGATTCGGACCAAGTGTTTGTTGCGTAAAACAAAAACATTCTACTTTTTTAAAGAATGCTTCTGCCTGCATCGGCGCGTAGCTTGGAATAGCTTGCGCTTCCATCGTGCGGGCTTCCTTATTGACGACTTCGTAAAGAATTTGCGTCATTTCACCAGGATGCACTTGCATGCTACTTACCGCTGGACGAAACCGCCATGGTCCGCGCGAATTACCGTCAAATTCGACTGTAATCGTTCTGGACTTATCAATCTGAGTATTGGTCGGTGCTACAACAGTACTGTCTTGCGGCGTCAAAAAATTGACACCCGTCAATGCACAAATAGATTTATAGACCGGCACCAGGCCATAACCGAATCCAAACATAATCCCGGCAATGACAACCAACTTGCCAAGCATGTTGCGATTCAGCTTGAGCGTGTAGGCACGACCTTCACTATCTGGCTTATCACTCATCAACTAAACCACACTCTATTGACGAATATGCCTATATAAAAAACAAAGGCAACTGACGCCAGCAGTAATGCTGTGCGAAGATTATTTGGCTTTTTTCTTTCGGACATGGTGAGTTGGCAGGCAAAAGCCTGCCATTCCTATCATTTTACGGTCGGTGGTACTTCAAATGTATGAAACGGTGCCGGACTTGGTATAGTCCACTCAAGACCTTCTGCACCATCCCAAGGTTTCGCAGGTGCTTTTACGCCGCCTTTGATCGATGGAATAACAACGAAAAACAAGAAATAAAGCTGGCTGAGACCGAAACCAAATGCACCAATCGACGCAAGCATATTGAAATCGGTGAATTGGGCCGGGTAATCTGCAATACGGCGCGGCATTCCTGCCAAACCCAGGAAATGCATCGGGAAAAACGTAATATTGAAAGTGATCAACGAAGCCCAGAAATGGATTTTGCCGCGTGTTTCGTTGTACATGAAGCCAGTCCACTTAGGGCTCCAGTAATAGTAACCACCGAACAAACCAAACAACGAACCCGCCACCAGCACATAGTGGAAATGCGCTACAACATAATAGGTATCCTGCATCTGGATATCAATTGGCGTCACCGCCAGAATCAAACCGGTAAAGCCACCCATCGTGAACACGAAAATGAAGCCAACTGCGAATAACATCGGGGTTTCAAATGTCATTGAACCACGCCACATGGTCGCGATCCAGTTGAATATCTTGACGCCTGTCGGCACCGCGATCAACAACGTTGCGTACATGAAAAACAATTGGGCAGTCACGGGCATACCAGTGGTGAACATGTGATGCGCCCAGACGATGAACGACAGAATCGCGATGGATGCTGTTGCGTACACCATTGATGCATAACCGAATAATTGCTTACGTGCGAAAGCCGGGATAATTTGCGAGATGATGCCGAACGCAGGCAAAATCATGATGTATACCTCTGGATGACCAAAGAACCAGAAAATATGCTGATACATCACTGGATCGCCGCCACCGGCAGCATTAAAGAATGAGGTGCCGAAATGGCGATCGGTCAGCGTCATGGTGATGGCACCGGCCAATACTGGCATGACCGCAATCAGCAAATACGCAGTAATCAACCAAGTCCAGCAAAACATTGGCATCTTCATCAATGTCATGCCAGGAGCGCGCATATTAAGTACGGTAGTGACAATGTTGATTGAGCCCATGATCGAGGACGCACCCATGATGTGCATCGCAAAAATTGCCATGTCCATACCAGGTCCCATCTGGGTCGATAGCGGCGCATACAAGGTCCAGCCGGCAGCAGTTGCGCCACCCGGCACGAGGAACGATGTCAGCAGCAGAATCGCGGCTGGCGGCAATAGCCAGAATGAAAAGTTATTCATCCGTGCAAATGCCATGTCTGATGCGCCGATTTGCAGCGGAATCATCCAGTTAGCAAAGCCGACGAAGGCTGGCATGATCGCACCGAAAACCATGATGATGCCGTGCATTGTTGTCAGCTGGTTAAAGAACTCAGGCTTGAAAAACTGCAAGCCTGGCTCAAATAACTCGGCACGAATCAACATCGCCAACACGCCGCCTGATAACAGCATCGTGAACGAGAACCATAGATACAACGTACCGATATCTTTGTGGTTCGTCGCAAATAACCATCTACGCCAGCCCGTTGGAACATCATGGGCGTGATCGTCGTGGTGATCATGATGATCGTGAGAATGATCGTGTACGTGATCGACTGCTGTTGTGCTCATCTCAATCTCCTAATTCAATTACTTGCGCGCAGCCAGCACTTCAGCCGGTTGAACAATGTTTTCTGCAGCCTTGTTGGACCATGTGTTACGGGTATATGTAATCACCGCAGCAATTTCGGTATCCGACAATACAGCTTTCCAGGCCGGCATTTGCATTGCACCGTTAATTTTACCGTTTAGCAGAACGTCAATTTGCGCGCCACGCGGGCCATTCACCACCGGATCACCGTCGAGAGCAGGGAATGCACCGGGAATACCTTTACCTGTCGCTTGATGACAGGCAACACAATTTGCAGTGTAGACCTTCTCGCCACGTGTTTTCAGCTCGTCGATGGTCCATACTTTGTTCGGATCATCCGCTTGGGCAGCCATTTCTTTCTTTTTACCATCGACCCATTTAGTGTAATCGGCATCGCTGACGACTTTCACAACGATAGGCATGAAGCCATGATCTTTACCGCATAGCTCAACGCACTGACCGCGGTAGGTACCGATTTTTTCGGCTTTGAACCAGGTGTCACGGACAAATCCGGGAATAGCATCCTGCTTCACGCCAAACGCTGGAATAGTCCACGAGTGGATAACATCATTAGCGGTGGTGATGATCCGGACTTTTTTGTTGATTGGGACGACAACTTCGTTATCGACCTCAAGCAAATAATTGTCGTTTTTGACTTTTGTGGAATCTACAACTTGCTCATGCGGTGTGGCCAGCGTAGACAAGAAAGATATGCCCTCGCCTTCACCTTTGAGATAATCGTAGCCCCATTTCCATTGCATGCCGGTCGCCTTGATCGTCAGATCGGCGTTGGACGTGTCCTTCATCGCCACCACGGTTTTGGTCGCTGGCAAGGCCATCCCAATCACGATCAGGAAAGGCACTACCGTCCACGCAATTTCTACCGTTGTGCTCTCATGAAAACTAGCAGATTTGGCACCACGTGACTTGCGATGCATCACAATCGAATAAAACATGACGCTAAATACAGCGACAAAAATCACCAGACAAATGATCAGCATCCAGGTGTGCAGATCATAGATCTGCTGCGCAATTTGCGTCACCGGTGGCTGAAAATTCAATTGCAGTACCGCAGGACCGCCAATGCTATCTTTCACTGCCCACGACGGCAAAGCCGTCAAGGAAAGCGCTGCAAGCATCAACGATATAAGGCGCTTCGCATATTTCATGTTTACCCCAAAAACCAAAATTATAATTCTATCAACTACCAGACACGCCTTTGTGTTGCAACGCTAGCCGCAACTCCCGCACAAATTCGCGCCGCCTCCATTCCGTCAAAAACCGTCCCACGTCAACCCGCACACCGTCTGACTCCAGACCTATCAAATGCCTGCGAGAAGATTGCCCTACTATGCGGATTGAACGTAATGCCAATCTGTACTGTCTTATATCTTGTGCCTGTATTAACTCTACCAACAGACAATCATCTTGCATAATAACGCGCTCGCGGTCGGTCGCGTGCCTTGCGTAGACTAGCAATGCGATGCCTACAGCTAACATTTCAAGTACCGCAAACACCATCACAAACCAGGCTCCGCGAAGCGTCCATACCGCCGCAACCAAAAACGACGTGGCACATAGACCCGCATAGAAATGTGCAAGTTGTCGCGGTGCGATGGCGCAATTCCGCTTCAAATCCCACTCCCGCCGATCCATCATGTGTCACCTCAATGCATAGGGCCTACCGATACGCACAAGATAAAACCTTCGAAGTATAAGGGGTAACCGACCTTGTTATCAAGGAGTAATAAGGCCTGGAGCCATAGTATTCGTTTTGGTGAGCTGATTTAAATTTGCAAAAATTTGTCGTCGTTTAAAAGTCTTATTATGCGTCGCATTTCATACTGCGCTATCCGCCAAGCCGCATCGCTATTATCTCTGGATTTGGGTGCTGGATGGCCGGTCAGCATGCAGAATTAAGTAAATGTCGTTATTTTAATAGGCAAACTGGTCGTACGCAAATCTGCGAGAGGATGGCTTGCCTGATTTTCACCCGTCCATGGACCGACAAAAAAACCATTTACCCAATCGCGACTGACGTCTGCCAAGGAAGTATGCTGCCATTTTGGCTGACGATCTTTATCGATGATCAACGCCCTTACCCCCTCGCAGAAATCTGAACGGAGGGCGCAGTTCAGCGTTACCACGTATTCCAGACGGAAAATTTCGGCCAACGACAAATGTCGGCCACGTTTTAACAAAGCAAAAGTTAGCGCGGCAGAGCCAGGGCTACCAGCGCGCAACACTGCCGCTGCCTTTTGCAGCCACACGTCCTCGGACTTAAGTGCAAGGATAGCATTGACGATTTCCGGCAAGGTAGGTTTGCTACAAAGTTGATTGATTAACGCATAATTGGTACTTATTGGCGACGACACCGCCTCTGAAGTGGGGGTAAGGTGACGTTGCAGCAACCGCGTCAATACAACATCGTCGTTTTCACCGGTCCAGGGTTGGGTCAATAGCGCGTCAAATACAGCTGGCTTATCGGCCTGCGCAATTTCATAATCTGCGAGCTTCGCAAAAATCGCGTCGGTAGCACCAATCGCGGCCCCGGTCAGCGCCAGAAACAAGCCGATGTGACCCGGCATACGATTAAGAAACCAGGTTCCACCGACATCCGGGTACAAACCGATAGTGATCTCCGGCATTGCGAAGCGGGATTTCTCTGTCGCAACTCTATGACTTGCGCCAGCCATCAGTCCAATGCCGCCGCCCATTACAATCCCGTGTCCCCACGCAAGAATGGGCTTGGGAAAGGTGTGGATCATATAATCCAACCGATATTCACGTTCAAAAAAAGCCCCGGCGTAAGCGTTGCCCTGAATATTGTCAGGTGCGTCCGAAGCCTGCTGATCCAGCATCGTGCGATATAAATGTTGCAGATCGCCACCAGCGGAGAAGGCCTTTTCGCCCGCTGCCTGCAGTACCACGATGGCGATTGCCGGATTGGCCGCCCATAGTCGCAATTGCGGATCGAGCAAATCGACCATCTCTAACGAGAGTGCATTTAAGCTTTTTTCTGCATTTAGCGTCGCGATACCGATTCGTTTGCCATTTTGAGCCACGCGCTCTTCAAATAGTACCGATTGGGCTAATCCGGCAGAATTCATTTGATTCATCGTACGTCCTCGTTTGATCCATTGCTCAGTAAATTACGCGCAATAATAACCCGCATGATTTCATTGGTGCCTTCCAATATCTGATGTACCCGAACGTCGCGGAAATAGCGCTCCAGCGGATATTCACGAATGTACCCATAACCGCCATGGATTTGGAGCGCTTCATTGCAAATCTGGAAGCCTGTATCGGTCGCAAAGCGCTTTGCCATCGCGCAATAAGTCGTCGCATTCTGATCTTTGGCGTCCAGTTTGCAGGCCGCCAATCGGACCATCTGGCGCGCCGCCACCAACTCGGTCTGCATGTCGGCGAGCTTAAATTGCAGTGCCTGAAAATCTGCCAAAGGCCGCTTAAACTGGCGGCGCTCGTTCATGTATGCCTGCGCCGCATCCAGCGCGGCCTGCGCGGTACCAACCGAACAGGTCGCGATATTGATACGGCCACCATCCAGACCGCGCATCGCCATCCGAAAACCTTCGCCCTCCCGACCCATTAAATGGTCGGCAGAAATGCGTACATTATCAAAACTTATCGTGCGGGTTGGCTGGCTATTCCATCCCATCTTTTGCTCTTTACGTCCGTAACTGATGCCCGGTGAATCGGCCGGGACTACGAATGCCGATACGCCGCCCGCGCCCTCACCGCCAGTGCGGGCCATGACGACCAGCAGGTCGGTCGCACCCGCGCCGGAAATAAACGCTTTTGCGCCATTAATGACATACGTGTCGCCGTCCAGCACGGCGCTCGTTTTAAGTGAGGCTGCATCTGATCCTGCGCCGGGTTCGGTCAGGCAATATGAGCCTAACTTTTTACCGCTGGCGAGCTGCTCGCACCATTGCTGTTTGAAAATCGGCGTTGCCCAGTTGGCCACCATCCAGCTCACCATATTATGTATCGTCAGGTATGCCGTGGTGGAGGTACAGCCGCGTGCCAGTTCCTCAAACACAATGGTTGCATCCAGACGCGACAACCCCAGCCCCCCGAATTCCTCCGGCGTATATAAACCGCAAAATCCGAGCTCGCCCGCCCTTGCAATCACCTCGGTGGGAAAAATCCCCTCAGCATCCCAGCGCGCTGCGTGCGGTGCTAACTCACCAAAGGAAAAATCGCGCGCCGTTTGCTGAAACGCACGCTGGTCTTCTGACAGTTCGAAATCCATGAAATTTGTCTCCTGATAGGTGATGTCGTTTAGTCTGGGTTTGACGCTTAACCGCTGGCATGAGCAGCAATTTTTTAATTATCCGACAATACGCACATGATTGCGCTCGCTAGGGGTAATTTTCTGGCGTCGCTCCATGGGTATTGGTGGCTATGCATCCGGTGCAGGATAGCAAGAATTGACGTTTACGTAAACGTCACAATGAGCGTCACAATGAGCGTCACAATGAGCGTCACAATGAGCGTCACAATGCGCATCACAAGAACCGTCACAATGAGCGTCAACACGGCCTCGCCCCGATTGGCAATCTAATGCAAAAAGCTTTGATCAAAAAAAGTACAAGAATAGGACTTGCGAATAATTGTTCCAGCAACGGAGTTGCCAAACATGCCGACGCCAACATGATGTTGTTCCGGGCCACGGTGGTCGGGCCACGGTGGTCGGGCCACGGTGGCCGGGCTACGTTGGTCGGGCCAGGTGCTGACCAGGAAAGCACTACGCCGCTGGGGCGATTTTTCGTAATTCCAAAAAAAAAGACGACACCGGAGAATGATGTCGTCCCAACTCACAACCACCTTTTTGATCGATGGGCTGCTGGCAACAGCGTAACGATGGTGCCTGCACTGCGCTTAATTAATTTTTCACTTGGTTGCTGCCCGGACGACTGATTGTGCCGTCAAGCGCAAAGTTATTTTGGGAGCATGACGGTGTCGATCACATTAATCACGCCGTTCGACTGATATACATCGTAGGTGCTGATACTGGCTACGTGACCACCGTCATCGATGACGTCAATATTATGCATACCGTTTTGTTTGAAGGTAAGTTTAACGCCGCTCGCTGTTGCCAGCTCGGCTTGCCCGCCACCCTTTTTGATCGCGCTCGAAAGCGCGGCAAAATCATAACGTCCTGGTACGACGTGGTATGTCAAAATCTTTGTCAGCGTTGCTTTATTTTCTGGTTTCACCAGAGTATCCACGGTACCGGCGGGCAATTTATTAAAAGCCGCATTGGTAGGTGCGAAAACAGTGAACGGACCTTTGCCTTTGAGCGTATCGACCAGTCCAGCCGCTTTTACTGCAGCCACAAGCGTGGTGTGATCGGCTGAATTGACTGCATTATCTATGATGTCTTTGCTTGGGAGCATACTTTGACCACCGACCATCACTGTGTTTTCAGCAAAGGCCACGTTCGCGACCAACAATGCTGCGGAGAGAGTGATTACGGAGCTAATTTTGCGCATGATAGTTTCCTTGAGAAAGGCGATTGTTTCGGAGCTTGCAGAGTGATATACGCGAACATATTGAAACTGGATTCAGCAGCTCTAAAGAATTCTAAAAATGATTGGATAAGGAGGGACGCAGCAGGAAAGGCAAAAAAAGTGCTTAAGAATGAAACCGGGATCGCTGGATCAATCAATGCTAACGGAAAAATTTGTTACGGAGAATCTGGATCACCCGAGAATTTCCCAAAACATTGCAGAATAATTTGGACAATACTTTAGCGACGATTGGGAAGAAGTCCGAAAAGAATCCTCAAAACTTCCAGAGAATATCCAAAGATATGCCGAGATATATCTGCGGCCCTCTTAAAGAAGTTATTTCAGGCACTATCATACGCTCAGACAGGGTCTGATATCACGGCAGGAGAAAGAGCGATTTGGTTACCAGGATGCAATGCTGCACCGGCAAAATCAGTAAAAAATGAAGTAAGCCGATAGGCCGGATTCTGTTACGACGTTGAGGCTTGCGCCCGCCCGTTATGACAACCATTCCTCTAGGCGCTGAATTACTCCAGCGCTCAAGCTTCCTACCCGCACGCTCCGCGAGCAACATCAACGCGTGCCTATTTGGAATTGCTCCGGGTGGAGGTTACCGCGTTTCACCGTAACTTAATACGCTCGTCTCTGTGGCCCTATTCCTCGCCTCACGGCGGACGGCCATTAACCGTCACCCTGCTCTATGGAGTCCGGACCTTCCTCCCGCCACGCAGCTTGCACTGCACGACCAGCGGTTGTCTGGCTTACTTCAAACCGCATTCTACCTCAGTGTTGGCCGCTCGCAAAGCTGGATCGCAGGAATACCATTGTGGCCCCGGATATTGGCGCGCTCAATACCGAAACAGCATGGTACCGTTCACCCCGCAATCCGTATGGTCCACTCTAAATTTACGGGCGTCTGCGGCGTCTTTTTATGCCCGTCCGCAGCCAGGCTTTGTTTGGCTGCGATCCACTGCGGACGTCTGTATGGTAGCGTTTTTACTCTTCGGAAATACCCGTCGGCGCTTCACCTGTTGGCAATCCATCTCTGAACGTCGGGCATGGTGGACTTGGCTGGACCCTAACGCATGGAAGCGCCAGGCTACTGGCCCAATGCATTAACGGAGAAGTAGCTGGAATTGATAGCGCAGCGTTTGCGTTTGGCTTCTAAGTTCTTGCCGCCCAGACCTTCCTCAGTCTAAAATCGGGACGTGCTAGCCTGCGCGCCCCTTTACTGCCCTAACGATAGAACGGACCGGATGCAACTTCACCTACTCGCATTTCTTAAGACCGTATTCTTTGTCCTGGCCGCGCTATTACCGATCATGAATCCTCCCGGCAACGCGCCGATTTTTCATTCGCTGACTGCCGGTGCCTCGGACCTCACGCGCAATGCGCTGGCGTGGCGCGTTGCCGTCAATACCTTTATTCTACTAGTTGCCGGGATGTTTATCGGTACGCATGTATTAGCCTTTTTTGGTATTTCGCTCCCGGTTGTAAAAGTCGCCGGTGGCTTGCTGGTCATCGCTACCGCATGGAAACTACTAAACATGGAGGAGGTTCAAAAGATAGAAACGATTCCCGGATCACTCTGGACCAAAGAACTCGCTTCCAAAAAAGCCTTCTACCCACTAACCTTCCCCTTTACGGTGGGACCGGGATCAATTTCGGTCGCGATTACTCTGGGCGCAGGTCTGCGGATACCGGAGGTGCCGGTCCTCATCACACTCACCGCGGCGGTTGTCGCATTAGCGCTGGCCGCCGCCGCGGTCTATTTTAGCAATCGCTTCGCGGGGGTATTGGTGCGATTTCTGGGTGACACGGGCACGACCGTGATGCTACGGATGTATTCATTTATATTGCTTTGCATCGGCGTCCAGATTATGTGGGACGGCATTGGTGGCTTGCTACTTCAGCTACGCTCAATCGGTTTGTAATGCCACTAGCACGTACTCCACCAGATTTAAAGAACCTTTTACCGGGAAACAACAGATACGCTGCGACTATGGACACAATCTCTCAGAAAAGTTAATCTAATGCTGACTTTTCTCAACTTTTGATAATTCATTATTGACAATGATCACTAATATTTATGTGTGGTAACTATCAGTATAATTTATCAACGAGATTAGGCACACTACCAATGCGAGACCGACACATAGCACATACCCGTGGTTTCACGGTATGGCATTTTTTAACAGCCCCAGGAGCCCATTATGATCAAGAAAATCGTTTCGATAGCAGCAGTACTGAGCTTGTTCAGCGTTCTCTCCGCTTGTAACACTTTCGCAGGCATGGGCAAGGACGTTGAGGCCGGCGGCTCAAAGGTACATGATGCGGCGGAAACCACTAAATCAAAAATGTAAATCAAAATGTAATTAAGCCAGACCTGACAGGATGATGTAACGCGCATCCTTTGTATAAAAAACCCGACATTTTGTCGGGTTTTTTTATGTACGTTTAGGTTGAAAAAATGACGGGATTTGCTGACGTCGACCTGCGTATTAAAAACAAGAGAAGCGTCAATGTTATTACGTCCGATGGCGTCGTATTACACGCTATATTCTTCACCTGCGCAATTCGCTCGCTGCAGATCGCAAACGAATTCTAAGACAATCGCAAAAATAATAATGCATTGCAAAGTCTTTCGCCTGCTTTTGTACGCTCGCATAAGTCAAACACCTAACTTGCATTCCAAACGCGTCCAAACGCGACCAAATGAGGAGATACTTCGCTGCACTTTACGAAGATCAACTTATCAGGAACGCCATTGGCTAAACGCTATTACATTCTTATCGGCGACCTCACGACCGCAAAAGGGTTCGTAACAGAGGGCCTTTCCACCAACCGCTGTCAAGGTCGGCATCGCGCTTACTAGTGTGTACCAGGTAAATTTTGAAGAATTTGGTTCAAAAGTGGACGTGCTTGACGAATTGTATGGCGCTGTTGGCAAAGGCACTTTCAAAATAGCCATCGTCGGTGAGGCACGCATGAATTTGCTACTGCAACGCGATGATTTTATCGTTCAGCAAATTGGCATTTATTTTCGCGACACCTATGATTTCAATACTACTTCAACCTTTGAACAAATGTTCCCCTTGGGCGTATGGAGTAAAAGTCGGTTATTGCCCAAAGCGGAGACGGCCGTTTACATGTTGATGTATAACGCGAGAAATATGAGCAAAATCGCTGAAATGTTTCCGAGCCTGGTTCCGGTCTTTAACGAAGATTTTCGTCGGTATCAGAAGCACCATCAAACAGGTGGCGATTTCGTCGTATATTCGGATGTGATGTGGACGAAGGCTCCCAGAGGAATGGAAATCCCGATACCATGGTAAAAGTCAAAAAAAGAAGGCTAATTTGTATAATAATTTTACCGCTAATGGTCTATTTGATTTATTCAAAATGGCACGAGGGAACACCTTACGGAGAAAAAGAATATAGTCCGAATAATAAGTTTTACTTCCAACTACACAAAGTTTTTAGCATTGATGAGTGGATTCCATTTGTACCTGCTCCCCAAGGCTCAGATGGAGATTACGATAGACACGGATATGTCAGGGCATACACGGCTGACGGAAAATTTATTGGAGAAGTTTTCGCAAATGGGATACCGAGAGCACACATTTTCTGGTCTCGTGATGTACTTGCAGTGATGGATGGCGTGCATAATAAATACAATGATGGAAGAATTCAACTTCCAACTACTGCTGAACTGCCATGGTAAAAGTCAAAAAAAGGAGGCTAATTTTTATAATATTTTTACCGCTAATGATCTATCTTTTTTATTTCAAATGGCGCGAGGGAATACCCTACGGGAAGAAAAGATATAGCCCTAACAACGAATTTTACTATCAGCTTTACTATCAGCGATATAAGGTCTTCAGCATTGATGAATGGATCCCATACGTAGGTTTCCCCGGAAATTCTTTTGGAGACTATGATCAACACGGATAAGTCAGAGCATACACAGCGGAGGGTAAATTTATAGGTGAAACTTACGCAAAAGGATTACCCCTAGTTAGCATATTTTGGTCAGATGATGAACTTGTTGTCATGGCAGGTGTTAGCGATACGAACGATGACAATATTAAGCTCTCAAAAAGTGCCGAGAAATCAGGGTGAGGCTTAAAAAAGACGCCCTCTCTCCCCGGCAGTCCGGCCAAATACAACCAAATTAATTAAACTGCCCAAAATTCGGCCGACGCTTTTCGAAGAATGCCGTGAACGCTTCCTTGGCTTCCGGCGCTTTTAACATCTCACCGAAATGCGAAATTTCCTGCGTCATTTTGGCCTCGACTGCTGCTGTTTGTGTACCCTTCATCAATTGCTTGGTGATGCGGATTGAGGCCGCAGGCAACGCCACCAGCTTGGCCGCTTGCGCCTGTGCAAACGCTAGCAATTCTTCGGCGGGAAGTATCTTGTTGACCAACCCCATTGCCAGCGCCTCGTTGACGTCAAATGCTTCACCGAGCAGCAATTTCTCTGCACCGCGCTGATAACCGGCTAGTTGTGGAAATAGCAAACTGGATGCCGCTTCCGGGCATAAACCAAGCTGCGTAAACGGCATTGAAAATCGCGCATTATCTGCGGCATATACCAGATCGAAATGCAATAACATGGTGGTACCGATACCGACCGCAGCGCCGGACACCGCTGCCACCAACGGTTTGCTGGCGTGGCTGATTTGCCATAAAAACTGAAATACCGGGCTGGCAGGACTATTGGGCGGATTTTTCAGGAAGTCTTCGATGTCGTTACCTGCGCAAAATATCTGCGGCTTACCAACAAACATAATCACGCGCACAGACGCGTCTGCTTCAGCATCCTTGATCGCATCGACCATCGTTTGATACATCGCAGCGGTTAACGCATTTTTCTTGTCCAGACGATCGATAGCGATCGTTAAAATACCGTTTTCCTTACTCGTCAAAATGTCCAATTTTCATCTCCAGAAACGCAAAAAATTTATTATATAAAAATACGGTCGCAGGGAACGTTGACCGTTAACCGTTATTCGTTAGTCATTTACGTAACGACATGGCAGGCAATGACGAAAAGCTGCATTCACTTTCATCTATGCCGTTGATTTGGTCAATAAAAAAGAGCCGTACAGCGACAGCGGCACGGCTCTTCCAGAAGTAAGCAACGTTCAGTCGATCAGCGTATCAATCGGCTTATCGTTCTACCGATATTACATGCGCTCAAAAATACCTGCGGCGCCCATACCGGTACCGACGCACATTGTGACCATACCGTATTTCAGATTCTTACGACGTAACGCATGGATCGTGGTCGCAGCACGGATAGCACCGGTTGCGCCCAGCGGATGACCCAGCGCAATCGCGCCACCCATTGGATTGACCTTGGATGGATCCAGACCGAGGTCCTGAATCACCGCTATCGCCTGCGCCGCAAACGCTTCGTTCAATTCGATCCAGTCGAGCTGATCTTGGGTAATGCCGGCAGCGCGTAACGCGGCAGGGATCGCTTCTTTTGGACCTATTCCCATGATTTCCGGTGGAACCCCGCGCACAGCAAAGGATGCGAAACGTGCCAGTGGCGTCAAGTTAAATTGTTTCAAAATCTTTTCGCTGACCAGAACCAATGCGCCCGCGCCATCCGAGGTTTGCGAACTGTTACCGGCGGTGACGCTGCCTTTTGGCGAAAATACCGGCTTTAATTTAGCCAGTGCCGCCAGGGTCGATTCGGCACGCGCACCTTCATCGCGACTGACGGTGCGTGTGTTGATATCGATCTGACCGGTTGCCAGATTTGGAAAACGCTCAATGATATCGACCGAAGTAGTCTCGTCATCGAACTCACCGGCTAGTTGCGCGGCGATCGCCTTTTGGTGCGACAGCAAGGCAAAGTCATCCTGCGCTTCGCGGGACACTTTCCATTGTTTGGCGACGTTTTCTGCGGTCAGGCCCATGCCGTATGCCATGCCGATATTTTCGTCCTTGAAGACATTCATATTGACCGATGGGTGGAAGCCCATCATTGGCACCATCGACATCGACTCGGCACCGCCAGCGATCATGACGTCAGCCTGACCAACCCGAATCCGGTCAGCAGCCATCGCAATAGCAGTAATGCCGGAGGCGCAATAACGATTGACGGTGACACCGCCAATGGTGTTGGGCAAGCCAGCCAGCAAGATACCGTTACGTGCCATGTTCAGGCCTTGTGCGCCTTCGGGGAACGAGCAACCAATGATCGCATCTTCGATCAGTTTAGGGTCCAGATCCGGCACCTGCGCCATCACTGATTGCAGTACACGTACCAACAAATCGTCAGGACGGGTGTTCTTGAACATGCCACGTGGCGCTTTACCGATTGGCGTACGGGTCGCAGCAACGATATAAGCGTCTTGAAGTTGTTTAGTCATTTAAATCTCCGTTATTAGTTGCGGACCGGTTTACCGGTTTGCAGCATGCCCATAATGCGCTCCTGCGTTTTTGGATGATTCAGCAATTCCATAAAGGCTTTGCGCTCTAAATCCAGGAGCCATTGCTCGCTTACGAGGCTGCCCTCTTCAATTTCGCCGCCACAAACGACTTCAGCAACCATGCATCCCAGCTTGTAGTCATGCATAGAGATGAAACCACCATCGCGCATGTTGACCAACTGCGCCATGATGGTCGCAATACCGCCGCGACCGACCACTGGAATCAGCGCCTTCAATGGCGGACGATATCCAGCGTCGAACATTGCACGGGCTTCAACCTTGGCAACATGCAACAACTCATAGGCATTGAAGACGATGACGTCGCTTGATTTCAGGTAGCCCATTTTTTTGGCTTCAAGCGCTGACTTGGACACATTTGCAGTGGCCGCATTTAGGAATGACGATTTCAAAAATTGCAAAATATCGTTGCCGCCAGCATCATTTGCCGCGCGGACAGCCGCTTCTTTCAGGCCACCGCCCGCTGGTATCAAACCAACGCCGACTTCGACCAGACCAATGTAAGACTCAAGTGCAGCAACCCGTTTGGCGGCATGCAACGCCAACTCACAACCCCCGCCCAATGCCAGGCCAGCGACTGCCGCAACTACCGGAACGCTGGCGTATTTAAGGCCCATGAATGCTTGCTGGAGTTGCGCAACCATCGGCTCGATTGCTTTGACGCCACCGGACATAAACAATGGCAACATCGATTGCAAGTCAGCACCGGCCGAGAATGCACCGCCGTTGGCGGCGTCTGCGTGCCACAAGACTAAGCCTTTAAAGTTCTTTTCGGCTTCAGCAACAGCCATACTCAGGCCAGCAATAACCCCAGGCCCAATGACATGCAACTTGGTCTTGAAGGAGATCACCAGAACGTCGTCATTTTGATGCCAGAGGCGAACCGATTCGTCTTCAAATACAGTGGTGCCAGCAGTTGCGCCGTCAGCAATGCCTTCGCCGACTAGCGGCGCACGGAACGTCTGACGCTGATATACGGCCAGGGCTGAGCGGGCGACGCTGGTTTTTTTCGCTGGCGAAAAAGAGCCTTCAGCGCCATGAACGCCGATGCGGCCGTCAAATACCCATGCCGGTAAAGGAGCGTTACACAATGCTTTACCTGCATCAATATCTTCTTTAACCCAACCAGCAATTTGCTGCCAGCCAGCGGCTTGCCAGATTTCGAACGGACCAACGCTCCAGCCAAAACCCCAGCGCATCGCGAAATCGATATCGCGCGCATTGTCGGCAATCGACTGCAGATGCACTGCGATGTAATGGAAACCATCGCGGAAAATTGACCACAAGAATTGTGCTTGCGGATTAGTCGATTCGCGCAGCGTTTTCATGCGCTTGACTGGATCTTTGTCTTTCAGAATGCGCGCTACGATATCATCTGTCTTGCCGCCGCCCGCAACGTACTCACCCGTCGCAGCATCAATCCGCAAGATATCCTTACCGACTTTTTTGTAGAATCCGGCGCCGGTTTTTTGACCCAATGCGCCCTTTTCAATCAGGCTCGCCAGCAATGGCGGTGTAGCATATACGCTGAAGAATGGATCATCTTGCAGGCTGTTCTGCATGGTCTTGATGACATGGCCCATTGTATCCAAACCGACGACGTCAGCGGTACGGAATGTGCCTGACTTGGCGCGACCTAATTTAGCACCGGTCAAATCATCCACGACATCGACCGACAGGCCGAATTTTTCTGCTTGATGCGCGGTCGATAAGATACCGAAAACGCCAACCCGGTTGGCGATAAAGTTCGGTGTATCTTTAGCGCGGACTACGCCTTTTCCTAATGTGGTGGCAAGGAATCCTTCTAGTTGATTCAAAATTTCCGGGCGCGTCGACGCGGTAGGAATCAGTTCAACCAGATGCATGTAGCGAGGGGGATTGAAGAAGTGAACGCCGCAAAAGCGCGCTTTCAATTCCTCATCGAAACCTTCGGACAAACCAGTAATTGACAAGCCAGATGTGTTAGAGGCAAAAATCGCGTTCGGTGCGATATGTGGCGCGACCTTTTTATACAGATCGTGCTTCCAGTCCATACGCTCGGCGATGGCTTCGATGATCAGATCGCAATCGGCCAGCAACGCCAGATTGTCTTCATAATTGCCAACTTCTATTAGCGCGGCATCGTCTTTGTTACCTAACGGTGCGGGGCTGAGTTTTTTCAGATTCTCAATGGCGCGCAGCACGATGCCATTTTTCGGGCCTTCTTTAGCTGGCAGGTCAAACAGGATGACCGGTACTTTGGCATTCAGGCAGTGGGCAGCGATTTGTGCACCCATCACGCCAGCACCGAGTACGGCAACTTTTTTTACGATGAAATTGGACACTGTTGTCTCCTTAATTTAGCAAAATCCTGATACGAAAGATGCACAGCGAAAACAGTGTTCCACTGTGCACAAACTTTTAAAACAGGTCAGCGTCTAACGCCATCAGGGTGGCCGAACCGGCGCGTGCCTGACGGATCAGCATAGCTGTTTCTGGCAATAAACGAGCGAAGTAAAACCGTACTGTCGCCAATTTTGAAACATAAAACGTGTCACCACTGTCTTGCTTTTCCAGCGCAATCTTCGCCATTTGCGCAAAGAAATACGCGTATACCAGATGCCCTACCAGACGCAAATATGGTACCGCAGCCGCGCCAGCTTCATCTTGATTCTGGAACGATTTCATGCCGATTTCCATGGTCAGTTTCGTGACCTTATCGCCTAGATCGGCTAATGGCGTGATGAATTCTGACAAGGCTTCATCAGTACCATTTTGCTCTATGAAAGCCTGGACTTTGGCGCCAAATTTCTTCAGCTTGACGCCGTTATCCATCAATACCTTGCGGCCCAGCAAATCCAGCGATTGAATAGTGTTAGTACCTTCGTAAATCATGTTGATGCGGGCATCCCGAACGTATTGCTCCATGCCCCATTCAGAGATATAACCGTGGCCACCGTAGACCTGCATGCATTCCGACGTAGCAATCCAGGCGTTGTCGGTAATAAAGGCCTTAACGATAGGTGTCAACAGTGCCACTTCGTCCGCAGCATGTTTACGCACCACTTCGTCCGGGTGATTCAATTCTTTATCAATTTGCAAGGCAACGTAAGTACAGAATGCGCGACCACCTTCTGCGTAGGCTTTAGCAGTCAACAACATACGGCGGACATCCGGATGGACGATGATCGGATCGGCTGCCTTGTCCGGTGCTTTGATGCCTGAAAGGCTGCGCATCTGGATACGGTCTTTGGCGTACACCAGCGCATTTTGGTACGCGACTTCGGTCAGGCCAAGTCCTTGCATTCCCACACCCAGACGCGCGGCGTTCATGAAAACGAACATGGCGTTTAGGCCTTTGTGCGGTCCGCCGATGATCCAGCCTTGCGCGCCATCCAGATTCATCTGGCAAGTCGAATTGCCATGGATGCCCATTTTTTCTTCAATCGCACCGCATGTAATCGGATTACGCGCACCTAAAGTACCGTCCGCATTTGGCAGAAACTTCGGGACCAAAAAGAGAGAGATACCTTTTGATCCTTGCGGTGCATCCGGCAAACGTGCCAGCACCAGATGCAGGATGTTGTCGGCCATGTCGTGCTCACCAGCGGAGATAAAAATCTTGCTTCCGGTAATCAGGTACGATCCGTCTGACTGTGGCTCTGCCTTCGAACGCAACATCCCAAGATCGGTCCCGCAATGCGATTCGGTCAGGCACATCGTACCGGTCCACTCGCCGGACACCAGCTTCGGCAAATAGACGGACTTTTGCTCTGGTGTACCGTGCTCAAGCAGGCACTCATAAGCACCATGCGACAGGCCCGGATACATGGTCCAAGCTTGATTGGCAGAATTCATCATTTCGTAAAATGAGTTATTCATCACCAAAGGCAAACCTTGACCGCCAAATTCTGGTACGCATGACAGCGCAGGCCAGCCAGCTTCAACGTACTGCTTGTACGCCTCTTTGAAGCCTTTCGGCGTCGTTACTGTATTGTGCTCTTTGTCATGGTGACAGCCTTCGCGGTCGCCTGAGTGGTTGATCGGAAACAAGACCTGAGAGGTAAATTTGCCGCCCTCTTCCAGAATCTGATTAATAATGTCCGCATCGATCTCCGCGTGCTTCGGCAACTGCTTCAGTTCATCTTCGACATGTAACAACTCGTGCATGACGAATTGCATATCCCGCAGTGGCGCGACGTATTGACCCATGGTGCTCTCCTGATAATTAAATTTGTCAGACTGCTTTATTAGGCAGCGAAAGTTGACTCTTGGTTGACGCCATTTTGGTGGCATCGTTTTTTTGTTCGGATGAATTACTTTGGTAGCTTTGGATCAGGCGATCAAACCCGGCCTGTGCACGTTCTTCGCTACCCGCCTTTTTTAGAAACCGGGCATCATGATGCAGACCCAAAATTAAACCGTACATCTCATACACCAACTGATCGGCATCGGTATCGGTACGCAGATGGTCGGCTTCGATTGCCTGCACTACGCAGCGGCGCAATGCTTTTTGCCAGGTATCGACCATTGATACGATCTCATCGCGAATCTGACCCGGGCGGTCATCATATTCAACCGCGCCACTGATATAAATACAGCCGGATGAAATTTCTATCGTGACTTGCTTGATCCAGCGCGAAAACATGCCGCGCAAACGTGGCAGGCCGCGTGCTTCCTTGATACTGGGGTAGAATACTTCTTGTTCAAAATGGCGATGGTAAAGTTTGACGACTTCTATTTGCAGATCTTCACGTGAGCCGAAATGCGCAAATACGCCAGACTTACTCATACTCATTTTTTCGGCCAGCAACCCGATCGTGAGTCCTTCCAGGCCGTCGCGACTGGCCAGATCAAGTGCAACATCGAGAATGGCCACCCGCGTAAGCTCGCCTTTTCGCATGAATTTGGCCTGCGTTCCAATAATTGTGTGTGCCACAGTGATCTCGTCTTCTCAAGTCGTGGTGTAATAATCGCTCCAATAGAATAATGCGAACGATCGTACTATTATGCACCAAAATAAGGCTCCCGACACAACTTAGAAGGTTGATTCTAGCGGACGATTCAGCGCTGATAAATTGCGCAATTGAACACTTAGAGGGGCCTGATCAATTCTATTTAGCCTATTTCGCGCATTCTACGATTCGTTTTTGTCTATCAGGCGGCGATCGCGCTTGGTTGGGCGGCCTTTTATTAGCATCGTCGGCTCGTGAAAGTACTTCCTGTCTTCCGCTATCAACACCCGTTTGCTCAGACTTTGTTCAGTTTCTGCATATAACGTTTGGGCGATCACTGCTGAGGCGCGCACCTCTGCCAGTCCTTGGACGATGACTTCCCACTCGTTGGTGCCATTGTTAATGACCATCGTATCGCCGATTTTAACGTTACGCGCGGGCTTCACCCGATCACCGTTCAGGCTCACTTTGCCGGTGAAAACGGCTTCGGTAGCAAGCGAACGGGTCTTAAAAAACCGCGCGGCCCACAGCCACTTATCAATCCGCACTGTCTCGATGTTATTTTGCATATTATCTCTACCTTGCGATAGACCTTCTTAAACGGGATTATCAATGTCAATAAAACGGTGGGACAACCCGAAATGTTCCGCCAGATGTCGTCCCAGCGCTTGCACGCCGTAGCGTTCGGTGGCGTGGTGTCCTGCTGCGATGTACGCGACGCCGGACTCTCGTGCTAAATGCACGGTCGGTTCGGAAATTTCTCCACTGATATATACGCTTGCGCCGGCAGCAATCGCGTTGCCTAAATAATTTTGTGCGGCACCGGTGCACCATGCAATAGGTCCTAACGGTTGATCAGGATCACCAATCAGGATTGGTTCGCGTCGTAGTCTGGCGGCGGCCAATCGTGCCAGGTCGCCGACGGTTTGCACTGCCGCATCGGCCGCCGTGCCCAACCAGCCGAGATTATCGTCTCCAAAACGACCATGCGCCACCAACCCCAACTCCTGCGCCAATTGCGCGTTGTTGCCTAACTCCGGATGGGCGTCCAGTGGCAAATGATAGGCGAACAAATTAATGTCGTGCGTCAAAAGCAATTTCAGTCTATTGTGTTTAGGCCCAATCACCCGTGCGTCCTCACCTTTCCAAAAATATCCGTGATGTACAAGTATCGCATCGGCACCGGCTTCCAGTGCGGCCTCAAGTAAAGCCTGACTTGCGGTGACACCGGTTATGATGGAGAAAATTTCAGCGCGTCCTTCCACCTGAAGGCCATTTGGGCAATAATCACGGTATTGTGTAACATTCAGCATCTCTGCCACATATTTTTCAAGTTCCACGCGGCTTACCGAATTTTTCCCCACCAACTTTTTTTGCATTTCTGACCTCACTATGCGACGTTTCTGGCTATTGTTTGCGCAAACCGTAACTATCGGTTTAGCGATTTGGTTCATTGTAACGACCCTTAAACCCGAATGGGTGAATGGTGCGTTGACGAGCAACACGCGACTACATATTGCTTCTACCAATGTGCCGATTCAAGAAGCATCGCCTGGCACAACAACCCAGAACTCCTACCGCAGCGCCTCCAAACGCGCTATGCCCTCGGTGGTTAATATCTTTACGACCAAAGAATCCAGGCAATCGGCCAATCCGCTGTTGCAAGATCCTTTATTCAAAAAATATTTCGGCGATCGTTCTGAACCGGAAGAAAAACAATCTAGTCTGGGCTCGGGCGTTATCGTAAGTTCACAGGGTTACATACTGACCAATAACCACGTGGTTGAAGCCGCAGATGAAATTGAGGTTGGTTTGTCCGATGGGCGCACAGCCACAGCTAAAGTGGTCGGTAGCGACCCTGACACCGATCTGGCAGTCATCAAGATTAACTTACCGAATTTGCCAGCGATCACCCTTGGTCATATTGAAGACGCTAATGTCGGCGACGTAGTCCTGGCAATAGGCAATCCGTTTGGCGTTGGGCAGACAGTGACCATGGGCATCGTATCCGCCTTGGGCCGCAGTCATCTCGGCATCAACGCATTTGAAAATTTTATTCAAACCGACGCAGCGATCAATCCCGGCAATTCCGGCGGCGCACTGGTAGATACCAATGGCAATCTGCTTGGAATAAATACGGCAATTTATTCACGCACCGGCGGTTCGCTCGGCATCGGGTTTGCTATTCCGGTATCAACCGCCAAGGTAGTAATGGAATCAATCATTAACACCGGCAGCGTGGTGCGGGGTTATATCGGGGTTGAACCGCAAGACATTACGCCCGAACTGGCAGAAAGCTTTGGCCTGACGCAAAAGACCGGTGCGATTATCGCGGGCGTTCTAAAAAATGGTCCGGCCGACAGGGCAGGTATCAAACCCGGCGATATCCTGGTCGCCATTAATGAGACCCCAGTGGCAGACACAACCGATCTGCTGAATGTTGTAGCAAAGTTTGCACCGGGGACCCAAGTCAAAATGATGGTAATACGCAAGGCTAAAAAAAGCGCGATTAATCTTACCATCGGCAAGCGTCCGGCTATAAAACATCAAGAACAACAATAGAAAGACGCTGATGCACGTGCGCGACCTGACGCAGTTTCTGGCCGAGTTATCGGAGAACAATAACCGTGCCTGGTTTGTGATGAATAAACCCAGATACGATATTTTGCGCGCCGAATTTCTCGAACTGGTGATCCATCTGATTGCCGAAATAAGCCGCTTCGATCCTGCGGTGGCCGCCTGTAATCCAAAAAAAGCGCTGTTCCGGATCAACCGCGACATGCGCTTTTCGCACGATAAAAATCCGTATAAAACCACTTTTTCTGCGGCAATAACGGCCAGCGGGCTAAAGCGCCCAAGTCAAGGTGGTGGCCCGATGTATTATTTTCACGTTAATGCCGACGGCATGCTACGGATCGCCGCCGGCGAATATATTCCACCGGCAGACCGGTTGCGTGCCATCCGCCAGCAAATCGTTGCCGATAGCAGCGGCTTTGGCAAATTAATTAAAAATAAAAAATTATTGGACAGTTACGATGGCCTGGAGCTCGGGGATCAACTGGTCCGCCCACCCAAGGGTTTCGACGGCGAGACGCCTCATCTGGACTACGTGCGCCTGAAAAGTTTTATTGTTCGCAGAGAGCAGCCGATCAATAAAATGCTTGGCGATGCGATGCAGGCGCAACTCATTGCGAGTTTTAAGGATGCCTATCCCTTGGTAACTTGGCTTCGTCAGATCAACCCGTCAGTCTGAAGCTTCAGAAGCCTGGGCGCCGCCGTTTTCGATGACGATTACGCAAGGCCTGCAGGACGGGTTAGTAGGGCCGCGTACTGCGGCTAAAGGGCGGCAAGGTTATAGCAACCCGGCGCTGCAAGTTTCGCTCAGACCGTTTCTTCGGCGTCTTTCGGCGCTTGCGTTGCCTTGACGAACAATGGCGCAACCAGCAGGCCTACTTCATACAGCACACAGAGCGGCACCGCCAGCAATAACTGACTCATGATATCCGGCGGAGTAACGATAGCTGCAATGACGAACGCGCCAACCACTACATAGGGACGAATGGACTTGAGCTTTTCGAGCGAAACCAGACCCATGCGGACCAGTACGATGACCACGATGGGCACCTCGAAGGTCATACCGAAAGCAATGAACATGGTCATCACAAAATCGAAATAGCTATCGATATCCGGTGCCACTGAAATCGACTTTGGCGCGAAATTATTGATAAAGTGAAAAATTACTTTAAACACCAGAAAGTAACAAAAAGCGACGCCGATGATGAATAAAGCGGAAGAAGAAATCACGAGCGGCGCGATAAGCTTTTTTTCATGCGCATATAGACCTGGCGCAATGAATGCCCACAACTGATATAACACCCACGGCAAGGCGATCACAAACGCCACCAGCAGGGTCACTTTGACCGGTATGAGAAACGGTGTGATGACGCCGGTAGCAATCATTTTGGCACCGGTCGGCAATGCGGCAATCATCGGTGCAGCGAGAAAGTCGTAGATGTTTGCGGCCCATGGCATCAGGCACAAAAAGACTACAATAATGGCGATTGATGCTTTCATGATGCGATTGCGCAACTCTACCAGATGCGAGATGAAAGTTTCCTCGACGGGGCTGGTTTTTTGTTCTTCAGTCATGGCTCATTACAACGATGTTTTGCAGACTAGCCTGCTGGAAAAGCCGCGAAAAATCCGACGACTTAACGGGGTAACGGGGGTAACGAGGGCTAACAGGTTCTCGCCGTCGACACTTTTACTCAAAAGGGTAACGTCAAAGAGAGGATTAAGACGGCAGCGCACTGTCATGCGTAAAACGATGATCCGCTTTTAGACCGGCCAGCGGGACGGTATTTTGCAACCCGCGCCGCGCCGGAAGTGACCCGCACTCTTTTACCCTGCTGACTTCTATACCAGCCAGGAATCGCGCTGTTCTTCGCCAACTTTTTCTTACGAAAATTTTTGGCTTTTCGTGTCAGCTGCTCAACGTTGCCGGTGATCGATGGCGTGTCAATGAGCTTATCGTCCCATGCAGCATGTAACGAATCTTTAGTGTCCGAGATCGACTGCGAGACGCTTTGCTCAAATCCGCTCGCCGCTTCATGCACATCTTTTTGCATCTTACGTAGCTCTTCGAGTTCAATCTCCCGACTGACTTCGGATTTGACTTCGTTGATATACCGCTGCGCGCGACCAAACAACGACCCCGCCATACGGGCTACGGTCGGCAGTTTTTCCGGTCCGATAACAACCAGCGCAACGACGCCAATTACTGCTAGTTTGGTTAGGCCAATATCAATCATGAGGTCGTGGCGGCAAACACTGAATTATCATTACTCAGACCACATTAAATGCAGTCGGCAATTATCATTCAACGGCCGGTTTTATCCTGTTCTTTGGCGGTAACGTCGATGGTCGGTTTAGGTACTTGCGTTCCTTGTGGGGCCTGTATCTCCGCTTCTTTCTCTTCTTCGCCTTTGACGCCGTCTTTAAAACCCTTAACGGCTTTGCCGAGATCAGCGCCCATGTTGCCAATTTTTTTGGTACCGAATACCAACATTACGATGACCAGCACTATCAACCAGTGCCAAATACTGAACGATCCCATACTTTCTCCTTACCGGACTGTAATGTCCGGAACGCCTATGACCACACTCCAACAAGTCTGTTGTAGCTGGAATGTCTACTATTACTGTAATTCTATTATTGCCGCTCTTCCTGGCATTTTTTTAGTGCCCTATTTTAGCGCTAAACAAAACGAAAAACATCTTACGCCGGCAATTGGGCTTTCCATGGATGCGCTCCACCTATTACGTGCACATGCAAATGGTATACCTCTTGACGGCCATCAGGACCGGTATTCAACAAAGTCTTGAAACCGCCACTAGCCTTACCGTCAGCGTCAACCCGATACCCGCAACCCTGCTCTTCGGCCAGACGCGGCACCAACAACATCATTTTACCTAGCAACGCCGCATGCTGCTCGCTGCAACCCGCCAATGTGTCGATATGTTGCTTGGGGATAATTAAAAAATGCACGGGTGCGGCTGGATTATGGTCGTGAAAAGCCATCACGTCATCGTCCTCGTAAACCATTCGCGGTGATATTTGTTTAGTCGCGATCTTACAAAAAATGCAGTTATCCAAATCGGCCTCCAATATCTTGTTTATTGCGTGTAAAAGGGTGTCAGGCGCCGTAACCTGCGCAGGTAAAAGTGCAGGTTACCTGCACTTTTACCTGCGCTTCAGGTGCACCAATTAATATCGTGCCGGAAGGCATAGTGAGCCCGTGTCTGCCGTGTCTGTTACGCCGCCGGGCCGTCCTGCGCGTCCCGTGCCTCTTGCTGTTCGCGATCAATCAGTTTGCGATTCGCTTTTTCTTCGATTCCAGACAAGCCCTCGCGCCGCGCCAGCTCATTGAGGACGTCCTGTGGCGTAAGATCGAACTGCGCCAGCATAATCATCGAGTGAAACCAAAGATCCGCGCACTCATACAGCACGTGCGTCTTGTCGCCGTCAACGCGCGCGTCTTTAGCAGCCATCACCGTTTCGGTCGCTTCTTCGCCGATTTTCTTCAAAATGGCATCGTCGCCTTTGGCAAATAGCCGCGCAACGTAGGACTTTTCTGGATCGCCGCCGTTGATCAACTTGCGCGATTCGATAAGCTCGGCCAACCTTCGTAAAGTTTCACTCATGGTGCTGATTCATTATTTCATTATTCATTTGTAAATCGTCTCAGGATCTTTCAGAACCGGATCAACCGCATTCCAGAGACCTGACTTTTCTGTACCATCAAATTTTTGAAAGAAACACGAATGGCGTCCGGTATGGCAGGCGATTTCACCCGCTTGCTCCACTCTTAAGAGCACCACGTCTTCATCGCAATCCAGGCGGATTTCATGCACTTTTTGCACGTGCCCCGATTCTTCGCCTTTGTGCCATAATTTCTTGCGTGAACGACTCCAGTAGACGGCCTCGCCGAGCGCCACGGTTTTTGCCAGCGCGTCACGATTCATCCATGCGAACATCAGAACGTCACCGGTGCCGACTTCTTGCGCGATAACCGGCACCAGACCGTATTCGTCCCATCGGACTTTATTTAACCAGGTTGCACTCATGCCAGCCTCATTGGTATTTGTTGTGCGGCCATAAAACGTTTTGCTTCCTGTACCGTGTGTTGTCCGTAATGGAAGATGCTTGCGGCCAATACGGCATCCGCACGTCCGATTTTGATACCGTCGGCCAGATCCTGCAATCCACCTACGCCGCCCGATGCAATAACCGGGATTCTAACCGCGTTGGAGACGCTACTTGTCAGGGCCAGATCGAAACCAGCCTTGGTACCATCACGATCCATGCTGGTCAGCAAGATTTCCCCTGCTCCGAGCAATTCCATCCTTTGCGCCCATTCGATTGCATCCAGCCCTGTAGCATTACGCCCACCGTGCGTGAAAACTTCCCATTTTCCGGGCGCCGTTTGTTTGGCATCAATGGCGACCACGATACATTGTGATCCATGCTTACTTGCGGCGTCGGCCACTAATTGCGGGTTGGTGATCGCGGAAGTATTGATACTCACCTTGTCCGCTCCAGCATTTAACAACCGCCGCACATCCGAGACCACGCGCACGCCGCCACCAACGGTCAGCGGGATGAACACTTGCGATGCCACAGCTTCAATAATGTGCAGAATCAGATCACGATTGTCGGACGACGCCGTAATGTCAAGGAACGTCAGCTCATCTGCACCCTGCTCATCATAACGTCGTGCAATTTCGACCGGGTCGCCGGCATCCCGTAACTGGGTAAAGTTAACGCCCTTCACGACCCGACCATTGGTCACATCGAGACAAGGAATGATACGTTTAGCAAGAGTCATGACTGATCAGCGTCGGATTGCTCCGAAGCGTCATCGTCACCGTCCAGAGATGCCGTCTGAGTCAACGCGTCTGCGCGCTCCTGAGCACTGCGTAAATCGAGCGTGCCCTCATAAATCGAACGTCCGCAGATGACGCCTTCAATGCCTTCTTCCTGGACTTCACAGAGGGCTTCAACGTCATGAATATTGTGCACGCCACCAGAGGCGATGACGGGAATAGACATGCTTTGGGCCAGTTTTACTGTGGCCTCGATATTCACGCCGCCCATCATGCCATCACGGCCAATGTCCGTATAGATGATCGAATTACAACCGTAATCTTCGAATTTTTTGGCGAGATCAATAACTTCATGACCCGATAGTTTGCTCCAGCCATCGGTAGCCACCTTGCCATCTTTGGCGTCCAGGCCGACGATGATCTGGCCGGGGAAAGCGCTACACGCGTCGTGCAAAAAGCCCGGATTTTTGACAGCGGCAGTGCCGATGATGATAAAGCTCAACCCATCGTCGAGATAACGTTCAATGGTGTCGAGGTCGCGGATACCGCCGCCCAATTGCACCGGAATCTCATCGATTCCATGGGCTAATGCGAACGCCCGAACCGATTTGATGATGGATTTTACGGCTGACTCATTTTTTGGTTTGCCCGCAAAAGCGCCGTTAAGATCGACCAGATGCAGACGGCGGGCGCCTTGCTCTAGCCAATGCAAGGCCATTTTGCCTGGATCATCAGAAAATACAGTTGCTTGATTCATATCACCTTGCTTAAGGCGAACACAGTGACCGTCTTTCAGGTCGATGGCAGGTATTAGCAGCATGGCCACAATTTGGTAAGTAAGTTAGAAAAAAGGCGGTTAGATAATTTCAACGCAAAATTAACGCAAAATCCACGCTTAAACAACGCAAACAAACGAAGACTAAGCTTAACCGACAAACATACACTGGTCAGCGCCACGCGCTTAAGGATTCCAGTGAACAAAATTCTTATACAGCTGCAGTCCGGCGGAGGCACTTTTCTCCGGATGAAACTGCGTCGCAAAAATATTATCACGCGCGACTGCACAGCTAAATGGCGCGCCGTAATGTGTTTCTCCTACCGTGTGGGCTGGATCGGCAGGTACCGCGTAATAACTATGCACAAAATAGAAATAAGCATCGTCCGCCACATCTTGCCAGAGCGGATGAGACGCCGACTGCCGCACACGGTTCCAACCCATTTGCGGCACTTTAAAGCGCGATCCATCGTCTTGCAATTGATCGTCCAGACGGAACCGAACGACTTTACCTGGCAACAAACCCAGGCCCGGCGTATCGCCTTCTTCGCTCCAGTCAAACAACATTTGTTCGCCTATACAGATGCCCAGAAGCGGTTTGTTGCGTGCCGCCAGCATTACCGCCTCTTGTACACCAGAGTCACGTAAGCTGCGCATGCAATCCTCCATCGCGCCTTGGCCGGGCAGTACGATTCGGTCAGCCGCATGAATATCAGCGACTTCACCCGATATTTGCACGTCGGCCTCTGGGGCCACCTGACGCAACGCTTGCGCTACAGAGCGCAAATTACCGACACCATAATCAACTATAACAATTTTTTTCATAATAAAAAGTAAATACGAACGATGAAGCGGCTAATGAGCGCACTTGCAACATTTAAAACCTGCCAGGTTCTCCGGGGACCAGAATACTGACAATATTATTAGCGTAAGAGCAGTAACTTGTTAGAAACGCGTTATCAGCCTGCGTGCTTTACGTTCAACACCGGAGGCGTCGACTCCGCGTTAATAAGGTAAGTAGTATCTGACAATTAATAGCCAGTAAGCAATAACCGATAACTACAGGTGGCAAAGGGCAGTGCAAAAAACGACTTAACCTGCTTAGAGACTACCTTTAGTCGACGGGATCGTGCCAGCCGAGCGTGGGTCAAGTTCCGTCGCCATGCGCAAGGCCCGGCCGAACGCCTTGAAAACGGTTTCACATTGATGATGCGCGTTATCACCGCGCAGATTATCAATATGCAATGAAACCAGCGCGTGATTGACAAAGCCCTGAAAAAATTCGTGTGTCAAATCAACGTCAAATGACCCGATCATTGCACGTTTAAATGGCACGTGAAACTCCAGGCCTGGACGACCGGAAAAATCGATGACTACACGTGACAGCGCTTCGTCCAATGGCACGTAAGCGTGACCGTAGCGACGAATCCCTTTTTTATCGCCGATTGCCTTGGCAAAAGCTTGTCCTAATGTAATCCCGACGTCCTCCACCGTGTGATGGTTATCGATATGCAGGTCGCCGACCGCCTCGACTTCAATATCTATAAGGCCGTGACGCACAATTTGGTCCAGCATATGATCAAGAAAAGGTACTCCGGTGTTCAGCTTTTGCTGACCGGTGCCGTCTAGATTGATAGCGACGCGAATCTGCGTTTCATTGGTGTTACGAGTAATCGATGCGGTGCGGGCGGTAGACATGTTCAAATTGAGACCAAGGTTACGATAAAAGGCCCTTTTGGGGCATTAAGAATAGGGTAAAACCGGAGGGAGACCGGACCTGCATGACCATACGTGAAACTTGTACTGATCAAATACGGTTACCGTCACGCCACCACCATAAGAGGGTCAGGACGCAATCACCTCATAGTCGCGCTAGCTGAAAAGTACCCGATTTCCCTATTCGGAATATGCGCCCCATTTTACCGGGATTTGGACGCCAGGTTCGATTGACAGCAGATTATCAACAAAGACTGCATTCTTCGGCGCAGCAGCCCCACGCCCGCATATCACCGGGGCAACTTCATACGGACGCTGGTGCTTCGGATGTCACGTCAAGTTGTGCCAGTCGCTGCGCTATCAACGTGCAATATTCGGGATTCAATTCAAATCCCACGAAGTTACGTCCACAGCGTCGGGCCGCGACCGCAGTCGTGCCGCTGCCCATAAAAGGGTCCAATACAACCCCTCCCGGCGGGCATGACGCCTTGATCATGCGTTCGATAATTTCAAGTGGCTTCTGGGTAGGATGATCTTCACGTTCGCGGTGTTCACGGTGCAATCGCGATACGCTCCAGACATCCTTGGGGTTATAGCCCAGTTCCAGCCATTTTGCGCCGACAAAAATGGAACGGCTACGTGCCTTCTTGGTTTCAACGTCATACGGAATCCGAATTGCATCGAGATCGAAATAGTGATCCTTCCCGAGTGCAAAAAACCCCACAGTGTCATGCACCGAAGAGTAGCGCCGGGTGCCGCCACCCATTGAAGGTACGCGGCGATCCCAGATAATCTCGTTAAGCATGATCATGCGCTGTTTGAGCATGACAAATATTTCCGGCGAGTAGCGCCAGGTCAGAAAAATATACAGGCTACCGTTGGGTTTTAGCTTCGGTAACGCAGCGTCGATCCACTCTTCGGTCCAGCGTAAATACGCGGACATCTCAAGCTTATCGGAATCGTTACCGTAATCCTTGCCCAACCCGTAAGGCGGATCGGCCAGTAACAGGTCTACCGAGCCATCGGGAATTCGCGCCAGTCCTTGCAACGCGTCCTCGCCGAATATTTGGTTTTGCCAGCTCAGCATATCAGCGACCGGACAGCAGCAGTCCCATTGCACCGCGCATTGGACCTGCCTGAAAGCGGGATCATTTAGCGTCGTTGTTCAGACGATATTCGGCTGAACGTGCGTGCGCCTGAAGACCTTCGCCGTAAGCCAGTTCAGCAGCAATCCTGCCTAGCGTTTGCGCGCCAGCCTCACTGATAAAAATCATGCTCGAACGCTTTTGAAAATCGTAGACACCCAGCGGCGAAGAAAAGCGCGCAGTACGCGAGGTTGGCAGAACGTGATTGGGGCCGGCGCAATAATCGCCTAATGCCTCCGAAGAGAAGCGACCCAAAAACATCGCACCGGCGTGACGGATACGATCAGCCCATTGCTGCGGCTCCGCGGCGGAGATTTCCAGATGTTCGGCGGCGATCAAATTGGCGATATCGCAGGCGTGGGCCATATCCCTCACTGTGATCAGCGCGCCGCGATTAGTTAACGAGGTACGAATAATGTCATGTCTCGGCATACCCGCCAGCAGACGATTGATGCTGGCTTCGACCTGATCGATATAGGCAGGATCGGGGCATAACAAAATTGATTGGGCCAACTCGTCATGTTCCGCTTGCGAGAACAGATCCATGGCGATCCAGTCCGGGTCGGTCGTTCCGTCGCAAATCACCAGGATTTCGGAGGGTCCCGCGATCATGTCGATGCCGACGGTGCCGAACACGCGACGCTTGGCGGCAGCCACATACGCATTCCCCGGCCCGACGATCTTATCGACCGGCGGAATAGTGGCCGTGCCGTAAGCCAGCGCGCCAACTGCTTGCGCGCCACCTATAGTGAATACCCGATCCACGCCAGCGATAGCGGCCGCGGCCAACACTAATTCGTTTTTGACGCCATCTGGTGTGGGTACCACCATAATGACTTCCTGTACGCCGGCAACTTTGGCCGGAATCGCATTCATCAGCACCGATGAGGGATAAGCGGCCTTGCCGCCCGGCACATAAATACCGACGCGATCTAGCGGCGTAACCTTTTGGCCCAGCACGGTGCCATCGGCTTCGGTATAACTAAAGCCGTCGGAACCACATTCTTGTTTTTGGCGTTCGTGATAGGCGCGTACGCGATCAGCGGCGGTTTGCAACGCTGCACGGCGCTCTGGCGCCAATTGCAACAATGCTGCCTGCAATTCATCCTGGCCAATTTCCAGCGCGGTAACGGTATCCGCGTCTAACCGGTCAAATCGCCGCGTGTAATCCAGCACTGCCGCATCGCCGCGTGCCTTAACATCGGCCAGAATCTGCGCTGCAGACTGGTCGATGGCATCGTCTTCACTCGCATCAAACGCCAGTAGGGCCGAAAGTTGGGCCTGGAAATCGGCATCGCTAGCGTTCAGTTTTCTGATTTTAATGGGCATGATCTTGATTGCTGTAGAAATTATGATGGTTCAAGTAATTCTGGTGGCTGCTGCCTGAATCGCCTCCAGAATGGGTTGAAGCTGCTTATGCTTTAGCTTCAACGCAGCCTGATTAACGACTAATCGTGAGGATATCTCCATAATATGCTCAACTTCGACCAGATGATTGGCGCGTAGTGTGCTGCCGGTACTGACCAGATCGACAATCGCGTCGGCCAAGCCTACCAAGGGTGCCAGCTCCATCGAGCCATACAGCTTAATCAGGTCAACGTGTACGCCTTTGGCCGCAAAATGTTCGCGCGCGGTCAGCAGATATTTGGTTGCAACACGCAACCGTGCGCCGTGACGCACTGCGCTGGCGTAATCAAAACCTGCCGATACAGCAACCGACATGCGGCACTTTGCAATATTCAGGTCAATCGGCTGATACAAGCCTTCACCACCATGCTCAAGCAGCACGTCCTTGCCGGCCACGCCAAAGTCGGCAGCGCCGTACTGGACGTAGGTTGGCACGTCGGAAGCGCGCACGATGATGACATTGACCAACGGATCGTTGGTGGGCAAGATCAACTTGCGCGACGTTTCCGGATTCTCCATAACGACAATGCCAGCAGCCGCCAATAACGGCAAGGTCTCTTCAAAGATGCGCCCCTTGGACAATGCCAGGGTTAATTTTTGACTCATTTGCTTCTCTCAGTCATTGCCAACCCGAAGATTGACTTATACGATTGGCTTGTACAGTTGGCTTGTACAGTTGGCTTGCACCCTCGACAGTTGCGCTCACTATTACACTCACTAATAACGTTCACTAATAGCGTTGACTAATAGCGTTGACTAATGCCATCGACTTATTTCACGCGTTCAATTTTGGCACCTACTGCCGATAACTTGCGCTCCATCTGATCGTAACCGCGATCCAGATGGTAAATGCGTTCAATCAGTGTTTCACCCTGCGCAACCAAACCGGCGATAACTAGCGATGCGGAGGCGCGCAGATCAGTCGCCATTACGGGCGCACCGAACAGTTTATCAACGCCTTTGACCATCGCAGTATTTCCCTGAATATCGATAGACGCACCCAGACGGCTCATTTCCTGGACGTGCATGAAGCGATTTTCAAAAATTGTTTCAGTCACATGGCTAGTGCCGTCAGCGATCAGGTTCATCGCCATAAACTGGGCTTGCATGTCAGTCGGAAATCCTGGATATTCTGTCGTACGGAAGCTCACCGCTTTCGGTCGCGCTGCCATCTGCACCCTGATCCAGTCATCGCCCGAAGTCAAAATAACGCCTGCTTCGCGCAACTTGTCGAGCGCGACATCCAGCGTGTGGCTACGCGTGTTTTTTAACAGGACATCGCCCCCGGTTGCTGCTACCGCACACAAGAAGGTACCGGTTTCGATACGATCAGCAATCACCGAGTGTGAGGCGCCGTGCAATTTATCTACGCCCTGAATCACCAAACGATCGGTACCGATGCCTTCGATCCTGGCACCCATTGCCACCAGCAATTGGGCGAGGTCCGTTACTTCAGGCTCACGTGCGGCGTTATCAAGGACGGTTTCACCGTCTGCCAGCGTTGCCGCCATAAGCAAATTCTCAGTGCCGGTGACAGTGATCATATCGGTCACGATATGCGCGCCTTTTAATCTCTTGGCCTTGGCATGAATGTAACCGGATTCGATGTTGATTTCGGCACCCATCGCCTGCAAGCCTCTGATGTGCTGATCAACCGGGCGCGAACCAATTGCGCAACCGCCGGGCAACGATACTCTTGCCTCACCAAATCGTGCCAGCATTGGCCCCAGCACCAGAATCGACGCGCGCATGGTTTTTACCATCTCGTACGGCGCTTCCAGACTGGTGATAGCGTCGCCCTGCAAGATGACCGAGTGGCCTTCTTTGACGGACTTTAATCCTATTTGACTCAACAGCTTCAGCATCGTCGAGACATCGTGCAAATTCGGTACGTTACGCAGTTCAAGCTGATCAGAAGTCAGCAGACCGGCGCACAGAATCGGCAGCGCGGCGTTTTTGGCACCCGAAATAACGATTTCACCGGCGAGGCGATTACCGCCTTGAATTAATAGTTTATCCATATTTAGTCTTTTAACTTTGAGCAGAGGCCGATGCACTCTTTTTTTGGAACTCTTCAGCGGTCATGGTTTTCATCGAAAGCGCATGGATTTCTTCGCGCATCCGATCACCCAATGCGGCGTAGACGATCTGGTGCCGCTGAATCAGGCGTTGCCCGGCAAAGGCTTCCGAGACAATCACCGCTGTGAAATGCTGGCCGTCGCCTTCGACTTCCAGGTGCGAACAGGTGAGACCGTCAGCTATATAACTTTTAACGAGTTCCGGTGTAGGAAACATAATAAAACCTGCCTGATTTAATAATGCATTAATTAAGTGATAACACCGAGTATCATCATCGGTGGTTCAACCCTGGCGATCTGAATAGTGATCTATTGATCATCTACCCAAGATCGTAGCGATGTAACGCAATCTCGTACAAATACCAACACCGCATGAGACTACTGCTTGCCTGCAATTGCCATTTATTCTTTAGTTGCAACTGCCAACTCATACGCACCTCAATGCTCACCTCAATGACGCAACTTATAACCCTGCTTCAGCATTTGCACCGCTATCGTTGCCAGCGCCAACAGAAACACCGAAATGATCGCCAGACTGATTAACGGATTGATGTCCGACTGTCCAAAAAATCCGTACCGGAAGCCGTCAATCATATAAAAGAATGGATTGAAATGCGAGACGGCCTGCCAAAACGGTGGCAACGAATGGATCGAATAAAACACGCCAGCCAAAAATGTTGCGGGCATAATCAGGAAATTTTGGAACGCTGCTAACTGATCGAACTTATCCGCCCAAATGCCCGCAATTAATCCCATCGTACCTAAAAACGCCGCACCCAGTATCGCAAAAATAATGATCCACCATGGCGCAACAAATGACAAATCAACAAAAAATCCAGTGATGAGCAGCACGCCGCCCCCAACCACAACGCCGCGCACAATCGAGGCCAGCACGTAAGCACCGAACAATTCCCAATGAGATAGCGGCGGCAGCAGGACGAATACCAGATTGCCCGTCATTTTAGATTGCGCCAGCGAGGACGACGTATTGGCAAATGCATTTTGCAATACACTCATCATCACCAGACCCGGCACCAGAAACGCGGTGTACTCTACGCCCGGATACACTTGCACGTGGCCCTTTAAAGCATGACCAAATATCAACAAATACAACATCGCGGTTAAAATCGGCGCGCCGACTGTTTGTGTGGCGACCTTCCAAAAGCGCAGTACTTCTTTATAAAACAGCGTCTGAAAACCAATCATCGGGCACCGCCCATACTTGTTCCAACACTAATACCGTCCACGCTTTTACCGTCCATAATCTGCAAAAATACATCTTCCAAATCGGCTTGTTGTAAATACATGTCATCAATGACTACACCCGTCTGACGCAACGTGGCCAGAATCGGCTCGACATCGGTAAACGCCGTGACGCGTAACGCAAATTTACCTGCGGCTTCATTGCTACCCGCCTGAAGAACCAGTGGACACAGCGTCTCAGGCAACGCGACCCCGGCTAGCAGGTGCACGATTAACTGTGAGCCAGAAATACGCTTGAGCAAGCCAGCGGTTGTATCCAGTGCGACAACTTTGCCGCGCTTAAGCATCGCAATCCGGTTGCACTGCTCCTGCGCTTCTTCGAGGTAATGCGTCGTCAAAACCACGGTATGACCATCGCGGTTCAATTGAGAAATGAACTTCCACAAGGTTTGGCGTAGCTCAACGTCCACACCGGCTGTCGGCTCATCCAACACGATCACCGGCGGCTTATGCACCAGAGCCTGCGCTACCAATACGCGTCTTTTCATACCGCCGGAAAGCGTGCGCATGTTGGCGTCGGCCTTGCTGGTCAAATCGAGGTTTTCCATCACCTCGTCGATCCATTTATCGTTATTTTTCAGGCCGAAATAACCTGATTGCAAACGCAATGTTTCCCGTACGGTGAAAAATGGATCAAAAACTAATTCTTGCGGCACGACGCCAAGCTTTTTGCGTGCGTTTCGGAAGTCACTAATAACATCATGACCGTGAATCTTAACACTGCCGGAATCCGCCCGGTTCAAGCCAGCAATAATCGAAATCAAGGTAGTTTTGCCAGCGCCGTTAGGCCCAAGTAAACCAAAAAATTCACCCTCTTCGATAGTGAGAGAAACGTCATCTAACGCCTGAAGCGACTGATAACGTTTTTTAACGTTCGTAATTTGTATGGCCGCCATAGTGGCTGATTTGCTTTAAAAAAGGATAGCGCGCCTGTTGCCGCAAATAATATTGCGGAACGCGAAACCCTCGATTATAGGGGATTTCCAGAACCACTACCGTTATTGGCACCAAACCGGAACGAAAAAGGAGGGAGGATACGCTTTTTTGCTTTATGAATTAGGGCGATTTTATTGACTCAAGGGCGGTTTGGTTGAATCGACGCTCCCGTTCCTCATGGCTTCAACACCATCTCAGAGTCGGGGAGCGACCTTCATCGCCCTATGTTGACTAAGGAACGCCGTTTGTCGCAAGTTTGTCGCAGCAGAGACGCCCCTTAAAGAACGACGCTTTCGAACGCCACAGGTCAGGAATTTAAACGGGAAAAAAGCTAAGGAGAGGGCAACGCACTAACGAGCCATTCAACAAGATCAGTGATGCTGCGGCTTGGACTCAGGGGCGTCCAGGTCCGGTTGAGTCACGCCAGATAATAAATCGGAGACACCGTATAAATCAATCAAACTTTCCAGATTGGCAGGCAAGCTAAAAAAATGCAGTGAGAGACCTTGGTTAAGTGCCGCACATTGCCATGCAAGCAATGTCGCTACGGCGGCAGAGTCAACTGCCACCACATCGCCGAAATCGATTTCGGTTTCGCCGCCCTCAATCGCCCTCAGTCCTGCTTCGAGAGCGAGTTTGGCATTGCCGACAGTAAGAGAATGAGATGGCCTGAACATGATGATCAATCAATAATATTTGAGTACAAAGTGATGCGTAAATAACTAGTTAAAGCGTTATCACCTACCGGAAAATTTAAAATCCGACAGCCACAAAGCGCCGGGAGGCGCCTTGTTTGCATTAATTTGGTTAGTAAGAACTAAGTTGCATTAATTTGGTTAGTAAGAACTAAGAACGATTACTTACCAACCTTATCTGCGCGGCCTTTGTTCTTATCCGCTAGCGTCTTAATTAAACCGTCGATACCTGAGCGGCTAATTTCAGAAGCAAAGGTGCCCTTATATGACTCAACGAGCCAGGCGCCTAACACGTTGACATCATAAATCTTCCAGCCGTCGCCTAGCTTTTCCATACGGTAGTTCAATTGAATCGGCTCGCCGCGCGGTTGAATCACTTGAGAACGCACTTCCACCTCGGTATCGGTTGCCGCTCCACGCATTGGCTTAAAGTCAATTTTTTGATCACGTACTTGCGCCAATGCACCCGAATAGGTATAAACCAGCAAACTACGGAACTGCGTAGTCAACTGCTTTTTTTGTTCTGGGGTGGCTTCGCGCCAGAAACGGCCCGCTGCCAGCGATGTCATGCGCTCAAAATCCACAAACGGAATAATTTTTTCTTCGACCAGAGAAAGGATTCGTTGCTGGTTTCCACCTTGAATGCCCTTGTCGGCTTTGGCGGATTCAATCACGTCCTGACTGATCCGCTTTACTAGCACATCCGGCGCTTCTTGCGCCATGGCCGCACCGGCAAATGACAAAGCACTAAAGGTTAGGGCTACGGCAAGATATTTTTTTAGAGTATTCATGTTGTAATAACTTTTCGCAAGATGAGGTAAATGGCGGACTGTTAAGTGCAATCAGCACGTTTGGCTCAGGCCTGCCGCAGCAAGTCACAGATAAGCCAAAAAGCGATAACACCTTCTAAACGGCTTTGTTACGCTTAACATATCCGTATGTGCAACATTTGTATGACGCCGAATTTTTCAACTTGTTCCTGTCAGGATGGCGTCAACATACTAATCATTGCTGCCAGCACGTCAAATCCGGAGATCTTTTACAACTATTTACATCTGTCCCCGCGACACGGTGCATCCCCTTGTATTTAATCCGCGTCTTTAGAGGGTCCGTCAATCTGACTCTGGCGACGTTGTGTGTAGGCGTCGCGCACAAATTCATATTTATCTAATGCTGCCTCTTCAAGCAGACCGGATGCATCCAATAAGTTAGCACGCTTGTCAACCAGGCGCACCAGCTCGCCCGTATTGCGCCAGCGCACAGGATACTTATAGGACCAGATGTCCCCATAAAGGTCCACCGGCAGCGCCGATGCATCGCGGATGTTCGACGGCCCGAATAGCGGCAAGACCAGATACGGACCGGAACTAACGCCCCACTTACCTAATGTCTGACCAAAATCCTTGTTCTTTTTTTGCAAGCCGGCAGCGGAACTAACGTCCAGCAAACCGCCAAGGCCAAAAGTCGTATTGACAGCCACGCGCATTACCGCGGTGGTGCCATCCACGCCATTGCCCTGCAAGTAACCATTCACAGCACTCCAGACATCGGAGAGGTTGCCGAAGAAATTATTAACGCCGGTTTGGACGAACGACGGCAAGTAGTTTCTATAGGCGGTTGCTACCGGTTTCAATGCAACCTGGTCAAATTTATCGTTGACCGTAAATATGGCCCGGTTAAAGCCCTCAAGCGGATCCTGTGGGTTGCCGCCGCCAGTGGTGGCGCAGCCGCTGAGTGTCACAACAACTGCTAAAGCGCTCAAGCGCGTCATGGTCTTCATTGCGAACTATCCTTTCCGTCCGCTGCCTTGCTGTAAATAAGCTGACTGATCAAATTTTCAAGCACGATAGCCGATTGTGTCATTTTTATATTTTCTCCAGCGACCAGATTCTTGGAATCACCGCCCGCTTCTATCCCAATATATTGCTCGCCCAACAATCCTGCTGTCAGAATTTTGGCTGAGCTATCCACTGGAAACTTATAGCGTTCGTCCATGTTTAATGTGACGACCGCCTGAAAGTTTTTATCGTCAAAATTGATCGCGCCCACCCGACCAACGACCACGCCAGCACTTTTGACTGCGGCGCGCGGCTTTAAACCGCCAATATTATCAAATTTGGAAATCACAGGATAACTTGCCTGAAACGAAGCCCCGCCAAGGTTGCCGGCTTTAAAAGCGAGGAAGAACAACGCCAGCGCACCGAATATCACAAACAGACCGACCCAAACATCTACCGATTTTTGTTGCATATTTATCACCTCAAGAATGCCAGACGAAGCGTCATTTCGCTTCAATACTGCCATAGGTACTACTAAAAAGTATCAAAGCACAAAATGCATTACTAAAGCGTGGTCAAAGCGTGATCAAATAACCACACCGGCACCGGCGCATTTTGTGATTGGGGAAGTTTATTTAAACATTAGCGCGGTTAGCAAGAAGTCCAGGCCGAGGACCGTTAATGACGCAATGACAACGGTACGCGTCGTGGCGCGAGCCACGCCTTCCGGCGTTGGCTTTGCCTCATAACCCTGATATAGCGCTATAAATGTGACCGCGACACCAAACACAATACTTTTAAGAACGCCATTTGCTACGTCTTGCCACACATCGACACCAGCCTGCATTTGCGACCAGAAAGCGCCTTCATCGACGCCGAGCAAGCGCACGCCGACTACGTACCCGCCCAGAATACCGAGCGCACTAAATACTGCTGCCAACAGCGGCATGGCGAATATACCAGCCCAAAAGCGAGGCGCAATCACGCGCTGCATCGGATTGACCGCCATCATTTCCATCGCCGCCAATTGCTCTCCTGCTTTCATCAATCCGATCTCGGCGGTGAGCGAGGTTCCAGCACGGCCAGCGAATAGCAATGCCGTTACCACGGGACCCAGTTCACGCACCAGCGACAAGGCTACCAATAAGCCTAGCGCCTGCTCCGATCCGTACTTATTCAGTGTGTAATAGCCCTGCAAGCCCAATACAAAACCGATAAAAAGACCTGAGATACCGATGATTACCATCGAATAATTGCCGATGAAATGGATCTGGTCGGTAATTAGTCGAAGGCGTTTAAAAAGTCCTCCTGAGACGCGCAAAATGGCAAAAAACATCCGCCCGGCTTTGCCAATGCCAGCCAGACCTTCACGCACATGGGTCCCCACTGCACCAAATAGGTTCCCCATCATGATCGCTTCTCCAGCCCAAGATCCGCTGCAAAAGATTTGCCTGGATAATGGAAAGGCACCGGCCCATCGGCTTCGGCGTAGACGAATTGCTTCACGAATGGGTCAGAGGATGCGCGCATCTGCTCAGGGGTGCCGTGGGCAACAATTTTGCCTTGCGACAGAAAATAAACATAATCTGCAATCGCAAAGGATTCATCGACATCATGCGACACCACAATGGAAGTTGACCCCAGCGCATCATTGAGCTTACGAATCGACGAAGCGGTAACGCGCATGGAAATCGGATCCAATCCCGCAAAAGGCTCATCGTACATCACCAGACACGGGTCCAGAGCCACCGCCCGCGCCAATGCGACGCGTCGTGCCATACCGCCGGATATTTCGGAAGGCATCAATTGTGCTGCATTACGTAACCCGACTGCTTGCAATTTCATTAACACCAGATTATTTAATAGTTCAGGCGGCAAGTCCGTGTGCTCACGTATTGGAAAGGCTACGTTTTCGTATACGGTCAGATCTGTGAATAATGCGCCGTTCTGGAACAACATCCCCATGCGACGCCGCATCGCGTAGAGGTCCGGGGTTTTCAACTGGGACACCACCTCGCCATTGACGACAACGGTTCCCGTCTTCGGTTGCAACTGGCCGCCGATCAAACGCAAAATGGTGGTCTTTCCGGAACCGGAACCACCCATGATCGCGGTAACTTTTCCGCGTGGGAAGTCCATCCGAAGGGATGACAAAATCATCCGATCACCATAACTAAAAGCCACATCGCGGATTTCGACAATATTACCCACAAAGCCCACCGTTCATATCAAAGGCGATATTGTAGTGCACTTGCAACAATTGTTCATAAACCAGTGACATATTGTTCTCACTCCTGAAAAACCATCTTTAATTCGCCTGAAAGTACACATGATATTTTGCCAATTCTTCGCAAAACCGCGTTATTTTATCCGGCATTTTTCTTTTTGGTATTTTTATTTCCGGATTGCAATACGATGAATTTCAAATGAATCGCTAAAATATTGCAGCAATTACAATCCTCTACACCCCTACCCTCGACTATTCGTTAGCTAAGTGGCTGCATTGCGATTGTCATTCTACGTGACTTGAAAAATGCCTCCTCAACTGTCTTTCCTATCCTCCGACGCCGGCGATATGAGCTTATCGCGATCGGGCCGCTTACGTAGCAAGGAAAGTACAACCCCGCCAGGTCGATTAATGCGGCAAACTTTCCCCAAAAAAAAACAGGGAGCATTGTTATATGCCCTCCTGCTATCTTTTAATCCATTGAACCAGCGCCGACATCAATACATGTACGTGGCGGGGTCGGCATAGACATTCACTGTTACAGCGGCAGCACCGAAGCGCCCATTAAGAACTCATCGACGGCGCGCGCACATTGACGGCCTTCGCGGATTGCCCATACGACCAAAGATTGCCCGCGCCGCATATCGCCCGCTGCGAAAACCTTATCGACCGAGGTTTTATAGCTGCCCTCGCCATCGGTTGTTGCTTTGGCGTTACCGCGTGCGTCTTTATCCACGCCAAACGCTTCCAGTACTTGTGCGACAGGCGAGATAAATCCCATTGCCAAAAACACCAGATCCGCTTTCATTTCGAATTCCGAATTCGGCACTTCCTGCATTTTGCCGTCTTTCCACTCGACCCGCGCAGCGATCAATTTTTCAACTTTGCCGTTTTTACCTTCCAGACGCTTGGTCGCGATAGCCCAATCGCGATCGCAACCTTCTTCATGTGAAGACGATGTGCGCAATTTGATCGGCCAGTACGGCCATACCATCGGCTTGTTTTCTTTCTCTGGTGGTTCTGGCATCAACTCAAACTGTGATACCGACGTTGCGCCTTGGCGATTAGAAGTACCGACACAATCCGAACCGGTATCACCACCACCGATGACGATCACGTTTTTGGCACCAGCCAGGATTTGATCTTTTACTTTATCGCCAGCATTGATCTTGTTCTGTTGCGGCAAGAAATCCATGGCGAAATGTACGCCTTTCAGTTCCCGGCCCGGCACAGGCAAGTCACGTGGCTGCTCGGCACCGCCTGCAATCACGACCGCATCGAATTCGGCCTTGAGTTCTTCTGGCGAAATCGTCTTCTTGGCCCAGTTATTCACATTCGATGGAAAATCCTTGCCGACCAAAATACCGGTACGGAAAACGACGCCTTCTTCTTCCATCTGTGCGACGCGACGGTCGATATGGCTTTTTTCCATCTTAAAATCAGGAATACCGTAACGCAGCAGGCCACCGATACGATCGCTCTTTTCGAATACCGTCACGTCGTGTCCGATCCGCGCCAACTGCTGTGCAGCGGCTAAACCTGCAGGACCGGAGCCAACTATGGCAACTTTTTTACCGGTCTTCACTAGCGCCGGTTGTGCCACGACCCATCCGTTTTCCCAACCCTTGTCAATGATGAAATGCTCAATCGATTTAATGCCCACAGGATCATCATTGATCCCGAGCGTACACGCGCTCTCGCACGGTGCAGGACAAATACGACCGGTGAATTCCGGGAAGTTATTAGTCGAGTGCAAGGTATCCAGTGCTTCCTGATACGCGCCGCGGTACACCAGATCATTCCAATCGGGAATAATATTATTAACTGGACAACCATTGTTGCAAAATGGAATACCGCAATCCATGCATCGCGCACCTTGCACTTTAGCTTCTTTGTCGCCCAATTGCAGGATAAATTCTTTGTAATGCTTTTTGCGTGCCAGCGGTGCCTCATACGTCTCAGGCATGCGGCTATATTCCATAAAACCCGTTACTTTACCCATTTTCCACTCACATTCTTAGCTACTCGCCCCTTGCATTCAGTCACACCATCCGGTCTTTTCAGGCCATATGGCTAAGTACTGGTTGCGAGAGGCGCATAGTAAATCGATATCGTTATGTTGGCAAACGCTGACCCAAATACAAGAGCCAGCGCAACACCAACCGTACATTCAGCGAAGTTCAGTGACGAGGCGATTAAGCGACGACTTTTTCCTTGGCGGCTGGCGCGACGACTTTCGCAGCGTTCAATTCACCCAGGGCGCGCTTATATTCGGTCGGGAATACCTTGACGAATTTAGCCCGCGAAACGACCCAGTTATCCAGCAGGTAACGCGCTCGGGTGCTACCTGTGTATTTAAAGTGGCGCTCGATCAAGCCTTTCAAAATCACTTCATCCGTTTGCGGTTCATCGTTACGGGTAGTCGCATGCCAGATCGCGCGCTCGATGGTCGCTTCCTGCTCGCCCTGACTCAGGACGACTTCTAGCGTGACCATCGACATGTTGCACTGGGCCGCAAACTGCGCATCAGGATCGTAGACATACGCCAGACCGCCCGACATACCGGCGGCAAAATTTCGGCCGGTTTCACCCAACACCACCACTGTGCCGCCTGTCATGTATTCACAACCATGATCGCCCGTGCCTTCGACAACTGCAAGGGCACCCGAGTTACGCACCGCGAAGCGCTCACCTGCTACGCCGTTCAGGAAAGCCTCACCAGCAGTCGCACCGTACAAGACGGTGTTACCGGCGATGATGTTATCGACTGCGCGGCCCCGGAATTCAGTGTTTGGACGCACGATAATGCGCCCGCCCGACAGGCCCTTGCCGACATAATCGTTACCTTCGCCGACCAGATCAAGCGTAATCCCGTGCGCCAGGAACGCACCAGCCGATTGACCGGCAGTACCTTGCAACTGGATGTGAATCGTGTCGTGCGGCAGGCCGTCGTTACCGTATTTCTTGGCGACTTCACCGGACAACATGGCACCGACAGTACGGTTCAAGTTCTTGATCGGCGAGATGAACGACACGCGCTCACCCTTATCAATCGCGGCTCTGGCTTGCGCAATCAACTTATGATCCAGCGCTTTGTTTAAGCCGTGATCCTGCTCTTTGGTGTGGTAATACACCTCGCCCTCGGCCAGTGCTGGCTGATAGAAAATCCGCGAAAAATCCAGACCTTGCGCTTTCCAATGCGAAATCGCTTTAGCTTTATCGAGGAAGTCTGAACGTCCGATCAAATCGTTGAAATTGCGAATACCAAGCTGGGCCATGATCTGACGTACTTCTTCAGCAATAAAGAAGAAGAAATTGACCACGTGTTCCGGCTTGCCTGAGAACTTGGCGCGCAATACCGGATCTTGTGTCGCCACACCGACCGGGCAAGTGTTCAAATGGCATTTGCGCATCATGATGCAGCCTTCAACGACCAGCGGCGCGGTCGCAAAACCAAACTCATCAGCACCCAGCAATGCGCCAATAATGACGTCACGGCCGGTCTTCATCTGACCATCGGCCTGCACCCGAATACGGCTACGCAAACCATTCAGTACCAGTGTCTGCTGTGTCTCGGCAAGACCTAGTTCCCATGGTGATCCGGCATGCTTGACCGACGACAATGGCGATGCGCCAGTACCGCCGTCGTGACCTGCGATGACCACGTGATCGGACTTGGCTTTAGCGACACCGGCAGCAATCGTTCCAACGCCTACTTCAGAAACCAGCTTGACTGAAATCGATGCTTTTGGATTGACGTTTTTCAAATCATGAATCAGTTGCGCCAAATCTTCAATCGAATAAATATCGTGATGCGGCGGTGGTGAAATCAAACCCACGCCCGGTACCGAGAAACGCAATTTTGCGATGTACTCGGATACTTTATGGCCCGGCAACTGACCACCTTCGCCCGGCTTGGCACCCTGCGCCATCTTGATCTGAATCTGATCAGCAGAAGTCAGGTATTCAGCAGTCACACCAAATCGTCCTGAAGCAACCTGTTTGATTTTTGAGCGCAGCGAATCACCGGCCAGCAACGGTGTATCGACTTCGATATTCTCGCGACCAATCACGGACGCCAGCGTATCGCCTTGCTTGATCGGAATCCCCTTTAACTCTTGACGATAGCGATTCACATCTTCGCCGCCTTCACCGGTATTCGACTTGCCGCCGATACGGTTCATGGCAACTGCCAACGTGGCATGCGCTTCGGTTGAGATCGAACCCAGCGACATCGCACCGGTCGCAAAACGCTTGACGATTTCTTTGGCGGATTCGACTTCATCGAGCGGAATCGCCTTGCTTGGGTCGAGCTTAAATTCAAACAAGCCACGCAGCGTCATGTGACGCTTGGTTTGATCGTTGATCAGTTGCGCGTATTCTTTGTAGCTGTTGAAGTTGTTGGAGCGGGTTGAATGCTGCAATTTAGCAATCGCATCCGGGGTCCACATATGTTCTTCGCCACGAATCCGGTACGCGTATTCGCCACCTGCATCCAGCGCATTTGCCAGCACAGGATCGTTGCTGAACGCGGCGCGATGCAGACGTAATGCTTCTTCTGCGACTTCAAATACACCAATACCTTCAACGTTCGATGAAGTCCCTTTGAAGTACTTGTCGGTCATGTTTTTGTTGAGGCCGATGGCTTCAAAAATCTGCGCACCGCAATACGACATGTAGGTCGAAATACCCATCTTCGACATCACCTTCAGCAAGCCTTTGCCGACGGCTTTCTGGAAGTTGTAGATCGCTTTTTCTGGCGACAACGCACCCGGCAAACCGTGGGCCATTTCGCTTAGCGTATCCATTGCCAGGTACGGATGAATGGCTTCCGCGCCGTAGCCTGCCAGCAACGCAAAGTGATGCGTCTCGCGTGCTGAGCCGGTCTCAACCACCAGGCCGGTAGAAGTGCGCAAACCCTTGCTGACCAGATGTTGATGGATCGCCGAGGTTGCCAGCAACGCAGGGATCGCGACTTGTTCCGCATCGACCTTACGATCCGAAATAATCAGAATGTTATGACCTGACTTAACCGCATCCACGGCCTTGGCGCACAACGATGCCAGACGCGCTTCAATACCTTCTTTGCCCCATGCAACCGGATAGCAGATATTCAATTCATGCGATTTAAATTTGCCGCCAGTGTGCGCGCTGATGTTACGCAATTTGGCAATATCAGAAAAGTCCAGAATCGGCTGCGACACTTCCAGACGCATCGGTGGATTGATGTTGTTGGTATCCAGCACATTCGGTTTGGGTCCAATAAACGACACCAGTGACATCACCATCGCTTCACGGATCGGATCGATCGGTGGATTGGTGACCTGCGCGAACAACTGCTTGAAGTAGTTGTACAGCGTCTTGTTCTTGTTAGACATGACAGCCAGCGGCGAGTCATTGCCCATCGAACCGATAGCCTCTTCCGCGTTGGCGGCCATAGGCGACATCAGGAACTTCAAATCTTCTTGCGTGTAGCCGAATAATTGCTGACGATCCAGCAGCGGAATCATTGAACCAGATTGCGCTGGCTCTTCTTTCAACGCGTCAAGTTTAATCCGTACCGACTCAATCCATTGCTTGTATGGCTTGGCGTTGGCATACATGTCTTTTAATTCTTTGTCGTCAATGATGCGACCTGCATCAAGATCGATCAAAAACATTTTGCCCGGTTGCAAACGCCATTTCTGAATGATCTTGGACTCAGGAATCGGCAAAACGCCAGACTCGGATGCCATCACCACCAGATCGTCATCGGTGACGATATAACGGGCAGGACGCAAACCGTTACGGTCCAAAGTACCGCCGATATGACGACCATCGGTAAACGCCATTGCGGCCGGACCGTCCCATGGCTCCATCATTGCAGCGTGGTATTCATAGAAGGCGCGGCGATTTTCGTCCATGGTGGTGTGGTTTTCCCACGCCTCAGGAATCATCATCATCATCGCTTGCGCAATCGGGTAGCCCGCCATTAGCAACAGCTCAAGCGCGTTATCGAAACAGGCGGTGTCAGACTGACCTTCATAGATCAGCGGGAACAGCTTTTGCAAATCGTCGCCCAACACATTGGACTTCATCACGCCTTCGCGTGCGCGCATCCAGTTAAAGTTACCTTTAACGGTGTTGATCTCGCCGTTATGGGCAATCAGGCGATACGGGTGAGCCAGCGGCCACTCAGGGAAAGTATTGGTAGAAAACCGTTGATGGACCAGCGCCAATGCTGAAATACAGCGCGGATCTTGCAAGTCCTTGTAGTACACGCCGACTTGCGTTGCCAGCAACAAACCTTTGTAGACGACGGTACGCGCTGACATGGACGGCACGAAGAATTCTTTGCCGTGCAGCAAATCCAGCGCCTGAATAGCATGACCAGAAGATTTACGGATGACATACAGCTTGCGCTCAAGGGCGTCGGTGACCATGATGTCCGGACCGCGACCAATGAAAATCTGGCGGATGACCGGCTTTTTTTCACGGACCGTTGGTGACATTGGCATGTCGATATCGACAGGAACGTCGCGCCAGCCCAACACTACTTGTCCTTCTAATACAACTGCGCGCTCAATCTCTTGCTCACAAGCGATGCGTGAAGCATTTTCTTTTGGCAAGAAAACCATTCCCACGCCAAATTCACCCGGAGGCGGCAAAATCACGCCTTGTTTAGCCATTTCTTCGCGATAGTATTGATCAGGAACCTGAATCAGGATACCAGCGCCGTCGCCCATCAGTTCATCCGCCCCAACCGCACCGCGATGATCCAGATTCTTCAGAATAAGTAAGCCCTGTTCAACGATAGAGTGGCTTTTTTTGCCTTTAATGTGCGCGATGAAGCCGACGCCACAAGCATCGTGCTCATTTTTTGGGTCGTATAAACCTTGTGCGGGTACAGCATGTCCGTCTTGCCGCGTTTGCTTTGTTTGCATCACGTACTCCACCACTCTAACAGTAAGGGTATAAGAATAGAACAGAGATGGGTACAGCACAACCATAATAATTAGGGTCAGAGTCGCATTAAATACACTTTATTTTGGTTAATATTTTATTGGGGACAGAGTGATCCGGTTTAATCGGATTTATAAGGGAGAAATGCCCCTTCAAAAGTCTATTAATAATAAGTGGCAATCTTTCTGTGATCGGATTGATAATGCATCATTCTGGTGCAACCCGCGTGATCATTTTGGTACATCGGCAAGGGTTACCAAGGTTTTGAAAGGGCGCCCCCTCCGCGCAGGGCGCACACGCTGATTACATTGTTGCTCCAGTCTGAACTTGAAGGCCTCAGACCCAAGCACCCAGCCTTTTCCGACCGCGCTTACCAATCCGTCGTCCCAAGGCAGCGTAAGCGCTTGCTCCATCAGTTCTTTATAGGTTGCCTCGCGATCGAACGGCGTATTTCCCAACGCCCAGTACAGAGGATGATCGGTAATGATCGGATCCTGCTTGCTACCGATATGGTGTAAGTAGCTGGACCAGTGAAATTGTTCAGGTGACGCCACCAAGCCCTCATGTACCGGATGGCAATCAATCGCCAGACTGCATTTCATCAAGTATTGCTCGGGATCGATCACCGCGGCTTTGTAACGACTTTGCCAGAGCGTCCCGATCCGCGTGTATTTTTGATTAAAATACGGAACGTAGTAGCGGCCCACCCATTGCATCATGCGCGCTAACCCCTGCGCATCTGCTGGCGTGGCCAACATTTGCACCTGATTTCCCATTAAAACGTAGGCGTGAATCGCTACTTTGAACTGCCGGGCGGCAAGACGTAACCAGTCATAAAACGCGACGTGATCCTGAGTATCGCGAAAAATCAATTGTTGGTCGATACCGCGCTGGATCAAATAATGGGGTTGGTGGGGAACGACGAGACGGGCTAAACGGGCCATAAGCGCAATATCGGTTGAATTAAATTATTTTATCTCAACCGACGACTCTGACCCTACTTAAATACGTTGAAGCGAGCCGTACAGGCCTTGGTCGGCATTTAGCGCTTATCCAAATACTTGCTTCACGTCAGGCTGCGCCGTAAGCTTACGCTCTGTGGCTAATTTCCGGTGGTGCAATTGTTTGAATTTCTATTCGGTTTGCCCGGCTACGAGCATACGTTTAAAACTTCCGTCTGCAATCAGAAGCTGAAGTTCATGGGCGCCGCCAATTAACGTGCCGCGCACAAACACCATAGGAAAGGTGCCCCAGCCCGTCCACATTTTTAACGCATTACGACGCCTCCAACCGGAGAGGTAGCTGCCATATTCGAGATATTTATAGGGTGTCCCAAGCGCGTCCAGTGCCTTACGCGCCTTCCGGGGGAAAGGATTTTGCGCCATACCGACCACCACGACTGCATGCGTGGCGACCGCAGCCTTCACCTCTAGCACTATATCGGCGTTGTCCCGAGATATTTTGTCCCGAATAGCGGGATGAATGCGTGACTCATCAAGAATGTTGCGTCCCATTTCAAACTCCTTTTGGCAAATATGCATAAACGCTAATGAGCTAGAGTACCCGGAGTGAGGGATTTTTCATAGCCGCCGCATCCCGTCGAATATTCAGACCAATCGAACCCCCACGCGGTTGCTCCCTATACTCATCAGGAAAGCTATTTACATTTTTAAATTACTGAAGAGCGCTTCAACTTTTTCTCGCGCCCAAGGCGTTTTTCTGAGAAACGTCAGGCTGGACTTAATACTGGGATCACTTTGAAAACAGCGGATATCGATCAGCTTGCCTAATTTTTCCCAGCCATAATGATCGACTAGCGCGATTAATATATTTTCAAGGGTTATACCGTGCAACGGATTTTGTTGGTTTTCTGAGGACATGATTGTTTGTGTGAATTTGTGGAGATTTTTTCGATTGCTGGATAGAAGGCCTGCGCAGGTTAATACTACGTCCCTCTGGATTGTTTAATCAAACCCTCTTACCCGCGACGAAAGGCAACGATGAAAATACGTCGCGCTGGCTATTTCCCCGATTATTCATTTTTAAGAAGTCTTTTGTCAATGTAAGATGAATACCATCCCGCAAGATCAATATCCGGAGCATTACAATGCCGTATGTCAACATCAACACTCACGAAGGCGTTAGCGCAGAACAAACATCCGCCCTCCTCGGCGGTACCAGGCAGCGGGAAGGTAAATAGTGTCTAATTTTACATCGGTCAAATCAGCGACATCGGAAACATCAAACCCAACGAACGCATCGAAGGTATCACTCACTTCGCTGACGGCCAGTCCAGAATTGCCATCCGCAGCAATGCATAAGCAAGCCTGGCGCGTCGCGCTATCCGGCACACTGACGCTGGCCGTTGCCATGGGCATTGGCCGCTTTGCTTTCACGCCCCTGTTACCGATGATGCTACACGACGGCATAGTTGACCTGAACACGGGCGGCTGGCTGGCAACGGCAAACTATGTCGGGTATTTCGTCGGCGCGCTACTGTGCGTCATATTGCGCGGCAATCCGACATACTTTATCAAATCAGGTTTAGTCGCGACCATTCTGCTAACGCTTGGGATGGGGCTAACGTATGCGCCGGATGTGCGGTTGCTGATGCTGATGCTGATGCTGTTACGTACGCTCTCGGGCATCACCAGTTCCGTCGTATTTGTATTTGCCTCTGGCTGGTGTCTGCAACGATTAGCACAGCTCCGCTTACCGGCGTTAGGCGGAATCATTTATTGCGGCCCCGGTGTGGGCATTTTACTCACCGGCTTGCCCGCCAGCACAATGGTCGCGCACGAATGGTCCGCAGCGAGCGGCTGGCTACTATTTGCAGCGCTGGCCGCCCTCCTTAGCGCCAGCGTATGGCGGACCTTCTCCACGTCGTCCAGCATATCGGCACCAGCCGCCTCGAACGCCCATCAATTGGAACCGCGGCAGGTGAAACGCCAGTCTATACAGCTAGTGCTAGTCTACGGCGTAGGTGGATTCGGCTATATCATTACCGCCACTTTCTTACCCGTCATTGCCCGACTGGCATTGCCCAATTCACATTGGCCGGATTTGCTTTGGCCGTTATTCGGCGTCGGCATCTCCATCGGCGCATTGCTGGCGACCAAAATTCCGGCGCGTTGCGACAACCGGTTGTTGCTAGCTATCTGTTATGTCATGCAGGCGTTAGGTGTCATGATGGGAGTTGCCTACCCAACTGTGTTCGGATTTGCGCTGGGATGCATACTTCTTGGTTTACCGTTTACGGCCATCACTTTATTTGCGATGCGTGAAGCGCGCCGATTGTATGCAGATCATGCCCGTGCTCTGATGGGCTGGCTGACCGCAGTATATGGACTGGGCCAGATTATCGGACCACCGCTGGCTACCTACATGGTAAAGCGCACGGGGACATTCACGGCATCGCTGAGCGTTGCTGCCGTCACGTTATTAATCGGTGCCGCCCTGTTTGGAATGATGTATAACAAAACCCGCACATTAAGACCAGACTTACGTGAGGCAAGTCATTAACGAAAAAAATAAATCCTGACAAAACCATCTGCCAGGATTCTTTATCCGCCTATCTTTATACGCCTGACAAGCGCTATCGCTCAACCTGTCACTATCGGTTCAAAACGCTGCGTCATTTTTCCGTCATGTTCAATCTGCTCAAAGAACACGCTACGGGGCCGCGTCCAGATCGAACCATTGGCAGCCTTATACACGATCATTGTCACGCTGGGGTCTGACTCTAACGTGGCCTCACAGATAAAATCATATACGCCGCCTTTAAAATGCCGATACTGCATCTGTCGTCCTTTCATATTCTATGCGGATTAAATTCTGGGCAATCGGACACATTCGGCCACATGTACCGGGCCTGAATGCGTCAATTGCCGGTTTGCTGCAATCCGCATAATTAGCGGAACGCAGGCTCACTAAAGCTCCGCAACTTGCGACTATGTACTTGCTCCACACCTTGATGACGCAATAGCTCCAAGGCCTTGATACCTATTTTAAGATGCTGGTTAACGCGCTGTTCGTAAAACCGGTTGGCCATTCCAGGCAATTTTATCTCGCCATGCAGCGGCTTATCGGAGACACATAGCAAGGTTCCGTAAGGCACCCGAAACCGGAACCCGTTCGCGGCAACGGTAGCGCTCTCCATATCCAGCGCAATGCTACGGCTTTGGTTGAAGCGCAATAACGGCACTCTGTGATCGCGCAACTCCCAGTTCCGATCATCGACCGATGCGACGGTGCCCGTACGCATGATGCGCTTAAGTTCATATCCCTCCAACTGCGTGATATGCGCCACCGCATCTTGCAAAGCCAGCTGCACTTCCGCCAGCGCGGGAATCGGCACCCACAAAGGCAAGTCGTCATCAAGTACGTGATCGTCGCGCACATATGCATGCGCCAGCACGTAATCGCCCATCCGTTGCGATGCCGCCAGACCGGCGCAATGACCGAGCATGATCCAACCATGCGGGCGCAATACAGCGACGTGATCGGTAATGGTTTTGGCGTTGGACGGCCCAACGCCGATATTGATCAATGTAATGCCGGTGCCGTCACTGCGCTGCAAATGGTAGGCGGGCATTTGCGGTTGCCGCGCAGGCGCAATACCGGTAATTTTGCGATCAGATGGCAGGTCATCAAGGTTCGCGTTCCAGGTGGTCAGGTCCCCAGGCTCGACAAACGCCGTATATTGCTGGCGATAGGCGCGTTGTTCGGGATCGCTGGACGCCTGCATCAGCTCACGTCCCATACGAATAAATTCATCCACGTAAAATGCATAGTTGGTGAACAGGACGTAACGCTGAAACCGGTCTGGCGAGGTTGCGGTGTAATGCTTCAGACGATGCAATGAGTAATCAATGCGCGGCGCGCTAAATAACGCCAGCGGATTCGGCTCGCCCGGTTGCGGTTGATAAGTACCGTTGACGATACGATCATCCATTGAGGCCAGATCGGGCAAATCGAAAACATCGGGAAGATGGCGCAGATGTTCCGGGTCCAGATTGCCCTCTACATGTATGCCTTCTGAGAAAGCAAAGTGCACTGGAATCGGCAAGTCGCTGATACCTATTTCCAGCGGCACGTCGTGGTTATCGCGTAGCAGTTTAAACTGCGCGACAAGATAATTGGCATATAACGATGGGCGCGTTAACGTCGTTTGGTAGATGCCGGGGCCGGCAACAAAACCAAACGATTGTCGGGTATCTGCACGCGTGTTGAATTCTGTCGTGATCCGTACAAACGGATAACAGGCGCGGACCCGGCCCGGCAAAACTTCTCCGTTTGAGAACCGCTTAAAAGCATCGCGTAGTAAGCCGGTGTTTTGTTCGTAGATGGCGCACACGCGATCCACGGCGGCTTGCGGGTCAGTAAACTTTTCAGTTTTGAACATTGCTTCTCCTTGGATGCCTGAAAACTTTGACAGGTCAAATGATAGAAAATTCTATCCAATGCATAGGCACGACCGAACGGAGCAGATTCGGCCGCCTGTTTTTTTATTCTACTGGGATTGCGCAGAATCGAATAGCACCTGTGCGACTTAAGTTAAATTTAGTCATCGTCGGCGGTGGTTTTTGATGGTTATTGTCATTGATGTCATTGATGCCATTAATTTGTATGGCAAAAAATGTTTGAACAAACACGACATTATGTGCGAATTACCACTGGCTAAATTATCTGCGCGTCCCAGCTAATGATCATTGCGCAAAGTCATATTTGCCACCGCGTTCAAGCGCGCGCAAATACGCGGGCCGTGCATGAATTCGCTTTAAAAACGCCATTAGCAGAGGCTGCGAGCTGTCCAGACCGGCGCGCATACTCGCGGCCTCTAGAGGAAAACTCATTTGAATATCCGCAGCAGTAAAATCATCACCGGCAAACCACGTAGATTTTGCCAGTTCCTCTTCCATAAAACGCAGATGCGTTACTAGTTGCGGGTCGATGTAGCTCTTTTGCACGCCGCCAGATATCAGGCGAGCGAACGGACGTAACAGTGCTGGCATCGGTGGCATGGCGAGTCGGCCGAAAATCAGCTTCATCACCAGCAGCGGCATGGCAGAACCCTCGGCATAATGTAGCCAATAGGTGTAGCGCTGGCGCTCCTTGGTACCCACTGCTGGTATCAGACGTCCGTCGCCATATTGCTGGATCAGATATTCGACGATCGCGCCCGACTCTGCAACCGTGCTATCGCCATCGGTGATGACCGGCGACTTGCCCAGCGGATGAATGGCGCGCAAGGAGGCCGGTGCCAGCATGGTTTTTGGATTGCGCTGATAGCGTTTTACTTCGTATTCCAGGCCAAGTTCTTCCAGCAGCCAGAGGACACGCTGCGAGCGTGAATTATTCAGATGGTGCACAGTTATCATAGCCCGGTATTCCAATGAAGTGAGTGGCATTGCGTGGTGGCCACATAAAATTGACCGCGTGCCTGATTATGCCATCGCAACCTGCTTTTGCACCAAGCGCGGTCGACCGCAATGATTTGGCGTTACGCGCACCATTAGACAAATCGCCATACAGGCAAGCAGAGATGTACGTAATGAGGTACCAATCGAGGTGCCAACGAAGTACGTAGGGAAACAGTTCGAAGATTATCACCACAACATTATCGCAATATCGGCTGGCATGAGTCGACAAATGTCTTCAAAGAAAATGGCCGGGCAGAGTCGCCAATGGTGCGGTCGAATCCGGCTTGAACCATGCCAATTATAAAAATAAAAAATCGGTGTGACGATTATGCGGAAGTCCTATAATAAAAAACAACTGGCTGGTGCCGTCCGCCACGCAATTTTAGCGTGCGAGGGCAATCCAAAAGCAACACGATAAGTAAAAAAATAGCCGAAAAACAACCAGAACGACAAAACCAAGGGGGTCAAGATGTTAATCGAAGTCGAAAAATCCACCCTGCTTTTAGTAGATTTTCAGTCGCGCCTGATGCCCGCCATTCATGAGGGTGAGCGCGTAACAGCGCAAGCGGTTCGGTTAGGACAAATCGCCAAATTGCTCCATGTGCCGATCATCGGTACAGAACAAAGCCCTGCCAAGCTTGGCGGAAATGAAGAAGCGATCAAGCTTCTGTGCGAAAAAACGGTCAGCAAAGTCCATTTCAACGCGTGCGCTGACGGTTTGCCAGGCGTGCTGCCCCGCACCCGCCGACAAATCATGATTGCCGGATGCGAAGCGCACATCTGCATGCTGCAAACTGCGCTCGGTTTACTTGCGCATGGTTTTGTAGTGCGGGTCGTGACGGATGCAGTCGGCTCGCGCAAGGCCAGCGACCGCGACACGGCCCTGGTGCGCTTGCAACAGGCGGGCGCGGAAATGGTCACGGTTGAGATGGTGGCTTACGAATGGGTGCGCAGCAGCGAACATCCGGCTTTCAGGCAAATATTGCCGCTAATCAAATAGTCGTTGGGTAATATTTAATGACACTTAAGCGACGTTGATCAGCGTGAACGTGTACTAAAAAATTCTTGCATCAAGAAGTTTTCCAAACCCTGCTGGTTGTCCTCTTTTGCCGAAAGCGTTACCACGCGTCCCAATCGTTGCGAGTCCCACTCGAAGTCGCCGGGATAACGTTTGCGGATTAATTTGATCATGCTTCTTATAATCGCCAGATCAACATCGCCATTCAGGCCAGCGTCCACCTCGATCGTCTGGCGCTGGCTCTCTAACCGGTTAGCACCCCAACCGCGAAATACGTAACGCGCAACACGCGGGCCTTTGCTGGTGATCTGAAACACACCGCCGCCACCCTCGCCTTTACGTGCCATAAATTTAATATTAGCCATCGCCACAGAATTGTCGGCTGGTCCGTTACTTTCTGCGGGCGCGCCCGGATCAGGATCGGGCCGTCCCTCGGCTTCGGCTTCTGCACGGCGTCGGTTACGCGCAGCATCCAGCATCGTGCTCATATCCACCCCAGGCGGCGCAGGTTTAATCGCCGAAGGCGTAGTGGCCTGCAACGGTGAAGGTTCTGGTGCCAGCGGGGGCGGCGGCGTTGACCGGGAAGGGCGACGTGGCGGACTTGTTGCTACTTTAGGCGGCACTTTTGGACGCACCACCGGTTTGGCTGGCGGATGCCGCGCTGCGGGTTTCTCCTTAGGCACGGAGACCACTCTTGTCTGGGTGTCCTGCTTGCTTTTAAGTAACGAGACGACCAGCGGTTCGGCATCCGGCTTGGCTGGCGGCACCACTTCGTCCATCTGAAACCAGATAAACGTGAACAGGCCGATATGAAGTAATACCGACAAGGCAATACCGATCACTGTCCTGCGCCGTGCACGTGTTCTCAGCGAACTGCTTAACTGCATTGTCTTTTTACTCACTTTAGCGGTGTTTGTCGGACGTCGTTATGACGGACGATGCAATGATCCGACCTTAATAAAATCAATCCAAACCGGATTTTAAACAATACTTCCCTCTTCTTCACGTTAAATTGTGAAACATTATGTATACGGCGTTACTGCGCTTATTGGATAAGGCGCCATCTCTCCGACCAAATACAGCTACCGGAAGAGCGCTACCCGCATAAAGTCACGACGTTGACTGTCATTTTTCAATGTAGAAAGGATGATCTGGGACAAAATTGCGGTAAAGCGGCATGGATTCGGATTCCCACGCCTCGTCATCAACTTGCGATCAACTTGCGATCAACAAGATCATACCGCGACGAAGATAACGATCCCACGCTTTAGAGCAAAATTTTCTTTCCCCAAAGCCAGGGCGGAACGGTTTCACAGTTCAAATCAATCGAACCGGGTATGTCGGGCAAAACAGTTTAACGCGTCTAACAAGGCCATCGCCATCTCGGGTTGAAATGGATCATGCCCCCCGACAACTATTTTTAGCCGACTCCCCGGAATGTGCGCATGAAGGCGCAACGCGTTATCGGGATCGCAGACTTGATCACTTTGACCTTGGAGGATTACCACCGGCAAACCGGTCAAGTCGGCGGATGCTCGTAGTAAATCTGCTTCGTCAAGAAAACAGTGATTGATTAAGTAATGTGATTGCACACGGTAGCGTGATAATAAGCGCTGCAGTTCCGCTGGCGCAGGCGTGGACGTTACGTCGCTCGCGTCTGGCTGCGCCAACTGCCGCTCATAGTCGCGCCACGCTTGCGCCCATATCGCTGCACCCGGACTGTCTACAGATAATTGCGCCGCGATATAGCCCAGCAAATGCGCTCGTTCGGTCGCCGGTGCGTGGTGGGCGAAAGCTTTCCATGCATCACCGGCAACATCGGCAGCAGGCTGAAAAAAGCGTTGAATATCGTTCTTTCCTGCCAGAAAAGGTGCGCGTAATATCAACCCTAGCAAGGACGAGCGCCAAGGCTGCGCATACGCCAGCGCCAGACCAGCGCCCCAGGAACCGCCTCCTAACAACACCTTGCCAAGTCCCAGATGCAAACGTAAATCTTCTATATCCTGCACCAGTCGCGCTGTGTCGTTGTCGGCTATCGCACCACCCGGCGTGCTGCGTCCACAGCCACGCTGATCACATAGCACAAGTCGATATAACGAGGGATCGGCAAATATCTGATGGCGCGGGCTACTGCCGCTGCCCGGGCCGCCATGCAACCATAACAATGGGATGCCGTCGGGATTGCCGTATTGTGCATACCAAAGGCGATGCCCTTGTCCAACGTCACAATAACCGTCATTAAAAGGATTTTGCAATGGGTAGAAAGCGGAGGATCTCATGGCGCTATTCTAACGGGGCCGCGCTGCAATGCAACGACCACGCTAAAATCAGGCAATAGGACAAAGCAAAGGCAGCAACAGAGCGCAGGCCCTATCAGCGTAAACCTCGAAAGTTACTGCGTTGCGGCTTCTTCTACCAACGTGGTGGCGAGTAATTTTTTAATTTCGGGCACGCACGATCCACAGTTTCCGCCCGCCTTCAGGCAACTCGTCACCTGTACCACCGTGGTCAACCCTTGCTCACGAATAGCATTGCAAATGGTATTGCGTCCCACGCCGAAACAAGAGCAGACCGTCGGTCCCGCATCCGCGCCCTTCTCAATAGGCTGACCGATCAACAGGCCAACGCGGTCCGCGTCTTCTAGCTGATCCTTCGCAAATAGGCTCGCCAACCAGGCACGCGACGGCAAATCTGGCCGTGGTGAGATAAACACGCAGGTTTCAATTTGATCGTTAATCAGATGGGCGGCACGGTACACCCCAGCAGTCTTATCAGCGTATTCAAGCCAATCCGCATCCGGATCGTCAAGGTTCAACAACTCGCGCACCCATTTATTATGGTCAGCAATGATGTTTCGGCCAGCAAGCTCGTAACGCGCAAAAGTACGCCCCTGAATCCGGGTCCAATGTGTCACGCCTGCCATCGCAACCTCTTCCCGGCTCAGCACAAAACCATGCCATGCCACCGGAAAATCTTCGACCCGCACCGGTGTATGCTTGAACTCAGGCTCGCCGGAGACCGGATCGACTACCGGATTAACCACCGCACCAATGCGCGCATCGGACGCCGATTGATTGCTCCAATGGATAGGTACAAACAAACTACCGCGCCCGATTCCGCCGCCATGTTGCACGCGGGCCACCATCGCGCCCCATTTAGAGGACACCCGGGCCAGACTTCCTTCGCGCACACCGTATAACAGCGCATCTTGCGGATGCATGTCGATAAAAGCTTCCGGCACATGATCCGCCAGCTTGGCCGACTTGCCGGTACGCGTCATGGTGTGCCACTGATCGCGGACGCGCCCCGTATTAAGGGCTAGCGGAAAGTCTTCATCCGTGGCGTGAACCGGTGCTCGCGGCGGAGTCGCGATAAAGCGCGCTTTGCCGTCAGGATGAGAATAGCGGTTGTCCGTTAACAGGCGTTGCGTGCTGCGCAGTTCTCCCGAGGCATCGCGCAAGACGGGCCATTGAATTGGTGATAAACCGTTATATTGCAAGCTGTCCATGCCGACTAGCCCTGCCAGATTGAATACGCGCGGCGTAAAATCGCCTTCTGCCGCGCCATTACAAAACGTACTCAACCGTGCGTGTTCATCAAAAATTTCATGGGCACTGTTAAAACCAAAACCATCAAAACCCATGCGCTGCGCCACGTCGCACAATGCCTGCCAGTCTGGTCGCGCCTCTCCCGGCACAGGTAAGAACCCACGCTGACGTGAGATGCAGCGCTCCGAGTTGGTCACGGTACCGTCTTTTTCGCCCCAACCAAGCGCAGGTAGTAATACGTGCGCAAAGGCGTTGGTATCGGTTTTTTCAATAATATCTGAAGCAACCACCAGCTCGCACGCCAGCAACGCGCGTTGGACCTGATTGGCATCAGGCAAACTGACCAGTGGATTGGTTGCGATTATCCATATCGCTTTTACGGTGCCTTGTTCGATGGCCTGAAATAGATCAACCGCTTTCAAACCGGGCTTATCTGCAATCGCGGGCGAATCCCAGAATGTGCGGACCGTCTGGCGATGGGTCGGATTGTCCAACTCCATATGCGCCGCCAACATGTTCGCCAAACCACCGACTTCACGGCCACCCATGGCATTGGGTTGTCCGGTGATGGAAAAAGGACCCATGCCGGGCTGGCCGATACGCCCGCTAATCAAATGACAGTTGATGATGCTGTTGACTTTATCGGTACCGGCTGAGGACTGATTTACGCCTTGCGAAAAAGCGGTGATGACTTTTTTTGTACTCGCAAATAAATGGTAAAACGTGAGCAAATCGTTTGGATCTATTTTGCAGATTTTGGCGACTGTCATCAACTCAGCACTGCTGGCTTCAGCAGCGCTCAGCGCGCCACTTACACCATTGGTATGGTTATCGACAAAGCCGCTATCGGTCAGGCCGTTTTGCGACAGGTAATGTAATAAGCCATTGAACAACCAGACATCGGTGCCCTGCTTAACCGGCAAATGCAAATCAGCCGACTCACAGGTCGCAGTACGGCGCGGATCGATCACGACGATCTTCACATCGGGCCGGGTTTCTTTGATTGTGGTAATGCGCTGAAACAAAATCGGATGGCACCACGCCGTGTTAGAGCCGACCAGCACCACCAAGTCCGCCAACTCCAGATCCTCATAGCAGACAGGTACCAAATCCTCGCCGAATGCGCGCTTGTGTCCCGCCACTGCGGACGACATGCACAAGCGGGAATTGGTGTCGATGTTAGCGCTGCCGATGTAGCCCTTCATCAACTTGTTGGCGATGTAGTAATCCTCGGTCAGTAACTGACCGGATACATAGAACGCAACGGCGTTTGGACCGTGCCGCGCGATGATGTCATTGAATCCTTGCGCAACTTTATCCAGCGCCTGATCCCAGCTTGCGCGCGCCATCGTATTGCTGACGGCGTCCCTGATTTGCGGATATAACAAGCGACCATTTAAATCTACTGTTTCGTCCAACGCCGAACCTTTGACGCACAATCTACCTTTATTGGCGGGATGGTTCTGGTCGCCGGCAATCGTCACTTTGCCATCGGCAAGCAGCGTCGCGGCCACACCACAACCAACGCCGCAATACGGGCAAGTCGTTGATACTGGTTGTGGGTCAGGCGCACCATTGAAAGCGGATTGCACGACTGATTGCGGAGGCTGGGACAAATTCACGGTAGGTTCCTCATCAGGCGGCTTGCACGCAAAGCGCTTGCCCGAATAGTAAATGATTGCGTAGCGAGGACACGTCAGTTTTATGTTGAATCAGATCAAAGTACCAGGGGCCGTCTTTAACGTCACCATACAATACCGCACCAACAATTTGATTGTCCTTCAGGACCAGTCTCTTGTAAATACCTTTGCGTGGATCGCGCAGCACCAGATCCTCAGTATCCTCACCCCCGATAAAATCGCCAGCAGAATACAGATCAACGCCGGTCACTTTAAGCTTGGTTGCGGTCGCTTGTTGCACGTAACGGCGATGCCCGGCCCCTGCGAGATGCGCGCCGCAGACTCGGGCCTGATCCCATATGGGCGCCACCAAGCCGAAGGTTGCATCGCGATGCTGTACGCACTCTCCTACTGCATAAATGCGCGGATCGTAGGTCTGCATGGTGTCGTCCACGACGATGGCACGCTCGCAATGCAGATGGGATTTTTTGGCTAAAGCAATGTTCGGACGCACACCCGCTGCCATGACTACCAGGTCTGCCGGGATCTCGGTGCCATCTTTAAAGCGCACTGCCGTGACCCGTTCTGCACCGAGGATTTCGGTGGTGTGCGCTTCCAGCATGAAGCGGAAACCTTTTAACTCCAGCGCTTTTTTTAGTAGTGCCGAAGCGGGCTTGTCCAGTTGCTGATTCATCAGGCTATCGGTAACATGTACCACCGTTACATCCATCCCCTGACGTAACAACCCATTGGCAGCTTCCAGACCCAATAAACCGCCACCGATGATCACCGCGTGACGATGGTCGCGTGCCGCAGCCAGCATGGTTTCGACATCCTGAATATCCCGAAACGCGATAACGCCCGGCAACTGATGCCCAGGAACCGGAATAATAAATGGCGTAGAACCCGTCGCCAATAGCAAACGGTCGTATTTGACTTCAACGCCAGCGCGGGAGCGTACGATGCGGCGGCGGCGATCAATGTGCTCTACCGGATCGCCCGCATGCAGGGTGATGCTATTTTGTTGGTACCACTCCCGCGTATGCAGCATGATGTCTTCCACACCTTTGTCGCCAGCCAGCACCGGGGACAATAATATGCGGTTGTAGTTACCATAAGGCTCGGCACCGAACACGGTAATATCGTATAAATCCGGCGCCATTTTTTGCAACTCTTCGACTGTGCGCATGCCAGCCATGCCGTTACCGATGACCACCAACGATGGTTTGGCAAGCTTGGCAGACTTAGGGTGGCCGGTTGCGCTGGTCATGCGCCGACCCAGACCTTCCCATCGATCACCCGGGTCGGATAAGCATTCACAGAATGTTCCGGGTACTCCAGGCATTCGCCGGTTTGCAAATCAAAATGCTGTTTATACATTGGCGAGGCAACGACAATACGCTCGCCCAGATTACCCACCATTCCGCGCGACAGTATCGCTGCCTGCGAATTAGGATCGTAATTGCTGATGGCGAACACGCGCTCTTCACCGTCGTTGACATGAAATACAGCTACCTGCTCGCCATTAATCAGTGCACATACACCGGTATTTTTTACAATATCGTCGAGCGCGCAGACCGCAATCCAGCTGTCTAATTGATTATCGCTATGCATAATATTTTTCTCCCACTTTCAATAGACAATTAATCCGGCAAGTTGCCAGTTACGCGGTACTGTTTGCAAGCTGGGCGTTGCGCTTGCCCGTAACCTTCGCCTGACCCTCGACTGCCCTCACTTAACTGCATCACTCAACTTCTGCAAGTACCGGTACAATCGGGATGATCTCAATGACTTTGGCCGAGCGTTCAACCAGAGTCGCCGGACGAATCTGCCCACGCTCCTCCATGAAGACGACGTTTTCATCGACTTGATCGGTGTTGACGAAATGGCGGAAGCGCTTGCGGGTTTCTGGATCGCTCACGGCTTTTTTCCATTCGCATTCATACGTATCGACCACTTGCTGCATTTCCCGGTCAAGCTCAACACCAATCTTCAGCTTATCTTGCAAAATCACTTCTTTGAGATAATCCAGACCGCCCTCAAGATTGTCGCGCCAAACGCTGGTACGTTGCAGGCGGTCGGCGGTACGCACATAAAACATCAAGAAGCGATCGATCGTCTGAATCAACGTCGCCTTGTCAAGATCTGAGGCTAACAGTTCAGCGTGGCGTGGCTTCATACCGCCATTGCCGCACACGTATAAGTTCCAGCCCTTTTCGGTGGCGATGACGCCGACATCCTTACTCTGCGCTTCTGCACATTCACGCGTGCAACCGGAAACACCGAATTTGATCTTGTGTGGTGAACGCAAACCCTTGTAGCGATTCTCAAGCTCGATCGCCAGACCCATGCTGTCGTCAACGCCATAACGGCACCAGGTCGAACCGACGCATGATTTCACGGTTCGCAACGACTTGCCGTAAGCATGGCCTGACTCAAAACCGGCTGCGATCAACTCTTCCCAGATTGGTGGCAATTGCTCAACGCGCGCGCCAAAAAGGTCAATTCGTTGTCCGCCAGTGACCTTGGTGTACAGGCCATATTTCTTAGCGACTTGTCCAACCGCGATCAATCCGTCGGGTGTAACTTCGCCGCCAGCCATACGTGGCACGACCGAGTAAGTTCCGTCTTTTTGAATATTTCCAAGAAAATAATCGTTCGAATCCTGCAAGCTTGCGTGTTCTTTATTGAGCACGAAATCATTCCAGCAAGAAGCCAGAATACTGGCCGCTACGGGTTTACATACATCGCAACCCAAACCGTGACCATGTTTAGCCAGCAACGCATCGAAGGTATGAATTTTTTCAAATCGCACCAAATGGTAAAGTTCCTGACGGCTGTACGGAAAATGTTCGCAGACATGATTGTTGACGGCGAAACCTTGCCTCTTCATCTCCGACTTCATAATCTGCGTGACCAGTGCCACGCATCCGCCGCAGGAAGTACCCGCTTTAGTGCAGGTTTTTAGTTCACCAATAGTCGTGACCCCGCCGCACACCGCGGCGCACAAATCACCCTTTGAGACATTATTGCAAGAGCAGATTTGCGCGGCATCGGGCAACGCATCTACGCCTAAGCCCGGCTTGGCGTTACCGTCGGCTTGCGGCAGGATCAGGAACTCTGGCGACTCTGGCAATTCGATGCGGTTAAGCATCATTTGCAGCAGCGTGCCGTATTCTGTGGCATCGCCTACCATCACACCGCCGAGCAAATACTTGCCGCAATCGGAGACGACGATTTTTTTATAAATCTGTTTGCGTTCGTCGGTGAAATGGTACGACCGGCTGCCCGCAACATTGCCATGCGGATCGCCGATACTGGCCACATCAACGCCCATCAATTTCAATTTGGTGCTCATATCTGCACCGGTGAACTCGGCAGTGCCGCCTAACAAATGCCTGGCCGCAGTGCGCGCCATGTCATAGCCGGGAGCGACCAGACCAAATATCTTGCCATTCCATAGGGCGCACTCGCCAATCGCGTAAATGTCCGGATCGCTGGTCACGCAACTATTGTTGATCATGATGCCGCCACGCTCGCCGACCGCAAGTGCGCTACTGCGGGCGAGTTCGTCGCGCGGACGAATCCCGGCAGAGAACACAATCATGTCCGTCTCAAGATGCGTACCATCCGAGAAGTTCATCCGATGCGTGTGGGTTTCACCATCAACGATATTGACTGTATTTTTTTGCGTGTGCGCAGTAACGCCCAGATCTTCAATTTTAGAACGTAAAACACGACCGCCGCCTTCATCTACCTGTACCGCCATCAGGCGCGGTGAAAATTCGACCACATGCGTTTGCAAATCCATGTCGCGCAAGGCTTTAGCGCATTCCAGACCGAGCAAACCGCCGCCGATAACTACGCCCGACGCAGAGCGATTGCCACATTCCAGCATCGCCTCCAGATCTTCGATAGTGCGATACACAAAACAGTCCTTGCGATCATTGCCAGGCACCGGCGGGACAAAAGGATAGGAGCCGGTCGCGATGACCAACTTGTCGTAATGCAGCGTTTCACCCGTACTGACTATTACCGTCTTTGCAACGCGATCAATTACGCTTGCTTTGGCATTTAGCTTGAGCAAAATATTTTCGCGCTCAAAAAAACCTTCCGGAACCAATGAGAGGTCTGCGGCCGATTTACCAGCGAAAAATTCGGAAAGATGCACGCGGTCGTAGGCAGGGCGAGGCTCTTCGCACAATACCGTAACTTCCAGACGTGGCGCGGCGCCGTCTTGACTCTCCGCCAGACTTTCCAGAAATTTGTGCCCCACCATGCCGTGGCCAATGACGATAATTTTCATGATCTGCAGTTCCTTATACTGTGATTGTCTTGCTAACCAATGCCTGCTCGCTGACATTGTTTGAAGCGCTAAACCGAACGGCTATAGCGCACAGTGCAGAAACGGTGACCATGATCCCCAACAAGCTCAATGTGTTTTGGACATCTCCCAGGCCCTTCATCAGAAACCCGGCCAGCACCGCGCCCACGTTGCCGCCTGCGCCGACGATGCCAGCGACACCGCCAAGCGCTTTACGATCGACAAAAGGCACTAAGGCGTAAGTCGCACCGCAAGCCATATGGGTGAATAAACCAAACGTCAGCATCGCAACGATCGCTAAAGTGATGCTATTTGCATGCGCAAACCACAGCAGGCCCAGTCCCTCGCCGATCATCAGGACGAACAACAAATTGGAGCGCATATTCAAACTACCGCGCAGCGCCACTTTGTCGGATAAGAAGCCACCCAAGGCACGGGCAAACAGGGCAAGCAAACCAAAGCTACCCGCAGCCAGTCCAGCACCTTTTAATGTCAGACCGAAATGATCTACGTAATAAATTGCAGCGATGTTATGGATAAATAGTTCGACACCAAAACAAGCGCCGTATGTGACAAACAGCATCCAGACGCGGTAATTACTGCCAGCGGCACGGAAGCTCGCCCAACCGCCTTTTTTGCCGCCTTCAATAGCGATGCCTTTTGCGCGCATCTCCGAGTAATTACCTTCTGGGCAATCTTGCGTAAAACGCCAGTACACGCAGCCCATGATGACCATCAGCACACCCGGAACCAGCAAGGACAAACGCCATCCCATGGTTTCGCTCACGCCCATCATCAACAGTGCTGTCAGCAACAATGGCATCAACGCTTGAGCAACACCGCCGCCGACGTTACCCCACCCCGCAGAAGTCGCATTGGCAGTACCGACGACGTTTGGTGCGAACATTACGGAGGTGTGATATTGCGTTACAACGAAACTGGCACCAGCCGCGCCAATACAGAGACGGAAGAACAACAGGCTCTCGTAGCCTTGTGCAAATGCCACGCCAAATACAGGAATCGCGCCAATCAGCAGCAACGCGGTATACGTCTTACGCGGACCGTAGCGGTCGCACATCGGGCCGATAACCAAACGGACCAAAATCGTGACCGCAACCGCAGCGATGTTGATATTGGCCACTTGCCCCAGTGTCAAACCAAACTGCCCCTTAATGACGGGCATCAACGGTGCGCAGGCGAACCATGCGAAGAAGCATGCAAAAAAGGCCATCCAGGTCAAATGGAAAGCGCGCATTTGCGGCGTGCTGAAGCTAAAGAGTTTGATGCTGGTGGCTTTGCTGGTCATGTTTTTTATCCCATAAAAACAAAAAGGCGCCCACTCTGCCGAGTAATAAAACCCTAGCTGAGTGGACGCCGTTGTCCTGACAAATCCATCATTAGATTTGCGTAAAAGTTAATCGTTACGGAATCATCATTGACTCTGTTGATCTCTAATAAGCAAATCTCATGCCACAACGCTGTAGCCTTAGAGGACGCGGTTCCAGATTGTTTTAACGGGACGCTACCGGTATAAATGCATCAATTTAATTTGATCCGCATTTAAATGGTGCGAGAAAGGTGGGAGAGCGCTATTTTTTGGGGAGCGTGTGAAGTTGCTCAAAAATAGGCAAATACGGCATAAACTTTTACTTGATACCTAATAGTACAAAACAAGTAACACGAAGAAAAGATTAAGCAAAGAAAGGGAGGGTTCGAAGCGCCTCCTCTTTCACTGCGAACACTTATTTCGCCCCGCCGGGATGTCGCATTCGATCTGGTACCATGGGTTGGAGCCTGGGGCGAGGGACGTTACCAGCTATGTTTGCTAAGTCCCTTAGACTGCATTCTTACACTCTTAGCGCGTGGGTATTAACTCTCTCAGGCAGAGCGTTGCCGCCGCGGCTTTGCATTAACTACAGCGTTTTTATCAGCAAATGCGTTCGCCACTGATAGACTAAAAAAGTCGACCGCTTGCTGCAGCGGCGTGGGCAGTCGCGATTGAATTAACCAGATATCAAGAATGGGTTTGAAATCGCTGATGGAGATGATATCCAATTTATCACGATGGGTACTACGCTCCAGCTGCGGCAATGGCATAAAACCCAGTCCAAGTCCCGCGGCAACCAAGCCCATCTGCAAATCAGCGCCAAACGATTCAAGCCCGATTTTGAACGACAAGCCCTGGCCCGTCAATGCACGCTGCAAGACGGCGCGAAAACCACAACCATCCGGACTTAGCACCCAGCCGAACGTGTGGCAATCTTTCAATTTATAACTGCGCTTGGTCATCGTGCCTTTAGCCGCCACGACTACTAGCTCGACACGCCCCAACGTCTCGCCGATAACGTTATCGGGCAACACTTTGGTGGACGGAAATAACGCTGCCGCTGCGTCCATCTCGCCATTGGCAACTTTGGCGACCAGTTGCGTGCCCCATCCGGTTGCTACCTGGGTACTTAAATCAGGAAAAGTTTGCTTCAACTGCTTTAACGCGTCCAGTAATATAACATCACCAATCGCTTGCGTAATACCAAGGCGGAAGGTACCGGCTGGTACAACTTCATTACTCACCATGTCGCGCAATTCACTGACTTCACGCAAGACCACGCGACATTGCTCGTACACTACTTTGCCCATCGGATTTGGCCGCGGCGGTTTGGTGGTTCGGTCAAGCAATTCAATCCCGAGTTCTTCTTCAAAATTCTGTACACGCCGGGTGATAGCCGACTGCGTTAGTTGCAATGCTTCTGCCGCTAAGCTAATCGACTGGCATCTTACCGTTGCAACAAATGCATCTATATCATCGATTTTCATAAAAAAGTGGCTTTTGCCTCCTAAAATGTATTTCTAATTTTAATAGAAAACGCGCAGTCTGCGCTACCCGATCTACCCGTTTCCTCGTAGAAAGTCGAGATAAACAATTGTCATTTATTTCATTTATTACTAAATTTCCTAAATGACCACACTAAAACATTCGTAACAAAAAATTTTCTCGTCAAACTTCAAGACTTGCTGGTCTTAGCTACCTGATTGCGCATGACGACGCGATCAAAATCAAACGTGCCGCGCTGCAAGACTTTCTGCAACGATTTGCGCGTTCGCAACGCTGGTCCAACGATCATGCGGAGGCCTACTCTGCCACGTTAGCAGAACTGATCGGCGCTCCCAACGAAGTCGCCAGATGTCGCTGGACCGTCGCCAGAGCAAATGGATCGCATTGGACGATAGCGTCATCAAGACGCAACAGCATACCGCCGACGTTTACGCAGAAGCAGGTGCCATCCCTCATAAGCTGGATGTTTCCAGTAGTTTCGATCGTAGTTTTCCGTTACTAATATAAGGAAAGATGCTATGTCCCATCACCCTGACGGCGCACGTTTAAGGCATTTCGTCGGCGCGTTGGCGGAACTGCTTGATCGACACCCTTCGGACCCCGAGATATTGCGCGACGGTGGCGCACTGCTGAGGGACTAGTGTCTACGAATTAGTCATCGACTGCATAAGCTTGCATGGCGGAATATCTCGCTAATGATATGAACTGGCGCAAGCAATCGCGATATAGTTCGCTGGGTTTCATCACAAAAATCGTTACCGAATATGAAGCAGTCCTCCAAAAGAAAGTAAAATAAGTGCACTAAAAAAATTCAAAGGGACAGTATGAAAAAAATCGCTATCGCGTTCTCTATCGCATTTGCATTCAATGCGGCCGCGCATGCCGCTAATCGCCTGCCAACGATAGCGCCAGAAAAATATACCGAAGAACAAAAGAAAGCGGCCGAAGATTTTCTGGCATCGCGCAAGGTACCGGTTTTTGGCCCGTTTGAGCCATTGATGTACAGCCCCCAAGTGATGAGCCAGGCTCGGGCTATGGGCGATTATCTGCGCTACAACTCTGCCCTCGGCAATACCCTAAGCGAACTCGTGATTCTGATTACTGCGCGGGAATGGACGCAAGATTATGAATGGTATGTACATTATCCTATCGCCATGAAGGCCGGTATAAAACCAGATATTGCTAGTGCGATTGCCGCGGGCCGACGACCAGTCGGAATGAGTGACGATGAAGAAATGGTTTACGATTTTACGACAGAGCTGAATAAGAACAAACGCGTTTCCGATGCGACTTTCAGTCGGGCTGAAAAGCGCTTCGGCAACAAAGGCATCGTCGATCTCACCGGCATTAATGCCTATTACACCTTACTGGCGATGCAACTCAATGTGGCCCAATATCAACTACCTGCCGGGGCCGTTAAGTTGGTACGATTTCCCGATTAAGTTTACCTAACAATTAACTTTTATTCGAAGCAAAAGTACAAACAACAAAAGCTTTTAGTTGGTTTGTACCTTTGCTTTTTTTGACGAACACTTCAGAAAATTGTGGGTAACCGAAAGACGGCACATCGATTCGCAGCCGGGCTTTGCCTACTTCCAAAATACTTACGCTGGTGGAGACAATAGTGCTGGCAATGTCTGGCGCTACAACCACCGTTAGCGGATGCTCCGCTCATCAGGCAGTAAGTCGTCTGCTGGCCCTAAGTAGGGGCATAGGCTTCCGCACTAAATAATCTGCGCTACACAAAAATTCTGATTGGTATTGAAGTCATGGGCACGCGCGCCCGGCAATAGCCATGTACCTGAGATTGTTCGGCCCCCGGCGTTTAAAATTTATTGTTGGCGATAGGTGCCGCGCTTTGCCCGTGAAACCGTTCCACTGTTCATGTGCATCCTTTGAATTTGGGTCCAATCAATTTGTGCCGCCCGTTCAATCATGCGGATATCTGGTTTTTTGGCGAGACGGTACTGGGAGCACATTTATCGAAAATTTAAATATTAATGCGGTAAGGATGCTAGTGAAGCTTATTGCACTCCATCATAATATATCTCACCAATTATTCCCCTTTGAATTTCTTCCATATAATTTCTTCACATAATAAAACTCACATAAATTCAAAGTATGAATGCAAATATTGACCTCAACCGCTCATATATTTTATGGGCAGGTAACACCTATTTCAAATAAATTAATGATTACCATTCACAATTGGACGCATTACCTGACGACAGCTATAGTTAATTCACTTCTCCGCCACTTCAAGGGTCTCAAATTAATAAAATGCGTTACCGAGATATTTGAATTGGTATTTCAGTGTGTTGTATTTTTTAGGAATTATATGCAATTAAATTTATGCTCGGCCCGAGCCATTTCTTTGACAATTTTGGCTCTCGGGATTATGTCAGCAGGTGCAGGACAAGCTGCAGACGGTGGCCATAGCCTTTACAAATGTGTGGTTGTGCGGAGTGGCAAATTACCTCCGCAAAATATTAATGAGATCGCGGACTCAAGAGGACAAGCCGAAACAAAAGCGATGCTTGAAGTGCAGGACTCCATGTCGGCGACATGCATTTAGGCGTCCACCGCGGCGAATGGATCGTTGAACAAATTTTACTATCCTCAGAAAGGAGTTCCCCTAAATAGATGCAGATAGTAGTTGCCGTTTGGCGATAAGCAATGATGGTCCGAGTTTATTGATTCTCACATGTGGTGTTTGCGCTTTGTGTATCTTCTCGCGCGGCATGAGGTTCCAGGCACACCACGTTCACCAAGCAGAATCAATATTCTCTAGCCCCGCAGCTTGAGATCAGACCGAGGCAATATCGGTTTACACCATAATGCAATCTGTCCCTCCCCCAGAACAGTCTCTCTACATGTAACCCACGTAATTCTCCTCTAGGCTTTTCTCCGCGCATTTCCTGTACCTTTAACCACACCTGTTCCAGTTTTTCTTCCGTTTATGCCGTTCTGATGCTGTAAATCATCACCGGCACGGGTTGTCGATTAAAATGGAACTCCCGGAAAATGGCATGATGTCGTAGTCGCGTCGCCTGAAGTGACATTTTCAGCATTTCGACACGATGAAACGATGATGATCTCCCTTGCCAACGCTGTGCCTTCCGTGTCCTTTGACGCACTTCCTGCTGAGACTGTGGATGTCGCGGCAAGGCATCTGCGCGACATATTATCGATCGCGATTGAACACGCGCCGCCGCACGCAGCCGTGGTAGTGTTTGATAAGCGCTGTACGTTGGCGGTGGGGTTGACTGAAGCCTACCGGCGTTGTCTGCCAACAGCGACTTTCATCGACTTTGACGTCGTTGCGCCGCATGTCGTGCTGGCTGCCTTTGCGCCGCTGGCGACTGGCGATCTGGTGGTATTGATTCAATCTACCAACTTCCGGCTTGAAGCTTTTCGTTTGCGCGTAGAGTTGTTTAAACGGGCACTTAAAGTGATCGAACACCCCCACCTTTCCCGCATGGCGGGACGTGAAGCGCTGTATTACATCGAATCGCTGGCATACGATCCTGCGTATTATCGGGATGTCGGCTATGCGTTGAAAACGCGCATCGATAGCGCTAAAATCGGCATTGTAGATAGCGGCGGAGAGCGCCTGATCTTCGACTCGCCCTTTGAATCTGCCAAACTAAATATTGGTGATTACCGCGCCATGAAAAATGTCGGTGGGCAATTTCCTATTGGCGAGGTTTTCACTGAAGCACAGGATTTAGAGGCGGTAAACGGGCGCGTGCGCATTTTCGTTTTTGGCGACACGCAATTTCGGGTAAATAAGCCCGCCCAACCAATTACGCTGGTGATCACCAAAGGCCGCGTGACGGAGGCGATTGACGCTACGCCTGAGTTTGACCAGGTGCTGAGCAACATTCGTGCGGCAGAAGGCACTGTCTGGCTGCGCGAACTGGGCTTTGGCATGAATCGTGCGTTTTCACAGGACCGCTTTGTCAGTGATATTGGTACCTATGAGAGGATGTGCGGGATCCATCTGTCGCTGGGGGCTAAACACGGCGTCTATAATAAGCCCGCGATCAGGCGCGCGGACGCCAGATTTCACATTGATGTCTTTGCCGTCACAAATGCGGTCTATCTCGACGATGCCCTCGTGTACCGAAATGGCACATGGCAAGTATGATTACATTGGTAGATTTTTTATATTTACCGTCCAAAATTAGGTAATATTTACGCTACCCTTTTGGCATCGATGCCTTTTGTACGAGAGTCGGTTCGCACAAACCTTGGAAAAAAATGAAGACAACTAGTACAGTACCGGAAATCGGCGCGGATATAGACCTGCCTTCGACCACGCTGGAAGCTTCACTAGCCGCACTGGATGACTTTCGCATCGTTCATCCGAATGACGTCGTCAGTTTGCTCCGGCAGTTGGCACAACATGCAGATCCTCTGGATATTTCCTTTGGCCGACGAGGCGCGCGAATCGTCACCCGTATCGTGGCCGTCGATGACAGAGCTGGGGTTTTTTACTATGCGGCGGGAGACAGCGAGATAGAAAATCAACAACATCAGGAATCGGGAGAAAACCTGTTTTCGGGTATGCAATCCGGTGCGCATGTCCAATTTGTTTGCGGCGTGCCAGAACGCCATGTGCATGAGGGCATGCCTGTATTCATATCCCAACTGCCGGAAAGCTTGTATCGCATGCAGCGGCGCGAACACGTTCGGTTTGAAACACCTAGCCTTAATCCTTATATGTGCACCGCTACGCTACCAGATCAGCGTCGGGCGTCTTTCTGCGTTGTCGACGTTTCACTCGCGGGGGCGCGATTGCGCTCGACCGATCCGACTATTGGTGACCTTGTCATTGGGATGACGCTCACCGATGCTACATTCGATTTTCGCGACCTGGGAGAGTTAGCTACGGATTTGACCATCAACTTCATCCATAACAGTCACACCTTCAACGACCCCATACATCACTTCGGTTGCCGATTTTTTCCGCTACCCAAAGTCAAGGAAGCAATTTTACAACGCGTGATAGCATCCCTTGACCTGAGTCGCAAGCCTGCTTAGCGCATTGACCGGGCACAAAACAACGATTATAAAAAATTCTGTGCCGGACTTGATGGCCACTATTTCGTGGCGAGAAATATTCGCACGGCGCAGCTTTTTATCGCTATCCCCCGGGGATTTGGTAAGATCATTTATTCAAAAAAAATTTGGCTATGCTTTTAAGGCAATCCATACTGATTTCTAACCCTATTTGCGAGTCGTTAGCGGCCTCCGGTTGCACTCTGGTTCGCTCGTTCAATTAGTTGCTTTATGCCTAAACATATGACACGTAAGCCAATTGAAATAAAGATTGCAACGGTGGTGGCAGTGGCAGTCATTCTCCATGAGACGGACCTTTCTATCTTGGATCACGCGCTAAAAGAGATGACGGCCGGTATTGACGATTTCTTCGACAATGAGTTCGCCGTTATCGACATTTCCGCGCTGGAACACGCGACCAGGGATATAGATTGGGACGCCCTTACAAAATTGCTAAAAACGTATCGAATCAACGCGGTTGCCGTACGCAACGCGCCAGCGGCGATGCATGCCAGCATCGTCGCCCACGGATTGAGTATCGATACGGTGGTTGCGCCCCGCGCCGACCCTACAACGACGATTGCGCACTCTTCGCCCGAAGTTGTAGCAGCGTTGCCTCCGCAAGCGGACAATCGACCGGTACCTGCGCTGCCCTTTAATAACCCGATGATTGTTGATACGCCGGTCCGCGCCGGTCAACGGATTTATGCGCGTGGCAGCGATCTGATCATCACTGCGATGGTCAATAATGGTGCAGAAATCATTGCCGATGGCAGCATTCATGTCTATGCGCCGCTGCGTGGTCGGGCGCTGGCTGGTGCCAGCGGTGATACCGAAGCACGTATTTTTGCTACCGGGATGGAGCCTGAACTGGTATCCATTGCCGGTGTATACCGCACATTTGAAGATGGCTTTCCAGCAGAATTGAAGGGACAGGCAGCCCAAATTCGGCTTAGCGGCGACCGAATTGATATTATTTCGCTTAATTCACCGGCTCGATCATAGTTTTTTCCGTATTTAAAAATAGGAGTTTTTTGTGGCAAAAATCATCGTTGTAACATCTGGTAAAGGGGGCGTCGGCAAGACGACTTCCAGCGCCAGCTTTGCGTCAGGCCTTGCAATGCGCGGTCACAAAACCGCCGTTCTGGATTTTGACGTTGGCCTGCGTAATCTTGATTTGATTATGGGCTGTGAACGACGCGTGGTGTATGACCTGATCAACGTGGTGAACAAAGAAGCGACGCTGAACCAGGCGTTGATAAAAGACAAACATTGCGATAATTTGTTTATTCTTCCCGCCTCACAAACCCGCGATAAAGACGCGCTGACCGAAGAAGGTGTTGAACGTGTGTTGCAAGACCTGGCGAAAATGGATTTTGAATTCATCGTCTGCGACTCTCCTGCGGGGATTGAACGCGGTGCGGTGATGGCGTTGACGTTTGCCGATGAAGCCATTATTGTGACCAATCCAGAAGTATCGTCAGTGCGGGATTCGGACCGGATTTTAGGCATTATTCAGGCTAAATCACGGCGCGGACAAAATGGCGGCGAACCGGTCAAGGAGCATCTGCTGATTACCCGTTACTCTCCAAAACGCGTCGATGCCGGTGAAATGCTATCGCACACTGACGTACAAGATATTTTGCGCATACCGTTAATCGGCATCATTCCTGAGTCCGAAGCCGTTTTACATGCTTCAAATCAGGGTAACCCCGCGATCCACGTCAAAGGTAGCGACGTCGCTATAGCCTATGAGGATGTGGTTTCTCGCTTTCTGGGTAACGAGGTGCCTCTGCGCTTTGCTAATTATCAAAAACCGGGCTTGCTCTCGCGCATATTTGGAGGGAAGTAAAATGGCTCTGCTTTCATTTTTGTTTACCAAGCAGCCGAAAAGCGCATCTGCCGCGAAAGAGCGCTTACAGATTATTATCGCGCGTGAACGTAGCGGCCGTCAGGGTCCTGACTTCCTGCCTGCGCTGCATAAGGAACTGCTCGAAGTTATTTCCAAGTACACCAAGGTGAGTGCCAGCGACATCAAGATATCGCTAGATCGACAGGGGGATCTGGAGGTATTGGACGTCAATGTTGTGCTGCCCGATATTTGAAGCAGCATAAAAGATCCTACCGAAATCTTTGCCGACCATCAACGACCACAGGGACCACTTATCCTTGCAAGTTCGTCAGCAGGTCACCCGTCAGGGCGTGAGGCGCATGTCGCCTAGCGCCCTGATGTCATTCAACATATTGTTAATCCGACAATGCGTTCCGTTATCGCCACCTCTGAAGAGCATGTCTTGGATGTTGTCAATGGGCAATATAAACAGCGCGAGTTGAACATAAAAGCTGTATTCTCCCACTTATACCGGTTGCAAATCCTCGTTCTCTGAGTACAAAGATCGCTGCCACGCTAAAACCTGTAGCTTCGTGATTCAATGAGCGAATAAATGTTATTCCAATAAAAGTGTTAGCATAATACTATTGCGATGACGTCGAAAATGACGCAATTAGCGAGGTCGCGGAAAAACACTACAAGGCTCGCTCCTTACCCGGCAGTCAGAACACAGGTCAAGCTAGCGGAAGGGCTACGTTAGCCCCACAAACTGACTTCAATAATCAATATTTAGCCAACCAGACCATCATATGAGAATTGCTGTTCTTGACGACGACCCAAGTCAAACCGATCTCGTTTGCCAGGTGCTGACCGCTAGCGGGCATGTTTGTCACCCGTTTCAAAGCGGCAAGGAAATCCTGGGCCAGTTGCGTCGAGAGAATTACGACATGCTTATTCTCGATTGGCAGGTACTTGATCTCAGCGGACCTGAAGTGTTGCAGTGGGTAAGAGAAAAATTACCGCCCGAGTTGCCTGTCCTTTTTATGACCAGCCGCTCGGGCGAGGACGATATTGTGGCAGGACTGGCCGCGGGCGCAGACGATTACATGATTAAGCCGATACGCCGCGGCGAGTTAGTCGCACGGGTACAGGCACTGTTGCGCCGCGCCTACCCGATTCAAAATGCCAGCGAGCAAATTACCTTTGGGAACTATGTCTTTGAAACCCGCTCTGCACGCCTGAGCCTGGCCAACGTACAGATTGAGATCACGCAAAAGGAATTTGACCTGGCGTTGCTTTTTTTTCGCAATCTTGGTCGACCACTTTCCCGCGCTTATATACTCGAAGCCGTATGGTCGCGCGATATCGATATACCGTCGCGCACCATGGATACGCATGTTTCGCGCGTGCGCACTAAATTACAATTACGTCCCGAAAAGGGATTCCGGCTTGCTCCCGTTTACAGCTACGGATACCGTCTGGAACAATTATCAGACTAATGCCCGGCTGCGAAGCTAGGTCAGCTTCTACGAAACAGACAAACGCCCCGGTTACAAGTTGACTACGACTTAACACGCACCTGAGGAAGCCGGCACAACGCGAAAGCCCTCCAAGTTATATTTTTGGTAAAAACCCCGCACGGCAGGCAGCAGGCTATTACTTAACGGTAAAGTTCACCAGTAGCCGCATTTATCGTCTGCATACGTTGCTATATCTGCAATTGTCGAGTTTAAACAGTGTTATGAACGCATTAATGGCGAGCAAAAAGAGTTAAAATTTAATAAAGCCCAGCAATGCGTACGCTGTTGCAACAATATTCATTTCCCTCATGGAAAAAATCCCCCTGTGGAAATAGGACGGTGAAATTCATCTGTTGCTGCGCAGGGTATAATTGTGCGTCAATTAGACCGGTCCGTTCTTTTACCTGAGTTGTCTCAAAAATGCACTTGCTTGCCGTCGGCCTTAACCATACTACCGCGCCCATTTCATTGCGCGAACAAGTAGCCTTTCCCGCTGACCAGATTGGCCAGGCGGTGACGGCCGCCCGTGCATGGTTTAGTGACAATACGTCTTCAGGCAGGACCGACGAGGCGGCCATTCTGTCGACCTGCAATCGCACCGAGTTATATGCCGCCAGCGACATATCAGCCGGACCGGACGGGGCCGTAGATATTAACACTGCGATCGATTCGACCGCGCACTTTTTGGCCCATTATCACAAGCTTTCATACGCCGATCTACGCCCACATTTGTACACTTTGCCCCATGATCATGCGGCGCGTCATGCGTTCCGCGTTGCGTCTGGATTAGACTCCATGGTATTAGGCGAGCCGCAGATTCTAGGGCAGATGAAAGATGCGGTCCGTCATGCCGAGGCAGTCGGGGGATTAGGCACCTACTTACATCAGCTATTTCAACGTACTTTTGCGGTGGCGAAAGAAGTCCGCACGACGACCAAAATCGGCGCGCACAGCGTCTCGATGGCGGCCGCTGCAGTGCGCATGTCAGAGCGTATTTTTGATGCCGTCGCCGGTCAGAATGTGCTATTTATCGGCGCGGGCGAAATGATTGAATTATGTGCAACGCACTTTGCGGCACAGAATCCCAAAACCCTGACCGTCGCTAGTCGAACGCTTGAGCGTGCAGAAATATTGGCGCATCGTTTCAGCGGACAAGCGTTACGGATGGCTGACTTGCCCAGCGAACTGGGCAACTACGACATTATTGTGTCCTGCACCTCGTCGCAACTGCCAATCATCGGTTTAGGCATGGTCGAGCGCGCAGTCAAAGCGCGCCGCCATAAACCTATGTTTATGCTCGATCTGGCGGTGCCACGTGACATCGAAAGTGAAGTTGGTCGCCTGGACGACATATTTTTATACACGGTAGACGATCTGGCTTCAGTAGTACAAACCGGCATGGAAAATCGCCAGGCCGCCGTATCGCAAGCCGAAGCAATTATCGAAACCCGCGTGCAATCGTTCATGCATTGGATCGACAGTCGCGCCGTGGTGCCAGTCATTCAGGATCTGCATGAAAGCAGCGAGTTAATGCGCCTGTTCGAGTTAGAACGCGCTCGCAAAATGCTCGCCAAAGGCGAAAATATCGACATCGTTCTTGAGGCGCTGTCCAAAGGGATGGCCGCAAAATTCTTGCATGGCCCGCAGCAGGCGCTGCACAATGCACAAGGCGACGAACGCGCGCGCCTCGCCATCTTGTTGCCGCAATTATTCCGCGGCAAGCGTTAGCGACGCACACCATATAGTCAGTCATCACACTGGCCCGGTGAATTCTGCGCTTATTTGCTCAGCTTATTTATAGCCTAATTTCATCGCTTTGATTTTTAGCATTTACTCTTAGTATTGTCTTGTATTCACGCCGATATTTAGCGTTTATTTGTCCCTATTCATTCGCAGCGCTACTTTGCTGCACGCTAAACCAACATACCCATGAAGCCATCAATGCTTGCCAAGCTTGACCAATTGTCGAACCGACTGGTCGAGGTCAACGATTTACTGAATCAGGAAGAAGCAACCTCCAACATGGACAGCTATCGCAAGCTGTCGCGGGAGCACGCCGAGTTAGGACCGTTAGTCGCTTTATACCTGAATTACACGCAGGCCGATGCGGATGTGCAGACCGCCATGGAAATGCTGTCGGACCCGGACATGAAAGAGTTTGCACAAGAAGAAATCAATAGCGCTAAAGCGCGCATGGAGCAGCTGGAAGCGGACTTGCAGAAAATGTTGTTGCCGAAAGACCCCAATGACGAACGCAATATTTTTCTGGAAATCCGCGCTGGCACCGGCGGCGACGAGTCCGCACTATTTGCCGGCGATTTACTGCGCATGTACACTCGCTTTGCAGAGCGCAATCGCTGGCAGATCGAGATGGTATCTGCGTCCGATTCTGAAGTCGGCGGGTACAAGGAAGTCATCGTCCGTCTGGTCGGTTTTGGTGCCTACTCCAAATTGAAGTTCGAGTCCGGAGGACATCGCGTGCAACGCGTACCGACGACTGAAACGCAAGGCCGGATCCACACCTCAGCCTGTACCGTAGCGATCATGCCGGAAGCCGATGAGGTCGCCGATATTGCGATCAATCCGGCCGATATTCGCATCGATACCTATCGCGCCTCCGGGGCCGGTGGTCAACATATTAACAAGACCGATTCTGCAGTGCGGATCACGCACTTGCCCACCGGGATTGTCGTTGAATGTCAGGACGATCGTAGCCAGCACAAGAATAAAGCCTCGGCCCTCAAAGTACTGGCCGCCCGCATCAAGGACGGTCAACTGCGCGAGCAACAATCAAAAGAAGCGGCGACCCGTAAATCGCTGATCGGCTCAGGTGATCGCAGCGAACGCATTCGGACCTATAACTTCCCTCAGGGTCGGATGACCGACCACCGTATTAATCTTACTTTATACAAACTCGATCATATAATGGATGGCGATCTGGAAGAACTGAGCAACGCGCTGGCGGCTGAACATCAGGCTGAATTGCTGGCCGCTTTGGGCGATGAACGGTAAGCATACAATGGCAGCGGCTTTGATCACACATTGAGAGCGCGCGCCCTGCCATAAATACTGCAACCAAGTGCTACCCGCGGCATCATACCGTCGCCGGACTTGTCCCGGCATCGGACCTTTCAAGGTAATATCCTACAAAACCGTAAGTCTCTGTTCCGTAGATCGATACTTCACTTCTTCAATAAAAATATGAAATCATCCAAATCCATTTTGTTCGCTGTCGCTTTCATCGCACTTGCCCTGCTGGGAGCGGCGCTTTACCTGCAACACGTTAAGGATATGCAACCATGTCCGCTGTGCGTGATTCAGCGTTACGCCTTTGCGATCATTGCCATCGTTTGTCTGGTCTCGGCCAGCATGCCCGATAGCGTTCGCAAGGCCAGTGCTGCTATCGGCATGCTCGCCGGTATCGGTGGTGCCGGTACCGCCGGCTGGCATCTCTGGGTGATCGCCCATCCATCGACCAGCTGTGGCCGCGACGCACTGGAAGCACCGCTCAATGCGTTACCGCCAGCGTCCTTGTTGCCCTCTGTTTTTAAGGTCGATGCATGGGCGCTATGCTCCGCTTCTTACGATAAGATACTTGGCCTGTCGATTCCACAATGGTCGTTGTTCTGGTTTGTGGTGCTGACCGTCATATTGGGGAAAGTTTTGCTCAAACGGACCAACCATGGCGATTTTGAATGAACGCATGCAGTCGCCACATTCCGCCTTTGTAATCGAAGCGGGGTTCAGCATCGCAACCATCCTTAAGACCGCGCCACTCGAACCACTTGAAAATCGCCTGCTGGTGATGCACGCGTTGCAACTCGCACGCACGCAGCTTATCACGCAGGATCAGCGGGTAGTAGATGCCGACCAGGCCGCGCAATTAAACGAACTCTTTCAGCGTCGTCTGCAAGGAGAGCCGATTGCCTATATTGTCGGCCAGCGCGAGTTCTTCGGCTTGATGCTTGAAGTCACCACAGCCGTTTTAATCCCACGTCCAGACACTGAATTACTGGTCGAACTGGCGTTGGAACGTCTACCGGAAGGACAATCGAACCTGAGCGTGCTGGACCTCGGCACAGGCTCTGGCGCCATTGCGATTGCCATTGCCTCGCTGCGGCCTGCTGCGCGGGTCACGGCGGTCGATCTCAGCAATGAGGCTCTGGCGGTCGCCCGCCGCAACGCAGAGCGTCACCTGCCTGTCGGCCTGAACCAATTCAAATTACTCCAAAGCGACTGGTATGCGGCTTTAGACAGCGCGAACCCAGACGCGGGGGCGGACCGTCACCGCTTTGATGTGATCGTCGCCAATCCACCTTATATTGTCGAAGGCGACTTGCATCTGTCGCAAGGCGATTTGCGGTTTGAACCGATCAACGCGCTCACCGATCATGCCGATGGATTAAGCGCGCTAAGGATCATCGCAAGCGGCGCTGCCGCCCATTTGAAAGACCGTGGATGGCTGTTGATGGAACATGGCTATGATCAGGCCGAAGCGGTGCGTGAATTGTTGCTGGCATTGCCATTTGAGTCCGTACAAAGCTGGCAAGATCTGGCGGGCATTGCGCGGGTCAGCGGCGGTCGACTGAAATATGCCAGCCAAAGCGCTTAGCGGTTTCGTCCCGCGTTAGTTAATACTGCATCATCCGATCATGCCATGCCCTCTTTTAATTGGTTGCGTAGTGACAACACCCGTTATTGCTACCGCTGAAGGGCTGGATATCCAATGCGTGTGATCAAAAAAATTACAAAATTACAATTTTTCAGACAGCGTACATCCAATCTTTTTCTACAAACTGACTTTTTCAGCTTGTCAAGACTAGCGAAATTATCTCAGTTGCGTATCATCGCTTTCTTGTCCAACGCCTGAATCTGATTCTTTAGACTCCCATGCTGCCTTCGATCGAACAACGTCTTGCCCTTGAACTTGCTGCCAAACCGGCCCAAGTAGCCGCTGCTGTCGCCCTGCTCGATGAAGGCGCAACCGTGCCCTTTATCGCCCGCTATCGGAAAGAAGCCACGGGCGGCCTTGATGACATCCAGCTACGACTGCTAGAAGAGCGCTTACGCTATCTGCGCGAATTGGAGGCACGTCGCGCCGCTATCCTGAGTTCAATTGAAGAACAAGGGAAAATGACGCCCGCTTTGCTCAGCGCGATCTCTCTGGCGGAAGACAAAACCCGCCTTGAAGATCTCTATTTGCCGTACAAGCTAAAACGTCGCACTAAAGCGCAAATCGCTGCCGAAGCGGGTCTGACCGAACTGGCTGACGCCCTGCTCGCCAATCCTGACCTGCATCCGGAAGAAGAGGCCGTCCAATATTTCAAACCTGCGTTCACTACCGACAATGGCGACAATCCAGGTATCGCAGATGCCAAAGCCGCCCTGGACGGTGCCCGTCAAATCTTGATGGAACGCTTCGCTGAAGACGCGTCGCTATTGCAAGCATTGCGCGAATACCTGACCGAACATGGCATCGTTGAGTCCAAAGTAGTCGAAGGCAAACAAGACGCTGGCGAAAAATTTGCAGACTATTTCGATTACTCCGAAACCATCGGCACCATTCCATCCCATCGGGCACTGGCATTATTTCGCGGTCGCCGCGAAGAAATGCTGAACGTGGTTTTGCGCCTTGATACGGAAGAAGAAAAGCCAAAATGGGACGCGCCCCACAATCCTTGCGAAGGACGCATCGCTGCCCGGTTTGGCATCAGCAATAAAGGCCGCGCCGCTGACAAATGGCTATCGGACACCGTCCGCTGGGCGTGGCGCGTTAAAGTATTCATGCATCTGGAAACCGAGCTGATGACCAACCTGCGCGAAAAAGCGGAAGTTGAAGCCATTCACGTTTTTGCACTGAATTTAAAGGCGCTATTGTTAGCCGCGCCAGCCGGACCGCGCGCCACCATGGGCCTGGATCCGGGATTGCGCACAGGCGTCAAAGTTGCCATCGTGGATGCGACCGGCAAGGTTGTCGGGACCAGTACAATTTATCCGCATCAGCCGCGCAACGATTGGGAAGGCTCGTTGCACACGCTGTCGCAACTGGCCGAAAAGCATAACGTTTCTCTCATTTCAATCGGTAACGGCACGGCCTCGCGTGAGACCGACAAGCTGGCGCAGGATTTAATCAAGTTACGGCCTGAGCTTAAGTTGACCAAAATCGTCGTGTCCGAGGCGGGTGCGTCCGTCTACTCTGCCTCCGAATTTGCCTCGCGCGAACTGCCGGATATGGATGTCTCGATTCGTGGCGCTGTATCGATTGCGCGCCGTCTGCAAGACCCGTTGGCCGAACTGGTAAAGATTGATCCAAAATCAATTGGCGTAGGCCAGTATCAGCATGATGTCGGGCAAACCCAGCTGGCGCGCTCGCTGGACGCCGTGGTTGAGGATTGCGTCAATGCGGTTGGTGTTGATGTGAATACCGCCTCTGCTCCCTTGTTGGCGCGCGTCTCTGGCCTCAATTCAAGCGTGGCGCAAAGCATCGTCACCTATCGCGACATGAAGGGCATGTTTACTTCACGTGCGGGCTTACGTGAAGTACCGCGTCTGGGCGATAAAACCTTTGAACAAGCCGCCGGATTTTTGCGCGTCATGAACGGTAACAATCCGCTCGATGCCTCCGCGGTTCATCCAGAGTCGTATCCGCTGGTCGAAAAAATTCTGGCGGACATCAAAAAAGATGTGAAAGGCGTTATCGGCGATGACAAGCTTTTAAAGTCACTCAATCCTGCCAAATATGCCGACGAAAAATTCGGCGTCCCGACCATTACCGATATCCTGAAAGAACTGGAAAAACCTGGTCGCGATCCGCGTCCTGAGTTCACCACTGCGACCTTTAAGGATGGCGTCGAAGAAATGCGCGATCTACGACCGGATATGATTTTGGAAGGTGTCGTCACCAACGTCGCAGCGTTCGGTGCTTTTGTCGATATTGGCGTGCATCAGGACGGCCTGGTGCATATTTCCGCGCTTTCCAACACCTTTGTCAAAGATCCGCACAGTGTGGTCAAAGCTGGACAGGTCGTAAAAGTTAAAGTGCTGGAAGTCGACGAAAAGCGCAAACGTATTGCATTGACCATGCGCCTGGAAGACAGCGCCCCGGTAGCTGGCAGCAAACCGGAGCAACGCGGCGATCGTAACGATGCAAAGCGGCTTTCCCAGCATCAACGGCAACAGTCGGCACCGCTTGCCGCGCCCGCCAATAGTGCGATGGCGGCAGCATTTGCCAAGCTGAAAGGCTAAAAACATATCCGGGATTCTTGCGCAACTTTTCTTCCAGACTCGCGCGCAAAATCTCGGGCAATAACGACTTCAGCGGATAGCAAAACGGCGACAATCGCGATAAGCACGTGAATAACAGCGATCTCAAACGTCGCTTTACTTTTTTCCAGTGGAGTTTCTAAAGAGAAATATTGCAGATAACATATGCTTAAATAAGCTACGGTGCATAAACGCGAAGAGCTTCTCAGCCTGACGTCGTATAATATTCGCACTTCATTTCAACGATTACGAACAGGTCTTTATTTTGTCCGTCGCTCTCACTATACCGTCTCAGCAGTCCATCATGAACCCGATCGCGACCGATATGGAAGCGGTCAATGCGGTCATTCGTGACAAATTGCACTCTGAAGTGCCGCTGGTTAACCAGATTGCCGAATACATCATCAGTGCTGGCGGCAAACGCTTGCGCCCCGTGCTGGTACTTTTGATAGCGCAGGCTTTTGGCTACGAAGGTAATAAACACCACGAACTTGCCGCCGTCATTGAATTTATCCACACTGCTACTTTGCTGCATGATGACGTCGTTGATGAGTCCTCGCTACGGCGGGGACGCAAGACAGCGAACGCGTTATTTGGCAATGCGGCGTCGGTGCTGGTTGGTGACTTTTTATATTCACGCGCTTTTCAGATGATGGTGGATGTTAAAAACGCACGCGTCATGCAAATTGTCGCCGATGCCACCAATGTCATCGCGGAAGGTGAAGTGCTGCAATTGCTTAATATGCACAATCCTGACGTCAGCGAAGAGCGTTATCTGGCAGTTATACGCTCCAAAACAGCCAAGCTATTTGAGGCGGCCGCACAAATCGGCGCAATCATTGCTGGCGCGGATGACCGTGCAATTGATGCGGCGGGCGAATATGGGCGCTCAGTCGGTACCGCTTTCCAACTAATTGATGATGTGCTGGATTATTCAGGCAACGCGGAGGATATCGGAAAAAACGTGGGCGACGACTTGCGTGAAGGCAAGGCCACACTTCCGCTGATTTATTTGATGCAACACGGCACACCAGAACAGCGGGCCTTGGTACGGAGCTGCATAGAGAATGGCGATGAGCAACATTTTGATGCTATTCTTTCAGCGATCACGCACTCTGGCGCGCTCGACTATACGCGTAAAGAAGCGCAAAAATCCGCACAATCGGCTACAGCTGCACTATCTTTGCTACCAGAGAGTGACTATAAAACGGCTTTGTTGCAATTGGCCATATTTGCAGTAGAACGCAATCACTGAGCTGGATGACGGGATCAGGTACTTGCAGAACGGGGGAACGAATATTGCGTTGCCTCTAGGGGTAACCTTGAAGGAAGTACACGCGGTAAACACTAAAATTGCTGCCTAGCATCGAGAACCGCTGTTGTAGTTCACCGCCACGGCCTCAGGTCGGAAATTCCAATACGCAACATTTACTCACAAACATATGAAAGACCGCGGAGCTCCAGGTTGGTGCAGCGAGATTTATCTGACGGTTACCCGTTAAAGATAAATTGCGCTTTCAGCTTTGTTCTCGCTCCAGTAAATAATGACCACAACACCCTCCTCTACTTCCACTTTCCTTATACGGTGACCCTTTGGATGCCGTTCCCTTATGGGTGCAATTTTTTGCACTTGGCGTATTAATCTTCCTTTCAGCTTTTTTCGCGATGTCCGAAACGGCCTTGATGGCCGCCAACAAACATCGCTTGCGCCACTTGTCAAAACGCGGCAGCAAGGCCGCTACGACAACTATGTGGCTTTTGGATCGCACCGATAAGCTTCTGTCGCTTATCCTGATCATCAATACGCTGGTGAATGCGCTGGCGACCGCGCTGGTGACAGCCATTGCCATCAACACATTCGGGAATCATCAAAAGGTCATCACCATCGCTACCGCTGGCGTGGCGTTCCTGCTTATCGTGTTTGGCGAAATCACACCAAAAGTGATCGGCGCAACGTTTCCAGAACGCATCGCCCTGTTCGCCAGCTTTATCCTGAAACCTTTAATGACGCTGGTGAAGCCGATCATCTGGTTCGTCAATTTATTTGTCTCGGGCATCTTAAAAATATTATGCATCCAGACCGGAAAAAGCGCGCAAGATCTTAGAGTGTCGCCTGAGGAGTTGCGCTCGATCGTGCTCGAAGGTGGCAACTTCATGCCGCAAAAACACAAAAGTATCCTGCTCAATTTGTTTGATCTGGAGAAAATTTCGGTCGAAGATGTCATGACACCGCGCGCTCAGGTAGAGGCGCTGAACCTATCGGTATCGGTTGAAGAAATACAGCGCCAGCTAACTACCTGCTATCACAACAAGTTGCCGGTCTATGAAGGCGAGATTAACCGGATCGTCGGTATCCTGCACGTCCGTAAAGCCATGGCACTGCTTAATCAGGATGATGAATTAACGGTTGACCATTTCCGCGCATTACTTACTGCACCGTATTTTGTACCGGAAGGGACTGACGTCTTTACCCAGTTGCAATACTTTCAAGAAAACCATGAACGCCTGGGGATTGTCGTCGATGAATACGGCGAAGTCCACGGACTGGTAACGCTGGAAGACATCATTGAGGAAATGATCGGTGAATTCACTACCTCCAAACCGGGCGCGGCGCGCGCCGACAGTTTCAGCTGGGATAACAAGGGCGAATGCCGCCTCGAAGGCGTAACGTCGTTGCGTGACATCAATAAGCGTTTGGGACTAGCGTTTCCCCTTGACGGGCCAAAAACACTGAACGGTTTAGTGCTGGAGTGGTTACAGGATATTCCTGAAAACACAGTCAGTCTTAAAATTGCTGGTTGCATCATCGAAATTACGCAAGTTCAAAATCAAGCCATCAAAGTCGCCAAACTGGTTCGCCCCGCCAATCACGCACGCGGCAAATAGGCCGAACCTAGCCGCGTATTGGCAGCGCTATTGTTACCAATATTACTGCCCGTTTCAGGGTTGCAATTGATGTGGCTTCTGGGTAAACGAGATATATAGTCAGACTGCCAAGTTAGAGAAAATATTATCTATACACAACCTTATAGCAACACGCAAATTAAGTAAAAACTTAAGTGCACGTTAGAATCGTGCACAAAGCTTTACAGATCAGTTGCGTATAGGCATGATCAAAGTTATCGAGCATTACCTCGCTATTTCTATTTGCGTAAATTTCTATGGCTGTAGTCCTTCCACCTGTTAATCAAAACCGCCCGATGTCCGGATTGGCCCGCGCATTAGTGCAGGCTGGGCGGCTATCTATCGATCAGGTTGAAGGCTTAAACAGGACCGCAAGCAACGACAATACCCGATTTATTGACGTCCTAATAAGTAGCGGACACGTCAATGCTCTTAACCTCGCGGTGTTTTGCGCGGAGACCTTTGGCTATCCATTAGTCGATCTTTCCGCTCTCAACTTAAGTTTGCTGCCCGCAAAAGCTATCGATCCAAAATTGATGGAAAGCCAGTCGGTGCTGGCCCTATCCAAACGCGGCAATAAAATTTACGTCGCGATCTCGGATCCAACCAATACGCAAGCGCTGGATCAGATCAAGTTCCATACTGAATTGATGGTTGAGCCAATCATCGTTGAACACCCGGCTTTACTGAAAGAAATTCAGAAACACTCCAAGAGTGCTGAACAAAGCCTCACCGACATGATCGGCGACAGCGAAGAAATTAACTTCGTTGAAGAAGACTCTTCCTCCGCTGACTCCTCTGCCGCAGCGAATGACGTGGACGACACGCCAGTAGTGCGTTTTTTGCAGAAGATGTTGACCGACGCGATTAATATGGGCGCATCAGATTTACATTTTGAACCATTCGAAAAGTTTTACCGTATCCGCTTTCGCGTAGATGGCGTGTTGCGCGACATGGCCCAACCACCGCTGTCGATTAAAGAAAAACTGGCTTCGCGGATTAAGGTTTTATCCAAACTTGACATATCTGAACGACGCGTCCCGCAAGATGGTCGTATGCGACTCATCATCTCAAAAACCCGCGCTATTGATTTTAGGGTCAGTACCTTACCGACACTATTCGGCGAAAAAATCGTCATGCGTATTCTGGATGCAACCCAGGCCCAGATGGGGATCGACGCGCTGGGTTATGACGCGGATCAAAAAGCGATTCTGATGGAAGCGATTCAGCGCCCCTATGGCATGGTCCTGGTCACCGGCCCGACCGGCTCGGGAAAAACCGTCTCGCTATACACCTGTCTCAACATTCTGAATCAGCCCAGCATCAATATTTCCACCGCCGAAGATCCGGTCGAAATCAATCTGCCGGGCGTCAATCAGGTCAGCATTAATGATCGTACGGGGCTAACCTTTCCGGTCGCCCTCAAAGCCTTTCTGCGGCAGGATCCTGACATTATTATGGTCGGTGAAATCCGCGATCTGGAGACCGCCGATATTTCAATCAAGGCCGCGCAAACCGGGCACATGGTGTTTTCTACACTCCATACAAATGATGCGCCGTCCACGCTTACGCGCTTGATGAACATGGGCGTTGCACCGTTCAACATCGCCTCATCCGTGATTTTGATCACCGCTCAGCGTCTGGCACGCCGACTATGCACATGCAAACAGCTTGTTTCCATCCCCGACGAGACGCTACTTGACGCAGGGTTCATCGAGGATGATCTGGATGGCACGTGGAAGCCATACAAGCCACTTGGATGCGAGCGTTGCAACGGGTCGGGTTACAAAGGCCGGGTCGGGATCTATCAGATCATGCCAATTACCGAAGAACTGGAACGCATCATTTTGGCGCATGGGACCGCGCTGGAAATTGAAGCAAAAGCCAAACAAGAGGGTGTGCGTACTTTACGAGAATCGGGACTGATAAAGGTCAAACAAGGACTGACCAGCCTCGAAGAAGTACTCAGCTGCACCAACATTTAGACGCCTAAAGGAGTACACCGGTCATGGCCACTGCCGCACCCAATGCACGCAACACAGCGAGCGCACGCCAAGTCAAAGAATTTGTTTATGTCTGGGAAGGTAAGGACAAAAAAGGACGCTTGGTTCGTGGAGAAATGCGCGCCAGCGGCGAGACGCTTGTCAACGTTACGTTGCGCCGCCAAGGTATTCTGGTCAGCAAGCTCAAGAAAAAAAGTTTCCGTTCCGGAAAAAAGATTTCCGAGAAAGACGTCGCCCTGTTCACGCGTCAACTGGCGACCATGATGAAGGCTGGTGTACCTCTGCTGCAATCATTTGATATCGTCGCCAAAGGCCATGCCAATCCATCGGTATCCAAACTGATCAATGACATCCGCCTGGATGTGGAAACAGGCACGAGTCTGAATCAGGCTTTCCGCAAGTTTCCGCTGTATTTCGATCCGCTATTCTGTAATCTGGTCGGCGCCGGTGAACAAGCCGGTATTCTGGAAGAATTGCTGGCCAGACTCGCGACCTACAAAGAAAAAACGATCGCGATCAAAGCCAAGATTAAATCCGCGATGTTCTATCCGGTATCCATCATGGCGGTCGCTTTTATTGTCACCGCGGTCATTATGATCTGGGTCGTACCGGCGTTTAAAACGGTGTTCTCCAGCTTCGGTGCCGACTTACCGGGTCCAACGCTGTTCGTGATGTCCATCTCGGACTTCGTAGTTGCCAACTGGTACTTCATTTTCGGCGGCGTTTTCGGTGGACTGTATCTATTTTTTGAATCGTGGAAACGGTCGTTAAAAGTCCAGGAATTCATGGACAAAGCGCTGCTGAAAGCACCCATCTTTGGCTCCATCATCCGCAAAGCAACCATGGCGCGCTGGACCCGTACCTTAGCGACCATGTTCTCGGCCGGTGTGCCGTTAGTAGAATCGCTGGACTCCGTCGGCGGTGCCGCCGGTAACGCCGTCTACCTCCACGCGACCAAAAAAATTCAAAGTGAAGTAAGCACCGGCACCAGTCTGACAGTCGCCATGCAAAACTCGGAAGTCTTCCCCAACATGGTCACGCAAATGGTCTCAATCGGTGAAGAATCCGGTTCATTGGACCAGATGCTGGGTAAGGTAGCCGACTTCTACGAGGAAGAAGTCGACGATGCGGTGGCGTCATTGTCCAGCCTGATGGAGCCATTGATTATGGTGATTCTGGGTGTGCTAATTGGCGGACTTGTAATTGCGATGTATTTGCCAATCTTTAAATTGGGATCTGTAGTTTGATGTAGGAAATGTACGGAATCATCTTAGTCTGCTGCAAATCACCTGGTTTGCAGCAGATTTCAATATCAGGCTTTAGGAAAGTGCAAAGTACACCCGATTTGGATACCGAAATTGGCATGTGGCGACCGTAGATTTGCCGGTGCGACGCGCTTGCGCCTCTACAGCCAATACGAGCAGAATAAGCCGAAGAATCTATCGGACAAGCACCCAGAAAATCAGCGTTCTACCGTTACAATATTCACGTCATATCCAAAAACCTCCTTGACTATATCTACCAGATGCGCGTGATGACTCAGAAAAATCACCTGCGTTTTGGTGGAGAGTTCTTTAAGTGCTTCTAAACCGGCCTTCGCACGATCATCATCATAGTTGATGAATAAATCGTCTGCGATGAACGGCAACGCCAACGCCTGATCGAGGTGTAACTCAAGCGCGGCAAGCCTCAGCGCAAAATATAATTGATCACGCGTACCGTCGCTCATGGCGGCGATGCCAACCAACTGTCCGGTATCGCGCTGCCCCTCCAAAGTTAAAGTTTCCCTTTCAAAATCCACATGAAGTTTTTTGAAAGCCCCAAGAGTAAGTTTTGAAAACAAAGCACTGGCACGCGCCAACATGGGTCCCTGCTTCTGTTCCCGGTATCGCTCAATCGACCATTTTAGAAGACGTACTGCAGTGCAGACGCGCACATATCGTTCAGCTGCATCTGTCATCTGCGCCAAGGCTTCTTGTCGCCGGGCTTCCGCCGTTGCGGCATCGTCAGACCCTGTCATTTCCGCCAAACTGCGTACAGCGTTTGCATGCTCGGCAGAGAGCAATCCCTGTCGCTCTACAGCAGAGGAAAGTGCGGCTTGAATATGCGTAAGTTCAGTCCCGATCTCGGCGATATCCACTTCAGCAAGCTCGCCTTCTATGCGGTCTCGGGTCAATCCATCGCCACCGGCAAGAAAATTTTCGACTGCGTTGGCGAGTGTGTTCTGACACACCTTTTTTAAAGCGGAACGGGCAATACAATCGGCTAACTGATCGGTTGTATCGACGCGGGCTCGCTCCAGCAAGGGCTGTAATTGTGCATCCGCTGACTTGATACTTTCCTTTGCTGCGATTACTTGTTCTTGCGCTAAACGCAATGCGGTCTTGAGCCGGACGGAATCTTTCTGCGCCTCACGTGCTTTAAGCAATCGTACCGCCAGCGCCTGTGCAATGGCCGCCCCAGATTGGGACACCAATGTTGCGTCCAATTGCTCTGCAAGTTTGCGTGCTTGCCCGTCAAATTCGGCCAGGTCATCATTCATGGCCTCGATACGATTGACCCGAATCTCACGCATCCTGTTCAGCTTGTCTTCGAGCGCAGCGATCAGCTCAAGCGCTCCCTTGGCCGACCCCACATTGCTATCCGGTGGCAACCTTGCTTTATCAAGCGTTGCAAGCCAGGACCTATTCCATTGTGCAAGTGCATGGTGAGCATCCTCGACGGATTGAGCTAATGTTTTTAACACTGCGGTCGCTGACTTGCATTGGATTGAAAGGCCTTCGTATCGAATGGCGGTGTTATCTGCGTCCTTGATGAATAACTCGGCATGCGCACATAAGGTGCTGAGTAGCTCATCCTCGCCGACCACGACCCCTACCGTTCCAAGTGCGATTAATAAGGTTTGTCGCGCAGTGGCGGTCTGTGCCTGGTATGCGTCTGCGGCCTCTTGTGCCATCTGATAACTCACATTGCAGTCCAGGGTCTTTGCAGTCTTTACCAGCCACTCGCGGGCCGCTTCTAGCGGAAGCCCCGACAAGCCGACGGCATTGGTTGTGTCGTTCCAGGCAGTGTCGAATTGGTGCGCCGAAGTTTCCGCACGCAGCAATCTGGCGGTACTGGCTGTATGTTTAGCAATGGCGCGCTGCAATTCATGCTGAAGACTTTGCAATGCAGCACTTTCCTCTACCTGATCAAGTCGATGATCGGCCATCGTGTCGGCATGATCCATTGCCGCCTCGAACGAATTTCCACCCTCGTCCATTGTCACGGTGCGACTTTTAATCGCCGTCCACGATAAATTTCGTTGATCACGTGCGTGCGTGACGTCATCTTTGGTTGTCGGGTGGTGCAAATCCTGAAATTGGGTGATCGATAATGCGATGCGTTTTACTTCGATTTCATCATCTTCTAATTGTTGCGAAGCATTTTTGTTCTCTGTATAGAGTGCCAGCCGGTCCTGCTCAAGACGGGAAATGGTCGAACTTTCGGGTAAAAGCGATACCGCCAGTTGGGCAACGGTCTTCCTCCAGGATCCTAGTGCCTGCAGCGATGTTTCCAGCGCGGCTGAGGCCTTTCTCAAATTAGTCTCGTGGGTGCGCGAAGTAGACTGTGTCTCCCCCATGGCGCGTGCGGTGTTTAACGCAGCGCGCAAAATAACAGGAACCACCCGGTTGCCGAGGTCATTGATTTGCTCGATCACATCGGATAAATCGTTCTTCTTGCTGGTTTCGGCTGACTGCGCTCCTTGCAACGCTTGCTGCAATCCGCTGTGCGCTAGCGCGCTTGCCTCAAGAGCACGTCTTACTAAAAGTGTCGGAATGCGCTGAAATAATAACGCGTCCGTTTCCGCAGGCCAGGTGAGCTGTTCGCAAACGCGGATCACTTCTTTCCAAAGTTCCTTGACCTCAATTTCACGCCGTCCGATATCATTTGCATAGGCACTATAGCGGAGACGTTTTTCATTCAGGTCCGTTATATCTGAGGAACATTCAAACACTGCGTTATTGAGCGGGACGTTTTTTAGTTCCAGAGAAATACGTTCGACTTCGCTATCGCGGAAATCAAGTTGGTGCTCCCCACCAGCCTTATCCACTAGCGCTTTCGCAAGCTGGACTTCAGCGTTCGCCGACATTTCGATGACCTCCCCCAAGTCCCGAAGTTGATTTTCCATTTCACGGATAGTGATCCAAAATGGTGCTGTCCGACGCAGCCGCTCCAACCGATTACGATTCCCGTTCAGCTTTCCGTGCAACGCAATCTCGTCGCTCAATGCCGTTTGTAATTCGTCGACCGTTCGGTTTGCTTCCTCCCATGCCTTGGCCTTGATAGATGCCGCCTTTAGCATTGCACTAGCATCGTCAAGCTTTTCTTGCGCAATATAATATTCGCGATCGGCTGCCTTGCGTGGCCCCCACAGGCTTTCTGCTTCAGTAACCAGCGCATCACGAATTTTACCCAACCCCGCTATGCCGGCAGCCGATTGAAATAAAATTTGGCCGATATCGTTTTCTGCCGAAAGTATACTTTTTCCTCCCTGGATCAATTTGGCGTGATCCAGGCCAAACATCTGATCGAAAAAATTACGGTCCGTCGCGCCCAGAAAAGGGACGAGTACCGTGTCTGTCATCGCCTCATTGTGCGGTGTACGAAGCGTGTTTTTAGTCGCCTTCGCACGATGGAAATCAAGTGCCATGTCACCTTCAGAGATTGATGCTCCCAAGCGCAGATCGCTTAAAGGATGGACGAACGCCAAGGGTGAGCGCGTTGCAATACCAAATAATAAATCCTGGATAGCACTGCGCAAGGTTGATTTGCCCGCTTCATTTGGACCAACGATAAAGTGGAAATCGTGTACAGCCTTCGGGAAGTCAACGCTGCGGTCCGTGAACTTACCGTATTTGATGAGTTGTAGCTGATGTAGTCGCATTTCCGTTACTCCGCTTTCGCCAGATAAGCCACCAGTGCTGGTCTGACCTCTGCCAGTATTCGGCTCACGTCGCCGGCACGAATTTCCTTGAAGTAAGACACGCTGGTCTGAAGTTCGATCGGAGCCTTGGTGATTAAAGCCATGAGGTCCGCCTTCAGTGCGTCGACAAATTCCGGATCATTTTCTGCCTGATCAAGAATAGTTTGCAGATCAGCAACGGCATCGCCGCGAAGGGACAAATTCTCGTTGTGGTCGAGGTCGCTTGTATTAATCTGCACTTTTTCGATCCAAAGAGAGTCGGGGTCGGTAGCTGCTGCGAGCGCTAAAATTTCAGTACGAAGTTGACGGGCCAGACCAAATAGCTCCCCATGGACGGCCGTACGACCATTGATGCTGATGCGCACGGCAGAGGGAATATGCGCCGGACTGGTTGCGACCAACGCTTCAAGCTGCAGGCCCACCGTTCGCACCACATCGGCCAACACAACACAGCTGGAAACATCAACTATCAAAGTATGCCAACGAATAACGTCCACAATAAGACGCTCAAGCACGCAGTCCCCATGTCCGTCGACCGTAACCAGCACGGCACCGCGTGGTCCGCTTTCCTTGACATGGCGGCCCTGCAGGTTTCCTGGAAAAACGATCGTTGCGGCCCCGCTAATGACAGAGTATTCATGAACGTGCCCCAAAGCCCAATAATCATAGCCTTTTGCGTGCAACTCGCCGACAGTACAAGGAGCATAATTTGGATGCGCCGAGTTACCTTCTAACGCGGTATGTAAAACACCGATGTTATACATGCCATCCGTTGGCGTCGGATAACTTGTGACTAAATTTTCAGTGGTTGCGGCATCCTTGAAGCTGCGGCCATGAAGAGCAACTTTAAGATGCGGTATCAGGTGAGTGGTGCATTTGCGTGCCTCAAACGTGAACACGTTATCTGGAAGCTGTAACGTCTTAGTCATTTCGTTTTCAGCGTCATGATTGCCGTACAAAATATACACCGGAATATTCACCTTCTTGAGACGTCCCATTTGCTTACAAAAAAAGATGCCGGTATTAAAATCTTTCCAGCTACCGTCATAAAGGTCCCCTGCAATCAGCAGAAAGTCCACTTTTTGATCGATAGCCTCATCACAGAGGTTGGTGAATGCGCGTCTTGTGGCGGTTCTCAGCATTTCCACAGGCGCGTCAGGGTAGGCGCTAAGCCCGGTCAAGGGACTGTCGAGATGGATATCGGCGGCGTGGATGAATTTCATAGCTATTTCCTGTTGGGTGCAATAACGACATTCCATGGGTAGGTCACGTTATCACCGATGCGCGTCCTGGGTTATTGACGTCTCCCATAATGCCGGGGAAATGGACAAACCGCAGGAAATTTTAATTGCGCTTAATTTTTTTCTGAGCACCCAATAAAAGGACCTGGCTCATGGCGGAAATATAAATCTCTGCTTTGCATTGGCAGGTATCTGCGTCTTGCTAAACCCGTCATTTATTCCTACCCCAACATCGGGTTTTACCTGATAGTGTATTTACCCGATTTCGTTATGATGAGACAAGCTTATTTCGTCGCCCCTTCAATTCACGTTGCATTTAAATGGGATGGCGCAACTATTGAAGGGGTTGAGCATGCGCACAGCAACTGAAAACTGCATTTTAAATTACCAGCATGAATAACACGGCTTGCATGTCCACCGTGTACAGCACGTTCTGGCAGGCGGGGTACGAAGGTGCGGACCACATCAGTTATGGGCAACAGCCGGTGTCGATGAACGACTCTACCGGACATATAGATCGGGTGCGTGCAGATTATGAATTATTGCGGCAGTTTGATATTCGTACTGTGCGGGAAAGCGTCGGTTGGCGGCTGGTTGAACGTGACGGTGAATTCGACTTTTCATCCATTGCGACGCGCGCACGCGTGGCGCAGGAAATGGGTTTGCAAATATGCTGGACCCTTTGTCATTATGGTTGGCCTTCAGATATCGATCTTTATGGACCCGATTTTGTGCCGCGGTTTGCACGATTCTGTCGTCATGTCGCAGCCTTCCTGGCCCCGTTTTCGGTGGGCGTGCCGGTTTTTTCTCCGATCAACGAAATTTCTTTTACCAGTTGGGGATTATCGACTGGCATGTTTTATTGCCTGAATTCTGACCACAACACCGCACCGGAGGAAGGTAAGCGGCAATTAGTACGCGCGACGCTGGCCGGGTGCGATGCTATCTGGGAAAGTATTCCGCAGGCGCGCATCCTGCATTGCGATCCATTGATTCATCTCGTTTCGCCAGAGAACCACGATGACGGCGGCGCGGCGCGATACCTTCGCTCTTCGCAATTTGACGCATGGGACATGCTATGTGGACGCAAGGATCCGGAGTTAGGTGGCGCGCCACGTTATCTGGATTTAATGGGCGCCAATTATTATCACAGCAATCAGTGGGAAAGCTGTACCAATGCAAGATTATGGTGGCATCTTTCAGATCAGCGTCGCATACCTTTGCATCAATTACTGGTTGAGTTGTATGCGCGCTACCAGCGGCCTTTGCTGTTAGCGGAAACAAGCCACGTGGGCAGCGGACGCGGTGTCTGGATCCGCGAGATCGCACAGGAGGTTGCAGTGGCGATGCAAAAAGGCGTCGACCTGAGTGGCATCTGTATCTATCCGATTATCGACCGTCCTGATTGGAGCGATCCATGTTCCTGGCACCGCAGCGGTTTATGGGATGTCGCGCCGACGCAGGCAGATCCCTTGGCCCGCGTGCTGTGCCAACCGTATGCACTGGCCGTTCACCAAGCACAACAGTTGACTCAAAACCTTTGCTCAACCAATGCCCTCTCAGGGCGAAAGGAGCGTTTCATGCCTACCATCATCGTGTTCTGCCATCTTCGCTGGGATTTCGTTTACCAACGGCCACAACAATTGCTGTCGCGTCTGGCACACCATTACAAAATTTTATTTATCGAAGAACCCGTGTTCCATGAAGGCGAAAGCTTTATGGAAGTTTTGGAGGCCGCCCCCAACCTTACGGTGTACCGCCCCCATACGCCGATCAAAGCAGCCGGGTTTCACGATGATCAGTTGCCCATACTAAAGCCTTTGCTGGCGCAGATCGCGCGCGCTGATGAGGCGCCTATCGTGTGGTTCTATACACCAATGGCGCTGCCGTTGTTGCAAGAACTTCAGCCTTGTTTAGTCGTTTATGATTGCATGGATGAGCTATCCGGTTTCAAAAATTCGCCCAAACAATTGCTTCAGAGGGAGTCCGCGCTACTCAATATCGCGGATATATTATTCACCGGTGGACCGAGCCTGTATGAGGCAAAGCGTAAGCGTCATAACAATGCGTACTGTTTTTCCAGTAGCGTTGATGTGGTCCATTTTGAGCAAGCGCTTGATCGCACAAACGCCCACCCCGCGCAGGAAAACATCCCCTACCCGCGCCTGGGATTTTTTGGTGTGATTGATGAACGCTTTGATGTGGCGTTGATTGCTGCGATGGCCGATACGCACCCTGAGTGGCAGATCGTGTTGGTGGGACCGGTGGTAAAAATTGATCCCGCAAATTTGCCGCGCCGTGCAAATATTCATTATATGGGGCAGCAGCCCTATAAAGTTTTGCCGCAATTTTTGGCGGGTTGGGACGTCTGCTTACTACCGTTCGCGTTAAACGAGGCGACCCGCTATATCAGCCCTACCAAGGTGCTCGAATACATGGCAGCGGAACTCCCCATCGTCAGTACCGCTATTGCCGACGTCGAACAACCTTACGGCACCATAGTGACCGTCGCACGCGACATCCCCGCCTTTATTACCGGGTGCGAACAGGCGCTCGCGCTGACGGAACCGCAAAAATCGGCATTGATCACCAAGATGCGGCAAGTCGTAGCGGCGACCTCCTGGGACGACACTGTGGCGCAAATGGGGACCCTTTTACAAAAACGTATCGCCGAAAAAAAGCCGGTTCCACTCTCTGGACTGAGTGAGGATTACTTTTCCGACAAATTAGAACGGAAGGACGTCCCGGTGAATGGGGCGCTTCAATCCTCTCCATGCGTGATCGTCGGAGCCGGTCCTACTGGTTTAAGTGCGGCTTATCATTACGGCGAGGGCGCGCTCCTGCTTGAAAAAAATGCGGAAGTCGGAGGCTGGTGCCGTTCCGTGAACGATGAAGGTTTCACTTTCGATCATGCAGGACACATCATGTTCTCGAACGATGCGTACGTTCTTGAACTTTATAAGATTTTGTTAGGCGACAACCTGCACTGGCAGAATCGCGAAGCATGGGTCTACAGCAAAGGCGTACATACGCGCTATCCGTTTCAAGGCGCGTTATACGGTCTGCCCCCGACGGTGATTGCAGAGTGTGTTCTCGGGGCGATTGAGGCGCGTTATGGTAAACAGGGTAAGCAGGGAACGCAACCGCCAAGAACTCTCGGCGGTGTCGGCATCGCGCAGGCCGCAATCCTGCCTCCGGTTGAAGATTGTTGTGGCGATGGGACCATGAGCGCGGATGCCTTAATTGCTACCGCCGTTCAGTCGACTGACCCGCATAATTTTGAGCAATTTATTTATAAGGTCTGGGGTGCGGGCATTGCTAAACATTTTGCAATTCCATACAACAAAAAACTATGGACCGTTCCACTAACAGAAATGGAAACGTCATGGCTCGGCGGCCGGGTGCCCCTACCCGATTTAAAAGAAATAATTCAAGGTGCACTCGAGCCGGTGGCCAGGCCTATGGGACCGAACGCGCGCTTTGGTTATCCATTAAAGGGTGGCTTTCAAGCCCTTATGAATGGCTTCCTGCCTTATATAAAAGGAGAAGTGGCGACCTCGACGGAGATAGTCCATTTACTACCTCGCGAACATATCGTCACGTTATCTGACGGACGACGCATACACTACGACCATTTGATCAGCACCATGCCATTACCGGAACTGGTGAAATTGATCGGCAAGGAAGCGCCCGCCGCTGTACGGGCGGCGGCCCAGGCCCTGCGCCACGTCTCGGTTCGCTGTGTGAATTTGGGGATTAACCGCGAAAATATCACGGATAAACACTGGGTCTATTATCCGGAAGAATCAATTTTCCATCGCATCTTTGTTCAGGGAAATACCAGTCCACTTTGCAATCCGCCGGGTGGATTCGGATTGACTTGCGAGATTTCATATTCACCCTGGAAGCCATTGCCGGTAGATGGACAGGCACTGATCGACCGTTGCGTCGCGGATTGCATCAAAGTCGGCATGCTGACGTCGGAAGATAAATTGCTGACCAGTAATCTGGTGGATATTCCCTATGCTTACGTCGTCTACGACCATGCGCGTCTGGCTAACGTCGCCACCATTAAAACGTGGTTGGCGCAACATGACGTTGTGTTAGCGGGACGCTATAGCGAATGGGAGTATTACAATTCGGATCACGCGTTTCTGGCCGGGAAAAAAGCGGCAGAGGAGATACTCGCGGGGCAATATAGAAGACAGATAAACGCAGAGTAACCCGGACCGCAAATGGGTATCGGCACGACACATAGTAGTAATTAGTGACTCGGCCGGTAGCGTGGAACGATTGAGATCCCTTACAGACGGCCTGCCGTCGAAGTTGTTGGCTGCTGCGTTCATTGCGACGCAGCAGCCTCCCGATACACGTTTTTAGGTGAAATAATTAACCGGAATCAGCTCCCTCCCTTACGTGTATCTGCCGCTGCCGTATTCGAGCGTGTGCTGCGGCGCTGCTCAGCGATACCGCAAGCTCTGCTGGACGCGAGAAGGGGAAAACAGCGCATATAGCAACGCCAGGAGCACGAAAAATACCGTATGCGTAGCAGCATAATAAGCCATACCCGCATCACTCAAATGCTTGCTACCAGCAATCCCCTCGCCGATCAAAGGCAAGATCAATAGGGTATTGAGCAACCACAACGCCAGCGCATACATTAACCCTTTGACCCAAGCCGGCCCGGGCAGGCGCGGCTCAATAATAAAGGCGTACACGATCGCCATCCCCAGTCCCACGAGGACATGAAATCCTGTCCTGAAAATGGCCCCGTCCGGTGTCGGCAGACCTAGTACGCGCCACACACTGGCGACGCCAAGTTTTACGAGCGTTGTGCCAAAAGCCAGGTCTAACAGGTTGAGCAAACCTCCGTGAGCGGTCTGTAACGGAATAAAATCCGCCATATGTAGCAGGACTGTATTGATTAGGATCGCGATCAGACCAGCCCAGAGAGCGGCACCAAGAGATGCCTTGCGTAGATGCCATGCCATGAAATATCCCCTGTTATAAATACCGACAACGCCGTTGCGAGCTAGCGTGCGATTAAAGCAAACATGATCCGCGCGACTTTGGGGTAATTGCATCTTCAAAGCTGGGTCGGACCTGCTAACCGGCTATCGGTTCGCAAAAAACTGAACACATTGCACCAATGTTTGACGCAATACTTTTCTTTCTATGAAGATACAGTAAATCCCCGCCTTCACACCGTTTATGTACGGTTCGTCTAGCCAGCGAATGCCACGGCATGGCGTTAGCGTCACTCTGTCCGGCATGTCAGACGTCATTTGTGAAAGGCACACAATCCCCAAACCGGCCCTATCAATGGCTCTAGCGAAAATATAAGCAAAAGCACAAACCATATGGCTGCCTATGATGAGGTCCTCGGCCCGTGATTTGAAGTCGTTGCAACCGTTGTTAATACGCCGCGGGGCCGCTTTTTGTCACACTTAACGCGACATTTATCGATACAGAAATGGCGTCACCGAATCGACGGCTAGAACCAATCAACGGACACCAAAATAAGTAAAAGACGCGCATTGCTCGAAATAAACGGTTTTGCACACACTTTTCATGCTGTAATAAAACGCTTGTTAACGAATTTTATTTAACCTTTACACATTGCGTAGTACCAGACGTTTTTTTGGCGCAAAATGCGTGGCGACGCGATCAGACCCAACGAGCGGGCGTAATTTGGTGATAAATAGCGCGTAAAAAACGGGTGGTCTTTAGACCATTAAGATTTCTAGCAATATTTATCACCAATTAGGCCGGGGAATCAGATCCGGAACAAGTTCCAAGAAGTCGGTGCGAGCTCCCGACGTACATACACTGATAACTGACAAAGCGACTAAAACGGATGATCGATCTTTTAACAAATAACGCGCTTAGCGGTGTCCTCTTCGCCCCCTCCGGCAACCTTATTCCCACGATATTTGCCGCTATTTTCGGGATGCTGATAGGCAGTTTTTTGAACGTTGTGATTCATCGACTGCCTAAAATGATGCAGCGTGAATCGGATAACTATGTCGCTCAGGAAAGCGGTCAGGCGTTACCGCATACAGAGCGCTACAACTTAACGTTGCCGCGCTCGGCCTGCCCGCAATGCAATCACCAGATCGGCGCGCTCGAGAACATCCCCGTGATCAGCTATCTGGTGCTCGGTGGGAAGTGTGCAGCGTGCAAGATGCCTATTTCAAAGCGCTATCCGATCATTGAGTTGCTTACCGGCTTTCTGTCCGGCTTCATGATTTGGCGCTTTGGTAGTGGCCTGATGGGACTCGGGACGTTGCTGTTCGTCTATTTGTTGATCGCCATGACGTTTATAGACGCGGATACGCAGTTGTTGCCCGACGATCTGACACTAGGTTTACTCTGGGCCGGGCTATTGATTAATATTAGCGGGACCTTTGTCCCAATCACTGAGGCCGTAATCGGGGCCGCTGCCGGTTATTTCGCATTGTGGGCGATTTACTGGTTGTTCAAGCTCGCCACCGGTAAAGAAGGCATGGGCTACGGCGATTTCAAGTTATTAGCCGCACTCGGCGCGTGGCTGGGCTGGAAAATGTTGCCAATTATTATATTGCTCTCATCGCTGGTCGGTGCAATAGTCGGCATTGCGTTGATTGTTTTTAGTCGGCATGGCCGCGACAAACCCATCCCGTTTGGCCCCTATCTGGCGGGTGCCGGATTGCTGGCTTTATTGTATGGTCATCAAATTTTAGAAGCTTATTTTGGTTATGTACTTTAATGGTAACCTTCAGAGATCATGCTTAAGCCTCTCCCGCTTGACGTAAAGCCAGCCGCGTCTTTCAGAGTCGGCCTCACGGGTGGCATCGGCAGCGGTAAAACAACCGTTACCAATCTGTTTGCCGCACGTGGCGCCGCAATCGTTGATACCGACCTGATCGCCCATGCGCTCACCGCCAAAGACGGCGCGGGGATCGCCCCTATTCAAACCGCCTTTGGCAACGAATTCATCGCCGCCAACGGCGCAATGGACCGCAAAAAAATGCGCGATCATGTATTTTCGGACGCGAGCGCCAAGCAACGTCTGGAAGCCATTTTGCATCCATTGATTCGCGCCGAAACCGCGCTGGCAATTAATCGGGCGCGCGGTTTATATGTAATGCTGGCAATTCCTTTATTGGTCGAGTCCGGCACTTGGCCACAGCGCCTGACGCGCATATTAGTGGTTGATTGCGATGAGCAGACCCAGATCAGACGTGTAATGGAACGCAACGCAATGACCGAGCCACAAGTCCGGGCCATCATGGCAGCGCAAGCAACCCGTCAACAGCGCCTGCAAGCGGCCACTGATGTTATTACTAACAACTCTGATATCGAAGCGCTAACACCTCAGGTCGAACGGTTACATGCGTTTTATCAATCCCTGATTGCAAAAAGTTGATACGACCGCTTATCGCTGAGACGGGATTTTTTAATTAAAATGGCTGAGCATTTGTAATTTTGCTGCGCATCGGTCAGAATCACTACTTGTTGGGTCCATCATAATAAAGGGATGTTACTTTGATCGTTTACGAATATCCTTTTAATGAGCGCATTCGAACTTTATTGCGACTGGAAGACCTACACGAGAAATTCGTTTTTTTTGTAAGTCAGGCAAGTCCTTTGCAGCATCACATCGCGCTATCCACGATCTTTGAGATGCTCGAAGTCGCCGGACGTGCAGATCTGAAAATGGACCTGCTGCAAGAACTTGAGCGCCAGCGGCAAACTTTAATGAGTTTTAGATCTAATCCCAATGTTCTGCCAGAAATGCTGGATGCAGTCTTGAACGAACTTGACCAGACCAGCGAAGCGCTGAAGGGAATGCAGGGTCGGACCGGTCAGCACATCCGTGAAAACGAATGGTTAATGAGCATCCGCGGTCGCACTATCATCCCGGGCGGAGCATGTGAATTCGACCTACCGTCCTACTACGCGTGGCAACACCATCCCGCAGAGAAACGTTACGCCGACATTTTAAGTTGGTTCTCGCCGCTTGCACCGCTATTTGACGCCATCGGTATCGTGTTACGCTTACTGCGTGAAACCGGTCACCCCGTCAAAATCAGCGCAGAGAACGGCAGCTATCAACAAATGTTGCAGGGGAAATCCTATCAGATGTTACGTATTACCCTGAATGAACAATTAGGTGCAATCCCCGAAATTTCGGCAAACAAATACATGCTCTGGATACGTTACACATCCCAAGGCGGCGACCTGAAACCGAAGGCTTTCGAAGGCGAGGTCCCCTTCGAACTAACCCTCTGCAATTTTTAATTTAAAATTTTCAACCATATGGCTATAGTCGATTGTCCTACTTGCGGGTCCAAAGTCGAATGGACCGAGACAAACAAATTCCGCCCCTTTTGCTCCGAACGCTGCAAGCAAATCGATCTGGGCGCCTGGGCCGAAGAGAAATACACCATCCCCGCCGTCAATCCGCCGGATGATATTGATGACGACAACAAATTGGCGCAATAAGATTGTGTAAATCTGCGGCGCTTGAATACGGGCGTCGTTCAAAACCGAATGACGTCAACCACAAAGGCGGTTGCGGTTGCCGTTGAACTGGCAGTTGACCCACCCCGTCATAGGCGTTGCCGGTTATTTCGGCTGTCAGACGGGAATTGTCGGAATACCTGTTTGAGCGCCAGCGAGTTGGTATTTCGACCCGACTGACAGTCGAAATAATCGGGGACCCGCCAACGGCGGGCCACGCCTCTGCGGTCGCCTTTTGTTTGGTGCCTTTATTTGCGGGGGGGCGCCTAGCCAAGCAAAATAAAGACACTGGCTGTCGGGCCACACCCGACCAGCATCCACGGAGTACTACCCGTTTCAGCAACCAAAAAATCGGCCACCGCTTACATAAACACATCCGCGCCCAATGGCGCATTATCAAACGCTATCAAACGATAGCCGAAGCTTCCTCACCTGACCTGATCCAACCACTCAATCAGCGGCACAGTAGCCTCCAACAGCGGCGAAACCGCAACGCTTCCCTGCCACGCAAAAGCCTGCCCCTCCAAACTTTGCGGCTCGCCCCGCCACTCACGACAAATATAAAAATGCAGCCGAACATTTGCGTGAGGATACTGATATTGCACCCCACACCATGCCTCTGCAGAGATAATCTCCACGCCTAACTCTTCCATGAACTCCCGTTGCAACGCCGCAAAAATTGACTCCCCGCGTTCCACTTTACCACCCGGAAACTCCCAGTACCCGGCGTAAGGCTTCCCCTCAGGACGCTGCCCAAGCAGCACATCACCATTGGGCCGCACCAATATGCCGACCGCAACATCCACCGGCGGTGCACTGACTTCTGTCATCTAGGACGCCATCCGACCAGCATGATCCTTAGCAAATTGCCATGCTATTCGCCCGGAGCGAGAGCCGCGCTGCAATGCCCAACGTAACGCATCCCCCTGTGCTTCAGCAATCTGTTCAGCGTTACAACCGAAGTGCCCGAGCCAGTGCGCCACAATATCCAGATAATCATCCTGCTTAAACGGATAGAACGTCACCCACAACCCAAAACGCTCGGACAACGAAATGCGTTCTTCTACCGTCTCGCCCGGATGCAGATCGCCGTCCTCGGTCGTTTTGTAAGATGCGTTATCAGACATTTTCTCCGGCAACAGGTGGCGTCGATTGGACGTCGCATAAATCAACACGTTATCGGACTGCGTAGCGATACTGCCGTCCAAGGCGACTTTTAACGCTTTATAACCACTTTCACCCTCTTCAAACGACAAGTCATCACAAAAAATGATGAAACGCTCAGCCCGTCCAGCGACCAGTTCCACGATATCTGGCAAGTCCGCCAGATCATCCTTGTCGACTTCTATCAACCGTAAGCCCTTATCCGCGTACTGGTTCAGACAAGCCTTAATCAGCGATGACTTGCCGGTCCCGCGTGCACCCGTTAACAGCACGTTATTGGCGGGCTTGCCAGCCACAAACTGACGCGTATTCTGATCAATCTGCACCTTTTGCGCAGTGATGTTGTGCAAATCGGATAAGCCGATAGCGGACATATGACGTACCGCTTGCAAGTAGCCGCCGCCCTGGCTACCATTGCGCCGACGCCAGCGAAAAGCGATGGCACTCTGCCAGTCAGGTACCGCATTCGGGTTCGGCAGGATTGCTTCGAGGCGTGCCAGCACGGCTTCAGCACGCAGTAAAAATTGGTCTAATTGCGTCATAGTCACACTATCCGGTTATTCAAATAATCCATGCGGCGCAGTTCGAGCCGCTGTCAAATCAAGAGCGATAGTCCGCGTTGATGGTGACGTATTCATGCGAAAGATCGCAGGTCCAGATGGTCGCAGCGGCAGCGCCACGTCCCAGTTTTACGCGGACGGCGATTTCACTTTGTTTCATTACGCGTTGTCCATCCGACTCAAGGTAATCAGGATTGCGACCACCGTCTTTGGCAACCCAGACATCGTCAAGGTAAAGATTGATTTTCTCCACATCAAGATCGTCCACGCCCGCATAACCGATCGCTGCCAAAATCCGGCCAAGGTTAGGATCTGAGGCAAAAAATGCGGTCTTCACCAACGGTGAATGGCCTATCGAATAGGCAATTTTGCGGCACTCTTCCACGTTTTTGCCATCTTCCACCGTGACCGTAATAAATTTGGTCGCGCCTTCACCGTCGCGCACAATCGCCTGCGCCAAACGTTGCGACAAATCGGTGACGGCTTGGGCAAGCGCACTATATTCTGGAGAATCAACGCTATCAACCTGCAACGCGCCCGCCCCGGTGGCGATCAACATGAAGGAGTCATTAGTTGATGTATCGCCATCAATCGTGATGCAATTGAAAGATTGATCCGCCGCATGCTTAACCAGTTGATCCAGCACCGGCTGGGCGACCTTGGCATCCATTGCCAGAAAACCAAGCATGGTAGCCATGTTTGGCTTGATCATGCCAGCACCTTTGCTGATGCCTGTCATCGTGACTGATTTCCCGGCAACGATGACGGTTTGCGACGCAGCCTTAGGCTGCGTATCCGTGGTCATGATGGTTTCTGCGGCGTTAAACCAGTTGTCGGCATCCAAATTCTTCAATGCGCCGGGCAAACCTGCCTGAATTCTATCCAGAGGCAAGGACTCTAAAATCACGCCTGTTGAAAAAGGCAAAATTTGTGCCGGTTGACAGCCGAGTAACGCTGCCAGCGAAGCACAGGTTGCATTTGCCGCCGCCAGACCGGTCTCACCGGTGCCTGCGTTTGCATTGCCGGTATTGATAACCAGGGCACAAATCGGTTCACCGGAAACCCGGGCGGCCGCAAGATGTGCCTTGCTGACCTGGACCGGCGCAGCGCAAAACCGATTGAGCGTAAAAACGCCAGCAACTGTCGCGCCCGGTGCCAGCTTCATGACCAGTAAATCCTTGCGATTCGCCTTGCGCACACCGGCTTCCGTGTAGCCAAGTTCGATACCGGCAACTGGTTTCAGATCAGACGCAACAGGGAGTGGGGAATTAACGGCCATGAGTATCCTAAATAAAAGACAAAATCGAAAATAAGATCAAAACTAAAAATAGTGTGGAAACCTGCTCCGCACAGTGAAAAAACCACGCTAAAGTAAGTCATACGACTAAAACCTCGCCGTGCTGTTCTTAAGCGATTCTTCAACCGACCTTCAAGCGACCGGACAGGTTAAAAATTGTTTTGGTAACGTGTAGCCAAGGGAGCTATTTTAATCGGATAAGCTGGCATCGGGACATTCGATCGGGCCGACTCGCCAGAAAAAAAGCAGAGCTGGTTTCCCGGCTCCGCCTTTGCTTTTTGTCCTGCCAGATTTATAGCGACCCCGATGCTAGCGCCGGTTTTATCGCTATTACGATAGCTGGCCGTGGCACTGCTTGTATTTTTTGCCACTTCCGCAAGGACAAGGATCGTTACGGCCTACCTTCGGGACTGTATCGACCAACGCTTGCAATCGGGCTTCGTCCGGATGTGCCGTTGGTGCTAACAACTCTTCGGCGCCGGCATTCGGATTAAAATCTGCGTGCTGAAAATGGACGTTTTCCAGATGCGAGTGCGACATTTCTTCCTCGACTGCCGCGATCTCTTCGCGGTTTTCGATACGCACCGTCATTACCACACGCACAACTTCGTTTTTGATCAGATCCAGCATTTGCCCGAACAGTTCAAACGCTTCACGTTTGTATTCCTGCTTCGGATTCTTTTGCGCGTAACCACGCAAATGGATACCCTGACGCAGGTGATCGAGTGCTGCCAGATGTTCGCGCCAATGGCTATCAACGCTTTGCAACATGACGCTACGCTCAAACCCGGCAAATGATTCTTTACCGACGACTTCTGACTTGCCGGCATACTCGGCGTCTGCCGCGTTCAACACACGCTCCAACAACTCATCGTCGGTCAGATTGGGTTCCAGTTCCAATACCTTGGCGAGTGGAATCTCTAAATGTAACTCGCTGCCCAGCGCCGCTTCAAGCGCAGGAATATCCCACTGTTCTTCCAGCGACTCGGCAGGAACATACAGGCGGAAGGTATCGTGCAGTACACCATGGCGCAACGAACCGACCATCTCTGACACGTCGCGCGATTCCAGCAACTCATTACGCTGCTGATAAATGACCTTACGCTGATCGTTGGCGACATCGTCATACTCAAGCAATTGCTTGCGGATATCGAAGTTACGCGCTTCTACCTTGCGCTGTGCAGACTCAATTGAGCGGGAGACGATACCCGCTTCAATTGGCTCGCCTTCCGGCATCTTCAGACGGTCCATGATAGAGCGAACGCGGTCACCAGCAAAAATCCGCAACAACGCATCATCCAGTGACAGGTAAAAACGTGAAGATCCAGGATCGCCCTGACGCGCCGCACGACCACGCAACTGGTTATCGACCCGGCGTGACTCGTGCCGTTCGGTACCAATGATGTGCAAACCGCCTGCGTTCGTGACATGGTCGTGCAACGATTGCCATTCACTGACCAACTTGGCCGATTGCAATGCCTTCTCGGTATCGCTTAGCTGATCATTCGCTTCAATAAACTGCACTTGTTTCTCAACACTGCCGCCCAACACAATATCGGTACCGCGACCGGCCATATTGGTAGCGATAGTAATCGCCTTAGGGCTACCTGCCTGGGCGATGATCTCGGCTTCGCGGGCATGTTGCTTGGCGTTCAGAACGTTATGCGGCAACTTGGCCTTATCCAGAATCCCTGACAACAGTTCTGAATTCTCAATCGACGTCGTTCCCACCAGCACGGGTTGTCCGCGCTCGTAGCAATCCTGAATATCGATCAGCATTGCGTTGTACTTTTCGTTCGATGACTTGTATACCTGATCTTGACGGTCTTTTCGCTGATTTGGACGATTCTGGGGAATAACGACTGTTTCCAGACCGTAGATTTCTTGAAATTCGTACGCTTCAGTATCGGCAGTACCGGTCATGCCCGCCAACTTGCCGTACATCCGGAAATAATTCTGGAAGGTAATCGAGGCGAGCGTCTGGTTTTCGTTCTGAATCTGAACGCCTTCCTTGGCTTCTACGGCCTGATGCAAACCATCCGACCAACGACGTCCCTGCATCATGCGGCCGGTAAATTCATCCACGATGACGACTTCATTGTTTTGAATAACGTAATGCTGATCCTTGTGATACAGCGAATGCGCGCGCAAAGCAGCGTACAAATGGTGAATCAGGCTGATATTGGCCGCGTCATACAGCGATGCGCCTTCGGCGAGCAAGCCCATGTTGGTCAGAATTTGCTCAGCTTTTTCGTGACCGGCTTCGGTCAGCAAGACCTGATGCGCCTTCTCGTCCTTCGTATAATCGCCGGGTACCTCAACTTTGCCTTTGCCGTCAGGCGTTTCCTCGCCGACTTGCAACGTCAGCAGGGGTGGCAAAGAATTAATTTTTTGGTAGAGATCAGTATGATTTTCTGCCTGACCGGAAATAATCAGCGGCGTACGCGCCTCGTCGATCAAAATCGAATCAACTTCATCGACGATGGCGAAGTTCAACACGCGCTGCACGCGGTCGCCAGCTTCAAACACCATGTTGTCGCGCAGATAATCGAAGCCGAACTCGTTATTCGTGCCGTAAGTGATATCGGCCAAATAAGCGATCTGCTTGTCGTCGTGCTCGACAGCGGACAAATTCACACCGGTGGTCAGGCCGAGCCAGCTATACAAACGCCCCATCCAGTCCGCATCGCGCTGCGCCAGATAATCATTGACCGTCACCACATGCACGCCCTTACCCGACAAGGCGTTCAGGTAGGCTGGCAATGTTGCCATCAGCGTCTTACCTTCGCCCGTGCCCATTTCGGCGATTTTGCCGTAATGCAGGACCATGCCACCAATTAACTGGACGTCAAAGTGGCGCATTTTGAGCACACGCTTACCGGCCTCACGGCATACTGCAAATGCTTCTGGCAACATATCATCGAGCTTTTCACCGCCCTCAATACGCTGCTTGAACTCTGCAGTTTTCGCTTTTAACTGCGCGTCCGACAATTTTTCCATTGTCGGCTCAAGGCCGTTAATTTGGCTTACAGTTTTTTGGTATTGCTTGAGCAGTCGCTGGTTGCGGCTACCGAAAATCTGGGTCAGTAATGACATGCTTGGATTCTAAAAAAAGGCGTCGAAAATGTTGTGCGTTTCCACAAAACAACTTCAGTTAATTCCACCATTAACGTAAGGGCGAAGCGCGAACCCTAAAAGTAAAGGCAAGCGAAGCGTACACAATGCAAGCGAGTCGGGAGATTCACTTAAACTACAGCTAAAAGTGCGGCTGTACTTCCCGACTTTAATAATTAAGTGAGAGATTTTATCATGCGTGCTTCGACAGGTTGGGGTTATGCACTAGGAAACAATGCCCAGTTGCCTCAATTTACGCAGATGAATCGCCTGCTATCGGCCAATAAGGTCAAAAAACAACTAATTACCGATGAGCGCTGCCATCTTGGCCTGATCCGTACCCGCGGCAAGGAATTTACGCGGATCCTGGGCGCTGCCCTTGATTCTGACCTCGAAATGCAGATGTGGTCCGGTTGATCGCCCCGTATTGCCGACATCGGCAATGTGCTGACCGCGTCGTACAATATCCCCGACCTTTACCAGCAATATGGAGGTATGGGCGTAGCGCGTTACGATATCATTGCCATGATCGATATCCAGCATATTGCCATACGCCGGGTGCAATTCGGCCGCGATCACCACGCCCGCAGCGGCGGCAACGATGGGTGCACCAGTTACCGCGGGAAAATCCAACCCTTCATGAAAAGCACTCCGGCCCGAGAACGGGTCCAGACGCCAACCAAAACTTGAGGAATTGTAATTGGAGGAGACCGGTTGATTGGTCGGCAATAACTTTGCCTTGATCTTGTCGCTCATCAGCGTCGTTTCAACCACGTCCATATAGTCAGCACGATGACCGATGTCGCGTGACATGGCATCGAGCGCTATTTGCAATTCCGACATGTTTAAGGAATGAGAATTAAATGCAGGAGATTTAAATCCGTGAGAATTTGAAGCAGGCGACATGCGGTCTCCAGCGGTGGATGGGTTGGACCCGCCGGTGCCTGGCATCTGTTTGAAGTTAAATTCTTCCGGCTTCACGCCCGACAGCCCCTGAACCCGCTCCCCGAGCGCATCCAATCGAAACAACTGCGCCTGCATCTGTCCCAACTTGATCGCCATGGCAGCCAGATTTTCTTTCAGATATTGCTCATTTTCCGATGGATGACCGCTTTCAGTTGCCAGAGGACTTCGGATAAACGGAATATGCATACTGGACGCATAGCGAAATGTCAAAAAATAAACCAGCGCAGTCGCTAATAACACTGCCCAACAAACAGGACAACCAGCAGCGTGACATGACGCGCGTCCAAGGTGATCGACTTAGCGCGGGAAAAGCGCGGATGTAACAGGATTACTTGCATCGCGACCATTCAGACAGGCGGGATCGCTGGCCCTTAGCGCGGCAGGTGTGATATCGTTTCATTATGCGCAAACTCTCATTTTCCTCTACTTTTGGGCAAGGGCCGACCGGCTCAAATTTTTCCAAATCGGTGTCCAGAGAGGCCGCCGATTTTCTGCGCGGCAACGACAAAATGGCCGCCTTGCTACCCACACTCACGCGTATGGCGGCGTTACAAAAGCAATGTGCCGCCGGATTACCAAACATGTTCGAGGCATGCGAAGTATTGCATTTTGAAGGCGGCCAACTAGTGTTATCGGCCCCAAATGCCGCGTTGGCGACAAAACTGAAACAGCAACTGCCAAAACTGCAGAATTACTTGCTCACAGAGAACTGGCAGGTTAATGGAATCCGAATCAAAGTGCAAGTAAGCCAAAAATTGCAAAAACTAACCCCTGTAAAACAATTCAGCCTGACGCCCCAAGCAGTCTCCGCATTCGATACCCTGGCAAGCACACTAGAATCCTCCCCCCGCAACGAAGCCCTGAAAGCCGCACTGGCATCACTGGTAAGAAGGTATAAAGAAGAACAGTCGCGGAAATAAATGATCAACCGCCGATATAGTTTGCGGTTGCGGTTGCGGTTGCGGTTGCGGTTGAAGTTGCCGTTGAAGTTGACCTACCCCGTCATAGGCGTTGCAGGTTATTTCGGCTGTCAGGCGGGAATTGTCGGAAACCATGTTTGAGCGCCAGCGAGTTGGTATTTCGACCCGACTGATAGTCGAAATAATCGGGGACCCGCCAACGGCGGGCGACGCCTCTGCGGTCGCCTTTTTTTTGGTTACTTCTTTTTGGCGAAGCAAAAAAAAGTGACCGGGTGTCGGGCCGCCCCCGACCAGCATCCACGGAGCAGTAACCTTCTAAGTTACCACCAATCGAACAGTCCGATTAATTCAGCGCCCACTCCTGCTCCACCTGCCTCTGATAAGTCTCCGGCGCAGAAGACAAATTCTCAAAACTAACAATCTCATAAGCATCAGGCTGCGCCAAAAGCGCCCGCAGCAACTGATTATTCATCGCATGACCCGACTTATGCGCGGTATAGCTAGCCAACAACGGATGCCCAATCAAATACAAATCCCCGATGGCATCCAAAATCTTATGCCGAACAAATTCATTTTCATAGCGCAAACCATCACTATTAAGTATCCGATACTCATCCATGACAATCGCATTTTCCAGCGAGCCGCCACGCGCCAACCCCATCCCGCGTAAAGTCTCGACATCCTGCATAAAGCCAAAAGTACGCGCCCGGGCGATTTCTTTGACGTAAGACTCTATACTGAAGTCAACCTCAGCGGTCTGGCCTGTACCATCAACAGCGGGATGATGGAACTCAATAAAAAACTTGAGCTTGAAGCCATCAAACGGATCCAGCCGCGCCCACTTTTCCTTGTCGCCCTGCCCTTCCCGGACTTCTACGCTCTTTTTGACGCGAATGAATTTCTTGGCAGCGCCCTGTTCTTCCAGCCCTGCTTGCTGCAGCAAAAACACAAAAGATGTTGCCGATCCATCCATGATGGGAATTTCTTCCGCAGTCAGATCGACGTACAAATTATCGATCCCCAGACCGGCGCAAGCGGAGAGTAAATGTTCGACCGTAGATACCCGTTGACCATCTTTGGAAAGCACTGAAGCCATGCGTGTATCGCCGACCCCGGTGGCCGACGCCGGAAAATCAATGACGGGATCGAGATCAATCCGTCTGAACACAATCCCGGTATTTATCGCTGCGGGGCGCAAAGTCAGTTCCACCTTGGTGCCGGAATGCAAGCCGATACCGATGGTTTTGACGAGTTTTTTAATAGTGCGTTGTTTCAACATATCGCCATTATAGATGTTACCGAAATTATCAACTGTAACCATGTGTTGACTTGTGGGATAAACGACACGGATTCGACGCTTAAAAAATATCTGGCTTTTTTCAGGTAGCTTAACCCGGACATATAAAAAACGGCGTATTCCGCGCCGTCTTCAGGTCATTCTTTAAGAAAAAATAACAAAGCGCTACAAAGTTATATTTGCGACAACAATACTTCAGCCGTTGATACTTCAAACGTCTTAGGCGCTTCTACATTGAGTTGTTTGACCACGCCATCATCAATGTAAGCAGAAAACCGCTGGGAACGCGTCCCCATCCCGGATTTGCTGTAGTCGGCATCCAGACCAAGCGCCTTGACGAAAGCGGCATTGCCATCGGCGAGCAGGCGCACGATGTTGGTCGCCTTTTGATCGCGGCCCCATGCACCCATGACGAATGCATCATTCACCGAGATGGCCCAGATTTCATCCACGCCTTTGGCTTTGAATTCGGCGGCGAACTTCACGTAACCCGGCAGATGCTTGGCCGAACAAGTTGGGGTGAATGCACCAGGCACTGCGAACAATGCAATCTTTTTGCCCTTGACAAGATCTCTGACATTAAAAGTATTTGGTCCCAGAGCGCAACCTTCAGTCTCGGTTTCAATAAATTCTGCCAGTTGGCCTTCAGGCAAGGTGTCGCCGATTTTGATTGTCATGATATTTGTCCTTTAAAGAGTTGTTTGAGCAGCTGATCGAGTAGGTGAGCGAGCGCGAGTAAGTGAAAAGTTGAGCGAACGACACACCGAGGGCGCAACGAGTCGAATAATGCCCGCACACTTTTGCGCCCTCGCCGAAAAATACGTGCGCCTGCTTGCACTGCCACGACCAAAAAATTGATTGAAAAAAAACGCCGCGCCAAAAAGGACGCGACGTTCTTAAGTATGCCTTGTTCCGCAGGTTTCTGCAGGGCGTTGTGATAGGTAGGCACCGTTTAAGATGCCCTTCTATAATCGCCCTTGCTGCAGATAATCCAATCTGCTCTGCTTAGTCTGCCTGCTTGCGCAAGAAGGCCGGAATGTCATAAGTTTCCATGCCATTTTTCTCCAGTGCCCGCACCGTGTCAGAAGCCGATTCACGACGCCATACTGCTGGCGCTTTCATCCCGTCAAACCCTGAACTACCGTGCCCAACCGAATGGCCATTGGCGTGACCATGCTGCATCATCGGCTCATTATGCGTGCCTGTGCGCAGCATTTGCGGCTGGACCAGTTGCACTGATTTGCGTGCGCGGCCAAGACCAGTCGCGACCACGGTGACGCGGATATCGTCGCCCATGGTTTCATCGTACGCGATCCCTTGCGCAATCGATGCATCCGGTGCTGCAAATGCCCGCACGGTCGCCATGACTTCTTTGATTTCTTTACCCTTGAGGCTACGACTTGCGGTGACGTTGACCAATACCCCACGTGCGCCGGATAAATCGATGCCGTCCAGCAACGGTGACGCAACCGCTTGCTCTGCCGCCAGGCGCGCACGATCAACGCCGTGCGCAGTGGCTGTACCCATCATTGCCTTGCCTTGTTCGCCCATGATCGTTTTCACGTCATTAAAGTCGACATTGATATGACCCGGTACGTTGATGATTTCTGCGATCCCGGCAACGGCATTGTTGAGGACATCATCGGCGTGTTCCAGCCATTCCACCATACTGTCGTCTTCGTAGATCTCTTCCAGTTTTTCATTGAGGATGATGATCAGCGAGTCAACGTGCTGTGACAGCGCTTCCAGACCTTCGTCGGCGAGGTCCATGCACTTCTGACCTTCATACGAGAACGGCTTGGACACGACGGCCACTGTCAACGCACCAAGTTCTTTGGCGATCTGCGCGACCACTGGCGCAGCTCCAGTACCAGTACCACCACCCATACCGGCGGCGATAAATACCATGTGCGCCCCACGCAGCGCATCTTCGATGCGTGCGCGTGATTCTTCGGCCAGTTTGCGACCGACTTCCGGCTTCATCCCCGCACCCAGTCCGGTTTCACCGATCTGAATTACATTGTGCGCCTTTGAGTGTTTCAACGCCTGTGCATCAGTGTTCGCAGCGATAAACTCGACTCCCGATACACCTTTGTTAATCATGTGCTGAACCGCATTGCCACCAGCGCCACCAACGCCAACGACTTTAATCACGGTACCCAGCGTTGCATTGTCAAGCATATCGATTTCCATGATGTTTCCTTATAAAGTTGCAGCATCCAGTCAATAGGCATCACGCGGTGTGATGCCTGGCAACTGACCACTGCGCGTTACACAAACAACATTAACAAGACCAATTTAAAATAATTTATTCCACATTTCCTGCGATTACTCTACCGACACCTCTTTGTTACTTACCCGACTGCCTGACCTGCTTTAGTTGCTGACTGCTTTGCTACCCAAATTGCCACCGACATCCACTTACCGAATTGCAACCCAAAACTATTACCTGAAATTGACACTTCGGCTACTCATATTCACTTTGCGCTGCATCCCGGAGCTTACCGTTTCAGAACTTTTCCACGGGTACCGTTAGCGCCGTTTCAAAAATCTAAAAATTACCCAAAAACCATTCTTTCATCCGCTGCCAGACCGCTTTAGCCGAACCCTCCTGGCGTGTCACGATGTAGCCGCGCAGATATTGCTTTTTGGCTTCCAGCAGCAAACCCAATACCGTTGAATAGCGCGGACTGCGCACTACATCGGCCAACTGGCCGTTGTAATGCGGCGTACCCAAACGTGCGGGTTTCAAAAAAATATCTTCGGCCAGTTCAATCATGCCGGGCATGAGTGCCGATCCGCCGGTCAATACGATGCCGCTTGAGAGCACTTCTTCGTAGCCTGACTCCCGCACGACTTGATGCACTAGCGCGAATAATTCTTCAACCCGTGGCTCAATGACTGCCGCCAGCGCCTGACGCGACAAGGTGCGCGAGTTACGATCACCCAGCCCCGGCACTTCCAGCGTTTCGCCTGGATCAGCCAAAATCTGTTTAGCGACGCCGTAGCGCAATTTAATTTCTTCTGCCTCCGCCGTCGGTGTGCGCAACGCCATCGCGATATCATTGGTAATCTGATCGCCTGCAATCGGAATCACCGCGGTGTGACGAATTGCGCCTTCCGTAAATACCGCAACATCGGTCGTGCCGCCACCAATATCCACCAACACGACGCCGAGTTCTTTTTCATCATTGGTCAGGACCGCATCGGCTGAAGCCATCGGTTGCAAAATAAGGTCGGACACTTCCAGCCCGCAACGACGCACGCATTTAACGATGTTCTGGACCGCCGACACAGCGCCGGTGACAATATGGACCTTCACCTCTAATCGGATACCGCTCATTCCAATTGGTTCACGCACATCGTCCTGACTATCAACGATAAATTCCTGCGGCACGGTATGGAGCAATTGCTGATCGGTGGGGATGTTGACGGCCTTAGCGGTTTCAATCACGCGCGACACATCGGCAGCGGTCACTTCTTTGTCTTTGATCGCTACCATGCCACTGGAATTGAAGCTGCGTATATGACTACCGGCGATACCGGTATACACGTTACGAATCTTGCAGTCGGCCATCAGTTCGGCCTCTTCCAGCGCGCGCTGGATAGACTCAACCGTGGCCTCAATGTTGACGACGACTCCTTTCTTTAAACCTCTGGACTCGTGCTGGCCGAGACCGATCACTTCATGCCGTCCGTCGGGTAGCACTTCCGCTACCACAGCCACCACTTTAGAGGTGCCGATGTCGAGGCCTACGATCAAGTTTTTTGCGTCTTTGGTCATAATTTTCCGCTTATTATTTTTTGCTTATTATTTTTTATTGTTCAGTTCAGCACCAAGGCTACTAGCCTTTAATGCCAGACCATTCGGATAACGCATATCCACGCTTTCAATTCGGTCCTGCAAACGCGCCAGCAATTGCGGATAAATTTCTATCAGTCGATTGACCCGATCATGCAAGGTCGCCCTGGTTTGTTCTCGTCCTAACGCCACGGTCATGCCGTTATTCAATTTAACGCTCCACGCATAGCGTGGTGAAAGTTCCACATCGGTCGGCGTCAGTTTGATTGGCGCAAACCATTTCTGAAAATCGGCAAAGCGCGCAAGCACGTCTTTTTCGCTACCGTTTGGACCACCGAACTTCAACAACTCGCCATCTTCTTCGGCCTCGTCCAGATTGGCGATAAACAAGTCACCTTTTACTGACAATAATCGTCCATCGTCGTCCCAGGTTCCCAGCGGTTGATGCTCTTCAATCGTGACCACCAGTTGATTCGGCCACTCGCGTTGGACAGATGCCTTACGCACCCAAGGCACGGACTCAAACGCCACCCGTACTGAATCCAGATTTGCGGTAAAAAAATTGCCCTTGATGCGCGGCAGAGCGCTCGCACGGATGGTCAATGGATTAACCCGCCGCAAGTCGCTTTTTTCAGCACTCTCAACCCGTATCACCTTCAGCGCAAACATCGGTCGCTGCGCCAGCCACCAGGCTCCGCCCGCCATCAAGGCGAGCAGGGCCAGGCCGAATAAAGCGTTGGAGGTCGCATTCAATATTTTGATGTCTTGCCACATAATTGCTGTCTTTATTGCGAACGGTTACAAAGCATATTTAATTTTGCGCTACTTTGGTCTTCAATTTTTTTACACTGCACCAAATTTGTTACCACTTCTGACCTTAATCAGCCCAGCATCCTTTTATCCGAATGCTGCAGTTCCAGACCCGCCGATGCCAATATTTCAACACATAATTCTTCGTAACTAGAACCTTCCTGTTTAGCAGACATTGGCACCAAAGAGTGACCGGTCATGCCCGGCGACGTATTGATTTCCAACAGGAATGGCGCGTTATCGGTGTCGCGCAACATGAAGTCAACGCGTGCCCAACCTTTGCAGCCCAGCGCATTAAAGGCTTGCACGGCCAGCGCCTGAATCCGCAGCGTCAATGCGTCGTCCAACGGCGCAGGGCATAGATATTGGGTGTCGTTGGTGAAATATTTGTGCTGATAATCGTAATTGCCGTCCGGTGCCCGAATCTCGACAATCGGTAACGCACGGGCGTTACGTCCGACTCCTAATACCGGCACGGTCAGCTCACGCCCGGCGATAAACTCTTCCGCCAGGACGACCTCATCGTATTTTGCACACAATGCGAAGCCCGCTTCGATATCTGCGTATCCCGTTACCTTGCTGATGCCAATTGTGGAGCCTTCATGCGGGGCTTTTAACATCAATGGCAAACCTAGGGCATCGGGTAACTGACGCAATTCTTCACTGGTCACCGTGCTTGTGTCCAATACCAAAAATCGCGGCGTCGGCAATTCAAAACTTTGCCAGACGCGCTTGCTCATCACTTTATCCATCGCAATCGCGGATGCCATGACGCCGGGGCCGGTATAAGGAATCCCCAATTGCTCTAATGCGCCCTGAAGCGTGCCGTCCTCGCCGAAACGTCCATGCAAGGCGATGAACACGCGGTCAAAATTTTCGGCAGCCAGTTCTGCCAGACTACGTTCTGCCGGATCAAACGCATGCGCGTCGATACCCTTACTTTGCAGAGCCTGGACCACGCCGTTGCCAGACATGATCGACACCTCGCGCTCAGCCGAACGCCCACCGAACAGGACGCCGACTTTTCCGAATTCCGTTGCCATCTTTTTTTCGCTCATTTTGCTCTGCTTGTGCTCGCTATATTGGTTACTGCACCATCTTTCGTATTACCTGGCCGCTACTTAATCCGACGCCGTCTGATTCACCAACTGCGCGGGTACCGCGCTGATGGAACCCGCACCCATGGTCATTACAACGTCGCCATCACGCACTATGTTGACAATTGCGGCGTGCATATCGGCAATATTTTCAACGAAGACCAGTTCGCCCATCCCTGCTACACGCAAGGCATGTGCCAGCGCACGTCCGTCGGCGGCGACGATAGGCGTTTCACCGGCGGCATACACCTCTGCCAGCACCAGCACATCGACGCTAGATAAAACCTTCACAAAATCTTCAAATAAATCACGCGTTCGCGTATAACGATGCGGCTGGAATGCCAGTACTAGCCGACGTCCGGGATATGCACCACGCGCAGCAGAAATCGTGGCGATGGTTTCCACCGGATGATGACCGTAGTCATCCACCAATGTGTAGCTGCCGGTGGCGGCTGGGGCTGGCAAAGGGATCTCGCCGTAGCGCGTAAAGCGACGGCCCACGCCGTGGAATTCAGTCAGCGCTTTTTGAATCGCTGCGTCGGCAACGCCGAGTTCACGTGCGATAGCTACGGCAGCGCAGGCGTTCTGAACGTTATGCATACCCGGCTGGTTAAGGCTGATCGGCATCGGTGCATAACCGTCCTGAATCACGGTAAATTGCATATAGCCGGCGACCGGCCTGGCATCGATGGCGCGCACTTGTGCTTCTGCGTGGAAACCATACGTGGTGATCGGCTTTGATATTTGCGGCATGATGTCGCGCACATTGGCGTCATCTATGCACAGTACTGCGACCCCGTAAAACGGCAAACGCGTGGTGAACTCAACGAATGCCTGTTTTAATTTATTAAAATCGTGATCATAGGTTTCCATATGATCGGCGTCGATGTTGGTGATGACCTCAATCACGGGCGTTAAATTCAAAAAAGAGGCATCTGACTCGTCCGCCTCGGCAACGATAAAGTCGCCGGAACCTAATTTAGCGTTGGCCCCGGCACTGGTCAGGCGACCACCGATGACAAAGGTTGGATCCAGGCCACCTTCGGCCAGCACGCTCGCAACCAGACTGGTGGTCGTGGTTTTGCCGTGCGTACCGGCAATGGCAATACCGCGCTTGAGGCGCATTAATTCGGCCAGCATCATCGCACGCGGCACGATCGGAATATGTTGCTCACGCCCGGCGACAACTTCCGGGTTGTCTGCCTTGACTGCCGTCGAAGTGACGATGGCATTGGCGTTTTTAATGTTTTCGGCGGCGTGGCCCAAAATGACGTTAGCACCTAACTTGGCTAAACGGCGGGTCGCAGCGTTGCAGCTGAGATCGGAGCCGGACACGGTATAGCCCAGGTTCAGCAATACCTCGGCAATGCCGCTCATTCCGGAGCCGCCGATACCAACAAAATGAATATTTTTTACTTTATGTTTCATGACTGCTTTCGGGACTTGCACATTCTTCGAGGACCTGTGCGATGGATTGGTTCGCATCGCGGCGGCCGATTTCATACGCTGCCTGTGCCATCAACTGGCAATCGTGACGCGTCATGCGCGTCAGCAATCCAGACAAACGTTCCTTACTTAAGTCACTTTGCTTTAAATGAATTGCTGCCTCTTTGGTAGCCATCCAACGTGCGTTGTCGCGCTGATGCGAAGTGGTTGATGCGACGAACGGAATCAATACACTGGCGACACCGGCCGCGGTCAGTTCCGACACCGTAATCGCACCGGCGCGGCACACAACCAGATCGGCATCGGCATACCGACGCGGCATGTCATCGATAAAAGCGACTACTTCTGCGACTACACCTGCCACCTTGTACGCTGCCTGCAATGCGGCAATGTGCTGCTTGCCGGACTGATGGGTCACGCTGGGACGCACCGCAACGGGCATCAGTGCCAGTGCGGCGGGCATGCAGTCGTTGAGCGCCTTGGCACCTAAGCTGCCGCCCACCACTAACAAACGGAGCGGCCCGATACGACCGCTGTAACGTTGCTCCGGCAAAGGCAACTGCATGATTTCCTGGCGCACCGGATTGCCGGTCACCAGGGCTTTATCCGCGGTGCCCACAAACTCAGTTGGCAATCCGAACAGTACGCGACGGGCCAGCGGGGCTAATAACTTATTCGACAACAACAATGCGGCGTCGGCATTCACTAATACCAACGGGACACCCCGCAAACGCGCCATCACGCCACCAGGCACTGTGACGTAACCGCCCATTCCCAGCACAACGTCCGGCTTGCGCCGTCCAATAAAATTAAAACATGCGGGAAAGCTAGCCAACAAACGCCATGCGCCGCGCAAGGTGTGGGCAAGGCCTTTGCCGCGCATTCCTGAGAACGTGATGCGATCCATTTCAATATCGTGCTGCGGTACCAGATCGCCTTCCATGCCATGGGTTGTTCCGAGCCACGACACTTGCCAACCGCGTTGGCGCATGGTCGCTGCAATGGCCAGACCCGGGAAAATATGCCCGCCCGTGCCAGCGGCCATGATCAACAATTTTTTCATTGTCGGCCCCCGCGCATCATGACTCTGTTCTCGTAATCAATTCTCAGCAAAATCGCTAATCCAATACAATTAATCAACACGCCTGAACCGCCGTAACTCATCAGTGGCAAGGTCAACCCTTTGGTCGGCAACAATCCTAAATTGACGCCCATGTTGATAAAGGTCTGCACGCCTATCCAGATGCCGATACCTTTGGCAGTTAATCCGGCAAAAACCTGTTCCATGGCAATCGCCTGACGACCGATCTCAAACGCGCGTTTGATAATCCAGTAAAACATAATGACCACCGCCACGACGCCAACGAATCCCAATTCTTCGCCGATCACCGCCAGTAAAAAGTCGGTGTGTGCTTCGGGCAAATAATGCAATTTTTCAACGCTACCACCCAATCCGACACCGAATATCTCGCCACGCCCGAATGCAATCAATGAGTGCGAAAGCTGGTATGCCTTGCCCAATGCATTCTCTTGATCCCATGGATTCAGGTAAGCAAAGATCCGCTCACGGCGCCATGGTGATAACCAGATGACCAACGAGAACATTGCCACTAACATCGCCGTAATGCCGCCAAACCAGATTCCGTTAATCCCGCCCAAAAACAAAATGCCCATCGCGATACACACGATCACACCGAGCGCACCCAGATCCGGCTCCAGCATCAGCAGTAATCCGACGACCCCGACCGCTACCGTCATCGGCAGAAAACCTTTGGTCAGCTTGTGCATTACTTCTTGTTTACGGACGGTGTAATTGGCGGCGTACAAGACGATAAACAGCTTCATTAATTCAGAAGGCTGTAAATTGAAAACACGGAACGATAACCAGCGCTTGGCACCATTCACGCCCTTACCCAGACCCGGCACCAGCACCATCGCCAGCAACACCAGCGTAATCACAAACAGGTACGGTGCCCATCGCTGCCAGGTCGCGATGCGGATACGAAATGTCACAAATCCGGCAACCATCGAGACACAGATAAAAATTGCCTGGCGGAGTAAAAAATTATAGCTTTTATAGCTCGCGTACTTAGGCGAGTCCGGTAACGCAATAGAGGCCGAATACACCATCACCAGACCAAGTAGCATTAACAACACGACGACCCATACCAACGGCTGATCGTATTCCATCATTTTGGACCGTTGAACGCCCGGCTGACTGCCATCAGCCGAACGCATACGCACCGGCACCCGCGGCTTATCCGCAGGCTTATCGCTCTTCCCCGAAAAGAATGGGAAAGCGAGTTTCATAGGCTTACCTCACCACGCGCCAGCGCTAATTGACGCACTTCGGCTACAAAAACCTCAGCACGGTGCGCATAGTTACGGAACATGTCAAAGCTGGCGCACGCAGGTGACAGCAGCACGGCGTCACCAGGATGGGCAAACTCAGCTGCACGTTGAACTGCTTGCTCTAGCGTGTCGCAATCAACGATATCGATACTTGCATCCAGCAACGCGCTATTGACCGCATGGCGAATCGCATCGGCATCGTGACCAATCAATATAAGTGCACGTCCATAGCGTGCCAATGGTTCTGCCAATGGCGTGAAGTCTTGCCCTTTGCCTTCTCCCCCAGCGATGAGGACCAGTCGATTGGCGCTTGCACCGCCGTCCGGGCCACGGCCCAAACCATTCAAGGCCGCCACTGTCGCGCCAACATTTGTGCCCTTACTGTCATCATAAAACTCGACATTATCGATACTGGCAACAAGCTCTACCCGGTGCGGTTCGCCGCGATATTCGCGCAAACCATGCAGCAACGCAGCAAATGGCAATCCGATTGCCCGTCCTAGCGCGAGGGCTGATAATGCGTTGGCAGCATTATGCTGACCGCGAATCCGTAAGGCATCGGCTGGCATCAGGCGTTTGATGCTAATCGGCAACGCTTCCACCAAATGTTTTTTGCCGCGCTTTTTTTCGTTTTCGTCTGCGACCTCTGCCGCTACGACTAACCACTGCATTCCATTCTCGTTGGTCAGCCCGAAACAATTTGCCTGTAGTGGCTCATCGACACCAAACGTGATACTTTGGGCGTTCGCCATTTGGATACTGAATGGATCGTCGCGGCTTAACACGCGTATAGTATTTTCGCCAAAAATACGGGCCTTGTCCGCAACGTAACACGCCATGTCGCCATGCCAGTCAAGATGATCTTGCGTCACGTTCAATATCGTGGCGACATCTGCTTGCAGGCTAAAGGTCGTGTGCAACTGAAAACTGGATAATTCTAATACCCACGCTTGCGGCAACGTCTCGTCATCCAGACAAGTACGCAGGACGTCTAGCGCTGCCGGACTGATATTGCCCGCAACCTGCACCGTTAAACCGGCGCGTTGACATAGCAAGCCAGTTAAACTGGTCACGGTGGTTTTACCGTTGGTGCCGGTGATGGCAATCACTTTCGGTGTATATTCCTGACTCTCACGCAAAGCGGTCAACGCTTGCGCAAACAGTTCAATTTCGCCCCACACCGGAATCTCACCAACCGCTGCGGCGGGAATAATGTTTTTTAACTCCCGATGCGGTGCCAGGCCTGGACTTACGACCACAAAATCGATCCCTTCCAGCAATTGAGAGTTAAAGCATCCACCGTCAGCGCCACCGATAAATTCAACCTCAGGTACCGCCTGTTGCAATTGCAGTAAACGTTCGGGCGAGTCACGCAAATCGCGCGTATCCGCGACACGCAGCGTGGCACCGCAGCGCACTAGCCACAACGCCATCGCCAGACCGGATTCACCCAGTCCCAGCACCAAAACATGTTTACCGATGTAATTCATTACAACTCTTTACCTTAACTTCAACGTGGATAAACCAAACAGCACCAGCATCATGGTGATGATCCAGAAGCGAACGACGACTTGCGTTTCTTTCCAACCTTTTTGTTCATAGTGATGATGCAACGGTGCCATCAGCAATACGCGGCGACCGATGCCAAAGCGCTTCTTGGTGTATTTAAAATAAATCACCTGCAACATCACTGACAACGTCTCGACGACAAAAATGCCGCCCATGATGAAAAGCAATATTTCCTGTCGCACAATAACCGCTACCGTGCCAAGGGCACCACCCAAAGCCAGTGCCCCGACATCGCCCATAAAGACCTGCGCGGGGTAGGCGTTGTACCAAAGAAAGGCCAGTCCTGCGCCAGCCATCGCACCGCAAAAAATCAATAATTCGCCAGCGCCGGGAATATGGGGAATCAGCAAATAATGCGCAAAAGTAAAATTACCGGTCAGGTACGCAAACAAGCCCAGCGCGGCACCGACCAATACCGTCGGCATAATTGCCAGCCCATCAAGGCCATCCGTCAAATTGACCGCGTTACTCGTGCCGACGATGACAAAATAGGTCAGCGCCATAAAACCCCATACGCCCAACGGATAACTGACGGTTTTGAAGAACGGCACAATCAAATCTGCTTTCGGCGGCAAATCCATACTTAAACCGGATTTAATCCAGGCGACAAACAAATCCCATACCTGCATATTGGTTGCGCCGGAGACCGAAAATGCCAGACATATCGCCGCTACCACGCCAATTAGCGATTGCCAGAAATACTTTTCACGCGAGCGCATGCCGTTTGGATCCTTATAGACGACCTTGCGATAGTCATCGACCCAACCGACGGCACCGAAACCCAGCGTCACCAGCAATACGATCCACACAAAACGATTACTTAAATTGCCCCACAATAAAGTAGAAATTCCGATGGCGATCAAAATCAGAACACCACCCATCGTTGGCGTACCGGATTTGATCAAATGCGTTTGCGGACCATCGGTGCGTACAGCCTGCCCCACCTTCAGCCGCGCCAACATGCGAATTACGCCAGGACCTGCGATCAAACCAATTGCTAAAGAAGTCAGCGTCGCGAAGACCGCACGAAAAGTAATAAAGTTAAATACGCGCAGAAAACTATGATCCTGCTGAAAAATTTGCGCTAGCCAAAGCAGCATTAGTGCGACTCCTGAGTTGGTAAAAAGGGTGAAGATGATAATGCTGATGAATCGTTAATGCCAACCCCATTTACCAGATGCGCGACTACACGTTCCATTTTCATGAAGCGGGATCCTTTAACCAGTACCGTCGTGGTGGACGTCATAAGAGAGTCCACAGCGCCGGTTAATGCGGTGATGTCGTCAAAATGTTGCGCAGGTGCGCCGAAAGCACGGGCGGCATCAATTGCCAACGGACCTAATGTCAGTAAATTGGTGATGCCGCGCTGACGCGCATGGGCACCGATTTCCTGATGGAACGCCGGGCCGTCGTTACCGACTTCGCCCATGTCGCCCAATACCAGCAAACGCGGCGCGGCAAACTGTGCCAGCACATCAATCGCGGCCCGCACCGAATCCGGATTGGCGTTATAAGTATCATCGATCACCAAAGCGCCCGCACAGCCCACGTGTTGTGCCAATTTTTGCTGCAAGCGGCCACTGACCGGGGCGAACGCAGCCAGGCCGCGCTCAATAGCATCGGCTTCAATACCGATCGCCAAGGTACAGGCGATCGCGGCGAGTGCATTACGCACGTTATGTTCGCCCGCTGCACTTAAGGTGACCGTGAAAGTGTGCGTTTGCGTTTGGCCTTGCGTCTGGATGACCACTTGCAGATCGCTACCAAATGCCGTTGCGTGATAAGTGCAGCTAACGTCCGCGTCGGCCGACAAACCGAATGTCATGACGCGAACGCCCTTTGCTGCGGCAAGATCACGCCACAAAGATGTATGCGCATCGTCGGCAGGAAATACGGCAATCCCGGCCTCAGGCAAAGCGCTGATGACCGCGCCATTTTCTGCGGCGACTGCCTCGACAGTGGCCATGAATTCCTGATGCTCGCGTTGTGCGTTGTTAACTAAGCCAACGGTCGGCGCGGCGATAGCTGCCAGTACCGCGATCTCGCCAGGGTGATTCATGCCAAGCTCGACCACGGCTGCCCGATGACCTGCACCCAGCCGTTGCAGCGTTAGCGGGACGCCTATTTCGTTATTCAAATTACCGCGTGTCGAGAGATAACCATCGGTGCCAAATGCGGCTGCCAGAATCGCGGCAATCATCTCCTTGACCGTGGTTTTGCCATTGCTGCCGGTGACCGCGATCAACGGCAATGAGAATTGGCGACGCCAGCCGTTCGCAACTGCGCCAAGGGCGGCACGCGTGTCAGCGACTACAAGGGCCGGCACAGATAAATTGGCCGGAGCACGAGCAACTATAAGCGCGCTTGCTCCCTGTGCTATCACTTGATCGAGAAAATCGTGTGCATCAAAATGGTCACCGCGCAGCGCGACAAACAGATTACCGGGCGCGACTGCGCGACTATCGATGCTCAGGCCGGTAGTAACGATAATGTTGGCATCCACGTTGCTCATAGCGGCAACGCTGACCTGCTGCTGCGATGATTGCAACCAGTTTTGCAGATCACTGATCGCTGCTGAGAATGTAGTCGTCAAGGTGTTGGCTGGCATCCCGGTGGCCGGCATTCCGGTGGCCGGCATTCCGGTGGCTATGGTCGGCACTTTGATCATACCGAGCCGCCCTTCATAGTCGCACGCGAGGCCAGCGCCAGAGCAGCATGGTCCGCATCTAAAAATGGCAATTTTTTTCCTTTTATTTCCTGATAGGTTTCATGACCTTTACCTGCCAGCAACACGACGTCGGCTTTGCCCGCTTTTCGTACCGCGCGCAAGATTGCTGCTGCGCGATCCTGTTGCGTCTGGGCCGCCGTCGGTGCGGTCATGCCCCCTACTATCTGGGCGATGATGGCGGTAGGATCCTCACTACGGGGATTGTCACTGGTCACTATCACGTGATCCGCTGACTCTGCGATGGCGCCCATCTGCGGCCGTTTTCCGGGATCGCGATCGCCGCCGCAACCAAATACGCACCACAACTCACCGCCGCGTTGCTGCGCTACCTGACGCAGGGACAGCAAAGTTTTTTCCAATGCGTCCGGGGTATGCGCGTAGTCAATGACGATCAATGGCGCATCCTGGCCACCGAACTGCTCCATTCGTCCCGGCACGGAAGTCAAGCGTTCCAGTGTATTGATCGCGACTTCCCATTTGGTCCCTTTGGCTAGCAGTACACCAAGGATGCCGAGGACGTTGCTGACGTTAAACTGCCCGACCAAATGCGTCTTAACCTGACTACTGCCAAACGGGGAAGTAACGTTAAAGATGGTGCCGCCAGCGTTGCTGCGCACTGCCGTCGCACGCAATATCGGCAGGTCCCCGAACGCCGCAGCACTCTTCATCGCTTCATCGGTCAAGGCATAGCCGATCAGCGCTGTTTCATTACCGGCTTCATTACCGGCTTCACTACCGTTTTGACGCAAATGCTGCACCAGACGCAACCCCATCGCATCGTCCAGATTAATCACCGCATGCTGCAAACCGGGCCAGTCAAAAAGCGCGCGCTTCGCGGCTTCATAAGTCGCCATATCGCCGTGATAATCCAGATGATCACGGGTGAAATTGGTAAATAAGGCGATGTCGATATGCATGCCATTCAAGCGACCTTGATCCAGTCCGATGGACGATGCTTCAATTGCCAACGCTTGCACCCCAGCTTTCTGTAAATCAGCCAACTTACCCTGTAGCAGAACCGCGTCCGGCGTGGTGTAACCGGTGACCTCGAACGCGACCGGTTGACGCGGGGCAAAGATGCCGATGCCCAAGGTGCCAATCACGCCCACTGTCTGCCCAAGTTGCGACAACGCGTGACCCAGCCATTGGCTGCATGAGGTTTTGCCATTGGTGCCGGTCACCGCGATGATGCGCATATCCCGGTCAGGCTGCTGATAAAAACTGTTCGCGATCGGACCAGCTAATTTTTTCAATCCCACCACCGCCAGATGTGGCACGGCCCATTCAGAATTCCACAAAAATGGTTGAGCAGGCTGTGGGGGCGTAGATACGGTGGCCTCAAAGACCACGGCAGCCGCACCATTCTGCAAGGCTGGTGCTATGTAATTACGACCATCCGATTCGTCACCGGCATAAGCAAAAAACACATCACCAGCCGATATTTTGCGCGAGTCCGAGACTGGCCTCCCTGTCGGTGATACCGTAGCAAGTCCGCGCAACCAGGCCACGACAGAGGTCACGTCGGATGCTGCCTCGGATAGCACATCAGATGCCGCGTGAGCGCGTGCGATAGTCATCAGAAGCTCTCCTTCGGACCATCGGTTGGTATGATGATATCGGTAATATTAGAGTCGGGGTGCACGTTTAAAGTACGCAATGCATTGCCCACCACGCTCGCAAAAACCGGTGCGGCAGAATCGCCGCCATAACGAAACGCGTTGCTCGGTTCATCGATCATTACGGCAACAATAATGCGCGGGTCGGATGCCGGTGCAAATCCTACGAAGTCGGCAATATATTTTCTGACGTATTTGCCGTTCTCAATTTTGTAAGCCGTGCCGGTCTTGCCGCCAACCCGATATCCTGGGACCTGTGCTTTTGGTGCCGTGCCGCCCGGCGCTGTCACTCTTTCCAGCATGGCGCGCATGGTCAACGCCGTTTTTTCGGAGATGACGCGCTGTCCGACGGGCGGTTCAGTGACCTTTTTGAATGACAAAGGAATTAGATCGCCATTACGTGCAAAAATTGTATACGCATGCGCCATCTGAATTAACGAGACCGAAATGCCATGACCGTAACTCATCGTCGCCTGTTCAATCGGACGCCATGATTTGAATGGTCGGACGCGTCCGGCGACAGCACCAGGAAAGCCAAATTTTGGTTGCTGTCCCAGCCCGACGGTGGTGAACATTTCCCACATCTCTTCAGCTGGCATTTGCAACGCAATTTTGGCGGTTCCCAGATTGGACGACTTCTGGATAATTTGCGCGACGCTCATGGTCAGCAACCCGTGCGGATGAGAGTCGCCAATAGTCGCGGTACCGATTGTCATTTTGTCCGGAACCTGAAAAGTTGTCCCTGGCTGAACCCGATTGGTGTCCAGCGCCAATGCCACAGTAAATGGCTTTAAGGTTGAACCCGGCTCAAAGGTATCGGTCATCACGCGATTACGCAATTGCGCGCCTGTGAGGATCGAGCGGTCATTCGGGTTATAGCTAGGTAGATTGGCGAGCGCGAGTACTTCGCCGCTTTTGGCGTCAACCACGACGATACCGCCCGCCTTGGCCTTGGTCCGCTCAACCATTTCTTTTAATTGGGTAAACGCAATGTACTGAATCTTGCTATCGATTGATAGCACCAGATCGCGACCGTCATGCGGCTCTTTGACTGCTTCAATGTCTTCCACAATACGACCCAGGCGGTCTTTAATCACCCGGCGACTGCCGGTTGTACCGGCCAATGTTTTTTGCTGTGAAAGTTCCATGCCATCCTGCCCGGCATCTTCAATGTTGGTAAAGCCTACTACGTGCGCGGCAACTTCGCCTTCCGGATAAAACCGTTTGTATTCAGGACGCGTTTCGATCCCGGCTATACCTAGCTTGGCAATTTGATCGGACGCGTCTTTTTCGACTTGTCGCTTCAGATAAACGAAGCTACGGTCAGAGTCGAGTTTTTTGTTCAGCTCGGCTTGAGTCATATCGAGCAACTTGGCGAGCGCCTGCAATTTCTCTTTGGGTGCTTGCTGCACATCTTCCGGAATAGCCCAAATCGCTTTTACCGGAACTGATGAGGCCAAAACATGCCCGTTTCGGTCAGTGATTTTGCCGCGGGTCGCGGGTAGTTCGAGCGTACGTGCATACCGCGACGCGCCCTGCTTTTGCAAAAAAGCGGTCGACACGCCTTGCAGCCATAACGCCCTCGCCACCAATGCAAAAAATGCGGCGAACAACAGGAACAGCACGACGCGTGAGCGCCATACCGGAAGTTTGACCTTTAGTACCGGGCTGGCAGTAAACGGCATGCCTTTGGACGCAGCGGTACGCGGGGGATTACGGGTCATTTTTTACCCCCCAGACTTAAGTATTGGGTGCGCTGCGGCGTCAACGGGACCATGTTCAGATCGCGCCGCGCACTGGCTTCAATCCGCGCGTTTTTGCCTAGCGTCGATTGATCAAGCTGCAATTGCGACCATTCGATATCCAGTTGCCGCGCCTGACTTTGGGCGCGACCCAGCTCAATAAACAACTGACGCGCCTGATAGCGCGCATTGACCAGCGCCAACGCGCATAAGACCAGGGCCAATGTCAGGACGGCATTGATGCGCCCGATCATGAAATTCTACTCAGCACTGGAGCGACTTTAGAACCGGCTGCAAGCCGCTCCCCGACACGCATCACTGCCGAACGCGAGCGCGGATTGGCGGCGACTTCGGCGTCCGACGGCATAACCCGCGCCACCAGTTTTAATTGCGGCTGGGGCAAATCCACGGCGAGAATCGGTAATCGACGGTCCGGCTGCGGCAGCTTGGCTTTAGAGGCCATGTACTGCTTGACGATGCGATCTTCCAGCGAATGAAAACTGATCACAACCAATCTCCCCTGAAGGGACATCTGTTCAAAAGCCTGATCCAGCACTATTTTGAGTTCTTCAAGTTCCTTATTGATGTAGATCCTGATAGCTTGAAATGTGCGAGTGGCCGGGTCTTTGCCTTTTTCACGGGTTTTGACAGCGTTTGCCACGATCGCGGCAAGCTGTCGTGTGGTTGAAACTGGCTGGATTGTCCTGCCAGCAACAATCGCCTTTGCAATCTGAACAGCAAACCGTTCTTCCCCATATTCGCGTACAACCTTTCCTATTAATTGTTCATCGGCTGTCGCCAGCCACTCTGCGGCAGACACACCGCGCGTAGTATCCATCCGCATGTCGAGTGGACCATCAGAGCGAAAACTAAAACCCCGGCTAGCGTCATCAACTTGCGGCGAAGAGATTCCAAGGTCAAGCAACACGCCATCTACTTGCGTAATCTGACGCGCGTGCAATGCCTGAGCCATCGTCGCAAAACTGTCGTGCACGATCTCAAACCGTGAATCAACAATAGTGTTAGCCGTGGCAATGGCCTGCAAATCTTTATCGAATGCTATCAGGCGGCCCTGAGGCCCCAAGTTTTCTAAAATCTTCCGGCTATGACCGCCGCGCCCGAATGTGCCGTCAACATACACGCCGTTCGCACGGGGACCGGTAATATTCAGAGCTTCCACCGCTTCATCCAGCAATACCGTGCGGTGCTGGAATTCGGGCACCGAGTGTTCAATCATCTTGGCGCCGTCAGAAGGAAAAGTTATTTAATACATCGGGCATGCCAGCGGCAATTGCCTGCGACTCGCTTTCAGCCAATCTGGCTGCGTCCCAAATCTCGAAATGGCTACCCATTCCCATCAACATTATTTCTCGCGATATGCCAACGGCGACGCGTAGTTCTGGGGCGATCAAAATTCGCCCTGCGGAATCGAGCTCAACATCGGAAGCGTTACCAAGATAAATACGTTGCCATGCGCGAGCCGACATTGGCCATGCCGCGATTTGTTCGCGGTGGCTTTCCCATGTCGGGCGTGGAAAGAGCAATAAGCAGCCGTGCGGATGCCGAGTGACAGTCAGCCGGCCTTCGCATTGAACGGTCAGCGCGTCACGATGCTTTGACGGTATTGACATCCGTCCTTTTGCATCGAGATTTAAAGCTGACGCACCCTGAAACACCGCAGACTCCTATTAAATGTTGTATTGGCAAAAAAAATATCAGGAAAACATTAAAAACGATCCCACAAAAAAACACTTTTTCACACTGCCACCCACTTTAGAGGATGGCTAATAGGAGGTCAAGCCATTTACATCATGTGAATTAGAAATTTTTGTGTAAAGTCAATGACTTAGCGCAACTCAGACAACAAAGCCACCAAGGTTTGAACAAACAAATACCTTGATAAATGAAGGACTTACGGCAACATTGCGAGGTTGCTTCTAAGCTAAACGCCGATGTTTTGGTCCCCGCGCCTGTTTAAAGTTTGCACACATTTAGTGCCGCATCAGTATTGGTTTTGGCCACAAAAGGCTTTGGCAAAGGAAATAAATCGGATTCTTATAAATCCGACTACTGTTTCTCTATCTGTCTTGAACGGGGAGTTTTTCAGGCGCAGAAACGCATATTTTTATTCCAACTTTATGCGTCTATGGCTCGCTTAATGAAGTTCTAAAGTTACCTTCGGCGCTGCGACGCGTAGGTTTATTGCCCGGCCTCAAGTTGACTGTCGCCGTTGGTTACCAACAGGAGCGCATAACATTCTCCTTTAGCCGATCACAACGACTAAGAACCAAGTCAAAGCTTTGCTTGCCGTTAAATCCGTTCAACCAATTAAACGACCGCCCTTGACCCGCAATCCCTTTTTACCGAGGGTCGGGGCCAGTGCCGATAGCGCCGCCAGCGCATCGCCGGAGTGAGCGTGACAGATCGCAACAGCCAGTGCATCGGCAGCGTCGCTTCCCGGCAAACCCGGCAAGGACAACAGTCGTTGCACCATATCCTGCACCTGTTGCTTTTGGGCTTTACCATGACCCGCAACCGCTTGTTTAATTTGCAGCGCGGTATACTCTGCCACCGATAAATTGCCACTGACCAGCGAGCAAATAGCGGCACCCCGGGCTTGCCCAAGTAACAGCGTGGACTGGGGATTTACATTGACGAAAACGATTTCGATTGCTGAGCAATCTGGCGAGTAAGTTCTGATCACTTCGGAAACGCTGGCCAAAATGACTTTTAGCCGTTCCGGCAAGCTGGCATCCGGCGTTTTAATCGTCCCTGAGGCTACATAGGCTAGCTTATGTCCATGCTTGTCGATCACGCCAAAACCTGTAGTCCGTAAACCTGGATCAATACCGAGGATTCTCATAGTTGATAAATTACCGCAGTGCGGATAATGGGCGCCAATGACGGGCAAAGAATGGGACAGAGGAGAGATGGTGCGCCCGCCGGACCACAAATGATGGCTAAAGGATAAAAGTATATCCGTTGCCATTCACGGCGGTCAGCGGGAGGGCTTCCACGGGTTGTTTCAGCACCGTTTTTTTGCACGGCGCGCTTATCCCCGTTTAGCCCGAGTTTATCGTGAAGTAGACTTGAATTTAATGACGGAAATGCCGGACGCCGGTCAAGAGCATGACTATGCCTTGCTCGTCCGCTGCATCGATCACTTCTTGATCGCGCATTGAACCACCGGGCTGAATCACGCAGGTAGCGCCCGCATTGACCACGACATCCAGTCCATCACGGAATGGGAAGAATGCATCCGAAGCCACAGCCGATCCGACCAATGACAAACCTGCATGTTGCGCCTTGATGGAGGCAATCCGGGCGGAGTCGACACGACTCATTTGGCCCGCACCCACGCCAAGCGTCATACCATTTCCACAAAAAACAATCGCGTTCGACTTGACGAACTTGGCAACGCGCCATGCAAACATTAAGTCTTGCAGCTGTTGGGGGGTCGGCTGCTTTTTGCTCGCCACTTTAATTTCTGCCAGTGTGACATTTTTAGCATCTGGTGCCTGCACCAGCAAACCACCGCCAACACGTTTCAAGTCATGCGTATTGCGTTGATGACCAAGGGCAATTTCTAGCACCCGCACATTTTGCTTGTTAGTAAAAATTTGTTTGGCCTGATCCGTGAATGATGGCGCAATGACTACTTCAACGAATTGTTTTGCGACTGCTTCCGCCGTGTTGCCGTCGACTTCATAATTAAACGCAATTATGCCGCCAAACGCTGAAGTCGGATCGGTTTGCAATGCCTTGCTATACGCTTCCAGTGTCGTGAGTCCCACGCCGACGCCACACGGATTGGCATGTTTTACGATAACGCATGCGGTTTCGTCAAAGCTTTTAACGCATTCCCACGCAGCATCTGCGTCGGCAATGTTATTGAAAGACAATTCTTTCCCTTGCAGTTGGCGATAATTTGCCAGCGCACCTTCCGTCGCGTGAATATCACGATAGAAAGCGGCAGACTGATGTGGATTTTCACCGTACCGCATTTCTTGTACTTTTTCGAAATGCAGATTAAGCGTCGTGGGATAAGCGCTACGTGTTTCATGCTCTTTATCTGCACCCAATGACGTAAAATAGTTGGTAATAGCACCATCATACTGGGCGGTGTGGGCGAATACTTTCTTCGCCAAAGTGAACTTGGTCTCATAGCACGCCTCGCCCTGATTCGCCTTTAGTTCAGCCAGCACCGTCGCATAGTCGGACGGATCGCAGAGGACAATGACGTCCTTGTGATTTTTGGCGGAAGAACGCAACATTGCCGGACCGCCAATATCGATGTTTTCAATCGCGTCTTCCAGCGCGCACTGGTCGTTGGCGATGGTTTTTTGAAAAGGGTATAAATTGACCACCACCATGTCGATGAGGGGGATCTGATGTTCAGCCAGAGCGTTGACATGCTCGGGAAAGTCTCTGCGTGCCAGAATCCCGCCGTGTACTTTAGGGTGCAGCGTCTTGACGCGCCCATCCAGCATCTCCGGGAAACCCGTGTGATCTGCAACCTCGGTCACCTTGATCCCATTATCCGCAAGCAGTTTGGCGGTGCCGCCGGTGGACAAAATATTCACGCCGAGTGCGACTAATTCGCGGGAAAATTCCAGAATGCCAGTCTTATCGGAAACTGAAATGAGGGCTTGCTTAATCATGGTGGGGGCTCAGGAAAGGATGCGTTACAAACAATAAAAAAACTTTAAACAAACCACTCAACGTGCTGCCTGGCGGGCTTATTCATCTGACGGTTTTAACAATGCCGGGTAACTATTGGATTGATAAAGTAAAGTCCTGGAGAACGTACCAGTGACCATTTAAATGAGAACATTTGCCCTGCCAATCACGCTATCCGGCAGTCAGGACGACAGTGAGGGCAGCGGCACAGTCAGCATTAGCACTGACCATTATGCTATGTACTTCGTCAACTTGGCTTCTAGCCGCTTTTTTAGCTTCAAAGTAATAAATTTACAACAAGCCATGCTGCAACAACTTTTTGCGCAACGTATTACGGTTGATGCCCAGCATCTCGGCCGCATGGGACTGGTTTCCTTCGGCTCGCGCTATAACTGCCTCAAGCACCGGTTTTTCAACCGTGGAGATCACCATGTCATACACGTTAGTGGGTGGTTGTTCCCCCAGATCCTTGAAATATTTTTCAAGGCTTTTTTTAACAACTTCTTGAATACTTTCTTTGCTCATTCTTCGCTTTACTATTTTACTTAACTGTAGTGGGACTAGACTAAAGCAAAGGTTGCTATCTTTTGATCAAATTTTTATGATCAAATACCCAACTGACTGTATGCTCTAGTGCATGTTTTTGGCGCAATCGGCGGCGTTCACATGTAAATTTGGTATCCAAAATTTCACCTTGCCGCTCACGCCGATCTCACATTTTTGCTTAGGCAGCCATCTGCATTGCAGCCCCGTATTGTAACCGGTTGCCATGCGCATATTGCATTTCAAAAAAGCTGTTTACTGCCGCTAATTGTTGATCGCAATCTTCCAGCAGGTTCATGCGTTGACGAAATTCTTCCCCGCCGGACAGATCGCGGACGTACCAGCCGATATGCTTGCGGGCAGTTCTCACCCCCAAATAGGCGCCATAAAAACTGTAATGGGCACGCAAATGTTCGGCCATTAAATGCTGTACCTCACTAACTAACGGCGGCGGCATGTGGGTTCCGGTCCGCAGAAAATATTCAATCTCGCGAAATATCCATGGACGCCCTTGCGCCGCACGACCAACCATGATCGCGTCGGCGTTGGTTAGCGCCAATACCTGTCGCGCCTTCTCTGGCGTCGTAATATCACCGTTTGCCACCACAGGAATCGACACCGCGGCCTTTACTGCCGCTATAGTCGCGTATTCTGCATCGCCGTTATAACCGTCGGCGCGCGTTCTGCCATGTAACGTCAGCATAGCAATTCCGCTCTCTTGGGCCACGTGTGCGATATTCAGTGCATTCTTGTTAAGGCGATCCCAGCCGGTGCGGAATTTCAGTGTTACAGGGACATTAACTGCTGCCACGACTGTCTCTAAAATCCGCGCCACCAGTTTTTCATCCTGAAGCAACGCCGAACCACACCAGCTATTGCAGACTTTTTTGACCGGACATCCCATATTTATGTCGATGATTTGCGCGCCATGATCGACGTTATATTGTGCGCACTCCGCCAACATGCGCGGATCTGCACCGGCAATCTGCACCGCGCGCGGTGCCATCTCACCATCATGGTTAATGCGGCGCGAGGTTTTTTCGGTCTTCCACAGGCGTGGATTGGAGGCTGCCATTTCGGATACCGCGTAACCAGCGCCCAGCTCTTTGCATAGCTGTCGAAAGGGGCGATCTGTGACACCGGCCATCGGTGCCACAAAAACATTGTTACGAAGTAAATGAGGACCAATATTCACGGCAGAATGGTTCGCGCCAGAAGAGCGTTAAATGGGGGAAGCCACTATTTTATCGCGAATGGGGGTGAGATACGCTAAATCTGGCGGAAACCTGACAAGTTATTTTAACGAACCTGTGGTGAGTCCAGTCATCGTGCTCATCTAAAGGTCTCGGCATTGGATGACGCGTTAATTGTGGTCGCGGCAAAGCGCCAGCGCGCAGCATCCTGATACGCAGGACTGTCATAAGCCATATTCGACCCGGTCGAATGACGCATATTTTGGCTAGCATATTGCAGTAGCTCATCCAGACCTACCCCATCAATGCCATAAGTTGCCGCTCCGACGGAGAATCCCATCCGAATCGTCCAGCTATCAGCGACCACGGGTGAACTCTTAAAATGATCAATAAACGAGGTCAGTACATGTGCTGCTTCCATGGCATCGGTGTCCGGCAATATGTACAAAAATTCTGTGGTTCCCCAACGCCCACCCTTGTCGTCCTCGCGCAATTGGGACAGAGTAGCAGTGGCAAAAGATGCTAAAAGGTTATCGGCAGTTACCCAGCCGTATAGCGCGCTAAGTTTGCTAAAATCGTGCAGGTAGCAATAGAGTATGGAAAAGGGTCGTGCGGGCTCGTGAGCTTGGGTGCCTTGGGTAGTATTGGCGAGCTTAATCGCTACTGCACTTCTGGTAAAGGCATGTGCGATCCGCTGGCGATTTAATAGTCCGGTCAGTCGATCCAGACGTGCGTGCTGTGTGAGCAAAAAAGTTAAATGCGATTGCTTCCAGATTATTTCGCAAACGTGCGCCAGCGCCTGAAATGCAGGAACGCCGGTATCCTTGAAATAACTGCCATCATCTGCATAAAATACGATCATGCCATGCATCATGGACTTTTCGGCATGCAAAGGAATGGCTAGCGCGCAGGTCACGGAGCATTCTTGCTGGCTGTTTTTCCACGGACTAAACAGCGCATGGAACTCATGTTCTTGCGTGGCCTGCCAATCCACGCGCTGCTTATAAGGCGCAACAAAATCAAAACTATCTCTGGACAACGCCCACTCCGCAGACTCGGTCATCGCGGCACCGGCGTATGCCGTCGGCCCGATAGTTTGCTCGTCCGTGTCCTGACAAAACCCTATCCATACCAGACGCAACGTCGGGGTAGCCGCCAGTATAAGTTCACAGACACGTTGTAGACTTTGAACGTCACGGCTGCCCTGAGACGACTCGCGCACTAAATGGTGTAACGCGCCAGCGAGGCGCATGCGCTCGGCCCCTCCGCGCTCAGGGTTACCGCGCTCACCTAAGCGTTCACCCGAACTGGACTCATCGGACCCTAGGGCGCTTTCCGTGCTGATTGTGCTTTTGGTGCTTAAATTGCTGGGTTTTTTCGGCTCACTGACGGCTTTCGCAGTTCCTTGTCGATCTGCGATATCCACAATTGGCCCAACGAGTGCAGTGATTGGGAGCCCCGCCGCAGCGCGTTTTTCGCGCGAGCAAAACAAACTAAATTTCATGCTGGCTCCGATTAACCGATCTTGACCACATCGACGGAGACTAGCACAAACGGCTGACATTGATGGCCGCGTATTGAGAAATTAGGTGCGATGTTATGCAGGCAGGGTATTACGTTTACTTCACACGTCTGCGCGCATCACTTGTCTACCTCATCGAGAACAATATCGCCCAGATGACTTAAATGTTCGATGTCGCCCCATGAAACAAGCTTGAATTGCTCGCCATTCCATAGCAGGCGATTAATGCTGGCATTCAAAATATCAAACGCGCGTGCTTCACCCAGCGCCACGTTGCTAACATGTCGATAGATGCAATCAAGCACCCCGCCATGACTGACGACCGCGATTCGCTGATGTGTCGCTTTATTAAGCAGGCGGTGCAATGCACCGATTGCGCGCGCCGAAAACTCATTAATAGTCTCGGCCACGTTAATGCCGGGCGGATAACGGACATCCAGCGCCCGTGCATCGAGCGCTGCATACGCCAACGGATAACGCAGGGCGACTTCCTGACGTTGTAACCCCTCCATCACGCCATAACAGCGCTCCCGCAAATCCTCATGGATCTGGACCGTCAAACCATGGTGCGCTGCGACCGGCGCGGCAGTATCTCGGGCGCGTTGCAAGTCGCTTGAGAAAATCGCGTCCAGACTCAAGCCCTCTAGTCGCGTACTCAGCGCGGCTGCCTGACGCCGACCTTTGGCATTCAAGGGAATATCAATATGGCCTTGTATGCGTTTTTCAGTATTCCAATCCGTTTCGCCGTGGCGAATCAATAAAATTTCTGTGGTCTGCATGAGCGTCTGTTTAAGTAAGATTTGCGTCAGATTTTCGGAGTTGAAGGATCGAAGTGAATACTGTAATTCGCCAATAGCGAACATTCTCTGTACCGAAATGTATCTGCCAAGTGAAAGGGAAGCTGATTAGTTGCATGCCGCTGCTGGCGGCTTAATTTGCAGCCAAAATGTGACCGGGCCATCGTTTGTCAACGTCACCTGCATGTTGGCACCAAACAAACCTGTAGCAACTTGCGAATGCCTGGCCTGCGCCTGCCGGACAAAATAACTGAACAGTCGATGACCGTCCTGGGGCGCGGCGGCTGGCGTAAAGGATGGCCGCGTGCCAGAATTTGTATCGGCCGCCAACGTGAATTGCGGCACCAGCAGTAAGCCACCGGACACGTCTGTGACGCTGCGATTCATCTTGCCTGCGTCGTCCCCAAAAACCCGATAAGCCAGTAGTTTCGTCAATAACGCATTCGCCTGCTTTTCGGTATCGCCGCGTTCGGCGCAGACCAGCACCATCAAACCGGTGTTAATCGCGCCGACGGTCATCGCGTCCACCACCACGCTTGCATGGCTTACGCGCTGAATAAGTGCAATCAATTTAATCCAGTCTATGTAAAGAAAGCGACATTCGAAAGCGACATTCAGGTAGCCGTGTTTGTTCTGCATAATCAGTACGATCAGAACGAACGTCGCGTCCAGGATGCCAGACAAGGGACAGATCAGGCAGTCAACGTGACCCGCGCAAATTTGCGCTTACCCACCTGTACCACCAACGTTCCGGCGTCCACTTTTAAGCCTTTATCGCTGATCACGGTGCCGTCAATGCGTACGCCGCCCTGCTCGACCATGCGCAGCGCCTCTGAACTCGAAGCACACAAATTGGCTTGCTTGAGCAATTGCCCTATTCCCAGCGGCGCGCCAGTCAAACTGACTTCCGGTATATCGTCAGGTATCCCGCCTTTAGCGCGATTGACAAAATCAACCAGCGCGTCTTCTGCGATTTGCTGGTTGTGGAAACGCGCGACGATTTCTTGCGCCAGCGTTACCTTGATGTCACGCGGATTTTGACCGTCAGCGACCTGCGCCTTGTATCTGGCAATTTCCGTCAGCGATTTGAACGATAGCAACTCAAAGTAACGCCACATCATGACATCCGAGATGCTCATAATCTTGGCGAACATGGTGTTGCCGGGTTCAGTAATGCCGATGTAATTACCCTTGGATTTCGACATTTTTTCTACGCCGTCCAATCCCTCAAGAAGCGGCATCGTCAAAATGCATTGCTGCTCCTGACCGTAATCCTTTTGCAGTTCGCGACCGACCAACAGGTTGAATTTTTGGTCGGTGCCGCCCAGCTCCAGATCCGATTCCAGCGCTACTGAATCATAGCCCTGCATCAACGGGTACAACAACTCGTGCATCGAAATCGGGGTGCCGGCTTTGTAGCGCTTGGTGAAATCCTCGCGCTCTAAAATCCGTGCGACGGTGTACTTTGCCGATAGCTGAATCATCCCGCGCGCGCCCAGCTTATCGGACCATTCGGAGTTATAACGAATTTCGGTCCGGTCCGCGTCCAGGACCAGACTGGCCTGCGCAAAATAGCTCTTGGCGTTTTCTTCGATCTGCTCGCGCGTCAATGGCGGACGGGTAATATTCCGTCCCGACGGATCACCGATCATCGACGTAAAATCGCCGATCAGAAAGATCACGTTATGACCCAAATCCTGCAGCTGACGCATCTTGTTGAGCACCACCGTATGCCCAAGATGCAAATCCGGCGCTGTCGGATCTAGTCCTAATTTAATGCGCAAAGGTTTACCGCTAAGCTCCGAGCGCTGTAACTTGCGCACAAAATCGGCTTCGATTAGCAGTTCCTCGGTGCCACGCTTGGTGATAACCAATGCTTCTTGAACTTTGTCGGAAAGTACCAATGGCGCGTTTTCCGCTGCAACTGCAGGAGAAGTATTTAAAGATAATGAAGGCATATTTTATTCTGACGTATAGCGTAATGAGTCTAAAAAAATCAGTGCGTCAAGCGGTAGTGAGCCAACCCATGAGGCAAGTAGTGAAACACAATGCGACGCGCGTTACAAAGCAACACTCAAATCGCTCACAACGGCCATCCTTATTCAAATATATGACCGTTACTTAAGCTGTATTAGAAACGTTAAAAAGCGTTTGAAAAGCGCTGGAATTCGCCCGGACGCGCCTAAAAGTTGCATATTTAACACTTATGAAATCAGGGAATTCGTATCTGATATAATGCTCGATTCCTTTAAACCCCTTGCCATAGTGTCCAGCAACATCAGAACATTAACTAGAATCGGTACAAACGGCAAATTTTAACGTATAGCTCAATGTCCTTTAAAAATAAATTCATGAACATTCGTCCCAGCCTCCGGCTGTTGACCGGTTCATCACGCAAAACCCGCATTGTGTCGGCTTCTGCCCTATTTCTCGTTGTGTGCGCTTTTGGTGCTGCAGGCGTCGCGCCCATCACGCCCGATACGTCCGACATTCATGTCCGCGCTATCGCAGAAGAATTAATGCTGCCGAGTCTACACCAGCAGGTCGCAGCACTCGAATTACAAGATAATTTATATGTAGCCGAAGAAAAAATGCGCTCTGGCGATACAATCGCTGCATTGATGACGCGGCTTGGTATCAACGACTCCGCTGCCTCCAGTTTCATCCGCTCCGATAGCACCGCCAGTGCCATGTTGCGCCTTAAACCGGGCAGCATCGTGCAAGCTCAAACTGACTCCCAGGGCGATCTGCAATGGTTGCGGGCAACGCCTAGCTCTGGCAAAGACGCCCCTAACCTCGTCGTGACCCGCAAGGGGGAGGCGTTCGATGCAATCGAAGAGACAGCGGTTCTTGAAACCCGTATTGAAATGCACTCCGGTATCATTCGGTCATCATTGTTTGCGGCCACCGATGATGCAGAAATTCCTGATGCAGTGTCGTCCCAGATCGTCGAAATGTTCGGTACCAATATTAACTTTTCGTCCGATCTTAAGCGTGGCGATCGCTTCAATGTTGCTTATGAGACGTTTTGGCAGAACGGTCAATTTGTGCGCGCAGGACGCATCCTTGCTGGTGAGTTCGTGAATGCTGGCAAAACCTTTCAGGCAGTCTGGTTTGACGACCCGAAGAGCGCGCAGGGCGGCAGCTATTATGGATTTGACGGCTCCTCAATGAAGCAGGCTTTTTTGAAGTCCCCACTGGCATTTACGCGGATTTCTTCAGGATTTTCCATGCGGACTCACCCGATTCTGGGCGCCTGGAAAATGCATAGCGGCGTCGATTTTGCGGCACCTACCGGCACGCCTATTCACGCAGCCAGCGACGGCGTAATCGATTTTGTTGGCGTCCAAAGTGGTTATGGCAATGTGGTGATTATCAAGCATGCCAACAACATCTCGACCGTCTATGCACACATGAGCCGCTTCGAAAAAGGTTTTCATCGGGGTAGCAGGGTCGATCAGGGCGACGTTGTCGGATTTGTCGGGATGACCGGTTGGGCCACAGGACCGCATCTACATTATGAATATCGCGTCGCTAACAAGCCGCTAGATCCTCTCACCGTGGTTGCGCCTACCATGCAAGCGCTCGCAGGTCCGAAACTTCAACGTTTTCGTGCTGTAGCGAGCGATATGTCGCATCGCTTTACGTTGCTGCAAGCCGATGCAGCGGAGACGCCAGCTAAAATCACGAATTTAGCCGCAAAATCGTCGTCTATCTCATAAATTATTCTGCTTCTCACCTCTCCAAAAAGCCCGTTGATTGATCAGTCCTTGTAAAATTGAATGATTGAACAACGGGTTTTTTATGACTACGCAAAACGTGAATACGCCTTTCTTCATTGGATTAATGTCGGGCACTAGCCTGGATGGCATCGATGGCGTCATTGCATCATTCTCCAGCGATGCCATGGGTCACAATCCAATCGCTACTTTGGCTTCTGCCTACGTGCCTTTTTCCGCGGCGCTACGGCGGGAATTAATGGCGCTACAACAAGCGGGCGAAAATGAAATTGAGCGCGAATCACTTGTTGCCCATACCTTGGCCACGCACTGCGCGGCTTGCGTAGAGCGCTTGCTTGCCGACACCGGTTACCGTGCCAATCAGATACGCGCGATTGGGGTCCATGGACAAACTATCCGGCATCGACCGGAACTGGGCTTTACCCGCCAGACCAATAACCCGGCACTTTTAGCGGAGCTTACCGGAATTGACGTAATTGCCGATTTTCGTAGTCGCGACATCGCCGCCGGCGGACAAGGGGCGCCGCTGGTCCCGGCTTTTCATCAAGCGGTATTTGCCAGTCCGGCAGAAACACGCGTAGTGGTAAATATCGGCGGGATCGCCAATATCAGCGTTCTGCGCCCACAAATCAATGGCGCTGTGAGCGATGCGGATATCGGTTTTGATACCGGTCCCGGTAACGTACTGATGGATTTATGGGTCAAGGTAAACCAAGGCCAGGACTACGATGCCAACGGCATTTGGGGAGCCAGCGGCAAAGTCATTCCGCAGTTGTTGAAGGCGTGCCTGGATGAACCATATTTTGCGTTACCACCGCCTAAAAGTACTGGACGCGATCTGTTCCATGAGGCTTGGCTGGCAGAGAAACTGGCATTATTTCCTCAATTTGCGCCCGCCGATGTGCAAGCTACGCTTACCGCCCTTACCGCATCGACGATCGCCGATGCGATTGTGCGGTACGCCGCGGACGTCAGCACAGTTGTCGTGTGCGGGGGAGGCGCTTATAACGCGCATTTGATGCAAGCATTAGGTCAGGCGCTTAGTCGGGGAGGCGTGTCTGCTAGCGTTGCGTCAACCGATACACTCGGCATTGCACCAAATCATGTGGAAGCACTGGCTTTTGCGTGGCTGGCGCAACGCTTCGATCTGCGCTTACCCGGTAATTTGCCCGCTGTCACCGGTGCTGCCGGGCCGCGTATTTTAGGTGCACTTTATCCGGCCTGATGGTCTAGACAAAAAAAGACACCGGATCAAATAATACCGGTGTCTTTTTTAAAAAATATCCTCAGCGTTTTGGCTAACTTGTCGAAATGCTTGATGCACGTAATTATAGACCGCAGCAGCCTTGGGTTAATCTGCTATCACTCGACCCAGTCCAATTTAACGCATTGCAGCCATAGTAGCTCAGGCTGCCATCACAGCACGATCCCGACCAAACAAATTATGCCGAGAAAGATGAGCCACAACCACAAGTTGTTGTTGCGTTTGGATTCTTGATAACGAACTGTGCGCCTTCCAGATCGTCTTTATAGTCGATCTCGGCACCAACCAGATATTGATAACTCATTGAGTCAATCAACAACTGAACGCCGTTTTTGGTCATGGTAGTGTCGTCTTCGTTGACGATTTCATCAAAAGTGAAACCGTACTGAAAACCAGAGCAACCGCCACCCTGCACAAAGACGCGCAGTTTTAAATCGGGGTTACCCTCTTCTTCTATCAGTTGCGCCACCTTAGCGGCCGCACTATCGGAAAAAAGGATCGGGGATACTACGTCTTGGATTTCAGCTACTGCATTCATTTTTGGCTCCTGCGGGAACATACGGTACGTCATTATAAGCTGTTAGCGACAATCATGCAGCCGGATACCATCCCGGCATCCATCTGACCACATATGTCCCGTGCAGCGGGCTAATAATTATGCAAGCTCGCCCCAGACATACCGCCCGCCCCGCTCTACCCCACCTTTGTGCCTTTCGGCAAGTCAAGGCTGGGGACTGGAACAGATTGCGAAATCTGAGGAACGATTGAAGTTTCAAGCAACTTTAGTGCCGGTATTGGCGCAGCTTGTTCATGCGTCAATTTACCGCTTACCACCGCGCCACTATGCATTTCGAGCGCTTTATAACTCACATTACCAGTTATGCGGGCTTTCGGCTGTAATTCAAGCAAATCAGACGAAAAAACATTTCCGAATATCTCACCATTAACGACGAGATGCGCTACCCGGATTTCACCTTCCACTTTGGCTTTTTCAGATATCACGAGCATGGAGGTCAGCGCCTCGTCGGCTATAACGTTGCCTATTATGTGCCCGTCTATCCGCAAGCCGCCTTTGAAATGTACATCGCCGTGAATACTGGTTGCAGCGCCAATCAGACTATCGATGGTGTTTTTTGCTTTGCGGCTGTTAAACATGTCATTCCTCAAATTACGATTTATCTTGATCGGTGTAAACGTTGCCCCTTTGCAATGCAGAGAAGTTAGTTTGCACCAATTCAAAGGCTCCCACAATAGTCAAACTTGCACTACTATAAATTTGCACTTTGCTGCGTGCGGACCTTGCCATTTTCGCGCACCCGGGCCTGCACTCTTTTTACCACCGTCCCATCAGGCAGCGTCAATACGCCATCGATGCGCTGATAGTATTTAAAGTCGAGCTGAAAGGCTGCCTTTTCGGGGGAGTTAGCGCTCTGTTCGGGATAAGTTAAAATGAGATTCTTGCCGCGTACCACGGCGGTGACTACTATTTGCAAATCGCCAACAAAGTCTCGTCCAACTTTGCCGCCCCGCATAATCAAAGAGCGGTAGCGTAATTGGGTCGGCGCTGTTAACGCAAAGCTCAGGCGTTGAATCGCAATATCGTCGCTACCGGTAGCAATGGGTAACAAGCCCTCGAAAAACGCAAGATCCTCTTTGAGTTTGGCGTTATCAGCTTCTAGCGTAGCAATCTGCTGGCTTAAGTGAGTCTGTGTGGCTGACGCAATGTTGGCCTGACTTTCGGCAGCGTTGACCACACTTGAAAAGCGATCCCGCTCAACCATTAAATCGGCGATCTGGCGGTTCAGGGCCGCGACGTCCCGTGCCGTGACGGCATTCGCGCTGGCAAAATTGCGACCGGAATAATAAGCCCACAAAGCGATAGTCGCGCCAAAGGCGATGATCAATACTAAGAAGATCGCTTTTAGCGGCCACGGGAAGTGGCTTTTTACGCTCATTCTGGGCGCCGAAACCGACATCCGCCGACGCCACAACGTGACTTTCATTGCATCCAGGCCCAGACGTTTTCCAGTAGAGAGTCGGTCAACATCATGGCATGACTGGAACGTGCATCAAACCGGTTGTTTCTTCCAGTCCAAACATCAGATTCATACATTGCACTGCCTGACCGGATGAACCCTTGACCAGATTATCCTGCACCACGAGCACAACGACCGTATCACCATCATTCGGACGATGCAAGGCAATCCGCAACATATTCGAGGCACGTGTGGAACGGGTCTCGGGGTGCGCGCCGAACGGCATCACATCGACAAAAGGCTCATCTTTATAGGCGTCTTCGAATAACGCTTGCAGCGCAGTGTTATCGATGGTTTGGGTGAGACGTGCATATATCGTTGAATGCATGCCCCGGATCATCGGTACCAGATGCGGCGTAAACAGCAAGCCGACTTTGTCATCCGTTAATTTGGACAGTTGCTCCACTGTCTCTGGCAAATGCCGGTGGCCGGAAACACCATAGGCCTTGAAATTATCACTAGCCTCGGAAAACAGCATGGCTATTTCCGCCTTACGGCCAGCGCCAGAAACACCGGATTTGCAATCAGCAATCAGATTGGAAGCATCAATTACGCCCGCTTTCAATAATGGTGCCAGACCCAGTTGTATAGTCGTCGGATAGCAGCCGGGATTGCCGACGATGCGCGCGCTTTTGATCGTAGCGCGGTTCAGCTCAGGCAAGCCGTATACTGACTCTTTTAGCAGATCAGGACAGCTGTGCGGCATTTTGTACCATTTTTCGAATACAGCGGTGTCTTGCAGGCGAAAATCTGCTGCAAGATCGATCACCTTAACACCCGCAGCCAGTAACGCTGGTGCCTGCGCCATGGCAACGCCGTGGGGGGTCGCGAAAAATACGACGTCGCAGTCCTCCAAATGCGCATTTTCAGGGCTGGAGAAGGCCAGCTTAACGCGGCCGCGCAAGGACGGATACATGTCGGCAATCGGTGTTCCATCTTCTTTGCGTGACGTAACCGACATCAACTGGACTTGCGGATGCGTTGCCAGCAAACGCAATAATTCGACGCCTGTGTATCCTGTGCCACCAACGATACCAACCTTAATCATTTTTTATCCTTACTTGAAAAACTACACTAGCGCGATGGAAGGTCAAACTAATTGCCGCTCACAGTAATAACCAAACTAAAGCCACGCATCTGCCGGGCGCAAGACCTTTGCCGTACGCAATTTTTGACTATTTTAGCAGTCTCGCGCAAACAGCCATGACCACACTTACTCTGCACAGGCACACGAATAATTTTGCACATTATTGCGCGCACAAGCAAACGCTGCAAATAACGTTTTTTAAATTAACCGAGGGATAATATTTGCATAAAAAAGGCAATACTACTACCCGGAAAAGTGCGACCGAGGTCGGGGCCAGCATGGGTAAAAAAAAACCGCCGGGCAAAAGCCAGGCGGTTTTTCTTGATTCTGAAAGCGAAAATTAACGCTTCGAGAATTGTTTTGCCCGACGAGCTTTGCGCAGACCAACTTTTTTACGCTCAACTTCACGTGCATCACGTGTAACGAAACCAGCTTTTGACAGTTCTGGCTTCAAAGTTGCATCGTAGTCAATCAGTGCACGCGTGATACCGTGACGGACTGCACCAGCTTGGCCAGACTCGCCGCCACCGCTGACATTGACTTTAATGTCGAAAGTTTCGACATTGTTCGTCAATACTAAAGGTTGACGAATAACCATCAAACCGGTTTCGCGCGAAAAATACTCATTCGCTGGCTTGCCGTTGACGATGATTTGACCAGAGCCGGACTTGATGAAGACGCGCGCAACTGCACTCTTGCGACGGCCGGTTCCGTAATTATAGTTACCGATCATGTCGATTCCTTAAAGTTCAAGTACGAGTGGTTGCTGGGCAGCATGCGGATGGGAACCATCAGCGTACACTTTCAGCTTCTTGATCATGGCGTAGCCAAGCGGACCCTTAGGCAACATGCCCTTGACCGCTTTTTCGAGCGCACGACCTGGAAAACGCTGTTGCATTTTCTGGAAATTGGTTTCGTAGATACCGCCTGGGTAACCGGAGTGACGGAAATACGTCTTGTCGGTTGCTTTTGCGCCAGTTACACGCAATTTGCCAGCGTTGATAACGACGATGAAATCGCCAGTGTCGACGTGCGGAGTAAATTCAGGTTTGTGTTTGCCGCGCAATCGGAGTGCCACTTCGCTGGCAACACGTCCGAGGACTTTGTCCGTCGCGTCAACCACGTACCAATTACGCTGGACTTCATGTCCTTTAGCGGAAAAAGTTTTCATGTTGACTTCCTAACTAGTTTAATTCGCTCAAATGGTGGTTCCGGCGCTATCAAAAACATCGCACTGCTGACGTCATTGTCTTGCTTTTAGCACCAGACTCTGCCTTGTAATCTTCTCCTGAGCAAACGGAGCCGTAAATTATAACGTTTTCAATGACTTGGCGTCAAATGCAATGCGGTAATAAGTAGATTTTTTCATTCCAGGCGACGCCAGAATGTTGTATTGCATTGACCGGACAGTGAAGATTGCCGTATTACATCCCACACGCGGGCAAAAAAAAAGCCCAAATATTTATTTCGGGCTTAATCCACATCAAGGGGAAGTGGAGGAGACGCTTATTGAATACCAGCAAAGATTGCAGCACTCAATGCGTCTATACTAGCAGACCAAATTGTGCAGCGCAAGAATTTAAGCAGAAATTAATGGAAACTTAATATCCACACTATTTATCTATGAACCCATCTAAAAATCACGGTACAACGTGAATTTTTCTTCTAACTATAGAAGTTTTTCAACCAAAAATGCTGCATAGCAACATGCAAGTGATCTTGTTGGCGGATACTTTTTTAGCGCTGCGCGCTCTTCGCAGACCAACAACAATCAACAAGAGCAGTTAGAATATTCCGATCTTAATTTATCTTAATCAGCGAGAAAACATATGGAATGCACAGTACGCTGGACCGGTTTGTCCGGCATGACTTTTTTAGCGGAGACCGGGTCGGGTCACGCAGTGACGATGGATGGGGCACCCGACGGCGGCGGTCGCAATCTGGCACCGCGTCCGATGGAACTGGTGTTGGCTGGCACTGGTGGCTGTACCGCCTACGATGTTGTATTGATCTTGCGTAAAAGCGGCCAGGATATTCGCGGCTGCGAAGTAAAATTGACTTCGGAACGTGCAGAAAAAGATCCTAAGGTATTCACCAAGATTAATTTCCACTTTACAGTACGTGGGCGTAATCTAAAGCCGAACGTGGTCGAGCGCGCGATCAAGTTATCGCATGAAAAATATTGCTCGGCGTCGATCATGCTGGAAAAAATGGCCGAAATGACCCATAGCTATGAAATAGTGGATGATTTGGCAGAGTTGCCGCCGAATAGTTGACACTAAGCACAATCCGACGTTGGTTTCAGTGAAATTGCGCGGCAACCGGCCTAAGGATGCTGACTAGTTGACAGTAGATCTGATTGAATCCCAACGCTTGTTAAAACTTAAGTTTAGAACGCCCCGCAATAACGGGCGCTCAGGTATTACGGCGTAGGGCTTACAGACGCGGCTTAAAACATTGGCTTAAATATAATAAGCCACGCTCGTCATCACCTTTGACATCGCTTGCATCACCTTTTGCGCAGGCGCGGAAAGGTCAGTCGCCCCCAACGCTTTGGCCGCAGCACCGTGGGCGATTTCATCCTCGCGCATTTGGTTGATGATCAGGCGGGATTTGGTGTCCTGCTCTGGCAGTTCGGTCAGATGGCTGGTCAGATGTTGCTCGACCTGACGCTCTGTTTCTGCAACAAACCCAAGACTGCGCGCGTCGCCCAGACGCGCCGCGACAGTACCTAGTGCGTATGCGCCTGCATACCACAGCGGATTAAGCAAACTGATACGCGATCCTAATTCACGCAAACGCTCGGCGGTCCATGCCAAATGATCGGCTTCTTCGCGACCGGCTTCGGCAAACTGTTGTTTGACCGATTCGCCTTGGGCAAATCGACCTTGCGCGTCATATAGTGCCTGTGCGCAGACCTCGCCCACGTGATTAACGCGCATTAAACCGGCGCTATGGCGCTGCTCAGCGGCGTCAAGTAAGCTCTCGGGAAGGTGCGCAGCGGGATTAGGCCGCGACGCCGAGGTGACGCCACCAATCACGCGTAATGCGCGATCAAAATCAACAATCACTTTATCTAGAAATTGCATATATCAACCAATAATAATTCAATCTGATGATTTTATCAGGCGCAGGGCAAGTCGGTCGTCGTCAGCCGTAATCGGTGCACGTTTGGGACGAAATACCGCATTGTCCGCATAAAAAGCATGATCCTGCTGTGCGCACCAGCCGGGCACGCCCAGCACCGGCAATGGCGTCAGCTGACCGATAGTCATCCCGTGCGCCATCAAGTGCACAGCCACGCGCCGGTCAATCCATGCGCGTCTGGCGTTAGCGTCCAACGCAAAAAAATCATCTGGTGCCATCAATATGAGCGTATGCGCCGTAATCGCTTTATACGGCCGCACCAGCTTTTCTACCAATGCATGGCCAAATAGCCATACCTGAAGGTCGGCCTCGAACATCAAGCGTTGCGCCATAAACGCCTGCTGCCATTGATGCGCTCTTAACGCCGCGATCAATGACTGCCCGGCCGCTCCATCGCGGACCACCAGCAACGCCGCATTTTCATCGAAGATGGTCGCGGCGTCGCGTGCGGCCCCGCGTGGCTTACCGCTACCGGATAACGTGCCAGCTTTGGATAACTCTGCCGCTTGCAACGCGTTCAGACGCGCCTTACTTTGCGGGAATGATAACCATATCAATGCATTGAAAAAATCATGCAGGTTTTCGCGTGTGGGGATTTGACCGGTATCGCTGATAAACGCTTCGTAGGCGGTATCGGCAGGCAATGCCGACTGGGGTACAAATCTGATGGGGTGGTCGCGATGATTACGTATGTCGTGCGCGATGGCAATCGTGTTGATCGCATGACGCCAATCTGCAGTGCCGATGCAGATACCGAAGCCACAGGTACGCAACGGTGTCAGCCATGGCTGTTCCCAGTCGATGACGTCGAGAAAATGAGCTAGTGAAGATGAGGGCGTAGGCATTGCGTCGACATTTTACATTGCCGCCCCTACGGCCTCAACTGTTTACTAGAGGCAGATCCCAACAGGGGCCTGCTCAAGCTGCCACACGTATTTGTTTCCGATAAAGGAATTCGAGCACAGTGGTGCGATATTTCGCATAAAAAGGATCCTGCGCCAGCATCACTCTTTCACGCGGGCGTGGCAAGCGCACGTCAACTATTTCACCAATTGTCGCAGCGGGGCCGTTAGTCATCATAACGATGCGATCAGATAGCAACACCGCCTCGTCAACGTCATGGGTCACCATTACCACTGTGGATTCGGTCTTGGCGACAATTTTTAGCAATTCATCTTGCAAATGAGCGCGTGTGAGCGCATCCAGGGCACCGAATGGCTCGTCCATTAGCAACACCTTTGGTTCCATCGCTAATGCCCGGGCGATACCGACCCGCTGTTTCATGCCGCCGGAAATTTCGTTCGGCCGCTTTTGCGCCGAAGGCGTCAAACCGACTAACGCCAGGGCGGCATTGGTGCGCTCTTTAAGGGCAGCCTTACTTTCGGTCGCAGAGAATACCCGCTCTACACCGAGAAAAACGTTTTCAAAACAACTTAGCCACGGTAGCAACGAGTGATTTTGAAACACGACCGCGCGCTCTGGCGACGGCCCTGCAATTTCACGATTTGCACACAGCAGAACGCCGTCGCTCGGTTGCAGTAAGCCGGCGATCAAATTAAGCAGCGTTGATTTGCCACATCCTGAGTGACCGATCAATGTCACAAACTCACCTTTACGCACTGTCAGATTAATTTCACGCAGCGCATGAAAGTCGCCCTTGCGTGTGTGAAACACCATTTCAGCCTGATGAATATCGATAAATTTTTCGTCGCGGAGTGCCATCTTTTTCCCCTGTATGGTTATAGCCGATATCTGTTATCTGAGACTGAGGCATGAATCAGCGGCAGATATTTTTTCCTGCCGCGGTTTTCCGAGATTGACGCGCACTTTTTAGGAGCTGACTTCCCCATAAGTGAACGCTTTAGCCAGCGCCACCAACAATTGCTCCAATATCAGCCCGACCACGCCGATCACCACGATGGCGATAATGATGTGGGGAACATTGAGGTTATTCCATTCATCCCATACCCAGAACCCGATACCAACGCCGCCAGTCAACATTTCCGCCGCTACAATTACCAACCACGCAGTACCTATTGCCAAACGGACCCCCGTTAGCATGTACGGCAAAACCGAGGGGAAAAGGATTTTGGTAATGATTTTCCATTCGGACAAATTAAGGACCCGCGCCACGTTCATATAGTCTTGTGGCACCCGTTGCACGCCGACGGCGGTGTTGATCACCATCGGCCAGATTGAGCAGATAAAAATCGACCAGATAGCAGCAGGATCTGCTGATTTAAACACCAGCAAACCGATTGGCAACCAGGCCAGCGGTGACACCGGTTTCAACAAACTGATAATCGGTCCGAACATGCTGGATACAAATTGAAATCGGCCAATTACAAAGCCTAAGGGAATCCCGACCACCGCTGCCATGCCAAATCCCAATGCGACCCGTTTAAGCGATGCCAAAATATTCCAGCCGACGCCCTGATCGTTTGGTCCGGTACGATAAAACGGATCAGCGAAAAGCTTAATAGCTTCCTTCAAGGTCACTAGCGGAGTCGGAAACTGACTGTTGTTTAACGCAATCAACTCCCAGACAATCACCAAAAATGCCAGACCGACCAAAGGCGCTACCACTGCTTGAACACCGGGGCTAATGGTACTGCGGCGACGGGTCGACTTTTTTGGCAGCGTCGCGCTCACTTGCACTGCTCCTGCTTCTATTTGCGCGACTGTCGAGGTGTTGCCATGCTCACCTATGGCGGACGTTACGGTTGCGTTCATATTGACTCCTGATTAAGCGATGTGCTGGACTGGCGCATGCGGGTATAAGGAAATGAGGAACCCGTTCAGGCTCTGATCTTAAACGAAGCCGCGTAGGCTTTAGGGTCTTTACCGTCCCAGACAACGCCGTCCATCAGCTTCGAAGTCCGCATCGCATCTTTCGGCACGGGTGTTTTGGTCATCGCTGCAGCGTCTTTGTAAAGATCAATCTGACTGACCGATCTGGCCACTGCCAGATAGTCCGGATCGCTCTTCAGCAAGCCCCAGCGACGGTGCTGCGTCATGAACCACATACCATCCGACAAGTAAGGAAAATTCACCAGACCGCCGTTATAGAACTTCATGTAATTAGGGTCGTCCCAGGTCTTGCCCAGACCGTTCTGATAACGTCCCATAATGCGTTGGTCAATCACATCCTTGCTAGTGTTGACATACGATTTATCGGCAATGGTTTCTGCCATCTTGTTCTTGTTCGCCAACGACTCATCGATCCATTTGCCGGCATCGAGTACCGCAGCGACCAGAGCGCGGCAGGTATTCGGGTTATTCTTTACGAATTCTGCGGTGGTACCAAGAACTTTTTCTGGGTGATCTTTCCAGATTTCCTGGGTCGTGATAGCGGTAATGCCGACGCCGTCAACAATCGCACGATGCCCCCAAGGCTCGCCAACGCAAAAGCCGTCCATATTACCGACGCGCATGTTCGCCACCATTTGCGGCGGCGGCACGGTAATAACCTTGGCGTCTTTCATCGGATTAATGCCATTTGCAGCCATCCAGTAGTACAACCACATGGCGTGGGTGCCGGTAGGAAAGGTTTGTGCAAAAGTATATTCGCGCTTTTCTTTGGCCATCAATTTCGCTAGCGACGGGCCATCTACGGCACCTTTATCGGCCAACTTTTTGGATAACGTAATGGCCTGACCATTGTTGTTCAGGCCCATCAAAATCGCCATGTCTTTTTTCTGGCCGCCAATGCCCATTTGTACGCCATAGATCAGGCCGGAAAGAACGTGGGCACCATCGAGGTCGCCGTTAGCAAGCTTGTCACGCACGCCTGCCCATGATGCTTCTTTGCTGAGGACTATTTTGATGCCGTATTTTTTATCCAGACCAAGCACCGAGGCCATGACTACGGAGGCGCAATCGGTCAATGGAATAAAACCGATCTTGACTTCCGTTTTTTCTGGCTTATCTGAGCCAGCCGCCCAGACGCCACTACTCGACAATCCCAACATACTGGCTCCTGCGGCGATGGTTGCGGTTTGAATGAGCTGACGGCGCTTAGCGTTTTCTAACGCAACGGGAGCATTCTTTGGTATTGCGACTTTTAATTCCATAGCATCAGCTCCGGATAAATTTCGACCATAAAAAAAAGGCGCCTTTCCCCAATGAACCAGTCATTCGGGAAGACACCTTTGTCTTAATTGGACCGACCGCCATTGGCCACGTCCAGTTGCACCATCATTGGCACGCAGACCTGTATGCAAGCGCCGTGCCAGCGTTCTTAGGAGCAACTATGAAAGTTATAGGGAGTAACGTAAGTTGGACGCGCACCGGCGTCGTGCAATGCACCAAATTGTCAGTGTTTAGTGGTGCAATGGGTTGTATGCGCGTACGGGCTTGGCGGAGAAAAATGCATGGAAGACCTGCGAAACAGACACTCGCCGAGCAAAAATGCTGGGGTTAACTCAGCAAATCATTAGCATCGAGCACGCGCTGCGCGACTTCGGCTAATTTCAGATTCTTATCCATTGCCAGACGCCGCAATTTTTTATAAGCGTCTTGCTCGCTCAGTTGCTGGCGTTCCATCAACAACCCTTTGGCGCGATCAATTACTTTACGATCCGCGAGCTTGGTTTTGGTATCCGACAACTCATTGAGGAGCTTTTGGTCCTGATTAAAGCGCAGCATCGCCACCTCAAGCACCGGCTTGATGCGGGCGGTCTGTAGCCCCGCAACAATATAGGCGGACACACCAGCGGCCATTGCGGCCTCCATGCTGGATTTTTTTTCATCTTCGGTAAACAAGACTATCGCCCGGCGCGCATCGCGCGTGGCAATGACGACATGCTCCAGCACGTCTCGGGCGTCGGACTCGGCATCAATAATAATCATGTCCGGCTGCATCTGCGCGATCCGTTCCGGCAAGTACAAGTCCGCTGGCAACGATGCGATGATGTTATATCCGGCCTCCAGCAATGCGATGCGCAAGGCGTGACTGCGCGCGGCCTGCGCGGTGAACGAAGGGTCGTCGTCGCCTTCAATAGCGACCGGATTGACAACTACTATACGAAGGTTAAGCATGTTGCATGGCCAGTGGAACGTCGTTAATACAAATATGCAGGAAGAAAAATGCAGGCATCGAAACTTAAAACTTTACTTATGTACAACTATTGGCATCTAACAATAAAGCCACATCCTCAAAAACAATATGCAAAAATCGCACCAGCCCGCTCTATTGAAGCCGGGCCCGGTAGCGGACGCCTCAGAGGCGGGCCTGGCGCACGCCTAATATTAAAGGGCGCGCCACTCTATTGTGCAATCAGTTGCCAGTTAATCGTCTCACCACCATTTAAAGGCACGATCGTCGCTTCACCCATCGGTAATTCTGCTGGAATGGTCCAACTCTGACGTTTTAACGTTACAAACCCCTGATTGCGCGGCAGGTTATAAAAGGCAGGACCGTTGAAGCTGGCAAAAGCTTCCAATTGATCTAGTGCGCCCGCGTCCTCAAATGCCTGCGCATAAAGCTCCATCGCATGCAATGCAGTATAACAACCGGCACAACCGCAAGCATGCTCTTTCAGGCCCTTGGGATGCGGGGCGGAATCGGTACCGAGGAAAAACCGATCACTACCGGAAACCGCAGCTTGCACCAGCGCAAGGCGATGCTCTTCGCGCTTGAGAATCGGCAAACAATAATAATGGGGCCTAATCCCACCTTTAAAAATCTCGTTACGGTTATACAGTAAATGATGCGCGGTAATGGTCGCGGCAATCGGCCCCTCGGCAGTGGCGACATACTGGGCCGCCTCTTTGGTGGTGATATGTTCAAAAACTACTTTGAGCTCTGGCATGTCACGGCGCAACGGCTGCATGACGCGCTCAATGAAGACCGCCTCGCGATCAAAAATATCGATAGCAGGATCGGTCACTTCGCCGTGTACCAAAAAGGGCATGCCTAGTTCCTGCATGACTTCCAGGGTTTTATAGCATTTGGCCAGATCGGAGACGCCTGCATCGGAGTTAGTGGTGGCGCCAGCAGGATACAATTTAACGGCGTGAACAAAGCCGCTGTCTTTGGCGCGGCGGATTTCATCCGGCGGCGTATTGTTGGTGAGGTAGAGCGTCATCAATGGTTCAAACGAGGTTCCCTCCGGCACGACCGCCAAAATACGCTCACGGTAAGCTGCCGCTTGTGCGACGGTCGTCACTGGCGGTTTAAGGTTAGGCATGACAATCGCCCGCCCAAACTGGCGTGCCGTATCAGGTAAGACGCTGGCCAGCATTGCGCCGTCGCGCAGATGTAAATGCCAGTCATCGGGGCGCGTAATGGTCAAGGTATCAGTCATCGTCACTCTCTTTTGCAAAAAATTGTTCCAGCATAGACCGGATTATTTGGACGGATTATTGGAAATTTCGGGTAGTCATAAAAGTCATATCAGCGTGGAAATCCGAACTTTCTATCTCCTGAATCCCGAAATGCAAGACGGATGGCATGCCAACCAATCGTGTAGCAGGATTGCGTTTCAGTAAACTGGGCAGGTTTAGCTAGAAACATAAGAATCAACTAACGTATTGCGGCATTTTACCGCAGCCCCCTTGATCGATTGCCCAAAATTACCGCTAAAGCGCCGCCCTTCCGTACTTCACCCGCAATAATTCAATGACGACCATCCATCCCAGATGAATAATCGGCGTTGCCAATAATGCCGCGCAATACTTGTAGGCGTTCGAGTACGCCGACAGAGGGCGCGTAAAAAAGCCGCTTCAACCTTAGGCTGAAGCGGCAGATAATGCTCACATAGTCGATTGAATAGCATTCAACCTATGATTTCCACGTCTTTTGTGCCTAACCAATGATGAGGCACAAACGTACTTATATTTTTAATGAATAATTTTTGCCAGGAAGTCGCGCGCACGTTCCGAACGCGGCGCGCCGAAGAACTCTTCTTTTTTGCAATCTTCGACAATCAAGCCCTGATCCATAAAGATGACGCGGTTGGCGACCTTTTTGGCGAAGCCCATTTCATGCGTCACCACCATCATGGTCATGCCTTCTTGTGCCAGACCGACCATGACATCGAGTACTTCGTTAATCATTTCAGGATCGAGGGCTGACGTCGGTTCATCGAACAACATCGCAATCGGATCCATCGACAACGCACGGGCAATCGCGACACGCTGCTGCTGACCACCGGATAGCTGACCGGGAAATTTATCTTTTTGCGCAATCAGGCCCACGCGATCCAGATATTTCAAACCTTTTTCGGTTGCTTCGCTGACGCTGCGTCCCAGTACTTTCACTTGACCAATTGTCAAATTTTCACGAATCGACAAATGCGGAAACAACTCAAAGTTCTGAAACACCATCCCAATACGCGCGCGCAATTTGGACAGGTTGGTTTTAGGATCACCGACAGAAATACCATCGACGCTGATATCGCCTTTTTGAAACGGCTCAAGGCCGTTAACTGTTTTGATCAGCGTCGATTTACCGGAGCCGGACGGACCGCACACCACCACCACATCGCCCTTTGCAACAGAGGTGGTGCAATCGGTCAACACCTGAAACTGACCGTACCATTTACTGACGTTATTAAGTTTAATCATGAATAATTCTCCAAATTACTGAATGCAGTTTGCAAATGTTCTTTCTTGCCGCGCCTGAAAGCAGCGGCAAGGGAAGCGCGCTATCGAATAATCGCAACCTTGTCCTGCAATTTCTTTACCAGTGTGGATAAGCCGTAACTCATGACGAAATAGACCACTGCGACAAACAGATACATTTCGACCAGACGACCATCACGCTGCGCGATCTTGGACGCTACGGTGACAAACTCGGGCACGGATCCCAACACATAGACCAACGACACGTCCTGAAACAACACGATTGTTTGTGTGAACAAGATAGGAATCATGTTACGGAAAGCTTGCGGCAATACCACGTTGCCCATCATTTGCCAGTAGTTCATACCGAGCGCGTAGCCCGCCGACACCTGACCTCGCGGAATCGACTGAATACCCGAGCGCATTATTTCGCAATAATAAGCAGCTTCAAATAAGATGAACGTTACCAGGGCAGAGGAAAATGCATCGACCTGAATCGGTTGTGAAGCGCCGGTAACCCAGGCACCAATAAACGGCATCAGGAAATAGAACCAGAAAATCACCAATACCAGTGGCACCGAGCGAATCAGGTTGACATAGCTGGTGGCGATGAACGAAATCGTTTTGCTATGCGACAACCGCATCAAGGCCAAAATAGTACCAAAGAAAATACCGCCGATCATCGCCGAGATGGTGAGCAACAGCGTAAATTTCATGCCGGTCGTAAATAGATACAACCACGAGCGCTGAATTACATCAAAGTCAAAATTCGCAAACATGATTAATGACCTCCTGTGCTAGCGCTGCCGGACGTAATAAAGCCCGGGATCGCTGTTTTTTTCTCCAGATAGCGCGCCAATAACAACGCGAGACTAGAGATGATGATGTAAATGACAGTGGCACCGGTTAGCGACTCGAAAGTCTGGAAGGTGAACTCACGCATCGAATAAGTCGCAGCCGTCAATTCCACCAGGCCGATGGTCAGCGCCACTGAACTGTTCTTGATGATCGCTGCAAATTCATTAGTCAATGCCGGAATGATGATGCGGAAAGCCATAGGCAACAGCACAAACCGATAGGTCTGGGGCAATGTCAGGCCCAGTGCAGTACCAGCCAGCTTTTGGCCGCGTGGCAATGCATGAATTCCGGCTGAAACTTGTACTGCAACGCGGGACGAAGTAAAGAATCCCAACGCGAGAAAAGCGGTAATGAACGACGCATTCGGTAAACTTTTAAGCCAGCCTCCAAGACTGGCCGGGACCAGTTCGGGCATGACGTAATACCACAGGAACATTTGCACCAATAGCGGGATGTTACGGAATAGTTCAACGTAACCGTTGGCTATGCGCACGGCCCATTTATTTGGCATCGTGCGAATGGTGCCGACAATCGTACCAATCACCAACGCCATAATCCACGCTAGTGCCGAGAGGGCAAGCGTCCATTTCAACCCCACCAGCAAGGTTTCCATATAGGTGCTGACACCATCGGGAGACATTTGCCAGAAAATGTTCCAGTTCCAGTTGTAGTGCATATTGAGTCCCTGTTAAACATTAGCCGTCATCTCTGAGGGCCATGCCGGCGTTAAAAAGTATTAGTATTCTATAGCAACATTCATGCCAAAAACAAAACGGGAGGCTTTCGCCCCCCGATGCTCCCGGAGCCTTCAGACTCCTGAGATAGGTGCTTTTTATTTTTTCTTGGAAGATTCTTTTTGTGCGGCAGGCACGACTGCATAAACAGATGGCTCGCCTGAATCCGTTGGCTTGGCCAAGGCCGCCTTCAGTTCCGGGCTCATCGGGATGTTCAGGGTAATTCCTTTTGGAGGGATTGGCGACAAGAACCATTTGGCGTAAATCTTGTTGATTTCGCCCGATTTATAGACATTGGCTAATGCAGTATCGACTGCCTTTTTGAAAGGCAAATCGCCGGAACGTTCGATGATACCGTACGGCTCGACTGACAACGCTTCGGTAGTAATTGCGTAATCGGTTGGATTTTTTGAGCTTGCTGCAAGCGACGACAACAAAATATCATCCATTGCGAACGCAACCGCGCGACCTGTCTCAACCATCAAAAAAGCTTCAGCGTGATCTTTTGCCGCCAGAATGTTCATGCCCAGCTTACGCTCGCCGTTCAATTCGGTGATCTGCTTCAGGTTCGACGTACCGGAAGTAGATACGATCGTTTTACCTTTCATATCGTCAAGCTTGGTAATGTTGGCCGATTTTTTGGCCAGCAAACGATTGGCTGTAACGAACATCGTCGGCGCAAACGAAACGACTTTCTGACGCTCAAGATTGTTGGTCGCAGAGTCGCAAGACAGATCGATAGCACCATTTGAAATTAGTGGAATACGCGTTGCTGACGTCACCGGCACCATCTTTACATTCAATGCAGACATACCCAGTTGCTTTTGGATAGCAGTTGCTGCCTTCATACATAAATCAATGGAGTAACCTTGATACGATTGCTTGTCATCCAGATATGAAAACGGGATCGAAGAATCACGAACACCCAACGTGATTGTGCCAGTATCCTTGATTTTCTTCAGCGTACCTGTCAGTTCTTGCGCTTGCGCCGCGCCAACAATCACACCAACGCTGATTAGCGCAACGATTAACTTTGATACCTTCATAACGACTCCCCGGAAAATAATAGTTTAGTTTAACAAAATCACACTGCAACAGAGAAACTTTCTCTGTCATTTTATCAACGCAAGCGATTATAGAAAAGCCATCTAATTATCAACTTGCGCCGTACTGCAATCGCACCAGTGCAAACAGTCGATACTAAATAAATAACACCAAATGGTTTCATTCATCAGCATCACCGAATGGACTTTCAGTGCATCTCCGATGCCAGCTAACCAGCGCCAAAGATATTTACCAATACTGTGTTACTGCAACCCTTATCACTATCAATCACCGACCTGATCGGACGGAAACCGCCATGACTCTCTCAACAGATAACCCATGGGCATTTTTAAATTAATGTTATTTTTCGCCGCTATCGGATTCAGAAACCATTTTTGATACATCGCATTTAATTCACCATCCTGAATCAGATGCGCCATTTCGCGGTCTACCAAGGTCTTGAATATGGGATCATCCTTGTTCAACATGATCGCATACGGTTCTGTACTTAGCGCGTCGCCGACAACTGCATAAGCAGCGGGTTTTTTGGACGCCGCCCGCAAGCCGTACAACAACACATCATCCATCACAAATGCATCGACTTTTTTATCCTCCAGCATACGAAAAGAATCCGTATGCTCCCGACCTTCGCGCAATGCAATATTCAACGAGCGCACTTGTCCGCGATCGGTGAGTATTTGCACACTGGTCGTACCTTTGGTGGACGCCACTTTCTTGTCGCGCAGGTCTGGCCAATTCTTAATACCTGAATCGGTATTAACAATCATACGCACCCCGGCGATAAAATGGGCAATCGTAAACCCGACCTGCTTGCGGCGCTCTGCGGTATTTGTCGTCACACCACACTCGAGATCGGCCTTCCCTTCTACGATGGTCGGAATGCGCGTAGAAGAAGTGACCGGAACATAAACGATTGCTAGTTGGGGCAACTTTAATTGATGTTTGACTGCTTCCGCAATTTTCAGACAAATATCAACGGCATAACCAGTTGGCTGTTTATTTTGATCCAGAAAAGAAAACGGAATTGCCCCTTCACGATACGCGATCGTCATGGTTTGAGACTCTCGAATCTTGCCTAAAACATCAGCATGTACGTTCGCGGATGCAATACCGGTCAGCAACATACTACAAGCCAGCGCTAATTTTTTAAGCCCCGAATCGACCTTGCCACTTGATCGCAGGTCCGGTTGTGTGGACGTTGGCACCGCTGTTTCGGTGGATTTTTCCGGGCTTACTCCTGAGTTTATTCCTATTCTTAAAACAGCTGCTTTAGCAAATTTTCCCCTCATAACCACACTCTCCCCTAAAAGATGCGCTCACACCGCAGCCCGATTTTGTTACGCAAGATTTACGCCAGCAGTAACAATTTCAGATCAGCGATAACGATTGATTTCCCCTTTTACGCCGAACGCAAAGACACTGGCGCAACATGTCACCAAAGCATTATGCCCGTCACGCTTTAGCCTTTCCGGCTCCGGATAATCGTAATGCAATGCGCGCATGACAATGCAAGGGGGAAACTATCTGACTATAGCGCAAACTTTATCAAGGGTACAACCCGCGCATTTCGCGGGCTTGCAAGACGCGGGTGCAGGCCATGATAAATGCCGCTGTGCGTAACGATACTTTTTTCTCTTCTGCGAGTTGCCATACTGACGTAAACGCCTCGCGCATGATGCGGGTGAGGCGTAAATTAATTTCGTCTTCTGTCCAAAAAAAACTGGAAAAATCTTGCACCCATTCGAAATAACTAACGGTGACACCCCCCGCGTTAGCGATAACATCGGGCACAATTAAAACACCTTTGTCATGCAAGATATCATCAGCGGCGGGTGTAGTCGGGCCGTTTGCGCCTTCCAGAATGATTTTTGCACGGATAGTGTGCGCGGTATCGACGTTGATTTGTTGCTCCAGCGCTGCAGGAATCAAAATATCACAATCGGTGGCCCAAAACAGTGCCCGGTCAGCAATCTCTTCGCCGCCCTGAAAGCCCGCCACGCTGCCGTTCGCTAGCACGTACTCTTGCAGTGCCACCACATCCAGCCCACTCTCGCGCACGACGGTGCTCACGTGATCCTGCACGGCAACCACTTTGGCACCGGCCTCAGAAAACAGCCGGGCCGCGATGCCGCCAACGTTACCGAAGCCCTGCACCGCAACCCGGGCACCTTTAATATCGAGACCGCGTTTGACGGCGGCTTCGCAGCCGACCACAAATACGCCCCGGCCGGTTGCTTCGCGTCGGCCCAGACTGCCGCCGAGTGAAATCGGCTTCCCGGTCACGACGCCGGATGCGGTGCTGCCCTGATTCATGGAATAGGTATCCATCATCCACGCCATGATTTGCTCGTTGGTGTTGACATCGGGCGCGGGAATATCTTTATTCGGGCCGATGATGATATTGATTTCACTGGTATAGCGCCGTGTCATCCGTTGCAATTCGCCGGGAGACAGCGTTTTTGGATCTACACGAATTCCACCTTTTGCGCCACCATAAGGCACGTTGACTGCGGCGTTTTTGACGGTCATCCATGCAGATAATGCCATCACTTCCGATAAAGTTACGTCTTGATGAAAACGTACACCGCCCTTGCCGGGACCACGTGAAGTGTTGTGCTGTACCCGGTATCCTTCGAAATGGGCAATGGTGCCATTGTCGCGCTCGATTGGCACATCAACGATCAGAATCCGCTTAGGCCGTTTCATGGTCTCTACCCAGCGCGCCAAGGGGCCGAGATAGGGTGTCACACGATCAATTTGCTCAAGATAATCGCCCCATGGACCGATGCCATGACTCGACAAATAAGAAGGTATTTCATGCTGGATAGACATGTTCGTACGCGCTCCGTAGGTTGCAATGCGTTGATTTAGCAAAGGTGAGGTACAGTAAAATAGTCACACCAATCTCGCAGCGAATCGTAAAACATTGCTACCCTCTCGTTCCAATGCTTTGTATGCATGAATCTATGCATTTTTTGCATGGAACCAAACAGCCAGGAAACGCAAAGAGTTACTGTGCCCGTTTTTTACTCACTGTGACGTGCGATGCGTGCTGCTGCTGGAGGTAAGCCCAGAGCCGTGCGACCACTGGCTTGCCGGGCCGGTGGGCCGTCGGGCGTTCGCGATAGAGGCGAATTTCCATCGTAGCTTCCCACTCCGGTGCGCCATCATCGACCCGCGCCAACTGCTTTAACTTGACCTCGCGCGTGACGGCGGACTCCGGCAAAAATGCAACGCCGTGACCTTCGAGGGCCATCATTTTCAAACCCTCTGCCATATCCGTCTCATAGCGTTTGTCCAGATGCAGCGGCTGCTTGGCATCGTTTAATATCAATTCCACCATCCGTCCAAGGTAAGCGTTACTGGTATAGGACAAGAAAGGCAAAGGTGCGTCAATGCTGCCCGGTAGCAAATAATCCGGCACCCCTGCTTTATTGCAATGCGCATAAGCGCGCAATACTTCGCTGCCCAAGGTGAGCATGTCATACCGCCCGGAATCGAGTTGCACTGGCTGGCGCGGATGGTGATAACAAAGCAGTAAGTCGCAGCCGCCATCGACCATCGTCATCACGGCATCATGAACGTTGAGCGCAATGAGGCGCGTGGTAAGTGGTCCGAAATCGGTTTCAAGCATGCGTATCCAGCGCGGCATGTACGTCAGCGACAACGTGTGCGGAACGGCGAAATCGACTGTACTTAATCCGGTCGGTCGCTTGCCGCGCATCAGCGCACGGGCGTTGTTAATCTGACCGAGCATCTCCATCGCCTGTTCATAAAACACTTCACCGGACGGCGTCAGGCGCGTCGGATAGGAGGTGCGATCAATCAGATCGGCCCCCAGCCATGCCTCAAGAGATTGGATTCTGCGGGAGAAGGCAGGCTGCGTGACATGGCGCAATTCTGCGGAGCGGCTGAAACTATGCGTTTCTGCCAACGAAATAAAGTCTTCTAACCATTTACTTTCCATGCCGCCATCGTAACGCGAATAACCCGGAACCGGGCCTTTCACGATTTGATAAGTCTGCATAAGGGTTCAAATAGCGGAAAGTACTTAGTTAAGCTTCGACAAATGGCGTCTGCGAAATAGACGGCGGCGACACTGCCTGCGCTTCCTCCGGATGCGCCTGCTGACGTGCCCACATTTGCGCATAAGCGCCATCCGCTGCCAACAATTGCCCATGCGTGCCGCGCTCAATAATGCGACCGTGATCCAATACCAGAATCTGCTCCGCGTCTGCAATCGTGGACAAGCGATGGGCGATGACCAGTGTGGTGCGGTTTTTGGCGATCTCTTTTAATTGCGTCTGGATTGCCTGCTCTGATTTAGAGTCCAGCGCAGAAGTCGCCTCGTCGAAAATCAGCAGGGCTGGATTTTTTAGAAGCGTGCGCGCAATCGCTACACGCTGTTTCTCACCGCCCGATAATTTTAAGCCGCGCTCGCCCACCATCGATGCATAACCATCTGGTAATGACTCGATAAAATCATGAATATGCGCCGCCTTTGCGACCGCAATAATTTGGTCTTTACTGGCGTCGGGCATACCGTAAGCGATGTTGTATTCGATACTATCGTTAAACAATACGGTGTCCTGCGGCACAATGCCGATGGCCTGGCGTAAAGAAGTTTGCGTAATACTGCGTAAATCCTGCCCATCTATGGTGATTTTCCCCTGATCGATATCGTAAAAGCGAAATAGCAACCGCGACAGTGTTGACTTGCCCGATCCGCTATGACCGACCACGGCGGTAGTAGTGCCGGCCAGTATCGTGAAATCGACATCAAACAAGATTTGCCGATTGCTTTCATAACTAAAATCAACGTGCGAAAAATGTACTTGTGCGCCACTGGTGAACAGCGGCATGGCGTCCGGCGCATCGGCTATTTCACGGTTCTCGTCGAGCAGTGAAAACAGGCGTTCCATGTCAGCCAGACTTTGTTTGATTTCGCGATAGATCACACCCAAAAAGTTGAGTGGAATATATAGCTGAATCATGAACGAATTCACTAGCACCAAGTCACCAAGTGTCATCTTGCCATCGATCACACCTTGCGTTGCGCGCCATAAAATTAACGTCACAGCGATAGCAATGATAAGCGACTGACCAGTATTCAATATGGACAGTGACGTCTGCGATTTTACGGCTGCGGTTTCATAGGCCATTAAGCCGTCGTCGTAGCGCTTGGCTTCGTACGATTCATTGCCAAAATATTTGACGGTTTCGTAATTGATCAGCGAATCAATGGCTTTGGTGTTGGCCTTTGAATCCAGCGTATTCATGGTGCGTCGAAAATGGGTGCGCCACTCCGTCACGACGACGGTGAACGCAATATAAGTCACAAGCGCCGCGCTGGTGATGACGGTGAACCAGATGTCGTAATGGAGCGCCAGATAACTGAGCACTAGCGTAATCTCAACCAAAGTCGGCAAGATGCTGAACAATGTGTACGATACCAGCGACGATATGCCGCGCGTACCCCGCTCGATATCGCGCGTCATGCCGCCGGTCTGGCGATTCAAATGGAAGCGCAGCGACAATGCATGCAGATGCCGAAATACCTGCAACGCAATGGTACGCACCGCACGTTGCGTCACGCGCGCAAAGACGAATTCACGCAATTCTGTGAACAGTGTCGTGCTGAGTCGCAATGCGCCATAGGCTGCCAAAATGCCGAGTGGCAAAATTAGCATAGCCTGAGGATGCGTTGCGGTGATCGTCATGCTGTCGACTAATCGCTTAAGGACTAACGGCACGCCAACGTTGGCCATTTTGGCGGCGATCAGAAACAACAGCGCTAGCGATACTCGCCATTTATAGGTCCATAGATAGGGTAATAACGTTTTTAACGTGGCCCAATCGCTATGTTTAGGAGCTGGCACCGGAGTGGCGGCATCTGAGGAAGAGGAAGAATAACGACGCATGGATAGAATGTAGTGGAATGGTTTATGCTAAGCACGAATCAACCATTGTAGCTGTTAAAGATTAAAGGATTATCAACATGACCGAACAAAGTATCAGCGCCAACGCGGACGCCCTTCCCCTTGGCAAAATGCCGCAATTACGCGTAATGCCCATGCCAAGCGACGCCAACGTGTACGGCGACGTCTTTGGCGGCTGGATTATGGCGCAGGTGGATATCGCAGGCTCTTTACCGGCAACCCGCCGTGCCAATGGGCGCGTAGCAACCATCGCCGTCAATTCGTTTGTATTTAAAAATCCTGTATTCGTCGGCGACCTGCTGTCGTTCTACGCTGAAATCATCAAAGTCGGCAATACTTCAATTACGGTCAATGTAGAAGTCTACGCCGAACGCAATCGGCTGCAAGCGGAAACCGTAAAAGTGACCGAAGCGACATTAACTTACGTCGCGACCGATGCGACCCGCAAACCGCGTCAGATCCCGAAAGTAGAATGATCGGAGGTCACACTTTGCCCGGCGCGCAGTCGTTTGTATCCCGTACGGCGCTAACGGGCTGCACCCAACTCCTGAGAGATCGCCGCGGCAGTCTGCTTCACGATCGGGATTAACGCCTGCATCCGTTTATATGGCATGTAAGGTATCGTGCTCGAAACACTGATCGCAGCAACGATCCGGTGACTTGCATCGCGGATTGGTGCGGCGACACAACGGATCGATGGCTCGTTGTCTTCCAGGTCAAAGGAGTAACCGCCCTGAGCGTATTGCTGCATGTGCTCCAGGAACGCGTTCCAACTACCTTTTTTAAATAATTTTGCGCTATCGACCGTAGTCGCAAAAGAGCGCTTGCCATACAATTCTTTCCAGCCGTCTTCGCTCATTCCCAACATCAGCGCCTTACCGACACCAGTTGTTGCGATTGGCATCCGATGCCCGATGCGTGAACGCATTTCGAGACCTTTCTTGCCAGAAATTTTATCCAGATACAATACGTCATCAGCATCGCGTATCGCCAGATGAATCGTGTCGCTGGTTTGCTCCGCAAGCAATTCCAGATAAGGTCGCGCAACGACCGACAGCGATACCTCCTCGCGCGCCTGAAAACCGAGTTCAATCAATTTTGGCCCCAAGCCATAACCGGTCGTTAAACTGAACCGTAAATACCGCTCTTGCACCAGACAACTGGCAAGCCGATGCGTGGTGCTGCGCGTCGTTCCAACGACGGCGGCGATTTCCATCAAATCCCGTGCTCCCCCAGCGACCGCGTGCATCACTGCGAGTCCACGGGTCAGCGTTTGCGTGCCGGTGGGATTTGCGCCGTTTTGCGTCCCCTCTGCTGGAATTGCTGCGCCTTCTGGCTTGATCATGTTGACGCTTTCTATTTTAAAATTACTTGCGATATTTGGCCCGAACCGGCCAGGGAAGCTTCCGCAATGTATCTGCTTGCCATATTCTCACACAAATCAGCGTTAAAATCCCACATATTGGTATGAAGTTTCATATATTGACAAAATATTTGCGAGGGTCTAGAGTGCCATGACTGCTTAAAAAAGTTGATAACCGCACCGTCCTCGGTTTCGTTTGCCGCTACCGAAAAAACTAACGCAAAAAACACGTCACTAAAATTAAAAACTACATCACAAGACGAAAGTAACAATGAAAGCACCGTTTAAGGCAAATCCATGACGCAAACGCAATTAATCGCCTTGGACTGGGGCACCTCGTCGTTGCGCGCCTATCGTCTCGGGCCGGATGGCGCGGTGTTGGAACAACGCCAGCTTGCTACCGGAATCATGCATTTACCTCCAGTGAGCAGCGCCGACCAGGCGGCGCTGGGCGATAAGGCTGGCTTTGAAATCGCGCTTAAACAAGCTTGCGGCGACTGGCTCATGGCGGCACCGGAAATACCGCAAATACCCATTATCGCCTGCGGCATGATAGGCAGCATGCAGGGTTGGAGCGAAGCGCCCTATCTGCCTACGCCGATTGCGATTAATCAAATCGGCAATACCTTAACAACGGTGCAAACTTCCGATAAATTAATCATCCATATTGTGCCGGGACTGATACAACATTCCGAGCTACCCAACGTCATGCGTGGCGAAGAAACCCAGGTCATCGGCGCGTTGTCCATCGCGACCGAGAGGCAACGCAAGTCAGGCAAGAGGCAGGTTGACGAGGTATTAATCGGATTGCCCGGTACGCATTCAAAATGGATCCGCGTGCATCAACACAGTACGGTGCCGACTATCCAGCAGTTCGACACCTTCATGACCGGTGAGGTCTACGCCGCGTTATGTGCGCATACTATTTTGGGGCGCACCATGCAAGCCGCTATAAGCGCGCCTAGCGACGACGATCATGCTGGAAACGCTGCATTCCTGCGTGGCTTGGATGTGGCGCAAACGGTTGCCGGTCGGGCCGGTGTGCTCTCTACCATCTTTAGTACCCGCACATTGGGGCTGACCGGCGTGCTGGATGGTACCGGCCAACGCGAGTACCTGTCCGGCCTATTGATCGGGCATGAAATCGCAGTCTTACGCGCATCCCTCGAACAGCTGATTCAGCGACCGCAACAAATTATCCTGATCGGCGATAACGCATTGTGTGCGCGCTACAAACAGGCGCTGGAAGTGTATGAAATTAACGACGCTGCGGTGATGTCGCAGGCGACGGAACGCGGCTTGTGGATGCTGGCAGAGCACGCCGGTCTGGTGTCTGCGAACCGGTCTTGAAAGAACCTTGAGTGCGACCGTGGTCCGTCGCAACTCGGACAAAGAGTTACCAATACGCATACCCTTTAGGAAAATAAATATGCTAAAAAAAGCGATGGAACAATGCGGCATGATCGCGATTCTACGTGGGGTCCATCCCGGTGAAGTGGCTGCCATCGGCATGGCCCTGTATGCCGCTGGATTCCGTGTGATTGAAGTCCCCCTCAACTCTCCGGAACCCTTTGAAAGTATCCGGATATTGCGTACCACATTAGCTGCCGATTGCATCGTTGGTGCGGGCACTGTTTTAACCTTATCTCAGGTAGCCGAAGTGAAAAATGCTGGCGGCGAGATCATCGTCATGCCGCATAGCGACGCCGCCATCATTAGCGCCGCCAAGCATGCCGGAATGGCCTGCGCACCCGGGGTTGCGACTGTAACAGAAGCCTTTGCCGCCTTGGCCGCGGGTGCCGATGTCCTAAAGATGTTTCCGGCGGAGCAGCTGGGGCCTAGCGTCGTAAAAGCCTGGCGAGCAGTGATTCCATCGAGTGTTGCGCTGGTGCCGGTCGGCGGTATCACGCCAGAAAACATGGCTCCGTATATCGCTGCTGGCGCATCTGGATTCGGTCTGGGATCTGCGCTTTATAAGCCCGGCATGCAGGTTGAGCAAGTCCGTCAAAACGCAGCGCAATTTATCGCCGCCTGGCAAGCCGTCTCTTAACGCGCGGTCAATAAAATAATAGGGAGATCACCACATGAAAATTACTAAACTTACGACCTACATTGTGCCGCCCCGATGGTGCTTCTTAAAAATTGAAACCGATGAAGGTATCGTCGGTTGGGGCGAGCCAGTAGTTGAAGGCCGGGCGCATAGCGTGGCCGCGGCGGTTGAAGAACTGTCCGATTATCTGATTGGCAAAGACCCCCGTAACATCGAAGACCACTGGACCGTACTCTATCGCGGCGGATTTTATCGTGGCGGCGCGATCCATATGAGCGCATTAGCCGGGATCGATCAGGCCTTGTGGGACATCAAGGGCAAAGCGCTGGGTGTCTCGGTCAGTCAGTTACTGGGCGGTCCGGTGCGCGACAGCATCAAGGTCTACTCGTGGATCGGTGGCGACCGCCCTGCAGATACCGCAGCGGCAGCCAGAGATGCCGTTGCACGCGGCTTTAGCGCGGTCAAAATGAACGGCACCGAAGAATTGCAATTCGTCGATTCGTACGACAAAGTTGAAATGATGCTGGCCAACGTTGCCGCCGTGCGCGAGGCAGTCGGACCACACATCGGCATCGGCGTCGACTTCCACGGTCGCGTACACAAACCGATGGCAAAAATCCTGATCAAGGAACTCGAACAATATAAATTGATGTTCATTGAAGAACCGGTCCTGAGCGAAAACTACGAAGCGCTAAAAGAGCTGGCGCATCTGACCAGTACGCCGATTGCACTGGGCGAGCGGTTGTATTCACGTTGGGATTACAAACGGATTCTTAGCGAAGGTTATGTGGACATCATCCAGCCCGATGTTTCGCACGCTGGCGGCATTACCGAAACCCGCAAGATCGCCACGATGGCAGAGGCCTACGATGTCGCGGTTGCGTTACACTGCCCGCTTGGGCCGATCGCATTAGCCGCCTGTCTGCAGGTGGACGCGGTCTCGTACAACGCCTTTATCCAGGAACAGAGTCTGGGCATCCATTACAACGAGAGTAATGACTTGCTCGATTACGTCGTTGATCCGGGCGTGTTCGCTTATAACGAGGGTTATGTGACGATACCGCAAGGACCGGGGCTAGGAATCGAAATTAATGAAGATTATGTGAAAGAACGTGCAGCCCTTGGCCACCGCTGGCGCAATCCGATCTGGCGGCACAAGGACGGCAGTTTCGCAGAATGGTAAATTGATCGGTCGTGCTGTGTGGTAAACGATCCGCGACCGGCGAACAGGCTGCATAAGCAAAAAATCCCTGACGTGCGCTAAGCACAGTCAGGGATTTTTTTATTTTTGAGTGATTTCAGGTTCCGCATGCAGAACTAGATTGCCCTTAATATATTCTCAATGCGCAACCGAAACCGCCACATCAAGCGACTTGCTTTTGCTCTACTTTTTCATCTCGCAATTCACGGCGCAGAATCTTACCTACGTTGGTCTTCGGCAGCTCTGTGCGGAACTCAATATATTTAGGTCGCTTGTAGCCAGTCAATTGTTCGCGGCAGTAACCCATCAATTGCTCGGCTGTCAACGCAGGATCCTTACGCACCACAAAAATCTTGACAGCTTCGCCAGCGTGTTCGTCCGGCACACCGATACAGGCACATTCAAGCACGCCGGGATGCTCGGCTATCACACCTTCCACTTCGTTCGGATATACATTGAATCCAGAGACCAGGATCATGTCTTTTTTGCGATCTACAATCTTGGTATAACCTTGCTCGTCCATTATGCCGATATCTCCGGATTTAAAGAATCCATCCGCTGTCATGACCATCGCGGTTTCATCGGGACGGTTCCAGTATCCGGCCATTACTTGCGGTCCGCGGATGGCTATTTCACCGGGTTGGCCTAACGCAACCGGGTTACCAGCGTCATCCAGAATCACCATTTCTGTCGACGGTAAAGGCAGACCGATAGTGCCGTTATAGGCGGTAATAGTGGCAGGATTGGCAGAGGCGATCGGAGAGGTTTCGGATAGTCCGTAACCTTCGACAATCGGGCAACCGGTGACTGCCATCCACTTGTCTGCAACGGCTTTCTGTACCGCCATGCCGCCGCCAACACAGACCCGATAAGTGGAGAAATCCAGCTTGCAAAATTCAGGATTATTCACCAACGCGTTGTAGAGCGTATTGACGGCAGGGAACGTGTTAATTTTGTACTTTGCCAGTTCCTTGATCAGACCGGGAATGTCGCGCGGATTAGGTATCAGCAGATTGAGCGCACCTTCACGTGTACCGAACAGGCAGCACGTAGTCAATGCAAAGATATGATACAGAGGCAAGGCACAAACAAACACCAGCTGCTCTGCGTCGGTGCCGCTTTCCATTGCTGGCGATAACCAGGCTTCAGCTTGTAAGACGTTGGCAATGACGTTTTTGTGCGATAGCGTCGCGCCCTTCGATACCCCGGTCGTCCCGCCGGTGTATTGCAGAAAAGCCACGTCGTTGAGCGTCGTCTTAATCGGCTTTAGTGTCATTAATGACGATTCCGAGAGCATGCGCTTAAACGGTGTACTGCCCGGGAGTGAAAATGCCGGCACCATTTTTTTCACATGCCGCACCACCAGATTCACGATCAAACCTTTGGCTCCCATCAGGTCACCCATGGTGGCGACGACAACATGCTTTACCTTGGTGTTTCTTAGCACTTGCTGCAAGGTTGTAGCGAAATTTTCCAGAACAAAGATCGCCTCGGCACCGGAGTCGTTTAACTGATGCTCCAGTTCACGCGGGGTATACAAAGGATTAACATTAACCACCGTATATCCGGCCCGTAGAACGGCAGCAATGACGACCGGATATTGCAGAATGTTGGGCATCATAATGGCAACGCGCGCGCCCTTTTGCATGCCCCTGCTTTGCAACCACGCTGCAACCTTTTTGGACATGTTATCGACTTCGGCATAAGTCAAAAATTTATCCATACAGACATAGGCTTTGCGCGACGCATATTTTTGGAACGCGTCTTCCAGCAAATGCACAAGTGAGCGAAACTGGGTGTAATCAATCTCGGCGGGAACGCCTTCGGGATACGATTTAAGCCAAAATTTATCCATGGTCTATCTTAGTCTCTCGTTGTTATTAATGCACTCTTGGAAAAGATTCGTCTTACTATCTGGTAGACCGACTCTCTAGTTCTACCGAACTCAAGTATTTGTATTCATGAAACATAAAAGTGATTACAAAAACAGACAATCTGTACTAAATGAGTACCAAATAAAAGAGGAACGTGCAGGAGCGGCTGCCTTTTATAAAAAAGCACGATTGTTTTATTCTGTAGTGATGCTAGCGGGCATAGCACCTACTTGCAAGCATTTTGACGCATATTCGAGTAACTCTTCGACATCATAGAGTGTTAAGGTGCAACATAAGTTTCCCGAGGGAAATCTGTGTCGACCTCGCGATGCAAGGTCAATGGCCGCGCCGCCTTAAGGTTTGGCGATGCTCCTGCAGCCAGGGCGAACAGCTGCCGATGGCGTTCTTTCTTGGGCAATTTTGCCAGCCGGGCGACGGCGATATAAAATTGCTGGAAGTTTTTTTGCTGCGCGAGCAATGCGCGGAATCCCGGTTCGAGATCATAATAAGTCCCTACCAAGGCCAGATGCGCGTTCGAGAGTGGCTCGGCAAACCAGCGGTCATAGCCGCCAAAGCCGCCCCACTGCTTTTTTAAGGTTTGATAGCTATCCTGAAGCGCTGTAAATATCAGGGCCTTTTTTCGCAATTTTTCCCGGTTACTTAATCCGCTGGCGTAGTTGTCCTGCAATTGCTGCCGATGGGTTAGAAGCAGCGCCAGGAAATCTGTTTTTCGTTCTTCGAATTCCTGATAAGCACGTCGTCTATCGTCGTTACCGTGGACTTCCAGCCATTTTTCTGTCCCTTCTTCTTCAACGGTGGTAGCAAATGCCTCGTTGAAGTCGGTATCGTCTTTCACATATAGCAGCTGATGCGAAAGCTCATGAAAAATGATGCGTGCCAACTCGGCATCCGGATAACGTATAAATGTAGATATGACCGGATCGTTGAACCAACCTAAAGTAGAGTAGGCGGGTACACCGAGTACTTGTACATCGTAGCCCTCGCTGCGAAGTTGCGCACCATATTGCTGGGCGCTTTGCTGGTTATAATAACCGCGATAGGACACACAGCCCGCAATGGGAAAGCACCATTGTTTTGGCTTCAACGATAAGGCCGGGGTCGCCACCACATTCCACAACACAAACTTGCGTTGCAACTGAACATAATTACGATAACTTTGGTTGTCGGGCAAGCGCAACTGCGTTACGGCGAATTGCCGAATTTCCTGCACCGTGCGCAGTTGCCCCTTCAGTTTTTCACTGGTAGACGGATCGCTCAGCCATACAGGAATTGGACGTGCATCGGCCAGCAATGAGAACTCTCCGCGCACGGCTTGCGCGTAATAATCCAACTGCGCGCAACCGCCTATCAGGGATGCAAAGAACGTTAGAAATAACGCGTTCACACCAATGATCGATAACTTTCCTGGCTGGATCGTGACCATGTGCGCGCTCCCCGGGTCCTGTCACATTGACTCAACCTCGACTAACACGTCATAAAATGTGGGTGCCCGTCCCATATCCGTCAGGCGCTGGCTGGTGACCTCATTCGCATTTTTTCCATCGGAGGCAAATTTTTTCCACCAGATAGATAGTCCGACCACCAATCCCGGTCGCGCTTTGTCAGTAACGCGAACCTTGGCCGTCAACGTGCCGCGATCATTAAAAATCCGCACCGCAGCACCGCTAGTAATGCCTCGCTGCGCGGCATCGGAAGGATGCATATCCAGATGCGGCTCGCCCTCGGTATCGCGCAGACTTTGTACATTTACAAAGCTTGAATTGAGAAAATTACGTGCAGGCGGGGATATCATCGCCAGAGGATATTTGATCGCCAGCAAAGGGTTGCTGGCGACCGATTCGTACGGTGGAATGTACGTCGGCAACGGGTCCAGTCCGTCGGCTTGCATGCTGGCACTAAAGAACTCACATTTACCTGATGGCGTCATGAATCCGCCATGCGCAAAGGGTGCATCGGGCATGATTAGTTTTTGCCAGCCCTTCTGCTTCAGTGCGTCCCAATCGAAATGGATTGCGCGCGGATGACTACTGTCAAAAGCCTGTGCGGCGATCGCATCGTCGCTCTCCTTAAAACAATCTTCATCGAATCCCATCCGCGCTGCCAACAACCGAAATATCTCGGTATTCGGCTTCGCTTCGCCCAACGGCGCGATGGCCGGATTGTTGGCGAGCATGTACAAATGACCGTACGCAGAATGCACGTCCGAGTGCTCAAGTTGCGTCGTGGCGGGCAATAATATATCGGCAAAATCGGCAGTATCTGTCTGAAAATGTTCGAGCACTACAGTAAACAAATCTTCACGGGCAAAGCCTGCTGCAACTGCGCTCGATTGCGGCGCAACCGCTACGGGATTTGCGTTATAAACTATCAGCGCTTCAATTTTAGAGCCGAAATCAACCGATGACTCCCGCAGTAAATCTGCGCCGATGGTGCTCATGTTAATCAACCGTGATGGCTTCTTTTGGCGTGTCAAAAGATCTGGTCGTTGCAGGGCCTGACTGTTTTTAGGAAAGCTATCCGATGTCGATAACTGGACCCCGCCAGCCGCGTGCCGCCAAGCCCCGACCAATGCCGGCAGACAAGTGATATTCCGTACCGCCATACCACCGCCATGCACCCGTTGCAGGCCATAATTAACCCGGATCGCGACACCGTCACCGGCGAGCGCAGCCGTACCGTAATCGCGCGCTAACTGAATGACTTCTTGCGCGCTTATGCCACACACCTCAGCAACGCGCTCTGGTGGCCACTCTAACGCGCGGGCTTGCAGCGCGTCAAATCCAAGCGTGTGTTGTGTGATGTAATCCTGGTCCAGCAGGCTCTCCGCTATCAACACATGCATCATGCCTAACGCCAATGCGGCATCGGTGCCCGGCAGCAAAGCAATATGTTGATGACATTTTTCTGCCGTCAGCGAACGATAAGGATCGATCGCAATCAGTTTTGCACCGTTGCGTTTTGCTGCCTGCACACGCATCCACAAATGCAGATTGGAAGCAATCGGATTGCCGCCCCAAATCAGGATCAATTTGGCATTCTGGAATTGTTCGGTGTCGGTTCCTATGCGGGCGCCGATAGTATACTTATAGCCTGCGCCTCCAGCGGACGAGCAGATAGTGCGATCCAGTAAGGAGGCACCAATCCGGTTAAAGAAACGCATCGACATTGATTCGCTTTGCACCAGTCCCATCGTGCCCGCGTAACTGTATGGCAAGATCGCGAGCGGATCTTTATCTGCTATCGCACCCAGGCGAGTCGCTATCGTTTCTATCGCCTCATCCCAACTGATGCGGGCGAATTTACCTTCACCCTTGGCACCAATTCGCTTCATGGGATATAGCAAGCGGTCTTTGTGATAAGTGCGCTCTGTGTAGCGTGACACTTTGGTACAGAGCACGCCAGCTGTCGTCGGATGATCGGGATCGCCCCGCACCTCGGTCGCCACGCCGTCTGTAACTGTGACCAACATGGCACAAGTGTCGGGACAATCGTGTGGACAGGCTGCGCGAACAATAGTTGTAGTCATGATCGTCTGGTTACGTATAAAAAGATTGGTGTCAATTTAGTTTGGATCCCTCAGACTATTTCTGCGAAAGGGAAATGACCGGATCTAACAGACGCATCATAAAGGCTTCGCATTGGGCGATCTGTTCCAGCGCAACGAATTCGTTCGGGCGATGCGCTTGTTCAATATTGCCGGGACCGCATACGACAGTCGGAATGCCTGCCCGTTGAAACAGGCCAGCCTCCGTGCCATACGATACCGCCCCTGTGGTCTTATTGCGCGATAGCGAAGCCGCCAACTGGACGATGGCGTCATGCTCTTTGGTATTCAGACCCGGTGCCGATGCCAGCCATTCAAAGGCGATCTTAGCGTTCGGCTCAACCAGTTGCATTTCTGGTAGTAATTTGGCCGCAAAATCCTGCACCTCCTGATACAGCACCCCTGCATCAACGCCCGGCATGGTGCGCGCTTCAAAATCGAAGACACATTCTTTAGGCACGATATTGGACGCCAGACCACCGTGAATTAAACCGGTCTGCATGGTGGTGTAGGGGACGGTAAATCCGTAGTCGCGCGTTTCAAGTTGTGCGAAGCGATCGGCCATCTGCCGGATGTACACGATGATGCGTGCGGCATATTCAATCGCGTTCACACCCAGAGTGGTGTAGCTAGAATGCGCTTCACGGCCGGTAATACAGCAGCGAAAACGGTTGGTGCCTTTGTGCGCAATAATCGGTTGCATTGAAGTTGGCTCGCCAACGATGCAACCGGCCGGGGTCAAGCCCAGTTCCTGTAAATCCTTGATGAGTCCTTGCACCCCGATGCAGCCAACTTCTTCATCGTACGACAACGCAAAATGCAACGGCGCATCCATGTCAGCTGCCAGGAATTTCGGTGCCATAGCCAGGGCAGTGGCGATATAGCCTTTCATGTCCGCTGAACCGCGTCCATACAACAATCCATCCTTGATCGTCGCCTTAAAGGGATCGGTATCCCAGGCTTGGCCTTCCACCGGCACAACATCGGTATGGCCGGAAAGAATCAGTCCCGGTTTCTTCCCCTGTCCCAAGGTAGCAAAGAGATTTGCCTTCTTTCCGCTCGCGTCATAGGTCAACCTTGATGTCACGCCCAGCCCGGCCAGATAGTCTCGGGTCCATTCGATCAAGCCCAGGTTTGAGTCGCGGGAGACGGTAGGAAACGCGATAAGGCGCTCGATCATGGTGATAATTTCGGGCGATGGATGAAGCGATGCTGGGCTTGGTACGGTGCTATTCATGGGTTCCTTTTTGGTGTTCGCTGAGGTGCAAGATATTCGTTAGCGGTGGCCTGAGCCGGCATAATCCTAGCGATTTATATGCCGCTTCAATCAAACTGGTTTACTATCTTCGACGATGCATATGCGTTATACCAATCAGAATCTTACCTTTGTTTGGAAGGTTTTGCCCAAGCCAATACGGAAGCTGGTGATCTAAGCGGCGATATAAATAATATTTACATAAAATCGCATCCATAATAGCAAGCGCGTCAAAGGAGGTTCTATATGATCATACAAGAAGTCAGTCCCGAAGCCAGCCCGGTGTCGATCCTACCCGACCATCATCCCCAAACCTGGCGCGCCGTTATTTCGTCCTCTATTGGGAACGCGCTGGAATGGTTCGATGTGCTGATTTATAGCGCCTTTGCCGTCACCATTGCCAAGTTGTTTTTCCCCACAGAAAACCAGACGGTGTCGTTGCTGATCACGTTTGCGACATTTGGCGTATCTTTCTTTATGCGTCCGCTGGGGGCGGTGATATTGGGTGCCTACTCAGACCGCGTCGGACGCAAGGCGGCGCTAACACTCTCCATTTTGCTGATGATGATCGGTACGTTAATGATTGCTGTCATGCCAACGTACGCGTCAATTGGCCTTTGGGCACCCGCAGGAATTGTATTAGCACGTTTGATTCAAGGCTTTTCTGCGGGCGGCGAATTCGGTAGTTCTACGGCTTTTCTCGTCGAACATGCACCGCATCGGCGCGGCTTCTTTTCTAGTTGGCAAGTGGCAAGCCAAGGACTCAGCATTTTGCTGGCCGCTAGCTTTGGTGCAGTTTTGTCTTCGCAGCTTTCCCCCGAACAGTTACAGGGATGGGGTTGGCGCCTACCGTTTATTTTCGGCCTGCTGATCGGTCCTGCCGGGTACTACATCCGTAGAAACCTTGAAGAGTCGCCAGAATTTTCGGCGACCAATGCCACCGCTACACCGCTCCGCGACATCCTGACTTTTCATAAAGAACGCCTGCTGATCGGAACTGGCAGCGTAATTATGGCAACAGTATCGGTATATCTGGTGATTTACATGCCGACCTATGCCGTCAAACAATTGGGTATGACCTCTGCCGCTTCGTTTAGCGCGACCATTCTTGCCGGAGCGATCATGATGTTTTTTTCGCCGCTGGTCGGCCACCTTTCGGACAAATATGGCAGAACACCGTTTATGCTGGCAAGTAGCATCCTGTTTGTGGTGATGACTTACCCTTTATTTTCTTACTTGTCTGTAAACCCGAGCTTCTTAAATTTGCTATTGGTTCAGGGCATCATCGGTATTTTGATGACGATGTATTTCGCCTCTATGCCTGCGCTGTTGTCAGATATTTTCCCCGTACAGACGCGCGGTACCGGGATGTCGCTTTGTTATAACATCGCAGTGATGATTTTTGGCGGCTTTGCCGGCATGACTATTACATGGCTAATTGCAGCCACGGGGAACAAGTTAGCGGTGACGTTTTATGTGATTGCTGGTGCGATATTGAGTGTGATTGCAACGCTTGCGGCGCGGCACAGGCTGCGTCTGCGGTAATCAATGTGCAACGTTGTCAATGTGTTGGTGCTAACCGCGAGTGGATTTTTCGTTAAGCTTCAACACAACTTAATTCTCTTCTGCGATTCGTCAAAAATTTAGCCATAAATCTTCCGTGAAAAGTCGTATAGCCATGGCCCCTCGTCGTGACGGCGGCCATGGCTGGGATCCTGCAACCTCCTCCACGCCAATCAGAAGGTCAACGATGCGTTACTACCGATCGGTGCCAGCTAGCGGGTTAATTTCGCTGGGGCGTTTTTGAAACCGTTAGGTAGTGGTGCAGCTTTGTATCGCGTCCCCGGACGCGATCCCAGAGGCGTCGCGAGATAATAAAATTCCCATCTCCAACTTTATAACCCATAAGTTGACATCAACCTTGCATATATGAAATTTTCTTTACTGTCTTGTCTTGTATTGCTTTCGTTGGGATTAAATAAGCGAGGTAAGGTAAGTAACAATGGATCAAGGCACATAAAATCTGGTACATTTTTGATCATTGTGTTTTTACGCCACCATTACTACGATTTTGGTAGAATTTACGGTTTTTAATCTATTATTTAGAGCCATGCGTGATAGCTTGCGGCAGATAAATTGACCGCTGATTATTGTCCATTAACACTTCCTACCTGCTTTTTTTGTCGAAAGTCTTCTATGTCAAACAAACGAATGGGTTTTAAACTCCTCACAATCGGATGCTTATTAGCGGGTATGCAGGCGGCCCATGCGATCGACTACACCCCCGACTCCGCTTCATTAGAAGTCGGCACCGGTAATAAGAGTCAATTTGTACGCGCCGCAACGCAATGGGATTGGGGCACCAAATGGTGGCAATCCAACGGGACGCATATTGGCGGTTATTGGGACTTGAGTCTGACGGAATTTCGGGAAAATCAGTATTTAAATTTTCCTGGGCAACAAAAGAAGATCACTGATATCGGTTTCACCCCTGTATTCCGCTTCCAAAAAGATGATAAAAAGGGTGCCTATGCCGAGGCAGGTATCGGCGTTCACGTGATGTCGCATTTATACGATAACAACAGCCGTCGTTTTTCTACAGCATTTGAGTTTGGTGACCATATAGGTGCCGGCTTTGTATTCAGCAACGGCGTTGATCTGGGTTTGAGACTGCAGCATTTTTCAAACGGCGGCATTAAGAAGCCCAATAGCGGTGCCAATTTTGCCATAGTGCGTGTTGGTTACCACTTTTAAGGCTAAAGCTCAGCCTTTTTGAATACTCCAAATAATTTCAAGGCCAGTCTTAATGCAAAAGTCAGTCTTTTGCTAAGATCGGGATGATCGGGCTTCACATATAAAGGAGATTCGTGAAAGGTCGTAGCCCACGCAGGTTAGCGGCCTTTTACTTTAACCGGGATTGCGATTGACGCCTCTGCGGCGCATTTTTAGAGACAGACGGTCCGGCGGGCACGCTTATTTACTTATGAAGCATGCCATAGCGCAAAGCGTACCGGCAAAGCAAAAACCCTCCTGGATTACTCCGGGAGGGTTTTTTAATAAGAGCCTGACGATGACCTACTTTCACACTGGTTGCA